>NZ_CP120210.1:0-4800000 GCF_029369745.1 Amycolatopsis sp. QT-25
TGCGCATGTGCCGATCGGGCCATGATGACGCTCGACCCGGCGTTTCGGGCCGCTGAGTGATCTCGCCGCACGCACCGATGAGGGGAGGGGAGTCAGGCAGGTGTCCGATCACCAGCACAATCTTGGCGTCATCTGGGGACAGGTCGTGCGTGAACTGTCGGATGGCACCCTCTCCCCGCAGCAGGGCGCCTGGATGCGGGTGACCCGGCCGATCGGCCTGCTCGACGGCACCGCACTGCTCGCCGCCCCCAGCGATTTCGCCAAAGAGGCCATCGAACGCGCCCTTCGCGGAGCGATCACCGAAGCTCTCTCGCGTCGGCTCGGTCGCGCGGTCTCCCTCGCGGTCAAGGTGGACAGCACCGAGCCCTCGATGCCTCCACCGCCGCCCTCGCCTGGCCCCCGCTATGAAGCGACGTCACCCGACCGGGTGGAAAACGGTGCCGGACCGGTGCCGGGTCCACCTCCGCTGCCCGTCAGTGACGGCATGCTGTCTCCGACCAGGCCCCGGCCCGAACCGCCGAAACCGAGGCCGCCGAGGCAGCCGCGCCAGCAGCCGGTGGACAACAGCCTGAACGACGGCGACGACAGCGATGAAGAAGTCGACGAAGAGGGCGAGGCCCTCGCCGCCGTGACCGAGATCTGGCCGACGTTCTCCGGCCAGCCGATCGCGGGCCAGCCCTACACCGCGCCGGCGCAGCCGCAGACGTCGAAGACGAAGCTCAACGAGAAGTACACGTTCGACACGTTCGTCATCGGAGCGTCGAACCGCTTCGCGCACGCGGCCGCGGTCGCGGTCGCCGAAGCACCGGCACGCGCGTACAACCCGCTGTTCATCTGGGGAGAGTCCGGACTCGGGAAGACCCACCTGCTGCACGCCGTCGGGCACTACGCGCAGCGGCTGTTCCCCGGCATGCGCGTGCGGTACGTGTCGACCGAAGAGTTCACCAACGACTTCATCAACTCGCTGCGTGACGACCGCAAGGTCGCGTTCCAGCGCCGCTACCGCGACGTGGACATCCTGCTCGTCGACGACATCCAGTTCCTGGAAGGCAAAGAAGGTACGCAGGAGGAGTTCTTCCACACCTTCAACACCCTCCACAACACGAACAAGCAGATCGTCGTCTCCTCCGACCGCCCGCCGAAGCGCCTCGAAACGCTGGAAGACCGGCTGCGCACGCGGTTCGAGTGGGGCCTCATCACCGACATCCAGCCGCCCGAGCTCGAGACCCGGATCGCGATCCTTCGCAAGAAGGCCGCGCAGGACCGGCTCGCGGTCCCCAACGAGGTCCTGGAGTTCATCGCGTCGCGCGTCGAAGCGAACATCCGTGAACTCGAAGGCGCGCTCATCCGCGTCACCGCCTTCGCGTCGCTGAACCAGCAGCCTGTCGACGTCGCGCTCGCCGAGATCGTGCTCCGCGACCTCATCCCGGATTCGCACGCTCCGGAGATCACCGCGCCCACCATCATGGGCGTCACGTCCGAGTTCTTCGACGTGACCCTCGACGACCTCTGCGGTCCCGGCAAGACGAAGGCCCTCGCGACCGCACGCCAGATCGCGATGTACCTCTGCCGCGAACTGACCGACATGTCCCTGCCGAAGATCGGGCAGACCTTCGGCGGCCGCGACCACACGACCGTCATGCACGCGGACAAGAAGATCCGCAAGGAAATGGCCGAACGACGGCGCATCTACGACCAGGTCCAGGAACTGACGTCGAGGATCAAGCAACGCGCCAGGCAGTAGTTTTTTATCTTGCGCTGACTGTGTTCTCTGTCGAGCGCTGACGTAAACGTGCCGAAGGGGCGTCGTTCCGCTTCCACCTGAAGGTGGGCGGGAAGGCGCCCCTTCAGCACGTTTACGTGGACCTTCGGCCCGAGAGAGAGCGCTCGACGGGTGAAGTCTCCGTCTGGCGCGGGGCGCCCTTGGGGAGACCCGGGAGTCACTAGGCCGGCGTCACCGATGTCTTGTCTGCTCGATTCTTTGGTGCGCAACGGTTTTCGGGCCTTTCGCGCGGTCGGGACGGGGGCCGTTCCGTGTCCAAAGTGGTCTGGAGGGGGTGTAGGGACGCGAAGGGCGGGTACTTGAGGAGAAGAGGCGAAGGACGCGAAAGAAGCGAAGCGGGTGTACGCGAGCTTCGCGATTTCCCTTGTGTACAACAGGAATCCACAGGCTGTGGGTATCTTGTGCACAACTCCGCCGGACGTCGGACCAGCGGTGATCGAATTTCCGTCCACATCGCACTCACAGGAAATCCACAGCATTTCCACACCGTGATCCACAAGCTGTCCCCAGGTTGCCCACATCTTGTGCACAAGGGTGAACGGTGCTGCTCGGATCACTCTGCCGAGCGATTCCGGTCACGAACCACGTCCACAAGCCTGGGTACAAACCGGCCCACAACTGTGGATGACTGTGGGGACAACTGTGGATGACTGTGGACAGTTCGTGCGCCGCTCGAAACCATCCACCGACGGCCCGAGCTGTCCACAGTCCGTACACACCCGGCGTCCACAGCCTCAGAGGCATCCGGACCTGCGCGAACGAGGCTTGTCCACACAATCCACAACCCCTATTACTACTGCTGTCTTTTCTTCTTCTCTAGAAGAGAACAAAACAAAAACAGGCGAAGGACGAATCTGGGGACAGCCGTCGAGTCATGTCGTCTTGTCGACAAAAGCAAGGGGAGGCCGAGGTGACGCGGACCCCGGGGACGGCCTAACGTGGGTCACTGCACCTGGTCTGCGTGTCGACGTGCGTTCGCGTCCTCGCTCGGACCGAACACACCTGCGAGGCACCTGGCCATCGCGCTCTCCGGCCGAGGTGACCCGTTGAGCTTTCGAGCCGTCAGGGGCTCGGCTGTCGAAAGGAAGCGCGCATGAAGATCCGCGTCGAGCGTGACGGGCTGGCCGACGCCGTCGCGTGGGTGGCGAGAAGCCTCCCGTCGCGGCCTCCGGTCCCGGTGCTGGGCGGTGTCCTGCTCGATGCGGGATCCGACGGGACGAGTGACGCACTCACCGTCTCCGGATTCGACTACGAGGTCTCCGCCACGGTCGGCGTCCCGGCCACCATCGCCGACGGCGGCCGCCTGCTGGTCTCCGGCCGTCTGCTGGCCGACATCACCAAGTCGCTGCCCGCGCAGCCGGTCGAGATCTCCGTCGACGGCGCCCGCGCGACCATCACCTGCGGCTCCGCGCGCTTCTCCCTGCCGACCATGCCGGTCGAGGACTACCCGCAGCTCCCGTCCCAGCCCGCCTTCGCCGGCGAACTCACCGGCGACGCCTTCGGCCAGGCCGTCACCCAGGTCGTCGTCGCGGCGGGCAAGGACGACACCCTCCCGATGCTGACCGGGATGCGGCTGGAGATCTCGGGCTCCTCGCTGACCCTGGTCGCCACCGACCGCTTCCGTCTCGCGATGCGCGAGTTCACCTGGGAACCCGCCGAGGGCCTGTCCGACGCCGCCGTGCTCGTCCCGGCGCGCACGCTCGCCGAAGCCGCGAAGACGCTCGGCGCCAGCGGCGCCAAGATCCGGCTCGCCCTCGCCAGCGGTGAAGGTCTCCTCGGTCTCTCCGGCTCGGGGCGCTACACCACCACCCGCCTCCTCGACGCGGAGTTCCCGCCGTACCGGCAGCTGCTGCCGGCTCAGCACTCATCGCGCGCGGTCATCGAGGTCTCGGCGCTCGCCGAGTCGATCAAGCGTGTTTCGCTGGTCGCCGAACGTGGCACCCAGGTGCGGCTGGAGTTCAACGACGGTTCGCTGCGGCTCTCCGCCGGCGGTGACGACGAGGGTTCGGCCGAAGAAGAGCTTCAAGTCGACTACGAGGGTGAGCCGGTGACCATCGCGTTCAACCCGGGTTACCTCGTCGACGGGCTCGGCGCGCTGAACGCGAACCGGGCGGAACTGACGTTCACCACCCCGAACCGGCCGGCGCTGATCAAGCCTGCCGACGAGGAGGGCAACGTCGTCCCCGGCTATCTGTACCTCCTGATGCCGGTTCGCCTCCCGGGCTGACCGGCCGCCACTTCTGTTCGTACCAAAGGGGATCTTCATGGCTCAGCTGGGACTCATCGGCCTCGGCAAAATGGGGTTCAACATGCGTGAGCGGCTGCGCGCGGCCGGTCACGAGGTGGTCGGCTACGACCGCAACCCCGACGTCACCGACTCCACGTCACTCGAGGACATGGTGTCCAAACTGGACGGTCCCCGGATCGTCTGGATCATGGTGCCCGCCGGTGAACCCACCCGGCAGACCGTCGCGGAACTCGGCAACCTGCTGTCCGAGGGCGACCTCGTGATCGACGGCGGCAACTCGAAGTACACCGACGACCGGATCAACGCGGACCTGCTCGCCGCGAAGAAGATCGGTTACCTCGACTGCGGGGTTTCCGGTGGTGTGTGGGGCAAGGACAACGGCTACGGCCTGATGGTCGGCGGCGCGGCTTCGGACGTCGAGAAGGCCATGCCGATCTTCGACGCGCTTCGTCCCGAGGGCCCGCGTGACGAAGGCTTCTCGCACGCCGGCGCCGTCGGCTCCGGTCATTACGCGAAGATGATCCACAACGGCATCGAGTACGGCATGATGCAGGCCTTCGCCGAAGGCTTCGAGCTGCTCGAAGCCGCGAAGGTCGTCGAGAACGTGCCCGCGGTGATCAAGGGCTGGCAGCGGGGGACCGTCGTCCGCTCTTGGCTGCTCGACCTACTCGTCCGCGCGCTCGACGAGGACCCGGAGCTGGACGACCTCGAGGGCTACGTCGAGGATTCCGGCGAAGGCCGGTGGACCCTGGAAGAGGCGATCAACAACGCGGTCCCGGCGCCGGTCATTTCCGCCGCGCTGTTCGCGCGGTTCGCCTCGCGCCAGGAGGACTCCGCCGCCATGCGGGCCGTCGCCGCGCTGCGCAACCAGTTCGGCGGGCACTCCGTGAAGAAGGTCGGCGGCTAGGCGGGTTGTACCTCAGACATCTGCAGGTCACCGACTTCCGGTCCTGGCCACAAGCCGATCTCGCGCTCGAACCCGGCCCGACCGTCCTCGTCGGACAGAACGGCCGCGGCAAGACGAACCTCCTCGAGGCGATCGGCTACGTCGCGACCCTGGGCTCGCATCGCGTCGCGACCGACGCGCCGTTGGTGCGGCACGGGTGCGAACGCGCGCTGATCAGGGTCGCGGTGGTCAACGAGGATCGCGAACTGACGGTCGAGCTGGAGATCACGCCCGGCAAGGCGAACCGAGCGCGGGTCAACCGCGGCGCGGTCGGCAAGCCCCGTGACGTGCTCGGGATCCTGCGCACGGTGCTCTTCTCCCCGGAGGACCTGGCACTCGTGCGCGGGGATCCCGGGG
Source organism: Amycolatopsis sp. QT-25 (assembly GCF_029369745.1). Lineage (NCBI taxonomy): Bacteria > Bacillati > Actinomycetota > Actinomycetes > Pseudonocardiales > Pseudonocardiaceae > Amycolatopsis > Amycolatopsis sp. QT-25. Next base: position 5,335 of record NZ_CP120210.1, read on the forward strand.
AGCGCCGCCGGTTCATGGACGAACTCCTCGTGCTGCGCGCGCCGCGGTACGCCGGGGTCCGCGCCGACTACGAGAAGGTGCTCAAGCAGCGGAACGCCCTGCTCAAGACGGCGGGCAAGCGTCGGACGGGACGTGAAGACCCGTACGCGTTGTCGACGCTCGACGTCTGGGACGACCACCTGGCGGAGGCGGGGGCCGCGTTGCTGGGCGCCCGGCTCAACCTGATCGCGGATCTCGCGCCGTACGCGGCCGCCGCGTACATGGGGGTCGCGCCCGACTCGAGACCGGCGAAGATCGCGTACAAATCGAGCCTGGGCGAAGCGATGCCAGCGGGCTACGGCGTTCCGGACGGTGCTCGCGCCGACGAGGCAGTCCTCAAGGATGTGCTGGTCGAGGCGCTGAAACGGTCGCGGAACCTGGAGCTGGAGCGCGGGGTGAGCATGGTCGGCCCGCATCGCGACGAGCTCGACCTCGTCCTCGGTGAAGCGCCGGCGAAGGGCTACGCGAGCCACGGGGAGTCCTGGTCGTTCGCCCTCGCCTTGCGTCTGGGAAGCTACGAGCTCCTGCGTGGCGAGGCCGGGGAACCGGTGCTTCTCCTGGATGATGTGTTCGCCGAGCTGGACCGGCGTCGCCGGGCCCGGCTGGCGGAGGTGGCGGCGGGCGCCGAACAGGTGCTGGTGACCGCCGCCGTGGACGAGGACGTGCCCGCCGAACTGGCCGGACATCGGTTCCTCGTGGCGGATGGTGAGATCAACCGAGGGTGATCGGTGTGAAGCGGATACCCCGGGTGATCGGCGCCCCAGCAGTTGCCCACCGATCTGGGGACAAACCTGTGGACAGTGTGGATAACACCAGGAACGCGTCATCGCCCCGCGTGACCAAGGGGCCGGAAAAGCGGCTTGACACCCTCCGCTCGGGTGGTAACCCGAGTGAGGGAGCCTTGTTCGACACGCAGAGTGAGCGGCAACCGGTATCGAACGGCGCAATGGATACCGAAAGCAAGGAACTGGCTACGGGTCGTGATCTCGCTCGTGCCGCGCTAGACGCCGCGAAGGCCAAAGCGAAGGCCCGCGGCGTTGAACCAGGCGTGCGCCGCGGCCGTGTCACCGGCGGGGGAGCCGGGTCGAACGGGCAGAGCTCACGACGTCGTCGCTGGTCAGGGCCGGGTGCCGACGCCCGCGATCCGCAACCGCTCGGCAGGCTCGCCTCCCGGATCGCGGTCGACCGCGGCTGGAACACGCGGCTGGCCAACGGTCAGGTCTTCGGTAGCTGGGCACGGCTCGTGGGTGAAGAGGTCGCCGAACACGCCCAGCCGGTCGCCTTGAAGGACGGCGAGTTGACCGTCCGCGCGAGTTCGACGGCGTGGGCGACTCAGCTGCGCCTCCTGCAGGGGCAGCTGCTGGCGAAGATCGCGAAAGGCGTCGGGCACGGCGTGGTGAAGAAGATGCGGATCCAGGGGCCGACGGCGCCGAGCTGGCGCAAAGGGCCGCGGCACGTCCCGGGACGCGGTCCGCGTGACACGTACGGCTGATCCGAGTTGCGCTTCGCCGCGACTGTGTCACCAGCGCGCCGAGAAGGCGCTTAGGGCGCTTCGCGAACGTCAAGACTCTTCTTTGAGCGAATTAGCGCGCCTGTGAGCAAATCAGGGGTGTCCTTGCCGCATGTCAGCGGGCGTGGCCAAGTACACTGGAGCTGAGCGAGTGTCCGCTCGGGCGAGACGAGGAGAATCAACACCTGTGACCGAGAACAAGAGCGAATACAACGCGTCGTCGATCACGGTGCTCGAAGGCCTCGAAGCCGTCCGCAAGCGCCCCGGTATGTACATCGGTTCCACCGGTGAACGCGGCCTCCACCACCTCGTTCAAGAGGTGGTCGACAACTCCGTCGACGAGGCGATGGCAGGCCACGCCACCAAGGTCGAGGTCACGCTGCTTGCCGACGGCGGGGTGCGGGTCGTCGACGACGGCCGCGGTATCCCGGTCGAGGAACACCCGGTCCACAAGAAGTCCACTCTAGAGATCGTGCATACCGTGCTCCACGCGGGCGGCAAGTTCGACAGCGATTCCTACGCGGTCTCCGGTGGTCTGCACGGCGTCGGTGTCTCCGTGGTGAACGCGCTCTCCACGGCACTGGACGTGGAGGTCTGCCGCGACGGCAGGATCTGGCGTCAGCACTATGAACGTTCCAAGCCCGGTGAGCTGATCGAGGTTGGTGCCACAGGCCGAACAGGCACCAGTACCATTTTTTGGGCCGACGAGGACATCTTCGAGACCACGACGTACAACTTCGAGACGATTTCCCGGCGTCTCCAGGAGATGGCCTTCCTCAACAAGGGCCTGACCCTCTCGCTGCGCGACGAGCGCGTCGCCGACGAAGAGGCCGAAGAGGACGCGTCCGGCCAAGCGGCACGGGTCAAGGAAAAGACCTACTGCTACCCCGGCGGGCTCGAAGACTTCGTCAAGCACATCAACGGCAGCAAGGACCCGATCCACACCAGCGTGATCTCCTTCGAGGGCAAGGGCACCGGCCTCGAAGTCGAGGTCGCCATGCAGTGGAACAACGGCTTCACGCCGTCGGTGTACACCTTCGCCAACACGATCAACACGCACGAGGGCGGCACGCACGAAGAGGGCTTCCGCGCCGCGCTCACCCGCGTCGTAAACGCGTACGCGCGCGAGAAGAAGCTGCTCAAGGAGAAGGACGCCAACCTGACCGGTGACGACGTGCGCGAGGGGCTCGCCGCGATCGTCTCGATCAAGCTGTCCGAGCCGCAGTTCGAGGGCCAGACCAAGACCAAGCTGGGCAACAGCGAGGCCAAGACGTTCGTGCAGCAGACGTCGAACGAATGGCTGGCCGACTGGTTCGAGCGCAACCCCACCGAGGCGAAGACGATCATCAACAAGTCGATCTCCTCGTCGCAGGCGCGGATGGCCGCCCGCAAGGCGCGCGACCTGGTCCGCCGCAAGGGCGCGCTGGAGATCGGCGGGCTGCCCGGCAAGCTCAAGGACTGCCGGTCGACCAATCCGTCGGAATGCGAGCTCTACATCGTCGAGGGTGACTCGGCCGGTGGTTCGGCCAAGGAAGGCCGCGACTCGATGTACCAGGCGATCCTGCCGATCCGGGGCAAGATCATCAACGTCGAGAAGGCCCGTATCGACCGTGTCCTCAAGAACACCGAGGTCCAGTCGCTGATCACCGCGCTCGGCACCGGTATCCACGAAGAGTTCGACATCGAGAAGCTGCGCTACCACAAGGTCGTGCTGATGGCCGACGCCGACGTCGACGGCCAGCACATCACCACGCTGCTGCTCACCCTGCTCTTCCGGTTCATGACCCCGCTGATCGAACACGGCCACGTGTTCCTCTCGCGGCCGCCGTTGTACAAGATCAAGTGGCCGCGGGCCGAGCCGGAGTACGCCTACTCCGACCGGGAACGCGACGCCGTCATCCAGGCCGGTGTCGAGGCGGGCAAGCGCCTCCCCAAGGACGACGCGATCCAGCGCTACAAGGGTCTCGGCGAGATGAACGCCGAAGAGCTGTGGGAGACCACGATGGACCCGGCGAACCGGCTGCTCGGCCAGGTCACCCTGGACGACGCCGCGCAGGCCGACGACCTGTTCTCCGTCCTGATGGGCGAAGACGTCGAAGCGCGCCGTTCCTTCATCACGCGTAACGCCAAGGACGTGCGCTTCCTCGACGTCTAGGCGTCCCCGTTCTTTGTCCCCTTAGGACTGCTCTCACGAGAAGGACCTCATGACGGAAACCTTGCCGCCCGCTCCGGACCACGACCGGATCGAACCGGTCGACATCCAGCAGGAGATGCAGCGCTCCTACATCGACTACGCGATGAGCGTCATCGTGTCGCGGGCGCTGCCGGACGTGCGGGACGGCCTCAAGCCGGTGCACCGCCGCGTGCTGTACTCGATGTTCGACTCCGGCTTCCGCCCGGACCGGCAGCACAACAAGTGCTCCCGCGTGGTCGGCGACGTGCTCGGCAATTACCACCCGCACAACGACACCGCCGTCTACGACGCACTGGTGCGGCTGGCGCAGCCGTGGGCGCTGCGGTATCCGTTGATCGACGGCCAGGGCAACTTCGGTTCGCCTGGCAACGACCCGGCGGCCGCCATGCGGTACACGGAATGCCGCCTGTCGCATATCGCCATGCACATGCTGCAGGACATCGACGAAGACACCGTCGATTTCTCCGACAACTACGACGGCCGTACCCAGGAGCCGGACGTCCTGCCATCGCGGTTCCCGAACCTGCTGGTCAACGGCGGCTCCGGGATCGCGGTCGGAATGGCGACCAACATCCCGCCGCACAACCTGCGCGAGGTGGCCGACGGCGTCAAATGGGCGCTGGAGAACTTCGAGGCCGACGACGACGAGCTGCTCGCCGCGCTGCTGGTCCGGATCAAGGGCCCCGACTTCCCGACCAAGGCGATGATCCTCGGCAACTCCGGCATCGAGGACGCGTACCGCACCGGCCGCGGCTCCGTGCGCATGCGCGCGGTCGTCGAGGTGGAAGAGGACGCCAAGGGCCGCACGATCCTGGTCGTGTCCGAGCTGCCGTACCAGGTCAACCCGGACAACCTGGTCGAGAACATCGCGAACCTGGTCCGAGACGGCAAGCTCACCGGCATCTCCGACATCGCCGACGAGTCCAACAGCCGCAGCGGGATGCGGATCGTCGTCACGGTCAAACGTGACGCGGTCGCCAAGGTCGTGCTGAACAACCTGTACAAGCACACCCAGTTGCAGCAGAACTTCGGGGTCAACATGCTGGCCCTGGTCGACGGCGTGCCGCGCACGCTGCGCCTCGACCAGATGATCCGGCACTACGTGAAGCACCAGATCGAGGTCATCGTCCGCCGGACCCGCTTCCGGCTGCGCAAGGCCGAAGAGCGCGCCCACATCCTGCGCGGTCTGGTCAAGGCGCTGGACATGCTCGACGAGGTCATCGCCCTGATCCGGCGCTCGCCTTCGGCCGAAGAGGCCCGGCCCGCGCTGATGAGGCTGCTCGACGTCGACGAGATCCAGGCGGCCGCGATCCTCGACATGCAGCTCCGCCGCCTCGCGGCACTGGAGCGGCAGCGGATCGTCGACACCCTGGCCGAGATCGAACTCGAGATCGCCGACCTCAAGGACATCCTCGAGAAGCCCGAGCGGCAGCGCTCGATCATCGCCGAGGAACTGCAGGAGATCGTCGACAAGTACGGCGACGACCGGCGCACCAAGATCATCCCGTTCGACGGCGAGGTCTCGGTCGAAGACCTCATCGCGGTCGAGGACGTCGTCGTCACCATCACCCGCACGGGTTACGCAAAGCGGACGAAAACCGATCTGTACCGCTCGCAGAAACGCGGCGGCAAGGGCGTCCAGGGCGCGACCCTCAAACAGGACGACATCGTCCAGCACTTCTTCGTCTGCTCGACGCACGACTGGATCCTGTTCTTCACGAACAAGGGCCGCGTCTACCGCGCCAAGGCCTACGACCTGCCCGAGGCCAACCGCAACGCGCGCGGCCAGCACGTCGCGAACCTGCTCGCGTTCCAGCCGGACGAGAAGATCGCCCAGGTCATCGAGATCCCGAACTACGAGGTCGCCCCGTACCTGGTGCTCGCGACCCGTCGCGGTCTGGTGAAGAAGACCAAGCTCACCGACTTCGACTCCAACCGCGCCGGCGGCCTCATCGCCGTCAACCTGCGCGAAGGGGACGAGCTGGTCGGCGCGGTCCTCGCGGCCGCCGAGGACGACCTGCTCCTCGTGTCCGCGGAAGGCCAGTCGATCCGCTTCCACGCCACCGACGAAGCCCTGCGCCCGATGGGCCGTGCGACGTCCGGTGTGCTGGGCATGCGGTTCAACGACGGTGACGAACTGCTCGGCCTCAACGTCGTCCAGCCGGACAGGTTCCTCCTCGTCGCCACCGCGGGCGGCTACGCCAAGCGCACCCCGACCGAGGACTATCCGGTGCAGGGCCGCGGTGGCAAGGGTGTGCTCACCATTCAGTACGACCAGAAACGTGGCAGGCTGGTGGGCGCGGTCATCGTCGACGCCGAAGACGAGCTCTACGCGATCACCTCCAGCGGCGGGGTGATCCGGACTTCGGCCGGGCAGGTGCGCAAGGCAGGCAGGCAGACGAAGGGGGTGCGGCTGATGAATCTCGGCGAAGGAACCACTCTTCTCGCGGTCGCACGCAACGCGGACGAGCCCTCAGACGTCGCCACTGCAGGTAGTGCTGAAGGAGAAGAAACCCCGGCGTCGGAGCAGGAATAGACGACGCCCCACGTACTGGGTAAGGACTGACACCTCGTGACACCATCCGAGAAGCCCGAAGCAGGCGGCGCGCCGGCGGGATCGTCGAGCCCGCCCTGGCAGCGCGACAGCGGCGCCGGGGAACCCGAAGGCTCCAGTGAGCAGACGGTCTCGGTGTCTTCGGTCGCCACCGAAGACGTGGCCCACTCGGACCCGAACCGGGACGCGCCCACCGTGACCGATTACCACGGGGTAAGCGGCACCGCCGCGAAGAAGCTCTTCGGCGACAGCGGAGAGGGCGACCCCGCCCCCTCCGTCATCCCGTCGGCCTCCCGCGGCCGCGCCACGCCCACCGCGCTCCGCCGTCCCGGCCGCGGACCGCGTCGCGCCAGCCTGCAGATCAAACGCTTCGACCCTTGGTCGGTGCTGAAACTGTCCCTCGTCCTCGGTGTCGCGCTGTTCTTCGTGTGGCTCGTCGCCGTCGGCGTCCTGTACACCGTGCTCGACGGCATGGGTGTCTGGGACAAACTCAACGGAACCTATTCGTCGCTCGTCGGCGGCGAAGGGGCCGACGCGCCGGCCGACCCGTTGATCAGCGCCGGCCGCGTCTTCGGGATCGCGGCCATCCTGGGCGCCATCAACATCGTGCTGATCTCGGCGCTGGCCACCGTCAGCGCCTTCATCTACAACGTCTCCGCCGACCTCGCCGGAGGCCTGGAAGTGACCCTTTCCGAACGAGAGTGACCCGGTTGCAGGACGCCGAAAGGCGTCCTGTAATCTTCTTCTCGTTCGGGCCCATAGCTCAGGCGGTTAGAGCGCTTCGCTGATAACGAAGAGGTCCCAGGTTCAAGTCCTGGTGGGCCCACTCCGAAAGCCGGTTCGCGAGCATCGCGAGTCGGCTTTTCTGGCGAGGGCCTTCGCCGCGTCTTCGCGGCAGGGTCTTTGGTTCCACGTGGAACGTGGTGCAGTAGCATCGGTGGGGAAGCGGAGCAACTCGGCGGAAAGAGGGGGCTTCTGATGAAGAAGCTGTTGGCACTCGCGACCATCGCGGGCGGCGTGCTGTTCGTGATCAAGCGCAACAAGGCAGCCAAGGCCGAGGCAGACCTCTGGCGTGAGGCCACCGCGCCGACCGAGCGTCCGCTGGGCGCCGCTTCCACGAACGGAAGCACCCCGGCCAAGGCGGCGGACGCGTCCCGCAACAACTGATTTCGGCGCGGGTGGTTGTCATGATCACCCGCGGTCCGGGGCTGTAGCTCAATTGGTAGAGCACTGCCTTTGCAAGGCAGGGGTCAGGGGTTCGATTCCCCTCAGCTCCACACTTTCCGGAAGAGTCCTGTTCGCCGACAAGGCGAACAGGACTCTTTTCGTTGTCCAGAGACTTCGCCCAGCGGCGGTGACGTTCGTCACCGTATGCGGATGACAAAGGTCGGCTCCCAGCCAAGTCAACGCTGCTTACATGGGATGAAATTCGGACAGCGAGGTGAACATGGTCAGTTTCGAAACCGACCTCGACGATCTCAGGTCGTCGAGCAAGGAACTGCAGAAGGCCGCCGACATCGTCAGTACCGCCCATACCGGGGTGAGAGGGCAGGACGTGCCCGTTTCCGACCCCGCCACGGGTGGCCTTCTGCCCGGTTTGTTCGCGCCGGACACCGTGTTCGGGAAGTCCCTGGGCATGCGTGAGGTTTCGGCGGCGTACGAGGAACACCGCCAGGCCGTGGAGAAGATGCTCGCGCGGCTGCACGGCAGCACGCAAGACGCCGCACGGGCACTGGCGAAGGTCGCCGAACTGTACGAATCCGTCGACGAGGACAACAAGCAGCGAATGAACCGCGCGGCGTACGGGGAACAGGGGTAGCGGCGTGGACGGGTACTTCACCGCACTGGACGCGGAGACCACCGCCGGAGGTGGCGACAAGAACACCGAGCTTCTCGAGGGAATCACCCACGACCTCAGAGCGGGCGCCGAAAAGGCCTACATCGCGTTGGACCTCCTCTTCATGGACTGGCTCATCGGCAGCGACGTGGATCTCAGTGGCGGGCGAAAGGAACAGGTCCGTGACTTCTTCCTCGAGTTCTCCGAGGCGGAGCTCGTCGGCGAGAACAGCCTGCAGACCATGATCGAGGCCTACGAGAGTTTCTGGAACGCCTTCCAGGACACGAAAGCGCCGCTCGACCGGTCCCTGGTCCTGCTTCTCAAGTGGCGCGGCGAAGGCGCCGAGAGTTACATCCAGGGTCTCGTGAACACCTATTCCCGCGTGGGCACCAAACTCACCGTGCTGGAAGCGGACATCGTGGCCGCGCGGGACGCCATCGCGACCGCGCGGGCCGACTTGAGCGCTCTCGCCTCGTCCTTCCTGACCGCCGCGGAAAAGTACCGGGAAGACCAGGAACGTCAGGACGAATCCGCCCTGATGAAGGCGGTGGCGGCGGGGTTCGCCGGCGCTGTCGCCGCCTTGCTCGTGGCGGCCGTGCCGCCCGTCGGCGCCACTTTGACCGCGGCGACCTTCTTCACCACCGCGAACGGGGTCCAGGTCGCCGGTGCCGCGGCTGGTGCCGGGCTCTCCACGCTGGTCTCCGAGAACGCCTCGATCATCGGGGACAGTCCCGAAACCATTTACAACAGCTTCCACGACGGCGTGGTCAACATCAGGGAAGGCATGTTCCGCGCCACGGAGTCGCTGATCTCGAAGATCAACGTCGAGATCAACAACCTGCCGATCGTTCCCGACCCGCCGGACGTCAGCCCTGGCGCGAGCTTCGACCCCGGCAACTTCGAAACCGAGAACACCGACAAGGGAACGGAAAAGCGGGTCCGGGACCAGAACGTCGACATCTCGAACGACGGCAGGATCCAGGAACCGCCGCGGGAACTGGCACCACTCGAATAACGGATGGTGGGGTCTCCCGGCTCAGGGGCCCCACCGCTCAAGGAGCAAACGTGGCCGACAAACCGGCGCCCAGGAAACCGGCCGACGACCGGCAAGCGATGCTCGAGTCCTTGGCCACCTTGTCGGTGGACGCGTCCTCACCGGACGGCGCCGTCTCCGTTTCGGTCAACACCGACGGCGTGATGACCCGGCTCAGAGTGAGCGAAGCCGTGTCGCGGATGTCGCCCGCCGAAATCGCGGACGCCGTCATGCGGACCTATCAGGAAGCGCAGCAAGGATCCGCGAAGCGCAGTGCGAAGCTGATGGCGCCGATCGGCAACGCCGGGTACATCACGGACAGGCTCCGGTGGCGGCTCGGCTTCACCCCGGCGTTCCAGCAGACCGAGGAAACCGGCACGCCGGATTCCCCGGTCTCGCGCCGGACCTCGGCGGTCATCGAGAACGTGGTGCTCAAAAATCGTTCGGAAGAACCGGCCGGGCCCGCCAAGGACGAGCCCGAACCGGCGGAATCCGACGACCAGTACTACGAGCAAGGTCTGCGGTACCGGCCTTCCTGGTAGTACTGCCACCACCGGCTTGAGGCTGTGACCAGTAGCGGTAACTCATCGACCGTGAGCCTTCGGGCTCCGATTCACGAGTTGGTGAGCTGCCAGCGCATGGTGGGCGCGACGGAGAATCCTCGACGTGTCAGGTTGTCCGCGAAGTCCCTTTGCTTGGACGCGATCCCGTGGACCAGCATCACGTCACGGGCGCCGACCTCGGTGACGATCGACGACAGGCCGCGCCGGTCGGCGTGTGCCGACAGCCCGAACTTCGCGACCCGTGCGTTGACCTTGAGCTCTTCGCGGTCGAGCACGAACGTGGCCTGCCTGCTGGCATCGGCTAGCTCGAGCAGCTCGAACCCGGGGGAGTCCTCATCCTGATAGCCGGCGATCAACAGGGCGGCGTCCGAGTCCGGCAGAATCGAGCGTGCCCAGGTGACCGCAGGGCCCGCAGTCAACATCCCGGACGTAGTCACGATGACTCCGCGCCGGAACGTGCGCAAGAGCTGCTGTCGTTCCCATGGCCGCACCGCCGATACCTGCTCACCATAGATCTTCAGCGGTCGCGCTGTCCCGGCGGTCTGCTCCTCATAGATTCTCGCGATGTCCTTGGCCATCCCGTCGATGAGAACCGGCACGTCCGGCAGCCGATTACGCAGAGTCAGTGCGACCTCCTGCGCGCGCCCGAGCGCGAACGCCGGTACGAGGACCCGCCCGCCGGTCGCCGCCGAGTCGCCGACTGTCTCCGCCACCATCCGTACGAACTTCTCGACCTCGGCGTCCCGGTTCGAGCGTTGGTGCCCGCAGTACGTCGACTCGATGACCAGTAGGTCCGATCCGCGGGCCGCGTCCGGCACGACCAGACCGGGCACGCTCGCCTGCTCCAGGTCGGACACGTCCCCGGTGACCGTGATCCGATTCGGACCGGCCGACACGACCACACCGGCCGCACCGAGAATGTGCCCGGCAGGGAACAGCATGATCGTGACTCCAGCCGCGATCTCAATGGTCCGGCCGCACTGAACCTCACGGATACGACGCTGTGCGTCATGAACCTGTGCTTGCCCGTACGGCGGCTCCGTCAATGGTTCGTCGCTCTCGACATGATCACCACGGGCCCGGTCGAACACGCGAACCGAGTCATTCCACATCGTCGGCAGGATCGCCGCGGTCTCCGGAGTGCAGATCACCGGCATGTTCGGGTACTTGTGGGTCAGCGCCGGTACGTACCCGGCGTGATCGTTGTGGGCGTGCGTGATCACGATCGCGTCGATCGGCCCTTTCAAGGCCACATCGATGTGTTCTGGCCCGGCCCGGTCGACGGGCTTCTTGGGACGCATACCGGCATCGACGAGGATCCTGACATCGCCGACGCTGACCAACATGCAAGAGCCTCCGATGTCGGTGCCGCCGCCCAAGGGCGTCAGCGCGATCTCGCGCGGTTCGCCGACCCAGACGTGCTCGATCGGTGCGGGCGGCGCGAGCAGCGCATCGAGGGCCGAGAGCAGCGAGTCCGGTGCCACATCGACCTGAGCGAGTACGGCGGCAACCCGCGGGGCGACCAAGCCCGCTGGTGCCTGGGAATCGGCTGCGGCTTCACGTTCGCGCGGATCGACATCGACGTCGTTGACCACAGAAGTCTCGGCCGGTGCCGGAAGGATCGCAGCCTTCAACAGGGCCGCCGCGGCAGGCACGTCCTTGGCCAGCCCTGCAACATGGGCTCGCTCGGCAGCCAGTTCGGCTCGCAAAGCCTCGATGACGGCCAGCGACTCATCCCGATCGTCTTCGGCAGCTTCAAGATCGCGACGTAACCGATCAGCTTCCGTGCGGGCGTAGTCTCGTTGTGCCTTCGCCCGGTCACGAGCCGCACGCGTCTCGGCCAGGCGTCGGTCGAACCGTTCCCGCAGCCGCTGCGTGGCGATCGGATCTCCCGGTATCCGTCCACGCCCGCTGCTGGTTGCGGACTGCCCGTTTTCGACTGCCGGCTTCGTGACGGCCTTGGCACGGCCCCGGGGTGTCCGCAACGCACGAGGATCCCGTAGAGCTTGTGCCGCGTCGGCGCTCTCGGCCGAGTTCTCGCCAAGCAGGGCCAACAAGCGCGGATGCGTGTCAGCCAACTTGTCGCGATAGTTCAGCGCGAGCTCGGCCCGCAGAGAGGGCACTCTCGCGATGAGGTCCAGCAACTCGGATCGGTTGACACGCGCGAATTCACGAAAGTCGATTTGCCGATCGAGGTATGCAGACGATTTCAGGGCAGCCTGGGCCGCGTCGAGGACCAGCGCATCGAGCAGCTGCACCGCAGCTTGGCTCATCCGTTCACCCGCCTGGTGGCGTTGACCATGACCCGCTCGAGCCGGAACTGCCCGTCATCAGGCGATCCGACTACGACACCCAGGACACGCAGCACCTCGACAACATCTGCCATGTCGGAGTACCCGGCGGTGGCCAGCGCGGTCGGGGTGAGCGCAGCCGAGGCGTCCTCACCGCTTTCACCGTGAAGTGTGAGGTAGTCCGCGAGCGTGTCGAGGTCGGACGGCTCGTCCGCGTTCCACACCAGGAAGTCCCATGCCTGGCTCAGCGTGGCACTGCTGCGGACTCCGGCGGCCTCGACGAGCTCACGGGAGCGCTCGACGTCCTCCAATTGGAGTTTGACCTTACTCAACGGGTCGGACGCCCAGCTCGAACCGTGCTCGGTCAAGTTCTCGGCGATTTTGTTCAGCACGATCGGCCAGCCACCTGTCTCGGCGAGCAAATCGTCGCGAGCGGCGTTGTCCTGAAACGGCAAAGTCGTCTCGGTCATCCACAGTCGCAGGTCGGTCCGGTCGTAGCGGTGCAACTCGGTAAGCCCGGAGGACATGTCCGTCTCTCGAGCCAGCACCGGCCACGTGGGCGCTTGAGCGGGACCGGACACCAGCACGATTCCGAGAGTGCCGCCAGAGTGGGTGGCAATCAGCTCTCGCGCCTGTGTCCACGTCGCATACGCGACCTCCGGCGTGGCCGTCTTGAGATCCACGATCACGATCACGTGTCGACCCGCGGCCTTGAAGGTCACCTGCTTGCACACTTTGGCCAGTGTGGCCGGAGTGGCGTCCCGCATGGCACTTTTCCTGTACCCCGACACCGCATGCTCGTTCTCGTCTTGCAGAGCCCTCAGACACCGTTCGATGGTCAGGGCGTGTGAGCCGATGACCTGACGGACTTGATTGCGGGCGGTGAGCAGATCCGCGATCTGCTGCGACGTCAACGGCCCGCGGGTCGGGCCTTCGCCGAACACCGGCCGCATCAGGCTGCCGTCGAAACTCTCCGGCAGTTCGATCGACTCCGCCTGGTCGAGGACTGCCTCGACCTCTTCCTTGGCCCCGAGCAAGTCGAGCACGTTCGGGGTGCGCAGCCGGTACCCGCGATTCGTGTACGACAGCACACCGAGGTCGACGCACTCATCGAGCAGGGCCCGGAACTCACCGGTGCGGACATCTTCGGCTGAGAAGCCGGCCGGCCACCACGTTTCGCACTCGGCTCGCAACTCACTCGGCGTCATTGTCGCCTCGATGCCACGAGCGTGGGCGTGGAGCGCGACGCTGTAGGCGATGATCTTGTATCGAGGGTCGAGCTCGAGAGTCCAATCGAACCGCTTGCGGAACGACGTTCGAAGCCCCGAATCGGCCCACACGCGTTCGATGTCATCGGCGTGCAAGGTTTGCGGCGGTGCTTCGTCGGGCATCGCCGCGGCTTGCAGATTGCGCAGCAACTGCGCGGCGAACAGCTGGATGAGGGCCGGCTGATTGTTCGCCAACGCAAGAACTCGCGCAGCGTGATCGTGTTCGGCGAAGACGTACCCGAGCGCGTGCAGGGGACGGGTCAGCAGGTCGTACGCGGCCTGTGGAGCGAGAGGACCGACGCAGACGGGTTCCCCGAAATGTGCCAGCGGGTGATTCGCGAGACGGTCGAACCGGGCTGTCTGGTGCAGTCCGGCGAACACCACCTTCACCGCGCGTTCCGTCCGCTCCATCAGCTCCTTGAAATGGGTGACGTGGGTGAACATCCCATTGACCGCCTCGGCGTCACCGTCGAGGAACTTGTCGGACTCATCCAAGAGAAGAAGCAGTTGCCGGCCGGGGCGGTCCGAAATCCACTTCGTGACGTGCCGGGTCAGCGCCCCGGCGACGTCGCCCGCTGGAATGTCCTGGGGCACGATGTCCCGTGCGGCGAGCAACTGCCACAAGGTCGTCCACACCGCGTCGACCGGTACTGCGCGGCCGATCTTGAAGATCGATTCGTAAATCGCGTGCCGGTTGTGCTTGTCGTCGAACTTGCGAGCCGCTTCCAGCAGGAGCGCCGACTTGCCGAGCTGCCGGCCGCCATACACGATGCACGGCCCCATCATGTCGATGATCTTGGCGCGTTCGTCACTGCGGCCGTAGAACATCTCCTGTCGGATACTGGCGCCGGGCACGTCCGGGGTGAACGGTGAGGACGCCGTGAACGGCATCAGCGTCGACATGGTGATCTCACGGCTGGGTTCCGGCTGGCACGACAGGTAGGCGAACGCGGCGTCGTCGAGCACGATTGTGGCGGGCAGTCGCCGATCATTGCGGAACAGGCGCGCCAGTTCACGGCGTGCTCCGGAATCGAGCGTTCCGAAATACAACACGACGATGGAACTGTCGTTCGGCTCCTCGCGCAGCATCTCCACGAGCTCGCGTGGTGTCGGCCCGCGCCAGATGCCCAACAGCCGCAGCGAATCGCCTGACGGGCTCATGCCCGAACCGAACGCCGGCACCAGTGCTTTGCCGGACGTGGCCCGGACACCGTGCAGGTCGAGCCACAAGCCGCGGCCACCGGAATGCCCACGCCGCGTGGGCGGAGTTGTCGCTTTGTCGAACGCGAAACCGGTTTGCTCGAGAATCGACTTGACGTTGCTGATCCGGGAGTTGAACGACCGCCCGTTCGCCAGCAGCGTCCATTGCTCGATCCGGGACCCGGCCGTCGTTCCGCGGCCGACATTTTCGAGCTCGATGTCAGCGGCGGCCAGCGTGTCGGCAAGCGCGCCGGCAGGGATGTCACTGGTCGGCGTTCCCGCCTCAAGCGCGCTCCGCAGCTGGGTGAGCATCGGATGGACACCAGCGCCGATTCGAGAGCTGGCAGCGGCGAACGCGTCCGGGAACGCCTGGTAGAAAAGGGACAGGTGGTCAATGTCTTCACGCGGTCCAGGCAACTGGCCGCCGGAGCGAATCGTGACCTCGTACTCAGCCGCCGTGGTCAGGTCGCCACTGTCGATACACCGCTGAATCCGTTCGAGAGCACCGTCCGGTATTCCGTCGATGTCGAGCGTGGTCCGGGCGGCGGTGATCGTCGCCTTCACGGCCTCGGTTCGTTCCGCCTCGATCGCGCCGAGATCGTCGAGCATGAGGTCGAAGTCGTTGCGGGTGCCTCGGTGCCGAGGCTGATATGCACCTGCCCGGGTTGTGAGGTCGGTCCACTCATCGATGCTCAAACGCCCGAACAGCCGATCGGAGTCGATACGAGTCATGAGTTCGGCGGCTTGGCTGTCGACCTGAGCGATCGAGTCGTCGATGGCCTCATCGCGAGCCGCCGACAGCTGCTGGGCCAGCTGCGCATTCCGCGGACGTAAGGTCTCGATGAGCAGCTGGGTGCCTACCTGGTCGTGTCTGTTGGCGCGCACATCGAACGCCGCGGTCCAACCGCTGTCCCCAGTGCGGAGTGCATCGAATGCGGTGACGATGTCCGCCACCTTGACCGCGCGGCGTGGTGCGAGCGCCGGGGTGAGATCGACATCCGGCGCCAGCGTCAGCAGGCCACCGAGGGCCCGTTCGGACGGGATCTCCTGCCCAGCGGCCAACGCGGTACCCATGAGCAGGTCGAGCGCATTGTTCAACAGCACCAGGCCCGCGTCGGTCGCGGCGTCGCGTTCCTCGTCCCCGCTGTCACGCAGCTGCTCGAGTTCGGCCAGTGCCTGTTCGCGAACCGTGGCGACTTTCGTCCGCAGGTCCGCGATCGGGTCGGTCATCCATGTTCCGTCGCTGGACGGCGAGAGGTTCTCCGTGGCAGTGACCCAGCCGGCGAGCAATTCGGTGACGTCACCGGTCCATTCGAGCAACTTGGTCCGTGCACGGGCTTCGATCCGCTTAGCGGTCCGCTTACTGCCACGGGTGCGCAAGGTGGTCTTGTCCAGAACCTGTTCGAGACTGCGGGGCGTGCGCAGCTCCGCCACCCGGGTCCGGATGAACGTGAGGTCGGTCGGCGACAGCGAGCCTGACGCGACAATGCTCAGCGGTTCGCCAAGGTAGCCGTCCTCCGCCATCCAGGTCTGCCACAGATCGGTCGCCGGGCCGTACCTGATCGTTCGATTCGGCGCGTTCTTCAGTTTGGTCGCCGCTTCCTGGGCGAGCGCATCGTGCTCGGAAGCGGCTTCGGCGGCTTCGACCACCGCGTTGGCGTTGCGAGGAGTCAGGTACACCCCTGCGTAGATGGCGTTCTGCAAGAATTCGGTCAGCTCACCGACGGCGCTGCCGGACCGCACGATGCTCGTGGTCGCATCACGCAGCGGATCGGACGCACCCGCGATGGGAGACAGCAAACCGGCGCGCACCGAAGCGCCGTATACGAGCATCTGCATCCCGAGATGATCTTTGAGGTCGCCCGGTTCGAGGTCGGCGATGGTGGCCGCGAACGCGGTGGCATTGGACCCGATTGAGGTTTTCATCGCGTCGGACAGCGCAGCGAGCCGGTGCGCGGCTTGTATCGAGGGGCCGGATTTCTCCGCGACTTTGAGCCAGTATGCCAGTGAAAGCTCACCGGAACGCAGGAGTTTGCCGTAGAGCGCGACCGAGCCGAGCTCATCTGGAGTGTCCAGGCCGGTCGATGCGACAACCGGGACCGGGACGGCTCGGGCCTGCTGTGTGTGGTGCACCGGGCGCTGCACCGGGACGGTGAAGTTCAACTGAGCGAGAACATCCTCAAGCCCCGGCTCGGGCTCCTGGGTTACAAACTGCTCTTCGGCGGGCTCGTCCATCGCGACGCTTTGAGCTTCGGGGTTCACCTCGGCGTCGGCGAGGGGCTGTGCCGTGCCGACATGGGCCGTGGCGACGGCACCATCTGCGGACTTGGCCAGGTGGTCCTCGGCCTCCTGGAGATCGAGGGGGGCAGGCAAAACTCCGGCAGAACCTGACACCGCCGTGTCGCTGACCATCAGTGCACCAGGGGACCCGATGAACATGAGCAGCGGAATCGCCGCCGGCACTCTGGTGCTCACCGTCCTGCTGAGGTCTATTGCTCGGTGGGGGTCCTCGCCGGCGAGTTCGATCAGCTCAAGCAGCGCCAGGAGAGCAGCGACCGTCTCCGCGTCGGTGTCGCCGGTTATGCCGTCGGCAAGGGCCCGTACCTGCGCGATGTCATCAGCGAGACCTTCCGGCCCGGTCAGTGTCGTCAGGCGCCGCACCTGCTGGATTCGGTCGACCGCCGCATCCATTTCGGCAGCGGCATCTTGCGCACGCCACACTGCTGCAGTCGCCGCGTCCAGGCTGGTGATCGGATCACCGTCGTCGACAGCCGCCGCGGCAGCCAGCAGACCAGACAACCTCACGGAATATCCGGCGACACGGGCGATGTCGATCGTATCGGCGGGGACGCCATCCGCGACCGCGCGAACCAGAGCAGGCAGAACACCGGAGGCGATGGCCTGCCGCTCCTGCTCTATTTGCTCTGCCTGAGTGATGAGCTCCGCCAACGCGGGCGGTTCGTTCCCGGCACGAAGTTCGCGGGTCACATCAGCTGCCAGGCGCTCGGCCAGTCCGGTCACTGTGGCTTCGAACGTGTTTGGCGTAGCAACCCCGAGAATGGCGGTGTGCTCCGGAGTGGCCGGCTCGTCGGCGGCGAAGTCGAGCGGATCCTGGTCGTCCAAGGTCGCGGCGAGTTCGACAAGAGTGTCCAGCGGCTTCGGCGCTTCCGGCAACAACGGATGCCTTTCGCGAACCGTTTGCCATACCTGTCGGGCCGCGTCGGTTTGTGCCTCGCCCCAGAACGTGGGCGGATCGGCGAGCAACCACGCTAGGGCGGCCATCGCTCCGGCGTGCCCGGTCACGACCATGGATGACCAAGCGGTAGCCCGCACTGCTTGTGTCGACCCGAAGTCCTCGATGTCAAGCAGGTGTTCGTGCAGCTCGGTCCCGTATAGCGCTTCGAGAGTGTGCGCGAGTTCGTCAGAATCGGCGCAGAGGATCGCGGCCAGCTGGTCCTCGGTCAGGCTGCTGGTTGTCGTCACCGCAAGGATCGGCCCGTGGAAGCAGTCGTGGAGGATCTGTGCCGCGAACTCCTCCTCAGCGCGAGCGAGTGCGGACCGGACGGCCCGAGCGACGGCGGCCAGTGGCGCTCCCGCGCGGAGCTTGAGCTTCCGACGGAGGTGATTCGCCTCGCGAGGAGTGAGCTTCGGGATTTCGTTGAGGAGGTCGGCTTGGGTGACCGAGCTGGCAGCCGTTTTCGCGATCCGGGCTCGTCGTAGGGTTTGACGCTCCTCTTCGGTGAGCCCGACACCGCCTCCGGCAAAGTGCTCGTCGGTGCCGGAATTGGTGTTATCAATCAAGATGGTCCGCCTTCGATGCTATGGCAGTGGAGACCTGTCAAGTCAGGTCGCAAGCTGTGTTGATCGACAGTTCAACCGGTAGTCGTGGCCCGACCCTTGGACGTTTCAGATTTCAAAGAATTCGAAGAATTAGGTTGGCGGTTGTTCTGCCGACGGCCGTAGCCGGGACCCCCGGGTGTCCACCTGATCAACAATCTGAGCCACCTTGAACTGGTAACTGCTGTAGACGCACTGATTCGCGCGTCGATGCGAGGCAGCCAGGTTAGTACGGCCTTCGCTCTTGGCGCGTGCTATAGACAAAATCGACGTGATCGCGAGTCTCATCGCGTCGATCGGCACTCTTCTGCTCGATGACGCCGCGCCAGGTCGAGATCAACCGATCGAAATGGTCGACGGTCTCACAAACCGGGCCGGCAAGGAATTCATATGATCATCCCGCCGACCCGCCTACGTCAGATGTGCAGCAGCCGTTCGTCGAGCTTCACCAGATAGTCGCGGCCGTACTCGCCGTTCTCCAGATCGCGCCACAACACCGGCGGCAGATCCCGCGCCACTTCGGGCGAACGTGACGCGGCGGCCAGCGCGATGGTCGCGACGGTGTCGACGTCGCCGGTGAACGCGACCGAGCGCTGGAGCATTTCGCTCAGGCTCCGGCTTTCCGTGAGCACGGTCAGCGCGGCTCGGACGCTCATCCAGCCCTGCGGTCCGACCTTGCCCGACCACGGTCGCGCCCAGCCGCCGTGGCCGACGTCGGCGGGCAGGACGTTCTCGATCCACCGCGCGACCTCCGCCGGCGGGCCCAGCCCATGGTGGCAGTAGTGCACCGCCAGTGCGGCGGCCTGCGCCGCGGCGATCCCGGCCGGGGTGTCGTGCGTGATCCTGGCCTGTAGTTTCGCGTGGTAGAGGACGTCGTCGACGGTCGGCAGGACCCCGATCGGCCCGGCGCGCATGGCCGCCCCGCTCTTGTCGCTCTGCGGCTTCAGCCGTCGCAGCAGCTCCTCGCCGTCCCGGACCTCGCTGAGCAGTTGATGGAAGCGCGGCGCGTAACCGTCGTGCGGATCGCGGTGATAGGCGTGCACGAAGTGCTCGGCCAGCAGCGACGGTGTCCATCGCCGTCCGGAGACGAGCAGTTCCGCGATCGCGATCGTCATCTGCGTGTCGTCGGTGTAGCGACCCGCCGGGACCCCGGGCTGGCCGGGATGCGGCACGTAACCGGCCAGCGTGTTGTGCTCGGCGACGAAACTCGGGTACGCGTGCTCGAAGGAACCTCCGTACGCGTCGCCAATGGCCAGTTCGACCAGCATCCGTACTCCTTCGGGGCGCGATCGTGCCGGGCCGCGGGGTGTCGCCCGATACCCATACCGTGGAGTCATGGCGACCGACAAGCTGCGCGCGTGGTGGGCACATCGGCAAGGTCTCGACGGGTCGCTGCGCGGGGCGTCGGCGGCTGAGGTGCTGGAGCGGACCGGCTGGATGCGCTCGGTCGGCGGTTCGGCGCCTTATCTGGGGCTGTTCGTCAGGGCCCGCCTCGATCGCGAGACGGTCGACGCGGGCGTCGCGCGGCTCACCATCCACGAACTGCCGTCGGCGCGCGGTTGCACCTACGTCCTGCCGTCGGCGGATTTCGAACTCGGGCTGGCCGTCGGCGCCGGGGCGCCCGCCTCGGTGATCAGGATGTCGACGGCCTTGTCGTTGCGGGCCGTCTGCTCCGGTATCACCGAAGCGGGTGGGTAGAAGCCGTCGATGCCGCCGTCCTTCGGGTACATCTCGAAGGTGTAGCTGAGGATCTTGTGCTTGCCCCACGCCCAGTCGTTGACGTCGCCGTCGGTGACGTACAGATCGCTGGACTGCTCCGGCGTGTAACCGTTGGTGGCGGCCATCTTCTTGCCGACGTCGGCGAAGCGTTTCGCTTCTTCCGCGCTCAGGCCCGTGTCGGTCTCGGCCTGGGTGTAGCCGTACGGCCAGAGCACCAGTTCCGAGAAGGTGTGGAAGTCGATGTGCGTCTTGATCTGCTGCGCGCCACCGACCACACGGGAGTCCACGAACTCCGCGACGGCCTTGGTCTCGGGCTCGGAGAACGCCGACGGACCGTGGTAGTCCGCGGCGGACGGGTCGTCGCTCGACCCGCCGCAGCAGCTCCACTTGTAGTCCCAGTTGCGGTTCGGGTCGGTGCCGATCGCGCCGCTGCCCGGCACGGGTTTGCGCGTTTTGCGCCAGCCTTGGTACTCGCCGCCGGCGATGTCGTATTCGGAACCGTCCGGGTTGACGTTCGGGAGCACGAAGATTTCGTGCTCGTCGACCAGCTTCTTGAGGGCAGGGTCGGACGCGTAGCCGCTGGTGAACCGCTGCACGATCCGCAAGCACATCTCGGTGGTGAGGTGTTCGCGCGCGTGCTGGTTGCAGGTGAACAGCACCTCGGGCTCGGTTTCGTCCGTGCCCGCGTTGTCGCTGATCTTCAGCAGGTTCAGCTCGCGGCCTTCGTAGGACTTGCCGACGCTGGACAGCGTCGCGATGTCTCCGTGATCCTTCGCGGCTTTTCGCAGCTCCGCGGTCGTTTCGGCGTAGGTGTGATACGCCTCGTCACCCGGCGGGAAGTCACCCGCGACCGCCGCGGTGCCTGCCCGATCACTCCGTTGTTTCAGCATGCTGTCGAAGTCGCCGAGCGGCTTGAGGCCGAATCCGTTCGCGCGCAGGCTCGCGGCCTGAGCGGGCGTGGCGACGACGGTCAGCGCGCCACCGCGCGAGCCCGCGACGTCGACACCGGCGCGGGCCACCTCGGTGCGCTTCTCGGCGGTGGACGCACCCTCCACCGAGTACAGCCCTCTCGCCGGGTCACCGGTCCGGGCGTTCGCGACGGGCGTCGTGACGGCCAGCAGGGCGAGCCCTGTGGCGGCCAAGGCGCCCCCGATGCGACGGCGTGTGGACATTTCGCCTCCGAACGAGCTGGGCCGAGGTGGCGTTCACCGTCACCGAAGTGGATCATTCACGACAACCCGACGGTTGTCGTCCCCACTCACCGTTCACGGCCAGAGGCGGTCTTTGCGCCAGGTGCTGTGCTCGCGCCGGTAGCGCAGCCGCCGGTGCCGCCGGTCGTGGCTCGCCTGCCAGAACTCCACTTCGGACGGCGTCACCAGATACCGAGTCCAGGTTTCCGGTGCCACGCCGGGGTTCTCTTCGACCCACCGCTCCGCTTCCGCGGCCGCGCGGTCGAGATCGGCCGGATCCTCGAGCACCTGGGACTGCCTGCCGACGAACGCCTCCACCCGGGACGCCGGCGGCCGGGCGGTGAAATCGGCCGCGGACACCTCGGGCTCGGCGAGCGAGACCGGACCGCGCAGGCGGACCTGACGGCCTCGTCCCGGCCAGAAGAAGGTCAGCGCGGCGAACGGATTCTTCGCCAGCTGAACACCTTTCGGGCTTTCGGAGCTCGTCGCGACCGCCCAGGTGTCCTCGTCGACGTCCTTGAGGATCACGACCCGCGCGTCCGGTACCCCGTCGGCGTCCACTGTGGACAGAGTGACGGCGTGCGGCGCCAGGACGTGCTCACCCGCTTCGTCGAGCCATGCCAGGAAGAGCTCGCGCGGAGTCGACGGTGTGGCCTCGGTGTCGAACTCCGGAAGTTGCTCGGGAAACGACGGCCAGCCGCGCAACGTGCGGTTCATCAGTACCCCGGCGGACGCTGCGGCGGATAGCCGGGCCCGGGCGGCGGATAGTGCGGCGGATGCTGACCCGGCGGCGGGCCCTGCGCGGGCGGCGGGCCGACCGGGTACGGCGGTGGCTGCTGGGGCTGCCAGCCGGGCGGCGGCTGCTGACCGGGCGGCGGCTGCTGACCGGACGGCGGCATCGGCGGGCCCGGCGGCATCGGCGGTTGCCGGCCCTGCGACTGCGCCCACTGCACCTGCTGATAGACCTCGCCGGGCTGCGGGAAACAGAACGTCAGCTTCGCGTTCACCGAACCCTGGACCGCCGCGCCCCACAGCTTCCCGCCGACGAACGCGTACATCTGCGCCGCCGAGACATCGACGGCCACCATGCGCGTCTCGCCGCCGAACTGGTTTCCGGACTTCGCCGACGCGGCCTGCGCGGCGTCCGGGTACACGCGGTCACCGATCAGACCGGCGATCACCACCGAAGCGGCCGTCCAGCCGACAGTGCCCATCACGTTCGCGCGCGCGTGTTGCGTCGCCAGCCCGGTGAAGTCGTACAACGCGGGCGCGGTGACCTCCGGGATCGCCGCGGCGACCACGCAGTAGTTCATCGTGGACATCATCACGGATTCGGTGAACAGGCCCACGACGGCCGCGCTCGGACCGATCTGGACGGTGTTCAGCCTGCCCCCGCTGCGCTGGATACGCTCTGCCACCGCACCCAGGTACTGCTCCTTGGTGAGCACCGATGCCTCCCGAAGATTCCTCACGCAGCGCCATCGTCGCACGAACAGGGCGGATGGTCGCACCGGCGCGGCGATCCGATCTGCTTCACTGGGCGCCACTATGCGACGTCTTCTGATCTTGCCGCTCGCCGTGCCGCTGCTGGCGGCCTGCGGGCCGACGGAACAGCCGCCGTCCGCGGCGAGTTCGCCCGCGCCGTCGACCACCGCGGCGCCCAGCATCCCGCCCGCCCCGGAGCCCACCGGCAAAGGCCCGTGCCCGTACCTGAGCACCGACTTCGTTTCGGACGCCAACGGGCAGAAGGTCTCCAAGGTCAAAACCTCGGCCGACCAGCCGCATCCGACTTGTTTCTTCTACGCGCTCAGCGGGAAACTGCAGCTCACCGTGCGCGTGTACGTCGGAGAACCCGCGGTGGCCAAGGCGCTGGTGGATCAGGCGGCGCCGATCGACACCTCCAATCCGGCCGACGAACCGGCGGGCTGGAAGGGCGGCTACCAGCCGACCGGAGAAGGCGCCGTCTACGCCGTTTCGAAGGCCGGGAACGCGGTAGTCGTAACCACCAATCAGAAGCAGAGCATCAAGGCACGTACGGTGGCGAAGGAGGCTATCGGTGAGCTGAAGCTCTAGGTAGTGGTATCCACACGTCAGAGTGAAGTTGATCTTGTACTACCCTGTGCCGCACGCGCGACGGTTCGCGGGACCAGCGCAACGCCGGGATCCGGCGGAGGCCGCCTTGCGGTGTGGCTCGGCGGCACAAAAGATCATTTCTCCCCATAGGACAAAAGGACAGGTTTCGTGGCTGACACCCTCAAGGAAATCTTGCTCGACTCCAGCCGTCGCCCGGCTGTCGTGAGCGACTTCGAAAACCTCGTCGACGCCGAGGTCTCGGACAAGGGCGGCGTTTCGGGTGCCGTCGTGAAGACCGGCTTCGCCGCCGTCAAGAAGATCAAGCCGGGCATCATCCCCGCCGCCGTCGACACCCTGCTCGACGACTTCACCGGTGCCCTCGAGCCCTTCTACAGCGACTACAAGGCCAAGGGCGGCAACGACTTCGGTGCCTACCTGGTCAGCCGCAGCGACGAGGCCTCCGACGCGCTCCTGTCGGTCACCGACTCGCGCGCCGAGAAGAGCAGCCGCGACAGCATCAAGAAGGTCTACTCGAAGCTGCGCCCGAACGGCAAGAAGAACGTCGAGGAGGCCCTTCCCCGCCTCGGCCAGCTGATCGACAAGCACGCTGCGCTTGCCTGATCGCGCGCTGCGCGATTGAATCGCGCGCTGACGTGAACGCGCCGAAGGGGCGTCGACCCGCTTCCCACTCACGTGGGCGGGGAGGCGCCCCTTCATCGCGTCACGTGGCCTTCGGCCCGAAAGAGGGCGCGCGACCGGTGAAGTCTCGCCATCGCGCCGGCGCACTGAGGCGAGACGAGTCCGCCGGTGCTGTCGTTGGGTGCGTTGATCGTCGGCACCAAGACGACCCTTGGGTGCGCGTTGATCTTCGGTGCGAGGACGTGAGAGGGCCGTCCAGTGACCTGGGGTCGCTGGACGGCCCTTTCGTGACAAGCAGAAGACGTGTGTGAAGCGTCAGTTCTTCTTGTCGGCGGAGCTGGTGCTCGGAGCCTGGTGCCCGTTCTTCGGGACGCCGGGCTTCGGAGCGCCGGGGTTCACCGGAGCCGGTCCGGAAGCGGCGGGCTTCGCGGGAGTGGCCTGTGCCGGCTTCGGAGCAGCCGTGGCCGGAGTGGCCGGAGTGGCCGGAGTGGCCGCGGCCGGAGTTGCCGGCTTCGCGGGAGTGGCCGAAGTGGCCGGCTTCGCGGGAGGAGCAGGCGGAGCCTTCGGCGGCGCGGGAGCGACCGGCGGCTCCTGCTTGGAACGCAGGGCGTAGGCGGCACCGGCACCGACGACCGCGATACCGATCACCCACGGCCAGCGGCGACGCTTGCGCGTCCCCTTGGCTGCGGACTTCGCCTCGACGAGCGCGGCCCTGAAGTCCTTCTTCGCCGCCTTGAAGTCCTTCTTGCCCCGACGCTTGGACTCGCCGGCGGACTTCGCGGCCAGGATGGCGGCCTTGCGCGCCTTGCGGCCCGGCTTCCGCATCTCGGAAATCCTGGCCAGCGCCTCCTTACGAGCCGCCTTCGAGCTGCGCTTGAGCTCCTTACGGGTCAGTTCCGTCTTCTTCGCGAGCTTCTTGCGCGCGCGACGGCTGGTCTTGGCGATCTCACCGGCGCTCTCCGAGAGCTTCTGCTCGGCTACCTCGACGGCGTGGGCGGTGGCTTCCTTACCCGCCTCGACGGCACGTTTGCGCAGGCCGAGCGCGCCGGCCTTCGCCGACTCGCTCACCGAATCTGCGGCCCGGGTCATGGCTCTCACCTCTTCAATCGTTTTGATTCCGCTTCGTTGCTTGTAACCTATCGTGCCCCTTCTCCCCGGATCCTGCCGCAGATGGCACGATGAAGCTCGTGACTGAAAGCAAGGGACCCCTCAGTGGTGGCGCGTTGAAAGCCACTCTGCACACCAACCAGGGTGACATCAACCTGAACCTGTTCCCCGACCACGCGCCGAAAACGGTCGCGAACTTCGTCGGGCTCGCCGAGGGCAGCAAGGAGTACACCCAGCCCAACGCGCAGGGTGCGAACTCGGGCCCGTTCTACGACGGGTCGATCTTCCACCGCGTCATCGACGGCTTCATGCTCCAGGGCGGCGACCCGACCGGCACCGGCCGCGGCGGCCCCGGCTACAAGTTCGGTGACGAGTTCCACCCGGAACTCCAGTTCTCCAAGCCGTATCTGCTGGCCATGGCCAACGCCGGACCCGGCACCAACGGTTCGCAGTTCTTCATCACCGTCGCGCCGACGACGCACCTCAACTTCAAGCACACCATCTTCGGCGAGGTCGCGGACCAGGCCTCCCGCGAGGTCGTCGACGCGATCGGCCGCACGGCGACCGGTCCCGCCGACCGTCCGCTCCAGGACATCGTCATCGAGAGGGTCAGCGTCAGCCGCGAGGGCTGATCGTAGAGCCGGTTACGGGGGATTTCGGTAGGTTGGTGGCATCGTGAGCCAACCACCGAATCCCCAGTACCAGCAGGCCGCCATGCCCGGCTGCTGGTGGCACCCGAACCGGCCGACCGGGCTGAGCTGTTCGCGCTGCGAGCGTCCGGCCTGCCCGGACTGCCTGCGCGAAGCGGCCGTGGGCTTCCACTGCACCGACTGCGTCCAGGCGGGCCGCCAGCAGGATCGCGTCCAGCAGAAGCAGTACCGCGACGCCGGTTACGGCGCGACCACCATCGCCGGCGCCCGGCCGCCTCGGACGGCCGTCGTGACGCCGGTCCTCCTGGCGATCAACGTCGTCGTCTTCTTCGTCACCGTCGCACTGGCCGGCAGCCTTTCGAGCAACAACATCTCGGAGTTCTTCCAGCTCGGCAATCTGGACAACGTGCCGACCCTCGCGGGCAACGAATGGTGGCGGATCTTCACCTCGGGGTTCCTGCACTTCGGCCTGCTGCACATCGCGAGCAACGCCTTCTCGCTGTGGTTCGTGGGCCGTCCGCTGGAGGTCGCGCTCGGTCGCGTCCCGTTCGCGGTGCTCTATCTCGTGTCGATGCTCGGCGGCTCGGCGGCGTGCCTGGTGTTCTCGGACCTCGGCGCCTACCCGGTGGTCGGTGCCTCCGGTGCCATCTTCGGGCTCATCGGCGCGTACACGGTCATCGTCATCAAACTCAGGCTGAACCCGACCTGGTTGCTGATCATCCTCGGCCTGAACGTCTTCATCACCTTCCAGGTACCGAACATCTCGATCCTCGCGCACGCGGGTGGGTTCGTAGCCGGCCTTTTGGTGACCTTCGCGCTGCTCTACGCGCCGGAGAAAGACCGGCTCAAGTGGCAGATCGGCGGGATCGCGATCGTCGTCGTCGCGATCGTCGGGCTCATCGTCTGGAAGGACACTCAGACGATCTCCGCCGCGTTCTGCGATATCACGTCGATCCAGGGTCAGCGGGTCTACGGCTGCTACCGGTAAGTCGATCATCGACATCGACTGCGTTCGACGGGAGTTCACCGCCGGTCCGGCCGTGGCGGGAGACCAGCGGGCGTGTCGGCACGGCGAAGCGAAGTTCAGCGGCTCGCTGCGGACCTGCGTGGTCGAGATCGACCCGATCTGCTCGCCGGCCTCGCCGTACGAAATCTGCGGGGAGTACGCGCCACCCGCGGCGGGACCGGCCGTTCCGGGCTGATCACACGGCCCTGACGGCAACCGTCCTTTGCTACGACAACGCCTGACCCTTGAAGGCGGTGAGGACGTCCAGGACGTCCCTGGGGTCCTCGCCGAGGTCGATCCGGCCGAACACCAGCAAGTGGTCGCCGGATTCGACCTCGAGGGTCACACTGTCCCGGCCGAGTCGTCGCGTCGTGCGCAGCCGGAACCGGGCTTCGGTCCAGGAATAGCGGTGCGCGCCACCGACGGTCCTGGCGAGGATTCCGCCGGGCCCGGCCGCCAGCCGGGGACGGAGCAGGGTGCCGTGCAGGGCGAGCGCTCCCGTGGAGAGCATCGCGACCCCGGTCAGGATCGTGCCGCCGACGTCGCCGCCGATGGCCAGCCACAGCACACCTGCCAGCAACGCCAGGGTGATCCCCCACGCCACTACCACAACGTTCCGCTGCGGCGCCCACGAGGTGGGGTAGTTATCCACAGGGGTTATCCACACTGGGGATGAGTCACACCGGTGTGATCAGGCGTCGAGCCGCCGTCCGGGGTGAGGCTCACCGCCACCGCATCGTCATGAGCAAACCGGCGATCATCAGCACGAAACCGATGGCGAAGTTCGTGTTGCCCAGATCCGCCATGAAGGGGATCTTGTCGCCCGCGATGTAGTTGACGACCAGCCACATCAGGCCGACCAGCATGAGGCCGAACATCACGATCTTGTAGAACAGGTTCGACGGGCCCGCCGCCTTGACCTTCACCGGCGTGCGGCGATCGGTCGGCGGGGTGTACGCCGTCTTCTTGCGGACCTTGGACTTCGGCATCGTGTTCCTCGCGTACTGTTCGGCTTCCCTGGTGGCGATGACCCGCTTTCGGGTGCGCAACCAGCGCCACGTGCACACGTTAACGTAAACGAGCGCCGCTGGGCACCGTCCGGGACCGGTCGATTTCCCGCACTGTGACAATGGTGTCACACACGGTTCGACATGGTGACGGTTCGACACTGTGCTGGTTCGACACTGCGGCTTGGTTCGAGACTGAGGAGCTTGCGTGGCTGAGCGGGAAGAGCCGGGCGGGGACCGACGGCGGTACCCCGAACGACCCCCTGGCGGAGGCCGTCCGGCCCCCCGGCCCAGGCCGGACGCCGCACTGTCGCCGCGTCGCGCCCCTGGAGAGGCGCCCACGCCGCGCCGGAGGCCGCCGGAAGGACCGCCACCACGGCGCCCGATGGCCGGGCCGCCACCGCGTCGCCGTCCCGCGCCGCCGCCGGGGTCGACCGAGGAGACCGTCGTCTTCGAACCGGTCGGCGGAGGCACCACGACCGAGGAACGCCCGCCGCCGCGCGAGCTGGGCAAGGGCGGCGCCGCCATCCGGACCGTGGGCGAACTGCTCATCACCGCCGGCCTGGTGGTGCTGCTGTTCATGGTCTACGAGGTCTACGTGACCGACCTCTTCTCCGCGGGCAAGCAGTCCGAGGCGAGTTCGGAACTCGACGGCGACTGGTCGAAGGACCGGCAGCTGCACCCCGACCTGGTCGACGGGAAGGCGTTCGCCAGGATCCACATCCCGGTGTTCGGCGCCGACTTCAACTTCACCATCCAGGAAGGCACCACCGAGGCCGCGCTCGAAGTGGGCCCCGGCCACTACAAGGGCACGGCGCTGCCGGGCGAGCCGGGCAACTTCGCCATCGCCGGCCACCGCGTCGGCAAGGGCGCGCCGTTCAACGATCTGGACAACCTCGCTTCGTGCGATCAGATCATCATCGAGACGCAGACGGACTTCTACATCTACAAGGTGCTGCCCTACAAGGACGAGGTCGAGGGCTGGGCCGCGGGCAAGGGCGCCGACCCGAAGTGCAGGAACGTCGGGACGCTGCGTGATCCGAACGCCGTGGACGGCGGCGCCTACGGCGAGACCAACGGCCGCCGCATCGTGTTCCCCACCAAGGGCGAGACGGTGAACCCGGTGCCGTACAAGGACCCGGAGATCCTGCCGAAGGCCGAGCAGGTCTCGCTGCTCACGCTGACGACGTGTCACCCGAAGTTCTCGGCGAAGGAACGGCTCATCATCCACGCGGTGCTGGCTCAGCAGGTGCCGAAGAACCAGGTCGGCTCCTACGCCGAACTCCTGCCCAAGATCTCGGAGGCGCGCTGATGTACGGCTGGATCTGGCGCAAGCTGCCGGGCCCCTTCGCGGTGAAGCTCGCGACGGCGGTCGTGCTGGCGCTCGGGATCGTGGCGCTGCTGATGTTCGTCGTCTTCCCGTGGCTGGAGCCACGGCTTTGGTTCAACGAAGTGAGTGTCCAGTAGCCGCGCGATTCGGCGTCTTCCTCGTTTCCGGACGGTTTCCCGGGCAGGAGGACGCCGATGTCCTGCGCCGGTCGGTCGACGCCGCCGTCGCCGCCGAGCGGGCCGGGTTCGACGACGTGTGGTTCGCGGAGCACCACTTCATGCCGTACGGCGTCTGTCCGTCCGCGATCACCCTCGCCGCGCACGTACTGGGCCGCACCGAGCGGATCGTGGTCGGTACCGCGGTGAGCGTGCTGTCGGTCGCGCATCCGGTGGCGCTCGCCGAACAGTGGTCGCTGCTCGACGCGGTTTCCGGTGGACGGCTGCGGATCGGCGTCGGCCGGGGCGGGCCCTGGCAGGACCTCGAGGTCTTCGGCACCGGAGCTCCCCGATATGAAACGGGATTCGAAGAGAGCCTCGACCTGGTGCTCGCGGCGATGACGGCGGAGACGGTTTCGGCAGGCGGCGACCACTTCCGGTTCCGTGAGGTGCCGATGGTGCCGCGACCGGAACGCGCTCCGCGCCTGGTCGTGGCCTGCGGGGACGCCGGCTCGCGTGCGGTCCGGCTCGCCGCCGATCGCGGGCTGCCGATGTTGCTCGGCCTGCACACCGACGACGACGGCAAGATCGAAACCCTCGCCGCGTACGGCGATTCCGCCGCCGAACATGTCTCGACGGTGCTGTGCCAGGTCGGGGACGACGCGGTGGACGTCGTGCGGTCCGCGCTGCCGGGCTCCCTGAAGGAGGGGTTCGCCGGGCACGTGTATCTCGACGGCAGGCGGGGGCTGGACAAGGATCCGGTGTCCTACACCGACAAGCTGTGCGAGATGCACCCGATCGGCGGCGTGGAGTACTGCGTCGACAGGCTGGGAACGAGCATCCGGCGTACCGGGGTCTCCCACGTGATCATGATGGTGGAAGCGTCCGGTACGCCGGAGGGAACGCTCGAGAACATCGCGCGGATCGGGAAAGAGGTCCTGCCCGCGCTGCGGAACTGCTAGCAGTCGCGGAGTTCCGGGCTCTGGTTCAGCAGCTGCCCGCGCACCGAGACGAACGCGCGGTAGCGGTCACTGTCCACTTGGGACGGTTTGAACGCGGCGACCCGGTGGCAGTTCTGGAACGCCAGCTTGACGCCGAAGTGCCGTTCCAGCCCGCCGCGGATGGAGTCCGAGGCCAGCGCCCGCAGCAGCTGACCGCGTTCGGCCTCGCTCGGCGGCGGTGTCTCGTTGTCGGCGAACCCGTCGGCCGCGCCCTCGGCCTCCGCGATGACACCGGTGATCACGGTCCAGGCGTACGGCAGGGATTCCCGGACACAGGCGACGAATTCGGCGTCGGAGACCTCCCCGCGCTCGGCCTTCTCCAGCAGCGCGGGCGATACATCCAGAGACATCGGACCTCCGAGAGAGACGCGGTGAACGTGGGCCGTCTTCCTGACTACTCACCCGCGGGCCAAGCCACAAGAGAAAACGATCATCATCACCACTTTGGCGGAAGCGGTCGTCACTTCCAGTGGAAGAGCTTCGTCGCCACGACACAACTGCCCGCCGCGAAAGCCGCCGGAACGGCGAGCTGCAGCGGCGGTGGACCGGTGCAGGTTCAGGCGTCGTCGAGGGCTTTGACGCCCGGTGGACACACCGCGAACATCGCGGTCTTGGCCTATCTGGGTTCCTGACCTCTTGTGCCGTGAAGGCCTCCCTCCCTGCCTAGGAAGGAGGCCTTCACGGCACAGGTTCAGTCCCTGGAGATCCGAGTCATCTCTTCGCGCTCCACGACCTTCACGCGTTCCCGGCCGTGCGGGACGCCGAGGGACTTCTCGTGGGCGTCGAGTTTGCCCCAGCCTTCCCAGGTGGTGAAGGGAATGCCGCGTTCGGTCAGGAAACCGAGGATCGCGTCGGGGTCGTCGACGGCCGGGGCCGTCAGCTTCTCGGCGTCGGCCAGCAGGCTCGCGATCGTTTCGGCCGCGTCGCCCTTGGTGTGCCCGATGAGGCCGACCGGGCCGCGTTTGATCCAGCCGGTCACGTAGACGCCCGGCACCTGGTCCTCGTCGATGTCCAGCACCCGGCCCGCCTGGTTCGGCACGGTCCCGGTGGTGTGGTCGAACGGGATCTCCGGCAGATGCGACGAGAGGTAACCCACCGCGCGATAGACGGCCTGGACGTCCCAGTCGTGGAACTCGCCGGTGCCGCGCACGGTGCCGTCACCGGTCAGTTCGGTGCGCTCGGTCCGCAGCCCGACCACGCGACCGTCCTCGCCGAGGACCTCCGTCGGTGAGTGCAGGAAGTGCAGGTGCAGCCGCTTCGGCCGGTCGCCCTGGTCGCGGATCGCCCACTCCTGCAGCGTCTTCACGACCATGTCGATCTGCTTCGACGCCCGCAGCGCGGCGATGCTGCCCTCGTCGAACTCGATGTCCTCGGGGTGGACGATGACCTCGACGTTCGGCGAGTGGTCCAGCTCGCGCAGCTCCAGCGGCGTGAACTTCGCCTGTGCCGGACCGCGGCGGCCGAACACGTGCACGTCGGTGACCGGGCTGGCCTTCAGCCCCTGGTAGACGTTGTCCGGGATGTCGGTGCTGAGCAGCTCGTCCGCGGTCTTCGCGAGGATCCGCGCCACGTCGAGCGCCACGTTCCCGACACCGAGGACGGCGACCGACGTCGCGGTCAGCGGCCAGGTGCGCGGCACGTCCGGATGCCCGTCGTACCAGGAGACGAAGTCCGCGGCGCCGTAGCTGCCGTCGAGGTCGATCCCGGGGATGTCCAGCGCGCGGTCGGCCATGGCGCCGGTGGAGAAGATCACCGCGTCGTAGAACTGGCGCAGGTCGTCGAGCTTCAGGTCGGTCCCGTAGTCGACGTTGCCCAGCAGGCGGATGTTCGGCTTGTCGAGGACCTTGTGCAGGGCGGTGACGATGCCCTTGATCCGGGGATGGTCGGGTGCGACGCCGTACCGGATCAGCCCGAACGGCGCCGGCATGCGCTCGAACAGGTCGATCGTCACGTCGGCGTCGGACTTGTCGAGGATGTCGGCGGCGTAGATACCGGCCGGACCGGCACCCACGATGGCTACACGAAGAGAACGGCTCACTCCTACCACGGTAAGTTAGGCAGCCCTAACAATCATTGTGATCTGGCGTACGGTCCATCTGGTGGGAGCCGGTAAGCTGGCTTCATGCGCGTGCTCGTCGTCGACAACTACGACAGTTTTGTCTACAACCTGGTCCAGTACCTGGCCCAGCTCGGCGCCGACTGCACCGTCTGGCGCAACGACGTGGTGGACGTCGACAAGCTCGGCGAGTTCGACGCGGTGCTCGTCTCTCCTGGCCCGGGCACCCCCGAACGGGCAGGTCAGAGCATGGACGTCATCCGCGAATGCGCCGAGCGGCGCATCCCGATGCTCGGCGTCTGCCTCGGCCACCAGGCCCTTGGTGTGGTCTTCGGCGCCACCGTCGATCGCGCCCCGGAACTACTGCACGGCAAGACCAGTCAGGTCCACCATTCGGGCGAAGGGGTGTTGGCCGGACTCCCTGCGGAATTCACCGCCACGCGGTACCACTCGCTGACCGTTTTGCCCGAAACCATCGACGACGCCGTGTTCGAGATCACAGGCCGCACGGAGTCCGGTGTCGTGATGGGCATGCGGCACCGCGAGCTGCCGCTCGAAGGCGTCCAGTTCCACCCCGAGTCCGTCCTCACCCAGGGCGGGCATCGGATGCTGGCGAACTGGATGGCGTCCGCCGGCCACCCGGTCCCCGAAGTCACGGTCGACGAACTCGAACAGGCGACCCGTGCGCTCCAGAAGGCCGCTGCTGCGTGACCTCGCTGATCCGGCTCGAACGAGTCGGGAAGCGCTACGGCCGCGGTGAACCCGTGCTCGTCGACGTCGATCTCGACGTTCCGGCGGGCCGCGTCGTCGGAGTTCTCGGCTCGAACGGTTCGGGAAAGTCGACGCTGCTCAGGATCCTCGCGGCCCTTTCCCGGCAGACCTCGGGTGCCGTCGTGGGCAGCCCGCGCGTCGGCTACCTGCCCGACCGGTTCCCGGCGGGCCAGCGGATGAGCGCCAGGGCGTACCTGCGGCACATGGCCCGCATCGACGGACTTGCCGACTTGTCGGTGATCGACCCGCTGCTGGACCGGATGGCGCTGGTCGGCGGACCGGACGCGCCGTTGCGGACCCTGTCGAAGGGCAACGCCCAGAAGGTCGGCCTCGCCCAGGCCGTCCTGGCCGAGCCGGAATTGCTGATCCTCGACGAGCCCTGGTCCGGCCTCGACGTCGAAGCCCATGCGGTGCTCGGCGAAATCGTCGCCGAGACCAAGGCGCGGGGCGCGAGCGTGGTCTTCACCGACCACCGCGCGGCCGTCGTGCACGCTCACGCCGACGACGTCCACCGGATGGACGACGGCCTGCTGACCCGCGTGGAAAGGGGAACGAAAGCCGCCAGCGCGACGAGGATCGTCCTGCACGGACCCGGTGGCGACTGGTCCGCGGAACCCGGCGTCAGCCAGGCCGAGACCGAGGGCGAGAAGGTCGTCCTGACGGTCGAAGCGGGACACACGGACGCCGTCCTGCTGCACGCGCTCAACCGCGGCTTCTCGGTACAGGAGGTGGCGCCGTGCTCGCGATGACCCGCTACTACCTCGCGCTGCTCGGCCATTCCCAGCGCTATCTTCCCGCGATCCTCGCCTACCTGGCGGTCAACACGGTGCTCTACACGGATCCGAAGTCGCCGCTGCTGCCGCAGTACGGGATCAGCGCGGGTTCGCTCCTGGTGGTCTCGTGCTGGCTGACCATCGCGATGCTCGACGTCGAAGACCCGGTCCAGCGGCTCGTCACCTTCAGCCACGCACGACGCTGGCGATCGGTCCTCGCCGGAGCGACGCTGGCCGTCCTCGGTTGCGCCGCCGTGCTGATCGTCGTGACGCTGGCGTGGTCGGGCCTCCGGTCCGGCGGTTTCCCGATCGGCACTCTCGCCCTCGGCGCCGCGGCGCACGCGTTGTGCGCGCTGTTCGGGATCGCGATCGGCCTGCCCTGTTCGCGGCTGCTGGTGCCGCGCGTCGGCTGGTCCGTGCTGGCGGCGGTCTTCGCGCTCGCGGCCGTGCTCCTGGTCAAGTGGCTGCCGCTGGCCAACCCGCTGCTGCGTGCCCTGACCTCGCAACTGCCACTGGCCGTCCCGTTCATGGTGGCGGCGGTGGCGGCGATCGCCACCTTGCTGCTGAGCGCGACGGCCGTCGGATATCTGCTGCGCCGCAACGCCTGACACCCGAACGGTTCGCGGCCCGGTATGCCAGGCTCGTGACCCTCACCAGGCGTGCCGTTGCGCGTGAGGACGAAGCTGTCGCCTTCTTCGACGGCACGCATGATGTTCGGTGTGTCGTCGCACAGCTCGCGTTGAGTGATCTGCCGGACCATGCTCGAGAAGTAGCGACCCGGTTTCGTGATAGGAAAAGGCCCCGCACGGAAACCGTGCGGGGCCGTTCAGCTCACTGCGGCTAGCCGTTACCCGGCAGACCCGGGAGGCCACTGCGTGAACTCGACGTCGGCGTCTCGTCGTTTTCGACGACGAACAGCGTGATCGGCGCGTTCTTCGCGATCTTCGCACCGGCCTGCGGATTGGTCTTGCTGACCTTGCCCGCGAGGTCCCGATCACCGTTCTTGTCGGCCTGCGAGTCCAACTGGCCGTTCCAGCCCAGCTGCTGCAACTGCCGCTTCGCCTGCTCCTCGGTCATGCCCTTCAGGTTCGGCATGTCGAAGGTCTCCTGGCTGCCGTTCGACACGGACAGCTTGACCACACTGCCGACGGCGAGCTTGCCGCCGTTCGGGGTCTGGTCGATCACCGTGCCCTTGGGCTGTTCGGAGTCCACGTTGGTGACCGACGGGGTGAACCCGGCCGCCTTCAACCCGGCTTCGGCCTCGGTCTGCGTCTTGCCCTTGTAGTTCGGGACCGTCTTCAGTTCCTTGGACTTGCCGACCGTGATGTCGACCTTCGAGCTCTGGTCGACCTCGGCCTGCGAAGCCGGGTTCTGCGAGATGACCTTGCCGACCTGGTTCGTGTCTTCGGTCTCTTCCTCGTTGGTCGTACCGAGCTTCAGACCGGCTTCGGTCAGCGCCGTCGTGGCCTCGGCCACGCTCTTGCCCTTGAGGTCCGGAGTCTTGACCTTGCCCGGCTTCGCGCCGACGGTCAGCGTGATCTTGTCCGAGGTGGGCGTCACCTGGCCCTCGGCCGGGCTGATCGCGATGACCTTGTCGATCTGGTTCTCGTCGCAGGAGAGCTGGCCGTTCACGGCCTCGCCGGTGCAGACGATCTTCTTGGTTGGCTCGAACGAGTTGAACCCCACGCTGCGGAGCGTGTCCTTCGCCGAGGCCTCGGATTGGCTCACCACCTTGGGGATCGCCTTGCTCTCCGTGTCGGAGCCGTTGAACGCGTTGGACAGCCACATGATCAGCAGCACCACCGCCGCCAGCGAGACCACGAGACCGGCGATGAGCCAGGCACGGCGCTTCTTCTTCGCGGCCGGGTCTTCCTCTTCGTCCTCGTACTGGTCGTAGCGCTGCGGCGCCCGGCGGTCGGAGTCCATGACCTGGGTGCGCTCGTCCTCCGACATCACCATCGGCGCGGACGGCCGCTGGCCGGACAGCGTGCGGACCAGATCCGAACGCATCTCCGCCGACGACTGGTAGCGGTTCGCCGGACCCTTCGCGAGCGCCTTGAGCACGACGGCGTCGAGCTCGGGCGCCACGGCCGGGTTCACCGACGACGGCGGGTTCGGGTCTTCCCGGACGTGCTGGTACGCCACCGCCACGGGGGAATCGCCGGTGAAGGGCGGCTCGCCCGTGATGAGTTCGTACAGCACACAGCCGGCGGCGTAGACGTCGGAACGCGCGTCGACGGACTCACCGCGCGCCTGCTCCGGCGAGAGGTACTGCGCCGTGCCGATCACCGCGGCGGTCTGCGTCATCGCGGACTGCCCGTCGTGCATGGCGCGCGCGATGCCGAAGTCCATCACCTTGACGGCGCCGTTCTTCGTGATCATCACGTTCGCCGGTTTTACGTCGCGGTGCACGATGCCGTGCCGGTGCGAGAAGTCCAACGCCGCGCAGACGTCGGCCATGACCTCCATCGCCCGCTTCTGCGACATCGGGCCTTCGGTCTTCACGATGTCCCGCAGAGTCCGTCCTTCGACGTACTCCATGACGATGTAGGGCAGTGGGCCGAACTCGGTGTTCGTCTCGCCGGTGTCGTAGACGGCGACGATCGCCGGGTGGTTCAGTGCCGCCGCGTTCTGTGCCTCGCGACGGAAACGTTCTTGGAACTGGGGATCCCGCGCCAGGTCGGCACGCAGGATCTTGATCGCCACCTCCCGGCCCAGGCGCACGTCGTGGCCGTGGTGGACCTCGGACATGCCTCCGTAGCCGAGCGTTTCGCCCAGCTCGTAGCGGTTGCTGAGCAGTCTTGGTGTGCTCATCTCTGCGTGCCGTTCCATTCCGTCCAAGGTTTGCTGCTCATCATTCCTGGATTCGCCTGTCCGGCCGGCTCCTCGGTGCCGCCCTCCATCGGCACCGCCGGGTACGCGGATGTCGGCGAAGGACCTTCAGACTTCTTACCCGGAGCCGGTGCTTGTTCACTCGTGTCCACGCCGCCCGACTGCGGTCCGTTGCCCGAACCGACCAGTCTCACGATGAGGAAGGCTCCTGCCACCAGTACTGCGATCAGGATCACCGCGAGCAGCACCCACCAACCCCACTGCGTCCGTCTGCCGGGCAGGCGGCGGACCGCCATCGGCGGCGGGCCGGTGACCGGGTGCATCGCGGGAGGCGACGCCGGTCCGACCGCCGCCAGCGGATTCGGCGGCGAATGCGGGCCGGGCGGAACCTGCTGCGGCAGCACCGGCTGGCCTGCCGAGTAGGCCACGTTGACCAGCCCCGACGGCGTCGGCAGCGGAAGCCCGGCGCGGACGGCGGCCACCGCGGCCGCGAACTCGCCGCCGCTGTTGTACCGCTGCCTCGGATCCTTGATCAGGGTCGCCTCGATGACCGCGCGGGCGCCCAGGGGAACGTCCGGCGGCAGCGGCGGCGGGAGGTCGCGGATGTGCATCATCGCGACGGTCACCGCGTTCTCCGAAAGGAACGGCCGGTGCCCGGTGAGGCATTCGTAACCGCAGACGGCCAGCGAGTAGACGTCGCTCGCCGGTTCGGCGTTGTGCCCGAGCGCCTGCTCGGGGGCGATGTAGTGCGCGGTGCCCATGACCATGCCGGATCTGGTCACCGGTGCGGCGTCGGCGGCCTTCGCGACCCCGAAGTCGGTGATCTTCACCTGCCCGGCCGGGGTGACCATGATGTTGCCCGGTTTCACGTCACGGTGCACAAGACCCGTTTCGTGCGCGGCCTGCAGCGCGTTACCGGCCTGTTCGAGGATGTCCAAAGTGCGCTCGGCGTTCAGGCGCCCTTCGCGGGTGATGATCGCGGCCAGCGGATCGCCTTCGACCATCTCCATCACCAGATACGCGATCGACAGCTCGTCCGCGACCGTCTCGCCGTAGTCGTGCACGGCGGCGATCCCGGGGTGGTTCAGCGACGCCGTCATCCGCGCCTCGGTCCGGAACCGGTGCAGGAACTCCGCGTCGCCGGACAGCTCCGCCTTGAGGATCTTGACCGCGACCGTCCGGTCCAGCCGCGTGTCACTGGCCTGCCAGACCTCGCCCATCCCGCCGACGGCGATCCGGTTCGTCAGCTTGTACCTGTCGGCCAGCAGCTGACCCGAGGACAGCATCCGTCATCCACCCCCGAGCATGGCGTTGACGGCGGCGCGGCCGATCTCCGCGGCCACGGTGCCACCGGTCGCCTCGAGCCCTCGGTTACCCCCGGACTCGACGATCACCGAGACGGCGATCTTCGGATCCATCGCCGGCGCGAACCCGGTGTACCAGGCGTGCGGCGGGGTGCTCTTCGGGTCGTTGCCGTGCTCGGCGGTGCCGGTCTTGGAGGCGATCTGGATGTCGCCGCGTTTGCCGGCGCCCTTCGTGTTCTCTTCCGACGCCAGCATCATGTCGCGCAGGAGCGCGGCGTTCGTACTGGACAACGCGGCGTCACCGGTCAGTTCGGCCGGGGTGTAGTCCTCGATGGTCGACAGGTTCGGCGCCAGCAGCGACTGCACGAGCTGCGGCTTCATCGCCATCCCGTTGTTCGCGATGGTCGCCGAGAGCAGGCAGTCCTGCAGGGGCGTCAGCCGCACGTCGCGCTGGCCGATGGCGCTCTGGAACAGGGCCGCCTTCGATTCGAGCGGGCCGAGGGACGAGCCGGCGACCCGCATCGGCACGGCCAGGTCCTCGCCGACGCCGAAGTTCTTCGCCGTCGCGTTCAGCTTGTCCTTGCCGAGCTCGCCCGCGAGTTCGGCGAAGGGCACGTTGCAGGAGTACCGCAG
The DNA here is from genome assembly GCF_029369745.1 of Amycolatopsis sp. QT-25. Taxonomy (NCBI): domain Bacteria; kingdom Bacillati; phylum Actinomycetota; class Actinomycetes; order Pseudonocardiales; family Pseudonocardiaceae; genus Amycolatopsis; species Amycolatopsis sp. QT-25. The sequence goes on from NZ_CP120210.1 coordinate 43,907, forward strand.
CGCTTCCTTCAACGTGCTGCCCTTGCAGGGCGCGCCACCGTAGTTCTCCAGCGTCGTCTGCGTGCCCGGCAGCTTGACGTTGGGCGCGGTGCTGACCGGCATGTCCGCGGTCTTGCCGTTTTCGAGCGCGGCCGCGGTCACCAGCAGCTTGGCAGTCGAACCCGGCGGGTACGTCTCCGAGATCGCGCGGTTGAGCATCGGCTTCTTCGGATCGTCGCGCCACTGCGACCAGGCCGCGACCTGCTCCTTGGTGGTGTGCGAGGCCAGCTTGTTCGGGTCGAACGACGGCGTCGACACCATGGCGAGGATGCGCCCGGTCTTAGGCTCCATCGCGACCACCGAGCCGGTGTAGCCCTTCTGCGTCATCAGGTCGTACGCGGCCTTCTGCACGGCCGGGTTGATCGTCAGCCGCACGTTCCCGCCGCGCGGGTCGCGGCCGGTGACCATGTCCGAAAGGCGCCGCACGAACAGCCGCGGGTCGGACCCGTTGAGGACGTCGTCCTCGGACCGCTCCAGGCCGCCCGAGCCGTAGTTGATCGAGTAGTAGCCGGTGACCGGCGCGTACATCGGGCCGTCGGCGTAGGTCCGGATGAACTTGTACTTGTCGTTCGACGGGTCGACCTTCGCGAGCGCGGCGCCGTCGGGCGTCACGATCAGCCCTCGCTGGCGGGAGTACTCGTCGTAGAGCACGCGTACGTTGCGCGAGTCCGTGCGGTAGTCGTCGGCCTTGACCACCTGGATGTAGGTGGCGTTGGCCATCAGGAGCACCACCATGACCAGCATGGCGAGACCGACCTTGCGGAGCGGGGTGTTCACGAGGGGCTCCCCTCACCGGTCGCGGGCGGCCGCTGGACCATCACCGTGTGCGCTTCGGCGAGCGGCGCCTGCGGCTGCTGCGGCTTCGGCCGCACGGCGGGTTTGCGGGCGGCGTCGGAGATGCGGAGCAGGAGGGCCACCAGGATGTAGTTCGCGAGCAGTGAAGAACCACCGCGGGAGAGGAAAGGGGCGGTGATCCCGGTGTTCGGGATCAGGTTCGTGACGCCGCCGACGACGACGAAGATCTGCATCACCAGGGCGAACGACAGACCGCCGCCGAGAAGTTTGCCGAAGGTGTCGCGCACGGCGAGGGCGCTGCGCATCCCGCGCATCGCCAGGATCAGGTACAGCATCAGCATCGCGGCGAGACCGATCAGCCCGAGTTCCTCGCCGATCGCGGTGGTGATGAAGTCCGTCTTGGCCTCGGGGACCATGTCCGGCCGTCCGGCGCCGAGGCCGGTGCCGCCGACCCCGCCGGTCCCCAGCCCGAACAGCCCCTGCGCGACCTGGTAACCGCCGCCGGGGTCGTCGTAGGTGGCCAGCGGGTCGATCCAGTTCCGGACGCGCTGCTGGACGTGGGTGAACAGGTTGTAGGCGATGATCGCGCCGGCGGCGAAGAAGCCGACGCCCAGCACGACCCAGATGACCCGTTCGGTGGCGACGTACAGCATCACCAGCGTGACGCCGAAGAACAGCAGCGACGTCCCGAGGTCCTTCTCGAACACCAGCACGCCGAGGCAGGCGGCGGCCGCGATGAGGATCGGGCCGAGGTCACGGGCACGCGGCAGCTCGACGCCGACGATCCGCTTGCCCGCGACCATGAACAGGTCGCGTTTCGTCACCAGGAACGAGGCGAAGAAGATCATCAGCAGGATCTTCGCGAACTCGCCGGGCTGGATCGAGAAGAACGGCAGCTTGATCCAGACCTTCGCGCCGTTGACCTCGGACAGGCTCGACGGCAGCACCGCGGGCAGCGCGAGCGCCACGATGCCGACCAGACCGCAGATGTAGCCGTAACGGGTCAGCGTGCGGTGATCGCTGATCACGACCAGCACCACCACGAACAGCACCAGCGAGATCGCCGTGAACAGCACCTGCTTGGTGACGTCCGGCGTGTACTCCTTGCCCTGCTGGACCGCGCGTTCCGCGAGCGCCAGGTCGATCCGGTGGATCATCACCAGGCCGAGCCCGTTCAGCAACGCGACACACGGCAGGATCACCGGGTCCGCGTACGGCGCCCAGCGGCGGACCGCCAGATGCGCCGCCGTCAGCACCCCGAGATACGACAGGCCCAGCCAGATGATCGAGCTGGTGAGCTCCTGCTCCTGGTTCGCCTCCACCAGCACGAGGGCGACGGTGACGATGAACGTCGCGAACGCCAGGAGGACGAGCTCGGTCCCGCGCCGCTTTGGCAGCTCGCGCGGAGGGTTCGTGGCGAACTGGGCCGAAGCCGGATCGGCGAGCGGCGTGCTCATCAGTTACCGCCCCCTGGTGCTGCCGTGGTCGGCGTCGAGCAGTCCCTCCCCGCTGGCTGGTTCGCCGAACTCGGCGAGGCGGGGGTAGAAGGGGCTGCCGCCGACGACGACACCGGAGGCGACGACGGCGTGGTGGGCGGCGTGGAAGTCGAGCTGGTCTGCTTGCAGTCGGCCAGCTGCTTGTGCGGCCGCAGGAAGTCGTCGATGTACTTGCGGGCGTCGTCGAGGTTGTCCTTCTTGACGCCGTTCTTCACCGCGATGCGCGCGTCCTCCTGCAGGGCGGGCACCAGCAGCTTGTCGGTGCACAGCCCGCCCGGCGGGCACGAGCCCTGCTCGTAGGCGTGCAGGTCGATGCCGAGGATGCTGCCCGGGACGCCGCGGAAGATCACGACCTCCTCACCGGGTCCCTCGCCGACGTAGTACTGGCTCAGCACGAAATACCGCGTGGCGATCGCCGCCGCGGCCAGCACGATCAGGACGACCACTGCTCCCGCCAGCCAGCGAAATCGCCTCCGGCGCTTGACCTTCGGGTCCTCCTGCTGGGGCTGGACCTCCGGCCGCGGTTGCGGCGCGGGCTGGGTCAGCGCGCGGGCGCGGGCGGCGGGGGAGTCGCCCTGATGGAATTCGTCACTGCCGTCACCGGCGGCGCCGCCCACGATGGGCGCGTCCTCACCGAAGTCGACGTCGACGACGTCGGCGATGATCACCGTGACGTTGTCCGTGCCGCCGCCCTTGAGTGCCAGCTCGATCATCCGGTCCGCGCAGGCCTGCGGATCCGGGATCTGGATCGCCTCGGACAGCGTCTCGTCGCTGACCATGCCGGACAGACCGTCCGAGCAGATCAGATAACGGTCACCGGCGCGGGCCTCGCGCACGGTCAGGCTCGGCTCGACCTCGTGGCCGGTGAGCGCCTTCAGCAGCAGCGACCGCTGCGGGTGCACCGCGGCCTCTTCCGGCGTGATCCGGCCCTGTTCGAGAAGTTCGTTGACGAAACTGTCGTCGCGGGTGATCTGCGAGAACTGTCCGCCGCGCATCAGATACGCCCGCGAGTCGCCGACGTGCACGACACCCATCCGCGAACCGGCGAACAGCACGGCGGTCAGGGTCGTGCCCATCCCGTCGAGGTCCGGGTCCTGCTGGACGAGCTCGGCGATGGCGGCGTTGCCGTTCTGGACGGCCTCACGCAGCTGAGCGAGAAGGTCGTCGCTGGGATCGTCGTCGTCGAGGGGCGCGAGGGAGGCGATGACGACCTTGCTGGCCACCTCACCCGCGGCGTGCCCACCCATGCCGTCGGCGAGGGCGAGCAGGCGGGGACCGGCGTACACGGAGTCCTGGTTGCTGGAACGCACCAGGCCCCGGTCGCTGCGAGCCGCGTAGCGGAGGACGAGAGTCATGGGCGAAGCTCGATCACCGTTTTGCCGATCCGGATGGGGACTCCGAGCGGGACCCGGAGGGGTGCCGTGACCTTAGCCCGGTCAAGGTACGTCCCGTTCGTCGAGCCCAGATCTTCCACGTACCAATCCTCCCCGCGCAGGGCGATCCGGGCGTGCCGGGTCGACGCGTAGTCGTCGTCCAGCACCAGGGTCGAGTCGTCGGCACGGCCGATCAGGATCGGCCTGCCGTCCAAAGCGATCCTGGTGCCTGCCAGCGCACCGTGGGTCACGAGCAGCTGCTGCGGCGACTTCCCGCCGCGCGGCTTCTTGGGTTCCTTCTTCTTGCGGCCGAACGTCGGGACGGCGACACGCAGGCCGGAGGCCGCGTACAGATCCGAACGGACGACACGCAACGCGGCGAACACGAAGAGCCAGAGCAGCACGAGAAAGCCCACCCTGGTGAGTTGAACGACCAGCTCTGGCACTTGTTGTGTCCGCTCCCGTTTCTCCTGTACGCCGCGGAGAGCCCGTGCCGTCCGGGATGGTCGGCTCCGGACAGTGCTGCCCTCCGCGTACGACCCGAGGTGCCGATCCACCACAGGTCCGCCCACCGCAATTCTGCGACACCCCCTCCGGAGGCCGCCGGTCAGCCCTGCGTACGGAACACGAGAGACGAGTGGCCCACGCGGATCACGTCGCCGTCGGCCAGCTGCCAGGTCTGCACCGGGGTGCCGTTGACGGTCGTGCCGTTGGTCGAACCGATGTCCGCGAGTGTCGCGCTCTGGCCGTCCCAGGTGATCTCCAGGTGACGACGCGAGACACCGGTGTCCGGGAGCCGGAAATCGGCGTCCTGGCCACGGCCCACGACGTTTCCGCCCTGCTTCAGGGAATACGAGCGGTTCGATCCGTCGTCCAGCTGGAGGCTTGCCGCGAGCTGACGGCCGGCCGCGGGCTGGCCGCCGTAGCCGCCACCCTGCGCGTACGGATCCGCCGCGGGCTGGCCGTACTGCTGCTGGCCGCCGCCGTACTGGTCGTAGCCGGCCTGCTGCTGGCCGCCGTACTGGTCGTACCCGGGCTGCGCGGCGCCGCCGCCGTAACCCTGGTCGTACCCGGGCTGCTGCTGGCCGCCGTACTGGTCGTAACCCGGCTGCTGCGCGGCGCCGCCGCCATAGCCCTGGTCGTAACCCGGCTGCTGCTGGCCGCCGTACTGGTCGTAGCCAGGCTGCTGAGCGCCGCCATAGCCCTGGTCGTAGCCGCCGGGCTGCTGCTGGCCGCCGTATTGGTCGTATCCGGGCTGCTGAGCGCCGCCGCCGTAACCCTGGTCGTAGCCGCCCTGCTGCTGGCCGCCATAACCCTGGTCGTACCCGGGCTGCTGCTGGCCAGCCTGCTGTCCGTAGCCGTACTGGCCCTGCTGGCCGTACGGGTCACCCTGGTCGTATTGGCCGTAGCCGGGGGGCTGGCTCATTGCTGGGTCTCCTGCGTTGCTGGGTCGTGCCGACCGTGACGAACCTTCGGCGCCGTGGGGCTTGACGTCGGGATCGACGGACGAACGGGTCTTGAACTGTCCAGTATGCAGCGCCTCGTTGCGCTCGAGCGAAACTACGACGTCACCATAGGTGTCCCATCCGTGCTCGGCGAGGTGTTCCTTGACCGCCTCCGCCAACACCGAAGTGACCCGACGCTCGTCTCCGGCCATGCGTTCGTGATCAGCCTGCCCCAACGACACGATGTAGTGGTTGGGGGCGAGCTGTCGACCACCGGCCAGCTCACGAACGTTCTCCTCGCTCTCGCGCTCAAGCGCCACCGCCACTTCCTGCGTGACGACATTGCCACCGAACATGCGCGCGAAGGTATTGCCCACGAGGTTCTCGAGCCGCCTATCAAAGCGTTCGACGCGGCCCACCGGGCATCCTCCTCACACGTGTGCTTCCCCGTCGATCCTATCCGGGTACGGCCAGTCGGACACGGCCCCCGGTGAAACCCGTGAAATCAGCCTGCTACGCTTTGCGAGCTGTCAGAGAACGAAGCACTCGGGCGAGTGGCGGAATGGCAGACGCGCACGGTTCAGGTCCGTGTGTCCGAAAGGACGTGAGGGTTCAACTCCCTCCTCGCCCACTCTTGTTCGAGGCCCCCTTCGCACCGCGACGGGGGCCTCTTTCGTCAGGTCTTCGCTCGTCAGTACTCGGGGGGCCGAGCCCCCCGGACCTCCACGGTGCGTGATGGTGCGGTGGGCGGCCTAGGGCCTGGCGGCCCTGGCCCGAGTGAGTCGGGTCCGGGGGTGTCGTTCAGTCGTTTGTGCAGGTAGTCGCGTGTGCGCAGCCGGTATGTTTTCTTACCCGATGGTCGAGGACGTGCTGGACGACCTTGGCGACAAGGTCGTCGGTGCGCTGGTCGACGCCACGAATGCCACAAGGGTCGACTTGGCCGACTATCGCGATGCCTTCCCCGGCTGGGTCGCGGACAGCAGGGAACGCGGGCTTTCGAACTGGATTCACGACCGTCTGTGGGCGCACCTGCGCCGACAGCTCACCGACGTCGATTCGGTCGGGCTGCTGGATCAAGGAGTCACTCGCGAAGTCAAGGTCGGTCTTCGGTACCGCGCTCGTGTGAAGCGCCACACGGGCCGAGACCGGGTCAGGTCGTACGCCACGAAATCGGCCCTGGCCTTCTGGGCGCAATCCGACGCTCTGGAAGGATTGGAAGAGGTTCGCCTGGGCTTCGGTTATCGCTGGAATCCCGAAGAGCGTGTGATCGGCAGCACGATCGTGTCCCTGCGCGATGGGTTGGACGAAGATGCGATCTGGGCTGTCGAGGTGGATGCTGGGGCATCCGGAGCCGCCGGTACGTCGATCACCTGGACTCCCGTCGATCCGTCGCTGCCGTAGATCGACTTGTACGAGGCCCTGGCCCGAGACGAGGAGGACGAAGCGACGTGAGCGGAATCGGCGATGTGCTTGAAACACTTCGCCGCGCCCGCGGACTGACGCAAACGGATCTGTGTGCCGAGGCCGAGATCACGCAGGCAGCGCTGTCCCGGTACGAGAACGATCAACGGATGCCTGAAGACGACGTGCTGGACAGGCTCGCGCGGTCATTGGGGGTATCGAAACGCTTTTCGACCCGGGACCATGCCGTCCGGGGTGCGCTCGCCGTGAACGCGCACATGAGGCGTCAGCGAACGACCAAGGCTTCCGCGTGGCGGAAGCTCGAAGCGCGATTGAACGCATACCGGCTGCATGTCTCCGTGTTGTTCGAGGACGTGTCGATGAGGGCGGAGCAGTTCGTACCCACGTTCGATCCCATCGACACGACGCCGGTACAGGCCGCTCTGATGGTGCGTGCCCAATGGAGGCTGCCCGTCGGGCCGGTCCGGCATCTGGTCCGGTGGCTCGAGGCGGCCGGCTGCGTGATCCTGGAAGAAGACTTCGGCACCTCCCGTATCGACGGGCTGTCCCAGTGGATCGGCGATCACCCCGTGCTGCTGGTCAACTCGGCCGCTCCGGTCGATCGCAAACGGCTGACCTTGGCGCACGAACTCGGTCATCTCGTGCTCCACAACGGGATCGCGACCGAAGATCCCGAACGAGAAGCCAACGAGTTCGCGGCTGAGTTCTTGATGCCCGCGCACGTGATCAAGCCTGATTTTCGCCCCGTAACGCTCGGGCACTTACGTGACCTGAAGCGTGTCTGGGGGGTTTCGATGCAAGCGCTGTTCGAGCGCGCTCACTCCCTCAAGCAGGTTTCGGCGACAGATCGAACGAGCTTCTACAAGTCGATGAACGCTCGCGGATGGAAGACGACGGAACCGGACGGTGATCTCTTGGCGCCCGAGCTTCCGCGACTGATCACCGCGATCGGCGATACGTTGCGAGCCAAAGGACTCTCTGACGGAGAGATCGCCGAGTTGGCCGGCTTCTCGGAAGACTCCGCGGACAACCCGTTCGCGCGGCCAGTGCGACGATTGCAGGCCGTGTGAGTCCGGTCAGTGCGCTGTGGGCCCCGGCGAACTGAGTCCACCAGGGCCCACAGTCGGACAGCGGGTCAGTTCACGCCGACCAGGTCGACGACGAAGATCAGGGTCTCGTTCGGCTTGATGACGCCGCCGGCTCCGCGTTCGCCGTAGGCCAGGTGCGGCGGGATGGTCAGCTTGCGACGGCCACCGACCTTCATCCCGGCGACACCCTGGTCCCAGCCGGGGATGACCTGACCGGCGCCGAGGCCGAAGCGAAGCGGCTCGCCGCGGTCCCACGACGCGTCGAACTGTTCGCCGGTCGAGTGCGAGACGCCGACGTAGTGCACCGTGACGTTGTCGCCGGCCTTGGCCTCCTGGCCGTCGCCGACGGAGATGTCGGTCGTCTGCAGCTCGGAGGGTGCGGGCCCCTCGGGGCGGTCGATCTGAGGCTTCTGCGAAGACATGCCCCCAACCTACATACGCAGGTCCGGGGTTCGCAGGACGGGAGTGTTCCGCCGAACGGGGAGAAGAACGCGAATACTCTTCACAAATTTGGCTACCCGTAGGTAGTGTGCGCCACGTCACTCTCCGACGACGGAGGTCTTTCATGCGACGAGGCAGACGGGTCTGGACGACGCTGGCGGGGCTGACGCTGGTGGCGGGTATCGTACCGGCACCGCAGGCGAACGCGGCGGAACCACAAAACTCCGTGGTCGCGGCGGCACTCGACGACTATTGCGGCGGTCAGTGTGCCGACATCCTGCCGCCGGGCACCAAGGGGAACGCGACGCTCGCCGAGATCCTGGCCCACAAGGCACTCGGCACCCGCCCCGCGCATTCGGCCGATCAGCTCGGCAAATACGCCTCGCTCGCCGACGGCTACCGGACGCTGACCACGGACAAGATCAACCAGTTCTTCAACGACGCCTCCTTCGGCGTCCGGTCCGGTCAGGTCGAGAGCACGATCAAACCGCGTCCGGACGTGACGATCACCCGCGACAAGGCGACCGGCGTTCCCCGCGTCGTCGGCACCACGCGGCCGGGCACGATGTACGGCGCCGGGTACGCCGCCGCGCAGGATCGCCTGTGGCTGATGGACATCATGCGCCGGGTCGGCCGCGGTCAGCTGACTTCGTTCGCCGGTGGTGCCCAGGGCAACCGCGAACTCGAGCAGAGTTTCTTCTCGTCGGCGCCGTACACCGAACAGGAACTGCAGAAGCAGATCGACGACGTCGCGGCCAGTGGCCCGCGTGGCGCCCAAGGCAAGGCCGACGCCGAGGCGTACGTCCAAGGCGTCAACAAGTACATCGCCGACGCGCACGGCGGCCGCTACTTCCCCGGCGAGTACGTGCTCACCGGGCACGTCGACGCGATCACGAACGCGGGGACCATCGAGCCGTTCAAGCTGACCGACCTCGTCGTCCTGGCCGCCGTCGTCGGTGCGCAATTCGGCGCGGGCGGTGGTGGCGAGGTGCAGAACGCCATCGCGAAGCTGGCGATGCAGGAAAAGTACGGCCTCGAACAGGGCGACAAGGTCTGGAAGAGCCTCCGGTCCGAGGACGACCCCGAGACCGTCAAGACTCTCCACAATGGACAGACTTTCGACTACGGCAAGGCGCCGTCGAACCCGCAGGGCGCCGCGATGCCGGACAAGGGTTCGGTCACCGGGCAGCAGCTGGTCTTCGACCCGACCGGGTCCGCCGGGACGGCGACACCCGCCAAGGTGGACGTTCCGGCGCCCGAGGAGCAGAAGGCCGTCCGCGGCATCTTCGACGACGGCGTCCTGCCCGGCAACATGCTGTCGGAGAAGCACGGCATGTCCAACGCGCTGGTGGTCTCCGGTGCCAAGACCGCGAGCGGGCACCCGGTCGCCGTCTTCGGCCCGCAGGCCGGCTACTTCGCGCCGCAATTGCTGATGCTGCAAGAACTCCAAGGCCCGGGCATCAGCGCACGCGGCGCCTCGTTCGCGGGTGTCAGCATGTACGTGCTGCTAGGCCGCGGGAAGGACTACTCGTGGAGCGCGACCTCGGCCGCACAGGACATCACCGACACCTACGCCGTCGAACTGTGCGAGCAGAACGGTTCCGCGCCGACGAAGAACTCGAACTTCTACCGCTTCCGCGGCCAGTGCCTGCCGTTCGAGATCGTCGAACGCAAGAACGCCTGGAAGCCCACCATCGCCGACGGGACCGCCGCGGGTTCGTACACGCTGCGCAGCTTCCGCACCGAGTACGGGCCGGTGACGAGCCGGGCACTGGTCGGCGGCAAACCGGTCGCGTACGCGTCGCTGCGGTCGACGTTCCAGCACGAGATCGACACCATCATCGGTTTCCAGAAGTTCAACGACCCGGACGCGATCAAGTCCGCGCAGGACTTCCAGGCCGCGGCGGCCGACGTCAACCAGACCTACAACTGGTTCTACGCCGACTCCCGTGACGTCGCGTACTTCAATTCCGGCTCGAACCCGGTCCGCAATCCGACCGTCGACCCGGCGATGCCGGTGAAGGGTGACGCCGGATTCGACTGGCAGGGCTGGAATCCCGACGGAAACCTCGCGAACTACACACCGTCGTCGCAGCATCCGCAGTCGATCAACCAGGACTACTACATCAGCTGGAACAACGCGCAGGCGAACGGCTACGCGGCCAGCGGCGCGGACAAGAGTTCCGTGCACCGCGGCGACCTGATCGACGCGCGGGTCAAGAAGCTGATCTCCAGCGGCACCAAGGTGACGCGCGTGAATCTCACGCAGGCCATGGAAGAAGCGGCGCTGGCCGACCTTCGCGCCGAGAAGGTGCTGCCGGAACTGTTCAAGGTGATCGACAAGGCACCGGTGACCGGCCCGGCCGCGGACGCGGTGGCGAAGCTGAAGACCTGGCTCGCGGCGGGCGGCCTGCGTTCGGAGACCGCGCCCGGCAGCAAGGCATACGCGAACGCCGACGCGATCCGCATCATGGACGCCTGGTGGCCGCTGCTGGTGAATGCCCAGTTCAAACCCGGTATGGGCGACGCCGCCTACGCCGCGATGGTCGGCGTGCTGAAGATCAACGAGTCGCCCTCCGGCTGGCAGAACGAGGTGCCCGGCAAGCACGTCGGCCAGGGGCACGCCGGTTCGTCGTACCAGTCCGGCTGGTGGGGCTACGTGCACAAGGACATCCGCTCGGTCCTCGGGCGGAACGTCGCCGGTCCGCTCGCCGCGAAGTACTGCGGTGGCGGCGACGTCGACACGTGCCGTCAGGTGCTGCTCGACTCGCTGACCCAGGCGGCCGTGCAGCCGGCCAACACCGTGTACCCCGGTGACGGCGACTGCGCCGCGGGCGACCAGTGGTGCGCCGACACGATCATCCACCGCGCGCTCGGCGGCATCACGCAGGACAAGATGAGCACGCAGAACCGGCCGACGTTCCAGCAGGTCGTGGAGTTCCCGGCGAAACGCGGTGACGACATCACCAACCTCGCCGCCGGCCGCTCGGTGAGCGCGACCAGCCATGAAACGGGCTGGTACGACTCGCCGCCGTCCCACGCCATCGACGTCGACCTCTCGACGCGCTGGGCGAGCGGCTGGAGCGACCACCAGTCGATCACCGTCGACCTCGGGGCGGTGCAGCGCGTTTCCCGGGTCGTCCTGCACTGGGAATCCGCGTACGGCAAGGCGTACCAGGTGCAGACTTCGTCGGATGGGACGAACTGGCGCGACGTGGCGTCCATAGTGGACGGAAACGGTGGGCGGGACAACATCGCCTTCGAAACCGTGGACGCCCGTCACGTCCGGATGGCCGGTGTCCAGCGCGGCACGAAGTACGGCTACTCCCTCTACGAGTTCGAGGTGTACGCGCATTAGCGAGGGACGGTTTACGGTGGCGGGGTGGACACGAACGACTGGTCACCCCGCACCCTCGCCGTCGCCGCCGGACGACCGGAGGGCCCCGGCGAACCGCTGAACGTGCCGATCGTCGCGGCGAGCACCTTCGACGCCGGTGCCGACCGCGCGTATTCGCGGGAGAACGGCACCCCGACCTGGGAGGCCCTCGAAGCCGCGATCGGCGCGCTCGAAGGCGGGCACGCCACCGCGTTCGCCTCGGGGATCGCGACGCTCAGCGCCGTCACCGACACCCTGCCGGTCAGCGCGAAGGTCTGCGTCCCGACGTTCTCCTACGCGGGATCACGTGGCCTGCTCGCCCACGCGCAGCGCACCGGCCGCCTGGTGGTGACCGAGATCGCGCCGGACGACACGGCCGCCTGGGTCGAGGCCGCGGACGCAGACCTGCTCTGGCTCGAATCGCCGACCAACCCGACGCTCGACGTCATCGACATCGAGACGATCGCCGCCGCCGCGAACGGCCTGGTCGCCGTGGACAACACGTTCGCCACCCCGCTCGGGCAGCGGCCGCTGGACCTCGGCGCCGACATCGTCGTGCACAGCGCGACGAAACTCATCGGCGGCCACAGCGATCTCCTGCTCGGCCTGACCATCGCGGCCGACGAAGGCGTCGCGAAGGACCTGCGCGACGCGCGCACCAGGATGGGCGCGACGCCGGGAGCGCTCGAAGCGTGGCTGGCCCTGCGCGGGCTGCGCACCCTGCCGGTCCGCCTGGCCGAGCAGACGCGCACGGCCGCGCTCCTGGCGGCGCGGCTGGTCGACCACCCCGCGATCACCCGGGTGCGGTATCCCGGCACCGGCACGATGATCGCGTTCGAACTCCCCGACGCGGAGACCGCGGACAAGGTCATCGGGTCGCTGCGGCTGATCCGCGCGGCCACCAGCCTCGGCGGGGTGGAGAGCCTGGTCGAGCGCCGGGCCTGGCTGGCGGGTGACGCCCACGTGCCCGCCGGGCTCGTCCGGTTCAGCGTCGGGCTCGAAGATCCGGAAGATCTGTGGACGGATCTGGCCTCGGCACTGGGCTAGCGCCTTAACCTTGACCGCGTGGAGGAGACGAAACCGCCAAGGCGGCTCGGTCAGTTGTTGTGGGGCCTGTTCTGGCTACTGGTGCTCGGCTTCCTCGCGATCGTCGCGGCGGGGTTGCTGGCCGAGTTCGCGGCGTCGTCCTGTCCGAGCGAGGGCACCTGGGCCTGTGACGCCGAAAACCGGACCTTCGCCACCTTCCTGCCCGCGATCGGGTTCGGCCTCGGGCTCCTGATCGCGGTCGTGGGCGGCGGCCGGGCGCTGCGGAACCGGACGTCGCCGAAGCCTTGGCTGTTCTTCGCGGGCCTCCTCGGCGCGGCCTCCCTCGCCGTGGCCCTGTTCCTGGTGTTCTGATCGTGACCTTCGGGTTGCCGGGCGCCGACCTTCGCTTCCGACCGGTCAGTTCTTCACCAGTGAATGCTCCGAACGTGTGAACTCGTCGGTAACCTCGTCACTGTATGAGGTGGCTTCGCCCAGGAGAAACGGCATTTTCGTGGCGTGGGCAGCCCAGGAGAAAATATTTCCGCGACTCAGCCGATCCGGCCCTGCGGGTGTTAACATTCCCCCGTCGCAGCGAGGCTTTCCCGTTACCGATCGGCTTTCGGGCCCTTGTATCGGGCGAGGACATTCCCGTGTTACCGGTTTGCCCAGTGGCTCTTGTCACGGTCTATTCGCTACGGCTCACCAGCGCTCTTCCGGCAGTATCACGCTGTCACCCGAACGTGGGATTCCTTTCGGGTGGCCACGGGGTGGGGGTCACCCTGTGTTGCGATGCTTTTCCACTGGGAGATCACTTTGAAGAAGACGTTGGGTCGCCTCGCGGGCGCGGTGCTGGCCGGCGGTGTCATCTCGCTGGCCGTGACGCCGGTCGCGATGGCGCAGACCGAAACGACCACCACGCCTCCCGCGTCGTCGAGCGAGACGCCCACCGCGCCGCCTTCGCCTTCGTGGTCGGGTGGCAAGGTGACGACGACTTCGCCGGAGTCGAGCGCCCCGGCCTCGTCGTCCTCGCAGGAGCCGACGCCGACCAGCACCGGCAAGCCGACTTCCGGCAAGCCGTCGCCGACCTCCACGTCGGAGAAGCCGACCACGCCGCCGGAGGAGCCCTACGTCGACAACGTCGGTGCGGGCTACATCGGCGAGAACGGGGTCGGCGCGCTGGTCATCGCCTGCCAGTCGGGCGAGCCGTCGAACGTTTCGGCGCCGGACTTCGACACCGTGGCCAGCAACCAGGCCGAGGACGACGGTCGTTACTGGGTCTACATCGTGAAGGTGAAGAAGTCCTTCAAGGGCAACTCCAGCACCTTCACCTGGACCTGTGCCGGCAAGCCGGGCAAGGGCGACATCGAGTTCGAGGCGCCCATCGGCGGCGGCGCGGCCACTCCGGGCAAGCCGGAGAAGCAGGTCAAGTACGCCCCCAAGGGCGGCATCGAGACCGGTTTCGGCGCCACCGCGGCCTGATCGATGTCGACGAAGTTCCTGAGGCGGGGTGGCCGCGCGGTCGCGGCCACCCTGATCCTTTCCCTCGCACTGACCGGTTGCGGTTCCGACGACCCGGCGCCCGCGGCACAGCAGGCCCCGGCGGAATCGACCGTCCCGGTCACGAAGCCGTTCAGCGGCATCAGGCCGACGAACGTGAAGATCCCCAAGATCGGCGCGGAGTCGAACCTGATCGCCGTCGCGGTCGACAAGGACGGCAAGATGGCCGTCCCTTCGGCGAAGAAGCCGATGCAGGCCGCCTGGTACCAGCTTTCGCCGGTGCCCGGTGACGTCGGCCCGGCGATCCTGCTCGGCCACGTCGACGGCAACAAGCAGCCGGGCATCTTCTTCAAGCTGAAGGACGTCAACCCGGGTGACGAGATCCTCGTCGACCGCAGCGACGGCAAGAGCCTGAAGTTCGTGGTCGAGAAGAAGGACCAGGTCCCCAAGGACCAGTTCCCCGAGGACGCGGTCTACGGCAACACGGACAAGCCGCAGCTGCGGCTGATCACCTGTGGCGGTGTCTTCGACAAGGAAGAGCACAGCTACAAGGACAACGTGATCGTCTACGCGAACCTGGTCGCCTGACGACCGCTATGAAAGGCCCCTTCATCGCAAAATTTGCGATGAAGGGGCCTTTCATCGCATCTGGCGGGCGTGCTCAGCCCAGCCCGGCGGCCGGGAACGGGAATCCGGCGGGAGCGGCCGCTTCAGTGTCGACCCATTTCCGCATCCCGGCGTCACAGGCCGCGTAACCCCAGTTGATCAACCGCTCCTGCAGCACTTTCGGCAGCTTGGTCAGACGCGTCGGCGTCTCCGCCAGCTTGTGCGTGAGATTCACCGGTGCGTTGAGCGAATCCTCGAGCTCGAAGTTCTCGAGGTCGACGTATGTCCCCCAGTAGGCGCCGCGGAAATCCTTCTCCACATAGGACTTGAGCAGGGCGCCGCGCCGCAGCTCGCGCACCTGGTTGTCGATCACGTCGAGGACGCGCAGGAGCTGCCGTCCCCAATCCCGGTTGACCCGCCGCATGACCTTCATCCGCTTGCCCGCGTCACTGACCAGCACCGTCGCGTGCCCTTCGACCGGGTCCAGGCCGAGGTTGTCGTACACGCCGGCGTCGCTCAGCACGATCTTGCGGTTGCGGTCGGCCGAATGCGGGTCCTGGATCACGACGGGCGAAAGCATCGGCGGGAACGCCGAAGACGCGGCCACCGCGGTCGCGAGCGGGATGTTCCCGTGCGGCCCGTTCTGCCGGAAGAACCACCACAGGGCACCGTCCTGGAGGTTCGTCGCGGTGAAGACGAACTGCGGGCCGCCGGGGTCGATGTCTTTCAGGCAGCAGTCGCCGAACAGGTGTTTCGCGTACACCCGTGCGAGCTCCTCACCGGCGCTCCGCCAGGGGATCGCCATGGCCAGCAAGGTGACCGGGATGTCGAGCCGGGTGCGCGCGAGGTTCCGCACCGGCGCGACGACCTCGTCGTAGAAGTTGTTCGCGGCACCGTGCTCGAACTCCAGGTCCGGCCAAGCGTGCGCGAGCACACCCGCGGCGATCGAGCCGCCCGAAACGCTGGAAACCGTCGAGAGCTTCGACAGCCAGCCGAGTTCGTTGAGCCGCCACAGGGCCCCGGTGTGGAACAGCATCGCGCGGTAGCCGCCGCCGGACAGCGCGAGGCCCACACCCCGGCGGGTTGTCGAAGGCTTTTCGGTATCCCCCACCTGAGCGAGTGTAGAGGCGATCAAGCGAGCAATGGCCGCAAGAGGCGGCGTTGCTCCTCGGGGACATACTCGGCGTAGTTGTCGTAGAGCGCCTGCTTCGCCAGCCTTGACGCACGTTCGCCGTCCGAGTCCCGGATCGCCCCCAGTACCTCTTCGTGATGCGTCAGCCAGTTGCGCATCAAGGCCGTCCGGTCGTCGGCGTGCTCCAGCTTGTCCTCGATGAGTTCCAGCACGACACCGCGGACGACCTCGCCGCTGATCACCAGCAGCGGATTCCCGGTCGCGCGGGCGATGGCCTCGTGGAACGCGACGTCCGCGTGGGAGAACTCCGCGAAACCCTCCGTGACGCCCACGCGCATCGCCTCGAGCGCCGTGTCCAATTCGGCGAGATGGTCCTCGGTCCTGAACTGCGCGGCGAGCAGATGTGCGGAACCGTCGAGGACCATGCGGAACTGCAACAGCTCGGAAAGGCCGAGGTGGTCGGCGCGCGCGAGCCGGTGCATCGACCGGTGCAACGCGCCGGGCGAGGCGGCCAGGACTTCGGGGCCGCGTGGATCGCCGGGCCGCGAGCGGATCATTTCCGCCGCCTGCAGCACACGCAGTGCCTCACGTACGGTCGAGCGGCCGACGTCGAACTGCACCATCAGCTCGCGTTCGCTCGGCAGCCGGTCGCCGGGTTTCATCCGGCCGCTGAACACGGCTTCCTCGATTTGGGCGACGACACGCTGGTACGCGTGGACAGGGGCGACCGGCTCGAACTCCATCTTGACCCTGCCGTCTCGTCTGGTTTACTGGTCAGACCAGTCTACCGGTCAGGGGGCAGCATGAAAGCCCTGAGGAAATCCACCGTGGCGACAGCGTTGTCAGCGCTGCTGGTGACGTCCGGCTGCTCCGCGGGGTCGAGTGCCACTGTCGCTCGAGGCCCCGGCACGCTCGCCATCGGCTACACCGCCGAACCCGCGAACTTCGACTTCACCCGCACCGACGGCGCCGCCATCCCGCAGGCCTTGCTCTACAACGTCTACGAGGGTCTGGTGAAGCTCGACGCGGACGCGAAGATCGTGCCGCTGCTGGCCGAGTCGTGGACGGTCTCGGAAGACCGCAAGACCTATGACTTCAAGCTCCGGAAAAACGCGAAGTTCAGCAACGGCGCGCCGTTCACCGCCGAAGACGTCAAGTTCTCGCTGATGCGGGTGAAGACCGACTGGACCGTCTCGATCAAGTCCACCATGGACGTCGTCGATCGGGTCGACGTCGTCGCGCCCGACCACGCGCGGGTGGTGCTCACGAAACCCGGCAACGGCTGGCTGTTCAGCCTCACCAGCAGGCTTGGCGCGATGTTCAGCGCGGGCGGTGTCGCGGATCTGGCGAACCGGCCGATCGGCACCGGGCCGTACACGGTGTCCTCGCGCAGGCGCGGCGATTCCATCGTGCTCAAGGAGAATCCCGCGTACTGGGGCCGGAAACCGGCGTACTCCACGGTGGTCCTCAAGTACGTCAAGGATCCGACGGCGCTCAACAACGCCCTGCTCAGCAACGGCATCGACGTCATCTCCGCGATCACCGTGCCGGATTCGATCCCGCAGTTCCAGAGCGACGACCGGTTCACCGTCGTCGAAGGCACGACGAACAGCGAGGTCACGCTCGCGTTCAACAACGCGCGCCCGCCGCTGAACGACGTCCGGGTGCGACGAGCGCTGTCGTACGCGATCGATCGGAAGGCCTTGCTGGACACGGCTTGGGCCGGCCGCGGCACGCTCATCGGCAGTATGGTTCCGCCGACGGACCCCTGGTACGAGGACCTTTCGAACGCGTACCCGTTCGATCCCGCGAAAGCGAAAGCGCTGCTCGTCGAAGCGGGCCAGCCGAATCCCTCCTTGCGGTTGAGGATTCCCAACCTGCCGTACGCCGTCTCGGCCGCGCAGGTGGTGGCGTCGCAACTGGCGGACGTCGGGGTCACGGTGACGATCGAGCCGCTGGACTTCCCGGCGGTGTGGCTCAAGCAGGTCTTCACCGACCGCGACTACGACCTGTCGATCATCCAGCACGTCGAGGCACGCGACATCGTCACGTTCGGCAGGCCGAAGTACTACTGGGGTTACGACAGCGAGCCCGTCCAGCGGAACCTGGCGAAGGCCGACACCGGAACTCCTCAGGAGCAGGTGGAAGCGATGCGCCAGGTCGCTCGGCGGCTGTCCGAAGACGCCGCCGCGGACTGGCTCTTCCTGTTCCCCAACGTGATCGTGGCGAAGAACAAGGTGACCGGGTTCGTCCGCAACCAGGTCAGCGAGTCCTTCGATCTCACGGGGTTGGCGCCGCGATGACGGTCAAGGTGCTCCGCCGCCTGGGAATCCTCGTGGCCAGTGTGCTGGTCGCGTCCATCGTGGTGTTCCTGTTCATGGCCGTGCTGCCGGGTGATCCGGCGCAGGTCGCGCTCGGCGTCAACGCGACACCGGAACTGGTCGCGAAGACCCGCGCCGAATTCGGCGTCGACCGGCCGTTGGCGACGCAGTACTTCGACTGGATCGGCGGTGTCCTGCGAGGCGACTTCGGCCGCTCGTACGTCACGCGCGAGGAGATCGGGCCCGCGCTGACCGACCGCCTCGGCGTGACGTTGTGGCTGGTCGGGGCCGGGATGCTGGTGGCGTTGCTGATCGCCGTCCCGGCCGGGACCTTCGCCGCGGTGCGGCATCGGAAGGCCGATGGCACCGCCGTTTCCGGGTTGTCGCAGATCGGTGTCGCGATCCCCGCGTTCCTCGCCGGCATCATCCTGGTGCAGATCTTCGCGGTGCAGTTGCGCTGGCTGCCCTCCGGCGGCTGGACACCGCCCGTGCAGGATCCGGGTGAATTCCTCCGCGGTCTCGTTCTGCCTGCCTTGTCGCTCGGACTCGTGCAGGGCGCGGTGCTCACGCGCTACGTCCGGTCCGCGGTGCTCGACACGCTGGGCCAGGACTATCTGCGCACGGCGCGGTCCAAGGGTCTGCGGCCGTTCCAGGCGCTGTTCCGTCACGGGCTGCGCAACGCCGCCGTGCCGGTGGTGACGGTGCTCGGCCTGCAACTGTCGACCCTGCTGATCGGCGCCGTCGTCGTCGAGCGCGTCTTCGTCCTGCCGGGTCTCGGCAGCATGCTGCTCGACTCGGTGGCGTCGCGGGATCTGCTGTCCGTGCAGGGGATCGTGCTGGTCCTGGTGGTCGGCGTGCTGTTGGTGAACTTCGTGGTCGACGTCCTCTACACGGTGCTCGACCCGAGATTGCGGGGTTCCTGATGCGTAGCCGCACTCTCGTCATCGGTGGCGTCCTGGTCGCGTTGATCGTCGTCGCCGCGCTGCTTTCGTTCGTGTGGACGCCGTTCGACCCGGTGAAGGTGGACGCGGCCGGTCGGCTGCACGACTTCGGCGGCGCCAATCCGCTGGGCACGGACGGCTTCGGCCGGGACGTGCTCAGCCAGCTCATGGTCGGCGCGCGGACGACACTGTACGTCGGCGTGGTCGCGGTCGGCATCGCCGCGCTGATCGGGACACCGCTGGGCATCCTCGCCGGGATGTCGTCGCGCCGGCTCGGCGAGTTCGTCATGCGGGCCAACGATCTCGTGCTCGCGTTCCCCGCGCTGCTGCTGGCGATCATGTTCGGCGCGGTATTCGGGGCGGACACCCTGACCGCGATGGTGGCGATCGGCATCGCGACCATCCCGTCGTTCGCGCGGATCGCGCGTTCGGGCACCTTGCAGGTGATGAGCAGCGAGTTCGTGCTGGCCGCGCGGTCGGCCGGGCGCTCCCGGCCGAACATCGCGGCACGGCACGTGCTGCCGAACATCTCCGGGTTGCTGATCGTGCAGGCGTCGGTGTCGTTCGCGATCGCCGTGCTCGCGGAAGCGGCGTTGTCGTTCCTCGGGTTCGGCACACGGCCGCCGACGCCGTCGTGGGGCCGGATGCTGCAGGAATCGCAGATGTTCCTGACCCTGCACCCACGGCTCGCGCTCGTGCCCGGCGTCGCGATCGCTCTCGCCGTCCTCGGCTTCAACCTGCTCGGCGACGGCCTCCGCGATCGTCTCGATCCCCGATTGGCGGTGCGGCCATGACGGCCATGACGGCCATGACACTGGAAGTCCACGACCTCGGCATCGACGGCCTGGTCCGCGGCGTCTCGTTCGGCATCGCGCGCGGTGAACGGGTCGGGCTGATCGGCGAGTCGGGTTCCGGCAAGTCGTTGACCGCCCTGTCGATCATGGGGTTGCTACCCGAAGAGCTCGCCGCTTCCGGGTCGGTGCAACTCGACGGCCGGGAACTGCTCGGCGCGTCGGAGAAGGAGTTGTCGCGGCTGCGCGGCAACGAGATGTCGATGGTGTTCCAGGAACCGATGACCGCGCTGAACCCCGCCATGCGGGTCGGCGCGCAAGTGGCCGAAGCGCTGCGGATCCACCGAAACGTCGGGAAGCATTCCGAGGCCCTGCTGGCTTCCGTGGGGCTGCCCGGTGTCGGGCGTGCCTATCCCCACCAGTTGTCCGGTGGGCAGCGGCAACGTGTCGTGCTCGCGATGGCGCTGGCCAACGATCCGAAGCTGCTGATCTGCGACGAGCCGACGACGGCACTCGACGTCACCGTGCAGGCGCGGATCCTGGACCTGATCCTCGACGGCGTCCGGAAGCGGGAGAGCGCGCTGCTGTTCATCACGCACGACCTCGCCGTGGTGGCGTCGGTGTGCGAGCGGGTGCTGGTGATGCTGGACGGCGAGATCGTCGAAGCAGGCACCACTCGCGACGTGCTGACCGCGCCCCAGCACGACTACACGAAGAAACTGCTGGCCGCTTCGGATCTGGGGGCGAGCCGATGATGCTCGAAGTACGCGACCTCGAACGCCGGTATACGCGGCGCGACGTGCACGCCCTGCGCGGAGTTTCGTTCGACGTCGAGGCCGGTCAGCGGTTCGGCATCGTCGGGGAGTCGGGGTCGGGAAAGTCCACTTTGGTCAGACTGCTGGCCGCACTCGACAAGCCTACGGCGGGCAGCGTGTCGTTCCAGGGTGAACGCGTCGACACCCTGCCCGAACGCGAACTCGGCTTCCTGCGGTCGAAACTGCAGATCGTCTTCCAGGATCCGATGGGTTCGCTCGATCCGCGGATGCGGGTGCGCGACATCGTCTCCGAACCGTTGGGGCGCCGGAACCCCGCGCGGGTCGCGGAGCTGCTGAAGGCGGTCGGCCTGTCCGAAGACGCCGCCGCTCGCTATCCGCACCAGTTCTCCGGCGGGCAACGGCAACGCATCTCGATCGCGCGGGCGCTCGCGCCGAATCCGAGCGTCCTCATCGCGGACGAACCGGTGAGCGCGCTCGACGTCTCGGTGCGCAAGCAGATCCTCGATCTGCTCGCGTCGCTGGTCGAGTTGTACTCGTTGACGCTGATCTTCGTCTCGCACGACCTCGGCGTGGTGCGGCACGTCTGCGATCGGGTCGCGGTGATGCGGCGCGGCGAGATCGTCGAGATCGGCGACGTCGACCAGGTCTACGAAGCGCCGGAGCACGAGTACACCAGGGAACTGCTGGCGGCCGCGCCGAATCTGCGGGCCGAACTGGCGCGGCTGCGGGGAGGGGAAGATGGCTGAACATCCAGGGGGACTGCCGATCGGTGCCGGCTGGGTGTCCACTGTGGACGTCGCGCCGGTGGTCTTCCCGTACGACGGGAGTGAGATCGGCCGGGCGCCGGTCGGTACACCGGAGCTGGCCACCCGGGCGATCGACGAGGCCGTCGCCGTCTCCAAGCAGGTCGCGGCCCTGCCGTCGCGTACCCGGCGCTCGCTTTTGAACGACGTCGCCGCCGCCTTGGCAGCCCGGCGCTCCGCATTCGAACAGCTGCTGGTGCTCGAAACCGGCAAGCCACTGGTCGACTGCCGGGTCGAGGTCGCGCGCACGATCGTCACCTGGCAGGCCGCCGCCGAGGAGGTCTCGCGGCTGCACGGCGAGACCGTGCCGCTCGATCTGCTGCCGTCCGGTGACGGGCTGGTCGGATTCTGGAAACGCAAGCCGATCGGTGTCGTGGTCGGCATCGCCGGTTTCAACTATCCGCTGCTGCTGGCGTCGCACAAGATCGCGCCCGCCATCGCCGCGGGCTGCCCGGTGGTGGTGAAACCCGCGCCGCGAACACCGCTGGCGACCTTGTGGCTCGTGCACCTGGTGCGCTCGCTGACCGACCTGCCCCCGATGGTCCAGCTGGTCACCGGTGACGCGGCCGTCGGCTCGGCGCTGGTCACCGACCGGCGGGTCGGCGCGGTGTCGTTCACCGGATCCGCGCTGGTCGGCCACCGGATCGCCCGCGACGCCGCCCCCACGAAGACCTTGCTGGAGCTGGGTTCCAACGCCGCCCTGGTGGTCGCCGAGGACGCCGACCTCGACGCGGCCGTGGACGCCGTGCTGCGCGGCGGGTTCTACGCCTCCGGCCAGGCATGTATCTCGGTGCAACGCGTCCTGGTCGTCGAAGCCGTCGCCGAGGAGTTCACCGAACGCGTGCTCGCACGGCTCGGCGAGGTCGTCGCCGGTGACCCCCGAGACGAGAGGACGCGGGTCTCGGCGCTGATCGACCCAGGTTCGACCAGTCGCGTTCTGGAGTGGGTCGACAAAGCGACCGCGGCCGGTGCGCGGCTGGTCGGGGGCGGTGTCGACGGCACGGTGATCCGGCCTGCCGTGCTGCTCGACGTGCCCGACGGCCTCGAATGCTGGGACGAGGAAATCTTCGGTCCCGTGGTCTGCGTCCGCACCGTGTCCTCTGTGGACGAAGCGTTCGACGCGGTCAACGCGTCGCGCTACGGGCTGCACGCCTCGGTGTTCAGCACGTCCTTGAAGACGGCGTTCCGCGCGCTCGACGAGCTCGAAGTCGGGGGCGTGGTGGTCAACGAAGTGCCCGGTTTCCGGTCCGACACCATGCCGTACGGCGGGGTGAAGGACTCCGGCATCGGGCGGGAAGGACCGCGGTTCGCGGTCGAAGAACTGACCGTGACGAGGATGGCGGTGCTGCGCCCGTGAGCTACGAGAACCTGTTCCGGCTCGACGGGAAGCGAGCCGTCGTCCTCGGCGGGGGCAGCGGCATCGGCCGCGAAGCCGCCAAGGCATTGGCCGCGCACGGTGCCGAGGTGATCGTCGCGGACCGCGATGCCGCCGCCGCCGAGGCAACCGGCGTGGGAAAGGCGTACGAGATCGACCTGCTCTCGGCCGGTGCCGCCGCGCGGGCGGCGGCGGAACTCGGCGAGATCGACGTCGTCGTGCTGACCGCCGCGACCAACGTGCGCAAACGGCTGCTGGAGTACTCGCGCGAGGAGTTCGACCGGGTGATCGCGCTCAACCTCGGCGCCACCTTCGAGGTCGTCCGCGCGTTCGGTGCCAGGATGGTCGAACGCGGACGGGGGAGCATCATCGGGTTCTCCTCGATCCGCGGTACCACCGTCGAGCCGGGCCAGGGGCCGTACGCGGCGACGAAAGCCGGGCTGGTGCAGTTGTTCCGCACGGCGGCGGCGGAGTTCGGCCCGGCTGGGGTGCGGGTCAACGCGATCGCGCCCGGTGTCGTCGAGACTCCGCTGACAGCGCAGATCAAAGCGAATCCGGCCTGGTACGACGCGTACGCGACCAAAGGCGCGCTCGGCCGATGGGCGCGGCCGGAGGAACTCGCGGGCGCCGTCGTCTACCTGGCCTCGGACGCGTCGTCGTTCGTGACCGGGTCCGTGCTGGCGGTGGACGGCGGCTGGACCGCGGTCGACGGCCGCTTCGAACCGCCCGCGACGTCAGGAGCCCTGTCCGTGCCGGAGTTGCCTGAGCTGACCGCCGTCGAACTCGTCGCGCGATACCGCGCCGGGACGCTGTCGCCGGTCGAAGTCACCGAAGCGGTCCTCGCCCGCGTCGAGGCGCGCGAACCCGAGCTGCACGCGCTTTACGCGTACGACCCGAGCGGGGCGCGCGAAGACGCGAAGGCGTCCGAAAGCCGCTGGCACGCCGGGGAACCACTCGGCCCGATCGACGGCGTTCCCTTGACGCTCAAGGAGAACATCGCGACCCGAGGCACCCCGGTCCCGCTCGGCACGGCCGCCACCTCGCTGACGCCCGCGCCGGACGACGCCCCGGCGGCCGCCAGGGTGCGCGAATCCGGCGGGGTCCTGCTGGGCAAGACGACCATGCCGGACTACGGGATGCTGACGTCCGGGCTGTCGAGTTTCCACCCCGCGTCGCGGAATCCGTGGGACACCACGCGCACGCCCGGCGGCTCCAGCGCCGGCGCCGGTTCGGCGGCCGCCGCGGGCTACGGCCCGCTGCACGTCGGCACCGACATCGGCGGCTCGATCCGGCTGCCCGCCGGCTGGTGTGGCCTGGTCGGGCTGAAACCGAGTTTCGGCCGGGTGCCGGTCGATCCGCCGTTCCTCGGCCGCGTCGCCGGGCCGATGACGCGGACCGTGGCCGACACCGCGCTGCTGATGAGCGTTCTGTCCGGTGTGGACGGTCGCGATCATCTCTCGCTGCCGCCGTCGTCACTCGGCTGGACTGCTTTGTCCGGCGAGGTCAAGGGCCTGCGGATCGGGCTTCACCTTGATCCGGGCGTCGGACTGCCCGTGCTGCCGGAGACGATCGCCGCCGTCATCGAAGCCGCGCGACTGTTCGAGCGCGCGGGTGCCGTGGTGGAGCCGGTCGCGCCGTTCCTGCGCCGCGAAATGCTCGACGGCCTCGACACCTTCTGGCGCGTCCGCGCCTGGTCGGACCTGTCGGCCCTACCCGAAGATCGTCGCGCGAAGGTCCTGCCGTACATCGCCGACTGGGCCGCCGCCGGCGCCGACGTCAGCGGCGTCGACGCCTACCGCGGCTTCGCGCAGATCGACGCCATCGCCGTCGCCACCCTGCGCGCGACCGAACGCTTCGACGTCGTCCTGTCACCGACCTGCCCGGTCTCGGCCCCACCCGCCGACTGGCCCTCGCCGACCAACGACCCGCGCCGCCCGTTCGAGCACATCGCGTTCACCGTGCCGTACAACATGTCCGGCCAGCCCGCGGTCTCGCTCAACTGCGGCTACACCAGCGAAGACCAGCCCATCGGCCTCCAGATCAGCGGCCGCCGCTTCGCCGACCTCGACGTCCTTCGCGCCGCTGCCGTCTACGAAACCCTTCGCCCCACTCCACGCCCCTGGCCCTGACCCGCACCCTGACCCGCGCTTCGGCACCTGATTGCGATCCTTGCGCACGCAAGGATCGCAATCAGGTGCCGAATCGCGTCAAACCCGGGAGCCGAGCTGCGTCAGCCACGCGGCGAAGTGCGGGCATTGGGCCGTCAGCTCTTCGATGCCCAGGTCCGCTATGGCCAAGGGACCGTCGTTGGTCTTCGAGTAGCTGGCACAGTAGCGAGCGAGTCGTTTCGAGGGCGCGGTGTTCGGCCCGTCGTTCACGAGTTCGGGGCCGCCCGCGTCCCGCACATCTTTCAAGAGCAGCGTGGTGAGGTCACTGCCCGAGAACAACCACCCCAGTTGCTCTGCGGCCGCGAACGCCCAGGTTTCCAGCTCATGCAGGATGAGATGCGGGACAAAGCGTGGGTCGGAAATGGCCGTAGTCAGCGACCTTTCGACGTGCTGAACTCGGTCATACGGACCGCAGGGTGGTTGATCGTTCATGCCGGGACTGTCTGCGGGAAATCCGTAGAAATCGAACAACGTCGTGAGCGTGTGGATATCACTGCTTCGCAGTAGCAGCATGATCTCGTTTTTCAACTTCGACCAACTGCTGACACCACCACGACTGGCCGGGCCCGTGGCAGGTCTCTTGGTCGTCACGATGGACTTCGTGACCATCCAGCCCTGGTTCTGGAGGTATGGTTCCAGAACGTTGTTGACGACTATCTCTTCAGTCTGTCCTTCGACGAGGATGTGGAGCCGTCGATACCCGGTTGTCATGCGTTCCCGGTTTCCTCCCGGGCAGGGCGCCCGCCCAGCAGGTTTTTCTCCCATAGTTCGCCGAGCGAGTACTCTTTGAGCCAGTCTTCCAGCGCGGAAAGATCGGGACGCGTGAAGTCGGAAGAACCTGCTTTGCGCTCGACCACGATGAGGTCGCCGACCTCGAATTGGTTCATCAGCGTAACCGACTGAGTCGCTATCAGTACCTGGCTGCGTTGAGAAGCTTGCCGGAGCAGGCCGGCGAGTTGCACGATCGCAAACGGATGAAGGCCGAGTTCTGGTTCGTCCAGTACGACCAGGCGGGGGAGTTCGGGTTGCAACAAAAGTGTCGCGAGACAGACGAAACGAAGTGTGCCATCCGACATCTGATTGGCGGAAAAGACGGCATCGGAATCTTGTTGCCGCCAACGGAGAAGAATCCGGTCGTGACTATCCGGCTCCAATGCGAAATCCCGGAAGAACGGCGCCACAAGCCTGATCGCGCCCAGAATTCGACGGTAGGCCGACTGCTCGGCGGGTACGTCGCTGTTCTGCAGACGGAATAGGTACGCCGCCAGGTTTCCGGCGTCGTTTCGCAGACTCAGGTCGTCCACGGTGGAGACGAGGCGCTTGACCGGCGCGTCGGCACTGGTGTCGTGGAAATGAAAGACTTTACAGCCTTTCAGGAGACTGGTGACATGTGACGCGATGCGGCCCGGACGTCGTTTCGCCTCCGCTGGCAGATGCGTCTCGCGATGCCCTTGCCCGAGCACCTCGTTGTATGGCCGCTCGTATCCTTCTGCGTGAAAGTACATGACTTCTGATTTGAAGATCAGTTCATCGTTCACTGCGGGGGAAAGAGTGGCCGCGTACGAGTTGGATTCTCCCTCGAGTTCGAGGTGGATCTGAGAGGCTTCGGTGTTGAGCAGAGCGAGTGCTCCGCCATTGAGACCCACGAACAGGCCTAGTTCGCCTTCGACGATCCGGCCGAGTAGTTCGAGGGCGTGAACGAAGTTACTCTTGCCCGCGCCATTGGCGCCTACGAGGATATTGAGCTGCCCGAGTTCCACGGTCGCCGAACGGATCGAGGTGAAACCCTCGACCCGGATCTTCTTCAGCGACTGATCGGTCATGCCTCCACTCTACGGTCGGCCACCGACAGTCGCGCTACTCGGTTGGCCAACCTGGTCGGCCCTAGCCGTTGATCGCCTCCGCCAGCGCCAGGATCCGCCGCGCGTTGTCCACGTGCAGGTTCTCGATCATCCGCCCGTCCACGGTCACGACGCCCTGCCCGGCCGCCTTGGCTTCCTCGAACGCCGCGATGATCTTGCGCGACCGAGCGATCTCCTCTTCGGACGGCGCGAAGACGCGATTGCACGGCTCCAGCTGCGCCGGGTGGATCAGCGTCTTGCCGTCGAAGCCGAACTGCCGCCCCTGCAGGCATTCCGCCTCGAAGCCTTCGAGGTCCTTCACGTCGTTGTAGACGCCGTCGAGAATCACCTTGCCGGTCGCCCGCGCGGCCAGCAGCGCGAGTGACAGCCCGCCGAGCAGCGGCGCGCGACCGGGGACGAACTCGGCGTGCAGTTCCTTCGCCAGGTCGTTGGTACCCATGACCAGCACGGTCAGCCGCTCGGACGCGGCGGCGATCTCCTCGGCGTGCAGCATCGCGACCGGGGTTTCGACCATCGCCCAGATCTTCGTGTGCTCGGGTGCGCCGCCGAGTTCGAGCGCGCGCTCGATGTTGTGCACTTCGGCGGCGGAGTTCACCTTCGGCACCACGATCGCGTCCGGGCCCGCCTGCGCGGCGGCGCGAAGGTCGGCGTCGTGCCATTCGGTGTCGAGGCCGTTGACGCGGATGGTCACCTCGCGCGAGCCGTACTCCTTCGACGAAGCGGCGACGCAAACTCGTTCACGTGCGGCTTCCTTCGCGTCGGGCGCGACGGCGTCTTCGAGGTCGAGGATGAGGCCGTCCGCGTCCAGCGTCTTGGCCTTTTCGAGCGCTCTTTCGTTCGCGCCGGGCATGTAGAGGACGGAACGTCGGGGGTTCATGCGGAAGTCTCCTTGGTCGCTGCGTCGTAGGCGGCGGCGAGTTCGGGGTCGTCGGCGGCGAGGGCATCGGCGAGTTCGGCGACCACCCGGCACTGCTTCACCGAGGCGTCGTCCTGCATTTTCCCGTCGATCATCACCGCACCGGTGCCGTCGCCCATCGCGGCGATCACGCGCCGTGCCCACGCGACGTCCTCGGGCGAGGGCGAGAACACCTTCTTGGCGATGTCGATCTGCACCGGGTGCAGGCTCCAGGCGCCCACGCAACCGAGCAGGAACGCGTTGCGGAACTGGTCCTCACAGGCGACGACGTCACGGATGTCGCCGAACGGACCGTAGTACGGAAGGATCCCGTTCGCCGCGCAGGCGTCGACCATCCGCGCGACGGTGTAATGCCAGAGATCCTGCTGGTACGTCGTGCGTCCCTCGTTCAGGTCGTCGCCGGTCGGGTCCGTGCGCACCAGGTAACCGGGGTGCCCGCCACCCACCCGGGTGGTCTTCATCCGGCGGCTCGCGGCGAGGTCGGCCGGGCCGAGCGAGATGCCCTGCATTCGGGGGCTCGCGCCGGCGATGGCCTCGACGTTCGCGACGCCGCCGGCGGTCTCCAGGATCGCGTGCACCAGCAGCGGTTTCGTGAGCCCGGCCCGCGCTTCGAGCTGCGCGAGCAGCCTGTCGACGTAGTGGATGTCCTGCGCGCCTTCGACCTTCGGCACCATGATCACGTCGAGCTTGTCGCCGATCTCGGTGACCAGCGTGATCAGGTCGTCGAGCACCCACGGCGAGTCGAGGCTGTTGACCCGGGTCCACAGCTGCGTCTTTCCAAAATCGGTCGACTTCGCGATGGAGACGAGCCCGTTCCGCGCCGCCTCCTTACGGTCGGCACGCACGGCGTCCTCGAGGTTCCCGAGCAGGACGTCGACCTTCTCGGCGAGGTCCGGGACCTTGGCGGCCATCTTCTCGTTGCTCGGGTCGAAGAAGTGGATCATCCGCGAAGGAGGCACGGGGATCTGGCGGAGCGGTTCCGGCGCCCCCACGGCGAGCGGGGCGAAGAAATCCTTCGGCGAACGCATCGTTCCTCCATCGCAACGGGCTAAGTGACCGACGAGTAACCCTAAACCCGGAAGGTGGGGAACCGCTGCGGCGCAGCTCACCTCCAAGGGGACACGATCGGGAATCGCGGAGGGATCTGTGGACGACTGGACCTTGCCGGGTTTCACCGAGCTGGGGTCGCTGGGTGAAGGCGGATTCGGGCGGGTCGTGCTCGCTCGCCATGATGAATCCGCCCAGGTCGTGGCCATCAAATACCTGTACACGCGGTTCGTGGCAGACCCACGGCGGCTGACCGAGTTCCGCCATGAGGCGGAGATCCTGAGCCGCGTCTCGGGGCCCCACATCGCCCGTCTGCACCAGTTCGTGGAGACCCCGCAAGGGGCCGCCATCATCATGGAAGCCGTTCACGGAATTTCCCTGAAAGAGCTCCTCGGCCGCCAGGAGAAGCTCGAACCCGAAGCCGCGCTGGCCATCCTCAAGGGTTCGCTGCTCGGCCTCGCCGGCGCGCACGCCGCAGGCACCGTCCACCGCGACTACAAACCGGCGAACGTCCTGGTCACCCCCGAGGGGCAGAGCAAACTCGTCGACTTCGGCATCGCCGTGCTCGCCGGGGAGACCGGGGTCGCCGCGGGCACGCCCGCGTACATGGCGCCCGAGCAGTGGTCCGGGGGGATCGCCACGCCCGCGACCGACGTCTACGCCGCCACCTGTGTGTTCTTCCAGTGCGTCGCCGGACACCGGCCGTATCAGGCCGAACAGACCGAAGTGCTGCGCACACTGCACGAGTACGCCCCGATCCCGTTCGGCGAGGTCCCCGAACCGGTCCGCGACCTGATCGCGCGCGGCATGGCGAAGGACGCGGCCCGGCGGCCGTCGGGCGCGGCCGAGTTCGTCACCGAACTGGAGTCGTCCGCCAGGAAGGCGTACGGCGAAGACTGGGAGCGCAACGGCTGGCATCGGCTCGCCAAGGGGGCCGGTGTCCTGGTCGCCCTGTCCCCGCTGGCCCTGCTCGGCGCCGGGACCGCCGCCGCGCCGGTCGTCGCGGGCGGCGCGGCGGGCGGGGTCGCGGTGACCACCGGCGGCGGGATCGCGCTCGGGCTCAAGGTGACCGCCGCGGTCGCCGCCGTCACCGCGGCCGCCGTCGGCACGGTCGTGGTGGTCAACGCCGACGGTGACGACGCGCCGCCCCGGACGACGACCGTCGCCGCGATGCAGGTCGACCTCCTCACCCGCACCGAGAAGTTCGACGGCTTCGACTACCACGGCAAGTACGTCCGGATCAGCGGATTGACGGACAAGGCCGCCGAGGAGCGGGTCAACAAGGCGCTGATGGCGCCGATCGACGGCTGGCTCGAGAACTTCTGGCCGGACAGCTACCAGCCGCAGCGGGAGCCCGACGGCGGCATCCCGCACATGACGACCGAGGCCGAAGTGCTGCGCCAAGACGGCAAGCTGCTTTCGGTGGTCTACAGACGCTCGATCGACTCCATCCAGTTCGGCAACCACGGCGGGTTCAGCATCCGCCCGATCGTCATCGATCTGACGAAGGGCGAGCAGATCTCCACCGCGCATCTCTTCGACAACGTCGACGGCACCACCGCGCGGATGCGGACGCTCGAAGACCGCCTTCTCGACTCCGCGAAGCCGGGCGAGTGCCTCACCGGCGCGCGGAGCTCGCCCGAACACCTCCCGGCGACGGCGATGTCGGCGCGGTACACCTTCGACTACGACTCCATCGTGCAAGCGGCGCCCACCGCCGACGGGATGCGGTTCTACGTCTACGGTTCCGCGCTCGGCTATCCGCGCGCCTGTGATCCGACCGAGGTCGCCATCGCCTACCCGCGCCTGCTCGACCTGCTGAGCCCCACGGTGCTCGACCTGCTGGGTCTCACCGGCGGCGGCACGCAGGGCGCACGGACCAAAGAGGACGACGTCGGCGCCTTCACCATCACCACGCCGGAGAACTGGTGGCTGCTCTCCAGCGCGCCGATCGAGCGTTACCTGGTGACCGCCGACCAGTGCTCGAACAGCGGCAGGCAGCCGTTCCACTGCGCGGGCGTCGTCTTCAGCGACAACTCGCGGGTCGATGCGGCCACTCCGGCGTATGAACCGGGCAAGCCGTACAACCGGTCCCCTGGCCCGCGGCCGTGTCATTCCCTCGGGGCACCCGGCGAGACGCAGGGGTCACCCGTGTTGCAGGCGAAGGAGCTTCGCCCGGTCGGAACGAAGAAAGCCGCGTACGAGGAGTGGCGGCTCACGTGCACTGGCGGCGGTACTGTCACTCAGCGGGTCTGGTTCCTGCCGAAAACGCAGCTCGTGATCGTCGACGAGTGGAACACTCCAGGTCTCGACAAGATTCTGGAAGAGGCCCGATGGCAGTGAGCGATCAAGACGTGACCGACGCGTGGAGACTGCCCGGCTTCACCGAGCTGGAGCGGCTGGGCACGGGCACCTTCGGCCGCGTGGTGCTCGCGCGCCAGGACGACACCGGCCACGTCGTCGCGATCAAGTACCTCTTCTCCCGCTTCGCCGCCGAACCCGCTTATCTCGACGCGTTCCGTCAGGAGGCATTGGCGCTGCACCGCGTCGCGAGTCCGCATGTGGTGAAACTGTACGAGTTCTTCGAGACGCCCCAAGGCGCGGCGATCGTGATGGAGGCGATCAACGGGGTCTCGCTGCGCGCGGTGCTTCAGGCCGAAGGCGCTCTCGAACCCGAAGCCGCTCTCGCGGTGTTGAAAGGCTCGCTGCTCGGGCTGGCCGCGGCACACTCCGCGAACGTCGTCCACCGGGACTACAAACCGGCCAACGTCCTCGTCGCCGACACCGGCGAAAGCAAACTGGTCGACTTCGGCACCGCCGTCCTGGCGGGTGCACGGGGCCCGTCCGTCGGCACACCCGCGTACATGGCGCCCGAGCAGTGGTCTGGCGGCCAAGCCACGCCCGCGACCGACGTCTACGCCGCCACCTGTGTGTTCTTCCAGTGTGTCGCCGGGCACCGGCCGTATGAGGCCGAACAGACCGAAGTCCTTCGCACGCTGCACGAACACGCGCCCATCCCGTTCGGTGAAGTACCCGAGCCCGTGCATGGGCTCGTCGCGCTGGGGATGGCGAAGGACCCGGCGAAACGGCCGGTCGACGCGCTCAGGTTCGTCGGCGAATTGGAACGGGTCGCCCGCGCCGGGTACGGCGACGAATGGGAGCGCAAGGGCTGGTCACGGCTGGCGAAGGCGGCCGGTGTGCTCGCCGCGGCGACGCCGTTGGTCCTGCTCGGTGCCGGTACCGCGGCCGCGCCCGGGGTCGCCGCCGCCGGAACGGGCGCGGTCGCCGCGTCGACCGGCGGGATCGCGGCCGGACTGAAGATCGCCGTCGGGGTCGCCGCGGCGGCGGCCGCCGTGGTCGGCTCGGTCGTCGTGTTCTCCGACGCGAGCACGCCGTCGCCGTCGCCGCCGACCACTCAACAGGCGGTCGCGCTCAAGGTCGCCATGAAGAGCCGGACCGGAACCGTGCCCGGCACGAACCTCGCGTACAGCGGGGACCACCCCGAGGTGACCGGGTCGCCCGACCAAGCCTGGCTGAAGCGCGTCAACGACGCCCTGACCGCGCCGATCGACGAGTGGAACCGCAAAACCGGCCCGGGTGCCGCCAGGCTGGAGCCGGAACGCGGCCCGTACAAGCTCCTCACGAAGGCCGAAGTGCGTTCGCAGAACGAGCGGTACCTCTCGGTGCGCTACACGCACGACCTCGAAAACAAACCGCACTCGACCTGGGGAAACGGTCGCAACGCGGTGACGATCGACCTCAAGGAGGGCAGGGCACTCACCCCCGCCGAGCTGTTCGCGCCCGGAAAGTTCACCGACGACGGACTGCGGACCCTCGCCGCACTGCTGTGGCCCGACAAGGAACAGTGCGGTGCCCTCAGCAGCACCTTCCCGTACCGGCCCCTCGAGACGACCGACCTCACCGACGACCGGAAGGTGTGGCTCGCGTTCGCGCCGGCGGCCGTCGAGATCACCGTCGACCTCAACAGGCTCGGCTTCGCCACCGCGTGCGGTGTCCAGGACTACACGCTGCCCTACGACAAGCTGGCCGATCTCCTGAACCCGGATCTCGTCGCGGGCATGACCGGCGGAAAACCGCCGAAGGCGACGTCGGCAGCGCCGCCCGCGCGAGGACTCACCGACCTCCCGGTCGGCGCGCTGACCCTGCACCTGCCCGACGGCTGGACCGCCGTCTCGCAGGGGCTGGAGAAAGTGATCGTCGCTCCGGGCTGCCCGGACCCCAAGAAGTACTTCAACTGTGCCTACGTCCTCCTCACGGACAACAGCCGGGAGTCCGCCGAACAGCCGCCGTACCGGCCGGGCGGTTTCTACCGGCGCAGCGCGGGCGGCCGGGCCTGCAACGCCGCCGGGCGCAAGGACCTCCGCCAGGAGGGTGACGCCGTGCGGTCGGTTTCCACCACCGCACCGGTGGGCGGGGAGACGGCGGCCTACGAGGAGTGGGCGATCCAGTGTGTTCCTCGTGGACAGACGGGTGGCAGCGGTGAGGCGCAGGTGACCCAGCGGATCTGGTTCCTTGCGGACAGGCAGATCGTGGTGATGGACGAGTGGCGGACACCGGGCGTCGAAGAACTCCTCCGTACCGCGACGATCTCCTGACCGACCTGCGGAAGTCCACAGTGGAACGAGGATTCGTTGGGCCGAACGGCCCAACCACCTGCCCTCCTCTGCCGCGCCGGTGTTCGGTGCCGGTCACTTCGTACCGGTGACCGTTCGGAGACGCCGGGTAACACCACTTACCTCGCGCTCACTCGGTTGGCGGCACGGTCGGACTGAAGTCCGATGACCGCCTACCGACCGGTCACCGATGACAAGGCGCCGCCGATCGCAGCCACTCCCGTTGTCCGGCGCCGCCGCCTTCCTGCCCTGTTAGACAGTTCATGTGCCGCTTCCCTCGAAGTGACACGGGATGAAGAGCCCTTGGGAAACCAGGTTCGAAGGAGGCGGAACGTGGCGGCTACACCGAACATGGAGAGCTCGACGGTCGCCGGTGGCGCGAAGCGCAGCCGGTCACTGCCGAGCCGGGTGGTGCCGCCGATCGAACTGCCCGCGAGTGTCGAGGAGCTTTCGCGCAAGGCGGCGGCCCTGCTCGGCTGGAACGGCATCGTCTTGCCGGAGACCACCGTGCTCGGCCGCAAGATCTGCGTGGTCGCCCGGCTCCGCACCGACGTGCACGCGGAGCGCATCGCGATGGGCATGGGTCCCGTCGTCGATCGCGCCACCGTCGACACCTGGACTTGGCCAGAGCTGGCCGCGACCGCACCCGCGCCGGCCGCCGAGATCATCGGCGTCCTCGCGGTCGCCCGGCACTGGCGCACCGCGATGGCCTCCGCGGTCCCGTTCGCCCGGTACGGCGAGGCCGCGATGGTTCTCCCATCGCCAGCCGTACTGACGGAAGACTACGTCGGCAACTGCCTGCCGCGGGCCCGCGCCTACGGGCTCGGCATCGTCTCCGCCGACCCCAACGCGGTGACCGACCTCGACCTCGATGGGCACGAGGAGCGCATGATCCTGGACGAGGACCCGGTGTCGCGCCTGGTCAACGAGATCGTCTACGACCAGCTGCTGCGTGGCACCGAGCTCCCTGCCGAAGTGGACTGAACGCGCTACGGTCGGGTCCATGCGAGTAGTGATTGCGGGTGGACACGGACAGATCGCGCTGAAGCTGGAGAAACTCCTCGCCGAGCGCGGTGATCAGGCGGTGGGGATCGTGCGCAATCCCGACCACGTCGCGGACCTCGAGGCGATCGGCGCCGAAGCCGTCGTCCTCGACCTGGAAAAGTCCGATGTGGACGCCGTCGCCAAGGTGCTCGACGGCGCCGACGCCGCCGTCTTCGCCGCCGGGGCGGGCCCCGGCAGCGGCACCGCTCGCAAGGACACTGTGGACAGAGCCGCCGCGGAACTCTTCGCGGCGGCCTCCGAGCGCGCGGGCGTGCGACGCCACCTCCAGGTCGGCTCCATGGGCGCCGACAAGTGGGAGACGGCCGACGTACCGGACGATTTCCGGCTCTATCTCAAGGCCAAGAAAGCGGCCGAAGACGATCTGCGGGCCCGCGATCTCGACTGGACGATCCTCCGGCCGGGACAGCTCACCGACGACGAGGGCACCGGCAAGGTCTTGATCGCCGAATCCACCGGACGCGGACCGATTCCCCGGCAGGATGTCGCCGCGATCCTCGTCGCGTTGCTCGACGAGCCGTCGACGGCGGGACGCGTCCTCGAGGCGATCTCGGGTGATACTGCTATCTCTCAGGCCTTTTCCGCTTCGTGAAACCATAGTGTGGGGACGTAATCCGTCTTTTGACTGAACGGAGTAGGTCCTTGCGCGAGGACATCGCGGTCTTCAGTGGCAGCGCACATCCCGAGCTCGCCGAAGAGATCTGCGCTCATCTCGGTATCCCGCTGCATCCGGTGAAGGTGCAGCGGTTCGCCAACGACTGCCTCGAAGTGCAGCTCGAAGCGAACTGCCGCGAGCGCGACGTCTTCCTGATCCAGCCACTGGTGCGGCCGGTGCAGGAACATCTCGTCGAACTGCTGCTGATGCTGGACGCCGCGCGGGGCGCGTCGGCGAAACGGATCACCGTCGTCATGCCGCACTATTCGTACGCCCGATCGGACAAGAAGGACGCGCCGCGGATCTCGATCGGCGGCCGTCTCGTCGCCGACCTGATGGCGACCGCCGGTGCCGATCGCGTCCTCGCGATGACCCTGCATTCGCCGCAGGTGCACGGCTTCTTCAGTGTGCCGGTCGATCACCTGCACGCGTTGCAGGAGCTGGCCAAGCACTTCCGCCAGTACGACCTGTCCGCGACCACCGTGGTCTCACCGGATCTCGGCAACGCCAAGGAGGCCGCGCATTTCGCCCGGTTGCTCGGCGTTCAGGTCGCCGCCGGCGCGAAGCAGCGTTTCGCCGACGACAGGGTGGAGATCAGCTCGGTGATCGGCGAGGTCACCGGCCGCGACGTGATCGTCCTCGACGACGAGATCGCCAAGGGCAGCACGGTGATCGAACTGCTCGGCAAACTCCGGGAGCTGAAGCCGCGCTCGATCCGCGTCGCCTGCACGCACGGCCTTTTCTCCAGCGGCGCGCTAGAGCGGATCGGCAGCCAGCCCGACGTGCTGGAGGTCGTCTGCACGAACACGGTGCCGATCCCGCCGGAGGAGCAGAGTCCGAAGCTGCGGGTCCTGTCGATCGCACCCGCGCTGGCGGAAGCGATGCGGAGGATCCACAACGGCGAGTCGGTCAGCGCGTTGTTCGAAACGACCTAAGCGGTTCCGAGGACTCGGTCGAGGTAGGTGTTCCTGAAAACCCCGGCCGGGTCCACCTCCTTGCGGATCCGCAAGAAGTCGTCGAACCGCGGGTACCGCGAGCGGAGGGTCGCGGCGTCGAGGTCGTGCATCTTTCCCCAGTGCGGCCTGCCGCCGACCTCGCCGACGATCGACGCGAAGCCGGCGAAGTACTCGCGGTAGGGCATGCCGACGAACTGGTGGATCGCGAGGTAGGCGGAGTCGCGGCCGTTCGCGGTCGAGAGCCAGATGTCGTCCGCGGCGGCGACGCGCACCTCCACGGGGAACGCGACCGGATTCTCCAGCTTCGGGACGAACGCGCGGAGTTCGGCGAAGACGTCGTGGAGTGCTTCGCGGGGGATCGCGAACTCCGACTCGACAAACCGTACGCCGCGATGGGTCACGAAGACGCGATGTGACGTGTCGCTGTACTCGCGGGCGGAGAGGATGTTCGAGGCGAATTGGCCGAGCGGCTGGACGAGCCTCGGCACCGCGCGGCCGAGACGGCACAGCCCGCCGAACGCGACGTTCTCCGTGACCTCGTAGTCGATGAATTCCTTCACCTTGGTCAGCGGACGGCGTTCGCTACCCGCCGGAAGCCGGTTGTTCCGCTTGACCAGGGCGTTCTTGCCGTAAGGAAACCAGTAGAACTCGAAGTGGTCGTTTTCGTCGGCGAACTGGTCGAAGCCTTCGAGGACCTGTTCGAGTGGCTCCGGCCGCTCCTGGGCGGAGAGCAGGAAGGACGGCTCACACTGCAGCGTGACCGTGCTGATGACGCCGAGCGCGCCGAGGCCGACCCTCGCGGCGGCGAAGAGATCAGGGCGCTCGTCCGCCGAGCAGGTGACCACGGTGCCGTCGGCGAGCACGAGTTCGAGCGCGGCGAGCTGGGTGGCGATCCCGCCGAGCCGGGCGCCGGTGCCGTGGGTGCCGGTGGAGATCGCGCCCGCGATGGTCTGCGCGTCGATGTCGCCGAGGTTGCTCATCGCCAGGCCCAGCGCGTCGAGTTCCGCGTTGAGCTGTTTGAGCGTGGTGCCCGAACGAACCGTGACCAGGCCCTGCGCGACGTCGGCCGACGCGATTCCGGTCCAGCCGGTCAGGTTCATGGCGTCCGAATCCGCCGCGGCGATCGCCGTGAAGGAGTGGCCGCTGCCCAGCGGGCGCAGGCGCCGTCCGTCCGCGGCGGACCGGCCGATCGCCGCGGCGATCGCGTCCGTGTCGCGCGGCCGGTGCACACGCAGCGGTGACGCCGTCGCGGTGCCGGCCCAGTTGCTCCACCGTGTCATGCGCCCACCTAACCCGTGGTTCCTATGAGTGCCGAAACAGTAAGTGAATCGTATTCGCGTTTCAAGCCCTTCTGTCGTACCTTAGTTCGGGTGACCAGTGCGACGGTGTACGACTTGGCGACGAAGGACCTGGATCCTCCGTTCGCGGTTGTCGACTTGGATGCGTTCGACGCGAACGGCGCCGACCTGGTGCGGCGGGGAGGTGGCAAACCGATCCGCGTGGTCAGCAAATCCGTGCGTTGCCGGTACCTGCTCGAACGGGTCCTCGCGCGGCCCGGGTTCGAAGGCCTCATGTGCTATTCGCTCGCCGAAGCCGTCTGGCACGTCGAGCAGGGGACGTCCGAGGACATCGTCGTCGCGTACCCGACCGCCGACCACGGCGCGCTCCGGCGGCTGGCGGCGAACGACCGGGCGCGGGCGGCGATTTCGATCATGGTCGATTCGCCCGAGCAGCTCGATCTGGTCGATGCCGCGCTGGGGCAAGGGCATCCCGAGATCCGCGTTTGCCTGGAGCTCGACGCTTCGTGGCGACCGCTGCCCGGAGTGCACGTCGGCACGCGGCGCTCACCGGTGTTCAAACCGGCCCACGCCGCGGATCTGGCGCGGACCATTTTGTCCCGCAAGGGTTTCCGGCTCGTCGGGATGATGGCGTACGAAGGACAGATCGCCGGGCTCGGGGACGCGGCAGGCAATGGCGTCAAGAACTCGCTCATCGGCTGGATGCAGCGGAAGTCCATGGTGGAAATCGCGCACCGCCGCGCGGCCGCGGTCCGTGCCGTCCGGGCCTTGGCGGATCTGGAGTTCGTCAACGGCGGCGGCAGCGGCAGCGTGGAATCGACCGGCGCCGAAGCGGCCGTCACCGAAATCGCGGCGGGCTCGGGGCTGATCGGCCCGACACTCTTCGACGGCTACACGCACTTCTCGCCGCGCCCGGCCGCGATGTTCGCGCTCCCTGTCGTCCGCCGTCCCGCGCCCAAGGTCGCCACGCTCTTCTCCGGCGGCTACATCGCTTCAGGCCCGGCGGAGTCCTCGCGGCTCCCGACGCCGTACCTGCCGGAAGGCCTCTCGCTGCTCGGATTCGAAGGCGCCGGCGAAGTCCAAACCCCCGTCTCCGGCGAAGCAGCCCGACACCTGCGGCTCGGCGACCGCGTCTGGCTGCGCCACGCGAAAGCAGGCGAACTCGCCGAACGCTTCACGCACTACCACGTCGTCGTCGGCGACCGCGTCGACCGCACCGTCCCCACCTACCGAGGCGAAGCCCAAAACTTCGGCTGACCCCGCGACCCACCCCCCACCCATCCCTGGGGGGCGTGCCCCCGCACCGGGACTGTTCCAGGATCGGTGTTTCCGGCCCGACACGCCGGGCTGAGGTCCGACGGGATGGGCACTGTGAGTGATGACATCGGACCTTGTGAGTCCACGCAGGAGTGAGTCCAAGCCGGCGCGGGAGCTGTCGCCGGAGCAGGCCGCCGCGGCGGCGATGGTGGCCGAGGCGAAGGCGCGGGGGCTGGCGTTGACCGGCCCGGATGGCCTGCTGAAGCTGTTCACCAAGAATGTGCTGGAAACCGCATTGAACGAGGAGATGACCGAGCATCTCGGGCATGAGAAGAACCGAGCCGAGCCGGGCCGTGAGTCGACGAATGTCCGGAACGGTACTCGGCCGAAAACGGTGGTGTCGGATGCTGCGGGCGAGGTCGGCATCAACGTGCCACGGGATCGGGAGAGCACGTTCGAGCCGCAGATCGTGAAGAAGCGGCAACGCCGTCTTACCGAGGTGGATGAGATCGTGTTGTCGTTGTATGCGAAGGGAATGACGACCGGGGAGATCTCGGCACATTTTGCCGAGATCTACGGATCCTCGATCAGCAAGGAAACGGTCTCGCGGATCACTGACAAGGTCGTCGCCGAAATGAACGACTGGGCTAGCCGCCCGCTCGATCCGGTGTACGTGGCCGTGTTCATCGACGCGATCCACGTCAAGATCCGCGACGGGCAGGTCGCCAACCGGCCTGTCTACGCCGCTATCGGCGTCACCGTGGATGGCCGCAAGGACGTCCTGGGCCTGTGGATGGGCATCGGCGGCGAGGGCGCGAAGTTCTGGATGAGCGTGCTGATCGATCTGAAGAACCGCGGCGTCCGGGACGTGTTCTTCCTCGTTTGCGACGGCCTCAAAGGCCTGCCCGACGTCGTGGCGAACGTCTGGCCGCAGACCATTGTGCAGACCTGCATCGTCCACTTGATCCGCAACACCTTCCGGCTCGTGTCCCGCCGGGACTGGGACGCGGTGAAACGCGACATCAAACCCATCTACACCGCACCCAGCCCGGATGCCGCAATAGCCGCGCTCGACGAATTCGAAGAGAAATGGGGCACAAAGCATTCAGCGGTGATTCGCCTGTGGCGTAACGCCTGGGACGAGTTCGTGCCGTTCCTCGACTACGACGTCGAGATCAGGCGCATGATCTGCTCCACCAACGCGATCGAATCGTTGAATGCCCGCTACCGGCGGGCGATTCGCGCGCGAGGACACTTCCCGACCGAGCAAGCCGCGATGAAATGCCTGTACCTTGTGACCCGCAGCCTGGACCCGACCGGGGCAGGCCGCACCCGATAGACGATGCGCTGGAAGCCCGTGCTGAACGCCTTCGCCATCACATTCGGTGACCGCTGGCCGGGAGCCGAAACCTACTGATCAACAACGCCGGAAACACCGATCACGAGATAGACCCCCCGCACCAGCGTATCGGGAGGGGGTGTCGGGGGGTGGGGATTCGCGGGGTGAGGGGCGAGGTTGTCCACAACTGTGGGTGGGTGTGGACAACTCATGTGGACAAGTCACCGAGGCCAGGTCAGAGTGGGTTTGTGCGTAATTGCTGGGACTCGTGTGACTGGTGGGGTACGGGATCCGGGCGTGGGGGGACACGAATGGAGCAGGGGAGACGTAGGGCCTCCTTGGGACATTGTGGGTCTCGAAAGGAGGGACCGGGAGTCCATAGTGGACGGACGTGGGTCGAAGGGCGCTTTCGATGCATCGGGTGAGGGAAAGGGTCTTCATTGGCAAGCTGCGGAGTGAGTGGCGTTCGGATCGCATTGTGCCGTGAAGGCCACCTTGAGGGACCTGGAGTCCCTCAAAGTTCCCCTCACTTGCCTCAGGCAGCAACTCGAGCACCAGTAGCACCACCAGTCACGCCAGGGGCGCGTGAAGAAGCCCTTCTCTCGGCTCAGCCGAGGAAACTCGGCTTTCGTGCCTTCTCAGGTACATGATGGCCCCCTTCCTGTACCTAGGCGCAAGGAAGGGGGCCTTCATGTACTGCGCGACCGCGCCGAGTCGAGCCAGCGCGCCATGTGCCGAGCCAGCGCGCCGTGTACTGAGCGACCGCGCCGTGTGCCAAGCGAGTGCCAAGTAACGAGCGACCGCGCCGTGTGCCAAGCGAGTGCCAAGTAACGAGCGACCGCGCCGTGTGCCAAGCGAGTGCCAAGTAACGAGCGACCGCGCCGTGTGCCAAGCGAGCGCCAAGTAACGAGCGAGCGCGCCACGTACGGAGCGAACGAAAGACCCCTCAGGCCTCCCCGAACTTACTCGCCAAGTACCCCTTCACGACCGACTTCGCCTCCGCCACGATCCGCTCGTCCCCTCGCGGGTCACGGCGGAAGGCCAGCTTCAGCAAAGCGTCGGCGGTCTCGTTCGCGATCGTCAGCGCGAACCGGATGTCGTCCGGCGACGACTGGATCCGTGCGGAAAGCACGTCGGTGAGCGCGTCGACGATGACGGCGTTGTTGTCGCGGGTCTCGTCCAGGAGCTGCCGGTCGACGACGTCACCGAAGTGGACCTTCGAGAAGCCGGGGACCTCGCGGTGCATGGCGAGGTAGATGTCGAGGATCGAGTCCACGATGTCCCACCAGTGTTCGGGCGCGAGTTCGTTCAGCGTCTCCGACACCGAGGCGACGAACCGTTCGAGGTTCCGCTGCGTCAGCGCCTGCACCACGGCCCGCTTGTCGGGGAAGAACTGATACAGCGAACCGACGGCCACTTCGGCGCGCTTCGCGATCAGCGTGGTCGTCAGTGCGTCGTAACCGAGTTCGTCGATCAGCTGGGCGCTGGCGTCGAGCATCTGCTCCACCCGCTTGGCGCTGCGCTGCTGGACGGGCTGCCGCCGGAGCGGAGTGGTCTCCGCTTGCGGTTTCGCGGCATGGATGTCGGACACTCGGGCTCCTCCTTCGCTGATCTGCGACTTTATCGTGCCGACAGGGTTCCCCCCGGTCGAGTGAAGGCATAGTATATGAGAACTTTTCATGTTCGGCCGAGTCTGAAGAGGAAAGGTGTTCCGCCGGTGGAAAATCCGACCTTCCCGTCCGAATTCCTGTGGGGTGTTTCGACGTCTGCCTTCCAGATCGAGGGGGCGACCGGGGAAGGCGGCCGAGGACAGTCCATTTGGGACACCTTCACCGAAACGGAAGGGAAGATCGCGCGGGCTGAGCACGCCAAGGTAGCGGCCGATCACTTCCACCGCTACTCCGAGGACATCGCGCTGATGGGCGAACTCGGCGTCGGCGCGTACCGCATGTCCTTCGCCTGGCCCAGGATCCAGCCCGATGGTGAAGGCGAGCCCAACACCGAAGGCCTTGCCTTCTATGACGAACTCATCGACGAGGTCTGCGCCGCCGGCATCGCGCCGACAGGGACACTCTTCCATTGGGATCTCCCGCAGGCGCTCGAGGACAAGGGTGGCTGGCTCTCCCGTGATACCGCCGAACGCTTCGGGGAGTACGCCGCCATCCTGGGCGAGCGGTTCTCCGATCGGGTGAAAATGTGGATCCCGCTCAACGAGCCCATGGTCATGTCGATCTTCGGCTACGCGATCGGCGAGTACGCGCCCGGCAAGACCCTCCTGCTCGACGCGCTGCCCACCGCGCATTACCAGAATCTCGCGCACGGTCTCGCCGTCCAGGCGCTCCGTGCCACCGGCGCCCGCAGTGTCGGCACGGCCAACAATCATTCGCCGATCTGGCCCGCCTCCGATTCACCGGCGGACAAGGCCGCGGGCGAATGGATCGACGCTCTCATCAATCGCACCTACGCGGATCCGGTGCTGCTGGGCCGCTATCCCGAACAAATCCTCGAACATCTCCCCGCGGGTTTCGCCGACGATCTGCCCACCATCGCGCAGCCGCTCGACTTCTACGGCGTGAACTACTACGAGCCGCAGGGCGTCGCCGCACCCGGCGAAGGCAACCCCCTGCTTTTCGGGACACTGCCCTTCGAGCTTCGCTCGATCGAGGGATATCCCATGACCACCAACGATTCGCCGATCGTCCCGCACGGCCTGCGCGAACTGCTCGTCGGCTTCCACGAGCGCTACCGCGAGCACCTCCCACCCGTCTACATCACCGAGAACGGGTGCAGTTTCGACGACGTCGTCTCCGAAGACGGGCACGTGCACGACCAGGAGCGCATCGATTTCCTCCACAGCCACCTGGTCGCGGTGCGCGAGGCGATGGACGCCGGCGTCGACATCCGCGGGTACTTCGTCTGGTCGCTGATGGACAACTTCGAATGGTCGAAGGGGTATCGGCCGCGGTTCGGCCTGGTGCACATCGACTACGAGACGCTGAAGCGGACACCGAAGGATTCCTTCGGCTGGTACCGCGAACTGATCCGCCATGAGTGAGGTCAGGGAGCTGCCCGAGGCGCTCGCGGAGCCGGTGGCCAGGGTCCGTGCGGGCTGGATGAGCCTGCTGTTCTTCGCGAACATCGCGCTCTGGCTCGGCGTCTACGCGCCCATCCAGGTCCTCTTGCCGAAACAGGCCGAACTGCTGGACGCGGCGAACAAGGAAGCGGTGTTCAGCCTGGTCACCGGCATCGGCGCGGTCGTCGCGCTGATCGCCAACCCGGCCATCGGCCTGCTCTCGGACCGCACCTGCTCCGCTCGCGGCCGCCGTCATCCGTGGACGACGGCCGGTGCGGTGGTCGCCGCGGCCGGACTGCTCGTCCTCGCGTTCGCGCCGGACGTCGCGGTCATGGTGCTCGGCTGGTGCCTGGTCCAGGCGGGACTGAACGGAATGCTCGCGATGCTGGTCTCGGCCATCGCGGACCGGGTGCCCGTGCCGCAGCGCGCGCAGGTCGGCGGGCTGGTCGGCATCGCCCAGATGCTCGGGACCGTGCTCGGCGCGGTGGTGGTCGTGGTGATGCTCGACCTCGCCGGTGTCCCGCTGGGTTACGCCGTGTGCGCGGCCGTCGTGCTGGCAGGCGCGGCGGCCTTCGTCCTGCGCACGCCGGACGCGCGGCTGCCGGTCGCGTACCGGCCGTCCGCCAGGGCCAAGGACGTACTGGCGAACTTGTGGATCTCTCCTCGCGGGCATCCCGACTTCGCGTGGGCGTGGGCCTGCCACTTCATGATCAACCTCGGCAACGCCTTCGGGACGCTGTACCTCTTGTTCTTCTTGAAAGACGCGGTGCACTACGAAGATCCGGACACCGGACTGCTGATCATGATGGGGCTCTACGGTGCCGCTCTCGTCGTGGGCGCCCTCGTCGCCGGGCACTTCTCCGACAAGTCGGGACGGCGCAAGCCCTACGTCTTCGCCGCGTCCGCGGTGATGGCCGTGGCCGCGCTGCTGCTGGTGGTCTGGCAGAACTGGACGGCCGCGCTCGCGGCTTCCCCGTTGCTGGGCGTCGGTTTCGGCGCCTACATGGCCGTCGCGCTGGCGATGCTCACGCAGGTGCTGCCCGCCGCACAGGACCGGGCGAAGGATCTCGGCGTCATCAACATCGCGAACTCGCTGCCGCAGGTGGTGGCGCCCACGCTGACCGCGCCGATTTTGGCTTACCTGGGCGGATATCCGAGCCTCTTCGCGGCTTCGGCGCTGTCCACCGTCATCGCCGCGGTGTTCGTCACGCGGGTGAGGGGTGTCGGCTAGAACGGTGGAGACCGCGGACCGGTGCCGGTCGGGGGAGGGGAGTGCAACGGCACCGGCCCGCGGGGTTCGGGGTGGCAACGGGGATCCGAACGAATCTCGCGTTGCTTTTGTGATCAACAACTTAGCGACCGATTACTGCGTCCGCTAGGTGTTCTGCCGATAATTTTCGATTAATCGCGGTGGGGACCGGAGTGATCACCGAGAGCGGCTCGTCGCGTTCGGGGGGTACGCGCGAGCCGCCGCCGGCGAAGGCGAGATCGTGGCGTGGTCGCCGAGGGGGCGCTCGGACCGCCGTCACTCGCCGGCTCATGTCAGGCTGTGTTTCCCGAGCCGGAGTCAAGGTGCGGCATCTTCTCAGGCGTGCACGCCGCCGATGGCGGGACGACGTGGGTTGACCAGCGCGTGCCTGCCGGTGGTTTCGGCCGCACTCACCCTGGTCTGCCCGGGGACGCGGCGGCGGGCTTCGCGCCGGTGGTCCTGGGCGGCCACGGTGTGCTGAGGGGCGAGGCCGCCGGCGACCAAGTGTTCGTGCGCGACCTGCCATACCGAGCAGGGGGCCTTGCACCGGTGCCAGCGGGTCGAGCAGGTGGGGCAGTCCCCGCGCTCGTCGGGTTCGTGCGCCTGGAGCATCGCGCGCCAGCCTTCGGTCAGGCGGGGGAGCTCCGA
This sequence comes from Amycolatopsis sp. QT-25, assembly GCF_029369745.1. Lineage (NCBI taxonomy): Bacteria > Bacillati > Actinomycetota > Actinomycetes > Pseudonocardiales > Pseudonocardiaceae > Amycolatopsis > Amycolatopsis sp. QT-25. Next base: position 88,814 of record NZ_CP120210.1, read on the forward strand.
GCGGGCGACCGAGACGAGCGACTGCGCGTCGGCCCGGGTCGCGAGATCGGAGAGCATGTCGAGGCGTTCCCAGACCGCGTTGCGGAGGACTTGCCCTAGGACCTGATCCACGGAGAACTCACCGTCACCTTTCCGCCATCTTGGCGGCTTCGTTGAGCGCTGCCCTGAGCTGGCCGAGCTGGCCGGACGTCATGCGCGCGGTCTCTCCCGGCGGCGAGACGAGAACCACCTGGTTGTCTTCGACGAACACGGTGACGGCGCGTTCGCGGCTGATGAGATCGCCGCACTGCACTCGCCAGACCAGTTGTCCGCCTTCATAACGGCGCACACTCGCGGTACGGGGGTCGACCGGGGCGGAAGGGGAGACCGGCCGGTTGACGCCGGGGGCGACCGCGACCTGCTGCTGACCGGCGGGGCCGGCCGTACGCAGGTGGCGCGTGGCCATACCGGGCCGTCCCGCGGTGATGGAGCCTGTTGCGATCGAGTCCACGAACTCCACTGGCTCTTCTCCGCTCTCTCGTTCCACGTCGTCTTCGTTCCGCGTGTCCGCACCATCGAGGGGTTCGGGACTTGGTAGCTCTCCGTGATCGCCGCCAGTGGCTGGTCGGTCACGGAGATCTGACAACTACAGTGAGGTGAAACCGAGTGCGATAGAAGGTCGAACCGCTGTCATAGCGGTGACCGGACGAGGTTTCACGGTAAGCGGTCGACCGACTTCTGCCGGGCCGATCACCACGGGCATTCCGGTGTTTCGCACGGTTGAATAGGTGTGCTTACGCTGTTTCTCGACCCCAACGGAACTGTGAGGGGGCGCAATGGACGCCAGTATCGGCGGCGGCGCTGTCGCCGGCTCGGACGCAGTGGGCGCTTCGGGCAGGCAGAGCCACCCCGTGCCGCCGGATGCCTGGGAGCAGGCGGAGATGCGAGCCGCTCTGGCCACACGGGAGATCTCCTCCGTGTACCGGCTGTTGCGCAAGCACGGTGTTTCGCAGCGTCAGATCGCCGCGATGACCGGCCAGTCGCAGTCCGAGGTGTCCGAGATCCTCAAGGGTCGCCAGGTGATGGCGTACGACGTGCTCACCCGCATCGCTGACGGCCTTGGTGTCCCCAGGGGATACATGGGTCTCGCCTACGACGAGGCGACAGCGATCAAGGTGGTCGGCACTGCCGACGGCCAGCAGGCGGAGGAGGACGAGTCCGTGAAGCGACGGAGGTTCCTCGCGCACGCCGCCCAGGTCACGATGGGCGCGGCGGTGTTCGGCCCGGAATCGGGCACGTGGTCGGCAGGACCGGCGAAGACGCCCGCCCCCGGCCGGATCGGCATGACCGACGTCCGCCAGGTGGAAGCCGCGACCAGGGCTCTCCGTTCCCTCGACTACCAGTACGGCGGCGGTTTTTGCCGCGACGCCGTCGTCGCCCAGCTGTCCTGGGGACAGCAGATGCTCGAATCCACCGGCACCGAGCCGGTGAAGAACCGGTTGTACGTCGCGCTCGCCGACCTGCACAGCCTGGCGGGCTGGACCTCTTTCGACACCGGCCTCATGGATTCCGCGCGCGGGCACTTCGCGAACGCGCTGGACCTGGCCAAACAGGGCGACAGTCACCCGCTGGTGGCCAACGTGCTGTACCGGATGGGCCGGGTCTACCTGCACAACGACGCCCCCAACGACGCGTTGAAACTGTTCCAGCTCGGCCAGATCGCGGCCCAGGAATCGGGCTCCGAGCTGGCGGTCGCCGTGCTCTGCGCCAACGAGGCGTGGGCCTACGCGATGATGGGCAACGAGGAGCAGGCCACGAAGCTGCTCGGCCGGAGCAAGGACGAGTTCGCCCGCGCCGATCTGGCCGACGCCGAGTCCTGGGTCAAGTTCTTCACCGAGACCGACGTCTACGCCATGATCGGCACCGTGCACACCGTGCTCGCCGAGAAGAACGCCGAGCACACCAAGTACGCGATCCCGGCGCTCACCAAGGCCGTCGAGACCTACACCGACGACATGGCCCGCAGCAAGACGTTCATGCTCAGCGCCTTGGCCACGAACCACCTGCTCGAAGGCGATCTCGACCACGGTGCGAAGGTGGGCTCGAAGGCCATCGACTGCGCCGAGGGCATCAAGTCGGAGCGGGTGAAGGACCGGATGCGACCCCTGCAGGTCGAGGCGGAACGCCGCCGGAACAACGCCGACGCCCGTGACCTCGCCGACCGCCTCAACTCGTTCTACGCCGCCTGAGCCGACCGGCCAGGGCGGCCGGTTCACGCCCGCCATCCTGCGCGACGCCCTCGAGCGGACGTGCGATCTGCTGGGCGTGGACCCCGAAGGCGCCCGGCTGCTGAGGTTCACCAACAACGCCGTCTACGAGCTGGCGAGCGCGCCGTTCGTCGTCCGGATCGTCGGCTCCACCCGGCTGCGCCACCGCGTCGGCACGGTCGTCCGGGTCGCCCGGCACTTCGAACGGCACGACGTCCCCGCCATCCGCCTGGTTTCCGGCCTCGACCAGCCGTTGCCGATCGGCGAGCAGCTCGTGACGGTCTGGTGGAAGGTGACGGCGAGCGGCCGGAAGCCGAAGCCGGCCGACCTCGCCGCCCTGCTGCGCCGCGTCCACGATCTCGAGCCGCCCGAAGGCCTCGCCGAATGGGCTCCGTTCGCCGCGGTCCGCGCCCGGGTCTCGGATGCCGAGGAGCTGAGCGAAGGCGATCGGCGGTTTCTCCTGGAACGCTGCGCCGAGGTCGAAGGTGCCCTCGCGACGCTCGACTTCCCCCTGCCCCGTGGCCTCGTCCACGGGGACGCGCACACCGGGAACGTGATCCACGGGCCGGCCGGTCCGGTGCTGTGCGATTTCGATTCGTCCTGTGTCGGGCCGCCGGAATGGGATCTGACGCCGCTCGCCGTCGGCCGCGAACGGTTCGGTGATCCACCCGCCCGCTATCGCGTGTTCGCGCGGCGGTACGGATTCGACGTGACCACGTGGTCCGGGTTTCCGGTACTGCGCGCCATCCGTGAACTGAAGCTCACGACGAGTGTTCTCCCGATTCTCCGCAGCCACCCCAGCGTGCGGGATGAGCTGCGGAAACGGTTGGACGATCTCCGGAACGGACGCACCGGCGCGCGCTGGAACCGCTATCGGTGACGCACCCGGAAAAGGGATCTGCACGTGCATTCGCCGACAGCGAATGACCGTTCGTCGCTTGCCCGAATTCCCCGGTCATTCGGTGACGAATTCGCTCGGACCGATCGCTTCTCCCCGCCCAATGCTCCCCCGAATGTGCAACTTGCAACTACGCTGTGTCATTCAGCGCGGCGCGTTCACCAGGTCGCTGTGATCCGATGGGTGTTTCCAGGGTCACAATCGTTCCGGACGCGTACGCAGAGCATCCGCCTCCGAGGCGGGAAGGTCCCGGAGAGAACGGGGAAACCGGGCAACCGGCTCAGGTCGTCGGTACGACCGGGGCTCGGGTGAGGACGACGGCGAAGCCGAACGCGAGTCCCATCACGGTCAGTTCCAGCGTCGCCCACGCGGCCAGCGCCGTGCGGTTGTGCCGGACGATCTGCGGCATCAGCTTCCAGCGCGTGTAGGCGCCGAGGCCGGCGATCACGCCGGTGCACAACAGTTTCAGCAGCACCAGTTGCCCGTACGGCGTGGTGAAGACGCCTTCCCAGAAGCCGAGCGACGGGTTGAGCGAGATCTCGATCAGCCCGTTGAACAGCCCGGTCGCCGCGCCGAGGAGCAGGCACAGGGTCGCCAGTTTGGAGAACCGCGGCAGCGCGTGCGCCAGCAGCGTCCGGTTCCCGACGAGCAGCACCGTCATCGCGCCGAGCCCGCCGGTCCAGGCGACGGCGCTCATCACGTGCAGTTCCATCGAGATCATCGTGTAGTCGTGGTAGTTCCAGTTCGACGCGTGCCCGGTGACCGGCAGCGGCAGCAGCGCGAAGAGTCCCAGCCCGACGCGGACCTCCGCGGGCACCTTCTCGCCGTGTTTCAGCGCGAGGACGCCGAGTCCCGCGTGCAGCAGGGCCAGCACCGCGACGATCAGCAGCGCCTTCCCGGCACCGACGTCGGCGATGTAGCTCCCGACGTCCGACATCGACAGCGTGCTGGAGCCCGGCCGGTACTCGGCGGTCTGCAGGATCAGCGCGACGAGCGCGGTGGTCGCCCAGACCAGCGCGGCCGCGACGCTCGCGGGCCGCGCGATCCGCATGATCGGCTCGGAGAGCTTCGGCCGGTCGTAGCCGACCAGTACCGAAAGCAGTGCCAGCCCGATCGTGGTGACGGCCGAGATGTCCAGCAGCACCCGCACGATCGGGATGGAGACCGAGACCACCTCGCTGACCTGCGCGACCCCGGGCACCGGGGCCGTCGCCGTCAGCGCGACGCCGATCAGGGCACCGACGATGCCCGCCGCCACCACACAGAACAAGACGGCGACGCGGGTACGCGAGGTGGTCTCGGCCTGTGTCATGAGCCGCTCTTCTCCTTGTCACCCGCGCCGGTGCGCAGTGCGACGGTCAGTCCGACGGCGAGCAGCACGACGGCGCCCGCGATCCACACCCAGATCGGCACCCCGGACGAGTTCTCGCCGTCGGTGGCGGGAGTCGTCTCGGCCTGGCCCCCGTTGCTGCGGGCGGCGTCGGCGCTCGCCGGGGTCCCGGTGCCCGCGGCGGTGAGGGTGAACGGCACCTCACCGGTCACGGAGTGCCCGTCCGCGGACAGGATCCGGTAACCGATCTTGTACTCCCCCGCCGGGCCGAGTGGCCGCAGCGGCACGGTCACGACACTGTCGCGGACCTCGACCTGGCCTTCGGCCCACTGGCCGCCGCCCGGTCCGATGACCGCGATCTGGTTGACGTTCGCGTTCTGGACGTACTGGTCGAACGTGAGCGTGATCTTCGCGGGCCCGGCGGCGAGCGAAGCACCCTTCGCCGGGTCCGAGGAGATCAGGACGTTGTGCGCCAGCGCCGGGGTGGCGGTGGCGAGCCACGCCACCCCGGTGATCGCCAGCGCGACGATCGCTTTACGCATTTACTCGGTTCCCTCGGTGTTGCCGCTCTTGGTGGCGGTGGCGCGGCGGGCGCGCAGGGTGGCGCCGGCGCCGACGCCGAGGCCGAGCGCGCCGACGACGAGTCCGGCGCCGCCGAGCCAGCGGGCGGTGTTGTCGGAAGCGTGGGATTCCTCGGCGGCCTTCGCGTCGGAGCCGTGGCCACCGCCGTGCCCGTCACCGCTCTTCTCGGCGAGCTTCACGGTCGGCGCGGGGTGTTCCGGCTCCTCACCCGAGGCCGGGGTCGGCTGGTCCCAGTTGACGACCTTGCCGTTCTCGTACGTCTGCGTCGCCGGGAACTCCAGCGCGTCGACGGTGGTCGGGAACTGGCCCGCGCTGATCTGGAACTCCTGGAATTCGGACGAGCCGGCGGCGATCTTGGTGCCGGGCTCGGCGGTCCACGAGACCTTGGTGACGGCTTCGGTGATCTGCGTACCGGACGCGCTCGTCACCGGGCTGGGCAGCTTGGACTTGACGACCTCGGCCTTCCAGCCGGGGATCGGCTTGGTGCGCACGGAGCTGAGCGCGTACTCGGGTTTGAGGGTGACCTCGACCTTGACGGTGCCGGCGTCCTTCTCCTCGTTGGGGACCCGGAAGAAGATGGATCCGTAGCCGCCCTTTTGGGGCTGCGGGCCGTAGACGTTGGCGGTGACGTGGGCCGAGGCGACCCCTGCCGAGAGCAGACCGGCGGCACCGATGGCGGCGGCCAGGAAACCGGCTCGCTTGAAGACGTGCTTGGACACGAAGAACTCCTGAAGGTGTTTCGAGACGGCGGGTTCACCGGACCTCGCCGATTACGGGGGATGAGTGGGTTCAGGAGAACAGCGGCGGGCCGCGCCTGCCGTGGACCCGGCGGAGGTCCACGCCGACGAGATGACCGGGGCCGGCCGGCCGGGCGAGCACCGGGGACGCCACGGCGGCGGGCACCGGGAGTGCGTTGAGGATGAACGGGACCAGCGCGCGCAGGCAAGCGAGGACACCGAGCAGCAGTCCGTCGGCCTTGGCCAGCAGCAGAGCGGTCACCAGCGTGGCGACGACGTGCGCGACGGTCATCGCGAACCCACCCGAAAGGGGGGCGGGTTCGCCGTGCGGTTCGTGGCTGCTCAGCGAACCGAGCACGAGGTGCATGACGACCTGGCCGGCGCCGAGATCGACGATGGTGGCCAGCGGTCCGCGCGCCTTCGCGGCGAGCGCGGCGGCGTTCCAGCCGATCAGCACGGTGAGCAACAACGTCATCGCGGTGTCGGGGAGGTCGCCGTCCCCGATCAAGTGGGCGGTCACGGCCAGCGCCGCGGAACTCACGCCGAGCAAACCACCACGCACGGCGCGTAACGCGCTTCGGTGACGGCTGCCTTTACCCACAGGTGGAGAGTATTCGACGTACTGCCGCGTGGTCGATCTCCTCCCGGTGCCTCAGCAAGGGGAAGGACATCCCAGCCCTGCGCGCGCGTTTGCCCATTTAGGCCGAATGGGGAAGGTTTACGGGGTAAGAGGCGGTAAACCGGGATTTGACCGCACGGCTTCTGGGTAGTCAGGCTCCCGATACAGCTACTCCGAATGGGTGAGGAGGCTCACCCAGAGGCGGCGGGAGAACCAGCACGCGATGAACCTCTTCGAGTACATCTCGGATCGGTGGGACAGACTCGCCCTCCAGGGGCTCCTCCATGTCAGCGCGGTCGTGCAGTGCACGATCATCGCCGCCGTGCTCGGGGTGGTGATCGGCGTCGCCGTCTACCGCAGTCCGATCGGGTCGGCCGTGGCCACGGCGCTGGCGAGCACGATCCTCACCGTCCCTTCCTTCGCCCTCCTCGGGCTGCTCATCCCCGTGTTCGGTCTCGGCGTGAACACCACCGTCATCGCACTCGTGCTCTACGCGCTGCTGCCGATCGTGCGGAACACGATCGTCGGACTGGGCGGCGTCGACCCGGCGGTCAGCGACGCGGCGCGCGGTATCGGCATGAGCCGGTTCGGCGTGCTGACCAGGGTGGAACTGCGGCTCGCCTGGCCGGCCATCCTCACCGGGATGCGGGTCGCGACGCAGATGCTCATGGGCATCGCGGTCATCGCGGCCTACGCGAAAGGCCCGGGCCTCGGCTCGGAGGTCTTTTCCGGCCTCACCAACGCGGGGAGCACGAACTCCCTCAACCAGGCACTGACCGGGACGCTCGGTGTGGTCGTCCTCGCACTGGTCCTCGACGCCGTCTACGTCCTGATCAACCGTTTGACCGTCTCTAGGGGTGTCCGTGGCTGAGTCTCCTGAAACCGTATCCGGCGTCGAAATCGAGCTGGAGCACGTCACGAAGCGCTACCCCGGCACCCGCGAGCCCGCGGTCGACGACTTCTCGATGGTGGTGCCCGCCGGCAAGATCGTGGTCTTCGTCGGCCCGTCCGGCTGCGGCAAGACCACGACCATGCGGATGATCAACCGGCTGATCGAGCCGACGTCGGGCCGGATCACCATCGGCGGTGACGACGCGCTGAAACTCGACGTCGACACTCTTCGCCGTCGCATCGGCTACGCGATCCAACAGGCCGGACTCTTCCCGCACTTCACCGTCGCGCAGAACATCGCGGTGGTGCCGGGGCTGCTCGGCTGGGACAAGAAGAAGGTCGACGACCGGGTCGAGGAGATGATGGACCTGGTCGGGCTCGACCCGGCCGATTTCCGCGACCGGTTCCCGCGGCAGCTGTCCGGCGGGCAGCAGCAGCGCGTCGGCGTCGCGCGGGCGCTCGCGGCCGACCCGCCGGTGCTGCTGATGGACGAACCGTTCGGCGCGGTCGACCCGATCACCCGCGGCAACCTGCAGGACGAGCTGCTGCGGCTCCAGACCGAACTGAAGAAGACGATCGTCTTCGTCACCCACGACTTCGACGAGGCCGTGAAGCTCGGCGACAAGATCGCGGTCCTCGGTGACCAGTCGAGGATCCTCCAGTACGACACCCCGGACGCGATCCTCGCGAACCCGGCCGACGACACCGTCGCCGGTTTCGTCGGTGCCGGTGCCTCGCTGAAGCAGCTGACGCTGCTGCGGGTCCGCGACGTCGAGCTGAAGCAGGACGCGCTGACGGCGACGGTGAGCGAATCACCGTCGGAGGTCCGCGAGAAGCTGACCCGGCAGCGCAAGCATTTCGTGCTGGTGCTCGACCAGCGCCGCCGCCCCGTGCGGTGGGTGCACGTCCGCGAGCTGACCACGGCGACGTCGCTGGCCACAGCGGGCAAACCGCTGCGTGACTCGGTCAGCCTCCAGTCGACGCTGCAGGACGCGCTCGAAGCCATGCTCGCCGAGGGCGGCAGCGTCCCGGTGACCGGCGCCCGCGGCGAGTACGCCGGGACGATCGAACTCGACACCGTCATCGCGACGATCCAGCAGTTGCGCGAGGAGCACTCCGACGACAGTCCGGCGGAAGGGGTGACCGCATGACGGCCGTCGATACCGGGTTCTCCACCGAGTCCTCGTCGAGAAGCGCCGAACGGGTCCGGCTGTTCGCCCAGCCCGCCGTGGTGCTGGTGATCGTCGCCGGCGTGCTGATCTGGGTGTTCGCCGGCGATCTCACCGCGACGGAGAAGGAGACCCTCAACGCCGGCGGGTTGTTGACCGCGCTGCGCGACCACCTGGCGATGACCGTCGTGGTCACCGCGATCGTGGTCGCCGTGGCGGTGCCGCTCGGCGTGCTCGTGACGCGGCCCTGGGCGAAATGGGCGGCGCCGGTCTTCCTGGCCGTCGCGAACATCGGACAGGCCGCGCCCGCGCTCGGCGTGCTGGTGCTGTGGTTCATCGTCACCGGCGCCACCGGCGGGCTGTGGGTCGCGGCGCTGCCGCTGGCGTTCTACTCGCTGCTCCCGGTGCTGCGGAACACGATGGTCGGCCTGCGGCAGATCGACCCCGCCCTGATCGACGCCGGCCGCGGCATCGGCATGTCGGCCACCGGCGTGCTGTGGCGGGTCGAGTTCCCGCTGGCGATCCCGCTGATCCTGGCCGGTCTGCGGACCTCGCTGGTGCTGGCCGTCGGCACGGCGACCTTCGGCATGTTCGTGAACGCCGGTGGTTTCGGCCTGCTCATCGACACCGGCTACAAGCTCAACCTGACGAAGGTGCTGATCACCGGCTCGGTGCTCGCCGTCGCGCTGGCGCTGCTGGTGGACTGGCTCGGCGCGGTGGCGGAACAGTTCTTCGGACCGAAGGGACTGCGCTGACATGCGACTCAAGGCGATCCTCGGCGCGGTCCTGTTGTGCAGCACGCTTTCCGCGTGCGGACTCGAAGTCAACACCGCGCTGCCGTACAAGATCGAACCCGGTTCGATCAAGCCCATCGATTCGCTCAAGGGCGTCGAGGTGACGGTGGGGTCGAAGGACTTCACCGAGAACATCATCCTGGGCTACATGGCCGAGATGGCGCTTTCCGCGGCGGGCGCGGACGTCATCGACCTGACCGACATCAAGGGCTCGAACTCGTCGCGGCAGGCGTTGCTCGCCGGCCAGGTCGACGTCGCGTGGGAGTACACCGGCACCGGCTGGATCAACTACCAGGGCAACGAACTTCCCGTCCCTGGCGGGGAACAGGCGCAGTACGAAGCCACGAAGGCGGCCGACGAGGCGAAGTTCGGCGTCTCCTGGCTGAACTATTCGCCGCTGAACGACCAGTACGGCTTCGCGGTCACCGAGGCATACGGGGCGGCGAACAACCTGAAGACGACGTCGGACCTCGCGGCGTTCCTCAAGCAGAAACCCGACCAGAACGTCTTCTGCCTGGAGACCGAATTCACCAGCCGCCAGGACGGTTTCCCCGCCGCCGTGCGGGCGTACGGCTTCCAGAACCCGGTGATCAAGAACTTCGGCATCGGCACGATCTACTCGGCCGTCGCGAGCGGCACCTGCCCGATCGGCGAGATCTTCACCACCGACGGCCGGATCGCCGGACTGGACCTGCGTGTCCTCGAAGACGACAAGAAGGCGTTCCCGCAGTACAACGCCGTGGCGACGCTGCGGACCGAATTCCTGGAGAAGTACCCGGAAATCCGCGGGCCGCTGGAAGCCGTCAGCGCGGCCATCGACAACGAGCAGATGGTCGAACTGTGCAAACAGGTCGACGTCGACGGCCGTGACCAGGGCGAAGTCGCCTACGAATGGATGAAGAAGAAGGGCTTTATCGGTTAAATCCGTCGAGCGCTGACGAAAAGCGCGCCGAAGGGGCGCCGGGCCGCTTGTAACTCACGTTGGGAGCGGAGGGCGCCCCTTCATCGCGTTTTCGTGGCCTTCGGCCCGAAAGAGGGCGCTCGACGGATGAAGTCTCCGTCGGGCGCGGGGCGCCCTTGGGGAGACCTCTCGGCTCAGTCCGCCGCCGTCTCTGCTCGCTCCGCGCCTCCTCGCGTGCAATGAAAGCGTCCTTCATAGCAAAATTTGCCATGAAGGACGCTTTCATTGCACTTGGGGCTCCGAAGCGGCGCTCAGAGGCCCAGACGGTGAAGGAGCTTCCCCTCCAGCTGGTCCAGCTCTCCGGCCACGGCACGGTGCGCCGCCTTCCGCCGCGCGGCCGGCATCCGCTCCGAAGCGCGAACAGTCGCCGAAAGCTGCTCCAGTGTCCCCTGAGTGTCCTTCGCGAAGGCCGCGTCGGCGTCTGTCGCCTTCGCGGACCTCTTCAGCTCCGCGAGCCCCTGCGTCAGCCCCGCGATCCGCGCGTGCAGCGCGGCACCGCGCCCGCTGTACTCGCCGAGCTGGTCGACGGCGACGCCGAGCTTCTTCGCTTGATAGCGGTCGTACAGCTCCCGTGCGGCTCCTGCCGCCCGAACGGCGTACGGCGCGATCACCGGCAGTACGGCCGGACCGAGCACTTTGGCCACCGCGACGGCGTTTTTCGCCTTCTTCGGGGTGAACCTGCCGTCGCCCTCGATGGCTTTGGCCTTGCGCGCCATGGCACCTCCCACGCTGTGTCACTGACGAACTTACTGGTCCCCGAAGTGGCGGGCATGTCGGCTTGCCGGTCGCCTTCTAGAGTGTTGTCTGTGAGTAACGAGGTGCTACTGGACGCGGGAGCGGTGAGCCGCTGCCGGCGTCGCGTGCACCTCGAACACGATCCGGCGATGCGCGAGGTCCCGCTCGTCCCGCCCGACCCCGCCGCGCAGCAGCGGATCGCCGACGCGTCGGCGCATCGCGAGGCGATCGTGCGGCGGCTCATGGACGCGACAGGGCCCGACGCGAACTGGGTGAAGATCCCTCGCGACCTTCCGGCCACCGAGCGCGTGCAGCTCACTGAAGAGGCCTTCGCCACCGAAGCCCGCTACATCTGGGGAGCGTTGCTTCCCGTGGATCGCGCCGGTCACCGGCGGGGCGGCTCCGAACTCCTCGTCCACACCGGCGCCGGTTACGTGCCGGTGCTGGTCGTGCGGCACCGCATCACCGATCGCGGCGCGGGCGCGCCGACCACGGCGATGACCGACCTCGATCCGGCGCACCGGTTGCCCGATCCGGCGCGCAAGGTCCGCTCGCAGCCGCGGGACCAGATGCGGCTCGCGCACCTCTATCGCATGCTCGAAGCGCTCGGGAAGCACGAGGGACACCGCGCGATCGGCGGCGTCATCGGGCTCGACGCGGACGTCGTCGTCTGGCACGACCTGTCCGCGGCCACGTGGCCGGGTGGCCGGAGCGCGCTGACGGAATATCAGAGCCGCTTCGCCGACAGACTCGCCATCGCGAGCGCGGCCGCCGAAGGCCAGGAGCCGCTCGCCGAACCGTCGCGCGTCCTCGAATGCCGGCGCTGCCCCTGGTGGCCGACCTGCGAGGTCGTGCTCACCGAAACCCGCGACGTCAGCCTCGTCGTCCGCGGGGAGGACGCGATGGAACTCCGCCGCGCCGGGGTGTTCACCGTGGACAAACTGGCCGCGCTCGATCCGGCCGACGAGCCTCCGCCGATGAACTGGACCGGCGGCACCTTCGCCGACGCGATCATCCTCGCGCGCGCCTGGCTCGCCGACCTCACGATGGTGCGCAAGGTCGACCGCATCGAAGTCTCGCGCGGCGACGTCGAGGTCGACGTCGACATGGAGAGCTTCGGTGATTCCGGCGCGTACCTGTGGGGTTCGCTGCTGACCGGCGCCGACATCGGGATGGAGCAGGGCTACCGGGCCTTCGCGACGTGGGAGCCGTTGCCCACGGCGGACGAGGCCCGGTCGTTCGCGGAGTTCTGGGCGTGGTTCACCGAAGTCCGCGAGCGCACGCTCGCCGCGGGGCTGACGTTCCGCGCCTATTGCTACAACGCGCTCGCCGAGAACCGCTGGCTCTTCGGTTCCGCCGACCGGTTCGGCGCATATCCCGGTGTGCCCAAGAAGGCCGAGATAGCGTCCTTTGTGGACTCCGGGGAGTGGATCGACCTCTTCCGCAGCGTCACCGACCAGTTCCTGTGCTCGCAGGGCAAGGGCCTCAAGGTGATCGCGCCGGTGGCCGGATTCGCGTGGCGCGATCCGGAAGCGGGTGGCGAGGCGTCGATGAGGTGGTATCGCGACGCCGTCGGCATGGACGGCGGAATCCCGGACGCCGTCCAGCGGGAGCGTCTGCTGCGCTACAACGAGGACGACGTCCTGGCGACGCACGCGCTGCGGAACTGGATGACCGACCACGCGCAGACGTCCGTGCCGTACATGAACGACCTCTGATCTTCCGTTGACCCGGCGGCTTGCGATCACTCGCGCCGTTGTGGATACTCGCGGACGAGTACTCGTCAACGAGGAGGCGGTGTGAAGCGGCGGAAAGTCGGCAATCTGCTCGCGTTGGCGATCCTGTCGACGCTGAACGAACGCCCGATGCATCCGTACGAAATGGCCTCGACCCTGAAGAGCCGAGGCAAGGACCGCGACATGGGGATCAAATGGGGCTCGTTCTACACGGTCGTCGGCAACCTGCGGAAACACGGCTTCATCGAGGCCGTCGAGAGCGGTCGCGAGGGCGCCCGCCCCGAACGCACGGTGTACCGGATCACCGACGCCGGCCATGACGAACTGCTCGACTGGCTGCGCGAACTGCTCGGCGAACTCGCGCCGGAGGAGCCGAAGTTCGTCGCCGGGTTGTCGGTGCTGGGGTGGCTCGGCCCGGACGAGGTCGTCGCCCTCTTCCGCACCCGGCTGGCGGCGCTGGACGAAGACATCGCCTCGACTCGGGCCGAACTGGCGCGGCTCGTCGCGGAGATCCCGCGGCTGGTGCTGCTCGAACTCGAATACCACCTGGCGATCCGGGTGGCGGAAGCCGAATGGGTCCGCTCGATCCTCGGCGAACTGACTTCCGGTTCCATGCCCGGTCTCGCCGAATGGCGGGCCCTGTTGGCCGAAAGGGGGAGCACCGGCAGTTGAAAGGACCCCGGCGAGGTGTTGCAGCACCCCGCCGGGGCGACGATCCCGCAACCGGAACCCGGCCACGAGACGGCACTTCGAGAATAGCCGGGCTCCGGGAAACCACCCTGGAGTGACCATGACGAACATCAAGGACAGGAAGCGGTTCAAGCTCATCCCGGAGATGGGCGGCGCGCTGGCACGGAACTACGCCCGGCAGCGCGGCACCGAACCGCAGATCGAACTGTGGCGGCAGCAGGCCCGCGAACTCACGGCCGACCTGACAGAAGGCGCGAAAATCCTCGAGGTCGCCTTCGGCCCCGGCTACTTCGCCGTCGAACTGGCGCGGCTCGGATTCTCCGTCACCGGCCTGGACGTCGCGCCGGCCTTCGTCGGAATCGCGAGTGACTACGCGCGAACCCAAGGCGTCGACGTCGAATTCCGGGAGGGCGACGTCGCGGCGATGCCGTTCGACGACGAGTCGTTCGACTTCGTCGTCTGTCAGGCCGCGTTCAAGAACTTCGTATGGCCGGTGAAGTCGCTCGACGAGATGTACCGCGTGCTGCGCCCGGGTGGCACGGCGGTGGTGCAGGACATGAACCGGGACGCGACCGATGGCGACATCGTGCGTGAGGTCGCGGGCATGAGACTCGGCAAGCTGGCCGCTTTGACGATCCGTCAGACGCTCGGACGGCTACGGCGGCGTGCTTACACGCCTGTCGATTTCAGTGGGCTGGTCGCGGAAACCGCGTTCCGGACCGGCGAGGTCACCACCGCCGGGATCGGCCTGGACGTCCGCCTCACCCGTCCCTGAAGTGCCATGAAAGGTCCCTTCCTGGCAAATTTCGCAAGGAAGGGACCTTTCATGGCACGCGGGAGATGCTCAGCGAGGGGCCATGCGCAGCGAGCCGTCCATCCGGATGACCTCGCCGTTCAGGTAGTCGTGGTCGATCAGCGACAGCGCGAGCTGCGCGTACTCGTCCGGCCGTGCGAGCCGCTTCGGGAACGGCACGCCTTCGGCCAGGGAAGCGCGGAACTCCTCGCTCACCGTCGCCAGCATCGGGGTGTCGACGATGCCCGGCGCGATGGTCAGCACCCGGATCCCGTGCGACGCGAGGTCGCGCGCGGCCGGCAGGGTCATCCCGACGATGCCGCCCTTGGACGACGAGTACGCCACCTGCCCGATCTGACCGTCGAAGGCGGCGACCGACGCGGTGTTGATGATGACGCCGCGCGCGTTGTCGGCCAGCGGCTCGGTCTTGGCGATGGCCTCGGCGGCCAGTGTCAGCACGTTGAAGGAGCCGATCAGGTTGATCTGGACGACCTTCGCGTACAGGGCGAGGTCGTGCGGGCCCTTTTTCGAAAGGATCCGCGCGGACGGCCCGATCCCGGCGCAGTTCACCACGGTCCGCAGCGGCACCCCGGACTCGGCGGCGGTCGTGACGGCGGTCCGTACCTGCTCCGGGTCGGTCACGTCGGCCTCGACGTAGGTGATGCCCTCGACCTGCTCGGCGTTGGCGATCGCCCCGGCGAGGTCCAGCGCGAAGACCCGCGCGCCCCTCGCGGCGAGTGCCTTCGCGGTCGCGCCGCCGAGCCCGGACGCGCCACCCGTGACCAGCGCCGCGGTATCGGTGATCTGCATGTTCTCCCTTTCGTCGACAACCGGGTCCAGGTTAACGCTCGTTCGCATATCGGGGGCGCGTGTGTTGGCTCACGTCGATGCGAAGCATGTCGTGAGGAGTATTCGGACCCGAAGCGTTCCGTTCGCTTACAGGTCAACTCCGGCTGTCACCTTCAGCAGCATGAGCACTGCTCGGATCGTGGTGGTGGGGACCGGTTACGTCGGATTGACCACGGGAGCCTGCCTGGCAGGCCTGGGGCATCGAGTCACTTGCGTCGATGTCGACCGGGCCAAGGTCGCAAGGCTCTCCGCCGGACGGGTGGACATCCTGGAGCCGGGATTGTCCGAGCTGGTGTCGAGGGGGCTGACCAGCGGAAGACTCGAGTTCGTGGTCGGCGCGCGCGACGCCGTTCGCGACGCGGAGGCCGTTTTCCTTTGCGTGCCGACGCCGATGGGCGCGGGCGGTTCGGCGGATCTGCGGGCCGTCGAGGCCGTGACCACCGAGATCGGCGACGTCATCCCTTCGGGTTGTGCGCTGATCACCAAATCGACCGTCCCGGTGGGAACGTCGAAGCGTATCCAGGCGATGCTCGGCCGCACGGACGTGCCGGTCGTGTCGAACCCGGAATTCCTGCGTGAGGGCACCGCGGTGGAGGACTTCCTCGGCCCCGACCGGATCGTCGTCGGTTCGGACGACGTCGCGGCCGCCCGCTGGGTCGGCGATCTCTACGCCGACCTCGCCGCGCCGGTCGTCGTCGCCGACGCGGCCAGCGCGGAACTGGTGAAGTACGCGGCGAACTGCTTCCTCGCGATGAAACTGTCCTATGTGAACTCGATCGCCGAACTGTGCGAACGCCTCGGCGCGGACATCGACCTGGTCACCGAAGGCATGGGCCACGACCGGCGCATCGGCCGATCCTTCCTCAAACCCGGCCCCGGCTGGGGCGGCTCGTGCCTGCCGAAGGACACCAGCGCGCTGGTCCGGGTCGCCGAGTCGGTGCAGTACGACTTCACCCTGCTCACCTCGGCGATCGAGGAGAACATCGCACAGCGGGACCGGATCGTCGCGAAGATCGCGGGCGCCGTCGGCGGCACACTGGCCGGTTCGCGGATCGGGATCCTCGGACTGGCGTTCAAGGCCGGGACGAACGACCTGCGCGACTCGCCCGCCCTCGCGGTCGCTTCCGTACTGGGCGCGCTCGGCGCGGAACTGACCGCCTACGACCCCGCGGTCGGCGGCCACATCGACGGTATGACCGTGGTCGACGATCCGTACCAGGTCGCGAAGGCGGCCGACGCCGTCGTCGTGCTGACGGAATGGGACGAGTTCAAACGGCTCGACTGGACCTACGTGGCCGAGCAGATGGACGGTGACTCGGTCGTCGACACACGCAATCTCCTGGACCCACAACGGATCCTGGACGCCGGGTTGTCGTGGCAGGGCGTCGGGCGGCCGAGGGCGGCGCTGCGGCGGAAGGTCGCCGTCTCCTGACCCACCTGCCTCCCGCGGGTGCAATGAGCCTTTTCCAACTTGGTTTGGGTTGGTGGGGTGTGTTGGTGGGCTGGGTATGGCGAAGCTCCTGGTAGATGCGTGGAACGACCAAGAACCATGCACTGCCAGGAGCTTCGCTGTGTTGTCTTACCCCTCGGCGATCACGTTGTCCAGCCAGACACTGGCCGGGTTGACCCGGATCATCCAGCAACACCGGCGCGCGATCAGGTCGCGCTGGCGCCGGCTGTCCTGCCAGCGCCAGGCCCTGCTCGTGCTGGCCCACTTGCGTAACGGCGACACCTACGCCCGCCTGGCCGCCGGATTCCGTATCGGCGTGGCCACTGTGTGCCGCTATCTGCGCGAAACCATCGACCTGCTCGCCCAGCGCGCCCCGTCCCTGACCGCCGCGTTGTGGCAGCTCGCCTGGAGCCACAACAACTACGCCATCCTCGACGGCACCGTCATCCGCACCGACCGCATCGCCGCGAACAAGCCCTACTACTCCGGCAAACACCGCCACCACGGCATCAACCTGCAAGCCCTCACCGACCCCTACGGCCGGCTGCTGTGGATCTCCGACGGACTACCCGGCGCGACCAACGACACCACCGCCGCCCGCCACCACCGCATCTGCGACCTGGCCGACCAGTCCGGGATCCGGCTGCTGGCCGACAGCGGCTACGACAACGTCGCCTACGGGGTGATCACTCCGTACAAGAACCACCGAACCGCCCACCAGCCCAAACGCCCACTCGGACCTGCCTACACACAGGCCAACACAACACTGGCGGCCGTACGCGGCCGAGGCGAACGCGGGTTCGCCACCCTCAAAAACTGGCGAGTACTCACCCGCGTCCGCACCAGCACCCACCGCGTCACCGCACTAGCCAAAGCCATCCTCACCCTCGAACACAGCCTCAGCTAACCAAGATGGAAAAGGCTCAATGAAAGGTCCTTTCCTTGCAAAATTCGCAAGGAAAGGACCTTTCATTGCACCAGGGAGACAAGTTTCATCAGTCCGTCCACGACCTCCTCGGCCGTCGGGCCGTTCGCCGGGTCGAGCATGTGCTGCAGCATCACGCCCGCGTTCAGCGCCGTGGCCACCGTGCCGATCCGCCGTTCGTCCGCCTCGGTGAGGGTGTCCTCGTCGATCCCGAGAAGGTTCGCCGCCATCCCGCGGCGGCCCTCGCGCTGCGCGGCGGCGAGTTGTTCTCGCAGCTCAGGATGATGCTCCGACTGGACGAACGCCTCGATCGAGGCGATCCACAGCTGCCGGTTGCGCCCGTAGGAGTCGATCATCGCGCGCCAGGACGCCGCGTACTGCTCGGACGGCGAGGCATCGGGGTCGACAGCGCTCCGCATTTCGGCCTGGATCTCTTTGCCCCAGTCGTCCATCGCCTGGGAGAACGCCGTCAGCAGCAGGGCTTCGCGCGATCCGAAGTGGTAGCCGATCGCCGCGTGGCTGACCCCGGCGGCCGTAGCGATGTCCCGCACCGTGCTCCGCGACCAGCCCTTTTCCTTCAGGCACTGGATGGCGCCCGCCATCAGGTCCTCACGATTACCCATGCCCACAGCCTAGTCCATGTGGTTTATCCAATTGGTTCAACCAAGTGGATTGACCAAGCGTGCAAATGTGCCGTACGGTCGGTCTCACCACACTGGAACTTCCCAGGAGCAGCCATGACGACCACCGTTCTGATCTCCGGCGCCGGCATCGCGGGCCCGGCTCTCGCCTTCTGGCTTCACAAGCGCGGTTTCGCGCCGACCGTGGTCGAGCGCGCCCCGGCCCTGCGCGAGGGGGGCAGCGCGGTCGATTTCCGCGGTGAGCAGATGGCCTTGCTCGAACGCATGGGAATCCTCGAGGACGTCCGCGCGAGGGAGACCGCGATGGGCGCGCAGGTCATCGTCGACACGCGAGGCAAGAAGGTCGCCCAGATGCCGTCGGTGTTCTTCAGCGGCGAAGTCGAAATCGAGCGCGGAGACCTGACGCGCATCCTCTACGACCACACGAAAGACCACGTCGAGTACGTCTTCGGCGACTACATCACCGGCCTGGACGAGCGGTCGGACGGTGTCGAGGTCAGTTTCGCGCACGGTGAAGCACGCGGATTCGACCTGGTCGTCGGTGCGGACGGCCTGCACTCCGGAGTGCGGCGGCTGGCCTTCGGTGAGGAGGAGCGGTTCCGCACCGACCTCGGTCTGCACACCGCGGGCTTCACCGCGCCCAACCACCTCGGCCTCGACCACCTCGGCCGGCTCTGCAGCGTCCCCGGCCGGACGGTGATGGTCGCCAGCGGTCGCGACCGGTCGGCGCTCAACGTCAGTTTCGTCTTCGCGTCCGGGCCGCTGGAAGTCGGCCGCCGCGATGTCGAAGCGCAGAAGAAAGCCCTCGCCGAGCGCTACGCCGACTTCGGCTGGGAAGTTCCGGCACTGCTGGAAAGTCTGGGTGGCGCCGACGCGTTGTACTTCGATTCGGTCAGCCAGATCCACCTCGACAGGTGGTCACAAGGCCGGGTCGTGCTGCTCGGCGACGCCGCCTGGTGCGCCGGCCCCGGCGGTTCGGGCACCGGGCTCGCGATGATGGGCGCGTACGTCCTGGCGGGTGAACTCGCCGCCGCTCACGGTGACCACGAAGTCGCTTTCGCGCGCTACGAAGAGAAGATGCGTGGTCCGATCAAGGTGTCACAGAAGCAGGCGGCCGGGATCGGCACGTTCCTCGCGCCGCAGACCCGGTTCATGGTCGGCTACCGGAACTTCCTGTACCGGGTGCTGGGGTCGAAACCGATGACGAGGGTGTTCACGTGGCTGACTTCGCGCGCGGCCAACGCGGCGACACTGGAAGACTATGACGCTCCGGTCGCCGCGCGGGGCTAGTTTCGATGGGTGAGGGACCAAAGGAGTTCCGAAAGGCCTGATACGAAGCAGCTCGACGAACGCGGGTCAGGTCACCCGGTTCGTACCCGGCGGGGTGGCCCGGGAATTTCGAAACCGGCGAGATCGCTTACGACCATCGAACCGTCGCGGTGTTGCCGGCCGTTCTGCGCTCTTCACCTTTCGGGACTGAAAAAGTAGTTAGCAAAGCGTAGTATCAGCCGGGTGTTCACGACCAGGCCGGAACTGGCCGGCACCCACGGCATGGTGGCATCGACGCACTGGCTGGCTTCGGCCACCGGCATGGCGGTGCTGGAAAACGGCGGCAACGCCTTCGACGCGGCGGTGGCGGCCGGGTTCGTCCTGCAGGTCGCCGAGCCGCATCTGTGCGGCCCGGCGGGTCAGGTCCCCGGCATCTTCGTCACCGCGGCCGATCGAACGCCGCGCGTCCTCGCAGGTCAGGGAGTGTCACCCGCGGCGGCGACACCCGAGTACTTCGCGGAACTCGGGCTCGACCTGATCCCCGGCAGCGGTCTGCTCCCCGCGACCGTGCCGGGGGCGTGGGACGGCTGGCTACTGCTCCTGCGGGATCACGGCACGAAGTCGTTGCGCGAGGTCCTCGGCTACGCGATCTCCTATGCGCGTAACGGGGTCCCGCTGGTCAGCCGGGTCGGCGACACGATCCGCGCGGTCCAGGACCTCTTCACCGAGCACTGGCCGACGTCGGCGGCGCTCTGGCTGCCGCACGGCGAACCCGCCGAGGGGCTGCATCGCAATCCGGCGCTCGCGGACACCTGGGAGCGGCTGATCGCCGAGGCCGAGTCGGTCAGTGGTCGGGAAGCGCAGATCGACGCCGGTCGTCGGGCGTGGTCGCGGGGTTTCGTCGCCGAGGCCATCGATTCGTTCAGCCGCAAGGCGTTTCGCGACGATTCCGGCCGCGATCACGCCGGTCTGCTCACCGGCGAGGACATCGCGGGCTGGGAAGCGACCTACGAGGACGCGTTGCAGGTCGACTTCGGTGACTGGGGCCTGGTGAAGATGGGCGCCTGGACGCAAGGTCCGGCGTTGCTGCAGCAGGCACGGCTGCTGGACGGCCTGCGCGACGAATTGTCCTATGTGGACGGGATTCCGACGGAACGCACCGTGCACTTGGCCGTCGAAGCGACGAAGCTGGCGTTCGCCGACCGCGAGGCTTGGTACGGGGACTCTCCCGACGTGCCGATCGAGTTGCTGATCTCCCGCGAATACGCGGAAACCCGCCGGGCGTTGATCACCGAAGAAGCGTCCGCCGAACTCCGGCCCGGTGGTCCCTCGCCGCGGCTGCCCGCGCTTCTCGAGAAGCTGCGCGGACTGGAATCCGGCTCCGGCGCGACGGGGGAGCCGACGGTCGGGCCGCTGGGCGAGACCCGAGGCGACACCGTGCACATCGACGTCGTCGACGCGGCCGGGAACATGATCTCGGTGACGCCGTCGGGCGGCTGGCTGCAATCGAGCCCGACGATCCCGGAGCTCGGTTTCTGCCTCGACTCTCGCGGACAGATGTTCTGGCTGGAACAAGGCCTGCCGAACTCGCTGGCGCCGCGGAAACGGCCGCGGATCACGCTTTCGCCGTCGATGGGCCTGCGCGATGGCGAGCCGGTGCTGGCGTTCGGGACCCCCGGTGGTGATCAGCAGGACCAGTGGCAGCTGTGTTTCTGGCTGGCGCACACGCTCGGCGGGCTGAACCTGCAGGAGTCGATCGACTCGCCCGCGTGGCATACGACCGCGTTCCCGAGTTCGTTCCACCCGCGCTCGTGGACGCCGCGGAAGCTCGTGGTCGAATCCCGGCTCGGTCGGTCGACAATAGACGCACTGGCCGCGCGCGGGCACTCCGTCGTCGATGCCGGCCCTTGGGCGCTCGGGCGGCTTTCGGCCGTTTCGCGTTCCGGCGGCCTCTTGCGTGCCGCCGCGAACGCACGCGGAATGCAGGGCTACGCCGCCGGCCGCTGAGGCCCTCTCAGCTCCGCGGATCCGGCAACCGCCGCGCCACCGTGATCACGCCGACCGTCAGCACCGCCTGGATCCCGATGACCAGCACGAACGCGCCTTTCATCCCGAGTGGTCCCGCCCCGGTGGTGGCGAACAACGTCCCCAGCGTCGCCACTCCCAGTGCCATCGCGGCCTGCTGCGAGGTCGTCAGCATCCCGCTGCCGACCCCGGCGATCTCCGGCGGCACCTTCGACAACACGATCCGGAACACCGTCGTCATCGCCAGCCCCTGACCGAGACCGCACAGCAGCATCCCCGGGACGAAATCGAGCACCCCCAGCTCCGGCCACCCCAGCAGCACGGTGCCGATCAGCACCAGCAGACCGAGCAACTGCACCGACAGCCCGACGGTCACCACTCGCTGCCCGAACCGCGTCACCAGGCGGCTGCTGACCAGGCACATCGCGAAGAACGCGAGGGAAAGCGGCGCCGTCACCAGGCCGGAACTCAGCGGACCGAGGTGCAGGCCGTCCTGCAGCGTCACCGCGAACACGAACATGAACGCGCTGAACCCGACGAAGAACGGCACCCCGACCAGCAACCCTTGGCGCACACTCGGCATCCGTATCACCGACGGCGGCAGCAGCGGAACACCCCCTGCCCGTTCCATCCGCCGTTCGACGTGGACGAACGCGGCCGCCGCGAACGGGAACACCACGAGCAGCGCGACCGTCCACAGTGGCCAGCCCAGCACGGGCCCTTCCGCCAGTGGGAGCAGCAAGGACACCAGCGCGATCGCCAGGAAGACCGTGCCGGGACGGTCGACGCCGAGCGGATTCCGCGAGCGGCTCTCCGGGACCAGCCGCCGGGCGAGCACCAGGCCGGCGATCCCGACGGGCACGTTGACCAGGAAGATCGGCCGCCAGCCCGTGCCCCACAGATCGGCGGCCACCAGCACCCCGCCGAGGAACTGGCCGAGCACCATCGAAAGCCCCGCCGTCGCGCCGTAGAGACCGAGCGCCTTGGACCGGCGCTCGCCGGTCGTCGTCGCCTGGATGATCGACAGCACCTGTGGCAGCATCAGCGCGGCCGCCGCCCCCTGCGTGGCCCGCGCCAGCACGAGCGTCAAGGCCGTCGGCGCGATCCCGCAGAGCAGAGAGGTGACGGTGAACGCGGCCAGCCCGAGCAGGAACAGCTTGCGGCGGCCGAAGGCGTCACCGAGCCTGCCGCCGACGACGAGCAAGACCGCGTAGGCGATCCCGTAGGCCGCGACCACCAGCTCCAGGGTGGCCGACGAGGTGCGGAGATCCGACCCGATCGCGGGCAAGGCGATGTTGACGATGAAGAAGTCGACGAGGGGAAGTGCCGCCCCCAGCAGCACGGTGACCAGGCCCGCCGAAGTCAGGGCCGGTCCGGCGGCGACGCGGGCAGGCGGCACCGGAACTCGCGTGGAAGTCATGAGGACCACGATCAGCCGATCACGAACCTGGTACCAGGAGTGTGGTTATCCTGGTACCACTACTACCTGGTAACCGGCTCCGAGCTTTGCGAACCTGATGAGGTGACCATGACCGTCGATTCGCGCGTGGCCGAGGTGCGGCGGCACGAACTGGCCGCCTTCCTGCGCAGCCGCCGCGAGCGCATCACCCCGGACCAGGTCGGCCTGCCGATCGGCGGCAGGCGCCGCACCCCTGGACTGCGCCGCGAGGAGGTCGCGCAGCTGGCCGGGGTCGGCGTCACCTGGTACACGTGGCTCGAACAAGGACGCGACATCAACGCCTCCGACCAGGTGCTGGACGCGATCTCCCGCACGCTGCGGCTCGACCCGTACGAGCACAAGCACCTGTTCACCCTCGCCGGCGCGCCCGAGCCGCCGCTGGAAAAGGACTGCAAGCTGCTCAGCCAGAACATCCACCGGATGATGGGCAAACTGGAGCCGTTCCCGGTCTGCGTGCGCAACGCGCGGTGCGACATCCTCGCCTACAACCGGGCCTACGACTGGCTGATGGGCGGCATCGACGCGATCCCGTTCGAGGACCGCAACACCCTCGTCCAATGCCTGACCAACCCCGACTGGCGCCGCAGGCTCCCGGATTGGGAGCTCAACCTGCCCCGCGTGGTCGCCGGGTTCCGCGCGGCGATGGCCGGACACCTCGCCGAACCGGCATGGAAGAACCTGGTCAAGCGGCTGCGACAGGAATCGGAGGTGTTCGAGCGGATGTGGAAGGAGCACGACGTCTCCACCGAGCGGATCGTCCTCAAGCGGTACCTGCATCCGGACGTCGGCCTGCTGCGGTTCGAGTTCTCGTATCTGTACCTCGGTCGGCGTTCCGAGATCTCGCTGGCGACGCTCACCCCGGCCGACGAGGAAACCGCGGCGAAACTGCCCAGCTCCTTCTGAAGAGGGAGGCGGACCAGGCTCGCGAGGGAGTCTTTCCGCGGCGGGAACGCCGACGCTGAGAGCATGACCGCAGCCGTCTCCGCCGCCAAGATCTCCAGTTCTCGCTTGATCGTCTGTTACGCCGCGATCCTCGGCACCCTGCCGTACTTGACGCTCAAGGCGTCCTGGGTCACCGGCGGCAGCCTCGGCCTGCGCGACCCGTCCTTTGCGGACTCCGAGCTGATGCTCTTCGCGAACCTGCTCACCGCCGGAATGGACGTCGTCGCGGTGCTCCTCGCGCTGGCGTTCACCTACTCCTGGGGGCGCCGGATCCCCGCGCCGCTCGTGCTCTTCCCGATCTGGATCGGCACCGGGCTGCTCGCCCCGATCGTGCTGAACCTCCCGGTGATCGTCGCCGACCTGACGAAACCGCAACCGGCCGACCTGCCATTGGAGAACTGGGTCTGGGCCGTGGTCTACGGCGGGTTCGCCTGGCAGGGCATCCTGCTGCTGACCGCGTTCGTGCTCTACGCGCGTGACCGCTGGTGGTTCGTCGTCACCGGCACCGCGCGGCCGGGCACGATCGGCGTGGCGGGCACGCTCGGCGGCACCGCCGCACTCGTTTCCGCGATCGGCCACTCGATCTGGGCGTTCGGCTCCGGTGGCATGTCGGCTCGTGGCCAGGACGTGGTGATCGCGGTGCTCGGCGTCCTCGCCGTGATCGCGCTGGCGACCGTGACACGAGGACGGTTCTGGCCGCGGCTGGTGCTGGTGTGGACCGGCGCCGGGGCGATGGCGGGCTCGGGAGCGTGGGGGCTGTTCAGCGCGTTCACCATGGGGTCCGCCGATCGCGTGCCGGTGCTGGCCGTGCAGGTGCTCGGCGGGGTGCTGCTGATGACGTCGGTCCTGCGGCGGCTACCGCACCCGGCGTAGCCGGGAAGCCGCTTTCCGACGGACGCGATCCGATCCCACCACGGGTAGCTTGCGTCCTGTGCTGCTGAAAGACCGGTATCCGTGGAGCCTCTGGGCGGGCCGCGTGCTGCGTATGGTGCTGCCGCTGGGCTTCGTCCTCGGTGCCACGAGCGGTGCTTCGCGCTGGCAACCGGACCTGCCGCCGCTGACCACGTCCGGTGTGCTGTGGCTGGTCGCCACCGCGGTGCCGCTGCTGATCGTGCACCGCTTCCCGATGGCGGTCTTCCTGCTCACCTCCGCCCTGACGCTCGGCTACTACGCGTCGGACGATCCCGGCGGGCCGGTGATCGTGCTGCCGACGATCGCGTTGTTCGTGCTCACGAAGATCCGCGGGCCGATCGTCGCCGGGAGCACCGGCGGGTCGCTGCTCCTGGCCGCCGGGGTCGTGTTGTTCGTCCGGCACGGGTTCGACGGCTTCGATCTGCGAACCGGGCTGGGCCTGGTCTGGGTGATCGCGGTCGTCGGCATCGGGGCGGCGGTGCGCAACGGGGTGGCCGCCGCGCGGGCCCGCCGCGAGCAGGCCGACGAGCACCGGCACCGGATGGTCGAACAGGAGCGGCTCACCATCGCCCGCGAGGTGCACGACGTCGTCGCCCACAGCCTCGCGATGATCAACGTCCAGGCAGGGGTCGCCGCGCACGTCGCCGACAGGCGCCCTGAGCAGGCGAAAGAGGCATTGCTGAACATCAAGGAAGCGAGCGCTTCGGCGCTGAAGGACCTTCGGGCGACACTGGCCGTGCTGCGGTCGGGCGAGGACAAGGCCCCCGCGCCGAGTCTTTCCCAGGCCGAAGAGCTTTTCGAGCACGCGCGGGCCGCCGGGCTCGAGGTCCGTGTCGACGGCGAACCGGGTGAGCTGCCCGCACCCGTCGACGGCGCCGCGTACCGGATCCTCCAGGAATCGCTGACCAACGTGGTCCGCCACGCGAACCAGGCCCGCGGTGTCGACGTCGGATTCGAGCGGCGAAGCGGTGCGCTGACGTTGCTCGTCCGCGACGATGGCCGTGGCGCCGTCGAACCCGCACCCGGCCACGGGCTGCGTGGGATGTCCGAACGGGCGGCCGCGCTGGGCGGCGCGCTCACGACGTCCGTGGTGGACGGCGGGTTCCAAGTGCGCGTGGACTTACCCATACCAGGAGAGAATCGCGGCATCCAGGAAGACTGATGAGAACAGTGGGGCAACGATGACGATCCGGGTGGTCCTGGCCGACGACCAGGTGCTGGTGCGCGCCGGTTTCCGGGTGTTGCTGGAGACCGAAGACGGATTCGAGGTCTGTGCCGAGGCGGGCGACGGTGAGCAGGCCGTCGCGGCCGCCGTCGAGCACCGGCCGGACATCGTCGTGATGGACGTCCGGATGCCCGGCGTCGACGGCCTCGAAGCGACGCGGCGGATCACCGCGAATCCGGAGCTGGCCGGGGTGAAGGTCCTGGTCCTCACCACTTTCGACGTCGACGAATACGTCTACGAGGCGTTGCGCGCCGGCGCGAGCGGGTTCCTGCTGAAGGACACCGATCCGGTGGAGCTGCTGCGGGCGCTGAAGGTGGTCGCCGCGGGTGAGGCGCTGCTCGCGCCGACCGTGACCCGGCGGCTGATCGCGGAGTTCGTCGACCGGCCGGAGAATCGCCGCATCGACGTGAGCGCCGTCCGCGAGATCACCGACCGCGAACGTGAGGTGCTCGGCCTGGTCGCCGGCGGCCTGTCGAACGACGAGATCGCCGCGCAGCTGGTGATTTCGACGGCCACCGCGCGGACGCACGTCAGCCGCATCATGACCAAGATCGGCGCCCGCGACCGGGCGCAGCTGGTGGTGCTGGCCTATGAATCCGGCCTGGTCAGCCCCCGCCGAGGGTAGGAGATTCCCCCAAAAAGCTGAGATTGCCGAAACTCGTCCCAGATCACGGGTCGTGATCGAGTGACCTGGATCGTTGACCCTCCGTTAAATCACCACTGATTCGATCCCGCGGTAAGCAGAGCTGACCGGGTTGTGCATCTGCACGTGCATCGTCACGTTCGGTGGACCTTCGGCTCGACCAGGGAAAATGTCAGGCTCGTCGAAGAGGTCGCCGATCACCATGCGCGGACTCGCACCGATATGCCCGTACGGCTAATCCGGATTTCCCGGTGTTTTCACCGCTGATTCACGAAAACTGGCGGTGTGTTCGGGCACGGATCGTGACTTTCTTGTTCGGCGAGCGTCGAAACAATTGTCACTTTCCGTCATGAAAAGTCCGCATAGGGACGCCCTGGACGAGTGCCGCGAGCAGCAGGTTGCTTTCTCGCAATGCCGCTGAGCAGTACTCTTCGGAAGAACGGCCGCAGGGCACGTCACCTACAGGACGTGATTCTCACCCGGCCGGGCAGGGGCTTGATCGCTTTCACTTCTCACTGGGAGTCACTATTGACGACAAATACTCCTGATCCCCTTCTGGTGATCACCGCGGGCGTCGTCGTTCTCGCGTATATCGTTTTCGCCGCGATCCTCACCCGGCTCTTGCTCGCCGGAAAGGTCGCTCAGCCGGCGAAAATCATCGGGGCGGTCGCGGCTCTCGTCGCCGGGCTCCCGGCCATCCTGTACGCGTTCGCGGCGGTGATCGGCTGATGGGCGCGGACTTCCTGACGGCGGCCACCGAACGCCAGCGACAGCGGCTGCTCGAACTCGGCAGACACGTGGACCACGGAGCGGGTGCCACCCTGCTCAACCAGGGGGAACCGTCGCCGCCGGTGCTGATTTTGCGCTCCGGTTTCGTGAAAGCGCTGCGTACGGCCCAGGGCGACACGGTGCCGACGATCGTGGACCTGCTCGGCGCTGGTGACGTCCTCGGCGTCGAAGCCTGTTTGGCCGGTCGCTCGAGTCATCTCGCGTTCGTCGCCACGAAGCCGGTTCGCGTGCTGGAGATCCCGCAGGACGCCTTTCACGGCTTTCTCGGCGAGGACAAGCGGGCGATGGCGTGGATCGCCGCCGACTCGGCCCTCCGGCTGCGGCGGCGGGACATCGCGCTGGGTTTCGCGACGGCCAAGGTGCGGAGCAGGCTCACCGCGTTCTTGGCGCGGTTGCAGGCGCTTTACGGAATTCCGCGCGCGGAAGAGGTCGTCATCGACGTGGGGCTGAATCACGCGGACATCGCGTCCGCGATCGGCGCTTCCCCCGCCTCGGTGAACGCCGAAATAACGAAACTGAAGAAGGAGGGCTACCTGACCACGGGATACAAGACGATCCACGTGAAGAAGCGCTTGCGAGAGGACGGCCCGCCGCTTTCCCCGCCGCCCGCCCGGCCGAGGCGAATTCCGCAGATGCGGCTGGGCAGACGGGTGGCGCTGGGATGACCCGACGAGGTCAGCCGCGTTTCAGCTGAAGCGCGAGCCGGATGACGAACCCGACGGCCAGCACGGCGACCAGGGCGATTTCCCAGTCCATGGCGGCTCCTCCTCGTCCGGTGTCCGAGCGCTCCGATGCTCTGCTCTTAAGGCGCATGAGCGGGGGAGGCCGTTCACCGACACGGCCCAACTCACACCTTCGGACTAACGCCCCGCCCTCGCCAGTGCAATGAAAGGTCCTTTCCTTGCAAAATTCGCAAGGAAAGGACCTTTCATTGCACGCGAAGAAGCTACAGAGCGCTGCCGACCGCGGCCCACACCCGATGCGGGTCGAGGTCCATCGGCCGCGAGTCCGGATCCGGCCGCAGCCGCCGCAGCAGCACCTGCTGCACCAGCGTCGTCGGCCGGGCCGCCGCGGCCACCCGCCGCCAGAACAGGTGATCCTCCAGGCCCTCGAACAGCACCTCGGTGTTCCACCCGCCGAATTCGTCGATCAGCGATCGCCGCACCAGGTAGCCGCTGCCCAGATACGGCAGCGTCCGCAGGCGCCGTTCCTCCGGCGGCAGCGCGCCGACCAGGCCGTCGACCGGGTCCGCGACCGGGCAGTGCACGATCTCCGCCCCTTCCGAAGCGGCCAGCAGGCGCTCCAGCAGGAATCCCGAAGCACGCATCCCGCCGTCGAGCACCAGCAGCCACGACGCCGTCGAACGCTCCAGCAGCGAGTTCCGGGTGAGTCCGCGGCCGAGCGGGGTGTCGTGCAGCAGGACGTCGTACGGGCGCGGACGCGGCCACGGGTGCACGCCGTCCTCGCCGACGAGCACCTTCCGCGGCACCACACTGCCGGTGAGCAGGTCGTTCGCGAGTTCGTCCGGGTCGGCTTCACCGGTCCGGCGCACGATCAGCACGTCGACGTCGGCGGTGCCCGCCGGCGAAACCGCCGCGAGCTCCCACCGTCGTGTGGCGACCCGTCGCGCCCCTGCCGCGCGCTGCGCGATCCGCGCCGACAACGCCGTCCCGCGTGCCGAAGCCGGGCCGGCGGCGGACCGGTCGCCCGCGAACCGCGCGTCGAACGACGGGGTGTCGATCGCCAGGGGGTTCTCCGGGTTCCGCAGGCTCGTCGCCAGCGCACGAGCCGGGGCGATGTCCGCGGCCGGCGCCGAACCCAGCGAAGCCGCCAGGTCGATCAGCCGCCGCGCGGACGCCGTCATGTCGAGCGACTTCACGAAACCGTAGGCGGCCGAACGCAGGTGCCGTTCCCGTTCCGGCTCGTCGGCGAGCGCGGCGGCGACCGAGCCCAGCGCCTCCGGCCGCGCGAGGACCAGGTGCTCACCGGGGACCAGCGGTTCGACGTCGACGGAGGTCTCGCTGACCACCACACAGCCGTTGGTCATCGCTTCGAGCGTGCGCACCCATTCCAGGGTCTGCTTCTGCTCGCGATGCAGGTTCAGCAGGAACCGCGACCGTGCGAGGTGCTCGAATTTCGCCTTGCCCGGCAGGAAGTCGACGCGGGCGGCGGTCATCGGCTCGTGCGGCGGGGTCAGCAGCCGCGTCCGCAGCGCGGCGAGGTCCCGCGCGTACGAGCCGAGCAGTACCGAACGCCGCCGCTCGGCCGTGCCGAGGTAGGTGACGTCGAGGTCGCGCGGGCTGTCGAGGTCTCCGCCCCACAGGTCCCACAGCGGGCTGTAGCCGAGCTGGAAATGCTCGACGGCGAGCCCGCGCCGCCGCAGTTCGGCGGTCGAATCGGTGTTGATGTCGACGGCGCCGCCCAGGATCGACAGCAGTTCGGCGTTGCGCTCGAAGGTCGCCGTCCCGGGATGCTCCACGCAGAACCCGATGGTGCGCCGGCACTGCGCGGCGGACGGGAAGTCGGCGTCCGGGACGGTCACGAAGTACTCGTGGGGGACGACGACGTACACCGTGTCGTTCCCGGCCTGGGGATACTTGCCGATCGCGGTCCTCGCCTTGCCGCCCGCGGTGCGCACGGCGTCGGCGACCACCTCCAGCAGTTCCTCCATGAAGGCGGAACCGCCCTCGGCGGAGACGAAGCAGAGTTCGGTCACGGCCGGTCCATCTTCTTCCGCACGACCCGCAGCGGCGCGGTGACCCGCCAGCTGACGGTGCGACGCGTGGCGTCGAGTTCCCTGGCCATCTCGGCGGCGAGGCGTTCGGCGTTGAGCAGACGCTGCCGGTCGGCCGACGGCTCGCCACCGGGCAGGACGTCCGCGTCGACGACGCCCGCCGACACCACGAGTTCGGCGTCGAGCAGGGCGAGCCGCAGCTTGTCCCGCTCCTCGCGGCAGGTCTTCAGCTCCGCGCGCAGCGAGTCACGCTGCTGGCGGGCGAGCAGGACCTCGGCCTCCAGCGCCTGCGACCGCGCCTTCGTGACATCGAGCTCCTGTTGCTGGGTGGCCAGCTTCTGGTTCACCTCGGCGGACTCGCCCTCGTCCGGCGCGGCGGA
The DNA here is from genome assembly GCF_029369745.1 of Amycolatopsis sp. QT-25. NCBI lineage: Bacteria > Bacillati > Actinomycetota > Actinomycetes > Pseudonocardiales > Pseudonocardiaceae > Amycolatopsis > Amycolatopsis sp. QT-25. The sequence goes on from NZ_CP120210.1 coordinate 119,238, forward strand.
GGTGGCCGCACGCAGCTCGTGCTCGGTTTCGGCCAGCTTCGCCTTCAGCCGGTCCTGCTCGGCGGTGAAGACCTGCCGCTCGGCCCGGAGCCGGGTCAGCTCGGCCTGGACACGGCCGGGAATGTCGGTGTCAGACATGAACGCCCCCACTCAGTTCGGTCAGGATTTCGGAGTACTCGCGCGCGTAGCCTGCCGGGTCGAGCCACGGCAGCAGCTTCTCGTGCGCGGCCTTCGCCATCTCACGGCGGCGCGTGGCCGAAGTGCCGAGCGCGCGCAGCAGCGCCGCGGTCAGCGCGTCGACGTCGTTGGTCTCGAACAACCAGCCCGTTTCACCGTCGACGATCATTTCCCGCGCGCCGAACACGTCGGTCGCCGCGACCGGGACACCACAGCAGACGGCTTCGAGGATCGACCGCGGCAGGGACTCGATGTCGGAGCTGTTCACGAAGATGTCCGCGGCCTGGAGCCAGCGCAGCGGATCCGGCTGGATCGGCACGAGGCCGACCGACTTCTCCAGTCCGGCGCGCTCGACCGATTCCTCCATCGCCAGTCCGTACGGCGACGGGTGCAGGCCGACGATCGACAGCTTCGCCTCCGGATGGACCCGGTGGATCCGCTCCATCGCCGAGATCAGCGGCGCCTGTCCCTTGCGGGATTCCGCGATACCGATGTTGACCAGCACGATGTCGTCGGGCGTGTAGCCGAGCATGGTGCGCGCTTGACGCCGCGTCTCCGACCGCGTCCGGCCACCGAACTTGTGCATCGGCGTGCCGTAGCGGACCGTCCGGCACCGCTCCGGTTTGCTGTACGGAAGGAACATCTCACGCGTCGCGTCCGCGACGAACAGCAGCCTGTCGACCTCGGCGAGGGTGCTTTCCCAGCGCCGCCACACCGCGGCGGGCGGCTTCACCGGGCCCCAGTTCTGGTAGGCGAACGCGGGCAGCGAGAAGCTCTCGTGGATGACCCACGCCGTCGGCATCCCGGCGCGTTTCGCCGCGTCCGCGCCGACGAAACCGCCGAGAGTGTTGACGAGCGCGACGCCCGCTCCGGAGCACTTCGCGAAGCGCGCCAGCTCGGCGACGTGACCTTCGTAGGCGGGCACCGTCTGGTTCCGGTAGTGCGTCGTGACGTGCACGGGGATGCCGAGTTCGTGGCAGTCCGCACGCAGCGGGCCGTCGGTTTCACTGACCAGGCTGACCTGCCAGCCGTGATCGGTCACCATCCGGCTCAGCAGTTCCTGCAGCCACAACTGCCCGCCGCCGACGCCGAGGCTGTGGGTGAACACCAGCACGTGCTTCGGGTCGGTCGGGATGTTCACCCGCGCCATCGCGCGGGCGGTGTCCCCGGCCAGCTCGTCGGCGAGTTCGGCGTCGTCCACGTCCGCGACGGGATTGCGAAGCGTGAAAGTGCGCTTCGCCGACACGACCTCGCCGACGCCTTCGGTGCGGTACCGGACGCGAAGCGACAGCGTCCGCTCTTCGCCGTACGGGAGATCGACAGGCACCCAGGCCTCGAAGCCGCTCACCGCGGCGTCGTCGAAGCCGGGGAATTCCTTCGGAACGTCCTTGCGCGGCAGGCGGGTGCGCGCGCTGACCGTGCCGCCGCCCTCGACCATGACCTCGATCAGGCTCGGCGCGCGGCCTTGCAGCAACGCCCAACCCGTCACGTAGACGACGTGCCCTTCGGTGACCTTGCCCTGCTTCGGTGCTTCGAGTTCGCCCAGCCACAACGGTTCTTCACCCGGCAGCGTTCCGACGTGGACGGTCGCCTGGTTCAGCACGCGCTCGTCCGGGCCGGTGACGACGATGTCCTGGGTGCCCGCGGGAACCCAGGACCCCGGGACCGCGCGCCAGCCGAAGGTGCCTTCGGGTGCGCCCGGGCACGGCTCGGGGAACAGATTCGCCTCGACGTCCGCGATGGTCACGGACATCTCACCGATCCGGCTGATCCCGGTCGTCCAGCCCCGGAGCTCGAACAGGTGCCCGACCGGCCGGTCCGGGGTCAGGACGCCGGCGGTGTGCAGGCTCGTCATCGCTTCGCTACCTCGTCTTCGTTCGCCGCCACACCGGCGCCGACCTTCGGTGAACGGTACTCGTGGACGGTTCTCGCCAGGCGCGATCGCCAGATTTCGGCGATCGCCACCCGCACCTCGTCCGTGCCGTGCACGGTGCCGCACGAGCCGGTCGTCGAAAAGGCGACCTCACGCGCCATCGCACTGTCCACAAAGGAGGGATGGAGTCCGATCAGCACGCCGAGCCAGCCCGCCAGGTCTCGCGTCGACCCGCCCTCCGCCGCCCCGGACCAGCCCGCGCCGGCGAGTTCGTCGGCCAGCACGAGCACCCCGCGTTCGATCACCTCGGACACGCCGGCGTCCTCGTTCCGCCACTCGAGATCGATCGGCCGCAGCGTCTCGCCGTCGACAAGCACGTTGCGCGGCACCAGATCCCACAGTGCCTCGACCCCGCGCGCGGCCTCCGCGCGGACGAGATCCCGCCATCCGGCGAGCAGCTCCGCGACCCGTTCCGGCTCGTCGAGCAGGACTTCGACCATCGTCGGGGCGTCGTACACCTGGTCCGCGCACGGTCCGACCGAGATCCCGGCCACCGGCGGCGACGGGACCAGCGGTGTGCGGCGGACCTCGGCGCCCTCCCCGGAGCGCACGACGTCGGCGCGCGTGCAGGCGAACGCGGCGCGTTCGGCGGTGTTGAAGTAGGTCGCGAGCCGATACGGGGGCCAGAGCGCGGCGGCACCGGGACCGCAGAGCAGGGCGAGTCCGTGGGCGGGACCACCGGCGATCGCCGCCGCCAGCCGGGGCAGCTCGGTGTCGATCTGCGTGCCGCGCACCGCGCGGGCGACTTCGTGACCGGGGGAACAGAGCAGCTCACGCTGGACTTCGAGGCCCGCCGCCGCCAGCGTCTTGACGACACCGCGCGAAGCCGTGAGCACCACGACGGCGCCCGTCGGCGACAGCCGTTCGCGAACCGAGTCCAGCAGGCTTCGCGTGGCATACGGCTGCTGGACGACGACGAGGTCGTAGCCGTCCGCGGGCGGCCGGTCGTGCACCGTCACGGTGCCGAGGTCACGGGTGCGGAACCGCACCGCGGCGGCGCGGACCGGGTCGGCCTCGACGGCGTGCACCGTCTGCGAGACCTCGCCCAGATAGCGTGTCAGCCCACCGAAACCGGCGCCGACCTCCAGCACCCGCGCCGCCTTCGGCACCACGAGCGCCCGGAGGACGTTCGCGGCGCCGTGGTCGAGCGGAACACGCTCGGCGGCGTCCCGGCCGGCGAAGTGCAGCTCGTCGGAGAGCGAACCGGTGTCCTCGGCCAGGGAAAGCAGGGTCGTGAGCAGCCGTGCCGTCTCGGCGGTCATGCTCAGCTGGTGACGGCGTAGTTTTCCAGCGTCTTCTTCACCGCACGCTGGTACGTGCCGCTCAACGCCTTCTCGCCCTCTTCCCCGCCGAGCGGGTTCTGCAGGATGTCGACGCGGACGATGTTGTTGCCGCTGATCCAGGTGCCGCGGTAGGTGCCCTTGTCGCCGTCGATCTTCTTCTGGAAGTTCAGCTTCGGTGGCATCCCTGGCAGCGGCTCGGTGATCTGCACGAACCCGTTGGTCGTCTGGTACTGGCGCAGCTGCTTGACCAGGTCACCGGCGGCACCGGGGCTGGTCAGCGGAATGACCGTGATCGAGATCTTCGCCGGCTGCGGCCCGGTCTCGTCCGGCTGCTTCTGCGAGCCCCGGTACGCGACCTGCTTGACCCCGGCGGCGATCACCAGATCCGCTTCGCCCTTCTCCAAGCCGGTGATCTCGGCGAGCTGGGCCACGGGGACGGCGCCGCTCTTCGAGTCCTCTTCGCCGGACTGCTCCGGGATCTTCTCGAACAGCAGCTCTTCGGGTGTCTTCGGCTTGGACGAAGACGGCGGGGCGGGCTGCGGCTGGGACGACTGCGGCGCGGCCGTCGGATCCGGCGGGGTGTCACCGCCACCGGAAAAGGCGAAGTAGCCGCCGACACTCAGACCGGCGAGCACCAGGACGGCCACGATCGCGATGATGGCGATCTTGCCGCCTTTGCCCTTGGGCTTGTCTTCGAACAGCTCCGGGCCCTGCTTGACCCACTCCGTGCTGCCGACCGGCGAGATCGGCGGGAAGTCCGAGCCACCCCACGGCGGGCTGGCGTCGCTGTCGGTCCAGCCCTGCTGCTGCGGCTGTTGCTGCTGGTAACCGTGTTGCTGTTGCTGCTGCGGGAAACCGCCCGCGGGAGACGCATGACCCTGCTGGGGGAAACCACCGGCCGGGGACGCATGACCCTGCTGCGGGAAACCGCCCGGCGGCGACGCCACCGGCGGCACGACCTGGGTGCGGTTCGGATCGGCCTGCTGTTGCTGCTGCCAGTTCGGGACGACCTGGGTGCGTTCGCCCTCGCCGCCGTTCTGCTGCGGCGGCTGCTGCACCGGCGCGATGATCTGCGTCGAGTCGGCGCTGGACTGGCCGGTCGGCTGCGGCACCTGCTGCTGGGGCGGAGCGGGCGGCTGCTGCTGGAACGGCTGCTGCGGCTGCTGGCCGGGCTGCTGGACCTGCTGCTGCGCGGGGTCGCCGTACGCGACCGCCGAGGACAGCACCTGGTCACGGCGGAGCCGGTAATCGTCGGCGGAGAGCCGTCCAGATGCGAGTTCTTCGTCCAGATTGCGCAGCTCTTCCTGCCAGGACACCACCGGCCCCCTTATCCGATTCCGCCGGGAGGAACGCTCCCGGCCGTCGCGATACCACCACTGCGGTGACCTCGCACATTCTGCACTGCCCGGACTGGCCGCGCCCCCGCGGGTCGAATCGTGATCTCCCCGCGACCCGTGCTTCTCAGCCCGCCGGGAGAACGGTGTCCAACGAGGTCAGCGTCTGCTCCAGCCGGGTGTCGAGCGCCTGCGGGTCGCCACCGAGCGGCTGCGAGACCCACGCCGTCACGGCCATCGTGCCGGAGACGTAACCGGTGCCGCTGAGCTGACCGTTCTGGTTCGCGCCGACGAGGGCGAGACGATCGCCGACGCGCTGCTCGCGCAGGCCCGCGTCGATCGAGTTCTCCCGGAAGTACTTCACGATCGCGGCCGCGTCCTTCGCGTCGTTCGCCGGGATCACCAGGACGAGGTAACTGTTCGTCCCCTCGTTCGAACCCTTGTACGTGACGGAAGCGACGTCCTTCGAAGCGAGGTAGTCGCCCGCGGCCTTCGAGTAGAGGCTGAGCTCGACACCCTTCGCGACCGACATCGTCGAGTTGTCCTTCGACGGTGTCCCCGGCAGCGCGGGAAGCTGGTCCTCCAACGGTGTCTGGGCACTGTCGGGCCTGCCCGACGGCGTGAGGCCGGTCGGCGGCTGGGCGACGCTCGGCTGTTCGGCGACGTTCGAGGGCGGCGACGAGCCCAGCCACAGCGTGCCGCCGATGATCAGCGCCAGCACCACCAGCACACCGGCACCGATGAACAGCCAGGTCGGCTTGCGTGCACCGACCACCGCGTAGTCCTCGGCCGGCGCTCGACGCGACGGACCGGCTTCGGGCGCCAGCGGCGGAAGCGGCCGGTTCAGCTCGCGGGTCGACGGCGGGTTCCCGGCGGGCGGCGGGCTGGCTCGCAGGTAGACCGTCGGATTGATGTCGGCGGGCGAGGGGGCGGTGGTCTTGTGGTCCGCGATCCGCGGAATGGCCGCCTTCTTCTCCGGCTGCTCGACGGGCGTGTGCACCGGCTGGGTCTGCCGATAGGGCTGGTGTTGCTGATCCGGCTGGCGCTGCTGGACGGCGACGGCGGGCGACTCGACCGGCCGCGCGGCGGGATTGGTGCTGTGCCACGTCCCGCCCGGCCGCCGCAGCGGCGAGGGGACCGGGGACGGCATCGTCCCGCCGGAGGCCTCCGCCAGGAGTTCGTCCCGCTTACGGCGGTGTTCGGCGTGCCCGATACGACCCGCGGCCAGCTCGACGTCCAGCTGTCGAAGCTCGTCTTGCCAGCTCATTTAGCCCCCTGCCGCCGGGTGTGGGCAGCCAGTGTTGCATGCACCCTTATGGGTGGTTGATGTGGTCTTTCCTCATTCTTACGTCCCCGCACGACCTGGTCCAGCACCGATCTTGCCGCTTCGGACGGCGGGTTGCTCGAATGTGGCGGCGCACTTCGCGACAGTGGCCTTCTACGTGGATCTGCTCGCGGAGCAAGGCCCGCTGTCGGGTGAGCCGTACACGCGACAGCTCGACGGCAAGCTGCGGGAGCTGCGGTTCCAACCGGACGGGGACGCCGTGCGGATCACCTAGTGGATCGCGTCCGGCAAGCGTCCGCAAAGCTGGCTTACGACCTGGGCAGGACCGTGCGTGAAATGCCCGAAGCACGTGGCTGGTCCCCAACGAGGCTCGCCGCCGAGGCAGGTATGACGCAGTCCGCCGTCGCGCGGTTCGAGGCAGGAGGAACGGTTCCGACCATTCCGGTATCGGAACGGCTGGCGCATGTTCTCGAAGCCGATCCAGACGTTCGCATCACTGCGCGTCTTTCCACGGTGTGATGCTCTTTCGGCTGCTCAGGCGCGGACGGCCGGTTCCGCCGGTACGGTGGCCGACGTGGGATGTGCCGGGTGACGGAAATCGACGCGTGTCGCGGCGCGCTGCGCGAGCTGGCCATCGGCAGGCTCGCCGGACGTGACGTCCGCACGTCCCACCTGGTCGAGGCGGGGCTGGACGCGATCGTCGCCGGACTCGACACCCCGTCCCTCGCCTTGCTCGCCGGGCTGGAGTCCTCCACCGAAGCCGCCGTCGACAAGGTGTTCGGCCAGGTCGTCGACGAACTGGGCCTCGAACTGCCCGCCGATCCGACGGCCGCCCGCTGGTCGTTGATCCACGGCTGGCTCACCGCGATGGTCGACGGCCGCCTCTCGCCCGCGGCCGGCGGCGCGCTGGTCAGCGAGGTCGGCGAGTTGCTCGGATCGCCGCCGTCGCTGCGCGGGATCACCCGCTGGTCGGCGATGCTCGACAACTGGATTCCCACCGATCTCACCCCGAGGGACGTCTGCGAAGTGCCGATCCTCGAGGAATCGGCCGAGCTGCTCGAAGGTCCTTGGCCGCCTTCCCCGCGTCACCCGTAAAGCCCCGGTTTCTGTCGTACATGTGTTCTAAAATGGGCTTTGTACAGCAGGAACAGCGGCGAAAGGCAGACACGGATGGCCTACATCACCCTGCCCACGTTCGTGGGGTACAGCACGAGCTCGGGTCCTTCGCGTTCCTCGTTCGTCCGGCGTTGGCGTCGTCAATACGAGGACCCGGCTCGGGGCGGGTTCAACTTCTACCTCCGCGCCGCGAACGCGATCCGTGCCGGGCGGATCTCCGGGCGGGATCGCGAGGTACTGCGGGCGCTGGTCGAGAACGCGGACGAGCGCACGCGGCCGCACTACACCGAGATCGCCAACGGCTGGCTGCGTTACCTCGGGCGGCGTGACCTGCGGCCTGCCGAGGTCGGCCGGTCACGATGGCGGCTCGGGTCGCTCGAAGTGGGGATCAATCCGCATCTCGGCCTGCGCAAGGGCGACGGCCCCGTCCACGTGACCTGGCTCTACTTCAAGGAGGAGCCGTTGAGCCGGGACGCGGCGCAGATGGTGCTGTGGCTGCTCGAGCAGACCATGGACGAGCTGCGCCCCGGCGGGCGGCCGCTCGTGGTCGACGTCCGGCGTTCGAAGGAGTTCGCGTTGTCGCCGCGTGATCGCGACAAGGTGCGGCCGTGGGTACGGAGTGAGGCGTCGGCCTTCATGAGCCTTTGGGAGGCGGCCGCGTGAACGAACGACGGCGGGCCTGCCTTCCGTGGGGCCCGCCGTTCACGCGCTGTCATTCTCATGGTTCCGGCGGCGGCGCAAGGCATCTGATCAGGTGACAGATCCGCGGAGTCTGCCTACGGACTGGACAACTTGAGCCCTGAACACGAAGCTTTCCCAGTCTTAATCGGCCGAACCACCGAGGGCGCTCGTGAACAACGCTTGGGAAGCCATCTCCAGGGTCGCGGATGAGCCCGCTTGGTACTGGGTCTACGACAAGCTCGCGTTCTGGCCGAGCACCTACGCGCACGCCTGGCCCGGTTTCCGTGAACCCGCCCCGTCCGTCGCGTGGGACCTCGCGCCCAGGGGGCTCGACCGCTCGTCACCCGAGTTCCGGCTGGGCCCGTACGCCGTCGAGCAGAACGACGTCGCCCGTGTCGCCCTCTCGGCGCTGAAGGAATGCGTCGCCGAGGACGAATGGGTGTGGGTGCTGCACTGGCAGCACCAGTCGTACCGCTTCTACCCGCATCGGCACGCCGCGCTCGACCCGTGGCCGGTCCCGGTGTTCCCGCGCACCGACTACCACCTCTTCCTGGCGAACGACTTCCGCTTCGGCACGCTCGGGCACCCGTGGGAGCGGACGCTGTGCGTCTACGGCGAGAACCTCGTGCCCGCCTTCGAAAAGCACGGCGAACGCGTCTTCGGCACCGTGCTCCGGCGCGACGGGGCACCGGCCGCGATGGCGGGCTGACCACCGTCCGACGGGCGGACCTGCCTAAACTCAGGCAGGTGTTCGAATACCACGGGTGGGTGACCATCCAAGCGAGCCCTTCCGGTGATGACGACGCGGCGCTGCTCGAGCGCATCGTCGAGCGGGTGCACCGCGCCGTCCGCGACTTCGGCGACGCCGATCTGCTCGACCTGCGCTGGGCAGCCGGGGTGCCGGTGCTGCATCTGGGCGGGATGGACAAGCACGGCACGGCCATCGCGCCCGAGCTGGTGGACCTGTTCACCCGCGTCGGCGACCTCGCCCCCGGCTCCTACGGCCTCCTGCACGTCTGGGACGACCAGGATCCCGAGCACGACAACGAATTCAGGGTGTACCGGATGGCCCGCGGCCTGGTCACCGAACGCGGCGACGAGCACCTGTCCCCGGTCGCGCCGACCGTGCTGGACGACTACGAGATCTGAGCCGTCCGCCCGCGTTTCGCGGATGATCGAATCCTGTTGTCCGGCTGCTTCTTCGTGGCCCATGACCCCTGACGTAGAACACCCGCCCGGTTCCTCGTGACGGTGGCTGGATCGCCGCTGACCCGCCCCTGAACTCTGGGCCGAACGGCGGGCCGTCTCCGAAGACCGCGAGCGGCCGATGCCGTCGACGGACTGCGAAATTTCGTCGCCGGGAGCCCGACCGCGCCGCCGACGACCTGCCCGTGCCATCCGTGCTGAGGACCCGTGCCCCCTGTGCCGACGTCGACCTGGCATCGCGAACGTTCGAGCGCCCGCGCTCCAGCAGGTCAAGTGGCGCGGCTACATTCTCGACCATGGTCTTGACCAGGGGGATTCGCCGCGTCCGAGTGAACACATGGGTACTGCTCGGCGTGGCGGTCGCTTGGCTGCTCGTCAACTTCCGGTGGATCGTTCTGTATCGCGATGGCCAGGTGTTCGACATCGACGAGGCCGGCTATTTCGGCATGGCGTTGAACAACCACGGCGCGGCACTCCGGGACGGCGTCACCGGCTGGATCGAGGCCGTCGAGTCGCCGGGTATCCAAGCTCCACTGCTGCCCGCGTTGACTTCGTTGCACTTCTTCGCGACCGGGACGGGCACGGTGGCCGCGTTCCTCGTCCCGCTGGTGGCGGGGGTGGCGTTGATCCTGCTCACGCACGCCGTGGCCGACAGGGTGGCAGGCCGCCCGTTCGCCTGGATCGCCACGGTGCTGATCGCCACCGCTCCGGGTGTGCTCTTCGAGGCCCGCGCCTACCATTTCGCGCTGCCCGCGGCGGTCATGACGACGGCGGCCGTCTACTGCCTGATCCGTTCCGAAGGGCTGTCGAAACCGCGGTTCGTCGTGCTCTTCGGGATCTTCGTCGGGCTGATGCCGTTGTCGAGGACGATGGCCATCGCGTTCGTACCCGCGTTGGTGCTGGCCGCGTTGATTCAGGCGGTGGTACCGCATGATCGGAAGAGGCGGCTGAAACATCTCGTCCTCGCGGCGCTCGTGGCCGCCGGCGTCGCGGCGATCTGGCTGGTGCCCAACGGTGCCCGGGTCTTCGGGTACCTGTTCGGTTTCGGCTACGGGAAGCAATCGGTGGAGTTCGGTCAGGAAGCGGGGGTGTTCAACCCCGCGGCCTGGGTCGCGCGGCTCCGGCTGCTGATCTTCGACCACGGGCTGCCGCACACGCTGCTGCTGGGTGCCGGGCTCGTCGCCGCGATCGTCGTGGCCGTCGTCAAGATCCGGACCGGTCCGGCGAAGGACGTCCTCGGCTCGATGGTGGCATCGGCGCTGTTCCCGTCGGCGCTGCTCGTCGCGGAAGGCGGACTGGCGGTGCTGACGTCGAAGAACGCGGGGACCGCCTTCTTCCTCCCGTTGGTCCCGTCCATGGCGATCCTGGCGCTTTGGGGGTGGTATCGGGTGCACCGTTCGCTTCGGCGGGTTCTGCCGTTCGTGGTGGCGGCGGCCGGGCTGCTGGCGCTGGTGCCGATGGTGGATCTGCGGCTGCCCACCGCTCGGCCCTGGGAAGTGGATCTGCCGGTGCTGGGCACGTCCAAGATCACCGACGGGCGCGGTGCTCCGCAGCTCTACGCCGACCCGGACGGCAATGTCGCCGAGCCGGTGAGTGTGGAGACTGTGCGGGAGTGGCGGGCCGCTTCGGAATGGGCCGCCGATCAGGTGAAGCAACACGACGCGGTGGGCGGGGCGACGGCGTTCGGGTTCCGTGACCGGCTCTTCAACACCAACACCGTGCAACTGGAGATGTTGCGGAAGCTCGGCTACGGGGTGGCGTTGCCGCAGGTCAATCCGACGGAGAACGGGAACACCGAACCGGACTACCGCAGCTGGCTGACGTCCTACCAGAACAGCAACGGCGGGGACGCGAGCAAGACGTGCCTGCTGTTCACGGCGACGGGAACGGTCAACGAATTCGAGCCGAAGGTGGATCCGCCGTCCATGGTGTCCGCCGCGGCGGCCTCGGGGTTCACCCCGGTCGCGACCCGGCCCTTACCGAACGGTCGGCTGGTGACCTTGTGGCAACGCCCGCAGCCCACCTGCATGCCCTCTTGAGCAGGAGGGCGCACCGGTTTTCGCCGGTGCGCCCTCGCCCATATATGCACAAACTCGAATTACTACGGTCGTGTGACTCTGCTCACCGAACCTGTAGCACTTAGTAACCGCTGGGCCGACCGGCAAGAAGCGAAGAAACGCCGGATGAGCCAAGCATCAGTGACCCCTTGCGAGGGCGAGAGGTGAGCACCGTGGGGGCTCCGGGGACTCGGCCTCCGGAAAGGATGGCGAACATGTCCTGGTCCAGGCATTTCCTGGACACGCCATGTCCACCTGCGAGCGGATGACGGGATTCGAACCCGCGACCCTCACCTTGGCAAGGTGATGCGCTACCAGCTGCGCTACATCCGCATGTACCTCGCTGCTTCGACACTCGTTTGAAGCAGTGGACCCACCATACACCGACCGTCCGTAGCGGTTTCGACCCACCCCTACAGGTGCTTCGGTGTCACTCCTGACGTACAAGGGGTGACGACGGCTGCATACCTCCGTATGGTGTCCCCATTCGACCGAATGGTGAGTCCTTCGGGGAGGAGGTGCCTGGCCGGATGACCGAGCAGGGCACGGTGCCGCTTCAGGCGGCCTCGGAATCCGACGAGCAGGCATTGCTCCAGCGTCTCCGTAACGGCGAGGACGCCGCCTTCGGGGAGCTGTTCGAACGTCATGCCGCCGCGGTACGGCGGCTGGCCCGCAGTCTGGCCTCCGATCGGTCGGAGGCGGAGGACATCACCGCCGAGACCTTCTTCCGGGTGCTTCAGGCGTTGCGCCGGGGCGCCGGACCGCGGGACTACGTGCGGGCCTACCTGCTGACGGTGGCCCGCCGGGTCTCGTGGGAGTGGCACGGCGCGCGTCGTGACGTGCCGGTGAGCGACGACGAGCTGAGTTTCCGGGCCGGGGCGGGGGCGGACACCAACGCCCGCACGGCCGAACATTCGCTGATCACGACCGCTTTCACGAGTTTGCCCGAGCGGTGGCGTTCGGTGCTGTGGCAGACCGAGGTAGAAGGCGAGCAGCCGGCGATGGTCGCGCCGCATTTCGGGTTGAGCGCGAACGCGACGGCGGCGCTGGCCAGGCGGGCGCGGCAGGGGTTGCGGGCCGCGTACCTGCAGGCGCATCTGTCGGTGAGCCGCGGGCCGGACTCGTGCCGGTCAGTCGTCGAGAAGCTGGGCGGATTCACCGCGGGCAGCGTCACCGGGGCCGAGGCCCGCCGGATCAAGACCCACCTGATCGGATGCCAGTCCTGCCGGGCGACGCACGACGAGCTACGTGACGTCTGTTCGTCGTTGCGGGCGCACGCCGGGGTGGTGGCGCTGCTGGTGCCGGCCACGGCCGGGGCCCACGCGAGCGGGGCGTTGTCCGGGCTCGCCGCGTCGGTCAAGGGGATTCTGCTCGGGTCGAAGGTGAAGGTCGGTCTGGCGGTGGCGTCGACGGCCGCCGCGGGCGCGGTCGGGATCGTGGCCGGGCCGGCGGTGTTCGGCACGGACGTGACGCACACCTTGGGCCTGTCCGGCGGCGGCCTGCCCGAGCTGGCGCTGCTGCCCGCGCAGGTCGCCCCGCCCGTACAGGGTGAGCCGGTGGAAATTCCGCCGCAGCGGATCGCCGAGACCCGGCTGCACGGCAAGGGCGTCCAGCCGGTCAAGGCCGCGTTGGACCCGAACGGCCGGAACGTCGAGCTCGGAGTGGCCGACCTGCCGGGTCTGCCCGGCGTGGGCACGTCGCGGAAGGAGTTCGGCGGCGGTCACGCCGAGATCGTGCGGCCTCCGGCCGAGCAGACTCCGTCGCAGGAGGAGACCGGGCCGCGGAACGAGGTCCCGGAGACCGGTTCGAACCAGACCACTTCGAAGCGGGACGACGTCCCGCCGGGTGAATCGCTCAAACCGCCCGAGGAGTCGCTGAGCCCGACCACGACGACACCGCGGGACTTGACCGAGCCGCCGGACCCGGACGCCCCCGAGCCGAACGCGCCGGCGCCGGACGTGCCCGAGCCGAACGCACCGGAGTCGACCGACCCGGAGGAGTCCTCTTCGCCGACGACCGGCACCCCCGGAAGTGCGGTCGAGACGCCGTCGGAGGACGAGCCGAACCCGGTGAAGCCGACTTCCCAGTATCCGGAACCCGGCGTCGACCACCCGACCTGCCCATAACGCCCGAGCGGGGATATCGCCGTCGAACTCTCGCGGATCCGGCCGCCGTCACGGTACGGTGGAGCTCGCTCACGACGAGCGAGCGGCCGCGCGGGAGGCGACTGAATGAACCGGCTGGTGCACGGCGAGGACGGCCGTGACTGGGTGGTCCGAGCCCAGATGGAATGGCGTGCTCCCGCGACAGCGGACGACTTCGAGCACGATGTGGCCGGCAGCTACGGCCCGGGTATCGCGATGGTCGCCGTGACGGCGCTGCTCGCGATCGTGCTCATCATGTGGACACCCGCCGACGTGCGGATCCCGTCCTGGGTTCCGCTGGCGCTCTTGCTGGTCGCGTTGTTCTTCCCGTTGCGGTGGATCCTGCGCCGCCCGTGGACCGTGGTCGCCGAGACCGAGGGCGATCTGGCGGGTGACCGGCCGTCCGAGCGCTGGGTGGGCACCATCCGCGGCATGTTCACCGTGCGCGGGGAGGTTTCGAAGATCAGCAAGACGATCCAGAAACACTCGCTCCCGGATTTCGACGGCCCGCTGCACCCGGTGGAGTAGTCGCGGCGGCCTGAACGCGCGAGACTGGGGCCATGCCCGAGTTACCCGAGGTCGAAGCGCTCGCTGACCACCTGCGTGCACACGCGGTGGGCAAGACGGTCTTCCGCGTCGACGTGTCGTCCCTCAGTGTGCTGAAGACGGCGACACCGCCGTGGACGGAGTTGCACGGCCGGGAGGTCACCGGGGCAGGCCGCTTCGGCAAGCATCTGGACCTCGTCGCCGGGGAGCTCCATCTGGTCGTCCACCTGGCGAGGGCGGGCTGGCTGCGCTGGTCCGACGCGTTGTCGCCGGCGCCGCTCAAACCCGGCAAGGGGCCGATCTCGCTGCGTGTCCACCTCGACACGGCCGCCGGGCCGGGTTTCGATCTCACCGAGGCCGGCACGAAAAAAGGGCTGGCCGTCTGGATCGTGCGCGACCCGGAGAAGGAGATCGCCAGTATCGCGCGGCTGGGGCCGGACGCGCTTTCGCTGGACCGCACGGGGCTCGAGAAGTTGTTCGCCGGGCGCACCGAACGACTGAAGACGGCGCTGACCGATCAGTCGCTGATCGCCGGGATCGGCAACGCCTACTCCGACGAGATCATGCACATGGCGAGGCTTTCGCCCTACGCCACGACCGGGAAGTTGTCCGAAGGGGCGCTCGACGGGCTCTCGGAGGCGATCCGCGAAGTGCTGACCAGCGCGGTGACGCGGTCGGTCGGCCAGTCCGCGGCCCGGCTCAAGGGGGAGAAGCGGTCCGGGCTGCGGGTGCACGCGCGGACCGGGCTGCCGTGTCCGGTGTGCGGTGACACGATCCGCGAAATCTCCTTCGCGGACAAGTCGTTCCAGTACTGCCCGACCTGCCAGACCGGCGGGAAGCCCCTCGCCGACCGGCGGATGTCGCGCCTGCTCAAGTAGTCAGCAAAGGGCGGCCTTGACCGCGAGCAGCGGCGGCTTCGGCACGCGCTTCCCGCCGTGCGACTCGGCGGCCAGGTCGTACACGTTCAACGCCAGCACGATCTGCTTCGAGCCGTCCGCGGTGCTCATCGAGACGCTGTGGAATCCCGGTCCGGCACCGGTGTTGCCCCAGACCGTCTTCGTCCCCTCGGCACACGGCAGTTCGAGTGTCTCGACGCCGGCGCCGTACGAGCCGAACTCGCCGTACGGCACGAGCCGCTTGAGCTCGGCCTGTTGCGCGGCTTCCAGAAGCCGTCCTGCCAGCAACGCGCGATGGAACGTCGCGAGGTCGTCGACGGTCGAGACCATCGCGCCCGCGGTCCAGTCGTACGACGGGCTGAACACGGTCATGTCCTTGCCGCTCATGTCGTACCCGTGCAGATGCGGACCGCGCAGAAATGGTGACCACAGCGGGAAGTACGTCTGTCCGAGGCCGAGCGGATCGAGGATCCGCCGCTGGATCTCCTTACGGACGTCTTGGCGGGTGATCTTCTCGATCACCTTGCCCAGCAACAGGTATCCGGTGTTCGAGTACTGCACGTCCGTGCCCGGCGCGAACGAGGGCCGATCGACGAGCGAGCGCCGGATCACCTCCGACGGCGTGATGAGGTGCGCCCGGTTCCCGTGGACGAGGTACGGGTCGAAGAAGTGCGGATCGAGCGGATCGTGCACGCCGCTGGTGTGGTTCAGCAGCATGCGCAACGTGATCTTTTCGGGCTCGTAGCCCGGTCCGCGTACGACACCGGGCATTCGTCGCTCCACCGGATCGTCGAGCGAAAGCACGCCTTCGCCCGCCAGCTGCAGCACTACCGTGGCGACGAACGACTTGGTGTTGCTGGCGATCCGGAACCGGTGGTGCGGCCCCGCGACTTCGCGGGTGACCGGGTTCGCGTACCCGGCGCCGAAGCGCGAGACCGCCTCACCGTTCCGGACCCGGACGACCGCCCCCGGGAATCCCCCTTCGCCGACCAGGTCGCCGACGGCCGCGCGCACCGGATCCCCGGCCGCGGCCGCCGTCCCGCTCGCCAGCAGGACCCCCGCCAGCATCCCCGCCGCGACCTTCCCCGATCCGCGCATGGTGTTCCTCCCCCGGAAGCGATTGCCTGCGGGAAGTCTTTCCCGTGCGACGGGGAGTGACCATGGGGACGGCGCCCGGGTCTTGGGTAGGGTCGGCCCCACCCTCGGTTGTCACAACTCAACGGAAAGTGGGGAGCAGGCCTTGCACCCGGTTGGTCGAGCGCAGAGCATGGACGCCGTGTCCGGGCTCCAGATCGCGCAGATCATCCCTTGGGGAGTGGCGCTGCTGCTCGGGATCCTCGTCGTCGTCCTGCTGATCAAGCTGCGGCGTCCCGCGAGCATCGTGGAGAACGCCGTCCTGCAGGCCGTCCACCGGATGTCGAAGGCGACACCGGATCTCCGCGAGGGCCTCGACGAGCAGGTCGCCGACAAGATCACCAGCCAGCTGCTGGAGATGCTCGACTGCGTCGCCGTCGGCATCACCGACAGCGAAGGCACGCTGCTGTCCTGGGACGGCGAGGCGAACGATCACTACGTCGACCTCGTCGACGCCATCGGCAACGCGATCCGCAAGCACCGCCGCGAGGTCGTCGCGCACGACAAGATGCCGTGCAATCACCGCGGCACCTGCCGGATGCGGACCGCGGTGATCGTGCCGCTGATCGTCGAGGGCGAAACCGAGGCCGCGCTGCTGGTCGTCGGGCGCACCCGCGGGCGGCTGGTGCAGATGGCCGACGCGGTCGCGCAGTTCGTCTGCACCCAGTTCGAGCTGGCCCGCCTGGACGAATCGAAGAACCAGCTCCAGCAGGCGGAGATCAAGGCGCTGCGCGCGCAGATCTCGCCGCACTTCGTCTACAACGCGCTCAACACCATCTCGTCGCTGATCCGGACGGACCCGGAGGAAGCGCGAGAGCTGCTTCAGGACTTCGCGGACTTCACGCGCTACTCGTTCCGGACGTCGGGCATGTTCACCTCGCTCGCCGAGGAACTGCGGAACATCGACCGGTACCTGACCATCGAGAACGCCCGTTTCGGCGGACGGCTCGAAGTGCGGATGAAGATCGCGCCCGAGGTGCTCTCGGTGGTCGTGCCGTTCCTGATCATCCAGCCGCTGGTGGAGAACGCCGTCAAACACGGCCTCGCGTCGAAGCCGTCCGGCGGTTGCGTCACGGTGATCGCCGAGGACTACGGCGCCGAGGCGCTGATCAGTGTCGAGGACGACGGCATCGGCATGGAGCCCGCCAAACTCGCGGACCTGCGCAGCCAGCACCGCACGGGCGCGCACGTCGGGCTCGGCAACATCAACCAGCGGATGCAGCAGGTGTTCGGCCGCGACTACGCGCTCATGGTCGAGACGGCGCCCGGCGCCGGCATGAAGGTGACCCTGCGCGTGCCGAAGTTCATGCCCGGTGTGCGGCCGAACCTGCCGGACTTCTCCGTCGACAGCGCCGCCGTCCCGCCCCAGGGCGGCCCGAACGAGTCCAGCGGGGTGAGCGGTTCGCGCAGCGGCGTGCTGCCGTCGTGAACGTCGGTAACCTGGAAGGATGAGCGTTGCGGACAAGCTGACCTCCCGTCTCCCGATGATCGGCGATCGGGGTGAACGCAAGGACATCGTCGCCGTGGTGAAGCTGCACGGGGTGATCACGCCGACCCCGTCGCCGCTGGCCAGGGGTGCGATCAACCTCGCCACCATCGAATCGGCGCTGACGCGTGCGTTCGGGCACGAGCGGTTGAAGGCCGTCGCGCTGCAGATCAACTCGCCGGGTGGCGCGCCGACGCAGTCGGGCCTGGTCGCCGAGCGGATCCGTCAGCTCGCCGACGAGAAGAACGTGCCGGTGCTGGCCTTCGCCGAGGACGTCGCCGCGTCCGGTGGGTACTGGCTGGCCTGCGCGGCCGACGAGATCTACGCGCACCGGACGTCGATGGTCGGTTCCATCGGCGTGATCAGCGGCGGCTTCGGCTTCACCGGTCTGCTGGAACGGTTCGGCATCGAGCGGCGGCTGCACACCGCGGGCGCGAACAAGGCCCGGCTCGACCCGTTCAGCCCGGAGAAGCCGGAAGACGTCGAGTGGCTGAAGAAGATGCACGGCCAGCTCCACGAACTGTTCGTCGACTGGGTCACCGAACGTCGTGGCGACCGGCTGGCCGGCTCCGAAGACCTGTTCACCGGTGATGTCTGGTTGGGTGCCCGCGCGGTCGAGCTCGGTCTCGTCGACGGCGTCGGCAGCCTCCGCCAGGTGCTCACCGAGCGGTACCCGGACGCCGAGATCGCGATCGCCGAACCGAAGAAGCCGCTGCTGGCGCGGTTGGGCATCGGCGCCCCGGCAGCGGCGAGCGCACTGCTGGACGCCGTCCAGTCCAAGGCCGCCTGGAGCCGCTTCGGTCTCTGACCTCGTGCAGTGACCTCGGGCAGTGACCTCGGGCAATGAAGGGGCCTTTCATCGCAAAATTTGCGATGAAAGGCCCCTTCATTGCGGCTGCGGACCGGAGCGGTTCACCCGAACAGTGGTAGGCGTAAGTGGTTCAGACCAGGTCTCATAACGGACATACCGCTTTGTTGCGAACGGCAACAAATCCTCGACAGTGGTGACGAGGAGGCCCGATGTCCGTTTCTTCTCCCCGCCGGAGCCGATCGAGCCGCGGGAAGATCGCGCTCGCCGTCCGGCTGGACCACCGTGTTCACCCGTGACTTCACCGGCGCCGCGGGTTCGCTGCCGACGTCGAGCGCGAACCGGGTCATCGACGCCGACCACGGCCACCCCGGCGCCGATTTCGTGAGCGCCGACCGGTTCACCTTCACTCCGTGAAGGGATAGGTGTGACACGGCGAGGCGGTTCGTATCACCGAAAAAGATGACGGCACCGGCCACCCCGGGCGCGGGGGTGGCCGGTGCCGTCCTTTTCGTTCGACTTTCGGGCAGCGGGCTGGACAAGGAACCCGGCAATGGGCAGGATGCGTCTCACTGTGAGTGCTCACGATGACACCCGGAAGCTCATTGTCCTGGCGGTGGACGATGAGCCCAAAGGGCTAGACGAACTCGTCCACTGTCTCCGGAACAGCCCGCACGTCGCCCTGGTCTATCCGGCGATCGACGCTTCGGAGGCGCTGCGCCTGCTGTCCGCGGACGATCCGAGGCTGGCCGACCGCAAGACGCGGGGCCTGCCGATCGTGGACGCGGTGTTCGCCGACATCGACATGCCAGGGCTGTCCGGGATGGAGATGTCCCGCGTGTTCGCCGCGCTGCGCCCGTCGCCCGCGCTGGTGTTCGTGACAGGGCACGCAGAAGAGGCGGTCAACGCCTTCGACCTCGGTGCGCTCGACTACGTGCTCAAGCCGTACCAGCAGGATCGGCTCGACCGCGCGATCACCCGCGTGATGGACAAACTGGCCGCCAACGCCGCGCCGAAGTTCGGCCAGGAAGGCGGGCCGGGGCAGGTCAAGAACGACGACGAGGTCATCCCCGTCGAGCTCGCGGGCACCACGAAGCTGATCCCGCGGTCCTCGGTCCGCTGGGTCGAGGCGCAGGGCGATTACGCCCGGTTGTTCACCAACGACGGCAGCCACCTGGTCCGCATTCCACTCGCGCAGCTCGAGGAACGCTGGGAGAAGGCGGGGTTCGTCCGGATCCACCGGTCGTTCCTGGTCTCGCTGCCGCTGATCACCGAACTGCGCATGGGCCAGGGCGGCTACCAGGTCGTGATCGGTAACGAGGAGAAGGTGCTGCCGGTGAGCCGCCGCCACACGCGCGCGCTCAAGGACAGGCTGGTCGGCGCCAACCGGTCGACGTGACCGACGACTTCTACCGCCGCGTCAACGGCGTTCGCGAGCCGGACCCGACGCTGGGCAAGAGCAGGAAACCGGCGGTGCCCGAGGGCGCCGCCGTCGAGCCGGTGCCGGGTGCGCCGTCCGGTCCGAAGCACGAGCAGGCCAAACCCGAACACCACGCGAAACCCAAGCGGCAGCGGGTGATCCTCGCCGATCCGCGGCAGGCCACCAGCACCCTGCGGGCCAGGGTCGAACTCGAAGAACAGACCAGCTGGGGCAAGCTGCTGGTCCGGGATCTGGTGAAGATCCAGTTGCGGACGGCTTCCTGGCTGGCGTTGCTGGTGATGGTCACGCTGTGTTCACTTCCGGTGCTGTTCTACTTGATCCCGTCGTTCGGGCGGGTGGTCGTCGTGGGCATTCCGTTGGCCTGGCTGATTCTCGGGGTGGCGCCGTTCCCGTTCCTGTTCGGTATCGGCCTCTGGTACAACCGGCTCGCCGAACGGCATGAACGCGACTTCGTCGACATGATCGAGAACTGACCGCCGAGGACCGAGAACTGAGAGCTGATGATGGTGGACCGAGGTGAAGGCGACTCAGGCATGCGGTTTCGAAGCGCGCCGGCGCTGAGAGACCGCGCGATCAAATGACACTGCCCTTGGCCGGCATCGTGCTGGTGGCGGTCCTGACCTTCTACCTGGGGCATCGTTCCTCGAGGTCGGCCGTCAGCACGCACGATTTCCTCGTCGCGCGGCGCACCGTGCGGTCCCGCCGCAACGCCGCCGCGATCTCCGGCGAGTACCTGTCCGCCGCGTCGTTCATGGGTGTCGCCGGCATCGTGCTCAAGGACGGCGCCGACGCGCTGTGGTTCCCGATCGGGTTCACCGCGGGCTATCTCGCGCTGATGCTGTTCGTCGCCGCGCCGTTGCGGCGGTCCGGCGCCTACACGCTGCCGGACTTCGTCGAGATGCGGCTGGGTTCGACGATGCTGCGCCGGGTCTCGACGGCCTTCGTGGTGTTCATCGGAATCCTTTACATGGTCCCGCAGTTGCAGGGCGCCGGGCTGACGCTGGCGACGATCCTGCCGGTGCCCGCGTGGGCGGGTGCGATCCTCGTGACCTGTGTGGTCGGCTTCAACGTGATCGCGGGCGGGATGCGCGCCATCACCGTCGTCCAGGCCTTCCAGTACTGGCTGAAACTGTTCGCCATCGCGGTGCCGACGTTCATCCTGTGCATCGTGTTCCTCGGCGCCGGCGCGCCGGGCAGCGCACGTCCGCTGGGGCAGCCCGCCCCGCCGACCTTCCTCGAGAACACCACGGTCTCGGTGCAGGCCGACGTCACGCTGAAGGTCACCTCGGTGACCGTGCTCGAGGCGTACGGGGAGGTGGAAGGCGCGCGCGCCAACGGTTTCGCGGTGTGGACGCCGGAGGCCGGGCACAAGGTCGCGAAGGACACGACGCTGAAGTTCACCGCGGGCACGCCGGTCCCGGTGGTCAGTGACGCGCCCGCGTCCAACGGAGACTGGCTCCGCCCGGGTTCGGGCGGTCTCACCGATCTGCTGCAGGTCTATTCGCTGATCCTCGCGACCTTCCTCGGCACCATGGGCCTGCCGCACGTCCTGGTCCGCTTCTACACCAACCCCGACGGGAAGGCCGCGCGTCGCACCACGGTGCACGTCCTGCTGCTGCTCGGGCTGTTCTACCTGTTCCCGACGCTGCTGGGCGCGCTGTCCCGGATGTACGTCCCGGAACTGCTGGTGACCGGGAAGACCGACGCCGCCGTCCTGCTGTTGCCGTCCGCGGTCCTCCCCGGCCTCGGGGGGCAGATCCTCGGCGCGGTGACCGCGGCAGGCGCGTTCGCGGCGTTCCTGTCCAGTTCGTCCGGGTTGCTGGTGAGTGTGGCCGGGGTCGTGTCCACCGACGTCCTGCCCGGCCGCGTCCGCGATTTCCGCGTGGCGACGGCGATCGTGGCGTTCATCCCGTTCGTGCTGGCGGTGCTGCTGCCGTCGGAGGACCTGTCGCTTTCGGTCGGGATGTCGTTCGCGCTGGCCGCGTCGACGTTCAGTCCGCTGCTGCTGCTCGGCGTCTGGTGGCGGAAACTCAGCTGGCCCGGCGCGCTGGCCGGCATGCTCGTCGGCGGCGGGCTGGTGCTGACCGCGCTGGTGGTCAACATCGTCAGCAAGTACACCGGCGGCTGGGCGCCGTGGTTCTCGAACCAGCCCGCGCTGATCACCGTGCCCGCGGCGTTCCTGACCACCTATGTGGTGAGCCGCGCGACCGGCTACGGGCGGCCGGACGACGTCCACGGCGTGATGCTGCGGCTGCACGCGCCCGATCCGCTCGGCTTCATGCGCGATCGCGCGGTCGCCCGGTTCGGCCAAGCCGGGGAGGACACAGCGAAGACACAGAAGACCGGTAAAGGCCGTCACCGGAAGTAACTTCACTCTTTCGAGTCGCACACCTCTACGCAGAGTCGTACCGTTCACTCAAATGGATTGCCCCTCTCGGGCCCCAAGAGGGGCATGATCTTCCGTGAGCACGAAATCGCGAATGGTTGCGGCAGGTGGGAGGTCCGACGTGAACGAGACCGATCAAGGCCTCGGGTCCGATCCGGAATCCGACTGGGAAAAGCTGCGGGCGAGCCCGGAATTCACCGAGCTGCGACGGCGGCTCCGGGTATTCGTTTTCCCGGTCTCGGCCCTGTTCCTTCTCTGGTATCTGCTCTACGTGCTGCTCGCCGACTACGCGACCGGGTTCATGAGCACCAAGCTGTTCGGCAACATCACCGTGGGCCTGGTCTTCGGTCTGCTGCAGTTCGTGTCCACCTTCGTGATCACCGGCCTCTACGTCCGTTACGCGAACCGCAGACTCGATCCGCTCGCCGACGAGATCCGGCATGAGGCCGAAGGGACCGAACGGTGAATACGCTGGCAGCGGGCGTACAGGGGAGCAATCCGGCGCTCAACATCACCATTTTCGCGATCTTCGTCGCGATCACGCTCGTGATCGTTTTCCGGGCGAGCAGGAATACGAAGACCGCGTCCGACTACTACGCCGCGGGGCGCGCGTTCACCGGGCCGCAGAACGGGATCGCGATTTCGGGCGATTACCTTTCCGCGGCGTCGTTCCTGGGTATCGCCGGGGCGATCGCCATCAACGGCTACGACGGTTTCCTCTACTCGATCGGGTTCCTCGTCGCGTGGCTGGTGGCGTTGCTGCTGGTCGCGGAACTGCTGCGCAACACCGGCAAGTTCACCATGGGCGACGTGCTGGCGTTCCGGATGAAGCAGCGCCCGGTCCGTGCCGCGGCCGCGGTCTCCACACTCGCCGTCTCGTTCTTCTACCTGCTCGCGCAGATGGCGGGGGCGGGCGGCCTGGTGAACCTGCTGCTCGGCATCGAGGGGAACCTCGGCCAGGACCTGGTGATCGCCGTCGTCGGCGTGATCATGATCCTGTACGTGCTGATCGGCGGGATGAAGGGCACCACCTGGGTCCAGATCATCAAGGCCGTCCTGCTCATCGCGGGCACGTTCGCGATGACGTTGTGGGTGCTCGGGAAGTACGGCTTCAACCTGTCCAGCCTGTTCCAGGCCGCCGTCGACAAGGGCGGCCGGACCGGGGAAGCGTTGCTCGGGCCGGGCAAGCAGTACGGGAAGACCGGCACGACGAAGCTCGACTTCCTGTCGCTGGGCATCGCGCTCGTCCTCGGCACCGCGGGCCTGCCGCACGTGCTCATGCGCTTCTACACGGTGCCGACGGCGAAGGACGCGCGCCGTTCGGTGGTCTGGGCGATCGCGCTGATCGGTGTCTTCTACCTGTTCACGCTGGTGCTCGGCTACGGCGCGGGCGCGCTCGTCGGCCCGGACGTGATCGCGAAAGCGCCGGGCACGACCAACTCGGCGGCCCCGCTGCTGGCCCTCGAACTGGGCGGCCCGGTGCTGCTCGGGTTCATCGCGGCGGTGGCGTTCGCGACGATCCTCGCGGTGGTCGCGGGGCTGACGATCACGGCGTCGGCGTCGTTCGCGCACGACGTCTACGCCAACGTGCTCAAGAAGGGCAAGACCGCCCCGGACAGCGAAGTCCGCGTCGCGCGCATCACCGCACTGGTGATCGGGGCGGTCGCGATCGTCGGCGGGATCCTCGCGAAGAACCAGAACGTGGCGTTCCTGGTGGCGCTCGCGTTCGCGGTGGCGGCGTCGGCGAACCTGCCGACGATCCTGTACTCGCTGTTCTGGAAGCGGTTCAACACGCAAGGAGCGTTGTGGAGCATCTACGGCGGGCTGAGCGTGTGCGTCATCCTCATCGTCTTCTCGCCCGCGGTGTCGGGTAAGCCCGTCGACGCGAAGACCGGGAAGAGCGCTTCGATGATCCAGGGCGTCGACTTCCACTGGTTCCCGCTGGACAATCCGGGTCTCGTCTCGATCCCGATCGCGTTCTTCCTCGGCTGGCTCGGCACGGTGCTGTCCAAGGAGCACAACCAGAAGAAGTACGCCGAGATGGAGGTCCGCTCGCTCACCGGCATCGGGGCCGAAAAGGCCGTCCGGCACTGAGTGCCTCTTCACGCGCGCGCAACGGGACGGGATGCGAGGATGGCGACGTGGTGAGCCCTGCTGACATCCCGACCGTCGCCGTCCGTGACCTGCCGAAGGACGGCGTCGCGCTGCTCGACGTCCGCGAAGACGACGAGTGGGCCGCCGGACACGCCCTGGGCGCCAAGCACATCCCGATGGGTGAATTGCCCGCGCGGGTCGGCGAACTCGACGAACTGCCCGACGACCAGCCGGTCTACGTGATCTGCCGCAGCGGCGGCCGGTCCGCCCGCGCCGCCGCGTGGCTCAACGCGAGCGGCTGGGACGCGGTGAACGTCGCCGGGGGGATGGGGTCCTGGAAGCAGGAGGGACGCCCGATGGTCGGCGAGCATCCCGGCGTCGAACCCGAAGTGCTGTAACCGTGCAGCCAGGCCACTATCCGCCGAGAACACCGGTGCCGCCGGTGCGTCCGGCGCCGATGCGGCAGCCGGCGCGTCATCGCGTCCGCTGGGTCGCTTCGCCGCCACCCGGCGCCTGGCCGCGTCGGCGCGAACCCGTGGCCGAGCACTACTCCGGCCCGCCGTCGTACCCGGTCCCGCCGCGATGGGGCTTCCCGAACCTGGTCTGGCGCCGTCCGACCGCGGTTCCCGGGACGGCCTCCGGTGAGGTCACCGCGGGGGAGCGGCTGCGGGTCATCACGCGCAGCCTCCTGCCGGTGCTGTGGACTTTCGCCGCCCTCGCCGTCGCCGCTTCGGCGTCGGAGATCTGGCGCTACGTGCTGCTCGTGCAGAGCCGCGACTCCGCGTTGTCGACGTCCGTCGTCTCGGTCTCCGACAGTTTCGTGATCACCACCGGCCTGCTCACGACGATCCTTTCGCTGCTGCCGTCGGGGCTCACCGTGTGGTGGTTGCTCGTGGCGAGACACGCCGCCGCGGACGCCTCCGGCGAGGTGCCGCCGAGGCCGCAGTGGCAGGTGCTGGTGTTCACGCTGGTGCCGGTGGTGAACTTGATCATGGTGCTGCCGATCGTCGCCGAACTCGAACACGCCGTCCTGCGCCGGACGCGGGAAACACGGCCGAAGCCGTCGAGGCTCGTGGTGAGCTGGTGGGGCGTCTGGATGCTCAACTGGGTGCTGCTCGGGCTCGTCGTCGTCTGGCGGTTCCGTGACGGTGTCCAGGCGCTGGCCGACGGGGTCGTGCTGGTCGCGCTGACCGATCTGGCCGCGGCCGGGCTGGCGGTGGTGACGGCGCTGCTCGTGAAGCGCATGTCGGGCCTGCTCGCGCCTGTGGTGGAGAAGCGGCTTCGGCTGCTTCGCGTGCTGAAGGTGGAGGGGGCTCCGGACCCGGACCGGCGTGCACGCCCGGCTTCTTCGATGCGCTGACGCAACTTTTCCCCTGAACGTTGAATGCGGATCCACGCACCCCGCTGGAAGCGGATCGTTCGATAACATGGAGGTATGAGCAGCGAGCAGCAGGAGTGTGACCTGCCCGCCGGGAAGACCGGCCGGGCGAGGTCTGCTGCGCGCGGTCTTTTCCTGGACTGAAGACAAGGCACCCCGGTCATGGCATCCGTAAGCCCGAGCCCGTCGTGGACGAGCCGTATACGCTGCCGCCCTTCGTGGGAATGTTCGATCTTCCCGCTGATGCGTCCGAGCGCGTGAAGGCCGTGGTGCGCGGCCAAGATGTCGCCTGAGTTCACGACAGCAACGAACGAAGGCCGATGGCGCGTCCGATCGTGGTAGACGCCGGCCCGCTCATGGCCATGGTCAGCCGAAAAGACGATCACCATCAGGCGGTGGTGAGCCAGGTCACTCTTGACCTCCAGTTCGCTGGAGGTTCCAGACTGGCGAGCATGAGCGACGGCGGCGTCACCTTCATCAATGTCTTCGAGATCCCCGCGGACCAGGTGGACGAGTTCGTCGAAACGTGGCGCGAGCGCGCGAAGCTGATGCGTGACGCGCCCGGCTTCCGTGACGCCAAGCTCCACCGGGCGCTGCTGCCGGATTCGCGTTTCCAGCTCGTCAACGTCACGCACTACGACAGCAAGGAAGCCTGGGAAGCGGCAGGCAAGAACCAGGTGTTCAAGGCGTCGACCGAACGCGCCGCGGAGGTCGCGACCCCCAACGCCGCGCTCTACGACGTGGTCGTCGAGTACCCCTAGCCCGTGGTGACCGGTAGCGAGCGCAATCCCCGGATGACGAATTCGGGCCGCCGCTCCGGGGCCTCGGCGAGTTTCAAGCCCGGCAGTTTCGCCGTCAGGGCGGCCAGCGCGGCCACGATCTCCACCCGCGCGAGCGGGGCGCCGACGCAGTAGTGGATACCCATGCCGAAGCCGAGGTGCGCGTTCGGGGTGCGGCCGATGTCGAGCGTGTCGGGCCGAGTGAACACCTTCGGATCCCGTGCGGCGGCGCCGAGGAGCGCACCGATCTTCTCCCCTTCGGCCACCCGGAAACCGGCGATCTCGACGTCGGCGGTCGCCGTCCGCTCGAAGAGCTGGAGCGGTGCGTCGAAGCGGATGAGCTCCTCGACGCACGGGTCCAGCAGCTTCGGCGAGGCCACCAGCCGCTCCCACTGGTCGCGGTGGGTCAGCAGCGCGTCGACGCCGTTCCCGATCACGTTCACCGTCGCCTCGTGCCCGGCTATCAGCAGCAGGACCGCGGTCGCGACCAGTTCGTCCTCGGTGAGTTCACCGCGCAGGAGATCGCTGACGATGTCGTCACCGGGGGAGGTCGCGCGCTGCTTCGCGACGTCACGCAGGTAGTCGACGAACTCCGCGGCCGCGGCTTCGGCGGCGTCGCGCTTCTCCTCGGCGAGACCGTACTCGTACATCTTCACGATGTGGTTCGACCAGGTGACCATGCGCGGTCCGTCCTCGACCGGGACGCCCAGGAGTTCCGCGATGACCGCGACCGGCAGCGGCTGCGCGAGACGCGCCAGCAGGTCGGCCGAGCCGGTCTCGGCGATTTCGGCGGCCAGCCCGTCGACCATGCCGTCCGCCAGTTCGGTGACCATCGGCCGCAGCCGCTGGACGTGGCCGCGCCCGAACGCCCCCGCGATCACCCGCCGCAGCCGTGTGTGGGCGGGCGGCTCGTTTTCCAGCAGCGAGTTGCGGTGCAGCAGGTTGAACGACGCGAACCGCTCCACCGGCAGCGCGTCCTGCCAGAGCCGGCCGAGCGCGCGGTGCCGCAGGACGGCGGCCGACGCCGCGTGCGACACCGCTACGGCGATGCCGAGGCCCTCGTGCCGGTGGACTTCGCCGCGCTCGCGGAGGCCGGCGAAGGACGGGTACGGATTCGCGAGGAAGGCCGGGTCGGCGACGTCGAACACTCGCCGACTGTAACTCTGCCGATCCGGGACGGCGCCGCGCCGGGAGCCCACCCCGACGCGGTCACAGAGCTGTCAGTACAGCCAGTAGCCCGGGTAGCCGTGGTGATGATGGAAATGATGAGAGTGGTGGTGATGGCCGAAACAGAGCAGCAGGCAACGTGCCTGGTCGCTCTTCTCGGCCTGCGGCGCGGCCGAAGCCATGCCCACCGAGGGGCCAGCCACCAACAGGCCGAGCGCCACGGGCAAAGCGGCCAGCGCGGCCCGGCGCTTGGAGTTCTTCATCTGTGCTCCCTTTCTCGTGGTCGGCGCGATCAGCGCCATGATCGAGTATTCGCCCAGGTACGGGGAAAAGGGCAGGCTGATCACCCGCGATTAGATCGTCCGGATGGTGGCGACCTTCCGTGGTCACGTTTCCGTGATACCCGAACGGCCGCTGAAACCGGCCGATGGGGGCCGATCGCGCGGAGTCGGGTGTCATCCGCGAAAGGTCTTGTCACCGGCCCCGCCGGAAGGGCGGGGGCCTTACGAGCCTCCAGCCCGTCCCGCGATAGCGTTCCGAACCGAGCTTTGAGGAGGCTGACGTGGGCAA
The DNA here is from genome assembly GCF_029369745.1 of Amycolatopsis sp. QT-25. Lineage (NCBI taxonomy): Bacteria > Bacillati > Actinomycetota > Actinomycetes > Pseudonocardiales > Pseudonocardiaceae > Amycolatopsis > Amycolatopsis sp. QT-25. Next base: position 147,139 of record NZ_CP120210.1, read on the forward strand.
GGGTTCGCGCAAGAAGAGTCCCAAGACGACCTCGGACCGCAAGACGAAGGTGCGCGACGTCTTCGTCGGCCAGCCCTTCGAGGGGCTCGCGGCGGAGACCGAGCTGATCGCGCTGCGCGAGTTCGTCCCGTCGGCGACGGCGACGCTCACGCTGGCGGGCTCCGGCGAGAAGGTCACCCTCGGCACGGTGCTGCCGATGGCCGCGGCCGCGTTCGTCCGGTCCGACGGCGAGCGTTACGTCGGGATGCAGGTGCAGACCCGGTCTTCGGACATCAGCCGGGACCTCGGCCGGGCGCTGCAGTGGGTACTGGAGGCCAAGGAGGGGGACGTGCTGGCCGTGCCGGACACCACGACGCCGCCCACCGCCGACGAGAAGGCCCGTCTCCAGGACCTGCTCGACGCGAACGCCGAACTCGACGTCACGCTCTACGACGACTTCGCCTGGTGGCTCCCCGAGGACGCCGACGCGAGTGGAGACGTCGCGTTGTCGCTCGAGCGCGCGAACGCCGCGATCATGCCGACCGAACGCCTCGGCGCGGGCGCGTACTGGGTGCTCGCCGGTGAGAAGGCGCACCTGCGCTGGGTTCGCCCCGAGCCGGAAAACCTGCTGCTGCAAGCGCTTGCGCGGCTGTCGGCGGCCGGAGAACTCGGTCTCGGCGAGGGCTCGCGTTACGCCGGTTCGTTCCGTGCGCACGGGCTGCTCGTCCCGGTGTGGGATCTCGACACCGAGGCCCACGCCCGCGAGTGGGCCGACGCGAAGGACCAGCTCGGCGTCCGGCTCGAGGCCGCGCTGAAGTCCCTCGACGCCGAGCCGCTCAACGCCGCCGAGCGCCGCTCGCGCGATGGCCTGATCGGCCGTCAGCTCACCATCCGCTGACCCCACCCCGTCGCACTTCGGCACCTGGTTGCGGTGGTTGCGAGCGCAACCACCGCAACCAGGTGCCGAAGTGCGCGAGGATGGTCGCGTGATCCTCCATATTTGCACGAGGGACGAGTGGGCGGCGGTGCCCGAAGGCGGCGTCTACACCGCCGCGTCGCTCGATTCCGACGGCTTCATCCACTGCTCGGACCCCGGAACGGCGCATATCCCGGCCAACGCCGTGTTCCCCGGCCGCACCGATCTGGTGCTGCTGGAGATCGACCCGGCGCTCGTCGGCGCGCCCGTCGTCTGGGAGGACGGCGACCCGCCGCATCCGGCCGGTATCCGGTTCCCGCACGTCCACGGCCCGATACCGCGTAACGCCGTGGTGGCCGTACACGAATTCCCTGTTCAGGGGGATGGTTCGTTCAGAATTCCCGAGTCCCTGTCGAGACGCTGAAGCAAGCGGCTCCTCGGGGGAACGGACGTCTCTCGAAGTGGTTCGCGGCAGAAGACAACCTGTGGGGGCGGTCATGCGTTTCGGGAGAGGTGAGCCAGGCGAACCTGGCCGGGTGACGCCGGGAGGAGGCGATACGGTGACCGCAGCCGCGACGGTCATGCCGTCGACGGACGTCCAGTGGTCCGGCGAGAGCCGGGAGAGCGACGTGCCGGGTGAGCTCATCGACTTCGGCGACTTCGTGCGGGCCGGTCTGCCGGGTCTGCTGAGGTACGGGCACGCCCTCACCGGAAATCCCCACGACGCCGCCGACCTGGTCCAGACCGTGCTGGAGAAGATCGGTTCCCGCTGGTCGTACGTCCAGCACAAGACCGGCGATCCGATGGCCTACATCCGCCGTTCGATGGCCAACGCGCACATCAGCCGCTGGCGCCGGACCAAACGGGAGAACCTGGTCGCCGACCTGCCGGAGACCCAGCCGTACAGTCCGGCGGACCCGTTCGAACACGAGCCGCTGTGGCAGGCGTTACGCGCGTTGCCGCCAAGGCAACGCGCGGTGATGGTCCTGCGTTACTACGAAGGGCTGTCCGAGGCGGAGATCGCGGATTCGCTCGGGGTCAGCCAGGGCACCGTCAAGAGTCAGGCGAGCAAGGCGATCGCTTCGTTGCGCACGAAGCTCGCCCTGATCGAGCCCGAGGACGAAGGGAGGGAAGCGGGATGAACATGTCCGAAGAGGACGTGCGGCAGAAGCTGCGTGACCTGTTCTCGGATGAGCGGCTGGGCGTGGGCTCCACGCTGAATCCCGAGACGATCGTCGCGGGCGCCCGCCGTCGCCGCCGACGTCGCCAGCTGATGCAGACGACGAGCGGGATGGCCGCCGCGGTGGTCATCCTGGGCGGCGGGCTCGCGATCTTCACGATCCACGACAAGGACAACGGCGCGGCCTTCCCCAGCGGTGACCAGCTCACCTTGGGGGCGGCGGCCTCGTCGAGCTCGGGGCGGCCAGGGCAGCCGAGCCCGGAGCCGCCGGCGTCCTCGGCGGCGGCACCATCGAGCCAGGCTTCCACGCCTCCGCCCTCGACGGCCCCCGACGGGCCTGTCCAGCCGCCGAAGAGCACTGCCGCCACCAAGCCGCCCGCGCAGGGCAAAGTGACCTCCGGCGCGCTGTTGACCGCCGTCGGCTTCGGCAAGCTCCGGCTCGGGATGAGCGAGTCCGAGGCGGAGGCCATCGCCGGTCCGCTGCGGGCCAAAGAGGTCCGGGGCGCCTGCACCTACGGCTACGCGGAGGGAGCGGCCGTTCAGGGTCCGACGTCGGTGTCGCTGACCGAGGGCGACGGGATCACCGTCATCAACCCGGCGGGCACGGTGCACACCCCGGAGGGCATCGGCGTCGGTTCGACCGAGGCGGACATCCTCGCCGCCTATCCCGGCAGCACCAAGGACGGCAGCGCCTACGTGGCACCGGCCAGCGCGGTGAGCGCGTACCGGATCTTCGTGTCCGACGACGGGGCGGCCGTCAGCATCCTGCTGACCAGCCTCAACCAGGAGTGCCAGTTCAGCTGAGGCATCCCCGGAACGGGAAAACCCGGGCTTCTCCACGGGGGAGAGCCCGGGTTTCCCGGTGGTGGGAGAGCGTCAGTGCGTCAGAGCGCGCCGCCGGCGACCGGGGGCATACCCGAGTCGGCGCCGCCGTCGCCGATGGACTCGCGGTACAGGTGATTCTCCACCTCGAACAGGTTGCCGTTCGCGCGCTTGACGATGTTGAGCAGCGTGGACATCTGGGCGATCTCTTCGACCTGCTCCTTGAGGAACCACTGCGTGAACTGCTCGCCGATGAAGTCCTCTTCGGCGCGGGCGGCCTTGGTCAGCTGCTGGATGTCGGTCGCGACGTCCTTCTCCTGCTGCAGCGCGAGCTCGATGAGCTCGGCGACGTCGGAGAAGGTGTTGCGCACGTCGCCGGTGCCGGGGATCTCCACGTGGTGGTCGGTGTCCAGCATGTACTGGACCAGCGCCATCGCGTGGTTCCGCTCCTCGACGGACTGCTTGTAGAAGTGCTTCGCGAGTTGCGGCAGGTCCTCGGCGTCGAACCAGACCGCCAGCGCGATGTACTGCTGGGAGGCGTTGAACTCGTTGTGGATCTGCGCCTGCAGCAGTTCGTAGAACTTCGAGCGCGGTTGCTTTTTGAGGAGGGCCATGCGTACGAAGATACGTCATCACCTATTCGATTTCCACTTTTGCCTGGTGATGTGCCTCCTATTAGGTTACCATTACCGATAATAGGTTCACCTCAATGAAGTAAGCCTTCCCTCATCGACCGAAATCGATGAGGGAAGGCTTACTTCATTTCCGTTTCAGATGCTTTCGCGTCGGATCGGGCACGACATGCAGCGCGGGCCGCCGCGACCGGAGCCCAGCTCGGAGCCGGTGATCGCCAGTACCTCGATACCGGCCTCCGCCAGGCGCGCGTTGGTTTCCACATTACGTTCATAGCCGACGACCACGCCGGGGGCGAGGGCGAGGGTGTTGTTCCCGTCGTCCCATTGCTCGCGTTCCGCGGTGACCGGATCGAGCCCGGTGTCGATGACGCGGAGGCGTTCGATTCCCATTGCTTCGGCGGCCGCTGTGAGGAATGGCGCCGGGCCTTCCACCTTCACGGAACCGTCGTCGGTGGGCCGCATGGTGAACGCGGTCAGCGAATCACGGGAAAGCGGATACATGACGACGGCGTCGGCCGCGACCATCGTGCAGACGGTGTCCAAATGCATCGTCGCGCGGGTCTGCTGGATCGGGACGGCGAGCACGGTGTGCGCGATCCCGTCGGCGAACACCGACCGCGCCAGCGACTCCGCGCCCGCCGCCGTCGTCCGCTCACCGACGCCGATGGCCAGGACGCCGGGCGAGAGCAGCATGACGTCGCCGCCTTCGATCGGCGCCGAATGCGCGCCGTACGCGCGGGACGCGTGACGGAACCACGGGTGGTAGGCGTAGATCAGGTCCAGCACCGCCGTCTCGCGGACGCGGGCGGGCATGGTGAGCGAGGAGACCGCGACCCGGTCGCCGATCCAGGCCGACGAGTCACGGGTGAACAGCAGGTTCGGCAGCGGATCGACGGCGAAGTCGTGCGGATGGTTCATCAGCCGGACCAGTGAGGCGCCTTCGGCGGCGGGCAGTTCTTCGAAGGTCATCCCCGCCATCAGGGCCTCGGCCAGCACCGCCGGGGAGACGCTCGACAGATGGGAACGGAGCGAATCGGCCAGATCGGGCCCGAGCCGCCGCTCGTCGACCGCCGCGTGCACGCCGGCCGCGTGGGCACGGGGGTCGGCGAGAGCCGTGCGCAGCGCGTCGGCCAGCAGCAACACCTCGACACCGCGGCCGCGCAGTACCTCGGCGAACGCGTCGTGCTCCTCTTGCGCGCGGTCCACCCAGGGGATGGAATCGAACAGGAGCTGGTCGTTGTTGCGAGGCGTGAGCCTTTTGAGCTCGTTGCCGGGCCTGTGCAGGAGCACCGCACGCAGGGGGCCGACTTCGCTGTCAACTCGGGGTGGAGTCGTCTCGTCAATCACTGGTCCACCCTAACTAGGGCAACCAGGAAACTCGCCCCTTGAGCAGCGCGTATCCGACGAAGGAGACGAAATCCAGCGCGGTGTGCGCGGCGATCAGCGGCCACAGCCGGTTCGTCTTCTGCCACAGCCTGCCGAACACCAGGCCCATCACGACGTTGCCGACGAAACCGCCGAAGCCCTGATACAGGTGATATGACCCGCGAAGCACCGAAGACGCGACCAGCGAGGTGTTCTCGCGCCAGCCGAGTTGTCGCAGCCTGGTCAGCAAGTACGCGACGACGAGGACCTCTTCGGCGAACGCGTTCCCGAACGCCGACAACGTCAGCGTGATCGGACGCCACCACGTCTCGCCCAAAGTGGACGGTTGCACCGACAGGCTGAACCCGAGGCCGTAGGAGAGGAAGTACAGCCCCAGTCCCGGAATCCCGATCACCGCGGCGAGCAGCAGCCCGTGGACGACGTCGCGGCCGGGACGCTGCCGGTCGAGTCCGATCTCCGCGAGCTTCATCCCGCCCCGCCACACCAGGTACAGCCCGAGCGCGCCCCAGCCGATCAGCTGCCCGGCGCTCAACAGCTGCTTGAGCAGGTCGACCAGGCTCAGCGTCGCCTGGGGGACGTTCAGCTGGGCCTGCTGTTGTGCCAGCGGCATCGGTTTCAGCAGCGAGTCCACCAGGGACAGCAGGCTGCGCAACCCGGACAGGCCGAGGGTGATGCCGAAGACGACGACCAGTTCGAGGACGATCGCGCGGCGGCGCGCCGGATCCTCCACGAATTCCGGCAGCGCCGGGCGTTCGGGACGCAGCCAGCTTCGCATTGCCGCACGCTACCTTGGCGTCGAAGGAGGCTTTCGCCGCATCCCACGTGGTGAAAGGAGCTTTCACCACGTCACCGGCGGGCATGGCTCCCTTCAGCCCCTGCCGGGTGATCGGTCACGAGCTACCGTCGAGTCATGCCCAGGAGCATCGCGACCAACGAGACCGTCGACCGCGCCGCGCTCGTCGATTTCCTGTCCACCCGGCACCGCGCCATCCTGATGACCACCAAGGCCGACGGCGGTCCGCAGCTTTCCCCGGTGACCTGCGGTGTCGACGCCGAAGGCCGTCTGGTCATCTCCACGTACCCGAAGCGCGCGAAGGTCGTCAACATCCGGCGAGAGCCGAAGGTGTCCGCCTGCGTCCTCTCCGACGAGTGGAACGACCGGTGGGTCCAGCTGAACGGCACCGCCGAAGTGCTCGACCTGCCCGACTCGGTCGAGCCGCTCGTCGACTACTACCGCGCGATCTCCGGCGAGCATCCCGACTGGGACGAATACCGTGAAGCGATGGTCGAGCAGGGCAAGAGCATCATCCGCGTCACCGTCGAATCGTGGGGGCCGATCGCCAAGGGCGGTTTCCCGGCGGAACTCGCCTAACCCCGCGGAAAGTACGGGCAGCCGACGAGGCGGCGGATCTCGCCGCTCAGCTGCTGCGGCCCTTCGACCGGCCGCGAGAACGCGAGCCGGACGTCGTGGTCGCCGGAGTCGGCCTCGACCCGCAGCCGCAGCCCGTAGCGGTCCAGCCCGAGCGGCCGGATCCACCCGCCGCGCAGTTCGGCGGGCACGTGTTTGGCGAGCTGCCGGACGACGTCGGCGTGGTCGGTCTCCAGATGGCGCAGCCACGCGGTCTCGTAGTCGTGGAACGGATCCGGCGGCGCGGCGCTGAACATGTGCGGCCGGAGCGAATGCGTGCCCTCGGCGTCGGCGAGCACCAGCGACGCCGGGGTCAACCGCAGCAGCGTCAGACCGTGCCCGACGTCCAGCAGCCGCTCGTCCGGCCGGGTCTCGGCGATGGAGACCGCGCGGGCCCGCGCCGAGACCTCCGAGAGCGGACGGAGCCAGCCCGTGATCCACAGCAGGCCGCGGATGGGTTCCCGCAGGTCGACCGGCGCCTGATCGGTCAGTTCGACCATCACCGCAAGTTCGCCGCGCTGGGCTTCGTGCGCGCGTTTCACCAGGGGGTGCTCGTCCGGCAACAGGATGCTGACGCTGCCGCTGGAGTGCACGTGGTGCAGCTCGGGGATCACGCGGCCGCAGGGTCCTGGCTGGTCACGCTGTTCGGCGGTCGACATCAGCGTCGCCGGGCCGTTGCGGGTGGCGATCGTCTTCGCGCGTTCCGCGGGATTCGGCGCCGGAGGGCGGCGAATGGACGTCGGTGTGGTCACGGCTCACCTCCTAGTTAGGCGAGCCTAACCTGATCTGGCTGCGGAGTGGAAGTAGCCTGGCTCACGTCTCACCCACGCCGATACGTTGACCAGGTGGAAGACCACAGAATCCGGGTGCTCGAACCACCCGAGGGGATTCCGGCGAAGAACATGCCGGTCTTGACCCCCCTTCTCGACCGCAACACCGTGACCATCGGGACGACCGCCGTCGCGACCGGACTGCTCGTGGTGCTGGGTGTCGTGATCGCGGTCTCCGGGGGTTACGGGATCGCCGTGCCCTCGGCCCTCCTTGCTTTCATGACACCGGTTTCGCTCATCTTCGGCTACTCAGCCGTTGCCGGATCGTCGTCGATGCGGAAGCTCACCGGCAGGCCGTTCCGCCTGGTGAACGGGCTGGACGGCGCCCTCGTCGCCGGTTCGCGCGTCAACGTTCCCCTGGACGGGCGGTGGCTCGTCGTGTGGTTCCCCGCTCCGCTGCGCACGCAACTGGCGGCCCAGCGACGGCTCTGGGTGCTCGGGCGGTTCGTCGTGCTGCCCGGGGTCGTCGTCCCGCGTCGCGGCGTGTTCCGCGACAGACCGGTGAAGGGCTCGGTCCCGTTCATCGCGGAGCCGGTGTCGCCGGGCCGGATGCTCGCGACGCAGCGGCGGCTGCTTTCGGCGTACTACTTCCTCGGCGTGGTGATTCTGCTCGCCGCGAGCGCGTTCGGATTCTGGACGTCGGCGGACTTTCCGCAGCGGGACAGCATCGTGGTCGGGGCCACACGAATGCTCGGCTACGGCTGCGCGGCAGGCGCCGCCGGGTATGCGATCGTCGCCCTGGTGCTGCTCAGGAAGCTGCCCGAGCCGCGGTGGACCGAACTCGCCGTCGTGTCCGGGCCGGCGTCGGTCAACTTCTTCGGCATGGTCACGGTGAAGGGCCGGACGGTCCTGCCCGACGGCCGCGAGGTCACCGTCCAGGCGGGTGGATCGGATCCGTCGCTGGCCGCGAACATCGCCGCGACCGGACGGCTGTGGGTGATCGGCGTGCCGTCGGCGGGGAAGACGGCGAAGGCCGGCGTGCCGGGACACGCGGTCTTCGGGCCGGTCAGGTTCGGCCGGTAACGGACCCCGTTCCCGCGCGATCTACCGACGGGAACCTGGGGGAAGAATGCACGATTCAGGAGTTTCACGCGTCCGCGTGCTCGAACCACTTCGCGATCAGCCGGCGGTCGCGATGCCGGTTCTCGGGTCCGTGCTGGGAGCCATGCGCGGGGCCCGTGCCCTGTGGATCGTCGTGCCCTTGGCCGCGCCGGGGGTGCCCGCCGCCTATCTGAGCGGACGTCTCGGTGTCGCCCCGATGGTGGTGTTCCTGGTGCTCACGACGCCGGTGGTGGGCTGGGGGCTGTGGCGCTCGATCCCCTGGAAGGCCTTCTCCGAACTGGCGCGCAAGGCACCGTTCCGCGAAGTGTCCTTGCCGCCGGAAGGTCTCTTCGCCGATGGGTCGAAGGTCTACTTCCGGCTTCCCGACGCGGATTTCGCCTGGGCCGAGGCCCGGCTGCCGAAAGCCGCCCGGCTCCAGCTCCAGGCACAGCGGCGGGGGTGGCTCCTCGGACCCGACGAGAAGGGACGCCGGTTCCTGCAGTTGCCAGGAGTCCTCTGGCCGCGTCGGATGAAGGTGGTGCCGGACCTGCCCGGCGGCGCGGTGCGGCAGGACGAGGTCGAGCAGCGCGTCGTCCCGCCCGAACAGGACGTGGTCCTGATCGCGCACCGGCAACGGATCGTCCGTGGGATCCGTGTCGTGTTCGCGGCCGCGGTGCTCGTCTTCGTGCTTCTCGCGACGGTCCAGGTTTTCGCGGTCGTCGAAGACGTGTCCAGAATCGGCTCGGGGGTGGCCATCCTGACGATCTATTCGGTGGTGTTCCTGGTCTGGGGGACCGAGGCGGTCAGGGGAATGCTGAAACCGCAGCCGCGCGGGAAATGGACCGAGCTGGTCGCCGTTCCCCACCGGCCACCCCAGATCGGCGCCTCGGGCCTGGCGACCCTGGCCTGCCGGGTCCAGTGGCCCAACGGCTGGTGGAGTGACGTCTTCCTGTCCAAAGTGGACCCAGCGCTGGCCGCGAACATCTTCGCCACACGACAGATCTGGATCCTCGGCGAACCGTTCCGCGGTGCCACCACGTTCGCCGGCGTCCCCGGCCACGCCGTCCTGGGTCGCGTCCGGTTCACCTGAGCGAGCGCCGCGTCGCCGGTGGCGGCCGAGAGTTCGGCCGCCCTGGCGACCAGGCCGTCGCTGCCCGGAATCCACGACCATGAAGACCTCCAGCGGTGGGGACACCGATGATCCGGAGGTTTCCCTTGTCCGGCTTGGTGTTGCCGAACCGTTGCCGCCGTGGCGGTACCTGCCCCGCCACGTTTCGGCGCAATTGGTCACCTACTTGCGTGATGACCTGCCGGCGCGCGTCTTCGAATGCCGCAAGTAGGTGACCAATTGCGTGGACGTCACGCGCCGGGGCCGCGTCCGGACCAGGTCCACGCGTAGCCGGGGTCCTCCGACGCGTCGGCCGCTTCGCCGAGGTCCAGCGGCGCGAAGGTGTCCACCATGACCGCGGTCTCGTCGAAGAACTGGGCGCCGATCGACGCTTCCGCCGCACCGGGCTGCGGCCCGTGCGTGAAGCCGGACGGGTGCAGCGAAAGCGAGCCGATCTCGATCCCGGAACCCTTGCGCGCTTCGTAGTTCCCGCGGACGTAGAACATCAGCTCGTCGGAGTCGACGTTCGCGTGGTTGTACGGCACCGGGATCGACTCGGGGTGGTAGTCGACCTTGCGCGGGCAGAACGAGCAGACCACGAAGTTCGGGCCCTCGAACGTCTGATGCACGGGCGGTGGCTGGTGCACGCGGCCGGTGATCGGCTCGAAGTCGTCGATGTTGAACACCCACGGGTACAGGCAGCCGTCCCAGCCGACGACGTCGAACGGGTGGGTCGCGTAGGTGTAGCGGGTCAGCCCGGCGCGGTGCCGCACGAGGACCTCGACGTCGGTGCCGTCGACGACCAGCGGCTCGGCCGGGCCGCGGATGTCGCGTTCGCAGTACGGCGAGTGCTCCAGGAACTGGCCCTTCGCCGACAGGTACCGCTTCGGCGGGCCGATGTGGCCGCGCGCCTCGATGGTGAGCAGCTTGACCCCGCCGTCATCGTGCGGGAGCACCCGATAGGTGCACGACGTCGGGATGACGAGGTAGTCGCCGTCTCCGACCTCCAGCGAGCCGTAGATCGTCTCCACGGTCGCGCTGCCGCCCTGGACGTAGAAGAGCTCGTCGCCGGCAGCGTTGCGGTACAGCGGCGAAGGGCGCGTCGCGTGCACGAAGCCGATGGTGACGTCGGCGTTGCCGAACAGCCGTCGCCGGTCGGTGACCGCGTCGGCGTCGCCGAACTTGAGGTCGTGGGTCTTGAAGGCACGGGGCTTGAGCGGGTGGTTCGGGGTGATCGGGCCGCGTTCGTCCTCGATCGCGACGGCGTCGACGATCGCGGTGGGCAGCCCGCGGTGGTAGAGCAGCGCCGAGTCCGCCGAGAAGCCCTCGACCCCCATCAGTTCCTCGGCGTACAGGCCCCCGTCGGGCTTGCGAAACGTGGTGTGGCGCTTGTGCGGGATCTCGCCTACCTGCCGGTAGTAAGGCATCGGAATCTCCCCGGAACGTGTCCGTTGTGCGAACGATTTTGTCCTGATGTCGTACGCTACTAGCGTGTCAGTCGTGTCAAGCGCTGTGGAACTCACGCCACCCGGCCCCCGAGGAATTCCTCCCCTGTTCGCGCGGCTCGTCGACGACTCGGCGTTGTTCCCGCCCGGCGAGGCGTCCATGCCCGAAGCGCTGCGTGCGTACTTCGCGTCGAGGGCCGGTGAGCACTCCGGCGTCCTCGGTGTGTTCCTGTGCCAGGCGTCGAGGCTGCCCGAGCTCATCACCGAACTCATCAAGATCAAACCCAAGGAACCGCTGCCGCTGTCGCTGATCATCGACACCGGTCTCGGCGGGGTCCCGAAGGCGATTTCCATCGTCGAATCGCGTAGCGAGATCCTCGCACTGCGCATGGTGGAGATGCCGGCGCCGTCGGACGTCGACGAGGTCTGGCTGGAGCGTGTCTCCGAGTTCGTGCCCGAGGACGTCATCCGCGTGGTCGAACCGCGTCGCGGCGTCGGCTGGCTGGACGGGGTGCGGAAGGTGATCGAGCACGGCAGCTGGCCGAAGATCCGCTGCGGCGGCAAGGCGGGCGAGAACTTCCCCAGCGTCGACGAGGTCGCCGACTTCCTCGCGGTGGTCAGCGGCTCGAGCGGGGCGTCGTTCAAGGCGACGAACAGCCTGCACCGCGCCGTCCGGCACACCGAGGAGTCGAGCGGCTTCACCCACCACGGGTTCCTGAACCTGATCGTCGCCTCCGCGCGGTGCCTCTCGGGCGGCGACGTGCGGGCCGCCCTCGAATCGACCGACGGCGCCGCGTTGGCCGCCGAGGCCAAGGGCATGTCGGAGCCCGCCGCGAAGGCCGTTCGCGGGCTCTTCGCCTCGTACGCGGCGGCGTCGTTCGACGAGCCCGTCGCCGACCTCGGAGAACTCGGACTGCTGTGAATATCGCCGTGTGGTCCATCGCGCGGCCGCGATCGCGCTGCCAAGGCGCTCGTGGCCGTCGAGGGTCGTCGGTTCTTGAAGGGCGCCCCGTCATCGCGACAGCGGGGCCTTCGGCCGAAAGGCGCGACTTCGAGGGATCAAGGGACCTTTGGTCGCGTGAGCATCTGTTGAGGCTGCTGTGACCCGCGAAGGGTCGCTGACCCTGGACAGAGGGCTCGCGCTGTTGCAGGCGGTGGCGGACGCGGGCGGCGAGGCGGCGACGATCTCCGAACTCGCCGTCGCCATCGGCGCGAGCCGGGCCGCCGTCTACCGGCTGCTCGTCCCGCTGTCCGAACGCGGTCTGGTGTGGCGCGACGGCAACAAGGTGCGGCTGGGTGTCGGCCTGCTCCGGCTCGCCGGGCAGGTCCTCCCACAACTGCGCGAAGCGGCCAGGCCGGTCCTGCGCGACCTGGCGGAGAAGGTCGGCGCGACGGCGCACTTGTCGGTCGCGCAAGGGGATCAGGCACAGGCCGTCGCGGTCGTCGAACCGTCGTGGACGAGCTTCCACGTCGCCTACCGCGTCGGCACCCGGCATCCGCTGGCCGCCGGCGCCGCGGGCAAGGCGATCACGTTGCGCCCCGGCGGCGGCGAAGGCTGGGTCACCTCGTCCGGTGAACTGGAGGCGGGTGCTTCCGGGGTCGCCGCGCCCGTGCGGGGGGTGCCGGGCCTCAAGGCCAGCCTCGGCGTCGTGTCGCTGGAGCCGCTGGAGGCCTCCGTGGTGGGCCCGGCGGTCGTCTCGGCCGCCGTCCGGCTGGCCGAGGTACTGAAACAGCCCGAGTAGCGCGTCAGCGGTGGCTGAGCAGCGGGCGCACCATGGTCGCCAGCAGGGTGAGGTCGACCGCGAACAGCAGCCGCTCGAACAGGCCGAGCGTCACTTCCTGCTGCGACGGCCCGGTGAGCATCGTCCAGACGAAGCCGCCGAGCACGATCACCACCGCCGCGAAGCTGGCCACCGAAAGCCGCCGGATCGTCGTGCGGCGCGGCTCCCACGGGCAGCGCGCCCGGCCGGGGCGGGTGAGCAGCCACGCGGCGGCGGGAAGCGCGAGGAAGGCCGCCAGGGCGGCGTAGTTGTGGACCTGCCCGGCCAGCGAACGGGCCTGTCCCTCCGGGTCGACGGGAACGAGCGCGAGGACCAGCAGCCCGGCGCACCACACGCCGAGCAGGACGAGAACGGACTCGTAGCCGCCGCGGTGCGCCTTCGCGATGCCGCCGAGCAGGGCGAGCGAACCGAACCCCAGCGCCAGGCACATCGCGCCGAACAACGGGGCCGCCGTCGAACCGGGCGAGAGGTAGCCGTAGACGTACTCCGACAGTGTCTGCCAGATCGGGCTGACCTGACCGGACAACCGCAGATGCAGGTCGATCGAGATGGCGACGGCGACGGCCATGCCGAAGACCGCGAGCCTGCCGTGCACGGGGGAGACGGCACGGGTCGCGAAGGTTTTCGGCGAGGTCACGACCGGTTTCTCCAGGCACGTCGGGGCGGGTGTTCACCTGTTCGTTCCCGGAAGGTTACCCGCCGAACCTGTGAAAACCCCGTGCGCCTCAGAACACCAGCTGGGTGAGCGCGAACAGCGAGAACCCGGCGAAGACGAAACCGGCCACACGCTGGATGAGCTTGGGACGGATCCGGCTGCGGACCTTCGCGCCGATGAAGACGGCGAGCCCGGCGACGGCGACCAACGCCACGAAGGAGCCGAGCGCGACAGCGAACGGATTGCCGAAGCGGGCCGTGAGACTGGCCGTCGCGAGCTGGGAGGCGTCACCCCATTCGGCGGCGAACAGCACGCCGAACGACGTCAGCGCGGAGCGGAAGAAGGTCGCGGGGCTCGGCCCGGAACGCGACGCGTCCTCTCCGCCGTCTTTGCCCGGCTTGAACCCTTCACGGAGGAGCATGAACGCGCCGATACCGAACATCGCGGCGACGATCGCGGTCACCAGTGTCTCCGGCAGCAAAGTGAGCACACTGCCGAAGGTGGCGGCGATCGCGCATTGCACGGCGAATGCGGCGGTGACCCCGGCGAATACCGGCCAGGCACGGAAACGAGTGGTGAGAACCAGGGTGGCGACGAGGGTCTTGTCCGGCAGTTCCACGGCCAGCACCAGGCCGAACGCGCTGATCAGCGCCAGCATCGAGCTAGACATGATGGTTCCTCACCCCTTCCGCCGTAACGATAAAGGGAGAATTCGGAGAAAGACAAGCTGATGGCTTTTCCGAATCGCACGGCATGTGCGGGCGAATTGTCTTTCGTGGCGGGGCGGAAATGGGGTTTCGGCAAACCGAATTCTTTTTTCAGGCTTGGCTGGTAGCGTCCGGATCATGGATGAGGGAGCACGGATCGAAGGCGTGTGCAGGCGGCTGAAGGAGCATTATGTGTTCCCCGACGTCGCCGAGAAGCTGGCGGTGCTGTTGCGGTCGAAGTTGGTCAAGGGCGCGTACGCGGGGCTCGACGACCAGGCGTTCGCCGTCGCGGTCACCCAGGACCTGCAGTCGGTCAACGGGGACAAACATCTGCGGCTACGGCATCACGTCGATCCGTTGCCCGAAGTGAACGGGGAGTCGTCCGATCCCGAGCAGTTCCGGCGCGAAGCGGAACTGGACGGGCACGGCATCGCGTCGGCGCGACGACTGGCCGGGAACGTCGGGTATCTGGAGACCAAGCTGTTCTACGGGCCGGACATCGCCGGTGAGGCGCTGGCCGCCGCGATGACCTTGCTCGCGACCACCGACGCGCTGATCATCGACGTCCGGGAGAACCGGGGCGGGGCTCCGACGGCGGTCGCGCTGCTGATCAGTTACCTGGTCGACGAGCCGACCCACTTCAACAGCATCTATCTGCGCGACGGTGACGTGACCAACCAGTTCTGGACGCTGCCGTACGTACCGGGGCGGAAGTTCGGCGTGGACAAGCCGGTGTGGGTGCTGACCGGACCGACGACGTTCTCCGGTGCCGAGGACCTGAGTTATTCGTTGCAGCAACTGGGGCGGGCGAAGACGGTCGGCGCGGTCACCGGCGGTGGGGCCAACCCGCGACGACAGTACAAAGTGGACACCCGGCTGGATGTCACCGTCCCGGGTGGACGGGCCGTGAACCCGGTCACGGGGACCAACTGGGAAGGCGTCGGCGTCCAGCCTGACATCGCCGTCGATGTCGAGGCCGCTTTCGACACGGCGTATGCGCTGGCGCTGGCCCATGTGCTGACGCTGGGGGAGACGGGTGTGCGGCGGCAGGTCGCCGATGAGGCGCGACTCACGCTCGCGGGCCTCGGCTGACCTGGGCGAGGGACCTACGTCCCGGCGAGATCGGGACCACTTGAACTGGTGGGCCCACCCCCGGGGGAGCAGGCTCGAGGTGTGGAGGTTCTCGATCTCGCTCGGTGGCAGTTCGGCATAACCACCGTCTATCACTTCCTGATGGTCCCGCTGACCATCGGGCTTTCGGTCCTGGTCGCCGGGATGCAGACGGCGTGGGTCCGGACCGGTGACCGGCGCTACCTGAAGATGACCAAGTTCTGGGGGAAACTCCTGCTGGTCAACTTCGCGATGGGCGTGGTCACCGGCATCGTGCAGGAGTTCCAGTTCGGGATGAACTGGAGTGCGTACTCGCGGTTCGTCGGCGACGTCTTCGGCGCGCCGCTGGCGATGGAAGGGCTCGTCGCGTTCTTCGTCGAGTCGACCTTCCTCGGGCTGTGGATCTTCGGCTGGGACAAGCTGCCGAAGAAGGTCCACCTGGCGTGCGCGTGGGCGTATTCGCTGGCGACCGTGGCGTCCGCCTACTTCATCCTGGCGGCGAACTCGTGGATGCAGCATCCGGTCGGGGTCGAATTCGTCGACGGGAAGCCGACGATGAACTCGATCTGGGCGGTGCTGACGAACAACACCGCGCTGGCCGCGATCCCGCACACGCTGGCGGGGGCCTTCTCGGTGGCGGCCGCGTTCCTGGTCGGTGTGGCGGGCTGGCAGCTGTGGCGCACACGTTCGGAGGACGACGAGCACCGCTCGGTGTGGCGTTCGTCGTTGCGTCTCGGCGGCTGGACCGGCGTGGTGGCGTTCGCGGTGCTCGCGATCACCGGCGACGTGCAGGGCAAGCTGATGTTCGAGCAGCAGCCGATGAAGATGGCGTCGGCGGAAGCGTTGTGCCATACGGAGAAACCGGCGAGTTTCTCGATCATCGCGATCGGTGACGTGAGCGGTGCCAACTGCGAGGACGTCAAGACGTTCAACGTGCCCGCCCTGCTCTCGTTCCTGGCGCACAACGACTTCTCGACCGAGGTCAAGGGTGTGGAGAACCTGGTCACCGAGTATCAGGCGAAGTACGGCACGAACTACCCGGACGACCCGCAGCTCGGTTCGCTCGCGGGCAAGCCGATCGACTACGTGCCCAACCTGCCGGTGACCTACTGGGGCTTCCGCGTGATGATCGGATTCGGCGCGATGTCGGCCGGGATCGGCTTGCTCGCGCTGTGGCTGACCCGGCGCGGGCGGATCCCCGGGCAGCGGTGGTTCCCGTGGCTAGTGCTCGGCGGCATCGCGACCCCGTTCATCGGCAACAGCGCCGGCTGGATCTTCACGGAGATGGGTCGTCAGCCGTTCGTGGTGGTGCCGAACCCGACCGGTGTCGACGGCGTGTGGATGTTCACCGCGCAAGCGGTCTCGAAGTTGTCCACAGGCGAGGTGTGGACGTCGCTGATCGCGCTGACGACCGTCTACGCGGTGCTCGGCCTCGTCGAAGTCTTCCTGATGCGCAAGTACGTCCGCGGCGGCGTCGACGCCGTCATGCCACCGCGAAAACCGGCCTCGACCAGCAAGAACGGCGACCCCGAAGGCGGTGACAACGATGACGACGCGTTGGCTTTCGCCTACTGATCTCCGCTTGAGCTCACCTACCCAGCCCCCCACCCTTCCCGGGGGACGGCCCCGCACCCAGCGTATCGGGGGTGTCGCTCGGGTGGGTTACCCACAGCCGATCTGTGGACAACTCGCCCGGTTGTGGATAACTCAGGGCGACCGGAGGGCGGTTGGTGTGCCGCGCGGGGCGGGGGGTGTCGCGGCGGGACAAGCGGTAGGACAAGCGGCGGGGCGGGCTGAAGGGGGCCTTCACCGCGTCGCACGCGGCGAAAGCGTCCTTCGACCCACGAAAGCCATGAAAGTCACGAAAGCCGGCAAAGGCAGGAGTGCCCGATGACCCTCGAAACGATCTGGTTCTGCGTCATCGCTCTGTTCTGGCTCGGCTACCTCTTCCTCGAAGGCTTCGACTTCGGCGTCGGCATGCTCATGCCGGTCCTCGCGAAGGACGACACCGAGCGCCGCGTCATGGTCAACACGATCGGCCCGGTCTGGGACGGCAACGAAGTGTGGCTGATCGTCGCCGCCGGCGCGATGTTCGCCGCGTTCCCCGGCTGGTACGCGTCGCTGTTCTCGGCCGCGTATCTCCCGCTCCTGCTGGTCCTGCTCGCGCTCATCGGCCGCGGCGTG
This sequence comes from Amycolatopsis sp. QT-25, assembly GCF_029369745.1. Lineage (NCBI taxonomy): Bacteria > Bacillati > Actinomycetota > Actinomycetes > Pseudonocardiales > Pseudonocardiaceae > Amycolatopsis > Amycolatopsis sp. QT-25. Next base: position 164,326 of record NZ_CP120210.1, read on the forward strand.
GCCTTCGACTACCGCGGCAAGGTCGATTCCGATCGCTGGCGCCGCAACTGGGACCGCGTCATCGGGATCGGCTCGTGGATCCCGCCGTTCGGCGTCGGTCTGCTCCTCGCGACCACCGTCCTCGGCCTGCCGCTCGACGCCGACGGCGACCGGGTCGGCGGCGCGTTCGCCGCCGTCCGCCTGGAAACGCTGCTCGGCGCGGTCGCGGTCGTCGGGTTCTCGCTGGTCCACGGCGCCGCCTTCCTCGCGCTCAAGACCGAAGGCGGCCTCCGCCGCCGGGCGCGGAACCTGGCCACCCGCCTGCTCCCGGTCGCGCTGCTGCCGTTGCTCGCGTTCCTCGTTCTCGTGCAACTGCGCTCGGGTGATTTGGGGACGCTGCTCCTCATCGGTGTCGCCGTTCTCGCCGCGGTCCTCGCGTGGTTCAAGATCCACAGCGGCCGTGAAGGGCAGGCGTTCGCCGCGCTCGGCGGGGTCATCGCGGCTTCCGCCGCCGCGATCTTCCTGGCGCTGTACCCGAACGTCCTTCCGTCCACGGTGGACTCGGCGAACACGTTGACGATCGCGGGCGAGGCGTCGAGCCCGTACACGTTGACCGTGATGACCTGGGCCGCGGTGTTCGGCGCGCCCGCCGTCCTGATCTACCAGAGCTGGACGTACTGGGTGTTCCGCAAGCGCATCGGCACCCGGCACATCCCACCGGTGCACCTGCCATGACCGAACTTCCCGGCCGCGGCACCCTTTCCGCCAAGGAGTCCACAAGGGACCCAGCGCGACCGGGGAAGGGTCCGCTCGGCGCGCTGGCTCCGCTTTCGAGTGCGGCGCGCCGGGCGTTGATCCTCAGTGGAATCCTTTCCTTCGTCAACGCGATCTTGCTGGTGGGCCAGGCTTTCCTGCTGGCCGACGTGCTCTCCGCGGTCGTCCGCGGAACACCGGGGGACCGCACCGCCCAGCTGGCCGTACTGCTCGCGCTCGTCGCGGGCCGTGCGTCGGCCGGCTGGGCGGTGCGGATCGTTTCCGTTCGCGCGGCCGCCCGCGCGAAGGAGGAGTTGCGCGCGAAGGCGCTCGAGCACGCCTTGAAACTCGGCCCGGAGTGGATCGCGCGCCGCGGTCACGGCGAGCTGACGTCGTTGACCACCAAGGGGCTCGACGCGCTCGACGCCTACTTCACCCAGTACCTCCCGGCGCTGGTCACCGCCGCGATCGTGCCGCTCGCCGCCGGTGCCGCGATCCTGTTCGCCGACTGGCCGTCGGCCGTGCTCGTCGTGCTCACCGTGCCGTTGGTGCCACTGTTCGCGATCCTGATCGGCAAGCACACCGCCGAGCGGGTCGCCGAAGCCGCGGACGCCGAGCAACGGCTTTCGGGGCAGCTGCTGGAACTCGTCCGCGCGCTGCCGATCCTCAGCGCGTTCCGCCGCGCCGAAGCGCAGGCCGAGACGGTGCGGAAGATTTCCGAACGCCATCGCCGCACGACGCTCGAAACGTTGAAAGTCGCGTTCGCGTCCGCGTTCGCGCTGGAATTGATCGCGACGCTTTCGGTCGCGCTGGTCGCGGTCGTCATCGGTGTCCGGCTGGTCTCCGGCGAACTGCCGCTCGCCATCGGGCTCGGCGTGCTGATCCTCGTGCCGGAGTGTTACCAGCCGCTGCGCGCGGTCGGCGCCGCGTTCCACGCCAGCGAAGACGGCGTCGAGGCCGTGCGCCGGGTCGCGGACGTGCTCGCGGAGCCTTTGCCGCCCCACGGTTCCGAGACACCCGCCCAGCGCGAAATCGACGTCCGTGGACTGCGCGTCGCCAGGCGGGGAGGATTCGCGCCCGACGGGGAGACGTTCAGCGTCCGGCCCGGGGAGATCACCTGGTTGCGCGCGCCCAGCGGTGGCGGCAAATCGACGACGCTCGCCACGCTGCTCGGTTTCGTGCAGGCGCACGACGGCACGATCACCGTCGGCGGTACCGACCTCGCCGACGCCGATCCGGAGCGGTGGCGCGAAAGCGTCGCCTGGGTGCCGCAGTCGCCGGTGTTCGGCGGAGGCACGGTCCGCGAGGAGGTCGGCGCCGACGACCTGCTCAGCGAACTCGGCCTCTCAGGACTCGCGGAACGGCCGGTTTCGAAGCTGTCGCAGGGACAACAGCAGCGTGTCGCGGTGGCGCGTGCCCTGGTGCGGGTCCGGTCGGGCGCGTGGCTGCTCCTGCTCGACGAACCCACCGCCCATCTCGACGAGGTCAACGCCGGACTGGTCATGACCGCGGTCCGCAAGGCCGTCGACGACGGGGCCGCAGCGATCATCGCCGCCCACGAGCGCGGCGCTGCTGTCGACATGTCGATCATGACGACGGCCGAAGCCGGAATCGTCGAGGACCTCCGGCAAGTCCAGCCGCTGCCCTGGCGCGAGCTGCTGCACCCCCGGTTCTTCGGCGGCGCGCTGCTCGGTGCCGCCGCCTTGCTGGCCGGGGTCGCGCTGACCGCACTTTCGGGTTGGTTGATCGCCAAGGCTTCGCAACAGCCGCCGATCCTCACTCTGACGGTGCTGATCGTCGGCGTGCGGACGTTCGGCCTCGGCCGGGCGGGGCTGCGTTACCTCGAACGGCTGGTCACGCACGACGCCGCGTTCCGGATCGCCGGGAGCCTGCGCGTCCGGCTGTGGAAGTCGCTGGTGCGGCTCGGGCCGGCACGCGCGCTTCGGGCCGGGGAGGAACAGCGGCGGCTGGTCGGGGACACCGACACCGTGCGCGACCTGCTCCCGCGGGTGATCACGCCGTTGGTCGTGGTCGCGCTGGTGGCCATCGGTGCCGTCGCGGTCCAGACCGCCGTGCTGCCGGCAGCCGGCCTCGCGCTGGCCGTGGCCGTGCTGGTCAGCGCGGTCGCGCCGCTGCTCGCGCTGTGGACGGAACGTCGCGCGACCAGTGCGCTGGCCGCCGGACGGCGTTCGGTGTCGGCACAGGTGCTGAGCCTGTTCGAGGCCGCCGCCGAACTGATCGCCTACGGGGTCGACAAAGAGCGACGTCGTCGAATCGCCGCCACCGACGCCGCACTGACCGCCGAAGCGCGGCGGCAGGCTTTCGGTGCCGGCGCGGCCGATGCCCTGATCATCCTGGCGACGGGGGCCGCCACCGTCGTGAGCACCGGGTTCGTCGTGAGTGCCGTCGCCGCCGGTGCGCTCGACCCGGTTTTCGCGCCTGTGGTCGCCCTGGTGCCGCTCGCGCTGGCGGAGGTCTTCTCCCTTCTTCCGCCCGCGGCGCAGCACTGGGACACCCTGCGCCAGGCCCGTCTGCGCCTCGCCGCGTGCAATGAAAGCGTCCTTCATCGCAAAATTGGCAATGAAGGGACCTTTCATAGCACCGGCGGGGTGCGGATCCGGAACGCCGACCTCGGCTGGCCCGGCACCGAGCGCCCGGTCCTCACCGGAGTCGACCTCGACATCGCGCCCGGAACGCACGTCGCCGTCATCGGCCCGAGCGGTGCCGGGAAGTCGACGCTCGTCGCGGCCCTGCTCGGCTTCCTCGACCCGAGCAAGGGCGAGGTCGCCGCACCCGAGAACGTCGCCTGGGCACCGCAGGAACCGATGCTCGTCTCGACCACGGTCGCTGAGAACCTGCGCCTCGCGCGGCCGGCGGCTTCCGAGGCCGAGCTGCGGAAAGCGTTGTATCAGGCCGTTCTCGAGGACGTCGAGCTCACCACGATGCTCGACAGCGCGGGCGCCGGATTGTCCGGCGGGCAGGCACAACGGGTCGCGCTGGCGCGTGCCGTCCTCGGCGCCGCGCGAGCCGATCTCGTCCTGCTCGACGAGCCCACCGCCCATCTCGACGAACCGACCGCACGCACCGTGCGTGAACGGCTCGGCGAGGCGTTCGCCGGGAAGACCGTCGTCCACGTCACGCACAACGCCGCCGAAGCCGTCGACGCGGACGTGATCCTGGAAGTGCGGGAGGGCCGGGTCACAGCGCGGACACGGGCCGGAGCGGGCTAATGTCGAGAGCGCTCATGGATCCCACGCTTGCCGCGCGCGCACTGTCCGCCGCCACCGAGATCACCGGCACCGCCCTGTCCGGCGAAGACCCGGGCGACGTGCTGGAGACCGTGGTCGCCCGCGCCGTCGAACTGGCCGAGGCCGACCTCGGTCTCGTCATGGTGCGCGCGGACGACGGCCAGGTGGTCGCCGAGGCCGCGCACGGGGACACCACCCACGGCCTTCGAGGGCTGGCCTTTTCCGCCGATTCCGCCGCGGGCCAGGTCGCCAGGGGCGGGAAACCGGTGGTCAGCGAGGACTTCACCGTCGATCCCCGCACGGCGCCGTTCGTCCCGCCGGAGCTCCGGGGATTCGGGCCGTTCGCGGCGTCGGCGTTCGGCGCGGGCGGGCGCGTCCTCGGCGCGCTCACCGTGTACCGCCGTCACGGTGGGGAACCGTTCTCCGCCAGCACGGTCGAGGTCCTGACGGCCTTCGCGGCGCAGGCGGGCGTGGTGCTCGCGCTGGCCGAGGGTGCCAACGCGCGGCACCGCGTGACGCTGTACCAAGAGCGCGAACGCATCGCGCGCGAGCTGCACGACGTCATCGTGCAGCGCCTCTACGGCGCCGGGATGCAGCTCGACCGCGTCCGCAAGAACATGCGGAAGCGGTTCGCGCAGGCCGACGGCGCGCGGCTGTCCGAGGCGATCGACCAGCTCGATCAGACCATCGAAGAGATCCGCGGCACCGTGCGCGCTCTGCGCAGCCCGGAACCCGCGAACGAGACGGTCACCGCCACCGACCTCGCCGAATCCGCGCGGGGTGAGGTGCGCGTCGCGGGCGAGCTGCTCGGCTACCCGCCGACCCTCGAACTCTCGGGGGAACTGGCCGACATCCCCGCCGAGCAGGCGGACCACATCCGCGCCGCCCTGCGCGAAGCACTGTCCAATGTGGTCAGGCACTCCGGGGCGAGCGAAACCCGCGTGACACTGAGCCGTGACGCGGAAGGCGTCAAACTTCGCGTGCGGGACAACGGATCCGGCGTGCCGCAAGGGGTCGCCAAGCGCGGGCTCCGCCATCTCGCCGAACGCGCGACGACGTCGGGTGGGCGCTTTTCGATCAATTCTTCGCCGAGTCTGGGGACTTTGGTCGCTTTCGACGTTCCGCTCGACCAAATCGGGTGAAATCAACGGTCTTTGCCGCTCCTCGGAGTGCCCGACCCGCCGCGCCTACATTCGAGGCATGCGCACCGTTCACGTAGTCACCCATCCGGAGGCCACCCATCACGTCGATCGCCTCGTGGGCGGATGGTTCGACTCCGAGCTCACCCCCGCGGGCGAACGCGCGGCCGCCGCCGTCGCCGAATCGCTGCGGGCGAGGGTGCCGGAAGAGGTGGAGCTCTACTCCTCGGATCTGCGCCGCACCGCGCGGACGGCCGAGGTGATCGGCGAACGGCTCGGCGTGACCCCGGTCCTGGACCGGCGGCTGCGCGAGAAGTCGTACGGGGAAGCCGGTGGCAGGCCGCAGGAGTGGCTGGAGAGCCGGTTCGTCCCGCCGCCCGCCGTCGGCGATCGGCTGGGACACGACGAAGGCATCCCCGGCGCCGAGACGAAAGGCGCCATGGCAGCGAGGGTGTACGCGGCCGTGGAGTCGATTCTGGAGAGCCGCTGCGAGCATCAGATCGTCGTCACGCACGGTGGCGCGCTCACCTTCGTGATCGCCGCTTGGATCCGGATGCCGCTCGAGTCGGCCGGGTATGTCGATTTCCGTGGTTCACCCGGCAGCGTCACGGTGCTTCGCGAAGACGACTACTTCCACAACCGGCAGGTCGTGACGCTCGCCGGTGGTTGGTAGCCTCGGCACCAGCCGTGACGAGGGGAACACGTCGTGTGGGAAGTCATTGCCGGTGAGGTCGCGAAGACCTTGGCGGCCGGCGCGGCCGGTGGCCTGAAGGATCTGGTCGTGAAACGGCTCGCCCGGCGCCGGGCGGCGCAAGACGTCGAGTCGCTGCTCGCGGACACCGACCGCGCCGAGACCGCGGTCCGGGAACTGCTCGAATCCGATCCCGCCTTCGCGGAGCGGCTTCAGGGGATTCTCGCGCAAGGCGCGGCCGGTGAGCGTGACGTGCCCGGAGCGCCCGCGCATTTCGTCGACAGGGACGTCGAACGGCGAAGTGCCGCGGCGTCGGGCGTCCACCTGATCACCGGACCTCGCGGGGCGGGCAAGAGCGCGCTGGTCTGCAAGCTCGCGGAAGATCTGCGTGACCGCTATCCGGACGGTCAGCTGTATGTCGATCTGGAAAAGTACCGCGACGGCGGCGTGGTCCGCCGGTCCGAGGTCGCGGCCCGGATCCTGCGCGGCCTCGGGGTCGAGGCGAATCTGGTGTCCACCGGCACGGCCGACCTGTGGGCGCAGTATCGCTCGGTGACCGCGCGGCGACGGTTCCTCCTGGCCCTCGACAACGCCGAGGTGGCTTCGGACCTGCGTGAGCTGGTGCCCCCTTCGCCGTCGAGCCTGGTGCTGGTGACCGCGATCCGCCCTGGCGACGATCTGCTGGCCGAGTACCCGAGGCCGCCGATCGAGATCGGCGGCCTCGAACGCGATTTCGCGCTCGAACTTCTCGGCAGGTTCTCCGCTCCGGCCGCGATCGAAGCCGAACGTGCCGCCGCCATCGAACTGGCGGGGCTGTGCGATCACATGCCGTTCGCCCTCGTGCTGGCGGGAATCCGGGTCGGCAAGCGGTTGCGGCGCGGGCCGGGCGCGGTCGCGTCGGTGCTGGCCGGGTTCCGGGAGACCGGGGCACTGGGCGGGGTCGACGTCATCGCGATGGCGTTCGAGCAGTCGTTCGCCGAACTGTCGCCCGACGCGGCCGAACTCTGCCGGCTGCTGGCGTCCCATCCCGGCCCCGACTTCACGACGGCCTCGGCGACGGCCGTGTTCGGGAAACCGGCGGGCGACGCGCTGGACGAACTCGCGGACGCGGGATTCCTCGCTCCCACGGGAACACCCCGGCAGCAACTGTTCCACTTGATCCGTGAGGGGGCGCTGCGCCGCGGCACGAAGGACGTCGCGGTCACCAGGGCCCTGGAGTTCTACCGCGACCAGGCCGTCGCCGCCGATCACCACACCAGTCCGGACCGCTTGCGCTGCTACGCGCCGATTTCGGTGCCCGCCCCGGATTTCGAGGGCAAGCATCCGCTCGACTGGGTCGACGACGCCCGGGAGACCTACGGAGCGCTGGCGTATCAGGCGTTCGAGCGGAAACGGGATGTCGAGCTCGGGCAGATCTGCGGCGCGCTCGAAGTGCTCATGCTCAACCGCGGGCATCACCGGCTCTTCGCCCACATCAACCACTGGGGCCTGCTCGCGGCGAAACGGCTCGGCGAGCCGGCTCTCACCACGAGAATCCTCAGCCAGCAGGGCCGTACTTTCTTCCTGCTGCACGACTTCGACCGCGCCCAGCCACTGCTGGAGGAAGCTCTCGAAACGGTCCGGACGCTGGACGACCCGGCACTGGAATCGTCCGTGCAGGAGTTCTGCGGCCGGTTCCACGAAGAGAAGGGCCTCCTGCCCGCCGCCGCGGAATTCCTTCGGCGAGCCGTGACGCTGGACCGGGCGATGGCCGACGCGGGACGCCGGTCGCTCGGTATCCACAGCCGCATGCTGGCGAACGTGCTGTTGAAAGCCGGGGCGTACGAGCAGGTCTGCCCGTTGCTCGACGAAGCCGCGCGGCAGTTCCCCCGGACGGATTCGCGGAACCTCGGCCGGGTGTCCATGGTGCGTGCCAAGTACCTGCGGGCGGTCGGCCGTCACGAAGACGCCGAACGCGAACTGCTCGAGGCATGGCGGCTGACGTCCGGTGCAACGCAGTACACGGCTGAGTTCGAGGAGGAGTTCGGCAGGCTCTGCGCCGCCCGTGGTGACCACGCACGGGCGCATACGCATTTCCAACGCGCTTGGCAGACGTACTTCGACGCGGGGCATCCACGCGAGGCGGAGTTCCGCGCGGTACTGGCTAACGCCGGGTGACGTCGACCGGCTGTCCGTCGATCTCGAAAGTTTCCGCGCGGTCGGTGAGCACGGCGAGCTTCGTGTAGAGATGGCTCGCCAGCAGGGTCGGATCGATTTCCGCGGCCAGCCGGAAATCGCCGTCGCCCCGGACGCGGGCGAGACAGCCGCCGGACGTCGGAGCGGCGGCCAGGCGGGTGAGCGGCCAGCGCGCGAGAAGCTCGTCGAAGCGGGCTGGGTGCTCCACGAACACGATGTCCGCGCCGTCCAGTTCGCGAAGGGTCGCTTGATCCGCGTGCGCGAGAACGTGCCGGTGGCTCAGACCTTCCGGTCGTGTCGACGCGGGGAAGCGGACGAGTTTCCCGGTTTCGTCGATCCCGGCGACGAGGGCGGCCACGGGACGGCTCACCGGCGCCGGATCCGGCACCGGCGGAAACTCGGGCGGAGGCTCGGGCCTCTTCAGCTCCAGGAGGTCGTAGAGCACGTCGCCCAGCCGAGGACCACTGGCGGCGTCCTCGACGGCCTGGTCGACGATCGGCCGGTAGCGGCCCGGCACGTGGCCCTCGATGGCCGCGTCGATCTGGCCGCGCAGCGCGGTATCCGTCAGTTCGGCCGCGGTCCGGGTCAGGAGGGCCAGTGGTGAGTCGTCCACCGTGGTGGTGGCGCCGGACGCGGTGAGGAGCACCGGTTTGTCGGCCGCGGCGGCGTACAGCGCGGCGGACCCCTGGTCGGAGAGCACGCAATCCGCGGCCAGCAGGGCCGCCTGCCAGCCGTGCTCCGGGGGAACGAGCGTGACCCCGCCGCTGAGCTCCGGATGCAGCCACGACTCCAGCTGCCACGGACTGTGTGCCGCCCACACGCCGGGATGCAGGGTGAGGACGATCTGGTAGTCGTCCAACGGCAATTCGCCGAGCAGGGCGCGAAGCAGCCGCGGATGCCGCGCGTACAGCGAATTCGTGCCCCAGGTCGACGCGATCGCGACGAGCTTCCGGCTCCCGGTGCCGAGTGCGGCCCGGTACGCCGCCACGCGGTGCGTGCTCGCCATCATCCGGTCGTGACAGGGGTCGCCGACGACGACCGCCCTGTCCAGCGCCTCGGGGCAAGCCGACTTCAGCTGCTCCCGTTGCACCGAATGCGAAAGCGCGATGGCCGCCGGGACCACCCGGTCGTGGAGCATGAGCCGATCCGGGTCCATCCCCGACGTGACCCGTCCTCCGGGGTAGTACTTCTGATAACCGATGCCGTGCGGCACCAGCAGGATCGGCCCGTTCAGTTCGTGCAGGGCGTCGTTCTCGCTCGCCGCGAGGATGAGGTCGAAGGTGTTCTTCGCGGCCTGTTCCCAAGGGATGACGGCGACTCGCAGGTCACGCAGCGCCTCGCGGACACCGGCCGAGAGAATCCCCGGCCGGGCCTCGTCGAAGGTGAAGGTCGTCTGGATACGGAGGTCGGGACGCGTCAGCGTCAGGATGTCCTGGAGCCGGTTCAGCGTCGTCAACGTCCGGACGACCACGAGGAGCTGTCGTTCCGGCGTGGTGGTCAACCAAGAGCGGAATTCCGGGTCGATCGGGACCTTCGCCCAAAACGTCGGGGGGGGGTGCCTTTTTCGCGCACTACCTGTCCCGGCGCGCGATCCACGCCGCGGCCTGCGTGCGGCGCTGCATGCCCAGCTTCGCGAGGACGGACGTCACATAGTTCTTCACCGTCTTCTCGGCGAGGAACAGGCGTTCCGCGATCTCGCGGTTCGACATGCCCTGCCCGATCAGGTCCAGCACCTCGCGCTCGCGTTCGGTGAGGGAACCGAGTTCGTCCTCGGGCGGATGCCGCAGTTTGTCGAGCACCCGCGCCGTCGACAGCGGGTCGAGCAGCGAACGGCCCGCCGCGACCTCGCGGACCGCGTTGACCACGTCCTGGCCGCGGACCTGTTTCAGCAGGTACCCGGCGGCACCCGCCATGATCGCGCCGACCATGGCCTCCTCGTCGTCGAACGCGGTCAGCATCAGGCACTGCGGCGGGTTCGGCTTCGAGCGCAGTTCCCGGCAGAGCGCGATGCCGTCGCCGTCACCGAGCCGTACGTCGACCACCGCGACGTCCGGCTCGACGTGCATCGCCACGGCGAGGGCCTCGTCGACCCCGCTCGCTTCGGCGACGACCTCGATGTCGGGCTCGTCGGTGAGGAGGTCACGCAGACCGCGCCGCACCACCTCGTGGTCGTCGATGAGCAGCACCTGGATCGGCATACCCCCACGTTACTTCGCGGCGGCCCGGTAAACCGCCCTGGCCACCTGCGAGTACAACCCCTTCGGGTGATCGCGGAACAGCGGTTCGGTGCCGAACAGCACCGCCCGTCCGCCGAGCCCCGAAGTCCCGGACACGACGGCGGCCTGTCCCGCCGCCTGCAGCGGCCCGCCCGTCCCGTCGTCGCGTGTCCGCCAATGCCCCGCGACCAGCGGATTCCCGTCCGCGTAGCGCTGCTCGACACGGACCGAGGGGCCGAGGTCGGTGAACCAGAACGGCCCGTAGACGAACGAGTCCGGCAGCGCGCGGCCACCACCGGGCCGGCCCCGTCGACGACCGAGACGACGCCGTTCCCGTCTTCCCGGCCCGCCACCGGACGCGCTTGCCGAAGTCCCACGCCGGTGTTGAACCGGGCGCCCGTCGCGCCGCGGGTGACCACGCCACCGCCGGCGAGGAAAGCGCGTAAAGCGTCCTTCGCGGCTGGTACGCCTCACAAGCTCCGAAAGACGGCTAATCGGGCGCGGGAAAGCGGATTTCGTTCCGGTCGATCTTGGCGTTGGCCGCCTCGATCAGGTCCACCCCGAGGCTGTTCGCCAACTGGAGGAGATACAGCGTGACGTCGGCGATCTCGTCGACGACGTGGTGTGCCAGTTCCGGGTCGGAGCGCCACCGCGCGGACTCCTCCGGGGTGAGCCACTGGAACAGCGAGGTCAGCTCACCGACCTCGCCGGAAAGGGCCATGACCAGGTTCTTCGGCGTGTGGAAAGGTTCCCAGGACCGTGCCGCGGCGAAGTCGCGGAGGCGTTGGTGGAGGTCGTCGAGTGTCACGTGCCGTGCCTACCAGATCGCCGCCGGGCGCGAACGGCCGTACGGCGGACGAGAGTCGACGTATTTGCAGGCGCCGGGCACCCCGTTCCGCCACCTACGCCGTGTACGTCGAGCGCATCGACACCTCGCTTTCCGCCCTGCGCGAGGTCGCGCGGACCGCCCCCAACGCCGAAGGGAGGCGCGATTACACCGCGGCTGTCGGTGCCTACCGGCCCAGGCTCGACGCGATCGCCGAAAGCTGACGGATAGTAGCCGCCGGACTTACCGCGATCTCGTCGGAAGCAAGGATTGGGGCGGATCCAGCGCGGTCGAAACCGCGTCGAGCACGGCCACGCCGCCGCCCGTCGGCCAGGACGTCTGGCGCGTCTCGGCCGGCGTCGTCGGCCGGGCCCTCGGCGACCTCGCCGCGCGGCGGATCGGGCTTTCGGCGCAGCTCGCGGTCGACGGCGGACGGCCGCGTGCTAGGTGGCACCTTCGCCGCCGCCTCGGCGATCTCGCTGCTCGCGGGGGGTGGTGATGGTGATCGTCAGGCAGCTCTCGGTCCCGTTCATCCGCTGCCCTTCGCGGCTCGAAACGCCGCTGCCGGCCTGGTCACCCCTGGTGAGTGATTACGCCGAAAAGAGCACGCTGTTGGCCCACACGAGTCGGCGAACCGGTCGGGCAGACTTGTCCGGGTGAGTTCCCCGACGGATCTGCGCCCCTACCTGCGTACCTTGGCCGCGGAAACGCTGGCGGAGCTGCTTCATGCCCAGGCCGAGCGTGACCCTGCGTTACGGCAGGCCCTGGAGAACCGCTTCGCCACCCAGGGGAGTGATCTCGCCGAGGCACACCGTCTCCTCGACACCGCGGTGATGGCGGGCAACGTCGAGTACGCCGCGAAGGTGGGCTCCGTCCTCGACACGCTGCAGCGGCTTCTCGACGCCGGCAGCCGGGCTGATCTCGCCCCGCTCGCCCGCCGGACCGTGGACGACATCAGCGAGATGCTGGAGCAGATCGACGACACTTCGGGCGAAATCGCGGACAGGCTGGACAGGGCCGTCGAGCTGTACGCCCGGGCTTGCGTCGCGCGTCCGCCGGATCCGGAAAGCCTGGCTGCCTGGATCCTCGAAGTCGAGTTCGACGGGCCCGGTTGGCCGGCCATCGAGCTGGCGGACTTCGCTTCCGCCTTGGGAGACAGGGGACTCGCGCGGATTCGGTCCACTGTGGACAGGGTACTGGCCGAGCATTCGTCCGGCGTGAAACGCGAGACGGCCGAACGGTTGCGCGAGGAGCTGGCGGAGGTGTCCGGCGACGTCGACGCGCTCGTCGCGATCCTCGCCGCCAAGCCGCCGCGAGTCGACGTCAGTCTCAAGATCGTGCGCGTGCTGCGCGCGGCGGGGCGGCACAGCGAGGCCATCGCGCACGCGGCGCGGGCGCTCACGCACGACAAGAAGGAGGAGACGCCTCCGCTGGAAGCGGAGCCGGTTCCTCTGTCGCGCAACAATTTCGACGAGAACCCCGGTGCCGCGACCTATCTTGCCCTGCGCGAGGAGTCACGGGAAACGGGGCGTTGGGTCTCGCAACGGAAGACCGCGCTGGCCCGGTTGCGCGAGCTCGCCGCCGAAAGCACGGAGGCCGCCGACGAACTCGTCCGCGCGCTTCTGGGTGAGGATCGCGCCGACGAGGCCTGGCGGGCGGCGGTGCGGTTCGGGGCTTCGTTGCCGGTCCGCGTAGAACTCGCGGATTCACGTTCGGTCGCCCATCCCGCCGAAACCATTCCCATTTATCGGGACCATGTCGAAGAATTGATCACCCGGAAAGATCCGCACTCCTATCGCGAGGCGGCCCGGCAACTGCGCAAACTGCGCACGGCGCACAAGAAGGCCGGTACGGCCGAGGAATTCGGCACCTACCTGAGCGACCTGGTGGAAACACACAAACGCAAGACTCGGCTGATCGCCGAGGTCAAGGCGGCGAGGATCGCGATCCCGAAACCGGTCAAGGCGTAACCGCGCCCGCCGCCCTTCGTTGTTCGGAGTGAACCGAGGAAACCCGGCGAAGCAGGTCGAGCCACCCTGGCGGGCCGTTACCGTCGCGGTGGTCCGGAACCGGTGCCCGCCCGCGTCCGGGACGCCGTGTTTCGCGCCCAGGACCACCGCGACGAGCTCGGCGGGACCCGCGTGAAAACATGTCGCCATGAGTCCGGTCAGCCGTGCCCGCAAGAAGACAGCCCAGCCCTCCACCCCGAGTGTGACGGGCCTCTTCAAGGACGTCCTCCGCGATTTCTCGACCCTGGGCGCCGAACCGGAGGTGCTCGACGTCGAACTGCTGACCTCCGAGGTGCTCGGCCAGTGGTGGGAGATCGAGGTCGAGGAGGGCGAACAGCCGCTCGGCATGGAGCTCATCGCCTTCGCCGAGCGGAAGATCACGCCCGCCGCGGCCGCGTTGCTCGCCGGGCTGCGAGTCTTCGCCGAGACCGAGGAAGAGCGCGAGGCGGCCGCCGCGGCGCTGAACACCGTGCTGTCGCGCGGGATCCCGGAGCCGGAATGGGCGGGCGACCTGGCCGCGGTGACCGTCGGGGACTGCTGGCGGACCGGTGACGTCTTCGGTGACGAGTCCTCCCTTCTCTGCGTCTTCTCGCGCGGCGGTGTGGAGCACGGGCTGCTCGCGCTGGTCGACTTCACCGAGGGCGGCCGGATCCGCGACGTCGTCGTGGTCGACAAGCCGCAGGAGGTCTTGGCCGAAATGCGGCAGCAGGCCGCCGACGACCCGGAGCTGGTCACGTTGGAGCGGGTGTTGCCCGAGCGTGCCCACCAGCTGCTCGCGGACGGGCTGGCCGCGACGGACGTCGTCGAAGAGCCGGACGTCAGCGAAGACTACGCGCGGTTCCACGCGCTCGCGCTGGCCTGGATCCGGGCGCTTCCCGCTCCCGAACCGTCGCCGGAGATCACCGAATGGCCCGAGCAGGTCCGCGAAGAGGTCGTGGCCGACTTCATCGGATCCGGGCTCGTGGACGACACCGAAGCGACGCGGTTCTACGCGCGTCTGCTCGTCGATCACGGCTGTGCGACCGAGCCGGGCAGCCCGCTGCGGGTGGGGCCCGAGAAGCTCGCCCGGTTCCTCGAGTCGCTGCTGGACGGCGAGGTGGAGATCGACGAGGCGTACGAGGACGCGCTGGAGCCCGCCGTGCTCGGGTGGGTCAACTGGGCCTCCGACCGCGCCGGGCTCCCCGAGGCCGCGCGGGTGGCGCTGCTCGAAGGCGCGACCGAGTTCCTGGAGGAGTTCGCCCAAGACGACGACTCCACCCTCGACGTCTACTTCGACGGCTCCGAGGGCATCGAAGACCCGGCGGAACTCGCGGAAGCCCTCGCCCGCCGGATGTTCGCCGTCCCGACCGTCTACGCGGAGATCGGCGACGAGGAACTGGAACTCGAGCCCGTGGACCCGGAGCAGCGTCGCCTGCTGGTGATCGGTGAGCACCCCGAGTACCACGAGGCGCTGGCCGAGGAGACCTTCGACGGCGAGCCGAGGATGCGCCTGGCGCTCAAGACCACGATCGTCGACCAGCTCTGGGCCGACGAGCCCGCCGAGGTCTGGCAGGCCGTGCGCCGGTTGAGCGAGACCGGGCGGGAACGCGACGAAATCTTCGACAGGCTCATCGACGCGCTGGCCGCCCAGCTGACCGAAACCGGTGAGCACGAGATGGACTACGACGTCGACGACTACCGGAAGGCGCTCGGCGAACTCGCCTGACCCGCCGTTTCCCCGGGCACGACCGCGCGTTGACCGTGGGAAGATCGAAAGAGGAATCAGCAAGCTCAGGCATCGAGGAGATCAGGACAGGGAGCGCGCGGACGCGCTGGCCGAGTGGCCGGCCGGGCTCGGTGCGCAGGTGCACCACCCGTTCGACTGAGCCGTCTTCCGCCCTGACGTTCAGCCTGTCTTCGGCCGTGTTCGACCCGGATGTTTCAGCCCAGTGGTGCGGCCGAGGTGCCGTTGCTCTCGGTGACGTGCGGCTTCTTCCGGCGACGGTCCCCGCGCGCGTCGTCGAAGTCGACGACGAAGGCGCCGGCGGCCATGGCCACCAGGAGTGCGAGTCCGAGAATCGAGCCGACCCAGGTCAGGACGGTAGCTAACATCGTGAGCCTCCTCCCTGCTCAAGGTCCTTTTCGAGACCTCGTGAACCCCTGACACAAGGGTCGCCTCGGGGGGCTGTAGCCGGTATCGGCCAACCGGTTACACGTACTGAGCGTGGCTCGGCCGATCGGCCGAGGAGCGCCGCCCCCCGGTGGCGGTGCGCGACCGGCCCGCACGACCGCCTCGCTCGTGGTGCGAAGGCTGGTCCTTGTGAGGGAACGCCTGGGATTCGGTCGCGTGAGCGGCTTCCGGCTTCGTGATCTTGGCTGTCGCCGTGAATGCTTGCCGTGGGTAGAGAATTCGGCGCTGTGCGGTCACGCAGGGTCCCGTTCGACACTCAGGCGGAAGGGACCCCAGTCACGTGAGTGCGCTGCCCGATCACGTGCGTGCGGCGCCCGATCACGCGAGTGCGCCCTCCCATCACGTGAGTGAGCTGCCCGATCACGCGAGTCCGGCGCCCGATCACGCCAGTCACGTCCTCGCCGTGGCGGTGAGCACGGCAAAGTCACGCTCACCACCGAAGAGGGTCACCGTGCCCCCACCTACTCCCCGGACAACACCCCGGAAACCGCAGAAGCCCGAACCACTCGCCGTCGTCGAACCCCTAGCGAGGCCTTGCGCCGGGCTTTCCACCCACGACCGCTCAGAGCTTGCGCAGCCGGACCCGGTTGATCGCGTGGTCGGCGTCCTTGCGGAGGACGAGGGTCGCCCTGGGCCGGGTCGGCTTGATGTTCTCCATCAGATTCGGCTCGTTGATCGTGCGCCACAGGTGGCGCGCCTCGGCACGGGCCTCGTCGTCCGGGAGGCCGGCGAAGTGGTGGAAGTGTGACGCCGGGTCCGCGAAAGCGGTGTGCCGCAGCTTGAGGAAGCGCTCGATGTACCAGCGTTCGATGTCGGTCGTGGGCGCGTCCACGTAGATCGAGAAGTCGAACAGATCGGAGACGGTGAGCCGGGGGCCGGGCTGGAGGACGTTCAGTCCTTCGAGGATCAGGATGTCGGGCCGCTGAACGACCTGTTCCTCGTCGGGAAGGATGTCGTAGGCGAGGTGCGAGTACACCGGAGCGCTGACCCGTTCCGCGCCGGACTTCACCTCGGTGACGAAGCGCAGCAGCGCCCGGCGGTCGTAGCTTTCCGGGAAACCCTTGCGGTGCATGAGCCCGCGCCGGACCAGTTCCGCCCGCGGGTGGAGGAACCCGTCGGTGGTGACCAGGTCGACCCTGGGGTGGTCCGGCCAGCGGGCGAGCAGGGTGCGCAGGATGCGCGCGGTGGTCGATTTGCCGACGGCGACGCTGCCGGCGATGCCGATGACGTACGGCACCTTGGTGCCCCGGCTGTCTTCACCGAGAAAGGTGGTGGTGGCTTCGTACAACCGTTGCCGGGCGGCGACCTGGAGATTGATCAGCCGGGAGAGCGGCAGGTAGACCTCGGCGACCTCGGCCAGGTCGACCTGTTCGCCGAGACCACGCAGCCGCAGCAGTTCCGCGGCGGTCAGCGGCAGCGGAGTCGACCGGCGCAACTCGCGCCACTGCTCACGGTGCAACTCGACGTAGGGACTGAGCTCACGGACTCGCGGCATCGCACACTCCTCGCCCGTCGCCAGCGCTGGCGCCGTACAAAACCGTGTTGACGAGTTCTCGGCGGTGAACGTGCCGCGAACCGGATGAAGCCGCTTCAACGGTAGGGCTTACGGCTCGTGAACGCGCTGCGATGTGATGTAGCCCGCTTCGGGGCGTTACCGTCCGTGACGAGAGCGGCCGGGGGTGAAGACCTCGTTCCACGCCGCGGCGACCTGCCGGGCGCAGGAGGCGGGCGCGATCCCGCCGACGCCGGTACCGAGTCCGGGCATCGCGATCGTGTGCACGAGATCACGGACCCGGCCCTGGTCGAGCCTGCCGTCACGCCATTGCCGGAACACCGCCCTGGCGGCCAGGTACGGGTGCACGGTGTCGCGCGGGAGGTGTTCACCGGGTTCCCGCATCGTCGGCGCGCTGATCAGCCAGGCGGGCTCCGCCTCGCCGGTGGGCACGATCACCGCTTCACCGATCGGGAGCTCGCCGCCGTGGTAGGCGAGGACGGCGCTGCGCACGTTCTGCTCGACCTCGGGATAGGCGCGGGCGTAGACCGCGTCGATACCGCCACGCATATCCAGCCGTAGGAGTTCGCGGGGCTGACGACGGCTTGCGCGACGACGTCGAGCACCGACCCGCGGTGCACGTGGATCCGGCCGTCCACGGTGTCCGCGACGGTGGTCCAGGCTTGCGCGAGCAGGTCATCGACGGCGCACAGCACCAGCTCGGGAGTGGGACGGTCCGGCAGGGGGGCGAACGAGGAGCCGACGTCGTCATGGCCGGTGTGCGTGCCCGGTTCGGCGGTCACGCCTCAAGCATGGCAAAAAACGGCACCCGGCGTAACCGGTACGCGTACCGGCTGTCCGAGTGAAAGTCGCCACCCGTGTCGTGCGTAATCTGGCGGGGTGTCACGGATCGCGTACTTCGGCCCCCAGGGAACCTTCACCGAACAGGCCGCGCGCCGGCTCGCCGCCGGTGAGGAGCTGATCCCCGCGGAGACCATCCCGGCGGCACTCGCCGCGGTGCGCTCGGGGGCGGCCGACGCGGCCTGCGTCCCGATCGAGAACTCCGTGGAGGGCGCGGTCACGGCCACGCTCGACAGCTTGAGCGAGGCCGCGCCGCTCGTCGCGGTGGCGGAGGTGCTGCTGCCGGTCCATTTCAGCGTGCTGACCCGGCCGGGGACGACCGAGATCCGCACCGTGGCGAGCCATCCGCACGCGCTCGCGCAGGTCCGGCACTGGGTCGAAGCGAACTTCCCCGGCGCGCATCCGGTCGCGACGTCGTCCACCGCCGCGGCCGCGGTCGCGGTCGACGCCGGCGAGTTCGACGCCGCCGTCACCGCCCCGGTCGCCGTCGAGCACTATCCACTGGAGGTGCTGGCCACCGAGGTCGCCGACGTCCGCGACGCCAAGACCCGGTTCCTGCTGGTCCGCGCGCCCGGCCTGCTGCCGGAACCGACCGGGGCCGACCGCACGTCGATCGTCGCCGCCGCGACGAACCGGACGGGCGCCCTGGCGGAACTGCTCACCGAACTGGCGGTCCGCGGCATCAACCTGACCAAGCTGGACGCCCGGCCGACCAGGAACAACTTCGGCGAGTACCGCTTCTTCATCGACTTCGAGGGGCACGTGGCCGAGCCCCGGATCGGCGACGCGCTGGCCGCGTTGCGCCGCCGGTGCAGCAACGTGCGGTTCCTCGGCTCCCACCCGCGCGCGGACAACGGCACGACCGAGATCGAGCCCGGTGCCGCCAACGACGACTTCACCGACGCGATCGACTGGGTCGAGTCGGTACGGAAGGGAGCACAGGCGTGAAACTTCTCCTTGTCCGCCACGGCCAGACCGAGGGCAACGTGCGAGGAGCGCTCGACACCGCGTTGCCCGGTCCGCCGCTCACCGAGCTGGGCCGCGAGCAGGCACGGGACCTGGTGAAGCGGTTGGCCGGTGAGCCCATCGTCGCGGTCTACGCCTCGCAGGCCGTCCGCGCCCAGCAGACCGCCGCGCCGCTGGCCGCCGAACTCGGCTTCGAGGTCCAGGTGCTCGACGGGGTGCACGAGGTCGCCGCGGGTGACCTCGAAGGCAAGACGGACAAGGACTCGATCACGACCTACATGAGCGTCGTGCGCCGGTGGACCCTCGGCGAACTCGACCCGCCGATCCCCGGCGGCGAGACCGGCGCGCAGGTTCGCGTCCGGATGCTCGACGCGGTCGCCCGGCTGCGTGCCAAGCACGAGCAGGCCGATCCCGACGGCACGGTGGTGCTGGTGAGCCACGGTGGGGCGATCCGGCTGGGTGGTGAATGGCTCGCCGGGAACGTGACCGCCGAAGTCGCCAATCAGGGGCTCATCCCGAACACCGGTGTCGTCGAACTCGTCGCGAACCCCACCGATTGGACCTGCCTCACCTGGGCCGACGTCCCCGTCGACGGCTGACCGCGAACGTTTGCCTCCGCTCCCGGCCGGGAACACACCCCACAAGATCTATTGACACCTTGTGGGGAATTAACCGGATGGGCGCAACCCGCACCGCGGACAACACGTCTACTGGACGGTGGGTCAACCGACAGTGTCCGACAGTGTCCGACTGTGTCTGGCTGTGTGTAGCTACAGGGAGGCGAAGGACCATGGTTCGTTCGAAGATGATCTCCATCGGCGGTCTCGTCGCGGGTACCACCGGACTCCTGCTGCTCAGCGCGTGCGGTGCCGAGACGACACCTGTCGCGCAGAACACGTCCGCGTCACCGTCCATTTCGGCGCCGGACACCTCGGCCGCGCCCAGTGCGAGCTCTTCGAGCCCGGCGCCGGCTTCGCAGCCGGTCCAGCAGCCCGCGCAGGAGCCGAGGAGCGACGGGCTCTGCAAGGCAGGAGACGTCAAACTGTCCGTCAAGGACGGTGACGCCGCCGCGGGCACGGTGTACCGGCGGCTCGTCATCACCAACGTGAGCGGGCATCCGTGCACCATTCAGGGCTTTCCCGGTATCTCCTACGTGACCGGCGCGGACGGTCACCAGGTCGGTGAAGCCGCCTTCCGCGACGGTGACAAGGGTGCGCCGGTCCGGCTCGGCAACGGCGAGAGCGCGGCCGCGGACGTCGGCTTCGTGAACGTCCGCAACTACGACGAGGCGGTCTGCAAGCCGACCGAGACCCGAGGGCTGCGGGTGTACCTGCCGCAGGAAACGGCGTCGAACTTCGTGCCGGTGCAGGGTCTCGGCTGCGCGGGGCAGATCCCCGGCAACCAGCTGACCGTCAGGACCGTCCACAAGAGTTAGGCCGTGTCCCGCCGGTCGTGTCCGCGGTCAGAGCTGGGTGCAGAGCTGTTCGGCCTGCGTCAGGTGCCGCTGTCCGGCGATCTGGTTGAAGTGCAGGCTGAACACCATCCGGCTGACGCCGTCGATGTGGTCGGCCAGCGGCCGGTAGGCGGCGTCGGCGGCCGCCGCCGCGGCGGACAGTTCCCGTGCGGCCGTCATCCGGTGCAGGACTTCGGGGGCCAACACGGCGACGGTCCGCTCGCCGGGCGCGGAGCCGGTGGTGTCCGGGATCGTGCCGACCCTGGTCAGTGCCCGGCACGCGTCCTGCGCGTCTTCGAGGGCTCCCGCCTCGACGCCCGAGAGCGCCCACAGCATGCCGATCACGCCGCCGCCGATCACGAAACCGGCGACCGCGGTGAGCACTTGCGGGCGTCTGGAAGGTTGTTCCGTCCCCACGCCGGCCTCCGGCACCAGTGTCTGCCGCATCGCGGACCTCCCGTCACCAGTGGCGGTGATGGGTCATTTCAGCACCAACGTCCGTTGTTTTCACCGGTCTTGGTGGAGAACCCGCACCTCCGTGGCCGATTCGTCATCGAAGGCTCCCCGGCGTAACGAGACGAACGCGAAACCGGCCACACCGAACAGCAGAAGCCCCGACGTGAGGAATGTCCGGGCAGGCGAACCGAGGGCGTGGGTGAGGACGCCACCGAGCAGAGCGCCGACCGGGATCGCCCCCCAGACGACGGTGCGCCACACCCCGAGGACCCGGCCGAGCAGTTCGCCGGGGACGAGCGTGTGCCGTGCCGTCCCGAGCACGATGTTCACCGCGACGACGGCCGCCGCGAACAGGCCGAACAGTGCCGCTCCCGCCACCGGCGAAGCCGTCAGGCCCATGCCGGTGAACGCCGTGCCGCAGAAGACCGTGCCCCCGAGGAGCACCGCGCGACGGCTGGTCACCTTCACCAGCCGCGGGGCGATGGCGGCGCCGAGCAGGCCGCCGATGCCGCCGACGAACGCGAAGAGCCCGAAGGCCGCCTCGCTGAGACGCAGGTACTCGATCGCGTACAGCACCAGTTGGGCTTGCGCGAGTTCGCTGACCAGGCTGATCAACCCGGCGATGACGACCAGGCGCAGGACCAGCCGGTTGCCCTTCAGCCAGCGGAAACCCTCCGCCAGTTCGGCGCGAAGGTCGGTGCCGGCGCCTTCCGCGGCCTTCGGGCGGTAGCTTCCGGCGAGGCCGATCAGCACGACCGCCGCGATCGCGAAACCCACCGAGTTGAGCAAGAACGGGAACGTCGCGAAGAGCGCGAAGGTGGCGCTGCCGACCGGCCCGCCAAGGAAGGTCTGGCCGACGATCTCGCAGGCCTGGAGCTTGCTGTTCGCGCTGTCGAGGGATTCCTTGCCGACGACCGCCGGGATGAGCACGTTCGCGGCGCTGTCGGCGACCACCTCCGCGAAGCCGATGAGCAGCGCGGCGGCGTAGACCGCCCAGATCGTCACCCCGCCCACCGCGACCAGGACGGCCGTCCCGCCGACGACCACCGCGCGGGCGCTGTTCGCGAGGATCATCGCGCGCCGCCGGTCGATCCGGTCGAGGAGCGCGCCGGCCGGCAACGCGAACAGCAGCCAGGGGAGGAACTGGGTCGCCGAGAGACCGGCGATGAGCAGCGGGTCGCGGGTCAGGGTGACCGCGAGCAGCGGGAAGGCGACCTTGCCGATCCCATCGCCGAGGTTCGACGCCGCGCTGGAGGCGAGCAGCCAGCGCAACCGACGGTCACCCCTCCTGCGCGCCGCCGATTCGGCCATGCACCGCCTCCCCAGGCATTCGCCGGCGCCGGCCGACGACAACGTGTCGAAAAGTTTAGCGGGGCTGTCGCCCAAAGTGTCGGCGTTGTTACACCGAGTTAAGAATCCGGAGATCTCTTGGTGCCCGACGCACAAAAATCACCGACCATGCCTCCTTCGACACGGAATCCGCCGCCGGCGGAGCCTCCGCCGGCGGAGCAAGGGACCTTTGCTATCGCTCGTCCACCGGCTCAGCCCCAGCCGAGTTCGTGCAGCCGTGCGTCGTCGATGCCGAAATGGTGGCCGACCTCGTGGATCACCGTGATCAGCACCTCCTCGACGACGTCCTCCTCGGTGTCGCACATCTCCAGTAGCGGGCGCCGGTAGATCGAGATCCGGTCCGGCAGCACCCCGCCGTACTCGTGGGTCCGCTCCGTCAGGGCGACGCCGTGGTAGAGCCCTAGGATCGTGGGCGACTCCTCGTTGAACTCCTCCACGAGTACCACGACATTGTCCATCGCGTCCGCGAATTCGGGGGGAAGTTCGTCCAGTGCCTCCGAAACCAGCTCTTCGAAGCGTTGCTGGGTCATCTCGACGGGCACGGGTTCAGCCTCCGGTCTTCGGGGCGGCAGAGGACGCCGGCGGGCTCGTCTGGCCGCTCTCCGGCGGCGGGGCGTCGCCCTTGCCGACCTTCACGCTCCCGGTGACCGGCGCGAGCCCCTTGTTGTCCGGCAGGACGGCCGCGACCTTGCAGTTCACCAGCGTCGACCCGGCGTCCCAGCTCTCCTGCTCGCGGACGTCCCAGCTGAGGATGAGCTTCTTCGCCGCCAGGTCCGCGTTGCCGGTGTACTCCTGCGAGGCCGTCGAGCATGCGGTGTCCAGCCAGGTGTTCTGCTGCTCCTGCGACGGGTAGCCGTCCTTGAACTTCGTCTTGAGGTCGATCGTCGCGATCATCTCGTACGAATGCGGCTTGGCGCAGTCGATGGGGTCGCCGAAACTGTTGTTGAGCAGCGCGAGGCACGTGCCCGGCTCCCACACCGCGGACTGGTCCTGCTCCTTCGCCGGGCCCTTGGTCGGCTGGAGCTTGCCGCTCTGACCGGCCCATTGCAGACCGCAGCGCAACTGACGGTCACCGTCCGCCCACTGTGCGGGCGTCGGGCGGAGCAGGTTCATGCTCAGCTTGCCGTACGGATCCAGGTTGCGACCGAGATACGGCTTGACGTCGATGGTGCAACGGGAGTGGGAGATCTCCTGCCACTGCTCCAGATTCGGGCTCGGTACCCCCGGTGGGTACTGTACGCCGATGTCGACGATGCTGGTGACCTCGAACAGGTGCGCGTCCCCGCACGGGACGCGCCGCGCGTCGGTGGCGTCCGGATTGTTCCAGGTCAGGCAGGTGCCAGGGGGAGATTGGAACGCTTCGGCCGCGGCGGGGGACAGTTTGGGGGGGCCGCCGCCCGCACCGCCTTCCGGGCCCACATTCCACGAGAACGCCACACTCAGCGAAAGCGCGATGATCGCGCCCGCGAACACACCGGCCATGACGAGCCGGGTGCGCAGGCTGCTCAGCGCGTTTCGCGGGTCACGGAACCGCTCGGCCTGTTGAGACATCCACTCCATGATGCCCGCGCCGCACGTAAGGTGCGCATACCGGGTGGTTAGTGTTGGACACGGGTTCGGGCCGGCGGGCGATTACGGAGCTTCGATGACGCAGGATGACAACCAGGGGGCACAGGCGCCCCAGGAGCCGCCGAAGCGCGGCTCGATGCGCTTCCAGGACGACAGCACGCAGACGCGGCAGCCTTCGCTTGCCGAGCAACGGGCACGGCAGCAGGCGCTGGCGGAGCAGGAACGCCAGGAGGAGCTTGAAGCCGAAGCCGCTCGCGCCGCCGAGAAGAAGTCTTCGACCAAGAAGAAGATCCTGATCGGAACCGGGGTGACGGTCGGTCTGGTCGGTCTGGTCGCGACGTTCTACACGGTCGCGAAGCCGGACGAGGTCACGGCGGTCTGCGCCGCCAAGGACACGGAGATCGTCCAGGACGACCGGAACTGCGACGAGAACTACGTCCGGTCGCAGGGCGGTTACGTCAGCGGTGGGTTCTTCTTCCTCCCGATCGGCGGTTTCGGTGGGCCGATGCAGAGCTACCGCTACAACTACGGCGGGACCGGGCAGATCGGGCAGCGCGTCTCCGGCGGCTCGTACACCGCGCCGTCGGGCGCGAACGTCAGCACCAAATCGGGCAAGTCCGTCCAGCGCGGCGGGTTCGGCATCAGCGGCAAGAGCGGCAGCAGCGGCAAGAGCGGGGGCTCGTAGGTGTACCGGGATTCCCAGCCGCCCCGGCGGGACTGGCAGAACATCGTCGAGGAACAGGGCCTGGTCTTCGGCACCCCCGCCCGCGACGGCTCCGGCAAGTCCCGGCCGTACTGGGACGAGTCGGTCCACTACGTCTTCGACATGGACGAGATCCTGTCCGTCGAGGCGGACGTGGAATTGCTCCACTCGATGTGCCTCGAAGCCGTCGACAACGTGATCACCACCGAGCAGTACCACCGCTTCGGCATCCCCGAGTGGGTCTGGCCGCATATCGCGGAGTCGTGGAAGCGGCAGGATCCGCACGTCTACGGCCGTTTCGACCTGCGCTACGACGGCAAGAGCCCGGCGAAGCTGCTCGAGTACAACGCCGACACCCCGACCTCGCTGCTCGAGGCCGCGGTACTGCAGTGGCACTGGAAGACCACGGTCTTCCCCGAGAGCGACCAATGGAACTCGATCCACGAAAAGCTGGTCGAGCGCTGGGCCGAACTCGCCGACAAGCTGCCCTCGAACGAATTGCACTTCACCTGGTCGTCCGCCGATCCTTCCGGTGAGGACCACGTGACGACGGCGTATCTGCAGGAGACCGCGGCCGAAGCCGGGCTCGACACCGTCGGCCTGTCGATCGAGGAGATCGGCTGGGACCCGGTGCTCAAGCGGTTCGTCGACCTCGAAGAAGCGCAGATGGCGACCGTGGTGAAGCTCTACCCGTGGGAATGGGTGGTCGACGAGGAGTTCGGCCGCTTCGCCGTCGAGACCATGCCGCGCACGCTGTGGGTCGAGCCGCTGTGGAAGATGATCCTCTCCAACAAGACGCTGCTCGCGATCCTGTGGGAGAACTACCCCGGGCACCCGAACCTGCTGCCCGCCTTCGCCGACGACCCCGGCCTGCTGACCGAGTACGTCCGCAAGCCGAAACTCGGCCGCGAGGGCGCGAACGTGCAGATCGTCGCCACCGGTTACGAGACGCAGACCGACGGCGTCTACGGCGCGGAAGGGTTCGTCTACCAGGCGTTCGACCCGCTCCCGGAGTTCCAGGGTTACCGGCCCGCGCTCGGTGCGTGGATCGTCGGGGACCAGGCCGCCGGCCTCGGCATCCGCGAGACGGCAGGACTCGTCACGGACGACGGTGCGGCGTTCGTCCCGCATCGCATCGTCGAGTCGTGATAGAAGCAAGCGCACAAACCTGACATTCCTGACTTCTGGAGAACCCCTGTGACCACCACCCTTGCGCTGTCCGACACGTTCGGCTCCGACCTCGTGCGAGGGATCGGCGCGATCCTGCTGTACGGCGTCGTCGGTCTGCTGCTGATGTTCGCCGGGTTCTGGGCGATCGACTGGACCACGCCCGGCAAGCTGTCCCAGCTGGTCAGCCGGGGCCTGCCGAACGCGGTCATCGTCACCGCGTCGGGCCTGCTGTCGATGGCGTTCATCGTCGTCGTGGCGATCGCGAACTCCGCCAGCGACCTGACCGAGGGCCTCATCACCTCGCTGGTCTACGGCCTGCTCGGCATCGTGGTGCAGGTGCTGGCCGTCCGGCTGCTGGAGTGGGCGACCCGCATCGACGTCCGCTCGACCATCGAGAGCGACAAGTTCGCCCCGGTCAGCGTCGTGGTCGCCGCCGCGCACCTCGCCCTCGGCCTCGTCGTGGCCGTCGGCATTTCGTGACCGTTTGAAGGATCACAGCTTGACCACTTGAAAACGGCATCGGCGCACGATTCCCACTAGCGTGGGAATCGTGCGCCTTTTGAGGACACCGGACGACCGGTTCTCGGACCTGCCCGACTTCGACTTCGAACCGCGCTACGCGGACCTCGTCGACCTTCACGGCGGCGTGATCAGAGTGGGTTACGTGGAGGCCGGACCGGCGGACGGGCCGCCCGTCCTCCTGCTGCACGGCGAGCCGACCTGGTCCTACCTCTACCGCAAGGTCATCCCGGTGCTCGCCGCCGCCGGACTGCGCGCCATCGCGCCCGACCTGATCGGCTTCGGCCGGTCCGACAAACCCGGCGACATGGTCGACCACACCTATCAGCGGCACGTCGAATGGATGCGCGCGTTCGCCTTCGACGTGCTCGACCTGACCGACGTCACCCTGGTCGGCCAGGACTGGGGCGGCCTGATCGGCCTGCGCCTGGTCGCCGAGAACCCCGACCGGTTCGCCGGGGTCGTCGCCGCCAACACCGGCCTCCCCACCGGCGACACGGACATGCCGGAGCTCTGGCACAAGTTCCGCGACACCGTCGAAAACGCCCAGATCCTCGACGTCGGGCGGCTCGTCCAGTCGGGTTGCCAGGCCAAGCTGCCGGACGAGGTCCGCGCCGCCTACGACGCGCCCTTCCCGAACGAGATGTACAAGGCCGCGCCGCGGGCGATGCCGTCGCTGGTGCCGATCACCCCGGACGATCCGGCTTCGGCGGCCAACCGCGCCGCGCTGAAGGTGCTCGCCGAACTGAACAAGCCGTTCCTGGTGTCGTTCTCCGACGGCGACCCGATCACCGCTCCGTGGGGTCTCGAACTGCGCGGCTCGATGCGCGGCGCACGGGAGCTCGAGCATCCGACGATCACCGGCGCCGGTCACTTCCTCCAGGAGGACGCCGGTGGACGGCTGGGCGAGGTCATCGCCCGCTTCGCCCGCTCCTGAACGCACTTGTCAGGAGATGGCGGCCAGGGCGTCGGTGACGATGCCGAGGCCTTCGGCGGCCTCCTCGGCGGTGAGCGTCATCGGCGGCGCGATCCGCAGCACGTTGCCGTGCAGCCCGCCCTTGCCGATCAGCAGCCCCCGCGCCTTGGTCTCCTCCATCATCCGCGCCGCGGCCCCCGGGTTCGGCTCCATACCGCCCGGCTCGACCAGTTCGACGCCGATCATCAGTCCCTTGCCGCGGACGTCCCCGATCAGCGGGTTCCCCGCCGCGCGCAGGCCGCCGAGCAGTTCGTTGCCGCGCGCGAGGGCGTTGGCCTGGAGGTCGCCCTCGGCGATGTGGTCGAGGACCGCGGCCGCGCCCGCCATCGCGACCGGGTTGCCGCCGAAGGTCGAGATCGAGTTCGCGGTCAGGCAGTCGACGAGATCGCCGCGCGCCACGAGACCGCCGATCGCGAGCCCGTTGCCGAGGCCCTTGGCGAAGGTCATCGCGTCGGGGACGACGTCGTGCGCCTGGATCCCCCAGTAGTGTTCCCCGGTCCGGCCCCAGCCGGTCTGGACCTCGTCGGAGATGAAGAGGATCCCGTACTGGTCGAGGACTTCCTTCATCGCCTTGAACAGGCCGTCCGGCGGCGAGCTGAACCCGCCGACGCCCTGGATCGGCTCGGCGATCATGCAGGCGACGTCACCCGAAGTGCCCGTCTCCAGGACGTCGACCAGGTCCGCGACGCACGCGTCGATGTACTCGGTGTCCGAAAGCGCCCGGAACGGGCTGCGGTACCGATAGCCGCCGTGCACGTAACTCACCTTCACCGGGCTGAGCGACGACGCCGACCAGCCGCGGTTGCCGGTGATGCCGACCGTCGCGAACGACCGGCCGTGGTACGAGTTCCGCATCGCCAGCACCTGGTTGCTGCGCCGGTACTGGGTGGCGAGCATCAGCGCGGTGTCGTTGGCTTCGGTCCCGGAATTCG
The DNA here is from genome assembly GCF_029369745.1 of Amycolatopsis sp. QT-25. Taxonomy (NCBI): domain Bacteria; kingdom Bacillati; phylum Actinomycetota; class Actinomycetes; order Pseudonocardiales; family Pseudonocardiaceae; genus Amycolatopsis; species Amycolatopsis sp. QT-25. The sequence continues at coordinate 191,979 of NZ_CP120210.1, forward strand.
TGAAGAACACCTTCGCCTCGGGGATGCCGGAGAGCTTCGCGATGCGCTCGGCCAGCTCGACCTGGGAGCGGATCAGGTACAGCGTCGAGGTGTGCAGGATCCCGGTGTCGAGTTGCTTGCGCACGGCGTCGCTGATCGCCGAGACGTCGTAGCCCATCGAGTTCGTCAGGATGCCCGCGAAGAAGTCGAGGTAGCTGCGCCCGGTCGAGTCGATGACCCGGCGGTCCTGCGCGTGCACGATCTCGATCGGCTCGTCGTAGTAGAGCGCCAGCCACGACGGCAGTACCGCCTTGTGCCGCGCCAGCAGGTCCGCATCGGTCATCGGGTTTCTCCGTCCGCAGCAGGGAGATCTCAGTATGGGGACGGCCCGAAACGGGCGGCAACGATCAGACTGTCGGGTTATCCGCGCGGACCCGCACATGTTGTGCGGCTCGCACGGACTACTCTCAGCACTCGTGATTGACCCCAGGACTCTGCGCGATGACCCGGACGTCGTGCGCGCTTCACAGCGCGCCCGTGGCGAGGACGAAGGAGCGGTCGACAAGCTGCTCTCCCTCGACTCCCGCCGCCGCTCGTCCATCGCCGCCGCCGACAAGCTGCGCGCCGAGCAGAAGTCGCTGGGCAAGCTCATCCCCAAGGCGCAGGGCGACGAGCGGGCCGAGCTGCTCGCCAAGGCGAAAGACCTCGCCGCCCAGGTCAAGACGGCCGAGGTCGAGCAGACCGCGGCTTCGGAGGAGTTCGAGCAGCTGCACCGCCTGGTGCCGAACCTGGTCCACCCCGACGCGCCCGAAGGCGGCGAGGACGACTACGTCGTGCTCAAGCACGTCGGTGAGCCGAAGAAGTTCGACTTCGCGCCGAAGGACCACCTCGAACTCTGCGAGGGCCTCGGCGCACTCGACATGGAGCGCGGCGCGAAGGTCTCGGGCTCGCGGTTCTACTTCCTCACCGGCATCGGTGCCCAGTTGCAGCTCGGCCTGCTGAACATGGCGATCGCGCAGGCCACCGCGAACGGTTTCACCCCGATGATCACGCCGACCCTGGTGCGGCCGGAGATCATGGCGGGCACCGGGTTCCTCGGCGCGCACTCGTCGGAGGTCTACCGGCTGCGCGACGACGACCTGTACCTCGTCGGCACCTCCGAGGTCCCGCTCGCCGGCTACCACGCCGACGAGATCCTCGACCTGGCGAAGGGACCGAAGCGCTACGCGGGCTGGTCGTCCTGCTATCGCCGCGAGGCCGGTTCGTACGGCAAGGACACCCGCGGCATCATCCGTGTCCACCAGTTCGACAAGGTCGAGATGTTCGTCTACACGCGTCCCGAGGACGCCGAAGCCGAGCACGCGCGCCTGCTGGACTGGGAAGAGCAGATGCTCGCCAAGATCGAGGTCCCGTACCGGGTGATCGACACCGCCACCGGCGACCTCGGCACGTCCGCGTACCGGAAGTTCGACTGCGAGGCGTGGGTGCCGTCGCAGGACACCTACCGCGAGCTGACCTCGACGTCGAACTGCACGACGTTCCAGGCCCGCCGTCTCGGCATCCGCTACCGCGACGACGACGGCCGCCCGCAGACCGTCGCCACGCTGAACGGCACGCTCGCCACCACCCGGTGGATCGTCGCGATCCTGGAGAACCACCAGCTCGAAGACGGTTCGGTCCGGGTGCCGGAGGCACTTCGCCCCTTCCTCGGCGGAACCGAGGTGCTCACGCCGGCATCGAAGTAGGGTCCGCGCCGAGGAAGAGGGGACGCATGCGCTTTCGGAATTCGCTCGCGATCGGGCCGGCGGTGCTGGCGATGCTGACGGTCGGCGGCTGCACGTCGACGATCGGCGGTACGGCCTCGCCGGTGCCCGGTCAGGGGCCGGTGGTCACGAAGGCCGAGCCGTGTGAACTGCTGACGCAGGAACACGCGACAGCGCTGGGCGTCACCTACCCCGGAGAAGAACGCGCGGCCAAGCCCGAACAGAAGGTCCCCGCCGTCTGCCGGTTCCGGAAACTGGAGGACGTGCGCAAGGCGTCGAACCTCGAGGTGTCGTTGAGCAAGGACCTGTCCTTGAACGACTACATGAGCGGCGCGCAGCCCGGGGAGAAGTTCGGGCTCGGCGGGTTCACCTGGACGCGGTACGCCACCATCCTCGGCCCGACCTACTGCTCGCTGAGCACGGAGCTCACCCCGGACTCCTTCGTGGAGATCGCCAGCGAGAGCCCCGACCACACCGAGGGCAACGCGTGCGAACTGGCCAAGGCGGCGGCCCCGGCCGTGGCGTCGAAGCTGCCGGGTGGTCAGCAGGACCCGCAGATCACCGCGCCACCCGGGCAGAAGCCCGCCGAGCCGGGCGGGCCGCTCGTGACCACCGATCCGTGCGCCATGCTCAAGCCCGAGCAGACCGCGCAGTTGCGGCTCGGCCCCACCGGCGAACCGTTGAAGTCCACGTCCGATCCGAACGTGGTCGGCTGCGAGTGGGCCGACACCGACGGCGACAAGGGCGAGAAGCCGTTCGACCTCTGGTTCTACCCGGCGAAGCCGATGGACGAAGTCCCGACGCTGATCACGCAGGGCGAACCGCAGGACTTCGACTCGGGCGACCGCAAGTGGAAGCTCTACACCGAGTCGGGCGGCAAGTTGTGCGCCGCGGGGCTGTCGATCACCGCCACCTCGACGGTCGCGATCATCGCGGGCAACCTCGACGATCCCGCGAAGGCGTGCGAAGTGATCAAGGCGGCTGTTCCGCTGCTGAACGGGAATCTGCCGCCCTCGTCCTAGCGCACGCGAGTTGCGCCTCCGATCACGCGAGTCGCGTCTCCGATCACGCGTGATCGCTTTCCGGCCATGCGAAGGCTAGTCCGTCACCTCGTCGGCGATGTACTTCGCGATCTCCAGCGCGCTGGTCGCCGCCGGTGAGGGCGCGTTGAGGACGTGCACCTGGTTCCGCGCGGTCTCGATCAGGAAGTCGTCGACGAGCGCGCCGTCCGGGCGCAGCGCCTGCGCGCGGACACCGGAGCCGTGCCGCACGATGTCGTCCTCGGTGACGGCGGGCACGAGCCGCGCGAGGCTTTCGGCGAAGCGGCGCTTCGAGAACGACCGGCGGACCTCGTCGAGGCCGGTCGGGTACGCGTACTTGCGCGCGAGCCGCCAGACGCCGGGGAAGCGGGCGACCTCGGCGAGGTCCTTCGCGGAGAAGTCGCGCCAGGTGTAGCCCTCGCGGCGCAGCGCGAGCACGGCGTTGGGGCCGGCGTGCACACTGCCGTCGAGCATGCGGGTCAGATGCACGCCGAGGAACGGCAGCGACGCGTCCGGGACCGGGTAGATCAGCCCGCGCACCAGCCGGCGGCGTTCGGGTTTCAGTTCGTAGTACTCGCCGCGGAACGGCACGATCCGCGCGCTCGGGGTGAGCCCGGCGAGCCGCGCGACGCGGTCCGCGTGCAGGCCCGCGCAGTTGACGAGGGCGTCGGCGTGGAGCACGTCGTCGCCGGTCGCCACCTCGACACCACCGGTGCGGCCAGGGCGGATCCCCAACGCGGGCGTGCCGAGACGCAGGTCGGCGTCGGATTCGTCGAGCAGCCGCACGAGCGCGGCGCAGACGCCCGCGAAGTCGATGATGCCGGTGGATTCCACGCGCAGCGCGGCGACGCACGAGACCTCGGGTTCGTACTCGCGGGCCTCGCTCGGGGTGATCAGCTTGGCCGGGACACCGTTGGCCTCGGCCCGTTCGGCGAGCACCTTCAGCGCCGGCAGCTCCGCCTCCGAGGTGGCGACGACCAGTTTGCCGCACACTTCGACCGGCACCCCGTACTGCCGCGCGAAGTCCACAATGGACCGATTGCCCGCGGTGGACATCCTGGCCTTGAAGGAACCCGGCTTGTAGTAGAGCCCCGCGTGCACGACGTTCGAGTTGTGCCCGGTCTGGTGGGCCGCCCAGTGGTCCTCCTTTTCGACCACCGTGACGTCCAGCCCGCGTTTGGTCAGCTCCCAGGCGGTGGCGAGCCCGACGATCCCGCCCCCGATCACTACGACAGTACGCACGATCGACCAGGTTACCCGGAGCACTACCTGACACCCGTCAGGTTGACTGATAGCGTACCTGACCGATGTCAGGTAAACGGTTGAGCAAGGACGAACGCCGGGAGCGGATCCTGGCCGCGGCGGCGCGGGTGTTCGCGGCGTCCGGGTACGACCTGGCCGGGATGCGTGAGGTCGCGACGGCCGCCGGGATCAGCACCCCCGTGCTCTACGACCATTTCCCGGCCAAGGCGGCGCTGTACGCCGGGCTTCTGGAGTCCGAAGTGGACAGTCTGCTGGCCGGCTGGGCCGAGTTGCCGTCCGCGGGCACCGCCGAGGAGCTGTTGCGCGGCCGGGTGGCGGCGATCTTCGCCTGGATGGAGACGAACGAACGCGGCTGGCGGATGATCTTCGCCGAGACGCCGTCCGACGAGGGTGTCGCCGAGGTGCACCGGCGCGGGCAGGCCAGGGCCACCGAGCGGCTGACCGAGGTGTTCGCGCGCGTGCCCGGCCTGGCGCTGACCGCGGACCTGCCGCGCGACCGCGCGAACGAAGCGCTCGCCGAAGCGGCGAAGAGCGCGCTGAACGCCATCGCCACCTGGTGGTGGAGCAACCGGGACATCCCGCGGGAGCAGGTCGTCGCGCTCACGACGGATCTGTTGTGGCGCGGACTGGGGAACCTGATCCAGGAGGACGTATGAGCACCGAGACCACCGAGCGGTACCGCCGGGCCCTCGAGACCAGGGACGTCGAACTCGCGCTGAACGCCTTCGCACCGGACGCCGTGGTGCGTTCGCCGCTGACCGACCGGGTCCGGTTCACCGGCCACGCGGAGCTCAGGCCGCTGCTGGAAGTCGCGTACACGCATCTGCGCGACGTCCGGTTCCACACCGACACCGGTGACGGGCGGACGCGGGTCGTCGTCTACACCGCGCGCATCGGCGGTGAGGAGATCGAAGAGGCGGCGGTACTGAAACTCGGCGAAGACGGGCTCATCGCCGAAGTGACGTTGTTCGTGCGGCCCCTGCCCGGCCTCGTCGCGCTGATGGACGCCTTCGGTCCGGACATCGCGCGCCGCAACGGCCGCACCTTCGCGGCCCGGCTCCTGGCGGTGGCCGCGAAACCCCTGCTGGCCACGGTGCGGTCCGGTGACCGCCGTGCCGTCCCGCTCGCCGGACCGAGGGGCCTTCACGTCCGCTGATCGAGCACGGGAACCGGAACGCCTTCTCGACGATGGAGGAATGGGGACCCTCAACGTCCCGATTCCTCCATCGTCGTGAGCGGTCCCCCTCATGACCGCCCGTGCCCTTCAAGTCTGTGAAGGTCGCTTCAGCCCACCGAAACCGGTGTAGCAAGCGAAGTTTCTTCCGGGTCTTCGAGAACCTTCGGCACTCCGCGCAGACTGAACAACGCGCTGACCGCCAGCAACGCCATCAGCCCCGCCGAGCACAGCATGGTCACCTGCAACCCGTCGACGAACGCCGACTTCGCACTGGCCAACACCAGCGCTCCTTGCTCGGGCGGCAGCTGTGCCGCGGCCTGGACGGCCCCGCCGAGGGTGTCCGAGATCGCTTCGGGCGGCACGCCCGCCGGGATGACGAGTTCGCTCCGGTACAGCGCGCCGAGCACACTGCCGAGGACGGCGATCCCCAGCGCCCCGCCGAGTTCGGTCGCCGTCTCGGAGATCGCCGACGCCGCGCCCGCCCTGGCCTTCGGCACGACCCCGAGCACCGTGTCCGTCGCGACGGTGAGGATCAGCGCCAGCCCCACCCCGAAGACGATCATCGCCGCGAGCAGGTCCGTGTAGACGATCGTCACGCCGATGCTCGAGTACAACGCGAAGCCGACCGCCGACAGGGCACAGCCGAGCGCGATCGTGGCGGCACGACCGAAGGCCTTGATGGCCGGCGGCGCGAGCACCCCGCCGAGGATGGCGCCGCCCATCCCCGGCAGCCCGGCGAGCCCGGACTCCAGTGGCGACCAGCCCGCCACCAGTTGCAGGTACTGCGCGAACATCAGCGACACCGCGAGCTGCGCGAACATCGCCAGGATCGTGGTGCCGACGGTCGCCGAGAACGCCCGCTGCGCGAACAGCCGCAGGTCCATCAGCGGTTCGGCCAGCCGCGGCTGCCGCAGGACGAACGCGAGCAGGCAGCCCGGCCCGAGCACGGCCGCGACCACGACGTCCCAGTGTCCCCAGCCCTGGTAGGCGACTTCTTTGATGGTATAGACGATCCCGACCATGCCGACGACGGAGAGCAGCACGCTGGGCACGTCGATCCGCTGGGACACCGGATTCTTCGATTCGGGCAGGATCAGCGCGCCGGCGAGCACCATGACCACCACCACCGGCACGTTGACCAAGAACACCGAACCCCACCAGAAACGCTCGAGCAGCGCCCCGCCGACGAGCGGCCCCATGCCGAAACCGAGGATCGTCAGCCCGCTCGAAACGCCGATCACGGCCGCGCGTTCCTTGCCGGTGAACACGTTCCGCACGATCGACAACGTCGACGGCATCAGGGTCGCGGCGGCGATCCCGAGCAGCGCGCGGGCGGCGATCAGGAGTTCCGCGGTCGGCGCGTACGCCGTGAGCACCGAAGCGGCACCGAACAGCGACGCCCCGATGAGCAGCAGCTTCTTCCGGCCGACGCGGTCGCCGATGTTGCCCATCGTGATCAGCAGTCCGGCGAGCGCGAAGCCGTACGCGTCCGCGATCCACAGCAGTTCCGTGGTCGACGGGTGCAGCTGCTCCGAAAGCGACGGCAGCACCAGGTGCAGCACGGTCAGGTCGATCGCGATCAGCAGCTGCGCCAGCACGCAGACCACGACGGTGCCGATCTTGCGGCCCTTCCCGATGGTCACCGCGCCGTTCACCTCGACACGCCGAAGGTGAGTTCCGGCGAGTGCCGCGCGGTGCCGTTGTCGCCGTCACCGAGGTAGAACCGGGTGCTCATCGTGCGGGCCGCCGGGTCGAGGACGCTGCGCCACAACGTCCGCCACGGCGCGCCGGGCTCGACCGCGAAGGACACCGCGTCGAGCGCGTCGCGCGGCCCGGCGCCGGCTTCCTTGGTGAGGGTGCGGAGCCGTTCGTAGGTGCGCATGGTCTCCGGGTTGTCCTCGGGCAGCGCGTCGAGGTCCGGATGGCGGTGCAGCAGGTGATTCGTGACGCACAGCGGCCCTTCGGCGACCTCGACGAAGTACTCGACGTCGTGCTCCCCGCGTTCGTGGACGAAGCCGCGGCCGGAGGCGTCGGCGACGATGTAGTGGCAGGGCGCGCCGTGCGTGTACTGCTTGGCGAGCATCAGCGCTTCTTTGGCTTCGTCGACGGTTTCACAGGTGTCCAGCAGATACCGGCACACCTGCAGCACCGAGAGGCCCGCCTGAGGGTCGTGCTCCAGCGGAGTGGCCGTTTCGACGTCGGCCATCAGCAGCGCGACGACGAGCCCCGCCTCGTTGACCCCTTCCGTTGCGCCGTCCAATGTGGACATGGAAAGGGAGGTCGAGGCGATGCCGTCGTCGGGGATCGTCGTCAGCACGTAAGGCCGTGACGCCACGGGCACCGTCCCGTCGTCGACGGGTTCCTCACCCGCCAGCACCGCGCCGAGCTGGGTCCAGCTCAGGGTGAAGAAGTCGTAGTTCCGGCCGAGCGTGCTCCCCGTCCACAGCGCCGAGCAGCCCGACCCGGCGGGCAGGGCGCTCGCGTTGTCGAACGAGACCGCCGCGTCGGCGGGAAGCCCGTAGGCCTCGGCGAACCCGGCCGTGCGTTCCGCGTACTGCGGCCAGTTCCGCGCGAACCAGGTGTACCGCGCCTTGGCCACGATCGGATCGATCGGTGGTGGCGACCAGTCGGAGCGTGCCTTCGCTTCGGCGCCGAGCGCATGGCCGATTTCGGCCTGCGTGCCGCGCGACGTCAGCTGCCGCACGGCGAGGAAGTCTTCGGGTGATCCCGCTGAGTAGGTCATGGGCGGAGGGTCTCCGCGACCGCTGACCGTCCGCGTACCGAACGCTGTCAGTGCTTGGCGGTGCTTGGCGGTGCTTGGCTGTGCCTGGCGGTGCCTGGCTGTGCCTGTCATCGGAATGTCATGTGCCCCCCGCGAAAGTGCTCTCACCAAGGCAACGACAAGCGAGGGAAACCATGATCGGCAACAAGGTGTACATCATCGCCGGTGGCGCCATCAGCGTCCTGTTCGTCGCGCTCGCGATGATCGAGTTCTCCACCGGCTACCCGGACGACGGCCTGCAGGACCTCCTCTACGCCGCGGTGAGCGCCGGCGCCGGCACGCTGCTGTACGTCCTCGACCGCCGTCAGCGCGACCGTCGTGCCCACGCCGCGGCGGCCGGCGACGCAACACGGCGTGACGCCCGATGAGGCACATCGACGGCGGCTTCCTCGCCGCGCCGGACCAAGCCTCGCCCGACCGCCGGGACGTGCGCAAGGACAAACCGGCACTGATGCTGACCGTCGTAGGCGCCTTCGTCGCGCTGGTCGCCGGTTACCACGTCCTCGTGGACTTCTCCCCGGCTTCACTGGTGATGACGGTGTTCGCGCTCGCCGCCGCGATCGGTGGCGGCGTGCTCACCCGACACCTGACGCGTGCCGTGCGGTTCCGGGTGCACGAACCGAACGCGGGCCTGGTCGGCGCCGCGAAGCTGAGCGGAATGGTCGTGGCCGTCCTCGGGTTCATCGCCCTGGTCGGTTCGTTGGACGGGCCCGGCGTGCTGCGGATCATCGCGATCGCCATCGGCTGCGCGGCCATCGCCTCCGTGAAATCGCTGCACGACCGGCAATGGGTGCTCTTCGATCTGGACGCGGTCGGTGTCCGCGTCGAGCGGACCGTCGTGCCCTGGCGGGACGTCATCCGGCTCACCATCGACCCGGTCGGCCCCGGGATGACCCGGCTCGGCGCGGTCCCGGTGAACGCGGCGCCGCTGTACGTCGCCATCCAGGACACCGAACTCGACCAGCGTCTCCTCGCCGACGCCGTCGGCCGCTTCGCGCCGCAGGGGACCTTGCTGACCCGCGCTCAGGACTCGCTGGGCGATCCGGCCAGGTGAGCGGCGCCGCGCAGGCCCAGCCCTCGGCGGTAGGCCCGGTCGAAGTCGTCGCCCAGCCGCTCCCGCACGGTCGTCCGGAGCAGGGCGGCGTCCGGATCGACCGCGAACGGGGTACCCCGGATGGTGACCGCGGCGCCGATCAGGACCGCCGCCCGCTCGGCGTCGCCGCGCAGCAGCGCGACCCCGGCGAGGCCTTCGACGGCGAGGGCCACCGTGGTGCTGTCGTGCCAGCGGTCCGCCGACACGAGCGCCAGCCGGTGCAGTTCTTCGGCGCCGTCGGCGTCGCCCTCCGCGGCCAGCACCCAGCCGAGCGAAATCCTCGCGCCGGCACGGACCCCTTCGGCCGCGAACGAACCACCGGAACACTCCGCGAGCCCGAGTTCGCTCAGCGCGCGGGCCCCGGCCAGATCGCCCTCGTGCCGGGCGAGGAACGCCAGCCCGATGTAGCCGGCCGCCCGGCTTTCCGGCATCCCGGCGCGGCGCGCGATCTCGATGGCGAGTTCGAAATCCGCCCGCGCTCCCGCCGCGTCGCCGTGGAGCAGCTTGCTCCCGCCGCGACGGCACAGCAGGTCCGCGTTGTCGTCGGACGCGCCGAGTTCCCGGATCAACCGCAGGGCCTCGTTCATCGTTTCGAGCGCTTCGGCTTGCCGGTTCGTCCAGATCAAAATCTGTGACAGATGGTCGAGGGCCATCGAAAGGCCCCAGCGTTCCCCGATCCGGCGGAACTCCTCCGCCCCTTCGCGCAAGAACTGTTCGGCCGTTTCGAGGTCACCTTGCATCATCGCGCGGAGGCCGTAACCGGTCGGCGCGAGAGCGAGACTCCAGGCATCGCTGTGCGCCAGCAGCGCCTGGCCGCGTTTCATCAGCGCGTCGTCGTCATCGGGCGGGCCGCTCACGACGCCCATCAGCAGCAGGAGCGCCGGGTTCCGGGGCGGTTCGACGATTGTCAGCATGAGGTCGTTCACCAGCGGCAGATGCCTGTCGAGTGCTTCGTGACCCCGCAGTCCCGCGGCGGCGGTGAGCACGCAGAGCTGGTACTCCTCTTCGAGACCGTCCGGCGGCCGCTGTCCGAGCTGTTCGACCACTTCCAGGCTCAGCGTCGACCCTTCGAACCGGCGGCCGCGCATCCACCAGTACGTCACCAGCGAAGCCGAAAGCCGGAGCGCGATCCGCACGTCGGACTCGGCGGACCAGCGCAACGCGGCCAGGAGGTCGTCGTAGGCGGCGTCGAGCCGATCGAGCCAGACCAGCTGCTCGCCGGTGCGCACGAGCGGATCCGCCCGCTCGGCGAGGGCCAGGAAGTGCTCGGCGTGCGCGCGCCGAAGCTGCTCGGTTTCGCCGGCTTCGGCGAGTTTCCCGGCGAAGAAGGCCCGGATGGTTTCGAGCAGGCGATACCGGTCCCCGGTGCGCTCCACCAGCGATCTGTCCACAAGGGACGGAAGGAGCTCCGCGGTGTCCGGAACGGCGCAGACCGCTTCGGCGTCGGCGAGGGTCGTGCCGCCCGCGAACACGGTCAGCCGCCTGCCCAGCAGGCGTTCGTCCTCCGTCAGGAGATCCCAGCTCCATTCGACGACGGCGCGCAGGGTGCGATGGCGGCTCTCGGCGGCCCGGCTGCCCCGCGAGAGCAACCCGAACCGGTCGTCCAGCCGAGAGGCGAGCTCGCCGACGGTCAGTGTCCGCACGCGCGCGGCGGCGAGTTCGATGGCCAGTGGCAACCCGTCGAGCGCGGCACAGATCCGCTGGACGTCGCCGGCGGTGGTGTCGTCGACGGCGAAGCCCGGATCGCCCGCTCGCGCGCGGTCGGCGAACAGCCGGACCGCGGCGAACTCCAGCGACCGGGCGGGTGGCGTACCCGGCGGTGGCACGGCGAGCCGCGGCACGGGGGAGACGACCTCGCCGGTGATGCCCAGCGGCTCGCGGCTGGTGGCGAGCACCCGCAGCGCGGGGGCCGCGCCGAGCAGCCGGGCGGCCAGTTTCGCGGCGGCCTCGATCACATGCTCGCAGTTGTCGAGCACCAGCAGGACCGCCCGCTCGGCGAGCGCGTCGATCAGCCGCTCGAGCGGCGCGTTCTCCACCGGGGCGGTGACCGTCCCGAGCGGGACCGTGCGCAGGCCGAGCGCGGTCAGCACGGCGTGCGCCACGTCGGCGCCTTCGGTGTAGGGCGCCAGCTCGACGAAGACCACCGGCAGGTCCGTCGCGGCCGCGGTTTCGATGGCCAGCCGGGTCTTGCCCGTCCCACCGGGACCGATCAGCGTCACCAGCCGCGAGCGGTCCAGCCTGCCGAGCACGTGCCGGAGGTCGCCTTCACGGCCGATGAAGCTGGTCAGCTGGGCGGGGAGCGGTGTGGTCTTGGCGGGCGGTGTCCTGGTCTTCGGCGGCTCACCGCGCACCACGGCCAGATGTGCGGCGGCGAGATCCGGCCCTGGATCGGCGCCGAGTTCGTCGGCGAGGACCCGGCGGGCGTCCTCGAACGCGGTGAGCGCGTCGGCCTGCCGTCCCGCGGCGTGCAGCGCGCGGATCAGCAGCGCCCGCGATCGTTCCCGCAGGGGTTGGGTATCGACGACCTCACGAAGCTCGGCGAGGACGTCTTCGTGCCTTCCCAACTCGAGTTCGGCCTCGACGCGGTCTTCGAGCGCCGACGTCTTCAGCTCGTTCAGCCTGGTGACCTGCGGATCGCGGAACGGCGCGTCGGTGATGTCCGCGAACGCCGGGCCGCGCCAGAGACGGAGGGCGTCGTGAAGCAGTTCGGCCGCCTTCGTGGCGTCTCCCGCCGCGAGAGTGCGGCGCCCTTCGACGGCGAGGCGCTCGAACCGGTGCACGTCGACGTCGTCGGGGTTTACGGCCAGCCGGTAACCCGCCGGGCTGAACTCGACGGGTGCGAGCTCCTTCAGCGCACCGCGCAGCCGCGAGACCTGTGATTGCAGCGCGTTCGCCACACCTTCGGGTGGCTTCTCGCCGTAAAGCCCGTCGATGAGCCGCTCTGCCGGAACCACCCGGCCGGCTTCCAGCGCGAGCAACGCGAACAACGTCCGGACCCTGGGCCCGCCGACCGGCACGGCGGTGCCGTCCTCGCGGCGCACCTCCGTCGCCCCCAGAACGCCGAATCGCATAAAGGCACCTTAACGGGGCCCGAGCGTTGACCTGGGCGGATCCAGCCCGCCCGAACCACGCCGATCGGCGTCTATACACTTCGCCGGGTCCCCACGCAACGGGAGAGGGCTGCGGAAGCGGGTGAAAAGGTATGTCTGAGCACGAACCGGTGGTCCTTGGTCAGCCGACCGTCGGCGACGAAGAGCTCGCCGCGGTGGCGGAAGTGTTCCGATCCGGCTGGCTTGCCGGTGCCGGGCCCGCTTGCCGCCGTTTCGAAGAACGCTTCGCGAAGACCGTCGGCACCGCACACGCCCTGACCACCAGCAACTGTGGCTCGGCACTTTTCCTCGGGCTGCGTGTGCTCGGCGTGAAGCCGGGCGACGAGGTGATCGTCGGCGACTACACCTTCCCCGCCACCGGTCACGCCGTGCTCCAGGCGGGCGCGACGCCGGTGTTCGCGGACATCCGTCCCGACGTGTGGAGCGCCGACCCGGCGTCGATCGAAAGCTCGATCACCCCCCGCACGGTCGGCATCCTCGCCGTCGACGTCGCCGGGCAGCCCGGTGACTTCGACGAATACCGCGCGATCGCCGACAAGCACGGCCTGTGGCTCTTCGAGGACGCCGCCTGCGCCGCGGGCGCGACCTACAAGACCCGTCCGGCGGGCAGCCTCGCCGATCTGGCCGCGTTCTCCTTCCACGGCCGCAAGGGCATCACCGCGGGCGAGGGCGGCGCGCTGGTCTCGGACCGCGAAGACCTCATCGCGCACGCGCGCAAGCTGCACACTTACGGCATCGAGCCCGCCATCACCCGCGAGGGTTCCGGCGCGCTGCCGATCCCGGAGTTCCACGAGCTGGGCTACAACTTCCGGCTCTCGGACGTGCAGGCCGCCATCATGAACGTCCAGCTCGACCGTCTCCCGGACCTGCTCTCGGCCCGCCGTTCGGTGGCCAAGCGCTACCACGAGGCGTTCGAGAACCTGCCCGGTCTCGACGTCCCGGTGGAACTGCCGGACCGCGAGCACCCGTGGCAGGCCTACCTTCTCACCGTGGCCCCGGAGATCGACCGCGACGCGCTCGCGCTGCGGATCCGCGAGCAGGGCGTGCAGTGCAACTTCGGCACCTACGCCTCGCATCTCCAGCCCATCTACGGCAAGCAGCAGACCTTGCCGGTATCGGCGGACCTCTTCGCCCGTCATCTCGCCATCCCGATGCACGCCAACCTCACCGATGGCCAGGTCGACCGGGTCATCGAGACCGTCAGCGCCGCACTGCCGAGCTAGGAGAGAAATGCCCGACAAGAAGGTCCTCTTCACCGGGGGCGGCGGTTTCATCGCCGCGCACGTCATCCCGATGCTGATCGAAGGCGGCTACACCGTCCGCGTCTTCGACAACATGACGCGCGGCGATCGCGCCCGGATCAACGAGTTCGTCGCCACCGGCAAGGTCGAACTGGTCGAAAAGGACGTGCGCTACGGCGGCGCGGTGCGCGAGGCCATGCGCGGCTGCACGCACGTGATCCACTTCGCCACGGTGTCGATCAACAAGTCGGTCGCGGACCCGCACGAGTCCATCGACATCAACATGGTCGGCAACCACAACGTCTTCGCCGCCGCGGCGGACGAGGGTGTCGAGCGGCTCGTGTTCGCGTCGACCGCGTCCGTCTACGGCGACCCGAAGCGGCTGCCGATGCACGAGGACGACGAGCTCAAGCCGCTCACGCCGTACTGCATCTCGAAGCGCGCGGGTGAGGACATGCTCGGCTTCTACGAGCGCACCAAGGGCCTGTCCTGGAACGCGCTGCGGTTCTTCAACGTGTACGGCCCCGGCCAGAAGATCGAGGCGTACTACACGTCGGTGATCAACCACTTCATCCAGCGCCTGCGCGCCGGCCAGCCGCCGATCATCGACGGCCGCGGTGACCAGTCGATGGACTTCGTGCACGTCACGGACCTGGCCCGCGCCGTCGTCGCGGCGCTCGAGTCCGAGCAGGCCAATGTGCCGATCAACATCGGCACCGGGATCGACACCTCCATCGCGACGCTGGCGAAGATCCTCATCGAGGCCGTGGGTGTCGACGTCGAGCCGCTGTTCAACGAGCGGGACGTGCTGGTTTCGCGGCGTGCCGCCGACATCACGCGTGCCCGCGACATCCTCGGCTGGGAGCCGAAGATCTCCGTGGAAGAGGGCATGTACGAACTGGTGAAGGCCTCGGAGGGATGACCGCCGGGCCAGGGGAGAGCCGCCCCATGCGCATCGCTGTCGTCAACAACTTCTTCCCGCCGAGGGTGGGCGGAAGCGCGCACATGGCGGCGTCCCTGGCCGAGCAGTACGCGGCGCGCGGACACGAGGTGCTCGCGATCACCGCGGCCTACGCCGACGCCCCGGCCGACGAGACGAAGGACGGCTACCGCGTCGTCCGCCTGTCCGCGGTGAAGATGCCGCAGCTGGGCCTGTCGATCGACTTCGACATGAGCTTCGCCTCGCTGCGGCCGGGGAACTGGCGGCGGCTGTGGAAGCTGCTGGACGAGTTCGAGCCGGACGCGGTCCACCTGCACGGGCAGTTCTTCGACCTGTCGTGGCTGGCCGGGCTGTACGCGCGGCGGCACAGGCTGCCGATGCTGCTGACCATCCACACCTTGCTGATCAGCGACAACAAGCTGTACGGCGGTGTGTTCCGGTTACTGGACACCGTGCTGGTGAACCCGATCCTGCGCTACCTCAAGCCGCGGTACGTCATCCTCGACAAGCTCGGGGTCGACTACTGCGTCGAGCGCTACGGCACCAGTGACGCGAACTCGGACTACTTCCCGATCGCCGTCGACACCGGGAACTTCGAGAAGCCGTTGACCCTCGATGTCCGGGCGGAACACGGGCTCGGCGACGGCCCGGTGATCGTCTCGCTCGGGCACGTGATCCCGCTGCGCAACCGGCTCCCGCTCGTCGAAGCCCTGCCGTCCATTTTGGACAAGCACCCCGACGTGAAGGTGGTCGTGGTCGGGCGCGTCTACCACGACGTCTTCCTGAAGCGGGCGGAAGAACTCGGCGTCGCGGAGGCCATCGTCGTCACCGGCGTCGTGCCGAAGGCGGACGTCCCCGCGTACTTCGCCGCCGCCGACATCGTCACGCACGACCTCAACGGCGGCTGCGGCACCGCGTCGCTGGAGGCGATGCTCTCGGGCACCGCGACCATCGCGTCGGTCACCGAGGACAACTACCCCGGCATCGAACTGCGCAACGGCGAGAACATCCTGCTGGTGCGGCCGGACGACAGCGAGGCGGTGGCGGAAACCGTCATCGCACTGCTCGACGACCCCGAGAAGCGGGCTCTGGTGGCACAGCGGGAAAGCGCGATGGTGCGAGCCAACTTCGGCCTCGACGTCGTCGCCGAAGAACACCTGCGTACCTTCGAGAAACTGGTGACCGAGGCCGATGTTCTTCGATGACGAGCGCAGCAACCGGCTGCGCCCGCAGATCCTGACCGAACTCGTCTCGCAGTACATGAACGACGCCGAGCGCGCTCGCTTCTACGGACTGCCGGAGACGACCAGGGTCCGCGAACGGGTCAAGATCATCAGCCCGGAAAACCTGAAGATCGGCGAACACTGCTGGATCGGCGAAGGCGCCGCGCTCGACGCGAGCGGCGGGCTGGAGATCGGCGAACACACCAGCATCGGCCTGAACACGCTGATCTTCACGCATTCCAGCTGGCTCGCGAACATGACGTTGCAGAACCACTCCGGCAGCGACCTCATCGAACGCAAACCCGTGAAAATCGGCAAAGGCTGCTTCATCGGCGGTCTCGTGGTGATCATGGCCGGCGTCACGATCGGCGATTTCGCCACCGTGCAGCCGAACTCCGTGGTCGCCAAGGACGTCCCGCCGCGCACCCTGGTGGCGGGCAACCCCGCGCGCGTCTTCCAGCGCTACGACGACGAGTACATCCAGTCCGAAGTGGAGCGGGTGCGCGGCGAAAACGCGCGACGGCGCGCGCTGGCCGAGGAACGCGGCGACACCCCTGGTTCCTGGGGTGCTCCGGCGGGCGACTTCACGGAGTAGCTCGGTCCGCCCTTGGCGACCCGCCGCGAGTCGTCCGCCCCATCACGCGTGTCGTCCATCGGATCACCTGTGCCGTCCATCCAGTCACGCGAGACCGCCATTCGCGCACCGGCGCGCAGATATTCGAGGGGTAAGGCAAAGGTGTCGTGTGCGAGCGCGGCGCCGGTGACCGGTCCCGATATCCGACCGCGTCTCTCACCGGGCGGATTTCGGAACATCGGCTGACCCGAATCCACACACCCCTCATCCGACGGCACCTTTGCCTTCCCCTTGAACAACCATGAGCCGGTCGGCTCTGACGACCCACACTCTCGGCCGGGGACGGGCAAGCCGCCGTGATATCGGCCGGACGGGCGGCGCGGGCTCGCTGCTACAGGCGGTGACCAACAGGAGCGTGCCTGCGATCATGAGCCCCCCGGTTCTTTTACTGCCCAGAAGGTAGCCGAACTGGGAAAACGCCGGAATCACGATGGGGCAACCAAAGGCGCGACGTGCTCCCCCGCAACTGCTCACCGTAATGGAATACTACTTTCCGTGGTGATACGTTGTCCGGGAAACCGTGGGAAGATGGTCTGGTGAGCACCGGCGAAGGAGGAGTTCGATGAGTGTCGTGCAGTGGCCTCACCGCCTTTTGACGCTCGACGACTGGGCCGCGTTGCCGGAAGACCCGGAACACCGGGTCGAAGTCGTCGAAGGGGTCCTCGTCGTGTCGCCGCGTCCGTTGCTGGTCCATCAGTGGGCCGTCACGCGTCTGGGCTTCTTGCTCCATGACCAGCTGCCCGCCGGCTTCAGTGCCTGGAGTGAGGCCGAGATGATCATCGGTGCCGTCCCGCTCACCGTCCGGGTGCCCGATGTGGTGGTCGCGAGAACAAATATCTTGGAAAGCAGTCCGGCTCGTGTTCCTGGGGACGCGGCACGATTGGTCATAGAGGTGCTGTCCGAGGGCACCGTCCGCACCGACCGGGTCACCAAGTTCTCCGAATACGCCGAAGTCGGCATCGAGCACTACTGGATCGTCGACCTCGAAGACCCGGCGAGCATGACCACCTACCGCCTGATCGACGGTGAGTACGAGAACTTCGGCGAGCACACCGGCAAGGTGAGCCTCGACTTCGACGGCATCCCGCTCACGCTTGACCTCGACGCGCTGACCACTCGCCACGCCCAGCGTCCCTGACCGCTCGCGTCGTATCGCCGATGAACCGGCGATGAACCGCCTTCCGGCAGTGTCTCGTCCGTATGGGTCATGGCCGGAACCCCGGCCACATGGACGAGGTGGTCAGATGACGAGCGGATTCAGCACTGTCCCGCGCGTCCTCGGTCAAGTGACGACCGGGGCCGCGTTCGCGCTTTTCTTCGGCCTGGCGGGAGCGGCGACCGCGCACGCGAAACAACCTGGTGACGGCGGTACCGACTGCCGGGCCAGTTCGAAGGGCTGCGGTGGTGGCTCGGGCAAGGGGCACGACAAGACACTCGGCCTCGCGCCGCTGAAAAGCCAGCGTATTCCTGATTTCAGCACTCCTTCGAATCCGGAAAAGAAGCCGGAAAATAAGACAGAGAAAAAGACGGAGAAAAAGACGGAGAAAAAGCCGGAGAAAAAGCCGGAGAAAAAGCCGGAGAAAAAGCCGGAGAAAAAGCCGGAGAAAAAGCCGGAGGGAACCAAGTCGAAGAAGTCCGAACCGGCAAGGAAGAAGCCGGAAAAGTCGCGGTCCGATCGGCCCGAGGAACGTCGTGAGGCGGACAAGGACGACGACCGCGGCAAAGGTGACCGCAAGGACCACGGTAAGGACGACAGAGGCGAGGACAAGGGCAAGGATCGCGGCAAGGACGAGGACCGCGGTAAGGACGACAAGGACGAGGGTAAGGACAAGGATCGCGGCAGGGATAAGAACCGGGGTAAGGACGACAGGGACGAGGACAAGGGCAAGGACCGCGGCAAGGACGAGGACCGCGGTAAGGACGAGGACCGCGGTAAGGACGACAAGGACGAGGACAAAGGCAAGGACCGCGACAAGGACAAAGGCAAGGATCGCGGCAGGGACAACACCGACAACACCGACGGCAAGCACGACAAGCACGAAGACCGCGGCGACGAAGGCGACGACAAGAAACCCGAAAAGAAAAAAGACAAGAAGTCCGACGACAACGGGAACGACAAGTCCCGGCCGTCGCGGGAGGGCAAGCGAAATACCAAGTCGGTGAGCACTCCGGAAAAGATCCAAACCAAAGTGACGCCGGTGAGCGCGACGTCGGTGCCGGCGGGTGGCGGTCTGTTCGACGATGAGGAAACCCCGCCGTTCCGCGTGAATCCTTTCTGCCAGACCAGGAGCTGTGACATCGCGACGTGGGAGCTGATCAAAAGGTCACCCGGGGCGATCGAGGAAGGGCCGGGTCTGGAGGGCAAGTCCATCGAACCAGACGGGAAGGGCGGTTTCGGTGGGTACGAAGGGGGCGCCTACCTGGAGCGCTACAAGTTCGTCGGCCCGAACGGGGGTGATCTCGGTTCACTCAAGTTCGGGGCGGACGGCAAGGTCGAGGGTGGACTGTCCCTCAAGGACGGCCTCATGTTCGGTGCGGAAGGGTTCCTCGGCATCCGTCCGAGCGGTCCGGAACTCGATGGCCGAGTCGGCCCGCTCCAGGTGTCCGGGGCCCCCGAGGCGCCCTTGGGTCTCAACGCCAACGTGGAGGCCGGGATCACCAGGGAGGACGGGCTGAAGGTGGGTGCCGGGATCAACGCGGCACAGAAGGTGCAGGCTCCCGAATTCGAGGCGGATCTGGGGCTGTTCGCGGTCAAGGTCCAACCGGAGGGGTGGATCGGGCCCGGAGCCGAGGTCGAGCTGGGCATGGAGAAGGACGCGGACGGCAGGTTCCACATCAGGCCCAAGATCGCCGCCTCGCCCTTCGTCGGTGGCGGGCTGAACTTCGACTTCTCGGTTCCGTCGCCGACTCCCGCTGAGGCGTACGACATCGCGAGTCAGAAAGCGACCCTCGGCGGGCGATGACCGCCGCGGGCGCGCACCGCCGTCGTTGTCGAGGGGGCAGCGACGGCGGTCCTGTCGTGAGCCCGCGGACGGCGATGTACCGCTGATGAATCGTGGCCTGTGCTGCACGCCGCACGGGTCCGGCGACCACGCGATCCGGGGAACCACCGCATCCTCGAGTCCGGCTACTAGGCTCGACGGGGAGTTCCCCGGTGAGAAGGGTGTCAGATGAGGTTCAAGCGGTTCGGCGTGTCCCTGCTGGTCGCCGGGTTGGCCCTGCTGGGCACCGCCTCCCCGGCGCTGGCCCATGCGGAGCTTAAGAGCAGTGACCCCGCGAGGGGTGCTTCGCTGGCGACGCCGCCGACGCAGGTCAAGCTGACCTTCTCGGGTCCGGTCACCCTCGCCGACCAGAACCCGATCGAGATCACCGGCCCCGAGAACGCGTCGTGGACGGTCGGCCGCGCGGAGGTCGCCGGATCGGTCGTCACGGCGCCGGTCCAGGCCGTCGGCCCCGCGGGCGAATACACGCTCCGCTACAAGGTGACCTTCGAAGACACGCACGCCGCGAGCGGTTCGGTGAAGTTCACCCTCAGCGCGCCAGTGGCAAACCAGAGTGCCCCCGCTCAGGCCTCGTCGAGCAGCCAAGCCCCGGCTCAGGGGAGCAGCAGCGCGGCCCCGGCACCGCAGGCCGGCGAGACCACTCCCGAAGACCTGGTGCCGGCCTGGGTGTGGATCGTCCTCGCGGTGGCCGTGGTCGTGGCGGGGATCGTCGTCGCGCTCCGGTTCGTTCGCCGGAAGGGCTGAGCCGTCACGGAACGGCAGCGGTCGAGGCAACCTTTCCGGTGGCCAACCGTCGAACGGAGATGAGGACCAGGGTGGCTCGCGGCGATGACGAGTTCGTCGAGTTCGTGCGGAACTCGGCGACCCGTCTTCAGCATGCGGCCTTCCTGCTCACCAGCGACCGCCATCAGGCGGAGGACGCCGCCCAGACGGCGCTCGCCAAGACGTACGCGGCCTGGTCGCGGGTGCGCCGCAAGGACGCCTACGCGTACGCGCGGCAGGTCCTCGTCAATCACGTCATCGACGGCTGGCGGCGCCCGATCCGCGAGAACGCCACGGAGGACCTCCCCGAGCAGCCGAGCGGTCTGGACGTCGCCGGTGCCGTCGTCCAGCGGAAATGGCTGCTTGACGCGTTGCGTACGCTCACAGACCGGGAGAGAGCCGTCGTGGTGCTCAGGCACTTCTTCGACTTGAAGGAATCCGACGTGGCCGGCGAACTGGGTGTCTCGGTCGGCACCGTGAAGAGCACCAATTCCCGCGCCCTGACCAAGCTGCGGATCACCGCGGAGGACGGCTCGGAACTGATCGGCGGGCTGGGACGATGACCGACCTCGAGACACTGCGCTCGGCTCTGCGGGAACAGCCCGCCGACGGGTTCGCCGAGCCCGACCTCGGCGCGATCATGGCCAAGGGCAGGCGGATCCGTCGTCGCCGACGGCTCGCGACCGGCGCGGGCGGGGTCGCCGCCACCTTGGCGACGGTGCTGGTCCTCGTCGGCGCGGTCGCGCTCAAGGGCTCCTCGTCCGACCAGCAGCCGCTTCCACCCGCCGCGAGCGCGCCCGCGCCACCGCCATCGGCGTCGATACCGGCACCGGCACCGGCTTCGGTGAGCCCGGCCCCCCTCACCGGGGCCGCGTCGGATCGGCCTTTCGGTGAGGCGATCCCGCTCGGGGTCGAGGCAGGAGGTGGCCGTGAGCTGGTGCTCTGCGCCTTCGCGATCGACGAGCCGCAGACGCCGGACGTCAGGTTCGGCCTCCAGGTCGCGTACCGGAACCAGGCGGGCGAGTACGACGTGCTCCTGGCCAGCAACGAGTTCAAGGGTTCCGATCGCTCGTTCGGCTTCCACGCGGTGGACGGCGGAGACGTGATCCGGGGGACGTTCGTGCCCGTCTTCGGCTACTTCGCCGGTCCGGCGGCGCGGATCACCAGCACGGTCCGCGGGAAACCGGTCGAGGCCAAGGCGATCCCCTGGAGTGAGGATCCGTCGATCGTCATCTTCTGGTTCGACGGCACCCAGGTGGAGTCGGCGGGCGTGCTGACCCCTCTCGTCGCCTACGACGCGAGGGGCCTGCGTCTCACCGAATAACGCAATTCGGCACCTGGTTGCGTTCCTTGCCCGGGCAAGGAACGCAACCAGGTGCCGAATTGCGAGGAAAGGTCAGGCCGCGGCCTGCGTCAGCACCTGGTCGACGACGGCGTGCGAAGGCAGGATCAGGTCCCGCTCGGTACCGGCGTCGATCTTGCCTTCGAGCAGGTCGACGAACCGGTCCAGCTGGGTCGCCAGCGGCTCGCGCGCGGTGACCAGTTCCGGGATCTCGATGACGGTCTGCTGCCGGTAGCCGAGGCCGTCCTCGGTCACCGAGTCGTGCGAGACGTGCCGGTAGATGGTGACGTCGCGGCGGAGCAGGTCGATCTCGATCATCCGGTCCAGTTCGGACACCCAGAGCGAGCGGACCTTGCGCTGGCCGAGGCGAGACGCGGAAACCGTGGCGAGCCCGGATTCGAAGGACAGCACCGTCTCGATGGTGTCTTCGGCGCCTTCGACCGAGTTCGGGTGGAAGTAGCCGGCGCCGGAGGCGACCCGCTGCGGGGTCGCGCCGCCGAAGAACTGGATCGCCAGGTCGACGTCGTGCACCAGCAGGTCCCACGCGACACCGGTCCTGATGCGCGGCGCGTACGGGCCGTGGCGGCGGGCCATCAGGTGGATCGGCTCGTTGACCAGCGCCCGCGCGGTCAGCACGGCCGGGTTGTAGCGCTCCAGGAGCCCGCACATCAGCGGGACGTCCTTCTTCGCCGAAAGCCCGACGATCTCCTGGGAGAATTCGAGGCTGTTGCACACCGGCTTCTCGACCAGCATCGGCTTGCCCTGGCCCAGGATCTCCTGTGCCAGCTCGTAATGCGCCTCGGTGGCCGAAGCGAGCACGACGGCGTCCACATCGGACAGTGAACCGATTTCGGGCGTCCACTGGGTTTCGTAGCGTTCGGCGACCTTGCGACCGGCCTCTTCGCGCGGGTCGATCACGCGGACGAGGTCCACGCGCTCGTTCGCGGCGAGGACACGGGCGTGCAGCGAACCCATGTTCCCGGTGCCGATGAGGGCGATCTTGTGCGTGGTCATGCGCCGAGTACCTCGCGAACCGTTTCGATGATGGTGTCCAGGTCGGACTCGGAGAGGTGCGGGTGCACCGGCAGGGAAAGCGCCTGCGCGGCAACGGAAGCGGCCACTGGGAAGTCTTCGACCTTCGCGTCGGGGATCAGCGGGTCGTTCCGGTAGCAGTCGTAGTCGAAGACGATCTTCGGGTAATAGATCCCGTTGCCGATACCGCGCTCGGTGAGGGCGGCGGCGAGTTCGTCACGCGAGAGGAAGGCGTGCGGGCCGACCAGCACGGTGTACTGGTGCCACACGTGCTCGCGGCCCGGCAGGACCTGCGGGAGATCGAGACCCGGCGTACCGGCGAGGCCTTCGGTGAGGCGCTTCGCGTTGGCCTGGCGGGCGGCGGTGAGCTGATCCAGCTTCTCCAGCTGCGGGATGCCGACGGCGGCGTGCAGGTCCGTCATCCGGTAGTTGTGCCCGGCGACCTCGTACTGGTACCGGGCGCGCATGCCCTGGTTGCGCAGCACACGCAGCGCGTCGGCCAGCTCGTCGTCGTCCGTGGTGATCACGCCGCCCTCGGCGGTGGTGACGTTCTTGGTGGCGTACAAGGAGAAGCAGCCGATCCCGAAGGAGCCCGACGGCCTTCCCCGGAACGACGCGCCGACGGCCTGCGCGGAGTCCTCGATCACCTTGAGACCGCGCTCGGCGGCCAGTGGCGCGAGCTTGCCCATGTCCGCCGTCTGCCCGTAGAGGTGCACGGGCATCAGGACCTTGGTGCGGTCGGTGATCGCGGCGGCGACGGCGTCCGGGTCGATCGCGAAGTCGTCACGCCGGATGTCGGCGAAGCGGACGGTCGCGCCGGCTTCCAGGATCGCGTTGAGCGTCGCCACGAAGGTGAACGGCGAGGTGACGACCTCGTCGCCCGGCTGGAGGTCGAGCGCCTGAAGGGCGGCGACCAGCGCGGTGGTGCCGTTGTTGACGGCGATCGCGTGCTTCGTGCCGGAAACGCTCGCGAACGCGTCCTCGAAGCGCTTGACCATCGGTCCCTGTGCGATGGCGCCGGATCGCAGCACCTCGACGACGAGGTCCTCCGCGTCACGGACGTCGACCACGGTAATGGGGATCATCTGCAAGTCTCTCTCGACTGGGCGTTCTGGTGCGTCCGGTACAGTGAGCCGCCGGTTCTGCGCCCGGCCGCCCTCTCTGGCGCGGGCCACACGTTACCGGGACCGCCGAAGCGCCCAAGACCCCAGGCTGTCTCCAGCCACGACGAACGGAACTCACGTGGTGAACCGCATCCACCCGACAGCAGTCATCGGCGAGGGTGTCGAGCTCGGTGAAGACAACGTCATCGGACCGTTCACGGTCATCGTGGGCCCCACGCGGATCGGGGACGGCAACTGGATCGGCCCGCACGTGACCATCGGGACCCCTGGCGAGGACCGCGGCCGCGAGCACCCCGCCGCCTGGGAGGCCGCGCCGAACGGTGATCCCGAGCACGACGGCCACGGCGTCGTCATCGGCAGCCGCAACCGGATCCGCGAATACGTGAGCGTCCACCAGGGCACCTGGCGCACCACCGGCATCGGCGACGGCGGCTACTTCCTCCGCGGCTCCCACATCGCCCACGACTGCGTCGTCGAGGACGCCGTCACGGTCGCTTCGAACGTCATCACCGGTGGTCACTGCCACATCTGGTCCGGGGCGAACCTGGGCATGGGCGCGATCCTGCACCAGCGGGTCGTGGTCGGCCCCGGCGCGATGGTCGGGATGAGCTCCGCGGTCCGCAAGGAGGTGGGCGCGTTCACCATCGCCGTGGGCAACCCCGCGCGGGTGACCGGCGTCAACACCGTGGGCCTGTCCCGCCGCGGGCTGGACGAGGCCACCATCGAGGCACTGGGGCCGTGGCTGAAGGGTAAGGCGGGTCTCCCTGAGGACGGGCTGGCCGACCGCCTGCCCGGCGACCTCTCTACCTTGGTGAAGGCGTGGGACGCCCGTCCGCGCGAGTGAGTACGTGAGTGGGAGCTCGCAGAGGTCGCGCGTTCCGGAGAAAAAGGAGTATCAAGATGGCGGAAGTCGCCGGCAAGCTGCGCGAGGTCTTCGTCGAGGCGCTGGATCTAGATGTCGACAGTGTTGATGTTGAAAACCTGAAGTACCGCGACATCGAGGCGTGGGACTCGGTCGGTCACATGGCGCTGGTCGCGGCCATCGAGGACGAGTTCGAGGTGGAATTCGACACCGACCAGGTGATCGACATGTCCAGCTTCAAGGTCGCCGTCGACATGGTGACCGACCTCCGGAACAAGTGATGCTGGACGGCAAGACGGCCCTGGTCACCGGGGGTACCCGGGGCATCGGGCTGGCCACCGCGCGGGTGCTCGCCGAGGCGGGCGCCACCGTCGTCCTGACCGGCCGCGACGAGGCCAAGGCCAAGGAAGCGGCGGCCGCGGCGGGGGCCGCGAGCGGGCTCGCGCTGGACGTCACCGACGCCAAGGCCGTGTCGACGCTGGTCCGCGGGGTGGCCAAGGAGCACGGCAAGCTCGACATCGTGGTCGCCAACGCCGGGATCATGGAGGACGCGCTCCTCGGCATGATCCGCGAAGAACTGGTCGACGCCACACTGAGCACGAACGTCGCCGGCACGCTGCACACCGTCCAGGCCGCGGCCAGGGCGATGATGCGCAGGAAAACCGGCTCGATCGTGGTGCTGGCTTCGATCGTCGGCGAGTACGGAAGCGCCGGTCAGACGGTGTACGCGGCCTCGAAGGCGGCGGTGGCGAACATCGCGCGTTCGGCCGCGAAGGAGCTCGGCCGTTCCGGGATCCGGGTCAACGCGGTGGCGCCCGGCGTCATCGACACCGACCTGACCTCCGGCCTGACCGAGGACGCCAAGGCCGAGAACATCGGCAAGACCCCGCTCGGGCGGCTGGGCACGCCCGAAGACGTGGCGAACGCGATCCGGTTCCTGGTCGGTGAGGACGCCTCGTTCATCACCGGCCAGGTGCTGGGCATCGATGGAGGACTCGTTCTCTGATGACCCTGGTGGGTGTGGGTGCGCGACTGATCGACGTCACGAGCGGCAAGACGCTCGCGGGCGAGGAACTCGACACCGAGGTCACCCGCGTGGGTGCCGCGTTGTCGCTGCTGCCGCCGGGCGCGTTGTTCGCGCGGATGTCGGTGGACCTGCCCAGCGTGCTGACCTATCTCGGCGCGTTCGAGGCCGGCCGCGCGATCGCGCTGATCGACCCGGCGCTGGACGCCGACGTCCTGGCCGGGCTCATCGAGCGGTTCCGCCCGGCCGCCGTGCTGTCCGCGCCGGACGCGCCCGCACCCGAGGGTTACGGCGTCTCCGACGGGCTCGGGTCCGACTGGGTTCGCGAGTCGCCGGAGGGCGTCGAGCCGCATCCTCACCTGGCCGTCCTGTTGCCGACCAGCGGCTCCACCGGCAACCCGAAGCTCGTCCGGCTCTCACGCGGCGCGATGCTGGCGAACGCCGACGCGATCGCCGAGGTGCTCGGCATCGACCGCGACGAGGTCGCGCCGACGAGCCTCCCGCTGCACTACAGCTACGGCCTGTCCGTGCTGAACTCCCACCTCGTCCGCGGCGCGACCGTGGTCATCGAGCCTTCGGGGGTGCTCGGGCGCGGGTTCTGGGACGCGGTCGACGAGCACGAGGTCACCTCGCTCGCCGGGGTGCCGTACCACTACGAGATGTTGCGGCGCCTGAAGTTCGACCCGGCGAAGTACCCGACGCTGCGCACGCTGACCCAGGCGGGCGGCAAGCTCCGCGACGACCTCGTCGCCCAGTTCAACGACAAGATCCGCGCGGTCGGCGGGCGGATGTTCGTGATGTACGGGCAGACCGAGGCCGCGCCGCGGATGACCACCGTCCCGGCGGAGCGGCTCGCGGAGAAGCTCGGCTCGGCCGGGCCCGCGCTGCCCGGCGGCTCGTTCGCGATCCGGCGCGAGGACGGTTCCGAGACCACTCATCCGAAGATCGTCGGCGAGGTCGTCTACCGCGGGCCCAACGTGATGATGGGGTACGCCGAGGACGAGGCCGGGCTGGCCGCGGGCGACGAGTACGGCGGTGTACTGGCCACCGGCGACCTCGGATACCTCGACGAGGACGGGTTCCTCTACATCACCGGACGGCTCAAGCGGATCGGCAAGGTCTTCGGCAACCGGGTCAGCCTGGATGATCTCGAGCAGGCCGTGCGTTCCGCCTCGGTGGGGATCGACGTCGTGGCCGCCGTTCCGGCAGGGGACAAGGTCGTCCTGTTCGCCGAGGCGGCCGACAAGGAGATCTGCAAGGACGCCGCGAAGGCGCTGTCCGAGCGGCTGCACCTGCACACCAGCGGGTTCGACGTCCGACCCATCGACACCGTGCCGCTGCTCGCCAGCGGCAAGATCGACTACCGGTCGCTGGAGGCCCAGGTATGAGCGTCTTTACGTTGTCCCAGGCCGAGCGCGAGAAGCACCTGCTTCCGCAGCTGGCCGAGCTGACCGCGCACCACCGCGAGAACTCCGAAGGCTACGAACGCATCCTCTCGTCGCTCGGTATCGCTCGGGACGCGGAGTTCGCTTCCATCGCGGAGCTGCCGTGGCTGCCGGTGCGGATGTTCAAGACGCACGACCTCCGGTCCATCCCCGAGTCCGAGATCTTCAAGACGCTGACCTCGTCGGGCACCACCGGCGCGGGCTCCTCGCGGATATACCTGGACAAGGCCGCGGCCGGCGCGCAGACCAAGCAGCTCGGTGCCACTCTGCAGGAAGTCCTCGGCGGCGAGCGGCTGCCGATGCTGATGGTCGACACCGTCGGCATCATCAAGAACCGCCGCTCCTTCTCCGCGCGTGGTGCGGGTGTGCTGGGCATGGCCAACTTCGGCCGCAAACACACCTACGTGCTCGACGAGAACGACCGGCCGGACGTCGAGGCGGTCAAGACGTTCCTCGCGACGTATGGCGACGAGCCGTTCCTCATCTTCGGCTTCACCTTCATGGTGTGGCAGTACCTGTACGAGGTCGCGCGTGAGCACGGATTGGACCTGTCCAACGGGATCCTGATCCACTCCGGCGGCTGGAAGAAGCTGATCGACCGCGCGGTCGACAACGCCGAGTTCCGCCGCCGCTTCAAGGAGGACACCGGGCTGACCCGGATCCACAACTATTACGGGATGATCGAGCAGATCGGCACCGTGTTCCTCGAAGGTCCGTCCGGTAACTCGTTGTACTGCCCCGATTTCGCCGACGTCGTGATCCGGGATCCGGAGACCTGGGAAGAGCAGCCGGTCGGTGAGCCCGGCGTGATCGAGGTCGTCAGCACGCTGCCGCATTCGTATCCGGGGCACGTCCTGCTCACCGAGGATCTCGGTGTCTGCAACGGAATCGACGACGGTGACTGGCCGGGCAAGCACTTCTCGGTCATGGGCAGGCTGCCCAAGGCCGAGGCCCGCGGCTGCTCGGACACCTTCCAGGGAGCGGCGGCATGAGCTTGAACCAGCGTTTTCCGCTCGCGGAGGCGATCGAGGTCGACGAGCTCGTCGAAGAGCTGCGGGCCGAGCCCGTCGGCGGACGGCTGCGCGTGGGCGACCCGCGCGTCGTGGAATTCCTGACGAAGTTCGCGCGCAAACTCCTCGCGCCCGCGACCGCGCGCCGCTTCCCGGAACTGGCGTCACTCGGTTTCTTTCTGCGCAAGGGAGAGATCGCGAAGGCGCTCTCCACTTTGGAGACCTCCGGCGACGCGCTGCGCTTCCCGCGCGGGCTGGTCTTCCACGTCCCGCCCGCCAACGTCGACACGATCTTCGTGTACTCGTGGGCGCTTTCCGCGCTGGCGGGTAACCACAACGTCGTCCGCGTGTCGTCGCGGTCGGCAGGCGCCGCCGAAACGGTGCTGGAGGCACTGAACGCCGCACTGTCCGAAGTGGACGCCGACACCGCCGCCGCGATCACCGCGACCCAGCGCATGGTCACCTACGATCGCAGCGACGCGATCAGCGGCGCGCTGTCGGTCGCCGCGGACCTGCGGGTCATCTGGGGCGGCGACGCCTCGGTCGCGGCCTTGCGCAAGTACCCGCTGGCGCCGCACGCGCGCGACCTGACCTTCCCGGATCGGTCGTCGTTCGCGGTCGCGTCGGTGCGAGGCTGGCAGAACGCCTCCGAGGCCGAGCGGCGCGGCGCGGCCGAAGGCTTCTACAACGACTCGTACTGGTTCGACCAGGCCGCCTGTTCGTCGCCGCGCGCGGTGTTCTGGGTCGGTGACGAAGCAGGCGCCCGCGAAGCCGGACAGGAGTTCCGGAAGCTGCTGGCCGAAGTGCTGGCGACGAAACAGCATGTCACCGAGCCCGCCATGGCCGTGCAGAAGCGGGTGTCCGCCTACGGCGCGGCCGTCGACGGGCTCGTCGACGGCATCGAGTTCCAAGGCAACGGCATCGCGACCCTCGAACTGGCCGACCCCGCCGTCCTCCCGCGCGAATGGCTCGGCGCGGGCACTTTCGCCAACGCGCGGGTCGGCACGCTTTCCGACCTGGTCCCGATCGTGCTCCGCAAAGACCAAACCGTCGGCCAATTCGGTTTCCGCAAGGAAGAATTGACCGAATTCGTGACGGAATTGGCGGGCCGCGGCGTCGACCGTGTCGTTCCTTTCGGATCGGCCCTGACGTTCTCCGCCATTTGGGACGGCTACGATCTGCTGGCCGAGTTCAGCCGCTTGGTGACCGTGCAGGTCTGACCAGCGGCGACAGAGGTTTCCGCGGAGGAGGTTCAGTGACGACCGTCGAAACGCCCGAAGGGGAGTCTTCGGTTGCGGTAAAGCAGCCGAAATCCACCAGGGCGAAGATCCTCGACGTCGTCCGCTGGGTCGCGATCCTCCTGGTCGTCGGATTCGCCGCGAAGACCCTGGTCGGCAATTGGGGCGAATTCTGGCGCACGCTGTCCGAAGTCGCCTGGGAATCCTCCACGTTGAGCCTGCTCGCGCTCGTTGCCGCGATCCTGGTGTCGACCTACGGCTGGCAGGTCATGGTCGACGACCTCGGCAAGCCGATCGGCTACGCCCGCGGCGCGCAGATCTGCCTCGTCGGTTCCCTCGGCAAATACGTGCCGGGGTCGGTGTGGGCGTACCTGCTGCAGATGGAACTGGGCCGCAAGGCCGGGCTCGCCAGGGCGCGGATCTTCACCGGTTCGCTGATCCAGCTCGGCGTCGGCGTGGTGTCGGCCCTGGTCGTCTCGCTGCTCGCGGCTCCCGCGGTGTTCAGCAACAGCCCGCGGGCGCTGTGGCTGTTCGTGCTCATCCCGGTCGGCCTGG
This sequence comes from Amycolatopsis sp. QT-25, assembly GCF_029369745.1. Classification (NCBI taxonomy): domain Bacteria; kingdom Bacillati; phylum Actinomycetota; class Actinomycetes; order Pseudonocardiales; family Pseudonocardiaceae; genus Amycolatopsis; species Amycolatopsis sp. QT-25. Next base: position 221,620 of record NZ_CP120210.1, read on the forward strand.
CGATGCTGCACCCGCGCGTGCTCACCTGGGGCACGTCGCTGGTGCTGCGGATCCTGCGCCGCCCGCCGCTGGACCACCGGCTCAGCTGGTCGGTCGTCGGGAAGGTCTTCGGCTCGTCGACGGCGGCGTGGGCGCTCCAGGGCGTGCACCTGTGGCTGCTGGCGAACTCCGTCGGCGCACCCGGCTTCGGTGGTTTCGTGCTGTGCGTCGGCGCGATGGCCGTCGCCATGACCGTCGGGACGTTCGCGTTCATCCTGCCCAGCGGGGTCGGCGTCCGCGAGGTCGCGCAGGTCGCCGTGCTCACCGCGTCGGGCCTCACCGTCGTCCAGGCGACGGCTTTCGCCATCGCTTCCCGGGTCATGTTCACCGTCGCCGACCTGATCACCGCCGGCGCCGCCGCCCTCTCCGCCCGCCTCGCCGACCGCCGCAATTAGTCACCTACTTGCGGTCTTTCCCCTCGCGTCGGTCGCCGTAACGCCCGCAAGTAGGTGACTGATTGCGGTGGGGCCGGTCGCCCGCCACACGGTCAGCCGCACCATCGCCGCTCGCACCCAGGGGCGTTCCACCTTGCCGGGCGAAACGGCGGAACGTTGGCTATTTCGTGCACACTTGCTGGACCGTTCGTGTCGATCACCGCGCCGAAGGAAACACATCGGCGCGGTGATCGATACTTGACCGTAGTCTTTTTCATCAGGGGAGTGGCTCGGCCCGGGAGGGTGGGGATCAGGTGGTGCTCGCGCTCGTCGTCGCCTGGTTCGTGGTCGCGGTCTTCGTCCTGGTGGCCTGGCCCAGGATCGGTGCCGACCGCCGGTGGCGTGCCGCCGCGCTGACGCTCATCCTCGGTTTCTCACTGCTGCACCAGCTGCTGTTCTCGACCATCGCGGAAGACGCGTACGTCACTTTCCGCTACGCCCAGAACATCGCCGACGGCAACGGCCCGGTGTTCAACACCGGCGAGCGGATCGAGGGTTACGCGAATTTCCTCTGGATGATCCTCATCGCGTTCCCGAAGGCCGCTTTCGGGGCCGACATCGAGACCTCCGCGATCGTGCTCGGCATCCTCTCCGCCCTCGGCGCCGTCCTGCTCGCGTGCGTGACGGTGAACCGGGTGGTCGCGCGGGCGGTCGGCGAGCCTCGGCCCGCTTACGGGGTGGCCGCGGCGGTGCTCGTCGCGGGCGCCGGGGGCCTTGCCGCGTACGGCGGATCCGGCACCGAGACGCCGTTGTTCGTCCTGCTCGTGTTCGGTGTCTTCGCCTCGCTCGCGGCCCGGCGCCCGGTGGTCGCGGGGGTGCTCGTCTCCTTCGCGATGATGACGCGCCCGGCCGGGTTCCTGCTCGCGGTGCTGGTCGGCGGCTGGCTGGTCGTCGCCGCCTTCCGCGGCCGGTACACCTGGTGGTCGCCGGTGGGCTGGCTGCTCGGCGGACTGGTCTTCGTGGTGCCGTGGATGGTGTGGCGCGTCACCTACTACGACCACGTCCTGCCGACCTCGGTCCTCATCCCCTTCGACGAACGAAGCCGGTGGGACCACGGCTGGCACTACCTGTCGGGTTTCTCGGTGGCCCACCAGGGGTTCCTGCTGCTCGGCCTGATCGCGGCGGTGGCGCTGCTCCTGCGCCGCACCGGACGGACTCCGCACGAGGCCGAGGCCAGGTCGCTGGCCTGGCTGATGCTCGTCACCGCCGTCGCGCTGACCGCTTTCGTGGTGTTCTTCGGCGGTGACGCCGGACCGGCCTGGCGACTGCTGGCGCCGATCCCGCCGCTGCTGTCGGTGGCGGCGGTGTCGGTCTACGGCGTGCTCACCGCCGCCGCGAAACCGAGTCCGCGCCCGCGGCTGCCGGTCCAGCGGCTGATGCCCGCCGCCGCGGTGGCGTTGTCCGGGCTCGCGGTGCTGGTCTCGATGTTCAGCCCGGAAATGCTCGCGCGCGTGCGTGCCTGGCACGACCACGGCGCGCAGATGGAGGAGATCGGCCGCTGGCTCGACGGTTATCTGCCACCCGGGTCGGTCGTGAGCACGTCCGCGCCCGGTGTGCTGTCGTACCACGCCGGGACGCAGCTGCAGATCGTCGGCGTCCGAGGCCAGACCGAGGAAGCGGGTGAGTCCGTCGTCTCCCGGCGGCATCCGACGATCGCCGTCATCACCGACAGCGGCTACGCGGCGAAGCAGTCTTGCGTGATCGACCCGGCGTACGCGCAGAGGTACCGCGTCGCGACCTTCGTGCGTGAAGGAACCTCGTCGTGGCTGGCCGTGTTCCTGCGGGCGGACGTCGAGCGTTCGGTCAGAGCGGCCCTCGACCGCTCGCCCGATTTCCGCCACGTACCGTGCCCTTCGTGAGCGTTGACGAACACGGCCCTCTCGCGTCGCCGGTCACGGCCGGAAGGCCGGCAGTGTCGGTACCTTCGCACCTGTTCGGCCTCTTTGTGTTCGCCGCCGCGCTCACCGTGCTGCTGGTTCGCTTCCTCGTGCCGCGGCCGGTCGGGATGTCCGACAACGGCGACGGTTTCCGCGTGCTGTGCGGCGCGGGGATCCCGTGGAAGGGCAAGCCGGAGGGGTTCGTCCGGCTTGCCTACACGGCCCCGGCAGGTGAATGCGACGCCACTTATCTCCTGACTCAGAGCTGGTTCGCGCGGATCGCCCGGTCGATCGGCGGTGTGCTCGGCCTCGAATCGACGCTCAGCCTGGTCGTTCTCGGCGTGCTCACCAGCGTCCTCGCCGCCGCGGCGGTCGCGTCGATCGTCGTCGGGCTGCCGTACTCGCGCCGCGTCCGCGGTTTCGCGGCCGTGGGCTTGCTGCTGGTCGTGGCGGACTCGGCGTTCTTCGGCTATTTCGCCTCCGTGCTCGGCGAAGGTGCCGCTTTCCTCGGTCTCCTGCTCGCCGTCGGCGGCTTGCTGGTGGCCGCGCGGCCCGGCTGGTGGCGTTACGCGGGACTGGCCGTACTGCTGTTCGGCGGCGTGGTCGCGGTCAACGCCAAGGTCCAGACGCTGATGATCCTGCCGTTGCTCGCGCTCGCCGTCCTGCTCGTCCGCCCGGCGGGTGTCCGTGGCGTGAAGCGCTGGCTTCCTGTGATGTTCGTCATCGGCGCGCTCGCCGGAGGCACGGCCTACGCGCAGCAGACCGTCGAACCGGCGAAGCTGCCCGACGGCTCTCTCGCCGCGAGGCCGGGCGACGATTCGCGTGAGATCAACATGTTCAACACGATCTTCCTGACCATTGTGGACGGTCGGCACGACACCGGGGCCGACCTCGCCGCGCTGGGGCTGCCCGCTTCGTTCGGCCAGTACGCGGGCAACGGCTGGTGGCATCCGAAGCCCGCGACGCTGGATCCCGAGTACCCGAAGTACCGCGAACAGATCAGCAGGCGCAACGTCGTCGAGTACTTCGCGACGCATCCCTTGCGCACCACGGAAATCCTGAACCGCGCGGCGGGCGACCTGCTCACCGCGCGACCGCCCTACCTCGGCAGCTTCGGCCGGTCTGCGGGTTTCGCCCCCGAAACACAGGAATATCGCGTCCCGATCGTTTCGACCGTGACGAAACTGCTGTCGCCGCTGGGTTTCTTCGCCTTGCTGCCGATCTGGGCCTTGCTCGCCTGGCGTGGCTGGAAGACGCGGCGCGAAGCGGTGGGCATCACGCTGGGTTTCGTGCTCGCGGTGGCCGTCGGGCAGTTCGCGCTGGCCGCGCTGGGTGACGGCCTGGAGAACGTCAAGCACCAGGTGATCGCGCTGTTCTGCACGGTGCTCGGTGTCGCACTGGCGCTGGTGACCTTCGCGCGACGAGAGCGTTCGGAGTGATGTGACCTACGCGACCGTAGGTTCGGCACCCTACGGTCGCGTAACCTGAACGAATGGCTGAGCTCGTTTACCCGCCCGTCATCATGGCGGCGAAGTTGATGTTCCGGGTGCTGGACAACCGCATCCGGGTGGAGGGGACCGAGCACATCCCGTCGACGGGCGGGGCGGTCATCGCCTGCAACCACGTGAGCTACCTCGACTTCATCTTCTGCGGGCTCGGCGCGCAGCCCGCGAAACGCCTGGTCAGGTTCATGGCGAAGAAGGAGATCTTCAGCAACCGCATCGCCGGACCGCTCATGCGCGGCATGCACCACATCTCCGTCGATCGCGGCGCCGGTCTCGCGTCGTACCGCGAAGCCGTCGAGCGGCTGAAGGCCGGCGAGGTCGTCGGCGTGTTTCCCGAGGCCACGATCAGCCGGTCGTTCACCGTGAAGGACATCAAGTCCGGTGCCGTCCGCATGGCCGCCGAAGCGGGTGTCCCCGTCGTGCCGATGGCGCTGTGGGGCACGCAGCGGCTGTGGACCAAGGGCCGCCCGAAGGACCTCACGAAGCGCCACGTCCCGATCTCGATCCTCGTCGGCGAGCCGATGCACCCGAAGGCCGACGAGGACGCCGAAATCCTCTCGAAGGACCTTCGCGTGCGGATGTCCGCGCTCGTGGACCGCGTCCAGGCCGGCTACCCGGCCGAGCCCGACTCCGACGACGAGCGCTGGTGGCTGCCCGCGCACCTCGGTGGCACCGCCCCGACCCCGGAAGAGGCCACGAAGCTCGACCGCGAAGGCCGCTAGACCGCTAGACCGCTAGACCGCCGTGTCGTCCGTCTGATCACGCGTGTCGTCCGCCTGATCCCGCGCACCCCGGCTCCCTCGGCCCGTGCCCTGCCCCTCAGCGGCGGGTTCGCGTGATCGGCTGGACGACACGGCGGGGGAATCCGTTCGGCTCGGCCTAGAACCAGCGTTCGAGTACCTGCGCGACGCCGTCCTCCGAGTTCGGGGCGGTCACCTCGTCGGCGGCGTCGAGGGCGTAGCGGTGCCCGTTGGCCATCGCGACGCCGTGCCCGGCCCAGCCGAGCATCTCGACGTCGTTCGGCATGTCCCCGAACGCGATCACCCGCTCGGCCGGGACGCCCAGCCGCTCGGCGACCTCGGCCAGGCCGGTCGCCTTCGTGATGCCGTGCGCGGCGACCTCGATCAGGCCGGTGTTGGTCGAGTAGGTGATGTCCACGGAGCCGTCGAGCACCTCGCGTGCCGCCCGCGCCATCTCGTCGGAGTTCATCCCGCGCCTGCTGATCAGCAGTTTGATCGCCGGGTGCCCGAGCACCTCGGCCCGCGGCGCCTCCGTGCCCTCGTGGTCGCCCCACGGGTTGTGGTAGTCCGGCTCGATCACGAAGTTGCGCATCTCCGGGTCGAGCGCGGATTCGCCGACCCGCTCCGCGGCGAACCGGCAGCCGGGGAGAGCGTGATCGAGAGCACTCACCGTGTCGTGCAGCAGCTGGGGTTCGAGCAGTCCGTGAATCGCCACGATCCGGTCCGTTCCGATCTCGTACAGCACCGCGCCGTTCGCGCACACCGCGTACCCGGTCAGGCCCAGCGGATCCGCGATCGGGGCGATCCAGCGCGGCGGACGGCCGCTGGCCAGCACGAACGGCACTCCGTCCTCGGCGACGCGCCGGACGACGTCGATCGTGCGTTCGGACAGGACCTCCATCGGACCGAGCAGGGTGCCGTCGACGTCGGAGGCGATCAAGAGGGGTTTGTCCACCGGCACATCATCCCCGAAGATCCGCTCATCGGGCGAAGTGTCGGCGGGCACCGCTACCTCCGGCCATGCCCCCGCCGCCGCCCTCGAAGGAGAAGCTTCGCTTCGCGGTACCTTCCGTGGTGTGCGCGTAGGCATCGTGATCCTTCCGGAAGATCGTTGGTGGGCGGCCGAGCCGAAATGGCGGGCCGCCGAGGAATACGGCTTCGACCACGCTTGGACGTACGACCACCTCGGCTGGCGGAACCTCGTCGACGGGCCGTGGTTCAGTGCGCTGCCGACGTTGACGGCGGCGGCGATGGTGACGTCGCGGATCGGGCTGGGCACTTTCGTGGCCTCACCGGTCGCGCGGCACCCCGTGCCGTTCACCCGCGAGCTGACCACGCTCGACGACATCTCCGACGGCCGCTTCATCCTCGGCGTGGGCGCCGGCGTGCCGAACACCCATTACGACGCGACCGTCCTCGACGGCCCCGAACTGTCGGTCAAGCAGCGCACGGACCGCTTCACCGAGTTCGTCGAAGCGCTCGACGGGCTGCTGATGACCGATGGTTTCGACTACGAGGGCGAGTACTACCGGGCCAAGGGCGCGCGGAACCTGCCCGGTTGCGTGCAGCGGCCGCGACTGCCGTTCCTGGTGGCCGCGAACGGCCCGCGCACGATGACGCTCGCCGCGCGGTTCGGCGCCGGCTGGGCCACCACCGGCGGCAAGGCGGACACCCAGGACGAGTGGTGGAAGGGCGTCGCGGAACTGGTGAAGACCTTCGACGAGCGGCTCGACGCCGTCGGCAGGGACAAGGCGGGCGTGCAGCGGTTCCTGAGCCTCGACGCGGCGCCGGTGTTCTCCCTCGCCAGCGTGGAGGCGTTCAGCGACGCCGCCGGCCGGGCCGGAGAACTCGGGTTCACCGACATCGTCACGCACTGGCCGCGGTCCGGCGACTACTACGTCGGCCGCGAGTCGACGCTCGAAGCGGTCGTCAGCGATGTACTCCCGGTACTCCAGGGAAGAAGCGCTTAGGCCGATCGGGTGACCTTGGTGGGCCGGGTAAACCAGTTCCGTCCCCTGGTCGTCTGACTGACGAATACAGCGAGTGGGTGTGGCCGAATCGGCTGCCCCTCATGGGTCACCCCGGGGGTGAATGGGGGACTGAGGCTCGCGTGGTCGCGGCAGGGGCAGTCCGCGACCACGCGAGCCTTGATCTCCGGCAACGGGTGGTCGCGTCACCGGCGGGCGGAGCTCAGCGGATCAGGGTGTAGATCGACGCGCCCGCGTTGCCGAAGTCCTTGCGCAGGAAGCCCAGCCCGTCCAGATCCCGCAACCCCGGCGCCGGCGACTCGCCGATCTTGATCGGCGTGCTCCCGATCAGCACGTGCTTGATGTGCAGCCGCTGCACCGCGGCCCGCACCTCGGGATCGGTGTCGTAGTCCCGGAAGTGCAGCGCCAGGTACTTCGCGTCCGGCGGCGGCACGCCAGGGTCGTAGTGGCCGGCGACCGGGTGGATGCCGGTGATCGCGTACAGCCAGGCCGTCCCGTCGAAGCGCTCGTTGAGCACCTTCTCGTCCGGTCCGATGTCCATCTTGGTCAGTTCGTTCATCGCGGCCAGTTCGTCGGCGCCGACCGGCGGCGTGACCTCGCCCTCGGGGCCGTTGTAGTACAGGAACGACACCGCGTGCGCGTTCGACTCGGTGTAGAAGCCCTTGGTCAGCACGGCCGACGCGGCGACGACGCAGACGGCGGTCGCCGGCCCGAGCCGGGCGGGCAGGGCGGGCCTGCTCTCGACCCAGGACCGGCCGCTCGCCCATTTCGCGAACCAGCGCTGCAGTTCCGCCATCCCGTGCCCGGCGAGCAGGCAGAGCGGGATCGCGGCGAGCGCCATCAGGCGGTAACGGTCGTTCCACCACGGCCGAGACAGCGAGATCACCCACGGTTCGGCGCCGAACGAGGCGACCAGCACGAACAGCACCGAGAAGCCCAGCGCGGCGAGCCCGATCCAGCGCATCCGCCCGAGCCGGAACAGGCTCAGGACGCCGATGACCAGCAACACCGTCAGCCACACCTGCGGAACGCTCAGCACCTGCCGGAAGGTCACCAGCAGCGCCAGCGACTTCAGCACCGGCAGTTCCGAGCCCCACGCTTGATAAGGGTAAGAACCCGAAGTGAATTTCAGGGCGCCGAGAATGTGCGGGGCCGCGAGCAGCGCGCTCCCCACCATCACCGGCACCATCTTGACGACGTCGCCGCCGATGACCCGCCGGCCACGGCGGCCTTCCGGCACGCCGTCGAGCCGTTTGTGCCGCAGCGCGCGGTACCAGCGCTGCACCACCAGCGGGAAGGCGAACAGCAGCGCGCCGAACAACGCCGACGAGTGCGCCGCGAGCAGGCCGACGGCGGTCAGCGCGAGCACGTAACCGGTGTCGAGGCCGGGTCGCGCGAGAAAGCGGGCCAGCGCCACCACGGCCAGCGGCGTCAACACGATTCCCAGCGCGAACGGCAGCAGCCCGCTGGACACCGATTCGTACGCGCCGGTGGTGGCCGCGGCGGCGACCAGCGCCGTGCAGCCCGCGAACACCGCGCGCCCGCCGAGCTGACGGATCAGCGCGACCATCGACAGCGCGAAGATCCCGGCGACCGGCATCGTGATGGCGTTCAGCGTGACCGGGATGGTCGTACCCGAAATCGAGTACACGAGCGAGCCGACCAGGTGATACGCGTTCGGGTAGAACGAGCCGTCCGGGTACCAGTTGATGGTGCCCATGCCGGTGAGTGAGCCGTCGCCGGTCTCGGCGATGTAGCGGATGCCGTTCGCGTGGAACACGGTGTCCCAGCGCTGGAACACCGCCGTCGTGCCACCGCGGGCCGACAGCACCACGAAGATCGAGATCCCGACGGCCAGCGTGACGCAGGCGGCCACGGCGTAGTGCGCGCGTGGATGCCACTTCGTCGGCGGCTCCTCGGCGCCGGGCTCGATCCAGCCGCGCGCCCGCCCCAGCTCGCGCAGGCCGAAGCCGATCCCGGCGAGCACGGCCGTGACGCCCGCCACGGTCAGCGGGTTGTACGACACACCGGCGAGTGCCAGCCACGGACCGGCCAGTCCGGTTACCGTGTAGGACAGCAGCGGGGCCAGGCCGGCCAGGGCCCAGCCACGCAGGCCCGCGGCCCGGCCGACGAGCCCCCCGGGGATCGCCAGAACGGCCAGGTAGGTCAGGGTCGCACCGAAGTACGACCAGAAGGTGTCCGGAGTAGGCACTGCTTCCCAAGTGTGTGTGTCGAAGGTGAAAACCGGTGCTCGCTGCAGGACGCGCTGGCGACGTGCGTACCCTCGACGCCCGTGAGCGCGCACACGAACCCCGACAAGATTACTGAAGCCGATTTCACCGGCTACGACCTCATCGTGGTCGGGTCCGGTTTCTTCGGGTTGACCGTCGCCGAACGGGCCGCGGCCGAGCTCGGCAAGAAGGTCCTCGTGCTGGAGCGGCGCCACCACCTCGGTGGCAACGCCTACTCCGAAGCCGAGCCCGAGACCGGGATCGAGGTGCACCGTTACGGTGCGCACCTGTTCCACACCTCGAACAAGCGGGTGTGGGAGTACGTCAACCGCTTCACCGAGTTCACGAACTACCAGCACCGCGTGTTCGGCAAGTACCAGGGCCAGGTCTACCCGCTGCCGATGAACCTCGCGCTGATCAACCAGTTCTTCGGCAAGTCGCACACCCCGGACGAGGCCCGCGAGCTGATCGCCAAGCAGGCGTCGGAGTTCGAGACCGCGAACGCGCAGAACCTCGAAGAGAAGGCCATCTCGCTGATCGGCCGCCCCCTTTACGAGGCGTTCATCCGCGGCTACACGGCCAAGCAGTGGGAGAACGACCCGAAGAACCTCGGCGCCGACATCATCACCCGGCTGCCGGTCCGCTACACCTTCGACAACCGGTACTTCAACGACACCTACGAGGGCCTGCCCGTCGACGGGTACACCGCGTGGCTCGAGAAGATGGCCGAGCACGAGAACATCGAGGTGCGGCTGAACGTCGACTACTTCGACGTCCGCGAGCACATCCCCGCCGGCACCCCGACCGTCTACACCGGGCCGCTGGACCGCTACTTCGACTACTCCGCGGGCCGCTTCACCTGGCGCACCGTGGACTTCGAGTCCGAGGTCGTCGAGACGGGCGATTTCCAGGGCGCCTCCGTGGTCAACTACAACGACGAAGAAGTGCCCTACACCCGGATCATCGAGTTCCGGCACTTCCACCCGGAGCGCAAGCACTACCCGAACGACAAGACGGTCGTGTTCCGCGAGTACTCCCGGTTCGCCGGTGAGACCGACGAGCCGTACTACCCGATCAACACCCCGGACAACCGCGAGAAGCTCGAGCGCTACCGCGAGCTGGCGAAGACCGAGGCCAAGGAGCGCAACGTCCTGTTCGGCGGCCGGCTCGGTACCTACAAGTACCTCGACATGCACATGGCCATCGGTTCGGCGCTGTCCGCCTTCGACAACAAGATCGCGCCGCACCTGACCGATGGCGCGCCGCTGGACGGATCCCTCGATGCTTGACAAGGGCGTTCCCACCGGTGAGGTGGCGGTTCTCGCGAAGGCTCAGGGCGTCCTGAAGAGCGACGTCACGGTGAAGGCGGCACGTGGTCTTTCGCACTTCGGTGAGCACAGCGCGGGATGGTTCGCGCTCGGGCTCGCCGGGGCCGCGGTCGACAAGAAGCGCCGCAAGGACTGGCTGGTCGCGGCGGCGGGCGTCGTCGGCGCCCACGCCGCCTCGATCGCGGTGAAACGCGTGGTCAGGCGGCCGCGACCGGACCACCCGAGCGTCGAAGTCCTGGTCTCCACGCCGAGCAAGCTGAGCTTCCCGTCCTCGCACGCGACCTCCACCACGGCGGCGGCGGTGCTCTACTCCGGATTGACCGGGCGTAACCTGGTCCCGGCCCTGGTACCGCCGATGCTGGCCTCCCGGCTCGTGCTCGGCGTCCATTACCCGACCGACGTTCTGGCCGGAGCGGCCCTTGGGGGCGTAGTCGGCGGCTTGATACGTAGGAAGCTGAAGCGACGATGAGTGAAACGACCGAGAAGGCCGATTCCAAGCCTGACGACGTAGAACCCGTGGCCGCGACCGAGGCCGCCGAACCGAAGAAGGTCGCCGGCGGTCTCGTCGGCGGCATCATCAAGACGGCACGCCCGCGCCAGTGGGTGAAGAACGTGCTGGTGTTCGCCGCCCCGTTCTTCGCCTTTTCGAAATCGACGGACCGGACCGGCCTGCTGATCGCCGCGTTGATCGCCTTCGCGGCGTTCTCGCTGGTGGCCTCCTCGGTCTATCTCATCAACGACGCGATCGACGTCGAGGCGGACAAGGCCCACCCGACCAAGCGGAACCGGCCGATCGCGGCCGGGATCGTGCCGGTGCCGGTGGCCTTCGTCGCGGCGGGTGTGTTCTTCGCCGCGGGCCTCGGCATCTCGTTCCTCGCCAGCTGGCAGCTCGCGGTCGTGCTCGCGGTCTACGAGGCCGTCCAGCTCGGTTACTGCTTCGGCCTCAAGCATCAGCCAGTGGTCGATCTGGCCATCGTCGGTTCGGGCTTCCTGATGCGGTCGATCGCCGGTGGTGTGGCCGCCGGTATCGCGCTTTCGCAGTGGTTCCTGCTGGTCACCGCGTTCGGCTCGCTGTTCATGGTGGCGGGCAAGCGCTACGCCGAGATCATGCTCTTCGAGCGCACTGGAGCGAAGATCCGATCTTCGCTCAAGAAGTACTCGGCGAGCTACCTGCGGTTCGTCTGGGCGACGTCCGCGGCGATCCTGATCATGTCGTACTGCCTGTGGGCGTTCGAGATCCGCCAGGTCGAGCGCGACTCGGTCTGGGCGATCGTCTCGATGGTCCCGTTCGTGGTGGCCGTGCTGCGCTACGCCGTCGACGTCGACGGCGGCAACGCGGGCGAGCCGGAGGAGATCGCGCTCAAGGACCGCGTGCTCCAGGTGCTCGGCGCGAGCTGGGTGGTCACACTGTTCCTGTCGTTCTATCTCTGATTCGACAGCTCGGACACAGCGCGTCCACAGGATGCGCACGCATCCTCGGTGATGGGGGCGGGCACTGAGCCGGCCCCCATCGACCTAGGAGCGAAAGATGAGCGACCCGCAGCGACCGTCCGAAGACGAGACGGTCCAGCAGCCCGTCGTCGGTGACGAGAGCCCCGAAAAGCCTGCCGGCACTCCGGCCGCCGCCCCAGCCGGGCCGCCGCCAGGCTGGGTGCCCGCCCAGCAGGCTTCGCCCGCGAAGGGCGGCTTCCGCCGCTTCGCCGGGCATCGCGCGACGCAACTGGTGGCCGTCGGTCTCCTCGGCTTCGTCCTCGGTGGCGGAATCATCGGCACCGCCGTCGGCGTGGCCTCCCGTGGCGGCGACCGGCCCGGTTTCTCCCGCGAACACCGTGGCCCGGACGGCCCCGGCGGACACCGCGACTTCCGTGACGGCCCCGGCGACCGTGACCGGCCGGACCGATCCCACGGCGGGTAGATAACGGAATCATCACGACACCGTGTACGGTGTCCGTGATGCGAAGCGCCTCCGCTGATCTGTCCCAAGCTCCCGGTGCGCTGCCGGGAGCCGCCGTCCTTACCCGCCCCTGGGTGCTCCCGGCCGGCGCGGCGGTGGCTTCGGCCCTGGTGTTCGTGCTGGTCAGCGGGCATTTGATCGACGACACGTACATCACGCTGTCGTATGCGAAGAACCTCGCCTTCCACGGACACTGGGGCCTGATCGAAGAGGGCACCGCCAACACCGCGACGTCGCCGCTGAACGTCCTCGTGCTGGCGCTCGTCACCTTCATCGTGCGAGACGCCGTCTTCGCGACCGGGATCGTCTTCGTCGCCAGTCAGGTGGTGCTCGTCCTCGGCCTCCGCCGCATCGGCGCCGCGACCGGTCTCCCCGGCCGGTTCGCCCCGCTGGCACTCGGCCTGCTGCTGGTGAACCCGCTCCTGCTGTCCTCGGTCGGCCTCGAAGTCGCCCTCGGTGCGACGGCGGTCATCTGGCTGATGGTGTTCCTGCACGAACGCAACCCCGCCGCCGCGGGCGCGGTGATCGGCCTGCTCGCGCTGATCCGGATCGACCTGTTGCTGATCGCCTTCGTCCTGTTCCTCGCGCGCCGTGAGTTCTGGGTGGGCATCTGGCGGATGACGTTCGCCGCGCTCGCGGTGATGCTGCCGTGGTTCCTGTTCAGCTGGCTGGTGCTGGGTTCGGCGGTGCCGGACACCCTGGTCATCAAGATCATGCAGCGTTCGTGGGGCGAGTTCAGCTTCACCAACGGACCCCTGCTGTACTGGCGTAACTTCCCGCTCGCGGCGACGCTTTCCTTTCTGCCGCTCCTGCTCGGCGGGCTCGCCGGTCTACTGTGGACATGGCGTTTCCGGCGCGGTTCGGAACGGGCGAAGCGGCTGCTGCCGTTCGCGACCCTCGCCATCGCCGGTGCGGCGCACTATCTGGCCTACTGCTGGCTGAACGTCCCGCCGTATCACTGGTATTACGCGCCGAGCATCACCGGCGCGACGGTCTTCCTGGCCGCCGCTGCCTGCGCCGTGCCCGGTCGCGCGCGGCTCGGTGCGGGGATGCTCGCCGGTGCGTTCCTGTTCGTGAGTGTCGTCGCGTACGCGGCTCCTGAACTGCCGCGCCGGTTCGCGCCCGTCACCAGCAATCACGCCGCGTCCGCCGAGTACCGCCGGATCGGCGCGCAACTGGGCGAGCTGACCAAGGGGCGCAAGGTGGAGAGCGCGGGCGAGGTCGGCGCGCTCGCTTACGCCTGCGGTTGCGACATCGTCGACCAGTTCTCCGACCGGGGCTCGGTCGACCCGGCCATCGTCGAGACGAAGAACCGCAGCGGCGATCTCGGCAAGGCCCTGCTGGAAGCGAACTTCCGGTTCTTCGACCACAGCGTCCCGCCCGCGACCGCGGAGCTCGTGCTGGCCACCACCCGGAAGACCCCGCCACCGGACGCGCTGGCGATTTGGACGATCAGCTCGCCTTGGATGGGCACACAGCAGCTCTACCTGCTCCCCGCGCGGTGACCGTTCGGTACAGGCGGTCGTGAGTGGCGTTTCGGGTTCTACTGAGAGGTACGCAAAGGTGTCGGGTCGCGGGGTTTCGCTCGCGGCCGCGGGGTGACGGTGTCGCGAAAGCCACTTTCGGGACGTCAAGCGTCGCGAAAGGGTGCCTTTCCTCTCCACAAGTACGTGAAGGCCCCCTTCATGTACCTAGGCGCAAGGAAGGGGGCTTTCATGTACTTGGGGCCCCGTCTCGGGCCAGAACCTCTCAATAACCCGAAACGACCCGGCGTGGTGCGCTCGTGCCCTAGATCGGCAGTTTCCGGAAGATCGGCCGGGGCACGTGCCGCAGGGCCGACATGACCAGCCGGAACGGCGCGGGAGCCCACACCAGTTCCTTGCCCGCGCGCGAGGCGCCGACGGCGATCTCGGCGACCTGCTCGGCGGTCTGCGCCAGCGGGGCGTCCTGGAGGCCCTCGGTCATCTTGGTCTTGACGTGCCCGGGGCGGACGACGGTGACCTGCACGCCGAACTCCGCCAGCGCCTCGCCGAGTCCCAGGTAGAAACCGTCGAAACCGGCCTTCGTGGAGCCGTAGACGAAGTTCGACCGGCGGACCCGCTCACCGGCGACCGAGGACAGGGCGATGACCTTGCCGTGGCCCTGCTTCTTGAGCTTGTTCGACAGCGCGACACCCACCGAAACCGCGGCCGTGTAGTTCACGGTCGCCGCCTCGACGGCCTTCGCGTGGTCCTGCCACAGCTCTTCCTGGTCGCCGAGCAGGCCGAAGGCCACGACGGTGACGTCGATGTCGCCACCCTCGAAGGCCTTGTCCAGCACGGCGGGGTGGGTGTCCATGGCCTTGGCGTCGAAGTCCACAGTGCCTACTTCGGCACCCTTGTCCTTCAGGCGCTGCGCGGCGGCGTCGAGCCGCGGCGACGGGCGCCCGGCCAGCACGACCCGGAGGGGCTTCTCGGCCAGGTACCTCTCCGCGATCGCGAGCGCGATGTCGGAGGTGCCGCCGAGCAGCAGCAGGGACTGGGGGTTGCCCACAGCGTCGATCACAGTTCCAACCTTCGGGACATGTCAGAGGCGAAAACGCCTTCGGGGTCAACGGAAGCGCGGACCTTGCGCCATTCCTCGAGCCGCGGGTACATCTTCGCGAAGTTCTCCGCGGAGGTCCGCGAGTCCTTCGCCGTGTACAGGCGGCCGCCGAGCGCGAGCACGTCCTCGTCGAGTTCCTGGCAGAACCGGCTCAGCCCGTCCTTGATCGGGAAGTCGAGGCAGACCATCCAGCCGGGGTGCGGGAACGACAGCGGCGCCGCGTTGCCCTCGCCCATCTGCTTGAACACGTTGAGGAACGACACGTGCCCGGAGTCCGCGACCTTCTGGATGATCCGGCGCAGCGGCTCGTGCGCGTTCAGCGGCGTGCTGAACTGGTACTGCAGGAAACCCTTGGAGCCGTACGCGCGATTCCACTCGCCGAAGAGATCCAACGGGTGGTAGAAGGCGGTCAAGCTTTGGATCTGGTCACGCGCGTTCTTCGCGGTCTTGCGGTAGTACAGCTCGCCGATCGCGGAGAACGACAGCTTGTTCATGAGCCCGTTCGGAAAGATGTCCGGCAGGGTGGCCAGGGTGCCCGGGTTGAACTTGAGCGGGTCGGCCCGCAGCTTGGGCGGCAGCTCGTCGAGCTTGGCGAGCGAGCCGCGCTGGAAGGCGGCGCGACCGAGCTTCGCACCCGTGGAGATCGAGTCGAACCAGCCGGAGGAGTACGTGTAGTTGTCCTCGGAGCCGTCGGTGACCAGCGCCAGGGTCTCGTCGAGGTTCGCCGTGCGCTGAATGTCGGCCTTGAAGTACGCCGTCTCCGTCTTCGTCATCCGGATCTTGGCGCGGACGATGACGCCGGTCAGGCCGATCCCCGCGACGGTCGCCCAGAACAGCTCGGCGTCCGGGCCCTCCGGGGTCAGCGTGCGCACCTGGCCGTCGGCGGTGACGAGGTCCAGCGAAACGACGTGGTTGCCGAAGCTGCCCGCCGAGTGGTGGTTCTTGCCGTGGATGTCGTTGGCGATCGCGCCGCCGATGGTCACCTGGCGCGTACCCGGCAGCACCGGGACCCACAGGCCGTACGGCAGTCCCTCGCGCATCAGCTTGTCGAGACTGACGCCCGCGTCGAGGTCGACGATGCCGGAATCCGGGTCGATCGAGTGGATGCGGTCCAGCGCGGTCATGTCGATGACCAGGCCGCCCGCGTTCTGCGCCGGGTCGCCGTAGGACCGGCCGAGACCGCGCGCGATGACCCCGCGTTCCCCGGCCTGTGTCACCGCGCGGGCGATGGCCTCCACGTCGGGGGTGCTCAGGACGTCCGCGATACTCGGCGACGTCCTTGCCCAGCCCATGAGCGTCCGCCGCTGTGTCTTGGGTGCTTGGGTCACGCCGACCAGGGTAACCACGCCGAACAACGCCCGGAACGTGACCCTGAAGTGGCCGCTTCTACACTTTGGGCACCAGCCCCAGCAGTTTATGAGGTAGAGCAGTGGTGGCGACCGACTCGCAAGCCGGTTCGACGGCGGCAGCGCCGTCCTCTCCTGGGCTGTTCGGGCAGCTCATCCGTTTCGGCCTCATCGGCGGCTTTTGCGCCTTGGTCGATTTCGGCGTCTACCAGGGGCTCCGTGCCCTCGGTATGGACGCGACACCGTGGGTCGACGTCGCCCGCGCACTCAGCTTCATCGTCGGTACCACGACCGCCTTCTTCCTGAATCGCAAGTTCACCTTCGCCGGTGGACGCCAGGAAGGCGCACGTCAGATCGGTAGCTTCGTACTTCTGTATGCCGTGACGTTCCTCGTCGCCGTCGGCGTCAACCGGACGATGCTGCACGTCCTGCCGGAGTCGGCCTGGAAGGCCACCTTCGGTTGGGTCGTTTCGCAGGCAACCGCGACCGTGATCAACTTCGTCATGCTCAAGTGGGTCGTCTTCCGTGAGCCCCGCGCAATCGCCACCAGCCCGGTCTTGACCAGCACAGAGGAGAACTGAGGATTCATGCCCGGTAAAGCCGCCGTCACGGGAGAGGCCCCGAGCGCCATGGTGGGCACCATCGACGACACCCGCTTCGCGGAACGCACCCCGCAGGGCCGTCTCACCGCGCAGCGCGGGCTCTACGCCGGCCCGGCCCCCATCGTCAGCAAGGACCTTTACGCCGAGCTCGAATGGGGCACCGCCGTGCGCGAGCGCGCGAGCATCGCCATCGAGCCCGCGTCGAAGGTGTCCGGCAACACCTATTTCGGGCGCTTCCCCGCGAGCTACTGGCAACGCTGGACCGACGTGACCGAGGTCCAGGTCGAGGCCGTCGTCACCGGGGACGGCCAGCTGTCCGTCGGTGCCTCCGACATCGAGGGTGACGCGCGCGTGGTCGCCGCCGAGGTCGTCGCGGGCGCGAAGCAGCAGAAGGTGACGCTCGTCGCGAAGCTCGACAAGTTCTACGACGGCGGCGCGCTCTGGCTCGACCTCGAAACCGAAGGCGGCCAGTCGCTGCGCGTCGAGAACGTCCGCTGGACGGTCGAAGCGCCGGAGAAGATCCGCCCGACCGCGGTGACCATCTGCACGATGAACCGGGCCGACGACTGCCTGTCGAACCTGCAGGCGCTCGCCGCCGACGTCTCCTCGCTGGAGACGCTCGACGCGATCTACGTCGCCGACCAGGGCACCGACCTCGTCGAGTCGCGCGACGGCTTCGAGCAGGTCACGAAGGACCTCGGCGACAAACTGCACTACATCAAGCAGCCGAACCTCGGCGGCGCCGGCGGCTTCACCCGCGGCCTCTACGAGGTCGCCGGGCACACCGAGACCGAGCACGCGAACGTCCTGTTCATGGACGACGACGTGCTGCTGGAGCCGGACCTGGTGATCCGGATGACCGCGTTCTCCAACCGCACGGTCAACCCGGTCATCGTCGGCGGGCAGATGCTGAACCTGCTGCACCCGAACCAGCTGCACGTCGGCGCCGAATACGCCCGGCTGAACACGCTGGAGCCCGGCCAGCCGGTGACGCACTCGCTCTCGACCGCCGACCTGCTCGGCGTCGACGAGGAGACCCTCAAGCCGAACCGCCAGGAACGCCGCCTCGACGCCGGGTACAACGGCTGGTGGTCGTGCCTGATCCCGTACGAGGTCGTCAAGGCCACGGGCTACCCGCTGCCGTTCTTCTTCCAGTGGGACGACGCGGAGTACAGCTACCGCGCCCGCGCGCACGGCTTCCCCACCGTCACCCTTCCCGGCGCCGGCGTCTGGCACGCCGACTTCCACTGGAAGGACTGGGACGAGTGGCACCGCTACTTCAACCTGCGGAACTCGATCATCACCGCCGCGCTGCACTCGCCGTTCAACCTGAACCTGCTCTCGCGCGTGCTCATCGCGCAGCTGGTCCGGTATCTGCTCGGCATGCAGTACGGCCTGTCCGCCACGCTGATCAAGGCCGTCGAGGACTTCCTCGAGGGGCCGGAGGTCCTGCGTGACGGCGGCGTCGCCGCGATGAAGGAGATCCGCCGGATCCGCGACGAGTACCCCGAGACCAAGCGGCACAAGGCCACCGACGTCCCGGGCATCGCGTCGAACGACATCGGCATCATCAACAGCGCGCCGCGGCCCAGCCTGCAGCGGCTGGTGCTGATCAAGCGGATCCTCGACCGGGTGCTCGGCCGCAGCCGCCACTCGCTCGGCGCGATCCCGATCGACGAGGCCCACTGGTGGCACGTCGCCACCTTCGACACCGCCGTCGTCACCGACGCTTCGCAGGAAGGCGTGCGGGTCCGTTCGTACGACCGCGCGAAGATGTTCGACTTGGCACGCCGGGGCGCGAAGGTGATCCAGCGGCTCCGGAAGGAAGGCGCGGCGGTGCAGGAGCAGTACAAGCGCTCCATGCCCGAGCTGACTTCGCGGGAGAACTGGAAGCGGCTCTACGAGCTGTAACCCGCTTCGCTCACTGGGGTCGTGAGTGGCGTTTCGGGTTAGAACCCGAAACGCCACTCACAACCCCCGGCCGGTCGCCACCTCAGCCCGGCCAACGGCAGCACGTCGGTACTCGCCGGACGACACCCCCAGCGGCTCGTCCGGGAAGCCACCTTCCTGCTGGTCGCCGCCGGCCGCCCGGAGATCAAAACCGGCTTGCTGGAGCTTTTCTCCCGGAACTAGTGCAGACCGAACACGCGGGTCTTGCGGTTCAGGTCGTCGATGTAGGCGGCGGCGACGTGGGAGAAGTTGATCGCCACCTCCGCGTCCTCCTTCGTCTGGATCGTCTGTACCGAACCGGTGCGGACGAAATGCGAGAGATCCTTCGTCAGCCGTTCGGTTTCTTCCGTCGTGAGTGCGAAGAGCAGTGGCTCGCCGCCGGTGGCGAGATGGAGGACGAGCGCGGGTTTCCGGTCTGCCATGAAGCCATCGCACCAGCCGCGAGCACGGCCGGGCAAGCGGGTTCGCTGCGGGCGTATCGGGTGCGTGGTCTACGTTCATCCCCGACGGACAAGACACCCGCGGGGGGAAATGGCGATGCCGCATTCGTTCTCGCTGTCGCTGGCGGCGGTGGACATCCTGCTCGAATACGGCCGGTTCGGGACGGCGCCCGCCCCGTTCGAAGTCCCGCACATGGGCACGACGACCGATCAGCGCGCGATGGTGCGCGAGGCCGTCTTCCGCGATCTCGAAGGCCGGGGCCTGATGCGCGACGGCAGGCTCGACGCCGACGTCGAACTCGCGATCGCCACGTTCGTCAATCCGCAGCTGGCCGTCTGGACGGTCGCGCAGATGGACAACGACAAGCAGCTGTTCGCGAGGGCGGCGACGAACGGTCAGTTCGCGGTCGTCGTGCGCCAGGACGAGAACCTGCTCGTGTTCGAGGAGACCAGGCCGACCGCGATCGTCGCGTCGATCGTCGACCTGCTGCCGCTGACCCCGCCGGGCCCTGGCCAGTCCGTCACCATCGCCAAGCCGGCCAGCGCGCCGAAGCGTCCTCGGAACGACGACGCGTACGATCCCTTCGCCCAGGTCAGCGGTCCCCGTTCCCACGGGTCGACTCCGCAGCAGCGGCAGGTGGAGCGGATCTTCGAGAAGCCGATGAAGCGAGTGGGCCAGTTCAGCGTGTTCATCCGCGGCGGTCAGGTCTTTCCGCCACTGGCGTGGTTCGACACCGAAGCCGGCCGGTTCATGATGACCTCGCGCCAGGCGGCCGACGGGCAAAGCTGGCTCACCTACGCTCCCGCCGACAACGCGAGGATCGCGCAACAGCTGTACGCCCAGCTCGAAGGCCAGTTCTGAGCCGTGGGGAACCGGGTCGGCGCCCGTTTCGTCACAGTTTTCGGAGATCTTCGGTGATCGGTGAATCACCGTTGCGCTGAGTGTTCGGCTAGTAGACTGCCGGGCGATACGGGCGAGCAGACGACCGAGCAGACGACGCAGTGGGGCGGGCGATGGCTTTCGAAGCGGACGGCGGACAGGCGGCACCGGACTTCTCGATCGGCTCCGCCCTGGGTGCGGCGGCCAATTACGTCGCGATGGGTGGCCTGAACACGGCCGCGATCGCCCAGGTCGGCGCGGAGACCCAGAAGCTGGTCTCGGCCGCCAAGAGCGGCGGCTTCAAGATCACCGAGGAAGGTGTCAAGCCGCTCCTCCAGGCGGTGCGCGACATGGGGACCGAGCTCACCAGACTGGAGCGGCAGACGATCCGGCTCTCCGAAGCGCCGCAACTCGGCGACCACCCGTACGGCAAGGCCGTCGCGGCCCACGACCACAAGGGCGCCGCCCAGTCGGCCAATTCGGCGAGTGCGGTGCTCGGTAAGTTCAAGCAGGTCGTGCTGGACACCGAAGAAGCGCTGTTGCGTGCCTCAGGACAGTACAAGAAGAAAGAACAAGAAACGGTCGAGGCGCTCGATCGGCTCAAGAGCTGAGGCGGAATGAAGAAGCTGCTCCTCGTACCGCTGACCGCGGCCGCGTTCGTGCTCGTGGCCTGTTCCACCGAAAAGCCGGGCACCCCCTCCGCGGCGCCGTCGTCGCCCGCGCGAGGCGGCGAGTCCACCGCCCCGACGACGGCCACCGGTGGTGCCGACCCCGCGTCGATCGATCCGTGTTCGCTCCTCGGCGCGGCCGATCTCGCGTCGTACGGAACTTTCGAGTCGCCGGTCCCCTCGGACGGGGCCGGTGCCCGTGGCTGCGAGTTCACCAAGAAGGCCGAGACGGCGGCGGACGCCGTCACACTCGGCGTCGACGTCCGTGACAAGCAGGGTGTCGACAGTGTCGTCGACGGTGGAAACGGCAAGACCACCGGCAACGTCAACGGACGCAAAGCGGTGCTCGTCCCGAAGCCTCCCTCCGGCTGCCTGATGGCGCTCGAAACGGGTGCCTCGGCGCGGGTCGACGTCGTGGTCGTCAGTACGGATCCGCAGAAGTCGTGCGGGATGGCGGAGAAGATCGCCGACATCGTCGAACCGAAGCTTCCGAAGGGCTAGGGGGACAGGATGACCACGAACAGGGCTCAGGTGACCGAGGACGAGTACGTCGCGGGTCTCTCGCCCCAAGCCCGGGACGAGTACTACCGGGACAAGGCGAGCGGGGAGGTCGGCGACGGTCCGTTCGCGATCTTCCAGCGGTTGATCGCCGAGGGCAAAGCCCAGCAGCATTCCGAAGACGTCGGGAACAAGACCGTCGACGAGCTGACCAAGAACAAGGACGTCAAGTACGTCGAGGGGCTCGAACCGCCGAACGGCGACTACCTCGGCTACGACCACCAGAAGCTCGAACAGTTCGTCAACAGCAACCTCAACGTCGAACAGGTCTCCGAAGTCTCGAACGCCTACCACGAGATCCACAAGGCCTTCGACACCTTCTCGAGGACGATGGACGAGGCGGTCACCGCGTCGAAGGGCACTTGGGACGGCGACGCGGCGGGCAACGCGCAGGGCTATTTCAAGAGCCTCAGCAAGTGGTCGGAGACGAACTCCCAGAACGCGAAGCTCGCCTCGGAAACGATCTACGACCAGGGCACCGCGGCTTCCACCGTGAAGAACACGATGCCCAAACCGATCCCCTTCGACTGGAAGGAAGAGGTCGGGGGGTGGATGACGTCGAACCCGTTCAACCTCGGCGAGAACATCGACAAGTCCATCCAGAAGCAGAAGGACAGCCAAGAGGCCCACACTCAGGCGGCCTCCGCCATGAACAGCTACGACAAGGCCTTGTACGACGCCGCGTCGAAGCAGCCGGTGTTCGCCGAGCCGCCGAAGTTCGGCGTGGGTGGTGGCGGCGGGATCGAAGAGCCCCCGCCGAGGCCGCTGCCCTATCAGGTGCCGCCCGGTGCCGACAATCCCGGCTCCAACAATCCCGGCAACACCTACCTCCCGCCCGGCGGTGGCAGCGGCAGTGGTAGCGGCAGCGGCAGTGGTGGCGGGGGCAACGGTGGTGGCGGTGGCGGCTACGGCTCGTCCATTCCCGGCCCCGGCAGCAGCACGGGATCCGGCAGCATTCCGTCGGGCACGGCGCCGTCCGGCTTCCAGAACGGGCCGGCGCCGATCAGCACGCCCGGCCCCAGCAACACCGCGATGCCGATGAGTCCCATGCCGATGTCGCCCATGATGGGCGGCGGCATGGGCGACTCGGAGTACAACAGCCGAAGCGCCCGTGGTGGTGGCGGCGGAAGCGGGTTCGGTCCCGGTGGTGGCGCGGGTGCCGCGCCCGGTTCGGGTTCCGCGTCCGGCGCGGCCCGTCCCGGTGGGGTCGGCGCCGCCGAAGCGGCGGCAGGCCGCGGTATGGGCGGCCTCGGCGGTGGCGCCGCCGGTCGTGGCGCGCCCGGTATGGGCGGCGGCATGGGTGGCCGCGGTCAGCAGTCGGACGGGGACGAGGACACCGAGCACCAGCGCCCGACGTACCTCGTCGAGGGCGACCCGGACGAGGTCTTCGGAACCGACATGCGCACCGCGCCGCCGGTCATCGGCGAGTAGGGCGGTGCCTCACCGGAAGTGAGATGAAAGGTCCCTTCATTGCAAATTTTGCAATGAAGGGACCTTTCATCTCACGCGGGGGACCACCTCAGTAGCGGTAGAACTTCTCCTTGCGGCCCTGGCGCACCAGCTTGAGCCACTGCAGGAACGCCTTCGGGTCCCGCTTCACCCCGACGAAGTACAGCCCGAACCGCACCACTTCGAGCGCGCCGATCTTGCGCATACCCGGCTGCGACAGCAGGTACCCGCGGTTGCGGTAGGTGTAGTAGCGCTTGACCTCGTTCTCCGGGTCCTGCGCGTGGAACCGGCCGCCCAGCATCGGCTTGAACTCGTCCGAGCCGTCCGGATGCAGGTACGCGGTCTTGAGCGAAGTGCCGAACGGCAGCCCCGAACGCACCAGACGCCGGTGCAGTTCGACCTCGTCGCCGCGGAAGAACAGCCGCAGATCGGGCACCCCGACGACGTCCAAAGTGGACGCGCGGAACAACGCGCCGTTCATCAGCGAGGCGATGCCGGGCAGGAAGTCCGTGCCCAATTCCGACGACGAACGCTTCCAGGTCAGCCCGCGCCGCAACGGGAAGGCGAGCTTGTCCGGCGCGTCAATGTTGGTCACCACCGGGGAGATCTCGGCCAGCTCCCGCTTTTCGGCCTCTTCCAGCAGGATCGCGAGCACGTTCTCGTCGGCGGGACGGCCGTCGTCGTCGGCGAGCCAGATCCAGTCCGCGCCGAGGGAGAGCGCGTGCAGCATGCCGAGCGCGAACCCGCCCGCGCCACCGAGATTGCGGTGCGAAGGCAGGTACGTGACCGGAAGCGGGAAGTCCTCGACGACGTCCCGCGCCGACTTGTCCGGCCCGTTGTCGACCACGACGAGGTGGTCGACCGGCCGCGTCTGCGCGGCGATCACCTTGAGCGAGTCCGCGAGCAGTTCCCGCCGATGGCGCGTGACGACGACGCCGACGACGGCGCCTTCGGGCAACTGCCGGCTCTCGCTGGTCATCCTTGGCCACCGTTCGTCAGTGACACGGGCTCCGGGTCGGGCTCGACACCGAACCGCTCCAGTGTCTCCTTGCTCATGTTCTCGAACGGGTCGCGGCCCTTGTAGCCGGTGAGCACCTCGCGCAGCGAACCGCGCTGCTTGACGTGCCCCTCGTCCATCCAGATGGCGGAGTCGCAGAGCTCGAAGAGGAACTCGTCCGAGTGACTGGCGAACACCAGGATGCCCGACCGCTTCACGAGATCCTTGAGCCGGTCCCTCGCCTTGTTGAGGAACGCCGCGTCGACCGCGCCGATGCCCTCGTCGAGGATCAGGATCTCCGGGTCGATCGAGGTGACCACGCCCAGCGCCAGGCGCACCCGCATACCGGTCGAGTAGGTCCGCAGCGGCATCTGGAGGTAGTCGCCGAGTTCGGTGAACTCCGCGATGTCGTCGACACGCTGTTCCATCTGCTTCGCGGTCATCCCGAGGAACAGGCCGCGGACGATGATGTTCTCCAGCCCGGAGATCTCCGGGTCCATGCCGATGCCGAGGTCGAAGACCGGCGCGATCTTGCCGGAGATCTTCGCCGAACCGCGGGTGGGCTCGTAGATCCCGGACAGCAGCCGCAGCAGGGTCGACTTCCCGGCACCGTTGTGGCCGACCAGGCCGACGCGGTCGCCTTGTTTCAGCGAGAGCGTCACGTCGTGAAGGGCTTCGATGATCGGCACCTTGCTCTCCGTGCCGATCTTGCCGCCGACCTTGCCCAGCACCCGCTTCTTCAGTGAGCGGGTTTTCGCGTCGAAGATCGGGAAGTCGACGTAGGCGTTGTGCACATCAATGCTGACCATCTGTCACACCCAATAAGAGACGCGGGAACGGTAATTACGCATCGCGACCAGCGCGAGAGCCCAGCCGACGACGGTGATGCCACCGACGACCACCCAACTCCAGATACTGACGGCCTGCCCGATCAGGGGTGCCCGCACGATCTGGATGAAGTGGAACAGGGGATTGGCATAGACATAGGGCAGAAGGCCCGAGTTGGCGGCCTTGAAGCCGCCGGCCATCAGCTGGTCGATCGGCCAGACGATCGGCGTCATGTAGAAGAGCAGTTGGATCAGTGAGTTGACCACCTGCGGGATGTCCCGGTAGCGCGTCGAGATGATCCCCAGCAGCAAGGTGACCCAGCCGGCGTTCAGGGCGAGCATGAAGAAGCCGGGAATCGCGCTGAGGGAGTACCAGCCGATGCCGGGGTGGCAGATCCCGGAGAAGTTCGGTTCGCAGACACCGCTGTTCAGCGTGTACTGGTGGTTGAGCGAGGTGAAGAAGACCGCGATGACGATCACATAGACGATCAGGTTGTGCGTCAGCATCAGTGTCTGGCGCCAGACCGTCCGCAGGACGTACACCGAAAGCGGTGCCGGGAGCTGTTTGATCAGCCCCTCGTTGGAGATGAAGGTCTCCATGCCCTCGGACAAGCAGCCGCTGATGAAGCCCCAGATGATGAAGCCCGTACTGATGTAGGGCAGGAACGTCGCCGTCGGCATGTTGAACAACTGCGAATACAGCAGTCCGAGGCCCAGCGCGATGACCCCCTGGCTGATGGTGATCCAGAACGGGCCGATCACCGAGCGGCGATAGCGCTGCTTGATGTCCTGCCAGCCGAGGTGTCCCCACAGCTCTTTGGCGGCGAAACCGGTCTTGATGTCGGCGAACGCGCGCGAAAAGGTCTTGCTGTCCGAAATCGGCGGAACCGAGGTCGGCGCAGCACCGTCGGGCGCGTGAACCGTGCTGGTGGCGTGCACGGGAACGAGGGTACCGATGGGGCCGGTGCCGCCTGGGCCGCCCCGCCCGACCACGGAACGCCACCGTCGGCTTCCGAGCGGGGCGCGGTAGGTGTGCTGGTACTTTCTGCCCTCATGACTGCTGCACTCGGCGAGGCGCGCCTGATGGTCGATCTGCTCGCCGCGTACGCCGACCGGCCGGAGCCTCGTTCGGTGGCCGTGGTCGGGAACCAGCCGCTGCCGCCGGACGCCCGGCGCGCGAAGGCGATCGACGCCTGTGACCTCGTGATCCGTGTCAACGGCTTCGTCGTGGACGAGCCGGGCGGCCCCGAGACCGTCGGCAGCCGGGTGCACGTCGTCGTGTTCAACCGCGCCGTCCGCGCCACCAAGCACGTCTTCCGTGACTACCGCAAGCGGCTCTACCTGCTGGTCGAGCCGGGCCGGATGCACTGGGAGCCCGAAGCCATCCCCGGCTGGTGGCCCGCGGACCTCGGTCACGTGCCGGTGCCGAACCGCGAGGTCGTCCTGCCGCTTTCGGACGCGCTCGGCCTGCCGAGCCGCGAACAGGGCCTGTGGTCGACCACCGGGACGCTGGCCGCCTGGATCGCGCGGACGTCGTTCCCGCACGCCAATCTGGTCCTGTCGGGGTTCTCGTTCATCGACGACCCCGACCAGACACACTGGGAGCACGCCGCGGGCGACTCCTGCATCGTCGGCCCCGAGCACCGGATCGCCGCCGAGGGCAGGCTGCTGGACTCCTGGACGAAGACCGGCGAAACCGAACTCCTGCGCTGAACTCCCAGCCAGCCCACTTTCGAGAAGGAACCACCCCATGGCACTGCAGAAACTCCGCAGCGGCGTGATCGGCCGGATCGCCCGGCTCATCGACTTCCGGATCGACGAGCGGCTCCGCGACCTCAACGGGCGCGTCAACGACCTCGAACACGCCACCGCGGATCACCGGCGTCGGCTCGACGGCGCCGAAGGCGGCCTCGAGCACGCGCGTGGTGACCTGCGCTGGACCCGCGCCGAGCTCGACCGCCTCATCCCGAGCGTCGCGGCCCAGGAGGCCCAGCTGGAGGATCTGCGCGAGTCGCTGTCGCTGCCGTTGCACGCCGACAGGCCCGAGCTGGCCGAGGCGCGCAGCCTGATCCAGGAGATTCAGCGCCAGCACGCCCAGGTCCGGGTCCGGCTCGCCGGGATCGCCCGGTACGAGGACCGGCTGCGCCGCATCGAAGACCGCCACCGCGACACCCTCGAGCAGACGCAGTAATCCAGTGTCCGCCCGAAAGGCGACGGAAGCCGACGCGGGGCTGCTGCTCGCCTGGCGGAACGACCCTCGCACCCGTCAGGCGTCCCGGTCGACCGGCGTGATCACGCTCGACGAGCATTCCGCCTGGTTGCGCGGCGTGCTGGCGTCACCGGACAGGGAGCTGTACGTCGTCGAATCCGGCGGGAACCCGGTCGGCACCGTCCGGTTCGACCGCGAAGACGACGGTGTCTGGGAGGTCAGCATCACCCTCGCGCCGGAAAGCCGGGGCCGCGGCCTGTCGGGCGCGGTGCTGGCGGAAGGCGAACGGGCCGTGACCGCGAGCCGGCCCGTGCGGGTCATCGTGGCCGCGGTGCACCGGGACAACGCGGCGTCGGCCGCGCTCTTCGCCCGGGCGGGGTACGCCGAGACCACGCCTGCCGTCGACGGCTTCCGGAAGCTGCGTAAGACTGTGTCCTGACCAGACCGTCGTCAGGGAGGCGTTTCGTCCATGTCAGCACAGGAAGTCCGGATCGGCGCGCACCGCATCGGGGCCGGGCATCCGCCGTTCGTCATCGCCGAAATGTCCGGCAACCACAACGGTGAGCTGGAGCGGGCGCTCGAAATCGTCGACGCGATCGCCGCGACCGGCGCGCAGGCGGTCAAACTCCAGACCTACCGGCCGGACACGATCACCATCGACGTCGACGCCCCCGCTTTCCGCGTCAGCGACTCGCATTCGCTGTGGGGCGGCGAGAACCTCTACAAGCTCTACGAGCGCGCCCACACGCCGTGGGAGTGGCATGAGCCGTTGTTCGAGCGCGCCCGTGCCCGCGGTCTCGAGATCTTCTCCAGCCCGTTCGACCCCACCGCCGTCGACCTGCTGGAGTCACTGGACGCGCCCGCGTACAAGATCGCGTCGTCGGAGATCGTCGACCTGCCGCTGATCGAACTGTGCGCGAAGACCGGCAAACCGCTGATCATCTCGACCGGGATGGCCAACGTCGCCGAGATCGACGCGGCGGTCCGGACAGCGCGTGAGGCAGGCAACGACCGGCTGATCGTGCTCGGCTGCACCGCCAGCTACCCGGCGTCGCCCAGCGAGAGCAACCTGCGTGGCCTGCCGGTACTGGCGGGCGTGACCGGGACGCTCGTCGGCCTGTCCGACCACACGCCCGGCATCGGCGCCCCGCTGGCGGCCGTCGCGCTCGGCGCCGTCGCCATCGAGAAGCACGTGACCCTGGCCAGGAGCGACGGCGGTGTCGACTCGGAGTTCTCGCTGGAGCCCGCGGAACTGGCCGCGCTGGTCACCGAGTCGCACCGGGCCTGGGAAGCGCTGGGCGCGGCCGTGATCGGGCCGCGCGAGAGCGAGAAGGAAGGCTTGCGGTTGCGGCGTTCTCTGTACGTCGTCGAGGACGTGCGTGCCGGGGACACGGTGACGCGGGAGAACGTCCGCTCGATCCGGCCCGCCGGTGGGCTGGCGCCCGCCGAGATCGTGAACGTGCTCGGCCGCACCTTCGCCTCCGACGTCCCGAAGGGCACCGCGCTCACCTGGGGCCTGATCTAGCCGAAGAAGGCGTGGACCTCGTCGATGACGCGGTCCACGTCGGCGTCGGTCAGCGCGGGGAACAGCGGCAGCGAAAGCTCCTGGCGGTAGTACAGCTCCGCGTTCGGGCACATCCCGCGCCGGTAACCGAGGTCCTCGAACACCGGATGCCAGTACACGGGAACGTAGTTGACCTGTACGCCGATTCCCTTGGCGCGCAGGTGATCGAAGAGTGCACGGCGGCGTCCTTCGAGGACTCGCAGCGGGTACAGGTGCCACACCGGGTCCGCGCCTCCGCGCACGGCCGGCGTCAGCACTCCATCCAAAGAGGACAGTGCGGCGGTGTAGCGCGCATGGATCTCCGCGCGCCGCCTCTTGAACTCGGCGAGCCTGCGCAGCTGGCTGCTTCCCAAGGCGCACAACACATCCGGCAACCGGTAGTTGAGGCCGAACCCGTGCACCTCCTGATGCCACGCGCCCTCTTCCGGATAGCGCTGCGCCGCCTTGTCGCGCACCAGCCCGTGATTGCGGAAACCGCGGGCCCGCGCCACCAGCTCGTCCGAAGCGGCGACGACCGCGCCGCCTTCGGCCGTGGTGAGGTTCTTGGTGGGGAAGAAGGAGAACGTCGTGAGATCGGCGAGCGAGCCGACCGGCCTGCCGTGGAAGCTTCCGCCGACGGAATGCGCGGCGTCCTCCAGCAGCAGCGCGCCGTTTTCGCGGGCGATGCGGCCGAGTTCGTCCAGTTCCGCCGGGTGGCCGGCGTAGTCCACGGCCGCGACGACCTTGGTCCGTGAGGTGAAGGCCGCCGAAGCCGCCGCCGGGTCGAGGTTGCCGGTGTCCGCCTCGACGTCGGCGAACACGACCTTGCCGCCGAGCAGCACCGCCGTCGCGGCGGTGGCCACGAAGGTCATCGGTGACGTGACGACCTCGTCACCAGTGCCGATCCCGGCCGCCGCGTACGCGACGTGCAGCGCCGCCGTACCCGAGGTGACGGCTACCGCGGGCGTGCCGCCGGTGTGCTCGGCGAGGTCGGCTTCGAAGCGCGTGACGGCGGGGCCGGTGGTCAGCCAGTCACCGCGCAGCACCTCGGTGACGGCGGCGATGTCTTCGTCCGAAATGGACTGACGGCCGTAGGGCAGGAAGTCACCCATACTGCTCGACCAGGTCGCGCAGCTCGTCCGCGTCCAGCCACAGGTCGTTGGTGTCCGAGCGGTAGGCGAAGTTCTCCGGCACGGCCTCGCCGCCGGTCGGCGGCTCGTAGCCCCAGCCCGCGATGTGCGGCTGGACGACGTACCGGTCGCTCAGCCGCACGGTCCGGCGTGCGTCGTCGGGGGCGATCATCTCCTCGTGCAGCTTCTCGCCGGGCCGGATGCCGACCTCGTGCATCGGCGAACCGGGTGCGATCGCCTGCGCGAGATCGACCAGCCGCATGCTCGGGATGCGCGGCACGTACAGTTCGCCGCCGTTCATCTGGTCGAACGAGTCGATCACGAACTGCACGGCCTGCGGCAGCGTGATCCAGAAGCGGGTCATCTCCTTGTGCGTGATCGGCAGCGACTCGCCCTTGGCCGCGAGCGCGCGGAAGAACGGGATCACGCTGCCGCGCGAGCCCATCACGTTGCCGTAGCGGACCACGGAGAACCTGGTCGGATGCGTCGCGGCGTAGTGGTTCGCGCTGATGAACATCCGGTCGGCGCACAGCTTCGTGGCGCCGTAGAGGTTGATCGGGCTGGACGCCTTGTCCGTCGACAGCGCGACGACCTTCTTGACGCCCGTGTCGATCGCGGCCTCGATGACGTTCTGCGAGCCGACGACGTTGGTCTGCACGAATTCGAACGGGTTGTACTCGCCCGTGTCGACCTGCTTGAGCGCCGCGGCGTGCACCACGTAGTCGACGCCGTGCATCGCGCGCTCGAGGCGGCGGCGGTCCCGGATGTCGCCGATGAACCAGCGCAGCCGCGGGTCGTTGTCGAACTGCTGCCGGGCTTCGTACTGCTTGAGCTCGTCGCGGGAGAGCACGACCAGCCGTCGCGGGTTCAGCTCGGCCAGGGCGTAGGTGAGGAACGCCTTGCCGAACGAACCGGTCCCGCCGGTGAGCAGGATGCTGGAGCCATCCAGCTCGGACATCGTCGACCTCCGCGGTTCGGTGCTACTGCCGCACGACATCATGTCACCCATGGATCCAGCCCCCGGGGCCCACGTGGTCAACGCCGTCATCCAGGCACGCGCGTCGTCCACCCGGCTTCCTGGCAAAGTCCTTCGCCGGATGGCGGGCCGGAGTGTGCTCGGCTGGGTCATCCGCGCGGCGGCGGCTTCGCCGGGGATCGACGACGTCGTGGTCGCGACCTCGACGGAGGCCGACGACGACGCGGTGGCCGAAGAGGCCGCCCGGCACGGTGCCCTGGTCACCAGGGGACCGCTCGACGACGTCCTCGCGCGCTTCGCGGTCGCTGTCGAGTCGTACCCCGCCGACGCCGTGGTCCGGCTCACCGCCGACTGCCCGCTGCTGGATCCCGGGCTCATCGGGCAGCTCGTGGCGCAGTGGCGCGCTCAGCCATCGCTGGACTACCTGAGCACCGTGCTGGTGCGCACCCTGCCGCGTGGCTTCGACGCCGAACTCGTGCGCACCGGGGTGCTCGTCGACCAGGTCGAAACCGCTCGCGGCGCCGATCGCGAGCATGTGACGTCGGGCATCTACGCGAACCCGGAGCGGTATTCCTGCGCCGGGATCGTCGTCAGCCCGCCCGCCGACGACCTGCGCGTGACCTTGGACACCCCCGAGGACTGGGCTGTCCTCGAAGGGATCGTGGCCGAACTGGGCGACCGCGTCGGCGACTGGCGTGAGGTGGTCTCCGTGCTGCGCGCACGACCGGAACTGGCGAAGCTCAACGCGCATGTCGAGCAGAAGAAGGTCGCCCGGTGACCCGGCTGCTGCTCCGGGCCGACGCCTCGCCGACGATCGGTGCCGGCCACGTCTCGCGCATGGTCGCCTACGCCGAACGCGCCGTCGCGCGCGGCTGGGAGGTCGTGTTCTCGGGCCGGGTGGACAACGCCGAATGGCTCGCCGCCCGGTTCGAAGAGCTGTCGGTCCCGGTGGTGCCGTCCGTGCCCTTCGAGGGGTTCGACGCGGTGGTCGTCGACCACTACGGCCTCGGCGAAGTGCGCGAAGAGGTCAACGCCGCGGGCGCGCTGCTGGTGTCCATCGAGGACGACGTGTTCGGCAGGCGCGCGGCGGACCTGGTCGTCGATTGCGCCTTCGAGCCGGGGCCCCGCCCCGAGGACGGCTCGGCGGAGTTGCTGCGGGGTGTGCGCTACGCGCCGCTGAGGGAAGCCGTCGTGCGGGCGAGGGAAAAGCGCTCCGGGCAGAGCACGGATGGTGACCGACCGCGGATCACCGTCGTGCTGGGAGGCGGCGCGGAGTGGGCCGAAACGGTCAGCGCGCTCTTGCGCGCCCTTCGTGACACTCGGTTGCCTTTCGAAGCCGACGTGCTCGTCCGCGGTGAACCGGTCGTGCCCGAACCGATGCCAGGTCAGGAGTTCCGGGTCGCACCGCCCGGGCCAGGGCTGCTCGACCTGCTGGTGGAAACGGATCTGGCGATCAGCGCGGCCGGGGTGACCCTCCTCGAACTGTGCTGTCTCGGTGTGCCCACCGCGGTCGTCCGCCTGGTCCCGAACCAGGACGCGGGCTACCGAGCGGCACTCGGCCTCGGGCTGGCGGCCGGGCTGGGCAGCGCGGACGCGCTCGACGGCCAGGCCACCGGGACGCTCGGGAGCCTGTTGTCGGATCCGGCGGCGCGTAACGGTCTTTCCGGGACTTCGATGGCTCTGGTGGACGGGCGAGGAGTGGACCGGGTGCTGGACCGGCTGGAGAAGACGAGGGTGACGGGATGACGACCACGGCGGAGCGAACCGAGGCCGACGCCGTCCCGGAACCGAAGCCGCGGCGAGGACTCCTCGCCGTCCTGCTCGGATTCGGAGCGCTTTTCCTCGTCGGGTGCTGGGCGGCGTGGTTCCTCACCATCGACGACGCCTTCATCACCTTCCGGTACTCGGCGAACATGGCCGACGGCCACGGTCCGGTGTGGAACGTCGGCGAAGACCCGATCGAGGGCTTCACGAACTTCCTCTGGATGCTCTGGCACGTTCCCTTCGCGCTCATCGGAGTGCCGCTGGAGACCGTCGCGAAGGTGACGTCGCTCGTCCTGGGGATCGGCATCCTCGTGCTGCTGGTCCGTGCCGGGCACCGCGGCGCGGGCCTGCTCGGCGCGCTCGTGGCGGGTGGCGCGCTGGTGCTGTTCGTGCCGTCCTACTTCCACGTCACCGCCGGCCTGGAGACCATCGCGTTCGCCGCCGTCGTGCTGCGTGCCGCGATCGTCGGGGTGGATCTGGTCCAAGGCCGCCCCGTGCGGGGGTGGGAGCCACCGGTGCTGCTGCTCCTCGCCGGCATGATCCGGCCGGAGGGCGTGCTCGCGACCGTCCCGGCCTTCCTCGTCTGGTGCTGGCTCGGCCGCCGGAGCGGCCGGACGTGGGCGCTGGTGGCCGCAGTGGCCGTCGCCGGCGGCGCGTACTTCGGCTGGCGGTGGAGCTACTTCGGGCATCTGTTCCCGAACACCTTCTACGTCAAGTTCGGCAACCTCGACTCCGGTTCGGTGTGGCTGGAGACGACGGCCTGGCTGGTCGCCCCGCTGCTCGTGCTGACCGCCTTCCTGCTGTTCCGGAAGGCGAGCCGGGGCGCGGGCCTGGTGCTGTGCTCGGTCGTCCTCCTGACCGGGATGACCTACGCGGTGTCCGGACCGACCATGGACTACCTGCACCGGTTCGCCTTCCACGCGTTCCCGGTGCTGTGTCTCGGCGCGGGGCTGGCCATGGCGCACCTCGGCCGCCGGTGGATCGCCGCCCTGACCGGCGCGGTCGCGGTCGGCTGGGTCGCCGTCACCGGCGCGGAATCGGCGGATCTGCCGGTGCTCGCCAACTACGGTCCCGATCTGCAACGCGCCCACGTCGCCATCGGGAAGGGCCTGGCGAACGCCCAGGTGCCCGAGGCGGCGCGCAGTCTCGCGGTCTCCGACGCGGGGGCGATCCCGTACTACAGCGGCTGGAAGTCGATCGACTACATCGGACTGAACGACGAGGCCATCGCCCACGGCGCCTCGCCGACGGACGTCGTCAAGGCCGTCCGCCCGACGGTCGTCGTGGTCACCGCCCGCGGTCCGGGACAGACGCCCGGCTGGGCGTACGGTCTCGTCGTCCCCGACGCGGCGAGGGACTACCAGCTGGTGGCGGACGTCCAGATGCGCGACGGCTACTACCAGGAGGTCCTCGCGCTGCCCGAACACGCGGCGCCGATCCGGGCGGCGGTGGCGGCGTCCGTCGACGAGGCACAGCGCCGGAACGACCCCGGCCGGTACGAGGACACCATCGACCGCTGGCTCGATCGCCTGCGGAGGCAACTGCCGGGCGGATGAGGACGGTAACCGTCCTCGATCCTTCCTACCGTCGTTCGCATGACCCTCTCACCGTTCACGATCGACGTTCCCCAGCGTGACCTCGACGACCTCGCCGCCCGCCTCGCGAACACGCGTTGGCCGGATGAGATCGACGGCGTCGGCTGGGGTCTCGGGACACCGCTCGGGTACCTCCAGGAACTCACCGAGTACTGGCGGCTCCGCTACGACTGGCGCGCCCACGAGGAACGCCTCAACGGGTTCCCCGGTTTCCTGATGAACATCGACGGCGCGAACGTGCACTTCCTGCACGCGCGGTCACCGGAGCCGGACGCGATCCCGCTGGTGCTCACGCACGGCTGGCCGGGGTCCATTGTGGAGTTCCTCGACGTCATCGGCCCGCTGTCCGACCCCCGCGCGTACGGCGGCGATCCCGGGGACGCGTTCCACGTCGTCGTTCCGTCGCTGCCGGGGTTCGGCTTCTCCGGGCCGACGACCGACGCGAACTGGGGCACCAGCCGGATCGCCGATGCCTGGGGAGAGCTGATGTCGCGCCTCGGGTACGAGCGGTTCGGGCTGCACGGCGGCGACTGGGGCGCGATCGTGTCGCGCGAAGTGGGCGTCCGGTGCCCCGAGCGGGTGATCGGCGCGCATCTGACGATGCTGCCGCACGCGGTGCCGGAATCCGAGGCCGATCTCGCGGGCCTCACCGGGGAAGAACTCGCGCGGGGCGAGGCGGCGCTGGCGCGCGGGCGGGAGTTCCAGACCGGCGAGCTGGGATACGCGATGATCCAGGCGACCAAACCGCAAACGCTTGCCTACGGGCTCACCGACTCACCGGCCGGGCAGCTCGGGTGGCTGGTGGAGAAGTTCAAGTCCTATTCGGACTCCCGTGACGTCCCGGAAGACGCCATCGATCGCGACGACCTGCTCACCAACGTGATGCTCTACTGGCTCACCGGGACCGCGAACTCGTCTTCGCGGATCTACGCCGCGCCGGGCCCGGCTTGGGGCGAGGGACCGGCGAAGTCCACAGTGCCCACCGGGGTGGCTGTGTTCCCGAAGGACACCGGCCTGCCGATCCGGCGGCTCGCCGAGCGCACCGACGACATCGTGCACTGGTCCACCCCGGACCGCGGAGGTCACTTCCCGGGGCTGGAGGTGCCGGACCTGCTCATCGAGGACCTGCGGACGTTCTTCCGCCTGCTGCGCTGACCCCCCACCGGCTGCTATGAAAGGTCCTTTCCTTGCAAAATTTGCAAGGAAAGGACCTTTCATAGCACGTCAGAGGTACTGACCGGGCCCGTGCGCGTCGCCGCCCGCCCCGTGCCCGCCCAGGGCACCGCCCGCGGAAGGACCGGCCGGGAGCCCGCGCCGCATCTGCTCCAGCTGCACCCGCGCGGCCATCTGCTGCGCGAACAGCGCGGTCTGGATGCCGCTGAAGAGCCCTTCCAGCCAGCCGACCAGCTGGGCCTGCGCGATCCGGAGCTCGGCATCGGACGGCGTCGAGTTCTCGGTGAACGGCCGCACCAGGCGCTCCAGCTCGTCCTGCAGCTCCGGCGCCAGCGCCTGCTCCAGCTCGCGGATCGAGGTCTGGTGGATCTCGCGCACGCGCGTGCGGCTCGCGTCGTCCAGTGGTGCGGCGCGAACCTCCTCCAGCAGCTGCTTGATCATCGTGCCGATGCGCATCACCTTGGCGGGCTCTTCGACGAGGTCGCCGAGCGATTCCTCCTGGGCCCCCTCTTCACCGGAGCCTGGAGAGGCGACGCGCGCGGTGCCGACCGGAGTGCCGTCGGGCCCGACGACCACCACGTGGGGCGAGGAGTCTCCGCCGCCGTCACCGGGGGTGTTCGATTCGCGGGAAACTGGGTCGGTCATGTGCTCCATCCTGGCCTACGTCGGGCGCGAAGCGCAGTGTGGTTTTCAGCGCCGTCTCCGAGCGTAGCGGGAATCGTCGCACCCCGTGTCCGGGCAGCCAACCCCGGGTAGAGCGCCGAACCGCACGTCCGTACGGTGTCCCCATGGCGTTCGACGTCGCTCGTATCCGTGGGTTGTTTCCCGCGCTGGGTGACGGCTGGATTCACTTCGACGGCGCCGCCGGAATGCTCGTGCCCGAACAGGTCGCTTCGGCCGTATCCACGGCCATGCGTGCTCCGGTGTCCGGGCCGGGCGGAGCGTTTCCGGCCTCCCAGCGCGCGGAAAGCATCGTCTCGGCCGCTCGCCGGGCGGTCGCCGATCTGGTCGGCGCCGACCCGGCCGGAGTCGTGCTCGGGCCCAACGCGCCCGACCTCCTCCGCCGTCTCGTCGACGCGATGGCCGATCGCTGGACGATCGGCGACGAGGTCGTCGTGTCCCGGCTCGACGAAGAGGCCAACCTGGCGCCGTGGCGCCGCGCGGCGAAACGCGTCGGCGCGGTCGTGCGCTGGGGCGAGATCGACATCGAGACCTGCGAGCTGCCCGCGTGGCAGTACGAGAACCTCGTTTCCGCGCGCACCAAGGTCGTCGCGGTCACGCTGGCGTCCGGTTCGGTCGGCACCCGCCCCGACGTCCCCACGGTGATCGAGTTCGCCAAACGCGTCGGCGCGCTGGTCGTCGTCGACGCGACGTACGCGGCGCCGTTCGTGCCGCTGGACCTCAACGCGCTCGGCGCCGACGTGATGGTGGTCTCGGCGCAGGCCTGGGGCGGGCCGTCGGTGGGGGCGCTGGTCTTCCGCGACCCCGAACTGCTCGAACGCCTGCCGTCGGTCTCGCTCGACCCGGCCGCACGCGGTCCGGCCCGGATGGAACTGGGGCCGCACGCGTATCCGTTGCTGGCCGGGTTGATCGCGTCGATCGACTATCTGGCCGGGCTGGACGACGCGGCGATGGGCTCGCGGCGCGAGAAGCTGGTGACGTCGCTGGGCTCGGCGAAGTCGTACCACGCGGGACTTCTGGCGCAGCTGTCCACCGAACTGCGGTCGCTGCGGCATGTCATGGTCATCGGCGACGCCATGCGCCGGATCCCCGCGCTCGCGTTCGCCGTCGCGGGCAAGAAAGCGCCCGAGGTCGCCGAATACCTGGCGTCCCAAGGGCTTTGCGCCTTCGCCGACGACGGCACGAGCGGTGTCTTCGGATCGCTCGGCGCCGCCGAAGTCGGCGGCGCCGTCCGTATCGGCCTCGCGCACTACTCGAACGTCTTCGAGGTCAATCAGCTCGTGCGGGTGCTGGAGGAGATCCGCTGACCCGGACCCCGCCCCACCGCCACCGACGGACAGGCTGCGCCTGACTCGTCAGGATTTCGCGGCGAGCAGCACCTTGCCGAAAACCGTGCCCTCCTCCAGCGCGCGGTGCGCGGACGCGGCTTCGGCCATCGGGAGGACCTGGCCGACGATCGGCTTCACCGAACCCTGCTCCACCAACGGCCACAGCCGCTCGCGGACGTCGGCGACGATCGCGGCCTTCTGCTCCAGCGGCCGCGACCGCAGCCCGGCGGCGTACACGCTCACGCGTTTGCCCAGCAGCTTGCCGATGTTCAGTTCGCCCTTGACGCCGCCCTGCATGCCGATGACCACCAGCCTGCCGTCCGCTTTCAGCGCGTCGATGTTGCGGTCGAGGTACTTGGCGCCCATGTTGTCGAGGATGACGTCCGCGCCGCCGGTCTCGGCGCGCAGGATCTCGACGAAATCCTTTTCCTTGTAGTTGATCGCGAGGTCGGCGCCGAGCTGGCGGCAGCTCTCCAGCCGGTCTTCCGAACCCGCCGTCACCGCGACCGTCGCGCCGAGTGCCTTGGCGACCTGGATCGCGTGCGTGCCGATGCCGCCCGCCCCGCCGTGGACGAGCAGGACGTCGCCTTCGGACAGCTTGGCGTGCATCACCACGTTCGCCCATACCGTGCACGCGACTTCGGGCAGTCCGGCGGCGGCGATCAATTCCACTTCGGCGGGCAGCGGAAGCAGTTGTCCGGCCGGGACGGCGACCTTTTCCCCATAGCCGCCACCGGCGAGCAAAGCACAAACTTCGTCGCCGATTCGCCAGCCCTCGACGCCTTCGCCGATTTCGGCGATCGTACCCGAACATTCGAGTCCGAGAATTTCGCTCGCCCCCGGCGGCGGAGGGTAGTGGCCCTGGCGTTGCAGCAGGTCAGCGCGATTGACCGCGCTCGCGGCGACCTCGATGACGACTTCGCCCGAACCCGCTGCCGGATCGGGCATCTCTGTCCATTCGAGAACATCGGGATCGCCGGGCTCACGGATGGTGATCGCGTACATACTCCCGACCTTATCCCGGTGTCGTAAAGTCCGCCGAACGTCGGTTGACCTGTGGCGCGAACCACATAAGGGTGACGCTCATGTCATATTCGCGAAGAAGCATTTTTCCCTCGATCGTGGTGATGGCCACCGCCGCGCTCACGGTCGGAATGGCTCCCGCTGCGACGGCCACGACCGGGCCCGACGGTCCCGCGCTGGCCAAGCAGCTCGTCAAGAAGGTCGACGTCGGCAACGTCAACCGGCACCTGATCGCGCTGCAGCGGATCTCGGACGCGAACGGCGGCCGCCGCGCCGCCAGCACCGAAGGGCACAAGAAGTCCGCGGAGTACGTCGCCACGAAGCTGGAGCAGGCGGGCTTCGCGGTCACGCGGCAGGAATTCCCGTTCACCTACGCGGAAACCGTCGCGGAAGAGCTGACGGTCGCGGGCGCCGACGTCCCGATCATCATCATGTCCTACAGCCCGTCGACGCCCGCGGGCGGAATCACCGCCCCGCTCGCCGTGGTCCCGGTCGACGACACCAGCGGCTGCGAGGCCACGGACTACGCCGGTGGGGTCGCCGGCAAGATCGCGCTGATCCAACGCGGTGGCTGTTCCTTCGCGCAGAAGCAGGCGACCGCCGCCGAGGCGGGCGCCGTCGGCGCGATCGTCTACAACAACGTCCCGGGCCCGGTCAACGGCACCCTGGGCGACCCGGCCGCGGGCAAGATCCCGACCGGCGGCATCAGCCAGGCCGACGGCCAGGCACTCGCCACCAAGGCAGGCTCCCCGGTCACCCTCGACCTGCGCGCCTTCCTGGAAGAGCGGACCAGCTACAACGTCGTCGCCGAGACCAAGACCGGTCGCAAGGACAACGTCGTGATGCTCGGCGCCCACCTCGACAGCGTCACCGAGGGCCCCGGCATCAACGACAACGGCACCGGTTCCGCCGCGCTGCTGGAGACCGCGTTGCAGCTGGGCAGCAAGCCCAAGGCCAACAACGCCGTCCGCTTCGGCTGGTGGAGCGCCGAGGAGTTCGGCCTGGTCGGCTCGACCCACTACGTCAACTCGCTGAGCTTCGAAGAGCAGCTCAACATCGCGCTGTACTACAACTACGACATGATCGGCTCGCCGAACGCGGCGTACTTCGCCTACGACGGTGACAACTCCGACGGTGACGGCGCGGGCGCGGGCCCGTACGGTTCCGCGCAGCTCGAGAAGACCCTCGTGGACTACCTCCAGCAGGGCAAGGGTGTCCCGGTCGAGGGTACGGACTTCACCGGTCGCTCCGACTACGGCCAGTTCATCGCGGTCGGCATCCCGGCCGGTGGCCTGTTCACCGGCGCCGAAGGCGTGAAGACCGCCGCACAGGCCGCGAAGTGGGGCGGTAGCGCCAACGTCGCCTACGACAAGTGCTACCACCAGGCCTGCGACAACCTCGGCAACGTCGACCGCGTCGCGCTCGAGCGCAACTCGGACGCCGTCGCCTGGGCGCTGGGCGTGTACGCGACCAGCACCGCGAACATCAACGGTGTTTCGGGTGCCTCGGCCACGAAGGCGAAGGCCCTTCGCGCGGCCGAGCGGTCTCAGCAGCGGAGCATGACGGCTTCCGTCCACGCTGACGACCACCACGTCGCCGCGTAGTCGCTCTCTCAAGTGCAATGAAGGGGCCTTTCATCGCAAAATTTGCGATGAAAGGCCCCTTCATTGCGTCTTTGGGGTGACGCGCGGCCCAGGAACTCAGCCCAGGCTGTTGGTCGCGAAGGTGTCGCACCGCGCCGGCTGGCCGGTCTCGAAGCCGGTGGTGAACCACTTCTTCCGCTGCGCCGAAGTGCCGTGGCTGAACTGCGACTCGTCGACCCGGCCGCCGCCGAGTTTCGACTGGATGTAGTCGTCGCCGATCCGCGAAGCGGTGTCCAGCGCGGAGTTGATGTCCTCCTGGGTGACCTCGCTGATCAGCGGCCGTCCCGTCTCGGTCGGCGTGGTCGTGGCGTGGTTCGCCCAGACGCCGGCGTAGCAGTCGGCCTGGAGTTCGAGCCGCACCGAACCCGACGTCGGCCCGCTCCCGGTGCCCTTCTTGGACACTCCGGTGAGGTTCTGCACGTGATGGCCGTATTCGTGGGCCAGGACGTACGCCTCCGCGAACGGCCCGCCCTGCGCGCCGAACCGGGTGCGGAGTTCGTTGAAGAAGGCGAGATCGATGTAGACCATGGAGTCACCGGGGCAGTAGAACGGCCCGACGTCCGAAGTCGCGCTGCCGCAGGCCGTGTTCACGCCGCCGTTGAAGAACTTGGTGACGGCCTTGCGGTACGTCGAGCCGGACCGCTGGAACTCCTGTCCCCAGTAGTCCTGGATCGAGTTGATCGTGGCGACGACCGCGCAGTCGTGGTTCCGATTCGCGTCCGCGCCGGTCTTGCACTCCTGCGAAAGCGACGTGTTGTCCGTCTGCTGCCCGGAACCCACGTCGCCCAAGCCGCCGAGCCCGCCCGTGGGCGGATTCAGGCTGACGCCGCCGAACTGGGCCATGAGGAAGTAGATGACGAGGCCGACCACGCCGAGCCCGCCGCCGCCGAGTGCCACCCGGCCGCCGATACCGCCGCCACCGCCACCGCCGCGCAGGTCCTCGACTTCGGAGGTGTCCAGGCCCGCGCCTTCGTCGAATCGCACGGGGGAAGCGTAACCGGAATGGGCCGGACATGCCTGGGTGCGGCCACGCAGCGCGGCCGCACCCAGAACTACCGAGGTTGTCTTGTATCGATCGCCGGTCGACCGCGATCACCAGGCCGACGCCGGGCACTGCCGAGGCGGTCGAAGAGGCCGCGAACCCGAAACAGGCCGGAGTGACGCCGCATGCGCCAGAAATGTCGTGCGCAGCCGAGATGCCCGCGCTCGTCGCTGTTCACAGTCGCGACCGACCCGGTTCGTTCCGTTCCGGTCGCGGGGACACAGCGGGCGGTCAACCGCGAGAATCACCCGCCATACCACCACCTGACCCTTCCCGGCTGGGAGCGAGTCCGGCGACCGTCCGTGGAGATCGCCCGTTACTTGCCCGACCATCCGCTGACAAGAAGAATGCGCCTTTTCGCGCCGAGTCTCAACCTTTTCGTAACCCTCCTTCGGGCGAATGTCCCGCCCGGTTTTCACCACCGAAAAGTGACCGGCGGGTATGCGCCCCGTGCGATCAACGCTCTACGCTGCGGGGATGGCGGTGGAGCAGAAGGAAGTGCGCTGGCTGTCCGAGCCGGAGATGGCGGCTTGGCGCTCGTACATCGTCGCCACCATGCGGCTGCGGCAACGCCTGCATCGCGAACTCTCCGAGCGGCACGACGTCACGCTCGCCGACTACGAGGTCCTGGTCTGCCTTTCGCTCCAGTCCGACAACCGGATGCGGATGACGGAGCTGGCGAGCATGCTCGGCTCGACCAAGAGCAGGCTTTCGCACCAGATGGTCCGGCTGGAGGCCGAGGGGCTCATCCGCCGCACCCGTGACCCGGCGGACAAACGCGGCGTCGTCGCGGAGATGACCGGACGCGGCGCGGAGCTGCTGGACGGTGCCGCGCCGACGCACGTCGAGGGCGTCCGTGAGCACTTGATCGACCTGCTGAGCCCCGAAGAGCAACAGGTGCTGGGACGGGCCTTCGGCCGGGTGCTGAAGCACCTGTCGGAGATCGACGGTCTGCCGAGGCTGCCCCCGGTCACTCCTTGAGGGCGTTGAGCCGTGCCGCTTGCCGCGTCAGGTGGGCGTGCTCGGCCAGGTTGGCCGCCTTTCCGGCGGCCTCGCCGTACAGCCGTGCCGCCGTCGCCAGATCGCCGTCGCGCTCGTGGAGGTACGCCGCCACCGCCGTGTACCTCGGCAAGGTGTCGTCCAGTTCCGCCAGCGCCGCCAGGCCCGCGCGCGGTCCGTCCGCCTCGCCGACGGCCACCGCGCGGTTGAGCCGGACGACCGGGTTGCCGGTCGACAGCACGAGTTCGTCGTACCACTCGACGATCTGCACCCAGTCGGTCTCCTCGGCGGTGGGCGCGTCGGCGTGGAGCGCCGCGATGGCGGCCTGCGCCTGGAACTCGCCCAGCCGGTCGCGTGCCAGCGCCGCTTGCAGGATTGCCACGCCCTCGGCGATCAGGCGCGTGTCCCAGGCACCCCGGTCCTGTTCGGCGAGCGGCACCAAGTCGCCGCCGGGAGTCGTCCTGGCGGCGCGCCGGGCGTGGTGGAGCAGCATGAGGGCGAGCAGCCCCCGCACCTCGGGATGGTCGATCGAGACCGAGAGCCGCCGGGTGAGCCGGATGGCCTCGGCGGCGAGGTCGACGTCGCCGGAGTAGCCCTCGTTGAACACCAGGTAGAGCACACGCAGCACGGTGGCGACGTCACCCGCCTGGTCGAACCGCACCGCGGCGACGGTGCGTTTGGCCCGGCTGATGCGCTGCGCCATGGTCGCCTCGGGCACCAGGTACGCCTGGGCGATCTGCCGGGTGGTCAGCCCGCCGACGGCGCGCAGGGTGAGCGCGACCGCCGACGAAGGCGTCAGCGACGGGTGGGCGCACAGGAAGTACAGCTGCAGCGTGTCGTCCACCGCGGGAGCGGGCCCCGGCTCCGGTTCCTCTTCGACGAGGTCCTCGCGACGCCGGCGGGCGGCGTCCGAGCGGGCCATGTCGAGGAATTTGCGCCAGGCGACGGTGACGAGCCAGCCCTTCGGATCCTTCGGCAGGTCGCCGGGCCGGCCGCGGACGGCCTCGATCAGCGCTTCCTGCACGGCGTCCTCGGCCGCCGCGAAGTCGGCTCCGCGGCGGACGAGGATTCCGAGGACGTTCGGGAGGAGACCGCGCAGCAGGGCCTCGTCCATCTCGGTGTTCACTCCGTGACGACGAGGGGTTCGCCCCACAACGGCCGCAGTTCGAGCCACTCGTGGATCGGCTTCCCGCCCGCGCCCGGAGCGGCCGACAGCTCGCCCGCCAGTTCGAGCGCCCGCTCGTAGCCGTCGACGTCGATCACCATGAAGCCGGCGATGAGGTCCTTGGTCTCGGCGAAGGGGCCGTCGGTGACCGGCGGCTTGCCCTCGCCGTCGTATCGGACGAAGGTGCCTTCGGGGGCGAGGGCCAGCTCGTCGACGAACTCGCCGGTCTCCTGAAGCCGGAGCGCGAAGTCCCGCATGTACTCGATGTGCGCGGTGATCTCGTCCGGCGCCCAGTGGTCCATCGGCACGTCGTTGACCGCCGCCGGAGCGCCGCGGTAGTGCTTGAGCAGCAGGTACTTCGCCATGACTGTTCTCCTCGATGAGGGTGGCGCGGCCGGGTCCGGCCGCCTTCATCGCCAGGGACGGAGCCGCGTGGGAGTTCTCGACATCGTCGGGAACAGTAATGCCGCCCGATGGCCGGGAACAGAGCGGGGACGACCGACGTCATCCAACCTCAGGCGGATCGATCGGAGAGAAAACTGCCCCTCAATGGCGTCTAGTGGTCTAGACATCCGATCTCTAGCCTTTTGCTGGCGGCTGATTTTCCCATCGCGAAAGGAAGAGCCCTTGTCCAAGGCAAAACGGCGATCCGCCGGCCTTCTGCTGACCGCCGGTCTCCTCTGCGGCTTGTTCGTGGGTGAGACCGCGGGGGCCGTGGCCTCCGACAACCCGGCGGCACCCGCCGTCAAGGACCACCGCCGGCCACTGCCGCCCGGCGCGGCCCCGGTGGCCCCGCTCGCCGCTTCCGTCGCCCAGGCGCAGATCGCCGCCAATCCGGTGGTCTGCGAGGGTGACGGGGTCTCCGGCAAACGCATCGAACTGGTCTACGTCCGTGAGGCCGGTCAGCCCGACCGGTACGCGACCGTCGTGCCGTCCCTGCGCGCCTACGCGTCCGGGATCGACGACTCGTTCAACGACAGCGCCGCGGCCACGGGCGCCAGCAGGCATCTCCGGTACGTGACGACCGCGGGCGCCGGCTGCCAGGTCGCCGTCGGCAACCTCGTGGTGCCCAACGGCACGTACACCTCAGGGGCGATCCGCGACGCCGCCATCAACGCCGGTTTCCACCACGTGGACCGCGACTACATGCTGTTCTCCGACAACCCCCACACCTGTGCCGGTACGTGGGGCGACAGCGACGATCAACCCGGTCCCGCCAACGCCTTCAACAACGGCAGGCACTACACGGAGATCGCCGTCCCCTGCTGGGGTGTCAACGGTGCGGCCCACGAGCTCGGCCACATGCTCGGCGCCGTCCTGCCGGGTGCCCCGCACTACCAGGGCGGCGGGCACTGCTCCCAGGAATGGGACCTGATGTGTTACGGCGACACCCAGTCCTTCGACTGCACGGAGCGCGATTTCGATCGGCTGCTGGACTGCGGCAACGACGACTACTTCAGCACGAATCCCACGCCCGGCAGCTGGCTCGCCACCCATTGGAACGTCGCCAACAGTGCCTTCCTGATCAAGAAGGACACCCCGGACAACGACGACGGCCACGCACGGGGCGGTAAGACGTACGTCATCACCGGCGCCAGTGGCAACGCCATCGACGTCGTGGGTTCGTCGACCGGTGGCCTCGTCGAACTCAGTCACCGGGCCCGCACGGATTCCCAGAGCCAGAAGTGGGTCCTGGGCTACAACACCGGTCTGCAACTCGTCAACGCCAACAGCCAGCTGTGCGCCGACAGCGCCCAGAGCGGGACGGCGCCCGGCACGCACATCATCCAGTACAACTGCAACGGCCAGAACGGCATGCGGTGGGCGTTCCAGCCGCTCGGCAACGGTCGCGTGGCGATCTTCAACTACCTGACGGGGTACGCGATCACCGAGGGAGGCGCGTATCCGGCGTCTCTCGTCCAGCAGCCCTACACCGGGGCGGCCAACCAGCAGTGGACCCTGAACCCCGTCGCGGACCCCGGCCCGAAGGCGAGCACGAAGTACTA
This sequence comes from Amycolatopsis sp. QT-25, assembly GCF_029369745.1. Classification (NCBI taxonomy): domain Bacteria; kingdom Bacillati; phylum Actinomycetota; class Actinomycetes; order Pseudonocardiales; family Pseudonocardiaceae; genus Amycolatopsis; species Amycolatopsis sp. QT-25. Next base: position 266,293 of record NZ_CP120210.1, read on the forward strand.
TCTCACCGTCGCGACCAACGGCAACAGCGCGGCCGTGGTCGGCGGCTCGTCCTCTTCCGGCGCGAAGATCACCCACGTGGCCAGGCAGAACGACAACGGCCAGAAGTGGAAGCTCACCGACGTGGGCGGCGGCTACTGGAGGATCTCCAACGAGCGGAGCGGTCTGTGCCTGCGACCGGTCTCCGGCAGTACCGCGGACGGCGCGCTCCTCGAACAGACGCACTGCGGTTCGGCGACCAATCAGCAATGGAAGCTGCTGCGGAGCGCCGACATGCGCTACGGCCTGGTGAACCGGGCGAGCCAGCTCGCGGTGCGGCAGGTGAACGACGGCACGGCTTCGCTCCTCGAACAACGGCCCTTCGTGGGTGGCCGTAGCGACGAGACCGTCTGGGCTCTCGTGCCCGCGTAAAACGCGAAGCTCCCCAGGGCCGTGGATTCCTCGGATTCGTCGGATTCATGGACCTGGGGAGCTCTGTCGTCAAGACTGGCGGTAGCGGTGGGATTCGAACCCACGGAGGACAGAGCCCTCGCATGTTTTCAAGACATGTTCCTTCGGCCGCTCGGACACGCTACCGCTGTCGAGGATATCCGAAGGGACTTCGGCAGGACGCTTCGGATGTAGTCGAAGCACGGCTTTCCGTCGAGTGCCTAGTCGAAGTCCCAGTCGGTCAGGATCCCGATGAAGACGAAGCCCGCCAGCAGGAGCACGATGATCGCGACGCCGATGTAGCCGATGATGATCGCCGCCAGCGCCATCCCCTGGCCGCCCGCTTCCCCGCGTTTGGCCTTGGAATGCGCGATATGCCCCATGATGACGCCGACGATCGAGGGCAGCCCGCTGCACGCGACGAGGCTGGCGATCGACACGACCAGTGCCGCGATCGCCAGCCCCTGGTCCTGCGGCGGTTGCGGCGGACCGTAGCCGTGACCCGGCTGCGGGTACGGCTGCCCGTAGGGATCCTGCGGATATGTCACCGGCTCACCGTAACCGGCGGAGATCGGATCAGGACGCCTGACTTTTCGCGGCCTTCGCCGCGATCCGCGCCTGGACCTCGGGACGGCGCAGCGGTGGCACCGTCGCCGGCGGCCGGCGGCGAGCGGGCAGTTCGGACAGCAGCCGCCTGGTGATCGCGGTGATCTCGGCGACGGCGGCCTCGAACGGCTCACGGGTGGCGTCGGACAGGCTCTGCACCCCGGACACCTTGCGGACGTATTGGCGGGCGGCGGCCTCGATCTCGTCCGGCGTCGCCGCCGGCTCGAGGCCTCGAAGCGTGGTGATGTTCCGGCACATGCCTCGATCGTACGTCCGCCCACCGACGTTTTCGGGTGCTTCGATCACACAGTCGGTTAGAAGCTGCCCCGGTTCGTTGACGCCGAAAAACGCGTTTGGGCAGTCTCGGCGGAGTGCCACTCAGACCCCGCTCTCTTCGCCGCGTGCCCGTCGAGCCGATCCCCGAACCGGCCAAGCCTTCCTCGATACCGGAACAGGTCTGGCAGCGCGTCCCGATCGACGCCCTGATCGACCTGGTCACCGAGATCTTCACCGCCCACGATCTGCCGTGGTCGCGGGCCAGGGTGGCCGCCGAGGCGGTGTGCCACGGCGATCTCACCGGAACACCGGAGTCCGGTGTCGCCGAACTGACCCGGCTGCATCTGCCCATGCTGGTCGACGGCATGGTGCGGCCGAGGGCCGAACCGCTGATGATCGCCGACCGCGGCGCCGCCGCCCTGATCGATTATCGCCGCGCGCCGGGGCTGTGGGCCGTCGGCGACGCGATGGACCGCGCGGTGTCGAGGGCGGGCAGGTACGGCGTCGGGCTCATGTCGGTCCGCGGCGTCGGGCCGTTCGGCCGTGCCGGGCACCATGCCGCGCGGGCGTTGCCGCACACCATGATCGGGCTCGTCATGGCGGCGGGTGGTGAGCTCGGGAAGGCCGCGAACCCGCTCGGGATGGCCGCCCCCGCGGGCGCGTACCCGGAGTTCGTCCTCGACTTGGACACCATCACCGACGCCGACAGCGCCGCCGTCGCCGGTTTCGCCCTGCTGGTGGAGATCTTCGCCGGGGTGCTTTCGGGCGTCGGCGACCACGATCACGACACCGGTCTCATGGTGATGGCCATCGCGCCGACGACGCTGCGCAGTGCCGACGGGTTCTACAAGGCCGCGAGCGCGTTGTTCGGCAGCCTGCTCGGCTGGGAGGGCGGCACGCCGGTCCGATATCCGGGCTGGCGTGAGGCGCAGTACCTCGAACAGTGCCAGGCGCTGGGCGTGCCGCTGAACGAGCCGGTGCACCGGGAGCTCGAAGAACTCGCGAGGGCGTTGCGCCTGGCGCCGTTGCAGGGCCGCTAGGCCAGGACGACGCGGCCGCCTTCGCCGCCGACCTCCACGACGTCGCCGTTCGTCAGCTGGCGGCCGCGCCGGACCTCCACCTCGCCGTTGACCGTGACCTCTTCGGCGTCGAGGAGGTCTTTGGCGTGCGAACCGTCTTCGGCCAGGTTGGCCAGCTTGAGGAACTGGCCGAGGCGGATCGGTTCGCCGGTGATCGGGACGTCGTGGATGCTCATGGGGAGATCATCCCCGTGCGTCCATCTTCCGGTACAGGGTGGCGACGTCGGTGTCGAAGTAGCTGCTGTAGGACGTGTCCGGATCGTCCCCGCCGTAAAGGTAGCCGCCGATCACGCCGACGACGGTGCCGAGTTCGGTCGCCGGGTCGGGGTCCACCACCCACGGGCCGCCGCTGGTGCCGGTGGTGAAGCCGGGGCAGCCGACGCGCAGCTGGTAGGTGTCGGCCTGGCTGCTGCTGCCGTGACAGACGACCGGCACCTCGCGTTCGTCGGGATACCCGGTCAGGGTGATCGAGTGGGCGAACCCGCCGCCCGTCAAGAGAGTGTTCGCGCCGGTGACGCTTTCGAGGGTCTTCGTGTTGCCGGCCTGATGCGCGGTCGCGAAGCCGACGTCGAGGTCCGGATCGGACGAATCGGCCCATCCCTCCGGGACCTGGGGATCGGAGACGTCCCAATAGCCGTATGGTGCGATGCCGTCGTGGTAGCCGGGCGCGAAGGAGATCCCCGTCGCGTACTCGCCGCCTTCGCCGTCGTGGAGGCAATGTGCCGCCGTGAGCAGGAGGTCGCCGGGAACACTGTGGACGACGCTGGCCGTGCAGAAATGCGACCCGTCGATGAAGAGCGCGCCGATCGCCGGGTTGGTCCGCGTGGCGACGGGGGTGGCGGCCACCGTCGCGGCGGTGTCGCCGGCGTCGGTCGCGACAGGCTGCGAGGCGGCGGAGCAACCGGACAGAACGACACAGAGCACGAGCAACAGGGCGCGGCGCATCGTCTTCCCTTCGCTCCTCCACGGCTGTCCGGTCACAGATCACCATAAGCGGCGCACGAACACAGCCCGAATCGATCAACGCACAGCAAGCTCACAGCCGTAGTATGTGTTACCTCGGGTAACACATCGAACGGTTGGGAGCGGGCATGAGGTCGTTCACGGACAAGGTCGTGGTGATCACGGGCGCGGGCTCGGGAATCGGCAAGGCGCTCGCGATCGAGCTGGCGGGACGAGGGGCCAGGCTGGCGCTTTCCGACGTCGACGCCGTCCGTGCGGCGGGCACCGTCGCGGAGTGCGAGAAGGCGGGCGTGACCGCGAAGGCGTACGCGCTCGACGTCGCCGACCGTGACGCCGTCCTCGCGCACGCCGAGGAGGTCGCCGTCGATTTCGGGGGCGCCAACGTCGTGGTGAACAACGCCGGGGTCGCGCTCGGGGCCACGGTCGAGGAAATGACCTGGAAAGACTACGACTGGCTGATGGGGATCAACCTCGGCGGCGTGGTCAACGGTACGAAAGCCTTTCTGCCGCAAGTGATCGCTTCGGGTGACGGGCACATCGTCAACCTTTCGAGTGTGTTCGGCTTCATCGGCGTGCCCACGCAGAGTGCCTACAACGCGGCGAAGTTCGGGGTGCGGGGGTTCACCGAGGCGCTGCGGCAGGAGATGCTGATCGCCCGTCATCCGGTCAAGGTCAGCTGCGTGCATCCGGGTGGGATCAAGACGAACATCGCCCGCGACGCGCGGGGTGGCGTCGACCGGGACATCGACAAAGCGGCCGAGGGATTCGAAAAGATCGCGAGGACGACGCCGGAGAAGGCCGCGCGGACCATCGTGCGTGGTATCGAACGGGGGACGGCGCGCATCCTGATCGGGCCGGACGCGTATGCCATCGACGCGATTCCGCGCGTGCTCGGCTCTTTTTACCAGCGGCCGCTCGCCCTGTTGGGGCGGCTGGGGATGAAGCGACTCTGAACGGAGTAACCCTCCGTGCTCCGGACGGCTCGGCATAACTCGATCGGGGTGCGTTACTTACGGCGGCGTCGGAAATGCACCACAATGCTCTCGTTCGTGATTCCCCTTCCGGAGGTCCCCATGCCGCGCGCCGCCCAGCGCCGTCCGTCGACCGACGCCGCGTTCTCCGCGCCCGTCGAGACCGTTGAACTCCTGGACCGGACGGGGATCATCGCGGCGAGCCTGCCGAAGCGGCGGCGCAGCCCGGAAAACGAACCGGAGCCCGAGCCGATGCCGGTGCGGCCCCCGGTCTGCGAACCGGTCGTGGACAAGGATCTCCGGCCCAAGGCCGTCGTCATCCACCGTCGCGCCCGGTCCTGGCTGGTCGGCGGAGCGGGGGTGGCGCTGCTCGTGCTCGGCTGGTTCGCCGGCACGTCCACCCTCGGGACGGTCGAGGACACCGCCTTGCCCGAGCCGCCACTGCCCGCCGTGGCGACCCAGCCACCGCCCGTCGCGCAGCCCGCGCCGCAGGCGGCCCCGGTGACCGTTTACGTCCCGGTCACCGTGAAACAGCAGGCGCCCGCGACGAAGAAGAAACCCGTCAAGGAACGGGTCGTGGCCCTGCCGCCCGCCGGGACCAAGCCGCCGGAGCAGCCGCGCTCCGACCTCGGATCGGGCGACAAGGCCACGGACGACCTCCGGAGCATGCTGGACCCCGTCGTGGCGAGTTCGCTGGCGATGCAGATGGCGCAGGGAATGCTGAGCTACGGCCGCTGACCCGCCGGCGCGGCGCCCTCGCCGGGATCGCCGTGCACGAGTCCGGTGCGGTGGACCACCCGCGGCGAGGACGGGGAAAGCACGCCCATGCCGGCAAGCACGTCGGCGCTCGTCGGCGCTCGTCGGCATGAGGACGCCATCCACGTCACGCCGGGAACGCCGGCCGCGCGGATCTTCGACGCGGAGCGTTCCGTTGAGCGGTACCACTGTTCGTACGGTCTCGACGCCCGGCAACGGGACACGTTGGCCGCGAACGGTCTCGTCTTCAGTGGATTCGACGGCGAGGGTGCCACGCGGATCGCGGAACCGCCGGAGCATCCGTTCTTCCTGCCGACGCTGTTCCAGCCGGAACTCGCCGGCGACGGGAACCGGCCCCCTCCGCTCGTCCAGACCTTCGCCTGCGCCGCGAATCTGACTATCCACAGTGGACTTCAACGGCGGTCGTGAGCCGGATGGCCGCTGACACAGCGGAAGTGATCGACTACCGTGAGCCAAGGGGAGGGCTCATGAAGAAGGGGGAGTTCGCTCGGAGCACCGGGTTCAAGGCCGCTTTCGCGGTCGGCGAGTTCCGTGCGTTGTGGGCGGCCGAGGCGTTTTCGCAGGCCGGTGACCAGCTGGCCAGGGTCGCGTTGTCGGTACTGGTCTGGGAAAGAACGGCGTCGGCGGGGCTGACGGGACTCACCTACGGATTGACGTATCTGCCGACGCTGATCGGTGGCACCCTGTTCGCCGGGCTGGCGGACCGGTATTCGCGGCGGACGGTGATGATCGTCTGCGACCTGCTGCGCGCGGCGACCGCGGCGTCGATGGCGGTTCCGGGGACGCCGTTGCCGGTGCTGGCCGGGCTGCTGGTGATCCTGACGATGGCGGGTGGTCCGTTCCGGGCGGCACAACTCGCGTTGCTCCCGGACGTCCTCGAAGGCGAGCGGTACGTCGCCGGGCTCGCGGTCCGCACGATCACCATCCAAACGGCACAGCTGGCCGGATTCGCCGGTGGCGGGCTGGTGATCGGGCTCGTGACGCCCTACTGCGGACTGGTGATCGACGCGGCGACCTTTGTGGTCTCGGCCCTGCTCGTGTCCACAGGGGTCCGTCGCCGGGGCCCCGCCACCGCGGAATCTTCGGTGAAAAGCCGGGTGGCGCGGGCTTTCAGTGGCGAAGGTGTCCGGGAACTGTGGCAGGGCAAGGGAATCCGGGTGCTGTTCGGGTTGAAGATGCTCGCCGGGTTCGCCATCGCGCCGGAAGGGCTCGCGGCGCCGCTCGCCGTCGGGCTCGGGGCGGGGAGTTTCGCGGTCGGCCTCATTCTCGCGGCGGATCCGGTGGGTTCGGTAATAGGATCGTGGATCTTCATGAAATGGGTTCCGGCGCGACGGAAAACGCGAATGGTCGGTATTCTCGCCATCGCATCCGTCGTTCCACTGGTCTTTGTCTTCTTTCGTCCGGCCCTGCCGGTCTGTCTCGCGTTGATCGGGCTCAGCGGTGCGTTCGCGGCGCCGTACCACCTGCAGGCCGTGGCGCTGATGGCGCGCGCGGTGCCGGACGGTGTCCGGGCGCAGGTGATGGGCCTGACCTCGACGAGTTTGGTGACCGTACAAGGAATCGGGATCATGCTCGCGGGCGGTCTCGCCCAGTTGACCGGTCCGTTCGTGGCCGTCGGGGTGGCCGCGACGGTCGCCGTCGTCTCGGCGGGCCCGATGGCGATGGCCTGGAAACGCACCATCGCCACCGGGCCCGAGGTATGGCTCCCGGCCGGGAGCCGAACCGGCTGAATCGGTGGGATCAGTCCTCGCGACCGTTCATGATGGTCCTCCCTCCCACTGCTCCATCTGTGTGTTCCGGAATTGACTCGAGCCACCCTCAGTACTACCTCGGATACATTGAATCGCGTACGGAAGGGGGACCGGTGACGATGATTATGGGGGATGAGGAACTCGTCGGAGAAGGGGCCGGTACGCGGCTGAGAACCTGGGTCCGAAACTGGGACCTATGGTCCGGACCACGGGGCGTGCCGACGGTTTTTCTTGTGGTGGAAGGACTTGCGGCGGCAGTCGCCGTAGTCGCCCTGCTCCGATCGAACTACGAGAGTACGGAATTCGTCCGCTTTGGAGCACTGCTCGGCCTGGCTTTCCTGCAGGCCGAGCTTTCGCGTTCGGTGGAACGGTTGCGGCGCACGCTTTGTGACCGGCCGCATATCAACATGACTTCGGTGTGGACGTTCGCGGGGGTGCTCGTCCTGCCGTCGGGGCTCGCGCTCGCCCTCGGGCTGCTCATCTACCTGCACCTTTGGCTCCGGGTGTGGCGGGGGATGAGCCACCGTCCGGCCTACCGCGTCGTGTACTGCGCGGCGGCGATCGTGCTCTCCTGCCTGGCTTCGGGCGCCATCGTCTCCGGATGGAACGGCCTGCCCGCCGGGTTCGCCGGTTCGCTGAAGATCGTCGAGGCGGCGGCCGTGTTCACCGTGGCCAACGCGTTCGTCGTGGCGCTTTCGGTGTACCTGCACACCGGAGGCCGGTCGCCGCGATCGCTGTTCGGCTCCGGCGACGACAACCTGCTGGAGGTCACCACCCTGGTGCTCGGGACCTCGACCGCGCTGGGCGTCGTGCACGCGCCCGCGCTCGTCCCGTTCGTCCTGCTGCCCGTGCTGGTGCTGCACCGCAGTGTGCTGGTGCGGCAACTGGAGATCGCGGCGAACATCGACGGCAAGACCGGCGTGCTGACCGCGCACGCGTGGCATGTGCTCGGCGAACGGGAGCTTTCGTCCGCGGCCAGGGCGAAGAGCAAGCTCGGGGTGCTGATGCTCGACCTCGACCACTTCAAGCAGGTCAACGACGTCTACGGGCATCTCGCGGGCGACGTCGTGCTCAAGGTCGTCGCGGAAACGATCTCGGAGCACGTGCGCGACTACGACTCCGTCGGGCGCTTCGGCGGCGAAGAGTTCGTCGTGCTGCTTCCCGGCGCGACGGAGACCGAGGTGATCCCCGTGGCCGAGCGGGTCCGGCAGGCGGTGATGGCGATCGAGGTCGAGGTCGCGACCGCTTCGGGGCCACGGGTCGTGCGCGGGCTTTCGGTGTCGATCGGCGTCGCGGTCTACCCGTCGGGCGGGACCGTGCTGGAGCGGCTGCTGCACGTCGCCGACTCCGCGCTCTACCAGGCGAAGAACAGCGGCCGGAACCGCGTCGTCTCGCTCGCGGCAGCCTGACGCAACGCCGAACTCGCGTGCTTGAGGGCGTAACTCGCGTGCTTGGGGGTGTAACTCGCGTGCTTGGGGGCGTAACTAGCGAGTTACGCCCCCAAGCACGCGTGAGCGGGTTCTACCAGGGTGAGTTTTCTTCGTCGTCCGGTGCTTCGTGGCGCTTCTCGCGAGGCGCCGGCGGCGGAGGCGGGGTGTCGGCGGGCGGCGCCGGGGGAGCGGGCGGCGCCGGAGGCTCTTCCTCTTCGATCTCGGGGAAGCGGCTGCGCAGGGTGCCGATCATCAGCGCCCTGGTCTCCTGGTCCTCGTCGCCGAGCGATTCCTGCATGACCTCGGCGACCTGGCCCGCGATCCCGGCCTGCGCCTGGTGCATGGTCTGGAGGATCTGCCGCGACAGTTCCTCCAGCGGATACGTCCTGGCCTTGTTCCCGAACTCGATGTCCGTCACGCCACCGTCCGCCCCGACGGTGATCTTGACGGCGCCGTCGGAGCTGGACGCGGTCAGCCGCAACTGCTCCGTCCGCTCTTGGGCGGCCGCGTAGCGCTGGGCCTTTTCTTCCAGCCCCGCGGCCCATCGGTCCATTCTGCGCTGGGCCTCGTCGGGGTCCAGCATGAGCTCGCCGAGCTCGTTCCCGCCGGTCACTTCTTTCCTCCGATGTCCAAGGCCTTGAAGTCCGCTTTGAACGGTTCCGCGTTGGTGGTGTCACCGTCTACATAGGACTTCGCGGCGGTGCGGACGTTGTCCGCCGTCGATTGGATGCCTTCCGCGGCGGCCTTGATCGTCTCCGCCGCGCGTTCGCCGGCCGGGTTGACGATCGGTGGCAGGAACGCGCACAGCAGGCCGTACGCGTCCGACGACATCGCCGAACCGGTCGCGCCGTGCGCGGTGTTCAGCCGGTCCACGAGCCCTTCGAGATGGCTCGCGTGCGCGGTCAGGTCGTCCGGGTCGACCTCGAACGAAGCCGTCACTTCCAGTCCTTGTTCTTCCAGTCGCCGATCACCGGCGGGGCCACGATCTCGTCGGCGGCGAAGAAGGACGGGTCGTCGGATTCGACGTAGTCGGCGACCTTGTGCTCCTTGTCCTCCTGGCCCTGTCCCTTGCCGGCACCGGGCGCCATACCGCCCATCGGCATGCCACCGGGGGCACCCGGCTTGCCGCCGGAACCGGCCGCACGGGCCGCGGCCGCCTCGGCGTCCATCGCGCCCGCGCCGACGGCGCCACCCATACCGAGCGAGCCCGTCGCCCGGCCGGCACCACCGAGACCGCCGGCACCACCGGCACTGCCGGGACCGCCGGGACCACTGCCGCCGGCGCCGGCACCGCCCGCGCCGGTCCCGCCACCGAAGCCGCCGGTGCCGCCGCTCGGGAGGTTCGGCATGCCGAGCTTGGGCGGGTTGTACGGCGTGCCCTTGTACGAGTTGCCGTCCGGGAACGTGGGGCCACCGAGCCGCTCACCGATGCCACCGGGCCGCGGCATCGGCGGGATGTTCGGCATGACCGGCTTCGGTCCACCGCCGGTGGGCCCGTTCGGGATGTTCGGCATGACCGGTTTCGGCCCGCCGCCGGTAGGCCCGTTCGGGATCGGGATGTTCGGCGGGGTGAACGGGAGACCGCCACCGGGGCGCGGCCCGCCGCCGCTCTCGGGGATGGGCATGTTCGGCGGGGTGAACGACGGCGGCGTGACGGACGGCGGTGTGTAGCCCGTGGTGCGCGTGCTGTCGTCGATCTTGGGCAGGTTCGGGAGGTGGGGCCCCGCCGACGCCGCGGGCCGGTGGCTTTCGCCACCGGTCGGCCCGTTCGGGAGGGCGATGTTGGGCATGGTCGGGTTGGAGCCGGGACCACCCCCACCGGGGAAGCCACCGCCCGGACCGCTGCCACCGGGACCACCGCCGCCGGGGAAGCCACCGCCGGGACCACCGCCGGGACCGCTGCCGCCAGGTCCGCCGTTCGGCGTGTTGAACGGCGACACGCTGCCGGGACCACCGGTTCCACCCTGGGTGGTCCCGTCCACCGAAGCGGCGATGGTCCCGTCGGAGCGCACATTGGACGGGCTGTGCCGCTGCGTGCCGTCGGCGCCTTCGGGAGCCATTCGATCGCGAAGCGTGTGGGCGGGTGAGCCCGCCCCACCGCCGGCGGGTGAGCCCTGCAATTGCCTGGTCGCCTGTGCCGTCGGCAGCTTCGGCGGGGCGGGGAACGCCGGGGTGGCGATCGCCGAGCCGACCGTGCCGTCGAAGTCGGTCATCACCTTCGCGGCCTGGTCCCGCGCGTCCTGCTGCTTCTTGAAGGTCGAGAGGTCCTTCCCGAGCTGCGCCATGTACAGGTGCGGGTCGGTGATCGTCTGCAGGTTGGCGTTGGCCTCCTGCACGCTGAACGCCACCGGCGGGTTCGCCGCCATCAGCTTCTGTGTCTCGTTGAGGGTCTGCGAGTGGATCTGCTGCTGCCGCCCGGTCAGCGTCGCGCCGTTCGCGGTCGAGCCGAGCCATTTGCCGACACCGGCGAGGTGCTCGCGGGCCGCGTCGCCGCCTTCGCCCTGCCAGTTGCCGGTGCTCGCGTTGATCGCTTTCGCCAGGTTGCGCTGGTGCGTGGCCAGGTCGTTGCCCGCCCGGATCCACTCTTCGGAGGTCTCGGCCACCGCGGCCGAATCGGCGTTGTCCGCGATCGCGGCCTGCATCTGCTCGTGGGTGGCGTTGGCCCACACCGTGGACGGCGGGGTGCCGGGGTTGCGAAGGTCCAGGTTCTTGTCGAGACCCTCGCGCGCCTTGTCCAGCTGACCTTCGTAGATCTTCTGCGTGAAGACGTCCTTGAAGCCGTTGAGCGCTTTGTCACCCCAGCCGAGGAGGTTGAACAGCAGGTCGGTCCCGGCCGCGGCCCCGGCCCGGATCTCGTCACCGGAGGCGGCCTCGTCGGCCAGCGGCCCGACGTAGTAAGCGGACGACGAGTCGGCCGTGATGTCGTAGAACGGGTCGTCCGGGTTGTAGTCGGGGGACTTCGGATCGGAGACCTTCGTGGTCTTCTCCGCGGCTTCGGTCACGGGTCTCTCCTCTTAGAACTCGGTGTCGATCCGCGTCAGATTGCGCTGGTTCTCGTCGTCGCGTTCCCGGTAGTTCCGCTTGGCGAGTTCGATCGCCTCGACGTAGGTCGGGAATTCGGCGCGGGCGGCCTCGAGCTGGGTGAGCAGGCCCTGCGCGTCCGTCGCGGTGCCGTGCATGTGCTGGGACACCCAGCGCGCGGTCGCGGTGGAACTCATCGGCGGCGTCTTCTGCAGCTTGGTCAGCGCGCTCCAGCGCTCTTCGAGACTGTCGATCACCCCTTGCAGTGACCGGATCATCTCCGCGCCGGTGCTCTCGTCGACGGCGAAACCGCCCTGTTTCGCCATGGCCTTCAGCTGCGCGCCCGCGAGCGTCTTCGCCGGGGCCCAGGCCGCCGGCTCCAGTTCTTGTGCTTCCTCGGTCAACGGAAGATCCTCTCGCCGGGTTCAGGAGGGTCAGTAGATGTCAGCGATGGCCGTCCGGATCGCGTTCGCCACGCCCGGCTGACTCGCCGGGTCGTAGTGACCGATCACGGCGCCGGAGGCTTCGTCGGTCTCCGTCCAGACCAGGTACCGGCCGTCCTCGGTGTCGAGCCAGCTCAGCGGCGTCGACCGGAGCCGTTCGCCGCGACGGCCGATCCCGCTCACGATGATGTGCCCGCCGCCGAGGCGGGTTCCGGACAGCACCTGCTCCAGGACGGCGACGTCGCTCTCGTCGTCGCGCGGGGAAGAGGACTCCGGCCGGGCGCGGACGACGCCGGTGAACTGGAGGTTGCCGAACGCGTCGGTCTCCTCCTCGTCGAACTCCGCCTCCGCCTGACGGCGCGCGGCCATCGCGGAGACGGCGCGCTCTTCCCGGTGCACGAGGGTGCGGCGGCCCGTCGACGCGGGGCGCATCCGTGGCAAGACCCCGGCGAGGACCTCGACCAGCTCTTCGTCCGCGAACAGCGCGAACTGCAGGAGGTCTTCCCCGTGGGCCTGGGTGATGCCGAGCGCCTGCCTGCCGTCGGTGAGGGTGAGGACGGCGATGTCCTGGCCGATGCCGTCGATCCCGTTGATCGAAACGGTGATCCGGTGGTTCGCGAGCAACGCGAACGCGGTGCGGACGGCCTGGTTCAGCTCACCGTTGACCGACAGGCGGCGCTGTTCGAGATCGGTGTAGACCTTCCGGATGACGGCGGCGTACCGCGCCGGGTCGATCGAAGTGTTGCGGACGCGCAACGGAAACAGGCGGACATCGACGCCCAGAGCCTGCCCGACCACGGTCGCCTCAACCGTCCCCAGCGCGAAATCGGCTCGTTCAGCCATGCTTCTGCGCTACTCCCTCGCGGGCGCCGGGCCCCGACTTTGTTGATGGCGAAAACAAACTAGCACAGCGCATGACTGTACGGAACCATACGAACACCGGTGAACCCGATGGAATGGATCACAGTGCCCGAATGGGCACTTTTCTTGCCCTTAAAGGAATAGCGACCGAAGTCAGCGGTCGGCCGTCGCGGGTGCGTAAGTCGTCATCCGACGGGCCACGTCCGTCCGCGAACGGGCACCGAGTTTGCGCAGCACCTTGGCGACGTGCTGTTCCACCGTACGCGGCGAAAGGAACAAACCGTCCGCGATTTCCCGATTCGTGCGCCCGTCGGAAAGCATGCGCGCCACCTCGAGCTCACGGGGCGAGAGTTCCTGGCCGTAGCCACGCCGTCCGCGCTGCGAAGGCGCCCACGCACCGTGCTCCCGCAGCAGGTGGCGGCAGCGGCCGGCGTCCCTGGTCGCACCGAGCCGCTCGTAGGCCTCCGCGGCCGCCGTGAGCTCCTCGATGGCCTTGCGGTCGCCGGCGGTCGGTTGACCGGCGGCGAGCCGGTCCGCGGTGAGCCGACCGGCGTTGAGCCGGCACAGCGCCGCCCGCTCCCGGGCGCCGATGGCCTGGTACGGCATCGGCAGTGCTTCGTAGCCCGCCGCCGCTTCGTCGAAAACCGTTGCCGCGGCGGGATGTTTGCCGCGCGCGTCGAGCAGGATCGCCTGGCCGGCGAGCAGCGCGACCCGGGAGACCGGTGAGTCCTTGCCCTCGCTGCCGCGGGCGAATTCCTCGACCACGGCGTCCGCCTCCGACCAGCGTCCGGCCCGCGTGTAGGCCTCGGCCGCGGCGGGCACCAGCGCCGCCGCCCACACCCAGACACCCTTGCGCCGGGCCGCCGCGACGGCGTTGTCGGCCGCCGCGCACGCGCCGTCGACATCGTCCGTCGCGAGGAGCACGCGGACGAGGACCCCGGCCGCCGAAAGGACGACGGGAATCGGCCCGTGTTCCGGGGCGTGCACGCTCGCCGCGGTCAAATGGCGTTGCGCGGCGGCGAATTCGCCACGAACGGCGGCCAGCCCGCCGAGGACGAGCGAGCACTCCATGACGATCGGGCCGAGGTCGGGATGGGTGTCGCGGAGCTGTTCGGCGGTCTCCGCGAGCCCGGACCAGTCGCCGCGTACCCAGTCGAGCCGGACCCGGGTGCCCTGCGCGAGCCCGGCGGCGTAGAGCGCGCCGGCGTCGGTCGCGCGCCGGATCCCTTCCGTGACCAGCTTTTCCGCCCTGACCAGATGCCCCGCCCAGGACTGCGCGTCGGCGAGGTTGCACCACAGCCGCGCCAGTTGCACCCGTTCGGCGACCCCGTCGACCACGTTGCCCTGTTCCGCCAGTTCGGTGAACTCGGTCCAGGCCGATCCGTCACCGATATGCGCCTGGGTGGAGATCCGATCACCGAGGAGCGCGAGCCGCAGTTCCGGGTCTTCGATCCGGTCGAAGGCCTCGCGGGCCCGGTCCATCCAGACCTCGTGCCAGGACAACGGCGTCAGCCCGTCGATCGGCTGGGCGAGCAGGTTGATCCCGCGGGCGGCCAGTTCCGGCTCGTCGGCCAGTTCGGCGATCGCCTTCTCCACCTCGACCCGGCCCTGCGCAAGCCGTCCGATGGTGCGGACGAGCAGCATCCCGAGGCTGAGCCGGATCGTTCCGCGCACGCTGGGCCGCAGGTCGGTGAGGTCTTCGAGGATCCGTTCCAGGGTCTCGACGACGTCCGGGCGGAAGCCGCGCAGCGCGACCTGACTGAGTTTCGTGGCCAGCCGGGCGATGTCGTCCTCACCGAGGCCCGCCTCGGCCAGTACGGATTGGAGCAGGTCGATCGCGCGTGACGTGTCGCCGTGGGCGATGGCCTCGTCGGCGGCGGCTTCCGCGTAGTGGCGCCATTGTTCGGTCCGCCCCGCCGCGCGCGAGTGGTTCGCCAGCAAGGTCAGCGGCGGCACCGGCTGACCGGTGAGCACCTGGATCGCACGCGAATGCAACAGCGTCCGCTCCGGACCGCTTATCGTGTCGTAGACGGCCTTGCGAGCCAACGGATGCCGGAAGCCGTAGCGGTCGCCACCGAGTTCTCCGAGGACACCTCCGTCCAAAGTGGACAACAGGGCCGAGCGGAGCGTTTCGCCGTCGAGGCAGGCGAGCCCGCCGATCACCGCGGGCTCGGACGGGACGGCGAGCACGGCCGCCGCGCGGGCCAGCCGGACGGCGGGTTCGGGCAGCGCGTCGAGCCGCTCGGTGATGGCTTCGCGCAGGGAGATGGGCACTTCGAGGCTTTCCAGCAACCGGTCCGAGAGCACCTCGCCGATCGGCAGCCGTCCGGCGGCGTCCCGCAGCGCCCGCAGGGTCTCCTCGACCACGAACGGGATCCCGGCGGTGCTCTCGTGGAGTCTCGCGGTGAACGGCGCGGAAACCCTCGGCAGGTCCAGTAGTTCTTCCGCCAGCTTCCCGACCGCCTCGACGTCGAGCGGGCCCAGTGTCACCCTGGCGGTCTGGACGTTCGCCCGCGTGCGGAACGGGATGCCGGCACCGTGCCCGGAAGGGGAACCGGTCCGATAGGCCGCTACGACGGCCAGTTCGGCGGGCATGGCCGCGGTGAGGAACCGCATGAGGTCACGGGTGTCTTCGTCGGCCCACTGGAGGTCGTCGATCAGGACGAGCGCGGGCCCGCAGGCGATCAGGAGCTCCCGGACGGCGCGGAACTGACGGTGCCGTTCGGCGCACGGGTCGGCGAGTGGTTCCGGCCGGGGAGGAAGGCTTTCCGCGAGTTCGGGCAGCAAGGGTCTCAACACCCCGGCGACCGGGCTGAGCGGGCCGAGCGGCCGGTCACCCACCGAACGCAGCGCTTCGAGCACCGGCCCGAACGGGAACGGCTCGCGCATCTGCTGGCAGGCACCCGAAAGCACCCGGCCGGACGCGAACTCGCGGCGTCCGGCCAGCTCTTCGAGCAACCTGCTGCGGCCCATCCCGGGTTCGCCTTCGATCAGCACGGCGGCGGGACGGCGCAGCAGGATCTTCACTATCGCCGAGACCTCGACGTCGCGGCCCACGAGTGCCGTCGATCCGGCGCGGACCGAAACCGAGGTCGGGCGAGGGGTGGCAAGCCACATCATGCGCTCCTCGGTGGGGAGTTCCCGCTGAGCCCGACACGATCTTGTGCGTTGTCCTGCGGAGCCTAAGCACTGCCTACCCGGTCGTAAACCACCCAACACGGACACCAAGGGCACCCTGTGCGGCCCTTCGGGGACGCACCGTCACCGGCAGGCTGACGGATCGCCGGTGAAAAAATCACCGGACACCCGAAACATCGGCGATCCACCCGATTCAGCGAGTCATCCCACGTTCAGGGGGTGACGGTGACTACGCAAGGTATTCGCTCGAAACCCTACTTACGGACGTGTCCGTCCGAGTGCCCGCGGTAGGTGGCCGCCCGTGGAGCAGGGAATTCGGCTTTCGAAGAATGGGTATACCTATCCGGCGCCGACCCGGATTGCGGCCTTCGGCGGACTCCAGAACCCTCACCCATCAGGGGAGGGCCATCGCATGGCGAACCGGAGCCGTGCGTGATGACGAGGGAGAAGCATGAAGATCACGAAGCTCCTCGGTGTGGCCGCCACGGCAGCACTGGCCACCGGCGCGCTCGTCACGGGTACCCCCGCGGCGGCGTCCTCACCATCTTCGGACACTCTGCTCAACCAGGAAATGGTTCCCGCCCTGCAACGGGACCTCGGCCTGACCGCCGGCCAGGCACTCGCCAGGATCCAGAGCGAGACCGCCGCCGGCACGCTCGAACAGTCGCTCGCCTCGACGCTCGCCGGCAGCTTCGGCGGCGCCAGCTACAACGAAGCCACCGGCAAGCTCCGTGTCGGCGTCACGGACGCGGCGAAGCTGGGTCAGGTCCTCGCCAGCGGTGCGGAAGCGGAACTCGTGCGCTTCTCGGCCGCCCAGCTTGATTCCACTGTGGACAAACTGAACGCGGGTGAGCGCGCGGCGGACGGCGCGATCACCGGCTGGGGCGTCGACACCAGGACCAACCGCGTGACGGTGAACGTCCTGCCGGGCAAGAGCGGCGTCGTCGACTCCTACCTGGAGAAGACCAAGGTGGACAAGACCGCCGTCGCGGTGGTCGAGACCGCCTCGGTGCCGACCCTGAAGTACGACGTCCGCGGCGGTGACGCCTACTACATCGACAATTCTTCACGCTGCTCGATCGGCTTCTCGGTCGGCGGCGGCTTCCTCACCGCCGGGCACTGCGGCCCGGGCACGGTGACCGGCTCCAACCGGGTCGCGATGGGCTCGTTCGCCCGCGCCAGCTTCCCCGGCAACGACTACGGTCACGTCCGGGTCAACAGCAACTGGGTGCCGCGCGGCGTCATCAACAACGGCACCCGCGTGAGCGGTTCGACCGTGGCGGCCACCGGTGCCTCGGTCTGCAAATCGGGTTCGACCACCGGCTGGACCTGCGGCACGGTCGGCGCCAAGAATCAGACCGTCCGCTACGCCGAAGGCGCGGTCTACGGCATGACCGCCACCAACGTGCGTTCGCAGGCGGGTGACTCCGGCGGCTCGTTCATCGCGGGCAACCAGGCACAGGGCATGCTGTCCGGCGGCAACAGCTCGGTGACGTACTTCTTCCCGGTCCGGCCGGCGTTGTCCGCGACCGGGACCTCCCTGGTCCTCGGCTGACCTTCGGTCCGGGCCGTCCCAGGAGCAGGAACACAGGACGAAGGGCGGACCGAGTGCCTCCAGTGCACTCGGGCCGCCCTTCGTCTTCGTACCGCGGGAAAGTGTCAGACGTTGCTGATCTCCTCGATCAGCGCTTCGACGTCGAAGTGCTCGCTCTCGGCGCCGAGCGGGACCAGCTCGTAGGTGGACTCGAGGAAGGCCTCGACGTCCTCACGCTCGAGCTCGAACGACGCGTAGCCGTCCGGTGACTCGATTTCGAGCGTCAGCAGCGACTCGTCCTCGGAGAGGTCGGGGCGGACGCGGACGTCGCCGAGCCCGGCGGGGTCGGTGAGACCGGTGACGAGCAGTTCCCGCGCGAAGGTCCACTCGACCCACCGGCCGCGCTCGGTCCGGAACGACACGGTCACCGCGAACGGTTCGCCGGCGAGGAAGGACAGGCGGGAGAGAACGGGCGTGCTGCTGTTGTTCAGCAGAACGAACTGGCTCTGGTGAATTGCGTCGGTGTGCACGGCCACTCCTCGGTGCTCGTGGTTCGCGCGGCGCGAACTTTTCGTCTCGGGGAGGAGATGCCCTGGCGAACGCCTGATGACGCGACCGCGCCGACGTTCACGCTATCGGCTGCATCTGTCCATAGTGGTGTAACGCCGGGCACAGACCCTCGCGTTCGGGTCGATACTCCTGGTGGCGAGACCGGGAAATCCTTTTTGGACGCGAAAATCGAAGGACGCTTCCTCGCAGGCGACGTGGGAAAGTCCCTTCCGCTCCACGTGGTTCTCACAGCTCCAGCGGCAGCGACAATCCCGTTTTGACCCGGTCCATCGCCACCGACGTCGTGAAGTGCCGGACGTTCGGGTTGTCGAAGAACATCCGCCGCGTGAACGCCTCGAAATCCGCCATGTCCCGGCAGGTCACCACGAGCACGAAGTCCGCGTTGCCGGTGACGTAGTAGCACTGCTGGACGTTGTCGTCCGAGAGCACCTGCCGCCGGAACCCGTCGAGCACCGCGAGGCTCTCCCGTTCCATCTCGACCATCACCACGAACGTCATCGACAGCCCGAGCGCCCGCGGCGACAGCACCGCCACCTCGCGTTCGATCACCCCGGTCTCGCGCAGCCGTTTGATCCGCCGCTGCACGGCCGCCGCCGACAGGCCCACCTTCGCGCCGATGGTCTCGGCGATCGTGCGGGCGTCGGACTGCAAGCAGGCGAGGATGGCGACGTCCAGGCTGTCGAGGTCGGGTGTGTGCACCAGGTCAGGCTAACCGGGGGGCTCCTCCGGGCGCCTGATCTTCGGCCGTGCCGCCACGCGGTGTGGATCACCCATCGGAGGCTCGCGTTCGAGGGGTCAGCGGGGTTCTCCGGCCACGGACCGTGGCGTCCGCACTGCTGGATTCGCCCGGTCGGGTGCCGAGGTGGCACGGGTGGCCCGTGTGCCCTGTCACCCATCCTGCCTGCTCGGTCGCGGTCGAAGCAGGTGAAGCACGGCGCGGCGGGAAAAACCGGGAATTCTTTGAATTGTGACCCGGAACACAACTGGCGGGTCTACTGAATGGTAGCGCTTACAAGTGAATGGCAGACCTCTCATTTCCCCGCGGAAGGATTTCTTGGTGCCCTCATCTCAGGTGGCCGTTCTCGCCGGTCTCGGCTCTTGGCTGCCGCCGCGCGTGGTGGGCAACGAGGAGATCGCCCAGCGGCTGGACACCTCCGATGAGTGGATCCGCTCGCGGACCGGCATCGCCGAACGCCGCGTCGTCGACCCCGGAACGTCCACTGTGGACCTCGCGGTCGAGGCGGGACGCCGGGCGCTGGCCTCGGCGGGGGAAGGCGGCGCGGACGCGGTCGTGCTCGCGACGTCCACGGCCGATCAGCTGTGCCCGGCCAGCGCGCCGCAGGTCGCGACCGAACTCGGGCTGAACGGCGTCGCCGCCTTCGACGTCAACGCCGTGTGCAGCGGGTTCATCTACGGGCTCGCCACCGGCGCCGGGCTGATCGCCGCCGGCATCGCGCGGCGTGTGCTGGTGATCGGTGCCGACGTCTTCACCTCGCTCGTCGACCCGGAAGACCGCGGCACGGTGCCGATCTTCGGCGACGGCGCGGGCGCGGTCCTGCTGCGTGCGGGCGACGCCGACGAGCTCGGCGCGCTCGGCCCGTTCGACCTGCACAGCGAAGGCGAGCTCGCCGAGCTGCTCTGGGTCGAGGCGGGCGGTTCGAAGAACCGTCGTTCGGACGACCCGCGTGACCACTATCTGGTGATGCGAGGCCAGACCGTCTTCCGGCACGCCTGTGCCCGGATGGCCGAATCGGCACGCGCCGTACTGGCGTCCGCGGGCTGGATGGTCGGCGACATCGACCGGTTCGTCGGGCACCAGGCGAACATCCGGATCCTGCAGACCTGCGCGAAACAGCTCGGCCTCGCCGAAGACGTGATGGTGTCCAACATCGAGAAGGTGGGCAACACGAGCGCCGCGTCGATCCCGATCGCGTTGGCCGACTCGGTCAAGGACGGGACGCTCCAGCCGGGGCACCGCGTCGTGATGGGGGCCTTCGGCGCCGGGCTCACCTGGGGTTCGACGCTGCTGCGCTGGCCGGACGTCATTCCGGGCTGAGCACGCTCACCTCCCAGGCGGACGTCGGCTCCCGGCGCCCGCGCAGCTCGAGTTCCGCATACGGCTCCCAGTGCGTGCGCTCGCTTTCCAGCGCCGCCTTGAGCACCCCCTCGCTCGCCAGGACCCGGCCGTCGGCGGCTTTCGCGTACTCGGTCAGGCGCGCGGCCTCGTTCACCGCGTCACCGATGACGGTGTACTCGAACCGGCTGCTGGTGCCCAGCTGACCGGCGAAGACCCGCCCGCTCGCGACGCCGATGCCGAGGTCCAGCTCGCCGGTCTCCCGGACGGCGTCCCGGATCGCCCGCGCGGCCGACAGCGCCGCCGTCGGCGCGTCCGCGAGCCGCGTCGGGGCGCCGAAGACGCAGAGCGCGGCGTCACCCTGGAACTTGTTGACCAGCCCGCCCCGCGCCCCGACCGCGTTCACCACGCCGGCGAAGAACCGGTTGAGCATCTTGACCAGGTCCTCCGGCGGGGTGCGGCTCGCCAAGGCCGTCGAATCGACGACGTCGACGAACAGGGCCGTCACCTCACGCACGTCACCGGAAAGGGAGGCGCCGTACTCGAGCGCGTGCCGCGCGACCTCGTCCCCGACATGCCTGCCGAACAGATCCCGCATCCGCTCCTGCTCACGGAGCCCGGCGGCCAAGTCGTTGACGGAGGACTGCAACAGGCCGATCTCGCTGGAGTCGTCGACGTCGACCACGATGTCCTTGTTGCCGCGCGCGATCTCGTCGAGCGCCATCCGCAGCCGGTGCAACGGCGTCGCGACGGCCTTCGCGAGCAACCCCGTCCCGATCGCGCCGACGCCCAGCCCGATCGCCGAAAGCAGGATCAAGCTCGCGACGTGGTCGCCCTGGCCGAGGTCCGGCGGGGCGGCCACCAGCAGCACCCCGAGGAACGGCACCCCGCTCGCCAGCGCCCAGGTGACGACCACCCTGGTGCGCACGGTGACCCGGAGCGTCCCCTTCGGCGGGGTCACCTTGAGCGCGATCGTCATCACCGGCCGGGCGACCCATTCCGCGGCGAGATAGGTGAGGCCGACCGTGGTCAGCCCGCCGAGCCCGATGACCAGCGCCATCCCGAGCGCGTCCAGCCAGGACCCGAGCACCCGCGCGAGCGCGCCGAGCACGATCGTGCCGATCAGCCAGAGTGTCCCGCTCACGATCCCCATGTCGACCGGGAGCCGCAGCGCCCGCTCGGCCTCGGCCCTCGTCGGCGGGCGGCCGAAGACGAACCAGACCGCCGTGCGCCGCTGGAGCCAAGCCGTCCACACGGTGCCGACCACCAGCGACAGCACCACGATGCCGGCCGCGGTGACCCCGAGGATCCAGCCACGGTCACCGACCTCGCTCGGCAGGCCCTGCACCAGCAGCAGCAACGCCACGACACCGGCACCGCACACACTGGACCCGACGCCGAGCGCGGCGAACCCCAGACTGGTCCTGAGCACCAGCCGGAACCGGCTCGACATCGTCTTCCCACGCACCCGGTGATCGTATGACCTCCGGCGGAAAACGGTTCGCCAGTTCTCGCGTGCGCTGGCTACCGTGCCGGTATGGAACCGCTGGGCCAGGACGAGATCAGGGCGTCTTTCGTGAACTGCACGCGTGGTGAGGCCAAGGGCGTCACGCTACCCGCCCGGCCCGAGGAAATTCCCTGGGAGAACAGGGAATTCCTGGGTTGGCGCGATCCGAAGGCCGCTTCCCGGGCGTATCTCGTGCTGCCGTACGGCGGGGAAATCGTCGGACTGTCCCTTCGCGCCGCACCCCGGCCGAAGGGCCGTGTCCTGCTGAGCAACATGTGCGGCCTGTGCACGACGACACATCCGCTGTCCGACATCGCGCTGTTCTCCGGCCGCCGCGCCGGGAAGCTCGGGCGCGAAGGCAACACGCTCGGCATCTACGCGTGCGCGAACCTCGCGTGCAGCCAGTACGTCCGCGGCGAACTGAAGCCGGACGTGCCGCAGCCGTTCGAGTCCTTGACGCTGGAGGAGCGGGTGTCCCGGCTGGAGGACAAACTGCACGGGTTCGTCGAGCGGGTGCTCCAGTCACGCTGACCGGCTCGTACCGTCCGGCCGGGACCTCACCTGGTTCCGCGGGCGGTCGGGTCCGGCTGGATCCACGAGACCTGCGTGTCAGCCGGTCACCCTGGGTTCCACAAAGGACGCGGCTGAATGCCCACTCGATGCCTATATGCGGTTTCGTTAGTGGGCACAAGTGGTCAGTGTCGTGCTAACGCAATGCCATGCAGCTTGATCTTACTCCTGTCGTTGCCGACGTGACTTGGGCGGCGTGATCAAAAGGGTTATCGAGGAGTAAGGCAGGTGTCCTGTGGGTGACTTCGAAGCCTGACGCTGGCGTCACAGCCGTCCCACTGTCACCAGGGAGTACATCTGAGGGTGGCGAAGGCTCCTTCCCTGCCTTCAGAGTGGCAGGAGGCCTCCACGACCAGCAACAGTCAACAATGGACACCATGAGCTGAGGAGCGCGAGCTGTCGCTCACCGACAAGAAGCGCAGTTCAACGGGGTGACCCACTCAAGCTGCGTGGCCTTCCGTTGGAACGCCCCTAACCCTCACGAATCCCTCGGGAGATGGCGCAAATCGCGCACCCTCCCGTGCGGAAACTGTCCCTTGTGGACACTCAACCCCGTCACGAGGCTTTGCCGAACCTGAACCGCAGGATCCGCCCCATTTTCTTGAACGCCGGGAACAACCCCACGAGCCACAACTGTGCCCGCATCGGCCCGGAGATCCGCTCCTTCACCTCGGGCGTCGCGTAATCCGTCGCGTCGAGTTTCGAGACCAGCGTCAGCCCGAGCCGTTCCAGTTCGGAGATCTCGTCTATGCCCCAGTGCAGCGTCGCCTTGGCCTTGCGAACCACCGGATTCAGCTTCTGCAGTTTGATCCCCAGCCTGCTGAACGTGTCGAAGACCATTTCGCCGCCCTGGGGGAAGTGCGCGATCAGCCGCCGCAGCAATTCCTCGCCTTCGGACGGGCGCAGGTACATCGTCAGCCCTTCCGCGATCACCAGACCGGGTTTGTCCGACGGGATCTCGTCGACCCAGCCGAAGTCCGTCACGGACGAGCCGATGGTCCGGTATCCGTCCCGTTCGGGGTAGATCCGGGCGCGCAGGTCGACGACCTCGGGATAGTCGACATCGAACCAGCGAACCGAGGGCGGCGGGTCGACGCGGTACACGCGGCTGTCCATGCCGCAGCCGAGCTGGACGACGGTCGCGTCCGGGTGTTCCTTCAGGAACTCCGAGGCCCAGTCGTCCATCGGCTTGGCCCGCATCGCGACGGTCAAGCCCATGTCGGCGGTGACGCCCAGTGAACCGAAGTCGTAGTCGATCTGCTTGACGGCCTCGTCGGCGGCCTTGTCGCCGAGGATCGGCCGGACGCCGCGGGCGTCGAGCGCCCGGCCGTACAGCGTGGCCAGCATAGTCGCCTTCTCTTCGGTGAACCGGACCCGCTCCATCGCACACCCCCGTCAGAAGTTTCACAAACTTCTGAAAATAATACTCGTGAAAAGCCGGTCGCGCCATCAAGGTGCCTACGGCAGTGGCTTGAATCGCAGGTTCGTAAAGGAAGGGGCCTTTCAGCTCGCCCCGGGTGCCGCAATCCTCACGACCCAGGCACGCCACTTCGCGTTCCGAAGGTCAATCCCTGGCCGTGTAGTCGTGGACGTAGGTCTTGGCGTCGAGCAGATGCCGCAAGGTGATCTCCCGCGCGGCCGCGGCGTCCGAACGGCGGATCGCCTCGAGGATCGCGCGATGCTCGTCGACGGCCTTCCGGATCTGCCCCGGAAGCCGCAGCGCCGCGCGCCGCTCCTCACCGACCAGCGAGAGCACCGAACGCAGCAGATCGGTGACGTCGTCGTTGCCGGCGTTGCCCGCGATCACCCGGTGGAATTCGGCGTCGGCCGCGATCACGCGCAACATGTCGCCGTCGGCCGCGGCCTGGTCCATCTCGTCGACGGTGCTTTCCAGCCGGGCGAGCACCCGCGGCGTGTGCTCGAGCGCGAGCCGCTCGGCCAGCGTCGGCTCGACGGTGGTCCGCAGGTCGAACAGCTTCTCGACCAGTTGCTCGTGCTCGGAGAACCAGCCGCGCAGGGGTTGTTCGTCGATCTTCTCGCGGACATACGTGCCCGAACCGGGCCGCACCTGCACGTAACCGATGGAATCCAGCACCCGCAACGCCTGCCGCAGCGAACCGCGGCTGATCCCGAGCTGTTCGCAGAGCGTGCGTTCGGCGGGCAACCTCGACCCGGCGGGGAGCCTGCCCGAATCGATCATCGTGCGCAGATGATCGACGGTCGCACTCCACACCTGTTCGCGCTCGTCCTCGGCCACGCCGCCATCCTCGCAGGTTCGCGCGCTCGCCCGGGACTGTCGGTGGGCGATGCCATCATCGAACGATGACTGGGGTGGCAGGATTGATCAAGGCCTGGGTGCACGGCTGGGCGCTTTCCCGCGGCGTCGGGATTCCGGTGGCCGAACCGGACGGTTACCGGCTCGACGTCGGGCGTCCCGGGCATCGCGTGAGATACGTGCTGGAGGACGCCGGGTCGGTCGCGCGCCGGGCCCGTTCGCTGACCGAACCGGGAACGTGGCTCAAGGTGAGCGGCTCGCGGGACGAGGTGGCGAAGACGGTGCCGCCGGAATGGGAGGTCGGCCCGCCGGAGTACCTGATGAGTGCCCCGCTCGCGTTGCGGCCGGTCATGGCCGCGCCCGAGCCGTACCGGGCGGAACTGGTCGGCGACGGCGTGGTCACCGACGTGGTGGTGCGCGCGCCCGACGGTTCGCGCGCCGCCACCGGCCGGGTCGCGATCGCCGGCGGCACGGCGGTGATCGATCAGGTCGTGACGGAGCCCGAGCACCAGCGGCGAGGGCTGGGCAGATTCGTCATGCGCCGGCTCGACGAGGTGGCGGTTTCGGCCGGGGCGGAGCGTGCCGTCCTGGTCGCGACGGAAGAGGGACGGGCGCTGTATCTCGCGCTCGGCTGGACGGTCGCCGGGGAGATCACCGCGGCTCATCTGCCGGAAGGAAACCGAACCGGTGGCGGTGCGCCGTCACCGGGACGAGCGCTCGTCGAGTGAGGTCGGCCCGCAGTCCGGGGTCAAGACCGGGCAGAACGGTGTGCGCTTCGGCACCCGAACCGAGTCGGACGTCCGCAAGGCGACGAAACCGCGTCTTCGCCCCGAACGAGACATAACGGGCTCGTGGCCTGTTCGACCAGACACATCCACAGCGCGAAAGGAGGTGACGATGCTTAGGGTGCGGACGTGAGTGCTTTATGACGTGGTGGCACGCGGTCGTGATCTTCGTCGCGGGGCTCTGGGCGGGCACCATCAACACGGTCGTCGGCTCGGGCACGCTGGTGACCTTCCCGGTCCTGGTCGCGCTCGGCTACTCGCCGCTGACGGCGACGACGTCCAACGCGATCGGCCTCGCCCCCGGGACGGTCAGCGGGGCGATCGGCTACCGCGACGAGCTCAAGGGCTACTGGCCCCAGGTCGGCAAACTCGCCGTGGCGTCGTTCTTCGGCGCGATCTGCGGGACGATTCTGCTGCTCTCGTTGCCGAAAGACGCCTTCGAGACCGTGGTGCCCGCGCTGGTGGGGCTCGCGGTGGTGCTGGTGATCGTCCAGCCGCGCGTGTCCGCCTGGGTGACGAAGCGCCGCGAGGAGAACGGAACGGTCCAGAAGATCGGGCCGCTCCTGCTGTTCCTGATCTTCCTGATCGGCATCTACGGCGGATACTTCACGGCCGCGCAGGGCGTGATGATGATGGCCGTGATGGGGATGCTGATGTCGGAGTCGCTGCAACGGCTCAACGGCGTCAAGAACGCGCTCTCCGCCGTCGTGAACATCGTCGCCGGCGCGATCTACGCCTTCATCGCACCGGTCAGCTGGCCCGTGGTCGCGCTGCTCGCGGTCGGGTCCACGATCGGCGGCCAGCTCGGCGCGAAGATCGGCCGCAAACTCTCGCCGAAGGTGCTGCGTGCCGTGATCGTCGTGATCGGCCTCGCCGCGATGGTGCAGTTGCTCCTCAAATAGGGAAGCCCGGTGGATCCGGGCCTCCGGCGAGTTACGCCTCCAAACACGCGAGTTACGCCTCCAAACCCGCGAGTTACGCCTCCAGACACGCGAGTTACGCCGCGTAAGCCACTTTCCAGACCTCTGACGTCCCCAGAGTGGCTTACGCGACACGCCACCTCTGTCAGCGCGGGAAATCCCCGGCCGCTTCGAGGAAGAGGTCGTTCTCCTCGGGCGTCCCGATGGTCACTCGCGCGCCTTCGCCCGCGAACGGGCGCACGATCAGCTTGCGCTCGAGGGCGTGCTCCGCGAACTCGGTCGTCCGCTCGGTCAACGGCAGCCAGACGAAGTTCGCCTGCGTCTCCGGCACCTCGTAACCCAAGGCCACCAAGGCATCCCGGACACGAGTGCGTTCCGAGACGATCTCCTTGCAGCGTTCCAGCAGTTCACCGGCCGCGTCGAGGGAGGCGATGGCCGCCGCCTGGGCGATCATGTTCACCGAGAACGCCACGTAGACCTGCTTCAGCGCGACGATGATCGCTTCCGGCGCCACCGCGTAACCCACGCGAAGACCGGCGAGACCGTACGCCTTGGAGAAGGTCCGCAGCACCGCGACGTTGTCCCTGCCGCGCGCCAGTTCGACGCCGTCGGGCACCTCGGCGTCGGTCACGAACTCCTTGTACGCCTCGTCGAGCACGACGAGCACGCCCGAGGGCACGGCGTCGAGGAAGCGCTCCAGTTCCGCGCGTCGCACGACGGTCCCGGTCGGGTTGTTGGGGTTGCACACGAAGACCAGTCGAGTCTTCGGCGTGATCGCGGCGAGCATGGCGTCCAGGTCCAGCCCGTGCCCGGCCGTCAGCGGCACCTTCACGCTGACGGCGTTCGCCACCTGCGTGACGATCGGATACGCCTCGAACGAACGCCACGGGAAGACGACCTCGTCGCCCGGGC
The DNA here is from genome assembly GCF_029369745.1 of Amycolatopsis sp. QT-25. NCBI lineage: Bacteria > Bacillati > Actinomycetota > Actinomycetes > Pseudonocardiales > Pseudonocardiaceae > Amycolatopsis > Amycolatopsis sp. QT-25. The sequence continues at coordinate 293,183 of NZ_CP120210.1, forward strand.
CGCACAGGGCCTGGATCATCTGCTGGCAAAGGGAAACCGAACCGCAGCCGACGGCGATCCGCCCGACCGGCTCGGCCAATTCGCGGGCCAGCCGTTCGACGAGCCCAGAAGCCGTGATGTCCGGGTACCGGTTGATGCCCTGCGCCGTCTCGGCTATGGCCTGCGCCACACTCGGCAGCGGCCCGCCGGGCACCTCATTGCTCGCCAGCTTGATCGCACCCTGGATTGTCCGGCCAGGGACGTACTTCGGCAACGATTCGAGATCCGCACGCGGCGAAACAGGGGACATCTTCGGCGCTCCTACGTCTGGGGGACGGCTCCGACACCGTATCCTCCCGCGCGAACGCAAGCTCCGAATATTTACCTAAGAGTGGTCTGATGGAGGAATGACCCTGACGACCACCGTGGAACACCAGCACGCCGACGGCCACACGCTGCGCCTGACCTTCGCCGAACCGGATGGTGTCGTCCGCGGCGGGCTCGTGGTGCTGCACGAGGAGGCCGAAGAGGTCGAAGAGGGTCTGGGCCTGCTCTTGGCCGGGCTCGCCGGCGAAGGCTGGCTCACCGTCACCCCGCATCTCGACCGGGACGATCTCACGCAGCAGGACCTGCTCGAAGCCACCGACGCGACGCTCGCATGGCTCGGTGAGCGCGGCATCCAGGCAGACCTCGTCGGTGTCGTCGGTTTCGACCTCGGCGGGACCGCCGCGCTGGTCGTCGCGTCGAACCGCAGGCTGGGCGCGGCGGTGAGCGTGGGCGGGCAGGGCGTCACCGGGCTGCCGGTACTCGTCGAGATCGCGGGACGGCTCACCAGCCCGTGGCTCGGCATGTACGGCGACGCGGGTGACGAGGCCGGAGGCGCCGAGGTCGAGCAGCTGCGTGACGCGGCGGCGACGGCGAACGTCGCGACGAACGTCGTCCACTACCCGGGCGCCAACCACCGCTTCGACGCCGACCCGGACGCGGCCGCCGAGGCCTGGCAGCGCACGTTGAATTGGTTCGACGCCCACCTGCGGTGACTCCATTCGCGCTAGCATTCCCCTCAAGATGTGACAGGGGAGGGTCGAATGGCACAGTCACCCAAGGTACCTGCGACGCCACAAGCCGCGTTCGGAGCTTCCGCTCCGGCGTTGGCTCCGGTGGCGGGTCAGATCCGGGATTCCAAGACGGATGCCAAGAAGGGGACCGTCAAGGTCTCCGAGGACGCCGCCAAGAAGCTCGTCGACGCGCTGCTGAAGGCACGCCATGAGCTCAACGCGCTGATCAAGGACTCGACCGAGTTCAACGCGCCGTTGAAGCTGGGCGACAACTTCGTCGGTCACACCATGAGCGAACGCTTTCAGGGCGCCGCGAACGAGGGGACCGAAGCGGCCGTACCCGTTCTCCGGGACTTCGCCGTGGTGCTCAAGGACTTCCAGCTCACCGTGATGGCCGCGCGGAAGATGTACGTCGCCGCGGACGAGGAAGGCCAAGAGCAGCTCGAACGGGTCGCTCGCCGGTTCGACATGGAAGACATCGTCGGCCACGAGCGGAAGGACGAGCACTGATGCGCGGCCTTCCCCTGCCGTGGCCGCCTCGCGAGCCCGAACCGCAACCCGGCCCCGAGCACCTCCACGCCGACATCGACTGGATGAGCTACTCGCATCGCGAGCTCTACGAGATGGTCCACAACGAGCTGGACCTCGCGAGCGCGGAAGCCGTCGCCGCGCAGTGGACGAAGATCAGCGCCTTCCTCGACAGGGCCGCTTCCGAACTCCGGGCGGCGCTGGCCGCCACCTCCGACGGCTGGACGGGCGAGGGCGCGGACAGGGCGCGTGACGCCGCCGTCAAGCTCGTCGATTGGGCGGGCGACACGGGTTGGCGCGCGGAGAACGTCGCGAACTGCGTGCGCCGCCAGGCGGACATCGCCGACACCGCGCGGCGCACGATGCCCGAGCCGCCGGGACACGCGCCGCGACCCAAGATGCCGGAGCCACCGAAACGCCGTCCGATCCCGGTCTCCGATTCGACGCAGGCGATGTCGGCGTCAGCCACGCCGGCACCGTCGGGCTCCGGTTTCGCCGAGGCGGGGCGGATCGTCGCCGAACCCACCGACGAAAGCGCGCAGGATCTGCACCGGCAGGCGGCCGACGTGATGACGCGGATGCAGCGGAACTCCGGTGAGGTCTACGAGAACGTTCCGGCCTTCACCTCGTACGGCAAGCAGCCGAACCTCCTCAAGACACCCGAAGAGCCGGAGAAGCCGAAACCCGAACCCGCGCCGGAACCGGTGCCGCCACCGGACGACTCCACGCGCAGCAGTGGCGCCGACGATCCCGCCCCGTTCCCGGTGCGGGAGCCGATCGACACACCGCGCGCGCCCGGCGCGAGCAGCGGCGCGTACGTTCCGCCGCCACCCGGTACCGCCGGGGGAACCCACGAGCAGCTCGGACAGGGCGGCCGATCCGGTGCCGGCGGCTTCGGGCCGTCGGGGCAGCAGCCCGGCCAACCGGCGGGGACACGCGCCGCGGCGGCCGCGGGCATGGGCGGTTTCGGGGGGATGCCGATGGGAATGGCGCCCTCGCAAGGACGACAGGGCGAAGAGGACCACAAGGCGCCGAACTACCTCGTCGAGGATTCCGACGTCTGGGGGCTCAGCGGGCAGGTGACCCCACCGGTCATCGGCGAAGACCCGAGGAGCGGTCGCTGATGGACTGGATCCGGTTGCACATCGGCGAACTGTTCCTGCTCTGGTCGGCGCACGGACGCGACGAACTGCCCGCGGTGCTGGAGGTTCCGCACGTCGGGCGGACCCCGGAGTTCCGCGCGGAACTGGTGGCGGCGGCGAACGGGACGCTGTCGGAACGCGGCCTCGGCACGGTGGAGGCACCCGCGCCCGGGCTGGTCCGGCTGCTGCACACCGTCGCGAACAGCGAACTGACGCTCGACCTGCGGCTCGACGGCGATCCGGCGTACCGGGCCGTCGGCTGCGTGTCCGATCGCGGCGCGGTCGCGATCGGCGTTTCGGGCACCGACGTCGAGCTGTCGGCCCTGCGGGAGCCGCTCGTCGCCGCGACCTTGCTGCAGGCGTTGCCGCCGTGCGACCAGGGCCGTGGCCTCTCGGTCAACCTGCGCGTCGACGACTACACGGCCGCGTGCGAGGCGGGGGAGGGCGGCGGGCAGCCCGCGTTCTCCGACGTCCTTCGTGACGCCGGGCTGCGTGAACCCGAGGTCATCGTGCTGGTGCGGATCGCGACCCAGCGGATCGGCAGCGGGCGGCTCGGGGCGACCAGGAAGTCGTGGGAGGGCCGCTGGGTGCGCGGCGAAGGCACGTTGACCTGGGTGGACACCCCAGATGGCCGCTACGGGCTTCGCCGCGACCGGGGGTGGCTGACCGTCACCCCGCTCGACGCGGCGCGGCTCAAGACGATGGCGTACGAGCTGTTCACGGGGGCTCGCCAGTTCGGTTAAGGGGTGGATCAGCAAGCGCGGAGCGCTTTCCGCTGAGGGTGGTGGTGGGGCGGGGAGGGTTAACATCGCGGGGTGACGCACACCGCCGACGCCCCAGAAGTGCTCTGGCGCCCCGAGCCGAGCCGCCTGTCCGACACCAAGATCGACGCGTTCCGCCAGTGGCTGCGCGCCGAACGCGGCGTGGAGGTCGACGACTACGACGCGTTGTGGGAGTTCTCCGTGCGACGTGGGCCCGAGTTCTGGTCCGCCGTCGCCGGCTTCCTCGGCCTGCGCTGGCACGACGAGCCCGGCGAGGTGCTCACCGGCGAGATGCCGAACGCGCGATGGTTCGAAGGCGGCACGCTGAACTACGCCGAGCACTCGCTGATGCCCGGCGTCGCGGGCGCCGCGAAGGCCGACGACGAGGTCGCCGTGATCTTCGATCGCGAAGACGGCCTCTCGTCGCAGCTGACCTTCGGTGCCCTGCGGTCCGCCGTCGCCTCCGCGCGGGAAGGGCTGCGGAAGCTGGGAGTGGCCAAAGGGGACAGGGTGGTCGCGCTGGCGCCGAACTGCCCGCAGACCCTGATCGCGTTCCTCGCCACCGCGAGTCTCGGCGCGATCTGGTCGTCGTGCTCGCCGGACTTCGGCGTCCGCGCGGTCACCGACCGGTTCGCGCAGATCGAGCCGAAGGTGCTGATCGCGGTCGACGGCTACGTCTACAATGGACGGTGGTTCGACAGCCGGTCGACGGTGAACGCGTTGCGTGACGAGATCTCCACACTGGAAGCGACCGTGCTCGTCGACTACGCCGGTGGCCGCCTCGACGGCACACTCGACTGGGACACGCTGCTCGCCGACAACGCGGGCGCGGAACTGGCCTTCGAACCCGTCGAATTCGGCCACCCGCTGTGGGTCCTGTACTCCTCGGGGACCACCGGCCTGCCGAAGGGCATCGTCCACGGCCACGGCGGCATCACCCTCGAACACCTCAAAGCCCTTGCCCTGCAAAGTGATCTCGGCCCCGATGATCGTTTCTTCTGGTTCACCACCACCGGCTGGATGATGTGGAACTTCCTCATCTCCGGCCTGCTGACCGGAACCACGATCGTGCTCTTCGACGGCAGCCCGGGACATCCGGACCTGAACGTGTTGTGGCACTTGGCCGAACAGCACCGCGTCACCTACTTCGGCACGTCGGCGCCGTACATCCAGAGCTGCCTGAAGGCCGGCATCGAACCGGCCGAGCGCTACGATCTCACCGCGTTGCGCGCCTTGGGTTCCACCGGCGCGCCGCTGAGCGTCGAGGGTTTCCGGTGGATCGTCGACGAGGTCGGCGACCGCGTCCAGATCTGCTCGGTCTCCGGCGGCACGGACCTGTGCGCGGCGTTCGTCGCGTCCGCCCCGGACGTCCCGGTCTGGCTCGGCGAGCTCTCGGTCCGCGCGCTCGGCGCCGCCGTCGCCGCGTTCGACGAGCAAGGAAAGCCCGTCGTGGAGACGGTCGGCGAACTGGTGATCACCGAGCCGATGCCGTCGATGCCGGTGTTCTTCTGGAACGACCCGGACGGCGCACGGCTGCGCGAGGCGTACTTCGAGATGTACCCCGGGATCTGGCGGCACGGCGACTGGATCCGGATCACCGGACGCGGCTCCGCCGTCATCTACGGACGCAGCGATTCGACGCTGAACCGCGGCGGCGTCCGGATGGGCACGGCCGAGTTCTACCGCGTCGTCGAGTCGTTCGACCAGGTCGCGGATTCGCTGGTGATCGACACGTCGGCGGCGGGGAACGAGGACGGGCAGCTGCTGTGCTTCCTCGTGCTGGCCGAAGGCACGTCGCTCGACGAGGTCGAACCCGCCCTGCGCAAGGAACTGCGCGGCGCCCTCTCGCCGCGGCACGTGCCCGACCGGTTCGTCCAGGTGAGCGAAGTGCCGCGGACACTCAACGGCAAGAAATGCGAGGTCCCGGTCAAGAAGATCCTTTCGGGGGTTTCCCCTGACCGCGCCGTCAGCCGGGATGCCCTGCTGAACCCCGACGCCCTCGTACCGTTCGTGGAGCTGGCAAGGAGCTAACAGGAGCGGGCGCTTGGCAGGTGCCTCCTCGGTGACTCGGCTGCCCCTGGTCCCGGCCGGACGGCGCACCCCGCGCGGCCGCGTCGCCGAATGGCTGGAACCGCCGCACGAGGCACGGTCGGCGCGGCGCCGGTCGCGCTGGTGACCGGTGTGTTGCTGATGCTGCTCAGCGCCGGCCTGGCAACTGGCGGTCGCCGCCACGCTGCTGATCTTGTCGCACTTCGGCCTCAGGCATGCTCGGTGCCGGGTCCGTGTCGCTCGCGCTACGACACACGGCGTCACTTCATTGCGCTCCCCACCCGGTGACCGGCCGATGGCACGCGGCCGGCTCTTCCTGCGACTGACGGCGGCCGGTGTCGCGATCAACTTCGTGCTGCCGGCACTCGCGCCCGTCGGTGACCGGCTGGCGCAGTCGACACCGGCCTGATCGGCGTTCGTGGTCCGGTGGTGTCCCCGTGATGTGCCTTCCGCGAACCTCGACGAACTCTGGACGCTCGCCGCCACGTAGCGCGGCAACCGACACCGAATGCGGCTTCTCGATGGGCCCTCGGCCGCATGAGCGACCCCGGCTCGGTCCTGGTGACGGCGTGTCCTCCAGTTCGTTCCGTGGGGCGAGAAGGGTCTCTCGCTGAACGTCATGCGTCGTCCTCAGCGCGGTCTGGAACATCGCGCCGACCCCATTACCCGCCTGTCCGCTAGGACACTGCGATTCTTCTCACGTTAGATCCAGATCGAGACCCTCTGCCGCTTCAACGCGAAGTTCCGATCCAGCTGGGTCCGCGCTACCTGGCGTACCCCGCGGCCCGCCCCGGAGTCGGCGTCGCCGTCTTCGAAGCCGAAGGTCTCGGCGGGCGCTCATCCGGCCTGCTCAGAGCCCTGCAACGCGTCTAAGGGGGGTCCCTTCCAAGGAGGTCCACAGGGTGTGTAACCTATTTGAGCAGTGGTCGTTGGGCCTGGGAGGCTTCGCCTAGTCTGGTCTATGGCGCCGCACTGCTAATGCGGTTGGGGGTAACCCCCCCTCCCGGGTTCAAATCCCGGAGCCTCCGCTGGTGCCTGTTCCGGCAGGTGCTAGATTGACAACTGAACAAGCGCCCGTAGCTCAGCTGGATAGAGCATCTGACTACGGATCAGAAGGTCAGGGGTTCGAATCCCTTCGGGCGCACGTCTGGTTGAGACAGCACTAAGGCCCTCCCGTTCGCGGGAGGGCCTTTTTGTCTGTCCTGTAATTTCTGGACCGGACACGTCCAACTGGGGCAGCATGTGTTCGATGCCAGTCAGGTGTGCTTTCGCCGCTGTGCCGGCATCGGTATGAAGTTGAGCACTTAAGTGCAGCGAGGGGACGCCGGCTTGTTCGACATGGTTCTAGAGGGTCCGCCTGGACGCGGAGATGACCCTGAGCTCGACGCTGTAACCGATCGGCTTTATGAGCATGATCCATCAGGCGATCGTGTCGCCAAGGTACTTAGAGAAACAATTGACCAGCTACTTGACGGGCGTCGAAGCGGCCGGTGGGATTACGTACAACTTCACAAGACCGAAAAGACTCACATGGGCACGTTGGTTGAGATCAACCTGCATCGTGAATTTGATTTTGCAGATGGAGTAGCCACCGACTATCGGATCGCCGGCCACGATGTGGACTGCAAGTTCTCCCAGCGGATTGGCGGCTGGGAGATGGGACCCGAGATGGTCGACCAACTGTGCTTGGTGATCTGGGCAAGTGACCTGGAAAGCAAGTGGCAGGCTGGCCTTGTCCGGGCAAGGCAAGACCGGTTGCGCCTGAATGCGAATCGAGATGCAAAGCGGCGACTAACCGAGCGCGGCGTCACAGAGATCAGGTGGCTCTGGAAGTCGCATGGCAATCTTGCCCCGAACGTACTGTTGCATCTTGACCCGCTGAGGCGAGAGCGGATCATGGATGCGCGCGCACGACGCGGTGATCGCCATGCGCAAGCACGGTTGTTTCAACTGTGCCGAGATGTGCAAAATCAGATAATTACCCGGGCCACCGTTGAAACGGTGGGCTGGGGTCTGGACGATCCATTGAAACGGATGCGCAGCAATGGCGGTGCCCGCGATGCGCTTCGTCCCGAAGGTTTGCTTGTCCTCGGGCACCAGGACAACGATCCTGGAGTTGCGTCCGCGCTAGGACTTCCGGTGCCGCAAAAGGGACAGTTCGTAGTCACCCGGGTTGTGCCCGCACGAGACGATGAAGATCTGCGGATGGCCTCGATACAAGGCCAGCTCTGGCGGAAGGCAACACCAGATGATCCTCTGCACCCCGCTCCGGTTGTTCCTCGTAGCTAGGTTCCGTGTTAGGTGATCGTCGCTAACGACGGCTCCCGCCGGCCTGGCTTACCCGAGCTGTATCGATTAGCCAGGCCAGCGGGAGTGTAGTCAGCAGTAAGACGACGCAGATCCGGTTAGCTCAGCAGCCAGATGATAAAGGCTACGAGCGCGCCTCCGGCGCCGGAGGCAAGGCCCTTGACGAAGTGCGTGCAGGCAAGCTGCCACCACCGACGCCATCCGGCGGGCTCGGGCCACCTGCTCTCACCAGCAGGTTTGCCGGGAACTGCCCTTCCCGACCGTGTGACTCGTGCCGGACGGCCACCCGAAGAAGGGCGGCGACGTTTACTATTCATGTAGGGACTCCTTGTCCACGGCAGTTGGCGGGGGTTCTGAAGGGGGAGGGCCCTGCCGGCCTTGGTTCCTAGGCCTGCCGGTCGGGCCTTCCTCCGGTATCTCGGTCTTCGCGAGGGCATATCGCTCCACCCCAATCACGTATTGTTGATCACAACACTGCGAGTTACTGATAGGTCGCGAGGGAGGGCCCCGCGCCGCAAGCAACAAGTCAGAGCAGGACACAACGGCTTCACGCCGTGTCCCGCCTGTTACCTGTTGCGGCAAGGACGACGCTCTAGACAAAGATCACCTGCCTTCCAGAAGCACGAGCGCGTTGTCGGTCAGCCCGACGTCGAGGAGTTCGCTGATGATGGCCAGCCGATCGTGCGAGCTGCGGCTGCGCGCGCCATGCAACACCACATCAGCGGCATCAGGGTGGCCAGCATCTACGAAGTACGACACAGCACCGGCTACTTCCTTAACAGTTACTTCGGAACCAGTTGCCCAGAGAACACTGGAAACGTCGTGCAGGTGTCCGTTGTCGATGTAGGACAAGACCTCGTCGAGCCCTGGCGGCGGCGCGGGTGTGCTCATCGCGTTGCGCCGGTCTCCATCTGCCGTCACGCCGTTGCGCCGGTCCTTTCCCTCATGGCCCGCTTCCCATGGTGGCGGCGCTTCCACCAGCGCAACATGGCAGTTAGGGCATAGCCCCAGCTTGACGGCGGCTCGGAGTTCGAGAAGATACTCAAGGGTGAACGGCATTGTGGTGAGCACACCATGTCTTGCCACATCCCGTGCCGCCTCCTCGTACATCAAGATCAAAGTGGCGATCGTTGGCAGCCGTCGCGCGTTGTAGTAGTGCGAGAGTGATGCGTCAGAGACTCCAAGTCGCTTACTTACCGCGGCGATAGTGCTTGAGTGAAAGCATTTGTGCAGGTCAGTGAGAGCCTCGGCGAAAGCCGCGGCCATGGGCGTAGTCCCGTCCGGGTATCTGCCGCCTACACGTCCTATCGGTGGCATCCCATCCCCTCTTCAGCCCCTTCCTTGAAGAGTCGCGTACAGCCCTTCGACGCGTGAAGGCGCGAAGGACATGTACGCGACTGTAGGGCATCGAGGTCATCTAGATGGCAGCGACTGGCCTGAAAATCTCGATTTTCTTGCGGCAACAAAACCTGGCCGCAGTTCCGATATATCGCAATACGTTGCGATATATCGGAACTGCATCACCAGTCCCTACAATCGGTGTAGTCATTACAAAAAATGTAGGAATGCTTGTTTAAGTGGGCTCGGTGAACCTTCTGTGTTACAAAGGAAGTTCAGCTGTCATGGTCTGCTGGTTCGCAGTGTGGCTTGCCAGCGAAGTCGGCACAGAAGGGCTTATGCGTGCTCCCGTCGTGGCAAGATCATGAGCTTGGAACGATGAAGCGAGTCGCCCTGTGGCTGCTCGCAGAGGTCGGCGAGGGAAATAAATTTACAAAGGAGAAGCTAAGAAAAGACTTCCCAGGTGTGTCTCAGATTGATAGAAGAATGCGGGATCTTCGGAAGTTCGAATGGCAGATTGACACCAACCGTGAGGATCTGACACTCGATCCTCACGAACACTGCTTCGTCAAAGCCGGCCTTCCCGTCTGGGAGCGAGGCGTTGCGCTTAGTCAGCGGGCAAATGCTGCTATAGGTGCCGCTATGCGCAGAGAGGTGCTCGCGGCCGATGGAAACATGTGCCGGTCGTGCGGCATTACACCTGGGCATCCCTACGCCGGCACCCATGAGATGGCCCAGCTTGACATTGCTCGTCGGCATGTGGTCACTTCCACCGGTGTCGAGGTACAGCTGGTGACCGAATGTAAACGGTGCAGGGTGGGTGGACGTGGCATCGAAGCCAGCCTGGATGCCGTACTGCGGGACCTGTCTTCCCTTGGGGCTATCGAACGCCGTTTGCTGACCGGCTGGGTCAAAGCGGATCGCAGAGACTTTAGCCGGATCGAGGAGTTGTGGTGCGACTACCGGTCCCTGCCGGCTGAAGCGCGATCTAAAGTCCAGGAAGCGCTAGGCCTCGGCTAGGCCGTACTAAGCTACCGCTTCGGCAGGCTGCACTGCTGAACCAGAGCGACTTCGTATCAGGAGAGAGTAGTGACTAAAGACTACGGTCGGCCGCCACGAGCTGAAGAGAACCGCGCGCTGATCGAGAGTCGACTGGCGGAAGTAGCTGCCGGCGCAGGGGTGCACGAGACTGTAACGATTGACTGGCGTGGTCGACCAACACATCTAGACGTTATCGAGATGTCGGTAGGTGATCTGTATTACAACCCAGCTACTCACAGGATTCGCGCTCAACGTAGTCACGACAGTTCGCGAAGTGACTTGCTCGAACAGGATCCCTGGAGCCAGGGAAGTCAAGAGTACCTAGACTTTTTGCTTAAAGCCTTGCCATCGGATCTTTCAAAAGTTGACCCAGTTTTTACTGGGTTGGCTGAGAGCCTGAATGACTACAAACAAACTGACCCCGGGCTAATCACCCGTGATGGTGTACTTGTAAACGGCAATACGAGGCGTGCGGCTCTGCTTCAGATTGGCGGGCCGGGGCAAGGTATGCGTGTCGCAGTTCTGCCCGAGTCATGTACCTGGGCCGACGTAAGCGACGTTGAGCTGTCTTTGCAGCTCCGAAAGACCCATCATCGAGAGTACTCCTATGTCAACCGGCTACTAGCTATTGATGAGCTGACTAAACAGGGAATGCCGACTAGCGTGATCGCGACAACGTTTCGCACCACGTCAGCTGCTTGTGAACAAGATCTGTGGGTGCTCAGGTGCATTGAATCACTAGTTGAGCGCAGTAAGGCGCAGGGTACACGCCTGCCGATCTTTGCTTTCGAAGATAAAACTGAGAAGCTTAAAGAATTATATCGACGGTACTCAAAAGACGTCACAGTCGACCCGGAGATGGCAGAGTTGGTAAAAGAGTATCGCCTGGCTGCTATTACTTTGGATTTTTCGAAGACTGACGTGCGGCTGATTGAGGATGATTTCCAACAACGCTATCTGTCTAAGCACCTCCCTGAGGTGCTGAAAGAACAGGACGATGGTCACGAATCAGTTTCTATTCCGGGATTAAATCGAAAAGTTAAGGGCGCGTCGAATGCGTTGGCTTCTGTCAAAAAGCTAACTGATACAGCTTTGCGGGCAAAGGCTGCTGAAGCATTCGATCCTACTCTCCGGGATCCTGTCGCAGCTGAAGCAGTTCAGGCGGGAGAGGAACTTCGTGCGGCAATGGAAAAGGCCCTGGTGCCGGCAGGCAAAGATGCTCGGATACGAAAAAGGAAGCAGGCGGCCCCCACAAGGCTTCTGGATGCTTGCCAAGATATCGATCAATGTGTCACTGACCTGGTTATGTCTCGGGGATCTAGAAGCCTAGATGAGGAATCTTTTGACGAGGCGGTCGTCAAGCTGAGGAGCAGTCTGGAGCGGCTAGCGCTGGAGACTCGACGCACAGTTTCCGTTCCCGGCGATGGAGTGGACTGGCTTATTTCGGCCCTCTATTCGGGGTCTTAATGGCTATGAACCCGGAAGCGAGCCTATTCATTGGCTTCGATGTAACTCGTACTCAAGCTTTGCTGCGGGCGCGATTAGATTTCGTTTCCGCTCTGGGGCGGCTGCTTGAGCGCTTTCCGGCAGGACGGTTCTCGGACAAGACGGCCGCGGTTGTTCCTGTCGATGAATTTCTCATTGGCCTGGAAGCCTTAGCCGATTGGCCTGAGCCAGAAACGGTCACCTGGGATGCAACGTTCCAAGCAACTGTCGAGGAGATGCTTGACGATGCTGAAGAAGCTGATAGGCAGCTGCATGGTGACGGCCAAATCGAAATTGGTTCCAGTGAAGTCGATGAGCTTCTCGGGCCAAGCTGGTGCGGTGAGCTGACCGACTTTCAGCGTCGGGATATAGCCCGTTTGATATCACTTGGGCATAGCGCGAATTTTAGTGTTCCTGGCGCAGGTAAGACGCGGGTGGCGCTGGCGGTCTTCGCGGCGATGCGTGAGAAAGGAAAAGTCGATCGGTTGTTAGTGGTAGGACCAAAGGCTGCTTACGAAGCATGGCTGTACGAAGCCAAGGTTTGTTTCAAACGTCCGCTCGAAGTCAAAGTGGTAACCAACCGGCTACCAAGCGCGGCAGATCTTCTTTTAGTGAATTACGAACGCTTGAACCCTTCTCTGGCTGGATTTGCTAGGTGGTTGCAAGAGTCTCCTGGAATGATGATTCTTGATGAAGCTCACAGGATGAAATTGGGTGCTGCTGGGGTTTATGGATCCGCATGTATGGCGCTTGGCCCATTGAGTCGAGTCCGGATGATCCTTAGCGGTACGCCAGCGCCTAATGGCCCCAAAGACCTTGAAAGCCTTTTGGCGTTCGTCTGGCCGGGCCGCGGCCGCCGGGTGGTCCGGCAGGCGATCGGCGGGGGAGATCTTGGTTATGCGAGTAGCAAACTGAGGCCGCTCTACACGCGAACAACAAAACAAGAACTAGGCTTACCCCCTGTTTCAACGCGTGTTCGCAGGGTTGAAATGTCACCTTTGCATCGAGAGATATATGATGCGATGGTTGGCCAGTTCACTGCTCGTGCAGAGCGAAACCGTAACGACTTCGAATCATTGGGAAGGGCAGTTCTCCGACTATTGATGGCGGCTACCAGTCCTGCCCTTCTTGTGGAAGGAGCGACGAAGTATGAGCCGCTTTCATTTCAGATTCCACCTTTGGAAGTGAATGAAGACGAGCCACTCTATGTCCTGCTTAGAGATTTGTCAAAGTATGAGATCCCCCCTAAGTATCAGGAAGCCTTAACTATTGTTGCAGATAATGCGAGAAATGGGTTGAAGACGCTGGTTTGGGCTAGTTTTGTGCGCAGTATTAAGTCTTTAGAGGTGCTTTTTAAAGACTTCAGTCCGGCTGTGGTGCACGGAGGTACTGCGGACAGAGCCGAGCAACTTCGTACCTTTCGCGAAGATCCGGCATGCGCGGTGCTGGTTTCAAATCCGGCCACCTTGGGCGAGGGGGTTAGTCTGCATCAAGTGTGTCATGACGCAGTCTATGTGGACCGAGATTTTCAGGCAGGCCGATTCTTGCAGAGCCTTGACCGTATCCATCGGCTAGGTCTTGCGCATGACACTGAGACCAGGGTAACGATACTCGAAGCTCAAGGCAGTATTGATGAGATTGTGGCACTGCGTTTGAAAGAAAAGCTGGAGTTCATGGGGCAGATTTTGGATGATCCCTCAGTGCGGAAACTGGGAGACCCTGAAGACGAGATCGCGCTCGCGGGTGGCCTGGATGCAGCGGACATACAGGCCATCATTGGCCGCGTTGGCGCGATCCTGCCGTAGCTAGGTGTTAACTGATCTTTGCTCGACTCTTCAAAAACACGGCGTGCCGGTCGTGGTCGTCCTGCCCCATAAAAGCTCTGAAGTTCCCGAGCTTGTGCTTTGTTACGCCATTATCTGAGATGGTTTCTACGACAAAATCTTTCTTCAGTCTGGCTATGCTGAGCTCGACTTCTGGAATATCGATTGTTTTTTCGCCGGAATTTTGAAGATGTTCAACTTTGACGAAGTCGCCCACTTCTTTGAGCATCTTGTAAATTGGATCGTGCCCGACTGGCTCGCGCACGACCTTCTTCCCTTTTTTGCTAAGTGCATTCTTGATGGATTTTCCGACAGCTTCTGCGACTGGTGGCGGAAAGGCGTTGCCGATCTGCCTGTACTTGGATGTCTTAGGCCCCTCGAAAGTCCATTTGCCCTCGTCGGGGAATCCTTGAAGCCGTGCAACCATTTCATTGGTCAACTTGGGGCCACGGCCATTGCGAGAGTACTCATCTTTCGGGCCCGGAACATCGTTGGCGACACCATGTGCGTCGACCCAGAGCTCTTGCCATGCTCGCTTGGCTCGTGTGGGCCCAAGGTCGGCGCCGCCGTGCTTCTTTGAGCCTCCCACGATCGTGGGAGCGATCTTGTTGGCGCGTTCCACCCAATCATCGATCTGGCCCCAGCCCCGTGTGCCCATGAGGTCCTTAAGGGATTCGCCGACTGTCGGAGCGTTGAGGAGCGGTTTCGGCCACCTGAAATAGTCCGCATATTCCTCTTGAAGCGCTACCAGGACAAATCGCGGTCGCAGCTGTGGGACGTTGAAGTCGGAAGCATGGATAAGACGCCACTCGGCGACGTAGCCGAAAGATGTTAGACGATCTAGCACGTGCTGCCGGTATCCGGAGAACCGTGGCATACTCAGTCCTCGGACGTTCTCAAGCAGCAAGGCACGCGGTTTCACTGTCGCAACCTGCTCGACGGTCCAGGCGAAAAGGTCCCGCTCGTCGTTGGCTCCAAGTTGCTTACCCGCGATCGTAAACGGAGGGCAGGGTACGCCGCCCGCGAGCAAGTCGATCCCCTTGTAGTCGTCGGGCTTCCAGATCTCCGGGTCTGCCACGTCACCCGTCTTGATCTTATCCAAGGTGAAGCCGCTGTTCTTTCGGTCGCTGTTGGTCTGGAGAGTCTTAGAGGCGTTCTCGTCGAGCTCGACCGCAAGCGTGTGGTGGAAGCCGGCGTTGTGCAGGCCCAGGGCTTGGCCGCCAGCGCCAGCGCAAATCTCGACGGCGTTGAGCTTCATGGTCACTTAACCTTCCAAGGTGGTGCAGCTGGCGAGGGGCCTAGCGAGGTATCTTGCCTCATGTGTCCGTGATCGGATGAAGAGGTTCGGCAGGCGTGGTTCAAGGTGATCGGAGCAAGGCTCGTGCCCGAGCGCATGCGAAGGGGCTCTACCCGGCGCCGAAGAATGCCGGTCGGTCTCGGAACATGCAGGCCAACCGGCGTGCTGACACCAAGCCAGAAGTTGAGCTCCGTAAGGCGCTGCATCACCTTGGTTACCGGTATCGCAAGGATCTTCGCCTGACGTTGGACGATGGCGTGAAGGTCCGTCCGGATGTTGTCTTCACGGCTCGCAAGGTAGCGGTGTTCGTGGACGGTTGCTTCTGGCACGTGTGCCCTGAACATGGGAGACAGCCCACGTCGAATGAGTGGTACTGGGCGCCGAAGCTTCGCCGCAACGTTGAACGCGACCGCCGGGTTACTTCCGCTCTGGAGGGCGCTGGCTGGCGTGTAGTGCGCATCTGGGAACACGTGCCCCTGGAAGCTGCCGTAGTCGCGGTGACGGATGTCCTCGAACACGGGTTCGACAGTACTCGCGACGGCCGACAAAAGCCGGTATGACACGGCGGTGGTGCTCGCCAGTTGATCCCGGGCGTGGTTGGCTAGCCCCCGAACACGCTGGTCAGCGCCTCCCGGATCAACCCCGCCAGATCCGCCTCCCCGTCCGTCTCCGCCCAGCGCACAAGCGCCACATGTGCCGCCCCAAGGCACGCCATGGCCGTAGCCCGCACCTGAAACTCCTCGTCCGGCGAAGGGGAAGGCCCACAAAGAGCGGCCACGATCGCGTCCGCCGTCGCGTACTGGCTGTCCAGATGCCGTGCCCGCAACGCCGGCACCGAGATCATCAGCCGTAGCCGCGCCAGCAGGAACGCCTTTTCCTGCGAAGTGCCCAAAGCGGCGGTCGACTCCAGGGCACGCCCTATCCGAGAAAGCAAAGGGCCAGGCGGCTGCGCGGCGACGGCCGAAGCAGTGACGGGGTCGTATTCGTCGTAGAGGACCAGGTCCTCCTTCGTCGGGAAGTGCCGGTAGACCGTCATCGCCGAGACGCCGGCGGCCGCCGCGACGTCGGCGACGGTGGTCGCGTCGTAACCGACGTCGGTGAAGAGGCGGATGGCGTGCTCCTGCAGAAGAAGCCGGGTTTCGGCGCGCTGGCGATCTCGGAGGCTCACGTGGTAGACACTATCAAAGTGTTAGTGACTAACATCTGGGGTGCGCATGAAGACGGCATTGGTGACCGGGGCGTCGCGGGGGATCGGGGCGGCGATCGCCCGGAGGCTGGAGCGGGACGGCGTAACCGTCCTGAGACAAGACAGCGGTCAGGCCGACTTGTCGACGATGGACGGTGTCGACAAGGCCTTGGAGGGCATCGACAGCCTGGACATCCTGGTCAACAACGCGGCAGCCGCACCGCGGGGACCGATCGAGACGGACACACCCGAAGGCTTCGACCACCTGATGGCGGTCAACGTGAAGGCACCGTACTTCCTCATCCAGCGAGCACCGCTGAACGACGGTGGCCGCATCATCAACATTTCGTCGGTCGCCACCAGGATGGCCAACCCGACGCAGACGTCCTTCGCGATGACCAAGGGGGCGCTCGAGACGATGAGCCGCACGCTCGCCCACCAGCTCGGACCACGCGGGATCACGGTCAACGTCGTCGCGCCGGGCGCCACGAAGACCGAGACGAACAAAACCCTCTTCACGCCGGAGCTGGAGGCCGCCATCACCGGCCTCACGGCGCACCGGAGGCTCGGCACCGCGGAGGACATGGCGGACGTCGTCGCGTTCCTCGCCTCCGACGACGCCCGGTGGGTGACGGGGCAGGTCCTCGACGCGAGCGGCGGGTTGTTCCTCGGGCCGACGGCGCAAGGGGTTCAATAGGGCGGTGACGTGGTTCAGCGAGGACGAGCTCCGCAGGCAGGCCGGTGACGTCTCCTTCGCGCGCGGGGCCAAGTACCTGGAGTCGGTCGAGACGCTGGACGACGTCGCGGGCGGGGTCGCGGCGGTGGTCAGCGGCACCGACCGGTACACGGTCCGGTTGCGCAACGTCGACGGCGAGCTGGTCGGCGAGTGCTCCTGTCCGCACGCGGCGGACGGGTTCTTCTGCAAGCACTGCGTGGCCGTCGGGCTGCTGGTGCTCGAGGGCGTGGCGGACGGCGGCGCGGCGGACATCCGCGGGTACGTCGAGACGCTTTCCCACGCCGAGTTGGTCGAGCTGCTGGTCGGGCACGCGAACGAGGACCCGGCGCTGTTCCGCAAACTGTCGCTCAAGGCGGGCCGCGAGGACCTCGACGCGTTGCGGCGGCACGTCGAGGGAACGTTGCGGTTGCGCGGTTTCGTCGGTTTCCAGGGCACGGTCGCGTACACCGAGAAGGTGCGCGAGGTGCTCGCCACCGCGAGGGAGCTCATGGACGGGCCGCTGCTGTGCCGCGTCATCGAGCTGGTGGTGGAGGCACTGGACTTCGTCGAGGACTCCTTCGGCGCGCTCGGCGCCGAGGTCCGGGGCGCGCTCGCGTTGTACGCGGAGGCCTGCGCGGACTCGCCGCCGGAGCCCAAGGAGCTCGCGGAGTGGTTGCTGCGACTGGATCTCGACGGTTCGGGCCGCCTCGACGTGAACATCGCGGACTTCACCGCGGGCCTCGGTTTCGAGGGGCTCGCGGTGTTCCGCGCCGGCGTCGAGGAGCGGTGGCGGCTCGACGACGGCGAGGACCCGTACCGCAGCCGCAAACTCCAGCGGCTGCGCGAAGGGTTCGCGGCGATGCGGAACTGGCGCGCCTAGAACCGCTGGCGGTTGCGGTACAGCTCCTCCAGATCCCGTAGCCCGGCCTGGTCGCCGGTGTCTGCGGCCGCGCGGAACCAGTACTCGGCCTCCTGGAAGTTCCCGTGGTCGGCGGCCAGCCTGCCGAGGTTGGTGTACGCGGGCACGCTGCCGAGTTCCGCGGCCTTCCGGTACCAGGCGGTGGCCTCACCGGGGTCGTTCCGGTCGTTGGCCAGCACACCCAGGTTCGTCATCGCGGCGGCGTCGCCCCGTTTGGCGGCCTTGAGATACCAGCGTTCGGCGGCCTCGAGTTCGCCGCGGCGGTGCAGCACCAGACCCAGCCGGACGGCGGCTTCGGGGGCGCCGGCGGCCGCGGCCGCGTGGTAGCAGCTTTCGGCGCGCGCGAGATCGTTCCGCCGCTGCGCCCGGCGGCCGAGCTCGCACAGCGCGGAAGCGTCGGCCCCTTCCCCCGCCTTGCGCCACCACGGTTCCGCCTCGGCCGTCCGGCCGGTGTCGCAGAGCACGGCGCCGAGCGTGATCATCCCTTCGACGTCGCCCGCCCCCGCGGCCTCGCCCGCCCAGTACTCGGCCTCTTCGAGTTCGCCGCGCCGATGCAGTGCCCGCGCCAGCTCGGCCATCGCCTCGACCCGGCCTTCGGTGGCCGCGCGTCGCCACCAGTCCTCGGCGGCGGCCGCGTCACCCCGTCGCGCACAGAGTTTTCCCAGATACGACATGGCATGCGAATCACCGGCCATCGCGGCTTCGCGGTACCAACGTTCGGCCTTTTCCGGTACGCCGCGCTCGTTCAGCAGGTGCGCCAGGTTGCCCATCGCGACCCTGTCCCCGCCCTCGGCGGCCTTCCGGAACCACGCTTCGGCCTCGTCGAGATCGCCACGCTCCAGCGCGGTGGATCCCATACGCGCCATGGCGATCACGTGTCCGCGTTCCGCGGCCTTCCGGTTCAGATAGTCGTCGACCCTGGTGTTCCACTTACGTTTTCCGGCGCCCACAAGCCCGCTCCTTCCGGCAGCGTCCCTGGGGTGGTCGCCGCTCAGGACCCGGATGTGACAACAACTACCGGCGGTCATCGCCGTGTCGCACCCGGTTCCCCCGCCGGCCGTGGCGATACTGGGCGCTCCCCGTCCCCGTCGAGAGGAATCGCGCGGTGGCCACGCGTGCCCGGCAGATGACCACGACCCAGCGGCTGCTCCTGGTGATCACCCTCGCCGCCGTGGTGCTCGCGGTCTTCTGGTTCGTGAGCGGCAAGGACGACGCGCTGCGACCCAGGCCCGCGGACACGGCCAGCGCCGCCGACGCGCGCAAGCAACTGGACGAGCTCTCCGTCGCGCCGCGCGGTTCGATGGACGGCTACGACCGCAAGAAGTACCCGCATTGGGACAACCAGGGGAACAACTGCAACACCCGCGAGTTCGTGCTCAAGCGCGACGGCAAGGACGTCAAGGCCGGTCCGGACTGCGCCCCGACCGCCGGCAGCTGGACCAGCAGCTACGACGGCGAGACCTGGACCGAGCCGACCGACATCGACATCGACCACATGGTCCCGCTCGCCCAAAGCTGGGTCTCCGGGGCGAAGTCGTGGACGGAGGAGAAGCGGCGCCAGTTCGCGAACGACCTGACGCGGCCCCAGCTGTTCGCCGTCACCGACAACGTCAACCAGGAGAAGAGCGACAAGGCGCCGGACCAGTGGAAGCCGCCGCTCGTCTCGTTCTGGTGCACCTACGCCACCGACTGGATCACCGTGAAGCACTACTACGGCCTCACGGTCACCACCGCGGAGAAGACCGCGCTCAGCGACATGCTCGCTCGTTGCTGATCGGCCCGGCTTCGGGTTGGCTGGGCCCATGGCGACCTTCATACTGATCCACGGCGGTGGCGGCAGCGCTTGGGACTTCCACCTCCTCGAGGCGGAGCTGGCGGGCCGCGGCCACGACGTCGTCGCGGTGAACCTGCCGATCGACGACGAGAAGGCGGGCTTCCCCGAGCACGTCGACGCCGTCGTGAAAGCGACCGGCGACCGCCGGGACAGTGACGACATCGTCGTGCTCGGCCATTCCTACGGCGGTTTCACCGCGCCGATCGTCGCCGGCGAGTTTTCCGCGCGGCTGCTCGTGATGCTGACGCCGATGATCCCGAAGCCGGGCGAAACACCGGCGGACTGGTGGGGCAACACGGGTTTCGAGGACGCCAAGGACCTCGGCGACGAGGAGAAATTCTTCAACGGCGTCCCCGCGGACATCGTCGCGGAAGCGGGCTCGCACGGCCGGAACCAGGTCAGCGCCGAATGGGGACAGCCGTGGCCGCTGGAAAAATGGCCGGACGTCCCGACGAAGGTTCTCATCGCGCGCGAAGACCGCTTCTTCACGCCCGAATTCCAACGCCGGGTCGTCCAGGACAGGCTCGGGTTCGCGCCCGACGAGATCGACGGCTCCCACTCCGTGTCCTTGAGCCACCCGAGAGCACTGGCGGACCGGCTGGAGTCCTATCTCACCAGCGATCCAGCCGCATGACCTCTTCGAGCGGCCGACGCGCGGCGGGCTTGAAGGTGTCGCCGGTGTAGAACGCCGTCGGGATGAGCGCGGCCTGGTGCACGTTCTCCGGCAGGCCGAGGATCTCCGCGGCCTCCCTCTCGTACGCGAGGTGCAGTGTCGTCCACGCCGTGCCGAGCGTGACCGCCCGCGCCGCGAGCATGTAGCTCCACACCGCCGGCAGCAGGTTCCCCCACAGCCCGGCCTGGTTGCCGGCGGGCAGTTCGGCGCTGTTCGTCTCCAGGCACGGGATGACGTGGACGGGCACCTCGCCCATCCGGTCGGCCAGGTACTCGACGCTGGAACCGACGCGCTTCTGCACCTTCGACCGTTCGGGGTCGTCGGCGAACAGCTTCCCGGCGGCGTTCGGGGAATCCAGGTAATCGCGGCACGCCCGCCGATAGAGCTTCCCGAGTTCGGCCCGCTGCCCGGGATCGGTGATCACGAGCCAGTGCCAGCGCTGCGAGTTCGAGCCGCTCGGCGCCTGCAACGCGACCTGCAGGGCGTGCTTCACCAGTTCGAGGGGGACCGGCCGGGCCAGGTCCAGTCGTTTGCGGACGGTTCGGGTGGTCGTGAGCAGCTCTTCGGGCGTCATCCGGCGATTATGTCGTTCTTTGCCTGTCGGTGAACCCCGGCCGCGACCGACGCCGGCAGGGCCCTGGTCGAGCACGTCCCCGGCGCCGCCGTCGGGTCGTTATGATCCGCTGGTGGGAAGGCCGCCGCGCGAACGAGGGATGGGTACCTTGTTGCGGCATGTCCTCGAACTGACCGAGGCGGACGTCTCCGCGTTCTTCGAGGACATCGGGCTGGGGGACTACCGCCCGCGGTTCACGCCGTTCGTCCGCGCCCTCGTCACGCACGGCCCGCTGCCCATCCGCGATCTCGCCCACGAAGTCGGCGTGACGCATTCCGCGGCCAGCCAGACCATCGCGCAGATGGCGCGCCAAGACCTCGTCTCGCTCCGGCCGGGGACCGACGCGCGGCAGAGAGTCGTTTCGCTGACCGAGAAGACGCGCCGTCTGATGCCGACACTCGAAGCGGAGTGGGCCGCGACCAGCGCCGCGGCCGCACAGCTGGAAGCCGAGCTGCCGTATCCGCTCAGGGAAGTGCTGGTCGCCGCCGTGGAGGCCTTGGAGCGGAAGCCGCTCCGGGAGCGCATCGCCGAAGCGGACGCCGCGCTCAGGCCGGGGTGTCGGCCCGGTCCACCCTGAACACGGCCCAGACGTACTTCCCGCCGGGGCAAAGCTCGTGTCCCCAGTCTTCGGACAACGCGTGCACGAGCTGAAGACCGCGGCTGCGCGCCGCCATCGGCGACGGCTCCTTCAGCTTCGGCCGCCCCGACCCGGAATCGAAGACCCGCAGAGTGAGCCTGTCGTCGGCGTACTCGACCTCGAGCCTGTCCGGCTTGTCGCCGTGCTCGAAAGCGTTGGTGACCATTTCGGAGGTCGCCAGCAGGACGTCGTCGACAGCCGGGCCGTCGAGACCGAGGCCGGCCATCGTCGTCCGCACCGCCTGCCGCGCGACGGCCGGGGCCGTCACATCGACCGGCAAGGGGAGGGAGACCACCGGCAACGATCCCTCCGATCGTGTCCTGGACATCGTCATGGTTTCCGCACCTCCCCTCACGAGAGACTCCCAGATCCGTTGCTCGCCTCCCAATTACCCACCAGCGCCGAGGTCGAATCAGATTCCTTCGGAGAGTTCTGTCTCGGTCAGTCCTTCGCGCAACTTCTTCAGCGTGGAGGCCAGTAGCCGCGACACCTGCATCTGGGACACCCCGACCCGGCGCGCGATGTCCGACTGGCTCATCCCCGAACCGAACCGCAGCGCGACGATCTTGCGCTCTCGGTCGGGCAGCCGTTCCAGCATCGGCCGCAGCGCCTCGCGCAGCTCCGCCTGGCTCAGATTGGCGTCCGACTCGCCGAAGCGGGTGTGCGCCGAGTTCTCCAGGAGGTTGTCCAGCGAGGCCCCGTACCGGCCCTGGCCGGCGCGGAGACCCTCGTAGACCTCGTCGATCGGGACGCCGAGATGGGCGGCGATCTCACTGGGCTTCGGCGCGCGGGAAAGCCGGACGGTCAGCTCCTCGCGCACGGCCGAGATGTTCGCGTTCAGCTCCTTGAGCCGCCGCGGCACCCGGACCGACCAGCTGTTGTCACGGAAGTGGTGCCGTAGCTCCCCGGAGATGGTCGGGACCGCGAAGGCCAGGAAGTCACTGCCCTGGCCGGGATCGAACCGGTCGACGGCGTGGATCAGGCCGATCGTCGCGATCTGGACCAGATCCTCCATCGACTCGTCCCGGTTGCGGAACTTGCGCGCCAGATTGCGCGCCAGCTCCAGATGAGCGCGCACGAGCTCGTCTCGGAGCCCCTCTCGCTCGGGCGCGTCCGGTGGCAACGCGCACATGCGCTCGAACAGGGCCGGAACGTCCCCGCCGTCTCGCCCGACGGGTGCCGTCACGGCCGGGCCGCCTCGCTCTCCCGGACGAGCTCCACCCTGGACAGGTAGCCGCCGTCGGCCGGGACGACACTCCGCCGCGCGGACGTCGCCAGCGCGGTGAGCAACTGCCAGGACAGGCCGGTCTCGTCGTCGGGTTCCGGAGAGTCGGAGACGACCGAGACGGTCACCTCGATCCGCCCGTCCTTCCACGAGAAAACGCAGTTCAGCCGACCGTCGGCGGCGGAGGGAAGCAGCATGGAGCAGGCCTCGTCCACCGCCATCCGGAGATCTTCGACGGCGTCCAGATCGAAGTCCTGGCGCATCGCGATATCCGCGACGATCGTCCGGAGAGTCGGCACCACATGCGGTACCGCGGCCGTGCGAACCTCGATGAGTTGAGCGCCCTCCCCGCCGGGCGGGGTGTTGTCCACCACGTGTGTTCCTTCCTCGAGCAGCGCTGCCGGTCCGGTGCTGGATCACTTCCCTGGGGGTGAGCAAACCAAACCCACGTTTGACCCGTGCAGGGGGCGGGCATGTAACCCGCGACAAACGATCTCCTGGGAAGGCGGGGACCGACATGGCTGACGTGAGCCGGCTGCCGAACGTGGTGGCGGAAGAGTGGGATTGGCAGCTCCGTGGGTCGTGCCGAGGCGCCGACAGCAGCTTGTTCTTCCACACGGACAACGAGCGTGGATCCGCCCGCGAGCGACGCGAATCGCGGGCCAAGGCCATCTGCCAGACCTGCCCCGTGCTGGCGCAGTGCCGTAAGCACGCGCTCGCGGTCCAGGAGCCCTATGGCATCTGGGGTGGTCTCGGCGAGATCGAGCGCCGCGAGCTGTTCCTCCGGGAACGCCGCGCCGGGCGCAAGGCGTTGACCGCGCATTGAGCGCGTCCCGGGCACCGGTCGGCGACGCGCGCGATGGCGATCGTGGCGCCCCGTCCGTACTGGGTTAGGGTTGGGGCTGTCGTTGCGGGAACAGCCAAGCCAACCCGCCGAAGAAGAGCGGGCGTCCGTGTCCGGACTGGGCGCGGCCGCCGCTTGAGACCCCGGGCGCGTTCCGGCGCTGAGCGTCGGTTCTCACCTGATGAGGAGAATGTGCATGCCCGCAGCGGACCAGAACACCACGCCGCCCGGTTTCAGCATCACGCTGGACGCCGAGGCGTCTGAACCGCGTGTGGTGGTCACCGGTGAGCTCGACCTGCTGACGAGCCCGCAGCTTCAGGAAACCCTCGGAGCCCTGATCACCGAGAAACCTTCGGGCCGGGTGGTCGCCGACCTGACCGGCGTGACCTTCTTCGACTCCTCCGCGCTGAACGTGGTGCTCCAGGCACAGCGCCAGGCCGCCGAGAAGGCGGTCGAACTCGAAGTCGTGCCCAGCCCGCAGGTGAGCCGAGTGATCGAGCTCACCGGCGTCGCCGAGCACCTCAGCGTGTCGGAAGAGCCCCCCGCCTGATCCCCCGCTACGGTCGTGGGCTCGTGATCCGCGACCTCTGGGGGCAGCACGATGATGGGGCGGACGCATGCCCTGACCGGTTGGTGCGCGGGGCTCGCCCTCGCACCCGTGGTCGGCGCGGGCACGGTGCACCAAGCGGTCGTGTTCGCCGCGACCACGGCCGGCTTCGCCCTCCTGCCGGACCTCGACCACCCGGGCGCTCGCGCGTCGAAGCTGCTCGGCTGGTTCACCGGCGCGATCTCGTGGCTGCTTCGCCGGGTGTCGGCGGCTCTCTACGCACTGACCAAGGGACCTCGGGACGAGAAGGTGTCCGGTAAGCACCGGCATCTCTCGCACACCGTACTGTTCGCCGTGGGCCTCGGTTTCCTGACCTCCTGGGGCACCACCGAAGGCGGGCCCTGGGCGGTGTTCGGCGTCGTCGTCCTCGGCCTCCTGCTCGCGGAAGGCGCGCTCGGCGACTGGCTGCTGCCGGTCAGCGGCGCCGCGGTCGCGTGGTGGGTGTGGACCGCCCCGCCGGACAAGGTGGCGCAACTCACGGAGATCTCCGGCTGGCTCGGCATCGCCGTCGCGGCGGGATGTTTCGTGCACTGCCTCGGGGACTCGCTGACCGAGTCCGGCTGCCCGTTCCTGTTCCCGATCCCCATCGCGGGCGAGACCTGGTACGAGATCCGGCCGCCGAAGCCGCTGCGGTTCCGCACCGGCAAGAACGTGGAGAACCGGCTGATCTTCCCGGTGTTCGCGGTCGCCGCGGTGGTGCTGATCCCCGGTGTCCGGGATTACCTGTTCACCACGATCCACGGACTGCTCACCCCGGAGGGCACCCAGACCGCGGTGCGGTGAGGAATGCCCTTACCGCCGGTGGCGTTGAATCGGAACGCCTGACCGGTCGAGGAGGGGAAGCAGTGGACAAGCCCGTGCTGCGCGCCGACGCGCGACGCAACCGAGCGAAGGTGCTCGCAGCCGCCGAAGAGGCCTTCGCCGTCAACGGCCTCGCCGTCCCCCTCGACGAGATCGCCCGCATCGCCGGTGTCGGCGCGGGCACGGTGTACCGGCATTTCCCCAGCAA
Organism: Amycolatopsis sp. QT-25; assembly: GCF_029369745.1. NCBI lineage: Bacteria > Bacillati > Actinomycetota > Actinomycetes > Pseudonocardiales > Pseudonocardiaceae > Amycolatopsis > Amycolatopsis sp. QT-25. The sequence goes on from NZ_CP120210.1 coordinate 318,253, forward strand.
GGAAGCGCTCTTCCAGGCCGTCGTCCTCGACCGGCTCGAGCAGTTCGCCAAGGAAGCACGCGGCCTGCTGACCGCCGAAGACCCCGGTGAAGCGTTCTTCGGCTTCTTCACCCGCGTCGTCCAGCAGGTGTCCCGTGATCGGGCGTTGTGCGACGCGCTCGCCGAGACGACCGGCCTGGGGTTCAAAACGAACGCGGGCAACGACTTCCGGTCGGCGACGCAGGCGTTGCTGACGCGGGCACAGGCCGCGGGGGCGGTGCGCGAGGACATCGACGGTGACGACCTGCGCGCCCTGATCGCCGGTTGCCTCGCCGCGGAGCGGTATTCGCTGGAGGAACGCCACCTAGTGCGAGTGGTGATCGACGGCTTGCGCACCTCCCACCCATCTTGCACGCTGCGTAACAAAACGTAAGATCAACGCGAGAAGTCCTCGTACCTGCGCTTCGCATGGCGAGGGGGTGCCGGATGTCGCGTCCACGTCCCATCACCGGTTCCGTCACGGTCGCGGCCATCGCGGGTCTCGCCACCGGACTGCTCGTCGCCGCCCTTCTGGTGGCGGGCCGCGAGCCCCGGCCCCGGGTCCAGCAAGTCGGCACGACCCCTTCCCCGACGACGATCTCCCGTTCCGTCGGGCCGGTCACGGTGACCGTGCCGGGAAGTGTCCCGGAACCGCTCGTCGTCACCCGCGTCAGCACGCCGGCGCCGCGCACGGTGACCAGAACCGTGACGCCGCCCGGGTCACCTTCCACCTCGACGGTGCCCCCGCCCGCCACGACCACGGAATCCCGGAGCGACTGACGCAACCCGGACGGCCGTTCACGCCGTCTGTCCGGATATGCGGCGGCTACCCGTTCTCGTGCTCCTGCTCGCGACGTCGAGCGCGTGCCATTCCGGCGAGAAGGCCTGCCCGGCCATCGCCCTGGCGGAGGGGATCTCCCTCGACATCCCGCCGGAGGTGGCCGCCGGGGTCACCCGTGTGTCACTGGAGTCGTGCTGGGCAGGCGGCTGCGTGACCGAGTCCGCGCCCGGTGGCGAGCAGGTCTTCCTCCCCATCCGGGGCCTGCCGACCACGCCGGTCCGGACCACGGTGACCTTCGACGACGAGAAACCCCACGTCCTCGACGTGACCCCGGCGATCGCCTACCCGGCGGGTGAGGCATGCGGAGGCGGCGTGCCGGTCGCGAAGCTGGTCGTGACGGCCGACGGGAAGGTACGGCAAGGACCGTGAAGGCCGCCCCCGATGACGGCCTCCACGGTCATCCCCCGTGGCTAGCCGACGTCGCGACGCCGCCAGCCCATGAGCCCGGCCACGAGCGCGACCACGGCGACCCCGGTCAGCCAGACCAGTGGTGTGGCGGCGAACTGCGCGGCGGGCAGTTTCGGAACGTGCGAGAACGGTGAGACGTCCAGCAGCACCTGCGGCAGGTCCAGCACCGGGCCGAACAGGCTGAGCAGCAAAGCCAGCCCGGCGATCGCCCACGCCGCCGTCGAGAGTTTCGGCGCCAGGCCGAACAGCGTGACGGCCAGGCCGATGATCACCCACACCGCCGGAAGTTGCGCCAGCGAAGCGACCACCATGTCCCCGGCCGAGCCGGAGACACCACCCGCCCGCATCCCGTTCGACAGTCCCAAGAGGACACCGCTGAGAACCATCATCAGCGCCGTGCCGCCGAACGCGAACACGAGATGGCTCCCCAGCACCCGCAGCCTGCCCACGCCGGTGGCGAGCAGCGGCTCGACCCGGATCGCGGTCTCCTCGGCGCGGATCCGCAACGCGGCCTGCACCCCGTACAACGCGACGACCATGGCGAACAGGCCGGCCATCGCCGCCATGAAGGCGTCGATCAGCCCGTCCGTGCCGCCGAGACGCTGGAAGATCTCCTTCGCCTGCCGGCTTTCCCCGACGACGTCGCCGATGCCGCTCGCGACCGAGCCGAACACCGCGGCGCACACCGCCGTGCCGATCAGCCAGCCGATCAACGGACCCCGGTGCAGCCGCCACGCCAGCGCGAACGGGCTGCGCAGCGACGTGGCCGCTTCGGCGGGGCCGGGACGCGGCGGGACGAGGCCGGTGCCGACGTCGCGCCGCGGGAGCAGCGCGTAGCCGAGGGCGCCGACGACCACGGTCGCGGCCAGCGGCAGCAGGAAGACCCACCAGCGCTCGCCGGCGAACGGCCGGGTCTGTTGCGCCCACCCGAGCGGGGAAAGCCAGGAGACCCAGGCCGCGTCCGAGGTCGAGTCGCCGACCGCGCGCGACAGGAACGCGACACCGACGGCGGTGGCGCCGATCCCGTTGGCCGTCCTCGAGTACTCGGCCACCTGGACGGCGACCGCCGCGACGGCCGTGAAGACCAGCCCGGTCGCCGCGGTGGCGGCGCCGAGCGCGAGCGCGCCGCCGACGGGCAGCTTCGCGCCGATCATCAGCCCGGTCTCGACTCCTCCGATGAGGACACTCGTCCCGGCGGACACCAGCACACCCGCGGTCAGCAGGGCATACCGGCCGACCACCGCGGAGGCCAGGAGTTCCGCGCGGCCGGTGTCCTCCTCGGCCCGGGTGTGCCGGGTGACGGTGAAGACCGCCATCAGCGCCACGAGCAGGGCGAGGAAGCCGCCGAGCCGCCACGCGGTGAACCCGCCCGCGGTCGAGAGGTCGAAGGCCGGGCCGTAGATCAGCGAAAGCGACGGGTTCGCGCCCATGCTCGCGGTGAGCCCGGCCCGGTCGGCGGCCGTCGGGTACAGCGTTTCGAACGTGCCCGAGGACGTCGAGGGCACGATCCCGAGCAGGACGACCCAAATCGGCAGGACGATCCGGTCCCGCCGCAGCGCCAGCCTGGTCAGCTGCCAGGTGCCGACCAGCCCGTGCCCCGGTTCGGAGACGGTCACCGGACGGTCCGGCGTCGCGGTCATTTCGCGCTCGCTTCGGTGTAGTGGCGGAGGAACAGCTCTTCCAGCGTCGGCGGCTGGCTGGTCAGGCTCCGGACGCCGACCTGGGTGAGCCGGCGCAGCGCGTCGTCGAGGGAACGGGTTTCGACGTCGAACCGGACCCGGTTGCCCTCGACCTTGAGGTCGTGGATGTTCTCCAGTTTCGTCAGCCCGTTCGGCGGGCCGGCGAGTTCGGCGGAGATCGACGTCCTGGTGAGATGCCGGAGATCGGCCAGCGTGCCGGTCTCCACGGTGTGCCCGTTGCGGATGATGCTGACCTTGTCGCAGAGCGCCTCGACCTCGGCCAGGATGTGGCTGGACAGCAACACCGTGCGGCCCTGCTCGCGCTCCTCTTGGATCGCGTACTGGAAGGTGGCCTCCATCAGCGGGTCTAGGCCGGATGTCGGCTCGTCGAGGATCAGCAGGTCCACGCGCGAGGCCAGCGCGGCCACGATCGCGACCTTCTGCCGGTTGCCCTTGGAGTAGGTGCGCCCCTTCTTCTTGGGGTCGAGGTCGAACCGTTCGATCAGCTCCTTGCGGCGGCGCTGATCGAGCCCGCCCCGCAGCCGCCCCAGCAGATCGATCACCTCGCCGCCGGAGAGGTTCGGCCAGAGGTTCACGTCACCGGGGACGTAGGCGAGGCGCCGGTGCAGGCTCGCCGCGTCCTTCCAGGGGTCGCCGCCGAGCAGGCGGACGTCACCCGAGTCCGCGTGGAGCAGGCCGAGCAGGACCCGGACGGTGGTCGACTTCCCCGCGCCGTTCGGGCCGAGGAAACCGTGCACCTCCCCGACGGGTACCCGCAGGTCGAGGCCGTCCAAAGCCTTGGTCCGGCCGAAGGACTTGTGGAGGCCGGAGATGGAGATGGCGTTTTCCATACGACTGAAGGTACAGTGATTTCACGAAGTTGTGAAGTTAAGAAAACATATGGATGGTGTGATCGCTCTGGGGGACGTACGAGAGGATGTGCCCATGACGACGACGCCTGACCAGAGAGACGAGGACGCCGTCCGCCGTTACGTGGAGCACCTGGGCCTCACGCTTTCCCAGATCGGGATGCAGCGGATGCCCGCCAGGGTGTTCGCCGCGTTGATGACCACCGACGCCGGCCGCCTCACCGCGGCCGAACTGGCCGACCAGCTCTCGGTGAGCCCCGCCGCGATCTCGGGGGCCGTGCGCTACCTGGAACAGGTCGGCCTGGTCGCCAAGGAACGCGAACCCGGCTCGCGCCGCGACCACTACCGGCTCTTCGACGACCTCTGGTACGCCACCTTCATGAAACGCGACCGCATGATCACCATGTGGCGCGACGCCGCCGACGAGGGCGTTTCGGCCCTCGGCGAGGGAACGCCGGCCGGTGAGCGGGTCGCCGAGATGCGGGACTTCCTGAGCTTCATGATCAAGGAACTCAACGACATGTACGCGAAGTGGCACGAGATGCGGGCCGAAAAGGGCAAGTGACCGAAGGGCGCCGGTGCGCGGGCGGTCGCGTCGGCGTTCTGCCGTGAGGCCACGGTGAAAGTACCTGAAGGCCCCCTTCCTGTACCCAGGCGCAAGGATGGGGTCCTTCATGTACTGGGAAGGCGTGGAACTCGCGCGAGGAGATGCTGCCGAACGGGCCGCACCCTGCCGCACCGACGGCAACGTCCGCGGCAGCTACGGCATCGACCATGCCGACGTCGCCGACCATCTGCTTCGCTCGTCGCCGGACCGCCTCGATCGCCCAAGACCGACCCACGTTTCGTCCTCTCGACGCGGTTGTCGCGTGCGCGACTTTTCGCGAGTGGAGGACAGATCGCGGAAGTAGAGTCGCGGCGTGATCAGTCGTGCGGTGGCGCTCGCCCCGATCCTGCTCGTACAAGCCGTCCGGGTGCGCCGTACGACGCCAAGGCTTCCCGGGGCCGCGGGGCCGGTCGCCGGCGTCGTGGCGGGCGACGGCCCTCCGGTGCGGCTCGCGGTGCTCGGCGAGTCCACTGTGGACGGGGTCGGCGCCGCGACGCACGCCGAGGGGCTGACCGGACGGCTCGCGGAAGAACTCGCGCGGGACGGCCGCGCGGTCGCCTGGCAGGCACTCGGCAAGACCGGCGCCAACGCCAGGGTGGTGCGTGAGGAGCTGGTGCCGCTGCTCGCACCCGCCGACCTGGTGGTGATCGCGCTGGGCGTCAACGACACGATCGAACTGCGTTCGGCCGCGTCCTACCGGCGCGACCTGCTCGACCTCGTCGTCGCGCTGCGGCGGCGAGTGGGCCGGGTCCCGGTGGTGCTGGCGGGCGTGCCGCCGATGGGCTGGTTCCCCTCGCTGCCGCGTCCGCTGCGGGACTTCCTCGGCACGCGGTCGGCCGCCCTCGACGCCGCGGCCACCCGGCTGGCGTCACTGCCCGGCGTAGCCCACGTCCCGATGCCCGCCGCGATGCTGGACCCGGCGACCTTCGCCGAGGACCGCTTCCATCCCGGCCCCGAGGGATACCGGCGCTGGGCCGGGCAACTCGCGGACGTGAGCCGTCGGCTACTCAACGACACCTTTTTCCGGCAAAAGCGCTGATCAGGTCACCCTCCTGCCACAAATCAAGAAATTTCCGCAGAAAAACTGGCTCTGCGTGTATCTGGTGGCAGCCTCGTTGCGTCCTATGGAGCAGTCGAGGAAATGAGGGACACCCGATGACGACCGAAATCAACACCGCGACCGTCGACGACGCCACGGCCACCGAAGACCTCGAAGAGACCCCGAAGCCGCGCCCGATCACGGCGCCGATCCCGCCCCGTCCCGGCACGGGCCCGGACGGCAACTGGGACCCGTACAAGACGCCGCCGCCCGCGAACTGAGCGCACACAGACGGGTGATGTCCGGAAGCCGAGGGGGCCGCCGGGCATCACCTCCGGGTGCTCCTTCGGGGGAGGGGGACGCCCGGAAGCGGGCCCGTTGGGGAGCGGGCCCGGGGGGAGGGAAAAAGGGCCGGCCGGTGCGCAGTACACACCTGCTCGCGCCGGCCGGTGCCTTCGTCCTCCGCCACACGACGAGGGAGACGACCGGAAAATCGACGAAAAGTTAGTGACTTGATGTATCCCAGAGCCTCTTGCACGCTCCTTTCCCCCGAAAGGCCCGCGATACTGCCAGCGCCGACACGAAGACACGTCCGAAGTGGGGCAGATACGGTGACCGACGTGCAAACGACCGAGGTAGACCCGCCATGGGAAGGACTGACCGGTGCCGACCTGCATGCCGCCTGTATGCGTGCGGCCCGCGCCGGTGACCGCCAGGCGATGGACAGACTTGTGCACGAGCTGACCCCGCTCGTGTGGCATGTCGCGCGCGCGAACGGGCTCGACCGCCTGACCGCCGAGGACGTGGTCCAGACGGTGTGGCTCGCCCTCTTCAGCCAGCTCGGCAAGCTGCGTGACCCCAAGGCGCTCGCCGCCTGGTTGATCACCACCACCAGACGTGAAGCACAGCATCCTTTCGGCCGCCGCGCCCAGCCCGTCCCGCTGACCGACGAGCTGGCCGAAAGCATGGAGAGCACCCATCCGGCTCCCGAGGAGGAAGCCGTCCGCGCCGACCGGGATCGCCGGGTCTGGCGCGCCTTCCTCCGCCTGCCGCACCGTTGTCAGCAGCTTCTCCGGCTGACCGTGCTCGCCGGGCGGGCCGAATACCAACTGGTCGCCGAAGCACTCCGTATGCCGCGCGGAAGTGTCGGCCCCACCAGGGGCCGGTGTCTCGAATCGATGCGCGACCTGCTGGCCCAAGAAGGGGGAAGCCGATGAACGACCTCGGGACGCCGGGGGAGATGACCTCCCCGGGCGATGAGGCCTTGCTCGCCGATATCGGGCGCTTCATGGACGAATTGGACCCGCCGCCGGGAGACCTGGTGCAGCGGGTTCAGTTCGCGCTCGCGCTCGAAAACCTCGACGTCGAGGTCGCCCGCTGGGAACGGATGGACGCCACGGCGGGCGTTCGCGGCAGCGACACCGGCACGATCACCTTCACCGTCAGCGACCTGACCGTGATGATCAACCTCACCAAGATCGGCAAGAAACACCGGATCGACGGCTGGCTCGTGCCCGCCGGCGAGTACGGAGTGGAGGTTCGCGTCGCCGAGCACGGCACGAGTTCCACCACCGCCGACGAGGGAGGCCGGTTCGTGCTGGACGACGTCCCCCAGGGCACCACCCAGATCGTGATCCACCTCGGTGACGTGACCTGCCGAAGGACCGTCGTGACCCCCACCGTGGTGCTCTAACCGGACGGCTGTTCCGTTATGCGGCGCGGGTGTGCTCCCATAGTGCGTGTGCCCGCGCAGCCTCCCGTCGTCGACTCCGTAGTCGGGTCGGCGGCCGAGCTGCACCGCCGTGCCAGGGCCGCGGCGTCCGATCACGGGCCCGGCGCGGCGATCAGGTTGCTGCAGCGGGGGTTGTCCCTGCTCGGGCCGGTGGCGGCGGACCGGCCCGACAGGCTGGAGATCCGCGTGCGGATCCTGGTCAGTCTGGCGGCCGCGGAAGCGGAGATCACGTCGCCAGAGGACGGTTTCGCCCGGCTGGACGAGGCCGAGCGGACGCGGCTCCGGTTGCCGGGTGGTGAGGTCCGGCGGGAGCTGGGTTTCATCGTCGTGCTGCAACGCGCGCTGGTCATGATGCGCGTGGGGCGGCTCGACGAATCGCTCGCGCTCTACAACACGGTGATCCCCAGGCTCGTCGCCGAGACGCACGAACACAGTCTCCTGCTGACCAGGACGCTGGTGAACCGGGCCTGGCTCCAGCTGCAGAAGACCAATCCCGACGGCGCGCACCGGGACCTCGTCGACGCACTCGACCTCGCCGTCGAACACGGGCATCGGATGCTCGAAGGGAAGATCCGGCACAACCTGGGTGATCACGCCCAGCTGCTCGGCGACATCCCCGAAGCGCTCAGGCACTACGAGCAGGCGGCGTCGATCTTCGTCACCGAGGGCCCCGGCTCGTTGCCGCTCGTCCGGCTCGACCAGGCGAAGGCGCTGCTCACCGCGGGGCTCGCCGAGGAGGCGGCGCGGCACCTCGACGAAGCGATCCCCGAACTCCGCGGCAACGGCGCGGTCCACGTCGTCGCCGAGGCCGAGGTCGCGCGAGCGGGAGCCGCCATCCTCGAAGGCGATCACGTACTCGCGAAGAGGCTCGCGACCTCGGCCAGGCGCAGCTTCCTCCGCCGCGGCAACGGCCGCTGGGCGGAGATCGCGGAACTCACGCGGTTGCGAGCGGACGCGATGAAAATGTTGGCGGACAGGGAAAAGAGGCCGTCCGCGAAACTGCCCGGCCGGCTCGCCGACCTCGCCGGCCGGTTGGCCGGACTCGGTCTGCGCGACGAAGCGGGCGCGGCCAGGATGTTCGCCGTGCGGTTGCTGATCCGTCGCGACGAGACGGTCGCCGCGGAGGAACTCCTGGCCCTGGTCTCGAAACCCCGGCAGACCACGCCGATCGACCACCGGATGCAGCTGCGGCTGTGCCGGGCGGAACTCGCGGTCGCGTCCCACCGGCCGCGTTCGGCCCTCGCGCAGGCACGGGCCGGATTGGCGGAACTCGGGCAGATCCGCGACCGTATGGGCGGGCTCGACCTCGTCTGCGGGACGGCGGCACACGGCGAAGAACTGGGCAAACTCGCGCTGACCTTGGTGCTCAAGAAGGCGAGGCGCAGCGGCGCCGGGGCGAAGAGCCTGTTCGCGTGGCTGGAACGCACGCGCGCGCAGGTGTACCGCTACGAACCGCTCCCGGTCATCGAGGATCCGGCACTCGCCCGGCACATCAACGAAATGCGGCACGTGCGGGGAACCATCCAGGCGCGGCGGCTGTCCGGTGAACCGGTCGGGAAGCTCGAGGAACGCTACGACCGGTTGCAGCAGGAGGCGACCCGGCTCGGCTGGTACACCAGCCAATGGGGTCGTCCGCGGCCGGTCTCGGCACCCGACGAAGTGGTCGAGCGGCTCGGGGACCGGGTGCTGGTCAGCCTGATGGGGTACCGCGACACGTTGTACGCGGTGGTCGTCGACCGCGGCCGGTTCCGGCTCGTGAAGCTGGGCCCGCTCGCGGAGATCATCGAGACCGCGCGGCAGTTGCACGCGGACCTCGACGCGCTGGCCCCGGACAACCTGCCCGCGCCGCTCGTCGAAGTCGTCACCGGCTCCGCCCGGCGCCGGGCCGACAAGCTCGACAAGCTGATCTCCGCGTCGCTGGCGAAGACACTGGAGAACCGCGAGCTGATCATCGTGCCGATCGGCCCGCTGTACGCGTTGCCCTGGGGCGCTTTGCCTTCACTGCAAGGACATCCGGTGTCGATCGCGCCATCGGCGACCGCCTGGGTGACCGCGTGGGGACGGCGCAACTCCGGCCCGGTCCTGCTCGCCGGCGGGCCCGGTGTGCCGGGTTCGGTGGGTGAGGTGCGCAACCTGCGGACGGTGTACCCGAACGCCCGGCTCGTCGACGGGAAGGACGCGACCAGCGACACCGTACTGTCCGCTTTGGACGGTTCCGGAATGGCGCACCTGGTCGCGCACGGCGCGCACGAACCGGCGAACGCGCTGTTCTCGCGGCTGGAACTCGTCGACGGCCCGTTGTACGCGCACGAAACCGCCCGGCTCGCGAAGCCGCCGGAACGGGTGGTGCTGGCCGCGTGCGAACTCGCGATGAGTCACATCCGACCCGGCGAGGAGGCGCTCGGCTTCGCCGGGACACTGCTCGCCAGCGGATCGCGGACGGTCATCGGCGCGATCGCGCGGGTCGGGGACAAGGCCGCCGCCGAAGCGATGGCCGACCTGCACCTGCGGCTGGCGTCGGGGACCGCGCCCGCCTTGGCACTCGCCGAAGCGACCGCCGCCGATCCGCTGCGGCGGCCCTTCCTCTGCCTGGGCGCGGGCTGATCTTCCGGTCGGGGGCCGAACGGGACTTTGCCCGCGTCTCATGCGATGAAGGAAGCTTTCGCTGCTTCTGTTGTGATGAGAGGAACTTCCCTGTGTTCGTTGTGATGAAGGCTCCCTTTATCGCGTCTCATGCGACGAAGGCTCCTTTCACCGCGTCCGACGCGGCCTTCAGTTCCCCACAGGAGTTGTCCACAACCATCCCCACCTGTGGACAACTCCGCTCGCCGCCCCTTCCCCGCGCCCATCGCCGGTAGACTGGACTCGGGGTCGCCCCCCTTGGGAAGGGCGGGGGGTGGGGTCAGGCGCGTTCGGCGTGTTTCACCAGGCGGGTGGCCAGGATCGAGACCACGGCGCGCAAAGCGATGCGGACGGCGGCGCCGGTGCCCGGCAGCGGTTCGGTGAATCGGCCGGTCCACCGCAGATCCGTGCCACCGGAGGCGGTCGGCGTGAACGAGACCTCGGCGCGGTAATCCTTCAGCGGTGCGAGGCCCGCGAAACCGTAGACGTGCTTTCGGTCCTGTTCGTATTCGAGCGTCTCTTCGTGGAGATACACCGGCCACAGACCGACGGCCCGGACGGCGCCCACCCCGTCCCCGGCCGGCTTCCGCGCCCAGCGCGAGTGGAACACCACCGGCTTCGCCCATTCCGACCACCGGGACCCGTCGGCCTCCAGCGCGAACAGGGCAGCGGGCGAGGCGCTGCTCGTCCGGTTGATCTCGAAGGAGTACGTCTTGCCCATGTGGCGACGATAACCGTTCCGGCCACCGCGGATAAGTCAAGATAGGGGCGTGAGCACGTCGCGCCGCGAGATCGCCGCACCGCATTGGCTGGTGCAGCTGCTCCGCAGCACGCCGGTTCCCATCCCGTGGAACATGGTCGCCCGCGCCGTCCTCGCCCTCGCCGTACCGCTGGCCGTCGGCTACGCGCTCGGCGACATCGGCGTCGGCGCGCTCGTCTCCACCGGCGCCCTGCCCACCGTCCTCTCCGAATCCGCCGGCCCGTACCGCTACCGCGCCCGGCGGCTCGGCGGCGCCACCGCGGCCGCCGCCCTCGGTTACTTCGCCGGGCTGATCACCGGCGGCGTCCCGGCCGCCTCCATCCCGGTCGTCGTCGGGGTCGCGGCGGTGTCCGCGCTGATCAGCGCGGCGGGCAGCAACGCCTCGGTCGCCGGGTTGCAGATGTTCGTCTTCTGCGTGCTCGGCACCGGCCAGCACGTCACCGGCCTGCGGGTCGAAATCCTCCTCGGCTACTTCTGCGTCGGCGCCGCCTGGAGTCTGCTGATCGCGCTCGCCACCTGGACCTTCCGCGCCACCAGCCCCGAACGCGGCGCCGTCGCGCACGTCTACGTCGAACTCGCCGCGATGCTGTCCGCGACCGACGAAGCCACCTCCCGCGTCGCACGTCACCAGCTCACGACCGCGATGAACACCGCGTACGACCGGCTGCTCACCGCGCGATCCTGGCTCTCGGGCCGAGACGCCACCTACCGCCAGTTGCTCAACCTGCTCTCGGCCAGCACCCCCGCCGTCGAGGCGGCGGTGGCGATGGTCAACGCCGGCCGCCGGGCCCCGGACGACGTGATCGACCATTTCATCGCGACCTCGGCCGCGGTACTCGCGAACCAGGAACTGCCCGAGCCGCCCGAAGCGCCCGAAGCCGCCGACCCGGTCCTCGCCGCGCTTTACGCCGGACTCGCCCGGATCGGCAAGGGCGACAACCGGAAGCGGCGCGAGGTCCAGCCGTGGCACAAGCGCCTGCGCGGCTGGGTGGGTTCGCTCGTCTCCGGTCCGCTCACCTGGTTCGCCGCGCTGCGCCTCACACTGTGCGTCGCGATCGCCGAAATCGTCGCGCTGCTCGTCCCGTTCGAACGCTCCTACTGGATCACACTCACCGTCGGCATCGTCCTCAAACCGGACTTCGGCTCGGTCTTCGGCCGCGCCGTACTGCGCGGCATCGGCACGGTGATCGGCGTCGGCATCGGCGCGGCCGTGCTCGCCGCGGGCGGCGAGGGCTGGCTGCTGGTCCTGCTGATCGCCGTGTTCGCGGGTGGCGTCGCGGTCGGCAAGGTCCGCAACTACGGCATCCTCAGCGCCTTCGTGACGCCGCTGATCATCCTGCAGATGGACCTCGTCAGCACCGGAAACTGGGACGTCGTGCTCGCGCGGCTCGTCGACACCGTGCTCGGCTGCGCGATCGTCCTGCTCTTCGGCTACCTGCTCTGGCCGGGCAGCCGACGGCCGCAGGTCGGCGGACGGCTCGCCGAAAGCCTCGACAGCCTGGTGAAATACGTCGACAAGGGGCTCGTGCTCGCGCCGTCGGGCGAAGCGCGATTGGAACGGTCCCGCGCCCGTCGCCGCGCCTACCGCGCACTGGCCGACCTGCGGACCGCGTTCCAGCAGGTCGTCGTCGAGCCCTCCGCCGCCGGACGGCAGGCCGTCGCCTGGTGGCCGGTGATCGCCGGGCTCGAACGCGTCGCGGACGCCGTCACCGAGGTCGGCGTCACCCTCGGCCGCGGCGCCCCCGCCCCGGCCGACGCCGACATCGCCCTCCTGACGGCCGCCCTCACCGAACTCGCGGCCGCCGTCCGCGAGGAACGGGATCCGGCGGAGATGCCGATGCCCGACAACGAGCGGCTGTCCGGTGTCGTCGACCAGATCGGTGCGGCCTTCGACGCCGTGCGCGGCCCCGACCTCGTCGAACGCGCGCCGCTGCGGTTGGTCCGGCGGTTCCTGCCGTACCACCGCCGCGCCTGAGCGTCAGTCGAACCGGATGTGCTTGACGCTCGTCCACTTGCGCCGGACGAAACCCCGCAGCGCGCTGTCCGTGTTCGGCGCGAGCGTCAGCCCGGCCGACGCCGCGATCCGGTCGGCGACCTGCGCGACGGTGAGCGTGTCCGTATGGACGTGTTCGCCGAACTCGGCGCCGCTCAGCCGGTCCAGGCAAAGGTCGAGTTTCGACACCGCGAAGCTCTCGCGTTTCGGGGGGATGCCCTTCCTTCGCACGGAGTGGACGATGCCGCGTTCGCTCAACCGTCGCAGCACGGTCTCGCGCCGGGCCAGCAGCGCGAAGTGCCGGACGTCGTGCCCGCGCTCCCGCAACCCGCCGACGATCTCCTCGAAGTACCGCGGCTCCACCAGTGTCATCGGCACGACCACCGGGCCGGCCTGTTCGCGGAGTATCAGATCGAGTACCTCGGAAACGCCCCGTCGCCACGCGGACAGATCCTGGAAGTCGGCGCGCAGCCGCGGCGGCAGCATCCGGTGCAGGCCGAACCCCGCGACCTCGGGATCGGACAGGACACTGCCGGGCAGGCGCCGGTGCAGTTCGTGCGCGGTCTGCGTCTTGCCACCGCCGAACGGGCCGTTGATCCAGACGAGCATGCCGCCGACCCTAGCGACCCACCCACCCGGATGGGGGAGGGTGAGCATCATCTCGAACTAATGTTCGAGTTTTCACGCATAATCAACGCATGCTCGACACTGGTGACACGCTGCCGCCGGGGCCGCGTCACCTGCACATGGTCCGGCCCAACCAGCCCGTTTGGGTCGACCTCAAGCTGGTGTACCCGGTCGGCGTGACGCAGCCCCGCCTGCCCGACGGCCTGGACCTGACCGGCGTCGTCCCCGGACTGCTGGGGATGTGGCGGGCGACGACGACGGCGCACTGGGTCGGCTGGGTCACCTTCCAGCTCGGCCCGGTCGGCCGGGGTGGCACGACGCACTCGCAATGGGTGCTGGCCGAGGCGCTGCGGCCGCGCGAGAAGCGGAACACGTGGTCCGGGAGCTACCCCTCCGAGCGGAGACGGTGATCGTCCCGTTCCGTGGACGGTGTTGATCACGCGCCCCAACGCGCCCACGATGACCCCGTGTCCGTCCACAGAGAGTCCGCGCCGACGCGTTCGGCCGGCGAAGGTGTCACCGCACTGCTCCTGCGCCGTGGACGGCTGGGTTCCCCGCCCGCGTAGCTCCTCGTCTCGCCAAGTCGTCCGACGGTGAATCCAGGGAGCACGTATGTCCATCGCACTGCCCGACCGTGTCCGCCTCCGCCCCGCGACCGTCCCCGACGGCGGGATCCTCGAAGGGCCGCGGCTGCTGCGGCGCCTGCCGGAGGGCGTGGAAGAGCGTCCGTACGAGCTTTTCGCGGTACGCCCGCTGGGACGACTGATCGGTGCCGAGATCGGCGGCGTCGACCTCGCCCGGCCCCTGACGCCCGCCCTCCACGCGGAGCTGAACCGCGCGCTGCTGGAGTGGAAGGTGCTGTTCTTCCGCGATCAGGACATCACTTCGGCACATCAGCGGGCGTTCGCCGCCCACTGGGGTGAACTGGAGACGAACCCGTTCCTCCCGGCGGGCGAGACCGAGGACACCACCCGGTTCACCCGGTCGGCGAGCATGCCCGCGTTCGAGAACATCTGGCACGTGGACGTCACGTTCCGGCCCGCGCCGGCGCTCGGTTCGGTCCTGCGACTGATCGAGGTCCCGCCGGTCGGCGGCGACACGATGTGGGCCGACATGGCCGCCGCCTACGACAACCTGCCGGAGGAGGTCCGTGACCGCGTCGACGGGCTGACCGCGGTGCACGACTTCATCCCCGGCTTCGACCGCTTCTCCGACCCGGAACTGCTGCTGCGGCACCAAGACGCCTTCCCGCCGGTCGAGCATCCGGTCGTCCGTACCCATCCGGAGACCGGGCGGCGTACCCTCTTCGTCAACCAGGCCTTCACCACCCACATCGTCGGCATCGACCGCGACGAAAGCGACAGGCTCCTGCGGTACCTGTTCAGCCGCGCGCACGTCCCGGAGTTCCAGGTGCGCTTCGCCTGGCGGCCCGGTTCGGTGGCCTTCTGGGACAACCGCGCCACCCAGCACTACGCCGTCAACGACTACCACCCGCACGCGCGGGTGGCCGAACGCGTCGCCATCGTGGGCGACCGGCCGTTCTGAGCGTCCCCGCGACGGGTGATCGCCGCAGCGTGTTCACCGGTACCTGTGTGACGATGAGGTCATGGGCATCAACTTCGATGAATTGAAGAACAAGGCCACCGACGCTCTGCGTGAGCACAACGACAAGATCGAGGGCGGCCTGGACAAGGCGGCGGACTTCGCCAAGTCGAAGTTCTCCGGCCACGACTCGCAGATCGACTCCGGGGTGGACAAGGCGAAGGGCTTCATCAACAAGTTCGACGACACCCCGGACAACCCGCCCCAGCAGGGTCAGCAGCCGCCGCAGGGCCAGTAACCCCTCGCACTTCGGCACCTCCTTGCGATCGTTGCGCGGGCAAGGATCGCAAGGAGGTGCCGAAGTGCGTCAGGAGACGTCGCCGAGCGCGGTGTCGCCGTCGATCGCGGTGATCCGGCCACCTCGCTCGCCGAGGGCGATCAAGCCGTCTCGCGCGTCCGGAGCGGTCAGGCTGACGCGCACTCCCGCCCGTTCCGCGTCCTTGGCAGCCGCAAACGCTTGCGCGCCTTCGTGGCCCGCGTTGACCGTCACCGCGAGACCGCCCGTCGAAGCCAGCGAACCCCGCGCGGCACCCAGCCGCCCCAGTGCCTCGTCGACGATCGGCAGCAGCGCGTCCCGGTTGCCCTCGGTCATCGCCCGCACCAGCGCCGGATTCGAGCCGGCCACGCGCGTGCCGTCCGTGTAGGACCCGGCGGCCAGCGCCATCGCCAGCGGACCGCCCTGCGCGCCGATCGTGGCCAGGATGGCCGCGAAGACATGCGGCAGATGCGAGATCCGCGCGACCGTCTCGTCGTGCGAATCCGCGGGCAGCGGCACGACGTGCGCGCCGAGGCCCAGCACCAGGCGGGCGACCTCCACCCACGCCGTCAGGTCCGTGTCGTGCTCGACGCCCAGCACCCACGCGGCACCCTCGAACAGCGCCGGATCACTCGCCTGCCAGCCGGAGTCCGCCGTTCCGGCCATCGGATGCCCGCCGACGAACTTCGCGTACGGCGCGCGACGGCGGACCGAGTCGAGCACCGGGCCCTTCACGCTGGTCACGTCGGTGAGCACGCAGTGCCCGGCGACCCGCGAAACGGTCCGAAGCACCTCTTCGACCGCGGGCATCGGCACCGCGAGCACGATCATCGCGTCCCGCTCCGCCGCCTTGCCCAGCGCCGCTTCGACCTGCGTCGTCACGTCGAAACCCGCTCTGCTGGCGGCGTCCGCGTCAGCCTCGGAGGTCGTCGCCCCGAACGTGGTACGGCCGATCGAATGCGCCGCGCGCAGCAGCGAACCACCGATCAACCCGAGCCCGATCACGCATACGTCCCGCACAAGGGTTCATCCTGCCATCTACGAGGCCACTCGTCAGAGCCTGACGACGGAGTCGAAGAGGGAATCGGAAACCGACCGAACGCGTGAACCCGCCCCGGACGAAGGCCGCGTCCTGCCGACGTCGATCGCGGCGCGGGTTCACCAACCGATCCTCAGAGCACGGCGGCGAGGCGGGTGCCCTGATCGATGGCCCGTTCGGCGTCCAGTTCGGCCGCGACGTCGGCGCCGCCGATCAGATGCACCGGCAATCCGGCCGCCCGCAGGTCGTCGGCGAGGTCACGCACCGGCTCCTGACCCGCGCAGACGACGACGGTGTCCACGTCGAGCAGACGCGGTTCGTCACCGACGGTGATGTGCAGGCCGTCGTCGTCGATCCGGTCGTAGGTGACCCCGGTGAGCTGCTCGACGCGTTTCGCCTTCAACGTGGCCCGGTGCACCCAGCCGCTGGTCTTGCCCAGCCCCGCGCCGATGCCGGACTTCTTGCGCTGCAGCAGGAAGACCTGCCGCGGTGACGGCTCGACCTTCCGCTCGGTCAGCCCGCCCGCGGCGTGCTCGGGGTCGGTGACGCCCCATTCGGCCATCCACGCGTCCAGATCGAGCGCGGGGGAGGTGGTGTGCGTCAGGAACTCGCTGACGTCCACGCCGATCCCGCCGGCGCCGATCACGGCGACCTTGCCGCCCACCGGCTTCCCGTGCCGGACGACGTCCACATAGGACAGGACCTTGGGGTGGTCGACACCCGGGAGCGACGGCATCCGCGGTGTCACGCCGGTGGCCAGCACGACCTCGTCGAAGCCGGCACCGGTGAGATCGGCGGCGGTCGCACGGGTGCCGAGGTGGACCTTGACGCCGGTGACCTCCAGCCGTCGCGTGTAGTAGCGGATCGTCTCCGCGAACTCCTCCTTGCCGGGGATCTTCCGCGCGATCCCCAACTGGCCGCCGATCTCGTCCTCCGCCTCGAACAGTTCGACGGTGTGCCCGCGTTCGGCGAGGCCGGTCGCGGCCGCGAGCCCGGCGGGGCCCGCGCCGACGACGGCGACGTGTTTGGCCTTCCGCGTGGGCGAAAGCGTCAGCGTGGTCTCGTGGCCCGCGCGCGGGTTCACCAGGCACGACACGAGTTTCCGCTTGAACGCGTGGTCGAGGCAGGCCTGGTTGCAGGCGATGCAGGTGTTGATCTCGTCCGCGCGCCCGGTCTCCGCCTTCCGGATCCATTCCGGGTCGGCGAGGAACGGCCGCGCCATCGACACCAGGTCCGCGGCGCCGCTCGCCAGCGCCTCCTCGGCGACCTCGGGCATGTTGATCCGGTTCGACGTGACCACCGGGATCCCGACGTGCGGTTTGAGCTTCCCGGTCACCCAGGTGAACGCCGCGCGCGGCACGGACGTCACGATCGTCGGCACCCTCGCCTCGTGCCAGCCGATACCGGTGTTGATGATCGTCGCGCCCGCCGCTTCGACCTCCTTGGCCAGCGCGACGACCTCTTCCCAGCTTTGGCCGCCTTCGACGAGGTCCAACAGGGACAGCCGATAGATGATGACGAAGTCCTCGCCGACCGCTTCACGCGTGCGGCGCACGATCTCGACGGCGATCCGCCTGCGGTTTGCCGCGCTGCCGCCCCAATCGTCCGTGCGCTTGTTGGTGCGTTCGGCGAGGAACTGGTTGATGAAGTAGCCCTCGGACCCCATGATCTCGACGCCGTCGTAGCCCGCTTCCTTGGCGAGGAAGGCACAATCGGCGAACGCGCGGATCTGGCGCAGCACGCCGGAGCCGGAAAGGGCCCGCGGTGTGAAGGGGTTGATCGGCGCCTTGATCCCCGACGCGGAAACGCTCAGCGGATGGTAGGAGTACCGGCCCGCGTGCAGGATCTGGAGCGCGATCTTGCCGCCCGCCTCGTGCACGGGATCGGTGAGTCGCTTGTGCGCCTTGGCTTCCGAGTGTGTCGAAAGTTTCGACGCCAGCGGCAGGAGCCAGCCGGTCCGGTTCGGCGCGAACCCGCCGGTGACGATCAGCCCGACGCCACCGCGGGCGCGTTCGGCGTAGTACTCGGCCAGTCGCGGGAAATGCGCTTCCTTGTCCTCGAGGCCGGTGTGCATCGAACCCATGATCACCCGGTTGCGCAGGGTGGTGAAGCCGAGATCGAGGGGGGACAGCAGGTTCGGGTACTGGCTCATCGCTGGTCCTTACGCATCGTGGTGGAATGCCCGGAGGACTTCTTCGAGCCATTCGACGTGGCCCTGCTCGGTTCGGATTCCTCCGCGCAGCACGAGGAACTGGTGCAACGACTGTCCACTGAGGACGCTGGGGTCGGGGAAGTCGTGCTTCTCGATCCGCAGGTAGGCGTCGAGCTGTGCCGCGTGCGCGTCGCGATGCCGGGTGACTTCGGCGGCGACGGCGGCCGGATCGCCGAGGGTCGCGCCGCGGATCTTCACGGCGAGTTCCCTGGCGGTGGCCGACGGATCCGGCTCGGCGAGCCAGCGGGCCAGTTCGGCCCGCCCCGCGTCGCCGACGGTGTAGACCTTCTTGTCGGGTTTGCCGGACTGCGCGACCTGGTCGACGGCGACCCAGCCCGCGTCCTCCATCCGCTTGAGGACGCGGTAGATCTGCTGGTGGGTGGCGTTCCACCACAGCCCGATGGACTTCTCGAAGCGCCGCGTCAGCTCATAGCCCGAGCCGGACCGCTCGGACAGGGAAACCAGGATCGCGTGCTCCAGTGCCATGCACCTAGTTTCATATGCACCTGGTTGCACTGCAAGGCGACGCGCGTCACTGCGGAAAAGTCACGGCTTGCGGGCGACACCGCCGATGACACGCGACTCCGAGGGGGTCGCGGCGAAGAGCGTCTTCTCGTCCGGGTGCCACGCCGGCGCGTAGACCAGCCCCGGCTCCAGCAGCGGCCAGCCGCCGAAGAACCGCCGGAACTCGTCCATGGTGCGCAGGAAACCGGGGTTCGTGGTGGTCTCGTAGTACTCGAGGATGTCGAGCAGCGCCTGCCGCTCCTCGTCGTTGGCCGGGTTCTCGTTGGTCATCTGCGAGAGCACCAGCAGCGAACCCGGCGCGAGCCGGTCGCGGTAGAAGTCCAGCAGCGCGTCGGGATCCTGCTCGTCCTTGATGAAATGCATGACCGCGTTGATCACCAGCGCGACGGGCTCCCCGACGTCGATGATCCCGGAGTCCGTCACCCGTTCCCACAGGTCTTCGGGGTCGAACAGATCCGCGGCGATCGCGTGGTGCCGGTCCGGGTCGGCGGTGTCGGCGAGCAGCAGCGTCGAATGGGCGAGGGCGATCGGCTCGTTGTCGATGTAGAGGACCTGCGTGTCCTCCTGCGGGCGCGCCTCGTCGGCGACCTCGTGCACGTTGCCCGCCGTCGGCAGGCCGGAGCCGATGTCGACGAACTGGCGGATGCCCAGTTCCGCGCAGTGCCGCACGGCCCGGCCGAGGAACTGCCTGCTGGTCTTGCAGTAGTCGCCCATGAGTGGCAGGCGCTCGCGCACCCTCTCGGCGAAATTGCGGTCGATGGCGTAGTGCGTGTCGCCGCCGATGAAGTAGTCGTAGACGCGGGCCGCGGACGGCCGGTCCAAGCTGTTCTCGACGGCCTTGAGCGCCGCGTCGTGATCGATCATCGTCATCCCTTTGTCCGCGCCGGAAATCCCATGCTAACCGGCTGGGACGTAGGCCTCGCGGTAGGCGTTCACGGTTTCTGTCAAGCGATCGAGTTCCGCGCGGGTGCGGGCGAGACCGGCCGCGTCGAGGCCCATCGCGTCGCCGATGATCTTCGGGATGCCACTCGCGCGCTCCCGGAGCCGGGTGCCGTCCTCGGTCAGGCTGACGCGGACGGACCGTTCGTCGTCGGCCTGCCGGTCGCGCCGGACCAGTCCGGTCTTCTCCAGTCGCTTGAGCAGCGGCGAAAGCGTGCCGGAGTCGAGGCTCAGCACGGTGCCGAGTTCCTTGACCAGCCGCTCGTCCTCCTCCCAGAGCGCGAGCATCACCAGGTACTGCGGATAGGTCAGGCCCAGATCTTCGAGTACCACGCGATAAAGCGCGGTGACGGCCCGCGATGCCGCGTAGAGCCCGAAGCACAGCTGATCGTCCAGGCACAGCGATCCCGCGTCGTCCGTTGGCATCGGTCCTCCTCGTTCCATGGTGTGCCGATCATGCCTCAATTCGCCACTTGAGTGGGCTAAATCTCCTTGAGTACATTTAAGTTGTGCACAACTGAGTTGCGAGCTACTTTCAGTTCGTCGACTCGACTCTTCACTTCGACAACCAGGAGGCAGAAATGACCGCCAACCCGCACGACCTGGCCCTCGAACCCGCCGCGCAGGCCTTCGTCGAGGCCACCGCCACCCCGCCGTTCCTCTTCCAGCTGCCGCCCGAAGAGGGACGCAAGGCCGTCGACGAGGTCCAAGGCGGTGACGTCGAGCTGCCCGCCGCGGACATCGAGACCACGCACGTCGACGGCGTCGAGGTCCGCATCGTCCGCCCGCGGGGCGTCACCGGTCCGCTGCCCGTGCTCGTCTACCTCCACGGCGCCGGCTGGGTCTTCGGCAACTTCCACACCCATGAGCGCCTGGTCCGCGAGCTCGCCGTCGGCGCGGGCGCGGCCGTCGTCTTCCCCGAATACGACCGCTCACCGGAGGCCCGCTACCCGGTCGCCATCGAGCAGAACTACGCCGTGGCGAAGTGGGTCGCCGAGCACGGCGCCGAAAACGGGTTCGACAGCACCCGGATCGCGATCGCCGGTGACTCCGTCGGCGGCAACATGACCGCCGCGCTCACGCTCATGGCGAAGCAGCGTGGTGATGTCACCTTCCGGCAGCAAGTGCTCTTCTACCCGGTCACCGACGCGAACTTCGACACCGAGTCCTACCGGCGGTTCGCCGAGGGCTACTTCCTCGCCCTCGAAGGCATGAAGTGGTTCTGGGACCAGTACACGGCCGACCCGGCACAGCGCGCGGAAAGCACCGCGTCGCCGCTGCGGGCGAGCCTCGACGAGCTGGCCGGTCTCCCGCCGGCGCTGGTGATCACCGCGGAGGCCGACGTCCTGCGCGACGAAGGCGAGGCGTACGCCGCGAAGCTGCGTCAGGCCGGTGTTCCGGTGACAGCCGTGCGATACCAGGGCATCGTCCACGACTTCGTCATGCTCAACACGTTGCGTGGAACACACGCCGCGGAAGCCGCGATCACGCAGGCGATCGGCGTGCTGCGCACCGCGCTCGAAGGCTGAATGGTTCGTCCAGGGTGACCCGCGTCACCCTGGACAACACTTTCCGGTGGCCGTACGTCTCTTGATCCAGATGTGGGAAGTGCGGTGCGGGGGCGTGCCGCGGCCGGAGAGGGACACGATCGTCATGGGATTGGGACTGAGTGCCATCCGGCTCGATTCCACACTGAACCTCGTCATCGTCGTGGTGCTGACGCTGCTCGCGATCATCGCCGTGCCGTTCCTCTGGGAACGCTGGCGCCGCAAGCTTCTCGGCCGCAGCACCACGATCCTCGCCGCGGTGGTGCTCGTCGTGGTCAGCACCGCGATGGGCGGGAACATGATCGGCGGGTTCTTCCCGACGGTCGGCGCCCTGTTCGGCACCGGCGTGTACTCGGGGGAGAGCGTCGACGCCGTGGCCGGCCAGAACGGTTCGGACCTCGACAAACTGCGGGACGCCGGGGCGATGCGGGCCAAGGAGGGCAAGGGATCCGTCGTGCACATGACGGTGACCGGCGAACGCACCGGCCTCACGCGCGACGTTTCGGTGTACTTCCCGCCCCAGTACTACGATCCCGCGTACCGGGCGCTCGACTTCCCGGTCATCGAATGGATCCCGAACTACCCGTCCGGCCCGGAAGTGGTCACCGGCCCCTACGAACTGCCCGCCAGACTGGACGCGGCCATCGCGAAGCACGTGCTCCCGCCGACCCTGGTGATCATCCCGGACCCGACCGGGAAACCGAAGGTCGGCCACGACACCGAATGCATCGACGAGGTCAACGGCACCGCCAACGACACCTACCTGACCGCCGACATCCGGGACTGGGCGATCGAGAAACTCGGCGCCAACCCGCAGCGGAAGGCGTGGACGATGGCGGGCTGGTCGTCGGGCGGGTACTGCGCGATGAACCTGGTGACCCGGCATCCGCAGTGGTACGGCCAGGCGGCGAGCGTCAGCGGCTACTACAAGGCTTCCGTGGACGCCGAAACGGAGAACCTGTTCAAGGGCAGGCAGGACATCGCCGACGCGAACACGGTCACGGTGAACCTGCAGAAGCATCCGTCGCCGGTCGACATCCTCGCGATCGCGGGGGACAAGGAAAGCTTCGAAAGCTTTTCGATCGACCAGATCCAGGCGGCCGTCCGCGCGCCGGCGACGCTGTCTTCGTGGCGGATCCCGGACGCCGGGCACAACATGAACACCTTCAAGGCGCAGGTTCCCGACGTGCTGGCGTGGATCGGCGCGCGGACCGTGCCGCCGTGCGCGCCGCAGGACAAGAAGATCATCACCAACGGCGGGGTCATCCCGTGGCCGCTGCCCCACACCGGTGCCAAGGGCGCGCTGGTCGACGTCGTCGAGTAGCTTGGCGCGGTAGGTCTTGTGGCACAAGCGAAGCCGGTCAGGAGCACGGCTCCCCGCCGCTCTCGCGCGCGCCCAGCCGCTGGAGCCGGTGCTCGTCCCTGTCCGTCCACTCCAGTCGCCACCAGGCCTGCAGTGAGAGCCGGCAAGGCGGTGACGGAATGCCCCGCGTGGTGATCGAGCGGAGCAGTTCTCCTACCGCGGGGTCGTCCTCGAGCCGGTTCGCGACGACGTCGTCGAAGTACGCCCCGAGTCCTTCGAGGTTCTTTGGCAGATGGTGCGCACGAGGCCGAACTGTCGCCATTCCGCGTAGGCCTCGGGGTTCAGCGCGTGACAGCGCTCGCCGTGCCGGTCGACGCCCTTGATCGCCTTGTGTGTCCAGCGGAACCGCTCGGCCTCCGCGACCGCCTCACGGCCGCCGTGAACCTGGCACGGCAAAGAGCGGCAGCGACGCCGTCCCCGCGCCGAGCAGCACCGTCCCACCTTGCTCACAGGCCGTCGATGAGGGGGAGCAGCGCCTTCACCACGTCAGTCACCCGCTTGCCGGCACCCGCGTAGGTGGTGGACGTCGGTTGGGAAGTCAGTACGACGACGATGTAGCGGTCTTCTTCGCCGACGACGCCGGAGCTGTGCAGGACGCGGGAGCCGCGGCAGCACGCCCAGCCCTGTTTGATCGACCAGGGAAGGGTGCCGACGCCGTCCGGGATGCCGAAGTACTGCCGGATCCCGTCGGAACCGCTTTCCGTCGCGCCGCTCAACGCCCGCATGATCGTCTTCCGGGTGCCCGCGCCCGCCTGGTCGAGCAGGTAACGGTAGACCTTCGCGATGTCCGCGGCGGTGATCCTGGTGTCGCCCCAGCGGCCGGGATCCTCGGGTGGACGCGTGCCGCCGAGACCGATCCTGGCCGCCCACCGGGTGACGATGACCGGCCCGCCGTGGGCCGACCACAAACTGCTGGCGATGCCGTCGTCGCTGGCCGAGAGCATCCGCTGCACGATGCTCGGCGATGTGCCCGCTTGAAGCGCTTCCAGCGCGATGAGGATCTTCACGAGCGACGCCGAAGTGTGGAAACGGTCCGGTTTGAGGGAAACCATGTTCTTCTTGGCCGTGCGGTCGTAGACGACCACACTCACCTGCCCGCCGGGGACGAGGTGCTGGAGGGCCTGGGTGTCGACGGTCTTCGACGGCGGCCCTGGCGCCGAGGAGGACGGGGGCGGGGATTCGACCGGCACCGGTTCGGTCTCGACGGTCAGCGCCGCGGTCCTCGACGCCGCGAGCGCCGCCGGTCCGGAACGCGACGGCGGAACCAGCGCCATCGCGACGATCGCGCCCAGACACAGCCCCACCAGAAGGACGATTCCGCTTGCTTTGCTCACACAAGTTGTTCACCCCAACGCCCGTTCGTGTTCGCGGTTGGACCATTCGGCCGCTGCGGTTTGCCAGGGAGGGCCTCGGGGTATACCGGCTCCACCGTGAATTCTGGTCGCCAACTCTGGGAGGCGGAGCAATGGCACGTGCACAACGCGCTCGTATCCGAACGGCGGGACTTCAGCCCGCCCAGGTCCTCGCCGGCCTGACGAGCCTGGCTTTCCTGGTCTTCGGGATCGTGGGCTTCACCAGGACCGGGTTCGCCGATTTCGCCGGCCGTCACGACTCGACCGTTCTCGGATTCTCGGTGAACCCGCTCTACAACCTCGGGTTCGTCCTGCTGGGCGCGATCGGTCTGCTGCTGACCTTCGGCTCCGGCCGGTCCCGTGCCTTCGGTTTCCTGACGTTCGTCGCCTTCGGTGCGCTGTTCGTCTGGGGTCTCATGATCACCGGGACCGTTTCCACGAACCCGGTCTCGCAGGCGGGCAACCCGTTCAACCTCAACGGGCCGGACAACTGGCTGCACCTCGGCCTCGCCGCGCTCGGGCTGGTGATCGCGTTCCTGCCCGCCCGGCACAAGGTGCTGCTGCCGGAGGACGAGGACGAAACCGTGGTGAGGGACCGGGCGGACAGTGCCACGGTCGTCGAGCCCGTCCACGACGATCTGCGACGGCCGAAGCATGAGAAGAACCCGGCCGCCGCCCGTGAAGAGCGACCGCCGGGCCTCGCCCACTAGGTCTCAGTAACCGGACTGAGCGGGAGCGTCCTCCTTCTTCTCGGAGGCGGCGCTCCCGCTCTTTGCGGCCTTGTTCTTCACCGGCGCGGTGCTCTTGCAGCCCGCCGGCTCGATGACGAACCAGGTGCCGCCGACGCCGTGACCGTTCGCCTCACCGGCGTTCGCGTCCTTGGTGTAGCGGTAGACGGCCCAGCCGCCCACGGTGACCTGGGTGGTGCCGTCCGCGCGCTTCACCGTGCCGAGCAGTTTTTGGTCGATGCCTTCGAGTTGGACGTCGCCCTCGGCGAGCACCGGCGGCCAGGTCTTCGCGCAGTCACCGTCGCAGGTCGGCTGCTTGTTCTTCTTGTCCTTGGTGAACATGTAGAGGGTGAAACCCTCCTGGTCCACAATGGCCGGTCCGATGCCGTCGACGTTGCTCGCGACCAGCTTCGTGGTGCCATCTTGTTGTTCGGCCGGAGCCGCCTCGGCCTCCTTCGCCGCCTGGCCAGCCTTGCCGCCCTTGACGTTCGCGGCGTACCAGGTGCTACCGACGCCCTGGCCCTTCGTCTCGCCCGCCTTCGTGTCTTTGGCGTAGCGGTAAAGTGCCCAGCCACCGACGGTGACCTGCTTACGTCCGTCGGCGCGGGTCAGTTCGCCGACCAGGGCCTGATCCACGCCTTCGAGCTGAACGTCACCTTCGGCGAGCACCGGCGGCCAGGCCTTCGCGCAGTCACCGTCGCAAGTGGACTTCGGCGGCTTCGCGCTGTCCTTGTCGAAGCGGTACAAGGTGAACCCGTCCTTGTCGACGAGCACCGGGCCGAGCGTCCCGGCTTCGGCCACGGCCACCTTGGTCCCGGCCTTGGCCGCCGGGGCGTTCCCGCCGGCCCCGGCCACCGCGGCGGCCGGAGCGACGGCGGGTGCCGTCTCGGTGCCGCCGGAGCAGGCCGACAGCGCCACCAGGCCCACGGCCGCGGACGCCGCTGCGACGACGAAACGCTTGCGAAGCATGGGATTTCTCCTTGTTCGTAGGGGTTCCGCGGCTTGGCGCGGTGAGCTCGTACCCCCTACACGGACCCCTCACGGGACCGGTTCAAGAAGTTCGCGGATTTTCTTCGCGGGTTCCCAGCGCGACGTCCGTGAGTACCCCGGCCGAACCGGTGTAGTTCGCCGGATCCAGTAGGTCGGCGAGCGATTCCGCGGAGAGGACTCCGGTCATCTCCGGCAGGTCGGAAAGAACGTCACCGAGGGCTCTGTCCCGCTCCAACGCGAGCTTGGACGCCTGGCCGAGGACCTCCTTGGCCCGCGCCTTGCCGAGCAGCGGGGCGAGCACGGTCGAAAGCCGCTCGGAGACGATCTGGCCGTGCGTGAGGCCGAGGTTCTCGCGCATGCGTCCGTCGTCGACGACCAGACCGCGGGCGAGTTCGGCCGCCGTATGCGCGGCGCCGCCGGTCAGGCGCAGGCACTCGCGCAGCAACTGCCACTCGGCGTGCCACACGCCCGCGGACCGTTCGTCCTCGGAGACCACGGCCTGGGTGACGCCGGCGGCCAGCACCGGGACCTGCAACGCGGCCGAACGGATCAGCGTCGCGAGCACCGGATTGCGTTTGTGCGGCATCGCCGAGGAACCGCCACGGCCCTCACCCGCGGGTTCGGTGACCTCCCCGACCTCGGTGCGCGTCAGGACCTGGACGTCGACCGCGATCTTCCCGAGCGCGGCCGCGGTGAAGGAAAGGGCGGCCGCGAGGTCGGCCGTCGGGGTGCGGAGGGTGTGCCAGGGCAGCGTGGTCTCGGCAAGACCGGTCTCCTCGGCGAAAGCCGTCTGAAGCCGCTGCGGATAGCCGTCGGGCAGCCCGGCGAGCCGCGCGTACTCGGCATACGCGGCCCTCGTGCCCGCCGCGCCCCCGAGCGAGACCGGCAGGACGACCCGGTTCAGCCTGTCCAGCGCGTCGAGGGTCAACTGACGCCAGCCCGCCGCCTTGAGCCCGAACGTGGTCGGAACCGCGTGGGCGGTGAGGGTGCGCCCGGCCATGATCGTGTCGCGATGCGCGCGGGCGAGATCCCGCAGCGCGTTCGCCGTCGCGTCGAGGTCCGCGGTGACGAGCGCCCGGGTCCGCGCCGCGACCAGCATCATCGCGGTGTCGAAGATGTCCTGGCTGGTGGAGCCGCGATGCACGTACTCCGTGCCGGCCGCCTCGGTCAGCTCCTTGATCAGCCCCACGACCGGGTTTGCCGTCTCGCGGGCCGCCCTCGCCAACGCGACCACGTCGATCTCGACGGACGCGGCGGCCTCCGTGATCGCCTCCGCGGCCCCTCGCGGGATCAACCCCGTGTTCGCCTGCGCCCTGGCGAGCGCCGCCTCCGCGTCCAGAAGAGCCCGCACCCAGGCGCGATCACCCGTCGCCGCCTCGGCGGGCGTGCCGGCGCGGACCGGGGACAGGAGGCCGGAATCGGGATCGGCGTTCATCGCCCCAGCATCGCATTCCCGGGTCTCAGTGGCCCGTCCTCCCGTCGATGCGCTCGCGCAGCAGGTCGGCGTGCCCGGCGTGGCGCGCGTACTCGGCGATGTGACGGGTCAGCAGCCACCGCAGCGAGAACGGCTCCCCGTCACGGCGGCTCTTGCCCGTGTCTTCGAGCGAAGCGGCCGCCACGATCTCCCGCGACCGCGCACACTCCTCCCGCCAGGCCACCCACGCGGCCTCGACGTCACCACCCGTGTCCTCGAAGTCCTGCTCGGGCCACTCGTCGGAGTAATAGAGCATCGGGACGTCCTCACCCGCGAACTGGAGACGGAACCACCAGCGCTCGGTGCCCGTGAGATGCCTGAGCAGCCCGTGCAGCGACAACCCCGACGGCTCGATCGGCCGCAGGGCCAGCTGCTCCGGCGTCAGCCCCTGGCACTTCAGCTCGAACGTGCGACGCTGCCAGTCGAGCGTGGACGTCAGGATCTCGCGTTCACTCGCCACCCGCGGAGGCTCCGGCCGCTCGCCCTCCCACGTGGCCGCGTAGTTCTCGTCAGGGATCGTGTCCATGCCCCCGACCCTGGCAGAGACCCCCGACAATTCCGTGGCGCTCCGGCGGCGGCCCCGGCATCCTGGTGGTCGGCGGCGGTCTACTAGACTCGGCCGCACGGGCCGTTAGCTCAATTGGTAGAGCTGCGGACTTTTAATCCGTAGGTTCTGGGTTCGAGCCCCAGGCGGCCCACTCTTTCGCCTGGTCCACGCTCAGTGGGCCACCCCTTGGTGGCACGCAACCGGCGAGATCCTCGCTCCGCCCTCGCCGGGCAGGAGCCGTCCGGCGGTGTTTCCCCGCACCAGCAGCGTGACCGCCGGGAAGACCGTGTTCGCCTTCAACAGGTTAAAGAACTGCGTTCACCAGGTCGCTCCCAACGCCGTATATGAGCGTAACTCCTCGCTCGGCGAAGACGAGACGTGGAAAGCGCCGCAGCAACGCGGGGCGCAGCCCCACCCGCGCCAGTGGCACTCCGGCAGAACGGTGTGCGCTATGCCCGAAGGCGACATGGCCTGGGTGATGTCGAAGGTCTCGGAATCGTCGAGCAGGGCGGGGTCGCGGTCGGCGGCCGGGGTCGAGCAGAGCACAGTGCCCGTCGATCTCCACGTGCGCGATCCGGAAAGCTGGCAAGTGTGGAGCGGAGATCGCCGTCATGCGCCGAGGCGGGTGTAGATCCGGCTGGCCAGGGTGGCGGCCAACTGGTTCAGGGCACTCCAAGGTTCATCGAGCGCGAACCGGCCGAGTAGTTCCGCCGCCGCATAGGCCTCGGCCGCGGAGAGCAGGGGCGCGCGCCCGTCCTGGAGCCCCTGCTCCACCAGTCTTGACAGCGCTTCGGCGTACTCCTCCAGGTCACGCACCACGGTCAGGCCGTACCGCTCGTCGAGCGAATCCCCGGCGAGGTCGTCACTCATGGTCGTCTCCCCTGCTGCCTTCACCCGTCCGACGCGCCTCAGAAAATCTATGCTGGCTGGGGTAGACATTCAACGCCGGGTGTGTGTAATGTACTCCTCGTACCGAGAAAGACAACGTCAAGCAGGCGCGGGAGATGACGTAACTACCCGCGAGGTGAGACAAGCCGGTCAGGCGGTACGGGGCCGATCAAGGAACAGGTTCCGAACGGTGACCGGGAGCAGGATCTCAGGGCCGTGTTGTGAAGAAGGTTCGACCAGGTAGTGCCGGCCCTGGAAGGAAAGTGCAGGACACGGTCGGAGCTAGTGCGTCCGTGAAGAAAACGCAGTTGTAGTCAGTGATGCAGTTGCAGGACCGGTCAGGTGGCCGGGGCCGATCAGTGAACGGGGCTCCGGGCAGTGACCAGCGGCGTCAGCGTGCTGGGACCGATCAGTGAAAGGGTTCCGGCCGTGTCGCTCGCAGCAGGTGAAGTAGCAGTACCCAGCAAGGTGAAAACACAGGATAGAAGGGAACGGCGACATCATTGGATCGCCCGCAGCGGCAGGGTAGCGCCGCGCGGGTGCCGTAGTTCCATCGAGTACGGAGGTGGTTCTCGGTCACGAATCAGCGATCCCCGCGGAATCCGGTTGTTCCCCGGACGCGGGTGCAGAAGGCCGGCGGTCACGTCGGCAGACAATGGTGAGACCCAACCCTGAGGACCCCGGGTGCCGTTCCGGCACCCGGGGTCCTTTGTGATGTGGAGGTGGAATGATCCCTGACCAAGAAGGACCGGCCACGCCCAACGGGGCCGACAGATTCGACGACGAGCACTACCCCGCCTACACGATGGGCCGTGCCGCCGACATGCTCGGCGCCACTCAAGGCTTTCTTCGCAGCCTCGACGAGGCGGGCCTGATCACCCCGCAGCGTTCCGCCGGCGGCCACCGGCGCTACTCCCGGCACCAGCTCCGGCTGGCGGCGCGGGTGCGGGAACTGGTCGATCAGGGCACCGCCGTCGATGCCGCCTGCCGCATCGTCACCCTCGAGGATCAACTTCACGAAGCCCATCGCGTGAACGCCGAACTCCGCGCCGAAAACTGAAATCCGCTGTGAACGCCCTTGTCCCAACAGGACGAGGGCGTTCGAGTGCGGATGTCGGGACGGACGGCCCGACCCCGACCCCCTCTTGAAAGCGCCGGACAGCGGCGCCCAAGGAGCGAAGGAGGCCTCGCGACGAGCAAGGTGGTGCTCGACGTGTCGATGTCGCTGGACGGATTCACCGCCGAACCGAACGTGCGGGCCGACGAGCCGACGAGCCCACGTGCGACGGCGGCGAACGACTGCACGAAGGGATGGCCGGTGCGGGGCCCGACGCCCGCGTTCGTGACGAAGTGAACGCGATGGCCGGGGCGACCGTCCTCGGAAGGCGCACCTGCGATCTCGGCCTGCGGCCGTGGGGTGGAACGCCGTGGCCCGGCGTCCCGAGTTTCGTGGTCACCCACCGGAGCGGGAAAGACCTGCGCGGTGACAACGGCGGCACGTTCGCCTTCGACGGGCCGGAGGCCGTGGTCCGGCGCGCCAAGGACGCCGCGGGGGACAAGGACGTACCCGTACTCGGCGCAGACGTCGCCGGGCAACTGCTCGCCCTGGGCCTGCTCGACGAGGTCCACCTCCACCTCGCCCCCCTGGTGCTGGGACAGGAGACCGCCGTGTTCGCCGGGTACCTGGGTGAACTGATCCCGCAGGGAAACCCGTCACCGGAACCGCTGCCCACCCGCGCTGTCGCGTCGGGCGGCTACCAGGGGAACACCGCCCGGAGGGCCGCCGAGACCGGTCCGAGGTCGGCGTCGAGGCGGTCGAGTTCGCTGGGGCTCAAGGCGTTGTACGGCGCTTCCGCGAGCCTGTCGGTCAGCGCTTCGACCCTTTCCTTGGTGGCCCGGCCGTCGGCGGTCAGCCAGCCGTCGGTCCCGATCAGACCGCGGTCTCGCATGCCGTCGACGACCTCGGTGAGCTGTGCGGCGGGGAGGTGGCCGACCCGGCCGAACTCCTTCGCGGGCATGTCGACGGACAGGGCGTGCAGCACGTGGGCTTCGGTCCCGCCGATGCCTTCGGCCAGCAAAGCGACGGTGTGGCCGTCACCGCGGTGCTCGCGCAGCAAGGTGGCCGCGTGCCACAGCCGGGCCACCGGTTCCTGCGGCGCCGCGACCGTGCGGAGGGCGGCGTAGAGGGCGCGTCCTTCGATCGGTGCGCTGGTCGCGGCCTTCATCAGGAGGTCGCCGGCGCGCGTGACACCCGCGTCGGCGGCGAGGTCGCCGAGGATTCGCCGCAGTCCGGCGACGCATCCTCGCTCGCGAGCGGCCAGCGCCTCCTCGGGTGTGGTCAGGTCCCAGACGCGCGGGAGGTGGCGCGCCACCTCGCCGGGGGCGAAGTTGTAGAAGAGCGCGTGGATCACGTCGGCCGGAACCGAGCGGCCGAACGGCGCGGCGCGGCCCGCGAAGTAGGCGTCCCACTGGTTGCGCAGGCCCAGCGCCATCAGTGCCTCGTCCGACTCGTCGGCGAAGTAGGGCACCAGGCCGATGGGTTCGATCAGGTCGTACATGCGCCGGGCGACGGGTTCCGGGTGCGACATCTCATCCCCTGTGGTCGTGGCGGCCTCCTCGTGGTGGCCGCTCACTTCCTCCACGAACGGGTCGTCCGGAATTCGACATCGCACCGCGGCGGTATCGCCGATACCGCCGCGGCACGGTCGCGCCCTACTTCAGGTGCCGGGCGAAGAACCGGCCCGCCGCCTCCGCTTCGTACCGGGGGATGCCGGTGTGCCCGCCCATGTTGGCGTGCAACGTCTTCTCCTTGGAGCCGAAGGCGTCGAACAGGTCAAGGGCGTGCTGCCGGTCGTTTCCTTCGTCGTCCCACTGCAGCATGACGTGCAGTGGGATGGTCACCCGCCGCGCCTCTTCGACCATGTCGCGAGGCACGTAACTTCCGGCGAACAGCACGGCGGCCGAGATCCGCGGTTCGACGACCGCCAGCCTGGTGCCGATGGCGATCACCCCGCCCGAATAGCCGACCGGGCCGCCGATTCCGGGCAGCGCGAGAAGGGCGTCCAGGGTGGCGCGCCATTCCGGGACCGCCTGTTCGACCAGGGGGAGGACGAGCCGATCGACGATGTCGTCGGAGACCGGCCCGCCGGCTTCCAGTGCCCGCCGCAGGTCGGCGCGGGCCTCGTCGACGGAGACGAGAGGGGGCCGGTCACCGGCTCCGGGAAGCTCGATGGTGGCCGCGGCGTAACCCTCCGCCGCGCAGCTTCGCGCCCGGCCCAGGAGCCGCGGGTACATCCTGTCCAGGCCGCCGGGGTGGCCGTTCAGGATCAAGGGGACCGGGGTGGACACGGGCTCGGGCGTCCACAGGACACCGGGGACCTCGCCGAGGGTGAATTCGCGTTCGAGGACGCCGTCGTCGAGGAGTTTTTCGGAAGTGAAGTGCATGGTCGTGCCTTTCGGGAGTGCGCAGGAACGGCGCTCCCGGACGACCTATCGCCCGACCGTGACCCCGGAGGAGAGCACCCATGTCGAAATGTTCACGGGTACCACCTCCTCGTTCGCTCGCACGGCCTCCGGCAAGATAGCAGCGGCCGGGCCCGGCCGCCAACGGGTTTGGACAGGATCACCGCGTCCGTCGGGATCTCGCCGTCCACCGGCACCGGGTCGGCGCGGTCGCCGACGGCGGCGCCGGATGTTTCACTGGGTGTGCCGGTACGGGCGGGTGTGCCCGGTTTCCGCGTTGTGCTTGGTGATGTGGTCGATCCCCATCTTTTCGAGCCTCGGGTACTCGGTCACCTTGAACACGTTGTCCTCGCGACGGTGCGGGTAGATGTCGTGTCCCTTGCCCGGCCAGCTCGGGAAGACCACGTGCGTGTCCTTGTTGGAGTTCTTCGCGAAGGTGTCGGAGACGTAGTCCCACTTCTCCTGGACGAGCGGCTTCCTCGGGTCCTTGGGGTCGTTGATCCACCCCGGCATCTTGACGTTGTTGTCCTTGAGGGTGCCTTCGAGGGTGTTGCCGCCGTTCTGCTTCGCGATCTTGGTGGCCTTCTCCTCGACCGAACCGAGGTACTCGTCCTCTTCCCCGCGTTTGCGCTTCTTGTGGCCGCCGGACCAGAAGAAGTGCTTGTCGGCCTTCAGGATCTCGTCGAGTTTCGGCTTGAACCGGTCGAACTCCTCCTTCGTCATCTTGTCGACGTTGATGGGAGGTTTCCTCGGGCTCCTTCGCAGCGGCGGCGGCTGCCCGCCGGCGCCGACGGGCTGGGGCCGCTGCTGTTTGCCCGGCCCGGTCTTGCCGCAGGAACCGGCCAGGCCGAGCGGGTCGCCGATGAGCAGCGGCTGCTCGACATAGCCGACGGGGTTGGCCGCGGCGGCGAGTCCGAGCGGGTCCTGGCTGAGGTAACGCGAGGTTCGCGGGTCGTAGTACCGGAAAACGTTGTAGTGCAGCCCCGTTTCCTCGTCGCGGTGCTGGCCGGGGAACGCCAGCGGCATCGCCGCGGTGTCGGCGTCGGGCAAGGGCACGCCCCAGAAACTGCTGCGGTCCTGCCAGACCAGCGCGCCGTGCTCGTCGAGCAACTCGGTCGGGGTTCCCGCGGGCGAGGTGAGCACGGCACGGAAGACGGCGTCTTCGAGGGCGCCGGTGCGCTCGACCTGGACGACGGGACGATCGTCGTCGAAGCGCTCCCAGGTGAGGAGCCGGTAGGACTCGTCGGCGGGGTCGTAATCCATGCGCTCGACGACGTTCATCCCGCTCCACAGGAACCGGACGTCGAAGGTGAGTTCGGCTTCCCCGTCCGGACCGAGCAGCCAGCGGCGTTTGGCGAACCGCCGCCCGAGCGGGTCGTAATGGTAGGTCCAGAACGCGCCGTCGGGCGTGCGCGCGGAACGCAGCCGGTCCAGGTGGTCCCATTCGTAGGCGCACGACCCGTCGGCGGTGACCCTGCCCCGCTCGTCACCGCTGTAGTGGGTCTCGTCGATGGCGAGGTTGCCCGCCGCGTCGTGGGTGAACCGTTCGACGCCGGCGGGTCCGCACGCCTCGCTGACCCGGCCCGCGGGGTCGAAGGAGAGCCGCCAGGGCCGGATCGCGTCGTCGACGGCGGCGAGCCTGCCGTCCGGGCGGTAGCGGTAGACGCGCCGCCCGACACCCGCGACGTCCTCTTCGGCGAGCCGGTCTTCCGCATCGAATCGGCGCCGGAGCACCACGGTGCCGTCGACGCTGCGCGTGATCTCCCGTCCGGCGGCGTCGTAGGCGAAGCCGACCTCGTGGCCGGCGATCCGCAGGGAACTCGGCAATCCCGCTTCGGTGAAGCGCCACTCACTGTCCACACCGGACGACGTGCGGCGGATCAGCGTTTCACCGTCGTGACTCAGGCACACGCCGAGCCCGTTGATCGTGTCGACGACGACCTCGTCACCGTCGTGGACGAGTTCGATCCGCGACTCGGCGTTCTCGGCGACGGTCATCCTGCCGAGGGCGTCGTATGCGTACCGCGTGACGTCGTCCGGAGTTCGCCGAGCGACGATGTTGCCCTGGAGGTCGTAGTCGTACTCGGTCGCGTCACCCGTGCCGTTGGTCATGCGGAGCAGTTGACCGGCCGCGTCGTAGGTGTAGCCGATCCGGCGGCCGTCGTAGTCGACCTCCTCGACGAGCCTGCCCGCGGCGTCGCGGACGTACCGCCAGGTGCGGCCGTTCGGGTTGGTCACCGAGGTGAGCCGCAGCTCGCCGTCGTAGGTGTACAGCGTGCGCGCGCCCGCGGTGTCGGTCTCCTCCATGACGAGACCGAACGGGCCGTACCCGCGGCGCCGCGCGGCACCCGCCGCGTCACGGTGCTCGACGACGTGGCCTTCCGCGTCGTGCACCCACGTCTCGCGACCGCCATGCGGGCCGAGCCGCCAGGCGCGGCGGCCGTCGGCCGTCCAGCCGAGCTTCGCTTCGCCGCCGGAAGCCGTGTACGCGAGCCGCGGGCGGCCGAACAGGTCGCGATCTCCGGGGCGGTCGGTCACGGGTTCGTCGTCGAGCGGATTCGGCGCGTCCGGGATGTGCACCGGCAGCCCGGTGCCCGCCAGGGTGGTGGCCGGATCGAAAACGGGGACCACCCGCTCGATCTCACCCGCCGACAGCCGGACCTCGCCGTCGGCGGCGGGCGTCAGCCGGACCGTGGACCCCGCGGGACGGTGGACGGCCACCAGTTCGCCGCCGTCGCCGTACTCGAAGCCGGTCTCGCGGCCGAGTTCGTCCACTTGGGACAGCAGTTCGTCGCGCCGGTTCCAGGTGTAGCGCCGGGAGTTGCCCAGCGGGTCGACGCGTTCGATCAGCTGCTTGGCGTCATTGAGGCGATACGTCCACGTGTGGCCGAGGGCGTCGGTGTGCCGGGTCGCGCCGGGCTCGTAGGCGAACGTCGCGTTGTAGTAACCGTTCGCCCCCACGGCGCGGACGCAGCGGCCGGAATCGTCGTAGACGTAGCGGTACCAAGTGCCCGTGCGGTCACGCCAGCCGACGAGGCGGTGGCCGAAGTCGTAGTCGAGTGCCATCGGGCGACCGGCGTAGTCGGTGACCGTGCTCAGCTGGCCGAGCCGGTTGTACGAGAAACTCACCAGCGGCGGCTGCCCCGGGGCCCCGAGCGCGACGATCCGCCCCCTCATCGTGCTGATCGCGAGTTCGACGCCGTCGTCACGGCGGATGCCCGCAGGCGTGCCATCGGCCGCGTAGCCGAACTCCGTACGGCTTCCGTTCTGTTCGATGGCCCTGAGCGGCAGGACGCCGCGGTCGCCGGCGAAGAGCAGCTCGCGATCGCCGATCGACAGCCGGTAGCCGTCCGGAGCGCGGCGCAGCCGGTGGCGCGGACCCTGCCGCGGCAGAACGGGCTCGTGGGCCGGGACGGGGTAGTCCAGCACCATCCCGTCTTCGGCGTGGAACCGGATCCGGCCGCCCGCGAAGACCAGCCGCTGGTCCATTGTGGACGTCCAAGATGGACCAAACCATCGGCCGGCGCCATAGGACGACAGGTGCGTGCGGGAGAGCTCCAGATTCCCCGCGGCACCGGGCAGGGTCACGTCGACCTGGGTCATGACGACCTCGCCGGTCGCGACGTCGACCGGGTCACCGCAGTAGCTCTTGGCATCCGACGGCGTCGACCGGTCGCCGTTGCCGTCCTTCTTGGTGGAGGCGTCGTCGCCACCCCGGTCGCGAGTGCCGCCGTTGCCGGTGCCGCTGGTGTTCGTCTGGTCGTTGTCGCTCTTGGTGTTGCCGCTCTTGTCGTTGGGGTTGGTGTCACCGCCCTTGTCGCGGCCGCCGCCACCACCGTTGCCGTCGGCACCGGAACTGGTGGTGCTCTCGTCTTCCTTGTCCTTCTTGGAGTCGATCCCGCGGTCGTTCCCGCCCTGGGTCTTGGGCGGCGGCGGGGCGTCCACCTTGCCGCTTGAGAGCTTGCGCAAAGCTTTGGCGGCGTCGTCGAAGAGCGTGTCGGCCTTCTTGAGCAGCGGCATCAGGCCCTTGAGCGCCTTGACGAGTTTGGTGGTGAGGTCGGCGATCTTCGCGGCGGTCTTGGCGACCGCGGTCACGACCTGCGGTACCACCCAGGTCAGGCCGATGCCGAGGGTGAACAGCACCTGAAGCGCCCAGCTGACGAGGTGGCCGACGAGTTCGGCGATGATGTCGCGGACGAGCGTGCGGACGGCGGCGACGACCTCGCCCGCGGTCTTGACCCCGCTCGAGGCGCCTTCGCAGCCCTTCTGGGCGGCGGTGAGCACGGTGACCGTGTCCTGGGACCGTTCCCGGTAACGGTCGGCGGCGTCGCCGGCCCACGTCTGCAGGTCCGCCTCGACCAGGTCGGACAGATCCGTGCCGATGGCGCCGAGTTCCTTGGCGATGTTGGACCACGTCTCGGCCTGCGCCTTGATCTGGTCCGCGTCGCCGGTCAAGGCGTCGAGCGCGTCGGAGAGCGGGCCGACGTGTTCGAGCAGCCAGCCCACTCCCGCGGCGAGGATCGAACCGAACGGGTCCATGGCCATCGACAGCGCGTCGAGGGCCGTCCCGACGGCGCCCATCGCGACCGCGGCCCAGTCGCCCTTCTCGATGCCCTCTTTGAGGTCGATCGCCGATTCCAGCAGCGGGACACCGGAGTGACCCTTGGTGGCGTCCTGACGCTCAGCGACCAGCGGATTCGCCATGTGTGCCGTCTTCCTGCCTCGGGATCTTCACCGACTGGGCAAGCACTTTCTATCATCGGTGCACCGTGGCGCCCCGGTGCGGAAAGGATCTTCGTCCGCTCGCCGGGAGAACGACCCCTACGGGCAGGGTCTTGCAAGTTCTGCGATGTGGAAGTTAACCTCCGCAGATTGAAACTGCCCCGCATCGCTCGCTTCGACGGAGAGGCGGATCCATGGTGAAGAGGACGCAGGCCGAAGCGGCGGCCGGCGGCAGGGCCGAGGACGAACGGCTCGGGATCGGCAAGAGTTTCACTTACGGCATCCAGCACGTCCTGACGATGTACGGCGGGATCATCGCGCCGCCCCTGATCATCGGTGGCGCCGCGGGGGTTTCGCCGGCCGAGATCGGGCTGCTCGTCGCGTCGTGCCTGTTCATCGGTGGCTTGGCGACGATCCTGCAGTCGTTCGGCGTGCCCTTCTTCGGTTCCCGGCTGCCGTTGGTCCAGGGCACTTCCTTCGCGGGCGTGGCGACCATGACCGCGATCGTGGCCGACGGCGGGCTGCCCGCCGTGTTCGGCTCCGTGATCGCGTCCGCGGTGCTCGGTCTGCTCGTCACGCCGGTGTTCTCCCGGCTGGTGAAGTACTTCCCGCCGGTCGTCACCGGAACGGTGATCACCGTGATCGGGCTCAGCCTGATGCCGGTCGCGGCCCAATGGGCGATGGGCAACAACACCAAGGCGCCGGAGTTCGGGTCGGTCTCCAACATCGGGCTGGCCGCGATGACGCTGGCGATCGTGCTGCTGCTCAGCAAGGTCGCCGTCCCGGCCATCTCCCGGCTCTCGATCCTCCTGTCGATCGTGGTGGGCACCGTGCTGGCCGCCGTGCTGGGCAAGGCCGATTTCTCCCGGGTCTGGGACGGCCCGATCTTCGCGGTGCCGACCCCGTTCGGCTTCGGCGCGCCGACCTTCGACGTCGCTGCCATCGTGTCGATGTTCATCGTCGTGCTCGTGACCCTCACCGAGACCACGGCCGACATGCTCGCGGTGGGGGAGATCGTCGGCACGCGGGTCGGCAAACGCCGGATCGGCGACGGGCTGCGCGCCGACATGGCGTCCTCGGCGATCGCGCCGGTCTTCAACGGCTTCATGCAGAGCGCGTTCGCCCAGAACGTCGGCCTCGTCGCGATCACCGGGGTGCGGAGCCGGTTCGTGGTGACCGCGGGCGGGGTGATCCTGCTGGTCCTCGGCATGCTCCCGGTGCTCGGCAGGGTGGTCGCCGCGATCCCGTACCCGGTGCTGGGCGGTGCCGGCCTCGTGCTGTTCGGCACCGTCGCGGCATCCGGGATCAAGACCCTGTCCAAAGTGGACTACAACGGGAACATGAACCTGGTGATCGTCGCGGCCTCCGTGGGACTGGGCATGGTCCCGATCGCGGCGCCGGAGTTCTACCACCACTTCCCGGCGTGGGTCGGCACGATCTTCCACTCGGGGATCAGCTCCGCCGCGCTCATGGCCGTCGCGCTGAACTTGCTGTTCAACCACCTGAAGCCGGGCAAGGGCCGCGATCCGTCGGTGTTCGCGACGGCGACCAGGGTGATCGACTACGCCGACCTCAAGGCCCTCTCGCGGCTCCAGGACGGCGACCGGATCGTCGACGGCAGGATCGTGGACGCCGGCGGCCATCCGGTCCCGGCGCGGGACGCGGACGGCAAGCCCGTGCCCTACCGGATCGGCCCCGAACCGGAAGAGCACTGACGCGACCGGGCACGATGGGCGAGTTCGCCGACGATGCGCCGCCACGCCGGTGACGACTCGGAGATCCGGGAAACCACCAGCTCGCGGTGTCCCGGCCGCCCGCCGTCCCGTTCGTGCTCGATCGCCCAGGCGTCCAGGTCGTCGATGAGCCGGTCGAGCCGGGGATCGCGCGGATCCCAGCCGATGGCCTGATCGCAGGCGAGGTAGACACGCAGCGTCTCGGGATCGTCGAAGGCGGCGTTCTTGTCGCGCAGCCGTTCCGGCATCGCACGCGGCTCCAGCGCCTGCATCAGGATCCACGCGTCCCGTTCGAGCAGCACCCGCTGTTCGCTGACGCCGAGGCCGCGCATCCGCTCCAGGAGGGCGACCACGCCGGGAGGCAGGACGAGCCGTTCACCGCCGGTCAGTTCGGCGATCCGATGGCGGTTTTCGGTGAGCCGGTCGATCTGGCGCCGCAGCTCGGCGTCGATGTCGGAGATGGCGGCGGCGAACTCGGCAGGCTCCGCGTGCAGCAGTGCGTCGATGCGGGACAACGGGACGCCCGCGTCCGCGAGGGTCTTGATCCGGATGAGGTCCACCGCCGCCTGCGCGCTGTAGCGGCGGTAACCGGAGGCGTCGCGTTCGGGCTCGGGCAGCAGGCCGATGTGGTGGTAGTGACGAACGGCACGCACGGTCACGCCGGCGGTCGCCGCGAGCCTGCCGATCGTGAGCACCCGTCCTCCTGTCCGTGGACCTCCGGCTCACCACGCTACGGGGCGCTTCCCCTCAACGGGACCAAGCGACGACGTCGCGGATCGCCTGGACCACGGCGTCGGGGCGGTCGAAGCAGAGCCGGTGGTGGAGCGTGTCGAAGATCACCCGCTGTTCCCCGCGCGAGAACCCGCTCACCCGCGCGGCGTCCATCTTCGTCTTGGCCTCATCGATCCGCGTCGGGTCGATGCCGACGACGGTGAGCGCGATCGCCGGGACGTCGGGAAGGTCCGGTCCGCCCCGCAGTTCTTCGGCGAGCGCGACCAAGCCGGTCCGTTCCGCGGCGCCGGCACGGAGCCATTCGTCGCTCATCTTGGCCTCGATCAGCGGCGGGCCCACCTCCTCCGGATAGCCCGCGCACAGCTCGGCGTGCATCGCGCGAAGGGCCTGGCGGTCCGGCTCGGGCCTCGGCCGCTCGGCCTCGGCCAGACTCGCCGCGGGCGGCATGAAGTCGTCCCAGCCGGGGTGAAGGGCGTCCAAGAAGACCAGTCCGGCCACCTCTCGCGGGTACAGCTGCGCGAACCGATGCGCGTAGAGGCCGCCGAGAGAGTGCGCCGCCAGCACATACGGGGCGGCGATGCCCTGGGCGAGGAGGAGTTCCCGCAGCTCGCCGGCGACCGCGGTGGCGCCGCGGGGCAACGGGAGGGCGTCGCTGTAGCCCGTGCCCCCGCGGTCGTACAGCACGGCGGTGGTGAACCGCGCGACCTCTTGCTGGACACCGAAGTAGTCCAGGCCGACCGCGCTCGCCCCCGGCAAGAACACGACGGCGGGCCCGCCGTCACCCGATCGGTGCACGAAAAGGCGGCGGCCGTCGATCTCCTGGAACTCTCCGAGTGGGGGTCTGTTCGTCATGCGGCAAGGGTCCGACCCTGACGCAGGGTCAAGGTCAACCCCGAAGCGGGACGAAGACGTCGAAACCGGCGATCCGGACTCCCGGCCGACCCGCCGAGGGTGGCGCTGACCTGGCAATCTGTACGAATTTGGGATGGCGACGTGTGCTACGCGGCAAGACCTGCAACAATGGACGGCGAGATCGGGGCATCGAATGGGCTCAGACTCGCTATGAAGAGCAGGTATAAAAGTATGGCTCAGGGCAGCGTTAAGTGGTTCAACGGCGAAAAGGGCTTCGGCTTCATCGCTCAGGACGACGGCGGACCGGACGTGTTCGTGCACTACTCGGAGATCCAGGGCAGCGGTTTCAAGTCCCTGGACGAAGGGCAGCGCGTCGAGTTCGAGATCGGTCAAGGTCAGAAGGGCCCGCAGGCCCAGCGCGTCGTCGCCATCTGACTTTCTTCACGCCGAAGGCCTCCATCCGTACCGGGTGGGGGCCTTCGGGCGTTTCGGGTACCGATATCGTCGAAGCATGCTTGTGATCGTTCGTGAGCAGTCGTGCGGTCGGACGCGGTGAGCCGCACCGCCCTGGAACCCGCGCAGGTCGGGCGGAAGGTGCGGTTGCGCGAGGTCGGTCTCCGCGATCGCCGGGTCCTGATGGGGTTCGACCGAGACATGGCCCGCGAGGCGACGCCGCTGATCGGCGGCGGACACCGGCACTGGGCTTCGCATCGCTCGGGGTCCTCCGGCGACGACATCCACTTCGGCATCGAGACGGTGCGCGGCCGGATGCTGGTCGGGTCGGTCTGCACCATCGGCGCCGACCCGGTGACCGGCCGGTTCGGCTACGGCATCGGGATCGCCCCTCGGCACCAGCGCTGCGGCTACGCCACCGACGCCATCACCGTCCTCCTGGCGCATATGTTCGGCCAGCGCGGCTTCGGCAAATGCGAGGTCACCGTGTACGGCGGCAACCTCGCGTCGCTTTCGCTGCACGGCGGGCTCGGCTTCCGCGAGGAGGGCAGGCTGCGCGACACCGAGGTGGTGCGCGGGGAGATCAAGTACCTCGTGCGGATGGGCATCACGGCCGAGGAGTTCGCCGCTCGCCCTTCGGACGACCTGCGTGACCTCGGCAGGCGCGGCCAGCACCGGCGGCCCCGGCGCGGCAAGCACTGGCGCACCCCCGCCGCGGTCAGCGGCTGATCATCCCGGACTCGTAGGCGAAGACGACGGCCTGGACGCGGTCGCGAAGGCCGAGTTTCGTCAGGATCCGGCCGACGTGGGTCTTCACCGTCCCCGGCGAGAGGTACAGCAGGCCGGCGATCTCGGCGTTGGACAGGCCCCGCGCCAGTTGCTGGAGCACCTCGTGTTCGCGCCCGGTGAGCAGCGCGAGCCTGCCGTCCGGTGCCGACGTGGGCAGACCGCCGGTGACGACGCGGTCGAGCAGCCGCCGGGTGACGGTGGGCGCGAGGGTGGCCTCCCCGGCGGCGACCACGCGGACGCCGGCGAGGAGATCCGGCGCCAGCGAGTCCTTGAGCAGGAATCCGCTCGCCCCCGCCTGGAGTGCGGCGTAGACGTATTCGTCCAGGTCGAAGGTGGTCAGCACCAGCACACGGGCTCGATGAGCCTTGGCGATCGCGGCGGTGGCCTCGACGCCGTCCATTTCGGGCATCCGGATGTCCATGAGCACGACGTCGGGATCGAGCTCCGCCACCAGCGTGACGGCCTCCGCACCGTCACCCGCTTCGCCGATGACGTCGATGTCGTCCGCGTTGTCCAGGATCATCCGCAGACCGGTGCGCACGAGCGCCTGGTCGTCGGCGATGACCACCCGGATCGTCATGACGGCAGGGACGCGCGGACGGCGAAGCCGCGGTCCGGCCGGGGTCCCGCGTCGAAGGTGCCGCCCAGTACGTTCACTCGCTCCCGCATCCCTTCGAGGCCGTGCCCGGTGCCGGACGGCGCTTCCGCCGCGATGCCGTCGTCGGTCACCTCGATCTCCAGTGTTCCGGGCCCGTACCGCAGCACGATAGTCACCGACGCGTCCGGACCGGCGTGTTTCAGCACGTTCGTCAGCGACTCCTGCACGATCCGGTAGGCCGCCAAGTCCACTGTGGACGACAGTGGCCGGGGCTCCCCTTCGACGCGGAACTCGACCGGTGTGCCCGCCGACCGGATGTCGGCGGCCAGCCGCGGCAGGCGCTCGGCCCCGGGCCGGGGTGCCCACTCCGGTTCGTCCTGGCCGAGCGCGCCGAGCAGCCGCCGGATCTCGCTCAACGCCGTCCGCCCGGTGTCGACGATGGCGTCCAGCGCCTCCCGTGATCGCTCGGGCCGCCGCTCCAGTTCCGCTTGGGCGCCCTGCGCCTGCAGGACCACCACGGAAAGCGCGTGCGCGACGACGTCGTGCAGTTCGCGGCTGATCCGGCCGCGTTCGGCCGCCACGGCCAGTGCGGCCTGGGTGTCGCGCTCGC
Organism: Amycolatopsis sp. QT-25; assembly: GCF_029369745.1. Classification (NCBI taxonomy): domain Bacteria; kingdom Bacillati; phylum Actinomycetota; class Actinomycetes; order Pseudonocardiales; family Pseudonocardiaceae; genus Amycolatopsis; species Amycolatopsis sp. QT-25. The sequence continues at coordinate 360,861 of NZ_CP120210.1, forward strand.
GTTCGAGATCGGTGGCCCGCTGTTCCAGCACCGCGAGGCGGATCCGGCGCTGCCGCGTGTTCAGCCCGGCCAGCCACGCCACGCCGAGTGACAGGCCGATAGCCGGAAAACCGCCCCAATCCTGCACTCGATCGTCTTCGGCGGCGGCGGTGTCGGAGTAGTCGGCGGTGACCGGCGCCAGCGGATCGATGACGATGATCCGCGGTGACAGCGGAACCGGCGCCCGCGTGTTCGCTGTGTTCGTTTCGGAGGCATGGAACGCCCAGGCCCCGGCCGCGAGCAGGCCCACCGCCAGCAACGCGACGGAACGCCGTCGCGACCCCCAGGCCGCGACGGAGAAGAGGCCGATCAACCCCACGACGTCGACGGGCCGGAGATCGTTTCCCATCGCCAGGTGCAGGAGCGAGACCGTGGCCCCGGCCGCGAAGGTGATCGTGGGATTCCGATGGCGAACGAGCAAAGAAGCCAGGGCCACCAAGGAGGTCAGCCACCACTCGAAGCCCTCCGGGTCGTCGGCTGAGACCACAGTGGACAGTCCGACGAGGAGGGTCAGAACGCGGTCGACGGCTCTCGGACGACTCCTGAGAAAGGCCAGCACCAGTCGAGCGTAATCCTGGAACGGGCGGCGCGGATCCCTCTGACGGCAGACCCCGGGATACGACTTGCGACAGACGCGCGAACACGTCGCCGGGCTCCAGGCTGGGTGCGGGAAAAACCTCGACAGAAACGGAATCCTCATGAGAAGGCTTCTCGTCGCACTGCTCGCCTTCGCCGGAATGGCGGCCACGGCGAGCCCCGCCGCGGCGGCCCCGCGGCTGACGTTGCCACCGCCGACCGGCTCGCATCCCCTCGGCTCCACCGATCTGCACCTCGTCGACACCTCACGCAAGGACCCCTGGGTGCCGTCCGGTCCGCGCGAGCTGATGGTGTCGATGTTCTACCCGGCGTTGCTGCCGATCGGCCCGAAGCGGCCGTACCTCACCTTCGCCGAGGCCAAGGTTTTCCTGGCCGCATCGGGCCTGCCCGACATCGACCCCGCACTGCTCTCCGGACTCCGGACCAGCGCCCGGGTCGACGCCCCGGCCCGGCCCGGAAAGCGCGCGCTCGCCGTCCTGTCGCCAGGGTTCGGCAAACCGCGTACGACGCTCACCGGGCTCGCGGAAGAGCTGGCGAGCAAGGGGTTCGTCGTCGCACTGATCGGTCACAACCACGAGTCCCACGGCACCGCCTTCCCGGACGGGCGCGTCATCGAATGCGCCGCGTGCGGCTCCGACTCGAAACTGCTGCCGCCGATCCGCTCCGCGGACGTCTCGTTCGTCCTCGACACGCTGACCAGGCCCTCGTCTTCCTGGTCCCGGCTGATCGACCGCACCCGCATCGGCATGGCGGGGCATTCCATCGGCGGATACAGCACACCGACCGCGATGGTCGCCGACCAGCGCATCCGGGCGGGCGCGGACCTGGACGGCAGGCTGTGGTCGCCGATCCCCGCAGCCGGCATCGACCGGCCGTTCCTGCTGCTCGGCCGGGAGAGCGAGTACACCCCGGCCGGTCCGGACACGACGTGGGCGGGCAGCTGGCCGAACCTCACCGGCTGGAAGCGCTGGATCAGTGTCGCGACGGCGGAGCACGCGTCCTTCACCGACGTCGGCGTACTCGGTGAGCAGCTGGGCCTTGCCTGGCCCGGTCTGCTCGGTGGCGAGCGCGGCATGGAGCTGACCAGGGCGTACGTCTCCGCGTTCTTCGACAGGAACCTGCGCGGTGGACATCAGCCGCTGCTCGACGGGCCGGTGCCGGGCAATCCGGAGATCAGGTTCTGGAACTAGGCACGGGAGGCGCCGGTGAGGTTTTCGGAGAGCTCCCAGAGCCGCGCGGCCTCACCGGCATCGACCGCATACGGGCGCACACCCGTCCATTCGCCCTCTTCGACGGCGACTTCGGCGATGTCGGCGATGTCACAGTCTTCGCAGTAGAGGCCGCCCATCCCGTCGAGCAGCGGCGACGTCGCCGCCCAGACCTGGGTGGCCGCGCCCTGCTCCGGCGACTTGAAGCTCGGGTCGGCCTGGTCGCCGTGCTCGTCGATCCACCCGCGCTCGACCATTTCCTCTCGCCGCATATGCCGCTGCAGGGGAGTGAGGATGGCGCCCGGATGCAGGCTGAACGCGCGGATCCCGTGTGCGGCGCCGAGCGCGTCCAGCCGCACCGCGAACAACACGTTCGCCGTCTTGGCCTGGCCATAGGCGAGCCATCGGTCGTAGCCGCGCTCGAACTGGACGTCGTCCCAGCGCATCGCCGAGGAGTGGTGACCGGCGGAGGACACCGTGACGACGCGCGCCCCATCTGCCGCTTTCAACGCGGGCCACAGACGGCTCACCAGGGCGTGGTGGCCGAGGTGGCAGATCGCGAAATGCGACTCCCAGCCGGGGCCGACCCGCCGTTCCGGCGCGGCCATGATCCCGGCATTCGCGATCAGCAGATCGACCTGGCGTCCGGTGCGGAGGAATTCGCGGGCGAAGGCCTCGACGCTGGTCAGGTCGGCGAGGTCGAGCTCGCCGACCTCGGTGCCGGGAATCCCGGCGAGCGCGGCCCCGGCGTCGGCCGGACGGCGGGCGGGGACGACCACATGCGCCCCGGCGTTCGCCAGGGCACGCGTGGTTTCCAGGCCCAGCCCCGAATAGCCGCCGGTGACGACGGCGACCTTGCCCGAAAGGTCGATCCCGCTCAGTACTTCCCGGGCGGTGCTGCGCGCGCCGAAGCCGGACCCGATCTTGTGCTGTGAGTCGTTCATGCGGCGGACGCTAAGAGCTAGAGGGCACTCTAGGTCAACCGCCGTCGAACGCTGTCAACCGTTATCGTCGGTGAGATGACGGAACTCGCGATCGGTGAGGTCACCGCCCGGACCGGACTCAGCGTGCACGCGCTTCGCTTCTACGAGAAGGAAGGATTGCTCGTGGCGCCGGTGCGACGGGACGCGAACGACCGCCGTGTGTACACCGAACACGACGTGGAATGGCTGCTGAACTGCACGAAATTCCGGGCGTCCGGAATGCCGCTCGCCACCATTCGCGAATTCGCCGCTCTCGTCCGGCAGGGGCCGGGAAACGAGGAAAAGCGACTGGAGCTGCTCCGGGACCACCAGAACTCCGTCCGCGACCGGATCGCCGAGCTGGCCGATTGCCTGGACCTGATCAGCCGGAAGGTCGAGAGCTACGAGGAGCATGTCGCGCGGGGGACGGCGAACGAGCTCTGGGGTCAGCCGTCACGATCCACCTGAGTCCATAATGGACAGACATTGCCACCCGATCGGTGCAACGTTTCGCCTGGCGACGGGCAGGAGTGGCCCCTAGGCTTTGCCGCTCGTGACCTGCGAGGTGAGGCGATGAGGTCCTTCGGCGCGGTGGATCCGGTCAAGACGGCGCTCGCCGGTCTCACCACGATGGCCCTCGGGATGGTGGCGGCGCTGAACGCCGACGCGCTGCCGGTGCTCGGTGGCGGCGTCACCTATTCCGCCGAGTTCTCCGACGCGGGCGGGCTGCGCGTGGACAACGACGTCCGGATCGCCGGGGTGAAGGTCGGCAAAGTGGCCGAGGTCGACCTCGCGGGCGATCGCGTGCTCGTCTCCTTCCGGGTCAGGGACGCCTGGGTCGGCGACGCCACGAGCGCGTCCATCCAGATCAAGAACGTCTTGGGACAGAAGTATTTGGCGCTCGACCCGCGCGGCGAAGCGATCCTCGATCCCGGCGAACCGATCCCGCTGCGCCGGACCACCGCGCCCTACGACGTCCTTGAAGCGTTTCGGGATCTGTCGAAAACCGTCGACGCCGTCGACGTCGATCAGCTCGCGAAAAGCTTCGACATGTTGTCGGCGACGTTCGCCGATACTCCGGCCGACGTGCGTGCCGCGCTCGACGGGATTTCCCGGCTGTCCGGCACCATCGCCTCACGCGACCGGCAACTCCGGACGCTGGTCGCGAACACGCGGCAGGTCTCGCGGACCCTCGTCGACCGCGACGCCGAGGTCCAGCGGCTGATTCAGGACGGCAACGCGCTGCTGCGCGCCATCTCCACCCGGCAGCAGGCGATCAAGGACCTGCTCGACGGGGCGAAACGGCTCGCGACCGCGCTCGACGGCATCATCGCCGACAACGACGGGCAACTCGGGCCCGTGCTCGAACAACTCGACCGGCTGACCTCGATGCTGCAACGCAACCAGGATGCCCTGGCCAAGGGGATCGCCGCGTTCGCGCCGGCGATCCGGGTGCTGACCAACGCCGCGGGCAACGGGCGCTGGATCGACGGCTACCTGTGCGGGCTGGTCCTGCCCAGCTTCGGCCCGCTCGACGAAAACGGCTGTTTCGACAAGTGAGGTTCGAGGGCCAAGTCGTGACTCGCGTGACCAGAGGCGCAACTCGCGTTCGGCGTCGATCACGCGAGATACGCTCCCCATCACGCGAGATACGCCCTCGATCACGCGAGACACGCCCTCGATCACGCGAGATACGCTCCCCATCACGCGAGTTCGGTGCCACGGCACCCAGGTCTTCGCGCGGCCGTACTCACCACGTCCGGTGTCGAGGCATCGCTCACGAGCCCAGGCCGGTCAGGGCTTCGTCCGCCGCAACCAGAACAACCCGATCACCGGCAGTACCAGCGGGATGAAGAGGTAACCCTGCCCGTACACCGACCACACGGTGGCGTGCGGGAAGGCTTCGCGGTCGAAGAGACTGAACGTGCCGACGGTCAGTACGCCGAGCAGTTCGACGCCGCAGGCGACCAGCGCGATCCGCCACCAGCGCGCGCCGCGGCGGGCCAGTGCCACGGTGGCCAAGAGGTAGACGACGGCCGCGAACGCGGAGAGCGTGTAGGCCAGCGGTGCCTCGGGGAATTTGGTGCCGATCTGCACGGCGGCGCGTGAGGTCGCCGCCAGTGCGAAGATCGCGTACACGGCGACCAGGATCCGTCCCGGTCCGGAGGCCTTGTCCGCTGCGGTGTCCACCGTCTTCTCCTCGGTTTCTTCAGGCACTGGCACCCGCCCACACCTCGTGCAGCCGGAGCACCATCACCGGGATGGCGAGGCAGGCGATGCCGAGGATCGCGGTGCTCGACCGGGTGCGCTCGGCCAGCGCCCAGAAGGTGCCGAGCGGGAGCACGACCAGGCAGCCGATCAGATAGGCGAGGTAGGTGGCCATGCTGCCGGGGCGGCCGCCGCCGATCAGCAGGACGATCCCGATGACGAGCTGCGCCACCAAGAGGAGTTCGACCACGGCGAGGCCGGCGAGCAGTGCGTTGTCCGGAAGCTTCTTGCGCGCGGACTGCACGAAACTCCAGATCGCGACCAGGATCGCGCAAATCGCGACGGTCACCGCGAAACCTGTGCTCACACGCGCCTCCTCACCCGCTCCACCGGCCACAACGTACCCGTGGGCCGATCTCCGCCGACGGGCGACCGGTGGCGTTCGTGGCGGGCGCCACGAGAGGCGACAATGGTCCAGGCGGGGGTGAATTGATCACAAAGCGCGTTCATACGGTGTTCGGTCACTTTGGCCGGGCATTATTGCGATCGGCGCTTCGACCAGGGACTACGGCGCCGATCCCTTCCTGTTACACACCGACCGGGTGGTTGAAATCGGACTTGATCTCACCCTGGGTACCCCTACCATTCGGTAGGTTTCGAATTCACGTCCCTGAACAGCCCAGCCGAACCCCCGATATGGCGGATTGGCCGTTCGCAATCCGGCGGGTGGAATATTCTCCATCGCGATGGTGCACATGGCCCATCCGATTGGTGCCAAGGAGGGGGCGCTCGATGGACGTCCGGTACGAAGCGTATTGCTTCGCCGATCCTCTGTTCTTCGATGAGCAGCGGGAAAACGGGGACGCCGCCGACGATTTCGCCTCCCTGTTGCCCGCTCCCGCCACGGGCTGGCGCACCGGAGTGCGCGGAGTGTGGCGGCTTTTGCACCCTGTTGCTCGAAACCTTCCTTCGCAGGGCTGGAAAATCCATGTTTCCGCAGGTTTGGGCAACGCCGAGCGCGTGCTCACGAAGGTGCACGAACATTGCGTCGAGCGCGAGGTGTCCTACAAGCATCTGCGTTCGCGGAGCACGTTGCTGGCAAGGAATTCGAAATACGCTCCGCGTGACGGAAGCGGTAAGTTACTCACTCTTTATCCAGCTGACAACATCGAGCTCGAGCGTGTTCTCGCCGAGTTGTCCGCGAAGCTCGACGGGGAGCCAGGGGCCTACATTCTCAGTGATCTTCGGTATGGTGCCGGCCCGCTCTACGTGCGCTACGGCGGATTCGCCGAGCAATGGGTCGAACTCGACGGCAAGCGGGTCCTCGCGGTGCGCAAACCGGACGGCACGCTGGTCCCGGACAAGCGCGAACCGACCTTCTCCGTCCCCGACTGGGTCACGATTCCGGAGTTCCTCGCCCCGCACCTCGCGGCTCGCAAGAGCGGCGGCGCGGACGAGTTCCCCTATCAGGTGAAAAGCTCGCTGCACTTCTCCAACGGCGGTGGCGTGTACCTCGCCGACCGGAAGGCCGACGACGAGCGGGTGGTCCTCAAGGAGGCCAGGCCGTTCGCCGGCCTCGACCGCGACGAGGTCGACGCCGTCGAACGCCTCCGCCGCGAGCACGAGGTGCTGGACCGGTTGAAGGGCATCGACGGCATCCCCACCGCCTTCGACCGCTTCACCGTCTGGGAGCACCACTTCCTGGCGATGGAGTACATGCCCGGCGTCTCGCTCGGCAGCTGGCTCGCCCGCAACTACCCGCTCACCCGGCGCGACACCACCGAGGCCGACATCGCCGCGTACACCGAACGCGCGCTGGCGCTGGTCCGGCGGGTGGAGGCGATGGTCGGGGAGGTGCACGGCCGCGGCATCGTCTTCGGTGACCTGCACTCGCTGAACATCCTGGTCGACGGGGACGACGACTCGGTTTCGCTGATCGACTTCGAGATGGCGTCCGACGTGGAGACCGGTGTGCGGCCCGCCCTCGGCGCCCCCGGTTTCCGCGCCCCGCGGGACCGGAACGGGTTCGAGGTCGACGAGTACGCGCTCGCCGTCCTGAAGCTGTGGATCTTCTTGCCGCTCACGACGCTCCTCGAGCTCGCCCCGGCGAAGCTGCGCGGGCTCGCCGACTTCGTCCAACAGCGCTTCGACGTGCCGGAGGGCTACGCCGACTCGATCGTCGCCGAACTCGCGCCCCGGAACGTCCCGCCGCTGCCGAGCGCGACCGAGCTCGACCAGGACAAGCCGGACTGGACGCTGGTCCGCAAGCAGATCGTCGAGGCGATCCTCGCCAGCGCGACCCCCGAGCGCACCGACCGGCTCTTCCCTGGCGACATCGAACAGTTCCGCGTCGGCGGAGCATGCTTCGGTTACGGTGCGGCCGGTGTCCTCCATGCCCTGAAAACGGTCGGCGGCGAGCGTCACCAGGAGCACGAACGCTGGCTGCTGGACTCGATCCGCCGCGAACCGCCGGGACGGCCGGGGTTCTACGACGGCTCCTACGGCATCGCGTACGTCCTCGAAGAGTTCGGCTACCGGGACGAGGCGACCAAGCTGCTGTCGGCGTCGGCGACGCTGGTCGCGCAGACCACCGACCACGGTCTGGAAGGCGGCCTGTCCGGGATCGGGCTCACCCAGCTGCACTTCGCGGTGTCCCGCAAGGACAACGAGTTCGGCAGGCAGGCGCTCGCCACCGCCGTCCGGCTCGCCGAAGCGCTCGAAACCGCCGACCCGCCGGGCGACTTCGCCAGGGCAGGGTTGCTCAACGGCTGGTCCGGTCCGGCACTGCTGTTCGTCCGGTTGTTCGAGCGCACTCACGAACAGGGCTGGCTGTCCTTCGCCGACCAGGCGCTCGAGCGGGACATCGAGGAGTGCGGGGAGTCCGACGACGGCTCACTGCAGGTCCGCGACGGCGAGACCAGGACGTTGCCCTACGCGGGTGTCGGCAGCGCGGGGATCCTGATGGTCGCCGAAGAGCTGGCGAAACACCGCCCCGACGCGAAGGCGTTGAAGAGCCTTCCCGGCCTGCGTGAAGCATGCCGCGGCGAGTTCGTCATCCATCCCGGTCTGCTGTTCGGCCGGGGTGGGCTGATGACCGCGCTGGCCATGGGCGCCGACCCGGACCAGTGGGTCCGCGACGCCATCGACCTGCATCTTTCCCGGCTGGCCTGGTACGCGGTGCCGTACAAGGGTGGCCTGGCGTTCCCCGGCAACCAGCTGCTGCGGCTGTCGATGGACGTCGTCACCGGTGGCGCGGGCGTTCTGCTCGCCCTCGCCGCCACCCTGAACGGAAAGGCCGCGCTGCCTTTCCTGTCCCCCCGAACTGCCGGTCGGTGACGATCGGCGGAAGTGGAAAATCAACGAAAGGGAACAGATCATGGAACTGGTTCTCGACCTGCAGGCCCTGGAAACCCCCGAGGTGCTCGAGGGTGGCGGCGGTGGCAGCCACGGCGGCGCGAGCAACCTCAGCCTGCTGGCCTCCTGCGCCAACAGCACGGTCAGCCTGCTGACCTGCCACTGAGCGCTGACTGATCACTGAGGGTGCGGGAGCGGCACAGGCCAAGTGCGCCGCTCCCGCGCCTTCATTTTGCCTTCCGGTTCATCTCGTTGGGATCACGGATCAAGAAATGGGACGTGAGCCCTCTCCGCCGGCTCGAGGACGAAGGAGTGGGATGGCGGGTTCCGCCGATCGCCTGCTGGTCACCGTGACCCTCCTCGATCGCCCCCGCCTGATCGCGCTGATCCTCAGCGCGCTCGCCGGGACGGCGGCGGGACTGCTCCTGCCCGGCGCGCTGGCGGCGGCGGTCGACGCCGTGGTGGCGGGCCGCCCCAGCCTTCCCGAAGTCTCCTGGCTCGTCGTCCTCGGCGTCACCGAGATCGCCGTCGGCCTCATCGGCGGGATCCTCACCGCGCGGATGACCTCGTCCGCGACGGCCTGGATGCGCCGCAAGCTCACCGACGGTTACCTCGCCCTCGGCACCAGATCGACCTTCGCCGACGGCGACGCGATCAGCAGGCTCACCGGTGACTGCACCGGGGCGGGCATGATCGCCTCGGTCGTCGTCCAGCTCGGCTCGACCACCCTGATCTCCGGCGGGGCCCTCGTCCTGCTCGCGCTGATGGACTGGCGGCTCGCGCTCGTCTTCCTTGGCAGCATCCCCTTCGGCCTGATGCTCGCGCGCACCCATCTGAAGAACACCGCCGACGACGTCCTCACCTATCAAGAGGTTTCCGGCGAACTGGCGGCGAGAATGGTCGACGCGGTCGCGGGGCTCCGCACGATCGCCGCGTCGGGCACCGCCGACCGCGAGGCCGAACGAGTGCTGCGGCCGCTGCCGAGACTGAGCCTCGCCGGCCGCGGGATGTGGCGCACTCAGGCCAGGATGGTGTGGCGATCCGGTCTGCTGTTACCGGCGGCGGAACTCGCGGTGCTCGCCGCCGCCGGTTTCGGTGTGCTGGCGGGCAGGCTGTCCGTCGGGCAGGTGCTCGCGGCGCTCGGCTACGTCGCGCTCGGCATGGGCCTGATCACCCAGATCCCTTTGCTCACCACGCTTTCCCGTGCGCGGTCGTGTGCGCGGCGGATCGACGAGGTGCTCGACGCGCCGGTCCCCGAACCGGGCGACCTCGGTGTCGTGGTCGGGGAGGGCACGCTCGAACTGCGCGGTGTCACGGTCGAAGGCGCGTTGCGGAACGTCGACCTGGTCGTCCGGGGCGGCCGGTTCACCGCGGTCGTCGGGCGCTCCGGTGCGGGGAAGTCCGTGCTGGTCAACGTCCTCGGCGGGCTGCTGCCCCCGGACGAGGGGACGGCGACGCTGGACGGCCGTCCGCTGGAGCGGCTGCGGCCGCGGGAACTCCGCGCGGTCGTCGGGTTCGCCTTCGAACGGCCCGCGCTGCTGGGCGCGACCATCGGTGACGCCGTCGGCTACGGCTCGTGGGCCGGGGAGGCCGCCGTGCGCGGTGCCTGCCGGTCCGCCCAGGTGCACGACCTCATCGTCCGGCTGCCGGACGGATACCGGACACCGCTTTCCGAGACGCCGCTTTCCGGCGGGGAAGCCCAGCGGATCGGCCTGGCGCGCGCGATCGCGCACGCGCCGAGGGTGCTCGTCCTCGACGACGCCACGGCCAGTCTCGACACGGTCACCGAAGCCGCCGTGGAGGAGTCGATCGAGCGCACCCTGCCCGGCCGGACGCGGGTGGTGGTGACGCATCGCGCGGCCACCGCGTCACGGGCGGACGCGGTGGTGTGGCTGGAAGACGGCCGGATCCGCGCGGTCGGCACGCATGACGAGCTGTGGCGGGATCCGGCGTACCGGGCGGTTTTCACCGAGGGCACCCAATGAGCGTCTGGGGGCTCTACCGCTCGGCGCTGGCCGGGCAGTGGAAAGGCGGCCTGGTCCTGCTGGCGTGCTCCGTACTGGAAAGCGCGCCCGCGTTCTTGTCCGGTCGCCTGGTCGAACTCGCGGTCGACGAGGGGTTTGCCGCGGATCGGCCAGGCACCGGACTGCGTTGGCTCGCGGTCTTCGGGCTGGTCGCCGTGATCGGGGCGTTCGGTTCGCGGCTGGTGTGGCATCAGCTCGGCAAGGTCGTGGAGCCGTTGCGCGACGCGCTGGTGACCGCCGTCGTACGCGGGGTCCTGCACGATCCCTCGCCGCCGCGGAACCAGCCGGACGCCAGTGGCGTCGCCCGCATCACCCAGCACGTCGAAGTGGTCCGCGACGCCACGGCCGGGCTCCTGGTGCAGGCGCGGGGAATGATCGTGACGACGGTGGCGGCGCTGGCCGGGCTGTTCACCGTCGCCGGTTCGCTCGCGCTGATCGTCTCGATCCCGGTGGTGGTCGCGGTCGGGGTGTTCGCCTGCCTGCTCCCGTCGCTGGCCCGCCGTCAGCGCGCGCTGGCACTGGCCGACGAGCGGACCGCCGAGGTCGCGGGTGCGTCGCTGTCGGGCATGCGTGACGTCGTCGCCTGCGGCGCGGAACCGCTCGCCGCGCGCGAGCTCTACGACGCCGTCGGCACGCAGGCCGAGGCGGCCGTGCGGGTGGCGCGGTCCGGGGCGGCCAGGACGGTGGTGATCGCGACCGGCGGTTTCGTGCCGCTGCTCCTGGCGTTGCTGGTGGCGCCGGGCATGGTCGAGGACGGCACGCTCACCGCCGGCGCCGCGCTCGGCGCGCTCGTCTACCTGGCGACGACGATGCAGCCGGCGCTGCGCGGGCTGGCCGCGACGGCGAGCACCGTGGTGCTGCGGCTGATCGTCGCGCTGCGGCGGCTGGCGGAGACCGCGCAGGCCGAACCGGAACCCGACGGCACGGCCGAACCCGAGGGCACCGCGATCTCCGTGCGCGACCTGACCTTCGGCTGGGGAGCGGCGGCCCAACCGGTGGTGCGCGGCCTCGACCTGCACCTGCGGCCCGGAGAGCGGCTCGCGGTGGTGGGGCCGAGCGGGATCGGCAAGTCGACCCTGGCCGGGCTCCTGACCGGGATGCTCGAACCGCAGTCGGGCCGGGTGCTGCTCGGCGGGGCACCGGTCCGGGAGATCCCGGCCGCGCTGCGGCACCGGATGGTCGCGTTGATCCCGCAGGAGGCCTACGTCTTCGCCGGGACCGTGCGGGACAACGTCGGCCTGTTCGCGCAGACCGCGACGGACGCGGAGCTGTCCGCGGCGGTGGCGGCCGTCGGCGCGGAACCGCTGGTGACGCGGCTGGGCGGACTCGACGGCGAGATCGGGCACGGAATGCTGTCCGCCGGTGAGGCGCAGCTGATCGCGCTCGCGCGGGTATACGCGAGCGACGCGGGCGTCGTGGTCCTCGACGAGGCGACGTCGCACCTCGACCCGCCCGCCGAAGCCCGCGCGGAACGGGCGTTCGCCGAGCGGGGCGGGGTGCTGGTGGTGATCGCGCACCGGCTGACGTCGGCGTTGCGCGCGGACCGGGTCCTGGTGATGGACGGCAGGGAAACCGCGCTGGGCACCCATCTCGAACTCATGGACCGGTCCACGCGCTACGCCCAGCTCATGCACGCGTGGGCGCCGCGGCTACCCCGGCCCAGTGCCCAGTTCCTCCAGCGCGCTCCTGAGTAGACCGTCGACGGGGACCGGGCGCCGGGACTCGCGATCGACGAAGACGTGCACGAAGTGCCCCTCCGCGATCACCGTCTCCTTCGAGTACATCCCGACCTCGTAGCGGACGCTGGACCGGCCGAGATGCCCGACCCGCAGACCGACTTCGAGCTCGCCGGGGAACGACACCGAAGCGTGGTACTTGCACTGCGACTCCACGCACAACCCGATGACACCACCGATCTCGATGTCGAGACCGCCGCGTTCGATCAACCAGGTGTTGATCACGGTGTCCATCACCGAATAGTGGACGACGTTGTTGACGTGCCCGTAGACGTCGTTGTCCTTCCACCGCAACGGAACCGTCTGCCAGTGCGGATACTCGTCGTTCACCACAGCGTCACCGACTCCCGCAGGATGACGGCGAGATCCGCTTCCGACGCCTCGCGCGGCGCCGTGGCCAGCAACCGTTGTTGTTTCACCGTGCCGGACACCAGTGCGTCCACATCGGACTCGGTGTAGCCGACGGCGCCGATCCCGTTGGGGATCCCGATCTCCCGCATGATCCGCCCCAGCACCGAGGGCAGGTGGTCCCGCGGATCGCCCGGCCACGTGAAGTCCGGCGCGAGCAGCCGCGCCACCCGCAGGTGCCGGTCCGGGGCGGCGTCGAAGGTGAACCGGAACGCCGCCGGCGCCGTCAGCGAGACGGCCATCCCGTGCGGCACCATCGCTTCGTCGCCGGGATACCCGGGCGGATGGAACTCCCGGACCTGTCCGGCGAGCGGATACGCGTTGGCGTGCGGGATGTGCACCCCGGCGTTGCCGAACCCGAGGCCGGCGAAGGTCGCCGCGAGCGCCATCGCTTCGCGTGCCTTCAGGTCGGAGCCGTCCCGCACGGCCGCGGGCAGCGCCCACGACAGCAGCCGCAGGGACTGCTCGGCGAACATGTCGGCCAACGGATTCGAGCCGCAGTACGGAACCCGGTCCTCCGGGCGCTTCCGGTCGAACTCGGTGTACGGCTTGGCCGTGAAGCTTTCCGCGGCGTGGCAGAGGATGTCCATCCCGCTCGCGGCGGTCACCTCGGGCGGCTGCGAGACCGTCAGCCTCGGGTCGACCACGGCGAGGCTCGGCCGCAGCCGGAGGTGGCTGATACCGCTCTTCGCCCGCAGTGACGACACGTCCAGTACGCAGACGGTGGTGCTCTCCGAGCCGGTCCCGGTGGTCGTGGGCACGGCGACCAGCGGTTTCAGCGCAGAAGCAGGCGCGCGGCCGCCGCCGACCGGGGCGTTGACGTAGTCCATCAGGTCGCCGTCGTTGCTGGTCAACAGGTTCACCGCCTTCGCGGTGTCGATGGCCGACCCGCCGCCGACGGCGACGAAGGCGTCCCACTCGCCCTGGCCGCGGGCGAAGTCGACGGCCTCGCGCATGCTGACGTCGGTGGGCTCGACGTGCACGCCGTCGAAGACGACGGCTTCGATGCCATAGGTCTCGATGCCTTCGGCGATCCGTTGCGGCCAGCCCGTCGCGGCGACGCCCGCGTCGGTCAGGACGAGCACCCGGCGGGCGCCGTACCGGGTGAGGTCGTAGCCGATCTCATCGCTCGACCCGGCGCCGTACTTCAAGGCCGGTGCGCCATAGGTGAAAACAGTTTCACGTCCAGCGGTGGCTGAGGTCACGTTTTCGTGCTCCCTTGCTTGAACACGTTCCGAATTTCGTGCTTTCCGCCGCTCCGGGGTTGCCGGAATCGGAAGATCGCTTGACGGCACCGATCACCGCCCGCCTAAGCTCTTCTCATTAGATACCAACCGGGAGCGTCCGTCGCCCAGACGGCCGTGAGGATCCTGACCGAGGCGCAGATCCACCGCGTGTACGCGGTGGCGGGTGAGTCCTTCCTGGATCTGCTCGACGCGCTGCAACGCGAGCGGTCGATCACCTTCGTCTCGGCGAGGCACGACTCCGGCGCGGCGTTCATGGCCGAGGCCGAAGGCAAGCTCACCGAACATCCGGCGGTGCTGCTCGCCGGCCGCGGCCCGAGCGCGGCGAACCTCGCGATCGGCGTGACCACGGCGTACCAGGACGAGAGCCCGATGGTCGTCCTCCTGGAGAACCCGCCGTCGGCGCCCGGTCCGACGAGCGAGCTGCCCACCGCCGACCTCACCGCGATGCTCGAACCCCTCGCCAAGTGGACCGGCCGCGCGGACTCCCCGGACGAGGTGCCCGGCCTGCTGGTCGAGGCGCTGAACCGCTGCCGCGAAGGGCGGCCGGGGCCCACCGTCGTCGCCGTCCCGGCCGACTTCTGGGGTGTCCCGTTCGATTCGGCCAAACCGGTCGCCTCCGTGCGCCCGCCCGCCACCGGCGCCCTCGGCCGGACCGCCGAGGCGGTCGCGCAGCTGGTCGACGAGGCCCGCTACCCGGTGGTGATCGTCGGCGGCCGGGCTCGCGCGGCACGCGACGAGCTGATCGCCGTCGCCGACGAACTCGCGCTCCCGGTGTACAACGCGTTCCGCCGTCAGGACGCCTTCCCCGAGAACCACGCGCGCTACGCCGGCCACCTCGGCATCGGCATCCCCGCGCGGCAACTCGACGCCCTCGAACGCGCCGACCTCGTGCTCGCGCTGGGCACGCAGCTCGACGAGGTCACCACGCAGTCCTTCCGCTACCCGACGCCATCGCAGACGTTGGTGCTGGTCGGCACCGGGATCGAGCCCGCCCGCCGCGGCGGCTTGACCTTCCGCGTCGACGCCGAGGTCGAGCCCTTCCTGCGCGAACTGCGCACCGTCGCCTCGCCCCGGCAGCGGCGCGCGTCGGCCGCGAACGCCGCCGTGCACACCTTCATGACGCCCCCCGACACCAGCGGCGCCACCCGCGTCCACCCCGCCGACGTCATCCGCGCGGTGCGCAAACTCGCGCCCGAAGACGCGATCGTGACCAGCGACGCGGGCAACTTCGCCCAGTTCATGCACCGCTACTGGTGTTTCACCGCGCCGCGCAGCCAGCTCGGGCCGAGCAACGCGGCCATGGGCTACGCCGTTCCGGCGGCGGTGGCGGCGAAACTCGCCGAGCCACGCCGGACGGTGATCGCGATGGTGGGCGACGGCGGCGCGCTGATGACCGGGCAGGAGATCGAGACCGCCGTCCGCTACCGGGTGCCGGTGACCGTCCTGGTGTTCCAGAACGGTCTGCACGGCCCGCTCGCGGTGCACCAGGCACGCAAACACGGACGGCTCACCGGGGTCACCGTCCCCGTCACCGATTTCGCGTCCTGGGCACGCGGTCTCGGCGCCGCCGGGTACACCGTGGACGACCGTGAGGAACTCGAGCCGATCATCGCGAGCGCGCTGGTCCGGCAACGGCCGTGCGTCATCGACATCAGGACGGATCCGGACGTGGTGACCCCGGACATCCGGCTGACGAGCCTGCTGGGCGCCGCCAGGCCACCGCAGGGCGGCCAGTAGCGGTTGCCGCCCCGATGACCGGGTGGACTTTTTCTCAGGGGATACACAGAAACCCTTGTCGGGTGGCCTTCACCTGCTCCAAAGGGTGGGAAGGCGGTGACGACTCGGCCGGGTTCCGGTCGCGGAGATCGGATTTTGTCGGTCGGCCGTGGCACAATCGCCGCAACACCGCGAGTCCGATATGGACCGGAGCGAGTATTGGTGGAGTTGTTGGCACGCAGTACAGAACGTCGTACTACGAGCGTTGTGTTGACACTGGGAGAAAACATGGCTGACGAGACGAAGCCACAGGACAGGTCCGTTTCCGGCGTGGTGCCGGTGCAGTTCAGCGCGGACGCGGAGACCCACGACATCGCCGTCGTGGCCACGAACCGGGAGGCGTTGCGCCGTTCACCGTTCGGCGCCGAGGCACCGCTGCGTGCGGCGAGCGGGGAATAGCCGGCGAGACCCGGGCGGTGCGGCGCGGGGCCGCGAGGGTAGCGTTGTCCGAGGGCACCATGCGGCCTAGTGCGGCCCAGCACACCCCGGGTGCGGAACCTTGTCCGCCTGCGTGCGTTGTGCTTTACTGATTCAGGTCTCGTTTTTTGTGTTCGTGCTGGTTCACGCTCGCAGAACTCAGCGGGCGTAGTGTCTCCTCGTGTTTCCGGGGAAGCAAACCGTCTGGTCATGACCCGGGCTGCCGACGTGGCTTCCTGTTTGTTTGTGTTGCATATGGAGATTTTATGACTCAGGGCACTGTGAAGTGGTTCAACTCCGAGAAGGGGTTCGGCTTCATCACTCCCGACAACGGCGGCGGCGACGTCTTCGTGCACTACAGCGAGATCAAGGGCAACGGCTTCCGTACCCTCGAGGAGAACGCCCGAGTGGAGTTCGAGATCGGGCAGGGCGCGAAGGGTCCGCAGGCCACCTCGGTCACCGTGATCTGATCCAGGTTTTTCCAGCAGGGCCGTCTTCCTTCGGGAAGGCGGCCCTGCTGCTTTTCCGGGGCGTCCCCGGTCGCGTCGTGAAGGACGTTTCGGGCGGGCGCCTTCGGCGCTGTTCCTCCGGCGCTTTCCTGGTGACGCGTCAGGTGGGGGAGACGAGTCCCGCTTCGTAGGCGAGCACGATCGCCTGCGCCCGGTCCCGTAACCCCAGCTTCGCCAAGATCCGGCCCACATAGGTCTTGACGGTCTGCGCCGAAAGCACCAGATCCGTGGCGATCTCCGGATTGGACCGTCCTTTCGCGATCAACCGCAGCACTTCCCGCTCGCGTTCGGTGAGCACGTCGAACCTCGCCGGGGACGGCCGCGGCACCGGCGCGCTCGCCACGAAGTTCGCGATGAGCCGCTTCGTGACCGCGGGGGAGAGCAGGGCGTCCCCGGCGGCGACCACTTCGATGGCGTTGATCAGTTCGGCCGATGGCGCGTCCTTCAACAGGAACCCGCTCGCGCCCGCCCGCAACGCCTCGTAGACGTAGTCGTCCAGGTGGAACGTCGTCAGGACGAGCACTTTCGGCTTCTCGCCGTCGCCTTCGAGCAGTCGCCTGGTCGCTTCGAGACCGTCCATCACCGGCATCCGGATGTCCATCAGGACGACGTCCGGCGGCGTGCCCAAGGCGGCGAGGCCCGCGAGCGCCGCGATCCCGTCACCTGCTTGGCCCACCACGTCCAGACCCGGTTGCGCGTTCAGCAGGCCGGCGAAGCTCTCCCGCACCAAGGCCTGGTCGTCGACGACGAACAGGGTCGTCACGCGTCGTCCACCCCCGGGAGATCCAGCTCGACGGCCACGCGGAAGCCGCCGTCGGCCCGCGGCCCGGCCTCGTATGAACCGCCGATCAGCGTAACGCGTTCGGCGATCCCGGCGAGGCCGGTGCCGTCGCTCGAACCCGGCCCGGCAGGGCGGGTGGGCGGCCCGTTTCCGACGAGAATCTCGAGCCCGCCGGGTTTCCGCCGCACCTCGACGGCCACTCGTGCTCCCGGGCTGTGCCGTGCCGCGTTGCTCAACGCCTCCTGAAGGATCCGGTACGCCGCCAGTCCGACCAGGGCGGGAATGTCGTCCCCGCCGGAGATGTCCGCACGGATCTCGATCCCGGAGGCCCGGCAGCCTTCGATCAGCGACGGCACCTCCGCGAGCCCCGGCTGCGGCTCGTGCTCCGGCTCGGCCTCGGTGTCACGCAGCACGCCGACCAGCCGCCGGGCCTCGTCGAGCGCTTCCCTTGCCGCGACCCCGATGGCGCGGAACTCCTCCTCCGCGGCCTCGGACACGTCCGGGACGCGGTAGCGCGCACTGTCGGTCCGCAGCGCGATCAGCGAAAGGTGATGACCGATGATGTCGTGCAGTTCCCTGGCGATCAACGCACGCTCCTGCAACGAAGCCCGCTTCGCCCGCTCCTCGACCGTCGTGCGCTCGGCCGCGTCGGCCTGCTTCAGCGCCCGACGGCGTTGCTGCATCCCGTATCCCGCCACGATGGTCGCGGCCACCACGATCAACGACCACACCAGGGTCTTCGCACCCGCGCGAGGTAGCTGCGCGATGCCGACCCCGACGGCCAGCGTCACGGCGATGACCGAGATGCCCCGGCCCTGCCCGGGTTTCGTGCGGGCGAGTGTCATCGCGAGCACCGGGAGATACGGCAGGACCTGGACCTGCAACGGCCAGTCCGACCCCGTCCGGCCGAAGAGTGCGTAGTCGGCGGGGAAGAGGACCGCGACGATCGCGCTGAGCATCCCCGCCGCCGCCACCCGGACGGCGGTCAACGGGAGTTTGACGACCAGCAAGGGCGGCACGATCTGCAGGATCAGCAGGAAGAAGATCAGCGGCACACTGCCGCCGCCGAGGTACCGCGCCCACGTGCCGTAGGTCAAGCCCAGCAGCACCGCGAGCATGACTGCGGCGAGGACGGATTTGATCCAGACCGGAACGTGCCACCAGGCCGAAGGCGGTTCCAGATCGGCGTCGCGTCCGGTGAGGAGCGCCCATCGCAGGGAACCGCCGTAGGAGTCCATGGCTCGACGCTAACGACGCCGCGGACCGGGCACATCACCTCGTGGGGGACACCGCGAGTCCCCCACGAGGGGACACGGACTGCTCGCCCGGGCGGGCTGTGCCGGACGGTGGCGCGCGGTCAGGCTCGTCTCATGAACGACATCAAAGCGCTGATCAGGCTGTCCGCGCTCGCCTGGCTGGCCGCGGGACTGGTCATCGCGGTCTACGTCGAGATCGTCCACGCCGGCACGGTCGATCCACTTGCCACCACCTTCAGCGAGTACGTCCACGTCGGCCAGGGCGCACGGCTCGTCGGGGTCGCCATGCTGGCCACCGGCTTCGGCGCGCTGACCATCGCGGGCGGCGTCCGGCTGTCCGGGGCGGTGCGGGCGGCCAGGCTCGTCGCCTTGTCCGGCGTGGGACTGTGCGTGCTCGCGGTGTTTCCGCAGGAGCCGATGGACCAGCCGCTGACCTGGCACGGCGCGATCCACCGGTATGCCGCGCTCGCCGCTTTCACCGCGTTGCCGCTGGCAGGACTGGTTCTCGGCGAGGCCCGGCGGTTGTCCTACGCCGCCTTGGCCGCGCTCGTGGTCTTCGTGGCGACTTTCCTGGTCGACGCCCGTGCGGTGAGCGGATTGGCCGAACGAATCCTGCTGATTCTCGAACTCGCGTTGCTGGTCACCTTCGTCCGCGGAGGTGGCGTTGTGATGCAACCTCGTGCAACTCTTCCTTTCGCGGCCTCGACGTCGTTTCCTTGTAGGGACTTGGCGCGGCAGCGGAGGACATGTGGGCGAAGCGGTTGCGGGGATCGTGGCGAACCCCGCTTCGGAGCGTGACATCCAGAGTCTGCGTTCGGCACTGAGAGTGGCCGGGGTCGGCCGCGTGATGGTGTGGACCGAGGCGGGGAAGATCATCGGCACCGTCCGCCGGATGGTGGACGCGGGGGCGAGCGTGCTCATCTGCCTGGGCAACGAGGGCATGATGCGGGCCGCCGCGGCTGCCTGCGGTGACGTCCCGCTGCTCATGCTGCCCGCCGGGAGCACCGACGAGTCCACCGTCGCCGGGCTCGCCGCCGGGTTGCTGGCCACCCATCAGGTGGACACGGACCTGGTCACGAACCGCGCGACCGTGCTCGAGGTGGTGACGAAGGCCCGCCGCGAGATCGCGCTGACCGACGTCAGCGTGTGCTCGGAGAGCCGGTGGGACCCCGCGGCGCTGACCGAGCTGTACTGCACGTTCGCCGTCCCGGACGGGGTCGGGTTGTCGAGCATTCCCGGACGGCTGTGCCCCAGCCCCAAGTCCACTGTGGACGGGGTCGCGGTCTCCCTCGGGCCGGTCGACGAGACGCCGTACGTCGTGCAGGCACCGATCGCGCCCGGCGAGGTCCGCGCGGTGGGCGTCCGGGGCTGGAGCGTGCTGCACGCCGGGGTCCGCGTCGATCTCGCCGCCGGCGGTGGCTCCATCGCGCTCGACGGGCAGCCGCACTTCGTGCTGAAGCCGGGAGAGAGCGCTTTCGTCGAGCTGAAGCCCGATGGCCCGTGGTGCGTCGACGTCCGCGCCGTGATGGCCGAGGCCACCAGGACCGGCCTGCTTCTCGGCCGGAAGCCGACCGGGTCCTTTCCCGCGACCCACCTGGTGGACGCCCCGTTCACCGGGTGAGCCCGCCCAGGTCACAGAAGCCTTTCGCATGCCGGAGCCGCCGGGCACACTGGTCGAAACGGACCAAAGGAGTGGGCAAGGTGCGGCTGGAGGCGGCTTTGCCGGTCGGCGCGGATCCGCGCCGACACGCGCGCGCCCTCGCCAAGGTGCACGAAGCAGCTCTCGCGGGGCGTGCGCTCCCGAGCCATCCACGCGCGGTCATCGGCGCGTCTTGGCAGCGTATGCGCCGTCTCGGCCTGAATCCGGATCGCGGCTCGCCGGTTCCCGCGCTCGCCCCGGACCAGCTGGAAGCCCGCCGCCGCGAGAGTGGCCTCGCCGCCGTCCTGCCCGCACTGCGTGGCGGCCTCATCAGTCTCGCCGAACAGGCCGCGCACATCATGGCCGTCGTCGACGCCGACGGCCGCGTCCTCTGGCGCGACGGCAGCACCGCGGTCCGCCGCCGCGCCGACGGGCTCGGGTTCGTCGAAGGCGTCGACTGGCGCGAGAACTCCGCCGGCACCAACGCCATCGGCACCGCGCTGGTCACCAGGCATCCGGTGCAGGTCTACTCGGCCGAGCACTACGTCCGTAACCAGCACGACTGGACCTGTGCCGCGGCGCCACTGCACGATCCGCGGGACGGCAAGCTGCTCGGCGTCGTCGACCTCTCCGGCCCGGCCTCCACCGTGCACCCGACCACCCTCGCGCTGGTCGACGCGGTCGCGAAACTCGCCGAAGCGCAGTTGCGCACCACCCATCTCTCCGAACTCGAAAGGCTGCGCGGGCTGGCGTCACCCCTGCTCACCCAGGTGAAGGGCAGGGCGGTGATCGCCGATCCGCATGGCTGGATCGCGGCTTCGACCGGACTCGCCCCGATCGGCCGGATCGCGCTGCCGACCGACGCGACCGCGGGCCGGACCTGGTTGCCCACCTACGGGAACTGCCTGCTGGAGCCGCTGCCGGGAGGGTGGCTCGTCCGGCTCGCCGAAAAGGAGGACGAGCCGCCGACGCGGGTCGTGCTCGATCTGCGGTCGGCGCGGGAGAGCACACTGCGCGTCTCGGGCGCGGCGAGCACGTGGTCGCATCGGCTGAGCCCGCGGCACGCGGAGATGCTGTACGTCCTCGTGCGTCATCGCGAGGGGAGGTCGGCGTCGGAACTGTCGCGCGACCTGTTCGGCGACGCGGGCCGCACCGTCACCGTCCGCGCCGAGATGTCCAGGATGCGGCGGCACTTCGGCGGGATCCTGCTGGGCAGGCCGTACCGGTTCGCGGACGACGTCGAGGTCCTCGTCGAGCGGCCCGCCGACGGCGAGGTCCTTCCGTATTCCGTCGCGCCCGCCGTCCGCGCCTGAATCGTGCGAAAGCGATGGGGTACGGCCCCGGAAAAAGGCCTTCGACCCTGCCCGGAGATCACGTGCAGATGACACACGCCGGTGTCACTGGCTGCGCAGATCCGGACTCGGATACCTTCTTTGCGGGTAGAACCAATGGGGAGGATCGGCGATGACGAGCACTGTGACCCGGCCGGGGCCGCCGGGGAGCCCCGCGCCGCCCCCCGCGCCGGAGGGCCGCAGCGGGATCGCCGGGCTGCTCGAACTGCCGGGGAACGGGATCCGCGCGATCATCCGGTCCGCGTCGACCACGCCGGGCAGGCTGTCGGTGATCGCGATCGGGCTCGTGCTGCTGTCGCTGGTCGCGGGACTGTTCGGCACACTGGCCGCGCAGGGCAAGAAGGACACGATCAACGGCCTGATCGACCACCGCGAACCGCTGGCCGCCGCCGCGCAGCAGGTCTACCGCGCGCTTTCCGACGCCGACGCGACAGCGGCCAGTTCGTTCCTCTCGATCGGCACCGAGCCGCTCCCGATGCGCCAGCGGTACGAACGCGACATCGCGGAAGCCGGTGCGGCGCTGGCGAAGGCGGCATCGGACTCCTCCGGCGTCGGCAAAGCCGCCGAGCAGATCAACACACTCGGCCGCGAGATCCCCGTCTACACAGGACTGATCGAAACCGCGCGTGTCTACAACCGGCAGGGTTATCCCGTCGGCGCCTCGTATCTGCGTGAGGCATCCGAGCTGATGCGGGCGAAACTCCTTCCCGCCGCACAGGACCTGTACCGCATCGACACCGACCGGCTCGCCGCCGAACAGGACGACGCGACCGGATTCCCTTGGCTGGCAACGGCTTTGGTGCTCGCCTTGCTCGCCGCGCTGATCGTCACGCAGGTGCATCTGACGCGGAAGACCAACCGGTTGCTGAACGTCGGTCTCGTCGTCGCGACCGCGTCGGTGGTGGTCGCCCTGCTGTGGGGCGCGGTGGCGCTGATCGTGCAGGGCAGCCTCGTCGGCAGCGGCGAGGAAGACGGCTCGCACCAGGTGGACGTGCTCGTCCGCGCCCGCATCGCGGCGCTGCAGGCACGAGCCGACGAAACGCTGACACTGGTCGCCCGCGGTGACGGCGCGGCGTACGAAAAGGACTTCGGCGACCTCGCCGCGCAACTCGGCGGCACCGACGGCCAAGGCGGCCTGCTGGGCGAGGCACGCGGCCTCGCGGCGGGTGGCGCGGCCGCCGAGAAGGTGGACGCGGCGATCCAAGCGGCGTCGGCGTGGTTCAAGGCGCACGCCGAGGTGCGGCGCCAGGACGACGACGGCTTCTACCAGGACGCCGTCGGCACGGCCATCCGCGACGACAAGAAGGACGGCGCGGCCGGGGCTTTCCTGCGGCTCGACGAGAACCTGGTCGCCGCGATCAACGTGGGACGACAGGAATTCCTCGACGACACCCGCGGCGCCGAACGTGCGCTGACCCTGCTCCCGCCGGGGATCGCGGTGCTGGCGTTGCTCGCGGCGGCGGGGTCGGCGTTGGGGATCCGTGAACGGCTGAGGGAGTACCGGTGATGCGGAACGGTCTGCGAGGGGCCGTGCTCGGCGCGGTCCTCGTGCTGGCGACGGCTTGCGGCAGCGCGGGGGCGCCGGTCGACCCGGCACCCGTCGGCGACGTCGCCCCGCCGTTGCCCGCGAACGTCGGCGGCGCCGACGCCGGCGGTGGCGGGACGACCGACACGAGCTGCAACCCGTTGGCCAGCCTGCGGCCGGCCAACGGCACGTCGATCACCAGCGGCTCGACGATGGCGAAGATCAAGGAGAACGGCAAACTCGTGGCCGGCGTCGACCAGACGACGTTCCTGTTCGGTTTCCGCAATCCGACGTCGGGGCAGCTCGAAGGCTTCGACATCGACATGGTCAACGAGATCGCGAAGGCCATCTTCGGCAGCGCGGAAGGCCGTGTGCAGTTCCGGGCGATCCCGTCGAAACTGCGCGAAGAAGTGCTCGAGAAGAAGCAGGTCGACATCGTGGTGCGCACCTACAGCATCACCTGCAGCCGGCTGAAGAGGGTCAACTTCTCGACCGCGTATTACCAGGCGGGACAACGGATCCTGGTCGAATCCGGCTCGAAGGTCGCTCAGCTTTCGGACCTCGGCGGACGGCGGGTCTGCGCGACCAAGACGTCGACCTCGCTGACGAAGATCGCGTCGGATCCCTCGAAGCCGGTGCCGGTCTCGGTGGACAACTGGTCCGACTGCCTGGTGATGCTGCAGCAGAAACAGGTCGAGGCCGTGTCGACCGACGACGTCATCCTCGCCGGGATGCTCGCGCAGGATCCGACGCTGAAGATCGTGGGGGACCGGTTCACCGAGGAGAACTACGGCATCGGTATCCCCAAGGAGAACGAGGACATGGTGCGGTACGTGAACGCCGTGCTGGAGAACGTGCGCGGTAGCGCGTGGCAGTCGATCTACGCGAAATGGATCGGGAACAAACTCGAAGGCGGGACGCCGCCCGCACCGGTGTACAGGTGAAAGCGGGCCGTTCGGGATCGCTCCCGAACGGCCCGCCTCGGATCAGGGGGACTTGTCGCCGATCACCGGCGGCACCGGCTTCATCTCACCTTCGTAACCGCCGAACAAGACGTCGGCGTCCTCTTCCTGCAGGTAGTTCGGGGCCTTCTTTTCCTTGTCCTCTTCCTTCTGCCCCTTGCCACCGGGAGCGCCCGCCCCCATGGCGCCCGGCACGCCGCTCTTGCCCGCGGCGGCCGCACCACCCCGCGTGACGCGCTCCTCCGGCAGCTTGCCCGCCCCGGACCCGCCGCCCTTGCCCGCGAGCTTTTCGGCGTCACCGGCCGAAACCTTGCCACCCGCGAGCCGCTCGGCGACATTGCCCGACCCGCCGTTGCGCCCGAATCCGCCGCCGCCACCCCCGCCACTGGTCAACCGGCTCGCCGCACTGCCCCCGGGCCCGCTCGGCGTCCGGCCGGGCTTCCCGCGATACTGCTCGCTGCCCAGCCGCCCGAGACCGGTCGGGCCCGGCCCGTTCATCGCGGCCAGCCCCGGCGTCGGCCCCGGCCGGAACGACCCCGGCGGCCCGCTGAACGGCTGATTCGGCCCGGACACCCCGGTGTGCCCGCCACCCGTGGTGATCCCCGGCCCAGGCGTCGGCCCGCTCGGCCCGCCACCGCCGGGCCCTGGCATCCCCGGCCCAGTACCACTGGTGGGCCCGGAACCCGGCCCGCCGCTGAAGCCCTTGACGTCGGTACCGCCGGAAAACTTGGACGCCGTCGTCGAATCACCCATCTCCGGCGGCGGCGCGAACGTGGGCTGCTTGGAATTGACGTCGAAGAGTGACCGGTCGTAGGTGTGCATCACCTGCGCGGCCTGCTGATGCGCCTGGAACGACTGCTCCTGCTTGGCCGAAATGTTGCTGACCGTGTCCACCGCACCCGCGTAATTTCCCGACGCGAGCTGGCTGAGGGCGTTCTTGTACTCGGTGTTGCGGTCGAAAGGGACCTCTTCGGGCATGGAGTTCTTCGCGGTGGTGGCCGCGGCCGCCGACTGGGAAAAGCGGTTGGACGCGAGATACGCGCCGTCGCCCGCGGTGTCGGCCCACTTGCTGATGTTGGTGAAGAAGTCGGTGACCGACTTGGCGCCGTCGCCTTGCCAGTGCTCGCCTTCTTTGCCGATCGCGTCGCGGACGGCGTTGCTGAAGGTGTTCAGGGAATTGCCCTGGTTGTTCCAGAGCACCCCCTTACGGTCGATGTCTTCGGGTTCGAGATTTTCTGTGACCATCCGCTTGAGATCGCCATGTGGGACGGCCTCGTATCGCTGTTCCGACGGCGAGAGACCAGTACGGAACTGCTGTCCTTGCGCCAGCGATGCGGCTTGCTCTGCGGAGTATTGGCCCGCCTGCTGTTCGGCAGTCAGTCTCGCGGTAAGAGAGTTGCCGCCGGGACCTGCATTGACCTCGTTGTAGGTGTCGGAATACCGCTTGGCCTCGTACGTCCGGCCGGGGTTACCCATCGCCGAAAATTTGCTGTCGAAGTCATCTTGCCCGACGTTGACCATGGTCTCTCTCGTTCCGTAGTCAGTTGCCTCTAGGCAGTTTCGGTTCAGCGGCTTCTGCGATTTCCCGGGAGAGTGCGCAGGCCTCTTCGTTCGTACCCTCGTTCAAGCCGGTAGAAGCAGTCAGGCGGGAACCCTGCGTAACTGCGATTGCCACAGTGCAGGACTGAGTGCCGGCGTCACCGGGAATCTCGACAGCATCCCGGCTACCGATCTTCGTTGATTTCTTAGCCCCTTGACCTGGAGACAGTTGATCGATTCCCGCCTCCGCTACGAGATAGAGCCGTGCGGATCCATAACGCTTTTTGCGCGTCGCACAGCCGTTGTCACTTTCGGCTTGCTCGACTGCCGGAGGGTCAAAGCCCTTTGCGGACGTCGTTGGTTCGAGGAGGTCGCAAGCTTTGAGGTCACCGAAAACGTTCCCAGGGGTGGAAGCGGAGGATGACGAGGTCGGATTCATGGAGGCACTTGGGGCCGGCGTCGCCACACCCGAGCGCTCGGGTGAGCAACCGGTTGTCGCGAGAAGCAGCGTGGCAGCCAAGGCGATAAAACATTTCTTGATGACCATCAAATGTCTCGTCAGTCCTCGTGAAGTTGCTTGAACTGGTCAGCGCCCACGGCGTCTTGCTCCCGGTACTTCTTTTTTGCGGTCTCGATGGCTTCTTTGGCACGGTTGAGAATGTCACGCAAGGCGTCCAGCTGTGTCTTGGCGGACAACTCGTCACCGTCTGCGACGAGGACGGCATGGTCGCCGACTCGTTGGGCGTAGGGGCTGTTCCCTAGCTTTGGTTTTTCGGCGAGCCGTTGAAACTCCGGTTGGTTAAAAGTCCAATCATCGACGTAGTCGTCGATGGCGGTCTTCAAGGCCTCCCCGGCCTCTTCGCTGACCTTGAACCGCCCCTCCTTGGCCGCGGTCACCATCCGATCGGCCTGCGCCGAAAAGTCGCCCAGCATCTCCGAGAAGTTGCCCGGCGGTCCGCCGGTGCCGTCAGTCATGGTCTCTCCCCTGTACCAAGTCCCGGTTACTCGTAGCGCTCGTCAGATCACGATATCAGCGGGAACGGCCTCGAAGCCCGCCTTCCGGCGAGGATCACGCGCTGTCGACCCGGGCGGCTTCGACCAGGTCGTGGAGCCATCGGGCCAGGTGAGAGCCACTCGTCGGGGTGAATGTGCGGCGGACTTCACCGTCGGGGAAGCGGTCGGTGGTGAGCATGAAGCGGCCCTGGACGCTGTCGAACCACTGGACGCTCTTCTGCTGTGGTTTACCCCGGTCGTCGCGCAGGGTGAGGCTGATCGTGCCCATCCGCACCAGTGGGTGTTCGAAGAAACGGCCGGCGGCGCCCAGGCGGAGATTGTCCGGATCCTTGTCGAACGGGTCGTCCGGTCGTTTGGCCGGCGGGAGAGTGCTGGACGTCGTCACCCGTCCGGGGAACGCTTGGAGGGACGGTAGATAACCGAGCAGGGTCGCGACGACCTGTTCGGGGTAGATCGGCTCGAAGAGGATGTCGAAGCCGCGTTGTTGGCTCACCACGCCCAGGCTGCTGTTCCAAGCGCCCCGGTAGAGGTATTCGGCGTCCTGCTCGACTTCGTGCGCCTCCAGGGTGACGACGAAGTCCCCGGTGGCCCAGAGCCGGAGGGCCTGTTCGTAGTCGCGCAGGAGTTCGCCGCCGCGGGTGAAGCCTCGGTCGGCCAGCTCGGCCCAGATCTCTTCGCAGTGCCGCTCGCGTTCCGTGATGGTGGTTCCGACGGTCGGGATTTCGAAGGGCAGCACGAATCTGCCGAGCCCGAGTTCTTCGAGTACGACGTCGAGCTGGGCCATCGACATCGAAAATGACGCAGGCACCGGTCCCTCCCCCTCATCACCTGCTGAATCGGTTCTCTTCCGCACCGTAGCGGGTTCGACCCGGCGCGGGCACGACCTGTCCGCGCACCTCTAGGATCTGGGGTGACGTGGTCGCGGGGATTTCGGGAGGTACCAGTGTCGGAAGAGCCGCGCCGTCCTCGGCACGCAGCGCCGGACGACGCCCCGCCGGACCGCGAGGCGGAGTCCGCCTCCTGGACGCCGCCGGCGCCGGTCCGCTGGGAGACACCCGAACCGTCCATTTCCGGCAGGCTCGACCTCAACGAGCCGTCGCGGCCGAAGCAGCCGCCCGAGCCGGAGAAGGACGCCGAGCGCACGACTTATCACGCGCCGGTCCAGCGTCCGCAGACTCCGCCGCGTGGCAGGCAGCGGCCGATCCCCGGCGCCGAGGATCCGACGCGTCCGCCGGGCGACATGGCCCCGGTGAGCCCGCAGACCCAGGTCGTCCACGCGGCGTGGCAGGCGCCCGCCGGCGCACCGCAGCCGACCAGCGTGCTCTCTTCGCCTGCACCGGAAACGCAGAGCATCATGCCGCCGACGCCGCGCGTCGACCACGGCCCGGGGCCGTTGCCGGATCCGGGCACGGAAAGCGTCCTCCCCGAGCGGTCCAGCGAAAGCCGGGGCACCGGCACCGGCACCGGATCGGGCAGCCGGGGCACGGGAACGGGTACGGGTTCGTTCCCCGGCACCGCGCGCCGGACGTCGTCCCGCACCTCGCGTCGCGGCCGTCTCGGCGCCGGGCTCGTCGACGTCCCGCAGGTGCCGTATCGCGATCCGGCGTCCGCGGTCCTCGAGAACCCGATGGTGTCCGAGGAGAAACGCTTCTGCGGCAACTGCAGTGCCAAGGTCGGCCGCGGCAAGAACGGTGAGCCCGGTGCGCCGGAGGGCAACTGCGAAAAGTGCGGAAACCCGTTCTCCTTCGTTCCGAAGCTGCGGCCGAACGAGATCGTCGGCGGCCAGTACGAGGTGCTCGGCGCCCTCGCGTACGGCGGGCTCGGCTGGATCTACCTCGCGCAGGACCACAACGTCAGCGACCGCTGGGTGGTGCTCAAGGGCCTGATCGACACCGGTGACGCCACCGCGATGGCGGCCGCCGCGAACGAGCAGCGGTTCCTCGCCGAGGTCGAGCATCCCAACATCGTCAAGATCCACAACTTCGTGCAGCATCCGGACGGCGACACCGGCAACTCGGTCGGTTACATCGTCATGGAGTACGTCGGCGGTCAGTCGCTGCGCCAGCTCGCGCTCGCGCACCACCGCGAGACGAAGCGCCCGGAGCCGTTGCCGATCGGTCAGGTGATCGCCTACGGGCTCGAGATCCTGCCCGCCCTGGGCTATCTGCACAGCCAGCACCTGCTGTACTGCGACCTCAAGCCCGACAACGTCATCCAGACGCACGAGCAGCTCAAGCTGATCGACCTCGGCGCGGTCCGCCGCGTCGACGACTACGAGAGCCCGCTGTTCTTCACCACCGGCTACAGCGCGCCCGAACTGGCGACCCACGGCGCTTCGGTGGCATCGGACCTGTACACGGTCGGCCGCACGCTCGCCGTCCTCAGCTTCGAGTTCTCCGGCTACACCAGCAAGTACAAGACGACCCTGCCCGGTCCGGACGCCGTCCCGCTGTTCGCGCTCTTCGGCTCGTACCACCGCTTCCTGAAGCGCGCCACGCACTCCGACCCGGACCGCCGGTTCATCGCGGCCGAGGAGATGGCCGACCAGCTGACCGGTGTGCTCCGCGAGATCATGGCGCTGGGCACCGGGAAACCGCGCCCGGGCGCATCGACCGTCTTCGGCCCGGAGACCCGCACGTTCGGCGTCGACATGGTCGTCCCCGAGCACGGCGGGAGCGTGCCGCTGCCGGATCCCGGCGAGGTGGTCTCGGGGCTGCCGATCCCGCAGGTCGACACGGACGACCCGGCGGCGGGCGTGCTCGCCTCGACGGTCGCGCTCGACCCCAAGGGCGCCATCGAGTCGCTGGCCGGGGCGCCGCGTGAGTCGATCGAGGTCCGGCTGCGCATCGTCCGGGCCCGCATCGAGCTCGGTGAGCTGGTCGAGGCGCAGCGGCAGTTGCAGGCCGCGCAGTACCTCGCGATCAAGGCCGGCTTCCCGCACGACTGGCGGATCGACTGGTAC
Source organism: Amycolatopsis sp. QT-25 (assembly GCF_029369745.1). Classification (NCBI taxonomy): domain Bacteria; kingdom Bacillati; phylum Actinomycetota; class Actinomycetes; order Pseudonocardiales; family Pseudonocardiaceae; genus Amycolatopsis; species Amycolatopsis sp. QT-25. The sequence goes on from NZ_CP120210.1 coordinate 390,376, forward strand.
CGCGGCCTGATCGAGCTCGCCGGCGGACGATCCCGCGTCGCGCACGTCGCGTTCGAAGCGGTGTACGACGACCTTCCGGGCGAGATCGCGCCGAAGCTGGCCTTGGCCGTCAGCGCGGAAGGGGTCGGGGACTACTTCGGCGCCGCGCGCTACTACGAGCTGGTGTGGCGAACGGACCGGTCATACGTCAGCGCCGCCTTCGGACTGGCTCGCGTGTACCTCGCGCAGGGCGCCAGGGCCAGCGCGATCGAGGTGCTGGAGGCCGTTCCGGCGTCCTCGTCGCATTACGTCGCCGCACAGGTGGCCGCGATCAAGATCAAGACCAGGATCAACGGCGGCGGCAAGGACCCGGTGATGGTGTCCGAGCGGGATCTCGTCGACGCCTCGACACGCCTGGAGCGGTTGCAGCTCGACGCCGAACGCCGCACGCGTTTGTCGGCGGAGGTCCTCGAAGCGGCGCACGGCTGGCTCAATGCCCAGAACCAGCCGACGCCGGGGGCGAAGGTGCTGGGCTGCGCGCTGGACGAACGAGACCTGCGATTCGGGCTCGAGCGCTGCTACCGGACGTTGGCGCGCTTGGCCGGAACGGTCGACCAGCGGGTCGAGCTGGTCGACAAGGCGAACGCCATTCGGCCGAGAACCCTCACCTAACCCCGCAATTCGTCACCTGCTTGCGGTGGTTCGCCTTACGGATCACCGCAAGCAGGTGACGAATTGCTCAGGGGTTGATGTCCCACTCGCGGGCGCGCTCGGCCTTCTCGTGCGCGGCGGCGAGCTTTTGCAGCGCCTCGGGGTCCCCGTGGGTGCTGAAGTGTTCGAACTCGACCCGCACGAACAGCGCCCGCGCGCGCACCGCGACAGGACCGTCTTCGGCGTCGAGCCGTCCGTCGGCGCTCACGTAGATCTTCCGGCCGGCGACGCCGTCCAGTTTCGTGGCGAGGTAAAGGGTCGAACCGACCGGGACGGGCCGGAGGAAGTCCGTCTCCAGTTTCCCGGTGACGGCGGGGCGGCGCAGCAGGTTGCCGACGGTCGCGCCGAGCGCCTCGTCGAAGGCGCAGGCCAGCAGGCCGCCATGGGCGAGGCCGGGTGCTCCCTGATGGGCGGAGGTGACGGTGAACTTCGAGTACACCGTCGTTCCTTCGCCCACCGTCGAATGCAGGTGGAGCCCGGCCTCGATCTCGTCCCCGCAGCCGAAACACTCACCGTAGTGAATGCCGAGGTGGCTGCCCTGTCGCGGGGCTTCCGGGTGGACGGTCGCCGGTTCGACTTCGACCGGCGGCCACGGCTGCGAGATACGGCTCATGGACAGACGTTAACTCGCCGGTAGCTCGGACGGATCGCCGGGAGTGACCGTTTCCGGCTTCCGCCGCCGCACGATCCGCGAACTCACGATGCGACGCAGGGACACCCCGGCCGTTTCCGGCAGCAGCAGGATCGGGATGGCGGCGATCGCCGCCGCGCCCATCAGGTAGTACGCGGGCCACAGATTGTCGCCGGTCGAGTTCACCAGGCTGCCGATGACGTACGACGCCGTGCCGCCGAACGCCGCGGTCGAAAAGCTGTACCCGATGGAGAAGCCACCGAAGCGCTCCTGTGTCGGGAACATCGCCGGCAGCGTCGCCGCCAGCACGGCGAGGATCAGCACCAGCGGCACCGCGATCATCACCAGGCCGAGCATGAGCTGCCAGGCGTTCTGGTCGTCCGCGGCCGCGCCCATCAGGGAGAACGCCGGGATCGGCAGCACCAGGAAGCTCGCACAACTCGCGATCAGGATCGGTTTTCGCCCGATGCGGTCGGACAGGATGCCGATCGGCACGATCAGGATCAGCATCAACGCGATGGTCGCCAGGATGATCAACAACGGCACGTGCCCGCTGAAGCCGACCACGTCCTTGAGGTAGGTCTCCAGATACGTGATCACGATGTAGTCGGCGACGTTCAGCATCACCACGATGCCGACCAGGTGCAGGATCGACGTCCAGTGCTTCTTGATCAGCGACTTCAGCGGCGACTTCTCGACCTGGTTCTTCTTCTCGATCTCCTGGAACAGCGGAGTGTCCTCCAGCTTGTTCCGCAGGTAGAGACCGACGATGCCGAGCGGGCCGGCGATGAGGAACGGCAGGCGCCAGCCCCAGTCCCGCATGGCTTCGTCGCCGAGGACGACGGTGAAGACGGTGACGAACCCCGCGCCCATCGCGAAGCCGACGAGCGTGCCGAACTCGAGCCAGCTGCCCCAGAACCCCCGGCGCCGGGCAGGCGCGTACTCCGCGATGAACGTCGCCGCGCCGCCGTACTCCCCACCCGCCGAGAAGCCTTGAATGGTGCGCAACAGGATCAGCAGGATGGCCGCGGCCGGGCCGATCGTCGCGTAGGACGGCAACAGGCCGATGACGAACGTCGACCCGGACATCAGGATGATCGTCAGCGCGAGCACCTTCTGGCGCCCGATCTTGTCCCCCAGCGGACCGAACACGAGGCTGCCGAACGGGCGCACGACGAAGGTGAGCGCGAGGACGGCGAAGGTCGCCAGCGCGCCTTCGGAAGTGCTCGAAGCGTTGAAGAAGACCTGCCCCAGGATGGCGGGCATGAAGCCGAAGACACCGAAGTCGTACCACTCGATACAGTTACCCATCGCCGCTCCGGCGACGGCTTTTCTGATCTGCTCGGGTGGTGCCTCCGCCGGTTCCCCTTTTTCCTGGTGTGACGCGCTCGGCGCCTCTTCGGCCATGGGTTTGACCTCCCGACCCACCCGTTCACTTACCCATCGTCGAGGGTTGGTTCCCCCGACCGTAGGTGGTCAAACGTGCGGATTCAGCGCTTTGTATCGGTCGTGCGAAGGGCGTTCCCCCGGAACGGTGACGAACGCCCAGGTGAAGCCGAGGTCGGAGAATTTCCGATTACTCTGAGTCGCCACTCCGGATCGGACGTCCCGGGCAGTGCGTCAGTGAGTAGTGATCGCGGTCGGAGGTTCGCTCGCTTGCTTCGTCGGGAAGGGCGCGCGAGAGGGAACGGCCGTCGTCGTGCGGCCGGACTGAGGAGCCTTGGGTGTCGTGCGCGTCTGCTCGGGCTTCGAGAGCGTCTTCGATACGGGCGGGTTTTCGGGAGAGACCTCCGGTCGGGGAGTCGGCGCGGAAGGCGCCGGCGAGACCGGCAGCGGGGCGATGGTCGACAAACCGGGACCCGCGGGTCGCACCGGCGCGGATCCCTCGCCGCCGCGGCCACCGACGGCGATCGCGCCGAACACGATCACCGCGACCGTCGCGAGTGAACTGCCCGCCACGGCCAGCCGTTTGCGTCGGCGCCGGATCCGGCCACCCTGCTCGATGATGTCCGCCGCCCGAATGCCCAGCGGGGGACCGCTCGCCCCGTGCGAAAGCACGCCCTTGATGTCCTCGTCCATCTCCTCACCTCCCATCGTCGTGCGCTCCGCTCAGGGCCAGTTCGCTGAAATGCGGCCCGAGCCGCTTGCGCAGGGTCGCCAGCCCCCGCGCGCTCTGACTCTTCACGTTCCCGGTGCCGCAGCCCAGCGCCGCGGCCGTCTCCTCGACGCTGAGATCTTCGAAATAACGCAGTACGAGTACGGCCCGCTGCTTCGGGGCGATGCCGGACAGGGCATGCCTGACCAGCATCTCCTGTTCCGTGCCGCGTGCTTCACCCGCGACTTCGGGAAGGACGTCGGTGAGCCTCTCCCGTTTGCGCCAGACCCGCCGGTGCTCGGAGAGGAACGTCCGCAGCACGATCTTGCGCGCGTAGCCGTCGAGCGCGTCGTGCCGGGAGAGCCTCGGCCAAGCCAGGTACAGCTTCAGCAGCGCGGCCTGGGTGATGTCCTCGGCCTGGTGCCAGTCCCCGCACAGGAGGTACGCGGTGGCACGCAGGCTGTGCGCGCGCTCGTCGAAGTACCGGGCGAACTCGCCGTCCCACGGCGAGCCCGTCCGGGTCTTCGACGAGCGGCTCGACGACACCTAGTCACCGGCTCCTTCGACGACGGCGGGGAGGTTCAGGTCACCGGTCGGCCCGGCGGGGACGGCCTTGGGCACGCGGTGCTCGCCCGGCTCCACGACGGTGCCGTTGGCCTTCGTCGGGGCGGCCTCCGGACCCGACGGGGCGGTGGTCCCCCGGGTCGGCTCGGCCGGTGCCACGGTGGGCGCCTTGGCCGGCGTCTGAGAGGCCGTCGGCGACGGTGCGCTCTGATCGGCCGACGCCAGCGACGTGGTCGCGAAGGCGGCGCCGCCCGCCAGCAGCAGCGCGCCGAGAGAAAGAGCGATACGAGTACGCAAGAGAGTCTCCTCGATCCGGGCGCCGCTCATTGGCCGCGGCGCCTTGCGTCGTTAGACATGCGTCCCGCCCGCCCTGGGGTTGCATCGAATTTCCGAAGGTTTCGCACCGGGTCAGCGCACGGCAACCGACACGAACGGCCGGAGACCGCGAAGGTCTCCGGCCGCCCGGTTCCAGGGAAGTACTTCAGCCCGCGAGCGCGGAGAGCTTGGACCACTCTTCCCAGGAGTAGGTCCAGTCGCTGTAGTCGCGCGCCCGGTTGATCTTCACCGTGCTGCCCTCGATCTCGACGGGGTCCCCGACCAGGGCGCCGTCCATGTACGCCTTGGCGTTCGCCGGCGCCAGGTTCACGCAGCCGTGCGAGATGTTCTTCTTGCCCTGCGCCCAGATCGACGGGGCGTAGCCGTGGATGAATTCGCCGTTGGTGGAGAAGCGCACCGCGGACGGCACGACGATGTTCTCGTAGTCGTAGCGCTCGTTGGTCATCGAGTACGTGTCGTGCTTGGACATCACCACGTGCGTGCCGCTCGGCGTGACGCGACCCTGGTCGGCGTCGAGACCGTAGCTGGCCGGGTAGTCCGCGATCTGCCGGCCGTCACGGACCACCACGAGCCGGTGGGTCTGGGTGTTGCCCTTGACGATCTGCGAACGGCCGATCGTGAAGCTCGCCGAGCGGTCTTCCTTGCCGTACACGCCTTCGCCGATCTTGACGCCGTAGATCTTGGCGTTGAACTTCACCGTGGTGCCGGGCTGCCAGTAGGCCTTCGGCCGCCAGTGCACCGAGGTGTCGTCGTGGACCCAGGCCCAGGACCCCTCGGTCTTCGGCGTGGTCTCGACCGAGAGCGCCTTCTCGACCGAGGCCTTGTCGGTGACCTTGCTCGGGAACGTCAGCGTGATGGGCATGGCGACGCCGTAGGTCTGCCCGTCGAAGACGTTGATGTTCGCGCCCGCCTGCTTGCGCGGTTTGACGGTGGTGAACGCCCCGCCGACTTCGACGGGCTTGCCGTCGGTGCCGGTGGCCTTGCCGGACCACGTGTACGCCTTGCCGTAGCCGAGCTGTTCGGTGGTGGACCAGCTCTTCTTGTCTTCGGACGGCTGGCCCGCGACCTGCTTGCCTTCGGGATTGGTCAGGACGACCTGGTCGAGGGTGCCGTCGGCGACGCTGACCTTGATGGGCTGACCCGGCGCGACGTCCTGCGCGCCCGCGGCGGGTTCGTAGGTGAGCTTGGCCGGCGCGGGCGTCTTCCCGCCGGTGTCGCTGCTGACCGGCCCGCCGCCGTCCGGTCCGCTGGCCGAAACGGTCGGCTCGCTGCTGCACGCCCCCAGCGTCAGAACGGCGATCAACCCCAGTGCCGCGAACGCCGCCCGGCGGCGCGCGGTTTCCGTGAACCTCAAAGCTTCCCCTTTGCTCCCCTGTACACCGACCATGACGTCCGGACCGCCCCATAAGTTGACCCGATCGAGAGTGATGCGAGTCACATTCGAGTGAATCGCCCTTCACGATCGGGGCATGAGCGACTTCGGTCCGTGTCCGGCGAAGACCGGAGGTCGGCGCGCGGCGACAGGGTAGTGAGGGGGTCCGACAGAAGACGGTTCCGTATACGACGTTCCGGTGACCTTGGTACTCGGGGGTGCTCGGAGTCCGATCACGGGCTTCAAATATGGCCAGATCCCGGTACTCTGCCATCAGGCCGTCGTTTTGCGTGTTCGTGGCTTCACACTCGCGGAACTTCTGACGCGAGCCATGAGCCGGTGACGCGCTTATCGCTCGACTCGTTGGAACCGCCCGGGACGGTCTGGGTGTCGCTTCGGAGGCACTCGAAGCGGATGCGCAACGAGGAGTAAAGCGGTGGCGCAAGGCACTGTGAAGTGGTTCAACGCGGAGAAGGGCTTCGGCTTCATCGCGCAGGATGGCGGCGAGGGCGACGTCTTCGTTCACTACTCGGAGATCGAGGGTCGCGGTTTCCGCACGCTCGAGGAGAACCAGCGAGTGGAGTTCGAGGTCGGTCAGGGCCAGAAGGGCCCGCAGGCCCAGAAGGTCCGCGCGATCTGAGTCCGCCCTTCAGGCGTTGCTCAGACTGATCGGAAAAGCCCCCGGCGATCCGCCGGGGGCTTTTCTCTTGCCTTGAAGACTGCTTCTGGTGTGCTGTTCCGTTCCGCGGCGACGGGCTCAGCGGGGGACGGGCTGCTCCCACGCGTTGGCGTCGAAGCGGAATTGGTCGGTGTGGGCTTCCTCGTGGCGGCGCTGCTGGGCCGAGTTGGCCTGCGACTCCCAGGAGAGGCGCTCGAGGATCCATTCCTGCGCAAGCGCCTGCGGCGAAAGGTTGCGCTCGGCGGCGGCGTCCTTGAGCTGTTCGCAGGCGATGAGGTTCATCCGAAGCTGGAACACCTGCGCTTCACCGAAACGCTTGCCGGTGCCGGTGCTCTCCGGGTCGTTCTCCGGCGCGAGAGCACGAAGGTAGCTGGTGAGTTCCGTGTCTTCGACGACCGCCTCGGCCTCCTTGGTGGCGGAGTTGCGGTGACGACCCGGGTTGACCGGCTTCAAGTTCGTGCGGCTGCCGCTACGACGGCTCAGGGAAGGAAGGGGCACCGGGCCACGATAACGGTTCGGTCTCGGCAAACCAACCACAGTGAGCCACGACACACTCGAATCTTTCCCCGAACGGCCCAACCACAAGAAGAAACCGATTTCCCTTGATCACTGAACGCAACCCCGATACCTGACGTAACCATTCGCGCGAGCGACACCCGGCCTCGCAGCCGCCACCGGTGCGGGGCACCCGACCGCCACCGAACGGACCCTGGGGGTCTGGGGGTGGCCCCCAGAACACGGAGCGACCCCCGCGCCAGGGGGAGGAACGCGGGGGTCGGAGGGGATCTCCACAGGCGCTGACCGGGGGTGTGTCAGCAAATCGATTGTCGCACGGTTTCCTGAGAAGGGCGAGTGGGCGCGGGCAGAATTCCGGTCGTCGCGCCACCTGAGGTTCGCCTGTGGTTCATGTGACGCGGGTGTACGAGTGATCGCTCTGCGTTGTGCGGAGCGTGGCGACAGGTTCACTCTCCGGGGGGCTGTGTGTCGCGGCCGGCTCTGGTTAGCCTCGCGGCCAAGCTGTTCGTTGGCCGTCTGGAGGAACCATGGGTGGGTCTGTGGAAGTTCGACAGTTCCTCCTTCGGTACGAAGGTGCCGATGGGGGAAGCTCTACGACGTTGGCCGGTGGTCTGCCGGCGCAGCGCACGGGTCAAGGGGACGCCCAGCGGGTGTCCGACGACCAGGTGCGGCGTGCCCGGCTGGCCGTGGCCAATGGGGCGCTGGGTGTCGATGACTGTGTCCAGTTGCTGGACATGCTGGGGTTGACGCTGGATGAGGACGGGCAGGCGCCCGTTCAGCGCTGAGGTCGTTCGCGAGGGCCCGGTCGGGTGGTGCGTGCACCACGCGGCCGGGCTTCCGTTCGTCTAGGCGACCTTCCCGCCAGTTGTGTAACACTGTTACCAACCAACTGACGGGAAGGTGTGGGGACATGGCCGACGAAGCGGCGATCGCGGTGGCCCGGGAGGTCCGAGGCGCGGTGCAGGTGCTAGGCGGGAAGTTCATGACCTCTTCGGAGCTGGCCGAGGTCGAGGCCGAAGTGGGGCTGCCGCCTCGGACGCTGTACCTGCGCGGGCGTTCGGCGGTGCTGGGCGACCCGCCGCCGAAGGTCGTCGCGGAGCTGTTCGGCATCTTCCCGTCCTGGCTCTTCGAGTTCGCCCTGCCGCCCGCTATGGCGGCCCTCGACGCGGCCTCCGCGGTTCGCGCCTACTCGCGGTCATCGGCGCACTGGGCACGCGTCAGTCTTTCGGGGGCCGACGACCCCGGCCGCCTGGCCGATCTGCTGTTCCGTCTCGTGGACGCCGCGGACGCGAGTGGTCTCGCGTTGTTCGCCGGCTGGCAACGCGCCGAACGCCCCGAAGCCGCTGTCGAACGGCTGGCGTTCGCGCTCATGGTGTTCCGAGAGTTCCGCGGCGGTGTCCACTTCGCCGCCCTTCGCGCCGTCGGCTTGACAGTGCCCCAGGCCGTCGTCGCGGATCCGGAAGGCGGCCGGGACCGCCTCCTGCGCACCGCGTGGTCCGAGGAGGCCGCGGACGCGCTGATCGCCGCGGCGGAGGCCAAGAGCGATCTGCGGCACCGGTGGCGGCACGCGGAGGACCTGACCGACCAGCGCGTGGCCGAACTCCTCGCAGTCACTCTCGCGGATGACGAGCGAGACGAGCTCCGGCGGCGTCTCGGCGCCCTGCGGGACGCTTCGGCCCTGATATCCTGAATTCACCGCGTTCTCGCAGGTCCCAGCCCTGCGAACAACTAAGGGACCCCCTGTGCGGAAGCGGAAACGGGGGTGTCCTATAGTTATGTTCGCTCCCGGGGACACCGGGAAGCGCGGGTCGGTCGGTTCGCCGAAACCGAACCGGGCTCCCATCGTCCAGCGGCCTAGGACTCCGCCCTTTCAAGGCGGCAACGCGGGTTCGAATCCCGTTGGGAGTACGCAGTACGGTTACAAAGCAGTATGCAAGGCCCTGTGGCGCAGTTGGTTAGCGCGTCGCCCTGTCACGGCGAAGGTCGCGGGTTCGAGTCCCGTCAGGGTCGCAAGATCGTTCGGCTCTTGGCCGGCGTTCCCGGCCAGGTAGCTCAGTTGGTACGAGCGTCCGCCTGAAAAGCGGAAGGTCGCCGGTTCGACCCCGGCCCTGGCCACCGCTCTTCAAACCGTCTTGACTCAGGTCAAGGCGGTTTTTTCCTGTCCGGGGTCGATCTTGGGTCCGTCCACTGTCGACCGTGGTCGACCCGCTTCGGCCGCCGCTTGTCGCACGAGCCGTTCTTCTTCGCTGCGCTTGGCGGCTTCGTTCCACTGCCTGATCTTGATCTCCAGTAAGGTAGAGGTGTCATGATCGAGACATGACACCCGCACCCGAACAGGCCGACGAATGGACTGTCGGCGCTCTCGATCTCGACGCGTACCTCGGCCGGATCGGCCGGCACCGCGAGAAGCCCTCCGCCGCCGCGTTGCGTGAGCTGGCGAAGGCGCACATCCTGGCCATCCCGTTCGAAAACGTCGACGTCGTTTTGGGGCAGCACAGGGGAATCGCGCTGGAAGACGTGATCGGCAAGCTCGTCCGGCGACGGCGTGGCGGCTACTGCTACGAGCACGGCAGCCTGTTCGCCGCGGCCGCCGAGCAGCTCGGCTACCCCGTGCGCCGCCTGGTCGCGCGGGTGCAGCCGCGGAAGAACGGGCCGTACACGCATATGACGCTCGCGGTCGAGGCGGACGGCGTCCTGCATCTGGTCGACGTCGGTTTCGGCGCCGGGATGCTGGTGCCGATGCCACTGGTCGACGGTGCCGTCGTGGATCAGGCCGGCTGGCCGCATCGGCTCGTCGCCGACGGGGACCGGTGGCGCTTGCAGAAACTGGAGGACGACGACTGGACCGACCTGCATGCTTTCACGCTCACCCCGATGCACCGGATCGATTACGAGGTCTACCACCACTACACGTCGACGCATCCGCGGTCGCCGTTCACCGGGCAGCTGGTGGTCATGCGCCTGGAGGAAGGGCTCAGCCGCAAACTGGTCGGCGACGAGATCATCGTCGAACGCCCGGGCGGGGCCAAGGAGACCACCAAGATCCCGGCCGAGCGGCTCGACGCGACATTGCGCGAGCTGGACGTCGTCCTTAGCGAGGAAGAACTCGCGAAACTGCTGACGAGCTATCCGGGGTGAGGTTCAGAGCTCGAATTCGGCGCGCTTGTCCTCGGGGACGAGATCCTCGTACTCGCGGTGCTTCGCGATGAACGAGCGCACATACGGGCAGTAGGGCAAGACGGACCTGCCTTGCGCTCGGACGTCGTCGAGCGCCGCGGTCACGAGCTTGCCCGCCAAGCCCTGGCCCGCGAAGTCGGCTGAAATCTCGGTGTGCCGGAACAGGACCGCGTCCGGGCGAGTACGGGTTTCCAGGAACCCGGCGGGTTTCCCGTCCACGACGATGTCGTAGCGGTCTTCTCCGGCCTTGATCTCGACACTCATTCGACCGCTCCGAAAAGCTCGTCCGGTGGCGCGGGGCGACCCAGGTGGAAGCCCTGCGCCTGGTCACAACGCAACTCACGCAGGACCGCGAGCTGCTCTTCGTCTTCGACGCCTTCGGCGACGACGATCAGGTCGACGGCGTGCGCCATCGCGATGATGCTCTTGACGATCGCGGCCGCGTCGCGCGATTCCGCGATGCCGGTGACGAAGGTACGGTCGATCTTGAGCGTGTCCAGCGGGAGCCGTTGCAGCTGCGCGAGCGACGAGTAGCCGGTGCCGAAGTCGTCGATCGCCAGCGAGACACCGAGATCCCGCAACGACGTCAGTACTTCGGCGGCCGCGGCCTGGTCGCGCATCAGCGCGCTCTCGGTGACCTCCAGGGTCAGCGCGTGCGGCGGGAGCCCGGTGGTCTTCAGCGCGTCCTGCACGCCCGCCACCAGATGCGGGTCGTCCAGCTGCCGGGCCGACAGGTTGACCTTGAGGTTCAGGTCGATGCCGAGCTGTCCGCGCCGCCGGGCGATTTCGCGGGTGGTCGTGCGCAGGACGTGTTTGCCGATCAGGTTGATCAGGTCGCTTTCCTCGGCCAGCGGGATGAACTCGGCGGGCGAGATCGTCCCGTGCGCCGGATGTTTCCAGCGCAGCAAGGCTTCCACCGCGACCATCGCACCGGATCCGATGTCCACGACCGGCTGGTACGCCGTCCAGAGTTCCTCGTTCTGCAAGGCGTCGCGCAGATCCTGTTCCATGCGCAGCCGCCGCTGCATCCGCTCGCGCAGCTCGACGTCGAAGAACTCGTACCGTGCCCGGCCGAGCGTTTTCGCTTGATACATCGCGACATCCGCGTCCCGCAGCAGGTCTTCGGCGGTCCGGGTGTCGTCGTTGGCGGCGGTGACGATGCCGATGCTGGCGTCGATGTGCAACTGCCTGCCGTTGACGGTGATCGGTTCGGTCAGCGCCTCGCGCAACTGTTCGGCCAGTGCCTTGATCTCGTGCGGTTCGGTGATCTCCGCGGTGACGACGACGAATTCGTCACCACCGAGCCTGCCGACGAGATCGGTTTCGCCGATTCCCCGGCGCAGCCGTTCACCCGCGATGCGAAGCACCTTGTCCCCGACGGAATGGCCGAGGGAATCGTTGATCACCTTGAACTTGTCGAGATCGATGAACAGCACCGTGGTCAGCTCGGCGCGGCCCGCGCCGGAGAGCGCCTCGGCGAGACTGTCCAGCACCAGTGTCCGGTTCGCGAGTTCGGTGAGCGGGTCGTGCGTCGCCTCGTGGGCGAGCCGCTCGCCGATGGCGCGGCGTTCGGTGATGTCGGTGAACGAGGCGACCACCGCCAACGCCGACGGGTCCTCCGGGGTCAGCAGCCGCGAGGTCAGCGAGATCCAGACGTCTTCGCCGTCGGGCCGCCGCAGCCGCAGCACGAGACCGGTCAGCGTGGCCCCGGTGCGCCGGGTCACCACCGACGGCATCCGGGCGGGCGGAAGGCGGCCTTGCTCGTCGTACAGCTCCAGCGTCACGCACGGAATGCCGATGAGATCGTCGTGGTCGACGCCGATGATCCGGCACGCCGCGGGGTTGGCCGATTCGACCAGGCCGCCAGGGCCGATCACGACCACGCCTTCGTCGAGTGACGCGACCACCGTGCTGTAGTGCTGCTCGGCGCGCCGCCGAGCCGTTTCGTCGGCGCAGACCAGGACGAAGCCGTCGTTCATCTCCGCGGCCGAAATACGGATCGCCAGTGTCGAGCCGTTGCGATGGCGGTGGGTCATCTGCATGACACCGCCCCTGCGCAGCACCGTTTCCGGGTCGAGCGCGGCGCCGACGAGATCGCTCACCGTGCCGCCGACCGCCTCAGCGGCGGTCCAGCCGTAGACGTTCTCCGCGGCCGGGTTCCAGCTGGTCACCACGCCGGTGCCGCTGGTCGCGATGATCGCGTCACTGACGTGGCTGATCAGCGCGGCCTGATAGCGAAGCGTCGCTTCCGCGGCCTTCTGCGCGCTGATGTCGCGCATGATGACCTGGAACGCGGGCCTGCCTTCCCAGGTCGTGCGCACCGACAGGCTTTGGACCAGGTATTTCGTCCCGTCGAGCCGGAGCATCACGGTGTCGGCGGGATCGGTCGACGCGCCCTGGCGGTGAAGCGACGCGATCCTGTCCAACAGGGCGGGCAGCGACTCGGCGGCGACGAAATCCATGATCGGCCGTCCGATCAGTTCGGCGGTCGACGACGCTCCCAGCGCGGTGACGGCGGCCCGGTTGACGTACGTGACAACGCCGGCTTCGTGGACACAGACGGCGTCAGGACTGAGCTCCACCAAAAGCCGGTAACGGTCAGTGAGGTCTTCGAGGGCCTGCCGGTTCTCGCGAACGTCGGTCACATCGGTGGCGATGCCGAGCAGTCCCGTCGAGCCGGTGTCGTCGCCGAGGGTGCGGGCGCGCAAGCGGACCCAGCGGACCTCTCCCGCCGGGGTTCGGAACGACTGCTCGAGTTCGAACTCGCGCCACGGCGGGGAAGTGCGCGTGCCGGAGGTCAGCGGGGCCACCAGATCGGCGAGCCCGGCCTCGATCTCGGCTTCGGTGAGAGCGGCTCCACCCAGCAGGTTCTCCAGTCCTGGCAGCCAGGACAGCTTCTCGTCCTCGAAGTCGTACGACCAGATGGCGGCGTGGTCGCCCGCGAAGCCGAGGTCGCCGACCGGCTCGTTCCCGAGCGACGCGCCCGCCGGAGAGCCGGAATTCCCGGCTCCGGGCACGGCGAGGGCATCAGCCTCCATGATCCGTCCGAACCCCCTCTTCCGGTGCTGGCACCGTCGATTACACCACCCGAGGAGGGCGCTGTATACGCGAGCCGAACGTGGGCGGCCGCCGCTATGCGGGAAAGCGTATGAATACACGCTCTGTGACTGGCATACGCTGGGTTGTTCCATCGGGTGAATAATTTTTGGTCAACTTCACCCGTTCAGCGGTGAGTTGCGGTAAAACTACTGCTCGCTCTTTCCCGGTGCGAAAGGTTCAGCTGGTGGATGACGACGACGTTTCGGTCGCCGACCTGCTCATTCGCGAGGGCTGGGACGACCACGAGGAGTCACGGGCAAAGTCACGCTGGAGAGTCGTCGCGGTGGTGATCGCCGTGGTCGTCGCCTGTGGGACCGCCGCGGTTCTCGTCGGGTTCGATTCGGCTCCCGAGCCGATCGCGCAGCCGAACCAGATCGGCGTGATCGAGATGCCGAAGCGGCCTTCGGAAAACGGGGGAGCCGACGCGACGTCGGCGGTCCCGAGCACGGAGAGGGTCGAAACCGGCGAGGGCGGGACTTCTTCCCCGCCCGGCAGGACCACGTCCAGCCGCCGCGCGTCGAGTTCGGCCGCGTCGACGTCCGACGATTCTCCGGAGCCCACCACCACGCCGACGTCGCCGACACCACCGGACGAGCCCGCCGATCCACCGCGGACGACCGGGTCCACGGCCCCTCCGAAGCCGCCCAAACCGACCCCGCCGCCGCCCTCCACGAAACCCACCGAAGAGTGCAAACTGTGGCCGAAGTGGCTGTTCTGTTAGGGCATTCGCAGTAGATCCGGCTCCCGGCGCCTGCCGAGGTGGGTGAGCGGCAGGTTGAGGGTGAAGGCGGCGGCCGGGCTCGGGCTGCCGCAGATGATCTGAAGCCACGACGAGAGTGCCGGAAGAGGTCGAGTTCCCGAACTGGTTCGTCGAGCACGCCGGCAGCGGCCCGACGCCGAACGACACCGCCACGATGAAGGTGTCGTGGTTGCCGGAGAACTCCACCTTCTTCCGGAGCTGCACGCGAACCTGACCACCGCGACCACGCCGATCACCGGTTCCGGTTCGGCCGCGACGAAGGCACCGACCTTCGGCACCAGTGCCCTCGGGCCGCGCAGGGCCGGCTTCGGCAGTGGCGGGTGGTGGCATCGACCGGGTGGACCTCGGGCCGGCTCAGATGGCCCCTTCTGACGTGCGGGAGCACCAGTGAACTCGTCGGGCATGACTGCTGCGCGTCCGCCGCGGGAGGATCACGTCGCGAAAGGGGCGGTCGAACGGGCCGGAGCTGTGTTGAATGAACACCGGGCACAACGGAAGGAGCGCCGATGGAGACCGTCCTCGTCGTAGGGGCCGGACAGAGCGGGTTCGGAGTGGCGACCTCGCTGCGGGACAAGGGGTTCGACGGGCGGATCGTGCTGATCGGTGACGAACCCGGCTTGCCGTACCAACGGCCTCCGCTGTCGAAGGGCTACCTCGCCGGGACGGCGGGTGATGCCCAATTGCGCTTCCGGGCCGAGGATTTCTTCGCGGAGAAGGGCATCGAGCTGATCCCCGGCCGGGTGGCGTCGGTGGATCGAGACGGGACGAAGGTGGTGCTCGAGGACGGCAGCGCCCACGAGTACGACCATCTCGTCCTCGCGACGGGAGCGGACAATCGCGTTCTCCCGGTGCCCGGATCCACTTTGGACGGTGTGTTCACCCTGCGCACCAAGGACGACGCCAACGTTCTGCGGGCCGCGTTGGAAAGCGCGGCGAACGTGGTCGTGGTCGGGGGCGGATTCATCGGGCTCGAATTCGCCGCGCACGCCGGGCGGCCCGTGACGATCGTGGAGGCGCAGGACAGGCTGATGGCCCGCGTCGCGACTCCCGAGGTCTCGGCGTATTTCGCCGCTTTGCACGAGGGAGCCGGGCATACGGTCCTGCTCGGCACGGGTGTCACCGCGCTGCACGGTGACGACCGGGTGGCCGAGGTGGAATTGAGCGACGGCAGTCGGCTGCTCGCCGACCTGGTGCTGGTCGGGGTCGGAGTGGAGCCGCGGACGCGGCTCGCCGAGGAGGCCGGGCTCGCCGTGGCGAACGGCGTCGTCGTCGACGAACACCTGCGCACGAGCGACCCGAAGATCTCGGCGGTGGGGGACTGCGCGAACTTCCCGAGTGTCCAGGCGGGCACCGCGACCCGGCTCGAGTCGGTGCAGAACGCCGTCGACCAGGCGCGGGCGGCTGCTTCCGACATCGCCGGTGAACCCGCGCCCTACGACAGCCTGCCGTGGTTCTGGACCGATCAACTCGGCGCGAAGCTGCAGATCGCCGGGCTGCTGACCGGCGCGGACAAGACCGTCGTGACCGGGGATCGGGAGGGCGGGAAGTTCTCGGTGCTGTCGTTCCGGGACGGTGTGCTCGTCGGGGTGGAGTCGGTGAACCGGCCGCCGGACCACATCGCCGCGCGCCGCCTGTTCGCCGCGGAGCCGGAGCCGCGGTTCGAGACGCTGGAGGCGCACGGCTTCGATCTCAAGGCGACTGTCGCGTCAACCCGTGGTTGACGTCAGCCTAACGTCAACCTAGAGTTGACGTCATGACGAAACCGGTCCGGCTCGACGACCTCATCTCCCATATCAAGCAGCAGCATCCCGACGGCGACGTGCTTGGCCAGCTTTCCGACGCGGTCTTCCTCGGCGAGCACCTCGGCGAAGTGGCCGACCATCTGATCGGCCACTTCGTCGACCAGGCACGGCGTTCCGGCGCGTCCTGGACCGAAATCGGCAAGAACATGGGGGTGTCCAAACAGGCCGCGCAGAAGCGTTTTGTCGACTCCAGCGGCTCTTCGCTCGAAGATCTGGTGAAGGTGTTCAGCCGCTACACCGACCGCGCACGGCACGTCGTCGTCGCCTCGCGCGACGAGGCCGTCGCGGCGAAGAGCCCGCAGATCGAACCCGTGCACCTGGTTCTCGGCCTGCTCGCGGAACCGGCCGCGCTCGCCGCCGGGGCGATCGTGGCGCAAAAGGTGACGCTCGAAGCCGTCCGCGAGGCCGCGGTGGCGAGGCTGCCGGAACCCGCCGACGAACCGGCGGAGGCGGCGAAGATGGCGTTCGGCGCGCAGGCCAAGAAGGCGCTGGAGCTGACCATGCGGGAATCGCTGCGGCTCGGGCACAACTACATCGGCACCGAGCACATCCTGCTGGCCTTGTTCGAACTCGGCGACGACCTGCTGACCGGGCTCGGGCTCACGAAGGAGAAGACCGAGGAGCTGATTCTGCGGGCGCTGGCGGAGATCGTCGCGGCGCGCGGGGTATGACGCGGGCCGCGCTCATCGTGCTGGTGTTCGTCGCCCTTGTCCTGTTGGCCGCGTGATGGCCCTCCTCGCGGTCGTCTCGCGGATCCTGCTCGCCCCTCGTCGGCCGATCGCGGCGAATCCCATAGCGAAACGGAGGGCACGCGTGGCTGGGGAGATGGCGCGCGTGATTGGGTGGACGACACACGTGACTGGGGAGACGGCGCGCGTGATTGGGCGGACGACACGCGTAGCTGGGAGACGGCGCGCGTGACGGCCCCATTCCTTGCGGTCCGGGGCCGTCACCGGCACGTCAGGCGGAGGACTCGGGACGGCCGTCGGCCGCCCAAGCGGTGTGGAACGTACCGTCGCGGTCGACGCGGCGGTACGTGTGGGCACCGAAGTAGTCCCGCTGTCCCTGCACCAGCGCGGCGGGGAGTCGCTCCGCGCGCAGACCGTCGTAGTAGGCCAGCGCGGTCGAGAACCCCGGGGTCGGGATGCCGAGCCGCACCGCCGTGGAGATCACCGAACGCCACGAGTCCTGGGCGTCCTCGACGGCCTTGCGGAAACCGCCGGAGGTCAGGAGCGTCGGCAGTGCGGGCTCGTCGGCGTACGCGGCGGTGATGTCGTTCAGGAACTTCGCGCGGATGATGCAGCCGCCACGCCAGATGGAAGCGACCTTGCCGAGGTCGATGTCCCAGCCGTATTCGGCACCGCCGGCCTGGATCTGGTTGAAGCCCTGGGCGTACGCCACCACCTTCGACGCGTACAGCGCCTGCTCGACGTCGTCCGCGAAGGTGTCCAAAGCGGACCCTGTCAGCGGAGCGCGCGAGGGACCGCCGAGACCGCGTGAGGCTTCACGCAGGTTCGACGAGCCGGACAGCGAACGCGCGAAGACCGCTTCGGCGATGCCGCTGATCGGCACGCCCAGGTCCAGTCCGATTTGGACGGTCCAGCGGCCGGTGCCCTTCTGCTCGGCCTGATCCGCCACGATGTCGACGAACGGCTTGCCGGAAGCGTCGTCGGTGTGGGCGAGCACCTGCGAGGTGATCTCGATCAGGTACGAGTCCAGCCGTCCCGAGTTCCAGGTGCGGAAGACTTCGGCGATTTCCGCGGGAGAGTAGCCGCCCGCGCCGCGCAGCAGATCGAACGATTCGGCGATCAACTGCATGTCGGCGTACTCGATGCCGTTGTGCACCATCTTCACGAAGTGCCCGGCGCCGTCCGCGCCCACGTGCGTGCAGCACGGCTCGCCGTCGACCTTCGCCGAGATGTCTTCGAACAGCGGCCCGAGCGACTGGTACGACTCCTCGGAGCCGCCCGGCATGATGCTCGGCCCGTGCAGCGCGCCCTCCTCGCCGCCGGACACCCCGGTGCCGACGAAGTGGATGCCCTTCTCCCGCAGCGCGGCCTCGCGGCGCCGGGTGTCCGCGAAGTGCGCGTTGCCCGCGTCGACGATCACGTCGCCCTTCTCGAGGAGCGGGACGAACTCGTCGATCACGGCGTCCGTCGGCGCGCCGGCCTTGACCATGATCACGACTTGGCGCGGCTGCTCCAGCGCGTCGACGAATTCCTGCGCCGAATACGCCGGGATGAAGTCGCCTTCGTCGCCGAACTGCTCGACCAGCTCCTTCGTCCGCTGCTCGGAGCGGTTGTGCAGGGCCACCGTGTGCCCGTGCCTCGCCAGGTTCCTGGCCAGGTTGCGGCCCATGACCGCCAGGCCGGTGACCCCGATGCTCGCCTTCTTGCTCATCCGCACCCTTCCGCTTCGATTCCCGTGCCGAGCCTATCCCCGGTGCGGCATACGGCGCCGGGGCGAGAAAAGATCAACCGGGAGTTGTCCACAACCAAGCTCCCCTGTGGACAACTCGGTCCCGGCTGTGCGCCACCGGACGCGGAATCGGGTACGGCCACCGGTCACCACCAAGTCACCCAGTCACCAGCAGCGCCCTGGTAGGCCGTTCGGTGGAACAAGGGTCGATCACCACGGTGTCTCGCTCGCGACGAAGTACCCATAGTTGTCCGCCACCACGAATTGTCGGGCTGGACGTCCCCGAACGCACCATCGGTGACCTGCCCGGCGAAGGGGATCGGCCCCTCGGTCACCATGCCTGGTGAAGGTGCCCGAAATGTGCCGCGATCGTTCCGCCACCAGGGTGACGTACCAGGTGACTGGTGTTTTCGGCCGTTTCCTGGAACGCTGCGCGATGTCATCATCGAACCCCGCAAGGTGAAGTACCCTGGGTGGGTTCGAACATTCGCGCGCAGGACGGCGGGCAACCGCGGTCCTGGCTATGTGGTCCGGGAGAGCAAGGCTGATGGCCAGCACCGTCACCTCGCGCCGGAAGCAGCTCGGGAACGAGCTCCGGCATGCCCGCAACGCCGCGCGGATGACACAGCAGCAGGTCGCCGAGGTCCTCGGCTGCACCCAGGGCAAGGTCAACAAGATCGAGTCCGGTGCCGTCGGCGTCAAGCTCGGGGATGTGCGATCCATGCTGAACGCGTTCGGGATCAACGGTGACGAGGCCGACACGCTGATGAACCTGGCCCGTGCCGCGGCCGGGCAGCGCGGCCACTGGTCCGGGTACCGATCCGTCGTGCCGCACTGGTTCCGCACGTTCACCGATCTCGAACCCGCGGCCGCGGAGATCCTCACCTGGCACGGCGAGCGCATCCCCGGTCCGTTGCAGTCCGAGCACTACATGCTCAAGCAGTTCACCGAAGCGGGCGCCACCGACGTCACTTCGCTGGTCCGCAACCGGCTGGACCGCAAGGCCGTCTTCGAACAACAGCAGCCGCCGTACTACCGGTTCATCATCAGCGAAGGCGCCCTGCGCCGCGCTCCCGGCGGCTCGGCCCCGGCGGTGATGCTGGACCAGGTCGAGCATCTGCTGGCGTTGGAGAAACATCCGCGCGTGTATGTGCACGTCCTGCCGTTCGGCGCGCGGCTCGCCGCGGTGCCCAACGACTTCACCATCATGCGGTTCCCCGATCGCACCAGGGATTTCGTCTACATCGAGCATTCGGCGGGCGGGTTGTACCTCGACGACGTCAAGGACTTCAACATCTTCGTCGACTCCTGGGACCGATTGCGCGGCGCCGCGCTGGAACGCCAGGAGACCCGGCAGTTCCTCAAGGAGCTCGCCGAGTCGTATCGCACCCAGATGCAAGCCTGAGATGGACCCGCGGTTCGGTCCCGAGGGCGTGGATCTCGAGCGGCCCAACGCCGCCCGGATCTACGACTGGGCGCTCGGCGGGACCGCGAACTGGGCGGTGGACAGGGAATTCGGCGAACACCTGGTCAAGGCGTTCCCGCTCATCCGCGCCCTTGCCAGGGCCAACCGCGCCTTCCTCGGCCGCGCGGTGCGGCATTGCGTGGAGAACGGCGTGAGCCAGTTCCTCGACCTCGGTTCCGGCGTGCCGACGGTCGGCAACGTCCACGAGATCGCCGGCGAGGTCGACGGGGACAGCCGGTGCGTGTACGTCGACAACGAACCGGTCGCCGTGGCACACGCCAGGATCCTGCTGGAGAAGACCGGCGATCCCGCCCGGCACGCGGTGCTCGGCGGCGACCTGCGCGACGTGGACGACATCTGGGAAGGCGCCTTCGACACCGGCGTGCTCGATCCGGCGAAACCGGTCGCCCTGCTCACCGTCGCGGTCCTGCATTTCGTGCCGGAGCCCGATCTGGCCGCCGTCATCGCGCGGTACCGGAGGCTGTTGCCCGCCGGCTCCTTCTACGTTCTCTCCCATGTCACGATGTCCGGTGTGGAGGGAGCCGAGCTGGAACAGATCCAGCGCGTCGTGAAGCAGTACGAGCAGTCGAGCACGCCCGCGTCCTTCCGCGACAAGGAAGAGATCCTTGGTTTCTTCGGCGATTTCGAGCTCGTCGCGCCGGGGCTGGTCCCGGTCGGCGCCTGGCGGCTGGACGACCCCCGCTCACCTGCGCTCGACTGCGCCATCGGCGGGGTCGCCCGCAAACCCGGTTCCGGACGAGGTGTGACGGAATGACGACGCGGCACGACCCCGAGGCTCCCGAGGGGGTCGATCTCGAACGCCCCAACGTGGCCAGGGTGTACGACTGGTTCCTCGGCGGTTCGGCCGACTGGGCCGTCGACCGCGAGTTCGGCACGCAGGTGCTCAAGCAGTTCCCGGAGGTCGAGACCTTCGCCAGGGTCGGCCGCGACTTCCTCGGCCGCGGCGTGGGATACCTGGCGCGCCAGGGGATCACGCAGTTCCTCGACATCGGCTCCGGTGTGCCCACCGTCGGCGACGTCCACCGGATCGCGAGCGCGATCGACCCCGGCTCACGGGTCGTGTACGTCGACATCGAGCCGGTCGCCGTCGCGCATTCCCAGTTGCCGCTGGAACGCGAGGGGCTGCTCGGGCGGCACGCGGTGCTGCAGGGCGACGTGCGGGATCCCGCCGACATCTGGAAGCGCGCCCTCGAAACCGGCGTGCTCGACCCGCGCCGGCCGATCGGGCTGGTGATGGTCGGCCTGCCGTACTTCCTCGGCCCGGGCGAACCGGTCCACGAGCTGGTCCGGCGCTACCTCGATTTCCTGCCGTCGGGTTCGTACTTCCTGTCCTCGCACCTGACCGAGGACGGCGTCACACGCGAGGAAGGCGACAACCGGGAGAACGTGCAGGAGCTGTACAAGAAGACGAGCGCGCCGTTCCACCTGCGGTCCCGCGCGGCGTTCGCCGCGTTCTTCGACGGAATGGAGATGGTGGAGCCGGGCATCGACTGGATGGCGGCCTGGCATCTCGACGAAGCGGACTCCCGGGCGAGCGACCGGTTCGCGGGCGACCCGACCTTGACCGGCGGGCTCGGCGGCTTGGGCCGCAAGCCCTGAGCCGGTTCAGGCCCGGCCGGTCAGATGCCCGATCAGGGGCGTCAGCTCGAAATGACTTTCGAGCGGCCTGCCGGTTCTGATCAGGTCCCGCTGCGTGCCGGGCGCATCGATCTCGGAGTTCCACGGCGGCTGCTTGCGCAACGGAGCCTGGATGAGGCTGAACCCGAACCGCTGACGCAGTTCGAGCCCGATGGTGCGGTGGTGCTTCGCCGAAGCCCTGCGTTCGTCCTCACGGCGGAACAACAGCGTGGTGAGGCGGACGGCCATGGCGTCACACCCCCCGGCTCGGCCGCGGCAACCGCGTCTGGTCGGCCGAACCGGCCAGGCCGAGACAACGCTCACAGGGCATCCCCGAACCGACGGGGATCCATTCCAGATGGTCGTACGGCATCGCCGCGCCGCACCGGGCGTGCAGGAACTCGGGGTGCGAACCCCTGGAGTGCAAGTCGAAAAGATGCGCGGAGCGGCGGCTTTCGCCCGCCGTTCCGGCCATGAGCCTGCCGACGGCGAGTACTGTCGCCGGCATGGTGTCCTGAATGATCACGCTGATCCTCCCCCACGAGGTCGGCGGTGGGTGGGCATGCGCCGCGGGGTGGCGCCCCTGCCGGTCACCTGCCGTCGGTGGCCTGCCGGAACAGGGGAAACTCCCGTCGAACGCCGCCCGGTGGCGTCTGCCGCCGAGTTCGCGCGTGCTGCGAGCGATTCACCAACAACCGAGCCCCGGCCGCTGCGATTAATCCTACTCCTGGAATAATCTTCATGTCGAGGGTGGGCGGAGTTGATCACCCACATGGCCGTGCGGGATAGTCCCGTTGAGGCAGGGAGACACTGGGGCCGTGATGGTTCGCGCAGGTCGCGACCCGCATCCCCGACCGACGTTCGGAGGTACGACCAATGGCCGATTATCCATCGGCGGCGGATTACGATCCGACCACGGCCGTGTCGCTGTTCGACGACGCCGCGTGGGAGAAATCCTTCGCGAGCGAGCCCAACGGGGGGAACTGCGTCGAGGTCAACCTCGGCAAGGAAGGCCTGGTCGGGGTGCGTGACACCAAACTGGACCGGAGTCCTGTCTTCGTCTTCGATGCCGGTGAGTGGAACGCCTTTCTCCAGGCGGTCAAGGCCGGACAGTTCGATTTGAGCCCTTGACGGAGGGTTCGCGTGCCCGTCAGGACGCGCGAGCCATCCGATCTTCGGTCCTTTCGAATCACCCCGTCGCGGGGAGCCCGTTCCCGCGCAGCCTGGCTCTGGTGCGCCGCCAGGCGATGGTGATCAGGACGGCGAGCACGAGCAGCGGGAGCAGGCTGATCGACCAGCTCACCGCCATCGGCGGCCCCGGCTGTTCGAGCACCACCAGATCGCGGAGTTCTCCCGCGCCCTTGCCCGCGGGCCCGTCGATCTCGAACCGGAACGTCCACGCGCCCTCGGTCTGCAGGGCCCGGATGTCCAGCCCCCACACCTCCAGTTTCCGCGGATGCTTCGCCAGCGGCTGTGGACGGCCCAGCCGCCCGGTCTCCGGATTGACGAACGCGAGCGTTCCCGACTTCCCGGCGATCCCGTCGTCCGGAATGAACGTGAAGTCCAGCGATTGCATGGCACGCAACGGCCACGTGCTGAAGCCCACCGTCATCCCGTACGGGCCGATCTGCACCCGTTCGGTGTGGACGATGTTCACCGGTTCGTAGGCGTTCGCCGCGGGTGTGGTCGCGAACAGCAACCCGATCACCGTCGCCAAGGCCAGCAGTGTCTTACGCATGCGCGTTGTCCCCCTTCGCCGGGGCCAGCAACCTCAGCATCCCGCCGAACCGCCACCCCGCGAATCCGCCGAGCAATCCGAACACCGCTCCCGTCCCGGCCGTCATCACCACGATCGACCAGTCGAGAGAGCTCTCGTAGACGATGCTGTTCTGGATCGGCATGCTCGCGCCGACCAGGAGCCCGCCGATTCCGCCCGCCGGTACCGAAACGCGGCCCGCGGACCAGCCGCGTCGGGAAAGCAGGTACACCGCTTCGAGCACGGCCGCGATCGGCAGCAACGCCATCGGCATCAGCGAAGGCATCGCGGGTACGCCGTCGATGTAGTCCCGCATCGGCAGGCCGACGGCACTCGCGTACGCCTCGGCGGCCCACGGCGAGAACCACCAGGTGATCGCCTGGATGACCGCCAGTGCCGCGGCGACCCGGACCGCGCCGCCGTGCCGCCCCCAGAACCCGCCGCCCGCCGAGACCAGCAGCACCGAAAGCAGTGCGATGCCGACGGAAACGACGTCGAGCCCGTCGACGTCGATCTGCTCCAGCCCCAGCACGGTCACCGTGCTGAACGCGATCAGCACGCCGAGGCTGCCGACGACGCCGATGCCGCCCCAGCGGTGTTCCCGCGCGGCCGCGAACACCATGACCGTGCCGATGATGCTCAGCGTGATCGACAGCAGCAGTCCGATGTGCGGCGGCGAGTCGATCACCGCGTCGAAGCCGTACAGACCGTGCCACCACTGGTCCCAGAGGCCGTACAGCAGGAACATCGCCGCGCCGGTCCCGGTCACCAGGTAGCCTGCCGGGGCGGCGAAGACCTTGCCGAAGACGTTGATCGCCCGGCCGCCGACCCTGGCGTCGACCGGACGGCCCGCCCGGCGCGCGGCCGTGGTCGTCAGCACGACCACGAGGCTCGCGAGCCCGGAGATCGCGCTGCCCGAGTAGAGGAACAGATGCGGCATCGTGAAGAACGTGTCCGGGCCGACGTCGCCGTGCCACTGGATGTCCCAGGTCAGCCCGACCAATGAGATCACCGACCCGGCCAGCACCGTGCCCGCCGGGATCAGCCCGGTGCGGTCACTTCGTGCCACCGAGGCGACCCTCGCTCCTCCCGCGGTGAGATCCATACCCCCCGCCCTCCCTCTCCTACTTGACCAGCAACGGAAAAACGTGCTGCGTGGCGCCGGACGGCCCGCGCAGGGAAACGGTGATCTCCCACTGCCCCGACATCGGCAGCAGGACGTCGCCGGTGCGGAACCTCCCCGGTGCTTCCGCGATCGCGGGCGACGGGGGGAGCGCGTGGCCCATCTGCGGCATCACCGGTTCGAGGGTGACGACGTCCGGGGTGGCACCGGTGACGGTCAGTGTGAAGACATTCCCGCCCTGATGCGGATCTTCCACCGACAGCTGCACGGTGTAGGGACCCTGGGTGGAGCGCTGGACCTGTGCGCCACCGCTGCTCGGCCAGACCAGCCAAGCCACGATCGCCACCACGAGCACCGCGACCACGGGGATCAGCGGAACGGGCCTACGTCTGTCCACTGTGGAACTCACCGTGGTGCTCCGTCCGCCGGGACCTCGATCCGCAGGGGCACGGTCAGCACCGTGTAGTCGCGCTCGGCCTGCAACCAGAGCCGGTACTCGCCGGGCGCGGCGAAGGTGTAGGTGAACGGGACGTCGGGGCCGTACGCGGCGACGGTCTCGTCCGGCTTTCCCGGCATTCCCGGTGATCGCGGGATCATCGAGTGCACGTGTGCCCAGGTCGGCGCGGTAGCGGCGGCCGCGCCGACCCGGCTGTCGTCGGTGATCGGGCCGACGACGATCAGATGGCCGAGCATGCCCAGCCACGGCTGGAGATCCGCCCGGCCGAACCGGGCGGTGATCGTGGTCGGCGTACCCGGTTCGACGTCGATGTCGACCGGGTGCCCGTGCACGACCCGCTTCCCGGCACCGGTGGGGACGGGTTCGGCGGGGGAGTCCGTGCCGGCCGCGACTTCCAGCGTGGCGCGGACCAGCTGCACGCCGCCGCCTCGCCGGGCCAGCTCCGCGGCGACGGCATAGGTTCCGGCCTCGGGCGGGGTGAACTTCACCCGGTAGTCACCGGGGCCGGACCGCACCGGATGCAGATGCCAGAGCCTGCCCGCCGGCGAGATGACGACGAGATGGATCAACGCGTCGTCGTGCACCAGAAGATCGTCGACAGGGCGGCCGGTCGCGCCGTCGGCGATGGCGAGCCGGAGCTCGGCGAGGGTTCCCGATCGTGCGTTCGGTGACCGCACGGCCAGGTTCACCGGCGGCCGCGAGAAGTCCACAGTGGACATCTGCGCGTTCGCGTACGGGTCCCGGACGTTGTCGCTCGTCGGATCCAGCGCGGTGCCCGGCGCGGGCGGCGGCGGGGTCGAGGCGGAAAGCGTCGCACCGGTGATCGCGACCGCGAGCGCGGCGACCATCCCGCCGGCGGGGATCAGCGCGAGCCGCGGGCGGCGCACGCGCAGCGCGACGACGAGACCGAGCACCAGGAACACGCCCGCGGCGACGAATCCGCCGAAAGTGGCCTTTTCCCACGGCGGGATCACCCTGGCCGGGACGATGAACGGGATCGAGGCGGTGTCGGTCCCGTCGTCGAGGCCGAGCTCCCACGGCCCCGGCTGGTCGACCTGCAGCCGGCCGGAACGCACGCCAGGTTTGTCGTCCAATCGCACGGTGGTTTCGGAAAACATCGTCCCCGCGGTGGACGCGCGCAGTTTCAGCTTTCCCGGCACGCTTCCGGCGTGCGTGACGACGTCGACGTGCAGCGGGCCGGGCGCGATGTCCATCCGCCGCAGGATGATCGTGAGATCGCGGGTGCCGAGTGTCTGCGCGACCTGGACGTCCGCGCCGCTCGACACGCCGTCCGCCCGCGCGGTGCCGGCCGGCGGCAAGGACGCCAGCGCGCAGAGCACGAGTACGCGGGCGATGACCGACGGCGCCGTGCGCCGCCCCCTCGGTGAATTCCCCATCCCGGCTGAAATTAGCGACGCCGGCGGGGGAAAGCGTCACGTCGCGGGGTGAACCGGGGTCCCCCGTGAAGGGGACGGCGGCCCTTACTCCGTTGGGGGCTTGTGCGGGAAAGCTCCTTCAGCCCCCGCCGGGCCCGCCACCGCCTCCGAGCAGGCGATACGCGCGCGGATGCGCCCGGAACCAGACGTTGAGCCTGCCGATCCGGCGGACGAGCGAAGACCTCGACGTCACCGGGAGCAGCCCGGTCGTGATCCGGACCGCGGCGCGAAAGCGGTCGAATCGGCGCTGGTCCCGTGCCGTCCACTGTAGACCGAGCCGGTCCCGCAGCCGGGGCGGCAGTGTGCCGCGGATGAGGAACATCTGTCCGCGATACTGCCGGCGCTGAAGTCGCGTCCAGTGTTCGTCGGGCAGCCATCGCCACGGTTTCTTCACCGTGCGGATCGTTTCGAACAGCGTCGAAATCGTCTCGTTCGGGCCGAAGCCGCCGACCATGTCCGCGTAATATCGCTCGAATTCCGGCCACGTCGGCGGCAGGTCCTGCTCGCGCAGGCCGAGAAGCCGCCCGACGTCGCACATCTGCGCGTAGTATTCGTCCACTTCGGACGATGTCATCGGAGTGCCGTAGAACCGTTGTGTGTCCACGGGAACCATGACGAGCGTGGCGTGCACCCAGGCGTACGCGTGCGGATCCAGCGCGCTGTACCGGCGGCCGTCCTCGTCGACACCGGTGAACGACCGGTGCAGCGCGCGCAGCCTGTCCGCCTCGTAGCGCGCGCCGTCCGGGCCGCCGTAGACGTAGATGGACAGCGAAGCGGCCGTGCGCAGCAATCGCGTCCACGGATCTTCGACGTAGTCGGAATGATCCCGCACCCCGGCGGCGACCACCGGATGCGCGACCTGCAGCACCAGCACCTGACCCGCCAGCAACCCGGCCCGGAAGTCGCCGAAGTACTTCCACCCCGCCGTCCCCTTGACGATCGGCGGACCGGTCATGACGCGCCGCGGACCAGCATCATCAACGACTGCGCCACGCCGACGCCGTCGTCGCCCGTGGCCAGTCTGCGCAGCTGGAGTCCGGCGATCAGCGCGACGACCGGACCGGTCAGCCGCTCCGGGGACGGCACGCCGAGCGTCCGCAGGATCACCAGCGCCAGCCCGTCGTAGGCGGCGAAGCATCGCGCGGCCGCGTCCTGGAGCCCAGGGTCGCGCGCGGCCTGGAGATACAGCTCGTGCGCGCCGAGTTCGTCGGCGCCGAACGGAAGCCGCGCGATGACCTGCTCGACCACCGACGCGGCCTGCTCGACACTCAACCCCTGCTCGCGGTAGGCGTCGACGAACCCGGTCAGTTTCGTGGTCTCTTCTTCGGCGAACAGCAGCATCGCCTCGCGCAGCAACGCGGTCTGGCTGGGGAAGTGGTAGGTCAGCGTGCCGAGCGAGACTTCGGCGGCGGTCGCGATGCGGCGGTTGGTCAGCCCGCCGACGCCCTGTTCCCCGACCACCTCGAGCGCGGCGTGGAGAATGGTCTCGCGGGTGTTCACCAAGCGGTCTCGGGTTTGCGGTCCTGCCACCGTTCGACCTCTTCCAGTTGCGCGGCCAGCGAAATAAGCCGTTCCTCGGCGTGTGAGGGGCCGAGCAGCTGCCCGCCGAGCGGCAGGCCTTCGGGGCTCAGTCCGGCGGGGACGTTCACGCCCGGCCAGCCCAGCACGTTCCACGGCCAAGCGTAGGGGCACGCGGCGATCATGGCCTGGTCGGTCTGCCAGCCGCTGAGCCCGTCGAAGGCGCCGATCCGCGGTGGCGGTGTCGCGGTGGTGGGCGTGAGCACGACGTCCACCCGGCCGAACACCGAGCCGATCTGCCGTTGCAGCAACGGTTCCGTGGCGCGGGCGAGACTCAGCGCCGGTCCGGCCAGTGCCGAGCCCTGCCGGGCGTTGGCGCGGGTGCGCCGGTCGAGCCGCGCCTGGTCCGGGACGCGACGGGACCAGTCACGCACGCCGACGAGCGAACGCGGCAGGAAGGTGAGGCCGATCAGGCGGTAGTCGGGTTCGATCTCGACGATCTCGTGACCGAGTTCGGCGAACCGCTCCGCGAGCCGGACGACAGCCGCGTGCGCTCGCGGGTCGAGCCGGGTCTTCGTCGCGGTGAAAGGGATCCTGGTGGACAGCCCGATCCGCATCCGGCCCGGTTCGCGGCGGGCGGCGGATCGGAACGCGCTCCCGGTCCCGGCCGCGACGTCGAGCAGCAGGGCCGCGTCGGCGACGGTGCGCGCGAGCGGGCCGACCACGGTCAGGCCGTGGAAGAGTTCGCGTTCGGTCGGGACCCGCCCGCGCTGGGGTTTGATCCCGACCAGATCGGTCCACGCGGCCGGGATCCGGATCGATCCGGCCCCGTCGGAACCCAGCGCGGCGGCGATCACCCCCGACGCGATGGCCGCGGCCGCGCCGCCGGAGGAACCACCAGGGGTGCGCTCGGTGTCCCACGGATTGCGGGTCGCGCCGAACGCCGGCCCTTCGGTGAACGGCCACTGGCCGAGTTCCGGGGTGTTGGTCTTCCCGATGAGCACCGCGCCCGCCCGGCGGAGCGCGGCGACGGGCGGGGAGTCCGCCGTCGCGACGGAGAAGTCTCCTTCGCAGCCGAACGCCGTCGGCAGTCCGGTGATGTCGAGGTCGTCCTTGATCGCGGTGGGGACGCCGAGCAGGGGAGCGGTTTCGCCGGCGGCCAGCCTCCGGTCCGCTTCTTCGGCTTCTTGAAGGGCTTCTTCGGCGCGAAGGCATTTGAAGGCGTTGAGCACGGGTTGGCTGGCCTCGGCCTTTTCGAGCGCCAGGCGCGTGAGCTCGACCGACGTCGTCACTCCGGTGGCCAGCATCGACGCCTGCTCGGCGAGTCCGGTGAACGCGAGGTCCGAGGCACTTCTCACCGCCGAGGACCCATCGACGAGATCCGGTTTCGAGGTGGTCATGGCTCCCCCTGCACGTCTCGTTCGTTCAAACGAACGATACCACCGGGTAGCTTCGGTGTGGTTACGTCACTTTCATGAACCTCGATCGCTTCCCCCGCGTCGACCTCGGCGGCTGGCCGACGCCGCTGCATCCGGCACCTCGGCTGGGTGAGGCCCTCGGCCTGCCGAACCTGCTGCTCAAACGGGACGACGTGCATCCACTCGGCGTGGGCGGCAACAAACTGCGCAAACTCGAGTTCCTGCTCGGCGCGGCGATCGAACACGGTGCCGACACGGTGATCACCTTCGGCGCGCTTCAGACCAACCACGGCCGCCAGACCGCCGCGGCCTGCGCGAAGCTCGGATTGCGGTGCGAACTGGTACTGACGGCGAAGGTCGCCCGCGAAGGTGACGCGTACGAACGGTCCGGCAACGTGTCCCTCGACCACCTTTTCGGCGCGAACGTGCACATCTGCCGTGACGGCGAGGAGACCGGAAGGACCTACGAGCGGCTGATCACCGAGGCCGCGGCCGAGGGCCGCGAGGTGGCCACGTTCCCGGTCGGCGGCTCCGACGGCGTCGGCGCGCTGGGGTACGTGGCGGCCGCGCGGGAACTCGCCGGGCAACTCGGCGAGCTGGGCGTCACCCGGGCGCGGCTGGTCGCCCCGCACGCCAGCGGCGGGACCTCCGCCGGGCTCGTCGTCGGAACGGCGGACCTCGACTGGCTGACGCTCGACATCGCCTGCGTCAGCCATCCGGTCGACGAGGCCCTCGACAACCTGGCGGATCTCACCATCGCGGCCGCCGTGCTGCTGGGGACCGAGCCACCGTCACTCGACGGCCTGCGCGTCGACGACCGCGCGATCGGCCCCGGTTACGGTCTCCCGACCGCCGGGACGTGGGACGCGGTGCGGCTTTTCGGCCGCACGGAAGGGATCGCGCTCGACCCCGTGTACACCGGCAAAGTGGGCGCCGCGCTGATCGAGTGGGCCGCCGAAGGCCATTTCGCGCCCGACGAGCACGTTGTCTTCCTGCACACAGGCGGTCTGCCCGGTCTCTACGGTTACGCCCCCGAATTCGCCGACGCGGTGAGCCGCTGAGGCGACCTTCAGCATCCCGGCGATCAGGAGCACGTGCGCCACCAGCGAAACCCGCTGCATGACGCCGACCGGTGCGAGGTCGGTCAGTGTCTTGAAGAACGGGATATCGGACAGTCGCACGAAGATGAAACTGAGCCCGAAGACGATCAACCCCGCCGCGCTGCCCCACGCCAGACGGCCGACCAGCTTCGCCGCGGGCGTGCCGCGCAGGTTGTCGCGCAGGGTGAACCCGGCGGCGGGCAGACTGAGGAACGCGACGAGGCACGCGTACAGGTGGATCTCGCCGCTGACCGGATCCGGGAATTCCGGATAGCTCGCCGGGAAGACCGCGGCCGCCGCCAGCCCGAGCGACCACAGCACGAACAGCAGTTTCGTGGTGCGGCTGAGCGCGATCCCGGCCGCGGCCAGCGCGCCGAGCGCGGTGAGCGAGCCGATGGACAGGGAGAGCACGCTGGCGCCGAGCATGCCGGTGCCGCGGTCGACGTAGGCGTAACTGGACAACGTGTCGAACACCGGATCGCGTGAGCTGATCAGGTGGAGCACCACCATGGTGAACAGTGCCCAGCCGATGCCCGCGCCCGACGCGATCAGCCAGGGCTTGGTCCTCGATCTCTCCCCAGGGAACGTCATGCGTCCAGCCTGCTCGCGCGGGCGGACGTTTCCGATCCGGGAAGCCCCCGGTTCTACCCTGGGGCTACCCCGAAGTCGACCAGTACCAGTAGCTGGTCATCGTGCCTTTTCGCGCGGGGCCAGCGCTCACCGTCCGGGTCCTGTTTCTCCGCCGTGCGCACCGCGTCGAGGACGGCGTCCGGACCACGCTCGCGGCTGAGGGCGAGCACCTCCGGCCAGTCGAACAGGTCGTACTCGTCGACACCGATCGCGACCCCGTCCGTCGCCAGCAGCAGGGCTTCGACCTCCGAGCGCGGCCAGCTCCGGCATACGGCTTCGGCGGCCGCCTTCGGTTCCGCTTCGGCGACCCAGAAGCCGTCCGGCGCGTTGCGTTTAGCGCGGACGTCGGCGCCTGTGCGGAGCTGGCCACCTTCGCGCAGCGAGACCAGCCTGTCGTCGGTGAGTGGATCGGCCCCCGAAGGACCGAAGGCGACGATCGGGCTGTCGGCGAGCACCAGCCCGTCGACGGTGTCGTCCGTCCAGCGGGCGATCGCGACCGTGCTCGACGGCGACCGCCCTGGTTCGAGGCCTTCCCGACGGGCGACGTCGGCTATCGATTCGGCCAGCAGCACCGCGAGATCCGCCCGGGGTTGCGCGCTCAGGGCCCGCGACAGGCTGTGCACGAGCAGGCTCGCGTACCAGCCGCCGGACGGCGTGTCCGGTCGCGGCGCGGTCGCCCCGTCGAGCACCACCACGGCGTTGCCGAGTACGGCGACATGGTCTTCGGTCGGGCGCGCCGCTCCGTCGGCGCCCACTCCGTCCCTTTCCGCCACTGAGATTTCGGCCATGTCCCCGACCCTAACCGTCAACCGGGGTTGACGCGGCCGTGATGTCAACGTAGGTTGACGTCATGACCGAAGCGACAGATCTGGCCGCGCGAGCCGGTGACCGCGATCCCCGCGTGGGATTGCGCGCCGTCGCCGCCTTGCGCCGGCTGTTGGAACAACTCGAGGCCGTGCAGGTCCGCAGCGCGCGGGTGCACGGCTGGTCCTGGCAGGAGATCGCGGCCGAGCTGGGGGTCAGCAGGCAAGCGGTGCACAAGAAGTACGGGAGGCACTGATGTTCGAACGCTTCACCACCGAAGCCCGCGAAGTCGTCGTCGGAGCCCAGCGCGTCGCGTCGGACGAAGTGGCCGGGAACGTGGACCCGCTGCACCTGCTGACGGCCCTCGCCCGGCACACCGGCGCCCTCAGCGCACTGGGCTGCCCGGCGGACGAACTCGCCGACGACCTCCGGCGAGTACGCCGCCGGGGCGGGATGAGCGACGCCGACGTCGACGCACTGAGCGGCTTCGGCATCGACGTCGAGCACATCGTCGAGCGGGTCGAACAGACCCATGGCCCCGGCGCGCTGAGCGGCGGCCGTCGTACCCGGCGCGGCCATCGGCCGTTGACGCCGGAAGCGAAGAAGGTGCTGGAGAAGAGTCTTCGCGAAGCCATCGATGTCGGCAGCAAGCGCATCGAAGGCGAGCATCTTCTGCTCGCGCTGACCGCCGTCCCCGGCGTGGCCGCCGACGTCCTCGCGCAGCGCGGCATCGACCACCTCGCCGTCCGCCGCCTGCTGGAGCAGCGGAAGGCCGGCTGATGCCCCGACCGTGATCAGACGCCGCACACGTGAGTTACGCCTCCAGTCACGCGAGTTACGCCTCTGATCACGCGAGTTACGCCTCCAGTCACGCGAGTTACGCCTCCAGTCACGTGAGTTCGGCGAGCGGCTGGCCGGCGGAGCGCTCCCGCCAGATGACGTACGGCAGGAAGGCCTGAGTGAGCGGCCCGATGGCGAGCGCGTAGAGCACCGTGCCGACACCGACGGTGCCGCCGAGCAACCAGCCCGCCGCGAGAACGGTGAGCTCGATGAGGGTCCGGACGAGGCGGATCGACTTGCCCGTCCGGGCCGACAGGCCGGTCATCAGACCGTCTCGGGGGCCGGGGCCGAGTCGTGCGCCGACGTACACCGCGGCGCCGAGACCGTTGAGCACCACACCGGCGACCAGGTTGAGCAACTGCCAGCCGAGCACGTCCTGGTCGGGCAGGAAGAGCCGGACGAAGTCGACGGTGAGCGAGATGACCACGATGTTGGCGACGGTGCCGATCCCCGGCCGCTGCCGCAGCGGGATCCACAGCAGCAGCACCAGCACCGACGCGATCGCGGTGACCGTGCCGAACGACAGACCGGTGAGCTTCATCAGGCCTTCGTGGAGCACGTCCCACGGGTCGAGGCCGAGGCCCGACCTGGTCAGCATGGCCATGCTGCCGCCGTAGAGGACG
Organism: Amycolatopsis sp. QT-25; assembly: GCF_029369745.1. Lineage (NCBI taxonomy): Bacteria > Bacillati > Actinomycetota > Actinomycetes > Pseudonocardiales > Pseudonocardiaceae > Amycolatopsis > Amycolatopsis sp. QT-25. The sequence continues at coordinate 423,323 of NZ_CP120210.1, forward strand.
AGTCCGGCGACGAGCTGGATCGAGCGGCGGGCGGTGTCTTGGGAGATGCCGACGGGATGGAGAGCTGGTTTCGGTGCCACGCTTACACCATCGGGGGTAAGTGGCTGCCTTGACCATGACCAATCTGAAAGAATTGGTCTTATGGAACCGCTGATCCCGCTGACTGGACGTGTTTCGGGACCGAAATTGGCCGTTTTGCTGGGGAACTGGCGGCAGAGTGGTTCTCGACACGGTGCGGTGGATCTCGCGGCCGCTGTCGAGTTGCTGGTCCTCGACGGCAGGCTCCCGCTCGGCACCAGGCTCCCGGCCGAACGGGAGCTCGCCGACGCGCTGGAGGTCAGCCGCACGCTGATCGGCGCCGCGCTGGACAAACTGCGGGCCGACGGTCTGGTCGCCAGTCGTCGCGGAGCCGGTTCCTGGATCGCGTCGCCCGGCGGACGCGGCCGGGACCCGGTCCTGCCGACCGGTGAGGACCTCATCGATCTGGCGCAGGCCTGCCCGCCTGCCATCCCCGGCCTGGTGTCCGCCGTGGACGCCGCGCGCAAGTCGCTCGTGGATCACCTCGGCGAGAGCGGCTATCACGTACGCGGCCTGCGGGTCCTGCGCGAGCGGATCGCCCGCCGCTACACCGAACGCGGGCTGCCGACGAACACCGATCAGGTGATGGTCACCAACGGCGCGCATCACGCGTTCGTGCAGGTCCTGCGCATGCTGGCCGGTCCCGGCGACCGGGTGCTGGTCGAGCAGCCGACGTATCCGAACTCGCTGGAGGCCATCGGCGCCGCGCACGCCATCCCGGTCCCGGTGCCGCTGGATCCGGTCACCGGATGGGACATCGTCGGGATCGAGGCCGCGTTGCGGCAGTCCGCACCGCGACTCGCGTACTTCGTCGCGGACTTCCAGAATCCGACCGGCCTGCGCCTGGACGCCGTCGGCCGGGAGCGGCTCGCGGCCGCGCTGAGCCGCGCGCGTACCCCGGCGATCATCGACGAGACGCTGGTCGAGCTGGACCTGGAGGGCGATCCGGCCGACGGGCCGCCGCCGCTGGGGGCGTTCGCGGGCGATCTCGGCATCACGATCGGCTCCGCGGCCAAGTCGCATTGGGCGGGGCTGCGGCTCGGCTGGATCCGCGCTTCCGAAGACGTCATCGGCAGGCTGGTCGCGGCCCGGTTCGCCGTCGACCTGGGGTCGCCGGTCTTCGAGCAACTCGTCCTCGCCGAACTGCTCGACGACGGCGGGGTCGCGCTGGCGCATCGACGTCAGGAGACGCTGGCCCTGCGCGACGCGCTGACCGGGGCGCTGAACTGGTACTGCCCGGACTGGACGTTCACCGTGCCGCCCGGCGGGCTCTCGCTGTGGTGCCGTCTGCCGGAGCCGATGAGCACGCGGCTGGCCGTCGCGGCGGCGGGGCACGGGGTGCAGGTGGCGCCGGGCTCGCGGTTCGGTGTGCACGGTGGATTGGAGCGCTGGCTGCGGCTGCCCTACGCGCTTCCGGCCGAACGGCTTTTCGAGGCCGTGCGGCGGCTGGGCGCGGCCGCCGCTTCGGTGGCCGCGACACCCGCGACGGCCGCCCCGGTGGCCGTCCAGGTCACCTGACCCGGCAATTCGTCACCTGGTTGCGATGGGGGACCCCCGCAACCAGGTGACGAATTGCGAGCTGGGCCGGAAACGGAAATAGCCGGTGCGCCGGCGGGGCGGCCGATGCTCCAGGGAGGGCATCGGCGCCGCACGACCGGCGCACCGGCTATCCGGCCCGCCCCGAGGTCGAAACCCCGGGACGGGCACCGCGGCGGTTACCCGGCACAGCCCCTCGACGTGCCGGGAACCGCCCGCGGTTCAGGCGGACTTCGAGCTTGGCCGGCTCCTGCTCGGCGCGGTGAGCAGAAGCCCCCGAGGTCCACCCGGTGCTGGTCCCGGCGCCGCAGAGGCAACGCGGCGCCGGGGCCGGGATCCGAACCGGCCGGGCGCGGTCGGCCGTTCGGAAAGACAAGGGGATGCCTGAAATGAGGGCAGGCGAAAGCGGCTCGTGCCGGAGGATCAGCAGACGTCGAAAACCGAAGTTGATCTTGGTTTGGACGTGGTTCTCCCCGGCGACCCGGTCAGGTCAGTCGGGGGAGGTGGCGGGAAGCGCGGCTTCCCGGCCGGTGCGCTCGCCTTCGTGGTCGCAGCCTGCTCCGAGGAGTTTCAGCTGCGTGGCGGGGATGCCCGCGTCGAGCACGGCGAGCGGCCCGCGGCCGCCACCGGTGTTGTCGTGCCCTGGCTGAGCGGTCGTCGTGGGGGCCATCGGGGCCACCGGGGTGTTCGGCAGGCCACCGCCGCCGCCACCCGAGCCACCGCCGTCGGGGGAGGCGTGCGTGTCGGATTCGACGGGTGCGGCCGGAGCGGGCCGGGGGTCGGCCTTGACCCGGACCGGCAGGGTGACGCGGTGGTCCTGGGGCGCCTTCACCGGAACAGGCGCCTCGGCGGGAGCGGACGGACTGGTCGCCGGAGTGCTCGGCGTGGGCGCGATCACCGTGGCGGGCTGGGCCGGGACGGCGATGGTGACCGAGCCACTCGCCGACTCACCGGTGTCGCCGCCGAAAACGGGGTCGAGCACGTCGCCGGTGTCCGGCAGGATCACCGGACCACCCCCGACGCAGCACGGATTCGGCATGAGGATCGGCGTGAGGATCTGGTCGCCGATACCACCGATACCACTGATGCCACCGACGACTCCGCTGACGGTTTCGACGACGCCGCCGACCGTGTTCGTGACGACGTCCAGCACCCCGCCGATGAGGCCGCCCAGCAAACCGTTGGCCGCTGGAGACTTCGCGGTCTTCACCGCGGGCTCCGGAGACGAGGTCTTCTCGACGGAACTCGCGCTGGAAACTACCGCGTCCTCGACAGCGAACTCAGTGGCCTCGGTGGCCTCGGTGGCCTCAGTGGCTTCGGTGGCCTCCGGCTCCTCGTCCACGACGGGAGCGGGCCCCTCTGTAGAGGATTCAGCCTGCGGAGTTTCGGTGGTCTCGGCGGGTTTCGTGGTTTCGGTCTCCGTGGAGTCCGAAGTGGACTCCTGGGGAGTGGTCGTTTTCCCGGATTCGGCTTCGTCCGAAGGCTGGACCACGGAGGTCTCCGGCGCCACGGGAGTCTGCTCGTCGGCCGAAGCCGGTGCGCTCAGGACGACGCCGAGGAGCCAGCCGGAGAGCGCGAGCCCGCCCGCGAAGAGGATTCGCGCGCCGGTTTTCGGTGCCCTGAGGCCGCGACGGCGCACGACTGCCGGACCATTCACAGCAATCACCACCGTCCGCGCCTGAAACCCACGTTCTCCACGTGAGTTCGATCTTGCTTGGGGTCTCTTCCGGTCAGGTCGCAGGTCCCCCGGGACTGCACCAGTTTTAGCACCGGAGGTGAGTGTTTCACCTCAGCCGCCGTCGATCCAGCCCGTTAGGCGGAACGACGCAACCGGCTCCGGTGCCTGGAGTACCGAAGTCGATCACTCTCGGTGTGTGCCGGGCGGCCATCCGGGACCGGGTGGAACTACTCAAATCCTCGGTGACCTGATGTTTTCCGGTCTCGAGCCGGATCCTCGCTGCGGTACGTGCCGTCGAAGTCGCGTTCGGTGATCGGCGCGGCGGACGCAAGCCGCCGGGAGAGGAGATTCCGGGATGTGGGACGTGAACGCGGTCTCAGCGGCGGTGCTCAAGGCGCTGAAGACCTATCGCTTGAGCGAAGCCGACGCCAGGGACGTCTGTCAGGACGCCTGGCTGGAACTGCTTCGCGCTCCTGGCGCGCTACGTGACGAAGCGAAGCTCGGAGCCTGGCTGGCGACCACTGCGCGGCGCCGCGCGCTCCGGATGATCACCAGGAACAGGCGTGAAACACCGCGCCCGCTGTCCGACGCGGAGTCGTCTCCGGAGACGATTCCGGAGACGGAGGTCATCCGCGCCGAACGCGACCGCGTGCTCTGGGCGGCGGTCGATCGCCTGCCGGATTCGCATCGGCGGCTGATCCGCCTGCTCGCCCACCGGCCGGAACTTTCCTACGCCCAGCTCGCCGGGGAGCTGGGCATCAGTCCGGCCAGTGTGGGCAGGCTGCGGAGACGGTGCCTCGACCGGCTCGAACGGACGCTCGAGAAGGGCGGCTGGGCGTGAACATCGGAGGAGTCAGCGGAGTGTGCGCAATCGGGTGACCGCTTCGTCGATGACCTCGTTGCGTTTGCAGAACGCGAAACGCAGCAGGTGTTTCCACTCTTCCGGGTGATCGGTGAACACCTTCACGGGCACGGCCGCCACGCCCACCCGTTCGGGCAGCTCCCAGGCCAGTTCGGCGGCGTCGTCGAAGCCGAGCGGACGGACGTCGACGCAGACGAAATACGTTCCGGCGGTCGGCCGGACCGCGAACCCCGCGTCGGTGAGGCCTGCCGCGAGCCTGTCCCGCTTGTCCTGGAGGCGCGTGCGCAGGTCTTCGGCCCACGGCAGCTCGTGGTCCAGCGCGTGGGCCACGGCGGGCTGGAACGGGCCGCCGGAGACGAAGGTGATGAACTGCTTCGCCGCCTTCACCGCCGCGACCAGCTCGGGGCTCGCGCAGACCCAGCCGATCTTCCAGCCGGTGCAGTTGAACGTCTTGCCCGCGCTGGAGATCGAGACGGTGCGTTCGCGCATGCCGGGCAGGGTCGCCAGCGGCAGGTGCACGGCGTCGTCGAAGACCAGATGCTCGTACACCTCGTCGGTGATCGCGAGCAGATCGTGTGTCACGCAGAGCGCGGCGACGGCTTCCAGTTCGGCGCGCGTGAACACCGTGCCGGTCGGATTGTGCGGTGAATTGAGCAGGATTGCCCTGGTCCGGGCGGTCACCGCGGCGCGCAGGCCCTCGATGTCCAGCGCGAACCGGTCGTCGCGTTCCACCAGGCCGACGACACGCCGCTCCGCGCCCGCCATGGCGACCGCGGCCGCGTACGAGTCGTAGTACGGCTCGATGACGATGACCTCGTCACCCGCCTGGGTCAGCGCGAGCAACGACGCCGCGATGGCCTCGGTGGCGCCGGCGGTGACCAGGATCTCCGTGTCGGGGTCGTACGCCGTGCCGTACCGCAGCCGGTGCCGTGCGATCGCCGCGCGCAGCTCGGGCCGCCCGGGACCCGGCGGATACTGGTTCGCGCCGCCGAACAGCGCGTTCTTGGCGGCTTCGAGCATTCCAGCCGGCCCGTCGGTGTCGGGAAAACCCTGGCCGAGGTTGACGGCTTCGTGACGGACGGCCAGCGCCGTCATCTCCGCGAAGATGGTCGAGGTGAAGGGCTGGAGGCGGGGTACGAGGACAGGTTCGCGCACGATCAGCCATCCTCACGGACAATGGCGGTGTGGAGCAACTGACGCCCGCCAAGGTGACCCCAGCCGATCCGCCCGGTGGAACCGCAGCCGAGGAGGAGAAGCGCCGCGGCCTGCGCAAGATGAAGATGGTCGCACTGTCGTTCCTGCTCGGCGCGACGGTGATCTTCCTGCTGACCAGCTGGGCCGAGGCCGCGGGCTGGCCGGGGTGGGTCGGCTACGTCCGCGCGGCCGCCGAAGCCGGGATGGTCGGCGCGCTCGCCGACTGGTTCGCGGTGACGGCGCTGTTCCGGTATCCGCTGCGGATCAAGATCCCGCACACCGCGATCATCCCGAACAAGAAGGACGCGCTGGGCTCCAGTCTCGGCGACTTCGTCGGCTCGAACTTCCTCTCCGAGTCCGTGATCCGCGAGAAGCTGAGCCGGGTCGAGGTCTCGAAGCGACTCGGCGGCTGGCTCTCGCAGCCCGCCAACGCGGAGCGGGTGACGTCCGAACTGGCCACCGTGGTGCGGGCCGCGGTCAAGGTGCTCCGCGACGAAGACGTCCAGGCGATCATGGAGCAGGCCGTGGTCAAGCGGATCGTGGACAGGCCGTGGGGTCCGCCGCTCGGCAAGATCCTCGAAGGCGTGTTCGCCGACGGGGCGCATCACAAGCTGGTGGACCTGATGTGCGACCGCGGCTACGAGTGGGTGCGGGACAACCACTCGACGATGTTGCGCGTGGTCTCGGACCGGGCGCCGAGCTGGTCGCCGAAGTTCGTCGACGAGATGCTGGCGGACAAGGTCTACGGCGAGGTGCTGTCCTTCGTCTGGGCGGTGAAGACCGACGTCAACCACCCCATGCGGCTGGCGCTGGACAAGTTCCTCGGCGAGTTCGCCCTCGATCTGCAGACCAACCCCGAAGTGATGGCGCGCGCCGAACAGGTCAAATCCCAGATGCTGGGGCACGGCGAGGTGCAGAAGCTGATCGGCTCGGCGTGGGCGACGGCGAAGGAGATGCTGCTCAACGCCGCCGAGGACCCGTCGAGCGAGCTGCGGCGCCGCGTGCGCACCGGCCTCGAAGCCCTCGGCGGGCGGCTGGTCTCCGACGATCACATCCGGTCGAAGGTGGACACCTGGGTGGAGGGTGCGGCGGCCTACCTGGTCACCCACTACTCGCAGGAGATCACCACGATCATCACCGACACCGTGGAACGCTGGGACGCCGAGGAGACTTCGCGCAAGATCGAACTCCAGGTGGGGCGCGATCTGCAGTTCATCCGGATCAACGGCACGGTGGTCGGCGCGCTCGCCGGCCTCGTCATCTACGCGGTCGCGCAACTGCTCTTCTGAGTTTTTCGAGCGGCGGCACCTATACCACACTCTGGAGCCCTTACCGCGAGTTGTCCACAGGAAGTGGAGTCATCCCCAGGGTTATCCACAGCTTTTCACGTCTTTGGCCTAACGGTGTGCACAACCCCTGGGGGTAACTCGGGGGTGGGTGACCCCAGAGATTGTGGTCTCAGGGTGCGCGGCGGCACACGAGTTCCGGTGGGTGGCCGTAACTCACATGCCCCCGCAAGTAGGTGACCAATTGCGCAAGTGGTTCAGGTGGAGACGTCCGCCGTCCGGGCCCGCCAGGCCCGCGCCTTCTCCCGGTTCCCGCAGGCCCGCATCGAGCACCACGTCCTCGACCGGTTGCGTGATTCGTCGTAGAACGCCCACAGGCAGTCGTCGGCCGGGCAGATCTTGAGCCGGATCCATTCGCCGAGCACGGCCAGCCGGATCGACGCCGCCAGCACGGCTTCGGTGACCGTTTCCGCGACGAGGAGAGGGCCTTCCGGGCCGAGGACGATCTCCGCCGGCGCGCGCAGGCCGGGCCGGGCCAGTCTCGGGTCGCCGATCGCGGCGCGCAGCGCGTCCCGAGTTTCGCGTGCGGCCGCGGGGGAATTCGCTCGCAGCCGGTGATCCCTCGCCCAGCGTTGCCAGGATTCCGGATCGTCCAGGAGGTCCGTGCCGCGTTCGACGTTCAGCGTGTTCAGGAACTCGACCACCAGGGACGCGTCGGTGTTCACCTCGCCCAGTGTACGGCGGGACCGGTTGTCATCGGCTCCGATAACCCGCATACTCAGTTCACTGGTTATTCGATCATTCTGGAGGCTGAACCATGGGTGCGGTACCGACCTTCGGCGCGGTGGCCCTCGACTGCCCGGACCCGGTCGCGCTGGCGGAGTTCTACCGCGAGCTGCTCGGCTGGGAGCCCGCCGAAGTCGCCGAGGACGGCCATTGGGTGACATTGCGGAATCCGGAGGGCGGCGCGCGGCTCTCCTTCCAGCGGGTGCCGGACTACCGGCCGCCGGAGTGGCCGTCCGCGGAGAACCCGCAGCAGGCACACGTCGACCTCGACGTCACCGACGTGGAAGCCGCGCACGAGCGCGCGCTGAAGATCGGCGCGAAGCTGCTCGACGACTCTCCGGAGACCTTCCGGGTGTACGCGGATCCGGTCGGACACCCGTTTTGTCTGTGCGCCTGCTGACCGCGGACCCGAAAAATGCGTAATCTCTGATACGTGATTTGTCCGAAGTGCCAGAACGCCATGAAGACCGTCGACAAGAACGGTGTCCACATCGACCAGTGCCAGGGATGCCGCGGCATCTTCCTGGACAGGGGCGAGCTGGAGGCCATCGCCGGTGCCGAGAACTCGTACTACGGCGGGCATCAGCCCCCTCCGCCGTATCAGGGAGGTGGCCACGCGCCGGCGCCGCACTACGGCCGTCCGGACTCCCCGCGCCCGCATCGCGGTGGGTACGCGGACTCGCCGAAGGGGTACCGCGGTGGATACGCGGACTCGCCGAGGGGACACCGCGGCGGCTACGCGGACTCGCCGCACGGGTACGGCCACAAGCGTCGTAAGGGCGGCTTCCTCGAGGGTCTCTTCGACTGACCGTGGTCCTCGATCTCAAGATCTGCCCGGCCTGCGGTGATCGCGCCGAACGGCCACGAGTCGAGAGCGGGCTGCTGGTGTGCGCGGTGTGCGCGCACCGGTGGCCGTTCCGGCGGCTTCCGCTGTTCGCGCTGACCGGGCCGAGCGGGGCGGGCAAGTCGACGGTCGGGCCGCGCCTGGCGGAACGGCTCGGCGATCTCGCGCTCGTGGTCGAGCAGGACGTGCTGTGGACCGGGGCGCTGCGCGACGACGTCCCCGGCCATCCGGCGTTCCGCTCGACCTGGCTGCGGATGGCGGCGATGCTGCACCAGAACGGACGGCCGGTCGTGCTCTGCGGCACCGTCGCGCCGCCCGAGTTCGAGCGGCTGCCCGAGCGCGTCTTCTTCTCCGACATCCACTACCTGGCACTCGTCAGCGAGCCCGCCGCGCTGCGCAAGCGCTTGCTCGCGCGGCCCGCCTGGCGCGAGTGGGACGAGGAGCGGGTCGAGGAGATGCTGGAGTTCAACGAGTGGCTGCAAGCGGAAGCACCCTCGATGGATCCGCCGGTCGAGCTGTTCGACACCACTCGCCTCCCGGTGGACGACGCCGTCGACCACGTCGAGAAGTGGGTGCGCGGCCTGCTCTCAGTGACGCAACGGCCAAGCGCGGCCCTCGGGTGAATCCAGCCAGATCACCTGGTCCTCGCCGTAGAGACTGAGCCCGAACCGGTCCCGTCCGGGCTCGCCGAGTTCGCGCCATTCCTCGTGCGCGCTTTCGACGATCTCCCACAGTCGCCGCGGGCCGCCTTCGGCCACTTCGAACTCGTTGCCCCTCTGCCGATGTCGCATCCACGAGCCGTCCGGGTGGAGCAGGGTGATGCTCTGGCCTTCCCGCACGGCCGTCACGCCGGGAAGCTGCAGCCCGGCGAAGAACTCGAAGCGGCTGCGCACTTCGGTGATCACTCGCGTCGGCAGCCGGGTGGGCCGCCAAGTGACGTCGCCTTCGAGCGCCTTCGACGGCTTGAAGCGGTGCGCGCGCAGCGGCATGAAACGGCCGTCGCGGGCGAGCACCCGCCCGTGTCCCGTCGCGCCTTCGCCCGCGACGATCCGGACGAGCCCGCCGCCGATCGGCCGGTTCAGCGTGGTGACGATCAGTCCGCCGGGCAACGTCTGCTCCAGCCACGCGGGCGGGATGGACGACACCGAGCACGTGCACAGCACCCGGTCGTAAAGCACGCCCGCCGGAAAACCCGCGGCACCGTCGGCCGCGGCGCACGAGGGCGCGAACCCGATCTCCGCGAGCCGCCGGCGCGCGGCGTCGACGAGCTCCGGGTCGATGTCCACCGTGTACACCAGCCCGGAACCGAGCCGATGGCACAGCAGGGCGGTGTTGTAGCCGGTGCCCGTGCCGATTTCGAGGACGCGATGCCCGTCGGCGACCCGGAGCTCTTCGAGCATGATCGCCATGATCGACGGCTGGCTGGACGAACTCGTCGGCGTTCCCGGCTGCGCGCCGAGATAGCGCGCCCGTTCCCAGAGGCTGGAGTCGTCGTCGAGCTGGACGACCAGCACGTCGGAGGAGTAGACGCGGCGCAGCCACCCCTCGTCGCCGTGCTCCATCGCGGCCCAGCCGTTGGCCGCCGGGACGAAGAACCGGGGCAGGAAGACGTGTCTCGGCACGGCGCGGAACGCGGACAGCCAATGCGCGTCGTGGAGCACGCCCTCGGCGAGCAGACGCTCGACGAGGCGCCGCCGCAGCCGCGTCGCGTTCGACATCCCTCCACGGTAGCGGGTGAGCACCACCACACCCGATGGTTGCAAGCACAGTGCTTGCAATAGCTAGCACCTCGGCGTAGCGTGGAAGACGTCGCGAGGAGGTGGCCGATGTCAGACACCAACCGGGACCAGCCCGCATCGGGCGGGCCGATGGAGAAGGTCGCGGACCTCGCTTCCGACATCGGCGAGTACATCCGCCAGCAGCGCAGCAACGCGAAGATCTCCTTGCGGCAGCTGTCGAAACTCGCCGGCGTGTCCAATCCGTACCTGAGCCAGATCGAGCGCGGGGTCCGCAAACCCAGCGCGGAGATCCTGCAGCAGATCGCCAAAGGCCTGCGAATCTCGGCCGAGGCGCTCTACGTGCAAGCGGGAATCCTCGATCTGCCCACGGGCGGCCCGGTCGGCGACGCGATCCGCGCCGACCTCGAGCTGACCGAACGGCAGAAGCAGGTCCTGCTCGACGTCTACGAATCGTTCCGCCGCGAGAACGCCGCCGCGAAGCCGGCGCCGGCCACCCCAGAGCAAGCCGCCGAATCCAAGGAGTCAGCATGACCACGGCCACGAACAAGACCGACCGCAAGCACACCGCCCTCGACCAGGTCCGCACCCCGCTGCTGGCCGCCCTCGGTGCCGGCAACCTGGCGGGCCAGGCCGTCGTCGGCGCCGTGTCGAAGGCCAAGGAACGCGTCTTCGAGAGCGGCGAGGTCGCTCGCAAGAACATCGAAGAGCTGCCGCACGACGTCGAGGGTCTTCGCGAGAAGCTGGACCCGGCGGAGCTGCGCAAGGTCATCGACGAGTACACCGAGGCCGCGCTGAAGCTGTACGGCAAGCTGGCCGCGTCCGGTGAGCAGGCGTGGGACAAGATCGCCACGCAGCCGCAGGTCAAGAAGGCCATCGAGCAGCTCGAGGAGGCCCTGAGCACCGCGCAGGACCGTGTCGAGGACGCCACCAGCGAAGCCCGTGAGCGCATCGACACCGTGCTCGGCAAGGTCACCAAGGGCACCCGCTCGGTCGGCGAGAAGGCCGCCCGCAAGGTCTCCGACGCCGCGATCGACATCGCCGGTGAGGCCGAGGAGATCGGTGACGACCTGGCGCACGAGACGCGTTCGGCTTCGCGCAAGGTCGCCGACAAGACCGCGCCGAAGACGACGGCCCCCGCGCGCCGCAGCACCGCCACCACCGGCCCGGCCGCCAAGAAGCAGGCCACCGCGCCGAAGACCACCGAGAAGTAACGGTCCGCGTGGACTCCCGGCCCCCTGACACCGCCTTCGGTGCCAGGGGCCGGGCCGTCCGCCCGGTTTGACGTAAGCTGACTTCGTGTTCGTTGCCACCTGGATCCTCATCGCCATTCACTGGGGCGGCGCACTGACGGGGCTGTTCGCTTTCGTGCATGCGCTGCTGCAGCGCGCGGACGCGTATTCCGCCGCCGATCGCAAGACCAAGCCCATCTGGATGCTCATCACCGGCGGGGCCACCGTGGTGCTGACCTTCTTCCAGTTCTACGGCGGCGGCATGATCCTGTGGCTGCCCGCGCTGGTCGCGGTCCTGGTCTACCTCGTGGACGTTCGTCCCAAGCTCATCGAGGTCCAGCGCGGCGGCCGCAACTGGTGATCGAGCCGGTCGGCGGAGCCGAGACGTACTCGGAAAGTTCACCGAACGCGTGAACCCGCCCGGCCGAAGGCCCCGCCATCGCGGTGGCAGGCGCCCTGATCGCCCCTCGTCACGTGTTCACAAGCAGTGCGCTGCCGACATCGATCGCGGACGCGGGCCCACCGACGGATATTAGGGTGGGCCTGTGACTGACTGGACCATCGCCGGAACCCTCACCGTCGTCCCCGCCCTCTCCCGCCCGGACCTGCTCGCCGAGCCCGTCGCCAAGGCACTCGCCGCCCTTCCCGATCCGGACGCCGCCGGCGTCGTCGAGATCGACGCCGAGCTCGCCGACACCGCCGCCTTCTGCGAGGCGTACGGCTCACCGCTCTCCGCGTCCGCGAACTGTGTCGTCGTCGCCGGCAAACGCGCCGGCGAAGTCCGCTTCGCCGCCGCGATGATCCTCGCGACCACCCGCGCCGACGTGAACGGCGCCGTCAAGCGCCGCCTCGACGTCCGCAAGGCCTCCTTCGCCCCGATGGACGAGGCCGTCTCGCTCACCGGCATGGAGTACGGCGGCATCACGCCGGTCGGCCTGCCGGAGGGCTGGCCGATCCTGATCGACCAGCGCGTCGCGGACGAACCCGAGCTGGTCGTCGGCAGCGGTATCCGCGGTGGCAAGCTGCTGATCTCGGGCTCGACCCTCGCGTCCCTGCCCGGTGCCGAAGTGATCGACGGTCTCGCGCGTCCCGTCGAGTGAGACTGTCCACCAAGAACTTCTCGCTGGCTTCGGCGTTCGAGGCCGACTTCCTCGAAATCGACCTCGCGGTGCTCGCCGGCCTCGGTGAGAACCGCGCTCGCGTTCTCGCGGCGCTGTGCGACCGCCCCGTCTACGGCGTGAACACCGGGATGGGGCGGCTCGCGGGAGTCGCTTCGCCCGCGTCGAGCGCGCACCAGCGGAACCTGCTGATCGGCCGGGCCGTCGGCGGCCCGCCGTGGCTCTCGGCAGGGGAAGTGCGGTGGCTTCTGCTGGTGCGCCTGCGAGATCTGCTCGCGCCCGAGGCGGGCGCGAGCCCGGAGCTGGTGACGTTCCTCGTCGACCGGCTGAACGAGGGGTTCACGCCCGCCGTGCCGAGGACCGGCCTGGGCAGTGCCGGTGAGATCATCCCGCTGGCGCACGCCTTCCAGACCTTTCTCGGCGTCGGGACCGTGCTGATGGACGGTGTCGAGACGCCCGCGTCGGAGGTGCTGGCGAGGCCGTACGAACCGGGTCCCAAGGAAGGCGCGACCCTCATCCAGGGCTCGCCACTGGCCGAGACGCTCGCGGCCTTCGCGCTCACCGAGGTCCGGCGGCTCATCGACGCGCAGACGCTGGCGGCCGCGATCGCGATCGACGTCCTCGGCGCGCCGCAAGCGATCTATCGCCCCTCACTCGCGGGAGACGACCGGGTGCTCCGCTCGGTCCTTCTCGAGGTGGGCGGACTGATCCACGGTGCCCTCGAACGGGGCGAGGTCGTGCAAGGACCCGTGTCCGTACGGGTCGCCCCGCGCGGGATCGCCCATCTGACGCGGGTCGCGGGGGAACTGGACGAGGTGCTCGGACGCTCGGCGCCGACCGATTCACCGGTGTTCCTGGACGGCGAGTTCGTGTCCACCACGGGGTTCCACGCCGTCGAACTCGGGCTGCGGATGGACGCGGTGACGGCTGCGCTGGTGCATCTCGGCGAAGTCAGCGCGCAGCGGACGCACCGGTTGCTCGACGAGCGGTTCAGTGGCCTGCCCGCGCAGCTCGCGATGGATCCTGGGCCGCAGGCGGGGCTGGTCCCGTTGCACAAACGCGCCGTGGGGGAACTGCACGCGCTGCGGCGGCTGGCCACGCCCGCGACGTTGGGTTCTGTCGACACCTCCGCCGGCCAAGAAGATGTGCAGGCGTTCGCCTGGGCGGCGGGGAATCAGCTCCGCGACGCTTGCGCGCGGATGTTCGCCATCACGGCCTGTGAGCTGATCACGGGTTCGCAGGCGCGGTGGCTGGCCGACGGGGAGGGAGCGCCCGGGCTGCGCGCGACCTATGAGTGGCTGCGGGAACTGGTGCCGCCGGTGGAGGTGGACCGGTCATTGGGGCCGGAGGTGACGGCTTTGGTTTCGGTGCTCAGGTCCGGGCGTCCGCGCGCGACTGGATCGCCAGCCCGCGCGGAGTCACCCAGCGGGTGACGAGCGCGAAAACGCCCTCGCACACCAAAGCCAGGATGACGACCGCGATGCCGCCCGCCAGAATCTCGCCGTGGCCGGGATCACCGAGGGCGAAACCGTCCACAATGTACCGTCCGAGCCCGCCGCCGTCATTGACGATCGCGCCGATCGCCACGGTCGCCACCAGTTGCAGGAACGCGACGCGGGCACCCGCGAGGATGACCGGTGACGCGAGCGGCAACTCCAGGCGCAGCATGATCTGCCACTCGCGGTGACCGGTTCCGCGGGCGGCGTCGACGGTTTCCTGCTCCAGCTGCAAGACGCCCGCGTAGGTGTTCGTGAACAACGGCGGCAGCGCCAAGGCCACCAGCGCGAGCATCAGCGGCCAGAACGTCGTGTCGACCTCCAGCCGGGAAGCCAGGAACCAGAACAGGATCACCAGCCCGAAGCTGGGAATCGCGCGGCCGATGTTCACCGCGCTCGTCGCGAGGAACTGCGCGCGGCGGTGATGCGCCAGCCACAACGCGGGCGGGATCGTCAGCACGGCCGAAATCGCCAGTGCCACCAAGGAGAACTGGAGATGCTCGACCGTCCGGTACGGCACACCCGCCGGATCGGTCCAGCTCCAGCGATTCGGTTCGCCCAGCCACTCGACGGCCTGGTCGAGGATGCTCATCGCGCCGCCTTCCGCGACCACGGCGCCAACGCGCGCCCACCGAGCCACAACAGCAGATCCACCACCACGGCCAGTACCACGGAAAGCCCGACACCGACGATGATCGACGTCGGGTTCGGTGTCGTGGTTTGGATCCCGTTACGGATGAAGTACCCGAGCCCGCCCTTGCCGAGCATGGAAGTCACCGTCACCAGCCCGATCGTGGTCACCGCCGCGACCCGCAGTCCCGCGATCACCACCGGCAGCGCGAGCGGCAGTTCGACCTGCCACAGCAGCCGCGAACGCGTGAAACCCATGCCTATTGCGGCTTCCCGGACTTCCTTGGGCACTTGCTCGACACCGGTGACGATGTTGCGGATGAGGATCAGCAACGTGTACGTCGCCAAGGGGATGACCGCGGTGGTGAAGGAGGTCAGCCCGGTGAAGGGCACCAGTACGGCGAAGGCGCCGAGACTGGGAATGACGTACAACGACCCCGCCACGCTCAACGCGAACACGTAGAACCACCGGCGACGCAGCGAAATCACGGAAACACCGATCGACACCACCAGCCCGATGGCGAGCGCCGCCGCGGTCAACGTGATGTGCTCGCCGAGCCGCTCGAAGATCTCGTCGAGATGGCGGTCCACCCACCGCCATTCGAAGAGCGGCCGTCCGCCCTGGGCGGGGACGGGGAACACGGAGGAGGCTCGCACCGGCCGACCTTACCCCGATCGGGGCACCGGATTCCGTTCTGCGGGAGCGCACGGGGCGCACCTCTCAAAATGTGGATTCTGTCGTGACCCGGAGATACTGTCCATTCCTCTGAACGAGTCATAGGAGTGTGCACGTGCGCTGGACACGGAATGTTCGAGTGGGCGCGGTGCTCGCCGCCGCCGTCCTCGGTATGACCGCCTGTGGGGGTGGCGACGACGCGGCGGCCCCGGCCGCGCAGGGCAAGGGCGGGGCGCCGATCGTGGTCGCCTCCTTCAACTTCACCGACAGCGTGATCCTCGCCGAGCTGTACGCGAACGCGCTGGAGGCCAAGGGCTACCCGATCACCCGCAAGCTGAACCTCGGTTCGCGCGAGCTGATCTACCCGGCGCTGAAGTCCGGTGAGCTCCAGTTCGTCCCGGAGTATCAGGGTGCCGCCATCAGCACCGGATTCGGCAAGGAAGCCGCGAAGGACGCGCAGGGCGAACACGAGCAGCTCAAGAAGCTGTTCGAGCCCGACGGCATCGCCCTGCTGGAGCAGTCGCCGGCGGAGAACAAGAACACCTACATCGTGAAGGCCGATCTCGCCAAGGAGAAGGGGCTGGCGAAGATCAGCGATCTGTCCAAGGTCGACAACGTCGTCGTCGCCGGCGCGCCCGAGTGCGCGGAGCGGCTCCCCTGCTTCAAGGGCTTCACCGACGTCTACAAGCTGAAGGCCACCTTCCAGACCGTGCAGGAGGCGGGCCCGCGTGTCGAGCAGCTGCGGTCCGGCAAGGTCACCGTCATCCCCGTCGACTCGGTGAGCCCGCTCGTCGGCGACCCGCAGTTCGTGGCGCTGGAGGACGACCTCGCCATCGTGCCGACCGAGAACGTCGTGCCCGCGGTGAACAAGAAGGTCCTCGACGAGCGCGGCGCCGACTTCACGGCCGCCGTCAACGCCGTGAGCAAGGCCCTCGACACCGTGCAACTGCGTGAGCTGAACAAGCGCGTCGACGCCGACGGCGAGAAGCCGGGCGACGTCGCGAAGGAGTGGCTGCAGGAAAAGTCGCTCATCTGAGGCTCTTCGCACGTGAGATGAAGGGGCCTTTCCTCGCAAAATTTGCGAGGAAAGGTCCCTTCATTGCAGCTGCGGGAGGGGCGCCCGCTCCGGTCGCGGGCACCGGTGGAATCGTGGACGCTGTCTTGCAACACGGGTGAAAGGGAGTGGGATGGGAAAGGTCACGGCCGTCGCGGAGCGCACCATCGAGGCGTCGGCGGACAAGGTCAGGGCGCTCGTCGCGGACTACACCGAAACCCGGCCGAAGCTGCTGACGGAGCACTACCGCGACTACGAGGTCACCGAAGGCGGTGTCGGCGCGGGCACGAAGGCGCGCTGGAAGCTCCAGGCGACGTCGAAGCGTGTGCGTGACGTCGCCGCGACGGTGACCGAGCCGTCCGAAGGCACCCTCGTCGAAACCGACGCGAACTCCAGCATGGTCACCACCTGGACCGTCCGCGAGGTACCGGCGGGCAGCCTCGTCCGCATCCAGACGACCTGGGACGGCGCGGGTGGCATCGGCGGCTTCTTCGAGAAGACCTTCGCGCCCGGCGGGCTCAAGCGGATCTACGAGGGAGTGCTCGGCAAACTCGCCGAGGTCGTGTAGCGCTCGCCACAATCGGAATGGTCGCCCCGGTTGGCTCGTTGTACCCGTCGTGCATACGGGGCGATCGCCCCGCTTGAGGTTTCGCAACAGACTTGGAGTCACCCCGTGAACGCAACCGAGATCCGGCTCGCCTCCCGTCCGCACGGTGTCCCGGCGCTCGAGAACTTCGAGATCGCCGACGTCGGGATCCCGACCCCGGGCGAGGGGGAGATCCTGGTCCGCAACCAGGTGCTGAGCGTGGATCCGTACATGCGCGGCCGGATGAGCAGTGCGAAGTCCTATGCCGAGCCGTACGAGGTCGGCAAGGTCATGCACGGCGGTGCCGTCGGTGAAGTGCTCGAGTCCACCGTGGACGACTTCCAGCCGGGCGACATCGTGCTGCACGGCCTCGGTTGGCGCTCCCACGCCGTCGTCGCGGCGAAGCACGCGGTGAAGGTCGACCCCGAGGCCGCGCCGATCACCGCCTACCTCGGCGTTCTCGGCATGACCGGGCTCACCGCGTACGCCGGACTGCTCGACGTCGCGGAGTTCAAGGAGGGCGACACCGTCTTCGTGTCCGGCGCGGCGGGCGCGGTCGGTTCCGTCGTCGGCCAGCTGGCGAAGCTGAAGGGCGCGAAGCGGGTCATCGGCAGCGCGGGCACCGACGAGAAGGTCAAGTGGCTGACCGACGAGCTGGGCTTCGACGCGGCGTTCAACTACAAGGACGCCCCGGTCGCCGAGCAGCTGCGCGCGGCGGCGCCCGAAGGCATCGACGTGTACTTCGACAACGTCGGCGGCGAACATCTCGAAGCGGCCATCGACTCGATCAACCTGCACGGCCGGATGGCGATCTGCGGGATGATCTCGGTCTACAACAACACCGAACCGGCCGCCGCGCCGCGCAACCTCGCGTCGATCATCGCGAAGCGGTTCACCATGCGCGGCATGCTGGTCGGCGACCACTACGCGCTCCAGCCGCAGTTCGTGAAGGAGGTCGCGCCGCTGGTCGCCTCCGGTGAGCTCAAGTACTCGGAGACCATTGTGGACGGTATCCGCAACGCGCCGCAGGCGTTCCTTGACCTGCTGGGCGGGGCGAACACCGGCAAGATGCTGGTCCGCGTCTGACCCGCTCCGCCGTGCAATGAAGGGGCCTTTCCTCGCAAAATTTGCAAGGAAAGGCCCCTTCATTGCACGCGCGGGGGCTCAGTACTGCGTCGTGAGAGCGCCTTCGGTCAGCGCGGCGTCCAGCGTCTCCGCCGCCATGTCCAGCTTCATCTGGTCGCGGAAGATCTGACCGGCGGTCGGCAGCTCGGACCGCTTCGGCCAGGTCTCCGGCTTCCACAACGAGGACCGCAGGAAAGCCTTGGCGCAGTGCAGGTACAGCTCTTCGACCTCGAGCAGGATCGCCAGCGCGGGCCGCTTCCCCTTGATCACGAGGTCGTCGAAGAACGGCGCGTCCGCGATCAGTTTCGCGCGGCCGTTGATCCGCAGCGTCTCGTTCATTCCCGGCACCAGGAACAGCAGTCCGGCGTGCGGGTTCTCGAGGATGTTGGTCTGGCTGTCGAGCAGCTTGTTGCCCGGCCGGTCGGCCAGCACCAGCGTCTTGCCGTCGAGCACCTTCACGGAACCGGCCGGGTCGCCGCGCGGGGAGACGTCACAGGTCCCGTCGGCCGACGCCGTCGCCAGCAGGTAGAACGGTGAGTGCTCGATCAGGGTGCGCGCGTGCGGGTCGAGGAAGGGAAGGACCTTCTCCTTCGTCCGCTCCGTCGGGTGGCCGAGGTGCTCACGCAGCGCTTCGTGCGTCTCGATCACTTTGATCTCTGAGGTCCCCATGACCACAGTGAACCACTAGAAGACGACAGTCCGGTTCCCGTGCACCAGCACGCGGCCCTCGAGATGCCACCGCAGCCCGCGCGCCAGCGTCACCTTCTCGATGTCGCGGCCCTTGCGCACCAGGTCCTCGACCGAGTCGCCGTGGTCGACGCGGATGACGTCCTGGTCGACGATGGGGCCCGCGTCGAGGTCGGCGGTGACGTAATGGCAGGTCGCGCCGATGAGCTTCACCCCGCGCGCGTGGGCCTGGTGGTACGGCCGTGCGCCGACGAACGACGGCAGGAAGCTGTGGTGGATGTTGAGCACCCGCCCGGCCCACGCCTCGCACAGTTCCGCGGGCAGGACCTGCATGAACCGCGCGAGGACGACGGCGTGCGGGTCGTGTTCGTCGACCAGTTCCCGCACCGCGGCGAAGGCGGACGCCTTGGCGGAAGCGTCGCCGGCGGGGAACGGGACGTGATGGAACGGGATGCCGTGGGCGCGGGTGATGTCACCCAGCGACGCGTGGTTGCCGATGACGGCGGCGACGTCGACGTCCAGTTCCCCGGCAGCGACCCGGCCGAGGAGGTCGTAGAGGCAGTGTCCGGCCTTGGAGACGAGGATCACGACGCGGCGGCGCTCGCCGGTGTCGCTGATCTGCCAGCTGGACTCGGCCGAAAGCGACTTCGCGACCTCGGCGAAGCGGACACGAAGTTCGGTGGCGTCGAACGGGAGCGAGTCGGCGCGGACGACCTGGCGGGTGAAGAACCAGCCGGTGTCCGGATCCGTGTGGTACGCCGCTTCGACGATCCAACCGCCGTGTTCGGCGAGGAAACCCGAGATCCGGGCGATGATGCCCGTGCGGTCGGGGCAGCCGAAGGAGATCACATGGCGACGTTCAGGGTTCGACACGCACACCATTGTCGCTGGTCCCGGCCGCCGCGCGGCGCCGGGTCAGGATGCGCACCCGGACCCGCCGCCCGATCTCGATCGCCGCGACCAGCAGCAGGCCGAGCGCGAAGGACAGCAGAAGGCCCTTCTCCGGCTCGTCCGCGAAGGCCGCTCCGCCCACAAGACCGATGAGGACGCTGTACACCGCCCAGATACTCGTGCCGAGGGCGTCGAGCGGGACGAACTTGCCCGGCGGATAGCCGAGACTGCCGTTGGCGAGCCCGCTCGCGACCCGGCCACCGGGCAGATAACGGGCGGCGAGGATCAGCAGGACGGCGTTGCGCCGCACCTGGATCTTCGCCCATTCGTAGCGCCGGATCCCGTCCGGACCGCGTTGCAGGCGGGAGAGCGCTCGCGGGCCCGCGGCCGCGCCGACGGTGTAGCCGAGGCAGTCGCCCAGCCAGGCCCCGAGCGCGGCGACCAGCGCGAGCAGCGCCAGCTGGGGGAGGTCCGTGCCGATCAGGACGGCGACGGTGACGACGGTGGTCTCGCTCGGCATGAACGGCAGGAGCGCGTCCAACCCGGACACGAGGAACACGATCACCCACAGCCAGGGCGATCCCAGCGTGCCCTCGAGCAGCCCGGTGACGTACTCCAGCAGTTCCACGGTTCCATGGTGATCACCGCAGGTCGCTTTGGGGTGACGGAGCGGGGTTGGACCGGTGAATTCCTAGTCCGGGGCCACCGACGACCACGGCACGGTGAGTTCACCCAGCCGCCACCGCGACGGCCGGTTCAGCACCGGCCAGCCCCGGGCGGTGAGCAGGTGCACGGTATGTGCCCAGCGGGCGCGGGCGCCGAAGTTCTGATGCGGCGCCGCCGTCGCCCAGCAAGTGTCCAGAGTGGACAGCAGATCGTGGACGCGTTCGCCGGGAACGTTGCGGTGGATGAGTATCTTGGGCAGACGTTCGGCCACTGTGGACGGACGTTCCAGGCTGGCGAGATGGACCGAAAGGGTGAGGGTGCGTGGCCCGCCGGAGCCGACGGCGACCCAGGTGCTCAGCCGCCCGATCTCGTCGCAGGTGCCTTCGACGAGCAGTCCGCCCGGCGGCATCGCGTCCAGCATCAGCGACCAGGCGCCCGGGACGTCGGCTTCGTCGTACTGCCGCAGCACGTTGAACGCGCGCACCAGCACCGGCCGGGTCCCGGCGAGTTCGAAGCCGCCTCGCCGGAAGTCCAGCCACGGCCGGTCGACGGCGGATTGCGCGACGGCCACCCGTTCGGCGTCCAGTTCCAGGCCCAGCACGCGGACGTCGCGCCGGACCGGGCGCAGCCACCGCGCCATCTCGACCGTGGTCACCGGCGAGGCGCCGTAGCCGAGGTCCACCACGAGCGGTTCGTCCGCGCGGTGCAGCAGCCGCGTCACGACGGGGTCGCTCGCGAGCCACCGGTCCACGCGGCGGAGCCGGTTGGGGTTGGTCGTCCCTCGTGTCGGTGCCCCGACCGGCTTCAGCGCTCGGCCAGCCACTTCACGACGAATTCGGCCTCGCGTTCCAGCAGTTTGGTGACCTGTTCGGCGATCACGCCTTCCAGCTTCCCGCCGACGAACGGGATCCGCACCTTGACCTCGCCGCTGTTGACCAGCGTCGCCTGCCCGCCTTCGCCGGTGAGCGACGTCTTCGCGGTGATCTCGCCCGGCACGCCCGAGACCGATGCCGTCGCGGTGCCGGTGTAGCCGGCTCCGGCGGCCTTCCAGGTCTGCTCGCGCTCGACGATCAGATCGCCCCGGTGCAGCGTCCGCACGGCCGAGGGGAGCTTGTCCGAGCTGATGCCCTGACGCAGCTTGTAGCGCACGCCGTCCCCGGCCGGGACGTACTCCAGCAGCTCCGCGTCGTCACCGCCGATCCGCTCCAGCCTGGCCCGCAGCGCCGCCTCGCCGGCGACCGCCTCGAACGTGGTCGCGACGTCTGCGGAGAACGTTGAGCGGTGCTCGATACGGGAGGCCATGGCGCCAGACAGTACCGTTCACGGGCGTGAGCACTGCCGAAACTCCCACCCAGCACGCCGCCCTCGCCGACCACACCACCCTGCGGCTCGGCGGTCCGGCACGGCGTTATGCCGAGGCGACGACCGTGCAGGCCCTGGTCGAGGCGGTTCGCGAGGCCGACGAAGCGGGTGAGCCGGTCCTGCTGCTCGGCGGCGGGTCGAACCTCGTCGTCGCCGACGACGGCTTCGACGGCACGGTGCTGAAGGTCGGCACCACCGGCTGGACACGTGACGGAGATCTCGTCGAGGTGGCGGCGGGCCAGAACTGGGACGGTTTCGTCGAGGGGCTGGTCGCCGAGGGCGTCGGCGGGCTCGAATGCCTCTCCGGAATCCCCGGTTCGGTCGGCGCGACGCCGATCCAAAACGTCGGCGCGTACGGCTGCGAGGTCGCCGAGTCGCTGATCTCGGTCGACCTCTACGACCGCGCCACCCGTGAGATCCGCACGCTGACCGCTGAAGGACTCGGCTTCGGCTACCGCACGTCGATCCTGAAAGGGACCGACGCGGGTGTCGTGCTCACAGTGCGCTTCAAGGTCAGCGAAGACGGCCTCTCGGCCCCCATCCGCTACGCCGAACTCGCCCGCACGCTCGGTGTCGAGATCGGTGACCGGGTCCCGACGGCCGAAGCGCGCGAAGCGGTCCTCGCCCTGCGTCGCGGCAAGGGCATGGTGCTGGACGCCGACGACCACGACACGTGGAGCGCGGGCTCGTTCTTCACCAACCCGATCATCGGGGAGGCGAGGCTGGCGAAAGTGCTGGCGGGGATCGTGGAAGTCGTCGGCGAGGACGTGCGCGTGCCGCAGTACCCGGCCCCCGGCGGCACGAAGCTGTCCGCCGCGTGGCTGATCGAGCGGGCCGGCTTCGGGAAGGGCCACGCGGGGCCCGGCGGCCGGGTCTCGCTGTCGACGAAACACACGCTCGCGCTCACGAACCGCGGCAAGGCTTCGACCGCGGACCTCCTCGCTCTGGCGCGTGAGGTGCGCGACGGCGTCGAGGCGCGCTTCGGTGTTTCGCTGCACCCCGAACCCCTGTTGATCAACTGCTCGCTCTGAACCCGGCAATTCGTCACCTGCTTGCGACATCCCGCCCACGCGAAGTTCGCAAGCAGGTGACGAATTGCGGGGAAGTGCACAACCCCACGCCGGTCCCGTGCGTCTATTCCCAGAGCGCGGGGGGTGACTTCCGTCGCCGCGGGTAACGTCGGAGAGGTTCCCAGCGCTGAGCGGGTAGAGGCTCGCGGGGGAGACGGGGATCTTCATGGGAGGTAAACGGTGATCGAACGGCGCACGGTGTTCAAGGCCGCGCTCGCCGCGGGGGCGGCCATGCTGGCCGCGGCCTGTTCCGGCGAAGAAGGCGGCAACGCGAAGCCGGAAGGCAGCGGTGGCGAAGAACAGGCCGCCGCCCCGGTCGCCAAGATCACCGCCGAACCCGCCGCCGACGCCAAGGACGCCTCCGTGGTGACGCCGGTGGTGGTCAAGGTCGCCGACGGCAAGCTCACCGAGGTCAAGGTCAGCGGGGACGGCGGCAAGGACGTCAAGGGCGAGCTTTCCCCCGACGGACTCACCTGGACCAGTACCGAAGTCCTCGGCTACGGCAAGACGTACACCTACGCCGCGAAGGCCACCGGCAGCGACAACAAGCCCGCCGAGTTCAAGGGCTCCTTCACCACGGTCAAGCCCGCCAAGGAGATTCGCGCCACGCTGAACCCGACCGACGACGCCGAAGTCGGCGTCGCGATGCCGATCAGCGTGAAGTTCGCGTCCCCGGTCAAGGACAAGGCTGCCGCCGAGAAGGCACTCAAGGTGAAGACCGACAAGGACGTCGAGGGCTCCTGGGGCTGGCTGTCGGACACACAGGTCGACTGGCGGCCCAAGGAGTACTGGCCCGCCAACATCAAGGTCAGCGTCGAGGCGAAGCTCTACGGCGTCGCGCTCGGCGGCGGCGCGTACGGCAAGGCCGACGTGACCACCGAGTTCAAGATCGGCCGCAACCAGGTCGTCAAGATCAACACCCCGGACCACGTGATGAAGGTCTACCGGGGCGGGACGGAGTCGGCGAGCTACCCGTGCTCGAACGGGCTCGACTCCGACGTCCAGCGCAACACCCCCAACGGCACGTTCATCGTGATGACGAAGGAGCCGACGGCGCGGTTCGACAACGCGCGCTACGGCTACACCAACGTCAACAAGAAGTGGGCCTGCCGGATCTCGAACAACGGCGAGTACATCCACGAGAACCAGGACAACGCGGCGAACATCGGTAAGGCCAACACCTCGCACGGCTGCGTGAACCTGCTCGACGCGGACGCGAAGAAGTACTTCGACACGGCGATGATCGGTGACCCGGTGGAGATCACCGGGTCGAAACTGGGCAGTCCGACCAAATCGGACGTCAAGAACTGGTTCTACGACTGGAAGTCGTGGAAGGCACTCTCGGCGATCAAGTAGGCGAAGCAGGGCACCGGTGGCCGTCCCGTACAGGTGGTCGTGAGTGGCGATTCGGGTACCGACCCGAATCGCCACTCACGACCACCCCGGCCGACCTCCTAGGCTGCGGGCATGAAGACCGAGGTAGTCGGCTACGGCGGGACCCGCATCGGCTTGTGGGTCGAAGGCGCCGAGAACACCCGTCCGATCGTGTTCGTGCACGGCTGGGCCCAGTCCGCCAAGGCCTGGGCGCCGCAGCTGGCGGATCCCGCCCTCAGCGAGCGGTTCCGCCTGGTCGCGATGGATCTGCGCGGGCACGGGGACTCCGAGGTGCCCTCCGCCGGTTACGACGATCCGCGCGTCTGGGCGGAGGATCTCGCCTCCGTGCTCGACTTCGCCGGTGACGACGCGATCGTCGTCGGCTGGTCCTACGGCGGCCTGGTGATCACCGACTACCTCCGGGTGCACGGCTCCGCGCGGCTCAGTGGCGTCGCTTTTGTGGGCGCTATCACAGAAATCGGCAAGAATCGGTCGGGTGGCAAGATCGGCCCCGCGATGCGCGAAGCCATCCCGGCGGTGCTTTCGGACGATCCGTCGGTCGCGATTCCCGCGTTGGTGCAGTTCAGCGCACGGATGACGACCTCCCCGGTGTCCGGCACGCTCACCCAGTCGCTGCTCGGGGCCTGCCTTTCCACCCCGCCTTCCGTGCGGTCCGCGCTGTTCCGGCGCGACGTCGGGAGCGAGGACGTCCTGCGTGATCTGGACAAACCGGCACTTATCATCCATGGTCTCGCGGACGCTGTGATCGATCCGACGTCGGCGGAATACGCGGCCGGGAAGATTCCGGGGGCCGTCGTGCGTTGGCTACCTGAGGTGGGGCATCTGCCGTTCGCCGAAGCGGCGGACGAGTTCGGTGATCTACTGCGCCGGTTCGCCGATCAGTAGGACTTCGGGAGTGTTGACCAGGTGACGATCCCTCTGCACGGGTTCGATGCCGCGCCAAGGCGCGTCGCGGTGCTGTCGTTGCACACCTCTCCGCTGGAGCAGCCGGGTACCGGCGACGCCGGGGGGATGAACGTCTACGTGAGCCAAACGGCCACCGAGATGGCCCGCCGCGGCGTCGAGGTCGAGGTGTTCACGCGCGCGACGTCCTCGGATCAGCCTCCGATCGCCGAACTGGCGCCGGGTGTGCTGGTGCGGCACATCCCGGCCGGTCCGTTCGAGCCGCTGGGCCGCGACGAGCTGCCCGCGCAGCTGTGCGCGTTCACCGCCGGGGTGCTGCGGGCCGAGGCGTTCCACGAGCCGGGCTACTACGACCTCATCCATTCGCACTACTGGCTTTCCGGTCAGGCGGGCTGGCTCGCCCGCGACCGCTGGGGCGTGCCGCTGGTGCACACCGCGCATACGCTGGCCAAGGTCAAGAACGCCGCGCTGGCCGAAGGCGACACCCCCGAGCCGCGCACCCGCGTGATCGGCGAAGAGCAGGTCGTCGAGGAGGCGGACTGCCTCGTCGCGAACACCCGCGTCGAGGCCCGCGAGTTGATCGAGTTGTACGACGCCGACCCGCACGCCGTGCACGCCATCCCGCCCGGCGTCGACCTCGACCGGTTCACCCCCGGCTCCCGCGCGGCGGCGCGCCGGGCGCTGGGTCTGCCGCAGGACGCGATCGTGCTGGCCTTCGCCGGCCGGATCCAGCCCCTGAAGGCGCCGGACGTCCTCCTGCTGGCCGCGGCCGAAATGCTGCGCGAGCGGCCGGAGCTGGCGTCGCGGCTGGTGGTGCTGATCGTCGGCGGCCCGTCCGGGACCGGGCTGGAGCAGCCACAGGCCCTGCGCGAGCTGGCCGTCTCCCTCGGGATCGAGGAGCAGACCCGGTTCATGCCGCCGCAGCCCGGCCGGTCGCTGGTCAACGTCTACCGCGCGGCCGACCTCGTCGCCGTGCCGAGCTACAACGAGTCGTTCGGACTGGTCGCGCTCGAGGCGCAGGCCTGCGGGACGCCGGTGATCGCCGCCGAGGTCGGCGGGCTGCCGGTCGCCGTCCCGCACGGTGTTTCCGGCCTGCTCGTGCCGTCGCACGAGCCGAAGGACTGGGCGGGCGCGCTCGCGAACGTCGCCTTGCGACCCGGCTGGCGAGCCGAACTTTCGGCCAACGCCGTCGTCCACGCTCGGCGCTTCTCGTGGCGCCGTACGACGGACCGGCTGTTGGACACGTACGCTCAGGCGACCGGCGCGTTCCGGCGTGCCCTCGAACAGCGCGCGGAGGTGGCGGTTTGACGCTCGACGAGACCTTGCGGTCCTCTTTGGACAATGCGGGCCTGGAATACGACAGGCGTGGCGAAGGGAAGTACTTCGTCACGTTGCCCGGCACCAAGAAACTCCAGACCAACTGCTGGCTGGTCGTCGGCGACCACGCCTTCGCCGTCGAAGCCTTCGTCTGCCGCCGTCCCGACGAGTCCCATGAGGACGTTTACCGTTTCCTGTTGCGCCGCAACGCGAAACTGTACGGCGTGCACTACACCGTGGACGCGATGGGCGATATCTACCTGGTCGGCCGATTCGGACTGGACACGGTCACCGAAGGCGAATTGGACAAGATCCTCGGGCAGGTGCTGGAGGCCGCCGACGGCGACTTCAACACGCTTCTGGAACTCGGGTTCGCCGAATCGATCAAACGCGAATGGGACTGGCGCGTCTCTCGCGGGGAGTCCCTGGCGAACCTTCAGGCGTTCAAACATCTCGTCGAACCTTCGAACGGGCACGAACCCGGGGCCTTGACCGACTCGTGACCCGAACGGTGCAACGGGCCTGAGCCCGGCTCCGTCTCTCTCCGCAGCACTGGAGGGAGAAGGACGGATGCGCAAGCGATTGAGATGGGTGGCCGCGGCGGGCATCGTGCTGGCGCTCGCCGGCTGCTCGGCGAACAACTCCGGCGGCGAGTCCGCCGCGCAGCCGAGGCCGGCCGACGGCAGGCAGGCGGCGCCGAATCAGGGCCCGTCGAACAAGGAAAGCACCGACAGCGCGGGCAAGGCCGGTACGGACAAAGCACCCGTGCCGGCGGGCCTGCCGGGGAGCACCGACCGCAAGCTGGTGCGCACGGCGAGCGTGGAACTCACCGCGCCGAACGTCGCCGACGTGATCTCGCAGGTCCGCGTCGTCACCCAGGGCGCCGCCGGCTACACCGGGCAGGAGAGCACCCAGGAGAAGCGGGCGACGGTCACCGTCGTCGTGCCCTCCGAACGCCTCGACGGCGTGCTGGACCAGTTGGGGAAGCTGGGCAAGCAGGTGAGACGCGAGGTCACCGCGACGGACGTGACCGAGCAGCTGGTCGACGTCGAATCGCGGCTGGCCACCCAGCGGGCGAGTGTCGAGCGCATCCGCGCGCTGCTCGCGAGGGCGACGTCGGTTTCGGAGATCGCCTCGGTGGAGAGCGAACTGACGAGCCGCGAGGCCGAACTCGAGTCCCTGCAGAAGCGACGCGAACGCCTGGCCGGAAGTGTCGCCATGTCGACGATTTCGTTGCAGGTGAAGGCGGAGACGGTCGTGGCGGAGGAAGAGTCGCGCAGCGGGTTCTTCGGCGGCCTGACGAACGGCTGGGACGCGTTCCTGACCTTCGGCGGCGGCCTGCTGACCGTGCTCGGTGCGATGGTCCCGTTCCTGCTGGTCTTCGGTGTCCCCGCGGCCGCGCTGGTGTGGTGGCTGCGCAAGCGGCGTCGTCCGGCGGCGCCCGCGATGGCGACCGCTTCGGAGCTGCCGTCCGCGCCCCCGCTGGACTGAAGGGGAACAGGCGGGACGGCTCGAGGGAGGGGGGAGTCGCGATCTCGAGCCGCCCCGCTGAAGTTCCCGCCAAGGTGGACCCGGTGACGAGGGGGATGCCAACGGGGCCGGCGGGCGCCGCGACTCGGCAGGGGGGAGACGAGTCGCGGTCGTCACCCGCGTCGAGCCGGGGAGTGCGTGGAATCCGGCCGCGCGGGACTTAGTCAACCTGTCAGATCTCCACCTGTAATCACAAGACTACCGGTTACTCTGTTCGAGTGAACTTCGAAATCCGGGATAACGGAGTGCAGTCCGATGTTCGGGGATCGTGCCTTGTTGGCAACCCGTCTTCTGGATGGGTGAAGTGTTACTCGCAGGTAATGCACTCTCTGTAGAGGAAAGGGCAATTGCGGCCCTCTGACCGGCGCTTCCGCTCACTCTGGCAGGCTGGTGCGCATGGCTGAGCTTGGGACTCTGGTGCTGCTGCGTCACGGGCAGAGCACGTGGAACGCGGAAAACCTGTTCACCGGCTGGGTGGACGTGCCGCTGTCGGAGCAGGGCGAACAGGAGGCGCGCAAGGGCGGGCGGCTGCTCGCGGAGTCCGGTCTGCTGCCGGACGTGGTGCACACCTCGCTGATGCGCCGGGCGATCTCGACCGCCAACCTGGCGCTCGACGCCGCCGACCGGCACTGGATTCCGGTCAAGCGCGACTGGCGCCTCAACGAGCGGCACTACGGCGCGCTGCAGGGCAAGAACAAGAAACAGACGCTGGACGAGTTCGGCGAGGAGCAGTTCATGCTCTGGCGCCGCTCCTACGACACCCCGCCGCCCCCGATCGACCCGGCCGGCGAGTTCAGCCAGGTCGGTGACGCGCGCTACGCCGACCTGGGCGACGCCGCTCCGCTGACCGAGTGCCTCAAGGACGTCGTCGCGCGGCTGCTGCCGTACTGGGAGTCCGCGATCGTGCCGGATCTGCGCGCGGGCAAGACCGTGCTGGTCGCCGCGCACGGCAACTCGCTGCGTGCGCTGGTGAAGCACCTCGACGGCATCTCCGACGACGCGATCGCCGGGCTCAACATCCCGACCGGCATCCCGCTGCGTTACGACCTGACGGACGACCTCGAGCCGGTCACCGCCGGCGGGACGTACCTGGACCCGGAGGCCGCCAAGGAAGCCGCGGCCGCCGTGGCGAACCAGGGCCGCTGACCGCGTCAGGGCAGGGGTTGGACCGACTCGACCCCGGCGGCCTTCCACCCTTCGGGCAGCCGCTGGAGACGCAGGACGATCGGCAGGTGCTTCTTGGTCGTCTGCCCGGCTGTGCCGGTGACGCCGGTGACGTCGGTCGTCGCGTGGAGCAGCACGCTCGCCTTGTCGTCCACGACCTCCATGACCGCGGCGGCCGGATTCGGCACGGGCGACGCCTTCGCGCTCCCGGACCGGATCTGGTTCAGCCGCGCCGCCTTGTCCTGCCGGAACTGCGTCAGCAACGGCCCGGTCGACACGGACTCGTAACGGGCGTAGGTGCCTTCGGGATCGGCTGGATCGACCTGCAACAAGGCTTCCGCGGCGCGGAGAGCGCCATCGCGGGCGGAATCCCGCACCCTCGCGAACACCCGGTCACCCGCACCCGGTCTCTCGACCACGGGAGGCGACCCGGCCGGGTTCACGTCGATTTCGCCGATCCGCCAGCGGTCGCCCTCGCGCACGGTCGCGAGCCGCACCGACGCGATGCCCTTGCTGGTGACACCCGCCCTGGTGCTGCTCTGGTCGAGCACGGTCAGCACCCGCGCCTTGTCCGGCGTCTCCTCGGCCGCGGCCGAGACGATCACCCTGGTCACGAGTCTGATCGGTTCCGTCGACTTCCGGACCTCGGCGAACAGTTTCGCCAGCTCGTCGCGCGCGCCCGGCGTCAGGTTGTCGGCGATCGCCTTCTCGTAGGCGGGCGCCGCCGTGCTGTCGTAGGAGAACACCGCTTCGGTCGCGGCCTTGACCGCTGTCAGCACCGACGCCGTCCGCACCGGGTCGACCAGCGCGACATTCGCGGGCGGAGTCTCCGGTTCGGGCCGGGCGGTGCCGGAGACCGTGGTGGTGCAGCCCGCGAGCGCGAGCAGCACGGCGAATCCCGCCCAGCGCTTCACAGGAGGCCGAGCTCCCTGGCCCGCGCGTCGACCTGGAGCCGCGACGTCACCCCGAGCGCGACGAGCAGTTCCGACACGCGCCGCTGATAGGTGCGCACGCCCATGCCGAGTGTCTTCGCGGCCTTCTCGTCCTTGCAGCCGGTGGTCAGGAACTCGAGGATCTGCGGTGCCTCCATCCGGATGTCGGCGAACCGCGCGTCGAACGTCTCCAGGGTCGCGGCCGCCCGCCAGGCGGTTTCGAACAGCGACAGAATGCCCTGTACCAGCTCCGGGCGCGAGATGACGCTGTACGAGCGCACCGCCTTGCCCTCGTCGCCCGCCATGATCGCGACGCGCTCGTCGAGCAGGATCGTCTCGTTGATCTTCTCGGTGCCGATCCGGATCTGCGCGCCGAGGCCGGACAGGCGGTGCAGATGCCCCGCGGACCGCTCGGTCAGCAGGACGCCGGGCCGGTACAGCTTGCGGATCCGTTTGTCGCGCACCAGCCGTTCGCCCTGCCGGGTGAGCGACGGCCGGGACAGGGCCCAGGTGTAGAGGTCATCGGCCGCGCACGCGATGTCGGTCGCCGCGACGAACAGATGAGCCGTCCGGTCGAACAGCTCTTCTTCTCCGCGAATCAGGGAGATGTCACTGACGAGTTCCACGGCGACAGTGTCCCAACATGCCCCGGCCGCCGTGACGGGAACTTCGCTATTCGCCGGCAGGTGGCAGGGGCGGTCCGGATAATCACGACGAAAGTCGGGATCCGGGCATTAGTCCCCGATGATGTCCCCGTATCGGGTGACTCGCCCCACCCAGGAGGTCTCGGTCAGGGGTCGAGCACGTGAACGGGGTCTGACCTGCGGGCGAACAGGGCGTCCGCAGGTGTCATAGGCATCACGAGTACGCGGCCGGGACTAGGCCAAAAGACTACCCACGCCCTTACGATTCCCCTGTGACCACGCCTGTTGCACTCGCCCTGGCCGTCGGCGGACTGATCGTCGGTGTGGTTTTCGGTTTCCTGATCGCGAGGAGCCGCACCCGCCGCGAAGAGCGGCGACCCGCCGGGCCCACCGTGGCCGAACTGCTCGAACGCCTCGTGCGGTCCAGCAACAACGGCGTCGTCGTGCTCAACAAGTTCGGCGACATGGTCCTGCACAACCCCCGTGCCTACGAGCTGGGACTGGTGAAGGTCAACCAGGCCGATCCACGGGCCCGCAAGGCCGCCGAGCAGGTGGTCGAGACCGACGAGCCGATGGAGATCGACCTCTCGCCGCTGGAGGCGAGGGGCCGTCAGCCCGAGGCCGTCCTCGGTGAGGTCCGCCCGCTCGGCGACGGGTTCACCGTGGTCGAAGCCGTCGACCACTCCGAGGCGGCCCGCCTCGAAGCCGTCCGGCGGGACTTCGTCGCGAACGTCAGCCACGAACTGAAGACGCCGGTGGGCGCGATCGCGCTGCTCACCGAGGCCATCCTCGACGCCGCGGAAGACACGGAGGAGGTGCGCCGCTTCGGCGGCAAGATCCTCCGCGAATCGACGCGGCTCGGCCAGCTCGTCACCGAGCTGATCGCGCTGTCGCGGCTGCAGGGCGCCGAGCGGCTGCCCGATCTGAACGTGGTCGAGGTCGACGCC
Organism: Amycolatopsis sp. QT-25; assembly: GCF_029369745.1. NCBI lineage: Bacteria > Bacillati > Actinomycetota > Actinomycetes > Pseudonocardiales > Pseudonocardiaceae > Amycolatopsis > Amycolatopsis sp. QT-25. The sequence goes on from NZ_CP120210.1 coordinate 454,748, forward strand.
GTGGTCCGCGAGGCGCTCGGCCGGACGACGCTTTCGGCGGAATCCGCCGAGATCACCATCACCACCGACGCGGCCAGCGGCCTGCTCATCGAGGGCGACCGGACGCTGATGGTGACCGCGTTGTCGAATCTGCTGGAGAACGCCGTCGCGTACTCGCAGGCGGGCAGCCCGGTGTCGATCAGCAGACGGCTGGTCGACGGGAAGGTCGAGATCGCGGTGACCGACCGCGGCATCGGCATCGCCGAGGACGAGCAGCAGCGTGTCTTCGAGCGGTTCTACCGCGCCGACAAGGCACGGTCGCGGGCGACCGGCGGCACCGGGCTGGGCCTGGCGATCGTCAAGCACGTGGCCGCCAACCACGGCGGTTCGGTCGGTCTCTGGAGCCGTCCCGGCACCGGATCGACCTTCACCTTGCGGATCCCCGCGCACATCCCCGCCGAACCGGCCGCGACCGTGAAACAGATTCCGCCGGCGTCCCGGCCGGAGAAGACCCCCGAGCGGACACCCCGTCTCGTGGCAACAGGGCAAGAAAGCCCCGACCATGGAGGAAACCTGTGACGAGGGTTCTCATCGTCGAGGACGAAGAGTCGTTCGCCGATCCGCTCGCGTTCTTGCTCCGCAAGGAGGGCTTCACCGCCGCCGTCGCCGTGACGGGGCAGCAGGCGCTCGAGGAGTTCGACCGCAACGGCGCCGACATCGTCCTGCTCGATCTCATGCTCCCCGGCATGAGCGGCACCGACGTCTGCAAGCAGCTCAGGCAGCGTTCCGCGGTGCCGGTGATCATGGTGACCGCACGAGACAGCGAGATCGACAAGGTCGTCGGGCTGGAACTCGGCGCCGACGACTACGTCACCAAGCCGTACTCGGCCCGTGAGCTCATCGCGCGGGTGCGTGCGGTGCTGCGCCGCGGCGGCGAGCCGGGCTCCGAAGGCGATCTGGCACCGCTCGTGCTGGCCGCCGGGCCGGTGCGCATGGACGTCGAACGGCACGTCGTGACCGTCGACGGCGAGGAGGTCTCCTTGCCGCTGAAGGAGTTCGACCTGCTCGAATACCTGCTGCGCAACGTGGGCCGCGTGCTCACCCGCGGGCAGCTGATCGACCGGGTGTGGGGCGCGGACTACGTCGGCGACACCAAGACGCTCGACGTCCACGTGAAGCGCCTGCGGTCGAAGATCGAACCGGACCCTGGATCGCCCCGGCACCTGGTCACGGTGCGTGGCCTCGGCTACAAGTTCGAGACGTGATCCCTCTGTCGCGCTGACGAAGATTTCGCCGAGGGGGCGTCCTGCACTCGCCCCGTCACGTGGGTGGGCAGGCGCCCCCTTCGTCGAAATTCCCGTGGGTCTTCGGCCCGAAAAGGCGCGCGACGGTGAAGTCTCCGTCCGGCGCGGGACGCCCGTGGCGAGACCGCGTCGACGGTTGTTGCGATACAGATCACGGTTACGGTTTCGTGACCTGACGTGGGGACGGGTACCGTAGTCGCTCGTGCGCCTAGGGGTCCTCGACGTCGGTTCCAACACCGTCCACCTGCTCGTGGTCGACGCCCACCGTGGCGCCCACCCGACCCCGATGCATTCCGAGAAAGCCGTCCTCCGGCTCGCGGAGCAGATCACCCGCAACGGCGACCTGAGCCGTACGGGTGCGGACAGTCTCGTGCGGGCGGTCGAATCGGCGAAGGCGGCCGCGGTCCGGCTCGGCTGCGAAGAGGTCATGGCGTTCGCGACCTCCGCGGTCCGCGAAGCCAAGAACGCCCCGAAGGTGCTGGCGAAGGTCCAGGAACAGACCGGCGTCGAACTGAAGGTGCTTTCCGGGATCGACGAATCCCGGCTCACCTTCCTCGCCGTCCGCCGCTGGTTCGGCTGGTCGGCGGGAAAACTGCTCGTACTCGACATCGGCGGCGGCTCGCTGGAGATCGCGATGGGCCGCGACGAGGAGCCGGATCTGGCCGAATCGCTGCCCTTGGGCGCCGGCCGGACCACCAGGACCCGGTTCCAGCACGACCCGCCGACCCGCTCGGAGCTCATCGCGACTTCGGCGTGGCTCGAAGAACAACTCGCCCCGCTCGCGAAGAAGGTCGCCAAATTGGGTGAACCCGATCGTGTCGTGGCGACGTCGAAGACGTTCCGGTCGCTCGCCCGGCTGACCGGAGCGGCGCCGTCGGCCAGCGGGCCGCATGTGCGCCGTACCCTGACCGACACCGCGTTGCGCCAGCTCATCGCGTTCATCTCCCGGATGACCGCCCATGACCTGGCTCAACTGGAGGGGGTCAGTACGGGCAGGGCGCATCAGCTGGTGGCCGGCGCGCTCGTCGCGCAAGCCACCATGCGGGCGCTTTCCCTGGAAGAACTGGAGATTTGTCCGTGGGCGCTGCGAGAAGGTGTCATCCTTCGACGGCTGGACCATTCGAACGGTGCGGACGAGACTGTGGGCGGCAGCGCCCGACTGGACTTAGTCGACGGAGAACGGGCACGGTGAAGAGGTGACGGAAATGCGGATGACGGTGGATAGCGCGCGCGACGCCGCCGATGCTCCGTCGCGTGCCGGTTCGCAACGGCCGGAGCGCGCATTGGACAGCACGGTATGACGGACGAGACAGAGAGCGGCCGGCCACAGAAGACCGTGGCGGAGCTGCTCGCGCAGCACGGAGCCCAGCCGGAAGGCGGGCGCCGCAGGCGACGCCGTGCGGCCGACGACGAGGACGAGGCCCCCGAGCCCACTCGCGGAAGGCGCGCGCCGTCGGTGAGCGACACCGCGCCGCAGGCGATCATCGACCGGGTGTCCGGCGACACCCCGCCGCCGCCCAACCGTCCGCCGCGTCGTACGCGCCCCCAAGATTCGGGCGGGCGACCGGTTCCGCAGCCGCAGCAGGACTCCGGCGCACGTCCGGTCCCGCCGCCGCACCAGGACTCCGCGCCGCTGCCGGTGCCGCCGGACGTCGCGTCCACCCCGACCCGGCAGACGGCGCCGGTGCGCCCGCCGCAGGAGCAGAGCGGCTATCAGCAGCGGCCGCCGCAACCGCCGCAGCAATCCGGTCAGTTCGCGCGGCCCACCCCGCCGCAGGAGCAAAGCGGTTACCAGCAGCGGCCGCCGCAACAGTCGGGTCAATTCGTCCGGCCGGCTCCGCCGCAGGAGCAGTCCGGCTACCAGCAGCGCCCGCCGGACTCCGAGGGCCTGCCCCCGCGTGGCCGACCCCGCCCGGCGGGCCCGGAGGAGACCCGCGGCGTGGTGCCGCCGGTCCGTCGTCGCCCCGAGCCGACGGCCGGACCCCCGGCAGCACCCCCGTCGGGACTGTCCGCGAGACTCGACGGCGGCCTTGATGGTCCCGGTGGCCTCGATGGTCCCGGTGGTCCCGATGCCCCCTCCGAAGACGTGCAGGATCAGCCGGGCCCGATGGCAGGCGGCGGTTTCGCGACGCCGCCCGCCCAGCCGGCGCGACGCCGACGTCCGCCGGCGCGGCCCGCCCAGCCCAAGGCCGAGCCGAGCACCGAGCAGTTCGCCGCGGTCGGCGACGAACCCGCGCCCGAACCCGAGGCGCCCGCGCCCGTCGAGCCGGCGGCGCCGCCCGCCGGGCTCGCCGGATGGCGCAAGCGCAGGCAGAAGGTGCAGTCCGAGGAGACCGAGATCGGCGGGATCCCGCCGGTACCGCCCCCGGTCGCGCCCGTCGGACCGGACGCCGGCCCCGAGCCGGACCCGTTCGACGGGGGCCCGCCCACCATGGGTTCTTCCCACCCGCCCCACCCCGCGCCGATGCCGTTCGTGCCGCCCCACTCGCTGGACGACCGCGAGCGGCAGGACAACCTCGACGACTACGAGCGCGAGTTCGCCGACCCGGCGTACCCGGACGGCGGCCCCGACTTCGAGCGCGACGACTACAGCTACCGTGCCGACGACTACGAGGACGACTACGAAGACGATCCGGTCGAGGACGTCGAGCGCGTCGAGCACGTTGAGGACGACGAGCCCGCGGCACCGGCCGAGAAGGTCTCGCCGGGCAAGCAGTGGCTGGCGTTGGCCGGTCAGCTCGCCCTCGGCGTGGTCGGTGGCGCGGGCGTCTGGCTGGGCTTCAACTGGCTGTGGGTCGCCCTCCCCGCCGCCGCGCTGGCCGCCGCGGTGCTGGTGATCGTCGCGCTGGTGTGGATCGTCCGGAGGATCCGCAAGGCGGAGGATCTCCAGACCCTGGTGCTCGCGGTGCTGGTCGGACTGGTGGTGACGGTCTCACCGGCCGCACTCCTCTTGGTCGCGCGTTAGCGGCCTCGGGAAGAATGCCGGAATGGCTCAGCAGGTTCCGGTCGGCCTTTCGACGGCGTCCGTCTGGCCGTTGCGGGCGGGCACGGCTTTCGAACTGGCCGCCGACCTCGGCTACGACGGCGTCGAGGTGATGGTCTGGGCCGACCCGGTCAGCCAGGACATCTCCGCGCTGCGCCGGTGGTCGCGCCGCACCGGGGTGCCGGTGCTGTCGATCCACTCGCCGTCGCTGCTGATCACCCAGCGCGTGTGGTCGCCGGATCCCGAAGTGCGCCTGCGGATGTCCGTGGACGCGGCCCAGGAGCTGGGCGCGCGCACGGTCGTGGTGCATCCGCCGTTCCGATGGCAGCGCCGCTACGGCGACGCGTTCGGCGACCTCGTCGACGAACTCGAGGAGACCAGCGGCGTCGCGATCGCGGTCGAGAACATGTTCAAGGTCCGGCCGCCCGGTGGCTCGCGGACGTCACGCGTCTCGGCCTTCCGGCCCTCGATCGACCCTACGGACGTAGGGTTTCGCCACTACACGCTCGACCTGTCCCATACAGCGGCAGCCGGGATGGACGCCCTCGCCCTCGCCGATCGGATGGGTTCCGGGCTCGCGCACGTCCATCTGGCGGACGGCACCGGACTCCCGAAGGACGAGCATCTGGTACCCGGACGCGGGATCGAACCCTGCGCCGAACTCCTCGAAAAGCTCGTGAACAGTGATTTTTCCGGACAGGTCGTACTGGAGATCAACACCCGCCGGTCGCCGGGCGCGGCGCAACGCTCGCGAGACCTCGCGGAGTCACTCTTGTTCGCGAGGCTGCACCTAGGCCAGTGACAAAGATCGTCCCCGGGTGCGGAGATTCATTCCTCCCTGCGCCCGAGGCGCTGGTACACGTAAAGTTCCGACCGTGAACCAGCTGCGTTTGTTGATCTCCCGCACCCCCATGGATCGGCTCGTGGCCTGGGTCAGTGCTCGGTGAGCGCGGCCGACGAAACGAGCACCTCCTTCGACGCGGCCTGCGCGACGAGATCACTGGGTGACGGTACTTTCACGGCGGTACTCCGTACCGAATGGTCGATCGGCGGACATCCGCACGGCGGCTTCCTGATGGCCCTGATGGCCAAGGCCGCCCTCACGTTCCTCCACGAACGCGGCGAGCCGCCGTCCGAGCCGCTGGCGATCAGCGCGGAGTTCCTGCATCCGCCCGCGGTGGGGCCGGTGTTGCTGCGCATGGACGTCCGGAAGGTCGGAAGGCGCGCCTCCGTCGTCGCGGTCCTGCTGGAGCAGCGGGGCCGCAGCTGCGTGGAGGCCAGGGTGACCACGGGGCGCCTGCCGATGCGGCGGCCGGAGTGGACCGAGGTCCCGGCCATGCCCGTGGAGCCGCCGCCCGGCGCGGCACCCATGACCGGTGAGACTTCCGAAGGCCTGTTCAACCTCGCGAAGGGCTGCGAGGTCCGGCTCGATCCGGCGAGTGTCGGCTACCTGCACGGCCGGATCGGGGACCCGCCGAAGATCCGGCTGTGGGTCCGGCCGCGGCACGGGCTCCCGGATCCGTTCTTCGCGCTGCTCGCGAGCGACGTGAACCCGCCGGTGGTCTACAACCTCGGCCGGGTCGGCTGGGCGCCGACCGTGCAGCTGACCGCGTTGCTGCGCACCCGGCCGGCGCCGGGCTGGCTGCGGGTGATCGTCGAGAGCCGGTCGGTGCACGAGGCCTGGTTCGACTCGGACGCGCTCGTCGTGGACTCGCAGGGCAGGCTGGTCTGTCAGGCGCGGCAGCTGGCGCTCGCCCCGGCGCCCGGCGGTTGACGGCGGTTTGGCACGCTGGGCGGCATGAGCGAGCTTGCGGGGCGAATCATCGGCACAGTGCCCGCTCATACGACGGAAAGTGACCCGGCACGGGAAGAAGGCATGAGTGTGATCGCGGTTCTGGGTGCCGGGAAGATCGGGGAGGCCCTGCTCTCGGGTCTGCTGCAGGGCGGGCACAGCCCCGCCGACCTGCTGTTCACCGAACGCTATCCGGCACGCGTGGCGGAGCTGACCGAACGCTACGGCGTGCACGGGGTCACCGTCGCCGACGCCGCGCGGCGGGCCGACGTGCTGGTCGTCGCGGTCAAACCGCAGGACATCGAACCGGTGCTGGACGAACTCGCGCCGCTGCTCGGCAAGGAGTCGCTGGTGGTCTCGCTGTGCGCGGGCCTGCCGACGGCCCTGTACGAGCGCAGGCTGGCCGAGGGCGTCCCGGTGGTGCGGGTCATGCCGAACACCCCGATGCTGGTCGGAGAGGCGATGAGCGCGGTCTCCGCGGGCGCGCACGCCACCGCCGAGCACATCGCGGTGGTGAAGGACCTGCTCTCGCACGTCGGGCAGGTCGTCGAGGTGCCGGAGTCGCAGCAGGACGCCGTCACGGCGCTGTCCGGATCCGGACCCGCGTACTTCTTCTACCTGGTCGAGGCCATGATCGACGCCGGGATCCTGCTCGGCCTGCCCCGCGCGCTCGCCGGGCAGCTGATCATCCAGTCCGCGGTCGGGGCGGCGAAGATGCTCGCCGAGTCCGACGAACACCCGGTGCTGCTGCGCGAAGCCGTCACCTCGCCCGCCGGGACCACCATCAACGCCATCCGCGAGCTGGAGAAGCATGGCGTCCGCGCGGCGCTTTTGGCCGCCATCGAGGCCGCCAAGGATCGCTCGACCGAGTTGGGTACCGCCCACGAACCCCGCAATCAGTCACCTACTCGTGCGTCGGTGGAGGACTCGTTCGGGCAGGTTCCCCGCAAGTAGGTGACTGATTGCGGGAGGTCGTGCAGGCCCATCTCGGTGACTCGCGTCGCTTTGACCACATGTGTCCCGCTACTCTCAGGAGAGCACGTGCGTGTCGATACCACAGGTGGGGAAGCCTCGTGGCGCGACACGTGTCGAAGGACACGGTGAATCATGCCGCCGAACAAGAAAGACGACCCGCCTTCAGTGGGTCAAGTCCAGTTCCTGACCGTTGCCGAGGTGGCCACGCTGATGCGGGTCTCCAAGATGACCGTCTACCGCCTCGTTCACTCGGGCGAGCTGCCCGCGGTACGCGTCGGGAAGTCGTTCAGAGTGCCCGAAAAGGCCGTCCACGAATATCTCCAAGGCGCGTACTTCGACGTGGGCTGAGGCCCGCTTCACGGAGCACAACGTGCCCGCCCGAGGGCGTCTTCCGGGGCGCGAGTACCCTGGAAGACCGCTCGTGCCTGTGCGCTCCACCCGTTGGACGCTGCGCCGGGCAGCGTGACCGACGACGAAGGAAGGAGCGCTCACGATGGGCTCTGTGATCAAGAAGCGCCGTAAGCGCATGTCGAAGAAGAAGCACCGCAAGTTGCTGCGCCGGACGCGTGTTCAGCGTAGGAAGGCCGGCAAGTAAGACACAGCCGGTGAATGGCCCGTCCAGTTCCTGGACGGGCCATTCCCATTCGGTGGACGGTTTCCGTCCGTTCGAGTGAGACGTGCGTCCCCTCCGCGAGCGGCTGGTTAATAGCATGTAAGCGCTGCGTCGACCACCCCTGATGAGCGGTAACATCTCAAGGGCAGCCGCGCGATGCTTCCCTTGAGTGCAGGTAGGCGCACACTCGGTGGATCACCTCGCGTTCAAGGTCATCAGGACCCCGTGATCGAAGTCCGAGAACCGCCCAACGCCGCAGGGAGTCCTATGTCGTCGAACATCGTGCTCGTGACCGGGGTCGGGGGAGACCTCGGCGGGAAGCTGCTCGCGAGACTCGGCAACAATCCGGAGTTCGAGCGGGTGCTCGGCGTCGACACCACGCCTCCGCAGAAGTCGGTCCTGCAGCGGATGGGCCACGCCGAATACGTCCGTGCCGACATCCGCAACCCGCTGATCGCCAAGGTGATCAGCACGGCCAAGGTCGACACCGTGGTCCACGCCTCGTGCACCGCGCATCCGGCCGGTCCCGCCCGCCGGACGGCGCTCAAAGAGGTCAACGTCATCGGCACGATGCGGTTGCTGGCGGCCTGCCAGCGCTCGCCACTCGTGCGCAAGCTCGTGGTGAAGTCGACGGCCGCGGTGTACGGCGCCGGAGCGCGCTCCCAGGCCGTCTTCACCGAGGATTCCGAGCTCATCCCCACCTCCACCAGCGGCTACGCGAAGGACGCCGTCGAGATGGAGGGGTACGTCCGCGGGCTCATGCGCCGCCGTCCCGACATCACGACGACGCTGTTCCGGTTCGCCCATATCATCAGCCCCGACATCGACACCGTGCTCTCGCGCTACTTCGCGCTGCCGGTGGTCCCGACCGTCTTCGGCTACGACGCGCGGATCCAGCTGCTGCACGCTTCCGACGCGCTGGCCGTGTTGGAGCAGGCGACGCTGAACGACGCACCCGGCGTGTTCAATGTCGGCTCGGAAGGGGTACTCACCCTTTCTCAGGCGATCCGGCGGGCCGGTCGGATCGAGCTGCCGATGCCCAGCGGGGTCGTGCCGTCGGTCGGCAAGGTGCTGCGCGGCGCCAGGGTGGTCGACTTCTCCGCCGACCAGGTGCGGCTGCTGAACTTCGGCCGCGTCGTGGACGTCACGAAGCTCAAGAAGGACTTCGGCTACACCCCGCGCTGGACGACGCGGGAAGCGTTCGACGACTACATCACCGGCCGCGGGCTCCGTCCCGTGGTGGACGGAGGCAAGCTGGCCGGGCTCGCCGGCAAGGTGCTGCTGGCCGCGGCGACCGGACAGGCGACGCACCGATGAGCAGGCCGCACGAGAACGATCCCGAAAACTCTCACGAAGGCGAGGCGGAAGACGTGAGCGGCGCTGAAGCGCAGATCATCCCGTTGCACGGCCCCGGCAGAGAGAAGCCGGACCCGGCCGTCGAAGCGGATCGGGATCTTCGCGAGTCCGAAGTGGCACAAGAGCGGCTGCGGCAGGACCGCCGGGCGGACGCGCCCGTCGTCGAGTTCCCCGGGACGGCGCGGGTCTCGCCCGCCCGGACCCGCCCGGCCGACGCGGACCTCCTCCCGGCCTCGCTCAGGACGGCGCTGGGCTTCCTGCGTGACCGGTTGACCGGTGACTACACCGTCGACGAGTTCGGCTTCGACGCCGAGCTCACCGAAACCCTGCTGTTGCCGCCGCTGCGCGCGCTGTACGAGAAGTGGTTCCGGGTCGACACCTTCGGCGTCGAGAACCTGCCCGCCGACGGCGGCGCGCTGCTGGTGTCGAACCACTCCGGCACGTTGCCGCTCGACGCGCTGATGACCGCCGTCGCCGTGCACGACCACGTCCCCGGCGGCAGGCATCTGCGCGGCCTCGGCGCGGATCTGGTGTTCCAGCTACCGCTGATCGGCTCCTTCGCCCGCAAGTCCGGGCAGACGCTCGCCTGCAACGCGGACGCGGAACGCCTGCTGCGCAAGGGAGAACTCGTCGGCGTCTGGCCGGAAGGGTTCAAGGGCATCGGGAAGCCGTTCTCCTCGCGGTACAAACTGCAGCGGTTCGGCCGCGGTGGGTTCGTGTCCGCCGCGCTGCGGACCGGGGTGCCGATCATTCCCGTGTCGGTCGTCGGCGCGGAGGAGATCTACCCGAAGGTCGGCGACCTCAAGCTGCTCGCGCGGGTGCTGGGCCTGCCGTACTTCCCGGTGACGCCGTTCTTCCCGCTGCTGGGCCCGCTCGGCGCGATCCCGCTGCCGACGAAGTGGAGCATCGAGTTCGGCGAGCCCTTCCGCACCGACACCTACGACGCGGACGCCGTCGACGACCCGATGCTGGTCTTCACGCTGACCGATCAGGTGCGGGAGTCGATCCAGCAGTCGCTCTACAAACGCCTTTCGCAGCGGAAGAGCGTGTTCAAGGGCTAGGCACTGATTACGCCGAAAACCGTGAGTCGCGCTTCAGGGTCATCGAGGGTTGGGCGAACATGGCGCGATGGAGTCGGCGCCGGAAGCGAACTCGCCCGCGGCACGGGGTGCTCGACTGTCCATAAGGGACAAGTGTCGAGCTGAGAGCGCACTCGCGTGATCAGACTCGTAACTCGCGTGATCAGGGCCGGAACTCGCGTGATCAGACTCGTAACTCGCGTGATCAGGGCCGGAACTCGTGTGATCAGGGCCGGAACTCTCGAGTTCCGGCCCGAGGCAAGTTTCGACGAGGGCTGACGCCCGCCGCAATTAGTCACCTACTTGCGGGGGCACGGGCGCGGGCGGGGCCGCGATCACCGCAAGCAGGTGACTAAGTGCGAAGAGGGGGTCAGCGGCGCCGGTACGCCATGCCGGCCGCGACGGCGCCGGCCACGGCGCCGACGCCCAGTACCGAAGGCACGCCGATCTTCGCCGCCTTCCGGCCGGTCCGGAAGTCGCGGATCTCCCAGCCGCGTGCCCGCGCGACGTCGCGGAGACCGCCGTCGGGGTTCACCGCCACCGCGGTTCCGGCGACCGACAGCATCGGGACGTCGTTCTGCGAGTCCGAGTACGCGGTGCAGCGCTTGAGATTCAGCCCTTCGCGTGACGCCAGTGCCCGCACGGCGTGGGCTTTCGCGCGGCCGTGCAGCAGGTCGCCGACGAGACGGCCGGTGTAGACGCCGTCCTTGGTCTCCGCGACGGTACCCAGCGCGCCGGTGAGGCCCAGGCGCCGCGAGATGATGGCCGCGAGTTCGATCGGGGTCGCGGTGACGAGCCAGACGCGCTGCCCGGCGTCGAGGTGCATCTGCGCGAGCGCGCGGGTGCCGGACCAGATCTTGTCCGCCATCAGCTCGTCGTAGATCTCTTCGCTGATGTCGGTCAGTTCCCGCACGGTGCGACCGGCCACAAAGGACAGTGCGCGCTCGCGGTGGGTTTTGATGTCCTCTTTGTTCTCACGGCCGCCGAGCCGGAATTTCACTTGCTGCCAAACGAATCCGGCCAGATCGGCGGAGGTGAAGAACTTGCGTGCGGCCAGCCCGCGGGCGAAGTAGAAGATCGACGCGCCCATCATCATGGTGTTGTCGACGTCGAAGAACGCGGCCGCCGTCAGGTCCGGCGGAGCGGGCGGCGCGGGCGGTTCGAGGGCTTCGGCGGACGCGGTGGCCATGGCGGCCTCGGCCGACGCCTCACCCGCGAGCTCGGCCAGCCGTTCGAGCTCTTGACTCTTGTCCCTGCCCCGCCAAACTGACACGCACACCGCCTCCGGAATCCCAGGTGCCTATGCACAGCGTAGCGAGCGCTCGACCGGTTCGTACCAGGTGTGGCGCCTCCCTCGTCTACAGAGCGTCAGCCGATGACTATCGGCGGTAACCCCGGGATGAGCGGCGGAATCGAGAGCAGCGGCGGCTGCGGGGTGACGGTCGGCGTCGGCACGGACGGCGGATTCGTGGGGCCGGGGGTGGGCACCACGGGTGGCGGCGTGCCGCCGGTGGACGGCGCGAGCGGTCCGGTCGGGGCGGCGGTGTCCGCGGCGGACGACGGCGGCACCGACGTCGGCGATGGCGACGAACCGGCCGGGGCGGACGACGGCGGGGGCGGCGACACCGGCGGCACGACCGCGTGGGGCGAACCGGGATCGCGTACGCAGTCGCCGTCGGCCGGGACGGCGCCCAGTTCGTCGGCGGAGCCCGTGGTGATCGTGTAGCAGACCAATCGCGAGCCGAGATCCGTCGTGCGCTCCTGGACCTTGTCGAGGAGGCTTCGTGCCGCGGCGAACTTGTCGCGGGCTTCGGCGGGCGCCTGCCCGACCTGGACACCGAGCCGATCGGACTGCTGCTGCGCCCAAGAGCGGAGTTCGGTCAGCCGCGTCTGGCCGCCCTGGTCGGTGACGATCGCCGTCAGTTGCGAGACCCCGGCCCGCAGATCCGTCTCGAAATCGGCGAGTCCGGTGAAATACGCGTCGGTGGGCGCGGCCTGCCGGGTCAGTTCGGCGAGCTCGCCGACGCGGCCCGCGGCGAACTCCAGATGCTTCTTCGCCTTGTCCTGCTCGTCGAAGGTGAGCCCGAGCGCGGCCGATTCACCCGTTCGCTTGATGCCGTAGAGCGGGTCGCCCGGCAACGCGTCCTTGGACAACAGCAGCGTGATGCCGCCCAGCACCAGTACGAGCGCGGCGGCGGCCGCGGCGAGGTTGGCGACGACGTGACCGCGACGCTTCGGCGCGGCCTCGGCCTCGGCTTCGGCGAGCCGTCCGGCGATCTCGTCGCGGATGCGTTGCCGGGTTTCGGCGTCGGGAGCGCCGCCGGCGCCCAGTTCGCGCAGGCCACCGACGAGGGCGAGCTCGTGGGCGAACTCGTCGTCCGCCGGGGACGCGGTGCCGTCGACAAGGTCGGCGAAGCGGTCACCGTCCGCCCGCTCCCGCGCGAACCATCCCGGCACGCCCACGGCGAAGTCTCCATCTGCTCAGCCCGGTCCTGACACCGGTCTGGCTGGGAAAACGAGCGGGGACGCCCAAGGGTTACGGCAAGGCCCGGTGGGGGATGAATATTAGCCCGATGCCACAACGCGAAGCGTTTCCGGTGAGAGGGTGGTGAGTATATCGGCGGGTCAACGCAGTCCCGTGGGCAGAAGTTGCGCCAAACGGCGTACCGCGCGGTGCTGAAGGGCCTTGATGGCGCCTTCGTTGCGTTTCATGATCGCCGCGGTCTCGGCGACCGAGAGTCCCTGCATGAACCGCAGCACGATGCACTCGCGCTGGTCCTCGCCGAGTTCGGCGACGCACCGCAACAACTCGGCGCGGGTCGCGCGGCTGATGGCCTGCTGCTCCGGCCCGGCGACGGCCTGCACGCCGACGTTGCCGATCGGGGCCCCGTTCGGCTCGGCGACCTCGTCGGTGACGACCTCGAGGCGGAACCGGCTCGACTTCACGTGGTCGAGGATGATGTTGCGCGCGATCGTGACGAACCAGGCGCCGACGTCCCGCCCCTGGTAGCTCACCGACGTGATGCGGCGCAGGGCGCGAAGGAAGGTCTCGCTGGTGACGTCCTCGGCGAGATCCCGGTCGCCGAGGCGGAACAGGACATAGCGGTAGACGACGTCGACGTAGCGGTCGTAGAGCCGTCCGAAAGCGGAGGTGTCGCCGCCCTGCGCGGCGCTGACCAGTTCCCAGGCCTCGGCCTTCGCGGCTTCGGCGGCGGCGTCCGGAATTTCGCCGTCCTTGGGCCGGGCGGACGGAGCCGCAGGGAAACCGGCCCGGCGGAGTATGTGGCCCGCCACCATGGAGACGGGGTTCGGCACGGGAAAGGTCACGGTGCACCTCCCGTTCCGGACAGGGAGTACCGGCCCGCATGTCCCACCGCCGCGTGGGCCTGCAAGATCTGCACGTCCGGACTCCCTTTCTCACCATCGAGTGATCAACACCACTCGACGATGTCCAGCAGCATACGTGTAGTTACCGCGAAGTAGGTAGCGGTGCCGGGGTCACGGAACCGCGACGAAGGCGAGTGCCCCCCATGACGGTGGCCGAGATGACAAACTGGCAACGCCGTTCATCCCAGGGAAGAGGTTCGCAGTTGAGTGCGGAGCAGGTTGCCGAAGGAAGCGTGCCCACCTTGCTCGTCGAGGCCGCCCGCCAGTGGCCCGGCAAAGCGGCGGTCAGGGAGACCGGGGGTGGGGCCGCACTGACTTGGGCGCAACTCGACAACGCCGCCCACGCGCTGGCCCGCGCCCTGCTCGACGCGGGAATCGAGCGGGGGGACAGGGTGGCGTTGCGGCTGCCGACGTCGGCCGCGTTCGCCGTCTCCCTGTTCGGCGCGCTCCGGGCGGGCGCGGTGGTCGTCCCGATGTCGCCGCAGACTCCCGCGGCGGAGCTGAACGGACTGCTGGAGCACAGCGGCACGCGGCTCGTCCTCGAACGTGAAACGACCGAAGAACTCCCCGAGGGAGTGACGAGCCTCTCACCCCCTGTTACCTCGGATGGAGTAGCCGAACCGGTCGACGCCGCCGGGTCCGGAGAGGACATAGCGGTCATCTCATACACCTCCGGTACGACCGGCCCCCCGCGCGGCGTCATGCTGTCGCACCGTGCGCTGTTGGCGAACCTCGACCAGCTGAGCCGGATCGTCCCGCCGCCGCTCGCGCACGGCGACCGCGTGCTCATCACCATCCCGTTGTTCCACGTCTACGGACTGGGGCCGGGCCTGCTGCAGACCACGGCGGTCGGTGCGACGGCGATCCTGTCCGAACGGTTCCTCGCCGAGCGGACGCTGGCCGACTGCGCCGAGTACCGGGTGACCTCTATCGCCGGGGTACCCACGATGTACGCCGAGTTCGCCGCGATGGATCCCGAAGAGCTCGGGCGGGGCCTCTCCACCGTCCGGCGGATGACCTCGGGCGCGGCGCCGCTGCACCCCAAGATCCTCACCGCGCTCCGCGGCGCCACCGGACTCGACGTCTACGAGGGCTACGGCCTCACCGAATGCGCGCCCGTGGTCACCACGACGCTGGTCACGGGCTACCCGAAACCGGGTTCGGTCGGGCGGCCGCTGCCCGGCGTCGAGCTCCGGCTGGTCGACAGCGACGGCGGCACAGGATCCGTTCCGCTGGACCCGGACGACCTCGGCGACGCCTTCGACTCCGGCGGCGGCACCGGTCTGGTGTCGATCCGCGGTGCGAACCTGTTCTCCGGCTACTGGCCCGACGGCTCGCACGGTCCCGGCGAGGACGGCTGGTTCCGCACCGGCGACGTCGGCTACCTCGACACCGACGGCGACCTGCACCTGGTGGACCGCGCCAACGACCTGATCATCGTCAACGGCTTCAACGTCTTCCCGCACGAGGTCGAGAACGTGATCTCCATGCTGGACGAGGTCATCGAGGCGGGCGTCGTCGGCGTCGTCGACGAGCGGACCGGCGAAGCGGTGAAGGCCGTCGTCGTCCCCGCGCCCGGCGCTTCGCTCTCGGAGCAGCAGGTCGTCGAGCACTGCGCGGAACACCTGGCCGGGTACAAGGTGCCGCACACCGTCGAGTTCGCCGAGTCCCTGCCGCATTCGGCCACCGGGAAGCTGCGCAGAATGCGACTGCGCTGATGAGCCCCCGGCGGGAAAGCGTGCTTCGGACCGGGTAAGGATGGACGTATGGCGCACTACGTGACCGTCATGACCCGCACGGGTTGCCATCTGTGCGAGGTCGCGGAACAGGACATCGAACGGATCTGCGGTGAGCTGGGCGTCGCCTGGTCGGCGCAGGACGTCGACAGCGACCCCGAATGGCGGGCCGAGTACGGCGACCGCGTGCCGGTGATCCTGATCGACGACGCCGAACACGGCTACTGGCGGGTCGAAGAGGACAGGCTCCGGAAGGCACTGGCGTAACACACTCGTAAGGGGCGATCGGCCGACCTTCCGGCCCTTCGGCTCCGAAGATGGAGACGTGGACGACGAACGCAGGCTCAGCTTCCCGCAAGCCGCACTGACCGGGCTCCTGGCACTGGCGGCCGCCCTCGGCGTGGGACACCTCATGGCGGGCTTCGTCGGGTACACGGCTTCGCCGTTCGTCGCGGTGGCGAACTTCGTCATCGACCACAGCCCGCACGCCGTCGTGGCCTGGGCCGAACAGACGCTGGGGACCTGGGACAAGGTCGTCCTCAAGGTCGGTGTGGCCGTGGTGCTGGTGCTGTTCGCGTTGCTCGCCGGACAGCTCTCCCGCCACAGGCCGTTACCGGGTCAGGTGATCGTCGGCCTGCTTGGCGCGGCGGGCGTCGCCGCCGTCTTCGTGCGCACCGACCTCGGGCAGATCGCGCTGCTGGCGCCCGTGGCCGCCGTGGTCGCCGGGCTCACCGTGTTCACGTGGCTGCACCGGTTCTTCCTGCCGAACGTGCTGTTCGACGTCCGCGAGGGGGAGGGGCCGGACCGGCGGAAGGTGCTGATCACCGGGGCCTCGGTCGTGGCCGGGGCCGGCGTCGCCGCGCTGACCGGCCAGCTCGTCGGGACCAGGAAGAGCGCGGAGGACTCGCGTGCCGCCGTCGGCAGGCTCGTCGCGGCGAGGACGGCCCCGCCGATCCCGCCCGACGCGGACTTCGCGAAGCTCGGCACCCCGCCGTATCTCACTCCTCCGAAGGATTTCTACCGGATCGACACGGCGCTGGTGGTTCCGCAGGTTCGCACCGAGGAGTGGAGCCTGCAGATCCGCGGGATGGTCGATCGCGAAGTCACCTATCGGTATGAAGATCTCCGTTTGCGGCCGCTGATCGAACGTGACGTCACCCTCTGCTGCGTGTCCAACGAGGTCGGCGGCCCGTACCTCTCCAACGCCCGCTGGATCGGCATCGACCTGCGGGATCTGCTGAACGAAGCGGGCGTGAAACCCGGCGCCGAGCAGCTGTTCGCGACCAGTGTCGACGGCTGGACCTGCGGAACCCCGGTCGAAGCCGCCCTCGATCCGCGTCGCGGCGCGATGCTCGCCCTCGGCATGGACGGCGAGCCGCTCCCGATCGAGCACGGCTTCCCCGCGCGGATCGTGATCCCCGGGCTGTACGGCTACGTGTCCGCCACGAAATGGGTGACCGAGCTGGAGATCACCACCTGGGAGGAGCGCCAGGCGTACTGGCTCGACCGGGGCTGGGCCAGGGAAGCACCGGTGAAGACGCAGTCGCGGATCGACGCGCCCGGCTCGGCGGTGAACGCGGGCAAGGTCGTGGTGTCCGGGACCGCGTGGGCGCAGCACACCGGCGTCGCGAAGGTCGAGGTCCGGGTCGATCAAGGGCCGTGGCAGGAGGCTGTCCTCTCCGCCGAGACGTCGAAGGACACCTGGCGGATGTGGTGGACCGAGGTCGTGCTCCCCGCCGGCCGGCACGAAATCGCCGTGCGGGCCACCGATCAGGCGGGCCGCACCCAGCCGCAAGAGCGCGCCGGAACCGTTCCCGACGGCGCCACCGGCTGGCACACGGTGTTTTTTGACGCGCGCTGACGCGGTGCCGCAGGTCGGTGACCACAACGGGTCTCCCCAAGGGCGCTCTGCGCCCGGCGGAGACTTCACCTCGCGCGCCTCTTTTGGCCGGAGGCCACGGAAGCGTTTTGCAGGGCGCCGTCCTGCTCGACGTGAGTTGCTCCGGGTGTGCGCCCTGCGGGACGTTTCCCTCAGCGCGCGACATTGAACACAGCTGGACCTGTGACTTTGTGCCTGCGTTCACAAGTGGCTACCGTAGATATGTCGCCTCCGAAAGCGCCCGGCATCGAACCGGACTCAGCGCGGCGGGTCAAGAGCCGATTTCCGGGTTCGGGCGAATCATGTCGTCAGCAGGACCAGAGGAGCGGACAAGCGTGGTGTCGCAACGAGGCCGGCGCACCCGGGTGACACCGGACGCCGACAACGCGCCCACCGCGGAGATGCCCGCCGTCGAGGCCACCGCCGAACCGGAAGCGGTCCGCGCGAAGTCGATCCCCGAGGCCGCCGTCGCCCGCCTCGCCGTCTACCTCCGCGTCCTCTCCGGGCTGGCCGAACAGGGCGCGACGACGATCTCCAGCGAGGAACTTTCGCAGGTCGCGGGCGTCAATTCCGCGAAACTCCGCAAGGACCTGTCCTACCTGGGCTCGTACGGCACCCGCGGCGTCGGCTACGACGTCCAGGTGCTGGTCAGCCAGATCGAGCGGATCCTCGGCCTGACCCGCAAGCACAAGGTCGCCGTGGTCGGGATCGGCAACCTCGGGCACGCGCTGGCCAACTACGGCGGCTTCCCGGGACGTGGGTTCCCGGTCGAGGCGCTGTTCGACCTCGACCCGGATCTGGTCGGTGTGCCGGTCGGCGGCCTCCCGGTCTCGCATCTCGACGAGATCCCCAAAGTCTGCGCCGAACGGCAGATCTCCATCGGCGTCATCGCCACTCCGCCCACCGCCGCGCAGTCGGTCTGTGACCGCCTTGTCGCAGGTGGGGTGCAGTGCATCCTGAATTTCGCCCCGGTGGTGCTGCAGGTTCCGGCACATATCGAGGTGCGCAAGGTGGATCTCGCGGTCGAACTGCAGATCCTGTCGTTCCACGTCGCTCGCCGCGCCGATCTGGCCGCTAACGGCAACGGCGGAGGGGACAGTGGCCCCGGAAGCGCCGAGACTGGCAGCGTGAACGGCCACGGTAACGGAATGGTGGTGCGCTGAAATGAGCGTGTTGGCGGTCGGGCTCTCGCACCGCAGTGCCGAGCTGAACACTTTGGAACGGGTCGCGGTCCCCGCGACCGACGTGACCAAGGTGCTCCACGAACTGCAGCAGGCCGAACACGTCAGCGAGGCGATCCTCGTCTCGACCTGCAATCGTATCGAGGTCTACGCCGTCGTCGAGACCTTCCACGGCGGCCTGAACGACGTCTCCGACGTCCTCGCCCGCCAAGCCGGGATGCGGCCCGCGGACCTCTACGACTCGCTGTACGTGCACTACGCGGGCGCCGCGATCGAGCATCTGTTCTCGGTCACCTCCGGCCTGGACTCGATGGTCGTCGGCGAGACGCAGATCCTCGGCCAGATCCGATCCTCCTACGCCACCGCGCGCGAGGCGGGCACCGTCGGCCGCACCCTGCACGAGCTGATCCAGACCACGCTGCGGGTCGGCAAACGCGTCCACACCGAGACCGGGCTCGACCAGCTCGGCGCGTCGGTCGTCTCCGAGGCGCTGGCCGCGGCCGGGGACATCGCGGGCAAACACGCGCTGATCGTCGGCGCCGGTTCGATGGGCGCGCTGACCGCTTCCCAGCTGCGCAAGTCCGGGATCGGCGAGATCACCATCGCCAACCGCACCGAGGCACGGGCCGCCCGCCTCGCCGCCGCGAGCGTCGAGCAGGGAGTGCCCGCGAAGGCCGTCCAGATGAGCGGGATCGCGGACGCGGTCGCCGAGGCGGACGTCGTCGTCTGCTGCACCGGCGCGCAGGCCGCGGTGTTCACCACCGAGCACGTCCCGGCCCGCGCCGGACGCCCGCTGGTCGTCTGCGACCTCGGCCTCCCGCGCGACGTCGAGCACGAGGTCGCCGAACTGGCCGACGTCACCGTGGTCGATCTGGAGACCATCCAGCGCCGCATGCGCGACAAGGGCACCCCGACCACCGAACGGCAGACCGCGAAGGCCACCGGCATCGTGCTCGACGAGGTGCGCGAGTACCTCGCCGGGCAGCGCAGCGCCGAGGTCACCCCGACCGTGACGGCGCTGCGGCGCCGGGCGGCCGAGGTGGTCGACGCCGAACTGCTGCGGCTGGACAACCGCCTGCCGGACCTCGAAGCCGGGGTTCGCGAGGAGGTCGGCCGCACGGTCCGCCGAGTGGTCGACAAGCTGCTCCACGCGCCGACGGTGCGGGTCAAGCAGCTCGCCGCCGAGACGGCCGAGACCGATTACGCCAACGCGCTGCGCGAACTGTTCTGCCTCGACCCGCAGGCACCCGCCGCGGTGACGAGTCCTACCGCACCAAAGGGTGACGGTGGCGAACGCGGTCCGATCCCGCCTTCGGGAAACGAGCCGTCGCGCGCGCTTCGGCCGGGGGCCCCGCCATCGCGACGGCGGGGCGCCGAGTAATGACAAGCGAGTTCCAAGAGCAGGGGCGCCCTGGTGGCGCGATCGCGGTCGCGCGCCGCACCGCGAAAAAGGACGAGTGATCATCCAGTGAGCAGAGTCATCCGCATCGGGACGCGCGGCAGCAAACTCGCCCTCGCGCAGACCGGCACCATCGCCGACGCGTTGCGCGCCACCGGCGCCGAGGTCGAGCTCGTCACCGTGACGACGCCCGGCGACAAGTCGTCCGCGCCGATCCCGACGATCGGGGTCGGCGTCTTCACTTCCGCGCTGCGCGAAGCCTTGCTGCGCGAGGAAGTCGACGTCATCGTGCACTCGTACAAGGATCTCCCGACCAAGCCGGAGCCGGGCATCACGCTCGCCGCCGTGCCGCCCCGCGAGGACCCGCGTGACGCGTTGATCGCCCGTGACGGGCTGACTCTGGGCGAGCTGCCGCCGGGTTCGACCGTCGGCACCGGCTCGCCGCGGCGCACCGCGCAACTGCGCGCGCTCGGTCTCGGTTTGGAAATCGTGCCGATCCGAGGCAATATCGACACCCGCATGCGCAAGGTGACCGACGGAGAGCTCGACGCCGTCGTCCTGGCGCGTGCCGGACTGGCCAGGATCGGCCGGGCGGAGGAGATCACCGAGACCCTCGACCCGATCCAGATGCTGCCCGCGCCCGCGCAGGGCGCGCTGGCGGTGGAGTGCCGGACCGGCGACGTGGACATCGAGCACCTGCTCGGGGCATGCGTCGACGACGAAGGCACCCGCGCCGTGGCGACCGCCGAGCGGGCGTTGCTCGCGGCGCTGGAAGCCGGGTGCAGCGCACCGGTCGGGGCGCTGGCGGAGATCGTCGAAGACCTGGACGCCGAAGGACGGGTCGTCGAGCGGATCTCGCTGCGGGGCACCGCCGCCGTCGAAGAGGACGGGAACACGGTCGACATGGTGCGCGCTTCCGCGCTCGCCGACTTCCGCGATGCTGAACAACTCGGCCGGACACTGGCCGCCGAACTGCTCGACCTGGGGGCCGGCGCACTGTCCGGCCCCGTCCAGTGAGTCAGAACGTCGAAGGTAGGGCCGCGCTCGACTGCGGCCGCTCAAGAGGAGAACGCACAGATGACCCCCGCGCGTAAGACCACCGGGCGAGTCGCCTTCGTGGGCTCGGGCCCCGGTGACGCCGGTCTGCTGACCGTCCGCGCTCAGGAGCTGCTCGCCAAGGCCGAGGTCGTGGTGACCGACCCGGACGTCCCTTCGGGCGTCTTGGCTTTCACCGCCGAAGGCGCCGAAGTGCGCCCCGCCGTCGGCGAGGCCACTGAGGTCGCCAAGGACCTGGTGAACGAGGCCAAGGCCGGACGGCTGGTGCTCCGGCTGATCGCCGGTGACCCGCTGACCCAGCCCGCCGTCGTCGCCGAGGTGCAGGCCGTTTCCCGGACCAGCGCCGTGTTCGACATCATCCCGGGCGTCTCGCCCGGCGCGGCCGTCCCGGCGTACGCCGGTGTCGCGCTCGGCGGGACGCACACCGAGGTCGACGTCCGCGGCGACGTCGACTGGGCCGCGCTGGCCGCCACCCCCGGCCCGATCGTGCTGCACGCGACGTCGGCGCACCTGGCCGAGGCCGCGTCCGCGCTGACCGAGCACGGGCTGGCGCCGACCACCCCGGTCGCGGTGACCTCCAACGGCACCATCAACACCCAGCGCACCCTGGACACCACGCTGGCCACCGTCGCGAACGAAGCGGGCGAGCTCGTCGGCCCGCTCATCGTGACCATCGGCCAGGCCGTCGGCCAGCGCTCGAAGCTGTCGTGGTGGGAGTCGCGCGCGCTGTACGGCTGGAAGGTCCTGGTGCCGCGCACCAAGGAGCAGGCCGGTGAGATGGCGGAGCGGCTTCGCGGCCACGGCGCCACCTCGCACGAGGTCCCGACCATCTCGGTCGAGCCGCCGCGCAGCCCCGCGCAGATGGAGCGTTCGGTCAAGGGGCTCGTCGACGGCCGCTACCAGTGGATCGTCTTCACCTCGACCAACGCCGTCCGCGCGGTGTGGGAGAAGTTCGAGGAGTTCGGGCTCGACGCCCGTGCCTTCTCCGGCGTGAAGATCGCCTGCGTCGGCGAATCGACCGCCGCGAAGGTGCGCTCCTTCGGCATCATCCCCGAGCTGATCCCGGAAGGTGAGCAGTCCTCGGAGGGTCTCCTCGCCGAGTTCCCGCCGTACGACGACGTCCTCGACCCCGTCGACCGTGTGCTGCTGCCGCGGGCGGACATCGCCACCGAGACTCTTTCGGCCGGCCTGCGTGAACGCGGCTGGGAGATCGACGACGTGACCGCGTACCGCACGGTGCGTGCCGCGCCGCCGCCCGCCGAGACCCGCGAGATGATCAAGACCGGCGGTTTCGACGCGGTCTGCTTCACCTCGTCCTCGACCGTGCGGAACCTCGTCGGCATCGCCGGCAAGCCGCACACCCGCACGCTGGTCGCGTGCATCGGCCCGAAGACCGCGGAGACCGCCGTGGAGTTCGGGTTGCGGGTCGACGTCCAGCCGGAGAAGGCCGACGTCCCCCACCTGGTCGACGCGCTCGCCGAGCACGCCGCCCGGCTTCGCGCCGAAGGTGCGCTCCCGCCGCCTCGCAAGGCGAAGCGGGCCCGCCGGTCCTGACCTTTCGCAGGCCGAGAACGCCCCCTCACTCCCGCGGTTCTCGCGGGGGGAGGGGGCGTTTTCATGCCCTGATGAAACCTCGGCGGCCGGGCGGCGGCAGACGCTAGCGTCGGGTATCCACCGGACAAACACTGGGGAGTGATCATGAAGTCACTGGTTCACGCCGCGCGGATCGGTACCGCTGTCGGGGTTTTCGCCCTCGGTTTCGTCGGTCTCGCGGGCAACGCCGCCGCGGTGCCGTCCACCTCGTTCGAAGTCTGCAGTCCGCTCGGTTGCGCGGTACAGAGCGTGCGGGGGGCAGCCGAGAACGTCGGAGGTCGCATCCGGGTGGTGGCGACCGTCTCCGACAGCGCGCCCGCCGACACGCTGATCGCGCGGTTCGTCTTCACCGGTTCGACCACGGAGGTCCAGAACGTCCTCGTCGACGACGACACACGGACCGTCACCTTCACGTCCGGGGCCTTCCAGACGAACCTGACCGTGTCGGCCTGTGGTGGCGGCGGGTGCACCACGAAGCCCATTCCGCTGTAAGGCCACGATGAAGTACATGGAGGACCCCTTCCTGTACCCAGGCGCAAGGATGGGGTCCTTCATGTACTGAAAAGGCGTGAAGGCCGCGTGTCCCGGCGTGGGGTGGCCATTCACGAGCGGTTCAACTGAAGAACTTCACGACCTCCGTGTACGCCAGGTACGCGAACATCGCCAGGCAGATGCCCAGCAGTCCGTTCGAGAGCCACCGTGAACGGCCCTCCCGCGGCACCCGTGAGGTGTTCAGCAGCACCAGCAGGGTCGCCGCCAGGAACGGCATGAACAACGCGCCCAGCACGCCGTAGATCACGGTGAGCTGGAAGGGCTGGTCGAGGAACAGCAACGCCATCGGCGGGAAGGTCAGCCACAGGACGTACCCGCGGTACGCGACGCTGCGCTCTCCGGCCTTCTTCTCGTACTCCTCAACGCTTTCCGTCGTGTTCGCGGGAAGCCGCAGAATGCGCCACCAGTCCGCGAAGAGCAGGCTCACGCCGTGCCAGACGCCGATCACCGACGTGAACGAGACCGCGAAGAAACCGATGAGGAACGGGATCCGCGCCCACTGCCCGTAATCCGCGGCGAGGGTGTCGCCGAGGAACAACAGGCCCTTGTCGCCGGAGATGACCTTCTGGCCCAGCAGCAGTTCCGCACCGACGATCAGCATCGCGAGCACGAAGATCCCGGTCATGACGTAGCCGGCGGCGTTGTCGGTGCGCATGATCGGCAGCCACTTCGCCGAGCGCCAGCCCTTCGCGAGCGTCCAGTAGCCGTATGCCGCCAGGGTGATCGTGCCGCCGACGCCACCGACCAGGCCGAGGACGTAGACGAGCGAGCCGTCGGGCAGGGTCGGGACGGCGCCCTTGACCAGTGCGGTGAAGTTCGGCACGACGAGGATGGCGGTCCCGACCACGGTCACGAACATGACCCCGGTGAGCACCGTCATCAGTTTCTCGATGATCGCGTAGCGCCCGAACCACACCAGCGCGAAGCCGAGCAGGCCGCAGAGCATCGCCCAGTACCGCACCGAAAGCGCGGGGAAGAGCGCGTTCAGCGGCAGGCCCGACGCGGACATCGCGGTGGCGCCGTAGACGAAGCCCCAGATCACCGCGTAGATCCCGAAATAGATCAGCGCCCAGATCCCCAGCGTCCGCCAGCCTGCCAGGATCGTCCGGCCCGAGGTCAGATGCCAGCGGCCGACGGCTTCGGCCAGCGCGAGTTTGAAGATCGTGCCGACGAGTACCGCCCACAGCAGCGTGTACCCGAAGCGCGATCCGGCCACCATCGTCGCGACGAGGTCGCCCGCGCCGACCCCGGTCGCCGCGGCCATGATCCCTGGCCCGACCTGGCGCAGCCGTGCGCGCCGGCCGACGGGCGGTTCTTCCGGTCGGCCGGTCACCGTTGCACTCGACATGCCGGGAAAGGTAACCCACGTCACACGGCGGAGGAATCGGGCGAAGCCGGCTTTTAACCGTCCCTTAGGGAAGGTGCGCCCGTGCGGCCCAACGAGGTTGCGGACCGCGTCTCGAGCGGGCGGGAGTACCGTCGTGAGGGTGTTTCCCGAACATCGTCCCCGCAGGCTCCGTACTACTCCGGCCATGCGCAGGCTGGTCGGTGAGACGACGCTGCGGCCACGTCAGCTGATCCTCCCGATGTTCGTGGCGGAGGGCATCGACACGCCGCGCCCGATCGCGAGCATGCCCGGCGTCGTCCAGCACACCCGCGACACGCTGCGCAAAGCCGCCGTCGACGCGGTCGGCGCCGGGGTCGGCGGCCTCATGCTGTTCGGGATCCCGAAGACGCGGGACGCCCAGGGCTCCGGCGCGATCGACCCGAACGGCATCCTCAACGTCGCCCTGCGTGACCTGAAGGCCGAACTCGGCGACGCGACGGTCCTGATGGCGGACACGTGTCTCGACGAGTTCACCGACCACGGCCACTGCGGCGTACTCGACGCGGACGGCGGTGTCGACAACGACGCGACCCTGCGCGTGTACGCGGAAATGGCGCTGGCGCAGGCGGAAGCGGGCGCGCATCTGCTCGGGCCCAGCGGCATGATGGACGGCCAGGTCGGTGTCGTCCGCGCCGCGCTCGACCGCGCCGGGCGCACGGACACCGGCATCCTCGCCTACTCGGCGAAGTTCGCCAGCGCTTTCTACGGGCCCTTCCGTGAGGCCGTCGACTCGCAGCTGAAGGGCGACCGGAAGACCTACCAGCAGGATCCGGGCAACGTGCGTGAAGCGTTGCGCGAGATCGAGCTGGACATCGCCGAGGGGGCCGACTTGATCATGGTCAAACCCGCGCTGTCCTATTTGGACGTCATCAGGGCGGCCGCCGAGGCGTCGCCGGTCCCCGTGGCGGCGTACAACATCTCGGGTGAGTACGCGATGGTCGAGGCCGCCGCGGCGAACGGCTGGCTGGAGCGCGAGCGCACGATCCTCGAGGTGCTGACCTCGATCCGCCGAGCGGGAGCGGACACGATCCTCACCTACTGGGCCGCCGAAGCCGCCGGTTGGCTGGACTAGGCTGCCTCGCGTGAGCGACAGCGAAACCGGCGAAACGGACGACGAGCGCCGCAGGCGGGGACGGGCGCCCGACCCGATCCTGCCTGGTCAGGAAGCGCCGAAGCACGTCGTGCCGAAGCCCGTCGCCATCTCGTTCTGGTTGTGGATCGCGGCCGGTCTCACCCTGATCGCCGGGCCCGCCTACCTGTGGATCGGCAGGCAGACGGTGATCGACACGTACCTCAAGCAGAACGCCGAACAGCGGGACCCCGGGCTGAGGGTCGATCCGGCGCGGATCGTCGACGGCGTGGACGGGCTGATCCTGAACCTGTTCGTCGGCGCGATCACGTTCGCCGTGCTGTTCGCCATTTTCGCCTACAAGGCCCGCGAGGGAACGCGTTCGGCCAGGGCCGTGCTGACCGGCCTCGCGGTCTTCCTCGCCCTCGTCGGACTCTTCGTCCTCGGTGGTGCCCTGTTCGTCGTCATCGCCACCCTGATCGCGGTGATCGCGCTGATCCTGATGTACCTGCCCAGCGTCGCCGACTACTACCCGAAGGTCGGGCGCAAACTGCCATGACGCCGGAGCCCGCCTTCTACGCCGAGCCCGGTGTCGGCTGGACGGCGTTGCTGTGGGCGCCGCTGTTCTCCCTCGCCGGGCTGCTCGCGGAACTGGCGACCGGCGGGCCGGTGCACTGGCTCGCCTGGATCCTGGTCGCGGCGGGGCTGGTGGCGATCACCGTGCCGTGGGTGTACGCGCGCCGCCGGTACCTCTCGCTCGAAGTCACCGCGAACGGCTACCGGCAGGGCAGGGAAACCCTCGAGGCGGCCCGGATCGCCGAAGTCCTCGAAGACGACGCCCCGGTCGGGGCGCGGGTCCTCGGCGGCGGCTGGACGGTCCCCAAGAAGCACGGCGAAGTCGGCTTGAAGCTCGAAGACGGCGTTTTCGTCCGCGCCTGGGCCAAGGATCCGGGCGCCCTCCGCGAGGCTCTCCGGGATTTGGTGCGTGCCCGCACCACAGGGTCATGAGAAGCTGCTCACCGTGATCGACCTTCCCCAGCCGACCGGCGCCGACCTGTGGCCACCGGAGAACGCCCGGCGAGCAGCCCGGCTGCACAAACCCCTGCGTGCCGTGGTGGGAGCCGTCGAACTGGTCCTCGCCGCGCTCGCGGTGTGGGGTGCCTTCGCTTGCTGGAAGGCCGGTGTCGTCCCGGTCGAGATCACCTACGGCGAAACGACGCTGGAATCGCAGCGCTACTTCGGCGGCCCGCTCGCGGGCGCCATCGGGCTCGGTGTGCTGGCCGCGATCCTGGTGGTGGACGCGATCCGCCAGTTCCTGCTGGCCGTCCGGGCCAAGGGACGCAAGCCGAAGGACTAGTTGAGCCAGACGACGGCGGCGTTGACCCCGGTCGAGAACAGCAACCACAGCAGATACGGCACGAGCAGCCAGGCCGCGAGCTTCGACCGGCGACCGAACTCCACCATCGTGACCGGCACCACGAAGTCCAGCACGACGACGTCGGCCAGCGCCAGGACGTGTGCGCCGCCGGCGAAGAACAGCGGCGTCCACAGCAAGGTCAGCAGCAGGCAGACGCCATAGAAGGCGAAGCCGCGCGTTTCGCCGTCGGTGCGCCAGTAGCACCAGCCCGCGACGGCGACCAGGAGCAGCAGGACCGACCACATCGGACCGTAGAGCCACCCCGGCGGCGCCCACGACGGGCGGGCCAGCGCGTTGTGCGTTCCGGAGCGGGTGGCGACCGCCAGCCCGGCCACGATCCCGACGATCGCCGACAGGGCGAGGAACCCGGCCAGGGCCTGCCAGCGCAGGCGGCGGTGGTGGGTCGGCGGTGACGGCACCGTGGACACGTGGATTCCTCCGCGAGGGTTCGACGGGAGGGCTCCCACCCTAGTGGGCCTGGTCACGCCATGCCGCCAAGCGCGAGGACTCGGCGGCGGGTGTCTCGGCGGATTTGCGAGACTGGGGAGGTGACTACCGGAGTCGATCAGTCCAAGGCATGGTTCGAACGAGCGAAGGCCGTGATCCCGGGCGGGGTGAACTCCCCGGTGCGGGCCTTCAACTCCGTCGGCGGCACCCCGCGGTTCATGGTGCGCGGTGAGGGGCCGTACCTCTGGGACGCCGACGACAATCGCTACGTCGATCTGGTGTCGTCGTGGGGGCCGATGATCCTCGGGCACGCGCATCCGGACGTCGTCTCCGCCGCGCGCGAAGCGGCTGTCAACGGACTGTCGTTCGGCACGCCGACGCGCGGCGAGGTCGAACTGGCCGAGGAGATCATCGGCCGGGTCGAGCCGGTGCAGCAGGTGCGCCTGGTCAACTCCGGCACCGAGGCGACGATGAGCGCGATCCGGCTGGCCAGGGGGTTCACCGGCCGGGCGAAGATCATCAAGTTCGCGGGCTGCTACCACGGGCACGTCGACGCGTTGCTCGCCGAAGCGGGCTCCGGCGTCGCGACCCTCGGCCTCCCGACGTCGCCAGGGGTCACCGGCGCGCAGGCGGCCGACACGATCGTGCTGCCCTACAACGACCTGGACGCGGTCCGTAAGTCCTTTGTGGACAACCCGGACTCGATCGCCGCGGTCATCACCGAAGCCGCCGCGGGCAACATGGGCGCCGTCGCCCCGGCCGACGGCTTCAACGCCGGGCTCGAGGAGATCGCGCACGAGCACGGCGCGCTGCTGATCATGGACGAGGTGATGACCGGGTTCCGCGTCTCGAAGGCGGGCTGGTTCGGTCTCGAAGGCGTCGCCGGTGACCTGTACACCTTCGGCAAGGTGATGTCCGGCGGGCTGCCCGCCGCGGCCTTCGGCGGCCGTGCCGACGTGATGGCGAAGCTGGCCCCGGGCGGGCCCGTGTACCAGGCGGGGACGCTGTCGGGGAACCCCGTCGCGGTCGCCGCCGGGCTCGCGACGCTGCGCGCGGCCGACGACGCCGTGTACGCGGCCCTCGACGCCAACGCGAAGCGGCTCGGCGACCTGTTCGGCCGGTCGCTGACCGAGGCCGGGGTCGCGCATACCGTGCAGTACGCGGGCAACCTGGTCAGCGTGTTCTTCAGCGAAGACCCCGTGACGAACTACCTGGGCGCGCAGGCTTCGGAGACCTGGCGGTTCCCGGCGTTCTTCCACGCGCTCCTGGACAACGGCGTGTACGCCCCGCCGAGCGCGTACGAGGCGTGGTTCGTCAACGCGGCCATGGGCGAGGCCGAGTTCGAGATCATCTCCTCCGCGTTGCGCGTCGCCGCCCGCGCCGCCGCCGAGGCGGTCCAGGCGTGAGCGAGATGACGATCGTGCACCTGCTCCGCCACGGCGAGGTGCACAACCCGGACAAGATCCTGTACGGCCGTCTGTCCGGTTTCAAGCTCTCCGAGAGCGGTCAGCGTCAGGCACTGACGGTCGCCGAAGCCGTCGCGACGCACGACATCGCACACGTCGTCGCTTCGCCCCTTCAGCGTGCGCAGGAGACCGCGGCGCCGATCGCCGCCGCGCACCGCCTCGACGTGGAGACCGACGAACGGCTCATCGAGGCCGACAACCGGTTCGAGGGCGAGCGGGTCGCCGTCGGCGATGGGGCCCTTCGCCAGCCGAAGCACTGGCCGAAGCTGGTCAACCCGTTCCGGCCGTCCTGGGGCGAGCCGTACGTCGAGATCGCGCACCGCATGCTCGGCGCGGTCCACCGCGCGCGGCGCGCGGCCGAGGGGCACGAGGCGCTGTGCGTCTCGCACCAGCTGCCGATCTGGACCTTGCGGCGCTTCCTGGAGGCGAAGCGGCTCTGGCACGACCCGCGCGACCGGCAGTGTTCGCTCGCGTCGTTGACCAGCCTGGTCTTCGAGGGCGAGGAACTCGTGCGGATCGTCTACAGCGAGCCCGCCGGCACGACCGACCCGAAGGTGACCGGGGCATGAAGCGACTCGTGGCGGCCGTCGTCGGGCTGGTGCTCGTCGTCACGGGGTGCACCACCGGCAAGGACGCCGTCGTCACCGGCGGTTCGTTCAACTTCGTGTCGCCCGGCGGGAAGGTCGACATCACCTACGACGTCGCGGACCGCCAGCCGTCGCCGACGTTGTCCGGCGACGACCTGATGAACGAGGGCAAGCAGCTTTCCATCGCGGACTTCCCCGGCAAGGTCGTCGTGCTGAACCTGTGGGGGCAGTGGTGCGGGCCGTGCCGCGTCGAGGCGCCGGAGATGCAGAAGGTCTTCGACCGGACCAAGGCGTCCGGCGTCCAGGTGGTCGGCATCGACCTGCGGGACAACGACCGGACCCCGGCGCAGGACTTCGTACGGGACCGGAAGCTGACGTACCCGTCGATCTACGACCCGTCGGGGCGGACGCTGCTGCAGCTCTCGGGCTATCCGCGCAACATCATCCCGTCGACGATCGTGCTGGACAAACAGCACCGTGTCGCGGCGGTGTTCCTGCGGGACCTGCTGGCGTCGGACCTGCTGCCCGTCGTCGAACGCCTGGTCGCCGAACCCGCCTGACCCTTCCCGCGATTCGGCACCTGATTGCGATCCTTGCACGCGCAAGGATCGCAACCAGGTGCCGAATCGCGAGGAAAGGGGCGGGACCAAGGTCCTGACCGGGTGCGACGTAGGTCCCGTTGAGGGCGCCCCGGCGTTTTCACCTCGACCACACTGCCTACGCTCCTTTGCGTGAACGGTGTTACCGAGCTGGCGCTTTCCGGGCCGCTGCTGCTCGCCGCGGCTGTCGCGCTGCTGGCCGGGACGATCTCCTTCGCGTCACCGTGCGTCGTGCCGCTGGTGCCCGGCTACCTCGCGTACCTGGCGGCGCTGGTGGGCGCGGACGCTCCCGCGGTCAGCGCGGACGAGGAGCGCAAGAAGGGCCGGTACGCCGTCGTCGGCGCGGCGGCGCTGTTCGTGCTGGGGTTCACCGTCGTCTTCGTGGTGACACTGGGAACGCTGGTGTGGATCGCCGACACCGTCCAGCTCAACATGGACCTTCTCCAGCGCCTCGGCGGCGTGCTGACCATCGCGAT
The DNA here is from genome assembly GCF_029369745.1 of Amycolatopsis sp. QT-25. NCBI lineage: Bacteria > Bacillati > Actinomycetota > Actinomycetes > Pseudonocardiales > Pseudonocardiaceae > Amycolatopsis > Amycolatopsis sp. QT-25. The sequence continues at coordinate 485,060 of NZ_CP120210.1, forward strand.
GGCGATGGTCTTCCTCGGCTGGATCCCGGGATTGCAGCGCGAGTTCCGTTCGCACCACGTGCCGCGCGGCGGACTGTGGGGCGCGCCGGTGCTCGGCGCGGTGTTCGGGCTCGGCTGGACGCCGTGCATCGGGCCGACGCTGTCCGCGGTCACCACCCTGGCCAGCGCCACCGGCGGCGCCGCCGTCCGCGGGTACGCGCTCATCCTGGTGTATTGCCTTGGCCTCGGCGTCCCGTTCCTGCTCATCGCGGTCGGTGCCCGCTGGGCCGTCCGCGCGACCGACTGGCTGCGCCGCCACGGCCGTCAGGTGCAGATCTTCGGCGGCGTCCTGTTGATGATCGTCGGCGTCCTGCTGGTGACCGGACTGTGGGGCGACATGATCGGCTGGATCCGGAACACCCTCGTGAACGACCTCAGGCTGCCCTTGTGACCACCCCATACCGCCCGACGCCGCTCAAGCGCGTCTTCGCCTTCCTGCGCAACACCTGGCGCGGATTGACGTCGATGCGCACCGCACTGGTGCTGCTGTTCCTGCTCGCGCTCGCCGCGATGCCCGGCGCGCTGCTGCCGCAGCGGAACCTCAACGTCGCCAAGACCGACGAGTACATCGCCGCGCACGGCTGGTGGGGTGAACTGCTCGACCGCACGCAGTTCTTCGAGGTCTACGGCAGCGTCTGGTTCTCCGCGATCTACCTCCTGCTGATGATCTCCCTCATCGGCTGTCTCGCGCCGCGCAGCCTCGAATACGCGAAGGCGATGCGCGCGAAGCCGGTGCTCACGCCGCGCAAGCTTTCGCGGATGCCGCATCACGTGTCCGCCACGATCGACCGGACCCCCGAGACGGTCATGGAGGACACTCACGCGCTGCTCAAAGGGTGGCGCCGCGTCGAGCACGAAGACGCCGACGGAACGCGAAGCATCTCCGCCGAACGCGGGTACCTTCGCGAGACCGGAAACCTCGTCTTCCACTTCGGCATGCTGGGCCTGATCGTCTTCTTCGCGCTGGGCAAGCTGTTCGGCTACGAAGGCCAGGTCATCGTCCAGGCCGACCACAGCCAGTGGTGCAACTCCGGCATCCTCGGCTACGACACCTTCAACGCCGGGCTGCGCGTCGACGGCACCGATCTCAACGCGTTCTGCATCCGGTTGAAGGACTTCGAGGCGCGCTACACCGAGAGCGGGCAGGCGAACTACTACCACTCGAACATGGAGTACCAGTCCGGCGAAGATCTGAAGACCGGCGTGTGGAAGCCGTACGGGCTCGAGGTCAACTCGCCACTGCGCACCGCGGGCGACCGCGTCTACCTGCTGAACTTCGGTTACTCCCCGAAGTTCACGGTGACCTTCCCCGACGGCACCGTGCGCACCAACATCACTCCGTGGCGGCCCGCCGACGAGCCCACGAAGCTCTCCGAAGGCGCGACGAAGATCGACCAGCCGGGTATCGCGGACCCGATCGAACGCCGCACCCGGCAGCTCGCGATCACCGGTCTGCTCGCGCCGACCGCGTTCCTGCACGGCAACGTGCTGACGTCGTCGCGGCCCGAGGCGAACAAGCCCGCCGTGGCCGTGGACATCTACCGCGGCGACCTGGGCCTCGACGCGGGCCGGGGTCAGTCGATCTTCCAGATCGACCAGTCGCTCGTCGCGGACGGCAGGCTGAAGAAGCTCACCCGGCAGAACCTGGACCAGGGTCAGGAGACCGTGCTGGACGACGGCACGAAGGTCCGCTTCGACGGTGTCCAGGAATGGGTGGCGATCCAGGTCTCGCACGATCCCGTGCAGGGCTGGGTGCTGGGCTGCGCGGTCGTGATGCTGCTCGGGCTGGCGGGATCGCTGCTGGTCAAACGGCGCCGGGTGTGGGTGCGGGTGAGCCCGGCGCGTGAAGGTGAGACGGGTACCGTGATCGAGGTCGCCGGGCTGGCGCGCACCGACCAGGCGGGCTACGGCGAAGAGTTCCAGCGGATCAGCGCCAAGCTGGTCCAGGGGCAGAGAGGCAACTAGAGGTCATGCCGATCAACGAGACGCTGTCCCAGTACAGCGACTACTCCTATACCACCGCGACGGCGATCTACGTCATCGCGTTGATGTTCGCCCTCATCGAGCAGGGTTTCGGCGCGAAGGGCCGCCTCGCGGCGGAGCGCAGCATCCAGCGCTCCCGTGACCTGGTCGGCGCGGGTGGTCCGCCGGCTTACGGGACGCCCGTCGAGCCCTCGCGCGAGATCGGCCGCCCCGAGCGCATCGGCCGCATGGGCGCCGCGCTGCTGGTGCTGGCCGCGCTACTCCACCTGGCCGCGATCGTGCTGCGCGGGCTCGCCGTGCACCGCGCGCCGTGGGGCAACCTCTACGAATACGGCATGGCCACGACCTTCGTCGCCGTCGTGACCTGGCTCGTCATCATGCGGAAGTTCCCGGTCCGCCACCTCACCGGCTTCCTGCTGCTGCCGGTCGTGATCCTGATGTTCGTCAACGGCACCATGCTGTACACGACGGCCGCGCCGGTACAGCCCGCGCTCCAGTCCTACTGGGTGATCATCCACGTTTCCGCGGCGATCATCGGCTCGGGTGTCTTCCTGGTGCCGGGGGTCGCGAGCGTTCTCTACCTCTTCCGTGCCGCCCACGACGACGACCCGGCGAAGTTCGCCAAGTTCGGCTCGAAGTTGCCCGCAGCGGACGTGCTCGACCGCATCGCCTACCGCACCACCATCTTCGCCTTCCCGATCTTCACCTTCGGCGTGCTCTGCGGCGCGGTGTGGGCCGAGGCGGCGTGGGGCCGGTTCTGGGGCTGGGACCCCAAGGAGACCGTCGCTTTCGTGGCGTGGGTGGTCTACGCGGCGTACCTGCACTCCCGTGCCACCGCGGGCTGGCGCGGGAAGCGGGCCGCGCTCATCAACATCGTCGGGTTCTCCGCGACGATCTTCAACATGTTCTTCGTGAACCTGGTCACCTCGGGTCTGCACTCCTACGCCGGGGGCTGACCGCCGCCGCTGCACGCGAGCCGACTACCGTCAATACTGAGGTAACGGGGGAAGACGTGCGCGGAGGAGGAATTCAGCGGTGACCGGACCCAGCGAAGAATCGGCTCCTGGCCACCCAGAACCCACCGAGAGCGTCCCGCCCTCGGAGTTGTTCTCCGAGGACAGGACGGACTCGGCACCGCATCCGAACGCCGGTGGCTTCGAGGCCGAGCCGACCCAGGTCGTCCAGCCCCAGTACCCGCAGCAGGGGCAGTATCCGCAGCAGCAGCCCACTCAGCCGCCGCTGCCGCAGCCGTCGCAGGGCCAGTACCAGCAGCCCTACGACCAGAACCTGCCTCCGCTGCATCCTCAGCAGCAGCCGCCGCAGGCCGCCCAGTACCCGCCTCAGCAGCAGTACGCGCCGCCGCCGCAGCCGGTCCAGCAGCCCGCGGTGCCGGGCCTCCCGCAGCCGCAGGGCAGGCACGCGCTCCCGGACGAACTCGCCACCGCGAGTCTGGTGAAGCCGCAGAAACGCAAGCCGCAGTCGGGCTGGCGCAAGGCCCTGTACGTGGGCACCGGAAAGCTCGTCAACCCGGGGGAGAGTCCCAGGGACACGCGCAAGCGTGAACTGATCGCGCAGATCAACCAGCCGCTGCGCGGGTGCTACAAGATCGCGATGCTGAGCCTCAAGGGCGGCGTCGGCAAGACCACCACGACCACCACACTGGGCTCGACGTTCGCTTCGCTGCGCGGTGACCGCGTCGTCGCCGTCGACGCGAACCCGGACCGCGGGACGCTGTCGCAGAAGATCCCGATCGAGACCACCGCGACCGTCCGGCACCTGTTGCGCGACGCGGACAAGATCACCCGGTACAGCGACGTCCGGTCGTACACCTCACAGGGCGGGAGCCGGCTGGAGATCCTTGCCAGCGAGCAGGATCCGGCGGTTTCGGAGGCCTTCTCCGAGGACGATTACCGGCGCACGGTCAACCTGCTGGAGCACTTCTACAACATCGTGCTCACCGACTGCGGGACCGGTTTGATGCACTCGGCGATGAAGGGCGTCCTGGACGTCGCGGACGCGCTGGTGGTGGTCTCGTCCGGCTCCGTCGACGGGGCGCGCAGTGCGTCGGCCACACTCGACTGGCTGGAGGCGCACGGCTACGGCGACCTGGTCAAACGCTCCGTCGCGGTGATCAACTCGGTCCGGCCGAAGGGTGGCTCCGTCGATCTGGACAAGCTCTCCGCGCACTTCGGCGCGCGGGTCCGCTCGGTCTGCCGCATCCCGTTCGACCCGCACCTGGAAGAAGGCGCCGAAATCGAACTGGACCGGCTCCACGAGGACACCCGGCTGGCCTTGCTGGAACTGGCGGCCACCGTCGCCGACGGCTTCGGCGGCCAGCAGTACCGGCCGATCCAGCCGTAGTCCGACGCCTACTCCTTGTCCTCGTCTTTACCTTTGCGCTGCTGCTCACCGAGCTTGCGCAGGAAGTCGGGGTCGTCGTCCGGGGCCAGCGTCGGTCGCGACGAGGGCACCCCGACGCGCTCGATCCCGAACGCGCGCCACAACACCACGGCGACGGTGAGCGCTCCGATGGCCGCGAGCAGATAGATCATGCTCGGCCCCTTTCCGCGTGGAGGACGTTGCTCAGTCCCACGAGGCTAGCCTCTTTGCCGCGTGCGGGGGGACTCATGGATACCCCAATGTGACGAAGGGCGATTTCCTGCCCTTCGTCACCGGAGTCCCTTTCCGGGGAAATTCCGGGTCAGACCTTGCGCGCGGGCTCGCTGGCGTCGGTGGTCAGCTCGGCGAGGAGCTCGTTCACCTCGGCCTCGCGGAACCGGCGGTGCCCGCCGGGAGTGCGGATCGAGCCGATCCGGCCCGCGGTCGCCCAGCGGGTCACGGTCTTGGGATCGACCCGGAACAGGGCCGCCACTTCACCGGGGGTGAGCAACCTACCGCCCATGGTCGCGGTCATTTTCCGCCTCCTTCACGGTTCCCGTGCTAAACCGGGGGCGGGCCCCATGCCCGTCGTGCCGGGTAGCCAATACGGCAATCGTTGCATCTCACCCGCCAGGTACTCGAACGGTTGTCCAAGAGTAAAGGGCCCTTAAAGGTCAAAACCGACAACCAAGACACACCCCCGTGGCCCCAGGTCTTGTCACGTAGGTACGAAAACGCGCCCTGATCCCGCGAATCGGGCCGTGGCACCTAAGGTGTAGCGGTGGACCAGGTGGATCGGAAGATCATCGCGGCATTACGGGAGAACGGGCGGGCTACCTACGCCGACCTCGGCCGGTCTGTCGGGCTCTCGGCCTCTTCGGTGCACGAACGGGTCGGCAAACTCGAGGCCGCCGGTGTGATCACCGGCTACCACGCCATGGTCGATCCCAGCACGGTCGGACTCGGCGTGACGGCGCTGGTCGGCATCCACCCCACCGACACCGCGACCGAAGACGACGTAGCGGACGCGCTCGGGGCGTTGGACGAGGTCGAAAGCTGCTACGCCGTCGCGGGCAACGAGGCTTTCGTCGTCAAGGTTCGCGTGGCGACGGTCGACGATCTGGAGCGGACGCTCGGCAGGTTGCGGCGGATTCCCGGCGTCGGCCGCACGAACACCACCGTCGTGCTTTCCACCCGTTTCGAAGGCCGGCCCAACAACGCGGGCCTGGAGGACGGCCGCAACGGCAGCGCGTAGCCTGCGTTGATGTGAGCGACAATCAGCTTCCCTGTGACCTGACGCTGTACGTGCTGGCCCGGTTTCTCCTGGTCGGGGTCATCGCAGGCGGGTTACTGCTGGTCAACGTCCCGCTGCTGGTCGCGCTGCTGATCGGTCTGGTCGTGGGACTGCCGCTGGGTCTGCTGCTGTTCCGCCCGCTGAACGCGCGCGTGACCGCCGGACTCGCCCGCCGCAACGAAAAGCGTGCTCGCGCCCGTGCCGAACTGCGCTCCCAGCTGCGCGGCGACCGAGCGGACGGCACCGCGTGAGCCGTCTGCACAGCCGAAGCTGGGTCCGCGAAGCCGTCCGCATCATCGAGGCCGACGCGAACCGCAGCGCCGACACGCATCTGCACGTCTTCCCGTTGCCCGCCGAATGGGGCATCGACCTGTACCTGAAGGACGAGTCCGTCCACCCGACCGGCTCGCTCAAGCACCGGCTCGCCCGCTCGCTGTTCCTGTACGGCCTGGTGAACGGCCAAATCGGGCAGGACACGGTGCTCGTCGAGGCGTCGAGCGGCTCGACGGCGGTTTCGGAGGCGTATTTCGCGCGGATGCTCGGCCTGCGGTTCATCACCGTGGTGCCGCGCAGCACCTCTCCGGAGAAGATCGCGCTCATCGAGTTCTACGGCGGCGAATGCCATTACGTCGACCGCGCGCCGGACATGTACCCGGAGGCCGAGCGTCTCGCTTCGGAGTGCAACGGCCACTACCTCGACCAGTTCACCTACGCGGAGCGCGCGACGGACTGGCGCGGGAACAACAACATCGCCGAATCGGTGTACGCGCAGATGCAGTCCGAGCGGCACCCCGTGCCGACGTGGATCGTGGTCGGCGCCGGCACCGGCGGCACGAGCGCGACCTTCGGCCGCTACGTGCGCTACAAGCGGCACACCACGAAGATCGCCGTCGTCGACCCGGAGAACTCGTCGTTCTTCGGCGCCTGGCAGACCGGGGCGCTCGACTACAGCACCGGCATGCCGTCGCGGATCGAAGGCATCGGACGCCCGCGCGTCGAGCCGTCGTTCGTGCCCGGCGTGATCGACGAGATGTTCCAGGTGCCGGACGCCGCCTCGCTGGCCGCCATCCGCGTGCTGCGCGAACGGACCGGGCACTGGGCCGGCGGCTCGACCGGCACGAACCTCTTCGGCGCCTTCACGCTGATCTCGCGGATGGTCTCGGAAGGCCAGGCGGGCAGTGTCGTCACCCTGCTGTGCGACGGCGGCGAGCGGTACGCCGACACCTACTACGACGACGAGTGGCTGGCGCGGAAGAACATCGACATCGAGCCGTACCTGGACAAGTACCGGGAGTTCCTGGTGAGCGGGAAACTTCCTCCCGAGGCCTAGCCCGACGTGCGCCGAAGGGCTTTTCAGCCCACGTCAGAGGGCGAGAGCGACCGCGGTCAGCACCGCCCACCCCAGCATCGCGAACCCGGTGTCCCGCAGCGCCGGGATCAGCGCCCGCCCTCGCGCGCCGCCGCCGACGGCCTTGACCGACTTCAGCAGCAGCGGCGCGGTCAGCAACCCCAGCAGCGCCCACGGCGTCACGAAGGCGAGCAGCACGCTCACGACGTACGGGATCGCGACCAGCGTCAGGTAAAGCCGCCGGGTGCCGTCGTCGCCGAGCCGGGTGGCGAGGGTGCGCTTGCCGGACTCGATGTCGGTCGGGATGTCCCGGAGGTTGTTGGCGGTCAGCACGCCGGTCGAGAACGAGCCCACGGCGACCGCGCAGCCGAGCGCCGTCCAGCTGAGCTGTCCGGCTTGGACGTACACGGTGCCCAGCACGCCGGCCAGCCCGAAGAAGACGAAAACCGCGACCTCGCCGAAACCGTGGTAGCCGTAAGGCTTTTTGCCGCCGGTGTAGAACCAGGCGCCGAGGATGCAGACCGCGCCCATCGCCAGCAGCCACCACAGTCCGCTGATCACGACGAGGACGAGCCCGAGGACTCCGGCGAGCCCGAGAGCGACGAAGGCCGCCGTCAGGACGGCCTTCGGCTTCGCGACCCCGGAGCCGACCAACCGCAGGGGGCCGACGCGGTTCTCGTCGGTGCCGCGGATGCCGTCGGAGTAGTCGTTGGCGTAGTTGACGCCGACGATCAGGGCCAGCGAGACCAGCAACGCGAGAATCGATCGGGGCCAGGAGAAGCCGTCGAGCGCGACCGCCGCGCCGACTCCGGCGACCACCGGCGCCACCGCGTTGGGCAGCGTCCGCGGGCGCGCCCCTTCGATCCATTCACCAGCAGTCGCCATGTCGCCATTCTGGCCCTGGTCACTACCGGCCGGTATGCGGGGCTCGTCACCTGCCCGAGCCCTCGCGGGCAGGTGACGAGTCGGGCTACTTCAGCTCGTCGATCGTGTCTTCCAGGGTCCAGGTGAGCGTGCCGCTGTTCGGAACGGCGGTCTCCGGTTCGTCCGCCGGCGCGGGCCCGGCCAGTGCGACCAGTCCCAGCGTGACGGCGGTGCAGGCCGATACGGTGCGTGTCCAGCGCGTCATGCCTAGACGTAAACCCGCGGGTGATGACCGTGTCAACAACGTCCCGGTGATCGGTGGAGAATTCACGACCTTCGTAGGAGATTCCGGACGGCCGTCCTGTCGACCTTCCCTGGGCCCCTCAGCGGAAGTTCGTCGGCGAACTCGACCCGCTTCGGAGCGGCTGCCGCACCGGCCTCTTCGCGGCAAGCCGCGCGCAGCGAAGCGACGTCGCAGTCGGCACCGACGACGAGCGCGACGACGGCTTCGCCCCACTCGGGGTCGGGCACTCCGACCACACACGCGTCCCGGATCCCGGGCTGCGCGGTCAAGATCCGTTCGACGGCCGCGGCGGCCACCTTCACCCCGCCGGTGTTGATCATGTCGTCGATGCGGCCGAGGATCTCCAGCCGTCCGTCGGCCGACCACCGGCCGCGGTCGGAAGTGCGGAACCGGCCGTCCTCGAAGGCCTCCGCGGTGAGGTCGGGTCGCCGCCGGTAGCCATGCGCGAGCACGTCACCGGTGACACAGACCCGCTCGTCTTCGAGTTCGACGTGTACTCCGTCCAGGGGTACGCCGTCGTAGACGCAGCCGCTCGCGGTCTCGCTCATGCCGTACGCGGGCACGATCCGCACGCCCGCTTCGGCAGCGCGCTCCCGCAGCTCCGCGGTGGTCGCCGCGGCGCCGACGATGATCGCGTCGAAAGCGCGGGCCGCCGCCAGACCGGGTCCGCCCGCGTCGAGCAGCCGTCCGAGCTGGGTCGGCACGAGCGCGGTGTAGCGCGGCCCGTCCAGTGACAGCAGGGGCGCGGCGGCCTCGGCGAAGTCGTCCGGCCGGAAACCGGGGGCGGGCAGCACGGCGGGCGTCGTCCCCGCCAGCAGCGAGCGGACCAGCACCTGCAGTCCGCCGATGTACTGCGCCGGGGTCGCGAGCAGCCAGTGCCCCGGCCCGCCGAGCCGTGCGTGGGTGGCGCGCGCCGACGCGGTCAGCGCCGACGCCGACAGCAGCACGCCCTTCGGCTCTCCGGTCGACCCGGAGGTGGCGATGACCACCGCCGTCCCGGGCTCGGCCGGGCGCGTCGGCTCCATCGCGTCCCGCAAGGCCTCCGACGCGTAGGGGAGGACGGCCGGGCCGCCGCCGAGCGCCTCGGCCAAGGCCGAGGTCAGCCCGTCGATCGACGCCGGACTCCCGTCCACCTCTACCGCACGCATCCCTCCACCCTACGACCCGCAATTCGGCACCTGGTTGCGATAGCTGCGCGTGCGAACTATCGCAACCAGGTGCCGAATTGCGAAGGGTCAGTAGTAGTAAGGGAAGGCCGACCAGTCGGGAGAGCGCTTCTCCAGGAAGGAGTCGCGGCCTTCGACGGCTTCGTCCTGCATGTATGCCAGCCGGGTGGTTTCGCCGGCGAAGAGCTGCTGGCCGACCAGGCCGTCGTCGGTGAGATTGAACGCGTACTTGAGCATCCGCTGCGCGGTCGGCGACTTGCCGTTGATCGTCCACGCCCAGTCCAGCGCCTCGGCTTCGAGCTGCGCGTGCGGGACGGCGGAGTTCACCGCGCCCATCGCCTGCATCTGCTCGGCCGTGTACTCGCGTCCGAGGAAGAAGATCTCCCGCGCGAACTTCTGCCCGACCTGCTTGGCGAGATACGCCGAGCCGTAGCCGCCGTCGAAGGAGCCGACGTCCGCGTCGGTCTGCTTGAACCGCGCGTGCTCGGCCGACGCGAGCGTGAGGTCGCACACCACGTGCAGCGAGTGCCCGCCGCCCGCCGCCCAGCCGGGGACCACGGCGACGACCACCTTCGGCATGAACCTGATCAGCCGCTGGACCTCGAGAATGTGCAGCCGTCCGGCCCTCGCCGGATCGATCGTGTCGGAGGTCTCCCCGTCCGCGTACTGATACCCGGAGCGTCCGCGAATACGCTGGTCACCACCGGAACAAAACGCCCAGCCGCCGTCCTTCGGCGATGGGCCGTTGCCGGTGAGCAGGACGCAGCCGACGTCCGAGCTCATCCGCGCGTGGTCGAGCGCGCGGTACAGCTCGTCGACGGTGTGCGGACGGAAGGCGTTGCGGACCTCCGGACGGTCGAACGCGATACGCACCACCCGTTTGCCTGAGCGGCTCTCAGCGGAGCGGTGATAGGTGATGTCGGTGAAGTCGAAACCGCCGACCTCGGTCCACAAGGCCGGGTCGAACAGCTCGGAAACCTGGGCGTCATCCACGTTTGGGAGAATAGGACGTGTGGTCGTGAGTCGTAGTGTGAAACCCGAGGTCTGCCGGTGAACCCTTCCACCGCGCAGGCCAGGGTCATCGTCGACGAACTCGTCCGCAACACCGTCTCGCACGTCGTCCTCTGCCCGGGCTCACGCAACGCCCCGCTCTCGATCGCGCTGTACGACGCGGCGGCGGCCGGACGGCTTCAGCTGCACGTCCGCATCGACGAACGCGGCGCCGCCTTCCTCGCCCTCGGCATCGCCGCGCGCACCGGCCGCCCCGTGGCCGTGCTGTGCACCTCGGGCACCGCGGCCGCGAACTTCCACCCCGCCGTCCTGGAGGCGGACCGCGCGGGCGTGCCGCTGATCGTGCTGACCGCCGACCGCCCGCCCGAGATGCGGGCCGCCGGCGCCAGCCAGGTCATCGACCAGCACCAGCTCTACGGCAACGCCATCCGCTACTTCGACGAGCTCGCCGTCGCCGAACGCCGTGCCGGGCAGAACTCCTACTGGCGCGGCCAGATCTGCCGCGCCTGGAACGCCGCGTACGGCGAATGGCGCTGCGGGCCGGTGCATCTGAACATCCCGTTCCGTGAGCCGCTCGTGCCCGACGGCGCCGACGACGAGTGGTACGAGTCACTCGAAGGGCGTCCCGACGGCGCTCGCTGGACCGAGCTGCCCGACTTCGGCGCGCTCCCCTCGTTCGTGGTGCCCTCGGCCCGGTCCGGCCTGGTCATCGCGTGCGACACCGGCGTGCAGGCGGCCAGCGAATGGGCCGAGCTGCACGGCTGGCCGGTCGTCTCCGAGACCGGCGGCATCGGGCTGGCGGGCGCGACGGCGATCTCGTCCGGCGCGTGGCTGCTCGGCGTCGAGGAGTTCATCTCGCGGCACAAACCCGAGCAGGTCCTCTGCATCGGCCGTCCGACGGTGTTCCGTCAGGTCCAGCGCGTGCTGTCCGATCCCGACGTCGAGGTGCTGCTGGTCCGGCCCGATTCGGATTGGCCCGCGCCCGCGCACAACGTCCGCCAGGTCGGCCAGTGGTTCGACGAGCCGACCAAACCGGCCGATCCCGAGTGGCTCGCCAGCTGGCAGCGCGCGGACAAGGCGGCGTCGGCGGCGGTGACCGAGGCGCTGGCCGCCGAACCGTGGCCGAGCGGGCTGCGGCTGGCCACCGAGCTGGTGGACGCGGTCCCGGAGGGGTCGCTGCTGGTCGTGGGTTCGTCCAACCCGACCCGTGACGTCGCGCTCGCCGGACGGCTGCGGCCGGACGTCCTCGTGCACCGCAACCGCGGCGTCGCCGGGATCGACGGCCTGGTGTCGACCGCGATCGGCGCCGCGACCGTCCACAGGGGACATTCGTACGCGCTGCTCGGCGACCTGACGTTCCTGCACGACGCGAGCGGCCTGCTGACCGGCCCCGCCGAACAGCGCCCCGACCTGACGATCGTGGTGCTCAACGACGACGGCGGCGGCATCTTCTCCCTGCTGGAGCAGGGCGCGCCCGAGCACAACGCCAGCTTCGAGCGCGTCTTCGGCACGCCGCACGGCGCCGATCTCGGTGCCCTGTGCGCCGGTTACCGCGTGCCGCACGTCGTCGCCGAGACACTCACCGAGTTCCGCGCGGCGCTCAAGCCCGCGCCGGGGCTGCGAGTGGTGGAGGTCCGGGTGGATCGAACGCGCCATCGCGAGTTGCACGCGCGCCTCCGTACGGCGGTTTCCTCCGCCGTACGCGCTGTCTAGCCGATTTAGATCTCAGTCCAGCCGCTGGGAACCCCTCCTTCGGCCGTGTCTGCGCGATGATCGTCTGGCTACGTTCGAGCGCGCTGACAAATCCCTGGGAGGATTCGCAATGCGCTTGAAGACTCGCGCCGGCTTCGCCGGATTGACCGCGGGCGTCGTAGGGGTGCTGCTCGCGGGCACCGCGTCCGCCGCACCCGCGCCCGGCTCGATCGGCATCGGCGACCCGTACTACCCGCACGCCGGGAACGGCGGCTACGACGTCGGTCACTACGACCTCCGGCTGACCTATCAGCCGTCCACCGACCTGCTCTCCGGTGCCACGACGATCCTGCTCACCGCCACGCAGGATCTCTCGGCGTTCAACCTCGACTTCGGCCTGAAGGTGTCGAGCGTCCGGGTCGGCAACCGGCCCGCGAAGTTCGCGACGTCGACCGACGGCACCGGTGAGCTGACCGTCACGCCGCCGACTCCGCTGAAGAAGGGCCAGACGGCCACGGTCGTCGTCGCTTACGCGGACACGCCGTCGAAGGTGAAGATCGACGGCTTCACCGCCTGGAAGAAGACCCCGGACGGCGCGCTGGCCGTCGACGAGCCGCAGAGCGCGGCCTGGTGGTTCCCGTCCAACGACCACCCCACCGACCTGGCGACCTACGACATCTCGGTCGAGGTCCCGAACGACGTCGCCGCGTTGTCGAACGGCACGCTCGTGCGCAAGACGGTGCAGCGGCCGGGCTGGACGCGCTGGAACTGGCGCAGCACCAAGCCGCAGGCGACGTACCTCACGTCGCTGGAGGTCGGCAAGTTCGAGGTGCACGAGCAGACCACGCCGGACGGCAAGCCGTTCATCACCGCCTACGGCGCCGACCTCGGCGAATCGCTCGGCGCGGCCAAGGCCAGCATCGAGCGGACGCCGGAGATCACCGAATTCCTCGCCTCGAAGTTCGGGCCTTACCCGTTCGAGGCGCAGGGCGGTGTCGTCACCACCGGCATCACCTTCGCGCTGGAGAACCAGACGCGGCCGGTGTACGGCGCCAGGGCCTTCCGGTCCGGCTCCAACACCTCGATCGTCGCGCACGAGCAGGCGCACCAGTGGTTCGGCGACAGCGTCACGCTCGGCAAGTGGAGCGAAATCTGGCTGAACGAGGGCTTCGCCTCCTACGGCGAGTTCCTGTGGTCGGAGGAGACCGGCGAGGGCACGGCCGACGAACTCGCCCAGTACATCTACGACTCCGTACCCGCCGAGGACCCGTTCTGGCAGGTCCTGCCCGCCGACCCCGGTGCGGACAACCAGTTCGACGCGGCCGTCTACGACCGCGGCGCGCTCGCGGTGCACGCGTTGCGCAAGGCCGTGGGTGACGACACGTTCTTCCGGATCCTGCGGACCTGGCAGCAGGTGAAGAAGGCCAAGCCGGCGGTCATCGGAGAATTCGTCGCGCTCGCGGAGAAGATCTCGGGCAAGCCGCTGTACGACCTGTTCCGGACGTGGCTGTACACCAAGGGCAAGCCCGCGGTGAGCCCCAACGGCGCGTCGGCTCTCCGGGCCGCTGTGGCGCCTGTCGCACCCAAGTCGTACCCGCAGATCAAGGCGAACCACGAATTCCTCGCCGAGCGACACGCCCACTGACGGGTAGCGCTACGCTCGCGGCGTGACGGCCAAAACGGAGCGGGTGAGGCACATCGGGTGGTATGCCGCCCTCGTTGTCGCCTCACTCGTCACCGTGCTCGGTGTCTCGCTGCTCTTCGCCGCCATCCGCAACGACAGCGCGATCGAAGCGGAACTCGGGCAGGCGACGGCGCAGGTCGAGTCGGTGGCCTTCGACCGCACGATCATCAACTACGCCACCCCCGACGGCATCATGCACAGCCCGGCCAACGGCGTGCTCTACCCCTCGGGGCTGGCCGCCGGGCAGCTGGTGAACATCGAGTACCACGTCGGCGACCCGGAACTGGCGCGGGTGGCGGGCCGCTCGGCGGCGAACACGCTGCTGCCGCTGGGCAGCATGATCTTCTTCACCTGGCTGATCGCCGGCCCGCTGCTGTGGTGGCTCCGGCGGCAACGGCCGGCTCACCGGCGCTCGCTCGCCGAGTCGTCCGTCTGACCACGCGAGTTCGCCGCCCGATCACGCGAGTTACGCCCTCGATCACGCGAGTTCGCCGCCCGATCACGTGAGTGTCGTGTCCAAGCACGCGAGTTACGTCTCTGATCACGCGAGTTCCGTACCGAATCACGCGAGCCTGCTGTGCGGAACCGGTGAACTCGCGTGATCAGGGGGCGAACTCACGTGCTCAAAGGCGTAACTCGCGTGCTTGAAGGGCGAACTCGCGTGATTAGAGGCGTAACTCGCGTGATCAGGGGGCGAACTCGCGTGATCGGGCGGCGCACTCAGCCGACCGACTCCTGCCACCAGCCCAAGACCTCGTCGGCCACTCCCGGCGCCGCCACCAGCAGCGCGTCGACCGGCAGGGCCGTGTCTTCCCCGTGCCGGTCCAGCACCACGGCGCCGGCCTCGATGGCCAGCGCGACCGAGCCGGCGACGTCCCATTCGCGGTAGCTGTGCAGCACCGCCGCGGCCGCGTGTCCCAGTGCGACCTGCGCGATGGCCAGCGCGGCCGAGCCGAGCACCCGGACCCCGGCGTGCGCGGCGGCGGCCCGTTCGATGAACTGGCCCATCCCCGGCCAGACACCCTTGCGCGTGAGTTCCGTGCAGACGATCGCCCCGGCCGTCCCGCGACGGTCGGTCAGCGTGATCGGCTTGCCGTTCGCTCTGGCCCCGCGGCCGCGCGCGGCGGCGTAGATCTGGGCGCGGTACGGGTCCGCGACCACGCCCACCACCGGCCCCGAAGCGTCGATCAGGGCGAGGCTGTACGCGCACCAGGGGACACCGGCGACGTAGTTGGCGGTGCCGTCGACCGGGTCGACCACCCAGCGGTATTCGGCGACGTCGGCCCCGTGGTCGGCACCGAATTCGCCACCGACCACGGGGATGCCGGGGAATTCCGCGGTCAGCACCCGGCGGGTGTGACGTTCGAGGATCCGGTCCGTGTCGGTGACCCAGTCGAAGGGCGAATCCCGCGGATCGGGTTGGGCGCCGCGGCCCGCGGTCGCGGTGATCACGTCGGTCGCGTCGTTGGCCAGCCGCCCGGCCACTTCGAGGGCCCTCGACACCAGCCCTGGTTCGACGGGCTGAGGCGGCCTTGACGACAGGAGGGTCATGCCTGACTAGTGTGGCCGAGCCTGGTTTACGGAACACGACCTTGAGATGACATGTCGTCTGTTCCGTTTTTGTTGGCGTGGGCGTCACAACCGGGTGCGACAGTGATCCGCGTGCGAGTCGCGATAGTCACCGAAAGTTTTCTGCCCCAGGTGAACGGCGTGACCAACTCCGTGCTCCGCGTCGTGGAACACCTCCGCGACCGTGCGCACGACGTGCTGATCATCGCCCCTGGGCCGGGTCCCGTGGAGTATCTCGGCGCTCCGGTCGTGCGCATTCCCGCCCTCGACTTCCCCGGCGTGAACTCCCTGCCGATCGGCGTGCCGACGCGGACGGTGCTCACCGCCCTTGCCGATTTCAGCCCGGACGTGGTGCATCTGGCGTCGCCGTTCGTGGTCGGCGCCCGCGGGCTCGCCGCGGCCAGACGGCTGCGGGTGCCGTGTGTCGCGGTGTATCAGACCGACATCGCCGGTTTCGCCGCCGCGTACGGTTTCGGCATCGCCGCCCGCGCGGCCTGGCGCTGGGTGCGCCGTCTGCACTCGCGGGCGGACCGCACGCTCGCGCCGTCGACGGATTCGGTGGAACAGCTGAAACTGCATGGGATTCCCCGGGTGCACCGCTGGGCGCGCGGCGTCGACCTCGAGCGGTTCTCTCCGGTCCACGCCGATCCCGCGTTGCGCGCGGAGCTGGCACCGAACGGGGAACTGCTGGTCGGTTTCGTCGGCAGGCTCGCGCCCGAGAAGGAGGTCGAACGGCTGACCGCGCTCGCCGGGATCACCGGGATCCGCGTGGTCGTCGTCGGTGACGGGCCGGAGTTGCCGATGCTGCGCGAACGGATCCCGGGTGCGGCGTTCCTCGGTGCCAGATACGGCGACGAGCTCTCCGCGGCGTACGCGAGCCTCGACGTCTTCGTCCACACAGGACCGCACGAGACGTTCTGCCAGACCATCCAGGAAGCGATGGCGTCCGGGCTGCCGGTGCTGGCGCCGAACGCGGGCGGTCCGAAGGATCTGGTCCTGCCCGGCCGCACCGGGTATCTGCTGCCCGCGGACCGGGCAGGCTTCGCGACGGCGCTGGTGGACAAGGTGGACGACCTGCGCGACGAAGCACTGCGTGCCAGGCTGGGGGAGAAGGCGCGCAAGGTCGTTTCGGGCCGGACTTGGCCCGCTGTCTGCCACGAACTGATCGGCCACTACGAGGCCGTCCAGGGCAAGGTCGCGCGCGCGGCTTGAGCGCACCGCACGGGCTGCTCGTGCGACCCGGCCGCGGCGGGGCGGTCGACGATCGTGCTCCCGCTTTCGCCGGTGCGGTCACGGGAATGCTCTCCGCGTTCACTTGATCACTTTGTATCCATTTTGTACATCGGGCCTTCATCGTCCCCTCACGCCATCGAGCGAGAGGACGGCACGTGAGGTTCGAAGTACTGGGCACGTTCAGCATCTCTTCCGGTTCGCGGTCGGTCCCGTTGCACGGCCGGATGCGGAGAACACTCCTCGGCGTACTGCTGGTCCGGGCGAACACCTCCGTGCCGGTGAACGTGCTCACCGAGGCCCTGTGGGAGAGCAGGTGGGAGCCGCGGGCGGTGCCGAAGCTGCACTGGCACGTCCACAAGCTGCGGCAGGTCCTGCCCGAAGGTGATCGGCTCGGCTTCGACAACGGCGGCTACCGGCTGGAGGTGCACCCCGGCGAGTTCGACGTCGAGACCTTCGAGACGCTGGGGCGCCAGGCGCTGAAGTCCGAGGACCCCGCGCAGCGCGCCTCGCTGATCCGGCAGGCCCTCACGCACTGGCACGGCGCGCCCTACGACGGCCTGGACGTCCCGCTGCTTTCGGACGAGACGATGCGCCTCTCCGAGCACCGCCTCGTCCTGCTCGAAGAGCTCTACCAGGCCGAACTCGACCTCGGGCGGCACGCGAGCGCGGCCGTCGAGCTGGCGGATCTGGTGCGGCGGAACCCGTTGCGGCAGCGTGCCCAGTACCTCCTGATGGACGCTCTTTGGCGGGCCGGGTGCACGTCCGACGCGCTGGCGGCCTACCGGCGGGCGCGCCGGGTCTCGGTCGATCAGCTCGGCCTCGAACCGGGGCCGGAACTGCGATTGCTGGAGCGGAGGATCCTCGCCGGTGAGATCGCGGGGGCCGGTGCGCACCGTGCCCCGGCGTTGCTTCACCGGGCCAGGTGACCCTACGGCGCGTCGCTTTGCTCCCGCTTGGGTGACCTGTCTCAGGACCTCGGGGTTAGGGTTCGAGGCATGTCCCGAGCGAGTCTTGACAAGGATCCGCACGAAGTCGCCGCCATGTTCGACGACGTCGCGGACGGCTACGACCGCGCGAATTCGTTCATGACCTT
This sequence comes from Amycolatopsis sp. QT-25, assembly GCF_029369745.1. Taxonomy (NCBI): domain Bacteria; kingdom Bacillati; phylum Actinomycetota; class Actinomycetes; order Pseudonocardiales; family Pseudonocardiaceae; genus Amycolatopsis; species Amycolatopsis sp. QT-25. The sequence goes on from NZ_CP120210.1 coordinate 502,719, forward strand.
CGGCTTCGACCGCCGCTGGCGCACCATCACCGGCCGGGTGCTGGACGCCAAACGCGGTGAGAAGGTGCTGGACCTCGCGGCGGGCACCGGCGTGTCCACCGTCGAGTACGCGCGCAACGGCGCCTGGTGTCTCGCGGCGGACTTCTCGGTCGGCATGCTCAGGGCGGGCAAGCACCGCGGCGTCCCCATGGTGGCGGCCGACGCGATGAAGCTGCCGTTCGCCGACGGAAGCTTCGACGCGGTCACCATCTCGCTCGCGCTCCGGAACTTCGTCGACACCAAGGCGGCGCTCACCGAGATCGCGCGGGTGGTCAAACCGGGCGGCCGGCTGGTGATCTGTGAGGTGTCGACGCCCACATTCCCGCCGATCCGGTTCCTGCACCGGAAGTTCATCGCGAAGCTGCTCACCTGGGTCGGCGCGCGGACCTCGTCGAACCCCGAGGCCTACTCCTACCTGGCCGAATCCATGCTGGCCTGGCCGGATCAGCGGACGCTCGGGGAGATCATCGCGAGCGCCGGGTGGACCGAGGTGGAGTGGCTGAACCTCACGTTCGGCGTCGTCGCCATCCACCGCGCCAAAAAGCCATCCGTAACTTCGCCCTCCTCCCCGCCGCCACCCTCGACGGACGGGCTCCGCCCGACTGTAAATTCATAGGCATGACCCGTCGCAACGCAGACCACGACGCCGAAGTCATCGTCGTCGGTGCCGGACCGGCCGGCTCCACCGCCGCCACGTACCTCGCCCGCGCGGGCGTCGACGTGCTGCTGCTGGAGAAGACCGAGTTCCCGCGCGAGAAGGTGTGCGGCGACGGCCTGACCCCGCGCGGCGTCAAGCAGCTCATCGACCTGGGGATCGACACCAGCGAGGAGGCGGGCTGGGTGCACAGCCGCGGCCTGCGGATCCTCACCGGCGAGCTCACGCTGGAACTCGACTGGCCGGATTTGACCAGCTACCCGCCGTACGGCGTTTCGCGGACCCGTCAGGACTTCGACGACCTGCTCGCGAAGACCGCGGTCAAGGCGGGCGCGCGGCTCTACGAGCGCACCACCGTCACCGGTGCCATCACCGGCCCGAGCGGTCGCGTGATCGGCGTCGAGGCGAAGGTCGGCCCGGAGAAGACGCCGGTGAATTACCGCGCTCCGCTGGTCCTTGCCTGCGACGGTGTCTCCGCGCGGCTCGCGCTGAGCGTCGGCATCCAGAAGAACGAGAAGCGCCCGATGGGGGTCGCGGTGCGGCAGTACTACAAGAGCCCGCGCCACGACGACCCGTTCATCGAGGGCCACCTGGAGCTGTGGGACCGCTCGGACCCCCGCGACCCGAAGCTGCTGCCCGGCTACGGCTGGGCGTTCCCCCTCGGCGACGGCACGGTGAACGTCGGCCTCGGCATGCTGTCGACGTCGGCCGCGTTCCGCGGCACCGACTACCGCGCGCTGCTGCGCCAGTGGCTCGACGGAACGCCCGAGGAATGGGGCTACCGCGAGGAGAACGCCATCGGCAAGGTCGGCGGCGCCGGTCTCCCGATGGGCTTCAACCGCACCCCGCACTACCGCGACGGCCTCCTGCTGCTCGGGGACGCGGGCGGCATGGTCAGCCCGTTCAACGGCGAGGGCATCTCGGCCGCGATGGAGTCCGCGCAGCTGGCGTCGGAGTTCGTCGTGCAGGCGCTGGCGCGCCGCGAGGGCCCGTCTCGTGAGCGGGCGCTGGAGGGCTACCCACGCGCCGTCGCTGAGCTGATGGGCGGCTACTACCGCCTCGGCAACGTGTTCGCGAAGCTGATCGGGAAGCCGAAGATCATGCACGCCGCGACGAAGTACGGACTGCGGATCGACTCGATCCTTCCGTTGGTGTACAAGGGACTTTCGGGCTGCTATGACGCCAAGGGCGGGGACGGCGTCGACCGGCTGATCGCCGCGCTCGCCCGCGCCACCCCTTCTCCGCGCTGACGCCGGGCAGAGGCCGCAAGTAGGTGACGAATTGCGTGCAGTCTCCACGTCTGGAGCAGTCACGGGTACTCCGGGCAGTGGTATCGGTCACAGGACAAAAGTGCCCGAACGGGACCGGGAAACCGATCTTGGACGCGACGTCGCAGGTCATCGGTACCGCACGCCGGAAGTAACCGTACTGGCCGTGCGGCCAAGTTAGGGCAGCCTTATAGCACGGGGCCTAGGGACAAGAATGTGAGTCACGTCCTACACTCCCCCTATGCTTTGTGAATCGCTTCACATCCTCGACCGGAGGCTTGTGAACTATTTCACAAGCAAGGAGGCCGTCATGCACGGCCCGTAAGGGTTGCCTAACCCTCGGCGGTGTGACCCAGGTGACTTAGGGTGCCGACCGAGAGAAGCGGTGAACCCCGACTCGAAACCGCAGCGGCGCGGAAAGGATGGCGAAAACCCCGTGCTGATGTTGCCCGTGCAGGCCCAGGCCGACACCCCGACGGTGCCCGCAGTGCCGAATCTCGACATGTACCTCCCCCTGGTCCTCCTGTTCGTCCTCGCGCTCGGCTTCGCAGTGCTCTCGGTGCTGCTCGGCCCGCTCGTCGGCCCGAGCCGGGCCAACAAGGCGAAGACCGCGGCTTACGAATGCGGGATCGAACCTTCGCCGCAGCCGGTCGTCGGCGGCGGCCGGATGCCGGTCGCGTACTACATCACCGCGATGCTGTTCATCCTGTTCGACATCGAGATGGTCTTCCTCTACCCGTTCGCGGTCTCCGCGGACGCGCTGGGCATGTTCGGCCTGGTGGAGATCGTGCTGTTCATCGCGACGGTCGGTTTCGCGTACGCCTACGTGTGGCGTCGCGGCGGCCTGGATTGGAACTAGAAGCATGGGCCTCGAAGAAAAACTCCCCAACGGCATCCTGCTCGCCAGCCTCGAAGGCCTGGTCAACTGGGCACGCAAGAACTCGATGTGGCCCGCCACCTTCGGTCTCGCCTGCTGCGCGATCGAGATGATGACCGTCGGCGGTTCCCGCTACGACATCGCGCGTTTCGGCATGGAGCGCTTCAGCGCGACGCCGCGCCAGGCGGATCTGATGATCGTCGCCGGCCGTGTCACGCAGAAGATGGCGCCGGTGCTCCGCCAGATCTACGACCAGATGGCCGAGCCGAAGTGGGTGCTGGCGATGGGCGTCTGCGCCTCGTCCGGCGGGATGTTCAACAACTACGCCGTGGTGCAGGGCGTCGACCACATCGTCCCGGTCGACATGTACCTCCCCGGCTGCCCGCCGCGCCCCGAGATGCTGCTCGACGCGATCTTGAAACTGCACGCCAAGATCCAGGACGAGCCGATCAACGCCCGCCGGGCCGCGATCCGGGCCGCCAGCGGTGAGCGCACCGAGCTGATCGCCTCCTCGATCAAGTACGCGAAGAAGTGAGCGACGTGCCTGAAGAAACCCCCGAAGAAACCCCCGAACCGGGCGGCGAGCAGTCCAGTGCCGACCGGTCCGAAGGCGGCCTCGAACCGCGGGGCACTCGCCCGGCCGAACCGGTCGTCACCGGTAGAGAGCGCCAGGGCATGTTCGGCGTACGCGGCAGCGGTGACACCTCCGGTTACGGCGGCGTCCGCCTCCCCGCGTACAGCCCGCCCCCGGCGGAGCGACCGTACGGCGGTTGGTTCGACGAGTTCGCCGACGAGTTCTACGCGGCCTTGGCGGACAACAAGGTCCCGGCGAACGCGATCCAGCAGACCACGGTCGACCGCGGCGAGATCACCTTCTACGTCGCCCGCGAGCACCTCGTCGAGATCGCCAAGGTCCTGCGCGACGACACCGGTCTCCGCTTCGAACTGCTCAGCTCCGTCTCCGGCGTGGACTACGGCGTCGACGTCCCGCAGCGGCTGCACTCGGTCTACCACTTCACGTCGATGACCTACCGCCGCCGCATCCGGCTCGAGGTCACCCTCGACATCGAAGACGCGCACGTCCCGTCCCTGGTCGGGGTCTACCCGACGGCGGACTGGCAGGAGCGGGAGACCTGGGACATGTTCGGCATCGTCTACGACGGTCACCCGGCGCTGACCCGCATCCTCATGCCGGACGACTGGGACGGCCACCCCCAGCGCAAGGACTACCCGCTCGGCGGGATCCCGGTCGAATACAAGGGCGCGGAGATCCCGCCGCCGGACCAGCGGAGGTCGTACTCGTGAGCAACTTCGTGCGGGCACGGACATCCCGGCCATGTCGACACCAGCGGAGGTCGCACTCGTGAGCAACTTCCTGCGGGCACGGATTTCCCGGCCATGTCGACACCAGCGGAGGTCGCACTCGTGAGCACCGAAAACCTCTCCGACGTCACGACAGGCACCGCCACCGGCCCCCAAGGCGCGGACAGCACCGACGACGTCGACTACGCCGACTCCCGCGAGACCACCGAAGGTCGCGTCTACACCGTTTCCGGCGGTGACTGGGAAGACCTCATCGAGGACTCCCGCCACGACGAGCGCATGGTCATCAACATGGGCCCGCAGCATCCGTCGACGCACGGCGTGCTCCGGCTCGTGCTGGAGATGGAGGGCGAGACCGTCACCCAGCTCCGCTCGGTCATCGGCTATCTGCACACCGGGATCGAGAAGAACTGCGAGTACCGCACGTGGACCCAGGGCGTCACGTTCGTGACGCGCATGGACTACCTCGCGCCGCTGTCGACCGAGATGGCGTACTGCCTCGGTGTGGAGAAGCTGCTCGGCATCCAGGCCCCGCGCCGTGCCGAGCTGCTGCGCGTGATGCTGCTGGAGATCAACCGCATCGGCTCGCATCTGGTCTACATCGCCACCGGCGGGATGGAACTCGGTGCCACCACGGCGATGACGCTCGGCTTCCGTGAGCGCGAAGAGGTCCTTCACCTGCTGGAGCACCTCACCGGTCTGCGGATGAACCACGCGTTCATCCGCCCCGGCGGCCTCGCCCAGGACATGCCGGACGACTACCAAGAGGTCGTCAGCGCGTTCGTCAAGACGATGGACGAGCGGCTTCCCTTGTACGACAAGCTCTTCACCGGTCAGCCGATCTGGCGCAACCGGCTCAAGGGCGTCGGGTACCTGCCGGTCGACGCCTGCCTAGCGCTCGGTGTCACCGGCCCGGTGCTGCGCAGCGCCGGTCTCCCGTGGGACATGCGCAAGACCGAGCCGTACTCCCGCTACGACGAGTTCGAGTTCGACATCCCGACCTCGACCGACGCGGACTGCTGGGCGCGCTACCTGCTGCGCGTCGAGGAGATGCATCAGAGCCTGCGGATCATCAAGCAGTGCCTGAAGAAGCTCGAGCCGGGCCCGGTCATGGTCGAGGACAAGAAGGTCGCCTGGCCGGCACAGCTCTCGATCGGCAGCGACGGCATGGGCAACTCGCTCGAGCACGTCCGCAAGATCATGGGCCAGTCGATGGAATCGCTGATCCATCACTTCAAGCTGGTCACCGAGGGCTTCAAGGTCCCGCCGGGCCAGACCTACACGTCGGTGGAATCGCCGCGCGGCGAACTCGGCGTGCACCTGGTCTCCGACGGCGGCACCCGGCCGCTGCGGGTCCACGTGCGCGAACCGAGTTTCGTGAACCTGCAATCGATGCCCGCGATGGCCGAAGGCGGCCTGGTGGCGGACGTGATCGCCGCCATCGCCTCGATCGACCCCGTCATGGGGGGAGTGGACCGTTGAGCACCCAGCCCGGAACGACACCGACGCCCGAGCCCGGCACCAGCCTGGCCGAGCGGACCCACATCGCCGCCGGTGGCGACGTCGACGTGATCGCGATCGCGCCGGATTCCGCCGAGGCGGAGGGGATGCTGGAGCACGCGAAGCTCGAAGACATCTTCGACGCCGACACCTACGCCAAGGCACAGAACCTGATCTCGCGGTACCCGCAGTCCCGGTCGGCGCTGCTGCCGATGCTGCACCTGGTGCAGTCGGTGCAGGGATACGTGAGCCAGGAGGGCATCGCCTTCTGCGCGCGGAACCTGGACCTGTCCGACGCCGAGGTCAGCGCGGTCGCGACGTTCTACACCATGTACAAGCGCCGCCCGTGCGGCGAGCACCTGGTCAGTGTGTGTACGAACACCCTCTGCGCGGCCATGGGCGGCGACGCGATCTACAAGAAGCTCCAGACGCATCTCGGCTCCGAAGAGAAGCCGCTGGGGCACAACGAGACCGCGGGAACGCCGAACGAGCCCGGCTCGATCACCCTCGAACACGCCGAATGCCTCGCGGCCTGTGACCTCGCCCCGGTCATCCAGGTCGACTACGAGTACTTCGACAACCAGACCGAGGACAAGGCCGTCGCGCTGGTCGACGCGTTGCGGGCGGGTAAGAAGCCGGCCCCGACGCGCGGCGCGCCGCTGACCAGTTTCAGGGGCGCCGAACTGCAGCTCGCCGGGTTCTTCCCGGAGGACGCGCAGCAGTACCGGACGGACGTCGACGGTCCTTCACAGGCCGTCGAAACCCTGCGGGGCGCGCAGGTCGCGCAGGACCGCGGCTGGACCGCGCCCGCGATGCAGGACGTCCCACTCCCCGAAGTGGAGAAGAAGTGATGGCAGACCCGATCACGCCGGTCCTCACGAAGCGCTGGCTTTCGCCCAACTCCTGGACGATCCAGTCCTACGAAGCCCTCGAGGGCTACACCGCGATCCGCAAGGCGCTCAAGGCCACCCCCGAGCAGATCGTCCAGCTGGTCAAGGATTCCGGGCTTCGCGGCCGTGGCGGCGCGGGCTTCCCGGCCGGCATCAAGTGGTCCTTCATGCCGCCCAACGAGGACAAGCCGCACTACCTCGTCATCAACGCCGACGAGGGCGAGCCGGGCACCTGCAAGGACATCCCGCTGATGATGGCGGACCCGCACTCGCTGATCGAGGGCTGCATCATCGCCTCGTACGCGATGCGCTCGCACCACTGCTTCATCTACGTCCGCGGCGAGGCATTGCACTGCATCCGCCGTCTCAACGCGGCCGTGCGCGAGGCTTACGAAGCGGGTTACCTCGGCAAGAACATCCTCGACTCCGGATTCGACCTCGACATCACCGTGCACGCGGGCGCCGGGGCGTACATCTGCGGTGAGGAGACGGCGCTGCTGGACTCGCTGGAAGGCCGTCGTGGCCAGCCGCGGCTCAAGCCGCCGTTCCCGGCCGCCGCGGGCCTCTACGCCGCCCCGACCACGGTGAACAACGTCGAGACCATCGCCAGCGCGCCGTACATCGTCAACGGCGGCTCCGACTGGTTCCGCCAGATGGGCCGCGAGAAGTCGCCCGGCCCGAAGATCTACTCGATCTCCGGCCACGTCGAGAAGCCCGGCCAGTACGAATGCCCGCTCGGCACCACGCTGCGCGAGCTGCTGGACATGGCGGGCGGCATGAAGGACGGCATCCCGCTGAAGTTCTGGACGCCGGGTGGTTCGTCCACGCCGATGTTCACCGAGGAACACCTCGATGTCCCGCTCGACTTCGAAGGCGCGGCGGAAGCCGGGTCGATGCTGGGCACGACGGCCGTCCAGGTCTTCAACGAGACCGTTTCCGTGCCGTGGGCCGTGATGAAGTGGACGCAGTTCTACGAGCACGAGTCCTGCGGCAAGTGCACGCCGTGCCGCGAGGGCACGTACTGGCTGGTGCAGATCCTGGAGCGCATGGTCGAGGGCCACGGCACCGAGGAAGACATCGACACCCTGCTCGACGTCTGCGACAACATCCTCGGCCGCTCGTTCTGCGCCCTCGGCGACGGCGCGGTCTCGCCGATCCAGAGCGGGATCAAGTACTTCCGCGAGGAATTCCTCGCACTCTGTGAAATAAACAAGCGCGAACTGGTGGGGGCGCAGGCATGACGATCGCACCCGACAAGCCGGGAACGTCCACAGCGGACACCCCCGTTCCCGAGGGCCATGTCAAGCTGGTCATCGACGGTGAAGAGGTCATCGCGCCCAAGGGCGAGCTGCTGATCCGCACCGCCGAACGGCTCGGCACGGTCATCCCGCGCTTCTGCGACCACCCCCTGCTCGACCCGGCCGGTGCCTGCCGCCAGTGCCTGGTCGAGGTCGAAATGGGCGGCCGCCCGATGCCGAAGCCGCAGGCCTCGTGCACCATGACGGTCGCCGACGGCATGGTCGTCAAGACCCAGCTGACCTCGGCCGTCGCGGACAAGGCCCAGCAGGGTGTGATGGAGCTGCTGCTCATCAACCACCCGCTGGACTGCCCGGTCTGCGACAAGGGCGGCGAATGCCCGCTGCAGAACCAGGCGCTCGCGCACGGTCGCGCGGAGTCCCGCTTCGTCGACACGAAGCGGACGTTCCCGAAGCCGCTGCCGATCTCCTCGCAGGTGCTGCTGGACCGCGAACGCTGCGTGCTCTGCCAGCGCTGCACCCGTTTCTCCCGCGAGATCGCCGGCGACCCGTTCATCGAACTGCTCGAACGCGGCGCCCACCAGCAGATCGGGACCGCGGAGACGGCGGACGTGCTGGACCTGGCTTCGCGGACCACGTCGGGGCAGCCGTTCCAGTCGTACTTCTCCGGCAACGTCATCCAGATCTGCCCGGTCGGCGCGCTGACTTCGGCGGCGTACCGGTTCCGCTCGCGGCCGTTCGACCTGGTGTCGGCGCCGAGTGTGTGCGAGCACTGCTCGTCCGGCTGCGCCGAGCGGACCGACTTCCGCCGCGGCAAGGTCATGCGGAAGCTGGCGGGCGACGACCCCGAGGTCAACGAAGAGTGGATCTGCGACAAGGGTCGCTTCGCCTTCCGTTACTCGACCGCCGACGACCGCATCCGCCGTCCGCTGGTCCGCGACGCCGACGGCGTGCTGGCCGAGGCTTCCTGGACCGACGCGCTGCGCGCGGCCGCCGAAGGGCTGGCCAAGGCACGCGACGGCAAGGGCGCCGCGGTGCTGACCGGTGGCCGTCTGACCGTCGAGGACGCCTACGCGTACTCGAAGTTCGCGCGGATCGCCCTGGGCACCAACGACATCGACTTCCGGGCTCGTCCGCACTCCGCCGAGGAGCTGGGCTTCCTCGCCTCGCACGTCGTCGGGACGACGCCGGAAAGCGGCGTCACCTTCCGCGAGATCGAGCGGGCGCGCACGGTGCTGTGCGTCGCGTTCGAGCCGGAGGACGAAGCGCCGATCGTGTTCCTGCGGCTGCGCAAGGCGGCTCGCAAGAACCGCACCCGCGTCGTCCACTTGGGACAGTGGACCACCTCGTCGGTCCGCAAGACCTTCGGCGAGCTGCTGGCCTGCGCTCCGGGCGCCGAGGCGGTGGCGATCGACGGCATCGCGCAGCACGCGCAGGACGTCGACCAGGCGCTTTCGGCCGAAGGTTCGGTGATCCTCGTCGGCGAACGCGCCGCCGAGGTGCCCGGCCTGTTCTCGGCCCTGCACCGGCTGGTGGAGCGCACCGGCGCCCGGCTCGCGTGGATCCCGCGTCGCGCGGGTGAGCGCGGTGCCCTGGCGGCGGGCGCGGCGCCGACGCTGCTGCCGGGTGGCCGTCCGGTCACCGACGACGTGGCCCGCGCCGAGATCGAACGGGCTTGGGGCGTCACGCTTCCCGCCACGGAAGGCCGCGACACCACCGCCATGCTGAAGGCCGCGTCCCGCAACGAGCTCGACGGCCTGCTGGTCGGCGGCGTCGACCCCGACGACCTGCCGGACCCGGTGCTGGCCCGTCGCGCGCTCGTGAACGCGAAGTTCGTGGTGAGCCTGGAACTGCGGCACAGCGCGGTCACCGAACACGCGGACGTCGTCCTCCCGATCGCCCCGGCGGTCGAGAAGGCGGGCAGCTACCTGAACTGGGAAGGCCGCCGCCGCGAGTTCGCCGTCACCCTCGAAGGCACCGGCGCCCTGCCGGACTGCCGGGTGCTCGACACCCTCGCCGTCGAGATGGACGCGGACATCTTCACCCAGACCCCGGCCGCTTCCGCCGCCGATCTCGCGAAGCTGCCCACCCATGAGATGAAGGACGCTTTCATCGCAGATTTCGCAATGAAGGACGCTTTCATCGCACGTCCGGAGGCGGGGAACGGAAAGGCTCTCCTCGCCACCTGGCGCCAGCTGATCGACAACGGCTCGCTGCAGGACGGCGAACCGCATCTCAAGGGCACGCAGCGCGAGGTCGTCGCCAAGGTCTCGGCGAAGACCGCCGAAGGTTTGGGCAAGACCGTGAAGGTCTCCAACGAACGCGGTTCCATCACGTTGCCGATCGAGGTCGCGGACCTGCCGGACGGCGTCGTGTGGCTCCCGGGCAACTCCGACGGCTCGGCCGTCCGCGCCTCTCTCGGCGCGGGGCACGGTTCGGCCGTCACCCTCACCGGAGGTGAGAAGTGACTCCGTTGCTCAGCCAGATGCCGGACGCCGCCGAGCGGGCGGCGCTGCTGGCCGACGACCCGTTGTGGCTGATCCTGATCAAGACGGTCGTCATCCTGCTGATCGGCCCGATCCTGACGATCTTCCTGATCGTCTGGGAGCGCAAGGCCGTCGGCCGGATGCAGAACCGTCCCGGCCCCAACCGGGTCGGCCCCGGCGGCTACCTGCAGTCCCTGGCGGACGCGATCAAGCTGCCGTTCAAGGAACAGATCATCCCGGACACCGCCGACCGCAAGGTGTACTTCCTCGCCCCGGTGATCTCCGCGGTGCCGGCGCTGATCGCGCTGGCGGCGATCCCGTTCGGCCCGGTGGTCTCGATCTTCGGTGAGCGCACCACGCTCCAGCTGGTCGACCTGCCGGTCGGCGTGCTGGTGATCCTCGCCTGTTCCTCGATCGGCGTGTACGGCCTCGTGCTGGCCGGGTGGTCTTCCGGATCCCCGTATCCGCTGCTCGGTGGACTGCGAAGCGCGGCTCAGGTGATCTCCTACGAGATCGCGATGGGGCTGTCCATCGTGGGCGTCATCCTCTACGCGGGTTCGATGTCGACGTCGGCGATCGTCGAGTCGCAGCAGACCGGCTGGTACTTCTACCTGCTGCTGCCGAGCTTCGTGATCTACCTGATCTCCATGGTCGGTGAGACCAACCGCGCGCCGTTCGACCTCCCCGAGGCCGAATCCGAGCTGGTCGGCGGTTTCCACACCGAGTACAGCTCGATGAAGTTCGCGATGTTCTTCCTCGCCGAGTACGTCAACATGGTGATCGTCTCGGCGTTCGCGACCACGTTGTTCCTCGGCGGCTGGAAGTTCCCGTTCGTCGGCGCCGACCACGCGCTCAACCAGGGCTGGCTCCCGCTGCTCTGGTTCACCGCCAAGCTGTTCGTCCTGCTGTTCGGGTTCATCTGGCTGCGTGGCACGCTGCCGCGGCTGCGGTACGACCAGTTCATGCGGCTGGGCTGGAAGGTCCTGGTGCCGGTCAACCTGGTCTGGATCGTCGTGATCGTCACGGTCCGCGCGATCAAGAACTCGGGCGGGCTGTCCACCCCGCAGATCCTCATCGGCGGCGGCGCGCTCATTCTCGTCGTCGTCATCCTGAGCCTGCTGCTGCCGGACAAGAAGGTCCCGGACGACGACTACGTCCCGGTGACCGGCGGCGGATTCCCCGTGCCGCCGCTCGATTTGCAGGTTCCGGACCAGACTCCGCGTCAGAAGGCCCTCGCGAAGGCCGAAGCCCGGGCTGCCAAGCGCAAGCCCGCGGCGGTTTCCAGTGGAAGGGAGGCCGGCGATGGGGATGTTTGATCCCATCAAGGGTTTCGGTGTCACCTTCGGGATGATGTTCAAGAAGGTCGCCACCGAGGAGTACCCGGAGGCAGGCGCTCCCGCCGCTCCGCGTTACCACGGCAGGCACCAGCTGAACCGGCATCCGGACGGGCTGGAGAAATGCGTCGGCTGCGAGCTGTGCGCGTGGGCCTGCCCGGCGGACGCGATCTTCGTCGAAGGTGGCGACAACACCGAAGAGGCACGGTTCTCGCCCGGTGAGCGCTACGGCGCCGACTACCAGATCAACTACCTGCGCTGCATCGGCTGCGGGTTGTGCGTCGAGGCCTGCCCGACCCGGTCCCTGACGATGATCAACTTCTACGAGCTGGCCGACGACGACCGGCAGCGGTTGATCTACACCAAGGAAGACCTCCTCGCGCCGCTCCTGCCCGGGATGGAGCAGCCGCCGCACCCGATGCGGCTGGGCGACAACGAGCAGGACTACTACGTCAACGGTCCCGAACTCGCGCGCAAGCCCACCGGGGCCACCGAAGCGGAGGCCGTCAAGTGATCACGGCTTTCCTCGCGCAGACGGACGTCTCCGCCGGGATCACCAGCGGCGAGACGATCGCCTTCTGGGTGCTCGGCCCGCTCGCGCTGCTCGGCGGGCTCGGCATGATCTTCTCCCGCAACGCCGTGCACTCGGCGCTGTGGCTGGTCCTCACCATGCTGTGCCTCGGCGCGCTGTACATGATCCAGCAGGCACCGTTCCTCGGCTTCACGCAGATCATCGTCTACACCGGCGCGATCATGATGCTGTTCCTGTTCGTGCTGATGCTGGTCGGCCGGGAGAGTTCCGACTCGGTCGTCGAAGTACTGCGCGGGCAGCGGGTCATGGCGACCCTGCTCGGCATCGGCGTCGGCGGGCTGCTCGCCGCGGGGCTCGCCCGCGCGATGGTCAACGTGACCCCGGCACTGCCGGTCGACCCGGCGAACGTCGACGGTGGCGGCCCCGGCGGGCTGGGACGGCTCATCTTCACCGAGTACCTGTTCCCGTTCGAGCTCACCTCGGCGCTGCTGATCACCGCCGCGCTCGGCGCGATGGTGCTCGCGTTCACCGACCGGCACGCCAAGGGCGGCAAGAAGAACCAGAAGGAACTCGTCGTCGACCGGTTCACCGGAAAACACGACCGGCCTTCGCCGCTGCCCGGCCCGGGTGTCTTCGCGACCGCCAACTCGGTCGCCACCCCGGCGCTGCTGCCCGACGGTTCGATCGCCCCGGAGTCGCTCTCGGACATCATCGAGTCGACTTCGGCCTCGCGGTTGGAGAACGAGCGCAGGCAGGTCGCCGGCACGACCGACGACGCCGTAGGCCCGCACGCTCTCGTGGGCAAGCCTGAAGGGGAGAAGGAATGACCCCGACGTACTACCTGCTCCTGTCCGCGCTGCTGTTCGCCATCGGCGCGGTCGGGGTGCTGGTGCGCCGCAACGCGATCGTCGTGTTCATGTGCATCGAGCTGATGCTGAACGCGGCGAACCTGTCCCTGGTCACGTTCGCCCGGATCAACGGGTCGCTCGACGGACAGGTGATGGCGTTCTTCGTGATGGTCGTGGCCGCCGCGGAGGTCGTGGTGGGGCTGGCGATCATCATGGCGATCTTCCGCACCCGGCGTTCGGCCTCGGTCGACGACACCAACCTGCTGAAGTACTAGGTGCCGCCTCATCCCCACCGCCCACCCTTGACGGACGCGCTCCGCGCGACTGATTGGAATCGAGAGTGACCGCATCATCGTGGCTGCTGGTGGCCTTCCCGGCTCTCGGCGCCCTTGTTCTCCTGCTGGCCGGCAAGCGCGCGCGTCCTTGGGGACACCTGCTCGGCAGTGCGACCGTCTCACTGTCCTTCGTGTACGGCCTGCTCCTCTTCTTCACGGCCGACACGAAGAACGTCGCGGACGTCAAGTTGTTCTCGTGGATCCCGGTCTCGGCGCTACAGGTCGACTTCGGGCTCCGGATCGACGCGCTGTCGCTGACGTTCGTGCTGCTGATCACCGGCGTCGGCATGCTGATCCACTTCTACTCGATCGGCTACATGGCCTCCGACCGTGACCGGTCGAGGTTCTTCGCCTACCTCAACCTGTTCGTCGCCTCGATGCTGATCCTGGTGCTGGGCAACAGCTTCGTGACGCTGTACCTCGGCTGGGAAGGCGTCGGCCTCGCTTCGTACCTGCTCATCGGCTGGTACCAGGACCGCCCGTCCGCGGCCACCGCGGCGAAGAAGGCGTTCCTGATGAACCGCGTCGGCGACGTCGGGCTCGCGCTGGCGATCTTCCTGATGTTCAAGTACGTCGGGAGCACCGGCTACGCCGAGGTCTTCGGCGCCGTCGGCCGGATCCCGACCGGCGCGGTCACCGCGATCGCGATCCTGCTGCTGCTGGGCGCCTGCGGTAAGTCCGGCCAGTTCCCGTTGCAGGCCTGGCTTCCGGACGCGATGGAGGGCCCGACCCCGGTCTCGGCCCTCATCCACGCGGCGACGATGGTCACCGCCGGCGTCTACCTGGTCGCCCGCGCGCACGAGATCTTCAACGCCACCCCGGACGGCCGCCTGGTCGTCACCCTCGTCGGGACGGTCACGCTGCTGATCGGGTGCGTCATCGGCTGCGCCTACGACGACATCAAAAAGGTCCTGGCGTACTCCACGGTCAGCCAGATCGGTTACATGATGCTGGCCGTCGGCCTCGGGCCGATCGCCTACGCGCTCGGCATCATGCACCTGGTCGCGCACGGCTTCTTCAAGGCCGGGCTGTTCCTCGGGGCGGGCTCGGTCATGCACGCCATGAACGACGAGGTCGACATGCGGAAGTTCGGCGGGCTGCGCAAGCACCTGCCGGTCACCTTCTGGACCTTCGCGCTCGGCTACCTGGCGCTGATCGGCATCCCGCCGCTCTCGGGCTTCTTCACCAAGGACGCGATCATCGAAGCGGCGCTTTCCCAGGGCGGCTGGCGCGGCTGGGTGATGGGCGGCGCGGCACTGCTCGGCGCCGGGCTCACCGCGTTCTACATGACGCGCCTGATGGTGATGACCTTCTTCGGCAAGGAACGCTGGAAGGAGATCAAGAGTTCCGACGGCCGCGACTTCCATCCGCACGAATCGCCCGCGGTGATGAAGTGGCCGATGATCATCCTGGCCGTCGGTTCGGTCGGTGCCGGCGCGTTCTTCGCCATCGGCGACCGGTTCGCCGCATGGCTCGCCCCGGTGGTCGGACCGCTCGAAGAGGGTGGCCACAGCGTCATCCCGCACGCGCTGGTCCCGTTCCTCACCGTGGCGCTGTCCGTGCTGGGCGCGGTGGCCGCTTGGCTCTTCGTCGGCCGCAAGGACGTTCCGGTGGAACGCCCCGAGCGGGTCTCGACGGTGGTCAAGGCCGCGCGCAACGACCTCTACGGCAACACCCTGAACGAGACGCTGGTCGCCCGTCCGGGCACCTGGCTCGCCCGCGCGCTGGTCTACGTGGACAACCGCGGGGTCGACGGCGCGGTCAACGGCCTCGCCGCCGCGCTCGGCGGCGGATCCGGGCGCCTGCGCCGCCTGCAGACCGGCTTCGTCCGCTCGTACGCACTGTCCATGCTGGGCGGCACATTCCTGCTTCTGGCGGCACTTCTGCTGGTGAGGTTCGCATGACCTGGGTACTCGCAACCATCCTGCTGCCGCTGGCCGGCGCCGCGGTCGTCGCGGGGATGAAGAAGAACGACAGGCTGGCGACGCTCACCGCGCTCGTGGTCTCGCTCCTGACGTTCCTGCTGGTGATCCCGATGTGGGCGAGCTACGTGCCCACGGGGGACCGGATCCAGCAGAAGTCCTCGATGGACTGGATCCCGAACTTCGGCATCCACATCTCCTTCGGCATCGACGGCATCGCGCTGGTGATGATCGCGGTCATCGGCCTGCTGGTGCCGATCGTGGTCGGCGCGCTGGGCCTCACCGACAAGCTCCCGGCCGGGCGCTCGGCGGGCGGTTTCCTCTCGCTGATCCTGGTGCAGGAGGCGCTGACCATCGCGGTGTTCGCCGCGACCGACGTCTTCCTGTTCTACGTGCTGTTCGAGATCATGCTGATCCCGATGTACTTCCTGATCGGCGGCTACGGCGGCGCGAACCGGCAGTACGCGGCGGTCAAGTTCTTCCTGTACTCGTTCCTCGGCGGCCTGATCATGCTGGCCTCGGCCATCGGGGCGTACTCGATGGCGTCGGACGAACTCGGCAAGGGCACCTTCGACTGGGAAACGCTCGTCACGGTCGTCCGCGACGCCCCGCTGGGGACGCAGATCTGGCTGTTCATCGGGTTCTTCCTCGCGTTCGCGATCAAGGCCCCTTTGGTGCCGTTCCACACCTGGCTGCCGGACGCCGCCGGCCAGGCGCCCATCGGTGTCGCGGTGCTGCTGGTCGGTGTGCTGGACAAGGTCGGCACGTTCGGGTTCCTGCGCTACTGCCTCCCGATGTTCCCGGAGGCCAGCAAGGAACTCGCGCCGTGGGTGCTGGTGCTCGCCGTCGCGGGTGTCCTCTACGGCTCGATCCTCGCGGCCGGGCAGCGCGACATGAAGCGATTCATCGCCTACGTGTCGATCGCCCACTTCGGGTTCATCGCGCTGGGGATCTTCACCTTCAACGAGCAGGCGATGGTCGGCTCGGTGTCGTACATGCTCAACCACAGCCTCGCCACCGGCATGCTGATCGTGGTGGTCGGCCTGATCGTGATGCGCGGCGGGTCCACCAGGATCTCCGACTACGGCGGCATGGCGAAGGTGACCCCGCTGCTCGGCGGGATGCTGCTCATCGCCGGTCTGTCCACTTTGTCCCTGCCCGGCACCAACTCGTTCATCAGCGAGTTCCTGGTGCTGCTGGGGTCCTTTGTGGACTATCCGGTGTACACGATCATCGCGACGGTCGGCATGGTGCTGGCCGCGGCGTACGTGCTCTGGCTCTACCAGCGCGTCATGCAGGGACCCGTCCGCGGTGACGCTTTGACATCGCCGGCCCCGACGGGGCCGCCCGCCCCGACCAGTGATCGTTCGCCGGCTTTGGCCGGTGCGGTGATCGCCCCCGAACTCGGGGCCACCAAAGCCATCAAGGACCTCGGCGGCAGGGAGATCGCGATCCTGGCGCCGATGGTCGTGCTGATCATCGCGCTCGGGTTCTATCCCAAGCCGGTGCTCGACACGATCACCCCGTCGGTGCAGGCGACGATGTCGTCCGTACAGGGAGGCAAGTAACAGTGCTCTTCTTGACTCAGGCGCCACCGATCAAGGTGCCGTCGATCGACTACTTCGCCGTCACGCCGATCCTGATCATCCTCGGCGCGGCGTGTGTCAGCGTGCTGTTCGAGGCCTTCCTGCCCAAACACATGCGGTGGCCGTCGCAGGTCTTCCTGTCCCTGGTCGGGATCGGGGCGGCGGGCGTCTTCCTGGTCTGGTACGCCAGTTCGTCCGCGCCGAAGAACGGCGTCACGACCTTCAGCGGCGCGATCGCCGTCGACCGGCCGTCGCTGTTCCTGTGGGGCACGCTCCTGGCGCTGGCGCTGGGCGCCTTGCTGCTGATCGCGGACCGCTCGGTCGAGCCGGGCGGCGCGTTCGTCGCGCAGGCCGGTATCCGCCCCGGCACGGTCCAGGACCGCGCGCAGGTCGGCACCACCGGCATGCAGACCGAGGTCTTCCCGCTGACGCTGTTCGCGCTCGGCGGCATGATGGCCTTCGTCGCGGCCAACGACCTGCTCACCATGTTCATCGCGCTCGAGGTGCTGAGCCTGCCGCTGTACCTGATGTGCGGTCTCGCGCGGCGGCGTCGCCTGCTCTCGCAGGAAGCGGCGGTCAAGTACTTCCTGCTCGGCGCGTTCTCGTCGGCGTTTTTCCTGTACGGCCTCGCGCTGCTGTACGGCTACGCGAACTCCGTGAAGCTGTCGGACATCGCCAACGCGGCGGCCGGTTCGGACCGTTCGGACACGCTGCTGTTCGTCGGGCTCGGCCTGCTCGCGGTCGGCCTGCTGTTCAAGGGTTCGGTCGGCCCGTTCCACACCTGGACCCCGGACGTCTACCAGGGCGCGCCGACCCCGATCACCGCTTTCATGGGCGCCTGCACCAAGGTCGCCGCGTTCGGCGGGATCCTGCGGGTGTTCTCGGTGGCCTTCGAGTCGACCAGCTGGGAATGGCGTGGCGTGCTGTGGGGCGTCGCGATCATCTCGATGCTGATCGGCGCGGTGCTGGGTCTCACGCAGACCGACGTCAAGCGCATGATCGCCTACTCGTCCATCGCGCACGCCGGATTCCTGCTCATCGGTGCGATCACGATGACCGAGGAAGGGCTGTCGAGCACGCTGTTCTACCTGCTGGCCTACGGCTTCACCACCCTCGCCGCCTTCGGTGTCGTCTCGCTGGTGCGGGACTCGAACGGCGAGGCGACGCACCTGTCCGCGTGGGCCGGGTTGGCGAAACGCTCTCCGATGCTGGCCGGGGTGTTCACCTTCCTGCTGCTCGCGCTGGCCGGTATTCCGCTGACTAGTGGGTTCGTCGGCAAGTTCGTGGTGTTCTCGGCGGCCCTGTCCGACGGGATGGCGCCGCTGGTCGTCGTCGCCCTGGTCTTCAGCGCCGTCGCCGCGTTCTTCTACCTGCGCGTGATCGTGCTGATGTACTTCTCCGAGCCGGCCTCCGACGGCCCGACCGTCACCGTGCCCGGCGCGTTCACCACCACGGCGATCACGCTCGGCGTCCTCGTCACGCTGGTGCTCGGCCTGATCCCGGCGTTCGCTCTCGACTGGGCGGGCTCCGGCGGCTTCGCTCTCAAGTAGTTTCTTCGCCGGTGAAGGCCCTTTTCCTTCGGCTCAGCCGCGGGAAGGGGGCCTTCACGCATTGGCCGACAAACAGGCCTGGTCCTAGGCGGATCGAAGCGGGCGTTCGCTGAATCGGAACCACGCTGCTCCCGGACCTGCTCGAGACTCCGCCGTGTGCGAAGGCTGTGCGCCTGATCGACTCAGCGGTCGAGACTCGCTCGCAGCGCCCCGAGCTTCTGGGCCAGTAACGTGGGTTCGCCGGGGAGGACGGTGATGTACCGGTTCCGCGGAGCACCGCTCACGTGCATGGCCACCCGTCCGGCATCGAGGTCGAGGTACGTCAGGCCGTCCGTGGCCTCCGTGCGCCTTCCCCCGTCAGGACGCATGGCCGCGGCGAAGAACCCGACGCCGAAATAGGGCTGCTCGAAGACCTCGTCCAGTCGCCGGGCTTCCCGGCTTCGAGACGCGGGCTCGTCGTAGAGCTCGCTCCCGCCAACTCCGCTGAAGTCGTCCTGTGGAACCGAAAATGGGGAAAATCGCGCGGGCGGGTACTCGGGCAGGTTCATCACGAGTGCCGCCGCGCGATCGGCGGTGCGCACGCTTTTCAGCCACACCCGGTTCCCTTCGCAGATCGCGGTGACCGCGGCGCGCCCGCGCACGGCGACGAGCACGCTGTACTGCTCCGCCTCCGTGCGCACGGTCGCGTAGTACTCGGTGTTCGGCCGGTCGAGTATGTGCAGGACGTCCTCGAAGTCGCTGGTCAGACGGTTGCCCTCGGTGAACCCGAGCCCACCGAGCTCCTCGAACGCCGCCCGGTCCTCGCCGTTGCGCGACGACGGCGGGATGTAGCGCAGGCCGCCCGCGAAGATCAGATGCGGATCTCCGCAACCGGCGTGACGGAACGCGGTCAATACGGTGTCGAGTGTGATCTCGACCGGGCGCGCGAGCACCACGTGTCTCCCTCCCCTGGAGCTGTGGCGCTATTTCCTGTTCTCGCCGATCACCGGCGGCATCGGCTTCTCCGTATAGCCGCCGAAGGTCTCGTCCGGATCGGGGTTCTGCAGGTACGCCGGCGCCTTCTTCTCCTTGTCCTCCTCGCCCTTCCCGCGCGCGGCGCCGGGCGCCATCGGCATCCCGTTCGCCCCGCCCCGGCCCGCTGCCCCGGCGGAACCCGCCGTGCCACGGCCACCCACACCTTCGCCGGGCATCCCAGCACCGCTTCGGCCACCCATACCGGGTTGACCGCCGGGGACACCTCCACGCGAACCGCCGCCGGGCGCTTTACCACCCGTGCCTTGACCGGCGCCGCTCGTCCCTGGACCGAACGGGCCGTACCCGGGCGGGAAGGCGCCGGGCGGGTTGTGAGTGGGGCCGGGTTTGCCGGTCGGTCCGAAGTCGAGGTTCGCCGCCGGCGGCACGACCGGCGTGGTCTGGGGCGGCGTAGACGAATTCGCGAGGGTCCCGTCGTCCGGCTGCTGCCCGCCGGGCTGGTGCTGGTGCGGGTACGACGGCCCTGGCTGGGGGGCCGAGGATGGTTGACGCGGGCCTGGCTGGGGCTCTTGCCCAGGCCGGGGGCCACTGTCGGCTGCGCCACCCGGTGGCGGTGTGCTCGGGCCGCTAGGCCCGCTGGGTCCGCTTGGGCCGTTCGGGCCTTGGTAGGGCTCGCCGATACCGGGATCGCGTCCGTCGGAGCCGTCGCCGAAGCTCTTCACCGCCGGCTTCCCGCCCTCGTCCAAGGTGACGCTGCCGCCGGGATCGGTGAGCTGCGCGTACCGGGCAGGCAGCTCCTCACCGTTGGAAGTACTGGCCGAGTGGTAGCTCGCGAACGCGTCGATGTTGTGCTGGCTGTCGGCCTGGAATCCCTTGACCTTGTCCGCGTAGGTTCCCCTGCCCGCGAGCTGGTTCAAGACGTCCATCGCGGTTGGCTCCGGGGGATTCGGCGGAACCGGCTTGACCTTGTTCTTGGCGGTGCCGAACGCGTCCAACTGAGCGCTGATGGCCGCCTGTGCCACAGTCAGATGCATCACGTCGTCATACGCCGCCTCCACGACGGGCTTCGTCGCGTCGGCAGCCGCGTCGCCGGCGCCACCTTGCCAACCGGCCATGGTCTTCTGGGTGAGCACGGTGAGCTTCTGCGCCCGTTCGTGATGCCGCTCGATCAGGTCGTAGGCGGCGCGCTGGGCCTCGGACAGCGAGCCGGTGCCTTCACCCCTGGTGATCTGTTCGTAGATCTGGGCGGCGGTGAGCGGTCCTTCGGCGACCATCAATTGCCTCCTCGGACGGTGGCCAAGACTCTGATCGCGGCTTCACGCGCGGCGCCACAAGGGTCCTTCTTGCCGATGTTGGCCTCGGACAACTCCGTCACGATTCCGATGGTTTCGGTGTCACTGGCGCCGAGCGCCACAGAGCACTTGCCTGAGGGGCGCTCGTCTGTCGTGCCGTAGGCGGTCAGTGGGTAACCGTCCACTGGTGCAAGGGGCTCGACAAGTTTGTAGGCACCGCCCTTGGCGTTGTAGACACTCGCCGTACCTCCGTCGGGGGATCGGCCGAAGATCACGTCCACCAGCGGTCGGGAAGAAGATGGAATGGACCACATGCAAGAGGGACCGGCCGTGCCATCCAGCCGTTCCTTGGGGACGGCACGGGGACCGAGAAGTTCCCCAGCCTGTTCCTCGGTCAGGGCATTACAGGGTGCTTGTTTGACCTGTGTCAGGGCAAGGGGGCTGGCGACCTGGGGAACATCAGGGCCAGGCTGCCGAGGGGACGATCTCGAAGGGGCCAGACTGCTCCCGCCATCCGTAGGAGTCGGAGTGCCATTGGTGATGGAGGGCGAGCACGCGGCAAGCGCAAGCGTGGCGATACCGACGAGAAGGACGGAGCTTCGCATCACAAGATGCCTTTCGGCTGTTGATTGACGACCGTGGCGGCGTGGTCATCCGTGGTGGCGTACTTGCCGAGTGCGGTCAGGTACTTGCGCGCCATGTCCTCGCAGTAAGCGATGCGCTGGTTCAGTGCGTCCATGAGCGCCGCACCGGATTGCTGAGTGAGGTCGGCGTTGTTCCCGCTCGCATACTCCGCCCCAGGTGGCTTCGTCTTGGCCAGGTAGTCCGCCTGATGCAAATCTGACTTGTACTCCTTGGCCAGGTCGGACCACTCTCGGGCCAGCTCGTGAAGGGTCGCCGCGTCGTACTCGAACCCCGCGCCTTCCGCGACGGGCACCCCGTAGGAGCCCCCGGTGGGGCGGAAGCGATCGACTTCACTCCACCGCAATCCGGGCTGATAAGCAGGAGATCCCTCAGCCACGGCGGGACACCCCCGCCGTCCCGAGCCGATTCCCGCTGAACGAAGTCACCGTCGTCATACGCCCCTCCCGTGGCTACAGGGCGCGTCTACCGCTGCACCCTGCGTAATCCGACGATGGGAAGATTACCAAGGGTTCCCGTGGCAGGGAATCCATCCGCATGAATTTTTTCTTCCTTGCTGAATGGCCCGAGCGAACCCGGTGATCATTCGTGAAGACCATTCGTGTGAATGGTCCCGAGAAATTCGGCTGAGGTGGTGGTCGACCCGGTGAACTTGCACACTCTGGGTATGAAGCCCCGAAGAGTGATTCTCGGCGCTGTACCTCTCGACTCGCTAATGGCTCGTGCGAAATCCGTGGATACCCGTCACCGGCACCGCAGGTTTCGAAATGACAAACCAAAACAACCGCTTCCGGCGGAGTTGATCGAGTTGGCCGCCTACGGTCGCTGGAACGGTGGTGACAACCGTCCCATGACGTTCGAGCTAAAGGTGAAGTACGAGAAGGACGCCCAGGTGCCTCGAAACCGCCCCGTGACCTCGGTTACCCGTCGTACGGTCAAGAGGAGGACGTCGCCGAGGCGCTCTGTGACGGATTTCGTGCTGGCGACCCACTTTCGGGTGGCAAGGTGACGTCCACGCCGTCGTAAGCTTTCTCCATGTACATCGAGCGGGTCCGGCTGGAGAACATCCGCGGCTTCAGTGGCGCCCGCGCCGTCGACCTCAAGTTGCCCGGACCCGGCTGGGTGGTGCTCGCCGGGCGCAACGGCTCGGGCAAGACCTCGCTGCTGCGGGCCATCGCGGTCGCGGCGGCGCCGGACGTGGCCTGGGGGTTGTTGTCGGACGCCGGCAGCTGGATTTCGACGAATCAGACGTCGGGGTCGATCGAGTTGTCGGTGATGCGCGAGGGGGGACCGGCGCCCGTCGAGGTCCGCTGGCTCGACTCCGGTCTGCTGCCGATCTCCGGGCTCCCGCCGGGTCAGCCGTTCTGCGCGGCGTATGGGCCTTTCCGGCGGCTCGCGGGCGGGAGCGGGGAGGCCGAGTCGTGGATGCGCGGGGCGGGATCGCTGGCGCGGATGGCCAGCCTGTTCCACGAAGACGCCTCGCTCGCCGAGGGGGTCACCTGGCTGATCAATCAGCATCTCCGTGCGCTGGAAGGGAAAGCGGGCGCGCGTGAGCTGAAGGACACGGCGCTGGGAATCCTTGGCGATGGTCTTCTGCCTGGCGGTTACCGGATTCGGGACGTGGATTCGGACGGGCTCTGGGTCGAATACCGCGGTGACCGGTTCCCGCTGCGTGAGATGAGTGACGGCTACCGCACGGTGACGGCACTGGTGGTCGACCTGCTCAAGCAACTGAACGGCGCCGGGCTCGATCACGAGAGCCCCGGTGTCGTGATCATCGACGAGGTCGACGCGCATCTTCACGTGTCGTGGCAGAAACGCATGGGGCCGTGGTTCAAGGCGCATTTCCCGCGCATCCAGTTCATCGTCACCACGCACAGCCCTTACGTCTGTCAGGCCGCCGATCCCGGTGGTCTCGTCCGCCTTTCCGGGCCCGACGAGGAAGTGCCGCCGCGCGTGGTCTCCGAGGAGTTGTACGAGCGGGTCGTGTTCGGCTCCGGGGACGACGCCGTGCTGTCCGACCTTTTCGGCTTGGACACGCCTTATTCACCGCAGGCGGTCGAATTGCGGGAGCATCTCGCCGAGCTCGAATTCCAGGTGGCTTCCGGCCGGGCGGACGCGAACGGCGTCCGGGAATGGGAGCGCCTCCGGGACATGTTGAGCAGTTCGCCGCCGAGCCGGGTCGACGAGGTGGCCAAGCGGTTCGAGGCCGAAGATCGGTGATCGGGCTTCGCCGGATCGCGCTGCCGGGGCGGGTGGTGGCCGATCTCGAAGAGCTGACCGCGCGGATCCCTGCCGGTGACAGCAGAGAAGCGCGACGGCTCTGGCGGGTTTCCCGCGCGGTGCGGCGTTCTTTGCGGGCGGCACTGGACGTCATGGCCGCCGGCCGCGGCTACTGCATGTACTGCGGCGACGGCCTCGGGTCCACTGTGGACCATTTCGAGCCGATCGCCCGGAATCCGGGGCGCGCGTTCGACTGGCTCAATCACGTGCTCGCCTGCGAGTACTGCAACAGCCACCACAAACGCGACCTGTTCCCGGTGGACGAAGACGGCAACAGTCTGCTGATCGACCCGACCGCCGAAGACCCGCTGGACCACCTGTTCCTGGTGCTGTCGATCGGGACCTATCGCGCGTTGACCGCGAAGGGCGAGCAGACCATCGAGGTGTGCGGGCTGAACCGCGCGCAACTGGCGCGCGGGCGGGAAACGGCGGTCACCCAGGTGAGCGCGCTCGTCCGGGGCTGGTGGACCGCGCGCGAACGCGGGGACGACCGGAGGCGGCGCGCGATGGTGTGGACGCTGCTCGACCAGCCGCACGCCGATGTCCTCCACGCGATGGTCCGGCAGGCGGGGATGCCGGGAGCCCGTGCCGTGTTCCGGGCGGACGACGAGCTCATCGACCTGCTTCGCGCACCGGAACTCACCGAAGACCTTCAGCTCTCCGGCGGGGCGGTATAGGCGGCCAAGGTGGCGTCGGCGCGCGTGCGGGCGGTGGCCGCGTCCGTCCCGTTGGCGACATCGGCCTCGTACCAGGCCTCGTTGCTCAGGGTCATGAACCGCACCCCTGCTTCGCTGGTCATCCAGGCCACGGCCGCCTCGGGGTCGGTGGCCTCACCGGATCCGAGGTGCAGCGCGAGCCCGTTCAGCAGCATGTCCCAGCCGATGCCCACCGCACCCGGCCCGAACTGGTTCCAGTGCTCGTTCGGGACGGCGGTGTGGTCGAGTTCGAATCGCGTGCGCCCGTCGGCCTCGGGGCTCAGCCGGAGCTCGATCCAGCTGACGTCGCCGCCGTACTCCCACGTCGCGGCGAAGCTCGTCGGCGGATCGCAGCGCTCGACGGTCCCGCTCGCGTTGCCTTCGAGCTGGTACTTGCCGCCGACGCGCAGCTCACCGCTGATCGGCAGGAACCAGCGCGGGATGCGCTCGGGATTGGTGCAGGCGTCCCAGAGATCGTCGAGGCCGGTGTCGTAGACCTGACCGACCGTGGCCGTCACCGCCTCGCCCGCTTCCACCACACGTTTACCCAGCTTGCGCTGGACGGAGTTGATCTGCGTGGTCACGTCGACCAAGGGTGTCTCCTTCACACGACTTCCGCCAAAGTATCAGTAGAAGCTTATATAAGCCAGAATGAAAAGGGCGCCCGGTTCGGCCCGGACGCCCCTTCCCGGCGGGTTGGCTTACCGAATGGGGGAGCAGGCCGTGCGTCCGACGACCACTTCGCCGGTGATGTCCGACGCCGGGGCGAACTCGATGCGCAGCATGGTCAGCGCGATGCTGCCGTCACCCGGCGACGTCTGCTCGTTGAAGATCGCCTCGGCGAGCAGGGTCCCGTCGGACTTGGTGATCGGCTTGACGTAGCCGACCGGCACGGGGGACGGCAGGGTGCCGAGTCCGCTCGCGCCACCGTAGGTCCAGCTCGCGTTCGTGCCGGCCCGCGTGGCCGTGCAGGTGACCGAGTAGGACCCGACCTCGATCCGCGGGCCGCTCGACGAGACGAGCGCCGACAGCTCGAAGTTCTGCCCCTTGGCCTCCGATTTCGTCGAGGTCACGTCGTTTTCGGGAGCGACGACGGTGGTCGTGCACGTCGACGTGCCGCCACCGAACGTGACCCCGGTTCTGGTCACGACCCCGGACGAGTTGCTCGTCGGCCCCTCGACCGCGCAGTCGGCGAGCGACGAGATCGAGATCGGCGCCGAGGTGCCCTGGGTGAAGCCGGCGGAGCCGAGCGAGGCCACGCCCGCCGGGTTCGACGCGGCGGCCGGTGTCACCCCGGCGCCGAGACCCGCCAGCAGCAGCGCGCCGACCAGGGCTGCCCGGCCGGCGATGGTGCTACGCAATTCACGTCCTCCTCATGTGCGGGAGAGCGAGCCGAGTCGGCCGCTCTTCCTTTGGCATCACTATCTGCGGTCGGATTCGCCCGTTGCGCGCGTGACGGTCGTTTCACTCGGCCGTGGCGCAGGGGCACCCGTTGGATATTCGGATTCGTATTCGAATACAGGTCTGTATATTCAGCGTCATGCCGACCTATCGCGTTCTTGTCAGCGGCAAGTTCGACCATCCCGACACCGCCACCCGGGCCCGGCTCCTCGCCGAGCTGGATGAGCACCAGGCGATGGGGTTCACGGAGGACGGCCTGCTCACCTACAGCGCGCACCTCGGCGCGTTCACCTTCCGCGTCACGCTTCGCGGCGAAGAGGAACGCGACGTGCTCGACGAAGCCGAGCTGAAGGTCATGGAGCTGCTGGACGCCAAGGGGTATCCGTACCGGGACGTCGTGGGGAAGGCGACCTGCATGGACGACATCAAGATCCGCCGCCGCTGAGACGTCAGACGCCGACCACGAGCACGACCACGCCGGAATCGTCCGTACTTCCCCCTGGGTCCCCGGTCCGCCCCGAAGCGGGAGGGATACTCGGCGGGGGTGTCATCTTCGTCACCGTTTCCCCTGGACAGCACGTCAACAGGCCTCAGCGGCTAGCCACTACGCTGGAAGCAACCCCGAACGGTGTCAAAGAGAGCGGAGCCGACGTGTCTGTGTCTTCACCTGCCCCAGGTGGTGCCATCGAGGACCTGCGCGCGTCCGTGGGGCTCCAGCTCGCCGACGAGCAGCTCCTGCGCACCCTCGCGACCGGTCTCGCCGACGTCGAGACCCTGCTCCGCGAGGTCGTCCGCAGTGACGTCAAGGCCGTCGAGGACGCCGCTTCACATCTGGTCGAGGCGGGGGGCAAGCGTTTCCGCCCGCTGTTCACGCTGCTGGCCTCGCAGTTCGGGCCGAAGCAGGGCGACCAGGTGGTCATCGCCGCCGCGGCCGTCGAGCTGGTGCACCTCGCGACGCTGTACCACGACGACGTGATGGACGAGGCGACGATGCGCCGCGGCGCGGAGAGCGTCAACGCCCGCTGGGACAACACCATCGCCATCCTGACCGGCGACTTCCTGTTCGCGCACGCCTCGCGCCTGGTCGCCGACCTCGGCACCGACGCGGCCCGGATCATCGCCGAGACCTTCGGTGAGCTGGTCACCGGCCAGATGCGCGAGACGGTCGGCCCGGCCGACGGCGACGACGCGGTCGAGCACTACCTCACGGTCATCGCCCAGAAGACCGGTTCGCTGATCGCCACCTCCGGCCGGTTCGGCGGGATGATGTCCGGCGCGCCCGACCACTACATCGACGCGCTCCGCCGCTTCGGCGACATCATCGGGACGGCGTTCCAGATCTCCGACGACGTCATCGACATCGCGTCCGCTTCGGACGAGCTCGGCAAGGCGCAAGGCACAGATCTGCGCGAAGGCGTCCGTACGCTTCCGATGCTGTACGCGCTGGCCGACCCGGCCACCGACCCGCGTCTGGTCGAGCTGCTGTCGGGGCCGATCTCCGACGACAAGCTCGTCGCGGAGGCCTTGGACCTGCTGCGGGCCTCGTCCGGCCTCGAACGCGCACGCGAAACTCTTTCCGACTACGCTCGTCGGGCGCGTGCCGAACTCGCGGCGCTGCCCGCGTCGCCCGCCCGGGACGCCTGCGAATCGGTCGCCGACTACCTGGTCGCACGAACGCATTGACAAAGGGCAGGTTAGATGTCCATTTTCGGACAGGTTTGGCTGTGGAGTCTGCTGGCGTTCGTCGTCGGCGCGCTGCTCACCTGGCTGGTGCTGGTGGTCCCGGCGCGCAAGCGCATCCGTGAGCTGGAAAGTTCGCTGGCCACCGCGCACGCCGAGACGTCCCGGCTGCCCGCCGGGGTGAGCGTCGGCGCGGGCGCCGCGGCCGTCGCCGGCGGCACCGCGTACCTCGCGAAGCCGTCGCACGACGAGCTGGACGAGGAGTTCGCGGCGGTCGAGGAGCCGAAGCACGCGTACCCCGAGACGCTCACCGAGCAGGAACCCGCGCAGCAGTGGACCGAACCTGCCGAAGAGCCTGCCCAGGACGCCGTCGAGGAACCCGTCGAGGAACCCGTCGCCACCACGACGCAGACCTTCGAGCCCGAAGAAGAGTACGAGGCCGAGTACCGTACGGCGCCCCAGACCGACCGGGAGCCGGACCCGGAGCCCGAACCGGAACACCCGGCCGAGCGGACGCAGTACATCCCGGCGGCCCAGCAACCGGAACCCGAGCCGGAGCCGGAACCCGAGCCCGAGCCGGGGAACCCGTACGTCACCGCGGCCACCGAGTACCTCCAGCCCGCGTCGAAGCTGGACGTCGAGCCCGAACCTCAGCGGCCTTCGCCGAACGAAGCGCCGTACCGGTCCCGCCTGGAGATGCAGCTCGACCCGGAAGGCGTCGAGACGCAGCCGGAACCGGTGTCGCTGTTCAGCCCCGCGTCACGCGTGGAGACGGAGCAGGCGCCCGTCGAGACCAACTGGTTCGAGCGCGAAGAAGAGCTGCACGATCCACCCGAGTACGCCTTCGGTTCCGGCGAAGAAGCGCGGGCAGGTCTCCACGACTCGGAGCCCGAGACACCCGCCGAGGCCACCCAGGTGCTGCCCAAGCGCACGCCCCGGGGCGCGGTCCGCGGTGGTTTCGAGCCGCCGCAGCCGATCCAGCCGTCCATGCGGGCGATCGAACGTCGTGAGCCGGAACTGTCCGGCGGGCAGAGCGGTTCGCTGTTCGAGCCCGCCGTCCACCCCGGCGACGCGATGCCGGCGCCGGAGCCGCCGCCCGCGCGGCAGGTCGCCGCTCCCGTGGCCGAGTCCGTTCCGCCCGGCCCGTTCGGTCCCGGATCGGCGATGCCGCGGCCGGGTGGCGGTCGCCCCGCCGACGACTTCGCGGTCAAGGCCAGCGTGACGGCCCTGCGGTACTGCGCCGAGGACTCGCCGCAGTTCCCGAAGATGGTCGCGGAGGTCTGGTTCCGCACGGCCGCCGACGCGGAGCGCGTGGGCTTCCGTCCTCTCAGCTGACAAACGCCATGAAAGGTCCTTTCCTTGCAAATTTCGCAAGGAAAGGACCTTTCATGGCGTTCGGGACGGGACTAGCTGAGGACGGTCCAGGTGTCCTTGCCGCGCAGCAGGCCCTGCAGATCGGGCTTGCGGGTGGCCTGGGCCTCCGCGACCTGGGCACGCGCCTGGTCGTCGTAGGTGGGCCGCTCGACCTGCCGCAGGATGCCCGTCGGCACGTGGTTCAGGTTCTGGTCGCCGATCCGCGACAGCGCGAACGCGTACGACGTGTCCTCGATCGCCGGATCGTGCACGACGAGGTTCTCCTCGCCGATGTTGGCGACCTTCCCCACTTCCAGTCCGGCCCAGCCGCCGCGCGTGACCCCGTATTCACCCTGCGGGCCGAATTTGATCGGCTCGCCCGCCTTCAGCGGGATGAGCCTGCTCGCGGCCTCGTCCTTGTCCTTGAGGACGTCGAAGGCGCCGTCGTTGAAGATCGGGCAGTTCTGGTAGATCTCCACCAGTGCCGATCCGCGGTGCTTCGCGGCGGCCTCCAGCACCTCGGTCAGGCCCTTGCGGTCCGAGTCGAGCGCGCGGCCCACGAACGACGCCTCGGCGCCGATCGCCAGCGAAAGCGGGTTGAACGGGGTGTCGACCGAGCCCATCGGGGTGGACTTCGTGACCATGCCCGGCCCGGACGTCGGCGAGTACTGACCCTTGGTGAGGCCGTAGATCCGGTTGTTGAACAGCAGGATCTTGATGTTCACGTTGCGCCGCAACGCGTGGATCAGGTGGTTGCCGCCGATGGACAACGCGTCGCCGTCCCCGGTGACGACCCACACCGACAGATCCGGCCGGGCGGTCGCGAGCCCGGTCGCGATCGACGGCGCGCGGCCGTGGATCGAGTGCATGCCGTAGGTGTTCAGGTAGTACGGGAACCGGGACGAGCAGCCGATACCCGAGATGAACACGATGTTCTCGCGCTTGAGCCCCAGCGTCGGCAGGAACGACTGCACGGCGTTGAGCACGACGTAGTCCCCGCAGCCGGGACACCAGCGGACCTCCTGGTCCGACTTGTAGTCCTTCGCCTTCTGCGGTTCGGTCTCGGTCGGCACCAGGTCCAGGCCGCCGAGGGTGGGGATCCCCAGGTCGATCGCGGTCACTTCGTCCCCTCCGTACTGGTGATGATCTCCGTGAAGACGCCTTGCAGCTCCTCGGCCTTGAACGGCAGCCCGGCGACCTTCGTGTACGACTTCACGTCGACGAGGTACTTGGCCCTCAAGAGCATCGAAAGCTGGCCGAGGTTCATTTCAGGGACGACGACGGTGTCGTACGAACGGAGTACGTCACCGAGGTTGCCGGGGAACGGGTTGAGATGCCGGAGATGCGCCTGCGCGATCGGCATCCCGTCCTTGCGGACGCGGCGGCACGCGGCGCCGATCGGGCCGTAGGACGAGCCCCAGCCGAGCGCCAGCACCCGTGCCTTGCCGCCGCTCGGGTCGTCGACGACGAGGCCGGGCACGTCGATGCCGTCGATCTTGGCCTGGCGCAGGCGGACCATCTTGTCGTGGTTGTCGGGCTCGTAGGAGATGTGGCCGGTCTTGTCGGCCTTCTCCAGCCCGCCGATGCGGTGCTGCAGACCGGCCACGCCCGGCACCGCCCACGCGCGGGCGAGGGTCTCGGGATCGCGTACATACGGCCAGAATTCCCCGGAATCGTCCTCGGCATTCGGCTCGGTGGCGAATTCCACCCGCAGATCCGGCAGCTCCTCGACGTCCGGGATCAGCCACGGCTCGGAGCCGTTCGCGATCGCGCCGTCCGAGAGCAGGAAGACCGGCGTGCGGTACTTCAGCGCGATCCGGGTGGCCTCCAGCGCCGCGTCGAAACAGTCGGCGGGCGACAGCGGCGCGACGATCGGCACCGGGGATTCGCCGTTGCGGCCGAACATCGCCTGCAGCAGGTCGGCCTGCTCGGTCTTGGTCGGCAGCCCGGTCGACGGGCCGCCGCGCTGGACGTCGACGACGACCAGCGGCAGTTCGGTCATCACCGCGAGACCGATGGCCTCGGACTTCAGCGCGACACCGGGCCCGGAGGTCGAGGTGACGCCCAGCGCACCGCCGTAGGAGGCGCCGAGTGCCGCGCCGATGCCGGCGATCTCGTCCTCGGCCTGGAAGGTGAGGATGCCGTAGTTCTTGTGTCTGGACAGCTCGTGGAGGATGTCCGACGCCGGGGTGATGGGATACGTGCCCAGCAGGATCTGCAGGCCGGACTGCTGCCCGGCGGCGACCAGCCCGTACGCCAGGGCGGTGTTCCCGGTGATCTGGCGGTACGTGCCCTGGTTGAGCTTCGCGGGCGCGACCTCGTACGTCGTCGCGAACGACTCCGTCGTCTCGCCGTAGTTCCAACCGGCGCGGAAGGCCAGGATGTTGGCCTCGGCGATGTCGGCCTTCTTCGCGAACTTCTCGCGCAGGAAGCGTTCCGTGCCCTCGGTCGGCCGGTGGTACATCCAGGAGAGCAACCCGAGCGCGAACATGTTCTTCGCGCGTTCGGCGTCCTTTTTGGACAGTCCGGTCGCTTCGAGCGCGCCCCTGGTCAACGTCGACATGGCCACCCGGTGGACTTGATAGGCCGAAAGGGTGTCGTCGTCGAGAGGGTCGTTGTCGTACCCGACCTTGACCAGGTTCCGCTTCGTGAACTCGTCGGTGTTGAGGATGATCGTCCCGCCCGACGGAACGTCGGCGACGTTCGCCTTCAGCGCGGCGGGGTTCATGGCGACCAGGACGTCCGGCCGGTCGCCCGGCGTCAGAATGTCATAGTCGGCGAAGTGCACCTGGAAGCTCGAGACACCCGGGATCGTGCCCTGTGGCGCGCGGATCTCCGCGGGGAAGTTCGGCATGGTCGACAGGTCGTTGCCGAACGCGGCCGCTTCCGAGGTGAACCTGTCGCCCGTCAGCTGCATGCCGTCACCGGAGTCGCCGGCGAACCGGATGACCACCCGGTCCAGCTTGGCGACCTCGGTGGGCCGGACGGCCGACAAGGAGCCGTTGCCGTTCGCACTCGTGCTCATAGGTCAGGGATTCCCTCTCTCCCGACGTGCGTCGTCCCCGGCCGTGCCGGAGATCCGGTGCCTCGCCCGGCGATGTCGGCCAGGTCACAGGTGCCATGTCCCGAGGTTAGTCCCCGGCACACCTTCCAGGTTGCCGCAAAAACGGTCCGGACCTACTTCTCGCGTGTCCTGAGCTCGTCGTCGAGCGGGGATTTCCCGATTTATCTGTTACCGATGGTAACGGTTAGTTGTGCGGCTCGATTGTGAGCCGTATCTCCTTCAAGGGTAGTGAAGTCCCGTTGGGGAACGGTCATCGGCCGGTGATGGCGGCGCGCAGCTCGGTGAGCCGTTCGGCGAACGCGGGCCCGGTGAGCGACGCGATCTGCGGCTCGATCTCGGCGTCGACGGCGGCCGGATGGTCGGTCAATGACGCGGTGTGCCGAAGCGTGCGCTTCGTCGCCAAAAGGATGTCGCGGGGAGCTTCGACGGCGGGTTTCGCCAGTTCACGGGCGGCCTCGACCAGATCTCCGTCGACGAGCCGGAGCGCTAGTCCGCATTCCACAGCCGCTTCGGCACCGACGACCTCCCCGAAGAGGGTCATTGCCGCGGCCTTCTGCGGACCGACGAGCCGCTGGATCATCCACGTCATCCCGCCGCCGGGATGGATGCCGAGATCGAGAAATCTGGCCACGAACTTCGCCTTCGGTCCCACGATGCGGACGTCCGCGGCGAGCGCGAGGTTCAGACCGGCCCCCACGGCGGCACCGCCGACCGCGGCGATCGTCGGCAGGGAACACCGCGCAACCGAGAGGAATCCGGCGTAAATGGCGCGGAGGCCGTCCTCCCTGGCCTCGGCGAGGGTGTCCAGGTCCGCGCCCGCGCAGAAGGCCGGAGGTGCGCCGGTGACGACCAAGGCGTGGACGCTTTCGTCGGCTTCGGCGCGCGAAACGGCCTCGGCCAGCCGCGCGGACAGGTCGAGGGTCAGGGCGTTGCGGGTCGCGGGCGCGTCGATGGTGAGCACGGCGACGCCACCGTCGTGGCTGGAGCGGATTCGATCGGTCACGGGACCGAGGGTGTCATGCCTCGGGGGTCGGCGGGTGTTCCGCCAACCAGGAAAGGTTCATGCCTCGGGGGTCGGCGGGCGTTCCACCAACCAGGAAAGGTTCATGCCTCGGGGGTCGGCGGGCGTTCCACCAATCAGGAAAGGTTCATGCCTCGGGGGTCGGCGGGCGTTCCAACAGCCGGGAAAGAACGACGGTGGAGACCGTGCGGTCGACGATCTCCAATCCGCGCAGCCGTTCCAGCGCCGTCTCCAGATGGTGGATGTCCGACGCGCGGAGGTGGACGATCGCGTCGGCCGCGCCGGACACCGTGTAGGCGGCGACGACCTCGGGCAACGGCTCCAGCCGGGCGCGGATGCGGGCCGGGGTGATGTTGCCGTTGCAGGTCATCTCGACGAACGCCTCCGTGCCCCAGCCCAGTGCCTCAGGGTCCACGACCGCGGTGAAACCGCGCAGGACCCCGGTTTCGAGCAGTCTGTCGACCCTTCGTTTCACCGCGGGCGCGGACAGGCCGACGACCTTGCCGATGTCGGCGTAGCTGGACCTCGCGTTGGCCATCAGACAGGAAACGATTCGCTGGTCGATGGTGTTCACACGCAATGTTTAGCAGGGATGTGCGCAGCGAACAGCGATTGCTTGCGAATTAGGGGAGACTTACCCTTCGGATATGCCGGAACTGGAGCAGCCCCGTGTACCCACGACGCGCCGCTACCTCATGTGTCCGCCGCGGTATTTCGCGGTGGATTACGTCATCAACCCTTGGATGGACCCGTCCGTCCCGGTCAGCGTCGACACCGCGATGGCGCAATGGACCGAACTCCGTGACACCTACCGACGCCTCGGCCACACCGTCGAGGAGATCGACGCGCAGCCCGGCCTGCCCGACATGGTGTTCGCCGCGAACTCCGGCACCGTCGTCGACGGCCGTCTCCTCGGTTCCCGGTTCCGCGCCCCGCAGCGCACCGCCGAGGCCGAGCACTTCCGCCGCTGGTTCGTCGAGCACGGCTACCGCGACATCACCATGCCCGAGAAGATCAACGAGGCCGAAGGCGACTTCGCCTGGACCGGCAAGGTCCTGCTCGCCGGCACCGGCTTCCGGACCGACCCGGCCGCGCACGCCGAAGCGCAGGAAGTCCTCGGCGTCCCGGTCGTCTCGCTGCGGCTGATCGACCCCAGCTACTACCACCTCGACACCGCGCTGTTCGTGCTCACCGAGGCCACCGACGCCACGCCCGCCCAGATCGCCTACTTCCCGGAAGCGTTCTCGGCCGGATCGCGGAAGGTGCTGGAGCGGATGTTCCCGGACGCGGTAATCGCGGACCGGGCCGACGCGGAGTGCTTCGGGCTGAACGGGGTGTCCGACGGCCGCAACGTCGTCCTGCCGGTCGAGGCGACCGGCTTGGCGGCGCGGCTGACCGGACGCGGCTACGAAGTCGTCTTCCTGGACATCTCCGAACTCCGGAAGGCCGGCGGCGGCCCGAAGTGCTGCACCCTGGAGATCCGCAAGTAATCCTTTCGTGGACACCTTGCGGGATCATGTAACTACTCCGTTCGCCAACTCGATTAATCGGGAAACACACTGAGTCCCGAATACTGAGTCCCGAACGAGGCGCGGATGGTGATCCTGGCGATAGGCGGCGTGGGCAGGCCCGTGCGCGCGCTGGATCCCGGCGAAAACGAATCATGGGTGACCGTCGAACAGTTCGAACGCGTGCTCGACACGGTGGCCGGCCGGGAGGACGTCGGGCTCACCTTCGACGACGGCAACTCCTCGGACGTCGAGATCGCGCTCCCCAGACTGGTGGAGCGCGAGCTCACGGCGGAGTTCTTCCCGCTGGCCGGCCGGATCGGGCAATGGGGTTTCCTCGACGCCGAGGGGCTTCGGAAGCTGGTCGACGCGGGGATGTCGATCGGCTCGCACGGCTGGGCACATCGCGACTGGCGGCGGCTCGACGGCAGCCAGGCCCGGCGCGAGTTCGAAACCGCGCCGAAACTGCTCGCCGATCTGAGCGGCGCACCCGTGCGCGCGTACGCGCCGCCGTTCGGCGCCTACGACCGGCGCGTGCTCGGCAGGCTCCGGCGTTCCGGCGCGACGAAGGTCTACACGACCGAAGGCGGCGCGGCGTCGCGCGACGGCTGGCTGCGGCCGCGGGTCGAGGTCCGGCACGACGTCGACCAGGAGTGGATCGACAACGTCCTCGCTGACCGGGAGGGCCTGTACCGCCGAGCGGGGCGGGCCATCGCGCGGGTCGCCAGGCTCGCCCGATTTTGACCGGTTTTCTTTTTGTGGTGGGAAAGTCTTGTCGACCAAGCCGAATCGGTGACCCGCTCCGTGGCGCTCACGGGCCCGGTGCCGCTGGAACGTCGACGGTGTCGTCCTCGAGACCGCCCTCGATCGAGACGAAACCCTTACGCGGCCCCTGTAGCGTTTCGCACCCGTCGAACGATGAGTGATTCCCTTGCCGCACAGGTATTCCGCCAAACGCAGGCGAACCGCGGACGGTGGTAACGAACCCGGTCCTCCGGCCGACCAACGGGCAGCGGAACGCGGCTGGAGGAATTCGTCATGAAGATCAGTGTCTTCGGGCTCGGTTACGTCGGTTGTGTGTCGGCGGCGTGCCTGGCCGGACGTGGGCACGAGGTCGTCGGGGTGGACGTGAACCCGGTGAAGATCGACCTCGTCTCCAGCGGCAAGGCGCCGGTGGTCGAGGAGCGGATCGGGGAACTGACCGCCGAGGTGGTGGCCCAAGGCAGGCTCAGAGCCACCACCGACGTCGGACAGGCGATCGCGGACAGCGAAGTCTCCCTGATCTGTGTCGGTACCCCGTCGGCGCCGAACGGCAGCCTTTCGACGGCCTTCCTGGAGCGCGTGGCCGAGGAGATCGGCGAGGCGCTCAAGACCAAGACCGAGCGGCACACCGTCGTCTTCCGCAGCACCATGTTGCCGGGCACCTGCCTGGACCTGCTCGTCCCCATCCTCGAGAAGTCGTCCGGTCGCACCGCCGGTGTCGACTTCGGGGTCGCGGTGAACCCCGAGTTCCTGCGCGAGGGCAGCAGCGTCCGGGACTTCTTCGACCCGCCCAAGACCGTCATCGGCGAACTCGACGCGGCCAGCGGCGACGTCGTCGCGGCGCTGTACGAAGGGCTCCCCGGCGAGGTCTTCCGCGTCGCGATCCCGGTCGCCGAGATGACGAAGTACGCCGACAACTCCTTCCACGGCCTCAAGATCGGCTTCGCGAACGAGCTCGGTGCCATTTGCCGCGCACTCGGGCTCGACTCGCATCAGGTGATCGACGTCTTCCTCGCCGACCGCAAGCTCAACATCAGTCCCGCCTACCTTCGCCCCGGGTTCGCTTTCGGCGGCTCGTGCCTCCCCAAGGATCTGCGCGGCCTGGTCTACGCCGCGCACCGCGCGGACGTCGCCGTCCCGATCCTGTCGCACGTGCTGCCCTCGAACGACGAACACCTCCAGCGCGCCTTCGACCTGGTCGCGCGCACCGGAAAACGCAAGGTCGGGCTGTTCGGCCTGTCCTTCAAACCCGGCACCGACGACCTCCGCGAGAGCCCGCTCGTCGAGCTGGCGGAGCGGTTGCTCGGCAAGGGGTACGACCTCCGCATCTACGACGCCAACGTCAGCCTTTCCCGGCTGATGGGCGCGAACCGCGAGTACATCGAGGGCAGGCTGCCGCATCTCGGCCAGCTGCTGGCCGGCTCCATCGACGAGGTCGTCGACCACGCCGAGGTCTGTCTCGTCGGCTGCACCGATCCGGAGGTCCTCGCGGCCCTCCCGGCGGGCGGCGGCCACACCATCATCGATCTCGTCCGCGTACCCGACGCCGACCGGCGCCGGACTGAAGAGGGATATGTCGGTCTTGCCTGGTAAAGCTCTCATCCTCGTCGAGAACCTTTCCGTCCCCTTCGATCGCCGCGTGTGGCAGGAGTGCCAGACACTTCGTGACGCCGGCTGGGACGTCCACGTCATCTGTCCACAGGGGACGAAACGGGACACCGAAGCCGAAGTCACCATCGACGGCGTCCACATCCTGCGGTACCCGCTGACGGCCGCCACCGGTGGCCCGGCGGGGTACGTCCAGGAGTACGGCTCCGCGCTGTGGCACACGCTCCGGCTCGCCCGCGAGGTCGGCCGGGTGGACGTCGTGCACGCCTGCAACCCACCGGACCTGCTGTTCCTGGTCGCGCTGTACCTCAAGCGCCAGGGCGCGAAGTTCATCTTCGACCAGCACGACCTGTGCCCCGAGCTCTACCTTTCGCGGTTCGACCGCGGCGAGGACTTCCTGTACCGCGCGGTCTGCGCGCTGGAGCGCCGCACGTACAAGACGGCCGACGTCGTCATCGCGACCAACGAGAGCTACAAGGACGTCGCCGTGAAGCGCGGCGGCAAGTCGCCGGAGGACGTCTTCGTCGTGCGAAGCGCGCCTGTGGTCGAGCGGTTCCATCAGGTCCCGGTCGAACCCGAGTTGAAGAAGGGCAAGCCGTATCTGCTCGCGTACCTCGGTGTGATGGGCCCGCAGGACGGTGTCGACTACGCCTTGCGGGCGCTCGCGTCCCTGCGTGACGAGGTCGGCCGCACCGACTGGCACGCCGTGTTCATCGGGTCCGGTGACGCCTTCGACGACATGGTGGCGTTGTCGAAGGAACTGAAGCTCGACGACCAGGTCGAGTTCACCGGCCGGATCTCCGACGAAGACCTGCTGCGTCACCTGTCCGCGGCCGACGTCTGCCTCTCGCCGGACCCGCTCAATCCGCTCAACGACGTGTCGACCATGAACAAGATCATGGAGTACATGGCGATGAGCCGTCCGATCGTCTCCTTCGAACTGCGGGAGGCCCGGGTTTCGGCCGGGGAGGCCGCGCTGTACGCGCCGGCGAACGACGAGCCGGAGTTCGCGAAGCTGATCGCGCATCTGCTCGACTCGCCGGAGCAGCGGGCCGCGATGGGCGAGCTGGGACGGGCGCGCGTCGCCGGTCCGCTTTCTTGGGAGAACTCCCAGAAAGCCCTGCTCGCGGCCTACGAGGCCGCGACCCGTTGATCGACATCCCGGTCGCGTTTCGAACAAGACTCGGGAAATCCTGTAACCAACGCCGTGGTCGGTCCGACGGGATTCATGCCACATCCGACCGCGCCGATGGGAGATCCCGGCTTTGAGTGACGACACGGTGCGCCTGTCCATGATCGGACAGGTTCTGCGCGGGAGGTGTCGGACCCTGGTGGTCCTCGCCCTCCTCGGCGCCTTGGTCGGCGCGGGATCGTCGGTGATCCTTTCCCCCGGCTACCGGACCACCTCCAGCGTGCTGCTGCAGGGCCCGCGGGAGGCGGACGAACTGCTCACCCAGGCCGAGGTGGCGACCAGTTCGGTGGTGCTCGACCGGGCCGCCGCCGTGCTCGGGGACGGCGAGACCGGCGCCGACCTGCGGGACAAGGTGACCACGTCGGTCGCGCAGGGCAATGTCATCACCATCGAGGCCACCGGTGACACCGCCGAACAGACGCAGCGGCTCGCGGACCAGATCGCCCAGGAGTTCGTGAAGTACTCCACCCAGATCATCGCCGGTTCCGGTGACGCCGCCGTGCAGCTGGCACAGGAGCGCCGCGAGACGTTGCGGCAGCAGGTCGCGCAGACCAACCAGCGGATCAGCGAACTTTCGGCGAAGGTCAACGACGGCAAGACGACCGTGGAGAGCGTCCAGCTCCGCACCGAACTGCAGGGGCTGCGCTCGACGATCGAGTCGGCGATGTCCACGTTGAACGCGGCCGACACGGCGAGTGGTCTCGGCAACATGGTCGTGCTGGGTTCGGCCGAGCTGCCGTCCTCGGCGGCCGCGCCCACGTGGGCGCAGCTCGCCCTCGGCGGCGCGGCGTTGTTCTTCCTGATCGGCCTGTTCGGGCATCTCTTCACCGCCCGCACCGACCGGCGGCTGCGCGACGACGAGGAGATCGCCGCGGCGATCGGCGGCCCGGTGCTGGCCACCTTCGACGCCGTGGATCGGCGCCCGGCCGGAACCACCCTGCGCGCCAGGATCCTCCGTGACGACCGGCCGTGGAACATCCCGCGGGTCGACGTCTTCGCCGACGAGATCGACGCCGACATCCAGTACCGGCGCCTGGTTTCCCGGCTCCCGCATCGGCGGCTGTTCGTCCTCGCGGTGGACGGTGACCACGCCGGGCAGGCGGCCGCCGAGCGGATCGCCCGCCTTTCCGGCCGGTGGTTCGCGCCGGTGACGGTGTCCCCGGTGCGGCCCGTCGTCGAAGACACCGACGCCGACGGGGTCCTCGTCGTGACGAGCCTCGGTTCCCGGTCCGCGTGGGAACTGGTCGGGATCGCCGAAGCCGTCGCCGACGCCGGGCTCACCGTGGTGGGCACCGTGCTGCTCCGTCCCGTCTCCCCGACCCGAACCCGGCCCGGCGCGTCCACCCCCGCCGGCCACGAAGCACTGGCAGGTACCGCGTGACCAGCGCCGACAAAGCGAAGTCCGAACCGCTCATCGACCTGCAGCGCCTGGTCGTCTCGGTGCGGAGACGGCGTCGCCTGTGGCTGTCGATGGCCCTGCTCGGCCTGCTCCTCGGCGGGCTGGTCGCGGTGTTCCTGCCGTCGCCGCCCACCGCCGTCGCGCAGATCCTGGTCGTCCACCCCGACGACTCGCCGACCGACAGCGGAACGCTGATGCGGACCGACGTCGCCGTGCTCCAGACGACCAAGACCGCCACCGAGGCGCTCAAGAAGTTGAACAGCACCCAGGCACCGGAGGAATTCCTCAAAGACTACGAGGGGCTGGGCCTGACGAACAACGTCCTCCAGCTCACGGTCAAGGGCAAGACCGACGAAGAGGCCGTGGCCCGCGCGCAGGCGATCTCCGACGCCTTCA
The DNA here is from genome assembly GCF_029369745.1 of Amycolatopsis sp. QT-25. NCBI lineage: Bacteria > Bacillati > Actinomycetota > Actinomycetes > Pseudonocardiales > Pseudonocardiaceae > Amycolatopsis > Amycolatopsis sp. QT-25. The sequence continues at coordinate 542,388 of NZ_CP120210.1, forward strand.
TCACGGAGTACATCTCCCGTAACCAGGCGGCCGCGGCGGCCGAGCAGAAGGCCCTGCTCGACCAGCGCAACCAGGCACAGAACGAACTCGGTTCCATCGAGTCGGCGATCGGCGCCGAAGAGGCCAAGAACCGCAACGCCAACCCCGCCCAGCTGGAGCGGCTGTACTCGCGCCGCGCGGAGCTGACGTCCAAGATCTCCGACTACGACGGCCGCGCGCAGGAGGCGGGCATCGGCACGCCGAAGGTCGCCGCCGGGACGCAGATCGTCGACGCGCCGCGGATCCTGCCGCATTCCTTCCTCAAGACGCTCGCCACCGACGCCGGGATCGGCTTCGCGCTGGGACTGCTCGCCGGGCTGGGGCTCGCGGCCGTCACGAGCGTGGTGAAGGACCGGCCGGTGCTGCGCCGCGAGATCTCGCGGCACCTCGGCGCCTCCGTGCTCGCGCAGCTGCCAGAGCCGCCGCGTTTCCTGCACCGCTCGCGGGCGGTGTCCAGGCGGCAGCGGGTCGCGGCGACGCTGGTCCGCGCCGTCCGGCAGGAAGGCGGTCCGGTGTCGCTGCTCGACCTCGGCGCCCGGCAGCTCACCGCCGCGCTCGCCGTCGACATGGCGCGCGAACTGGCGGAGAAGGGGCCGGCCTCGCTCGTCGACGACCTGCCGAAGACGAATCTCCGGGAGCTGGCCGGTCAAGGCCCGATCCCGGTGCTGGACCGGGCGGACACGCCGTTGGCGGCCAGGGAACGCCGGATCGGCGTCGGCTCGGTCGAGCCGGGCACGTCGTGGACCGACCTCGAATTCCTCGGCGAGGAGACGATCCTCGTCGTCCGCGCCGGGCACGCGAACACCGAATGGCTGCACACGGTCGCCCGTCAGCTGGCCGACCGGCACATCCCGATCATCGGGGTCGTCGTGGTGGATCCGGATCCGCGCGACCACACCGACGGGACGCTGTGGGACGGCCTGCACACGGCGTTGCGCGGCCGGGCCGCCCGGCCGATGCCGAAGCCGGTGGAGATGTTCCCGAAGAAGAACGGGCACCCGACTCCGTACAAACGCGTCAAGGAACTCGGCAACGCCGATCAGCCGACGAAACGGTTCGCGCCCGTGTCACCGGACAACGCCGAAGCGCTTTAGGGGGAGTAAGAGCAGATGTGCGGCATCGCAGGGGCCTGCTACTGGCCGGACGGGGGCCCGCTCACCGATCGGCTCACCAAGACCCTCGCCCATCGCGGACCGGACGGTTCCGGCCGGTACGACCACGGCGAAGTCCACTTGGGACACCGAAGGCTGTCGATCGTCGACCTGACCGAGACCGGCGCGCAGCCGATGGTCAAGGACGGGCTGGCGCTGACCTACAACGGCGAGCTGTACAACGCGCCGGAGCTGCGGAAGGAACTCGAAGCCACCGGGGTGCGGTTCCGGGGGACGTCCGACACCGAGGTGCTGCTGGAGGCGTGGCGCGAGTGGGGCACCGACGGTCTGCACCGGCTGCGCGGCATGTTCGCGTTCGGTGTCTTCGACGAGCGCACCGGCGCCTTGACCCTGGTGCGGGACCAGCTCGGCATCAAACCGCTGTTCCTGGTACGCCGCGGCAAGGGGGTCGCGTTCGCCTCGGAGCTGAAGGCGCTGGCCGCCGAACTCGGCGGTTCCCTGACCGTCGACGACACCGCGCTCGTCGCCTCCCTGCTCTACTACTGGGTCCCGGACGGCCGCTGCGCGTTCCGCGAGGCCGAGAAGCTGCCGCCGGGCAGCTGGGCGCGGTTCCGGCCGAACGGCGACGTCGAGCGCGGCACGTTCTGGTCGCTGCGCCAGGTCGCCGAAGAGGGAGCGGCGATGGGGGGTGGGTACCTCGGAGAGGGGGGTGGGAAGAACACCGAGGGCGAGTTCGACCTCGGCGCCGTCATCGAGGACTCCACGCGCAAGCACCTGATGGCCGACGTGCCGGTCGCGACGTTCCTTTCCGGTGGGCTCGACTCCAGCTACCTGACCGCGATCGCCGCCCGTGAACAGCCGGGGATCTCCGCGTACACCATCGGCTTCCGGGCCGAAGACGCGAAGTTCGAGGCGATGCCGGACGACCTGATGTACGCGAAGAAGGTCGCCGCGAAGTTCGGCGTCGACCTGCACGAGATCGAGATCGCGCCGCGGGTGCTCGATCTGCTGCCGCGGATGACGTACCACCTCGACGAGCCGATCGGCGATCCGGCGGCGATCAACAGCTACCTGATCTGCACCGCCGCCCGCGAGGCCGGGGTCAAGGTGATGCTGTCCGGTATGGGCGCCGACGAGCTGTTCGCCGGGTACCGCAAACATCTCGCGAACAAGATCGCCGTGCGGTACCAGCGGGTTCCCGGTCTCGTGCGGCGTCCGGTGGAGTCCCTTGTGGACAGACTGCCGGTGGCGACGTCGAAACGCGGGTTCCGTTCGGTGCGGTTCGCCAAGCGGTTCCTCTCGTTCGCGGAACTGCCGGAGGAGACCGCGTTCCGGCGCAGCTACACGATGTACGACCAGGCCGAGCTCGTCGCGCTGCTGAACCCGGACCTCGCGGGCGCGGTGGACGACGTGCTCACCGAGCACGCGGACACCTATCACGACAACACGCTGACCGATTTCGTGAACCGCATGTGCCTCGCCGATTCGCGGCTGTTCTTGCCAGGGCTCAACCTCGCCTACACCGACCGGTCCAGCATGGCCGCCTCCACCGAGGTGCGGACGCCGTTCGTCGACATCGAGGTCGTGAAGGCCGCGTTCCGGATCCCCGGTGACAAGAAGATCGTGAAGCGTCAAGGGAAGATGGCGCTGAAGGAAGCGGCGCTCTCGATCCTGCCCGCCGAGATCGTGCACCGGCCGAAGGGCCTGTTCAGCGCACCACTGCGGGCTTGGATGAGCCGCGACCTCGCGCCACTGGTGCGCGAGGTGACCAACGATGGCGAATTGGTGAAGGCCGGGTTCCTCCGACGTGAGGCCCTGCAACGGCTCGTCGACGAAGACGCGTCCGGGCAGCAGGACCGGTCCAAGCACCTCTGGCACATCTTGACCCTCGAGTACTGGTACCGCGGTGCCGTTTCGGCCCGAAGCGCTTAGGAGCGACGTGAAGCAGGTAGTGCAGAACTACAAGAGCGGGGAGCTGGCACTCCTCGACGTCGAAGTGCCCGCGTGCAAACCGGGGGGTGTGCTGGTCCGCACCGCCTACTCGCTGATCTCCACCGGCACCGAGATGATGAAGGTGTCCGAGGCGAGCCTTTCCCTGGTGGGCAAGGCGAAGGCGCGGCCGGACCAGGTCGCGAAGGTGATGCAGAGCGTCGCGACGAACGGCCTGGGCGCGACCTACCGCAAGGCGATGAACAAACTCGACTCGTACACGCCGCTCGGATACTCCCTGTGCGGCGTGGTCGAGGAGGTCGGCGCGGGCATCGACGACGTCACCGTCGGGGATCTCGTGGCGTGCGCGGGGAACGAACACGCGCTGCACGCGGAACTGAACTGGGTGCCCAAGAACCTGTACTCCAAGGTGCCCGACGGCGTCGACCCGCGGCACGCCGCGTTCGGCACCGTCGGCGCGATCGCGATGCAGGGCGTCCGCCAGGGCGAGCCGCAGATCGGTGACATCGCGCTGGTCATCGGCCTCGGCTTGATCGGTCAGCTGGTCGTGCAGCTGCTGGTCGCCTCCGGGGTCCGCGTGGTCGGCGTCGACCCGGATCCGACGCGGTGCGCGCTCGCCGAACAGCTCGGCGCGCTCAACTGCGGTCACCCCGGCTCCGGTGTCGTCGACACCGCGGTCGCGGAGATCAGCTCCGGGCACGGCGTCGACCAGGTGTACCTCGCCGCGGGCGGCAGCACGAACGAGCCGGTGGAGCTGGCCGCGAAGCTGAGCCGCGACCGCGGCCGGGTCGTCGACATCGGCAAATGCTCGCTGAACCTGCCGTGGAACGCCTACTACGAAAAGGAACTCGATGTCCGATTCTCCCGCTCGTACGGCCCCGGCCGCTACGACCCGGAGTACGAACTCGAGGGCCGCGACTACCCGATCGGCCAGGTCCGCTGGACCGAGCGCCGCAACCTGGAATGCGTCGTCGACCTGATGGGCCGCGGCCGTCTCGACGTCGAGCCGCTGATCTCGCACGTTTCGGACTTCTCCGACGCCGTCGAGACGTACCGGAGGCTGAACGAGGGCGAGCTCAAGGCCGTCGCCGTGCTGTTCGAGTACGACAAGCGTCCGGCGGCCGCGGCCGGGCAGGCCGTCACCGCGGTTTCCGTGCCGAAGCCCTCGGCGGTCCGCGCGGCACCGAAGCCCGGTGGCGTGCGGATCGGGTTCGTCGGCGCGGGCAACTACGCGTCCTCCATGCTCCTGCCGCATCTCGCGGAGATGGAGAAGGTCGACCTCGCCGAGGTCGTCACCACCTCGGCGCTCTCGGGCGCGAACGCCAAGCGCAAGTTCGGGTTCGGCCGCGCCACCACCGATCTCGACGCGTTGCTCGAAGACTCCTCGATCGACGCCGTGTTCATCGTGACCCGGCACAGCTCGCACGCCGAGCTGACCCGGCGCGCGCTGCTCGCGGGCAAGGCCGTCTTCGTCGAGAAGCCGCTCGCATTGTCCGAAAAGGAACTGGAGATCGTGCTCGGCGCGATCGAGGAGTCCGGCAACGACCGGCTGCAGGTCGGTTTCAACCGCCGGTTCGCCCCGCTGCTCAACGAATCGGTGCTCCACTTCGGGCCGCGGATCGGTCCGGCTTCCGTGCGGTACCTGGTCAACGCCGGGCAGCTCGACGCGAACAGCTGGTACAACCAGGCCGACAGCGAGGGCTCGCGGTTCGCCGGCGAGGGCGGGCACTTCATCGACACGGTCGGCTGGCTGCTCGGCGCCGACCCGGTCTCGGTGTACGCCACCGCGACGCCGGGCCACCAGGACCTGCAGATCCTGCTGCGCTACCCGGACGGCTCGACCGCGTCGATCGCGTACACCACGAGCGGTGCGTCGTCGTTCCCCAAGGAGACGATCGACGTCACCACCGACGGCAAGGTGCTGAAGTTCGACGACTTCGCGCGCGCGTCGGTGTTCGGCCGCAAGAAGTGGGCCAGCTCCCGGATCCCCAAGGGCCGGGACAAGGGCCAGGCCGCCGAACTCGAAGCGTTCGTCACCGCGCTGACCACCGGGGTCGCGATGCCGGTGTCCGTCGACTCGCTCGTCGCGACGACACTGGCCACGCTCGCGGTCAACCGCAGCCTGGAGACCGGGGCGCCGGTGCGGATCGGACTCGGCTGATGGATCCCTCCTGGTACCTGCGAAGACTGTCGCGGATGGGGCCCGCCGAGATCGCGGGCCGCGTCACCGACGTCGTGCGCAAACGCCAGTGGCGCGCCGTCGCGAGCGAGCAGGCGGCTTGGCTGCCGCACCGGCGTTTCGCGTCGGTGCCCGGTGACGAGGTCCTCGCCGCCGTCTCCGGTGAGGCGGTGAAGGACCTGCTCGTCAAGGCGGACCGGCTGATGGACGGGCGTGCCGAGTACTTCGGCGTCGAGCGGGACGACCTCGTCGACCCGGACTGGTCGTACGACCCGAAGACCGGTCGCCGCGCACCGTCCGATGTGTACTCCTTCGACATCCCGTATCGGAGCGAGGAGACCGTCGGCGACATCAAGCAGATCTGGGAGCCGTCGCGGCACCAGCATCTCACCGTGCTGGCCGCCGCGTACGCCCTCACCGGCGAGGACAGGTACGCCGAACGTGTGGCCGCGCACCTGAAGTCCTGGTGGGCGGCCAACCCGCCGCTGCGCGGGGTGCACTGGGTCAGCGGGATCGAACTCGGCATCCGGCTGCTGTCGTGGGTGTGGGTCCGGCGGCTGCTCGACGGCTGGGCCCCGGCCCCGGCGCTGTTCGAGGACAACCCGGTGGCGCTCGGCCAGATCTGGCACCACCAGCGCTGGCTGGCCGCGTTCCCGAGCCGTGGTTCGTCGGCGAACAACCACGTGATCGCCGAGGACGCCGGACAGCTCGCCGCCGCCTGCGCGTTCGCCTGGTTCCCCGAATCCCCGCGGTGGCGGGACGCGGCGCTGGCGTCGCTGGACAGGATGCTGCGGCACAACACCTTCGAGTCCGGTCTCAACCGCGAGCTCGCCACCGAGTACCACGGGCTCGTCCTGGAGCTGGGGCTCGCCGGGACGTTGGAGGCGAAGGCCGCCGGTGTCGCGGTGCCCGAGTCGACCTGGCTCGTCCTGCGGCGGATGACCGACGCACTGGCGTCCATGGTGGACCATCGACTGCGGCCGCCGCGGCAGGGCGACGCCGACGACGGCTTCGGGCTGATCGTCGACGGCGACGGAACGAGCCGCTGGGCGTCGCTCATCGACACCGGTTCCGTCCTTTTCGGACGGTTGGCCTGGTGGCCGGAGACGCCGGGCGGTGATGTCCGCACGCCGTTCTTCTCCGCATTGGGCAAGGACATTCAGCTCCGATCGGAGCGTCCAGTGCGGCGGCGGGACGACTTCGCCGACGCCGGGATGACCGTCCTGCGCGACGGAAGGATCTGGTGCCGCTGCGACGGCGGGCCGCACGGCTTCCTGTCCATCGCGGCGCACGCGCACGCGGACGCGCTTTCGGTGGAGGTCCGGCACGACGGCGTCGACATCCTCGCCGATCCCGGAACCTACTGCTACCACGGCGAACCGAAGTGGCGGTCGTACTTCCGGTCCACGGCGGGACACAACACGCTCGAACTCTCCCGCGCCGACCAGTCCGTCTCGGGTGGTCCGTTCCTGTGGACGAAACACGCCGTGACCACCGTGATCGCGGCGGGAACGCCATCGCGCTGGAGCGCGGAACACGACGGCTACGCGCCGTCCGTCCACCGGCGTTCGGTGCGGCTGGAAGGCATGGACGGCACTGTGCTCAGGATCCTCGACGAGATTCGCGGTGGCGAGGCACGACACTGCCGTCTCGCGTTCCACTTCGGCCCGCTCGTCGAGGTCTCGCTTTCCGGCGCGACCGCGACCCTGTCCTGGACCGCCGACGGCGAGGCTCGGACGGCTTCGGTCGAGCTGCCGCCGGAACTGGACTGGTCGGCACATCGCGGCGAGACCACCCCGCCGATGGGCTGGTACTCGGCCGGGTTCGGCCGCCGCGAGCCGTCGTGGACCCTGCTCGGCAGCGGAACCGCCGCCGACGGAACCACGTTCACCAGCGTGCTCACCTTCGAAAAAGGCAACGAGGATCCCCCATTGTGATCGCACGACCGCACCGCCTCCGCCGGGCAGCGCTTCTGGTGCTGCTCGGCTCGCTGACGCTGACCGCCTGCACCACCCCGGCCGAAGAACCTGGACCGGATCCGGCCGAGGCGCCGCCCGGCGCGCTCGCGCAGGTGTGCGACAAGCTGCCGGAGGGGCCGGCGGAAGCACCGGCGGGGGCGGTGAAGATCGATCCGGCGGTGCCGGGCGACCTCGCGGCGAAGACGCGATCGAGCCCGGCGGGGACGACGTTCTGGCTGGCACCGGGGACGCACAAGCTCGGCGACGACCGCTACGACCAGGTCAACCCGAAGCCGGGGAACGTCTACGTGGGCGGCCCGAAGGCCGTCCTCGACGGCCGGAAGATCAACCAGTACGCCTTCGCGGGCGACGCCGCCGACGTCAAGATCCGGAATCTGACCGTGCAGGGCTTCGCCGCGCCGCACGACGAAGGTGTGGTCAACCACGATTCCGCCGACGGATGGATCATCGAGCACAGCGCCGTCCAGGACAACGACGGCGCGGCGCTGATGGCGGGCGCGCGGCAGCAGGTCCGGGGCAACTGCCTGCGGCGCAACGGCCAGTACGGGATGAACGCTTACGCGCGGGACAGCGGCATCACCGGCCTCGTCGTCGAGGGCAACGAGATCACCGGCAACAACACCGGCGACTGGGAAAGCAAAATCGAGGGCTGCGGCTGCTCCGGCGGGATCAAGTTCTGGGCGGTCGACGGGGCGGACATCGTCGGCAACAGGGTGCACGACAACCGCGGTGTCGGGCTGTGGGCCGACACGAACAACAACGACTTCCGCATCGCGGGCAACGTCGTCGAGAACAACGACGGCTCCGCGCTGATGTACGAGACCAGCTACAACGCCGTGATCAGCGGCAACACCTTCCGCCGCAACAACTGGGTGGACGGCAAGCGGTACATCGACCGCGGCGACAGCTTCCCGGTGGCGTCGATCTACGTGTCCGAATCCGGCGGCGAGCCGAGGGTGAAGGCGCGCACGGACAAACTGGAGATCTCCGGGAACACGTTCGAGAACAACTGGAACGGCGTCACCCTGTGGGAGAACTCCGACCGGTTCTGCAACAGCCCGGCCAACACCTCGTCCGGCTCCTGCACGCGGCTGGTGCCCGAGCAGGCGAACTGCGCGCTGCCCGGGATCGCGGGCGGGCCGCTGAACGGCGACTGCCGATGGAAGACCCAGCGCGTCGAGATCCACCACAACCGGTTCGTGCTCGACCCGGCCGTCGCCGGTTGCGAGGAAAGCTGCGCGCGGATGGCGATGCTCGCGAACTTCGGCACCTTCCCGGACTGGTCGCCGTACAAGGGTGAGGTCGTCCAGCACGCGATCACCTTCGCCCAGGGCAACCGGCACTACGACAACACCTACTCCGGACCGTGGAACTTCATCGCCTTCGAGCCGAGCCGGGTACTGGGTTTCGGTGAATGGCAAGGCGCGCCGTACCGGCAGGACCAGGGCAGCAAACTCACCCGTGCGGGAGGTGGCTGACATGCTCGATCCCGCGGTCCGGGCCGAACCGTCGATCCGCACGGGCATGCCCAAGGCGGTCGGCGTCGCCTGGACGCTGCTGATCATCAACACGCTGGGCTCGACCGGGGCGAAGACGCTCATCCCGTTGCCGCGTTCGGTCAGCCAGCTGATCACCATGGGGGCGCTGGGCGCCGCGTTCGTGATCGCGCTCGCCCTGAACGCCCGGCTGCGCATCCGGCCGAGCGCCTATCTCTTCCTGCTCACGCTGTTGCTGGTGCTGAGCGTGGTCTCCAGCCTGAACCTGGAGGGCGGGTTCGGCGCGCTGTTCCGCTGCTTCCGGTTCGCCCTCTTCCTCAGCACCCTGTGGCTGCTGACCCGCTGGTGGAACGGCGGTCTCGACCTCGTCCGCACGCATGTCCGCGCCTACGGCATGGTGCTGGTGACGGTGGTGATCGGGCTCGCGCTCGGCCCGGGCAACGCGCTGCCGTTCGAGTACGGCGGACGGCTCACCGGGACGCTGTGGCCGCTGACCCCGCCGCAGGTCGGCCAGTACGCGGCCGTCGTCATCGGGCTCACGACGTTGTTGTGGCTCGGGGGGAAACTGGAGCGGAAACACGCGCTGGTGGTCATCGTCCCGGCGTTCGGCATCCTGCTGCTGACCCACACCCGCACCGCGATGCTCGGCCTGGTGGCCGGCACCGTGGTGGCGCTGATGTCGCAGTGGATGTCCAGCGCCCGCGCGCGCAAGGTGTTCACCTGGCTCGTGTTCGGCGGCCTGTTCGCGGTGGTGGCCTTGGGCGGGTTGCTGCAAGCCTGGTTCCTGCGGGGGCAGTCCGAGGAGAACTTCTCCAGCCTCACCGGCCGCGCGAAGGTGTGGGACGCGCTGCTCGACGCGCCGCGTACGACGCTCGAATACCTGTTCGGCGTCGGGCTGACCGACAAGTCCTACGACGGTCTCCCGATCGACAGCAGCTGGCTCGCCGTCTACCACGAGCAGGGTTACGTCGGGATCGCGATCGTGGCCGCGTTCCTGCTCGTTCTGGTCGTGGTCGCGGTGCTGCGCCCGCCGTCCCCCGCCAGAGCGTGCGCGATCTTCCTGATCACGTACTGTCTTTCCGCCTCCTACACCGAGGCCGGCCTCGGCGACGCGTCGCCGTACCTGCTGCACCTGGCCCTGGCCGCGTCGCTGCTGGTGCGTGCGCCCGCCGAAGAACCCGAGTTCGTCACGGATGACAGGCGGAGCTGAAGATGTGCAGCGAAGTGGGACCACACGCGTGAACCCGACCGGCCGAAGGCTTCCGCTGTCGCGGTGGCAGGGTGCCATGCCCGCCACCGCGAGGTCGATGACCGGGCAGCGTCCTGCCGACGTCGATCGCGGCCACGGGTTCACCACAGACACGAAGGAGCCCGCGTGAAGGTTCTCGTGATCCACAATCGGTACCGATCCGAGCAGCCGAGCGGCGAGAACACCGTCGTCGACCAGGAGACCGCGTTGCTCGCCGAGGCCGGGCACGACGTCGGCCTGTTCGAGCGGCGCAGCGACGACATCGCGGAGATGTCGCTGCCGCGCAAGGCCGTCGTCCCACTGCAGGTGCCGTGGAACCGGGCCGTGCGCGCGGAACTGGCGCGGCGCCTCGCCGACGACCGGCCGGACGTCGTCCACATCCACAACACGTTCCCGCTGCTGTCGCCGTCGGTACTGGCCGCCTGCGCCGACGCGGGGGTCCCGGCGGTCGCCACCGTGCACAACTACACGCTGATCTGCCCGCCCGGCACGCTGTACCGCGAGGGCTACATCTGCACCGATTGCGTGGGCCGCAAGCCGGTCCCGGCGGTGCGGCACGGGTGCTACCGCGGTTCGGGGCTGGCCACCGTGCCGATGGCGGCGAGCATGATGCTGAATCGAAACCGCTGGTGGAACGGGGTTTCGCGGTTCTTCTGCATCTCGAAGGCGCAGCGCGAGATCCTCATTGCCGCCGGGATGCCCGCCGAGCGGCTCGCGGTGAAGTACAACTACGTCACCGATCCGGGCAAGACGCGCCAGGGGGCGGGGGAGCACCTGCTGTTCCTCGGCCGCATCACCGCGGAAAAGGGCGTCGGTCTGCTGATGAAGGCGTGGGACCAGCTCGCCGCCGCGGGCGGTTCGCTGCCGCCGCTGGTGATCGCCGGCACCGGCCCGATGCAGGACGAGGTCGCGCGCTGGGCACACGGCCGTGACGACGTCCGCTACGTCGGGCTTCAATCCAAAGAGGAGTGTCAAGACCTGATCGTCCGCTCGAACGCCGTCATCGCCCCGTCGGAATGGCTGGAGGCGTTCGGCCTGGTCGTGGTCGAGGCGATGGCCGCCGGTGTCCCGACGGTCGCCGCCGCCCACGGCGCCTTCCGCGAGTTGGTGGAAGAGGGCGTCACCGGCCTGCTGCACGAACCAGGGAACGCCGGCTCGCTCGCGGCGCGGCTGCGGGAGATCGTCGGCGACGCCGAACGGAACCAGGAAATGGGCTGGGCGGCACGGCTGGTGTACGAACAGGAGTTCACCCCGAAGGTCGGCCTCGACCGGCTCGTCGGTGGCTACCAGGCAGCGATCGACGCGTGATCGGCGGTCCGCCCGCGTTCCCGCCGCGGGCGCGGATCCCGCTCTGGGCGCTGGGCGCCTTCGGCTTCGTCGTCGCTCTCGTCCTCGGCCTCCGCTACGCCGGGACTTCCCACACCGCCGGCCTCGACGCCCTGGTGTTGCCGGTGGTCGACCGGGTCCAAGGCCCGCTCTGGTACCTGGCGACCGCCATCGACTTCGCGGGCGAACCGGTGGGCGCGATCGTGGTGATGGCGCTGTTCGGCTGGGTGTGCGTGCGGCACCGGCGGCCGCGGACAGCGCTCCTGCTGGTGGCCGCCTCCGGGGTGACGGTCGCGCTGACCACCGGCCTGAAACCCCTGACCGGCAGGCTGATCCACGGCGAGTTCCTCTCCTACCCCAGCGGTCACACGGCTTTCGCGGTCACCGTGGCGACCGTCGTCGCGCTGCTGGTGATCGACGTGCGGGGTCTCGGAGCCGTCGGGGCGGCCTGGGTGCTGGTGGGGTCGGTCGCGTTCTCGGGGCTCGCGATGGGATGGGCGGAGGTGGCGCTGGGGGCGCACTATCCGACGGACACCTTCGGGGGGTTCGGGGTCGCTGTCGCGGTGGTGCCCGTGGTGGCGTGGGCGGTGGACCGGCTCACGCGGCGGGCTTGAGCACGACGTCCGGCCGCGGGCGGGCTTGTGCCGTCCGGAACGGCGTGCAGCTCGCGCTGGACCTCGTCCGGCTCGGTGCGCAGGCGGGACGGCGGCGTCTGCAACACGACGATCCCCGCGGCGGCGTACCGGGCGTTGCGGGCGACGGTGGCGCGATGGCCGTCGAGATCCGCGTGGTGGCGAAGCGAATCGATCTCCCAAGCGAAAGCGACCTCGTCGCACCAGAAGTCGGGCGTGGCGATGTAGGTGCCGTTCGCGTCGAAAATCGGGACGTTCCAGTGGCCCGGCGGGAGACCGGATCTTCGCCAAAGACGCCCTGCGTCGGCTTCGGCGACGGATCTCGCCCCGGCCAGGAGCGGGGCGAGGGCCTTCCTGGGCAGGGCCGTTCCGTTCCGGCCTGCTTGGTCGAGTTCGCGGGTGAGCAGGTCGGTGGTGCAGAAGCGGCGTTGGACGGACTCGGCCATCATCGCCTGGATCTCGTCTTCGTCGGTGAGCCTGCGGGCGGCGTCGATGACGGCTCGGGGGACGGGTGCCACGGGGAGATCTCCTCGGAGATGAGGGCGGGGTAGTCGTGTGGTGCGCTCGACGTGGACGAAGCCGACGTCGGCCACACCTCGATATGCAGGGATGAGCACGTGGACGTCCTCCTGCCGTGGAACCCGTTCCAAGCCATGGCGGCGGAGCGCCCACGTGCCGGTGAGTACCGCGTCTTGCCTGGCATGGAGTAACCCGGCGCGGACACGGTGCTCGTCTGTCGGCGTACCGCTGCTCAGTAATACGATGCCGGGCAGCAGTTTTCGCCAAGGGCCGCCTGCCGCACATCGACGGGAGATGGTCCGGCGCGGCACACCGATCTGTTCGAGATCGGCCGCGCGGATCACTTCCGGGTGGCCCGGAGCGGTGAGCAGAGCGTTCGTTGGCCAGTTTCCTCGTCGCACTGGATCATGGTGCGACGGAGTACCGACAATTTTCGCTCTTCGGCCGCATGAAAGTACCTTTCACGAAAAAGAGGGCCAACGATGTAGGAATTGGGACACTCAACGTCCCGATTCCTACATCGTCGCGACACTCTTCCCCTTCGCGCTCGCGTCACACGAAAGGTCCGGTCACGTCGACCTTCCCACCCGGGCAACTCAAGCCGCTCAAACAACTCAAGCCGCGAAAGGTCCGCTCAGCACCCGCCATCCCCAAAAGAACTACAAGCATCCTGCGAGTAAGGAGCCCCCTGCCACCCCGAAACCCCCACGGTCCGCGAAGTGTCCTGAACGACGAACCGCCACTCACCGGAGTAAGCGTTGTCGTACCACCGATTTTCCTGCCGGAAGGTCACCGCCTCCGAAACGGAGGTTCCCCGATAAGGCGACCAGTCCGGATAGGTCCCGTAGTTCGCCAAAAGAGCCATCCGCCCGCAAAGGTCCGAGCACGCGGAGCCGTGAGAGAACTTGTTGCCGTGGATGGAAACCCGCTGCGTCTTCCACCGGCAGTCGTCGTACAACGGAGCAGAAGCGATCCCGGGCGAAGAACACGAAGAGACCGAAGGGACGAGCAATGTGCACGACCCGGAGGACGTGTTCGCCGGGCTGTTGCAGAAGCGGTCCGCGTTCTCCCACAGGGTGATTCCGGCCCAGTTGTCCTGGAAGACGTTGTCGACGATCTCCACCGAAGAAGTCCGGGCGCGAACGCGTGGCTCACCGCCGGACTCGGAGATGTAGATCGTCCCGATCGGGAAGTTGTCGCCGCGCGCGGCGAAGGCGTGACCCTGCACGAGGGTGTTGCGCCGGAAGGTGTTCCCGCGGACCACGGCGTTGTAGGAGATCTCGTAGAACAACGCCTCCGCCTCGTTGTCCTCGATCAGGTTGTCCTCGATCAGGAAGTCGTTGTTGTTCGTGTCCGCCCACAGGCCGGCGCCGTGGTTGTGGTGGACCCAGTTGCCGCGGATGTCGGCGCCGTTCACGGCCCAGAATTTCGCGCCGCCGGTGCACCCGCAGCCGGGTTCCTTCGTCTCCCAGTCGTCGGTGTTGTTGCCGGTGATCTCGTTGCCCTCGACGAGCAGTCCGGTGATCCCGTCGCCCGCCCGGTAGGCGTTGATGCCGTACTGCCCGTTGTTCCGCAGGCAGTTCCGCAGCACCTTCTGACCGGGCCCCGCCATCATCGCGGCGCCTCCGTTGTCCTCGATGGTGTTGCCTTCGATGGTCCAGCGTTCGCCGGAGTCGTGGTTGACCACGCCCTGATCCCGCGGCGCCGCGAAACCGCGGATCGTGAGGCCGCGGAGGACGACGTCGCGCGCCTGTTGGGTGAACGCGTAGCGGTTGACGCCACCTCCGTCCAGGACGGCGCCGGGCGCGCCGAGGTAGGCGTTGCCGTCCTTCGGGATGACCTGGCCGAATTCGTCCGAGCCCAGGGTGTGCTTGCCTTCGGTGAGCCAGAACGTCGTACCGGCCGGGAGTTCGCGCGTCTTCGCGGAAAGATCGGTTCCCGGGGAGACGACCACGGCGTCGGCCGGCTTCCCCGGGCTCACCGGTCCCGCGGCGCAGGCCGCGACAGGAGCCGCCGAAGCCGTGACGACTCCTGTCGCGATGAGCAGCAGAACAATCAGGAACGCGGGCACAACGGCAACGGTAAGCCAGTATGGACGGTCCCGGACGGACACTTACAGGTGAAACTTCAGCAGGTCGTCGCCTCCCCGAAACCGCTGCAAACGTCCTGCCCGTAGGGCTCGGCCCGCCATTGTGCCGCGGTCAGCTTCCGTGACGTGTCGTGGGCGACGAACGTCCAGGGCCCGTAGTACTGGTTGTCGTACCACCGGTTGTCCTGCCGGAAGGTGATCGACTCCGAGATCACGGCACCCCGATACGGCGACCAGGCCGGGAAGGTCCCGTAGTTCGAGAGCACCGCCATCCGCCCACAGAGGCCGAGACAGCCTTCCAACGACGAATCGATCTCGAACGTGTTCTCGTGCACCGAAACGCGCTGGGTCTTCCAGCGGCAGTCGCCGTACAGCGGTTCGGTCTTGATGCCCGGATCGGAGCAGGCGGACGTCGGCGACACCAACGGCGTACAGGACAGCGTCGACGTGTTGGCCGGGCTGTTGCAGAACCGGTCGGCGTTCTCCCACAACGTGATCCCCGACCAGTTGTCGGAGAACATGTTGCCCCGGATGTCGATCCGGCTGGTCCGGGCGGGCAGTCTGGGCTCGCCGCCGGATTCGCTGAGGTACACCGCCGCGACCGGGAAGTTGTCTCCCTTGGCGGCCCGGTTCCGGCCTTGCACCAGCGCGTTCCGGTTGAAGGTGTTCCCGATCAGCTCCAGGTTGTAGGAGATCTCGTAGAACAGCCCCTCGGACGCGTTGTCCTCGATCAGGTTCTCCTGGATGAGGAAGTCGTTGTTGTTCGTGTCGGCCCAAAGCCCGACACCGTGGTTGTGGTGGACCCAGTTGCCGACGACGTCGGCCCCGTTCACGGCCCAGAACTTCGCACCACCGCTGCAACCGCAGCCGGGTATCCTGGTCTCCCAATCATCGGTGTTGTTCCCGGTGATCTCGTTGCCCTCGATCACCAGATCGGTCAGCCCGCCACCGAAACGGTAGGCGTTGATCCCGTACTGGCCGTTGTCGCGCAGGCAGTTCCCGATCACCCGCTGGCCGGCCCCGGTCATCATCCCGGCCCCGTCGTTGTCCTCGATGACGTTGCCTTCGATGGTCCAGCGTTCGCCGGAGTCGTGGTTGACCACGCCCTGGTCCCGTTCGGCGACGAAACCGCGGATGGTCAGCCCGCGGATCACCACGTCCTTGGCCGGCGTGGTGAAGGCCGCGCGGTTGATCCCGCGTCCGTCGAGCACGGCGCCGGGTGCGCCGAGGTAGACGTTGCCGTCCTTGGGCATCACCTGGCCGAACTGGTCGGAACTGAGCGTATGCGTGCCCGGCGCCAGCCAGAACGTGCTCCCCGGCGGGCTGAACCGGGTCCGGTCGGTCAGATCGGTGCCCGGTTCGACGATCTGGGCGCCCGCCGGGGCGGAGGGGACGCCGACGGTCGTGCCGCACACCCCTCGAGCCGGCTCTTCGGTTGCCTCCGCTGTGGTTTCAACGGCGACCAGGAGCAGTAACACCGACAACGCCACGCGAAGCGTGCGCGAGCCGGCCGAGCGAGCTGCGATCCTTGAACTCATACCCTTCTCCGAAAAACCGGCTTCACCGGACGGCCACCCAGCCACGGCGCCGGATCATCCGCGTCGAGCGCTTTGCGGTACACGAGGCAGGCCTGCGAGACCACTTCGACCGTCCGGTCGATGTCTTCTTCGGACAACGCGCTGCTGACCACGAACGACGGCCCGAGGACCCCGCCGGTGACCAGTTGCCGCAGGAACAACGTTCGGTAGTCCTGCGACGGTTTCTTCCCGGCGTCGAGCGTGCCGAAGACGAGGTTGCTCGCCCGGCCGCGCACGACGACGTGTTCCCCGACCCCTGCCGAGGCCGCGACTTCGCGGACTCCGGCGGCGAGCCGGTCGCCGAGCGAGTGCAGCCGCGCGGCGATGCCTTCTTCGGTGTAGGTCTCCATGACCGCGATGGCGGCGGCCAGTGAATGCGTTTCGGCGCCGTGCGTGGTGGACAGCAGGAAGACGCGCTCCTCGGCGGTGCGCAGTCCGCCGAGTTCCATCAGTTCGCGTTTACCCGCCAGCGCCGAGACGGCGAACCCGTTCCCGAGTGCCTTGCCGAACGTCGAAAGGTCCGGCGTGACCCCGTAGAGACCCTGCGCTCCCGCCTCCGACCAGCGAAAGCCGGTGATCATCTCGTCGAAGACGAGGACGCAGCCGTACCGGTCGGCGAGTTCCCGCAGGCCGACGAGGTACCCGGCGGGCGGTTCGAGTTGCGTGGACGCCTCGAGGATCAGGCAGGCGACCTGGCCCGCGTTCTCCCGCAGCAGCCGCTCGGTCGCCGGGAGGTCGCCGTAGGGGAACGACACCGTCAGGTCGGTGATCCCCGCCGGGATGCCCGACGACATCGGGGTGGTGCCGATGAACCAGTCGTCGATGGAGAAGAACGCGTGGTCGCGGCAGATCGCCACCAACGGCCTGCCGGTGGCCGCCCTGGCGAGTTTGACCGCGGCCGTGGTGGCGTCCGAGCCGTTCTTCGCGAACTTGACCATCTCCGCGGTGGGTACGGTTTCGAGGAACTTCGTCGCCGCGCGTTCCTCCACGATGGATGGACGGGCGAAGTTGGCGCCCCGGTCGATCTCCCGGTGGGCCGCTTCGCTGACCCGCGGGTGCACGTGCCCGAGGCTGACCGCGCGCAGGCCCGAGCCGTACTCGATGTAGGAGTTCCCGTCGACGTCCCAGACGTGCGCGCCGAGCCCGTGCGAAATGACCGGCGCCAGGTTCTCCGGGTACTGGTCGTCCCCCTTGGCGTAGGTGTGCGCGCCGCCGGGGATCATCGCGTGGAGGCGTTCGTTGGCCCGCATGGATCGGGGAAGACGACGGGTCATGATCTCACCTCGTGTTCTGTAGTGCCTCGGAAAGAGAGAGGGCCGCGCGGTCCCGCTCCGACATCAGCGCCACCGGCAGCGGCCACGAGATCGCCAGTTCCGGGTCGTCGTGGGCGATCGCGACGTCCTCGCTCGCGTCGTGGGCGCGGTCGATCCGGTAGGAGACGTCGGCGTACTCGGTGAGCGCCTGGAACCCGTGCGCGCAGCCTGCCGGGATGTACAGCGAGACCTGGGTCTCCCCGGACAGTTCGAACGTCTCCTTGCCGAGGTACGTCGGCGAATCCGGCCGCAGGTCGACGACGACGTCGAAGACGGCGCCCCACGAGCACCGGACCAGCTTCGCCTCGCCGAGACCCGAGCGCAGGTGCATCCCGCGCAGCACCCCCTCGCGGGACCGCGACACGCTGTCCTGGAGGAACCCGTTCGGGTCGATCCCCACCGACCGGACGACGTCGGCGTCGAACGTGCGGCTGAAGAAGCCGCGTTCGTCGGTGTGCGGGGTCGGCTCGAACAGGTACGCGCCCGCGATGGCGGGCACCGGGATCGCTTTCATCGGACTCCGATCGGCAGGAGGGCGGCCGACAATTCGACGAACTGCTCTTCCAGCAGTCGTGCCTGCGCCGCACCTCGTTTCGCGACGATCTCGGTCAGTTCGCCCGCCCGCGACTCGAGTTCGGCGAACCGGCGGACCAGCGCGTCGAAGTCGATGTCCTTGGCGGACAGGCAGAACTCCCCGAGCCCCATCGTGGTCATGAGGACGTCGTTCTTGCGGGCGTACCCGACGGACAACGTCGGTTTCGCCAGCTTCAGCGCGCACAGGATGTTGTGGTAGCGGGTGGCGACGACGATCTCGACCGCCGACATCGCCCGCAGCACATCGTCCAAAGTGGACGTTTCGGCGGCGGTGATCAGCGGTGACTCCAGTTCCCGCATGATCTCGTCGACGACCTGCGCGTCGGCCCGGTCGCCGATGAACAACCGCACCGGCCTGCCGTCGGCGATCAGCCGGGCGACGAACCGGGTCATCCCGTCCACATAGGACTCATAGATCTCGTCGGCGCGGGCCCTGTCCTCGTTCCCGCCGCGGTAGGCCATCACCCCGACCCCGACGGAGCGGGGCAGCACCGGTTCCGCCGGCGCGGAGAGGGCGAAGGCGAGATCGGGATGGACACGGTCGTTCGTGACGTCGACGCCCATCGTGCGCATCGCCTCCCGCGACAATTCGTCCCGGTAGGACCGGAACGTCGCCAGCCGCGCGGCCCGGCCGATGATCGACCGGGTGACCCGCCGGTCGCTCACGTTGGCACCGACGCAGACCAGCGCCACCTTGGTCCCGGCCAGCCGCCCGGACACCGACAGCAACAGCAAGGCATACGGGAAACCCCAAGGGCGCAAGGGAAGCGTGGACTCGAGGACACCCATCCCCGGCACGATCACCACGTCCTGGCGCCCCACCCACGCCGCCGTCCGGACGATGTCGACGAGCTTGCCGAAACCCTTCATGGCGATGGACACCGGTCCCGAAGCCGTCCGGTACTCACCCTGGTACCAGTTCAACGCGGTCGTCTCGAGGTCGTAGCGCGACGCGACGATTTCCGGACCGCCGCACATCACGCTGAGCGCGGCGTCCGGATGCTCCGTGCGCAGATACCCGAGAACCGCCTCGAAGGAACCGTCGTTGCCGAGGTTCCCTGATCCGAGGAGTCCGAACAGCCCGATTCTCACGGGCGAGCTCAAGGGACTCTTCCCTCCTGACCGGCGACGACCGACGCCACGCACACCTCTCGCGGACCGAGTTCGGCCTCGGCCTGCACCGGCATCCGGCCCATGGCCGGGTTCCCCGCCCGGTTCAGCGTCCATTGCCGCAGGTAGCGGAAACACTCGCGCTTCTCGGCGCCGGAGATCGGCGCGTGGCGGATCGCGTTGACGTAACCGAGGACGTACTCGCCGAGCAGCCGGATCATCGGGTGCCGCAGCTTGTCGGCGCGTTTCGGGTCCAGGTTGCTGGCGCGCTTGCGCACGGTCGGGTACTCGTGTTCGGAGCGGCCGGGGTGGTCGCGGCGGAAGTACAGCCAGTCCGGCACCTGGTGGAACGGGCCGTGCAGGGCCAGTTCCGAGATGATCGTGCGGTCCGCGTGGTGGTAGCTGTCCAGCGGCGCGACGCGGCGCAGCACCTCGGTGCGGATGACCGCGCCGTCGTCGTCCCCGCCGGGCGCGAACAGCGTGCTGCGGAAGCGTTCCGCGGCGTGCGGCGAAACCGTGTTGAGCGGGTACTCCAATGCCTGCGTGACGACGGCCTTCTCGTCGATCATCGCCGTCCACGAATGCGAAAGTACGAACTCGGGGTGCTCGTCGAGCGCCTCGATACAGCGTTCCAGCAGGTCCCGCGCGTAGAGGTCGTCGTCGGACGCCCATTTGAACAACTCGCCGCGGGCGACGTCGACACAGTAGTTGTGGTTGGGCGCGCAGCCGATGTTCACCGGCTGACGCACGTACCGTACGCGGGAATCCAGCTTCGCGTACTCACGGCTGATCTCTTCGGTGCGGTCCGTGGACGCGTTGTCCGAAATGATCAGCTCGAAGTTCTCGTAGCTCTGGCCGAGGAGTGCGTCCAGCGATTCGGCGAGGTAGTCCTCGCCGTTGTAGACCGGGAGCCCGATGCTCAGCCGAGGAGCGGTGCTCATGACGTCCTCATCTCTTCCTTCTCCGAAGTCAGGTGTTCCTGGAGAGCGGTGTGCAGCTGGAGCCACCACACCGCCGACCCGCTGGTGATCGCCAACGCGACCCCCCAAGCGGATCCGGACGCCCCGGCCAAGAAGGCGCCAATGAGCCCGAAGCCGACATAGCCGGCCGAGTTGATCAGCTGGGCGCGAAGGCTCCGTTTCGCAGCGCCGAGCGCACGCAGTCCGGCGGCCGCCCCGGTGTTGAATCCCGCCGCGGCGATACCGATGGTCACCGGGAGGATCAGTTCCGAAGCGGGATCCCAGACGTCGCCGAGCACGAACCGGCCGGCGTCGTCGGGTACCAGAAGCAGGGCGAGACCCCAGATCAGGGCCGCGACCGCCTGGCCCGCGCCGAGAACGGCGCAGAAGCGGCGAAGGCGATGCGGGGCCCGTTGGAGCACCCGCGCGCTTTCGGCCACCGTGACCAGGGAAAGTCCCATCAGAAGGGCGAAGAACGGGCCGAGCAGCAGTTCGGCGCCGCGCACCGCGCCGACGCTCGCCAGCCCGGCGATCGCGCCGAGCCCGTACATCCGCAGTTGCGTCGAGCCGCTGTTGCTGACGTTCTCGATCAGGTAGCGGGTGCCGAGGTCGCGGTGCCGGTTGAGCCACTCGAGCGTGCCACGCGGGTCCGGCCGGACCCCGGACTGCAAGCAGCCGTAGCCGGCGGCGACCGCCCCGGACAGCCCCCACGCCAGGATGAAGGCGACGACCGTGTCGAACCATCGGTGCGCGATGAACAGCGCGGGGATCAGCGCGATCCCCCAGACGACGTCGTTGACGAACGCCTTCTTCCCGTGCCCCGCCGCGAAGAACGTGAACCGCCAGGCGTCCTGAAGCAGCAAGGTGGGGATGACGATGCCGAGCGCGACGAACGCGCCGCCGATGGGGCCACCCACCACGAGACCGGCGACCACACTGACGGCACCGGCCACGACACCCGCGGAGAGCGCCGTCCCGGTCGCCCTGGCGGTCGCCGTCCGCCACGTCTCCGTGGGCACCCCGGAGAACCGGACCATCAGCGGATCCGTGGTCAGCCCGCGCGAAAGGTTGAGCACCACGCCGTAGCTGACCCAGGCGAGGCTGAACATGCCGAAGGCGAACGTGCCGAGTGAGCGCGCCACGAACAGCCCGACCACGAAGTTGGTGATACTGGAAACGGCCTGGTCGCCGAGGCCCCAGCTGAGCCGCCCGGCCATGGCCCGGACGGCTTGGGAACGCAGAAGTGAGCGCATAGGGCCTTCAATCCTTGAGCAATCCGGCGTCGTGCAGCGCCTTCGCGGCGGCGACGACGGAATCGAACGGCAGCCCGGACCGCTCGGCGACGTCGAGCAGGCTGTGCTCGCCGTCCGAGAGGTTGAGCACCCAGAGCATGGCCATCTGGGCTTGTTTGGCGTCGCTTCTCCCGCCGAGCGAGTCGTACAGCCCGCGTTTGCCGAGTTGCGGCTCGCCGTACGGGCTGAGGTTGACGTAGCTGCGGTTGCGGTCGAGGACGGCGAAGGTGTCCCGCAGGGTCCGAAGGGTTTCCTCCATGGCCGCCGTGGACACGAAATCGAGGTTGTCGGCCGAGGTGTGGTACTCGGGATAGCCCGCGTACGGCGTCCTCGTCAGCGATCCGACGCCCAGGTCGAAGCCGGGGGAGCAGAACTGGCGCTCGTCGTAGCCGTACGGCGAGAAGTCCACGATCCGGTGCGCGCGATCGGCGAGGACGTACGCGAGCACGCGGTCGATCTCGGCGTCGCCCCGGCGGCTTCGCTTGTATGTCAGCGATCCCGGGTCGCCCGCGCAAGCGAGCACGAGCCCGGCCTTGATCCGTTCGACGCGTTCGGTGTTGCGCGCGAGCCAGGTGATGGCGCCGATCGTGCCGGGCATGAACAGGAACCGGTACGTGTAGTGCGGGTTTTCCAGCGTCTGCGCGAAGGCGGCGGCGATCGCGATCCCGGCGACGTTGTCGTTCGCCAGCGACGGATGGCAGGTGTGGCAGGAGATGATCACCTCGTCGGCGACCTCGCCCGGCACGACGTGCTCGGCGTAGGTGAGGTGACCGTCGGCCAGCGTCGAGTCGATGTGCACCTCGTACTCGCCGTCCGGCATCGCGTCGAGGGTTTCCTGCGCCAGGCAGAAACCCCACGTCGGCGCGTAGTAGCTGGTCCGGTACGGCACCCACGACGGCCGGTCCGGCAGCGTGTGCAGATGTTCGCGCAGCTCGGCGAGCGGCATCTTCCGCGAGATCGGGACGCTGTAGCCGACGACGTGCAGGTTCGACTCACCGAAGTCGACCACGCGGCGGCCGGAGGCGTCCTTGATGTACGCGTCGCGGATGTTCCACTCCTGCGGCACGGTCCAGTCCAGCACCTGGGTGCCGGTGGGGACCTCGTGGATCTCCAGTGGGACGTGCTCGCCGACGATCTCCAGCGTGCGGCGGACGCCGTCGCCGGTGATGCTGCGGCACAGCGGATACAGGCGCTCGACCAGCCTTTCCAGGTCGGCGCCCGTCTCCAGGTCCCGGTGCGACATCAGCGACGCCGCAAGGTGTCGTCGAGTTCACCGGCGGCGGTGCGGTCCTGCAAGCGCGCCAGGCGGGTGAACAGGCGCCGGAAGCCGTGTTCGGTGAGGCCGTGGGTCCGGTAGGCCTCGATCAGTTCGAGCGCGCCGTCCTTGACCGACCAGTCGCAGTCGAAGCCGGGGACGGCCGCGCGGAACCGGGAGAAGTCGACCCGGTACGAGCGCGGGTCCGAGCCCGCCTCGCCGGTGATCCGCAGGGTGGAACCGGGAACGGCCTCGACGACCTCTTCGGCGATCTCGGCGACGGTCACGTTGTTGCGTTCGGTGCCGATGTTGAACGCCTTGCCGTGGACGGCCTCCTTCGGCGCCACCAGCGCCGCCGCGAACGCGCGCGCGATGTCCTTGGCGTGCACCAGCGGCCGCCACGGCGTGCCGTCGGAGAGCACCAGCACCTCGCCGGAGAGGTGGGCGTGCGCGGTCAGGTTGTTGAGCACGATGTCGCCACGCAGCCGCGGTGAGAACCCGAACGCGGTGGCGTTGCGCAGGTACACCGGGCTGAAGTCGCTGTCGGCGAGTTCCTGGACGTCGTCCTCGACCCGGACCTTCGACTCGGCGTACGGCGTGACGGGGCGCAGCGGCGCGTCCTCGTCGACCAGGCCGTCGCCGCCCGAGGCACCGTAGACCGAGCACGTCGAGGCGTAGAGATACCGCTTGACCCCGGCGTCCTTCGCCAGCTTGGCGAGCTCGACCGAGGCGTGGTGGTTGATGTCGTAGGTCAGATCCGGCGCCAGCGAACCGAGCGGGTCGTTGGACAGCGCGCCGAGGTGGATCACGGCGTCCATGCCCGCCACGTGCTCGGCCGTGACGTCACGAAGGTCGACCTCGAAACCTTCGGGATCTTCGGGTGCGGGGCCCAGCACGCAGGTGTCGTAGAGACCGGAGTCGAGGCCGATCACCTCGTGGCCTTCGGCGGCCAGCACCGGGGCCATCACCGTGCCCAGGTAACCCTTGTGCCCGGTCAGCAGCACACGCATGGCTTTCAGCCTTTCGGAGTGAGGTCGAGCGTCAGTTTCTTGAGATCGAAGGCCTCGGCGTAGCGCTGCCCGCATTCGATACCGCGAAGGCGGGCGAGGCCGAGGAAGGCTTCCCGGTCGTACCAGGGCCGGTGCCGCTGGGAGGCGTAATGCTCCTGCAGCAGGCGGACCTTCTCCTCGGCGACCTCGGCCGGCAGCGGGACGTACGCGGCGGGTTTGCCGAGGTCGCCGTCCCATTTGGCGATCTCGTACTCCAGCTGGAGATGGGTGCGGAACACCGTCGGCACCAGCTTCGCCAGGCCGCGGTGGTCCTGATGCGCGTCGGCCGTGCGCGGCGAGAGGACGAGGTCCGGATCCGTGCGGCGCCGCAGCTCCTCCAGCGCGTTCTTGGCCTCTTCCCAGTGCGCGGGGAACCGGCCGTCGGGCAGTTTGAGCACGGTGACCTCGACGTCGGCGCCCGGGCAGAAGGCCGCGAGCGCGGCCCGTTCCTCGGTCTCCCGTTCGGTGCCGCCGCCGGAAAGGACGAGCGCGTCCACCCGGACACCCGGATCGGCGGCGCAGATCGTCAGCAGGGTACCGCCCGCCCCGATGGCGATGTCGTCACAATGCGCGCCGAGCGCGACGAGCCGCTGGAGCCCGCCGGTGCCGAGTGCGATCACGCGATGCCCGCCGGCGCCGGTTCGTGTTCCCACAACGCCCACGGACGGTTTCCGTGCGCGTAGGCGTCGTCCAGCTGGACCCGCTCCTTGACGGTGTCCGTCGGCTTCCAGAACCCGCGATACGGGTACGCGAGCAGCTTCCCCCGTTTGGCGAGCTCGCCGCAGCCGTCGGCCACGAGGTCTCCGCCCTCGGGGATGTGGTCGAAGACCTCCTGGCGCAGCACGAAGTACCCGCCGTTCTCCCACAGCGGCATCTCGCTGACCGGGGTGAGCGCGTCGATCCGGCCGTTCTCGCCCATCTCGACGCAGTGGAACGACGACTGCGGCGGCACGACCATCATCGACGCGCCGGCGTCGGAGGCCGTGAACCGCTCGATCATCTCCGGCAGCGGCGCGTCGGTGAGGACGTCGGCGTAGTTGGCGAGGAACATCTCGTCCCCGTCGAGATGCGGGCGCACCCGGCGCAGCCGTTCGCCGATGGCCGATTCGAGACCGGTCTGCACGAAGGAGATCGACCAGTCCGAGATGTCGGTCGACAGCAGTTCCGCCTTGCCGCCCCGCAGGACGAAATCGTTGGAGGTGGTCTCCTGGTACTCGAGGAAGAACTCCTTGATGTGGTGCGCGCCGTAGCCGAGACAGAGAATGAACTCGGTGTGACCGAAATGCGCGTAATACCGCATCACGTGCCAGATCAGGGGTCTCGGCCCGACCATGGCCATCGGCTTGGGCACGTCGGACGCGTCACCGTTGCGCATCCGCATGCCGTAGCCGCCGCAGAAGAGGACAACCTTCACGACTTCACCTCGACGATTTCCAGGTGCGGGATGGGGAAGACCAGCTTTCCGCCCCACTCGTCCACATAGGACAACTGGGCGGTCAGTTCCTTCCGGAGGTTCCACGGAAGGACGAGCACGTAATCGGGCCGGTCGGCCTCGATGTGTTCCGGCGGGAGGATCGGGATCCGGGTGCCGGGGGTGAACCGGCCGTGTTTGTACGGATTGCGGTCGACGGTGTACCGCAGGACGTCCGGGCGGATGCCACAGTGGTTCAGCAACGTGTTGCCCTTGCCGGGGGCACCGTACCCGACGACGGTCTTGCCTTCGAGCGCCGCGTCGGTGAGGAACTTGTTCAGGTCGAGCCGGACCTTGGTGACCCGCTCGGAGAATTCGGTGTAACCGGACATTTCGTGCAGTCCCGCGGCCTTCTCGGCGTCGAGGACCTGGATCATCCGCTCGCTCGGCTCGCCGGCGACGGCGTCCGGACGCGCCCACAGCCGGATGGAACCGCCGTGCGTGGGCAGGAGCTCGACATCCACAACGGACAAACCGCCGCTGGCGAGCGCCCGGCGCGCGGATTCCACCGTGTAGTACTGGAAATGCTCGTGGTAGATGGTGTCGTACTGGTTCTCCTGGATCAGCGTCAGCAGATGCTGGACCTCGATGCTGACCCAGCCGTCATCGGCGACCAAGGCGCGCAGCCCGTGCGTGAAACCGACGATGTCCGGAATGTGCGCGTAAACGTTGTTCGCCACGACGAGGTCGGCCGGGCCGTGCTCCTCGCGGACGTCGCGTCCGCTTTCGAGGCCGAGGAAGGCGGTCTTCGTCGGCACCCCGGCGTCACGCGCGGCTTGGCCCACGTTCACCGAAGGTTCTACGCCCAGACAGCGAATCCGCTGCGCCACAACGTGCTTGAGCAGATAGCCGTCGTTGCTGGCGACCTCGACGACGAACGAGGACTCGTCGAGCCCGAGCCGCTCCACGGCGCCGTCGACGAACGTCTTGGCGTGTTCGACCCAGGAGGCGGAATACGACGAGAAGTACGCGTATTCGGTGAATGTCTCTTCCGGGGTGATCAGCGGCGGGATCTGGGCGAGCCGGCATTCGGTGCAGACCAGCAGGTGCAGGGGGTAGGTCGGTTCAGGCTCCCGCAACTGTTCCGCGGTCAGGAAACGTTCGCACGGCGGCGTCGCCCCTAGGTCGACGACACTGGCGAGATGGACCGAGCCGCAGAGTCGGCAGGTGGTCATCGAGAGGCTCCTTGGCTCGCGTCACGTATCCCAGACGTCGGCACCTCGGGTCGCCTCGTTACATGCCTTCGAGAGGTCTCGCCCTTCCGTCTCACAACCGAAACCTGCCGTCTCGGCCATCGGCGCAGACGCCTCCGCCATCCGGGCGCGGGCAACCGGGCGGCCGGAGCGCGACCGAGGGTGAGCACGATGTCCGCTGGGACCGGGTGGGTCGTGAGTGGCGTTTCGGGTGCCGACCCGAAACGCCACTCACGACCATCTGCGCCGACCGCGTTCCGTCACCTCGAAACGCGGGGCAGCAGGTCCGTGGCGCGCCTCACACCGTCAAGAAACCACCAACGCGAAATCCGCGTCCGTCGCCGACGTCTCCGGGTGACCGTCGGCGTTCACCTGCGTCGCCACCACCTCCACCGTCCACGTCCCCGCGGCAGGCTTGTCGAGGAGGACGTTCTCCACCGTGTCGACGGTGTTCGGCGAGCCGCCCGCGGTCGAGAAGTTGCCCGCCTTCAGCCCGTTGTTGCCGTAGTAGACCGTCCCGTTGGGTGCGGTGACCTTCAAGGTCAGGTCGTTGACCCTGGTGACCGACGCGCTCGGCGAGCCCGCCGGGTCGGTGTAGGCCAGCGTCGCCTTGAACTGCTTGGTGCCGTTCACCACGACCGGGTACTTCTTCGACTGCCCGGTGCCCAGCAGATCGGTCTCGTCGACCAGCACCGGCAGTTTCCACCCGTTCGCCTTGGCCTGTTCGTGCAGGTACCGCACGTTCGCGGTGCCCCAGCCCTGATGCGTCCTGGTCATGTCGTGCGCGGTGCCGCTGAACGCGAACTGGTCCGCCCCGTTGATCAGCAGCGCCTTCGCGGTCGCGGCGTGCGGGCGGCTCGTGAAGACGTCGCGGCCCTTGCCCGGACCGCCGTCGAACACGCCGTCGGCCCACATCTGGAACAGCAGGCCGGCGTTTCCGCAGGTGATCGGGGTCGCACCGCTCGTGCCGCCGAACGACGTCGTGTACGAGGTGTCGCTGCCGGAAGACGTCGTGTCGATCCGGTCGTAGTAGTTCGACAGTTCCGGTTTGATCCGGCCGTCGGCGGCGGGGCCGATGCTGGCCCCGCCGTTCCACTTGTCGTCGGTGCGGCCCAGCGTGTCGTAGTGGTACTGCCCGCCGACCGAGAGCACGTTCTTCGACCAGGCCTGCGGCCGCGACTGCTGGGTGCCCGCGTTGCTCTGCGACTGGCAGATCAGCAGGTCGTGGTCGAAAACTATCTTGTCGAGCTCCGCCGACACCGAGTTGTACGCCGTCGTCAGCCCGCCACCCCAGCTGTTGCTCTGGAACACCGCGCGGTACTTGCCGGCCGGGTCGACCAGTTCCTTGGTGTGGGCGTAGCGGTCCGGCTTGTCGTAGGTGGCGAAGATGCCTTGGCCCTCGGGCAGCAGTCCGCGCTGCGGTGCGCTCACCCCGGACGCGAAGATCTGACCGTACGTCGAAGTGCCGTGGCTGGTGCTGGTCGAGTTCGGGCCGTGCAGCACCGTCGGCCGGGCTTTGAACTCCTGATGGGTGACCCGCAGCCCGCCGTCCATCACCTCGCCGCGCACTCCCTGGCCGCGGTAGCCGCCGACACTCTCGACGAAGTTCGCGCCCCCGCTTTCCCTGGCGTTGGCCATGTCGGTTTCGGGGGCGGTGATCGCACCGACCGCGAGCACCTCGGCCCCCTGCGCCACGGCGGCGGCCTGACCGGCACCGAGGTTCGCGACGATGTGCTGTCCGCTCTGCGAGATCGCTTCGATGCCGCCGCCGAGCCGCAGGATCCGCTCGGCCACCACGCGCTGGTCCCGGGCGTCCGATTCGACCAGCGTCACCAGATGACCGCCTGTCGCGGCCGACGAGATCTCCATCTTGTCGGCAGGCCGGTATTCGCCGAGCCAGCGGACGAAATTCAAGTTCGCCACCGATTCGCGGCTCTCCGGCTTCAGCCGCACCACGTAGGCGAAATCGGGAATGTAGGTCCCGATTCGCACGCCGAGTGAGCGCAAACGCCCGCGCTGCGCGTCGGTCAGCGCGCTCCGGACCTGGAGCAGGTAGGCGCCTTTCCAGTCCTGGCTCGCGGCCGTTCGCTGGCTGAGCGGATCGAAGGTCCGGCTGGCCAGCCTGATGAACTGGGGGTCCTCGCCGTCGGGGGCGGCGACGGCCACCCCGCTGGTCAAAAGCATGGCGCCGACCAAGGGCGCGAGAAAGCGGACACACTTCGGCCGTGGCATGAAATACCTCCGGGGACTCTGCAGGGGAGAGAGTCTTTCGAAGGTACCGGCCGCAAACCGTCATGATCAGCCGCTGAACGGCTCAGTCGTTTTCCGGTATTACGCGAAATGGAGCATAAACGGTTGAAAAGTGAATCGGGAAAACTCGCCGATGGTCCCGCTGGACCGGGTCCGCCGCTCGGTCGGTGACACGCAGGCGGCGCGACGGACACCGGTCCGGTTCACTCCACCAGGGCGTCGGAGAGCTCGCGGATCGCGGCCGTCTCGGCGGTGTGGATGTCCCGGATCATCGTGCCCATCGTGCTGAACAGTTCGCGTTCCTCGGCTTCGGTGAACGGCGACTCGTCGTGGTGGTGCCCGCGCAGTTCCCACAGCTGCGCGCCGGCCGCCGCGGCGGCCTCCTGTCCCGCGTCGCCCTCGCGGACACCGGCCGAGACGGTGCTGATCAGCCCGCGCACCCAGGCGAACTCCGCGTTCGACGCGGGAACCGCGGTCTCGGCCAGTTCGGCCCAGCGTTCGGCGATCGCGCGCCAAGCCGGCGCCTGTTCGGCCAGCGCCGGGAGTTCGAGCAGACCGGCGGCCTCGATGAGCGCGTCGGCGAACAGCCCGCGCAGATGCCCGCCCTCCATCCCGGCCGGGGTGATGCTCTCCCAGACGGTGAACAGCGCCCCGACGAGCCCGCGCCGCTCGCCGAACGCGCGCGGCCACCCTTTGGGGTCGCGTTCGTCGGTCATCGCCTTCGCCCAGCGTCCCCAAGCGGGCAGCGAGAACGACTTCGACGGCGCCGAGAGGTTACGCACGCAGTCCGTCAGCCCGGCGCGCACGGCCGTCCGCCAGTCCTGGATCTCGCCGGGCCGGATCGTCGCCAGCAGGTTCTTGTACGAGCCGACCCGGCCGCGCGCGGCGTCGAACGTCTTCCGGTCGACCGTCAGCGGGGCGAGATTCCGGTCGTCGACGAGCACCCGGCCGTCCTCCTCGCCGTACGCGACGACGAAATGGCCGCCACCGCCGGACATCTCCGGCGGCAGGTGCCAGTAGCCGAGCGACTCGCGGTCGGGCAGGACGAGCACCGGCCGCCCCGCTTCGAGCTCGGCGGTGAGCCGGTTCGCGGCGGCGCGTTTGCCGCCGGTGGTGTGGAAGTCGGCGTCGAGCCCGAGCCGGTCCACGGTGGACTTGAGCCATTCGTGGGGGTACTGCCAGCGCGCGCGGAAACCGAACACGACCGTCGACCTCGTCTCGTGCGCGAAGTCCCACAGGAGGTAGCCGGCCCCGATCCCGCCGGACACGGCGAAGATCAGCGCTTCACCGGGCGCCTTCCCGTCCGGGCCTTCGACACCGTGCCGCGCCAGTACCGCGGCCACGGCCGACACGTCCGGTTGCAACCCATCGCGCACTGCGTACTCGCTCACCCCCGCCATCATGCCCGCTCCGGCCTCAGAAGTCCCTGATCAAAGAAACCCTGCCGCGCAAGGGATCCGCCACGTACACCGTTCGGGTGCGCTGGTCGATCGCGACCGCGCCGGGGTTCACGCCGAGGGACAGGTCACCGGTGAGCAGGTTCGTCACCCCGTCGATCCTGGCGATACCGTTCGGCCCTCCGTTGGAGTACACCGTGTTCGATCCTTCGTGGACCGCCACCGACGAAGACTCCGAGCGCAACAGCACGGTCGCCGTCTCCTCGCGTGTGTCAGGGTCCACGACGGACAGATGATGGATCGCCGAATTCGCGACGAACACCGTCCCGGACGCGTGGTGCACGGCGACCCCGGTCGGTGACTTGCCCACCGGGATCCCGCCGGCGAACTTCCCGGCGCCGATGTCGAAGACCTCCAGCGAGTCCGTGTCGGTGCTGGTGCAGTAGGCGAGCTTGCGTGCGCTGTCGACCGCCGTCGACGACAACCCCCGCGTGGGCCCGGGGACGAGGTTCAGCAGGCGGCAGCCGACGCCGTCGAGGACGGCGAGCGTCCCGGTGAGCGCGCTGACCGCGTAGATGCGGTTCGCCTGCTCGTCGAGGTCGACACTGGACGCTCCGGGACCGGCCGGCACCACGCTGACGACGTCGTTGGCCCGCCCGTCGATGACCAGGACGGTCCCGCCGGGCGGATTCGCGACGAAGATCCGGTTGGTCACCGTGTCCACGGCCAGCCCGGCGGGCTCGCCGCCGACCGGGATGACGTCGCCGATGGTGCCGCTGCGCGAATCGAGCACCACGATCGTGCCGGTGGACGGGTCCGAGAGGTACGCGAAGCCGGTGACGGAATTCACCGCGATCGCCTCCGGGGTGCCCCCGACCTCGACGACAAGTACTTTCTGTGCTCGGGCCGCCGGCGCGAGGACGAGGGTGGACGCGCCGGCCGCGGCCAGCGTGAACAGGGCTCGGCGGCTCAGTTCGGGTCTTCGCACCGGCGCCTCCCCATGATCGCTCCGGGGTCCGACGATAACTCGCGAACCAGGCACGTGAAGGAACTTCGCGTCCCCCGATCGCGTTGTTTCGATGAGCAAACCCCATCCTCGACGAAGAAAGGAGCGGGACGTCGTGCACAAACACCAGAACGGGCTGAAGACCGTCGTCCTGCTCGGTGTGCTGTCCGCGCTCATCATCGGGATCAGCGGTTTCTTCGGCCGGGGGGCGCTGATCGTCGGCCTGCTGGTGGCGCTCGCGATGAACGCGTACGCCTACTTCAACTCCGATGGCCTGGCGCTGCGGGCCATGCGCGCGCGACCGGTTTCGGAGGCCGAGCAGCCGGTGATGTACCGGATCGTGCGGGAGCTGGCGACCACGGCACGTCAGCCGATGCCGCGGCTCTACCTCAGCCCCACCCCGGCCCCGAACGCCTTCGCCACCGGCCGCAGCCCCCGGCACGCGGCGGTGTGCTGCACCACCGGCATCCTCGGCCTGCTCGACGAGCGCGAACTGCGGGCGGTGCTCGGGCACGAACTGTCCCACGTCTACAACCGGGACATCCTCATCTCCTGCGTCGCGGGCGCGCTGGCGGGCGTGCTCAGCGTGCTCGCCAACATCGCGATGTTCACGAGCGTCTTCGGCGGCGGCAACCGCGAAGACGGCGACAGCCCCCTGGTCGCGCTGCTCCTGGTGCTGATCGGGCCGATCGCGGCCGCCATCGTGAAGCTCGGGGTGAGCCGTTCGCGGGAATTCCAGGCCGACGCGTCGGGCGCGGAACTCACCGGTGACCCGCTCGGACTGGCTTCCGCGCTGCGGAAACTCGACAGGGGCACCCGGGCGGCACCGCTTGTCGCGGAGCCGAAGCTGGTGTCGCAGTCGCACCTCATGATCGCGAACCCGTTCCGGCCGGGCGAAGGCCTCTCGAAACTCTTTTCGACCCACCCGCCGATGGACGAGCGCATCCGTCGCCTCGAAGAGATGGCCCACCGCCCTACTGACCCACGCAATTAGTCACCTACTTGCGCCGGTCCCGCATCCCGCCCCCAAGGTGGCGGGACGACGTCGTCCCGTTCAGCCGGTAGCACCCTGAGTGCGCGCGACGTTCATCAGATATTCGCCGTAGCCGGACTTCGCCAGCTTCGCGCCGAGCGCGAAACACTGGTCCGCGTCGATGAAACCCATCCGCAGCGCGACCTCTTCGAGGCAGGCGATCCGGACCCCCGTCCGGTGCTCCAGGACCTGCACGAACTGGCCGGCCTCCAGCAGCGAGTCGTGCGTTCCGGTGTCGAGCCAGGCGAACCCGCGCCCGAGGTCGATCAGGGTCGCGCGATCCTGCCGCAGGTAGGCGAGGTTGACGTCCGTGATCTCGAGCTCACCGCGTGGGGAGGGCTTGAGGTCGCGGGCGATCTCGATCACCTGGTTGTCGTAGAAGTACAGGCCGGTGATGGCTTTGTTCGACTTCGGCGTCTCGGGTTTCTCCTCGATGGACAGGAGCTTGCCGTCGGCGTCGATCTCGCCGACGCCGTAACGCTGCGGATCCTTGACCGGATAGCCGAACAGCACGCACCCGTCGAGCGCGGTCACCGCGGCCTGAAGCCTGCTGGAGAACCCCTGGCCGTAGAAGATGTTGTCGCCGAGCACGAGCGCCACGTCGTCATCGCCGACGAAGTCCGCGCCGATGACGAACGCCTCGGCCAGCCCGTTGGGGGCGGCCTGTTCCGCGTAGCCGAAGCTGAGCCCGAACTGGCTGCCGTCGCCGAGCAACCGCCGGAAGTGCGGCAGGTCGACGGGGGTCGAGATGATCAGGATCTCGCGGATCCCGGCGAACATCAGCACCGAGATCGGGTAGTAGATCATCGGTTTGTCGTAGACCGGTAGCAGCTGTTTCGAGATCGCCTGGGTGATGGGATGCAGACGCGTCCCACTGCCCCCGGCCAGGACGATGCCCTTCATGCGATGCCCCCGCTTCGTAGCCGATCGCTCGAGGCTTCACCCTACCGGGCGGCTCAGACCGCCGGTCCCTTCGCGAAATACGCCTTGCAGCCGAAGTTGTACTCGGTGGAGATCTGCAGCACGTTCTTCCCGTCGTCGACCGGCAGCAGCGTCGAGCTGTAGTTGGGGCAGAAGTCGTCGTGGATGCCGGTGACGTGTATCGGCGCGGGCAGTTCGTACCAGTTCCCGGCGCCGAAGTCGTCGTTGACGAGCAGGACCTTGCCGTTCTTGTCCTGCGGGACACCGGCCGCGTCGGTGTAGATCTGCCCGACCATCACCAGCCGCACCCCGTTCGGGCCGCCGGGGAACAGCGTGATCGTCTGAGCGTGCTGGAAGTAGTTGCCGTTCGCGGTGGTGACCGGGGTGCCGGGGTCGAGTGGATCGCCCCAGTTGGCGCCGTCGGAGGAGATCTTGAAGTACGGGTCGCAGAAGCGGTCGCGGTAGTTGCAGATCTCGTAGGCCAGGTAGTACCGGCCGTCGGGGAGGCGCCGGATGATCGGCATCCCCGGCCGCACCCGATCGGGCGGGATGGCCATCGTGCGCTGCTTGGTGCCCCAGTTCACGCCGTCGGTGGAGGCCACCCGGTTCAGCACCTGCGCGAACTGCGGCGCCTCGGTCTCGTCGGCGAAGTGCAGCCACAGGGTGCCGCCCGCGTCGACGGTGAACTCCGGTTCCCAAAGGCCGTCGTAGTTGTGCGAGCGGGCGGCCTCGGAAAGGTAGGACCACGTGCGGCCGGAGTCGCGGCTGGACCAGATCTTGATGCCGATCCGCCGCTGCGGACCGGCGTCCTGCCGGTAGCTCGCGGCCCACAGCAAGGTGCCCGCGCGAAGCCTGCCGACCCGTTGCGGCAGCTCGTACAGCGTCCCGCAGCACAGGCCGCGGCGACCGTCCCGGTCGCGGACCTCGCCGATCTGGTGGAAGGTCTCGCCCTCGTCGGTGCTTTCCATGATGGGGGTGAACTTGCCGTTCGCGTCTTCGCTGGTCAGTGACGCCAGGATGCGGCCGCGGCCGAGGGAGGAGTGTTCGAGGCGGATGAGCCGCGGATACGAGCCGTAGCCGGGCACGAGCTGGTGCCGCTCAGCGGCCTGCGCGGGGGCGAAGAGGAACGCGATCACCGTGAGTGACAATGCGAAGGCGAGTGCGGTGCTGGAACAGCGCTTCATCGGGACCTTCCTCGAACGCGATCGCCGGATTACAACACGGGTAATCGTCCGTTCAAGACTCCGTCGAAAGCGTCGCGCCGGAAACCCACGTCCGAGTGTCTCGAATCGCTCGGCCGGGTGGCCCGGTAACGCTGGGCTATCGGCCGACGAAGATCGGATGGCGGGTCCGACCGGGGGGAATAAGTGATCAGACGCTGGGGCGTGGCGTTGAGCGCCGCGCTGTTGACCGTGGGGCTGCCGGCCTGCTCGCCGCCGAACCTGGGCCGCGTCGTCCCGCAGGCGGCCGCTCCGGAAGGACTGCGCACACCTTCGGCGACCCCGACTCCAACCCCGACCCCGCCGCCGACGTCCACCACGACCCCGCCGCCCGGACCGCAGCCGGAGGAGAAACACTCGGGGAAGGGGAACGCGTCGGTCCCCATGTCCTGGCCGATGCGCATCGGCTTCGTGACCTTCGCCTGTCCGAAGTGCTCCGGGCACGTCGCGGTCGGCACCGAGAACGAGCTGGTCGTCAACGACGTCGGCCCGTACAAGGGCACGCAGTGGATCAACGACATGCCCGACCACCAGGCGAAGACGTTCACCGTCAAGGCCAACGCCGCCTGGACGCTGACCATCACCGACGAACGCGGCTTGCCCGTGCTGGCGCCGGGCAAACCGCTCTCGGGCAAGCGCGACGCGGTCTTCTCCGTGCCGGACGCCGTCTCGTCGGTCGCCGTCACCACCAAGGGCAGCGGCAACACCGCGGTGTGGGTGCGCAGCGGCGACTACGCGGAGCTCCCCGTGAATCAGCTCGGCGACTACCAGGGGCGGGTGCCCGTGTCCGGTCCGGCCTTCGTGTCGCTGGAAGGCGACGGCACCTGGACGGTCACCGCGTCCTAGACAGGACGGAGGCCACCTCCGGGGCTTCCGAAGGTGGCTTTGCCGGTACCGCGATCAGCGGTAGTTCGTGAACTGCAGCGCGATCTCGAAGTCCTTGCCCTTCAGCAAGGCGATCACGTCCTGCAACTGGTCCTTCTTCTTGCCGGACACCCGCAACTGGTCGCCCTGGATCTGCGCCTGGACCCCCTTGGGGCCTTCGTCGCGGATGAACTTGGCGATCTGCTTCGCCTTGTCCGACGCGATCCCCTGCAGGATCTTGCCGCCGATCTTGTAGATCTTGCCGGACAACGCCGGTTCGTCCGCCTCGAAGGCCTTGAGGGAGATGCCGCGTTTGATCAGCTTCTCCTTGAAGACCTCGACCGCCGCCAGCGCCCGCTCCTCGGTCTCGGACTCGATCGTGATCGCTTCCTCACCGGACCAGTCGATCTTGGTCCCGGTACCCCGGAAGTCGAACCGCGTACCGAGCTCCTTGCCGGCCTGGTTCAGGGCGTTGTCCACCTCCTGGCGATCGACCTTGCTCACCACGTCGAAAGAGGGATCCGCCACGTGTTCTCACACCTCGTACTCGCTTGTCAGGAGCTTCCACCCTAGCCCTGCGGAACCCGGTTGACCGGCCCGCCACGGCATTGGGTATTCTTTCGTCTCGGCCGGGGTCACCCGGCCACGGCGAGTTGCCCGAGCGGCCAAAGGGATCTGACTGTAAATCAGACGGCACAGCCTTCGGGGGTTCGAATCCCTCACTCGCCACACCGGAAGCGGCCTCGTGACCAAGTCACGGGGCCGCTTCTGTCATGGCTGGCGGATTCGCGGGAGCGACGTAGTTAGTAACCAGTAAACTTAATTGGCCGTGGCTGACCGGATGGGTCTCCGCACGGACGTCTCCGCCAGGTTGAGCCCCGCGCTGGTGGACGCGGCGCTGGCGGGCGCGGGGCGTTGTCGGCTGAGGTACCGGGTGAGCCGCCCCGGATCGACGTGGCCGGCGCGGTACTCCTCGCACTCGGCACGCTCGGAGTTCTGCTGGTCATCGCCGAACCCGCGATCTGGTCGGCTCCGTGGCCGGCCGGTGGTCCTCTAGCCGGTTCCACCGCGGTCCTGGCGGTGTGGGCCGTCCTTGAACTGCGTACCGCGGTGCCGCTGGTGAACCTTCGGTTGCCCGGCCAGGGGCCCTCCTGCGCGCGAACGTGGCGATACTCGTGGCCGGTGCGGGGTTGCACCTGCAGTTCACCCGTTACGTGCGGACACCCGACGGTGCCCACTACGGATTCGCGCTTCCCGGCCTCGCCGCCGGAGCCGCCCTGATCCCGTTCTCGCTGCTCGGATTCGCCGCGGGAAAGGCGGTGCCGCGTCTCATCGCGCGTCACCGAGCGGTGGACGTACGCGACCTCGATCGTGATCGCCGCGGCCGGCGCCCTGCTTTCCGCAGGCGACCGGTCGCTCGTCCTTGTCCTGCTGGCGATCACCCTGCTCGGCTTCGCTGTGGGAGGGGTCTTCGCGGTGATGCCCAAGCTCGTTCTCGTCGGTGTGCCCCCGGACGAGACAGCGAGCGTGCTTTCGATCGACCAGATCACCCGCAGCATCGGGATGGCCGCGGGTAGCGCACTCGCCGGATTGCTGCTCGCCGCGACCACCCCGGACGGCGTGTTGACTCCCCACGCGAAACGGCTACCTCATCACGGCATTGTGGGCGTTGCTCCCACTCGCCGTCCGCGCGCTGACCATCGCCACGAGCAGATCTCCGCGAGCGGCCTGACCGTCAGCGCGGTGCGCGCTCCCAGACCGACACGTGCTTGGTGCTCTCGGCGGTGAGTTCCGAGCGATCCCAGTCCGCCCAGCGGTGCTTCAGGCGCATCCCGGCGATACGTGCCATGAGGTCCAGTTCGGCGGGCCAGACATACCGGAAGGGGATACGGCGGAACCGCCCCTGCCCGTCCGGTGACACGGTGACATGGTTCGACGTGAACTCCTGGGTGACCACGTCGTACTGGTCGAATCCGACATAGCCGGGTGCCAGGGCGAACGGGACGATGTCCTGCCCGGGTGGCAGGCGGCGCAGCTCCGGCAGGCCCACTTCGACGACGAACAACCCACCCGGCCGCAGATGGGCGGCCGCGTTGCGGAAGACGTCGACCTGCCCGTCCTGGGTGGTGACGTTGCCGATCGTGTTGAAGACCAGGTATGCCAACGAGAACTGACCGGCCACCCGCGTCTTCGTCATATCGCCGATCGTGACCTCGACGGCGTCGCCACCCGGTTTGTCCGCGATCCGCCCCGCCATCGCCCGGCTCAGTTCGATGCCGTGCACCGGCACGCCGCGGGCGGCCAGCGGGATCGCGATCCGCCCGGTCCCGACGGCGAACTCGAGCACCGGCCCGTCGGCCAGGTCTTCGAGGACGTCCACCGCGGAGGTCACCACTTCGGGCGCGTTCGCTCCACCCGGCGCGTCATAGCCTGCGGCGACACTCTCGGGGAACCAGCCGTCCGCCGGGTCGTCTTCCGTCTCCGTCTCACCGATCACGGTCGCCGACGCTACGCCGCGACCGTGCGCTTTTCATCCCGTTTTTCGTCACCGGCCGCGATCCCGCTTGTGCGGCCACGCCGGACGCCTGTTCGGTTCGGCCAGGTCCTCGAGGTAGGTGTACTCGCTGAAGTCGTCGTCCGTCGTGGGTGCTCTCCGGGCACGGCGAGGTGCGGCCGGTGCGGACTCGGCCTCGAGACGCGCGGCGACCTCGGCCAGCAGCGGCCACAGCTTCTCCTGTGCCCTGGGCACGAACAGCGCCTGCGCGATCGGGTGCTCGCAGCTCCCGGCGGCGACCTCCTCCCAGCTGAACTTGCCGTCCCGGACACAGTCCGCCGCCCGGGCCAGCCGCGGCGGGACGTCGGGCCGTTCCGCCGCGCGCCGGAACACCTCGGCCGTGAACGTCGACGCGTCGACCACCCCCGCCACCTCCGTCGCTCTCCCGCCGCCAAGCCGGGATACGACCCTACCGAGCGGTCGATGAGCAGCGGAATTCCCGCCGTACGACCCGGTGAAGCATCAGCTCGAGGCGGCCCGGTACCGCAGGAGCACGATTCCGGAAGCGAACGGCCGCTCCTCCACCAGCCGAAGCTTCGGGACCCCGGTGGGGCCCTCGAACAACCGGCGGCCTTCGCCGACCACGACGGGATAGACGAACAGCCGATACTCGTCGACGAGGCCCTCGGCGATGAGCGCCCACACCAGCGAGATGCTGCCGGTCGTCACGATGTCCCTGCCTTCGGCGGCCTTCAACCGCTCGATCTCCGAACGCAGCTCACCGGAGAGCACCGTGGTGTTCTCCCACTCCGGCTCCGTCAGCGTGCTCGAGAGCACGTACTTGCTCACCGAGTCGAGATAAGCCGAGATACCTGTCGTGTCCTCCGTTTGTTTCGGCCAGTACCCGCGCATGTCTTCGAAGGTGACGCGTCCGAGGAGTAACGCGTCGGCGTTCTCACGTTGTTCGCGGAGCGTGGCCAGCACATCCGACTGGTCGACGTCCGGATCGGTGTCGCCGGGACTGAACCAGTCACCCGCCAGTTCGACGACGCCGTCGATCGTGCTGTTCTCCGTCACGATCAGCTCTCGCATGAACCGGACCATACCGCCGGCCACCGACAAGAATGGACCGATGACCGAGCCGCCCGCCCACGGATCCGTCGTTCTCCGCGAGTTCACTAAAGCCGACGTCCGGCTCGCCCTCGAACTCGGCGAGACTCGCACATCCCGCTCATCCGGGGGCTCCCCGCGTGGCCGACCGGTCAGGAAGCCGAAGCGTGGGTGCGACGGCGGCAGGGCCCTCGCGCCGCGAACGAAACCGCCGTCGGCACGATCGGACTCTGGCCGCGCAAGCTGTCCGAAAGCATCGGGATCATGGTCTTCTCGATCTCGCCCGAGCGACGGCGGCGCGGTTCCGCGACCGACGCGCTGAAGGCGATCACCGAGTTCGCCTGGGCCGTCCCCGGCATCGAGCGGATCGAGCCGTGGAATCACGGCTCCGTTCGCGCGGCCGAGAAAGCGGGCTATCGGAACGAAGGACCGCTGCCCGCCCGGCACGAAAT
This sequence comes from Amycolatopsis sp. QT-25, assembly GCF_029369745.1. Classification (NCBI taxonomy): domain Bacteria; kingdom Bacillati; phylum Actinomycetota; class Actinomycetes; order Pseudonocardiales; family Pseudonocardiaceae; genus Amycolatopsis; species Amycolatopsis sp. QT-25. Next base: position 581,518 of record NZ_CP120210.1, read on the forward strand.
CGGCGGTGCCCTACGGGACATGCTCGGCTACGTCTCGCCGTGCACCGCGCGCCTCGACGAGTACCAGGCCTCACCCGCGGGTTCGCCCGCCATGTTCCAGCTCCAGGACACCTTCGGCGTGACACGCGCGTAGATGCCAGGGCCGAGGGCTCCCATCCGTTCGGCCGGATCGTCGGCCTCACCGTAGATCCGGACGCCGCGGGCGACGAACGGGTCGAGTAAGACCAGATCATCGATCAGCAAGGCGACTTTGCGGTGCCCTGCTTGGAGGTTGCGGAACTTCCGGGTCGCGAGGACCGACGCGCCACGCCGCCGACCCAGAAGTGCGTCCCGTCGAACTCGAACGCCAACGGGACGACGTCGGGCTGTTCACCGTCCTCGGACAGGGTCGCGAAGCGGGCCAAGGGTTGCGAGCGCAGGTATGCGATCTCCTCCTCTGTGAAAGCCATGGCGCCATCCTTCTCAAGCCGTCTGAACCTGCGCGTGATCGAGCATCAGCATGTCGGTGACGAAACAGACCGGTGTGCCGTCGGCCGCACGGCCAATCCAGGTCGGGTAGCTCCCGTCTCCCCAGCCGGTGGTGAAGGCGATGACGTTGCCGTCCGCACCCTCCGGGGTGACGTCGATGTACGGATCCACCTCCTCGAATTTCTCCAGGAGATCGTCGTCCATTTCCTCGGGGAGGGCCGTGGCATCGGCGAAACAGCCCGTGCCGCTGTCCACGCCGTAACCATAGAATTCCCCGTCTCCGAGGAAGAGCGCGTGCTGTCCCGCCCAGAGCGCGGTTTCCCAGGTGGCGACGGGAACGTCGGCGACGACGAGCTTCGCTGCCGCGACCCGTTCGTGCTCGGGTTCGTCGACGAACCGGAGCACGGACACCTCGACTCGGTACTCGCCAGGAGGCACGGTGACGGTGAAGTGCTCGGTGTCCGTGTCCAGGAAGGACGGGTCCGACGCGACCAGCCTGCCGCTGGGCATGCGGAGCTTTCCCGCGTCCCGAAGCTCGACCTCGACGAGGCCGTGGTCTCCCCTCAGCGAGAAGCGCGTGCCCGCGGTGAACATCTCGTCCATGCCGGAAGGGCGCAGCGGGACAGACGGCCGCCAGGGGCGTTCCTCGACGGGCAGCGGCGGATCGGTGTCGGGAGCGTCCGGGGTCCGAAGGGTCAGCGGCCCCGACTTCGCGAGTGGTTCCCAGTCGCCGAAGGCGGGCTTCGGCATCGTCAGCTCCGATACCTGCTTGGTCACCTGGCCACTGCTCGAACCGCCGCCGTAACCCTGGGGTGCTTGATGCATCCAGCCCTTGCCGTCCGGGCCGAAGGACATCTCCGTGCGGCCGGCGCTTTTCTTGTCGAACTCCTCCTGGTCGTCGAACCGGTAGGTCCACTGCTCGACCTTCATGAGGAACAGCGCGCTGTCTTCCAGCACGCGGAACTCGAAGAAACCCCGGCGTCTGCCCAGCTCGTCGAACTGCACCGAGCGGGCGTAGCAGTGCTTCCAAGCGATTTCGAGTAGTACCAGTGGCACCTCGGTGCCGGGACGCACCAGCGCGACGGCGTATTGCTCTCCGGCGGCGTCGCGTTTCCGCGCGGTGCCGGGCGAGAGCCTCCCGATCAACGCGCGGGCGGCCGGATCCCAGCCTTCGCAGTAGACGACGTCCAGCAAAGTCCCCTCAGACATGCAGCGAAACCTAGCGGGTATCCCCGACAAAACTCACGCTTTCTCGCGGATCGCGTAGTCACCGAAGGCCGGCTCCAACAGTTCGAAAGCCCGCTGGGTCGCCTTCGTGAGCGTCTTCGCGATCTCCTCGTTGCTTTCGCCGGCGTGTGAGCGCCGCAGAACCTCCCGGAAGAGCACGCGGTCGATCGCGTTGAGCTCGGCGGCCGCCATGATCGGGGTGACGTCGTTCGCGTCGGCTCCGGTCTCGGTCGCGAGCAGTTCGGCGAGTGCCGCTTCCCGCAGTTCGTGCAGTTCACGCAGCCGCGCGGTCAGGGTCGGGCTCTCCAGGACCATTTTCGCGAAGACCGGCCCGGTGAAGCCGATCACGGGCGAGTGTTCCGCCACCGCGTCCAGGAAGGTTCGCCGTAGCGCGGCCAGGGCCGACTCGCCCGCTTTCCGCTCGCGGACGGCGTTCGCCAGCCCGACCGTGAACTCCTCGTGCTGGTCGAGCGCCAAGTCCTCCTTGCGCGCGAAGTAGTTGGTGACGGTCTTCTTGGCGACTCTCGCCGCCGCGGCGATCTCGGCGATCGTCGTCTCCTCGAAGCCCTTCTCGATGAAGAGGAGCGTCGCCTGGTCGGAGATCAGCTGCCGCGTCTCCTGCTTCTTGAGCTCTCGCAAACCCACATCCATGCTGGTCATGGGCGAAGTTTACCACCGTCGTAAAAATATCCTTGACTTCCGGTAGTCCGAATGTAAACTTACGTCCGTACTACCAAGCAGTGAGAGAAGGAGGCTCCTTGACCGCTCGAATCCCCCAAGGCAACGAAGGCACCAACCGCGCCCAGCGCCGCCGGAACGACCGTCGTCAGCAGCCGTTCCCCGGCCGCTCGATGCCGGTGCGCCGCTCGACCGGCGTCCCGCGCCGCCGGTCGTACTGACCGATCAGCTCATCCGACAACGCACTGCCGACCGAAGGGGATAGCCCATGAACGTCCTTGCCTCCACCGTCTCGCTGACCGTCGACGACGTCGCCGCCTCCAGCCGTTTCTTCACCGAGCACTTCGGCTTCACCGAGCAGATGGCCGCGGAGGGTTTCGTCTCCCTCGGGCACGAAACCGCGAAGGTGACCATCGTGCTGCTTCAGGCGGGCATCGAGGTCTTGCCGGAGAGCCTGCGGCAGCAGCGCGCGTCCGGCGTGATCGTGGCTTTCACGGTCGAGAACCTCGAAGCGGAGGAGAAGCGCCTGCGCGACGAAGGTGTCGAGATCACGTTGCCGCTGCGGGAAGAGCCCTGGGGAGAACGCCTCTTCATGGTCACCGATCCCAACGGTGTTCCCGTGGAACTCGTGGAATGGGTGCAGCAGTAGGGAATCACTCCGTCTTTCGATAAACCAAGGCGAGGCCTGGTCCACAATGGACCAAGCCTCGCCTTGTCGTCGCCGGACCTACTTCATCGTGGCGAGCTGGATGAGGTTGCCGCAGGTGTCGTCGAAGACGGCGGTGACCACCGGCCCCATGTCGACGGCGTCCTGGGTGAACTCGACACCCAGCCCCTTGAGCCGTTCGACCTCGGCGTACACGTCGTCGACGGCGAACTGGGTGAACGGGATGCCGTCGCTCACCAGTGCCTCTTTGAACGGCTTCGCCGCCGGATGGCCGTCCGGCTCCAGCAGCAGTTCGACGCCGTCGGGAGCGGCGGGGGAGACCACGGTGAGCCAGCGGGCGTCACCGGTGGGCACGTCGTGCTTCTTGGTGAACCCCAGCTTCTCGGTGTAGAAGGCGAGTGCCTTGGCCTGGTCGTCGACGAAGACGCTGGTGATGTTGATCCGGATCACGGGTTCGTTTCCTTTCGGTCGATGAGCCACCGTTCGACGATCGACCGCAGCGGGCTCGTGTCGAGGTGGTGGAATTTGTAGCGGCCCTGTCGCCGGGTATGCACCAGGCCCGCCTGTTCGAGCATCGCGAGATGCTGTGAGATGGCCTGTCTCGAAGAGTTCAAGCCGTGTTTCATGGTCAGCCTGCCGCAGATCTCGAACAGGGTCTGACCGTCCTTTTCGGTCAGCTCGTCCAGGATTGCGCGCCGCGTCGCGTCGCCGATCGCCTTGAACAGGTCGCCGTCCATGACTCAGTTATAGGCAAGTGACCACTTGCCTGTCAACTCGGCGGTCAGGACCCGAGGTAGCGCAGGATGGCGAGGACGCGGCGGCTGTAGCCGGCGGTGGTGGCCAGTCCGAGCTTGTCGAAGATGGCGTTGACGTGCTTCTCGACGGCGCTCAGCGACACGAACAGCGACTCGGCGATTCCGGCGTTCGTGTGACCTTGCGCCATTTTCTCCAGCACCGCACGCTCCCGGGCGGTCAGCTTCGCGAGCGGGTCGGTGTGCGTGGTCCGCGCGAGCAGCCGACGGACCACCTCCGGATCGAACGCCGCCCCACCTGCGGCGACCCGGTCGAGCGCGTCCAGGAACTCGCCCACCTGGGCGACCCTGTCCTTCAGCAGATAGCCGACGCGCTCGCCGTCACCGGTGATCAGCTCGGCGGCGTAGCGCTTCTCGACGTACTGCGACAGCACCAGGACACCGATCTCCGGCCAGCGCTTCCGGATCTCGAGTGCCGCGCGAAGACCCTCGTCCGTGTGGGTGGGCGGCATGCGGACGTCGGTGACGATCACGTCCGGCCGATACGCGGCGGTCGTCGAGAGGAGTGCGGCACCGTCGCCGACCGACGCCACGACCTCGTGCCCCTCTTCGGCCAGTAGCCGGACCAGCCCCTCCCGCAGCAGGGTCGAGTCCTCGGCGAGGATCACCCGCACGGCAGCACCGCCGTCACCACGGTCGGCCCGCCGAGCGGACTGTCCACAGTGAACTCTCCGTCCGCGGCCGCGACACGCATCGCGAGGCCGGAGAGACCGCCGCCGGACTCCGACGCCCCGCCCGTGCCGTCGTCGGTGACCCGCACCCACACCCGGTCCCCGTCCCGTTCGGCCTCGATGTCGATCCGCGTCGCCGCGGCGTGCTTGATCGTATTCGTGACCGCTTCGGAGGCGACGAAGTAGACGACGGTCTCGACGGGCGCCGGTGGCCGTTCCGGCAGGTCGACCCGCAGGTGGACCGGTACCCCGGAGCGTTCCGCGAGCGCTTCCAGTGCGGGGTGCAGCCCGTCCGAGTCCAGCGCGATCGGATACACCCGCCACGCGACCTCGCGGAGGTCCTCGAGGGCACGCTGGGATTCCTCGTGCGCCTGCCGGAGCAGCTCCGACGCGTGGCCCGGATCGCCGGCGCGCCGCGCCCGGCCGAGCAGCATCCCCAGCGCGACGAGCCGCTGCTGGACGCCGTCGTGCAGGTCTCGTTCGATCCGGCGGCGCTCACCGTTGACCGCCTCGACCACCTCCGCCCGGCTGGTCGCGAGTTCGGAGACCCGGCGGCGCAGCTGTTCCTTTTTGCTGGGGCCGAAAAAGCTCGTCGCCAGCTTCTGGTCCAGTGTCGCGGCCCCGATGAGTCCTTGCAGGGAAAGGAAAACGAGCAGCGCGCCGAAAAGCGACGTGGTGACGGGGTCGTACCAGTCGGCCGGGGCGTCACCGCCCGGCGACCTGCCGTCGAGGAGCTGATATCCGATGATGAGACCGGATCCGGCACCCAGCAGGATCAGGCCGAAGATCCCGGCGCTGAGCAACCCGATCACACACCGCGGGATCAGATAGGCCATCGCGCGGCGTCCGGTGTAATCCGTCGCGTTCTCCACGCCGAAGTACTTCTCCAGCCGTTGCCGCTCCATTTCGGACAGTGCGCGGGCGCCCGAGAAGACCGGCCGCCGCAACGCGGGGATCGCGAGTGCGATGCCGCCGAAGAGCACATAGAAGAACTCCGCGACCGCTGTCATGGCGCCGATCGCCAGGCCCAGCGTGCCGCGGACCATCTTGCGCAGGTAGCGGCGCATCGCTGCCGGGACAGGCATAGGGCCAGGTTAGCGGGGTATCCGAAGGTCGGTACTGCGGTTTTCCTCAGTGATTTGTGCCGCTTCACCCCAGGGTGCGGAACCCGGGCAATTCGTATGTTCGTTGGTACCCGCAGACGACCACGAAAGGCCGCCATGAACCTCCTCCTCGCCGAAACCGCCAACGAATCGATGGGCGGTCTCGCCGGCTGGGCAGTGTCACTGATGGATTCACTGGGAGGTCCTGGTGCCGCGATCATCGTCGGACTGGACAACCTGTTCCCGCCGATCCCGAGCGAACTGGTGCTGCCGCTGGCCGGGTTCTCCGCCAGCCAGGGAACGTTCACCCTGGTGGAAGCGCTGGTGTGGACCACCTTCGGCTCGGTCGCCGGCGCGGTCGTCGTGTACTACCTCGGCCTGCTGCTCGGCCGCGATCGCACGCGCCGCTGGATGGCGAAGATTCCGCTGGTCAAGACCTCCGACTTCGACAAGACCGAAGCCTGGTTCCACAAGCACGGTCCCAAGGCGGTGTTCTTCGGCCGGATGGTGCCGGTCTTCCGGAGTCTCATCTCCCTGCCCGCCGGGATCGAACGCATGCCGGTCTGGCGGTTCCTGGCCCTGACCACGCTGGGCAGCCTGATCTGGAACACCGCGTTCGTCCTCGCCGGCTACGGCCTCGGCGAGAGCTGGCACCTGGTCGAGAAGTACGCCGGGTTCTTCCAATACTTCGTGCTCGCCGCCGTCGCGGTCGCGGTCGTCCTCTTCGTGGTGACCCGGTTGCGTGAGAAGAGGCGCACGAATGCCTGAGCCGGTGCGGTGGCGCCTGGTCCGGGCGCCACCGCACGCGGTGGTCAGGAACGGAAGGGGCCGGTCACCTCGTAGGTGATCCCGCCGGAGGACGAACCGGAGGTGCCGCGTTGCGAGGAGAAGTACAGCCGGTTCCCCGCGGGGGTGAACGCGGGACCGCAGATCTCCGACGAACTCTGGCCGTCGACCCGCAGGAACGGCGCCACGATGTCGTTCGGCGTGATGATGCAGATCTCCATGTTGCCGCCGTCTTCGGCGACGTACAGGTCGCCCGACGAGGTGCCGGTGACGTTGTCGACCCCGGTCAACGGTGCCGAACCGGGACTGACCAGCGAGTCGTCGTAAGCCAGTTCGTAGGTGCTGTTCGTCAGGTTGAGCTGCCACACGCGGTTGTCACCCTTGGTGGTGAACCACGCGGTGTCGTTGGCGTAGTGCAACCCTTCGCCGCCGTTGAACCGCTTGGCGCCGGAGACCTGGTTGCGGGTGGCGGTGGGGGACCCGTCGGGGTCGGGCACGTTCGCCCAGGTGAAGCTGCCCGATGTCGCCGTGCCCGCCTTCAGCACCTGCAGCGTTCCCGTGGAAAGGTTGCCCCAGGTCGTCGGAACGAAGCGGTAGAAGCAGCCGTCCGAGGTGTCTTCGGTCAGGTAGACGACCTTGCGTACCGGGTCGGCCGCCGCGGCCTCGTGTTTGAACTTCCCCATCGCGGGCCGCTGGACGGCGGCCGTGGCCGGACCGTTCGGCTGGCACTCGTAGACGAAGCCGAGGTCGATCTCTTCACAGGAAAGCCAGGTGTTCCAAGGAGTCTTGCCGCCCGCGCAGTTCTGGCGCGTGTTCGCCAGGATGCGGTGGGCGCCGGTGATGTTCCCGCTCGCGTCGAATTTGACCGCGCTCGCACCGCCGCCGGGGGTGATCTCCGAGTTCGACACGTAGATCCAGCCGCTGCCGTCGGCGAACACCGCGCCCCCGTCCGGCGCGTTGTGCCAGGTGTACCCGGTACTCGCGACCTTCTGGCCGGACCGGGCGATGACCCGGCTGGAGAAGCCCGCCGGCAACTGGATCCCGTTCGCGTCGGCCGCCTGAAGCGCGCCGTACGGGCTGGGGCCGTTCTGGGCGGGTGCGGCGAGGGCCGTCCCCGAGAGCCTGTTTCCGAACGCCGTGACGCCGGCGCCGACCACGGCCGCGCGCAAGAAATTCCGTCGCTTCACTCGTGCCTCCGAGACATCCGCTGATGTGGTGGTGCGGGAAGGAGCGGATCGGAGAGTACGGGCGGAACGGGACTTCCAGGTGAATTCGCGGCGTATTCGCCGCGAGGAGGCAACTTTCGTAGGGAACCTTCGCTCAGCACTATTTCCCGGGCTTTGCGGAGCCCGGGCGCGTCGGCCCCGCCGCGTTGTTCCGCTTCGGCCAGAGCGAGCAGTATTCGCCCGAGCGGTGTGTATCCGCCATTGCGGTGGTGACGGCGTCCGATCAGGTGACGCCAGCTGGCGAGATGCTCGTCGAGCCCGTGCTCTCCCGGAACGGCGCGGAGCAGCACGCGAAGCAGGACTCTCGTCTGGTTTTCGTTACCGGGCACGGTGTCGCGGGCCAGCGCGTCGGCCAAGGTACTGCGGGACTGACCGGTCGCGACGGCCAGCGCGCGGATGCTGAGGCCGCTTCGGTCGCGGAGTTCGCGTAAATGCGCCATGAACTCCGCTTCCGTGTTCATCGTTGTGCCCGTGCGGGCACGGTCCCGCTGAAGACGGCGGTGAAGAGTCCGATCGCGATTCCTGCCGCGATGGATGCGCTCGTACCGGCGAAGGTCAGCAGTGTGGTGAATATGGCGAGAACGCTCAGGCAGACGATTTGACCGGTCGAAACGCACTTACGCTTTGGCCGTAACGGGGAAAGAATTCCTTGACTCATGACCTTGCCCTCTCCTGGCGCACATCCAGGTTGGGTGGCGCGCAATGCACGTTATCAAAACGTGATAGGGAGTTTAAGGTGAGTCGATGTCCGGGTTCGTCCGGATTCCGGAATGCCGAAAGCCCCGGACCCTTGGCGGGATCCGGGGCCTCAGGGCTGTCGGCCTCGCGTCGTTACGCCGCTTGGGCGACCGGAGCCGTCGCCGGGGCCAACGCGATGTCCAGCACGTCGCGGACGTTCGCCACGGCGTGGACGTCCAGCTGCGCCAGCACTTCGGCCGGGACGTCGTCCAGGTCGGGCTCGTTGCGCTGCGGAATGATCACCGTCTTCATCCCCGCCCGGTGCGCGGCCAGCAGTTTCTGCTTGACCCCGCCGATCGGCAGCACGCGTCCGGTCAGCGACACCTCACCGGTCATCGCGACGTCCGACTTCACGACCCGCCCCGAAAGCAGGGACGCCAGCGCGGTCGTCATCGTGATTCCGGCGCTCGGCCCGTCCTTGGGCACCGCGCCCGCGGGGACGTGCACGTGGATGCCGCGGTCCTTCAGGTCACCGACCGGGAGTTCCAGTTCGGCGCCGTGCGAGCGAAGGTACGACAGCGCGATCTGCACCGACTCCTTCATCACCTCGCCCAGCTGGCCGGTCAGGTGCAGCCCGGTCGAACCGGACTCCGGATCGGCCAGTGACGCCTCGATGTAGAGCACGTCACCGCCGGCACCGGTCACGGCCAGCCCGGTCGCCACGCCGGGAGTCGACGTGCGCTGGGTCGACGCGGGCAGCGAAGACTCCGGCAGATGCCGCGGCCGGCCGAGGTAGGTCTCGAGCCCGTCGGCGTCGATCGTCAGCGGGAGCTCGACCTCGTCCAGCGCGACCTTGGTCGCCACCTTCCGCAGCACCTTCGCGATGGTCCGGTTCGCGTTGCGTACCCCGGCTTCCCGCGTGTACTCGGCGGCGATGCGGCCGAACGCGCCGTCGGTCAGCGTGACGTCGTCCTTGCCGAAACCGGCGCGGTCCAGCTCGCGGGGGAGCAGGTGGTCGCGGGCGATGGTGACCTTCTCGTCCTCGGTGTAGCCGTCGAGGGTGACCAGCTCCATCCGGTCCAGCAGCGGGCCGGGGATGGTTTCGAGCGCGTTCGCCGTCGCGAGGAACACGACGTCGGACAGATCCAGTTCGACCTCGAGGTAGTGATCGCGGAACGTGTGGTTCTGCTCCGGGTCCAGCACCTCCAGCAGTGCGGCCGTCGGGTCGCCGCGGTAGTCGGCGCCGACCTTGTCGATCTCGTCGAGCAGCACGACCGGGTTCATCGAGCCTGCTTCCTTGATGGCGCGGACGAGCCGGCCGGGCAGCGCGCCGACGTAGGTCCGGCGGTGACCGCGGATCTCGGCCTCGTCCCGGATGCCGCCCAGCGCCACCCGGACGAACTTGCGGCCCATCGCCTTCGCCACGGACTCGCCGAGCGACGTCTTGCCGACCCCGGGAGGACCGGCGAGCGCCAGCACCGTGCCGGCCCCTCGCCGGCCACCACCCTCGACGGAGCTTCGCCCTGCCTCGATCCCACTCTGTCCACCGGCCGGGCCGAGCCCCGACTCCGCGCGGCGCTTGCGCACGGCCAGGTATTCGATGATGCGTTCCTTCACGTCGTCGAGACCGGCGTGATCGGCGTCGAGGACGTCGCGCGCGGCGGCGATGTCGTGGACGTCGGTGGTGCGCTCGTTCCACGGCAGTTCGAGGACCGTGTCCAGCCAGGTGCGGATCCAGCCGCCCTCGGGGGACTGGTCGGAGGTGCGCTCCAGTTTGTCCACTTCGGACAGTGCGGCCTTCTTGACCGCGTCCGGCAGCTCGGCGGCCTCGACGCGGGCGCGGTAGTCGTCGTCGTTGGCGGTGCCGTCGAGTTCGCCCAGTTCCTTGCGGATCGCTTCGAGCTGGCGGCGCAGCAGGAACTCCTTCTGCTGCTTCTCCATGCCCTCCTGGACGTCCTTGCGGATGGTGTCGGTGACCTCGAGTTCGGCCAGCTGCTCGCGGCTCCATTCGAGCGCCTTTTCCAGCCGTGCCGAGACATCGAGCGCGGAGAGCAGTTCGAGCTTCTGCTCGGTGTTCAGGTACGACGAGTTGCCCGCGAGGTCGGCGAGCGCGGACGGATCCTCGACCTCCTGGACGGCGTCGATCATCTGCCAGCCGCCACGCTGCTGAAGGATCGCGAGGACGACGCTCTTGTACTCGGAGGCGAGCTTCGCCGAGTTGTCGTCCGTGGTCTCGGTGGCGACCTCGGCATGCACCCAGCGGGCGGCGCCGGGGCCGTCGGCGATGCGGCCGACGACGGCGCGGCGGGTGCCGCGCAGCAGTACCGCGGTCTTGCCGCCGGGCACCCGCCCGATGCGCTCGACGGTCGCGATGGTGCCGAGTTCGGCGTATTCGCCATGGACGCGGGGGACGATCAGCACCTCGGCCTTGGCGGCGGTGCCGGAGCGGATCCCCGGGAAGGAAGCCTGGGCGGGCGTGTTGGCCTGGGCGGACTCCACCGCGGCCCGCGTCTCCGTGTCGGCGAGGTCGAGCGGGACGATCATGCCCGGCAGCACGACGTCGTCATCGAGGGGGAGAACGGGCAGGAGGCGGTTGTCGGTCATCTGTGCACTCCTCGGTTAGTTGAGTCTGCTTAGCTCAACTCTCCGATCGACCCGTTTGTTTCCTCCTCGCGTTCGCCGTCAGCGATCACCCATCCCTCCGATCTCTACCCGGAGACGCGGCACGGTTAGCCCGCTAAAGGCGAGGCGTCACGGACAGAGGTCGGATGTCAGGGGTGGACGGCGACCCCGCACCAGGCGAACGGCCGGGCGCCCTTCTCGTCCCGTCGCAGCTCCCGTATCGGCCGCCAGTCGGGCAGGTGGACGACGCCGGGCTCCAGCAGTGGCCAGTCCCCGAAGAGCGGCTCGATCTCTTCGCGGTCCCGCATCCACACCGGGTTGCTCGTCTTCCGGTACTGCTCGACCATCCAGTGGAGCCCGTCGGCGTCCTCGCCGGTCTGGCCGCCGAAGCTCATGTGCGACAGCCCCAGCCAGCTACCCGGAGCCAGGGCGTTCCGGTAGGTCGCGACCAGCGCGGGCGGATCGTCGTGCGGTCCGGCGAAGTGCAGGACGGCCATCATCATCAGGCACACCGGCTGGTCGAAATCGATCAGCCGCAACGTTTCCGGATGCCGCAGGACGTCCTTCGGCCGCCGCATGTCCGCCTGGACGATCCCGGCCCAGCCGGTCGCGTCGTGCCGTTCGAGGATCAGTTCCGCGTGCGCCACCGCGACAGGCTCGTAGTCGACGTACACCACCTTCGCCGTATCACCCGGCTCCAGTTCTTCTTGGAGGATCTCGTGCACGTTCCCGGCTGTCGGGACACCGGAACCCAGATCGATGAACTGCCGGATCCCCGCGTTCAGCGCGGCGCGCACGACGCGGTTCATGAACTCGCGGTTGTGCCGCGCGCCCGGTTTGACCCACCGCCACTGCCGTTCCAGCGCGCGGGCGAACTCGCGGTCGACGGCCCAGTTGTGGGTGCCGCCGAGAAACCAGTCGTAGATCCTCGCCGCGGACGGCTTTTCGGTGTCGACCCCGGTGGGCGCCACCGGGGCCGCGTCTTCGTCCCTCGTCACACAAACCCCCTGATCGTCTGCGAAAGAGCCTATCGGGATCAGGGCACCGCCGGTCGGCGCCGCCAGTAGGTCCAGAGCGGCCGGTAGCCCTGCGCGTACCAGAACGGCGTCGAGCGAGGATTGGCCAGCGCGTGGTGCAGCAGCACGGCTTCGGTGCCGCACTCGTCGAAGATCTGGTGCGCGTGCGCGGCGAGCGCCGTTCCCACCCCGCTCGACCGCGCCGGCTCGGCCACGGCCAGCGACGACAGGTAGCCGACCCGGTCGGCCGCGACCCGGTCGCTGATCCACGCCGTCTCGCCGGGGAACTGCACCCGCACCATGCCCAGCGCGCGCCCGTACAACTCGGCGACCCACAACGTCGGGTTCTCCCGGCCCAGGTGTTCCGACAGGTTCGCGGCGATCGTTTCCTCCGCGCCGTCTCGCAAGGTGACAGATCCGAACTGCGCGTCGTAGCGCTGCAATTCCAGTTCGAGTCCGACGGCGGTTTCGAGATCATCCGCCTCGGCGGGCCGGATGTGCACTCCCGGAGTGGCGGGCGGTCCCGTCACGGCGAGCCGGTCGGCCGGGCGGACCGCGATCACCAGCGTCGGCGCGAAGCCGCGGCGCAGCAATTCGGCCGATCCGGGGGAGTCGCGGCTGGGACGCACCACGGTCGCCGCCGTCTCGACATCCCCTGGTGGGGACACGGTCTTCAGATGTTCATCCCATTGGGTGAGTAATGCGTCAAAGACCGCTTCCGGACGAGGACCGGTGAGCCGCGCTTCGAGGCGATGTTCGACGAGGGCCCGCCACGGAGAGTCAGCGGATTCGGGACCCGCCTCGGAGCGTACCGACAATCCGGCGGCGGCCGAGTCGTCTTCTGTCGCGGAGAGTGACACGGCGCCCTCGACAGGCTCCAGTGCAGGCATTTCGGGGAGCAGGGCGTCCACGGTGGCGAGCCGTTCGGCATGCCCGGCGGCGATGGCGTGGCTATTCATAGGGCTATTCAAGCCCCTACTCTCGGGTCCGCCGGGAACTTCACGAGATTGGCCGGGGTGTGGCGTCACGTGACTTCCGGTAGTCGGAAGGAACGCGAATAACGCTCCCATTTCACCCCTTGGTCCACGCAGGTCAGCGCGACTCGCCCATTGTTAACCCTGGGGTGATCTCATACTGTCTCGAATGGGACTTGGGTACGCCCTCCGGGGTACCGTATTGCCCTCGTCCCCGAGGTCGCGGTGGGACAAGACCGGTTGGGCAGCCGGGAAGGAAGGTCGGATGCCGGACACGAACGGCAGGCCCGGGAGCGCCGCACAGGCGACAGCGGGCAAGGGAGGCGCCGTTACGGAGGCTCGTACCGACGAGCGACGGTTCCGCGTCTACACCTTCGCGGTACTCACCATGGGCATCGCCGCCGCGGCCGCGGTCAGCCTCTGGCTGGACTTCGAGGCTTCGGACGACCTGTTGTGGATCGGGCCGATCCTCGCGCTCGCGTTCCTGCTCGCCGAACAGCTCGGCATCAACGTCGACGTCCGCAGCGGCATCTCGTGGACGATTTCGTTCACCGAGATCCCGCTGGTCATCGGATTCTTCGTCGCTCCGTTCGAAGTCGTGCTCGCCGCCCATCTCGCCGCGGGCATCGGAACCCTGCTGGCCCGCAAGGTCGCGGGCCGCGTCCTCTACAACGCCGGCGCCTTCCTGCTGGAGATCACCGGCGCGTTCGCCGTGGCAGGACTGGTGAAACAGGCCTCCGGTGCCCACGACATGACCTGGATCGCCGCGCTGGCAGGCACTTTGACCGCGCCGCTGGTCAGCACGCTGCTCGCGCTCGCCGCCGTCCGCGTGCTGCGCCGCCGGATGCGCGTCAGCACCGCGATCCGGCTGACCGGCCGCATCCTGGTCGTCGGCTTCGTCAACGCCTCGGTCGGTCTTTCCGGTTATTTGGTCATTTCCGGGACGCCGAAGGCCTGGCCGCTCGTGCTGGCCGTCTTCCTCGGGCTCACCGCGCTGTACTGGGCGTACTCGGATCTGCTTCGCGAACAGCGCGACATGGAAGCGTTGTCCGACGTCAGCCTGATGGTCGCGCGATCCGGCCAACAGGCCGCCGCGCGGCCCGCCGGACGAGCCGACGAACTCGTCGGCGGCGTCGACGTCCGCGAGTGGGCGACCATCGCCGAACGCATCAAGGACCAGCTGGCCGCCGGCCGGGTCGTGCTCAGGCTGCGGCTGGAACCCAAGGACACCATGCGCATGGTCGTCGCGGGCGACGAACTCCCGCCCGTCGACCCGGCCGCCGACGACCCGTTGCTGCGCCTGCCCGGCGCGCACGTCCGGCATTTCCGGATCACCGAAGCCAATCCCGACGTCCGCTCCGCGTTGCTCGACCGCGGCGCGCAGGAGGCGCTCGTCGTGCCGCTGCGCAGCGCGAACCAGCTGCTCGGCGTCGTCGAGGCGCACGACAGGCTGTCCCGCTGGCGTGGTTTCGGCAAGTACGACGTCCAGCTGCTCGGCACGATGGCCAGCCACCTCGCGACCTCGCTGGACAACCGGCGCCTGCTCGCGACCCTGCGCCACGACGCCTACCACGATCCGCTGACCGGCCTGCTCAACCGGCCGGGCTTCCGCCAGGTCGCCAAGGAACCGTTGCGGGAACAGGTCGACGCGGTCGTGCTGCGGGTCGACCTGGACGTCTTCTCCACCGTCAGCGACGCCCTCGGCTACGTGTGGGCCGATCGGATGGTCATCGCCGCGGGCCGCCGGATCCGCGACGCGCTCGGTCCCGACGTTCCGCTCGCCAGGCTCGAAGGCGCGTCCTTCGCGGCACTTCTCGTCGGCTGCGCGCCGGAACGCGCCCAAGCCGCCGCGGAGCTGCTCCGCGCGGAACTGGTCGCCCCATACCCCGTGGACCGGCTCTCCGTCGAAGCCAACGCGATGATCGGTTACGCCACCTCGTCGGCCGAGGATGACGACCAGGTCGACGTCGACGGGCTCCTGCAGCGCGCCGACGTCGCCGTCCGCGCGACCAAGGGCGGAGAAGAGGTCCGCGGCTACATGGCCAGCATGGGCCAGATCTTCATGCGCCGGTTCCAGATGGTCACGCAGTTCCGGCAGTCGCTCGAAGAGGGCCAGCTGAGCGTCCACTACCAGCCGAAGATCACCCTGCCGAACCGGCAGATCCAGGGCGTCGAAGCGCTCGTGCGCTGGGTGCATCCGGAGTTCGGCAGGCTCGGTCCCGACGAGTTCGTGCCCGCGATCGAAGCGGCAGGCCTCATCGGCGTCCTGACGTCGTTCGTGCTCGAAGAGTCGTTGAAGCGCGTGCGGAAGTGGCTCGACGAGGGCCTGCGCATCTCCGCCGCCGTGAACCTGTCGGTGCGGAACCTGGCCGACGAGGACTTCCCGACGAAGGTCGCCCGCGAACTCGACCGCTTCGGCATCCCGCCCGAGCTGCTCACCTTCGAGCTCACCGAGTCCGGTGTGATGTCCGACCCGCAGAAGGCGCTGCCGATCCTGCGGGAACTGCACTCGCTGGGCATCGTGCTCGCCGTCGACGACTTCGGCACCGGCTACTCGTCGCTGGCGTACCTGCGGCAGCTTCCGGTCGACCAGGTCAAGATCGACAAGAGTTTCGTCCTCGGCATGGGCACGGACCTCGGCGACCTCGCCGTCGTGCGCTCCATCGTCGAACTGGGCCATTCGCTGGGCCTCACGGTCGTGGCGGAGGGCGTCGAGGAGGACGTCGCGCGGGATCAGCTCGAGGCGATGGGATGTGACGTGGCCCAGGGTTACCTCATCTCGCGGCCGCTGCCGGAGGACCGCTTGGAGGCGTGGCTGCAAGCCCGCACGGCGCGCTCGCCCGGACGGCACTCCGAGACCGTCTTGACCCTGCTGACCTGAGGTTTCGCGGTAACCGGCCCCCCGGTCGAGGCCCCTCCACCGGCCTGCTAGTCTTTCCAAGTCCTCGCGAGAGGGCAAGGCCCCTTTAGCTCAGTCGGTAGAGCGTTTCCATGGTAAGGAAAAGGTCTACGGTTCGATTCCGTAAAGGGGCTCGCAACCTCAACCGCGTCACGCAAGCGTGTCGCGGTTAGGGTTATGTAAGGGCGGTGTAGCTCAGCTGGCAGAGCAAGCGGCTCATAATCGCTGTGTCGCCGGTTCAAGTCCGGCCACCGCTACGCGGTAATCCTGGGTATCCCAGGCCTAGTAGAGAAGGAAATGCTGTGGCTGCCACTGACGTGCGACCGAAGATCACGCTCGCGTGTGAGGAGTGCAAGCACCGCAACTACATCACCAAGAAGAACCGGCGCAACAACCCGGATCGCCTGGAGATGAAGAAGTTCTGCCCGAACTGCGGTACGCACCGGACTCACAAAGAGACCCGCTGAGCGTCTGGCGGTTCTATCAGTCTTGCCCGAAGCCGCCCTGGTCACCAGGGCGGCTTCGGGTGTTTTCGGGTCTGTAACCTGCTCGGGTGGCCTTGGACCAGTCGTTCACCGGGCGGGTGTACCCGCCGACCAGTACCTATGAAGTGAGTCGCGAGAAGATCAGGGAGTTCGCCGAAGCGCTCGGCGACACGAACCCGCTCTACCGCGACACCGAAGCGGCGAAGGCGGCCGGTCACCCCGACGTCATCGCGCCGCCGACGTTCCTCACCATCATCAACCTCGCTTCGATCAACGCGATCGTCTCCGACCCGGAGCTGGGGCTCGACTACTCGCGGATGGTGCACGGCGACCAGCGGTTCACCTACACACGGCCGGTGCACGCGGGCGACGTCCTGTCGCTCACCACGTACATCGACACCATCATGACCCGCGCCGGGAACGACTTCATCAACCTGCGCGCCGAGATCTCCGGCGCCGACGGCGGCCCGATCGCCACCACGAACGCCCAACTCGTGGTCCGAGGGGAGGGCGCGTGAGCACGTTCACCGCCGGAGAAGAACTGACACCGCTGACCGTCGACGTCACCAGGGAACAACTGGTGCGCTACGCCGGCGCTTCGCTGGACTTCAACCCCATCCACTGGAACGAGACCTTCGCCAAGGAGGTCGGCCTGCCGGACGTCATCGCGCACGGGATGCTGACCATGGCACTCGGGGCGCGGCTCGTCACCGACTGGCTCGGCGACCCCGGCCGCCTCATCGACTACTTCGCGCGCTTCACGCGCCCCGTGGTCGTGCCGAACGACGGCACCGCGACGATCGAGTTCACCGGGAAGGTCGCCGTGGTCAACGACGACGGCACCGCCCGCGTCGACATCACCGCCAAGTTCGAGGGCAAGACCGTCCTGGGCAAGGCGCAGGCGGTCGTCCGCGCCTGACGTCTTCAAAGCGAGAGCAAGGGACCTTTGCTACCGTCGCTTAGCCTGCCTAAATAAGCGATAGCAAAGGTCCCTTGCTCCCTTTTCGCAGGTCAAGAGGGCTGTGGTGAAACGCCGAGCCCTACGCGATCTTGAGCAGCTTTTCGATGACCTCCGCCATGCCTTCCGCGCCCCGGGCGTTCGGGTGCAGCGGCGCGGCGGGGACCGAGGGCGCGGGGCCTTCGACCCAGCGCCGGTTCGCGGCGCTGCACATTTCCCGGCCCTTGCTCGCGGTCGACATGTCGGCGAAGCCCGCTTCGTGCTCCTTCGCCGTCTCCTGCAGTGTCGTGTTCAGCCGCTTGAGCGAGTCGCGGAAGTAGGCCACGTCTCCCGCGCCGACCGGCAGGACCGGCCAGCAGCCGGCGTCGTCGTCCGGAAGCACCGTCGGGTACCCGACGACCACGATGCGCGCCGAGGAGGCCTTCGAGCGGATCTGGTCCAGGATTCCGCCAAGCCGGTCCGCGGCGGCGGTGATCCGCTCGGCGAGCTGGTCGCGGCCCCCTGCGGTCAGCTGGGTCTTGCAGGGCGAAGCGGTCTGCTGCTGCGTCGTGCACTGGCTCGCAAAGCCGACGAAGCCCACGTCGTTGCCGCCGATCCCGACGGTCACCAGTGTCGTGTCGCCATCGACGGCGTCGAGCTGCGGAGCGTTCGTGCCGTCACGGGTCTTCTGTTTGCCGGTGAGGTGTTCGGTCGTGGCGCCACCGCAGCTGACATCGACGAACTCGGCCGGACGCAGCTTCGCGGCCAGGAGGCTCGGATAGTTGTTGTCCGAGCGGTCGCAACCCGCCGGGGCGCCCGCCGGCCGCCCAGTGCCCGGCGAAGCCGTGTAGGAATCGCCCAGCGCCACATACCGGCCCGAGCCGTCCGAAGTGGTGACCCCCGCCGGTGTCACCGACGTCCCCCGCTCCCACAGGTGGTAAGCGATCCCCAGCACGGACAGCACGATCACCAGGAAGAGGCAGCCTCCGCCAGTTCTCCGCTGCGTCACCCGTTCGTTGTACGCGACCCGGGTCGCTTTTGTCATCGGTCCGACCGTCGGGGAAGCACCGGTGAACGGGTGATCTCGCGTCCGATGAGATGTGGATCACAGTCGATATGGAGATAAAGGCCTTCACCCTTTCGGGACGAGGTCCCGCAGCCCGGCGGCGAGGTCGAGGGCGTGGGTGACGTCCCGTGCGAGGTAGTGGGGGTCGACGAAGGCCTCGCTGATCCCGGTTTCGGCGGCCGCCGCCAGCTGGGCGGCGACGTCCTCGAGGTCCGTGCCGGGTTTCGGGTTGATCCGCAGCACTCGCCGCAGCGCACCGGGGTCGCGGCCCGCCTTCTCGGCCGCGCTCACCACGGTTTCCCAGAGTTTCGCGAGGTAGGGCGCGGGCAGTCCGGCGGGCAACCAGCCGTCGGCGCGGCGGCCGACGCGGTCCAGCGCCGCTGCCGAGAGCCCACCCAGCAACAACGGCGGATGCGGACTCTGCGCCGGGCGCAGTCCCACCTTCGACGGCGGGATCCGCCAGCGATCGCCTTCGTGCTCGACCGGATCGTCGGTCCAGAACTTCCGAAGGACGTCGAGGAGCTCTTCCAGTTGCTTGCCGCGGCCCTTCCAGGGCGTGCCCGTCGCGGTGTACTCGTCGCGAAGCCAGCCGGTGCCCAACCCGACATCCAGCCGGCCGCCACTCACCTGGTCCAGTGAGGTGAGCATCCGGGCGAGCACCACGGCTGGATACACCGTTCCGGTGAGCGTGCTGGTGCCGAGCCGGATCGTCTCGGTGACGGTCGCGGCCGCCGTCAGCAGGATCAGCGGATCCGCGAAGGTGACGAACTCCGGCGGGTACGGCCGTTCCGGGGTGCCGCCGGGGTAGAAGTCCGACGGCGAAACCGGCGCCAGCACGCGATCCCCGACCCACAGCGACTCGTACCCGAGCTTCTCGGCGGCCGCGGCGAAACCGGTGACGGCATCGAGGGAAGCGAGGGGGCCGTACTGCGGAAGGGCGATTCCGAGGCGCATCACGGTCACCGTGCTTCCGCGAGCAGCAGGCCCAGCCTGGAAATTCCTTCGGCGAGATCGTTTTCGTTCAGCGCATAGGAAATCCGGAAGTACCCCGGCGTGCCGAACGCCTCGCCGGGCACCACGGCGACTTCGGCCTCGCGCAGGAGCAGATCGGCCAGCGCGACCGTGTCGGCCGGCCGCTCACCGCGGATCTCTTTGCCCAGCAACGCTTTCACCGACGGATAGAGATAGAAGGCGCCGAGCGGCACCGGAGCTTCGACACCGGGAATCCCGGAGAGCAGGGAAAACGCCGTCTTTCGCCGGGAATCGAACGCTTCGCGCATCGCGTGAACGGCGTCGAGCGGACCGCTCACCGCGGCCAGCGCGGCCCGCTGCGCGACGTTCGAAACGTTGCCGCACAAGTGCGATTGGTACGCCGTCGCCGCCTTGACCACGTCCTGCGGGCCGAGCAGCCAGCCCACCCGCCAGCCGGTCATCGAGTACGTCTTCGCCACCCCGTTGAGGACGATCGTCCGGTCGGCGAGTTCCGGTACCAGGACGGGCATCGAGAGCGCTTCGGCGCCGTCGTAGACCAGGTGCTCGTAGATCTCGTCGGTGATGACCCAGAGGCCGTTCTCGTACGCCCAGCGCCCGATCGCCTCGACCTGTTCGCGCGGGTACACCGCGCCGGTCGGGTTCGACGGCGACACGAACAGCAGCACCTTCGTGCGCGGCGTCCTCGCGGCCTCGAGCTGCTCGACGGTGACCAGATAGCCCGTCGTCTCGTCGGCCGTGACCTGCACCGGAACCCCGCCGGCGAGAGCGATCGACTCCGGGTACGTCGTCCAGTACGGCGCGGGCAGCAGCACCTCGTCGCCCGGGTCGAGCAGCGTCGCGAACGCCGAGTGGACCGCCTGCTTGCCGCCGTTCGTCACCAGGACACGGCCGGGATCGACCTCGTACCCGGAGTCGCGCACGGTCTTCGCCGCGATCGCCTCACGCAGCTCCGGCAGCCCGCCCGCGGCGGTGTAGCCGTGATTGACCTTGTCGCGGACGGCCGCTTCGGCGGCTTCGAGCACGTTGGCCGGGGTGGGGAAGTCCGGCTGACCGGCGCCGAAGCCGATCACCGGCCGACCCTGCGCCTTGAGCGCCCGGGCCTTCGCGTCGACGGCCAGCGTGGCCGACGGCGTGATGCCGCCGACGCGGGCCGAGACGCGGGAAGCCGGCGAAGACGAGGGTGCGGGAGCGCTCATGGCGACATCGTGGCACGATCATGGGGTCGGCCGTGGGGGAACTTCCTCGCGGAAGGCTGCTCCGCGCCGCTTTGCGGGGCGCGGTTGCGAAGCTGTTCCGGGGTTGCCGTAGACTTCTGGTCTCGGAACGCACTACGGTCGTCCCCGCCACGGCGGTGGGGACGATGGAATGCGTCCTCGGGAGCTCCAGGGCATCGGGGCTCCAAAGGGGTGTAGCTCAATTGGCAGAGCAGCGGTCTCCAAAACCGCAGGTTGCAGGTTCAAGTCCTGTCACCCCTGCGTAAGCGAACTGGTGAAGGCGGAGGAGTGGTCGTGAGCGACAGCGACGCCAGCGGTGAGAAGGCGCAGGACGGCGCCGGGCGGAAGCCCGACGAACAGTCCCGCCCGGTGACCGCCGCTGCCCGGCGTGAGCGCCGTGCGTCCGCGCGCCCGTCCGGTAAGGCCGACGCCAAGTCGGACGACAAGACCCGCCCCGCCGGCAAGGCGAAGGCCGGGGACAAGACCGAGAAGTCCAAGGACGCCAAGGGCGCGGCGACTCCGAGGCGCGATCGCAAGCCGAAGCAGGCGTCGATCTTCGCCCGGCTGATGCGCTTCATCCGTGAAGTCTGGGCCGAGCTGCGCAAGGTCATCTGGCCGAACCGCAAGCAGATGGTCACCTACACCGCGGTGGTGCTGGTCTTCGTGGTGTTCATGGTGGCGCTGGTGAGCGGCCTCGACCTGGCCTTCAAAGAGGTCGTCGGTGCCGTCTTCGGCAGCTGAGGCAGCCGTTGGCGGTGCCTGAGCGGCATCGCACGCCTGCCCGGTGCCACGGCAACCGATCAACTGAGAGGACGGAACGTGACCTCCGAAAACGGCACAGCAGCCGGTCATGAGCTGACCGAGCTTTCCGACGAGCAGGTGCACTCGGCACTCGGCGACGAGCAGTCCGAGCACCTGGACTCCGTCGAGGTGCCCGCCGCAGGCGACGAGGTCGACGAAGCCGGAGATGTCGCGGAGGCCGAAGAGGCGTCCGACGAGACCGACGACACCGCTGCCGACGACACCGCCACCGAGCCCGAGGCGGCCGAGGACGTCGACCCGGTCGCGAAGATGCGCGCGGAACTCAACGCCGCTCCCGGTGAGTGGTACGTCGTGCATTCGTACGCGGGTTACGAGAACAAGGTGAAGACCAACCTCGAGACCCGGACCCAGACCCTGGACGTCGAGGACTACATCTTCCAGATCGAGGTCCCGACCGAAGAGGTCACCGAGATCAAGAACGGCCAGCGCAAGCAGGTGCAGCGCAAGGTGCTGCCCGGCTACATCCTGGTCCGGATGGACCTGAACGACGCCTCGTGGAGCGCGGTCCGCAACACGCCGGGTGTCACCGGGTTCGTCGGTGCCACGTCGCGTCCGTCGCCGCTGACCGTGGACGAGGTGCTCAAGTTCCTCGCGCCCAAGGTCGAAACGGCCGCGCCCGCCAAGCCCGGCAAGGGCGAGGCTGCCGCTTCCGAGTCGCAGCTGGGTGGCCCCGCGGTCGAGGTCGACTTCGAGATCGGCGAGTCGGTCACCGTCATGGACGGTCCGTTCGCGACGCTGCCCGCGACGATCTCCGAGGTCAACGTGGACGGACAGAAGCTGAAGGTCCTGGTGTCGATCTTCGGCCGGGAGACCCCGGTCGAGCTGTCGTTCAACCAGGTCTCCAAGATCTGACGGCCGCCAGACGGCCGGCAGTCCCCGCGTACTGGCAGGTGTGCGGGGGACTCAAGTCAGTAAGAAGGAACCAACGAAATGCCACCCAAGAAGAAGAAGCTTGCGGCGATCATCAAGCTGCAGATCAAGGCGGGTGCGGCCAACCCCGCGCCGCCGGTCGGCCCCGCGCTGGGTCAGCACGGCGTCAACATCATGGAGTTCTGCAAGGCCTACAACGCCGCGACCGAGTCGCAGCGCGGGGACGTCGTCCCGGTCGAGATCTCCGTGTACGAAGACCGTTCGTTCGACTTCAAGCTCAAGACGCCGCCGGCCGCGAAGCTGCTGCTGAAGGCCGCGGGCGTGGAGAAGGGTTCCGGCGAGCCGCACAAGACCAAGGTCGCCAAGGTCACTTGGGATCAGGTCCGCGACATCGCGAAGACCAAGGAATCCGACCTGAACGCGCACGACGTCGACCAAGCCGCGAAGATCATCGCCGGTACCGCCCGCTCGATGGGCATCACGGTCGTCGACTGAGTTCCACCCGGCTCCATCGTGGGAGAGCCAAGTGCTGGCTCCAACACCACACTGATCCGTTGAACAGTTAAGGACAGAAGCAATGCCCAAGCACAGCAAGGCCTACCGCAAGGCTCTTGAGCTGGTGGACCGCGAGCGGCTCTACGCCCCGCTCGAGGCCGCGAAGCTGGCCAAGGAGACCTCCTCCGCGAAGATGGACGCCACCGTCGAGGTCGCGATGCGCCTCGGTGTCGACCCTCGCAAGGCCGACCAGATGGTCCGCGGCACCGTGAACCTGCCGCACGGCACCGGTAAGACCGCCCGCGTCATCGTTTTCGCCGTTGGTGACAAGGCCGCCGAGGCCGAGGCCGCCGGCGCGGACGTGGTCGGCACCGACGAACTGATCGAGCGCATCCAGGGTGGCTGGCTCGAATTCGACGCCGCGATCGCGACGCCGGACCAGATGGCCAAGGTCGGCCGTATCGCCCGTATCCTCGGCCCGCGTGGCCTGATGCCGAACCCGAAGACCGGCACCGTGACCCCCGCGGTCGCGAAGGCCGTGACGGACATCAAGGGCGGTAAGATCAACTTCCGCGTGGACAAGCAGGCCAACCTGCACTTCGTCATCGGCAAGGCCTCTTTCGACACCGAGAAGCTGGTGGAGAACTACGCGGCCGCGCTGGACGAGGTCCTCCGCGCCAAGCCGTCGTCGGCGAAGGGGCGCTACCTGAAGAAGGTCACGCTCTCCACGACGATGGGCCCGGGTGTCCCGGTCGACCCCGCCCGGACCCGCAACCTCCTTTCCGAGGACGCGTGAGTCTGAGTTAGACATCACTGAGAAGAGGGCGGTCCCGCTACGGCGGGGCCGCCCCTTTTTCGTGTTTGCTTGAGGGCATGCCTACCTTCGCGTCGTTCGACGGGCTTCAGCTGAGCTACACCGTTTGGGAAGGCAAGGGGCGGCCGGTGCTGCTGCAGCACGGCTTCGCCGCGGACACGAACGCCAACTGGATCGCGCCGGGCGTCGTCGACACCCTCCAGGACGCGGGGCTGACCGTGATCGGCCTGGACGCGCGCGGCCACGGACGGTCGGCGAAGCCGCACGACGAGGCAAGCTACGGCGGCGACGCGATGGTCCGCGACGTGTCGGCGTTGCTCGACACGCTGAACCTCGACGAGGTGTCGATGGTCGGCTACTCGATGGGCGCGATGATCGCGCTCGGCGCGGTGGCCGCCGACCCGCGGATCCGGTGCCTGGCGATCGGCGGGGTCGGTTCGGGGATCGTCGACTTCGGCGGCGTGGACACCCGCGTCGTCACGCCGGAGGCGATCAGCGAAGCCCTGCTGGCGGAGGACCCTTCGACGCTTCCGCCGTCTTCGGCGCCTTTCCGCGCCCTCGCCGACGCGCTGCGGGCGGACCGGATCGCGCTCGCGGCCGTCGCCCGCGGCACGGCGAATCCGAAGCTGGACCTGACGGCGATCGCCGTGCCGACCCTCATCCTCGCCGGCGACACCGACCCCCTGGCCGCGGAACCCGAACGCCTGGCCGCCGCCATCGCCGGCGCCCGCCTCGTCCGCGTGCCCGGCGATCACCTGGCCGCCGTCATGCACCCCGCCTTCGGCTCGGCGCTGACCGGCTTCCTGACCTCGCACGACCTCTGACCCGCGTCGACTTTAGCCCCCTAATCGCGATCCGGGGGGCGTGTCGCCTTTAGCGGGCTGAACGCGATCCGGCGCGCCCTTGCGTTCAGCCCCCTGATCGCGATCCGGCGGCGGGACGCCCAGGTCAGCTGCCGGTCGGGGGAGCGGGACAGGGCTCGGGCGAGTTCGCGTGCCCGGTGATCAGCCACTGGCCCATCTCGACTTCCTGCAGGGTGAAGCTGCCCAGCAGGGGGCCGCCGCGGATGTTGTACCAGCACGAGTGGATCGTCAGGTTCTGCCGCGGGACCACGCTCGACATCGGGCGTACCGCGTAGATGTACGGCGTGATGTCGGTGACCTTGGCGTTCAGGGCCGGGACCGCGGTCGCGCAGTCCGGGTAGCCGAGGTCGCGGGCGAACTGGGCCTGCGCCTGTTCGCTCATCGACAGGCAGACCTTCTCGACCCGGGTGCCGGGTGGGTACGGCTTGCCGATCGTGTCGTAGATGGCCCGCACGGCTTCCCAGGGATTGGTCGAAAGCACCTGGTTCGTGTGGTGCTTGCCCCCGCCGCCCTGGACGAACGTCGCCGTGTCCTCTCCGGTGTCGCTGGGAAAGATCTGCCGGTAGGCGATGGTCGCGCCGATACAGATGAGCAGGATCACGATGACCCAGGCGAGAAGCTTTCCGCCCAGCCGTCGCAGCCAGCGCGGCGCACGCGGCCGAGAAGCCTTGACGAGTTCGCCGGGCGGCGGTCCCGGAGGCCCTGGAACTTGTCCACCGTAGTGCTGGGTCACGGGCTGCGTCGGCCGTGCTGGCACCAGGCCCTGCTGCTGTGCCTCGGTGAACTTCAGATAGTCCTGGAACTGCTGAAACTGCTGGAACTGGCGCAGTTGCTCCTCGTCCAGCCGGGGCGCGGGCCGACCTCCCGCCTTGGGCTCGATGTCCGTGCCGGGCTCGTTGCCCGGCTTTCCGTCATCACGCTGCTCCGCCACGTCACCATGATGCCCCGCGAACCCTCCTGTGCACTCCGCCGGTCGCGTTTAGCCCGCTGAACGCGCTCCGGCAGGGGCCCGTGCGAAGGCCGAAACCGGGTCACGTACCCTTGTCAAGGTTCTACCGAAGACCGCTGGTCTTCTCCTGGTCGTCTGGCCTGGAGAACGAAGGCCCCGCTAGGGCGGGCGACCCGCGCAGGAGGAACGAGGCTCGCCCACGACGTTCGTCGTCGTGTGCCCTGACGCCCCGCGCCTGTCTGCGCTGGGGCGTTTCGTCGTTTCAGGGGCTCTCAAGGCCAGTGGACCACTAGCCAAGAGAGGAGGCGACCATGGCGAAGCCCGACAAGGAGGCGGCCGTCGCCGAGATCGCGGAGAGCTTCCGCAGCAGCTCGGCCACAGTCGTTACCCAGTACACCGGCCTCTCCGTGTCCCAGCTGTCCCAGCTGCGCCGCGCTCTCGGCACCAGTGCCAAGTACCGGGTCGCGAAGAACACCCTCGTCAAGCGTGCCGCCACGGACGCGGGCATCGAGGGCCTCGAAGACCTGTTCGTCGGCCCGACCGCCATCGCCTTCGTCGAAGGTGAAGCTGTTGACGCCGCGAAGGCGCTTCGCGACTTCGCGAAGGACAACAACGCGCTTGTGATCAAGGGCGGTTACATGGACGGCAAGACGCTGTCCGTGGACGAGATCACCAAGATCGCCGATCTCGACAGCCGTGAGGTCCTGCTCGCCAAGGCGGCGGGCGCGTTCAAGGCGAAGCTGTCCCAGGCCGCCGCGCTGTTCCAGGCGCCGGCGTCTCAGGTCGCTCGCCTGGCTGCCGCGCTGGAGGACAAGCAGCGCAACGCCGGTACCGAAGCAGCCGAAGCACCCGCCGAGAGCTGAACACCCCCCACCCCGAACTTTTAGTTCGTTTCAGAGAGGAAAGCCACCATGGCGAAGCTGAGCACCACCGAGCTGATCGACGCCTTCAAGGAGCTCACCCTTCTTGAGCTGTCCGAGTTCGTGAAGGAATTCGAGACCACCTTCGACGTGACCGCGGCCGCCCCGGCTGCCGTCGTCGCCGCCGCCCCGGGTGCCGCCCCCGCCGCGGCCGCCGAGGAGCAGGACGAGTTCGACGTCGTCCTCGAGTCCGCTGGTGAGAAGAAGATCCAGGTCATCAAGGTCGTCCGTGAGGTCGTCTCGGGTCTGGGCCTGAAGGAGGCCAAGGAGCTGGTCGAGGCCGCTCCCAAGGCCCTCCTGGAGAAGGTCGACAAGGAGGCCGCCGAGGCCGCCAAGGAGAAGCTCGAGGCCGCGGGCGCCAAGATCACCATCAAGTGATCCCTGGCGCGTCAGCGCCCACCGCAGCACCGCCGAAGGGGCGGGCATCCAGTCCGGATGCCCGCCCCTTCGCTGTCTCCAGTCTCCTGGCCGGAGCGACTTCAGCGGGCTAACCGCGACGCGTAGCCAGGCTAAGTACCTGAGCGCGCCCCGGACGCCGGATCGCGTTTAGCCCCCTAAACGCGATCCGGCCCCCGCGCCCCCCGCTGACCTGCGTTCAGCGGGCTAACCGCGACGCGATACCGCCCCCACCTGGGTAGGCCCGCTTGTGGATCTGCGGGTGGAAGTGACGTGCACTACGGTGCTGCCAGCGGTGCACGGGCCGGGGGTGGACGGCGCGAAAAGTTACCCGCGGGTCTGGCCAGATAAGAAAACTGGTGAGTAACCTGTTCGCACTCAGCTCGTTGCACCTGGTTGACGCGGGTATCGCTGCGCGAACGCATGCGTCCTCCCGGGCCAGTGGCACGGGACGGCAGTGCGCGACGACGCGGAACAGCTCCTGGAGGTGCGATGGGTGCCGAGGTGGTCATCGAAGGTCTTTCGAAGTCCTTCGGTAAGCAGGCCATCTGGCGGGACGTCACGCTGACCCTGCCTCCGGGCGAGGTTTCGGCGATGCTCGGCCCGTCCGGAACCGGTAAGTCCGTCTTCTTGAAGTCGATGATCGGTCTGCTCAAGCCGGACCGTGGCCGGTGCATGATCAACGGCGTCGACATCGTGACGTGCTCCGAACACCAGCTCTACGAGGTACGCAAGCTCTTCGGTGTCCTCTTCCAGGACGGCGCGCTGTTCGGGTCGATGAACCTCTACGACAACGTGGCGTTCCCCCTGCGGGAGCACACGAAGAAGTCGGAGACCGA
Organism: Amycolatopsis sp. QT-25; assembly: GCF_029369745.1. Classification (NCBI taxonomy): domain Bacteria; kingdom Bacillati; phylum Actinomycetota; class Actinomycetes; order Pseudonocardiales; family Pseudonocardiaceae; genus Amycolatopsis; species Amycolatopsis sp. QT-25. The sequence continues at coordinate 609,008 of NZ_CP120210.1, forward strand.
GGTCCGCCGGATCGTGCTCGAGAAGCTCGAGATGACCGGTCTCAACGGCGCCGACAAGAAGCTGCCCGGCGAGATCTCCGGCGGTATGCGCAAGCGCGCCGGGCTCGCCCGCGCCCTCGTGCTGGACCCGCAGATCATCCTGGTCGACGAGCCGGACTCCGGCCTCGACCCGGTCCGCACCACCTACATCTCCCAGCTCTTCCTGGACGTCAACGCGCAGATCGACGCGACGTTCCTGATCGTCACGCACAACATCAACCTCGCCCGCACCGTCCCGGACAACCTGGGCATGCTCTTCCGTAAGGAACTGGTCATGTTCGGCCCGCGCGAGGTGCTGCTGACCAGCGAGGAGCCGGTCGTCAAGCAGTTCCTCAACGGCAAGATGGACGGCCCCATCGGCATGAGCGAGGAGAAGGACTCGGCCCAGCTCGCCGCGGAGCGCGCGATGTTCGAGGCCGGTCACCATTCGGGCGGTGTCGAGGACGTCAGCGGGGTGCCGCCGCAGATGCAGCCGACGCCCGGCGTGCCGACCCGGATGGGCGCGGTCCGCCGCAAGGACCGGGTCATGCAGATCCTGCACGGCCTGCCGCCCGAGGCGCAGGAGAGCATCATCGAGTCGCTCTCCCCGGAGGAGCAGCAGCGTTACGGCGTCCGTCCGCAGCGGCTCGCCGCCGCGGGACACCGCGCACCGCAGAGCGACGGCTCGATGCCGAACCACCACCAGGGGCAGCTGCCCGACGACCAGGTCGCCCACCTCCCGCACCCCGGGAGAGCGGGCAACCACCGCTTGCGGCCACAAGGTCCGGGGTCAGGTGGCGCGTGAGCTCTTCCGCTTCATCGGCGAAGATCCCCGGGATCGGCATGTTGCGCGAGACCGGGAACCTGTTCGCTCTCGGCCTCGACATCGTTCGTGGCATCTTCCAGCGCCCGTTCCAGCTGCGGGAGTTCATCCAGCAGGCCTGGTTCATCGCGAGCGTCACGATCCTGCCGACGGCGCTCGTCGCGATCCCGTTCGGCGCGGTCATCTCGCTGCAGTTCGGTTCGCTCGCCCGCCAGCTCGGCGCCCAGTCCTACACGGGCGCCGGGTCGGTGCTCGCCACCGTGCAGCAGGCCAGTCCGCTGGTCACGGCGCTGCTGGTCGCCGGCGCCGGCGGTAGCGCCGTCTGCGCCGACATCGGCGCGCGGACCATCCGCGAAGAGATCGACGCCATGGAGGTGCTCGGTGTCTCCGCGGTGCAGCGGCTGATCGTGCCGCGCGTGCTCGCCATGATGCTGGTGGCGCTCCTGCTGAACGGCATGGTCAGCGTCATCGGCGTGCTCGGCGGGTACTTCTTCAACGTCGTCCTCCAGGGCGGGACGCCGGGCGCGTACCTGGCGAGCTTCTCCGCGCTGGCCCAGCTGCCGGACCTGTGGGTCGGCGAGCTGAAGGCGCTGATCTTCGGCTTCATCGCCGCGGTCGTCGCCTCCTACCGGGGACTGCACCCGTCCGGCGGCCCGAAGGGCGTCGGGGACGCGGTGAACCAGTCGGTCGTCATCACGTTCCTCATGCTGTTCGTGGTGAACTTCGTGATCACGCTGATCTACCTGCAGATCGTGCCCGGAAAGCTGGACTGACGCATGACCTTCCTCACTCGCGCCAAGGGGGTCGCCAACCGTCCACTGCGGACTTTGGACAACCTCGGCGACCAGATGTCGTTCTACGGCCGCGCGTTGCTGTGGACGCCGAGGACGCTTCGCCGGTACATGAAAGAAGTCCTGCGGCTGCTGGCCGAGGTGAGCTTCGGTTCCGGCTCGCTCGCGGTCATCGGCGGCACGGTCGGCGTGATGGTCGGCCTGACGCTCTTCACCGGTGTCCTCGTCGGTCTTCAGGGCTATTCGGCGCTGAACTCGATCGGCACTTCGGCCTTCACCGGCTTCCTGACCGCGTTCTTCAACACCCGCGAGATCGCCCCGCTGGTCGCCGGTCTCGCGCTTTCGGCGACGGTCGGCGCCGGATTCACCGCCCAGCTCGGCGCCATGCGGATCTCGGAGGAGATCGACGCGCTCGAAGTCATGGGCGTGCCGAGCCTGCCGTATCTGGTGACCACGCGGATCATCGCCGGTTTCGTCGCGGTCATCCCGCTGTACGTCATCGGCCTGCTGAGTTCGTATCTCGCGTCCCGGTTGGTCGTTATCTACATCTACGACCAGTCGGCGGGTACCTACGACCATTACTTCGATCTGTTCCTGCCACCGCAGGATGTGCTGTATTCGTTCATCAAGGTGCTGTTGTTCAGCGTCTTGATCATCCTGTCGCATTGTTATTTCGGTTACCGGGCCTCCGGCGGCCCCGCCGGTGTCGGCGTGGCGGTCGGCAAGGCGGTCCGGCTGAGCATCGTCACGGTGTCCATCATGAACTTCTTCATCGGTTTCGCGATCTGGGGAACCGACGTCACGGTGAGGATCGCAGGATGATCGCGACAGTCCGGCGCAGGCTTCTCGGCCTGTTGCTCGTCGCCGTGCTCATCGGCGGAGTGGCGCTGAGCATCGCGCTGTACCAGCGGGCGTTCACCCCCGTGGTGAGCGTGAAGCTCCAGTCGGGCAACATCGGGAACCAGTTGCTGAGGCAGTCCGACGTGAAGGTCCGCGGCCTGATCGTCGGTTCGGTGAAGGAGATCGCCGCGACCCCGGACGGCGCGGAACTCACGCTCGCGCTGAATCCGGAGTCCGCGAAACTGATCCCCCAGAACGTTTCCGCGCGATTCCTGCCGAAGACGTTGTTCGGTGAGCGTTTCGTTTCCCTCGAGATCCCGGACGAGCCTTCGGCCGAGACGATCGCCGAGGGTGACGTGATCACCCAGGACCGCACGTCCGGCGCTGTCGAGCTGGAGCAGGCCTTCGCACATCTGATGCCGGTGTTGCAGGCCGTCCAGCCGCAGAAACTGTCGAGCACGCTTTCGGCGATCGCAGGCGCGCTCAACGGCCGGGGAGACCAGCTCGGCGACACCCTCGCGCAGCTCGGCAGCTACGTCGGTGAACTGAACCCGCACGAGCCCAAGCTCCAGCAGAACCTGAAGGAACTCGCGAAGTTCTCGGACAACCTCGACGCCGTCGCCCCGGATCTGGTGCAGACCTTGGACAACCTGAGCACCACCACCCGCACCGTGGTGGACCAGAAGATGAACCTCACGAACCTTTACGGCAGCGTCACCCAGGCTTCGGTCGACCTTCAGACCTTCCTGCGGAACAACGCCGACAACCTGATCCGGCTCGCCGACACCGCCCGCCCGACGGCGGAGCTGCTGGCGAAGTACGCGCCGGAGTACCCGTGCGTGATCGGGCAGATGGCGGCCAACCTGCCGAAGATCGACAAGGCCCTCGGCAAGGGCACGAACCGGCCCGGCCTGCACGCGACCATCGAGATCACCGTCAACCGCGGGCCGTACCTGCCGGGCAAGGACGAGCCGCGGTTCGAAGACAAACGTGGTCCGCGCTGTTACGACCTGAAGCAGTTCCCGGATCCGTTCCCGCAGTACCCGCCGGACGGCCCGATCAAGGACGGCAGCACGGTCAAGGCGCCGGCGCGGTCGGCGAACGACGGTCTCTCGCCGTCGAACGGCTTCGCGAACTACAGCGGCTACAACGGCAATGGTGGCGGAGCGCCCGGCGGTAGCCCGTCGTACAGCGCGGCCGAGTCGGACTTCCTCGCGCAGCTGGTGGCCCCGCAGGTCGGCATGTCCGCTTCGGACGTGCCCGGTTGGGGCTCGCTGCTGGTGGGGCCGCTCTATCGCGGGGCGGAGGTGCACCTCCAGTGAGGGGATTACTCGCTCCGCTGATCAAGCTCTGCGCCTTCATCGTCGTCACCGTGCTGTTCACGACGATCCTCGGCATCAGCATCGCCAACGTGAACACCACCAGCACCAACGCCTACAAGGCACGGTTCAGCGACGCGACCCTGTTGCTGCCCAACGACGACGTCCGCATCGCCGGTGTCAGGGTGGGGCAGGTCAAGGACGTCCGCATCGTCGACCGGCGCCAGGCCGAGGTCGAGTTCGAGGTGGACGCCGGTCGCAAGCTGCCCGCCGGGGTCACCGCGCAGATCAAGTTCCGGAATCTGGTCGGCCAGCGCTACGTCTCGCTCGGCCAGGGCACCGACTCGTCCGGGAAGAACCTGGAGCCCGGCGGCAACATCCCGCTGGAGCGGACCACGCCCGCGCTCGACCTGACGCAGCTGTTCAACGGGTTCAAACCGCTGTTCACCGCGCTCGACCCGGACGACATCAACAAGCTGTCCTACGAGGTCATCCAGGTCCTGCAGGGCGAGGGCGGCACGATCGAGAGCCTGCTGAAGCACACCGCGTCGCTGGCCACCACGATCTCCGACAAGGACAAGGTGATCGGTGAGGTCATCGACAACCTGAACTCGGTGCTCGAAACGGTCAACGCGCACACGCCGCAGGTGAACGACCTGATCGTCAAGCTGCAGCAGCTGGTCTCCGGGCTGGCCGCGGACCGGGAGCCGATCGGTGACGCCATCGAGTCGCTCGGCACCCTCGCCCAGACCACGTCCGGCCTGCTCGGGGAGGCCCGTGAGCCGCTCAAGCAGGACATCGCCGCGCTCGGCACGTTGACGAAGAACCTCAACGACAGCGAGCCGATCGTCGAGCACTTCATCCAGTTCATGCCGCAGAAGGTGACGGCGCTGACCCGCACGGCCGACTACGGCTCCTGGTTCAACTTCTTCGCTTGTGAGCTGACGGGAGCCGTCGCCCTGCCTCCGCTGATCAACGAACCGATCAACCTGCCGCTGCTGCCGGTGAACCGGGCGAGGTGCACGGCATGAAGTCGTTCCGGAAACGCAACCCGATCCCGATCGCACTGGTGGGCATCTCGGTGCTGCTGCTCGGTTTCACCGCCGCCCTCAATTCCGAAGACCTGCCGGTCATCGGTGGCGGGACGACCTACAGCGCGGACTTCACCGAAGCTTCCGGCCTGCAGGAGGACAACGACGTCCGGGTCGCCGGGGTGAAGGTCGGCAAGGTCTCCGAGATCGAGCTCGACGGGGACAAGGTCCGGATCTCGTTCAAGGTCAAGGACGCCTGGCTCGGCGACAAGACCAGCGCGGCGATCAAGATCAAGACCGTGCTCGGCCAGAAGTACCTGGCGCTCGACCCGCAGGGGCAGCGCACGCTCGATCCGAGCGCGACCATCCCGCGCGAGCGCACGGCGTCGCCGTTCGACGTCCTCGACGCTTTCCGCGGGCTTTCGCAGACCGTCGACGACATCGACACGACGCAGCTGGCGAAGAGCTTCGACGTCATCACGGAGACCTTCGCCGACACGCCGGCCGACGTGAAGGGTGCCCTGAACGGCCTTTCCCGTCTCTCGGACACCATCGCCAAGCGTGACTCGCAGCTGTCGAGCCTGCTCGCGAACACGCGGCAGGTCTCGCAGACGCTCGTCGACCGTGACGCCGAGTTCCAGAAGCTCCTGGCCGACGGCAACAAGCTGCTCGGCGAGGTGTCCCGCCGCAAGGAGGCGATCTCCGCGCTGCTGGACGGCTCGCGCGACCTCGCCACCCAGCTCAAGGGCCTGGTCGACGACAACGACGCGCAGCTCGACCCGGTGCTCGCCCAGCTCGACCAGCTGACCTCGATGCTGCAGCGCAACCAGGACGCCCTCGGCCAGGGCATCGCGCGGTTCGCGCCGTTCATCCGGGTGTTCACGAACACGATCGGCAGTGGCCGCTGGTTCGACAACTACATCTGCGGACTGGTCCTGCCGTCGTTCGGCCCGATCAACGACAAGGGGTGCTACGAGAAATGAGTACCCGTCTCTCCGCCGGTCTCGCGCGTGGCTTCACCATCGCGATCGTGCTCGCGCTGGTCGTCGCCGGCGCGCTGTGGTGGACGCTCAAGGACGCCGGCCGCAACCACGTGACCGCGTACTTCGCCGGCACCGTCGGCCTCTACGAGGGCAACAGCGTCCGCATGCTCGGCGTCGACATGGGCACGGTCACCAAGATCCAGCCGATGGGTGACCGGGTCCGCGTCGATCTCGAATACGACCGTTCGGTGGCGGTGCCCGCCGACGCCAAGGCGATCATCGTGTCGCCGTCGCTGGTCAGCGACCGCTACGTGCAGCTGGCCCCGGCTTACCAGGGCGGCCCGCGGATCGCCGACGGCGCCGTCATCGGGCTCGACCGCACCGAGGTCCCCCTGGAAGTCGACGAGCTCGCCGCCAGCCTCTCCCGGGTCAGCCGGTCGCTCGGGCCCAACGGCGCCAACAAGAACGGTTCGCTGTCGAACCTGCTCGACACCGCCGCGAAGAACTTCGACGGCAACGGGAAGGCGCTGCACGACACGATCACGAAACTCGGCCAGGCCGCGGGCACGTTGTCCGGGAACTCCGGTGACCTGTTCAAGACCGTCGAAAACCTCGGCTCCTTCTCGCAGACGCTGGCGAACAGCGACTCGCAGGTCCGCGACTTCGAGCGGCAGCTCGCCGACGTCAGCGGATTCCTCGCGGGGGAGCGGGAAAACCTCGCGGCCACGGTGAAGCAACTGTCCGACACGCTCACCGCGGTGCAGGCGTTCGTCGAGAAGAACCGCGACCGGCTCAAGTCCAATGTGGACAAACTGGCCAGCGTGACCAAGGTGCTCGTGGACCAGCGCGGCGCGCTCGCCGAGATCCTCGACGTCGCCCCGGTCGGCCTCGGGAACCTGGTCAACACCTACAACGCCTCCTCGGGCACGCTCGACGCGCGGGCCAACCTCAACGAGCTCACCCAGCCGCCGCTGGTGATGGTGTGCAACCTGCTCAAGCAGACCCCGGACGCGCTCGACGTGCTCGGCGACGCGTGCAAGGGGATCGCCGGACTGGTCGACGGGCTGGTGCCGTTGCCGTCGATCGCGCAGGTGATCCAGTCCTCGCAGGCGGGCCAGCTGCCGCCGCTTCCGCTGCCGATCGCCGGTCAGCTCTACGGAACGGCGGCGAAGTGATGAAAACCCTCGCTCTCCTCGCTGTCGGAACCGTCGCCGCGCTCACGTTGAGCGGCTGCGGGTTCAGCGGCATCTACGACGTCCCGCTGCCGGGCGGCGCCGAACTCGGCGACCACCCGTACACGGTCAAGGTGCAGTTCCGGGACGTCCTCGACCTGACGCCGCAAGCCGGGGTGAAGGTCAACGAGGTCGCCATCGGCCGTGTCGAAGCGATCGGGCTGACCCAGGACGGCTGGAACGCCGAAGTCACCCTCCGGGTCAACGGCGACGTGAAGCTGCCGGCGAACGCGCTGGCCAACGTCAAGCAGTCGAGCCTCCTCGGTGAGAAGTACGTCGAGCTGGCCGCGCCCGCCGACCGGCAGGGCCGACTCGCCGACAACGCCGTGATCCCGCTGGCCCGCACGAACCGCAGCGTCGAGGTCGAGGAACTGCTCGGCGCGCTTTCCCTGCTGCTCAACGGCGGCGGGGTGGAACAGCTCAACACCATCACCAAGGAACTCAACAACGCCACCACCGGCCGTTCGCCGGAGCTCAAGGCGCTGCTGAACAACGCCAACGAGCTGGTGACGAACCTGGACAAGCAGTCCGCGAACATCACGCGGGCGCTCGACGGGCTGAACCGGCTCTCGCTGACGCTGAACGGCCAGAAGGACAAGCTGGTCGGCGCGGTCGACAACCTCGGCCCCGGCCTCGGCGTACTGGAGCAGCAGCGCGGCCAGCTGGTGACCATGCTGAACGCGCTCAACCACCTCTCCGGGGTCGCCGTCGACACGGTGAACAAGAGCAAGGAAGACCTCGTCGCCGACCTCAAGGCGTTGCAGCCGACGCTGCGGAAGCTCGGCGAGGCGGGGTCGGATCTGCCCAAGGCGCTGGAGATCCTGTTGACCTTCCCGTTCAGCGACGCCGCCTACGAGGGGGTCAAGGGCGACTACTTCAACCTGTTCGCGAAGGTCGACCTGAATCTGAACGAGATCCTCAAGAACCTCGGCCGCAGCCGCCAGAACCCGCTTCAGGACGTCGTCCCGGTGCCGGGACTGACCGGCGGGACGGAGGGGCCGGGGGCGAATCCGCCGCTGCCGATCCCGGACAGCGTCGGCGGGGTCGCCGGTGGCCAGGTGGGCGCGCCGCAGGGCGGCGGGCAGCCGCAACAGACCGGACTCGCCGGGATCTTCGGTTTGCTGTCGGGAGGTGCCGGCTGATGCTGGTCCGTAGGACGAAGATCCAGCTGGTCGCCTTCGCGATCATCTCCGTGGTCGCCATCGTGTACGCGCTGATCCGGTTCGCCGGACTCGGCCAGGTCTTCGGCGACGAGGGCTACACGGTGAAGCTGCAACTCAAGCAGTCCGGCGGCATCTTCCAGAACGCGGAGGTCACCTACCGCGGCTTCAACATCGGCCGGGTCGGGGAGCTGCGCCTCACCAAGACCGGCCTGGAAGCCGACCTCGACATCGCCCCGGACGCCCCACCGGTGCCCGCCGCGCTGGACGCCGTGGTCGCGAACCGGTCGGCCGTCGGTGAACAGTTCGTCGACCTGCGGCCGAAGGGCGAGCAGGGGCCGTTCCTGAAGTCGGGTTCGGTCATCCCGGCCGACAAGGTCAAGACCCCGGTGCCCACCGAGCAGCTCATCGGTGACCTCGACAGCCTCGCGGCGTCGGTGCCGACCGATTCGCTGCGCAAGGTCGTCGACGAGTCGTACAACGCCTTCAACGGCACCGGCGCGGACCTGCAGCGGCTGCTCGACACCGCGCGGAGCTTCACCGCGACCGCGCAGGAATACCTGCCGCAGACCATCCAGCTGCTGGAGAAGGGCGGGCAGGTCCTCGAAACGCAGAACGACATGGCGAGCTCGATGAAGTCGTTCAGCGCGGACCTCAACAAGCTCTCCAGCACGCTGAAGAACTCCGACGCCGACATCCGGAAGCTGATCGGGATCACCCCGCAGGTGGCGGACCAGATCAGCTCGGTGCTCGCCGAATCCGGTCCCGGGCTGGGCGCGCTGACGGCGAACCTGCTCACGACGTCGAATCTGCTGGTGACCCGGCTCGACGGGCTCGAACAGGGACTGGTGACCTACCCGATGCTGGCCGCGGGCGCGAACAGCGTCGCCAACGACGGCACCGCGCACCTGGGCCTCGCGCTCAACCTGTTCAACCCGCCCTCGTGCACCAAGGGCTACATCGGCCTCGACAAGTACCGCGAAGGCACCGACACGACGCCTCGCCCGCCGAAGGACGACGCGTACTGCGCCGAGCCGAAGGGCAGCCCGATCAACGTGCGCGGTTCGCAGAACGTGCCGTACAACGGCGTCCCGCAGATCCCGTCGGAAGGCGACGTCGCGGCGAACGCCGGCCGCTCGGCCGAGGAACTGGCCACCCTGCGCGCGGCGCAGGGCATGCCGAGCGTCCTGCGGAGCCCGGGGGTCAGCCTGCCCACCCTCGGCACGCTGCTGGGCCTGCCCGGCTGAGCCCGAGACCCTGTACCTACCCTGGAGTGTCATGAGTTCTTCTCGATCGCGGACCCTCGTCCTGGGGGCGGCGGCGTTCGCGCTGGCCGCCTTCGTCGCCGCGGTGATCTTCGGTGTCATGTGGGCCGTGGCCGAGGCCGACGACAACGCCGACCTCGCGCGTTCGCGAGACGAGGTGATCAAGGCCGGTGGTACCGCGATCAAGGCGTATACCGAGGTCGACTTCGAGAACCTCAATGACTTCTTCGAGCGGCAGAAGGCCGTCTCCGACGACAAGATGGCGGAGCAGCTGAAGCAGCTGGAACCGACCTATCGCAAGGCACTCGGTGACGCGAAGACCAAGGTCGTGACCACCATCCAGGACATCGCGGTCGAGGAACTCGACGACCACGAAGGCAAGGCGAGCTTCCTCGCCGCCATCTCCACCCAGGTCACCCAGGGCGACAAGGCGAGCTCGAAGGCGTTGCGCCTCGAGGTCTCGATGACCCGGGTGGGCGATGAGTGGAAGCTGTCCGGGATCGACAACGTGCCCCTCGTCGCGGCCGGTCAGTAAGAGCGTCACCTAGAACGGAGCCTCGTAGTGCCTCCCTCCCGTCGCCAGCCCCCTCGCAGCACTCCGCCGGTGCGCCGCCCCCGGGTGGCCGGTCTGCGACGGCCCGCCGCGTCTCCTGGCCCCGCCTCTTCGGAGGTCCCTGCTGCGGAGGTCTCGGAGGTCTCGGAAGTGTCGGAGACGCCGGTGGCGAAGCCGGCGCCGGTCCGCCGTCCGTCTCCGCGGCCCGCTCCGCGTCCTGCGCCCGCGCCTGAACCTCAGCCCGAAGCCGAGGTCGAACCCGAGCCCGCTGAGGCCGAGCCCGTTGCTGTCGAGCCCGTTGCTGTCGAGCCCGTTGCTGTCGAGCCCGCTGCTCCCGAGCCCGCTGCTCCCGAGGGCGTTGAAGCCGAGGTCCCTGCTGTCGAGGTTCCTGAAGAGCTCGAAGAGGCTCCCGAAGCTGAGGTTGTCGCGAAGCCGAGCCCGCGCGCGAAGGCGCGTGAGGCCGCCCAGGCGAAGCCGGACGACCTCGAAGACGAGGCCGCTACCGAGGTCGATGAAACTTCAGAGCCTGCCGAGAAGAAGGCAGGCTCTCGTCAGCTGATCCTGGCGGGCGCGCTGGTCGTCGTCGGACTTCTGCTGGCCGCGAGCGCCGTGTTCTTCAAGATCCAAGCCGACGAGGTGTCCGGCTCGACGAACAACACGGCGTTGCTGGACGTCGCGAAGACCGCGCAGGTCAAGGACCAGGTCGCGAAAGCCACCGAGGCGCTGTTCTCGTACGACTACAACAACATCGCGAAGACCGAGACTGCGGCCGGCGACCTGCTGGTCAACGACGAGGTGCGGGCGAAGTACAACCTGCTGATGGGCGAGGTCAAGCGGCTGGCGCCGCAGCAGAAGATGGTCGTGACCTGCAAGGTCACCCGCAGCGCCGTCATCCGGCTGGAAGGCGACCGGGCCGACGTGATGGTGTTCGTCGACCAGAGTTCGACGCGGGCCGACACGAACAAGACCACCGCCGGCAGCGCGCAGCTGCACTTGAACGCGGAACTGCAGGGCGACAAGTGGAAGATCACGGCGATGAACACCTACGCCGCTCCGCCCAACCCAGCCGCCTCCTCGGCCCCCGCTTCCCCGGCCCCCTCCAAGTAGCGCCCCCGGAGCGCGTTTAGCCCGCTAAACGCGCTCCGCCGCCACCCGGCGCCCACCTGTCCTGTGAAGGCCTCCTTGAGGGACTCTGGGTCCCTCAAGGAGGCCTTCACGGCTTTCCGGCTCCCCCCTCCCTCGCTCCAGAGCGCGTTTAGCGGGCTAAACGCGCTCCGCCGGGCGGTCGTGAGTGGCGATCTGGGTGCTGAGGAGGTCCTCTGGGGTACCTGGGCGCTTCTTTGCGTGATGACGGGTGGCTGGAGTACATGAAGGCCCCCTTCCTGTACCTAGGCGCAAGGATGGGGGCCTTCATGTACAGGGGATGATGTGAAGATCGCGGTTGCTCGGCTGAGTTGGGGGAGGGTGCCTTCACACGTTGTCGCTGTGGTGCTCAAGCTTGAGGCGGCGTTCCTGCCTGCCCGCAGTAGGTACCGGACAGATTCGTGGCGCTGACGACCCGAATCGCGCCCGAGAAGTTCAAGCCTGGGGGTGGGCAAGGCCCCAAGCCGAAGCCCGACGTCCCGAGGGTCACCCCGGCCGCCTCTCCGCCGCGGCCGCCCGGGACGCGTCGCGTTCAGCCCCCTAAACGCGATCTCCGCACCTCCCTGTGCGCCGCACCAGCCGACTCACCGGTCACAACCGCCACACACCCCGAAACGCCCGAACCATCCCCGATCCTTACCCGGTGACCCTCCGAAACGTCGCCAGGGCAAGATCGCGTTTAGCCCGCTAAACGCAGGTCGGCGCCTCGACGGCGCCACCTGCGCATACCGGACGGTAACCAGGATGATCATCCTGTGAAGCGCCCGCCCCGGAGCTTCTTCGGCGCTGCGCCAACCGGCGGGACCACCGCGCGGCATCTTGACTCAGAGCCCCTGTGGGGTCACGCTTACTGGCAACGGTGAGAACCGGCGGTGCCCTTGCGGGAGGGACGGTCCGGGAAGGCCGAGGAGAGGCATACCTGAAGACGTCGCGTTGCAGGCTGGGCCCCATCGGGAGCGCCCCCTGGACAGACCGCGACGTTCGGGCTAGACTGCTTCTTTGCGCTGCCCTCTTTCAGGCTGCCCGGAGCCGGTAGTTAGGATAGTGGGCACACGGCACCCTTGACAGACCGCATCAGCTGTTGCTGACGCGGCTGCTCACCGCTCATTGTCCCCGGAAGGACGCATCTTGGCAGTCTCTCCCGCGAACCAGGCCACTGCTGCGACCACCTCGGCTGTATCTCGTTCGGAGTCCACGGGAATCCCGGGAGCCCCCAAGCGGGTCTCCTTCGCAAAGATTCGCGAGCCGCTCACCACTCCGAACCTGCTCGACGTGCAGATCAGGTCTTTCGAATGGTTCACCGGCGACGAAGCGTGGTTCGAACACCGCGTCGAAGAAGGTGAAGAAAACCCGGTCGGCGGCCTGGAAGAGGTCCTCAACGAGATCTCGCCGATCGAAGACTTCTCCGGATCCATGTCGCTGTCCTTCTCCGACCCGCGCTTCGACGAGGTCAAGGCCTCCGTCGAGGAGTGCAAGGACAAGGACATGACGTACGCGGCCCCGCTGTTCGTGACCGCCGAGTTCGTGAACAACAACACCGGCGAGATCAAGAGCCAGACGGTCTTCATGGGTGACTTCCCGGTGATGACCGACAAGGGCACCTTCGTCATCAACGGCACCGAGCGTGTCGTCGTGTCCCAGCTGGTCCGTTCGCCGGGTGTGTACTTCGACACCAGCGTCGACAAGACCACCGACAAGGACGTCTTCACCGTCCGCGTCATCCCGAGCCGGGGTGCCTGGCTGGAGTTCGACGTCGACAAGCGTGACACCGTCGGCGTCCGCATCGACCGCAAGCGCCGCCAGCCGGTCACCGTGCTGCTGAAGGCGCTCGGCTGGACCACCGAGGCGATCCGCGAGCGCTTCTCCTTTTCCGAGACGCTGCTCGCCACCCTCGAGAAGGACCACACCGCCGGCACCGACGAGGCGCTGCTCGACATCTACCGCAAGCTGCGTCCGGGCGAACCGCCCACCAAGGAGAGCGCGCAGACGCTGCTGGAGAACCTGTTCTTCAAGCCGAAGCGCTACGACCTGGCCAAGGTCGGCCGGTACAAGCTGAACAAGAAGCTCGGCTTGACCACGCCGTACGACACCGGGACGCTGACCGAAGAGGACATCGTCTCGACGATCGAGTACCTGGTCCGCCTGCACGCGGGCGAGGACAAGGCGACCGTCGGCGACCAGACCATCCCGGTCGAGACCGACGACATCGACCACTTCGGCAACCGTCGTCTCCGCACCGTCGGCGAGCTCATCCAGAACCAGATCCGCGTGGGTCTGTCCCGGATGGAGCGCGTCGTCCGTGAGCGGATGACCACCCAGGACGTCGAGGCGATCACGCCGCAGACCCTGATCAACATCCGTCCCGTCGTGGCGGCGATCAAGGAGTTCTTCGGTACTTCGCAACTGTCGCAGTTCATGCAGCAGACCAACCCGATCGACGGCCTGACGCACAAGCGGCGTCTGTCGGCCCTCGGCCCCGGTGGTCTGTCCCGTGAGCGCGCCGGCATGGAGGTCCGCGACGTCCACCCGTCGCACTACGGCCGCATGTGCCCGATCGAGACGCCGGAAGGCCCGAACATCGGCCTGATCGGCTCGCTCTGCTCGTACGCGCGGGTCAACCCGTTCGGCTTCATCGAGACGCCGTACCGCAAGGTCGTCGAGGGCCGGGTCACCGACCAGGTCGACTACCTGACCGCGGATGAGGAAGACCGGTTCGTCAAGGCGCAGGCGAACGCGCCGATCACCGACGACGGCACCTTCGTCGAAGACCGGGTCCTGGTCCGCAAGAAGGGCGGTGAGGTCGAGCTGATCGACCCGCTCGACGTGGACTACATGGACGTGTCGCCGCGCCAGATGGTGTCGGTCGCCACGGCGATGATCCCGTTCCTCGAGCACGACGACGCGAACCGCGCGCTGATGGGCGCGAACATGCAGCGTCAGGCGGTGCCGCTGCTGCGCAGTCAGGCGCCGCTGGTGGGCACCGGCATGGAGTTGCGCGCCGCGATCGACTCCGGCGACATGGTGATCGCCGAGCAGTCGGGCGTGGTCGAGGAACTCTCCGCCGACCTGGTCACGATCATGCACGACGACGGGACGCGCAAGAGCTACAGCCTCTACAAGTTCCGCCGCTCGAACCACGGCACCTGCTTCAACCACCGCCCGATCGTGAACGAGGGTGACCGGGTCGAACAGGGTCAGGTCATCGCCGATGGCCCGTCCACCGAGAACGGCGAGGTGGCACTCGGCAAGAACCTGCTCGTGGCGGTCATGCCATGGGAAGGCCACAACTACGAAGACGCGATCATCCTCTCCGAGCGCATGGTGCAGGACGACGTGCTCACGTCGATCCACATCGAGGAGCACGAGATCGACGCCCGCGACACCAAGCTGGGCGCCGAGGAGATCACCCGGGACATCCCGAACGTCTCCGAAGAAGTCCTGGCCGACCTCGACGAGCGCGGCATCATCCGCATCGGTGCCGAGGTTCGCGACGGCGACATCCTGGTCGGCAAGGTCACGCCCAAGGGTGAGACCGAGCTGACCCCGGAAGAGCGCCTGCTCCGCGCGATCTTCGGGGAGAAAGCCCGCGAAGTCCGCGACACCTCGCTGAAGGTGCCGCACGGCGAGACCGGCAAGGTCATCGGCATCCGCGTGTTCTCGCGCGAGGACGACGACGAGCTGCCCCCGGGCGTCAACGAACTGGTCCGCGTCTACGTGGCCCAGAAGCGGAAGATCCAGCCGGGCGACAAGCTCGCCGGTCGCCACGGGAACAAGGGCGTCATCGGCAAGATCCTCCCCGCCGAGGACATGCCGTTCATGGAGGACGGCACGCCCGTCGACATCATCCTGAACACCCACGGTGTCCCGCGTCGTATGAACATCGGCCAGGTCCTGGAGCTTCACCTGGGCTGGCTGGCTTCGCAGGGTTGGAAGATCGAAGGCGCCCCGGATTGGGCGAAGAACCTCAACGAGGAGCTGTACGACGTCGACCCCGGCACGAACACCGCCACCCCGGTGTTCGACGGTGCCAAGGAAGACGAGCTGACCGGCCTGCTCGGCGCCACCAAGCCGAACCGCGACGGTGAGCGCATGGTCAAGCAGAACGGCAAGGCCATGCTGCTGGACGGCCGCTCCGGCGAGCCGTACCCGTACCCGGTCGCCGTCGGCTACATGTACATCCTGAAGCTGCACCACCTGGTCGACGACAAGATCCACGCCCGGTCCACCGGTCCGTACTCGATGATCACGCAGCAGCCGCTGGGTGGTAAGGCGCAGTTCGGTGGCCAGCGGTTCGGCGAGATGGAGTGCTGGGCGATGCAGGCGTACGGCGCCGCATACACCCTGCAGGAACTCCTGACGATCAAGTCGGACGACGTGGTCGGCCGCGTCAAGGTGTACGAGGCCATCGTCAAGGGGGAGAACATCCCCGAGCCGGGTATCCCCGAGTCGTTCAAGGTGCTCCTGAAGGAGCTCCAGTCGCTCTGCCTCAACGTCGAGGTGCTGTCCAGCGACGGCGCCGCGATCGAGATGCGCGACTCCGACGACGAGGACCTCGAGCGCGCCGCGGCCAACCTCGGCATCAACCTGTCCCGCAACGAGTCGCCCTCGGTGGACGACGTCGTGCACTGACGGCTGTCCGAGGCGGGGCCTGCCTCCCGTGGGCCCCGCCTCGACCGCCAACCCCTCTAGTCGACCCAACCCCAAGGGGATGCAAAGACGTGCTGGACGTCAACTTCTTCGATGAGCTCCGCATCGGCCTCGCCACCGCCGACGACATTCGTCAGTGGTCCTTCGGCGAGGTGAAGAAGCCGGAGACCATCAACTACCGGACGCTCAAGCCCGAGAAGGACGGCCTCTTCTGCGAGAAGATCTTCGGCCCGACCCGGGACTGGGAGTGCTACTGCGGTAAGTACAAGCGAGTCCGCTTCAAGGGCATCATCTGCGAGCGCTGTGGCGTCGAGGTCACCCGCGCCAAGGTGCGCCGTGAGCGGATGGGCCACATCGAGCTGGCCGCTCCCGTCACCCACATCTGGTACTTCAAGGGTGTTCCCTCCCGCCTGGGCTACCTGCTCGACCTGGCGCCGAAGGACCTCGAGAAGATCATCTATTTCGCGGCCTACGTGATCACCGGTGTGAACACCGAGCTGCGGCACAACGACCTGCCGACGCTGGAGAACGAGATCGGCGTCGAGCGCAAGAACCTCGAGACCAAGCGTGACGCGGACATCGAGGCACGGGCGCAGAAGCTGGAAGCCGACCTGGCCGAGCTGGAGGCGGAGGGCGCCAAGTCCGACGTCCGCCGCAAGGTCAAGGAAGGCGGCGAGCGCGAGATGCGTCAGCTGCGTGACCGCGCCGGTCGCGAGCTGGACCGTCTCGAGGAGGTCTGGACGACCTTCACCAAGCTCGACGTGCGTCAGCTGATCGCCGACGAGCTGCTCTACCGCGAGCTCGTCGACCGCTACGGCGAGTACTTCACCGGCGGCATGGGCGCGGAGGCCATCCAGAAGCTGGCCACCGAGTTCGACGTCGCGGCCGAGGCCGACAACCTGCGCGACACCATCCGCAACGGCAAGGGGCAGAAGAAGCTCCGCGCGCTGAAGCGGCTCAAGGTCGTCGCGGCCTTCCAGGCCACCGGCAACGACCCGCGCGGCATGGTGCTCGACGCCGTCCCGGTGATCCCGCCGGACCTGCGCCCGATGGTCCAGCTCGACGGTGGCCGGTTCGCCACCTCCGACCTGAACGACCTCTACCGCCGCGTCATCAACCGGAACAACCGGTTGAAGCGGCTGATCGACCTCGGCGCGCCCGAGATCATCGTCAACAACGAGAAGCGGATGCTGCAGGAGGCCGTCGACGCGCTGTTCGACAACGGCCGCCGCGGCCGCCCGGTCACCGGTCCCGGTAACCGTCCGCTGAAGTCGCTGTCCGACCTGCTCAAGGGCAAGCAGGGCCGGTTCCGCCAGAACCTGCTCGGCAAGCGTGTCGACTACTCGGGCCGTTCGGTCATCATCGTCGGCCCGCAGCTGAAGCTGCACCAGTGCGGTCTGCCGAAGGACATGGCGCTGGAGCTGTTCAAGCCGTTCGTCATGAAGCGGCTGGTCGACCTGAACCACGCGCAGAACATCAAGTCCGCCAAGCGGATGGTGGAGCGCTCGCGGCCGCAGGTGTGGGACGTGCTCGAAGAGGTCATCACCGGCCACCCGGTGATGCTGAACCGTGCGCCGACCCTGCACCGCCTCGGTATCCAGGCCTTCGAGCCGCAGCTGGTCGAAGGCAAGGCCATCCAGCTGCACCCGCTGGTCTGTGAAGCGTTCAACGCGGACTTCGACGGTGACCAGATGGCCGTGCACCTCCCGCTGTCCGCGGAGGCGCAGGCCGAGGCTCGCATCCTGATGCTGTCGGCGAACAACATCCTTTCGCCGGCGTCGGGCCGCCCGCTCGCCATGCCGCGACTGGACATGGTGACCGGTCTGTTCCACCTGACCCGCCTGAACGAAAAGGCCGAGGGCGCGGGCTTCGCGTACTCCTCGCCGGCCGAAGCGATCATGGCGTACGACCGCAAGGCGCTGAGCCTGCACGCCCCGGTCAAGATCCGCATCACCGACCGTCAGCCCGCCAAGGCCGACGAAGCGGCGCTCGCGGAGAAGGGCTGGGAGCCGGGCAAGGCTTGGCTGGCCGAGACCACCCTGGGCCGCGTGCTGTTCAACGAGCTGCTCCCGGCGGACTACCCGTTCATCAACGAGCCGATGCCGAAGAAGCGTCAGGCCGCGATCGTGAACGACCTCGCCGAGCGCTACTCGATGACCCAGGTCGCGCAGACCCTGGACCGCCTGAAGGACGCCGGTTTCTACTGGGCGACCCGTTCGGGTGTCACGGTCGCGATCTCCGACGTCCTCGTGCCGACCGGCAAGAAGGCCATTCTGGACGAGTACGAAGGCAAGGCCGACCAGGTCGAGAAGCGGTACCAGCGTGGTCAGCTGTCGCACGCCGAGCGCAACAACGAGCTCGTCAAGGTGTGGACGCAGGCCACCGAAGAGGTCCACAAGATCATGGAGACGGCGCTGCCGGACGACAACCCGATCGCGATGATCGTGAAGTCGGGCGCGGCGGGCAACATGACGCAGGTCCGGTCGCTGGCCGGTATGCGTGGTCTGGTGTCGAACCCGAAGGGTGAGTACATCCCGCGTCCGATCAAGGCCAACTTCCGTGAAGGCCTGTCGGTGGCGGAGTACTTCATCGCGACGCACGGTGCCCGTAAGGGTCTGGCGGACACGGCGCTCCGTACCGCCGACTCGGGTTACCTGACCCGTCGTCTGGTGGACGTGTCGCAGGACGTCATCGTCCGCGAGGTCGACTGTGGCACCACCCGCGGCATCAACATGCCGATCGGTGAGGACGTCGGCGACGGCAAGGTCCTGCGCGACCAGCACGTCGAGACCAGCGTGTACGCGCGGAACCTGGCGACCGACGCGGTCGACGCCAAGGGCAACGTCGTGCTCAACGCCGGTGACGACATCGGTGACCCGGCGATCGACAAGCTCATCTCGAGCGGGATCGCCAAGGTCAAGGTGCGTTCGGTGCTGACCTGCGAGTCGGCCGTCGGTATCTGCGCCACCTGCTACGGCCGGTCCATGGCGACCGGTCAGCTCGTCGATGTCGGCGAGGCCGTGGGTATCGTCGCGGCCCAGTCGATCGGTGAGCCGGGTACGCAGCTGACGATGCGTACGTTCCACCAGGGTGGTGTCGCCGGTGACGACATCACGACCGGTCTGCCCCGTGTCCAGGAGCTGTTCGAGGCCCGTGTCCCGAAGGGCAAGGCGCCGATCGCCGACGTCGATGGCCGGGTGCGCATCGAGGAGAGCGAGCGGTTCTGGAAGATCACGCTGATCCCGGACGACGGCAGCGAAGAGATCGTCTTCGACAAGCTGTCCAAGCGACAGCGGCTCGCGAACACCCCGAGCGGCCCGCTGGGCGACGGTGACCGCGTCAACGTCGGTCAGCAGCTGCTCGAGGGCACGCCGGACCCGCACGAGGTCTTGCGGGTCATGGGGCCGCGCGAGGCGCAGATGCACCTGGTGGACGAGGTCCAGAAGGTGTACCGGGCGCAGGGTGTGTCGATCCACGACAAGCACATCGAGGTCATCGTCCGGCAGATGCTGCGCCGGGTGACGATCATCGACTCCGGTGCCACGGACTTCCTCCCGGGCGAGCTGCCCGAGCGGACCAAGTTCGAGGCGAAGAACCGGGCGTCGGTCGCCGAAGGCGGCGAGCCTGCCTCGGGTCGCCCGGTGCTGATGGGGATCACGAAGGCCTCGCTGACCACGGACTCGTGGCTGTCGGCGGCCTCGTTCCAGGAGACCACGCGTGTCCTGACCGACGCGGCCATCAACGGCCGTTCGGACAAGCTCGTGGGCCTCAAGGAGAACGTGATCATCGGTAAGCTGATCCCGGCCGGTACCGGCATCAACAAGTACCGCAACATCCAGGTGCAGCCGACCGAGGAGGCGCGGGTCGCCGCTTACGCGATCCCGTCCTACGACGACGGCTACTACACCCCGGATGTGTTCGGCTCCACCCCCGGTGCCGCGGTTCCGCTGGACGACTACGACTTCGGCCGCGACTTCCGCTGACCGAAGCGCACTCCACGGGAATGGCCCTCGCCGATCCGGCGGGGGCCATTCCCGTTTCCGGGTGACTCAGTCGCCCATCATCGGCGAGCAGACAACTGACGCCGAAGGGCGCTTGACGCGTTCAGCGGGCTAAACGCGATCTGGCAGGGTAGACGCACGGGTGCCTTCCGGTGATCCGCGGATCGCCGATACCCGTGGGCGGACAGCCGGTCCTTCGCCACGATCGGAAAGTACTCCGCCTTCCTCTTCTCCTCCGGGAGGCTGCGGCTCAGCGCAAGAAATGGTCGACGGCGTGCTGTAGTCGTACCTCTTGAGCATGTAGGCACTGTTGGCCCGCACGCATTCCCCAGTCGGATTTTCCCTTCGGTTCAATGGTCGATCCGACTCCGGCGGCTTCACGAGTACAATTCCTGGTCGCCTTGGTACGGCGTCAGCAAGTTGATATGTGGCAGCGGAACAGCGTGCTGTGTATGGATTTCTGACCTATCCGGGGTTGTCGAGCCGTACTGAATCAGCGTATCCGACACGAAGGCGTCTGTTCCTTGCGTGCTGACGCTTTTCGCAGTGCCGCAGCGGTTCTCTGCGCGAACCGGCGGGTGATTGCATTCTTTGGTCCGCGCCTGTGCGGAGAGCAGAATTCCCGGCTATTCGGTGGCGAAAACAGGGAGAAAGAATGCTAACCAACTCGCCCAAGTGGTGACAGGCGCCAGGGTGGCGGTCCTGGCCGTGGGCACGGTGACCTACCCCGGCTCCACGACCAGTGCCTACGCCGACAAGGAGCACGGGATCCAGAACCACCTGGTCCAGAACCTCACGGCGTCCCAGCGCGCGGACGGCAAGCGCAGGAAGTGGCTCACGACGTACGCCCTCGACGTCTCCCGCCTTGGAGGACCGCCCGGCAGGCACGAGACGGCCTTGAGCTTCGGCCTGTCGCGGTCGGAGACGTCCACCCACCCCGGCGAGGTCGCGTAAGCCTGAAGCGACTTTCGCGGGCTAAGTGCGATCCGGCGCAGGGGGCGGGGCGACTTGCGTTCAGCCCCCTGATCGCGATCCGGTGGTGAGCGAAAAGCGGTGGCCGGAGTTGGCAGAATGTAGCCATGACCTGGAGCTTCGAAGTCACCCCCGTCGATCACCCGGACGCCGCCCAGCTGCTGCGTGAGTACCTGGACGAGATCGCCTCCCGCTTCTACGAGCGCCAGGTCACCGACGAGGAGCTCGACGTCTTGCTCGAGGAGAACCACAGCCGGGACATGGTCCCGCCGACCGGTTCCTTCCTCCTCGCGCGGCGCGACGGGGTGTTGGCCGGCTGCGCGGGGCTCAGGGTCGTCGCGCCCGGGATCGCCGAACTCAAGCGCGTCTTCCTGCGGAAGTCCGAACGCGGCAAAGGTGGCGCGGCGCTGCTCGTGGCCGCCGCCGAAGACGTCGCCCGCGGCCTTGGGGCCATGCTGATCCGCCTCGACACCCGCGACGACCTGGTCGAGGCGAGGGCCCTGTACGCCCGCCTCGGCTACGAGACGGTCGAGCCTTTCAACGACGACCCCTACGCACACCACTACTTCGCGAAGTCCCTGGCCCAGACGGTGCCGGATCGCGTTTAGCCCGCTAAAGTCGCCGCGGCCGCGGGCTGAAGGTCGCCTTGGCGAGGAGGGCGCCGGTGAGGACGGGGGCCAGTCCGATCAGCAGCAGGATGATGCCGGTGTCCTTGCCCTCGATCAGCGGATGCCACCACAGCGGCGTCACGGCGATGTCGACGACGTCTCCCCGCTCCGGGAACGTCCCGAACGACATCCACCGCAGGTCCTTGACCTCGTGCGTCCCGCCGTCGAGTTCGTAGGTGCCGTCCACCAGGTTGCCGCTGCCGCAGCTGGTGCAGCTCGGCGTGCCGGCCTCCGCGCGCAGGGTCGCGGTCACGGTGAGCCGCGCTTCGGGGGCGAGCCCGGTCAACGCGGTCAGCGAGTTCACCGCGAGCGCCAGCCCCGGCAGCACCAGCGCGACCGTGGCGACCGTGCGCGCCACCAGTGAAAGCGACGACAGCGGCTGACGGCCCGCCGCTTCCCGGCGCCGGTTGAGCGGGCCGCGGACTCCGGCGAGCGGGCCTCGCCGCCCGCCGAGCCATCCGGTGTCGCTGGTGTCGGAAGCCGCCGCGACAGCACGGAAATCGGCGTCTTCCCAGTCCACTGTGGACGCCAATATGGCCAGACGCCGGGAATCGGCGAACATCGTCTCTTCGGTCAACGTCCCGGCTTCGGAGGTCCACAGCGAGCCGCCGTGGAAGGCGACTTCGTGGACCCGGAACCACGAGTCGCCCTCCAGCAACGCGCGAACGCCGGGGGAGAGCAGGGTCTTGGCGAACTCCGGATCGGACGTCGTCACGGTGAACCGCCGGTCGAACTCCGTACCGGTCTCGAACCGCTGGAGCAGCGCGTCCGGCTTCGGTGCACCGGCGGTGTTCCGGGTGATGCGGGCGTCCTCCAGTGGCGTGAACCGCTCCGGCTCGAAGGCGCCCGTGGTCGGGGTGATGACCACGGACGGCACCTCTGGGGTCCGAAGCTGGATCAGGGCATACGTCCCATCGATCAGGTCGGCTGTCCTGGACCAGCCGGGGAACGCCGTCGAGCCGCCGAGCCCGTACTCGACCCCGAGCAACCGATGCCCGTTGTGCGCGAACTCGACGGCGGTCGCCATCGACGCGGAAGAGGCATGGGTGACGGCGATTCCGCGCTGGGGGAGCACGCCGAAGCTCGGCTCACCGGACGCGTCGAGCCTGCCGGTCCACGTCTTCCGCCGATACCCCCGCCACGCCGCCAAGGCCGCGATCACCAGCGGGAAGGCGAACCAGAGCCAGCCGGGCACCGCACTGCCGGATCCCGCCGAGAGCCAGTACAGCGACGTTTCGGAAACGAGGATCCCGCAGAGCGCGTAGCTGACGGCCGCCGCCGTGGGCCGCCGTCCGTCGAAGCGCCCGCCGAGCAGCAACAGCGCCAGCGCCAGGGTGTATCCACCGGCGATGAGCCACGGCCCGGCCGGCTGATAATCCATCGGGCGACCCTACTGGTCCATGTCGAGATTCTCGCGGGTCTCCTCTTCGCGGTGGTGACCGCCGGTGCGGCCGTACTCCTGCCCGGTCGTGGTGGTCCTGGTGTTGTCGATGGCCTTGTTCACGAAGTCGAAGGCCGCCTTGCCCTGGTAGGCCGATCCCTTCGACAGATCGGCGGGATTGACCCCGACCACCTGTTTGATCACCTGGTTCGGCACGCCCTTGAGGGCGTCCTTCGCGGCATCGCCGAACGTGCCCAGCTGGGTCCCGGAACCCTGGGCGAACGCGCCGACGATCGCCTTCTCCTGGCCAGGGGTCATCCCGACCTTGCCCGCCTTCGTCAGCTTCGAACCCTGTTTGACCAGGTCGTCCGTCCACTTGAGCAGGAAGCCCATGAACTTGTCGAGCAGCTTGCCGAGCCGGCCGAGGTGCTTGGTGATCTTGCCCATCGCGCTCGCGGCCTTGGCGATCGTCGCGGTCATCGCGGCGGCCACCGACGAGCCGAGGCTGACGACGGAGGCGGCCAGCGCGGGCAGCCAGATGTAGATCGCCCAGGTGACCAGTTCCGAGATGATCGCCTTGACGACCTCTTCGATGACGGTCATCACCATCGACCACATCTGCAGGGTCTCGGCCACCGTCCCGGCGCTGGTGCCGATGCCCTTGATGCCGACGGCGAAGTCGCCGAGCGCGTTCCGGGCGGCGTCGCCCGCGTCGCCCACCCAGTCCTTCAAGGACTCGTCGCCGGTCTTGACGAAGTCGTCGGCCAGCGTGACGAAACCTTTGGCGATGGCGCCGAAGTTGCCGGCCGCGGTCTTGAGCGACGGACCGTCGCCGGTGACGAAGTGCAGCGCGTCCTGCAGCGGCTGGATCAACTCGATCAGGATGTTCAGTCCGTTGCCGACCAGCCAGCCGACCGGGTCGAGCACGAAGCTCGCGAGGTCCGCGCCCGCCCCCGCGATGAACCCGGCGCCGTCCTGCACCAGCTGCCCGCCCGCTGCCGCGAGGTCACCGAAACCTTGCGCGGCGCCGAACTTCTCGTAGGCGTTGGCGACGGTGGTGACGCCCTTGCCCGCGATCGGCACCTTCTTCACCGCGTCGAGCGCGTTCTTGCCGAAGCTGTCGTCACCCGTGATCTTGACGCCGTCGGCGATACTCGCCTTCTCGTCGGTCATGCCGTCCCCCAGCTCATTCCGGTTCGTACTTCCCAGGGTGATCGTCGCGTCGTTCTCGAAGCCGTGGTAGCTCGACGCCGCCTGGGTACGTGAGCCCGAACTTCCCCGCTTCGTCCTTGTAGTGGCCGAATTCGTCCGTGTAGTCGATCAAGGTCTGCGTCTTGACCACGTGCCCGCCTGGTCCGGTCCGACCGCCGAAGCACCGTTGCCTCGCTGAAGTGGTCTTCGTTCCGAGGGTGGCGGGTGGTGCTCCGTGGTGGCTCCTCCGACAGCTGAGACCACGGATCGTCCGTTGTGGTTCCCCTCGGCTTCGACTTGGGCTTCGAGAACCTGTTCCTCGGCGTCCGGAGGGGACGTTCCGCCGAACCGCGCGTCGGTGATCGCCGCCTGTTTCCGCGCCGCGTCGGCCACCGCGGGGTACGAAGTGGACAGAATGGCGGCGGCGAGCTGTTGTGGTTGCCGCCGAAGAACTTCCGGGCGGAGCGGATGTCCTGAAGGGACGCGCCGGGGTCCGCGACGAGTCGGTCGGACCCGGCCGACATGGAGCCTTCGCGCGCTTGTGGTGCGTCGGACGGCCAGCTATGCCACGGCACTGTGACCGGGGTCACCGTGGCCCCTTCACCGCTTCGCCGCGATGGTGTCCCTTCCCGATCCATCCGGCTCACCCGATAGGGGATAGGTAGCGTGGTTCGCCGAGCGGGGTGGAATCAGTACGAGTGAGGGGAGGGCGTCGTGGACGCCGAGCAGCAGGAAAGCAGCGAAGAACCCCGGCGGGGGAGTCACGCGGCGCCGGACGGGGCTCCCGTGCATCCGCTGATCGATCTCTCGCGGGATCCGCATCCGGGCCGGGCGGACCATGCCAAACCCGACGAGGAATGAAGGCCGGGCGCGCGGCGCCTCCGGTGGGGCGGTGGCGGGAGAACCGGTCCGAAACGCCGTTCCATCAGGGTGACCGCGGCGTGCCGCCCGGCACGATATAGTTATGGACCCCCCGATTTGGCCGGTCCGGAAGAGGCCGGGTATCTTTGGAGACCGTGCCCGGCAGGCGTCGGGCCGTCCCGTGTGCCGTGCGGCATGGACGGGGTGCTCAGGCATCCGGTCCACCGGCTTCGCCCACACGGGATCCGACGGAAAATCCCTACGGGAAGTTACCGGTCGCAAGACCGTGACGCGGGCCGACACGCCCGACCGCGGGGGCCGGAGACACCACGTAGTAGCAAGATCGCGAACAGAAAGCTGGTCCATTGCCCACGATCCAGCAGCTGGTCCGTAAGGGCCGCCAGGACAAGGCTGCCAAGCAGAAGACCGCGGCCCTCAAGGGGAGCCCGCAGCGGCGTGGCGTGTGCACTCGCGTGTACACCACAACCCCCAAGAAGCCGAACTCGGCGCTTCGCAAGGTCGCTCGTGTGAAGCTGACCAGCGGCATCGAGGTCACCGCCTACATTCCCGGTGAAGGCCACAACCTGCAGGAGCACTCGATGGTGCTCGTGCGCGGTGGTCGTGTGAAGGACCTGCCGGGTGTCCGCTACAAGATCATCCGCGGTTCGCTCGACACCCAGGGTGTCAAGAACCGTAAGCAGGCGCGCAGCCGGTACGGCGCGAAGAAGGAGAAGAGCTAATGCCCCGCAAGGGTCCGGCCCCGAAGCGGCCGCTGATCTCTGACCCCGTCTACGCATCCCCGCTGGTCACCCAGCTGGTGAACAAGGTGCTGAAGGACGGCAAGCGGTCTCTGGCCGAGCGCATCGTCTACGGCGCCCTCGAAGGCGCTCGCGAGAAGACCGGCACCGACCCGGTCGTCACGCTGAAGCGCGCCCTTGACAACGTGAAGCCCACCATCGAGGTGAAGAGCCGCCGCGTCGGTGGTGCCACCTACCAGGTGCCGATCGAGGTCAAGCCGGGACGTTCCACCACGCTCGCGCTTCGCTGGCTGGTCTCCTTCTCGCAGGCTCGCCGCGAGAAGACCATGATCGAGCGTCTGCAGAACGAGCTCCTCGACGCGAGCAACGGCCTCGGCGCCAGCGTGAAGCGACGCGAGGACACGCACAAGATGGCCGAGTCCAACAAGGCCTTCGCGCACTACCGCTGGTAAGTAGTCCGGTACCGCCGCCCGGTCCCTCGGGTCGCGCCTTGCCGGGCCCCACTTTTGAGACAGGGGAACACTCTCGTGGCACGTGAAGTGCTGACCGACCTGAACAAGGTCCGCAACATCGGCATCATGGCCCACATCGACGCCGGTAAGACCACCACCACCGAGCGGATCCTGTTCTACACCGGGGTCAACTACAAGATCGGTGAAGTCCACGATGGCGCCGCCACCATGGACTGGATGGAGGAGGAGCAGAAGCGGGGTATCACCATCACCTCGGCTGCCACCACCACCTTCTGGGCCGATCACCAGATCAACATCATCGACACCCCGGGTCACGTCGACTTCACCGTCGAGGTGGAGCGATCGCTGCGCGTGCTCGATGGTGCCGTCGCCGTCTTCGACGGCAAGGAAGGTGTCGAGCCGCAGTCCGAGCAGGTCTGGCGTCAGGCGGACAAGTACGAGGTTCCTCGTATCTGCTTCGTCAACAAGATGGACAAGCTCGGCGCGGACTTCTACTTCACCGTCCGCACCATCGAAGAGCGCCTCGGCGCCCGCCCGCTGGTCATCCAGCTGCCGATCGGCGCCGAGAACGAGTTCGAAGGCGTCATCGACCTGGTCCGCATGAAGGCGTTGACCTGGCGCGGAGAGGTCCAGAAGGGCGAGGACTACGCCGTCGAGGAGATCCCGGCCGAGCTCGCCGACAAGGCGGCCGAGTACCGGGAGAAGCTGGTCGAGGCCATCGCCGAGACCGACGACTCCCTGATGGAGAAGTTCCTCGAGGGCGAGGAGCTGACGGAAGCCGAGCTCAAGGCCGGTATCCGCAAGCTCACCGTGAACCGCGAGGCGTACCCGGTGCTCACCGGTTCCGCTTTCAAGAACAAGGGCGTGCAGCCCATGCTCGACGCGGTCATCGACTACCTTCCGTCGCCGCTGGACGTCCCCGCCGTCGAGGGCACGCTGCCCGACGGTGAGACCGTCGTGTCGCGCAAGCCGTCGACCGAGGAGCCGTTCTCCGCTCTGGCGTTCAAGATCGCCGCGCACCCGTTCTTCGGCAAGCTGACCTACATCCGGGTGTACTCGGGCAAGGTCGCCTCCGGCGCGCAGCTGATCAACGCCACCAAGGAGCGCAAGGAGCGCATCGGGAAGCTCTTCCAGATGCACTCCAACAAGGAGAACCCGGTCGACGAGGCCCAGGCGGGCCACATCTACGCGGTCATCGGCCTGAAGGACACCACCACCGGTGACACCCTCGCCGACCCGCAGAACCCGGTCGTCCTCGAGTCGATGACGTTCCCGGCGCCGGTCATCCGCGTCGCGATCGAGCCGAAGACCAAGGCCGACCAGGAGAAGCTGTCCCTGGCGATCCAGAAGCTGGCCGAAGAGGACCCGACGTTCCAGGTCAACCTGGACGAGGACACCGGCCAGACGATCATCGCGGGTATGGGCGAGCTGCACCTCGAGGTGCTGGTGAACCGCATGAAGTCCGACTACAAGGTCGAGGCGAACATCGGTAAGCCGCAGGTCGCCTACCGCGAGACGGTGCGCAAGACGGTCGAGAAGCTCGACTACGTGCACAAGAAGCAGACCGGTGGTTCCGGTCAGTTCGCGAAGGTCATCGTCAAGCTCGAGCCGCTCGAGTCCACCGACGGTGCCCTCTACGAGTTCTCCAACAAGGTCACCGGTGGCCGCGTGCCGCGGGAGTACATCCCGTCGGTCGACGCGGGCGCGCAGGACGCCATGCAGTACGGCGTGCTGGCCGGCTACCCGCTCGTCGGGTTGAAGTTCACCTTGTTGGACGGCGCGTACCACGAGGTCGACTCTTCGGAAATGGCCTTCAAGATCGCCGGCTCCATGGCGATGAAGGAAGCCGCGAAGAAGGCCGGTCCGGTCATCCTCGAGCCGCTGATGGCCGTCGAGGTCACCACGCCCGAGGACTACATGGGCGATGTGATCGGTGACCTCAACTCCCGCCGTGGCCAGATCCAGGCCATGGAGGAGCGCGCCGGTACCCGTGTCGTCAAGGCACTGGTCCCGCTGTCGGAGATGTTCGGTTACGTCGGTGACCTGCGGTCGCGTACCCAGGGACGTGCCAACTACTCCATGGTGTTCGACTCCTACGCTGAGGTTCCCGCGAACGTCGCGAAGGAAATCATCGCGAAGGCGACAGGGGAGTAGTTCCCTCTCGCTCGCGGGCATAAGGAAAACTCCTGAACGTCCGCACCACCCACCGAGAAACGAATCTCCGTCTGACGACAGCCACGTCGGCCGGTGAGTAAGCAAAACAGTCCAGGAGGACATTCCAGTGGCGAAGGCGAAATTCGAGCGGACCAAGCCGCACGTCAACATCGGGACCATCGGTCACGTCGACCACGGTAAGACCACTCTGACCGCGGCGATCACCAAGGTTCTGCACGACAAGTACCCCGAGCTGAACACGGCCTCGGCGTTCGACCAGATCGACAACGCGCCGGAAGAGAAGCAGCGCGGCATCACGATCAACATCTCGCACGTCGAGTACCAGACCGAGAAGCGTCACTACGCTCACGTGGACGCCCCGGGCCACGCGGACTACATCAAGAACATGATCACCGGTGCGGCGCAGATGGACGGCGCGATCCTCGTGGTCGCGGCGACCGACGGCCCGATGCCGCAGACCCGTGAGCACGTGCTGCTCGCGAAGCAGGTCGGCGTGCCCTACATCGTGGTCGCGCTGAACAAGGCCGACATGGTCGACGACGAGGAGATCCTGGAGCTCGTCGAGCTCGAGGTCCGCGAGCTGCTGTCCTCCCAGGACTTCCCTGGTGACGACGCTCCGGTCGTCAAGGTCTCCGGCCTGAAGGCCCTCGAGGGCGACGCCAAGTGGGGCGAGAGCGTGCTCGAGCTCATGGCGGCCGTCGACGAGAACGTGCCGGACCCGGTGCGTGAGCTCGACAAGCCGTTCCTGATGCCGATCGAAGACGTCTTCACGATCACCGGCCGTGGCACGGTCGTGACCGGCCGTATCGAGCGTGGCCGCGTCAACGTGAACGAAGAGGTCGAGATCGTCGGCATCAAGGAGAAGTCGACCAAGACCACCGTCACCGGTGTCGAGATGTTCCGCAAGCTGCTCGACCAGGGTGAGGCCGGCGACAACGTCGGTCTGCTGGTCCGCGGTATCAAGCGCGAGGACGTCGAGCGCGGCCAGGTCGTCGTGAAGCCGGGCACCACCACCCCGCACACGGAGTTCGAGGGCTCGGTCTACATCCTGTCGAAGGACGAGGGTGGCCGTCACACCCCGTTCTTCAACAACTACCGCCCGCAGTTCTACTTCCGTACCACGGACGTGACCGGCGTCGTCACCCTCAAGGAGGGTGTCGAGATGGTCATGCCGGGCGACAACACGGACATCAGCGTCGTGCTGATCCAGCCGGTCGCCATGGACGAGGGCCTGCGTTTCGCCATCCGTGAGGGTGGCCGGACCGTGGGCGCCGGCCAGGTCACCAAGATCGTCAAGTGATTTGACGCCGACCCGGGGGTGGTTACACCCCCGGGTTCAAGGCGTCAAATCACGTGTGCGACACTATTCAGGTTGCTCGTCCTGGGGCGGCCGAACCTTGCGAGTCAGTTGACTAGCAGGTTCCGGCCGCCCTGGTATGAGCGGCCACGGTCCGCGGAGCACTTCCTTCGGGTGAGGCTAGCGGGCAAGGGCGTTTGAGACGGCGATCCAAGCATTTCCGCCGGCTCGATGCCTCCTCACGTTGAGGAAGACCAGGCAAGACGAAGATCCCGCGGGATCCGTCTGTGCGTCGGGCTCGACACGCCCGACCGCGTGGACCGGGGACAGGGCCGTTGAACTGGGAAAACCTCAGTCAGGCTGAGGTTTGAAAAGACAAAAGCGGCACGAGACGACAAGGAACGAGCAGCCACCATGGCGGGACAGAAGATCCGCATCCGGCTCAAGGCCTACGACCACGAGGCGATTGACACCTCGGCGCGCAAGATCGTCGAGACGGTCACGCGCACCGGCGCCCGTGTTGTCGGGCCGGTGCCGCTGCCCACCGAGAAGAACGTTTACTGCGTCATCCGCTCGCCGCACAAGTACAAGGATTCGCGCGAGCACTTCGAGATGCGCACGCACAAGCGTCTGATCGACATCCTCGACCCGACGCCGAAGACGGTCGACGCGCTCATGCGCATCGACCTGCCGGCGAGCGTCGACGTCAACATCCAGTAGCGGCTGGCGAGCGGCGGAGAGTAAGAGACTCATGTCTGACAGGCAAATGAAGGGCATTCTGGGCACCAAGCTCGGTATGACCCAGGTCTTCGACGAGAACAACCGGGTCGTCCCGGTGACCGTCGTGCAGGCCGGTCCGAACGTGGTCACCCAGGTTCGGACCCAGGAAACCGACGGCTACAAGGCCGTGCAGCTGGCTTTCGGCGCGGTCGACCCGCGCCGGGTCAACAAGCCGCGCACCGGCCACTTCGACAAGGCGAGCGTGACCCCGCGCCGTTTCCTTGCCGAGCTGCGTACCACCGATGCGGACACCTACGAAGTCGGCCAGGAGATCACCGCTGAGGTGTTCGAGGCCGGTATCGAGGTCGACGTGACCGGTACCAGCAAGGGCAAGGGCTACGCCGGTGTCATGAAGCGTCACGGCTTCAAGGGCCAGGGCGCGAGCCACGGTGCCCAGGCCGTGCACCGCAAGCCCGGCTCGATCGGTGGCTGCGCCACCCCGGGCCGCGTCTTCAAGGGCCTGCGCATGGCGGGCCGGATGGGCAACGACCGGGTCACCACGCAGAACCTGACCGTGCACGCGGTGCGTGCCGAGGACGGCCTGCTGCTGATCAAGGGCGCCGTGCCCGGTCCCAAGGGCGGCCTGCTGTTCGTTCGCAGCGCCGCGAAGGGTGGTAACTGAACATGACCAGCGTCGAGCTGAAGACCCCGGCCGGTAAAGCCGACGGCACGGTCGAGCTCCCCTCGGAGATCTTCGACGTGCAGGCCAACGTGCCCCTCATGCACCAGGTCGTGGTGGGCCAGCTGGCCGCCGCGCGCCAGGGCACGCATGACACCAAGACCCGCGGTGAAGTCCGCGGTGGTGGCAAGAAGCCGTACCGCCAGAAGGGCACCGGCCGCGCCCGCCAGGGTTCGACCCGTGCGCCGCAGTTCACCGGTGGTGGCGTCGTCCACGGCCCCACGCCGCGTGACTACACCCAGCGCACCCCGAAGAAGATGAAGGCCGCCGCCCTGCGTGGCGCCCTCTCGGACCGGGCCCGCGCCGGACAGCTGCACGTCGTCACCGAACTGGTGGCCGGCGAGAAGCCGTCCACCAAGTCCGCCAAGGCCGTCATCGCCGCGGTGACCCAGGCCAAGCGCGTTCTCGTGGTGCTGCACCGCGACGACGAGCTGAGCTGGAACTCGCTGCGGAACCTGGCCGAGGTCCACCTCATCACGCCCGACCAGCTCAACACCTACGACGTGTTGGTCAACGACGACGTGGTGTTCACCAAGGCCGCTTACGACGTGTTCGTCGCCGGTCCCGTCCGGGGCAAGGGCGCGAAGGCTTCGGCCAAATCGAGCGAACTGTCGGGGGCCGACCTCGACAACTCGACTGGAGCGGGAACAGAAGGGAGTGACGAGCAGTGAGTGCGATCGCCATCCCCGATCCCCGCGACATCTTGCTCGCGCCGGTGATCTCCGAGAAGTCCTACGGGCTGCTCGAGGACCACAAGTACACGTTCATCGTCCGCCCGGACGCCAACAAGACCCAGATCAAGATCGCGGTCGAGAAGGTGTTCGGCGTCAAGGTGGTCAGCGTCAACACGGCCAACCGCCAGGGCAAGCGTAAGCGGACTCGCGCCGGCTTCGGCAAGCGCAAGGACACCAAGCGCGCCATCGTGACTCTTTCGGCTGAGAGCAAGCCGATCGAGATCTTCGGCGGACCCACCGCGTAAAGGACTGAGCTGACACATGGGCATCCGCAAGTACAAGCCGACGACCCCGGGTCGTCGCGGTTCCAGCGTCTCCGACTTCGCCGAGATCACTCGGTCCACGCCGGAGAAGTCGCTGCTGCGTCCGCTGAGCAAGTCCGGCGGCCGTAACTCCAGCGGCAAGATCACCACCCGGCACAAGGGTGGTGGCCACAAGCGTGCGTACCGGCTGATCGACTTCCGCCGGAACGACAAGGACGGCGTTCCCGCCAAGGTGGCGCACATCGAGTACGACCCCAACCGGTCCGCTCGTATCGCGCTCCTGCACTACGCCGACGGCGAGAAGCGCTACATCATCGCCCCGGAGAAGCTCAAGCAGGGTGACACGGTCGAGAACGGCCCCCGCGCCGACATCAAGCCGGGTAACAACCTGCCGCTGCGCAACATCCCGGTCGGCACCGTGATCCATGCGATCGAGCTCCGCCCCGGTGGCGGCGCGAAGATGGCGCGGTCCGCCGGTGCCAAGGTGCAGCTGGTGGCGAAGGACGGGCCGTACGCCCAGCTTCGTCTCCCGTCGGGCGAGATCCGCAACGTCGACGTGCGCAACCGCGCCACCATCGGCGAGGTCGGCAACTCCGACCACTCCAACATCAACTGGGGCAAGGCGGGTCGTAACCGCTGGCGCGGCAAGCGCCCCACCGTCCGTGGTGTCGTCATGAACCCGGTCGACCACCCGCACGGTGGTGGTGAGGGTAAGACCTCCGGTGGTCGCCACCCGGTGAACCCGAACGGAAAGCCCGAAGGCCGCACCCGCCGCCGCAAGGCCTCCGACGCCATGATCGTCCGCCGCCGGCGTACCGGCAAGAAGCGCTGAGCAGGGAGGTAGAAGAACATGCCACGCAGCCTTAAGAAGGGCCCCTTCGTGGACGACCACCTGCTCAAGAAGGTGGACGCGCTCAACGAGTCGGGCAAGAAGACCGTGATCAAGACGTGGTCGCGTCGTTCCACGATCATCCCGGATTTCCTGGGTCACACGATCGCGGTGCACGACGGCCGCAAGCACGTCCCGGTGTTCGTCACCGAGGCGATGGTGGGTCACAAGTTGGGCGAGTTCGCCCCGACCAGGACCTTCAAGGGCCACATCAAGGACGACCGCAAGTCGCGCCGCCGCTGAGCGGGCACGAGAGAACAAGGAAGCTAGCGATGAACGCCCAGAACGACGTGGCCGAGGCTTTGCCGACGGCTTACGCGCGGGCTCGCTTCGTCCGGGACTCGCCTACCAAGGTGCGCCGGGTGATCGAGCTGATCAAGGGACGTAGCGCCGCCGACGCCTTGGCCGTGCTCCAGTTCGCCCCGCAGGCGGCAAGCGAGCCGGTCGCGAAGGTGCTCGCCAGCGCCATGGCCAACGCCGAGAACAACCTCGATCTCGACCCCGACACCCTCTGGGTCAAGAACGCCTACGCCGACGAGGGCCCGACCCTCAAGCGCATCCGTCCGCGGGCCCAGGGCCGCGCGTACCGGATCCGCAAGCGGACCAGCCACATCACCGTCGAGGTGGAGTCGCGTCCGAAGGCCGAAGCCAAGAAGGCACAGGGCAAGAAGAAGGCAGGTGGCCGGTAGTGGGCCAGAAGATCAACCCGCACGGCTTCCGCCTGGGTATCACCACGGACTGGAAGTCGCGTTGGTACGCCGACAAGCAGTACGCGGAGTACGTGGCCGAGGACGTCAAGATCCGGAAGCTGCTGTCCACGGGCATGGAGCGCGCCGGGATCTCCAAGGTCGAGATCGAGCGCACCCGTGACCGGGTCCGCGTCGACATCCACACCGCCCGGCCGGGCATCGTCATCGGCCGTCGCGGCGCGGAGGCCGACCGCATCCGCGGCGCGCTGGAGAAGCTGACCGCCAAGCAGGTCCAGCTGAACATCCTCGAGGTCAAGAACCCCGAGGCCGACGCCCAGCTCGTCGCTCAGGGTGTCGCGGAGCAGCTGAGCAACCGGGTGGCGTTCCGCCGCGCGATGCGCAAGGCGATCCAGACCTCCATGCGTTCGCCGCAGGTCAAGGGCATCCGCGTGCAGTGCGGCGGTCGTCTCGGCGGTGCCGAGATGTCCCGCTCCGAGCACTACCGCGATGGCCGCGTCCCGCTGCACACGCTGCGCGCCGACATCGACTACGGCTTCTTCGAGGCCAAGACGACGTTCGGTCGCATCGGCGTGAAGGTGTGGATCTACAAGGGCGAGCTCGTGGGCGGCCTCAAGGCCAGGGAGGCGCGTGACGCCGCCGCGGCCGCCGAGCGTGCCCCGCGCCGCGACCGTGGTGACCGTCCCGCCCGCCCGCGCCGTTCCGGTGCGTCGGGCACGACGCCGACCTCGACCGAAGCCGGCCGGGCGGCCGCCGCCGCGAAGAGCGGCGACGCTCCCAAGGGCGACACGGCCACCGAGGCCCCGGCTGCTGAGACTGCAGAAAAGACGGAGGGCTGACACGTGCTCATCCCGCGCAGGGTCAAGCACCGGAAGCAGCACTCCCCGAAGCGCCACGGTGCCGCCAAGGGCGGTACGAACGTGAGCTTCGGCGAGTACGGCATCCAGGCGCTTGAGCACAGCTACGTGACCAACCGGCAGATCGAGTCCGCTCGTATCGCCATGACGCGTCACATCAAGCGTGGTGGCAAGGTGTGGACGACCATCTACCCGGACCGCCCGCTGACCAAGAAGCCGGCGGAAACCCGCATGGGTTCCGGTAAGGGTTCGCCCGAGTGGTGGATCGCCAACGTGAAGCCGGGCCGCGTGATGTTCGAGATCTCGTTCCCGAACGAGGAGACCGCCCGTGAGGCGCTCCGTCGCGCGATCCACAAGCTGCCCATGAAGTGCCGCATCGTGACCCGTGAAGGTGGTGAGTTCTGATGGCGAAGGCAGGTGCCGCCCAGGCATCGGAGCTGCGTGAGCTCACCGCGGAAGAGCTCGTTCTGCGTCTGAAGGAATACAAGGAGGAGCTCTTCAACCTCCGCTTCCAGATGGCGACCGGACAGCTCGACAACAACCGCCGTCTGCGCACCGTCCGCACGGACATCGCGCGGATCTACACGGTCATGCGCGAGCGTGAACTCGGCCTGTCCGTTTCCCCTGACGCCGAGAGTGAAGGTGCCGCATGAGCGAGCAGCCCAACGCTGAGGCGGCCCCCCGCAACGACCGCAAGGTCCGTGAGGGTTACGTCGTCTCGGACAAGATGAACAAGACGATCGTGGTCGAGCTCGAGGACCGCAAGAAGCACCGTCGTTACGCCAAGGTTCTCCGCAGCACCAGCAAGGTCAAGGTGCACGACGAGAACAACGAGGCGGGCGTGGGCGACCGGGTCACCCTGATGGAGACCCGCCCGCTGTCGGCGACCAAGCGCTGGCGTCTGGTGCAGATCGTGGAGAAGGCCAAGTAAGTAGGGCTCTTTTTGAGTCCCTCAGTTCCGCAAGGCTCGCGGCTGAACATCGAAAGATGAGCGCGAGAACCAGCGCGACATACAGGAGTAGACGTGATCCAGCAGGAGTCGCGGCTTCGGGTTGCCGACAACACGGGCGCGAAGGAAATCCTTTGCATCCGCGTTCTCGGCGGCTCGGGGCGGCGCTACGCGGGCATCGGCGACATCATCGTCGCCACCGTGAAGGACGCCATGCCGGCTGCCGGCGTGAAGAAGGGTGACGTCGTCAAGGCCGTCATCGTTCGCACGCGCAAGGAGCGCCGTCGTCCGGACGGTTCTTACATCCGCTTCGACGAGAACGCTGCTGTGCTCATCAAGAACGACAATGAGCCCCGCGGCACCCGCATCTTCGGGCCGGTCGGCCGCGAGCTGCGCGACCGAAAGTTCATGAAGATCATTTCGCTCGCGCCGGAGGTGTTGTAGAGCATGAAGGTGAAGAAGGGCGACACGGTCGTCGTCATCGCCGGCAAGGACAAGGGTGCCAAGGGCAAGGTCATCCAGGCCTACCCCGAGCGCGAGCGCGTGCTGGTCGAAGGCGTGAACCGGATCAAGAAGCACACCCGGATCTCGCAGACCCAGCGCGGCGCGCAGTCCGGTGGCATCGTCACCCAGGAGGCGCCCATCCACGTCTCGAACGTGATGGTCGTCGACTCCGACGGCAAGCCGACTCGCATCGGCTACCGCGTCGGCGAGGACGGCAAGAAGGTCCGGGTCGCGCGCCGGAACGGTAAGGACATCTGATCATGACCACCGCAGAGAAGATCGCCCCGCGCCTCAAGGTGCGGTACCGCGAGGAGATCAAGGGACAGCTCCAGGAGGAGTTCTCCTTCGAGAACGTCCACCAGATCCCGGGCGTCGTCAAGGTCGTCGTGAACATGGGTGTCGGTGACGCCGCCCGTGACAGCAAGCTGATCGAAGGCGCCATCCGCGACCTGACCGCGATCACCGGGCAGAAGCCCGAGGTTCGCAAGGCTCGCAAGTCCATCGCGCAGTTCAAGCTGCGTGAGGGCCAGCCGATCGGTGCGCGCGTCACGCTGCGCGGCGACCGGATGTGGGAGTTCCTCGACCGGCTGCTGACCATCGCGCTTCCGCGTATCCGTGACTTCCGCGGGCTTTCGCCGAAGCAGTTCGACGGCAACGGCAACTACACGTTCGGTCTCAACGAGCAGTCCATGTTCCACGAGATCGACCCGGACGCCATCGACCGCCCGCGCGGTATGGACGTCACTGTCGTCACCACCGCCAACACCGACGACGAGGGCCGCGCGCTGCTTCGCAAGCTCGGCTTCCCGTTCAAGGAGAACTGAGTCGATGGCCAAGAAAGCACTGGTCCACAAGGCCGCGAAGACGCCGAAGTTCAAGGTTCGCGGTTACACGCGCTGCCAGCGATGCGGTCGCCCGCACTCGGTGTTCCGCAAGTTCGGGCTCTGCCGGATCTGCCTTCGCGAGATGGCACACGCGGGCGAGCTGCCCGGCGTCCGCAAGTCCAGCTGGTAAGAGTCTTTTTTAACTCCCACTTCGCCACAGGCCCCGCACGTATCGCAGGGAACCAGGGCGAGAAAGGTTGACAGGTCACCATGACGATGACCGACCCCATCGCAGACTTCTTGACCCGTCTGCGTAACGCGAACTCGGCTTACCACGACGAGGTCGTGCTTCCCCACTCGAAGATCAAGGCGAACATCGCCGAGATCCTCAAGCGCGAGGGCTACATCTCGGGCTACCGCGACGAGCCGGGCGAGAAGCACAAGAACCTCATCGTGGAGCTGAAGTACGGCCCCAACCGTGAGCGCAGCATCGCCGGCCTTCGCCGCGTGTCCAAGCCCGGCCTGCGGGTCTACGCAAAATCGACCGAACTGCCGTCGGTTCTCGGTGGCCTCGGCGTCGCGATCATCTCGACGTCGTCCGGCCTCCAGACCGACCGTCAGGCCAAGCGCAACAGCGTGGGCGGCGAAGTCCTCGCCTACGTCTGGTAAGGAAGGGGGCACAGACATGTCACGCATCGGAAAGCTGCCGGTCGCCGTCCCCTCCGGGGTCGAGGTGACCATCGATGGTCAGCACATTCAGGTCAAGGGGCCCAAGGGCACCCTTGAGCACACCATCGCCGAGCCGATCACCGTGGAGCGCGCCGAGGACGGCACGCTGCAGGTGAAGCGGCCCGACGAGGAGCGCACCAGCCGTGCCCTGCACGGTCTCACCCGGACGTTGGTCAACAACCTCGTCGTCGGTGTGACCGAGGGCTACGAGAAGAAGCTCGAGATCCACGGTGTCGGTTACCGCGTGCAGGCCAAGGGCTCGGACCTCGAGTTCGCCCTCGGCTACAGCCACCCGGTGAAGATCGAGGCCCCGGAAGGCATCACCTTCAAGGTCGAGACCCCCACCCGGTTCTCGGTCTCGGGCATCGACAAGCAGAAGGTCGGCCAGATCGCCGCGGTCATCCGCAAGCTGCGCCGCCCGGACCCGTACAAGGGCAAGGGCCTGCGCTACGAGGGTGAGAAGATCCGCCGCAAGGTCGGAAAGACGGGTAAGTGATCATGAGCGACACGACTACGAAGCGCAAGCCGGTCGGCAAGGACATCTCGACCCGCCGCCGCGTCGCGAAGGCCCGTCGGCACTTCCGCCTTCGCAAGAAGATCAACGGCACGGACCAGCGTCCGCGCCTGGTCGTCAAGCGTTCGTCGCGGCACATCGCCGTGCAGCTGATCGACGACCTCGCCGGCAAGACCCTGGCGTCGGCGTCCACCCTCGAGGCGGACGTCCGCGCGCTGGAAGGCGACAAGAAGGCCAAGGCCGCCAAGGTCGGGGAACTCGTCGCCGCCCGCGCCAAGAACGCCGGTGTCTCGACCGTGGTGTTCGACCGTGGTGGCAACGCCTACCACGGCCGCATCGCGGCACTCGCCGACGCCGCGCGTGAGGCGGGGTTGGAGTTCTGATGCAGCAGATGCTCGTGAATGGAAGGAAAGCCTGATGCCGGGACGTACACGGCAATTCGGCGGTGGCCAGGGCGGACCCGGCGGGCAGGGCGGCAACGACCGCAATGACCGTCGCGACCGCCGTGACCGGCGCGACAGCGGCCGTGGCGGGGCCGGCCAGGAAAAGACCCCGCACCTCGAGAAGGTCGTGACGATCAACCGCGTCGCCAAGGTCGTCAAGGGTGGTCGTCGCTTCAGCTTCACCGCCCTGGTGGTCGTCGGTGACGGCGACGGTCAGGTCGGCGTCGGCTACGGCAAGGCCAAGGAAGTTCCCGCGGCCATCGCCAAGGGCGTCGAGGAAGCGAAGAAGAACTTCTTCCGCGTTCCTCGCGTCGGCGGCACCATTCCCCACCCGATCCAGGGTGAGGAAGCCGCCGGTGTCGTGCTGCTGCGTCCGGCTTCCGCCGGTACCGGTGTCATCGCCGGTGGTCCCGTCCGCGCGGTGCTGGAGTGCGCGGGTGTCCACGACGTGCTGTCGAAGTCGCTCGGCTCCGACAACGCGATCAACATCGTGCACGCGACCGTGGCGGCCCTGAAGGGTCTGCAGCGTCCCGAAGAGGTCGCGGCCCGCCGCGGTCTCCCGCTCGAGGACGTCGCCCCGGCTCGGATGCTGCGCCAGCGCGCTGGTCAGGGGGTCTGACATGACTCAGCTCAAGGTGACTCAGGTCAAGAGCAAGATCGGCACCAAGCACAACCACCGTGAATCGCTGCGTACCCTCGGGCTGCGCAAGATCCGGCAGTCTGTGGTGCGTGAAGACACCCCCCAGGTTCGCGGCCTCATCCACACGGTCCGCCACCTGGTGGAGGTCGAGGAGGTCAAGGCATGACTGCCATCAAGATCCACCACCTTCGTCCGGCTCCTGGCGCGAAGCGCGACAAGATCCGCGTCGGCCGTGGTGAGGGCTCGAAGGGCAAGACCGCCGGTCGCGGTACCAAGGGCACCAAGGCCCGGAAGAACGTGCCCGCCGGTTTCGAGGGTGGGCAGATGCCCATCCACATGCGGCTCCCGAAGCTTCGCGGCTTCAAGAACCGCTTCCGCACCGAGTACCAGCCGGTGAACCTGGGCGACATCGCCCGCGTTTTCCCGGAGGGTGGCAAGGTCGGCAACGAGGAGCTCGTCGCGAAGGGTCTTGTTCGCAAGAACAAGCTCGTGAAGGTGCTCGGCAACGGTGACCTGAACGGCGTCAAGCTGGACGTCACCGCCGACGCTTTCTCCGGCTCCGCCAAGGAGAAGCTCTCCGCCGCCGGTGGCTCCGCCACCACGCTCTGAGCTTTCTTCGCCCGCTTCACCGAAAGGCCCGCCCGGCTCCGCCCGGCGGGCCTTTCGCTTGCGCTCCCCCCTCGCGGTCGGAGCGCGTTTAGCCCCCTAAACGCGATCCGGCTTTCGGCCCCCGCGTCCGCGCCGACCTGCGTTTAGCGGGCTAACCGCGCTCCGGTACCCGGGCGCGGGCCTCAGCGGCGGAGCGCGTTCAGCGGGCTAAACGCGCTCCGCC
This sequence comes from Amycolatopsis sp. QT-25, assembly GCF_029369745.1. Classification (NCBI taxonomy): domain Bacteria; kingdom Bacillati; phylum Actinomycetota; class Actinomycetes; order Pseudonocardiales; family Pseudonocardiaceae; genus Amycolatopsis; species Amycolatopsis sp. QT-25. The sequence goes on from NZ_CP120210.1 coordinate 648,934, forward strand.
GGTCGCCCAGGTGCTTGACGACCGGATCGCGCTTAGCCCGCTGAACGCGAGTCGGCCAGCCGGGGCAAGAGCATGGCGCAAGGGTCCCTGAGCTGGGAAGGTCGTGAGGTGGCCATACCTCCTGGACAGGATCAGCAGCCGGAAGTCCCGCCGATGGTCGTATCGGTTTCGGGCCCCATGGATCCCGTAGGCGAGCCGTCGCGGTCTGACCGGTTCGAGCCTCGCAGGCTCGTCGCGGCGGGATTGGCCGCTCTGGCCATGATGCTGACCCTCGTGGCCTGCTTCTTCCCGCTCTTCACTACTGAGCACCGGCTCAGCGTCGGTTCCAGCGAGCGGGTCATGCTCGTGTTCGTGCAGGGCGCGTGGGACACCACGGCGAATCAAGTCGGCCAACCCACGTTCACCATGTCGACAGCGCCGATAGGTATCCCGCTCCTGGTCGCCGCGGCGATCCTCCTGGCGGCCGCGGTCGTCGGTGCGCGAGTGGCAGGGCTTCGACGTCCAGGTGCTTCGGACAGGTGGCTCACCACCATCGCTGCGGTCTTCCTCGCCGGAGTCGTCATCACTGTCGCCACGCTGGGGAGTGGACGTGAGCTGGGAGAGGACGTCAAGGTGACCTTGACGCTGGAAGCGGGAATGTGGGCGCTCTTCGCCGCGGTCACCGCGGCAGTGGGTGCGGCGGTCATGCGTCACCGTGTCCAGGGGGACGGCGTTCCGGTCGACGGCGACTCGGCTCTCGCGGAAATGCCCACACCGAAGGACGGCCTCTCCATCATGGTGCTTCCGCCGGAGCCACGGCCGGAGACACCGGACTATTCGGCCTTCGCACCTCCGCCGGATTCGGACACGAAGGATCGCGATTAGCCCCCTAAACGCGCTCGCCGCCACCGATACGGTGGGGGGAGGAGGTGGCCGATGACTTGGGTAGCGTTTTTTTTCGGAGCGGCGGTGCTCGTGGCTTTTACGCCAGGGGCGAACAATCTGCTCGGTATGCATCACGGCATGACACAGGGGGTGTGGAAGGGGCTCGCCGGCCTGTTAGGCCGATTGGCCGCATTCACGGTGTTGATCACGGCGGTCGCGGCAGGGCTCGGGCAGCTCCTCGCGGCCTCGGAACTTGCACTCACGGTGATCAAATGGGCGGGCGTCGCCTACCTGGTCTGGATCGGCGGGCGCCTGCTGTGGTCGACGTTCCGGGCCGGGCGAACCGCGCCGGTCCAGGCGCCACAGGGTGCTGAATCCGTACCGGCGCTCCGGATCGCGAGGAAGGAATTCGTCGTCGCGATCACGAACCCGAAGGCGATCCTCATCTTCACCGCGTTCGTACCCCAGTTCATCGACGCAGCTCACGGCTCTTTCTCCACCCAGATCGCGATTCTCGGCGCGGTCTACCTGCTCGCCGAACTCGTCGCGGGCGCGACCTACATCGGGGCGGGCGCCCTCGTGAAGTCGTTCCGGCTGTCCCGCCGCGCGAGTCGCAACGTCGACCGCGGCACCGGCGTCGTGCTCCTCGGGATGGCGGGCGCCCTCGCCGCTTCGAGCTCCTGAACCCCGTCACTGATCACGGTGCGTTCAGCGGGCTAAGTGCGCTCCGATGGGGCTGGGAAAGTGAGTGACGCCAAGGTGATCTGTCAAGGTTCCGGAGCGAGAAGCGCAAGTCGATCAGCCTCGCGGACCAACCTTCGTTCGGAAAAGCCACACGCGCTGCGGACACGCCCTGTGAAGCTGTTAGAGTCGGCGGCACGCTTCGGGACGAGTGTGCCCCGAAGCGTTCCTGGCTTGTGCCAGAAAGCTGTGTGTTCCCGCCGGCCCCAGGCCGGCCAAGCCGATCGTCGGTAAGACAGCCGACGACGCCGAGGAGGTTCCCCGCGTGCTCAGCGCCTTCCGCTCGGCTCTAGCGACGCCGGATCTACGTAAGAAGATCCTGTTCACGCTAGCCATCGTCGCGGTCTACCGAATCGGTGCCACCATTCCGGCCCCGGGTATCTCGTATTCCGCCGTGCAGCAATGTACGGAGACCGGGTCGCAGGAGGGCGTCTATCAGCTGCTGAACCTGTTCAGCGGCGGTGCGCTGCTGCAGCTGTCGCTGTTCTCGACCGGCATCATGCCGTACATCACGGCGAGCATCATCGTCCAGCTCCTCACCGTGGTCATCCCGCGGTTCGAGGAACTGAAGAAGGAAGGCCAGGCCGGCCAGGGCAAGCTGACCCAGTACACCCGGTACCTGACGATCGCCCTCGCGATCCTGCAGGCCACCGGTGTGGTGGCGCTCGCCGACCGCAAGCAGCTCTTCCCGCAGTGCGACACCGCGATCATCCCGGACAACAGCGTCTACACGCTGGCCATCATCGTCATCACGATGACCGCCGGTACCGCCGTCATGATGTGGCTGGGTGAGCTGATCACCGAGCGCGGCGTCGGCAACGGCATGTCCGTCCTCATCTTCCTGAACATCGCGGCCCGAATCCCGATCGAGGGTGGCAACATCCTCAGCAGCGCCGGCCCGGTGGTCTTCACCTTGATCTGCGTGTTCGGCCTGGTGATCATCGCCAGCGTCATCTTCGTCGAGCAGGGCCAGCGCCGGATCCCGGTGCAGTACGCCAAGCGCATGATCGGCCGCCGCATGTACGGCGGAACGTCGACCTACCTGCCGATCAAGGTGAACCAGGCCGGTGTCATCCCGGTCATCTTCGCCTCGTCGCTGCTCTATCTTCCCGACCTGATCAGCCGCCTCGTCGGTGACGCCAACAGCAACGCGGGCTGGCAGGTCTTCATCCAGAACTACATCGTCAACCAGTCCAGCTGGGCGCACGTCCTGCTGTACTTCGCGTTGATCATCTTCTTCACGTACTTCTACATCACGATCACGTTCAACGTGGACGAGCGTGCGGAAGAAATGAAGAAGTTCGGTGGCTTCATCCCGGGTATCCGCCCGGGCCGTCCCACCGCGGAGTACCTCAGCTACGTCCTCGGCCGCATCACCCTGCCGGGCTCGCTGTACCTGGGCATCATCGCGATCCTTCCGAACTTCTTCCTGTCCGTCACCGGCAGCGGGAACAACCAGAACTTCCCGTTCGGTGGCACGGCTGTGCTGATCATGGTCGGTGTCGGTCTCGACACCGTGAAGCAGATCGAAAGCCAGCTGATGCAACGTAACTACGAAGGGTTCTTGAAGTGACGCGCCTGGTTCTCGTCGGCCCTCCTGGCGCGGGCAAAGGTACTCAGGCGGTAGCACTGTCGGAGAAGCTCCGGATCCCGCACATCTCGACCGGCGATCTGTTCCGCGCCCACGTGGGTGAGCAGACGCCGCTGGGCCAGGAAGCCAAGCGCTACCTGGATTCCGGTGAACTCGTGCCCGATTCGGTCACGAACGAGATGGTGCGCGAGCGCCTTGCCGAACCCGACGCCAAGGTCGGCTTCCTGCTGGACGGGTTCCCCCGGAACACGAAGCAGGCCGACGTTCTCAGCGAGATCATCGGCGAGGTCGACGCCACGCTGAACGCGGTCATCCAGCTCCAGGTCTCGGAAGACGTCGTCGTCGAGCGGCTGCTGTCCCGCGGTCGCTCGGACGACACCGAAGAGGTCATTCGTCGTCGTCAGCAGATCTACGTGTCCGAGACGGCTCCGCTGCTCGAGTACTACGCGGACATCCTGGTCACCGTCGACGGCGTCGGCACGGTCGACGAGATCTCCGCCCGCGTGCTGGAAGCGCTGCGCGACCGCACGTGAATCTCGGAGGACTGCGTGTACTGCAACGGCTTCGCCGTGGGCGCATGATCGAAATCAAGACTCCTGGCGAGCTCCAGGCGATGCGGGCCGCCGGACTGGTTGTTTGGCGCACCCTCACGGCGGTGCGCGAGATCGCCAAGCCGGGGGCGACCACGGCTGATCTCGACGAACTCGCCGAGCAGACGATCCGCGACGCCGGCGCGGTGCCCTCGTTCAAGGGGTACCACGGCTTTCCGGCGTCGATCTGCGCTTCGGTGAACGAGCAGATCGTCCACGGCATCCCGTCGAAGACGCGGGTCCTGAACGATGGCGACATCATTTCGGTGGATTGCGGCGCCATCCTCGACGGCTGGCACGGCGACTCCGCGGTCACTCTCGCGATCGGTGAGGTGTCGAAGGCGGATCTGGCGCTTTCGGCCGCCACCGAGGCGGCGATGTGGGCGGGAATCGCCGCGGTGTCGTCCGGGGGCAGGCTCACGGACATCTCGCACGCGGTGCAGACCGCGGCCGAGAAGGCGAGCCAGGAAGACGGCATCGAGTACGGGATGATCGTCGAGTACGGCGGTCACGGCATCGGGCGCCAGATGCACATGGACCCGTTCCTGCCGAACCTGGGCAAACCGGGCAAGGGCCCACGGCTCAAGACCGGCATGGCGCTCGCGATCGAGCCCATGCTGACCGGTGGCGGCGGTGAGACCGTCGAGCTCGACGACGGGTGGACCGTCGTGACCGCAGACGGCTCGCGGGCCGCGCACTGGGAGCACACCGTCGCGATCACCGACGACGGCCCCTGGGTGCTGACCGCCCCCGAAGACGCCTGACCTCTGCTTCTCCGCTCCGGATCGCGTTTAGCCCGCTAAACGCAAGTGTGCCCAGACCTGCGTTTAGCCCCCTAAACGCGATCGGCGGAGCGCGTTTAGCCCGCTAAAGGCGAACGTGCCCGAATCGCAGTTTGCCCGCTAAACGCAAGTCCGCCCGCAGGCTGGCGCAGTGCCAAGGGTCGCGCCGCCAGGTGCACGCCCGTTCCCTCCGCCGGGATGTGTCTCGCTGAGCAGAGCGTTCCAGGTCGTCGGCCTACCGGAGCGCGTTTAGCCCGCTAAACGCAGGTCGGCGAGGGCGTACGATGGCGGAGGTCGCATCAGGTGGGCTCACGGGTCACGTAACACAGTCACCCCCGTTTGGGGCTCACGACACGGGTTGCGTACACTGTCAAGTCGGTGTACTCATCGCGCCCGGATCCTGCGCGCTCGTGACTTCTCGCGAACGGACATTGGACCCGGGCAGGAGTGTGCCGATGCACCACCCAGCCAAGCACTCAAGCTCTGACTGATAACACAGCGTAGCGACAGGAAATGCGGAGGACATGGGCAAGAAAGACGGGGCCATCGAGGTCGAAGGCCGCGTAGTCGAGCCGCTCCCCAACGCGATGTTCCGCGTCGAGTTGGAGAACGGCCACAAGGTCCTTGCACACATCAGCGGCAAGATGCGGCAGCACTACATCCGCATCCTGCCCGAGGACAGGGTTGTCGTGGAGCTCTCGCCCTACGACTTGTCTCGTGGTCGCATCGTCTACCGCTACAAGTGATCACGACGAGTTAGCACAAGCAGGAGAGCAGGAGACGTGAAGGTCCAGCCGAGCGTCAAGAAGATCTGCGACAAGTGCAAGGTGATCCGCCGTCACGGCCGGATCATGGTGATCTGCGAGAACCTGCGGCACAAGCAGCGGCAGGGCTGATCACTCGCACTCGTACAGAGTGGATTGACGGCTACAAAATCTCCCCGCACCTGCCGGGCCGTGCGAACGGCCCGGTTCACCCTCGGACTTCAGGCCGAGGCCGGGACACCCGAAGCGCAAGCCAAGGGCACGACAGGCGAGTCGGTCCCGGGACCGGACGGGGAGCAGACCTGAAGACGAATTCTATGAAGGAGCATCAACGCCAATGGCACGACTCGCTGGCGTAGACCTCCCCCGCGAAAAGCGGTTGGAGATCGCGCTGACTTACATCTACGGCATCGGCCGTACCCGCTCGAAGCAGCTCATCGCGGCTGCCGAGCTCAACGCGGACACTCGCGTCAAGGATCTGAGCGATGACGACCTCGCCAAGCTGCGGGTCTACATCGAGGAGAACTTCAAGGTCGAGGGTGACCTTCGCCGCGAGGTGAACGCCGACATCCGTCGGAAGATCGAGATCGGGTGCTACGAGGGCCTTCGCTGGCGCCGCGGACTTCCCGTCCGTGGTCAGCGCACCAAGACGAACGCCCGCACCCGTAAGGGTCCGAAGAAGACGGTCGCCGGCAAGAAGAAGGCTGGCAAGAAGTGAGCGTCCGGGGCAAGAAGGTCGTGCAGATGGGCGGCGTCCGCCGTCGTGGCTCGGCTTGTGTCTCGCCCAAGGCGCTCTACGCCCGCCCGATGGCGCTCCGCAACCTGTACACCGACGCCGGTTCGATCATCCGGCGCGGACAGGCCGAAGCGGTCGCCGCTCACCAAGAGAACGCGCGCTAACAGGAGAACCCTCAAAACATGCCACCGAAGTCTCGTACCGCGGCGGGGGCCAAGAAGGTCCGCCGTAAGGAAAAGAAGAATGTCGCGCACGGTCACGCGCACATCAAGAGCACCTTCAACAACACCATCGTCTCGATCACGGACCCGACCGGTGCCGTGATCGCGTGGGCGTCGAGTGGTCACGTGGGCTTCAAGGGCTCGCGTAAGTCCACCCCGTTCGCCGCGCAGATGGCCGCCGAGAACGCCGCCCGCAAGGCTGCCGAGCACGGCATGAAGAAGGTCGACGTCTTCGTGAAGGGCCCGGGTTCGGGTCGCGAGACGGCGATCCGCTCGCTGCAGGCGGCCGGCCTCGAGGTCGGCACCATCCAGGACGTGACCCCGCAGCCTCACAACGGCTGCCGCCCGCCCAAGCGGCGCCGGGTCTGAGGAACGGGGAGGAGTAAGAAGAAATGGCTCGTTACACCGGCCCCGCGACGCGTATTTCGCGTCGCCTCAAGGTTGACCTCATCGGCGGCGACCAGGCTTTCGAGCGTCGCCCCTACCCGCCGGGCCAGCACGGCCGCGGGCGCATCAAGGAGTCCGAGTACCTCCTGCAGTCGCAGGAGAAGCAGAAGGCTCGCTACACCTACGGCGTTCTCGAGCGTCAGTTCGTCCGGTACTACAAGGAAGCCGTCCGGCGTCCGGGTAAGACCGGTGAAAACCTGCTGCAGATCCTCGAGTCCCGGCTGGACAACGTGATCTACCGCGCCGGCATCGCCCGCACCCGCCGTCAGGCGCGTCAGCTGGTGAGCCACGGCCACTTCCTGGTCAACGGCGTGAAGGTCAACGTCCCGTCCTACCAGGTCACGAAGTGGGACATCATCGACGTGCGGCCGAAGTCGTTCGCGATGCTGCCCTTCGTCGCGGCCAAGGAGTCCTTCGGCGAGCGTCCCGTTCCCGCGTGGCTCCAGGTCGTTCCGTCCAACCTCCGAGTGCTGGTCCACCAGCTCCCGGAGCGCGCTCAGATCGATGTTCCGGTCCAGGAACAGCTGATCGTCGAGCTCTACTCGAAGTGATCCATCACCGGGCCGGGGTCTTCCCCGGCCCGGTGTGGGCACGGCGGCGGCGCCCGGAGTGCGTCGCCGTTTCGCCATCCCTTTCGGTGTCATATGGCGGGCGCCGTTTGGAAAGGAATTAGGAAAGATGCTGATTTCCCAGCGGCCGGCTCTCGGCGAAGAGACGGTCAACGAGACCCGCTCCCGGTTCACCATCGAACCGCTGGAGCCCGGCTTCGGCTACACGCTCGGCAATTCGCTGCGGCGCACGCTGCTGTCGTCCATTCCGGGCGCGGCCGTGACGAGCATCCGCATCGACGGCGTACTGCACGAGTTCACCACCGTTCCCGGGGTGAAGGAAGACGTCACCGACATCATCCTGAACCTCAAGGAGCTGGTGGTCTCCTCGGAAGAGGACGAGCCGGTCACCATGTATCTGCGCAAGCAGGGCCCCGGTGAGGTCACCGCCGCCGACATCGTGCCCCCGGCCGGTGTCACCGTGCACAACCCGGATCTGCACATCGCGTCGCTGAACGGCAAGGGCAAGCTCGAGATCGAGCTCGTCGTCGAGCGCGGCCGCGGTTACGTTCCGGCCCTGCAGAACAAGCAGGCGGGCGCGGAGATCGGCCGGATCCCGGTCGACTCCATCTACTCCCCGGTGCTGAAGGTGACGTACAAGGTCGAGGCGACCCGTGTCGAGCAGCGCACCGACTTCGACAAGCTGATCCTGGACGTGGAGACGAAGCCGTCGATCACGCCGCGGGACGCTGTCGCGTCGGCCGGTAAGACGCTGGTGGAGCTGTTCGGTCTCGCGCGCGAGCTGAACATCGACGCCGAAGGCATCGAGATCGGCCCGTCGCCGCAGGAGGCGGACACCATCGCCGCCTACGCGATGCCGATCGAGGACCTGGACCTCACCGTCCGGTCGTACAACTGCCTCAAGCGCGAGGGCATCCACACCGTCGGCGAACTGGTCTCGCGCAGCGAGGCCGACCTGCTGGACATCCGTAACTTCGGTGCGAAGTCGATCGACGAGGTCAAACTCAAGCTCGTCGGTCTCGGCCTCGCGCTGAAGGACAGCCCGCCCGGGTTCGACCCGACCGCGGCCGCGGCCAGCTACGACGGTGAAGGCTGGTCCGAAGGCGTCGACAGCATCACGGACGGAATTTCGGACAACGGCCACGACGATGGCCAGGACTACGCAGAGACGGAGCAGCTGTAAGGCCAGCTTCGGCTCCCTCACCGGTAGGGGTGGGGGAGCCCCGGCCTCCAGCTGTGAGCTGAACGAGGAGAACCGATGCCCACCCCCACAAAGGGACCCCGTCTCGGCGGGTCGCCCGCGCACGAACGGTTGATCCTGGCCAACCTGGCCACTCAGCTGTTCGAGCACGGCAAGATCACGACGACCGAGGCGAAGGCCCGGCGGGTGCGCCCGCTGGCCGAGAAGCTGATCACGAAGGCGAAGCGGGGCGACCTGCACAACCGTCGTCAGATCCAGCGTGTCGTGCGCGACAAGGACGTCGTGCACAAGCTGATCGCCGAGATCGGTCCGTTCTTCGCGGAGCGTCCGGGTGGCTACACCCGGATCACCAAGACGATGGCGCGCAAGGGCGACAACGCCCCCATGGCCGTCATCGAGCTGGTGGCCGAGAAGACCGTCACCGCCGAGGCCGAGGCCGCGCGCAAGACGAAGTTCGCCAAGGACGAGCCGAAGGCTGCCGCCCCGGTCGCCGAGGAGACCACCGAGGCACCTGAGGCAGCCGACACGGCCGCCACCGAGGCTCCGGAGACCACCGAGGCTCCCGCCGCCGACGAGGCCGCCGAGGCCCCCGCCGCGGACGCGGACAGCAAGAAGGACTGACGTCCTGACGGCACCGAACACCCCGGACGAGCCCGCCACTCCCACTGCGGAGGGCGGGCTCGTTCGTCTGCGCCTGGATGTCGCCTACGACGGCACAGATTTCTCCGGCTGGGCGCGGCAGCCCGGACGACGCACGGTGCAGGGAGTCCTCGAAGAGGCGCTCGCGAAGCAGCCCCCAGGAGCAGCGGTCCCGAAGTCCGTCGTCGTCGCCGGCCGCACCGATGCCGGTGTGCACGCGGCCGGCCAGGTGATCCACGTCGACGTGTCGCCTTTAGCGGGCAAAACGCGATCCGGCCGTCTGGAACTGGACGAGCAGGGCATCCCGGACCTGGGGCGGATGCGTCACCGGTGGAACCGGTACCTGCCGGGGGACGTGCGGGTGCTGGACGCACGGATCGCGGCGCCTGGGTTCGACGCGCGGTTCTCGGCCGTGCGGCGTCATTACCTTTACCGTGTTTCGGACGCGCCATGGGGCGTGGATCCGTTGCGGCGTCACGACACCCTGGCCTGGACCCGTTCGCTCTCGGTCGATGCGATGAACGAGGCGTCGTCCGCCCTCTTGGGGCTTCAGGACTTCGCGGCCTTCTGTAAGCAGCGTGAGGGCGGGACGACCATTCGCGAGTTACAGCGGCTCGAATGGCGGCGAACCGGGCCGCACGCGGTCGAGGTCGCAGTCTCCGCTGACGCCTTCTGCCATTCGATGGTGCGCAGCCTCGTGGGGGCACTGCTCTTGGTCGGTGACGGCCGTCGGCCGCTCGTTTGGCCTGGCAACGTTCTGGGGAGCCGGACACGTGACAGCGCTGTCGCTCCCGCACACGGCCTGACGTTGATGGCCGTCGACTACCCGCCGGACGCCGAACTCGCCGCCCGCGCGGATCAAACGCGGGCCATGCGCACCTCCTCCTGATCCGGTGGCGGCGCCTTTAGCGGGCTAACCGCGCCGCGGCGGGCTTGCAGCACGGCCTCGACAATGCCTTTGAAGTCATTCGCCAGGTCGTCCGCGGTGACGATGACGAAATGCCAGCCTTCGGCCTCCGCTCGTCTTCGGCGTTTGCGATCGTGGGCTTGTTGCTTCGGCGTGTTGTGCCATCTGCCGTCGTACTCGATGGCGACCCGGAACTTCTCGTCCCCGAGATCGAGGCGAGCGACGAAATGACCCGTTCGGGAGAAGACCTCAAGTTGAGGTGTCGCCGTAATGCCGCCGGCGGCCAGCACGATCCGCAGTTCCGATTCCGGAGGCGACTCCGCGCGCGGGTCGGATAGGCGCAAAGCATGCCTGGCCAAGCGGATTCCTCGATTGCGGCGACCGTAGAACTCCCCGTTGAGGTGCAGATCGGTCAGCTTCTCGGCTCTCATGAACTGGTCCAGATCAGGGACGCCGATGCGAAGCCGCCGGACCCATCCCGATTTGCGAGGAGAAAGCCGGAGAAGCAGGTCCAGGGCGATTCGGCTTCTCCGCGCGATGCGAATGCCGTTCCACGGTCTCGACTCCTCGGGTTTGACCTCGGTGCGCCTAATCTTGATACCGACTATCGGACCGAAACGTTGTTTCTCTGGTACGACCATCTCGACCGGATCATGGGGCTTGGCCAGCTCGACGCCCTGGACGGTCGCGGCGGATCGCCCGGTCAGCACGGCTTCCGGAGGTGCCAGTAACGCTGCCCCGCGGCAACGTAGTTCGTGCGTGACCTCGACGTCAGCGCGCGTGTAGACGTCCTGGAACAGCCTCCGGACGCTCGGGCCACGCAGGCGGCTGGCCGTGATCAGGCCTGCCTTACGTGCCTCCGAGCCGCGGAAGACGTCGGGGAGATGAGATGAATCGAAAGGTTTGGTCATACCGACACGGTGATCGACAAGACCGACAAGGCAGGGCCGTCCTTGCCCCTCGGAGGCGATTTATCCACAACCCCCGGCTTATCCACAGCCCGCGCGATTCCCTCTTGACGCCCAAATCCCTGGCCCCAGGTCGACTTTAGCGGCCTAAACGCGACGCGAGACGAACGCAAAACGGGGGCACTGTCCGATATGGACAGTGCCCCCGCAGAGCGCGGTTAGCCCGCTAAAGTCGCCGCGTCGGGTCAGTCGCCCCGGCGTACGGGACCCAGGATCTGCTGCTCTTTCGCTGTGGTGACCAGGCGAAGAGGGCGCCAGAGGTTCCGGCCGAGGGCGACGACCTGGTCGTCCTTCAACGTCGTGAGCTGCTTCATCATCTGAGGCGGGAGCCGCCAGATCCGCGCGGCCAGTTCCGCCTGGCCCGGCGGGAGCCGCTGCATGAGCACGAGGTCGGCCGCGTTCGCGGTCGCCCCGGCCTGCGGGTGCAGGTACGGCAGCACGTAGACCGTCGTCTGCCACGGCGACCGCGGCGGGAAAAGGTCCTGCGGGGTCGGGCCGCCGTCGGTCACCACCAGCAGCGGCGCGTCCTCGGACGGGCGCGGAAGATCCACCGGCGACAGCCGTCGGATCTGCACCAGCGGCGAAGGCCTGCCGTTGGGCTGATTTCCCGCTGCCTGCGGGAGCACCTGCCACGCGGCCGGACGACCGGTCGCCACGACGACCCACGCCCCGACCGCCATCGCCCGCAGCGCCACCTGACGAGCCAGGTACAGGCCACCGACGAGCACGATCCGGGTCGGCGTCGAGCGCAGCGCGGAAATCGTCAGCGGCTCACCCTTGAGCCCGGAACCGAGGACGATGCCGCCTCGGTCACCGGACGGGCTGATCGCGTCGAGCATCGCCGGGTCGACGGTGAATTCCGGGGCGACACCGGCGCTCTGGCCGGCGTCGCGCATGCGGGTGCTCATGCGGTGCCTCCGATCGGCAAAGTCGCGGAGAACCCGGAGACCTGCAGGCCGCGCAACGGCGTCAACGCCACTCCCAGCCGGTCCGAGATGCCCTGCAGCCGCTGGTCGGCGGCGTCCAGTTCACGCGGGTTCCGTGCGCTCAGGCGAACGATTCCCCGCAGGCCGATCTTGCCTTCGTCCGAGGACGGCGAGATCGACATCGCCACCGTCGCCGACAACGCGCGGACACTGGTCAGCGCGTTCAGGCTGCCGCTGATCTTGCCCTTCGGCCAGCTGGTGATCGCGTAGCTCGCGTGCCCGATGCCGGCCGCGGTGACGCCGGTCCAGCGCTCCTGCAGACCGACCTTCCCCTGCGAGCCGGCGACCGCGGTCAGTTCCGCGGCCGAAATGCTGGACCGCAGCAACTCGTCCGGATCGAGCGGCCGCGTCGGCACGCCCTGTGATTCCAAGGCGTTGCGCACCCGCGACAGCGCACCGATCAGCGCGCGATGCGCCCCCACGACACCGCCGCCACGTTCGCGGATGGCGGCCGGGCACCGGCGCGGGTCGAGCCGGATGGCCACCCAGGTCGTCCGCCGCGCGGCGGCGGGCAGCGGACCGAGCACCTCCATGTAGGAGCTGAGGGCCGGCGAGTCCGACGGAAGCGCGGCGCTGCCCGGGTAGCAGTGCCAGATCATCTGGATGGAGTCGAGGACCACACCGCGGTCTTCGAGGCACGGCGCGAGCGCGGACAGCGGCAGGCTCGGCGCGCCACCCGCCTGGGTGATCAGCGCGGGCGCGGGTTCGACGAGCAGGACGGCGGTCCACGTCCCGTCGTTCCACGCGAGGCCGACCTGCTGACGTTCGTGGTCCACACCGTGCGCGACGACGAGATCGGGGACAGCGAGGCGGAGCAGGTTCACGCGGGCGTCGTCAGGGCCGGTGACGGCGTCCTCTTCGGCGGCGAGCGACTCGATGCTGCTCGGCGGAAGCGGATTCGCCACACGGTCGTGCGAACGGAACATGTACCGCATGGTGAGGCCCGCCCATTGGGTGAACCAGCGGCCGCCCCAGCGCAGGAACGCGATGATGATCGCGAACGCGAGCACGCCGATCGCGACGTACTTGAGCTCCATGTCGATCGCGAGCAGGACGAGGCCGATCGCGAGCCCGAGTTCGAGCGCGACCAGGTTCGCCACCGGCAACGGGCCGAGGTTGATCCCGCCGGTCCGGCGCCGCGTGGGCGCGGCGATCCGTACCGCCGGAGCGGGTGGCGGACCGGACTGCGGGCCGGGGCCGCCGGACGGGGGACCGCCCGGGCCACTGGGACCACCAGGTCCGCCGGGCCCCCCAGGACCACCCGGACCTCCCGGGCCCCCAGGTCCGCCGGGGCCCTTGGGCCCTCCCGGACCACCGGGGCCGCCAGGACCCTGCGGTCCGCCAGGCCCTCCAGGGCCGCCTGGGCCGCGAGGAACTCCGGGACCTCCCGGCCCTCCGGCCGGGCCGCCCGGACCACCCGGTCTGCCGGGCCTTGGCGGCGGTCCCGGCGGACGACCGGGAGGTTGCGGCCCCGGAGGGCCGGGCGGACGTGGAGGAGTGGTGACGGACATCCGCGCTTTCTCTTCCCCTCGTGCGTGCTGCGTACCCGGAAAGCCGGTCCCGAGGAACTTGACACTAGCTGGAGTTGGTAGAAACCCCACACCAGACGGTCCCCGTACGGCTATCCTGCGGAACCGTACCGCGACGGGGAGGACTGTAGGTCGAGAATGCCATCAACACCGACTACCAAGTCTCAAGTTCAGGCCTATCAGTTCGTTTTGCGACGGATGCAATCCGCGCTGGTCCGTCGCGACGCCGTCATGCTCCACGACCCGATGCGCACGCACACGCGGGCCACCATCGTGGGTGTCGTGCTGGCCGCGCTGGGCGTCCTCGTCTTCGTCATCTGGGGCCTGTTGAGCCCGAAGCCGTCCGTGCCGGAAGCGGGCAACATCGTCATCGGCGAACAGTCCGGAACGGTGTACGTCGTGGCCGGGAACCCGAAGAAACTTATTCCGACCTTCAACCTCGCGTCCGCGCGCCTGCTGATCATCGCGCAGTCCAAACAAGGTGCGCAGCAGGCGGGAAGCAAACCTTCCGGACCGCAGCAGGCATCCGAAGTGAAGAACCCCACGGTCGTCTCGGACGAACAGTTGAAGAACATCCCCCGCGGCCAGCTCATGGGCATTCCGAACGGTCCGCAGCTGATGCCGACGGAAAGCCAGCGCGTCTCCGCGGACTGGGGCGTGTGCGACGAGGTCATGTACGACCCCTCGGTGCCCCAGCCGGATCTGTCGAAGACGGAAACGACCGTCTACGCGGGGGTGAAACAGCTCGGGAACCGTGAACTCGGCCAGAACGAGGCATTGCTGGCCAAGGGTGCCAACGGCAGGGAGTACCTGATCTACCGGCAGCGGCCGGATCCCAACCTCCGGAACGCGAACGCGGTCAAGGCCGAGATCAAGCCGGACGCGAGCGCCGTCCGTTCCGCGTTGAAGCTGCCCGACCGGCCCCGCGGTATCTCCCAGGGCCTGCTCGACGCGATCCCCGAGGTGCCGGAGCTGAAACTCCCGTCCGTTCCCGGTGACGGCGAGAAGCCCAACTTCGAGATCGAAAGCATGAAGGTCGGCGACGTCTTCTCCACCGAGCAGGCCGAAGGGCGGAAGGACTTCTACCTCATCACGAAGGAAGGGATCCAGCCCATTTCCCCGGCTGTCGCGGACATCGTGCAGACCGGCAAGAACGACGGCAGCACTTCGGTCATGTCCGTGCCGCTGGGCAAGATCCGCAACCTCACGCGGGTCTCCCAGGTCGTCGAACTCGACGCCTACCCCCAGACGGTGCCGACGGTGCTCAACGCGACCCAGGGTTCGCGGGTTTCGTGTCTGAGCTGGTCCATCACGGGCGACGGTGCCGGCCGGGACGGGCACACGGCGGTGTTCGTCGACGACAAGCTGCCGAAGGGCAGGAACGCCGACGGATCCGCGCCCGGTGTCAAGATCGGCACCCCCGGCCCGGTGGGCGCGCCCATCAACAGCTTCTTCATGGAGCCCGGTTTCGCGGCCGTCGTCCAGTCGGCGACCGGCAAGGAGACCTTCGACAAGGGGCCGATCCAGCTGATCTCCGATCGCGGTATTCGTTACGGCGTCCCCGACGCGGTGACGGCGGACTCGATCGGGCTCAACAAGCGGGTGCCCGCGCCGGAGTCCATCATCAGGATCCTGCCCACCGGGGCTTCGCTGAACACTCAGGACGTGCTCCGGACGTTCGACACCGTGCCGATCGACGACCGGGCCGGTTCGGTCGCCACGCAGGCGCAGCAGGCTCCGGCGGGTAACTGATCGCGGGAACCCGCCGGACGGCGCGAGCGTCTCAACACCCAAGCGGTATCGGGTGAGCGGAGGGTGCAGTGGCCGGCCTGAAGATCGACGGCGTCGTCGTCGGTGACTATGCGAAGCGGGTGGACGAGGCCGCCGGAGAGCTCGAGCTGGCGGCCGCGGAGGTGACCGGGGAAAGCGTCACCGTCGAGTCCCACGGAACGCTGGGGGAGGAATTGGGCCTCGGCGCGTCTTACGGGCGCGCCGCGGAGGCCATCCGACGTCAGCTGGTGGAAGGCGCGGCCGCGCTGAGGTCGGCGTCCGAGGCCCTGCACACGGTGACCGCGCAACATGCCGGACACGACGACGAGGCCGCGCAGATGATCAAGCGCGCCGTGGAGCTCTGAACCGCATGATCGCCGAGTCGGAGAACCCGACGGATTCCCTCCCGCACCCGATGGTGGCCGCGCGTTCGGCCTCCGCTCCCGTAGCGGCCCAGAGCGCGGTTAGCCCGCTGAACGCGCCGGGCTCGGGTGGTGAGGAGCTGGTCGAGGCCGCGGCACCGCATCTCGCCTTCGTTTCGGAGCTGTCCGGCCAGCTGGGACTGATCGATCCGGTCGAGGCCTACCTGACCCCGCTGGTGGGGCGCTGGGAGGACTTGAAGGACGAGGCGAACCGGCTCCGGAAAGCGGCGAAGGCCGCGGGCACCGTTTCGAAAGAACTGGCCGATGATCTCGGGCGCCTCGACGCCGGGTGGGCAGGCAAGGACGCTGACGCGTTCGTCACGTACATCGTGGACATCAACGCCGCGGGCTCCGACGTCGAAGTCGCCCTCACCACCTTGGCGGGTTCGCTCGACGAGCTGGTGCTGTCGATCCGTCGCATCCTGACCGACCTCGTCGAGATTCTGGTCGACACGGCGGAGCTGACGTCCGAGACGGCGATGCTGCCGGTCGGCGGTGTCCGGCGCGCGCGAACTCAGCTGGAGGAGGCGCAGGAGTCGGCCAAAGCACTTCACGAAGCCGCGCGCGACGTCCTCGAGGGCTTCGTGCGATTTTGCGACGGAGTCGACGATCCTGACGCTGCTTCGCGGAGTATCGAGATCGCTCACCGGTACCCGCAAGACGAGTTCAAGCTGCACGACGATTCCGAGGCACGGGGTGCGCCGGTGCCGGAGAAGGCCGCCGCTGGGGCGGATTCCGGTCCCGCGTCGGAAGAACAGTCGACGTCGCCGTCCTCGACCGACGGCCGGAAGACCGGGGCACAGGAACCCCTGATCGAGCAAGGGCAGGCGCCGATCCCGGAGGTCGCGCCCGTGCAGACCGCTCCGGCTCATGGGCAGGGCGTCGCCGGCGCGGGATCGGCGATGATGCCGATGGGGATGGCGCCCATGATGGGCGGCATGGGCGGGGGAGGGGGGACGGCTCACCAGTCGAAGACCCGGCCCGCTTCGAAACCGTCCGATGTGGTCGGCGAGCCCGGCCAGGTCGTCCCGCCTGTGATCGGAGAGGACGACGCCCCGGCGAAACCCGCTCCGAAGCCCAAGCCCGCCAAGTAAGCGCTCCAGCGGCCGAGCGACTTTAGCGGGCTAAGTGCGATCTGGGCGGCGCGGAGGCGAGTCTCGCTCGGATCGCACTTAGCCCGCTAAAGTCGAGGCCTACGGGGTTTTGCGGGCAGGGGCGGCCGGCCGGTTGCGGCGGACCGAGTGGACCACGAACAGCGTGATGAGCAGCGCCACCAGGCCGCCGCCGGTTCCGGCGAGCGCGACGATCATCGGGGCGGGGTCACGGTCGTTGGCGGGCGGCAGATTCGCGGGTAGCGCGACCGGCTTGGCCTTGTCCGCCTCCGACGGCACGATCGCCGTCAGCGCCGCGATCGGGTCGACGACGCCGAAGCCGACGAAGTTGTCCCGCCCGCCCGGTGCCGCCGGATGCTGCGCCGTCGCCTTGATCCGGTTCATCACGTCACGAGCCGGCAGCCCAGGGAACTTCGCCCGCACGAGCGCGGCCAGTCCGGCGACGTACGGCGCGGCGAAGCTGGTGCCCTGGATGGCACCGGGTTTCCCGTTGCCTTCGATCGTCAGGTTGGCGAGGCTGCTCGATCCCTCGGCCGGGTCCAGCGAGATGATCTTGGTGCCCGGAGCGGCGACACTGACCCACGGCCCGTTGACGCTGAAATCCGCGACACCGCCGGTGTCGTCGATCGCCGCGACCGACAGGACGTCGTCGGAGAACCAGGGCGGCGTGACGATCGTCTTGGGAGTCCTGGGGTCCGGCTGATCGTTCTGCGGGCATTTTTCGCTGACGTTGCCGGCCGCCGCGACGACGACCACGTCGTTCTGAACGGCGTAGTTCACCGCCGCCTGGAGTGGTAGCTCGGTCGGGGTGATGTTCCCGGTGGCCGGGCGACAGTTGTCGACCGACATGTTGATTACCTTGGCGCCTTTGTCGACAGCCCTGACCACGGCCTGCGCGAGAGTCTTGAGGTTCCCGGCCGTCTTGCCCTGTTCCTGCTGCCGTCCGCCCTTGTCCTGACCCGGCGCGGTGCCGCCGACGGCGCCGTTTCCTTGCGAGGACGGTGGAAGCTGCGATTCCGGCTTGTTCGACGAAGACGGTGGAGCGGAGTTGGACGACGACGAAGGCGGTGGCGGTGGCGGCTCGGGCTTCTTCTCCGCCTCCTCGTAGTTCTGGCTCGACTGACGGATCGACAGGATCGTGGCGTCCGGCGCGACTCCTCGGAACCCGATGCTCTCGTCGGGCGGATTCGCGGCGATGATCCCCGCGACCTCGGTGCCGTGGCCGTCGCAGTCCTCGAGCCCCGGTGCCTTGCCGCCGCCGGGGGGCGCGACGTAGTCACCACCCGATTCGACGCGGCCTCCGAAGTACGGGTGCGCGGTGACGCCGGTGTCGATCACGGCGACCTTGACGCCCCCGCCGACCGACCGGGTGGCACCGCGCATCAACTGGTGCACCTTCTCGATCTGCAGGTACTCCTGGCCCCACGGCCTGTTCTTGATGTCGACCTGGTCACCACCGAGCTTGCTGCGCTGGACGCACTCGGTCTTCTTCTCATAGGTCTTGTCCGGCTTGCCGTCGTCCGCCGGCTTCTTGGACGTGTCCACCGGAGGCGGGGTTGCGTAGTAACCGCCGGCGTCCGGCGCGACGCTGCTTTGCTGCGCCCAGGCGGGAAGTGCCACCGAAGCCGGGGAGAGAACACCGATACCGGCCGCCAGCAACACCGTTCCGGTACGGCCGACGAGACCGAGGTGGCGGACGCGCGTCCCCCTGGACTTACGCGCTACGGCCATCAGAGCATCATCCGATCGGGTCGTCACTTGAAGTTGAGGTGGCGCAGCGTCGTGTAGAGCTCCATGACGCCGAGCGCCAGCGGGAGCACCGTCGCGATGAAGATGGCCTCGAAGATCTCCACCGTCCGCCGCAGTGGCGGCGAGAAGCGCTGGTTCGGGAAGATCACGCCGACCACGAGCGCGGCCGCACCGATCAGCAGGAGCGCGCCGAACACGAACAGGACGCGGTTCAGCGGGCTCGCCGACCACATCCAGCCGAGCAGGATGCCCGCGCCGGACACCATGCCGGTGGTCAGCAGGGCGATGGCCTGCGCGCCGTTCGCGTACGCCCGCGCCCGCAGGAGCAGGACCAGCGTGGCGACCACGCCGAGGATCGGGCCGAAGATCGACGGGGACGTCGAGGCGATGATCGCGAACAGCGCGGTGGCCGCGCCGCAGCCGGTCAGCAGACCGGTCATGTATTCGTGGGCGACCGCGGTACGGCGTTCGATGGCGCGGTAGTCCGGGAAGCCCGAATCTTCCTTGAGCTCTTCGGCGCTACCGGGAACGTGCGGCGTCGGAAGGGCCGCGAGCTTGATCGTCGCGCGCGGCAGCAGCGAGATGCACGCCAGCGAGAACGCGGTGGCGCCGGCCGCGATGCCGGCGATCGGAGTGTCGATGAGCGTCGCGGCCAGGAACGTCAGCGCCGAGACCGTGGCCGTCGTCGCGGCCGCGATGAACGTGGTGATGCCGTGCCCGATGACGAGGATGCAGACCGCCGCCACGATGATCACGAGGGTGCTCGCGAGCAACAGGTTCGCCCACAGGGACAACCCCGGCACGATGTAGAAGCCGCTGACGAAGGCCAGCGGGAGACCGCCCGCCGAGGCGATCAGCACGCCGGTCGCCTCGGCCTTGTAGGCCTTGGCCAGTGTCGCGCCGATCGCGACACACGCGATCGCGCCGACACCACCCGCGATCGCGGCGGCGAGGGCGTTGCCGCCGTAGAACGACCCGCTGGTGAAGAGCGCGAGGGCCGCGAAGAACAGGGAGAGCCCGCCCGCGATGTGCCCGAAGCGGCGCGCCGTCTCCTTGGTCCACGGACGGAAGCTGTCCGGCGACGACTCGGCGATCGCGTCGACGACGTCATCGTACAGCGGAGGCGGCGGGTTCTCGTTGCGCTTGCGCAGCTGCAGCAATTCGCCGTCGACGACACCGAGGGACGCGAGGGTCCGGCTCGGATCGAGCGGCGCGTCGCCCAGCTTCGCCAATGCCCAGCCGCCGTGACGGGCGCCGCCGTCCGGCGTCGCCTCCTTCGCCATCTCCAACAGCATGGGCAGCAGATCCGCCACCGCGACGTCAGCCGGCAAAGCCACGTCGATCCGGGTGCGCGGCGCGACCACCGTCACCCTGCTGAATACCGTCGTGCCCGTTGCCACTGCCTTCCCCCTGCCCTGAGAGTCTGCTCCCGGGGGAACCTATACCGAACCCGGGTGCCCACATCATCGACTGCCGGAAAAAGACCGGCAAAAGTAAGAGAGACCCCTCTGGCCGCCTGCCTGCGCGTCGACTTTAGCGGGCTAAACGCGACGCGCGGAGCGCGTTTAGCCCGCTAAAGTCGACGCCGACCGGCCGGAGGCCCAGCGGGTTCGTCGGGGACTGTCGGTCCCGAGCCCTACACTCCCCGACATGCGTACGGCCTCGTCGAGGCCGTTCTCGGCGTTGTCCGGATTTCACCGGCCACGTTCGATAAGTTGTCTCGCGCACCAGTACGCGCACCAACGGTGGCCGCCATCGTCGAGTTTGAAGAGGGGTCCTTCGATGAGCACGCTGCAGTTCAAGAAGTCACCGCGCCTGGCGGCGCCCCGGCCGCCGGGTGGCGAGGTGCATCTCGAACCGCCGCCTGAGGTGCCGCGCACCATCCCGGGCAACATCGTCATGAAGCTGCTTCCCGCGGTGATGATCGTCGCCTCCATCGGGATGATGGTCTTCATGTTCACCACGGGTGGACGCAACCCCATGATGATGATGATGGGCGGCATGATGGTGCTCAGCACCGTCGGCATGATGGCGGGTGGCGCGGGCAAGGGCGGTGGCGCCAAGAAGGCCGAGATGGACGAGGACCGCAAGGACTACCTGCGCTACCTCGGCCAGATGCGGGACAGGGCCCGCGAGGCCATGGTCGACCAGCGCGCCGCGCTCGAGTGGGTCCACCCCGACCCGCAGACGATGTGGTCGCTTGCCGCGAGCCGCCGCATGTGGGAACGCCGCCAAAACGACCAGGACTTCCTCCATCTCCGGGTCGGCCGCAGCTCGCACCGCCTCGCGACGCGGCTGGTGCCGCCGCAGACCGGCCCGGTCGACGAGCTGGAGCCGATCGCCACGCTGGCCCTGCGCCGGTTCGTCCGCGCGCACTCGATCGTCCCGGACCTGCCGACCCAGATCACCCTCCGCGGGTTCGCCGCGGTCAGCATGCAGGGCGATCGCGGCCTCACCCGCGGTCTCACCCGGGCGATGCTGGCGCAGCTGGTCACCTTCCACAGCCCCGATGACGTCCTCATCGCGGTCGCGACGGCGGGCCGCGCCAAGGAGGAGTGGGAGTGGGCGAAGTGGCTGCCGCACGCCCAGCACCCCGCGCTCGCCGACGGTATCGGCCAGCTGCGGATGATGGCGGGCTCGCTCGCCCAGATCGAGCAGTGGCTCGACGAGGAGCTCCGTGACCGCCAACGGTTCTCCCGCAACGCGACGCCCGCCCCGGACCAGCCGCACGTCGTCATCATCGTCGACGACGCCGAGGTCACTCGCGAAGAGCAGATCATCCTCGAAGAGGGTCTGGTCGGCGTCACCCTGATCGACCTTTCCGACTCCATCGGCAACCTCGCGGCCCGCCGCGGACTGCGGCTGGTCGTCGAGGAAGACCGCCTCGGCGCGCGCAGCGCCGGCGGCGTCGAATGGTTCGGCCGTCCGGACACGCTCAGCGTGGTCGAGGCCGAAGCCCTCGCCAGGCTCCTCGCCCCGTACCGCGTCGGCACCGCGGCGCAGGACGCCGCCGAGGAAGAGCCGCTGCTGTCCAACCCCGGTCTGCTCGAACTGCTGGGCATCCCCGGCGACCCGATGACCTTCGACGTCCAGCAGGCTTGGCGGCCGCGCCCGGTGCGAGACCGCTACCGCGTCCCCTTCGGGGTCGGCGAGTACGGCCAGCCGGTCGAGCTGGACATCAAGGAAGCCGCGATGGAGGGCATGGGCCCGCACGGCCTGTGCATCGGGGCGACCGGTTCCGGTAAGTCGGAGTTCCTCCGCACCCTGGTGCTGGGCATGCTCGCCACGCACTCGTCGAGCACGCTGAACTTCGTCCTCGTCGACTTCAAGGGTGGTGCGACGTTCCTCGGGCTGGACTCGGCGCCGCACGTCTCCGCGGTCATCACCAACCTCGCGGACGAGGTCACGCTGGTCGACCGGATGAGGGACGCCCTCGCGGGCGAGATGAACAGGCGCCAGGAAGCGCTGAAGAACGGCGGTAACTTCAAGAACGTCTGGGAGTACGAGAAGGCCCGCGAGAACGGCGCCGACCTCGACCCGCTGCCCGCGCTCTTCATCGTCTGTGACGAGTTCTCCGAACTGCTGGCCGCGAAGCCGGACTTCATCGACCTGTTCGTCGCCATCGGCCGTCTGGGCCGGTCGCTGCAGATGCACATGCTCCTCGCGTCGCAGCGGCTGGAAGAGGGCAAGCTGCGCGGTCTGGACTCGCACCTTTCCTACCGCATCGGTCTGAAGACCTTCTCCGCCGCGGAATCCCGCGCCGCGATCGGTGTGCCCGACGCGTTCGAGCTGCCGTCGGTGCCCGGTGGCGGTTACCTCAAGTACGACACCTCGACGCTGGTCCGCTTCAAGGCCTCGTACGTCTCGGGCCCGTACCGGCCCGCCGGGATCAAGGCGGCCGGTCCGGTCGCGACGGTGGTCCGCGCGGACAAGCGCCCGCAGCTGTTCGTCCCCGACTTCGTCGAACTGCCGAAGGAGCCGGAGCCGCAGCAGTTCGAGACCGCGCCGGTGGAAGAGGCCAAGCAGGAGGAGGCCGTCGAGCCCAGTGAGCTCGACGTGATCGTCTCCAGGCTGATCGGCCAGGGCCCGCCCGCGCACGAAGTCTGGCTGCCGCCGCTCAAGGAGCCGAACTCGCTCGACACCCTGCTGCCGAACCTGAACCCCACCGACGACCGCGGCCTTTCCCCGGTCGGGTTCTTCGGCAACGGACGGCTGCAGGTGCCGATGGGCATCGTCGACCGCCCGTACGAGCAGCGACGTGACCTGCTGTGGGCCGACTTCTCCGGTGGCGCCGGGCACGGTGTGATCGTCGGCGGTCCGCAGTCGGGCAAGTCGACCATGCTCCGGACGCTGATCATGTCGATGGCGCTGACCCACACCCCCGAGGAAGCGCAGTTCTACGCGCTCGACCTCGGTGGCGGTACGTTGGCCGGTCTCCAGGGCCTGCCGCACGTCGGTGGGGTCGCCGTCGCCCGCCGCGAGCCGGACAAGGCCCGCCGGATCGTGGCCGAGCTGACCACCCTGCTCACCGACCGGGAAGGCCGGTTCGGTGCGATGGGCATCGACTCGATGAACGAGTTCCGCAACCGCAAGCGGCGCGGCGAGATCAAGCCCGAGGACGACGCCTTCGGTGACGCCTTCCTGATCGTCGACAACTGGAAGGCGCTGCGGGACGACTTCGACGAGCTGGAGACTTCGATCACCAAGCTCGCCACCCAGGGTCTTTCCTACGGCGTGCACGTCATCATCGCGGCGAACCGATGGGCGGACATCCGCCCGGCGATCAAGGACATGATCGGCACCCGGTTCGAGCTGCGCCTCGGTGACCCGAGCGAGTCGGACATCGACCGCCGGGTCGCGGTGAACGTCCCGGCTGGCCGTCCCGGCCGCGGGCTCACCAGGGACAAGCTGCACCTGCTGACCGGTCTTCCGCGTATCGACGGTTCGAGCAACGCGGACGACGTCGCCGCCGGTGTCGCCGACGCGGTGGCGAAGATCAAGGCCGCGTGGAAGGGCCGTCCGGCGCCGCAGGTCCGCCTGCTGCCGGAGATGGTCACCTACGACGAGGTCCTCGGCATCGACACCAAGCGCAACACGAAGCTGGTGCCGATCGGCGTCAACGAGGAAGACCTCCAGCCGATCTACCTCGACTTCGCCGCCGATTCGCACTTCTACGCGTTCGCGGACGGAGAGTCGGGCAAGACGAACCTGCTGCGCCAGATCACCCGGGGCATCACCGAGCGGTACACGACGCAGGAAGCGGTCATCATCCTCGTCGACTACCGGCGCACGATGCTCGGTTTCGTCGGCGGGGACCAGCTGCTCGGCTACGCGGTGTCCGCCGCGCAGCTCGACAGCATGGTCAAGGACGTCCACGGGTCGATGACCCGGCGGCTCCCCGGTCCGGACGTCACGCAGGAGCAGCTCAAGACCCGGTCCTGGTGGACCGGTCCGGAACTGTTCATCATCGTCGACGACTACGACCTGGTCGCCACGCAGACGAGCAACCCGCTGAAGCCGCTCGCCGAGTTCCTCGCGCAGGCGAAGGACGTCGGCTTGCACGTCATCGTCGTGCGCCGCAGTGGTGGCGCGAGCCGGGCGATGTTCGACCCGATCCTCGGCAAGCTGAGGGAGATCGCGGCGCCCGGTATGGTCATGAACGGCTCGCGTGACGAAGGCAACCTCGTCGCGAACGTGAAGCCGAGCCAGATGCCGCCGGGCCGGGGCAACCTCGTGACCCGGAAGCACGGCAAGCAGCTCATGCAGGTCTCGTGGATCCAGCCGGACTGATCTCCCGCGGAACCAGGTGAGGTCCCGGCTGGGCGCAGGGTGACGACGACGATCTGCGGGAGTGGCCAGTGACTGTGCGGGTAGCGGTGGACTTCGGGACATCGAGCACCTGCGTAGTCGCCTCGATCAACGGCCGCGAACCGCAGGTCGTCGTGGTGGACGGGCAGCCCTTGATGTCGTCGGCGGTCTACGCCGCGCCGGACGGGACGCTGTTCGTCGGACAGGAGGCGGAACGGCAGGCGGCGGTGGATCCGTCGCGCTACGAGCCGAACCCGAAGCGCCGGATCGACGAAGGCGACCTCCTGCTGGGCGACAACGTCCTCCGCGTGACCGAGGTCGTCCACGCCGTGCTGAAGCGCGCGGTGACCGAGGCGCGCCGGCTCGCCGGTGACGCCGAGGTCGAATTGCTCGTCCTGACCCATCCCGCCGATTGGGGCGCGACCCGCACCCGGCTGCTCCGGCAGGCGGCGGGCGGGCTCGCGCGTCAGGTCGCGCTCGTTCCGGAGCCGGTCGCCGCGGCCGTCTACCACGCGGCGACGTTCGCTCCGGCCGACCTCAACTCCGAGCGCACCGTCGAGTTCAGCGGCCGTCCCGGCGACGCGCTGGCGGTCCTCGACCTCGGCGGTGGCACCGTCGACGTCTCCGTGGTCCAGCGCATGCCCGGCAGCCCGGCGGATCGCAGTTTGCCCGCTAAACGCGCCGGGTTCCAGGTGCTGGCCACCAGGGGGGATCCGAGCTTCGGGGGAGCGGACGTCGATCAGGCGCTCCTGGAACACGTGGGTTCGCTGGTGTCGGCCGCCGATCCGCCGGAATGGCGGAAGCTCGTCGAGGGCCGCGAACTCACGGATCGCCGCCGCCGCCGTGTGCTGCGGCAGGACGTGCGCGGCGCGAAGGAGACGCTCTCCCGGCACGCGTACACGGACGTTCCGATGCCGCCGCCGTTCGCCGACGCCCACGTGACCAGGGAAGACCTCGAACGAATCATCGCGGCCCCGCTCGGGCGCGCGGTCGAGCTGACCGTGGCCGCGATCGGGGATTCCGGGCTGCGGCCGAAGCAGCTGACGGCGATCTTCCTCGTGGGCGGGTCGAGCCGGATCCCGATGGTGTCCCGGCTGGTGCACGAGCGGACCGGTGTCGTACCCACCACCCTGGATCAGCCGGAGACCGTGGTCGCCCGCGGTGCCCTGCGCGCGGTGCTGATCGACCCGGACCGGACGGGATCGCTCGCGGGCTCCGCCGTCTCCCGCGTCGGCGGCGCCCCCGCGCCTGTCCCCACCGACCGGCGCCCCGAACCCCCGCGCCCCTCGTTCCCTCCCGCCCCACCCCCGCAGAGCGCGTTTAGCCCGCTGAACGCGAGGCGGCAGGGGCCGCCGTCGCCTCCGCGGGGACAGCAGGGAATAGCGGCCCCGCCGCCGTGGCGGCCGGGTGAGCCCGCCCGCGAGACGAAACCCGCCGAGCGCGACGGGAAGAACAAAAAGACGCCTTGGATCATCGCCGCGGCCGTGGTGGCCGCGGCGGCGATCGTCGGTGGGATCCTCTTCGCCGTCAACAGCGGGGAGGCCGAGCCGGAAGGCCGGACGCTCGCGCAGTACGACTATCGCTTCATCGCACCGCCGGACTGGACGCAGACCGACGACCGTGTCGCCAAACGTCAGGTGGTGATCCATCCGAGCGATTCCCTCACCGGTGACGACCTCGTGGTCGCCCAGGAGTACGTGATGGCCTACGACGCGACGGCCGACAGACAGAAACTCGTCGACGAACTGAGCGCCGGGGCGCAGACGGCACCCGAGAAGTACAGTGGCTTCGACGGTTCCGCGAACTACGCCGGCCGGACAGTCATCTATTACCGCGAGACCAAGCCGAGTGCGCGCGTCGACTGGTACGTCGTCGCGCAAGGAAAGACCCGCGTCCACATCGGTTGCCAATACAGCACCGGCTCACCGCTCGAACAACGCGTGAGCGCGGCCTGCGAACAGGTCGTCAAAACGATGGTGGTCGTCAACTGAAGGGGGAGGCGAATGCCACCCGAACCCGAGACCGCCGCCGAACACTTCGCCCGCACCGGGCGTGACGCGGTCACCTATGCCCGACAGGTCGCCCGCACGGCCAAGGCACGGTACGAGCGCCGCCGGGGCGAGAACGCGGAACTGGCGAAGCATTTCGGCAAGGGACGGCTCGCGGGCGGTGAGACGGCGCCGACCCCCGCCGCCGTCCGGAACGCCGCGAAACGGTTCCGCACGGGCGCCGGTCTTCCGGTTCCCGCATTGCCCTCAGCGGCTGACTTGGTTCCCCTTCGGCCAGCACCGGTGGCCAGAAGGCCACGTGTGGGTGACGACGACGAGGACTTTTCGCAGTCGCGAATCATGAGCCGAGGCGATTGACCGACCACTGTGCGTTTGCTAAATCACGTGGTGAAAGCCCTTTTCCGCCCGTGATTCGCGGCGTGCCGTCCGGGGCCACGCGGTCGGTTCCCGCCGCGAGCGTTAACGCAAGCAACTACTTGAAACCAACGAGCGACAAGAGGGAACCGGACGTGGCAGTGTCTCCGTCGTAGGTCCGTACCAAACGAACTTCACCGAGTACGGATAAACCACGAACGAAGGGGGTAGCTCCCATGGCTGGCGGATTTACCGGGACAGTTGAGCAGTTCACCGAGGCCGAGAAGCGCGTGACCGAGGTCCGCGTTTCGATGGACCAGAACCTGGGCAAGCTCCGCGACAACATCGAGTCCACCCGCGCGGGCTGGACCGGCGACGCGGCGCTCGCGTTCAACGAAGTCATGAAGCGCTTCGACTCGACAGGTCGTGGGCTCAACCAGGCCCTCCAGAACATCGGTGACCTGCTCGAGCAGGCCGGTTCGAAGTACAACGCGACCGAGCAGCAGCAGCAGGAGCTCATCAAGTCGGTCAACGCGGGCTTCAGCATCCTCGGCTGATTCAGCCGATTTGGCTACACGCACCAAAAACGAGACTTCTTATTTCTGACTGGAGGAACTTATGACCGAGATGAAGGTCGATTACGCCACGATCCACGCGGCGGCCGACGACTGCAAGAGCACCGGTGGCGAGCTGGAGTCCCTCTTCGGGCAGCTGAAGAGCGACCTGTCCCCGCTGGTCAACACCTGGGACGGTGACGCGAAGGCCGCGTACATGGCCGCTCAGCAGGAGTGGGACAACAAGTTCGAGGAGCTCAAGCAGCTGCTCGCGCAGGTCGCCGGCGTGCTGCCGCAGCTGGCCGACGGCTACCAGGCCACGGAACAGGGCGTCACCGGCCTGTTCTGAGTCTTCCGGCTCCGAACGAGCAACGGCGGGCAGGCATCTTCGGATGCCGAGCCCGCCGTTTCGTTTGTGGCAAAGGAAAGCCGCGACGGACCCCGTCGCGGCTTTCGTGTCGGAGTAGGTCAGTGCGGCGCGCCGACCTCGAATTCCGGGGTGGTGTTCAGCACCCGGACGGTGACCTTCTTCTGCTGCCCCGAAAGAGCGATCGAGCAGTCGAACGTGGTCCCGTTCTCCACCGGTTGGCCGGAAGGACACGTCACGTTCTTCACGTCCGGCTCCCCGTAGTGCTCGTTGAGGACGCGGACGACGCCGTCCTGCACCGATTTCTCGTCGAGCGTGTCGCCCGCGAACACGCCGAGCAGCCAAGCCCCCACGCCGCCCGCGATCACGACGGCCGCCGCGATCCCGCCGATCAGCAAGGTTTTCTTGGAAATCTTGGGCTTCTCGGGCTCCGCGCCGAAAGCGCCGAGCCCGCCGTACTGCGACGGCTGTGCCTGCTGGGCGGGCTGGAAGCCGCCGCCGTACTGCCCCTGCTGGGGAGTGCCAGGCGCCTGGTGCGGTGTCTGCCAACCCTGTTGCTGCGGTGCGGGCTGCTGCGGCGGTTGCTGCCACGCCGTGCCCGGTGCGGGCGCGGGGTTCTGTTGCCAGGGCCCGGAAAACGAGCCGGTGACGCCGGGCTGCTGTTGCCACTGCCCGGTGTAGGAACCGGTGGTCGCGGCATGGGGGTCGTTCTGCTGCCACTGCCCCGGATGCGGTCCGGTCGCCTGGCCGTCCTGCTGCCAGCCCTCGTGCTGGTTCCCGGGATTCGCCGGCGGCTGCCACCACTGCTGCGGCTGTTGCGGCTGCTGATCGGTCATGGCTCAGACGCCTTTCAACTCGTTGAACCGGCGGTTGAAATCGTCTTTGGCCGCCTTGTCCGGCAGCACGGTGATCTGCGAGGCGTCCGGCAGCTTCGGCAGATCCTGCGTGCTCGCTTTGCCGGTGAAGCGAAAGTCGTAGCGCAGCTCGATCTTGTGCCCGCCACCCTCGATCTTGGCGTCCATCACGATCTGGTTCAGCGTCCCGTCCGGGTTGAGGGAGACGGTGGTCCGGACCGGGGCCTTCTTCATGTCACCCGTGATCGCCCCGCTGATCGTCGGCGGGAGGATCTCCACCCGTCGTTCCATGAACTTCCCGAACGGGACGTCGGCGGTCAACTCGATCCGGTTCTCCGGAAGGCTTTTCGCACCCTTCACGATTTTCTTGTCCGCGTTGTAGGCCACGGCGATCGCGTCGGCCATCTTGCAGGCGGTGATGATCCCGACCCAGGCGCAGGGGATGGTCAGCCCGGCCTCCGACTTCGGCATCGAGACCCACGGCGTCGGGGCGAGGCTCTTGTAGACGGGGCCGAGGTACACGTATTCGACGGCCCCGTCGGCCGGGGTGTACCAGTCGATGCTGTCGTCCGGGTTCTTCTGCGAGCGTTGACGGCTGACCCGGCCCTCCGGGGAGCCGGTGCGGGCCGAGGAGATCGTGCTGCGGATGTACTTCTCGTCGAAGCGGAAGTAGGCACCCGACTCGCTGGTGACGTCGCGCTGGTCGCCGATGGTGTCCTGCAGCTTGTTCATCGCCGTTTCGAACTTCGTGCCGACGTAGGTCGCCGCGTCGTCGCCCTTCGGCACGGCCGTGCCCGCGCGCCCCTGGCCGCAGGCGGTGGTGAGCACCAGTACGGCGCTCAGCACACACAAGATGGTCGTTGGACGTTTGTTCATCGCCGTTCCCCTGGATCGAGTCCCCCGCGCGTGGTGCGCGTCCGGATCGTCTCATCCTCTCCCGCGAAGGACGATGCCGTGGGCGGTTCCGCCACACCGGCGGGGTACAGTTGCCGGGCGCCCGCCGGGCGCCGGTCCTAGTATGGGACCCCGGACCGACCCCCGCTTCGCAGTAGGGTCGGGCGTGGGGGTATCTTCATATGTCGTTGTGCGCTGCGGCGCGTAAGCGCTAGGCCCGCACAGAACCCACACGCAATGTTGACGACGAGGTAGACCCTTGCCCACGTACAGCCCCAAGCCCGGCGACGTCACTCGTGCCTGGCACGTGATCGACGCCGAGGATGTCGTGCTCGGCCGGCTCGCGACCGAGGTCGCCACGCTGCTGCGCGGCAAGCACAAGCCGACCTACGCTCCGCACGTGGACACCGGTGACTTCGTCATCATCGTCAACGCCGAGAAGGTCGCGCTCACCGGTAACAAGCGCGAGCAGAAGTTCGCGTACCGGCACAGCGGTTACCCCGGCGGTCTGCGTAAGCGCTCCTTCGGTGAACTGCTCGACACCAAGCCCGAGCACCTGCTCGAGAAGGTCGTCAAGGGCATGCTCCCGAAGAACAAGCTCGGCCGCGCCCAGGCGAAGAAGCTCAAGGTCTACGCCGGCGCCGAGCACCCGCACGCCGCGCAGCAGCCGCAGGCGCGCGAGATCACCAAGATCGCGCAGGTCGCGCAGTGAGTGAGGAACAGTCTGTGACCAGCACCGAGGAGACCGCGACCGAAGCCGTCGCGACCACGGAGACCCCCGTTGTCGGCGAGGCCGTCGCGACCAGCGAGACCCCGGCCACCCCGCGCCCGTCGCGTGCCGCCGGTGGCAACGCCCAGACCGTCGGCCGCCGCAAGGAGGCCGTCGTCCGGGTTCGCGTCGTCCCCGGCTCCGGTGAGTTCAAGCTCAACGGCCGCACGCTCGAAGAGTACTTCCCGAACAAGGTGCACCAGCAGCTCATCCGTGAGCCGCTGGTGACGGTCGACAAGCCCGACTCGTTCGACATCTTCGCCAACCTGCACGGTGGCGGGATCTCGGGCCAGGCCGGTGCGCTCCGTCTCGCGATCGCCCGCGCGCTCGTCGAGGTCGACGCCGACGACCGCCCGGCCCTGAAGAAGGCCGGCTTCCTGACCCGTGACGCCCGCGCCACGGAGCGGAAGAAGTACGGCCTCAAGAAGGCCCGTAAGGCTCCGCAGTACAGCAAGCGCTGATCGCGCCTCTGGCGCAACCCGCGGAAGCGCCCATCCGTCTCTCGGATGGGCGCTTCCGTGTTTCCGGGGTTCGGGCAGGCCCGAGGACCCGTTGTCACAGCAGTCCCACGTGCCCCACGCGTTCGCCTTTAGCGGGCTAAACGCGCTCCGCGCGTCGCGTTTAGCCCGCTAAAGGCGAAACCGGGGGTACTGGCTAGGTTGTCGTGGTGGTTTTTCAAGGAGGTCGACAGATGGCTCGTCTATTCGGTACCGACGGCGTACGTGGCCTCGCCAACGAGGAGCTGACCCCGGAGCTGGCGCTCTCGCTCGCCGCCAGTGCCGCTCGCGTCCTCGCGGCCCACGACCGTTCGCACCGTCCGGTCGCCGTCGTCGGCCGTGACCCGCGTGCCAGCGGCGAGATGCTCGAGGCCGCCGTCGTGGCGGGCCTCACGTCCGCCGGTGCCGACGTGCTCCGCCTCGGCGTCCTCCCGACGCCCGCGGTCGCGTACCTGGTCGGCGCGCTCGAAGCGGATCTCGGCGTGATGATCTCCGCCTCCCACAACCCCATGCCCGACAACGGCATCAAGCTCTTCGCGGCGGGCGGGCACAAGCTCCCCGACGGGATCGAGGACGAGATCGAAGCCGGTCTCGCCGCTCCCGTCACCCGTCCGACCGGCATCGGCGTCGGCCGCGTCAAGGACGTCGCGGACGCGGGTGACCGCTACATCCAGCACCTGCTGTCGGCCACCCCGCACCCGCTCGCGGGTCTGCGTGTCGTCGTCGACTGCGCCAACGGCGCGTCCTCCTTCGCCGCTCCAGAGGTCTACCGCAAGGCCGGCGCCGAGGTCGTCGCGATCCACGCCGACCCCGATGGCGTGAACATCAACGAGCACTGTGGGTCGAATCACCCGGACGCGTTGCGCGCGGCCGTCGTCGAGCACGGCGCCGACCTCGGGATCGCGCACGACGGTGACGCCGACCGCTGTGTCGCCGTGGACGCCGCGGGGGAACTCATCGACGGCGACCAGATCATGGCCGTCCTCGCGCTCGCTCTCGCCGAGACCGGTGAGCTGACCAAGAACACCCTGGTCGCGACCGTGATGAGCAACCTCGGCCTGCACCTGGCGATGCGCGCGCACGGCATCGACCTCGTCACCACCGCCGTCGGCGACCGTTATGTGCTCGAGAAGCTGCGCGCGAGCGGGTTCGCACTCGGTGGTGAGCAGTCCGGCCACGTCGTCCTTCCCGCCTACGCGACCACCGGCGACGGTCTCCTCACCGCGCTGCGGGTGATGAGCCGCATGGCGTCCACCGGCAAGTCGCTCGCCGAGCTCGCCGCCGTCATGAACCGCCTGCCGCAGGTGCTGGTGAACGTCCCGGTGGCGGACAAGGCGGCGGTCGCCGTCTCGGCCGCGGTCCGTGACGCCGTCGGCGCCGTCGAGGCCGAACTCGGCGAAGAAGGCCGTGTCCTGCTGCGCCCGTCGGGCACCGAGCAGCTGGTCCGCGTCATGGTCGAGGCCCCCGCGCACGACACCGCACAGGCGGCCGCGGACAGGCTCGCGGGAGTCGTCTCTTCTGCCTCGTAAGTCCTCTCGCGTTCTTCCCAAGTCGCTGCGCGCGAGTTACCGGCCCGGTACATTCCGTGGGCAAGGAGCGGCACCGGGAGGGCTTGGGCCACGTCTGATCTCCGCAGCAGATCGTTGCCCAGGATGAGGGGGAGACATGGCAGGCGGTCACCAGGTCGATCCGCAGGCGTTGACACAGGCGGCCAAGGCACTGCGCGACATTCCGAAGCACGCCTTGGCGCAGCCGTTGGCCGCGGTCAAGGACATCCAGCTGGTCGCGATGGACTTCGGGCAAGGGCACCAGGAGAGCTACGGCCCGTATCGGCCGGCCGTCACGCGGCTGGCCAACATGGCCGACAGCTACCTCAAGGCCGCTGACCTGTTCGCGCAGAAGCTCGACGCTTCAGGGGGCAAGTACGAGGCCAACGAGGCCGAGACGAGCCAGTCCGTGAAGGCGACCGGCCGATGACCGCCCGGGAAGAAGACGACCTCCCGACCCGTGCCGAGGTCGAACAGATCATCAACGACGAGCGGATCCCGTGGGACGTCCGGCGTGATCTCGCACTGCAGTACATCGACTACATCGAGGACGAAGACCCCGACGAGGTCGGCTTCGCCGGCGACGAGGACAAGAACGGTTTCCGTGACGCCGTAAAGGCGCAGATGAAGATCAGCGAAGGCGATCTCAACGGGAACAACTTCTGGGGCGGGATGCTGTCCGACGTCCAGGTGATCAACAGCCTGGAAGACAGCGTCCAAGTCGCTTACGGCAACGCGAAGGGCTACGTCGACAAGCTCGCCGAAGAGGGCAGGCAGGCGAATCAAAAGGCCAATGCCGACGCCAGGACGGGTCTCGACCAGATGGCCGCCAAGGCGAGTGCGACCAATCCCGCGGCGGAAA
The DNA here is from genome assembly GCF_029369745.1 of Amycolatopsis sp. QT-25. Taxonomy (NCBI): domain Bacteria; kingdom Bacillati; phylum Actinomycetota; class Actinomycetes; order Pseudonocardiales; family Pseudonocardiaceae; genus Amycolatopsis; species Amycolatopsis sp. QT-25. Next base: position 682,037 of record NZ_CP120210.1, read on the forward strand.
CTTCGGATCAGATCCTGGATTTCGGCAAGCCGTCGTTCCGGAACATCGAGATCTTCGTTCCGCTCTACAACCGCTCGGTGGCGGCGGTGCGTTCCGGTGCTCCCGCCGACATCGACCAGTTGCGCGAGTTGTACGACCAGCAGCGGAAGATCCCGTTCGGCAAGTTCGCGGCCGGTGCCGAGGAGTTCACCAAGCTGAAGGAAGCGGTCGCGGCCTCCTCCGGTGATGTTTCCGGTGAGATGAAGAAGAACCTCGGCGGCTGGGAGGGCGCCGCCGCGGACCAGGCGCGGACCTACCAGCAGAACTACGAGGCCAAGACGAAGGTCGTCTCCGACGCCGCGGAGCACGCGGCCGTCGCGATGACGACGGCGGCCGGTTCGGTCGCGAAGTTCTGCCGCGACAAGGCCGACTGGATGATCAAGGCGTCGTGCGACCGGCTCGGCGAGGTGACCGCGCAGGATCTGGACCGGATCATCCGCATCGCGGAGCTCGGTGACAACGCCAGCCAGGACGATTTCAAGCACTGTTCGAAGTTCCTCGACCAGCAATCGCGCGACCTGATCGACGACGACGACTGCGACCTCGACGAAGAGACGACCAAGCACATCATCGGACAGGTCAAAAGCTACCTGTCGGGGACTTTCAACACTTTCTACTCGCAATACCTGACCGACTTCAAAACCATGTGCGGCAACACCCACGCCGCGGTCGCCGGGGCTTGGCAAGGCCTGACCGACTTCTTCAGCCAGCTCGAAGAGAACCCGTTCGCCGATCTCGACGCGGCGGCCGGGACTTCGGACGGTGGGTTCAAGACCGGTGCGGGATCGGACGACGGCGGCGGTCGTACCGGCGGCCCCGGCCCCGGAAGCGGCGCAGGCGGCGACACGACGCCGATCGGCGACACGAAGCCCCCGGCCCCACCGGCCCCACCAGCACCGCCGACCCCTCCGGACCCGAACATCAACCCGATCACGGACAAGCCGCTCGAAGTCGATCCGGATACCGGCGAGGCGTACCCGATCGATCCGCGCACCGGCGAGGCCGTGAAGCCAGAGAGCCCGGAAAGTGTCACCGTCGAGCAGGGCGATCACAAGATCTCCATGGCCGAGCCCGGCAAGGACGGCAAAATGGGGATCTCGGTCGATGACGGCACGGGACACGCGAAGGACTACAAGCTCGACTTCGGTGACCCGCGGCCCTTGCCGGACGGCACCCCGAACCGTGGCCCCGGCGCCGACGCGGCGGGCGGCGCGATCCACCGCGACACCGCGCAACGGCCGGACGCTCCGCATACCGATGACCAGGTGTTCGAACCCGGCCCGGACGGCAAGATCCACATCGAAGACGGCGATCTCAAGATCACCGCCGAGCGGCCGGACGGTCCTGACGGGCCCACTCGGGTGACGGTCGACGACGGCAGTGGCGAGCCGACGACGTACACCTTGGGTGGAGAGAGCCCTACGGCGAAAACGGCCGGTGGCGCCTCCGAGGCGAACATTCGTCCGGACGCCGTGATGCCCGGCGGCGAACACGTCGCCGAACAGGTTCCCGGTCAGCCGGTGGAAGCGGTGGCGAGGGAACACGCGGTCGCGCAGACCGCTTCCGGACCGGTGGAATCGGTTGCCCACGGCGCGCGGACATCCGAGGTTCCGGCCTCCGGCGCGGTCGAAGTCCCGGCCGCCGCCACCGAGCAGACCACGCCCGCGGCGGCTTCGGACTCGACGTCACCGCAGTCGCTGGGCAACCCCATGGGTGACGACGGCCTCGGCGAGACCTCCGACCCCTCGGGTGCCGGTGGCGGCGCGGCCACGCCCTCGACCTCGGGCCTCGGCTCGGCGCCGGGCGGGAACGGCGATCAGTCCGCCGCGGTCATGGGCGGGATGGGCATGATGGGCGGCGGCATGCTGGGTGGTGCCGGAGCGGGCGGCAGCGGTGGCGAGGACCAACAGCGCACCTCGAGTGGTTACCGCGTCGACGGCGGGCTCTTCGACACCGCGACGTCGAGCAGCCGGATCAGCGGTTCGCTCGACGACGACGGCGTCATCGGATTCCGTTAGCGGCCGGCATCGGCGAGGAAGGACTGATCGTGGGTTCCGAGGACGCGCTTGCCGCGATGAAGAGCAGATTGGCGGGTCTGGAGAGCGAGAACTCCGCCAGGATGGCTCTGCTCGACAAGCGCCGTGAAGAGGCGCTCGCCGAGGCCAAGGAGAAGTTCGACAAGCAGTCGAAGACCCAGGGCGGCGTCATCGTCCGGTTGCAGGAGCGCAACCGCAAGGCCAAGGCCGCGGGTGGCTGGGCGACCGAGGCGACGCTGGGTGAGAAGGCCGAGGACGACGGCGACTTCGGGTTCGAAGAGGACGAGGCCGAGAACGAACGCCGCGCCGGGTACCGGACGGCCGACGAGCCGCCGAGCGCGTACCGGCCGGCTCCTCCCGCACCGCAGGGACCCCCGCCGCCTCTGGCCCCGGTCGCCGAGGAGCGGCCGGCCGGGCGGCATCGGCGGGCGGCCGCACGTGGTGACGACGACGATTTCGCCGACACCGACTGGCTGGCGACCTGAGTTCTCAGGTCCGCAGCGCCACGATGGCCCGCTCGACGCCGTGGAAGACGGCGTGCTCCTTGTATCGCACGTCTTCGGCGACGTGGTCGGGAGTCAGGATCTCGGCAAGGGCGCGAAGCGCCACTTCGCCCTCGGCGATCGCGACTCGCGAACCGGGACAGGTGTGCCGTCCGAGGCCGAACGCGAGTTCGGCGTCGGGGCCAAGGGGGATGGCCAGTTTGTCCCCGGCGGCCAAGTCCTTGCCCGCCAAGGAGAACGGCGCGATCACGCGGCGCGCGGCGAAGCGGGTCGGGGCGATTTCGTGGATCAGGCCGCGTACGTCGTCGAGGACGTCTGGGCGGCGTAGCGTTTCAAGGGCGGCGAGGGCGAGGAAGTTCATGGAGTTCTCGAACGCCGCGTGGGCGAGCATCACGGGCGTGATCATCAGCTCGTCTTCGGTGATCCGGCCCGCTTCGTGCGCTTCGCGGAGCAACGCCAGCCCGCCGCCTTCGACGGCCGTCGCCTTGAGGAAGAACATCGCGACCCTGAGCGCGGCGGTGTCGGCTCCGGCGGGCCCGCCCGACCACACGTCCAGGTTCGCGGCGGTCTCCGAGAGATTCGTCAGCAGCTTCTCGCCGAGTGGCTCGACCGTGCCGAGCACCGCCTCCGTCACCCTGGCCGCCGCCGGCCTGGCGAAATCGGCCACCAGGTCGAAGCGCGAAAGCGACTTTAGCGGGCTAACCGCGATCCGGAGGTCGGCGAGCACGGCGTCCGGCAGGGGCTCCACCAGGGCGATGACCTCCTTGACGACCGCGCGCAGCCGCCGGTGGTCCGCGCCGTCCATCAGCAGGAGGTTCGGGGTCTCGGCGGCGGCGCCGCCGGGGTTCGAGCTGAGTTCGCGGTCGCGCAGCGCCTTGACGCGGTCCGCCGGATCGTCCAGCACGAAGAAGTCGTCCACGCTCGTATGATGCCCATGCCGCGGCCGGAGGATGTGCCAGTGCCCTCGAAACTGTCCGCAGAAGTGCCCGACGAAGTGTTGCGGACCCCGCTCGTACGCCGTCTACTCGAGCGCGCCGAGGTCGAGCGCCCGGCGTACACGCATCTCGACTGCTCGAACCGGCACGAACCCGTCGAGGACACGCTGACCTGGGCCGAGCTCCTCGTCCACGTCCGCGCAGTCGCGGCGAAGCTGCGTGAGCTGATCCAGCCGGGAGACCGGGTCGCGATCACGGCGCGGCAGGACCTCTCTTACGTCGTCGCGTTCTTCGGCGCGCTGTACGCCGGCGCCGTGGCGGTGCCGCTGTCCGCTCCGGACGTCCGCGCCCACCGCGAGCGACTCGTCGGAGTACTCGATGACTGCGACGCCGACATCTGGCTCACGTCCGAAGCGCTGGTCGGACGGCTGACGGAGTTCGCCGAGGCCGAGCGGGTTCCGGCACCACGCGAGATCGTCGCCGTCGACACCCTGCCGCTGGATCCGGCGGACCGATCCCTGCCGTCGCCGGTTTCCCCCGAGGACCCCGCCTACCTGCAGTACACCTCCGGCACGACGCGGGCACCGGCCGGAGTGGTCATCACGCATCGGGCGCTGTCGGCCGCTTGCTGGCAGATCTGCGACGCCTACGACGTCGGCGAGCACACGACGTGCGTCGGCTGGATCCCGTTCTTCCACGACATGGGGCTGGCGCAACTGCTCGCCGGGACGATGCACGCCGGCGGCCGGACGGTGTTCATCGCGCCGCTGGAGTTCATCTGGCGCCCGGAACGCTGGCTGCTGCTGATGTCGGCGTACCCGAACACGCTCACGGCGGCCCCGAACTTCGCGTACGACCTGGTGACCGAGGCCGTGCCCGAGGCGAACCGCGCCGAGTACGACCTCTCGACCGTGTCGGTCGCGCTCAGCGGCAGCGAACCGGTCCGGGCGGCGACCGTCCGGGAGTTCCTCGCGGCGTACGAGCCCCACGGCTTCCCGAGGGGCGCGTTCCGGCCGTCCTACGGTTTGGCCGAGGCGACCGTCTACGTGGCCAGCGGTGATTCCCAGGGCCCGGTGGTGACCGAAGTGGACGGCCGCGAGGTCGTGGAGATCGGCTGGCCACGGGGGCAGCGGGTCCGCGTCGTCGCCCTGTCGGATCACGTTTTGCCCGCTAAAGTCGACCTGGGCGCGACGGGGGAGATCTGGGTCAAGGGGCCCAACGTGGCGGCCGGGTACTGGCGGCGTCCGGAGCTGACCGCCGAGGTGTTCGACGCCGAACTCGACGGGGAAGGCGGCTGGCTCCGCACCGGCGACCTCGGCACGATCCGGGACGGCAGGCTTTCCGTGACCGGCCGCCTGAAGGATCTGATCATCATCGACGGCCGCAACCACAGCCCGCACGACATCGAAGAGACGGTCGCCGCCGCCCACCCCGTCCTCGGGCCGGAACGGGTCGCCGCCTTCTCGGTCGACGGTGACGAAGGCGAAGGCGTCGTCGTGGTCGCCGAGCGCGCCCGGAAGGCTTCCGACTTCGACGAATCCGAGATCGCGCGGGCCGCCACCCGCGCCGTCGCCGAGCGGCACGACGTGCGTCTCCGGGCCTTCTTCCTGGTGAAACCCGGCGGATTGCCGCGGACCTCCAGCGGCAAGGTCGCGCGTTCCGCGGCCAGAACGCGGTACTGGACGTCGGATGGGACAGAATCCCCCCATGGCAGCTGACGCGAGCGAGTACGTCGACGAGATCAAGGCCCTCGTCTGCGAGACCTTCGACGTCGATCCGGACACCATCGACGAGAACACGCCCTTCGCGGAGATGGGCGTCGATTCCCGGCGCCGCGTCCGGCTCCTGGCGACGGTCGAGGTGGAGTTCGGTGTGGACCTCGACCTCGACGAGCTGGATCGCCTGGTCGACATCCGGGGCGCGGCGACCGTTCTCGCCGAGGCCGTCGAGGCGGGCGCGAAACCGCGAAAACGCGGCCTACCAGGCTTCTTGCGCCGAAATCGTTTGAGTTAGCAAAGGTGTGAATGTTCCTGCGGTCTCGATGACCGATGGGTACATTCTGTGTGCATATGCGACGGCACCTGAGGCCACCGGCGTGCGTCGTAGGTAGGACAACGAGGCGAATACAGCGGGACGAAGGGGGCACCGGTCATGCCGGACGGGGGCTACAAAGCCGATTCAGAGGCGATGCTCACGGCGTCGACGTCGTTGGAGCGCGCGGCTGAGAACACGACGTCCGAAGCAGGGAAGGTGGGGCCGACCCAGGTTCAGCCCGCGGACTTCGGCCGGGTGCACAAGGACTACCAAAAGGGCTACGCCACCGGAATTCTCGCCATTTCCGACGCGATGAAGGGCTACGCGGGCCAGCTCACCCAGCTCGCCGGCGGGGTCAGCACCGCGTCGACCCGCTACACCTCTTCCGACCAGGCGAACGCCGCGGCTGCCAACAAGGCGGGAGCGCAGTAATGAGTAAACCGACGCCCGCCCAGATCACGGAAATCCTGAACGACCCCTACATCACGCAGGGCACCAAAGACGCGCTGCTGAACCCGTTCGTCAATCAGGAAGAAGCGTACAAGAAGGCCGTCGCCGAGCGTGATTCGAACGCGGCCGGGGACAAGAAGCAGAAGGCCGCCGCCGAAAAGGCGGACAAGGACCTCGATTCGTTGGCTCGCCCGGCGGGGGGTGGTTCGACGACCAAATCCGACCAGGTGCTCGATCTCGCGAAGCCTGCGCTGGACTTCTTCTCCGAATGGTCCGACCAGGTCTGGAACAAGATGCCGGACAAGCCGTCCGACATCAATTACAAGACCGACATCTGGGACCGGTTCCACGAGAACCGGGAAATCAATTTCCAGAAGATGTTCGACGAGGTCGAGGATCTCGGCGACGCCAAGAAGGCCGTCGAGCAGACCAGGACCGACGCGACTTCGGCGCTGACCACGCTCTTCCACGATTGGAAGGGACAGGGCGCGACGGCCGCGAAGGTCAAATACGAGCAGCGGATTCAGCCGGACGCCCAAGAACTCATCGCGCAGATGGACGGCGTCATCAAACTGGTGCCGTCGACCATCGACAAGATCTACAGTGCGCTCAAGCTGAAGGTCGACGAAACGCTGAAGCTCCGCGTCGACAAGGTCGCCACGGCGCCGTTGTACATCGCGAAGCAGGTTGTCGAAATCGCGAACGGCAAGGTCGATTCCAAAGAGAAGCTCATGGACGTCGCGTACTGGCTCGACTCCGCGTGCCCTGGCAACAATCTCGCCGAACGGCTGCGTCACGACGATTGCAATTTGAACGACGAGAACAAGGAATACGCGATCGGGGCCGCGAAACAGTGGCTGAAGGGTTCGTTCGCCACTGAGTTCGGCGAACGGTACGAAAACTTCAAGAAGCTCTGCAAGAACGCGACCGACACGATCAACACGCAGTATCACGAGCTTTCGCGGTTCATGGAGGACTACACGAACCCGTTCCCCGCGCCCGGAGCCGAGAAGCCGCCCGTCGACGACGGCAAGGGCAAGGGCAACGACAACGGCGGCGGAAACAACGGTGGTGGAAACAACGGCGGCGGCACCGGCGGTGGAAGCGGGAGTGGTGGTGGAAGCGGCAGCGGGGGCGGTGCCAGCACGCCGCCCGCCGCTTCGGTTCCCGAGGCGCCGAAACCGGAAGACAAGCCCGCCGAGGGCACGAACCCGGTGACCGGCAAGCCGCTCGAGCTGGATCCCGAGACCGGCAAGCCGTACCCGATCGACCCGGCGACGGGTGAGGCGATCAAGGACGGCGTCGACGGTCAGGACACCATGACCGTCCAAAAGGGCGACAACAAGATTGAGATGTCCGAGCCGGATAAAGACGGCAAAATGGACATCAAGGTCGACGACGGCAAGGGCAACGAGAAGGACTACAAGCTCGACTTCGGCGACCCGAAGGGTGAAGAAGGCAAGGACGCCAAGGACGGTAAGCCCGGCGAAGAGGGCAAGGACGGCGAGTTCGGGCCCAAGGGCGCGGTCAAGGAAGGCGAACCCGGCGCCGACGGCGTCTACCGGCCCGGCCCGGACGGCAAGATCCACATCCAGGACGGCAACCTCAAGATCACCGCCGAACAGCCGCAGGGGCCGAACGGCCCGACCGTGGTGACCGTCGACGACGGCAAGGGTGAGCCGACCACGTACACCCTCGACGAAAAGGGCGAGAAGAAGGAACTCAAGCCCGGCGACGTCCTCGATACCGATGACCTCAAGAACGGTCTCGACGACCGGAATCCCGGCAATCCGCAGCCCGGCAAGGTCGAAGACGTCCAGCCGATGCCCGCCCCGGCCGATGGCATCGCGCCTGCCGGTGGTGGTGGCTTCAGCGCTCCGGGCGGCGTCGAAGTCGGTGCCGGTGTCGGCGGGGAAGGGACCGCCGCGGAGACCGGCGGGGGTGCTTCGGGTGCCGGTGGCGATGGCACCGTGCCTGCCGCCAGTGGCGGTGGAGGCGGCGGCGGCTTCGAGGGCGCGCTCGGTGGCGCCATCGACGGCGGTGCGGCGGCTTCGCTGAACGAAGCCGGTTCGCTCGAAGCGGGCATTCAGACCGGGGGCGGCGCGCAGCCGGCCGGGGCCGACGCCGGTCTCGGGGTGGCTCCCGGCGGGATGGACCCGGCGCCCGCGGGTGCGGGTGCGGCTGCCGGCAGCTCGCCCGCCGGAATGGGCGGCATGATGGGCGGAATGGGTGCCATGGGCGGCGCGGCCGGTGGTGGTGGGGGTGACACGCAACGCGGGTCGAGCCAATATCGCGTCGAAGGTGGCATTTTCGAGACCAGTGGCGCGGGCGGCCGGATCAGCGGCTCGCTCGACGACGAGGGTGGCGACCGTTCGATCAGTTACGAGCGATGATCGGTAGCCGGGGAACGAGGGAGGACCGATGAGCGCTGTCGACCGGCTGGCGGCCGCCATGTCCAGGCAGGACGCCGCCATCACGGAGCAGTTGGAGCAGCGCGGGCTGCGGGAGCGGCATCTCGCCGACGCCAAGGCCCAGGCGATGGAAACCATGCAGAAGGACGCCGCCGTCCACGACAAGTACGCGGCCCACATGCAGGAGCTGGGGAAGCGGAGCAAGGAGGCGGGCGGCTGGCTGACCGGCAAGACGACCGCCGACCGCAGCCACATGATCGGCTTCGACATCGAGGACGACGACAAGCCGCACGCCCGGTTCGCCGAGTTCGGCGCCCGGCCCGACACCCCGGCGCCGCTGCCGCCGCCTCCTCCAGTCGCGCCGGGGGTGCCCGGGATCCCGGCGACGGTGGACGTCCCGCCCTCGGTACCGGCGCCGTCGCCCGCACCGGGCGCCGCGGCGCCCGAAGCGCCCGGGACACCCGCGCGTCGTCGAGGCCGCCACGCGCGCGACGACAAGGGGTTCGACGACGACGACTTCTCGAACAACTCGTGGATGGTCGACTGAGCGACAGTTCAGGGCCCGGCTCATCAGAGCCGGGCCCTTTGTTTTGCCCACCTCGCCCCTGCGGCGCCAGAGCGCGTTTAGGGGGCTAAACGCGCTCCGGAGCGGGTCAGGCGGCGGGTTCGTCCTGGGCGTCGATCGGGGCGCGTTTGACGTCGGCGTCCAGCAGGGGCTGGTACTTCGCCGTCCCCGTCAGATGCGTGAGGAAGAACGCGGTGAACAGCGCCCTCGTCAGCTGCTGGGTCCTGCGGTGCGGCTTCCCGTGCAACAGCAGCTGGCTCCAATGCCTGCCCTCGGTGACGCCGAGGTGCGACGACTTCCCGAGCCTCCGCAGCTGCACCGGCCCGCCCCACGCGTCCGCGATGGCCTCGGCGTGCCCGACCGGCGGCGCGACCAGGTCTTCGCCCGCCGCGAGATGCAGACCGGGCGCGGTCACCGACCGGGCCGACACGGTGGCCGGCGGCAGGGTCTGCGCGGGGGTGATGGTCGCGACGGCGCGAATCTCGGGCCGATCGTCGTTCTCGGCGGCCTGTCCGGCGGCGAGCACCGCCGAACCGCCGCCCGTCGAGTGTCCCGCCAAGCCGAGCTTCGCCGGGTCGACGCTGATGCCGTCCGGCCCGAGGCGGACCGTCGTGATCAAGTCGAGCGTGGTGAGCAGATCGCCGGCCAGCAGCCGGTGCGAAGGCAGCGGCCCGCGCTGGGTGGCCGGGGCCGCCGCGACGATGCCCCAGCTCGCGAGGTGCCGGAGCAGGTGCCGGTAGCTCCCGGTCGGCTGCAACCAGCCGTGCCCGAACGCGATCGCGGGCAGACCGAGCCCGGTACGGGGGGTGAACACGACACCGGGGAGTCCGACCAGGGCGAGGTTGCCGCGCAGCACCTCGTGCGGACCTGGGTGAGACAGCTCCGCGAGCAGCTGCTTGGGCTTGCTGGCCATGCCCGTGACCTTACTGCCCGCACCCCCGTCCGGCCCGCGCGCCGCCCCGCGCATCGCGTTTAGCCCGCTGAAGGCGACGCGTGGGCGCCCGGGCGAAGGGGCCGGATTTCCGTCGTTAGGCTGGCGGCCGTGTGTGGAATCGTGGGATACGTCGGACACCGCCCGGCTCTGGACGTCGTCATCGGCGGGCTTCGCCGGATGGAGTACCGCGGCTATGACTCGGCGGGCGTAGCCGTCCTCGACGGCGCAGGAACGCTGAACGTCGAGCGCAAGGCAGGGCGCCTGGCCAACCTGGAGACCCAGCTCGACACGGTCGGCAGGGACGCCTTCACCGGCACCGCCGGCATGGGCCACACCCGCTGGGCCACCCACGGCGCCCCGGTCGACCGCAATTCGCACCCGCACCGCGACGCCTCCCAGCGCGTCGCCGTCGTGCACAACGGCATCATCGAGAACTTCGCCGCCCTGCGCGCCGAGCTCGAGGCCGACGGCATCGAGATGGCGAGCGACACCGACTCCGAGACCGCCGCGCATCTGATCTCCCGTGCCTACACCGAAGGTGACACGAAGGGCGACTTCCCGGCCAGCGTCGCCGCGGTGTGCCGTCGCCTCGAGGGCGCGTTCACCCTGGTCGTGACCATCGCCGACCGGCCGGACACCGTCGTCGCGGCCCGCCGTTCGTCGCCGCTGGTCGTCGGCGTCGGCGAAGGGGAGCATTTCGTCGCTTCCGACGTCGCAGCGTTCATCGAGCACACCCGCGAGGCGGTCGAGCTCGGCCAGGACCAGCTCGTCGTGATCACCCGCGAGGGTTACGAGGTCACCGACTTCCACGGTGACGCCGCCCAGGCCAAGCCGTTCACCGTCGACTGGGACCTCTCGGCCGCGGAAAAGGGCGGCCACGAGTACTTCATGCTCAAGGAGATCGAGGAGCAGCCGGAGGCGCTGGCGAACACGCTGCGCGGCCACTTCGACGGCGGCCGGATCATCCTCGACGAGCAGCGCATCTCCGACCAGGACCTGCGTGACGTCGACAAGGTCTTCGTCGTCGCCTGTGGCTCCGCGTACCACTCCGGTCTCGTCGCCAAGTACGCCATCGAGCACTGGTGCCGCCTCCCGGTCGAGGTCGAGCTGGCCAGCGAGTTCCGCTACCGCGACCCGGTGCTGGACCGCGCGACGCTGGTCGTCGCCGTCTCCCAGTCGGGTGAAACCGCGGACACCCTCGAAGCCGTCCGCCACGCGCGCGAGCAGAAGGCCCGCGTCCTGGCCGTTTGCAACACCAACGGCGCGCAGATCCCGCGTGAGTCCGACGCCGTCCTCTACACGCACGCCGGTCCGGAGATCGGCGTCGCCTCGACCAAGGCGTTCCTCGCGCAGATCGCGGCCAACTACCTGGTCGGCTTGGCGCTCGCGCAGGCCCGTGGCACCAAGTACCCGGACGAAGTCGCCCGCGAGTTCGCTGAACTGGAGGCCATGCCGGCCGCGGTGCAGAAGGTTCTGTCCACTGTGGACCAGGTCCGTGACCTCGGCCGCCGGATCGCGGACTCGAAGGCCGTGCTGTTCCTCGGCCGTCACGTCGGTTTCCCGGTCGCCCTCGAAGGCGCGCTGAAGCTCAAGGAACTGGCGTACATGCACGCCGAGGGTTTCGCCGCGGGCGAGCTCAAGCACGGGCCGATCGCGCTGATCGAAGAAGGTCTGCCCGTCGTCGTGGTGATGCCGTCGCCGAAAGGGCGCGCGGTGCTGCACTCGAAGCTGGTGTCGAACATCAGCGAGATCCAGGCACGCGGCGCCCGCACGGTCGTGATCGCGGAGGAGGGCGATGAGACCGTCCGCCCGTTCGCCGACGAACTGATCGAGATCCCGGCCGTCCCGACCTTGCTTCAACCGCTGGTCTCCACGGTGCCGCTGCAGGTGCTGGCCGCCGAGATCGCCCGCACGCGTGGGTACGACGTGGACAAGCCGCGTAACCTGGCGAAGTCGGTCACCGTCGAGTAAGACCGGAGGCGTCGTGCAGGGAATCTGGACCACGGAACGGGTTCGCGCGGCGGAGGACCGGTTGCTCGCCGTCACGCCGGACGGCGAGCTCATGCGGCGGGCGGCTTTCGGTCTCGCGGTGCACGCCGTCGAACTGCTGGCCGGGCACGCGGGTTCGGTTTCCGGGCGGCGGGTGACGTTGCTCGTCGGGTCGGGCAACAACGGCGGTGACGCCCTGTGGGCGGGTGCGTTCCTGCGTCGCCGCAATGTGGCCGTCTCGGCGATCCTGCTGAAGCCCGAACGCGCACACGGGCCGGGTTTGGCCGCTTTGAAGCGAGCCGGTGGCAAGGTCGTGTCCCTTGCGGACGGTCCACAGTGGATCAGCCGGGCGGACCTCGTCATCGACGGGATCGTCGGTATTTCGGCGCGCGGGCCGTTGCGACCGGACGCCGCCGCGTTGCTGGAGCACGTGAGTTCGCCGGTGCTGGCCGCGGATCTGCCGAGCGGGGTGGATCCGGACACCGGCGCCGTCGACGGTCCGGCGGTCGTGGCCGACCGGACGGTCACCTTCGGCGCGCTCAAACCGGTGCACGCCCTCGCGCCCGCGTCCTGCGGTGAGGTGTCCTTGGTGGACATCGGGTTGGAACTCGGCGAGCCCGATCTGCGGCGGCTCGATACGGCGGACGTCGCCGCGGCGTGGCCGGTGCCCGGTCCGGGCGACGACAAGTACAGCCAGGGCGTGGTCGGGGTGGCCGCTGGATCGGCGACCTATCCGGGGGCGGCCGTGCTCGCGGCCGGTGCGGCGGTGCGGGCGACGTCCGGGCTGGTGCGGTACGCCGGTCATGCCGCGGACGTGGTGCGCGGGCAGTGGCCCGAGGTCATCGCGACGGGTTCGGTGACCGACGCGGGCCGGGTGCAGGCGTGGGTGGTCGGGCCGGGGATCGGCACCGGGCACGAAGGCCGGGACGTGCTGCGCTTCGTGCTCGGCCGGGGTGTGCCGGTGTGCGCGGACGCCGACGCGACGACGATCATCGCGCGTTCGCCCGACGTGCTCGACGCGCGCGATCCCGACACACCGCTCGTGCTGACCCCGCACGCGGGCGAGTTCGAGCGGCTGATGGGTTCGCCGCCGGGGGCGGACCGGGTCGCGGCGGCGCGTTCGGCCGCGCGGAAGTACGACGCCGTCGTGCTGTTGAAGGGACATTGCACGGTGGTCGCGGCGCCGGACGGGCGCGCGCTGGTGAACACGCCGCGAGGGTCGTGGCTCGCGACGGCCGGTTCGGGAGACGTGCTGTCCGGTCTGGTCGGCGCGCTGCTCGCCGCCGGCCTCGACCCGTGGCTCGCGGCCGGGGCCGCCGCGCACGTCCACTCACTCGCCGGCTCGCTGGCCGCCGACGGCGCCCCCACCTCGGCGTCCGGCATCCTCGCCGCGGTCCCGGCCGCCCTCCGGTCCGTCCGGTCCCCGACCTCCTGACCAGGGCACCGGCGTGACTTTAGCCCCCTAAGTGCGCTCTGCGGGCGGGTGCCCTCAGAGCGCACTTAGGCCGCTAAAGGCGACGCGACGAGGCCAGGGGGCCAGGTGAGAAAAAAGCGCGAGTTATCGAGTTACGTGTTAACTTCAGGAGAATAATCTGGTAAGAAGCAGGTGTGAGCGCCGACACCCACCCTGCCGAGACCGCGAAGGTCCGCGTCGTGAACGGTGTCGCCCATGTCTAAGACCAGGCCCTCGGACGCCGCCGTCGAGCAACGGCGCCAGGAGATCCTCGACCACGTCATCGCCACCGGCGAGGTCCGCATCGACGACCTCACGTCCCGCTTCGGCGTCAGCCTGATGACGATGCACCGCGACCTCGACGACCTCGCCGAGCGCCGCCTCCTCCGCAAACTCCGCGGCAAGGTCGAGGCCTACCCCGCGACGACCATGGAGTCGGCGGCCCGGTTCCGCGACACCTTCAACCAGGCCGCGAAGGACGCGCTGGGCGAGGCCGCCGCGGCACACGTCCACGCCGGGCAGACCGTCTTCGTCGACGACTCGACGACGCTTTTCCCGCTGGTCCGCCGCCTCGGTCAGGTCGAAGACCTCACGGTCATCACCAACTCGCTCGAAGTCGCCCGCATCCTCGGCCCGGCCAAGAGCGTCGAGGTCGTGCTGGCGGGCGGCCGTTACCACCACGAATTCGACTCGTGCGCCGGCCCGGACGTCATCGCGTTCCTCGACCGCACGCACGCCGACATCGCGTTCGTCTCGGTCGCGGCGGTCGCCGTCGGCCGCCTGTTCCACCCGGTCCAGGACTACGCCGAGCTCAAGAAGGCCGCGTTGCGCACCGCCGACCGCAACGTCCTGGTCGTCGACAACTCCAAGTTCGGCCGCACCGCCACCTACGCGTACGGCGACATCGGTGACTACGACCTCCTGATCACCGACGAAGAGGCGCCGACCGAGGAGATCGAGGCGGCGCTGACCGCGGGAACCGCCATCGAGCAGGTCGAGTGCGCACCGGAGGGCCCGGAATATGAGTTCTGACCTGGTCGCCGGAATCGACTCGTCGACCCAGTCGACGAAGGTCGTCGTCTGTGACGCGAACACCGGCGAGATCGTCCGCACCGGCCGCGCCGGGCACCCTGACGGCACCGAGGTCGCCCCCGCCGCGTGGTGGGACGCGTTCCGCCAGGCCACGGACGGCCTGCTCGACGGAGTCGGCGCCATCGGCGTCGGCGGTCAGCAACACGGAATGGTCACCCTCGACGAGTCAGGCGAAGTCGTCCGGCCGGCGTTGCTGTGGAACGACACCAGATCAGCGAAGGCGGCCGAAGACCTCGGCGTCGAACTGGGTCCCGAGAACTGGGCGAAGTCCGTCGGTTCGCTGCCGGTCGCCGGTTTCACCGTCACGAAGCTGCGCTGGATGGCGGACAACGAGCCCGAACTGGCCGATCGCGTCGCCCGCGTCCTGCTCCCGCACGACTGGCTGACCTGGCGGCTGCTGGATGACGGCGCCGAGCCGGTCACCGACCGCGGTGACGCTTCCGGCACCGGCTACTTCTCGCCCGCCACCGGTGAATACCGCAAGGATCTCCTCGCGCACGCCTTCGGCGGCCGCACGCCCGAACTGCCCAAGGTCATCGGCCCCGCGGAAGCCGCGGGCCAGACCCGGGACGGGATCCTGGTCTCGGCAGGCACCGGTGACAACATGGCCGCCGCGCTCGGTCTCGAACTCGTCCCCGGCGACGTCGTGGTCTCACTGGGCACCAGCGGCACCGTCTTCGGCGTCTCCGAAACCGCGAGCGCCGACCCCTCCGGCATCGTCGCGGGATTCGCCGACGCCACCGGCCGTTTCCTCCCGCTGGCCTGCACCCTCAACGCGGCCCGCGTGCTGACCGCCACGTCCGCGCTGCTCGGCGTCGAACTCGCGGAGTTCGACAGGCTGGCGCTCGCGGCCGGGCCCGGTTCCGGTGGCCTCACCTTCCTGCCGTACCTCGACGGTGAGCGGACGCCGAACCTCCCGGGCGCCAAGGGGACGCTCTTCGGCCTGACCCGCGCGAACATGACGCCCGAGAACCTCGCCCGCGCCGCCGTCGAAGGCATGCTGTGCGGCCTCGCCGCCGGTCTCGGCGCCCTGCGCGAGCAAGGGCTCGAAGTTCGACGCGTGCTCCTGATCGGGGGCGGCGCGCAGTCGGCCGCCGTCCGCGCGGCCGCGCCGATCGTGTTCGGCGTGCCCGTCGTCATCCCCGAAGTCGCCGAGTACGTCGCGGTCGGTGCCGCGCGGCAGGCGGCCTGGGCCCTCGCTTCCAGCACGGAACCTCCCCGCTGGCAGGAACAGCACGGCTACACCCCACTCGAGCCGACCGAAGCGGACAGCGCCGAGGGGCGCCGGATCCGGCAACGGCATCTCGAAGCCCGTGAACTCGGGCACGGCATTTCCGCGAAACCGAAAGAGGACTGAACCGATGGCCACGATCACCTACGACAAGGCGACCCGGCGCTACGCGGGCTCCGAGCGGCCCGCCGTGGACGCACTCGACCTCGAGATCGCCGACGGCGAGTTCCTCGTGCTGGTCGGGCCGTCCGGCTGTGGCAAGTCCACCAGCCTGCGGATGCTCGCCGGCCTCGAGGACATCGACGAAGGCGCCGTGTGGATCGGCGACCGCGACGTCACGCAGCTGCCGCCGCGCGCCCGCGACATCGCGATGGTGTTCCAGAACTACGCGCTGTACCCGCATATGACCGTGGGCCAGAACATGGGCTTCGCGCTGAAGATCGCGGGCCGCCCGGCGTCGGAGATCAAGCAGAAGGTGCTCGACGCGGCCAAGCTGCTCGACATCGAGCAGTACCTCGACCGCAAGCCGAAGGCGCTCTCCGGTGGACAGCGCCAGCGCGTCGCGATGGGCCGCGCCATCGTGCGTGAGCCGCAGGTCTTCCTCATGGACGAGCCGCTGTCGAACCTCGACGCGAAGCTGCGCGTCTCCACCCGTACGCAGATCGCCGCGCTGCAGCGCCGCCTAGGCGTCACCACCGTGTACGTCACGCACGACCAGGTCGAGGCCATGACGATGGGTGACCGGGTCGCAGTCCTGTCGGACGGTCTCCTGCAGCAGTGCGACACCCCGCGCGCCCTGTACGACCGGCCCGCGAACGCTTTCGTGGCCGGCTTCATCGGCTCGCCCGCGATGAACCTCGTCACCGCGAAGCTCACCGAAGACGGTGCCGAGCTGGGTGGCGCGCGGGTGCCGCTGACCCGCGAAATCCTCGCCAAGGCCGACGGCGACACCGTCACCCTCGGTTTCCGCCCGGAGTCGCTCGAGGTGACCACCAGCGAAGACGGCACGCTGCCGATCAAGGTCGACCTCGTCGAGGAACTCGGCTCGGACGCGTACGTCTACGGCAAGCTCGCCGAGACCGACGCCGAGGGTTCGAAGTCGAACGTCGTCACCCGCGTCGACCCGCGCAAGCCGCCGGCCATGGGCGACACCCTGCACCTGCGTATCCGTCCCGACGAGCTGCACGTGTTCTCCGCCACCGACGGGGCGCGCCTGTCCTGAGCCGGTTCGTGGGAAACTGGTGGTCGTTATGACCGCCAGTTTCCCGCGTGCCGAGGTCGTCATCGACCTGTCCGCCATCCGGCACAACGTCGCCCTGCTCGCTTCCCGTGCCGCCGGTGCCCAGACGATGGCCGTGGTCAAAGCCGACGGCTACGGGCACGGCGCCCTTGAGGTCGCCCGTGCCGCCATCGAGGGCGGGGCGACCTGGCTGGGCACCTGCTCCCTCGGCGAGGCGCTCGCGCTGCGCCGCGCCGGGATCGGGGTCCGGCTTCTCAGCTGGCTCGACACTCCCGAGACCGACTTCGCACCCGCGGTCACCGAAGACGTCGACGTCGCCGTCAGCTCCCTCGACGAGCTCGCTCGCGTGGCCGACGGCGCGCGCCGGGCGCGCGACTTTAGCCCCCTAAACGCGATCTGTCGCGTGCACCTCAAGATCGACACCGGGCTGTCCCGAAATGGCTGCTCACCTGCGGAATGGCCGGCGTTGGTCCAGGCAGCCGCGGCCGCGAATCCGCTCATCGAGGTCGTCGCCATCTGGTCGCACCTCGCCTGTGCCGACGAACCCGGCCACCCCTCCATCGACGCGCAGGCGAAACGCTTCGACGAGGCTTACGACATCGCCCGTGCGGCCGGCCTCGACCCGATGCGGCACATCGCGAACTCCGCCGCCGTGCTGACCAGGCCGGATCTGCACTTCGACCTCGTG
Organism: Amycolatopsis sp. QT-25; assembly: GCF_029369745.1. Lineage (NCBI taxonomy): Bacteria > Bacillati > Actinomycetota > Actinomycetes > Pseudonocardiales > Pseudonocardiaceae > Amycolatopsis > Amycolatopsis sp. QT-25. The sequence goes on from NZ_CP120210.1 coordinate 699,637, forward strand.
CGCCCCGGGATCGCGATCTACGGGCTGAATCCGGTGCCGACCGGCGACGATCTGCGCCCCGCCATGACCTTCAAATCGTCGGTCGTGCTCACGAAGCGGATCCCGTCCGGCGAATCGGTCTCATACGGTCACACCTGGACGGCCGAACGCGACACCACCCTCGCGCTGGTTCCGGTCGGATACGCGGACGGCGTGCCGCGGTCGCTGTCCGGGCGGATGGACGTCCTGCTCGCCGGAAAGCGACGACCGGTCGTCGGCCGTGTCTGCATGGACCAGCTGATCGTCGACTGCGGAGACGACGAACCGCCCATCGGCAGCGAAGTGATCCTCTTCGGCCAGGGCATGTCCGGCGAGCCCACGGCCAGGGAATGGGCCGACAAGCTGGGAACGATCGACTACGAGATCGTGACTTCGATGTACCGCCCGCGTATCCACCGGACGTATCCGGAGGCAGGCTCGTGACACCTTCACGAAGACTGCTGGCCATAGTCGGCGGAGTCGGGGCGGTGGCCACTGGCACCGCCGCGGCGATCGCCGTCGCCGCGCAGCAGCGGCGGCAAAGTGAGGATCCATTCGTGGACGAGCCGTTGGGGGATCTCGACCCGGACCGGAACTCGACAGTGGCGGCGGAGGACGGCACGCCGCTCGCGGTCGAGGAAATCGATCCGGCCGATGGGGGAGAACCGGAGCTGACCGTCGTCGGCGTGCACGGTTTCGCGTTGTCGAAGCGCTGCTGGCACTTCCAGCGGCGAGACCTCGCGTCACTGAAGCTGCCGCGGGTGCGTCAGGTCTACTTCGACCATCGCGCGCACGGGCAATCCGGCGCCGCGACCGCCGAAACCAGCACCATCGAACAGTTGGCGCGCGATCTCGACATGGTTCTGCGCTCGGTGGTGCCGGAAGGACCCATCGTGCTCATGGGGCATTCGATGGGCGGCATGGTGATCATGGAGCTCGCCGCGGAGCGCCCCGAGCTGTTCGACGACCGGGTCTGTGGCGTCGCGTTCATCGCGACCGCGGCGGGCGAGGTCGGCGCCCGGGGACTGCCGAGATCGCTGCTCTCGAAGTACAACCCGCTCACCCGCGGCGTCGGCGGACTGGCAGGCTGGCAACCGGGACTCGTCGAGTTCGTGCGCGCGGCAGGCGGGCAGCTGACCCGGCAAGCCGTGCGCAGACTGGCTTTCGGCAGCCGAGGGGTGTCTTCGCGACTTGTCGACTTCATGTTGGAAATGCTCGAAGTGACGCCGGTGCGCGGGCTCGTTAACTTCGTCGACACCCTCGGCAGCCACAATCGGTACGCCGCGCTCGCCGGATTGAAGCACGCGCACGTGCTGGTGATCGGCGGGGATTCCGACCGGTTCACCCCCATCTCGCACGCCGAGCGGATCGCGGCGGAGTTGCCGGACGCGGAGCTGGTGCGCGTCCGCGGCGCGGGGCACATGGTGCAGCTGGAACAACCCGAACTGGTGAACAGCCACCTGATCGACTTGGTGCAACGGTGCACGGGCACCGATGGTGAGACTTCCGAACGGCGGACCTGGTGGTGGCAACGCTGATGAATTTCGCTTTTCCGACTCCCGAATCGACGATGGACTTCGGGCGTGAGCTCGGACGTTCGCTGCGCGCCGGCGACCTGGTGCTGCTCGCCGGGCCGCTCGGGGCTGGCAAGACGACGCTGACCCGCGGGATCGCGGACGGTCTCGGCGTCGGCGGGCGAGTCAGCTCGCCGACGTTCGTGCTCGCCAGGGTGCATCCGGCGGGCGAGGCGGGGGTCGCGCTGGTGCACGTGGACGCGTACCGGCTCGGCGGGGATCTTTCGCAGCTGGACGATCTGGACCTCGATACCGAACTGGAGCGGTCCGCCCTCGTCGTCGAATGGGGCGAGGGGGCCGCCGAGCGCCTGTCGGACGACTACCTCGTCGTGCGGCTGGAGCGTCGTGAGGACGACGTCCGCATGGTCACCTTGGAGCCGCACGGCACCTGGACCTCCCGCGCGCTCGACTTGCGTTTAGCGGGCTGATCGCGATCTGGGGCCCGACTTGCGTTTAGCCCCCTAATCGCGATCTGTGGCACCGGATCGCGATTAGGGGGCTAAACGCAAGTCCGCGGGGCCCACCACGGAGCGCGCGATTCCCAGGTCGACCAGGTCTTGGGGACGAAGCCGCAGGCGGTCCGCGAGAGCGGGGACTTCGTCGGCGGGCAGCTTGAGGATCGCCGCGGCCGCCTCCGGTGAGGTGACCGAGAAGTACGCGTCGGGCGTCATCCAGGTCGACCCCGGCGCCGCGAACGCGAGCGCGCCACCGGAGCCGCCTTCTCCGATCACCAGCGTCGTGATCGGCACAACCGCGCTCGCGACCGCTTCGAACAACTCCGCGATGGCCGCGCCGGCCCCGGCCTGCTCGGCCGCCCCGTCGTTCGCCGCGCCCGGGGTGTCGACGAGGGTGAGGACCGGGATCCCGAGTCGCGACGCGAGCCGCACCAGACGCGCCGCCGTCCGGAAGCCCGCGGGCAGCGTCGGCGTCCCGCACTGCGCCGCGTACGCGATCGCGCGGCCGTCTCGCCAGCCGAAGCCGCACAGGACGCCGGAGTCGACTCCGCCGCACCTGTCGCCCGAGACGTTCTCACGCCAGTCGAAGTACGCGTCGAGGTACTCCGCGGCCCTCGGCCGGTCAGCGGAGCGCGCGGCCTGGACCGCGGCCCAGCCGCTGTCGGGCAAGTCCGTCACCCCGAGCGCGCCGGGAGGCTCGGCGGCTTCCGCCGTCGACGATGTCAGCAGGCGCAGCCACCGTCCCAGTACGGCGGGAAGGTCGGCGGGGGCGACGATCCGGTCGACCTGGCCCCACGCGAGCTTCGCTTCGGCCGTGTACGCCTCGGCGGGCGCGCCGGCAGGCCGCACCCGGGAGCCCGCGAAACCGACCTGGGCCTCGGGCAGCGCGAGAACGACGTCGGCACTCGCACCGAGGGTCGCCCAGCCACCGCCGGTGGTCGGATCACGCAGCACCGAGATCTGCGGCACCGACCGGGCGCCTGCCGCTGCCCGCGCGATGCGCTGCAACTGCGTGAGCGCGCGCATGCCTTGCTGCATCCGGCTTCCGCCGGTCGCGATCAGCGACACCACCGGTAACCGCGATTCCACGGCCCGCGCGAACGCGGCCTCGACGCGATCACCGGTCCGCTGACCGATCGACCCGCCCAGGAAGCCGAACTCGAAGGCGATCACGACCGCCTCGACGTCGCCGATCTCGGCGGTCCCACAGAGCACGGACTCGTCCTCGCCGGTCCGCTCCTCGGCGGCCTCGCGTGCCGAGCGGTACCCCGGCCAGCCGATCGGCCCGTCGTGCGGCTCGTCGGAACGCGGAACGTCCAGCTCCTCGAAACCGGTCGCGATCTCCTTGATGACCGACCGCGCCGAGAGCCTGCTCATCCGAGCGCTCGCTTCATGACCTTGCCCATGTCGTTGCGCGGCAACGCTTCCAGATAGCAGACGACCCGAGGTCGTTTGTGCGGCGACAACAGGCGCGAGACATGGTCGGCGAGTTCCGACTCGGTCGGGGGCTCACCGGCCGGCACCACCCAGGCCACGATGCGTTCACCGAGGTCGTCGTCGGGCTCGCCGGTCACCGCGACCTCCGCGACGCCGGGATGCTCCATGAGGGCGTTCTCGATCTCGCCCGCGCCGATCTTGTAGCCGCCGCTCTTGATCAGATCCGTCGCCTTCCGGCCGACGATCTTCACGTATCCGGCCGCGTCGCGGGTCGCCACGTCACCGGTGCGGAACCAGCCGTCGTCGAAGGCGGCTTCGGTCGCGTCGGGGCGGTTGAGGTACTCGGTGAACAGGTTGGGTCCCCGGACCTGGATCTCACCGACGGTCTCGATCTCCTCGACGGGCCTTCCCGCTTCGTCGACGAGCCGCAGATCGACGCCGCGCAGCGGGACGCCGACAGTGCCGGGGACCTGGTCGCCGTCGGCGCGGATGCTGGTGTTCATGAGGGTCTCGGTCATGCCGTAGCGCTCGATCACGCGCCGTCCGGTCGCCGCGGTGATGCGTTGGTGGTCGTGGACGGGCAGCGCGGCCGATCCGGAGACGAGCAACCGGGCGCTGCTCAGGGCCTCGGCGAGCGACGGGTCTTCGCCGACTTCGCCCGCGATGCGGTGGTACATGGTCGGGACGCCGAACAGCATCGTCGCGCCGGCGGCGAGTTCGCGTGCGACGCCTTCGGTGGAGAACCGGCCGAGATGCCGGACAGAGCCACCGCGCCGGAGCGGTCCGAGAACGCCGAGGATCAGACCGTGCACGTGGAACAGCGGGAGACCGTGCACCAGGACGTCTTCAGCGGTCCACGCCCAGGCGTCCTCGAGCGCGTCGAGGGTGGTCGAGATCGCGCGGCGGGGGAGGACGACGCCCTTGGGCGGGCCGGTGGTGCCCGAGGTGTAGACGATGAGAGCCGGGGCTTCTTCGTCCGGCTCCGCGGGGAGATCGGCAGGGACGCCTTCGAGGGGGATGTCGCGGCGCGGCAGACCGTCGAGACCTGCGGGCAGGCCGGCGCCCGGTTCGGCCAGCACGAGGCCGGGCTCGCTGTCGGCGAGGATGTGCGCGAGTTCGCGCTCGCCGATCTTCGGGTTGAGCGGGATGGCGGGGACGCCGGCGAGCAGCGCGGCGACCACGGCGATGCTGGTGTGCACCGTCGGTGTCGCCCAGACGGCGACGCGGCCGCTCGGCAGGTCGCGGGCGAGCGTGCCGGCGACGGCCGCGAGATCGGTGTAGGTCAGGGAGGTGTCGCCGAAGCGGAGCGCCTCCTTGGCGGAGCCGCTCGCCAGCGCGGAGAACAACCGATCGGGCACCGTGTGACCTCCTGCTCGACTTCGCCGGCCGGGGCACGTGGCCCTCGCAGGACCGTACCGCGCTGCCCACCCGCACCCCTGCGACCTGCTTCACACCCTGCCACCGGAGCGCGTTTAGCGGGCTAAGAGCGTGTCTCAGTAGGTGATCTTCTTGAAGCAAGTGAGGGTGGCGGCGAGGGTGAGGAAGGCGCAGAAGTGGTTGGCGTAGCGGTCGTATCGGGTGGCGAGCCGGTGGTAGCCGAAGAGCCAGGCGATGGATCGTTCGATGACCCAGCGGTGTTGACCGAGTTTCCTGCTCGACTCGATGCCTTTGCGGGCGATCCGGACCTTGATGCCGCGTCCGCTGACCCACCTTCGCAATTCGACCTGGTCGTAGGCCTTGTCGGCGTGCAGCTTCCCTGGTTTGCGCCGGCGAGGGCCGCGTCGGGATCTGATCGCTGGGACGGCCATCACCAGCGGCTTGAGGGCGTAGGAGTCGTTGGTGTTGGCCGCCGACACCGCCACCGACAGGGGTAGCCCGGCCCGGTCGGACAGAACATGGATCTTCGAGCCACTCTTGCCGCGATCGACCGGGTTCGGGCCGGTCATGGATCCCCTTTTTTGGCTCTGACAGACGCACCGTCACAGACCGCCCGAGACCAGTCGATCATGCCCCGGCCACCGAGTTCATCCAGGACCACGCGATGCAGCCGGGGCCACAGGCCCGCCTTGGTCCATTCGGTGAACCGCCGATGCGCGGTCGGCACGGTGACACCGAACGACGGCGGCAGATACCGCCACGCGCAACCGCTGGTCAGCACGAACACGATCGCCGTGAACACCGCCCGGTCGTCCACTCGCGCCGGTCCACCGCCCTGCGGGCGAACCCCATGCTCCGGAATCAGCGGCTCCGCCAGCGCCCATAACTCATCCGGCACCAGCCGCCGAGACAAATCGTCCACAGCTCAAGATCATGCACTATGACCAAGCAAACCCCTACTGAGACACGCTCTAATACTGCAATGACACTTCGTGATGGCCGCGCCGGCGGTAGTGGCTGGTTCGGGCGCGGGCTTGGCTGGTTCGTCGCCATCGTGACCAGTGCATAGCGTGCTGGATTGTGTGCTGGACCCGCGTGGTGACACGGTTGAATAGCTTGCGGATTTCGTTGGACGTGAGCGGTATCAGGCCGGGTGTAGATCCCCTTTTTTTGCGGTCTCTCGAGTGATGACGAGGAATGCTGCCGCTGCCATGGAGAGAGTTATATGCCGATACCATGCTTCGTATCGGCGGACCTGGTAGTGGTCGAGCCCGGTTTCGTTCTTTGCGGTTTGGAAACTTTCTTCGATCGCCCAGCGGCTGCCAGCGACGCGTACCAGTTCTCGGAGATCGGTTTCGGCGGGGCCAAAGCAAATGTAGTAGGAAATCTCGGTGGGGTCGCTGACCGAGCGGCGGGCCAGCAGCCAGTGGCCGACTTCTCGCCGGCGCAGCGGGCGGATGTCAACTACGGCCCAATCGTAGATCCGCTGCCCGTGGGCGCCATCGCCGCAGGACAGGCGCTGCCAGGCAGTCGGGGCGGCGTCCGCGATAACCGAGTGGGCGCGCCGCTGCCGCAGATCCATGGAAATCACCATCTGGGACTTGGGCACCGCCAGTACATGTGCGATGTCGTGTTCTTCCAGCCAGAGCCGCAGCCGTCCAACCTGCCCGTACGCTTCGTCGGCGGTGAACCACGCGAACGGGATACTCGCGGCGAGCGCGCGTTCCAACATTAATTGCGCCAGTTCGGGTTTCGTCGCGAATCCGACGCCGTTAGGAATGCCCGCAGCGCTGCACCGATCCCGATCGGCGATCCACTCTTTCGGTAGATACAACTCCCGATCGATCAAAGCCCGCCCCCGAGCCGATACATACGCCAAGAACACGCCGATCTGCGAATTCTCGATGCGCCCGGCCGTGCCCGAATACTGGCGCGCTACGCCCGCGGACTTCGTGCCCTTCTTCACGAACCCGGTCTCGTCCGCGATCAACACGCCACGTTCGGCGTCCGCCAGCACCTCGACCACCGTGGCCCGCACATCATCACGCACGCCTTCGGCGTCCCAGGCGTAGAAGTTCAGCAGCCGCTGCATGCCCTGCGGGCCGGCCTCGCCGGCCATCTCCGCCAGGGTCCAGCCGTTCTTGCGCTCGACTTCAGCCAGCAGTCCCCGCAGGTAAGACACCATCTGACGCCGCGGCTCCACCCGCGAGAACCGCGACGCGAACCGCCCCGCGAACGCAGTGAAATGCGCCGACCAACCCGTCGCCATCTCCAACACAGGAGATCAACTACACGATCGCCGGGCCAAAGCCTAACCGACACACTCAACCACTCTATAACGAAATGTCATTGCAGTACTAAGTGCGATCTGCGCGCCTGGAGAGCGGGAGCGACTTTAGCCCCCTAATCGCGATCCGGCGGGTAGGGCGCCGGACCGGAGGCGGGCACCGTGCGGAGCGACTTTCGCGGGCTAAACGCGATCCGGGGGTCCGGAGGGCGGGAGCGACTTTCGCGGGCTAAACGTGCTCCGGTGGCAGGCGCGCCGGCCCCGGCACCTGATCGCGTTCAGCCCGCTAAACGCGCTCCGGTGCGTGGGTCGTAGGCTGGGTAACCGTGCTGGTACTGGCCATCGACACCTCGACCCCGGCGGTCACCGCGGGCCTCGTCGCCCTGGACGGCGACGCCCTCGAGTCACGCGGCGACCGCCTCACGGTCGACCCGCGCGCGCACGGCGAGCTGATCACGCCCCACGCCCTCGAAGCCGTCAAGGCCGCGGGCGTCACACTCCGCGACCTCGACGCCATCGTCTGCGGCGTCGGCCCCGGCCCCTTCACCGGCCTCCGCGCCGGGATGGCCACCGCCGCGTCGCTCGCCCACGCCCTCGGCATCCCCGCCCACCCGGTTTGCGGTCTCGACGCGATCGCCGCCGACGTCGCCCCCGGCGAAGCGCCCTTCCTCGTCCTCACCGACGCGAGGCGCCGCGAGGTCTACTGGGCCGCGTACGCCGCTGACGGCTCCCGCACCGACGGGCCACACGTTCAGCGTCCCGCCGAACTCGAGACCACCATCGAGGTCGCGGCGGGCGACGGCGCCCTTCTCTACGCGGACGCCCTCGGTGTCCGGCCGATCGAGCCGCGCTTCCCGTCACCCCTCGGGCTGGTCAAGGCCGCCCGTGAGGATTTCGGCAAAGAGCCCGCCCCGCTCACCCCGCTCTACCTGCGCCGCCCGGACGCCGTCGAGCCGGCCGCGCGCAAGAAGGTGACCACGCCGTGAGGCTGGAACCCTTACGCCGCAAGGACATCCCCCGCTGTGTCGAGATAGAGAAAATCCTCTTCCCCGGTGATTCGCCGTGGACCGCCTACGCCTTCCACGCCGAACTGGACGCCGGCGGCCACTATCTCGTCGCCCGTCCGGAGGAAAGCGACGAGGTCCTCGGCTACGCCGGGCTCGCCGTCGTCGGCCGCCGCGGTGACTACGAGACGAGCATCCACACGATCGGCGTCGATCCCGATCATCAGCGCAAGGGCATCGGCACCGCGCTGCTGAAGGCGCTCCTCGTTCGCGCGGACGAGCTCGCCGCGCCGGTGTTCCTCGAGGTCCGCACCGACAACGACGCGGCGATCACGCTCTACGAGCGGCACGGTTTCGAACGTATCGGCCTCCGGAAGCGCTACTACCAGCCTTCCGGCGCCGACGCCTACACGATGGCCCGCCCGCGGGCCCAGGTCCGAGACGAGGTGGCGGGCTGATGCCGCGCATCATCATGGGCATCGAGAGTTCATGCGACGAGACCGGCGTCGGCCTCGTCCGCCTGCACGACGACGACACGGTCGAACTCCTCGCCGACGAGGTCGCCTCCAGCGTCGACCAGCACGCCCGGTTCGGCGGTGTCGTGCCCGAGGTCGCCAGCCGCGCGCACCTGGAGGCGATGGTCCCGACGGTCGAGCGGGCGTTCGACAAGGCCGGGCTGAAACTGTCCGATGTGGACGCCATCGCGGTCACCGCCGGACCCGGTCTCGCCGGCGCGCTCCTGGTCGGCGTCGCCGCGGCCAAGGCGTACGCCGCCGCGCTCGACATCCCGCTCTACGGCGTCAACCATCTGGCCGGGCACATCGCCGTCGACACGCTTCAGCACGGGCCGCTGCCCGACCGTTGCCTCGCCCTGCTCGTTTCGGGTGGGCACACGCAATTGCTTCTGGTGGACGACATCGCGTCCGGGATCACCGAACTCGGGTCCACTGTGGATGACGCGGCGGGGGAGGCCTACGACAAGGTCGCCCGCGTCCTCGGCCTGCCGTACCCCGGCGGCCCGCCCATCGACAAGGCCGCCAAGAACGGTGACGGCGCGGCCATCGCGTTCCCCCGGGGAATGACCGGTCCGCGTGACGCCGAATTCGATTTCTCCTTCTCCGGCCTGAAAACCGCGGTCGCGCGCTGGGTCGAAGGCGCCGAGCGCCGTGGCGAAGAGATCCCCGTCGACGACGTCGCGGCGTCGTTCCAGGAAGCCGTCGCCGACGTGCTGACCAGGAAGGCGATCCGCGCGGCCAAGGAACACGGAGTGGACACGTTGGTGATTTCCGGTGGAGTGGCGGCGAATTCACGGCTGTCCGAACTCGCCGCCGAACGCTGCGCCGAGGCCGGGATCACCCTGCGCGTCCCGCGGCCGCGGCTGTGCACGGACAACGGCGCGATGATCGCGGCGCTCGGCGCCCACGTGGTCGCGGCCGGACGTCCGCCGTCCTCGCTCGACTTCTCCGCCAATCCGGCGCTGCCGGTGCGGATCGTCTCGATCTAGCGCGATTCGGCGCCCGCGCGCGGTGCCGGGGCGAGGTCGAGCAGTTCCTCCAGCGCTGCCACCGACAACGCGGCGGCATTGCCGTCACCGTAAGGGTTTCCGACGTGCGTCGGGTGGAGATCGCCACGCAGGATCTTCGCCGCGGTGTCGGCGATGAGGCCGGTGTCCGTCCCGACGAGCCAGGCGCAGCCCGCCTCGATGGCTTCGCGCCTTTCGGTGACGTCGCGGAGCACGAGCACGGGAGTGCCGAAGGTCGGCGCTTCTTCTTGGATACCACCGGAATCGGTCAGGACGAGCTCGGCGAGCCGCAGCGCCCGCACGAGATCGGGATACTCGAGCGGTTCGGTGATCGTCACCCGCGGCGTCCCGCCGAGCGCGGTCACGACCTGCTCCCGCACGGCCGGATTGGGGTGCACCGGGAACAGCACCTGGACGTCGCTGTGCTCCGCGACGATCAGTTCGATGGCCGCGAGGGTGCGGCTCAGCGGTTCGCCCCAGGACTCGCGCCGGTGCGAGGTCACGAGGACGAGGCGTTCGCCCGCTTCCGCGATCTCCATCTCCAGCAACGCGAGCGCGGTGTCCCTCGCCGGGAGATCACGCTCGGCGATCGCGATCACGGCGTCGACGACGGTGTTGCCGGTGACGGCGATCCGCCGGCGCGGCACCCCTTCCTCGCGCAGTGCGGCCGCGGCACCCGGCGTCGGCGCGAGGTGCAGGGCGGCGATGCGCGAGATCATCTGCCGTGTGCCCTCTTCGGGGAACGGCGCGGTGAGGTCGTGCGTGCGCAGTCCCGCCTCCAGGTGCACGACCGGGATGCCGAGCCAGAACGCGGCGAGCGCGCCCGCCAGTCCCGTCGTCGTGTCACCTTGGACGACGACGGCCGCGGGCGTGACCCGCCGCAGCAGCTCGTCGAGCGCGGGAAGCACCCCGGAAACGAGTTCCGCCTGGGTGCCGCTGGTCCGCGGCGGGAGGTCGAGCCAGGCGTCGACCGGCAGGCCGAACGGGATCAGCGCCTGTTCGACCATGCCCTGATGCTGTCCACTGTGGACGACGAAGGGCCGTAGGTGCGGGTGTTCCGCCAGGGCCAGTGCCAGCGGTGCGAGCTTGACCGCCTCCGGGCGGGTCCCGGCCAGCAACATCACATCCACGCGTTCGCGCTCCTCATCCACGATTTCGAGTGTCCCCGCGAAACGCGGGTGGCGGCCGCCGGCGTACGAGGGGCACACGCCGGCGGCCGTTCCGGCCAGGGCAGCGTCAGCTCCCCGGTTCGCCGAGCCGTTTCGTGCGGCGGTAGCCGGCGATGACCGCGATGGTTCCGAGGACCAGCAGGATCACCCCGACGGCCAGCCACCAGCCGATATCGGCCCCGGTGGCGGCGAGGGCACCCACCCCGCCACCGGCGACGCCGACTCCGGCGCCAGGCAACTTGTACATTTCGACCTCACTTCACCCTGGTCAGGCAGTGGTCGCCGGACGCCGGTTGCGCACGACGCGGATACCGACCGGGACGGCGACGGCGCCGAGCAGGCCGACACCGATCCACAGCCCCGCGCCCGAGGCGAGCGGTACGGGCAGGCCGGCCGGACCGCAGGTGGCCGACGAGACGATCACGTCGCCGGAACCGAGCGGGGTGAGGGCAGCGCCGAGCAGCTTCACGTGGATGGCGTTGACCGTGAGGCTGCCGTCGCTGTTCTTGATCTGTTCGTTCAGGATGATCGTCGCGACGTTGACGGTGCCGAGGCCGACTTTGATCTGCGTGTTCGGCGCGGGCGTCGAATCGGCCATCCCCGCGCTGCCGAGGTTCGCACCGACGAGTTTCGTGGCGCCCTGTACGCCCTTCTGGGTCGCGGTGCAGGTGGCTTCGACGACCTTGATGCGGACGTCACCGAGCGCGCCCTTGAGCAGCGGCAGGCCGACATCGGCGGTGCCGGCCTTCGCCGTCACCGCACCGGAGTTGTCGTCGCGTTTGGCCTCGGTGTTGACGGCGCCCGCGGTGAGCACACCGGTGAGGTCGACCTTCGCGAGGCTGTTGGCGTTCGGCCCGGACGTCTTCGCCTCGGCGAGCGGCCCGGCCTGCACCGCGTCGCGGCCGAGGAGCTTCACATCGACCTTGACGCCATACGCGGAGCCGTCACCGGGGGCCGCCGAGGCGGGTGCCGCACCGGCGAGAGCCACGCTCGCCACCACAGCGGCGAGCAATCCGCCTCGTCGCAAGAGATGCGTGTTCTTCAACTGGTCCTCCGAAATGATGGGTGGGGAGTTCTCTCATCTGCGGTCGGCACTCGGGCACAACCGTTGCGGACGAATCCTCGGCTGGCCTGACTCGGCTCGCGGATCGTCTATCGCCGAGTGTTTCCCAAATTGAACGAAAAATTGCGAGTATCACCGGATCGGGTGATCTTCCGAGCATTTTCCCGCGGGTCGACGAGGACGTCACTCTTTCGGTCTAGTCAGCTTCTCCACGATCGTGCCGAAAGGGCCCACGACCACATTCGAAACGTGAACCCCGGTCGAAAGGGGCGGTTCTCGCTGACTTACTCTGCTTGGCGAGGTCCCTGCCCGCTTCGCCGAATCCCGTCGTCTGCTGCGCCTTTCCTGAGAGGGTCACCGTGGCCGTTGCGAGCGCTCCTTTGCCTGGTCCAAGCCGGTTTCCGCTGCGTATGGCGATGCTGGCGGTGATCGCCGTCGCCGTCGGCCTGGTGCTGGCCGAACGCCTGTACCGGGTGTTCGAAGTGCAGCTTTCCGGCCTGATACTGAGAGTTATCACCACATCGGGTGTCTTCGTCGCCGGTGAACGCGAGACTGTCTACTTTGGGTTGTCCGGTGATACTCCACTCGGGTTGAGAATGACGCCGGAATGCTCTTCGGCATTCATGTTGCTGCCTCTGTTGCTGGTGACCGCCGTCATGGTGTATTTCCGTCCCGGAAATGCGAAGAGGCTGTTCTCTTCGCTGGCGATTTCCGTGATCGTCGTCGTTCTTGTCAATCAGATGAGGGTTTTGGCGATCGTGGGGCTCGTGCACCTGATGGGTATCGACGAAGGTTATTACTGGGGTCACACTCTGCTCGGCTCGATGGTCAGTGTCATCGGCGGCGCGATCGCTCTCGTACTGTTCGTCTGGCTGAGCACACGCAAGCCCCGGGCCGAGCGCGGGACCGTCTGATGGGCGGCGGCTCGATCAAGATCCTGCTCGCGATCACGCAGGCTTTCGCCCTCACCATGAGCGTCGCCTTCATCGTGTACGTGGTCGTGATCGTCGTGCCGTACCTGCGGCGCAAACCCGCGCCCGTCGGGGACGCCGCCGACTTCACCTGGCATTTCTTCGTCCCGTGCCGGGACGAGCAGACCGTCATCCGGGAAACGGTGCGGTACCTGCGTTCGACGTTCCGGCACGCGCACGTCTGGGTCGTCGACGACGACTCCGAGGACCGAACCGCCCGCGTGGTCAAGTCGATCTGGCGGCGCAACGGCGGCTACGACCCGTACCTGCACCTCGTTCCCCGGCGCCGTCCGGAGGCGAGGACGGGCAAAGGGGACGCGCTCAACGCCGCCTATCAGGCGCTCAACGACTGGATGGGCCCGGACGCGAGCCGTGACGACGCGGTCGTCGTGGTCGTCGACGCGGACGGCCGTCCGGCGGAGAACTGCCTCGAAGTGTGCGCCGCGGATCATCTCTTCGGCGACGAGACGATCGGCGCGGTGCAACTCGACGTCTGGATGGGCAACGCCGGCACCCGCCCGCCGGGGAAGAACTGGTTCTCGCGGGCCTTCGGACTGAAGCTGGCCCAGATGCAGGACCTCGAGTTCCGTACGGCCATCGCGGCGATCCAGACCTCGCGCGGCTTCACCGGCACGATCTCCATGGGCGGCAACGGTCAGTTCACGCGACTGTCCGCATTGGACTCGATCGCGGGCGAGGACGAGCAGCCGTGGCGCGGTTCGCTGCTGGAGGACTTCGAGCTCGGCGTGCACCTGCTGACCGCGGGCTGGCGGACCGGGTACACGCCGGATTCCCACGTGAAGCAGGAAGGCCTGTACAGCCTGCGGCGATTTCTGGTGCAGCGCACCCGCTGGGGCCAGGGCACGATGCAATGCTCGCGGTATCTCCGGCGCATCTGGGACTCGCCGCATGTGAGCACGCTGGGCGCGGCGGAGATGATGTACTACCTCGCGCAGCCGTGGATGCAGTTGCTCGGCTCGTTGCTGTACCCGATCCCGTTCATCCTGCTCCTGGTCACCACGGCGGGCGATCCGGCGCGGATGTGGACCTGGTTCGCCGACGACGGCGCGTGGATCCTGTTCGCCATCTACGGTTCGTTCGGGCTGCTGCCGTTCGTCGTGTGGGGCCCGATCTATGAGTTCAGATGCCGGAAGAGCCGTAATCCGCTGCGCGGGCTCGGGATGGGCTTCGCCTACGCGCTGTACATCTACACGTTCTACATCACGTCGTGGCGGGCGCTGTTCCGGCTGGTGCGCGGCCGTAACGGCTGGTCCAAGACGCGGCGGAACACCGAGCACGCCCCCGGGGTCAAGGTCGCGCTGGACTCCTGACCCCGGGAACGGTCTCAGGCGGCGGGCAGGATCCGGACGTCGTCCGCCTTCACGAAGGCGATCCGGTGTCCGAACTGGATCTGCACGTACTTCGTCCTGCCCTTGACGACCACGTGATTCGCCGGGTCGAACGTCGTCGCCGAGTAGTACTCGGAGCCGAGCAGGTTGCCGAGCGAGTACCGCTGCCCGGCCGCGAACGTGTACGGCAGCGGGACGACCTGCTGTACCGGCACGTTCGCCGGGTACGCCTCCGCCTCGGGATACGCGCGCCCGAAGACCGGTACGGTCGCCAGCCCGGGCTTCGGCGTGACGACCAGGCCGAACGCCGGGCTCGTCGTGCGCTGGTCGCGGAACCAGCCCTTCTGGCCCAGATACCAGATCGCCGTCCAGCCGTCACGCCGCTCCGCGACCACGTACCGCTGCCCGGTCTCCGCCCGGCTGCCGATGTCGGAAACGGCCATCGTGCTCGCCGAACCGTCCGGACGCAGGCCGACGTCCTTGAGCAACGGCGCCGAGTCGGTGGGCTCGCTGCGCAGCACGACTGAACCGGAACCCCTTACCGGGCAAGGCTTTCCGGCGGTCTCGCAGCCGGTGAACGCGGGCTGGTTCGTGGCGAAGTCCGGCGTGATGGTCACCAGCGGCGAACCGGGGCGGCCGAAGCCGGACAGCGGCGCGCCCATCAGGTCGAAGTAGTGCGCCCAGTCCCAGTACGGGCCCGGATCCCAGTGCATGCCCTTGATGGTCGAGGGGAGCGTGCCAGGGACGTTGTCGTGGCCGAGGATGTGCGCGCGGTCGAGCGGGATGTCGTACTTCCGCGCGAGGTGGCCGACGAGCTTCGCGGAGGTGCGGTACATCGCCTCCGTGTACCAAGTGCCCTTCGCGGCGAAGCCCTCGTGCTCGATGCCGACGGACTTCGCGTTGACGTACCAGTTGCCCGCGTGCCACGCGACGTCCTTGGTCGGCACGTGCTGCGCGATCTGGCCGTCGGACGAGCGGATCGTGTAGTGCCAGCTCACGTACGTCGGGTCGGTGACCAGGTCCATCGCCGTGTCCCAGTAGCCCTCGGTGTCGTGGATGATGATGTATTCGACCCTTTGGCTCTTCGGCCGGTCCGCCTTGTCGTGGTTGCCGTAGTCGTTGTCCGGCAATTCCTGGTACGGCGCCGGCACCGAAAGACACGAGACCGTCCTCGGGCACTCTGTCTTAGGGTTTTCCGCCTTGGGGTTTTCGGTCTCCGGGTTCTCGGTCCGGACGCGGGCGGGGCTCGTCGGGGTCGCGGTGAGGGTGACTTTCTGGCCGTCGTCGGTCGTCCGGCTGACGCCCTTGGAGATGGTGTCGAAGACTTCGTCGGCGAAGGACTGCGCTCCCGCGGCGTCCTTCGCGCCGCTGTAGCGCGCGACGGCGGCTTTCCAGTCGCCGGTTTCACGCTGGTATTTCGCCAGCAGAGCGGCGCCACCGCGGATGTTCTGGGTGGTGTCCGTGCGCAGCGTCGCGACGTCTCGCCCGATCAGCGTGGCCGCTTCGTCGATGGTCTGGAGACCGGGGGGAGGGGGCTTCGGGGCCGGTGTCGCCGGAAGCTTCGCGCGGCGGGCGTCGTCTCCGCGTGGATCCTCCTCGCCTTCGTCGTGGTGCGTGCCTGTGCCCGCTTCGCGCAGGTCGGTCAGGTGCATCGGGCCGTATCCGGCGGACGTGCTCGGGGTGCCGGCGTTGAAGTCCCAGCGCGACTCCAGGAACGAGACGCCGAGCAGGACGTTCTCGGGAACGCCGAATTCCCGCGCGGCGGCCGCGAAGTCCCGCTGACGTTGTTGATCGGCGGCGGCGGCTTCGGCGGGGACGGCGGCGAGAAGTCCGGCGGCGAGGGCGAGGACCGCGAGTCCGGCGGTTCGTCTGGACCGGCGCCGGAGCGGTTCGAGGGCAACAGGACGGAAGGGACGCGGCATGGACGTGAACCCCCAGTGACTAGGTCTGCGGAACAGGACCGACCCCAATGGTCGGAACCTAACCAGAAACCGGCCTGCTCCGTAAGGTCCCTCCGAATCGCGTTCAGGGGGCTGAACGCAAGTCGATGGCAAGGTGGGGGCATGACCGGGGTTAAGGAGCTTCTGCAGGAGAAGGACCACGTCTTCCTCGATTTCGACGGTCCGGTGTGCGACGTGTTCGCCAGGTTGCCGTCGAGCGAGGTGGCGGACAGGCTCAAGCGCCTCGTCGGACCCGATCTGCCCGCCGACGTGCAGGCCTCCGCCGATCCGTTCGACGTGCTCCGATACGCGGCCTCGTGCGGGCCGAACACCGCGCACGTCGTCGAGCGGCAGCTCAACCGCCTGGAGGGAGAGGCCGTCGCCCTGATCTCGCCGACGCCCGGTATCGCGGAAGTCCTCCGCGAGTGGGTCGCGCAAGGGTTCAGCGTGACGATCGTGAGCAACAACTCCGTCGACGCGATCCGGTCCTTTCTCGCGCTGCACGAACTCGCCGAGCAGATTCGCCGGATCAGCGCACGGACGACGAGCGACCCCATGCGGTTGAAGCCGCAGCCGGCGCTCCTCGACGCGGCGGTGAGGGCTCTCGGTACTTCACCTCGGCAGTGCGTCATGGTCGGCGACTCGGCCGCGGACATCCTGGCCGCTCGCGCCGCCGGCGTCGCTTCGATCGCTCTCGCGACGACCCCGGCGAAGCGCAGGACTCTCGCGGCTCTCGGCCCGGATGTCCTGGTGACGGACGTGGCCGACTTGCGTTTAGCGGCCTAACCGCGATCCGGCGGAGCAAAACGGCCGGTCAGGCGCTCGGAGACGGAGATTTCACCGGGTGAGTGGACCCTCCTTGCGAAGCTGGCACTCACATGGCTAGAGTGCTAATCGCACGGCCCGAACACGCCCCGGCACCCGCGACGGCGGGGGTGGTAGGAGCCGTAACTCATCCTGCCAACGCTTTCGACGACCGTGGAGGTCAACCCGGTGAGCGTGAACATCAAGCCGCTCGAGGACAAGATCGTTGTCCAGACGAGTGAGGCCGAGGAGACGACCGCTTCCGGCCTCGTCATCCCCGACACCGCCAAGGAGAAGCCCCAGGAGGGCAAGGTTCTGGCCGTGGGCCCGGGCCGCATCGACGACAAGGGCAACCGTGTCCCGCTCGACGTTTCCGTCGGCGACGTCGTCATCTACTCCAAGTACGGCGGCACCGAAGTGAAGTACAACGGTGAGGACTACTTGATCCTCTCCGCCCGCGACGTGCTGGCCGTCATCAACTGACGTCCGCTCTCAGCGCATGACGCCCCGGGCCCCGCATTGCCGGGGAACGGGGCGTTCGTGTTTTCCGAGCTTTAGAACTGGAAGGTAAGCGGAACACGCCATGCCCAAGCAGATCAGTTTCGACGAGGACGCTCGTCGCGCGCTCGAGCGCGGGGTGAACAAGCTCGCCGACGCGGTCAAGGTCACCCTCGGCCCGCGCGGTCGCCACGTCGTGCTCGACAAGAAGTTCGGTGGCCCGACCATCACCCTCGACGGCGTCACCGTCGCTCGCGAGATCGAGCTCGACGACCCGTTCGAGAACCTCGGCGCCCAGCTCGCCAAGAGCGTCGCCACCAAGACCAACGACGTCGCCGGTGACGGCACCACGACCGCGACCGTGCTCGCGCAGTCGCTGGTGAAGGTCGGCCTGCGCAACGTCGCCGCCGGTGCCAACCCGACCGCGGTCGGCCGCGGTATCGAGGCCGCCGCGGAGAAGGTCATCGCGGTGCTCAAGGAGAAGGCGACCCCGGTCAAGGGCCGCGACAACATCGCCCAGGTCGGCACCGTCACCTCCCGTGACGCGGCCATCGGCGCCCTGCTCGGCGAGGCCGTCGAGCGGGTCGGCGAAGACGGTGTCATCACGATCGAGGAGTCGTCCACGCTGGCGACCGAGCTCGTGATCACCGAGGGTGTGCAGTTCGACAAGGGTTTCCTGTCGGCGCACTTCGCGACCAACCCGGAGGAGCAGAAGGCGATCCTCGAGGACGCCTACATCCTGCTGGTCCGCGAGAAGATCTCGGCGCTGGCCGACCTGCTCCCGGTGCTGGAGAAGGTCGTCGAGGCCAAGAAGCCGCTGCTGATCATCGCCGAGGACGTCGACGGCGAAGCGCTGTCGACCCTCGTGGTGAACTCGCTGCGCAAGACGATCACCGCCGTCGCGGTCAAGGCGCCGTTCTTCGGTGACCGCCGCAAGGCGTTCCTGGACGACCTCGCGGTCGTCACCGGCGGCGAGGTCGTCTCGGCCGAGATCGGGCACAAGCTGTCCGAGACCACGCTCGCCCAGCTGGGCAACGCCCGCCGGATCGTCGTCACCAAGGACGACACCACGCTCGTCGACGGTGCCGGTACCAAGGACGACATCGCCGCGCGCGTCGCGCAGATCCGCAAGGAGATCGAGAACACCGACTCCGACTGGGACCGCGAGAAGCTGCAGGAGCGGCTGGCGAAACTCGGCGGTGGTGTCGCGGTGATCAAGGTCGGCGCGGCCACCGAGACCGAGCTGAACGAGCGGAAGCACCGCATCGAGGACGCCGTGGCTTCGACCAAGGCGGCCGTCGAAGAGGGCATCCTGCCCGGCGGTGGCTCGGCGCTCGTGCACGCGGTCAAGGAGCTCGACGGCGGCCTCGGCCTTGAGGGCGACGAAGCGACCGGTGTGCGCATCGTCCGCGACGCGCTGTCCGCCCCGCTGTTCTGGATCGCGACCAACGCGGGCCACGAGGGTGCGGTCATCGTGAACAAGGTCCAGGAGCAGAGCTGGGGACACGGCTTCAACGCCGCCACCGGCGAGCTCACCGACCTGCTGGCCGCCGGCATCGTCGACCCGGTCAAGGTGACCAGGTCCGCGGTGGCGAACGCCGCTTCCATCGCCCGGCTCGTGCTCACGACGGAGAGCTCCGTCGTCGAGAAGCCGGTCGAAGAGGAGCCCGCCGCGGCCGGTCACGGCCACGCGCACTAGTTCCACCCCTCGAAGCGGGGCGGTACTCCACCGGGAGTGCCGCCCCGTTTCGCTGTCCCGGCCCCTTGTCAGAGCGACTTTCGCGGGCTAATCGCGATCCGAAGGCGGGGGAGCGCGACTGCGGGCGGAGCGACTTTCGCGGGCTAATCGCGCTCCGGTGGCCGGCGGCGCCGCGGCCGGGGCGGAGCGCGTTTAGCCCCCTAAACGCGCTCCGGTGACGTGGGCACCCAGGCCCGGCCGGAGCGACTTTCGCGGGCTAAACGCGCTCCGGTGGCCGCAGACGCGGAAGGGCGGCACCCCACCCGGATGCCGCCCTTCCGCGTCGCCGACT
This sequence comes from Amycolatopsis sp. QT-25, assembly GCF_029369745.1. NCBI lineage: Bacteria > Bacillati > Actinomycetota > Actinomycetes > Pseudonocardiales > Pseudonocardiaceae > Amycolatopsis > Amycolatopsis sp. QT-25. Next base: position 719,135 of record NZ_CP120210.1, read on the forward strand.
CGGCCGGATCAGCCGTTCGACATGCTCAATGTGCGCTTGTCCGCCTTGATGATGTGCTCGCGTTCCGATTCCGACAGCCCGCCCCAGATCCCGTACGGCTCGTGCACGGCGAGTGCGTGGTTCCGGCACATGGCCAGTACCGGGCAAGCCAGGCACACGGCTTTGGCCCTCGCCTCGCGACGGGCTCTGGCCGGCCCCCGCTCGCCGTCAGGGTGAAAGAAGGACGCGCTGTCCATGCCTCGGCACGATCCTTCGAGCTGCCAGTCCCATACATCGGCGTTGGGCCCCGGGAGCCTGCGTGTGTCCGCCATCCTGACCGCCTCCGTCATCCGGTCGAAGCGTTTACCTGCTCTGCTGCGCTGCGGATACTCCATTCGGTGCAACGGCGGTAACGTTAGAAGCGCGCCAATACTTGTTCAAGAGATTCGAGACGATTCAGCCGTTAGGCATCCCCCGGAGGTGTGAGCGGTACTTTCCGTTCCGGTTGCCCCGGTCCCTGCCTGCCTGGATATTGGGTCGAGTGGGATCTCGGATCAGCAGTGAAGAACCCACCCTGCCGGTGGCCTCGGTCGCTCGCCGGCTCGGGGTCGCACCGTCCACCCTGCGCACCTGGGACCGCAGATACGGCGTAGGACCGAGTCGCCACACCAACGGCCGTCACCGCCGCTACGGCAGCTCCGACATCGGCCGTCTCGAACTGATGCAGCGCGCGTTGCTCCGCGGCGCCTCGACGGCTGAAGCGGCGAAGTACGCGCTTGAACAGATGCCTCGGACAGCGACAACGCCTCTGGAGAGAGCCGTGGTCCGAGTGGAGGAGCAAGCCACCGCGGTGCCCGCCGACGATCAGGACGTCCCCTCCCGGCTCGCCAGGCGGTTGAGCATGGCCGCACTGGCGATGGACTTCGGCGCGGTTCAGCGCATGCTCGCCGACACGATCCGCGAACTCGGTGTGCTGCCGGCCTGGACCGGCGTCGTGTCGCCGGTACTGACGGCGCTCGGCGCGCGCTGGCGCGGTGTCAGCGCCGGCGCGGAGGTCGAGTATCTGCTCGCCGAGTGCGTGTACGCGGCCCTCGTCCGCGCGACGCCGGTGCTCCGCGAGCCGCGCAACCAACGGCCGGTCCTGCTCACCTGCGTGCCGGACGAGCGCGACAACCTGCCCATGTACGCGCTCGCCGCGGCACTCGCGGGACGCCGGATCGGCACTCAGCTGTTCGGCGCCTCCCTGCCCGCGGAGGTGCTCGCGGTGACGGTCCGCCGCAGCGTCCCGGCGGCGGTGGTGCTGTGGTCGGGACGGCGGGCGACCGCCGATCCGCGCCTGTTCGCCAGGGTGTCGCGCGGCCGTCAGCGCAGCCGGATGTTCGCCTGCGGTCCGGGCTGGGATCCCGCCGCGCTCCCGGACAAGATCGAACTGCTCGGGGAATTGACGACCGCCGCCGACCGGATCGAGCACGTTCTTGTCGGTGCGAGGCGATAGAAAGGACGCATGGAAGCGTCCCTGCGGTCCGCCGCGTTCGGCGACGGCGTGCCGCCGCCGGACCCCTTCGTGGTGCCCGCGTCGCCTCGTGGACGGCTGCTCGCCGCGATCGGGCTCGGTGCTCGCGGCCGGTACGCGGCGGCGGCCACGCTGCTGAACGGTTTGCGCGCGGGCGAGGATGCGGTGATCGCGTCGTTGGCCGCCAGCACGCTGGCGTCGCACCGGCGGCAGTTGGGCGGGCACGCGGCGGCGCTCGTTCTCGACGGTGAAGCGCTCGCGCTGGTGCTCTCGGAGCCTCGGGGTGAACCGGACCCCGACGGTCTGGACGCCGAGGGCGCGCGGGCGGACGCGCTCCTCGGTCTCGCGGCGGACAACCTCGGGCGCGGTCGGCTGACCGCTGCCCGGCGGCTGCTGGCCCGTGCGGGGGCGCACACCGGTGACTGGCGGACCGCGACCAGGGCCGGTTGGGTGAGCGCGGAAATCGAACTCGCGGGTAACACTTCCGCCGCGGGGATCGCACCTGCGGAAATGGCGCTGGAAACGGCGCTGGTGAGAAGTTCGGCCCGGCACGTCGTCAAATCACAGCTTGTACTCGGCGTGACGATCCGGAATGCCGGTACCGCCGGGTGGGACCACGCGAAAGCGCTGGTCGAGAGGGCGCGGGAATCCGCCGAGAAAAGCGAATTCAATTCACTTCTGTGGGTGGCGTGGCGCGTCTCGGCCGACTTCTCGGCAGGACACGCCGATGAGTATCGATTCAGAGGGGCCGAAGTGTTGCACGCAGTGTTACGGCACGCAGATCCTTGCGGGAGGCGGCTCGCACGGGAATCTCCGTGGGTCCCGCGCTGAGGGCGTCTAGCCTGTTGGAGGGCCCATTCCGGCAACCGGGCTAAAAACTTTCAAAAAAAGCCACCGGATCGTGTCAAGGTTCGGGCTAAAGCGTCCGATAGGGGAAGTGGAATGTCACCCGGCTGCAGGAAGGAAACCCCGTGACGACGGTCTTGATCTGCGACGACCGACGCAGTGTCCGCGAAGGGCTCACTCGAGTGATGTCCGCGGTCCCAGGGGTCAGTCGCATCGACTGCGTAGCGCACGGTGACGAGCTGCTGGCCCGGTACTCCCGCCAGCCGGTCGACGTCGTGCTGGTGGGAACCCAGCGCGCTGTCCCGACTGGCGTCGAAGCCACCCGGCGGCTCGTCTCGGCGAACCCCCAAGCGAACGTGATCGTGTTCGGCGCCCCGGACGACGCGGGCAGTATCGCCGCGGCCATCGCCGGCGGTGCCCGCGGCTACCTGCGTTGGGACGCTTCGCGTCCCGAGCTGGTCGCCGCACTGGCCCATACGCTCGCCAGCACCTCGGTGCCGGCGCCGCGTCAGCCGTCCGACCCCGGCGTCCAGCTCACCGAGCGCGAGCTCCAAGTGCTTCGCGGGATGAGCCAGGGCAAGAGCAACGGACAGATCGGCCGCGAGCTGTATCTGTCCGAAGACACCGTGAAGACCCACGCGCGCCGCTTGTTCCGCAAGCTCGGCGTTCGGGACCGCGCACAGGCGGTCGCCCACGGGTTCCGCCGTGGACTTGTTTCCTGACAACGCTTTCTTGATTTCATCGCTGAGATCGCACAACGGGTGACGAGCGGGCCGGGGTGTACCCCTGGCCCGTACCTGTGTTCCCTGTCACGCTTCGTGCCTTCATGTTCACCGTTCGGGCACGCCGGCCCGAGCGTGTCCGCCTCCGGGTGGACCGTCGTACCCCACTGCGTTCCGGCTCGTGGAAAGCTCGACCACGAGCGAAGGGGAAGCAAGACCCGGGTTCAGCGCGCTCGCCGGATGGGCGGCGCGCCGATGACGGCCGTCAGCGAAGTTGTCGGACCCGGGCGGTACGGTAGCTGTCACCGGTAGTGGTTTCCGAAGTCACACGCCGGACTCTTTGCACGCCTATACGTAACACTGGGACTGTTGTCTGCGATGGCCAATGTGGGGGACGGACTGGATGAGCCGGTCGCCGCTGCTGTTGAGGGTGATCCTCGAGCGGTCGAGCGGTTGCTGGCGGCCATCCGTCCTTTGGTAGTGCGGTACTGCCGCGCTCGGGTTGGCAGGCAGGAGCGTTCGTTCGCTTCCGCAGACGACGTTGCTCAGGAGGTGTGTCTCGCGGTGCTCACGGCATTGCCTTCGTACCGTGACCAGGGCCGCCCGTTCCTGGCCTTCGTCTACGGGATCGCCCAGCACAAGGTGGCCGACGCGCATCGCGCCGCGGCCCGCAACCGTGCCGAGCCGGTCGCCGAAGTCCCCGACGAGATCGAGGGCGGCGTCGGCCCCGAGCAGCGTGCCCTCCAGGGCGAGCTGAACGAGCGCATGTCACAGCTGCTGCGCGTACTTCCCGACAAACAGCGTGAGATCGTGGTTCTGCGGGTGGTCGTGGGGCTGTCCGCCGAAGAGACGGCCGAGGCCGTGGGGTCCACCCCCGGTGCCGTCCGGGTGGCCCAGCATCGCGCCCTCGCGCGCCTACGTAAGGTTCTGGCCGCTGAGGAGGTGATCTGAGTGACCGATCGCGACCATCGGTTCTCCCCTGGGACCGATCGTGAACTGACCGCTTTCGAAAGAGGGCTGACGCCCTCGGAAGCCGAGTTCGCCGCAGATCTGTCGGCCGTCCAGGCCGATGACGCGCTGCTCGACGCGCTCGGCGGCTCGGATCCGAAGATGGCCGACGACCTCGGCGATCAGGAGCTGAACGCGCTGCTGCTGGCCTGGCGGCGTGACATCGACAGCGAGCCGCTCGCGGAACTCGTCGACGTCGACACAGCCGTCGTCACCGTGAAGACCGCCGCGCTCGCCCGCAAACACGGGGGAAGACGCCGGCTGCTGGTCCCGGTGGCCGCCGCCGCGGCCGTCCTGGCCATCGCCTTCGCCGGTACCGGTCTCGCCGCGAAGGACGCGCAGCCTGGTGACACGCTCTGGGGACTGACCAAGGTGCTTTACGCCGACCACGCCCGGTCGGTCGAGGCCGCCGCGGCGGTCAAAATCGATCTCGAAAAGGCGAACCTGGCGCTCGCCGGTGGACGTCTCGACGACGCGCGCAAGGCGCTCGACGAGGCACAGGCCGCGCTGAGCCAGGTGACCGACGAAGAGAACCGCGACCAACTGCTCGAACAGCACCGCCAGTTGAGTGCTCAACTGCAGAACCCCGGACAGCCGCCGCTGCCGCCGGATCAGCAGTCGCCGTCGCAGACCCCGGTCGCGACCACGCCCAAGCAATCTCCGCAGCCCACTCCCGCGCCGACATCGCTGCCCGGAGGCGGTAATCCCGGCACGAGCCTGCCGGGCACCACGACTCCTTCGCCGACTCCGCCGACCTCGTCCAGCGAGCCACCGCCGCCCACGACGTCGACGACACCGCCGGCCTCGGGGAACGACCCGGGTGGCCCGCGGACCGACCCGACACCCGGTGCCGGAGCGCAGACGCCCGCCACGGGCGCGACGACGTAACCCCCCCGGAACGCCGAAGGGCCTGGTGAGATCACTCTCGCCAGGCCCTTCGTTATGTGCCTACTAATCGCCTTTAGCGGGCTGAACGCGATCAGTAGGCGCTCTCGTTGGCGGTGACACCGTCCGCGAAGCCACGGCAGTAGTCCCAGCTCACGTAGTCACCGGGGTTCGGATCGAAGGCGGGCTCGTGCGGCCGCATCCGGCCGTCGGCGAGCAACTGTTCGAGACTGGCGCGCAGGAGATGCCAGTCGTGATAGTGGGGTTCGTCGCATTCACCGCAGTCGACCACGATCCCGCGTACTCCGCGCGGTTCGAGAAGCGCTTGGTAGACGGCGAGATCGGAGAGATCGGCCAGCAACTCGGTGCGCTCTTCGTCGCTGATCGGCTCGTCGAGCCGGTCGGCGTCGTCGATGAACGCGCGGGCCGGGTCGTCCGGGTCATCCGCGAACGGGTCTGGGGGCAACGCATCTTGCGGCACGCCTGCACGCTACCGGGCGCCCACCCGGGCCGGGCGGCCGCCCGGCCCGGATATCATGAGGGGCAGGCCCCCGCCACCATGCCACCAGCCACGGCGGCTCCCCTCCATCACCGCCAGGAAGGCCCTTCGCCTGCTATGACCAGCGACAGCGTCACCGCCCCCGTCCCGAGCAAGTTCGCCATGCTCGGGCTGACCTTCGACGACGTGCTGCTGCTGCCGGCCGAGTCCGACGTGGTGCCCAGTGCGGTCAGCACCCGCACCCGGCTCTCCCGCAACGTCACCCTGAACATCCCGCTGGTCTCCGCCGCCATGGACACGGTCACCGAAGGCCGGATGGCGATCGCGATGGCGCGCCAGGGCGGCATGGGCGTGCTGCAGCGCAACCTGCCGATCGACGACCAGGCCGCCGCCGTCGAGGTCGTGAAGCGCTCTGAGGCGGGAATGGTGACCGACCCGGTCACGTGCTCGCCCGAGGACACCCTCGCCGAGGTCGACGCGCTGTGCGCGCGGTTCCGGATCTCCGGGGTGCCGGTGACGGACGCGGCCGGAAGCCTGGTGGGGATCATCACCAACCGCGACATGCGGTTCGAGGTCGACCACACCCGCCCGGTGCACGAGGTGATGACGAAACCGCCGTTGGTCACCGCGCAGGTCGGGGTCACCGCGGAGGCCGCGCTCGGCCTGCTGCGCCGCCACAAGATCGAGAAGCTGCCGATCGTCGACGGTGCCGGCAAGCTGCGCGGGCTGATCACGGTCAAGGACTTCGTCAAGACCGAGCAGTACCCCAACGCCTCCAAGGACACCAACGGCCGCCTGATCGTCGGTGCCGCCGTCGGCGTCGGCCCGGACGGGCACAAGCGCGCGATGGCGCTGGCCGACGCCGGGGTCGACGTGCTGATGGTGGACACCGCGCACGGGCACTCCCGCGCCGTCGTCGAGACCGTCGCGCTGCTGAAGAAGGAACTGGGCGACACCGTCGACATCGTCGGTGGCAACGTCGCGACCCGGGCCGGCGCGCAGGCGCTGGTGGACGCGGGCGCGGACGGGATCAAGGTCGGCGTCGGGCCCGGCTCCATCTGCACCACCCGCATCGTCGCCGGCGTCGGCGTGCCGCAGATCTCCGCGATCTACGAGGCCGACCAGGCGGCGCGTCCGGCCGGAATCCCCGTGATCGGCGACGGCGGCATCCAGTACTCCGGCGACATCGCGAAGGCGATCGCGTCCGGCGCGTCCACCGTGATGCTCGGCAGCCTGCTCGCGGGCACCGCCGAATCGCCCGGTGACCTGATCCTGGTCAACGGCAAGCAGTTCAAGACCTACCGCGGGATGGGCTCGCTGGGCGCCATGCAGTCGCGTGGACAGGCGAAGTCCTACTCGAAGGACCGCTACGCGCAGGACGACGTGCTGAGTGAGGACAAGCTGGTCCCCGAGGGCATCGAGGGACGGATCCCGTTCCGCGGGCCGCTCGCGAACGTCGTCCACCAGCTGGTGGGCGGGCTGCGGTCGGGGATGGGCTACGCGGGCGCGTCGACGATTCCCGAGCTGCAGGAGGCGCAGTTGGTGCGGATCACCGCGGCGGGACTCAAGGAGAGCCACCCGCACGACATCACGATGACCGTCGAGGCGCCGAACTACACCACCCGGTAGTCCGCCCTTGAGGACACCGAGCTGACCGGCCGCGGCCAGTGGCGCGGGTCGGACGGGGTGGTCTCGCGGGAGAAGTCGAAGGTGATCATCGTCGTGTACCCGTTCAGCGACCGCGAGATCGAGGAAATCCGGACCGGCTCCAGGAAGGCCTCCGGCCCCACCCGAGCGCCTTTAGCGGGCTAAACGTGAAACGGGTGGGGCGTATGGGGCAGGTGGGACTTCGAGGCCGGTTTGGGTGCCCCGTGCGCAGGTCACCCACGCGGCCTAGCGACAATGGGGTGTAACGGTCGTCGGTGAGAAGGGACTTGACGTGCGGGATCTGGTCGAGATCGGCATGGGCCGCACCGCGCGGCGGGCGTATGACCTCGATGACGTAGAGGTCGTGCCGTCGCGGCGCACCCGGTCGTCATCGGTCGTGTCCACCGCCTGGCAGATCGACGCGTACCGGTTCGAGCTGCCGCTGGTCACCCACCCCACCGACGCGATCGTGTCGCCGGGAACCGCGGTGGCAGTCGGCGAGCTCGGCGGGCTGGGCGTCCTTAACGCCGAAGGGCTGTGGGCGCGGCACCCGAACGTCGAGGACGCGATCTTCCGCCTCGTCCGGGCGGCCGAGGACACCGAGGATCCGACCGCGGTCGTGCGTGAGCTGCAGGAACTGCACTCCGCCCCGATCCGGCTGGACCTGCTGAGCGAGGCGATCAAGACCGTCCGCGAGTCCGGGGTCACGGTGGCCGCGCGGGTCAGTCCGCAGCACGCCGCCGAGCTCACGCCGGACCTGCTCGCGGCGGGCGTCGAGATCCTCGTCGTGCAGGGCACGATCATCTCCGCCGAGCACGTCCAGCGGGACGCCGAGCCGCTGGACCTGAAGGACTTCATCGGACGGCTCGACGTCCCGGTGATCGCCGGCGGCGTCAGCGACTACCGCACCGCGATGCACCTGATGCGCACCGGCGCGGCAGGCGTCATCGTCGGCCACGGGGCCAGCCGCGGCGTGACGAGCACCGACAGCGTGCTCGGGATCGGAACGCCGATGGCGACCGCGATCGTCGACGCCGCGGCCGCGCGCCGCGACTACCTCGACGAGACCGGTGGCCGGTATGTCCACGTGCTCGCCGATGGCGGGATGAGCGTGTCCGGCGACATCGCCAAGGCCATCGCCTGCGGTGCCGACGCGGTCATGCTGGGCGCGCCGCTGGCCGCCGCCTCCGAGGCGCCGGGGCAGGGGCTGTACTGGACGTCGGCGGCCGCGCACCCGTCGCTGCCGCGTTCGCGTGTGGCGCTGGGGCCGGACTACGCCGTCGACCTCAAGACGCTACTTTTCGGGCCGTCCTCGGACGCCGAGGGTGTCGTCAACCTCTTCGGCGCGCTTCGCCGCGCGATGGCGAAGACGGGCTACTCGGACCTGAAAGAGTTCCAGCGGGTGGGCCTGACCGTCCGCCGCTGACGCTCGCTTCCCGGCCCGGATCGCGTTTAGCCCGCTAAACGCGATCCGGGCCGTTTTGCATGCTCACGTGCCCCAGGAGTCACAGCAGCCCCAGGCGTCTCTCCTGTGTCGCGTTTAGCCCGCTAAAGTCGCTCAGGTGGGGCGGGGGCGGTAGTGGGCCGAGCCGAGTGCCCGGGCGATCTTTCGCTGGAGGTCCCGCAGGATCGGGAGGGTTTCGTCGTCCGCGAAGCCTGTGCTGGTCGACCAGTCCATCCCGGAGCCGAAGACGTCACTGGCGAACACGATCTCGGTGGCGATCAGGGTCTTGCGCCACTCCGAGGCGCGTAGCGGTTCTTCGTCGGCCAGTGCCGCGCGCAACCTTCGCGCTTGCTCGAGGAGGTCGGGCACGTCCTCGAAACCCATCGCGACGGCGAGTTCGTCGGTGCAGGCGGCCGGTCCACCCCATTCCGCCAGGCCACAGCGCAGCACCGTGCGCTCGTCACGCGTCAAGTCGATCGCCATCGGGGCATCCGTATCCACCGGTCGATGATGCCTCAGCCGCGTTCGCGCATCCGGGTGGAACATAACTGGCCGGTAACTTACCTCTGGTCAGAAGTGGTGGCCGAGGTTACAGTCGAAGGTGTGACTGCCAGTAACACCACCACTGAAGACGACTTCGACTACGACGTGATCGTCGTCGGTTCCGGGTTCGGCGGGAGTGTCGCCGCCCTTCGCCTGACCGAGAAGGGCTACCGCGTCGCCGTCATCGAGGCGGGCCGCCGCTTCGCGGACGACGAGTTCGCGAAGACGTCCTGGGACCTTCGCCGCTACGTCTGGGCGCCTCAGGTCGGCTGCTTCGGCATCCAGCGCATCCACATGCTCAAGGACGTCATGGTGCTCGCCGGCGCGGGCGTCGGCGGCGGCTCGCTGGTCTACGCGAACACGCTGTACCGCCCGCTGAAGCCGTTCTACGTCGACCCGCAGTGGTCCCACATCACCGACTGGGAGTCCGAACTCGGTCCGCACTACGACCAGGCCAGCCGCATGCTGGGCGTCGTCACCAACCCCAGCGTCACGCCGTCGGACGTCGTGATGAAGGGCGTCGCCGAAGACATGGGCGTGGCCGACTCGTACCACCCGACGCCGGTCGGCGTGTACTTCGGCAAGCCGGGGGAGCGCGCCGAGGATCCGTACTTCGGCGGCGCGGGCCCGGCGCGCACCGGCTGTACCGAATGCGGCGCCTGTATGACCGGCTGCCGCGTCGGCGCCAAGAACACGCTGGTCAAGAACTACCTGTACCTCGCGGAGAAGGACGGCGCGAAGGTCGTCCCGCTCACCACCGTGAGCGCGATCAGCCCGCTGAACGCAGGTGGGTACGAGGTGAGCATCAAGAAGACCGGGACCACCTCGCGCAGGTTCCGGCACAAGCTCACCGCCGCGCACGTGGTGCTCGCCGCCGGCACGTGGGGCACGCAGAACCTGCTCCACGGCATGCGCGACACCGCCAAGCTGCCGAAGCTGTCGCCGCGCCTCGGTGAGCTGACCCGCACCAACTCCGAGGCCATCATCGGCGCCGCCCGCACCTCCGTCGACGAGGAACGGAACTTCAGCCGAGGTGTCGCGATCACGTCGTCGATCCACCCCGACGACAACACGCACATCGAGCCCGTCCGCTACGGCAAGGGCAGCAACGCGATGAGCCTGCTCCAGACCATCGCCACCGAAGGCGATTCGGCGGTCCCGCGCTGGCGTCAGGCCGTGAACTTCATGGTCAAGCACCCCGTCCAGACCGTGAAGCTGCTCAACGGCTACCGCTGGAGCGAGCGCACGGTGATCCTGCTGGTGATGCAGAGCCTCGACAACTCCATCACCACCTACACCAAGCGCGGGCTCTTCGGCCGCCGCAAGTACACCTCCAAACAGGGCCACGGCGAGCCGAACCCCAGCTTCATCCCCGCCGGGCACGCGGCCAACCTCCGCACCGCCGAGCGCATCGGCGGGATGGCGGGCGGCACCTGGGGGGAGATCTTCGACATCCCGCTGACGGCGCATTTCATCGGCGGCGCCCCCATCGGCACCTCCCCCGACAACGGCGTGATCGATCCGTACCACCGCGTCTTCAACTACCCCGGCTTGTCCATCGTGGATGGTTCGGCGATCACGGCGAACCTCGGCGTGAACCCTTCGCTGACCATCACCGCGCAGGCCGAGCGGGCCTTCTCGTTCTGGCCCAACAAGGGTGAGCGGGACAGCAGGCCGGCACAGGACTCACCGTACGCGCGGCTGGAGCCGATCGCACCGAAGAACCCGGCCGTTCCGGCGGACGCGCCGGCGGCGCTTCGGCGGTAACTTGGGGGCGTGACAGCCTCCGAACGGGCACTCGCCCTGCTGAACCGAGTCCGCGCCCTGCACGACGAATGGGAGCGCGTCGTGCGCGGGATGGACGAGGAGGCCGTGCGCGGCCCCAGCGCGCTGCCCGGCTGGACGCGGGCGCATCTGCTGTCCCACCTCGCGCGTAACGCCGACGGCCTGGTCAACCTGCTCACCTGGGCGAAATCGGGCGTCGAAACACCGATGTACCTCGGTGAAACGGTCAGGGACCGCGACATCGAGAAGGGGGCGTACCGGTCCGTCGAGGAGATCGCCGAGGACGTCGTCGGCTCCGCCGCGCGTTGGGTCGAGGTCGCCGAGAGCCTGCCGGACGACGCGTGGCAGGCCAGGGTGCGGGCCAGGCAGGGGCGTGAGATCCCGGCGGAGTTCGTGCTCTGGCTCCGCCTCTCCGAGACCTCGATCCATCTCGCCGATCTCGACCTCGGCTACGATTTCGCCCGCGTCGCCGAGCTGCTCGGCGACGAGTTCGACACCGTCGTCGGCAACGCCATCGGAATGTACGGCGGCGAACTGCCCGCCGTGCTCCTGGTCGCCGCCGAAGACGACGGGTATCGCCACGAGTGGCGGATGAGCGAAGGGGAACTGACGACGCTGACCGGGACCCGCGGCGAAGTGCTCGCCTGGATCACCGGCCGCAGCGATGGATCCTCTTTGGACGGTACCGTGCCGACGCTCCCGCGCTGGCTGTGACGGCACCGTGGAAGAGGAAAGCATGCACACCTTCGGGGGTGGGGCCGCAACCTGCCCGTCCCTCGGGCGTCCAACGGGCATGAAGCTGGAGAGAAGGGCGTTCCTCAAGCTCGCCGGCGCGACCGTGGCGGGGGCGGCCGCGACGGCGTGTTCCGCCGCGCCTCCCGCGCAGGCGCCCAGTTCGGCGCCCGGTACGCCCTTGCCGCCGAGCACCAGCGTCACGCCGCCGTCCGGCCCGCCGGACTGGGCCGCGCTGCGGAACAAGGTCTCCCTGCTGCTGCCGGGGGATTCCGGTTACGACAACGCCAAGCGTGTGTTCAATCCGGCCTTCGACGGTCTCAACCCCGCCGCTCTCGCGAAATGCGCCAAACCCGAAGACGTGCAAGCCGCCGTCTCCGCCGCCGCGCGGCGGGTTCCCATCGCCGCGCGCGGTGGCGGGCACAGCTACGCCGGTTACTCGGTTCCCGACGGTGGCTTGATGATCGACCTCGGCGAAATGTCCTCAGTGGACGTTCAAGGGGACCGGGTCGTGATCGGTGCGGGCGCGAAGCTGAAGGACGTCTACGCCACGCTCGGCGGCTCGGGACGTTGCCTGCCGGCGGGTTCGTGTCCCAGTGTCGGAATCGCCGGGCTGACGCTCGGGGGCGGAATCGGCGTGCTCGCCCGTAAATACGGCCTCACCTGTGATCATCTGGTGTCCGCGCGTATCGTCACGGCGGACGGGCAACTCCGGACGGCGTCGGCGGATTCCGAACCGGAACTGTTCTGGGCGTTGCGTGGCGGGGGAGGCGGCAATTTCGGTGTCGTCACCTCGTTCACCTTCCGCACGGATCCGGCGCCGCCGGTGGTTTCGGTGTTCTCCCTGCACTTTCCGGCAGGCAGCGCGGACGACGTCGTCGCCGAATGGCAGCGCTGGCTTCCCGGAGCGCCGCCGGAGTTGTGGGCGAACGTCGTGCTGTCCGGTGGGTCCTCGGTCGGTGTACGTGTTTCCGGTTGCTACGTCGGCGATTCCGCTTCTTTGGGCAAATTACTGGACGGATTCTCCGGTGGGACGCGTTCGGTCAAGCAACTCGACTATCTCGGCGCGATGAAGTACTTCTCCGGCGGTGAGAGTCGGCAGTCCTTCGCGGCCTCTTCGCGGATCCTCAATGAACCGGTGGAACCCGCCAAGCTGACGTCCGTCCTCAAGGGCAGGAGCGGAATGGACCTGCTGGTCGACGGTCTCGGCGGCGCGGTCGCCGATCTCGCCCCGGACGCCACCGCGTTCTGGCATCGGAAGGCGCTCGGCAGTGTGCAGATCTACGCTCAAGCGGACACCGGTAACCGGTCCGCGGCAACGGATTCCGTCGCGGAAGTGGTGACGGGGCTCGGCCTGGGCGGGGGCTACGTCAACTACATCGACCCCGCCCTGCCCGACTGGATGACGGCCTACTACGGCGGCAACGCCCCTCGCCTCAAGCAGGTGGCGAAAACCTACGACCCGGACAAGGTGTTCGGCTTCGCGCAGGCCGTCACCCCGGACTAGAGGTCGATGCCGGTGAAGACGGTGACCCGTTCTTCGGTGAGGTCGTGCATCGCGGCGAGGACGCCTTCCCTGCCGACACCCGATCCCTTGACGCCGCCGTACGGCATTTGGTCCGCGCGGTAGCTCGGGACGTCGCCGATGATCACGCCGCCGACTTCGAGTTCCGTCGACGCGTAGAAGGCGAGATGCACGTCGCGGGTGAACACTCCGGCCTGCAAGCCGTAGGCGGATTCGTTGACCGAGGCGAAAGCCTCGTCGACACCGTCCACAATGGACATAGCGAGCACCGGCCCGAAGATCTCCTCCGCCCAGGCCTTCGTGGACGGTGGCACGTCGGTGAGCACGGTCGGCTCCACCGTCGCGCCTTCTCGGTTGCCGCCGGTGAGGATCTTCGCGCCCGCGGCGACGGCCTCGTCGATCCAGGCGACGATCCGCTGCGCGGCGGCCTCGTCGACGACCGGGCCCACGTCGGTGTTCTTGTCGTACGGGTCACCGGTGCGCTGTGCCCGCACGGCTTCCACCAAGGCGGGCACGAATTCCTCGGCGACCTCACGTTCGACGACGACCCGTTGCACGGCGATGCAGGACTGCCCGGCCTGGTAGTTGCCGAAGGTCGCGATGCGCTCCGCGGCGCCTTCCGGATCCGGCCAGTCGCGCAGGACGACGGCGGCCGCGTTGCCGCCGAGTTCGAGCACCACGTGCTTACGCGGCGCGGCGTCCGCCAGCGACCAGCCGACCGGACCCGAACCGGTGAACGAAACGACCGGCAACCGAGGATCCGAGACCAGCGCCGAGGTCTCCTCGTTGCCGAGCGGCAGCACCGAGAACGCGCCTTCCGGCAGGTCCGTCTCGGCCAGGATCTCACCGAGGATCAGCGCGGACAGCGGCGTGCGCGGCGCGGGTTTGACGATGATCGGCGCGCCGACCGCGAGCGACGGCGCGACCTTGTGCGCCACCAGGTTCAGCGGGAAGTTGAACGGTGCGATACCCAGCACCGGGCCGCGCGGAACGCGGCGAGTGAGCGCCAGCCTGCCTTCCCCCGCCGGGTCGGTGTCCAGGCGCTGCAGGTCGCCGCTGAACCGGCGGGCCTCCTCGGCGGCGATCCGGAACACCGACACCGCGCGCCGCACCTCGGCGTCGGCCCACTTGAGCGGTTTGCCGTTCTCGGCGGTGATGACCTCGGCGATCTCCTCGGCCCGGCCGGCGATGACCCGCGAAACGTGGTCGAGTGCCGCGGCCCGGCTGTGCGCCGAAGACCGGCGGAACTCCTTCGCGACGCTCGCCGCCGCGCTCACCGCCCGTTCGACCTGCTCCGGTCCGGGCACCGCGATGGTGGCGACTTCGCTGCCGTCGTAGGGATGGTGCACGGTGACCGTCGAAGCGCCCTGCTCGGGGCGTCCGGCGATCCAGGCCGGGCGCGGCTCCGTGGTGATCTCGTCCATGAGTGAGAAGGTATTCCAGTCAGGGCTTGACGAGCACCTTGAGCGCTTCGCGGTCCGCCATGGCGCGATAGCCGTCGGGGACTTCTTCGAGACCGATGGTCCGGTCGAAGACCTTGCCCGGCTGATACCGGCCCTCGACGACGTCGTCGAGCAGCTCGGGGATGTAGTGGCGCGCGGGTGCCACGCCGCCGGTGACGGTGATGTTGCGGCGGAAGAGCGACGGGCCGATCGGGCCCTCGGCGTACTGCGGCACGCCGACGCGGCTGACCGTGCCGCCGGGGCGGACCGCGCCGACGCCCATCTCGAAGGCCGGCTTCGTGCCGACGCATTCGAGGACGGTGTGCGTGCCTTCACCGCTTGTCAGCTCTCGCACCTTCTCGATGCCTTCGTCACCGCGCTCGGCTACGACGTCTGTCGCACCGAACTCGCGGCCGAGGTCCGTGCGGGTCCGGTGACGGCCCATCAGGATGATGCGCTCGGCGCCGAGGCGCTTCGCCGCGAGAACCGCGGAGAGACCGACGGCGCCGTCGCCGATGACAGTGACGGTGGTGCGTTCGTTCACGCGCGCCTTGACCGCGGCGTGGTGGCCGGTCGCGAACACGTCGGAGAGGGTGAGGAACGAGGCGAGCAGGTCGTCGTCCTCGGTGTGCGGCAGTTTCACCAGCGTGCCGTCGGCCTGCGGGACGCGGACGACCTCGCCCTGCCCGGCGTCGACGCCCTTCGCGCCCCAGTTGCCGCCGTGCAGGCAGGAGGTGTGGAGGCCTTCGCGGCAGAACTGACAGGTGTTGTCGGAGTAGACGAACGGCGCGACGGCCAGGTCTCCCGGTTCGAGGGTGGTGACGTCGGAGCCGACGGCCTCGACGACGCCGAGGAACTCGTGGCCGATCCGGACGCCGCGGTCGCGCGCGGGCATGCTGCCGTACGGCCAGAGATCGCTGCCGCAGATGCAGGAGCGGACCACGCGGAGGAGGGCGTCGGTCGGTTCGCTCAGCTTCGGGTCCGGGACGGTCTCGACGCGCACGTCGCCGGCGCCGTAGATGAGAGTCGCTCGCAAGACGGGTCCTTTCCTCGGCTGGCCCCAGTATGGGCGCGTCGCGTTCAGCCCGCTAAACGCGATCTGTTCGCGGGCGTGACCGATAGGGCCTTCGGCTTCGCCTCAGGGACGCTCGAGGTCTTCGGCGGTGAGACTGTGGACGCCGTCCCGCCAGCGCGCGTAGACGTCGTCCAGTAGTCGTCGAGCAGTCCTCGACGGATTCCCAAAGGTATTCGTCGTCGGTCAGAGTGCCCAGCCTGGGCCGGAGGTGCCGCGTCCAGTGCCAGTCGAGCTGTGCGGAGAGTTCCTTGCTCCAGCCGATGCCCATGTCCCGGACGTCAGGACGCCTCGCGGTCGTCCACCGTCCTGAATCGGGAGGGGGTTGGCGGCGAGGTGACCCGGCCCACCTGGGACGATGGAGAGGAAGCGTACTGCTCTGCTCTGGAGGTTTCAGGTGCCCAGTCCCACCGGTCCGGTAGTCGTCGTGGACTTCGGGGCGCAGTACGCGCAACTGATCGCGCGCCGCGTGCGCGAGGCGCAGGTGTACTCCGAGGTCGTCCCGCACACCGCCGCCGCCGACGACATCCTCGCCAAGGACCCCGCCGCCATCATCCTTTCCGGTGGTCCTTCCAGCGTGTACGCGGAGAACGCCCCCGCGCTCGCTCCCGGACTGGTCGACGCGGGCGTGCCGATCTTCGGGATCTGCTATGGCCATCAGGTGCTCGCGCAGGCCCTCGGCGGCACGGTCGAGCCGACCGGGATCCGCGAGTTCGGCCGCACCGAAGTCCGCGTCGCCGGTGAAGGCGGTGTGCTGCACGCCGGCCTCCCGGACAACCAGCCCGCCTGGATGAGCCACAACGACAGCGTCACCAAGGCCCCCGAGGGCGCTACCGTGACCGCTTCGAGTGACGGCGCCGCCGTTGCCGGGTTCGAAGACGTCGAGCGCCGTTTCGCCGGCGTGCAGTACCACCCCGAGGTGCACCACTCGCCGCACGGCCAGGAGGTGCTCCGCCGCTTCCTGCACGACATCGCGGGCATCAAGCCGCAGTGGACGACGTCGTCCATCGTCGACGACCAGGTCCGGCGTATCGCCGAGCAGGTCGGCGACGGCCGGGCGATCTGCGGGCTCTCCGGCGGCGTCGACTCCGCCGTGGCCGCCGCGCTGGTCCAGCGTGCCATCGGTGACCGGCTGACCTGCGTGTTCGTCGACCACGGCCTCCTACGCTCCGGCGAGCGCACCCAGGTCGAACGTGATTTCGTCGCGGCGACCGGGGTCAACCTGGTGACCGTCGACGCGCGCGACCGGTTCCTCGACGCGCTGGCCGGGGTCACCGACCCCGAGGAGAAGCGTAAGATCATCGGCCGCGAGTTCATCCGCGTGTTCGAGCAGGCCGAGCGCGACCTCAAGGCCAAGGGCGACTACAAGTTCCTCGTCCAGGGCACGCTGTACCCGGACGTCGTCGAATCCGGCGGCGGCGAGGGCGCGGCGAACATCAAGAGCCACCACAACGTCGGCGGGCTGCCCGACGACCTGCAGTTCGAGCTCGTCGAGCCGCTGCGCCTGCTGTTCAAGGACGAGGTGCGCCGCGTCGGGCTGGAGCTCGGGCTGCCGGAGACGATCGTGCGGCGGCAGCCGTTCCCCGGCCCGGGGCTCGGCATCCGGATCATCGGTGCCGTCGACGCCGAGCGGCTCGAGACACTGCGCGCGGCGGACGCCATCGCGCGCGAGGAACTCACCGCCGCCGGACTCGACGGCGAGATCTGGCAGTGCCCGGTGGTGCTGCTGGCCGACGTCCGCAGCGTCGGCGTCCAGGGCGACGGGCGGACCTACGGGCACCCGATCGTGCTGCGGCCGGTGTCGTCCGAGGACGCGATGACCGCGGACTGGACGCGCCTGCCGTACGAGGTGCTGGAACGGATCTCGACCCGCATCACCAACGAGGTCGCCGAGGTGAACCGGGTGGTCCTGGACGTCACGTCCAAGCCGCCGGGCACCATCGAGTGGGAGTGACGCCCCCCGCTCCGACCTGCGTTTAGCGGGCTAAGCGCGATCTGCCGGGCCCTGGGCACCCAGGCGACCGGATCGCGTTTAGCCCGCTAACTGCGCTCTGGACCCCCGGGGCACCCGCGCGGGTCGGATCGCGTTTAGCCCCCTAAACGCGATCCGGTGGGCCTCGGGTGCCAGGAGGCGTCAGATCGCGATTAGGGGGCTAAAGTCGCTCCGCTCAGGGGGCGAGCAAGGCGAAGGCCCCGGCGAGGGGCCGGGGCCTTCGGAGTGGGGTGAATCGTGAGCGGGGCCGCTAGCGGCGGCTCTTGCGCACCGAAGCGGCGAGAAGCAGGACGCCGACGAAGATCGCCCCACCCGCCATGACCCACCGGAAGTCGAACTGCGGGAGCCACGAGGCGCCGTCCGAGAGGACGTAACCCGACACCAGCAACGTCGCGATCCCGACGATCAGGGTGAAGGGGTCGACGCCGCGCTTCGCGGGCTGAGCCGACTGGGTCTGCGTGCTGCCGTAGTTGTCGTAGTCGTACTCAGCCACGACGCACCTCCACGTTCCCGACACCGTTTTCGACCTGCAGAGTGATCGTCTGCCCGTTGCTCCCCGGCGCGGTGAAGTCGACGGCGGCTTCGCCCACCCCCGAGCGGGACTGGCCGAGGCAGTCGACCTCGCCCGCCCCCGTCTCACAGAAGACCTTCACTTCGGCACCCATCGGCACGCGCACCGTCGAGTTACCCGCTCCGTTCGAGACCTTCGTGGTCACCGAAGTTCCCGCAGGCAGCCTGGTCAGGTCGACGTCGATGTTGCCCGCCGAACGGTGGTACTCAGGCAGCACCTCGGACACCTGGCTCGGCGTCGCCTTCAGGTCGCCGACGCCGTCCTTCACGGAGAAGTTCTCGAACGGCACCGTGGTGAGCGCCATCCCGGCGATCGCCAGCGGCACCGCCAGCCCGATCAGCCCGCGACCACCCCGGACGAACGAACCGGCCACCAGCCCGATGCCGACCACGCCGAGCGTGAGGCCGACGACGTGTTGCAGGGTGAACCAAGGCTCACCGTCCAGACCGAGGACGGTACCGACGCCGGCGACCAGCACGGCGATGCCGAACGTCGCGGCACCGATCTTCGACTTACGGCCGCGAGGGGCCGGCGACGCGGAAGGCGGCGGAGTGGTCTGCGGCGGCAGCCCGCCGGACGGCGAGGCGTTCGGCAGGTCCCAAGCCGACGGGTCGGCCGCGAGCGGGTCCCAGCCGCCCTCGGTCGCCGTGGAGGCGGAGGCCGTCGATGCCGACGCCATCGAGAACGCGGCCGTCGGATAAGCCGGAGCGGGCATCACCGGCCGGTTGAACTGACCGCGGTTGCGGTGCAGCAGGTACAGCGCGACGGCCATCAGCGCGAAACCGATCAGGCCCGTGCCGTCGGTCATCCAGCCGCCGCTCAACGTCCAGGTGAGCCCGGGGAACAGCAGAATCAGCAGCAACACCGCGAAAGCGGGTGAACTCGACGCGCGCCCCTGGCCGATCAGGCTCTCGAACGCGGAGACGGGGTCACCCTCCTGCGGCAGGAACAGCCAGCCCAGCAGATAGACGAAGACGCCGAAACCGCCGAACACCGTCGCCGCGACCAGTGCGACGCGGACCACGGTCGGGTCGATGCCGTACCGGTGACCGATGCCCGCGGCGACCCCGGCGAACTTGCGGCCCGCCGCCGGGCGGACCGGCCTGCTCCGCCAGAAATCCTTGACGGTCTCCTCGAAGCCGGCCGCGGGGCCGCGCTTCGGAACCTGTGTCTCACTCCCACTCATGCCACAAAGAATGCGCTCCGGCGAGCCCTCACCACATCCGGGAACGTCCCTGAGGTTTTCCCAGCGGGAAGAGTCAGGGGTTTCCCCGATGGATCGGTGTCCCACTCCGTGTGACCATGGAGAACGTGCAGGAATCCGCCCCCAGCGACCTCGCCGAACAGGTGAAGCCGACGATCATCGAGCGCCTCCCGGTGCCCGTTTCCGGCAGCCTGTCCCCGGCGCCGTTCGAGCCGCCCAAGATGTACCGCCGTCGCTCCGGCCGCGCCATCGCGGGTGTCGCCGGCGGCCTCGCCGACCACCTCGGCGTCAAGGTGCTCTGGGTCCGGACTGCGTTCGCGTTGCTGGCTGCGCTGAACGGCGCCGGATTGCTCGCGTACGGCCTGCTCTGGGTTTTCGTCCAGCAGCAATCCGGTGAGGTCGAACCGGAGAAATCCGCGCCGAAGGAGAAACAGCAGGCTTTCGGCCTGATGGCGCTGGGCGTCGGCCTCGCCGTCGCCAGCGGCACACTGACCGGCCTGATCAGCGGCTGGGTCGCCATTCCGCTGGCCTTGGCGATGATCGGCGCGGCCGTCGTCTGGCGGGAGGCCGACGAGTCGCAACGACGGCGCTGGCGCCTCGGCGCCAAGGGCGGTGTCGCCACGGCTTTCCTCGGCGGCGGGGGCTGGTCGGCCGCGATCCGCGTGGTCGCCGGGGTCGCGCTGGTGATGACCGGCATCGGCGTCGTGGTCCTGGAGAGCGGCAGTATCGACCAGGTCAAGTTCGCGCTGGTCGCCGTCATCGCGACGCTGTTCGGGGTGGCCGTGCTGACCGTCCCGTTCTGGCTGCGCCTGGTCCGCGATCTGTCGGACGAGCGCACCGCGCGCATCCGCACCGACGAACGTGCCGAGATCGCCGCGCATCTGCACGACTCGGTGCTCCAGACCCTCGCGCTGATCCAGAAGCAGGCGGATTCGCCGCGTGAGGTCGCCCGGCTCGCGCGTGGTCAGGAACGCGAGTTGCGTGGCTGGCTGTACGGGCCGTCGGGGTACGGCAAGAACAAGAAGACCGAGGAAGAGGCCGTCAGCGGTCAGTTGTCCGAAGTGCTCGCGGCCGCGTGCGGCGAGGTCGAGGACGCGTTCGCGATCTCGGTGCAGCAGGTCGTCGTGGGGGAGGCCACGCTGAACGAGCCGCTGACCGCGCTGGTCCAGGCGGCGCGCGAAGCGATCGTCAACGCCGCCAAGCACGCGGGTGTGGACGAGGTCAGTGTGTACGCCGAGGTCGAGCCGACGGCGGTGACGGTTTTCGTGCGGGACAGGGGCAAGGGGTTCGACCCCGATGTCGTGCCGAGCGATCGGCACGGGCTCGCCGATTCCATCCGGGGGCGGATGGAACGGCACGGGGGCAAGTGCAAGCTGCGTACCGCACCGGGTGAAGGAACCGAGGTCCAGCTGGAGATGCCGGTCAAGGCGGGGAAGGGCGCGGCGTGAGGTCGCTATGCTCACGGCACAGGGCGAGCGAGGGAGCATCGTGACGGAGAACCAGCAAACGCGGGAGCCGGTCAAGGTCTTCCTCGTCGACGACCACGCGCTCTTCCGCGCCGGCGTGCGCACCGAGCTGGATTCGATCACCGACGACGTCCGCGTGGTCGGTGAGGCGGGCTCGGTGGCCGAGGCGGTCGCGGGCATCGCCCGGACCAAACCGCAGGTCGTGCTGCTCGATGTGCACATGCCGGACGGCGGCGGCGCCGAAGTGCTGCGCCGGGTCCGGCCGGAACTGCCGGACGTCGTGTTCCTCGCGCTGTCGGTCTCCGACGCCGCGGAAGATGTGATCGCCGTGATCCGCGCGGGGGCCCGCGGGTACGTCACGAAGACGATCTCGTCGAAGGAACTCGTGCGCGCGGTCGTGCGCGTTTCCGACGGCGACGCGGTGTTCTCGCCGCGGCTGGCCGGCTTCGTGCTCGACGCGTTCGCCGACCGGCCGGGTTCCGCGCCGATCAGCGATCCGGATCTCGATCTGCTGACGCCGCGAGAGCGCGACGTGCTGCGACTGCTCGCGCGCGGGTACGCGTACAAGGAGATCGCGTCGGAGCTGTTCATCTCGGTGAAGACCGTCGAGACGCACGTGTCGAGCGTGCTGCGGAAGACGCAGCTTTCGAACCGGTACGAGCTTTCGCGCTGGGCTTCCGACCGGCGTCTCGTCTAGGCGGGGCCTGTTCTCGGCGGCCTGATGACCGTGTTCTTCCTCGGCGTTCTTCCTCGGCATGGGGCCGCTCGGGCTCGCCGCGCCGGGCGGCTCATCCGGCCGTTCGGCATCAGGCTGAAGTCGGCGATGGCGCGGGCCCTGCTCGTCGTCGCGGTCGCGTCGCCTTTAGCGGGCTAAACGCGATGCGGCGAACCCCCAGGCCCCACCGCATCGCGATTAGCCCGCTAAACGCAGGTCAGCGGAATTCGTGGGTGACCTCGATCTTTCCCACGATGTGCGCGTTGAACTCCGCCAGCTCCTCGGCCGGGACCCAAAGCTCGAGGATGGTCTTCCCGCCCGCCTGCTGGACGGGATACCGCTCGACGAACGAGGTCTCCACCTCGAACCGGGTCACGAAGCCCGCGCCGTCGTAGCGCACGTTCCAGTCGCGGGCGATCTTGATCGCGTAGTCCTCGTTCAGCACCGGGTAGAAGATCGGCTGCTCCGGCAGCCGCGGCGGCCACTCCCGCCAGCCCGACTCGCGGACGAGGTCGAGCTCGGCGGGCCCGGCCGGACGCCACAACGTCGTCGTGGTCATGGCGTGGCGTCCCCGGTGGTGGCGAGGGGCCGCTCCACGGGGGCGGTAGCAAAGGTCCCTCGCTCCTTCGGCCGGAGCCGGGTCAGCGCGACCCCGCCCAGCACGACGACCATCCCCGCGATCACCCGGAAGTTCAGCGGCTCGGCCAGGAACACCGCCCCCAGCAGCACCGACACCACCGGCAGCAGGTACCCGACGATCGACGCCGCGACGGCGCCCTCGCTCGCGAGGAGCTGGTAGTTCAGCGCGAACGCGACCCCGGTCGACCCGATGCCCAGGATCACGACCGCGACGATCGCGCCGGTGCTCAGGTTCACCGGTGCGAAACCGCCCATCGGCAGCGCGAGCAGCATGAGCCCGGTCGCCAGCAACATCTGCCCGCCTGCCAGCGCGAGCGGCGAGTCGCCGGTGCCGGTGAGGTACCTGCCCTCGTACACGAACGCGAAACCGTAGCTCGCCGCCGCCGCGAGGCACGCCAGCGCGCCCCAGCTGACCAGGCCGGACGCCTCCCACGGCGCGAAGATCAACAAAATGCCGACGAGGCCGACGACCAGCCCGGCGACCCGCACCGCGGTCATCTTCGTCCGCGCGCCCATCATCGGCGCGGCCAGCAGCACCCACAGGGGTGTCGTCGAGTTCAGCACGCCGGTGATCCCGGAGTCGACGGTCAGCTCACCCCACGCGAACAGCAGGAACGGCAGCGCGTTGTGGAAGAACGCCGCGACGGCCAGATGTCCCCAGATCCGCCGCCCCGACGGCAGCCGGTCCCGGCCGAGGTGGCAGAGCCCGATCAGCACCGCCGCGCCGAGTATCACCCGCGCCAGCACGAGCTGCACCGGCGAGAACGCGCCGAGCCCCAGCTTCATCCAGAAGAAACTCGATCCCCACATGAGCGCCAGCGCGCCGATCCGCAGCAGGGTCTTCGTTTCACCCACCCCAGTCCTCCTTACGTGCCTGGCTCAGCTTCGCCGCGCCGACGCGTAAGGACAAGCGAAAATAACTGCAGGGAGGCTTAAGAAGAACTGTAAGATCGGACCATGCTGGACGTCCGCCGCATGCAGGTCCTCCGGGCCGTGATCAGCAGTGGTTCGATCACCGCCGCCGCCCGGAACCTCGGCTACACACCATCCGCGATCAGCCAGCAGTTGTCCACCTTGGAAAGGGAAGCGGGGGTCGAGCTGCTCGAGCGCGTCGGCCGCGGCGTGCGGCCCACGCCCGCCGGTTCGCTGCTGTCCGAACACGCGGAAACGCTGAGCACCCAGCTCGCCAAGGCCGAAGCCGCGCTCAGCGAACTCAAGGAAGGCCGCACCGGAAGACTCGCGATCCGCTACTTCGCCACGGCGGGCGCTTCTCTCGTGCCGTTGGCCGTCGCGGCGCTGCGCCGGGACTTCCCGGGTGTCCGCCTCGACCTGAAACTGGTCGAGCCCGACGTTTCGATGCCCGAGATCGAGTCGGGCAAGGCCGACGTCGCGATGATCGTGCTCGCCGGCAGCACTCCCCGGGTCAAAGGTGTCGAGTACATCCACCTCCTCGACGACCCGTACCGCGCGATCCTGCCGAAGAACCACCGGCTCGCCCGCAAACGCGTCCTCGATCTCGGCGAGCTCGCGGAGGATCCGTGGGTCGGCGTCGACGGTCTCCCCGGCGCTTGCCGCGACATCCTGCTCGACGCCTGCGGCGCCGCCGGATTCGCCCCGAACCACGTCGTCGAATCGGAGGATTACCAGACGGCGCAAGGGTTCGTGGCCGCCGGGCTCGGTGTCGCGCTGATTCCGGAGCTCGGCCTCGGCGCCCCGCACCCCGGGGTCGCCATCCGCAAGGTCCGGCGGCCGGATCCGGTCCGTTCCATCCACGCGGCCGTCGCCGCGCACGCCAGGGAGCACCCCGCGGTACGCCGGTTCCTCGGCGCGATCCGCGAAGGGGCCGGACAGGTAAGCGGGACTGGCCGAGTGGGCACGAAAACCGGCTGAGCTTGATCAGCCGCGCCGGCGGTCGAGAACCTGGCAGGGAAGCCACGAATCCCGCCAGAGAAAGGACCTCCGTGCGTCCCCTGATCGTCCTGCACGGCGCTTGGCACCAGCCCGCCCATTTCGACGACGTCGTCGAACGTCTGCGCAGGGAAGGCGCCGACGTCACCGTTCCCGATCTCGGCGGGCGTCCGATCGCCGAGACCACGCGCACCGTCCAGGAATTCGTCGACCGGGCGGCCGAGCCGCCGGTGGTGCTCGCGCACTCCTTCGGCGGGCTCACCGCCGGCGGGCTGCGCGGAGTCGCACACCTGATCTTCCTGGCGGCGATCGTCAGCGAACCGGGGGAGACCGCTCAGTACTGGATCGAGCGGCTCAGGGAGGAAACCGGCCGCGAACCCGACCAGGTGCCGTCGACCTTCGACGACGCGGGCCTGACCCACCTCGACCTCACCGCCGTCCGCGAGGCCATGTACGCCGACTGCACGGACGCCGTCGCCGAGCGCGCCACAGGGTTGCTGCGCCCCGAACCCGTCAGGATCTTCGACGAGTCGCCGGAAGGCGCGGCATGGAAGGACACCCCGACCACGTACGTCACCTGCACCGAAGACCGGGCGCTCGCGCCGGAACTGGTGGCTCACTGCGCCGCGCGCTGCGAAACGACGGTGACCTGGCGGGCGAGTCACAGCCCGTACCTCAGCCGTCCGGTGGAATTGGCGACGCTGGTCCGAGAGCGGCTCTAGCCCGGACCCCGCCCCGCCACCACCCTCAACGGGCAGGCGGTGCCTGGCTGGTCAGATCAGGAACAGCTCCGCGAACAGCACACCGATGAGGATCGCCGCCACGACGGCACCGGCCACGATCAGCCGCTTCCGGGTGTCGGACGACTTCGCCGCGGCCGGCGCGGCGGGTGTGTACTGCTGCGCCGGCGGCGCGTACTGCGGCTGCTGCGGCTGATACTGCTGCGGCTGGTGCTGGGGGAACTGCGGCACCGGCTGCCGCGGGGACGCCTGGTTCATCGGCATCGGCATCGAAGCCGGAACCGTCGGCATGGCGGGCGCGGTCGGCGGGATGAACGCCGTCTGCCTGCCCTCGGTGATCGCACCCAGCGAGCGGACCGTGTCGGCCATCGTCGGCCGCGCGTCCGGCTCCGCCCGAAGCATCTTGCGCAGCGCGCCTGCCAGCGGGCCGGCGGTCTGGGGCGGTCGTTCCGAGGACTCGCCGTCCTCACCGAACGGCGGCACCCCCTCGACGGCCGTGTACAGCGTCGCGCCCAGCGAGAACACGTCGGACGCCGAAGTCGCCGGTTCGCCGCGCGCCACCTCGGGCGCCCGGTACGCCGGGCTCGGCCCGCCACCGGTGATGCCGATGTCGGTGAGCTTCACGCCGCCGTCGTCGGCCAGCAGGACCGTGCCCGGCTCGACGGTCCGGTGCACCACCCCGGCCTCGTGCATCGCGGCCAGCGCCCGGCCGAGCACGATGCCCAGCCCGGCCGCCTGTTCCGCGGTCAGCCTGCCGTGCTCGGCGAGGAAGGTCGCCATCCCGCGGGACGGGATGTACTCCATCACCAGCCACACGTCCTGCCCGTCGGGCAGCACGTCGTACACCTTGATGGCGGTGGCGTGCTCGAACTTGGCCGCGTCCTTGCCTTCTTGGATGACGACGGCCTTGGCTTGCTCCGCCCGGTCCGGCGGCAGGCCGACGGGCAGGTACATCCGCTTCATCGCGACCGTGCGCAGCAGACGCGTGTCGAACGCCAGCCACACGATGCCCGCCCGGCCCCGCCCGATGGGCTGGTCCAGGCGGTACCGGCCGCCGACGATGGAACCTTCAGAACTCAATTGCAGCCTCGGATCAAGTGCCGGCCGGGGTCGAACTCACCGGTGGGTCGGAAGAAGTCGGCGGTTTGGGCGTCGTCTTCGGCGGAGTCGGTGTGTTGGGCGGCTTCGGGGTCGATTTCGGCGTGGTCGGCCGATCCGGCTCGTCCGTCTGGCTCGCCTTGCTCTGCGTCTTCTTCACCGAACTCGCCGTCTCCTTGGGCGGCTCGGCCGGTTGCGTCTCCGCCGGCGTTTCCGTCGTCTCGGGAGCAGCAGACGTCGTCGAAGGAGGCGGCGGCTTCGTCGACGAGTTCCCCACCTGGGCGGGTGTCTCCGGGTTGTTCGGGCTCAGCAGCCAGAAGCCCAGCGCGGCCAGCGCCACGAGCACGGCACCGCCGATGATCGCGGGTTTCTTCCACGCGCCCGGCTTCTCGTCGTCGTCCTTGTCCACCGGGCTGGTCTGCGTCCGGGTGGGCGGCGGCGGAGGAGGGGGCGGCGGGCTGTCGTGGTCGTCGTCGTAGGGATCGTCGTCGTAGTCGCCCACGGGGATCGGGACGGCGCGCGTGGGCGCCGGTCCGCCGCCGGGGTGGCCGCGTTCGGCCAGCAACGCCGTCTCGTCGTAGTTGTCGTACCCGTCGTAGTCGTCTTTCGGGTAACCCGACGCGGGCGGCTGGTGGTAGTCGTCTTCGTCGTAGTACGAACCGGCCGCGGCCTGCTCGTCGAGGAGGGAGCCCGAATGACCGGCCGCCTCGCTGTCGAGGGCCTGGGTCACGCCGGCCCCCGCGACCGGGGCGGCGAGCATGGTCTCGTCCGCGGGGCCGCCCAGCGGCGTCTCACCCCGAGCGACAGCGGCGAGGAGTTCTTCGCACTCTTCGGCGGTGGGCCGGTGCCGCACCTCCGGGTGCAGCAGCACGGCCAGGACGCTGGCGAGCGGGCCGGACTGACGCGGCGGGATGATCTGCCCGGCCGCGACCGCGTGCAGCAGGCTCAGCGTGTTCTCGCTGAGGCCGAACGGCGGCTGGCCTTCGCAGGCCGCGTAGAGCGTGGAGCCGAGGGAGAAGACGTCGGACTCCGGGCCGGGATCGCCGCCGATGGCCACCTCGGGCGCCAGGTAGGCGGGGGTTCCGGCGATCATCCCGGTCTTCGTGACCGTGACGTCGTCCTTGGCCCGTGAGATGCCGAAGTCGGTGATCTTCACGGTGCCGTTGGGCGCCAGCAGGATGTTGCCGGGCTTGATGTCCCGGTGCACGATGCCGACCGCGTGCGCCTCGGTCAGCGCCGCCGCGACCTGCGCGCCGATCCGGGCCACCTCCGTCGGCGGCAGCGTCCCCTCCTCCTGCAGCACCTGGGCGAGGCTGGTGGAGTTCAGGTACTCCATGATCAGGCAGGGCTGGCCGTTGTCGTCGGTGACGACGTCGAACACCGAGATGGCGTTCGGGTGGTGCAGCCTGGCGGCGATCCGTCCCTCGCGCATCGTCCGCTGGCGGGCGTCTTCGGCGTCGTGGGCCTCGAGACCGGGTTGCAGCAGCAACTGCTTGATCGCCACCGTGCGGCCGAGTACCTCGTCGTGCGCTTGCCACACGGCACCCATCGCGCCCGTGCCGATCCGCCCGGCGATGCGATATCGACCGGCGACCAGGCGACCCTCGTCGCTCACGCGACCTCCCTTTGGGCTCCGTCTTCACGTCGCGGAGTCGTCCGCGCACATGGTGCGGCCTTCGACACGCCACAGCGTTGGAGCGTATGCACATGTAGTGGTCTGTGTGCCGGCTTTTCCGAGACCGACTCGTGACAAGGCTAGGCGCTCACTCTGCGCACACACACGCGGCACACTCTGATCGCGGTGGGTGGAGAGCCGTTACACGCGGGGTGTCCGTCACATGTGCTGCGCGGACAGCAGTCGCGCGTCGGTGATCAGACCGGTTTTCTCGTCGGCGAATTCGAGCACCTGTGTGACCCGCACCAGGCCGCCGTCCGCGTTGCGCATGGTCACCACGGCGAGGATGGTGCCGTCGGCCTGCTCGCGGAGATCCTGGATCTGGATGGCGTCCATCGCGCTCCACGCCTCGACCAGCCTGCCCATTCCGGACTTGGCCAGTACCGGCGTGAGCAGCGACATCGCACCGTGGGGATCGGTGTCGACGGTCCGGTAGAACTGCCGTACCGCGTCGATCTTGTCCTCGGCCGTGGTGATCGCGGCCGGTTGGGGGACCGGCTGGGAAGCGGTGCTGGTGGACGCGGGACCCTGCTGCGTGAGCGAGCCCGAGGCGGTACCCGAAGACGGCCGCGCCGTCGTGCTGGTGCCCGCGGACGTCGGTGTCTCCGGCTTCCGCCGCGGCTCCGGGGAGTCCGGCACGGCGAGCCCGCCGAGCGCGGCGGCCCCGCTCCCCACCTCGGGTGCAAAGGCATCCGGCGCCGTGCCTTGGCGCTGAGCGCCCGCGAGCACGCCCGCGGTGACGACGGCGCCCGCGACCAGCAGTCCGGCGGCCACCAGCCCGGCCAGCTTGGCCCGCCGGGCGGCGCGGCTTTCCGGCTCTTCTTCGGGCTCGGGCCGCGGCGACGGCTCTTCACGGGTGCGGGCGGGAACGAACTTCTGCGGCTCGCGGAAGACCTGTTCGAGGTACTCGCGGTCCACACGGGTGTCGTTCAGGATCTCTTCCGGGATGACGTCCTCGACACGTACGGCGTCCTCACGCCGTATGCGCTGTCGATCAAGCACGAAATTCCTCGCTCTGGTCCGGGGCAGGCGCTGGGCCGTTCGGCCGGCACCTGTGGTCCGCGCGGCCGTCTTCTGAACGGTGCGGACCCTGCAGTCGCCAGGTAACCCTGTGCGGACGGTTCACGGCCAGGCTCCATCGCCGGAATGCCGTCGCGATACGACGAACGGCAGCTTAGGTCACCCACCCGGACCAGGGACGACCGCTCGTCGCACCGCACGTGCAGAGGAACGGAACACCTGCACGTGCGCGGTTCGCTACAGGCCGTCATCGATGATCTTGTCGTCATCACCGAAGGTCAGCGTGCGCTGCTCCATGGTCTTGGTTCCGTCTTTGTGGGTGACCTCGACGGTGTTGACGGTGACGCCGCGGCGCTGGTCGATGCTGACCTTCTTCACCTCGAAGTAGGCGACATCCGCGTAGCGCTCACGGAGACCCTGCGCGCCTTCTTCGCGCAGACTGCCGGAGGTCACCGAAGAGGCCTCGTGGGGATCGGTGGTGACGCTGTTGAGGAAGATTTCGGTGTGGTCGCCCATCGCCTCCGCGTCCGGCTGCGACGCGTACCAGGGCGAGGTCGTGGTGGTGCGGTCGGCGGGCACGACCGGCGGTTTCCGCGGCCGGTCGCTCGGCGACGGCGCGGGCCGTCCGGAGGTGACCGGTCCGTCCGAGCCGGGCTGCGACCGGTCGCCGGGGCCTTCGCTGTCCGACGAGGTGCCGGAGTTGGCGGAACTGCGGTCGTCCCCGGGGGAGGACCCGGACTCGGAGCTGGGCGGGTTGTCCGCCGCGCCGCCCTGCGGTGGCGTGGCCGGATTGCCGGCGAGGCCTTCCTGTGTCAGCGGGCTGCCGCCGCGGTAGCCGGGCCAGCCGCCTTGGCTCTGCTGCTCCGGGAGGGGCTTGCCGACCAGGAACGAACCGGCGAAGAGCAGGCCGACGACGACCAGCGCGGACGCCGCCGCCGCGAACCAGGCGGCCTTGCGCCAGGTCTTGGGCGGGGTCACCGAGGCGGGCACCGAACCGAGGTCGAAGGTGCTCAGGCCGTCGACGGGCGGGGCGAGGTAGACGCAGACGTCATCATCGATACCACCGACATCACCGACACCGTCCGCATAGTCGTGATCGTCGATCTCCACCGGCTCGGGACGGCGGGGAGCGGGGGCGGTCAGTGTCACCTTCGTGCGCTGAGCGGCCTTCGCACGCCGTTCCTCGGCGGAGGGCCGGACCGGTTCGCTGAACGAGACCTCGAGGCGGGCGGGGCTCTCCACGGGTACCTCGCGAACGGGCTGCGGAAGCGGCAGGCGGCCGCTCGATGAGGTGTAGCCGGGGCTCGCCGCCCTCCCGTTCCGCGGTGGCGGCAGCGGCAGGGAACCGGTGGAAGGCGGGGCGAACTCACGGTGTGCGTGATGCCCGTGCCCGCCTACGCGCTGCCGCCTCGGCGGCACGGGCGGGGTCCAGCCTTCGGTACCGCCCGCCCGGTGGCGGCCCGCGTGCGTGGCGCCGCCCCGTCCTTGGTGTTCGGCCCAGCCGTTCATGTTCGAGCGACCCCCTCGCGGGCCGTCCCTGACGGCGGAACGAACTCGATTGAGCCGATCAGAGCAGTGCTTTCACGGGATCCCTCGCTTGCAGACTCCCGGGCACTCTCGTGAGCAAATGCACGCGCATGCGACTGCGGACGCGCGGGGCCATCGCCCCCGCGCGTCATGCGGGCATCGCCCGACCCAGACGCAAGGGTCCTCACGGGTCACACAGTAAAAGTTCGACACGCGCAAGTCTTCACCCACTCTGCAAGTTGCAGATGTTTCACTCGGTCGGGCGCGACCGAACGGGCCGGGGTGACGTTACGCAGTGCTATCGGCGCTGGTGGAGCCGTTCAGTTGCCGCTGCGGTACTTCTGCTGGGTCGACTGCAGGGCTTTGGTGGCGGTTATTCCACTACCCGCTGCAAGCAAGATGGCGATGATGTCGAGCGTCGTTCCCCCACTGGTGAGCAACCAGGCGAAAAGCGAGGCCGCGGTGGTACCCGCTGCGATCGGCCAGCGCGACTTGACGTACTGGGCGATGGGCGTGCCACCCGCACGCTTACCCGCCGCGTTGTTCAACATGGCGAGATAACCGAGATGGCCCAGCGCGGCGAGCACGCCGGCGATCGCGATCACGACGGCGATGAGGTTAATCATGTGTCCAGTTTGCCTGTTCTTTTATCGCGCTGTTCGCGATCGTGCTGCCAGGGCGCGACTATCACCTGATCGTTACGTGGACTCCGAGGGCGCCCTGACAGCACGATCGCGAGGCCTAGCGGCCGAAAGGCGCGCGACTTCAAGGGATCAAGAGACTCTGGTCACGACAGCGTCGGTCACGTCGGTCACGTCGGTCACGTCGGCCTTGGTCACCTCAGCGTCGGCCGGGTCGGTCGTGGCTATCGCCCCAGCCTGCCCCGGCCCAGATTCAGCAGCGCCATCGCCAGCTGCCGTCCCTCCGGCCCGAGCTCGCGGTAGCGCGCCAGCACGTCCATCTCGCGGTTGTAGACGATCTTGGTGCCGCCGGCGGCCATCCTGGCCGCACCGATCATCTTGGAAACTTCCACGCGGCGGTTGACCAGCCGCAGGATTTCGCCGTCGAGCCAGTCGATCTCCTTGCGGAGCTCATCGATCTCTTCGGCCGTGGCGGTGGGTTCTTCGGCGTCCGGCTTCTGTGTGGTGTTCATCGGGACCTCTCTTCGGTCCGGATTCCCTGCTGGCCCCCGGAACAGCGTAAAGCCCCGGGGTCCGTGGACTCCGGGGCTTCGGGTGATGGCATTCGGCACTATGCGATCACGGGAGCCGGAGTCCGGGTCCCGTGAAAAAATCGCGTCGCGCGCCGCATGCCGATCATTATGCCACAGCGAGTCCGTCCTCCGGCTCGAAGCGGTGGCGTGCGCCGCGGACGCGGGCGTGCACGAAGACGCTCATGGCCAGCCAGAACATCGGCATCGCCGGCCAGAAGAACGGCATCCCCGACGTCGCCCAGCGGACGATCAGCAGCACCGAAAGCAGGACGGCGCTCGTGAGGTGGACCCGCATCGCCGGATGCCCGAAGACGACAGGCCGCCGCTGCGGCACGGGTTTCGGCAGATCGGCCGTGAGCGCGAAGAGTTCGTCTGTGTACTTGGTGGAATACACAGTGCCGAGCCGCTCTTCTACTTCTTCGAGGCTGAGACGGCCTTCGCCGCCGGCGGCCTGGATGAGCGAGACGACCCGCTCCCGGTCGGTGTCGGCGGCCCTGATCCGGGAGGGAATCCCGTTGGTGTCCATGACATCCGATCCTCCGCCGCGAACACCGTCCGCGCGTCGGACGGCAGGCGGCAACACCGCCTACGCCCGGCGCTGTAGCGTGGACCGGCGATGAACACCCTCTTCGATCTCCCAGCGGACGGTCCGGCCAAGCCCCGGCACGCGGACCTGCTCGACGACCTGAACCCCGCACAGCGCGAGGCCGTGACCCACGCGGGCTCGCCGCTGCTGGTCGTCGCGGGCGCGGGTTCCGGCAAGACCAGGGTGCTGACCCGCCGGATCGCGTACCTGCTGGCCGAACGGGGCGTGCACCCCGGCGAAATCATGGCGATCACCTTCACCAACAAGGCGGCCGCGGAGATGCGGGAGCGGGTGAGCGACCTCGTCGGCCGCCGCGCGAACGCCATGTGGGTGTCGACGTTCCACTCCATGTGCGTGCGGATCCTGCGCCGTGAGGCCAAAACGCTGGAGATGTCGTCGAGTTTCTCCATCTACGACTCGGACGACACGAAGCGGCTGATCACCCTCGTCGCCCGCGATCTCGACATCGATCCGAAGAAGTACGCGGCGCGCACGCTGGCCGTGCACATCTCGAACCTCAAGAACGAGCTGATCGATCCGGAGACGGCGGTCGCCGACGCGGGCAACGACCTCGAACGCCGTGTCGCCGAGGTCTACGTCGAGTACCAGCGGCGGTTGAACCAGGCCAACGCCTTCGACTTCGACGACCTCATCATGCGGACGGTCGAACTCCTGCAGACGTACCCGGACGTCGCCGAGTACTACCGGCGGCGGTTCCGGCACGTGCTGGTCGACGAGTACCAGGACACGAACCACGCGCAGTACACGCTGGTCCGCGAACTGGTCGGCACCGAGGCGAACGAGGCCGGGATCGAGCCGGCCGAGCTGTGCGTCGTGGGTGACGCGGACCAGTCGATCTACGCCTTCCGCGGGGCCACCATCCGCAACATCGAGGAATTCGAACGCGACTTCCCGAACGCCCGGACGGTGTTGCTGGAGCAGAACTACCGCTCGACCCAGACGATCCTGAACGCGGCGAACGCGGTCATCGCGCGAAACCCGAACAGGCGCGCGAAGCGGCTGTGGACCGATTCCGGTGACGGCGAGAAGATCGTCGGCTACGTGGCGGACAACGAGCACGACGAGGCGGCGTTCGTCGCGGGCGAGATCGACGCGCTGGCGGACAAGGGCGAAGCGGACTACTCCGACGTCGCGGTCTTCTACCGCACCAACAACCAGTCGCGCGTCTTCGAAGAGATCTTCATCCGCCTCGGCCTGCCGTACAAGGTCGTCGGCGGCGTGCGGTTCTACGAACGGCGCGAGGTCCGCGACATGCTCGCGTACCTGAGGGTGCTGGCGAACCCGGAGGACACGGTCAGCCTGCGCCGGGTCCTCAACGTCCCCAAACGCGGCATCGGCGATCGCGCCGAAGCGGTCATCGCGACGTACGCCGAGCGTGAGCGCATCTCGTTCGCGCAGGCGCTGCGCGGTGCCGTCGACGGCGAGGTGCCGCTGCTGAACCCGCGCTCCGCCAAGGCGATCACCGGTTTCGTCGAGTTGATGGACGAGCTCGGGGAGGTCGTCGAGAGCGGCGCCGAAGTCGCCGACATCCTCGAAGCGGTCCTGGAACGCACGGGCTACCGTGCGGAACTCGAGGAGTCCGACGACCCACAGGACGCGTCGCGGGTGGAGAACCTGACGGAGCTCGTCACCGTCGCGCGGGAGTTCACCGAATTCACCGCCGAGGTCGCGGGTCCGGACGGCGAACTCCCCGAACTCGAGGCCGTGGATCCCGGAGTGCCGGAGCCGGGCTCGCTGCCCGCGTTCCTGGAGCGCGTTTCGCTGGTGGCCGACGCGGACTCGATCCCCGCGGCAGACGGTGGCGATGACGGCGACGGGCACGACGCGGGCGTGGTCACGCTGATGACCGTGCACACCGCGAAGGGTCTCGAGTACCCCGTCGTCTTCGGGACTGGCTGGGAAGACGGGATCTTCCCGCACATGCGCGCGCTCGGTGACCCGGCCGAACTGGCCGAGGAGCGCCGGCTCGCCTACGTCGCGATCACCCGGGCGAGGAAGAGGCTGTACGTCTCCCGTTCGATGGTGCGCTCGGCGTGGGGCCAGCCGCAGATGAACCCGGCTTCACGGTTCCTCGACGAGCTCCCCGCCGAACTGGTCGATTGGCGCAGGCTCGCGCCTTCCTCGTCCTCCGGTGGCTTCGGTTCCTCGGGTGGTTCGCCGCGAGCCGCGACGACGTGGGGAAGCCGCGGTGGTGGTGGTTCCTCGCCGTCGAGGTCGACGGGCACGAGTCCGTTCGGCAAGGGCTGGAAGGACACCGTCGCGCTCAAACTCGACGTCGGCGACAGGGTCAGCCACGACAAGTACGGTCTCGGGACCGTCGTCGCCTGCGACGGTGCGGGCCCGCGTGCCACGGCGACGATCGACTTCGGCGCCGCGGGCAAGGTCCGGCTGATGCTCATCGGCAGCGTTCCGATGGTCAAACTCTAGCCCCGACCTGCGGTTTCTTCGTCGCATACGAAAACTGTCGGACCCTTCCCGTATACCTGTGCCATCGAACACGAGTTCGATTAGCTGGGGTAGGCTGGAGGAGCCGGTGTGCCCCGTTCAGGAGGAGGGGCACACGGTGTGGACGGGGTCTTGTTTGGGGTCCTCTCGAGTGGGGTACTCGAGTATCTGCGGGGTGTTGAAGAAGGGGCGGAGACGGATCGGGGTCCGGAACCGCCGGAAGTGCTCAGGCTGGTCGCGGCCTGGCGCGCGTTACTGCGGACGCACGAACCGGACGGGGACGGACGGTGTGTCGTATGCGGGCACGCGCGGCGATGGCTGTTCGGGCCGCGGCCAGCCGGGTGCCGAATGCTTTCCCGGGGACGTTTCGCCGGATGGCGGCCGAGCACACGGCGTCCGGCCGGTCTTTGCACGGTCTGGCAGATCGCCGTGGGGTACTTCGTCCGCAAGCTGCCCGCATGAGGCTTGTGCGTGCGATGAGGGCCCGAAAGGCTGCACATACCCGGGGCCTGGTGCGCTACGACGCTTCCCGGTGTCCCCGAAACCGATGTCTTCGGTGAGGGAAGCGGAGATCCCGAAGGCGCGCCAGAGTGTCGTCGCCCGGCGCGCCCTTGCCGCGGGCGGGGTCACCGGTGTGGAGAAAAAGTGTTGTGCCGAAAGAAGAGTCGTGTGTCGATCAGCCGACGTTCACGCCGCGGGCGGCGAGCCACGGGCGCGGGTCGATCTTCTTCGTGCCGTTCTGCCACACCTCGAAGTGCAGGTGCGGGCCGGTGCTCTGGCCACGGTTGCCGACCTCGGCGATCTCCTCGCCGCACTTGACCTTCTGGCCTTCGCGGACGGAGAACGAGTTCATGTGGCCGTAGACGTGGACGGTGCCGTCGGGGAGCTGGACCTTGACCCAGAGGCCGAAACCGCTGGCGGGGCCCGCTTCGATGACCGTGCCGTCGGAGGCCGCGACGATCGGCGTGCCGATCGGGGCCGCGACGTCGATGCCGAGGTGGCTCGTGCCCCACCTGGCACCGAAACCCGAGGTGAAGGTGCCCTTGGTCGGCATGCAGGTCTTGGGGCGCTTGGCCTCTTCTTCGGCCTTGCGGGCCGCTTCGGCCTCACGCTTCACGCGGGCCTGGGTGATGCTGTTGTTCTCCGAAAGCTTCTGGGCTTCGGCGGAGGCGTTCGTCGACTGGCTCGTCGGCAGCAGCTCGGGAGCGCCACCACCGGCTCCGCCGCCGAGGGCGAACGAGGCGCTCGCGTCCTGGGTGCTGGCCAGCGGGGTGACGGCGGCGTCGGAGGATTCCGAAACGGACTTCAGGGTCTGCCCGGCAGCGGCGGCCGCGAAGGCGCCGGCAGCGACGGCTGCGACCACGACGCGACCGCGAAGGGCCGAGGACGGGGGCGACAGGCGGTGCGAGCCCCGGACGCGAACGACCGCACCATCGAGTGCGTTCTCGAGCGCCGGGGAAGGAGCTTGGCCGCCGGGGGAGCGGTGTGAAGCCAAGACGGGGCCTTCCGTGTTCGGGGAGTCGGATCAAGAGCCCGGGCGGGGGAACCCGGTGAACGACCTCGGGGGTGGTTCGTTCAGTGCTCTCATTCGTGATCTGACTGTAATGGGGACCCCGGGACAGTAACGAAGCGGTACCCCGGACAGCAAGATCTGACGGCGCTCTCGGCCGTTCGGGCGACGGCGATGTGGCCGTTGTCCAGTGGGGATTACCCAAAGTTAGAGGAGGTTTACTCGTGAACATGTGACTTGCGTTACAGGATCACAGGGCCATTCGGGCGTACCGAAGGGCCGGAACGGGGGCAAACGAAGGAAATAAGCGGTTGCCCCGCGCTGTTGAAGGAGGTTTACCCGGGTCAAATCTCTCTACACGTCTTTCTGGTGCCTCTTTAGTGGCTTGGCCGAGTGTCGGTGGACCAGCGGCGCCCTGCTGCCGGGCCCAGCCGACTTCGGCTTGCTAGCGTCGCCGTCGATGACTTCGCGTTCACGGCACCCTGGCGGCGACTCCGCCGGGCACGCCGTTCCCGGTGCCGCGTCCGCCGAACTTCTCCGGAGCGAACCGGGCTCCCGCCCGCGAGCGCTCCTGCTGTCGGCGGGGCTGGTGTCGGCCGGTGCGGTCGCGCTGGCCGCCGGCGCGCTGCTGCCCGTCATCCAGGGTGGTTCGTCTGGTTTCACCGCCGGACCCCTGCTGGTCGTGCTGGCCTGGGCGCCCGCGGCGGCCGTGCTCTACGCGCTGTTCACCGGGCGCGCCGGGCTCACGGCCGGGTTGGTGCTCGGGCTCACCGCGCTCGCGCCCGGGCGGCTGCTGCTCGACCTGCAGTTGCTCGCGGACGGATCCCTCGCCGCGCGTCCGGAACTGTTCCTCGCCGACAGGCTGCTCGCGCTGCCTCCGGCCGGGCCGGGGCTGTGGCCGCTGGTGGTGGGCCACCTGCTCACCCTCACCGCCGGGGCGTTCGCCGCCGGGACCGCCCGCGACGAGGCGGAACGGGCGGGTGAACTCGACGGGCGGCGTCGCTGGCGGTTGCTCGGGCCCGTGCTCGGCGTGGCGGGTGGGATCGGCCTGCTGCTCGCGCCCCTCGGTTCGGGCAACGCGTATCTCCTGGCCAAGAACGCCTTCGAAGGTCCGACGGTCGCGATGGCCGGATACCTGCTGCTCGCGGCGATGCTGCCGTTGACCGTGCTCGTGGCCGTGAGTTCGCCTTCGGCCGGGGTCGGCGAGGGCGGGTTCGCCGGAGCAGGGCTGGCGTCGCTCGCGGTCGGTGTTCCGGCGGTGGTCTCGGGGCTGGTCGTGGACCGGCTCTGGGTCGCGCCGGGTTCCGTGGTGGTGACCGTCGCGGGCCTGGCGCTGGTCGGGCTGGCCTTCACCCGGTTCGACGTGGTGAAAGCCGACGACGCCGTGACCGGTGACCTCGCCGGCGAGGCGAGGCTGCCTGGGCTGTTCTGGTGGCGGCTGACCACCGGCGGCTTGGCACTGCTCGCCGCCGCCGCGGCGGTCGCGGGGGCGCTGACCCCGGTCCTGAAGGCCAACGGTCCGGCGCCCGTCCCCGAGACACCGGCGCGCTGGCTGCTGCTCGGTGCCGCCGTCGTGCTCGCCGTGCCTGCCCTGTGCGTCTTCGTGCCGCGGCTCTCGGCGTTCGCCAGGGGAGTCGTCGCGGCGACGTGGGCGGGTGTCGTCCTCGCGGGCGCGGCCGTGCTGGGCGCGGCCTTGTCCGTGACCGAGGACAAGGCGGTGGACCCGGCGTTGTTCGGGGTCGACCTCCCGATGCCGTCGCCGGACCAGGTCGGTTTTTCCGCGGGCCCCGGCGTCACGTGGACGTTCGTCGCGCTCGTACTGGCCGCGGTGGCCGCGCTCGCGGCGGTGATCACCGGCGTCGTCGAACGCGATGTCGCCGCCGACACCGCCGACACCGCCGACACCGCCGACACCGCCGACACCGCCGACGAGCCGGACAACGTGCTGGACGGTTCGGGAGCGAACGGGACCGTGCTGACCCCGGTCGTCGCGGCGGCGGTCCTGGCGATCGCCGCGTTCGGTACCCCGGTGTTCACCGCGCCCGGCTACCGGGCCCCCGGTCTGTGGTCGAACTTCGGTGCGGCGTCGTGGGGCCTGCTCGGTGCGCTCGCGGTCTTGCTCGGCCTGTACGCGCTCGTCGTGCGCTCGCGGCCGGTCGCGGCGGCGTCCGCCCTGGCCGGTGCCGCGCTGCTCCTCTGCCTGCGCGCGGCGGAACTACCGCTTGTCGGCTCGGAATACGACGGCGCGTCGGCGGGGATTGGGTTCTGGCTCGCGCTGGCCGGTGCCCTCGTCTCCCTTGTCGCGGCCGGGATGACCGTCGCGAGTGCGCGGCGGACCGGATGACGCGCCGCCTCCTCCGGGTCGTGCTGGCCGAGTTCGAGGTCGCGGACGGTTCGGCGGTCGCACTCGGGCGGGCGCTGCGCGACGACGGAGTGGAGGTCGTCTACGCCGGGCGTCTCGACACCGCCGACCAACTGGTCCGGACGGTCGAACAAGAGGACCCGGACATCCTCGGCGTCCTGTGCGGCGCGAGTGAACCGGAGGGGCTCGCCGAAACGCTCCCTGGCGTTCTCCTCTTCGCGGTCGGTAACGGCCCGAGCGGGTTCGAGAACGCCTTCGAAAGCCTGGAAGAGGCGTCGAACTGGGTCTCCGGTGTGCGGTCTCACACCGTGGAAACACCATCTGACCGCGTACGGTGACCGACTTCACCAGGTGCGGAGTGCCCTGCTTCTGCGCAGGTCGCTAACCTCGACTGGTCCGACAGCGCGGTCCGGAAACGGACCACCACAGTGGCGTGTCGTCAGGAGACTGGAGTAGTGGACCTCTACGAGTACCAGGCGAGGGATCTCTTCGCCGCCCACGGAGTACCGGTTCTGCCGGGTGCCGTGGCAAACACCCCCGAAGAAGCCAAGGCCACCGCCGAAAAGATCGGCAACCAGGTCGTCATCAAGGCGCAGGTCAAGACCGGCGGCCGCGGCAAGGCCGGCGGCGTCAAGCTGGCCCAGACGCCGGACGAGGCCGCGGAAAAGGCCGAGGCGATCCTCGGTCTCGACATCAAGGGCCACATCACGCGTCGCGTGCTGGTGGCCGAAGCCTCGGACATCGCCGAGGAGTACTACTTCTCCTTCCTGCTGGACCGTGCGAACCGCACCTTCCTCGCGATGGCTTCGGCCGAAGGCGGCGTGGAGATCGAGCAGCTCGCCGTCGAGCGTCCCGAAGCGCTCGCGAAGATCCCGGTCGACGCGATCATCGGTGTCGACAAGGCGAAGGCCGTCGAGATCCTGACCGCGGGCAAGTTCCCGGAGAAGGTCGTCGACGAGGCCGCCGACGTCGTCGTGAAGCTCTGGGAGACCTTCGTCTCCGAGGACGCGACCCTGGTCGAGGTCAACCCGCTGGTCCGTGACCCGCAGGACAAGATCATCGCCCTCGACGGCAAGGTCACCCTGGACGAGAACGCCTCCTTCCGTCAGCCGGGCCACGAAGCCCTGGTCGACAAGGACGCCGAGAACCCGCTCGAGGCGAAGGCCAAGGCCAAGGACCTCAACTACGTCAAGCTCGACGGCGAGGTCGGCATCATCGGCAACGGCGCGGGCCTCGTGATGTCCACGCTGGACGTCGTGGCCTACGCGGGCGAGAAGCACGGCGGCGTCAAGCCCGCCAACTTCCTCGACATCGGTGGCGGCGCGTCGGCCGAGGTCATGGCGGCCGGTCTGGACGTCATCCTCAACGACACCGACGTGAAGAGCGTCTTCGTCAACGTCTTCGGTGGCATCACCGCCTGCGACGCGGTCGCGAACGGCATCGTCGAGGCGCTGAAGATCCTGGGTGACGAGGCCACCAAGCCGCTCGTCGTGCGGCTGGACGGCAACAACGTCGTCGAGGGTCGCCAGATCCTCGCCGACGCGAACCACCCGCTGGTCACCGTGGTGGACACAATGGACAACGCGGCCGACAAGGCCGCCGAGCTCGCCGCGGCAGGTGCGTGAGATGTCGATCTTCGTCAACGAGAACAGCAAGGTCATCGTCCAGGGGCTCACCGGCTCCGAGGGCATGAAGCACGCGACCAAGATGCTGAAGTCCGGCACGAACATCGTGGGTGGCGTCAACGCCCGCAAGGCCGGGCAGACCGTCTCCGTCGAAGGCAAGGACCTCACCGTGTTCGGCACGGTCGAGGAGGCCATCAAGGAGACCGGCGCCGACGTGTCGGTCATCTTCGTGCCGCCGAAGTTCGCCAAGGACGCGGTCATCGAGGCGATCGACGCCGAGATCCCGCTCGCCGTGGTGATCACCGAGGGCATCCCGGTGCACGACTCGGCCTACTTCTGGGCGCACGCGGTCGCGACGGGCAACAAGACCCGCATCATCGGGCCGAACTGCCCCGGCGTGATCAGCCCCGGCAAGTCCAACGCGGGCATCATCCCGGCCGACATCACCGGTGCCGGCCCGATCGGCCTCGTGTCGAAGTCCGGCACGCTGACCTACCAGATGATGTACGAGCTGCGGGACATCGGTTTCTCGACCGGTGTCGGCATCGGCGGCGACCCGATCATCGGCACGACGCACATCGACGCCCTCGAGGCGTTCGAGGCCGACCCCGAGACCAAGGTCATCGTGATGATCGGCGAGATCGGCGGTGACGCCGAAGAGCGTGCCGCGGCCTACATCAAGGACAACGTGACGAAGCCGGTCGTCGGCTACGTCGCGGGCTTCACCGCGCCCGAGGGCAAGACCATGGGCCACGCCGGCGCCATCGTCTCCGGCTCCTCCGGTACGGCCGCCGCCAAGAAGGAGGCCCTCGAGGCCGCCGGCGTCAAGGTCGGGAAGACCCCGAGCGAGACCGC
This sequence comes from Amycolatopsis sp. QT-25, assembly GCF_029369745.1. Lineage (NCBI taxonomy): Bacteria > Bacillati > Actinomycetota > Actinomycetes > Pseudonocardiales > Pseudonocardiaceae > Amycolatopsis > Amycolatopsis sp. QT-25. The sequence continues at coordinate 759,950 of NZ_CP120210.1, forward strand.
CGTCCTGGCGCGCGAGCTGTACAACAGCCTCTGATCCTTCGGAGACTGACGCTTTCCCCGGCGGGCCGGGCATCTCACCGGTGCCCGGCCCGCCTCTTGCGCCGTTTCGCGTTTAGCCCCCTAATCGCGATCCGGGGGCCGTGTCGCCTTTAGCCCCCTAATCGCGATCCGGTCGTCGCCGAGGGGTTCCGCACGGAACCCGATCGGGTGTACAGACGTCTCAGAGCCCGAGGCGTGGGGTGACCGCGTGTGCGCTAGCGTTCGAGCATCACAGCCGCCTCGTTTGTCCCGGGAGTCCCGCGCGCCCCGGGGTGCCGGTCGAACGACAGGAGAGCATTCGGATGTCCTATCCCAGCGGTGGGCCCGGCTACCCCCAGCAGGGTGGCGGCCAGCAACCCCCTCAGTCCCACCCCGGCTCGGGAGCCTTTCCCCAGCAGCAGGCGCCGTCACAGGCCACCCCGCTGAACCTGGCGCTGCTCGCGCTCGCCGTCACCGTCCTCGGCTTGGTGCAGTTCTTCATCGGTTTCTCCGACGAGGCCGACGCCGCCAAGGAGGTGTCGCTCTTCCTGCTGGTCAGCGGTCTGCTCGCGGCGCTGCACGCGTTGCCGCGCGGCCCGAAGACGCTGCCGTTCGCCGCGCTGTTCAGCGTCCTCGGCGCGTTCGGTGCGCTCGATCTGATCGTCGGCTACCCGACCGTCGACGGCGGGGAGGGCCGCGCGGAGGTCTCGCTCCCCGGCATCCTCACCGTGGTGCTGATCCTCGGCATCCTGCAGATGCTGGTCGCGGTCGCCGCGCTGCTGTTCGAGCACGAGGTCATCAAGCTGCCCGCCGCGAAGCCGCAGCAGCAGGCGCCGCAGGCCCCGTACAGCCAGCAGTTCCCGCAGCAGGGCCCGCAGGGTCCGTTCGGCCAGCAGGGTCAGCAGGGCCAGCAGGGCCCGGCCGCCACCCAGGTCCAGCAGTTCCCCGGCGCGGGCCAGCAGGGACAGCAGGGCGAGCCGTCCAGTCCGTTTTCGCAGCCGGGCGGGTTCCAGCCGCCGGTCACGCAGCCGCCGGGTCAGCAGGCCACGACGTACGCGCCGCAGCAGGGCCAGTTCTTCCAGCAGCCGCCGTCCTCCTCGTCGGAGTCGGGACAGAACCCGGGCACCCCGCCCGGTGGTTTCGGCCAGCAGAGCTGATCTTCCGCAAAAACCCGCTGTGACTCTCCGTGTCACAGCGGGTTTTTTCGTTTTCCGCGTTACCCGACCGGGTGGGTTGGGCCACGTGCGCTGTCCGGCGGCGGCGTGCCTCACCCGGACGGCTCAGTCCGGATGTCATGGTGCGGATCATGAAGCTGCTCACCCGCGACGGACGCCCGTCGGGCGAAGAGCCGGTGAGCGACCTCGTCCCCGAGCCGGAGGTGTCCAGGGCGAAGCGGGTTCGTGTGTTGCTCGCCGTGATCTTCGTGCCTCTGGTTTCCTCCTATACCGCCGTCGCGGCCGTCCTCGCCGTGGTGTCGTTCACCGCCGACCGGTCGCGGTTCTCCGCCATCGGAGCGCTGCTTGCCGCCGGCCCGGGCTGGCTCGCTTCGTGGCAGGTGGAACTGGAACTCGGCGGTCATCCGCTCGGCGTGCTGCCGCTGCTGCCGACGCTCGTCGTCGGCTGGCTCACGGCGAGGACGGCCGCGCGCGCCGCCCGTCGCCTCGGCGGCCGGACCCCGGCGGACGCCGTCCCGATCGTGACGGTGACAGCCGGGGCGCACGCGCTGTCCGGCGTCTTCATCGCGCTGATGGCGGGGGGATCGCCGATCATGGTGAACCCGCTGACCGCCTTCTGCGTGCCGGGGCTCCTCGCCGGTCTCGCCGCCGTCGCGGGAGTCGCCAGGATCTGCGGGCTTCCGGCTGCGGTGGGGGACCGGTTCGACCCGGTCGCCGTTCACGGGCTGCGGGCGGGTGCGCTCGGCCTCGCCGCGTTGATCGCCTGTGGTGCGATGGTGTTCACCGCGGCCACCGCGCTTTCTTGGTCCACTGTGGACAGTCTGTTCGAGCCGGGTTTCGGCGTGAGCTTCGGCATGTTCGTGCTCTCCGTGGCCTACCTGCCGAACGCGGTCGTCGCCGCGCTGTCGTTCACCACGGGGCCGGGCTTCTCGATCGGCTCGCTGACCGTCGGCATGTTCGGCTACCAGGAAGGCGAGCTGCCCGGGGTGCCACTGCTGGCGGGGATCCCGTCGCACCAGGCGGTCTGGTGGCCGGCGTTGCTGCTCCTGCCCGCGCTGGTCGGCGCGCTGGTCGGCTGGCGGATCCGCGCGATCGACGAGGACCCGATGCTGCGGATGCGGGCGATCGCCGTCGCGGGCGCGATCGTCGCGTTCGGTTGTGTCGTCCTCGGGACGCTGTCCGGCGGAAGGCTCGGCGACGGGCCGTTCGACCCGGTCAGCGTGCCGGTCGGGATCGCGTCGGTGATCGCGTTCTGCTGGATCGTCGTCCCTGGCGGGTTCGTCGCGTTCTTCGCCGGACCGCACGAGGCTCCCGAACCGCCGGGTGACCCCGAGGACCTCGCCGAAGTCGAAGAAGAAGCCGTCGAGTCCGAAGACGACGAACCGGAAGAGGAAGCCGAAGCGGGCGACGAGACCGAAGAACCGGCGGAGGACGTCGACGAAACCCCGGCCCGACCCGAGCCGGAACCAGAGCCCGAGCAGGAGATCGCTGTGACCGAGTCCACCGACGGGTCCGGCGACGAAAGCGCCCCCGGCGACGACCGTTAGGGTGGTCGCGACCAGGTGAAGCGCCGTACGCCCGAGTGCGTACCGCCGTGGCAAGGAGCCCGTTCTGGCTAGTCGGTTGGACCTGCCCACTCCGGTGAAGCTCGTCGTCCTCGCGTCCGGATCCGGCACGCTGCTGCAGGCCGTGCTCGACGCGGCCGAGAAACCGAACTTCCCGGCGAAGGTGGTCGCCGTCGGAGCGGACCGTGCCGGAATCGCGGCCCTCGGCCGGGCCGAACGCGCGGGCGTGCCTTCGTTCACCGTCCGGATGGCCGACCATCCGGACCGCGCGGCGTGGGACAAGGCGATCACCGAAGCCGTCGCCGCCTACCAGCCGGACCTGGTCGTCTCGGCGGGATTCATGAAGATCCTCGGCGCCGAATTCCTCGCGCGGTTCCCCGGCCGCGTACTCAACACGCATCCGGCGTTGCTGCCGTCGTTCCCCGGCGCGCACGCCGTGGCCGACGCGCTGGCGATGGCCGTCAAGGTCACCGGGTCGACGGTGCATTTCGTCGACGCCGGAGTCGACACCGGGCCGATCATCGCGCAGGAGCCGGTGATCGTGGAGCCCGACGACGACGAAGACGTCCTGCACGAGCGGATCAAGGCCGTGGAACGCAGGCTCCTGGTGGAAACGATCGAAAAGCTCGGCCGGAGCGGGTGCGCGGTCGAGGGACGAAAGGTGAGGTTTTCGTGAGTACCGCACAGGGACAGCGTCCCGTCCGGCGCGCGCTGATCGGCGTCTCCGACAAGGCAGGCCTGCTCGAACTCGCCACCGGGCTGCACGCGGCCGGGGTCGAGATCGTGTCGACCGGCGGGACGGCGAAGGTCATCGCGAACGCCGGGGTGCCGGTGACGCCGGTCGAGCAGGTCACCGGGTTCCCGGAGTCCCTCGACGGCCGGGTCAAGACGCTGCACCCGCGCGTGCACGCGGGCCTGCTCGCCGACCGCGATCGTCCGGAGCACGTCGAGCAGCTGAAGCAGCTCGACATCGCGCCGTTCGACCTGCTCGTGGTCAACCTGTACCCGTTCACGCAGACCGTCGCCTCGGGCGCGAGCCCGGAAGACTGTGTCGAGAACATCGACATCGGTGGCCCGGCGATGGTGCGTGCCGCGGCGAAGAACCACAACAGCGTCGCCGTCGTGGTCGACCCCTCCCGCTACGAATGGGTGCTGGACCGCGTCGCCGCCGGTGGTTTCGAGCTGGCCGACCGCAAGCGGCTCGCCGCGCGGGCCTACGCGCACACCGCGGCGTATGACACCGCCGTCGCTTCTTGGTTCGCCAACGTCTACGCGCCCGCGGACGACTCCGGCTTCCCGGACTTCACCGGCGCTACGTGGGAGCGCGGCGATGTCCTGCGCTACGGCGAGAACCCGCACCAGAAGGCCGCGCTGTACAAGCACTGGCGGCCGGGCCTCGCGCACGCGGAACAGCTGCACGGCAAGGCCATGTCGTACAACAACTACGTCGACACCGACGCCGCGCGCCGCGCCGCCCACGACTTCGACGCCCCGGCCGTCGCGATCATCAAGCACGCCAACCCGTGCGGGATCGCCGTCGGCGAGGACATCGCCGAAGCGCACCGGAAGGCGCACGCGTGCGACCCGGTTTCGGCCTACGGCGGGGTGATCGCGACCAACCGGCCGGTGAGCCGTGAGGCCGCCGAGCAGATCTCCGAGGTGTTCACCGAAGTCGTCCTGGCGCCGGACTTCGACGCCGAGGCGCTGGAGATCCTGCAGCGCAAGAAGAACGTGCGGCTGCTGAAGCTGCCCGCGATCACGTCGCCGGATTCGATCGAGTTCCGGCCGATCTCCGGCGGCATGCTGGTGCAGACGGTCGACACGATCGCCGCCGAGGGCGACGATCGGGCGAACTGGACGCTGGCCACCGGGGCGCCCGCCGACGAGCGGACGCTGGCCGACCTCGAGTTCGCGTGGCGTTCACTGCGCGCGGTGAAGTCGAACGCGATCCTGCTGGCGAACGACGGCGCGACCGTCGGCATCGGCATGGGCCAGGTCAACCGGGTCGACTCCTCACGGCTCGCGGTCTCGCGGGCGGGTGACCGGGCGAAGGGCTCCGTCGCCGCTTCGGACGCCTACTTCCCCTTCCCGGACGGGCTCGAGGTCCTGCTCGAAGCCGGCGTCCGCGCCGTCGTCCAGCCGGGCGGCTCGATCCGCGACGCCGAGGTCATCGCCGCCGCCGAGGCCGCCGGGGTCACCCTGTACCTGACGGGCACGCGCCACTTCGCCCACTGACGCCGACTCGCCTTTAGCGGGCTGAACGCGATCCGGCCCCGGACTTGCGTTCAGCCCCCTAATCGCGATCCGGGGGTGCCCGCGGGCGTTTCCGGTGCTCGGCCGTGGTCGTCGTGCCATGCTGGCCCCGGACTTGCGTTCAGCGGGCTAATCGCGATCCGGGCGCGCGTCGCGTTCAGCCCGCTAAACGCGATCCGGGCACGTACGCGAGATCGGTAGGGGAGGATCGGATGCACCAGCCACCGCAGGGGTACGGCCAGGGGCCGGGTCACGGTCCGCCACCTGGGCAGGGCTACGGACACCAGCCGGGTCACGGCCCGCCCCAGCCCGGCTACGGCCCGCCTCCCGGTTACGGCCCGCCCGGCTATGGCCCGCCGCCCAAGAAGAAAAAGACCGGGCTGATCGTCGGCCTGATCGTGGGCGGCGTCGTCCTTCTCGGACTCGGCATCCCCGGCGGCATCTTCGCGTCGGAGTACTACTCGTCGGTCGGCAAGGCGCCGGTCTCGCAGCAGCCGCCCGCCGAGTGTCAGGTCTCTCCGGAGGTCCTGAACGAGACGGTCACCACCAGCTTCCAAGGCGTCCGCGAGAACGAGATCAAAGCGGGCGAGATCGTCACCAAGCAGTACGGCTGCTCGTGGTTGCCGCCGGAGAGCGACAACGTCCACGACCGTTCCCTGCAGATCACGGTGTACCGCCACGAGGGGCCGGACGCCGAGAAGCGCGCGGCGGAGTCTTCCACCGGGTCGGCCGCGCCGTCCGAGCGTCAGCAGCAGGTGCGGGGCATCGGGGAGAAGGCGGTCCTCGTCTCCCTGGACACCGACAGCGCCTTCAGCGGCGCCGAGCTGCGGTACACCCAGGGTGTGTACGTCGTCATCGTCACCTACAAGGGCTGGGACAAGGGGTTCTTCACGAACTCGCCGATCCCGCCGGCGGAGTCGGCCGAAGCGGCGAAGTCGGTCGGCGCCGAGATCGCGAAGAACCTGCCCCGTTAGCCGTACAGGCCGTTCAACCAGGCTGTCCACGCCCTCTCGGCCTTGTCCGCGTCGGCGTCTTCGGCGAACAGGTGGTGTCCGATGCCGACAGGCCAGCCCCAGACGTTCCGGCCGTAGAAGCGGTACAGCGCGTCTTCGGTCCGGACGCCGATGAAGGTGTGCGTCAGGTAGTCGACGACACCTTCGACGCCGGGGACTTCGAGGTACGCCCGGTCGCCGACGGCCGTCGCGCCGAGGGCCGCCCGCACGGCCTCGAACGCTTTCGGAGCCTTGGACGCTTCAGGCGCGCCGGCCTTGAAGTACTTCGCCTGGCGCCGGTTGAAGTGCGTCAGGTACTCGCCCAGTGAGTGGTGGTAGAACGACGTGTGCTGCTCACACGCGTCGTATTCGACCTCCCAGTCGTCGAGGACCGTGGTGTGTTCGTAGCGCAGGTACGTGCCGCCGTCCTTCGGCTCGAGGACGTACTCGAGCGTGTTGAACCAGCCGTTTTCGTCTTCGGCGTAGGTGACGAAGTGCCGTGACGGCTTCCAGACGGTGACCATTCCGCCGTAGGGGGTGAGGCCGGACTCGGCGCCGCCGTCCCGGGGTTCGTACCGGATCGGCCAGAGCCAACCGCCGCTGCCCGTGGTGATCGCGGCCCAGGTGTCGGCGGGCGTGGCGGGCATGAAGCCCTCGAAGCGGACCTCGGATTCCTTCGTCATGGTCGTTCCTCTCTCGTATGCCTTCCTGAGAGCGACGCCTGGCCGGGGGCCGTTTCGACAAACAGATCGCGGTTAGCCCGCTGAAGTCGACGTGACTCAGGTCACATCGGCCCCTCGTGTTGCGGTAGTTCTCGAGATGGCCTCGCCTTGGCGATTTCCCGCCGTTCATCGGCCCAGGTCCAGCGTCGTTCAGTGCGATTTCCCTTTCCTGGCAAAGAGATTTCCGGTCTCGGATGTGACAGGTCCGGTGATCGCCCCCGGTTCGCTTGACAACCGCTGCGCCACCCGGTGTACTGGAGTCATCGAACAAGCGTTCGAAGTGTCGCCTTCCCCGCGGCGCGTCCGGAGCCGTCCACGGAGGACGGTCCAGAGGTCGTGGGGAGGCGGGTCCGTTGACAGCGGAGGTGGTCGAGGCACGGGCCTTGCCGTTGGCGAGGCTGGCGGCTTTGCCAGGAGTGAGCACGGCCAGTGGCGTGGCTTCCGTGGCCGAACACGCGAGGACGACGGGAAGGGTGCTCCCGGTGTCCCCGGCGTTGTCCGGTCTGCTGCCCGCCGCGGGGCTCCGGCGCGGGAGCACCGTTTCGGTGCTGGGGTCCACGTCACTGATGCTCACCCTGCTCGCCGCCGCGACCGCCGGCGGTGCGTGGGCGGTCGCGGTCGGCCTGCCCGCGCTCGGGGTGGTCGCCGCCGCGGAACTCGGGGTCGAGGTGGGCAGGCTAACGCTGGTCCCCCGCCCCGGTGCCGAGTTCCCGGCGGTGACCGCGGCCCTGCTCGACGGCTTCGATCTCGTGGTGGTCGGTCCGGGGCTGGCCCGGCCCGACGTGGCGAGGCGGCTGTCCGCCCGCGCGCGCAACCGTGGTTCGGTCCTGCTTTCGCTGGGTCCCTGGCCCGGTGCGGAGGTCGAGCTGAGCTGTCGTCGTTCGCGCTGGACGGGCTTCGACGGCGGTGGCGCGGGCCATCTGCGTACCCGTGAGGTCGAGGTGCGGGCCGGTGGCCGGGGTGCGGCCGCCCGGCCGAGGTCGGCCCTTCTGCGCTTTCCCGGTGAGGGCGAGGCCGAGCGAACCGGCTTCCCCGCGACCAGGTGGGGGACGGCATGAACCCGCCTGTGCGCATGCTGGTGCTGTGGTGCCCGGATTGGCCGGCGGTCGCCGCCGCGGCCGTCGCCGGCGAACCCGTCGGCCGCCCGGCCGCGGTCTTCTCGGTGAATCGTGTGGTCGCGTGCACCGCAGTGGCCAGGGGATACGGCGTCCGCCGCGGGATGCGGCGGCGCGAGGCCCAGTCCTGCTGCCCGGAGCTGGCGGTCTTCGGTGAGGACGACGGTCGTGACGCCCGGCTCTTCGAGTCCGTCGCACGGGCGGTGGAGGAGCTGGCCGTCGGTGTCGAGGTGGTGCGGCCCGGGATCGTCGCCGTTCCGGTCGAAGGCGCGGCCGGTTATTTCGGCGGTGAGCACGGCCTTTTGGAACGGCTGGTGGACGAGGTGTCCGTGGCGGCGGGGGTGGAAAGCCAGGTCGGCGTCGCCGACGGCCTGTTCGCCGCGACGCTCGCCGCACGTCGCTCGATGCTGGTCGGGCCCGGCGGGACGGCGGAATTCCTGGCCCCGCTGCCCATCCGCGAACTCGACCAGCCCGAAGCGGGCCGGGCCGAGCTGGTCACCTTGCTCAAGCAGCTCGGCCTTCGCACGTTGGGCGCCTTCGCGGCACTTGACGAAAGTGACGTCTCCGCACGCTTCGGGACAGAGGGGGTGCTCGCGCACCGGCTGGCACGAGGGCGGTCCGAACGTCCGCCGTCGCGCCGCCGTCCGCCGCCGGAACTTTCGCTCGCGAAGGCGTTCGACCCGCCGATCGACCGGGTCGACGCCGCCGCGTTCGTGGCGAAAGGGCTCAGCGAACGGTTTCACGCGGGGCTCGCCGCGCACGGGCTGGCCTGCACCCGGCTCGGTATCTACGCCACCACCGAGACCGGTGAACAACTCGGCCGGGTGTGGCGCTGTGCCGAGCCGCTGACTCCGCTCGGCGTCGCGGACAGGGTGCGCTGGCAGTTCGAAGGCTGGCTGAAAGCCAAGGACCGCCCCCATTCCGGGGTGGTGCGGCTACGGCTGGAGCCGGAGGAGACCGTCGAAGGACGGTCTCTGCAGCTCGAGTTGTGGCAGGCGGGCGCGACGGGCGTGCTGCGTCCGTCCACCGAGGACGAAGGTCTGTCCGGCGAGCGGGCCGGCCGGGCGCTGGTACGAGTACAGGGCCTGCTCGGTCCGGAAAGCGTCTTCACCGCGGTGCTCGACGGCGGCCGCGATCCCGCCGAGCGGGTCCGGCTGGTGCCGTGGGGCGACAGGCGGGAGAAGTCGGCACAGGCGGCCGCGAACTGGGCCGGGAGGCTTCCGTCGCCTTCTCCGGCCACAGTGTTCGTGTCACCGGTTCCCGCTCAGGTACTGGACGAGAACGGCCGCGCCGTGGAAATCACCGCGCGGCGCCGGGTCACCGCCGCACCGTTCCTCGTGAGCTTCGAGGGCGGTGAGCCGCGCGAGGTCCTCGCCTGGGCGGGGCCGTGGTTCGTCGGTGTCCGGGCCGGGGCGGGGCACGCGCGGTCGGGGACCCGGATGCGGTTGCAGGTGCTGCTGACCGACGGGGCAGATGCCGGGGAAGCGGTGCTGCTCCGCTTCGAACACCACAAGAAGCCGATGTGGACACTGGAAGGGAAGTACGACTGAACATGGACGAGGAGTACACGCGGCTGGTGCGTCGCTGGCTGGAGGAACCGGCCATCCCGGTGCAGCGTGCCGAGTCGGACACCGCTTGGGCGGCGTGCGTCCCGCGCGCGGAGGTGTTCGTCCCCGCACCGAGAAGCTCGACCGAGAACCGGTGACCGATGGGGTGGAACAACCCTCCTCGGCCGTGGAAGGACCTCGCTCGCGAGCTCGACGGCGAGGTCCCGCCCGGTGACGGTGGTGACAGCCCCGCGTGGAGTGCCAAGCGTGAGGGCTATCAGCCGCCCGCGGACCTGGCCGGGCTGATCGGTGACGACGACGGGGCCACCGCGTGCCGGGTGCCGTATGCCGAACTGCACTGCCATTCGAACTTCAGCTTCCTCGACGGGGCGAGCCATCCCGAGGAACTGGTGGAGGAGGCCGCGCGGCTGGGCCTGGACGCGATCGCGCTCACCGATCACGACGGCATGTACGGCGTGGTGCGGTTCGCCGAAGCGGCGCGGGAGCTGGGCGTGCACACCGTCTTCGGCACGGAGCTCAGTTTCGGCCTGTCCGGACCGCAGAACGGGTCCGCCGACCCCGAGGGCGAGCACCTGCTCCTGCTGGCCAAACAACAGGACGGCTACCTGAGCCTGAACCGGGCGATCACCGCCGGTCAGCTGTACGGCTTCGACAGGCAGTCGTCGTCCCCGAAGGAAAGGGCGGAAAAGGGCAGGCCGGTCTACGACCTGCGCGCGGTCGCCGAAGAGGTCCGCGGGAAGTGCGTCGTGCTCACCGGTTGCCGCAAGGGCGCGGTGCGTAGGGCGCTCGTCACCGAAGGCCCCGCCGCGGCCGTCGAGAGACTGAAGGAACTCATCGACTGCTTCGGTCGTGAAAACGTCTATGTCGAGCTCATCGACCACAGCCTTCCCTTGGACAGCACGCACAACGACCTGTTGAGTGACATGGCCGAGGAGTTCGGGCTTCCGACGGTGGCGACCACGGCCGCGCACTACGCCCGGCCGGAGCGGGCCCCACTCGCCGACGCGCTCAGCGCCATCCGCGCCCGGCGGGGCCTGGAGGACATGGAGGGCTGGCTGCCCGCCGCGGGAACGGCGTTCCTGCGTTCGGGGGAGGAGATGGCCGAGATCTTCGCGCGGTACCCGGGCGCGGTGCAGCGGGCGGCGCTGCTCGGCCGGGAGTGCGCCTTCGAACTCCACCACATCGAGCCGAAGCTGCCGCCGTTCGACGTTCCGGAGGGGTACACCGAAGCGTCCTATTTGCGGTATCTCACCAAGAAAGGCGCTGAGGAGCACGCGAAGAACAAGGACGAGGAATACCGCGAAAAAGCCGGGAAGCTGATCGACCACGAGCTGGAGATCATCCGGGAACTGGGCTTTCCCGGCTACTTCCTGATCGTCTGGGACATCGTGCGCTTCTGCCGGGACAACGACATCCTCTGCCAGGGCCGGGGTTCGGCCGCGAACTCGGCGGTCTGCTACGCGCTCGGCATCACCAAGGTCGACGCCGTGCGCTACGGCCTGCTCTTCGAACGGTTCCTCGCCCCGGATCGCGACGGCTACCCGGACATCGACCTCGACATCGAATCCGATCGGCGCGAGGAGGCGATCCAGTACGTCTACGAGAAATACGGGCGGCTGAACACCGCGCAGGTGGCGAACGTGATCACCTACCGGGCCCGGTCCGCGGTCCGTGACGCGGCGCGGGCGCTGGGGTACTCGCCCGGCCGGCAAGACGCCTGGAGCAAGCAGATCGATCGCTGGGGTGCGCTGCGCGCCACGGAAAAGGACCACGAGCACGACATCCCCGAGGAGGTCGTGGAACTCGCCTGCGCGCTCGAAGACTTCCCGCGGCATCTGGGTATCCATTCCGGCGGGATGGTGATCTGCGAGCAGCCGGTGAGCGAGGTCGTCCCGATCGAGTGGGCCCGGATGGAGAAGCGCAGCGTCGTGCAGTGGGAGAAGGAAGACTGCGCCGCGGCGGGGCTGGTCAAATTCGACCTGCTCGGCCTCGGAATCTTGTCGGCCCTGCATTATATGATCGACCTGGTTCGTGACCACAAAGGGGAAGAGGTCGACATCTCCGAATTGGATCTCAAGGATCAGAACGTCTACGAAATGCTTTGCCGCGCCGACGCGATCGGCGTCTTCCAGGTGGAGAGCCGTGCGCAGCTGGCCACCCTGCCTCGCTTGCGCCCCAAGAAGTTCTACGATCTGGCCGTCGAGGTCGCGCTCATCCGGCCCGGCCCGATCCAGGGTGGTTCGGTGCATCCCTACATCCGGCGCAAGAACGGCCAGGAGAAATGGGATTTCGACCATCCGAAGCTGGTCAACGCGCTGGAAAAAACCCTCGGCGTTCCGTTGTTCCAGGAACAGATGATGCAGATCGCCCTCGACGTCGCCGATTTCACCCCGGCGGAGGCGGATCAGCTGCGGCACGCGATGGGGTCGAAACGTTCCGAGTACAAGATGGAACGGCTCAAACGGCGTTTCCTCGAAGGCGCCGCGAAGAACGACATCGAGGGAGAGCTCGCCGAGAAGATCTTCGGCAAGCTCAAGGCGTTCGCGAACTTCGGTTTCCCGGAGAGTCACGCGCTGAGTTTCGCCCTGCTGGTGTTCGCGAGCGCCTACTTCAAGTACTACCACCCGGACGCGTTCCTGGCAGGTTTGCTGCGCGCGCAGCCGATGGGGTTCTACTCGCCGCAGTCGCTGGTCGCCGACGCGCGGCGGCACGGGGTGCGGGTGCTCGGCCCGGACATCAACGCGAGCCTCCCGCACGCGACGCTAGAACCCCTGCCGGAAGGGGGAAGGCTGCTCGCCGTGCGGGGTGGCCTGTCCACCGTGCGGATGATCGGCGAGAAGCTGGCGAAGAAGATCGTCGAGGAACGGGAAAGCGAAGGCCCGTTCGCGGATTTGGCCGAGGTCGCCCGGCGCGTACGGCTGACCGAACCGCAGGTCGAAGCGCTGGCCGCGGCAGGCGCGTTCGGCTGCTTCGGCGAGACCAGGTGGAGCGCGCTCTGGGCGGCGGGCGCGGTCGCCGACGAAAGCCCGGAGAAGCTGCCCGGCCTCACCACCGGGGTCAAGGCGCCGATGTTGCCCGGCATGGACGAAATCGACGTCGCGGCCGCGGACGTCTGGGCCACCGGGGTGTCGCCGGACAGCTTCCCGACCCAGTTCATCCGGGAGCACCTCGACGGACTCGGCGTCGTCACGGCGGCGGGTCTGCGCGAGGTCCCGCACGGCACCCGGGTGCTGACCGGGGGTGCGGTGACCCATCGCCAGCGGCCGGCGACGGCGGGCGGTGTCACCTTCATGAACCTCGAAGACGAGACGGGGATGATCAACATCGTTTGCCCGGTGGGGGTGTGGCAGCGCTACCACCGGGTCGCCCGCGGCAGCCCCGCGCTGCTGATCCGCGGCGTGGTCGAACGCACCGGCGAGGTGGTGAACGTCCTCGCCGAACAGATCCGGCACCTGCCGCTGCGGATCACCGCCAAGTCCCGTGACTTCCAGTGAACCCTCTTGACGATCATCGGAGGGGCGTGCTCAGATTGCTCCAGCGTCGCAGTGCACCCGGCAAAGAGACCGTCGCGGGCATGGAGGCGCCGGACCATGGGAAATCATGGAAACCCCCTCTCGGACGAACGGCCGGTTGACGGCGTTCGGAAATCAACTCGTTCAGGTTCACAATTGGCTGCGCAAGGAACTGGCCACGCTGCACGACGACCTCGAATCGGTCGCGGCAGGGCGCGCCGAGCGGCTGCGTGACCTGCGGGCACATTGCCTCACCTTCTGCTCGGCGCTGACCAGGCACCACACTGGCGAGGACGGCGGCGCTTTCCTTGTCCTGGCGAAGAAATTTCCTGAGCTGCGCCCGGCACTCGAAGAGCTCGCACACGATCACGACGTCGTGACAGGCATCCTCGAACGGCTCGAAGAGCTGGTCGCCGGAGTCGGCCCGGCGTCGAGTCAGGCCGAGATCCTGCACGTCCAACGGGAGCTGGACGGGCTCACGGCGATCATGGAAACGCATTTCCGCTACGAGGAGAAGCGGATCGTCGAGGCGCTCAACTCGCTGGACATGCCGGAATGGCACGAGAAGAAGCCGCCTTTCCTGCTCGAAACCCATTAGGACACGATCTGTCCTATACGGGCTCTAGCGTTCTTCTCAGCGCACCACGACGACTGAGGAGAACTCGATGAGCAACCCGATCCCCGACGGCTACCACTCGGTCACCCCGTGGATCATCTCCCGCGACACCGCGGGTGTGATCGACTTTCTCGACCGCGTCTTCGACGCCGAGCCACTGGGTGACCCGGTGTACGTCGAGGGCGGGAAGATCGGGCACGCCGAGGTCCGGATCGGTGATTCGGTCGTCATGCTGTTCGACGCGCGGGACGACTGGGTCGACACTCCGGCGTACTTGCGGCTCTACGTCGAGGACAGCGTGGAGACGCAGCGCCGGGCCGTCGAGGCGGGTGCCGAAGAGGTGACGAGGCAGACCGAGCTCTTCTTCGGCGACCGCGTCGGCCGGGTCCGCGACCCGTTCGGCAACCTGTGGTGGATCCAGACCCGGCTGGTCGACCTCGACTACCCGGAGATGGAACGCCGGATGAACGACCCGAAGTTCATCGAGGCCATGCGATACGTCTCCGGCGCGGAGATCGTCCCGAGCCGCTGAACTCGGCAGGGTGGTGTTCGCGCACGGAGATGAGCCGGCGGATCGCCACCCACTTCGGGGAAACCCTGGGGAGTACGAAGACGGCGAAACAAGGCGCCCCGCGCGAGGTTCGACAGGATCACCTGGGTTTGAACGGGTATGCGATCCTGGACGGGTGATCGAAACCACGGAGGCTCAGCCGGACGAATTCTCAGCGGGAAACAGTGCTTCGAATTTCCGAGAAGCCGATCTTTCCCAGCAGTGGTGGGAGAAACGCAGTTTCGTCGGCGGTGATTTCACCGAGGCGGACCTGCGTGGCCTGCGCACCCAGGGCTGCACCTTCGACCAGTGCGATTTCACCAAGGCCGACTTCGAGGGCTCGCGTCACGAGGCGTCCGCGTTCCGCTCGTGCACCTTCGACCGCAGTGTGCTGGCGGGCACGCGGTGGAGCTCCTGCTCGATGCTCGGATCGTCCTTTGTGGACTGCCGGTTCCAGAAGATCGCGTTCACCGAATGCGATCTCTCGCTGGTCTCGCTCGGCAAAGCGCGCTTGTCCAAAGTGGACTTCGGTGGCCTGCGCCTGCGTGAGGCGAACCTGCTCGAAGCGGACCTGACCGGCGCCGACCTCCGTGGTGCGGATCTGACCGGGGCGCGGCTGGCCGGTGCGAAACTCGAGGGCGCGGACCTGCGCGGCGCGCGGCTCGACGCCAACGGCCTGGTGCAGGCGAACCTCGCCGGTGTCCACGTGGACACCGAGACCGCGATCGCCTACGCCGCCGCGCACGGCCTCGTCATCCACTGACCCCCGGGTGCAAGGAAAGGTCCTTTCCTGGCAAATTTTGCGAGGAAAGGTCCTTTCCTTGCAGAACGGGTCAGTCGATCGGCGGTTCGCCCGGGTCCAGCTCGATGAGGTCGCCCTCGGCGAGCAGCTCCTCGATGGACGCCGGCAGCAAGTACGCCGAACCGCCACCGGGCTGGTTGAACCACGGGATCGCGACACCGGCGAGCGCTTCGAGCGGACGCTGCACGCGGTACACGTGGTACGGCCGGTTCACCCACTCCGGCACGAGCGAGCGCTCCTCGAACGGCGTTCCGGCCGCGTAGGTCAGGTTGCCGGTCGGGCCGCCGAAGCGGTCCAGTTCGCTGCCCGCGGGCAGCTCGCGCAGCTCCTTGCCGCGGAACAGCGTCAGCGGCGGCTCGCCGTTGAGCGGCGAGATCGGCCAGTTCTGCTTGGCGTCGGGCGCTCCGGCGGCGTTCGCCGCGACCGGCGGACGGGCCTGCTCCTCGCGCCGCATCGGCGGCGGAGGCGGCGTCAGCGGCGGTTCGCGCCGCGGCGGGAGCGGGGGCGGCGGGAGCGGGGGCGGCGGGCTCGCCAGCACCGGATTCGGCCGCACCGGGGGCGCGGGCGGGACCGGTGCTGGGGCGGGCTCGTCGTCCGCATCGTCGCCGAGCAGTTCCGCGGCCGTCGTGAACGCCGTCTGCTCCTGTGCCGGGATCGACTCCCGCGGCGGTACCGGATGCGAACCGGTGGCGATCTCGGGGGAGAGCGTCGCCAGCACAGGCGGCGCCGGAGCCTGCTCTTCGACGGGCCGCTCTTCGACAGCGGGCTGTTGTTCCTCGGGAGGCGGAGCGCCGTTCGGGTTCAGCAAAACCTTGCCGAGCATGAACGCGGCCGCGTCTTCGGCGTCGCCGAACACCGCCGGATTGGCCAGCTTCCCGTCGTACCAGCCGACCCGCCAGCCGCCGTCGACCTGCTCGACACTCCAGCCGTGCTCGGTGGGGGAGCCGATGCGGTAGACGTCTTCGGGCACGTCGAGGTCGTCGAACTTCGCCTGCAGTTCGTTCAGCACCGGCACGGGGTGCCCGGCGCGACGCGGACGTTCCGGGGCCGCGCGGCGCGGCTCGGGTTCGGGGCGGGACACGGGCACCGGCGGCGGGGCGTCGACCTGCGTGACCTCGTTGTCCGACGGCGGGGGCGAGTCCGGCTCCGCGTCGTGCGTGAGGAGGGGCAGCTCAGGACCGGCGTCGGCCTGCTCGACCGGCGTGTACCCGGCGGTCGTCTCCTCCTCGGGCGGTGCGTACGGCTGGTCTTCTTCCTGCCGGGCGTACGCTTCCCGCTCCTCCGCGAGAGGCGGCTCGTAGGCGTCGACCTGTGCCGGCCGCGCGTACGTGGTGGCCTCCGGGTCGGCGATCCGCGGTTCCGGCGCGGGTTCGGCGCGCTGCGGCGACGCCTCGTCCTGCCGGGCCTCGTCGGCGTACGCGTCCTGTTCGGACTCGTGGAACTGCGCTTCGTCGTGCGCGTACGGGTCTTCGTACTGCTGCTCGGCGGCGACCTCGTGGAAGTCCTGCGCTGGGTAGTCCTGGGTGTCGTAGTCCTCTTCGTATCGCTGGGCCTGTTCGGCCTGCTCGGGAATGGTGGACTCGGCGGAGGGAACGGCCGCCGCCGCCGCGACCGGTGCCGCGGCGGACGCGGCGGCGGCTGCCTGATCCGGGCCCTGCTGATGCGGCGGCGGGACCGGCGGCTGAGCGGCCTGGTTCGGGCCGGGGCCGGGCTGTCCGGGAGCACCCTGGTTGGCCTGCTGAGGCGGCACCGGGCCGTTCTGCGGCGGACCCTGCGGAGGCGGGCCCGCGGGCACGCCGTTGGGGCCACCCGGGCCACTGGGACCGTTGGGGCCGCTGGGGCGCTGCTGCGGGGGCTGATTCCCCCGCGTGAGATACCCCGCCGCGGCTTGCAGCGTCGGGGCGTCGACCTCGGGCAGCGTGAACTCGTTCTGCCGGACGTGGTCGATCAGGTCGAGTTCCGGCGAGACGCCGTACTCGCGCAGGTAGAAGTTCACGGCGGCGGGCCAGATCCACTGCCCGTCGCTGTGGAAGGCGACCGGGACGGTGGCCTCGGGGGTCTGCGCGAGCCGGTCGATGTCGTAGCCGCGTTCGGTGACCACCAGCGGCGCGCGGTCGAGGTAGTCGAGCAGCCTGTCCTGCTCCTCGATCTCCAGGTCGGGCCGGTCGATCACCGGACGACCGGCCGGGCCGATGGTGTCGAAGATGCGGGCGATGCGGAAATGCGGTCCGGGCTGCTCGGGGCCGAGGCCGGACATGCGCCGGATCAGCCATTCGGGCACGTTCTCCTCGGAGCGGGGGAACATGCGCAGTTCGTCGGAGAGTGCCTGCGGAGGCGGCGCGAGGCGCCACTGGGGCTCGTCGCGGTTGTACTCGAGGTTGTAGCTGGACGGGTGATCGAGCTGGTAACGGGCGTTGAACCAGGTGCCACGGCCGTCGCGATACATCCCGGCGCGGAGCCTGCCGAACAGCGTCGCGATGTCATGGGTCGCGACCCACTCGTGCGCGGTGCCGTCCTCGGTGATGATCTCGCCGGTCATCTCGTGGTACCTGCCGACGGCTCGGTACTCGGCGGTCACCTTCCGCCAATCACGCGGTGCGGCCCGCAGCAGGGCGAGGCCGATCTGTTTGACCAGGGTGTCCTGCTCGGTCGCGTTCAGCTGAGTCGTCGGTTGTGCCACGGTCACATTTTGACCGTATCCGGGCTCGCGTGCACCCCGCATGTGGGTTTTGCCGCTATTGACTCTTCGGGAAGACGCCCTGACCTGGTGTCTGCTCACTCACCCGGGATACTGACGGCGTGAACGGATCTGCCCGCGAGACCCTGAAGGACGAGGACTGATGGCGGTGGCCGGACAGCGGCGTGACCGTGGGGCACTGCTCCATCACCTGCCGTTCCTGGTGGTGATGCTGGTGGTGGCCGTGGCCGCCTTGCGGATCGGCCAGTACCACTGGCGGCAGGGGGCCGCGCTGATCGGCGGCGCGCTGATGCTCGCCGGCCTGCTCCGGGCGGCCCTGCCCGAGGCGAAGGCCGGGCTGCTGGCGATCCGGGGCAAGCCGGTCGACGTCCTGACCTACGCCGCGCTCTCCGTCTTGATCTTGTTCATCGCGTTCACGATCATCGGTGGACCGCTGTCCTGACTCGGCTCAGGAGGACATGGCGGGGCTGAGCCGTGCTTCGCGGCGGTCCAGCCCGCCGGAGACCACGGCCAGCGACAGCCCCAGGACGGCCAGCGACGCGCCGACCCAGTTGGGCGCGACCAGGCCGAGGCCGCCCGCGATCACCAGGCCGCCCAGATAGGCGCCGATGGAGTTCGCGATGTTGAACGCCGACTGCACGGCCGCGGAGACCAGCGACGGCGTCCCGCCCGCCTTCTCCATGACCCGGGCCTGCATCATCGGGCCGATCATGAATCCGGAGAGGCCGACGAAGAAGATCGTCACCGCCGCGCCGACCTTGCCGTTCGCGGTGACGGTGAAGATCGCCAGCACCGAAGCGAGCCCGATCAGCGCGACGTAGAGGCCCGGCATCAGCGCCTTGTCGGCGAGCCTGCCGCCGAGGTAGTTGCCGATCGTCATGCCGACCCCGGCCAGTGAGAGCAACAGGGTGACGTTCGACGGCGAGTAACCGGTGACGTCGGTCAGCATCGGCGCGATGTAGGACAGGCAGGCGAACACGCCGCCGAGACCGAAGGTGACGATCGCGAGCGCGAGCCACACCTGCGGGCGGCGGAAGGCGCCGAGCTCGCCACGCAGCGACGGCTCGACCGGTTTGCCCTGGTGGGGGATCAGTTTCGCGATCGCGGACATGGCGAGCAGGCCGATCACGGCCACCACACCGAAGGTCGCGCGCCAGCCGACCTTCTGGCCGAGCAGCGTCCCCAGCGGCACGCCGACGACGTTGGCCAGGGTCAGGCCCATGAACATCATCGAGACGGCCTTCGCGCGTTCGCCCGGCTTGGCCAGGCTGGACGCGACGACGGCGCCGGCGCCGAAGAACGCGCCGTGCGGCAGGCCGGCGAGAAACCGGAAGGCGACGCCGAAACCTTGGTTCGGCGAGAGCGCGAAGAGGGCGTTGCCGAGGGTGAACAGCCCCATCATCGCCAGCAGCATCGTCTTGCGCGGCAGCCGGACCGCGGCGGCGGTGAGCAGTGGGGCACCGACGACGACGCCGAGGGCGTAGCCGGAGATGAGGTAGCCGGCGGACGGGATCGACACGCCGAAATCGGCGGCGGCTTCGGGCAGCACACCCATCATGACGAATTCGGTGGTCCCGATGCCGAAGGCACCGATGGCGAGCGCGAGCAGCGCGACGGGCACGGCTCTCCTTCCGTGGGTCGTACAGGAGGTAAACGATTACTCGCCCCGCGTCGCGGAGGGGGAGCTGAATCGATTTAGGTCTCGGACATAAAAGAAGACAGCGCGTGCGTCCTCGCTGTCCTGTGTCCAGTTCAACCGATCGAGGGGCCTTTGTCATCCCGGTTTTCGGGTGAGGCTGCCCACCCTCCACGGCGCGCGGCGAGCACTCCCTGGAGCAGTCCGAGGGACGAATTCGTCGAGATCGTTGCGGCGCAAGGAGTTATAGCGGGCGGTGCCCTGACGGCGGCCCGTGATGATGCCCGCTTCGCGCAGGGTGCGCAGGTGATGGGTGAGTGTGGACTTGGTCACGGCGACGGGGAAACCACTGCACGAGATCTCGGTGCCGGACGCGGCCGGCTGGGCGGTCGACCCGCCGATCCGGCACCGGCTGATCGAGCCGTCCCGCCAGAACGCCGGGCTCTCCGAGCCTGGTCGGGGGAGCCGTGCACAGTGGCGGCGGCCCCCTCTTGCTGCCCGAGATCACGGCGATCCTGACCGCGATCGGCGCGGCCGTGATCGTGGCGGCCCGGAGGAACCGCCCGTGCCGGTCGGGCGACGCCTATTCGGCGCGAGACTGGACTTCGCAGTCGGAGCCGGGAAAGCCCAGCCCTCGTGTCCGTCCGCGAACCGGACCGCCGCGCTGCCCGGCCGAGCCGCCCGTTCGCCTGCATGAGAAATCACCTTCGACACTGCAAGGTAAGGAAACGTCGGGGCGATCCCGCTACAGTGTCGTCATGATCCTCGAAATGCTTGGAGGCGCGACGCCTCACGTCCGGTGAGCCCGTCGATCCGCGTCCGGACGCCTTCGGAACTGCGTGCGGCCAGAAGAAGGAAATCCCATCCCTGCTGGGGACATCTCGTCGCGGCACCGCTGTGGCCACTGCACGGCGCGAACCTCGGCACCCTGCTCAGGACCTGCGACGCGGTCGGCGCCTGTCTCGCCGTGCCGAGGTTTCCGTGGGTACCGGAGGCGTTACGCCGCGGGAACACGTTGCGGCGCCCGGCTTGTGTGCACTGGGTGCACGACCCGCCGGGCTGGCTGGCGCGGGAGCGGGCGGCGGGCACGGCGATCGTCGGTGTCGAACTCGCCGAAGAGTCGGTGCGCCTCGCCGATCTCCCGGCCGCACGAAGCCGGACGATCGCCGTGCTCGGCCATGAGCAGCACGGCATTCCGCCGGATGCGCTCGATCTTCTCGACACAGTTGTCGAGATTCCCATGGTGGGTACCGGCGCGAGTCTCAACGTCGCCGTCGCGGGCAGTCTCGTCTTGTACAAATTGGCGGGCCTGCTGTGACCTTCGTCGATAGGCTGGCCGGATGACCGACGTACTCGACAAGGTGGCCGGGAAAAGCGGCGAATTGGTGCTTCGCCGGGCCGGAAAAGATTTCGAGGTCATCGCCAACGGCGTCTTTCTGATGGACACCCGAAACGGTGAATCCGAACGGTTGCTCGTCTCGGTGGCGGCCGATCTGGTGCCGGGCAAGGCGCGGATGCTGATCGGTGGCCTCGGTGTCGGCTATTCGCTGCGCGCCGCGCTCGACCACCCCGGTGTCGGCGAGATCGTGATCGTCGAGCGCGAGCCGGCCGTCGTCAAGTGGAACCGCGAGGGTCCGCTCAAAGAGGTTCATGATGACGCGCTGTCCGACGACCGGGTCACCCTCGTCGAGGCCGATCTGGTGAAATGGTTGCGCCATACGGAAGAGCGGTTCGACGCGCTCTGTCTGGACATCGACAACGGTCCTGAGTGGACGGTCACCGACGGCAACGCGAAACTGTACTCGGACAACGGCCTGGACATGCTCGCCGCGCGGCTGCGGCCCGGCGGCGTGCTCGGCGTGTGGAGTGCCGAGTCGGTGCCGTCCTTCGCGAAGCGGTTGCGGGCGCGGTTCGGTGAGGTGCGGGAGCTGAAGATCCCGGTTCCGCAAGGAGAACCGGACGTGCTGTGGTTCGCGCGGGTGTAGCGGACGCGGCGCGGGCCAACGCGCGCTGGTGTGACCCGGTGTGCCAGATGGGCACTTTCAGCGCTCGCGTCTGGAGGTCGGCTCGCCGCACACGGGCTTCGAGGTGCTCTTCGAAGCCACGTGGGTCACCCGTACGGTTCAGATGCCGCTCGAACCGGGTTGAGCCCGCGTCGATCGCTGGACTGTCCGCTTCGTGCACTCAGAGTGATCTGGACGGGGCCTGGGCGCGGCGCGGCCTCGGCCGTCGCGGCGAGTTTTCCGGGCTTGCCGATCACCGGCTACGAACACGGCGGTGATTTCGACGCCGCCCTCCGCAACGTCTAAACGGCTCTGAGGCCGTTGCGGGTTTGGCTGAAATGATCGCCGCATGGAGATCACCACCTGGCACCTCGAGCAGACCTCACCGTACGACCTGAGCGCGGCCAAGCCGCCTGCCGTCCCGGTGACGGTCACCCGCGCCGAGTTGGTCAGCCCGGAACTGAACCGCTACCTCTACACCGCCGTCGGCGGCGACTGGTTCTGGATCGACCGGCTCGGCTGGACGTGGACGCAGTGGATCGAGTGGCTGGATCGGCCGGGCGTCGAGACGTGGGTGGCGTACGCGCAAGGGACGCCGTGCGGCTACTTCGAACTCGACGGCGCTGTCGACGGTGGTCTTGATGGCACGGTGGAACTCGCGTACTTCGGCCTGATGCCGTCCTTCTTCGGGAAGGGGCTCGGCGGGCACTTGCTGACCGTCGCGCTGCGAGAGGCGTGGGCGCTCGCGGAGCGCTGGCCGGACAAGGCGACGACGCGCCGAGTCACGGTGCACACCTGCACCACGGACGGCCCGGCCGCATTCAAGAATTACCGGGCACGCGGCTTCCGGCTGTTCCGCACCGAGGTCGAGCAGACGGAACTGCCCACCGAGACACCGGGACCGTGGCCTGGAGCCGCGAAGAGGTAGCTACTTCGCGGGAACCTTGGCGGCGGCCTTCGCCGCCTTCTTGAACGCCCGCACCTCGCCGAGGGTCTTCGCGTCCACGACGTCGGCGATCGACCGCCGCGAGCCGCGGTCGCCGTACGAGCCGGTGGCCGCGCGCCAGCCCTTGGGCTGGACGCCGAGCTGCTTGCCGAGCAGCGCGAGGAAGATCGCGGCCTTCTGGTCGCCGAAGCCGGGCAACGCCTTGAGCCGCCGGAGGACTTCGGGGCCGTCCGGCTTGGGGCGGCCTGCCGTCCAGATTCCCGCCGCGTCCCCGTCGTAGACCTCGACGACGTGCTGGGCGAGCTCTTTCACCCGCCGGGCCATCGAGCCGCCGTAGCGGTGGATCGCGGGCGGGACCACGCAGAGCTCGACGAAGGTTTCGGTGTCCATCGCGTGGATCTTCTGGAGGTCGAAACCGTCCATCCGGTCCGCGATCTTCTGCGGGCCCCGGAACGCGTGTTCCATCGGGAACTGCTGGTCGAGGAGCATCCCGACGAGCAGGGCGAACGGGTCTTCGGTCAGCAGCCGGTCCGCTTCCTCGTCCCCGACCAGGTGCAATGCGCGCGTCATGCGCCCAGGATCTCACGACCGGGTCACCGTGCGCGCCCTCATCCGCGCGGATCGACCAGCAGGTCCGCGGCCGCGGTGAGGACGGCGGCCGACACCGCGGCCAGTGCGGGCGAGTCGAGTTTCCACTGTTGCCAGAACAGCGGCACGTCGATCGGATGGTCCGGGGCGAGACAGGCGAATGTGCCGTCCCGCAGGCGGTCGCCGAGCTGTGCGAGCGGCACCATGCCCCAGCCCATCCCGGTCGCGACGGCGTCGAAGAATCCTTCGGACGAGGGAACGTAGTGCCGCAGCGGACTGGCGATCGTGCCGCGCTCTCGGGCGAAGCGGTCCTGAAGGTCGTCTCGACGGTCGAAGACGACGACGGGTGCTTCGGCGAGGTCGAGGTCCGTACCGAGGGCCGGGCTCGCGACGGCCAGGTAACGCATGTGCCCGAGCCGGTGCACGGAACATCCGGCGACCGGATCGGGTGACGACGTCACCGCGGCCATCACCAGGCCTTCACGCAGCAGGGTGGTGGTGTGGTCCTGATCCTCACGGTGCAGTTCGAAACAGATCTTCTGAGCGGCGGGCACCCGGGTCAGTGCCGGCAGGAACCACGTCGCCAGCGAATCGGCGTTCACCGCGATCGGCAGCCGGACCGGTTCGTCGCCAGCGGTCAGGCCGAGTTCGGCCCGGGTGTCGGCCTCCAGCAACGCCAGCTGGCGGCCGAACCGCACGACCGCCTGCCCGGACGCGGTGAGACGCACCGGTTTCGTACGCATCAGCAGCACCCGGCCGGCGCGCTGTTCGAGTGCCTTGACGCGCTGGCTGATCGCCGACGGCGTCACGTGCAACGCCGAGGCTGCCGCGTCGAACGTGCCTTCGTCGGCGACGGCCAGCAGCGTGCGGACCAGGTCGAGAGGCAGCTCGCTCATCATGAGCGCTAACGTTACGTAAGAATCTTTAGCTGTACTGTCGATGCCTCGGTTTCTACCGTGGCCGATATGGGAGATGTTCTGTTCAGCGCGGTCGCCGGGTTCGGCGCGACCATGGCCCTCATCGTCGCGATCGGCGCGCAGAACGCTTTCGTGCTGCGGCAGGGCATCCGGCGCGAAGCCGTGCTCGTCGTGGTGCTGATCTGCATCTTCTCGGACGCCGTCCTGGTGAGTCTCGGCGTCGGCGGGGTCGGCGCCCTGGTGGGGACCTCACCCGAAGCGCTGACCATCGGCGCCCTGGTCGGCGGCGCTTTCCTGCTCTGCTACGGCGCTCTCGCGGCCCGTCGGGCGTTCAAGCCGGCGGCACTGGAAACCGGTGGCCCGGAGACCGGCGGATCCCTGCGCCGCATCGTGCTGACCACGCTGGCGATCACCTGGCTGAATCCGCACGTCTACCTCGACACCCTGCTCCTGCTCGGCGCGATCGCGGCCGGACACGGCGATGACCGATGGGCGTTCGGTGTGGGAGCGGTGTCGGCCAGTGTGCTCTGGTTCCTCGCGCTCGGTTTCGGCGCGCGGCTGCTCAGCGGGTTCTTCCGCAAGCCGTCGTCGTGGCGGGTGCTGGACGGTCTGGTCGCCGCGACGATGATCACCCTCGGCGTGGCACTGATGGCCAGTGCCTGATCACGGCAGCCGGGCCAGTTGTCCGGCGGTGAGCACGAGATCGGCCGCGGCCGCCGAATCGCGGATCGTCGCCGGCCTCGTCGAGCCGGGGATCGCGATCATCGACGGCGACTTCGCGAGCAGCCAGGCCAGGCACACCCGGTGCGGGCTGATCCCGAGCTCTTCGGCCACGGTGAGGAACTCCCCGCCGATCCCGCGAAGCGGCCCCACGGCAGATAGGCGAGCCCGAGCTCGGTGCACAGAGCCAGTTCCGGTTCGTGCGACAGCTGTGCGGGCGCATGCTCGTTCTGCACCGAAACGAGTGTCCCGCCGAGGATCTCCCGCGCTTCCATGATGTGCGCACTGGACACATTGGACAGTCCGGCGAGCCGGATCTTGCCCTCGTCGGCCAGCTCCTTGATCGCGCCGACGGATTCCGCCCACGGCACGTTCTCGTCGG
The DNA here is from genome assembly GCF_029369745.1 of Amycolatopsis sp. QT-25. Taxonomy (NCBI): domain Bacteria; kingdom Bacillati; phylum Actinomycetota; class Actinomycetes; order Pseudonocardiales; family Pseudonocardiaceae; genus Amycolatopsis; species Amycolatopsis sp. QT-25. The sequence continues at coordinate 784,728 of NZ_CP120210.1, forward strand.
GTTTGTGCAGCTGGTAGAGCCCGATCGCGTCGACGCCGAGCCGTTTCAGCGAACCCTCGCAGGCGTTCTTGAGGTGCGCGGGTGTCCCGGTGACGGTCCACGAGCCGTCACCGGGACGGCCGCGGCCGCCTTTGGTCGCGACGAGTACCGCGTCCGACCCGCTGTGGTTTGCCAGCGCTTCGGCGATCAGCACCTCGTTGTGACCGACTTCGCCCGCGTGCCAGTGGTAGGAGTCGGCCGTGTCGATCAGCGTGACACCGGCGTCGAGCGCGGCGTGGATCGTGGCGAGCGCGCGGTCGCGGTCCGGCCGGCCCTCGATCGACAGCGGCATCGCGCCCAGTCCGATCGCGCCGACCTCGACGTTTCCGATGCGGCGGTAATGCATGTGGTCAAGCCTTTCTGGCGGCTTCGACGGCTTCGCTGAGCCAATCGGTGGAGGTGGAGAAAGAGAAGCCGAGACCGGCCGCGCGTGAGGTGTCCAGGACGGCGTACCGGTCGAAGGAGAACGGCGAGGCGTCCCGCTCGACGGTCCGGAACCGGGGCTCGCCCGAAATCGCCCGGGCGATGTCCACGACGGAAAGCTCGCCGCGGGAACCGGCGTTGACCGGCCCCGTGAAGTCGGCGATCACCGCCCAGGCCAGGAAAGCCGCGATCTCACGCGCGTGGACGAACGTCGACGGCCGCGGTTCCGCGTGGATCGCCACGGCGTCCCCCGCGTCCAGCCGTTCGACGTAATGCCGCAGCCGACCGGTGAAATCGTCGCCCCCGAGGACGTGCGCGACCCGCACCGAAGCGAACGGCGTGTCTCCCACCGCGAAGACCGTCTCGGCCTGCCGCTTGCCTTCGCCGTAGTGTGCTTCGAGGAAATCCTCGTCGTGCCACGGAAGTCCGAAGTCGGGCGTCGAGCGGGAAATCAGCGCCTCGGTCATCGGGGTCTCCGCCCGGACCTGGTCGTAGACCTCGATCGTGGACGTCATCACGTACCGGCCCGCACGGAGGACGCGGCGCGCGATCGCCGCCTGGACCGGGGTGTAGCAGACCTGGTCCAGCACGACGTCGAAGGAACGCGAACCCAGCGCGGCCTTCAGCGCGGCTTCGTCGTCGCGGTCGGCGATCAGGTGGGCGACGCCGGAGGGCGCCGGAGTGGAGCCGCGGTTGAGCACGGTGACGTCCAGCCCCCGGTCGCGAAGCCGCTCGACCACCTCGCGGCCGAAGTACCGGCTCCCGCCCAGCACGAGCACTTTCTTCATGTCCACCAGTGTTATGGTGGTGATCCGGTCGGTTGAAGGGGATGACATGGGTGAATCGGCGGAATTGCTGAAAGAACCTCGGCCGCATCGTGGTTTCACCGAAAGCTCACTGGATGTGATCGACAGGCGACTCCTCGAACTTCTTCAGGAGGAAGGCCGCATCACCTTGAGCGAGCTCGGGCGGCGTGTCTCGCTGAGCCCCGCCGCTGTCGGCGAGCGCGTCAAACGGCTCGAAGCCGACGGCACGATCACCGGCTACGCGGCGCTCGTCTCGCCGTCCGGGGTCGGCCTCGGACTGCGGGCGTTCGTGCGGATGGCGCCGCACAGCGGTTTCACCGTCCGGCATCCGCGCACCCGGAAGATCATGGACCGGCCGGAAGTCCTCGAACTGCACCACGTGGTGGGGGAGGACTGCTGGATCCTCAAGATCGCCGTGCGCGACACCGATCACCTGGAAGATCTGCTGGAGGATCTGTCCACGCTGGGCGCCACGACGACGTCGATCGTCATGTCCAGCCCGATCGAGCGGCGTGTGTTGCTGCCCTTGTGATCCGGCACAAGGGGCGGCGCCCCACCCTGGTCGTTCCACCGGTTTCGCTCGCCGGTTTGTGACGCATGATGGCACGCCTCACATACCGACGAGTAACCGGAAGAAGGGATGCGGGCTCGGGTCACCACTGCGGTGCCGCGAAGACCAAAGGATCCTCACCACGCTTGTCGCGGCTTTGACGTTCACGATCACCGTCCCTGGCACGACCGACATCGTGGTGCAGGACCGCTGCGGCGCGGACGTTGCCGGGCAGCTGAGCCTGGCGATCGATCCGAACGTGACGAGCCTGATCCTCCAGGCGCTCGACCCGGAAGGCGCTCCCGCGCCGAAGTGCGTGCCGTTCTTAGCGCCACTGTCACACGCTGTAGGTCTCAGGGCCGGGTCGCGTGCACCACGAACACCGACCGGGTCCGGTCCGGCGTTTCGACGTCGAGGCGTTTCACGGTCACCTCGGTGAAACCCGCTTCGGAGGCCAGTTCCGCCGCCTCGTCCTCGGTTTCCGGCAGCGTCAGATCGGTGGGGACGATGGCGGCGAACGCCTCCGACGGCCGGAACGCCGACGCGAGCGGCAGGCTGAAACCCACCCTGCCGCCCGGGCGCAGCGCCCGCAGCCAGTCGCGGAGCGCGGCCGCGCCGAGGAAGTGCAGCGAAGACGCGCACAGCACGGCGTCCGCGCCTTCGTCCTCCACCGGCGACGGAACCGCCGATGCGACCTGCCAGGTGATGAGCCCGCCGGGATCGTGCGTGGCCGCCTTCGACTCGGCCTGGGCGATCATGCCCGGCGAGATGTCGATCGCGAGCACTTCACTCGGCTCCAGGCGCAGCGCGGCGAACGCGGCCACGCCCGTACCGGTCGCGACGTCGAGAACTCGCCCGGGCGCCACAAGGCCGAGGCCATCGACGAGCGCGTCGGCGACGAGGCCGTGAAAGCCGTCTTCGTCGTAGTGCGCGGCGATGCCGTCGAACAACCCGGCCGCGAGCTCCTCGCTCACGACGGCGACCTTGTCCGGGAGGCGGCGCCTGCCGGCGAAACCCAGGTCGACGCGGTGATACCAGCACAGTTCCGGGTCACCTTCGAGCCAGCACAGCAGGACGTCGACGCCGTCGAGTTCGGCGGGGAAGTCGATCAGGAGCGGAGCGAACCCCTTCAGCTCCGCGCCCGTCCGCTGGACGGTCGTCATCAGATCGTCCAACCTGGCCTGCGCGGCCTTCCACTCCGGCATCCCGCCGAGCGCGGTCTCCCGGCCGCCGGGACGCAGGGACGCGGCGAGTTCGGCCGCGTCGGCGCGAAGCCGGACCAGCTCGTCGAGCACGGGGCGTAGCCGGACGAGCTCGGCGCGGGCTTCGGGAACGGTGAACAGACCCATGCGCCGATGGTCCCAGCCCGTTCAGCGGCGCCGCCGGGCGAGTCTCGACGCGAGGCCCGCGCCGATCAGGAGGAAGCCCGTCGCGAGCAGTCCGCCGATGAAGAGCCAGCTCGTGACGCCGTGGGTGACGTCGTTCCGCGGCAGGTACTTCACCAGCCGGAAGCCCCATTCCGGGACCGCGATGGTCGCCACGCCGGGCGCGACGCCCCAGACGAGACCGCCGAGGATCGGTCCGGTCGCCGACAATGCGCCGAGCAGCCCGACCGCCAACAGCAGGAGGCCGCCGCCTGCGAGCAGGCCGATGCTCAAGACGTCACGCTGGTTGCCGAGCGTCGCCTGGACGAGCATCTGCTGCCGCAGGCCGCCCCAGGACAACAGGCCGAGCGCGACCGGCGTCAGGATGAGACCGCCCGCGCCGCTGAGGACGCGACGCACGCCTCTGCCCGCGCACGGGTCTTCGGCGCCCAGGTCGTCGTCGAAGGGCGGCTCGTACGGTTCGTACGACTCGACGTCCTCGTACGGCCTCCGCGGGTCTCGCGGGTTTCCGGGGTGCTCGTACTCGCCGTACTCCTGGTAGTCCTCGTCGTCGTACTCCGCGACGTACCGGTGCGATGACATGGCGGGTCACCTCCCTTACCCGCACTACGGAGGTCAGCCCCCTTCGGTTCACTTCGATCTCCGCGGCGCGCGTTCAGCCCGCTAAACGCGATTCGAGCGGCGCCGCGCGAGGGTGCCGACCAAACCGGCCCCGACGAGCAGGAATCCACTCGCGAACAGGGCGCCCATCACGAGCCACGTCACCAAGCCCGTCCCGAGGCTCGCCCCGGTCATGTCGTAGGTGAGGCTCATGATGTCCTGCGGGCTCAGCAGGAACGTCAGCCCCGGCAGCACGCCCCACATCAATCCGCCCACTACGGGCCCGATCCCGGACAGCACCCCGAGGAGCGCGACGCCGAGCAGGAGCACACCGCCGAGGGCCAGCAAGAACAGGTCGAGCGGGTCTTCACCGACGGACAGATACTGCGAGAAGCCGCGCTGCAGCTCTGAACCGCCGTAGATCACCAGGCCGAGAGCGACAGGTGTCAGCAGCACTCCGCCGAGCGCGCTGAGCACGCGCGGCACGGCCCGGCTCGCTTGCCTAGGCTGAGCGCCGTAAGGCTCCGGGGCCTGAGGCTGTTCGTACGAGGGCACGGCGTAGGGGTTGTTCGTCATGGGACCGCCCTTTCCGGTGGGCCGGCGGAGGAGTGCTGTTCGATGATGTCGCGGCCCGCGCGGCTCCGTGACGGTCGGATGGCCGTCGCCCGACCGGTGACGTCGGTCACAACGGCCTCGTGGAGACTTGATACCGCCCACTACCGGAACCATCCAGGACCGTTAAGCAGTACGCTTGTACCGCTACCGGAGAGACTGAAGAAGAACGCGAAGATCCGCGGAAGGAGCACCGCTGCTCATGGCCAAGATCAAGGTCCAGGGCACCGTCGTCGAGCTCGACGGCGATGAGATGACCCGCATCATTTGGCAGTTCATCAAGGACAGGCTGATCCACCCGTACCTTGACGTGAACCTGGAGTACTACGACCTGGGTATCGAGGAGCGAGACCGCACCGACGACCAGGTCACCGTCGACTCGGCCAACGCGATCAAGAAGCACGGCGTCGGCGTCAAGTGCGCCACGATCACGCCGGACGAGGCGCGCGTCGAAGAGTTCGGCCTGAAGAAGATGTGGCTCTCGCCCAACGGCACGATCCGCAACATCCTCGGCGGCGTGATCTTCCGCGAGCCGATCGTCATCCAGAACATCCCGCGGCTGGTGCCCGGCTGGACCAAGCCGATCATCATCGGCCGTCACGCGCACGGTGACCAGTACAAGGCGACCAACTTCAAGGTCCCCGGCCCCGGCACGCTGACCATCAGCTACACCCCGGACGACGGCTCCGAGCCGATGGAGTTCGAGGTCGCGAAGTTCCCCGAGGGCGGCGGCGTCGCCATGGGGATGTACAACTACCGCAAGTCCATCGAGGACTTCGCGCGCGCCTCGCTGCAGTACGGCCTCGACCGTGAGTACCCGGTCTACATGTCGACCAAGAACACCATCCTCAAGGCCTACGACGGCATGTTCAAGGACGTGTTCGAGGAGATCTACCAGGCCGAGTTCAAGGCCGACTTCGACGCCAAGGGCATCTCCTACGAGCACCGCCTCATCGACGACATGGTCGCCGCGGCGATGAAGTGGGAGGGCGGCTACGTCTGGGCCTGCAAGAACTACGACGGTGACGTCCAGTCCGACACCGTCGCGCAGGGCTTCGGGTCGCTGGGCCTGATGACGTCGGTGCTGCGCACCCCGGACGGCAAGACCGTCGAGGCCGAGGCCGCGCACGGCACCGTGACCCGGCACTACCGCCAGCACCAGCAGGGCAAGCCGACCTCGACCAACCCGATCGCGTCCATCTACGCGTGGACCAGGGGCCTCGAGCACCGCGGCAAGCTGGACTCGAACCCGGAGCTGATCGGGTTCGCGAACAAGCTGGAGCAGGTCGTCGTCGAGACCGTCGAGAGCGGCAAGATGACCAAGGACCTCGCGCTGCTGATCAGCAAGGACCAGGCATTCCAGACCACCGAGGAGTTCCTCGCGACGCTGGACGCCAACCTGGCCGAGAAGATCGCCCAGGGCTGAGTCTTTCGTCAAGTACGTGAAGGCCCCCTTCCCTCGCCGGAAGGGGGCCTTCACGTACTTGTGACGGTGGGTAGTACGCCCGCCGGCCCGTTGGCGCCTCCGGGTGGTTGGCAATTCTGGAGCTGGGCGGCCGCCCCGGCTTCTGCCACTCTGGACCGGACGGAAAACGATTCCCTTGTTCGAGGAGTGACCATCATGGCCATCTCGAAACCGGTCCTGTTCGTCGGTGGCGGACTGGCGCTGCTCGTCGTCGTCGCCATCTCGGGACAGGACAGGGAGTCCAGCGCGTCGAGCCCGACCGGGTGCCAGGTGGTGGTGACGGCCGACGTGCTCAACGCGCGCGACGCCCCCGCTGGGCAGAAGATCGTCGGCAAGTACGTGAAGGACGCGAAGATCGACGCGCTGCCGGTGGTGGAGAACGGCTTCCGCAAGGTCGCCGAGGGCAAATGGGTCTCCGCCGAGTTCGTGACCCCGGTCCAAGGCGCCCAATGCGGCCCGTGACCTGCGGCTTCGCGTTTAGCCCCCTAACCGCGATCTGCCCCCTGACCTGCGGGATCGCGGTCAGGCCGCTAAACGCAAGTGGGCACCTTCCTCGGCCGCCAGCACCTCACCGCTGAACTCCTTCCGCGCTTCGGCGACCGAAACCTCGCGGTCGGAGCCTGGCCAGAAGTGGGTCAGCAGCAGCCCCTGGGCACCCGCGCGCTCGGCCCAGTACCCGGCCTCACCCGCCTTCGACACCAGGCGCGGCGTCTCGTCGGGCGAAGGGCCCTGCACCGTGGCGTCCGTGATGACCAGGTCGGCGTCGCGCGCCAGCTCCGCCAGGATCGGGCTCGGCCCGCTGTCCCCGGTGTAGGCGACGGTGAGGCCGGGCGCGGTCAGCCGGACGCCGTGGTTCGGGACATGTGCGGCAACAGGAACGTCGTCATCCGGAACGGCCCGACCTCGCGCGGCGAGCCGAGGTCGTACACGTCGAAGATCGTCGTCGGATGCGGCCGCGGTTCCATCGCTTCGAGCCGCCGCACCGTGCCCGGCGTGCAGTGCAGCGGGATCCTCGGCTCGTCCGGCAGCCCGAAGGCGCGGGCACGTCCGAGCGCGCTCACGTCGGCGCAGTGATCCGGGTGTTCGTGTGTCACCACCACCGCGTCGACCCGGCCGCCGGGACAGTGTGCGAACAGCCGTGACGCGGCGCCGTAACCGAGGTCGAGTACGACCTTGAAACCCTCGTGGACCAGGAGGAAGCCGGGCGCAGGCCCGCCCCGGTTCCGGCCAGGCGCCGCAGCTGCCCGGCACGGTCAGCTCACTCAGGCGGGCAGTCTCGCAGAACGCACGCCGTTCCGGTTCTGTCGGACCCTCCGGGTAGCGTGCGACGGGTGCTGACCGTCTCCACTGTGAATGTCAACGGCCTCCGTGCCGCCGCGAAGAAGGGCTTCGTCGAGTGGCTGGGCTCGACGAAGGCCGACGTCGTCGCCTGCCAGGAGGTCCGGGCCGAGCTCAAGGAGCTTCCGGCCGGTGCCGCCGCGCCCGAGGGCTGGCACGTGGTGCACGCGCCGTCGGCGCAGAAGGGGCGCAACGGCGTCATGCTCTTCAGCCGGGCCGAGCCGGAAGAGGTCCGCATCGGGTTCGGCGAGCCCGAATTCGAGGACAGCGGCCGGTACGCCGAGGTCCACCTGCCGAACGTCGTGGTCGCGAGTCTGTACCTGCCCAGCGGTGACGTCGGCACACCGCGTCAGGACGAGAAGGAGCGCTTCATGGCGGCGTTCCTGCCGTACCTCGTCGACCTGCGCGCCAAAGCGGTGGCCGGGGGCCGCGAGGTCGTCGTCGTGGGCGACTGGAACATCGCCTACGACAAGATCGACCTGAAGAACTGGCGCGGCAACCAGAAGAGCTCGGGCTTCCTGCCGGAGGAGCGGGAGTGGCTCGGCCGCGTGTTCACCGAGGCCGGGTACGTCGACGTGCAGCGCAAGCTCGATCCGGAAGGCCCCGGCCCGTACACCTGGTGGTCGTACCGGGGGAAGGCCTTCGACAACGACTCGGGCTGGCGCATCGACTGTCAGATCGCCACCCCCGGGCTGGCCGAGCGGTGTACTTCCGTCGTGGTCGAGCGCGCGGAGTCCTACGACCAGCGCTGGTCCGATCACGCGCCGGTGACGGCGACGTACAGGGACTGAGCGGTCGGCCGGATGTTCGCTTCACGGCTGTTCGCCGTGACGTTCGGGATCCGGTCAGGCACGATCGGACTCAGGAGGCGGCGGTCGTGCACGAGTCGATCGAATCGAAGAAGCGTGACATCGAGGGGCTTTGCCGAACACGCGCGGTGCGCCGCCTCGCTTCGTTCGGCTCTGATCCATGCAGCGGGACGCTCGCCCTCGTCTCCGGATGTCTTGAGGTCGGCGGAGCTGGTGGGCGAGTTCAGTGAGGGCGAGGACTTCGAGGGTTACCGGTCGAACGCCATGCCGCGTTCCGATCCATGGTCAAGCGACGGTTGACGATGCCTTGGTGTGGCAGGTACTTACCGAGAGAGTGCCTGGATTGATCGGTGTGCAGCGGCGGTCGCGAGATGCGTAGGTCCGACCACGCGCCGGCGAAGTACTCCGGATAGCCTGCGCGCGGGAGATCCGGGGGTTGCGATGGAAACGAACGAAGCCAGGCGTATCGAGGCGACGAACGCCGAGCGCTACGCCATGTCCGGCCAGTACGGGTGGGAGTTCAGCCCGGACGCGCCGAACCTCCTGGAGCGGTGGACGGTGCTGCCGTTCACCCAGCGCGGGGACAAGCGGATGGCGTTCGGCGCGCTGAGCGGCGCGTACCAAGGGCTGCGGTTCAGCGTCTTCGACTACCACCGCCGCCCGACGGTCACGAGCGTCCACACGCGGTGGACCAACAAGAAGGTCAACGAACTCGACACGATCTCGATCGACACGGTCTGGGTGGTCACCCTGCCCGCGCCGATGCCGAACTTCCAGATCGTGTCGAGCATCGAGTCCGCCTGGGACGTCGAGCAGTATCCCGAGCCCGCCACGGCGGACCGGAAGTTCAACCGCTGGTACAAGCTGATCGACACCGACCCGAACGTCGCGGTCGGCGTGCTGACGCCGCAAGTGGCCGCCACGATGCGCTCGTCGAAGCTGCACACCTGGTCGCTGGTGGGCGCGGAACTGGTCTACGTCGAGAATCCGACGTTCGGCCGGATCAAACCGGACGAGATCCTCGCGACGCTCGGTAAGCTCGCGCAGCTGGTGTCGCTGCTGCCGTTCCACCTCGGCGGTGGTCAGCCCGCCCCGCCACCGCCACCACAGCCGCAGTACCCGCAACAAGCCCAGTACCCGCAACAACCCCAGCATCCGCAGCAGCCGTATCCGCCGCAGAATCCCGGTTATCCGCAGCAGTATCCACCCCCACCGCAGTACGGCCCGCCGCCGTATCCGCCGCAGCAGCCGGGATATCCGCCGCCCCAATATCCGCATCCCCAGTACCCGCCGGCGCAGTACCCGCATCCCGGGTATCCGCCGCCGGGTTACCCGCCGCGCGGTTACTGACGTGCCTTGGCGCTTTCCGTCCACACTGGACTTTCGACGAAGTGGTTGTCGAATCTTTCCTGACTGTCCAAGAAACCTGGGACGGTCGCTTCGTCGTGGCCCACCTTTCCAGTAGGCGGAACCCCGAGGACCGGCGCAGTTTCGGGGTCACGCTGACCGGGCGCGGATTCGAGGTCGCCGACGCCGCGATGACCGAGCACGCGGCGAATGTCGCGAAGCTCCTGTCGCCACTGGGCGAGGACCTGGGTGTCCTGGACGCCGCGCTGCGCCGCCTGCTGGTGTCCTCGATGAAACCCGAAGGGGCCCTCCACCGCGTCACATGCGGTGAAAGGCCCCTTCGGTTCCCTGGAGCGATCAGCAGTACAGGTTGTTCCCGGGAGCGACGCCGAGGATGCCGGTGAACTGCTGGTACTTGTTCACGCGGCTCTGCACCTGGGCCGGGTTGCCGCCGTTGCACTCGATGCTTCCGTTGATGCTGCGGATGGTCTCACCGAAACCACGGCTGTTGACCATCGCGTCGTGCGGGGTCATCGTGCCGGGGCCGTTCTGGGTCATCCAGTACCAGATGCCGGTCTTCCAGGCGACCGCCGCGTCGTTCTGCACCAGCCACGGGTTGGTCAGCAGCGGCAGGCCCAGCGCGTCGCCGGCGGCCTTGTAGTTGAAGTTCCAGCTCAGCTGGATCGGGCCGCGGCCGTAGTACGCGGCGTTGCCCGCGGGGCAGCCGTACGACTGGCTCGTGTCGCAGTAGTGCGGGTAGTTGGCCTGGTTCTGTTCGACGATGTGGACGAGGCCGCCGGTTTCGTGGTTGACGTTCGCCAGGAAGGCGGCCGCTTCCTGCTTCTTCACCGTGTCGCTGCCCGTGCCGGCGAAGGCCGGGTACGCGCTGAGGGCGGTGACGAGGCCCTTGTAGGTGTAGAAGGGGTTCCGGCTCGGGAACATCTGATTGAACTGGGCCTCGCTGACCACGAAGCCGGACGGATCCGGCGGGTTGGTCGTGCCGCCGCAGGCGCCCTGATCGGCCCAGACCTGCGTTTTACCAGGGGTTTCGTTCTGTGTCCACCACTTCGCGGACCAGTTGTGCCCGTTGTGGGAGGCGGTGTTGCCGCCCCGGTAGACCGAGCTCGCGTTCCACGGTGCCACACAGTCCGCGGCGGAGGCGGACTGGGCCGGGACGACCACGGCGACCGTGGTGGCGGCGAAGGTGGCGGCGACCGCCGCGAGAATACGTCGAAGAGACATCGGTGGCTCCTTCGTACGAGGGGAGCATGCAGGGAGATTGGTCTATACCTTTTAAGGGGTATGGCCAATAGGTATAGACCATTGCGGAGCAGAAACCAACCGGAGAAAGGTGGATCTTGCCTGTTCGGCCCCGTGGAGAGAGCCGAATGGCGTAACGCTGTCCGCTTTTGCCGGAAACAGATTCGGCCGTCGACAACTCCGGGAAGAGGGGTGCTCGAAAGAACCCCCTTGTGAGGGGCTATTCTCGGGCCTCGAGTTGATCAGACCCCCAAGTCTTGACACGCTCGGTAGTTTTTTGACCAGCAGTCTGGAAATGCTCACTCGTTCGGGTTAGCGTTCTGATTCGGCAAAGTCACGTCACGGGAGGCACTCCGGTGCGGAGCCCAGTTCATCTCCTGATGCGATCGGCCCTGCCCGCGGCAAGGGCCGCGGCGGTCGTCGCGATCCCCGTCGCCCTGCTCGTCGGAGGCGCCGGTCCGGCGTCGGCCGCGGAGATGGCGTCGCGCTCGGAGATGGCGTTCGGTCTTCTGGGCCCGGTCGGCTTGGTCGCCGTCGCGCTCGGCATCGTCGGTATGGCCTTCGGCGTGTTCCGTCAGCGTCGGAAGGCCCGCGCGGCCGCCGTCGCCCCCGCCCCCGCCCCCGCCCCCGCTCTCGCGGTCCCGGCCCAGCCCGCCGCCCCGCACGTCGCCGCGATGGCCGAGGCCGTACTCGCGGACGACGCCCTTATCCGTCGGCAACGCCTCTGACCTGCGCCATCCCGGTTCAGATCGCGGTTAGCCCGCTGAAGTCGACACGCCTGCGGATCGCGGTTAGCCCGCTGAAGGCGACGCGGCGGATTTCTTGGGTAGGTACACCTAGTCCCGCCCGGATTGTTTAGCCGCCCGCTGATCGCCACGCTCGGGTCCATGACGGTGACGCGGCGTCGCAGCCGGCCCGGTGACCCCTTCCCGCGCGCGCTGGACCGGGCGATCACGGACAGCGGTCTCGGCCTCGACCGGATCCGGCACCGACTCGCCCAGCAGGGCGTCCGGGTCAGTGTCGCGACCTTGAGCTACTGGCGGACCGGAAGAAGCCGCCCCGAGCGGTGCGACTCCTTGAAGGCGGTCGCGCTGCTGGAGCGGCTGTTCGAACTTCCGCACGGTTCGTTGCTGAACCGGCTGGGCCCGCGTCGCCCCCGGGGCCGGTGGGGCGACGCGGGAACCGGATCAGACTCCGGAGTTGGTGCGGATCCAGCTGCGGAAGTAGGGGACGTCCACGTAGATCGACGGCCCGGTCGCGCAGGTGCTGCTGTTGTTCCCGGCGCGGCTGGTGGCGCCGACCAGCTGCCAGACACCGTTGACCTGCTTCACCTGCGGGCCGCCCGAGTCGCCGTAGCAGGCACCCTTGTTCCCGCCGGGGTTGTTGGTACAGATCTCGCTGGCACCGCTGATCCCGAGACAACGGCTGTCGGCGACGATCGAGGTGTTCAGTTCCTGCAGGGTGATCGGGGCACCACAGCCGCCCTGCGGGGCGCAGGTCTGGCCCCAGCCGATGATCCGCGTCGCGGTGCCGACGGGCCCGGACGTGTCGGCGATCGTGACCGGCGCCTGCGAAACCGCCGTCGAGAGCCGCAGCAGCGCCAGGTCGGCGCTCGGGTGGGCGATCCGCTGGGCCACGCGGGCCACGGTGCCGCCGCTGGTGCGGTTCGTGGTGCCGACCCGCACCTGGTACGGCGTGCCGCAGTGCTTCGCGGTGACCACCCAGGTCGAGCTGATCAATGACCCACCACACTGATGCCCGCCGCCGCTCGACTGCTGGGACACCATGAACGAATAGACCTGCGTCGCGTTGCCGCCGCCGACGATGTTCGGCTGGACGCCTCCGGTGGGCTCGGCGGCCGCCGCGACGCCGGAAAGCGAGAAGACGGCCGCAGCCGCCGTGGCCAAGCCCATCAGCAGGGATCGTGCCTTCATCTGGGTTCTCCTTCGGTGTGGCCGGAAGATCCGGTGCCATGAACGCTAGGAATCGGGCACCTTGCCCAGAACCGTCGGAAGTATGTGGCCTTTAACCGTTTAGACCGTTCGGCCGGGGTGAGGCCGGATGACCTGCCGGGAGGTGGCCTGAGAGAATCCGGGCGTGTCCGACGAACTGAAGCGCCCGCGGGTGCTCTCCGGGATCCAGCCGACCGCCGACTCGTTCCACCTGGGCAATTACCTGGGTGCGCTGCGGCAATGGGTGCGGCTGCAGGACACCCACGACACCTTCTACATGGTCGTCGACCTGCACGCGATCACCGTCGAGCAGGACCCGAAGGTGCTGCGCGACCGGACGCGCCGCTCGGCCGCGCAACTGCTCGCGCTCGGCGTCGACCCGGCCCGCAGCGCGTTGTTCGTCCAGAGCCAGGTGCCCGAGCACGCCCAGCTGGGGTGGGTGCTGGAGTGCCAGACCGGGTTCGGCGAAGCGAGCCGGATGACGCAGTTCAAGGACAAGGCCGCGAAGCAGGGCACGGATCGCGCCAGCGTCGGCCTGTTCACGTATCCGGTGCTGCAGGCCGCGGACATTCTGCTGTACCAGGCGAACGAGGTCCCCGTCGGCGAGGACCAGCGGCAACACCTGGAGCTGACTCGCAACCTCGCGCAGCGGTTCAACAACCGCTACGGCAAGACGTTCACCGTGCCGGAGCCGCATATCGTCAAGGACACGGCGAAGATCTACGACCTGCAGGACCCGACCGCGAAGATGAGCAAGTCCTCGTCGACCGGCAACGGACTCATCGAACTGCTCGAAGACCCGAAGAAGTCGGCGAAGAAGGTGCGCTCGGCGGTCACCGACACGGGCCGCGAGATCGTCTTCGACACCGAGAACAAGCCAGGCGTCTCGAACCTGCTGACCATCCTCTCCGCGTTGACCGACCAGCCGGTCGCCGACCTTCAGAGCTCTTACGAAGGCAAGGGCTACGGCGACCTGAAGAAGGGTGTCGCGGAGGCCTTCGTCGAGTGGGTGACGCCGGTGCAGGAGCGCGTCCAGTCCTACTTGGACGACGTCACCGAGCTCGACAAGGCGTTGGCCCTCGGCGCGCAACGGGCCAGGGAAGTCGCTTCGGTGACTTTGCGGAACGTCTACGAGAACATCGGGTTCCTTCCCCCGGTGGCCTGATTCGCGCTGCGATGTCGTCGCTGTGTGGTTAGCGTTTGACGGTGGCGAAAGACGACGGCGCGAAGCCGGAAGAGGACAAGCTGTTACCGCGGTTGAGGCGGAAGTACGGCTGGCTCGATCACCTCATCCGGGCGAACGACGCGTTCACCGAGCGGTACGGAAACCACTACGCCGCCGCCATCACCTACTTCAGCGTGCTTTCGGTGATCCCGATCTTGATGGTCGCCTTCGCGACCATCAAGATCGTGCTCGCCGGTGATCAGGTGGTGACGAACCAGCTCGTCGACGGCATCAAGAAGTCGGTCCCGGCGGGGCTGAGCGAGCTGGCCGGCAGCATCATCAAGGCGGCGCTGGACTCCGGCGGCGGTATCGGGGTCTTCGGTCTGCTGCTCGCGCTGTACTCCGGCGTCGGCTGGATGTCGAACCTGCGGGACGCGCTGACCGCTCAATGGGGCCAGGAAAAGCAGAAGCTGCCGCTGGTTTCGACGACCATCAAGGATCTGCTGTCCCTCGTCGGACTCGGTGTCGCACTGGTGGTCTCGTTCGGTCTCACCGCGGCGGGCAGTGGCGTCGGGCGGTTCCTGCTCGAACTGGTCGGTCTCGAGAACCAGGCCTGGGCCGTGTTCCTGTTGAGAGTCGCGACGATCGTGCTCGGCCTGCTCGCGAACACCCTGGTCTTCCTGTGGGTCATCGCGAGGCTGCCTCGTGAGCACGTCGCGCTGCGCAGCGCGATCAAGGGCGCGATCTTCGCCGCGGTCGGGTTCATCGTGCTCCAGCAGGCGGCGACCTTCTACCTCGGCAGTGTCACGAAATCACCGGCGTTCACGTTGTTCGGCCCGGTGATCGGCCTGCTCGTGTTCGCGAACCTCGTCTCGCGGTTCCTGCTGTTCGTCACCGCGTGGACGGCGACGGCGAAGGAGAACGCGAAGACGGTCGTCGAGCCGCCGGCCCCGGTGCTGATCCACCCGAGGGTGACCGTTCAGCAGGGGCCGGGACTCGGCACCGTCGGCGGGGCTTTCGCGACCGGCGCGCTCTTGGGCTGGCTCGGCCGCCGAAAGTCCTGACTTGCCGGCCGGGTTCCGGCGTGACAGGCGCCGGCTGTGCCTGCGCGGCCTTCTTGTTCCGGACGAGGCCCGCGACGAGCAGGGCCACCCCGGCAACGCCGACGACGACGCCGAGCACCGGCTGGTAGTCCTCGGCCCACATCGGCAGGACGAACCGACGGTCGGTGTAGGTCATCGCGACCGAGCCGAAACCGAGCAGGATGAACAGGAACGCGAGTCTTCGCAGGGAAGAGGACACCCCGGAAACGAGTACGTGAGATCGGGGAACACCCGTGGCCGTCCCCCGAACGGTTCACGAGTGGAGACCGAAGGGCAGTGGCCCGGGTGGCCACTGTCCGCCGATCCGGGCTACTCGCCCGACATGGCCTTCTTGCGCTGGTGACCGACGACGAACGACACCACGATGATCAGGAAGACGGCCAGCGTGATGATCCAGCCCGTCACTCCGAACGGGTCTTCGGCCGTGGCGGCGGCCCCGCTGTTCGACGAGCCGTCGGCGTTCGGAGCGGGCTTGGCCACTTCCGCGTTCACGGATTCCGTCGGCTTGTAGTCGATCCGCCCGACCGGTTCGGCTTTGGCTTCACGCAGCGCGAAGCCGTAATCGAGAAGCTTCGCGGCCTGTTCGGTGACTCGCGTCGGCCGCTGCTCGGCGCGAAGCATCACGATCCCGATCCGATGACCGTTCTGGACCGCGCTGCCGGCGTAGGTGTGGCGCGCGTCATCGGTGAACCCGGTCTTCCCGCCGGTGAATCCGGGATAGTGGCCGAGGAGTTTGTTGTCGTTGTAGATCGTGACGACGGGTTTTCCCGCGATGGGCGGGATCTCGAAGCTCTTGGTCTTGACCACCTTGGCGAATTCGGGGTTCTTCATCGCGTGGTGGAAGATCAGGCTCATGTCGTAGGCGGAGGTCGACATGCCGGGGCCGTCGAGCCCGGACGGTGTCGCGGCCCGGGTGTCCGTGGCGCCGATGTTGGTGGCCAGCGCGTTCATCTTCGCGAGGGTCGCGTCCACGCCGCCGAGCACGGTGGAGAGCGCGTGCGCCGCGTCGTTCCCCGAGTGCATCAGCAGTCCGTGCACCAGCTGGTCCACTGTGTACTGACCACCCGCGGCGATGCCCATGCAGGTGCACTCCTGCTCGGCGTCCTCCTTGGTCGGCACGACGACCTTGTCCGGCGGGAGTTCGGTGACCACCACCAGTCCGAGCAGGACCTTGATCAGCGAGGCGGGCCGCTGGCGGCCGTGCGGATCCTTCGCGGCGATGACGTCGCCGGTTTCCAGATCCTGCAGCACCCAGGACGCGGCGGTGTTTCCCTCGGGCGGGTTCAGCGCGCGCTTCGGCAGCACGAGCCCGCATTCGGCCATCCGGTCGCCACCCACCGGCACCGGCGGGACCGGCAACGGCTCCGGCGCGGCCTCCCCTGGGCGCGGTTTCTCGGAGGTGTCGACCGGCGCGGGAGGCGTCGTCTTGTTCGCGCACGGCTGCGCCTGGGCTGGTGGCATCGGAGCGGCTGTGGCCACCGGCGTCACCGCGAAGGCGAGCACACCGGAAACGAGGACCATGAGCGACCGGGAGATAGCGCTGTGCACCCGAGCAATGTAGCGTCGCCGGGCCCGCTGCATACTCAGGGGCATGCGCATTTCGCGAGGTACTTCGATGTTCCTGCTGGGTTTCGGCGTGTGGTCGTGGATCATCTGGATCACGTTCGCCAAGAATCTCTGGGACAGCGACCGCGCCTGGGCCGCCGACGGCTCACCCACCGCCTACTTCATCGTGCACGCGGTGCTGACCGTGGTCTCGTTCGTGCTCGGCACCGTCATCGGGCTCATCGGTCTGCGCACGCTCCGTGGCGCCAAGTCACGAGACGCGGAAAAGGCTGACGCCTGATCAGGTCTGTCGTCCTTTTGACGGTGGTGGCCGGGCTCCGCCTCCCTTACGTTCACTCCACCGAATCATGGAGGTGGAATGTCCCGGATCAGACGCCTGCTCGTCCCCGCGCTCGTCGCGGCGGCGACGGGAAGTGTGTTCGCGGCCCCGTCGGTGAGCGCCGCGCCCGCACCCCAGTGCGACACCGCTAGCGCGCCGTTCAACTACGTGGTGCTCTACGACCCGCGCACCCCGGAGCGCAAGGTCGACGCCGAGCTGCGCGCCAAATGCGGCGAGAAGGTCGCGTACTACCCGGAGATCGGGGTCGCGGTGGCGACCTCGCGCAACGCCGACTTCCAGGCGAAGATCGGCGTCTTCCGCGCCTACTCGGGCGGCCGTGACGTGGCGTTCCCGCCGGCGGCCACCGCTCGCTCGACCCGCTCCGCCGTGGTCGACACCAAGGAGAACGAAGAGACCACCAGCGTCGCCGTCGAAGAGGACCTGTCGGCTCAGCAGTGGGACATGCGGGCGATCCAGGCTCCCGAGGCGAACAAGGTCTCCGGTGGCAGCCGCTCGGTGACCGTCGGCGTGCTGGACTCGGGCATCGAGCCGACCCACCCCGCGTTGAAGGGGGCACTGGACCCGAAGGCGTCCGCCGGCTGCAACTCGGGCGCGCCCGACACCACCCCCGCCGCCTGGGCGCCCACGAACTCCGACCACGGCACGCACGTCGCCGGCACGATCGCCGGCAAGGACACCGCGCGCGGCTTCACGGGCGTCGCGCCGGGCGTCAAGCTGGCGTCGGTGAAGGTCGTGAACGACGACGGCCTGATCCTTCCCGAGGCCGCGGTGTGCGGGTTCATGTGGGCGGCGAAGCACCGCTTCCCGGTCACGAACAACAGCTACTACATCGACCCCGGCATGTTCTACTGCTCGAAGGAGCCGGGCGACGCGGCCGCGTACGAGGCCGTCCGCCGCGCGGTGGTCTACTCGACCGGCCGTGGCGTGCTGAACGTCGCCGCCGCCGGCAACAGCGGCTTCGACGTCACGAAGCAGACCACCGACCCGAACCGCCCGCACCCCGTCGACTCGAGCTGCGGGATCCTGCCGAAGGCGATCGAAGGCGTCGTGACCGTGTCGGCCATCGGCTACGCGGGCACGAAGTCGTCCTACAGCAACTTCGGTGCCGGCCAGGTCGAGGTGACCGCCCCCGGCGGTGACCGCGCCCAGCTGCCGCCGACCGGTCAGGGCGCCGGTTGCCCGTTGTCGACCATCTTCAACGGTGCCTACGGCACCAAGTGCGGCACCTCGATGGCGTCCCCGCACGCCGCCGGCGTCGCCGCGCTGCTGGCGTCCCGCTACCGCCACGCTCCGCCGCGGCTGCTGACCTGGCTGCTGGAGCACCAGGCCGACGCCGTCGCGTGCGGCACCGCGGCGCCGGTCTGCGAAGGCCCGGCGAAGAACAACTCCTACTACGGGCACGGCCGCGTCAACGCCCTGGACGCGGTGAAGTAGATCTTTTCGAGTGCCGGGGCCCGTCCGCGTTTCGCGGGCGGGCCCCGGTTTCGTTTTCGGACTTGCGCGAAAGCAGGATTCGGTCGGTGATCGCCCGATCACGTGCCGGGTTTTTCGGTATTGACGGTCTTCCGACGAGGTAAGCTCGTGAGTGAAGCTCAATGGGGTGACACACCGAGCGAGTCTCCAGGGGCCTGCGTTAGGGTGCCCACTTCCACATCGCTCGATGGGGATGTCAGGTTCGACCTCGCGAATGGACACATGATGACCGGCGGTTCCGAGACGGGCGGCAACTAGCCCATCGCCTGGCTCCGGCATGAGGTCGAGCTTTCACCCATGCCGGAGCGTCAGCCGTTACGCGTGTAGTCCGCGACGAAGCCCATCCGCTGGCTCATTTGGGGCTCACGAGCGGAGAACTCGACTATCACGTCGTTGTTCCGCACCTTCTTCTTGAAATTGCGCGCGCCCTGGTTGCGCACGGTGAGAGAGGCGGGGTTCAGGACGTTGCGGAACACGACGCGGTGGGTGAACTTGCAGACCTGCTTGTCGAAGACCACGTCGAAGTCCTCCGGCTCGGTGCCGTTCATCAGGTCCGCCGACATCTTCGGCCACCACCACTCGACGGTCACGAGGTCACCGTCCGCGACCCGGTTCCCCAAGTGGACATAGATGTCGAGACGAGGTTGGCCGGCCTTCGAGTTCTTCCAGACCGAGGTGGCCTTCGCTCGGGTGCGTTCGGCAGCGCTTTCCGGCCTCGCGTGATACGCCTTGCATGAGATGCGCCGTTTCGCCCTGGCGGTCAACGGAGTTATCCCGTAGTAGGCCATCTTGAGTGAAACGTATCTCGGCTTGCCGTCCGCGGCGGCATTGAGAATGATGTTGCGTTTGCAGTAGACGTCACCGTTGTTCTCGACGATGGTTTCCTGCCGCCACTCGCGGAGGACGATCGGTGAATCCGTGTGCATGCTGTCGGCGTAGTCGTGGAGAATGTTCTCCACGTTGACGAGTTTGTTGCGTTGTCGTTGCGTTCCCGCGAACGAAACCAGTGCGGCCAAAACGAACAGGACGCCGGCGACGGTGGCGAAAACCGTCCTGAGCCAGGCGATGCCGAGTACCTGGCCGAGCAGGCCGACAAAGCCCAGCATCGTGACCGTGCCGCCGAAGACACGGATGTAACCGTGCTTGTAAACGAGTTCTTCGATTTCCGCGATCAACGGGAGAAATCGCTGCGAAAGGAGCGCACGCAGCTCCGAACCTGCCGTCATCCCCTCGCCGCCCCTCGATCACCGGCTTGGTGACTCTCCAGGCTATCTCAGTCACGTACCGTTTCCAACGGCTTCAGAGTCGGTGAAGCACCTTTCGTCGGATTCGCGATCGGGTCCCGCTGGTTACGTTGGGAACACCTTCGACAGTGGGGAGTTCACGATGTCGGTGTTCGGTCGGTTGGTTCCCGTGGTGGTGGGGCTGGCGGTGCTCCCGCTCGTCAGCACGCCCGCGGCGGTGGCGGCTCCGGTGGCACCTTGCAGCGAGGAGCCTCGGGAGCTGCCCATCAGCGAGTTCACCGACTATCGCGAGCTGGTCCGCGAACTCGGCAGGCTCGAGCGCGTGAGCAAGGGACGGGTGGCGGTCGAGGAGGTCGGGCGGTCCCACCGCGGGCGGGTGATCCACCAGGCGACCGTCGGTACCGGCCCGAAGGTCTTCGTGGTTTCCAGTGAGATCCACGGGAACGAGAAGACCGGGACCGACGCGCTGTTGCGCATCCTCGACTACCTCGGCACGTCGGAATCGCGGGACGCCGAGCGGCTGCGGAAGACCATCACCTTCGTCGCGGTCCCGAAACTGAACCCGGACGGCGCCGAACTCGACCGGCGCGGCAACGACCTCTCGTGGGCCGAAGTGCAGCGGAAGTTTCCGCAGCTCAAGGACCGGCCACCCGCCTGGAACTACCTCAGCGACGTCCTTCAGGGCGACGACTACCGGAAACGTCCGGGCTTCGACGTCAACCGCGACTTCAACCCGGACCTGAACTACGTCCCGCGCGCGGAGGACTTCCCCGGCGCGCCCGACCAGCCGGGCTGGTTCGTCACGCCCGAGGCGCGGGCACTGCGTTCGGTGTACGCCAGGTTGACCGAGCAGCGGGGGAAGGTCCCCGATGTCTACGTCGATCTGCACCATCAGGGCGCCTGCGTCCGGCAGGAAGGCAGCAACCGGCTTCTCGACGTCGGCATCGACTACCCGCCGCTGCCCGACAAGTTCTTCGCGCCCGGCCAGAAGTACGCGAAGTACCGCGATGTGTACACAAAGGACGAATCGCGGCAGCTGGCGATCAGCGCCTTCACCGGCATGACGGCACGCGGGTTCGTCGGCGCGCGGTATCCGCACGGCGCCGATCGCGATCTGCCGGGGCAGGCGCGGTGTTCGTTCGCCCTGAACGGGACCGGCACGGTGCTGTTCGAGGTGCGCGGGCAAACGCAGACGCTGGGGCAGCGGCACCGGGAGCACTTCACGCGCGCGGTGCTGGCCGGGCTGTACACCATGCTTCGGGACGTGAGCACGGGCGCTGTCGACTACCTCGATCCGGAGGCTTTCGACCGGCTGCCCGGAACCGCCGCTTCCTCCTCCGCGGCACTCGCCCGCGTTCTGGAGTAGCGGCTGTCTGCTTTGCCTCTTAAGTACATGATGGCCCCCTTCCTTGCGCCTAGGTACAGGAAGGCGGCCTTCATGTACTTCAGGCAGCTGTCGCCAGGTGAATGTCGGGCCCGGGTCTGCCCGCGGCGATGTCGTGTGCGGCGGTGAGGGAGGCGAGGACGCCATCGGGATCGTCTCGCAATCGGGTTGGCAGAGTCTGCACGACGACGAGGCCCGCCGCCGCATACCGAGTATTGCGCTCGACGGTTCGCGCATAGTCCGACTTGCGGAAATGAAACTCGAAGGAGTCGATTTCCCAGACGAGACCGATGTCCTTCCACAACGCGTCGGGACGTCCGATGTAGTTGCCTTGCCGGTCATAGATCGCCGCGTTCCAGTGAGTCGGTGGGGCCGGCATGCGCTGACTGAGGACTCTGGCGCGTGATTCGGCCATGGAACGGAGATCCACCCAGTTCGTGAGCAGGCGCCTCGGTACAGCGGTACCTCGAAGTGAGCCGTGATCAAGTTCGCGAAGCAAAGCCTTCGGATGGCATCCGCCTTTCTGGATCGCTTCGATCAAGAGCGCCTCTACCCACTCGGCGTCCCCGAGCTGTCGCGCCGTGTCCGTCGTGGCCCGGACCAACGGCGCCAAGGGAACTCCGTTTCGGAGGACCGGAGACGGCAAATGGATCGTCCGTTCCATCGTCACGAAGCCGGTGCTGCGGATCTTCCGATCATGCGGGATCAGCAGATGCAGACCCGTGTTCGGCGGCATCGTGGGTGTGCGCAGTCCGTGCCGCCGACAGGCTTCGAATCCGGTGAGAACCGCGTCCGCCCCGCCGTGCAGGAGCCCCGCGGTCACGAGCTGCTCGCTCGTGGGTTCGTTGTTGTGCAACAGGATGATGCCCGGCAGCAAGCGTTGCCAGGGGCCGCCGGGAAGGCAGCGGGTGTAGATCGTCCGGCTGCTCATCTCGAGGCTCTCCAGCTCGGATGCGCGGACGACGCCGTTGCGACTCCGTTCGTGCAGCAGTTCGGGATGCTGAGCCCATCTCCCCCGTTTGGTCATGTAGCTCAGCGTGAACCCGAAGCGACCTGTCCCGCTAGAGCCGATTTACCGACCTGTGGATAACTGCCCCATTGTGGATAACTCAGCTCCAAGTACATGAAGGCCCCCTTCCTTGCGCCTAGCGCAAGGAAGGGGGCCTTCATGTACTTACCGACCGAGTCAGAAGCGTCAGACGCGTTTGAAGAGCAGAGCGCGCTTGACTTCCTGAATGGCTTTCGTCACCTGGATGCCGCGCGGGCACGCGTCGGTGCAGTTGAAGGTCGTCCGGCAGCGCCAGACACCTTCGGAGTCGTTCAAGATGTCGAGCCGCTCTTCGGCGCCTTCGTCACGCGAGTCGAAGATGAACCGGTGCGCGTTGACGATCGCGGCCGGGCCGAAGTACGAGCCGTCGTTCCAGTACACCGGGCACGAGGACGTGCAGCAGGCGCACAGGATGCACTTGGTCGTGTCGTCGAACCGGTCGCGGTCGGCCTGCGACTGGATCCGCTCACGCGTCGGCTCGTTCCCGTAGGCGATCAGGTACGGCTTCACGGCCTTGTACGCCTCGAAGAACGGGTCCATGTCGACGTAAAGGTCCTTGAGCGTCGTCAGGCCCTTGATCGGCGCGATGGTGATCGTCGTCTTCTTGCCGCCGGTCTCCAGCAGGTCCTTCATCAGGACCTTGCACGCCAGCCGGTTGATGCCGTTGATCTGCATCGCGTCGGAACCGCAGACGCCGTGCGCGCACGAGCGCCGGAACGAGAACGTCCCGTCGATGTAGTCCTTCACGTAGAAGAGCAGGTTCAGCAGCCGGTCGGTGCGCTGCGCCGGGACGTCGTAGGACTCCCAGTGCGGCTCGGTGTCGACTTCGGGGTTGAACCGGAGGATCTTCAGCGTGACGGTGATCGGCGTGTGGTCGGAGGACACGGCCTCCGACTTCTCGGGGGTTGCCGTGGTCATCAGTACTTCCGCTCCATCGGTTCGTAGCGGGTGAAGGTCACCGGCTTGTAGTCCAGTCGGATGTCGGCGGTCAGCTCGGAACCCTGCTTGTAGGCCATGGTGTGCCGCATGAAGTTCGTGTCGTCGCGGTTCGGGTAGTCCTCGCGCGCGTGGCCGCCGCGGGACTCCTTGCGCGCCAGGGCGCCGACGACCAGGACCTCGGCGAGTTCGAGCAGGAAGCCCAGCTCGACGGCCTCGAGGACGTCGGTGTTGTACCGCTTCCCCTTGTCCGACACGGTGATGCGGCTGTACCGCTCCTTCAGCGCCTGCACGTCGGTCAGCGCCTGCTTCAGCGTGTCTTCCGTGCGGTACACCGAGGCGTGCGAGTCCATCGTCCGCTGCAGTTCGGTGCGGATGTCGGCGACGCGTTCGTCACCGTGCTCCGAAAGCAGCAGGGCCAGCTGGTCCTCCACCACGCGGGTCGGGTTCTCCGGCAGCTCGATGTGCTCGTGCGCCAGCGCGTACTCGGCGGCGGCGATGCCGGCCCGGCGGCCGAACACGTTGATGTCCAGCAGCGAGTTGGTGCCGAGCCGGTTCGAGCCGTGCACGGAAACGCACGCCACCTCGCCTGCGGCGTACAGGCCGGGGATGACGTTCTCGTTGTCCCGCAACGCCTCGCCGTGGATGTTGGTCGGGATGCCGCCCATCACGTAGTGGCAGGTCGGGAACACCGGCACCGGTTCGGTGACCGGGTCGACGCCCAGGTACGTCCGCGAGAACTCCATGATGTCCGGGAGTTTCGCGTTCAGCGTCTCTTCCGGGATGTGCGTGACGTCGAGGACGACGTAGTCCTTGTTCGGCCCGCAGCCGCGGCCCTGCAGCACTTCCTGCACCATCGACCGGGCGACGATGTCACGCGGCGCGAGGTCCTTGATGGTGGGGGCGTAGCGCTCCATGAACCGCTCGCCGTCGGCGTTGCGGAGGATGCCGCCCTCACCGCGCACGGCTTCGGAAATGAGGATGCCGAGCCCGGCCAGACCTGTCGGGTGGAACTGGAAGAACTCCATGTCCTCCAGCGGCAGGCCCTTGCGGAAGATGATGCCGAGGCCGTCACCGGTGAGGGTGTGCGCGTTCGACGTCGTCTTGAAGATCTTGCCCGCGCCGCCGGTGGCGAACACGATCGACTTCGCCTGGAAGACGTGCAGCTCGCCGGTCGCCAGCTCGTAGGCGACGACGCCGGAAGCGGCCGGGTTGCCGTCCTCGTCCGGGGTCAGCACCAGGTCGAGCACGTAGAACTCGTTGAAGAACTCCGTGCCGTGCTTGACGCAGTTCTGATACAGCGTCTGCAGGATCATGTGCCCGGTGCGGTCCGCGGCGTAGCAGGCGCGGCGTACCGCGGCCTTGCCGTGGTCACGGGTGTGCCCGCCGAAGCGGCGCTGGTCGATCTTGCCTTCGGGCGTCCGGTTGAACGGCAGGCCCATCTTCTCGAGGTCGAGGACCGCGTCGATGGCTTCCTTCGCCATGATCTCGGCGGCGTCCTGGTCGACCAGGTAGTCGCCACCCTTGATCGTGTCGAAGGTGTGCCACTCCCAGTTGTCCTCTTCGACGTTCGCCAGCGCGGCGCACATACCGCCCTGGGCGGCACCGGTGTGCGAACGCGTCGGGTAGAGCTTGGTGAGGACCGCGGTGCGGGCACGCTGGCCGGACTCGATGGCCGCGCGCATGCCGGCGCCACCGGCGCCGACGATCACCACGTCGTACTTGTGGAACTGCATAGGGATGCTCCGCTTATCAGGAATCGAGCACTGTGTGGTGGGGCGTCAGTTGGCCGAGATGCCGGGATCGAAGGTGAAGATCACCATCGTGCCGACGGCGAGGATCAGCACCATCGAGACGTAGAGCACGATCTTCAGCCAGAACCGGGTGCTGTCCTTGCGGGCGTAGTCGTCGATGATGGTGCGCAGCCCGTTGCCGCCGTGGATCTCGGCGAGCCACAGCATCGACAGGTCCCAGAACTGCCAGAACGGCGAAGCCCAGCGACCGGCGACGAAGCCCCAGTTGATGCGGTGCACGCCGCCGTCGAGGATGTTCATGATGAACAGGTGGCCGAGCACCAGCACGATCAGGGCGAGGCCCGAGATGCGCATGAACAGCCAGCTGTAGAGCTCGAAGTTGCTGCGGCGGGCAGCGGGGCGCTTCGGCGAGCGCGGCTTGTCGAGTGCGAGAACTTCGGATGCCATGGTCAGTGCCCCCCGAACATAACTTCGACGGTGCGCTTCATCATGAAGAAGGCACCGGGAATCATCACCACGACCCAGATGGCCAGGATGGTCCAGAGCATCGGCTTCTGGAACTTCGGTCCCTTTTCCCAGAAGTCGACCAGCATGACCCGGATGCCGTTGAGCGCGTGGAACAGCACCGCGCCGACGAGGCCGACCTCGAGCAGGTTGACCAGTGGGGTCTTGTAGGTCTCGATGACCTCGTTGTACGTGTCGGGTGACACGCGCACGAGCGCGGTGTCGAGCACGTGCACGAAGAGGAAGAAGAATGTCAGCACGCCGGTGATGCGGTGCAGCACCCAGGACCACATACCGGGGTCGCCCCGGTAGAAGGTCCCTTGCCGGCGTGAGGCACCCGCCCGATCGCTCGCGGCCGCCTCGGGGGCAGCGCTAGCCGTGGTGGACATCGGTGAACGGCCTCCAACGTCATGGCTTGGGCCCGCTGACCGCTGGTTTCCGCGCCTGCCGCCGGGACGTCCACCTGGGGACGGCTCCGGCGACGGTGCCGAGATCATGGTCATCGAGCGTGGATGAAAACGATGCTAGACCCGCACCTCACGGTGGGCTCACCTCCGGGTTCGTCTGTGTGATGGACCAGACATCGGGACCCTTCCACGATCGGGTGACGCGGGGCCGGTAACTCACCGGTTCGTCCACTGTGGACGGGACGGGGGAGGCGGGGATGTCCTGAACGGTGTGTGACGATCTTGGGTCCGTCCCGCGGCCAGGGGCCGGGTACGGCCTGCGTTTTACTCCGCCGCGATCACCGTGCGTACCGCGTTCGTCGCGCGTACGATTCATGAGTAAACGTTTGTGTTACGTAGCGTGCCTTTCCTATGGCGGCTAAGCGGCCGTTAGGTACCGTCTCTCGGTCGAACCCGGCACTGTCGCCGGGTCGTTTCTTCGGACCATCCGCTGGATCAGCGGGGAGGGAGACACACGTTGCGTCGCATGCGTGGAACCGCGCTGGCCGCCGCCGCCATGGCCGGTGCTCTGGTACTGGCCGGGTGCGCGAAGGATTCAGGTGCGGGGAACAACAACAACGCGAGCACCGGGGACCAGTCCGCCGGTTGCGTGACGGCGCCGAAGCCGCCCGCCGCGGCGGCCGCCTCGACCAGCACCAGCCAGGCCGGTGAGAAGGTCGACGGCAGCAAGCTCAAGGTCGCGCTGGCCTTCGACGTGGGCGGCCGTGGCGACGCGTCGTTCAACGACTCCGCCGCCGCCGGTACCGACAAGGCGAAGGCCGACCTCGGTGTCACGTCGGTCACCGAAAGCACCGCCGCCGCGACCGAGGACGAGGCCGCGAAGTCGCAGCGTCTCGACCAGCTCGCCTCGCAGGGCTTCAGCCCGGTCATCGCGGTCGGCTTCGCCTACGCCAAGGCCGTCGGCGCCATCGCGCCGAAGTACCCGAACACCCAGTTCGCGATCGTCGACGACGACTCCGTCAAGGCGCCGAACGTCACCCCGCTGGTCTTCGCCGAGGAGCAGGGCTCGTTCCTGGCCGGTGTCGCCGCCGCCTACAAGTCGAAGAAGTGCCACGTCGGCTTCGTCGGTGGCGTGAACACGCCGCTGATCCAGAAGTTCGAGGCCGGCTTCCTCCAGGGCGTGAAGGCCGCTTCGAACAAGGCCAAGATCGAGGACGAATACCTCACCCCGGCCGGTGACTTCTCCGGGTTCCAGGACCCAGCGAAGGGCAACGTGAAGGCCGCCGCGCAGATCGCCAAGGGCGCGGACGTGATCTACCACGCCGCCGGCGCCTCCGGTAAGGGCGTTTTCGAGGCCGCGAAGTCCAACAACGCCATGGCCATCGGCGTCGACTCCGACCAGTACAACCAGAAGACGGTCGAGGCGTCGAAGGACGTCATCGTCACCTCGATGCTCAAGCGCGTCGACGTGGCGGTGTTCGACTACCTGCGCGCGCTGGCGAAGGGTGACCTGTCGTCGCTGCCGAAGCGGTTCGACCTCAAGGTCGACGGCATCGGCTACGCCACCTCCGGTGGCAAGGTCGACGACATCAAGGACGTCCTCGACGGCTACAAGGCGCAGATCGTCTCCGGGGCGATCACCGTCTCGGACAAGCCGCAGAAGTAAGCTTCACCAGGGGGCCCGAAGTATGTTTTCCCGCTGAGGGCCGATCGTGACCGTGGGGCTCGGGAGGGTTGACCACCCTTCCGAGCCCTCACCTGTTTGACTCCCAGAACTGGATGGCTTTTCATGAGCGCTTCCCAGCCGGCCGTGCAGCTGACCGGGATCACGAAGCGGTTCCCCGGTGTCGTCGCCAACTCCGACGTCAACCTCACCGTCGCCAAGGGCGAGGTGCACGCTGTCTGCGGTGAGAACGGCGCGGGCAAATCGACCCTGATGAAGATCCTGTACGGCATGCAGCAGCCGGACGAGGGCGACATCGCGATCAACGGCGAACCGGTGAAACTGCGCAACCCGCAGGACGCCATCAAGGCCGGGATCGGGATGGTCCACCAGCACTTCATGCTGGCCGACAACCTGACCGTGGGGGAGAACGTCTTCCTCGGCGCGGAGAAACTGCACGGCATCGGCCGCGCGGCCAGGGCGAAGCTGGCGGAGCTGGCCGGACGGGTCGGCCTGCGCGCCCGGCCGGACGCGCTGCTCGAAGAACTCGGCGTCGCCGACCGCCAGCGCGTGGAGATCGTGAAGGTGCTCTACCGCGGCGCTCGGATCATCATCCTCGACGAGCCCACCGCGGTGCTCGTGCCGCAGGAGGTCGAGGCGCTGTTCGAGACCGTCCGCGCGATGAAGAAGGACGGTTTCACCTTCCTCTTCATCTCGCACAAGCTCGACGAGGTGCGCGCGATCGCCGACACGGTCACCGTGATCCGCCGCGGCACCACCGTCGGCACGGCCGATCCGAAGACGATCACCTCACGTGAGCTGGCCGAGATGATGGTCGGCTCGGAGTTGCCCAGCCCCGAGACCCGCGAGTCCACGGTGACCGATCGGCCCGTCCTCCGGCTGGACGACGTCTGCTTGCGCGTCGAGGGTTCCGAGCGCAACGTGCTCGACCACATCTCCTTCACCGTGCACGCGGGCGAGGTGCTCGGGATCGCCGGTGTCGAGGGCAACGGGCAGACCGAACTCGTCGAGACGATCATGGGCATGCGCAAGGGCGGCGGCCGGATCGAACTGACCGAGGCCGACGGCGAAGTCGTCGAGCTGTACAAGCTGGGGACGCTCGCCCGCCGCGAGGCCGGGATC
Organism: Amycolatopsis sp. QT-25; assembly: GCF_029369745.1. NCBI lineage: Bacteria > Bacillati > Actinomycetota > Actinomycetes > Pseudonocardiales > Pseudonocardiaceae > Amycolatopsis > Amycolatopsis sp. QT-25. The sequence continues at coordinate 813,044 of NZ_CP120210.1, forward strand.
GGCTACATCGCCGAAGACCGCACGCGGCACAGCCTCCTGCTCACGCAACCCTTGTGGCTCAACCGGATCCTCGGCTACCAGACCCGCGAACCGGTCGCGAAAGGACAGTTGCTCGACATCGTCGGCGCGCGTGAGGACACCCGCCGCATCGTCGCGCAGTACGACGTCCGCACGCCGGGCATCGACGTCGCGGCCGCCGCGCTTTCCGGTGGCAACCAGCAGAAGCTGATCGTCGGTCGCGAGCTTTCCGGCGACCCGGTGCTGCTCATCGCGTCGCATCCGACGCGGGGTGTCGACGTCGGCGCGCAGGCGCTGATCTGGGAGCAGATCCGCCGGGCCCGCGCGGCCGGGCTGGCCGTGCTGCTGGTCTCCGCCGACCTCGACGAGCTGATCGGGCTTTCCGACACCATTCAGGTCATGCTGCGCGGACGACTGGTCGGCGAGGCCGATCCCGCGACCGTGACCCCGCAGGAACTGGGTTCCGCGATGACGGGTGCTTCCGACTTCGAAGAAGGTGTGGCGTGAAAAGGTTCGCGGTTTACGGCACTCAGGGCGTGGGAGGCACAGCGTGAGCAGCTGGCGTACGCGGCTGCTGCCGCCTCTGCTCGCGATCGTGTTCGCCGTCATCCTGACGGCCATCGCGCTGATCATTTCGGGCGCCGACCCGCTCCAGGCCTACGGCACGATGATCGGCCAGCTCTTCAAGGGCTCGACGGCCGTCGACACGGTGAACCTGGCGACGGTCTACTACCTGTCCGGGCTCGCGGTGGCCATCGGCTTCCAGATGAACCTCTTCAACATCGGTGTCGAGGGCCAGTACCGGTTCGCCGCCATCGTCACCGCGATCATCGGCGGGGCACTGCGGCTGCCGCCGGTGATCCACGTGCTGGCGATCCTGGTCGTCGCGGTGGCCAGCGGCATGCTGTACGCGGCCATCCCGGCCGTGCTGAAGGTGACCCGTGGCGTTTCCGAGGTGATCTCGACGATCATGCTGAACGCGATCGTCGGCGGCATCGTGGCGTTCCTGGTGAACGCGGATCAGTTCGGCGTGCAGACCGGCAACAACATCGCCACCCGCGAGATCGCCGAGACCGGCCGGATCTCCGGCATCCCGATCGGGTCCGGTGAGCTGTTCGGTTTCGTGTTCATCGCGGCGCTGATCGGCGCGGCCTACTGGTTCATGCTCAACCGGACCCGGTTCGGGTTCGAGCTCAAGGCCTCCGGCGAATCGACGACGGCGGCGGCCGCCGGCGGCGTGAACGCCAAGAAGATGACGCTGATCGCGATGCTGCTTTCCGGTGGCGTCGCCGGCCTGGTCGCGATGCCGGAACTGCTCGGCCGCGACTTCAGCTACGGCATCACCTCGACCCAGATGTACGGCTTCACCGGTATCGCGGTCGCCCTGCTCGGCCGCAACCACCCGGCGGGGATCGCGCTGGGCGCCCTGCTGTGGGCGTTCCTCGACCGGTCCGCGGTGTCGCTCGAGCAGATCAACGTGTCCAAGGAGATCGCCACCATCATGCAGGGCGTGATCGTGCTGTCGGTCGTCATCGCGTACGAGATCGTGCGCCGCGCGGACCTGGCCGCCGAACAGCGTCGCGTCGGTCGCGCGCTGGCGGGCAAGGGTTCCAGCGTTTCCGAGGGAGGTGCGGTGTGACCACCACCGCCGACGTACTTTTCACCGCGGAGGCGGCATGACCACGAACGTTCTGTCGCCCGACACGGGCGGCGCCACCATGCCGGTGAAGCCGACGAAGCGGCGCCTCCCCGGCTGGCTCAAGGGCGCCATCTGGGGGCTGCTGGCGGTCGGCGTGCTCGCGATCGCGTCGTACGCCACCGGCGTCAACACGCTGACCTCGACCAACACCGCGCACACCGCGCTGAGGCTGGCGCTGCCGATCCTGCTCTGCGCGCTCGGCGGCCTCTGGGCCGAACGCGCCGGCGTGATCAACATCGGCCTCGAAGGCATGATGATCCTCGGCACCTGGGGTGCCGCCTGGGGCGCGTACCACGGCGGGGTCTGGGCCGGGCTGATCTCGGCGGTCGTGTTCGGCGCGCTCGGCGGGCTGCTGCACGCCGTCGCGACGGTGACCTTCAACGTCAACCACATCGTCTCCGGTGTGGCGATCAACCTCCTCGGCCTCGGGGTGGCGAAGTACCTGGCGAACCTGGTGTTCACCCCGCTTTCGGGGAACCCGCGCCAGTCGCCGCCGGTCCCGAAGTTCGACACCTATTCGGCGACGTTCCTCTCGGACTGGCTTTCGGATCTGGAGAAGATGCAGCGCGTCTTCGTCTCCGACCTCGCCGGCATTCTCAACGGCCTGGTCACCGAGGTCGCGCCCCTGACGATGATCGCGATCGCGCTGGTGCCGATCAGCTATCTCGTGCTGTGGCGGACGCGGTTCGGCCTGCGGCTGCGGTCCTGCGGCGAGAACCCGGTGGCGGCCGAATCCCTCGGCGTGAACGTCTACCTGCACAAGTACGTCGCCATGATCATCTCCGGCGGGCTCGCCGGAATGGGCGGCGCGTCGCTCGTGTTGCTCGCGGGCGGGGCGGACTACCTGGAGAACCAGACCAACAACCGCGGATACATCGGCCTCGCGGCGATGATCTTCGGCAACTGGCGCCCTGGCGGCCTGCTCGGTGGCGCGGCGCTGTTCGGTTACGCGGACGGCCTCCAGCTCGCCGGTGGCGGCACCGCGGTGCTCGCGCTGCTGTACGGCGCGGTGATCCTGCTGGCCGTGCTCGTGGCGGTGCAGTTGTTCCGCCGTCAGTGGATCGCTTCCGCGCTCGGGGTCGTGGGCGCCGGTCTGCTGTACGCGATCTACTGGACGAACGAAGACCTGCCCAGCGACTTGATCCCGTACACCGCGCACTTCGTGACGCTGATCGTGCTGGCGGTGGCTTCGCAGCGGCTGCGGCCGCCCAAGGCGGATGGCGCGCTGTACCGGCGAGGTGAGGACTGACATGGCGGAGTACGACTGGGATGCCCTGCGGGCTCAGGCCGTCGAGGCGGCGAAGTCGGCGTACGCGCCGTACTCGGGCCTGCACGTCGGTGTCGCCGGTGTGGTGGACGACGGCCGGATCGTCGTCGGCTGCAACGTCGAAAACGCTTCGTACGGCTTGGGAATGTGCGCGGAATGCACGATGGCGGGGCAGCTGCGGCTGACCGGCGGCGGCAAGCTCGTCGCCGTCGCCTGCCGCAGTGGTGAAGGCGATCTGCTGATGCCGTGCGGGCGCTGCCGTCAGATCCTGTTCGAGCACGGTGGTCCCGACTGCCTGGTGGACACCCCGAGCGGCATCCTGCCGATGTCTTCGGTGCTGCCGGACGCGTTCGGGCCGGACGACCTGCCATGACCGCGTTCGCCGCCGTCGACGTCATCCGCGCGAAGCGGGACGGCGAACGGCTCACCGACGAGCAGATCGACTGGACGATCGACGCGTACACACGCGGCGACCTCGCCGAGGAGCAGATGGCCGCGCTCGCGATGGCCGTCTTCCTGCGGGGGATGGACTCCGGTGAGATCGCGCGCTGGACCGGCGCGATGATCTCGTCGGGGGAGCGGCTCGACCTGAAGGTCGGCCGCCCGACCATCGACAAGCATTCGACGGGCGGGGTCGGTGACAAGATCACCCTCCCGCTGGCGCCGCTCGTCGCGGCCTGCGGGGCGGCCGTGCCGCAGTTGTCCGGGCGCGGGCTCGGGCACACGGGCGGGACACTCGACAAGCTGGAGTCGATCCCCGGCTGGCGTGCCGCCTTGTCGACATCGGAGATCATCCGGCAGCTCGACGAGGTCGGCGCGGTGGTCTGCGCGGCCACGTCCGGGCTGGCTCCCGCGGACAAGAAGCTGTACGCGCTGCGGGACGTGACTTCGACGGTGGAGTCGATCCCGCTGATCGCGAGCTCGATCATGAGCAAGAAGATCGCGGAAGGTTCGGCTGGGCTCGTCCTCGATGTGAAGACCGGTTCGGGCGCGTTCATGAAGACGCTTCCGCAGGCCCGCGAACTCGCGCGGACCCTGGTGGAGATCGGGACCGCGCACGGCGTCGCGACGACGGCGCTGATCACGGACATGAACGTGCCGCTGGGACATGCCGTCGGGAACGCGATCGAGGTCGCGGAGTCGGTCGAGGTGCTGCGCGGCGGTGGCCCGGCCGACGTCGTCGAGCTGACCGTGTCGTTGGCGAGGGAGATGCTGGCGCTGGCGGGATTGTCCGAGGTGGACCCGGCCGCGGTGCTCGCGTCGGGGAAGGCCTACGAGACATGGTGCCGGATGATCGCCGCGCAGGGCGGGGATCCGGACGCTGCTTTGCCGCGGCCCGAGCACGTCCATGTCGTCGAGGCGCCTGCGGACGGTGTGTTGTCTTCGCTGGACGCCTATTCGGTCGGGGTCGCCGCTTGGCGGCTCGGGGCCGGGCGGGCGCGCAAGGAGGATCCGGTGCAGGCCGCGGCCGGCGTGTTGTGCCTGGCGAAGCCGGGCGACAAGGTTTCCGCCGGGCAGCCGCTGCTGGAGCTGCACACCGATACGCCGGAGGCTGTTCCTTCGGCTCTCGCTGCGCTCACGGACGCCTACGCCGTCTCCTCGGATGCCCCGGCCTCCGCTTCGCTCGTCCTGGAGACCGTGCGGCCCTGATCGCGATCCGCGTGGTAGGCCCAGAAGTACATGAAGGCCCCCTTCCTTGCGCCTAGCGCAAGGAAGGGGGCCTTCATGTACTTCTGACGTGCTTCGGCGCGCTACGAGCGGATCAGTCGGTGGTCTCGTCGGTACCGTCGGCCTTGGTCTTGCCGTCGGCCGCCTTGGGCGCCCGGCCGTTGCGCGAGCTGCGCCGCGGCTGACGCGGGGCGGGCGGCGGCGGGGAGATCTGCTGCACGGCCGGGCCACCGCCGAGCATCAGCTCCGCGAAGGTCGCCATCGCCTCGTCCAGCTGGCCGCCGATGCGGCGCACGGACTCGTCGTTGCTCCTGCGCACCAGCGAGTCGACCGAGTCGGTGTCCGGCTGCTTCTGCAGCGTGCTCTCGACCTTCGACAGACCGGAGCGGATCGAGCCGTCGAGGTCGCCGAGGCGGCCGGTGAAGCCGTCTTCGACCTTGTCGAGGCGCTCGGCCAGGTCGTCGAGGCGCGAGGTGACCTTTTCGAGGCGGTCGCCGAGGCCGTCGAGGCGGTCCGAAGCGTCGATCATCTCGCCGGTCTCGGTCAGCGCGGTCTTGACCGCCTCGGTGTTCGCGATGAGGCTTTCCTTGGTCGCCTTGTCGAGGTTCTCGACGCGGGTGCGCAGTTCGCGGTCGACGGTGTCGACGCGGTCGCGCAGGGCCGACTCGGCCTGCTCGACGCGCTCGCGCACCGGGCCGATCACCGACTGCGGGAGCGCGTCGGTCTTCACGTCCTGCTTGTCGAGGTGCGCGCCGAGTTCGTCGAGACGGCGGTGGATGTTCTGGAGCTTGTCCTCGAGCCCGTCCATCCGGCCCCCGACGCCTTCCAGGCGCGCGGCCATGCCGTCGAGGCGGCCGTCGAGCTGGGCGAACGGCTTGGCGAGCTTGTCGACGATGCTTTCCACGGCGCGGGTCAGCGCGGCGATCGCGGTGTCCTGCGCTTCGAGCCGCGACATGGTCTCGTCGAGACGTTCGGCGAGCACGCTCGTCTCGGTGCGGTCGGGCATCTCCGAGAGCCGCTTGCGCACCGCGCCGAGCGAGTCGACCGGGGCCAGACGTGCGTAGATGTCGTCGAGCGCGTCGAAGATCTGCTGCTGTTCGCTCTCACGCACTTCGGCCGCGCGCACCAGCATGTTGCGCATCCGGTCGAAGGACGGGGCGGCAATGTGGTTGTCAGTGGTCACTGCGGTGTCCTTCGTGGGCGGGGAAATGGGAGGGACGTGACGTGAAGCTTATCCATTGCGAAATTGCGCTGCGTATGGCCCCCGGGTATCGGACAATGTCGAGCTCTGCCCCTGATGGCCGATTCAGCCCGTGATCGACAAAGCCGAGGGTTAACCAGAGCGTACGAGTTACCACCATGTAGGGGAATGACCGGCTGGTTACCGTTACGTATGTCCTCTGAAAGCAGCAGGCACGGCCTCCCGGAGGCGGTACTGGCCCGCGCTCCGAAGGTTCTCCTCCATGACCACCTGGACGGCGGACTGCGTCCCGCCACGGTCGCCGAACTCGCCGAACGGACCGGCTACCGGTCCTTGCCGACCAGTGATCCCGTCGAACTCGGCCGGTGGTTCCGCGACGCCGCCGATTCCGGCTCCCTCGTCTCGTACCTCGAGACGTTCGCGCATACCTGCGGTGTCATGCAGACCGAGGAAGCGCTGGTCAGAGTAGCTACCGAAGCGGTGGAAGACCTCGCGGCGGACGGCGTCGTCTACGCCGAGGTGCGCTATGCCCCCGAACTCTTCGTCGAACGCGGACTGTCACTCGATGCGGTGGTCGAGGCCATTCAGGCCGGATTCGCCGAAGGTGAACGGAGAGTGGCGGACGGCGGCGGCCGGATCCGTGTCGGGACGTTGCTCTGCGCGATGCGCCAGCACGCCAGGGCGCTGGAGATCGCCGGTCTCGCCGTCCGCTACCGCGACGCCGGCGTGGTCGGGTTCGACATCGCCGGACCGGAAGACGGATTTCCGCCTACCGGATATCTCGACGCATTCGAGTTCCTGCGGACGAACAATGCGCATTTCACCATTCACGCCGGGGAGGCGTTCGGGCTGCCGTCCATTCGGGAGGCGATTCAGCATTGCGGTGCCGAGCGGCTCGGCCACGGGGTGCGCATCGTCGAGGACATCAAGACCGACAGCGACGGCACGGTCCATTTGGGACGGTTGGCCGCCTACGTCCGCGACCGCCGGATCCCGCTGGAGATCTGCCCCACGTCCAATGTCCAGACCGGAGCGGCACGCTCGATCGGCGAGCATCCGATCGGCCTGCTCACCCGGCTGCGGTTCCGCGTCACCGTCAACACCGACAACCGGCTGATGAGCGGCTGCTCGATGACCAGCGAATTCGCGGCGCTGGCCGAGGCGTTCGGCTTCGGGCTCGCCGATCTCGAGTGGTTCACCATCAATGCGATGAAATCCGCGTTCCTCGATTTCGATCAGCGGCTCGACATCATCACCACGGTCATCGAGCCGGGCTATGCCGCCTTGCGTTCGTTAGCATAGACAACTATCGTTCACTATATAGGAAAACTTTCTCAATTAGTGGAACGGTGGTCATCATGACGCAGGTCGGGGACGTGGGGGTCGGAGGAAAAAGACGCTGGCTCGTCCTCGCGCTCGGCCTCGCCGCGCAGACCGCAAGCTGTTCGTTCCTCTACGGTCTCCCGTTCCTGGTGCCATCCATGCAGCGTGCGGAGGGGTTGTCGCTCGCCGAAGCGGGAACCGTGGTCGCGGCGCCGAGTCTTGGCCTGTTGTTCACCTTGATCCTGTGGGGCGCGGCCGCGGACCGTTACGGAGAGCGTTTGGTAATGGCCCTCGGGCTCGGCGGTTCGGGGTTACTCCTCGTGTACGCGGCCGTCGGCGACCACTCGCTCGCGGTCCTCTTCGGAGTGTTTCTGCTCGCCGGTGCGAGCACCGCGTCAGTGAACGCCGCGAGCGGCCGGGCCGTCCTCGGCTGGTTCGGCCCGGCCGAGCGGGGCTTCGCGATGGGTATCCGCCAGATGGCCCAGCCGCTCGGGGTGGGCGTCGCCGCCTTCGGTCTCCCGCCGCTCGCGGATCGCTGGGGTTTCCAGGTTTCGCTCATCCTGCCCGCGTCGACCGCGATCGCCGTCGCGCTGCTCGTCGCCCGGCTGCTGGTCGATCCGCCGCGTCCCGAGGCCGAAGCGGGCAAGCGGGAGAAGCCGCCGTCGCCGTACCGGAAGCCGGCGTTGTGGCGGGTCCACGGCGCGAGCGCGCTGCTGGTGGTCCCGCAGTTCACGGTCTCCGCCTTCACACCCGTGTACCTGGTGACCATGCACGGCTGGACGGCGGCGTCCGCGGGCTGGTTCGTCGGCGCCGTCCAGATCCTCGGCGCGTTGGGCAGGATCGTGTCGGGTTACTGGTCCGACCGCGCCGGCAGCAGGCTGCGGCCGATGCGGCAGCTGGCGGTCGCGAGCGCCGCGGTGATGCTGCTGGTCGCGCTCGGGGACGCGACGTGGCCGTGGCTGGTGCTGCTCGCGCTCGTGCTGGCCGCGGTGATCACCGTGTCGGACAACGGGCTCGGGTTCACCGCCTCGGCGGAGATGGCCGGGCTCGCGTGGGCGGGACGGGCGATGGGCACGCAGAACACCGGCCAGAACATCGCCGCGGCACTCACGCCGCCGCTGCTGGGCCTCGTGATCGGTGATGCGCGGTACGCCTTGGCGTTCTGCGTGGCCGCGGTCTTCCCGATGCTCGCCGTGGCGGTGGTGCCCGTCAGGCACGAAAAGGACCCCTCAGGACGAACCTGAGGGGCCCTTTCGCGGGTGGATCAGACTACCGTGAGGCGGTTCTCGAAGGTCTCGACGAGCTTGCGCCACTCGGACTGCTCGGCGTCGAACGGAGCGCTCGGCTCCAGGCGCGACGGGTCCGGCCGCAGCACGAACGACACCAGCCAGCCAAGGCTTTCGTTGCCGGCCAGCGCGGTCTCGACGCTGTCGTCCTCGGCCCATTCGGCGGCGTCGGTGATCAGCTCGACGGCCAGCTCCAGCTGGGTCGGGTCGATCGCCTCGGGGCCTTCGGCGATGTCGTCGGCGATCCCGTTCAGCACGTAGGTGTTCTCGGCGTCGACGTCGATCTCGAGCTCACCCGCGATGGCCTTCGTGGTCACCTCGTCCCAAGTGGACACGTGGGAGAGGTCGTTGTCCGCCAGTTCCTTGTCGTCCGCGATCGCGCGGACGAGGGCCTTCTCGGAGGTGAAGACGTCGATCTCGCCTTCGCTGCCGAGGAAGATCGGCTTGTCGTCGAGGTAGCAGCGCAGCGTGTAGTACTCGGCGCCGGAGGTGATGATCTTGATCGGGTCGATGCCGACCTCGCCCCAGAACCCGACGGGCTCGTCGTCGTCGTCCTCGTCATCGACATCGTCGACGAGGTCCTCGTCGACGGCGGCCGCTTCGGCTTCGGCGGACTCCGCGAGGAAGGTCGCGAGCTCCTCCGCCGTCTGCTCCAGCACCTTCTCGTCGACGTCGGGCGCGGTCACCAGACCGTCGATCGCGTCGAGGACGGTGTCCCACTTCTCGGAGACCGCCTGCGACAGGTCCGCCCAGAGACGCTCGCCGTCGCGGCCGGAGAAGGGCAGCGTGCCCTGATCCAGCAGCGAGAAGCTCTCGTGCGCGTCGAGGACTTCGTGGACCTCTTCGAGCTCGCACACGTCCGCGAGCGAACGCACGATGCCGATGATCTCGGCCAGCTCACCGAGCGTCCACTGGTCCGGCTTCTCGGCGACCAGCTCGGGGACACCCACCAGGTCGTAGGTGTGGTCGTCGTCCGGGATCAGCTCGGGCACGTTCAGCGCGGGCACGACCTCCCACGCCGGGTGGTCGAGCAGGTCGTGCTGCTCGGAGGTCCGAACGAAGGCGGCGAGATGCGCGGCGTCCGGGAAGGCGTACAGGTCTTCCTCGTCGCCGAGGAAGGCTTCCCATTCCTCGCCGTCTTCCCGCCAGCGCGGCGCCCAGAGGGTGACGACGTCACCTTGGGGCAGGCCGAGTTCGATCGGGATGATGTCCTGTGCCATTCCTAAGCCCTCTCGGATTACCGCCTGTGTGCGCGCGACCGGGCGTTGCCTGCCCGATGGGTGCGCGGTACCGCGAAGCCTACGGGTTTCCGGCTGAGGGCGCGATCACCCCTCGCCAAGAAGCGACCAACGGATGGCACGATAGGTCCTCTGATGACACTTACAGACCTCCTGCCTGCGCGTCCCGACCCCGACTCGCTGTTCGAAGCCTTCTCCACCTGGACGGCCGAGCGCGGACTCGAGCTGTACCCGGCGCAGGAAGAGGCCATCATCGAAGTGGTCTCCGGGGCGAACCTGATCCTGTCGACACCGACGGGCTCGGGAAAGAGCCTGGTCGCCGTCGGGGCGCACTTCACCGCGCTCGCGCACGGCCGCCGCAGTTACTACACGGCGCCGATCAAGGCGCTCGTCTCGGAGAAGTTCTTCCAGCTCATCGAGATCTTCGGCGCGGAGAACGTCGGCATGATGACCGGCGACTCGGCGGTCAACGCCGACGCGCCGATCATCTGCTGCACGGCGGAAATCCTGGCGAACATGGCGCTGCGCTTCGGTGCCGACGCGCCGGTCGGACAGGTGATCGCGGACGAGTTCCACTTCTATTCGGAGCCGGATCGCGGCTGGGCCTGGCAGGTGCCGCTGCTGGAACTGCCGAAGGCGCAGTTCGTGCTGATGTCGGCGACGCTGGGCGACGTCTCGTTCTTCGAGAAGGACCTCACCCGCCGGACGGGCCGTCCGACCGCGGTGGTCACCTCGGTGGAGCGGCCGGTGCCGCTGACCTTCCGCTACGCGCTGACGCCGTTGCACGAGACGATGTCCGAGCTGCTCCACGGCGGTCAGTCGCCGGTGTACGTCGTGCACTTCTCGCAGGCCGCGGCGATCGAACGCGCGCAGACGCTGATGAGCATCAACGTCACCTCGAAGGCGGAGAAGGAGGCCATCGCCGAGACGCTCGGCGACTTCCGGTTCTCGGCCGGGTTCGGGAAGACGCTGTCGCGGCTGGTCCGGCACGGGATCGGCGTGCACCACGCCGGCATGTTGCCGAAGTACCGGCGTCTGGTCGAGCAGCTCGCGCAGGCCGGGTTGCTGAAGGTGATCTGCGGGACCGACACCCTCGGCGTCGGCATCAACGTACCTATTCGCACGGTGGTCTTCTCGGCGCTGACGAAGTACGACGGCGTACGGCAGCGGCATCTCAAGGCGCGCGAGTTCCACCAGATCGCCGGTCGCGCCGGCCGCGCCGGGTACGACACCGACGGCTACGTCGTCGTGCAGGCACCGGACCACGTCGTCGAAAACGCCAAGGCGCTGGAGAAGGCGGGCGACGATCCGAAGAAGAAAAAGAAGATCGTCCGCAAGAAGGCACCCGAAGGGTTCGTCAACTGGACGGAGAGCACCTTCGACCGGCTGATCGCGGCCGAGCCGGAACCGCTGACGTCGAGCTTCCAAGTGAGCCACTCGATGCTGCTGAACGTCGTCTCGCGGCCGGGCAACGCGTTCGACTCGATGCGGCATCTGCTGGAGGACAACCATTCCGACCGTCCCGCCCAGCGGAAACTGATCCTGCGCGCGATCGCGATCTACCGCGCGCTGCTCGCGGCGGGGGTCGTGGAACGGCTCGGCGAACCCGACGAGCAGGGCCGCATCGTGCGGCTCACCGTGGACCTGCAGTTCGACTTCGCGCTGAACCAGCCGCTTTCGCCGTTCGCGCTGGCCGCGATCGAACTCCTCGACGTCGAGTCGCCGTCCTATCCGCTCGACGTGGTGTCCATTGTGGAATCCACTGTGGACAATCCGCGTCCGGTGCTGTCGCAGCAGCAGTTCAAGGCGCGGGGTGAAGCCGTTCAGGCGATGAAGGCCGAGGGCATCGAGTACGACGAGCGGATGGAGCTGCTCGAGAACGTCACGTATCCGAAACCGCTCGAAGAACTGCTGGAAGCGGCGTATTCCCGCTACCGGCAAGGGCATCCGTGGGTCGAGGACTACGAGCTCAAGCCGAAGTCCGTCGTGCGCGACATGTACGAGCGCGCGATGAACTTCGTGGAGTACATCGGTTTCTACCAGCTCGCCCGGTCGGAAGGGCTGGTGCTGCGGTACCTCACCGACACCTACGACTCGCTGCGGCACACGGTTCCCGACGAGGCGAAGACCGAGGGGTTGCAAGACCTCATCGAATGGCTCGGCGAACTGGTGCGCCAGGTCGACTCCAGCCTCCTGGACGAATGGGAAGCCCTGCGTCATCCGGAAGAGGAAGGCCCGGTGTCGACGAGGCCACCGTCCGAGCCGCCCGCGGTCACGCGGAACGAGCGGGCGTTCCGGGTGCTCGTGCGGAACGAGCTGTTCCGCCGGGTGGAGCTGGCCTCGCGGCGGGCGTACGGGACGCTCGGCGAACTGGACGCCGCGTCGGGCTGGGACGCCGACGCGTGGGAAGACGCCATCGAGGACTACTTCGACGAGCACGAAACCCTCGGCATCGGCCCGGACGCGCGCGGGCCCAAGCTGCTGATCATCGAGAAGGAGACGGAGATCTGGCGGGTGCGGCAGATCTTCGACGATCCGGCAGGCGACCACGACTGGGGCATCAGCGCCGAGGTCGACCTGGCGGCTTCGGACGAGGCGGGCTCGGCGGTCATCCGGATCACGGCGGTGGACCAGCTCTGACGCTTCGTGAGTGGTAGGGACGATTCCTACCGTCCTTGCCGCTCACCACCTGTGAGTACATGAAGGCCCCCTTCCTTGCGCCAGACGCAAGGAAGGGGGCCTTCATGTACTCCACGGTCGTCATGTTCGCCCCAGCCGAAGCGTCATGGCCGTCGAACCAGAGCCCCACCATGAACGCCATGTCGCCTCCATGAGCCGGGCCCGGTCGAGGCCACCCGCGACCAGCGGCGTGCACCCGATGTCGCGGACCAGTTCGCTCACTTCGCCGACTTGTCACCGCAGATCGGTACCGCCGGCGGACGGCCGCCGAACATCGGCGGAGTCATCCTCCAGACGTCCACGTGGCCTCAACGGCCTGGTCAGCAGACGGGACTGCAGCCGGCGGACGGCGAAGGTCGAGTACTCGCTGACGGACCTTGGGACCACGCTGCTGGCGCCCATCGAAGCCTTCGGGGAGTGGGCGTCCAGGCACGGCGACGAGGTGATGGCGGCGCAGGACGAGGTAACCCGGTTAGGCGTAACTCGCGTGCTTGGAGGCGTAACTCGCGTGATTGGACGGCGAACTAGCGTGCTTGGAGGCGTAACTCGTGTGATCGGGGGTCGCTCTGGCTCACCGAGTCCGTGAAGGCCTCCTTGAGGGACGCTGGGTCCCTCAAGGAGGCCTTCACGGACCGGGCCGGGGAGTCGACCGCGACCGGGAATTCAGGACATCCCACGGCCTACGCGAGCGAGAGTGCCTGACCAGGGCAGATGTGCACGGCGGTGCGCGCGTTCTCTTCGGCTTCAGCGCCTTTTGGTTCGGCGTTCAGCACGATGACCGTTCCGTCGTCCTCGCTCTGGTCGAACAGATCGGGGTCGGTGAGCACGCACTGGCCCGCGCCCACACACTTCCCGGTGTCCGCGATGATCTTCATGGATCCTCCTACCAGGTGACCGGAAGGGCGTGGAGGCCGTAGATCGACGAGTCGTGCTTGAACGGCAGCTCGTCGACCGGAACGGCGATCCGGATGCCCGGAATACGCTTGAACAGCGTATCGAACACGATCTGGAGTTCCATCCGCGCGAGATTCTGGCCAAGGCACTGATGCACGCCGAACCCGAACGCCACATGGTGCCGCGCGCCGCGTTCGATGTCGAAGGTGTCGGGGTTCTCGAACCCGTCCGGGTCGTGGTTGCCCGCGTTGCTCAGGCCGACGACGCCCTCACCCGCGCGGATGAGCGTGCCGCCGATCTCGACGTCCGCCGTGGCGACACGTGAGGTGGCGATCTCCGCGATGGTGAAGATCCGCAGGAGTTCTTCGATCGCGGGCAGGGTCTTGTCCGGGTCCGCCTTGATCTTCGCCAGCTGGTCCGGGTTCTCCAGCAGGGTCACCGTGCCGAGCGAGATCATGTTCGCCGTCGTCTCGTGCCCGGCGATGAGCAGCAGGAACGCCAGGCCCACGAGTTCGTCGTGGTCCTCCTCGCCCGCTTCCCGCTGCTTCAGGATTTGACGGCCGAGAAGATCGTCTTCGGTCGCGTCCGCTTCCTTCTTGGTGACGAGTTCGTCGAGATAGTGCTCGAGTCGCTCGAACGCGGTCATCCGTTCTTCGGCGGTGACTTCCCGGCTGAGCATCTTGGAACTGCAGGCCTGGAAGAAATCATGGTCCGCATACGGGACACCGAGCAGTTCGCAGATCACCAAGGACGGGACCGGCAGGGAAAGCGCCTGAACGAGGTCGGCGGGTCGGGGACCGGCGAGCAAGGCGTCGATGTGCTCGTCGACGATCTGCTGGATCCGCGGCTGGAGCGCTTTCATGCGTTTGACGGTGAATTCGCCGACCACGTCCCGCCTGGCCCGGCTGTGTTCAGGCGGGTCCATCGCGATGAGCGACGGGCGGAACGGCTTGTCTTCGCGGCGGATCTGCCGCGCGACCATCATCGGGAACGAAGGATTCTGCCGGTCGGAGCTGAAATGCGGGCTGCTCAGCATTTCGCGGATGTCCTCGAGCCGGGTGAGTGCCCAAGCCGTCTGGCCGGACGGCAGGCCGACCCGGGAAATCGGACTTTCCGCGCGAAGCTTCTCGTATTCGGGCGGCGGCGAAAACGGGCATTTCCGTTCCAGCGGCAAGGTCGCGGTGGTTTCCTCGACGTCGGTCATCGGGTCGTCCTTCCCCAGGTGTCGGGTGGCTCGGGCGGTAGCGGACAGGGAACCCCAAAAGATATGCGGATGGTTTCATTCCGCTTATGCCACCAAGGTACTCAAGCGGAGACAGGTCGTCCACTCGCGAAGGAGTGGTTTCCCGGAGCACGTGAGGGGCATGTCCTCACGTGCGAGAATCACGGCCCTGAAGGACCTTCGAGAGGCGAGGATCATGACTGCCGACCCCGAGACCCGCTTGCGCGCCGACGCGCGCCGGAACCGGGATCAGATCCTGGCCGCCGCGAGAGCCATCTTCGCCGCCCAGGGCGCCGAGGTCCCGATGGAGGAGATCGCACGCTCGGCGGGCGTCGGCGTCGGCACCCTCTACCGGCGCTTCCCGGACCGGGACGCGTTGATCCGGGCGGTCGCCGTCGACAACTTCGACCGGGTGCTCAGGGACGCGAAAGCCGCGAGGGACCAGGAGTCCTCCGACTGGGACGCCCTGATCCGGCTCCTGCACCAGTCGATGGAACTCCAGCTGAGCATCCAGCTCGCGATGGTGTCGCCCCGGGCACTGGTGATCCTGAAGAGCGACCCGGCGATCAAGGCCCTGCGTGACGAGCTGGTCCTGGTGATGGACGCCTTCGTCCGGGGCGCGCAGGCGGAGGGCAGGCTCCGGACGGACGTCGGCACGGGTGACGTCGCCATCCTGTTCGCGACGTTGCTGCGGCAGATGCCGGGCAAGGGCCAGGAGGTCGCGCGGATGGCGGCCCGGCGCTGCATCGGGATCATGATCGACGGCTTGCGGGCCGCCGAGGCGAGCGAGCCGCTCCCGGGCCGGGCCTTGACCGGCGCCGACCTGGATCCGTGAATCCGTGAAGCCGTCGCCCCGGGGTGGGCCCTCTTCGCCGAGCAGCTCCCGCCGCGACAGCCGGCACGGCTTACTTCCGGCAGTACATGAAGGCACCCTTCCTTGCGCCTAGCGCGAGGAAGGGTGCCTTCATGTACTGCTTCAGGTCTGGCGGGCGTGTCCGCGGGCAGCCCAGCCGGAGTGCTATGCCACTTTGACCGCGCCCTCGGCGTGTACATGAAGGGCCTCTACGTAGTCCAGGGTGTCCAACTGTCCGAATCGGGTGGTCAGACGCCCAGCGGATGCCAGACGGTCTTCGCTTCCAGGTACCGCCGCAGCCGTGCGATGTCGGCGTCGGCGGTCCAGTCCGGTTCGACGTCCGGGACGGTCAGGACGCGCTTCACGGTGCCTGCGGCATCGCGCGCCAGGTCCGCCCGCGCGGCCGGCTCGGCGCCCGCCGGGTCGAGGGCGTTGACGTCTCCGTGCGAAGCCAGCCACGAGCCCAGTTCCGCCGCGCGACCGGTCAGGATGTTCGCGACCCCGCCGGGCAGGTCGGAAGTCGCCAGGACCTCCGAAAGCGTGATCGCGGGCAGCGGCCGGTCCGCGCTGGAGACCACCACGGCCGTCGAACCCGTCGCCAGCACCGGCGCGAGCACGCTCACCAGGCCGAGCAACGACGACCGCTGCGGGGCCAGCACACCCACCACCCCGGTCGGTTCCGGGACGGTGAAGGAGAAGTACGGACCGGCGACCGGGTTCGCGCCACCGAGCACGGTCGCGATCTTGTCCGTCCAGCCCGCGTACCAGACCCAGCGGTCGATCGAAGCGTCCACAAGGGACTGTGCCTTCTTCGCCGCGATGCCTTCGGACGCGGCGACCTCCGCGACGAACTGCTCGCGGCGGCCTTCCAGCATCTCCGCGACCCGGTACAGCACCTGGCCGCGGTTGTACGCGGTCGCCGCCGACCAGCCACCGAAAGCCTTGCGGGCGGCGGAAACCGCGTCGCGGACGTCCTTACGGGACGCGTGCGAGGCGTTCGCCAGGAACT
Source organism: Amycolatopsis sp. QT-25 (assembly GCF_029369745.1). NCBI lineage: Bacteria > Bacillati > Actinomycetota > Actinomycetes > Pseudonocardiales > Pseudonocardiaceae > Amycolatopsis > Amycolatopsis sp. QT-25. The sequence goes on from NZ_CP120210.1 coordinate 829,401, forward strand.
TGCCCTTGCTGTCGGTGACCGGATACACCCGGCCCGACTCCGAGCGCGGGAACTTGCCGCCGATGTAGAGCTTGTAGGTCTTCGCCACCGAAATACGGTCAGACATCGAGGTAGGCCTCCAGTCCGGTGCGGCCGCCTTCGCGGCCGAAACCCGACTCCTGGTAGCCGCCGAACGGCGCGGCGGGATCGAAGCGGTTGAACGTGTTGGCCCAGACGACACCGGCTCGGAGCTGGTTCGCCATCCACAGGATGCGCGAGCCCTTCTCGGTCCAGATCCCGGCGGAGAGCCCGTACGGCGTGTTGTTCGCCTTGGTGACCGCCTCGTCCGGCGTGCGGAAGGTCAGCACCGAAAGCACCGGCCCGAAGATCTCCTCGCGGGCGATGCGCATCGACTGCTGCACGTCGGAGAACACCGTGGGAGCGAAGAAGAAACCGCGTTCCGGCACCGGGCACGGGCTGGTCCAGCGTTCCGCGCCTTCGGCGTCGCCGGACTCCACGAGGCCCTTGATCTTCGCGAGCTGCTCGGCGGAGTTGATCGCGCCGACGTCGGTGTTCTTGTCCAGCGGGTCGCCCAGCCGCAGCGTCGAGACGCGGTAGCGGAGCTTCTCGAGCAGCTCCTCGGCGATCGATTCCTGCACCAGCAGGCGCGAGCCCGCGCAGCAGACGTGGCCCTGGTTGAAGAAGATCCCGTTGACGATCCCCTCGACGGCCTGGTCCAGCGGAGCGTCGTCGAAGACGACGTTCGCCGCCTTGCCGCCCAGCTCCAGCGTCAGCTTCTTCGCGGTGCCCGCGATCTGACGCTGGATGGCCTTGCCGACCTCGGTCGATCCGGTGAAGGCGACCTTGTTCACGTCGCCGTGGCCCACGAGCGCGGCGCCGATGTCCCCGGCACCGGGCAGGATGTTCACCACGCCGGGCGGGAGTTCGGCCTGCTGGCAGATCTCCGCGAACACCAGCGCGGTCAGCGGCGTGGTCTCCGCGGGCTTGAGCACCACGGTGTTGCCGGTGGCCAGCGCGGGCGCGATCTTCCACGCCAGCATCAGCAGCGGGAAGTTCCACGGGATGACCTGGCCCGCGACGCCGAGCGGCTTCGGGTTCGGGCCGTAGCCCGCGTAGTCGAGCTTGTCGGCCCAGCCCGCGTGGTAGAAGAAGTGCGCGGCTGCCGTCGGCACGTCGGAGTCGCGCGCTTCCTTGATCGGCTTGCCGTTGTCGAGGCTTTCCAGCACGGCCAGCTCCCGCGACCGTTCCTGGATCAGGCGCGCGATGCGGAACAGGTACTTGGCGCGTTCGGAGCCCGGCATCTTGGCCCAGACGCCGTTGTACGCCTTGCGCGCGGCCTTCACCGCGGTGTCCACATCGGACACCGACGCGGTGCCGACCTCGGCGAGCACCTCTTCGGTGGCGGGGTTGATCGTCTTGAGCGGCTCACCCGAGCCGTCGACGAATTCGCCGTTCACGAACGGCCGGTACTGCGGTTTGAGGTTCGCGAGGTCGCGCGATTCGGGCGCGGGCGCGTACTCGAAGATGCCCATGGGTCAGTCCACCGTCACGTAGTCGGGACCGCTGTAGTGGCCGTCGGCCTGGGTGCGGCGCTGCAGCAGGAGGTCGTTGAGCAGGCTGGACGCCCCGAACCGGAACAGATCCGGGGTCAGCCACTGCTCGCCGGCGACCTCGTGCACCGCGACCAGGTACTTGATCGCGTCCTTGGTGGTCCGGATGCCACCGGCGGGTTTGACGCCGCGCAGTTCACCGGTCTGGACGAACCAGTCGCGGACGGCCTGCAGCATCACGTGCGTGACCGGCAGCGTCGCGGCGGGCGAGACCTTGCCGGTGGAGGTCTTGATGAAGTCGCCGCCCGCCAGCAGCGCGAGCCAGGACGCGCGGCGGACGTTGTCGTAGGTGGCCAGCTCACCGGTTTCGAGAATGACCTTCAGGTGAGCGTCGCCACAAGCGGCCTTGATCGCCTGGATCTCCTCGAAGACCTCCAGGTAGCGGCCTTCCAGGAAGGCGCCGCGATCGATCACCATGTCGATTTCGGCGGCTCCGGCGTCGACGGCGATCTTCGTGTCGGCCAGCTTGACCTCGCGGCTCGTGCGGCCTGCCGGGAAACCGGTGGCGACACTCGCCACGTGGATGCCGGTGCCGCGGAGCGCCTCGACAGCCGTCTCGGCCATGTCCGGGTACACGCACACGGCCGCGACCCGCGGGGTGTCCGGGCGGTCCGGATCCGGCCGCATGGCCTTCGCGGCGAGCGCGCGGACCTTGCCCCGGGTGTCGGCGCCTTCGAGGGTCGTCAGGTCGACCATCGAAATGGCGGTGTCGATGGCCCAGAGCTTGGCGGCCTTCTTGATGCTGCGCGTGCCGAGTCCCGCCGCCCGCTGCTCGACGCCGACCTGGTCGACGCCAGGCAGCCCGTGCAGGAACCGGCGCAGGCTCGCCTCGTCGCGAGTCGCGTCCGTCAGCGGCGACGGGGTGGCCGTCGCCGCTGACGAGCTGGTCGTAGCTGTCATACGGGTGAGTGTAGGCGGCCTACAGGCTGGGCACCGGGGGCTGGGCGGCGGCCAGCGCGGGCAGCGCGGGCAGCACCGGCGCGCAGAACTCGGAGATCATCGGGAGCTGACGCTTGAGCGCGGCGTCCGGTGAAGCGGTGATGTCCACCGTGGCCAGCGTGGAGATGTTCTTGCCGGAGTCGTCCTGGAAGCTGAGGGTGGCGAAGCCCGGCAGGTCGCCGCCGTGGCCCCAGATCGAGATGTCCTCGGCGCAGGCGCCTGCCGTCTTGAGGTTCAGCTTCATCAGGCCGAGGCCGTACTCCATGCCGCCACCCACCGGGACCGTCTTCTTCATCTGCGCGAGCAGCTCCGCGGGCAGCAGACGCCCGCCGAACAGCGCCTCGAAAAAGCGGTTGAGGTCCTTGCCCGAGGACACCATGCCGCCCGCGCCGAAGTAACGCGAGTAGTTGTAGGTGGTGACGTCGGTGAGGCCACGCGGCGCGTCGTACAGCTGCTCGTAACCACGGGCGGCCGGGCGGATCAGGAACGGGAAGTCACGGGGGAGCGAGGTGTCGCGCAGGTGCAGCGGCCCGGTGACGCGCTCGGCGAGCGCGCATTCCAGCGGCTTCCGGGTGATCTTCTCGACCAGCAGACCGAGGACGTTGTAGCCGGTGTTCGAGTACGCCCAGCTCGTGCCGGGTTCGAACTGCAGCGGCTGCTTCGACACGCTCAGGCGGATCTGGTCGTCGCTGTCGAAATGCGCGAAGCGTTCGGTGTCGACCTCCGGACCGGACGCCCAGGTGTCCTCGGTGGCCAGGTCGCGCGGGAGGCCGCTGGTGTGCTGCAGCAGCTGGCGGACGGTGATCGGCTCCGGATACGGCAGCAGCCCCGGCAGATAGCGCCGCACGGGCTCGTCCAGCCCGACGCGCTTCTCGGCCACGAGCTGCAGGACCAGGGTCGCGACGAACACCTTCGACACACTCGCGATCCGCCACCGGCCCGACGCGTCGGGCTTACCCGGCCGGTCGATGTCCGCGACGCCGCTGACGCCACGGAATCCGTCGGAGACGGCGACCATGCCGGGGATGCCCGCGGCGATCGCCGCGTCCATCGCGGTTTGGCGTGGATCGGTCTTCCCGGCCGCCGCCGCCGGGAAGGCGGTGACGGAAAGCAGTGCGGCACAAGCGATCGCGACGATACTTCGGCGCATGTGATGACCCCCGGTCCAAGTCAGGCTTCCAGTTCGGATACGTCCTTCTTACGCGGTTTCCGCTTCACGACGACACCACCCCAGAACGCCAGGCCGGTGATCTTCACCGTCGGCGCGGTCGGCGGCGCCGGGGGCGTCCCGGCGCGATCCTCCAGCTCGAAGGCACCCATGAAGCCGATTCCGGTGACGTCCACGTTGATGTCGTCGGGCACGATGATGTCGATCCCGCCCATGATCGCGACCGCGGTGATCGTCGAATGCTTCTCGGCGAACCGCGCGTGCCGCAGATCGAGCTCGGCGCCGCCCCAGAACGCGAAGCTGTTGTGCTGCGAGGGAACGACCCAGCTGCCCTTGCGCGACGCGCCGGACATGACGGCGATCGACGCGCCGGAGCCCGGATGCCCGCCGATGCGATCGTCGGGCAGGCCGAGCGCGCGCGACGCGGACGGCTGGATCGCCGAACGGGACTGCGGCAGATCCGCGGTGACCGGCTTGAGGTCGCCGACGGTCTTGGCCGCGTAGACGATGGTGAGCCGTTCCTCCAGCTCGTTGATGGTGATGCGCCCTTCGGACATCGCCGCGTGCAGCACCTGCGCGACCTGCTCACGGTCGGCGTCGGAGATGCGCATCTGTTCGGGGCCCGGCAGGGCCGGCTCTTCACTCACCCGCAGGAGCCTAGCGCCGACGGGAAGGCCGAGCGTCCGACTTGTGGTCGACACTGGCATCATCCGGTGATGGGGAACGCACTACCCGGCGCCCTGGAGCTGCCGGATGGGATGAAGGTACGTGGACGGGGCCTGGGTCGTCCCTGGCCAGAGGGACCTTCACCGGAATTCGGACTGTATTTGGGCGGCGCGAAGCTGCGCCGCAAGCACGAGCACAAAATGGACTGGGAACGGGCGTGGATCCGCTGGCCCGACTTCCTCCTGCCGGCGGACTGGGCGGAGGCGCGGCACCGGATCGTCGACCTGCACACCCGGGCGGCGGCGGGCGAAGCCGTCGAGGTCGCCTGTTACGGCGGAGTGGGGCGGACCGGCACGGTGCTGTCCTGTCTCGCCACCCTTTCCGGGCTGAGCGCCGACGAGGCGGTGGCGTGGGCGCGGGCCAACCACGACAAGCGTTCGGTGGAGATGCCCTGGCAGCGCCGTTGGGTCGGGTGGTTCGCGCGGCAAAACCGACGGCTAAATTGACCGGCATGGATGTGCACGTCGTTGATCACCCGCTGGCCAAGGCCAGGCTCTCCACCATGCGCGACGCGCGCGCCGACAGCGCCGCCTTCCGCGCGGCGCTGCACGAACTGACCGTCATGCTGGTCTACGAAGCCACCCGCGACATGCCTGTGCGGATCGAACGGATCCACACGCCGGTGGCCCGCACCGACGGCTACGCGCTGGCGAGCCCGCCGTTGCTGGTGCCGGTGCTGCGCGCCGGGCTCGGGATGGCGGATCAGGCGCACAAGCTGATCCCGGACGCCCAAATGGGTTTCGTCGGCCTCGCCCGCGACGAGGAGACGCTCAAGCCGACGCCGTACCTGGAGTCGCTGCCCGAATCGCTCGCCGACCGGCCGGTGATGGTGCTCGACCCGATGCTCGCGACCGGCGGCTCGATGGAGTACACGATCCGGCTGCTCACCGATCGGGGCGCCACCGACGTCACCGCCATCTGCGCGCTCGCCGCGCCCGAGGGCATCGAGCACCTGGAGAAGACCGGGCTGCCGCTGCGGGTGGTGACCGCGAGCATCGACGAGCGGCTGAACGATTCCGGCTTCATCGTGCCGGGCCTCGGGGACGCGGGGGACCGGCAGTACGGGGCCGTCTGACCCGCCTTCACCGCCGGTCACTCTCTACGGATCGCGTTCTGCCCGCTAAACGCGACGCGCTCACCGGGGGACGGGTCGCAAGAGTCCGTGAAGGTCTCCTTGAGGGACTCTGGGTCCCTCAAGGAGACCTTCACGGACTGTCGACCGACGTGAACGCGCCGCCGGGCCAGCGCAGTCGGCCGGCCGGACCGCGTTCAGCCCGCTAAACGCGGCGCAGCCAGCCCGAGGCGTTCGCCCGCAGCGCGGTTTCGTAAGCGGTGCTCACGGTGAACTTCTCCGGCAGGTTCCCGTTCAGCTCCAGCGACACCAGCCCGTGCACGAAGCCCCAGCACGCCACGGTGACGACCTCGGGCGGCAGGTCGGCGAAGACGCCGTCGGCGATGGCCTCGCGGATCGTCTCCTCCAGCGGTGCCATCGTGGCGCGAGCCTGCTCGGCGGTCTCGTTCGCCGGTTCGAAACCCGGTACCGACTTCGTGAACATGATCGCGTAGAGATGCGGATCGGCCAGCGCGCTTTCCCGGTACGCGACGCCGAGCCGCACGAGGTCCTCGACCGGGTCGCCGCTCAGGGTGACCCGGGACATCCGGACGCCGAAGCGCCGGAAGCCCTCGGCGAAGAGGGCACCGACGAGCTCGGTCTTCCCGCCGAAGAGTGAATAGACCGCGGTGGTGGACGTGCCGACGTCGGCGGCCAGTTTGCGGAGACTCAGTGCCTTCGGGCCGTCGGCCGAGATGAGCTCACCGGCGCGGTCCAGTAGTTTCAGCCGGAGACTCTCGTCGTGCGTCTTGGGGCGGGGCATGCCGGCCAGGGTAACGCAACGCTGTTATCAATCGCTCGGATTCGCGGTTGACCTGGAGCGCACTCCAGGTCGTAGTGTCGTTCGCATGAGCTACTCGATAGCGGAAGCCGCGCGACGTAGCGGACTGTCCATCGACACTCTCCGGTACTACGAGCGCATCGAACTCGTCGAGCCCCCGGCGCGGGACGCCGCGGGGCGCCGCGCCTACACCGACGACGACCTCGGGTGGCTGGGGTTCCTGACCAAGCTGCGCTTGACCGGCATGCCCATCAAGCGGATGCGGGAGTACGCCTCCCTGCGCCACCACGGGGCGGCGAGCGCGGGGCGGCGCAAGGCGATCCTCGTCGACCAGCGCGAATCGGTCGCCGACCGGATCGCCGAGTTGCAGACCTGTCTCGACATCCTCGACTACAAGATCGACCACTACGACCAGGTGGAGCGCAAGGTGCTCGGCACCGGTGCCACCGTGGAGGGAATTTCAGCGTGATCAGCACCAGAAGGCTCGGCGGCCTGGAGGTCGGGGCGCAGGGGCTCGGTTGCATGGGGATGAGCCAGGCTTACGGCGTCCGCGACGACGACACGGAGTCGATCGCCACCGTCCACCGCGCCCTCGAACTGGGCGTGACCCTCCTCGACACCGCGAACGTCTACGGCGCCGGAGCGAACGAGGAGCTGGTCGGCCGCGCGATCGCGGGCAAGCGGGACCAGGTCGTGCTGGCGACCAAGTTCGGCATCGTGTGGGACAAGGACGGTGGGATGTCCGCTCGCGGTGACGCGGCGTACGTCAAGCAGAGCTGCGAAGAGTCGCTTCGACGGCTGAACGTCGACCACATCGACCTCTACTACCAGCACCGGGTCGACCCGGACACGCCGGTCGAGGAGACCTGGGGCGCGCTCGCGGAGCTGGTGAGCGAGGGGAAGATCCGCTACGCCGGGATCTCCGAAGCCGGTGCCGGCACGATCCGTCGCGCGCACGCGGTCCACCCGGTGACGGCGCTGCAGAGCGAATGGTCCCTGTGGACTCGCGGCATCGAAGGCGAGATCCTCTCGACCGTCCGCGAGCTGGGGATCGGCGTCGTGCCGTTCTCGCCGCTGGGCCGCGGTTTCCTCACCGGCAGCGTGACGTCGGTGAAGGACCTGCCGTCGGACGACATGCGCCGCGGGCTGCCCCGGTTCGCCGAGGGCAACTTCGAGCGCAACATGGCGATCGTCGAGGCGCTGCGCGCGCTGGCCGAGCGGAAGGGCGTCACCGCCGGGCAACTGGCGCTGGCCTGGGTGCAGGCCCAGGGCGACGACGTCGTGCCTATCCCGGGCACCAAACGCCGCAAGTACCTCGAAGAGAACGCCGCCGCGGCGGAGCTGGAACTGTCCGAAGCGGACATCGAGGCCATCGAAAAGGCCGCGCCCGCCGAGGCGATCGCCGGTGAGCGTTATCCCGAGCGGTTCGCCCGCGCCGCCGGTAAGTGACACCGAAAGAAGGGCGAGAGAGATCATGACGGGTTCCACCCTGCCCACACGCGGGCTCGGCACGCTGGAAGTCGGCGCGCAAGGGCTCGGCTGCATGGGCATGAGCGAGTTCTACGGCCAAGGTGACGACACCGAATCGATCGCGACGATCCATCGCGCGCTCGAACTGGGCGTCACCCTGATCGACACCGCCGACATGTACGGTTTCGGCCGCAACGAGGAACTGGTCGGCCGCGCGCTGGCGGGCAAGCGGGATCAGGTCGTGCTGGCGACCAAGTTCGGCATCGTGCGTGACGAGGCCGATCCCTCGAAACGCGGGATCCGGGGCGACGAGTTCTATGTGCGCCAACAGGTCGAGGCGTCGCTTCGCCGGTTGAACGTCGATCACATCGATCTCTACTACCAGCACCGCGTCGACCCGGACGTGCCGATCGAGGAGACCGCGGGCGCGCTGTCGTCGCTGGTCGAACAGGGCAAGATCCGGCACGTCGGGCTGTCCGAGGCCGGTCCGGAGACGATCCGGCGCGCGCACGCCGTGCATCCGGTGACGGCCGTGCAGACCGAGTGGTCGCTGTGGTCGCGTGACATCGAGAACGAGGTCGTCCCGGTCTGCCGTGAGCTCGGTATCGGACTGGTGCCGTATTCCCCGCTGGGCCGCGGTTTCCTCACCGGCCGCTTCAAGTCCAAAGAGGACTTCGCGGAAGGCGACTTCCGGCAGACGACGCAGCCGCGCTTCGCCGAAGGCAACCTGGAGCGGAATCTGGCGATGGTCGAGGCGCTGCGCGCGCTGGCCGAGCGAAAGGGCGTCACCGCCGGGCAGCTCGCGCTGGCCTGGGTGCAGGCGCAGGGTGAGGACGTCGTGCCGATCCCGGGGACCAAGCGGCGTAAGTACCTCGAAGAGAACGTCGCGGCCGTCGGTCTGAAGCTGACCGCCGAGGACGTGGCGGCGATCGAGGAGGCGGTACCGGCCGACGCGGTCGCGGGGGAGCGCTACCCGGAAGCGGCCATGCGCCTGCTGTCACGCTGAACACGGCGAAGCCGGCGCCCGGTCAGGGGCGCCGGCTTCGCCGTGTCAGAGCAGGGAAGTGACCGCCGGGACCACGCCGTCGAGGGCCACCGTCCGCTGCTCGCGGGTCTCGAGACCGCGGACGGTCACGTTCCCGGCGTCCCAGTCCTCCTGGCCGACGATCACCACGGCCCGCGCCCCGGCCTTGTCGGCCCGGGTGAGTTCCTTGCCCAGCTTGCGGAGTTCGACGGGTGTCGACGTGCGCAGACCGGCCTTCCGCAGCCGTCCCGCGACCGCGCGCGCGGCGTCCGTGAGTTCCTCGACCACCGGGATCACCGCGACATCGACCTCACTGCGCGGCTTCGGGGTGAGGCCGTGGGTGTCGAGGAAGTCGATCAGCGTGACGTCGCCCATGCCGAAGCCGATCCCGGGGATCTGCTGCGACGTGAACAACGACGCCAGGTCGCTGTACCGGCCGCCGCCGAAGAGGGCACGGCGGTTCTCCGGCGAGGTGTCGAAGACCTCGAACACGGTCGACGTGTAGTACGCGAGCCCGCGCACGATCATCGGGTCGAAGGTGATCAGGTCCGCGGCGCCGCTGTTGAGCACCTTGACCAGGTTCGAGTTCTCCTTGACCTGCTCCGGCAGCTCGTCGAGCAGAGCCGCGCCGGACGACAGGGTCTCGGTCAGCTTCCGGAACTGCTTGTCGGTCAGCCCGATCTCGGCCGCGAGGTCGCCGAGTTTCGTCCGCTCCGACTTCTCCCAGCGGTCCACCAGGGTGAACACCCGCGGGAGCTGCTCCGCGGTCACGCCGACGATGTCGGTGAGCGCCGACGAGAGCAGGTTCCGGTCGTTGGCCCGCACCTGGAACAGGTCCGGGGTCGCCCCGAGCGCGCTCATCATGTCGTGGACGAGCTCGAAGATCTCGATCTCGCAGTTCGCGCTGTCCGAACCGAAGATGTCCGCGTTGATCTGCCAGTGCTCGCGGACCCGGCCACGTTGCGGCCGCTCGTAGCGGTGGCAGTTCGGGTGGCTGTACCAGCGCACCGGGAACTGCAGCGACTTCGCGTTTCCCGCGATCATCCTGGCGACCGACGGCGTCATCTCCGGGCGCAGCGCCAGCCGCTCGCCGCCCTTGGTGGTCAGCGTGTACAGCTGCTGGTCCGCGATCTCCTGTCCGGACTTCCGCTCGTAGATCTCGGCGGGTTCGAGGATCGGCCCGTCGTAGCGGAGGAAACCGCGCAGTTCGAGCACGTCGTAGAGATGACCGAACACCTGCGTCCGGACGGACATCTCGGCGGGCAGGAAGTCGCGGGTCCCCTTGGCGGGGGCTGTCGGCAGGTATTCAGGCACGTCAGCAAGCTTAACGAGCCGTTTCCACCGCTTTCCTCAGGGGAAGGCCACGCCGTACGCGGCGGTCGGATCCGCCGCCCAGGCAGGACGGCTCCGGGGTGCTAACCCGAAACACCACTCACGACCACTCCGCGCGCAAGGACCAGCCGGACGTTCCGGAGCGCGGAAAGATCGGCGAGCGGATCGCCGTCCACCACCAGCACGTCGGCGCTCAGGCCCGCGGCGAGCCGCCCGGTCACGTCGCCGAGGCCGAGGCCGGCGGCGCTGTCCTCGGTCGCGATCTCGAGGATCCGGCGTCGTCCGAAACCGAGCCATTCGTAGAGTTCGAGAGCGCCGACGGGGTCGTCGAAGACCGAACCGGGCAACCCGGCGTCCGTCCCCGCCAGGAGTGGGACGCCCAGTTCCTCCAGCCAGGAGAGGCGGCCGTAGACGGTCTTCGCGAGTTCCTCGCCCATGCGCTCGGCCAGCATTCGCCAGTTGCGGCTGCTCGTCGAACACGCCGCGATACCCTCGGCCGCCATCCGGCGGGCGACGTCTTCGCGCCTGTCCTGCCGCTGCGGCCCGGTCAGCCACGTGCAGTGCTCGATGGTGCGGACGCCCGCCTCGACCGACGCTTCGATCGCGTCGGCGCCGTGGGCGTGCGCCGCGACCGGAAGCCCGTGGCGCGCCGCGTGTTCGACGATCACGCGCAGCGCCCGGACGTCGAACTGCGACTCCCACATGTCCGCGCCGCCCTCGGTGATCTGGCCACCGCTGGCCATCACCTTGATCACGTTCGCGCCGGCGGCCGCGTCGGCGTCGATCAGAGCCCGGATCGCGGCGTCGTCCGCGACCTCGCCACCGAAGAAATGGCAGTGTCCACTAGGGACGGTCAGCGGAGTGCCCGCCGTCAGCAGACGGGGAGCGGCGACCCGTTCAGCCGCCAGCTCCGCGCGGACCCGCGCGCCCAGCGCGTCGCGATCTCCGAGGTCTCGCACCGTCGTGACGCCGCTGCGCAACAGCTGTCCCAGCCGGTCTTTGGCACCTGCGCGCAGCGCTTCGTCTTCGCTCGCCAAGAAGTTCGGCAACATCTCGTGCGTGGCGTCGAACGCTAGGTGCACGTGGGCGTTGAACAGCCCGGGCAGCAAGGTGGAGCCCGGGAAATCGAGCCTTTCGGCGTCCGGTGCCGCCCGCGGGGCGACTTCGGCGCGAAGACCCGCTGCAAGGACGCGGTCACCCTCGACGAGAACGGCGCCGTCTTCGAGAGGTGTGCCCGGGCGCGGCAGGATCCGGCTCGCCGTCACCAGCAACTGCGCTGTCATGGTGTGCTCCCGGAGACGGCGGCGGAGAGGGCGAGCAGCGGCCGCACGTCGGATTCGATGTCCGCGGCGCCGCCGGGAAGCACGAGCTTCGCGCGCCCGTCGGTCTCTTCACCCGCCGTCTGCCGGGCGATCGCCGTCTTCAGCGCCTCCGCGGCCGCGCGGGGATCGTCGGCGGCGAGCGCGGTCAGATCGGTGTCCAGATAGGGGCTCAGCTGGACGAGCCCGTCGCGGATCTCGATCACGCGGCGGTAGTACCGGCGGTGGACGGTGCGCGGGCGCCACCGCTCCCACCGTCCCTGCGGCGTGGTCCGGAGCACGATGTTCGGGTAGACCCCGGCCAACGCGGTCCACAACGGGGTGAGCTCGTCGTGGTGGCGCTGGTGCTGGCGGCGGCGTCGCAGCGCGGCGAACCGCGCGCGGACACCCGGATAGGTGACCCCGGCGAGGAAGAGCACGCTTCCGAGGAGCACCAGCGGAACGGCGACGGTGAGCAGAAGCGGGATCGACGGCCCGAACGCCCACGCGATCACGATGTACAGCGCGCGGAAGACACTGCCCACCGCAAGGCAGATCAGCCCGGCGGCACCGAGTTTCAGCCCGGTCTTCAGATGCCGGTCCGCCGCGCGGACGTACCGGAAGATCCACCAGGCGCAGGCGGCGAGGCCGTAGATCAGGTAGCTCCCGGCGCCCAGGTAGAACAACGCCACGCCGGGCTCGTGCACGAGCTTCGGGCTCAGCGCGAGCCCTCGCACCCCCGGCGGGGTGATGGCCATCGCGACCAGCATCAGCGCGATCGCGCCGGAGAGCGGGATCAGCTCGAAGAGCACCCGTCCCGGCCGGCGCGGTCCCAGCTCGGAACCGAGGAACACGATCAACAGCGCGCACACCCCGATGGCGAGCAGGATGTTGTTGACCAGGCGTCCGGTGCCTTTGCCCGTCAGCCCGTCCAGCCAGCCGGAGACCACCTTCTGCTGGGCGAGGAAGGAGCCGGCGACGCAGACGATCGTGACCGTGATCGCCCAGTTCGGCAGCCGCCGGGGCGCCCGGTACGTCTGGTAGATCCGCCAGGCGAGCGCGGTCGCGAACAACACCATCGCCACGACGTTGAGCGGGGAGAACAGCGAATTCACAGCCACCCTTGATGGTCGCCCAGCGCGCCTTGGACACGGCGGACGTCATCGTCGTCGGCGCGACGGGGAATCGTGTAGTTCAAGACCGACGCCCATTCGAGGATGATGGTCGCCACGGTCTCGGCTTCCCATTCGTGCGCCTCATCGTAGGAGGTGCGGCGTAAAGCGCGGTGTACCGCGTCGCTGTCCAGACCGGTGGCCGGGCCGCGCAGGAAATCGGCGGGTTCGGCGTCGCCGCCGGGATGGTGATCGGCGAGCATGTGCCCGAGTTCGTGCAGGATGATGTGGTCTTGATGAGACTTCGTGGTCTCCTGCTGGAAGAAGATGTAGTCCGCCGAACCGGTGGCGATCCAGCAGCCGAAGGGACCCGGCACCTCCAGCGGATACGGCATCAGCCGGATCGGCCTGCCCCGCTGCTCGCCGAGCCGCTCGCAGAGCACGCCGACGTCGAGCGGTGGTTCGATGTCGAGCTTGTTCAGCATCTTGCGGCAGCGTTTGCGGAGTTCCCGTTCCTTCATCGGCTTTCGCCCGGCTGGTCGCGTTCGGCGCGTTCGTACCGTTCGACGAGTTCCAGCAGGTCCATGACCTGACGCCGGCCTTGCGGGGAGAGTTCCTGCGCGCGCATGGCCATGAGCTTCGCCTCTCCGACGGGGTGCGGTTCCTGATCTTCGAAGAAGTAGGTGATCGGTACCCCGAACAGTTTCGCCAGCGCTTCGACGTAGTGGATCTTCGGATTGACGCGTTTGCCCGTGGCGAGCTGCTGGAGGTACGCGGGCGACATGGTGGGCCCGCCGGCGCGATCGATCGCCGCGGACAGCTCGCGATAGCTGTGCGGGGCGCCTTCGTTCGCGCGCGCCGAATCGATCAGCGCGCTCAGTTTCTGGGCGAAGGTCTGGTACGGCGACATGACCCCCCATCCGTTCCAAGGTCCTGTTCCGTGGTCGGAGTGTAACGCGATCCGTCCTGTCCGCAGCTGTTGACAGGCTATGTATGCAGTGGTTTACAGTTGTCAAGCGGTTTCGTTCCGTGTTTCGGCCTCTCGCTCCGGAATCCGTGCCCTGGGGGTGCACGGACACCGGAGTGAGAGGCGTTTTTCCGGGCGGGTGCACAAGATCGTGCCGGATGTAGTACGCTTAGGCAGCCAAGGTTGATCGCCGTCACGGCGAACCCTTGGCCTAGGCCTGTTGCCGGAGGTCGACCCCCAGGGCTTCCGGTGACAGGCCCCTTACTTTTACAGGGCAATTCGTCATCTGGTCGCGTATGCGCGACCAGATGACGAATTGCGTGGAGGGATCAGGGCATGAGCGTGGCGGCCAGGGTGCCGCCCAGTTCGAAGCAGGCTTTCAACTCCGCTTTGCCCGGTTTTCCGGTGACGAGCACCGGAGAAGCCGCGCTCTCCCAGCCGAGTCCGGTGGTGATGCCCTCGATTCCGCGCACGGTGCCCGAGGTGTCGTTGTCGCCGTGCACGAAGAACCCGAACGGCCGTCCGCGCGTGGAATCCAGGCACGGGTAATAGACGGTGTCGAAGAAATGCTTCAGCGCGCCGGACATGTAACCCAGATTCGCCGGGGTGCCGAGCAGGTAGCCATCGGCATCGAGGACGTCGGGCACGGTCGCGCCCAACGCCGCGCGGCGCACCACGTCGACGCCCTCGATGTCCGGATGGTTCGCGCCGGAGAGCACGGCCTCGAACATCTCCTGCGTCGAGGGCGACGGCGTGTGGTGGACGATCAGCAACCTCGGCACGTCAGGTCAGCCGGGACTCGATGTCGGCCCGGACCGCGGCCAGGCGTGCGTCCGCCGCGGCGCGTGCGTTGGCGAGATCGCCGGACACCGGCTCCTTCACCTGGAGATACGCCTTCAGCTTCGGCTCGGTTCCGGACGGCCTGATGACGACGCGCAGGCCTTCGCCGGTCAGGCGGAGGACGTCGGCGTCGGGCAGGAGGTCTTCCATCGTGACGTCGCCGCCGCCCAGCGACGCCGGGGGAGCGCCGCGCAGCCCGGCCATCAGCCGCTCCCGCACCGACAGATCGGTGACCCGTAGCGAGACCTGATCCGTCACGTGCACTCCGTGCTTCACGGCCAGTTCGTCGAGGACGTCCAGCGGTCCGCGGCCCGCCGCGCGCAGGGAAGCGGCCAGCCCCGCGGCGAACACGGCGGCGGAGATGCCGTCCTTGTCGCGCACGAAACCGGGGTTCACGCAGAGACCGAGCGCCTCTTCGTAGGCGAACACGAGGCCTTCGCCCGCGCGGACGAGCCATTTGAAGCCGGTCAACGTCTCCGCGTAACGCGCTCCGAACTCCTTCGCGATCTCGCCGAGCATCGACGAGGACACGATCGTCGTGGCCACCAGCGGATCCGTGCCGACGGTTTTGTCCACAGTGGACAGAATGTGCCAACCGAGCAGAACACCGGTTTCGTCACCGCGCAGCATCCGCCACGAACCGTCCCGCTCGCGCACGCCCAGCGCGCAGCGGTCGGCGTCGGGGTCGAGCGCGATCGCCAGCTCCGCGTCCACTTCGGACGCCAGCGCCAGCAACAGATCCGTCGCGCCCGGTTCCTCCGGATTGGGGAAGGCGACCGTCGGGAAGTCGGGATCGGGCGTGGCCTGCTCCGCGACCAAGTGGAGATCGCCGAAACCGGCGCGGTCGAACGCCGCGCGCAAGGTGTCCGCGCCGACGCCGTGCAACGCCGTCGCGGCGACCCTGACTTCGCGCTCCGGGCCGCGTGGCAGAAGCGCGACCTTCGCGAGATACGCGTCGCGGAGCTCGTCGCCCAGCACCTCGGCGCCCGGCTCCCGCGGCACGCTGATCGCCGGGAGGGCGGCTTCGATGGCCCGCTCGATCTGACCGTCCGAGGGCGGCACGATCTGGCCGCCCGAGGCGTCGTAGAGCTTGTAACCGTTGTCGGCGGGGGGATTGTGCGACGCGGTGATCTGGATCCCCGCGACCGCGCCGAGTTCCAGGACGGCGAACGCGAGCACCGGGGTGGGCAGCGGACCGGGGAGCACCTTCACCACGAATCCGGCGGCCGTCAGCACCTCGGCGGCGGCCTTGGCGAAGGCTTCCGAACCGTGCCGCGCGTCGCGGCCGACCACCACGACCCCGCCCGGATGCCCTTGCGCGACCAGCCAGGCCGCGACCCCGGCCGTCGTCCGGGTGACGACCGCGACGTTCATCCCGTTGGGGCCCGCCCGCACCGGGCCGCGCAGCCCGGCGGTGCCGAATTCGAGCGGGCCGGCCATCCGGTCCGCGAGTTCGTCCGCCGCACCGGCTTCGCCGCCCATCGCGCGGGCGAGGATGTTCTGCAGTTCGACGCGGGAATCGTCGTCCGGATCGTCGGCGATCCAGCGGAAGGCCCGATCCCGGAGATCCGAGGTCAAGGAAGTCGTCACCGAGTCAGCCTACGGGTACGTTGGGGAGGGTGCGCTTGATCTTCACTTCTCTGGTGAGTCATGGTCATCTCTATCCCCTACTACCGCTCGCCGTCGCCGCTCGTGACGCCGGGCACGAAGTCGTGTTCGCCACCGGTGACGACATGCTGACGACCGTCGAAAAGGCCGGTCTGGCCGTGGAAAGCGCCGGATTCGGGATACGGGAGGCGTTCGAGTCGGTCGCCGGGCCCGACGCTCTCAAGCCCCACGCCTCCGACACTCCGCCCGAGTCGTTTCATCCCATTATCGGCGAAGTGTTCGGGAATGTGCTGCCTCGGCGGTTCGTCGCCGATCTCACGCCGTTGCTGGAGCGGCAACGGCCCGATCTCGTCGTCTACGAAATCGGCAACGCCGGGGGCGCCATCGCCGCCCACCTCGCCGGCATTCCCGCGATCGGGCACGGTTTCGGCCGCTTCTCCCCGGATGACGTCTTGGACGTCATGTACGGCCGCCTCGGGGAATTCGCCGCGGAGGTCGGATTCGAAGGCGTGAACCTGCCGTCCTTCGGCGATCCTGTCGTCGACATCTGCCCGGAATCGGTGCAAGCGCCGGAGTTCCTGGCCGAAGCGAACCGGATCCCGCTGCGTCCCGTCGGCTGGGCCGAACCGGGAGACCTCCCGGCGGGCGTGGTCGGCCGGGACAAGAGCCGTCCGCTGATCTACCTCACCCTCGGGACGGCCTTCGGCGACGAAAACGTGTTGAAACGGGCCATCGGCGGTCTCGCGCGGCTCGACGCGGACGTCCTCGTCGCGGCGGGACCGACGGTGGATCCGGCGGCGCTGGGCGAACTCCCTGGCAATGTCCGGGTCGAGGTCTGGGTGCCGCAGGTCGATCTCCTGCCGTACGTCGACCTCGTGGTCCACCACGGTGGCAGTGGGACGACGCTGGGTGCCTTCGGCGCCGGGCTGCCCCAGCTGGTGCTGCCGCAGGGGGCGGATCAGTTCACCAACGCCGAAGCCGTCGTCGCGGCCGGGGTGGGCACGCGGCTGATCGGCGCCGACGTCGTCGAGGATCTCATCTCCGAACAGGCGCGCGAGCTGCTCACCGACGAAACGGTGCACGGCACGGCGCGGAAGCTCGCCGACGAGGTCGCCGCGATGCCTTCGCCCGCGGAGGTCGCACTGCGATTGCCCGAGTTCGCCGGCTGATATGGATGCGGGCAGGCCCCCTTCTCCGCTCAGCCGGGGGAAGGGGGCCTGCCCGCGCGAAGTCTCAGGCGCGGGCGACGAGTTCCTTGAGCAGGGTGCCCATGCGGGTGGCCGACTGGCGGCCCGCTTCGAGAACCTCTTCGTGGTTCAGCGGCTCCCCGGTCATCCCGGCCGCCAGGTTGGTCACCAGCGAAAGCCCGAACGCCTCCACCCCGGCGGCGCGGGCGGCGATGGCCTCCAGCACCGTCGACATGCCGACGAGGTCGGCGCCGAGCGTCCGCAGCATGCGGATCTCCGCCGGGGTCTCGAAATGCGGTCCGGTCAGCCCCGCGTAGACGCCCTCTTCCAGCGAAGGGTCGATTTCGCGCGCGATGTCGCGCAGCCGCTTCGAGTAGAGATCCGTCAGGTCGACGAAGTGCGCGCCGACGATCGGCGAACGCGCGGTCAGGTTCAGATGGTCGGAGATCAGCACCGGCTGTCCGACCCGGAAACCCTCGCGCAGGCCGCCCGCGGCGTTGGTCAGCAACACCGTCCTGGCGCCCACCGCCGCGGCGGTGCGCACGTTGTGCACGACCGGATCGATGCCCTTGCCCTCGTAGAAATGCGTGCGACCCAGCAGGATCAGCGCGCGTTTCCCGCCGACGCGGACCGACCGGACGGTTCCCCCGTGCCCGACCGCGCCCGGCGCGACGAATCCGGGCAGTTCGCCCAGCGGGATCTCCGCCTCGGGCTCCCCGATGACGTCCGCCGCCGGGCGCCAGCCCGAACCGAGCACGACGGCGATGTCGTGCTTCTCGACGCCGGTGCGCTCGGCGATGGCGGCGGCCGCCGCGACCTCGTTCTCACTCATGCGACGAGCGTATCCGGACGGCTCGCCCGAGCAGGAACGCCACCGGCCCGAACGGGGACAGGAAGAGGGTGAGCGCCAGGAGCGGGCCGGTCGCCAGTGGGTGAATCCGGTGCTCGCGGGATTCGAGGTGCATCCAGCGCGCGATGACCAGGTCGAAGGGGGCTAGTCGTCGATGACGAGCGAAAGCGCGACGGGCTCGAAGATCGCCGTCTTCGCGGAGTTCTCCTGCTCGATCGGCGAGGTCACCGAAAGGATCCAGAGGTCCGTGCCTTCGCTGAACAGGTCCATGTACGTCGTGCGGGTGATGCTCTCGTTCGCGGAGTCCCGGTTCCCGGTGGCGCGCTCGGTCGTCCGGTAGGTGTACCGCTGGCTGTCGTCCCCCCGGCCGGGCACGGTGGTGGGCTCGCCGATGAGGGCGATCTCCGGATGCTGGCTCTTGAGCCAGCTGAGGTAGGCGGGCGGCGAGCTGCTCGACAGGAAACCGTTCAGCCGCTCGAGCCGGATGGCCTGGCGGCCGTCGGGCGAGACGTACTGCACCACGGTGCTCGGTGTCCCTCTGGTGACGTGCGGGGCGACGAACTTCTGCCAGCCCTCCGGGACACCGATGCTGAACCGGCCGCCCTTGAGACCGTTCACCGTGCTGGCGTCACCTTGCTGCGTGATCAGTTTCGGCGGCGGCCGAGTGACGATCGTGTCGCCCTGCTGCACCTTCTCCGGCGGCCGCAGCTCCTGCCCGCCGGCGGTCCTGGCCAGCACGAACCCGCCGCCCGCGGCCAGCAGGAAGAGCACGATCGACGCGAGCGTCAGCACCACGATGGCGGCCGGCGACCGGCCCGGCCGGCGAGGTGGCGGCGGGGAGACGGTCGGCATCGGCGCGAGTTCGGCCGGAGGGGACGGCGCCGCGGCGGGCTGGTTCAGGAACGGCAGCGGACCGGGGTCGGCGGCGAGTGCCGAACTCGTCCCCTCGCCCGGCTTTTCCGGCTTGACCGGCTTGATCACCTGGGTGTCGGTCGCGTCCAGATGCGCGGTGGTCTTCTTGCCGTCGGGCGTGTGGAACAGCTCCGCGGGGAAGAGGTCGATGAGTGTCTTGGCCTGCAACGGGTACAGGCGGCGCCGCACCTCGCGCAGCGTGATCCGCTTCGACGGCTCCTTCTTCATGAGCGCGCCGATCACGTCGGCCAGCGGACCGGGGCCGGGTTTCGGCACCTTCCCGTTGACGACCTTGCCGACCGTTTCGAGCGGGTCGCCGTCGGCGTCGTAGGGCGGCGAGCCCTCGATGGCGGCGAACAGCGTCGTGCCGAGACCCCACAGGTCGGCGGCGGGAACGACGGCGCCGCCGGAGGCGACCTCCGGTGCGATGTAGGCGGGGGAGCCCAGCATCATCCCCGTGCGGGTCATGGTGGCTTCGGAGACGTTGCGCGCGATGCCGAAGTCGGTGAGCTTGATGCGCCCGTCCCCCGCGACCAGGACGTTCCCCGGTTTGACGTCACGATGGGTGATCCCGGCGGCGTGCGCGGCTTCGAGCGCGGACGCCACGGCGATGCCGACGGCCGCCGCCTGCTCGACCGTCAGCGGCCCGTGGTCGCGCAGGATGTGCGCGAGGCTGCGCGACGGCAGCAGCTCCATGACCACGAACGGTTCGTCGTTCTCGCGCGCGACGTCGTGCAGGATGATCACGTTCGGGTGACTCAGCACGGCGATCGCGCGGGCTTCGCGCAGGGTCCGTTCGCGCAGTTCGTCGGCCTGCGAGGCCGGGACGCCGGGCGGGAGGCGGACCTCTTTGACCGCGACCGGACGGTGCAGGAACTCGTCGTAAGCCGACCAGACCGTGCCCATCGACCCTGAGCCGATGACCGAGCGCAACCGGTATCGCCCGGCGACTACACGCTTCTCGTCGCCGGGACTCTCGCTGGGCTCGGTGGTGTCGGACGGCACGGCCCAATTGTGGCGTATGCCCGCGTGACGGCCCTATGCGCCGTGCCCTGTCGGAGTGAACAGGCCACCCCTTCGGCGCGACTAGCGTCACAGGTAACGCCACTTGAGGGCCGTTAGCATCGATGGTTATGACGGAAGTGGCCGAGACGGAGTCAGTGCCGACCCGCGGCGAGCCCGACGCGCCCGAGGAGCTGAAGCTCGCCGCGGAGTTCCCGGAAGCGAGCCGGGACCAGTGGCGGGAACTCGTCGCCGGCGTGCTGCGCAAGAGCGGTGCCATCGACGAGTCCTTCGACGGCCCGCCCGAAAGCAAGCTCGTCACCCGGACGTACGACGGCCTGGAGATCCAGCCGCTCTACACCGCCGACGACGCCGTCGAGGGAACGGGTTTCCCCGGCCTTCCGCCGTTCGTGCGAAATGCGCGGCCCGAGGGTGCGGTGACGACCGGCTGGGACATCCGTGCCCGCTACGCGCGCCGTGACGCGAAGGCCACGAACACCGCGATCCTCGCCGATCTCGAAGGCGGCGTCAGCTCCCTCTGGCTGCGCGCCGGCGCCACCGGGGTCCCCGTCGCCGATCTGGGTGACGCACTGAACGAGGTCTACGTCGACCTCGCGCCCGTCACCCTCGACGCGGGCGAAGAGTACGAAGCCGCCGCGAACGAGTTGTTTGCCCTTTTCGCCGAACGGGAGATCCCGGCGAGCGCGGTCACCGCGACCCTCGGCGCCGACCCGATCGGGTCGGCCGCGCGCACCGGTTCGGCGCATCCGCTCGCCCCCGCCGCGGAACTGGCGGCGCGGGTCGCCGGCAGTCACCCGAAGGTGCGGACGATCGTCGCCGACGGGCTGCCCTTCCACGAGGCGGGCGGCTCCGACGCGCAGGAGCTCGGCGCGACCATCGCCGCGGGCGTCGCGTACCTGCGGGCGCTGACCGAAGCGGGGCTGGACGTCGACACCGCGGCCGGGCAGCTCGAATTCCGGCTCGCCGCCACCGCCGACCAATTCCTCACGATCGCCAAGTTCCGCGCCGCGCGCCGCCTCTGGGCCCGGGTCACCGAGGTCTCCGGCGGCAAGGGAGCGGGCATGCGGCAGCACGCGGTCACCTCGCCCGCGATGCTGACCCAGCGTGACCCGTGGGTGAACATGCTGCGCACCACGCTCGCCTGTTTCGGGGCCGGGGTCGGCGGCGCGGACGCGATCACCGTGCTCCCCTTCGACGCCGCGATCGGCCAGCCGGACGCGTTCTCCGCGCGGATCGCGCGCAACACGCACGCCGTCTTGCTGGAGGAAGCCAAACTGGCCGGGGTGATCGACCCGGCGGGCGGCTCCTGGTACGTCGAGAATCTCACCGAAGACCTGGCCAAGGCCGCGTGGCGCGAGTTCACCGCCATCGAGGCGGCAGGTGCTATCGAGGCCGAACTGGCCTCGGGTGCGCTCGCCGCGCGGCTCGCGGAAACCTGGGAGAAACGGTCCAAGCGGCTCGCGACCCGGCGCGATCCGATCACCGGCGTCAGCGAATTCCCCAACCTGACTGAGAAAACCGTCGTCCGTGATGTCGTCGAAGACCTGCCGGGCGGCGGCCTGCCGAGGCACCGGTACGCCGAGGCGTTCGAAGCCCTGCGGGACCGGGCGGACGCGCATCCGAGCCGTCCCCGCGTCTTCCTCGCCACGCTCGGCCCGGTCGCGGCGCACACCGCGCGGGCGAGCTTCGCGGCGAACCTGTTCCAAGCGGGCGGGATCGAGGCCGTGAACCCCGGCGCCCCCAAGGACATCGACGGCGTCATCGCGGAATTCCGGGCCAGCGGAACGAAGATGGCCTGTCTCTGCGGTAGCGACACTTCCTACGCGGAGGAAGCCGACAGCGTCGCGAAGGCGTTGAAGGAGGCGGGCGCCACGTCGGTGCTTCTCGCCGGTAAACCCGGCGATCACGCGGACGTCTCGGGCTACCTCTTCACCGGTTGCGACGCCCTGGAAATCCTGACCGGCACGTTGAACGAGCTCGGAGTGCAGTGATGACCATCCCGAACTTCGCCGGCATCGAGCTCGGCACCCCCGACCCCGTCGACCGTCCTCAATGGACCGAAGCGTTGCACGCCGCCACCGGCAAGGGCCCCGACGCACTCGCGTGGGAGACGCCGGAAGGCATCGGCGTCAAACCGGTCCACACCGCCGACGATCTGTCCGGAGTGGACTTCCTCGGCACCTATCCGGGCATCGCGCCGTATCTGCGCGGCCCGTACCCGACGATGTACGTCAACCAGCCGTGGACCATCCGTCAGTACGCGGGTTTTTCCACCGCCGAGGAATCGAACGCCTTCTACCGCCGGAATCTCGCGGCCGGGCAGAAGGGCCTTTCGGTCGCCTTCGACCTCGCGACGCACCGCGGCTACGACTCCGACCACCCGCGCGTCGCCGGTGACGTCGGCATGGCGGGCGTCGCGATCGACTCGATCTACGACATGCGCCAGCTCTTCGACGGCATCCCGCTCGACAGGATGAGCGTCTCGATGACCATGAACGGCGCCGTCCTGCCGGTGCTGGCGCTGTACGTGGTCGCGGCCGAGGAACAGGGTGTCACGCCGGACAAACTGGCCGGGACCATCCAGAACGACATCCTCAAGGAGTTCATGGTCCGCAACACCTACATCTACCCGCCGCAGCCGTCGATGCGGATCATCTCGGACATCTTCTCGTTCACCTCGCGGAACATGCCGAAGTACAACTCGATCTCCATCTCCGGGTACCACATGCAGGAGGCCGGGGCGACCGCCGATCTGGAGCTGGCGTACACGCTCGCGGACGGCGTCGAGTACCTCCGCTCCGGCGTCGAAGCCGGGCTGGACGTCGACAAGTTCGCGCCGCGCCTGTCCTTCTTCTGGGCGATCGGGATGAACTTCTTCATGGAGGTCGCGAAGCTCCGCGCGGCGCGGCTCCTGTGGGCCAAGCTGGTGAAGGGCTTCGAGCCCAAGAGTTCCAAGTCCTTGAGCCTGCGGACCCACTCGCAGACCTCCGGCTGGTCCCTGACCGCGCAGGACGTCTACAACAACGTCGTCCGCACCTGTGTCGAGGCGATGGCCGCGACCCAGGGACACACGCAGTCGTTGCACACCAACGCCCTCGACGAGGCGCTCGCCCTGCCGACCGACTTCTCCGCCCGTATCGCGCGGAACACGCAGTTGCTGTTGCAGCAGGAATCCGGCACCACGCGCGTCATCGACCCGTGGGGTGGCAGCGCGTTCGTCGAGAAGCTGACCTACGACCTCGCGAGCAAGGCGTGGGGCCACATCACCGAGGTCGAACAGGCGGGCGGGATGGCGAAGGCGATCGACGCCGGCATCCCCAAGCTGCGTATCGAAGAGGCCGCGGCGCGGACGCAGGCGCGGATCGACTCCGGCCGCCAGCCCGTGATCGGCGTGAACAAATACCAGGTCGGCGACGACGAGCAGATCGACGTGCTCAAGGTCGACAACGCCGGGGTGCGCGCGCAGCAGTTGGAGAAACTGCGGCGGCTGCGCGAGGAACGGGACGAGGACGCCACGCAGGACGCGCTGCGGCGGCTCACCGCCGGCGCCCAGGCCGACGGCAACCTGCTCGCGCTCGCGATCGACGCCGCCAGGGCGAAGGCCACGGTCGGCGAGATCTCCGACTCGCTGGAGCGGATCTGGGGGCGGCACTCCGGCCAGATTCGTACCATCTCCGGTGTGTACCGCGAGGAAGTCGGCAAGGCCGAGAACGTCGAGCAGGCGCGTGAACTCGTCGAGGTTTTCGCCCGGGAAGAGGGGCGCCGTCCCCGGATCCTGGTCGCGAAGATGGGCCAAGACGGCCACGACCGCGGTCAGAAGGTGATCGCGACCGGCTTCGCCGACATCGGTTTCGACGTCGACGTCGGCCCGTTGTTCTCCACCCCGGGCGAGGTCGCGCGGCAGGCGATCGAAGCGGACGTGCACGTCATCGGCGTCTCGTCGCTGGCGGCCGGGCACCTTTCGCTGGTCCCCGCGTTGCGCGCCGAACTCGCCGAACAGGGCCGCGAAGACATCATCGTCGTGGTCGGCGGCGTCATCCCGCCGCAGGACTACGAGGAGCTGCGCGCGGCGGGCGCGGCGGCGATCTTCGGCCCCGGCACGGTGATCGCCGAAGCGGCGATCGACCTCATCGGACAGCTGACCGCCCAGGAGTCCTGAACCTTGCCGCGCAGGATCGACGTCGGGGCACTGGTCGAGGGGGTCCTCGCAGGCGACCGCGGCCTGCTGTCGCGGGCGATCACGCTCGTCGAGTCGAACCGCGAGGATCACCGGGCACAGGCACAGGAGCTGCTGGTCGAACTGCTCCCGCACGCGGGCGGCGCACGGCGCGTCGGCATCACCGGCGTCCCCGGTGTCGGCAAGTCGACTTTCATCGACCAGCTCGGTACGGATCTCACCGAGGCCGGGCACAAGGTCGCCGTGCTGGCCGTCGACCCGTCGTCGACGCGGACCGGCGGGTCGATCCTGGGTGACAAGACCAGGATGGCGCGGCTCGCGGTGGACCCGAAGGCGTTCATCCGCCCTTCGCCGACTTCGGGCACGCTCGGCGGTGTCGCGCGGGCGACCCGCGAAACGATCGTGCTGATGGAAGCGGCCGGGTACGACATCGTGCTCGTCGAGACCGTCGGCGTCGGGCAGTCCGAAGTGACCGTGGCGAACATGGTCGACTGCTTCCTGTTCCTGACCCTCGCCCGCACCGGCGACCAGTTGCAGGGCATCAAGAAGGGCGTTCTCGAACTGGCCGACGTCATCGCGGTCAACAAGGCCGACGGCGACCACGAACGGGACGCGAAACGCGCGGCCCGCGAACTGGCCGGTGCCCTGCGGATGATCTACGGGCGGGACGCCGAATGGACCCCGCCGGTGCTGACCTGCAGCGCGCTCACCGACGTCGGACTGGACGAGGTGTGGGCCGAGATCGGCCGTCACCGTGCCGTGCTGGCCGCGTCGGGGGAACTGGACGCCCGGCGACGGCGGCAGCAGGTGGAGTGGACCTGGTCGATGGTCCGCGAACAACTGCTCGGCAGGCTCGCCGCGCATCCGGACGTGCGAGCGGCCGTCCCGGACGTCGAACGGGCGGTCCGTGACGGTGAACTGACCCCGACGCTGGCCGCGCAACGGATTCTGGAGGCGTTCTCCGGTCCTCCGCGTGGCGGCTGACGCGGGAACCCGGCAGAGTGCAGAATCGGATCCGCGCTCTGTCGACGAACCGAGCGCCGACGAAAGGGAGTCATGCCGAAAAGGTCTCGTCTCGGGCGGCTTGCCGGACTCGCCGCCGCCGGGCTGGTCGTCTGCGCGCCGGTCGCGCAGGCCAAGGAGATCCAGGCGCCCGCGCCGGTGATCGCGCAGGCGGCGGTGCACGAGGTGCCGCGCCAGGCGCCCCCGGGACCGGTGCTCGACCCCGCCGAGACCGACAAGGCCAACAGCCAGGAGACCAAGAACAAGATCATCGCGGGTGTCGTCGCGGCCGTCTTGCTGGGCCTGGTGATCCTCGGCCGTCGCGCCCGTTCCAAGAAGAAGAAGTCCTGAGCCGCGACCGGTAAGTAGAAGGACTCTCCGCTTAGCCCGGACCGAATTCCCGACGCCGTTCAACGCAGATCCACTACCGGCCATCTCCGGCTCGATCACTCGACGAGCGGCTTGTCATCTGCATGGTGCACGATCTATCGCAAATGCGTATCACAGATCGAACGGCACCCAGCGTGCCTTCCGCGACCACTCGTACGGTGGTAGACGAAGGTGACTGTGTCGCGGGAGGAGGTGCGGCGTGACGGTGCTCGATTCACGTCCGGACATTCCAGGCGACCCCGAGGGTCGCGTCGTTGCCCCTATAGAGGCGTCCACCGCGCTGATCCCCGAGGCCGGCATCAGCATGGCATCTGTGCATGACCTTGGTGCCGGACGCGGTCCTTTCTGGCTCGACGACTGGCTCCGCGCGAACGCCACCGACGTTCTCGCGTGGCGCCGGCACATCCACGCGCACCCGGAGCTTTCCCGCCACGAGTTCGCCACGACCGAAATGGTCGTGTCCCTGCTCCGCGCGGTCGGGCTCAAGCCGTGGGTGCTGCCCACGGGCACCGGCGTCGTCTGCGACATCGGCAGCGGGGACCGCTGCGTCGCCCTGCGCGCCGACATGGACGCCCTGCCGCTGACCGAGGCCACCGGCCTCCCGTACGCCTCCAAGACCGAAGGCGCCGCGCACATGTGCGGGCACGACGCGCACACCGCGATCCTGCTGGGCGCGGCGCGGGCGCTGGCGGGCGCGCCGGAGCTGCCGGGCCGCGTGCGGCTGATCTTCCAGGCCGCCGAGGAGGTCATGCCCGGTGGCGCGCTGGACATGATCGCCGCCGGCGCGATGGACGGTGTCGAGCGGATCTACGGGCTGCACTGCGACCCGCAGCTCGAGGTCGGCAAGGTCGGGCTGCGCGAAGGTGCGCTGACCTCCGCCGCCGACCTCATCGAGCTGCGGCTCACCTCGCCGGGTGGGCACACCTCGCGGCCGCATCTGACCGCGGACCTGGTGCACGCGCTGGGCACCGTGATCACGTCGCTGCCCGCGGTCCTTTCGCGGCGCGTCGACCCGCGCTCCGGGACCGTGCTGGTCTGGGGCGCGGTGCACGCCGGGCAGGCCGCCAACGCGGTCCCGCAGGACGGGGTGCTGCGCGGCACGCTCCGTACGGCCGACCACGACGTCTGGACGATGCTGGAGCCGCTCGTCGCGTCTTCGGTGGAGTCGCTGCTCGCGCCGACCGGCGTCGGGTTCTCCCTCGACTACCGCCGCGGCGTGCCGCCGGTCGTCTCCGACCCGGAGTCGCACGCGCTGATGCGTGCCGGTGTCGAAGCCGCGTTGGGCGAGGCCGCCGTGGCCGGCACCGAGCAATCGTCCGGTGGCGAGGACTTCGGATGGTATCTGGAGCACGTCCAGGGCGCCTTCGCGCGCCTCGGCGTCTGGTCCGGCGAAGGCCCGATGGCCGACATCCACCGCCCGACCTTCACCCTCGACGAGCGTTCGCTCCTGTGCGGTGTCCGCACCCTGGTCCACACGGCCCTGGCCACCCTCGCTTGAGTTACGGCTTCGATCACGCGAGTTACGGCTTCGATCACGCGAGTTACGTCTCTGCGCACGGGTGTTCGGTCCTATCGATCCCGAACACCCGTGCACAAAGTTGTCCACAACCTGGGCGAGTTATCCACAGCCCAGGAAACGCCCCTTCCCAAGATCGATCCGGTCGCCGATTCTCGAAGATGTGATCAATTGGGGAGGACGACAGGGGGCGGTCTCGCGTAGCGAGGCCGACAAGATCTTGGGGCGGCGAGTCGTCGTCGAAGGGCTGGCGCGTGGTGTGCTGGCTCAGCCATGGCGAGGCGTGGTCGTCCACGCGGCGGATCTGCTCAGCTTGCCGTGCCTGGCACAGGCGGCACTGCTCGCGGTTGGCCCACCAGCAGTGCTTTCCGGCGTGACTTCTCTTGCCCTGCATGGGATTTCGGCTGCCGACAGTACTGTCGTCCACCTGACCGTTCCTTACTCGAGACGGGTCCAATCGAGGTCTGGGCTGGTCGTGCACAGGGCGGAATTCCATCCGGCCGATGTACTCGAACTGGACGGACTTCCCGTGTTCCCGTTGAACCGCGCGCTGGCCGACCACCTCTGCGACGGCGACAAGCGAACAGCGTTCGCCGCGCTCGAAGAGGCGCTGCACAACCTCGCACCGGAACACCGGGGAGTCCTGCACGGCAACGTCCGGGATCGCATTCTCGACCGCCGCGACCGACGAGGTATCCACAGGGCACAGATGCTGCTCGCGCTCGCTACGGGCGAGGCCGAATCGCCGCCGGAGAGCATTCTTCGCTTGATCGTCGTGGAGGCCGGGCTGCCGGTACCGGTCGCACAGTACGAGGTCGCCACCATCGACGGGCGGAAGCTGTACGTGCTCGACCTCGCGTGGCCCGAAGCGCGTATCGCCCTGGAATACGACGGCTACGCCGCACACGAGGGCAGGCAGGGCCATGACGCGGAGCGGGACGCCAGGATGGCGGCGCGCGGGTGGATCACGATCCGCGCGACGGCGCCCGATCTGCGGGATCCACGACGGTTGCTGGCGGAATTATGCGGAGCGTTCGAGCGTCGTACGGCGCGACTCGCGTGATGGGAGATGCGACTCACGTGATTAAAGGCGCGATTCGCGTGATTGAAGGCGTAACTCGCGGGATCAGCCGCTGATGCCTTGGCAGGGGCGGGTGCGGAGCGCGTCGACGTAGTCGGCGGGGGCGCCCGCGGCTTCGGCGGCGTCGGCCAGCACGCCGAGATAGCGGGCTGAAGGGAGACCGCCCTCGTAGGCGTCCAGGACGTACAGCCACGCCAGGACGGAGCCGTCCATGGTCTGCACGCGGAGCCGGATCTTGGAGTGGATGCCCAGCTCGCCGCCTTCCCAGCGGTCGAGGCCGTCTTCGTCCAGCGGCGTGACGTCGTACAGCACCACGAAGACCCGGGAGCCGGGGTCTTCGACGATGGTCGCCAGCGCGCCTTCCCAGCCGAGGTCCTCGCCGCCGAAGGTCAACCTCCAGCCCTCCAGCCAGCCGGTGCCGGCCATGGGCGAGTGCGGAGCGCGCTCCAGCATCTGGGCGGGCTCCATATTGGATCCATACGCGGCATACAACGGCACGGGCACAGCCTAGCGACCCGGCGGTCACCCGGCTGGACGCACATGCCGTGTCCGGCCACTCAATCCGACCAGCGGTCGCCCGCGTACGGTAAACGCAGTCACAGACACCGCAGCGAGGAGGAGACCGGTGACCAAGATCGTGATCATGGGCGGAGGCCCCGCCGGTTACGAAGCGGCACTGGTCGCGGCCCAGCACGGAGCCGACGTCACCGTCGTCGAACGGGACGGCCTCGGCGGCGCGTGCGTGCTCTACGACTGCGTCCCGTCGAAGACGTTCATCGCCTCCTCCGGCGCGCTCGCGAACATGCACGACCTCCGTGAGCTCGGCATCAACACCGACATGGCCGACACCAGTGTCGACCTGCCGACCGTCCACGGCCGGGTGAAGGGCCTCGCGCTCGCGCAGTCCGCCGACATCCGCGCGCGCGTCCAGCGTGAGGGTGTCCGCGTCGTCATCGGACAGGCCCGCTTCGACGACGACGAGGCCGGGCTCGCGGCGCACAAGGTCGCCGTCACCGCCCCCGACGGCTCGACCGAGGTGCTCGACGCCGACGTCGTCCTCATCTCGACCGGCGCCACCCCGCGGGTGCTGCCCGGCGCGGTGCCGGACGGCGAGCGCATCCTCGACTGGCGCCAGCTCTACGACCTGCGCGAGCTGCCCGAGCACCTGGCCGTCATCGGTTCGGGTGTCACCGGCGCCGAATTCGCCTCCGCCTACACCGAGATGGGCGTCAAGGTCACCGTCGTGTCCAGTCGCGACCGCGTGCTCCCGCACGAGGACGCCGACGCCGCCGCCGTGCTCGAAGAGGTCTTCTCGCAGCGCGGCACCACGGTCGTCAAGCAGGCCCGCGCCGACAAGGTCGTGCGCACCGCAAAGGGCGTCGAGATCCACCTCTCCGACGGCCGCGTGATCGAAGCCAGCCACGCGCTGATGACCGTCGGTTCGGTGCCCAACACCGCCGACATCGGCCTGGAGAAGGTCGGCATCGAGCCCGGCCCCGGCGGCTTCATCGGTGTCGACCGCGTTTCGCGCACCAGCGCGCCCGGGATCTACGCCGCCGGCGACTGCACCGGGGTGCTCATGCTCGCTTCCGTGGCCAGCATGCAGGGCCGTATCGCCATGTGGCACGCGCTCGGCGAGGGGGTCGCGCCGATCAAGCTCAAGACCGTCGCCGCCAACGTGTTCACCCACCCCGAGATCGCGACCGTCGGCATCAGCCAGCAGGCGATCGATTCGGGTGAGGTGCCCGCCCGCACCATCATGCTCCCGCTCGCGACGAACGCCCGCGCGAAGATGGAAGGCCTGCGACGCGGTTTCGTGAAGCTGTTCTGCCGCCCCGCCACCGGCGTGGTCGTCGGTGGGGTGGTCGTGGCGCCGACGGCGAGCGAACTCATCCTTCCCATCGCGCTCGCCGTCCAGAACCAGCTCACAGTGGAACATCTGGCACTGACATTTTCGGTGTACCCGTCGCTGTCGGGGTCGATCACCGAGGCGGGCCGCCAGCTCATGCGGCACGACGACTTGGACTGATCTCCGCCGTCGAAGCAACCCTTGGCGGGATGTCCGCGTCCAGCGCGTGTCGGTGTTTCGTTGACGGCTAGGGGTTTTTCGTGGTTCGCAGGGTGCTCGCCGGAGTGATGGCGATCGGGGCGGTGGTGCTGGCGGGGCCGGCGACCGGGTTCGCTCAACAACCCCGGCCCGAGCCCGGTGGGGTCACGGTGCAGCTCAACGACGACACGGCCTACGAACTCGGACTCGTCGGCAAGTACGTGCACGGCGACTTCAACGTGGCGCTGGCCCAATGCCCCGGCGACGGACTGAAGGCGCCGAAGTCGACGACGTTCTCTTCGCCGGTGTTGAGCATCGGGAAGTACGACTACGGCCCGCTCATCGGCGTCCCGGCGAACATCAGTGCCGAGGTCACCCTCAAGGAGGGCACCGCTCCGGGCAGCTACCCGCTGACCGTCAACTGCAACGGAAAGTCCTATACGGCAACGTTTTCCGTTCCTCCCCGGCAGGTGAACGCGGTGCCCGCCGGTGCCGCTCACGCCGGTGACGGCAGCATGTCGTCCTGATCCTCCTCATCGCGATGATTTCGTGACCTGGGCGGGCAACCGTTCGGCCGCGCCTGGCGTCTGGCAGTCGTGGGGGTGAACGACGAACCGGTCCCGGTCTGGGGGCCGGGACCGGTTCCGTCGCTCCCGCGCCGCTTCCGTGAGGGGTGCACATGAAGTCGACGTGGTGGCGAGGACGACAGGCGCCGTTGGTGCTCGCGACCGTCCTGCCGGCCGTCTTGGCGACGCTGGCGATCGTCCTGTCCAGACCGGGGGAGACCGGGCAGGCCGCTCCGCCGCAGGTCACGGAGCAGGCCGGAACCTCGAAGGCGTCGCCGAGCGCCGCGCCGGAGCCGGAGCAGGAGCCCGCGAGCGAGTCCGTCACCGAGGGGCTGCCGAAGGCCGATCCGCTCTCGATCGACGTACCGAAGATCGAGGCGAAGTCCAGTCTGGTCCCCCTGGGGCTCAACGCGGACAACACCGTCGAGGTCCCGCCGATCACCCGGCCGATGCAGGCGGGCTGGTACGTGCACGGGCCGACTCCGGGGGAGGTCGGGCCCTCGGTGATCCTCGGGCACGTGGACGGGAACAAGCAGAAGGGCATTTTCTTCCGGCTGAAGGAACTGGCGCCCGGCGACAAGGTCTCGATCGTCCGGAAGGACGGCGAGAAGGCCGAGTTCGCGGTCACGAAGGTCGAGCGAGTGGCGAAGGACAGGTTCCCCACCGACGCGGTCTACGGCGACACCACCGAGCCGGAGTTGCGGCTCATCACCTGCGGCGGGGTCTTCGACAAGGCGTCGCACAACTATCTCGACAACATCATCGTTTTCGCCCGGTTGATCGCGAGGTGACTCCCATGATCAGGTCCGCCTTGGTGGTGGCGTGCGGCGTGGCCTTGGCCGCCCCGGCCGTCACGTACGCACAGGACACCCCGACCTTCACCCCGCCACCGATGCAGTACCCGTTCGTCGCCGTCTCCCCGTCGAAGTCGACGGCGGGGGAGGACGTCCTGGTCTCGGTCGGCTGCGCGAAGGACGACTTCGGCGAGGTGAAGTCGATGGTGCTGGACCGGATCGGGACCTTCGAAATGACCTCGGAGGATCCGATGATCCTCGGTGCCGTGGCGCATGTCAGCGCCAAGGCGAAGCCGGGCTTCTACGCGGTCAAGGCGACCTGCAAGACGGCGACGGTGACGATCAACCTCGAAGTCGCGCCGGTCAACACTCCGGCGGTGTCCCCGTCTCCGTCGGCCAAGCCACCGAAGGCGGCGCCACCGAAGGCGGTGCCCGCGCCGGGGCGTCAGGTTTCGAAGATCCCGGTGGGCGCGCCGCAGACCGGCGGCGATGGGACGTGACTGGCCGGGACGGTCGGCGCCAACGGTGTCTCAGGTACGTACTGCCGGTGCGCGGGGTGGCGGGCTCGCGTGTTCGAAGGGACGACACGCGTGACTGGATGGACGACACGCGGCGGAATCCTGGCGAAGCCGGTCGAGAGGGGAAGATCCAAGACGGCGCACGACCCGGATCATCCCCCTCGCCTTCATCACCGCTCCAGTGCGACACCGGTGGCAGTGGCAGGCGAATAGCGGTCCATCGGAACCGTCCCTGCCACTCACCAGCCCTCGGGGTCAGCTTTCGTCGTCGACCCAGTCGAAGGTCTTCGTGACGGCCTTCTTCCAGTTGCGGTACTCGGATTCGCGGCGGGCCTCGGCCATCGACGGGTCCCACTGCTTGTCCTGCGCCCAGTTGGTGCGGATGTCGTCTTCACCCTCCCAGAAGCCCACCGCGAGACCGGCCGCGTAGGCAGCGCCGAGCGCGGTGGTCTCGTTGACCACCGGGCGGATCACCGGCACGCCGAGGATGTCGGCCTGGAACTGCATCAGCAGTTCGTTGACGACCATGCCGCCGTCGACCTTCAGCGACTTGAGCGGGACACCGGAGTCGGCGTTCATCGCGTCGATGACCTCGCGCGACTGGAACGCTGTCGCCTCCAGGACCGCCCGCGAGATGTGGCCCTTGTTGACGAACCGGGTGAGCCCGACGATCGCGCCGCGGGCGTCGGAGCGCCAGTACGGTGCGAAGAGGCCCGAGAACGCCGGCACGAAGTACGCGCCACCGTTGTCCTCCACGGTGCGGGCGTACTGCTCGACTTCGGCCGCGGAGCCGATCAGACCGAGGTTGTCCCGCAGCCACTGCACGAGCGAACCGGTGACCGCGATCGATCCTTCGAGCGCGTACACCGTGTCCTTCGAGCCGATCTTGTAGCAGACCGTGGTGAGCAGCCCGTTGTCCGACATGACCTTCTCGGTGCCCGTGTTGAGCAGCATGAAGTTGCCGGTGCCGTAGGTGTTCTTCGCTTCACCCGGCGAAAGGCAGGCCTGCCCGAAGGTCGCCGCCTGCTGGTCGCCGAGGATGCCCGAGATCGGGACCCCGGCCAGCGCGCCCTTCTCGCGGACCTTGCCGTAGGTCTCCGAGGACGACCGGATCTCCGGGAGCATCGACAGCGGGATCGTCATCTCTTCGGCGATCTCGGCGTCCCAGGTCAGCGTGTCGAGGTCCATCAGCATGGTGCGCGACGCGTTGGTCGGGTCGGTGACGTGCACGCCACCGTCGACCCCGCCGGTCATGTTCCACAGCACCCACGTGTCCATGTTGCCGAAGACGAGGTCACCGGCCTCGGCCTTCGCGCGGGCGCCGTCGACGTTGTCGAGGATCCACTTGATCTTCGGTCCGGAGAAGTAGGTCGCCAGCGGCAGGCCCACCTTCGCGCGGTACCGCTCCTGTCCGCCGCCCAGCGCCCCCAGGTCGCTGACGATCTTGTCCGTGCGGGTGTCCTGCCACACGATGGCGTTGTACACCGGCTTGCCGGTGGTGCGGTCCCAGACCAGCGTGGTCTCACGCTGGTTGGTGATGCCGACCGCGACGATGTCGCCCGCGACCAGGTCGCCCTTGGCCAGCGCGCCCGCGGCGACGGCCCGTGTGTTCTCCCAGATCTCTTCGGCGTTGTGCTCGACCCAGCCCGCCTTCGGGAAGATCTGCTCGTGTTCGCGCTGGTCGACGGCGACCACCCGGCCGGAGTGGTCGAAGATCATGCAGCGGGTCGACGTGGTGCCCTGGTCGATCGCGGCTACGTACGAAGTCATCGAAGCTCCAGTCTCAGGTCAGGTTGTGGACGGCGAGGAAGAGGAGGGCGGCCAGGGCGCTGCCGACCAGCGGGCCGGCGACCGGGATCCAGGAATAACCCCAGTTCGGGTTGGCCTTGTTCTTGATCGGCAGCAGGAACGCGTACGCGATGCGGGGGCCGAGGTCCCGTGCCGGGTTGATGGCGTAACCGGTCGGGCCACCGAGGGACTGGCCGATGACCAGCACGACGAACGCCACACCCGCGTAGCCGAGCGCGGAGTTGCCGAAGTTCGGGGTGCCGCCTTCGCCCGTGGCGTTGGCGTAAACCGGGCTGAGCAGGATCCACGCGACCAGTACGAAGGTGCCGATGATCTCGGTGACGAGGTTCCAAGCCTTGTTCGGGATCTGCGGCGCGGTGGAAAAGATGCCGAGCGTCTCGTCGCCTCGCGGATGGTCGTCGAACTGGAGCTTGTAGGCGGCCCAGCAGAGCACGGCGCCGAGGATCGCGCCGATCAGCTGCCCGGCGAAATAGATCGGGACGTCCGCCCACTTCGTCTTGTCCGCGATGGCGAGGCCCAGCGTCACCGCGGGGTTGAGGTGCGCGCCGCTCGGCGCGGCGATGCTGGCACCGGCGAAGACCGCGAACGCCCACCCGAGGGTGATCATCACGATGCCCCCGTCGTGACCGTTGTTCTTGCGCAACACGTGGTTGGCGACCACGCCGTTGCCCAACAGGATCAGGACCGCCGTTCCCAGCAGCTCCCAGACGAAGATGGCTCCCGCACTCACCGCTAGACCTCCACTTTGGACATTCCGCGCAGGGTCGATCACGGTGTGCTACGGCGCCCTTGCCGACCCACGTCCGTGGCACGTTACCGTCGCGTATTTGTTCCTTCCAGGCATCGGGAGAATCAATCCTTCCAAGATCGACGAGGGTTACGCCACACGTGTCACCCGCATAACGGACCGGTCGCGGCCGATCGTGCGATGCTGGAGTCACAGCGGCACAAGGAGGAATGTCACGTGGCAAGCTCTCAGCGCGAAGCCGAAAACAGCCCCGCCAGGCTGGGACCGCTCAAGCGGGAAGAGTCTTGGCAGCGGCTGGGTGGGGACAAGTTCGACCTCGTCGTCATCGGCGGCGGAGTGGTCGGGGCGGGCACGGCGCTCGACGCCGCCACCCGCGGCCTGCGGGTCGCCCTCGTCGAAGCGCGCGACCTCGCGTCGGGGACGTCGAGCCGGTCCAGCAAGCTCTTCCACGGCGGGCTCCGGTACCTCGAACAGCTGGAATTCGGTCTGGTGCGGGAAGCCCTGCGCGAACGCGAGCTGATGCTGACGACGATCGCCCCGCATCTGGTGAAACCGGTCAGTTTCCTGTACCCGCTGACCCACCGGATCTGGGAGCGTCCGTACACCGCGGCCGGGCTGCTGATGTACGACACGATGGGTGGCGCGCGGTCGGTCCCCGGCCAGAAGCATCTCAGCCGCGCGGGCGCGCTGCGGATGGTTCCCGCGCTGAAGCGGTCCGCGTTGATCGGCGGGATCCGTTACTACGACGCGCAATCCGACGACGCGCGGCATACGATGACGGTCGCCCGCACCGCCGCGCACTACGGCGCCGTGGTGCGCACCTCCACCCAGGTGGCCGGTTTCCTCCGCGAGGCAGACCGTGTTTCCGGTGTCCGCGTGCGCGACGTCGAGGACGGCCGCGAGACCGAGGTCCACGCCTCCGCGGTGATCAACTGCACCGGCGTCTGGACCGACGAACTGCAGCGCCTTTCCGGTGGCCGCGGCCGGTTCCGCGTGCGGGCGAGCAAGGGTGTGCACATCGTCGTCCCGCGCGACCGGATCGTCTCGGAATCGGGCATGATCCTGCGCACCGAGAAATCCGTGCTGTTCGTCATCCCGTGGCGCAACCACTGGATCGTCGGGACCACCGACACCGACTGGAACCTCGACCTCGCGCATCCCGCCGCGACGAAGCACGACATCGACTACCTCCTCGAACACGTCAACACCGTGCTCGCGACCCCGCTGACGCACGACGACATCGAAGGCGTCTACGCGGGCCTTCGGCCTTTGCTGGCCGGGGAGAGCGAAGAGACGTCGAAGCTTTCGCGGGAGCACGCGGTCGCCAGGGTCGCGCCGGGACTGGTCGCGATCGCGGGTGGCAAGTACACGACGTACCGGGTGATGGCGGCCGACGCCGTCGACGCCGCGGCTGTCGACCTTCCCGGCAGGCCGCAGCCGTCCATCACGGACAAGGTGCCGCTGCTGGGCGCCGACGGGTACCACGCGCTGGTGAACCAGGCCGACCAGCTGGCGAGCGAGCACGGGCTGCACCCGTACCGCGTCCGGCATCTGCTCGACCGCTACGGCTCGATGGTGCACGAGGTCCTCGCGCTCGGCGAAGGACGGCCGGAGCTGTTGAAGCCGCTGGAGCACGCTCCGGACTACCTCGGCGTCGAGGTCGTCTACGCGGCCAGCCACGAGGGCGCGCTTCACCTGGAAGACGTGCTCGCGCGCCGGACGCGGATCTCGATCGAGTACGCGCACCGCGGTGTCGACTGCGCGGCACAGGTCGCCGCGCTGGTGGGTGAGGTGCTCGGCTGGTCGAAGGACGAAGAGAAGCGTGAGGTCGAGGTGTACCAGGCGCGGGTCGAGGCGGAACGGGAGTCCCAGTCGCAGCCGAGCGACGAGGCCGCCGACGCGTTGCGTTCGGCCGCGCCGGAAGCACGGTCCGGGATCATCGGACCGGTGAGTTGATCCCCGCTGCCGAATGGTGTGCCACGCGCGCAGAGATCGTTGCCTGATCGGGTGAATCTGGCATAGCGTCGGCCGTCCGAGCCCGCGCGGTCGAAGGCCCCGCTATCGCGGTGGCGGGCCCTTCACCGCGAACGGGAGAAGTTCGATCAGCGCCCTGCCGACGTCGATGGCGGCTGCGGGCTCCCTGATCGGACACCGATGCGGAAGGCGGCCTTGTGGTGTTTCTCGACTCGTCGACGTGGACGGACCGGATCTTCGCCGGCGGTTCCTGGGTGCCCGGTTCCGGTGGCACCCGTGACGTGACGGAGCCCGCGACCGGTGCGGTGCTGGGAAGCGTGGGCATCGCCTCGGCCGGGGACGCCGCGGAAGCGGCGGAAACCGCGGCCGAGGCGCAGCGGGCGTGGGCGGCGACACCGCACGTCCGGCGTGCCGCCGTCCTGCGCGAGGCCGCGCGATCGTGGTCCGAGTACGCCGACGAGATCCGCTGGTGGAACGTCCGTGAGGTCGGCGCCGTGCCCGGAGTCGCGGGTTTTTCCCTGCACGTCGCCGAGCAGGAGTGCTACGAGGCGGCGGCCCTGCCCGGCCGCCCGTACGGCGAACTCCTGCCGAGCGAAGAACCGCGGCTTTCGATGGCGCGCCGGGTCCCGGCCGGTGTCGTCGCGGTGATCTCGCCGTTCAACATGCCGATCATCCTGGGCATCCGTTCGGTCGCCCCGGCGCTGGCGCTGGGGAACGCGGTCATCCTCAAGCCGGATCCGCGTACCGCCGTCACCGGTGGCGTGGTCTTGGCACGGATCTTCGAGGAAGCCGGTCTGCCTCCGGGTGTGCTGCAGATGCTGCCCGGCGGCGCGGACGTCGGCGAGACACTGGTGACGCATCCGGCGGTCCGCGTCATCTCGTTCACCGGGTCGACCGGCGCCGGGCGCAAGGTCGGCGAACTCGCCGGAAAGCACCTGAAGCGGGCGCATCTGGAACTGGGCGGGAACTCCGCGCTCATCGTGCTCGACGACGCGGACGTCGACGAAGCCGCCGGAGTCGCCGCGTTCGGCTCCTTCTTCCACCAGGGCCAGATCTGCATGACCACCGGACGGCACCTGGTGCACGAGCGGCTCTACGACGACTTCGTCGAGCGGCTGGCGGCGAAGGCGGCCGCGTTGCGGGTGGGCGACCCGGCGCGGGACGAGGTCGCGCTCGGGCCGATCATCGACGCCGGGCAGCGGGACAAGATCCACGAGCTGGTGACGGCCAGTGTCGCGGCGGGGGCGCGGGTCGCCGCCGGCGCCGAATACGACCGGCTGTTCTACTCCGCGACGGTGCTCGCCGACGTGCCGGCGACGGCGCCCGCGGTCGCCGAGGAGATCTTCGGCCCGGTCGCGCCGGTCGTGCGGTTCTCCGACGCGGAGGAGGCCATCCGCCTCGCCACGGCGAGCGAATACGGGCTCTCGCTGGGGATCGTCACCCGCGATGTCCTCAAAGGACTGGAGCTGGCCGACCGCGTCCCGACCGGGATCGTGCACATCAACGACCAGACCGTCAGCGACGAGGCGAACAGTCCCTTCGGTGGCGTCGCCGCTTCGGGTACCGGAAGCCGTTTCGGCGGCGCGGCGGCGAACATCGAGGCCTTCACCGAGACCCGCTGGGTCACCGTCCGCAACCCCCCACCCACCTACCCGTTCTGACCCTTCGCAATTCGTCACCTACTTGCCCTCGGTCGAGCTCCGGCGCCGGTAAGCGGCCAGGCAATTAGGTGACGAATTGCGAGGGGGTCAGGCGGTGCGGCGCCAGCGGATGAGGCGTTCCCCGGTCGGGGCCGGTTCCAGTTCGGGCCCGACCAGGGTGAACCCGCATTTGCGGGCGACCGAGGCGGAGACCTCGTTCGTCTCCTCGTAGCGGTAGCTGACCTCGCGCAGGCCGAGTCCGCCGAATCCGAAGCGCAGGGCCGCGTTGAGCGCGGTGCTCGCGACGCCTTTGCCCCTGGA
The DNA here is from genome assembly GCF_029369745.1 of Amycolatopsis sp. QT-25. Taxonomy (NCBI): domain Bacteria; kingdom Bacillati; phylum Actinomycetota; class Actinomycetes; order Pseudonocardiales; family Pseudonocardiaceae; genus Amycolatopsis; species Amycolatopsis sp. QT-25. Next base: position 867,942 of record NZ_CP120210.1, read on the forward strand.
CGCCGCACGCACCCAGACCGACGCCTCCGCGTACCCGGTGTCGAAGTCGAGATCCCGCAGGCCGACCTCGCCCAGCAACTCCCCGGTCGTCGGCTCGGCCACCGCCCAGGAGCAACGTTCGTCACCGGCCCACTGGGCCGCGCGCAGCGCGACGTACTCGGTCGCCTCGTCCAGATCCCGTAAACGATAGTTCAGGACGTACTTGCGATGCGTCGGGTCGGCGAAGGCCGCGACCAGCGCCGGACGGTCGTCGAGGGCCTTGTCCGCCCGCAGCTGCCGCAGGTAGTACTCGCCCGCGTTGATCTCCACCGGTTCCACTCTTCGAGGGTAACCGGCCTCTCAGCGACGGCGACTCATGATCAGCGCGACGGCCAGTGGCAGCAAGAAGACCAGGAACGTCCCCCGGGTGAAGAAGAACAGCGCGATCGCCACCGCCGCCGCGATCGGCACGGCGCCGGCCGCCAGCCATTTCGACGGCGGGGCGTCGTTCTTCGCGGACGCCTGCGCCACACCGGGCATCGGTGGCAGGGGGAGCAGCGCGGCGGGCCGGGGCGAGGGCAGATCCGTGAACAGCGGTTCCAGATCGCTCACCATACGCGCGGCACTGACCTTCGCTGACCGCGAACCGAACTCGTCGAGGTCGAGTCTGCCGGTGCGGACATGCTCTTCCAGCGCTTCGAGCGCGTCTTGGCGTTCGGCGTCGCTCAGCCGCATGTCCGGTCTCTCGGCACTCACGTCCCGAGTCTACGGGCGATTCAACGGTCCAGTTCCCGCCGACGTTGTTTCCCGAGCTTCTTGTGCGCGTTCTCCCAGCCCTTGCCCCAGATGCCTTCGCCGACGGCGCTGATCCCGATCGGGACGAGGATGAACCACCAGGTGACCCCGGTGGTGACGATGAGCACGATGGAGGCGATGAAGAGGATCGGCAGGAGCGCGCCCATGATCCGTTGCATCGGAGGGACGTCCGCCCACGACGACGCCGGTTTCCCCGGCTCGCTCACGGCCGGCTTGGGCGCGTCGGAGAGCGGATGTGGTCCGGGCAGGTCCGCGAAGATCCCGGTCAGGTCGCCGCGTGTCTTGGCGGCGGTGACCTGGGCGGACCGCTCCCCGAACTCGTCGAGGTCGATCCGGCCCACGCTCAAGTGCTCGCCGAGCGCTGCCAGCGCGGACTCACGATCCTGATCACTGATCCGCAGCCGCGGTGACGGAACCTCGCTCACCCTTGCGATGGTAGGCCGGGCGAGGCCCGCCGACCATGACAATCGTCAGTCTTTGAGCTCGAACAGCTGGGTCCCCTGGGTGACCGCCGCGCCGACCTCGATCGAAAGCCCGGTCACGGTGCCCGCTTTGTGCGCGGTGACCGGGTTCTCCATCTTCATCGCTTCGAGCACGACGACCAGCTCGCCCGCTTCGACCCGCTGGCCCTCTTCGACGGCGATCTTGACGATGGTGCCCTGCATCGGCGCGGTGACCGCGTCGCCGCTCACCGCGGCCCTGGTGCCGCCCGCGCGCTTGCGCGGTTTGGCCTTGACGGCCGTCCCGCCACCGCCACCGGCGTCGAGCGAGAAGCCGCCGGGAAGCGACACTTCGAGGCGGCGGCCGCCGACCTCGACGACGACGTTCTGGCGGGGCTGCTCTTCCTCGGCCTCAGTGGCTTCCGGGGCCACGAACGGCTCGATCCGATTGTCGAACTCGGTCTCGATCCAGCGGGTGTGCACGCTGAAACCGTTCTCGTCGCCGACGAAGGCCGGGTCGGTCACGATCACCCGGTGGAACGGCAGGACCGTCGCCATCCCGTCGGCGACCATCTCGGCCAGCGCGCGGCGGCTGCGCTCGAGCGCGTTCTGCCGGTCCGAGCCGGTGACGATGAGCTTCGCGAGCATCGAGTCGAACTGACCGCCGATGACGCTGCCGGATTCGACGCCCGAGTCGACCCGGACCCCCGGACCGCTGGGCGCGACGAACTTCGTCACGGTGCCGGGCGCGGGCAGGAAGCCGCGGCCGGCGTCCTCGCCGTTGATGCGGAATTCGATCGAGTGGCCGCGCGGCTCCGGGTCCTCGGTGATGCGCAGCTTCTCGCCGCGCGCGATGCGGAACATCTCGCGCACGAGGTCGAGGCCCGTGGTCTCCTCGGACACCGGGTGCTCGACCTGGAGCCGTGTGTTGACCTCGAGGAACGAGATCGTGCCGTCGACCGCGACGAGGTACTCGACGGTCCCGGCGCCGTAGTAACCGGCTTCCTTGCAGATCGCCTTCGCGGACTCGTGGATGCGCTTGCGCTGATCGTCGGTCAGGTACGGGGCGGGCGCCTCTTCGACCAGCTTCTGGTGCCGGCGCTGCAACGAGCAGTCGCGGGTGCCGACGACGATGGCGTTGCCGTGCTGGTCGGCGAGGACCTGGGCCTCGACGTGGCGCGGTTTGTCCAGGTAGCGCTCGACGAAGCATTCGCCGCGGCCGAAGGCGGAGATCGCCTCCCGCGTCGCGGATTCGAAGAGCTCCGGGATCTCCTCCCGGGTGCGGGCGACCTTCAGCCCGCGACCGCCGCCGCCGAACGCCGCCTTGATCGCGACGGGCAGGCCGTGCTCGTCGGCGAAGGCGATGATCTCGTCGGCGTTGGCGACGGGGTCCTTCGTCCCGGGCACGAGCGGAGCTCCGGCGCGCAGCGCGATGTGCCGCGCGGTGACCTTGTCGCCGAGGTCGCGGATGGCCTGCGGGCTCGGGCCGATCCAGGTCAGGCCCGCGTCGATCACCGCCTGGGCGAAGTCCGCGTTCTCGGAAAGGAACCCGTAGCCGGGATGGACGGAGTCCGCGCCCGACCGCTTGGCGGTGTCGAGCAGCTTGTCGAAGACGAGGTAGCTCTCGGCGGCGGTGGTGCCGCCGAGGGCGAAGGCCTCGTCGGCGAGACGGACATGGGGTGCGTCACGATCCGGATCGGCGTAGACGGCCACGCTGGTCAGCCCGGCGTCCTTCGCCGCCCTGATCACCCGTACCGCGATCTCCCCGCGGTTCGCGATCAGGATCTTGGTCACCGGACCACCTGTGCCGGCCTGCTCGGTCACGCCGTACCTCCTGCGTTCGCACGTCGGGCCGCCCCGATGCGGCTCCGCAGCAGTTTAGAAGAAATTCCCGCCCGGATTAGTGAGAGCAAGGCCACCCAGTGCCCTCTGTTCTACACCAGTGGTGCCGGGTCTCAGTTCTTCTATCAGGCCTTACACCAGCGCTTCACGGTGCCGCAATTCTTCCGGGAGGTCGGAATCGAGCACGATCAGGTCGTACGGCTGGGCCTGGTGGACCCGCCCGAGGTGCTCGGACTTGACCAGCGCCCACGGCTGATGCGGGCCGCAGCACTCGACCAGGCGCTGCACGGTGCTGAAGGCGATCAAGGCCATCCGGCCGTCCTTGGTCGCGCGAAGCTCGATCTCCGCGCTCGTGAAGTCCTTCGGCTTCTTCGCCGTGGGAAGGAACAGGACGTTGGGCAGTCCGGGATTCGTCACGGGAACAACATAGCCGTGCACTCTGCGCCAGATCACTTACGCTCTCGGATATGCGGACTCAGGAAGCGCGGGCGCCGCGATCCGTGCTGCTCACCGCGCTGCTGGCGGCGGTGGTGACGGCGGGCGTCATCGTGGCCGTGATCCTGCTCCGCCCGGCCGCGCCGGTGCCCGCCGGAGACCCCGGCGTGCCTCCCGTTTCCGACAACGCCCCGACCACGCCCGGGATCGGCTGCGGCGACTCGGCCTGCCGGGAGATCGGCGCGATGACCGTCGGCGGGCTGCCCGTCGTGCTGCTGGCCGACGACGCGGGGAAGCAGGGCGTGGTCCGGATCGGGGCGGACACGGTGTACCCGCTGATCCTCAACGACATGGGGGTCACCCTCAAGGGCGATTCTTTGCGCTGTGTCGACGGCGCGACGCCGGTCTGTCTGGTGCGCGGCGAAGTGAACGGCGGCTCGGCGGGCGAATTGTTCGTCGCGCGCGGCGGGATCTGGCGGGACACGGGGAAGCCGTACTTCTCCGACGCCGGGACGGTCACGCTGGACGACGTCACCGTCGACGGGATCGCGGACGTGATCGTCGTACGGCACGAATGCCCCGGCGCGCAGTCCGGCTCGGCCCGATGCCAGGCGGCGCCGGTGCTCGCCGAGGTCTACGACGTCGCCCGCGGTTCGGTGAGCTGCACGCGGCGGTACACCGCGCCCTCGGCGCTGAGGGGCTGGCCGGAGGTCCGGCTCACGAAGGCGGACCTGCGGGCTTGCCCCGAAAAGGAGTAAGGGACCTTTGCTCTCGCCCGTCGCGGCGGGTCCGAGTACATGAAGGCCCCCTTCCTTGCGCCTGGCGCAAGGAAGGGGGCCTTCATGTACTAAAAACCTCACGCACCTGCAGTAACAGGTTCCTTCGCGGACGTAGTAGCCGCTTCACCGTCGGAAGTGGGCGAAGGATCCGTCCGCGAGTTGAGCACGTCGTCGTCCAGAAGGCCTTCGCTGCGGGCGACGACGACCGGCACGACGATCTGGCCCGCGACGTTGGTGGCGGTCCGCATCATGTCCATGATCGGGTTCACCGAGTAGATCAGCGCGATCCCGAGCGCCACCTGCTGCGCGTCGAGCCCGATGAACGCGGTGGTCAGGGTCAGCGCGGTCAGCCAGCCGGTGGTGCCCGCGGTGGCCAGCGCGCCGAGCACGGCGACCACGACGATGCCGATGTACTGCCAGACGTTCAGCGAAACGCCGGACAGGTTCGCGATGAAGATGGCGCCGATCGCGGGGAACACCGCGGCGCAGCCGTCCATCTTCGTGGCGCTGCCCAGCGGGGTCGCGAAGGCGGCGTACGCGGGCTGGACGCCCAGGTTGACGGCGGACTGCCGGGTCAGGGGCAGCGTCGCACCCGAAGACTGCGAAGCGAACGCGAACTGGATCGCCGTGCTCGCCTTCGAGAAGAATTTCAGCGGGCTGACCTTCGCCACGAACTGCAGCAGGATCGGGTAGACCACGAACAGGACCAGCAGGCAGCCGACGTACACCGCGAGCGTGGTGGACAACAGCGGCCGGAACAGGGCGTCACCGTAGTTCGAGACCGCGGCGCCGATCAGGCCGATGATGCCGAGGGGGGCGAGCCGGACGATCCAGCCGAGGTAGCGCTGGATGATCTCGAAGACACTCGTGGTGAAGTCGACGAACGGCTTGGCCTTGTCGCCGAGGCTGTAGGCCGCCGCGCCGATCAGCACCGCGAGGAACAGCACTTGAAGTGTCTCGCCCTCGGTGAACGCGGTGAGGAAGTTCTTCGGCAGGAAGCCTTCGACGAAGGCGCTCCAGGAACCCCAGTTGTCGACGCTCTTGGTGGCCTTGTCCGCGTTCTTCGCGGTCGCGGCGACGCCTTCGCCGAGGCCGCCGCTGCCCGGGTTGAACAGCTTCGCGACGGCGATACCGATCAGCGACGCGATGAACGAGGTGATCGCGAACCACAGCACGGTCTTGCCGCCCAGCCGCGCGGCCTTCTTGCCGCCACCGAGGTTGCGCAGACTGTTGATGCCGACCACGATCGCCGTGAAGACCAGCGGGATCACCGCGATCTGCAGCAGCGTCGTGAAGATCGTGCCGATCTGGTCGAGCAGGTCGGTCAGCCAGCTCGCCTCGGTCGTCCTGGCGAGCACGCCGAGCAGGGCGCCCACGACGAGCGAGCCGAGGACCGCCACCGCGAAGACCCTTGGCCTTGTGTAGGTCCGAATGAAAGACACGGGGCGACTCCGGTGCGTGAAAGTTTCCTGATTTCCCGAACGTGAAGAACGTTCGGCCAGGCAGAACTCTTCCGGATCACCCGATCGTGTGGGAGTCGTCTCAGGATGCGGGACGGGTCCACAGATCGACGACGCTGACGCCGACCTCGGTCAGCAAGCGCCGTGTCAGCGGGAGGCTGATCCCGATGACGCTCGAGAAGTCGCCGTCGATGCCTTCGATGAACCAGCCGCCGAGGCCGTCCAAGGTGAAGCCGCCCGCCACCTGAAGCGGTTCGCCGGACGCGATGTAGGCCTCGATCTCTTCTTGCGAGGGCGTGCCGAAGCGAACAGTGGTGCCTTCGGTTCCGGAAGCTTCCTTCGTCCTTACGCCGTCCTCGACGCGGATGATCGCGTGGCCGGTGAGGAGTTCACCGGTTTTGCCCGCCATCGACGCCCAGCGCCGGCGCGCGACCTCCGGCGTGTGCGGCTTCCCGACCATTTCGCCGTTGATCGACAGCATCGAATCGCAGCCCACGACGACCATGTCGCCGTGCCCGCCGAGTGCCTCGAAAACCGCTTCGGCCTTGGCGGCGGCGAGCGCGCGGACCAGTTCCTCCGGCGCCGGATCGATCAGGGACGCGGCGACGGCGTCCTCGTCGACGCCGGAGACGACGACGCTCGGGTCGAAGCCGGCGGAACGCAGGACGCCGAGGCGGGCGGGGGACTGGGAAGCGAGGACGAAACGCACGTGAGGAACGTACTCGACGACCTGTCGTTGCCCCCTTGTGACCTGGGACATCCGACCGTGGAGCTGGTTCGAGCCGCGGAGGAACCCATGTCGTCCCGCCTCCACGGCCGAAGACGGACCGTCCGGAGCACCGGTGGGGGCCTCTCTCACCGCAAGTAGGTGACGAATTGCGGGGGGCGGGCAAGGGGGTCAGGCGGCGCTGGCGGCGGTTTCCAGGGCGGGAGGGTGCGGCGCCCGCGGAGCCGGGCGCCGCATGGTGAGGGCGGCGAGCACGCCCAGCACCAGCACCGCGGCCGGAAGCAGCAGCGTCACCCTTGCCGCGTCGGTGAGTCCATTGTGGACGGCGTCGAGCGCGAGCCGTCGAGCCTGCTCGGCGACGCCGGAAGGCAGGCCGGAAAACGCCGTCGGCCCGGACGAACCGAACTCGCCGGTCGATTCCGCGGCCTTCGCGACGCCTTCCGTGAACGGCGCCCGGTACTGCTCCGGCAACGCGCTCGCGGCCGACGCCGCCTCGTCGGCGATCGAAGCACTGATCCGCGCCTGCAGCAGCACGCCGACGGCGGCGCTGCCGAGCACGCCACCGACCTGGCGGGCGGTGTTGAAGATGCCCGACGCGGTGCCGACGAGCCGCGGTTCGACCGAACTCATCGCCAGGTTGCCCATCGGCGCGAAGATGAACCCGATCCCGAAGCCCGCGACCATCAGGGCCGGGGTGAGCGCCCAGGCGTTCCCGCCTGCCCGTGCGGTCAGCGCCGCCAGCGCCAACCCCGCCGCCAGCGCGGTCAGCCCGATGATCAGCAGGACCTTGCCGTTGACCCTGTCCGAAGCGCGGCCGACGAACGGGCCGATCATGCCACCCAGCAGCGACATCGGCGCGAACAGCAGACCGGACATCGTCGGTGACTCACCGAGCACGGCCTGGATGTAGATCACCAGCGGCAGGAACATGCCGGTCATCGCGAAGCCGACGGCGACGGCGGTCAGTGCCCCGGCCGAGAAGTTGCGGTTCGCGAAAACGCCCAGCGGCAGCAAGGGTTCCTTACGGTTGAACCGTTGCCACAGCACGAAAGCGACCAGCAGGGCGAGACCGGTGCCGATGATCTCGAACACGGTGATCGGCCCGAACGCCCGGCCCCAGTCGTACTGCTGTCCATTTTGGACGCCGTAGACGACGCAGAACAAGCCGGCACCGGACAGCAGGATCCCGGGAACGTCGAAGGAACGCGAGTGCTTCGGCTGCCAGTCCGGCACCTTGAGCAGCGCCAGCGCGAACGCGACCACGCCCACCGGCAGATTGACGAAGAAGATCCATTCCCAGCCGAGGTGGTCGACGAGCACGCCACCGAGCAGCGGTCCGACGATGGCCGCGATGCCCGCGACACCGCTCCAGAGTCCCATCGCGGGACCGCGTTTCGCCGGCGGGAACAGATGGCTGATGAACGCCAGGGTCTGCGGCGTCAGCAAAGCGGCCCCGAGTCCCTGCACCGCGCGGGCCGCGATCAGCGTTTCCACCGAACCGGACAGGCCGCACCACAGCGAGGCCAGCGTGAACACCACGAGCCCGGCCAGGTAGACGCGTTTCGGGCCGAAACGGTCGCCGAGGCGGCTGGCGAACAGCATCGGCACCGCGTAGGCGAGCAGATAGACGCTGATCACCCAGACGATGGCGTTCAGCCCGGTGCCGAGTTCGCGCAGCATCGCGGGAATCGCGGTCGAAACGATCGTGGTGTCCAGCAGGATCATGAAGAAACCCAGGCACAGCGCGGAAAGCGCGGCCCAGGGGTTAGCTTGTTTCGCGTTCATCGGTGTCGTCCTCGGTGACCAGAGTCAGCTGTGGCGTGCAGTGCTCCTGGAACCGGATGCGGCCGGATTCCAGGTCCTCGATCAGTTTTCGGGTCCACTCGAGCTCGAAGGCACGCCGCGCGGTGGCGTAGGACCAGTCGAGCCAGTAGATCTCGGGAAGCTTGTGCTCCTCGGCCAGGTTCTCGAGGACGACCTGGTCGGAAGCGATGGCGGCCTGTAGCCGCAGCACCCGGTGCCTGAGCTGGGTGAGGGTCGTTTCCCGGCCGAGTTCGTCGATGGCGGCGAGCGCGCTGAGGTACTCGGGGTACTCCTCGGCGGGCGTGGCCAGCATGTCCTGCGCCCGGTCGACGAACTCGTCGCGGCCGGCCTCCGTCATCGCGTACACGGTGCGCTCGGGGCGTTTCCCGTCTCGCTGTGTCTCGACGACCTCGACGAAACCGTTCTCCGCCAGGCGGTCCACCGCGTGGTAGAGCGAGCCGGCCTTCACTTTGACGCGCGTGCTGACGTAACGCTCCTTCATCAGCTGCGCCATCTCGTACGGATGCATGGGCCGTTCGTGAAGGAGTTCCAGCACCGCCATGGCGAGCGGGGTGAGCTTCGCGGCCAAGATGATCCCCTCGGAAGATTCCGTACTGATTATTCCGAGTGGACTATATGGCAGGCCGGGGTCGAACTCAAGTGGGGGTCCCGCGTTCAGAGGCGAAAATCGCGTGCTTGGAGGCGCGTCTCGCGTGCTTGAGGGCGTGACTCGCGTGCTTGGAGGCGCGTCTCGCGTGCTTGAGGGCGTGACTCGCGTGCTTGGAGGCGCGTCTCGCGTGCTTGAGGGCGTGACTCGCGTGCTTGGAGGCGCGTCTCGCGTGCTTGAGGGCGTGACTCGCGTGCTTGGAGGCGCGTCTCGCGTGCTTGAGGGCGTGACTCGCGTGCTTGGAGGCGCGTCTCGCGTGCTTGAGGGCGTCACTCGCGTCAGTTCAGCGGTCTCGGGCCGATTTCGCGTTCGAGGAAGCGGTGGTACTCGATCGCCGCGATCGAGTTCTCCAGCTGTTCGAACGTCGGCGCGGGCAGCGCGCCGTTGAAGACGATCGTCAGGCTCTTCCGCGGGATGTTGATGACGTACGGGTCGACGTCGAGTTCCTCGCAGTACTCGCGGAGGACGGCCGTCCAGTGGTCCAGGTCCTCGTCCTCACCCAGGTGTTCCCAGCGCGCGACGATCCAGTTGCCGTTGATCAGCTGGCCCGCCATCTCCTGTGGATGGTGGACCATGTACGGCTCGGCGACGTCGTTCATCGGCCAAGGTGATCGAGGAGCGCGGCGAAGGATTCGGACGGCAGCACCAGGATGGGCCGCGTCTGGTCGGGCATCGCCCACTGTTTGGTGTCCCGGATACCGACCAGGCCGGGCGCGGCGCCGACCTCGACGCAGGCGTTCTCCTCCCAGTGCGTGTAGGTCGACTTGTGCCAGCCGGTCATGTTCTCGTGCCAGGTGGTCATCGGAGGCCCTTTCCCCAGTGACTGTTTCGGCAAGTAGACGGGTTGCGCGGCAGCAAGGTTGGCGAGATCGGGTGATCTGTGCCCGCTGGTCGGTGAACGGCGTCGGTGATCGCGTTCGGCGCACGAAAGTGGACCTTCACCGACAGCCGCTTTACTCAAGATGCACTCTGGGAGTGCATAGGGCAAAGGGTCTTAGGTCACCGAAGTGGTCCGACCGCGAGCTGTCGGTAGTCGGCCGCGATCCGCGTCAGATGCGAGCAGGCGATGTCGCCGTAAGTGGCGTAACGCTCGACTTCGGTGAAGTTCTTCTCGTAGTCGGTGACTTCGCGTTCGTCCGTGACGAGCGCGGTGGCCGTCTGCGTGCCGAGGAGCACCGCCCGCGAGTCGTAGATGTCGAAACCGTGGAGTACGGGGACCGACACCGGCGTGGTCCACGGGATGACGCCGAGCCGCACCCTGCCGTGCCGGGACATCTCGATGAGATGGCCGAGCTGGGCCAGCATGGTCGCCGCGCCACCCATGTTCCAGCGCAGGGCGCCTTCGGTGAGCACGAAGTGGAACTGGCGGTCCGAGTCGAGGATCCGCTGGCGCTCCAGCCGGGCCTCGACGGTCTGGTCGCGTTCGTCCGGCGGCAGGGAATCGCCGAACAGCGCGGTGACGTAGTCGCGGGTCTGGAGCAGGCCGAACACGATGGTCGGCTGGAAACTGCGGATGCGGGCGGACGCCGTCTCGATCTTGCCGATGCGCTGCTGCATCCGCCAGGCGCCGCGCTGGAGGACGACGCGGGCGGACGACGCCTCTTCACGGAGGTCCCGCGTGATCGCGACCAGCGCCCGCCGGACCTTCGCGGGTGCGCGGTAGGCCCGGCACAGCGCGACGACCTGGTCCTCGGTCGGCATGAACGCGCCGGTTTCGACACGGGAGACCTTCGATTGGCTGAGACCGGTGAGCCTGGCCGCTTCGGTGCCGGACAACCCGGCGGCTTTGCGCAGACGGCGCAACTCGGCGGAAAGCTGATCCTGGTTCGTCACGCACGGCTTTCTGAGGGCGGATCCGGTCGGCAGGACTGTCACCCTAGTCCGCGGAAACCGGATCCGCGCCGTCCGACGGGCCGCGTCAGCGAGGAAGCGCCGAAGCCCGCCACGCGCCTTCGCCGGGGGCGAGCGGGGCCCGCACGAGCGAAGTCTTGTCCGCCCACCACGAATTCCGTTTCGGCGCCGGTTCCGGCGCTCGCGCACCGGCCGCCACCGCCGCGACGACGGCGGTCAGCGCGGCGAGTTCGGCGTCGTCCGGATTGCCCCGGACGACTTTCAGCAGCGGGGTTTCTGCCGCGCTCACAGCGGGATGTTCCCGTGCTTCTTGGGCGGCAGGCTTTCTCGTTTGCCTTGGAGCAGCGACAGCGCCTTCGCGATGTGGCCGCGGGTGTGCGCGGGCACGATCACCGAGTCGATGTAGCCGCGCTCGGCCGCCGCGTACGGGTTCAGGAGCGTGTCCTCGTACTCCTGGATCAGCTCGGCCCGCAGCGCGTCGACGTCCTTGCCGTCGGCGGCCGCCGCGGCGAGTGTCTTGCGGTGCACGATGTTCGCCGCGCCCTGCGCGCCCATGACCGCCACCTGCGCCGTCGGCCACGCCAGGTTGATGTCCGCGCCGAGGTGCTTCGACCCCATGACGTCGTACGCGCCGCCGTACGCCTTGCGGGTGATGACGGTGACGAGCGGGACGGTCGCTTCGGCGTAGGCGTAGATCAGCTTCGCGCCGCGGCGGATGATGCCGTTCCACTCCTGGTCGGTGCCGGGCAGGAAGCCGGGCACGTCGACGAAGGTCAGCACCGGGATGTTGAACGCGTCGCAGGTGCGCACGAACCGTGCGGCCTTTTCGGACGCGTCGATGTCGAGGCAGCCGGCGAACTGGGTCGGCTGGTTCGCCACGATGCCCACGCTGCGCCCGTTCACCCGGCCGAAGCCGACCAGGATGTTCGGTGCGAACAGCTCGTGCACCTCGAGGAAGTCACCGTCGTCGACGACGCGGTCGATGACCTCGTGCATGTCGTACGGCTGGTTCGGCGAGTCCGGGATGAGCGTGTCGAGTTCGCGATCGGACTCGGTGACGTCGTCGAAGCTGTGCTGATGGGCACTCGCCGGCGCGTCCGTCTCGAACAGGGGCGCTTCGGACAGGTTGTTCGCCGGGAGGAACGAGAGCAGTCCCTTGACGTAGGCGATCGCGTCTTCGTCGTCGGAGCCGAGGTAGTGCGCGTTGCCCGAACGGGTGTTGTGCGTGCGCCCGCCGCCGAGTTCCTCGAAGGAGACCTCTTCGCCGGTCACGGTCTTCACGACGTCGGGGCCGGTGATGAACATGTGGGAGGTCTTGTCGACCATCACCACGAAGTCGGTCAGCGCGGGGGAGTAGACGTGCCCGCCCGCGTTGGCGCCCATGATCAGCGAGATCTGCGGGATGACGCCGGACGCCTTGACGTTGCGATTGAAGATCTCGCCGTACAACCCGAGCGAAACGACGCCTTCCTGGATCCGCGCGCCACCGCCCTCGTTGATGCCGATGATCGGGCGGCCGGTCTTGATCGCCAGGTCCATCACCTTGACGATCTTCTCGCCGTACACCTCGCCGAGCGAACCGCCGAAGACGGTGACGTCCTGGCTGAACACGCACACCGGGCGGCCGTCGACCGTGCCGTAGCCGGTGACGACGCCGTCGCCGTAGGGCCGGTTCTTCTCCTGGCCGAAGTTCACCGAGCGGTGCTTCGCCAGCTCGTCGAGTTCGACGAACGAGCCTTCGTCCAGCAGCAGGTCGATCCGCTCGCGAGCGGTCTTCTTGCCCTTGGCGTGCTGTTTCTCCACCGCCCTCGCGGAACCCGCGTGCACCGCCTCGTCATACCGGCGGTACAGGTCGGCCAGCTTGCCGGCCGTCGTGTGGATGTCCGGTTCGTCCTCGGGCGGCGTCCCGAGCGGCTCCGTCGCACTGCTCATGAAACCGCAGCCTAGCTACTCGACGGTCACTTCGCGTGTGGCGTAGGCAACGTCCTTCACCGGAGTGATACCGGTACCGCCGGTACCGCGTACCCCTGACGCCACACCTGAGACACGGTCGATTCCGAGCCGAGTCGCCACTGTCGCCCGACCCGGCCTACAGCAAGGCGCGTACCAGGCCCGACTCGTAGGCCGCGATGACCAGCTGTGCCCGGTCCCGTGCCGCGAGTTTGTGCAGGAGGTGGCCGATATGCGTCTTCACCGTCGCCAGCCCCAGGTGCAGTGTTGCGGCGATCTCGTCGTTCGACAGGCCGCGCGCGATCAGGCCCAGGACCTCGCGTTCGCGTGCGGTGATGTTGTCGAGCGAGGCCGCGACGCGCCGGCCGGGTTCGGGCAGCCGGGCGAACTCGGCGATGAGCCTTCGCGTGATCGAAGGGGCGAGCAGCCCTTCGCCCGCCGCGACGACCCGGATCGCGTTGAGCAGTTCGGCGGGCGGGGTGTCCTTCAACAGGAATCCGCTGGCGCCCGCGCGCAGGGCCGAATAGACGTAGGCGTCGAGGTCGAAGGTCGTCAGCATCAGCACGTGGACGCCTTCGGTGGCGGACGACGCGCAGATCCGCCGGGTCGCTTCGATCCCGTCCAGTTCCGGCATGCGGACGTCCATCAGCACGACGTCGGGGCGCTCCCGCCCGGCCAGTTCCGCCGCCTCCGCGCCGTCGCTCGCCTCGCCGACGACTTCGAGGTCCGGCGCGCTGTCGACGAGCACGCGGAAACTGCCGCGCAGCAACGCCTGGTCGTCGGCGATCAGTACGCGGATCATCGTGTCCCCACTTCCTTGGCGGCGTACGGCAGCCGGGCGAACACCCGGAATCCCCCGGCGGGCAGCGGGCCCGCTTCGAAGTCACCACCGTAGACGGCGACGCGTTCCCGCATGCCGATCAAGCCGTGCCCGCCGCCGATCGACGGCGAGCCTTCGCCGCGCCCGTCGTCGACGATCTCGACGCTGACCTCGCCGGGGCCTTCGGTGATCGTGACCCGGCAGGCCGACGGTCCCGCGTGCTTCACGACGTTGGTCACCGCCTCCTGGGTGATGCGGTAGACCGAAAGCGCGACCCCTTCGGGGAGGTCGTCCACCGCCTCGCCGGACAGTTCGACGCGGACCCCGGCCTGTCCGGCGCGTTCGGCCAGGGTTCGCAGATCGGCGAGTTTCGGCGCGGGCCCGAGCGCCGCTTCGGGCGTCCCGTCTCCCGAGCGGAGGACACCGAGCATCCGCCTGAGTTCGACGAGGGTTTCGCGGCTGGTGAGCTCGATGACCCGCAACGCTTCGCGGGCTTCTTCGGGCTGTTCCCGCGCGACGTGGTTGCCGACGGCCGCCTTGACCGCGATCAGGCTCATGCTGTGCGCGACGACGTCGTGCATCTCGCGCGCGATGCGCAGCCGTTCGTCGGAAACCGCCTGCTCGGCTTGGGTTTCGGCGAGTTGCGCCAGGTTCGCGCGCCGTTGCCGCGCCATCCAGCCCAGCGCCCAGGACCCCGCCACCCCGCCACCGGCGAAGGCCGTCGACACGATCGTGTTCGGCCCGAGCCGCAGAAGCTCGAAGATCATGACGACCGCCAGGCCGAGACCCATCGCGGTCAGCGAGCGGGCCCGCGGGTGTTCCAGTGCCACGGTGGACAGGGCGCACGCGGTGGCCACGAGCGCGGCCGGGCCCAGTCCGCTGCCGGCGAGCATGGCCGGGATCAGGCTGCCGAGGCCGAGGCCGTAGGCGATCAGGGGCCGGTGGCGCCGCAGCGCGATCGCGATCCCGCTGGCGGCGACCGTCGCCCAGGCGAGCCACATCGGGAGGGGGACGAGGAACGTCCAGGTCCGGGCGGCGAGGTTCCCGCCGACGGCCACGACGAGCACCACCGCGACGAGCGCGTCGATCGTGTACGCCACCCGTTGCGGGAGCGACGACGGCTGTTTCATACGGCGAACTTAGCCGGACGGGTGGCGCGTGCGCGTCCGTCCGGTGGAGGTCATCCCCAGGATGGAGATCCTTCAGCTTCTCGCGCCAACTTCGCGGCGCCGCAGGAATGACATCGCCCTGTCCGGCCGGGACGGTGCACGGCTCCCGCCTGATGTGCCTCGCGAAGAATAGAACCGTGCCGTAGTACTTCGGTCAGCCAAGTCCGCACTCGCGTGATCGAAGCCGTAACTCGCGTGATTGGAGCCGTAACTCGCGTGATCGAAGCCGTAACTCGCGTGATTGGAGCCGTAACACCGAGTTCGCCGCCTGATCACGCGAGTTACGCCTTCAAACACGCGAGTTCCGTCTCCACTCACGCGTGTTCGCCCTTCACGTGGACGTCGAGTCCGTTCCGGCCGGGGGCGAGGTCGTCACCCAGGACCAGCTCGTCGTCGTAGTCGCCGCCGTTCTGGTGACGGAACGGGATCGGGTCGCGAGTGGACAGTGTCCGCAGCCGTTCGCGCAGTACCTCGGCGGCGGCCTCGTACTGCTCGGGGGAAACGCGGTCGGCGCCGCAGATCGTCAGCGGCGGGAGCACGGACATCCCCGCGTACCACAGGGTTCCGTGCTGTACCGGGAACAGCAGCTCGCCGAGTTCACCGTTCACGCCGCGCGGTCCGATCGTGGCCTCCGGCGCGCCCGCGGTGAGCACGACCAAGGCGCGTTTCCCGGCCAGCACCCCTTCGCCATAGCGCGCTGTCCGGCCGTCGGGACGTCGGACACCGTAGGCGAACCCCTTGACGAAAACGCGGTCGAACCAGCCCTTGAGGATGGCGGGCATTCCGTACCACCACAGGGGGAACTGGATGATCACCGCGTCCGCCCACGCCAGTTTCCCGTGCTCGGCGCGGATGTCCTCGCCGAGTTCGCCGGTCTCGAAGGCGTGCTTCGACGTCGAGCCGACGACGAGCCGGTCCGTGGAGGCGGCCCGGCCGAAGTCGTCGGCGTCGACGACGGCCTTCCACTTCATCGCGTACAGGTCGGATTCCCGGACGTCGGCGCCCTGGGCGCGAAGAGCGCGTACGCCTTCGTCGCGCAATGAGCCGCCGAGGGAACGGGGTTCCGGATGGGCGAAGATCCACAACACGTTCATCCGTCCACCGTCGCGCGGTCCGTCGGCCGACGCGAGTGGCCCGATGGCCAATATGTGCAAGAATCGAGCCATGAGCTTTTCCGGGCATCCCGGCCGCCACCGGGTCGCCGTGCTGGTCCGGCACGGAATGCTGGTGATGGAGCTGGGCATCGTCATCCGGCTCTTCGGCACGGCCGAAGCGGCCGACGGCGAGCCGCTCTACGAGGTCGTCACCTGCACGCCGGAACCCGGCCGGATCCGGACCGACGCCGACGTCACCATCTCGGTCCCGCTCGGTCCGGAAGTGCTGGCCGAGGCCGACACCGTGGTCATCCCGGCCTCGTCCACCGAATACGAACCCTCGGGGCACGACCTCACCGCACCGCTCGCGCGGGCGCTGGAGCTGATCCGGCCGGACGCCAGGATCGCGTCGATCTGCACGGGTGCGTTCGTGCTCGCCGCCGCCGGACTGCTCGACGGCCGGAAGGCGACCACGCACTGGCGTTCGGCGCTGGACTTCCAGGCGAAGTTCCCGAAGGTCGACCTCGACCCCGACGTGCTCTACACCGACGACCGGAACGTTCTGACCGCGGCGGGTGTCGCGTCCGGGATCGACCTCTGCCTGCACATGATCCGGTGCGATCACGGCGCCGCGATCGCGAACGAGGTCGCACGCGGCACGGTCGTCTCACCGCATCGCGAGGGTGGGCAGGCGCAGTTCATCCGGCGGCCGGTACCGGAGCCACAGTCCTCGTCGACGGCGGCGGCGCGGGCCTGGGCACTGGAAAACCTCGACCGGCCGCTGACGCTGCGCGAGCTGGCGGCGAAAGAGGCGATGAGCACGAGGACGTTCACCCGGCGGTTCCGTGACGAGGTCGGGATTTCGGCGCTGCAATGGCTGACCCGGCAACGGATCGAACGGGCCCGCCAGCTGCTCGAAGAGACCGACCTGCCGGTGGACAGAGTCGCCGCCGAAGCGGGCTTCGGCACCGCCGCCTCACTGCGCCAGCACCTACAGGCGGCTTTAGGGGTCTCGCCGAGCGCGTATCGGAACACTTTCCGCGAAGCCGTCTAGAAAGTTGACCGCCTGGTAATTTACCCGGAAATAAGTTCCGGAGGTGGTCAGTGACGACAGCGAGGACCCGCGAGTTCGCCGAACGGCTGCTGTTCGCCGCCGCCGCGATCGGCACGGTGTACTCCGCCAGGACGGGGAACAGAAAGCTGCAACTCGCGACCAAACCGGCCGCGGTCCCGGTGCTCGCCGCCAGGGTCGCGCGTGCGCGCGGGCTGGCGCCGGGGGAAAAAGGCATGCTCGTCGCCGCGCTGGTCGCGGCGGGGGCGGGTGACCACTTCATGGGCAGGTCCGACGAGGACGGCCGGCTGATCCGGGGTGCCGCGTCGTTCGGCGTGATGCAAACGCTGTACTCCGCGCTGCTGTGGCGTCGCGGCGCTCGTCCGCGCGCGGCGACCGCGCCGCCCCGGCTGGCGGCATGGGCGGCGGCCACCGTCGCGATGGCCTTGCCGAAGCTGTCTCCGGTGTCTTCGCTGCTTTCGCTCTACGGAGGCCTGCTGAGCACGACGTCGACCCTCGCGGCCGACCCGGTCTTGGCGCCGAAGGCCAAGGTCGCGGGCGGGATGGTGATCCCGTCGGGTGACCGCCGGACCTGGATCGCCGCCGGCGCGCTGCTGTTCTCCGCGTCGGATCTGGCGATCCTGATCCGACGCGACTTCGTCACCGGCGAGCGGGCGCGGGCCCATCTCGAGACCTTCGTCCTGACGTCGTACCTCGCCGCACAATGGCTGCTCGTCGAGGGCATGACCGCGGAAGACTGGAAAGGTCGAGCAGCTACTTGACCAATGCTCGGCAGCACCTCCAGGTATTGGAGGCCGCCGGGCCCCTCCACTCCGAAAAGGCGGACCGGATGCGGACCTGCCGGCTCGATCGTCTTGGTGGCTTTCTGGACTCCGGCGAAGGGAACCGGTCATGACCGCCGAACACGCCACGTTCACCCTCGAGCGCGTCCACCCCGTGCCGCCGGACCGCGTCAACGAGCGGATCGTCCACGCGGGGAAGCTCTCCGGCTGACGTTGATCGAGCAGGGGAACCTACCTCGACGGCCACGAAGAACCGGAGTGGCGGGAACAGGACGCCGGCAACTGGCTCGACGACCTGGGGAAGGCATTGTCGGCAGTATGAACACATGCTGACCGCTGAGTCGATCGTCGACAGTCGTGTCCCGTCGCAACCCGCGCTCTCCCCGGACGGGCGGTGGATCGCCTACCAGGTCGCGACCATCGCGAAGGGAGCCCCCGAGATCTGGCTCGCGGCCGTGGACGGCGGTGAAGAACCGCGGAAGCTCGCCGAGGGATCCGCGCCCCGGTGGTCGCCGGATTCCCTCTACTTCCTGCGAGACGGCCGGATCCACTCGGTGGACGGGCCGCTGTTCGCTTGGCGGAGTGAGATCACCGCCTTCCTGCCGCTGCGCGACCGGATCGTGTTCATCGCCGAAGACGAGACGCCCGCTCCGGCCGTCCGGGTCTGGAGTGAGAGCCTTCGCCCGGCGCGGCTGCGGAGCTTCGACCCTCGAACCGGTGAAATCACGACCCTGCTCGAAGACCACGTGGCCGACGTCGCCCGCCGTCAGGACGACAAGGCGCTCGCCGTGGTGACGTGGCCGACCCCGGAACTCGACCACGGCGGGCTCGAACCCCGGCTCTCCCTGCTGGACCTGGAAACCGGTGAGCAGCGTGAGCTCGGCCGGGCCTTGGTCGAAGCCGCCGGCCCCGTTTGGTGGCGGGACGAGGACGGCTGGCACATCGCGTATCTCGGGAATCCGGAACTGGTGGGTGGCCGGGCGGTCGTCGATGTGGCCGTGGAAACGGGGGTGCACCGGAACCTGACCCCGGAATCGGCCTGCCCGATCCTGCTCACGCAGGTCGATTCCGGTGCTCCCCTGATGCTCGTCGCCGACGGGCTCGACACTGCCCTCCATCGGCTCGGCGACGGCGAAGTGTCGTTCTGGCGCGGGCAAGCCGACGCGCTGGCCTCGAACGGCGAGATCGTGGTCACCGTCCTGAGCACCGCACATCGGCCGAAAGATGTCCATTGTGGACCTTTGGGCGGAGCGTTGACGCGAGTCAGCGACACGGCGCCGGAGTTCACCGGGATTTCGTGGGGCTCGCAGGAACGATTGTCCTACAAGGCGTCCGACGGCCTCGCCTTGGACGGCCTGCTCGTCCTGCCGCCGGGAAAGACCCGTGCCGACGGGCCTTTCTCGCTGGTCACCGTGGTTCACGGCGGACCGTACGACCGGTACGCGGACCGCTTCATGCTCGGCTGGTTCCCGTCGGCGCAGTGGCTGGCCCTGGCAGGGCACGCCGTCTTCCTGCCGAATCCCCGTGGTGGACAAGGCCACGGGCACGAATTCGCCGCTTCCGTCGCGGGACGGGTCGGCCTGGAGGAATGGGGCGATCTCCAGGCCGGGATCGATCTCCTCATCGCCGATGGAACGGCCGATCCGGAGCGGCTCGGGATCGCGGGCGGGAGTCACGGCGGATACATGACGGCCTGGGCCGTCGGGCAGACCCGGCGGTTCAAGGCGGCGCTGATGGTCGCCGGGATCTGTGACTGGGGAATGCTCGCCGCGACCGGTGAACTCGGTCCGCTGGTGGAATCCGCGCATGCCGGGAGTATCGGCTGGGAAGGAACTGGACCGCACCGGCACGATCAGCTCAGCCCGATCTCCTTCGCGTCGAAGATCGAGACCCCCGTGCTGATCGTGCACGGTGCGGAAGACACGAACGTCCCGTTGTCCCAGGCGGAATTCTTCCACCGCGCGCTACGCCACTTCGGCGTCGAACACGACCTCGTCGTCTATCCCGGCGAAGGGCATAAACTCGCCGAACGGGAGCACCAGCTGGACCTGCTCCGCCGGGCTCGCGAGTGGTTCGCGCGGTTGCTTTAACTCCAGTCGGTCTGCGGCTTTCCGGGGATATACGTGCCGAAAGTCCATTCATAGCCTTCGAGATCGTCGACACGGCAACGGTAGTTGCCCCATTCGGTGTTCTCCGGTTTCCAGACCGGCTTCGCGCCGGCTTCGACGGCGGAAGCGAAGACGGCGTCCACGGCCTCTTGTGTCGGAAGGCTCACGTAGAGGCCGTGGCCGACCGTTTCGCCCTTGCGTGCGGGGCGGTCGTAGTTCTCTTCCGCGCTGAAGACGATGATCCCGACTCCGCCGAGCCGCAGTTCCGCGTGCATGATCAGGCCCCTGTCGTCGGGGAACTCCATGACGGTCTCGAAGCCGAAGGCCCGTTCGAGCCAGCGGAGCGCCTTCGGGGCATCGTGGTAGGCGAGATAGGAGTGAAGGGAGGCGAGGCGTTCCTGGGTTTCGGTCATGGGCACAGCCTCGCAACCGATGCGGACAGCCACGGTCCTCGATTCTCGGCGATCACCAGAGGAGGCGGAGGCCGAGCACGGTGATGAGCGCGCTGGACGCCAGCGCGGTCACCAGCCGTCCACGGCGGCCGGTCAACGCCTTGCCGAGTACGGCGCCACCGCCGGCGAGGAACAGTTGCCAACCGGCCGAAGCGGCGAACGCCGCGAGCACGAAAACCACTTGCTCCGCCCCGCTCGCCGCGGCCATCTCCTCGCTGCCGAGCACGAGCGCCGCGAAGTAGACCACCGTCGTCGGGTTCAGCAGCGTGATCCCGAGCAAGCTCACGTATGCCTTCACCGGGCCGATCGCGACCGGCTGGGTCACCTCGGCTTTCGCGGAGGCACGGTGGTTCCGGACCCCGGTGAGTCCGATGTGGACGGCCAGCCCGAGCAGCACGGCCACCGATACCCAGCGCAGCGGTTCGGCGACCGGCTCGATGATCGGGATGAGCCTGCCACCGCCGAGGACCGCTGTCAGGGCGTACAGGCCGTCGGCCGTGGCGACTCCCAAGGCGGCGTACGCGCCGATCTTGAGCCCCGCCCGTGCCGTCAGTACCACGAGATAGGTCGCGACCGCGCCCACCGGGATGGCGATACCGAATCCGGCGAGCAGGCCCGCCACGAGCGCGGCGCTCACGGCAGGACCGGTGCCGGCCTCCGCCAGGACCCGGCCTGCTGCCGCACCCGCACCCGTCGGGCGACGGAGGACGAGGGCAGGAAAGCGCGGGTCGAAGTCATGTGGTGAAGGATGCGAACGCACGGCCTCGCGCGCAACACCATTAACGAGCGCCGGTCCGGTGAAGCTCCAGAACGGCGTCCAGGTCGGCCAGCAATTTGGCCTTCGGCCGGGCACCGACGGTCGTCCACACCGGGCTCCCGGCACGGAAGAGGATCAGCGTCGGCAAGGACATGACCTGGTAATTCCTTGCCGTGAGCGGGTTTTCGTCGGAGTTCAGCTTGCGGACGAGCAGCGCGCCGGCACGTTCCCCGGCGATCTCCGCGAGCACCGGCGCGATCATGTGGCAGGGCGGGCACCACTGCGCCCAGAAGTCCACCAGGACGGGCTTGTCCTGGTCGAGGACGAGTTCTTGGAAGGTTTCGTCGGTGACGACGGAAAGGGACATTCAGGCCTCCTCGGTTCGCGGCACGACGACACACGGTCCCGGCGGCGTTTTCAACGCACCCGCCAGTTTGGTCAGCAGGCTGTCCCGCACGTCGTTGAGCCTGGACAGACAGGCGTCCACCTCGGCGAGTTTGCGTTGGTAGACCTCGATCGAATCGGCGCACGAATCGCCGGTCTCGTGCCCGGCGCGCAGGCACTCGACGAACGGCCTGGTGTCCTCCAGACTGAGCCCGACCGCTTGCAGGGTCAGGATCTCGTGCACCAGGCGGTAGTCGTCCTCGTCGTACTCCCGGTAGCCGTTCGACGCGCGCCGTGCGTCGAGAAGCCCTTGTGACTCATAGAAACGCAGCGCGCGGGTGGTGGTTCCGGTACGCGCGGCGAGCTCGCCGATCCGCATGGCCCGAGGGTAAACCTTGCCCTTGGCGTCAAGGCAAACGTTCAGTCGCCGAGATCGACCCGGATGGTGAGGAGGTTCGTGCCGATCGCCCGCACGGCGGCGCTGTTGAGCCTCGGCAGCGCTTTCAGGCGGGCGCGGGGGTCGTCGTCGGGGACCAGGTGTGCCGTGCCGGGGTGCCACCGGCCCTTGAGCCGGACCCGGACGCGCGGATCGGCCTGGATGTTGCGGACGTACTGCGACTTCTCGCCGAACTCGGAGACGATCCAGAACTCGCGGCCTACCCGGCGGCCACCGATCGGCGTCCGCCGGGGCACGCCGGACCTGCGGCCGGTGGTCTCCAGGACCGGCTGGTTCGGGAGGCGGACGAGGATCGGGTTGCCGACGTGGCGCTGGAACGTCGTGGCCACCCGGTGCTTGATCTCGTGATAGCGGGACATGGCTCCAGGGTGCCCTACGCTCGGCCTATGGTGAACGAGTCCGACGTGGCTCCGGGGGACGGGACCACTGCATCCGGCTTGGGCCGTCACGTATTTCGGCAGGGGTGAGGTCGGGTTTCGTCGGCTGTACCGGTGCGCCTGGAGTACATGAAGGCCTCCTTCCTTGCGCCTGGCGCAAGGAAGGAGGCCTTCATGTACCTACGAGAGAGAGCCACGGCGACGGCATAGCGGGCACTGGTGTCCTGTGTCCCTTGTGGACTGTCGAAGCCAACGCCAGGCCACTTCAGCGATTCGCGCTGCCCCCGGCTTCAGTACGTCAAGTTTGCCGTACCCCTCGATCGAGCTGGCCCCTTCAGCTCCAGCGCGCCATCCGCGACCTATCGCGAAGCCCAGGGACCGGCCGCCTCGTAGGTCAGGCCGCGGGCCGTCCGGCACCGGTGTAGTCGTCACCCTTCGAGTGGTACGTGTGGATCTGGATCGCCTGGCCCTGGGTGGGCGCGTTGATCATCAGGCCGTTCCCGAGGTACAGCCCGACGTGATGGATGCGCGTCGCCGGGTTGCCGTAGAACACGAGGTCGCCGAGTTTCGGTTCTTGACCGCCGGGCACCTGCGGCAACGCCCGGAACTGGCTGTCCGCGGTCCGCGGGAGCGAGACCCCGGCCTCGTCGTAGGACGCCTTGGTCAGTCCGGAGCAGTCGAAGCCCGCCGCGCCGGCTTCCGGCCCGTTGCCGCCCCACACGTACGGGAGACCCAGCTGGCCGAGGGCGAACCGCGCCGCCTTCACGGCGGGGCTGCCGGATCGCGCCGGGTCGAGGGACAGGGTCGCGTACAGCTGCGCGTTGCCCAGGACACGTTGACGGAACAGCTCGGCTTCGTTGCCCTTGCCGCCCTGGTAGCCGGCGATCGCCTTCCACCAGCCGTTGCCGCCACCGAGGTCGGCGCCGGAAGCGCACAGCGCGCGGCCGGCGGCGACCGAGGCGGAGTCGGGGTCGGCGAGCGCGGGTTTCGCGATTCCGGGGATCGACGCGCCGTGCTTCTTCCATTGCTGCGCCGACAGGCCGAGGGGGTTGTCGCCGCCGCGTCCGTGGTTCGAGCTCGCCGCGCCGACCCCGGCCAGGGTCACCCAGGACAGGTGGCAGTTCGGCTGCTCGCCGCGCAGCGCCAGTTCGCCGTTCGCGTAGCCCATGAGCGACTTCGCCGGGATGTCGAGTGGCCCGGCGAGTTTGCCGGCCCACTCTTCGAGCGGCCGGGCGCCCTTCGGCGTTTCCTGGGCCTTCACCGGCGCGCTGACTTCGAGGACCGACGGACCCGCACCGCCGCCGACGGTGGCCGGATCCTGTTTGGCGGCGGGGACCGGAACCGGCTGGTTTCCGCCTGCCGGTGCCGGATCGTTGCCGCCGGCGAGCAGCCAGCCCGCCGTGGCGAGGCCCGCGACCAGCGGGAGTGCGACCAGGCCACGCATCGCCACGCCGTGCGCCCACGATTTCTTCTTGCTGTTCTCGGGCGCGCTCGGGGCGGAATCGGGCTCGGTCACGCCGTCCAGGTTATTGGAGACCACCCCTGCGTAACGAGCGAACGCCTTGCACGTTAGGGGGACTCTCATATTCTGGACGAATGAGTGAGACGGGAGCGCTCGACGCCGAGCGTCTGAGTGCCGCGCTGTCCGGCCGGTATGCCGCGATCCAGGTCGTGGCGAGCACCGGGTCCACCAACGCCGACCTGCGGGAAGCCGCCGCGAAGGGGGCACCGGACCGCACCGTGCTGATCGCCGAGGAGCAGACGGCGGGCGTCGGCCGCCGCGCCCGGCAGTGGTCCTCGCCGAAGGGATCCGGCCTCTACGTCAGTGTGCTGCTGCGGCCGGACGGGGTGCCGTTCAGCACTTTGGGGTCACTTTCCGTGGTCGCGGGTCTCGCGGTCCGGGAGGTCGCCGCGGAAGTGGGCGTCGACGCCGTCCTCAAGTGGCCGAACGACGTCTTGGCCGGTCCGGGGCGGGCGAAGTGCGCGGGGATCCTGGCGGAGGCCGCCGCCGGTGACGAGACCACGGTGGTTCTCGGCATCGGCCTGAACGTGCTGCCGCTCGGCGAGAACGTCCCTGCTGGGCCAGGTGGGCTGCCCGCGACCTCGCTGGCCGAGCAGGGGGCGACGGAGACCGATCGCGCCGAGATCGCCACCCGGCTGCTCGCCGGTTTCGACGAGCTCGAACGCCGTTGGCGGCTCGCCGTCGGGTCGCTGGCCGAGGCCGGTCTGCTCGGGGACTACCGGCGGCATTGCGCCACGCTCGGCCAGGATGTCGAGGTCCAGTTGCCCGACGGCTCGGCGCTGACCGGCCGTGCCGCCGACATCGATCCCGCCGGCCAGCTCCAGGTCGACGTTCCCGGTGGTGAGCGGTACACGGTGTTCGCCGGTGACGTCGTGCACGTCCGGCCCGCCGGGGCCTGATCCCCGCGTCTCGATTTCCGGCGTCTCCTCTTCCGCCGGGACCGTTCGCCGGTACGGTGAGCTCACCAGCGCCGAACATACTTTTGGGAGCGTCCGTCGTGGCCTATCCGGACGATTTGCTCAGCGAAAACGAGCACGTCGTGGTGCACAGTCACCCGCATTTCAAGATGCTGATCTTCCCTTTCCTCGCGCTGATCGTCACGCTCGGCGTGGGCATCTGGCTGGCCGTGATCGCGAAGGACGCGACGGCCCCGTGGGACCTGATCTCGGAGATCGCGATCGCCGCGGTCGGGCTCGGTCTCGTCGTGTGGCTCTTCCTTGCCCCGTTCGTCCGCTGGCGCACGACGCATTTCATCGTGACCACGGATCGGCTGATCGCCCGCGAAGGCGTGCTCAAGCGGACCGGGATCGACATCCCGTTGTCGCGGATCAACAGCGTCCAGTTCGAGCACGGCCTGCTGGACCGGGTGTTCGGCTGCGGCACGCTGGTGATCGAGTCCGCCTCGGACGAACCGCTGAAGTTCGACGACATCCCCAAGGTCGAGCGTGTGCACACGGTGATCTACCGCGAAGTCAACGACAACCCGTACGACGACTTCGCGCCGCCTGCCGCCGGCGCGCCGCAGCAGACCGAACCCTTGCCGCCGCAAGGGCCTCCGCCGCGCGGAAACCGGCGGCGTTGATGGGAACGCGAGAGCTGGGGCTGCCTGATCGCGTCCCGTCGGCCGCCGCGTTGCCGCAACGGGTGACGATCTGGGAGGTCGGCCCGCGTGACGGCCTCCAGAACGAGAAGTCGATCGTCCCGGTCGAGGTCAAACTCGAGTTCCTGGACAAGCTCGCCGCCGCCGGGCTGACCACGCTCGAGGCGACCAGTTTCGTGAGCCCGAAATGGGTGCCGCAGCTGGCCGACGCCGAGCAGCTGCTGGCCGGGCTCGAAAAGCGCGAGGGCGTCCGATACCCGGTGCTCGTCCCGAACGAACGCGGGCTGGACAGGGCGCTGGAGGCCGGGGTTTCGCATATCGCGATCTTCGCCAGCGCCACCGAGACCTTCGCCAAGAAGAACCTCAACTCGACGGTGGACGACCAGTTCGCGATGTTCGAGCCGGTCGTCACCCGCGCGCGGGCCGAAGGTCTCGACGTCCGCGGCTACGTGTCGATGTGCTTCGGCGACCCGTGGGAGGGTGCCGTCCCGGCCGCGCAGGTCGCCGGAGTGGGTAAGCGGCTGCTGGACCTCGGCTGCTCGCAGCTCTCCCTCGGGGACACCATCGGCGTCGCCACCGCCGGCCAGGTCGAGGCACTGATCGGGCAGTTCGCCGACGTCGCCGCGCTGGCCGTCCATTTCCACGACACCTATGGTCAGGCGCTCGCGAACACGCTGGCGGCCCTGCGTTGCGGCGTGTCCACTGTGGACTCCTCGGCCGGCGGCCTCGGCGGCTGCCCGTACGCCGAATCCGCCACCGGGAACCTCGCCACCGAAGATCTGGTGTGGCTGCTCGACGGTCTCGGCGTCGAAACCGGGGTGGACCTCGACGCGCTGGTGGCGACGAGCAAGTGGATGGCCGGGAAGCTGGGCAGGCCCAGCCCGTCCCGGGTGGTCAACGCGCTCGCCGGGTGAGGTTCGCCGGATTCGCGGATCGGTGAGCCCGTGCGCGAACGCGGGTTCCGCCCTCGTCGAACGCCGCCCCGCGCGCCTCGCCGCGCTTTCGGGTATCCGCCGACGGGCACGCCGGTCGGCGCTAAGGTCGTAACGCGTCCTGTCCGCTGCCTCCCCCGTCACCGGTGGGGTCCGATTCCTTGGGGGAGGTGCGGTGACCGATCCGAGCGAGGCCGGAACGTGCCCGATCCGGCTGCCCGTCCAGTACGACGACACCCCGACACCCCCGCACGGGGCGCGCGCTCCGTACGCGCCTTCGCCGTGGCCGCCCGCGGTGGCGCCCTTGCGGGTGCCGTTCCCGCCCCGGCCCGTCGCTCCGCCGCCCATGGGGGCGTTGCGGACCGAACGGGAGAGTGTGCTCGCGCTGTTCCTCGTGCACATGTTCCCGATCGGGCATCTGCCGATCGCGATGGGGAAACCCGCGCGCCAGTTGCCGCTCCCCGACGGCGGTTCCGGCCCGCAGGATCACCCCGAAGCGGGCGTGCTGGACGATTCGGCCGCGTTGTCGCATGTCAGCAGTGGCTTCCGGCGATCCTCGACGACGCGGGCCGTCGCACCCCCGCCGGCGTTGAGGAGGGGACACGATCCGTGGGGCGGCATGTCCGAAGAGGACTGGACGGCGCGCTTCGTCGGTGAGAACGGCTGTCTGTGGCCTCCCGCCGAACTCTTTCCCGAGGGCGGTATCGACCCGGCGACACCGACGATGCTCGAAGCAGGCACCCTTGTCGATCGCTTCGGGGATCAGCACGGCCGGGTGTTCGCCGAGGACGGGACCCTGTTCCCGATGCGCTCGCTGCCGCCAGAGCAGATCTGCGCGTACCGGCGTTATCACGTCGTCCGGCCGCTGCCGGTCTGGCGATCGGTGACCGCCGAATGGTTCGGCCAGCCGGGCGGCGGGGTGCGCTTCCGCACGGTGCTGGGCGCCGATGAACTCGTCACGCTGGGCTTTCTGGCGGACGTCACGGGGGAGGTTCGGTGAACACGGGGACGATCCTGCGCTGGCTGGCCGCGCTGGGGGTGCCTGCCGAGGTGGTCTCGGTCGGCGCGGAGACGGACAACGCCTGGTGTCTCATGCGGACCGAGGAAGACGACGGCGCCGAGCCCGCCTGGGAGGTCTTCTGGCGTGAGCAGGGCAACCGGTACGACTGGGCCCGGTTCACCAGCGAACAGGTCGCCTGCCACTACCTCTTCGGGCGCCTCGCCTGGGCTCAGGTCGCGCGTGGCGCCGTCGGCCTTCTTCCCGGCGCGCAGTGACCCGGCGGGCGTGCCGTCGCAGGTTCAGCGCTGCAGGATCGCCAAGACCTCGTCGTGGAGCAGGCCGTTCGTCGAGAGCGCGGAGCCGTTGTCGTAGCGCGCTTCGCCGTCGAGGTCACTGAACCGGCCACCGGCTTCGGTGACCAGCACCTGGGCGGCAGCGACGTCCCACGGGTTCACGACGCATTCCGCGGTGACGTCGAGCGCTCCTTCGGCGACCAGGCAGTGGTGCCAGAAATCGCCGAAAGCACGGCTTTCCCAGCACGCGTCGACGAGGTCGAGGTATTTCTCCCGTGAGTGGTACTCCACCCACGAATTCACGTCCGTCGTGGACAGATACGCGTCTCCGAGCGACGCGACCTTCGACACCGAGATGCGGCGTACGCCGGCGGAGTCGCTCATCCAGGCGCCATCGCCCGCGGCGGCCCACCAGCGGCGGCCGAGCAGCGGCGCGCTGATCATCCCCACCACGGGGTCGCCGTCTTCGACCAGCGCGATCAGCGTCGCCCAGACCGGGACACCACGGAGGAAGTTCTTGGTCCCGTCGATCGGGTCGAGCACCCAGGCGCGGCCGGTCGCCGCGGTGCCCCCGCGTTCCTCGCCGAGTACGGCGTCGTCCGGCCGGTCCGTGGCGAGGATCGCGCGGATGGCGTCTTCGACGGCGGTGTCGGCGTCGGTCACCGGCGTCCGGTCGGGTTTGCGCTCCACGGCCAGGTCGAGCGCGCGGAACCGGGTGGTGGTGATCGCGTCGGCGGCGTCGGCCAGCCGGGTGGCGAGTTCCAGATCATTCTCGTAGCCAGGCACGGTCACGATGTTTTCACGCCCCGCGGTCGTAGAGTTGGCCAGGTGAGCATGGTGCTACTCGCCGAGGACGACCCGGCCATCGCCGATCCGCTTTCCCGCGCACTCCAACGGGAGGGGTACGAGGTGCGGGTCGTCGGCGACGGTCCCGCCGCTCTCGACGCGACCGAGAGCGACAGGGTGGATCTGCTGGTCCTCGATCTCGGCCTGCCCGGCATGGACGGGCTCGAGGTGTGCCGGCGCCTGCGCGCCAGCGGCACCGAGGTGCCGGTGCTGATGCTCACCGCGCGCACGGACGAGGTCGATTTCGTGGTCGGGCTCGACGCCGGCGCGGACGACTACGTCGCGAAGCCGTTCCGGCTCGCCGAACTGCTGGCCCGCATCCGGGCGCTGCTCCGCCGCCGGGCCCCCGACGTGCTCGAAGCCGGGGGAGTGCGGATGGACCTCGGCGCCCGGATGGTCACCGTGGACCTGCACGAGGTGCAGCTGGCGAACAAGGAGTTCGAGCTGCTCCGGGTGCTGATGAGCCGCGCGGGCCAGGTGGTCAGCCGCGACGAGATCCTCGCCGAGGTGTGGAACGACCTCGAATCCAAGACCTCGAAGACCCTCGACATGCACATGTCGTGGCTCAGGCGGAAGCTCGCCATAGCCGCCGACGAAGCGGTCAACCGAGCAGGCAAGGCGGGTGGCTCAGGCGACAGTGGCCACAGCATGGCCGCCGACGAAGCCGCGGGCAGGGCGGGCAAACCCGGTGGGAACGGCGACGGGGAACGGCGGATCGCCACGGTCCGCGGCGTCGGTTTCCGCTTCAACGCGGAATAGCATGCGCCGTCGCATCCTGCTGGCGATCCTGCTCGCCGTCGCGGTCACCGCGGCGGTGCTGGGCATCCCGCTGGGGATCACCGCCTGGCAGCTGGTCGAGAACCTCAACCGCGAGAACCTCGCTTCCTCGGCCCGGGGGATCGCGGCGACGCTGGACAACGAGATCGCCGTCGGCCAGCCGATCGACCTCGACCTCGTCCGGGTCGCCGTGCCGCCGGGCGGGCTGCTGACCGTCCGCGCGCAGGGGCAGATCGAAAAGCGATACGGCTCCGACCCCGGCTCGGACGTGGTGTCCGAACGGGCGCCGATCGCGTTGCACGGCGAGGTCGAACTGGCCGTGCCCGCCGGGCCCATGCGCACCCGCCAGACCCAGGTGACGTTGCTCGTACTCTTGCTGGTCGTGCTGTCGGTGGGCACCGGCACGGTGGTCGCGACGGTGACCGCGCGAAGGCTCGCGAAACCGCTGAGACACGTCGCGGATCGCGCGGTCAAACTCGGCGGCGGAGACTTCCGGCCGGACCCCAAGCGCTACGGCGTCGGGGAACTCGACATGGTCGCCGAAGCGCTCGACGCGTCCGGTTCGGCGCTCGCTCAGCTCGTCCAGCGGGAACGCCAGCTCGTCGGCGACGTCTCCCACCAGCTGCGGAGCCGGTTGACCGCCTTGCAACTCCGGCTCGAACCGCTCACCGTCCACCCCGATCAGGACGTCGTCGACGAGGCGAAGGCCGCGCAGGAACAGGCGGACCGGCTCGCGGAGGCCCTCGACGAGCTGCTGGCCGCCGCGAGGGCGGCGCGCGAGGTCGGCGCGGAGCCGGTGAACCTGCCGGAAGTGCTCCCCGAGGTGTCCGAAGAGTGGCGACAGCTGCTTCGCGCCGAAGGCAGACATCTGCGGATCCGGGTCACCGACGGGCTGAGGGCGAGAGCGACGCCGGGCCGCTTGCGCGAGGTCGTCGGCGTCCTGCTCGACAACGCGCTCCGTCACGGCGCGGGAACGGTCACGCTCGCCGCCCGGCGCGGTGACACGGAGGGCACTGTCGTCATCGAGGTGGCCGACACCGGCTCGGGCGTGCCCGACGAACTGGCGCCGCACATCTTCGAACGCGGCTTCTCCGGCGGCGGTTCGACCGGCGTCGGGCTCGCGCTCGCCCGCGCGCTCACCGAGGCCGACGGCGGACGGCTGGAGCTGTCGAGCAAGCAGCCCGCGGTGTTCAGCCTCTTCCTGAAGGTGCCCCGGCCGGGTGACGTGGCCGAAGTGCGCTGGCCGGCCGAGCGGGTCCCGCGCTAGGACCTCCCCAAGGACCTCCCCATCGGGCAATGCCGCGGAAGCGCGCCGACCTACCGTCGGAGGGGTGCGTTCGACGGCGTTCCGGTACCGCCCGCCGGTGAGTCCGGTGGCCGCGGCGACCCTGGAGATCGGCAAGGTGGCGATCTCCGTGCGGTTGTTCTTCGACGGCGCTCTGTACGCGTGCCGCGAACCGCCCGGCGTGGTGGAACGGATGGAGGCCGAGGCGCTGGATCTGCTCTCGAAAGGGCTGTTCGTCAGCGGGATCGACACCCCGGTCGCGACCGTCACCGGCGCGGCGGGCCACCGGTTCAGCCAGGAGAGCGCGGTGTTCCGGCCGCCGGACACCCGGCTCTACCGGGGCAGGTGCGGCGTCGGCGCCAGCCGGAACGGGCTGACCTTGACCGGGATGGTCGGCTACCGCCTCGAAGTTCGCGCGGGGTGGGCCGGACGGGCCGGTGACTGCGGTCCGCCCGGAACGGCCGCCGAATGGGCCGACCTCTTCGGCGGGCCACTCGCGTCCATCGGCGGTGTGGTCCTGCGGCGGTCCTCGCTGCTCAGTTCCGGTATTCCGCCGTGACCGTGACGACGAACGCCGCCCTGGCGGGCAGGCCGAGGCTGACCCACAGCCCGGTCGGATCGGTCTCCCCGAGGGCCATCCGCACCGGTTGCTCGCCGACCATGAGGAACTCGGTCCCGAGCAGCACCCGCAGCGACCGGTCGAGCAGGGTGTGCTCGTCCCGGACCTTGTCCGCCCGCGCCGTGACCAAATAGGACAGTTCGCACCGCTTCGCCCGCACGGCGCCGGTTCCCTGGCCGGCGCCGTGCAGGGCGAAGAGGAACAGATCGACGCTCGACACCCGCGTCTCGGTCTGCCAGGCGGGTTTCGGCGGATCCAGCCGGACCACCGTCCCCTCCGGCAGCTGAGGCGCGATGAGCAGGCACAACGCCTCGTCGACCTGGCTGATCACGGATCAGATCAATCCCTCACGCAGTGCGTAAGCCACCGCGTGCGAGCGGTTCCGGAGCTGGAACCGGTTGGTCACGTCGTGCAGGATGCTCTTCACCGTGCGCTGCGAGTAGCAGAGCTGGTCGGCGATCTCCTGCGTCGAAAACCCCGACGCGACCAGTTTGAGCACCTCGGTCTCCCGGCTGCTCATGCCCCCGAATTGCAGGCCGCGCGGCTGCAGGACCTGGCGTTGCAGCCGCGAGACCCGGTGCAGCAGCCTGCCGAGCAGGTCGGGCGGCAGCGCGCCTTCCCCGGCCGCGGCCGCCTTGATCAGTCGGACCAGGACGTCGGCGCCCGCCTCGGAACGGCGGGCGACCGCGCAGACGCCGTGCTCGATGGCGCTGAGGATCTCGTTGTCGTCGACTTCGCCCGCGACGAGCACGACGCGGGTGAATCCCTGGTGATGCAGGGCGGACAGCAGTTGCGTCATCGCCTCGTCGAGGCGGTCGGTGACCAGGAGGGCCACCATCGTCGGGTCGGCGGTCTCCCCGTCCACCAGCCAGACATCGTCACGGGAGCGGAGCGTCATGCGGACGCCGTTGTGCAGAATCGGATCGGTGGCGCGGACGACCACAGGCGTCCGGTTCGGTTCGAACATGTGAGTCCCATTCCCCTCGAACGGTGCGAGGGCCCCACCCCCCGCACTGCTCACCCTGCCGGGTGAGGTGTCCCGGGCGCATGGGACTCCGGTCCCGACATTGCCCGAAAAGCCGCCCTCATCGGGGTTCTCGAACACCTAATCCGGCCTCGCGGGCGCGGACGATGGCTTCGGCCCGGTCCGCGACGTGGAGTTTGCTGAAAACGTGGGAAACGTGGTTCCGCACGGTCTTCGGGCTGAGGCACAGGGCGCTGGCGATGGCGGTGTTGCTGTGCCCGCCCGCGATGAGTGAGAGGACCTCTCGTTCGCGGACGGTCAGTTCCGGGAATACGGTGTCCGTACTCGGCGGAGTGTGGTTGAAAAAGCCGAGAACCCGCGTCGCGATGTCAGGCCCGAAGATCGCTTCACGCCTCGCGACGGCGTGAACGGCACGAATGATTTCGTCGGGTTCGGCGTCTTTCAACAGATATCCGCGGGCGCCGGCACGCATCGCGGAGAAAACCGATTCGCTTTCGTCCGCCATCGTCAACATGAGCACGCCGACTTCGGGCCGTTCGGCGACGATGTGCCGGGTCGCTTCGGCGCCGCTGATATCGGGCAGATGCAGATCCATGACCACGACGTCGGGCGTGAGGGCGCCCGCCGCGCTGATCGCGTGCGCGCCGCTCGCGGCCTCGCCGACCACGTCGATCCGCGGCTCGTTGGCGAGCAGCGTGCAAACCCCGAACCGGAACAACGGATGGTCGTCGACCACGAGTACGCGAAGGCGTTCGTTCATTGGTTCCCCCTGTCTCCCCGACGCGGCACGTTAGCGAGAGGGCCGGACGTGGACAACGCGTGGCCCGGACAGCGGACCGGTGAGAATTAAACGCCTGATGAGTGTCGCGTATCTTCGGGACCCACCCAACCCATTAACCCTTTCGGCGCAGTGTTGGTGAAAGAGGCCGCTCGCAGCCCAAGTACATGAAGGCCCCCTTCCTGTACCTAGGCGCAAGGAAGGGGGCCTTCATGTACTCAAGAGCCAGGCGACAGCAAAGGTCCCTTGCTCACTTCCGCAGGTCAGGCGAAAGCGGCGGCGTGCTGGCGGGCCCAGTCGTCGAATGTCAGCGGCGCCCGGCCGAGCAAATCGAGAACGGTGTCGAACACGATCTCCTCGTTCCCGGCGGACTGCCGTTTGAGCTCGAACATCCCGTCGACCGCGGAAGCGGGCCACTCGAACCCGAGCATCCGGGCTCGAGAATCGGCTTCGGGTTCTTCGACGTACGTCAGTTGCCGCCCGAGCGCACCGCCGAGGATTTCGACCTGCCGCCGCGTCGTGAGTGCTTCGCCGCCGGTGATCGGGTACGTCTTGCCCGCATGCCCGTCACTGGTCAGGACGGTCGCGGCGACTTCGGCGATGTCGCGGGCGTGCACCAGCGCGGAGGCCGGATCGCCCTCGGTGACGCGGACGACCCCGTCGCCACGGACGGCGGGCAGCCACGCGAACCGGTTGTCCATGAAGGTGCCGGGGCGCAGGATCGTCCAATCCGGCCCGGCCTCGCGCACGGCCCGTTCGGCCTCCGCGTGCACGAGGGAGATCGGGTCGGTCTGTCCGAAGTGGACTCCCGTGGTGGAGAGTTTGACGACGTGCGCGACACCGGTGGCGGCCTCGAGCACGGTGCGTTCCTGAGTGAGCGGGTCCGAGCCGTGACCGGAGGTCAGGACGAACACGCGGTCGACACCGTCGAGCAGCGCCGGATCGAAGGCGTCGAGATCGCCGGTGGCGACCTCGGCACGCGGGTCGATCCGGGCGCGGGCGGGGTCGCGCGTCAGAGCACGCACACGGGCACCCTTGTCCAGGAGCGCGGGCACGAGTTCGCGGCCGATCTTGCCGGTGGAACCGAGAACGAGAATCATCGAAATATTCCTTCAGTGGTCGCGCCGCAGGGAAACGCGCGGCAGGAAGAGGGAAGCAATGAGGCCGATCGCCAGTACGGGGACCATCGCCCAGAACACGCCACCGAGCGCGGAGGCGTACCCGGCGGGGCTGTCGGAGTCGAACGAAGCAGTGAACACCGCGCCGAAAACGGTCAGCCCGGCCGTGGTGCCGAGGGAACGCAGGAAACCGACGGTCGCCGAAACGGCGCCGAGATCGGTCCGGGCGACGCCCTGCTGGGCCGCCATGGAAAGCACCTGCATGTTGAGCCCGGCCGCCACGCCGAACACGACGAGATAGGCGACGACGAGCGGCAGCGGCGTCGTTTCGTCCATGGTGGACATGGCGAGGGCGGCGGCGAGGCCGAGGGTCATGCTGAGGATCGGCGCCCACCGATAAGCGCCGGTCTTGGCGATGATCCGGCCCGCGACCATCGACGACGCGGCGACCGCGAGGGTCATGGGCAGCAGCAGGAGCCCGGCTTCCGAAGGTCCGGCACCACCGGCGGTCTGCAGGAAGAGCGCCAGATGGTTGACCGAACCGAGGAAGACGAACCCGGCCGCGGCACTGGCCAAGACGCTCAGGCCGAACATCCTGGCGCGGAACAGCCGAAGCGGGACGACCGGTTCGGCCGCCCGGCGTTCGATGACCAGGAAGGCGACGAGCAGTACCGCGCCGATCGACGCCGTGAGCGGGGTCGCCAGGGTCAGGCCGATGATCGCGCCGGACAGCACGACGATGCCCGCGAAGTCGAACGGCGCGGTCTTGCGGCGTCGTTCGAGCCGCAGGCATCGCGCCACGACGCCGAACGCGACCAGCCCGATCGGCACGTTGATCCCGAAGATCGACCGCCAGCCGGCGAGGTCGGTCAGGACACCGCCGACGACCGGGCCCGCCAGGGAGGAGCCGGCGAAACAGATCGAGAACCAGGCGAAGTAGCGGGCGCCTTCGCGTCCCGGGAACAGTTCGCCGATGATCGCGGCGACCGCGACGAACAGGCCGCCGGAGCCGATGCCCTGCAGGACGCGGGCGGCGATCAGCAGCGGCATCGTCGGCGCGAGCCCGCAGGCGAGGGAGCCGAGGACGAACAGTGCGATCGCGACGAGCACGACGCGCTTGCGGCCGAAGAGGTCACCGAGTTTCCCGTAGACGGGGGCGCTGACGCTGCCCGCCAGCAGGTAGGCGGTGGTGACCCAGGCGAACGAGGTCGCGCCGCCGAGTTCGCCGACCATCCGCGGCAGCGCGGTCGCGACGACCTGGGCGTCGAGCATCGCCAGGAAGACGGCGGCGAAGAGCCCGACGAGGGCAAGAGTGTTACGGGCGCGCGAAGGCGCGCCGAGAGCGGTGCTCAAGGAGAAATCCGTTCACTGGAAGAAACGAGGGAACGCGAGGGACGCGGAGCACTGCTCGGAAGCAGCCCCGGATCCCCGCCAAGACGGGAAAAGGCTCAACCGTCATCCGAACCGGATGCGGTCCTCTTCGCGCTTGGCGATCACCTCGGATTCGTCCCGCTCGACCGTACGAACCCGGCCGGCGTCATCAGTGAAGGAACATCGACATGGATGACCTTAGGCAATCACATGTCATTTGACAAGTACTTAGCGGAGAGGAACGACGTCGTCGTCCGGCTCGTCGCTGTCCCGGCGGCGTTTGCCGAGCTCATCGGGGAAGACCCACTTCTTGAAACCCCAGAAGCGGAAGAACATCGCCAGGAGCATGCCGATGATCGACCCGCTCGTGAAGTCGGCGAACTCCTGGACGAACCGCGTCACATGCGGCACTTCCAGGTCGAAGATGTAGCGCGACGTGTAGAGCGGGATCAGGTTGACCACCACGGCGATCCCGCTGATCACGAAGAAGAGCGCCGCCTCGTGATGGCGCTCGCGGCCGCCGCGGGTCCGGAAGGACCACTCGCTGTTGAGGATGTAGGACACGATCGTCGCGACGATGATCGCGATCGCCTTCGCCGTGGTCGGCTTCGACTCCAGCACGCTCAGTTTCAGCAGGTACCAGACGCCGTTGTCGACGAGGAACGTCGTGCCGCCCACGATCGCGAACTTCAACAGCTCACGGTGCTTGATCAGCACGGATCGGAACGGCTCGGGCGTCCTCGAAAGGACGGATTCGACCACGGTCACCGGATCAGTCTAATTCGCTTCGCCCGCCGAATGGGCCGGGAGGGGGATGGACAGTGCGTTATATGACGCTTTGGGCGATTGGGGGAACGGCTGATCGTGAAGCCCCTCAGCGCAAGTGGCGGCTTCGCGTGATCGGAGGGACGGCACGCGTGTTCAGGCGGACGGCACCCCGTGGAACCCGCCGCGCCCGTGTCGTCCCTCCAATCACGTGTGTCGTCCATCGGATCACGTGTGTCGTCCGTCCAGTCACGCGACATCGTCGGCTCGGCAGCGGTGGTCGTGGCGCCACTCGGTATCCGCCCTTACCGCGAGCTTTGGCCTGACCTGCGGAAAGAGAGCAAGGGACCTTTGCTGTCACCTGACGGTCAGGCGGCGGGGTCGTCCGGAATGTCGGAGATCTCCGGTCCGCCGCCGCGCACCAGCCGCGGCCGCGCGCCGGCCTCCGGAAAGACCCACTTCTTGAACGACCACCAGCGGAACGCCGTGCCGAGCAGGGTCCCGACGAGCACCCCGCTGACGAAGTCGGCGATCTCCTGGGTCAGCAGCCCGACGTGCGGCTGCTCCAGTTCGAACACGTACCGCGAAACCCACTGCGGAAGCGCGTTGAGGCCGAGCGCGATCGCGCTGAGCAGGAAGAAAAGGGCCGCTTCGTGGGCTCGCTCCCGGCCACCGCGGGTGCGAAAGGACCATGCCCGATTCGCGACGTACGAAAATACGCTCGCCACCAGCACGCCGATGATCAGCGCGGTCACCGGCTTCTCGGTCAGCACGGTGAACTTCAGGCCGTAGGTGATCGTCATCGTGATGACGAAACTGGCGCCGCCGACCAAGCCGAATCGCACCAGTTCGCGATGCTTCCCCCGCATGCGGGCGACGCTACCGGAAAATGCGGTCGACCACTCCATTGGGTTGAGTGGACGGCTTCGTCTTGCCAGGCCGCGGCGGCGCGCTCGTGGCCGGCTCCGCAGGGGCGGGCTGTTGTTTCTTGGGCTCCAAAGGCGTCGCTGACGGCGAAGGCTTCTTCGACGGCGAAGGCCATTCTGGCCGCCCCGGCTTCGTCGTCTCAGGCCTGCCCGAAGGCTTCGAAGTGACCGAAGGCGTCAAAGTGACCGAAGGCAGCGAAGGCACCGTGGTCGGCGGAAGCAGCGCGCTGTCGTCACACCAGTGGTGCCAGCAGCCGAAGTGGACCGCGACCGGCTTCGCCTTGGCGACGCCGAGGGTGGCGGTCACCGTCACCGGCATGTTCTCCGCCGGACGGCCCTTCAACCGGACCAGCAGACCCACCTCGCGCCCCGGAGCCAGCGCGCCGCGCGAAGTGCACGACGCGCCTTCGCCGGTCGGGGTGCACCGGATGCCGTACACGCTCCAGGCGGTGAACACGCGATGGTCGAGAGTGATCGTGACCGGCTTCGTCGTCTTGCCCGTGTTCGTCACACGGATCTTCATCAGCGGGTGGTGGATCCACGGGAACGCCGACAGCCCGTCGCTCTCGGCACTCAGGTCGACGCCGTCCGGCGGAGCGGGCACCTTGACCCGCACCGAGACCGACACCTTGATCCGCGCACCCGCCGTCACCGAACCGGTCACCACGCTGCCGTCCACGGCCGTCGCGTCGGCGAGCAGCCGGAACATCAGCACCGCGGACTGTCCCGGTTCGAGGCCGGTGCCGGTCCGGCAGGTCACCGTGCCGGAGCCACCGGGGCAGCCCACCGCGATCGGAGCCGGTGCCTGCTGCCGGAAGTCGTTGGCGCCCATCGCGCCACCGCCGGCGGCGGTCACGGCCCGCACACCCCTCGGCAGGTTCAGCGAGACCACCACGGGCTCGGACTTCGATCCACCGTCGTTGCGCACGGTGATCGGCAGATCGGCTTTTTCCCCGGGCCGGAGTTGCACACCGCCTGCCGGGGTCGACGTCGTCATCGCCGGAGGCGCCGGAACGACCGGCGAGGTTGCGGGTGGCTCGGCGGGTGCCGGAGTCGGTATGGGTGCTGGAGGAGCGGCGGGGGGCGCGGCCGGAGGCGGCACCTGCTCGGCGGGTGGCACGGCCGGAGGCACCGGAGGCGGCACTTGCTGGGCGGGCGGCACGGGTTGCTGTGCCGGCGGGACGGCCGGAGGCTCCGCAGGCGGGACCGCGGGGGCGGGAGCGACGGCAGCGGGCGGCGTGACGGCCGCGGCGGCCGGGATCTCCTGCGTACCGCCACCGGCGGCGAGCGCCACCGCGACGGCGGCGACGATGGCCGCGCTCGAACCGGCCACTCCGGCGAACTGGCGCGGTCCGGCCGCGGCGGCACCGGCGGCCCCGGCCGAACCCGAACCCGAACCCGCGGCGGCGGCCGTCGCGGCCGCGGTGACCGCGCCCGCCTTGCCGGCGCCGGTCGTGGTGAGGTAGCCGAGAGCCGCGCCACCGAGCACGATCGGCGCGATGATCCCGCGCAGACCGGTGTTGACGTCGGCCAGTTCCGCGGCCAGCGCCCGGCAGTTCTCACATTCGTCCAGATGGCTCTCCACCTGGGCACGTTCGCGTTTGGACAACCCGTCGCGGGTCCACGCGCCGAGCTTGTCCGCGCTCGCGCGGCAGCGTTCGGCGGAGTTCTCGGCCAGGTGGACCTGCAGATAGGCCTGCCGCAGACCCTCACGCGCGCGGTAGGCGAGCGCGGAGACACCGTTCGCGGTCAACCCCAGCAGCGGCGCGACCTCGGCGGGCGTCTGCCCTTCGATCTCGGTGTGCCACAGCACCGCCTGCCAGCGTTCGGGCAGCCGGTCGAACGCCTTCGCGGCGAGCGTGCGCTCGAGCCCGGCGACGGCGGTGTCGGAGAAGGGAACTGTCAGCGCTTCGCCGACGGCGCCGCCGACGTCGGACATGTCCTCGTTGAGGTCGACGCGCTTGTCCTTGCGCGTCTTGTCGTAGGCAGTGTGCCGGAGCGCGGTCAGCAGGTACGCGCGGAACGCGGCGTCCGGGCCTTTGCCACCGCGCAGCGTGTCCAGCACTTTCGCGAAGGCTTCCGAAACGAGGTCGTCGGCCTCGGAACTCGAGCGGGCGAGCTGGCGGGCGAGGTTGTGCGCCGCGCCGGCGTGGCGCTCGTAAAGGGTTCCGTAGGACGCGATCTTCCCGTCACGCACCTCGGCGATCAGCTCGGCGTCACTCTTACCGGAGAGATCGGCGGGAACGGTGGACACGGGGCTCCTTCATCTGCTGGTTCGGCGGTCTACTGTCTTGACGCCCGAACCTGCTCAGTGTGACGGACTGGGCGACGCACGTCACCTCACGGTCCCTTCGATGACCCGGAGAGCGCAACAACCTTCACCCGGCCTGGGTGGGATTTGCTCCTCGCGCGCAGCGCGTCCGTCGAGGGCGGCGGCAGCGGGCATGGATGGAGAGTTCGGAAAGATCCTTGAAAAACGCCGTCACGCCCGGCGTGGACCGGCGTCCTCACCGTGAAGCGATCGCAAGATCGAAAAGATCGGAACGGAAAGGGGCGGTGGGCTGTGGACGTCCCGGTCACCGGTGCGCCGTCCGGGGGATTCGACGGGCGAACCGCCTGGAACCGGTTCGAACGAGATCGCACGCTCCGCGCACTGCGGGCTCGCTGGCGCACGGCCAGCTTGGCCGCCGGCTGGCGTTTCCCCAGTGACTGGGGCCTTCCCGAGGTCGACGCGGTCTGCGCGGCAGTGCTCGAGAACGGCCGGGTCGAACTCACCGAGGTGGCGGAAACCGCGATCGCGGGACTGGGCCGGGCACGGGCCGCCGCGGGTGCCGGATTGGCCGAAACGCTCGCGGACCTCGCGGCGTTGCACGCCGTGCTCGCCGATCCGGACGCGGTCGACAGCTTCCTCGCACCGGATGCCGACGCCACGCCCTCCCGGTTACTGCGGGTGACGGCGCTGGCGTGGGCGGACGTCGCGACCGACCAGCTCGTCAACACCGAGGTCACCGAACCGCTCACCGGGCTGCCCACGGCCGCGTACCTGAGGACCCGGTTGGGTGAGCTGTACCGCCAGGCCCGACGTGACGAGCGGCCGGTCGCGGAGGCGCACACGCTGCTCGTGGTCTCGATGGACTTCAGCTCGGTGGCGGGCTGGCCCCGGCTGACCGGGATGATCCTGGTCGCGGACGCCTTGAAGCAGGTGTTCGACGGCGGGGAGAGCGTCGCTTCGATCGGCCCGTCCGTCGCGGGCGTGCTCGTTCCGAAGGACCTGCGGCTCGCTTCGTCCGGCGTCGCGCTGCGAAGGGCGCTCCACGAGCGGCTTTCGGTGGACGCTCAGCTGCGGGACGTCGGCCGCCCGCGGATCTCGGCCGTCCGGCTTCCGGCGACCTACGATCTGGCGTGCGATCTGCTCGGTGGCCTCGCCCGTTCCTGACGCGGGGTAGCGTGAGACGTTCTCCAGGTCACGGCCGACCCAGTCGAGGTAGCGCGACCCGGTTCATGATTTCCTGTTTGCGTGACCCGGACTGCTTCCGCCGACGCCGACGGCGACGTTTCGGCGAGCCGCCCGCAGCATCGTCTCTCACTGCGGAAGTCGCTCGCCCGCTTGTCCGTCCGGCCGAGATCGATCCTCATCCTGTCGGTGATCCCGCTGGTCGCGATGGGCTTCGGGATCTGGGGCTGGCAGCACGAATGGGTGCTGGGCGTGGACAGCGCGGTCTACCGCGCCGGCGCCGAGACGTTGTTGAACGGCGATCCGCTGTACGACGCGAACACGCTTCCGGTGGAGCCGTGGTGGGCGTTGTTGCCGTTCACCTACCCGCCGACCGCCGCGCTGCTGTTCATTCCGCTCGCGCTGGTCCCGACTCAGGTCGCCTGGGGGCTCCTGACCGCGGTCTCGCTGCTCGCGCTGGCGCTGTGCGTCCGCATCGCCATCGGCGCGCTGCCGAAACCCTCGACCGACGGCCCGCGCTGGTGGGCCTCGCCCGCCCGCTCGACGCTCGCGTTCTTCCTGGTCTTCCTCGGCCTCGAGCCGGTGTGGCGCACGATCTTCCTCGGCCAGATCAACATCATCCTGATGGCGCTGGTGATGCTCGACATCCTCGTCATCGGGGCGAGGGGCAGCCGCTGGGGCGGCGTGCTCGTCGGCGTCGCGGCCGCGGTCAAGCTCACCCCGATCGTGTTCCTGGGCCATCTCTTCATCACCGGCCGCCGGATGGACGCCCTTCGCGGGCTCATCACCTTCGTCGTGATGCAGGGCCTGATGTTCCTGATCATCCCGCACGACGCGGCCCGGTACTGGACCTACACGCTGCCCGACACCGGCCGCATCGGCCCGGTGCACTGGGCGGGCAACCAGTCGCTGAACGCGTTGATGAACCGCTTCACCGAGCTCGCGCCCTGGGCGTCGAAAGCGGCGATGGGGATCGGCGCGCTGCTCGCGATCCCGGCGATCTGGCTGGTGCTGCGTTTCCACCGCAAGGGCCAGGCGCTCGCGGCGATGCTCGTGACGGCGTTCTGGATCCTGCTGATCTCGCCGATCTCCTGGACGCATCACTGGGTGTGGGTGGCGCCGCTGGTCGTCCTGCTGGTCTCGCGGCTGCCGAAGACCACGCCCGCCACCGCGTGGAAACGCTGGCTCGGCACCTTCGCGGTGTTCTTCGTCTTCATCAGCTGTGTCCTGCTGATCCTGCCGAACGGCCGGAATGTGGAGCTGCACTGGAAGGTGTGGCAGAACATCCTGGGCAGCGCGTACATCTTCATGCCGCTCGTGCTGGCGCTCGCGCTCGCCGGGCGCTGGTGGTATCTGCGGCGGAAGCGAAGCGACGACGAAAAGCATGCCGAAGTCACGGCCCGCGTCTGACCCCCGCGTCCTCGGGGCCACGCTGGCGGGTGCGCTCGCACTGGCGATGCTCGCGCTGGGCGTCGTCGCCTGGCTGGGGGAATGGCACCTCGGCGCGGACAGCGCCGTCTACCGCGCCGGTGCCCTCACCCTGCTGAAGGGTGAACCGCTCTACACCCGCGAGGCGCTGACGACGCTGCCGCCGTGGGTGCTGCTGCCGTTCACCTACACCCCGGCCGCCGCACCGCTGTTCCTGCCACTCGCGATCGTGCCCGCCGGCCTGACCTGGGGCGTCGTCGGCGCGCTCTCCCTGGTCTGCCTGAGCGTCGTGCTCTCCGTGGTCGCCCGCGCCTGCTGTGCCCCTTTCACCCGGTGGTGGGTACTGCCGCTGGCCACGGCGGGCGCGCTGGCCTTGGAGCCGGTCTGGAAGACGCTGTTCCTCGGGCAGATCAACCTCATCCTGATGGCGTTGATCGTCTTCGACGTCCTGGTGCTCTCGGCCCGCGGTTCGCGCTGGGCCGGGGTGCTGATCGGCGTCTCGGCCGCGATCAAGCTGACGCCGCTGATCTTCGTGCCGCATCTGCTGTTCACCGGCCGCTGGAAGGACGCGCTGCGGGCGCTCGGCACGTTCGTCGGGCTCGAAGCCGTGATGTTCGCGGTGATCCCCGGGGACGCCGTCCGGTTCTGGACGGAGTCGGCGACCGACCCCAGCCGGGTCGGCTCCGTGCACTGGATCTTCAACCAATCACTCAACGGACTGGTGAACCGCGCCTCGGAACTCGCGCCCTGGTCGCTGACGGCGGCCATCGCGATCGCCGCCGTCCTCGCCGTACCCGCCGTCTGGCTGGTCGTGCGCCTGCACCGCCGTGGCGATCCCGTCGGCGCGGTGCTGGTGACCGCGTTCTACGGGCTGTTGCTCTCGCCGGTGTCCTGGTCACATCACTGGGTGTGGACGGTGCCGCTGCTGGTCCTGCTCGTCGTCCGCCGATCGTGGATCCCGGCGGCGGGGATCGCGGTGCTGTTCGCCAGTGGCGTGATCATGTTCGTGCCCAACGGCGGGGACACCGAGTTCGGCTGGGGGATGGGCTGGTCGCTGCTCGGCAACGCCTACGTCCTCACGGCTGCGATCGTCATCACAGGCCT
Source organism: Amycolatopsis sp. QT-25 (assembly GCF_029369745.1). Lineage (NCBI taxonomy): Bacteria > Bacillati > Actinomycetota > Actinomycetes > Pseudonocardiales > Pseudonocardiaceae > Amycolatopsis > Amycolatopsis sp. QT-25. The sequence continues at coordinate 910,966 of NZ_CP120210.1, forward strand.
GGCCGTACGGGAGCTGCGACGCGGGTCCGCCCAGGTCGTGGCCGTGGCCGCCCAGTAATCTGCACACTGTTATGGACAAACGAACCGGTCTTCCGATCGTGGGCATGGTGGGCGGCGGACAGCTGGCCAGGATGACCCACCAGGCGGCGATCTCCCTCGGCCAGTCCCTGCGCGTGCTGGCCGCCGGGGAGAACGAATCCGCCGGCCTCGTCGCGGGCGAGGTCGTGCACGGGCACCACACCGACCTCGAAGCGTTGCGCTCGTTCGCCGCCGAGGTCGACGTGCTGACCTTCGACCACGAGCACGTTCCCGGCGAGCACCTGCTCACCCTCGCGATGGAAGGCGTCACCATCCGGCCCGATCCGGCCGCGTTGTCGATGGCGCAGAACAAGCTCGTCATGCGCGAGATGATGGCCGGACTCGGGATCCCCGGCCCCGCCTTCGCCGAAGTGTCCGGTGTGGACGACGTGCTCACCTTCGGCGACAAGCACTCCTGGCCGGTGGTCCTCAAGGCGGCGCAGGGCGGGTACGACGGCCGCGGTGTCTGGATGCTCGACACCGCGCAGCACGCCCGCGAGACCGTCCCCGAACTGCTCGACGCCGGAACCCCGCTGCTGGTCGAGGAAAGGGTCGTCATGCGGCGCGAACTCTCCGCGCTCGTGGCCCGGTCCCCGTTCGGGCAGGGCGCGGCGTGGCCGGTGGTGGAAACCGTGCAGTCCGGCGGGATCAACACCGAAGTGCTCGCGCCGGCGCCGGGGCTGAGCCTCCAGCGCACGCAGGAGGCGCAGGACCTGGCGTTGCGGATCGCCGCGACGCTGAACGTGACCGGTCTGCTCGCCGTCGAGCTGTTCGAGACCGACGAAGGCCTGCTGGTCAACGAACTCGCCATGCGCCCGCACAACTCCGGGCACTGGACCCAGGACGGCTCGAAGACGTCGCAGTTCGAGCAGCACCTGCGTGCCGTGCTCGACTACCCGCTCGGCGTGACCGACCTGATCGCCCCGGCCTGCGTGATGGCGAACGTCCTGGGCGCTCCCGAGTCGCCCGAGATGGGCCCGGACGAACGGCTGCACCACCTGTTCGCGCGGTACCCGGACATCCGTGTCCACCTGTACGGCAAGGGTGAGCGTCCCGGCCGCAAACTCGGCCACGTCAACCTCGTCGGCGAACGCATGGAGGAGCTGCGCGACCGCGCGCTGCTCGCCGCGCACTGGCTTTCCCACGCCGTCTGGCTCGACGGCCACGAAATTCACTAGCCGCCTGTCGGCGGAGCCGAGTTGTGTCCGGAGAACTGACCGAAACGTGAACCGCCCCCGCCCGCACGGTGGCAGGAGATCCTTGTCGCCGCCCGTGACGCGGAGGACGAGGTCGCGGGTTCACTGGTGAAGACAAGGAGTATGAAGATGGCGCCGCAGGTGGGCCTGATCATGGGCAGCGACTCGGACTGGCCGACGATGGAAGCGGCCGGGCAGGCGCTGGCCGAGTTCGGCGTCGAATACGAGGTCGGCGTCTACTCGGCGCACCGCACCCCGCAGCGGATGCTCGACTACGCGACGTCGGCCGCTTCGCGCGGTGTGCGCGTGATCATCGCGGGCGCCGGCGGGGCCGCGCACCTGCCGGGCATGGTCGCGTCGGCCACGGTGCTGCCGGTGATCGGCGTGCCGGTGCCGCTGAAGTACCTCGACGGCATGGATTCGCTGCTCTCGATCGTCCAGATGCCCGCCGGTGTCCCGGTCGCGACGGTCTCCGTCGGCGGCGCACGCAACGCGGGGCTGCTCGCGGTGCGCATCCTCGCCGCGTCCGACGAGGGCTTGCAGGCGAAGATGGCCCGCTTCCAGGCGGATCTGGAACAGCTGGTGCTCGACAAGGACGCCGCACTGCGCTCGAAGATCGGGCAACCCGGCACCTGATCGCGGTGGTTCGACGCCGAACCACCGCAAGTAGGTGACTAATTGCGGTGGGTCAGTCGGCGAGTTGCTTCCGCAGCTCGCGTTTGAGCACCTTCCCGGCCGCCGAAACCGGGATCCGATCGACGAAGTGGATCGCGCGCAGCCGCTGGTACGGCAGCACGCGGGCGCCGACAGCGTCCAGGAGCTGCTCGGCGGTGACGTTCTCGTCGCTGCGCACCACGAAAGCGACCGGCAGCTCGCCGACCTCGGTGTCCGGTTTGCCGACGACGGCGGCCGCGGAGACGCCGGGCAGGGTGACCAGCAGCTCTTCGAGTTCACGCGGGAAGACGTTGTATCCTTTGTACAGCAGCATGTCCTTCTTGCGATCCACAATGGACAGATAGCCGTCCTCGTCGAGGACGCCGATGTCGCCGGTGTGCAGCCAGCCGTCGACGAGCGCGGCCGCGGTCTCCTCGGCGCGGTGGTGATAGCCGGTCATCACCTGCGGACCGCGCAGGCACACCTCGCCGTTTTCCCCGGCGGGCAAGGGATCTTCGCCGCCCTCGGCCGGGACGATCTTGAGCTCGGTGTCGGGGAGCGGAAGGCCGACCGAGCCGGCCTTCCGGGTGGCGGAGCGATACGACGGCGCGATGACGGCACCCATGCTGACTTCGGTGAGGCCGTAGCCCTCGGTGATGATCACGCCGGGGAAGCGCTTCCGCAGCGCCCGGATCATCTCGTGGTGCATCGGCGCCGCACCGGAACCGATGGTCAGTACCGAAGACAGGTCGGCCGTGTGAAAATCGGGGCAGGCGAGCAAGGCGGCGAACAGCGCGGGCGCCCCGCCGATGGTGGTGACCCGCAGCAGTTCGGCGTCGGCCACGTACGCGGCCGGGTCGAAGCGGTCGTGCAGGACGACGGTGCCACCGTCGAGCAACGGGACGTTGAGTGCGGCGATGGTGCCCATGGCGTGGAACCACGGCGTCAGGTTGAGGGCGATCCCGGTGCCGATCCGGGACGGCCATTCCTCCGGGCCGCCGAGCTGGTCGATGATCACTTCCCCCGAGTCGTCGAGGGTGGGAATCGCGCCCAGCCGCCAGCAGGAGCTCTGGAGGCTGTTGACCACGACGTTCCGATGCGGCAGACGGACTCCCTTCGACCGGCCGGTGGTGCCGCCGGTGTACGCCAGATGGGCGAGGTCGCAATAGAGGTCGATCTCGACGTCCGGCCGCTCGTCGGAGTGACCGGCGTAGAACCGCGTGAACTCGACTTCGTTCTCGCTCACTTCCTCGGGCGGGTGAACGACGACGCTCAGCCGGACCGCTGTCCGGGCACGGACCGCGGCGAGCACGCGCGCGACCGGGCCGACGGTCACGGCGGCGACCGCTCCGGCGTCGGCCAGCTGGAAGGCGAGGTCCTCGGGTGGCAGCAGGGGGTTCGCCGGGCTGAAAGCGGCACCCGCGAGCAGCGTGCCGTAGTACGCGATCGGGTACGCCAGGCAGTTCGGCAGGTGGAGGGCCACGACGTCACCCCGTCCGATGCCCTCCGCGCGCAGGGCGTTCGCAAACCGGCAGGCCGCGCTGTACGTCTCGGTGAAGGTGAGGCTCTGGTCGCCATGCGCGAAGGCGGTTCGCGAGCCCCAGCGAGCAGCCGCGCCGGCCAGCACCGACCCGACCGGGACCTCGGGATAATCGAGCGACCGGGGGAACGGCGTGAGCTGCATCACTCGAACGTACGGACTGTGCGGTCAAAGACACAAGCGCTCGCGATGTCGCAGAATGTGAACGAGCGCTAACATCGGTCGAACCCCCATACTCGTTAGAAGAGGTGACGAAGGTGTCTGACGGCCCGGGTCTTTACCAGCTTGCCGAGGAGCACGAAGAGCTGCGGGCCGCGGTCCGTGCCTTGGCGGAGAAGGAAATCGAGCCGTTCGCGGCCGAGGTCGACGAGGACGAGCGTTACCCGATCGAGGCGTACAAAGCCCTGGTCAAGGCGGGTTTCAACGCCGTCCACATCGACGAGGCCTACGACGGGCAGGGTGCGGACGCCATCGCCGCCTGCATCGTGATCGAAGAGGTCGCGCGTGTCGACGCGTCGGCGTCGCTGATCCCGGCGGTGAACAAGCTGGGCACCGTGCCGATCATCCTTTCGGCGTCGGAGGATCTCAAGAAGCTCGTGCTGCCCTCGATCGCCTCCGGTGAGGCGTCGGCGTCGTACGCGCTCTCGGAGCGCGAAGCCGGCTCGGACACCGCGTCGATGCGCACCCGCGCGAAGCTCGACGGCGACCACTGGGTGCTCAACGGAACCAAGTGCTGGATCACCAACGCGGGTGAATCGTCCTGGTACACCGTGATGGCGGTGACCGACCCCAACGCCGAAAAGAAGGCCAACGGCATCTCCGCGTTCGTCGTGCACAAGGACGACCCCGGCTTCATCGTCGGCTCGAAGGAGCGGAAACTCGGCATCAAGGGCTCGCCGACCCGCGAGATCCATTTCGAGAACTGCACCATCCCGGCCGACCGCATCATCGGCGAGCCCGGCACCGGCCTGAAGACCGCGCTGCGCACCCTCGACCACACCCGCCCCACCATCGGCGCGCAGGCGCTGGGCATCGCGCAGGGCGCGCTCGACGCGGCCATCGCGTACGTCAAGGAGCGCAAGCAGTTCGGCAAGTCGATCTCGGAGTTCCAGGGCGTCCAGTTCATGCTGGCCGACATGGGCATCAAGATCGAAGCCGCCCGGAACCTCGTCTACGCCTCCGCCGCGGCGACCGAACGCGGCGACAAGCGCGGCGGTTACCTGGCCGCGGCCGCGAAGGCGTACGCGTCGGACATCGCGATGTCGGTGACGACGGACGCCGTGCAGCTCTTCGGCGGCGCGGGTTACACGCGCGACTTCCCGGTGGAACGCATGATGCGCGACGCGAAGATCACCCAGATCTACGAAGGCACCAACCAGATCCAGCGCATGGTCATGGCACGCGCCCTGCTCAAGGGCTGATTTGATCTTGATCCGGTAGTTCGGGCGGCCCTGACTGCTCATGATCAGGCCGCCTCCAGGCCGTCATGGGAGCCAGGCCGCCCGAACACCGCGTCGATGGCCTGCCGAGCCCGCTCGTGGCTCGACGGGACGAGGTGCGTGTACGTCCGCAGGGTGAATCCCGCATCGGAGTGGCCGAGGTACTCGGCGAGTTCCTTGATCGACACGGCGCGAGACAGCAGCGTCGAGGCGAAGAAGTGCCGCAGCGCGTGCATGCCGTCCGCTCGGCCACGGTAGGCGATCTCAGCCGCCCTGAACGCGCCCTGCCACACAACCTTGGTGAACAGGTCTCCGGTGTAGAGCCGCCCCTCTTCTCCCGTCATCAGGAGCCGGACCGTCACAGGTTCGCCGTCTGGCTTCCGCCACGGAAGCGTGACCGCGACGGGCGGGAACCGGTCCTCGTGGTCGTCGATCTCGGCGAGCATGGCGGGGGAGAGCGGCACAGTCCGCGACTTCCCGCCCTTGGGTGGCGCGAACATCATCACACCCTTGACGGTCTTGATCTGCCGTTGAATGTGGACGACCATCGCGTCTCGGTCGATATCGTCCGGGGAGTACCCGAGGATTTCCCCTTGCCGCAGGCCCAGCCCAGAGCCCAACGGGACGGCGATTCGGAACCGTTCGGCGAGCCCCTTCCGCACCTTGTGCACCCGTTCTTCCGGCCACACGACCACCGGCGGGCTTTCACCGACAGGTCGTCGAACCGTCTTGGCATGACAGGGGTTCTCCCGAATCAGCCTGTCGTCCACCGCTGAGTCCAGTACACCGGCCACGATGGTGAACAAGACAACCTGATAGTCCGTGGACAGTCCCCGTTCGTCCATGTCGCCCACCCAGTCACGGATGGTGGACGGCTTGATCTGGCCGAACTTCAGATGCCCGAAGGTCGGGTAGATCTGGCTTTCCAAGCGGCTACGCAGGATCTCGCGGGTGGCCGGGTCGGGTGAGGTGGCCTTGAGCCAGTTCTCGCCCTGCTTACGGAAGACCTTCGATGACGCCCGCGGATCGATGTACTTGTCTTCGCGCTTGTCTGCCTCCACGCCGATGAGAAAGTTCTCGGCGCGCTTCTTTTGCTTGTCCGGGAACGACTTCGAGCGTTCTTCGTTGTCGGGGTCGAGGTATCGGACCTTGTACCGCATGCCGATGCCGTACAGCTCGGTCTTTTCGAGCACGGGCTTGCCCCGCCCGTTGAGGATGACCTTTCCGGTCTCCTCGTCACGGGCGGGGCGGTACCAGCGATCTTGAATGTGTCCCATCAGGCTGCCGCCTCGTCTGTGCTCCAGGCACGGACCTTGGTCGGGTCATATCGGAGGTGACGGCCGATCTTGCGGACTGGCGGGCCTTCACCGAGCCACTTCCACTGGTAAAGCGTCTTGACCGGTACGCCGAGGTAGGCCGAGACGTCTTCGACCGACCAGAGCCGGTCCACCTTGCTCACGTTGTCCATGTCGTCCCCCTCAGGCTGCTAGTGGAGTTGCCGAAAGATCCTGTGCGGCTAGTAGCGCTCTGTCGTACTCGGCCTTCCATGTGATGCGTTCGGAGATCGCGTGCATCACCAGGTGGTCCCGAGGTGGCACGGACGGATCGCCGGAGTCGACCTTGCGCCAGACCAGCCGTGCCGGATCGGGTGCTGGCTTCTCGATCCCGACCGCCGCCAGAGCCTCCAGGACGAAGGCTTTGCGGTCCGCCTTGTGGTCGACGAGCGTCTTCCCGGACCATTTGCGTGACACCAGCACCCGCCGCCCCGGCAAGCCGAGCGTGGTCCGCCGATGAGCCCTTCCCTTGCAGTGCCCTGGGGTGACCTTTCCGTTGGCGCCCTTGGGGTTGATGCCGTAGATCAGCCACACGGCGCACCGAGGCGAGCAGGGTGTCACGGACAGTTCCGCGTGCAAGCGGTCGTGGTGATCCTTCTGCCGCGCGGTGTCGGCTTCGACGACCTCGCCCGTGGATTTGGTGAGGTACTTGGTCAGGTAGCCGATGTGCCGCCCGGCCTCTTCGGAGCCGCCGAGAACGCCCTTGGAATGCACCTGACGGCCGAAGGTGACCACGTGCGCCGGGTCTTCCACGGCTTCTATCGCGTCGTCCCAGTCGGTCAGAGGTGCGCGGGTGTCCGGGTCGACGAACACCCGGCGGTCGCCGTCCCACAGCGGCATCCGGTCGACGTAGACGACCTGGTCATGCTTGGGCCACCAGACCTGGTGATAGGTCGCTTCGGTGACTTGGCGGATGACGTCATGCGGCACCGATCCCCGAATCGCCGCGTGCAGGTGCGGTGCCGCCCGCCGTTGAGGTTCCACGGTCGCGAAGTACTGCGCGTCCCAGCCGACCACCCGCCGCAGGTTCTGCCACCACCTGTCCACCAGAGCGGAGAAGTGCACCGCGTCCCGAGCCGCCCGCCGATAGTCATAGGACGCCGGATCAACCGGAGCGCCATCCGACCGAACCGGCCCGTAGGTGTCGCAGGTGAGCGTGACGAACATCGACGGCCGGAACCGCCCCGCGTACTCCCGGCCCACGGTGGTCTTGGCGACCTTCCGTCGAGGGAGGTTCGGCGCGTCCTGCCGCCTCTTGGTCGAGCGCTTCACCGCCTTCTTCGTGGGCAGGTCGATCGAGGGGAGGCGGCCGCGCATCCCGAGTTGCCGAAGTTCGTCGTCGACGCTCTGGATCTCCTCCCGCAGCTCCTCGGCCTCCGCCTGATCTGGCTCTTGCCGGTAGGCGGCGACGAGGTCAGCCCGAAACGCCAGCAGCTCCGTTTGGGTCTCGGAGGGTGGCTCCGGAGTGAAGTCCGGTTCGATCTCCATGTGCCAGCCCTCGCGGCACTGGACCTGTCGTAGCGCCTTCGCTTTCCGGGCACAGGGCAGGCAGACCGATTCGACCGTTGAGCCACACGGGACGGGGACGTACCGAAGTTCTCCCGTGGCGGTATCCCCGACCTCCATCGTGAACGGCCGAACACAAACACCGTGCTTCTCAGCGGTCGCCTTCACCACGTCCGACGCCAGGGGTTCCCGCATCCGAGCGGCCCGAGTTTCGGCCGGCATAGTCACCGCGGATTCCTGGGTGCTCATCAGGCGGCCACCTCCCCAGGCGTGTTCCACTGCCGCAGCACGAACACCGGCATGTCCTGCCGCATCCCCGCAGGCAGATCGGGGAACGTTGCTTCGTCGAACCAGACGCCGCCGTAGACGACCACTGGGATGCCGCAGGGAGTCCGGCCGCTCAGTTCCAGGTGCACCGACCCGCCGCCCGCAGGACGCCACAGGGACGCCGTCACGTCGTCGAGCGAGGCAGCCCAGGTGAGGAGGCCACGGGCGACGTCCTCCAGGCGGTCGGAGTCGAGTTGCACCGTGATCGGATCAGGACCCACCCCGACCCGAACCGACGCGGTCGGAGGCAACGCGAATGAGTCGAGGTGATCGCGGATCGCGTCGAGGAAGACCATCAGCCGGTTCATGCCGCCCTCCCCTCGGAGAGTCCAACCACGTGAGAGCCACAGTTGGTCACGTAGTTCTCCAGCGCCTTGATCTCCTCGTCGGCGACCCAACCGGCCCGGACGCGCAGGGGTTCACGGACGCCTTCGCCCCAGACGTAGCCGACACCGGCTTCGGAATCGCCGATCCGGTTCGCCCAGGCGCCACGTTCGTAAGCGCCGTCACCGAGGACCATCCCGACGTGGGTCTTCGAGGTCACCCGCAGACAGACACGGCGCGGGAACAACTCCCGAACAGGAACGGTGTCCTTCGTGGGTTCCTGCACATAGCCGCGCACCGTGATCCCCAAGGCCCGGCCCTGCGTGGTGAGGAGCGCGACCTTTTCCACGATCGCGTCACGGGTCTTGCGGTCGGTGTACTTGGTCAGCGCGCCGATCTCGTCGAACTCCAGAACCTCTAGCGGATGATCGACGCTGATCGGGATCATCCGCACGCGTCCGGCGAACTCGTGCTTGCGGGCTTCCATCTCCTCAAGCAGGCCGTCGAGAAGTTCGAGCGCCTGCTTACCGGTCACCGCGTACCGGGCGAAGATCCTGCGTCCGTAGGCGAGTTCCATCCCCTTGGGATCGATGCCGGACACCCGGACCACACCGGACCGGATCGCGGGTGCGGCCGACACCAGCGGGCACCACATGACCGAGTTCTTGCCCGATCCGGTCGCGCCAGCGGTCAGGCAGTGCGCACCCGAGCCGACCAGCGGGACCCGCCAGTCCGAGCCGTACTCCGTGGTCCCGGACCACACATGCCGCAGATCCACGCCGAGCCCATCGGGTGACACCAGGTCAGGAATCGGCAGGGAGGTCACCGCGGATTTGAGTAGGTCACGGCGCTGGAAGTCGATGGAGACCACGTTGGGCTCCAGTTCCCGCACCTGGCACCGCTTGACCTTGCGCGCCACCGCCAGCGCCCGCGCGGCCTCGTCGAAGTCCTCGGGCTTCTGCCCCGGAACGAGCTGCACTCGCACCTCATCCCACGACGGCCCGGACCGGACCTTGAGCACCTTCGGCACCTGTACGGCCCGTGATGCCGAGGCGGCCTTGCGGGACAGCAAACGTCGACGGCCGACCAGGTTTACCGTTACTTCTACCGGTAGCGTCTCGTCCCGGATGCTCAGCCCGCAGGCGTGCAGCCAGGCCGGGAGCTTGCGCGCGTAGACCGCCCAGCGCATCCACCACGAGCGCAGGAGCCGGCCGCAGTGCTGGTCATAGGACACCACGTCGATCAGCCGCCATGACGCCAGCACGGTGACGACCGAGGCTGTCACGATCGCCAGGGACAGCCACCCGAGGTACTGCCACCACGCCATGAACGCCACCACGGTAAGACTGGTTCGCCAGCGCGTGATGACCTGCTTTGCCAGCCACAGCAACGATTTGAACAGCCACGAGGGTGATGAACACCAGTGCGGCCGCCGCCAGGACTTCCAGGATCGTGGCGAGCGCGCGACCGAGCTTGTGCAGCAGCCACACCACCACACCCAGCACCCCGCCGCAGACGAGAAGAACACCGATCCCGTTCATCGGCGACCACCGCCGGTCAGATCCAGCGGCAGCATTCCCCGGCAGGGAGCACACTCGGTCTCGCCGGGCAGGAGCTTCGCGAACCGCTTGCAGACCGTGCAGCGCGTTCGGGTGACCCCGTCTAGCGGACGGTTGTTGCCATCGTTTAGCGTTGTCATTGTTCACTTCTAGAGGTTGTGGACAGCGCAGGAGCGGCAAGGTTGGTAGCCGGATTCCGCTTCTGCGCCTTACGGGACAAGAAAAGCGTTTGAGGACGTGTTTGTACGCCGCACGTCCTCACGTGCGTTTTTCGCTCTGTCATTCAGTTTTCAGCTGGCTTGCGACTTCTCCTTCTGGATCTGCGCGGCCACCTCCCTGGCCTTCCGCTCCTCGTAGCCCACCCAGTACTTGAGTTCGTGGTGGTGCCAGCGGTCCACATCGGACGCCGCCTGATACGCGCGGGCGTTGGCCTGATGGAACTTCAGCCAGGTCTCCAGATTCGCCTCCCGCTTCGGCCTGCGAGCCGAGACGAGCGCGTGCGCCTCCTGGAGGGTCTGCGGCTCATTCCGGCCGGGCGTCGTCATTGCGCACCGCCTTGTGTTTGTCGAGGAATACGGCCAGTTCGTCCGCGCTGTCGCGGATTTGGCGAAGGAGCCGGATGAATTCCGGCCACGCGGCCGGGTCGGACGGCGGCAGGATCGCCAGGCTGTCCGGGTCGAGGTAGATCACCAGAGCCGGGTTCGCCGAACCATTGCCCTGCATTCCCGCGACCGCCTGCGGCCCCGGCTTCCACATCGCGTTGAACGCCACGGCCTTGCCCTTCCTCGCTGTAAGCGCGCATCTCCCACGACCGCGCGTTCTCCTCGAAACCTTCCGCCGCAGCCGTCACGGCCGCAAGAACCCACCACGGCAACTGGACGTGAGCGGCCAGGTCCCGCCAGGACGACGCCACCGCGACCGAGGCGACGGCCAGGTCATGAGCCGCCAAAGCATCAGCGCCGGATGCCGCTCTGGCCGTCAGCGCGCTGTAGTGGCGATAGGCCATCTCCCACGCCTGGACCAGGTACGGAGGAACCACGGCCACACGGTGACTCCCCGGCACCCCGCCCGGCATCACGCAGCCTTGGGCGTTGACTCGGCAGCGCCCGAGGTCCGCGACGACTTCGACGCCCCGCCCGAAGCCGCAGCCTTGAAGCCGGTCGCGCGGAACATGTAGGACTGGTACTTGAACTCGCCTTGACCAGCCACCTTGGGCTCAGCCGTCAGGCCTTCCAGTTCGATCGGCCGCATGCCCGGCAGCACTTCCGACGTGGTCGGCACCGGCTGAACATCGGCCAGCAACGTGATCTCGAACGACGCCCGCTTCGCCTTGACCTCGTCCGGGTCGGTCACCGTCACCTTCCACTGGCGCTTGCCCGTCACCTCGTCGACCCGCTGCCGAGCCGGACGACCCGACGACCGGTCCTCACGCGACTGGTACTCATTGTCCGGCGACACCTCACCGACCATCACCAAGCCCTGACCGAAAGCCTCGTCGAAATCGATGGGGAACCGGAAACCCTTGTAGATAGCCATTTGCTGCTCCTAGATACGTGTGATCAGTCGTTCTTGCGCGTGACGGCGTCGTCGGCAGCGTCGGACCACTGGTCATGGAAGGAAGAGGAATGCGAGCGCGTGCGGTGCTGGGTTTCGCACCACTCGCTGAACTCGCTGGCAGCGGCCGCGAGACTCTGCGCGAACCGTGCGGTGTCCATCAGGCCGCCGATACGGGCGGGCACCTGGACGATGAAGGAGGTCTCTTCACTTCCGGCGACGAGCTGACGAACGCCAGGAGAGGGTGAAACCACCGCCGCGCCGTAGCCGACGAGGGGCTGAATCACCACGTGAATGCCCATGTGTGCTCTCCCGATGTCTCGGTCTCGGCGAGCCCGGTCGGGCGCGCTGGACACAGGAGACACCCAGTGAGCAGCCTCACCCCGGACAAACTGTCCGGGTAGGGACTAGCGAGGGAGAGGAACGGCCTCGTTCACCACGGAAAGCACCGCCGACCAGGGCAACTCTCGGCCCGGAGCGCTCCGCGGTTCATGCAGCGGCCACACGTCGTCCCCGTACACGAGACGCACACCAGCACGCCGCAACGCGTCGATATGGGTTCCCCAGGACGGGTGACGAGCGTGCGCGGCGTTCACGCGCGGGAAAACGACGACCGGCAGGTTGAGCGTGCCGATGGCCTCGTTGACCTGCGTGAGGGCTTGGTTGTCGGCGATGCCCATCGCGAGCTTAGCGACCATGTTCGCCGAGGCGGGCGCGACCAGGTAGCAGTCCGGGGCCGGATGGGGGCTGGTTTCGGCCGGCGTGCGGGGCTCGACCCGGACCGGGAATCCGGTGGCCTCCTCGATCTCGGCGCGGCCGCCGTTCTCGTCCAGCCAGCGTCCCGCCGTCGGGGTCAAGGTCACCGCGACCGTCCAGCCGTCCTCTTGGAGAGGACGGATCACGCGCGGAAGAAGGTCCTCAACACCACCAGCACCCGAGCCCACCAGGCCCAGAACACGCGACGCCACCCGACCTACCTCACCGCGCCGCAGCGCTCAGCCAACGCCAACAAAGGCGAGAACTTCTTACCAGCCGTCGCCGGGGCACGGCGATACATCGACCGCACGACCTCCCGCACCGCCGTACTGTGCCAGACGATCCCCGGCGCCTTCTGCTCAGCCGTCAGCAGCGCAGACAATGCCTCGTCATCCTTCGCGACCAGGCTCAAGGCCCGTGCGAAGTCGATCAGATGGGTGACCTGCCGCTCTACCGGCAGGTGGTCGACGCTGATTCGCGGAGCCGACTCGATCACCTGCGAAATGTCGCCCAGATCCAGCGCCGCCGACAGGCGGTGCAGCTCGACGTTGGCCGGGCCGAAGCCCGTTTGCCAGTGATTCGCATCCACGCCGAGCTGATCAGCCGCGCGCCCCGCGTGAGACAGCAGCTCGTTCGCCGTCGACCGGTCCTGTTGCCGAGCAGCGGCGACAGCCGTCCGCAGGTAGAGCATCCCGTAGAGGCTCAGCGCTGACGGGTCACCAGCGCGCATCCTCGGGACCAGCCACTTCGCGGCGACGTCGCCCAGCTCAAGCGCGTCGTCGAACCGGCCGACGGCCAGGAGCGCGTGTGTACCGGAGCGGGCAGCGGAGGCCAGGACCAGGGGATCATCGGCTTCGTCGGCTGCCTGCATGGCGCGTTCCGCCGCGATCCACGCGAGGTCGGCTTCACCGATCTTGCTCAGCGTCGTTGCGGCCAGGTGGTGGACGCGCGCGGACACCGCTGCACAGGCCCGTCGGTAGGCAGCGTCATCGGCTGAGGCGGACTCCATGCCCTGGCTGGTCTTGATCAGGCCCGGCAGCGCGGCGACGACGCGGCCGAGGTCGCCCTTCTGATAGCTGGACCAGGCACCTTCCACCAGTTGAGCTACCGGGGCCGGGTCGATGTATTCGGGCGACATGGCAGAGGAGAACAGGGTGCGGGACAGCCGCCGGGGAGCCATGAGCGCATCTCGGATGGCCGGGACGTCGTCGTTCTTGTCCTCGTCCTCCATCAGCACCGGTTCGCCGAGGAGGTCTCCCAGCGTCACCCGCAGGCCCCGCGCGACGTCGGCCAGCACGTCCAAGCGCCGGATCTCGCGTTCACCGCGCTCGATCTTGCTCAGCCAGTCCTCGGTACGGCCCACCAGGTCAGCAAGAACCGCCTGCGACAGACCACGCCGCCGCCGGTAGAAGGCAATACGCTCCCCGATGCTGAGCTGATCACCCGCACCACGCATACCCCCAGGTTAACAGGGATATCTGCTGCCACACTTTGGTTAGCTGGGTCTGGGCTCGACCTACGGGTGCGTGGCGCTTGGCCACAGCGAACTCGTGTGGGGCCCATCCTGACATGGACACGACCGGCTGTTTTCGCATGACGGACCACAAGATGCGCCCCGGCTCCGATTCACCCAACAGCTTTACGGACAGTCTTGAGGCAACTAGGGGATTTTGGTCTAAACTCTTACTGGTCCACTCTGTCCAGCTGTCGGAGAGTTACTGGTGACCACTCAACCTACAATAGTTCGCGGTACGAATGATAAACCAGCGGCTAGTGACAGCTTGGCGGGCATCTTCGAGAGCTCGCAGAGTCTCGACGGCCAACTCTTTATAGGTTATCCAATTATCGGTACCGCTGACGGTAAGTTGCCCATCGATGCCGTTTATGTGTCACCTACGCGCGGTGTGGTGGTTTTTGACCTTGTTGAGGGGAACAATCTATCCGGCTTTGAGAGTCGGCAAGATGATGCTGCGACAAAGTTGGAGTCGCGCTTGATGCAGCATCGTGATCTCGTGAATCGGAGAAAACTCAAGGTTATCGTCACGCCGGTGACCTTTGCGCCTGCGGTCTCTTCAAGAGGTATCGAGGAAAGCAATTCCGAAGAGTATCGGATAGCTAATGTGGACAGCTTGGAAGCCCTTCTCGCTGAAATTCCAGGCGGGCATCTTGACTCAATCACTTACGCTCAAACTCTCTCCGCGTTGCAAAGTATTTCCACTATCCGGAAGTCGCGCGCAAGTCGAGTTGTGTCTGACGAGAAGTCGCGAGGTGCGCGACTGAAGCGACTTGAGGAATCAATTGCAACGCTTGACAATCAGCAGAGTAAAGCTGTAATTGAAACAGTTAAAGGCGTTCAGCGGATCCGCGGTCTCGCGGGCTCAGGAAAAACAATCGTACTTGCGCTCAAGGCCGCCTATCTGCATGCACAGCATCCTGATTGGAAAATCGCGGTCACGTTCCAAACTCGCTCGTTAAGGTCTCAATTTAGTAGATTGATTAACAATTTTTCAATTGAGCAGGCTGGCGAAGAGCCTGATTGGGACAGACTAAAAATTATCCACGCGTGGGGGGCGCCGGGAGGCGGTCGTCGCGAGGGTATCTACCATGAGTTCTGCGTCAGTAATGAGACGACATACTATGACTTTATGAGCGCTAACTCAAAGTATGGACGCGATCAAGCTTTCCAGGGCGCTTGCCGAGAGGCGCTCGCGGAGGCTACTGAACCAAATGTAACCTACGATGCAATTCTTGTAGATGAAGCGCAAGACTTCCCTCCTGAATTCCTGAATCTGTGCTACAAAATCCTCACTGCTCAAAAGCGGCTTGTCTATGCGTATGATGAGTTGCAGAACCTTTCTAGTGCGGGGCTCCCGTCGGCCGCTGACATATTTGGCGTGGATTCCACTGGGACGCCTCGAGTGTCGTTCGATAACTCTTCTCAGGATGTCATACTTGAGAAGTGCTACAGGAACTCGCGCCCTGTGCTGACTAGCGCGCATTCTCTTGGATTTGGGATTTATCGGCAACCGCCCAACTCTGATTCGACGGGACTCGTCCAGATCTTTGATCAACCTGAGTTGTGGAATGACATCGGGTATCGGGTTAAGTCAGGGCAGACGGAGCCGGGAGAGCATGTCGTGTTGACGCGGCCAGCGGATACCAGTCCCGGCTTCCTCGAAGATCACTCGCCGGTAGACGACCTAATTCACTTCCAATCGTTCACCAATCAGGGAGAGCAGGCGCAGTGGGTCGCTGGCGAGATCGAGAAAAACCTCGAATCTGATGAGCTGCGGGCGGACGACATTGTCATTATCAATCCAAACCCCCGCACGGCACGTTCTAACCTCGGTCATGTGCGAAAGGCGCTGTTTCAGCGGGGAATCGCAACTCATCTCGCTGGGGTGGACGTAGGTGCAGATACCTTCTTTCGATCAGATGCTGAGAGCATTACCTGCACTGGAATCTTCCGTGCGAAGGGTAATGAAGCTGGAATGGTTTATATTATTGACGCCGATGAGTGTTATGAAAGCCCTGGCACTATGGCTCGCACGAGAAATATGCTTTTCACCGCGATAACGCGTAGCAAAGCGTGGGTCCGCGTTTTGGGTATTGGATCGCCTATGGATGCATTGAGGGCCGAGTACGACGAGGTAAAAGCCGCGAATTTTGAGCTTCGATTTAGGTACCCGACTGATCGGGAGCGGGCGCAGCTACAGGTTGTCCACAGGGATATGTCTGAGGAAGAACTTAATGCCGTTCGTCGACAGCGTACCGCATTGCCTCAGCTGGTAGAGGATCTCGAAACTGGACGCGTTTACCTCGAAGACCTTGACGACCGTGTTGTCAACAGGCTTCAGAGCATTTTGGATAGACATGGCAAGCAGTAGTCCATCGGCCAAATCTCTCATTAAAGATATTAAAGCAATTTCGGCATTCTTGATCGAAAAGAGCCTTGCGGATGATGCTAATTTTCCGACGGTTTTAGATGGGCCGGAAAAGAGGGAATATGTCGAGTATGTGCGAGGGGCCGACTATGCTGGCATGCTAAGGGACGTGCCATATCGCAAGGTCTACGAGGCTCAGGCGCTCGGTCGTCAGTATAATCTTCGGATGCTTGATGGGGCTTTGCTGCAGATGTCTTATGAGCTTAAGGGGGGCGAACTTGAGAAATCTCGGCACGCGTACCTTCCATCTCCTAGTCTGCTTCATTTTCATGAAGCAGCTGATTTGTACTACGAAGATGACCTATACTTGGACGTTGTTGCACATAGAGAGGTTCTAGTTCCTATTCGCTTTGACTACGACTCGCGGGAAGGTGTTTCAAGCAGCCTTCGGCACCCTGTTTCTCATCTTACGTTGGGCCAGTTTAAGGAATGCAGAATTGCGGCAACGGGTCCGATGACGCCATACTTCTTTACCGAGTTTATTCTTCGTTCTTTCTATGATCGCCCTGGTCAAGTTGTCTCAGACTTGCTCCCGGTTAGTGATGCTAAATGGTCGGGCTGTTCAACGCGAGAAGAAGTTGACCGAGTTCATATCGGTATACCGGTAACGTAGAAAGCGTTGACGAACTTGGCTCTAGGGGATCAAGGCGCCGCCGTCGGCGGCGCGCACGTCACCACTCGTACGGCGGGCTCCGCCCAAGCGACACGGACGGCCTGCCGCTCCGCTCCGGCCGCCGGTCGCGGCGAGCCCGCCGACGAGCAGCACCGCGCAGCGCGCCGCCGACGACGGAGATCCAAGGAGTCACTTCGCCTCAAACTCCCGGCTCACCCAGCCGACGCGCAGTGGTCACCAGGGGGTCCCTCGCTTCTCAGCGTCTAACACCGGCCCGATCGCGTCAAGGCGGGAAAGCGTGCCTTGACGCGATCGACCCGGCGCTAGAGATGGCGGGGGCGAGGGAAGCGGGGAGAATAGGCACGGGCAGGTCGGGTACCGGTTAACCAGTCGAAGGCTAGCCAGCGGTGCGCCATACTTCGGGCGGTCCCCTTCAACAGGCGCACGGGGCGCCCGGGGCGAAAGCCGAACCGGCGAGGGTAAAGCAGCGACATGGGGGATCTCGCATGCGTGGTGCGCGATCGGCACCTGTGAGTCCCTGCCGGACCTGTGATCGGCGGCAGTCATGCCGAAGCCCCGACGTGAGCCAGGCCGTCTACAGGCCGTCAGACGTCAGGTAGGGCCAAGATCCACCGAGAACTGTCGAGAGACGTTTGAGCAGCTCAGAGGCCATTTTCAGGCAAGATCGCCAGGAAGCCAGAAACAGGCCGAGAGATCACCCAGATCTACGAAGGCACCAACCAGATCCAGCGCATGGTCATGGCGCGCGCCCTGCTCAAGGGCTGACGTCTCAAGTACATGAAGGCCCCCTTCCTTGCGCCTAACGCAAGGAAGGGGGCCTTCACACGTTTTCATAAGTGGGGGACGAGACGTGGATCAGTTGGCCAGACTGTCGTCGGCGCCGTGGTTGCTTTAATTTGGCGGTAAGTGTCCAGGAGCTTCAGGAAGGGGCAAGTGCTTGGCGCGGCGCCAATAGTAGTACCGCTCTCTTACGAGATCCTCGGCTTCGTCCCAAGAATCGGCTCGGAGAAGTGGTGCCGGAGCCATTCTTCTGTTTGTCGAATTCGTGTAAGCGATGACGGGTTTGCCGGTCTCTTGAAGGTTTCGAATATTGGTCTCGTTGTCTTCGATGTAAATATCCGCATCGACCAGAGCCTTATCTCGCATGAAGCAGAGGTCCCAGTAAGGGATCGCATGTGCGTCTAGCCACTTGACCGTTTGAACCACGGCGTTCTTGTGAAAACTCCGGATGAACAACCTGTGCGTGATGATACGAATACGTACGCCTTCGGTTCCCAGTCGGCGTATTGCCTGAGCTGCGCCACTGATCGGCTGCATGGTAAGAAACAGATCGCGTTGAGTAACGGCGAATCGATGAATTCGTTCGTATTCGCCCGGCAGGAGGTGCCATTCTGGCAGGCCGTAGCTCACGTCCTCGGTCAGGTCGTGCTTGCAAGTCCCGCGCCAGTCCGCGACGATCTCGCGAAACTTCCCATAAAAATCAGCACAGACGCCGTCGAGGTCGACACCGAAGACGAACTCGTCAGTTATATCCGTCATTCTGCTTCCCTTTTTTCTGTAGTAGAGATCCTGGTTGCCTCCCGGTTTCGGATCTCCGTTGAATGCTTCGTAGTCGACCGATGGGTGTCGATGGTTACTGGAATGACCAATCTGATACCGAGGTGTCACCGTCCTTTCGTTTCAAACTGGCGTGTGGACTCGGTTACGCGGGAGTCTTACTTGTGCTCCCGGTCAGGTTTGGGTGTCGAATCGTGGAGCCGGATAGTGGTGCGTCCCTCGGTGAGATGCTTCACGGAAGTACGGCGATCATGGCCGCACGGTGTCACTCTCGGAGGATGTTCTGGTTCGCTCCGGTGTCGTGGACACCGCACGACGAGGCCGAGCTGATCGCCGGCTGGCGGTTGTGGCTCGAACTCGGGGACCGCAGGTGGCCGTCGGCCGCGTGGGACGGGACGGCGGCCGACGTCGTCAGGCCGCTGAGAGAGCTGGTCGCGGCGTGCGACGACATCGAGACGGGATACCGCGAGGCCGTCGACGAGCCGTCGGAGGAATTCATCCGGATCATTCAGTTCCTCGTATGGACCGTGAGCACGGTGATCGAGCTGTGGGCCGACGACGAGGTCCCGCTCGATGCCGAGCGCATAGCGTTGCTGCACGCCGATCTGGCCGGATTCGCCGAGCAGGCCGATCGGGTGCTCGAGGTGCTGGCCGTCAGCGGGGGCTGGCCGGGCCTGGCCGCGGAGCACCGGCAAACGGATCGCTGAGCGCTTCCGGTTCCTCGATCCGCGAGCCCGTCAGGTGTTCGGTCAGCCGGTGGGAGCCGGATCGGCGGGCTCGATCTCGATCACCTTTCGTCGTACTCGACGTCGTGCCGCGGGACACCGCGAACTCGGTGCTCCAGCTCGCCCGGTAGAGCCATCGAAACCAGGTCGACGGGCTCGACGCTGCCCGGATGCAGGAGCTCGTCCCACCAGCCGTTCGTCCGTCACGGAGGAGACCTGCCGTACGGGGGGATACCGTCCGCGACTTCCACAGAGGACATGCCGCCGACCGGGTCTGCTTCCTGTCGGGTACCTGTCGATCACGCTCCGGAGGTGCCATCGGAGCCGCCCGGTGCCCTACCGTGACCTGGGTAAGTTGAATATTCACCGACCAGAAAGCTGATGCCCGATGTTCGCTCGTTTCAAGGATGTCGCCCTCCTGCTCGGCCGGATCGGTGTCGGTGTGGTCTTCCTCGCACACGGCCTGCAGAAATGGGAAAAGGGGATCGACGGCACCGCGAAGTTCTTCGAGCAGACCGGAATTCCGCTGCCGACGCTCGCGGCGATCTTCGCGATCGCGGTGGAGATCGTGGGTGGGATCTTGTTCATCGTCGGTTTCCTGACGCCGCTGGTGGGCCTCGGCTTCGTCGTGGTTTCCGTCGGTGCCCTGCTCTCGGTGCACCTCGACAACGGTCTCACTGGTCAGGGTGGTTATGAATTCGTCCTCGTCCTGGCGGTCACCGGGCTCGCGCTCGGCTTCAACGCCGGCAAGCTGTCGCTCGACCATGTGCTCTTCGGGCGCAAGCGTGAGGTGAAGCAGCTCCAGGACGCCTGACCCCGGTCGCTATGAAGGGACCTTTCCTTGCAAATTTTGCAAGGAAAGGTCCCTTCATGGCACTTCAGGAGAGAAGATCCGCGGTAGTCCGCTCTGCTTCGCGCCGGGAAGCGAGTTTGGCCGGATCCGCGTCGGTGACCTGGACCAGATGCGCGCCGGCGGCCAGCGGCGTCAGAAAGCCCGCGAGGATGCCGTCGGAGCCGCTCCATTCCACAGTGGACAGAACGCGGTCATCCGCGGACAGGCCCGCCGAAGAAGCGCGGGAGCGGGCTTCGGCGATAACTTCGTCCACAGTGGACGAACCCAGCGCGGGAGTGCCGCCCGGCACGGGGAACAGCGGGCTGAACTGGTCACCCGAAAGCCTGGCTTCGGTCAGGTAGTCCATCGCCCCGTCGGGTACGGAACCGGCGGGCAGTCCGAGACCCATCGGGTGCAGCGAGACGACGGCCGTCCCGGCCGCGTCGGAAACGCCGCCGGGCGCGACGAACGCCACCCGCGCGCCCGCGGTCTCCGTCACCACCCTGGCGCCGCACCACCAAGCGCCCAGCAGGACACCGGCGGTCTGCCAATGCGACGGCAGCACGACGGCGACCTCGTCTCCCGGTTCGACGTCGAACTCGTCGACCAGCCAGTTCGCCGTCTTGGCGGCCCAGTTCACCGTGGTCGCCACGGACAGCTCGACCCGGCTGCCCTGCTTGTCGTCGTAGTGCGTGATCAGCGGTTTCGCGGGCGACCCGAGCAGGGGTCGCAGCAGCAGTTCGGTGAGGCTCACACCCTCAACGCTAGTTCACGCAGGGAACACTCGACGCGGCGAGCAGCGGAGCAGCACCGGGGGCGCCGCCGCCACCGCCCCGGCCCACCAGCCCGGACACGAAGGTCCGCACGGCGGCGGGGTCGATCTCGACGATGCTCTGGCCGTCCGCGCTGCGGCCGTTGATGTTCACCACCGGGATGGTCGTGAACGTCAGGTCACCGGAGGCGATCCCCTTCGCCTGCTGCGCGAACTCCAGCAGGTCCAGTCCCTCGTCCAGGACGATCGACCGGCGCACCACGTCCATCAGGCCCGCCATCGTCGACGGGCTGGTCAGCGTGCCCGCCGAGAGCACCTGGTTGAGCGCCGAGGACAGGAACGTCTGCTGCCGCACGATGCGATCGAGGTCGCCGCGGGGCAGGTTCTTCCGCTGCCGCACGAACGAAAGCGCCTCGCCGCCCGACACGGTCTGCTCGCCGCGCCGGAAGTTCGCGCCGGAGTCCTTGTCCTCGGTGGAGTGGTTCAGGCAGACCTTGACCCCGCCCAGCGCCTCGGTCAGCAGGTAGAACCCGAGCAGGTTGACCTCGGCGTAGTGGTCGATGCGGATCTGCGTCAGGTCCTGAACCGTCTGGACCAGCGCCTTGCGGCCTTCCTGATCGGAATCGCGTTCGAGTTTGGCCTGATCGCCTTCACCGCGGTGCGCGTTCGCGTAGTCGGCCTTCGCGATGCCGTACGCCGAGTTGATCTTGCCGGGACCGCGGCCGGGGATGCCGGTCCAGGTGTCGCGCGGGATCGAGACCCCGGACGGCTTCCCGCCGTTCTTCGGGATGCGCAGGATGATGACGGTGTCGGTGTTGACGCCCGGCTTCTCCTCGGTGCGCAGTTCCCTGAGCACCTTGCGCGGCAGCGGATTGCCCTGCGCGTCGGTCCGCGCGTCGCTGCCGACGAGGAGGATGTCGTTCGCGCCGTCGTCGGCGGGTGGTGCGGCGGGATCGTCGGCCCTGCTCAGGGCATTGGTCGTGGGGACGTTTTCCTGTAACTGGTCCTTGGTGACGTACGCGTAGCCCGTCGTGCCCAGAGCGAGCAGCGACACGAGGCCGAGCGCGATCCGGCGGGTGATCCGGCCGGCGCGGCGCAGCGGGCGTTCGGGTACGGCGAGCACACCCGAGACCGATTCGTCTTCGTCCTCGGCCGGGGCGGGCGACTGGGGAAGCAGCGGATCTCGCGGGTACGGCGTCGGGACGAACTGGGGCTCTTCGTCACTCTCGGTGTCCGATTTGCTGCCCTCTTCGGATCTGGGCTCTTCGTCGTCCAACTGCTCAGAACGTTCATTGACGCCCTTGTCTTCGTCGCCCATCCCTGTTCACCTCCCCTGGCGCTGCCGGTTGTCCGATCGTAGGAGAAGGCTAGGCCACCGTGAGGGTGGCCACGCTCAGTACCCGGCCATTAATTGACGCAGGGCACATTGCCCGCGACGATCGGCCTCGTGCTGGGTGCCGGCGGAGCGCTGGAGGGCGGCTGGGCCGGCTTCGCGGGGGTCGACGTCTTCGCCGGGGCAGAAGGCGGGGTCGCTCCCTTGAAGTCCTTGCCGAGCAGCACCCGCACCTTGCCGGGGGCGACGGCGCGGTCCGCCTCGGCCTGCACCGCGGTGCCGAAGGCCTGCTTGATCAGGGCCAGCGCGGCTTCGTCGCCCGGCGCGTGCCGGACGACCGTCGAGTTGCGGGTGCTGAGCTTGGTGTCGGGCGCGAGTTTGAAACCTTTGCTCTGCAGGAAATTCCGGGTCTCGGTAGCCAGCGTGGGGGAGCCGGATCCGTCGAAGATCTCGACGGTCACCGCTTCCGCGCCCGGCACGGTGGGCGAAGTCGAGGTGGGTGCCGCCTCGCCGTCGGCGGTGAGACGGCTGACTTCGGCCTGCACCTGCGCCGGGTCCACCCGGAGCACGGCGGCGCCGCCGATGATCGCGTCGCCCTGGGTCGGAATCGTGTGGAACTGGACGTTTCCACTGGTCAGCCCGCGCATCTGCGCGGCGAACTCCGGCAGATCCCAGCCCGCCGACAGTACGACGGACTTCTTCACCGCCTCGATCAGGTCCGCGATCTTCGCCGGGTTGACCAGGACGTCGGACGAGAGCACCTTGTTCGCCAGCCCCGACAGGAAGGCCTGCTGCCGCGCGATCCGGTCGAGGTCGCCGTTCTGCAGTTCGTAGCGCTGGCGGACGAAAGCGAGCGCCTGGACGCCCTCGACGGTCGACTTCCCGGCGGGCAGGTCCACGCCGGACTTCTTCTCCTTGACCGCGTTGTTGAGGCAGACCTCGACGCCGCCGATCGCCTTGGTGATCTC
This sequence comes from Amycolatopsis sp. QT-25, assembly GCF_029369745.1. Classification (NCBI taxonomy): domain Bacteria; kingdom Bacillati; phylum Actinomycetota; class Actinomycetes; order Pseudonocardiales; family Pseudonocardiaceae; genus Amycolatopsis; species Amycolatopsis sp. QT-25. Next base: position 933,998 of record NZ_CP120210.1, read on the forward strand.
GTAGAAGCTCGACAGGTTGACCTCGGCGTACCGGTCGATCATCTTCGGCTTGCCGATGAACTTCTCCAGCGTCGCGATCAGGTTCTTGCGGCCCGCGTCCTTGGCCTTGGCGTCGACGTCCTTGAGATCGGAGTTGCCCTGCTGCTGCAGCGTCTTCGACGTGTCGTTGTAGGCGTACACGTACGCGCTGTTGAGCTTGTGCTTGCCGAAGCCGCCGGTGATCTCGACCCACGAGTCGCGGGGGAAGGAGATCGCGACCGCCTTCTTGCCGTCCTGGGGGATGTGCACCAGGATCATCGTGTCGGTCTGGCGCTCGCCGTCGGAGACACCGGCGTGCAGCATGTCGAGGACCTCGCGCGGCAGCGGATTTCCCTGCGCGTCGGTGCGGCTGTCCTGGCCGACGAGCAGGATGTCGATCGCGCCGTCCAGCGGTTTCGCGGGCGGGTGACCGTTGTCCTCGAAGATGTTCGTGGTCGCGAACCCCTTCGAGGGGTCACCGATGAACTGCCAGCCCCACCAGGTCAGCGCCAGGATCGTGATCGAGACCAGGCTGAACACGACCTTCACCCCACGGCGGGCGAAGACCACGACGCCACCGCCACGGCGCGCCGAAATGGGTGGCCCGGGACACTCGGTCACGTGCGGTCCTCCACGAATCTCCCCAGGGCACCCGCGTGCCTCGCCGACAACTCTACTGACCCCCGTGTTAGACGTCCGTAGGCTGGTGAAAGGTTGCCCCGGTCGTGACACACTCGGGCGGTCAGGGAAGTCGTAAAGGGAGGGTCGCGGCATGCGAGTGCTGGTCACCGGGGGTGCCGGGTTCATCGGTTCGCATTACGTCCGGCAGGCGCTGACCGGGGCGTACCCGAGCCTGGCCGACGCCGAGCTGATCGTGCTCGACAAGCTGACCTACGCGGGCAACGAAGCGAACCTGGAGCCGGTGCGCGAGAGCCCGCGGTACCGGTTCGAAAAGGGTGACATCTGCGACGCCGCCCTGGTCAACGAGCTGATGCGGGGCATCGACCTGGTCGTCCACTTCGCCGCCGAGTCCCATGTGGACCGTTCGATCGCCGGCGCGGCCGACTTCGTGCTGACCAACGTGCTCGGCACGCAGACCCTGTTGCAGGCCGCCCTCGAGGCCGAGGTCGGGAAGTTCGTCCACGTCTCCACCGACGAGGTGTACGGCTCGATCGACGAGGGTTCCTGGACCGAAGACCACGCGCTGGAGCCGAATTCGCCGTACTCGGCGTCGAAGGCGTCGTCCGATCTGCTGGCGCGTTCCTTCTTCCGCACGCACGGCTTGCCTGTCTGTGTCACGAGGTGCTCGAACAACTACGGTCCGTACCAATTCCCGGAGAAGGTCATCCCGCTCTTCGTGACGAACCTGCTCGACGGCAAGAGGGTCCCGCTCTACGGCGATGGGCTCAACGTGCGTGACTGGCTGCACGTGGACGATCACTGCCGCGGTATCCAGTTCGTCGCCGACGGCGGCAGGCCGGGCGAGGTCTACAACATCGGCGGGGGCACGGAACTGACGAACCGCGAGCTGACCGAGCGGCTGCTGACCGCGGTCGGCGCCGGTTGGGAGAGCGTCGAGCCGGTCGAGGACCGCAAGGGACACGACCGGCGGTACTCGGTCGACATCACCAAGATCTCGCGGGAGCTCGGTTACGCCCCGCGAAAGTCCTTTGAGGACGGTCTGGCTGACACGGTCGCGTGGTACAGCGGAAACCGGACGTGGTGGGAGCCGCTGAAGAACCGTGGGGGAGAGTGACCCGGTGCTGAGCATTCTCGTACCGGGTGGATCCGGCCAGCTGGGGCAGGACCTCAAGGCGCTGGCGGAGGACGCCACGACGCCGTCGTCGTCGGAGCTGAACGTGCGCGACACCGGCCAGGTCGTCGCCGCGGTGACCGAACTGGCGGACCGGGCGCGGGCGGCGGGAAGGTCGCCGGTGGTGATCAACGCGGCGGCCTATACCGCGGTGGACGCGGCGGAAACCGATGAGGCGTCGGCGTTCGCGGTGAACGCCGACGGCCCCCGGGTGCTCGCCGCGGCGTGTTCGTCGCGCGGGGTGCCGCTCATCCACGTGTCCACGGACTACGTGTTCGCCGGTGACGCGACTTCGCCGTACGAGCCCGATGAGCTGCTGGGACCGCTCAACGCCTACGGCCGGACGAAGGCGGCGGGCGAGGACGCGCTTCTCGGGTCGGGAGCCCGATCCTGGATCGTGCGGACGTCCTGGGTCTATGGCAAGACCGGATCGAATTTCGTCAAGACCATGGCACGCCTGGAAAAGGAACGCGACGAACTGTCCGTAGTGGACGATCAGACCGGTTCGCCGACCTGGTCCCGCGATCTCGCCGCCGGACTGCTGGAACTGGCCGGTCGCGTGGCCAGCGGCGACGGGCCTGCGCAGCGGGTGCTGCACTGCACGGGTGGCGGGTCGACGACGTGGTGCGGATTCGCGCGCGCGATCTTCGCGGAAGTCGGCGCGGACCCGGCGCGGGTGAAGCCCTGTACGACGGCGGAATTTCCGCGTCCCGCGGCGCGTCCGGCGTACGGAGTGCTGTCGAACGCTTCGTGGCGCGAAGCGGGCCTCACGCCACTTCGGGACTGGCCGGACGCGCTCAAGGCTTACTTCGCCTCCTGACGCTGCTTGGGTTCTGCTCCCGCGCTTCGCCTCTGGCCCGCGAGTTCGCCGTCTGAGCACGCGAGTTACGTCTCCAAGCACGCGAGTTACGTCTTCGAGCACGCGAGTCGCGCGGCCAATCACGTGAGTTCGCTCTGTTTGCACGAGCGTTCGCCTTTCGGCATGGAGGGCGCGGAGGTGGAGATGGGGGACACGCGTGCTTGGACGACGGTCTCGCGTGATTGGGGGGCCGTCTCGCGTGATCGAGGGAGAACTCGCGTAATCGAAAGGCAATCTCACGTGACTGAGGGGCCGTCTCGCGTGCGTGGGGAGGGGCGCTCGACCAGGGAGCGAACTCGCGTGATTGCGGAGCGTTTTCACGTGCTTGGAAAGCGTTCGCGCGTGTCTGAGGACGCAACTCACGTGCTTGGAGGGCGATCTCGCGTGATTGAAGGCGTAATTCACGTGATTGGGAGGCGAACTCGCGTGACAGGGGGCGGCAACGTGGGCTAGCAGCGCTAGGAAAGCTAGCGATACTAAAGGTCCCTTGCTTCGCTCTGGAGTGACGTGTGGGGCTGCTGTGCTCAGTGTTGCGTGCTCGCCTGGCGGTACGCGGCGACGGTGAGTTCGGCGCAGGCGCGCCAGGTGAAGTTCGCGACGTGGGCGCGGCGCGCGGCGGAAGTGGCGACGGCGTGCGGGTCGCTGACGGCCATCCGCAGCGCTTCCACCAGGCCGTCGACGTCCTCGTAGGGGACCAGGCTCGCGCAGTTCCCCGCGACCTCGCGCAGTGCCGGGATGTCCGTGCACACCACGGGGACGTCCGATGCCAGCGCTTCCAGCACGGGGAGCCCGAAGCCCTCGTCGCGTGACGGCAGCACGAGCGCGCTGGCCCCGGCGACGACCCGGCGGAGGTTCACGTCCGACAGGTAGCCCACGTGTCGCGAACGGGGGCCCACCGCGAACGAACCGGGGCCGACGAACACCAGTTCCGGCAGATCCGGCGCCGCCTCGTGCGCCTGCCGGAGCCAGTGCAGGCCCTTGCGGGGCCCGGGCGCGCCGGCGAAGAGCAGGTATCGGTCCGGAAGGCCGAGTTCCTTGCGGCGGTCCTTGTCGGGCGGGCGCGCGGTGAACCAGGCCGGGTTCACGCCGAGCGGGGTGACGACGATCTTGCCGCGGTCCACGTCGAGCCGTTCGGCGACCTGGTCGGCGACGGCGTTGGTGGGCGTGCAGATCGCGTCGGCGAGCCGGGCACCGCGCCGGACCAGGCGCGGCAGTTCGTGATCGCTCGGCGCGAGTTCCTCGGGAGCGTCCAGGAAGGCCAGATCGTGGATGGTCACCACGCCCGCCGCACGGAACCGGCCGGGCAGGACGAAGTTGGTGCCGTGCACGACATCCGTCGGCCCGGCGAAGAGTTCCACCGGCGGCAGTTGCGAACGCAGCCACGCCTTCCGCAGCAAGCGTGCCGCCACCGGCATGCCACGGGCCCGGACGCCGTGCGGGAGCACGTGCCGCAGCCGCCGCCAGCCGCGCAACGTGAACGCGACCGCGCGAGTGTCCACTTCGGACATCGACGCGAGCTCTTCGGACAGCGCGACCGTGTACCGGCCGATACCCGTCCTGGCACCGAGCAGCGGGGTCCCGTCGAGCAGGACGCGCAAGGGGCGGTCAGCCACGGCCGAGCCTCTGCTTGGCGACCTTGACCACGCGACCGCCGACGCGCCGCACGAGTTCCTTCGGGCCGCCGTCGGCGAGGTATTCGCGGATCAGGTCGACGTCGCGGCGCAGCATTTCCTTGCCCCGCACCGGTGCCGTGACCACGAGGTCCGCCGAACCGGGCAGCCGGTCCGCGGCGGGCCGCGGGTTCCGGCAGAACTCCACCAGCGGCTTCAGCGCCTCCGGCCAGGCGTACCGCTGGGCGACCGCGGCCATCCGCTCCACGCAGCCCGCGGCGAACTCCTCGTCGTACAACGCCTTTTCCAGCGCGTCGGCCAGCGCGTCCACGTCCTCGGCGGGGACGACGACACCGAGCCGTTCCTCGCGGACCAGATCGGCGAACGAATCGCCGTCGGTGGTGACGATCGGCAACCCGGCCCACAGATAGTCGAGCACCCGGGTGCGGAAGGCGAACGTCGTCTCGACGTGCTCGTAATGCGTGGTGACACCGCAGTTCGCGTCGAGCAGCCAGTTCTGGCGCTCCTCGTACGGCACCCACTGCTGGTTGAAGAACACGTGCTTGCCGGTGAGCCCGAGCGTGTCGGAGAGCAGCATCGTGCGCGCGCCGATGTCCATCTCGGTGACCTCGGGGTTGGGATGCTTCATCCCGAGGAACACCAGGCGGACGTCGCCGCGGCGCTGCCGCAGCCGTTCGATCGCCTGGACCAGCGTGAGCGGGTCGAACCAGCTGTAGACCCCGCCCGCCCACAACACGACGTGATCGGTTTCGCCGATTCCGTCCAAAGTGGACCGGAGGCCGGGGCCGGTGCGGACCGGCGCCTGCGGGGGCAGGCCGAACGGGACGATGGAGAGCAGCGACTGGGTGGTCGGGTCCGCGTCGTACAGCCGCGGGGAGAGCCTGCCCATCGCCGCGAGATGGCCCAGCCAGAAGTGCCGCTGACGCTCCGACGCGCACAGGAAGAAGTCCCCGCGTTCCAGTTGCGCGTCGAGCACCTTGGTGACCCCGATGAGGTCGAGCGCACGCTTGTCGTCGGGAACGCCTTTGCCCTGTTCGAGCAGTTCCAGGTGCATCGGGTCGTACAGATCCGCGACGACGATCTTGTGCGCGTACTGCATCTTGAGCGACGGCGCGAGTTCCAGCACGTGCCCCTGCAGGACGACGATGTCCGCCCAGGCGATCGGCGCCTCCAGCTCGCGCCGGTTCGCCGCGCTGACCCGGAACGGCGCGGGCGGCGGATCGGCGAGGGGATTGACCGTCACCAGGTGGACGTCGTGTTCGGCGGCCAGGGTCGCGGAGATGTTCCACGCGCGGATCGCCGGGCCCGCCATCCGTTCGGTGATCGCGTCGCCGGTGATCACCACGATCTTGCGGCGCTGCCCGAAAAGCGCGTCGATGCCGAACGTCTCGACCAGGACGTCGTGCGCGGCGAGATAACGCGGCAGCGGATACGCGGGCTCCAAAGCCTTGCGCAGCAGGGGAAGCAGGTCAGCGTCGGTGCGGACGCGGGCGGCCTGTTCGGTGGCACGTGACTCGGCCAGCGACGGCAGCAGGTCGACGAACTGGTCAATCGCCAGGACACCGGCCAACGTCGTCCTCGGTACTTCGACCGGACCGGTTTCGGCCGGGCCGACGCCCTGGGCGAGGTCGAGCTGGGTGGCGTCGAGGTCGCCACGAGCGGTCGCCCGGCGGACGGCCAGCGCCAGCGCGGCGGGCAGCGCCCGCGAGAGTGTTTCGTCGGAGAGGTTCTTGTACAGCGCGGCCAAGGCGTTGCGTTCCAGCAGGAAAGTCTCACGCCCGGAGTCCGGGGCGTCCACTGTGGACATCGTGGCGTGGTGCTTGTGGTAGGTCAGCGACTCCGGAACGTAGCGCACGCGCCAGCCGCGCAGGTTCAGCCGCCAGCCGAGGTCGACGTCCTCGTAGAACATGAAGAACCGCTCGTCGAACCCGCCGAGTTCGGCGAACACCCCGGCGCGGACGAACATCGCCGAACCGGTCGCGAACAGGACGTCCTTGGCGATCTCGTGCTCGGCCGCGGGGACGTCGGACAGGGGGCTGCCCGCGTGACGTTTGTAGCCCATGCCGAACCAGGTCAGGCCCGCGTCGACGAAGTCGGCGCCCGTGCCGTCCCAGTCGAGGACCTTGCTGGCCACCGCGGCGACCGTCGGCCGCGCGCGCAGTTCGGCGACGGCCGCCCCCACCCAGCCGGGCGCAGGACGGGCGTCGTTGTTGAGGAAGGCGAGCACGGTACCTGCCGCATGCTTCGCGCCTAGGTTGCAGCCACCCGCGAAGCCGGAGTTCACCGGCGATTCGACGAGCTTGACGCCCGGGGCGGCGGCTTTGATCTCGGCGACGTCAGAGCCGCCGGAAGCGTTGTCGACGCAGATGACCTCGAGATCCGGGTAATCGTGTTCGGCGAGTGCGCGCAGGCAGGTGACGGTGTCGGCGGCTCCCCGGTAGTTCACCACGATGACCGAGACGACCGGTTGCGTTTCCCCCTGCGCCAAAGCCGTACTCCCTGCTCTCGATTGGGGCAAGCTTAATTGCCCGCCCACGCGTCCCAGACCGCGCCTCGACCGAGTGTCGCGCGCCGGCCGATGGCTCGCCGCTCGAGGAGCGTGCGCGGCAGGCGGGCGGCGACGGCGCCCAGCACCCGGTACCGCAGGCTCGGACGGAAGTTCGGCGCCTCCGGTTTCCCCCGAAGGGGGAGGACGAGCGTGAGCGCGGCGAACTTCAGCAACTGGCGGAGCGCGACCTCGCGCGGGGCGCACCGCAGGAGGGTCAGCAGGCGGTTGCGTTCGTTCCACCGGTGGAACTGGACCGAACCCGGCCGGGTGCTCGCGCCATGCCGATGAGTGACCTCGGCTTCGGCGCCGACGACGTCCCAGCCCGCCAGCCGGAGCCGCCACGCGGTGTCGGTGTCCTCGTAGTAGCAGAAGTAGGACGCCGGGACGCCGCCGACGGAACGGAGTGCCTCGACGTTCAGCACGGCCGCGCCCCCGCAGAAGCCGAAGACCTCCTTGGCGGGTTCCGCCACGTCGGCGCCGTGGCCGTCGGCGGTCAGGCGGACGCCGGTGGACTGGACGGTCCCGTCGGCGAGCGTCAGCCGGGCGCTCACGGCGGCGGCGAGCGGAGCTCGGGCGAGGGTGTCTTCGCAGGTGGCGAGCCAATCCGGAGCCGGCGCGGCGTCGTCGTTCAGCCACGCCATCAGCGGGGTGCCCACTCTGTCCAGTGCGGCGGCCATGGCGCCCGCGTAACCGGTGTTGCGCCGCAGCCGGAGCACCTCGGGCTTCGACGGATGGGCGGCGAGCAGGGCGGCCGTTCCGTCGTCGGAGGCGTTGTCGACGACCAAGGCGCGATGCGGGCGGGACTGCGCGGCGAGTGCGTCGAGGCAGGCGGTGACGTGCGCGGCGCCGCGCCAGGTGACCACGACGACGGTGGTGCCGGGTTCGGCGTCGGACATGCCAGAGAGAATAGAGACCATGCCCGAACTGGTCGTGCTCGCCGAGCAACTGCTGGCGCCGGTCCCCGGCGGGACGGGCCGCTACACCGGCGAGTTACTGCGGGCGCTCGCCGAGACCGCGCCGCCGGGCTGGACGGTGTCGAGCGTGGTCGCACGGCATGCCGACATCGAGGCCGCGGTCGTCGAGGGTGTCGAAGGGCCGCGCGTGCTGCCGATCCCGCCCCGTGCGCTGATCGCCGCCTGGCAGTGGGGCCTGCCGTGGTGGCCGGGTGGCGACGCGGTGCACGCGCCGACGCCGCTCGCGCCCGCCCGCGTGCCGAAGGGGCGGACGCTGTCGGTCGCGGTGCACGACACCGTGCCGTGGACGCATCCCGAGACACTGACCCCGCGTGGCGTCGCGTGGCACAAGGCGATGATCGCGCGGGCCGCGGCGCGGGCGACCGCGCTGACCGTACCCACGCAAGCGATTGCGAACGAGCTGGCCGGGCTGGTGCCGGTTTCGGCTCCACCGCACGTGATCCCGCACGGGGTGCGGCCGCCCGCGGCGTTCACCGAGGTCGCGCTGCCCGAGCGGTACGTGCTGGCGGTCGGGACGATCGAGCCGCGCAAGGGCGTCGACGTGCTGATCGACGCCATCGGCCGGATCGGGGTACCGCTGGTGCTGGCCGGTCAGCCCGGCTGGGGCGGGGTCGACCCGGCGGCGCTGGCGCGCGAGCACGGCGCAGACGTCCGGCTGCTGGGGAAGGTGAGCGACGCGGAACTGGCCTTCGCGTTGCGGGGCGCGTCGGTGCTGGCGATGCCGAGCCGGGCGGAGGGCTTCGGGCTTCCGGTGATCGAGGCGATGGCGGCCGGGGTGCCGGTGGTGCACTCGGACGTCCCCGCCCTGGTCGAGGTGGCCGGGGGAGCGGGCGTCACCGTCCCCGTCGGCGAGGTGCAAGCGCTTGCGGACGCCCTGCGGGACGTACTCGAGCAGCCGGAGCGCGCGGCAGCGCTGCGTGACAGTGGTCTCAGCCGTTCGAGTGAGTTCACCTGGCAGCGCGCCGCTTCGGTCGTTTGGGGCCTTCACCAGCGGGATCAGTTTTTCGGTTCGCCACCGCGGAGCCGGTGAGCCGCCGTACCCTCCTAGGGGTGACCGAAGAGCCTCGCGTGCTGATCGACGCGACCGCCGTCCCCGCGGACCGGGGTGGCGTCGGACGTTACGTGGATTCGCTGGTCGCGGCGCTGGACGAGGACGGCGCGCGGATCACCGTCGTCTGCCAGCCGCGGGACGCCGTGCTGTACGACCGGCTGGCGCCCGGCGCGCGGATCGTGCCCACCTCGCCGTCGACTTCGACCAGGACGGCCCGGCTGACCTGGGAGCAGGCGACCCTGCCCCGGCTGGTCCGGCGGCTCGCCGCCGACGTCGTCCACTCGCCGCACTACACGATGCCGCTGGCCAGTCCGGCCGCTTCGGTGGTGACGCTGCACGACGCGACTTTCTTCACCGACGCCCTCCTGCACTCTTCGGTGAAGGCGCGCTTCTTCCGCGCCTGGACCGCGACGGCGCTTCGCCGCGCGACGCTGTGCGTCGTGCCGAGCGTCGCGACGGCGGCCGAGCTGGAGCGCGTCGGCCAAGTGCGCAACGCGGAGCTGGAGATCATCCACCACGGCGTCGAACCGGATCGGTTCCATCCGCCCTCGCCCGCCGAGATCGAGGCCGCGCGTCAGGCCATCGGGCTCGGGAAGACGCCGTACGTCGCCTTCCTCGGCGCGCTGGAACCGCGCAAGAACGTGCCCGCGCTGATCCGCGGCTTCGCGCACGCCGTGACCGGCAGGCCGCATCCGCCCGCGCTGGTGCTGGCCGGACAGCCGGGCTGGGACTCGCAGGTCGAACGCGCTCTCGACGCCGTACCCCACCGCCTGCGGGTGATCCGCGCCGGATATCTGCCGTTCGACACGCTCGCCGGCTTCCTCGGCGGTTCCGAACTCGTCGCCTACCCGAGCCTCGGCGAGGGCTTCGGGCTGCCGGTGCTGGAAGCAATGGCGTGCGGCGCGGCCGTGCTCACGACCCGGCGGCTTTCGCTGCCGGAGGTCGGCGGGGACGCGGTCGCCTACTGCGGGGTCGGCGCCGGAGACGTCGCGGCGGCCATCTCGGAGCTGCTCGACGCGCCCGCGAGGCGTGCCGAGCTGGCCGAAGCCGCACTGAGGCGGGCGAAGGAGTTCTCGTGGGCCACGACCGCGGAGCGACACCGGGAGGCTTACGGGAAGGCTTGGCACCGGCATGCGCGGCGGCGGGCAGGCTGAGCCTCACGAGGTGGGTGCGGCGTGGTCGCGTTCGGTGACGGGTGGACAATGGCCCCGTGACTGAGCACCCCAGCTACGGCGACGGGCTCGCCGTCGTGACCGTGACGTACTTCCCCGGCGAAACCCTCGAAAAGTTCCTCGACACCCTGGAGAAGGCGACCGAGCGGGACGTCCAGGTCGTCGTCGCCGACAACGCCTCCACGGACGGCGCCCCGGAGCAGGCCGCCCGCCGGGAGAACGTCAAGCTGCTCAGCATCGGCGAGAACGTCGGCTACGGTACGGCCGCCAACCGGGGGGTCGCGGAACTCGACGACAGCTACGGCTGGGTCGTCGTGGTGAACCCGGACCTCGAATGGGAACCCGGTTCGCTCGACGCGCTGCTCGAGGTGGCCGAGCGCTGGCCGCGCGGGGGCGCGTTCGGACCGCTCATCCACGACCTCGACGGCACGGTCTACCCGTCGGCCCGGCTGCTGCCGTCGTTCGGCCGCGGGATCGGGCACGCGGCGTTCGGCAAGCTCTGGCCGGGGAACCCGTGGACGCGGCAGTACCGGCAGGAGACCGGCACCCCGGTCGAGCGCACGGCGGGCTGGCTTTCCGGCTCCTGCCAGCTGTTCCGCCGCGAGGCCTTCGACTCGGTCGACGGATTCGACACCCGCTACTTCATGTACTTCGAGGACGTCGACCTCGGCGAACGGCTGACCCGCGCGGGCTGGCTGAACGTGTACGCCCCTTCGTCGAGCGTCATGCACATCGGCGGGCATTCGACTTCGCAGGCTTCGGAGAAGATGCTGCGTGTGCACCACGAGAGTGCGTATCGCTATCTCGCGGACCGTCACCGCGGTCTCCTGTGGAAGCCGGTCCTGCTCGCGGTGAAGGCCGGTCTCGCGGCGCGGCTCAAGCTCGAAACACGGCGGAAGTAGCCGTTCCGGCTGCCGGAATTCACGCGACTCCGTTCCCCGCCGTCGTTACCGTCGGTGCATGGACTTCGCCGGGCTGGACACCTGGCTGACGGAACGCGCCCAGGGGGAACGCTTCTCCGGGGTCGTGCTGATCCGGCGCGGCACTACTGCAAAGACGGGGGGTATCCGCGCGCTATGAAAGGTCCTTTACTTGCAAAATTTGCAAGTAAAGGACCTTTCATAGCGCGTTTCGGGAGCTAAATGCCGTCCAGACGGCGCGAGAGGTTCGACCGTCCCGAAGGGTTCTGCTTCACCGTCGGCACCAGGCCGCCGACCTCGTTCTCGACGGTCTCCGGCTCCGGCTGCTCGATCAGCGGGCTCCGCACCGGCGCGGCGGGCGGCCGCCGGGTGAGCGGCGTCGTCGCCTGCGGCAGCGGCCTGGTCGGCTGGTGAGCACCGGGACGGCGGGGATAGGGCTGCGGCTGAGTCGAACCTTCGCCCCTGGCCGGCGACAGGTCCAGCCGCGTCGTCGGCTCGTGTCCCGCGAGCGGGTGATCGTTCTCGGCGATCAACGAAGCCGGGAGCTGAGTGGTCGTGTCCGGGTCCGAGGAACGATCGATCTCGGCGACCACCGAGCGGGGGATCTGCTGAGTGTTCGCGGAGTCCATCGGAGACGTCGCGTTGTCCGGTGTCACGACGAAGGCTCCACGCGCGCTTGCGCGTGCGAGCAAGGCGTCCGCCCGAGCACGGGGGTCCATTCCCCTAGGCCTCCCGACTGACCTGGGGCCCTCTGGGTTCAGGGCCGACTGTGTGTTGTCTAGGGTAGGCCCTAGGTGCGGCTGCCGTCAGCAGACCCGCAAACGTCTTCCGACAAATTCGGCGGGCCGCGGGGGACTTCAGGCTTCCATGTCCGAAACGATCCGGGTGCTGGAGTCGGCCTTGTCCGTACCGCCGATGCCGTAGATCATCGAGATGTTGTTGCGGGCCCCCGCCTCGACCTCGTCGGCTGGGAGCTCGTCGACGTTGCGCCGATCCCCGCCGTTGCAGAACTCGAGTTCCGTGTCGGGGTACTGCGCGCGGATCAGGTCGAACGATTCGTTGATGCCCGGCCCCTGCTCGACGGCGACGTACACGTCGTCGACGATGCGCAGCGCGCGGACGATCCGGGCCCGGATGTCCTCGGTCTGGATCACCCTGCCCTTCTTGAGGACTTGCTGGTGATCGTTGTTGACGACGACGATCAGGTAACCGGACCGTGCCTGTGCGGCCTCGAACAGGTCGAGATGGCCCTGGTGGAGCGGGTTGAAGTACCCGCTGACGATCGAGGCCTTCGCCGGTCGCTCGGTCATCGTCGATGTCCTCCATAGGCTTACGGTTTCAGGTGGCGCGCTAACCCTAGCCGAGTGCCAGGTAGCTTCATCGTGTGCTGTTCCGACCTGGATTCCCGCTGGAGCTGGGCACGGTGCTGGGTCCGTTGAGCCGTGGGTCACGGTCGCCCAACGTCGTCCGCACCGAGGCCGGGGTGACCTGGCTGGCCGCCAACACCGCGGACGGCGCGGGCACGCTCGCGCTGCTGCGGCGCCCCGACGGCGAGATCGAGGCGGAGGCATGGGGACCCGGAGCGGACAGGCTGCTCGACGGCGTCCCGGCGATGCTGGGCGCGCATGACGACGACTCCGAATTCGTCGCGCATCACGATGTCATCGCCTCGGCGCGGCGCCGGAACCCGGGTCTGCGCCTCGGCTCGACCGGCCGGGTGTGGGACGCGCTGGTGCTCGCCGTGCTGGAGCAGAAGGTGACCAGCATCGAAGCGCTGCGGTCCTGGGGTGAACTGTGCCGCTGGTTCGGCGAGCGGGCGCCGGGGCCGGGGCCGGCGCGGCTGCGTGTGCCGCCGACGCCCGTCGCCATCCGATCCATTGTGGACTGGGACTGGCATCGCGCCGGGGTGGACCTGAAACGGCGGACGACGCTGATCGCCGCGGCGCGCGTCGCTCCCCGGCTGGAAAAGGCTGTCGAACTGAAGGGTGTCGAAGGCCGGGCCTGGCTGCGGAAGGTACCCGGCATCGGCGTCTGGACCGCCGCGGAGATCGCGCAGCGTGCCTGGGGAGACCCGGACGCGGTGAGCTTCGGCGACTACAACATCCCGTCGATGGTCGGGCACGCGCTCGTCGGCACGAAACTCGACGACGTCGGGATGTCCGAGGTGCTGGCGCCGTATGCGCCGCAGCGGCAGCGCGCGGTGCGTTACCTGTCGACGGCCGGGTTCCGCCGCCCGAGGTTCGGGGCGAAGATCGAACTTCGCGACTACCGCACCATGTGAGCGCCTGCCGGGGGCGCCGCTCTCAGTTGCCCCAGCCCTGCGGCGGATGGGGCTGCTGCCGGCTCGGGTACTGCGGCGGCTGCTGCGGGTACTGCTGGTGCGGGAGGTGGGGCGGGTACTGCTGCGGCGGGTACACCGGGGGTTTCGGCTTGGTGAGGGTTCTCACCAGGAAGAAGATCCCGACGCCGACACCGGCGAGGACCAGGAAGATGATCAGTAGCATCAACACGGAGACTCCCATGCGGTGAGGTCAGCCGGTGGACGATCCGCGTGAGCGGTCACGAGGGAGGGATCAGCCGAGCGCCGCGTCGACGATCGCCTTGGCCTCGTCCCGGCCGAGACCCAGCTTCCTGGTCAGCGCGGCGTAGTCGGCGGCCGCCTGCCTCGCGCGCTCGCGGGTTTCGTCACCGACGGCGCTGACGAACGTCCCCGCCCGGCCGCGGGTCTCGATCAGACCCGCTTCTTCCAGTTCGCGATAGGCCTTGGCGACCGTGTTCGGGGCGATGCCGAGGTCTTCGGCGAGTTTCCGCACGGTCGGGAGTTTCGTCCCGACGGCCAAGGTGCCGTCGTTGATCCGCTCGGCGTAGGCGGTGCGGACCTGCTCGAAGGGCGGGACCGAGGAGTTCGGGTCGACCCTGACCATGCGGTTCTCCGTGTGGGGAATGCCGTGAAGGCCTCCTTACAGGGCAGGGAAGGAGGCCTTCACGGACAGCCGGACTACTGGCGAGGCGGGACGACCTGGGTGGCGTCACCGGCGCCGCCGGGCACGACCTGCGTGCGGTCGCCGCCGCCCGCCGGGGACACGACCTGGGTGCGGTCCGCACCGGCCGGGGACACGACCTGCGTCCGGTCCGCACCCGCTGGCGACACCACCTGGGTGCGGTCGGCACCGGCGTCCGCGCGCTGCTGCGGGGACACGACCTGCGTCCGGTCCGCACCCGCTGGCGACACCACCTGGGTGCGGTCGGCACCGGCGTCCGCCCGCTGCTGCGGGGACACGACCTGCGTGCGGTCCGCGCTGCCGTCGACCGGCGGTCCGGCCTGCGGAGGCGGCGGGAACCCGGGAACGGGTAGCGGGGGCTGCGACAGGGCGAACGGGTTGGGCGCCGGGGCCCCGGGTGGCGGCGCGAAACCCGCGGGTGGCGGCGCGAACCCGGCCGGAGCGGGGGCCGGGGACGGCGGGAAACCGGGCGCCTGGCCGTAACCGGGCTGAGGCGGCGGGAAACCGGGCTGCTGCTGCCAGGTGCCCTGCGGGGCGTGGCCACCGGGGGGCGGGGGCGGGGGGAAGCCCGGAGCCGGGCCGCCACCGCCGAAGTTCGGGTTCTGCGGGAAGGTCATCGGCGGCTTCTTCGCCTGGTTGACCTTCACGATGATCACCACGATCACGATGATGATGACGATGATCGCCAGGACCAGCAGAAACCAGCCGAAGCCGTCACCGTCACCGCTGCTGTGGACCCGGACCCGGTCGAGGTATGGCGTCAGCGCCGTCAGCATCATTCCCCCTTTTCAGAACGTCAGCCGACACCCTAACGGCCGGACGCCACGGGCACGGCGGCTTCCATCAGTTCGGCGAGATCTTCCGACCCTTTCGGCAGGGAATCCACCGGCCACCACCGAAGATCGTCCGATTCGTCGCTTTGGACCGGGTGCGCTCCCCGAGGCGCGCGCACCACGAAACGCACGTCGAAATGCCGGGTCGGCACGCCGAGCGAGCAGGTGATCGGGTGGACGTCGAGGTGCACCGGAGCCGGGTCGATCACCAGGTCGTCGATGCCGGATTCCTCGCGCGCCTCCCGAAGGGCGGCGTCCGCGAGGGTCGCGTCGCCGGGTTCGCAATGCCCGCCGAGCTGCAGCCAGCGCCCGACTCGCGGATGCAGGGTGAGCAGCACGTTTTCCGCGTCGGCGTCGAGAAGGACGGCCGACGCGGTGATGTGCCCGGCCGCGCATTCGCGGCGGCAGACGTCCTCGCGGGCGGCGAGAAAGCCGAGATAGGCCTGGCGCAAGGATTCCTGAGCGGTGTCCACCGGTCGCCAGCCGGACAAAGTGGACACGACGTCTTCATGCAGGGTCACCGTTCGAGGAGTCCTTCACCGGGTTCGGGCGCACCACGTGCGGGCGGGAGAGCGGCGGGATGCCCGATCGCGACCGCGCCGAGCGGTTCCCAGCGCTCGTCCAAGCCGAGGACGTCGCGCACGATGGCGGGCGCGAAGATGGTCGAACCGATCCAGCACGAGCCGAGGTCTTCGGCGGCCAGCGCGACCAGCAGGCCTTGCACGGCGGCGCCCCCGGCGACGGTGAACATCGTGTGCTCGCAAGCGTTCCGCCGGTCGTCGCGGTAAGTGTGCGCGCCCTCGGCGACCAGAAACGGCACCACGACCTCGGGTGCGTCGTAGAGGATGTCGCCTCGGCTGAGGCGCTTCGTGACCTGCTCGGCGGTGAAGCCGTCCCCTTCGAGGTCGGCCTGCCACGACGCCTTCATCGCGTCGAGAAGCTTGCGGCGCAAGCCTTCCTCGCGCAGCCAGACGAACCGGACCGGTTTCGTGTGATGCGGCGCGGGCGCCGTCAGCGCCGTTCCGACCGCGCGGCGCAGCACCTCGGGATCGACCGGTTCACCGGTGAACGACCGGATCGAACGCCGCGCGAGCACGGCTTCCCGGCGGCCCCGCGCGATGGCTTCGTTGGTGCCGAGGCGGAACAGGTCCTCTTCGATCGGCCGGAGCAGCTTGCGGGCGGTGGATCCGTCGTCGGTCGGCCGCAGGCCGCGGACGACGGCGACCGGGGTGCCGCCGAGTTTGCCCTTGACCAGATCCGCCGCGGCGGCCAGTTCGTCGGCGATCGCCACCTCGGTGACGGCGAGTTCGTTGCCCTGGCCGTCGATCTCGCCCGCGTACGAATGCAGCACGCGCAGGCCGGACGCGCCGATCGCGGCGTCGATCTGCCCGACCCGCCACGCGCGCCCCATGGTGTCGGTGACCACCACCGCGACCTCGACGCCCAGCCGTTCACGCAGCCCGTTCCGCAACGCGAGCGCGGAAGCGTCCGGATCGGACGGCAGCAGCGCGACCTCGCCGGAGGCCACGTTCGAGGCGTCCACCCCGGAGGCGGCCTGCACGATGCCGAGTTTGTTCTCGGTGATCACCGTCCGGTTGATCCGCGCGATCACGCGGACGGACTCCTCCTCGACCAGCTTGCGCCGGGCGGCGTCGCGCTCCTCCGGATCTTCCGGGACGCGGATCAGCATGCCCTCGGCCTTGGAGACGATCTTGCTCGTCACGACCAGGACGTCACCCGACCGCAGCCAGGGGGCCGCCTGGACGATCGCGCCGGTCAGGTCGTCGCCGGGGCGGAACTCCGGCAGGCCTTCGACCGGCAGGATCTCGATCTTCGCGGAAGCGTGGTCAGGCGGTCCCTTGTCAGTCAACGTACACTCCCGCCAGCTCGAAAGCGGCCCGCACCATCGCCGCGGTGGCGTCCACATCGGACATCAGCAGGGGCACGTCGCGGACCGCGACGCCCGGTATGTCGACGGTCTCGCCCTCGGCGACCAGCCAGCCGTCGAGCACGCCGTCGGAGTCCGTGCGGGAACCGTAATGCCGTCCGACGGCCTCGGCGGAAGTCTCCACGCCGATCGCGCTCAGGCACGCGTCGGCCATTCCGCGCAACGCCTTCCCGCCGATGATCGGCGAGACACCGACGACCTTGGCGCGTGTCTTCCGCAGCGCGTCGCGGATTCCCGGGACGCCGAGCGTCGTGCCCACCGAGACCACCGGATTGGACGGCGCGAACAGCACGAGGTCGGCGCCCGCGAGCGCGTCGAGCACGCCCGGCGCCGGCTTGGCCTCCTCGGCGCCGACGGCGATGATCGAATGCGCCTTCGGCTCGGCGCGGTAGCGCACCCACCACTCCTGGAAGTGGATGGCCTTGCGCTGATCCGGATTTTCGGGATCGTCGATCACGACATGCGTTTCGACGCGGTCGTCCGACATCGGCAGCAGGCGCACGCCCGGCTGCCAGCGGTCGCACAGCGCCTCGGTGACCTGCGAGAGCGGATAACCCGCCCGCAGCATCCGTGAACGGATCAGATGCGTCGCGATGTCCTTGTCGCCCAGGCCGAACCAGGTCGGCTCGGCGCCATAGGCGGCGAGCTCCTCCTTGACCGTCCAGGTCTCCCCGGAGTGGCCCCAGCCGCGCTCTTCGTCGATCCCCCCGCCGAGGGTGTACATGCAGGTGTCCAGATCCGGGCAGATGCGCAGACCGTGCATCCACACGTCGTCCCCGGTGTTCACCAGCGCGGTCACTTCATGCGGCGATTCCGGCGCGGAGCCGGTCGCGGGCAGACCGAGTGCTTGTTTGACCCCCAGCAGGAAGCGGGCCCCGCCCACTCCGCCGACCAAAATGACGACCTTCACGACGGGCGATCCTCGCACGCCCCCGGAGCCGGGGCCCAGTAGCGGTACCTGTGGTGCTCCGTACAGCCCAGGCTTTCGTACAGTTTCAGCGCGCCGTGGTTCGCCATCGCGACCTGCAGCACGACGCCGGTGGCGCCCTGCGCGGCCGCCCAGTCGCCCACCGCGTTCATCAGCCCGCGTGCCAGCCCTCGCCGCCGGAACTCCGGCCGTACCGCCAACCGGGCGACGTGCAGCCATTCGCCGACGATGGCCCCGCGCACCGCGCCGGCGGTGACGCCGTCCGTTTCCACCAGCCCGAAGCCGACCTTGCCGGTGCCGAGGACATGCCGCGGCGCCTCCGCCGGATCCGCGCTGCCCGCCGTCAGCTCCCACCATCCGGACGTCGGCTCGTCGAGAACTACCACTCCGACCGAGGTCCCGCGCGAAAGCGGCCCGGTCAGCACGCGCACCTCGTACGCGGGCCGGTGTTCCACATAGTGGACCCAACCGCAGGCGGCGAGGGCGTCTTCGAGTGACGTGTTCTGGATCACCTGAACAACCGGCGGGATGGCCTGCTCGTGGGCGAAGTCACAGACCGTCCGTAGGGCTTCTGGCAGCGGTTTTCCCGGGTCACCGATCGCCAGGGCGCTGTTGGCGCGGGCGGTGAATCCGTCCGCCCAGCGGAGCCTCCAATCGCCCATCCGGGTCTCCAGCAGGGGAGTCCAAGCCTGACTACAGGTGAGCTCGAGCATTTCCGCACTGTTCACGGTTAGATTGTGCCAAGGAAGGCAGTGGAGGGACCCCGATGAGCATCGCGCGCAAGGACGACAGGCACAACGAAGACCTGGTTCGCGAGATCTCCGACGGCTTCAACCGGGCATTGGGCGCGGAAAAGGCCGTCGAGAAGGACGAGACGGACACAGAAGCGGCGAAGCCCGCCGCGCCGAAGTTCGTCATCACCGGGGACAGCAGGGCCACTCCGCCGCCGCGCCGGAAAGACCGCTGAAGGCCCATACCTTGGGTACGGATAAGGGTGGCCTAAGCGGGCCGGTCGCGCCCGTGGGCGCGTAATGTCCGTTGCAGACTGGTGAAGCAGAGACAAAGCAGGAGTGCGCAGTGACCTACGTGATCGCCGAGCCCTGCGTCGACGTGCTCGACAAGGCGTGTATCGACGAGTGCCCCGTGGATTGCATCTACGAGGGTGACCGCATGCTGTACATCCACCCGGACGAATGCGTCGACTGCGGTGCCTGCGAGCCGGTCTGCCCCGTCGAGGCGATCTACTACGAGGACGACGTCCCCGACGAGTGGAACGACTACACCAAGGCCAACGTCGACTTCTTCGACGAACTCGGCTCGCCCGGTGGCGCCTCCAAGGTCGGCAAGACCAGCCACGACCCCGCCTTCATCAAGGCTCTTCCCCCGCAGGGCGAATGAGCCGGATCGCTCTTCCTGATTTCCCCTGGGATTCCCTCGCCGCAGCCAAGGTGAAGGCCCAGGCGCATCCCGGCGGCATCGTCGACCTGTCGATCGGCACGCCGGTGGACCCGGTCCCCGAGCACATCCGCGCGGCGCTCGCGTCCGTGTCGGAGATCCCGGGGTATCCGACCACGCACGGGATCCCCGAGCTCAGGGCCGCCGCGATCGACGCGCTTTCGCGGCGGCACGGCATCGAAGGCGTGCCCGAGCCGGCCGTGCTGCCGACGATCGGTTCGAAGGAACTGGTCGCGTCACTGCCGCGGCAATTGGGATTCGGCCCCGGTGACCTCGTCGTCATCCCCGAGGTGGCGTACCCGACCTACGAGGTCGGGGTGCTGCTGGCGGGTGCTTCGCTGCTGCGCGCGGACAGCACGTTCGCGCTCGGCCCGCAGCGGCCTTCGATGCTGTGGATCAACTCGCCGTCCAACCCGACCGGGCGCGTGCTCGGTGCCGACCACCTGCGCAAGGTCGTCGAATGGGCGCGGGAGCGCGATGTCGTCGTGGTCTCCGACGAGTGTTATCTGGCGCTGGGCTGGGAAAGCGAGCCCGTGTCGATCCTGCACCCGTCCGTGCACGGCGGCACCCTGGACGGCCTGCTGGCCGTCCACTCGCTGTCGAAGTCCGCGAACCTCGCCGGTTACCGCGCCGGGTTCGTCACCGGTGACCCGAAGCTCGTCGCCGGGCTGCTGGAGATCCGCAAGCACTCCGGGCTGATCGTGCCGCGGCCGGTGCAGGAGGCCATGGTCGCCGCTCTGAAGGACGACGAAGCGCTTGCCGTGCAACGGGAACGCTACGCACGCCGCCGGCTGGTGCTGCGGAAGGCGCTGCTGGACAGCGGTTTCGACATCTCGCACTCCGAGGCAGGACTGTATCTCTGGTCCACGCGCGGGGAATCCGCGCTCGACACGGTCGACTGGCTCGCCGATCGCGGCATCCTCGCCGCGCCGGGCACGTTCTACGGGCCCACCGGTGGACGGCACGTCCGGATCGCCCTGACGGCGACGGACGAGCGGATCGACGCGGCCGCGGAGCGGCTCGCCGCCGCCTGATCGGCTTCAGGACACGTCGCGGCCCGTGAAGCCCCGGTAGACGAATCGCGTCAGCGCCTCGACGGCTTCTTCTTCGGAGATCGCCGACGGGTCGAGCAGCCACGTGTGCGCGAAACCGTTGACCAGTTCGGCCATCATCGCGAGCGTGACCCGCTCCGACGCCGGGAGTTCCAGGCCCGCCGCGGTGATGTACCCGAGGTGGTCGAGGAGGTCCGCCGCCTGAGCGGCGCCGAAGCGCGCATAGGTGCGTGCGAACTCGTCGCTGACCATCGCGGCCTGGCGCAGCGCGAGCATCGTCGCGGCGTTGTCGCGGTGGAAGTTCCAGTACTCGCGGACGTGCCAGCGCACGGCTTGCGGGTCGGTGAAGTCGGGGATGTGCTCGGGTGAGGCCGCGTTGACGTCGCTGGCCGCCGCGAGGTCGTCGAGGAGCGCTTCGAGCAGTTCTTCCTTGCTCGCGAAGTGGTTGTAGAACGAACCCGCCGCGCGTCCGGCCTCTGCCGTGATGTCGGTGATCTTGGTGTTCAGGTACCCCTTCGCCGCGAAAACGCGCTTCGCCGCCTCCTTGAGCGCGGCCTCGGTCTCCGCCGCCTTCTCCTTGCGGCTCATCGCCGTCATCGGCACCTCCTTGACACGGAAGGCTAGCAACGGGCAAACTGAATCAAGATTCACTGAATTCGAATTCACCGGAGGCGAGGATGGCTGAAGTGAAAAGGGCCGAAGTGCTGATCGCGGGAGCCGGACCGACCGGGCTCACGCTGGCCGTCGACCTCGCACGCCGAGGCGTCGGCGTGCGGATCGTGGAGCAGGCCGAGACGTTCTTCGAAGGCTCGCGCGGCGATGGCCTGCAACCGCGCACGCTGGAGGTCTTCGAGGATCTCGGCGTACTGGACGCGGTGCTGGCCGCCGGGCAGCCTCCGGTGCCGATGAAGATCCATCTGGGCGGCGAGGTCGTCGGTGAGCGGAGGATGGCCGAGCTCGCCGAGCCGACCCCGGCCGTGCCGTATCCGAACGGCCACTTCCTCGGCCAGTCGCGGACCGAGGGAATCCTCCGTGAGCGGCTCGCCGAGTTCGGCGTCCGGGTCGAGCTCGGCACGCCACTGCTCGGTTTCGAGCAGGACGCCGACGGAGTGACCGCCGACCTGCCGGGCGAACGCGTTCGCGTCGACTACCTCGTCGGCGCGGACGGCGGGAAGAGTTCCGTGCGCAAGGCGCTCGGGATCGCGTTCGAGGGCACCACCGACGAATCGATCCGCATGCTGCTGGGTGACGTCCAGGCGGAGGGGCTCGATCGCGCGTACGGGCACTGGTTCGCGAAGCCCGAGAACCCGATGTCGGGGATCGTGCTCACGCCGCTGCCCGGCGTGCCGCACTTCCAGTTCGGCGCGCCCCTGGGTGAGGAGGAGGCCGAGGCGTCGCTGGAGACGTTGCAGTCCCACCTCGACGAGCTGTCCGGCGGCGGGGTCCGATTGCACGATCTCACCTGGTCCACGGTGTGGCGGCCCAACATCCGGCTCGCCGCGCGGTTCCGGGACGGTCGCGTGTTCCTCGCCGGCGACGCGGCGCACGTCCATCCGCCGACCGGTGGCCAGGGCCTCAACACCGGCGTGCAGGACGCGTACAACCTGGGTTGGAAGCTCGCCGACGGTTCACCGGAACTGCTCGACAGTTACGAGCCCGAGCGGCGCGGGGTCGCCGCGCGGGTGCTCAAGATCAGCACCGAAATCCTCGAAAAGTACAAGGAAGGCTCGGAAGACGCGCACGAGCGCGGCGAGAACACGCGTCAGCTCGACATCGGGTATCGCGGCGGTCCGCTCGCGCCCGCGGCGACCGGCCGGATCCGGCCCGGCGACCGCGCGCCGGACGCGCCGCTGAAGGACGCGAACGGCAAGTCCGTCCGGCTGTTCGAGCTGCTTCGTGGGCCGCAGGCGACCGTGCTGGTGTTCGGTGACGGTCCGGCTCCCGAAGGCGCACGACGGATCCTGCCTACGGGCAGCACACTGTCCACTTTGGACTTCGAGGATGTCGGCGGGCATGCTTTCGCGGCGTACGAAGCCGAAAGGGGGCGGCAAGTGCTGATCCGGCCGGACGGCTACGTCCGCGAAATCACCGCCTGAGCGGCTTTGTCGACCTCCGCCCAGACGGCGCGCCACCCGGCACGGACCTCGGCGCGGCGCAGCAGTTCCTTCTCCGCGACCCGGCCCGCGACGAACGCGAGCTCCATGTCGCCGGAGTCCAAAGCTCCCCGCATGCGATCGGCGGCGACGCAGGCGTCCTGATGGTCCCCGAGGACGGCCTGAAAAACCTTCGTGGCTTTGAGCAGCCGCTGGATCCGCTCCGCTTGCTTCTTCTTCGCGGCAGGCTTGGCCATCTCGGCGGCGTAGCGGAGTTTCTTGCCGTAGATGCGAAGCGCGTGAAGGGCGTCGTCCGAGGGATCGGCGGGAAGCGCCTTGACGGCCTTTGCGAGCTTTCGATGTGGCTTCGCGAGGCCGGCGACGAGATCCGCGGCGGTGGGCTCGGCCCCGGAGGTGAGTTCTTCGGCGTCGGGCTGCCGGGCGAGACGGCCGATGTCCCGCAGCATCGAGGCGTAGCGAGGGCTGGCGAGCGCGCGGGTGAGCCGCCGCTTCGCGCCACCGCGTTCGGTGACGAACTTCGAGACCAGACGACGCGCGGCGGGCTGGTCACGCACTTCGAATTCAGCGACGACCTCGCGGAGATGGCCGATCAGGACGTCGTAGTCGCGGACTTCGCCGAGGGACTGGCCGAGCCGGCCGAGTTCGGCGCGCACGGACTCGGCGTCCGGCCCGAGAAGGCGGCCCGAGAGTTTGAGGACACTCCGCATGCGGCGCAGCGCCACCCGCATCTGGTGCAGGTCTTCAGGGTCGGCGCCGGATTTGGTGCCCGGTTCGTGCGCGAGGAGCGCGCGGATCTCGACGTCGAGTTTGACCCGGACGTGGGTGACCGCCGGATCGGCCGGCCCGGCTTGCGCGGGGCGGTCACCGAGCCCGAGCGCCGCCGGAGTGGTCGAAGGGGCGTTCTTGCGCGGCAGGGCCTCGGCTGTCACAAGATGAATTCTAGGTGAACCGGCAAGGTGGTCCAGGCCGGAGAGAAGCAAGGGACCTTTGCTGTCACTCGCCGGGGGTGAGTGACAGCAAAGGTCCCTTGCTCTCTTTCCGCAGGTCAGTTGGCGTGCAGGGCCGCGTTCAGCTCGATGCCGACGCCGGTGCGCGCGACGACCTCGACGGCGCCGGTCCCGGAGTTCCGCCGGAACACCGCGCCCGAGATGCCGGACAGCTCCAGCGCCTTCACGACCTTGCCCTCGAAGGTGACCTTCGTACCGGCCGTGACGTAGAGGCCCGCTTCGACCACCGAGTCGTCGCCGAGCGAGATGCCGACGCCACCGTTCGCGCCGATCAGGCAACGCTCGCCGATCGAGATGGTCTCCTTGCCACCGCCGGACAACGTGCCCATGATCGACGCGCCGCCGCCGACGTCGGAGCCGTCACCGACCACGACGCCCGCCGAGATCCGGCCCTCCACCATGGAGGCGCCGAGCGTGCCGGCGTTGAAGTTGACGAAGCCCTCGTGCATGACGGTGGTGCCGTTGGCCAGGTGCGCGCCGAGGCGGGCGCGGTCGGCGTCGGCGATGCGGACACCAGTCGGCACGACGTAGTCCACCATCCGCGGGAACTTGTCCACGCTGTAGACGGTGACGTTGCCGCGCGCCCGCAGCCGCAGCCGGGTGGCCTCGAAGCCCTCGACGGGGCACGGCCCGTGGTTCGTCCACACGACGTTCGCCAGCAGGCCGAAGATGCCGTCGAGGCTCGCGCCGTGCGGCCGGACCAGACGGTGCGACAGCAGGTGAAGGCGCAGGTAGACGTCGTGCGTGTCGCCGGGTGCGTCGGCGAGGCGGGCGATGGTCGCGCGGACCGCGACGACCTCGACACCGCGGTCGGTGTCCGGGCCGAGCTGGGCGGCGGCGGCCTCGCCGAGCGCCTCGGTGGCCTCTTCGGCGGTCAGCCGCACCGTGCCGGCCTTGCTGTCGGTGCCGTCGATCAGCTTCGGCAGCGGGAACCAGGTGTCCAGCACCGTGCCGTCGGTCGTGACGGTGGCCAGGCCGACGCCGGTGGCGCCGGTCGTTTCGGGGTCAGGGGTCTGCTCGCTCACGTCCTGAACGGTACCCAGTGACCCGCGTCAGCCGCCGACGAGGCTCTTCACACTGGTCAGCGCCGTCGCCATGTCGGCGAGTGCCTGGCCACAGGGCCCGCCGGGGGCGGCCTGGTCCTGGCAGTTCGCGGTGCGGAAGGTGGCGATCGGGCGATCGAGGACGTCGGCGTGCGACGACAGATCGGGCCTGCGTTTGCGGACCGTGCCCGCGGCGCTGGAAAGCTCGGTCACGTACTTCTGGCAGCCCTTGGGCGATTCGGTTCCCGGCGCCAGGTAGCACTGATCGGTGGTCAGCGCCTTGAGTTTGATCGGCAGCACGTCCGGCCCGGTGCTCTGGGCCGGCTGGACCTTCACCGGGACTTCTTCCGATCCGCAGCCGCCGAGGACCAGGAGGAGGGCGACCAAGACCGTTCGCGTGCGCACTCCTTCACGGTAGCCCCCGGGCATCCGGCGGTACGGTGCTGGCATGCCTTCGCTCGATCTGCACGCCGATCCCGTCGACCTCACCGCCGCGCTGGTGGACATCTTCAGCGTCTCGGAACAGGAGAAGGTCATCGCGGACACCGTGCAGGCCGCGCTCCAGGCGCAGGCCCCGCATCTCGAGGTGATCCGCAACGGTGACGCGGTCCTCGCCCGCACGAACCTCGGGCGTCCTTCGCGGGTGCTGCTGGCCGGGCATCTCGACACCGTTCCGGTCAACGAGAACATGCCCGTGCGTCGCGAGGGGACCGGTGACGAGGAGATCCTGCACGGGTTGGGCACTGTCGACATGAAGAGCGGCGACGCCGTCTTCCTCCACCTCGCCGCCGCCCTCCGCGAGCCGAGGTATGACATCACCTTCGTGTTCTACGACCGCGAAGAGATCGAAGCGACGAAGAACGGCCTCGGCCGCATCGAGCGCGAGCTGCCCGAGTGGTTGCGGGCCGACCTCGCCGTCCTCGGCGAGCCGTCGAACGGCGGAATCGAGGGCGGCTGCCAGGGCACGATGCGGATCGAGATCCGCGTCGACGGCGTCCGCGCGCACACCGCGCGCGGCTGGATGGGCGTCAACGCCATCCACGGCCTCGCCGAACCGCTGCGCAGGCTCGCCGAGTACCCGTCGCGGGTGGTCGACATCGACGGCCTGACCTATCGCGAAGGCTTGCAGGCCACGAAGATCGGCGGCGGTGTCGCGGGCAACGTCGTACCGGACGAGGCCGTGCTCACGATCAACCACCGGTTCGCGCCCGACCGCTCGGCCGAGGAGGCCGAGGCGCACCTTCGCGAGGTCTTCGAGGGCTACGACGTCGAAGTTGTCGACTTGTCGCCAGGGGCGTTGCCCGGGCTGAGCGCCCCGGCGGCGGCCGAACTGGTCGCCGCGGCCGGGGGCAAGGCGGTCGCGAAGCTGGGCTGGACCGACGTCGCGCGCTTCGCGGCTCTCGGGATTCCGGCGGTGAACTTCGGTCCCGGCGACCCGACGCTGGCACACACCCGGCAGGAGCACGTCCGCGCGGGCGAGATCCGGCAGGTCACTTCGGTGCTGCGCGAATTCCTCAGCTAGTCAGGGCGAGCAACTCGTCGAGTGCCTGCTCCGGGCCGCCCTGGGTCAGGTACGCGATGGCGAACATGGGGGCGACCACCCGGCTCCAGGCGGACAACCGGTCGCCGTCGAGCCCGCAGGCGTTCGCCACCGTGTGGCAGCGGGCCTCGACGCCCTCGTGCTCGGCGCCGCTCACCACGTAGTCGACGGCGTCGAAGCACGGATCACCCACGCAAGCCTTCGGATCGATCGCGATCAGGCCGCGCTCCCCGCCGTCCAAGGCGTTGCCGAGGTGCAGATCGCCGTGGAGCAACACGACGTCGGCCTGGGTGTCCAGCAACCTCTCGCAGCGCTCGATCGCCCGCTGCCAGGTGTCCGGGCCGATCCGGGCGGCGATGGCCGGTTCGGTGATCCGCTTGCCGATCCGGGCGAAGGACTCCGCGAACCGGCCGCGCAGGCTCCACGGCCAGTCCGCGGGCGGAGCGACGGAGTGCAGCGCGGTCAGCAGGTCTCCCCAACGTCCCGGCAGGGTCGGCAGCGGCAGGTCCTCGGCCATGGTGCCCGGCCGGATCTCTTCCAGCATCATCGCGCCGGCGTCCGCGTCGGCGGCGAGCACGGCGGGCACCCGGCCCGTGGGGGCGAACACCCGCAGCATTTCGAGCTGCTTGGTGAGCAACGCGTCATCCGGGCTGAGTTTGAGCACCGCCGGTGTCCCGTCGGTCCAGCGGCAGCGCAGGACGACGGACGAGGCGCCGCTGTCGAACATCTCGCCGGGCGTGAAACCCCATCGGGACGCCAGCCGCCCGGCGAGGGCCGGGACACCGGCGAGCCACCCCTCCGCGGCAGAGCCGAACCGGCTCACCAAACGGGTGTCCAGGTCTTTCAAATCCACTTCGGTCACTTCACGATGTCCTCTTCGGCGCCTAGCAGTAGCAGTCCACGCCGCAGCAGGTCTGCGGCCTCTTCGATGCGCCCTTGAAGGAGAAGCAGCTCTCCCGCTTTGTCGATCGAAGCGGCCAAGACGCCACGAGTATCGCGGAGCGCGGCCACGTCGATCGCGTGTGCGAAGCCTGCTTCGGCTGCTTCGAAGTCTCCGCGGGCCAGGGCCAGTGAGCCTTGCTGGAACGTGAGTGACGCGGAGAGCGGCGAGCCCGCGGGGATGGCGTCGGTCGCTTCGGAGAGTAGCGTGGCGACGTCATCGAGACGACCGAGTTCGCGGCAGACGTCGGCGAGTTCCAGGGTGACGGCGTGATCGGGCGCGGCCGCCCTTGACGCGCGAAGGTCCGCGAGAGCGCCTTCGAGGTCTTCGGCACGACGGACCAGAGCCCGTGCGAACAGGCACCGGGCCAGCACGGGCCGCAGGGCACGCTCGTGGAGCAGATCGTGCAGCACCGACACAGCGGCGACGGCGTCGGCCACCCGCCCTTCGCCGAGGTAGGCCTCGGTCAGCCGGCGCTGGTGATCGGTGAGTTCGGCCAGGATCTCCTCGCCGCCGCGAGCCAGCCGCAGCGCCTCACTCGCGTGCTGCGCGGCTTGAGCGGTCTCGCCGAGGCGGAGGTGTCCTTCGGCGAGATACGCCCGCAAGGTCAGCAGGAGCAGCGGATGCGGATAGCCGTCGAGGCTCGCGTCGAGTGCCGTCCGGAGCAGGTGCATCGCGTGATGCGGCTCGCCGCGGCGGATCAAAACGTTCGCCCGCAGCGCGGCGGCCAGTGCGCGATACGGCGGGATGTCGTCGCCGAGCGCGACTTCGGCGGCGGCGACCAAGCGCGGCTGGAAGTCACCCTCGGTGAACCGCGCGAGCCACAGCCAGGCGAGCCCGGCCTGGCGAGCACGGCCGATCTTTTCGGCCCGCCGGGCCAGCCGTCGCATCTTCGGAGCCGAACCCGTCCCCGCGAGGAAGTCCGAGGCCGCCGCCGCGATGTCCAGATCGAGCCGGACGTCGTCGCGGGGCGAGGTCACGCCGAGCACTTCGCCGGTGTCCACCCCGAGCCGCGCGGCGAAATGGCGCAACGCGTCACCGGACGGCGTCCGCGCCCCCGTCTCGACGGACGAAACATAGGCGGCGGTGTAGTGCGGCTCGGCGAGTTCACGCTGGGTGAGGCCACGTTCGGCGCGCAACCGCCGCAGTCGTCCGCCGACCTCCTCGTCCATGACCGAGAACGATACGGGCGAACGCCCCGGAAGGCCGCGCGCCGGGCAGACCGGGAGTTCGCCCCCTGAGCACGCGAGTTACGCCTCTGCTCACGCGAGTTCGCCCCCTGAGCACGCGAGTTACGCCTCTGCTCACGCGAGTTCGCCGCCTGATCACGCGAGTTCGCCGGTTCCGCACAGCGAGCTCGCGGGACTGATCCGGACGATCCACGTGATCGGGCACGTGACTCGCGTGATCAGAAGCGTAACTCGCGTGATCGGGGGCGTAACTCGCGTGATCAGACGGACGACTGGAGGGGTCAGCGGCCCTGCAGCGACTTCACGTTCTGGCCGAAGGTCCAGTTTCGTGAGCCGTCCCAGTTGAGCGACCAGGTCATCAGGCCCTTGAGCCCGGGAATGCTGCGGTACGCCTGGGCGACCAGGCTCGGCGACATGTAGCCGCCACCGGCGCCCGGCTGCGCGGGCAGGCCCGGGGCCTGCTTGTCGTAGGGAACGCGGATCGTCTGGCCTTGGATCACCAGGCCCTTGTCGAGGCAGTTGGTCTGCGCGACGAAGCCCTGAACCGTACCGGCTTGGTACGAATCGCCGGAGCAGCCGTACATGCTTCCGTTGTAGTACTGCATGTTCAGCCACCACAGCCTGCCGTTGTCCGCGTACTTCTTGATGACCGGCAGGTACGCGCCCCAGATCGAGCCGTAGACGACGCTGCCGCCGGTGACGTACGCGGTCTCGGGCGCCATGGTGAGCCCGAAGTTCGACGGCATCGCGGCGAGCACGCCGTCGATGATGCGGATGAGGTTCTTCTGTGACGCGGAAAGCGTGGTGATGTTCCCGCTGCTGGTGAGGCCGGTCTCGATGTCGATGTCGATCCCGTCGAAGTTGTACTTCTTCAGGATCGGCACGATGGTCGCGACGAATTTGTCCGCCACGGCGGCCGAGTTCAGGTCGATTCCGGCGGTGGCGCCGCCGATCGACATCAGGATCGTCGCGCCCGCGTCCTTGGCGGCGCACATTTCGGCCGGGGTCGCGACCTTCACAGTCGCGTCCATCCCGTCCTCCCATTTGACCGTTCCGTCGGACAGGATGACCGGAAAGGCGGCGTTGAGCACGTTGTACCCGTTCGCCTTGATGCGGGCGTCGGTGATCGGGATCCAGCCGAGCGGCGGGTGGACGCCGTTCGCGGCACCGTCCCAGTTCTCCCAATAACCTTGCAGGACCTTGCCCGCCGGCTTCGATTTGACCGCGCAGACCTCGGCGTCCACCGAGGCCTGTGCCGGACTCAGGAGGACGAGCGTGCTGACGGCGAGTGCCGCCGCGCCGGTGATTGCGAGCAGCCGTGAGACGCGACCGAACATACCCAGCTCCCATCTCGAAAGCGGTTTGAACGAACAGGAAGCGGCCGTTCGGCTCAACATAGGTCGCCGTGCATGAGTGGCGCTACCGACGATCGGGTGGTCTAGACCAGATATCGAAGAGTTGCCCGAAAATCGCTGCTCGCGCACGAAGGCCATCTCACGAAGCCGGGTGACTTCGTGAGATGGCCTTCACCTTTCAGGTGGTCAGACGGTGATCGACCAGCTGTCGAGCGTGCCGGTGTCTTGTGCGTAGGCGTCGTAGAGCACGAGGGTCCAAGTGCCGGAAGCGGCTTCGTTGGTCACGGGGATCGAGTAGGTTTTGGTGCCGAGATCGGTGCAGGGGAGGGAGCCGGTGGCCTTGACCGAATATGTGCTGCCGTCGGGGGCTTTCAGGCTGATGCGGAGGTCTTCGGAGCAGGTGTGGGTGCCGGTGATCGTCACCTTGACCGGTGACACCGCGTTGCCGGTCGCGGTCGAGGTGATCGGGCTGTTGACCGTGGCGTAGTCGTTCAACGTGTAGTCGGTGCCGTTGGTGAACGTGCGCACGCTGACGTCGCCGACGGTGAGCGTGTACTGCGCCGTGCGGTCCACCGAGGTCCCGTCACCGGTCACCGTGATCGTGCTCGTACCGGTGGGAGTGTTCGCCGACGTCGCGATGGTGAGCGTCGAGGAACCGCCGGACTGCACCGAAGCCGGGTTGAACGTCGCGGTCGCCCCGGCGGGAAGACCGCTGGCACTCAGCGATACCGCTTGCGCCACACCGGAAGTCGTCGTGGTGTTGACCGTGACGGTCGTCGACTGTCCTGGTTGGACGGTACCGGAAGCCGGGGAAAGGCCGATCGAGAAGTCGGGGCCCGTCGACGCGCCGACGGCGAGCTTCCAGAGCGCGTACGCGATCGCGTCGCTGTTCTTCTCCAGCGGGGTGTCCGGGATGTTGGACAGCGTGTCGCAGGCGCGGTGGTAGCAGCTGTCGAACGCCCGGCCGGCGGTGCCGCCCCATTTCTGTTGCTGCGCGGCACTCTTCGTGTACCCGGCGCCGGTCGCGAGACCGCCGACCGGGATGCCCGCGCTCTTGAACGACGCGTGGTCCGACCGGCCGTCGCCCTCGGTGTCACCCTCGGTCTGGATGCCGATCGTCCTGAAGTACTCGTCGAACACCGCCTTGACCGAGGCGACGTCGTCATAGACGAAGTAGCCCCAGTTGTCGGAGCCGATCATGTCGAAGTTCAGGTAGGTCTTGATCTTCGTGCGCTCGGTCTGCGGCAGGTTGTTGACGTAGAACTTGGAACCACGCAGGCCGGACTCCTCGTCGGCCCACCAGCCGAAGCGGACGCGCTTCGCCATCGCCGGGTTCTCGCGGGCCAGCGTCAGCGCGACTTCGAGGATCGAGGCCGAACCCGAGCCGTTGTCGTTGATGCCGGGACCGGCGCTGACGCTGTCGAGATGCGCGCCGAGCATGATGACCTGGCTCGCGTCACCCTGCGGCCATTCCGCGATCACGTTCTGGCTCGAACCCGCACAGCTCGAACAGGTCTGCAACGTGACGTTGTAACCGGCGTCGCGCAGCTTCTGTGCCACATAGGACACCGACGCCGGGTAGCCCGGTCGCCCGGAGGCGCGATTGCCGCCGTTCTGGTTGGCGATCGTCTGCAACGCGCTCAGATGCGCCTTGATGTTGGTGAGTGAGATGTCCGGTGCGGCGGCGGCCGTGACCGCCTGCGCGGGCGCCGTGACGACACCCAGTACGGCGGCCATGCCGACGACGGCCGCTCCTATTCGCTTTCCCCACTTCATGCCGGGGTAGTCCTTCCTTGGAGGGGTTCGCGTGAAGGACTCCTTCCCCGGTCGAGCCGAGGGAAGGAGCCCTTCACGCGGGAGGGAGCTAGACGGTGATCGACCAGCTGCTGAGCGTGCCGGTGTCTTGTGCGTAGGCGTCGTAGAGCACGAGGGTCCAAGTGCCGGAAGCGACCTCGTTGGTCACGGGGATCGAGTAGGTCTTGGTGCCGAGATCGGTGCAGGGGAGGGAGCCGGTGGCCTTGACCGAATATGTGCTGCCGTCGGGGGCTTTCAGGCTGATGCGGAGGTCTTCGGAGCAGGTGTGGGTGCCGGTGATCGTCACCTTGACCGGTGACACCGCGTTGCCGGTCGCGGTCGAGGTGATCGGGCTGTTGACCGTGGCGTAGTCGTTCAACGCGTAGTCGGTGTCGTTGCTGTAGGACCGCACGTCACCGCCGGTGCCGACGGTCAGCTTGTACTGCGCGGTGCGCGCGCCGCTGGCCCCGGTACCGGTCACCGTGATGGTGCTGGTGCCGTCCGGGGTGCTCGCCGACGTCGCGATGGTGAGCGTCGAGGAACCACCCGACTGCACCGAAGCCGGGTTGAACGTCGCGGTCGCCCCGGCGGGAAGGCCACTGGCGCTGAGCGCCACCGACTGCGCCGTACCGTTGGTGGTCGCGGTGTTCACCGTGACGGAGGCCGACTCGCCCGGTTTCACGGAGCCCGACGCCGGGGTGACGCCGACCGAGAAGTCGTTGCCCTGCGGGGTGCACGACGTCGGTTCGCCGGTCGCCGCGGTCACGCTGATCGCGTTCCACGCCGCCTTGGTGGTGTCGAATTCGGTGCAGGAACCGGGATACAGCGCGAGCGCCGCTTCCAGGGTGGCCTTGCGGGCCGCCTTGTGGTTCCAGCTGGAGGTCTTCTTCAGCAGGCCGTTGTAGAAGATCTTGCCAGCCTTCTGGATGCCGATCCCGGTGATCGAGGAGTTGTTACAGGTCGGGCTGGCGGGCTTGCCCACCGGCGCGGTGCCCTCGGCCAGCAGGTAGAACCAGTGGTTCTGCGGGCCGGCGGCGGCGTGCACCTCGGTGTTCGGAATGGACGACGAGTAGCAGTCGGGGTTGCCGGAGACCCTGCTCGGCTGGTTCATGTAGCGGATCGGGCCGCGGCCGACCAGGTTCACGCCCTCGCCGACGTCGTAGTCCGGGACGTCCTTGGCGTTGTTGGCGTAGTGCTCGGTGAGGGCGCCGAAGATGTCACCGGTGGACTCGTTGAGGCCGCCGTTCTCGTTGCCGCTGCCCGCGCCGCCCGGGGTGGTCTGGAAGATGGCGTGGCCGTACTCGTGCGCGACGACGTCTATCGGGGTGGCCTGGCGCTGGCTGTCCTGCGAGCGGCCGTAAGTGGTCGAGGAACCGTTCCAGTAGGCGTTGGCCTGGTTGAGGCCGACGTAGGCGGGGAAGCCGCTGCCGTTGCCGTTGATGCCGTTGCGGCCGAGCCATTCGCCCAGCATCTTCCACTCGGTCTGGACGCCGAAGAGCGCGTCGACACAGGCGGTTTCCAGATCGGTGCCCGAGCCGTTGCCCCAGTTGTCGTCCGGTCCGCTGAAGGGCGAGCCGTTCTGGCGGGCACAGCTGATGTTGGTGCGCTGCGGGTCACGCATCGTGTACGTGCCGCCGGAGTTCGTCGTGTCGATGGTGACGTTGCCGACGTAGTAGCTGTTCCCGGCGCCCAGCGTGCCGACCTCGTTCGACGTGGTCTGAGCGGCGGCCGGGATGTTGGACATCTTGACGTCGTCACGGGTTTCGAGGACCGCGCCGGTGGCGCCGTCCACGAAGACGTGCAGGTTGCTCGGGGACGTCGCCTTGGTCCCGGCGACGACGACCTCGTAGGCGAGCTTGGGGGAGTTGCCCGCCAGGACGACGAGTTTCGGCGCGTTCACACTGTCTACTTTGGACAATTGCCCGCGCGCGACCTCGGTCGCCTTCGCCGCGGTGATCTTGGCTTTGGTGTCGACCGAGATCGCCGCCGTCTCGGCGGCGCTGGTGCCGCGGACGCGTCCGGCGCCGTCGGCGACCACCACCGCGTCCCCGCCGACCACCGGCAGGCCACGGTAGGTTCGTTCGTAAGCGGCGTAGAAGAGTCCGCCACCGCCCGGGGTCAGCCCGACGCGACGGAAGCCCTCCTGTGCCCCCTTCCGCAAGTGGTCCACACCGGCCGCGGCGGCCTGGTCGGCCGCGCTCGCGGCCACCGCGTCGGGGCTCGCGGGTTGGAGGGTGGCGGTGGTCGCGTTCGCCGGGGTCGCCGGGAACGTCATGCTCAGGGCAAGGCCGGCGACGGCCGCCAACCCTGTTCTGAGCCCTCGCTGAACGGTCATGGGAACCTTCCATGGGCAGGACCGTGTACCCGTCAGGCCATCGGCGCGGCGGGGAAGGGGACCGGAGCGGGTGCACGGCGGGGGACGGGGAGCGTGCCCATTCGGATAACTGGAGTTATCCCGATGGACACGTCCGAGTAAAGGAGGCCGGTCACGAGGGCGTCAATGGACCGGATGGCCTAGCGAAGCGAACGAAGATCGACATGCGGGGAATGAAATGCCTGTGTAGTAAGAGTTTTTCCCGCCAGGTTCGATATATGGCGACTTTCGTATGGTTTTCAGTACGTGGGCCCGGAATCGGACATAGCGGCCGCGCGCACACCACGCCGATAGGCCTTCGCCGCTTCTTCGATCAATCCGCGAGCGTGCAACGTGTCGCCCAAATGCAGTGAGGTGGCGACGAGCGCGCCGCGCAGTCCCGACCTTTCCTGTGCGCCGGCGGCTTCTTCGAGCAACGCGGTCGCCTTCGGCAGCTCACCGCGGGCGCGCGCGACGAGACCCAGTAATCGGAGAACCTCGGTCCTGGCTTCGATGTCGGGGGATCGATCCAGAAGCGGCCGGATCCCCTCGGCGAGTTCGGTGGCCTCGTCGAGTTCACCTTGGCGGCGGCGGACGTCGGCCAGTTCGATGGTCGCGCCGAGTACGCCTTCCTGTGAGCCCGCTTTGGCCAACAGCTCTCGGGCAAGGTGCAGTTCGGCGTGTGCCTCGTCGAGTTTGCCCAGCCGTCGCCACAGGAAGCCGCGTGCCCAGCGGCTGCGGGCGGCGTCACGGTCGTAACCGAGCGAAGTGAACAGTCGCAGAGCCCGCGAAAGGTCCTTCTCCGCGCGGTCGACCAGGCCGATCTCCTGCCACAGTTGCGCTGCCTGCCGGTGGTAGCGCGCGGAGATGTCCTTGCGC
Organism: Amycolatopsis sp. QT-25; assembly: GCF_029369745.1. Classification (NCBI taxonomy): domain Bacteria; kingdom Bacillati; phylum Actinomycetota; class Actinomycetes; order Pseudonocardiales; family Pseudonocardiaceae; genus Amycolatopsis; species Amycolatopsis sp. QT-25. The sequence continues at coordinate 968,417 of NZ_CP120210.1, forward strand.
CGGGCGGAAGCGAGAGCGCGATGCCCTTCTTCGGCGGCCCGCCGGGCGCGGCGGAGCGCGCCCATTTCGATGAGGGGGTGGATCAGCGCGGTCACCAGTGCCAGTTCGGCGTCGGGATCGACGGGTTGTTCGGCACGGAGTCCGGCGAGCGCGGTTTCGACGAGCGCGACCGACGCGCCGAGATCGCCCGACAGCGCGCGGCAGGCGGCGACCCGGTTGACGATCATCGCGCGCAGCCGAGGCGAGGCGGTGCCGGCGAGTTCCATCGCGTGAGCGAAACGCTTGGCCGCCAAGGGAATGTCGTAGCGCTGCCACTGGACCTCGCCGAGATAGAGCCGCGCGTGGCACTGGACGTCCGGCAGCCGGTACTCCGCCGCTCGCCGTTCCACACGGGTGAATTCGCGTTCGGCGGTTTCGAGACCGCCTTTCTGCAACTCGCGATACGCGGCTTCGAGCGCGTCGGTGAGTTCCTCGGCGGCGCCCGGCGGCCTGCCGAAACGGAGCTCGTCGGCGGTGAGGCCGAGCCGTCGCGCGAGATGGGCCAGTACGTCGTCCGAAGGCAAGCGCTCGCCCGACTCGACCTTGGCGAGGAAGCCGCGGTCGTAGCGGGGCTCGGCGAGCTCACGCTGAGTCAGCCCGCGTGCCCGGCGCAACCGCCGGATCCGCGCGCCGAGTGGTTCTGCCCTGGACGGCACCGATCCACGGTAGACGATTTCCCGGCGGGTATCCGGGCGAGCCGGACACCTACCCGCCGGCAACGCCGGCACCCGGTGATTTCCTGCCGGCGAAACGGACATATTGACTGGTGGCGCTCCGCGAGCTAGCGTCTTGTGCAATAAAAAGGAAACTTTCTTAACTAACTGTGAGCGGGGCGCCGATGATGGTGAGTTCCTGGTCCCGGGCGGTGGCCGCGGTTTCGGCACTGGTCCTCGGGGGGTTGACGGTTCCGGCGATTTCGGCCACGGCGGCGGTGCCGGGTGAGGTCCGCGTCGACCAGGTCGGCTACGGCATCACCGAGACCAAGCACGCCTATCTCCTCTCCAGCGCGCCGGGTTCGTTCTCGGTGATCGACGAACGCGGCCGGACCGTCCATCGTGGACGGACCGGTGCCTCGCTCGGCGCGTGGAACGCGAAGTACCCGGCGGTGTACCAGCTCGACCTGTCGAGGGTCTGGCTGCCGGGCAAGTACCGGATCGAGGTCGGCGGCGAGACCAAGGCGACCTCACCGACGTTCCGGGTGGACACCAAGGACCGGCTCTTCAGCCCGCTGGTCCGCGCCACCAACGAGTTCTTCCAGGCGCAGCGCGACGGCGACGACATCCTTCCGGGAAGGCTCGACCGCAAACCCTCGCATCTGGCGGACAAGCAGGCCACGGTCTACGAATGGCCCGCGTTCGGTGGCGAATTCGGCGACGAGATCACCGAACCGCTGAAGCCCGCGGGCGGGCCGATCGACGTCGAGGGCGGCTGGGTCGACGCGGGTGACTTCGTCAAGTTCACGTCCAACACGGCGTACTCACTGGCGGAGATGGGCTACGTGCTCCGCGAGGGCTACGACCCGGCGCTGGCCAGGGAGGTCAAGCTCGGCCTCGACTGGCTCGACAAGATGTGGGACCAGCACGGCAAGACGCTCTACGCCCAGGTCGGCATCGGCACGGGCAGCGACAAGTTCGGCTTCCTCGGCGACCACGACGTCTGGCGGAACCCGCACGACGACGACCCGCTCGACGTGAAACCCGGTGACCCCAAGTACTTCGTGAAGCATCGGCCCGTCTTCCCGGCGAACCCGGGCGGTTCCGCGTTGAGCCCGAACCTCGCCGGCCGGGTGGCCGCCGCGTTCGCGCTCGGCGCGCAGGTCGAGTCGAGGCGGAACCCGGCACTGGCGCGCAAGTACTTCGCCGAGGCCGCGTCGGTCTTCGCGCAGGCCAAGACCGAGAACGTCGGCGAACTGGTCACCGCGTTCCCGCACGCGTACTACCCGGAATCGTCCTGGCGGGACGACATGGAACTCGGCGCGACGCAGCTGGCCTTGGCGGCCAAGGCCCTGCGGGATCCGCGGTCCGCCGAATGGACCCGGCAGGCGGCGCACTGGGCGAAGGCCTACCTCGACCTCGAAGAGAAGAGCACGCTCAACCTGTACGACACCAGCGCGCTGGCGCACGCCGAACTGGTGAAGCTCCTGCGGCACGGTGTCCCGGGGGCGGCGCTCGGCCCGAAGGAACTGATCGGCGACCTTCGCCGTCAGCTCGACGAAGGTGTCGCGAGCGCGGCGCGGAGTCCTTTCCGGACCGCCGTGTCGGTCAAGGAGTTCGACGCCGCCAGCAAGAGCTTCGGTTTCGCCGCGACCGAACGGCTGTACGCCGACCTGACCGGTGACCGCCGGTACGCGGCGTTCGGTTCGCAGCAGCGGAACTTCACCCTCGGCGCGAACGCCTGGGGGATCTCGCTGGTCGTCGGCGTCGGCACCACCTACCCGCGGTGCCCGCACCACCAGGCGGCGAACCTCGCGGGCGAGGAGAAACTGCTCTACGGCGCCGTCGTGAACGGCCCCAACGGAGCGGAGAACTTCGAGCACATGGAGCTCCCGCCCGGGTCGAAGGACTGCAAGAAGCCTTACGAAGCCTTCGACACCCCCGAGGCCCGCTACGCCGACGACCTGTCCTCCTGGCCGAGCAACGAGCCCGCCATCGACTTCACCTCGACGGCCATGCTCGCGTTCGCGCTGACCGGCCGTTCCTGAGGTGTACTCGCGGGGCCCGCTCGACGGCGGGCCCCGCGTTCGCGTGTCCGACAACTCCTGTTCGCGGCGATGCCGCCGCTCCGGACGGTGACGACGTCGTAGGCTTGGCGGGGTGAGTGAGACAAGCGAGTTCCCCGACGGCCAGTACCCGGAACGTCCGATCGAGCGCCACAAGGGCCCGGTCGTGCTGCGGCGGGATCGCCGTGACCAGGGCAGCACCACCGACCAGCGCCTGCTGGACTCGCGGGGGCCGAGCGACTGGGTGCACACCGACCCGTGGCGCGTGCTGCGGATCCAGGCGGAGTTCGTCGAGGGCTTCGGCGCGCTGGCCGAGGTGCCGCGCGCGGTGACGGTGTTCGGCTCGGCGCGGACCAAACGGGACCACCCGGAGTACGAACTCGGCCGCAAGATCGGCGGCGCGCTCGCCGAAGCGGGTTTCGCGGTGATGACCGGCGGTGGCCCCGGCGCGATGGAAGCGGTGAACCGCGGCGCCAACGAGGCGGGCGGGTTCTCGGTCGGCCTCGGCATCGAGCTGCCGTTCGAGCAGGGCCTGAACCCGTGGGTCGACCTCGGCGTCAACTTCCGGTACTTCTTCGCCCGCAAGACCATGTTCATCAAGTACTCGCAGGCGTTCATCTGCCTGCCCGGCGGCTTCGGCACCCTCGACGAGCTGTTCGAGGCGCTCACCCTGGTGCAGACGAAGAAGGTCACGAAGTTCCCGGTCGTGCTGTTCGGCAGCGACTACTGGGGCGGCCTGTACGACTGGATCGCCAAGACGCTGCTCGCCGAGGGCAAAATCGGTGAGAAGGACCTCGACCTGCTGCACGTCACCGACGACATCGACGACGCCGTGCGCGTCGTCCAGGAGTCGTACCAGGCATGGGAGGACACCCACTGATGGCGGCGCCGCGCCGGGTGTGCGTCTTCTGCGGCTCTTCGATGGGCTTCGATCCGCGCTATGCCGACGAGGCGCGTGCGCTGGGCACGTTGCTGGCCTCTCGGAGGATCGGGCTGGTCTACGGCGGCGCGTCGGTGGGGACCATGGGCGTCGTCGCGGACGCGGCACTGGCCGCGGGCGGCGAGGTGATCGGCGTGATCCCGGAGGCGCTGGGCAGCGTCGAGATCGCACACGCCGGCCTGACCGAACTGCACGTCGTCGCCGACATGCACCAGAGGAAGGCGAAGATGGCCGCGCTGTCCGACGGCTTCCTCGCGCTGCCCGGCGGGGCCGGGACACTGGAGGAGCTGTTCGAGGTGTGGACGTGGGCGCAACTGGGGCTGCACGAGAAGCCGATCGGGCTGGTCGACGTCGGCGGGTACTACGCGCCGCTGCTGAAGTTCGCCGACCACATGGTGTCGGAGGGCTTCCTGGCGGCGGGGTACCGGGACATGCTCTCGATCGACTCGGACGCTTCGGTGCTTCTGGACGGCTTCGCGGACTACGTGCCTCCGCCGCGGCCTAAGTGGGCTAAGTAGGTCTTGGGCAGCGCGTGACTTGTGGGTACTGAAGGTGACCGGTGCTCTATCCAGACCAATCGCGGCCCGGGTGCGTCAAAAGTCCCTTTGGTCCCACTCGCGCGTGCTATGAAAGGTCCCTTCCTGGCAAAATTGGCAAGGAAGGGACCTTTCATAGCATCGGCGAGGCACGGCACGCCAGCACCGGAGGAGCAAGGGACCTTTGCTACCACTTCGGCCCGCCGCGACCGTCAGGCAGCGCTCTGACCAGGCCGTTTGTGATACGAGTCGACGTACTCCTGCCCCGAAAGCTCCAGGATCGCGTACATGATCTCGTCGGTCACCGAGCGCCGGATCGCCGGCGAAGAGTCCTGCCCCTCGTAGCGCGAAAAGTCCAGAGGTGAGCCGTAGGTGACGGTGATCTTCGCCCGACGCGGGACGCGCTTTCCGGCGGGTTGGAGGTGTTCGGTGCCGGAAAGGGCGACGGGCACGACCTTCGCGCCGGTCGCCAGCGCCAGGGCGGCGACACCGGTGTGGCCGCGGTGCAGCCGTCCGTCGAGCGACCGGGTGCCCTCGGGGTAGATCGCGAACGCGCCGCCCGCGTCGAGCACCTTCCGCGCCGCTTCCAGCGCGGCGAGGCCGGCCTGCGCGTTGCCGCGTTCGACCGGGACGTAGCCGAGGCCGCCGAGGAAACCGGCCATCAGTTTGCCCTTGAGCCCGCGGCCGGTGAAGTACTCCGCCTTGCCGAGGAACTTGACCTGCCGCATCGCCGTGAACGTGATCACGCCGGTGTCCAGGGCCGCCCGGTGGTTGGGTGCCAGCAGCACCGGACCGGTGGCGGGGATGTTCTCCACGCCGCGGATCTCGGGGCGGTACCACGCCCTGACCAGCGGGCCCAGTACGAATCGGACGAGTAGCGGCAGCAAGGTTCCTCCATCGACTCCGGTGTCCGACTCCAGCATGGCACGATCACTACTCATGAGTTGGTTCGAGCGGCGTACGTGGCAGAACCCCGGCTGGACGGTCGAAGACATCGTCGCCGCGAAGGGTGACCGGACGGTTTCGGTCGTGCTACCGGCGCTCGACGAAGAGGACACCGTCGCCGAAGTCGTCGGCACGGTCCGGCCGTTGCTGGGCACTGTCGTCGACGAGCTCGTGGTCATGGACTCCGGCTCCACCGACGCCACCGCCGAGCTCGCCGCCCGCGCCGGCGCGCGGGTGGTGCACCGCGAGGACGTGCTCCCCGAGCTGCCGCCGGTGCCGGGCAAGGGCGAGGTGCTGTGGCGGTCGCTGGCCGCGACGACCGGTGACGTCGTCGTGTTCCTCGACTCCGACCTCGTGGACCCGGATCCAGCGTTCGTGCCCACGTTGCTCGGGCCGCTGCTCCGCGAGGACGGCGTCCACCTGGTCAAGGGCTTCTACCGGCGGCCGCTGCGGCTGGAGAGCAGCGGCGGCGGCCGGGTCACCGAACTGCTGGCGCGACCGGTCCTCTCGGCGCTGCGCCCGTCGCTCTCGGGGCTCATCCAGCCTTTGGGCGGCGAGTACGCCGCGACGCGCGAGTTCCTCGAGTCGGTGCCCTTCGCGGCCGGGTACGGCGTCGAGATCGGGCTCATCCTCGACGCCGAAGCGCGCTACGGCCTCGAAGGGCTCGCGCAGGTCAACCTCGGCGTACGCAAGCATCGCAACCGTTCGCTGCTCCAGCTCGGTGTGATGGCACGCCAGATCCTCGGGACGGCGCTCGCGCGCTGCGGTGTCAAGTCCGACGACCCGGCCCAGCTCACCCAGTTCACGCAAGTAGGTGACGAATGGCTGCCGGAGGTCGCCGAGGTGTCGGTGAGTGACCGGCCGCCGATGCGGGACGTGGGCGGACTATCCGGACCCCGCCCCGCCACCGTCCTCAAGGGACATCCTGCGCCTGACTGATGACCTTCATATGCAGCACCTCGTCGAATCCGGCCACCTGCGACTCACGATGGGTCACCAGGACGACGGTGCCGCGTGCGGCCGCGAGCACGTCCGCCAGGACGGTGTCGCCGTGCTCCGGATCCAGCCCCTCGACAGGTTCGTCCAGCACGAGCACCGGCGGCGCGGCCAGTACCGCCCGCGCGAGCACGAGCCGCTGACGTTGCCCACCGGACAGCGCGTCGCCGTCGGAGCCGACTTCGCGGTCCAGCGGCAGGTCGAAACCGGCCGTCGCGCAGGCCGAGAGCAGCTCCGAGTCGGGGGCACCGGGCTTCGCGAGCAGCAGGTTCTCCCGCACCGTCGTGTGGAAGACGTGCGCGTCCGCGAGCGCGCCGGAGATCACCGCGGGCAGCAGCGCCGGGTCATACTCCGCCAGCGGCTTTCCGTTCAGCACCGCACGGCCGGACGTCGGTGCCACGAAACCCAGCAGCACGTTCAGCAGCGTCGTCTTCCCGGCCCCGCTCGGTCCCACGATCCCGACCCGTTTGCCCGGCGGCAGGTCGAGGTCGACGCCGTTGAGCACCGGGGGCCTGCCCGCGAACCGAACGCCGACCCCTTCGAGCCGCAGATGCCCCGGCTCGGGCACCGCGCTCCCGCGCGCGGGCGGCGATTCGGTCAGCAGGGCGCGCACCCGCCCGGCCGCCGCGCGGACCTCGACCCAGCGCTGGGCGGCCGCGGTCAGCGGGAGGACCAGCTCGAACACGGCCAGTGCGCCCAAGGCCAGTGCCGCCGTCAGCGGTGGCGAAACCCCGGCGGTCAGCGCGATCGTGAGGCAGGCCGGCAGTTGGACGAGGAGGCCGGCCGCGGTCAGCAGGCTCGTGCGGCCGGCCGTCGCCCGATCCCTCGCAGCGAGATCGCCGACAGCGGTGTGTGCGGCGTCCACAGTGGACGCGTGCACGCCGTAGGCGATCAGTTCCCGTCGCCCGGTGATCAGCTCGACCGACCGTTCGGCGAGGTCGGCGCGGGCCGGAGCGCTCATCTCCGCCGCCGCGCGGGTGATCCGCACGCACAGCCACGGCAACCCGATCCCCGCCACGGCGAGCCCGGCCGCCAGGACGAGCCCGGCCGCCGGGCTGAGGGCCAGCGCGACCGCGGTCGACACCGAGCCCACGAACGCGGCGATCCCGGCGGGCAGCAGGCAGCGCAGGAGCGCGTCCTGCACGGCGTCCACATCGGACACCAGCCGCGTGACGAGGTCACCGCCGGAATGCCGGGAGACCCGATGCGGCAGCAACGACGTGTACACGCGGGTCCGCAGGGCGCCGAGACAACGCAGGACGACTTCGTGCCCGGCGAGCCGTTCCGCGTACCGCAATCCGCCACGCGCCAGTGCCAGCGTCCGGACGGCCACGATCGCCACCGTGAGCGACGCCAGCGGCGGCTGTTCGGCCGCCTTCAGCAGCAGCCACGCGGCGGTCGCCATCAGTGCCAGTCCGGCCAGTTCCGCCCCGGCTCCGATCAATCCGGCCCGGACCAGCCGGACGGCGTCCTTGGTGGAGACACCCCAGACGTTCACGCCAGTTCCCGCTCTCTTACGGCGCCATCGTGGACTTCGAGCACTCGGGTGGCCAGTGCGGTCATCGCGGGCCGATGGGCCACCAGCACCGCGGTCCGGCCGGTGAGCAGTTCCTTGGTGGCGGCGAGTACGGCCGCCTCGGTTTCCGTGTCGAGCCTGGCGGTCGGTTCGTCGAGCAGCGCGAGCCCCGCCTCCGTGCGGGCCAACGCCCTGGCGAGGCCGAGCCGTTGCCGCTGCCCGGCCGAAAGCGGTGCGCCGAGCTCGCCGATCCGGGTCCGATAACCGTGGGGCAGGCCCCGCGCGACCGCGTCGAACGCCGCCGCGCGAGCCGCGGCCTGGACGTCCGGCACCCGGCCCATGGCGATGTTCTCCTCCACGGTCCCGGTGAACAACGTCGGCCGCTGTGGCACCCAAGCCGTCCTGGCCCGCCACCGGGCCGGGTCCAGTTCGCGCAGGTCGACGCCGTCGACGAGGACCCTGCCGGACGACGGCGTGACGAAACCCAGCAAGACCGCCAGCAGCGTGCTCTTCCCGGAACCACTGGGGCCGACGAGCGCGACGTGCTCACCCGGCTCGATCGCCATGTCCACTTCGGACAGCACGGTCTCGTCGCCGTACGCGACGCTCACCTTCTCCAGCACGATTCGCGGCGCACCACGAAGAGCCACTTGCGAACCACCGGTGACGAGTTCGGCGGGGACGGCGAGAGCTTCCCGCAACGTGGCGAGCCCTTCCGCGCCGGCGTGGAACTTCGCCCCGGCCGCGCGCAACGGCAGGTAGGCCTCCGGGGCGAGCAGCAGCACCAGCACGGCGGTGTGCACGACCATGCCGCCTTCCAGCAGCCGGAAACCGACCGGCACCGCGACCAGCGCCACCGAAAGCGTCGCCACCAGTTCCAGTACGAGCGCGGACAGGAACGCGACGCGCAGCGTGCGCATCGTCGCGTCCGTATGCGCGTCCGCCATCGCCCGCACCGTCTTCGCCTGCGCTTCGGCACGGCCGAACACCTTGAGCGTGCCGAGTCCGCGCACCACGTCGAGGAAGTGCCCGCCCAGCCGGGAAAGCAGTGACCACTGCTTGGCGGTCTTCGCCTTCGTGTGCTGCCCGACCAGGATCGCGAACACCGGGATCAGCGGCAAGGTCGCGAGGATGATCAGCGCCGACGGCAGATCCGCGGCGAACAGCCGGACGAGCACCGCGACCGGTACGATCGCCGACAACACCAGCGTCGGCAGATAGCCGGTCAGGTAGGCGTCGCCCGCGTCGATGCCCTTGGTCACCAGGGTCGCGACCTCGCCGGGGTTCTCCGCCTCCGCCCCGAGGAGCCGTTTGCGCAGCGCGGCCTTGACCGTGGCCGCGAACCGGCCGCCCAAGGAGCCCTGGACGCCCGCGAGCAGCGCCCGTGCCGCGATGGCGGCCACGAGCGGCCAGGTCACACCGCCGCCGGTGAGCAGCGTCGCGAGGCCGTCCGCCTGGCCGAGGATCGCCGCGGCGGTCAGTGTGCCGAGGACGGCCAGTACGCCGAAATGACGGCGCAATCCGGGAAGGGGAGGCATTTCGGCTCCTAGAAGTGCAGCAGCGAACGCCGGTCGACGCGGTCGTCGTTCCGGCACCAGGTCATCCCTTGCACGACGGCGATCACCACGAGCGCGGGCGGCAGCACGAAGGTGAGCAGGGTGAGCATTTCGGTGCTGCCGGCCGCTTCCGTCAGGCTCAGTGAGAATCCTTTGTCCACAGAGGACACAAGGACGTCCGGCAGGCGCAGGGTTCCGACGGCGAGCACCGGCGACGCGGACAGGGTCATCGTGGCGACCAGTGCCGTCTTGTGCCGCCCCGCACGCAAAGCCGCGCACGCGATGCCCAGGGCCCCGAAGGCCAGCACGATCGCGGGCAGCACGGTCCACGACGCGGTGACCTCGAAGGCACCCCAACCGACCGCCACGACCAGGAACGCGAGCGACGGCGCGAGCAGCGCCTTGGCGATCCGGTTCGTGCGGGCGGTGAACTCGGCGGGTGCCCGCACGGCGAGGAAAGCCGCGCCCTGCAAGGCGAACAACGCGACGAACCCGGCGCCCCAGAGCAGCGCGTACGGGCTGAACACCGCGAGGACGCCGCCGGTCGGTTTCCCGGCGGCGTCGAGCGGGAGCCCGAGGACGAGATTGCCGAGGAACACACCCCACGACACCGCCGTCACCCACGCGCCGACGGTGATCGCCAGCGTCCAGGCACCGCGGCCGGCGTCCGGCCGCCTGCTGCGCAACTGCACCGCCGCGGTGAACGTGACCAGCCCGAGCAGCAGGGTGACGACCGGGAGATACGCCCCGGAGAACACTTTTCCCTCCAGTTTCGGGAAAGCGCCGAACAGAACGCCGACGGCGGCCACCAGCCAGACCTCGTTGGCCAGGAAGAACGGGCCGAAGGCGCCGAGCACGCGCCGCCGCCCGGCCTCGTCACGGGCGATCCTGCCGAGCAGCATCCCGACGCCGTAGTCGTAGCCCGCCAGCGCGAAATAGCCCGCGGTCAGGAAACCGAGCACACACCACCAGAGGATCACCATCGGTCAGACTCCGCTCAGGACGGGAAGTCCGGCGCGAGGCGCGGGCGCCTCTTCGACGGGTTCCGGGCCGCGTTTCGCGACCCGCGACATCAGTACCCAGTCGGCGATCGCCAGCACCAGGAACACCAGCGTGAAAGCGACGAAGGAGAACAGGATCTGCCCCGCGGGGATCCCCGCGACGGCGTCGGCGGTGGTCAACTGCCCGCGGATCAGCCACGGCTGGCGGCCGATCTCGCGCACCAGCCAGCCGAAGATCGCCGCGGCGAACGGCAGCGGAATGGCCGACACCATCAAATACAGCAGCGGCCGCATCTTGGTGATCCAGTTCCGGAACAGCAGCAGCGTGCCGAGGATGGAGGCCAGGAAGGCGATGAACCCGAGCTGGATCATGAAGCCCAGCGGGGCACCGACCAGCGCTCCCGGCGACTCGAGCTTGCCGGGATGGTACTCACCGAGCGGGCCGAACTGGGCGAAGCCGAAACCGATCACCAGCGTGCTGCCCGCCAGCGAGGTGAGCACACCGATCCGCATCGAGCGCCGGAAGAACTCGATCTCCGTGGTGCGCTTGAGGAAGTGGTACGCGCTGACGCCGACCACGAAGAAGCCGCCGGTCATGAGTGCCGCGCTCAGCACATGTGGCAGTGACATCGTCAGCGCCGGGTTGGTGAACAGCGCGCCGAAGTCGTCGAGTTTCAGCACGCCGTTCTCGGCGTGCGTGCCGACCGGGTTCTGCAGGAACGAGTTGGCCACCATGATGAACAGCGCCGAGGCGTACGCGGTCAGCGTGACCAGCCAGATCAGTGTCAGGTGGACCCACTTGTCCAGCCGCCCCCAGCCGAAGATCCACAGCCCCAGGAAGGTCGATTCGGCGAAGAACGCCACCAGTGTCTCGATGGCCAGCGGTGCGCCGAAGATGTCGCCCGCGACCGCGGACAGGCCGGTCCAGGTGAGCCCGAACTGGAATTCCATCACGATTCCGGTGACGATTCCCAGCGCGTAATTGATCACGTAGAGCCTGCCCCAGAAACGCGTCATCCGCGTGAGTTCCGGCTTGCCGCCGAACGCGGAGCGTGTCTGCATCACCGCGACGAGTGTCACGAGCCCCAGGGTGAGCAGCACGAACAGAAAGTGGAACGAGGTCGTCGTCGCGAACTGGAGTCTCGCGATCGGGAGTGCGTCCATGTCGAAGCACTGTATACATAGGCTGCCTACATGTAGCCACTAAATGCACGAAATCGGGGTCATCTCCGGGAAATTCCCTGAGGCCGCTCCTGGAAAGTCCCGGCTACCCTGGTGGGCGGCGATGTGTAGACTGGCTATCCATGAAGGCCGACAGCCTGCGCGGGCACCTCGACGCGTTGCTCCTCGCCGTCCTCGACGGCCGGAAGCTGCACGGGTACGCCATCATCGAGGCGCTCCAGCTCCGCAGTGACGGTGCGCTCGACTTGCCGACGGGCACCGTCTACCCGGCGCTTCGCCGGTTGGAGCGCGCCGGATACCTCGCCAGCGAATGGGACGTCGTGTCCGGCCGCAAACGTCGTACGTACAAGCTCACCCGCTCCGGGCAGAAGGCCTTGGCGGCGGAGCGGGTGGAGTGGCAGGAGTTCACCACCGTGATAGGTGGTGTCCTCGGGGGGAGCACGGCATGAGCGCGATCGACGGCTACCTCGGCGACCTGGACAGCCGAATGATCGGGCCGGCGAGGGCCAAGGCCGATCTGCTCGCCGAGGCGAGGGACGGCCTGGTCGACGCGGCCGACGCCTACCGCGCGGGCGGTCTCGGCGAGGCGGAAGCCGAACGCCGTGCCGTCGCCGACTTCGGCCCGGCCGAACTGATCGCGCGCGACTACCAAGCGGAACTGGGGCTGCGACGCGACATTCGTGTGCTGTGGGAGCTGATCGCCGGTGTCCCGCTGCTGATCCTCGCCTGGGATCTGGCGCGTGCCTTCGCCGACTGGTCGAGGCTCGGCGCTCCGCCGTCCTGGTATCACCGCGCGATCGGCGTGGCGGACACGCTGGCGGTCCTGTCCCCGGCCGTCGCGGTCGCCGGGTTGCTCACGGCACGGCTGCTCTCGCGGCGGACGGCCGGTCCGCCGGTCGCCCGCGCGGTCTCGTGGTCGCTGGCCGCGGCCGTGGGATCGAACCTCGTGGCGGTCGCGACGTACGGCGGCGCGACCGGGCTGCTGGAACCCGCCCGCCTGCTCGTCAGTTCGCCGTGCGCGGCCTTGTCCGGAATCTGGATCCTGTTCAGCATGCGGCTCACGGTCGCCGCGCGGAGTTTCGGGAGAACCACGGCATGACGGTGATCGAGGCCTACCTCGGTGAGCTGCGCACCCGGCTGGACGGTCCGGCGTCGGCGAAGCGGGATCTGCTGCGCGAAGCACGGGACGGGCTCACCGACGCGGCGGACGCGTACCGCGACGGCGGCTGGAGCGACCACGAGGCGCAACGGCGCGCCGTCGCCGATTTCGGGCCGGTGCACCTCATCGCCCGGGACTATCAGGCCGAACTGGGGATGCACAGCGGCACCAGGACCCTCTGGAACCTGGTCCTCGGTGTGCCGCTGATGCAGCTGGCCTGGGAATTCGCCCGGAAATGGACCTTCGGCGACTGGTCACAGCTCGCGCCGGCGCCGGCTTGGTACAAGTACATCGCCCAGTTCACCCACGGCTCGGTGTTCATCGTGCCGGTGCTGGGGGTGTTCGCCCTCCTCTGCATGCGCCGGCTCTCCCGGCGGATGGACGGTGCCCGGCTGGTCAAGACCGTCGGCGTGCTGATCGGTGAGGCCGTCGGGCTGAACCTGCTTTCGGTGGCGCTGCTGGTGATCGCCACCGGGTTCCTCGACGCGTCGAGGCTGTTCCTGTCCGTGCCGTGCGGGATCCTGATGGTGTTCTGGGTGGTGATCAGCACTCGACTCGCGTTGCTGGCGCGACGATCGTGGCGTTCGTGTGCCACGATCGTGGCGTGACGACCGCCCTGATCTATCTCGTAGTCATGCTGCTGGTGGCCGCCGTGGTGTTTCTGCTGGCCGCCGTGGTGTTCGGCCGGGGTGAGGAGCTGGCCCCCCTGCCGCCCGGCAGTTCGCCGACCAGGCTGCCCGCCGAGGACATCACCGCCGAAGACGTCCACGCCGTCCGCTTCCAGATGGTGCTGCGCGGGTACAAGATGTCCGAAGTGGACTGGGTGATGCGGCGGCTCGGCGTCGAGATCGACGAGCTGCGGGCCAAGGTGGCCGAACTGGAGGCCGAGCGCGAGGGTGTCAGGTGACGGATGTCGTCGTCTCCGTCGACGTCGCGGTACCGGCCGGGACGGCGTGGCTCGCGCTGACCGATTGGGAACGCCAGGGCGAATGGATGCTCGGCACCGAGGTCAAGGTCGTCGAGGGCAACGGGCGCAGTGTGGGGTCGAAGCTGTCGGCCTTCACCGGCGTGGCCGGGATCGGGTTCACCGACACCATGGAGATCACCGGCTGGGAGCCGCCGTTGCGCTGCGTCGTGCGCCACCTCGGCAAGATCGTGCAGGGCACCGGCGTCTTCCAGGTGATCGAGAAGGGGCCGCATTCGTCGACGTTCGTCTGGGCGGAGCAGCTGCGGCCGCCGTTCGGCGTCGTCGGACGGCTCGGCTGGCCGGTCGCGAAACCGGGTTTCGAACTGGGACTGCGGCTGTGCCTGCAGAGATTCGTGAAGTACGCGGAGGGGTACCGGGTTGACTGAGGCGGGTCTGCTGGGCGCGGACGGGATCAAGCGGTGCTCGTGGGGCAACTCGGCCCCGGACTACGTCGAGTACCACGACACCGAATGGGGTGTCCCGCTCCACGGCGACGAGGAACTCTACGAGCGCCTGTGCCTGGAGTCGTTCCAGTCGGGGCTTTCCTGGATCACGATCCTGCGCAAGCGGGAGTCGTTCCGGAAGGCGTTCAAGAAGTTCGAGCCGAAGAAGGTCGCCGCCTTCACCGACGACGACGTTTCCCGTCTCATGGAAGACGCGTCGATCGTGCGGAACCGGGCGAAGATCCTGGCGGCGATCAACAACGCCCGGGCGATCGAGGAACTCGACGGTTCGCTGGACGACCTGCTGTGGTCGTTCGCGCCCGCTTCGCAGACCCGGCCTCGGCGGATGGCGGACGTCCCGGCGATCACCGACGAGTCGAAGGCGATGGCGAAAGAACTCAAGAAGCGCGGCTTCGTGTTTCTGGGGCCGACGACCTGTTACGCGCTGATGCAGGCGACCGGGATGGTCGACGACCATGTGCAGGGCTGCTTCCGAGCCGCTCAGCCCGCGCGGGCGTGCAGGTCTTCGGCCAATCTTCCCAGGGTGCGGTAGCTGCTGTTGAGCTCGATCTTGTGGAAGTCGCGCAGTTCGATCACGCACTGCGTAGCGTACAGGACGGGAATCATGCCCGCCCAGAGGGAGTAGGTCCGGTACTTGACCGAGCGGACTTCGGGCCAGGTGATCGCGAACAGGACCTTGCGCCCGTGGACGTCGGCGAACCCGCCGTCGAAGACGTAGAGACCGCCGTCAAGGCGCCTTCGGGTGGAGACACACCACCAGAGGAAGAGCGGCGGCCACACGAACAGCACGACGGCGAGTGCTCCGGTCAGGTCGCCTTCCCGGAGTCCGAGCGCGAGAGCACCCGCCAGCGGCGCGAAGGCGAAGAAGGTCCCGATGGCGCCCGGCCTGCGACGGTAGCGGCGGAGGCAGTTACCGAGGTCATGCTCCGCGGCTGTCGCCTGGAGGTGGGGCGGGGTCGGGATCACTCCCGGACGCTAGTCGCGGCGGTCCGGTACCGGTCCCGGGCGCGCCATGAAGGACGCTTTCATTGCAGATTTTGCTATGAAAGCGTCCTTCATCGCACGTCGCGAGGGCTTACTTGCCCTGGAATTCCGGCTTGCGCTTGCCCACGAACGCCTCCACCGCTTCGGTGTGGTCGGCCGTCGCGCCGAGCGCGGTCTGGGCCTCGTCCTCGGCCGCCAGCGCGGTTTCGAGCGAGGACTCCGCGGCGACGGACAGCACGTTCTTGATCTTCGCGTACGCGACCGTCGGGCCGGCCGCGAGCTTCGCGGCGACCTTCTGCGCGCGGGCGGCCAGTTCCTCGTCCGGGACGACTTCGCCGACCAGGCCCAGCGTCAGCGCCTCGGCGGCGTCGACGGTGCGTGCCAGCAGCATCAACTCGGCCGCGCGGCCGAGGCCGATCAGCCGCTGCAGTGTCCAGGACGCGCCCGAGTCCGGGCCGAGGCCGACGTTCGCGAACGCCATCAGGAAGTTCGCCGACGTCGCGGCGATCCGGAGGTCGCTCGCGTAGGCGAAGGCCGCGCCCGCGCCGGCCGCCGGGCCGTTCACCGCGGCGATGACCGGCTTCGGCATCCCGATGATGGTCTTGACGATCGGGTTGTAGTGCTCCTTGACCGTGTGTAGCGGCGCCGGATCACCCGCCTGCAGCAGTCCGACGTGCTCCTTCAGATCCTGCCCGGCGCAGAACGCCTTGCCCGAACCGGTCAGCACGACCGCGCGGACACGGTCGTCGGCCGCGGCCTCGGTCAGGCCCGCCAGCAGCCGTTCCTTGAGTTCGACGGTCAGCGAGTTGTACGCCTGCGGCCGATTCAGCGTGAAGGTGCGCACGCCATCGGCGTCGGCGGTCAGCAGAACGTCGGATGTGGTCACGGGATCTCCTAGTCGGCGAAACTGGGGTCTGAGAGGAGTCTTTCAGCCTCACGAGGCGCATACCAGCACCGATACGGCGGCAAAAGATCGGTCCGCGTTCGCGCTCGGCCGCTGATGAGGGACAATGGACAGTAGACCCGGCTGGCTTTGACGAGCGCGACCCGGGCGCGCCGGTTGAGACGGAGGGAGCACGCTATGGCGGCCATGAAGCCCCGGACCGGAGATGGTCCCCTCGAAGTGACTAAGGAGGGGCGGGGCCTCGTGATGCGCGTACCACTCGAAGGTGGTGGGCGCCTCGTCGTCGAACTCTCCGCGGAAGAAGCGAAGGATCTCGGCGCGGCCCTGCAGGAGGTCACCGGCTGAGCCGGACCGCACCAACGGTCAACCACCCGCACCCCGGTCTCCCTTCGGAGGCCGGGGTCGCGGTTCATCTGCGCCCGGAGGTCGCTCACTGTGCGTAACCCGCTACCCCCCGTTCCGGGGAAGCTGCTCGAACTCGAGGTCTCGGACGATCTCCGGCGCGGTACGCCGCTGGCCACGTTGATCGCCGCGCCGTCCGAAGAGGACGGTGACGCCGGACTCGCGGAGATCGGCGGCGTGCGGCCCACCGGCAAGGCCGGTGACGTGCAGACCCTGCCGACCGGCGGCGTCCGCTGGCTGGCCGGCGTCGGTGATGGTGAGCCGCGTCGGTACCGCAAGGCCGGTGCCGCGCTGGTCCGCGCCGTCACGTCGGCGCTGGAGGACGATGTCGAGGCGGGCCGGAAGGCGTTCCGTGCCTTCGCCGTCGAACTACCCGAGGACGCGGGCGCCGAGCACGTCGAGGAGCTCGCGTTCGGGCTGCTGCTCGGCGGCTACCGGTTCACCGTGACGGCCGACGAGCCGAAGCCGAGCCTGCGGACCGTGCGCTTGATCACCCGGCATGAGCGCGCCGTGCCCGCGTACGCGAAGGCGCTGGAGCGGGTGAGCGAACTCGCGGCCGCGGCCGCGTTCGCGCGCGACCTGGCGAACACGCCCTCGAACATCAAGACCCCCGCCTGGCTCGCCGACACGGCGGCACGCGTTTCCGGCGGCGTCCCGAACCTGACCGTGACGACCAGGGACGAGAAGTGGCTGGCGGAGCAGGGCTTCGGCGGCGTTCTCGCCGTCGGTGGCGGCTCGGCCGCGCCGCCGCGGCTGATCGAGCTGGAGTACCGGCCGCGCGGGGCGACGACGCATCTGCTGCTGGTCGGCAAGGGCATCACCTTCGACACCGGCGGTCTTTCGATCAAACCGGCCGACGGCATGCATCTCATGCGCACCGACATGGCGGGCGGCGCGGCGATCATCGCCGCGGTCCGCGCGATCGCCGCGTTGCGCCTGCCGGTCAAGGTGACCGGGCTGGTGCCCGCCGCCGAGAACCACGTTTCCGGTTGGTCGTACCGGCCCGGCGACATCGTCCGGCACTACGGCGGCAAGACGACCGAGGTGGGCAACACCGACGCCGAGGGCCGCATGGTCCTGGCCGACGCGCTCGTCTACGGCATCAAGAAGCACAAGCCGGACGCGGTGATCGACGCGGCGACGCTGACCGGCGCCATGAAGGTGTCGCTCGGCGTCCGCACCGGCGGCGTCTTCGCCACCGACGACGCGCTCGCGGAGCGGGTCACGAAGGCGGGCGAACGGGTCGGCGAGGCGTGGTGGCGGATGCCGCTGCTGGAGGACCTCGCCGAGACCGTGCAGGGTTCCCTCGGTGACGTCCGGCAGGCGCCGGGTGGCCCCGGCAGCATCGTCGCGGCGCTGTTCCTGCGCGAGTTCGTCGGCGACGTGCCGTGGGCGCACCTCGACATCGCCGGACCCGCACGAGCCGACAAGACCTACGCCGACGTCGTCCCCGGGGCCACCGGGTTCGCGGCGCGGACGCTGGTCGAGCTGGTCGCTTCCTATACCTGACCCGCGGTCACCTGCGGGGCGGGAGCAAGGGACCTTTGCTGTCGCCCCGCGGGTGCACCCTGGGCATGGGCTGGGTCGGCGCGTCTCCGGCATGAGCGGTGAGCCGGCGCGCGATCCCGGTCGCCGGGCCCTTCAGGTACCGGAACACGAGCCACGCGGTGACGCTGCCGAGGACGAGGCCGGCGAGCACGTCGTGCGGGTAGTGCGCGCCGACGAAGACCCGTGAGAAGCCCATCAGCAGCGCGCCCGGCAGTACCCAGGGCGCGAGTCGGCGCCAGGCGAGGGCCAGTCCGACGGCGGCCGCCGCGCCGATCGTGGAGTGGTTGCTCGGGAAGGACCAGTCACCGGACGGCGGGCACTCGACGAGCGTGACGAGCCGCCGGCACGGCCGGTCTTCCTGGAGCACGCTCTTCACCGCTTCGCTGAGCACATACGCGAGCGCGGTCGCGGCGGGTGGGAGCACTGCCACGGCCATCCGGACGGGCGAAGTGCGCGCCCGCCACGACATCCAGGCGAAGAGCGCCGCGAAGGCGAGCAGTCCTGCTTCGGTGAACAGGATTCCTGCCACCTGAAGCCAGTTCGGGCTCTCATCCGCCAGCTCCACGATGTCGTCGTACATTCACCCGAAGTTAGCGAAAAAGCTTCCCCGCCGGAGTGGACGAACGGCAGCGACCGACCCTGACGATCGTCACCAATGTTGCCCCCGGATCCGCTCCCGGAACCGCAGCACGGCGGGCGGCAGCACCACGTCACGACGCCAAGCCAGGCCGATCGTCCGCCCGACCGGCGGCACCAGCGGGACTTCGGCGACGCCCGCCGGGCTGCCGGGTTCGAAGCGGGGGAGCAGAGCCACCCCCAGCCCGGCCGCGACGAGCCCTCGGACGGTGTCGGACTCCTGTCCCTCGAAGGCGATCTTCGGCGCGAAGCCGGCCGCGGCGCACAGGTCGTCGGTGATGGTGCGGAGGCCATAGCCGGTTTCGAGGAGGACGAACTCTTCGTCCTCGAGGTCTTCGATGGCGGCGTTGGGCCGGTCGGCGAGGCGGTGCGACGTCGGCACGGAAAGGAAGATCTCCTGCTCGGCGAGCACGGCGGTATCGAGCAGCGGGTCGTCGAGAGGGGCGGGCGCGAGCAGCGCGAGGTCGAGCTCACCGCTGGTCAGCCTGTCGACCATGTCCTGCCGTGAACCCTGGACCAGGGTGAACCGGACTCCCGGATGGTCCGCGCGGTAACCGCGGAGCAACGTGGGGACGAGGGACCGGCCGAGCAGGTGCAGGAAGCCGAGGACGACGTGCCCGGATTCGGGATCGACCTCTTCGCGGGCTTGGCGGACTCCGGCGTCGACGGTGGCGAGCGCTCGTTCGGCGGCGTCGGCCAGCAGCTCGGCGGCACGGGTGAGCCGGATGCCGCGGCCGTCGGGGACCGTCAGCGGCGCGCCGAGAGCCGCGCCGAGCGCCGAGATCCGGCGGCTCACCGTGGGCTGCGGGACACCGAGCAGTTCGGCCGCGCGTGTGACGTTCGTCGTGCGGCGCAGTGCGGTGAGCAAGGCGAGCTGGGGAGCTAGCTGGGCGGTCATCCTTTCATTCAGCACGGTATCGATTGTGGCAGAGGATCGTATTGGACGTATCGTTTAGCCAGGCTTAGTTTCGGTGTCGTGTCTGCCACCGGAACCACCCACCGGGTGACGATCGCCGTCGCCGCGGCCGGGATCTCCTCGTTCGCGCTGCTCTACGCGCCCCAGCCGGTGCTGCCGCAGCTGGCCGAGCAGTACCACCTCGATCCCGGTGGCGCTTCGCTCGCGGTGAGCGTCGCGACCGGCGCGCTCGCGATCGCCGTACTGCCGATCGCGGTCCTCTCCGAGGTCGTGGGACGGCGTCCGGTGATCATCGCTTCGGTGGTCGCGTCGGTGGTGTTCGGATTCCTGCTGCCGCTGGCGCCCGGCTATCCGGCGCTACTCGTGCTGCGGGCGCTGCAAGGGGTCGCCATCGCGGGGTTCCCCGGAGTGGCCGCCGCCTATCTCGCGGAACGGCTCGGCAAGGCCGGGCTCGCGGCCGCGGTGGGCGCGATGATCGCCGGGAACACCGTCGGCGGCATGATCGGCAGGCTCGCGGCCGGGTTCACCGCCGGGCCGTTCGGCTACCACGGCGCGCTGCTCGTCGTCGCGGGCGTCGGCCTGGTCTGCACGGTGGTCACGGTGCTGGCCCTGCCACCGCGGGAGCAAGGGACCTTTGCTGTCACTTCGACGGATCGCCGCAGGTCAGAGCACCTGCGTGCGCAAGGACGGGCGGTGCTGGCCGGACTCGGCGCCGCGGTCCGGAAACCGGTCCTGCTGGTCCAGTACGCCGTCGCGCTGCTGGCGATGGGCTCGTTCGTCGCGCTGTACAACGCCGCCGGTTTCCGTTTGACCGGTGAGCCGCTGAACCTCTCGCCCGCGATCGCCTCGCTCGTCTTCCTCTCGTACGCGATGGGCTCGGTCTCGTCGGCGACCGCGGGCAAACTCGTCGGCCGGTTCGGCCGCCGCGGGGCGCTCGCCGGCGCCCTGCTGCTCACGATCGCGGGCACCGCGCTGACGCTGTCCGACGCACTGGCGCTGGTCGTCGCCGGTTTCGTGGTGCTGACCGGCGCGTTCTTCGCCGCACACGCCGTCGCCAACGGCTGGGCCGCGGCGGAGGCGCCCGAGAACGCACGGGGCCAGGTCGGTGGGCTCTACACGCTTTCGTACTACCTCGGCAGCAGCGTCGGCGGCGCCGTCGGCGCGACCGTCTACGGCCATGCGGGCTGGAACTGGCTGATCGTGCTGACCGCCGCCTGGCTCGCGCTCGCCGCGGCAGCCGTGGTCATGGTGATCCCCAAGTCCGTCAAGGCCTCCTTGAGGGACTTGAAGCCATGCAGTGGCGCGCAGTCCCTCCGTTGAGGGGTGGCGACGGGGGCGCATGGACGGACTCTCGAGAATTCACGGACCGAGCGCTGAGGTGATAGCAAAGGTCCCTTGCTACGCGATCGCGGCGACCAGCAGCCCGCCGCCCACCGGCAACAGCGCCGGGACCAGCCGCTCGTCCTCCCGGAAGGCCCGCGCGACCTCGCGCAGCGCCAGGGTGTCCGGATCGCGCCGTGCGGGATCGGTCACCCTCGAACCCGAGACGTTGTGGAACGCCAGTATCCCGCCGGGCCGCAGCAGCGCGACGGCCCGCTCGTAGCAACTCGGGTACTCGATCGGCGCCGAATCGACGAACACCAGGTCGTAGCCGCCGGGGGTGAGCCGGGGGAGCACCTCGAGCGCGCGCCCCAGGATCAGCCGGGTCCGTCCCGGCGGGTAGCCGGCCTCGCGGAACGCCGCCCTCGCCGCCCGGTGGTATTCGGGCTCGATGTCGATCGAGGTGAGTATTCCGTCGTCGACCATGCCGCGAAGCAGGCACAACCCGCTCACCCCGGCCCCGGTCCCGACTTCCACGACGGCCTTCGCCCGCAGCGTCGTGGCGAGAAAACGCAGAGTCGCACCCGCGCCGGCGCTCAGCGGACCGCATCCCAGCTCGGCCGACCGCGCCCGCACGGTGGCCAGAACCTCGTCGTCGGGGACGTACCCGTCGACGAGGTCGGCGTCGGCGGTCTCGGCAGACGAGCCCGCATGCGTCCCGGAATTCACACGCGGAGGTTAGCGCTGCCTATCGCCAAAAGAGCGAAGACTCCCTGCTACCGAACTTCTCAGCCTTCTCTCAGTCCAGTCTCACTAGAAACATAAGCAGGCCGGACAGACTGGTCCTCGACAACGGGAACACCGTGCACATCGCCCGCGTTGGGTGGAGTAGTTGGGAGAAGACGCTGATGGAGGTGCCTACTTCCCCGATGCAGGAGACGATGCAGGACCAGCACGCGGACCAGGTCGCGCCGGTGACGGTGGACGAGGCCGCATGGACGCCGCCCTCGTGGGACGAGGTCGTGCGTGAGCACGCCGACCGCGTGTACCGGCTGGCGTACCGCCTGACCGGTAACGCCCACGACGCCGAAGACCTGACGCAGGAGACCTTCATCCGGGTCTTCCGCTCGCTCGCGTCCTACAAGCCCGGCACGTTCGAGGGCTGGCTGCACCGGATCACCACGAACCTCTTCCTCGACATGGCCCGCCGCCGCTCGCGCGTGCGGATGGAAGGCCTCCCCGAGGACACCGACCGCATCGTCGGTGACGACCCGAGCCCGGAGCAGGTCTACTCGGACACCCATCTCGACCCGGACCTGCAGGCCGCGCTCGACGAGTTGCCGCCCGAGTTCCGCGCCGCGGTCGTGCTGTGCGACGTCGAAGGCCTCTCGTACGAGGAGATCGGCGCCACCCTCGGGGTCAAGCTCGGCACCGTGCGCAGCCGGATCCACCGCGGCCGCCAGGCGCTTCGCGCTTCTTTGGAGCGCCGTCGCGCCGCGGCGCAGGAGTCTGCGAAGGTGGGGGTATGACCGCACCGCGAGGTTGGGGGCTCCCCGAGTCGCATCTGCTTCCGGACGCCATCGTCGCCTTCGTCGACGGCGAGCTGTCCCTCGGCGCCCAGGACCGGGCTTCGGCGCACCTCGCCCGCTGCCAGACGTGCGCGGCCGAGGTCGCCGCGCAGCGCCAGGCCGTCCACGCCGTGAAGCAGGCGGGAGCGCCGTCGATGTCGGCGGGTTTCCTGGCCAGCCTGTGCTCCATCCCGCAGAACACCGAACTTCCCGGCACGCCGGACAACCTGGCGATGACGGCCGACGGCCAGCTGGTGGCCATCCAGCGGCCCGACCGGGTCGCCGGCCTTCGCGACACCGGAGTGCTGGGCGGGGCGCCGCCCTTGGGATCTTCGACGCCGCTGGGCCAGTCGCCGAACGTCCTCGGCGGCGGACGGTTCGGCGTCGCTCGCCGGAAGTACGCGCAGGGTGCCGGAGTCGTCGTTTCAGGCCTGGTGCTGAGCGCCCTCGCCCTCGTCGCGACCTCGGGTGACGGCAGCGAGGAACAGCCGAACACCGGCTTCACCCCGCCGCAGGGGGTCAACGCCGGTCTGCTGCCCGCGCAGCTGGGCGGCGGCCCCCGGCCGGAACCGCCGCGCAGCCCCGCGCCGAGCCCGAGCACGTCGATCGCGCCCGTGCCCGTCTCGGCCCGCTGATCTGCTTCGTCAGGGTTTGACGAAGCAGATCGTCGCGCTCTTGAACTTCTGTGCCGCGCCGTACGCCGTGTAGGAGATCACCTCTTCCGTGCCTTCTTTGCACGGGCTGGTCACGTAGCTCGCCTGGTCGAACACCTCGCTGATCTTCAGCCGTGCTCCCGAGCAGTTCACCAGCGGCGGCGGGGTCTTGGTTTCGATGACGTCGAAACACAGCCCGATCTGGGCGTTGAGCCCCAGGCACAGGCCGACGCCCTCACCGCGCAACGGGGTCGGTACCGAGTAGCTGTAGAAGCCCTTGGGGCAGTCGCCCTTGACCGAGCCCTTCACGCTCACGACGTACGGCGTCTGCGGGTTGTCGCACGCGGTCTTCGTCGCGTCGGCCTCTTTTCCGGCGCCGGTGAGCTGGACACAGTCGCCGACCTCCAGTTTGGTGGCCTGTTTCTCCGGCCCGGCGGCCGCCTTCATCACCAGGATCAGGCCGATCCCGCCGCCGACCACGACGAGCGCGGCGACGAGCAACAGCACTTTCACCTTGGTGGACAAGCCTTTTTTCTTGGGCGGCTGCTGTGGCCAGCCCTGGTGCTGCGGCCACTGCGGCTGCGGCCATTGCTGCTGAGGGACGTTCTGGGGCGGAAAAGGAGCCCCCGGGTTCTCCGACATGCCCATTAGACTGCCAGATGTGAGACATGGTTTCCTCAAGTGTCACATTTGTTGGCCGATCCGGGGAATCAACGCGCACTTCACCGTGGTCACGGCAGAATCCAGGGCGAGGCTTGGCGTACTCTCGCGTCCGGCCAACCTGATCTCAGTCCCGGGGAATGATGACCGAGCAGCCGAACGCGAATCCGCAGCAGCCTGGTGAGCCAGCGGGCGATCGGCTGGCGCCGCGCCCGCTGGCCAGGCCCGCCGTCGATCCGGCGCAGGCGGCCACGTTCGGCAGGCCGCGCGGCGTCGACGGCGCCTTCGACAAGCTGTACCAGCCCGGCGCGAACGGGCAGGCCGCGCCGGGACTGAACCTGGCGCCCCCGACACCGGAATCGCTCGCCGAGGCCTTTCGCCGTCCGCCGGGCGCCGAAGGTGTCGTGCTCGAGCGGCCGCACGGGTCCAACGGCTCCGAACCGTCCTCGAACGGTGCGGAAGGTCCGCTCTGGACCACGACTTCGGACCCGTGGCGCGACCCCGGCTCCGGTGCGGTGCTCGCCGGGCCCGCCGTCCAGCAGGACTCGGAAGAGGAGAAGGACGCGAAGCGCCCGCAGGGTGCGCTGCTGAGCCTGCCGGAGGTTCTCTTCGGACGGCGTGTGCAGGCGAAGGCGCTCGCGATGCTCGCCGCCGTCGCGCTGGTCGTCGGCGCCGCCGGGGGGCTGATCGGCTGGTGGTTCGCCGACACCGGCAGCGAACTGACCGGCCAGGCCAGCATCTCCGAAGCCGACGCGGCCAAGGAACGTCCGGCGGGCTCGATCGCGGACATCGCCCACCGGGTGGCGCCCGCCGTGGTCTCGCTCGAGGTGTTCAAGCCCGGCGCCGAAGCCGGTCAGCAGGGCTCCGGCGTCGTCATCGACACCCAGGGCTACGTGCTCACGAACGAACACGTGATCTCCACCGCGACGACCGATTCGGCCACCAAGGTCACCGCCGTGTTCTTCGACGGCAGGCGCGTCGAGGCGAAGGTCGTCGGCGCCGACCCCAAAACCGACCTGGCCGTGGTCAAGGTCGACGTCGGCAACCTGACCGCGTTGCAGGTCGGGAAGTCGTCCGACCTCGCCGTCGGGGACTCGGTGATCGCCGTCGGTTCACCGCTGGCGCTGCAGAACTCGGTCACCGCCGGCATCGTGAGCGCGCTCAACCGGCCGGTCACCGCGGGCGGCGACGGTGGCAGCGCGCCGGTGATCTACGAGGCCATCCAGACCGACGCCGCGATCAACCACGGCAACTCGGGCGGCGCGCTCGTGGACGCGACCGGCGCGCTGGTCGGGATCAACTCGGCGATCCGCTCGTCCAGCGCCGAAGGCGGCAGCATCGGCATCGGTTTCGCCATTCCGAGCGACTACGCGGTGAAGATCGCGAAAACACTGATCAAGGACGGCAAGGTCGTCCATCCCGACATCGGCATCAACGCTTCGTCCACCGTCGCGGGCTCCAGCACCATGGGCGCGCAGGTCCGCAACGTGGCCCCCGGCGGCCCGGCCGCCTCGGCCGGGATCAAGGAAGGCGACGTCGTC
Organism: Amycolatopsis sp. QT-25; assembly: GCF_029369745.1. NCBI lineage: Bacteria > Bacillati > Actinomycetota > Actinomycetes > Pseudonocardiales > Pseudonocardiaceae > Amycolatopsis > Amycolatopsis sp. QT-25. The sequence continues at coordinate 993,569 of NZ_CP120210.1, forward strand.
ACCGAAGTCGGCGGACGGGCCGTGCGCGACTCGGCGGAGCTGCTCGTCGCGGTCCGCGCGCGCGAAGTCGGCGAAGTGGTCCCTGTCCGCCTTGTCCGGGATGGGTCTTCGCTTGTGGTGGACGTGAAACTGGCCTCGGACTAGCGAGTTCGGCCGGGGTACCCTGAACGGGGAAGACGCCGAGGCGGAGGTTCACACGGGTGTTCGAGAGTGTCGGCTGGGGCGAGATCCTCATCATCGTCGTCGCGGGTCTTTTCATCCTCGGTCCGGAACGGCTGCCCGAAGCGGCGGCCTGGATGGCGAAGAGTGTCCGCAAGGTCCGGGATTTCGCGACCGGGGCCAAGACGCAACTGCGCGAAGAGATGGGCCCGGAGTTCGATCAGCTGCGCAAGCCGCTGGAAGACCTGCGGGGCCTGCGGAACTTCGACCCGAAGCGGGTCGTCACCCAGCACCTGTTCGACGGTGACACGGATCCGCTGGGGCTCAAGGACGTCAACGGCACCAAGGGCGCGAACGGGTCCAACGGCGCCGCGAAGCCCAACGGCTACCCGGCGACGGCCTCGCAGCCGGAGCCGCTGAAGCCCGGGGAACGCCCGCCGGTCGACCCCGACGCCACCTGACCTTCCCGCAATCGGTCACCTACTTGCGATGGTCATCCCTCGCAAGTAGGGGACCAATTGCGAAGAGGGGGTCAGCGGCCCGCGGGGGTGACGTTCAGCATCATCCCGGCCAGCCCGCGCGCCCGGACGGTCAGCTTCTTCGCCGCCTCCTTGAGCACGAGCGACGCCGGCGCGTCCGGTTCGGCCAGCACGATCGGCGTGCCCGCGTCGCCGTGGGAGACCACGCGCGGGTCCATCGGGACCTGGCCGAGCAGCGGCACGGTCGACCCGACCGACTTCGACAGCGAATCGGCGACGGACTGCCCACCGCCGGAGCCGAAGATCTCCATCCGTCCGCCGTCGGGCGTTTCCAGCCACGACATGTTCTCGATGACCCCGGCCACCCGCTGCCGCGTCTGCAACGCGATCGCGCCCGCGCGCTCGGCCACCTCGGCGGCCGCCTGCTGCGGGGTGGTGACGACCAGGATCTCCGCGTTCGGGATGAGCTGCGCCACCGAGATCGCGATGTCGCCGGTGCCCGGCGGCAGGTCCAGCAGCAGGATGTCGAGGTCGCCCCAGAACACGTCGGCGAGGAACTGCTGCAGCGCGCGGTGCAGCATCGGCCCGCGCCACACCACGGGGGTGTTGCCCGGGGTGAACATGCCGATGGAGATGACCTTCACGCCGTGCGCCTGCGGCGGCATGATCATGGTGTCGACCTTGGTCGGCTTCTCCCGCGCGCCGAGCATCCGCGGCACCGAGTGCCCGTAGATGTCCGCGTCCACCACGCCGACGGAAAGCCCGCGTTCGGCCATCGCGGCCGCGAGGTTCACCGTCACCGAGGACTTGCCGACGCCGCCCTTGCCGGACGCGACGCAGTAGACCCGCGTCAGCGAACCCGGCTGCGCGAACGGGATCACCGGTTCCGCGGCGTCACCGCGCAGGGATTTTCGCAGCTCCGTGCGTTGTTCGTCACTCATCACGTCGAGCTCGACCCGGACGTCGCTGACGCCGGGGAGCTTCTTGACGGCTTCGGTGGTGTCGTTGGTCAGTGTCGCCTTCAGCGGGCAGCCGGCGACCGTCAGGTAGATCCCGACGGTGACCACACCGTCCGAGCCCACCTCCACGCCCTTGACCATGCCGAGTTCGGTGATCGGTTTCTTGATCTCCGGGTCGTACACGGCCTTCAGCGCGGTGCGGACATCGTCGACGCTGGGGAGTTGCTGCGTACTGGTCACCCCACCATGTTACGTACCGGTAGCGGCGCGGTCGGGTCTGGCCTTGCGCGGCTTGGCATCGAGATCTTCGCGGAGCCGGTCGAGTTCGCCCCGCAGGAAGTCCCGGGTGGCGACCTCGCCGAGCGCGATCCGCAGCGACGCCAGCTCCCGGGCGAGGTATTCGGTGTCCGCCTTGGTCTGTTCGGCGCGGTTCCGGTCTTCCTCCAGCGAGACGCGGTCGCGGTCGTCCTGGCGGTTCTGCGCCAGCAGGATGAGCGGCGCGGCGTAGGCGGCCTGGGTGGAGAACGCCAGGTTCAGCAGGATGAACGGGTACGGGTCCCAGCGCAGGGAGACCGCCACCAGGTTCAGCACGATCCAGACGATGACCGTGAGTGTCTGCCAGAACAGGTACTTGCCGGTGCCGAGGAACCGCGCGACCCGTTCGGTGAGCCTGCCGAAGGTGTCCGGATCCAGGTTCAGCCGGAACCGGCCTTGGCCGCGGGGCTGGTCGAGCCGTCGACCGGACGTCAGTTCAGGCACGTTCGGCCTCCTCGCTCTCTTCGGTGGTCTCGCCGGTGCTGTCGTGCAGCCCGGTCTCGCGCCAGTCCTCCGGCAGCAGGTGGTCGAGCACGTCGTCGACGGTGACCGCGCCGAGCAGGTGGTGCTCGGCGTCCACCACCGGCCCGCAGGTGAGGTTGTAGGCGGCGAAGTAGCGGGTGACCTCGGACAAGGTCGCGTTCGGCCGCAGCGCGGGCAACTGGGTGTCCACGGTGCTCGCCACCATCTCCGCGGGTGGTTCGCGCAACAGCCGCTGGAAGTGCACGACACCGACGAAGCGGCCCGTCGGCGTCTCCGTCGGCGGACGGCTGACGAACACCATGCTCGCCAGCGCCGCCGGGAGGTCGGCGTTGCGGATGTGCGCGAGCGCCTCCGCGACCGTGGCGTCCGGCGTCAGCACCACCGGTTCGGGGGTCATCAGCCCGCCCGCGGTGTCGGAGGAGTACTCCAGCAGCCGTTTCACCGGCGCCGATTCCTCGGGTTCCATCAGTTCCAGGAACCGGTTCTGGTCGGCGGGCGCCAGTTCGGCCAGCAGGTCGGCGGCGTCGTCGGGGTTCATCGCTTCGAGGATGTCGGCAGCCCGTTCCTCGGCGAGGTAGGACATCAGTTCCTTCTGGTCGTCCTCGGGAAGCTCCTCGATCACGTCGGCGAGGTGCTCGTCGTCCATCGCGTCGGCCACCTCATGCCGCCGTTTCAGCGGCAGATCACGGACCGTGGCGGCGATGTCGGCCGCGCGCATGGTGTCGAACAGCATCAGCAGCTGCGCCGCGCCCTGGGTCTGGCCGGTCAGGTCGGTGAGCCCCAGTCCGGACACCTCCGACCACGGCAGCACCTGCATCGGCGTGCGCCGCTTGCCCAGGCCGAGTCTGCTCGACCGTTCGCGGATCGCGAGTTTCGCGAGCACCCAGTCCCGCGTTCGCGTCGGCTCCATGCCGGCGTCGACGACGGTGACGCGGGTGTCCGAGCCCGTGAGCGTCGCGTACGCGTCGAAAAGCTGCCCGACCACCAGTACCTCGTTGGGCCGCTGATGGAAGCGCCGCATGTTCACCGATCCGGTGGCGAGGGTGACCGCGCTGGGCTCGATCGAGGTCACCCGCAACATCGGCACGAACACCCGGCGCCTGGTCGTCAGTTCGACCACGATGCCCAGGATCCGCGGTGGCTGCTGATCCAAACGCAGGCCGGCCACCACGTCCCGCACCTTCCCGATCGATTCGCCATCGGGTCCGAAAACCGGCAAACCGGCCAGTTGAGCTGCGAATACCCTGTTCACGGCTGCCATGCCCGAAGGTTATCGGCTCACGGGGCGGGAGACGATTCGTGTGATCAGGGCAATGCCCAGGCGGCGATTGCGGGAACGGCGGCGTAGGCCGGGTCTTCGGCGATGGTCTCGGGCGACGCGCCTTCGGCGAGGTCCTCGTGGAGCCAGATCCAATTCCGCACCGCGCGGACGAGCGTCCACGCGCGTGTGCGTTCGGCGTCCACTTCGGCCGCCTCGGCGAACCACGCGATCTTCTCGTCCATTGTGGACTCGTTCGCCCGGTTCCAGAGGATCGAGATCGCGCCGAACTCGAGATCCCCCGAAAGTGGCTTCGGGTCGATCACCAGCCACGGTTCGCGGTCCCCGGCGAGGACGTTCTCGAAGTGCAGGTCCTCGTTCACCATCAGCTCACCGGCTTCCGGGCCGAGGTGCACGCAGACTTCCACGGCCGCGTCGACGTACTCGCGGTCGAACGGTTCACCCAGTTCGCTCCAGGACGCCGGGAGTTCGGTGACCAGCTCCGCGGCTTCCTCGCGAAGGGAGCGCCGCAGCGTTTCGGGAGCGGGGACGGCCAACCGTCGCGCGATCGCGCCGACCGTCTCGACGGCCTGCCGGATCGGCTCCGTTTCCAGCGACCGGGTGGCGTCGAGCCGCTCCAGGAGCAGCACGCCGTCCTCGGGCACGTTGTCGTACATCAGAACCGCGCCCTGACCGGCCCAAGTGGACAGTGCCAGCGGTTCGTCGCCGGATTCCTCGTGCGGCCAGCCGAGTTTGAGGATGGCGGGGGAGCCGTCCGCGCGGCGCACGGGCTGCGCGACGCCGACGAAACCGTGCATGGCCTCGCCGTCGTAGTCGAGCTGCCACTTGGCGGTGTACTTCTCGGCGAGGAACGGCAGCGAGTCGAGCCATTCGGCGGCTCCGGGGCCGAGTCCGGCGGCGCGATCGAGGAATCTGGGCGGGATCTTGAAACCGGTCACGGACCCACCTTGGCAGGCCTGTCCACCGTGTTTTCCCCGTGACCCGCCCGGCGTACCGTGAACAGCGAGAACAACCCCGGGAGCAGCCATGGTGGTGGAGATTCTCAGTGCGGTCGCCGTCGCGGGCGGTGCTTGGTTCGCGGCCGGCCTTCGCGTGGTGAAACAGTACGAACGCGGCCTCGTGTTCCGGTTCGGGCGGGTGCGCCCGAACATCCGGCAGCCGGGACTCGCGCTGCTGGTGCCGTTCGCGGACCGGCTGCAGAAGGTCAACATGCAGATCGTCACGATGCCGATCCCCGCACAGGACGGCATCACCCGCGACAACGTCACCGTGCGGGTGGACGCGGTGGTGTACTTCAAGGTGATCGACCCGGTGCTGGCCGCGGTCAACGTGCAGGACTACCGCTCGGCCGTCGGCCAGGTCGCGCAGACCTCGCTGCGGTCCATCATCGGCAAGAGCGACCTGGACGACCTGCTGTCCAACCGCGAACGGCTCAACGAGGGGCTGGAGCTGATGATCGACAGCCCGGCGCTGGACTGGGGTATCCACATCGACCGGGTCGAGATCAAGGACGTCGCGCTGCCGGAGTCGATGAAACGCTCGATGTCCCGCCAGGCCGAAGCCGAACGCGAACGACGCGCGCGGGTCATCTCGGCGGACGGGGAACTCCAGGCGTCGTACAAGCTCTCGCAGGCGGCCGCGACCATGGCCGACACCCCGGCGGCGCTGCAGTTGCGGCTGTTGGAGACCGTCGTGCAGGTCTCGGCGGAGAAGAACTCGACGCTCGTCCTGCCGTTCCCGGTGGAACTGCTGCGTTTCCTCGACGCGAACACGCCGAAGCGCGAGGCTCCTCCTGCGCAGGGCGACGGTGAGGTGGCGCCGGCGCCGCGCGAACCGGACGACGCGGAACAACACCCGGGTGTCGGCTGAGCGACCTCAGGTCGGGCTCGATCAGCGAAAACCCCAGCTCAGCGAGTCAGGCGAGAGCAAAGGTCCCTTGCTCTCGCCGCGCGTGAGACCGCGCTAATCCAGCTCGCCCCGCACGCCGAGGATGATGAAGGTCCCGCCGAAACCGACGTACAGCGCGATGACGACGTAAGCGATGATCACCGCCGCGAGCGCGATGCCGCGTCCGCCCGCCTCGCCGCGATTCGCCTTCGCCAGCCCGATGTGTCCCAGGATCAGGCCGACGATCACGGTGACGCACGAGCAGAGGCCGACGATCGAGCACACCAGTCCGGCGATCGCCATCCCGTTTTCCTGTGATCGCGGAGGCGCCACCACCGCGTACGGGTTGTACGGCCGCGGCGACGGATACGCGACCGGCAGCGGCGCGGGCGCATACACCGGAGGAACCGGCGGAGCCGCGAACGGCGGCGGAACGGGCTCGGCGGTCAGCGGGTCGATGGCCTGCCCGTACGTCTCGTCCGGGACCGGCACGGAAGCCGGATCGGGAGCAGGAGCGGGGTCCGGGGCAGAAGCCGAAGGTGCCCCGAACGGAGCGGGCGGCTCGAACGGCGCGGGCGGCGTGAAGGGCGCCGGCGGCTGGAACTGCCGTGGTTCCGTCGAACTCGCCACGGTCTCGGCCGCCGAAGACTCAGAAGCCGCTGTTGACTCAGAAGCCGCTGTTGACTCAGAAGCCGCTGTTGGCTCAGAAGACGCCGACGGAGCCGATGTCGGGTCCGCGAAGGTGTCCGAGTCGGTGTAGGACGACGTCGGCGGTGTGTCCTGAGAGTCGGAACTGCTCATCCGGTTGGCCCCCTGGTTCGTGCGGGACACCACCGTATCCGGGGACGGCTCACGAGACGCCCGCGGCTCCGTGCCCTGGCCGCCCGCTTCACCGATTGCAAGGGGAACCCACCGAAGGGCTGCTGAACCAGGTCCGTCCCCTCGGACTGGGATCGCCTTGTCGCTGTGGTGACATGGCCACGGATGGCGTACGCGTGACTGCGCTCATAGCGAGGTCCCCGCTCAGGCGTCATACTCACCGGTAACCCAGCGCCGGGAGCCCGGTGCGCGCGAATTTAGGAGCAGCCATGGCTCGCCTCGCCCAGACCGCCGGTTTGACCGACGTGCAGTCCGAGATCCTGGCCACGGTCCGCCAGTTCGTGGACAAGGAGATCATCCCGCGCGCGCAGGAGCTCGAGCATTCCGACACCTATCCCGCCGACATCGTCGAGGGAATGAAGGAAATGGGGCTGTTCGGGCTCACCATCCCGGAGGAGTACGGCGGCCTCGGCGAATCGCTGCTGACCTACGCGCTCGTGGTCGAGGAGATCGCACGCGGCTGGATGAGCGTGTCGGGCGTGATCAACACGCACTTCATCGTGGCGCACATGATCTCCCGTCATGGGACGCCCGAGCAGAAGCAGCACTTCCTGCCGCGGATGGCGACCGGTGAGGTCCGCGGCTCGTTCTCGATGTCCGAGCCGGACCTCGGCTCCGACGTCGCCGCGATCAAGACCCGTGCCCGCAGGACCGACGACGGTTACGTCATCGACGGTGCGAAGATGTGGCTGACCAACGGCGGCAGCTCCACCCTGGTCGCGCTGCTCGTCAAGACCGACGAAGGCGCCGAGAAGGCGCACCAGAACCTCACCACGTTCCTGGTCGAGAAGCCCGAGGGCTTCGGCGAGGTCGCTCCCGGCCTCACCATCCCCGGCAAGATCGACAAAATGGGTTACAAGGGCGTCGACACCACCGAAGCCGTGTTCGACGGCTACGAGATCGGCGCGGACAAGGTCCTCGGCGAAGCGCCGGGCAAGGGTTTCGCGTACATGATGGACGGTGTCGAGGTCGGCCGGGTGAACGTCGCCGCGCGCGCCTGCGGCATCGCGATCCGCGCGTTCGAACTGGCCGTCGAGTACGCCCAGCAGCGCAAGACTTTCGGCAAGGCCATCGCCGAGCACCAGGCGATCGCGTTCAAACTCGCCGAGATGGCCACCAAGGTCGAGGCCGCGCACCTGATGATGGTCAACGCCGCCCGCCTCAAGGACTCCGGCGAACGCAACGACGTCGAAGCGGGCATGGCCAAGCTCATCGCCAGCGAGTACTGCGCCGAGGTCACCCAGGACTCGTTCCGCATCCACGGCGGCTACGGCTACTCCAAGGAATACGAGATCGAGCGGCTCATGCGCGAAGCGCCGTTCCTGCTCATCGGCGAAGGCACCAGTGAGATCCAGAAGACCATCATCAGCCGCGGTCTGCTCCGTGAGTACAAGTCCCGCTCCTGAACGTTCGCGCCGTTCGCCCGTCCTTGAGAAGATGGACCGGGACGGGCGAGAGGTGATTACGTGAGTGCTCCCTTTGGCGGAAGCGGCCGGGCCGCGGATGGGCTGCCCAGGCTGCCGACCCCGCCTTCCGGCTGGCCGATCGGCTCCTACGCGACGTATGGCGAAGCGCAGCACGCCGTCGACTATCTCGCGGAGAAGGAGTTCGGGGTCACCGACGTGACCATCGTCGGTGTCGACCTGATGCTCGTCGAGCGTGTCCTCGGCAAGCTGAGCTGGGGCCGGGCGCTGGGCACCGGCGCGGTCTCGGGCGCGTGGTTCGGGCTGATCATCGGGCTGCTGCTGGGCATGTTCGACAACCGGGGGTTCGCGTGGCAGCCCATGATCGGCGGGCTCGTGCTCGGCGTCCTGGCTTGGACGGTCTTCGCGGCGATCAGCTACGGCATGTCCCGTCGCGACTTCTCCTCCGCGAGCCAGCTGGTCGCCGGCCGCTACGACGTGCTCTGCCGGCCGCGTTCGGCCGAACGCGGCCGCGAACTGCTCGCCCAGCTCGCGTTGGGCGGCCCTCCCACCAGGTGACCAGGGGCCGGGCCACTGACATTCGGCGGTACTGGTTCACCTGTTCGTCGTGCGGTCCGCTGAATCGTTACCGATACTGCTTGCGGGCGGTGATCGCCCGGAATAGGTTGCACAACACCAGTCGGGCGGTCGCGTACTCCAGCGTGTCCGCCTGAGCACTAGCACGTCGGGGTGCTGGCGCGCGGCGTCTTCAACGCGTCCTAGCGCCGCCGCTCCCCGGGCGTGCGCGGGTGAGGAGGCCTCATGGGGAAGAGGATGAGCGCGAGCCGGAGGGGCCGCTCACCAGGCCGCGCCGGCTCGCTACTCGGCGCGACCGCGCTGACGGTCGGTCTGCTGGCGGGCTGTGGTTCGGACACCGGACTCAAGATCAACGTCTACTACGCGCCGGAAGACAACTTCCAGTCCGTTGTGGACGATTGCACCAAGGCGTCGGGCGGCCGGTACGAGGTCGTTTACCACAAACTGCCGCGAGGAGCCGACGGTCAGCGCGAGCAGATGGTGCGCCGCCTGGCCGCCGGCGATGATTCGCTCGACGTACTGGGGCTGGACGTCACCTGGGTCTCCGAGTTCGCCGAGGCGGGCTGGGTCGACGAATGGACGGGTGAGGCCAAGGCCGAGGCGACCGCCGGCGTGCTGCCGGGGCCGCTCGAAACCGCCATGTGGAACGGAAAGCTCTACGCGGCGACCAAGAACACGAACGTCCAATTGCTCTGGTACGACGACAGGCTGACCCCGGCGCCGCCGAAGACCTGGGACGAGCTGATCCGGCAGGCCCAGGCGCTCAAGGCGCAGGGCAAACCGGCGAACGTCGTGTTCACCGGCGCGCAATACGAAGGCCTCGTCGTCATCTACAACACGCTCGTCGAATCGGCGGGCGGCAGGATCCTCTCCGACGACGGCAAGTCCGTCGTGATGGACGAGGGCGCGGTCAAGGCGCTGGAGATGCTCAAGAAGATCACCACGGCCGGGATCACGGACCCGTCGCTGACGAACATGAAGGAGGACGACGTCCGCCAGGCGTTCCAGCGTGGCAACGCCGCCTTCGAGCTGAACTGGCCGTTCGTGTACGCCTCCTACGCCAAGGAGAAGCCCGGCGACCTGAGCCACTTCAAGTGGACCACTTATCCGCAGTTCGAGGCGGGCAAACCCGCCAAGACCACGATCGGTGGCTACGACCTGGCGGTCAGCTCGACTTCGAAGCACAAGGCCGAGGCCTACGAGGTCGCGCTGTGCCTGCGCAACGAGAAGAACCAGAAGTTCTCCGCGCTCAAGGACGGTGTCCCGCCGACGATCGAGTCGCTCTACACCGACACGGTCCCGCTCGACGCCACTGCCGGCGTGAGCGACGACAACCCGAGCATGGACACGAAGTACCCGATGCGGGAAACGATCCTGGACGCGCTCAAGGACGCGGCGGTGCGCCCGCTGACTCCGGCGTACCAGAACGCCTCGACCGTGTTGTCGAAGGTGCTTTCCCCGCCTTCCGGCATCGATCCGCAGAAGACGGCGGAGAAGCTGAAGGAACAGCTCGCCGACGCGCTCCAGTCGAAGGGGGTGATCCCGTGACCGTGCAGGAAGCCGCCGGTTCGGCGACCGCGAGCGAACCGGGCAAGAAGAAGCCCGCGCTCAGTGAAGGCAAGCGGGCCGAGCGCAGACTCGGGCTCTGGCTGTGTGCCCCGGCGGCGTTCGTGATGATCGCCGTCACCGGATATCCGATCATCTACTCGATCTGGCTTTCGCTGCAGCGTTATGACCTCAGGTTTCCCGCGCAGCGGGAGTTCGTCGGCCTCGACAACTACATTTCGGTGCTGTCCAACGGTTACTGGTGGACGGCGTTCGGGACGACGATGGGCTTGACCATCGTTTCGGTGGTGATCGAGTTCGTCCTCGGCATGGGCCTGGCGCTGATCATGCACCGGACCCTGGTCGGACGGGGCCTCGTGCGGACGGTCGCCCTGATCCCGTACGGCATCGTGACGGTGGTCGCGGCGTTCTCCTGGTACTACGCCTGGACGCCGGACACGGGCTACCTGGCCAACCTGTTCTTCCCGGACAGCGCCCCGCTGACCCAATACTGGCCGTCGCTGGCGATCATCGTGCTGGCCGAGGTGTGGAAGACGACGCCGTTCATGGCACTGCTGCTGATGGCGGGGCTGGCGCTGGTGCCGGACGACCTGCTGAAGGCCGCGGCGATGGACGGCGCGACCGCGTGGCAGCGGTTCACCAAGGTGATGCTGCCGGTGATGAAACCGGCGATCCTGGTGGCGTTGCTGTTCCGCACCCTGGACGCGTTCCGCATCTTCGACAACATCTTCGTGCTCACCAACGGCGCGCAGGATACGTCGTCGGTGTCGATGCAGACCTACAACAACTTGGTCAAGGGCCTGAACCTCGGCATCGGGTCGACGATGGCGGTACTGATCTTCATCACGGTGGCGATCATCGCGTTCCTCTTCATCAAGGTGTTCGGCACGGCCGCGCCTGGCGGCGCTGATGGCGCCTCGGCGAAAAAGCGTGCTTCGGCGGCAGACAACGGGGGTAAGCGCTGATGGCCATCGGTGGAGCGGTCACTCCCGGCCGCAAAGTCAAGTGGGGCCTCGTCGACGTCCTGGTCCTGGTGTTCGCGCTGTTCCCGGTGCTCTGGGTGGTCTCGCTGTCGTTCAAGACCAAGGAGACCCTGGACGACGGGAACTTCATCCCGTCGGAATGGACGTGGCAGAACTACGCGGACATCTTCGAGACCACGGAGTTCATCCGGGCACTGGTGAACTCGATCGGGATCGCGATCATCGCGACGGTGATCGCGGTCGTCCTCGGCACGATGGCGGCGTACGCGATCGCGCGGCTGGAGTTCCCCGGCAAGCAGGTGCTGGTCGGGATGTCACTGCTGATCGCGATGTTCCCGCAGGTGTCGCTGGTGACGCCGCTGTTCAACATCGAACGTGAGCTGGGGCTGTTCGACACCTGGCCGGGGTTGATCCTGCCGTACATCACGTTCGCACTGCCGCTGTCGATCTACACGCTTTCCGCGTTCTTCCGGGAAATCCCGTGGGAGCTGGAGAAGGCGGCGAAGATGGACGGTGCGACCCCGGCGCAGGCGTTCCGGAAGGTGATCGCGCCACTGGCGGCACCGGGGGTGTTCACCACCGCGATCCTGGTGTTCATCTTCTGCTGGAACGACTTCCTGTTCGCGATCTCGCTGACTTCGACCGAGGCCTCGCGTACGGTCCCGGCGGCGCTGTCGTTCTTCACCGGTTCCTCGCAGTTCGAAGACCCGACCGGGACGATCTCCGCGGCCGCCGTGGTGATCACCGTCCCGATCATCCTGTTCGTGTTGTTCTTCCAGCGTCGCATCGTGGCGGGGCTGACGTCCGGTGCGGTGAAGGGCTGATTCATGGCTGAAATCGTTCTCGAAAAAGTGTCCAAGTCCTACCCTGACGGCGCCCTCGCGGTGTCCGAAGTGGACATCACGATCGCCGACGGCGAGTTCATCATCCTGGTGGGTCCGTCGGGCTGCGGTAAGTCCACGACCCTGAACATGGTCGCGGGCCTGGAGGACATCTCGTCCGGTGAACTGCGTATCGACGGCCAGCGGGTCAACGAGAAGGCACCGAAAGACCGCGACATCGCGATGGTGTTCCAGTCCTACGCCCTGTACCCGCACATGAGCGTGCGGGAGAACATGGCGTTCCCGTTGCGGCTGGCCAAGGTCGACGACCGCACCGTGCGGACCAAGGTCGAGCAGGCGGCGCAGATCCTCGATCTGACCGGGCACCTGGACCGCAAACCGGCGAACCTGTCCGGCGGGCAGCGGCAGCGCGTCGCGATGGGGCGCGCGATCGTCCGTAATCCCAAAGCGTTCCTGATGGACGAGCCCCTGTCCAACCTGGACGCGAAACTCCGCGGCCAGATGCGGACCTCGGTGTCGAAGATCCAGAAACAGCTGGGCACGACGACGCTCTACGTCACCCACGACCAGACCGAGGCCATGACCCTCGGTGACCGGGTCGTCGTGCTGCGGGCGGGTCACGTGCAGCAGATCGGGGCACCGCAGTTCCTCTACGACAACCCGGCGAACCTGTTCGTGGCCGGGTTCATCGGCAGTCCGTCGATGAACTTCGTGTCGGCGACGCTGGAGAACGGCACCGCCCGCAGCGCACTGGGCGACATCCCGCTCACCGACCGCGTGCGGCGGCTGGTCGAAGCCGCCGACGCGCCGCGTCAGGTCATCGTCGGCATCCGTCCGGAGCACTTCGAGGACGCCGCGCTGGTGGATTCCGCCGGCCGTCAGGGGGCGACGTTCACCGCCCACGTCGACGTCCTCGAGTCGATGGGCTCGGAGAAGTTCGCGCACTTCTCGGTCGAAGGCGAGGCCGCGTCTTCGTCCGACCTCGCGGACCTCGCCGCCGACAGCGGCTCTTCGGACGTCCCGGGCGCCGAGTCGCAGATCGTGGCCCGCCTCTCGGCGGCGTCCTCGGCGGCGGAGAACCAGAACGTGGAACTGTGGTTCGACGCGGACAAGATCAAGTTGTTCGACGGGGGCAACGGCAAGAACCTGACCTACACCGCTTAGGTCACGCGTGAAGGCCCCTTCCCTCAGCCCAGCCGAGAGGAGGGGGCCTTCACCCGCAACACGTATGCCTTGGCGGCGCCGGCCTCGATCGTGTTCGCTCCCCGATCACGCGAGTGTCGCCTTCAGTCACGCGAATGTCGCCTTCAATCACGCGAATGTCGCGTTCAAGCCCGCGTGTGCGGTGCCGAAGCCCGGCCGCGGTGTCCACTTCGGACACCGGGCTGCACCACTTCGGCGGTTTACCCCTCACCGGGCCATCGTGGATCCTCGGCTCCGCAACCGGTACCGAGAGAAGGGCGCCCGTCTTGCCGAAGAAGCCGCAACGCCGTCTCCTGCAGGGCCTCGTCGGCGCGGTCCTCATCACCACGCTCGCCCCGGCCGTCGCTTGGGCCGAACCACCACCGGCCCTGCCATCGAACGCGACCGACGCCGACCGCACCTGGCAGCCTGCGTTCGACTACGACACCGACGGCTGCTATCCCACACCCGCCATCTCGCCGACCGGCGCGGTGGCCACCGGGCTCAAGAACTCCGGGGCCCTCAATGGTCAGTGCCGGGACCGGTCAGACCTCGACAACACCAACTCCTACGCGCGGTCGAAGTGCGACAACGGCTGGTGCGCCCACCTGTACGACCTGTACTTCGAAAAGGACCAGGCCGTCCCGGGCATCGACTGCTGCGGGCACCGACACGACATCGAGCACGTCGTCGTGTGGGTCCACGAAGGCCGAGCCCGCTACGTCTCGACGTCCGCGCACGGCGACTACTCCACTTACGACCGCTCCCAGGTCTCTTGGGAGGGGACCCATCCGAAGATCGTCTATCACAAGGACGGTGTGAGCACCCACTGTTTCCGCGTCGCGAGCGCCACCGAACCGCCGGAGAACCACTACCGGGTCTGGCAGTACCCGGACCTCGTCAGCTGGGACAGGTTCCCGCCCGGTATCCGGGACACCCTCGTCCGCGCCGATTTCGGCAGTGCGAGCCTCGCGATCGAGGACGGCTCCTTCGAACGCAACCTGGGCAAGGCCAAACCGGCGGGCATCCCGTTCGATCCCTACGCGTGAGGCAGGCTCAGTACTCGCTCTCGGGCAGGGCCAGCCACAGCACGAGGTAGACGATGAACTGCGGGCCGGGCAGCAGGCAGGACAGCACGGCGAGCAGGCGGACCTTGCCCGGCGTGGTGCCGAAGCGTTTGGCGAGACCGGCGCAGACGCCGCCGATCATGCGGCCCTGGCGCGGGCGGGTCAGGCGGGCGGCTACGGGGTTCGTCACGGTTCTTCCCTTTCGGTCGTCACGTTGTGTGAAACCCATTCTCGTCCCATGACGGCCGCACCGCATCCCACCGCGGAACGAAACGAACCCCTAAGGGCGTGAAATCCCGGTAAGGCATTCACCTGGGAAAACGCGCCTGCCCCTGTGTTCTTCGCCCGTAGGGGCTGGTGTTCCGCGATCTTTTGACGATACTGCTCCGGTGCCTCCGAAGAGACTCAGCGCAGTATTCTGCGGCCTGTTCCTCGCCGCGGCCTGTTCCACCCCGGGGCCGGCGGTGACGCCGTCGACCACGGCGGGTGAGGAGGCCCTGACCGCTTCCGCGGCGCTCGGAGAATACTCGTCGCTCGATTACTGCAGCCTCGTCGACCAGCGAAAAGTGCTCGGCGGCGGAAACGCGGTCAAGCCGCCGCTGACCTCTTTCGAGTTCTGCCGCCTCGAATTCGTCGAGGGCGCCAATCGCTACACCGTGACCACCGGCCCGATCACTTCCGGGCAGGATCCGAACAATCAGCCCTACGAATACGACGGACCGTTGCCGGAGGGCGTCAGCGTCCAGCAGTCGACGTTCAACGAGGCCACCGCCTGCACCCGGCTGCTGACCTTCGCCGACGGGATCCGGCTGTCGATCGCCGTCACCTCCGACGACACGGCCCCGGCCGACCAGACCGCCCGCTGCCGGATCGCCGACGCGACCGTCGGCAGTGCGGCGGGGGTGATCAGCGCGGGCCAGGTCGGACGGCTGAACCTCGACCAGCGCTCGTGGGGCCGGGTCGCCCCGTGCGCGCCACTCGACCAGCACGAACTCGACGCCGCCGCCGGCGCGGAGACCAAACCGGCCCCGGCGCTGTCCGGACACAGCTGCATTCGTGGCAAGGTCAGCTTCTCGCTGTCGGTCGGGGCGGACACCACGCCGGGCGCGACGGAGGCGCTGGGCGGACGACAGGTCCAGGTCACCACGTCGGGAGCGTTCTGCCAGGTGACCACGCACCGCCCGATCCCGGGCACCCCGGACCGGGTCGAACAGGCGACGCTTTCGGTGGTCGGCGTCGACGGGGCACCGGAGAACGCCACCTGCGCGGCGGCACGGGAGGTCGCGGTGGCGGTGTTCCCGAAGCTCCCCTGACGCCCCCCGCAATTAGTCACCTACTTGCGGCCGCCGAGTGCCACGTGACGTCCGCCGACGCCGCAAGTAGGTGACTAATTGCGGAGGGGGCTAGCGCAGCCTGGGTAGCCGGAAGGAGCACATCGCCTCGTCCAGTGCCTCGAAGTCCAGCGGCGGATGCGGCAGCGGCGTGGTGCGGCCGGGTTCGGCGCGCAGGCCGTCCAGCAGCATCGCGAGGCACCGGCGCCACAGGTCCGGCTGGATCCCGTGCGTGAACTCGATGACCGAGCCGATCATCTGATGCAGGAGCGGTATGTCCGTCGGCACGAAATCGGCGCGGAGGACACCGGCGGCCTGAGCGCGTTCGACGAGCTGTGTGATCAACGGCACCATGCGCGTTTTCGCCTCGGCGACGCGCTCTTGGCCGAAGACGTTCGACAGCATGACTTCACGTAACCCGCGGTCACCGGCGTGCAGCTCGGCCGCGCGCCAGGTGAAGGTGGTGAAGCCTGCCCAGGGATCGTCGGCGCGCAGGGCCTCTTCGGCGAACTGCCGGATGGTCTCGAACTGGTCGACGAACATGGCCTCGACCAGGTGTTCCTTACTCGGGAAGCGTCGGTAGACGGTGCCGACACCGACCCCGGCGTGATGCGCGACGTCATCGAGCGTCGCTTCGAGCCCGCGTTCGCCGAAGACATCGCGTGCCGCCGCGATGATGCGCTGCCGATTGAGTTCAGCGTCGCGCCGCAGCGGCCGCGCCGATGCGGCGGGAGCGAGGTCCCGAGCCATCCGTCCAGCTTAACAAACGAAGTAGAGGACACTTCTCCACTTCTTGTGTACCTTGGCCACGAAAGGGGAGATACCTACTCCACATAGCTTCTTCGTCACTATTCGTGAGGAAACCGCCCGTATGCCTGAGTCATCCGCCGCTGTCGTCACGCCGCCAGGGGACGCGGCCGCCCAGCGCACCGACCCGCACCACGCCAGGAGATGGCTGATCCTGGTGATGATCGGCCTCGCCCAGCTGATGGTGGTGCTCGACGCCACCGTCGTGAACATCGCGCTCCCGTCGGCGCAGCAAGATCTCGGCTTCTCGAACGACGCCCGGCAGTGGGTCGTCACCGCCTACGCGCTCGCGTTCGGCAGCCTGCTCCTGCTGGGCGGGCGGCTCGCGGACCTCTTCGGCCGCAAACGTGCCTTCCTCGTCGGGCTCGCCGGTTTCGCCATCGTGTCGGCGATCGGCGGAGCCGCCACCAGCATCGAAATGCTGCTCGTCGCCCGTGCCGCACAGGGTGTCTTCGGCGCGCTGCTCGCCCCGGCGGCCCTCTCGTTGCTGACCACGACCTTCACCGACCCGAAGGAACGCGGTAAGGCCTTCGGTGTCTTCGGCGCGATCGGCGGTGGCGGCGCGGCGATCGGCCTGCTGCTCGGCGGAGTGCTGACCGAGTACCTCGACTGGCGCTGGTCGATGTACGTCAACATCGTCTTCGCGGTGATCGCGTTCGCCGGTTCGGCCGTGCTGCTGAAGAACTCCGAGACCGACGGCCCACGCCCGAAGCTCGACATCCCTGGCACGATCACCGCGTCGGCCGGCCTTTTCGCCCTGGTCTACGGCTTCTCGAACGCCGAGCGCGACTCGTGGTCCTCGATCTCGGTCTGGGGCTTCCTCGCCGCCGGTGTCGTGCTGCTCATCTCGTTCGTGGTACTCCAGCAGCGTGCCGCACACCCGCTCCTGCCGCTGCGCGTGCTGCTCGACCGTGACCGCGGTGGCTCGTATCTCGCGATGTTCCTGCTCGCCATCGGGATGTTCTCGATCTTCCTGTTCCTCACCTTCTACATCCAGCTGAACCTCGGGTTCACGCCGGTGCAGAGCGGGGTCGCCTTCCTGCCGATGGTGGCCACCCTGATGGGCAGCGCGACGTCGGCGACGGCCGTGCTGCTGCCGAAGTTCGGCGCGAAACCGTTGGTGTCACTGGGCATGCTGATCGCCGGAGCGGGACTGTTCTGGCTCTCGGCCATCGACACCACCAGCACCTACGCCGGTGGGGTGCTGTTCCCGCTGATGATCATGGGCGTCGGCATCGGCCTCGCCATGGCGCCCGCGATGAGCGTCGCGACCTTCGGCGTCGACACGCGCGACGCCGGTGTCGCGTCGGCGGCGGTCAACACCGCGCAGCAGGTCGGCGGCTCGATCGGCACCGCACTGCTGAGCACGCTCGCCGGAAACGCGGCGACGTCGTTCCTGGCCGGGAAAGCCCCTTCGCCGCAACTCGCGGCCGAAGCGGCTGTGCACAGTTACACGACCGCTTTCGTGTGGGGCGGGTGGATCTTCGTCATCGGTGCGGTGATCTGCGGGCTGCTGCTGCGGCCGGGTGCGCCGGCGAAGGCTCCGGAGGGGGCTGAGGCTCCGGTCGCGGTTCACATGTAGGGGGACGACATGAAAGGCCCCTTCATGTCTAATTTTGCCATGAAGGGGCCTTTCATCTCACGTCGTGAGTCAAAGCGCGCTCTCACCCAGGGCGGTCACCGGGACCGTGAGCGCACGGCCTCGAAGACCTCGTCGTCCCATCGATGCGTCCGGATCAGCCGGTACCGTTCGCAAGCCACCCACAGATACGCCTCGGCGTCGGTCCGGTCGCCGATCAGGTCCGCCTGCCGCAGCATCGCCACCACCGGCACGAACTCCTCGTCGAACCACCGTTGCGCGAGTGTCGCGCGGTCCGAGTACGCGCCTTCGTCCTGCATCAGCCGGAAACCCCACGCCTCCACATGCTCTCCGAGCCGCGCGTAGTCCCACGGATCGGTGAACACGGTCGAAGCCCGCGCGTGCCCGGACAGCGGGACACGGTCCAAGAACAGCCGCCGGTAGTCCTTCACGATCAGGTCGCCGCGGTACCGGATCCCGCTCGGGTCCACTTTGGTGCGTACCTCGGTGACCATCGCCTCTATCGTGGACAGTCGCATCGCGTGCGCCACCGAAACGCGGTGGTGCCCGTCGACGATGAAATGCAGTTCGCCGACGCGGTACACCTCGATCGGCGGAATCGACTCGCCGCGCCTGGTCGCGAGGGCCAGCCGTTCCCAGCGTTCGCGGACGCGGCCCGAGGTCGGGCGGAAGCGGCGGTCGAAGTCACGGCCGCGGTCGACGCTGCCGACGATCGAATCGAGCCGGATCACCCGCGCCCCGATCTTCCGCTCGCCGAGGTAGCCGAGCGCGTCCACCACCTCGTGGAACGGCAGCATGATGTTGACGTCGTCAGGCTCGCGGCGCAGCCAGGTCGCCAGCCGGGAGAGGACCTGTCGCCGTCGCGCGCGGAGGAAGTCGTGCTCCGCGTCCGCCCGGGGAAAACCGGTGTCTTTCACAGTAACTCCATGATCCGGTGCCCGACCACGTTGCGTACCGTGGTTCCGCCGACCACCCGGTCCGGCACGGGTTCGCCGTGCGGGTGGATATGCCCGTGCAGCAACCATTTCGGCCGCAACGACTCGATCGTGCGGTGAAGACAGTCGAAGCCGCGGTGCGGCGGATCCTCCCGGTCGCCGCAGTGCCGCGGTGGAGCGTGGGTGAGCAGGACGTCGACGTCCCGCCCGTCCCGCCAGCGGCGGAACCGGGCCCGGCGCACCAGTCGCCGCGCTCGCCGGGCCTGCTGGCGTTGCGTCCACTGGTTCGGGCCGTCGTTGTACCGGACCGAACCGCCGAGCCCGGCGAAGCGGAGTCCGCCGACGTCGACGATCCGGCCGTCCGCGTTCACCGCGCCCGCCGGGCCCGGCCACGCCGCCGGGAAACCGTCCTTCAGGGACAGTCCGCCGTAGCGGGTGTAGCCGGACAGGTCGGGATCGTGGTTGCCGGGAACGAACACACACGGCACGTCGAGCGCGCCCGCCAGGAACTCGAGGTAGTCGTACGGCAGGTCGCCGGCACCGACGACGAGGCCGAGGTCGGCCGGCAGGTGGTGGACGGCGGACGTCCACAACCGCTCTTCGACCTCGTCCGCGACGACCAGCGCTTTCATACGCTCCAGCGTAATGCCGGACGCGCTACTTCGGGCCGTGCGCGAACGCGGGGTCCTTGGCGATGATCGCGATCACGATGCCCAGCCAGACGACGCAGAAGGCCAGCGCCCAGAACTTGAGGTTGGTCAGGATCCTTGGCATGGGGGAACTCCAGAACTGCCGAACGCGGAAGAAGGGTCAGAGCCAGCGGTTCTTCCTGAATATTCGGTAGAGCAGGATGCAGACGCCGAAGATGACCGTCATCGCCACCGGATAACCGAAGCGCCAATGCAGTTCGGGCATGTAGTCGAAGTTCATCCCGTAGATGCCGGCGAGCGCCGTCGGGACCGCGATGATCGCCGCCCACGCGGTGATCTTGCGCATGTCGGTGTTCTGCTGGAGCGTGATCTTCGCCAGCGTGGCGTCCACCAGGGTGGTCAGCAGTTCGTCGAAGTTCGCGACCCGCTCCGCCACGGTCGTCAGGTGGTCGGAGACGTCGCGGAAGTACGAGCGGACCTCGTCCGGGATCAGTCGCGTGTAGCCCTCGGCGAGGCGCTGCAGCGGCGTGCCCAGCGGCATGACGGCGCGGCGCAGCTCCAGCACTTCGCGCTTCATGAAGTAGATCTGCTCGGCGCTCACCTTGGAGCGCGGCGCGAAGACGTGCGTCTCCATCTCGTCGATGTCCGACTCGATCGCCGTGGTGACGTCGAGGTAGTGGTCGACGACGTGGTCCGCGATCGCGTGCAGCACCGCGGACGGCCCGAGGTCGAGCCGCTCGGGGTCCTGGTCGAGCTCGCGGCGCAGCCTGGCGAGCCCCGAGTGGTTCCCGTGCCGCACGGTGATCACGAAGTCGCGGCCGAGGAAGGCCATCAGCTCGCCGGTCTCGACGATCTCGTTGGCCGTCGCGGGGGACTCGTGCTCGACGTAGCGGACCGTCTTCAGCACCATGAACAGCGTGTCGTCGTAGCGCTCCAGCTTGGGCCGCTGGTGTGCTTCGAGCGCGTCCTCGACGGCCAGTTCGTGCAGGCCGAAGGTGTCCGCGATGCCCTGGATCTGGACGGCGTCGGGCTCGTGCAGGCCGATCCAGACGAATCCCGTGTGCCGTTTGCGTACCTCTTTGATCGCCTCGGCGTGCGTCCAACGGCCGGGCAGGCGCTTGCCCTCCACGTACACCGCGCAGTCGACGACGTACGCCGAAAGGGGGACGGGCAGCGGGCGTTCGGGAACGCTTTTGGCGCGGCCGTTGCTCCGGCCGCGAAGGCCGCCGAGCGAGGGAATGGCAGGCATGGGATCTCCTGGGCAGGCGTCGTGCGTTGGTGCGCGAAGACGACGGGCCGCGCGGCGGGGGCCGCTCGGCTAGGCCAGCGTTCCCGGTTTCGTCAGCCCTGCCAGGTGGGGATCCGGCGAGAGATGAAGGCGGAAACGCTGCGACTACTGGGAAGCGGACTATCGCCACTGGACATCGGGTTCCTCACCTCCTCGACTCGGCGGACGGTTACGCAGTGGTGTGGGTCGCGTTGACGACCCGACACCAATGGTCGAGGGTACTCCTCGACACGAAAGCCTGTCGTCCCAGGCTCACGCCGCGTTACTCGCGCAAGGAGGAATGGGTGCAGTTCGGACGCTATTACGAAGAGTTCGAGGTCGGCGCGGTCTACAAGCACTGGCCGGGCAAGACGGTCACCGAGTACGACGACCACCTGTTCTGCCTCATCACCATGAACCACCACCCGCTGCACCTCGACGCGCACTACGCCGGGGAGACCACCGACTTCGGCAAGAACGTCGTGGTCGGCAACTACGTCTACTCGCTGCTGCTGGGGATGTCGGTGCCGGACGTGTCCGGCAAGGCGATCGCGAACCTCGAGGTCGAATCGCTGAAGCACGTGAAGCCGACCTTCCACGGCGACACCATCTACGGCGAGACCGAGGTGCTGGACAAGACGCCGTCGAAGTCGAAGGACGACCGCGGGGTAGTCCACGTCGAGACCCGGGGCTACAAGCAGGACGGCACGATCGTGTGTGTCTTCCGTCGCAAGGTGATGGTGCCGAAGCGGTCCTACGGTGACAGCAGGGGCGGTGAGCAGCCCGGCCGCCCCGTCCCGCACGAATAATGGGTGTCACGAACGGGAAGAGGGAGCGCGTCGATGCCCATCGGGCTGGATGAGATCAAGATCCGTCTGCGGAGGTTCGCGACGGTCGAAGCGGCCGGTGTTTCGCCGCTGTACGAGCACTTGGCGACGAAGGCGTCCGAGGACGACGACGTGGCCGGCCTGCTGACCGACGCCCGTGGCGGTGAAGCGCGCGGAACACTCCTTTTGGCGACCGCGCACCGGCTCGTCCAGGCCGACCCGATCCACCCGCTCTCGCGGTACTACCCGTCCGTCGGCGGTTTCGACGGCGTGGACTCGGAGACGTGGCCGTTGTTCCGCTCGTTCCTGCTGGAGCGGGCGGACAAGGCGCGGGCGATCATCTCCTCGCGGTACACGCAGACCAACGAGGTCCGCCGTGCCGCGCTGCTCTACCCCGCGATGACGACGGCGGCGAAGGAGGCGGGCGGCAAGATCGCGCTGCTCGAGGTCGGATGCAGCGCGGGGCTGCTGCTCGGCTTGGACAAGTACGCCTACCGCTACCAGTGCGACGGCGGCGAGCAGCTCACCGCCGGGCCCGCGAAGACCGCGGTGGGCCTGCACTGCGCGCTGGACCTCGCGCCCGGCGCAGTCACGCCGAAGGTGCCGAAGAAGCTGACGATCACCGCCCGCGCCGGCCTCGACCGCGCCCCGGTGGATCTCGCCGACGAAGACGAACTGGCCTGGCTCGAAGCCTGCGTCTGGGCCGACCAGCCGGACCGGATCCGGCTCCTGCGCACGGCCGCCGCGGCTCAGGGCAAGCAGCGGCCGGACCTGATCGCCGGTGACGCCGTCGACGACCTCGCCTCGGCGGCCGCCACCCTTCCCGCCGACGCGCCCCTCGTCGTGCTGACCAGCCATGTGCTCGCGTACCTGGGAGAGCGGCGGGCGGATTTCATCGAGGCGGTGCGGGAACTCGCCGCGGACCGGCCGCTGTGGTGGGTCAGCGAGGAGTTCTACGCCGCCGCGCTGGAGCACCTGGTGCCCGGCCGGGCCGACCTGGCCGAACCGGCGGATCAGGCTGTGCTCGGCCTCGTGCGCTGGGACGCCGGTGTCCCGGACGTGCGGGCACTGGCCAGGACGGCGCCGCACGGGCAGCGGATGACCTGGCTCCCCGCTTAGCCCCCGCACCGCCGGTGGGCAGGCGTGCCGTTGGCGCATGGCCGAGAGGGTCGTGAGTGGCGTTTCGGGTTCTGACCCGAAACGCCACTCACGACCACCGTGCGCGACGGCGTCCCGCACGGACAGCGGCCGGCCCGGCGTCCAGGTTTACCCATTCGGCTCTGCGAAGATGTCGGCAAAGCATCGGGGAGGATAATTTTCCCTCTCGCGCCACTTCGTCTCCGCGTGCTTTTCGCCGAATCGGACACAGCAGGTCGTCAAGACGGCGCGCTGTCCCCGGTCGGCAGCACTCCCCAGTCGCGGAGAGTGACGAACAGGAGTTCGGCCAGTCGGCCCTCTTTGTCGAGTTCGCTCAAGGTTCCGGCGTCGATCCACCGGGCGTCGTCGGCGTCGTCCCCGGCACGGAGAGTGCCGCCGGTGACCGCGCAGGCGTAATCGTGGATGTCGTACCGGCCGCGGCGGACGTTGCCGACGTATGTGCCCGGCATCACGTCGAGTCCGGTTTCTTCGCGCATCTCCCGGACCACGGCCACTTCGTCCGTTTCGCCCGGTTCCACGCGTCCGCCGGGGACCGACCACAGTCCACGTCCGGGTTCGTTGGCGCGCCGGATCAGCAGAATCCGTCCGAGGTCGTCATGGACGATGCCGCCGACACAGCGGACGGTGCCGTGCGAAACGGTGTTCATTCCCGAATGGTAGACGCGGGCGTCCTGACAACGGCTGTCCTGTACACGGAGAGTAGCCGTACGGTACACTTCCCCTCGCCGGCTGACCCAAGCGCGGGACTTCCCTCCCGCGTGGGTGGAAGGTGCGGTACAAAATGAATAGCCAGTATCCGCAGTCAGTCACCGTAAGAGACAGGATTGATCGCTGTGAACGCGAAAAAGCTCCTCACTTTCGCAGGAATCGCGTTGGTGCTGTTCTTCGTGATCGCGCAGCCAGGTCAGGCCGCGGGCCTCGTGGGAAACATCATCGGCTTCCTGCGTGACTCGGCCGAATCGGTGATCACCTTCGTCAGCAGCGTCTTCAGCTAGCGGGGGAGCGGATACTCTATCGGTATGTTCGCCCCACGCGATCCAGACGAGTATCTTCTCGACACCGAACGGCGGGTCATCAGGATCCGTCGGCACTGGGCTGTGCTGTTGTGGGAAACCTTCGAGACGGCCGCGCTGCTGGCCGTCTGCGTCCTGGTCTCCTACCTGTTGCCGCCCGCCGCGTGGATCATCCAGAACATCCTCTGGTACGCCGCGTTGCTCATCATCCTGCGCTTCGCGTACGTGGTGATGGAGTGGTGGGTCGAACGCCTGGTGGTCACGGACAAGCGGTTCGTGATGACCACCGGTGTCTTCACCACGAAAGTGCTGATGATGCCGATCACCAAGGTCACCGACCTCACCTACGAACGTTCGGCGTGGGGCCGGATGATGGGGTACGGGACCATGGTGGTCGAGTCCGCCGGTCAGATCCAGGCGCTGAACCGCATCGACTACCTGCCGAAGCCGGAAGAGTTCTACGACACGATTTCCGAGCTCGTCTTCGGCGACAAGCAAAAGCAGGCCGAGCGCTTCTCGATGATCAAGGCGCAGCGTGCGGCACGCGGTAAGAAGAAGGTCGGTTAGCCCAGGTCCCGGCGTCGCTGTGACCTGGAGCATCGTCGATACTGGGCGGCGATGCGCATCGACCTGCACGCCCATTCCACCGCCTCCGACGGTACCGACAGCCCTGCCGGGCTGATCGCCGCCGCCGCGAAGGCGGGCCTCGACGTCGTCGCGATCACCGATCACGACACCACGGCCGGCTGGGCCCCGGCCGCCGAGGCACTTCCGCCGGGGCTCACCCTGGTGCCCGGCGCGGAGCTGTCCACGATCTCCGTCGATCCGGTGACCGGACGGCACATCAGCGTCCATCTCCTGGCGTACCTCTTCGACCCGGCGTCGCCGGCGGTCGTCGCCGAGCAGACCCGGCTGCGGTCGGAACGGCGCTGGCGGCTGCGCGTGATGGCCGAGCGGATGGCCGCCGACGGCTTGCCGGTCGATCCCGACGAGGTCATGTCGCTGCTGCCCGAGGACGGTTCGGCCGGACGGCCCCACCTCGCGCAGGCCCTGGTGCGGGCCGGTGTCGTCTCGTCGGTGAACGAGGCCTTCGGGAGTTACCTCGGCAACGGCGGCGGATACTTCGTGGCAAGGCAGGACACGCTCGTGGAAGACGCGATCGACATGATCGCGGCGGCGGGCGGGGTCACCGTCATCGCGCATCCCTTCGCCTACACGCGCGGCGCGACGATCACCGTCGACGTGCTCGCCGGGCTGGCCGGGCACGGCCTCACCGGTGTCGAGGTCGACCACCCGAACCACGACGAGGAGACGCGCGTCCGGCTGCACGGGCTGGCGGGGGAGCTGGGACTCGTGCGCACCGGGTCGAGCGATTATCACGGCACGAACAAGACCATCGATCTCGGCGACGAGACCACCGACCCGGCCGCGTACGAAGAACTCGTCGCGCGGGCGACCGGCTACGAGGTCGTGACCCGGTGACGATCACGGACTTCTTCGACGCGCGCCTGTTCATGAGCGCGACGATCACGCTGATCGTCATCATGGACCCGCCCGGCACGGTGCCGGTGTTCCTGAGCCTGACCGGCCGGAAGTCGGTGGCGTTCCGTGCCAAGGCCGCGCGGCAGGCGGTGCTGGTCTCGTTGCTGGTGATCTCGCTGTTCGCCGTCGCGGGACAAGCGATCCTGTCCTACCTCGGCATCGGGATCCCGGCGCTGCAAGGCGCGGGCGGGCTGTTGCTGCTGCTCATCGCGCTGCAACTGCTCACCGGCAAGACCGGCGGCGAGGCCGAGGCGGCGGGCGACGACGTCAACGTCGCGCTCGTGCCGCTCGGGACGCCGCTGCTCGCCGGCCCGGGCGCGATCGCCGCGACCATCGTCTTCGTACGGCAGGCCGATGGGCACGTCGGCGCGTACGTGGCTCTCGCGCTTTCGATCGTGACAGTGCACTTCGTGCTGTACCTGTGCATGCGGTATTCGGGCGTGGTCATCCGGCTGATCAAGGAAAGCGGGATCACGCTGCTGGCGAAGATCGCCGGTCTGCTGCTGGCCTCGATCGCGGTCGAGCTGGTGGCGAACTCGGTGAAGGGCTTCATCTCGGGCGCGTGACGGTCGTTCGCGAGTACATGAAGGCCCCCTTCCTTGCGCCTGGGTACAGGAAGGGGGCCTTCATGTACTTGAGACCGGGCGCCGGTGATAGCAAAGGTCCCTTGCTCCCTTCCTGGGGATCCCCTCGAAAAGTGTCGGTGGGGGTGCGTAGCGTTGCGGGCGGGGTGATCCGATGGAGCAGATTGGTTTCGACTTCGGTGTCGAGGCGCCGCGCAAGCTGACGAAGGTTTCGCCCGCGCGCCTCGCGACGTTCGAAGATTGCCCGCGCCGCTACCGCATGTCGTATCTGGACCGCCCGTCCCCGGCACGCACCGGCGCGTGGGCGCACAGCACACTCGGTGCGGTGGTGCACAACGCTTTGCGCGCGTTGTTCGACCTGCCGGTGAGCAAGCGCGTGCCGCACCGGGCGATGGCGCTCGTCGCCGAACACTGGAAGGACGCCGGGTTCGAAGACACCGACCAGGCCGCCCGGTACCGAGCCAGGGCGAAGGCCTGGGTCGCGGAGTACGTCGAGCACAACGACGTCAGCGTCGATCCGGTCGGCCTGGAGCGCTGGGTTTCGGCGCCCGTCACGCTCGAGCCGGGCAGTGGGCCCAGCCTCATCATCGAGGGCCGCGCGGACCGCATCGACCAGCGCGGCCGGGAATTGGTGATCATCGACTACAAGACCGGCCGTCGTGAGCCGGACGAGTACGAGGCGCGCTCCTCGCAGGCACTGGCGCTGTACGCGGTCGCCGCGGCCCGGACGCTGCGGACGCCGTGCTACCAGGTCGAGCTCCATCACGTGCCCACCGGGACCATCGCGGCCGCCGAGCACACCGAGAAGAGCCTCAAGCGGCACCTTCAGCGCGCCGACGAGACCGCCGGGGACCTGCGCCTGGCAACGGATACCCTGAAGGCCGGCGGCGACGGGGACGTGGTGTTCCCGGCGCGCCCGGGTCGCCGTTGCTCATGGTGCGACTTCCGGCCCAGTTGCGCGGCAGGCCAGGAGGCCGGGCCCGCGGCTCAGCCGTGGGAGTTGCTGGCGCCCTAGCTCTCCAGATTCGACGATGGGACAGACAGGACGTGTCGTCACCGGACACCGAACAGCTCACGACCACACCCCCGCCCACGGAGCGCAATGAGCCCGCGGCGCCCCAAGGCGGCCGATTCTGGCGCGGGCTGACCGGATCGCTCGCGGCCGGCATGGCCGTGCTGACGGTCTGCGTCGTTTCGATCGCCGCGGTCTGTCTGTTCATCGGCGCGCCGGGGCCGGGTCTGCTGATGCTGATCGGCCACCCGGCCGCCGCGGTGCTCGCCTTGCTGGCGCAGCGGACGGTAGATAGGCGCACTGGCCGCGTCGCGGGCTTCGCGGGTCTCGGCGTCGTGGTGAGCGTGACGGCCGCGCTGAGCCTGTTCTGGTGGAGCTGACCGCGGCAGGAAAGTGCCATCGACCGGAAAAGCCTTTCACGCTGCGAAACTGTGGCTCAGTGGGCACGTCGTGGATGAACACACTGCCCCGCAGCGAGGACGAAGGACACCGTCGATGACCTATCCGCCCCAGCCCGACCAGGGCCACGGCGGACAGCAGCACTACCCAGAACACCAGTACCCAGGGCAGCAGTACCCGCAGGCCGGTCACGACCAGAGTGGGGCGTACGCGCAGCAGCAGTACCCCGGTTACGGCCGGCCGCAGTACGGACCGGGTTTCGGCGGGCCACCCGCGCCACCGAAGAACGGCAAGACCGGACTGCTGGTCGGCATCGCCGCCGCGGCCGTGGTGGTGACCACGCTGGGTATCACCGGGTTCGTCGCTCCCGGGTTCTTCCTCGGCGACGACAAGGCCGGCAAACCTTCCGGTCCGGAAGGCACGGCGCAGGCGATCGTCGACGGCATCAACGCCCACGACAGGACCGCGTCGACGGCACTCAAGTGCATGAACGCGGAAAGGGACCTCGACCAGGTCATCGACCGGGTCGGCGAAGCGTCGGACGCCACGCTCGGCGCGATCACGAAGGTCTCCGAAACCAAGTACACGGTGGCCGTCACGCTGAGCATCGCAGGGCGACTCGGCACCGCCACCGGCACGCTCGCGAGCGAAGATGGCAAGTGGTGCTGGAAGGAAGTCAACCGGCTGCGTTCGAAGCCCTCGACGACGCGCTGACGGCGGGCGGTAGCAAGGGACCTTTGCTATCGCCCGCCGGTCACTTGAGCGCGACCAGGGTCGGACCGCGTTGCTCCAGCAGCACCGGACCGACCGACGAGAGCACCACCGGGCCGGTGTAGCCACGCCTGTCGAGACCGACGGTGCGGATCGTGGTGCCGGTCAGCTCGTTCAGCACGGCGAGCCCGCCCTGGATGGGCACGACCAACTGCTCCCCGAAGGTCATGCCGGGGCCGGCGGAGTCGTTCAACGTCCAGCGCGGCGTGAGGTCTTCGCGCGAGAACGCCATGGTCTTCGAACCGGTGAACCAGTAGAAGCCCTGCGCGGTCCACGCGGTCGTCATGACGCCGCCCACCGGGTCCGGCGTGATGTCCGCGTCGGGCACGTCGAGCGGGTACGCCGACTTCTGCAGGCCGTCGCCGCCGTAGATCACCAGCAGTTTCTGTTCGGGCAGCACGATCAGCGCGAGATCGCCGGACATCGCGAGGAGCTTCGCGTTCTTGCCGGCGAGCACGGTGCTGTAGTCGACCTTCGGGTCGTCGGCTTCGTCGTTGGTCGCGCGGTAGACGGTGAAGCGGTCGGCCGGGTCGCCCGGGCAGCGTTCGATCACGCCGATCTTGCCCGCCGCGGCGGCCACCGTGCCGTAGGTGCAGCCGGTCCTCGGCTGCTTGTTCGGGTTCACGATGGCGGGGACCTGGCCGTATTCCATGCTCTTGACCAGGTCGTCGCGCCAGGTGTTCAGGAGTTTCTTGCCGGTCGTGGTGACGTGCGATCCGTCGACGATCAGCCGGGTGCCGAGTTCGGCGTCGCCGTTGCGCTGCGCCGTGCGGCGCCCGGTGCCGGCGTCGAGCTGGGTGACTTCGCTGCAGCCGGTGTCCTTGCGGTACACCGCGTCCACCTTGATCCCGGCGAGCGCGACGGTGCACAGTTCGAGATCGCGGGAATAACGCCACCGGACGTCCCCGGTGTACGGATCCCGGCCGAGTACCTCGCCCTTGTCCGCGGTGACGACGCTGTTGGCCTCGCCGATGGGGACGGGGGTGGAGGAACTCGGTGCCTGCCACAGCTCGGTCAGCGAGCCGGGCACTTCCGCCGGTGCGGGCGGAAGCCCGGGCGGCATGGTGTTGGCGACCTGCGCGACGGTCGCCGCGTTGTCGCTGTTCACCCCGATGACGACGCCGGTGACGGCGACGATCAGCACGATCGCCGCGGCGATCACCCGATCCCGCGGGCGGTTCCACGGCGAGCGCCGGGCGCGTTTCCCGCCCAGCGGCGGCTCGGTGGCCACCGCCGTGGCGGGTTCGGCGTCCAGCACGTCTTCGGTGCCGATCGCGTTTTCGGCCGTCCGCGGTTCGGCACCGCTCGACGGCTGTTCGAGATCGGCGGGCACGGGCCGCGCCGGTTCGTCGTCCGGCGCGGCGTCCCAGCGTTCGCTCACGTGCCCCTGGCTCCCCACGTGTCGGTCTGAAGCTCTCAGTCTGCCGACGCAGGTGTATCAGAAGTCGCCGAGGGACGGCGACGGCGGCGTCGTCGAGCCGGACGCTCGGCGCTGTCGCCCGCCTCCTTTTCGACCGCCGGCCCGCTGACCTCCGGGCTCGGCTTGGCGGCGCCGCGGCTACGGCGACGGGTCCGCGTGCGGCCCTCCGACGGCGCCTCGGCTGCCTCGGAGGTCTCGCCGTCCGTGCCCTCCGCCGAAGCGTCCGCGGCGTCCGCGGCCTCGATCTTCGCGGCCGCGTTCGCACCGCCGCGGGTCCGCTTGCGCGGCGTGCGGTTGCGCTTGCGGGGCGCTTCTTCTTCGTCCTTCGGGCCTTGCTGGCCCTGCTGGCCACGGCCGCGGCGCTTGCCGCCCAGGTCTTCTTCGACCTCGGCCGAAAGGCCGGCGCGGGTCCGCTTCGAGAGGGGAAGGCGCCCGGTGGTGCCCGCGGGGATGCCCAGGTCGCTGAACAGGTGCTTCGACGACGAGTACGTCTCGGCGGGCTCGGCCATGTCGAGCCCGAGAAGGTCCGAGATCATCTTCCAGCGCGGCTCCTCGTCCCAGTCGACGAGGGTGATCGCGACACCGGTGCGCCCGGCCCGGCCGGTGCGGCCGATCCGGTGGACGTAGGTCTTCTCGTCCTCCGGCGTCTGGTAGTTGATCACGTGCGTGACGTCGTCGATGTCGATGCCGCGGGCGGCGACGTCGGTGGCGACCAGCACGTCGACCTTGCCGGAGCGGAACGCGCGCAACGCCTGCTCGCGGGCGCCCTGGCCGAGGTCACCGTGCACGGCGGCGGCCGCGAAGCCGCGCTCGACGAGCTCGTCGGCGACCTTCTGCGCGGTGCGCTTGGTGCGGGTGAAGATCATCGTCAGGCCACGGCCTTCGGCCTGCAGCGCGCGGGCGATCAACTCGGGCTTGTCCATCGAGTGCGCCCGGTAGACGAACTGGGTGGTGCGCTCGTGGATGGCGCCGGCGTCGTTCTCCTCGGCGCGGATGTGCGTCGGCTGGGTGAGGAACGTGCGGGCCAGCGTGATGATCGGACCCGGCATGGTCGCCGAGAACAGCATCGTCTGGCGCTTGTCCGGGACCATCCGCAGGATGCGCTCGATGTCGGGCAGGAAGCCCAGGTCGAGCATCTCGTCGGCCTCGTCCAGCACCAGCCCGCGGACTTTGCCCAGCACCAGGTGCTTCTGCTCGGCCAGGTCCAGCAGGCGGCCCGGGGTGCCGATGACGACGTCGACGCCGCTGCGGAGCGCCGCGATCTGCGATTCGTAGGGGCGGCCACCGTAGATGGCCAGGGTGCGGATGCCGAGGTGTTTGCCGGCGCCCTTGAGGTCGTTCGCGACCTGGATGCACAGCTCACGGGTCGGCACGACGACCAGCACCTGCGGGGTGCCGTCGCCGGGGACCTCGACGCGGTGCAGCAGCGGGACGCCGAAGCCCAGCGTCTTGCCCATCCCCGTGCGGGCCTGGCCGATCAGGTCGTCGCCTGCCATGGCCAGCGGCAGCGTCAATGCCTGGATGGCGAAGGTTCGCTCGATCCCGGCCTCACTCAGCGCCTTCACGATCTCCGGCTTGACGCCGAAGGAAGCGAAGGAAGGGGCTTCGGGTTCCACCGGCGCGCCCGCCTGCAGCGGGTGCGACACGTCGAGTGCCGCCGGGCCTGACTCGCTGTGCTCCAGCGCGACGGCCTCCGGAACGCCGGTGGTGGTCTCTTCGGTCGTGGTTTCGTTCGTGGTCAGGGTGCTCGCCTCTCTCGTGACCAGCGCGCACTGCCCTGGTCACCGATCGACACTCGACCACGAAAATTCGCTCGGGCTCCGCGCTACTGGCGCTGAAGCGGCCCTTCGTGGGAATGCCGCAGGATGGCGTGCACGCACATCATTCTTGCGCTGATCAGGGCCGCACCGGCTGTCCTTCAGCCGCAGCAGCGTCCCGATCCGGGACGGATGATCCGTCGTATCCGATGGCCAGTCTACCTGATCTGCGGTTTTCGGATAGTCTTCGCCGCGCAGGGAGGTGGGAAGGGTCTCTTTCCGGCCGAAGTCCTCGCCGCGCAGGGAGGTGGGGAGGGTCTCTTTCCGGCCGAGTTCGCCCTCGTGTCGAGGAGGGTGGGATCGGTCTCTTCACCACCCCGAAGGTGTGTTCGGCGCTACCCTTTCCGCCGTGACGGAGGCAAAGCAGATCAGTGAGGGCGTAGTCGATTTGCTCGGCGTACTCGCCTATGGGGAATTGTCCGCATTCGATCGCATGGCCGAGGACGCGCGCACCGCGCCGACGCTGTCCGGCCGGGCCGCGCTGGCGTCCATGGCGGCCGCCGAGATCGGGCACTACGACCTGCTCACCAAGCACCTCGCGGGGCACGGCGTCGCGATCGAGGACGCCATGAGGCCCTTCGTCGGGCACATCGACGCCTGGCACGCCTCCACGGCGCCGCGCTCCTGGCTCGAGTCGCTGGTGAAGGCCTACGTCGGCGATGGGCTCGCGGCGGACCTCTACCGCGAGATGGCCAGCTGGCTCGACCCCGAAACCAAGGATCTGGTGCTCACCGTGCTCGCCGACACGGGGCACTCCGCGTTCGCCGAACGCGAAGTCGCGGCCGGGATCGAGGCCGACCCGAAGGCGCGGGACAAACTCGCGCTGTGGGGTCGTCGCCTGCTGGGCGAGGCGTTGACGCAGGCCCAGTACGTCGTCGCCGAGCGGGACGGGCTCGCCGAACTGATCGTCGAAGGCTCGGGAGACCTTTCGGGAATCGCCGCGCTGTTCCGCCGGTTGCAGCAGGGGCACACCAAACGCATGCAGGTGCTGGGGCTCGGCTGACGTCTCTTCGGCTAGCCTTGGCGGGCCAGTAATTTCGAACTTTCAAGCGGAGGTCCCACGTGGAGGTCAAGATCGGCATCAAGGACACGCCGCGGGAGCTCGTGGTGTCCAGCAGCCAGTCGCCCGACGAGGTCGAGGAACTGGTCGCGAACGCCTTGAGGGCCGGCGACGGGATCTTCCGCCTCGACGACGAAAAGGGCCGTAAGTACATCGTGCCCACCGACCGGATCGCCTACGTCGAAATCGCGCCGTCGGACGTTCGCAAGGTCGGCTTCGCTGTGGGTGGTTGACCCGATCGGGTTGTAGTCGGATGTCACAGTGGCGTCACCGCCGCATCTCAGCCAGCTCTCAGATTTGATCGTCACGCTATGGCGGGGACGGCAGGGGGCTAGCCGAGGAATGAGGTGGACGGCGTCACTGTGATGGACCGCGCGCTGGTGGACGGCGTGCGTACAGTTCCCGAACCAGGCAAACGGGTCGCCGGGCGGTTGACCGGCATCGACGTCGCCCGTGGCTTGGCCGTCCTCGGCATGTATGCGGTGCATGTCGGTCCCGACCCCGTCAAAGGCGGCGTCGGGGTGCTGTTCAAACCGTTCGAAGGCCACTCCGCGGCGTTGTTCGCGGTTCTGGCCGGGGTCTCGATCGCGCTGATGTCCGGCGGACGCCGCCCGAAACTGGGCCGCGACCGGACGCGCGTCGCGCTCAAGCTGGCGACCCGGGCCCCGCTGCTGGTGGCGCTGGGGCTGTGGCTGACCAGCCTCGAAACCGGCTACATGGTGATTCTGGCCTACTACGGGGCCTGCTTCCTCTTCGCGATCCCGTGGCTCCGCGCGGGCGCGAAAGCCTTGGCGATCGCCGCGGTCGTCGTCGCCGTGGCGGGCCCGCTGCTCTCGCATCTGATCAGAGCGCAGCTGCTTCCCCGCGACCTGTTCTTCTTCGCGCCGGACCTGACCGCGGCCGATGTCACGTCGACCGGGCTGGCGAAGGCCGCGACCGTACTCGTGCTGACCGGAACCTTCCCCGCGTTGACGCTGATGGCGTACGTGTTCGCCGGGATGTCGCTCGGGCGGATGGACCTGAGCTCGCTCAGTGTGTGCCGTCGGCTGTTCTTCGGCGGATCGGCGCTCGCGGTGGGGGGTTACGTCGTGTCGTGGATCGCGACCGGGCCGCTCGGCGGCATGCGGGCCGTCTACCGCTCACTGGAACCGGCCGCCGCGCAGGCGGGGATGACGCCGCCGGAATTCCTCCGGCTCCACCAGACCTGGATCCACGGCACGCCGCCGACCACCAGCTGGGCCTGGGAACTGCTGCCGACGGGGACTTCGTACACGCCGTTCGACCTGCTGATCTCGATCGGGATCGCGGCGGCGGTGATCGGTGGCTGCCAGCTGCTGATGCCGAAGTTCGACCGCGTGCTGCGGCCGCTCGCGGATCTGGGCGGGCGGGTGCTGAGCGCGTACGTGCTGCATTTCGTGGCGATCGCGCTGCTGTGGGACGAGAGCGACGGTGATTCGATCTTCAGCGTGCTGCACTTCGTCGAGTTCTCGGTGGTCGCGCTGACCGCCGCGGTGCTGTGGCGGAGGTTCGTCGGGCGCGGGCCGCTGGAATGGGCGATGAACAAGCTGTCGAGCTGGCCGAAGTACGTGGGGGCGGTGGCTCGGGTGCCCGCCCAGCGGCGGGGTTGACAGTCTCAAGCCTCTTGCTCGCCCGCAGGCCGATCCTCAGTACCTGAAGGCCCCCTTCCTTGCGCTGGACGCAAGGAAGGGGGCCTTCAGGTACTTCCGCCGGGGTTCAGGCGTTGAGTTCGTTCAGTTCTTCCAGCGAGGTCGGCACGTGGAAGGGCGGCGTGCTGGTGCCCATGATGCGGTAGCGGTCCCACGGGTCCGGGTCGGAGAGTTCGCCCTTCGCGCTGTACTCGCCCGCGCGGATCTCGACGGCGGTTTTCTTGCCGCCGGCGGCCGCGGACACCTGCTCGTGCGTGGCCACGCGGCCGTACCAGCGGTAATACCCGTCGATGGGCTGGAAGTAGCCCCGCAGTTCCACCGTCGTGGCGATCTCGGTCCCGTCGATCACGAGAACCGCTTCGCCGGAGTAGCCGTCTTCGTCGTGCTCGCTCATTGCCCCTCCGCCTGCTTTTCCTGGGTCTTCCGCATTTGGACGACCTTGTTCTCTTCGAGCGGCAGCTGGGGATCGATGACGATGCCCTGCTGCCGGGAGAGGCCGTCGATCGCGGCCCAGATGATCTGGGTCAGGTATTCGACGACGCTGTCGCGGCCCATCGAGCGCCGGTCCAGCCACCATTCACCGGTGCTCTGCACCATGCCGACGATGCCGTGCGCCCACGGTTCGGCGGCGCCGGAGTCCATGTTGAACATCCGCATGTAGTCGCCGAGCAGCGCGGTGAGCGCGGTGGCGATCAGTTCCTTGTCCTCGGCGACGACGTCGGACTTGACGACCACCTTTTCCTGGAGGCCGCCGCGGGCGAGCAGGCGGTACAGGTTGGGGTGCTCCTCGATGACGCTGAAGAACGCGTCGAGCGCCATCCGGATCCGGGGGACCGGGGCCAGCTCGGAGTTGATCGCCGGAATCAGCCGCTGGAAGAGGATCTCCGTGCCACGCTGCCCGAGCGCGACGTACAGATCGGCCTTGTCGTCGAAGTGCCTGTACAAAACCGGTTTCGTGACGCCCGCTTCGGCGGCGACGTCTTCCATGCCGAGGTCCGGCCCGTGGGTGTCGAGCGCACGGAGAGCCGCTTCGACGAACTCCGCGCGGCGCGCGATCCGGTGTTTGCGCCAGCGGTCGCGACGGGCGTCGCCCGTGTCGGCCTCACCCGCCGTGGGGTGCTTGCTCGACTGCTTGCTGTTGCGCTTGACACGTTCGATCACCCCAGTCATGCTACCAGAGGTAACTGTTACCGCGAGTTACAGATAGGGGCGTGTCGGCAATGACGCGGGCGCTGAAGGAAACAGACCGGGAGAAGACAGCCGAGCGGCTGCTCAAGTCCTCCGCCAACAAGTTCTACGACCCCGACGTCGACATCGACTGGAACGCTCCGCTCGTGGACGGGAAGCACTACATCCCGGCACATCGTTCTTCGCTCTACGGCACCGAGCTGTGGGACTCGCTGTCCGAAGAGCAGCGCATCGAACTCGGCAAGCACGAGGTCGCGAGCGTCGCCACGACCGGGCTGTGGTTCGAGATCCTCCTGATGCAGATGCTGCTCAAGGAGGTCTACGACGAAGACCCCACCAGCTCGCACGCCCAGTACGCGCTGACCGAGATCGCGGACGAATGCCGCCACTCGACGATGTTCGCGCGGATGGCCTCGCGGATCGGCTGCCCGTCCTACGGGCCGGTGCCGTGGCTGCGGCGGCTGGCGAAACTGATGCCCTCGATCAGCTACGGCCCCGCGCGGTACGGCGCGATCCTCGTCGCCGAAGAGGTCCTCGACCGGCTTCAGCGCGAGCAGATGAACGACCCGGACATCCAGCCGCTGGTGCGCATGGTGAACCGGATCCACGTGCTCGAGGAAGCCCGCCACGTCACCTTCGCCCGCGAAGAGGTCACTCGCGGGATGGCGAAACTGTCGAAGAAGGAGATCGTCTATCAGCAGTTCATCATCGCGCTGATTTCGTATTTCGTGACGCGGGCCTTCATCAACCCGAACGTCTACAAGGCCGTCGGCATCCGGCCGCGGGACGGCGTCGAAGCCGCGCTGAACAACCCCCACTGGCGCGAAAGCATCCAATGGGCGGGCGAGAAGATCATGCCGTTCCTGCAGGAGTCCGGTCTGGTCGGCAAGCCCGGCATGTACTTCTGGCGCAAGTCCTTCCTGCTGCCGGCGAAGCGATGAAGAGTGTGAAGCAACGCGACACCGTCTCGTGGGACCCGTCGCGGGAACACCGTTTCGTGACCGGCGACGGCACCGCGCTGCACGTCGAGACGAGCGGTCCGGCCGACTCCGAACTCACGCTGGTGCTCGTGCACGGCTGGACCCAGGACCACCGGACCTGGGACGGCGTCGTCTCGCGGCTCGGCGACTCCGTCCGGATCCTGCGCTACGACCTGCGTGGCCACGGCGGCTCCGCACCGGCGAAACCGGGGAAGGCCACGATCCCGACCCTCGCCGACGACCTCGCCGAACTCATCCAGGACCGCGTCCCGAACGGACCGCTCGTGCTCGCCGGGCACTCCATGGGCGGTATGACGATCATGGAACTTTCCCGCAGGCATCCCGATCTGGTGGACCGGCGCGTCGCAGGGGTCGCGTTCGTCGCCACGTCGTCCGGTGAGATGGACCGGATAACCCTCGGCCTGCCGGGGATCGCGGGCAGCGGCGCGGCGAGGTTCGAACGGAGGCTCGCGAAACTGCTCGCGAAGAACCGCCGGGACGCCTTGCCGCTGCCGCTGTCGGTGGTGCGCCCCGGTGCGCGGCTGCTCGTCTTCGGGCGGCGGCCTCAGCGGGCCGACGTCGACTCGGTCGCCGAACAGCTGCTGTGCGCGCATCCGGCGAGTGTCGCCGGATTCCAGGAAGCGATCTCCCGGCACGACTGCCGGGTCACGCTGGCGGCGTTGCAGGGCAAACCGGTGATCGTGCTGGCCGGGGAGCAGGACAGGCTCTGCCCGCCCCCACACGCCAAGGTCATCGCCGACGCGCTGCCGGAGGCCGAGTTCGTGCGCTACCCGGGCGCCGGGCACATGCTGCCGCAGGAACGGGCGCAGGAGGTCTCGGGCCGGATCGCGGCACTCGTCCGCCGCGCCGTGAGGGTCTGAAAGCGGGAGCAAGGGACCTTTGCTCTCGTTTCTCTCGGCATCGAGAGGGAGCGAGAGGGGCGAGAGCAAAGGTCCCTTGCTCCCCTCACAGGTGCGTGTAGCCGTTCTCCAGGAGGCGGACGCCCGTCTCCCGATAGGCGTCCTGGTCGTCGGTGGCGATCGTCGCCAGCCCGTCGACGTAGCGGTTGAACATGCAGAAAGCGGCCGCGATCAGCACGGTGTCGTGGAGTTCGACGTCCGTCGCGCCCTCCGCGCGGGCGGTCTCGATCAGGTCTTCGCTCACGGACTTCCCGCTTTCGCGGACAGCCAGCGCGACGTGCAGAAGCGACCGCACCTTCGCCGAGACGGGGGCGCCGTCGACGTCCTTCCAAGCCGCTTCGACGACCGGCATGCCCCCTTCGAGCGCTTCGGCGGCGACGGCGCCGTGACTGCGTGAGCAGAACGTGCAGTCGTTGCCGCGCGAGACGACCGCGGCGATCAGTTCGCGCTCGCCGACGCTGAGGCTGCTCGGGCCGCGAAGCAGGACCTCGGCGAGTTGCCCGAGGGGCGCCGCTGTCTCCGGTCGGTAGGCGAACAGCGCGGTGATGCCTGGCAAGTTCTCGTCGAGCGCGATGTGGGGCATGGGAACTCCTCGCGGATCGGGACGCGGTCGCTTGATTCATAGCCGAAACGCGGGCCCGTCCGGTGCCGCTGGATGGATCAAAAGTGACAGCGAAGTGTTCCGACGCAATTCGTCATCTGCTTGCGATCGGGGTGATCGCAAGCAGATGACGAATTGCGGGTCAGTGCTGCAACGGGAAGCCGCCGCCGATCCCTCGCCAGGCGAGGTTGGCAGTGAGGGCGACGGCCTCTTCGCGGCTCATCGACTTGTGGTGTGCCAGCCAGAACCGGGCGCTGACCTGCGAGAGGCCCACGAGGCCGACCGCGAGCAGCCGTGCCTTGTCCTCGTCGAGGCCCGCGTCGGCGGTGATGGTGTCGGTGATCGCGTCGACGCTGGCCGACGTCGCCCGGTCCACCGCCTCCTGCACGGCGGGCTCGCCGCGCAGGTCGGATTCGAAGACCATCCGGAACGCGCCCGCGTCGTTGTTGACG
Organism: Amycolatopsis sp. QT-25; assembly: GCF_029369745.1. Classification (NCBI taxonomy): domain Bacteria; kingdom Bacillati; phylum Actinomycetota; class Actinomycetes; order Pseudonocardiales; family Pseudonocardiaceae; genus Amycolatopsis; species Amycolatopsis sp. QT-25. Next base: position 1,031,650 of record NZ_CP120210.1, read on the forward strand.
AAGTCGAAGAACGCGCCGACGGTGGCCGGCACGCGCTGCTTGTTGTCCGTCGTGGAGTCGAGCGCGTCCTTGACCCGCCGCACCAGTTCGTCGACGTGGCTCTCCAGCAGCGCGATGTAGAGGTCGAGCTTGCCGGGGAAGTGCTGGTAGAGGACCGGCTTGCTGACTCCGGCCTCTTCGGCGATCTCGTCCATCGCGGCGGCGTGGTAACCGTTCGCGGCGAACACCCGCTGAGCGGCGGCCAGCAGCTGGGCGCGGCGTTCCGTTCTGGGCAGGCGGACGCCTCGTGCCTGCAGTCGCGCCATTTCTGTCATCGTTCCTCCAGTTCGAGGCACTCGTCTCCGCCGAGAACGCGTCAGCCTTGTCCGAGGCGGTCCTTACCGCCGAGAACTCGTCAGCGCAGTCGAGCGGGCTTCTTCGGGCAGGGTCACCGCCGCGTGAAGTGACCTCGAGATTACTCGCCGGTACAGCCGGACCGCCAAGGGTCGGGCATCCTTGGTGCTGTGTCTTCTCCAGTTTCCCGTGCCGTCGGGGGCCGCCCGCCGTTGACCCACGTACCGCTGTCGCGCAGGTCGTTGCCGTCGCTCGACCCCGCGCCGCCGCCGTGGCCCGGGGAAACAATAAGTGTCGGCGGGGTGAAATTGCACATCCGCCGGACGCCGGGCGGTCCCGAGACGGCCGTCTACGTCCACGGCCTCGGCGGCTCGGCCACGAATTGGACCGATCTCGCCGCTCTTTTGGCGCCCCAGGCGGCAGGTACTTCGGTCGATCTGCCCGGGTTCGGCTATTCGGAGCCGCCCGACGCTTTCGATTTCAGTCTCGACGCGCACGCCGAAATCGTGGCGAGCCACATCGAAAGCCTGGACCGCGGGCCGGTGCACCTGTTCGGCAACTCGATGGGCGGCGCGGTCGCGCTGCTCGTCGCGGCCCGGCGCCCGGAACTGGTGAAGACGCTGACGCTGATCTCGCCGGCGATGCCGGATCTCCGTCCCAGCATGAAGCGCCTGTCCGATCCGCGGATGGCGTTCGCGTACCTGCCGCTGATCGGCCCGCGAGTGCGCCGTCAGCTGGCCGCGCTCGACCCGCGCGAACGCGCCATGCAGGTCATCAAGCTGTGCTTCGCCGACCCGGGCCGTTTCGCCGAAAGCAGGCTGGACGAGCTCGAGGAGGAGCACAGCGCTCGCGCCGCCTTCGCCTGGGCCACCCCCGCGCTCGCTCGCAGCACGTTCGGCATCTTCCGGACGTGGTCCGCGCGCGGACCCGCGTCGCTGTGGGCCGTCGCGCCGAACGTCGCCGCGCCCACACTGGTCGTCTGGGGGCAGCACGACCGGGTGATCTCCGTCCGGCGCGCGGAGCGCACCGCTCGGCTACTTCCGCACGCCCGGCTGCTCGTTCTCCCCCGAACCGGCCACGTGGCGCAGATGGAACGCCCGAATGTCGTAGCGAAGGCCGTTTTGGGCATGTGGGAAGCGGTGGAATCCGGCACCTGGTAGTCCATTCGGGTGGGCAGGACACGCTGCGTGAAGGGCCGGTCGCTCACAACATCACAGTTCGGTTATGGCACCCTGGTTGCCGTGGACCGGGTGAAGCAAGGCGCGCAGGGCGAAGGACGGCGGTCTCAGTACTCCGCCTCCGGTCGCCGTTCGTCACGTACCCAGCCTCGGATCTCCGACGCGCCGCGCACCGGGCAGTACCGGCCGACGCCGCCGCCGTCGCAGCGGCTCGACGAGGACCGCTATCGCCCCGGCGGCCGCCGGACCAGTGCGCAGCCGCTCAGCGCGTCCTGGAAGCCGCACGAGCCGGGCGCCGCCGAGCCCCGGGAAGGCAAGAGCAAGGGCGGCATCGGCCACTTCGCCAAGATCTACGGCTGGCGGGTGTACGCGCTGCCGATCCTGGTGGTGATCACCGCGCTGGTCGTGTTCAACACCGCGACCGGCCCGCCCGAGCCGATCCCCGCGGACGGCGCGAGCCTCGCTTCGGCCGACGGTTCCGCGGGCAACGGCGGCGAGCCGGGCGCGGGGGTGGACGGGGGCGGCGACGTCCTTCCCGAGAACCCGGCCAAACCGGTCGATCTCAAGATCCCGACCGCGGATCTGCCCAAGGGCGGTGCCTTCACGCCGTCCGGTCAGGGCACCTATCACGTGGTGCCGGGCAAAGGCGACAAGGTCGGGACAGGGCAGTTGTACACCTACACCGTCGAGGTCGAGGACGGCATCGATCCGGCCAGCTACGGCGGTGACGACAGCTTCGCCACCATGGTGCAGGGCACGCTGTCCGATCCCAGAAGCTGGACGTGGGATGGGAAGAAGGCGCTCCAGCGTGTCGACGCGAGCTTCCCGAACCCGAGTTTCCGGGTGAGTCTCACCACACCGAACACCACGCATCGCCCGGATGTCTGCATGTTCCAGATCACCTACGAGACCTCGTGCTACCGGTCCAGTTTCGACAAGCGCGTGGTGATCAACCTCGCCCGCTGGGTGCGCGGAGCGATGGCGTTCGAGAGCGACATGGTCGCGTACCGTCAGTACGCCATCAACCACGAAGTCGGGCACGCCCTGGGCGGAAAACACGTGGGCTGCAAGGAGAACGGCGGGATCGCGCCGGTGATGATGCAGCAGACCTTCGGCGTTTCCAACAATTTCGTGGCGCAGCTGAACGATCTCCCCGGCGGTGACCGCGGCAAGGTGCCCGCCGACGGCCTGGTCTGCAAGCCGGGCTCCTGGCCGAACCAGACACCCTAGTCCCACCCTCCCCTCCACCGGAATTTCCCAGAATGTGAAACACGGGAAGTCGTTTCCGCCGCCTGGTGTTGTAGATACTGGGATGCGACCGCGATCCACGCGAGATGGAGGACCCGATGTCAGGCACGCTGCCGCCGCTCGTCGAGCCGGCCGCCGAGCTCACCAAGGAAGAGGTGGCCCGGTACAGCCGTCACCTGATCATCCCGGACGTCGGGATGACCGGGCAGAAGCGGCTGAAGAACGCCAAGGTGCTGGTCATCGGGGCCGGCGGCCTCGGCAGCCCGGCGCTGCTGTACCTGGCCGCGGCCGGGGTCGGCACGCTCGGCATCGTCGACTTCGACGAGGTCGACGAATCGAACCTGCACCGCCAGGTCATCCACGGCCAGTCCGACATCGGCAAGCTCAAGGCCGCGTCGGCGCAGGAGACCATCGCCGAGATCAACCCCTTCGTGAAGGTGCACCTGCACACCGACCGGCTCGAGTCGTCGAACGCGCTGGAGCTGTTCGAGCAGTACGACCTGATCCTCGACGGAACCGACAACTTCGCGACGCGCTACCTGGTCAACGACGCCGCCGTGCTCACCGGCAAGCCCTACGTGTGGGGCTCGATCTACCGGTTCGAGGGGCAGGCGAGCGTGTTCTGGGAGGACGCGCCGAACGGCAAGGGCCTCAACTACCGCGACCTCTACCCCGAGCCGCCGCCGCCCGGCATGGTGCCGTCGTGCGCCGAGGGCGGGGTGCTGGGCGTGCTGTGCGCGTCGATCGGCTCGATCATGGTGAACGAGGCGATCAAGCTGATCACCGGCATCGGTGAGCCACTGCTGGGCAGGCTCGTCAGCTACGACGCGCTCGAGATGAAGTACCGCGAGGTCAAGATCCGCAAGGATCCGGAGACCCCGAAGATCACCGAGCTCATCGACTACGACGCCTTCTGCGGTGTTGTGTCCGACGAAGCCGCTTCGGCCGCTTCGGGGCACACGATCACTCCGGCGGAACTCAAGGCCAAGTTCGACAACGGCGACGACTTCGCCCTCATCGACGTCCGTGAGCCGCACGAGTACGAGATCGTGAACATCAAGGGCGCGACGCTGATCCCGAAGGACAAGATCCTCTCGGGCGAGGCGCTGTCGGAACTGCCGCAGGACAAGCCGATCGTGCTGCACTGCAAGTCGGGCGCGCGTTCGGCGGAGGCGCTCGCGGCGCTGCACCAGGCGGGGTTCAAGGACGCGACCCACCTCGGTGGCGGGGTGCTGGCCTGGGCGCGGCAGATCGACCAGAGTTTGCCGACCTACTGAGGTTCGTCGTTCGGCCCGCGCGCCGCGCTGGATCGGCCCCGGCAACCATCACCGAAGTACATGAAGGCCCCCTTCCTTGCGCCTGGGTACAGGAAGGGGGCCTTCATGTACCCAGGCACCAAGGCGAGGTGTCCGTCGGTGAGACGGCGCTGGGCCACGCGAGACCAGCGCGTCTTTTCGTCCGGGACGTGGAAGACGGGGTAACGTGCCGAGCCGTGCGTGCCACCCTCGAAAGCCCTCCGGAACACGTCTGTTCGGCGTTCGGCGGACGGACCGGTGACGCGGAACCGCTGCCCGGCACCACCGCCTGGCGCTACAACGATCTCGTGCTCAAGCCCGTCGTGGACAAGTCGCGGACGTTGTGGACGGCGCGGGCGCTGGAAGCCGTCGACGAGCCGGGGTTGCGGATCGCGAAGCCCGTTCGGTCCAGTGACGGCCGGTGGGTGGTCGGCGGCTGGTCGGCGAACCTGTTCGTGTCCGGGACGGCCGAGCACCGTTATGACGAGGTCGTGCACGCGGCGGTCAAGCTGCATCGGGCGACGGCCGGGTTGCCGCGGCCGGATTTTCCGGGGCGGCGCACCGAACTCGAGGCGCTGGCCGACAAACTCGCCTGGGGCGAGGCGGACCTGCCGCTCGACGAGAACAAGGGCGGCCGCTGGTTCGAGGTGCTGGCGGGTTCCCGAAGACCGGTCAACCTGCCGGATCAGGTCGTGCACGGGGACCTGCTGGCCGGCGTGCTGTTCGACGGTGACGCGGCCCCCGGCATCGTCGATTTCGTGCCGTACTACCGGCCCGGTGAATGGGGGGCCGCGATCGTCGCGGTCGACGCGCTGGCCTGGGGTGGCGCCACCATCGCTCTTCTCGAACGCTGGGCGCATCTGCCCGAATGGCCCCAGCTTCTCCTGCGGGCGATCCTCTTCCGCCTCGCCGCCAACGCCCTCGACCCGCGGTCGACGCGAGCGGCGCACGACGGGCTCCGCGCCGCCGCCCGCGACGTCAGCGCCGTGCTTTAGGTCCGTGAAGGCCCCCGGGTCAAGGGGCCTTCACGGACGGATCACTCGGTGCGCAGGTTCTCCGACCTCGCCGCCGAGCGCACGGACGGCACCGTCGACGCCGTCACCAGCGCCACCATCGCGACCGTCGCCGCGATGAGCAGCCCGACCGAGGACCAGTCGACGTACAGCCCTTCCCGGAACAGCCGCCTGCTCAGCGCGGTGACGGCGATCCCGGTCACCGTGGCGACCACGATGCCCAGCAGCAGCGGAATTCCGTTCTGCCACAACAAGGATCGGACGATCACCCGCACCGGGACACCGGTGGCGGACAGCGCCCCGAGCGACCGACGCCGTTCCCGGACCTGTTCCTGGGCGAGCACCGGCAGGCTGATCCCGGCCAGCGGCAGGACGACGATCTCGCCGGCTTGGAGCGTCAGCCCGGCCCCGGCCAGCGCCTGATCAGGGCCGAAGGTCTTGTGCAGGCCGAGCCCGTGTAACAACGGTGTTTCCACTGTGCGGTCCCCAGATCAGCGCGTCAGCTGGCGCGCGAGGTCGTCGAGGCGGGCGGCGGTGAGTTCCAGCCACCGCAGATCCGCTTCCAGGTGGAACAGCGCGTGGTCGCAGATCAGCTGGTCGGCGAGATCGCCGTCGGTCTTGCGGGCGGTGAGCTCGCGCATGGCGCGCAGGTGGGAGCTCCGCTGGGCGTCGAGCAGGTCCTGGGCGCCCCGGCCGGACAGGAGCGCGAGCACGACCTTGGTGTAGAGCGTGTTCTGCAGGTAGACCGAGGGACTTTCCGGGCTCTTCAGCCATTCCTCGACGTTGGCGACGCCTGCTTCGGTGATCGCGTACCGCTTCCGGGCCGGACCACTGCCCGCTTCGACGCCGTTCTCCTCGACCAGGCCGTTCTTCAGGAGCCGGTTCAGCGTCGAGTAGACCTGCCCGTAGTGCAGTGGACGGTCTTGCCGGAACTGCTTGTCGTAAAGCTGTTTGAGGTCGTAACCGTGCTTGGGACCGGCTTCGAGCAGGCCGAGCAGCGTGTTCCCGATGGACATGCGAGTGACTATAAACAGTATGTATACGCGGGATCTATACATCTTGTGTATAGCCGCAATTCGGTAACTGCTCGCGGTAGTTGCACGCGCAACGATCGCAAGCAGGTACCGAATTGCGGGGTGTGGCGACCTCACGGTGTGACGTCCATCGGGAGCGGTCAATGTCAACCGCCTGAAACATTCGGGAGTTTCCAGGTAACACGGCCTCCCTACCTTCAAGCGCTATCGACGCCTGGAGGAGGTGCCCGTGCCGCTCGCCGCCCCCACCGAGACCGCGGTGGACACGCACTGCCCGTACTGCGCCCTGCAGTGCGGGATGAGCCTCGACGGCGCCCGGGTCGCGCCGCGCGACTTCCCGGTCAACGCCGGCGGCCTGTGCCAGAAGGGCTGGACGTCGGGGGAGCTCCTCACCTCGCCTTCCCGTCTGACGACACCGCTGATCAGGGTCGACGGCGAACTGCGGCCCGCGTCCTGGCCGCGGGCGCTCGACCTCGTCGCGCGGCGGCTCACCGAGATCCGCGCGGCCAGGGGAGCCGACTCGGTCGCCGTCTTCGGCGGGGGCGGGCTGACCAACGAGAAGGCGTACCTGCTGGGGAAGTTCGCCCGGGTCGCGTTGGGTACCTCGCAGATCGACTACAACGGCCGGTTCTGCATGTCGTCGGCGGCGGCCGCCGGGATCAAGGCGTTCGGCGCCGATCGCGGGATGCCGTTCCCCGTCACGGATCTCGCCGACGCCGACGCGGTCCTGCTCGTCGGGGCGAACCCGGCCGAGACCATGCCGCCGTTCACTCAGCACCTGCGAGGCGCGGACCTGATCGTCGTCGATCCGCGCCGCACTCCGACCGCCGAACTCGCCGGAGTGCACCTCGCTCCCGCGCCGGGCACCGATCTCGCGCTCGCGCAGGGCATTCTGCATGCCGTCGTCGCCGACGGGCTACTGAATCGGTCCTATGTGGACAAGCGAACGAACGGCTTCGAAGAGCTGTGGCGTTCGGTCGCGGCCTGGTGGCCGGAGCGGGTCGAGCAGGTCACCGGGGTCTCCGCCGCCGACCAGCGCCGCGTCGCCGGCAAACTCGCGGCGGCCCGCAACGCCTACGTCCTCACCGCGCGCGGCACCGAGCAGCACGCCAACGGCACCGCGATGGTCAACGCCTGGATCAACCTCGCGCTCGCCCTCGGCCTTCCGGGCCGCCAGGGGTCCGGTTTCGGCTGCCTGACCGGGCAGGGCAACGGCCAAGGCGGGCGCGAGCACGGGCAGAAGGCCGACCAGCTGCCCGGTTACCGCAAGATCGACGACCCCGCGGCCCGCGAGTACGTCGCCGGAGTCTGGGGTGTTCCGCCGGACTCCCTGCCGGGGCCGGGCCGGTCGGCCGTCGAGCTGCTGGAGGCACTCGGCACCGAAAACGGCCCGAGCGCGTTGCTGGTGTTCGGCAGCAACCTCGTCGTTTCGGCGCCCGGCGCCGGGAACATCCAGGACAAGGTGTCCTCTTTGGACTTCCTGGTGGTCTCGGACCTCGTCCTGTCGGAGACCGCGGCGATGGCCGACGTCGTCCTCCCGGTCACGCAGTGGGCCGAGGAGGACGGCACGATGACCAATCTCGAAGGCCGGATCCTCCTGCGGCGCAAGGCGATCGACCCGCCGTCCGGAGTGAAGACCGATCTCTTCGTGCTTTCCGAACTCGCCCGCCGGTTCGGTCAGCCGGACGGACGGTTCCCGGCGGACGCCGAAGCGGTCTTCACCGAGCTCCGGCGGGCGTCCAAGGGCGGTGTCGCCGATTACTCGGGCATCACCTACGACCGGCTCCGGGCAGGCGAAGCTCTCTACTGGCCCGTCCCGGCGGAATCGCATCCCGGCACACCGCGGATGTTCCTCGACGCCTTCGCCCATCCGGACGGCCGCGCGCGGTTCGTCCCGGTGGACCACGTCGGCCCGGCCGAGCCGCCCGACGCCGAATTCCCCTTGCAGGCCACCACGGGCCGGGTCCTGCAGCACTACCAGTCCGGGGCGCAGACCCGGCTGGTCAAGGAGCTGAACGACGTCGTGGCGGAGGTCTTCGTGGAAGTCCATCCGGATACCGCCGCGAGGGCGGGACTGGCCGAGGGTGACCTCGCCGTCGTGCGCTCCCGGCGCGGCGAGACCGTCGCCCGGGTCCGCTGCGTGGCGTCGTCACGCCCCGACCTGGTGTTCCTGCCGTTCCACTTTCCAGGGCGGGGCAGGGCGAATCTGCTGACCAACCCGGCGCTCGACCCGACGAGCCGGATGCCCGAGTTCAAGGTGTGCGCGGTCGCGCTCGCCCCGGCCGAGGTCGTCGCGTGAGCCCCCGGTCGGTGGTCATCGCCGGATACGGGATGGCGGGCGCGCGGCTCGCGGACGAGATCCGGCGCCGCGACCCCGAAGGCGAACGCGTGCGGCTCACCGTCGTCGGCGCGGAGGAGCACACCGCCTACAACCGGGTGCTGCTCTCCTCGGTGGTCGCCGGGAGCATGCGACCCGAAGCCGTCCGGCTGCACGACGACGACTGGGCGTCCAGTGCCCGTGCCGACCTGCGACGAGGCGTCACCGCGACGTCGATCGACAGGGGTATCCGGCGGGTGCACCTCGACGACGGGTCCACCGTGGACTACGACGCGCTCGTGCTCGCCACCGGCGCGAACCCGTGGATGCCGCCGGTCGAAGGGCTCGAACCCGGTCCGGACGTCGTCGCGTTCCGCACCCTCGACGACTGCGCCCGCATCCTCGACGCCGCCGAACTGGGCGCTCCCGTCGCGGTGCTCGGCGGCGGGCTGCTCGGCCTGGAAGCCGCACGAGGTCTCGCCGGTCGCGGAAACCTCGTCACCGTCGTGCATCCGATGCCGCACATCATGGAACGCCAGCTCGACGCGGAATCCGCGCGGGTGCTGACCAGGAAGCTCGAAGAGCTCGGCGTCGGCTTCCGGCTCGGTGCCGGGGCCGCGCGCTATGTCAGTGGCGACGGCCTCAAACTCGACGACGGCACGCACGTGCCCGCCGATCTCCTCGTCGTCTCCACCGGTGTCCGGCCCGAGACGAAACTGGCCGTGGACGCCGGGCTGACCGTCGAGGGCGGCGTCGTCGTCGACGATCTGCTGCGCACCAGCGACGGCCGAATCCACGCGATCGGTGACTGCGCGAAGCATCCGGGCGCGTTCGGCGGTCTCGTGCAACCCGCGTGGGAACAGGCCGCCGTCGTCGCGGATCTGGTCACCGGCACGAACTCCGCGTCCCGTTATCGCGGCACGCAGGCGGTGACGCGGCTCAAGGCCCGCGGCATCGACCTCACCGCGCTCGGCGAGACGATGACCGGCGCGGACGACCGGACCGCCGAAGTGCTCACCTTCAGCGACCCGGCGGGCTGCCGTTACGGCAAGCTCGTCGTGCGCGAGAACCGGGTGGCCGGGGCGATCCTGCTCGGCCTGCCCGACGCGGCCGCGACGATCGCGCAGCTCTACGACCGGCGCACGCCGATACCCGAAGACCGGCTGGCTGTCCTCTTAGGACGCTCTCTGCCGCCCGGGGCGCCCTCGGCGGTGAGCCCGGCCGATCTGCCCGCGGCGGCGGTCATCTGCCGCTGCAACGCGGTGACCAAGGGGCGGCTCGTCGAGGCCTGGCGCGCCGGTGCCACCGACGTCCCGGCCCTCGCCGGAGCGACCAGGGCGACGACCGGTTGCGGCGGCTGCCAGGACGCCGTCGGCGGGGTCGCGAAATGGCTGGCCGCCCAGTGAACCCGAACGTATCCACCAAGGAGGACCGCATGGCAGCTCGGGGCAAACGCTGGATCGAGCACTGGGATCCGGAGAACGAGCGGTTCTGGGAGGAGACCGGGAAGAAGGTGGCCCGGCGGAACCTCTGGTTCTCCGTGCTGGCCGAGCACATCGGCTTCTCCGTCTGGACACTGTGGTCGGTCATGGTCTTGTTCATGGGCCCGCAGTACGGATTCTCGGCCGCCGACAAGTTCCTGCTGGTCTCGACACCGACGCTGATCGGCGCGCTGATGCGGCCGCTGTACACCTTCGCGGTGGCGCGGTTCGGTGGCCGGAACTGGACGATCGTCAGCGCGCTGCTGCTGCTGGCGCCGACGATCCTGGCGGCGATCGCGATGGAGCCGGGCACCTCGCTCGGCACGTTCCTGCTGATCGCCGCGCTCGGCGGGGTCGGCGGCGGGAACTTCGCGTCGTCGATGACCAACATCAACGCGTTCTACCCCGAGAAGCACAAGGGCTGGGCACTCGGACTCAACGCGGGCGGCGGGAATCTCGGCGTGGCGGCGATCCAGCTCATCGGCCTGTTGGTCATCGGCACCGTCGGCGCGACCGCACCCCGGGTGGTGCTGATGATCTACATTCCGCTGATCGTGGTCGCGGCGGTCTGCGCGTACTTCCGCATGGACAACCTCGCCTCGCTGAAGGGTGACACCAAGGCGATGCGCGCGGTCGTCAAGGATCCGCACACCTGGGTGATGTCGTTCCTCTACGTCGGCACGTTCGGTTCTTTCATCGGCTACAGTTTCGCCTTCGGTCTGGTACTGCAGAACCAGTTCGGCCGTACGCCGCTTCAGGCCGCCGCGGTGACGTTTCTCGGCCCGCTGCTCGGCTCGTTCTCACGGCCGACCGGCGGCTGGCTGGCCGACCGGATCGGCGGCGGCAAGATCACCTTCGTGACGTTCGTCGGCATGGCCGCGGCGACCGTGGTGCTGATTCTCGCGTCGACGGCGAACTCGCTGGCGTTGTTCACCGTCGCGTTCATCGTGTTGTTCGTGCTCACCGGGATCGGCAACGGCTCGACGTACAAGATGATCCCGGCGATCTTCCGCGCCAAGGCGAAGGTCGCGATCAGCGAGGGCGCGAACGAGACGCTGGAATTGCTCAAGGCGCGCAAGCTTTCCGGCGCGTTGATCGGGCTGGCCGGGGCGATCGGCGCACTCGGCGGGCTGTTCATCAACCTGGCGTTCCGGCAGTCGTTCGCGGACACGAAAAGCGGGGTGCCGGCGTTCGCCGCCTTCCTGGTGTTCTACGGGTTGTGCTTCGCCGTCACGTGGGCGGTGTACCTGCGCAAGCAGCAGTCGGAGGTGACGAGCGTCCGCGGTCTGGCGCTCGCCGGAGCGGAGGTCTGATGCGGAAGCTCGTCGTCGCGGGACATGGCATGGTCGCACACCGGCTCGTCGAAGCGGTGCGCGCGGAGGACGAGACCGGCGAATGGCGGATCGTGGTCCTCGCCGAGGAGGGACGGCCCGCTTACGACCGTGTCGCGCTGACGTCCTATGTGGACGCCTGGGATCCCGCGTCCCTCGCTTTGGCAGGCGCGGACTACGCGGGCGACTCGCTGGTCGAGCTGCGGCTCGGCGACGCGGTCGCCTCGGTGGACCGGGAGCGCAAGACCGTCGTCACCGAGTCCGGATACGAGCAGCCGTACGACGTGCTCGTCCTCGCGACCGGTTCACGGCCGTTCGTCCCGCCGGTGCCGGGACACGACCTTCCTGGCTGCTTCGTCTACCGGACGATCGAAGACCTCGACGCCATCCGGGAAGCCGCCCAGCGGCCCGGGCGCGGACGTCGTTCGGCGGTCGTCATCGGTGGCGGGCTGCTGGGGTTGGAAGCGGCGAAGGCGTTGCGGGACATGGGTCTCTCGCCGCATGTGGTGGAGATGGCGCCGCGGCTGATGCCGCTGCAGGTCGACGAGGGCGGGGGCGGTCTGCTCCGGCGGCTGATCACCGACCTCGGCGTGACCGTCCACACGGGAACCTCGACCGACGCCATCGAGCCGGACGGCGAACGCTACCTCGCGCGGCTCGGCAACGGCACCGAACTCGACGTCGACCTGGTCGTGTTCTCCGCCGGTATCCGGCCGCGGGACGATCTGGCGCGCTCGTCCGGGCTCGAAGTCGGCGCGCGGGGCGGGGTCCTGGTCGACGACGCCTGCCGGACGTCCGATCCGGCGGTGTACGCGATCGGGGAATGCGCGGCCGTGCACGGCAAGGTGTACGGCATCGTGGCGCCCGGGTACGCGATGGCGGAGATCGTCGCGGCGCGGCTGACCGGTGGCGAGGGCACGTTCCCCGAGCCGGACATGTCGACGAAGCTCAAGCTCATGGGTGTCGACGTCGCCAGCTTCGGTGACGCGCACGCGGCGACCGAGGGCGCGCTCGAGGTCGCGTTCAACGACGCGGTCGCCGGGACGTACAAGAAGCTCGTCGTCTCCGACGACTCGAAGACGTTGCTCGGCGGGGTGCTGGTCGGTGACGCGAGCGAATTCGACACGCTCCGGGCGATGGTCGGCAGGCCGCTGCCCGCCGAACCCGGCGCGATCCTCGCCCCGGCGGGCGGTGGGGCGGCGGTCGGGGTCGACGCGTTGCCCGACGCCGCGCAGATCTGTTCGTGCAACGCGGTTTCCAAGGGCGCGATCACGCACGCGATCACCGAGCAGGGGTGCGATTCGGTCGCCAAGGTCAAGGGCTGCACCCGCGCGGGGACGGCATGCGGATCGTGTGTCCCGCTGCTGGGCAAGCTGCTGACGGCTTGCGGCGTCGAGCAGTCGAAGGCGCTGTGCGAGCACTTCGGCCAGTCGCGCGCGGAGCTGTTCCAGATCCTCCAGGCCACACGGATCACCACGTTCAGCGAGACGATCGACCGCTACGGCACCGGAACCGGCTGCGCCGTCTGCAAACCGGTGATCGCGTCCATCCTGGCCACCCTGGGCAACGGGCACATCCTCGCCGGCGAGCAGGCGACCTTGCAGGACACGAACGACAAGTTCCTCGCGAACCTGCAGCGCAACGGGACCTACTCGGTCGTCCCGCGGATCCCCGGCGGTGAGGTCACGCCGGAGAAGCTCCTGGTGATCGCGCAGGTGGCGATGGATTTCGGGCTGTACACCAAGATCACCGGTGGACAGCGGATCGACCTGTTCGGCGCCACCCTCGACCAGCTCCCGCTGATCTGGCGGCGGCTCGTGGACGCCGGTTTCGAATCGGGACACGCGTACGGGAAGTCGTTGCGCACGGTGAAGTCCTGTGTCGGTTCGACGTGGTGCCGCTACGGCGTGCAGGACAGCGTCGGGCTCGCGATCGAGCTGGAGCTGCGCTACCGCGGCCTTCGGTCGCCGCACAAGCTGAAGTCCGCCGTTTCGGGTTGCGCGCGGGAATGCGCCGAGGCGCGGAGCAAGGACTTCGGTGTCATCGCCACCGACAAGGGCTGGAACCTTTACGTGGGCGGGAACGGCGGCGCGACCCCGCGGCACGCGAACCTGCTTCTGTCCGAAGTGGACACCGAGACGCTGATCCGCACGATCGACCGGTTCCTGATGTTCTACGTCCGCACGGCCGACCGCCTGCAGCGCACCGCGCCGTGGGTCGAGGAGATGGAGGGCGGGCTCGACCACCTGCGCGCGGTGATCGTCGACGACAAGCTCGGCATCTGTGAGGACCTCGACGCGGCGATGGCCAAGCACGTCGGCGACTACGCCGACGAGTGGCGCGGTGTGCTGGAAGACCCGGAGAAGCTGGCGAAGTTCAGCTCGTTCGTCAACGCGCCGGGCACGCCGGATCCGACGATCTCGTTCCGTACCGAACGCGACCAGAAGGTGCCCGTGCTGCTGGGCATCCCGGAGGTGAACCAGTGACGACCTCGATCGAGCGCACCTGGACCGCCGTCTGCGCGGCGGGGGCCGTCCCCGAATGGTCCGGTGTCGCCGCCCTGCTCGACGGCGACGTGCAGGTGGCGATCTTCCGGCTGCCCGGTGACCGGTGGTACGCGCTGTCCAATCTGGACCCGGTCAGCGGTGCCGCGGTGCTTTCGCGGGGGATCGTCGGCGACGCGGGCGGGGTTCCCGTGGTGGCGTCACCGGTGTACAAGGAACGCTTCGACCTGCGGACCGGATCATGTCTTGACGCCGAGGGCGTCTCGGTCGAGGTGTATCGGGTGCGGGTCTCCGGCGGTGTGGTGGAGGTGGAAGCTCGTGGTGTCTGTCGGTGAACCCGCGGCCGCACTCGACGTCGGCAGGGCGCGACCTGGTCATACCGGTCACCGTGGGGAAATGAGGCGCCCTGCCACCGCGGTCGCGGGGCCTGCGGCCGGGGCGGGTTCACGCTTCTCGTCGCCATCAGTGGTACGACTCAGCTCCGCCAAAAGGCATTCACCGTGACAGAAGTCCTTCCCCTGGCGGGATTCGTCATCGGGATCACGGCGGCGCGGCGGGCTGACGAGCTCGGCGCGCTGTTCGTGCGTAGGGGTGCGACCGTGCGCTACGGCCCGGCCATCCGGATCGTGCCGCTCGCCGACGACACCGAACTGCGGTCGGCCACCATGCGACTGCTGGAGGGCCGCGTCGACGTCGTCGTCGCGACGACCGGGATCGGCTTCCGCGGCTGGGTCGAGGCGGCCGAAGGCTGGGGACTGGGGGAGGAGCTGCTGGCCCGGCTGGAGAAGTCTTCGTTGCTGGCGCGTGGTCCGAAGGCCAAGGGCGCGATCCGCGCGGCCGGGCTTTCGGAGAACTACTCGCCGGCGTCGGAGAGCAACGCCGAGGTGCTGCGGCATCTGCTCGATTCCGGTGTGGACGGTCAGCGGATCGCGGTGCAGCTGCACGGCGAGCCGCTTCCGTACTTCGTGGACAGTCTGCGTGCCGCGGGTGCCGAGGTGATCGAGGTCCCGGTGTACCGCTGGGTGGGTCCGGCCGATCCCGGGCCGCTGGACCGGTTGCTGGACGCCGTCCTCGACGGCTCGGTGGACGCGTTGCCGTTCACGAGCGCCCCCGCCGCCGCGTCACTGCTGGCGGTGGCGAGGCGGACCGGGCGGTTGCCGGGAATCGTGCGGGCACTGGAGAAGCGGGTCGTGGCGGCCTGCGTCGGGCCGATCACCGCGGCACCGCTGGCCGCGCTCGGGATCCCGACGGTCCAGCCCGCGCGGTCGCGGATCGGGGCGTTGGCGCGGACGGTGTCCGACGTGCTCGAAGCCCGTTCACCACGGTTGCGGGCGGGCGGCCGCGGTATTGAACTGCGGGGTCAGGCGGCGCTGGTCGACGGACAGTGGTGCGACCTCGCGCCCGCGCCGATGGCGATGCTGCGGGCGCTGGCGGAGTCGCCGGGGCGGGTGTTCTCCCGGCGGGAACTGGTCGCCGCGTTGCCTGACGGCGGCGAGGAACACGCCGTCGAGACCGCCATCGGTCGCCTGCGGAGCTCCCTGGGGTCGCCGAAGCTCGTCCAGACGGTGGTGAAACGCGGCTACCGCCTGGCCGTCGACTCGTGACCACCCCCGCCGCAATTCGTCACCTACTTGCGGAGGTCACGCGGGCGGTGGCGCAAGTAGGTGACGATTTGCGGGCCGAGGCACGTCAACTTTCTGAGACGGACACCGGATGATGGTGACACGATCGGACACGGAGAGTCAACGAAACTTACCCGAAATGGCAACTTGTCCCAGTGGGGCAAGTTGGCCCTGTAGGCAAGTTTGTGCACAAGTCCGGCTTGTCCGTAGCGGGCAAGCTGCCTTCCGGACAACTTTCCGCTGCGAGTGTAGACGTGTGTCCTCTCGGAGTCCGCCGGTCGCAAGTAGGTGACGAATTGCGGCGGGGGGCGGCGCAAGTGGGTGACGAATTGCGGGGAGGGGGGAGGGGGGTGGGGGTCAGGAGAAGGTGACGCGGTGGTCGGGGAACTCGCGGGCGGCGGCGACGCGGGCCGCCTCCTCTTCGGCCGCTTTCCGCACGGCAGGGCGGAGCGCGTCGAACGGGGTGACGGTGAAGTCGAGCCGCTTCTTCCCACTCGCCTTGGCCCGCCACACACCGGCGATCTCGCCGCCGGCCAGCAGCGCGCCGGGACTGCCGAGGATCTTCCAGACCGCTTTCTGCCGGGCCTTGTCCGGCACCAGCACGGCACGGTCACGGGCCTGGACGAACGGGTCCAGCGGCGGGAGCAGGCGCACCACGTCCGGTTCCGGCGGCTTCTCCAGCAGCGGCACCCGGTCTTCCGGAAGGAACGCCTTCTTGCCCTCGACCCGGACCTCGGCCAGGCCGGACGGCCACATCGCGTCGACCACGGTGCGGGTCGTTCCGACGTAGGCGGCGGCGTCCCCGGGGGCGGCCGGACCGTTGATCCGCAGGTAGCCCTCGACGACGCGTCTGGCCGCCTCGACGTCCGGCGACGTGTTGAGCCGGCCACGCTTCTCCAGCGGTGCCAACGTCGCCGGGGTCGCGCCCGCCTCCAGCCGGACCCCGGCGTGGATCGACGCGACCCGCATCAGCTGCTCGTGGACGTGCACGACACCGCAGCCGCGGCAGGCGTACGACAGGCCTTCGGGGATCAGTTTCGTGACCGCGCCGCTCACCGTGCCCTTGGCCAGCGGACCGGTGACGACCTCTCGGATCGCCTTCGCGGCGGTGAACAGCGCGTCCGTCGCGGACCTGCCCGCGTCCTCGACCTGCTTGCGCTGCCAGAGGATCCGCGCCATCGCGTCCTTCTCGTCGAGCGGCACGAGTGCGGCCCGGATCGTGTCCAGCTCCGCGCGACGGTGGAAATGCGGCGCGCCGCGATGCGTCCACGCGAGCACGAAACGCTCGTCGTCCCACACCTCGGGCGTGATGTCACCGTCGACCCGGGCGGCGAGACCCAGCAGGGCGGTGTCCCGCACGGAATCCTGCAGCCCGAGGTCGAACACGGCCGCCGCGGCCGGATCCGTCTCCTCGCGGTGCAGTCCGTGCGCCGCGATCCGGTACGCCAGCACCTGCTCGCGATCGACCTCGAGCACTGGTCCTCCCTACAGCGAGAAGGCGAACGTGTAGGACATCGTCGGCTCGCCGGGCGCGCCGGTCGTGGTACCGGTGCCGGTGATCCCGGCGAGTTCACCCGTTCCGGAGCCCTCGACGACCGTGAACGTCGACAAGATGCCCTTCGCGTCGAACCCGGTCTCGTGCTTGATCACGAAGCTTCCCTTGCGTCCGTCCACACTGCCTTCGATGCGTTCGAGGCCGGGGGACGTCGTTCCGTCGCCGTCGAAGCCTTCACCCGCGTAGTACAGCAGGTAATCGATGACCGCTTCGCCTTCGATCAGCCCGCTGTAGGTGAACGTGGCGTGCGCGTGAGCCACGCGCGGAGCGCCCTCCGCGCCGCTGACGAGGGCTTCTTCCCAATTTTTCGTGGCGAACGTGTTCATGGGGTTCATCCTGCCGGCCATACCTGTCAGGTCATGTCAGGTTTTCGGGGGATACTGGACCGCATGCGTGCGAGCAGACTCCTGTCGGTCCTCCTCCTGCTGCAGAACCGCGGCCGGATGACGGCTGAGGAGCTGGCGACCGAGCTGGAGGTCTCGGTCCGCACGGTTTACCGCGACGTCGAGGCGCTGTCCGCGGCGGGCGTGCCGGTGTACGCCGACCGCGGGCGCACGGGCGGATATCAGCTGATCGAGGGCTACCGCACGCGGCTGACCGGGCTGACCGAAGAGGAGGCGCAATCGCTTTCGCTGGCGGGTCTGCCGGGCGCGGCCGCCGAACTCGGGCTGGGCACGGTCCTCGCCGCCGCGCAGCTCAAACTGCACGCGGCCATGCCCGCGGAGTTGCGTGCCGGCGCGAGCAAGGTCGCCGACCGGTTCTATCTGGACGTCCCCGGCTGGCATCGCGGGATCGAGAGCCTGCCGCGACTGTCCGAACTGGCCGACGCGGTCTGGCACGCGCGGCGGATCAAGGTCCGGTACGAACGCTGGGGGCAGCGGAAGGTCGATCGCGTCCTCGATCCGCTGGGCCTGATCCTCAAGGCGGGGAACTGGTATCTCGCGGCGCGGTGCGACGGGTCCGACCGGACCTACCGGGTCTCCCGCATCGAGGAGCTGGACGATCTCGGCGAGACCTTCGAGCGGCCGTCCGGCTTCGACCTCGCGCGCTACTGGCAGGAGTGGTCGGAGCAGTTCGAACAGCGGATGTACTCGCGAGTGGCGGTGGTCCGGCTGAACGAGTTCGCCCGCATACTGATGCCGATCCATCTCGGAGCAGTCGGCGCACGGGCGGTGCGGGAAGCGGACGCCGAGCCGGACGAAAACGGCTGGCTGACGATGGAACTGCCGGTGGAACCGGGAGAGCCGGCCGTCGGCGAACTGCTGCGGTTCGGCGGGAACCTCGAAGTGCTCGAACCGCCGGAGCTGCGCGAGCGGCTGGCGGAGGAGATCAGGAAGATGGGCGCGCGTTATGGCTGACCTGACCGGCATCACGATCGGGATCACCGCGGAGCGGCGGGCGGAAGACTTCATCGGCGCGCTGACGCGGCACGGCGCGACAGTGCTGCACGCGCCCACCATCCGCATCGTCCCGTTGCCCGACGACACCGAACTGCGGGCGGCGACGGACGCCGTACTGGGCGGACCGGTCGGGTTCACCGCGGTCACCACCGGCGCCGGGTTCCGTGGCTGGCTTTCGGCGGCCGAAGGCTGGGGACTGCGCGAACCGTTGCTGGAGCGGCTGGCGGCGTCACGGATCTTCGTGCGCGGACCGAAAGCGGCCGGCGCGGTGCGCGGCGAGGGGTTGCGTGAGGAGTTCTCCGCGCCCGAGGAAAGCAACGCGGAACTGTTCGAAGGCTTGCGCGCCGCCGGGATTCGCGGGGCACGGGTCGCCGTCCAGCTGCACGGAACCCTGCTGCCCGAACTCACCGGTTCGCTGCGGGACGCGGGCGCGGAGGTCGTCCAGGCTCAGCCGTACCGCTGGCTTTCGCCCGCCGACGTCGGACCTGTGCACGCTCTCGTCGAAAGTGTGCTTTCCGGACGCGTGCAGGCGTTGGCCTTCACCTCCGCTCCGGCGGCCGCGAACCTGCTCACGCTGGCGGGTTCGCGGCGTGAGGAACTCCTTGCCGCACTGCGAGGTCCGGTGCTGTGCGCGTGCGTCGGACCGGTGACCGCGGCGCCGTTGGAAGCCGCCGGGATAGCGACCGTCCAGCCCGAACGTCAGCGGCTCGGCGCGCTGGTCAAACTTCTCGTCGCGGAACTGCGCATTCGGCCGTCTTGACGCGGCTAGTCCGCTTTGCCAGGCTCGACACATCGGACGCGGGGAGGGCGGCGGATGTCCGAGTCTCCATCGGTCACGTTCGTGCGCGCGATCTTGCGAAAGGGCTCCTCGGTCTTGGGCGCGAGCCCCGCCGACGAAGCACCCGACCCCGATTCCGTTCCCGACTGGCGCTATCGGGAAGACTCCGCGGACTCGCTGCTGATGCGCGCCATGCGCTACTCCGCCCTCGGCCCGATCTTCTACCGCGTGGCCGCGTTTCCCAAGGTATATCTCGGTTTCCTGGTCGCGAACGGTTCGGCGGGGATCGTCCCGGTGCTGAGCACGACGGTATTGGCGGTGCTGCTCAACGTCTTCGCGGTCTGGTGGGTCGTGAAGGGCCGTGGGGTCCGGGCGAAGACGTCCGGGCGGCTGATGTACGCGGATCTCGCCGTGGGCGTGGTGCTCACGACGATCGTGGCCGTGGCCGCGCCCACCGAGATCCAGCCGTTCGCCATCGACGTCGCGTGGACGTGGCTGGTCGGGACGGTGGCGTTGTGGACGCTGTCGTTCGGGCTGCCCGCCGCTTGCCTGCTGCTCATCGCGGCCTTGCCGTTCCGCGCGTTCCTGACCTGGATCGGCGGGCTCCCGATCGACCATCCGCTCGCGGTGAGCCGGTCGGTCGGCTGCATGGTCGCGCTCGTCGTCGCGATGGTGACCACGGCCGGGATCCTGATCCTGCTCGGCGTGGGGACCCGGTTCGCGCTGGGCATCGGGATGCGCCGAGGGCAGCGCGCCGAACGCCTGCGGATCCAGCGGATCATGCACGACTCCGTGCTCCAGACGCTGGAAGCGATGGGCATGGAGGCACCCGACGACGACTCCGCCGCCACGCAACGGCTCGCCGAGATGCGTGCCACCGCCCGGGCGCAGGCCGCCGAACTGCGGCGCGAACTGACCGGTCCGGACGCGCCGTCGGCACGCGGACTCGCCGCGGACCTCGCCGAGGTCGCCACCGAAATGGCGCGCGACGGCCTCCGCACCCAACTCGTCGCCGCCGAGACCGAAGAGGACTACCGCCTCTCGCACGCGCGCCGGACCGCCATCCGTGACGCCGTCCGCGAAGCGCTCCGAAACACCGTGAAGCACGCCGGGACGAACCAGGTCGTGCTTCGCGTCGAGGAGTGCGAAGGTGGCGTCGCAGTCATCGCGCGGGACCAGGGGGCCGGCTTCAGCATGCTGGACCGGCCGCCGGGGTTCGGGATCAGCCAGTCGATCATGGCGCGGCTGGCCGAGGTCGGCGGGCGGGGGACGATCGACTCGCATCCGGGGCGGGGGACCAGGGTGACGCTGTGGGTGCCGCACTGAGGTCTTCAGTACACGGTCTCTCTCTTGCGCCAGGCGCGGCGCCCGAGTACATGAAGGCCCCCTTCCTGTACCTAGGCGCAAGGAAGGGGGCCTTCACGTACTTGGGGCTGGTGGTGGGCGGGTTTCTGTGGCGCCTGGGGCGACCGGCCGGTCCGTGAAGGCATCCTTCGCTACCTACGCCATCGCTTGCTCAGCAGGCCCACGTAAGTGACAGCAAAGGTCCCTTGCTCTCTTTTCGCAGGTCAGCAGGCCTCAGTCCGCTTCGGGAGCCGCAGCTTCCCCGGCCTCCGCCTGCCGCATCGCTTCCCGCCCGGCGGCCTCTTCGCTCACTCCCTGCCGCCAGTACCCCGTGAAGCAGATCGCCCGTTTGTCCACCCCGCGCTCCCGCACGAGATGCCGCCGCGCCAGCTTCACCATGTTCGCTTCGCCCGAGATCCACGCGTAAGGCGCTCCGCCCGGCAGTTCCGCCTTCCGCACGGCTTCGAGCACCGCGTCGCCGACCGGACCGGAGCCCCGCACCACCCAGTGCAGCTCCACCACCCCTTGCGTGTCGAAGACCTGCCGATCCTCGCGATCACCGATCTCGACGTAGACCACCGCTCGGGTTCCGGCGGGCAGTGCTTCGACGATCGCGCCGATCGCCGGGATCGCGGTCTCGTCGCCGATCAGCAGTTGCCAGGTCGTCCCCTCGGGCACGTCGTACAGCCCGTGCGGGCCCAGGAAGGCGACCCGGTCACCCGCCGAAGCGCGCGAAGCCCAAGCCGAGGCGGGGCCTTCGTCGCCGTGCAGCACGAAGTCGATGTCGACCTCCTGCGCCGACGGCCGCAGCGCGCGCACGGTGTAGGTGCGCATCGGCGGCCGGACGTCGTCGGGCATCGCGAGATAGGTCTGGTACCAGGACAGCACTTCGTCACCGCTCGGCGGGGCGGGCAGCACGGGCTCCGCCTGGCCGGGCCGCGGGAAGAACACCTTCACGTACTGGTCGGGCGCCTGGTCCACCAGCGACGCCCCCGAGAAGGTCACCCTGCTCATGTGCGGGGTCAATCTCCGGACGCCGGTCACCTTCGCCTCGAGGTAGCTCATTAGGCGAGGCTAACCTAAAAGAGAGCGCCGGGACCAGCGTCGTCGCCGGGATCACGCTGCCACCGGTATCTTCGCAGATCGACGCGCTGGCCATCGGCCAGGACGCCCTCCGCGCGCAGCTTTTCGAGCTGCTCGTGGAGCAGATGCGGAGCCGGGGTCCCGTCGGCCCGCAGAATGCGGTGCCAAGGCAGGTCCTGGCCGTCCTCGCCGAGGATCCGCCCGATCAGCCTGGGGGACGGGGCTCCCGAAACCGACGCTATATCCCCATAAGTCGCGACCGAGCCGGCGGGCACGCTCGCGATGACCTCGCGCACCCGCTCGTGCAGTTCGTCATCCATGGGACCACTTTGCCGTGCCGCTGCGAAGTTGTGTCGGCGGGGCGTGGTTCCATCGTGGGCGTGAACGGGCGGCGAACAGCGGCAGGAACCGACGCGCGGCTGGTCCGCACGCCGGTCACCGGCACGCCCACGTTCCAGTGGGATTCCGGCGCCCGGCGCCTGCTGGCCGCCCCGGACGGCTTCCGCCGGGTCCTCGGCGGCCCTGGTACGGGCAAGACGGCGTTGCTGGCGTCGGCGGCTTCGCGGCGTATCGCGGAGGGCGTGGATCCGGAGAGTGTGCTGATCCTGACCACCTCGCGCAAGGCGGCCGAGGTCCTGCGCGCCGACATCACCCATCGGCTCACCACTGATCCGGAAGAGGATCCGCTGCCGCGCACGATCCGCGAGCCGCTCGTGCGCACGGTGCACTCGTACGCGTACGCGCTGTTGCGGATGGAGGCGCAGGCCGACGAACTCCCGCCGCCCCGCCTGCTGGCCGGAGCGGAGCAGGACGTCGTCGTCCGCGACCTGCTCGCCGGCGACATCGAAGCGGGGGCCCTCGACTGGCCCGAACAGCTGCGGCCCGCGCTGAACGTGCCCGGTTTCGCCGAGGAACTGCGAGACCTTCTGCTCCGTGCCGCCGAACGCGGGCTCGGCCCGGAGGACCTGGTCGAACTCGGCAGGCGGCGCGGCCGCGACGAATGGATCGCGGCCGGGCGCTTCTGGAGCCAGTACGAAGAGGTCACGCTGCTCCA
The DNA here is from genome assembly GCF_029369745.1 of Amycolatopsis sp. QT-25. Lineage (NCBI taxonomy): Bacteria > Bacillati > Actinomycetota > Actinomycetes > Pseudonocardiales > Pseudonocardiaceae > Amycolatopsis > Amycolatopsis sp. QT-25. The sequence goes on from NZ_CP120210.1 coordinate 1,054,220, forward strand.
GGGCGCGGGTGGCAACGCGCTCGGCGTCGCGAGCGCGCCCGCGCTGGACGCGGCGGAACTCGTCACGTCCGCGCTGCTCGCGCTGGAGGACGATCCCGAACTGCGCGAACGCGAGCAGCGCCGCGTCCGGCACCTGTTCGTCGACGACGCCCAGCATCTCGACCCGGTGCAGACCCAGCTCATCCGGCTCATCGGGTACGCCGCCGACGAATTCGTCGTCGCGGGCGACCCCGATCAGTCCGTGTTCTCCTTCCGTGGCGCGGATCCCCGGCTGTTCGCCGACGCGGACGAGGACGGTGAACGCACGGTCCTGCTGACCACCGCACACCGGCTCGCCCCCGTGATCCGCACCGCCGTCACGAAACTCGGCTCCGTGCTGCCCGGCTCGTCGCCGCAGCGCAAACTCGTCGACGCGCCGGACGCCGAGGGCGGCGCGGTCCGCGTCCGCCTGATGCCGACTCCGGCCGCAGAGGCGAGCTGGATCGCCGATCAGCTCCGCCGCGCACATCTCGTCGACGGCGTGCCGTGGTCGGAGATGGCGGTGCTCGTCCGGTCGCCCGCCCGTACTTTTCTCGTCCTGCAACGCGCTTTGCGGGCAGCCGGGGTGCCGATCGGTTCGGCCACCGAGGAACTGCCGCTCGCGAAGCAGCCCGCCGTCCGTCCTCTGCTGGCGATGTTGCGGCTCGCCGCGGAGCCGGACCTGCTCGACGTCGACCTCGCGGAGATGCTGTTGTCCTCGCCGCTGGGCGGCGCGGATCCGCTCGCCCTGCGGCGGCTGCGGCGCGGCTTGCGCAGGCTGGAGCTCGCCGGAGGCGGACAGCGGTCCAGCGACGAACTGCTGGTGGAAGCCTTACGTGTCAACGATGTCCTCACCGGTCTCGCCGAGGTGGAGTCGCTGCCGATGCGCCGGATCGGCGGCCTGCTGCACGCCGCGCACCAGGCGGTGGTGCGTGGCGACGGCGTCGAGCAGGTGCTGTGGGATCTGTGGCAGGCCAGTGGTCTGGAGCAGCGCCTCCTTCGGTTGGTCGATCGCGGCGGTTCGCTCGGCTCGCAGGCGGACCGGGATCTCGACGCGATCGTCGCCCTCTTCGACGCGGCCGGTCGCTATGTCGACAGATTGCCGAAGGCGAGTGTCGCCTCGTTCGCGGATTACCTGTCCTCGCAGAACATCGCGGGTGACACGCTGGCGCCCGCGGCCATGAAGAGCGAAGGCGTCTCGCTGCTGACAGCGCACGCGGCGGCCGGTCGCGAATGGACGGTCGTGTCCGTCGCCGGTGTCCAGGAGGGCAGCTGGCCGGATCTGCGGCTGCGCGGTTCCGTGCTCGGGGTGGAGCGGCTGGTCGACCTCATGTCCGGCGTCGACGACGAGAAGGTGTCCGCCACCGCGCCGATCCTCGCCGAAGAGCGGCGGCTGTTCTATCTCGCCGCGAGCCGCGCGCGGAAGACGCTGCTGGTCAGCGCGGTCGCGGGGGAGGACGAGCAGCCCTCGCGGTTCATCGACGACCTCGAAGAGAACGGCGCGGACGACGGCGGCCTCGATTCACGGATGAAGCCGGCCGGACGTTCGCTGGTGCTCGCCGAACTCGTCGGGGAACTGCGCGAGGTGGTCTGCGACGAATCGAGCGAGCCGGAGAGGCGGCAGCGGGCGGCGCGTCAGCTCGCCAAACTGGCCGCGGCCGGGGTGCCGGGTGCCCATCCGGGGACCTGGTACGGCCTGCTGGAACCCTCCACCGGCGAACCCGTGCACGGGCCGGGCGACCTCATCCGCATCTCCCCGTCCACGGTGGAGGTTCTGGTCAAATGCCCGTTGCGGTGGCTGATCGAGCGCCACGGCGGCAGCGACCCGGCGCAACTCGCCGCCGTCACGGGCACCCTGGTGCACGGCCTCGCGCAGGCGGTCGCCGGCGGCAGCAGCGACGAGCAGATCCGCGCCGCCCTCGACGAAGCGTGGGTGCGGGTGGACGCGGGAGCCCCGTGGTTTTCGCGCCGCGAGCGCTCGCGGGTCGAGCAGATGCTGCGCAATTTCATCTCCTGGCTGGAATCCAGCCGCAGGGAGCTGATCGAAGCCGGGGTCGAGCAGGACATCGAGGTCGAATTGCCGGTCGGCGACACCGACACCGACGGCGTTCGTGTGCTCCTGCGGGGCCGCGTCGACCGCGTGGAGATGGACAAGGACGGCCGCCCGGTCGTCATCGACATCAAAACCGGCAAGATCCCGATCTCCGCCGCCGACGCCGAACAGCATCCGCAGCTCGCCGCGTACCAGCTCGCCGTGCTGCTCGGCGCGATCGAGGGCGGTTCGAAACCCGGTGGCGCGCGGCTGGTCTACGTCGCGAAGTCCAACAACAAGACCGGATCCACCCAGCGTGAGCAGGCGCCGCTGGACTCCGACGGCGGGAAACAGTGGCTCGAACTGGTGCGTTCGGCGGCCGGATCCGCCGCGGGCCCGGAGTACGGGGTCACCGAGAACCCGGACTGTGATCGGTGTCCGGCGAGGGGTTGCTGTCCGCTGCGGCCCGAGGGCAGGCAGGTGACCGGGCCTTGATTCCCGCACTCCAGCGCCGTCAGGTCGAACCCGGTGAGATCGCCCGCGCGCTCGGCCTGCACAGCCCGACCGACGAGCAGGCCGAGGTCATCGCCGCGCCCATCGAGCCGTCGCTGGTGGTCGCCGGGGCGGGCGCGGGCAAGACCGAGACGATGGCCGCGCGCGTGGTGTGGCTGGTGGCCAACAGCATCGTGCCGCCGGAACGCGTCCTCGGCCTGACCTTCACCCGCAAGGCCGCCCGCCAGCTCGGCGAACGCGTCCGCACCCGGCTGCGCCGCCTCGTCGGATCGGGGCTGCTCGACAGGATCGACCCGACCGGTGACCTGCGCATGACGGTGACGGCGGGGGAGCCGACGGTGCTCACCTATCACGCGTACGCCGGGCGGCTGCTGTCCGAACACGGCCTGCGGCTGCCCGTCCAGCCCGGGGTCCGGCTGCTTTCGGAGACGTCTTCGTGGCAGTTCTCGCATCGTGTGGTGTCCACGTGGGACAACGACCTCGACACCGACCGCGTGCCCTCCACGGTGACGGCGCAGTTGCTGGCGCTGGCCGGGGAACTCGGTGAGCATCTGGTGGAAACCGAACGGCTCGCGGAGTACACGTCGTGGCTGTGCGAGGTCATCGAGAACGCGCCGCGGGCGAAGGGACAGCGTGCGGCGCTGCCGCAGAAACTGGCCGAAGTCATGACGGCACAACGGTTCCGGCTCGCACTCCTGCCGTTGGTCGAGGCGTATCACGCGCGCAAGCGCGCCGAGGGCGCGCTCGACTTCGCCGACCAGATGTCCTTGGCCGCGCAGCTCGCCAGCAGTCATCCGGCGGTGGTCGCGGGTGAGCGGGAGCGCTACGGTGCCGTCCTGCTCGACGAGTACCAGGACACCGGACACGCCCAGCGGATCCTGCTGCGGTCGCTGTTCGGCGGTGTCGAGCATCCGCCGATGCCGGTGACGGCGGTGGGTGACCCGGCGCAGGCCATCTACGGCTGGCGCGGGGCGAGCGCGGCGAACCTGCCCCGGTTCACCACGGACTTCCCTCGCGACAACGGAGAACGGCTCGTCCCGGCCTTGGATTTCGGGCTGCTGACCAGTTTCCGCAATCCGCCCGAGGTGCTCGAACTCGCGAACGCGATCTCGGAACCGTTGCGGGAACGCGGCCTGGGTGTCGCGCGGTTGCGTGCGCTGGAGGGTGCGGGACCGGCCGACATCGCCGCCGCGTTGCTGCCGGACGTCCGCGCCGAACGCGAGTGGGTGGCCGACGCGGTGGCGAAACGCTGGTTCGAAACCGTGGAGGAGACCGGAAAGCCACCGACGGCGGCGGTTCTGGTGCGCCGCCGCGCCGACATGGCGCCGATCGCGGCGGAGATGCGGGCACGCGGGCTTCCGGTGGAGGTCGTCGGCCTCGGCGGTCTCCTCGACGAACCCGAGGTCGCGGACCTGGTCAGCACGTTGCGGGTGCTCGCCGACCCGCTCGCGGGCAGTGCGGCCGCCCGGTTGCTGACCGGGGCGCGCTGGCGGATCGCGGCGGCCGACCTCGCCGCGTTGTGGCGGCGCGCCGGCGAACTGTCCTCGCCGGTGCCGCCTTCGGGCAAGTCCGAGGCGGACGAACCGGTGCTGGTGACCGAACGGGTCGAACAGGCGGGGCTCGCCGACGCGATCGACGATCCCGGGACACCGGACCGGTATTCGCCCGAGGGGTACCGGCGGATCCGGAAGATCGGTGCCGAGCTTTCGGCGTTGCGGCGGCGGCTCGACCAGTCGCTGCCCGAACTGGTCGCCGACGTGGAACGCACCATGCTGCTCGACGTCGAATCGCTGGCCCGCCCGGGACCCGCCGGGCGGGCGCATCTGGACGCTTTCGCCGACGTCGTCACGGATTTCGCCGAGACGTCGCCGACGGCCACTCTTTTGTCCTTTGTGGACTATCTCAACACCGCCGCGCACGCGGAGGACGGGCTCACCCCCGGTGAGGTGGAAGTCCTCCCGGATCGGGTCCAGGTGCTGACCGTGCATTCGGCCAAGGGGCTGGAATGGCGCATCGTCGCGATCCCGCATCTGGTGAAGGAGGTCTTCCCTGGTCGGCGGCGCTCGTCGTCGTGGCTGCGGACGTCGACCTCGTTGCCCGCCGCGCTGCGCGGGGACTCGGAAGACCTGCCGGAACTGCGGATCCCCGAAGGCTCGGATCGCAAAGAAGTGCGGGAAGCACTGGAGCTGCACGAAAAAGGCTTCGTCGCGCGGGAGGCGGACGAGGAGCGGCGGCTCTGCTACGTCGCGCTGACCCGCTCCGAGCACACGATGCTGATTTCCGGCCATTGGTGGAACGAGACCAGCGCGCGGCCGAAGGGACCATCGGAGTTCCTGCTCGAAATAGGCGAGGTGCTGCGGGCGAACCCGGTCGGCCGGATCGAGCACTGGGCCGACGAGCCCGAGGCCGACGGGGACAACCCGCTGGTCGCCGACTCTCGCCGGTCGCGATGGCCGGTCGATCCGCTGTGGCCGCGGCGCGAAGGCGTCACCAACGGCGTCGATCTGGTGCTCGGGGCGATGGAAGACACGGAAAACGCCGAAACCGCCGAAGAGGAGGAAGAGGACGACCCGGACGGCTGGATCTCCGACACCAAGGTGCTGCTGGAGGAGCGCGCGCGAGCGCGGGACCGGGTGCAGCAGGTCGTCCTGCCGCCGCATCTTTCGGTGAGCCAGCTGGTCGAGCTGTCGGCCGACCCCGCCAAGCTGGCCACCCGGCTGCGGCGGCCGCTTCCCGTGCGCCCCAACACCTACGCGCGCCGGGGGACGGCGTTTCACGGCTGGCTGGAGCAGCGGTTCGGCGGCGAGCAACTGCTGGAGATCGACGACCTGCCCGGCGCGGCGGACGTCGACGAGGCCCCCGATTCCGAGCTGGAGACGTTGCAGACGGCGTTCGAGAAGAGCGAATGGGCGCATCGAGTGCCGCACGCCGTCGAGGTCCCGTTCTCGGCGGACGTCGTGGGCGTGACGGTGCGCGGGCGGATGGACGCCGTGTTCGCCGACGCCGACGGCGGGTGGACCGTCGTCGACTGGAAGACCGGCGCGGTGCCGGAGAAGGACCGGCTCGCGCCGCTGGCCGTGCAGCTGGCGGCGTACCGGCTGGCGTGGGCGGCACTCAAGAAGGTGCCGGTCGAGAAGGTGCGGGCGGCGTTCCACTACGTGAAACACGACAAGACCGTCCGCCCGGCCGACCTCCTGGACGCCGAAGGCCTGCGACAGCTACTGCGGAGCGTCCCGACGATCTAGCGATCACCGCAAGTAGGTGACCAATTGCGGGGGGTCAGGCGCGGTCGCGCACCTTCAGCGCCCAGGTCACCAGCGGAATCTGGAGCGGGACGCGGGCCCAGAAAGCCGCCCGCCAGTGCTTCGCCGCCTTTCGGCGGTCGGCGTCGACGGCCATCTTCACGTTCCCCGGCAGGACCACGACGAACAGCAGCGCGGCCGCGAGCCCGCCGAGCCGTCGTGTCTTCGGCGCGGCGATCGCGGCGGCGACGCCCAGCTCGGCCACGCCGGAGCCGTAGGTCCACGCACGGGGGGAGCCCGGGAGCTGCTTCGGGATGATGGCGTCGAAGGGCTTCGGCTGGACGAAGTGCAGCACACCGGCCGCGCCGAGCACGCCGGCGAGGAAATACGCGGGCCGCTGGGACGGCCTGGAATCCGAAGACATGCCCTGAGCTTCGCATACCGCGCTCGACGCGCGGATCTTCGGCTATCCTCCCGACCGTGAGTGTCGCGGACCAGGCCGGAGCCTGTGCATGAAGGTCCTCAAGCGTTTCCCGGTCCGGCTGAGCGACCGCCCGGATCACGAGCTCGTCGGCGTGATCCGGATGCCGGAGCTGACGGTCAGCCCGCTGCGGGCCATCTCCAAGCGGATCATCGGCGCGATGCTGGCCCTGCTCGCGACCGTCCTGATCGTCTACCTCGACCGGGACGGCTACCGCGACGCCAACGGCGACGGGCTGACCTTCCTCGACAGCCTCTATTACGCGACCGTGTCGCTGTCGACGACGGGGTACGGTGACATCGCACCCGCGACGCCGTCCGCGCGGCTGGTGAACGTCCTGGTGATCACCCCGCTGCGGGTGCTTTTCCTCATCGTCCTGGTCGGTACCACCCTCGAAGTGCTCACCGAGCGCTCCCGTCAGGCTTTCAAGATCCAAAAGTGGAGGACGAAGGTGCGTGACCACACGGTCGTCGTCGGATTCGGCACGAAGGGCCGGTCGGCGGTCAACGCGCTGCTCGGGGACGAGAACGTCGAACCCGATCACATCGTCGTCGTCGACACCGACCAGCAGGCCCTCGAAGCGGCCACGTCACTCGGCCTGGTGACCGTGCACGGTTCGGCCACCCGCGCCGACGTGCTGCGGGTGGCCGGCGTGCAGCGGGCCAAGGCCGTCGTCGTCGCCCCGAACCGGGACGACACCGCCGTGCTGGTCACCCTGACCGCGCGTGAGCTGGCACCGAAGTCGCACATCGTGGCGTCGGTGCGGGAGGCGGAGAACGTCCACCTGCTCAAGCAGTCGGGCGCGAACCAGGTCGTGGTGTCGAGCGAGACCGCCGGCCGCCTGCTCGGCATGGCGACGTCGACGCCGCTGGTGGTCGACATGGTCGAGGACCTGCTGACCCCCGAGTCCGGGCTCGCGATCGCCGAGCGCCCGGTGGAGCCGTCCGAAGAGGGCGGCTCGCCGCGGCATCTCCCGGACATCGTGCTGGGCGTCGTCCGCGACGGCGTCCTGTACCGCGTGGACGCCCCGCAGGCCGACGCGATCGAGCCGGGCGACAAGCTGCTGTACATCCGGAAGGTCACCTCGGCGGAGACGATCGAGCGGTAGCGGGGGACCTTTGCTCTCGCCCTGCCGGGCAAGAGGGCACCGCTGTTCTGCCGCTGGTGTCGCCTCCCGGGGCTCCTGGGCTTTGCCATCGGGTTCTGGGAGCATGGCGTTCGTGCGCAAGCGATCGGACCCCGCCAGCGGGCTCACCCCGGGGTGGAATTCCCTGGCCGTGGCGGCCGGTGCCGGCCTGCTGGTGATGTTCCTGGCCTGGTTCGCCGGGCCGGGGCTGTTCGGCATCACGAACGAGCCCCGCGGGACCACTGTGCAGGCGGAGGTCGTCGAGCCCGCGCCCTGCACGGGCGGCGGCGCGACCGAGAAGGTCAAGTTCGACTTCGGCGGCAACCCGATGGAGGGTTCGCTCAACGGCTGCGGGCACGGCAAGGGCGAACGCCTCGAGGTCGTCGTCCCGAACGGGGCTTCGGGAGACGGCGTCTCGGTGCATGCGGCCGACGCGACAGCGGGAGCCAGCAACGCGCGGCGGCCGGTCGGGATGGCGCTGCTGGTGTTCAGCTGCTTCGCCGGCGGGATGTACGTCTACCTGGTGGTGCGGGGGCCGCGGCGGCTCGCGACGGCCTGACCCGCGGCCTCGCACCGAAGCTCGCTTGGCCCGGCAGGAAGGCGGAACTCGCGCCCCGCGTGTCATCCGCCCTCAATCACGCGTGATACGGCTCCAATCACGCGTGATACGGCTTCAGACACGCGTGATACGGCTTCAGGCGGGTGGTGAACCCTGCGCGGAGGCCTTAGCGACCTCGCGAGTGGGCTGACCGGCCGGACCGGGCAAGCGGGAATCGCCGACGGCACCATGTCCGACGGCACCACGTCCGTCGGCGGGCGGTACCCCCGCCACCCGCGCAAGTCAGGAAACGGCGCTCGCCGGGGCCGAGAAGGTGTTGCAATCGGCGATCCGGTTGTTGCTGGCACCCGCCCGCCACCAGGACGCGTAATGCGCGTTCGTCCCGTGGTCTTGGCTGCGCGAGGTGTTGTCGCCCCGGGTCTCCTGGTCGTTCCAGGCCTTGTTGTACATGTCGCGGCTGACCGTGCCGCCCTGGTCGACGTGCGCGCCGAGGAACATCCCGGAGAAACACTGCGCCTGAAGTTCCTTGCGCCGAGACATCTCCAGCCCGGCGGAGCTGTTCTGGCCCGCTTCGTAGATCTTCTGCCAGGCCGCGTCCATCAGCCCGGCGACCTCCTGCACGTGATGGCCGTACTCGTGCGCGAAAAGGGCGAGGTAGACGCCGGGGTTGTTGCCGTACTGGTCGGTCTGCAACCCGCGGAACGGCACGTAGAGGTTGTTCTCGCAGTAGTACGCCGCCGTCGCGATGCCCACCTGGATCGTGCCGCATTCGGTCTCGAAGCTGGCGCCGGTCGGGAAGTGCAGTGCGGGCGGGGTGAACGGCAGGTCGTAGGCGTCGAGGAACGGGCCCCACGCGTGGTCGAGGCATTTGCCCGCGGCGGTGAAGAACGCCTCGGCGGCCTGCTGGCTGCTCTGCCACTGCGGCAGCGTGCAGACCCGGTTCTGCAAGCCCGCGTTGGGGTCTTGCAGGATCGGGTGGTCGCCGAGCTTGAGGACCTTCTGCGGCCCCCTCGACGACGGCGGCGCCTTGGACGGGGACGACGGGAACGGGTCGGTCGAGGACGACGGCGACGAAGACCCGCTCGGCGGCAACGTGGCAGGCGAAGTCGGGCTCGGCAGGGTCGAATAGCCCGCGTTCGCCACGGGATCGGCGCCGTCACGATTGAGTGAAATGATCGCGACCAGGCCGAGGACCAGTACGGCGACCGCGCCGAGGCAGATGCCGACGATCGCGCCCACGGACCGCCGGCGCGGTGGCGGCGGCGGGAATTGGTGCGGCGCGCCGTGCCACTGGGCAGGGGGCTGGCCGTGCACCGGCGGTGGCTGGACGGCGCCGCGTGGCGGCCACTGGCCGTGGGGCGGTTGCGTCATCAAGTCGGTCCCGGTGGTTCTAGGGGCGAACCGGGGGTACCCGGCCCGATGTTCAGCATAACGAGCTAACGGCGTCCCTTCCCACAGTTCGACTGCAGAGGGTATCCGGCGTGAGCCGAGTGGTCACCCGTCAGTGTCGTCACCCCAGCTCTGGCCGGGTGTCGGGGCCTCTGGAAGAGTGGGCGTACGCAACGTGAACGGGTAAGGGGCTGTCGCATGACGGAGACCGGCGGACCGTCCGGGCCGGAAGGTACCGAGACGCCGAAGCCGCAGGCGGGGAAACCAGCACAGTCGCAGGCGGGGGAGCCGGCACAGTCGCAGGCGGGGGAGCCGGCACAGTCGCAGGCGGGGGAGCCGGCACAGTCGCAGGCGGGGGAGCCGGCACAGTCGCAGGCGGGGGAGCCGGCACAGTCGCAGGCGCGGGCGGACACGCCGCCCCCGACGCAGGCGGAAGCGTCGCCGCCGTCACCGGCGCCGGAGCAGCAGTGGCAGTCCCCGTCAGGGGGCACGCCGCCGCCTCCGCTGCCGTCGTATCAGCCGCCGCAGCAGCAGTACCCGAATTGGAAGGTCGGCCTCGGCAGGCCCGGTGTCATCCCGCTGCGCCCGCTGAACCTGACCGACATCCTCGACGGCGCGGTCACGACCATGCGCCGGTACTGGCGGATGGTCTTCGGGGCCGCCGCCGTGACCGCCGTCCTGACCGCGGCCATCGACCTGATCGGGCTCCTGCTGGTCGACACGACCGAGGATCTCGAGCGGCTCCGCGATCTCGGTCCGGCGGCCACCGATCAGGAGCTGCTGAACCAGACGCTGGACATGCTCGGCGGGACGTTGGCCGCGAGTTTCGTCAGCCTTGTCGCCACGATGGTCGGGACCACGCTGCTCACCGGGTTCCTGACCGTCTTGATGGGCAAGGCCGCGCTGGGCAAGCCGATCGTCTTCAAGGACGCGGTGAAGGAGGCGGCGGGACGGCTGCTGCCGCTGCTCGGGCTGACCGTGCTCTACACGCTGGCGATCATGGTCGCGGCGATCTTCTGTTTGGTGCCCGCGATCATCCCCTTCACCTTCTGGGCGCTGGCCAGTCCGGCGCTGCTGCTGGAACGCGGCACCGTACGCGAGGCGTTCCGCCGGTCGGCGAAGCTGGTCTCGGGGATGTTCTGGCGGATCTTCGGGATCCTGCTGCTGGCCGCCGTGATCTCGGCGTTCCTGGCGATGATCATCACCATGCCGTTCAGCTTCGGCGCGTTCATGGCCGTGTTCACCGACCCCGAGCAGGTGTACATCCCGTCGACCGGTGACCTGATCCTGCAGTCGGTGGGCACGGTGATCGCGCAGACGATCGTCGGCCCGTTCTCCGCGCTGGTGACCGTGATCCTCTACATCGATCAGCGGATGCGCCGCGAGGGCATGGACATCGAGCTGGCCCGCGCGGCCGGGATCGCGACGCCGCCCCCGCCGCAGGCATGGTGACGCGTTTCCTTTCGGAGGTCCCGGTCGACATCGACCGGGACACCGCCCGGCTACGTGCCGCCGAGGAGCTCGCGGGTCAGCCTTATCAGGCCGCGAAGCCGAGCTGGTTGTCCCAGGCGTTCGACTGGGTGCTCGAAAAGCTGTTCGGTGTGCTCGAAACCATCGACAGCGCCGTGCCCGGCGGGATCTTCGCCGTGGTGCTGCTGGTCGTCGTGCTGATCGTGGTGATCGTGGTGATTCGGCTGAAGTCGGGCCCCCTGGCGACGTCGGTCAAGAGCGGCCGCGCCGTGTTCGCCGGGCAGCGCAAGGCCTCCGGCGAACATCGCAAGGCGGCCGAAGAGGCCGCGTCGCGGGGCGACTTCGACGACGCCGTCCGTGAGCGCTTCCGTGCCTTGGTGCGGTCTTTGGAGGAGCGGGCGTTGCTGGACGAGAAGTCCGGCCGGACCGCCGACGAGGCCGCCATCGAAGCCGGACGGCTGCTCCCCGACGTCGCCGCGCCCCTGCGCGCCGGTGCCCGGTCGTTCGACGACGTCCACTACGGCGGGATCCCGGCCACCCCGGCCGGTTACCGGTCACTGTCCGAATTGGACGAACGCTGCCGTCGCGCCAGGCCGGTCGCCTTGGCGGCCGGATGACCTCGGTTTCGCCCGACGCCCGCCGGATCTGGCGCGGAGTGCGGCTCCCGCTCGCGGTCGTCCTCCTGCTCGTGCTCACCGGGACGCTGCTCGTGCTCGTCCAGGGCGAGCAGACCACCGGCGCGCTCGAACCGGGGTCCTACGAGCCCGGTGGCGGCCGTGCGCTGGCGACCTTGCTGGAGCGGGAAGGCGTCGAGATCCCGGTCGTGCGCACCGCCGCCGAGGCCAAGGGGGTCGCGAGGGACGCGACCGTCTTGATCACCCGGCCCGCCTACGTGCCCGAGAACGCCTTCGCCGAAATCCGGCGGACTGCCGAGCACGTCGTGCTGGTGCAGCCGAGTTCCGCCACGGTCGAGGAGATCCTCCCGGGCGTGCGATCGACCGATCAACTCGAAACCGAGACCCGTGCCCCGGACTGCCAGGCCGTGGATCCCGTCGCGGCGGGCAGCGCGACGATGGGCGGCTTGAGGTACACGGCGACGCAGCCGCGAGCGCAGGAATGCTACGGCGGCTCGTATCTCGAGGTGCCCGGTCCACAAGGGACGGTCACCGTCCTCGGTGCCCCCGAGCCGCTGACCAACGAGTGGCTCGCGAACGAGGGCAACGCGGCGCTCGCGATGCGGTTGCTCGGGAAGCACGAACGGCTGGTCTGGTACCTGCCGACGCCGGCGGATCCGTCGCTCGAAGCGGAGAAGAAGCCGCTGTCGGAACTGATTCCGGCGGGCTGGTCGTACGCGGCACTGCAAGCCGGGGTCGCGGTCGTGCTGCTGGCGTCGTGGCGCTCGCGCCGGCTGGGGCAGGTAGTGACCGAACCCATCCCGGTCGTGGTCCGCGCGGCCGAGGCCACCGAGGGACGGGCGAGGTTGTATCGCAAGGCGAAGGCCGCCGCGCACGCCGGGGAGACCTTGCGTGAGGCGGCCCGCGCGCGGCTCCGGCCGTTGCTGGGGCTCACCCGTGACGCCGAACCCGCGGCGCTGGTGGACTCCGTCGCCGTGCGAACCGGCCGGGCACCGGCCGAAATCGGCGCGCTGTTGTACGGGAACCCGCCCGCCGACGTGTCGGACGATGCCGCCCTGGTGCGGCTGGCGGACGGACTCGATGTCGTGGAACGAGAGGTGGAGCGGTCTTGAGTACCGAGCAGTCCGAGCAGGACACCGTGGACGGTGCCGCCGAGGCGCGGGCGGCGCTGATCGCCCTGCGGACCGAGGTCGGGAAGGCCGTGGTGGGCAACGACGCGGCCGTCACCGGGCTCATCATCGCGTTGCTGTGCCGGGGACATGTGCTGCTCGAAGGCGTTCCCGGCGTGGCGAAGACGTTGCTGGTGCGGGCGTTGGCCGCGGCGCTGGATCTGGAGACCACCCGGGTGCAGTTCACGCCGGACCTCATGCCGGGTGACATCACCGGCTCGATCGTCTACGACGCGCACAGCGGCGAGTTCTCCTTCCGCGAGGGCCCGGTGTTCACGAACCTGTTGCTGGCAGACGAAATCAACCGCACCCCGCCGAAAACGCAGTCTTCGCTGCTGGAGGCGATGGAGGAACGTCAGGTCTCCAGCGACGGCAAGACACGGCCGCTGCCCGATCCGTTCATCGTCATCGCGACGCAGAACCCGGTGGAATACGAAGGCACGTACCCGTTGCCCGAGGCGCAGCTCGACCGCTTCCTGATGAAGCTGACCATGCCGATGCCGTCCCGCGAGGACGAATTCGGCATCCTCTCCCGCCACGCTCAGGGTTTCGACCCGCGAGACCTGGGCGCGGCGGGAATCACCCCGGTCGCCGGGGCCGTCCAGCTCGGCGCCGCACGGCGCGCGGTCGCCGGGGTCACCGTGCGCCCCGAGGTGCTCGCCTACATCGTGGACGTCTGCCGGGCGACACGGTCGCTGCCGTCCGTGCGGATCGGCGTTTCGCCGCGTGGCGCGACCGCGCTGCTGGCCGCGACCCGGGCGTGGGCGTGGCTCGCGGGCCGTGACTACGCCACCCCGGACGACGTCAAAGCGCTGGCGCGGCCGTCTTTGCGGCACCGGCTCGATCTGCGGCCCGAGGCCGAACTCGAAGGCGCGACCGCCGACGGGGTGCTGGACCGCGTCCTCGCGTCCGTGCCCGTTCCTCGCTGATGGCCGTCACCGGGCGGCTGGGGCTGCTGGCGCTCCTCGCGGCGCCGGTGGTCGGTCTCCTGTTGCCCTCGTGGGCCGGGATCGGGCTGGCCGCGGCGGTGCTGTTGCTGATGGTGGCGCTGGATCTCCTGCTCGCCGGAAGTGTGCGACGGCTGAACTTCTCGCGGTCCGGCGCGACGTCCGTGCGGCTGGGGGAGGCGTGCGAGGTCACGCTGACCGTGGCCAATTCCGGCGGCCGTCCGGTGCGTGCGTGGCTCCGGGACGCCTGGCCGCCCAGCGCCGGCGCGGACGACAGGCACCGGCTGACCCTGCCCGCGGGTGAACGCCGCATCGTGACCACCCGGCTTTCGCCGACCCGGCGCGGCGATCGCACGGCGGCCAGGGTCACCGTCCGGTCGACCGGGCCGCTGGGGCTCGCCGCACGACAGGGTGCGCACGACGTGCCGTGGACCGTGCGGGTGCTGCCGCCGTTTCACAGCCGCAAGCATCTGCCTTCGCGCCTGGCGCGGCTGCACCGGCTCGACGGCCGCAACGCCGTGCTGATCCGGGGGCAGGGCACGGAATTCGACTCCCTGCGCGAGTACGTGATCGGCGACGACGTCCGGTCGATCGACTGGCGGGCTTCGGCGCGCGCGTCCGACGTCGTGGTGCGGACCTGGCGTCCCGAACGCGACCGGCACGTGGTGCTGGTGCTCGACACCGGCCGCGTTTCGGCGGGCCGGGCCGGGGACGCGCCGCGGCTCGACGCGGCGATGGACGCGGCCCTGTTGCTGGCCGTGCTCGCCGCGCGGGCGGGTGACCGCGTCGACCTCCTCGCCTACGACCGGCAGGTCCACGCCGCGGTCCGGGGGTCGAGCGACTTGTTGCCCGCCTTGGTGAACGCGATGGCGCCGCTCGAACCGTCACTCGTGGAGACCGACGCGCGCGGGATGATCGCGGAGGTGCTGCGGCGGACCCGGCGGCGCGCACTGATCGTCCTGCTGACCGGGCTCGACGCGGCGCCGCTGGAAGAAGGCCTCTTCCCGGTGCTGGCCAAGCTGACCTCGCGGCACCAGCTGATGATCGCTTCGGTGGCGGATCCGCGGGTCGCCGAGATGGCGACGGGCCGCGGTGACGCGGAAGCCGTCTACGACGCGGCCGCGGCCGAGCGGGTGCTGGCCGAACGGCGCCAGGTCACCGCGCGGCTGGCGCGGCACGGTGTGGAGGTCGTCGACGCCGTCCCCGAGGACCTGCCGCCGCGGCTGGCCGACCGGTATCTCGCGCTGAAGGCGGCCGGACGGCTGTGATGTGCTTCGGGTCGTGAGTGGCGATTCGTGTTCCCGCCCTGTTCGCCCCTCTCGACCTGTCAGGCACGAGGTGGCCGCGGCGGGGGTGGTCGCGGTCGGCGTCGGTGCGGAACCCGCCGACGAGAACCGGCTCAGCCCGCTTCAGGCCGAGCATCACCAGCGTATCGCCAGTCGACGTCACCCACTTCGCCCGCTTTCGCGGCCCGGCGGCCGACCACGAACACGTAGAGCAGGAACGCCACCTCGGCGATCACCCCGATGCCGATGCGAGCCCACGTCGGCAGGCCCGACGGCGTCACGAAGCCTTCGATCACGCCGGAGATCAGCAGGACCACGGTCAGCCCCAGCGCCATCACCACGACCGACCGCCCCTGCTCGCCGAGCGCCGCCGTCCGGGACCGGCGCCCCGGATCGACGACCGTCCAGCCGAGCTTCAGCCCCGTCCCGGCCGCGACGAACACCGCGGTCAGCTCCAGCAGACCGTGCGGCAGGATCAGCCCGAAGAACACGTCGAGCCGACCGGCCGAGGACATCAGCGCCGCGCCGATCGCGAGGTTCAGCGAGTTCGCCCAGAGCGCGTAGACCACCGGGAGCCCCAGCACCACGCCGAGGAACAGGCAGGTCGCGGCCACCCAGGCGTTGTTCGTCCAGACGCGCGCGGCGAAGGAACCCGCGGGATCGGAGGAGTAGTACGTCTCGTACTTCCCGCCCGGCGCCGTCAGGTCCTTGAACTCCTCGGGCGAGGCCAGCGACGCGAGCACCTGCGGGTCGCCCGCGATCCACACCGCCGCGATCGCCATCACCGCGATCGACGCCGCCGCCGAAGCCAGCCACCAGCGCCTGCTCAGGTACAGCGCCGCCGGGAATCGGCGGGTGAAGAACAGCCCGACCTCTCGCCAGGCAGGACTGTGCGAACCGGTGACGGCGGAGCGGGCCTTCGCGACCAGACCGGACAGGTGCGCGACGAGCGCCGGGTCGGGCGCGACCGAGCGGATGATCGAAAGATGCGTCGCGACGCGCTGGTACAGCGTCACCAGCTCGTCGGCGTCCGGGCCGCTGAGTTTCCCGGCGCGGCCGACGAGGTCACGCAGCCGGTTCCAATCGGCCTGATGCGCGGCGACGAACACGTCCACGTCCAACTCGGAGCCCTCCCGGCGATCGTCCTTGGTCGCCCAGCTTATTCGTCACTACGCTTGCCAGGTGGAACAAGAGTCCGAACTCGTCACCGGCGAGGCCGTCGTCCTGGACGTGCGCGCGGCGAAACTGGCCAGCCGTGGCCTCGCCATGATGCTCGACGTCGCCCTCCAGCTGATCGCGCTGGTCGTCGCGATGCTGGTGCTGAGCCAGGTCACCGCGTTCGGCGACGAGGCGCTGGCGCTGACCCTGTTCCTGGTGACCCTCGTGCTGGTCATGGTCGGCTACCCGGTGATCTCCGAAACACTGACCCGCGGCCGCACCCTCGGGAAGATGGCGCTCGGCCTGCGGGTGGTCCGCGCCGACGGCGGTCCGGTCCGGTTCCGACACGCGCTGGTCCGCGGGCTCGCCGGGTTCTTCGTCGACTTCTGGGCGCTGGGCATGCTCGGCGCCGTGGCCGTGGTCACGTCGCTGCTTTCGCCCAACGGCCGCCGCGTCGGCGACTACCTCGCCGGCACCCTGGTGATCCGGGAACGCGTGCCCGCCTCCCGCACGCCGTACGTCGGGATGCCGCCGCGGCTGGCGTACTGGGCTTCGCAGCTCGACCTGACCAGGCTGCCGAACGACCTCGCGCTGGCCGTCCGGCAGTACTTGAGCCGCACGAGCGAGCTTCGCCCCGAAGCGGTCGAAGCCCTCGGGTACGGGCTGGCGCAGCAGGTCGCTTCGGTGATCGGGGCGCCGGTGCCGCCGGGGGTGCCGTCGTGGGAGTACCTGTCGGCGGTGCTCGCGGAGCGACGGCGGCGGGATCAGGAGAAGCTGCAACCGGCGGTTCAGCACGGGCCGCCGGGGGCGCAGCCTTTCGCGGCGGGGCAGTCCTTTGCGCCAGCGGCGCCGGGACAGCCCGTGGCGTATGGGCAGCCGGGACAGCCTGTGGCGTACGGGCAGCCGTATCCGCAGCCGCTTGCGCAGCCGCAGCCGGTTGCGCAGCCGTACCCGCAGCCGGTTGCGCCGGTCGCGCAGCCGCAGCCTCCCTCGGAGCCGGTACCGGAGAACCCCTTCACCCCACCCAGCTGACCACGGACTTTCGCCGACGTGCCTGCCGACTCCCGCATCGGTAGTACATGAAGGCCCCCTTCCTTGCGCTAGACGCAAGGAAGGGGGCCTTCATGTACTACCGAGCCTTCACGGACTTTCGCCGACGGGCGTACATGAAGCCTTTACACGCTGCCAATGGTCGCGTCGCGTTGCAAGAAGTCCGTGAAGGCCTGGCGGATTCACATGGTGGTTGCAACACGCATTGTTTGTTGGTTGGAGAGTAGTGCTTCGAGGGCTTCGGCGGGTGTGTGCCAGTCGAGGGTTTCGCGGGGGCGGCCGTTGAGTTCGGCGGCGACTCGTGCGAGGTCTGCGGCGGTGTGCTGGGACAGGTCGGTGCTTGTGGGGAAGTATTGGCGGAGTAGTCCGTTGGTGTTCTCGTTGGTTCCGCGTTGCCAGGGTGCGTGTGGGTCGCAGAAGTAGATGTCGATCCCGGTGGCCAGGGTGATCTTTTTGTGGTGGGCCATTTCCTTGCCCTGGTCCCAGGTCAAGGATTTCAGCAGCAGCGGCGGCAGCGTCTGGATGGTCTCGGTCATGGCGGCGGCGACGGTGGCGGCGTCGCGTCCGTGGGGCAGGTGCAGCAGCATCACGAACCGGGTCGATCGTTCGACCAGGGTCCCGATCGCGGATTTGTTGTTCTTGCCCAGGATCAGGTCGCCTTCCCAATGCCCGGGGACGGCGCGGTCGGTGACCTCGGCGGGCCGTTCGGAGATGTTGACCATGTCGGGGATCCTGCCCGCGGGCCGGGCCCGGCGGGCCTGGGCCTGCCGGCGGGGCATCCGCAGTGCCCGCCCGGTCCGCAACGCCTGGGTGAGTTCGCGGCGCAGCGCGCCTTTTCCCTGGACATACAGTGCTTGGTAGATCGTTTCGTGGGACACCCGCATCTCCGGCTGGTCGGGGAACTCCAGCACCAGTCTCCGCGCGATCTGACGCGGGGACCATTTACGGTTCAGCCTGTCCTGCACCACCTCCCGCAACACGGTGTCCGCGGCCAGTTTCGCGGCCTTCGGGCGTTTCGCACGGTTCTCGGCCGTGTGCTGCGCGCTGACAGCCCGATAGCGGCCGGAGGAACCGGTGTTGCGGGCCAGCTCGCGGGACACGGTCGAGGCCGGACGGCCGATCGCCCGCCCGATCGCCCGGGGCCCCTGGCCCGCGGCTTTCAGGCAGGCGATCTCCTCCCGCTCGGCCAGGCTCAACCGGAGGGGACCAGGCCGAGCAGGTGCGTTACCGATCACCCCGCCAGCCTGCCGGAACAACCGCACCCCCGTCGTCGGGGACAGCCCCACCGCCCGGGCCGCCGGCTTCGCCGCCACCCCGGCCCGGACCTGATCCCAAAACCCCACCCGCACCGACCGCGGCAGCCACCGATGAACCCGCACCACAACCCCACCCCCATCAGACGGTGTTGCAACAACCCCATGACTCCGAGCCTCCTTGAGGGACCCAGGGTCCCTCAAGGAGTCCTTCACGGACCGCGCTCGGGCGAAACCCGTAGTCCGTCAGGAAACGTCGGCCGACTTGGCCGCCCACGTGTTGCACTGGGAGATCCGGTTCTTCTGCGCGCCGTGCTGCCACCACGAGACGGCGTGGGCGTCGGAGCCGTGGTCGCGCGGCCCGCCGTTGTGGTCGCCGCGGTCCTGGGTCTGCCAGGCGTCGCGGTACATCGCCTGATCGACCGAGCCGCCGCGGCCCACCGTCGAGCCCAGGAACGTCCCGGACAGACACTGCGCCGAAAGTTCGTTGCGCCGCGACATCTCCAGGCCCGCCGCCGAGTCGGTGCCCGCTTCGTATCGCGCGTCCCAATAGGCCTCCGAGACACCGGAAAGCGCCTGGATGTGGTGCGCGTACTCATGGGCGTAGACGGCCAGATAGACCCCGGGCCGGTTGCCGTATTGGGGGACCTGAAGGCCTTCGTACGGCATGTAAAGCGTCTCGTTCTGCGAGCAGTAGAACGCCGCCACCGAACCGTTGCCGGCGTCGCCGCAGGGGCTCGACCAGTTCTTGCCGGACGGGTATTTCACGGTCGGGACCCGGAACGGCAGCTTCGTGTAGTTCATGACCTGCTGCCAGACGCTGTCCAGGCAGGGCCGCGCGCTTTCGAAGAACGCCGCCGCCGCGTCCGGGTTGTTCGCCCAGCGCGAGAGGTTGCACGGCTGGTTCGGCAGGCCGACCTGGGCGTCGAGCCACAGCGGGTTGTCCGCCAGCTTGTGGTGCGGTTGCGGGCCGGACGGGGCACGGCTGGCCGAGGTCGCGCGGGTCGAGCCCGCCGACGTTTCGCGCGAGGTGGTCGAATCGCGCGAACGGGTGCTCGTCGTCGACGTGTCGCTGGACGTGGTCGTCGTCGTGTAGTCCGAAGAGGACGTCGTCGGATGGCTCGAGTATCCGGCATCCGCGGTGTGCCTCGAGTCGCCGTTCGCGATGGTGATGACCATCAGCAGCCCACCCATCACCGCCATCACGGCCACGATCGCGACCGCCGCGATCACCCCGCCGTTGGACTTCTTGGCGTGATATCCGCCGTACGGCGTGAAGGCGGGCTGAGTGAAACGCGGGCCGTACGGAAGCTGCGGTGGGCCGGCCGCGCCGGGGCGGAGCGGTACCGGCGCGCCGATCCGCGGCGGGGGCAGCGGGGCCGCGCCCGGCGGGGGCAGCGGCATCCCGCCGCTCGGCGGACCCGGCCGGAACGGCGGCGGGATCGGCGTCGGCCGGGAGACCGGCGGCCGCCCTGGGCGGCCGGGCGGGACGGGGCCCTGCCGCATGGGCGGAGCACCGCGCTGTGGCAGCGGACGCGCGGCCGGTGGTGGGACCGGACGGCCACCTTGCGGCGGTAGCGGACGCCCAGCCGGTGGCGGCAGCGGACCCGCTCCGGGTGGCGGAAGCGGACGGCCACCTCGCGGCGGCGTCGGTGGTGGAGTCGGCCGGCGCCGCGGATCAGGCGCGCCGGGCGGCTGCTGGTTCATCGAGTGGATCCCCCATGCGATTCGGCAACGCAGTTCGCCCAGGTGGGGCGATTCGGCGTTTCGGCGGTCAGCATAGATCGGCTGCCCTAAGGTGTGTGGCTGTGTTGACGAAATGGGGGACGGCGGTCGTGGCCGTCGCGGCGAGTTCGGCCTTGATGGCCCCGCCGTCGGATACGAACGTGCCGGAGGCGCCCGAAGCGGGCCCCTCGCTGACGAACGCGCCACAACTGCCGAAGCCGCCGCCGATCGGGGCGCGCGGCGAACTCGGGCTGCTCCAACCGCCGAGCGGCGCGGCCGCGAACGTCTCGGTGAAGGTGGAACGCGACGGTTCGGTGTCGATCACCGAGCAGGTGACCGTCCCGGGTGGACAGCGGCTGGTACGCCGGATCCCGTTGAAGGTTCCCGCCGGTGAAGAGCAGGATCGCGTCTACGGCGTACGTGACGTGGTGGTCGAGGGCGCGGGGAAGACCGAGTCGAACGGCGAGCAGCTGATCGCCACCTTCGACGGCGGCGCGGCCACCCTCGAGTACAAAGTGGATGGCGCGGTCGCGGACGTCGGCGGCGCGCAGCAGGTGCGCTGGCAGGTGGCGAGCGGCTGGGACGGCGAACTGTCCAGGGTGTCCGCTTCGTTCAGCGCGCCGACGCGCGAAACGCCCACTGTGGACTGTTTCGCCGGGCCACTCGGTTCGGACCGGCAGTGTTCGCTCGCGGAAATCGACCACAGCGGCGTCGTCCGCGTCGAGCAGGACAAACTCGCGGCGGGCGAACGGGTCGACCTCGTCGTCCAGCTTCCGGCGGGCACGGTGCCCGCGAACGCGCGGTTCGAGCAGATCGCCTCGGTCGGCGGAGCGTTCGCCCTCACCACCGTGGCCGGCCTCGGGTTCGGGGCACTGGCGTTGTTCTCGATCCTCGGCGCGCTCGCCGTCTGGTTGCTGCGCCGTCGCGACAAGGGCGCGCTCACCGCGGGCACCGGTCCGGTCGACGTCCTCCTGCGAGACGGTGATCGGGTCTCCTTCGCCTCGCCCGACGGTGTCCTGCCCGGCCAGGTCGGCACGGTCGTCGACGAGACGGTCGACGTCGTGGACGTCAGCGGCACGGTGGTCGACCTCGCGGTCCGCAACTATCTGTGGATCGCCGAGGTGCGCGGCGCGGGCGCCGTCGACTGGCAGCTCACCCGTCGTAACGCCCCCGACGAGCATCTCGTGGCCTTCGAACGCGAGATCTACACCGCGCTCCTTCCCGAGGGCACCGATTCCGTGCTGCTGTCGGAGCTCCGTGGCCGCGGCACCGTCGACCTCCGCGTCGCCGGTGAGGCGATGTACGCCGACGTCGCGGGCAAGGGCTGGTTCTCCCGCCGTCCGGACAAGGGCAGGAGCAAGCTCACGTGGGCGGGTGTCGGCCTGGTCGCGCTCGGGCTCGCGGGCACCGTCGTCCTGACGTTCACGGCGGGGCACGCGCTGCTCGGTGTCGCGGTCGTGCTCGCCGGGGTCGCCGCGTTGCTGGGCTCCTCTTGGGTGCCGCCGCGGACCTCACGCGGCAGGCGGCTGGTCGGCCAGGTACGCGGCCTGCTCGAGTACCTGCACACCGTCGAGGTCGCCGACATCCCCGTGGCGGACAGGGAATTGGTGTTCTCCCGGTCGCTGCCGTACGCCATCGTGCTCGGCGCCGCCGAGCATTGGCTCCGCACGTTCGAGGGGCTCGACCCGTCGGCGGACGGTTCGGCCGGGCTGTACTGGTTCGGCGGGCTCGAGGGCGATCGGGATCTGCGCCGCTTCGCCGCGCACCTGCCGTCGTTCCTGTCCGCTTTGGACGGTCTGCTCGCCGAATCCGGGCACCTGCGCTCGCTCCGCCCCGAACCGGTCCCCGCCTGACGTGAAGACTCGCAATTCGGCACCGGTTTGCGATCCTTGCACGCGCAATTATCGCAAACCGGTGCCGAATTGCGTGGTCTTGCCGCTCACCCTGCTGGTGCTTCCTCTCCTGCTGGTGCTGAGCGCGGCACCGGCGGGAGCGCAAGGCGAACCGCAACTGCCTTCGCTGCCCAACAGCGCGGAGATCTCGCTCAAGGTGGAACGCGACGGCGCCCTTTCGGTCGTCGAGGCGGTGTCCGTGCCGAGTGAGGCGACGATGACCCGCCGGATCCCGCTCCGCACGGCGGCCCCGCACGACCGCGACCGGATCATCGGCATCCGTGACGTCGTCATCGAGGGGGCGGGCAACTCCGAGCTGACCGAAGACGAGTTCACCGTCAAGCTCAGGGGCGGCACCTCGATCGTCCGGTACACAGTGGACGGTGCGGTCACCGGGGCGGACGGCCTGGTGCGCGTCGGCTGGCAGGTCGCGGGCGGCTGGGACGCCCGGCTCGAACTCGTGCGCGCCAGCTTCGCCGCGCCGTCCGTCCCGAACGCGGTCACCTGCTACGCCGGGCCCGAGGCGTCGCGCGCGCACTGTGGGGCCGCCCAGATCGCGCATTCCGGGCTGACCCGGTTCAGCCAGCAGAATCTCGCGGCCGGGCAGCGGATGGAGATTTCGGTCGAGTTGCCCGCCGGCACCGTCCCGGCGAACGCGCGGCTGGAGCCGTCGAAGACCTTCGCCGGGGCGTTCGTGCTCACCGCTCCGGTCGGCTGGGCTTGGGGCGGTTTCGCGCTCGCGCTGGTCGTGGGTGCCGTGGCGCTGGCTTTGCTGCGAAGGCGTGACAAGCATCCGGGCGCCGCGCTCCCGGTCCGGCTGCTCACCGGAAAGGACGACCAAGCCGCGTTCTCGTCACCCGATGGCGTACTGCCCGGACAGGTCGGGACCGTTCTCACGGGTCGCGCCGACGCCGTCGACCTGGCCGCGACGGTCGTCGACCTCGCGGTCCGGAACTACCTCTGGGTGACCGAGGAGCCCGGCGAGCTGACCGGCTGGCTGCTCGTCCGCCGCAATCCGCCGGACGAGCAGCTGACCGCTTTCGAACGCGCGGTGTTCGACGTCCTGCTGCCGGACGGACGGGAGTCGGTGCCGCTGTCCGAACTGCGGTCCGCGCGGGTCGGGATCGAAACGGTGCGGGACGCGCTGGACGACAGCGTTGTCGAACGCCGCTGGTATTCGCGGTTGCCCGGCAGGCTCACCGGCATCGGCCTGCGCGTCTGCTGCTACGGGCTGTTCCTCACCGTCCTGCTGGCCTTGACCGTCGGCTACGCCCAGCTCGGGTCGATCGTCGTCGCCGCGGGCGCGGTACTCGCCGTCGCCGCCCGATGGCTCCCGGCGCGCACCGGAGCCGGTGTCAGGCTGCACCGGCGGCTGCTCGGCGTTCGTGACGCGTTGCTGGAGACCACGGCGGCGGCCGTCCCGAAGCTCGAACGCGAGGTGCTCCTTTCGCGGGCGTTGCCGTACGCGCTCGCTCTCGGCGAACAAGAAAACTGGGTCGCCGGCTTCGCCGGACTCAAGGGTCCGCCCAAGATCTACTGGTGTGGCAGGGAAGGCGCCGCCGAGGCGGACGTCGCACGGGCGAGCGACTTCACAGCCGCGCTCGTGGGAACCTTCGCCACGACCCGCCAGGGTCGTCGCCTGGAGGCCTGAGTAGCCCGTAGGGTGGTGCGCATGGCCGATCCCGAGCTTGTCCGATTCACCCTCGACAACGGTCTGCGCGTGGTGCTCGCGCCCGACGCGACCGCTCCGGTGGTGGGTGTCAGCGTCCACTACGACGTGGGCTTCCGATCCGAGCCCGAAGGGCGCACCGGTTTCGCGCACCTCTTCGAGCATTTGATGTTCCAGGGGAGCGAGAGCCTGGAGAAGCTCGCGCACTTCCGGTACGTCCAGTCGAGTGGTGGCAGCTTCAACGGCTCCACCCATCCGGACTACACGGACTACTTCGAGGTCCTTCCCGCCGCGGCTCTCGAGCGCGCCCTGTTCCTCGAAGCGGACAGGATGCGGGCGCCGAAGCTGACGCAGGAGAACCTGGCCAACCAGATCGACGTGGTCAAGGAGGAGATCCGCCTCAACGTGCTGAACCGGCCGTACGGCGGGTTCCCGTGGATCACCCTCCCGCCGGTGCTGTATTCCACCTTCCCCAACGCGCACAACGGTTACGGCGGTTTCGAGGATCTCGAACAGGCCACCCTGGACGACTGCGCGGCCTTCTTCGACACCTACTACTCGCCCGCGAACGCGGTGCTGACCGTCGCCGGTGACTTCACCGTCGAGCAGGCCCGTGAGCTGATCGAGAAGCACTTCGGCGACGTGCCGCACCGGCCCGCGCCCGAGCGTCCCTCCTTCGCCGAGCCCGCCCCCGAGGGTGAGCTGCGCGGCGAGCAGGTGGACCCGCACGCCCCGCTGCCCGCGGTCGGCGTGGGCTACCGCATGCCGGATCCGATCAACGACCTCGACGGCTACCTGGCGAATCTCGTGCTCGCCGGCGTGCTGACCGACGGCGACGGCTCCCGGCTCCAGCAGCGCCTGGTGCACCGCGAGCCGCTGGTCGTCGACATCGGCGCCGGTGCCGGGCTGTTCGGCCCGTTCGAAGCCCGCGACCCGGACACGTTCACCGTCACCGCGATCCACCCGCACGAGGTGAGCACCGACCAGGTCCTCACCGCGCTGGACGAGGAACTGGAGAAGCTGGCGGCCACGCCGCCGGGAGACCAGGAGATCAAGAAGGTCACCGCGCGCTGGGCCGCGAGCCTGCATGCCGAGCACGACAAGCTGGTGTCCCGGACGCTCGCGCTCGGCTCTTTCGAGCTGCTGTACGGCGACGCGTCGCTGGTGTACCGGCTCGCCGAGAAGATCTCGGCGGTCACCGGGGAGGCCGTTTCGGCGGCGGCGAAGGCGCTGCGGCCCGATTCGCGCGCCGTACTCGTCGTCCGGCCGGGTAGTGGATCTTCAGACCAGGAAGGTACCGAGCAGTGAGCGCACCGCACCGCACCGCCGAGGAGATCGGCCGCACGGCCGCCGGGCCGCGCCCGGTCCCGCCGCTGGGGACGCAGCGCGCCGCCGCCGATCTGTCCCATGTGGACACCACGCTGAGCAACGGGCTGCGGGTGCTCGCCGTCCGCAAGCCCACCGTGCCGCTGGTCGAACTGCGGGTGTGGATCCCGTTCGCCGGTGAGGACAAACTCCACCCGGCCACCGCCGAAGTGCTCGCCGAGACCCTGCTGACCGGCACCGCCCGCCGCGACCGCATCGAGATCGACGCCGAACTGGCGCTGATCGGTGGCGACCTCGCCTCCGGCGTCGACCCGGAGCGGCTGATCATCACCGGCACTTCGCTGGCCGACGGCCTGCCGACGATGCTCGACGTCCTCGCCGACGCGCTCACCGGAGCCTCTTACGTGGACGCGGAGGTCGAGCGGGAGCGCGAGCGGCTCATCGAGCGGATCGCCGTCTCCCGCACCCAGCCGAGGACGATCGCCCGCGAGGCACTGCAGAAGCACCGCTACGGCGACCACCCCGCGGTGCGAGAGGTTCCGCAGGCCGAAGACGTGGCCGTCGTGGCGCCCGAGCAGGTTCGCGCACTGCACCGGGCTTCGGTGCTGCCGCGCGGATCCGTGCTGGTGATCGTCGGCGACATCGACCCCGAGACCGTCATCGGCGACTTGGAGAAGGCGTTCGGCGGCTGGGCTTCGGACCGCTCCGCCGTCCGCCTGCCCGCGCTGCCCGAGCTCACCGGGGGCAACGTCCTGCTGGTGCCGCGGGCCGGTGCCGTGCAGTCGCAGATCCGGCTGTCCGCGCAGTCGGTGTCACGCACGGACCCGCGATATCCGGCACTGCAGCTGGCGAACCTCGTCTACGGCGGGTACTTCTCGTCGCGGCTGGTCGAGAACATCCGTGAGGACAAGGGGTACACCTACAGCGCCCACTCCGGATTCGAGTTCACCGACCAGACCGCCGTGGTGAACGTCGACGCGGACACCGCGACCGACGCCACCGCGGCCGCGCTCCTGGAGACCAGGTACGAGCTGGCCAGGCTCGGTCTCGTGCCGCCGACCGCCGACGAGGTCGAGTCGGTGCGGCAGTACGCGATCGGCTCGCTGGTCACGTCCGCGTCCTCGCAGGGCGGCCTCGCCGCCCAGCTGGCCGCGCTCGCCGCGACCGGGCTGGGCGTCGAATGGCTCGCCGAGCACCCGGCACGGCTCGCCGCGGTCACCGCCGAAGACGTCGCGAACGCCGCGCTGGAGTTCTTCGCACCCAAGCGGTTCACCGGGGTCGTCGTCGGTGACGCCGACGTCCTCGCGCCGAAACTGACGGCGCTGGGCGACGTGACGGTCGGGGAGCCCGCCTGATGGAGACGCCGTTCGGGTTGGGGGCGCTCCCGACGCTTTCGCGCTCCACGGCGGACCGTCAGGAATCCTTGCGCGCCAACCCGGACAGGCTCGCCGAGCGCTGGCCGAACGCGCACGTCGTCCTGCTCGACGAGCACGCGCGCACCCCGGTGGTGGAGGGCTCCGGCGCTCTCGCGACCCGCAAGGCGCAGGACTTCGGCACCGAGCCGCCCACTGACGCGGTCTTCTTGGGGGAGTGGCAGGGCATCGACTACTGGTCGTTGCCCGGCCGCCCCGCCGGGAAGACCGAGACCGTCGAAATGGCGGGCAGCTGGGGTGCGGTCGAAGAGGTCCCGCGGCATGACGGCGAGATCTGGGTCGACCTGCGCGGTTATGGCGATCTGCTCGACGACGCGTCGGCCGGGCTGTTCACCACCGCGCAGGCGTTGCAGGCCTGGCGTCGGCAGGCGAAGTTCTGCACGCGCTGCGGGAGCCCGACCGAGGTGGTCCAGCTGGGCTGGGCGAGCAAGTGCACCGGCTGCGGCCGTGAAGAGTATCCGCGCACCGACCCGGCGGTGATCTGCCTCGTGCACGACGACGCCGGTGTCGACGGTGAGCACGTCCTGCTGGCGCGGCAGCCGATCTGGCCGCCGGACCGGTATTCGATCCTCGCCGGTTTCGTCGAGGCGGGGGAGTCGCTCGAAGGCTGCGTCGAGCGGGAGATCCGCGAAGAGGTCGGTGTCGAGGTGCGTGACATCCGATATCTCGGCAGCCAGCCGTGGCCGTTCCCGCGGTCGATCATGCTCGGCTTCACCGCGCGGGCCGACATCTCGTCGACGATCGTGCCCGCGGAGGGCGAGATCGAAGAGGCCTTCTGGGTTTCGCGCGAAGAGGTGCGGGCCGCGTTCGCGAACAGTCAGCTGCGGAACGCCGGTGCCGTGCCGACCCCGATCGCCGGTGGTACGAGGCAACTGGTGCTGCCGGGGAACTCGTCGATCGCGCGCGTGATGCTGGCGGCCTGGGCCGGCGTCTAGACCCTGGAGCGGCCTGCGCTGGCTTGAGAGCTGAGCAAGGCTCAGGATCGGCGTGCTTTCACGACGATGGAGGAATCGGGACACTGAACGTCCCGATTCCTCCATCGTCGGCCCTTCGAGACGTCATGAGCGGCGCCTTCACGTGTCTGGAGGGACGACTCCCGCGTGCCGTCCATCTGGTCACGCGTGTCGTCCGTCGGATCACGCGCGTCGTCCACTTGATCACGCGAAACCGCCCGTCGAGGCGCCGTGAGCGGCGATCCGGGCGGCATTACCACTTACGAAGCAGGTCCACCCGCCTGTCGTGAATCGGACACCCTCCGCGCCGACACCTATACCCACTGTGCGGAACATGCCAAGCGTTACCTCCCCGTTTCATCACCCCGTTGACGACTGTGGTTCGGCTCACTACAGTCCCCGGAAACCGTCTGTAAAGTTTCCTAACGAAGTGGGGCGAACCCAGTGCGAGCCGGCAGTCCGCGAATGCTGCGCGAGATCAACGATCGCGCGGCCATCGAGGTCCTCCTCAGGGACGGCCCGCTGACGCGCTCGGAACTCGAAGTCGCGATCGGCCTGTCGAAGCCCGCGACGGCGCAGCTGCTCACCCGGCTCGAACAGGACGACGTCGTCGCGAAGGCGGGCGTGCGTGGCGGCGGACGCGGCCCGCGGGCGCAGTTGTGGCAGGTCAACGGCGGTGTCGCCTACGTCGCGGCCGTGGATCTCACGCCCCGGAAAGCCGACTTCGTCGTCTCCGACGTCACGGGCGCGGTGCTCGCCGAGTACCAGGTCCCGCTGCCGGTCCACGAGGGCGCGGACGTCGTCGGCACGTTCGGCGCGGCGCTCAGCCACGTCGCCGGCGCGGCCGGGCTCGCCGCCACCGATCTTCGCCACGTCGTCATCGGCGCGCAGGGCGCGTTCGACCCGCGCACCGGCCTGCTCTCTTCGGCGCCGCACATCCCCGGCTGGCTCGGGTTCGACGTGCCGCGCACGCTCAGCCGCGAACTCGGCGTCGAGGTCACCATCGAGAACGACGTCAACCTCGTCGCCATCGTCGAGATGACCGTCGGCCAGGCCGTCGGTCTCGACGACTTCGTGATGATCTGGCTCAGCGACGGCGTCGGTGGCGCGGTGGTGGTCGGCCGCAGGCTGTTGCGCGGGGCGACCGGCGGTGGCGGCGAGATCGACTGGATGCGGGTGCCCGATCCGGCCTCCGTCGCCACGTCCCGCGACAAGCCCCGCGCCGGAGATCGCTTCGGTGATCTCGTCGCGTCCCCGGCCGTCGCCGAGCTCGCGGCCGCACACGGGTTCGAAGCGGAGACCGGCGCGGACGCCGTCACCAAGGCCCGAGCGCACCACAACGACGCCTTCCTCGACGACCTGGCCCGCCGTGTCGCGGGTGGCGCGGCCGGTCTCATCGCGGTCGTCGACCCCGAACTAGTCCTTCTTGCCGGCGACACCAGCCGTGCCGGTGGCGACGACTTCGCCGCACTGGTCGCGAAAAGGCTGCACGAACTGGTTTTGCCCCGCACCCCGGTCGGGGTCGCTTCGGTACAGGGCAACGCGGTCCGCGCGGGCGCGCTCCAATCCGCGCTCGCCACCGTCCGCAGGGACGTCTTCGGCGTCAACACCCCTTCGCTCCTCGGACCCGGGCGGTCCGGGGCGGGAGAGCCGAACCCGATCGTGGCTGTCCCGGATGCACGAACAGAACCATCGTCTCCCGCCCCCAACCAACTAGGAGGAGGGTCATGAGTTCCACGACCCAGGTTCGGAGAAGTGGCCGCCGTTGGCGCGGCTCGATAGTGCTCGGCGCGGTCACCGTCGCCGCGCTGGTGTCCGCCTGTTCGGGCGCCGCAAGCGGCCCGGGCGGCGGGTCGGGCGACGCGGCGGCCGCCCCGGCCGCGGACGCGAAGCTCACGCTGACCGTCTACAGCAAGTTCACCGACCGCGAGTACAACGTGGTCACCGCCGGGCTCAACAAGCTCAAGGCGAAGTTCCCGAACATCGAGATCAAGCACGAAGGCCAGCAGGACGACGACAAGATCACCCAGTCCATCCGCGGTGGCAACCCGCCGGACGTGGCGATCTCGTTCTTCACCGACAACCTCGGCGCGTGGTGCTCCACGGGCAGCTTCCAGGATCTCAAGCCCTACATCGACCGCGACAAGATCGACCTGACGCAGATCCCCGACGCGGTCCGCAGCTACACCGAGTTCCAGGGCAAGCGGTGTGCCATGCCGCTGCTCGCCGACGTCTACGGCTTCTACTACAACAAGGACATGTTCGCGGCGAAGGGCATCACGTCGCCGCCGAAGACGACCTCGGAACTGTTCGAGGCCACCAAGAAGCTGACCGAGTTCAACCCCGACGGCTCGATCAAGGTCGCCGGCTTCATGCCGTCGATGCCCTTCTACGCCAACATGGCGCAGTACTGGGCGCCGAACTTCGGTGCCGGCTACCTCGGCCCGGACGGGCAGTCGCATCTCGCCGACAGCCCCGAGTGGAAGGCGATGTTCGACTTCCAGAAGCAGCTCGTCGACTTCTACGGCGGCCACGCCAAGGTCGAGCAGTTCAAGGCGGGTCTCGGCGAGGAGTACTCGGCGGACCACGGTTTCCAGCGCGGCAAGCTGGCGATGATGATCGACGGCGAGTACCGCACGGCTTTCATCAAGGACCAGGCGCCGGAGCTCAAGTTCGGCACGGCGGCCCCGCCGGTGCTCGACAGCAAGCCGGACCGCTACGGCGGCGCGTTCACCACGGGCACGATCATCGCGATCCCCAAGGGCGCCAAGAACCCCGGCGCGGCCTGGGAACTGATCAAGCAGGTCACCCTCGACACCTCGACGCTGGTCGAGCTGTCCAACGGCCTCAAGAACGTGCCGAGCACCAAGGCCGCGCTGACCGACCCGAAGCTCGAGGTCACGCCGGAGTTCAAGACGTTCCTCGATCTGTACAACGGCGGCAAGCTGATGCCGAACCCGTCGACCCCGATCGGCGACGCGCACCTCAAGGCGGTCAACGACTTCGCCGAGAAGTGGCAGGCGGGCAACATCCCGGACATGGTCGCGGGGCTCAAGCAGGTCGACGCTCAGATCAACGACGAGCTGGCCCAGAAACGCGCCGGCGGCTGATCGCATGACCACGACCCTGGAGCCCAGGGCGGTCGGTTCCTCTTCCGCGTCCACCCGGACGCGGAAGAGGAACGCAGCGCGCCGCCGCCGCACAGTCTTCTACTTCATCGCCCCGGCGATGCTCGGGTTCCTGATCTTCTTCGGTTACCCGCTGATCGCCACGGTGTACTACTCGTTCACCCGCTACGACCTGATCAACGCGCCCGAATTCATCGGCTTCGACAACTACATCCGCATGTTCACCAGCGAGCCACTGGTGAGCACGGCGGCGTACAACACGCTGTGGCTGGTGATCGTGCTGACGTTCTGCCGGGTCGTGTTCGCGCTCGGCGTGGCGTCGGTCATCTCCCGGCTCAAGTCGGGCGTCGGCCTGGTGCGGACGCTCTGCTACCTGCCGTCGCTGGCCCCGCCCGCCGCGGCGACCCTGGCGTTCGTGTTCCTGTTCAATCCGGAGTACGGGCCGGTCAACGCGTTCCTGCGCGTGGTGGGCGTCGACGGCGGCCTGTGGTTCAACGATCCGGCGATGTCGAAGCCCGCGCTGACCCTGCTGGTGATGTGGGGTTCGGGCGAGCTGATGATCATCATCCTGGCGGCGCTGCTCGACGTGCCGCAGGAACAGTACGAAGCCGCTCAACTCGACGGCGCCGGACCGGTCCGCCGGTTCTGGCACGTCACGCTTCCGTCGATCTCGCCGGTGCTGCTGTTCGGCGTCGTCAACTCGATGATCTTCGCGCTGCAGTTCTTCACGCAGGCGATCGTCGCGGGATCCGCGGCCGCGGGCGCGGCCGACGTCGCCGGCAACACGAAGTTCATCGGCGCGCCACAGAACTCGACGCTGACCTATCCGGTTTGGCTGTACGTCCAGGGATTCCGGTACTTCAACATGGGTTACGCGGCGGCGATGGCGGTGCTGCTGTTCATCGTCTCGGCGGGGTTCACCTGGATTCTCGTGCGGCAGTTGCGCAAGTCCCAGCATCAGGAGGAGGGGGCATGACCATATCCTCGCGACAGCCTGTTCATGGCCCCGACGGGGTGCGGGTGTCCCGCCTGAGCGGAGTGGGCGGATGACCACACTGGCCGAACGCCCGCACACCGCCCCCGCGTCGGAACCGCCGAAGGTGCGGATGCGGCGCCAATGGGACAAGAAGCTGTACTGGATCGCGACCCACAGCGTGGGCATCGCGATGGGCGTGATCTTCATGCTGCCCATCCTGTTCGTGTTCCTGACCGCGGTGATGTCCAGCGACCAGGCGCTTTCGTCGAACTTCTGGCCGAAGGAATGGCACTTCGAGAACTTCATCGAGGTGTTCGAAAAGGCGCCGCTGCTGCAGTACTTCGGCAACAGCATGCTGTATTCGACGCTGGCCACCCTCGGGGCGCTCGTCTCGGCGATCCCGGCGGCGTACGCGCTTTCGAAGCTGAAGTTCCGCGGGCAGAACCTGTTCTTCATGCTCACCGTGGCCGCGATGATGCTGCCGCCGCAGGTCACCGTCGTGCCGCTGTACGACCTGTGGGTGCGGCTCGGGTTCACCGGGACGCTGATCCCGCTGATCGTGCCGTACTTCTTTTTCGACGCGTTCTCGATCTTCCTGCTGCGGCAGTTCTTCCTCACCATTCCGAAGGACTATCTCGAAGCGGCGAAGATCGACGGCTGCAACGAGTTCCAGGCGATGCTCAAGGTGCTGATCCCGATGGCGAAGCCGGGGATCGCGGCCACCGCGATGTTCTGCTTCCTGTTCACCTGGAACGACTACTTCGGTCCGCTGCTCTACACCGGTGAGACCCGCGACAGCTGGCCGCTTTCGCTGGCGATCGCGTCGTTCCGCGGGATGCACCACGTGGAATGGAACCTCACCATGGCGGCCACCGCGCTGATCATGCTGCCGGTGATCGTGCTGTTCGTGTTCGCGCAGAAGTCCTTCGTCAAGGGCATCACATTCACAGGGGTCAAGGGATGAAACTGGCAGTCGTCGGTGGTGGGTCCACGTACACGCCCGAGCTGATCGACGGGATCGCCGGACGGCGGTCCACTTTGGACGTCGACGAGATCGTGCTGATCGATCCGGACGCGTACCGGGTGGAGGCGGTCGGTGACTTCAGCAACCGGTTGCTGAGCCATGCCGGGCATCCGGCGCGGGTCCGCACCACCGCCAGCCTCGAAGAGGGTGTCGACGGCGCGTCGGCCGTGCTGATCCAGCTGCGGGTCGGCGGACAGCGCGCGCGGCGCGGGGACGAGACGTTCCCGCACGCCTGCGGCTGTGTCGGGCAGGAGACCACGGGTGCGGGCGGCCTCGCGAAGGCGTTGCGCACCGTGCCGGTGGTGCTCGACATCGCCGACCGGGTCAGGAAGATCGCCGGTGACGACACCTGGATCGTGAACTTCACGAACCCGGTCGGCATCGTCACCCGCGCGCTGCTGAACGAGGGCCACCGTGCCGTCGGGTTGTGCAACGTCGCGATCCACCTCCAGCGTACGTTCGCGCGTCTGCTCGGTGCGGGCGTCGACCAGGTCAAGCTCGTCCACACCGGACTGAACCACCTGAGCTGGGAACGGAAGGTGCTCGTCGACGGCGAGGACCGGTTGCCGGAACTGCTGGCGGAGCACGCGGAATTCCTCGGCGAGCACGTCACCGCGCCGGTCGAGTGGATGCGGCGGATGAACGTCGTGCCGTCGTACTACCTGAAGTACTACTACGGGCACGACGAGCAGGTCGCGAAGCAGCGCACCGAGCGGCCGCGCGCGGACGTCGTCAGCGACGTCGAAGAAGAACTGCTCAAGGTGTACCTCGACCCGGAGGTGGTGACCAAACCGGAGCAACTGGAAAAGCGGGGCGGTGCCTACTATTCCGAGGCCGCGGTGCAGCTCGTGCACGCGCTCACCTCGGGCGGGCCCGCGGAGGAGCACGTCGTCAACGTCCGCAACGAAGGCACTTTCGGCTTCCTGCCGGACGACGCCGTCATCGAGGTTCCGTCCCTGGTGGACGGAAACGGTCCTCGTCCGATCGCGCAGCCGCCGGTGGAGCAGCGGTTCGCGGGCCTCATCGCCGGGGTCACCGCCTACGAGCACCTCGCGCTGGAGGCGGCGATCAAGGGCGGCCGGGACCGGGTGGCCGACGCGTTGCTCGCGCATCCGCTCGTCGGCCAGTACGCCAAGGCCGATCAGCTCGCCGACACGCTGGTGCGGGTCAACCGCGAGTTCCTGCCGTGGGCGGGGGCATGACGGCCGGCTCACAGGACGTCGTCGTCGCGATCGACGGCGGCAACAGCAAGACAGACGTCCTGATCGTCTCACGGGACGGACGGGTGCTCGGGCAGTCACGAGGTCCGGGCGCGTCCCCGCAGAACATCGGGGTCGACGGCAGCGTCCGCGCACTGGAAAAGCTGGTCCTGGAGGCACTTCACCAGGCGGGGCTCCCCGGCGAACGTCCTTTCGCGACACATACGTCGGCTTACCTCGCGGGGCTGGATTTCCCGCGCGAGGAGACGATCCTGCACGCCGCGCTGGCCGCACGCGGCTGGAGCGACACGCTGGTCGTCGGCAACGACACGCTCGCGCTGCTGCGCGCGGGCAGTTCCGACGGGACGGGGGTGGCGGTGGTGTGCGGTGCCGGGATCAACGGCGCCGGCGTCAGCGCCGACGGTCGTGAACACCGGTTTCCCGCGCTGGGCAAGATCTCCGGCGACTGGGGCGGTGGCTACCGGCTGGGCGAGGAAGCACTGTGGTGGGCCGTCCGCGCCGAAGACGGACGAGGTCCCGGCACGGCCCTGCAAGCCGCCGTCACCGCGCATTTCGGGACGTCTTCGGTGCTGGAAGCGGTGCAGCGACTGCACTTCGAGGAGGTGCACTCCGATTCGATCCACGGCCTGTGCCCGCTGCTGTTCACCGTCGCGGCGGACGGCGACGAAGTGGCGCAGGACGTGGTCGACCGGTTCGTCGAAGAGGTCGCCCTGCTGGTCGGGGTCACCCTCCGGCGGCTCGAACTGACCGGGGAAGCACCCGAAGTCGTCCTCGGCGGGGGAGTGCTGACCGGGGTCGGCCCGCAGGTGATCGCGGAGATCGAGCGGCGGTGCCTGAAGGTGGCGCCGCAGGCCGCGATCCGGGTCGTCGACGTGGCTCCCGTGGTCGGCGCGGCGTTGTTCGCACTCGACACCATCGGTGCTTCCGACACCGCCAAGGTCGCGCTGAAGGCCGCCACCAAACGGGTCTGAACGCGCCTGAAGGCTCCTTCCCTCGGCTCAGTCGAGGGAAGGAGCCTTCACGCGCTTTGCCGGAAGTCTCAGGAAGCGGCGGGGACGAGCGGCTCGTCCGTCTCCAGCAACGTCTTGAGGTCCGACAGGATCCATGCCCAGCCGCCACCGGCGTTCTCGCCCGGACCGGCGTCGACGTCCTCCTGCGAGCCGTTGACCAGCGAGGCCGTCGTGGGCGCGTCGGTGACGTCGTGGGTGACGGTCAGCCGGGTGCCCGCGGTCTTCGTCTCTTCGATCTCGTAGGTGAGCTTGGTGTACGGCTCCTTGTCGAAGGACGGGTCCATCAGCAGCTTCCAGGTGATGACCAGCTTGCGCGGTGGGTCGACCTCCAGTACCTCGCCGTCGACGAGATCGTTGGTGAACCCCGCGTCGACGTAATCCTTCGTCGGGTGGGTGGCGTGCTTGCCACCCGGCTTCAGGTCGTAGTCGACGAGCCCGGTGTAGCCGTACCTCTGCGACCACTCGGGCTTCGTGATGGCGTCCCAGATCTTCTCGGGAGTGGCCTTGATGTAGACGCGGTAAACCTGGGTGTCGGTCATGACGGCTCCTCGGTTTCGGGGGCTTCGAGTTCGGCTTTGAGGTCGAGCAACGCGGTCACGGCGCGCTCGGTGAACTTGTCGATCCACCGGTCGTGGATCTGCCGGATCGGTACCGGGTTGAGGAAGTGCTTCTTCTCCCGGCCCTCTTTGCGCGTGACGACGAGTCCGGCTTCTTCCAGCAGTTTCAAATGCTTCATCACGCCGAACCGGCTCATGTCCACTTCGGACTCGAGATCGGTCAGCGTGCGGCCGTCACGCGCGAACAACCGGTCGAGCAGGAACCGGCGGGTCGGATCCGCCAGGGCCTTGAAAACCAGGTCGTCGTCGGGCACGCCGAAAGAATAGGTGACCAAAAGGTCACATGTCAACCGGAACTTTCCCGAAGTACCTGAAGGCCCTCGTCCTTGCGTCCGGCGCAAGGACGGGGGCCTTCAGGTACTCGCGCTACAGGAGGGCGCCCAGTGGCAGGATCAGCGCGATCGCGACCACGGAGATGACCGTCTCCATGATCGACCAGCTCTTGAGCGTCTGCCCGACCGAGAGCCCGAAGTATTCCTTGACCAGCCAGAACCCGGCGTCGTTGACGTGGGAGAAGAACAGGGAGCCTGCCCCGATCGCCAGCACCAGCAGCGCGCTGTGCGACGGGTCCATCGTCGCGGCGAGCGGGGCCACGATACCGGCGGCGGACACCGTCGCGACCGTCGCGGAGCCGGTGGCGAGCCGGATCGCGACCGCGACCAGCCAGCCGAGCAGCAACGGGGACAGGTTCGCGCCGGTCGCCAGGCTGGTGATGACCTCGCCGACCCCGGCGTCGACGAGGGTCTGCTTGAACCCGCCGCCGGCACCGACGATGAGCAGGATGCCGGCGATCGGCGGGAGCGAATCGGCCACCGTGGACGACAGCTTGTCCAGGGTGAAGCCCGCGGACTTGCCGAGGGTGAGCATGCCGAGCAGGACCGCGGCGAGCAGGGCCACCAGCGGGTCGCCGATGAAGTCCAGCACGCGGCGGACGTGGTTCTCCTTCTCCAGGAGGATGTCCGCGAGTGCCTTGCCCATCATCAGCACGACCGGCAGCAACACCGTGGACAGCGTCGCGAGGAAGCCCGGCCGCCGTCCGTCCGAAGAGGACGATTCGGGGACCAGCCGTTCCGGCGCGACCGCGTCCGGGACCATCTTCGCGGCCAGCCTGCCGAACAGCGGTCCGGCGATGACCACCGTCGGGATCGCGACGAGCACGCCGAAGGCCAAGGTGAGGCCGACGTTCGCGTTCAGCGCACCCGCGGCGGCGAGGGGACCGGGGTGCGGCGGAACGAGGCCGTGCAGCACCGAAAGCCCGGCGAGGGCGGGAATCCCCAGCAGCAGCAACGGTTTCCCGGTGCGCTTGGCGACCAGCAGGATCACCGGGATCAGCATGACCAGGCCGATCTCGAAGAACATCGGCAGGCCGATCAGCACGGCGACCAGCGCC
Source organism: Amycolatopsis sp. QT-25 (assembly GCF_029369745.1). NCBI lineage: Bacteria > Bacillati > Actinomycetota > Actinomycetes > Pseudonocardiales > Pseudonocardiaceae > Amycolatopsis > Amycolatopsis sp. QT-25. The sequence continues at coordinate 1,090,911 of NZ_CP120210.1, forward strand.
ATCGCCCACGGCAGGGTGCGGTCACCCGCGCGGCGCAGGATGGTGTCGACGATCTGGTCGGCGCCGCCGGAATCGGCGAGCAGTTTGCCGAGCATCGCACCGAGCGCGATCAGCACGCCGACCGAGGCGACGGTGGAGCCGACGCCGGAGCTGAAGCTCTTGATCAGCTTGTCCACCGGCATGCCCCCGACGAGCCCGAGCACGCCGGAGCCGAGGATGAGGGCCAGGAACGGATGTTGCTTCGCCTTGGTGATCAGGACGACGATCACGGCGATGGCGAGCACCGTCGCCCCGATGAGCCGGGTGTCCTGGCCGGTCCAGGCGGCGGCGAGGGTGGTGGTCATGAGCGGTCCTCGAAAGCGGCCAGGGCGGTTTCGACGATTTGTTCCGGCGTCTTCGCGATGTCGGCGACGAGGCCGCGCTCTTCCGGGCGCAACGGCTCGAGGTCGGCGAGCTGGGAGTCCAAGAGGGACACCGGCATGAAATGGCCGGAGCGGGTCTTCATCCGGGCGGCGAGCAGGTCGCGGCCGCCGTGCAGGTGCAGGAACCAGACGTCGCCGCCGCCGCGCAGGATGTCGCGGTACCGGTACTTGAGCGCGGAAGACGTCACGACGCCGCCGGTGGACTGGTGGCCGGAGATCCAGGCGGCGATGGCGTCGAGCCAGGGTTGCCGGTCTTCGTCGTTCAGCGGGTGGCCGGAACTCATCTTGTCGATGTTCGCCTTCGGATGGAACGTGTCCGCTTCGGCGTAGTCGACGCCGAGGCGTTCGGCGAGTGCCGTGCCCACGGTCGTCTTGCCCGAGCCGGAAACGCCCATCACCACGATGACGGTCATCCGTACCTCCCACGTCGTTGTAGCCGGGACGAGTACAACTCAAAAGTACTACTTAAGCAACATGAAGTACTACTTAATCGAGTCAGAGCGTTAAGGTCGCCCGGTGGGCAACGACAGGCATGCCGAAGTGCTCGACGCGCTCGGCTCCGCGATCGCGAACGGGCGGCTTCCGCCGGGCTCCGTGCTGCGTTCGGAGGAGCTCCAAGAACGGTTCGGCGCGTCTCGCACGGTGGCACGCGAGGTGGTGCGTGTCCTCGAAACGATGTGCCTGACCAGCAGCAAGCGCCGAGTCGGGATGATCGTGCGCGAGCCGCGTGACTGGAACCATTACGACCCGAGACTGCTCCGCTGGCAACTCGACGGATCCGAGCGGAAGACCGCGCTGCGCACGCTGACCGAGCTGCGCTCCGGCGTCGAACCGTGCGCGGCCCGATACGCCGCACTGCGGGCGACACCGGAAGAGAGCGGCCGCCTCCGGGCCTTGGCGAAGCGACTGGAGGAGACGGCGCACCAGCGGGACCTCGAGACCTTTCTGGGGCACGACGTCGCTTTCCACGCTCTGCTGCTGTCCTCGTCGCGGAACCCGATGTTCGCGCAGCTTTCGGCGGTCGTCGCCGAAGTGCTCGCCGGGCGCACCGGGCACGGGCTGATGCCGGAGGAGCCGCAGCCCGAGGCCGTCGCCCTGCACGTCGAGGTCGCGGCGGCCATCGACGCCGGTGACCCCGACCGGGCCGAACGCGCGATGCGGGACATCGTCATCCAGGCGCGTGACGAGATGGCCGTCCTTCTGGACGAATGATCTTCGAGTAATCTCTGCAGGTCTTCGAGGGATACTGCAGGCAGGGGGCGACGGTGAGCGCGGCGCGCGCGATCGGCTTGGTGTTGGGGGTGGCCGCCGACGGGGCGATCGGGGACCCCCGGTCACGGCGTCCGGTGACGGCGTTCGCCAGAGCGGCTTCGACGGTGGACGCGAAGGTCCGGTCGAAGCATCCGGCGACCGGAGTGCTGTGGACCGGTGGCCTCGCGGGTTCCGCCGTGCTGGCGGGCGTGCTCGCCGAACGCGCCGGGCGACGCAGCCCCGTCCTGCAGGCGACCACGACCGCGGTGACCACCTGGGCCGTACTCGGCGCCGCCGGCCTGGCCGCGCACGGCACGTCGCTGGCGCGGGACCTCGAAGAAGGCGAACTCGAAACCGCGCGCGGCACACTGTCCACACTGGACCCCCGGGTCACCGACGACCTCGGTGTCATCGGCCTCTCGCGCGCTTCGGTGGAGACTCTCGCCGAGAATACCGCGGACGTCGTCATCGCGCCGCTGGTGTGGGGAGCGCTGGCCGGCATCCCCGGCCTGCTCGGCTCGCGCGCGATCAGCCTGCTGCGCGGCCTCGGCCGGGGGCGCCCCGAGCGCTACCGCTGGTTCGTCGCCCGGTTGGACGAAATCGTCCACCTCGTGCCCACCCGCGTCGCGGCCGGGCTGACCGTCCTCGCGGCCCCGGTCGTCGGCGGCTCGGCGGGTGGCGCGTGGCGTGCTTGGCGCCGGGACACCACCGCTCACCCGAGCCCGAACGCGGGCCGCGTCGAGGCCGCGTTCGCCGGGGCGCTCGAGATCCGCGTCGGCGGACGGACCGTCTACCGGCACGGCGTCGAGGAACTGCCGGTGCTCGGCATCGGCCGCAACCCGGACGCCGGACACGTGACGCGGGCCGTGGAACTCTCGCGGGTGGTCGGCTGGCTGGGGGCGATCAGCTCGGTGGTGCTGGCCGGTCTCGTCGGGCTGCGGCGACGGCGGCGTTGAGCTGCGGTCCGGCGGCCGGGGGAGCAGGGGACCTTTGCTATCGCCTGGCGCGCCGACCTGCGGAAAGTGCCCCCGGCTCACCACCTGTCGCCCAGAAGTCCGTGAAGGACTCCTTGAGGGACCCAGGGTCCCTCAAGGAGTCCTTCACGGACACCGCGGCCTGAACCGAGCGGTAAGCCAGGCCTGCCATTCGGCGTCGTCGTGGACAGCGCCCCCACGGGTGGATCAGCGTGATCGAGTACGCACCCGCGGAATGGACCGGTAAAAGGGCCATTTCCGCGTCAGATCAGGTGGTCACTTCGGAGCGTTCGTCCTCAGCGAGCATCTCCGCGACACTCTTGCGCCGCTGCGGCCGTTCCGTGGTCAGCGCGCCACCCGGCTTCAGCTCGCGGACGGTGAAGTACAGCCAGCCCAGCAACGCCATCGTCCCGAAAGCGATCCACTGGAGCGCGTAGGAGAAGAACGGTCCGGCGTCGGTCTGCGGCAGCGGCAGCGCACCCAGCACACCGGGCTGGTTCACGTCGAGCTGGAAGTAGCCCGGCCGGATGTCCAGCTTCGCGGCCCGCGCGACGACCTGGGAATCGACGACATAACTCTGCAGTTGCCCGCCTGTCGACTCGTCGGCGAAGGCGTCGCGGTTCCTGCCGTCCTTCTCGTCGTGACGTGCCCGCGTGACGATGTCGACCGTTCCGGCGGGGGGCGGGGCGAAGGGGAGCGCGCGTGATTTGTCGTCGAGCCGGACGTATCCGCGGTCCACCAGCACGATCGTGCCCTCGACGGTGCGGAAGGGCGTCAGGACCTCGTAGGCCGCTTCGCCCTGTACGGAGCGCAGACGGGCCACGACCTCGCCCTCGGGCAGGTACGTGCCCTTCATCGCGACCAGGTGCCATTCGGTGCGCTGATCAGGTACGGCCCCGTGGGGGAGCAGCTCCTCCAGCGAGCGTGGCTGTCCGGAGAACGACGCCCGCAGCGCCGCGTTCTGGTGTTCGCGTTCGGTGTCGCGGGAGAACTGCCACGGCGCGAGCAGGGTGAAGCAGGTGACGGCGAAGGTGAACACCACCAACGTCAACGCCAGCCACCCGGGCTTCAGCAGGAACTTCAACCGCACCCCACCACGGTAAGCGGTCGGCCTCAGGCGTGTGCGCGCACCCAGTCGAGCAGGCCGGGAACGGATCGCTCGATCATGGCGAGGACGTCCTCGAAACCGTCGTCCTCGCCGTAGTACGGGTCCGGGACCTCGGCGCCTTCGGGCGCGGACGGATCGAATTCGCGCAGCAGGCGGACCTTCTCCGGGTCCGAGACCTTCCGGCGGAGGAACGAGAGGTGACTCTCGTCCGCGGCGAGCAGCAGATCGGCGGCGAGATGCCCGCGGTCGACCTCGGCCGCGACATGACCGGCCGGATAACCGTGCTCGGCCAGCTTCGCGCGCGCCCGCTGGTCCGCGGCCTCGCCCACGTGCCAGCCGCCGGTGCCCGCGCTGGACACCCGCACGAGGTGACCGAGACCGGCCTCTTCGGCTTTCGCGCGGAAGACGAGCTCGGCCATCGGAGAGCGGCAGATGTTGCCGGAACAGACGAAGACGATGTGCAGCACCCGATCAGTGTGAAGGCCGGCGGAAATCGACCGCTCACCGGCTCCGGACGGCTACCCGGCGCGCGAAGCTGGAAAGCCGGGACGAAGCGGGAGTAAACCTCCTGGAGAGAAACACGCAGGAAGGTCGCGTATGAGCGCACCAACACCCATCGTCGAGTCCGCGGCAACCGGGCTCCGCTGGTATCGCATCACCGTCACGCATCCGCACCCGTACGAGGTCGGGCGGATCCTGTCGGAGCACCATTTCGTCCAGGCGAGATCGCCGAAAGAGGCGATGACCAGGATGCCGTTGCACCTCCGGTCGAGCGCGTCCGTCGCGCCGTACCAGGTCGGCCACATCGAGGTCCCCCATCACTCGACGAAGGCCTACCGGGCGATGCGGTGGACGGGCCGCGTCGTGCGCGCGGCCGGGCGCTGGGCGATCAACAAGGACGCGAAGGCGCTGGACTGAGCCGGAGGCGACAGCAAAGGTCCCTTGCTCTCTTTCCGCAGGTCAGCCGCTCAAGTGAGAGCAAAGGTCCCTTGCTCCCGTCGCGATGAAGGGCGCGAGCAGACCGGCCGCGCAGCGTCCGAAAGCGTCCCGGAGTGCAGCCGGTCCAGGCCCGCCACCGAGTCGAGGCTCCGCCGTTCGCGCGCCGGATCGTCGATCGGCGACGGCGTGCCGAACTTCGCGGCCGCGACCTCGACGGTGATCTGCCCGCGCTGAGCGGCCAGGTCGGTCAGTCGCCGAAGTCCCGGAGACGCCGACGCCGGCTCGGGTAGCACCACGAGAAGCAGCGAGGACCGGCACCCGAAGTCGCCTGCCCGGAAACGCCACATGCGAAAATCGCCGGGTGCCCGCGCTAGCCGATGTCATCGCCGCCCTCGAGCAGGCGTACCCGCCCGAACTCGCCGAATCGTGGGACGCCGTCGGTCTCGTCTGCGGCGACCCGACCGAGAACGTGGCCAAGGTGCTGTTCTGTGTCGATCCGGTCGAGGAGACCGTCGAGGAGGCCATCGAGGGCGGCGCGCAGTTGATCGTCGCGCACCATCCGCTGCTGCTGCGCGGAGTCCACGGCGTCCCGGCCGACAGCGCCAAAGGGCGTCTCGTGCACCGCCTCGTCCGCGCGGGCGTCGCGCTGTACTGCGCGCACACCAACGCCGATTCCGCGTCGCCCGGCGTCTCCGACGCGCTCGCCGACGCCATCGGCCTGACCGTCCTCGGCCCGCTCGACCCTCGTGAGGACGGCGTCACCGGCATCGGCCGCATCGGTGAACTGTCCGTGCCCGAACCGTTTTCCGTCTTCGTCGAACGCGTCGCCAACGCCTTGCCGCGTACGGAACCCGGCGTCTACGGCGCGGGCGACCCGGCCCGCCCGATCCGCCGCGTCGCCGTCTCGGGCGGTTCCGGCGACAGCTATCTCGGCCGGGCCACCGCCGCCGGTGTCGACGCGTACGTCACCGCCGATCTCCGGCATCATCCCGCCGGCGAGCACCTCGCCGAGATCGCCGAAGTCCCCGCCCTGGTCGGCGTCACGCACTGGGCGAGCGAATGGCCGTGGTGCGAGCAAGCCTCGGCCGTCGTCCGCGCCGCGTTTGCGGGTAACGTCGGCCTCCACGTCTCCACGCGGTGCACCGACCCGTGGACGCTACGGGCCACCCGAACCGCGCACTAAGAAGCCAAGGAGCACCGTGAAGGCCGACCCCGCCGTCCAGCGCAAGCTGCTCGAACTCGCGAAGGTGGACGCCGAACTTTCGCGTACCGCCCACCGTCGCCGCACCCTGCCGGAGATCGCCGAGATCGACGCGGGCGAGAAGACGGTGCGCGAACGACGTGACGCGCTGGTCTCGGTCCAGACCGCGGCGTCCGACCTCGACCGCGAGATCGCCCGGCAGGAAAAGGAGATCGAGTCGGTCCGCGCTCGCGGCGACCGCGACCGCAAGCTCCTCGAATCCGGTTCCGTCGCGGCGAAACAGATGACCGACATCGAGCACGAGCTGAACAGCCTCAACCGGCGCCAGGCCGCGCTCGAGGACGATCTGCTCGAACTGATGGAGCGCCGCGAGGCGCTCGAGCTCGACGCCCAGCGCACCAGCGCGGAGGTCGCGAAGGCCGAGAACGAGGTCGCCGAAGCCGTCCGCCGGCGCGACGAGCACTTCACCGACCTCGACATCACGAAGGCACGCCGCGACGAAGACCGCGCCAAGCTGCTGCCGCGGTTCCCCGAAGACCTGATGAAGCTCTACGAGCGGGTCCGGGCGCAGAAGGGCATCGGCGCGGCGCTGCTGCGGGCCCGCCGCTGCGGTGCCTGCCAGCTCGACATCGACCGCCGCGAGATCGCCGAGATCAAGGCCGCCCCCGAGGACAACGTCATCCAGTGCGAGAACTGCGGCGCCATCCTGGTGCGCACGCTGGAGTCCGGCCTGTGACCGACCGCGTGCTCGTCGAGGCCGACGGCGGCTCACGGGGCAACCCCGGCCCCGCCGGATACGGCGCGGTCGTCAAGGACGCGGCCACCGGTGAGGTGCTCGCCGAGCGCAAGGCGTACGTCGGCATCGCGACCAACAACGTCGCCGAGTACTCCGGCCTGATCGCCGGGCTCGCCGCGGCCGCCGAGCTCGGAGCGTCCACAGTGGACGTCCGGATGGACTCGAAGCTCGTGGTGGAGCAGATGTCCGGGCGCTGGAAGGTCAAGCACCCGGCGATGCGGCCGCTGAACGCCGAGGCCGCGGAGCTGGCCGCGCGCTTCTCGCGGGTGCGCTACGAGTGGATCCCGCGCGCGGAGAACTCCCACGCGGACGGGCTCGCGAACGAGGCGATGGACGCCGGGCGCGAGGCCACGCAGAAGCCAGAACCGCCGAAGAAGAACGTGAAGCAGGACAGGGTCAGCCCGGTCGGCTGGACCGGTGCGACCGGCACGCCGACCAAGCTGCTCCTCGTGCGGCACGGCCAGACGGCGATGTCGGTCGAGAAGCGGTACTCCGGCCGCGGTGACGTGCCCCTCACCGAGCACGGCGAACAGCAGGCGGCCGCCGCCGCGAAACGCCTCGGCGCGATGGAGGGCCTGGTCGTCGACGGCGAGGCCGCGCCCGTCATCGCCTCGCCGCTGATCCGCGCCCAGCAGACCGCGCAGGCGATCGCGGACGCGCTCGGCGGCCGGGTCGAGACCCATCCGGGGCTGATCGAGACCGATTTCGGCGACTGGGAAGGTCTTACCTTCACAGAGGCGATGGAGCGCGACCCCGAGTTCCAGACCGGCTGGCTTTCCGACACCTCGATCGCGGCGCCGGGCGGCGAAAGCTTCGACGGCGTCCACCGGCGGGTCCGCAAGGCCCGCGACGAACTGATCGCGAAGTACGGCGGGCGGACGCTCGTACTGGTCAGCCATGTCACGCCGATCAAGGCGCTGCTGCGGATGGGCCTGGACGCCGGGCCCTCGCTGCTGTTCCGCCTGCACCTGGACCTGGCGTCGCTTTCGATCGTCGAGTTCTACCCGGACGGCAACGCGTCGGTGCGGCTGGTGAACGACATCTCACATCTCGCCTAGGCGGGGAAGTGTGGCGCGGATCACGCCTGGATATGACGTGTCGCAGGCGGTCGATGGGGTAGTGGCTACAGTCTCGGCGACGGCACGGTGAGCGAAAAGGCGAAGACGGGGACATGACGGCGAGCGCACTCAGCGAAGCTTCCGAACAAGACGTGCCCGGCCCGGCGGAGACGCCGGCCCGTCGTGGCCTGGCCGCCCGCGTCGCGCCGTATCTGGCGGTACTCGCCGGTGTCGCGGCCCTGGCCTGGCACGCCACCCTCTACGGCCATTGGATCGTCGACGACGCGGCCATCACGTTCTCCTACGCGCGCAGCTTCGCCGACGGGCTCGGCCCGGTGCTGCAGCCGGGGCAGCCGTCGGTCGAGGGCTGGTCGAACTCGACGTGGCTGGTGGTGCTGGCGCTCGGCAAGCTCGTCGGCCTCTTCGACAGCGGAACGCTGTTCGGTTTCCCGGACTACGTCCTGTTCCCCAAGCTGCTGGGGCTGCTGTTCACGGCCGGGACGCTGGCCGCCTGCCACATCGTGGCGAAGCAGATCTTCGCGCGCTTCGCTTGGCTGGCGACGCTGGTCGTCGGGCTCACGCTGGCCGCGATCCCGTCGTTCGTCATCTGGACGATCTCCGGTCTGGAGAACTCCCTGTTCGGGATGGCCGTCGCCTGGCTCGCCGCACTGCTGTTCGTGGCCGTGCGCAAGGACACCGTGCTCACCGCGAAGGTCGCCATCTGGTCCGGGGTGCTGGTCGCGTTCGCCGCGCTGACCCGTCCCGAAGGCCTGATCTACGGCGGCGCGTACCCGCTCGTCGTCCTTTTCCAGCTGCGGAAGCCGCTGCTGGGGCAGAGCGTGAAGCTGGTCGTGGTGTCGGTGGTCGCGTTCGCGATCCCGTTCGGGGCGTACCTGGCCTGGCGGATCACGGAGTTCGGCAGGCTGCTGGCGAACCCGTCCATCGCGAAGGGGCAGGGCCTGCCCGGGCTATCGGCGCTGAAGCAGCCTTTCGAACTGGTCGGCTACGCGGGCGTCGCCGGGACGATCCTGTTGGCGCTGACCATCGGATACGCGCTGGTCCGCGCGGAGTGGCGGCGCAGCCTGATCGCGCTGCTGGTGCCGTTGGCACTGGGCATCGTCGCGTACGGCGTGATGGTTCCGGACTGGATGGGCCAGCACCGGTTCGCGACCCCGATCTGGATCCTCGCCGTGCTGGCGGGAACGCTGGCCGCCGGCGAACTGCTGCGCCGGTCGCGTGCGGTGCTCCGGACCGTCGTGGTGCTCGTGCTGGTCGCCGCCGCCATCCCGTCCGGGATGGGTTTCGCGTCGGCGTCGAAGAAGTTCCAAGAGGTCCCGACGGTGCCCGCCTGCCTCATCGCCGACCGCTTCGGCCGCGGCTTCAACACCATGGCCGACATCCTCGGCCTCCAGCAGGCGTCGCTGCTGCTGCCCGACCTCGGCGGCTCGTCGATGACCAGCCGCCTGCACCTGGTCGACATGGCCGGACTGGTCGAGGCGGACGTCGCGGACTTCCTCAAGAACGGCGACTTGCCGGGGCTGCGTGACTACGTGTTCGAGCAGGTCAAGCCGACCTTCATCCACTCGTGGGGGCCGTGGGCCGCGGGCAACGGCATCACCGTCGACCCGCGGATCGACCGTGACTACGAGCCGATCTTCGTGTACCCGGGCAGCGGGCCGCGCAACGGGGACTTCGTGCGCAAGGACGCCGTCTCCAGCCCGGAGAAACTGAAGGCCGTCCGGGAGTACGCGGCGAAGACCTTGCCGGACGTCGAGAAGGCGCGCTTCGGTGGCCCCCTCAAGGACTGCGGCCCGACCATGCACCCCGGCCAGACCGTCTACCTCCCTTAAGCGCTCGCAATTCGGCACCTGGTTGCGATCCTTGCCCGCGCAACGATCGCAACCAGAGGGCCGAATGAGGAAAAGGCGAGCGTGGCGTGCCACGAACCCGGTGCCCCGAGGCGCCTCGCTGTCGTGCTGGGCGGGGAGGGTTCCTGGCGAGACCGGAACGCTCGTCGACGATGGAGGAATCGGGACGCTCGACGTCCCGATTCCTCCATCGTCGAGCACCCGGCACGCGCTGAGCAGTCAACCCTCGTACCGGTAAAGGTGGCGTTTCGGGGTCTAGCCCGAAACCGCACTCACGGCCCCGGTGACCCGGGCAAGTCAGGCGTCACCGTCCGACAGAGCGTCCCTCACGGAGAGTCGAGAAGGACCACGTTTCCCGGGGCGACAGCAAAGGTCCCTTGCTCTCTTTCCGCAGGTCAGGGGGCGGAAGTGACCAGGGGTTCGGGAGTGGCGGCGCCTCGTTCCAGGTCCGCTTCCTTCGCCCGGATCACCGGAAGCACGTGCTTCCCGAAGTGCTCGACGTCCTCCAGGTAGTGCAGAAAGCCGAGCAGCAGCAGGTTCGCCCCGCGCTTCTTGTACTCGATGGCCCGGTCCGCGATCTGCTCCGGCGTGCCGATCAGCCCGGTGCGGAAGCCGTCGTTGTACTGCACCAGATCCTTGAACTCCGAGTCGGCCCACATCCCCTTTTTGTCCGAAGTGGAGCTTCCCGCCTGCTTGACGGCGTTGCGGAAGCCCTCGACGGCGTCCGAATTCGCCTTCTCGACGATCTCGCGCAGCACGGCCTTCGCCTCGCTCTCGGTCTCCCGCGCGATCACGAAGCCGTTGAGCCCGAAGCGGACGGCGTGGTCGTTCTGGGCCGCGTAGCCGCGGACCTCCGCGACCTGCTCGCTGAAGCCGTCGAAGTCCTTGCCGTTGCTGAAGTACCAGTCGGACACCCGGCCCGCGAGCTTGCGCGCCGCGGTGGAGTTGCCGCCCTGGAAGATCTCCGGATGCGGACGGCCGACCGGTTTGGGTTTGATGTCGAAATCGTGGATCCGGTAGAAATCGCCGGTGAATTCGGCGTGGTCGCTCGTCCAGAGTTCCTTCAGCACGCGAATGAACTCTTCCGAACGGCGGTATCGTTCATCGTGTTCCAGCCACGGTTCGCCGAGGTTGGTGAATTCGTCCTTGAACCAGCCGCTGACCACGTTGACCGCCGCGCGTCCGCCGGAGATCACGTCCGCGCTGGCGATGAACTTCGCGAGCACGCCGGGATGCCACAGTCCGGGGTGGATCGCCGCGATCACCTTCAGCCGCTGCGTCGCGAGCAGCAGCGCGAGGCTGAACCCGGTCGATTCGTGCTGGTAGGCGGCACCGTAGCTGGCCGTGTAGCGGACCTGGCTCAGCGCGTATTCGAACCCGCTGTTCTCCGCGAGGACGGCGAGCGCCCGGTTGTACTCGTAGCCCCAGTCGGTGCGCTGCTCGATGTCGCTCGTGACCAGACCGCCGCTCACATTGGGGACCCAATAGGCGAATTTGAGTGGTTCGGATTCGATTCCCGGCATGTCGCGGAGTGAACCCGCCGCCCCCGGAAACCGTCAATCACCGTCCACGCGGTGAGACCGGCCGAGCGCGGAACCGATTCGGGTCGTCCGGTGCGCTCAGTTTGCGGTATGCCCGGGCAAATGACCTCGACAGTCCGTCCGTCGTCCTCCATCGGACCACGAGTCGCGGAGCGGAACCTTGTCGAGCCACAGGAAGAAACGGAGCCGCCCGAGGCGCGATCGCGGTCGACCACGCTCGTCGTCGGCGCCGCGATGTGACGGCGGGCGGCAGAACCGGTGTCGCTGACGGCACAGGCCCCGGTCACCGAAGCCTCCCCGGACCGTGAGTGCCACCGCCGGCGTACGACTCATCGCCGTCTTCGTGACACGGATGAGGCGGCCCACTGGCACGCCGCTGGTGACCGGCATCGATCCGGCCCTCGCCGGCACCATCAACCGTCCCGAAGGCGCCGAACAGGCGACCCTGGCGAACCGCCCCCTCTACGAGTCCGCCGACGCGCACCCCGGCGAATGGATGTTCAGGGCACCGACCACCCCTGGGTTCGTCGTCAAACCCCACGGGCAACGCAACCTGAACTGCCAGTAGGATTCGCCGACGGACGAGTCGGCGGGGCGGCCGCGAGCCGGGAGACCGGTTCGAGGAAAGTCCGGACTCCACAGGGCAGGGTGGTTGTTAACGGCAACCCGGGGCGACCCGCGGGACAGTGCCACAGAAAACAGACCGCCTCCGTTCGCTTCGCGGGCGGAGGTAAGGGTGAAACGGTGGTGTAAGAGACCACCAGCGTCCTGGGTGACCAGGGCGGCTAGGTAAACCCCACCCGGAGCAAGGTCAAGAGGGAGCCGCGAGGCTCCTGCGCAGGCGATCGAGGGCTGCCCGCCCGAGCCTGCGGGTAGGCCGCTCGAGCCCGTCGGCGACGGCGGGCCTAGATGGATGGCCGCCACTCGCTCAGCCGCGAGGCGAGGCGAGGACAGGATCCGGCTTACACGCCGGCTCGTCCGTACCACCTTCGAGCGCCGAGGCGTGGCGTGAGGTTCGACGCTGGATCGAGCCTGCGCTCCGCCCAGCGGATGGAGGGCCCTTTCCTCGCATCGCAGGCGGGGAACGGGCCCTTCAGCCCCACCACCTTCTCCTTACTCTCCCGGCCGTCCGGTCCAGTGGATGGTGTCCGGGAACTCGAAATGGTCGCGCAGATGCCGGTCCTCGGCGCGGCCGTGCAGGGTGAACACGAAAGTCGAACCGTCCGGCCAGGTGAGGACGCGTTTGCGGAAGTCGATCTCGGGCGCTTGCGGTTTCCTGGCCTGCCAGAGGATCTCCGGCGGCGGTGCGTCGGCCGGGTCCCGGTAGGTCGAACCGGTGTCCACCACCGCGAGCGCGGACGGCGAGCACACCAGCCAGGGGCCGCTCGTCTTGCGAAGCCGGTCGGTCAGGCCGAGCACCAGCGCGTTCGCCGGGCCCTGCACGCGGATCTCCCGCTGGAACGGGTGACCTCCCTTGCCACCGCCGCTGCCCGCACCGTTCAGCAGCGCGAAGACGTAGACCGCCGCGCCGCCGATGCCACGGAACACGTTCCAGAAGAAGCGCCGGACGAGCCGCTTTCCCTTGACCGTGCCGTCCAGGCGCCTGCCGGGCACGTCGAAACCCGGATCGGTGTCGCCCAGCCGCAGCACGAGGACCGGCTCGCGCCACTGGCCGGCCATCAGTTCCTCGACCCGTTCCCGGAATCCGGGACGGACCAGGGCTTTCTCCGCCTTGTCCGCCATGCGCTCCTGGTGCGTGAACATCTTCCGCGCCGCCCGCTGCCGGGCATCGGTGGGAGCCTGGCCGGCGAACCCGCTCAGATGTCGAGGTTCCCCCGGGTCTCCTCCGGACTCTTGTCCCCGCCGATCTCGCTCTTGTCGAACCACGGCTCGTTCTCCCCCTCCGGCGTGACGGCTTCCTTGCCCTCGGTGTACGCGCCCTTCGCGGCCCCGATGCCTCCCTTGACGGCCGCGCCGGAGACCAGCGGGCGCGCGCCGACCGCGGTGCCGAACATCGTGGTGAGCGCCCGATTGCCCGGGGTCAGCGCCACCCCGGCGGTGTTCTCCAGGACGTCCAGCGAGAACTTCGACTCACCGGCGAAGGTCCCGATCCGGAACTTCCTCGTCGCTTCCACGACCTTGGTCGAGTATTTCGCAAGGTACTCGATGAAGGTGTCGAGCAGCTTGCCGAACTTGCCGAGATACTTGGTCACCTTCTGCAGCACGCCGGCGGCCTTGGCGATGGACGCGGTCATCGCGGCGGCGACCGAACTGCCGAAGCTGATCACCGACGCGGCCAGCGCGGGCAGCCAGATGGTGATCAGCCAGGAGATCAGCTCGGTGATGATGCCCTTGATCAACTCCTCGATGACCACCATGACCATCGACCACATCTGCAGCACTTCGGCCACCGATCCGGCGGCCGAGCCGATGCCGCGGATACCGGCGGAGAAGTCGCCCAGCGCCTCTTTCGCCGCCTTGCCGGCGTCGTCCACCCACTCGGCGAGCGCCGCGTCACCGGTCTTCTCGAAGTCCTCGGCGAGAGCAACGAAGCCGTTCGCGAGGGTCACGAAGTTCTCCGACGCGTGTCCGATGGCGGGGCCGTCGCCGGTGACCTGGTGCAAGGCGTCCTGCAGTGGCTGGACCAGTTCGAGCAGCATGTTCAGCCCGTGGCTGACCAGCCAGCCGATCGGGTCCATGGCGAAGGTGACCATGTCCGCGGCGGCCGCGCCGACGAACGCCGCCCCGTCTCCGACCAGCGCGGCACCCGCGGACGCCAGTTCGGCCGGGTCGTCCGCCTGGGCGGCCTGCTGGGCGTGCCCGGCGATCGACTTGCCCGACTTGTAGATCGTGCCCGCCACGGGCACGTGTCCCATCGCGCGATCGAGGTTCGCGCCCATGCTCTCGTCGTACGCCTGGACGTCGAGTCCGTCGGCGATGCTCGACCTTTCCTCGGTCATGTCCCCTACTTCCCGAGCGTTTCGTCGATGGTCGCCTCGTGCTTGCCGAACTCGACCTTTCCGGCTTCCTCGATGCCCCGGTACATCTCGGAGGCCTTGTTCAGCTTGGCGATGAACCCGTCGACGCCGTCCTTCATGTCGTTCATCAGCGAACGGAGTTCGCCGAGGCGGTCGGTGTAGCCCTGTTTGGCCCAGATCCCGACGATTCCCCACGCCTCGTCGGTCACGTCGGCGGCGTCGATCTTGGCGCCGAATTTCTCCGCTTCCTGCTCGTAATAGGGGAGTTGCTGGGCGTAGGCGGCGATCGCCGCGATGTTCGTCTCGATTCCCTTTGACATCGTGGGAGTCCCTCGGTCGGTTCGGTCAGCTGCGGCGGAGGAAGGAGCCGTCGTCGAAATAGTCGTCGTCGTCGCGCGGGGCGGGGCGGCGCGCCGGCCGGGATGGCTGCTGTTGCTGCTGTGACGCCGGTTCTTCCTCGGCGGTTCCGAACGCCTCGGCCTGTGCCTCGCGAACCCGCTCCGAGGTGTCGAGGCCGAACGCCTCCCCGAACGTGTCGTCCACGATCCCGGCCTGCTGCTGGGCGGCGCCGGCGACGGCCTGGCGCAGGGTGCTCATGATCACGGAGGACAGGTGGCCCGCTTCGAGGCGCATGGCACCCGCGCTGAGCCGGAGGTCGGTGACGGTGCCGCCCGCCCCGGCGACCACCGTGACCTCACCGGACGGGGAGGTCACGGTGGTTTCGAGCCGCGCGATCCGCTCCTGCATGTCGCCGACCTCGGCGAAGCGCGCCTCGGCGTGGCGCACCTTGGCCTGGAAATGCTCGAACTGGGCGATCAGTTGTTCCATCTGGGCGGACATCGTCGCTCCCCGTGCGCTGTGGTGATTCGTCGTCCGGACTATGACGCAGCCGAGCGGGTTCGGTTCCGCCTCGCCTCCGGGTGGTAGCAAAGGTCCCTTGCTCCCGCCGCGGGGTCCCACAGCTCCTTCGGACGCTGCACCACCTGCCTACTTGTCGGTAGGGTGCCCTCATGGGCGAAGCGAGTCGGGCCACGGGACGGTTCCGCGGGACGTTCGATGTACTGCATTCCCTCATCTACTTCGCACCCGAGACGGAAGCCGCGCTCACCGGTGCGGGCCTCCGGCCGGGACGGATGACCTACTTCGCGGGCCGCGCGGCGCCCATGGGCGCGGTGAGTTCCGCCGTGGTCGCGGCCACCTTCTGCAACTTCAACCCGGAGCTCGTCGCTCGTTACGTCCCGCGCGCGTGGACCCTGGCCGGGCCGGACAAAATCATCGAAGCCCGCTTCGAGGCCGTCGACGCGGCGCTGACCCGGCTGCTCGGCAAGGAGACTCTCGGCTCCGAAGAGATCGCTGAGGCGGCCGAGCTGGCCCGCGAGGCGACCGGGGGCTGCCAGGCCGACGGCCGGCCGCTCTACGCCGGGCACGCCGGTCTCGACTGGCCGAGCGAGCCGCATCTCGTGCTCTGGCACGCCATCACCCTCTTGCGCGAGCATCGCGGCGACGGGCACATCGCCGCGCTGGTCGTCGACGGTCTCGACGGGCTCGCCGCCCTCGTCACGCACACCGCCACCGGCAAGGGTTTCCTGCCCGCCGCGGCCAAGGCCTCCCGTGGCTGGAGCGACGAGCAGTGGGACGCCGCGGCCGCCAAGCTCCGCGAACGGGGCGTGCTGGACGCCGAGGGCGGTCTGACGGACGCCGGGAACGATCTTCGTGAGCGGCTCGAAGTCGCCACCAACGCGGCGTCGGCGGGGCCCTGGGAGCATCTCGGCGAGGAGAAGACCAAGCGGCTTCACGAGCTGTGCGGGCCGTTGAGTCGTAAGGCCGTCGAAGCCGGGGCTTTTCCCGCGAATGTGTTCTCTACGGGCAGATAATTACGCTATGTAGCGAAAATACCCTCCCTATTTTCGCTTTGGGTAACGGAAGTGTGACTTTCGCTTGATCGGCCCTCAGAATTTTTGTCGAATGCGTGTTCACCCGGCGGACTCGGGAGAAGCCGCCGAACGAGTCATGTCACACTGGTCGAGGCCCGATTCTCCGCGACCGATCCGTACTCACAGTGAGCAAGATGCCTCGCAACCGAGTGAGGCCGTCGGCACACTGCGAAATACGGGTGGCCGGGGTTAAACCAGACGACCCTTGCAACGATGATGGAGACCGAGGATGGTCGTGGTGCTGTGCCTCGCTCTGGCGAACTGTGGACGAATTGCCATCCACAGAGCGCGCTTTGACCACTACGCCTCGTGACGCCATGATGTTCGAAGCACCACCGAGCCAGAACCGCGCGAACCCCCTCTCCGCGCACCGGGAGTAATGCGATGATGACCATGACCACCCTCGACACGCTGGCCGCCGGCGAGCTCGGCACCGGCAACGTCCGCACCTGGCTGATCGACAACATCATCCCCCTGGTGCTGCTGGCCGTCGCGCTCCTCCTGCTGTGGCTGGGCGGCGGCAAGGGGGACAACGCCGGTGTCATGCGCCGGCTCGCCGGTGTCGTGATCGCGCTCGCGATCATCGGCCTCGCGGTGAGCGGCGCCGGAGTCAACGTGGGCCAGTGGATCGCCGGCCTCTTCACGGGCTGAGGCAGGGCCCGCGTTGCGTATCCGCACCGATGACGAGGTCTACCGGGTCGATGCCGTGTGGCTCGGCCCGCCGAAAGCGACTTTTCCCTGGAGAGCCCGCTACGTCGCGTGGCTCGTCGGTATCCCGGTCTTCCTGCTCGTGCTCACCGTCGAACGGTGGGCGGGCTGGAGCTTCGGGTTCTTCTCGACCGCATGGGCCTTCGTCGCCACAATCGTGATCACCAGGTTGATCACGTCCAAGATCAGTCACGAACGCCCTCTCGGCGCCGTGGCCGGGATGGCGGCGAAAGAGCTCAACACCCCCAGAGAACGGACCACGGGAACGGGCGGCGCGGCCAGCGCCTCCCGGGTCCGGGTACGGGCGAGCCGCCCGCTACCGAAGCATCGCAGGAGACGGCAGTACCAGCACCACGGCTACGGCGGCGGCGCCGGAGCTCAGGGAACACCACGAGCGCGTCGGAGCCGCCCTGCGGCTCGGGCCGGGAGGTAGTCGTTGTTCGGTCGCGGCGGAAGCCGAGGAAAACGTGATCGAGATCTGCGGCAAGGGGCCTGGAACCCGCCCCAGCAGGTCCGCTCCGCGCAACCCCAGAAGGCCGGCAAGGGGAGGCGGCTGCCCGGCGAGGCGGCGATACCGTCCTATACCCCGTCCATCGCGGCGCGAAGCATCGACGGGCACCTGTTACGCACCGGTTATGAGGTCTACGCCTGGTATCGGCTCGCGCCGCAGCGCTGGTCGTTCCGGTCGGATTCGCAGCGCCGCGACCTGATCGCGGCCATCGCCGGACAGTACGCGGAGTTCCAGGGCCGCTGGCTGCACCTGCGGGTGACCAACCGGCCGTACCCGATCCGCATGTGGGCCGAGGCCCACGTCCACAACGCCGTCGGCCGTCCCCAGGACGTCCAGGGCGCGCTGTCCTTCGACGACTACCTCATCGGCGAGCAGCAGCAGCTGATGGGCCGCTCGATGGCCGAAAAAGAGGTCTACCTGGGCATCCAGGTGCAGACGAGGCGGATGATCGACCGCGCGGTCGAGAGCGCCGCCCCGGTGCTGCGCAAGATCCTGCCCGAGGCCGTCGACGCCGAGCTGGCCGCGCTCGACTCCGAGGTCGAGCATCTCGACCAGGTGATCGGCTCGGCCGGCCTCGAAGGCCGTCCGGTGCACGCCGAGGAGATGTCCTGGCTGATGCACCGCTCGTGCTCGCTGGGCCTGCCCGCGCCGCGCAACATGCCCGCGGTCCCCGGCGCAGCCTGGGAGCCCGAGGATCTCGCCAGTTTCACCGACGCGGCGGATTTCCACGCCGAGCCGTACGCGCCGACGGTCACCGTCCGCGGGCGTACCGGGTCGAACGCCGGGGTTTCGCGGCATCTGGCCGTCCTCACCGTCGGCCAGATGCACGGTCTTCAGATCCCCGAGGTCGACGACCCGTGGATCCAGCACGCCGACCGGCTGCCCGCCGCGGTCGAGGTGTCCGCGCGGATCTACGTCCGGCGGCCCGAAGAGGTCGCCGGTGAGCTGCAACGCCAGATGAACAAGGTGCGTTCGCAGGTCAAGCACTACACCGACGAGCACGAACTGGAACCGCCGCAATCGCTGGCGCGCCAGGCGGGCCGGGTGCTGGAGATCGACGACGAGATGACGTCGGGCTTCACCGCGCTGGCGACCAGGGTGCGTTCCTGGTGGCGGCTGGCGGTGTCCGGGCCGACGGAGCGGGACGCGTTGCGCCTGGCCCAGCAGCTCCTCGACCTCTACAAGCCGAAGATCGCCGTCGAGCATCCCGAAGCCCAGTACGCGCTGGCCAGGGAGTTCATCCCCGGTGAGCCGCTGGCTTCGGCGGCGTACATGCGCCGCGGTTCGGTCGTGTGGGCGGCGTCGTCGGTGCCGACGGCGACGGCCGAGGTGGGCGACCGCCGCGGCATCCTGCTCGGCGAGACCGTGACCGCGACGCGGCGCCCGGTGGCCTGGGATCCGTGGATGG
Organism: Amycolatopsis sp. QT-25; assembly: GCF_029369745.1. Taxonomy (NCBI): domain Bacteria; kingdom Bacillati; phylum Actinomycetota; class Actinomycetes; order Pseudonocardiales; family Pseudonocardiaceae; genus Amycolatopsis; species Amycolatopsis sp. QT-25. The sequence continues at coordinate 1,109,608 of NZ_CP120210.1, forward strand.
CGCAGGAGATCCGCGACGGCTCCGGCCTGACCGCGATGGTCGCCGGTCTCGGTGGCGGCAAGTCGTTCCTCGGCGGCGGCATCGTCTACAAGACGCTCCGCGCGGGCGCGCACTGGACGATCCTCGACCCGTCGGGCCCGCTGTCGCGTCTGTGCGATCTGCCCGAACTGCGGCCCTACGCGCGGAACATCAACCTGCTCAACGCGCAGCCCGGCATCCTCAACCCGTATCGCGTGGTCGCCGAGCCGCAGATCGAGCACTTCATGGACGAGGACGACCCCGAGCGGTCGTGGCGGCGGGAGAAGGCCCTCGCGGGCGCGACGCGCCGCCGTCTCGTGCTCGACGTCCTCACCGGCGTCCTGCCGTACGAGGTCTCGCGGATGGCGCAGACCCGGATCGTGCTGCTGCGTGCCGTCCGAGCGGTCGGCGGCCGGTTCGAAGCCGATCCGGGCCAGGTCATCGACGCGTTGCGCCGGGACTCCAGCGAGCACCACGAGCACGCCGTCGTCGTCGCGGACTTCCTCGACGAGATGCGCGAGCGGATGGCCCTGCTCATCCCGGAGACCGACGCGGACCCGTACGCCGAGACCCGCGACGACCGGATGACCGTGCTGACCATGGCGGGGCTGACCCTGCCCAAGGACGGCGTCCCGCGCGAGTACTGGACGGACGCGGAATCCCTCGGCGTCGAGATGCTGAACCTCGCCGCGTGGCTGACGCAGCGGTCGGTGTACGAAAAGCCCAAGGAACTGCGCAAGGGCGTCTGGATCGACGAGGCGTTCTTCCTCTCCGAAGTCCCGACCGGGCGCGTGCTGATGAACCGCTTCGCGCGTGACTCGCGTAAGTGGAACGTCCGGGTGCTGCTGTCCTCGCAGATCCCCGCGGACTTCCTGAAGATCCAGGGTTTCGTGGCCCTGCTCGACTCGGTGTTCGTCGGCCGTCTCGACGACGACGACGCCCAGGCCGACGCGCTGCGCCTGTTGAAGGTCCCGGTCGGCGTCGGCTACGAACAGGTCGTCGCCGCGCTGGGCCGCCGTCCCGGCTCGTCGCGCGATCTCCAGCGGGACGTCGAGCCCCGGCAGTTCATCTTCGGTGACGGCGCCGGCGGCGTGGAGCGGATCCGTGTCGACTTCTCCGGCCCGCATCTGGAGCACCTGCGCCGGGTCATGGACACCACGCCGGGTTCGCCCGACGCCAAACCGTCCAGGCGGGGCAGCGAACTCGCCGTCCCGGAGGAGAAGCAGTTCGTGGCCTCGCCGCCGGAGGAAGACGACTTCGAGGTCGAAGAGGACCTCGAGTTCGCGGCCGAACTCGAAGTCGGGCTGACCGAGGAGCAACTGCTCGGCGCCCCGGACCCGCTGGCGGCCGAGACCGGGGAAGTGCACGGCACCGTCCAAAATGGACACCTCACGAACGGGGAAAAGGGCGAGCAGCACGCGCGCGCCGGCAAGGGCGGCACCGGCAGGGACGCCGCATGAACACGGTGATCACGCTGGCGTGCGTGCTCGCGTTCGCCGCCGGCTGGCACGTGCTGCGCCGACGCCTCGAAGCGGGGCCGCGGCCCGGCAAGGCAAGACCCAGCCGCCGCGCCACGATGTTCGTCGTCATGCTGATCCTGGGCCTCCAGGCCGTGGCGACCGCTCCGGCGGCTTCGGCCGCCGCCTGTGGTGAGGCGCCGAACCCGGAACGGCCCGGCGCGGGCATGGTCGGCGCCCTCGACCCACCCGCGACGGCGCGCGGTGAAGGCGGCAGCCCGTACAACGTCTACGGGTACGCGGGCCACGTCTGGGACACGTTCGAAACCGACTGCGGCCCGCTGGCCGGTATCACCTCGCCGAACTCGACGATCGACACCTGGGCGGGCAACCAGCTGTTCAACATCGGCAAGAACATCGTCGGTGCCACGAACTCGCTGCACTACACCGTGCTGCAGGGCAGTCTGCTCAGCCCGCTGTACAACGCCGTCAAGGCCGGGGCCGAGAAGGTCTACAACAACATCTACGCCCAGTTGTTCGGCCTCGCCGCGCTGATCATGTCCATCATGCTGTTCCGCAACATCTGGCGCGGCGACCTCGCGGCGGTCAGCAAACGGGCGCTGTACGGGCTCGCCGCGGTCTGGCTGGCGGCCTCTTCCCTGGCGCTGCTGCGTTTCCTCGATCCGATCGACAACGCGATCGTGCAGACCACCACCAACATCCAGGCCGGCTTCATCGACGAGCCCAAGACGCCGCCGCCGAGCCAGCCGCCGCCGCCCTCGGCGCAGCCTTGTCAGGCGACCCCGGAGGCCGTCGCGGCTCGCCAGCCGTGGGACCGGGTCCCGACCGAACTGCACTGCCGGGTCGTCTACGACAACTGGCTTCGCGGGGAGTTCGGCAGCCCGGATTCGCCGCAGGCCGTCCAGTACGGCCCGGCCCTCCTGGACGCGCGCGCCTTCACCTGGGGCCAGATCCAGCAGGGCGGGGACGCGGACGCCGCGCTGGTCGACGCCAAGAAGGCGGCGTTCAAGGACATCTCCACCAAACTCGGCCCGGCGACGGGCTATTTCACGGGTGAGGACGGCAGCCGCGTCGGCGCCGGTTTCCTTTCCCTCGGCCAGGGAATCTTCTACTCGCTGTTCCAGTTGCTGGCCAAGGCCACGGTGCTGCTCGCGCAGGTGCTGATCAGGATCTTCGTCCTGACGGCCCCGCTGATCGGGCTGATCGCGCTGCTCCAGCCGCAGATCATGCAGCGCATTCTCAAGGTCGTCGGCGCGGTCGCCTTCAACCTCCTGGTGCTTTCCGTGCTGGCCGGCGTGCACACGCTCTTGCTCGAGGCGATCTTCACCGCGGGGAACTCGCTTTCCCTGCTGACGAAGATGGCGCTCGCGGGCATCATCACCGTGCTGCTGTTCATGATCGGCCGCCCCGTGCGGCGGCTGTGGCAGATGGTCGAGATGTCCGTCGGCATGGTCGGCGGCGCGGTGCCTTCGCCACGGGGCGGCCTCTTCTCCCGCTTCCGCAAGAAGAACGACGAACAGACTCCGCAGGACGCGTTCTGGCAGAACGTCCGCGACACCGACGACGTCGTCGACGGCGAACTCCGCGGTCCCGTGGGCGCGACGGTCGGCGGTGGGCGGTTCCGGCCCGAGGCGACGATCTTCGCCAGCTCCCAGCGGCTCGACAACGGTTCCGGCGCGATCCGGCCCGCGGCGGCCTGGTCGGGAGCGCCGTGGCCCGGTGCCGTCGGCGGTGGTGGCGGTATGCCCGCCCTTCCCGCCGGTGGCGGCGGAAGCGTCCCGGTGTTCGGCCAGTACAACCCGGCCGCGGGCAATCCGGGCGACTCCATGTTCACCTCCGGCGGGCGGAGCCCGATCCAGGTACCGAGCCGCCGGGTCGACACCTCACCGGTCGCCGACCGGCGCTGGAGCGACGAACCGGAGCCGGTCGTGGTGCCGTCGCGGATGAACTCCGCGGGCGGCGGCTACACCATCCCCGATCACTCGGGAGCCGTGCCGGTGCAGCCGGGGCCCGCCGAGGCACAGACACCGCGTCCGCGCCGCGTCGACCCGGAAGTGGTCGCGGGCAAGCCGGTCTACGTGCTGTACCGGCCTTCGCGCGGGCTCGAAGTCCGCGAGGAGGTCCGCGACACGGACCACGCAGTGGGCCGGTGACCCATGCCGATCCGGACCAACCGCGGGCGCACCGCGGTCTACCGCAGACTCTGGGGCTGGCCGCTGCGCTCGCCCCGCCACCTCGTCGGCACGCTGGTGATCCTCGCGGTGCTGCTCACCGCGCTGGGCATCCTGTTGCCGAAGACCGTCGGAAAACCGGGACAGACGGCCGGCGGGCCGGGGGCTTCGGCGACAGCCGGTTCGCGTACCGGCGTCGCGGCGCCGGTGACCGTGACGTCGACGCTGCCGCCGAGGATCACCACCCGGCCGCCGCCGTCTTCCGCGCCGATCGACCAGGACGGGGTCCGGGTCGCCAAGGAGTGGGTGACGGCATGGGCGAACCATCCCGACGGCACGACGACCGAGCGGTGGCTGGCCGGACTGAAGCCGTACACCACCGAGGAGTACCTCGCCGGGGAACTGACGACGGTGGATCCCGCCAACATCACCGCGACGAGGGTGTCCGGGGAGCCGCAGGTCGCGTCCTCGGTCACCGGATCGATGGAGGTCGACGTGCCCACGGACGGGCCCAAGGTCCGGGTCACCGTCGTCAAGACGAACCCGGGATGGCGGGTCACCAAGTACACCCAAGCGGGCTGATCCGATGAAGATCGGGATCATCGTCGGGGTGCTGATCACCGCGGTCTTCGCCGCGGTGATGACCACGAGCAAGGTCACCGAAGTGGTGACCGACCACATGGAGGCCCAGGCGGGCGGCGTCGTCAAGACCTCCTGCGACGCGTCGATCGGGCCGACCCTGCCCGGGCAGGTCGATCGCGGTTCTTCGGACGTGAACAAACTCGACGAAGAGCAGAAGGGGATCGTCGCGCTGATCATCTCGATCGGCAAGCAGCGGACGCTGTCCCCGCGGGCGTGGCAGGTGGCGATCCAGGCCGGGATGACCGAGTCCAAGCTGCGCAACCTGACCTACGGCGACCGCGACTCGCTCGGCATCTTCCAGATGCGGCCGTCGATGGGCTGGGGCACCGTCGCGCAGGTCACCGATCCGCCGTATCAGGTCAACAAGTTCTACGACGTGCTGCTCGCGGTGCCGGACTGGGAGAACATGCGGCCCGGTGACGCCGCGCAGCGGGTGGAGCGGTCCGGCTTCCCCGACCGGTACCACAACTGGGAGCCGATGGCGGCCCTTCTCGTGCAGGACGAGGGCCAGATCGTCGACGTCGTCGGCTGCGGTTCGAGCGTCGGCAGCGTGGTGCCGCCGAGCCAGGCCGCCGCGCAGGCCATCAAGTTCGCGCTCGCCGAGCAGGGCAAGCCGTACGTCTGGGGCGCCACCGGGCCGAACAGCTACGACTGTTCCGGGCTGATGCTGCGGGCCTACGAATCCGCCGGGATCATCCTGCCGCGGGTCTCACGGGATCAGTACAAGGCGGGCGCGATGCTGCCGGTCCGTGAGGCGCAGCCGGGGGACCTGCTGTTCCTCGCCACCGTGCCGTCGAATCCGGCGACCATCCACCACGTGATGATGTACCTGGGCGAGGGCAAGATCGTCGAGGCGCAGCAGACCGGGGTGCCGGTGCACATCCGGGACTTCTCCTTCGACGAGGCCGAAGTGGTCGCGCAGGCGGTCCGTCCTGGCGTTTAGCATGGTGGACGCGTGGTATCGCGATCGCGGGACCATCGGATCCACCCGAAGTGGCGGCCTGTCCACCGGCAAGCGGCCGCACACTGGCAGAGGATGAAGCACGTGGCACGGAAATTCGGAAGGCGAGGCAAGCCCGCGGCGGCCAACGGCCCGGAGGTCGATCCCCGCGATCTTTTCGGTACCGCACAACCCGCCAGGCACGCGGCCCGGCCGGCGTCGAGCACGCCGCTGGCCGACCAGCTGAACCAGGGCTGGCCGGGTGTCGACTCCGGTTACGTCGTGTTGCCGCGTTCGCTGGCCGAGGGGATGTCACTGCCCTGGCAGCAGCAGATGGCCGCCCTGCTGGCCCAGTTCCATCACGAGAACGCGCGCCTGTCCTGGCCGATCTACCGCGTCGTCCCGTCGCGCTACGAAAAGCTCGTCGACCTCGACGAGGAACAGTTGGCGGAGGCCGGCTACCTGGTCGAGATGGACACCGAAGGCGAGATGATCTACCGCGAGCGCAGCGGCCGGAAGGTCGAAGACCCGGCGAACACCACGGTGCTCGTCTCGTGCCTCGACCCGATCCCGAAGCCCGCGCAACGTCAGGCGCCCCCGCCGCCTTCGCAGGCCGCGCCGCCCGCGACCGGGCAGCCACCGCGCGCCCCGGCGCCGATGAACATCGGACCCGCACCGGTGTGGCGCACGGTCGCCCCGTCCGTGCCGCCCGCCCCTCCTGCTCCTCCGGCCGGTGGGCCGGTGCCGCCCGCTCCGCCCGTTTCGTCCGGTGGGGCGCCGTTGGCGGGTGGCCAGGCGGCCCCTCCGGCCCAGCCCTCGCCTGCCGGGCCTCCCGCTTTGCCTCAGCCCACCCGGACGCAGCCCCCGGCGACGAACCAGACGTCCGCGCCCTCGCCTCCGCCGACGACCGCGCCTCCGGCCACACCGGAAGCGCAGCCCGCCGCGCCTTCCCCAGCCGAACCGGAGCCGCCGGTCACGACCCCGCCGTCGTCCGCGATCGCTCCTCCTCTGCCGCAACCGGCGTCACCCGCTTCGCCGCCGCAGGGCGTCCCTGTCGCGCCGGACCCCGCGACCCCGCCGCGTGGCATCCCGATGAACCGCGGCTGGTTCGACGAGCTCGCCGAGAACGTGCCGGAAAGCTCGAAGGTGGACCAGCTCGAGAACACCGAGTTCGGTCCGACCGGTGACCCGACGGAGATCCCGTACCGCTATCGCAAGTGATGACAGGACGTCCGGGTGCTGTCAGGCTGGACGTATGTCGAGCGACCCGAACCCGGATCAAGGCTGGTACTTCAACACCAAGACGAATCAGGTCGAGCACCTGGAACGAGGCCGGAGCGTCGATCTCCTGGGCCCGTACCCGGACGAGGCGACGGCCCGGCGCGCCCTGGACATCGCCAGGGAACGCACGCGGCAGGCCGACGCCGAAGACGCCGAATGGAACGCTGACTGATCCACGTGAGTGGGCCCGTGAAGGCCCCCTTCCTTGCGCCAGGCGCAAGGAAGGGGGCCTTCAGGTACCTCGGGCGGCAAGAAACCGGCGGCATGATCACGATCAACGGAGGGTCGGGAACACTCAAGCGACAGCAAGGTCCCTTGCTCCCTTTCCGGCTGAATCGGCAGGTCAGGCGTCTTGCCGCGCCAAAGCCGGGCCCAGCACGAACTCCGGGTCCACCTGGGCCGTGAGGTCCTCGCCGGCCCGACCGCTGCCCCACGCCCGCGCGTTGCGAAGGTGGAACTCGACGCCTTGCCGCTGGTAGCGCGCCCAGTCGCGCTGCTCGCCGTCGACGGTCGCGAGCATCGAGTCCAGCGTCGCGAGGTTGTGCGGCTCGAGTTCGCCGATGGGGCGCGCGCGGCCGCGTTCGGCGGCGCGGACATGCCGCGAGTTCTCCATCCAGCCCAGCAGGGCGTCGCCGACCTCTTCGCGCAGGAATTCGATGTCCTCGTCCTCGGTGACCTTGTTGCCCACGACGACCAGCCGTACGCCGAAGTCGCGCGCGTAGTCGGCGTACTGCCGGTACACGCCGACGCTGCGGACGGTCGGTTCGCACACCAGGAACGTCACGTCGAATCGCGTGAACAGGCCGGACGCGAACGCGTCGGCGCCGGCGGTCATGTCCATGACCACGTATTCGCCCGCGTCGTCGATCAGGTGGTTCAGCAGCAGTTCCGCCGCGCCGACCTTCGAGTGGTAGCAAGCGACACCGAGGTCGTCTTCGTCGAACTGCCCGGTGACGCCGAGCCGCACGCCGCCGAACTCGCGGAAGCACGCCTGGAAGATCGGGTTGTCCTCGAACGGCCGGACCAGCCGCGACCCGCGCCCCGGCGGGGTCGTCTTGATCATCGAGGCCGCGTCGGCGATCCGCGGATTGTCGCCGCGCAGGTATTCCTTGATCAGGCCCATGTTGTCGCCCAGCGTCGGCCACGCGATGGCCTCTTCCTCGCTCGCGCCGAGCGCGACGGCGAGGTGCTGGTTGATGTCCGCGTCGATCGCCATCACGGGTTTCCCGCCGCCGGCCAGGTACGCGGTGAACAGCGACGCCAGCGTGGTCTTCCCGCTGCCGCCCTTCCCGACGAACGCGATCTTCACGCCACAGCCCTTCCTGTCGTCTTGAAAAAGGTATCGGTTTTCATTTCGGCTCGTAACGTACACCCGACCGGCTCGCACCCGAACGGGCGATCGACCGCGCCGGATCGGGATAGGGTTGGGTGGTGCCTCCACTCGTGATCAGGACACACGCGGCAGGAGGGGACTTCGGTCACCTTCGAGCCGAGTTCGCGCTGCCGGAGTCGTTCGGGCCCGACGTGCTCGCCGAGGCGGAGGCGGCGGTCGTCGATCCGCTCGAGTCGGCGGGGGAACGCGAGGACGCCACCGGTCTGCCCTTCGTCACCATCGATCCACCCGGTGCCAAGGACCTCGACCAGGCGGTGCTGATCGAGCGCGTCGAGGGCGGCGGGTTCCGCGTCCACTACGCGATCGCCGATCTGGCCGCGTTCATCCCGCCGGGTGGCGCGCTCGACAAGGAGGCGCGCCGCCGGGGGCAGACGCTCTACCTGCCCGACGGGAACGTCCCGCTGCACCCGCCGGTGCTGTCCGAGGGCGCGGCGAGCCTGCTGCCGTGGGAGACCCGGCCCGCGGTGTTGTGGACCATCGACGTCGACGCGGGCGGCGAGCCGACGGCGACCAACGTCCGCCGCGCGCTGGTCCGCTCAGGCGAACAGTTCGACTACGAGACCGTTCAGGCCTCGATCGACGCGGGTGATCCGCATCCGTCGGTCGCCGCCCTGCCGGAGTTGGGCCGCCTTCGCCGCGAGCTCGCGATCCGGCGCGGCGCGGTCGAACTGCAGTTGCCGGAGCAGGAGATCAGCGGCGACCCCGACGGCGGCTGGGCGCTGATCCAGCGGCCCCGCAACGACGTCGACGCGTGGAACGCCGAGATCTCCCTCCTCACCGGCATGGCCGCGGCCAAGATCATGATCGGCGCCGGGATCGGCGTCCTGCGCACGTTGCCCCAGCCCGACGCCGAAGCGGTCGAATGGCTGCGCCGGTCCGCGCAGGCGCTGAACATCGACTGGCCCGAGGACAAGAGCGTGTCGGAGTTCCTGGCCGCGCTCGACCCCGGCCAACCCGCCTCCATGGCGCTCTTCGCCGACACCACCAGGCTGTTGCGCGGCGCCGGGTACACCGCGTTCGACGGCGAACTGCCCGCTTTGACCACGCACGCCGGGATCGGTGGCGCGTACGCCCACGTCACCGCGCCGATCCGGCGGCTGGTCGACCGGTTCGCCACGGAGATCTGCCTCGCCGTGAGCGCCGGCCGCGAAGTTCCCGAGTGGGTCCGCGCGGCGCTTTCCGAGGTACCGGAGCAGATGACCGCGTCCGACACGCTGGCGGCGAAGGTCGAACGCGCCTGCATCGATCAGGTCGAGTCGTGGGTCATGGCCGAGCACATCGGCGAGGAGTTCGACGCGATCGTGCTGCGGGCCGAAGAGACCAAATCGGAGATCCTAATCGAGAATCCGCCGGTGATGGGCAAATGCGCGGGCGCGAAACCGCCAGAAGGCGAGCGGATCCGGGTCCGGCTCACGGCGGTGGACGTCGACAAGCGGAAACTGTCCTTCGAGCGCGCATGATCGACGATCTCGGCGAAGTGGTCCCCCTGCGTGAACCGGCATCGCGGGTGGTGTCGCTCGTGCCGTCGCTGACCGAGGCCGTCGAGGTGAGCGCGCCGGGGAGGCTCGCGGGCGCCACGGACTACTGCACCCACCCGGTCGAGCTGGACGTCCCGAGGGTGGGCGGCTCGAAGTACCCGAACGTGGACAAGGTGCTCGAACTCGAGCCGGATCTGGTGCTGGCCAACTCCGAGGAGAATCGGCCGGAGGACGTGGAACGCTTGCGTGCCGACGGGATTCCGGTCTGGGTGATGGAGGCGTCGGCGACGGTGCCCGGCGCGCTCGCCTCGATCAGGCGGCTCCTGACGCAGGCCTACGACCTCGCCGAGCCGGAATGGCTGGTCGAGGCCGAAGAGATCTGGCGGGAAACGCTGCCGGAGCGGTTCCGGGCGGTCGTGCCGGTCTGGCGGAAGCCGTGGATCGTGCTCGGGAGGGACACCTTCGGCGGCGACGTCCTGCATCGCGTCGGGGTCGGCAACGTCTACGCGGACCACGAAGAGCGCTACCCGCGTCCGAAGCTCGACGAGCTCCAAGCACGCTTCGCGGCCGGAGACGCGGACCTGCTCGTACTGCCCGACGAGCCCTACGAGTTCACCGACGACGACGGTCCCGAAGCGTTCCCCGGCACGAAGTACGCCCTGGTCTCCGGGCGCTATTTGACCTGGTACGGCCCTTCGCTCGTCGAAGCCCACGCCCACCTCACGCAACTCGGCACCGGGTTGCGATAGTTCGCGCACCGAACCATCGCAACCAGGCGCCGAATTGCGAGGGGGATCAGAGAGTCAGGCCGGTCAGGACGGTGACGCGTTCTTCGGTGAAGTCCGCCATCGCCGACGCGGGGCCCTCGCGGCCGACGCCGGAGTCCTTCACGCCGCCGTAGGGCATCTGGTCCGCCCGGAAGCTCGGCACGTCGCCGACGAGGACACCGCCGACACGCAGCTTCGCGGACACGTCGAACGCCGTCGGCAGGTCACGCGTGAACACGCCCGCTTGCAGGCCGAAGCGCGAGTCGTTGATCCGGCGCACCCCGTCGTCCACCGAGTCCACGCGCGTGATCGACACGACCGGTCCGAACACCTCGTCGGCCATCACCGACGCGTTCTCCGGCACGTTCGCGAGCACGGTCGGCTCGACGGTCGCGCCTTCGCGCTTCCCGCCGGTCAGCAGCTCGCCACCCGCGTCGACTGCCGCCGCGACCCAGGCCTCGACACGCTCGGCGGCGGCGGTGTTGATCAGCGGCCCGACGTCCACGCCGTCCGTCCGCGGGTTGCCGGTCCCGAGTGCCCGCACCTGCTCCAGCACCTTCGCCTGAAGCTCGTCGTAGACGTCGGCGTGCGCGTACACGCGCTGCACCGAGATGCACGACTGGCCGGCCTGGTACATCGCGAACGTCGCGATGCGCTGCGCCGCGAAGTCCAAATCCGTCCAATCAGGACAGACGAGCACCGCCGCGTTGCCACCGAGTTCGAGCGCGACGTGCTTGCGCGGCACGCTGTCCCGGATGCCCCAGCCCACCGGAACGGAACCGGTGAACGACACGACCGGCAGCCGCGGATCCGAAACCAGCTTGGCCGATTCCTCGTTGCTCACCGGGAGGATCGACCAGCTCCTGGCGGGCAGCTCGGTCCCGGCGAGGATCTCGCCGAGCAGCAACGCGGTCAGCGGCGTCGCGGGCGCGGGCTTGAGCACGATCGGCGCGCCGACCGCGATCGCCGGAGCCACCTTGTGCGCCACCAGGTTCAGCGGGAAGTTGAACGGCGTGATGCCCAGTACCGGTCCCTTCGGCACGCGGCGGACCAGCGCGAGCCGCCCGGTGCCACCCGGGTCGGTGTCGAGCCGCTGCAGGTCACCGGAGAACCGGCGGGCCTCCTCGGCGGCCCAGCGGAACGTCGACGCCGCGCGCCCGACCTCGCCGCGCGCCCACTTCAGCGGCTTGCCCGATTCGGCGGTGATCAGCTGCGCCAACTCTTCGGACCGTTCACCCAGAACTCGGGACACATGGTCCAACGCGCCCGCCCGGACATGCGCGGGCAGCGTCGCGAACTCGTCGGAGACGTCGTGCGCCGCCTGCACGGCGGTCTCGATGTCCGAAGCGGACGGAACATGGTGCGACCCGGCCTCGCTTCCGTCGAAGGAGTGACGGACGACGACGGTCTCACCGCTGGTGACCGGTTTCCCGGCCACAAAGAAAGGAAAGGTGGTCACTTGGCTGCCTCCGTGCGGACGGCGTGCTCGAGAACGGTCAGGCCCTCGTCGAGCAGTTGGGTGGACAGGGACAGCGGCGGCAGCAGGCGGACGACGTTGCCGTAGGTGCCGCAGGTGAGGACGACGACGCCTGCCTGGTGGCAGGCCCGCGCGATCCGTTTGGTCAGGTCGGCGTCGGGTTCGGTGGTGCCCGGCTTCACGAACTCGGCGGCCAGCATGGCGCCGCGGCCGCGGACGTCGCCGATCACGCCGGTCTCCCCGGCCAACGCGCGCAGCCGCGGCAGCACCGTGTCTTCGATGCGCTTCGCCGACGCCGCGAGGTTTTCCTGGCGCATGACCTCGATCGAACCGAGTGCCGCGGCACACGCGATCGGGTTGCCGCCGTAGGTGCCGCCGAGCCCGCCCGGCGGGACGGCGTCGAGCAGTTCCGCGCGGCCGGTGACGGCGGCGAGCGGCAGGCCGCCCGCGATGCCCTTGGCGGTGGCGATCAGGTCGGGCACGACGTCTTCGTGCGTGGACGCGAACCATTCGCCGGTGCGGCAGAAGCCGGTCTGCACCTCGTCGGCGACGAACACGACACCGTTTTCGGTGCACCAGCGGGAAAGCGCGGGCAGGAAACCGGGAGCGGGCTCGATGAAGCCGCCTTCACCCTGCACCGGTTCCAGCACGACGGCCGCGACCTGGTCGCCGCCGATCTGCTTTTCGATGCGGTCGATGGCGATCCGTGCCGCTTCGGGACCGGACAGCCCGTCGCGGTACGGGTACGAGCCGGGCACGCGGTAGATCTCGGGCGCGAACGGGCCGAAACCGTGTTTGTAGGGGATGGATTTCGCGGTCAGCGCCATCGTCAGGTTGGTGCGGCCGTGGTAGGCGTGGTCGAACACGACGACGGCCTGACGCCCGGTCGCGGCGCGGGCGATCTTCACGGCGTTCTCGACGGCTTCGGCGCCGGAGTTGAACAGCACCGAACGCTTCTCGTGGGTGCCCGGCGTCAGCTTGTCGAGTGCTTCGCACACCTCGACGTATCCCTCGTACGGCGTGACCATGAAACACGTGTGCGTGAACCGGCCGGCCTGCTCGCGGACGCGGTCCACGACGGCGGGCGCGGCGTGGCCGACATTGGTCACCGCGATGCCGGAACCGAAGTCGATCAGGACGTTGCCGTCGGCGTCGGTGAGCAGGCCGCCCTCGGCGGAGGTGACGAAGACGGGCAGTACCGAACTCACCCCCGCGGCGACGACGGCGGCGCGTCGCTCCTGCAGGGCCCGCGAGGCGGGGCCGGGGATCTCGGTGCGCAGCCTGCGCTGGGTTTCGGTGGTGACGGTCACGGCCGGGCTCCTGCGGACACGAGGGACGGGGTCGCCCTCCAGAATGGGAGCCCGTCCGGTCCGCGTCAGCTCGACATCTTGTCGATATCAAGGCGTAAAGTTGGACAACATGGCACTGACCCTCGCCGCACTGGCGGCCGAACGCCCGCTCGGCTTGCGGGTGCGGGCCGCCGAGGCCGGGCTCGAACGGCCGATCGGCTGGGTCCACCCCACCGAACTGACCGATCCGCAGGCCTTCCTCGAAGGCGGTGAACTGCTGCTGACCACCGGCCTCGCCCTCGACGAGACGACCTCGCCCGGATACGTCCGGCGGCTCGTCGACGCCGGCGTGGCGGGGCTCGGCTTCGGTGTCGGCCTCAGCCACGAAAGCATCCCGCGGTCCCTTGTGGACACCGCGGAGAAAGTCGGGCTCCCGGTGCTCGAAGTGCCGAGGAAGACGCCGTTCATCGCGATCACCCGCGCGGTCTCCCGCGCGGTCGCCGCCGACGAATACGCCTCGCTCGTCCGTACCGGCAAAGGGCAGCAGGAACTGACCAGGACGGCCGTCGGCAAGGGCGGACCCGGTGGCGTGGTGCGCAAACTGGCGAAGCTGGTGGACGGCTGGGTGCTCCTGCTCGACGCCGCGGGCACGGTCACCGAGGCTTCGTCGACGTCCGTGCGGCCGTACGCCGACGAAGTCCGGAAAGACCTCGCGCGACTGCGCGCGGGCACATTGGTGACGGTGGCGGGGGAGTACGAGGTCGTCTTGCAGACGCTCGACACCCGCGCCCGAGGTGTGCTCGCGGTCGGCACCCGTGAGCCGCTCGACGCCGCGGGACAGCACATCGTCAATACCGCGGTGTCGCTGCTCTCCCTTGCCCTGGAACAGAACCGTGAGCATGTCGGCGTTTTGCGACGGCTGCGGTCGGGAATGATCGACCTGCTCGCCGCCGGGCACACCGAACTCGCCACGCGCACGATGAAGTCGCTCTGGGGTGGTGTTCCGGAGGCGCCGTGGTCCGTGCTGGCCGTCGCCGGTCCCGCGGGCGCGCGCCGGTCGCTCGCCGACACGCTCGACGCCGAAGTGCCGGGGGAGACGATGTTCTTCGGCGAGTCCGGGGCGTTCGTGGTCGCGCTCGGCGACGTGGAAACCGTCACCAGGTCGGCGTCACGGACCGGCGGACTGCACGCCGGACTTTCCGAACCGGTGTCCATTGTGGACTTCCCCACCGCGCTTCGGCAGGCGAAGCAGGCGGCGGAAGCGGCGAAGGCCGAGCGCTCCCCGCTGGTCCGGTTCGCCGAACACGCCGGGCGCGGTTTCCTGGAAATGGTCGATGCGCAAGCGGCACAAGCCTTCGCGGACAGACTGCTGGCGCCGTTGCGGCAACACGACGAAACCGGCAGAGGTGCATTGGTCGCCTCTTTGACCTGCTGGCTCGAACACCACGGTCACTGGGATCTGGCGTCCGCGCGGCTCGGCGTGCACCGGCACACCTTGCGCAACCGCATGCGCAAGGTCGCCGAACTGACCGGCCGCGATCTCGATTCCCCCGGCGTGCGCGCCGAATTCTGGCTGGCGCTGCAGGTCAGCGCCCGGACCTGACCAAGGCGATCGGCGAGTCCCCGCAACGCCGCAGGCGCGTGCCGTTCTCCGTCATGACCGGCTCCGCGCCGGCGGACCACCAGGCCGGGACGTCGACCTCGCGCACCAGGGAACCGGTCGCCTGACGCGCGTTGTTCGACACGATCACCCGGCCTTGGGCGTTGACCAGTGCGGCGCGGCCGCCGAGTGCGCGCAGTTCCGGTTGCAGCAGACGCTCGACCTCCCGCACGTAGACGTCCGCGCCGACGACCCCCGCGAATTCTCCGTCGCGCTGTACGGGAACCGTGAAGGTCAACGTGTACTCGTCGGTGCAGAGGTAATCGACGTACGGGCCGTTGAGGTGGCGGCGGCCGGTGTCACGCGGGACGGTGAACCACGACTGCCGGGTGTAGTCCAGGAAGTTCTCACTGTCCGGATCGAGGCTGATGACCAGTTGCGCCGGTTCGGCGTCGCCGGTCTCGGTCCACCATGCGAAGCCGAATTCCTGATCCGCCAGCGCGTGCGGCGCGCTGACGAACCCGGCACCGACGACCAGGCCGCCGAGGACGTCGAAGACCCGCGGCCGGAGGCGGGGCAGATCTCCGGCGGTGGCATCGGCGGAGGCGGCCAGGAGCGCTTCGACGCCGGCCAGTACCGGCTTCAGCCGGCCGAAGACGTCCTCGACCAGGGCGGATACCTGTTCGACGACTTCGGAACCGGCGGACGGTGTGTCGTTCACGATGCTCACCTCGGATGCGCGGATGCCGCAGCTTAAGGGGCCGGAAGGGCTAGATGCACGCCCGCCAGCCGGTCTATCGCTTCGAGGATGTGCTCTTCGGTGAGCTTCCTGGCCAGCTCGCCCTCGCCCTGAGCGATGGCGGCGGCGATCGCGCGGTGTTCGGCGTAGGCGTTCTCGCGGGTGCCGTGCGGCTCGAGCGGTAACCACAGCAATCCGCCTCGTTCGCTCTGCAACTGCACTTCTTCCCTGGTCAGCCGCGGCGATTGGGCGGCCGCGGCGACTTCGAGATGGAACTGGCGCTCGGCACGCGATACCTCCGCGCCGGTGGCGGTGCGGAGGTCCTCGGTCGCGAGTTCGAGCCGCTCGATGTCCTCGGGCGAACTCCGCTCGGCGGCGAGCTTGGCCGCGGTGCCCGCGATGGCGAGGTAGTGATCGCCGACGTCACGAAGCTCGGACAGCGAAACCGTGCGAAGGCGCTCTCGCCACGAAGCGGCCGAAGGGTTGGCAGGCGTCTTCACGAAGCTTCCGCCGCCACGGCCGCGTCGCGTCTCTACGAGCCCCTGTTGCCGCAAGGCCACGAGTGCTTCGCGAACTGTCACCGTGGAGACGCCGAACTGGGCGGCCAGCTCGGCTTCGCTCGGCAACTGCTCCGAGTCGGCCAGCAGTCCGAGAGTGATGGCGTCGACCAGCCGCGTGGTGACCGCTTCCGCCCGGCCGATCTGGCCGAGCGGCGCGAACATCGCCGATCGCGCGCTGTGCGACATCCCCTTGCGCATGGTGGCCCTTCGCCCGTACCGCTACCC
Organism: Amycolatopsis sp. QT-25; assembly: GCF_029369745.1. Taxonomy (NCBI): domain Bacteria; kingdom Bacillati; phylum Actinomycetota; class Actinomycetes; order Pseudonocardiales; family Pseudonocardiaceae; genus Amycolatopsis; species Amycolatopsis sp. QT-25. Next base: position 1,125,666 of record NZ_CP120210.1, read on the forward strand.
GATGGAACCAATCTTGCCCCATCGTTTTGTCATTCGATATCTGGACTTGAAGGTCTTGGCTCCCGCACCACCCCACAAGGGAGCAAGGGACCTTTGCTATCGCCTCACGCCCTCAAGCCCCTGGAGGTCTTATGCGGCAGTTGAAGCATTTCGTCGGCGGCGAGTGCACCGGGTCCACGTCGGGCCGAGTCGTCGATACCGTCACCAGCCGCCCGTAGGGCGCCGCCGCCTTCGAATCCTGACGCGACACCACGCCGGCTCGCACTACTGAAGATCGCCGACTCTGTTGAAGCACGCGGACGGCCTCGTCTTCGTCGAATCGGCGAACACCGGCAAGCCGATCGCGCTCACCGCGGCCGAGGAACCGCCGATGATCGTCGAGCGGTTGCGGTTCTTCGCGGGGGCCGCGCCTGTCCTCCAAGGACGGTCGGCGGGCGAGTACAGGGAAGGGCATACCTCTTTCGTCCGCCGCGAGCCGATCGGCGTGTGCGCGCGGGTTACGCCGTGGAACCATCCGCTCCGCATGGCGGTCTGGAAGATCGCCCCCGCGCTCGCCGCGGGGGCACACCGTGGCGCTCGAACCGGCCGACCCGACGCCCGCGAGGTATCCATCACCGGTTCCCTGCGTGCCGGGATCGACCTCGACATCCCAGCCGGCTCCGGCAGAACGACCGTGCTCCGCATGAATCATCGTCACGACGTTCACCCTCGGCACCGGCCTGGAAACCCTGCCGGTCTGGATCCTGAACAACCTGGCTCCGGTGACACGGCCTCCGGCGGGCAGCTGTGGACACGAAACGCCGGTGCGGCCTTCGCGGGCCGCACCGGCGTTCTCGAGTTCACTCAGTACCGACGGTCCACCACCGCGCCGGTCGCGGCCGTGAAGACGATGTAGCCGTTCTGGAAGTCACTGCGCTTGCCGCCGGGAACGTCGTACTCGCCACTGGTCGGGAAACCGAGATACGAGGTCTCCCAGCCGAGCTGCCGCCAACGATGGCGGATCGCGCCTCGGACATCGAAAGCACTGCTGGTGCCGAATCGCCAGTAGATCGAGTGTTCCTCATTCCCCTTGCGGAAGTGGTTGTATTTCCCGGTGCCGTTCGGCGTCCAGGTCTCGTCGGTGGTCGGATAGCCGAGCCCGTTCTCCCAGCCGACGGCGGCCCAGCGTTCACGGATCCAGCCGTGGACCTCGTAAGCACCCGTCGACGGCGTCCAGTAGATCGAACCGACCCGGCTGAAATGGTTGTACCTGCCCACACCGTCCGGGGTGCCGGTCTCGTCCGTCGTCGGGTAGCCGAAGTACTTCTCCCACCCGAGCGCTTTCCACTTGTCCCGGATCGCGCCCAGCACGAAATGCGCTCCGGTCTCCGCCGTCCAGTAGATCGACGAATCGACGAAGTGGCTGTACCGGCCGACGCCGTCCGGAGTCGTCGCCTGGTCGGTGGTCGGGTGGCCGAGCACACCGGCTTCCGCGCCGGTCTCGATCCACTTGTCACGGAGGGGGCCGTAGATCACGACCGCGCCGGGATCGGGTGTCCAGTAGATCGTCGCGGCACCGGTCGCCGGCCCGCCTGCGAAGTGGCTGAACCGTCCATTGCCCGCTTTGCCAGGGAATTCGTCCGCGCTCGGAGCGCCGAGGAAGGCATGCGCGCCCAAGGCGGTGTACTTGTCGTGGATCCGGCCGTAGACGGCTGTCACGCCGGTTTGCCCGGTCCAGTAGAGCCGGCCGTTGGCATAGGCCTGCCAGCGTCCTGGAGTTTCGATGACTTCGCGCCCGACAGCGGCACCCAGCGTCGCGCGCAGGGCGGCCTCCTCCGAGTAACGCTTCTCGCTGGGAGACAGGTAGTCCGCGCGAAGGGTGAGTTCCCCACGGGGCATCCGGATCTCTCTTTGGGTATCGGTGTTGAAGCTGTCCGCCCACCGGTGGAATCCCGCTCCGTCGAGCGCGGTGTACGGCGCCGAAATCTTCAGCGGGGAGCCGACGGTCACCAGCCGGTTCGCGCTCCGACCCGGTTCGACGGTGAGCTGGGCCGGATGCGAGCCGACGACCGTGAGCCGGGAGAGGCGCGGCTGGGCCACATATCGCGCCTTGGCCACGACGTTGCGGCTGTTCGTCACTGTTCCGGTGATCACGAGGCTGCTGTCGGTCTCCTCCGGGAATTCGACCTTGAGTGTCGACCCGGTGCCGTGACGGACCACACTGGTCGTGCAGCCGCTGTCCGCGGGGCAGCGTCGTTGCTCCGCCTTCCAGCTGACGGTGATCGGACCGTCGATGGGGTCGTCCGATTCCGCCGGCAGAACGACGGTTTCCCGCGAGGAGAACACCGTGCCCTGGATCGGGGGAATCAGGGTGACCGTCGGACCTGCCATACCGGGGGTGATCGTCTGGGTCGAACTGGCCACGACACCGTGGATGTCCTTCACGGTCAGGGTGGCGGTCGTCGTGTCTTCGGAGTCGTAGGTGTGCTGGGCGGTGCGGCCATCTCCTCTTCCGCCATCACCGAAGTCCCACTGATAGGTGAGATCGTCGAGGTCCGGGTCCGTGGACAGACTCGCGTCGAACGAGACCGTGCGCGTGGTGGGATCAGTCGTGGCGGTGAAGTCCGCCACCGGGGCCTTGTTGGCTGGACGGTAACTCAGCCGCCGCAGCGCCGAGCTGTCCGCGTCGGCCACCACGATGTCCCCGTTGGGCGCTGTCACGATCGAGACAGGGTTGCCGAGCGCGGAGGCGAAGAGGGTAGGTGACTCCACCGTTTCCGCCGCGTCGTTGAATCTCAAGGTCGACACGGTCCCCGCGCCTTTGTCGGCCACGAAGTGGCTTTCGCGGTACGCCTCGGGATACGACTCTCCGCTGTAGCGGACGCCACCGCTGACCGCGCCGCCGCCACTCTGGCCGATCTCGAACTTCGGCGCTGTGTTCGTCACACCGGTGCACTCGGGAAGGTCCTGATAACCAGACGTCCTGGAATTCCCTTCCCAGCAGGGCCATTTCGCGCTCTGCCCGGGAAACGCGATGTTCAGCTCGTGAGGCGTGCCCCGGCCGGTGTCCGTGACGAGCACTCCGCCCCGCGGGTCGAGTGCGACACGGGGATCCCGCAGGCCGCTGAGATAGTTGCGGCTTCGCCACGAGGCGCGGTGCGAGGGGTCGTAAAACGGATTGTCCGCGACACCGAGTCCGCTCGGATCCACCCGCAGGATCTTGCCGGTCGGGTGGTCCGGGTCCAGTGCGCGCAAGGCGAACCTGTCGACGGCGTCGTCAGTGGCGTTGTCCCCGACCGCGATCCAGAGGGACCTGCCGGTCGGGTCCACGGCGAGGTCCTGGATACCCCGGCCCGCGGAGTTCGCCTCGAATTCGAGCACCACCGATTCGGCGGCGAGCCCCGTCGGCGCGTCCGTTCCCTGTGCCTGCCACTTGCTGACCCGGAGAATTCGCCCGGTGGAACCGCCGGAGACCGCTTGCGCGGTGTAGATCGTCCGGCTGGTGGCGTAGTCCGGGGCCACCGCGACGCTCGTCAAGCCGAGTGATCCCCCGGAATGGACGGGGATCGAAGCGACTTCGTTCGACTGGCCGTTCTTCGACGTCCAGCGTACGGAGCCCTGCTTGCCGGTGGTGAGGATGCCGCCGTCCGGCAGAGCGGCCGCGTCGGTGAGCTCTCCGGATGGCTGTCCGGTCGGTGTGCCGGTCACCACGAATCCGGACGGAAGTATCGGTGTGGCTAGGGCGACAGGTGCCGTGACGGCGGTGACGCCGAGCGCGGTCAAGACGGCCGCCGCAGCGGCGATGGATCTTCGGTTACGCATCGGACCTGCTTTCTTCGGACGAAGAGAGCGTCCGGTTGGCGTGATCGCGCAGGCCGAAGTAAGAGTGTGTCGTGGCCACGGCGTGTTGCTACGCGACGATCAAGACACCCGGATCCCCCCAAGGACGATGATCAAGGGGAACGCTATTGGGCTCGACCCGGCTTGTCATCGGCCATTCGCACGCCGAGTCAGCGCCGTCGGAACGAATCCGTCGCTTCTCGAAGCGCTGCCAGCATCCCCGGATCCGTCACCGCGTGCCCCGCCGCCTCCACCAGCTCCAGCCTCGAATCCGGCCAAGCCCGGTGCAGCTCGAAAGCCGTCACCGGCGGGCACACCGCGTCGTACCGCCCCTGCACGATCACGCCAGGAATCCCGGTGAGCTTCCCGGCTTCCCGAATCAGCTGCCCTTCCTCGAGCCACGCGACATGGCAGAAGTAGTGCAGCGCCAGCCGGGCGAAGGTGACAGCGAAGTCCGGCGACGCGTACTGGTTGTGGAAAGCCGGATCCGGGCGCAGGCAGACGATCGCGCCTTCCCAGATGCTCCAAGCGATCGCGGCACGCTCCCGGATCGCCCGATCGGGGTGATAGACGAGTTCGCGGTACGCCGATAGGGGGTCGTCGCGGCGGTCCTCGGGTATCGGCGCGAGGAAGGCTTCCCACTCCCGAGGGAAGAGGTTCGCGGCGCCGCCGTTGTAGATCCAGTCGAGTTCGCCGCGGCGGACGGTGAAGACGCCGCGCAGGATGATCTCGCTGACGCGGCTCGGGTGGGTTTCGGCGTAGGCCAGGGCGAGGGTCGCGCCCCACGAGCCGCCGAAGAGCTGCCACTGGTCGAGATTCAGCCGTTCGCGCAGCTTTTCCATGTCCGACACGAGGTGCCAGAGGGTGTTGGCCGACAGGTCGACGTCCGGCGCGCCGATGTGCGGAGTGCTGCGGCCGGCGCCGCGCTGGTCGAACAGGATGATCCGATAGGCCTCGGGGTCGAAGTGCCGCCGGGACATGGGGGAGACGCCGCTGCCAGGGCCTCCGTGCAGGACGACCACGGGTTTGCCGTTCGGATTCCCGGCTTCCTGGCAGTAGATCCGGTGCCCGTCGCCGACCTCGAGCATGCCCTCGGCGCGCACGTGGATCGGCGGGTACAGGTCATCCATGAGGACACTCTGCCCGAATCGGCGAGTGTCCGAAGGGTGGGGGCCCGCCCCCGCCGCCGGGCTGAGCGGGCCCCCGGTCTTCGGTCGCGTCAGCAGCCCGCCGTGGCGGCCACGTTCGCGAATCCCTTCCCGGCACCGGTCACCTTGTTGCTCGCGCAGACCTTGTTTCCCGTCGCGGCCTTCACGAGATAGAAGCCGTAAGCGTAGGGGGACCGCACGTCCGCGGTGTTGCCGGAGAAGGTGTTGCCGCGGCCCCAGCCGTCCAGCTGCACATGGACCTCGAAGCCGCCGTAGGTCGCGTCGTGCACGAAGACCTTGCTGCCCCGGTTGTCCGCGACCAGGTAGTTGTTGCCCTTCATGTCCACCCAGCTGTCGGCGAAATGCTCGCCGCTCTGCCCGGTCCCGTCGAAGACGTTGCCGCGCAGTTCGCCGCCAGTGGTGCCTTCCTTGATGTCGATCGACTCGGCCCGCACGTTCGGGCCGATCTTGTTGTTCAGTGCCTTGTTGCGGTCGCTCCGGTCCGGCGTGCCCCCGGGCCAGTTGCCCTTCGCGGAACCGAAATAGATGCCTTCGCCGTAGCCCGCGTACTCGCGGCCGGTGTCGGTCACCTCGGAGTTCTTCACGACGTTGTCGGTGCTCGTGTACTGGAAATGGATGCCTTCGTGGCCGACGCCGGTGACCTTGAGGCCGTCGACGACGGTGTTCTTGACGCCCGTCGCCATCAGGCCCTTCTGTCCACCGGTGAGGGTGAAGCCGGTCAGATTCCAGTAACTGCCGGTGAGCTCGAGCGTGCGTCCCGCCGACGCCTTGATGACCGCGCTTCGCGGACCCTTCAGGGTGATACGGCTGCCGGAAGTCCCGCTCTTCGCTGCCTTGAAGTTACCCGCGAAGGTCGTGTCGGCCGCGAGTTCGATGACGGTGCCCGGAGTGACCGAAGCAAGCGCCGCCGTCAGCTGCTCCGAAGTCCTTACGCGGATCGTCGCGGCCTGTGCGGGGTACGCCGCCAGCGTCAACAGCAGTGCGGCACCGGTCGCCAGGGCCAGAACACGCATCCGTGGTCCTCCTCGTCGAGGGATCGAAGCTCGGTCGTGGCGGCGACGGCTAGACGTTAAGCCTCTTTACGAACCTCCGTCAAGAACATGACTGAAGTTCACATACATGAACATTAAAGGAGGGTCCTCCCGCGGGGCTTACCCGAAAAGCGAGCAAGGGACCTTTGCTATCGCCCTCCTCAGCGGGAGTGATAGCAAAGATCCCTTGCTCTCTTTTCGCAGGTCAGAGTCGGTCAGTCGTGGAACGAGTGCTCCGGAGCCGGGAACTCGCCTCGCCGGACATCCTCCGCGAACGCCGACGCGGCCCCGGTCAGCACGCCGGCGAGGTCGGCGTATTTCTTCACGAAGCGAGGGGTTTTGCCGCGTCGAAGCCCGGCCATGTCCTGCCAGACGAGCACCTGCGCGTCGCAGTCCGGCCCCGCGCCGATGCCGACGGTCGGGATCTTCAGCTCGTGCGTGATCCGCTTCGCCGCTTCGGCGGGCACCATCTCCATGACGACCGCGAAGGCGCCGGCCTCCTCCAGGGCAAGCGCGTCGGCGAGCAGCGCTTCGGCCGCTTCGCCGCGTCCCTGCACCCGGTAGCCGCCGAGATTGTGTTCACTCTGCGGCGTGAATCCGATATGCCCCATCACGGGGACACCGGCCGACGTCAGCGCCTCGACGTGCGGAGCGAATTTCCGTCCGCCTTCGAGTTTCACCGCGTGCGCACGGCCTTCCTTCATGAACCGCACCGACGTCTCCAGCGCCTGCTGCGGCGAAAGCTGGTACGAGCCGAACGGCAGATCGGCCACGACCAGTGCCCGCTTCACCGACCGGGTCACCGCGCGGACCAGCGGAAGCAGTTCCTCCACGGTCACCGGAAGCGAAGTGTCATAACCGAAGACGTTGTTCGACGCGGAGTCCCCGACGAGCAGCACGGGAATGCCCACTTCGTCGAACAGTGCGGCGGTGTACATGTCGTAGGCGGTGAGCATCGGCCAGGCTTCGCCGCGCTCCTTCATGTCGCGAAGGTGATGTACGCGGACTTTCTTCCCAGATGTGGCCTGGGGCGCCGCGCCGGTTCCGTACGGGGCGGCGAGTTCGCCGGAATCCTTTTCGGTGGCAGACATCCTTGTCGACCGTCCTTCCCTCGAGGCCTCGAAGAGGTCCCCGGGTCGTGGAGCTGAACAAGACAAAGCGTGACAGGTGGAGATACCCCTCCCAAGGTCCTGCGACCAGCTTCACACCGCGTCCTCACGCCTGCGGATGAGGAATTTCGAACCAGAGGATGATGATCGTTGACAACCACACGGGGTTGTGTGACGTCAAGTAAGAACAGCTGTCGATCACCTGTGTGTACCGCGAAGGACCAGAATGGGAAACCCAGTGAGCCGAGTATCGCCGTGGAAGGCGAGGGCCGGCGGAATCGTCGCCACCCTCGTGCAGCTCGCGGCCGTGTTCTCGGTGATCCTCCTGCTCGTCGGCGGCGTGAAGGGGCCGGTGCTCAGGACGGGCGACGTCGCCTTCTCGGCACTGAGCATCCCGACGAACGCGAGTCTCGTGATCGTTCTGCTGCTCGTCGTCCTCGGCGCCGCGCTTCGCCGCCGCAAACGGGCGGCGCTCTACACGCTGCTGCTGTTCCAGGTCGGTGGCCTGGCGGTGACGCTGGCCTTCCAAGCGGCCCTGCTGTGGTGGCCTGAGCTGCTGAAACTGGGGCCGTGGCAGGTGCGGCACATCCCGCACCAGGTGTGGGTGCTGGCCATCGCCGACCTGATCTCGATCGGCATGATCGTTCTACTCTGGATTCTGCGTCCCGCGTTCCCCGCCCGGCTCGCGCCGGGCGCCTGGCGCGACGGCTTCACCGTCCTTTTCGGCGGTTTGGCCGCGGTCATTCTCGTCGGCTGGGGCTTGAGCGAGGCCTTCCCCGGCCGTCTCGCCGACACCTGGGCGCGGTTCGCCTGGGTCGTCAACCACACGACCGGTGAGAACATCCAGTTGCGCCGGGTCGGCATCGGCGAAGGACCGGCCTGGCTCGATCTCGTGCTCGACCTCAGCGCGACGGCCGTCGCGACGGCGGCGTTGTACACGCTGTTCCGCGGCGTGCGCAGCCGTCGCTTGAGGACAGACGAAGAGGAACTGCGCGTACGTCGCCTTCTGGCCGAACACGGCGAAGACGACTCTCTGGGCTATTTCGCCACCAGGCGCGAGAAGAGTGTCGTCTTCTCGCCCAACGGCCGCGCCGCCGTGGCCTATCGCGTGCTCGCGGGCACCAGTGTCGCGAGCGCGGATCCCCTCGGTGATCCCGACGCCTGGCCCGACGCGGTCCGCGCCTGGCTGAACGAGGCACGCACCTACGGCTGGACCCCCGGCGTGCTCGGTGCGAGCGAACGCGGCGCGAAGGTCTACGCCGACGCGGGTCTGCGCGCGCTGGAAATCGGTGACGAAGCGGTCCTCGACGTCCGTGACTTCACTCTCGCCGGGCCGGAACGGCGTTCGGTCCGCCAAGCGGTCAAACGGATCGAACGGGCCGGATACACCACGAAAGTCCGGCGGCACAGTGAAATCCCGCCCGATGAAATGGCGAAGCTGTTGCTGCACGCGCAGCAGTGGCGTGGCGCGGAGACCGAACGCGGGTTCTCGATGGCGCTCGGCAGGCTCGGTGATCCGAGCGACGGCCGCAGCGTGATGGTGGAGGCGTACGACGCCAAGGGCGAGCTTCGCGGCATGCTGTCGTTCGTGCCCTGGGGCCGTCGCGGGTTGTCTCTCGATCTGATGCGGCGCGACCGTGACGCCGAGAACGGGCTCAACGAATACATGGTGGCCGAGGTCGTGGCGGCCAGCTCCCGGCTTGGCGCACAACGGATTTCACTGAACTTCGCGATGTTCCGCGCGGTCTTCTCCGAAGGGGAGCGAATCGGCGCGGGTCCGGTGCTGCGCGCGTGGCGCGGCGTGCTCAGCATGGCGTCGCGGTTCTTCCAGCTGGAATCGCTCTACCGGTCCAACGCCAAGTACGGCCCGGACTGGGAGCCGCGGTTCCTGTGCTACTCCTCGGCTCGACGGCTGCCGCGGGTCGGCATCGTCGCCGGCGCACTCGAAGGATTCGTCCCCACCGGACGCTCCGCACGGGCGCTGAAACTGGAGACGGTCACCGACGAATTCGTGGCCGAGGTCCGCCGCATCGAAGCGAACGCGGCCACACCCGCGCCGAAACAGGTGCGGCGGCCTGATCAGGTCCGGGTGCGGATGGCGAAGCTGGATCGCTTGCGGGAAGCCGGGATCGACCCCTATCCGGTCGGTTTCGCCCGGGAGGATCTGCTCGGTGATGTCGTCTTGAAGTTCGGCGACCTGAGCCCGGACACCCACACCGGTCATCGGGTCCGCGTCGCGGGCCGGGTGCTCGCGATGCGCAACCTCGGCGGACTCTGCTTCGCGCGGGTCAAGGATTTCAGCGGCGAGATCCAGCTGATGCTCGACGCCTCCGTGCTCGACCTCGGCGGCTGGCGCCGGGGCGTCGATCTCGGCGACCACGTCGGCGTGAGCGGCCAGGTGATGACGTCGCGACGCGGTGAGCTGTCGGTGCTCGTCGATGAATGGACCGTCACGGCGAAGAGCCTGCATCCGCTGCCGGACAAGCGAAAAGGCCTCACCGATCCGGAGACACGGGTTCGGCAGCGCTACCTCGACCTCGCGGTGAACCCGGATTCGACGGCGATGCTGCGCATGCGCTCGACCGTGGTGCGCGCCGTGCGGGAACGGCTGCACCAGGGTGACTACCTCGAAGTCGAGACCCCCATGCTGCAGACCGTGCACGGCGGCGCCAACGCCCGCCCGTTCATCACGCACATCAATGCCTACGACATGCGAATGTATCTGCGGATCGCCCCGGAGCTCTATCTGAAGCGGCTGTGCGTGGCCGGGGTCGAGCGCGTTTTCGAACTGAACCGGAACTTCCGCAATGAAGGCGTCGACGCGACGCACAATCCAGAATTCACCATGCTGGAGGCGTACCAGGCGTACGCCGACTACAACACGATGCGGACGCTGACGCGGGAACTCGTGCAGTGCGCCGCCGAAGCCGCGTACGGCGCGCAGGTCGTTCGCCGTCCGGGACCGGACGGGACGGTCGTCGAATACGACATCTCCGGTGACTGGCCGGTGATCCCGGTTCACGAAGCCGTCTCGGCGGTGCTCGGGGAGAAGATCGACGCGGGCACCTCGGTCGCCGAACTCCAGCGGTTCTGCCGTGCGGCGGGAGTGCCGGTGAACGAGGAGGCCGGGCACGGCGATCTCGTGCTGAAGGCGCACGAGCATCTGGTCGAAGGCGCGACCGTACTGCCGACGTTCTACACCGATTATCCGACCGACGTCTCGCCGCTGACCCGGCAGCATCGCGTCGACCCACGGCTGGCCGAGCGCTGGGACCTCATCGCGTTCGGCTCCGAGGTCGGCACGGCCTACACCGAGCTGACCGATCCGCTCGAACAGCGGCGGCGGCTGGAGGCCCAGTCGCTGCGCGCGGCGAGCGGAGACGTCGAGGCGATGGAACTGGACGAGGACTTCCTGCTCGCGCTCGAACACGGCATGCCGCCGACCGGCGGGCTCGGCATCGGCGTCGACCGGCTGCTGATGATGCTGACCGGGGCGTCGATCCGGCAGACGGTGCTGTTCCCGTTCGTGCGGCCGCAGGGCTAGCGGGGGAGCAAGGGACCTTTGCTATCACTTCTCCCGACGTCGGGAGAAGTGATAGCAAAGGTCCCTTGCTCTCTTCCTGGCCGAATCACCGCAAAAGGCCGGTGCCGGATGCCATGATCCCCTTCCCGACGGAAGGAGCCACCATGGCTGGAAACGTTCCCCCGGTCGCCGACGAGCGCGAAGGTCTCCTCGCGTACCTCGAGCAGCAGCGCCACGTCCTGCGGATCGCGGCGCACGGCCTCACCGAAGAACAGGCCAGAGCCGTCCCGACCAAAAGCTCGCTGAGCGTCGGTGGCCTGGTCAAGCACACCGCGACCGTCGAAGACGGCTGGATCGACATCCTTCTCCAGAAGCCCTCGAAGCCGATGGACGAGACGATGAAGGAATACGAAGCCGGGTACGTGATGACGCCGGACGAGACGGTCGAAAGCGTCCTCGCGCGCTACGACGAGGTCGCCCGCCGCACCGCGGACGTCATCGCCGGTGTCGCCGATCTCGGCCAGCCGGTCCCGGTGCCGAAGGGCGTGCCCTGGTACCCGCAGGACGTCGACGCTTGGTCGGTCCGCTGGGTGCTGCTCCACCTCATCGAAGAGACCGCGCGGCACGCCGGGCACGCCGACATCATCCGCGAGCACATCGACGGCGCGACGGCGATCCCGCTGATGGCTGCCGCGGAAGGCTGGCCGGAGACGCCTTGGCTCAAGCCCTGGTCGCCGGCCCAAGACGACTAGCACACCAAACGCCTAGAACAACGTCGGTTCGTCCGCCAATGCGCCTTCGATGACCAGCATCCGGCGCTTGGTGGCGACCCCTCCGCGCGCGGAGAACCCACCGTCCTTGCCGCCCGCGGCAAGGACGCGGTGGCACGGCACGATGATCGGAAACGGGTTCCGGCCCATCGCCTGCCCCACGGCCTGCGCGCCGCCTGGCACGCCGAGGATGTTCGCGACGTCGCCGTACGTCAGCGTCTTTCCTGCGGGGATCGTCCGGATGAACTCGTAGACCCGGTGCTGGAACTCCGGCACGCCCCCGTAGTCGAGCGCGATGCCGGTGAGGTCGGTGCGCTTGCCGCCCATCAACGAGACGATGTCGTCGATCGCTTTCTGGATCACCTCCGGTGGTGGGGATTCGGTGGCTTCGGGAAGGCGCGCGGTCAGTCGCGCCCTCGCCTCTTCTTCACTGCCCTCGGGGAGCTGGACCGCGACGACCCCGCGTTCGCTCCACGCGATGCCGCAGTCGCCGATCGCGGTGCCGAACACGGCGTAGCCCGGTGCCGTCATGTACCCAGGATACGAGAGCGGTCCGACAGTTTCGGGTTCACCGCCATGCCGCGGTGCCGCCGGAGCGTCCGCTGCGGTAGGAGTATGGGCATGAGCGACCTCGTGCTTGATCACCTCGTGTACGCCGGGCCGGACCTCGAAGAGGCCGTCGCGCGCGTCGCCGAGCTGACCGGCGTCACGCCTGTACGCGGCGGAAGGCATATCGGTTTCGGTACGGCCAATCATCTGGCCGATCTGGGTGCCGGTGCCTATCTCGAGGTGGTCGGCCCCGACCCGGATCAGCCCGAGCACGTCGGACCACGTCCCTTCGGCGTCGACGAGCTGACCGCGCCCGCCCTGGTCAACTGGGCTGCGCGTGTCGAAGGCATCGACGAGGCGATCGCCGAAGCCCGCCGACGCGGCTACGACCCGGGCGACGCGTCCGAGATGTCGCGCACCACAGAGGACGGCGAACTGCTGACCTGGCGGCTCACCGACGCGGGCGGTCTCGGCGGGCTCGCGCCGTTTCTCATCGACTGGGGGAGCACCCCGCATCCGACGACACGGGACCTGCCGTCCATTCCGCTGCTCATGGTCACCGGCGTCCACCCCGAGCCGGCCGCGGTCGAATCCGCGGTCCGCGCGCTCGGGATGGACATGCTCGTCCGGCGTGACGAGAAGCCCGGCCTGGTGGCCGTGCTGACGAACTCAGCCGGGAAGCAGATCGCGTTGAGCTGAGCGGGTCACGACAGTGCCCTCTCGCCAGCCGTTCGTCATCGGCAGCCGCCGGTCCCGCCCGAACGCCTTGAACGTGATCTTGGTGCCCGGCGGGTACTGGCGGCGCTTGTACTCGGCCCTGTCGACCATTCGCACCACGCGGTCGATGGTCTCCGGCTCGAAGCCCGCGTCGACCAGGTCGACGTAACCCCGGTCCCCCTCGATGTAATCGTCGAGAATGTCGTCGAGCATCAGGTAGTCGGGCAGCGAGTCGCTGTCCAGCTGCCCCGGCCGCAGCTCGGCGGACGGCGGTTTGGTGATCGAGTTCTCCGGGATCGGCGGGGTTTCGCCGTTCTTCTCGGCTTCCGCGTTGCGCCACTTGGCCAGATGCCAGACGTGTGTCTTGAACAGGTCCTTGATCGGTGCGAAGGCCCCGACGGCGTCGCCGTAGATCGTCGAGTAGCCGACGGCGAGTTCGGTCTTGTTACCGGTGGCGAGCACCAGGTGACCGTCCTGGTTGGACAGTGCCATCAGCAGCATGCCGCGGACACGGGCCTGGATGTTCTCCTCGGCGAGGCCGGTCAGCTGGAGCTGCTCGACATAGACCTTGACCATGTCCGCGATCGGCTCGACGCGGTAGTGCGCGCCGATCCGGCGGGCGAGGTCCTCGGCGTCACCCTTCGAGTGCTCCGAGGAGTACTCCGAAGGCATCGAAACGCCGTAAACGTTGTCGCCCCCCAGCGCGTCGGCGGCCAGCGCCGCCACGACGGCCGAGTCGATGCCGCCGGAGAAGCCGAACGTCACCGACGAGAAGCCGTTCTTGTGCACGTAGTCGCGCAGGCCGACGACGAGCGCGTGCCACACCTCCGCCTCGTCCGACAGCGGCTCGCTGATCGAGGATCCGCCGCTCGCGCTGTACGCCGGAACCGGGTCCTCGCTGAGTACGCGGCGCTTCACCCGGAGACCCTCGAACTCGCCCTCGGCGGTGTGCCCACCCGACTCGAGGTCCGTGTCGACGACGAGCAGGTGCTCGACGAACTGCGGCGCGCGTGCCAGCAGCCGGCCGTCCGCGCCGACCACGATCGAGTCGCCGTCGAAAACGAGGTCGTCCTGCCCGCCGATCTGGTTCGTGTACACCAGCGGCGCGCCGGCCTCGGCCGCGCGGCGGGCGATGAGCGGTAGACGGATGTCGTCCTTCGCGCGCTCGTAAGGCGAAGCGTTGGGCGCGACCACGAGGTCCACTCCGGCCTCGCCCAGTGCGGAGATCGGGCCGCCGTCCTGCCAGACGTCCTCGCAGATCACCATGCCGACGTCGACACCGTGAAAGCGGACGACCTCGAGGTCGTGGCCCGGCTTGAACCAACGGTGCTCGTCGAAGACGCCGTAGTTGGGCAGGTGGTGCTTGAACTGGCGGGCGACCACTTCGCCGCGGTACAGCGCGGCCGCCGCGTCGCGCGGGCCTGCCTCGTCCAGGTCGAGGTACCCGATATAGGTGAGCACCTCGCCGCATCCGGCGTCTTCGAGCCGCTTGGCGAGCGCTTCGACCATCTGCTTCGAGGCGGACGCGAAGGTCGGGCGGAGAGAGAGGTCCTCGACGGGGTAACCGGTGAGGGACATCTCCGGGAAGACGACGATGTGGGCGCCTGCTTCGGCGGCTTTACGAGTCCACGCGACGGTGAGCTCGGCGTTGCCTTCGAGGTCCCCGACGGTGGTGTTGACCTGGGCCAGTGCGATGCGCAGTTGCGGCATGCCGACATTCTCACCCACCGGCGTCCGCGGGGACGACTGGATGTGCCGAATCGCCCACCTGGGGACGGCCGGGCGAAAGGAGAGCGGGGGACCTTTGCTGTCGCTCTCCGAGAGAGAGTGATAGCAAAGGTCCCCCGCTCCCCGCGCAGGACCGTGGGCTATTTCCGCTTGATCATGCTCCGCACCTTTTTGATGGTCTGCTCGAAGTCGGAGTCGAACGGGTTGTCGTGCACCAGGTAGGTCCACGTCGTGTTCGCCCGCCGCACGCCCGCGTCACCGAGGTCGATGCCGTTCTCGGTGATCTCGGCCTCCTCGAGCGTCTTCGCCGCCCGCTCGGCCGCCTCCGGGATGATCTTGTGGAACTCGGGGATCGCCGCGCGGTGGAACTCGTCGATCGGCGTCTCCCGTGCCAGCGCCCGCAGGTGGATGCTCTCCCGTACGTCCGTCAGGAACGCCAGATGGTCCGACCACAGCTGGTCGATGTGGAACAGCAGCACCTCCCGGCACAGCTGGTGGACGCGGTCCTCGTCGTCGACGGCCTCCGAAAGCTCCTTGAACTTCTCCGGGTGCGCCTTCTCCAGCACCTCCGCCGCGTGCGCGGTCCGCAGCACCTTGTCCCGGTGCTCGAGCAGTTCACCGCGCTGCCGCTCGATCAGCCGCGTGTAGCGCCAGGTGTTGCGGTGAATCTCCAGGTCGACGCCCTCGGCGACGCGCTGCGCGTGGTTGATCTGCCGCAGCGCCGCCGGGTCGACGATCTCGCCGCTGCCCACGTCGGAGCTGATGCCCTCGGGGATGTCCGGCGCGTTCGACAGCACGAGTTCGTCGTTCAGGCTGGCGAAGAACACCGCGCTGCCCGGGTCGCCCTGCCGTCCGGACCGGCCGCGCAGCTGGCCGTCCAGCCTGCTCGACGGGTAGCGCGCGGTGCCGATCACGTGCAGACCGCCCAGTTCGACGACCTCGTCGCGGCCGGCACCGTCCTTGCCGCCCAGCCGGATGTCGGTACCGCGGCCGGCCATCTGGGTCGAGACGGTGACCGCGCCCTTCTTGCCGGCGTCGGCGATGATCTCGGCTTCCTCGGCGTCGTTGCGCGCGTTGAGCACGACGCATTCGAGGTCGGCCTTCGCCAGCTTCTCGGCCAGCTCTTCGGATTCGGCGACGTCCTGGGTGCCGACGAGAATCGGCCGCCCGCTCTCGTGCACCCGCCGGATCTCCTCCTCGATCGCGCGCAGCTTCTGCGACGGCGACCCGAAGATCCGGTCCTCCTGGTCTTCACGGATGTTCGGCGTGTTCGGCGGGATGACCGCGACCTCGAGCTTGTAGAACTCGCGCAGCTGCTCGGCGACCGCGACCGCGGTACCGGTCATCCCCGCGACCTCCGGATATCGCGCGAGCAGTGCCTGCACGGTGATCGAGTCGAGGATCTCGCCCCGGTCGGTCGCCTTGACCTGCTCCTTCGCCTCGACGGCGGCCTGGAGCCCGTCCGGCCAGCGCTGCAGTTCGGCGACGCGGCCGCGCGCGGCGTTGATCAGCTGCACCTTGCCGTCGCGCACCAGGTAGTCGACGTCGCGGGTGAGCAGCGCGTGCGCGTGCAGCGCCACGTTCACCGCGGGCAGCCTGTCCGAGCCCGTGTCGTCGTAGAGGTTGATGTCGTCGCCGAGGGCCTTCTCGACCACCGACGCGCCCGCCTTGGTCAACCAGGCGTTGCGGCCGTCGGCGTCGGTTTCGTAGTGCAGCCCGAGCCGCAGCCGCCGGACGATGTTCGCGACCTCTTCGTCGGCGTCGGTGTGGTCGATCGACCCCGCCATCACCAACGGCACGCGAGCCTCGTCGACCAGCACGGAGTCCGCCTCGTCGACGATCGCCACCTCGGGCGCGCGCTGGACCAGGTCCTCTTCGCGGGTCACCAAGCGGTCGCGCAGCACGTCGAAGCCGATTTCGCTCACGGCGCCGTACGTGACTTCCTTCGCGTACGCCTCGCGGCGCTCGTCGCGGGAGTGAGCGGGCTCGACCCAGCCGACGGAGACGCCGAGCAGGTCGTAGATCGGGCCCATCCACTCCGCGTCACGACGGGCGAGGTAGTCGTTCACCGTGACGACGTGGACGTGCTTACCGCGCAGGGCGTACCCGGCGCCCGCCAGCGCACCGGCCAGCGTCTTGCCCTCACCGGTCTCCATCTGCACGATATGCCCGCTGAGCAGGCCCATCGTGCCCAGCAGCTGGACGTCGAAGGCACGCTCGCCGAGGGCCCGCCGCGCGGCCTCACGACCGAGCGCGCAAACCTCGATCAGCTGGTCGTTGCCGAAGGAAGCGGCGTCGCGAAGCTTGCCGGCCCGCTCTGTCAGCTCCTCGTCGGAGAGCTTCTCCAACTCGGGCTCGAGCTTCTCGATGGCCGGCAGCAGCGCTTCGTAGCGGGTCAGCTCGACGCTGCCCGGCCGCTGGATGATCCGGCGCAGCTTCTTGCCCACCCGGCTGATCAGTGCTGCCACCCCTGTGCTCCCGTCTGCTCTTCTGCCGTCCGCACCCGTACCACCCCAACGCGGTGGGGGTGCGGCCGAGTTCCACGGCCGATGGCACGATCCAACCGTGTCCACTCATGTCAGCGCCAGGTCCCGTGCCCGTCGATTCGCCGCGATCACGCTGTCCGGCCTGCTCGCCGTCACTTCCGCCGCGTGCTCGTCGGGAGAGGGTAGAACCCAGCCCCCGCCTCCGGCCACCGAGTCGCACGCTCCGACCGGGCCGGTGCCGTCCGGCCTCGAGAAGTTCTACGGACAGAGCCTGACCTGGGCCGACTGTGCACCCTACGCGACATCCGATGACGCGAAAGCGGCGTTTCGAGTGAAGGACGCACAATGCGCCCGGTTGACCGTCCCGCTCGACTACGCGAAACCCGAAGGCGACTCGGTCACGCTCGGCCTCCTGCGCCGGAAGGCACTGGAAACCGACGAAAGGATTGGAGCGCTCGTGGTCAATCCCGGTGGTCCCGGCGCTTCCGGGATGGCGGCCGCGGCCGGTCTCGCCTCCCGGACGGCGACGAACGCCCTGGGCAAACGCTTCGACATCGTCGGCTTCGACCCGCGCGGCATCGGCGCGAGCCAGCCGCAGATCCGCTGCCTGACCGACGCCGAACGCGACGCGGACCGGGCGGACGACAGCGAGACGGACGGGTCACCCGAGGGAGTGAAAAAGCAGGAGACCGAGTCCCAGTATTTCGCGGCCAAGTGCGCCGAGCGGACCGATCACGGCCCCTCGATGCTCGCGAACGTGGGCACCCGTGACGTCGTCAAGGACATGGACGTCCTGCGGTCGGTCCTCGGCGATCCGAAACTGAACTACCTCGGCTACTCCTACGGGACACGGATCGGATCCGCCTACGCCGAAGCGTTCCCGGCGAACGTCCGCGCGCTGGTGCTCGACGGGGCCGTCGACCCGGAGCAGGACGCGGTGGAGTCGCTCGTCGCGCAGGGAGAGGGCTTCGGCAAGGCGTTCGGGGAGTTTTCGAACTGGTGCGCCGCGCGCGAGGACTGCGCTCTGGGGCGCGACGCCGCCGGCGTGACGAAGGCGTTCCAGGATTTGGTGCGGCCGTTGATCGATTTCCCGGTGCCGGTCAGCGACGGCCGGAAACTGTCGTACGAGGACGCGACGACAGGCGTGATACAGGCTCTCTACCAGGAAGATCTCTGGGAACCGCTGAACACCGCGCTCAACGACCTGAAGCGCCAGCGCGGCGACGGTCTGGAGAAGCTGGCCGACCTCTACAACGAACGCGGCGCCGACGGCCGCTACGGGACGACGCAGGACGCGTTCGTCGCGATCAGGTGCGTCGACGACCCGCGAGTCACCGATCCGGCGAAGCTCCTCGACGCGCAGAAGCGATACGCGCAGGCGGCGCCGTTCCTCGACGACGGCAAGCCGGACGGTTCCGCGCGCGACGCCTGCGCCTTCTGGCCGGTGCCGAACACCTCGGAGCCGCACCTGCCCAACGTCGAGGGCCTGCCGAAGACGCTGGTCATCTCGACCACGAACGACCCGGCGACCCCTTATCAGGCGGGCGTCAACCTCGCGAAAGCGATCAAGGGAGCTTTGCTGACGTTCGAGGGCAACCAGCACACGGTGTTCCTCCAGGGCGTCTCGTGCGTCGACCAGATCGGCATCGATTACCTGGTAAACGGCGCCCTGCCGGACGAAGGCACCCGCTGCGCCGCCAAGTAACGCCTTTGGCGCGAAGGGCCCTGACCGGCCGGGACGCGTGAAGATCCGCGTCCCGGCCGTGCTCGTCGCCGCCGCGCCGGTCGCCTCCTGCGCCAGCCGCAACCCGCGCCGGCGGTGTCTCCGACGACCACCGCGTCGCCGACCCCGGACCCGGAGGCGCTCGAGAAGTTCACTCGGCAGAAGCCGGCGTGGGGCGCCGGTGCGTCCTCCGCGGACAAGGGGCCCGACTGCGCGCAGCACACCGTCTTCCTCGACGGCAGCGAGTGCGTCGACAGCTCCGGTCTCGCGTACTTGATCGACGGCGAACTACCCGCTCCGGACACCCGCCGCTCCTGGCGGAAGAGCAAGGGACCTTTGCTATCGCCAGCCCCGCTGACCAGGTTTTTCCCGCCAAAAGGGAGCAAGGGACCTTTGCTATCGCCCGTTCCCCACGACGACCGCGTTATGCCTGGTCAACGCCAGCTCCAGCATCACCGCGAACTCCTCGGGCTTCGTCGGCGGCACCTGCAGCCACACCCGCACCAGCCGCCGCGGCTCGTCCCGCGAAATCCACAGCTTCGCGAACACGTCCGACTTGATCTCCGGCACGATCCCGCCGATCACCGCGGCCGGCACCTTCGCGGCGATCCGGAACGAATCGGTGTCCTGTACGCGCTCCCACCGTTCGCCCCGCAAGTCGGTCGCCCCGGTCAGCAGCCGCCGAAGCCCACCTTCGGCCCCGAGCATCGCTTCAGGAGTGTACGGTGCCGAAGCCGCAAGCACCCGCTCCCCAGCAGGCCCGCTGAGCGTGATCTCCGAGCCGGACAGCCGGTATTCGACCTTCACCCGTTCGAAGTCGTCCTGCAAGTCGGCCTTTCCGACCGCGCCACCCTCGCGACTGATCTCGCCGTCGAGCCCGCGCACCGGCAGCCCCGTGACGACGCCGTTCACTCCGAGCGTGAACCGCACGCTGCGCAACGAGACGAGGGAGTCGGCCGCCGCGCTCACGTAATCCTCGGCAGGCGGCAACGGGGGTGACCCCGCGCAGCCGCCGACGAGCCCGATCGTGAGCAGCAGCGCCGGCACGAGGTGACGGCAGCGCATGGCCAGAGCCTAGGTCCTTGGCCCGAATCTTTCGCACAGTGTCCTTCCAGCCGCTTCCGCCGGAAGCTGTCGCCGATGACGCTGTACCCGTGCAACCTCAGACCCGGCTCCACCGCGCGTGGTTCGTCGCAGCCGCCGCCTTCATCGCCCTGCTCGCCGCCGCCGGTTTCCGCGCGGCACCCGGCGTGCTCATCGACCCGCTTCACGACGAGTTCGGCTGGTCGCGTGCGACGATCGCGTCGGCCGTCTCGGTGAACCTCGTGCTCTACGGCCTCTTCTCGCCCTTCGCAGCAGCTCTCATGGAGCGCTTCGGCATGCGACGCGTCGCCTCGACGGCGCTGTGCGTCGTCGCGATCGGCGCGGGCGGCACCGTCTTCATGAATTCGAGCTGGCAGCTCATCCTCTGCTGGGGTGTCCTGGTCGGCGTCGGCACCGGCTCGATGGCGATGAGTTTCGCCGCGACGGTCGCCGCCCGCTGGTTCGTCCGCAGCCGCGGTGTCGTCACCGGGGTCCTCACCGCGGCGGGCGCCACGGGCCAGCTGATCTTCCTCCCGATCGTGGCGAACCTCGCCGTCGACGAGGGCTGGCGCACGGCGTCACTCGTCATCGCCATCGCCGCGCTGGCCGTCGTCCCCGTCGTCCTTCTGGTGGTCCGCGATCACCCGTCCGACATCGGAACGACCGCTTACGGCGCGGAGCCCGGCGAAGTCACTCCCGTCATTCCCACGGGTGGTTCCGTTCGTCGCGCGCTCTCGGTCCTCGGCTCGGCGGCGCGCACGAGGACGTTCTGGCTGCTCGCCGTCGGTTTCGCGATCTGCGGTGCCACGACGAACGGCCTGGTCAGCACCCATTTCGTCCCTGCGGCGCACGACCACGGCATGCCGCAGACGACCGCCGCCGGCCTTCTCGCCCTCGTCGGGATCTTCGACGTCGCGGGCACGATCGCCTCCGGCTGGCTCACCGACCGCGTGGACCCACGGATCCTGCTCGGCGTCTACTACGCCCTTCGCGGCGTTTCGCTCGCCCTGCTCCCCCAGTTGTTGAGCGGATCGGTGGAACCCAGCATGTGGGCGTTCATCGTCTTCTACGGACTCGACTGGGTCGCGACGGTCCCGCCCACCGTCGCGCTCTGCGTCCGGCAATACGGCGCCGCCGGCCCGATCGTCTTCGGCTGGGTCTTCGCCAGCCACCAGCTCGGCGCTGGTCTGGCGGCTGTCGGCGCCGGCGCGATCCGCGATACGTCGGGCAGCTACGCGCTCGCCTGGTACATCGCGGCAGGCCTCGCCGTGCTCGCTTCGATCGCTTCGCTGTCGATTTCCAAGGCGACCGAACCCGAACCGATCCTCGTGGCGTGATCCACCACTTCCGTTCGATCGGCGCGTCGCGAAACATGTCGTTAACACGGCCTCGTTAGGGTGCGGCCATGGATCGCCAGCAGGAGTTCGTGCTCCGTACCTTGGAAGAGCGCGACATCCGTTTCGTCAGGCTCTGGTTCACGGATGTGCTGGGGTTCCTCAAGTCCGTCGCGGTGGCGCCGGCCGAACTCGAGGGCGCCTTCAGCGAGGGGATCGGCTTCGACGGATCGGCCATCGAAGGCTTCGCGCGTGTCTACGAGTCCGACATGGTCGCGAAGCCCGACCCGGCCACCTTCCAAGTCCTTCCCTGGGAGACCCCGGACGGCGGCCCGTACTCGGCGCGCATGTTCTGCGACATCGCGATGCCGGACGGATCCCCGTCCTGGGCGGACCCCCGGCACGTCCTGCGCAGGCAGCTCTCGAAGGCGGCCGAAGCGGGTTTCACCTGCTACGTCCATCCCGAAATCGAGTTCTTCCTGCTCGCGAGCCTGCCGGACGACGGCAGCGAACCCGAGCCCGCGGACAACGGCGGCTACTTCGACCAGGCCAGCCACGCGACGGCGACGCACTTCCGCCGTCACGCCATCGAGACGCTCGAAGCGATGGGGATCTCCGTCGAATTCAGCCACCACGAGGGCGCGCCCGGTCAGCAGGAGATCGACCTCAGGTACGCGGACGCGCTGACCATGGCCGACAACGTGATGACCTTCCGGTACGTCGTCAAGGAGGTCGCGCTCACCCAGGGTGTCCGCGCGACCTTCATGCCGAAGCCGTTCACCAACCAGCCGGGTTCCGGGATGCACACCCACGTGAGCCTGTTCGAGGGTGACCGCAACGCCTTCTACGACGCCGAAGACCCGTACGAGTTGTCGGCGACGGGTAAAGCTTTCGTGGCGGGGTTGTTGCACCACGCGAAGGAGATCTCGGCGGTCACCAACCAATGGGTGAACTCCTACAAACGGCTGATCAGCGGCAGCGAAGCCCCGACGACCGTGTCGTGGGGCCGCGCGAACCGCTCCGCGCTGGTCAGGGTGCCGATGTACTCGCCCGGCAAGGCGTCGTCACGCCGCGTCGAGATCCGCACACTGGACTCCGCGTGCAACCCCTATCTGGCGTACTCGGTCATCCTGGCCGCCGGCCTCAAGGGCATCGAGAAGGGCTACGAGCTACCTCCCCCCGCCGAGGACAACATCTGGCAGCTCTCGGACGCCGAGCGTCGCGCGGCCGGATACGCCCAGCTCCCGCAGAACCTCGGCGAGGCGCTGTCCGAGATGGAAAAATCGGAACTTCTGCCCGAAGCGCTCGGAGAGCACGTTTACGACTTCTTTCTGCGTAACAAACGTGTTGAATGGGATAACTACCGCAGCGCGGTGACCCCGTACGAGCTGCGGACCCTGCTTCCGGTTCTCTAGACGAAGGAGACCTGATGGTGCGGCGACCGGTATTCGGAGTTCTGACGACCTTGGTCGCCGCGACCGTCGCGGCCACAGCCGTGCCGGCGGCTTCCGCAGTCGGAAAACCTCTCGATCTCGACGCCGCGGACATCCCCGCGCTCCAGGCCCGGATGTCCTCCGGACGGCTGACCGCGGTCGGGCTGACCTCGGCTTATCTCGAGCGCATCCATCGGGTCGACCGCAAGGTGAACGCGGTCATCGCGGTCAATCCGGCCGCGATCGTGCAAGCCGCCGAGAGTGACGTCCGGCGTCGCGCGGGCAAGACGCGGGGGCCGTTGGACGGCATCCCTGTCCTGGTGAAGGACAACGTCGACACCCGCTCCATGCAGACGACGGCGGGTTCGCGCGCACTGCGCAGCAAGCCCGCGAAGGACGCGACGTTGATCCGCCGTCTGCGTGACACGGGCGCGGTCGTCCTCGGCAAGGCGAACCTGTCCGAATGGGCGAACTTCCGTGCCGCCAAACCCACTTCCGGGTGGTCCGGCGTCGGTGGGCAGACGAACAACCCATACGTGCTCGATCGCAACCCTTGTGGGTCGTCCGCCGGGTCCGCCGTGAGTGTCGCCGCGTCGCTCGCCCAGGTCTCGATCGGCAGCGAAACCGACGGTTCGATCGTCTGCCCGGCCGGGATGACCTCGACGGTGGGGCACAAACCGAGCCTCGGCCTGGTGAGCCGCACCGGCGTGGTGCCTATCTCGGCCGAACAGGACACCGCCGGCCCGATGGCCAGGCACGTCGTCGACGTCGCGTTGACCCTGTCCGCGCTCCAAGGCCGCGACCCGAGCGACCCGGCCACCGGCGCCTACCCGCCGAACCAGCCGACCGACTACGCCGCGCATCTCCGGCCCGGCGTGCTGAAGGGCTCCCGGATCGGGCTCTGGCGCCTGCCGGTTCTCGGTCCGGATGTCGACGCCGTAGTGACGCGAACCAAGAATTCGCTGGTCAAGGCGGGTGCCGAGGTCGTCGAGGTGACGCCGCCGTACCAGGCGAGGCTCGGCGAACTGGAATTTCCGGCCCTGCTCACCGAGTTCCACCGGGACATCGATCGCTACCTGGCCACGCGCCCCGAAGGACCGCGCGACCTCGCCGCGTTGATCGAGTACAACCGCTCCGATCCGCTGGAGCAGACCTGCTTCGCCGGGCAGGAGCTCTTCGAACAAGCACTCGTCGCGCCCGGTCCCTCCGATCCCGGCTATCAGGCCATGCGGCGCGAACTCACCGATCTGGCGAAACGCTCGATCGACGAGACCCTCGCCAAGTACCGCCTGGACG
Source organism: Amycolatopsis sp. QT-25 (assembly GCF_029369745.1). Lineage (NCBI taxonomy): Bacteria > Bacillati > Actinomycetota > Actinomycetes > Pseudonocardiales > Pseudonocardiaceae > Amycolatopsis > Amycolatopsis sp. QT-25. The sequence goes on from NZ_CP120210.1 coordinate 1,149,436, forward strand.
CGATCGCCGCGCCCACGAACCCGCCCGCCTGGAAGACCGACTGCAAAACCGGCGACAACGACGTGATCCCGTCGTCGACGCCGGCCGCGGTCTCCGGCTACCCAGCGGTGACCGTGCCCGCCGGTTTCGTCGGCGAACTCCCGGTGGGGGTCTCGTTCATGGCGGGGCAGTGGACCGACGCCCGGGTGCTCGCCTACGCGGCCGACTTCGAACGCATCGTGCCCGCCCGTAAACCGCCCCGCTACCTGAAGACCGTCGGGTGAGGGTGGTTCACCCCGGCTGACCTGCGTCGATGTCGTTAAGTGACCCCCCTGTTTTCAGGGGGTTCCGGAGCATGTAATCTTCTCTTCGTCGCCAGGAACACCGGGCCACCGGGGCCGAAAGCCCCGAGGCAAGGAACCAGGGCCGAGCGGGTTGACACCGCGAACCGGACCAGGTAATGTTCAGCGTCGGCCCACGAGCGGCCGCCGACCCCCTACGAGTAATACTGTAGGATTCGGCATGCTCGACCAAAGCTTGTGAATATCGCTTTGAAACAAAGCGTGTTGCTTGAGAACTCAACAGTGTGCTAGTGAACTAAGCCAGTAGAGCTTATGTATTTGAACCTCGTTTGAGGTTCCTTTGAGAGCAAGTATTTGCCTCGATTGAATTCGAAGACATTGTTGGAGAGTTTGATCCTGGCTCAGGACGAACGCTGGCGGCGTGCTTAACACATGCAAGTCGAACGATGAAGCCTTCGGGTGGATTAGTGGCGAACGGGTGAGTAACACGTGGGCAATCTGCCCTGTACTTTGGGATAAGCCTGGGAAACTGGGTCTAATACCGGATATCACTATTCCTCGCATGGGGGGTGGTTGAAAGTTCTGGCGGTACAGGATGAGCCCGCGGCCTATCAGCTTGTTGGTGGGGTAATGGCCTACCAAGGCGACGACGGGTAGCCGGCCTGAGAGGGTGACCGGCCACACTGGGACTGAGACACGGCCCAGACTCCTACGGGAGGCAGCAGTGGGGAATATTGCACAATGGGCGCAAGCCTGATGCAGCGACGCCGCGTGAGGGATGACGGCCTTCGGGTTGTAAACCTCTTTCGCCAGGGACGAAGCGCAAGTGACGGTACCTGGATAAGAAGCACCGGCTAACTACGTGCCAGCAGCCGCGGTAATACGTAGGGTGCGAGCGTTGTCCGGAATTATTGGGCGTAAAGAGCTCGTAGGCGGTTTGTCGCGTCGTTCGTGAAAACTCCACGCTTAACGTGGAGCGTGCGGGCGATACGGGCAGACTTGAGTTCGGTAGGGGAGACTGGAATTCCTGGTGTAGCGGTGAAATGCGCAGATATCAGGAGGAACACCGGTGGCGAAGGCGGGTCTCTGGGCCGATACTGACGCTGAGGAGCGAAAGCGTGGGGAGCGAACAGGATTAGATACCCTGGTAGTCCACGCTGTAAACGTTGGGCGCTAGGTGTGGGCGACATCCACGTTGTCCGTGCCGTAGCTAACGCATTAAGCGCCCCGCCTGGGGAGTACGGCCGCAAGGCTAAAACTCAAAGGAATTGACGGGGGCCCGCACAAGCGGCGGAGCATGTGGATTAATTCGATGCAACGCGAAGAACCTTACCTGGGCTTGACATGTGCCAGACATCCCTAGAGATAGGGCTTCCCTTGTGGTTGGTGTACAGGTGGTGCATGGCTGTCGTCAGCTCGTGTCGTGAGATGTTGGGTTAAGTCCCGCAACGAGCGCAACCCTTATCCTACGTTGCCAGCGCGTCATGGCGGGGACTCGTGGGAGACTGCCGGGGTCAACTCGGAGGAAGGTGGGGATGACGTCAAGTCATCATGCCCCTTATGTCCAGGGCTTCACACATGCTACAATGGCTGGTACAGAGGGCTGCGATACCGCGAGGTGGAGCGAATCCCTTAAAGCCGGTCTCAGTTCGGATCGCAGTCTGCAACTCGACTGCGTGAAGTCGGAGTCGCTAGTAATCGCAGATCAGCAACGCTGCGGTGAATACGTTCCCGGGCCTTGTACACACCGCCCGTCACGTCATGAAAGTCGGTAACACCCGAAGCCCATGGCCCAACCCGCAAGGGGGGGAGTGGTCGAAGGTGGGACTGGCGATTGGGACGAAGTCGTAACAAGGTAGCCGTACCGGAAGGTGCGGCTGGATCACCTCCTTTCTAAGGAGCAACACATCCATCGTTCCCGGGATACCCGGAACCAGAACGATGGAGTGGCCAGGGTTTCAGCACCGACCGTGTGTTGGCACTGGTTGCTCAAGGAATTGTGGAACTACTGGTTATGGTGTCGCCGGCTTTTGCTGGGACGCTCAAGTACTGGACGAGTCGTGAGACGAGTTCGTGGAACGGGTGTTTCCGGGAAGTCGGGGAGATTGTTCGCTGGCATGCTGTTGGGTCCTGAGGCAACACGCCGAGGGGTTCACACGAGCTCCGGGAGTGGTTTGTTTCTGGTGTGGTGTTTGAGAACTGTAGAGTGGATGCGAGCATCTTTGTGGTCAAGTTGTTAAGGGCACATGGTGGATGTCTTGGCTTCAGGAGCCGATGAAGGACGTGGGAGGCTGCGATATGCCTCGGGGAGCTGTCAACCGAGCTGTGATCCGAGGATTTCCGAATGGGGAAACCCAGCACCAGTTATGTGGTGTTACCCGCATCTGAATATATAGGGTGTGTGGAGGGAACGCGGGGAAGTGAAACATCTCAGTACCCGTAGGAAGAGAAAACAACCGTGATTCCGTGAGTAGTGGCGAGCGAAAGCGGAAGAGGCTAAACCATGCACATGTCAAGCTGTCAGGCGTTGTGTGTGTGGTGTTGTGGGACCCGCCTTGAGAATTCTGACAGGTTCTCGGGTTTACGCGTGTGTTAGTGGAACGCCTTGGGATGGGCGACCGGAGTGGGTGAGAGTCCCGTACGCGAAAACACATGTTTGTGAATCTTGGTGGTGTTCCCGAGTAGCAGCGAGCTCGTGGAATTTGCTGTGAATCTGCCGGGACCACCCGGTAAGCCTAAATACTTCCTGAAGACCGATAGCGGACTAGTACCGTGAGGGAAAGATGAAAAGTACCCCGGGAGGGGAGTGAAAGAGTACCTGAAACCGTGTGCCTACAAGCCGTCAGAGCCCGAGTACATCCTTGTGGTGTTGAGGTGATGGCGTGCCTTTTGAAGAATGAGCCTGCGAGTTAGTGCTGCGTGGCGAGGTTAACCCGTGTGGGGTAGCCGTAGCGAAAGCGAGTCTGAATAGGGCGAATGAGTCGCGTGGTCTAGACCCGAAGCGGAGTGATCTACCCATGGCCAGGCTGAAGCGTCGGTAAGACGACGTGGAGGGCCGAACCCACTTAGGTTGAAAACTGAGGGGATGAGCTGTGGGTAGGGGTGAAAGGCCAATCAAACTCCGTGATAGCTGGTTCTCCCCGAAATGCATTTAGGTGCAGCGTCACATGTTTCACCACGGGGGTAGAGCTACTGGATGGTCTAGGGGCCTTACCGGGTTACCGAAATCAACCAAACTCCGAATACCGTGGTGTGAGAGTGTGGCAGTGAGACGGCGGGGGATAAGCTTCGTCGTCGAGAGGGAAACAGCCCAGAACACCAGCTAAGGCCCCCAAGTGTGTGCTCAGTGGGAAAGGATGTGGGATTGCCCAGACAACCAGGAGGTTGGCTTAGAAGCAGCCACCCTTGAAAGAGTGCGTAATAGCTCACTGGTCAAGTGGTCCTGCGCCGACAATGTAGCGGGGCTTAAGCACACCGCCGAAGCTGTGTCATTCGCACATATACATCCATCACCTCCTTGAGAGTGTGATGCAGTGGTGTGGATGGGTAGGGGAGCGTCCTGCATCCGGGGAAGCGGCGGCGGAAGCCAGTCGTGGAGGGTGTGGGAGTGAGAATGCAGGCATGAGTAGCGAATGCAGAGTGAGAAACTCTGCCGCCGGATGACCAAGGGTTCCTGGGCCAGGCTAATCCGCCCAGGGTAAGTCGGGACCTAAGGCGAGGCCGACAGGCGTAGTCGATGGATAACGGGTTGATATTCCCGTACCCGAGCACGTGCGCCCAGGATGAGGCGGTTGATACTAACCACCCAAAGCCAGTGATTGAAGTCTTCGGATGGAGGTTGCTGTGTGGAGCGTGGGATCTGATTCCGTAGTAGTCGAGTGATGGGGTGACGCAGGAAGGTAGCTCCGCCAGTGAGTGGTAGTACTGGTGTAAGCGTGTAGGCCGGAGTGTAGGTAAATCCGCACTCTATATAGGCTGAGACGTGATGCGTAGCCGATTGAGGTGAAGTAGAGTGATCCTATGCTGCCGAGAAAAGCCTCTAGCGAGTGCGTGCACGGCCCGTACCCCAAACCAACACAGGTGGTCAGGTAGAGAATACTAAGGCGATCGGGTGAACTGTGGTTAAGGAACTCGGCAAAATGCCCCCGTAACTTCGGGAGAAGGGGGGCCAGGGTTCTTGAAGCTTCTTGCAAGCTAGGGAATCGTGGCCGCAGAGACCAGCGGAAAGCGACTGTTTACTAAAAACACAGGTCCATGCGAAGTCGCAAGACGATGTATATGGACTGACGCCTGCCCGGTGCTGGAACGTTAAGAGGACCGGTTAACCCTTTCGGGGGTGAAGCTGAGAATTTAAGCGCCAGTAAACGGCGGTGGTAACTATAACCATCCTAAGGTAGCGAAATTCCTTGTCGGGTAAGTTCCGACCTGCACGAATGGCGTAACGACTTTCCGGCTGTCTCAACCACAGGCCCGGCGAAATTGCACTACGAGTAAAGATGCTCGTTACGCGCGGCAGGACGGAAAGACCCCGGGACCTTTACTATAGTTTGGTATTGGTTTTCGGTTCGGCTTGTGTAGGATAGGTGGGAGACTGTGAAGCTGGCACGCTAGTGTTGGTGGAGTCGTTGTTGAAATACCACTCTGGTCGGATTGGGAATCTGAACCTCGGACCATGATCTGGTTCAGGGACAGTGCCTGATGGGTAGTTTAACTGGGGCGGTTGCCTCCTAAAGAGTAACGGAGGCGCCCAAAGGTTCCCTCAGCCTGGTTGGCAATCAGGTGTCGAGTGCAAGTGCACAAGGGAGCTTGACTGTGAGACAGACATGTCGAGCAGGGACGAAAGTCGGGACTAGTGATCCGGCACCACCTGGTGGAAGGGGTGTCGCTCAACGGATAAAAGGTACCCCGGGGATAACAGGCTGATCTTGCCCAAGAGTCCATATCGACGGCATGGTTTGGCACCTCGATGTCGGCTCGTCGCATCCTGGGGCCGGAGTAGGTCCCAAGGGTTGGGCTGTTCGCCCATTAAAGCGGCACGCGAGCTGGGTTTAGAACGTCGTGAGACAGTTCGGTCCCTATCCGCCGCGCGCGTAGGATACTTGAGGAAGGCTGTCCCTAGTACGAGAGGACCGGGACGGACGAACCTCTGGTATGCCAGTTGTCACGCCAGTGGCATGGCTGGTTGGCCACGTTCGGAAGGGATAACCGCTGAAGGCATCTAAGCGGGAAGCCTGTTCCAAGATGAGGTATCCCACCCCTTGTGGGTTAAGGCCCCCAACAGACCATTGGGTTGATAGGCCAGAAATGGAAGCACAGTAATGTGTTGTCGAGTTGACTGGTACTAATAGGCCGAGGACTTGCCCACGAAGATGTTACGCATCCACTCTACAGCTCTGAAACACCACACCGATCTGGAAACAGACTCAGTGTGTGTTGTTTCGTAGTGTTTCGGTGGTTATAGCGTCAGGGAAACGCCCGGTCCCATTCCGAACCCGGAAGCTAAGCCTGACAGCGCCGATGGTACTGCAACCGAAGGGTTGTGGGAGAGTAGGACACCGCCGAACCCACCTTGAACAGGGTCCAGGCCCCGGTCGAGAACCACGAGTTCTCCCGGGGCCTGAACCCTATCCCCATACCCAGGCCCCGCCCGTGACAGCAAAGGTCCCTTGCTCTCCGCGGCCTCGCTCAGTAGCTCCATCGGCCGACCGTGCGTCGGCGTACAGGCGACGAGAAGACCAACGAAGTCGTCGTTTCCCCATAGCGCTGCATCCGCTCGATAAGCTTCTCTAATTCTGCGTTGTTCCGGCACGCCACCCGTGACGTGATCGGCGTCGAGCATTTGTGGCAGCGCCAGGATGGTTTCGCGGAAGCGAGTCGTAGCGAGTCGTGTCGAGGCTCCGCACCTTCGCCCGGACTATCGCCTCGATCGGTAGCCCGAGTTTCGCCAGGTCGATGCTGGCCGAGTATCCGTTGATGACTCCGTTCTCCTCGAGCCGGCGGATCCGCTCGGTTACTGCGGGCGCGGACAGCGACACCCGCCGGCCGAGTTCCGAGAAGGTCAGCCAGCCGTCGGCCTGGAGCAGTTCGAGTAACTGCCAGTCGACGTCATCGAGGTTCATGGAACTCCAGGTCGATCGTCATACCAGCCAGAGATCTCTAGGCTAACCGCCGGTGAGACCGGGATTTTCCGATGTTCGGATTGATCAGTGACCACCAGGATTGAGACATGACGACCGAGCCCCGTGTACTGATGTTCCCGGCCCTGAACAGCGCGATCGCAGCCGCGCACTTACGAGCCGAACTCGCACACTTGAGGTGGACCCCGACGATCTTGCTCGAGACCTCACGTCTGATGCTCGGCACGGATACGTGATTGTCGAGACTCGAGTGCCTGAAGCCTTCGCGTCGGCCCGCATCCCCGGGGCGGTCAACCTCCCGTACCGGGACATGACTCTCGAGTCGGTCAGCAAGCTGGATAGCGACCTTGTGTACATCTGCTCCTGCGAAAGCATCCACTGCAACGCCGCCACCAAGGGAGCCCTGAAACTCGCAGAGCTCGGCTCCAAGGTCAAACGCCTGTCCGGTGGCATCACCGCGTGGCAAGCAGCTGGCTATCCCGTTGACCGGGACATTTCGACGACTGCCCTCACTGCCGTGACCCCTTCACGCTGCACCTGCTGACCAGAGGAGAGCAGGGGACCTTTGCTACCGCCTCGCTCCGGAGCGATAGCAAAGGTCCCCTGCTCTCTCGACGGTCGTAGGCTGGCGGGGTGACCGCCCTCAAGTTGCTCGTCATCCAGCTGGATGCATCAGACCCGATCGGCCCGCTCGGCGACTGGCTCACCGAGGCGGGAGCCGAACTCGACGTCCGGTTGCTGCCCGATCGAACGCTTCCCGCCGACCTTGATGGATACGGGGGCGCCGTATGTCTCGGCGGCGGGATGGGCGCCAACGATGACGCCGCACATCCGTGGCTCGCGGATGTGCGGAAGGTTCTTTCGAAGGCTGCTGGCGCGCGCATCCCGACGCTGGGAATCTGCCTCGGTGGTCAGCTCCTGGCGGTGGCGTTGGGCGGCAGTGTCGCCACAGGTGATCGAGGGCCTGAAGTCGGCCCGGGACTCGTGTCCAAGAAGGACGCTGCTTGGACCGACCCGCTCTTCGCGGACCTACCGCTCATGCAAGACGTCCTGCAGTTCCACAACGACGCGATCACCCGGTTGCCCGCGGGTGCCGAACTCCTGGCTTCTTCGCCGCGGTATGCCTACCAGGCGTTCCGTTTCGACCGTTGTGCCTACGGTGTCCAGTTCCATGTCGAGACGACGCCGGACGTGGTCCTCGACTGGGCGCGGCAATCGCCGGAAATGGCGGAACTCACCCGGCCGGGCGTACTGACTCCGGAAAACCTCGCCCGGGTGCATGCCGATATCACCGAAACCTGGCGACCGTTCGCCCACCGCTTCGTCCGACTGGTGTCCGGTGACCTCGCCCCGGCTGCGGACCGTCAACGTACATTGCCGATGGCTTAACGACTTATGTCTCAAATGCGTATGGGTTGTTAACACTCCGGGCTTGCCGTCAGGTACCTTGCGAAGGGAATTTCGAAGGGTTCGGAGGTCAGGGTGGAGCCCTCACTGTTGGTCGTGCTCGTCGTCGTCACGGCCCTGATTTTCGATTTCACGAACGGGTTCCACGACACGGCCAACTCGATGGCGACGTCGATCGCCACCGGAGCGTTGCGTCCCAAAGTCGCGGTGACGATCTCCGCGGTCCTGAACCTGGTCGGTGCCTTCCTCTCCGTCGAAGTGGCCAAGACCATCTCGAATGGATTGGTTGACGACACCAAGATCGGACCGGCGATCGTGTTCGGTGGTCTGATCGGGGCGATCGTGTGGAATCTGGTCACCTGGTTCGTCGGACTACCGTCCAGTTCGTCCCATGCGCTGTTCGGTGGCCTGATCGGCGCTACATGGGTGTCGGCAGGGACGGACTCCGTCCATTTCGGAAAGATCGTCGAGAAGGTGCTGGTTCCAGCGGCCCTGTCGCCGGTCTTGGCCGGCCTCTTCGCGATGATCGTGACTTACTTCGTCTACCGGATCTTCGTCCGCCGCGGCCGGACTGCCGGCTTCCGAGTCGGGCAGATCATCTCGGCTTCGCTGGTCTCGCTCGCCCATGGCACGAACGACGCGCAGAAGACCATGGGTGTGATCACGTTGACGATGATCACGGCCGGAACCCTTCCCGCGGGGGCCGGACCACCGCTCTGGGTGATCGTCAGCGCGGCACTCGCGCTGGCGCTCGGCACGTACCTGGGCGGCTGGCGAATCACCTACACCCTGGGTAAAGGGCTAACGGACATCGATGGGCCGCAGGGCTTCGCCGCGCAGACCAGCTCGGCTGCGGTCATCCTCGCTTCGACGAACTTCGGTTTCCCGCTTTCGACCACGCACGTCTGTTCTGGTGGCATCGTCGGCTCGGGCGTGGGCAGGAACGAGTCACCGGTCCGCTGGCGTACGGCCGGCCGCATGGTGATCGCCTGGCTGTTCACGCTTCCGGCAGCGGCCATCGTCGGTGCTGGGGCCGGTCTCGTGACCTCGACAGGCACGGTGGGCACGATCTCCGTCGGTGTGGTCGGCCTAGCGATCGGCGTCGGGATCTACTTCCTTTCCCGGCGAAGCCCGGTCAACGCCGGCAGCTTCACCACTCCCGTCCCGCCCCTTCCTGAACCGGAAGTCGGCAGGATCGCCGCCTAGCGAAGCAAGGGACCTTTGGTATCGTCGTGCGAAGGTGACACCAAAGGTCCCTTGCTCCTTGCGCGTCCGCCTGGCCATGGCCGGAAGAGCGACTACGGTGGAAGCCGATGGTTGAGCGAGCCAGGCCGACCGCTTCCGTGGCGAGATACGGCTTCACCGACCCCCGCGCCGACGGGCAGCTACGTGCTGCCGGTTGGTGGACCGAATCCGGCCCGGAAGGCTCCGCCGCCGACGTGTTGTCGGCACTGTCCCGCACGGCGGATCCCGATCTCGCCCTGAGCGGACTGGACCGGATCCGAGAAGCAGACTTGTCCGCCTGGGACGAGCTGGACCAGGCGCTACGCTCCAATCGCACCTTCCGCGGTCGAATGCTCGGTGTCTTGGGTACTTCGAGCGCGCTCGCGGACTTTCTGGTCGCGAACACCGACCGTTGGAAGACCCTCGCACACGAGAAGAGCGCTGAGCCGAATCAGTACGTGAGGAGTCTCCTCAAGCACCTACGGCCGCAAGAGGAACTGCTTACAGGGCTTGAGTCGGAGCATGCTCTTCGCGTCGGATATCGCGAGCTGCTCCTCGGAATCGCGGCCGCGGACCTCGGTCATTTGGTCGAGCCAGGCCTCCGCCAGCCGCCCTACGCCGAGATCGGCGCTCAGCTCACCAAGCTGGCCGAGGCCGCGCTGACGGTAGGACTTCTGGTCGCGGAGGCTGAGGTGGGCGCCGGGGCCGAGGATCGGCTTGCCGTGATCGCGATGGGTAAATGCGGTGGTCGAGAGCTGAACTATGTGAGCGACGTGGACGTCATCTTCATCGGTGACGGAGATCTCTCGGTTTCCACGCGGCTGGCCAGCACGATGATGCGTGTGGTCGGCAAAGCCTGTTTCGAGGTCGATGCCGCGTTGCGTCCCGAGGGCAAGGCGGGCGCCTTGGTCCGGACTCTCGACGGACATGCCGCCTACTATCAGAAGTGGGCCAAGACTTGGGAGTTCCAGGCCTTACTCAAGGCACGGCCGGTCGCGGGCGATGCCGAGCTCGGGCGCCAGTACGCGGAGATGGTCGCGCCGAAGGTGTGGGCAGCGGCCGATCGGGAGAACTTCGTCCCCGAGGTGCACAAGATGCGGCGCCGCGTCGAAGGTCATGTGCCTTCCGCGCATGCCGAGCGGGAGCTGAAGCTAGGGCGTGGAGGCCTTCGCGACGTCGAGTTCGCCGTGCAGTTGCTGCAACTGGTCCATGGCCGGATCGACGCGGAGCTACGTTCTTCATCCACGATGGACGCGCTCGCCGCCTTGGGAGAAGGCGGGTACGTCGGCCGTACGGATGCCGCGGAGCTCGCCTCCTCGTACGAGTTCCTCCGGACCATCGAGCATCGGCTCCAGCTTCGCCGACTACGGCGTACGCATCTGTTCCCTGCCGCTTCGGACTCCAGCGAGCTGCGAACGATCGCGAGGGCGAGCGGTGTACGACCCGCCCGTGGCAGAAGCGAGGGCGACGCGTTGCTGGCGGAATTCCGTCGCCACCTGCAAAACATCCGCCGTCTTCACGAGAAGCTCTTTTACCGCCCACTGCTGCAGTCGGTCGCGAACGTGCCGACCGAAGCACTACGGCTGACTACGAAACAGGCGGAGAGCCGTCTCGCCGCGCTTGGTTATGCCGCGCCGGACGGGGCCTTGCAGCACATCAAGGCACTGACCGCGGGAATGTCCCGTCGGGCGGCCATCCAGCAGGCGCTGCTGCCGGTTCTGCTGGATCTTCTCGCCGACACCCCGGATCCTGACCGCGGACTTCTCTCTTACCGGAAGGTGTCGGAAGCGCTCGAAGAAACGCCTTGGTATCTCAGGGTCCTCCGTGATGAGGGTGCCGTTGTCGAGCGGCTGGCTTTCCTGCTGGGTACGTCGCGGTTGGTGCCCGACTTGCTTGCGAGAGCGCCGGAAGTTCTGCAACTGCTCGGTGATCCCGCGCGGTTGGCCGGTCGCACTCCGGCTGAAGTGGCCACTTCGCTACGAGCCACGGTGCGGCGCCAACCAGGCTTGAACGCCGCGGTCGCGGCAGCGAGATCGCTTCGCCGGCATGAGATGTTGCGGATCGCCTCGGCGGACCTGCTGGGGCTGCTCGACGTCCCAGCGGTCTGCGAGGCGTTGTCGAGTGTGTGGGCCGCCGTATTGCAGGGTGCCTTGGCCGCTGCTTTTCGTCAGCGTCAGGCGGAACTCGGCCAGACGCCTGCGACGATCGCTGTCATCGGTATGGGGCGTCTCGGTGGGGCCGAACTCGGCTACGGGTCCGACGCGGACGTCCTGTTCGTATGCGAACCTGCCGAAGGGGTGTCGGACTCCGAAGCAGCGAAGTTCGCTTCCTCTGTCGCCGAGACGGTGCGCAAAACCCTCGGTGCGCCCAGCCCCGACCCGGCGTTGGTCGTCGACGCCGATCTTCGGCCGGAGGGGCGGAGCGGCCCGTTGGTGCGAACTCTCGAGTCCTATCGCAGCTACTACGGGCGATGGGCCGAGGTCTGGGAATCGCAGGCGCTGCTCCGCGCCCGGTTCATCGCCGGTGACGACGACCTCGGGGCACGGTTCATCGAGATGATCGACCCCATTCGGTACCCGCAGGAGGGCCTCGACGCGATCCGGGTGAGGGAGATCAGGCGAATCAAGGCGCGGGTGGAGACGGAGCGAATGCCCAAGGGCGCTGACCCGACACGGCACACGAAGCTCGGGCGCGGGGGGCTCGCCGACGTGGAGTGGACCGTGCAGCTCATGCAGCTGCGTCACGGGCATCGGGTCGAAGGGCTTCGGACCACTTCGACAATCGAGGCGCTGAAAGCCGCGGCGGAGGCCGGGCTCGCCGAGATCGCCGAGATCGAATCCCTGACCGAGGCGTGGTTGCTGGCCACGCGTGTCCGTAACGCCGGAATGCTGGTCAGAGGTAAGGCCGTCAACGAGATCCCCAGCTCTGGTCGAGACCTCGCCGCGGTCGCACGAGTGCTCGGTTACTCGGCCGACGACGATCCAGGCGAATTCCTCGATGCCTACCGGCGGACGACGCGACGCGCCCGCGCAGTCGTGGAGACCCTCTTTTACCAGGGCTGATCAGCTCTGATCTACGGCAAGTGAGCAAGGGACCTTTGCTGTCACTTGCCACGGGATGGGCGAGCGTGGCAGCAAAGGTCCCTTGCTCACACTCAGCGTCGCGGACGGAGGGGGGCACTTACAGTGGAGCGGTGACTGTGCGCGAGCCATTTCGCACCCGGATCAAGGTGCGCCACTACGAGCTGGACACGCTGGGCCATCTCAACCACGCCGTCTACCACTCGTACGGCGAGGTTTCCAGACTTGAGCTGATGGAGCTCGCAGGTGGCCTCAACTCGGGCATGCGCGACGCGAATCTCGCCTTCGTGCTGCTCGAATCCCACATCGTGTTCCGGCGCGAGCTTCGGGCCGGCGATGTCGTCGACGTGACCTGTGACGCCAAGTTCGGTGCCGGCAAGACCTTCCACATGGACTCGAACATTTACAAGCTCGACGGCACCCTCTCCGCGGAGATCACCTGCACCTTGGGGCTGATGGATCTCGAGCGGCGCAAACTCGTGGACGACCCGCGTGGCCGTATCGAGCGGGCGGGCGTCGATCTGAGGGTTCTCTCAACTTCGGAGTAACGCGCCGCGTAGATCACATAAAGAAACGCCGGTGGTGAGGGCGCTTCCGCACCTCACCACCGGCGTGCTCTTGGTGTTTCCTACCGCACGATCACACGTCGTAGTACAGCGAGAACTCGTACGGGTGCGGGCGCAGCCGCAGCGGATCGATCTCGTTCTCACGCTTGTAGGAGATCCACGTGTCGATCACGTCCGGGGTGAACACGCCACCCTCGAGCAGGTAGTCGTGGTCGGCTTCCAGCGTGTCGAGAACCGCGCCGAGATCGCCAGGAACGAGCTTGACGTTCTGCGCCTCTTCCGGCGGCAGCTCGTAGAGGTCCTTGTCGATGGGCTCCGGCGGCTCGATCTTGTTCTTGATGCCGTCGAGACCGGCCATCATCATCGCCGAGAACGCCAAGTACGGGTTACCGGACGAGTCCGGGCACCGGAACTCGGCACGCTTGGCCTTCGGGTTGTTGCCCGTGATGGGGATACGGACACAAGCCGACCGGTTCCGCTGCGAGTACACCAGGCTGACCGGAGCCTCGAAGCCCGGCACGAGCCGGTGGTACGAGTTGACGGTCGGGTTGGTGAAGGCGAGCAGGCTCGGCGCGTGCTTGAGCAGGCCACCGATGTAGTGACGGGCCGTGTCGGACAGGCCCGCGTATCCCGACTCGTCGTGGAACAGCGGCGTGCCGTCCTTCCACAGCGACTGGTGGCAGTGCATGCCCGAGCCGTTGTCGCCGGCGAGCGGCTTCGGCATGAAGGTCGCGGTCTTGCCGGCGGCGAACACGGTGTTCTTCACGATGTACTTGAACAGCTGCAGGTCGTCGGCAGCGTGAAGCAGGGTGTTGAACTTGTAGTTGATCTCGGTCTGACCGGCGGTGCCCACTTCGTGGTGCGCGCGTTCGATCTCGAAACCGGAGCCCTGCAGGTTACGGACGATCTCGTCGCGCAGGTCGGCGAAGTGGTCGACCGGCGGGACGGGGAAGTAGCCGCCCTTGAACTTCGTCTTGTAACCCTGGTTGCCGCCCGGCACGTCGGCACCGGTGTTCCACCAGCCCTCGACGGAGTCGATCTCGTGGAACGAGGCGTGCTCGGCGGAGTCGAACCGGATCGAGTCGAAGATGTAGAACTCGGCTTCCGGACCGAAGAACACGTTGTCGGCGACGCCGTACTCGGCGATGTACTGCTCGGCCTTGCGCGCGATGTTGCGCGGGTCGCGGCTGTACGCCTCACGGGTGAACGGGTCATGCACGAAGAAGTTCAGCGAGAGCGTCTTTGCCTTGCGGAACGGGTCGATACGCGCCGTTTCGGGGTCGGGGAGGAGCAGCATGTCGGATTCGTGGATCGACTGGAACCCGCGCACCGAGGAGCCGTCGAAGGCCAGGCCTTCTTCATACGCTTCCTCGTTGAACGCCTTCGCCGGAACGGTGAAGTGCTGCATAACGCCGGGCAGGTCGCAGAACCTGACGTCGACGACTTCTACGTTCTCGTCGGCGATAAGGCGCTGAATGTCGTCTGGAGTAGTGGGCACCCTCGGTGACTCCTTCTCGTTCGTTGCCGGCGGCAGTACTCTCTTCGGCTCACGCTAAGAGCGCGGTGTTGCCCGACCGTCACCCGTATGTTTCGCCGGTGTTAACGGGGCGGCGATATCAGGTAGCCGACCAGGGCGAATGTGGCCCGCGCCACCGGCATACCCTGGACGGGTGGCGAGATGGACCGGAGAATGGCTACCCGGAGCCGGGGATGAAACGACGGCCGGTGGCGAGGGTACGCAGCGGTGGCGTGGCGAGCGACTCGGCTTGCCCCAATCGGGCGTCGGCTCGGTGGCGGGCGGTGGTGCACGTTTTCTCGGGCTGATCATCGACTTGGTTCTCGCCTCGCTGGTCACCACTCTCTTCGTGACTCCCAGCCTTCAAGATCCGGCCGTCATGCAGACGTTCAATCTCTGGTCGGTCGGCGTCTGGGCGGCGATCACGGCCATTCCGGCGGCCTTCTTCGGCTTCACGCCCGGTATGGCAGCGGTCGGAATCCGCGTCGCCCGGCTCGACGGCGCGCAAATGGTCGGCGTGTGGCGTGCCATCGTGCGGGCGGCGCTGACCTTCGTGATCATTCCGGCGGCGATCCGCAACATCGACGGCCGAAGCTGGCTCGACCGGCTGACCGGCACCGTCGTGATCCGCATGCGATGACCTCGGATGACGAGCAAAGGACCTTTGCTCTCGCCGAAGGGAGCGGCTGCCGAACCGGCTGTGGTCAGGCGGCCGGTGCCGCAGGAGTGCAGCTGACATCCGGAGGCGGTCGTTGGCGAGCACGGCGGTGGGCAGTTCGTAGCTCTTGAATCACTACCAGCGGCTCGTCTCGTAGTCGCGCGGGACTTACCCGGACGACGATGAGGCCCGGTGCGGCAAGAGCCGGCGTTTCGGACACCTTCTCCGGTTCGAGAGCGACCTCGTCGTGACGAACTTGCACGGCGACGCCGACCTGCGACCACCAGGCGTCGGCGACACCGACTACGTGCCCGTCCGAAGTTCGTAGCTCTGCATTTCGCGCTGGACTGGGCAAGCCGCTGCGCTCGAGCACGGATTCCAGCCATTGCTCGACGGCGGAGTCGACGCCGTCCTGAAGGGCGTTGACGACGATTCGGGGTAGTGCCGAGCCGATCGTGCTGGCTTGCGCCAGCTCGTCTCGGAGTTCCTCTGGAGTGCAGAGCCCACGATGGACCGCGTCGTGGATCATCTCGCGCACCGTCTTGAGTTCGTCCATGCGCCGAGCCGCGTCGATCAGGGCCCGGGCGAGTGGTGCTACGGGAAGCCCCTCGATCTCAACTGGTTCCGGCAGATGGATCGTCCGTTCGACGACGGCGAACCCCCAGGTGGCGACCTTGCTTCGATGAGGAATCAAGGTGTGGGCCCGTCTTTCGGGCGGGAGTCTTCGGACTCCGTACAGCCTGGCGGCTTGCACTCCGGTGAGCATCGCGTCTGAGCCTGCATGGGTGAGGGCCACCTTCAAGAGTTGACGCCTGGTCGGTGTGGCATTGGTCAGGAGGATGACGCCGGGGATCGGACGCCGCCAAGGGCCACTTTCGCGGCAACGGCGAGAAATCCAGGAATGGGAGTGCCCCAGGGCGACGAGGTTCGCCCGGGCGGCCACGCCGTCCGGGAACATCGCTGCCAGCGCCGTCTCCCGGGCGCTCGAAGTTCTGTCCACTCGGTGATCATGCGACCACCCACCGACAGTTTTCGCCCGGAGATGAATCAGGGGTCCTTTGCTACCGCGTGCGATAGCAAAGGACCCCTGATTCTCGCTTGGTCAGCGGCGGCGGATGGTGCGCTGAACGTTGCGCATCTTCGCGCCGGCAGGCATCGGCCCCTTGGGCATCGCGGCGCCGCGGCTGCCAAGGGCGGCCAGCTTCGCTTCCAGCGCGTCGACCTGGGCGGGCTTGAGGTTCCGCGGAAGCTTCATGAGATAACTCTGCAGCTTCTTCAGCGGTACCTGCTGGTCTTCGTTCCCGATGATCACGTTGTAGATCGGGGTCTCACCGATCAAGCGGGACACACGCTTCTTCTCCTGCGCGAGCAGGGACTTCACGCGGTGGGGCGCGCCCTCGGCGACGAGCACGACGCCCGGCCCGCCGAGTACCCGGTGCACGGCGTCGAGCTGAGTCGTGGCCGCGACGGTCGGCGTCACCTTCCAGCGGCCTCGCATGTTCTCGAGCGCCCAGGCAGCGGCGCCCGGCTGTCCGTCGGCCTTCGAGTACACGGTCTTCTGGACCCGCCTGCCGAAGATGATCACAGCGGCGAGTGCGCCGAGCAGAATGCCCAGCGGCAGCACGACCCAGTGGACATCGAAGATGAACCCGATGCCGAACACGACACCCGTGATGATCAGGAGCGATCCGACCATCCAGGGGATGAGCGCCTTGTCTTCCTTGCGCTGCATCTTGAAGGCTTCGAAGATCTGCCCGCGGCGAGCCTTGCTCGCGGCACGCTTCTCCTTCTTGGCCAGCTTCGCTGCTTCCTTGTCCTGCTTTCCCGCCATGTGTCCAGGATACGGCCGCGTGCCCAGCGACGATCCCGTCGGGCCCTCTGCGAGGATCGGGGCGTGGCTAGCGCATCGTCCTCGAAGAGTCGTCCAGGCCTGCTCGATGGGCTCGATCCCGAGCAGCGCGCCGCAGCCTGCGCGCCGAGAGGGCCGGTCTGCGTCCTGGCCGGAGCGGGGACCGGCAAGACACGGACGATCACGCACCGCATCGCCCACCTGGTCCGTTCCGGCCATGTCGCCGCTGGTCAGGTGCTCGCAGTCACTTTCACGACCCGCGCCGCGGGCGAGATGCGGGCTCGCCTTCGGGGGTTGGGTGTCGACGCCGCCCAGGCACTCACCTTCCACGCGGCTGCCCGCCGCCAGCTTCGGTACTTTTGGCCGCAGGTGGTCGGGGACAGGCCTTGGGAGCTGCTCGAGAACAAGTTCCGATACATCAGTCAAGCCGCCAACAAGGCCGGCCTCGGCACCGAGACAGAGCTGCTACGCGACCTCGCCAGTGAGATCGAGTGGAGCAAGGCCTCTTTGGTGTCGCCCGACGACTATCCGGCGGTCGCCGCACGGACGCAGCGGGACACGCCGACGCCCGCGTCGCAGGTAGCGGAGGTCTACCGCAACTACGAGAAGGTCAAGAACGCCGCCCAGGTTCTCGACTTCGACGATCTTCTCCTGCACACCACCGCCGTCCTCGAGGAGCACACGGTGGTGGCCCAGGAGTTCCGCGAGCGCTACCGCTGCTTCGTCGTCGACGAGTACCAGGACGTCACCCCGCTGCAGCAGCGGCTGCTCGACGCGTGGCTCGGTGGACGCGACGACTTGACCGTCGTCGGCGACGCCAATCAGACCATCTATTCGTTCGGTGGGGCTTCTCCGCGGCCGCTGTTGGAGTTCACCCGAAGGTTCCCTGAGGCGACGGTGGTGAGGCTCGAGCGGGACTACCGGTCAACGCCGGAGGTCGTGGCTCTTGCCAACCAGGTGATCGGTGCCGCGCGCGGCCGTCCCGCGGGGTCGAGGCTGAAACTTGTCGGCCAGCGTCCTTCGGGCCCGGTCCCGCGTTTCGCCGAGTACGACGACGAAACCGCCGAGGCCGCCGCTGTCGCACGCAGGATCCGCGATCTGCTGGACAGTGGGGTGGCGGCCAGCGAGATCGCGGTGCTTTACCGCGTGAACGCCCAGTCGGAGGCCTATGAGCAGGCGCTGGCGGAGGTGGGCATCCCGTACCTGGTCCGTGGTGGCGAGCGCTTCTTCGCCAGGGCCGAGGTCCGGCAGGCGATGTCCGCGTTGCGGATGGCGTCGACCGATGCCGACACCGGTGAGTTGGTGACCAGGGTTCGCTCCGTCCTGGCGAAGGTCGGGCTCACCGACCAGCCACCTGCCGGAGGTGCGGCGAAAGAGCGGTGGGACGCGCTTCTGTCGATCGTCGAGTTGGCCGAGGAGCTGGCTTCCACCGTCGATGACGCGGATCTGCCACGCTTCGTGGCGGAGCTTGAGCAGCGGGCGACCGCGCAGCATCCACCGACAGTGGAGGGCATCACTCTGGCCTCTCTTCATGCGGCGAAGGGCCTCGAATGGGACGCAGTGTTCCTGGTGGGACTCGCCGAGGGCACGATGCCGATCCTGCACGCTGACGGTGACGACGCGGCCATCGAAGAAGAGCGCCGTCTCTTCTATGTCGGTGTCACCCGAGCGCGAGAGCACCTCTCGCTTTCGTGGGCCCTGGCCAGGACAGCGGGAAACCGTCGCAATCGGCGGCGCAGCCGCTTCCTCTACGGCCTCATTCCCGAAGATCATCCAGCGGCGAGGGTCGCCCGATCGCAACAGCCGAAGCAGTCCGGCAACAAGGCGCGGTGCCGGGTGTGCGGCGGCCCGCTGCTGGAGACGCTGGACATCAAGTTGGGACGTTGCTCCCGTTGCCCGTCCAACGTGGACGAGCGGCTGCTCGAGAAGTTGAAGTCTTGGCGAGGCGAGCGTTCGCGTGAGCTCAAGGTGCCGGCTTTCGTTGTTTTCACGGACGCGACACTGGTCGCCATCGCCGAGCAGCGACCGACCGACGACACGGCCTTGTGCGCCATCTCCGGGATCGGCGCGACGAAGCTGGAACGCTTCGGAGCGGAGGTTCTCGACGTCGTACGGGCCTCGGTGGGGACTTGACCGCGTTCCAGGCTTGATCCACGCGGCGAACCCGCTGCTCAGAGCCGATCTTCGCAACTTCGACGGATTTTCTGGAAAATAAGTTGCCCCGGTGCGGCCGGTGGCAATAACCTGCAGGTACCGGGCGGGAAGCGCCTGGCTGGGGAAGAACTTCTACAACACAGCGTAGACCGCAGGGCGGCTCGCGCGCGACAGAGAAAGGTGGTGTCAGTGAAATGAGGATCAACATGAAGCTCACGAACCCTGGCACCCGTCTGTCTTGCGTCGCGGAAGTCCCGCAGGCACAGCGCCAGGGCACCTTCATGCCCGTGAGCATCCTTGCCGCCCGCGGCACTCAGCGTCTCGACCGGCGCTGGGTTACCGCCGACGAGACCTTCATGCACGCTGCCGCCTTCGGCGGGGCGTACCTGAACGGTGGCGTTGATCTGCCGGTCATCAAGCAGTTCCGTGTTCCGTTGTCCAAACGGGAGCGAAGTTCCTGACCTAGTCAGGATCAGAGGCTCACGAAGGCCGCGGAACCGGTTACCGGTTCCGCGGCCTTCGTGTTTTTGCTGCACAAACAAGTTGGCTGCACAACCTAATTGGGGTTCAGCGTTGTCCAGTTCCACCGTGAGTACGAAATCCGTTACCGCACAGAGGAGTGCACCTATGTCATCGGCCATAGCTTTCGCGCCGGGAGAGGCTCTGCCTTTCGCTGACGCAGGCGTCGTCGACCTGCTCGACGCCATCGACTCGCCCGAGTCGATGCTCCCCTGCCGTTCGGGCGACGCGGACCTTTGGTTCGCCGAGTCGCCGGCAGAGCTCGAGCGCGCGAAGGCGTTCTGCGTGGACTGCCCGGTCCGGTCAGCCTGCCTCGCGGGCGCCCTCTCGCGGCGGGAGCCGTGGGGTGTCTGGGGTGGCGAAATCTTCGAGCGTGGCGTTGTCGTCGCGCGGAAGCGGCCCCGTGGCCGTCCCCGGAAGAACCCGGTCGTCGAGCCCGCCGCCGAGGCTCGCCCCGTCGCCCGCAAGGTCGAGCGGAGCGCAGCGGCATGACCGTCGAACTCATCACGACCAGGGATTACGAGGCGCGGACGGGTTACCGCACTGTCACGCCGGCCAAGTTGAACGAGATCAAGGTCGAGGAGACCAGCGAAATGTTGCTTTATGAAGAACTGTCCAGGGCCCGAATACGAGACCTCGAGGAGGGAGTCCGCGCTCAGCGGGCTCGGAGCGGCCCACGCGCCGCACGCAGGTGGACCAAGGTCGCCCGCTGGGCGACCCGGCGAGCCGAGCGCTTTCAGGCCTGACCACTCGGGGGGAGCGGGGGACCTTTGCTGTCGCGGCGCGAGAGCAAAGGTCCCCCGCTCCCTTTTGGACGTGGCGCGGCCTGGCGTGGTGTTCACTGGGGGAATGGCCGTACACACGCATGACGACATCGACTGGGCCGATCGGCTTCGATCGCTTCGCTTGGCCGAGGCACTCGACACCGAGCCGATGCGGGTGGCGGCCCGGCGGCTGCTGGAGGGCATGCCGGACGGGCCGACCATCCTCGACGTCGGCTGTGGCGCGGGCGGGATGAGCGTGCTTTTCGCCGAGGAGCTCGCTTCTGCCGGCGCCAAGATCGTGCTGGTCGACGCGACCGAGCACCTGCTGGCCGAAGCACACCGGGTGGTCAGTGCGGCCGCGGGAGACAGGGCCGCCATCGAAACGATCCATGCCGACGTGGCCGACGACGAGTTACCCGCCAAGCTCCCTCCGGCCGATCTGGTCTGGGCTTCCCGCGTAGTCCATCACCTGCCTGATCAGCAAGCGGCCATCGACACCCTCGCCCGGCTCGCCCGCCCTGGCGGGCTGGTCGCCATCGCCGAGGGCGGCTTGGACTTCAACTGCCTTCCCTGGGATCTCGGCATCGGTCGTCCCGGGCTGGAGGAGAGGCTGCTCGCCGCACGCGGCGAATGGTTCGCCGAGATGCGGGCAGGAATTCCGGGCTCCGTTTCCATGCCCTACGGCTGGAGCATCGCGCTCCAACGGGCCGGCCTGGATGACGTCGATTCCTTCGGCGTGCTCGTTCACCACCCGGCGCCCGGACCGGAACTGCTGCGAGAGTTCGTCCTCGAACGGGTGTCTTGGTTGAACGAGTTGGCAGGCGACCGCATCGACGCTGAGGATCACGAGACCGCGGCAGCGTTGGTGGATCCGGCGAACCCCGCCTTCCTCGGCGCACGCCGGGACCTGTTCCTGCTGGGGGCGAAAACAATCCACTGTGGACGGCGATCGTGAGTGATCAGACCGGCTGCTCCTTGTGTGGCCGGATCCGCGGCATCGACGAGGAGCCCGCCCGGACGCTCGCCTGGGTTTCCACCCGCGAGAAGAACGGCGTGCGCTGGATGTGCCCCACCTGCGCCCGCCGCCACGCCCGCGACATCGAGGGAAAACTGCCCGACGAGTACTGGTGAGCCACTCAGGCGGCGTCGATCCGGCCGATCGTGCGGACCTTCGGCCGCGGTGTCCGTGCCGCTTCGCCGAACGCCCTGACGAGTTCCGCCGCGACTTCCATCGGGATCTTCTTCAGCTGGTCGATGGTGCAGCGGACCAGGACGATTCCGGTCGCGGTCAGCGCCAGCGGGTGGAAGTTCGCGGCACCCTTTTTCGGGGCGCGGAACTGCCACGCCAGTCCGATGTCGTCCCACCAGGCGTCGGCAGAGCCGATGGGACGCCCTCGTCTGTCGCAGAGCATCGTGTTCCACGACGGCGAGGGCAGTGGGCAGCTGGTGAGGACCTTCTTCGCCAGCCCATGCGCATAGGTCTCTTCGGGATCGACGTGCCGCAGAGCCGCGCGGACCGCCGCCGAGCCTCGCCGGTTACCGGACTCGAGCTCCTCGCTGAGTTCTTCGAACGTGCACAGACCCCAGTACAGAGGTAGCGAGATCAGCTCGTCGATTCGCGCGGGATCGAGTTCCAGCCGGGCCAGATCGAGTGCGGCCCGGGCAGGCGGGGCGAACGGGACGCCGTCGATCCAGGTCGGCGGCGGCATTCGCGTGGTTCGTCGGGGCAGCATGCCGGGCTCCGCCGGGACGCGTCGATAGTCGGGGACGAGGAGATGGACCTCCCGCGTCCCCGGGCAGTCGACGCCTCGGGCGCGCAGTGCGTCGGCACCCGTCACCACCACGTCCGGTCCGAACCGTGCGACGGCGGCTTGTAACAACTGAAGCCGGGTGGGCGCGGAGTCGCGCAACAGGATCACACCCGGCATCAGCCTTCGCCAAGGACCACCCGGCCCGCAGAGCTTCGCGGCGTGACGTGCGGTGACGCCCGCCTTTCGCAGCTCGCGGCTGGTGACGATCCCTGATTCGCTAGTGTTACTGAGCGCCATGAGCCGGGCGCTTCGTGTAGTGGCCATGCATCGAGGATGACCGCTGCGCCGACCGGGTGGAACCACTTCCGCGAACTTGTGGACAACTGACCCGAACTAACCCGATTTCGGCCCAGCCACGCCGTTCCCTGTGGATAACTTCTCAGGCCGCGAAGCCCGGCTGCCACCGTTCGACGATCGCGCGAGCGGGAATCTCGGCGTCAAGCTGGCAGAGGATGCCGGTCGATCCGGCGGTCACCCGGTGGATCATCAGATACTCGGGCGGCAGGTTGAGGGAGCGGCCGATCCGGAAATCCCGGCCGCGGGTGTCGCCGACCCGGCCCGCCTGTCGTTGCATCCAGCGGCGCGTGAAGTGGAATGTGTCACCCGCCAGCGGCTCGGTGAACGGCGCCAGGTACGCGAGCACATCATCGGCCTGCAGATCCGCGTCGCCCCGGATGAAACCGGACTCCCTGAGCAGCCGCATGAGCTTCGCGGACTCGCCGTCGAGCGCCAGCCTGGTCATCTCGCCGAGGTGCTGCGGAATACCCTCGGGCAGCCGGGACACGCCACCGAAGTCGATGACGCACAACCTGCCGTCAGCGGTGAGCATGAAGTTGCCGGGATGCGGGTCCGAATGCAGGAGCCTGGCACGTTCCGGCGACGAATAGTGGAACTCGGTGAGCAGCCGGCCCGCCCGGTCTCGCGTCTCCTTGTCGCCGCCGGCGATGATCTTCGACAGTGGAGTGCCGGTGACCCACTCCGTGACGACGACCTTGGGAGCGCTGGCGACCACGCGAGGGATCAGGAATCCGGAGACGCCTTCGAACGCCTTCACGAAAGCACGCTGGTTCCGGGCTTCCGCCTGGTAGTCGAGTTCTTCGTTCATCCGCTCGGCGAGTTCCGCCAGGAGCGGTTTCACCTCGGTCCCCGGTACGAAGGCCTGGAACAGCCTGCTGAAACGCTGGAGCTGTCGAAGGTCACTCCGCAGGGCGTCGTCAGCTCCGGGATATTGCACCTTGACGGCGACTTCGCGGCCGTCGTGCCAGGTCGCGCGGTGGACCTGGCCGATGCTCGCCGATGCGGCCGGTTCGTCGTCGAAGGCCGCGAATCGCTGCTTCCAGGTGCGTCCCAGCTGCTCGGCGAGCACCCGATGGGTCTGCCGGGCGGGCATGGGCGGTGCGGCTGCCTGCAGCTTCGTCAAGGCCTCGCGGTAGGGCTTGGCCATCTCGTCCGGCACCGCGGCCTCGAACACGCTCAGCGCCTGGCCGAACTTCATCGCACCGCCCTTGAGCGTGCCCAGGACCTCGAAGAGCTGCTCCGCCGCCTTGGCGGACAGCGTCGCGTTGACCTCTTCGGCGCTTTGTCCGGTCAGCCGCCTTCCCCAGCCGCCGACCGCCCGCCCCGCTATGCCGAGCGGGATACTGGCCAGCTTCGCCGTTCGCGCGGCCCCGTTGCGGGGGATGGCGGCTTCACGGTCCTCGGCGTTGCGGGAGTCGGTCACCTTCGCGATTCTGCCTTGATTCACTACGCCCGCGCAGCCTGCCGAGGGGGTGTGTGTGGCTACATCGCTCGTGGCGTCAACGAGCGCCACAACCGCATCCGGTGTGCGGTGGCCAGTCGCGATGGCGGATCGCGCCGTCGAAGAAGTCGATCTCGAGGGTGGCGTTCCACGCGGGCGGCGCCTGATCGATGGGGGAGAGAAGCCGGAGTGCTTGCGCCGAGGCCAGCGCGGCGCACGCTTGTACGGCGCCCAGGTCCGGCCGTTGCACGCGGCCCGCGAGCTGGGTCGCCACCCTCGGCCAGGAATCGTCGCGGGCGGCGCGATGCAGATCGGCGCAGCGCAGGCAGCTGCTCCTGCCGGGTACCACGAGCGGTCCGACGATGCCGATCCCGTCGCGGACGCGCACCGGCAGGTGGCTGACCCCGTCCCGGACGAGTTCGTCGACCACCTCGGGAGCCGGTACCACCGCGTCGGTGAGCAGGACAAGCTCTGGCTGACGGTCCGAGTAGAGCCGGGTGGTCGACGTGTCCGCCCTGGCGCGGTGCACCACCTGCGCCATCGCATCCCGGCGTGGCATGCCGACTTCGGCTTCGGTGTAGCCCGAGCCCAGGTCGCGTTCGCGAACCGTGCCCGACGCCCGGATGTCGATATGCCCGACTCCGCCGTTCGCGAGCAGGACGGCGATGGCCACGGCCAGCCTGCCGTCACCGTGGATCGCCACCGCGGCGCGGTTGCGGCGTGCCGTCATGGCCGCTTGATGATGGCGGGCACGGAGCGACCAGAGCCCTGTTTCCGCCCTTGGTCTCGGATGGCGCTGAGGCTGCCCCGCGTCGGTCACGAGCCCGCGGGCCGTCAGGTCCGTCATGAGGTCCCGCAGCTGTTCGTCGTGTTCGCTCTGCGCGAGCACGATGTCGTCCACGGCTCGCGTCCCGTCCAGTCCGCGGAGTGCCTCGGCCACCTCGGTGGCCACTCCGGTGAGCACCACCGCGTGCGCGGGGTCGAGGCCGATCTGAAGCTCACCGCTTTCCCGTTCCAGCACCTCCAGGCCGGTAAGCAAGGTAGGGAAGGCGGGCAGGATGATCGATCGCAGATCCGGTTCGCGCAGGTTCATGATCGCAGGATCGCACCGGCCCGCTAACCGCTCGCTAAGAAAAACCCGAGTTATCCACAGGTTGACCCCATTGTGGACAACTCAAGGCTGTGACCTTCCGGCCCTCGGAGTTGTCGGTGACTGGCCTTACCGTGGTCGAGTGGTCGAAGCACGGACGCCCTCGCTGAGGGGCCGGGACACGACGAATCCGTCGGACACTCCCGAACACAAGGTCGAGGTACGGCGTAGCCAGCGCCGTCACCGGACCGTCACCGCGTATTGGGACGAGGACACCCTCGTCGTGCTGATCCCTGCCCGGATGACCCGGGCCGAGGAGAAGCACTGGGTAGCCGAGATGCAGCGCAAGCTGCTGCGCAAGGGCCCGCGGCAGGCCTCGCCGCCGAAGGCTTCCGACGAGGCGCTGCTGGCGCGCTGCGCCGTGCTCTCGGCGAAGTATCTGGACGGAAAGGCGATACCCGCGAGCGTTCGCTGGGTGCCGCCGATGCGGACGAGGTGGGCGTCCTGTACGCCGGTCGACGCGACGATCAGGGTCAGTGATCGCCTGCGCCGGGTGCCGGGTTGGGTGCTGGACTACGTCCTCGTGCACGAACTCGCGCATCTGAAGGAACCAGGGCACAACGCGGCGTTCTGGGAACTCGTTCGCCGTTATCCCAAGACCGAACGCGCCATCGGCTACCTGGAGGGTCTGTCCTCCGCCGCCGGTTGGGGCATCGCGGCGGAGGACTGACGTGCCTCAGCTGTTGTCTTCGTCGCCCTTGGGCTTGTTCTTCTCACGCTCGGTGCGTTCGATCTCGGCGATCGGATCGATGCCTTCCAGCGTCGACTCGCCATCGCCGAGACGTTCGGAGAAGTCAAGCGGCTCGTCGAGATCTTCGGCCGTCGGCATGAGGTCGGGGTGGGACCAGAGGCCGTCCCGCTTCTCGATGCCGTGCTGGTCTCCGACGAGCTTCCACAGCGAGGAGGCCGCCCGCATCCGCCTGGGCCGGAGCTCGAGGCCGACCAAGGTGGCGAAGGTCTGCTCGGCCGGACCACCCGTGGCGCGGCGGCGGCGCAGCGTCTCCCGGAGCGCGTCCGCGCCCGGAAGGCGATCGCCGATCGCCTCGGCGACCACGACGTCGACCCAGCCTTCGACCAGTGCGAGCAGGGTCTCCAGTCGGTTCAGCGCCGCCTTCTGCTCGGGCGAGGTCTGCGGCTCGAGCAGGCCGGAGGACATGGCTTCTTCGATGCTGGCCGGGTTCGACGGGTCGATCTGGCCCGCGAGCTGCTCCAGCGCCGAGGTGTCGACGGAGATGCCGCTCGCGAACTCCTCGACAGTGGCCAGCAGCCGCTGCCGCAGCCAAGGAACGTGGGCGAAGAGCCGCTGGTGGGCGGCCTCGCGCGCGGCGATGAAGACCAGCACCTCGCTGATCGGCAGCTCCAGGCCCTCGGTGAACTTCTCGATGTTCGCCGGCAGCAGCGCGGAGGTGGCCGCGGGGCCGAGCGGAAGACCGACCTCGGTGGAGGTGAGCACCTCGGAAGCCAACTGAGCCAGGGCATTACCGAGCTGGGAGCCGAAGGCCATCCCGCCCATTTGCCCCATCATCGAGAGAAGCGGGCCGGCGGCCTGCTTGGCCTCCTCGGGCAGGGCCTGGACCCATGCGCCCGAGACCTGCTGGGCGACGGGGTCGCAGAGGCGCTGCCAGGTGGGCAGGGTCTTCTCGACCCAGGTGCGCGCGGACCAGGCGACAGTCGACGTCGCTCCGGCGGGCAGGATCGTCGCGGCGTCGAGCCACAGCTCTGCCAGGTGGGCGGCATCGCGGACGGCTGTGCTCGAGTCGCCGCCGCTGGATGACGAAAAGCCGAGCTTGACGTCGTCGCCGTCGCTGCTGCTGAGGTTCTGCAACGCGATCTGTTTCGCCAGGTCGTAGTTGACCGGTCCGGTCGAGCTGCCGGCCTGGCTGAGCATCTGACCCAGCTGGCTGAGCATCTGACCGAGCTGATTGAAGGCCTCGGCGCCGGAGGGCTGGCCGCCGGAATCCGACGGCTCGTTCTCGCCTCGTTTGTCGGGATCGGGCGGTCCGAAGCCGAACGGGGGTTTGCTCATGGCACCACCGTACGCGGGTCATGGGAGCCAGAGCTCGTCAACTGGAGTGATGAGTGTGGCCTTCACCGAGAAGCGAACACAGTCACCGTACGCTGTCACGCGTGACAGAGCCCTCGGAGCAGACCACAGCAACGCGGAGCCGTGCGGGCTCCGCGAGGGACCAGGACCGCTCCGAGCGGCGACTGACCCGGCGCGGTTGGACGCTACTGGTCAGCGGGGCACTGTTCGTCACCTTCGCACTGGTCGGGTTCTTCATCCCGGTGCCGTACGTGGCGATCAGCCCCGGACCGACCTACGACACGCTCGGCAAGGACGCTGCCGGACAGCCCGTGATCCAGGTCAACGGGCACGAGATCTTCCAGACCTCCGGTGAGCTGCGGATGACGACCGTCTCCCTGCGCGATGGCGGCATCACCCTGTTCAACGCGCTCGGGCTCTGGGCGAGTGGCCGGTACGCGCTGGCGCCGCGCGAGGAGTATTTCAAGCCGGGCGAGACCAACGAGCAGGTCCGCCAGGAGAACATCCAGCAGTTGCAGGACTCGCAGAGCGCCGCCCAAGTCGCCGCGCTGCGCCGCAAGGCCCCGGTGAAGGTGCTCGCGAAGACGATCGTCTCCGGCAGCCCGGCCGACAAGGTGCTCGCTCCGGGCGACCGGCTGCTGGTGGTCAACGGGAAGACGGTCACCGAGGCGGCCGACGTGCGGGCCGCTCTGAACGGCACGAAACCGGGACAGACCGTCCAGATCACCTTCAAATCCGACGGGCAGGCCGAACGCACCGTGCCGCTCACTCTTGCGCAGCGGCCCGATGGCCCCGAGGGTTTCATGGGCCTGACGGCGGTGGACCGCGCCGATGTTCCCTTCGATGTGAAAATTTCGCTGCAAGACGTCGGCGGCCCGTCGGCGGGCCTGATGTTCGCGCTCGCGATCGTCGACAAGATGGAACCCGGCGACCTCGCCGGTGGCAGGCACATCGCCGGGACGGGCGAGATCACGGAGAAGGGCGTCGTCGGTGCGATCGGCGGCATCTCGTTCAAGGTGGTCGGCGCCCGCGAGGCCGGTGCCACCGATTTCCTCGTGCCCGCGCACAACTGCGCCGAGGCGAAGACCGCGGCGCCCGATGGCCTGAACCTGATCCAGGTGTCCACGCTGGACGAAGCGATAGCGCAGCTGGAGAACCTCAAGGCGGGCCGGCCCACCGCCTCCTGCTGACTGCCGGGGGAGCAAGGGACCTTTGCTAGCGCCTCGCGGGGTTGACCGAAGAGAGCAAGGGACCTTTGCTACTGCACGCCTCACGACGCGGGCGGGCGGTAGCAAAGGTCCCTTGCTCTCTTTCCGCAGGTCAGGGGAGAAGGGTCGCCCTCAGGGCTTCGAGCAGGTTGGGGGCCAGCTCCGGGTTCTCGATGATCTCGTCGACAGGGACATCACCGGGCTCTTCGGACTGCCCGGCGCCGCGAAGCCGCATGACGCACGCGCCGGCGCCATCTCGCAGGACAGCGGCGACAAGTCGGGCTTCAGTACGGCGCGGGTGGTCGGCGGCCGCTTGACGCAAGCGTTCGGCATCGGTCTCGGGCGCGGCCGGAAGCTCGGCTTCGGCGTCCGGCGGCAGCACGATGATCTCCTGCGCGAGCGCGCATCCCAGCACCAGATCGGGCCACGCGATCTGCGCCAGCGCTTCACCGAGGTCACCCTCCGGCAGCGCCTCCTGGGCGACCGGCGTCAGCGGGGCCGACGCGTCGAGCTGACCGGCCAGTTCGGGCTGTTCGTCCAGCAGTGCCGCGGTCGGCACCAGCGCGAACAACTGCGGCGGCTGATCCCATCCTCCGGAGGCGACGAACTCCTCGACTTCGCGGGCCAGGCCGGCCACGCCCTGCTGCTCACTCGATGCCATTGGCACATCGTTCCAGGCGGCCGGGACGGCGGCCTTCCGAGTCCGGTTTGGGCGGGTTCCGGGAACTTCCGACGGCATCCGTAGAGTTAGAGCAACAGGGGCCGCGCGCGGTACGCGCGCCCCAGCGAAAAGTTCACCAAACCAGGAGCGTGTGCAGTGGCCACTCGGCCCCCCGTGAGCCTGCCGAAGCTGTCCCGGCGCAGCCGGATACTGCTCATCATCGCCGCAGTGGTCATTCTGGCCCTCCTGCTGGGCGCGAGACTGCTGGACACCTACGTCGACTGGTTGTGGTTCGGCGAGGTCGGCGCCCGGACGGTGTTCAGCACGGTGTTGCTCACTCGTGTCGTCTTGTTCTTCGCCGTAGGGCTCTTGGTGGGAGGTTCGCTCGCGGTCAGTTTGATGATCGCGTACCGGTCCAGGCCCGTCTTCGTGCCGATCTCCGGCAACGACGATCCGCTCGCGCGCTATCGGTCGGCGATCGTCGGCCGGATCCGGCTGTTCGGCATCGGCATCCCGGTGCTCACCGGGCTCATCGCCGGCGCGTCCGCGCAGAGCGACTGGCAGGTCGTGCAGCTGTTCCTGAACGGCACGCCGTTCGGTCAGACTGATCCCGAATTCGGCAACGACGTCGGCTTCTACGCCTTCGACCTGCCGTTCTACAACTGGCTACTGGGCTGGCTGTTCATCTCCGTCGTCATCGCGTTCTTCGGCGCGCTGATCTCGCACTACATCTTCGGTGGCATCCGGCTCGCGGGCAAGGGCGGCCAGCTCGCCGGCCCGACGCGCGCCCAGCTCGCCATCACCATCGGCATCTTCGTGCTGCTGAAGGCTGTCGAGTACTTCTTCGACCGCTACAACCTATTGCTGTCGGATCGGGGATTGCCGCTGTTCGTCGGCGCGACCTACACCGACCTGAACGCGGTCCTGCCCGCGAAGCTGATCCTTCTGTGCATTTCGGTGATCTGCGCCGTCGCGTTCTTCGCCGGCGCGTTCCTGCGCAACCTGCAGCTGCCCGCGATCGCGTTGGTGCTGCTGATTCTGTCGAACGTGCTCGTCGGCGTCGCGTGGCCCGCGGTGCTCGACCAGTTCTCGGTCAAGCCCAACGCGAACGAAAAGGAATCCGCGTCGATCCAGCGCAACATGGACGCGACCCGGCAGGCGTTCGGCCTGACCAACGTCGAGTACAAGGATTACACCGGCAAGTCCGAGGCGACCTCCGCGGAGATCAAGGCGGACAAGGGGACTGTGCCGAATATCCGGCTTCTCGATCCGAACATCCTCAGTGACACCTTCACCCAGCGCGTCGGCCGTGAGAACTTCTACGGCTTCCCGTCCAAGCTCGACATCGACCGCTACACCCTGAACGGGGTCACGCAGGACTACATCGTCGCGGCCAAGGAGATCAAGACCGAGGGTCTCACCGGCAACCAGACGAACTGGATCAACAAGCACCTCGTCTACACCCACGGAAACGGTTTCGTCGCCGCGCCGGCCAACACGATCGACCGCGCGCTCAAGGACGCCAACTCCGACGGCGGTTACCCGATCGCCACCACGAGCGACACCCAGAACCAGGCAGGCGCCGGTTCGACCGACCCGAACAAGCCGGGCATCAGGGTGGAAGAGCCTCGCATCTACTATGGCGAGCTCGCGACCGACGCCGCGTACGCGATCGTCGGCGGCAAGGCGGGGCAGGCTCCCGGCGAGTACGACACGGCCGTCGACCGCGCCTACATCTACAAGGGCTCCGGTGGCGTGCCGATCGACAACTGGTTCAACCGGCTGGTCTTCGCCGCCGAGTACGGAGAGCGGAACATTCTCTTCTCCGACGCCATCGGCGACGGATCCAAGATCATGTTCAACCGCGAACCGCGGGATCGGGTCGCCAAGATCGCCCCGTGGCTGACCCTCGACGGTGACCCCTACCCGGCGGTCGTCGATGGCAAGATCAAGTGGATCGTCGACGGCTACACGACGATGAACAACTTCCCGTACGCCCAGCAGACCCAGCTCGGCCAGGCGACCAACGACTCGCTCAGTGGCACCACCCGCCAGGCGAACTCCTCGATCAACTACATCCGCAACTCGGTCAAGGCCACCGTCGACGCGTTCGACGGCACGGTGAGCTTGTACGGCGTCGAGGACAACGAGCCGGTGCTCAACGCCTGGAAGAAGGTCTTCCCGGGCCTGGTCAAGCCGAGCAGTGAGATCTCTCCGGACCTGCGGTCGCACTTCCGCTACCCCGAAGACCTCTTCAAGGTGCAGCGCGAACTCCTGTCGAAGTATCACGTGAACAACCCCGCGGAGTTCTACGCTCAGCAGGCCTTCTGGAGTGTTCCGCAGGACCCGACGCAGGAGGGCGGCGTGAACGCGTCCGCCTCCGGGATCGCCAACCAGCCCGGCTACTACGTCCTGGCCACCGCGCCGGGCGACACCAAGTCGCGGTTCCAGCTCACCAGTTCGCTGACCGGTCTCCAACGGCAGTACCTGGCGGCCTGGATGTCCGTGTCCTCGGATCCCGAGGACTACGGGAAGATGCGGGTCTTGAGACTGCCGACAGGGGCGAGTGGCTCGACTCAGGTCGACGGTCCCGTCCAGGTCCAGAACAGATTCCAAAGTGACCCGCGGGTCGCGCAGGACCGAACCCTGTTCAACAACCCGAACGTCACCGTCACCTACGGAAACCTGATCACGCTGCCCGTCGCCAACGGTTTCCTCTACGTGGAACCGGTCTACATCCGGCAACGGAACCAGCTGAGCTATCCGCAGCTGGCCCGTGTCCTGGTCTCCTACGGCACCAAGATCGGCTTCGCGCCGACACTGAACGAAGCGCTCGACCAGGTCTTCGGCGC
This sequence comes from Amycolatopsis sp. QT-25, assembly GCF_029369745.1. Taxonomy (NCBI): domain Bacteria; kingdom Bacillati; phylum Actinomycetota; class Actinomycetes; order Pseudonocardiales; family Pseudonocardiaceae; genus Amycolatopsis; species Amycolatopsis sp. QT-25. The sequence continues at coordinate 1,181,055 of NZ_CP120210.1, forward strand.
GGGTACCGGCTCCGGCGTCAAGCCGCCGCAGAGCGGTGATACACCGGGGCCCACGGCGCCGCCTCCGGGCACGGCGACACCGCCTCCGGCCGCCGGCGGCAACCCGGCCCTCGACAAGGCGGCGGGCGACATGCACGACGCCTGGCTCAAGTTCCGCGCCGCCCAGCAATCCGGCAACTACGCCGACCAGGGTGCCGCCCTGGCCGCCCTTGAAGCAGCTTCCAAGGCTTACGAATCGGCCAAGGCCAACCCGACGGCGACCAGCGCGCCGCCGGCCTCCGGCCAGCCCGGAGGGTGACGTCGCTTACTAAAGGGCACCTGCTTTGCGCCTGCTGGAAACGTAGGCGTAAGGTAGGTGTCACGACGCGGGGTGGAGCAGCTCGGTAGCTCGCTGGGCTCATAACCCAGAGGTCGCAGGTTCAAATCCTGTCCCCGCTACAGAGGTTGGAGGCGTGTGTCTGCGAAAACGCAGACACACGCCTCTTTCGCATTTCTACGCGAATCGAACCCCCGGGGCCCCGCCAGGAGGGCTCCGCCCCCTGGACCCCCGTGTGGTCGGCTGCGTAGGTGCCCGAGGTAGCGGGGGACCTTTGCTGCCGCCGGGCCGCTAAGGAAGCAGGGGACCTTTGGTATCGCCGGAGTGGCGGGGGAGCGGGGGACCTTTGCTATCGCGTGGGGGCGACCCAGCAGGCGTAGCCGTCGGGCCGGTACAGGACGGCCTCGGTGGAGGGCCACGGCAGGTCGGTGACCATCTGGACGGTCAGGTGCGGCGAGTGGGCGCGAGCGGCCTCGACATGGGCCGGAGTGGTCGTCAGGAGCACGAAGTCGCCGGTGTGGAAGAGCGTGCTCGGGCGAAGCGGTCCGGACTCGGTGGTGACGTCCTGGTCGTCGAGCCGCGAGCCGAGCGCGGGATGCGACGTCCCGTAGGTCGGGTAGCGGATCCCGAGCCCGGAAACCATGCCCGCCAGATACCGGTTCACCTCGGGCAGCGTGGTCAGTTCGGCGAAAAAGTCCCGAAGCGCGCGAGCCTCGTGAGACCGCGGAGTCAGTCCTAATTGAGCGGCGACGTTGTGCAGGACTTGAGCGCCGACAGGGTGCCGCTCGGCCTCGTAGGTGTCGAGCAGGTCGTCACCGGCCCAGCCGCGCACTGTCGCGGCGAGCTTCCAGCCCAGGTTCATGGCGTCCTGTACGCCGAGGTTCAGCCCCTGGCCCCCGGCCGGGAAGTGGATGTGCGCGGAATCGCCCGCCAGCAGCACTCGTCCGACGCGGTAGTGCTCCACCTGCCGCGCGGCGTCGGAGAACTGTGACGCCCATCGGATTTCCGACCCGGTCGCGGAGTCGCCGTACGAGTCGAGCAGCGCCTGCCTGACTTCGTCGTGGGAGATGGCGGACCGGAGGTCCGCGGGCCGCGAGGCCCTGTCGCCGTATATGAAGCGGTAGAGCCCGGGTTCTCCCAGCGGGATCAGGCCTTTGAACGTGGTCGCACCGGTCGGCTGCCCGAAGTTCCGCATCGTTCGCCATTGTTTCTGCGCGCTGTCAGGGATTTTGTCGAACAGGACGTCCGCGACCACGCCGAAACCTTCACCTTCCACGCCGGGGAAGGCCACGTCGAGTCCTTTGCGTACAACGCTTCGAGAGCCGTCGCAGCCGACGAGGAACCTCGCGCGCATCCGGTTTTCGCCACTGTCTGTTCGGTACCGGACGGAAACAGAGTCTTTGTCCTGCACGAAATCGATTACTTCGGCGCCCCGGAGCACCTTCGTTCCTCGTGTGGCCAGCCGTTCTTCCAGGTACTCCTCGATCTCAGCCTGCGGAATGCCGAGCTGATAAGGGAATCGAGTGTCCCACCCTGCATAGTCGACAGGGATCATCGCGAAATGTCCGTCCCGCACCGTCGCATACGAACGCTCCTCGACGTCGTCCAGAAGTCCGCGCAGCGCGAACATTTCCGCGGTGCGCGGCTGCACGTTCAGTGCCTTCGACAGTCCTGTGCGCTCCTGAAGCCGTTCCAGTACCACGACGTCGACACCGGCGAGCGCGAGTTCGTGGGCCAGCATCAGCCCGGTGGGGCCCGCCCCGGCCACGATCACGTCCGTCCCCAGGTTGTTCATACCACTCCTTAACGACGTTAAATTGACCTGCGCACAGCGTGCCCTTAACATCGTTAAATTGTCAAGGTGCTACCGCTGGAAGAAGGTTGACTGTGGGTTTGACCAGGCAGGACATCGTCCGGGCCGGGCTCCGGTTGCTCAACGACGTCGGGCTCAACGGGCTGACGCTCCGCCTGATCGCGCAGGAACTCGGGGTCAAGGCGCCGGCGTTGTACTGGCACGTGAAGAACAAGCAGGAGCTGCTCGACGAGATGGCGACGCGGATGTACGCCGACGCGATGCCGGGCCGTGTGCCGGAAGGCACCGGGGAGCGGGAGTCGCTCGAGCTGGCGTCACGGGGCTTACGGCGCATGATGCTCGCTTACCGTGACGGGGCGAAGGTCTTCTCCGGCTCTTTCATGACCGACGACAGCCTTCTCGGTGACAATCCGTTTCAAGGGCGCGTCGACGCGGGGCTCGAACCGCACCTGGCGGGCCGGGCGTTGTTCACCGTCTACAGCTATGTCGTCGGTTTCACCATCGAAGAGCAGGCCGTCTATCCGATTCCGGGCGAACGCGACCCTCGTTACGACACCACGCCCACGGCGTGGGTCTTCGACGAGGACGTCGAGGGCAGGTTCAGCGACGGGCTGACCATGGTCCTCAACGGCGTCTTCGGCTGGCTGGATGACAAAGTCGCGCCATAAGGGCAGGTCAAGGACCCTTTGTCGAGTTAAGGGCACCCCCCTGAAACCGGGTTTCGCCCCCGTGTAATCTATTGACACAACGACGCGGGGTGGAGCAGCTCGGTAGCTCGCTGGGCTCATAACCCAGAGGTCGCAGGTTCAAATCCTGTCCCCGCTACAGAGAAAACGAAGCGCGGATCTGCGGAAATCGCAGATCCGCGCTTCTTGTTTTCCGGTTCCGTGGTCTGCGTGCCCTCCGGGGCGATCATCCGCTGTCGTTGGTCGGGGCGGGGGACGCGTACCGCTGTCCGTGGCCGACATCGGTCGCGCAGCGTGTCCGGTCCTTTGTGGACAGGCGTAGTGCGTTGGGCCGAATGAGCGCATATCACTAGCCACAATGGACAGATGTGCTGACCACAGTGGACACAGGTGCCGAAAAGTGGGACCGTGGAGTGCGTGTCCGAATTGAATGCAACAGCCGCCGCACTGCTCGGTCTTCTCCACGACGGTCCCGCCACGGGCGGGCAACTGGTCGCGGGGGCGGGTGAGCGTTTCGGCGCCTTCTTCAGCGTGACCCGCAGCCAGGTGTACCGGGAGCTCCCCGCCTTGTCGAAGGAGGGCCTCGTCCGCCTCGGCAAGCAGGGGCCGCGGTCGAGTCAGCAGTACCTCATCACCGCGGCGGGCAAGAAGGCGTTCAAGACGTGGCTGACCTCCGAAGCCGGTCCTGACCACCTCCGCAGTCCGCTGATCCTGCGTCTCGTGCACGCCGGTTCGTTGACGGTGAAGCAGCGCTCGGCGCTGCTCGAGTCGGCGCGCGCCAGCTACACCCAGCAGCTCGACGAGGCCAAGGCCGCCACCAAGGCCGCCGACGGTCCCTACGCCAAGGCCGTCGCCGAGTTCGCCCAGGCGCAGGCCAAAGCGGCACTGAAACTGCTGGATTCCATCCCCCAGTCCTGACCCGGACAGGTGCCCACGACCGGTTCCCCGCAACCGGTCGTGGGTTTTGCCGTAACCTTGGCCGACGTGAGTGATGAGTTCGATGCGGCACTGAAGGACCTGGCCGGCAAGCTGAAGCAGATCGAGTCGGTGATGGACCTGGATGCGCTGCGTGCCCAGGTGGCCGAGCTGGAGGAACAGGCATCCAGCCCGAACCTCTGGGACGACCCCGAAGCGGCGCAGAAGGTCACCAGCCAGTTGTCCCACCGGCAGAGTGAGCTGCGACGCATCTCCGAGCTGCGGCAGCGGCTCGACGACCTGGGTGTCCTCTACGAGCTGGCCGAGGCCGAGGGCGATTCCGCCAGTGTGGCCGAGTCCGAATCCGAGCTCACGGCGCTCACCAAGGACATCGACGGGCTCGAGGTCCGCACCCTGCTGTCGGGTGAGTACGACCCGCGGAACGCCGTGGTCACCATCCGGTCCGAAGCGGGCGGGGTCGACGCGGCCGACTGGGCCGAGATGCTGCTCCGGATGTACCTGCGGTGGGCCGAGCGGCACAACTACCCGACCGACGTCTACGACATCTCCTACGCCGAAGAGGCGGGCATCAAGTCCGCCACGTTCAAGGTGACGGCGCCCTACGTCTACGGCACGCTCTCGGTCGAGCAGGGCACGCACCGGCTGGTGCGCATCTCGCCCTTCGACAACCAGAGCCGCCGCCAGACCTCCTTCGCGCACGTCGAGGTGATGCCCGAAGTGGAGGAGGTCGACCACGTCGACATCCCCGAGAAGGACATCCGGGTCGACGTGTACCGCTCGTCCGGACCCGGCGGCCAGAGCGTCAACACGACGGACTCGGCGGTGCGGATCACGCATATCCCGACCGGTGTGGTCGTGTCGTGTCAGAACGAGAAGTCGCAGCTGCAGAACAAGGCCGCCGCGATGAAGGTCCTCCAGGCGCGGCTGCTGCTGCGGAAGAAGGAGGAGGAGCGCGCCGAGATGGACGCGCTCAAGGACGGCGGCTCCAGCTGGGGCAACCAGATGCGCTCCTACGTGCTGCACCCGTACCAGATGGTCAAGGACCTGCGGACCGAATTCGAGGTCGGCAACCCGTCGTCCGTGCTCGACGGCGATATCGACGGTTTCCTCGAGGCGGGCATCCGTTGGCGCAAGCAGTCCGGAGCCGCGTAGCGACCCTGCGTGAGAGAGCAAGGGACCTTTGCTATCGCTCTCTTCCGGAGAGCGATAGCAAAGGTCCCTTGCTCGCTTGGCCGCCGGGACCGGGCTACCCGGGCTTGACGGCGGGCATGGGTAGTATGCCGAACCGTGATCCGGCTCGAAGAGGTTTCCAAGGTCTACAAGACCTCGACCCGTCCCGCCCTCGAAAGGGTGTCGGTCGAGATCGACAAAGGTGAGTTCGTCTTCCTGATCGGTCCCTCGGGGTCCGGGAAGTCGACGTTCCTGCGTCTCCTGCTGCGCGAAGAGGTGCCGAGCAAGGGTCGCGTGATGGTTTCCAACTTCGACGTCGCCAAGCTCGCCCGCCGCCGGGTGCCGCGTCTGCGGCAGACCATCGGCTGCGTTTTCCAGGACTTCCGCCTGCTGTCGAACAAGACCGTCGCCGAGAACGTCGCCTTCGCGCTCGAAGTCATCGGCAAGCCGCGCCCCACGATCCGCAAGGTCGTGCCCGAGGTGCTCGAGCTCGTCGGCCTCGACGGCAAGGCCGACCGCCTCCCCAACGAACTCTCCGGTGGTGAGCAGCAGCGCGTCGCGATCGCCCGCGCGTTCGTGAACCGCCCGCTCGTGCTTCTCGCCGACGAGCCGACCGGGAACCTGGATCCCGACACCAGCCAGGACATCATGCTGCTGCTGGAGCGGATCAACCGCACCGGCACGACGGTGCTGATGGCCACCCACGACCATTCGATCGTGGACTCGATGCGGCGAAGGGTCGTCGAGCTCCAGCTCGGCAAGGTCATCCGTGACGACGCCCGAGGCGTCTACGGCATCGGCCGCTGACCGGCCCCGCCCTCCTCCGTTACCCACGACTTCCAAGGGACATCAACCCCGATGCGCGCCAGTTTCGTCTTCAGCGAGGTAGTCACCGGCTTGCGCCGGAACGTCACGATGACCATCGCGATGATCCTCACCACCGCGGTCTCCCTCGCCATGCTCGGCTTCGGCCTGCTGGCCGTCGGCACGATCGACAAGATGAAGGCCAACTTCCTCGCCGACGTCGAGGTTTCGGTCTATCTGGTCAACGACATCAGCTCCGGTGACCCGAACTGCTCCCAGTCCGCCTGCCAGGCGTTGCGCCAGGACCTGCAGGGCAACGACGGCGTCGAGTCGGTCGTGTTCGAGAACCGCGAGCAGTCCTACGAGCGGTTCAAGAAGATGTTCGAGAGCCAGCCGGAACTGCTCGCGCTGACCGGGCCGGAGGCGCTCCCCGCGTCGCTGCACGTCAAGCTGAAGAACCCCGAGCGCAGCCAGGCGATCATCCAGGAGTACAGCGGCAAACCCGGCGTCAGCAAGGTCGACGACCAGCAGAAGGCACTGGACCGCGTGTTCAACGCGCTCAACGGCGTGCGGAACCTGGCCTTCGGTGCCGCGCTGATCATGGCCATCGCCGCACTGCTGCTGATCGCCAACACGATCCAGGTGTCGGCGTTCACCCGGCGCACCGAGGTCGGCATCATGCGGCTGGTGGGCGCGACCCGCTGGTACACGCAGCTGCCGTTCCTCCTGGAGGCGGTGGTCGCCGGCCTGGTCGGTGCGATCATCGGTATCGTCTTCCTGGTGCTCACCAAGGTGTTGCTGCTCGACTTGGTGCTCACCGGGGACGTGTTCCCCGCGGTCGGCATGCTCGAATTGCTGTTCCCGGTGGCGCCGATCCTGCTCGCCGTCTCGGTCATCATTTCCGCGATCACCGGCTATGTGACGCTGCGCCTGTACGTGCGCCACTAGCCGCCCCGATAACCACCTGCCCGAACACAGAAACTCACGTAGAGTCGCCGCTATGCCCAAGGAACGTGGACGCAAGGTGATCGTGTCGAACCGCAAGGCTCGCCACGATTACTCCATCCTCGACACCTACGAAGCCGGTCTCGTGCTCGTCGGTACCGAGGTGAAGAGCCTGCGTGAGGGACGGGCATCGCTGGCCGACGCGTTCGCCACGGTGGACGACGGCGAGGTCTGGCTGCGCAACGTGCACATCCCGGAGTACGTGCAGGGCACGTGGACGAACCACACGCCGCGCCGCACCCGGAAACTGCTGTTGCACCGCCAGGAGATCGAGCGGCTCATCGGCAAGACCAAGGAGAGCGGGCTTTCCCTGGTCCCGCTGTCGATGTACTTCAAGGACGGCAAGGTCAAGGTCGAGATCGCGCTGGCCAAGGGCAAGAAGTCCTACGACAAGCGGCAGGACATCTCCAAGCGCGACGCGGAGCGCACCATCAGCCGGGCCCTGGGCCGGGCGCTGAAGGGCCGGTACAACGATTGATCCACGGGCCCGCTTCCGACGCCGAGATCCCTGGCTGGATCGCGGCGCTGGGCATCGACGGGCTCGTGGACCTTCACCTGCATTTCCTGCCGAAGCCGGTCATGGACAAGGTGTGGGCCTACTTCGACCAGGCCGAAGAGCACTACGGTATGGCCTGGCCGGTGTACTACCGCACGTCGGAAGAAGAACGCGTCGAAACCCTGCGCTCCTTCGGTGTGCGCAAGTTCGCCCCACTGGTCTATCCGCACAAGCCCGGGATGGCCGAATGGCTGACGTCGTGGGCGCTGGAGTTCGCCGAACGCGTCCCGGACGCCGTGCCGACGGGCACCTTCTACCCGGAACCCTCGGCGTTGTCCGTTGTGGACGGTGCGCTGCGGGCGGGTGCGCGCTGTTTCAAGGCGCACGTCCAGGTCGGCGCCTACGACCCGCGTGACGAACTGCTGGACGGCGTCTGGGGCGCGCTGGCGGACGCCGGTGTCCCCGTGGTCGTCCACTGTGGACACGGTCCGTTGAAGGGTGCCTACACCGGGCTACGGTTGTTCGAGGAGATCCTGGTGCGGCATCCGGATCTGACGCTGGTCCTGGCGCACGCGGGAATGCCGGAGATCGATTTCGCGTTCGAGCTGGCCAGGAAGTATCCGCGCGTGTACCTCGACACCACGATGGTCGGCGTGGAGTTCACCTCGCGTGGCAACCCGCTGCCGCCGGACTGGACCGATCTGCTGGCCGAGTTCCCGGATCGCGTCGTATTCGGCACCGACTTCCCCAACATCCCGTACTCGTACGCCACACAGCTTCAGGCGATCGCCGGCTGGGCCGCCGACGATCGCCTGGGTGAGCCGTTCCTGCGGGCGGTGCTGCACGACACCCCCGCTCAACTGCTCAGCGTTTGAGCTGCGCCACCTCGGTGACCGAGACGGCGCGGCCGAGCAGCCGCGTCCCCAGTTCCGTGACCGGGATCTGCTTGCCCGCCAAAAGGAATCCGCCCGTCGCCAGCGCCACCCACGGCACCGGGCCCTGCGCGAGACCGTCGCTCAGCGGGGCGAAACCGTGCGCGGCGAGGCCGAGCAGGCCGCCGGCGATCGCCAGTCCGGCCAGCACCAGCTGAGGCGTGTGCGCCGTCGAGGCCGGACCGGAGCTCTGTGTCTCGAACCGGGCGAACATCCGCAGCAGGCCGAGGAGCACCAGCCCGCAGGCACCGAGCCAGGCCGGGACCATCGTCAGCCACAGCACGGAACCCGGTTCGGGGGTCTCGTAACCCAGGCCGTAGACCGCGACGCCGGAGACGACGATCAGCGCCGGCATGTGCCACAGGTAGACGCTCATGAACCGCGGGCCGATCCACTTCAGGGCGGCGTCGAGGTTCGGCCGGGCGGCGAGGGCGTTCAACTGCGGTTTGCAGGCGAGCAGGAGTCCGATCTGGCCGATCGCGAGGAAGGCCAGCAGTACGGTCGGCGGGCTCATGTTCGACACCGGGGCGCCCGGCATGCCGATCATGCTGGCCGGGTACGGACCGAAGGCGACCATCAGCGCGGTGATACCGAAACCGGCGGCGGACATGCCCAGCGCGGCGCGGCGGCCGAGCGAGCCGAGCCGGCCTTGCGTGTAGTGGAAGCCGAGCTGGTGCACGGCCATCCAGACGAAGACCGCGTTCGCGAAACCGATCAGGCCGAGGTCGTTGAAGCGGGCGACGTCGACGAGGACGGCGGCGGCGAGCATCACGAGCGGGACCTTCAGGCCCCAGCGGCGATGTGCCGCGGCCAGCAGCGGGGTGAGCAGCACGGTGAGCACGTACACGGCCAGGAACCACAGCAGCTGCGCGGCGATCGCACCGCCCACCTGCAACGGCTGCTCCGGAATGCCCATCCCCCGCAGGATGTCCGGGACGAACAGCCAGACCGCCACCAGCGGCAGCACCGGGATCATCAGCCGCTTGAGCCGGGCCGCGAGCCAGGAACGGGAACTTTTCGCGCGGCTCAGCGAGATCAGGTTGGCCGCGCCGCCCGCGAAGAAGACCAGCGGCATGACCTGACTGAGCCAGGTGACGACCCACCAGCCGGGCGTCGCGAGGGCGTTCCCGGACGAGAGATGGCCGTCGGCGTACGAGAGCACCGGCATTCCCCAGTGCTGAACGACGACCGCGAGGATCGCGACCGCTCGGACGATGTCCAGGAACCTGTCCCGGCCCTGTTTCTGGCTCGTGTGCATGGAAAGGAGCCTGGTGCTTCAGGGCCGCGAAATCAGCGGTGCGGGCCGCCGTATCGATCTTCCTGTTTTCGCCCTCGGCAGGTGGAGTTTTCCCTACCCCACGCCGTCGGTCTCGGGTTCCGGGAGCGGGGCGGAGCTCAGCCGGAATTCCCAGCAGTCGTCCTCGGCACGGCCGAGCTCGTACCGGGTCTCGATCTTCGGCCCGTCGTGCAGGTGGACATGCTTGAGGACGGTGCCCTCGACCGGTTCGGTGTCACCGAGTTCCTGGACGCGGCCGTCGAGCGGCCCGCCGAAGAAGCGGACGCTCCGGGAGGGCCTGCCGGTCATGGGTCCTCCTCGTTTCGGCTCGTCGCTCACCATCAGTCTGCCCATGTTAGGTGAGTGACGGGTTCGCCACCAAGAGCTACTTCAGCGTCCTAAGTAAGTGAGCACCGCGCGGACCCGGCGATGTTCCACCGAACTCGCTTCGAGGCCGAGCTTCGAGAAGATGTTGCCGATGTGTTTCTCGACCGCGCCGTGCGAGACGACGAGCGAGTTCGCGATCGCGGTGTTGGACAGGCCCTGCGCCATCAGCCCGAGAACCTCGGACTCGCGGGCGGTGAGCGCGTCGAGCGGGTTCTTGCGGCCACGGGCCATCAGCTGCGCGATGACGTCCGGGTCGATGGCCGTGCCGCCGCCGGCGACGCGTTTGACCGCGTCGAGGAAGTCCCCGACGTCGGCGACGCGTTCCTTGAGCAGGTACCCGACTCCGCCCGCCCCGCCGGACAGCAGTTCGACGGCGTAGCTCTCCTCGACGTACTGGGAAAGCACGAGAACGGGCAGGCCAGGGATGACCTCACGGGCGCCCAGCGCCGCGCGCAGGCCCTCGTCGGTGAAGGTGGGCGGCATCCGCACGTCGACGATCGCCAGATCCGGCCGGTGTTCCTTGACCGCACCCAGCAGGTCGTCACCGTTGTCCACGGCCGCGACGGTCTCGATGTCCTCGTCGGCGAGGAGGCGAATCACCCCCGCGCGCAACAGAACCGCGTCTTCGGCGATGACAACCCGCATGCTGCCCCCAGCGTCGTGAGTGAATGGCAGGGCCTATTCACTCACGAGCGGATCACCACTGGCACGGCAGGTCCGCACGAATCACCGTCGGGCCGCCGGGCGGGCTGACGACGGTGATCACACCGTCGATCGTGGCCGCCCGGTCGGCGAGACCCGCCAGGCCGCCACCTGGCCGGACTTCGGCGCCACCGTGCCCGTTGTCGGTGATCTCGACGATGACCATCGAGTCCGTGCGCCACACCTTCACACCCGCTTCGGACGCTCCCGAGTGCTTCGCGATGTTCGTCAGCGTCTCCCCGACGATGAAGTACGCCGTCGTCTCGACCGCCGCCGGCGGCCTCGGCTCGACGTCCACCTCGACGTCGACGTGGATCGGCGACTTCGCGGCCTGAGCGGACAAGGCGGCGTCGAGGCCGCGGTCGCCAAGCACCGCCGGGTAGATCCCCCGGGCGAGATCGCGTAGCTCCGACACCGCGAGCTTGGCGTCGAGGTGCGCTTCGTCGATCAGTTCACGCACGGCGTCCGGGTCGTGGTCGAACTTCGACTTCGCGCGGCCCAGGCTCATCGCGACGGCGACCAGGCGCTGCTGGGCGCCGTCGTGCAGATCACGTTCGATGCGGCGGCGTTCGGCCTCGGCGGCGTCGACCCCGCGAGCCCGCGACGCCTGCAGCCGCTCGGCCTTCTGCTCCAGTTTCGCGGCGCGGTTCGGGCCGAGCAGCGAGTACGCCAGATTGCCGTGCAGCCACCCCACCCACGGGGTCACCCAGATCGCCATCGGCAGCAGCACGATCGACGCGATCGCGATCGGAAGCTCCAGACAGGCCAGCGGAAACGCCGCCATCAGGTAGGCGAGGTCACGCCACGTCGTCGCGTCGGTCAGCCGGGTCAGCCAGCGCTTGACCAGCGAAAGCCCCTCGACGGGGAGCCGTTCGACCGGTTCCAGCGGAGTTTCGAGCATCGTCCGCGCCCAGCCCCGCTCCCGATCGGCGGACCAGCGGATGAAGCTGGTCGTGGCCATGAGGATCGGGAAGCCGATCCACACCACCGCCGTCGCGATGCCGACCGTCAGGCCCACGACGATCAAGATGAACTGGAGCAACCGGAACACGAAGCTGACGATCATGTAGCCGATCGACCGCAACGGCCGCGGCCGGGGAATCCCCACCTGCTGTACCTGCTGGTCGATCGTCATCCGTGCACCTCGCCCCATGAATTCTCCAGACGGCGGCGCTGGGCGCGGGTCGGCCCGAGCAGCGCCGTCGCCAGCCGGGCATGCGAGCCCGCCAGCGCCTTCGTCAACGCTACCGACAGGGCGATGCACAGCACTCCGAGCGCCGCCCAAGGCAGGGCCGAGACCGTCGAATCGACGGTGAACCAGGCGTTTTCCCAGGTCGGGAAGCGGTACTCGCCACCAGGCAGGAAGCGGTAGTGAATCGGCAGGGCCGCGAGCCCGAGACTGGTCGACCAGAACACCGTGACCAGCACGAACTCGATGATCCCGAGTGGGAAGAGCAGGAAGAAGTAGCCGAGGTCGCGCCACGTCGAGTGGTCCTTCAGCCGCGCCTTCCACCGCACGGACTGACCCGCGTCGGGCAACGGAAGATACGGCAGGTCGATGTAGCGGTCCAGCAACGCGTACACCCTGGCGCGCTCCATCCGGGCCGCCCCGCGGACCGACAGGACCACCAGCGCGAGGATCGGCAGCCCGAGCCAGACGATCACCGTGCCGATGCCCGCCGAGATGAGGGACATCAAGAGCGCGAAGGCCAGGACACCCATCGGCAGGTTCATCAGCAGATAGACGAGCGAGCCGCCGAACGACGGATCGGCCCTGCTCAGCTCCCGCTCGGCCGCTAGCGAGCTCATGGTCGTGCTCCTCTCTGGTGCGAGGAGTTCAGCATCGCGCCCGCGAACGCTCGCTGACATGGTGCCCGCGGGCATCTCCCCAGTGGGGCTAGCCCCACCTGCGGGAACAATCTGGTTGCCGACCGGGTTATGATGTAGAGGTTGTGTCCCACCAAGGGGGTGAACGGTTTCGACTTTGGACGTTGAATCAGGAGAAGCGTGCCGGTGCAGGCGAGAGACCACCGTAAGCGTCATCGCAAACCAATAAGCGCCGAGCCTAAGAGCCAGCGCGAGTTCGCTCTTGCTGCCTAAGCAGTAGAGCAACTCTGTCGGTCCGGGGTCGCCTCCGACCCGGTCACCGGCATCAGCTAGGAGGCTTACCGCCACACTCGGCTGCGGGGTGTGGTTGGGAATCGAACAGTGGCTGGGCTCGTCACTTCAGCTTGTTCGCGTGACTGAAGGGGCCAAGTAGAGACATAGCGGACTGCGCACGGAGAAGCCCTGGTGATACGCCAGAGGACCCGGGTTCAATTCCCGGCACCTCCACTGGTCGACGGAAGCGGCTCTGCCCCTCGGGGTGGGGCCGCTTCTTCCATGTCCGGCTTGCTGTGGCGTGGTGTTGCTCGGCCGTTGGTGGCCTAGAGGGTTCTTCTGGGGCGACTCCCAGCGACGCTTGGTCCGGCAGCAGGCCCCGGCGATCGACGGCGGGCTTCGTGTGGTTTCGATCCGTCCTTCGCTTGGCGCGGCCATGTGACGAGGTTCGGACGCGGATCTAACGCGAAGCGCTTTTAGCGGCTTATGGTCCTTCGCGCTTTAAGCGCCCTTCGCTGCCTTCTTTGCACGTGCATTTCGGATTTTTTACGCTAGGCCGTCAGGGTTGGCACATCTGTTCGATTCGGAGTAGTCTGGAGCTGTGGACAGCGAAGACGCATCTCCGAAGATGTTCACCGAGTGGTGGCGCGTCGACACCGCGACGCTGCATGCCCGTAAGCAGGAATTAGAAATGCGGAAGCGTCAGTTGGCTGTGGAGCAGAACGCGATCCTGGCGGAAATCAATGCCCGTGGGGTGCGCGGGTGCTCGGGTCATTCGACGTTGCGGCGTTGATTTTCGAGGACTTTCGTGTGGCGGACAAGGAAGCCCATGCCCGTGCCGATCGTGTCCTGGCCCTGCATGTGCGTCCGTCGATCGGGGGAGCTCCTGAGCCGCCACTGGCGCCGTTGACCGCTCACGCCGCGGCGGAGGGGGTGATCGGGGGTTCGCAGATCGACGCGATCATCCGCACCCTCGCCAGGATTCCGTCCTCTGTGCCGGAGGATGTGCGGGCCGGGGAGAAGATCCTCGTCGACCTCGCCCGGCACGCCGGACCGCGGCAGATTGCCCGCGCCGGACGCCGGCTGCTGGACACACTCGACGCCCACGGGAAAGAACTCGTAACGGGGATCCGAAGGACGTTCGGCCGGCGGTGGTCCGAACGCTCACCGTGTCGAGCCGTCCGCGGCTGGAGTCGTTCGTGGTCACGAGGTCGTCAATGCTTGGGACGCCGAACTGTGGCAGCTCCTCACGGGCTCGCTGGAAGATGCTCCTGAGGTCTTCAGGGTCTTCTTCTTGCTCGCCGGTGTGCCGCGGCCCATCCCGGATCCGGTGCCGGAAAACACTGCGGTGGGGGACCCGCGCGCTGATCGGGGTGCGGCCGCCGGGAGACGCGGACTCACCGCTCGATGCGTTGGCGGCGGCTTTCCCGGTGCTCGTGATCATCGGCCGGAGTACGAGGTCATCGCCGACGCGATCGCGGACCGGGCCGGCGTGGTCCGCGACGTCGTGACCGGGATGGGGCATTTGATGGCGACATCGGCGAGCCGTTCAATGCCCGGATTGAGTCCTTCTTGAACCACGGAGAGTAGCGGAAACTAGATCATTTTCGTCTCAATTCACCCGCGCCGGGAACTGCCGCGGGCAGGGATGTCATGCTTAGTGTCCGACCATGGCCCTCTTTCGAACCGACCCCGTGTCGCCGGAGGGCCGGAAGAAGGTGGCAGATGACCTGGGCTAGGCATTCCAGTCGTCCCGATCCCGCAGAAGACCAGAGCCGCATGGCAGGTGTGCGGGCTGAAGAAGAAATCCGCCTCACCGTGCAGAACGGCAGGGCCGCAAGGACCGTCGCCGGGCACTCTTCGGACGCGCTCGACTGCGCCGAACTGCTGGCGATGCTCGGGCTCGAGGGAGTTCAGAAGAGGCACGCTCAGCGCGCCTGACCCCCGATCCGGGTGGTCAGTTCGGCCGCGGTCAGGCGGACCTCTTCGGCGAGGTCGGGCCAAGTTTCCTCGCATCCCTCCGCTCCTGGGCAGAGGTGGCGGAGGGTCACGCTGATCGCGGCCATCGGCCGGGCGCCGTGGTCGAAGACCGGGCAGGCCACCGAGGCGAATCCTTCGGTGACGTGACCGTCTTCGACCGCCCAGCCGAGCCTGCCCTCCGCGTTCAGCGTCCGGCGTAGTTCGGCGAGAGTGCGCGGACCGCGGCCGGTGCGCAGCACGAACGCCGACGCGGCCGGGAAAAGCGCGCGTATGTGCGGCGACGGCAGGTGTCGCAATATCGCCCTGCCCGATGCCGTGAGCTGGCCGGGTAGCCGCACGCCGACCTCGGTGACCAGGGTTTCCGGGCGCGTGGGGCGTTCTTTGACCAGGTAGAGCGACTCGTTGCCGTGCAGTACGCCGAGATGAGCGGTGTGGCCGACCCGGTCGGCGAGTTTACGCAGCAGCGGGACCGCGAGCCGTTCCAGCGGATCGTGCCGCAGGTAGGCCGAGCCGAGTTCGAACGCGGCGATGCCGAGGCCGTACCGGCGCTCGGCAGGCAAGTGTGCCACGAAACCGGCGGCCTCCAGTTCGGCCAGCAGGTGATACGTCGTCGAACGCGGGAGACCGAGTTCGCGTGCGATCGTGGCCGCCGACACCGGTCCAGGCCGGGCGGCAAGGGTCCGGAGGATGCCGAGGCCGCGTCGCAGAGCCGGGACTTCGCTGCTCTCTCCCATGACGACCTCCTGTTTCACTCGGCGCGAGAGCAAGGGACCTTTGCTCTCGCTTCTCTCGACGTTGAGCCAGGCGGTAGCAAGGGACCCTTGCTACCGTCCTGCGTGTCTTGAATACCAGACACAACCACCGGTTGGGGCCGCCCACCAGCGGGCATGGCGTTGTCCAATGGGGCTATGCCGGAAACCGTACTTCTGGGGTCCGAACCGCTACGGCCCGAACAGGTCGTCGCGGTCGCCCGTGACCACTCGCCCGTCGCGGTCAGCGAGGCGGTCGAGAAGAACCTCGCCGCGACGCGTCAGCACATCGACGACCTCGCCCACGCCGAGACGCCGACGTACGGTGTTTCGACGGGCTTCGGGGCGCTCGCGACCAGGCACATTCCGCTCGAAAGCCGTACCGCGTTGCAGCGGTCGCTGATCCGGTCGCACGCGGCGGGGGCGGGCCCGGTCGTGGAGACCGAGGTCGTCCGTGCGCTGATGTTGCTGCGCCTCCGCACCCTCGCCAGTGGGTACACCGGTATCCGGCCGCAGACCGCGCAAGCGCTTGCTGCCCTGCTCAACGCCGGGATCACCCCGCTCGTCCACGAGTACGGTTCCCTCGGCTGCTCCGGTGACCTCGCGCCCCTGGCCGCTGTCGCGCTCGCGCTGATGGGAGAGGGCGAAGTCGAGTACAACGGTGAAGTCGTCCAGGCCGGCGTAGCGCTGAAGCACGCTGGCATCGAACCTGTCGTTCTGGCGGAGAAGGAGGGCCTCGCCCTCACGAACGGGACCGACGGCATGCTCGGCATGCTTCTCCTCGCCGCGGCCGACCTGCGCAAGCTCCTCGACACCGCCGACATCACCGCGGCGATGAGCGTCGAGGCACTCCTGGGTACCGATCGCGCCTTCGCCGCCGATCTCCAGGCGTTGCGCCCGCACCCCGGGCAGGCGCGGAGCGCCCAGCGCATGTGGACGGCGCTCCAGGGCTCGAAGATCGTCGAGAGCCACCGCGGCCCGGACTGCAACCGCGTCCAGGACGCGTACTCCCTCCGCTGCGCCCCGCAGGTGCACGGCGGCGCACGCGACAGTCTCACGCACGCCGAACTCGTCGCCGAGCGTGAGCTTCACTCCGCGGTCGACAACCCGGTCGTGTTGTCCGACGGCCGTGTCGAGTCGAACGGCAACTTCCACGGCGCCCCGGTCGCGTACGTGCTCGATTTTCTCGCCATCCCGCTCGCGGACGTCGCCAGTATCGCCGAGCGCCGCACCGACCGGATGCTCGACAAGGCCCGCTCGCACGGCCTGCCGCCGTTCCTCGCGTTCGACCCCGGCGTCGATTCGGGCCACATGATCGCCCAGTACACGCAGGCGGCCATCGTCAGCGAACTCAAGCGTCTCGCGGTGCCGGCGTCGGTCGATTCGATCCCGAGCAGCGCCATGCAGGAGGATCACGTCTCCATGGGCTGGTCCGCCGCGCGCAAGCTGCGCAAGGCCGTCGAGGGCCTCGACACCGTTCTCGCCATCGAACTGCTCACCGCCGCGCGGGCACTCGACATGCGCGCGCCCCTGGCCCCGTCGCCGGTCACCGGCCGGGTCCGGGATCTCGTCCGCACCAAGGTCGAGGGTCCCGGCCCCGACCGTCATCTGGCGCCGGAGATCGCCGCCGCCGAAGAACTCGTCGCGTCGGGTGCCGTCCTCGCCGCGGCCCAACTGGAGGTCTGAGCCCATGACCCGCACGGTCCGTGCCGCCCGAGGCACCACGCTCACCGCGAAGAACTGGCAGACCGAAGCCGCGCTGCGAATGTTCCACAACAACCTCGACCCCGAGGTCGCCGAGCGCCCGGAAGACCTCGTCGTCTACGGCGGCACCGGCAAGGCCGCCCGCAACTGGGCCAGTTTCGACGCGATCACCCGCGAGCTGACCGGTTTGGAGCAGGACGAGACGCTGCTCGTCCAGTCCGGCAAGCCGGTCGGCGTGTTCCGCACGCACGAATGGGCGCCGCGCGTGCTCATCGCCAACTCCAATCTCGTCGGCGACTGGGCGACCTGGCCGGAGTTCCGGCGCTTGGAGGCGCAGGGACTGACCATGTACGGCCAGATGACCGCGGGATCCTGGATCTACATCGGCACACAGGGAATTCTGCAGGGCACGTACGAAACCTTCGCCGCCGTCGCGAAGAAGCGGTTCGGGGGCACGCTGAAGGGCACGCTCACCGTCACCGCCGGCCTCGGCGGCATGGGTGGCGCGCAGCCGCTGGCCGTCACGATGAACGACGGCGTCGCGCTCGTCGTCGAATGCGACCCGCAGCGCGCCCACCGCCGCGTCGAGACCCGCTACCTGGACGAGGTCGCCGACGACCTCGACGACGCGATCCGCCGCGTGGAGGCCGCGAAGAAGGAGAAGCGCGCGCTGTCCGTCGGCGTGGTCGGCAACGCCGCCGAGGTGCTGCCCGAACTGCTGCGCCGCGGCGTCGAGGTCGACATCGTCACCGACCAGACTTCCGCGCACGACCCGCTTTCGTACCTGCCGAAGGGCATCGGCGTCGACGAGTGGCAGGACTACGCGGACAAGAAACCCGACGAGTTCACCGAGCGCGCCCGCGAGTCGATGGCGGAGCAGGTGGACGCGATGCTCGGCTTCCTCGACAAGGGCGCCGAGGTCTTCGACTACGGCAACTCCCTGCGCGGTGAGGCGAAGCTCGGCGGCTGTGAGCGGGCGTTCGACTTCCCTGGGTTCGTGCCCGCCTACATCCGCCCGCTGTTCTGCGGGGGCAACGGCCCGTTCCGCTGGGCGGCGCTGTCGGGCGACCCCGAGGACATCGCGGCGACCGACCGCGCGATGCTGGAACTGTTCCCGGAGAACGAATCCCTCGCGCGCTGGATCCGCCTCGCCGGTGAACGCGTCGCGTTCCAGGGGCTTCCTTCGCGGATCTGCTGGCTCGGCTACGGCGAGCGGCACCTGGCGGGCCTGCGGTTCAACGAGATGGTCGCCAGCGGGGAGCTGAAGGCGCCGGTCGTCATCGGCCGCGACCACCTCGACTCGGGCAGTGTGGCCTCGCCGTACCGCGAGACCGAAGGCATGGCCGACGGTTCCGACGCGATCGCCGACTGGCCGTTGCTGAACGCCCTGGTCAACACTTCGTCGGGCGCCAGCTGGGTGTCGATCCACCACGGCGGCGGGGTCGGCATGGGCCGCTCCATCCACGCGGGCCAGGTCAGCGTGGCGGACGGAACCCCGCTGGCCGCGCGGAAACTCGAGCGCGTGCTCACCAACGACCCGGGCATGGGCGTCATCCGGCACGTCGACGCCGGATACGACAGCGCCGCCGACGTCGCCGACGAGCGCGGCGTGCGCGTGCCGATGCGGGATGCCGAGTGAGCGCGTCCTCGCTGCTGGAGGAGATCTCGGACGTCGGCCGTGACCCGAAGCGCGGCGGCTACTCCCGCCACGCCTTCGACGCGGCCGAAACCGAACTACGGGCGTGGTTCGCCGAGCGCGCGGGACGGCTGGGACTGGGCGTCGAGACCGATCGCAACGGCAACATCTGGGCCTGGTGGGGGACACCCGGCCCGGACGCGGTCGTCACCGGGAGCCATCTCGACTCGGTGCCGGGCGGTGGCGCCTTCGACGGGCCGCTCGGTGTCGCGAGCGCGCTCGACGCGGTGGAGATCCTGCAGGCCAAGAGGTTCCGTCCCGGCAAGCCGTTCGCCGTCGTGGTCTTCGCGGAGGAAGAGGGCGGCCGATTCGGGGTGCCGTGCCTCGGCTCGCGGCTGCTGACCGGGACCATCGACGCGGACAAGGCGCGTGGCCTGCGTGATCCGGACGGCGTCACGTTCGCCGAGGCGGCGGCGAAATCCGGCCTCGACCCCGAACGCGTCGGCCGCGATTCCGCGCGCCTCGGGCTGATCGGGAAGTTCCTCGAACTGCATGTCGAGCAGGGGCGAGGACTGATCGACCTCGGTTCGCCGATCGCCGTCGGCACCACGGTGATCGCGCACGGCCGGTGGCGGTTCTCCTTCCAGGGACAGGGAAATCACGCCGGTGCGACGCTGATCGGCGATCGTCGTGACCCGATGATCCCGGCGGCCGAGACCGTGCTCGCGGTACGGAAGCTGGCGAAGGCGACCGCCGACGCGAGGGCCACGGTCGGCAGGCTCGTGCCCACTCCCGGCGGAACCAACGTCATCGCGTCCACCGTGGACCTGTGGTTGGACGCACGGGTACCAGGTGCGGACACGCCCGAATTGGTCGCGGAGATCGCGAAGCTGGCCGAGCAGGCGGCGGGGCAGGAAGGCTGCCGCGTCGAGGTCACCAAGGAGTCGTACTCGGACGACGTGGTCTTCGACGACGCGTTGCGCCGTGACCTGAGCACTTGGCTCGGCGAGCCGCCGGGATTGCCGACCGGTGCCGGGCACGACGCCGCGATCCTCGCCGGCTTCGTCCCGTCCGGCATGCTCTACGTGCGCAATCCCACCGGGATCAGCCATTCCCCGGAGGAGTTCTCCGAGGCGGCGGACGTCGACCACGGTGCCCGTGCGCTCGCGGACGTCCTGGAGAAACTGTCGACATGACGACATATTGGTGTGAGCGGGCCTGGCTGCCGGACGGGATCGCCGACGCCGTCCGGATCGAGATCGACGACGGGACGATCGTCTCCGTGACGGTGAACGCGCCCCGCGCGGGAACTGTCCTGAGTGGACTGACCTTGCCGGGCTTCGCCAACGGGCACTCGCACGCGTTCCATCGCGCGCTGCGCGGGCGGACGCACCATGACCGCGGGACCTTCTGGACGTGGCGTGAGCGGATGTACTCGCTCGCGTCGCGGCTCGATCCGGACTCGTACTACCGCCTGGCGCGTGGGGTCTACGCCGAGATGGTGCTGGCCGGGTACACGAGTGTCGGCGAGTTCCACTACCTGCACCACGCTCCGGGCGGAAAGCCCTACGCCGAGCCGAACGCGATGGGCGAGGCGCTACGGCAGGCCGCCAGGGACGCCGGGATCCGGCTGGCCTTGCTCGACACGTGTTACCTCGCGGGCGGGATCGGTGTCGAACCCGACGAGGTGCAACGGCGGTTCTCCGACGGGTCGGCCGAGAAGTGGGCGCAACGGGTCGGCGAAGTGCGGGCGGAAGAGACGTTCCGGGTGGGTGGTGCGATCCATTCCGTGCGTGCCGTTCCCGAGGCACAACTGTCCGAAGTGGACACCGGTTCCGGGCCGCTGCACATCCATCTCTCCGAGCAGCGCGCCGAGAACGAGCAGTGCCTGGCGGCTTATGGCCGGACGCCGACGGAGCTGCTCCACGACCGCGGAGTGCTCGGCGAGCGGCTCACCGCGGTCCACGCGACGCATCTGACCACCGATGACGTCAAGCGGCTCGGCGAAGCGCGGAGTCGTGCCTGCTTCTGCCCGACGACCGAACGGGATCTCGGCGACGGCATCGGTCCCGCCCGGACGTTGCTGGACGCGGGTGTGCGGCTGTCGCTCGGCAGCGACAGCAACGCCGTCGTCGACGCGTTCGAGGAGACCAGGGCGCTGGAACTGAACGAGCGGCTCGCCAGTGAGCAACGCGGCCGGTTCACCGCGGAGGAACTGCTGGCGGCGGCGACGGATCACGGCGCGATCGGCTGGGACGAGGTCGGTGCGCTGGCGCCGGGCGCGGGCGCGGACCTGGTCACGGTCGGCCTCGGTTCGGTGCGGACCGCGGGAATCGAACCGTCCGGGGTGGTCTTCGCCGCCTCGGGGGCGGACGTCCGGGATGTCGTCGTCGCCGGGCGTAAAATCGTCCGAGCCGGCGTGCACCAGCTGATCGACCGGCCGGAAACGGTCTTGGCCAAGGAGATCGAGGCATTGTGGCAGTCCTGATCACGGGTATCGGCGAGCTCACCACGAACGACACCGAGCTGGGCGGACTGCGCGACGCGGCCGTCGTCGTCGAGGGCGAGACGATCGCGTGGGCCGGTTCGGCGGCGGACGCGCCCGACGCGGACGAGCGGATCGACGTCGACGGCCGTGCGGTGCTGCCCGGCTGGGTGGACAGTCACACGCACCTCGTCTTCGCCGGGGACCGGACGGCCGAGTTCGAGGCGCGGATGGCCGGTAAGGCATACAGCGCGGGAGGGATCGCGGTCACCGTCGACGCGACGCGATCGGCCTCCGATGAGCAGCTCGCGGCGAACCTGCGGCGTCACGTCGACGAAGCGGCGAAGCAGGGCACGACGTGTCTGGAGACGAAGACCGGGTACGGGCTCAACGTCGAAGACGAGGTGCGTTCGGCGCGGATCGCCGCCGACGTGGCCGACGAGGTCACCTTCCTCGGCGCGCATCTGGTGCCGCCGGGCGCGGACACCGAGTCCTATGTGGACCTGGTGTGCGGTGACATGCTCGACGCGGTGGCGCCGCTCGTGCGGTGGGCGGACGTGTTCTGCGAGACCGGTGCTTTCGACGAGGCGCAGTCCGCCCGGGTGCTGAAGGCGGCGCGGGAGCGCGGCCTCGGTCTGCGGGTGCACGGAAACCAGCTGGGGGAGGGGCCGGGTGTGCGGCTCGCCGTCGAACTGGGGGCCGCGAGTGTCGACCACTGCACATACCTGAGCGAAGCGGACGTCGAAGCTCTCGCTGCTTCGGACACTGTCGCGACCCTGCTGCCGGCGTGTGACCTCTCGACCCGGCAACCGCTGGCACCGGCGCGGCGGCTCCTGGACGCGGGGGCGACGGTCGCGCTGGCGAGCAACGCGAACCCGGGCAGCTCGTACACGACGTCGATGGCGTTCTGCGTCACGACCGCGGTGCTGCAGATGCGGATGACGATCGAGGAGGCCGTCTGGTCGGCGACGGCGGGAGGAGCGCGAGCGCTGCGGAGGGACGACGTCGGGGTGATCCGGCCCGGCGCGCGGGCGGACCTGCAGGTGCTCGAAGCGCCTTCGGTCACGCATCTCGCCTACCGGCCCGGGGTGCCGCTGACGGCTGCCGTGTGGCGGCGTGGGGAGCTGCTGACCAGCGGTTTCGCGTCGAAGCGATAGCAAAGGTCCCTTGCTCCCCCCGCCACGGTTCCGGCAAAGGTCACCGTGGGTGCCCGCATGGGCGAGTATGGAGGATTCGGGGAAGCGAGTCCGCGACGATGGAGGATCCGGGGACACTCGACGTCCCCATTCCTCCATCGTCAGCCCGCCAGTCACCGGATCGCCACTCACGGCTACTCGCTCCGACACGTCGAGACGGCACCGAACAGCGGCTGTGCGACGTCGCCGAATCTCTTGCGCCCTCGCTGAGGTCAGGAGGCTCGGCCGAGGGTTTCTTCGACGCGCAGGCGTAGCGCGGGCGGGAGTTCGCCGAGCAGGGGGGACCACTGCTCGACCCGCTTCTCGCTCAGGTGGGTGAGCAGGTCGAGCACCGGCGGCCACAACTCCTCGTCGGCGGCCGCGACCCGCAGCAGGCCGCGGAACCGGGCTTCGGAGAGCAGCCCGAGGACGTGATCGATCCGGGCTTTGTCGTCGAGGACGAACGCGATCCGGATCAGTGCCCCGTCGCCGATGACGTCGAGCGCCCTGCGCACCACTGGATCGGGCAGGTGGCCGACGAACCGGCCGACGGTGATCCAGTCCTCGCGGCGCACGAGCTCACCGGCGACCGCGACGACGGTGCCGAGGGGGATCCGCGCGATGATCGCGCTGGCGCGGCGCGGGTCCAGTTCGGCCGCGACGTCGGCCAGGAAGGGCGGCTTCAGCCGCTTCGCGACGTCGACGCCCCGAGAGACGTCCACCAATCCCGCGATCCGCGCGCACAGAAGCGGGCCGAAGACCTTCTCGGCGATCTTCGCGAGAATCGGGCTCGGGACGACCTTGCTCGCCAGCGCCATCCGCTCGAGGGCGGCGCGGTTGGCGTCGAACAACGTGTCCGTGACCTGTTCGCGGAAGGTCTGGAGGTCGGCCGCGTCCACGGTTTCCAGGTACGAGAGCCGCTCCGGGGTGGTGCCGAGGACGCGGGCGAGTTTGAGGATCTCCGCCTGCGAAGCGAAGTTTTCGGTGGTCACAGGCCCACCACCTTGCGAACGGCGCCCCGCAGAAGCGCGGGTACGTACTTCAAACCCTCTTCGCCTGCTTCGGCCAAGGCCTTGGCCTGACGGTGGCGCGCGTCGCGAAGCGCGTCGGAGAGGTCTTGCTTCTCGTTGTCGGCCAGCGCTTCGATGCCTGCCGGGACAGGACCGCCTAGCTGACCGGTGAGTGTGCGCTCGGCCATGGTGGATCATCATGCCGCATCGGACCGGGAAGCAGGGGACCTTTACTTTCGTCCATGGCGGTCCGCTGGACGCGGCTTGTAGCGTCCAGGTCTGTGAAGGACACGGAGGAGCCCGTGCGCCGCGGGCGGCGGCTGGTCATGGACGTCGCGTTGTGGCTCGGGCTCTGTGGCTGGGTGACCATCGACGCCGGATCCAGCACGAAGCACTGGGAGTTGGCCTTCGGGCTCATCGCGACCACGGCCGCGGTCGCGGTGTCGCGCCGGTACCCGTTGGTTTCGCTCGCCATCGCCATGATCGCGAGCTTCGTCGTGCTGGGCAGTTTCGGTGGCCGGGTGCCCATCTGGGAAGGGTTCGTCCTCGTCGCGATGAGTTATCTCGCCGGCTACCGGCAGCCGGTGGCGAAGCCGATGTTGCGCCTTTTCGCGATCGTTTCCTTGGTCGCGGTCCCGGTGGCGCTGCTGTGGAGCAAGAACGGTTTTTCGGCTTGGGGTGCGTTGCTCGGCGTCTTGGTCTTCGCGTCGGTGAGCCCGTGGCTGTTGGGCCGCTACATCCGGCAGCGCGAGGACATGGCGCGTGACGGCTGGCGCCGCGCCGAGGAGATGGAGAGCCGCCAGCGGCTCGTCGCCGACCGCGCGCGGCTGCGCGAACGGACGAGGATCGCCAGCGACATGCACGACTCGCTGGGCCACGAATTGAGTCTCATCGCGGTGCGCGCGGCGGCGCTGGAGGTCGCGGGCGGGCTCGACGAGCAGGAGCGGCAGGCCGCCGGTGACCTGCGACAGAGCGCCGCGACGGCGACCGAACGGCTGCGCGAGATCATCGGGGTCCTCCGCGAGGACGACGCGCCGACCGAGCCGGTGCACGAGAGCATCGACGAACTGCTCGACCGGACCAGGGCGTCCGGTGTGCTGATCGAGTCCTCGGTGGACGCACGGCTCGACGGCGAACCGCAGATGGTCGACCGCGCCGCGTATCGCGTGGTCCAGGAATCGGTCACGAACGTGGTGAAACACGCGCCGGGTGCGGCCGTCACCGTCCGGGTCGGCCGGTCGGCGGGGCGGACGGACGTCGTGGTCACCAACACCCCGCCGCCCGCGGGGCCGCTGCCGGGCCGGACTTCGGGCAGGCGCGGGCTGATCGGCTTGCGCGAGCGGGTCCGGCTGGTCGGCGGGACCCTGCGGGCAGGACCGCACGAAGGCGGATTCGAGGTCAGCGCGGCCTTGCCGCACGACGCGGCACCGTCGGAGGAGTCCCCGGAGAGCCAGGCGGCGATGGACGCCGAGGTCGGGCAGTCGACTTCGGCCAGGGAACTGGAACGCGCGCGCCGTGACGTCCGGCGCAGTCTGATCCAGGCGATCGTCGTGCCGATGGGGCTGTTCGGCCTGATGATCGGGATCAGCGGGGTGGTGTTCCTCGTCCAGTGGTACGGCTCCGTGCTCGCCGGTGGCGACTACGACCGGATCCGGCTCGGCCAGACGCGGGCGGAGATCGCGGCCGTCCTGCCCGGCGGCCAGCGGATCGCCCGACCGCAGGTGGTGGAGCCCCCGGTGCCCGCGGGGGCGACATGCGAGTACTACGGCACCGAGCGCACCGTGTTCAACTTGAACTACGAGGCCTACCGGCTGTGCTTCGCCGAGGGGAAACTCGTGGCGAAGCACAGGATCACCGAAGACGAGCAAAGGGGGAACCCGGATGATCCGGGTGGTGCTGGCCGATGACGAGGCGATGATCCGCGCCGGTGTGTCGGCGATCCTGGCCGCGGACGCCGGGATCGAAGTGGTCGCGGAGGCCGGGGACGGCCGCGCCGCCGTCGAGCAGGCGCGGGCGACCAGGCCGGACGTCGTCCTCCTCGACATCCGGATGCCGGTCATGGACGGGCTCAAGGCGGCCGAAGAGATCCGCCGGCTGCTGCCCGGGATCGGCGTGATCATGCTGACCACGTTCGGCGAGGACACCTACATCGAGCGCGCGCTGAGCCTCGGCGCGAGCGGTTTCCTGGTGAAGTCCGGTGATCCGCGCGAACTGCTGTCCGGCATCCACGCGGTGGCCGGCGGCGCGGCGTTCCTTTCGCCGAAGGTCGCGCAGCGGGTCATCGCGCGCTTCTCCGGCAGCCGGCTGTCCCGTGCCGAAGAGGCGCGGGCTCTGATCGGCAAGCTGACCCCGCGCGAACAGGAAGTGCTGGCACTGCTGGGTTCAGGACTGTCCAATGCGGACATCGCGGCCAAGCTGTTCGTGGTCGAGGGCACGGTGAAGGCCTACGTGAGCACCATTCTCAACCGGCTCGGCGCGCGGAACCGGGTGCAGGCCGCGATCACCGCGTACGAGGCGGGGCTGGTCGGCGGGGAACCGGAGGCGTCCAGCCGCTGACGCCGGCGCCGAGGCGGGCGGTGAGCGCACCGGGCAGCAGGCGGAACACGCCGTTGCGGACGGCCACGGCGAGCGGATTGCGCAGCTGGGGACCCATCTTTCCGGCCCGCACCGAGGATTTGACGACCGCTTGGCTGCGCGGGCGGCGCTGTTCGTCGTAACTCTTCAGCGCGGCGTCGACGTCTTCGGTGGCACTCAGCGCGGCGGCGAGGACGACGGCGTCTTCGATCGCCTGGCAGCCGCCTTGGCCGAGGAACGGCGGCATCGCGTGCGCCGCGTCGCCGAGAAGCGCGACGCGGCCCCGCACGTAGGACGGCAGGGGAGTGCCGAGCAAGTGGAGATCGTGGTGGAGCAGCGTCTCCGGCGTGGTCGCGGCGATGAGTTCGGGAATGGGCTCGTGCCAGCCACCGAAGCGGTTTCGCAGATATGCCTTCGGGTCCTCGTACCGGACGCCCGCCTCGGCGACGTAGCTCGCCCACCAGTAGACGTGACCGTCGTGGAGCGGGATGACGCCGATCTCGGCACCGTCGTCCCAGCTCGTGCTGAGCTCGACCTGGCGCGGGAGGGTGGTCACCGCGCGGAAGGCCGTGCTGCCGCTGTAGACCGGTCCGGGATGCCGTGGCCACAGCTGTTCGCGGGCCGTGCTGTGGATTCCGTCGGCGGCGACGATGACGTCGGCGCCGAGTTCGTCGAGTTCGGTGACCTCGACGCCGGTGCGAACGCGGCCGTCGGGCAGGGTGTCGCGGAGAGCGCCGATGAGGTCCGCGCGGTGGATGGCGGCGAGTGGACGGCCGTGATGGCGGCGGAACACCTCGGCGTCCCAACGGGTGATGCGGCGGCCTTCGCGGTCATGGAGTCCGCCGGAGGACTGCTCGCGCAGCTTGCCGAGGTGGACGCCCAGGGTTTCGAGTGCGCGCAAGGCATTCGGCCAGAGGGAAATGCCGGCGCCGACGGCGGCGAGTTCCGGCGCCTGTTCGAGGACGATGACCTCCCAGCCGATGCCGTGCAGTCCGATGGCGGCGCTCAACCCGCCGATTCCTCCGCCGATCACGATCGCTTTGCGCATGTCGACCTCCTCTACATCTGTAGAGTACTACTACACTTGTAGAGTGCGAAAGGCGACGATCGGGGACGCGGCCATCGAGGTGATCGCGGCCGAAGGGATGCGGGGGCTGACGCATCGCGCCGTCGACCGGGTCGCCGGGCTGCCGCCGGGCTCGACCTCGTATTACGCGCGGACGCGGGCGGCGCTGCTGGAGCTGGCGATCTCGCGGATGGTCGAACTCGACGAAGTCACCCTCGACCCGCCGCCCGGACGGCTGGCCGAGTACGTGGCGGGGTTCGCCCACGCGGCGATCACGAACGGGCGGACGCGGATGCTCGCGCGGTACGAGTTCGCGCTGGAGGCGACGCGGCGGCCGGAGCTGCGCGAGGCCTACGACCGCGGGGGACTGGTCATCCGGCGGCGGTGCGCCGAGGTGCTCGCGGGATGCGGATCCGCGGAGCCGGAGCGGCACGCGCGGGTGCTCGTCGCGTGGCTGGACGGGACGATCTTCGACGCGCTGGCCGGGACCGGCTCACTGCGGCCGCCCGGTTTGGAGGAGCTGACGCGGGGGGCGCGGGAGGTGCTGGCGGGGCTCGGGGTGGCGGGGTAGCGGGGGACCTTTGCTATCGCCAGGGGCCCTGACCTGGGGCTTTGTCCAGGAAGGAAGCAAGGGACCTTTGCTGTCGCCATGCCCGGAGGCACGAGCGGTAGCAAAGGTCCCTTGCTCTCCTTCAGGCGTCGCGCCGCCGCAGCACGGTGGAACCGGTGGCGAGACCGGCCGCCGCCCACGCCATGCAGAGCGCGATGCCGACCCAGGGAGCGTAGGGCGCGACGCCGCCGAAGATCGGGTTCGGCTGTCCGGGTGTCACCATCGCGTTGACGCCCGCGAAGCCGGGGAAGTAGTTCACGAGATGTTCCCCGCCCAGCGAACCGGCGAACATCGGAATCATCACCAGCAGCACGAAGACCGTCACGATCGTCCCCGCCGTGCTCCGGAGCGCCGTCCCGAGGCCGAGACAGAGCAGGCCCAGCAGCGCGAAATAGCCGCCCATGCCCGCCGAGGTCGCGAGGACCTCGCCCACCGGCGAATCCCGCTCGGAGATCAGCGGTGCCGAGACCGCCACGCCGGCGAGAGTGTTCAGGACGCCGTAGCCGAACAACACCGGCAGCAGGACGGCCGATTTCGCCGCGAGGACCCGGTTCCGCGTCGGGACCCATTGCAGCGTCGAGCGGATGCTGCCGCTGGCGTACTCGCTCGTGATGAACAGCGTCGCCAGCGCGACCACGGCGAACTGCGTGAGGTAGAACGCCGCTCCGGTCACCACGGCGTGCGGGGCCATCGGGCGCTCGCTGCCGTCTTGCAGCGCGAAACCGAGAGCGGCCGAGTAGGCGAGCATCAGGAGAACTCCGCTGATCAGGCACCACCAGGTGGACCGGACCGACCAGAACTTGGTCCATTCCGAAGAAATCGTGTTCATCGCGCGCTCCACTGCTTGAAGAAGGCGGTCAGCCGGTCACGGAAGAAGTCCAGCGCCTTCCACGAATCGATCGAGCCGTACTGGTTCTCGATCTCCGTCGGCGGGAGGTGCGGTCGCAGCCCCAGCTGGTCGACCAGGATCGCCGCGTCGGTCACCGACGAATGGCCGCTGTCCTCGACCAGGTCCTGCTCCTTCGGCCCGGTGAGCCGCGGCCAGGTCTCGTTCCACGACGGCCGGTAGTACTTTTCGCCGGTCGGGCTGGTCAGCAGCAGGAAAGGCCGGTCGAGGGACGTGCTGCCGAAGAACGGGCCGTCGACGTTCACGCCCGCCTTGATCCGCCGGTCGGCGGCCATCGCGGTGGCGGTCGCCGAACCGCCCGCCGAGTGACCGGCCATCCCGATCTTCGTGGCGTCGATCGACCAGCGCCGGTCCTTCAGCAGGGTGTCGACGACGAACGTCGTGTCGATCGCGCGGTTCGCGATCGCGGCGGGCCAAGGGTCGTCCGACCGTCCACAGGCGACACACTGGCGCAGCCCGTCGGGGAACTCCGTCGCCCAGGCTTCGTAGGCGTGATCGATCCCGGCCACCACGAAACCCTGTGCGGCGAGGTGTTCGGCCACCGAGGTGAGCGTGATCCGGTTGTTGCCCGCGCCCGGCGAAAGCAGCACCAGCGGACGTCGCCCAGGAAGAGACGGCGCGTTCTCGCGCGAGTGGACCCGCACCTTGCTCAGCGTGTCCGGCGGCAGGTCGAGTTTCCGGCCGGCGATCGCCGCGGCCGACTCCGCCGGGGACATGTACAGCGGCGCGCGGCCGAGCGGAACCGCCGGATACCAGACGTCGACCATCAGTTCGCGCCGCTTTTCGGGCACCCAGGGGTCGGCTCTCCGCTGATCGGTGAGGTGCATCGTGCGCAACCCGATCGGGAACGGGCCACCCGGTGCGGGCAGCGACAGTTCCGGCGCCGCCGACGCGGCCGCCGGCACCCCCAGCAGGCCGGCGATCACCGCCACCAGGACCATGAGTGACTTCATGCCGCGACTCCCGTTCCGTATTCGACCGAAGAAGCGGTCAGTTCCATGTACGCCTGTTCCAGTGACGCGGTCCGTTCGGCCAGCCCGTGCACGCGGATCCCGAGTTCGTGCACCGCGTCGCCGACGAGGTGCACGCCCAAGTCGTGCACGATCAGTTCGTCCCGATCGGATTCCGTGGTCGCCCCGAGGGCACGCAGTCGCTGTTCGAGGGTGCGCAGGTCGGCGGGAGCGGGCACCCGCACCGCGACCGACGTCCGCGAATTACCCGCGATGAATTCGTCGACCGGCGCGTCGGCGAGCAGTTTCCCCTTGCCGATGACGACCAGTCTGTCGGCGGTCAGCTGCATTTCGCTCATCAGATGGCTCGACACGAACACCGTGCGGCCCTCCTCCGCGAGCGACCGCATCAGCTGACGCACCCAGCGGACACCGTCGGGGTCGAGGCCGTTGACCGGTTCGTCGAACATCAGCACACCCGGGTCGCCCAGCAGCGCACCGGCGATCCCGAGCCGCTGCCCCATGCCGAGCGAAAACGCCCCGGCTCGTTTGCCCGCGACGTCGGTGAGCCCGACCGTCGCGAGCACCTCGTCCACCCGGCTCGCCGGGATCCCGTTGCTGCGTGCCATGGCCAGGAGGTGCTTGCCCGCGCTCCGCCCCGGGTGCAGCGCCTTGGCTTCGAGCAGCGCGCCGACCTCGCGCAGCGGATACCGCAGCTCGGCGTAGGTCTTGCCGCCGATCCGGACCGCACCCGCGCTCGGCGCGTCGAGGCCGAGTGTCATCCGCATCGTCGTCGACTTGCCCGCGCCGTTGGGACCGAGGAAACCGGTCACCTTGCCCGGCTCGACGGCGAACGTCAGCCCGTCGACCACCGTCTTCTCGCCATAGCGCTTCGTGAGTCCTCGAAGCGTGATCATCCGCGTCCTCCTTCGTGTCCTTGAATCCTCCGACGTGGGGACCTTCGAGGGCAGTGCTCCGAAGTCATCGGCCACCCCTTACTTTCGACAGGTGCCGGTCGGCACAAGTCACCGCGGAAAGGCACAATCGGCGCCATGACCACCCGCGAACAACGGCGCGTGAATCCGCTCGACCTGGTGATGCTCGTACTCGCCGTGTTCTCCGTCGGGCTGCTCGCCTACGTGACGTTCTTCCCGCATTCGGAGGAGACGGCGCATCGTGTCTTCATCATCGACATCGTGGTGTGCGGGATCTTCGCGCTGGAATTCCTGTGGCGGTGGCGGCGCACCGGCTGGGAGAAGCGGTTCCCGCTGCGCAACTGGTACGAGATCCTCGGCATGATCCCCATCGCGCATCCGGCGCTGCGCGGGTTCCGGCTGTTGCGGATCGTCGTGGTGCTGGTCCGGCTCGCCCGTACGGCGGACCGCGCGTTCGGGGAGCGGTTCACGCAGCGGCTGGTCGAACGGCTTTCGCGGCCGATCGTGCTCGCGATCAAGAAGCCGATCACGATCGCGGTGCTCGACGAGGTCGTGAAGGTGCTGGAAACCGGGAACTATCCGCAGAACCTCGCGCGCTCCCTCGGTGAGAACCAGTCGTTGCTGCGGGCGATCATCGCCGAGAAGCTCAAGAACGATCCGCAGGCGGGACGGCTTTCGAAGCTGCCGTTCCACGACGAGGTGGTGCGTTCGGTGATCGACACCGCGATGCGCGTGCTCCTCGAGGTGCTCATCGATCCGCGGACCGACGAGTTCTTCGCGCACGTGGTGCGGGAGAACCGGGAGCAGATCAGGAGCGCGGTGCAGCTGGGGTTGAGCGAGCGTGCGGACGACGAGGAGCTGGCGGCGCAGCTGCCGACCCGGCCTCAGCACCAGATGATGGACTGAGCGTCAGCTCCCGCCGCGCCGCGTGGTGCGCCGGGTCGGCGCGGCGTTCAGCGGGTCTTCCGGCCAGGGATGCTTCGGGTAGCGCCCGCGGAGATCGGCGCGCACGGCCGCGTAACCGTTGCGCCAGAACGACTCCAGATCGGCGGTGACCGCGGCGGGCCGTCCGGCCGGCGACAGCAGGTGCAGCACGACGGGGACGCCCGCCAGCTCCGGGGTCGCGAGCCAGCCGAAGGTCTCCTGCAGTTTCACGGCCAGCACCGGCTGTTCATCCGAGTAGTCGACCCGGATCCGCGATCCCGACGGCACCTCCAGCCGGTCGGGTGCCAGTTCGTCCAGACGCGACGCTTCGGGCCAGGGCAGCAGCCCGCGCAACGCGGCGCCCGCGTCCAGCGAAGCCAGATCCGACCGGCGGCGCGCCGTCCCGAGGTCGAGCCAGTGATCCAGAGTGGACAGCAATGTCGTCGAATCCACCGCGGGCCAAGGCGAGCCCAGCACTCGATGCAGGAACGCCAGCCGTTCGCGCAGCCGCCGCCCGTCCTCCGACCAGCGCAGCAGGCCGAGCCCTTCGGCACGCAAGCCCTCCAGCAGCGCGGCGCGGATCGCGTCCGGCGCGGGCGAGCGCAACGGTTTCTCCGAGAGCACGATCGCCCCGAGCCGCCGCACCGAACGCGCCACGACGTCACCCGAAGACCAGCGCACTTCGTCCACAGAGGACACCAGATTCGGCGCCGCGCGGACGGCGAGTTTCTCGTCCGCGGGCGCGGCCAGCCGGATGATGCCCTGCGCGCGGCCGGGATCCCTGGTCGCTTCGGCCACCGCCAGCCATTCGACGTCGGCCAGTCCGCTGCCGCGCGGAAGTTCGGCCGCCGTCCCACCGGCCATCAGGTACACCGGTGTCCCCGCGGAACGCCGTCGCGCGAGCCGCTCAGGATGCGCCAGCGCCACGACCAATGCCGGATCGGCGGCGTTGCCGCCATCGGGCACCAGCTTGGAAAGCCTTCGCACGTCCCGCTTCCAGCGCTCGTCACCGCGCACTCGCCGCAGTTCGGCTTCGAGATCGGTCAGCGTGCCACCACTGTCGAGCAGCGCGACGACTTCGGCCGCCGAACGCGCGTTGGTCCGCGCCGCGCCGTCCAGCAGTGCCCTCGCCAGCCGAGGATGCAGGCCCAGTCCGGCCATCTTCCGGCCGCGCTCGGTCACCGTCCCGTCTTCCGCGGTCGCCCCGAGCGTGACCAGCAGCGCGCGCCCGGCGGCCAGCGCCCCTTCACCGGGCGGATCCCACCAGGAGAGGGCGGAACCGTCCGGGGTGGACCAGCACGCGAGCTCCAGCGCGAACCGTGCCAGTTCGGCCGTGCGGATCTCGGGTTCGGGGTAGGCGGGCAGGGAACCCTGTTCGTGCGCCGCCCAGCACCGGTACACACGTCCCGGCGCCTCACGTCCGGCGCGGCCGGCGCGCTGCTCGGCGACCGCGGCCGAAACGCGGACCGTCGCCAGCCCCGGCAGGCCGCGCCGATGATCGACCCGCGGCACGCGTGACAATCCGCAGTCCACCACGGCGCGCACGCCCGGCACGGTCAGACTGGATTCGGCGACCGACGTCGAGAGCACCACCCGGCGGCGGTCGCGCGGGCGCAACGCGTCGTCCTGGCTCGCCGGCGAAAGGCGTCCGTGCAGGGGAAGCACATCGGCGTCCAGGCCGCCGAGCAGACCGCTCACCCTGGCGATCTCGCCCGCGCCGGGCAGGAACGCCAGCACGTCACCGTCCCCTTCGGACAGTGCTTTGCCGATCACCCGGGCGACGGTCGACTCGACTCGTTCGCCGCGCGCGGGCGGGGAGTACGAGACGTCGACCGGATAGGTCCTCGCCTGCGCGGTGACGACCGGCGCGTCCCCGAGCAGCGCGGCCAGCCGCCCGGAGGCCACGGTGGCGGACGTCGCGAGCAGGCGCAGGTCGTCCCGCAGGCCGGCGCGCACGTCCAGCAGCAACGCGAGCAGCAGGTCCGCGTCGAGATGCCGTTCGTGGCATTCGTCGAGCAGGACGGTCGAAACCCCGCTCAGTTCGGGATCGCCCTGCACTCGCCGGACCAGCAACCCGGACGTCACCACTTCGATCCGGGTCGAAGAGGACACCTTCCGGTCACCGCGGACCGAATAACCGACCGTCTCGCCGACCCGTTCGCCCAGCAGGGACGCCATCCGCGCCGCCGCGGCCCGTGCGGCCAGCCGCCTCGGTTCGGCGACGATCACCCGGCCTTCGCCGTCGTCCAGCGCGAGCGGCACCAAAGTGGTCTTGCCGGTGCCAGGAGGCGCGACGAGCACCGCGGTGCCGTGCGTGTCGAGAGCGGCTTCGAGTTCGGGCAGGACGGCGCGAACCGGCAGATCGGGAAGGGTCACTGCTCGATGACCCGCGGCGGAGGCGGGATCCGGTAACCGGACGGGCCGATGTTGCGGTTCAGCGAGGCGAGCCATTCCCCGGACGAGATCATCTTCTGGATCGCCCTGGCCACCGCTGCCCGGCCCTCGATGTCGTCCTTGCGCAGGCCGACGCCGTATTGCTCCTTCGAGAACGGCTTGCCGACCACCCTCAGCAACTCGGGGTTCTGCGCCACGTACCCCGCCAGAATGACGTCGTCGGTGGTCACCGCGTCCACCTGTCCCGCGAGCAGCGCCGTGACGCAGTCCTGATAGCGCGGGTACTCGACGAGTTGCACCGCCTGGGCGAACTTGTCACGCACCTGCTCGGCGGAGGTCGTGCCGCCCACGGCACACAGCTTGCGGCCGTTGAGGTTCTCGGGACCGGTGATGTCGGTCGACCGGAGGCGGACGAGCAGATCCTGGCCGGTGTCGAAATAGGGACCGGCGAACGCGACCAGCTGTTTGCGTTTTTCGGTGATCGAGTAGGTCGCCACCATCAGATCCGTGGTCCCGGACGTAATGTCCGTCTCGCGTGCGGAAGGCTTGCTGTCGTGCCAGGTGATGTGATCCTCGTCGACACCCAATTCGCTCGCGATGTACTTCGCCACATCGACGTCGAAGCCGACGTACCGGCCGTCGATCGTCCGCTTGGAGATTCCCGGCTGGTCGAAGCGGATGCCGATGGTGAGCTCGTTGGACCCGATGGCGCGCGCGACGAGGGAATCCGACGGTCCGGCCTCCTTGTCGCAGGCCGCCGTGGCGACCAGCATCAAGCAGGCCGCCAGCAGGCCGCGTCCCCTCATCGGGTGCCTCCGTCCGCCGCCTCACCTTGTTCTCAGGGTCGACGGTTAGCCTAGGCCCGTGCGTAGACCGCCCCAAGTCGTACTCGACGCCGTGGGCACCCTTGCCCGGCTCGGACTGGCCGCCGTCTGGTTGGTTTCCGGAGCGCTGAAGATCAGCGATCCGGGGCAGACCTACATCGCGGTCCAAGCTTTCGACGTCCTGCCGGACGGGCTCGTCCGCCCGGTCGCGATCGGGATGCCGCTCGTCGAACTGGCGCTCGGCCTGTTTCTGCTCGCCGGGTTCGTGACCCGGTGGGTGTCGGTGCTGTCGGTGCTGCTGCTCGCGGTGCTCATCGCCGCGATCGCCCAATCGTGGGCGCGTGGATTGAGCATCGACTGCGGCTGCTTCGGCGGCGGCGGTCAGATCGCCGCGGATCAGACGCAGTATCCGCAGGAGATCGCCAGGGACCTCGGATTCGCGTTTCTGGGTGTCTGGCTGATCGTGCGGCCGCGGACCTGGCTGTCCGTGGACGGCTGGCTCGGGAACTCTCCGGCCCCCGCGGACGACGACTATGTGGGTATCGCTGAAGGGAACGAATAATCGTGGGTGGAGCTGAGCGCAACGCTCGGAAACGCAAGCAGCAGCAGACGGCGTCGCGTTCGGTGGCACAGGCCAGGGGCGTGGCGGGCGGCGACAAGAAGAAGGTCGTCGCGATCACCGTCGCGGTGGTCGTGCTCGCCGCGCTGGTGATCGGTGGTGTGCTCTGGACGACGTCCAGCAAGGACAGCACCGAGGGCAAGGTGATCGGGGCCGAGTCGTCGACGACTGTGGCATCTGATGTCGCCCAGAAGCGAGACGGGGCCGTCGTGGTCGTCGGCAAGCCCGAGGCGAAGAAGACCATCGACATCTACGCCGACTTCCTCTGCCCGATCTGCAAGCAGTTCGAGGAGAAGTTCAACGGCCAGATCTTCGAGCAGGTGAACAAGGGGACTTTGCAGGTCCGCTACCACATGCTGCCGATGCTCAACCAGCGTTCCGACCCGCCGGGCTACTCGCTGGACTCCGCCAACGCCTCGCTCGCCGCCGCCGACGCGGGCAAGTTCCTCGCCTTCCACGACGCGCTGTTCAAGGACCAGCCGGAGGAAGGCGGACGGGGGTTCGACAAGGCGCAGCTGATCAAGCTCGGCCAGGACGTCGGCATCACCGACCCGGCTTTCGCGATGGCGGTCAACGGTGGCGCCTACGAGCAGCAGATCCAGGACGCGTACAAGAAGACCTCCACGGATCCGGCGCTG
This sequence comes from Amycolatopsis sp. QT-25, assembly GCF_029369745.1. Lineage (NCBI taxonomy): Bacteria > Bacillati > Actinomycetota > Actinomycetes > Pseudonocardiales > Pseudonocardiaceae > Amycolatopsis > Amycolatopsis sp. QT-25. The sequence continues at coordinate 1,216,858 of NZ_CP120210.1, forward strand.
CAGCAGGACTTCGGCAACGGTCCCGGCTTCGGCACGCCGACCGTCTCCGCGAACGGGCAGGTCGTGAAGCTCGAGGCGGACTGGGTACAGAAGGTCGTCGGGTAGTTCTTCGGGTGCTTGAAGGCCCTCTTTCCCGCGCCTGCGTGCGGGAAAGAGGGCCTTCTACGGTGGAGGCGGGGGGCGATAGCAAAGGTCCCTTGCTCCCTCCCCGCAGGTGGGCGCCGCATTCAGGGTTCCGGGTCGGGAGGTTGTCGACGCTTTCTTGTCAGGCCTGGCCTGACGACCTACCTTGATGTCAGGACGTTCCTGACGAAAGGTATGGATCATGAATCACTGTTCCTTCTGCAGGCGATCGGCCGAGCGCGTCGACACGCTCGTGGCCGGGCCCGGTGTCTACATCTGCAACGAGTGCGTGTCCTTGTGCGCTGCGACCATCGCGAACAAGCCGGCCGGATTGACCCGGGCCACGCCTGTCTGGAAAGGAATCGACGACGAGGCACTGCTGGCTCATCTGCCGCGTATCGAGGCGATCCGTCATCAAGTCGACGACGACCTGCGCACTTGGGTCGGCGAGGCGCGACGACGCGGCATCTCGTGGGATCGGGTCGGTGAGTCGCTCGGGATGCGCCGTCAATCGGCATGGGAGCGGTTCTCGTGACAGCTTTCCTGCGCAGTGACAGCCGGGAGGAGGCGTCGTGGCACACGCGAACGCACCACTGAGCCCGGAGGGTCGTCGTCGCCTGGTCGAGCGGTGCGAGACGAGGCCGATCGCTCACGTCGCCGCTGAGATGGGAATCTCTCGGGCGACCGCGTCGAAATGGGTGAATCGCTACCGCGATTACGGAGACATCGGCCTCATGGACCGCTCGTCGGCGCCGCTGACCCAGCCGACCGCGACCCCGGCCGAGACCGTCCTCCGGATCGAACGACTGCGCCGTGCCCACAAGTGGTCGGCGGCCCGGATAACCCATGATCTGTCCGCCTGCGGGATCGTGGTCTCCCGGCGAACCGTCAGCCGTCACCTGGCCGATCTCGGATTGAACCGGCGCCGGTTCATCGATCCGGCCGGCGACACCCACCGCGAACCACGAAGGTTCATCGCCCGCAGGCCCGGCCACATGATCCACCTCGACGTCAAGAAGATCAGCCGAATTCCCGGCGGTGGCGGCCGGCGAGCGTATGGGCGCGGCAGCACTCAAGCCAAGACGGTGGAACACCGAAAAGGTGATGCGGAACGCGGCGGATACACCTATCTGCACTCCGCGATCGACGGCTACTCCCGACTCGCGTACACCGAGGCGATGCTTGACGAGAAGGCCGCGACCGCACTCGCTTTCCTGTCTCGTGCACGCGCGTGGTTCGCCGCCCACGGCATTACCCGCATTGAGCGGATCGTCACCCATGACGGAGCCTGCTATCGCGCCGATGCCTTCGCGTGGGAAATACTCGACGCCCGCCACCAGGAGATCACTTCATACGCGTTACGCCACGACGGCAAAAGGGAGGGCTATAACCGAATTCTTGCAGAGTGACTGCTTTGCGCGCACCTGGATCCCGGAAACCAGCGCGGCAACGCCTTCTCAGCGTGGAACATCCTCTGCAATTACCACAACCCCGGCGATAATCGCCACCCTCGCGATTATCGCCGGGTGCGTAACCAACGTCATGGCTTCATGCATCCAGGGGTCGAAATGCGGTGGTTGCGCGTGCAAGGACCGCATTCAGCTGACGAAATGCGGAGGAATTAGGGAAGCGAAGCGGAGGCGACGGCCGCGAAGGCCTGTACGCGGGCTGTCTCGGCGGAGCGAGGCCAGACGAGGCCCCACTCCACGTCGGGTGAACCGGCGAAGGGCACGAAGCGGATTCGCGGATGGCTGAAGTACTCCCGCGCGTGCGCGGCGAGCGGGCAGATGCCGGTGCCGGTGGCGATCGCGGCGAGCAGTTCCTGAAACGTCGCGAAAGGCTTGCCCCGCGTCACGGGGTGTCCGGCCGGTGTCAGCCATTGGCGTGGTTCTTCGATCCAGTACGGCTCCGGCGGATGCGCCGCGCGGAGGACGGTGTCGCGGGCGAGGTCGTCGAGGGTGACTGATTTCCTTCGCGCGAAGGGGTGTTTCGACGACATCGCGAGCACCATCGGTTCGGTGTGGACGGCCGGTCCGGTCGTCAGATCGGGGTCGTCGGCGGGGAGCAGCGTCACCAGCACGTCGATTTCGCCGGCGCGCAGCATCGCGACCGGGTCGGAGAAATCGGCCTCACGGATGAGCAGTTCCGTGTCCGGATGGCGCTGCCGGAAGCGATTCAACAGGTCTTCGATCAGGTCGGCGACGCCGGGCGCCTCGAAACCCAGCCGCAGCACGCCGCCGATCCCGCGCCCGGCCGCGACAGCACGGTCGATGCCTTCGTGCAGCGTGCGGTAGGCGGGGCCGAGGTCGTCCCGCAGCCGCTCGCCGATCGGCGTGAGCCGGACCCGCCTGCTGGTGCGGGCGAACAGCGGCGCGCCGATGCGGCGTTCCACCTGTTTGATCGTCTGGCTCACCCGCGCCTGCGAGACGTGCAGGCGTTCCGCGGTGCGGCCGAAATGCAGCTCCTCGGCCAGCGTCAAGAAGATCTCGATCTCCCGCAGTTCCATAATGTCCAGGTTATCGATTCGGGCCTATGTCGGTGAGCAGGGACCCGTTTTCGCCGTAGGTCTGGACCATCGGTGCTGCGTCAGGTGTTGATTCAAGTAATGAGCTTGTCGCTCGGGACCGATCCGAACCGGTCCTGGTACAGCGGTTGTCACCCGATCCTCTGGACCACATCGAGTACAAGATGCTCTATGGGCACGACACGCCGGTGAGGTGCAGAACCGGTTCGTCATCGACGGTCCGTGGTGGCTCGGCGGAAGGCAAACCGCGCGAGGAGCAGGGCCAGCCGGACCAGGTTCGCGCGATGCCATTTCTTGGCGAGTTCCTCGCGGCGGACCTGGTCCGGCTGTTCCGTCAGCAGCGGCAGGTTGACCGACCGGACGAGGTGGACGGTGATGCCGGTGGCGACGGCCGTGCCCGCGGCGGCGGTGACGATCGCACGCCGATCACCGCCGTCGCGCCAGCTCCCGGTGAGCGCGAGGGCCGTCGCCCCGATCGTCGCCGGCGCCGCCGGGAGAAAGTAGCGCGCGGGGCTGCCCGGCACGAGAAGCCCAGCGGAGCGACCCCCGGTGAGGCGGGGGACGTCGACGACCGCTTCGCAGAGGTTGCCGAAGAACCAGTGTGCCTGGCCGACCGTGGCGATCCGGGCCCAGTGTCCGGTCTTGACCTGCATGACCCCAGGCTGCCACAGCGGTGATCCCGAAAGCGACAGCAAAGGTCCCTTGCTCTCTTTTCGCTGGTCAGGAGCTTGGTGATAGCAAAGGTCCCCTGCTACTCCTCGATGGCGCCCCCGACCGCCCGCAGGTGCTGCCGAAACGTCAGCGAAGGCGACTTCGTGCGCTCCGCTAGGAAGTCGGCGAAGCGCACCTGCTCGCGAAGAGACTCTCCGGCGCGGATCCGGTCCGCCTGGCGACGTTCGGTGTCGCGGATGCCCTCCGCGCGGTCCAGGACGTCGTCCGCCCGGTCGGCCGGGACGAACAGGACGCCGTCCTCGTCACCGAACACGAGGTCCTCCCGGGTGACCGTCCAGTCCCCGACGACGGCCGATTCGAGCGCCCCCTCCGGGCGCGCGGAGACGGAGAGCGGTCCGGTCGGGATCGAGCCGAGGCTGAACACGGGCAGTCCGATCTTCTTGATGTCGGCGGTGTCGCGATGCAGCCCCCAGATGACCACGCCGCTCAGTCCGGCCGCCTCCGCTTCGAGCACCGCGAGATCCCCGACGCAGCTCTCGTCGAGCCTGCCGCCGTTGTCGACGACGAGCACGTCGCCGGGATTCGCGGTTTCGTAGGCCTCCAGGAACACGTCGACACTTCCGACGTGCCTGGCGGGGGTGGCCCGCCCGGCCACGCGAGCACCGGGCACGACCGAATGCGTGCCGGCGGGCGCGCACCGGACCGGGACACCGGCGCGGACGCAGCCGTCGGTCAGATGCGCGGTGGTCAGCAGGGAGAACCGCTGGCGAAGCTCCTCGGGATCCATATCCCGACTCTAGCCACGGCGCCCCACGACGGAAGTGTTGTCGTGGCCGCCCCCTTGCAGTGCTCCCGCGATCTCGCCGTTGTCGCCCACCACGATGCCGTACGCGTCGACAAGCGCGGGCAGCGTTCTCGCCGAGCCGCCCGGTGACCAGGCCGGATCCGTTGAGTGCCATCGTATTCATCCCGCCCGGTACCTCTTCGGAGGTGTCGAACGCCGTCCACCTTCCCGTCCCGGATCGCGATCCCGCGCGATTCGTGCACTCCCCCGGGAAGGGTGAGTTGCCGCAGCACGCCGTCCTTTCAGAGCCAGGTGCGGCCGAACTGCTCGTTCAGCAGAACGGTGCCGTCGTGGTCGACGTCGACGGCGGGACGTCCAGCAGCACCGGCTGCGCGCGATCGCCGGACGGCCGGAAAGCCGCGGTGGAGCCGTACCTCGGATCGTTGAACACGGTGCCGACGACGTCACCGCAGTCGTTCACGCCGAGGCCTCGGGTGTTGGCGTAACCGGAACCTGGGAGTTTGTGTCCGCCCTGTTCGACGGGGGTGTGAGACACCTGTCTGCGTCATCTGGCGCGCAACGTGCCGTGAATAACATCCGTTCAGACCTGTATGTAAGGGTTGATAAATACAGTCTTGTCTGTATCTTCAGTGGCAGCAGCGACCGGCAACGACAAGGAGCGTCGTGGTGGCCAACAAGGTGTACGTCGTCGGCGTGGGCATGACGAAATTCGAGAAGCCCGGACGTCGCGAGGGCTGGGATTACCCGCAGATGGCCAAGGAGTCCGGGACCAAGGCGCTCGAAGACGCCGGGATCTCCTTCGACGAGGTGCGGCAGGCCTACGTCGGTTACGTCTACGGCGAGTCGACCGCGGGGCAGCGGGCGGTCTACGAACTGGGCATGACCGGGATTCCGGTGGTCAACGTCAACAACAACTGCTCGACTGGGTCGACCGCGCTGTACCTCGCCGCGGAAGCGATCCGGGGCGGCCGCGCGGACTGTGCGCTCGCGCTCGGCTTCGAGAAGATGCAGCCGGGATCGCTCGGCTCCACCTACGACGACCGCGAGCAGCCGATGGGCAGGCACATCCAGGCGCTCGCGGAGATCTCCGAGGTGCTCTTCCCGCCGGCGCCGTGGATGTTCGGCGCGGCGGGCCGCGAGCACATGAAGACCTACGGCACCACCGCCGAGCACTTCGCCAAGATCGGCGAGAAGAACCACCGGCACTCGGTGAACAACCCGTACGCGCAGTTCCAGGAGAGCTATTCGCTACAGGACATCCTCGACTCGCGGATGATCTACGACCCGCTCACGAAGCTCCAGTGCTCGCCGACCTCGGACGGCTCCGGCGCGGCGATCCTCGCCGGCGAGTCCTTCGTGGACTCGCACGGGCTGGCGGAACAGGCCGTCGAGATCGTCGGACAGGCGATGACCACCGACTTCGCCAGCACCTTCGACGGTACCGCGAAGAACATCATCGGCCACGACATGAACGTCCAGGCCGCGCGCCAGGTGTACGACCAGGCCGGGCTCGGCGCCGAGGACTTCCAGGTCATCGAACTGCACGACTGCTTCTCCGCCAACGAACTCCTGCTCTACGAAGCGCTGGGACTCTGCGCCGAAGGGGAGGCCGGAAAGCTCGTCGACTCCGGGGACACCACCTATGGCGGCAAGTGGGTCGTCAACCCGTCGGGCGGGCTGATCTCCAAGGGGCATCCGCTGGGTGCCACCGGCCTCGCGCAATGCGCGGAACTGACGTGGCAACTCCGCGGTACCGCGGACAAACGCCAGGTCGACGGCGTCCAAGCCGCACTGCAGCACAACATCGGACTCGGCGGCGCCGCCGTCGTCACCGCCTACCAGCGCGCCGAGCGCTGATTCCACCGAAAGGACCAATCATGGGCAAGATCAGTGCCTCCGTCGAACTCCCCGCCGCTCCCGGCAAGGTGTGGGCGGAGTTCTCCAACCCCCACAACTTCGAGAAGTGGCTTACCATCCACACCAAGTGGAAGGGTGAGGTCCCGGCCGAGTTCTCCAAGGGCGCGCAGGCTTCCGAAGTCGTCACGATGCTCGGGATGCCGAACACGATCACCTGGACGGTCGACGAGTTCGAGGCGCCGTCGAAGCTGGCGATCTCCGGGACCGGGATGGCCGGGGTGAAGGTCAAGTTCGAGCTGTCCGTGGAAGCGTCCGGCGAAGGTTCGCTCGCCAGCATCGACGCGGAGTTCGCCGGTCAGATGATCGTCGGCGCGCTCGGCAAGGCCGTCGAGAAGGACGGCAAGAAGAACCTCGACGCCTCCTTGGCGAACTTCAAGGCGCTGATCGCGTGACCGACGAGCGATTCGATCCCGGCGGGCTCGGCAAGTGGACCGGCGAGTCCCGGTTCGAGGTGACCCGCGAGCGGCTGATCGAGTACGCGAAGGCCACCAACGACCCGATCCCGGCGCATCTCGCCGGGGACGTCGCGAGCCCGGTGTTCGCGATCGTGCCGGTGTTCGAGTCGCTGATGGAACCCGCGCTCGAGGTAGTCCCGGTCGGCTTGTTCGGCCGGATCGTGCACGGGGAACAGGAGTTCCGGTTCCACCGGCCGATCCGCCCCGGCGACAAGCTGGTGTCACGGGCGCGCATGACCGGCTACGAAGGACTGTCGAACGGCACGCGCGGCACCGTCCACCTCGAATGCCGGGCCGAAGACGGCGACCTGGTCAACGAGCAGTACGTGACCTTGTTCGTGCGCGGGTTCGACACCGGCGAGACGCGGGGCGAACTCGGGCCGGAGCACAGGTTCGACGACGGCCTGCGTTCGCGGGCGCCGGTGGCGAAGGTCAGCCAGCACGTCGATGACGACCAGACGTACCGGTACGCGCCCGCCGCGGGTGATCCGATGCCCATCCATCTCGACGAAGAGGTCGCGAAGGATTCGGGACTGCCGGGGATCATCGCGCACGGCTTGTGCACCATGGCGTTCACCTCGTGGGCGCTGCTGACCGAGGTCGCCGGGTCCGATGTGGACAAACTGAAGCGGTTCGCCGTGCGGTTCGCCAAGCCGGTGTTGCCGGGCCAGGACCTGACGACGTCCATCTGGAGCGCGGGTGGCGGGAGCTACGCGTTCGAAACCACCGTCGGCGAAACCGTCGTGCTCAAAGACGGCCTCGCCGAATTCGCGGAGTAGGAGCAAAGTCATGGGAGCACTCGACGGGCGGGTCGCCGTCATCACCGGCGCCGGCCGGGGGATCGGCCGCGAGCACGCGCTGCTGTTCGCGCGGGAGGGCGCGAGCGTCGTGGTCAACGACCTCGGCGGGGCGAACGACGGCAGCGGGGCCGACACGGGTCCGGCGCAGCAGGTCGTCGACGAGATCCGCGCGGCGGGCGGCAAGGCCGTGGCGAACACGGCCGACGTCGCCGACTGGGCGGGCGCCGAGGAACTGGTCGCGCAGGCGGTGGGCGAGTTCGGCAGGCTGGACGTCGTCGTGAACAACGCGGGCATCCTGCGCGACGGGTTCATCGCCGGGCTGGAGGAATCCCACTGGGATTCCGTGATCGCCGTGCACCTGAAGGGGCACGCGGCGGTGCTGCGGCACGCGGCCGCGTACTGGAAGTCGGCGAGCAAGGCCGGTGAGCGGGTGGCGGGCTCGGTGATCAACACCGCGTCGGCGTCCGGGACCACGTTGCCGAACGCGGGGCAGGCGAACTACGGCGCGGCGAAGGCGGGCATCGCCGCGCTGACGCTGGTCGCCGCCGAAGAACTGGAACGCTACGGCGTGCGGGTCAACGCGATCGCACCGATCGCGCGCACGCGGCTCACCCTGGCGACGCCGGGCATGGGCGCGATCTTCGCGCAGGAGGTCGAAGAAGGGGAGTTCGACGCGTTCTCCCCGGCCAACATCTCGCCGCTGGTCGCCTATCTCGCCACGGAGAAATGCCCGCTCACCGGCAAGGTGTTCGCGGTGCAGGGCGGCGCGATCTCCGAACTCGCGGGCTGGCACGACGTCAAGGTGATCGAAACCGAGGCCGCCTGGGAGATCGACGACATCGCCGCGAAGCTGCCGTGATCGAGTGGTCCGAGACCGAACTGCTGATCCGGGACGCGATCCGCGAGTTCGTCGACAAGGAGATCCGGCCGCACCTCGACGCGCTCGAGAGCGGAACGCTGCCGCCGTACGACCTCATCCGGAAGATGTTCGCGTCCTTCGGCATCGACGCGCTCGCGCGGGAATCGGTGACGAAACTGCTGGCGAAGCCGCCTGGGTCCGGTTCGGGTGGTGGCGGGCTCGCGTTCGGCGGGCAGGAGGCGATGGCGCTCATCGCGGTGAGCGAACTGGCCGGGGTCAGCCTCGGCATCGTCGCCTCGCTCGGCGTGAGCATCGGGCTGACCGCGCAGACGATCCTGACCAAGGGCACGCAAGCGCAGAAGGAACGCTGGCTGCCCGGGCTGGCGACGTTCGAGAGGGTCGGCGCGTGGGCGATCACCGAACCCGAATCCGGCTCGGACGCTTTCGGCGGGATGAAGACGTCGGTGCGGCGCGACGGTGACGAGTACGTCCTCAACGGACAGAAAACGTTCATCACCAACGGCCCGTACGCCGACACGATCATCGTGTACGCGAAGCTCGACGACGGCGCCGACGTCCGCGACCGCACGGTGTTGACGTTCGTGCTGGACAAGGGCATGCCCGGGCTCACACAGGGCAAGCCGTTCAAGAAGATGGGCATGATGTCCTCCCCGACCGGTGAGCTGTTCTTCAGCGACGTCCGGCTCGGGCGGGACAGGCTGCTCGGCGAATCCGAGACCGGCCGCGAGGGTGACAGCAAGGCCGAGGTGAAGTCCGGGTTCGCCGTCGAGCGGATCGGGGTCGCGGCACTGGCGCTCGGGATCATCAACGAATGCCACCGGCTTTGCGTGGACTACGCGAAGAACCGGAAGCTGTGGGGCCAGGAGATCGGGCGGTTCCAGCTGATCCAGCTCAAGCTGGCGAAGATGGAAGTCGCGAGGATCAACGTGCAGAACATGGTGTTCCAGCTGATCGAGACCCTGCGCGCGGGCAAGATGCCGACGTTGGCCGAGGCTTCGGCGATGAAGCTGTACTCGTCGGAGGCGGCCACCGAGGTCTCGATGGAGGCCGTGCAGCTGTTCGGCGGCAACGGATACATGGCGGAGTACCGGGTGGAGCAGCTGGCGCGGGACGCGAAGTCGCTGATGATCTACGCGGGAAGCAACGAGATCCAGGTGACGCACATCGCGAAGGGCCTGCTGGGCCGCTGAGCCGAGGTCCGTTCCGGACGGCGGTGAAGAACGACGTGACCGAACGCCGATCTTCACCGCCGTGCGCGACGACGTCAGGCGCCGACGGACACGTCACTTCCCTGCAGGTTGATCGGGAGCGACTTCAAGCGACGGCTGATCAGGAAGACCGGTTGCCAGCTGGGCTTTTCGTAGGCGGGGCTGACGTTCGGGAACCGGGAAAGCAGGATGCGGAAGAACTCGTCCCCCTCCATCCTGGCCAGTGCCGCGCCGAGGCAATGGAACATGCCGGTGGCGAAGGCGAGATGCCGGTTCGGCGACCGCTTGGCGTCGAACCGGTCCGGGTCCGGGAACACCTCCGGGTCGCGGTTGCCGGCGTTCAAGGCCAACAGGAACTGCTGCCCCGCGGGGAACGGGTATCCGGCGACTTCGACGGGCTCGGTGCTGGTACGGGAGATCACGGAAGCCGGTCCGGCGAGGCGGAGCATCTCCTCGACCGCGCCCGGCATGTGCTCCGGCTCGGCCTTCAGCAGCTCGAACTGGTCCGGGTTGTCGAACAACTGCACCAGCCCGTTGGTGATCAGCCCGCCGGTGGTCTCGTGCCCCGAGAAGAGCAGCATCACGCAGTTGGAAAGGATCTCGGGCTGATCCACGATCCCTTCGCGCTCCGCGGCGACGAACATGCTGATCAGGTCCTCGCGCGGGGAGGCCCGGCGCTCTTCCACCAGTTCCAGCATGTAATCCTGCATCGCCAGCAGGCTGCGCTGGCAGTCCATCAACCGGTCGTAGCTCACGATTTCGGCGATCGCCGCGATGTCTGCGGACCAGGTCAGCAGCTGTGCCCGGTCACTGGTGCGCACGCCGAGCATCTCGGCGATGACGGAAGCGGGCAGCTTGTAGGCGATATCGGCCACCAGATCGACCTGGCCGGCTTTCGCGGCCTCGTCGAGGAGTTCGTGGGTCAACTCCCGGACCCGTGGCCGGAACGAGTCGATCATCGCCGGGGTGAAGTACCGCTTGAGCAGACTGATGAAGCGCTGGTGATCGGTGTTGTTGGTATGCCCCATCCACTTCTCGACCGCTGTGCGCAGCGGAACCAGGTCGGCCTGCTGCTCGGGAGGAAGAAGCCGCATCCCTTGCGTGAGGTTGGCGGGCGCCATCCGGTGGTCTTTCAGCACGCTGACGATGTCGACGTGCCGGGTGAGCAGACCTGCGTCGAGCACGGGAACCCAGGCTATCGGCGTTTCCGCGCGAAGTTTGTGCAGCTCCGGGATCGGATCGGTGTTCTTCTCCGGCGAGATCAATTCATAGACGGGAAACCGTGTCTCAGAAACGGTCATAGTGCTTGCGTCTCCTCCTGGCAGTTGCCTGCGTCCCCAGTAGGCGCGTCGCGCCGAAGCGTACGCCATGCGGCCACCGACTTTCGTTCGTCGGCTCGGTGACGATAGGACTTCGGTTGTTAAATGTATGTATCCGGGGATGTCAATTAGTTCGAACAGCCTACGCCGGGCGGATGTTCGGCGGGATGGCAAAGGGAACCATATCCGGCGCGCAGGGGGTATGCCTGCGATGATCGCCGCCAAAATGATCTTGACCCTACGAAATACGTAGTTCGATCAGATGCTGAGCATGGAAAACCCAGGGTGACAACAGTGGCGACCGCCTTCACTCGGATGTCCTATTGTCCAGCCCAACCTGCTCCGGCACGCTGAGGATCCAGGTCGTGAAAAATTGCGAAGTGTGTTAAAAAATTAATTGATTCTGGGGAGGGTCTTCAGTCCTACTGGTGACCGTCCGCGCTCATACGGGATTCTTGGCGAATTCGATGACTGCTCCGCGGCGGCTGAGGTAACAGGATCGAAGAGGCGCGACGACGCGCCCCACGGACCTGCGCTTTCCCGTCCATCGCCGGTCGGTGGGGTTCACCCTGCCCGGCGGTCACCGACGGCTCGCCGAGCGACCATCGTCGCGGTTTCGGCTCGCGTGGCTGGTTCACCAAGCGCGTCATGCCTTCGGTGACCACTCGTGGGTCCGCTTGATCTCACCACAGACCCGCCGCCGTTGTCCTGCGCGGACCGCACGAGGCCGATCGGCGACGCCGTCGATCGACTCCGGACCGAACCGATCACACCGCGCCCCGAAGAGGAGACCCGACGAAGATGACCGCCGCAACCACCGCGAAGATTCCGCAGCTCGCCCCGGGAGCCGTTCCGGTACTGGGACACCTGCCGCTCATACTTCGCTCGCGATTCGACTTCATCGACGCCGCGGGGTCCGTCAAACCCGTGTCCAGGGTGAAATTCGGGCCGAAGAACGCCTACTTCGTGAACGACCACGAGCTCCTGCAGCAGATCCTGGTGAGTGACGCCGACAAGTTCATCCGTGGCATCCACTTCAAGAAGATGCGCAACATGGTCGGGAACGGTGTCGTCACCACGTCCGGGGACATGCACCGGCGTCAGCGGCGGACGATGCTCCCTTCGTTCACTCAGCGACGGCTCGCGCTGAGCCTGCCGATCATCCGGAAGATCATCTCGCAGTTCGTGGACCAGATCCCGCCGGACACCGCCTACGACCTGATGCCGCCGCTTCTGGGAGTCGGTTGTGACATCACCGCGACGACCCTTTTCGGCGAGGGATGCTCGAGGAACGTGCTCGACCTGGTGCGTGAGGCCATCCCGGTCTTCGTCTCGAACGCGGCGATCCACGCGGTCGACGTTACCGGCGTCTACAAGCATCTGCCGACCCGATCCAACCGGAACTTCCGTCGCCTGCTCGACGAATTCAACGGGTACCTCTATTCCATCATCGACGAGCGGATGGCGAAGGGCGGCGACGAGCAGGACCTGCTCGGGATGCTGATCCGGGCGACCGACCCCGAGACGGGTGAGAAGTTCTCGCGGACCGAAGTGCGTGACCAGTCCGCGACGGTCATGTTCGCCTCCACCGAGACCACCGCGAACACGGTCAGCTGGGCGGCCTACGAACTGGCTCGCCACCCCCGGGTCTTCAGCCAGTGCCGGGCGGAGGTGGACGCGCTCGTCAACGGCGGCGCCGTCGGGGAGATCGAAGTCGGCCGCGACGACCTGCCGACGGTGAAACGGGCCGTCATGGAGGCCCTGCGCCTGTATCCGTCGTCCTACCTGCTTTCCCGGCAGACCGCGAAGGACGTCACGCTGGGCGGCTACGCCATCCCGGAGGGCGCGACGATCCTGTATTCCCACTACGGACAGCAGCGCGACGAGGTGAACTTCAGCCACGCCGACGAGTTCGACCCCGATCGCTGGCTGGACAAGAACGGCTCCGAGATCACCCCCGCGGCGTACATGCCGTTCGGGTACGGGGCTTACCGGTGCATGGGTGAAAGCGTCGCCACCCTCGAAGCGATCTATTACATCGCCATGATGGTTCACCAATGGGACTTCCGGGTGTCCGAAACGGCGGCGCCGAGAATGAACGCGACGATCACCCTTTCCCCGCACGATCTGAAGCTGGTGTTCTCGAAGCGGGTGTACGGGAGCGAACAGCGGGGATGACCCGAGCCGATTCCCACCACGGAAACGTGCTCCGCACGTGCGATTGATCTCCACCCCGGCACGCGGACGTCCAGAGGAGCCCGGATCGACCATGCAGACGGCGAACCAGGAAAGGCGCGGTGACGGCCTTGACGCACTCGCGCAACGAGCCAGATTGGGTGAACTCCGGGGCTATTCCGAGCCCGACCTAGTGAGGCTGGTGGACACCTCGCTGCGCGCCTTTTCGGTGTCCGCGCTCCGGCCACTGGCCGGGGTACAGGACGGCAAGGTGGCCGGCCCGCTGGCCACCTTGCTCCGTAGCCGTGGCAAGCGGATCCGCCCCGTCTTCACCTTGTACGGCGCGGCGCTGGGCGGCGCGGGCGAACTGACCGGCGCGTTGCTGAAGGCGGCGACCGCGCTCGAACTGTTCCACCTCTTCGCGCTCATCCATGACGACATCATCGACAACGCCGAGTCGAGGCGGGGAAATCCCAGCCTCCATCGGTTGTACGGTGAAGATCTCGACGATCCGCCCGCGAACACGCAGGCGGATCAACGGGCACGGAACATGGCGATGCTCGCCGGTGATCTCGTGCTCTGCTGGGCGAACGTTTCCTTCCAGGAAGCGATCGACGGGGCCGCATCGGCGAAGACCGCGAGAACGCTGTTCGACCAGATGACCACCGAAATCATGGTCGGCCAGGCGATGGACATGTGCCATGAGGGGCATTTCCTGAACCTCACCGAGGAGACCACCGCCAAGATCGTCGAGTACAAGACCGCGAGATACACCTTTCTGCGGCCGATGCAGATCGGTGCCGCGCTGGCGGGCGCCGACGCGGAGACGATCGACTCCTACCACGACTTCGCCCTTCCGCTCGGCCGCGCCTTTCAGCTCAGGGACGATCTGATCGGCGCCTTCGACGACGGTTCGGAAGGGAAATCGGGGACCACCGATCTGGAATGCGGGAAACCGACGGAACTCATGCGGTACGCCGTCGCCAACGCGAACCCGGCGAGTGTCACCAAGCTGTTGTCGGTGGTCGGGCGGCCGGCGACGGACGCGGCGTCGACCGCGGCGGCCAGGGAGATCCTGCTGGAGTCCGGTGCGGTGAAGCACATCACCGCCGAGATCGAGAAGTCGGCCGAGGCGGCGGAGAGGGCACTGCGCGGGCTTCGGGGCGAACCGTGGCTCGAGAAGCGCTTGAGCGCGCACTTGAAGCGGTTGTTCGTCATCCCGGGCGTTCCCCAGGCTGTCCGGACCGAGCTCGAGAACGTGATCTGACGAACGGGGCACGCGCGATGAGTGATCGACATCAGATGGAAACGCTGCTGAAGGAAATGGCCGCGAACCGCGTGACGCAGTTCAGTCCTTCGCCGTACGAGACGGGACAGTATCTGCGGGTGTCCGGCCGCGCCGGGACCACCGACAGCCAGGTGGCCTACCTGCTGAAGACGCAGCGGTCCGACGGCCTGTGGGGCGCGGACGGCTTCGAGCTGGTTCCGACGCTCGGCGCGATCGCCGGGCTCGCCTCCCTGTCGGACGCGGCCGTCCGGCCGGGCGTGGCGGACGCGCTGTCCCGTGCCTGCCGGAGGCTTTGGGACCTGGCATCGAGCGAAGAAGGTTTGGCGGCGCTTCCGGACACCGTGGCCTCCGAACTGATCACGCCGGCGCTGATCGACGGAAATCGTGAAGTGCTGCGCCGGTATTCGCCGGCGGGACCGGAGCGGGACTTTCCGCAGCCGCCGAGGGCGCGCCCGGAGTTCTGGCGGAAACTCGCCGGGCTGATCGCCGCCGGTCAGCCGATCCCGAAGAAGCTGTGGCATTCGCTCGAGGTGTTCCATCCTCTCCCGTCGGCCTTCGCGGGCACGGTGGCCGCCGCCGAAGACGGGGCGGTCACCTGCTCGCCCGCGGCGACCGCCGCCTGGGTCGCCGCGGTGGGTCCCGAGGTGGGCCGGGGCAGCCTCGCCTACCTGGACGAGGTGGAAGGCCGGTACGACGGCGCGATCCCCATGGGCAGCTCGATGACGTTCTTCGAGTTGTTGTGGGTGCTCGTCCCGGTGCTGAAGTACTTCCCGGAGATACGGGTCCCGAACGAGCTGATCACCGAGCTGACCGACGCGTTCGGTGAAACGGGCATCGGTGGCGGGCCGGGGCTGCCGCCGGACGGCGACGACACGTCCTACCTGATGCTGGCCATGGAGATGCGGGGCAGTGTCACGGATCCCGCCGTGCTGATGAAGTTCTGGGAGGACGACCACTTCATCTCGTACAAGGCCGAGCAGACGGCTTCGGAGACGGTGAACGCGCACGCGATCGAGTACCTGAGCCGGGTGCGGCTGCGCCGGGGTGTCCAGGAGTACGCCCGGACCGAGGACGTCTGCGTCGACTGGCTGATCGCACAGCAGACGACGGAAGGCTGCTGGTACGACAAGTGGCACATCTCGCCCTACTACGCGACGCACGCGTGTGTGGAGGCACTGCTCTTCAGCGGGAAGAAGACGAAGACCGTCGTGGATTCGGTGGAACGCGCCAGAACCTGGTTGCTCCGAAGCCAGCAGGAGGACGGTGGCTGGGGAATCCGCAAGACGACCCAGGAAGAGACGGCCTACGCCGTGCTGGCCTTGGACTGCTTCGTGTCGAACGACCCCGGGCGGGCGGACGAGGCGGCCAAGGCGATCACCCTCGCCAACGGCGTCCTCTCCGGACAGGACGAAGAGACACCGCCGTTGTGGATGGGCAAGGATCTGTACACCCCTTATCGCATCGTCGACACGGTCGAATCGTGCGGTCGGGTCGTCGCGGCCAGGTATTGACCGACCTCGGTCTCCACTCTCTCAGACAGGAACAGGTTTGACTCTCCAGCCGATCGAGTGCCCCTACGGACGACGGCTCAACCCCCGGGCCGCCGAGGCCGAGGCCGACTACAAAGCACTGGTGGAGTCGCTGGGACTCGCGCCACGGGATCTGGCCGTGATCAGCGGGCATTCGCTGATCGTCGGGGCCGCGGCCCTCGTTTACCCCGACGCGGACCGGGAAACGCTGCTGGCGGCGGCGTTGTGGACGGCGTGCTTGATCGTCAACGACGATCGATGGGACTACCTGACCGGTGTCGACGGCCGGTTGACCCCTGGCGAGTGGTTCGACGGGGTGACGGAGGTCGTCGACCACTGGCGCACCTCCACACGCACGCACGAAGACCGGTTCTTCGCCTTGCTGCGGATCACCATGGAATCGCTGGACAAGACCCTCGGCCCGGTGGCGTCCGAAGAAATAGGGACGGAGATCAACCGGTCCATCGCGACCATGAAGTGGGAAGGCGTGTGGAACGAGTTCACCGGGAATGCTTCGTTGCCCGCCTATCTGAGCTTCCGCCGCGGCTACTCGACGATGGACGTCCAAATCGTCCTTGACAAGTGGATCAACGGCGGGCGGGGCTTCGCCTCGCTGCGCGACGATCCGATCCGGCGGGCGATCGACGACGTGGTGGTGCGTTTCGGGTGCCTGTCGAACGATTACTACTCATGGGAACGAGAGAAGAAGGCGGTGGACAAATCGAACGCGGTGAAAGTGCTGATGGATCACGACGGCTACGACGAACGTGCCGCGCTTTCCCGCGTTCACGCCGACTGCGTGCAGGCGATGGTCGATCTGGACAGTATCGAGGCGGCGGTGAAGCTGAGCGCCCATCTCGGTGATCAGGCGCGGGAACTGCTCGACTACATCGCGTCTCACCGGCCGTTGATCTACGCGGCCGCGACCTGGCCGATCGAGACCAGCCGCTATCGCACGACACCGGAAGGCGTGCTGTGAAGCGGTATCCCGGAGCGAATCGACGAGGCGGGAAAAGTGAGTGAGTTCGAAATAGATCTGGACAGGGCGAAATGCATCGGGTCCGGGCTGTGCCTGATCGCGTCCGCCGACCACTTCGAGCAGGACGAGAACGGCTACGTCGTGCTGTTGCCACCCGCGACGGACGGCGATCCTCACGCGGATCCGGACGCGCGGGACGCGGTGGAGAACTGCCCGTCCGGGGCGTTGTCCTGGCGACGGCGGAAGGCCGGCCTCACGGCGGCCGATTAGCCGGGCACAACTGTGGGACAAGGAGATCATGATGGACGTTGAAGAGGCGACGGCAAGGGTGCCGATGCGCTGGGTGGGACCGATCAAGATCGGCGGAAAGGTGGTCGACGGCGAGGTCGAGGTGCCGTTGGCGACCTACGAGTCGCCTTTGTGGCCTTCGGTCGGCAGGGGCGCGAAGATGTCCCGGCTGTCCGAGCGCGGGATCCTGGCCACCCTCGTGGATGAGCGCATGACCCGATCGGTGCTGCTGGAAGCCGACGACGCGGAGACCGCGGTGGCGGCGGTGCGTCAGCTCAACGACGATCTCCCGGAGCTACGCCGTCTGGTGAGCGAGCGCAGCCGGTTCGCGGAACTGGTGACGATGAACCACCAGATCGCGGGGAACCTGTTGTTCCTGCGGCTCGAATTCACCACCGGGGACGCCTCCGGGCACAACATGGCGACCCTCGCCGCGGACGTGCTGCTGACCTACATCGTCGCCTCCGTGCCGGGACTGCGGTACAGCTCAGTGTCGGGGAACTACTGCACCGACAAGAAGGCGACCGCGGTCAACGGCATCCTCGGCCGCGGCAAGAACGTCGTCGCCGAATTGCTGATCCCGCGTGAGGTCGTCGAGGAGCGTCTGCGCACCACCGCGAGGAAGGTGGCCGACCTCAACGTCCGCAAGAACCTGATCGGCACCACCCTCGCCGGGGGGATCCGGTCCGCCAACGCGCATTTCGCGAACATGCTGCTGGCGGTGTACCTGGCGACCGGACAGGACGCGGCGAACATCGTCGAGGGTTCGCAAGGGATCACGCACGCCGAGGATCGCGACGGCGCCCTCTATTTCTCGACCACCTTGCCGAATCTGATCGTGGGCACGGTGGGCAACGGCAAGGGGCTGGACTTCGTCGACGCGAACCTCACGCGCATGGGGTGCCGGGAAAGCCGCGAGCCCGGTGCGAACGCACGTCGCCTGGCCGCGATCATCGCGGCGACGGTACTGTGCGGCGAGCTCTCCCTGATGGCCGCGCAGACCAATCCCGGAGAGTTGATGCGGGCACATCTCCGGCTCGAACGAGCGACACCCGAGAAGGAGGCGGTGTGAGTCGCGTCCGCACCGATGACGACGAACGGAAAGCCGGGCACCGGTTCGGCGTGCGCGAAACTGATCCTGTTCGGTGAGCACGTCGTGCTGTACGGCAGGCCCGCCATCTCCCTGCCGATTCCGGCACTCACGGTTTCGGCTTCGGCCGGCCACCGGGACGGGCCGCTTCGGATCGAGTCGGAACTTTTCGGCGACGGTGACGGTGACCGGAGCGTGGCGACGCCGGCCCGGCTGGCGGTGACCGCGGTGTGCGGACGCCTCGGTGTGGCCGAAGACGGAATACGCGTCAAGGTGGACTCGGGTATCCCGCCCGGCCGCGGGTTCGGTTCGAGCGCGGCGTCGGCCGCCGCCATCGCCGAGTCGGTCGCCGCCTTGTTCGGGACGAGGTTGTCCGCCGACACGATGTTCGAAGTGATCCAGGAGTCCGAGATGTTCGCCCACGGCAGGGCGAGTGGGGTCGACGCGCGGACCGTGGTGGGCTCGGGTGGCCCACTGTGGTTCCAGGACGGCGAGGTGCGGCCGTTGTCCGTGGGCGGGGACGCCGAACCCGCGGTCCTCGTGGTGGCTGACACCGGTGTCGCGGGGAGCACCCGTGACGCGGTCGAGACGGTGCGTAAGCGGCTTGCCGCGCTCGGAAGGGCGGGCGACACCCTGCTCGACCGTGCGCGGGTGCTGACCGAGTCCGCCGCGGCCGACCTGGCCGGCGGCGGATTCACGGAGATGGGTGGAAAAATGACGGAGACCCAGGGCATCCTCGCCGGGCTGGGGGTCAGTTGCCCGGAGATCGACACGCTGGTGGCGGCGGCGCTCGACAGTGGCGCGCTGGGCGCGAAGCTCTCCGGCGGCGGACTCGGCGGATGCGTGGTCGCGCTGGCGGGCGACCCGGTGGCGGCTTCCGTCCTGCGGGAACGGTTGGTCCGGGCCGGCGCGCGAAGCTGTGTCGAAGTCGGCCTGAGTCCGGTGCGCGCATGACGGTGACGGCGACGGCCCATCCGAACATCGCGCTGGTCAAGTACTGGGGCAAACGCGACGAAGCGCAGCACCTGCCGGTGACGAGCAGCTTGTCGCTGACCTTGGACATCTTTCCGACCACGACGACCGTGACGGTGCCTGGCGATCTCGCCTTCGACGTGGTGACCCTCGGCGGGGAGCCCGCGCCGGACGCCGTCGCCGGGAAGGTCACCGCGTTCCTCGACCTCGTGCGGGAACGGGCGGGCGATCGGCGGCGGGCACTGGTGGAGACCGTCAACTCGGGACCGATGGGGGCGGGCCTCGCGTCGTCGGCGGCCGGTTTCGCGGCACTGGCCGTCGCGTCGGCGTCCGCCTACGGACTGAAGCTCGACCGGCGGGGACTGTCGCGGCTGGCGCGACGCGGTTCCGGCAGCGCCGCGCGCTCGATCTTCGGCGGGTTCGCCGTTTGGCGGCGTGGTGAAGGGCTGGGGACGGCAGGTGACCTCAGCAGCCATGCCGAACCGGTCTCCGCTCCCGCTCTGGATCCGGCACTCGTCGTCGCGGTGGTCGACACCCGTGAGAAGGCCGTGTCGAGCAGGGAGGCCATGCGCCGGACGGTCGAGACCTCGCCGTTCTACCGCCCCTGGGCCGAGTCGTCCGAACGCGACTTCCACGACATGCTCGCCGCCATCGACGGCGGAGATCTCGCCGCGGTCGGGGAAATCGCCGAGCGGAACGCGCTCGGAATGCACGCGACGATGCTCGGCGCGCGCCCGCCGGTGCGGTACTTCGCGCCCGGTTCGATGCGGGTGCTCGACCGCGTCACCCGGTTACGCGCCGACGGGGTCGCCGCTTACGCGACGATGGACGCGGGGCCGAACGTCAAGGTGCTCTGCGCACGGGGCGATGGCGCCACCGTCGCCGAAGCCCTCCACGGTCTCGCCGACGTGATGGCGGTCCACGTGGCCGCTCCCGGCCCCGGCGCGATGAGGACCGGCGTGCCCGCGCACACCAGACCGGTCTCGTGATCCGCGTCGACGTGCCGGGGAAACTGTTCGTCGCCGGTGAGTACGCGGTCCTCGAACCGGGCGGTGCGGCGGTGCTGGTCGCGGTCGACCGCTTCCTGACCGTGCGCGCGACACCGCACGATTCACGGCGAACGGTCACGAGCGAGCACACCGGAGGACGAATCGTCGACTTCACCGGGGCACCTCGTCCGGTGGTCGCCGCGGTAGCCGTGGTCGAGCGGCTCGCCATGGACGCGGGACGACGGCGAATCGGTTTCGAACTCGACATCCGCTCCGCCCTCGACGAGGCCGACGGCCGCAAGTACGGTCTCGGCTCCTCGGGCGCGGTCACGGTGGGGGTGGTGCGGGCTCTCGGCGCGTTGTACGGCTTCGACCTGAAGGCCGGGGAAGTGGTCAAACTGGCTCTGTTGTCGGTGTTCTCGGACGATCCCCACTGCTCCGGCGGTGACGTGGCGGCCTCGGCACTGACCGGCTGGGTGGCCTACCGGTCGCCGGATCGCGCGCGCGTCGCCGAATGGTGGTCCGATCCGAGGACGTCGCTCGGAGACCTGCTGTCCAGGCCGTGGCCGCTGCTGGCCGTCGAGAACCTCGCCGCGCCGCGCGCGCTGGAGCTGGTGATCGGGTGGACGGGACGGCCCGCGAAATCCCGTTCTCTCGTCGCCGCGGTACGTGCGGGGATCTCCGAGGCGGGCTTCCGCCGGTTCCGTGAGGAGAGCGACGCCTGCGTCGCGCGGCTCGTCGCGGCCCTGGACGAGGGCGACGATCAGGGAACGGCGCATGCCGTCGCCGAGGTGGGGCTGTTGGTGCGGGCATTGGGCGAGCTCGCGGGAGTCGTGATCGAAACCCCCGAACTGGCGGACCTCCGCGTCCGCGCGGAAGCACTCGGTGGGGTGGCGAAGAGTTCCGGCGCGGGCGGCGGCGACTGCGGGATAGCCCTCCTGCCCGCCCCCGAGGACGTGGAGACCCTTCGGCGGAGCTGGCGGGCCGCCGGTGTCGTCCCGCTCGACCTGCGGGTGCACACGTCCGACGACAGACGGAAGGGTGATCTCCGGTGACCTACGCCGACCGCAAGGACGACCACGTGCGGCTCGCCGTGGCACAGCACACGGGGCACGTTCGCGAAAGTCCTTACGACGACGTGCGTTTCCTGCACCACGCGCTGGCGGGAATCGGCGAGGCCGCGGTGTCGCTCGAAACCGAAGTGGCCGGGATGACCTGGCCGGTCCCGCTCTTCGTCAACGCGATGACCGGTGGCAGCGACCGCACGCGGATCATCAACCAGGGGCTCGCCCGCGCCGCCAGGGAGACCGGCCTGCCGATCGCGTGCGGTTCGATGAGCGCGTACCTCGCCGATCCGGCCGTCGCGGACACGTACCGGGTGATACGAGCCGAGAACCCCGACGGTGTCGTCATCGCGAACGTCAACGCCAACACCTCGCCCGAGGCGGCCCGTCGCGCCGTGGATCTGATCGACGCCGACGCGCTGCAGATCCATCTCAACTCCGTCCAGGAGATCGTGATGCGGGAGGGCGACCGGGATTTCTCCGCCTGGCCGCGCAACGTCGAGCGCATGATCGCCGCACTCGACGTCCCCGTCGTCGTCAAGGAGGTCGGATTCGGGCTCAGCGCCAGAACCATCGGCCTGCTCGCCGATCTCGGGGTGCGCACGGCCGACGTGTCCGGGCGCGGGGGAACGAACTTCGCGGCCATCGAGAACTCGCGACGGGGCCAGGCCGCGTTGCCCTATTTGGACGACTGGGGACAGTCGGCGCCGGCCTGCCTGATCGAAGCGGCCGACGTCGCCCGGCGCCGCGATGTGGTCCTGCTGGCGTCCGGCGGGGTGCGGCACCCGCTGGACGTGGTGCGCGCCCTGGCGTTGGGCGCGGGCGCTGTCGGCGTGTCCGGGACTTTTCTTTCCCTTTTGGACAGCTCCGGGAGTGAAGTGCTGACGACGGCGATCCGGGACTGGATCACGCAGATCCGGCGGCTGATGGTCGTCCTCGGCGCGCCGACCGTGGCGGCACTGACGCACACCGACGTCCTGTGCACCGGGGAGCTGGCGGAGTTCTGCCGTCTGCGGGAAATCGACCTCGCCGGTTACGGCAGGCGTTCGTCCGGATGACACGAACGCCTGCCGCGACCGGGATCACCCGCGTTCGATCAGGTGGCCGACGACCTCGGGGCCCGGATGCGCGTGGCCGGAGCCGTCGCGCCGGGCGTCGATCTCGGGCAGTTCGATCGGGTCGCCGCCGCGGCTCGCGCCCGCGGGACGTGGCCCGATCCACGCGACGGTCAGCCTGTTTTCGCCCTTGAGGAACCGATGCGCCCGGACCCCGCCCGTCGCCCGGCCCTTCGCCGGGTATTCGCTGAACGGGGTCACCTTCACATTCGCGCCCGTCGCGGTGACGACCAGTGGCTCGCCGTGTTCGGCGTCATCGGTGCGGATCGCCCCGAAGAACACCGCCTCGGCTTCACCACTGAGGTTGATCCCGGCCATCCCGCCGCCCTTGAGGCCCTGTGGCCGCACCAGCGAAGCCGCATAGCGCAACAGGGACGCTTCGGACGAGACGAACGCCAAGGTCTCGTCGCCGTCGGTGAGCCAGGTCGCGCCGACGACCTTGTCGCCTTCTTTGAGGCTGATCACGTCGAACTCGTCCGAG
This sequence comes from Amycolatopsis sp. QT-25, assembly GCF_029369745.1. Taxonomy (NCBI): domain Bacteria; kingdom Bacillati; phylum Actinomycetota; class Actinomycetes; order Pseudonocardiales; family Pseudonocardiaceae; genus Amycolatopsis; species Amycolatopsis sp. QT-25. The sequence continues at coordinate 1,239,531 of NZ_CP120210.1, forward strand.
CGGACCGGCCACTCCGGCGTGCACACCTTCACCACACCGAGTTTCGTCCCGAGCGCCAGTCCCGGCGAACCGGCGGCCTGTTCCCCGAGCGGGGCCAGCCCGACGACACGCTCGTCCTTCGCCAGCGGCACCAGTTCCCTGGCGGCCATCCCCCCGCGGATCGACACCGTCCCGGCCTGCTCCGGCAGCACCGGCAGCGGCAGGACGTCGATCTTGAACGCCCGGCCGCGGTCGGTCACCAGCAGCACCTGGCCCCGCGCGGTGGAATGCACGACGCCCGACACCGAGTCGTGTTTGACGCGGCCGTTGCGGCGCCTGACCTCGGACGCCTCCTCCGATTCCGCCGCGGTGCGGGCGACGAGACCGGTCGCGGACAGGATGACCTGACACGGGTCGTCGGCCACTTCGAGCGGGCCGGACGGTTTCGACGCGGCGAGGACCTCTTTCAGGTCGCCGTCGATCAGCGAGGTGCGGCGTTCGGCCGGGGAGTCCTTGACGATCTGGGCCAGCTCGCTCGACACGAGCTTCTTCAGCACCGACTCGTCGTCGAGGATTTTCGACAGCTCGGCGATCTCCTCGCGCAGCTTGTCCTGCTCGGCCTCGAGTTCGATCCGGTCGTACTTCGTGAGCCGCCGCAGCGGGGTGTCCAGGATGTAGGTCGCCTGGATCTCCGACAGCTTGAACCGCTTCATCAGGCCGTCCTTCGCGGCCGCGGCGTTCTCGCTCTCACGGATCAGCTTGATCACCTTGTCGATGTTGAGCAGGGCGATCAGCAGCGCGTCGACCAGGTGCAGCCGTTCCTCGCGCTTGCGGCGGCGGTACCTGGTCCGCCGGGTCACCACTTCGTACCGGTGCCGCAGGAACACCTCGAGCAGCGGCTTGAGCCCCAGCGTCCGCGGCTGACCGTCCACGAGCACCAGGTTGTTGATGCCGAAGGACTGTTCGAGCGGCGTCAGCCGGTACAGGTCCGCCAGCAGCGCCTGCGGGTTCACGCCAACCTTGCACTCGATGACCAGCCGCGTCCCGCTCTCCCGGTCCGTGAGGTCCTTGACGTCGGCGATCCCGGTGAGCCGCTTGGACTTGTTGACCTCGTCGGTGATCTTCTCGATCACCTTCTCCGGGCCCACGCCGTACGGCAGTTCGGTGACGGTGATCGCCTGACGGCCGCGGCTGCCTTCCAGCGGACCGGTCGTGGCGGTCGCCCGCATCCGGACCACGCCGCGGCCGGTTTCGTAGGCGCGGCGGACCTCGTCCAAGCCCAGCAGCGAACCACCCGTCGGCAGGTCGGGGCCGGGGACGAACTCCATCAGCTTGTCGAGGGTGGCGTTGGGATGGTGGATCAGCCACCGCGCGGCGCCGATCACCTCGGTCAGGTTGTGCGGGATCATGTTGGTCGCCATCCCGACCGCGATCCCGGAGGTCCCGTTCACCAGCAGATTGGGGAACGCGGCGGGCAGCACCGTCGGCTCCTCGAGTGAGCCGTCGTAGTTGGGCCGGAAGTCGACGGTGTCCTCGCCGAGTTCGCCCACGAGCAGCATCGCTTCACGCGAAAGCCGGGCCTCGGTGTACCGTGAAGCGGCAGGCCCGTCGTCCGGGCTGCCGAAGTTCCCGTGCCCGTCGACCATGGGGACGTTGAGCGAGAAGTCCTGCGCGAGCCGGACCATCGCGTCGTAGATGGCGGCGTCGTTGTGCGGGTGGTACTTGCCCATCACATCGCCGACCACGCGGGCCGACTTCACGTATGCGTGCGTCGGCCGGTAGCCGTTCTCGTTCATCGAGTACATGATCCGGCGGTGCACCGGCTTCAGCCCGTCCCGCGCGTCCGGGAGCGCCCGCGAGTGGATGACCGAGTAGGCGTACTCCAGGTACGAGTCCTCGATCTCGGTCTTCAGTGAGTTGTCGAAGACGTTCGCGCCGGGCTTGTCGAACGCGGAGGGGTCGACCTTGGTGGTGGTGCCCTTACGGCGTGCCATTGCTCAAAGCTCCTTGAATAGCAGCGAAATCAGGCGTCGATGGCTTCGCGGTCGACCCGGTCGGAGGATTCGACCAGCCAGTTGCGGCGTGGTTCGACCTTCTCGCCCATCAACAGTTCGAGCGCGTTCTCCGCGGCTTCGACGTCGTCGAGGGTGATGCGGCGGACCGAGCGGGTGGCGGGATTCATCGTGGTGTCCCACAGTTCGTCGGCGTCCATCTCGCCGAGACCCTTGAACCGCGGCACCGGCGTGACGATCTGCTTGCCCGCCCGCTCCAGTTCCGCGAACTTGGTCTCCATCTCCTTCTGGGTGAAGGTGAAATGGGTCTCCGGGTTACGGCCCTTGGTGACCAGCTTGTGCAGCGGCGGCATCGCGGCGTAGAGCCTGCCGTCCTCGATGACCGGCCGCATGTACTTGGCGAACAGCGTGATCAGCAGCGTGCGGATGTGCGAACCGTCGACGTCCGCGTCGGCCATCAGGATCACCCGGCCGTAACGCATGGTCGACAGCTCGAACGTGCGGCCGCTGCCCGCGCCGAGCACCTGCACGATCGAGGCGATCTCGGCGTTCTTCAAGGTGTCACCGAGCGACGCCTTCTGGACGTTCAGGATCTTGCCGCGCAAGGGAAGCAGTGCCTGGTACTCCGCCACCCGCGCCATCCGCGCCGAACCGAGCGCGCTGTCCCCCTCGACGAGGAACAGTTCACTGCGGGCGACACCGGTGGTGCGGCAGTCGACCAGTTTCGGCGGCATGGCCGCGCCTTCGAGCGCCGTCTTGCGCCGGGCGGCGTCCTTCTGCTGCTTCTGGGTGAGGCGGACGCGTGCCGCGTCGACCACCTTCTGCAGCACGACCTTCGCCTCGGACTTGGTCTTGCGCTCCTCGGTCCAGGCCCGGATGTGCTTGTCGACGACGCCCTGGATGACGCGGGTGATCCCGGCGGTGGACAGCTCGTCCTTGGTCTGCGAGGTGAACTGCGGCTCCGGCAGCCGGACGTGGACGACCGCCGTCATCCCTTCGAGGACGTCCTCGACGGTCGGCATGTCCTCCTTGGGCTTGAGCAGCCCGCGGGTTTTGGAAATGGCGTCCTGCAAGGCTTTCAGCACCGCGCGGTCGAAACCGCGGCGGTGCGTGCCGCCGTGCACGTTGCGGATGGTGTTGGTGAAGCATTCCACCGTGCGCTCGTAGCCGGTGCCCCAGCGCAGCGCGACCTCGATCTCCGCGTGACGTACCACATTGGACTGCATGACACCGCTGGCGTCGGCCGCGTTCTCCTTGTACGTGCCCTCGCCGTTGATGATCAGCGTGTCGCAGACGGGTTTCTCGCTGTCCGGGGCGAGGAAGTCGACCATGTCGGCGAGGCCGTGGGGGAAGTGGAAGGTCTCTTCACTGATCGAATCGTCGACGGCGGTGCGCAGCACATACGTGACGCCGGGGACCAGGAACGCGGTGTTGCGCATCTTCGCGCGGACGCCCTCGACGTCGAGCGCGGCGCCGCTCTCGAAGTAACGCGAGTCGTACCAGTACCGGATCGACGTGCCCGAGCGCTCGCCGCGCTTCATCTTCCCGGTGGCGTTCAGCCCGGACTTGCGGGTGAACTTGGCCTTCGGACCGGGCCCGTCGAAGACGCCGGGGACGCCGTGCGCGAACGACATCTGGTGGACCTTGCCGTTCTGTTTCACCGTGACGTCGAAGCGGTGCGACAGCGCGTTCACCGCCGAAGCGCCGACGCCGTGCAGACCGCCGGAGGTCTTGTAACCCGAACCGCCGAACTTGCCGCCGGCGTGCAGCCTCGTCAGCACCAGCTCGACCCCGGACAATCCGGATTTGGCGTGGATGCCGGTGGGGATGCCGCGGCCGTCGTCGTCGACCTGGACGCTGCCGTCGGCGTGCAGGGTGACCACGATCTTCGTGGCGTGACCCGCCACCCCCTCGTCGGTCGAGTTGTCCACGACCTCGGAGAACAGGTGGTTGATGCCCCGGCTGTCGGTGGAGCCGATGTACATCCCGGGGCGCTTGCGGACCGCTTCCAGACCCTCGAGATGCGTCAGGTCGTCGGCCCCGTACAGGGTCTCAGCAGTCACTGGGTACTTCTCCTGGAGTCATGGCTCGCGAACTAGCTCGTGGAGGTGGTGTTCAACGCGACACCGTACTGGAGGATATCCGCCCCCTCCGACAGCTTCGGCCTCCCGAGCCTCCGGTGTGGCGGATCACGCCGTCCCGGTGGCCGGGTCACGGGTGGGGAAAGCAACTTCCTCACGGTACGGATGAGGCGTTATCGTTCCCGGTGTCACAGGGTGACGGGGGGAAGAAGGTGACCGTCGGAGTCGGTCCCACACGCGTCTCGACCGCACAACGCGTCGTGAGTCTCTGGTATTTCGTGGTGGTCGTCGGGTCGTTCGGCATGCTCGCGGTGATCCCGGTCGCGCACGCCGCGATCCGGTTGCGGCGCGGGGTGCTCTGGTTGTTCGTGCTGGGCTACGGCGGTGTCGCCGTCGGGATGACGTTCCTGCTCGAACGGGCGGCGGCGGAGGGCGAGTCGGCGGCGATGCTGTCGTTCGCCTGGCTCTTCGGCACGATCCTCTTCGTCACCGTGGCCTGTGTCCACCTCGCCCTGCTGCGGACGAAGATCCTCTACCCGCCGCAGACGGCGTGGGTCGAGTCCGGCATGCACTGCGGGTTGTTCTCCATCGACATCGCCGGCTTCGGCCAGGTCGGGCGCAGCAGCGAGATCTTCGTGCGAGTCCGGAAGATGCTCTTCGGCCTGCTGGCCGAAGCCTTCGAAGCCAGCGGCATCGCCTGGGACGCCTGCCTGAAGCGCGACACCGGCGACGGCATGATCGTCGTGGTCCCGCCGCATTTCCCGAAGTTCCGCCTGGTGTACCCGCTGGTTTCCCGGCTGACCGCGGAACTGGCCAAATACAACGTGGTCACCGAGGCCGGCCTGCGGATCCGGGTGCGGGTGGCCATCCACGCCGGCGAGATCGCGCTCGACGAGTACGGCGTGACGGGACGGCCGAAGGTGCTGCTCGCCCGGCTCCTCGATTCGCGGGTGCTGCGCGACGCGCTCGCCGCGGCGCCGGACGAGTCACCCGTGGTGGTGCTCGTCTCGGACCGGTTCCACGAGGACGTCCAGGACCAGGGCGGCCCCGGTCTCGACACGATGAGTTACCGGCAGGTGCTCGTGCACGAGAAGGAGACCGAGGTCCGCGCCTGGCTGCACGTCCCGGAACCGGTGCTCAGAGGGCTGCCGTGAGGACCTCCAGCGCACTGTGCTGACGGGCGGCGTCGATCCTGTCGACCGGCCCCGACCAGTGCAGCCCGTGCTGATCGAGCGACGTGCGGTTGTTCGCGGTCGTCGCGTTCGCTTGACGGGTCAGGTAAGCGCGGTACGGCCTGTCCGTCAGCGCCCGGTCCAGCTCACCGAGCCCCCTGACGTACGCGCCCTTGAACGACGGCCCGTCGGCACCGCAGTCGCCGGACTCGCACGGGTCGCGCAGGATCCCGTTCGTGTGCAGCAGTGCCGTCGTGGTGGAGGCGTCCGCGAGCCGCCGGGCCGTGGTGAGCAGGGCGGCGTCGCCGGTCGCGCGGTTCAGTTCGACCAGCGCGCCGAGGACGATTCCCTGGTTGTAACTCCAGACGGCCTGGCCGTTGTTGGCGCAGGAGGAGTTCAGCCCGTCGTTGACCAGGGCGCCGCCGTTGATCATGCCGCTCGCGCGGAACCAGTCCCAGACCTCGCGTGCCCGCCCGAGCTGGACGGTGTCTCCGGGAAGCCGGTTGTGCAGTGACGCGGCCACTTTCACGTACAGCTCGTTGGTGACGGCGTTCTTGTACGTCTTCGCCGTCGACCACCAGAGGCCACCGCCGCAGGTCCCGTCGCGGTAGGAGTACATGTAGTTCGCCGCGACGACCGCGGTGTCGAGGTAGCGGCGGTCCTTGGTGAGGTCGTAGGCGCGGATCCAGGCGAGCGCCCACCAGCCGGTGTCGTCGATGTACTCGTTCGTGAAGTTGCCGCCGCGGTTGCGGTCGAAGGTGTTGCCGATGGCGTAGCGGTAGTTCGGCGAACCGGTTCGGCCGCTGTAGTCGAGGATCGCGGTGAGCGCGTTCGCCGAATTCCACCAGCCCGTGGTCTGCCAGAGCCCCGTGCCGTTGTCGTAGAACTGCATGAGCGCCGTCGCCGCGGCCTCGGCGCGGTCGTTCGCGGCGACCGTGGTGCGAAACCACGACGTGCAGGCGATTTCCGGCCGGTTGCCTGCTTTTCCGCAGGCACGCAAGGCGCCGAAACGATGGGTGGCTGGGTCGTCGACGTTGAACATCAGCGTTCGCCAGCCGCGTTGGCCGGCAGGGATCTTCGTGTCACCGATCCGGCTGTCGCCCGCCCAGGTGCGGCCGCCGTCGAAGGAACGGTCGAGCCAGACCTCGTCGCCGGGGTCACCGCCGGTGATACCGCCCCAGCCCATGTCGTCGCCGTCGGAGAGATGCAGCGTGATGGCCCGGCCCCACACCGTCGCCGTGCCGGGTCTTCTTTCACCGACGGCCAACGCTGGGTCGCGACTGTCGCAGTACTTGGCGCAGATCGTCGCCGCGACGGTGGGTTCGGGAGGGGGCGTGGCCGGCGTGAGAACCGATGTCAACGTTGTCACAAGCAGAGAGGTGATCCACATGGGTTCGAGTGTGAGTGCGGCCACTATCGCGGACGATCAAGTCACTCGTTCGGCTCGCGTCGATGGTCTGGAATACTTCTTGCGCGCGTAAGGTTGAACGCTCAAGCAACGTAAACCCCGGCCCAGGGAGCAGGTCATGCAGTTCGGAATCTTCACGGTGGGCGATGTGACGACCGACCCGACCACCGGGGAGGCGCCCAGCGAGTACGAGCGGATCAAGGCGATGGTGCGCATCGCGCTCAAGGCCGAAGAAGTCGGCCTCGACGTCTTCGCGACCGGCGAACACCACAACCTGCCCTTCGTGCCGTCTTCGCCGACGACGATGCTCGGCTACATCGCCGCGCGGACGTCGAAGATCATCCTTTCCACTTCGACCACGCTGATCACCACGAACGACCCGGTGAAGATCGCCGAGGACTTCGCGATGCTCCAGCACCTCGCCGACGGCCGCGTGGACCTGATGATGGGCCGCGGCAACACCGGCCCGGTGTATCCGTGGTTCGGGCAGGACATCCGCCAGGGCATTCCGCTGGCCATCGAGAACTACCACCTGCTGCACCGGTTGTGGCGCGAGGACGTGGTCAGCTGGTCCGGCAAGTTCCGGACGCCGCTGCAGGAGTTCACCTCCACCCCGCGGCCGCTCGACGGTGTGCCGCCGTTCGTGTGGCACGGCTCGATCCGCAGCCCGGAGATCGCGGAACAGGCCGCCTATTACGGTGACGGGTTCTTCGCGAACCACATCTTCTGGCCCAAGGAGCACTTCCAGTCGTTGATCGGCCTGTACCGCGAGCGGTACGAGCACTACGGGCACGGCAAGGCGGACCAGGCCATCGTCGGTCTCGGCGGCCAGGTGTTCCTGCGGCCGAGGTCGCAGGACGCGGTGCGGGAGTTCCGGCCGTACTTCGACAACGCGCCGGTGTACGGGCACGGGCCGTCGCTGGAGGAGTTCACCGAGCAGACACCGCTGACCGTCGGCAGCCCGCAAGAGGTGATCGACAAGACGCTGACCTTCCGCGAGCACTTCGGCGACTACCAGCGTCAACTGTTCCTGATGGACCACGCCGGACTGCCGCTGAAGACCGTGCTGGAGCAGCTCGATCTACTCGGCGAGCACGTGATCCCGGTGTTGCGCAAGGAACTCGACTCGCTTCGCCCGGCGCACGTGCCCGAGGCTCCCACGCACGCTTCTCGTTCGGGGGTCTTGGCATGACGACGATCGCTGTCGTGACCGCGGGCTTGAGCCGGCCGTCCTCGACGCGGCTGCTCGCCGACAAGCTCGCCGCGGCGGTCTCCTCCGCGCTGCCGGACGTGGAGATCGAAGTGATCGAACTGCGCGACCTGGCCATCGACGTCACGAAGAACATGCTGACCGGATTCCCCTCCCCGGCCCTGCGCGCGGCCATCGACACGGTGACCGCCGCGGACGGCCTGATCGCCGTGACGCCGGTGTTCACCGCGTCGTACAGCGGGCTGTTCAAATCGTTCTTCGACGTGCTGGACCAGAAAGCACTCGACGGCAAACCGGTGCTGATCGGCGCCACCGGGGGAACCGAACGGCACTCGCTCGTGCTCGACTTCGCACTGCGTCCGCTCTTCGCCTACCTCCGCGCCGAGCCTGTCGCGACGGCGGTGTACGCGGCTTCGTCGGACTGGGCGTCTCCAGGGAATCTCGACACGCGGGCTTCGCGGGCGGGGCGGGAGTTCGCCTCGCGGTTGTCCTCGGCGGGGACGGCCGCGGCGGGGACGGCCGCGGTGCCGGACGACGGGTTCGTGCCGTTCGAGCAGCTGCTGCGCGCGGGGGAGTGAGCAAGGGACCTTTGCTGTCGCCGGTGAGCGCTGGGGCTGATCGCAGGTCTGTGGCGGCCTCCTTTTCTACGCTGAAGGCATGGAAGGAGGCCTTCGCGTACTTCGGCAAAGTGAGGATGGGGTTCGCCGGTGCGCCTGGGGCGACCGTGGAGTACATGAAGGCCCCCTTCCTTGCGTCTAGCGCAAGGAAGGGGGCCTTCATGTACTCCAGCGAGAGAGAACCACGGCGGCGGCATAGCGGACACTGGGATCACTTGTGGACTGTGAGGTCGCGCCAGGCCCTGCGGCGATTCGCGCCTGCCTCCGACTTCCGTACGCCAAGATTGCGCCTCTCGATAACCCGAACCGCTCGCGACCCCCGCGCGAAACGCTCAAATCGGGCGCCAATACTCGTTTCGAAGTCCCCTGTGGACAGTCAACGGTGGCCTGAGTTTTCGGCGAGTTTGTTTACGCATCCAGTGCGCCCGACCCCGCGCAAACTGTACATGTGCTCGGCGATCGGCCCGCCAGAGAACGTCCTCAAGGGACAGTCGGCCCGATGGCGGCCAAGTTCGCGCCGCGAGAGCCCCTTGCCTCGGTGCCCGCGTCCACCCTCGCCCCGCACGGGGACGGAACTCAGGGGGTAGGCCAGATCGGCCGGATTTCGATGGTCGCGAACCTCGTGACCGGATGCGTCGACACGATCTCGATCGCCTCGTCGAGATCGGCGCACTCGATCAGGTCGTAGCCGAGGATCTGTTCCTTCGTCTTTGCGAAGGGCCCATCCGAGACGAGCAGGTCGCCGTCGCGGTGGCGCACGGTGGTCGCGGTGGCCGCCGACCGGAGCCTGCTGCCGGACAACCGCACCCCGCGAGCGGTCATCTCGTCGACCCACGCCTGCGTCTTTTCGTCCATCGGCTCGGCGCAGTCGTCGCGCCCGGGAACGGGGTCCCGCAGATCAGCGACAGGTAGCGCATCAGTCCTCCATCTCCAGGTGGTTCATCACCCCGACGAACGGTTTCGCGCGAAACAGACGGCTCCCGCGAAGGTACTCGTGCTCGGCCGGACCAGCGCGTTCCCCGTCGGACCGGCACAATCGACGGAAAGGCGACGGCGAGGAGACGACGGTGGGCATCGGAAAACCCGTGAAGCAGGTTCTGATCCTGATCGCGGGCGGCATTCTTCTGCTGGTCGGTATCGCGCTCCTCGTGCTGCCAGGGCCGGGACTGCTCCTGGTGCTCGCGGGCCTGCTCGTGCTGGCCTCGGAGTTCCCCGCGGTGGAGAAGTACGTCGATCCGATCCGCGACCGGGCGATGAAGGCGGCCGAAGACAGTGTTTCGTCTCCGCTGCGGATCGCGGGTTCGGTGCTGGCCGGGCTGGGTCTGCTGGCCGCGGGGATCGTCTGGGGCGTCGTTCCCGGACTGCCGCTGGGCGGCTGGAGCACCGGTTCGAGCCTGATCCTGTCCGGGCTCATCCTGTTCGCGTTGCTGATCTGGAGCTACAAGCGGGTGCAGGCCCGGAGGTCCGCGAACGCCGAGTAACAGCCGGGTGGTCTGGTACCGTGCGGCGCGTGGCCCCCGACTTCCAGCGTGCGCGGCGGCCGGAACAGGTGGAGGCCCGGCGCGCGGCGATCCTCGGGGTGGCGCGCGAACTGCTGGCCGAGCGGCCCGTGTCCCGGATCAGTCTGCGGGAACTGAGCGACCGGGTCGGCTTGGCGAAATCGAACGTGCTGCGGTACTTCGACAGCCGCGAGGCGATCTTCCTGGAAGTCCTCGACTCGATCTGGGTCGTCTGGCTCGACGAGCTCGAAAGCGAACTGGACACCCCTGACGTCGCGAAGCCTGGGTACGAGCGCGAAGTGCGCGTCGCGACCGTCATCGCGAAGTCGCTCTCGCAACAGCGCCTGCTGTGCGAGCTGATCAGCACGATGGCCGCCGTGCTCGAACGCAACATCTCCGTGGAGACCGCCAGGGCGTTCAAGACCCGGGCGGGTGAACGGACCGAACGGCTCGCCGACGTCGTCCGCGACCGGGTCCCGTTAAACGCCGAAGCGGCCGGACACTTCGCGAAGACGGTCTTCATCCTGGTGGCGGGCCTGTGGCCGTACGCGAACCCTGGCGAGGCCGTGGCGACGGTCCTGGCCGAACGCGGAGCGCCCGCCGGCCACGACATGTTCGTCGCCGGGCTGATCGAAGGGCTGGCCAACCAGCTGGTCGGCCTCGCCGTTCGCGCGGGTCAGCGCTCCGAGCGACAGCAAAGGTCCCTTGCTCCCTTCCCGCACGCGCCGGACCGGCCGGACCTGCTTAAGGTGAGCGGAACCCACTCGCACAAGGAGCGACCATGAGCCCAGGCGGCACCCTCACCCTCGGCGATCTCACCGTGAGCCGGATGGGCTACGGCGCCATGCGGCTGTCCGGCCCCGGCATCTGGGGGCCGCCGAGCGACCGCGAGACCGCGATCGCCGTTCTCCGCGAAGCGGTCGAGCTGGGGGTGACCCATATCGACACCAGCGACTTCTACGGTCCGCACACGGTCAACGAGCTGATCCGCGAGGCGCTGCACCCGTATCCGGACGACCTGCACATCGTCACGAAGGTCGGCGCGAAGCGGACTCCGGACAAGGGCTGGCCTTCGGCGCTCTCGCGGGAGGAGCTGACCTCCGCGGTCCACGACAACCTGCGCAACCTCGGTGTCGACGTGCTCGACGTCGTCAACCTGCGGCTCGCGGGGGAGCACGGCGTCTTCCCGATCCCGGTCTCGATCACGGAGCCGTTCGAGGTGCTGGCCGAGTTGCGACAGCAGGGCCTGATCCGGCACCTCGGTCTGAGCCACGTGTCGGCGGAGCAGGTCAAGGAGGCTCGCGCCATCGCGCCGGTCGTCTGCGTGCAGAACGAGTACAACGTCGCGAACCGCGCCAACGACGGCCTGCTCGACGCCCTCGCGGCCATCAGCGTCCCGTTCGTGCCGTACTTCCCGCTCGGCGGGTTCACGCCGTTGCAGTCCGGGGTGCTCGACGACTGCGCCCGCCGGGTCGACGCGACGCCGATGCAGGTCGCGCTCGCGTGGCTGCTGCAACGGTCGCCGAACATCCTGGTGATTCCGGGTACGTCCTCGGTGCCGCACCTGCGGGAGAACGTCGCCGCCGCGAAGCTGGAACTGCCCGCGGACGTCGTCGCCGACCTCGACGCCCTCGCCTAGCGGCCAGTGAAGGCCTCCCGCACCTGCCTCAAGGTAGGGAAGGAGGCCTTCACCGACCTTCAGAGGACATCCCGGCGCCGCAGCAGCCAGCCACCGAGACCGGCGAAGACCACCAGGTAGCCGGCCACCACCGACGTCGCCTGGGAGACGCCGACGAGTTCCCCGATTCCCGGCGTCGCACCCGAAGCGCCGAGCGACGCGGCCAGCGAACCGGCGTTGGCGCCCGGCAACGCCAGCTGGAGCGTGCCGACCCAGTCCACCAGCGGGGCCGCGACGCCGAACAGCAGGTTCTGGACGATCAGCAGCCACACCAGGCCGAGTCCGATCGGCAGCGCCACCCCGCGCATCGCGATGGCGAGCGCCGCGCCGAGGGCCGCCCACGTCATCGCGATCAGCCAGCCCGCGCCGATCCCGATGACGATCTCCCCGAACGTGGGCCAGTTCATCGGCTCGCCCTCCGAAGAGGCGATGAGCGCGCTCGTGACCGCGCCGGTGGCGAAGCTCGTGAGCACGACGGTCAGCGACGCGACGGCCAGCGCGAACAACTTTCCACAGTAGACGGTCAACCGCGAAGGTCCCTGTGTCAGCACGGTCTTCCACGTGCTCCACCCGTATTCGGTGCCGACGGCCAGTACCCCGAGCACCAGCAGGATCGCCCCGAGGAACACCGGCAGCCCGCCGATCGCATTGCCGACCAGGTTCGACGGCGCCGTCGCGGCCAGCCCGCGATCCGTACCGGGCGCCCCGCTCGGCGACCCCGCCGCGCCCGCGAGCGGCAGCAGATAGGTGAAGGTCAGGCCGAGCACGACCGCGATCCCCAGCATGAACCAGTTCGCCGGACGCCGGACGAGCTTCACCAGCTCGGCGGTGCAGCTACCCCACATGATCCGCCACCTCTCCGGTGAGCTCGAAGAAGACCTGTTCCAGATCGCGTTCGCGGACGTGCAGTTCGCGTACCGCGATCCCTTCCGTGACGAGTTCGCGGTTCAGCCAGGAGGCGCGGTCCGGGGCCACGGTCAGATCGAGCCCGGTCCCGCTCACGCGTACGTTTTCCGCGCCGATCCAGCGCCGCACCAGATCGGCGGCACGCACGGTCTCGTCGGTCTCGATGTGCAGCACCGTGCCGCCGCGGAGTTCGGCCACCGTGTTCTCCGCGACCAGCCGTCCGTGCGACACGACCCCGACGCGGTCGCAGCTCTGCTGGACCTCGCCCAGCAGATGACTCGACAACAGCACGGTGCGGCCTTCGGCACCGAGCCGCCGGATCAGCACCCGCATGTCGGCCATCCCGCCCGGGTCCAGCCCGTTGGTCGGCTCGTCGAGGATCAGCAGCCGCGGATCCTTCAGCAGGGCCGCCGCGACACCCAGCCGCTGCTTCATCCCTAGGGAGTAGGCCGAGTACCGGTCCTTGGCGCGATCGGCGAGGCCGACCAGCTCGAGCACCTCGCCGACGCGAAGCGGATCCGTTCGGCTGTAACGGGCCAGCACTTTGAGATTGTCCGAACCGGACAGATACGGGTAGAAGCCGGGCGATTCGATCAAGGCCCCGACTCCACCGACCTCACTGACCTCGCCGCGCTCGCCGGGCGGCCTGCCGAACAGCCGCACACTGCCGGCGGTCGGCCGGACGAGGCCCAGCAGCATCCGCAACGTCGTCGTCTTGCCCGCGCCGTTCGGGCCGAGAAAGCCGTAGATCTCGCCGGGCAGGACGGTCAGTTTCATCCGGTCGACGGCGAGGTGCTCGCCGTACCGTTTCGTGAGTTCGTCGGTGTCCACGGGAAGGTTCATGGTGACGAATGGTGTCCCGTGGGTGGCCCCCGGCACATCCGTCCCCGGGCGGCATCCGGCGTACGTCACCGGACGTAGTGCGTGGCCGGAATCCTGTGACATCTGTCGAAAATCCCGGTACCGGACACCGGGGTGACGATCATAGGCTCGGCTTCGTGTCCAAAGTCTTCTTGATCCTGCACGTGCTCGCCGTCGTCGTCGCGGTCGGCCCGGTCACCGTCGCGGCGAGCATGTTCCCCGCCGCCGCACGGAAGGCTTTCGCCGAACCGGGTTCCGGACTGGCGGTGCCGCGCGTGCTGAACCGGATCTGCCGGGTCTACGCCGTCTTCGGGTTGGCGGTGCCGTTTTTCGGGCTGGCGACCGCGGGCAGCATGCGGGTCTTCGGCGACCTGTGGGTGATCGTGTCGATCGTGCTCACCGCCGCGGCCGCCGGCGTGCTGGCGTTGCTGGTTTTGCCGGGGCAGAACGCGATCCTCGCCACGCTGGCCGCCGAGCCGCCGTCGGAACCGCTCACGGCGGGGCGAGTGGCGATGTACACGGGGATGTTCAATCTGCTCTGGGCCGTGGTGACGGTGCTCATGATCGTGCGGCCCGGATCGACCACCGGCGCCTGATGGCTCCGGACCGTTTCCGGTCCGGAGCCATCGAGCTTTTCGCCTACGAGCTCAGCAATTGGTTGAAGAACGACCGATAGCGGCGCAGCGCGATCCGGAGGTCTTCGGTGGCCGGTTCCCCGTGGCTCCACGCGGATTCCAGTTCCTTCTTGTGGTCCGCGAAGGTCGTGGCGAGGTTTTGGATCACCACGGCGACGAGTTCGTCGGCCTCTTTGACCGCCCGCTGCGGATCGTCCACAAAGGCCGTCTGGATGCCTTGCCAGCTCTCGCGGAACTTGTCCACGTCGACGTTGTCGAACAACGTCTGCGCCTCGTCTTCGTGGGCCGGTTCGGCATCGGTGGCGCGGCCGGAATCAGTGGCCACCAGGTCCTCGGTGCTCAATGCCTGCCCGGTGTCGCCGTCTCGGCCGTCAGCGATCCGTTCCTCGTCGGGCCGTACCGTTCCCTCGGTTTCCAGTGGCCTGCTCTCCATGGCTTTCAGCTCCTTCGCCGGCGTCTGTCAACAGATCTTCGAACACTTCGCGGTAGTGCTTCATCGCTTCACGCATGTCCTCTGTGGACATTTCCGTTTCCCGATGGCGCTCAAGCGTGTCGTGCCCGGCACGGTAGTGCCGCAAGGCGTTCGCGTGCCGGACGGACAGATCGGCGACCTGCTGGTCGTATCCCTCGGTCGGGTAGCCGCGCTCGGCCATCAAGGAGACCAGTACCCGGTCCGCCTCGACGACGGCGCCGGACGGGCGGTCGACGAACTGTTCCTGGATCAGCGCCCATTCCTGTGCGTAGCGGTCCTTTGTGGACTGGGACAGCGGACGGATGTCGAGATCCGAATGGCGTTTCACCCGCGACGAGAGCTCACGTTCGGCTTCTCGCGGGCTTTCGTGTTCCTTGACGGCCCGGTCGTATTCGGGTCCGAACGTCTCCTGCAAACGACGCCTGCGTTGTCCCGCGATGACGAACCAAGCCACCGCTCCCAGCACCAGGATCGCGGCGATGACGATGATGATGACCAACCACGTTGGCATCGTTATCTCCTCCGGATATCTGCCGGTCAACCCCCGACGGGCTAGGGGTTCCCCCACGTTCTCGGCCGAAAACCCTTATGGCGCAAGAAATTTTGGATCTTAGGCCGGACGGCGCAACGGGCAACCGCCGATCAGCCGCCGTCCCGGAAGGTGGCGCAAGCCTTGTTGGGCCATTCGGCACAAGTCGTAAGGCCTGCTAACAAGGCGTCGCCCTTTTGGGTGCCGACGATGACTCAGTGTAGGTAAAAACTCCCGATCACTGCTCCGTTGTGGCATTATTGCCCCGTTCGCAGGAAGAGGGCCTGGGAACAGAGGGGGCCGCCGTAATGGGGCTGCTCTGGTACGGCAAAGGAAGATCATCAGGGGAGGAGATCGTCACATGTCGACGCCTACGGACGTCAGGGATCCCATCGGCGAGGAGGAACCGGTCGACCCGGCTCAGCCCACGCCCGACCAGGGAGGACACCGGCACACCGCGGATTGCGTGCATCAGAACCAGCGGGTCCGGGACTGTCCCGGTGGATGTGCTCAGACGCCGCCGCCCACTCCCTGAGCAGCACTCCTGGCTGAAGAGGTCGCCCGTCACCCGGCCTCGAACCGGTGACGGGCGACTCTCGGCTACGGACTGTGCTGTCATAGAACAGTGGCGGTAACAAAGCTCGATCAAGGCGAGGTCATTCGCAAGGCGCGCGAACTCCAGCGCGCCGGCATCGATGCCGCGTGTTCGGCCCGCCAACGCGAAGGCATTCTCCTGCTCCGGCGGGGTATGGCCTTACTCGATTCGATCCATCCGGTCGCCGAACGGATGCGGAACGACTGGCTGGCCACCCGAATCCGGCTGGCCTCCAGTATCGCGACCGTGGGCTGTGAGACCAGCGGAGGCGTGGCCTCCGGCCTCGCCGGCCTGGACGATGTCCGCCTGTTGCTCAAAGCGGTGGACGAGCCCCGTCTTCATGCGGAATTGCGCGGTCAGCTCGACCACAATTACGGACTTCTGCTCATGGCGGTGGGGCGGAACGAGGAAAGCACCGCGTATTTCGATTCCTCGCTGGCGCACAAAGAGGCCATCCTCGCCATGGAAAAGGATCCCGCGGCCTTGCTCGACCCGTATCTGGGCACGCTGACCACCCGGGGACTCGCCTACACCAGGCTCGGCGACATCCGCCGGGCCAGGCGAGACCTCGCCAGCGCCGTGGACCTCGCCGAACGGAACGGCCTGCGAGTGCAGGCCGCGGACGTCCGCCGTCCGCTGGGCACGCTGGAACTCCGGGTCGGGAACGTGCCCGCCGCGCTGCGGCTCTACGACGAAAGCGAGCGGATCTACCGATCGCTCGACCTGGACATCCCGCCGCTGCTGAGGTGGGAGCGCGCCGAAGCGTTGTTGACGGCGGGTCTCGCCGAGGAGGCCGGGGCCCATCTCGACGAGATTCTGCCGGTGATGCTGGAACAGCGGAGCATCACCCGGGATCTGGGTGGGGTGGAGTTGTTCCGCGCGTCCGCGGCGCTGATGACCGACGACCTGGAGCTCGCACGCACTTATGCCGCTTCGGCCCGGCGACGAACGCTGCGCTGGGGCTGTCAGACCTGTGTCGCCAACGCGACCATCGTCGGCCTCCGCGCCGACGTGCTGGACGCCTTGCGTACCAACGAGATCCCGCCCAGCCTGACCTCGCGCGCGTTACGCGCGGCGAACGGGATGCCGATGCCGCGGCTCGCCGACCAGGCGGCGCTGGCGCGGATGCTGGCCGTCCGGGTCGAGCTGCGGAAGGGAAGGCGCAAACGTGCCGCCGAGCTGCTCGAACGGATTCCGCGTCCGGGGCGGTTGACCTCCGTCGATTACCGGATGTTGCGCAGGCTTTGCCGGGCGGAACTCGCGGTGGCCGAGGGCGACAAGACCAGGGCGCTGGCGGAGATCCGGGCGGGGCTCACCGAACTCGACCGGGTGCGTGACCGGATGGGCGGCATCGAGCTGGTGTCCGGGACGGCGTTGCACGGCAGGGAACTGGCGGATCTGGCCGTCAAGATCGTGCTGGAGCGTGCCGACGCGGCCCGGCTGTTCAGCTGGACGGAACGGACGCGCGCGCAAAGTTACCGGTACGAACCAGTTGTGGCGAGCGACCCGGAACTCGCCGAACGGGTCGGTGAGGTGCGGGGGCTCGATCAGGCCATTCACCAAGCGCAGCACGACGGGCATCCGACGGCGGCGTTGCGCGCGAAACACGCCGAGCGGTTGCGTGAAGCGCATCGGCTCGGATGGCACACCGGGCGCTGGGGCAGGCCGCGGCCGATCGCGCGGCTCGCCGAGGTCGCCGACGAGCTGGGCGAGCGCGCGTTGGTGAGTTTCGCGTCCTCGGGGGACGACCTGGTGGCGATGGTCGTCGTCGAGGGGAGCTGCGAACTGGTGCGGCTCGGCTCGGCGGAGCGGGCGGCGGAATGCGCGCGGATGCTGAACGTCGACCTCGACGCCCTAGCCCCGGATCGGCTGCCCGCTCCACTGGTCCAGTCGGTGCTCGGTTCGGCACGGAAACAGGCCGAACGGCTCGACGTCCAGCTGATCCGGCCACTGGAGCACCTGCTCGGTGACCGTGGCCTGGTCGTCGTGCCGACCGGCCCGTTGTTCGCCGTCCCCTGGGGAGTACTGCCGGCGCTGCGGTCGCGGCCGATCGTCGTCGCCCCGTCGGCGACGGCGTGGCTGGGCGCGGAACGCTCGACGGTGTCGCGCGCGCGGAAGGTCGTTCTCGTCCGTGGTCCCGGCCTGGTCGGAACCAGGGGCGAACTCGACAAACTCGCCACGCATTACCGGACCGCGCACACCTTGGCCGGCTCCGACGCGACCGTGACGTCGGTGCTGCGCGCGCTGGACGGCGCGAAACTCGCGCACATCGCCGCGCACGGCGCGCACGAGCCCGAGAACGCCTTGTTCTCCCGGCTCGAACTGGCCGACGGGACGCTCTTCGCGCACGAGATGGCCGGACTCGCGCAGCCGCCGTCGCAAGTCGTCTTCGCGGCGTGCGAACTGGCGTTGAACCGGATCCGGCCCGGCGACGAGGTGCTCGGTTTCGCCAGCGCGTTGCTCGCGAGCGGTTCGCGGACGGTGATCGCGCCGTTGAGCCGAGTCGGTGACGAAGCCGCCGCGGCGGCGATGGACGATTACCACCGCGGCCTCGCCGAAGGGGCCGGACCGGCGACGGCCCTGGCGGACACCATCGCCGTTGACCCGTTCAGGCGACCGTTCGTCTGTTTGGGTGCGGGCTGATTCTCCGGCTTGACAACTCCTGTTCGATCTTCACCGCGCCAAGTGCCCGGTTGGTTACTCTTGACCAAGTCGTCTGAACCAATTATGGTCTAGACCACATCCGCCAGCTCGGCGCAGCGGCGGATGTGTCCCAAGCTTCAGTGGTTTTCGCCCTCCGTGGCCCAGGAACCTCGAGTCCGCGGACGTTCCCCGATCGGGCGAGCGGTGGGTGCAGAGATGGGAAAGGGGTAGGCATGAGCTTCAAACGACGGCTTTTGACCCTGGCGGCGGGTGCGGCGATGGTGCCGGCGGCGCTGGTCGCGATCCCGGCGGGCACCGCCAACGCGCACGGCTACGTTTCCTCGCCTGCGAGCAGGCAGGCGCAATGCGCCCAGAGCACAGTTTCCTGTGGCTCCATCAAATGGGAACCGCAAAGCGTCGAGGGCCCCAAGGGGCTCATGAGCTGTAATGGCGGTGTCGGCCGGTTCGCGGATCTCAACGACGACAGCAAGGGCTGGAAGGTGCATTCCCTCGGCCGTACCACCTCGTTCCGGTGGACGCTGACGGCTCGCCACCGCACCAGCACTTGGGAGTACTTCGTCGACGGGGCCAAGGTCGCCAGCTTCAACGACAACGGCGCGCAGCCGGGCGCCACGGTCACGCACAGCGTGAACCTGCAGCAGAGCGGGCGGCACAAGATCCTCGCCCGCTGGAACGTCTATGACACGGCGAACGCGTTCTACGCCTGCATCGACGCCAACATCAGCTAGGCATCGGGCTCGTGAGGGGTAGGGGCGGTCCGTCCGTCCTTACCTCTCACGAGGCTTTTGTGTCAGGCTCACCCCATGAGCGATGACGAACGCGACGGGGTCAAGCTGACCAATCTCGACCAGCCGTTGTTCGAGGGCGCGACGAAACGCGACCTGGTGGACTACCTGGACGCCGTCGCGGACCGCATTCTCCCGGTGCTGGAGAACCGGCCGCTTTCGGTGATCCGCATCCTGCGCGGCCAGGATCCGTTCATGCAGAAGAATCTGCCCAAATACACGCCCGAGTGGGTGAAGCGGTCCGCAATCTGGGCGGAGACTTCGAAACGGCAGGTGTCGTACGCCCTGTGCGACGACCGCCGCACACTGCTGTGGTTCGCGAACCAGCGCGCCGTCGAATATCACCCGACGCTGATGACCGCGGACGCCGATGCGGGCCCGACCCATCTGGTGCTGGACCTCGACCCGCCCGCCGGCGACGATTTCTCGCATGTCGTGAAGGCCGCGTGGCTGGTGCGCCAGGCCCTCGACGACTGCGGCCTCGCCGGAGCGGTGAAGACCAGTGGTGCCAAGGGTGTGCACATCTTCGTCCCGCTGACGCCGGGGCAAGGCTTCGAAGACGTCGCCGCCGCGACCCGTGCGCTCGCCGCTCGCGCGGAGCAGGTCGATCCCTCCCTCGCCACGACCGCGTACATCGTGGAAGACCGCGAGGGAAAGGTGTTCCTCGATTCGACGCGGGCGGGCGGTAACACGGTCGCCGCGGCGTACAGCCCGCGGCTGCGGCCGGGGCTGACGGTGTCGTTCCCGGTGGCCTGGGACGATCTCGAAAGCGTGGTCCCCGCCGATTTCACCGTCCACACGGCACCCGCTCTCCTGGCGGACAGGGATCCGTGGGCCGAGTCGATGCCCGCGCCGCGGACGCTGCCCGCGGATCTCGTCGAGCAGGGGCACACGATCCCCATCGCGCGAGTCGTGGCGATGCACGAAGGGAAACGCCGGGCGCGTTCGCGTGCCCGGAAGGACTGAAGGGAGGTCGGCCGGAATCGACCGCCTGATCGTCGTGCGGCAGAACCCGAACCGATCGCTCGGCGCGTCCGTATCCCGGTAAGAGGGCCTTCGCATCAGTGGAAAGGACCAACGACGATGCCGGTACGCATTCGCTGGACGCCGGTGACACCGCATCCGAACCGTCCCGGCCCCGTGGAGGAACCCGAGCCGGAACCGCTAGCCGGCGCGGACCGCGGGCACCGCGGGCCGCTCGACGCGGAGGAGCAGGACCTCACCTGAGCGTTGTCTCCCCGGTTCCTCCTCGGGGACGAACCGCAGTGCCCCGGTGACCTCGCGGGTCACCATCCGTGCGCTGCGCCAGCCTGCCGGGACCCAGCCGGCACGCAGTTCACGGCGTACTTTCTCGGCCCTGGTGACATGACGGGCGAACGAGTGGCGCCGGATGACCCGCCCGCGCGCGACCTGACCCGCACGGGCGACCTCCGGGTCGACGTCGAGCCACAGCAACCGGACGGGCCGCCGGCTCAGCAGGCCGAGCAGGGCCAGCAGCCCGCGGGTGGTCGCGCGGGTCGACGGTTCGTGCACGACGAGCGGACCGCCGTCCGCCAGCGCGAACCGGACGACCCGCGCCCGATGCCACAGGTGGACCAGCGGCCGGTAGCACCGGTACGGCAGCGCGGCGGGCAGCCGTTCGCGCAGCCGCGCGCGGACCTGATCGGAATCGAGCACCGGTATCGCGCCGGTCGCCGCCCTGGACAGCAGGGTGCTCTTGCCCGCCCCGGGAATCCCGGCGACCACGAGCAGATCACGGCGGCCGAGCGGGAATGCGATGCGATCGGTCATAAGGCCTCAACGACCCGGCCGAGGGCAAAGGTTCCGCTACCTCGATCGGCACAGGTCAGGCCGTCACTCGCGTCCCGGGTACGACCGCCTTGTCCGGCAGCAGCGTCCCGCCCTTGGTGAGCCACGCCACGCCGAACGCGAGGATCGCCAGCGACTCCAGCCACAGCGCCGGGTGCAAGGACCGCGTCTCCGCGTCGAAGACGAGACCGCAGAGCACGATCAGTACCAGGCACACCAGCATGATCACGCCCGAGGCGACGTAGAGCCGGTTCCGTTCGGGTTTGCGGGCACCGGGGATCTCCTTGTCCGACTTGGTGAACAGCACGATGCAGAAGAACGCCAAGGTGAGAAAGAAGAGCGCGGCGAAACCGAGGTGCAGCAGACCGACGATCTCGTCCGTGCGGTCCCCGTTCGACGGTGTGGTGGGAAACAGCGCCACCCCGACCGCGGCCACCGCCGCGATGTTCCCGGCGATGTCGTCGACACGACCGTAACCCCGATAGGACAACAGGAAGACGCCGATGGCGCACAGGACACCGACCCAGATGTCGCGCATTCCCGAGTAGTAGTAACCGCTGATCGAGGTGAGCAGCCCGCCGCCGTCGACGACCAGCTTCCCGAAGATCAGCACGAAGGGCAGCCCGATCCCGAGGAGCCCGATGGCACGCCGCAGGAACAGGTAGTTGTGGACGAGGTTGTCGGACGCCGTTCGCGCGCTCATGGTCGCCTCCGTGCTCGATGCTTGCCGCTACCGAGGAGTATCGGACACGTGAGCACGAAAAATGACGGTTCGTGACGACGTCGAGACCGTGTGTCGTCGAATTGCGCGCTAGGCGGTCTCCAACACGACAGCCGTGACGTAGCCGCCCATCCCGATCGACGTCTTGACGGTGAGCCCGCCTTCCGGCCGGGACGGTCCCTCCATCAGCTGCGGATGCCCTTCCGCCACCGGCTTCGGAGCCGGGATGAGATCCCGTTCCGCCGCGAGGCAGATCGCCGCGATCTCGGTCAGCGCGCCTGCCGACTGGCAGTGGCCGGTCAGCGGCTTGAGCGAATAGATCTCCGTGCGGCGGGGGAACACCGCTTCGAGGATCTGGGATTCCGTGCGGTGACAGAGTTTCGCGCCGGTTCCGTGCGCGTTCATGTACCGGACGTCCGCCGCGGCGGCGTTCGCGTTCTCCAGCGCCGAGGTCACCGCCGTGATCGCCGTCGTCGCGTCGGGGTCGAGCGCGATCGCGTTGTGTGCTTCGTGGGTCATGGCACCACCGCGCACGGTCGCGTACGAATCGGTTTTCTGTCTGGTCAGTACCACCGCGGCCGCGGCCTCGGCGAAGGTGAAACCCCTTGTGCCTGCTTGGAACGGACGGCACGCGTCGAGCGGTGGCGCGTCGGTGACCGCCACCCCGCAGTGCACGAAACTGCGCACCATCGCCCGGGTCGCGGACAGATCGGTGGTGATCACCACGACGTCGTCGGCCATTCCCGCGTCCAGCCACATCTTCGCGGTCAGCAGCGCCGCACCGCCGGTCGCGCACATCGCGGACGTGGCCATCGCCGGGCCGTGGAAACCGAACTCCGACATCAGCATGGAGATCGGGGTCGACGGCATCATGCCGATGAATTCGCGGCGGTACATCAACTGTTCGCCGAGCAGGACGAACCTGTCCCAGGTGCGCTGGTCTTCCCGCACGCCGCCGGAAACGACGCCGACCCGTCGTCCGGGTGACCAGCCCCGCGTGACGGCGTCTTCGATCGCTTCCCGTGCCGCGGCGAGCAGGGCGCGGCCGTGCAGGTTGCCGTCCCTCGGCCTGCCCCCGTCGGCGATCTCCCCGACCCAGCCGGGCAGATCCGGTGTCGCTCCGAAGCCTTCGGTGAGCCGCGGTCCGGGAACGCCGCTCGCGAGGCCCTCACACAGCGATTCGCGCCCCCAGCCGTAAGAGGTCACGGCCCCGATGCCGCAGATGTCTGTTTCGCTCCGCACGTGTTTCCTTTCAACTACATTCGGTCAGCGCCGGGAGGGGAAAGCCGTACCCGTCGGTTGCCGGAGGGGGACGGCTCCGTCGATTAGTGATCTAATCGGAAGCTACAGCAGTCGAGTAGGGGGTTTGGATCAGATGGATCCTGACGATCTCGGCGGTGGGACTCCCGACACCCACCGGCCCTCGGATCAGGATTCCTCGCCGGCGAACGGCACCGCGACCCGCACGGTGGGAAAAACCGACCGGCACGCGTCGCTCGTCCGTTTGCTGACCGAGTTGTCCGCCGAGAAGGATCACCGCGGCGAACCCGCGCTCGCCTTTCTCGGCAAAGGGTACCGCCTTTTGCAGCAAAATTCCGGCGGCGGGACTCTGGGCACGCAATATTTCACGATGGTCGAGGCGAGTCCGTATGGGATCTGTGTCCACCAGCGCGGCAAATTCGTGTTCGTGAACTCGGCCACGATGCGGTTTCTCGGCGCGCGGGTGTCCACCGAGCTCATCGGGCTGCACATCATGGACCTGGTCGACGACGGCTCGCGGGAGGCGTTGCTGGCCCGGATCGGGTCGCTGGCCGAGCCGGGTTCGTTCAGTGAGCCGACCGAAATGACCCTGCGGACGCTTCAGGGCCGCAAGTTCACTGTCGAATCGCAGGCGGTGCTCACCACCTGGGAGGGCAAACCCGCGTACCAGGTGATCATGCGCGACCTGACCACGCAGAAGGCGGCCGAGGCGGGCCTGCGGTTCCAAGCCGCGCTGGTCGGCCATGCGAGCGACGCGATCATCGCGACCTCGCCCGACGGGCTGGTGACGAGCTGGAATCCGGCGGCCGAGGCCGTCTACGGACATGACCTCGACGAGGTCATCGGGGTCCCGGTGGCCGAGGTCGTCGGAGCGCCGATGAGCCCGCGGCAGGTCGTCGCGGCGGGCGGTGTCGTGCAGGCGACGCATTTCAGCGCCGACGGCACGGCGCTGGCGGTGCGTGTGTCCGCGGCGGAGATGTTCGACGGCTACGTGCTGCTGTGCGCCGACGAAACCGCGCAGCGCCGGGCCGAGGCCGAATTCGCCACCGTCGTCGAAACGCTCGACGAAGGGGTGCTGCTGGTCGGTCCCGGCGGGCGGATCGACCTGGCGAATTCCGCCGCGCACCGGATCGCCGGTGTTCCGCCGGGCGCCCTGGTCGGCCTGGAGAGCCGGACGCTGCGGCTGCACGACGAATACGGCGCCCCGGTGCCCGTCGACGACCTGCCGTCCGCGCGGGTGCGGCGGTCCGGGAAGGTCGAGACCGGGCGGGTGCTGCAGATCCGGCGGCGCGACGGTGCGCATCGGTGGCTTTCCCTGACCTCCGGTCCGCTGATGGCGCCGGGCCAGAGCGTGCCCTCGGTGCTGACGTCGTTCGCCGACATCACCGAACGGCGGGCGATCAGCGAACGGCTGGCCTACGAAGCCACCCACGATCCGCTGACCAGGCTCGCGAACCGCACGCTCGCGCTCGACCGCCTGCGCCGCACGATCGCCGACCCGGTGCGCACGACCACCGTGATGTTCATCGATCTCGACAAGTTCAAGATCATCAACGATTCGCTCGGTCATACCGTCGGCGACCAGGTGCTGCGCATCGTCGGAGACCGGCTGAGGGCCGCCGCCGGGCCTTCGGACCTGGTCGGACGGCTCGGCGGGGACGAGTTCCTGGTCATCACCACCGGTTATGCCGAAGCCGCCGAAGTACGGGCGCTGGCCGATCACCTTCAGCGGCGGCTCGCCGAATCGCTCACGGTGCACGGCCGCGAACTGCATATCAATACGAGCATTGGAATAGTGATCGCCGAACCCGGTGATCCCCGCAGCGCCGACGAATTGCTGGAAGACGCCGATTTGGCAATGTATCAAGCCAAGACATTCGGACCTGGCCGTTACGCTTTCTATGCGCCGATCATGCGTGAACGAGTGCAGAACCGTTTCGCCTTGGAACAGGATCTGCGGAACGCCGTGGCGGACGGCCTGGTCGAGACCGTTTATCAGCCCGTCGTCGATTTGCGGACGGGCGACCTGGTCGCGGTGAAGGCGAAGTCCCGGTGGAATCACCCGGTCCGGGGACCGATCGACCCGGCGGAATTGACCGGGATCGCCGACGACGGCGATCTTCTGACGGTCATCGGGGCGGAGGTGCTCGCCAAGGCCGCCCGCGAGATCTCTCGATGGCGTGCCGATCATGGTGTGCACTGCAAGGTGAACGTGAGCCTGTCGGTCCGCCAACTGGGCGATCCCACCTTGCTGCAAGTGGTTCAGACAACGCTGGAAGACGCGGGGCTGGGTCCGCAGGACCTGAGCCTCGACGTCGACGAGACGGCGTTGAAGGACGCGGCCGACGCCGTCGACGCGCTGCGGAAGACGGGCGTGCGGGTGACCGCGGAACGGTTCGGTGCCGGATACTCGTCACTCGCCCAGCTGTGCCGCCTCGACCTGAACGTGATCGAGATCGATCGATCGTTCGTCGCCGATCTCGGGAGATCGAGCGACGCGGAGCCGATCGTGGCCGGCATCATGGCGATGGCGCACGCCGTCGACCTCGTGGTGGTCGCCGAAGGGGTCGAGACCGCGCGGCAACTGAAGGTCTTGCACGAACTCGGTTGCGATTGGGCGAAGGGGCCGCTCGTGGCGCCGCCGGGTCCGGTGGACGCCTTGAAGCCCGCGTACGACCACGTCGTGCGGTGAACCGGCTGGAAGCCGCTGACGGGTCCCGGTCACCTGTGCCTCCGGGATGGGCCCGAAGTACGTGAAGGCCCCCTTCCTGTACCTAGGCGCAAGGAAGAGGGCCTTCACCTGCTTGGGGCGGGGCCTGGGTCGCTGACCTGCGGATTCTCGCCGAAGTGATAGCAAAGGTCCCTTGCTCCCGTCGCGCCGCTTGTCTCTGTACCTACTAGTATGTACGGTCTGGTTGTGGACAAGAGGGAACGGCTCATCGAGAGTACGCGCCAGCTCCTGTGGGAGCGCGGGTACGTCGGCACGAGTCCGAAGGCGATTCAGGAGCGTTCCGGCGCCGGCCAGGGCAGCATGTACCACCATTTCCAGGGCAAGTCCGCCCTCGCGCTCGCCGCGATCGGCCGCGATGCCGACGAGTTGCGGGCCAGGGCGGAGGCCGAGTTCTCCGGGCCCGGCTCGGTCGTCGAGCGCGTCACCGTCTACCTGCGCCGCGAACGCGACGTGCTCAAGGGCTGCCCGGTCGGCAGGCTCGCCCAGGATCCCGACGTGATGGCCGACGCGGATTTGCGAAAGCCGGTCGAGCAGTTCTTCGGCTGGCTCACCGGCCGCCTCGCCGAGCTGCTCGACGAGGGGCGCGCGGCCGGGGAACTCGACCAGGCACTCGATCCGCTCGCCACGGCGATCGCGTTGGTCGCGGTACTGCAAGGCGGCTACCTCCTCGCCCGCGCCGCAGGCTCACCGGAGGTGTTCACGAAAGCCGTCGACGGCGCCCTCGGCCTGCTCACCACCAAGGAGAACTGACATGCCCTTCGTCCGCATCGACGCCATCGGGACCGACAAGCTCGAAGCCCTCGGCAACGCGGTCCACGACGCGATGGTCGAAACGCTCGGCATCCCGGCCGACGATCGCTTCCAGGTCCTCAACGGCCGGAGCACCCTGAAATACGACGACTACCTGGGAATCCACCGCGACGAGGGGGTCGTGTTCATCACGATCACCATGCGGCGGGGACGCACCGACGAGCAGAAAAAGGCCCTTTACCGGCGGATCGTGGAACTCGCCGAGGAGTACTCGGGGACCGAGCCGCGGAACGTGCTCGTGATGATCACCGAGACCGATCCGGTCAACTGGTCGATCGGGAACGGCGAAGCGCAGTACGCGTGATCAGGCGGGCGCGGCGGTGAAGGCGTGCTGCTCCAGCAGCCACCACGTGTCGCGGCCGAACGACCAGGTCAGCAGCGCCAGCGCGCCCAGCGTGACCACGAAACCGGCCCAGAGCGGCAGAACCGTCGAAGCCACCGCGACCAGCGCGACACCTTGCACCGCCGCGACCGTCTTGCGGGCCATGCTCGGCGGCAGCGGCGTGTTCAGCCACGGCCACAGCCTGCTCGCGGCGACGAAGACGTAGCGCATCGCGCCGATCGTGAGCACCCACGGGCCGAGAGACTGCGCGACGACCACGCTCAGGAGCAGGATCAGAGACGCGTCGACCTCCATGTCGAACCGCGCGCCGAGTGGCGACGCCGTCCCGGTGCGGCGCGCGACCTGGCCGTCGACGGCGTCCAGGGCGAGCGCGACCGACGCCAGGACCACCATCGTGACGGTCCCCCGGCCGGCGGTGTCGGCGACGAGCGCGGTCACGCAGCCGACCAGACCCGAGCGTGCCAGGGTCACGGAGTCGGCGGGGCCGAGGGAGCGTGCGGTGCTCCGGTTCAGGCCGTGGGTCAGGAATCCGCCCACGGCGAGGCCGTAGGCGGCTCCCGCGAGCCATCCCGCCGTGCCCAGGCCGGCGACGACGTCCAACGTCCCCAGCAGTGCCAGTTGGACGAGGACCCCCAGGAAGATTCCGGGGTTGATCACGAGGCCTCCTCGTTATGGTGACGACGACCCCCGCGAAGGGGCCGACATGAGAGGACACGATGGAACGCGCCTTCTGGTTCAGTGGTTCCGGCGACGGTGAGCTCAGGTCGGTCACGCTCCCTCCGGTCGGCGACGGCGAGGTGCTGGTGCGCACCCTGTGCACCGGCGTGAGCCGCGGCACCGAGACGCTCGTCTTCCGCGGCGAGGTCCCGCCGAGCCAACGCGAAGCCATGCGCGCGCCGTTCCAGGAAGGCGACTTCCCCGGGCCCGTCAAGTACGGGTACCTCAATGTCGGCGTGATCGAACAGGGTCCGGCGGAACTCGTCGGTCAGGTCGTCTTCTGCCTGTACCCGCACCAGACGCGCTATGTCGTCCCGGTGGCCGCGGTCACGCCGGTGCCGCGCGACGTGCCGCCGGAGCGCGCGATCCTCGCGGGCACGATCGAGACCGCGGTCAACGCCGTCTGGGACGCGGCGCCGAAACTCGGCGACCGGATCGCCGTGGTCGGCGCCGGAATGGTCGGCAGCAGCGTCGCGAAGCTCCTGTCAGGCTTCCCGGCGGCCAGGGTGCAGCTGATCGACATCGACCCGGAGCGTGCGAAGATCGCCGAAGCGCTCGGTGTCGACTTCTCGACACCGGAGGACGCGCTGGGCGACTGCGATCTCGTGGTACACGCCAGCGCGAGTGAGGCCGGGCTCGCGCGATCGCTGGAACTGCTCGCGCCGGAGGGCGAGGTCGTCGAGCTGAGCTGGTACGGCGACCGCCGGATCAGCGTGCCGCTCGGCGAGAACTTCCATTCCCGACGGCTGGCGATCCGCTGCAGCCAGGTCGGCCTGGTCTCGCCGTCCCGCCGCCTGAACCGAAGCCACGGCGACCGCTTGGCCCTCGCTTTGCGCATTTTGTCGGACCCCGTCTTTAAGGTGCTGGTCACCGAGGAATGCCGGTTCCATGAACTACCGGACGTCTTGCCGCGGCTGGCCTCGAATGAACCAGGAACGCTCTGCCTCCGTGTCACCTACCAGCCGGAGGACACACGTTGAGGGCACGACCGGAGGAGGTCCGTTGTTCAGCATCACCGTCCGCGACCACGTCATGGTGGCCCACAGTTTCCGCGGCGAGGTCTTCGGTCCCGCGCAGCGGTTGCACGGGGCGACCTTCCTGGTGGACGCGACGTTCCGCCGGTCGGAACTGGACGCCGACAACATCGTCGTCGACATCGGCAAGGCGACCGAAGAGCTCGAAGCGGTGCTCGCCGACCTGAACTACCGCAACCTCGACGACGTGCCCGAGTTCGCCGGGATCAACACCTCGACCGAATTCCTCGCCAAGGTCGTCGCCGACCGGCTCGCCGATCGCGTCCACGCGGGTGCGCTCGGTGAAGGCGCCCGCGGGCTCGAGCGGATCGTCGTCTCGCTGCACGAATCCCACGTCGCGTGGGCGAGTTACGAGCGTGCGCTGTGAGTGGCCTGCACGTCGTCCTGCCCAACGACATCGACGACGTCAGCGCGCCCAGCGGCGGCAACGTCTACGACCGCCGCCTGTGTGACGGCCTCGTCGCGGCGGGCGTGGAGGTCCACGAGATCGCCGTGCACGGGAACTGGCCGCGGCCGGACACCGAGGCGCGCAACGTCTTGGCGCGCAAGCTCGCCGCACTGCCGGACGGTTCGGCGGTCCTGCTCGACGGGCTGGTCGCCTGCTGCGTGCCCGAGGTGATCGTGCCGTCGGCGCGACGGCTCTCGGTCGCCGTGCTGGTGCATCTGCCGCTGGCCGACGAGACGGGACTTTCCCCTTCGCTCGCCGCCGAACTGGACCGGCTGGAGGCCAGGACACTCGGCTCGGTCGAGGCCGTGGTCACGACCAGCGAGTGGGCGGCACGACGGCTGGTCGAGCATCACGACCTCGCCCCGCACCGCGTGCACGCGGTGCCGCCCGGCGTCGACAAGGCCGGCATCGCGGCCGGGAGCTCGGACGGCACGCGGCTGGTCTGCGTCGCCGCCGTGACGCCGCGCAAGGGGCAAGGTCTGCTCGCGGACGCGTTGAAGTCGCTCAAGGATCTCCCGTGGACCTGCGAATGCGTCGGTGCCATCCGCCGTGAGACCCGCTACGTCGAACGCCTGCGGCGGCACTCGCTCGGCGATCGGTTCACTCTGGCCGGCCCACGGTCCGGCGAAGCGCTCGAAGCGACGTACGCGGCCGCAGACCTTCTCGTGCTTCCTTCGCGCGCGGAGACCTACGGCATGGTCGTCACCGAGGCGCTCGCGCACGGCGTTCCCGTGCTGGCGACCGCCGTCGACGCCCTGCCGGACACCCTCGGCCGAGCGCCCGACGGCAGTATGCCCGGAATGCTCGTCCCTGGTGAGGACGTCGACGCGTTGGCCACGGCGCTCCGCCGCTGGCTCACCGAGCCCGATCTGCGTGACCGCCTTCGCGCCTCTGCCCGCCTTCGCCGTGAGACGTTGCCCGGCTGGGACGAGACGGCTCGCGGCGTCGCCGCCGTGCTGCTGAACGAAAGGACGGCGGCGTGATCAAGTACGCCCCCGGCTGGCTTCGGCTGCGTGAAGACGCCGACGCCGCGGCCCGCTCGACCGAATTGGTCGAGCCCGTGCGGGCGTTCCTGCGCGGACAGGACGAGGTCGTCATCCGGGATCTCGGCTGTGGCACCGGTTCACTCGGCCGCTGGCTGGCCAGGCGGCTGCCCGGCCGCCAGCGCTGGATCCTGTACGACCGCGATCCCGAACTGCTCACCCACGCGCTGGCCCGTACCAGTCGTCCGGAGCACGCGGTGGACGGCAGCGAAGTCACCGTCGCCACCGAACAGCGTGACATCACCGAATTACGCGCCGAGGACCTCGCCGGGACCTCGCTCGTGGCGGCGTCGGCGCTGCTCGATCTGCTCACCGCCGAGGAGTTGTCCCGGCTGGCGGAGGCGTGCGTCGAGGCGGGCTGCGCGGTCCTGTTCACGTTGAGCGTCTCGGGCCGGGTGGTGCTGTCGCCCAAGGACAAGTTCGACATCGAGATCTCCGACGCCTTCAACGCGCACCAGCGCCGGGTGACCGACGGCCGCTGGCTGCTCGGCCCGGACGCGGTGGACGTCGCCTTCGGGGTGTTCGAACGGCTCGGCGCCACCGTGCGGCGCGCGCCGAGCCCGTGGCGGCTCGGGGCGGATCAGGCCGCGCTGACCGCGCAATGGCTCACCGGCTGGGTCAACGCCGCCTGCGAGCAGCGGCCGGAGCTGGCGGCGGACGGTGACGCGTATTCGCGGTGGCGGCTCGCGCAGTGCGCGGCGGGTGAGCTGAACGCGATGATCCAGCACGAAGATCTCCTGATGGTGCCGTCGTGAAACGCCTCTGGCCCTGGCTTCGGATTCTCGGCGCGCTCGGCATCCTCGGCGTGCTCGTCTGGCAACTGGGCACGGGGGCGTTCCTGGACGGGCTGCGTGAGGTCGACGCCGGCGGTGTCGCCGCCGCGCTCGGAATCGGTTTCGCCACCACGGTTTTCAGCGCGTGGCGGTGGTGCCTGGTCGCGCGCCGGCTCGGTCTCCGGTTGTCGTTACCGAGCGCCGTCGGCGAGTACTACCGCGCGTTGTTCCTCAACGGTGTCCTGCCGGCTGGGATACTCGGCGACGTCGACCGCGCCGTGCAGCACGGCCGCGAGTCCGGTGACGTCCTGCGCGGCGTCCGCGCGGTGGTGCTGGAGCGGACGGCCGGGCAGATCGCGGTGATCGGCGCTTCGATCGTTGTCGTGTTCGGCGTGCCTTCCGTGGTGCCGCCGCCGATCGGCGAGGCCGTCACGGTCGCCGGGATCGTGGTCGTCGTGCTCGCTTTCGCGGCCGTCGTCACCGGGATGACGGCGGGAGAGCGGTGGATCCACAGTGGATCGAAAGGGCGTCGCGGATTCGCCGTCGTACTCGCCGACGTCCGGCTGGGCCTGCTGACCAAGGAGACCTGGCCCGGTGTGAGCCTGCTTTCGGCCGCCACCCTGGCCGGACATCTCGCCTTGTTCGCCGTCGCCGCACGCGCGGCCGGGGTCACCGCACCGATCGGCGACCTGCTGCCGCTGATGGTCCTCGCCCTGCTCGCGATGGGGCTGCCGCTGAACATCGGCGGCTGGGGCCCGCGCGAAGGCGTCTGCGCGCTGCTGTTCGGCGCGGCTGGTCTCGGTTCGGCGCAGGGGGTCACCGTCGCCGTCGTCTACGGCGTGCTCGCGCTCGTCTCCAGCCTTCCCGGTGCGGGCGTTCTGCTCGCGCGTTCTGTCAGGAGTCACCGAACAGACAGGAGAGATCCCGATGACCGTCGAGAGGGTCGTGGAGACCAGACTGACCACTCGTCACGGCGTTTTCCGCGCGATCGGTTACCTGGACGCCGACGGCACCGAGCAGATGGCATTGGTGCACGGCGACGTCGCGGCCTTCGACACGCTGGCGCGCGTCCATTCGGAATGTCTCACCGGTGACGTGTTCGGCTCGATGCAGTGCGAATGCGGCGACCAGCTGACCGCCGCGCTGCGGGCGATCGTCGAGGAGGGCGCCGGAGTCCTCGTGTACGCCCAAGGACACGAAGGACGCGGAATCGGCCTGCTCGCGAAGCTGAAAGCGATGCGCTTACAGGACGACGGGCTCGACACCGTCGAGGCGAACATCGCGCTCGGGCTGCCGGTGGACGCGCGCGACTACCGCGCGGCGGCGGAGATCCTGACCGACCTGGGGGTGCGAACGATGCGGTTGCTGTCCAACAACCCGGCGAAGGTCGACCAGCTGGAGCGGCACGGGGTGGCGATCAGCGAGCGGGTACCGCTGCTCGTCACGCCCAACGACGAGAATCTGCGGTACCTGCGGACGAAACAGGAACGGATGCATCACTTCCTGCCGCATCTGGACGCGATCGAGTCGGTGGGCTCGGGGAGCTGAAGGGGACTTTCCCCGCGTCTTAAGCGGTGAAGGGCGCTTTCGTCGCATGGCATGCGGGTCAAGGCCCCTTCAGCCCAACGCGGCCAGGGTCTCCCCGAAGCTCTCCACCAGTGATTCCAGCACCAGCCGTCCCTTCTCCGCCGTCGCCAGCGAAGGGCGTCCGACCACTCCGGATTCCGAGTACGGCCGCAACCCCACCGTCAGCAGGTGCCGTCTGTCGTCGGCGAGGTGGTCCGCCTCCGCGAAACCGGGCCGGACCAGCGACGGATGGGCGTGCAGCAGCAGGGAGGTCTCCAGCTCCCCGGCGTGCATGTCGTGGTCCAGCGACGTTTCCAGCCCGGCCGCGTCGTGTGCCGCCTGCCAGCCCTCGACACCGGGGAACAGCGCCATCGGCGACGTCGACTCCTGGACCACGTTGGACAGGACGTAGTTGCCGCCGTGCGCGTTCACCAGCACCAGTTTCGCCACCCCGGACCGGCGCAGTGAGGCGGCGACGTCGTTCACCACGGCGTACAGCGTCGCGGCCGAAATGCTGACCGTGCCCGGCCAGTCCGCGTGTTCGTGCGAGCAGCCGATCGTGATCGGCGGGAGCCGG
Source organism: Amycolatopsis sp. QT-25 (assembly GCF_029369745.1). Taxonomy (NCBI): domain Bacteria; kingdom Bacillati; phylum Actinomycetota; class Actinomycetes; order Pseudonocardiales; family Pseudonocardiaceae; genus Amycolatopsis; species Amycolatopsis sp. QT-25. The sequence goes on from NZ_CP120210.1 coordinate 1,272,466, forward strand.
AGCACCGGGTACGCGGAGGCGAGGGCGTCGGCGATCGTCGTCGCGATCACCGTGTCGGTGGTCAGCGGGAGGTGCGCGCCGTGTTGTTCGAAAGCGCCGATCGGCAGTACCGCGACGCCGGCGTCTCGTGCGCGTTCGTCGGCCGTCGTGGCGGTCGGGAACAGATCCATTCCGGTTACGGTACCCAGATGACCGACCACGCCGCATTGTTGTCCGTCGCCGCCGAGGCCGTCGCCAAGGCGACCGGCCTCATCCGTTCGATGACGTCGTTTTCCGTTGCTGCCAAAGGGGACCGCGACATGGTCACCGACGTCGACCTCGCCGTCGAGGACGCCGTCCGTGCCTTCCTGGCGCGGGAGACGCCGGAGATCGGCATCCTCGGCGAGGAGCGCGGGCACCAAGGCGACGAGAACCTGTGGTGGGCCCTCGATCCTGTCGACGGCACGGCGAACTTCGCGCGCGGGATCCCGCTGTGCGGCGTTTCCCTCGGGCTCGTCGACGGGCTGAAGAGCACTGTCGCGGCGATCTCCCTGCCGTTCCTCGATGTCACCTACACCGCTGTGGAAGGCCAGGGCGCGTACGCGGACGGTGAACGTCTCGTGGCCTCGGAGGCGACAAAGCTGTCCGACGCGATCTTGTCGATCGGCGACTTCGCGGTCGGCGAGGGCGCGGAGGTCAAGAACCGCGTCCGGATGGCGTTGCTGGCCGAACTCGGCGGCCGTGTGCAGCGTGTCCGCTTCCTCGGCTCGGCGGCGATCGACCTCGCCTGGGTCGCGCACGGCAAACTCGACGCGAGCGTCATCCTGGCCAACAAACCGTGGGACACGATGGCGGGCGTCCTGCTGGTGCGCGAGGCGGGGGGCGTGGTGGTCGACATCGACGGCGGCGAGCACACGGTGCGCTCGGCGGCCACCATCGCGGTCGGCGCCGGATTGCGCGACGACCTCGTGGCCGCGATCGCGCGGGTGAGCGGATGAAATCTCCCCGCCGGCGAAGGTGAACCGTGTACACCTCGCCTGTTCGTGGCATCGCCCGGAAGCAGCTATCGAGGGAGATGATCGGCTCGGTTGACTGACGGCATGCGAATCGTCGATCTTGCGTCCCGTCCCGATCTCCTCGATCCCGCGCTGAACCTCGGTGACGTCGGCGGTGAGTTCATCTACGCCGGGGCCAGCGGGAAGATGATCACGCCGGAACGGTTCCTGCGCCATTGGGCCCGGTACTTCCTGATCGCGCTCGACGACGACGGCGAACCGATCGCGCGGGCGCTGTCGGTCCCGCTGACCTATCCCGCCGAAGACCGCCGGGAGCTGCCGGCGCACGGCTGGGACGAGGCGATCCAGTGGGCCGCGCAGGACCTCATGGACGGCCGGGCCCCGGACACCCTGTGCGCGCTCGAAGTCGTCGTGGCGCCGCGAATGCGCGGGACCGGACTGTCCGCGCCGATGCTCGAGGCGCTCAAGGCGCGCGCGGCCGAGACGGGGCTGAACCGGTTGATCGTGTCCGTGCGCCCGATCGGCAAGGAGGACGAACCGGACGTCCCGATGGAGTCCTACGCCGTCCGGCGCCGCGAGGACGGGCTGTTCGCCGACCGCTGGCTGCGCACTCACGAACGGCTCGGCGCGCGGATGCTCAAGGTGTGCCCGTTCGCCGTGACCATCTCGGGTTCGATCGCGGACTGGCACGAGTGGACCGGTGTCGAACTCGCCGACGGCGACAACGTGATCCCCGGCGGGATCGCGCCGGTGCACGCGAACGTCGAGCGGGACTGCGGGGTGTACGTGGAGGCGAACGTGTGGATGGAGCACCCCTTCTGAGCGAGCTTCCTTGAGCGGGAAGACGAAGCGGCCGTGGTGGCGGTGAGTGTCCCCGGGCCCGCCTGCCGCTTCACGGCCGAGTGGGGCATTCCTCGCGATTTCCGGCAGGAACGTCGCAACGGCCGCGTCCGCGCCCGGTCAGGCCGCACAGTGGGGCCATGAGTACTTCGCGAGTCGGTTTCGCCGGGTTGGGCAGTATGGGCGCGCCGATGGCGCTGAACCTGGCGCGGGCCGGGATCCCGTTGCTCGTGTGGAATCGCACCCCGGGCAAGGCGGAAGAAGTGGCCGAGGCCGTCGACGACGTGGCTGAACTCTTCGCACGGTGCGAAGTCGTGTTCCTGATGCTGAAGGACGCGGACGCCGTCGACGCCGTGCTCGATCGCGGACGGCCCGCGTTCGCCGGGCGGGTGGCGGGCCGCACGATCGTCCACCTGGGGACGACGGCGCCGGAGCATTCTCGCGGCCTCGAGTCCGACCTCGTCGCGGCCGGGGCGAAGTACGTGGAAGCGCCGGTCTCCGGCTCGCGGATCCCGGCGGAGGCGGGCGAGCTGGTGGCCATGCTCGCGGGGGATCCCGGCGCGATCGACGAAATCCGGGAGCTGCTCGGGCCGATGTGCCGGGAAACCGTGCGCTGCGGGCCGGTGCCGAACGGGCTGCTGATGAAGCTGGCGGTCAACGTGCACTTGACCGCCGTCGTGACCGGGCTGGCCGAAGCCTTCCACTTCGCCCGTGCGCACGGGCTCGAACCGGGTCTGCTCGCCGGGGTCCTCGGCGCCGGGCAGCTGGCCAGCCCGATCCTGCGGGTGAAGGCGCCCAAACTCGTCGAGGAGGATTTCGCGCCGCAGGCTTCGATCGCGAACGTCCTGGCCAACGTCGAGCTGATCGCGGCGGCCGCCGCGGAAGCGGGCCTCGCGTTGCCGCTGATCGAGGCGTCCCGTGCCCTCTACGCCGAGACCGCGCGGCTCGGTTTCGGCGAAGAGGACATGGTCGCCGTCGTCAGGGTACTCAAGCCACTCAAAGCACTCGAAGCACCGTGATCAGGGGATTGAACGCGGTGGGGGTCAGCCGCGCAGGGCCGCGGCGATTCGGCCGGCCGCGGCGAAGGACTCCTCCTCGGGCTCGCCGAGCAGGGGGAGCAGGACGACGGATTCGGTCCCGGCCGCGTACAGCGCGCGGATCTGTTCGACACAACGGTCGAGCGGTCCGCTGATGCTCAGCCTGTCGATCCACTCCGGACGCAACCGCCGGGCCAGGTCCTCCCGGTCGGTAGCGGCCTTGACCTCGGCCAGCAGTTCGGCGCCGAAGTCCAGCGGTTCCAGCGCCGGTCCCGAGTTCGGCCCGATCGCGGAAGCGACGTCGGCCCGGGCGCGCTCACGCGCCCGATCGGGATCGGCGTCGAGTGCCAGCCAGTTGTAGACGGCCATCGAATGGCCTTCGACGCCGACGAGGTCCCGCGTCGCGCGGACGTACTCCGGGGTCGCCGGTTCGGCGAGCAGCGTCCCGTCGGCCACCCGGCCCGCCGCCGCGAGCGACTTCGGGCCCCGGACACCGGCGATGAGCTTCGGCGGCAGCGCGGGCGGGAACTCCAGCTCGACCTCGTCCAGCCGGACATGCTTGCCCTCGAAGGAAACCCGCTCACCCGCGAGCAGCCGACGGATGACCGTCAGCGTCTCCTCGAAGGCGGCCAGCGCCGACTTCGGCCACGCGTCGATCTGCCGCATCCAGCTCGGCACGCCGTGCCCGAATCCGACGATCAGGCGCCCCGGGTACAGCTCCGCCAGCGCCGCGATCTCCATCGCCGCGATGGCCGGGTTCCTGGCCACGGCGGGCATGATGCCGATGCCGAGGGTGATCTTCTCGGTCGCCGCCAGCACCGCCGACGCCGTCGCGATCCCGCCCGCGTAGAAGCAGTCCTCGACGATCCAGACCTCGTCCAATCCCTCCTGCTCCGCTCGCCGGGCCAGGTCCTTCAGCCGGGTGGCGGGCAGTTCGCGCGGAATCCTGACTCCGAGCCGTGAAACCAAGCCGATCATCTCCTACGCCGGGAATCGATCTTCCCGACTACAGCACCTCCGCCCCGGTGCCGCAATCGAATAACGCAATTCGGCACCTGCCTGCGGTCCTTGCGCGTGCCAGGATCGCAACCAGGTGCCGAATTGCGTAAGGGGCGGCGTCAGGCCAGGTATTCCGCGGCGGCGCGGAGGCTGACGTAGGAGCCGCTGAACGTGTCGATCCGCGGCCCGGCGCCGGTGTCCGGCCCCGGCACGCCGGTCTCGACCCGGATGTAGTCCACGCCTGCCTCCCGGAGCCAGCTCAGGAACTCGCGGACCTCGGGGTGCCGGTGCGCCTCGCGCGTCACGATCACGAGGTCGCGGGCGCCGTGGACGGCGTCGATCGCGGTCGCGATCTCGTCCCCGGTGACCTTGAGCGCGCGCGTGCCGGGCACGAGTTCGGTCAGCGGCGAACCGAGTCCCCACGGCATCGGGCCCGCCGCGACGATCGGCTCGGTCTCGATGTCGATCACCAGCGGCGGCCCGGCCAGCTTCGGCGAGCCCTGGATCCGCAACGCCTTGCGCGCCGCCTCCAGGCCGAGCCGGTGGTCGACCGGTGAGATCGGTGTCGACACCGGGGGAGCGCCGAGCGCGGCGACCCGCTCCGCGGCCTCGGCCAGCCGCTCCAGCGGCAGCTCACCGACCTCGACCGCCGCCGCGATGACCGCCGCGATCCGGTTCAGCTCGTCCTCTTCGAACGACACGCCACCCAGGCAGAGCGCGTCGGCACCGGCGATCAGCGCCCGCACCGCCGCCCGGCCGACCCCCTCGGTCTTGCCGAGTTCGCCCGCGATCGCCCCCATGTCGAGCGCGTCGGTGATCACCGCGCCGGTGAAGCCGAGCTCACCGCGCAGCACGCCGGTGAGCGCCTTCGGGTTGAGCGTCGCGGGCAGGTCGCCCCACGCGGGCACGACGAGGTGCCCGGTCATCACCGCGCGCACGCCCGCCGCGATCGCCGCCTTGAACGGGACGAGTTCGAGCTCGTGCAGTTCCGCCTCGGTCCGGGGCAGCACCGGCAGCGCGTGATGCGAATCGTCGGTCGCCGCCCCGTGCCCGGGGAAATGCTTGGCCGACGCGGCGACGCCGTACTTCTGCAGGCCGGTGATGTACGCCGCCACATGCGGCGAGGCCTTCACCGGATCCGAACCGAACGCCCGGACCCCGATCGAGGGATCCTCCGCCGCCAGGGTCAGATCCGCGCACGGGGCGAAGTTGATCGTCACCCCGCAGGCGGCCAGCCGCTCACCGAGCGCCGCGGCGACCGAGGCCGTCAGCTCGACGTCGTCCGCGGCGCCGAGTGCGAGCGGTCCCGGGACGAACGAGCCGGTGGCGACGTCGAGCCGGGTGACGTCACCGCCCTCCTCGTCGATGCCGATGAGCACGTCGGGCCGTTCCGCCCGCAACTGCGCGCTGAGGGCGGCCACCTGCTCGTCGTCGACCACGTTGCGGCCGAACAGGATCGCGCCGCCGAGGCCGTCGGCGACCTTGCGCCGCAGCCAATCCGGCGCCGTCGTGCCGTCGAAGCCCGATACGAGAACGGATTCGGCCAGCTTTTCCGGTGAGGACAACGCTTATCCCTTCACTGCGCCTGCGGTCAGGTTGGACACGAGCTTGCGCTGGACGAGGATGAAGAACACCAGCGCGGGTACGGCGTAGATCACCGACGCCGCCATGATGCCGCCCCAGTCCACGGAAAACGCCGTCCGGAACGACGAAAGCCACACCGGCAGCGTCTGCTTGCCCTGGTCGCGCATGAACACGAACGCGAACAGGAACTCGTTCCACGCGGTGATGAAGCTGAACACCGACGTGGTCACCAGACCCGGTGCGAGCAGCGGCAGCGTCACCCGGCGGAACGCGCCCGCCCGGCTGCACCCGTCGATCATCGCGGCCTCTTCGAGGTCGTACGGGATGCCGTTGACGAAGCCGTAGAGCATCCAGCACGTGAAGGGCAGCGTCGCCGCGAAGTACACCAGCAGCAGCGACGGCAGCTGGTTGAGCAGCCCGGCGTCCCGCATCAGCAGGTACATCGGGATCAGCAGCGCCTCGAACGGCGCGAGCTGCGCGACCAGCACCAGCAACAGGAAACCCTTGCGCCCGCGGAACCGCATCCGGGACAGGGTGACCGCGGCCAGCACACCCGCGACGAGCGAGCACAGCACCGCGCCGATCGTGACGATCAGGCTGTTGGCGAGGTAGGTGGTGAACCCCGGTTTCGTCAGCGCCGTGACGAAGTTTTCGAACGTCACCGACAGCGGGATCAGGTCGTAGTTCGGTGACAGGACCTCGCCCGGCGTCTTCAGCGAGGACGTGATCATCCAGTACGTCGGGAAGACGAACAGGATGGCCACGATCACCCCGAAGGTGCCGAGGCCGATCCGCTGGATCAGGGACTTCTTCATGACAGATCGGCCTCCTTCGTGCGCACCAGCAGCTGCACGTACCGGGCGGTGAGCAGGATCAGTACGAGCATCATCAGCAGGGCGGCGGTCGCCGCCAGGCCGAAGTGGTTGCCCGCGAGGCCCTTGAGGTACATGTAGACCGGCAGAGTCGTGCTGGCGCCGTCCGGTCCGCCCTGGCGGATCGCCCACACCTGGGCGAACAGCTTGAAGTCCCACAGGACCGACAGGAACGTGACCATGGTCAGGATCGGCCGGATGGCGGGCCAGCTGACCGCCCAGAACGCCTGCCAGGCGTTCGCGCCGTCGATGCCCGCGGCCTCGTACTGCTCCTTCGGGACGCCGAGCAGCCCGGCGTACAGGGTGAACGCCACGAACGGCACGGCCTGCCAGACGACCAGGAGGCCGATGACGGTCAGCGTGCTCGGCCCGGTGGAGAACCAGGAATGCCCGATGAACCCGTCGAAGCCGAGTTTCGCGAGCGTCTTGTTCAGGATCCCGTATTGCTGATCGAAGATCCACTGGAAGACCGTGGTCGTCGCGAGTACCGGGGTCGCCCACGCGAGGATCAGCGCGACCTGCAGGATCACCCGGACGACCGGATTGAGATGCCGCATCAGCAGCGCCATGAACAACGCGAGCAGCAGGGTGGTGAGCACGACCGCGGCGGTGAACACCAGCGTGCGGACGGTGATCTCCCAGAATTCGGGGTCGGAAAGGATCTCGGAGAAGTTCTCGAACCCGACCCAGACCATTTCTCCGGAGACCAGCTCACGGAGGTCGAGCTTGCGGAAACTGATCCCGATCAGCTGCAGTGTCGGCCAGCCCAGCAGAACCAGGATCGCGACCAGCGCGGGAAGAAGCAGCAGATACGGCGCCGTCCGTTCGCCGAGACGGAGGCGCCGATTGGACTTCGGCGGCTTGATGCGCGGCGAAGCCGGCGGGGAGGACCCCGCCGGCGTCGTCACATCTTCGGTCGTGGTCATCCGCCGATGAGCTTGTCGAGCGCTGCGTTGGCGTCGGCGGTCGCCTGGTCGAGCGATTTCGTTCCGGTCAGGTACGCGGTCAGCATGTCCTTGATCGGGTTCTGGCCCGATTCGACGTCACCCCACTTGGGGCTGGCCGGCACGGCGCGGCCGTTCTTGGACGCCTCGGCCATGACCTTGGTCAGCGGGTTCGCGTCGAGCGCGGACACGTCGGTCGAGGTACCGGGGACGTAACCGGCCTTGGCCAGCTCGGTCTGGTACTTCGGCGTGGAGAACAGCTTGATGTAGTCCTTGGCCGCGGCCGCGTTCTTGCTGTTGGCCGGGACGACCAGGTTCGAGCCGCCGAGGAAGACCGGGGCCGACTTGCCTGCGGTCTTGCCGGGGATCGGGAAGGCGCCCGACTTCTCCTTGATCGACGGGTCGGTCTTGGCGGCGGTGTCGGCCTCGCCGGGGACACCGATCATCATCGCGACCTTGCCCGCGCCGTAGATACCGGCCTGCTGCGGGGTGGCCTCGTCGGCGTCCTTCGGCGCCTTGGTGCCCGAGGCTTCGGTGAGCTGCTTGTAGAACTCGAGCCCGGCCTTGGCCTGCGGGGAGTCCAGAGTGGACTTGAAGGACTTCCCGTTGGCCTGCGCGATGTCGCCGCCCTCGTCCCAGATGTAGGACAGCAGCTCGTACCAGTTCTGGCCGGGGTGGTAGACGGCCTGGAAGTCGGGGTCACTGCCGAACTTGGCCTTGAGCTTGGTGATCGCGTCGAGCCACTCCGCACGCGTCTTCGGCGTCGCGGTGATCCCGGCCTGCTCGAACATGTCCTTGCGGTAGATGACCTCACGGTTGGCCGCGTAGAACGGGACACCGTAGGTCTTGCCGTCGTACTCGCCCGAAGCCTTGAGGCCCTGGAGCCACTGGGCGCCGTTGAAGTCGGCGACGTTCGAGCTCAGATCGGCGAGCACGTTCTGGTTGGCGAACGCGGGGGTCTGGGTGTTGCCCAGTTCGATCACGTCCGGCGGGTTGTCACTGGCCAGCGAGGTGGTCAGCTTCTGCTGGATGCCGTTCCACTGCTGGATCTCGTACTTGATCTTGACGCCGGGGTGCGCGTCTTCGAATTCCTTGTGGAGCGAGTTCGTCAGGGTTTCCGGGGCGGTCCCGGTCATGAGCCAGACCGTGAGCGTGCCGTTCGAGGCCGGAGCGCTCGAATTCGTGCTGTCGCCACTGCCGGAACCGGCGCAGCCCGCCGTCGCGAGGGTGATGGCCGCGGCGCCCGCAGTCATCTTGAGCCAGCGCTTCACTCGTGCCGTCCTTTCGATGCCCGACCACGATGCCGGGCTCACACAAAATGGTGTAGACCAATGCGGGCAGCGTGGTACGTACCACTCCGACTGTCAAGCGGGTGGCCGGTTCGTTGTAAACGAGCCGCAATGTTTCACCTTGAGTGAGCGCATGATCACACTGGTGATCGGTTTTCGCCGTCCTCGTCAGGTGCTCGCCAGGCGCGCTGACATGCGGTTTTTCGTTGACCGTCCCGATGAGCGGTGCATTCGGCGGGAGCCCCTTGGGCCGTTCGGAGGAGGATGGCCCTCGCGTTCGCCGAGCAGTGGTCAGCGGTGGTTCTCGTCGTCGGCGGGAGGCTCGATGCCGAAGAGCGCGCGGATCTGCTCCTGCAGGAACCACGCCAGCGTCGCGGAGACGATCAGCAGGATCAGCGGGAGGACCGGGCCGCCGTCGGCGAGGAGGAACAGTTCCGTGACGCTCGCGCCCACCATGACACCCGCCAGCAGCAACGCCGCCGGCCCGCCGAAGCGGGGGACGAGCAGTCCGATCGCGCCGCCGACCTCCAGTACGCCGGTGACGTACCGGAGCCACTGCCCGAGTCCGATCTCGGCGAAGGTCTGTTCGGTGTGGCCACCCGCGAACAGCAGGTAGCCGCTGTAGAGGAACTCGGCCGCGAGCGCGGCGCGCACGACCCACACCGCGATCGAGCCGAGGGGCAGGCCGCGGGTGACGCTGGTTCCTCCGGACATGCCGGGCATCTTTCTCCTCGGCGCGATGGGTGGCAAGGCGCTCGAAGGCGGCCACCGGTGCCGAAGCGGCATGACCGGCCGCCCCTGTCCCGCGGGGGTGCGGCGGCGGGATGTCACTTTTGTTCGCCGAGGAGTATCCGTTCGAGCAGCAGGTCGACGTCGCGGGCGGACTCCGCTTCGCCTATCCGGTGGAACGTTTCGGCGGCGCGCACCGCGCGGCGGGCGGCTTCCCGGATCCGGCCCGCGGCGTTCAGCACGTGGGCGGCGACGTGGTCGAGCTGCGCGACGAGCTGGTCCCTGGCCGGCGCGGCCTCGGTTTGCACGGCGTGCACGGCGTTTTCCGCGGCGTCGAGCGCGGTCAGCGCCGCGGCGAGGTCGCCGGACCGCAGCCGGGAAAGCGTCGCGGCGTTACGGCAGGTGGCGGCCACGTAGCCGCCGCCGATCGCCGCCGCCGCGTCGGCCGCCCGCGCGTAGAAGTCGGCGGCGTTCGCGCCGTAGCCGAGCAGGTCCAGTTGTTCGGCGGCGGCCATGCTCACCGAGATGTAGGAGTGCCCGGTGTCGCCCGACGCCTCGAGGATTTCGGCGAGGACGGCGTATTCGTCGAAGGCGCGGGAAGATTCGCCGAGCGCGCGGTAGCTGTCGGCGTACATCCACCGGCAGCGGTGGTCGCGGTCCGGTGACCCGGCGAGCAGCGAGAGGGCGCGGGGTGCGACGTCGAGCACCTCGTCGAAGCGCCCGGCGCCGTGCAGCGCGGTGACGAGGACGTACCAGTGCTCCGCGGTGTCCTTGCCTTTCGACGCGGCGGCACCGAGGGCCGCGTACGCGTCGTCGACGGCGTCGGCGAACCGGCCGGTGCCGACCAGGGACAGCGCCCGAAGGTGGCGGAGATGTCCGCGCAACCGTTCCGGGCCGCCGACGGGCAGTGCCGAGAGCAGGTCCTCCACGAAGACGTCCAGCTCGTCGAGCGATCCTGTCCGCTCGTAGGCGATCCGGATCTGTTCGACGGCTTCGACGGCCTTTTCGCCGGCGTTTCCGACGATGAAGGCGTCCGTCGCCGCCCGCGCGAGTTCCAGCGTGGTCACCGGATCCTCGCCGTCACCGTTCCGCAGTGACGCTTCGAGGCACAGAAGGGTGCCGTGGAGCAAGGGATCGCCCGTTTCCCGAGCCCGCTCCGCTCCCCGTCGGGAGGCTTCGTACGCCTCGGCGGTGCGACCCTGTCCGGAAAGTACGTGTGCCAGCCAGTATTCACCCCAGCAGGCGGCGCGCTCGTCCGTCCCGGCGCGCAACCGCGCCGCGGCCACCGTCGTCAGCGCGACCCCGGTCTCGGCCTGATCGTCGAAGACGAGCCACAGGCCGAGCCAGCATTGGTTGAGCAGGAAGCGGATTCCCTCGCCCCGGCGCCGGAATCCGGCGGCCGCGTCGCGCAGCCGGTCTTCGGTGTCGTCGCCTTGCGAGAAGATCGCACGCAGTTCGGTCAGCCGTGGGACGAGCTCGTCCGGGGCGTCCTCGATCACGGCGAGACAGGCGCGTGCTTCTTCCGGTTCGCACCGGTGGTTGTGGATTTCCGCCCGGACCAACAGTTCCTCCGCGGACAGGTCCGGCGGGGGCAGGATCGGGACCCTGGGGAGCGCGGAAGGCAGGAGCGGGACGAAGTCCGCGACCGGTTTCGCGGCCATTTTCTCTTCGGCGTGCGCGGTGAAGCAACCGGTGTGCTCGCGTCCGTCGAGTTCCTCCGCTTCGACGAACGCTGCGGCTCGCATCCGAACGTTCAGCCTGCTCAAGGAAAGGCCGTCATACGGGCCGTTGAGAACGAACCGGATCCCGCCGTATCCGGTTTCCGTCAACCGGCGGGTGAGCAGTGCCGCCGAGGCGAAGAACTCGAGCCTGCCGACGGCGTCGGAATGGTCGCCGACGCCGTCCAAAAGCGACAGAAGATCGAGACCGGTGTGCTCGTTGCCGGTGAGGGCGCAGAACTCCAGCCGCAGGGCGTGGTCGCCGTAGCGGAGCGGCGCCCCGGCCGAGGCCCTGGTCACCCATCGATAGGTCGACGCGGCCTCGGCGTGTTTGCCCGCCGCCGCCAGCGGCACCAGGGTCCGGCAGAGCCGGGTGATCTCGGCTCCGTCGGGATGGGAGCCCTCGGAGTCGTTCTCGCCCGCGCGGCGTGGTTCCACTTCCATGGTTCTGCCCCCAGAACAATGACGTCGACGCCGGATCTTAACTCCCGGCGTCGCGTCATGGTCCTGCATTCGGGTGGTTCAGGGGACGCGTACGGCGGCGATTTGCGTCGCCTGCCCGATCACCCTGTTCTTTTCGTCCCAGAGCTCCGCGACCTCGTCCATCCGGTCGCCGCCGATCTCCCCCGCGCGCATCCGCACCCGCACCGGACCGGAGGCCGGGAGTCCGCGCAGGTACGCGGTGAACTGGACGGTCGGCGCCCAGCCCGCGATGCCGAGGTCGTAGGAGATCGGGGGCACCGGGTCGAGCGCCACGAGCAGGCTCACCGGATCCCAGTCGGTGCCGTCGGCGAGCCGTAGCCAGGACGAGATGACGCCCTTTCGGGACGGCTGTCCCACCGCGAAGCCCGCCGAGGCGGGGTCGATCCGCTGCTCGACGACGTCCATCAGGCCGATGCGGAACCCGCCACCGCCGTCGGCGGGCACGGGCAGGCAGTCCTGCTCGGGTGGCATCCGCACCGGGTCCACTCCGGACCACCACGCGTCGCCGTCGGTCAGGACGCCCTGGGTGATCAGGGCTTCGGTGCAGGGCACGCCGTGCTGACTCAGCCGCGCGCGCAACTGGGTGAGGCCGCGGCCCTCGCGCAGCACCTCGACTTCGACGACCGCCGGACCGGGCTCGGGCGCCACCGAGAACGAGCCGCTGATCGCGGTGAGATGCGGATGCGAGGAAACCTCGGCGGCGGCCCTGGCGAGCACGGCGAGCAGGTAGCCGCCGTGCAGCTTCGTCCCGATCGTCCATTGTGGATCGAGTTCGGTGTCGAACACCGGGTCTTCGCCCCGGCGGTGCGGGGCGGTCGCGGTCCGGAAGTGCGCCATGACTCAAGCTGACACCGTCAAGTTGACGGTGTCAAGTCGAAGCTGGCAGCATCACGGCATGGGCGCGAAGCGGACGAAGGCGCGGCCGGGCGAAGGGGAGAAGCTGCGGGGCGAGATCCTGTCCGCCGCCGACGACCTGCTCGGCGAAGCGGGGACCGACGAGGCGCTGACCCTGCGCGCCGTCGCCCGCCGGACCGGCGTCTCCACCCCCTCGGTCTACGCGCACTTCCCGAGCCGTGACGCCTTGCTCGAGGCCGTCTGCCTCCGGGTCTGGGACGAACTCGGGCACCGGATGCGCGCGCACGCCGCCGAGGTCGCCGACCCCATGCGGGCGCTCGGCCGGTGCGCTCGCGTGTACGCCCGGTTCGCCCTCGACCATCCGGTGCAGTACCGGGTACTCCTGATGCGGCCGTCCGGCGGCTCGTCCCCCGGCGCGGTCGCCTGCTTCCGGTACCTCGCCGACGCGACCGCCGCCTGCGTGCGGGCCGGGATCCTCCGCGGCGAACCGGAGGTCCTGGCGATGGGTCTCTGGTCGGCGATGCACGGCTGTGTGAGCTTGCTCATCGCGCAGCCGGGGTTCCAGTGGCCGGAAGAGCCGGAGGCGCTGATCGACACCGTCATCCGGATGGCCGGGCTCGGCACGGCGCTCGCCTGCCGCGTCCCGCGCGACGCCATTCCACCGAGTGTCGTACTGAAGGATGACCTGGACGAACTGGCGGCGGGCTGGGCGACACCGCGGCATCGGACTGGTTAGGCTTCCCCGCATGTCCGGGACCCCGACGACCGACGATCGTCTCCAGGTGCTCGAAGCCATCACCGACACGACCCTGGGTCATCTCGACCAGGAAAAGGTGATGGCCACCCTCCTCGCGCGGGTCCGCGAGGTCCTCGGCGTCGACACGGCCACCGTGCTCCGGCACGATCCGGAGGCGCAGATGCTGCACGCCGTCGCCGCGTCGGGTATCGAGGAGGAGGTCTATCAAGACGTCCGGGTCCCCGTCGGTGCGGGCTTCGCCGGCCGGGTGGCCGGGGAACGGCGTCCGGTGATCCTCGACCACGTCGACGAGACCACCGTGGTCAACGCGCTCCTGTGGGAACGCGGGCTGCGCGCCATGCTGGGCGTGCCGATGCTGGCCGAGGACGAGCTGATCGGCGTGCTGCACGTCGGTTCCGTGACGCCACGCGATTTCGACGAGGCCGACACCGAACTGCTGCGGCTGGTGGCCGGGCGGCTGGCGCTGGCGTTGCAGATCGAGAACTCCACCTCCGACCGGGCGGCCGCGGCCGCGCTCCAGCGGAGTCTGCTGCCGGCGCGGTTGCCCGCCGTTTCCGGGCTGAGGTTCGCCGCGCGGTACGTGCCGGGTGCCGAGCCGGGGGTCGGTGGTGACTGGTACGACCTGTTCTCGCTGCCGGGCGACCGCCTCGGCATCGTGATGGGCGACGTCGCCGGGCACGGTCTCAACGCCGCCGTGATCATGGGGCGGCTGCGCAGCGCGCTTCGCGCCTACGCGCTCGAATCGAGCGATCCGGCGGAAGTGCTGTCCAAACTGGACCGGAAGGTCCAGCACTTCGAGCCGGGAGCGCTGGCCACCGTCGTGTACGGACTTGTGTCGGCTACGCGGGACAGGTTCGCGGTCTCGCTGGCCGGACATCTGCCTCCCGTGCTCGCGGCCCCCGGCAAGCCTTCGGCGTTCGTCGATGTCCCGGTCGATCCGCCGATCGGGGTCACCGGCCCGCGGCGGCGGACAGCGGAGCTCGAGCTGCCGCCCGGTGGCGTGCTCGCCTTCTACACCGACGGTCTCGTGGAGCGCAGGGATCACCTGATCGACGTCGGCCTGCGGCGGCTCGCCGACGTGATCACCCCCGATCAACCAGGGGTGGTGTGCGCGCGGGTGATGGCCGCCCTCGTCGGTACGACGCCCGCGCAGGACGACATCGCCCTTCTCGTCGCCCGGCGCGAACCGAACTGAGTCACCGGACCGGGTGATTCGCGCGCAGGTTCACGGCGGCGAGCTCGACGGTCCTGGCGATCCGCCGTTCACGGGTTTCCGGTTTTTTCGCGGTCAGGATCCATTCCAGGATCAGCCTTCGGGACGACGGCGGGAACCGCGCGAAATGGGTGCGGGCCGCCTCGTCGGCTTCGAGCCGGGTACGCAGGTCTTCCGGGACGCCGTCGCCGTCCGGCACGACCTGCCAGCGGCCCTCTGTCTTGGCCAGGTCGATCATCGCCTGACCGCGTTCGGTCATCCGCCCCTCGGCGATCAACCGCGCGGCCCGCTCGCGGTTGACCCGGCTCCACGAAATCCGGGGACCGCGCGGGGTGAACCGCAGCCGCGAACTCGTGGCGTCGTGCTTGCGGTGCAGCCCGTCGATCCAGCCGAAGCACAGGGCCTGCTCCATCGCCTCTTCGATCCGGACGCCGGGGACGCCGCTGCCCCGGTGCCGGATGATCAGCCAGACCTCCTTCCCGGTCGCGGCGTTCTCGGCCAGCCACGCACGCCACTCGGCCGGGTCGGCGGCACTGATGATGGTCTCGTTCATGACGGGGTTCCTTTCGCCGTAACGTCTGTGCCCATCATCGGAAGCAAAGTGCTCACCGGCCGAGCACTTTTCGGAGGGAGGCGGTCTCGGATGGAGATCTGGGTGAACCCGGCATGCTCGAAGTGCCGTTCGGCGGTGTCGATGCTCGACGACGCGGGAGCCGAGTACACCGTGCGGAAGTACCTCGAAGAGCCGCCAACGGCGAAGGAACTGAAGGCCGTCCTCAAGCGGCTCGGGCTCGAACCGTGGGACGTCACCCGCACCGCCGAACCGGTCGCGAAGGAACTCGAGCTGAAGACCTGGGGTCGCACTCCCGCCGACCGTGACCGGTGGATCGACGCACTGGTCACCCATCCGAAGCTGATCCAGCGGCCGATCATCACCGCCGACGACGGCACGACCGTGGTGGGACGCACCCCGGAAGCGGTGCGGTCGGTGCTGCCCGGCTGACGGTTTCGGGAGTCGCCGATGGACGGCACGCGTGTCGTCTCTCCCGTCACGTGTGCCGTCCATAAAGGCACGCGAGACCGTCAACCGGGCACTGGTTTCTGCCGCCGTCACCACTCTCGAGGGCAGAACAGCAGCAGCGCCAGGATCACCGCCGCCATCACCGTGAACACCGGCCGCAGCCCGAAGGCCTCCGCGAGCAGCCCGGCCGCCGCCGCGCCCAGCGGTTTGGTACCCCACGCGACGAGCCGGTGGCCGCTGGTGCCCCTGCCCAGCAGGTGGTCCGGGATGAGCCGTTGCCGCATCGAAACGACGACGACGTTCCACACCACGATCCCGGCCCCGCCGAGGAAGAACACCACGCCGACCACGTACGGATTCGTGGTGACCGCCGGGATTCCGACGAGCGCGGCGCCGGTGAGGAGGCCGAGGATCAGGGCACGGGATCGGCCGAGCGCGAGTTCGATCCGCTCCGCGGCGAAGGACGCCGCGAACCCGCCCAGAGCGATGGTGGCGAGCAGGAAACCGTAGGCCTGTGTCGTCAGGCCCATCGCCGAAGCGGGACCCACCGCGTAGAGCACGAAGATCGTGAGCATGGCGCTGGTGGCGAAGTTGAACCCGCCGACCATGATCGCCAGAATCCGGAGAATCCGGTTCGTCCAAAGGAAACGCAGTCCCTCGACGAGGTCTTCGCGCACACTAGTGTCGCGTGTCCCCTCCGCGCGGAACGAACCCGGGACGAAGAAGAGCGCGGCGACCGAGACGAGCCAAAGTGCCGCGGGTGTCGCGAAGGCGGTGAACGCGCCCGCGGTGACAAGGAAACCACCCAATGGTGGCCCGGCGAACTCGTTGGCGGTGAGTTCGCCGGCGTAGAGGCGACTGTTGGCCCGCGTCAGCCGAGCACGGCCGACGACCTGAGGGAGGATCGCCTGCGCGGCCGTGTCGTGGAGCGTTTCGGCGAGCCCGAGTCCAAGCGCGATCACGTAGAGCAGCCAGATGGACCCGAGATCCACTGCGATCACCACGGCGAGTGCGGTGAGCAGACCGGCGCGGAACACGTTTGCGGTGAGCATGGCGCGGCGGCGGTCGACACGGTCGGCGAGCACCCCGGCGTGCAGCGCGAACACCAGCCAGGGCAAGGACGAGACGAAGGCCAGCCCCGCGATGAGTGCCGGTGACCGGGTGAGCTGGACGGCCACCAGACCGAGCGCGATCTTGATGATCCCGTCGGCCAGATTCGACAGGCTCGACGCGGTCCAAAGCCGCCAGAAGGCGCTTCCCAGCGAGGTCATCGATCGAGGATCGCACATCGATTTGGAAAACTCCATCGATGTTGCTCTTCTCTATCAGCGCGTTACGCTCCGGTCATGGACGATCAAGTCGCCGCGAGGGTCGCGGACCGGCGGCGTGAGGCGACGGCGCGTGAGGCGAAGGCGCTCGGGCATCCTCTGCGGTTGCGCATTCTCCGGCTTTGCGGCGAGCGGGAGCTGACCAACAAGGAGCTTGCCGACCGGCTCGGCAAGGACCCCGGCACGGTGCTCTACCACGTGCGGCAGCTCGCCGAGGCCGGTCTGCTGGAACAGGCGCCCGTGCGCACCGGCGCGAGCGGTGCGCTCGAAAAGCCCTACCGCGGCGTCGGCAAGAGCTGGTGGCTGAACGGGCCGTTGAACGACAAGGACGAAGAGACCCGGTTCGGGCCGATCGAGGCCTTCCAGGAAGAACTACGTGAAGCGGGCCCGGGTTCGGTGCGGGTGGTCGAGCGATTCGCGTTGCACCTCTCACCGGCGGAGGCGACCGAACTCGACAACCGCATCCTCGACATCCTCGACGAGTACATGGCCACCGACCGGCAGCGGCTCGACCGGCCCCTGCTCAACGGGATCTTCTTGCTGCACCGCATGGCCGAGTGAGGTCGAGCGGGTCATGAGTGGCGTTCCGGGTCGGAACCCGAAACGCCACTCGCTCGCGCCACGTCACGCCAGCTTGCGGAAGAACTCCCGGATGTCGCCCAGCAGGAGGTCCGGCGCGTCCTGGGTCGCCCAGTGGCTGCCGCGGTCGAATTCCTGCCACGAAACGATGTTCGCGTGGTCCCGCTCGGCGAAGCGCCGCAGCGGCCGGAAGTCGTAGGCGAAGCTCGCCAGGCCGGTCGGCGCGGTCGTCGGCTCGCTCGGGTGCTCGGTGTGCTTGTCCTCGTAGTAGAACCGCGCCGCCGAGGCCGCGGTGTTGGTGAGCCAGTACAGGGTGGCGTTGGTGAGCACGTGGTCGTCATTCGTGCCCGCCAGCAGTTGCGCGCTCCAGGCCAGCTGGCCGGTCGGCGAGTCGGCGAGCGCGTGCGCGAGGTTCTGCGGCGCGCTCTCCTGGAGTTTCGCGTAACCGGACATGTCGTCGTTGAAGTGCTGTAGGAACTGCAGGTACTCCAGCTCCTGTTCGGTCATGCCCTCGAACTCCGCCGGATCCCCGCTGGGGAAGGAGAACAGCTGCGTGACGTGTACGCCGATCACGTGTTCGGCGTCGGCGCGGCCGACCTCGGGGGCGACGAACGAACCGGCGTCGTTGCCGTGCGTGCCGTAGCGCTCGTAGCCCAGACGGCGCATCAGCTCGGCCCACGCCTTCGCGGTGCGGTAGCGGTTCCAGCCCTTCTCGTGGGTGGCACCGGAGAAGCCGAAGCCGGGCAGCGAAGGGATCACCACGTGGAAGGCGTCAGCCGCGTCGCCGCCGTGGGAGCGCGGGTCCGTCAGCTGATCGATCAGGTCGAGGTACTCGAAGACCGAGTTCGGCCAGCCGTGGGTGAGGATCAGCGGCGTGGCGTCCGGCTCCGGAGAGCGGACGTGCAGGAAGTGGATGTTCTGCCCGTCGATCTCCGTGGTGAACTGCGGGTACTCGTTGAGCTTCGCCTCCCACTCGCGCCAGTCGTAGCCCTCGCGCCAGTACGCGACCAGGCGCTGCACGTAGTCCAGCGGCACGCCGTACTCCCAGCCCGGCGTGACCGGTCCACGCTGCACCCCGTCGGTCACCTGGTCGGCGGGCAGTTCGTTCGCCCAGCGGACGCGGCCCAGCCGGTCGGCCAGGTCGTCCAGCTCGGCCTGCGGGACGTCGATGCGGAAGGGCTTGATCTCCGTGTTTTCGTTCATGAGACCAAGGTAGAGTGCCATTAGGAACGTCACGTTCCTATTGGAGGAGCAGCCTGAAAAAATGTTGGAAACCTCGGCAAGACTGCTGCGTCTACTCTCCCTCCTGCAGGCCCCCCGCGACTGGACCGGCACCGAACTGGCGGAACGCCTGGAGGTCAGCGCCCGGACGATCCGCAACGACGTCGAGCGGCTGCGCGCGCTCGGCTATCCGGTGAACGCGACCCGTGGCTCGGTCGGCGGCTACCGGCTCGGTGCCGGCGCCGAGCTGCCACCGTTGCTGCTGGACGACGAGGAGGCCGTCGCCGTCGCGATCGGCCTGCGCACCGCGGCGGGCGGCACCATCGCGGGCGTGGAGGAGACGTCGTTGCGCGCGCTCGCGAAACTCGAGCGAGTGCTGCCGTCGCGGTTGCGGCGCCGCGTGAACGCCCTGCAGGCGTACACCATCCCGGTGCCGAGGGACGAGCCCGGCCCGCGCGTCGCCGCCGAGACCCTCACCGTGCTGACGGCCTGCTGCCGGGACCGTGAGGTGCTGCGCTTCGGCTACCGCGCCCACGACGGTTCGGAAAGCATCCGGAAGGTCGAGCCCTATCGCCTGGTGAACTGGGGTCGCCGCTGGTACCTGGTGGCCTGGGACCTCGACCGCGGCGACTGGCGCACCTTCCGTGTCGACCGGCTGACCCCGCGTGTCCCGGCCGGTCCGCGGTTCACCGCGCGTGAGCTGCCCGAGGACGTCACCGACCGGGTGCGGCGCGGTGTCTCGTCCGCCGCGTGGCGGTACCGGGCCGACGTCACCGTGCACGCGTCCGCCGAAGAGGTGACCGCGCGGATCAACCCCGCCGTCGGCACGGTCGAGGCCGTCGACGCGGACACGTGCGTGCTGCACACCGGGGCGGACAGCATCGAGACGATGGCCGTCCACTTGGGACTGCTCGATCTCCCGTTCCGGGTCACCGGCCCCCCGCAATTGGTCACCTACTTGCGGGAGTTGGCCGGCCGGTACCGCGACGCGACCGCAAGTAGGTGACCAATTGCGGGGGGTCAGTGAGCGAAGGTGGTCAGGAAGCGGTCCCGGAACGTGTCCATCCGCCACACCGGCGCGGTCCGGCCGGGGTTCAGGCCGTCCGGCCAATGCCAACCGGTGATCTTGCCGAGGACGGCCTTGTCCCGTGTGACCACGGTGATGGGCACGTCGCGATCCGCGCCCGCCCCGGCGACGATCGGATTCGGCTGGTGGTCGCCGAGGAAGACGAGCACGAGATCGTCGTCGCCGTACGTCTCCACGAACGAGATGAGCGCGTTCAGCGAGTACGCGATCGAGTCACCGTACGCGCCGCGCACCTTGGCGGGGTCGGTGAACACCTCTTCGGGTGGTTTTCCCTGCGAGGGCATGGGCTGGTAGACCGCCCCGTCGCCGACGGCGGTCCAGTCGACCATGCGGGGGAGCGGAGTCCACGGCCAGTGACTGGTGACCAGATCGATTTCCGCCATCAGCGGCGGCCGGTCCGGCTTCGCGCGTTCGGCACGCTGGAAGGCCGAAAGCGTGAACTGGTCCGGCATCGTGGCGTAGGAGAACGACGGACCGCGATACCCGATGTTGCGGGAGTCGTAGTAGCGGTCGTAGCCGTAGACCTTGCCCTCCGGCCAGTCCGCGGTATGCGCCGGTACGACGCCGGCCGTCTCCCAGCCCGCGCGTCCGAACGCGCCGCCGAGGGTGAGCCGGTCGGTCCGCACGAAGTGGTCGTAGCGATGTTGACTGTCGATCCAGACCCCGGATCGGAACGTCGAGTGCGCCAGCCAGCTTCCCGCGCTCGTCGTCGGCGACGTCAGGAAGGCGCTGCGTGAGCCGTATCCGGCGTTCTTCAGCCGCGTGGTCCCGGCGTCGAGAACCGCGCCGACCTTGGGTGCGATGTCGGAGTCCTGGACGGCCACTCGTCCGTAGCTCTCGACGAAGGTGAACAGGACGTCTTTGCCGCGCAACGCGTTCAGCAGCCCCGAAGGCGCAGTGTCCCGAAAGGCGTCGACGGCGACTTCCTCGGCGAAGGCCTCCCGATCGCGAATGCCGGCCCACACTTGGCGGAGGTCTTCGTAGGCGAAGGCGACCGTGCTGCGGGACGCGAGCGGCTGCCCCGGAACGAGCTGCGCGCCCGAGACCGCGCACCCCGCCCAGAGCACGCTGAGCACCGCCGTCACCCGGGTCGCCGCGGTACGCCGCCCGGCCACCACCCGGCTCAACCGCAGCACCGCCAGCGCCATCAGCACGGTCACGACCACGGCCAGCAGCGTCAGCCCGGCGAACGACGCGATCGCGCCCGCCCGGCCGATGGACGTGCCGAGCAGCTCGACGCCGTTGCCGAGCACCCCCCAGTCGAACACCGGGTCGAAGCGCCGGTCGAGTGCGAGCCCGAAGCCGATGTCGATGGCCTTGACGACGGTCAAGACCCCGAGGACCGCGCCGGCGGACACCGCGAAGATCCGCCTCGCGCCGTCGCGCAGCATCAGCACGACGGCCACCCCGAGCAGCGCTTCCACCGGCAGCCGCACGAACGTCTCCGGTGTCAGCCCATCCAGCCCATCCAGCCCACCGAGGTCGTCCGGCGCGAGCAGGGCGAACAGCACGAGGGCGGCGGACAGCGTCGTCGCCGCGCCGGACGCGATCTCGCGGGCTGTCGTCCGGTCGCCGGGCAGGCCGGCCAGGGCGGAACGCGGGAAAACCGACAAGGCTGGTTCCTTCCGGGGTGGGCTGCCTTCATCGGGTGACACGGACGGCGGGCCCCGGCGGTTCAGCCCGAGCGCCAGGGGTCTTCGAGCAGCGCGGCGAGCGCGACCATCGTGGACCGCGAGGAGCCGTACCGGGTGACGGTCAGCGTGGCGGAGCATCGCGTCGTCTCGGAAAGCGCCGCGGACCAAGGTCGAGTCCGCCCCGGCCGGCGCATCCGGGTCGGGCACGTGCCCGCGGGCTGGACGGGGCCTGCGGGCCGGTAGCCTGCGCTGGTGAGCGAACAGATCTGGGCGGCCCTCGGTGCGACGTCCCTCGACGAAGTCCGGCGGCGGGCCGCGGTGATCGACGCGGTCACCGAGATCGAACCGGTCGAGGTGGACGGCGCGGAGCGATTCGCCTGGAACGACGGCGGCGGGCAGTCGGCGGTCTGGTATTTCACGCCGGACAAGCAGGCGCTGCTGCTGACCTTCGACCACGAGTCGGAGCTGAACCTGTACGCCGAAGAGGACTACTCGGTGCAGGAGGCGCTCTACGGCGGCGTGCCCGAACACCTCGTCGCGCTGGTGCGGAACCGCCCCGAGAACTACGAGTCGCTGAACCTCGTCGATACCGGGACGGGAGCGGCGATCCACTACGCCGGTGGCGTGTTCTGGTTCGACGGCGAGCGGTGGACACAGGCCGAAGGCTTCCTGGAGCACTGCCGCCGGGAAGACCTGGATCCGCTGAGCGAGTCGGGGTTCGCCTACTGCGTCGGTCATTACCGGTTCGGCGAGGACTTCACACCCGAGGCGATCGTCGAGGAACGTGCCGCCGACGGCTGGTACGAAGACGACGCGGAACGGGAGAAGGCGCTGGCCGAGATCCGGGAGATCTTCGCGCGGCTCGGCTGAGGCTCCCCTCAGCGCACGATCTTGGCTTCGCTGTGGCACCGTTTCAGGCATGAGTCTGCTCCTGGGGCCGTTGCTGCGCCATGTCGACGAGACGTCGGCGACGCTGTGGGTCGAGACCGACACCGCGAGTGAGGTCGAAGTCCTCGGCACGACCACGAGAACGTTCGAGATCCGGGGTCACCACTACGCCCTGCTCGTACTGACCGGGCTCGAACCCGGCACCTGCACCGAGTACGAAGTGCGCGTGGACGGCGAAAAGGCCTGGCCGCTGCCGGAGTCCGAATTCCCGCCCAGCCGCATCCGGACCCTGCCCGAGAACGAGTCCCGGGTCCGGCTCGTGTTCGGCTCCTGCCGCAAACCGCACGACGGCGACACCTTCGGCCCGGACGCGCTCGCCGCGTACGCCCGCCGGATGGCCGGCGGCGAGGAATCCGAGTGGCCGCAGGCGTTGTTGATGCTCGGAGACCAGGTCTACGCCGACGAGACCACCGACGAGACGCAGGAATGGCTGAAGAAGCGTCGCGACACCTCGAAGCCGCCCGGCACCGAGGTGACGGACTTCGAGGAGTACACGCACCTCTACCTCGAAGCCTGGGGCGAGCCGACGATCCGCTGGCTGCTCTCCACCGTGCCCACGTCGATGATCTTCGACGACCACGACGTCCGCGACGACTGGAACACCTCCCACACGTGGCGGCAGCAGATGCGCGCCCAGCCGTGGTGGCAGGAGCGCCTGCGCGGGGCGATCATGTCGTACTGGGTCTACCAGCACCTCGGTAATCTCGGCCCCGCCGAACTCGCCGAGGACCCGACCTACCAGAAGGCCGTCTCCTCCGGAGAGGACAACGCCGACCTGCTCGTCGCCTACGCCGACGAAGCCGACAACGAACGCGACGGCACCAAGGGCGCCCGATGGAGTTACCGGCGCGACTTCGGCAAGGTGCGGCTGCTGGTCATCGACAGCCGGGCGGGCCGGATCCTGGAGCCCGGCCATCGGTCGATGGTCGACGACGACGAGTTCGACTGGATCGAGGACAACGCCGCGAACGACGATGAGCCGTGCGACCACCTGCTCATCGGGTCCTCGCTGCCGTGGCTGCTGCCGCCGGTCATCTCCCACCTGCAGTCCCTCAACGAGCGGGCCTGCAACCGTCCCGGCTGGCGAGGACGGCTCGCGGAGCAGATCCGGCAGGCGGGCGACCTCGAACACTGGGCGGCGTTCCGCGCGTCGTTCGACCGGCTCGCCGCCATGATCGCGCGCGAGGGGCGCGTGGAGGATCCGCCCGCCACCATCTCGGTGCTCTCCGGCGACGTCCATCACGCCTACATCGCCGAGGCACGCTACCCGGAGCCGGTGACGTCGGCGGTGTACCAGCTCACCTGCTCGCCGGTGCACAACGCGATGCCGCGGCCGCTCCGGCTCGCGTTCGCCGCCACTTGGTCGGCCTCGCTGGCGAAGCTCACGCGCCGATGGGCGGCGCGGGGCGGTGTCGAACCCCTGCCACTCGGCTGGGAAAAGACGTCGGGACCGCATTTCGGCAACGTCATCGCCACGGTCGAGACCGACGGCCGCTCCGCCGTCACGACGATCGAACAGGCCGTCGGTGACGGGCTGACCGAAGTAGCCAGGCAGAGGCTCGCCTGACCCGCTCCCGCGCTCGGTAATATCGCCGCGTGACAACCTCTGCCGAAACACTCGAGTTCCAGTCGGAGGCACGTCAGCTCCTGCAGCTGATGATCCACTCGATCTACTCGAACAAGGACACGTTCCTGCGGGAACTGGTGTCCAACGCCTCCGACGCACTGGACAAACTCCGCCTCGAAGCGTTCCGTGACAAGGACCTCCAGGCGGACACCGACGATCTCCACATCGAGATCGGAACCGACCCCGAAAAGCGCACGCTGACCGTGCGGGACAACGGAATCGGGATGAGCCGGGACGACGTCGTGGCGCTGATCGGCACGATCGCGAAATCCGGTACCGCCGAATTCCTGAAGAAACTGAAGGAGACCAAGGATTCCGCGGCCTCGCAGGACCTGATCGGCCAATTCGGCATCGGGTTCTACGCCAGCTTCATGGTGGCCGACAAGGTCACGCTGCTGACGCGCCGCGCCGGATCGGACGAGGGCGTCCGCTGGGAGTCCGAGGGCGAAGGCACGTACACCATCGAGACGGTCCCCGACCTGCCGCAGGGCACGTCGGTCGTCCTGCACCTCAAGCCCGAGGACGCCGAGGACCAGCTCTTCGACTACACCTCGGCCGCGAAGATCAAGCAGATCGTCAAGAAGTACTCGGACTTCATCACCTGGCCGATCCGGATGACCGAGGGCGAAGAGGTCGTCACGGTCAACTCGATGAAGGCGCTGTGGGCCCGCTCGTCCAGCGACGTCACCGAGGACGAGTACAACGAGTTCTATAAGCACGTCGCGCACGACTGGAACGATCCACTGGAGACGATCCGCCTCCAGGCCGAGGGCACCTTCGAGTACCAGGCGCTGCTGTTCCTGCCGGGGCACGCGCCGCTCGACCTGTTCATGCGGGAACGCAAACGCGGTGTCCAGCTGTACGTGAAGCGCGTCTTCATCATGGACGACTGCGAAGCGCTGATGCCGGAGTACTTGCGCTTCGTGAAGGGCGTCGTCGACGCGCAGGACCTCTCGCTCAACGTGTCGCGCGAGATCCTGCAGCAGGACCGGCAGATCCAGCTGATCCGCCGTCGCCTGGTCAAGAAGGTCCTCTCGACGGTCAAGACCCTGATGGCCGACGAGAACCCGGACAAGTACGAAACGTTCTGGAAGGAGTTCGGCCGCGCCGTCAAGGAAGGCCTGCTGGACGACCACGAGAACCGCACCGCGATCCTCGACATCTGCTCGTTCGCCTCGACCCACGACGTAGACGGCACCGGGAAGCTCACGTCGCTGCGCGAGTACGTCGAGCGGATGAAGGACGGCCAGGAGCACATCTACTATCTGACCGGCGAGTCGCGGCAGAGCATCGAGAACTCCCCGCATCTGGAAGCCTTCCGGGCCAAGGGGTACGAGGTGCTCGTGCTCACCGACCCGATCGACGAGATGTGGGTCGACGCGGTTCCGGCCTTCGAGGAGAAGCAGTTCCAGTCGGTCGCGAAGGGCGAGGTCGAACTCGGCTCCGACACCACCGACGAGCAGAAGGAGGAGTTCTCCGGGCTCCTGAGCTGGCTCACGAAGACCCTCTCCGAGCAGGTCAAGGAGGTGCGGCTCTCGTCGCGGCTGACGACGTCGCCCGCCTGCATCGTCGGCGACACGAACGACGTCACCCCGACGCTGGAGAAGATGTACCGCGCGATGGGCCAGGAAATGCCGCGGATCAAGCGGATCCTGGAACTCAACCCGGGCCACCCGCTGGTCTCCGGGCTGCGGGCCTCGTTCGCCGAGAAGGGTGAGAACGACGGGCTCGCCGAGACCGCCGAACTGCTCTACGGCATGGCTCTGCTGGCCGAAGGCGGTGAACTGGGCGACCCCGCCCGCTTCACCAAGCTGCTGGCCACCCACCTCCAGAAGACCCTGTAGCCCCAGTACGTGAAGGCCCCCTTCCTTGCGCCCAGGTACGGGAAGGGGGCCTTCACGTACTTCTATGGCCGGGTCCGCCAGAGCACCAGCACGAAGTACGGCGTCCCGACCATCGCGATGACCAGGCCCGCCGGGATCTGGGCGGGGGCGATGACCGTCCGCCCGAGGGTGTCCGCGACGCTCACCAGCAGCGCCCCGAGCGCCGCGGCCACCGGGATCACCCGGCCGTGCCGTCCGCCGACGAGCGAACGCGCCAGATGCGGCGCGACCAGCCCGACGAACACGACCACGCCGATCGCGGACACGGCGGTGGCCGCCAGGATCCCGGAGGCGGCCAGCACCACCAGCCGGGACCGTTCGACGCGCAGGCCGAGCACGCGCGGGGTGTCCTCGTCCAGGGCGTGCAGATCCAGTTCGCGGTGCTTGATCCACGACAACGGCGTCAGCACGATCAGCGCCAAGGCCACCGGCGCGACCTGTTCCAGCGTGCGGCCGTAGGTCGACCCCGAAAGCCAGGTCAGCGCCTTGGCCGAGTTCCACGGGTCCGAGACCACGATCAGCAGGGTGATCAGCGCCATCCCGGCCGACCAGACCGCGATGCCGATGATCACCAACCGGTCCGAATCGAGTCCCGACCGCCATGCCAGCCCGTAGACCAGCGCGAACACGACGGTCGCGCCGACGCCGGCGGCACCGGCGATCGACCACGCGCCGACCGCGGGGACGATGGTGATCAGCGTGATCGCGCCGAGCCCGGCCCCCGCGGTGATACCGAGCAAGCCGGGTTCGGCGAGCGGGTTGCGGCTGACCGACTGGATCCCGCAGCCCGACACCGCCAGCGCGGCGCCGGCGAGCAGCGCGGCCAGCACCCGCGGAAGTCGCTGGTCCAGCACGAAGGTCAAAGCGGTCCCGGTGTTGCCGTCGACCCAGTTCGCGAGGTCCCCGAGCAGCACCATCCGGTCGCCCAGCATCAGGCCCACCACCGGGACGACGGCGAGCAGCGCCACCAAGACGACGGAAATGGTCACGAGCCGCCGGGCCGAGCCGGCGACCCCGACCCGTCCTGCCGGAGCCGGACGACGTGAGCCGCTGCCCCGGCCGCGCCGCGCCAGCCACACCATCACGACGGCACCGACGATCGTGGTCACCACCCCGGTCGGGACCCGCACGGCGGCGGCCGAACCCATGATCGCCCGCAGGACGACGTCGGCGCCGAGCACCGTCACCACGCCGACCAGCCCGGACACCGGCAGCAGCGCGCGGTGTTTGGCGATCGGCAGCAGCAGCCGCGTGATCACCGGCGCGCTCAGCCCGACGAACCCGACCGGCCCGGCGACCGTCACCGCCGCCGCGGTCAGCGCGACGGTCAGCACCACCGCGGTGACCCGCGTCCGGCGGACCCGCAGGCCGAGCACGGTCGCGTTGTCGTCGCCGAGGGCGAGGACGTCGAGTCTGCGGCCCATCGCGATGAGCGCCACCACGGCGAGCACCACGATCGGCGTCATCTGGCCGGTGGCGCGCAGATCGGCGACGGTGAGCGAACCACTGCCCCACGCGAACAGCCCGTTCGTCTCCTGCTCGAACAGGAGCAGCAGCAGGATGGTCACGGACTGGAGCGCCAGCAGCACCGCGGAGCCCACGAGCACCAGCCGCGGACTCGCCGAACCGCCGCCCGCGAGGCCCAGCACGACGACGGCCGCGGCGAGCCCGCCCGCGAACGCCGCCCCGCCGACCGGGACGAGCGGCAGGGAAAGCCCGAACGCGGAGATGGCCACCACGGCGAAATGCGCGCCCGCGTTGACCGCGAGGGTGTCGGGCGAGGCGAGCGGGTTCCGCGCCACGGACTGCAATCCCGCGCCCGCGACACCGAGCGCGATCCCGAGCAGCAACGCGGCGAGCAGCCGGGGGACGCGCGAACCCTCGAGTACCGCCAGGGTCTGTGCGTCACCCTGACCGAAGATCGCCTTCACCACGTCCAGCGGACCGGACGTCGAGGTGCCCTGGGTCAGGTGGAGGCCGGCGAGGACGGCGATGAGCACCACCAGTCCCGCCGACACCACCGCGGTGCGGATCGTCTGCGGCGTTCGCACCGTTTCGACGAGTCCTCGGCGGGGGGAGGTACCTCGGACCTCGGTGGTCATCAGGCGGTGATGGCCTTCACGATCTGGTCCGCGGTCATGATGATCGACTTCGGCCCGCCGAAGGTCCATGTCCCGGTCTCCAGCTTGTGGATCTTCTTCGACACCACGAACGGCAGCCGCTGGTAGACGGCGTTCTGCGCGAGCCCGGTGGTGAAGACGTCCTCTTCCGACGCGCTGTAGAACAGCACGGTCTTCGGGTCGGTGAGCGCGGTCAGGCCCTCGACGTCGGTCTGGCCGAGCCCCCACTGCGGGTCGACCTTGCCGGTCCAGGCGTTTTTCAGGCCGACGGCCTCGGCGGTGTCGGAGACCAGCGAGCCCTTGCCGAACGGGCGGATGCTGACGGTGCTGCCTTCGAGGTAGCCGTCGGCCATCAGGAACGGGGTGCCCGCGGCGCCCTTCGCCTCGACGGCCTTCTTGCCTTCGGCGAGTTCGGCGTCCATTTCGGACAGTTGCTTCTCCGCATCGGCCTCCTTGCCGACCGTCTTCGCGATCAGCTTGAAGTCCTCGCGCAGGCGGTCGAAGTTGCGGCTCGCGTCGCTGGACTTGGTGACCACGACCGGCACGTACTTCTCGATCTGCGGCACCAGCGTGGAGTCACGCTCCTCGGCCATGATGACGACGTCGGGGTTCAAGCCGACGATCGCGTCGACACTGGGCTCGTTGCGCTTGCCGACGTCCTTGACCTCGGCGGTCAGCGGGACGGCCTTGTCCCACACGTGGTAGCCCGCGACGTCCGCGGCACCGACCGGCATGACACCGAGTGAAGCGACCATCTCGGCCTCGCCCCATTCGAGCGCGACGACCCGCTTGGCGGGGGCCTTGAGGGTGACGGCCTTGCCGCGGGAGTCGGTCACCGTGACCGGCCCGCTCGCGGCGGCGGACTCGCTCGGCGCGGCCGCGGTGTTCTCGGTGGTGCCGCAGGCGGACAGCAGCAGGGCCGTCGCCGCGACGAGGACGGCAGGGGTCGGTAAACGCATGGTTCTTCCTGGATTTCTCAGGCGGGCCTGGGCGAATGCCGCCCGAGTGGCCTGCAGTGGATCGCGCCCGTCACCGGGTCGTTCGCGACGTGGACGGTGACGCCGTAGGCCCGGGAAAGGTGCTCGGAGGTGAGCGCCTGCCCGATGTCACCGGTGGCCACGATGGTTCCCTCGCTCAGCAGCACGACCTCGTCGGCGATGATCGCCGCGTGGTCGAGATCGTGCAGTACCACGCCGACCGCGACGCCTTCGTTGGCGAGATCGCGGACGACGTCGAGGATCTCGACCTGATAGCGCAGGTCGAGATGGTTGGTGGGCTCGTCGAGCAGCAGTACGGAGGTCTGCTGGGCGAGACAGGACGCGAGCCAGACCCGCTGGAGTTCGCCGCCGGACAGTTCGTCGACGCCGCGTTCGGCCATCGGGGTCACGCCGGTCAGGTCCATCGCGCGGCGGATCGCGGCGGCGCCGTCGACGTCGACCCCGCGCCAGCCCGAACGGTACGGGTACCGGCCGTAGGCGACGACGTCGCGCACCGAGACCCCGCTCGGCGTGGGCCGGTGCTGGGTCAGCAACGTGACCCGGCGGGCGAACTCCTTGCCGGACAACGCGTTCCCACCCCAGACGGTGCTTCCCCCGAGCCGGACGCTGCCCTCGCGAGGCTTGTGCAGCCGCGCCAGCGAACGCAGGAGCGTCGACTTGCCGGACCCGTTCGGCCCGACCAGCGCGGTCACGGTGCCGGCGCGCAGCGACAGCGACACGCCGTCCACCACGGCCCGCTCTTGGTGCGCGAGCACCAGGTCATGGCCGGTGAGCAGCGCGTCTTCCGTGGACATGAGGGGAGCCTAACCTAAGGAAAGGTGGGGACCCATGTCACGAGAGACACAGAGCGCGGCGTGATCGCCCGGTCACCGGGGGGCCGAACCGGACGGCACACGTGCCCGGACGGACGACACACGTGATTGGACGGACGGCACACGTGTCGTCCGTCCGATCACGCGAGAATGCCGCCCGATCACGCGAGAACACTGTCCGATCACGCGAGCACGCTGTCCGATCACGCCGCCCGGGACAGCTCCCGCCTCCGCTTGGCCAGCCGCTTCCCGACGATCCCGTGCCGCGGCCCGAACAGGTACACCAGCGTGAACCCGGCGCCCTGCACCAGCACGATCATCCCGCCGGACGCGGTGTCGAGGTGGTAGCTCAGGTACAGCCCGGTCACCGCGGCGAGCACCGAGAACGACGGCGCGATCACCAGCATGCGGCCGAACCGGTCGGTCAGCAGGTACGCCGTCGCGCCGGGGATGATCAGCATCGCCACCACCAGGATCACGCCGACCACCTGCAACGCCACCACCGCGGTCAGCGCGAGCAGCCCCAGCAACGCGGCGCCGAGCACCCGGGGGTTCAGCCCGATGGCGAGCGCGTGCGTGGGGTCGAAGGCGTACAAGGTGAAGTCGCGGCGTTTGAGCACCAGCAGGGTGAGGGTGATCGCGCCGAGGACACCGATCTGGATCAGGTCCGGGTTGTCGACGCCGAGCAGGTTGCCGAAGATGATGTGGTTCAGGTCGGTCTGGCTGGGCGTCACCGAGATCAGCACGAGTCCGAGCGCGAACAACGTGGTGAACACGATGCCGATCGCGGCGTCCTCCTTGACCCGGCTGGTGTCACGGACGACACCGATCAGTGCCACGGCGAGGAAACCGAAGACGACGGCGCCCAGCGCGAAGGGCGCGCCGAGGACGTAGGCGAGCACGACGCCGGGCAGTACGGCGTGCGAGACCGCGTCGCCCATCAGCGACCAGCCGATCAGCACCAGCCAGCAGGAGAGCACCGCGCAGACGGCGGACGCGATGACCGTGGACGCCAGCGCCCGCACCATGAAGTCGTAGCTCAGCGGTTCGAGGAACAGGTCGTGGAGACTCACGCGAGTTCTTCTTCCCGTTGCAGGACATCGAGTCCGAAGGCCAGCGCGAGGTTTTCGGGCCGGAGCACCTCGCCGGGGGAGCCGTGCGCGAGCACCTTGCGCATCAGCAGGATCGCCTCGTCGGCGAGGCCGGGCAGCGCGTGCAGGTCGTGGGTGGAGATCAGGACGGCGGCACCGTCGGCCGCGAGCTCCTTGAGCAGCCGCGTGATCGTGGCTTCGGACCGTTTGTCCACGCCGGCGAACGGCTCGTCCAGCAGCAGGACGCGGGCGCCTTGGGCGATGCCGCGCGCGACGAACGCGCGTTTGCGCTGCCCGCCGGACAACTGGCCGATCTGCCGTCCGGCGAGTTCGGCCAGTTCGACCCGTTCCAGCGCGTGGTCGACGGCTTCGTGGTCGGCGCGGCGCGGCCGCCGGGTGAAGCCGAGCCGCCCGTAGCGGCCGGTCATCACGACCTCCCGCACCGACAACGGGAACGACCAGTCGACGTCCTCGCTCTGCGGCACGTAGCCGATCACACCGGTTTTGCGCGCGCGGGCGGGGGTGCCACCGTCGATCGAGACCGTGCCGGTGTCCGGCCGGACCATGCCCATGACGGTCTTGAACAGTGTCGACTTGCCGGAGCCGTTCATCCCGACCAGCCCGCAGACGTGACCGTGTCCGAGCGTGACGTCGACGCCGTCGAGCGCGAGGACGTCGCCGTAGTGGACGGTGACGCCTTCGACGCGGATCGCGGCCGTCACGGCTTCGCTCCGGTGAGGGCGGCGACGATCGTCTTCGAGTCGTGACGGATGAGGTCGAGGTAGGTCGGTACCGGACCTTCGGGGCCGGACAGGGAGTCCACGTACAGGACGCCGCCGAACGCGGTACCCGTGGCGGCGACGACCTGCTGCATCGGGGCGTCGGAGACGGTCGACTCGCAGAACACCGCGGGGACCTTGTTCTGCTTGACGAATTCGATGGCACGGGTGATCTGCTGGGGCGTGGCCTGCTGTTCGGCGTTGACCGCCCAGATGTACCGCTCCGTGAGACCGGTGTCGCGCGCGAGGTAGGAGAAGGCGCCTTCACAGGTGACCAGCGCTCGCTCGGTTTGCGGCAGGCCGCTCAGCGCACCCGTCATCTCGTCCCGCACCTCCGTCACTTTCGCCTTGTAGGCGTCGCCGTTGGCCTTGAACACGGCGGCGTCGCCGGAGGAGAGTTCGCTGAACGCCTTTACCATGTTGTCCACGTAGATACCCGCATTCGCCGGAGACATCCACGCGTGCGGGTTCGGTTTTCCCTGGTAGGCGTCTTCGCCGATGGCGATGGGCTGGACACCCTCGCTGACCACCTTGTGCGGGGCGTCGCTCTCCTTGACGAACCGGGCGAACCACGCCTCCAGGTTCAGCCCGTTGTCGAGGATCAGGTCCGCCTTCGCGGCCTTCTTGATGTCGTCCGGGGTGGGCTCGTAGCCGTGGATCTCGGCGCCGGGTTTGGTGATCGACTCGACCCGGAGCTTGTCGCCCGCGACGTTCGAGGCGATGTCCGCCAGGACCGTGAACGTGGTCAGCACGACGGGCCGCTTGTCGTCCGTGCCGACGGCGGGGCCGCCGCAAGCGGACAGGACGAGTACGGACGCCGCCAGCGCGCACGCGGCCTTACGCAGATTCGCCATTCCGCGAGTTTAGAGTTCGGCGCGCCGAACTTCCAACTCGCGTGTGCCTTAAATCTCGGTCCTCGTTCGATAGCGTTCCTGCACCGTCTCCAGTAAGAGCTGGGAGACGTCGCGCACGGTGACATTCTCGCCACGCTGTTCGCTCTGCCGCTGCACGAGACCGTCGTTCAGCATCACGCGGCAGAAGGGGCAGCCGGTCACGATGGTCTCGGCGTCCGTGCCGAGCGCCTCGTCGACCCGTTCGAGGTTGATGCGCTTGCCGATCTGCTCCTCCATCCACATCCGCGCGCCCCCGGCACCGCAGCAGAGTGCGCGGTCGGCGTGCCGGGGCATCTCACTGAGCGTGGCGCCCGTCGCGCCCACGAGTTCGCGCGGTGGCTCGTAGACCTTGTTGTGGCGGCCGAGGTAACACGGGTCGTGGTAGGTCACCGGGCCGGCGTCGACCGGTTTGACCGGGGTGAGCCTGCCCGCGCGGACGAGCCGGTTCAGCAGTTGCGTGTGGTGCAGGACCTCGTAGTGCCCGTCCAGTTGCGGGTACTCGCGGCCGAGTGTGTTGAGACAGTGCGGGCAGGTGGTGACGATCTTGCGGGTACCCGGTTCGCGGCCCTCGAACACCGCGTTCAGCGTCTCGACGGTTTGCCGCGCGAGCATCTGGAAGAGGAACTCGTTGCCGGAGCGGCGGGCCGGATCGCCGGTGCAGGACTCGCCGGTGCCGAGGACCGTGTACCTCACCCCGGCGAGATGCAGGAGCTCCGCGGTGGCGCGGACGGTCTTGCGGGCGTTGTCGTCGAAGGCGCCCGCGCAGCCGACCCAGTAGACGTATTCGACGTCTTCGGCGAGTTCGCCGTCGAAGATCGGCACCTCGAAGTCGAGGTCCTTCGTCCACGCGAGGCGATCGGAATTGTTCTGGCCCCAGGGGTTCCCCTTGGTTTCCAGGTTCTTGAACAGCACGCCGAGTTCGCTCGGGAAGGCCGACTCGATCATCACCTGGTAGCGGCGCATGTCCACGACGTGGTCGACGTGCTCGATGTCGACCGGGCACTGTTCGACGCAGGCGCCGCAGGTGGTGCACGACCAGAGGACATCCGGGTCGATGACGCCCCCGAGATCCTCGGGTCCCACGAGTGGGCGCTCTTCGGGTGCTTCCTTGCCGTCCAGGATGTACGGCGCCTTCTCGAAGAGGTGGTCACGCAGGTCCATGATCAACAATTTGGGGGACAACGGTTTCCCGGTGTTCCACGCCGGGCACTGCGACTGGCAGCGGCCGCATTCGGTGCAGGTGGCGAAGTCGAGCATGCCCTTCCAGGTGAAGTCCTCGATCTTGCCGCGGCCGAACGTGTCGTCCTCGCCCGGATCCTCGAAGTCGATCGGCTTGCCCGCGGACTCCATCGGCGGCAACGGGCCGAGCGCGTCCGGAAGACGTTTGGCGGTCACGTTGACCGGCGCGAGGAAGATGTGCAGATGCTTGGAGTAGAGCACGATCGAGAGGAACGCGAGCATCACGCCGATGTGCAGCAGCAGCCCGGCGGTCTCCAGCGGTCCGGCGACCGCCGGGCCGAGCGGCTCCAGGAGTTCACCCACGCCGAGGGAGACCCACGCGCCCGACTCGTAGGGGAAAACGCCGACCGCGGCCGAAGCGCCCCGGAAGAGGAACATCGTCCAGATCACGGTGAAGATCATGAACAGGATCAGCCAGGCGCCACCGGTGTGCGAGCCGAAGAAGCGCGAGGCGCGGTCTTTCCTCTCGGGTGCCTGGCGGATCCGGATGACCGCGAACACCACGAGCGAGACGAGCACCGCGACCGCGATGAAATCCTGGAGGAAGCCCAGCACCGCCCAGTGCCCGATGAGCGGGAGGTGGAAGTCGTGGTCGAACAGGGCGCCATACGCCTCGGCGTAAACCGAGCCGAGGATCACGAAGCCCCAGAACGTGAACAGGTGCGCGAGCCCGGGGACGGACCACTTCAGCAATTTGCGCTGCCCGAAGACCTCGGCCAGATGCGTTTTCGCGCGGACGGCCATGACGTCCGAGCGGTTTTCGTCCGGCTGGCCCGACCGGATCAGTTTGACGAGCCAACGTGCGCGACGGGCGGCGAAGGCGAGTCCGACGACGGTGATGAGCAGACCGAGGATGAGACGAACGAGCACGAGTCCTCCGGGGGAGAATCGGCTCAGTGAGAGCCGGTGTAGTACCGGCACGCCTTGCAGGCGTACCGCATTTTGGCCACTCGCCACCGTTTTCGGTAGGCCTCGAGATGTCCCGGTCGTGGCGGATGCACGCCGAGCCGGCGGTGACGACGGATCCGCCGTCCCGTTTCGAAGAGTTCGGTCGCCAGGCCGAGATAGGCCCGCCTGAGCGCGACACCCGGCTCCGCGGCGAGAGTGTCCCGGCAGAACCGGTGCAGCAGAGCCAGATCCGGAAGGCCGGGGGTGCTCACACCGGGAAGGTGTTCGACCACGCCGAGGCCGGGATGTCCGGCGGGCACGGAGAATCCGATCGGTAGTCCACAATGGACGCAGGTGAGCGTGCACTTCAGGCATCGGGTGACGTGGCGGATTCGCCGTTCGCGCCGATCCTCGTCGATCGGTTCGCGAACGTGCCACTTCATGGAGCCTCCCAAGACCGTGGTGTGTCCTGTGTCACTCTCAATACTGGAGAGTAGGACGCCCTCCGAGAGGGCGACAGGCCCAACCGGATGGCTTCGGCGCGGCCGGTCGGCGTAACCCCCTTGGCAATCAGTCACCTACTTGCGGGAGGGGTCGGGCGCAAGTAGGTGACTGATCGCGGGGAGCACCGTGACCCACTCGTAGCCGAAAACGGTCCGCCCGGCCGCACGCGCTGGTTATAGTCCTGACCCGGGGTGATGGGGGAGGGGACGACGGCGATGGGCGGGTTCGTCACCGCGGCTCTGGGGTTTCCGGCCGTGCTCTTCAGCTTCTTGCTGATCGTGGTGATCGGTTACTGGCTGCTGGCCCTGTTCGGCGCCTTCGACGGTGGTGACGCCGTCGAGTTCGACGGCGGTGACGGGCTCCTGGCGGGCTTCGGCGGGGTCCCGCTGTCCATTTCGCTCTCCTTACTGATCGCATTCACCTGGTTCGCCAGCCTGGCAGGGACGGTTCTTCTCGATGACCTTGAGCTTTCGACACCATCGAGGATCGGGTTCGGGGCAGGCGTGCTCGCCGTCGCGCTCGTGCTCGGCGCACTCGGGACGAGGGTGATCGTGGTGCCCCTGCGCCGGGTGTTCGGTCCCGCGAAGGAACCGAGCAGGAGAGACTTCATCGGCCGGGCCGCGGTCATCCGCACCTCGTCGGTCACCCACGACTTCGGCCAGGCCGAAGCCGCCGCCGCCGACGGGTCCACGGCCATTGTGGACGTTCGGCAGGCAGGCCAAGGCAACCTCACGGCGGGCAGCCGCGTAGTTCTCTACGACTACGACTCCGAAGGCGAGTTCTTCTGGGTCGAGTCCTTGGACATCTGAAGTAGAAAAGGAACTTTATGGGTGCCATCAGCGTGGGGGCCGGCGTTCTGATCGCCGTGATAGTTGTCATCCTCCTGGTCTTGCTCTTCACCATCACCAGGTTGTTCAAGAAGGTGCCGCAGGGCAAGGCACTGATCATCTCGAAGGTCCGCCGCGTCGACGTGACGTTCACCGGTGCGATCGTCCTGCCGGTGCTGCACAAGGCCGAGATCATGGACACCTCGGTCAAGGCGATGGAGATCACCCGCACCGGCCGCGAGGGCCTCATCTGCCGGGACAACATCCGCGCCGACATCCGGATCTCGTTCTTCGTGCGGGTCAACAAGACCGTCGAGGACGTGATCAAGGTGGCGCAGGCCATCGGCACCGAACGCGCGAGCGACGAGGCGACCCTGCAGGAATTGTTCAACGCCAAGTTCTCCGAAGCGTTGAAAACCGTCGGCAAGCAGCTCGACTTCGTGGATCTCTACACCAAACGCCACGAGTTCCGCGACCAGATCATCCGCGTCATCGGCACCGACCTCAACGGCTACAGCCTCGAGGACGCGGCCATCGACTATCTCGAGCAGACGCCGATGGCGCAGCTCGACTCGGCGAACATCCTCGACGCGCAGGGTATCCGCAAGATCACCGAGCTGACCGCGATCGAGCACGTGCGCACCAACGAGTTCCGCCGCAGCGAGGAAAAAGAGATCACCCGGCAGAACGTGGACGCCCGCGAGGCGATCCTCGAACTGGAGCGGCGGCAGGCCGACGCGGAGATCAAGCAGAACCGCGAGGTCGAGACCATGAGGGCGCGTGAAGAGGCCGAAATCGCCAAGGTACAGGCGGAGGAGCGGCTCAAATCGCAGGCCGCGCAGCTGCGCACGGACGAGCAGCTCGGCATCCAGCACCAGAACCAGCAGCGTGAGATCGAGGTCGCGGGCAAGAACCGCGAGCGGGTCATCGCCATCGAGAGCGAGCGCATCGAGAAGGACAGGCTGCTCGAGGTCATCGGCCGCGAACGCGAGACCGAGCTGTCCCGGATCGCCAAGGACAAGGAAGTCGAGACCGAGAAGCGGTCCATCGCCGAGGTGATCCGCGAGCGGATCGCGGTCGAGAAGACCGTGGCGGAGCAGGAAGAGAACATCAAGAAACTCCGCGTCGTCGAAGAGGCGCAGCGTCAGCGCGAGGCGATCATCATCCGGGCCGAGGCGGAGGCGCAGGAGAACCTCGTCAAGGACATCAAGGCCGCGGAAGCCGCCGAGGTGGCCTCGAAGCACAAGGCACGCGAGGAACTGACGCTGGCCGAAGCACGCCAGCAAGCCGCCGAGCTGGACACCCGCGCGAAGATCCGCCTGGCCGAAGGCATCCAGGCGGAGGAGGCCGCCATCGGACTGGCCGCGGCACAGGTCAAGGAACGCGACGCCGACGCGCTGGAGAAGGTCGGCCGGGCCGAGGCGATCGTCGAACGCGAGAAGGCGATCGTGCTCGCCGACGCGATGCGCGACAAGCTCAAGGGCGAGGCCGAAGGTCTCACCGAGAAGGCCGCCGCGATGGCCGCGCTCGACACCGCCAGTCGCCAGCACGAGGAGTATCGCCTGCGCTTGGAGGCCGAGAAGGAGATCCGGCTCGCCGCGCTCACCGTGCAGCGAGAGGTCGCCGAGGCGCAGGCCACGGTCCTCGGTATCGGGCTGGAGAAGGCCGACATCGACATCGTCGGCGGCGAGACGATGTTCTTCGAGAAGGTCATCGGCTCGATCGGGCTCGGCAAGAGCGTGGACGGCTTCGTCGAGCACTCGGACGTCGTCCAGACCCTCGGGAAGTCGTGGCTCGACGGTTCGGGCAGCTTCACCGACGACCTGACGAAACTGGTCGGCTCGGTGAGCACGGAGGACGTGAAGAACCTGACGCTGTCGGCCTTCCTGACCAAGCAGTTGCAGGCGGGCGGCCCGGACAGCGACAAGCTGCGTGAGCTGATGTCGATGGCGCAGCGGCTCGGCCTCGCCGACACCTCCGTCGCCGCCCTCACCCCCGCGAAGCAGTGACGACGACCGAACCGGCGGCAGGATCGGAGAAGCTGGACGCGGGCACCTACGAGGTGCTCCGCGCCCGGCTCGCCGCACAGGCCGCCGAGCTGGCGAAACGCGCGGACGAGCTCAACGCCGCGCGGCTCGGGGTCTTCGGCAGTGCGCAGCTCGCGCTGATCGGCACGGAGCGGATCCGCACGGTGAACAACTGCGTGCCGCGGGACGTCGTGTCGGTCGGCGGGCGGATGTTGTTCGGCTACAACGTCTTCATCGGCCTCAAGCCCGAGACGACGGTCGACGACGTCTTCTCGCTGCACGGCTTCAGCCAGGACGAAGAAGCGTTCCGCTTCGACGACGTGCCGGCCGAAGAACTGCCGGAGCTGTTGCGCGACGAGCGGTTCGTCCGTGACTTCGCCGAGCTGTACCGGTACTACCGGCAGGCGAAGCTGCTGCAGCTGCGGCGGGTCGAGGGCAAACTGCTCGCGGTGTTCCAGATCGGCCCGCGGACCGAGGACATCCGGGTGCTGCGCTGGGCGGTCGCCGCCGGCGGCGCAGTGTCCTATGTGGACAGCCGGGGTGAACGCGATCATGTCTTCCCGCCGTCGCACGACTTCGAATGGATCGAGACCAGCCGCGAACAGCACGTCCTCGGTCGGCATCCGCACATCTCGATCGAGGACGAGGTGTTCGTCGAGACCGTCGGCGGCAACCTGACGGTGAAGGTGGAAAACAACACCGAAACCGGAGAGGGCGTCTACGCCGAGGCGGTCGACGAGCCGCTGCAGAGCCTCGCCGACGCCGAGGTGTCGTATGCCAGGATCGGCCCGCTGATCCTGTTGCGGGTGCTCCCGTACAAGGAGACCGTGCACCGGTATCTGGTGTTCAACACCCGCACGCGTGACGTCGTGCGCCTCGACGGGATCGGGCAGGCGTGCCAGCGGTTGCCCGAGGACCACGGGATCATCTTCCCCGGCGGCTACTACCTCGACACGGGTGTCAGCAAGACGTTCGACACCACGGTCGACGAGCTCGAATTCGAGCGGATGATCCGTTCGCCCAACGGCGAAGACGTGCTCTACGTCTTCCACGCACGGGCCGACGGACGTTCGCTTCTCCTGCCGTACAACGTGATCCGCAAAGAGGTCTCGAACCCGATCCCGTGCCACGGGTACTCGCTGTTCGACGACGGCACGATGGTGTTGTTCCGCGCGCTGTCCGACGAGCCGAGCCGCGTGCACCCGATGCAGGTGTGGCGGACGCCGTTCCACTCCGACACCTACGCCGCCTCACAGCCGGCCGGAACGGGACCGCTGGAGCGGGTCGGCAACGCCGATCTGGTCCGCGGGATCTCCGACTGTCTTTCGATCGGCCGGATGGTCGGCGAGATGGCGCCGTCCGCGGCGGTGTTCGAAGCACTGATCGCTGCCTGCGCGCGGGTCTTCGACCACTACCACTGGCTCGGCGAGGCCGAACTCGGTGATCTGCGGTCGCCGTTGGCGGACGTCCGGATCACCGCGGAACAGGTGCTCGACGAGTTCGAGACGGTCACCGCGCTCACTTCGCAAGCGGCCGACGCCGTCGAGGAAGCCGCCGCGGAAACCGCTTCGCTCGTGCGGAAGGTGCGGGGCGAGGCGCTGAACGCGGCCGACGCGTGGGTGCGCAGGCTCGCCGAGATGCACCGCGCGCGAGGCCGTCTCGTCACCGTGCGGGAACTGCGCTATGTCGACACCGCACGGATCGACGAGTTGATCACCGACCTCGACGGAAACTTCGACGAGGCCGCACAGCGTGCCGTCCGGTTCCTGCAGGGCGAGGACGCGTTCACGAGCTACCACGCCGAGGTCGACAGGCTGATCGAGGCCGCGGGCGCGATCTCCACCGTTGCCGAGGCGGTCCCGGTCGCCGAACGACTGGACGAGCAGTCCGGCGGCCTCGAAGTCCTCACCGACGTGGTCGGCGGCCTGGAGATCACGGACGCCGTGGTGCGGACGAAGATCCTCGAACGCGTCGGCGAGGTCATCGGCGCGGTGAACCGGGCACGGGCCACCCTCGAAGCCCGGCGCAAGGAGCTGCTGGAGACCGAGGGCCGGGCCGAGTTCGCCGCCGAGTTCGCGCTGCTCGCGCAAGCGATCACCGGCGGGCTCGCGGTCGCGGACACCCCGGACCGCTGTGACGAGCAGCTCGGCAGGCTGCTGCTGCAACTGGAGAACCTCGAATCGCGGTTCGGCGAGTTCGACGACTTCCTCGTGTCGCTCGGCGAGAAGCGCACCGACGTCTACGAGGCGTTCTCCTCACGCAAGCAGGCGCTGCTCGACGAGCGGGCGCGTCGCGCGGACCGGCTGGTCGACTCGGCAGGCCGGATCCTCACGAGCGTGACCCGGCGGGTCGGCACCCTCGGTTCGGTCGACGAGATCAACACCTACTTCGCCTCCGACCCGATGGTCGCGAAGCTGCGCAGTGTGGTCGCCGAACTGCGCGACCTCGGCGACCAGGTCCGCGCCGAAGAACTCGAAGGCCGGGTCAAGGCCGCCCGTCAGGAGGCAGGCCGCGCGCTGCGCGACAGGCTCGACCTCTACGGCGAGGGCGGGGAGACGATCCGCCTCGGCCGCCACACCTTCGCGGTCAACACGCAGGACATCGACCTCACCCTGGTGCCGCACGACGGCGGGATGAAGTTCGCCATCACCGGGACCGACTACCGCTCGCCCGTGCGCGACGAGTCGTTCGAAGCGACGCGGCCGTACTGGGACCAGCTGCTGGTCTCGGAGTCGCCCGAGGTCTATCGCGCCGAGTACCTGGCGACGTCGATCTTGGCCGAACAGCCGGATTTGGTCGAGGCTGATCTCCTGGAGGTCGTCCGGCGCGTCGCCGGTGACCGCTACGACGAGGGCTACGCGCGTGGCGTGCACGATCACGACGCCGCCGCGATCCTGTCGGCCTTGCTGCGGCTGCGCTCCGCCGCCGGACTCCTGCGGTACCCACCCGCCGCTCGTGCCGCCGCCCAGTTGTTCTGGGCTTTCGGTGTCCAAGAGGCGGCGAAATCCTCCTGGACGACGCGTGCCGCGTCACTCGCGCGGGTGCGGGAGGCGTTCGGGCACACCACGGCGATCGACGCGCTGGCGCGGGAGTTCACCGAGGCGATGACCGCGTTCGCCACGTCGTCCGGCCTGACACTGGACCTCGAACTCGCCGGTGAGTACCTGTTCGAGGAACTGGCCGACACGTCGCCGGGTTTCGTCACCAGCGGTGGGGCGCGGACGCTGCTCGACAAGTTCCGGCTCGACCGCCGAAGCTTCGCCGAAGACCTGCGCGCCCTCGAAGATCTCGCCGACCGTCATCAGCTCGCCGAAGCCTGGCTTCGGTCCTTTGTGGATTCGGCAGGCCTTCCTGAGGACGAGCTGGCCGAGGCCGTCGCGATCGAGCTGGCCGACCTGCCGAGATATGACTCCTCGGCGGAGCTTTCGGCCACCGTGGACGGTCTGCTCGGCGCGCATCCGCGGATCGTCGACCGGTCCCTGACCCTGCGGCTCGACGAGACGCTGGCCAGGACGCTGCGGTTCCGCCGTGACCGGGTGCCGGGTTTCCGGGCCTACCAGCGGCTGCGCACCGAACTGGTGGCGGCCGAGCGGGACAGGCTGCGGCTGACCGAGTACAAACCGAAGGTGATGAGTGCCTTCGTACGCAACAGGTTGCTCGACGAGGTCTACTTGCCGCTGATCGGTGACAACCTCGCCAAGCAACTCGGCGCGACCGGCGACGCGCGGCGGACCGACCAGTCCGGGCTGCTGCTGCTCATCTCGCCGCCCGGTTACGGCAAGACGACGCTGATGGAGTACGTCGCGAGCCGCCTCGGGCTGGTGTTCGTCAAGGTGAACGGCCCCGCGCTCGGGCACGAGGTCACGTCGGTCGATCCGGCGGACGCGCCCAACGCGACCGCGCGGCAAGAGGTCGAGAAGATCTCGTTCGCGCTGGAGCAGGGCAACAACGTGCTGTTGTACCTGGACGACATCCAGCACACCTCACCGGAACTGCTGCAGAAGTTCATCTCGCTGTGCGACGCGCAACGGCGGATGGAAGGCGTGTGGGAAGGCCGGACGCGGACGTATGACCTGCGGGGCAAGCGGTTCGCGGTCTGCATGGCAGGCAACCCGTACACCGAACAGGGTAAACGGTTCCGGATCCCGGACATGCTCGCCAACCGCGCGGACGTGTGGAACCTCGGCGATGTACTTTCGGGCAAGGAAGACCTGTTCGCGCTGAGCTACATCGAGAACTCGCTCACCGCGAACACCGTCTTGGCACCGCTGGTCTCCCGAGAACGGTCCGATGTGGACGTTCTCGTGCGACTCGCCCGCGGCGACGGCTCCGTGCGGGCGGATCAGCTGAAGCACGCGTACTCGGCGACCGAACTGGAGCAGATCCTCGCCGTACTGCGGAAACTGATCAAGGTGCAGCGGATCATCCTGAAGAACAACCAGGCCTACATCGCCTCGGCCGCGCAGGCGGACGCGTCCCGGGTCGAACCCCCTTTCCAGCTACAGGGTTCGTACCGGAACATGAACAAACTCGCCGGCCGCATCGTGCCCGCGATGAACGACGCCGAACTCGAAGCGCTGATCGACGACCACTACGCCGGCGAAGCCCAGACACTGACCTCCGGCGCCGAGGCCAACCTGCTCAAACTGGCCGAACTCCGCGGCCGCCTGAGCGACGCGGAAGCGCAACGGTGGACGGACGTGAAGGCGGCATACCTGCGGGCACAGGCCCTCGGCGGTGACGACGAGGACCCGATGAGCCGCGCTGTCGGCGCGATGGGCCTCCTGGCGGACCGGGTCGGCGCGGTGGAGGCGGCCATCGAGCGCGCTTCGGAACGGTTGGTGGTCCGGGATGTGATGTGAGGCGTTCTCGGCGGTTGTGGGTTTGGCCGCTGTTGCCGGGGTTCGGTGAGAGCGACCGGTTGGTTTT
The DNA here is from genome assembly GCF_029369745.1 of Amycolatopsis sp. QT-25. Classification (NCBI taxonomy): domain Bacteria; kingdom Bacillati; phylum Actinomycetota; class Actinomycetes; order Pseudonocardiales; family Pseudonocardiaceae; genus Amycolatopsis; species Amycolatopsis sp. QT-25. Next base: position 1,315,216 of record NZ_CP120210.1, read on the forward strand.
GGGTGCTTGGCTGGGGTTGCGTTGCCGGAAAGCGGCGACTGGTGCACCAGCTCTAATGCACGCCTGCGCGGCCGGACCGAAGGTTTCGTCGCCGAAAATCGGCAACGTCTCGCAGCAGCTTCCTGAGCCGAAATTGTCGGTGGCCGGTCGTATGGTCGTCGGGTGGACACCCACAGATCCGCGCCAGTGGCGCTACTCGAGCAACTCACCGATCCGAGCGCTTTGGAGTCGGTCAACGCTTCCGTATCCCTGTTGGAAGACAAGGAATCCGTCGCTGTCGCGCAAGCGGCTTCGGCGGGAATCGCCCGGCTGGAGGCAATCCGGTTCCGGGCGCTGGCCCAGCTGAGTCGGCATCGCGAGGGCGCGCGCAGCGTCACACAGGAAGCCGCCTTCGCCTTGTCCCTTGTGGACAAGCATGCCGGGGCGATGGTCGCGGCCGCCGAGGCCTTGACCACCCGGCTGCCGTGCACCTTGAACCTGATGGACCAAGGAAAAGTGAGCGGTTTCGGCGCGATGAAGGTCGCCGCGGCGACGACTTGGCTGTCAGACGAAGACGCCCAGGCCGCCGATGCCTTGCTCGAGGACCGGTTGGCGGGGAAGAACTCCGACCAGATCCGGAAGGCGGCGAATCATGCGGCGATGACGATCGACCGTGAAGGCGCCGACAAACGCGCCGAGCACCATCGCGAAAGCCGTCGTCTCAGCGTGCGGCAGGGTGAGGCGGGGGTGGCGTCGATCGAGGTCGAGGACGGGCCCGCCGAGAAGGTCAACGCCGCCTACCTTCGGATAGACAGAGAAGCCAAGAAACTCAGGACCGGCGACGAAACCCGCACCCTGGATCAGTTGCGTGCGGACGTCGCGCTCGATCTTCTCCTTGGCGGCCAGGGCGGTACGGGCGAACGCGCGGAAGTGTTCCTGTACATGGACTTGTCCACCTACCTCGGGCTCAACGACGACCCGGTGGAAATGGCCGGGCACGGTCACCTTCCGGCGACACTGGCACGGCACATCGCGACCGGTCCGGACACCGTGCTGCGGCGGATCATCACCGACCCGCTGTCCGGACAGGTGCTGGACCTCGGCCGGGACCGTTACCGGCCGACAGCCGGCATCGGCGAGTTCGTCCGGGTGCGGGACCGTGAGTGCCGAAGACCCGGCTGCGGCCGTCCCGCCCAGACTTGCGATCTCGACCATTCGGTGCCGTGGCAGTTCGGCGGCGCCACCACTGCCGACGACCTCATCGACCTTTGCCGGCGGGACCACCGGCTCAAGGACGAACCCGGCTGGATCTACCGCCTCGCGTCCGATGGCACCCTGACCGTCACCACCCCAACCGGGCAGAGCTACGACAGCTCCCCAGCGCCACTCCACTCGCCCCGCACGCGAACCGCTCCGGCCGAGAAACCGCCACCGTTTTGAACCTGATCGCCGAAGGGACTGTTCCAAGATCGGTGTTTTCGGCCCGACACGCCGGGCTGAGGTCCGGCGGGATGGGCACTGTGAGTGATGACATCGGAGCTTGTGAGTCCACGTAAGCGTGAGTCCAAGCCGGCGCGGGAGTTGTCGCCGGAGCAGGCCGCCGCGGCGGTGATGGTGGCTGAGGCGAAGGCTCGCGGGCTGGCGCTGACCGGCCCGGACGGGTTGCTGAAGCTGTTCACCAAGAACGTGCTGGAAACGGCACTGAACGAGGAAATGACCGAGCATCTGGGGCATGAGAAGAACCAGGCCGACCCGGATCGTGAGTCGACGAACGTGCGCAACGGCTCCCGGCCGAAAACGGTGGTCTCGGATGCGGCGGGCGAGGTCGGGATCAACGTTCCGCGGGACCGGGAGAGCACGTTCGAATCGCAGATCGTGAAGAAGCGGCAGCGTCGGCTGACCGAGGTGGACGAGATTGTGCTGTCGCTATATGCGAAGGGAATGACGACGGGGGATATCTCGGCGCATTTCGCCGAAATCTACGGGTCCTCGGTCAGCAAGGAAACGATCTCGCGGATCACCGACAAGGTCGTCGCCGAAATGAACGACTGGGCCAGCCGCCCGCTCGATCCGGTGTACGTCGCTGTGTTCATCGACGCGATCCACGTCAAGGTCCGCGACGGGCAGGTCGCCAACCGGCCCGTCTACGCCGCCATCGGCGTCACCGTGGACGGCCGCAAGGACGTCCTGGGCCTGTGGATGGGCGTCGGCGGCGAGGGCGCGAAGTTCTGGATGAGTGTGTTGATCGACCTGAAGAACCGCGGCATCCGGGATGTGTTCTTCCTCGTCTGCGACGGCCTCAAAGGCCTGCCCGACGTCGTGACGAACGTCTGGCCGCAGGCCATTGTGCAAACCTGTATCGTCCACCTGATCCGCAACACCTTCCGGCTCGTTTCCCGCCGGGACTGGGACGCGGTGAAACGCGACATCAAACCCATCTACACCGCACCCAGCCCGCACGCTGCGGCGGCCGCTCTGGACGAATTCGAAGAGAAATGGGGCGCGAAGCATGCAGCGGTGATTCGTTTATGGCGCAACGCTTGGGATGAGTTCACGCCGTTCCTCGACTACGACGTCGAGATCCGGACGATGATCTGCTCCACGAACGCGATCGAGTCGCTGAACGCCCGTTATCGGCGGGCGATCCGTGCACGTGGACATTTCCCGACCGAGCAGGCCGCGATGAAGTGCCTGTACCTTGTGACCCGCAGCCTGGACCCGACCGGGACAGGCCGCGCTCGATGGACGATGCGTTGGAAGCCAGTGATCAACGCTTTCGCCATCACATTCGGTGACCGCTGGCCGGGAGCCGAGACCTACTGATCGACAACGCCGGAAACACCGATCACGGGACAGGCCCTCGCCGGAAAGTGGCGACGTCGCGTCGACCGGGTGTGACCGGCACCGTCGATGAAGGTACGCGCTTCCGACAGTCTTACTTCACCGAAAAGTGGCGATGGTCATCGCCGTGATGCGGGGTGCCGCATGGCCGCGTATCCGCTGAGGGTCCTCGTTTGCCGAGAGATGGCGGTAGCCGCTATGCCGAGTCGGCGGCGTCGCCGTTGTCGATGGGGCGCGTGTCGCCGGGTGTCTTACTTGCCGGAGAGGGCGTCGGTTATTGCGCACTTTCAGGCTTCGCCGAAAAGTGGCGACGGCCATCGTCGTGATGTGGTGCGACGGCTGATAGTCGCGTACCCGCCACCAGCCCATCGCTTGCCGAGAGTTGGCGGCAGTCGCTACGCCGATTTGGCAGCGTCACTGTCGTCAGTGGGGGCGCGCTTCCGCAATGTCCTGCTCGCCGGAAAGCGGTAATGGTGATCGCGCAAATCCAGACTTGTCGAAGACGGCGACGTCATCGCCGTGATGCGGCCGTGCCGCAACGGTTGATGGCCGTGTACCCGCCGACTGCCTCACTTGCCGGAATTTAGCGACGTCCATCGGCGTGTCCGGGGCTGGGATAACGGTTCATGGCCGCGTGCCGCCACGCCGATTTCGGCAGTGTCGTCGTCAGGGGGCGCGTCACCGACTGTCTCAAGTGCCGAAAAGCGGCAACGGCCACCGGCAGACCCAGCAGTACCGGAACGGTCGGTAGCCGCGTACTCCCGCCGCCGGTCATCTTTCGCCAGAAAACGGCGACAGCCACCACACCCGATCCAGCGGCATCGCCAAGGCCCAAGGCCGAGCACTCCGAAGCCGGCCGCCGCCGAAAGACGACGACACTGATCGCACCGACTCGGCCGCCACCGAAAACGGCACCGAAAAACGGCACCGACTCGGCCGCCACCGAAGAACGCCACCGAAAAACAGCACCGACTCGGCCGCCACCGGAAAACGGCAACGAAAAACGGCCAACCCCGACACCCACAGCACCGCCCACCCGGCAAGGCACCCGAACTAAGACCCCAAAGCCGCCAACTGCGCCCCCGTAAGCCGTTCCACCGCCGCAATCGCCCGATACTCCCCGCCGACGTGGACCACCCGCACCGGGCCGGCGATGTGCGGTTGCTGTTCGGCCACCCGCAAAGCGGTCACGACCCGGTCCTCGCTCCAGCCCAAGGCAGCCGAAAGTGCCGTGGCGGAAAGGGCGTGTCCGGCGTGGAGGAGGGCGGCGAGGGCGGTCAGGGCGTCGGCGGCGTAGAGGGCGACGCGATCGTCCAGCATGAGGTCGTTGATGCGCGCGTAGAAGCGGGAGAGGTCGTCCATACGGGCACCGGCGGGTGTCGCGATGCCGAGGACGTCGGCGCCGCGGCGGGCGATCTTGACCCATACCTGGTTCGCGCGGACGCTTTCGGCCCACACTCGCTGGGGCATCTCCTCGTCGATGACGTACTGCTCGCGTCGTCCGTCCCGTTCGCGCCGGAGCATCGCTTGGGTTTCGAGGTAGGCGACGGCGTTCGAGACCGAGGCCGGGCTGACCTGGAGCCGCCGGGCGAGTTCGGCGGCGGTGAGGACGCCGTCGTCGCTGACGGACAGGCAGGCGAGCACTCGTGCCGTCATACGGGGCAGGCCGGTCGCCACCATGATGTCGGCGAACTCGGTTTCGAAGGCGCGCACGGCTTCCGCGTTCCGGCCGTAGCCGGGCGGGATGGCCGCGGCGTCGCGGGTGGGTGACTTCCGGCGGCGCCGTGCGCGTTCGCCGGTCACCCGGTTCGCTTCTTCGGCGCGGTAGCCGGAATGACCGCTGTTGCGCGCGACCTCGCGGCTGATCGTCGACGTCGGGCGCCCGAGCCGGCGGGCGATCTCGGCGTACCCGAGGCCGTCCTTGAGCCAGGTCGCGATCAGCCGCCGATCCTCCTGCGTCAGCCTGCCGCCCGGCATGGGTGCCTCCTGTGCTTTCACCCGCAGCTCATTGCAACGAGACGTTGCATTCACCGGCAAGACCGTTGCAACGATTTCCAGAAATCTACCAGCAAAGACGCCGAAATGGCCAGTCCAGAGCTTTGAGCGATCTGTAAATGCAACGTAGCCTTCGAGCAGCGGTAAAACTGGGAGGAACACCAATGACCACGTCGGTACCCCATCTCACGGAATTGCCCCTCGAACGCCCGAAGGGCTGCCCGTTCGACCCGCCCCCCGAGCTCGGCCCGCTGCGCGACGAGCATCCGCTCGTCCGGCTGACCTTCCCCGATGGGCACGAAGGCTGGCTCGCGACCGGCCACGCGATCGTCCGCGCCGTCGTCGCGGATCCGCGGTTCAGCGCCCGGCAGGAGCTGATGCACACGCCGCTGCCGGGCGCGGCCGCGATGGCGGAAATGCCGCCCGCGGCGCCGGGGATGTTCATCAAGATGGACGGTGCGGAGCACGCGCGGTACCGCAAGCTGCTCACCGGCAAGTTCACCGTCCGCCGGATGCGGCAGCTCACCGAACGGGTCGAGCAGGTGACCGCCGAGCATCTGGACGCGATGGAGCGGCAGGGAACGGCGGTCGATCTGGTGCCCGCCTTCGCGCAGCCCATTCCGGCGCTGATGATCTGCGAGCTGCTCGGGGTCCCCTACGACGACCACGAGTTCTTCCGCCGCAACGTCGCGCCGTTGAACCGGCCGGACGCGCCGCTGGAGGAACAGGAAGCCGCCATGAACGCGCTGGGTGGCTATCTGTACGAACTCGTCGTGGCGAAACGGGCGGAGCCGACCGACGACATCCTCGGTGAACTGGTGACCACGGACCTCACCGACGAAGAACTCACCGGCATCGCGTTCCTCTTGCTGGGGGCCGGTCTGGACACCACGGCCAACATGCTGGCGCTGGGCACTTTCGCGTTGCTGTGGCATCCGGACCAGCTCGCCCTCCTGCGCGAGGACCCGGAAAGCATCGACGGCGCGATCGAGGAACTCCTGCGCTACCTGACGATCGCGCACACGGGCGTCCGCACCGCGCTCGAAGACGTCGAGATCGGCGGCCAAATCGTCAAGGCGGGGGAGGTGGTCGCGCTCTCGGCGGCGGCGGCCAACCGCGACCCGCTGAAGTTCCCGGAACCCGACCGGCTGGATGTCCGCCGCAACGCCGCCGGGCACGCCGCTTTCGGGCACGGGGTGCACCAGTGCCTCGGCCAGCAGCTCGCGCGTGTGCAGATGAAGGTCGCCTTCACCGGGCTGCTCGGCAGGTTCCCGGCGCTGCGGCTGGCCGTTCCGGCCGACGAGATCCCGCTGCGGACGGACTCCGACATCTACGGTGTGTACGCGCTCCCGGTGACCTGGGGCTGATCGCGATGAAGATCGAAGTGGACCGGGAACGTTGTGTGGGCGCCGGAATGTGCGTCCTGACCGCGCCCGAGGTGTTCGGGCAGGACGAAGAAGACGGCAGGGTCCGGTTGCTGGACCCGGAGCCGGCCGGGATCGGCGACGCCGCGCAGTCGTGCCCGGCGGCGGCGATCACGGCGGCCGGCTAGGCCGCGGTCATCCAGGCGAGGCCAGGGGGTACCGGGGCGGGCACCCCCTGGCCCGTGGATCAGCCGACCTCCGCGAGGACCTTGCCCGCGTCGGCGCTCTGCACGGCGGTGCCGGCGTAGAGCTGCTGGACCCTGGCCTTCTCCTGCGCGTTGGGGTTCACGCTCTTGCAGCTGACCCCACCGGTCGAGCCGGACATCAGCGACGAGCACGGGCCGGGCTTCACGTCGGGGAGGCCGAGGCTGTGCCCGAGTTCGTGGGAAGCGATCCGCGGCGTGTAGTAACCCTGCTGGACGGCCTGCCTGCCCATCCACACGGTGACCGTGCCGCCGGGGCGGACGGGGCCGAGGGTGGCGCGCGGCCAGCCGTTGTCGGCGACGACCCGGATGTTGACCCGCTGCCCCGGCGTCGCCTTCACGATGCGGACGTTGGTGACGTTGGTGTTCCAGACGTTGACGCCGGCCGCCACCGCGTCCTTGAACTCCGCGGCCTGGCTGTCGTCGTAGGTCAGGGTGGTCGCCATGATCTCGGCGGCACCGGCGGAGGGTGCCGAGAGCACCGAGATGGAGAGCGCGGCGCCGGTGAGCACCGCGGCGAAGGTACGTCGAAGCACGTTGAACTCCTCGCGTTTAAGGCGTGCTGGAATTTCGGAGCAGTGTCGACCTTGACCCTTTCGAGGCGCTCGGGGTACCCGCCGATAGTCGCCTGTCGTTAACCATGATCTTGACGCGACCGGAAGACTGTGCGGTTATGACCACGGCGCGTTTCACCGGACACGAAGAACCGATCCTCGCCGTCGCGGTGCGGGGAAACAGGCTGGTCACCGGGGGTGCGGACGGGACGGTGCGGGTCTGGGACCTGGAGACCGGCGCGCTCCGGTTCACCTTCGGCGGGCACGATCGGCCGGTGCTCGCGGTGGGCATCTCGGGTCAGCACGTGGTCGGTTGCGATGGGGCGGCGGTGCGGCGCTGGCGGATCGCCGGTCGCGAGGCACAGCCCCCGGAGGTCCAGACCACCAAGCGGACCGTCGCCGTCGCGCTGGCGAACGAATTCGCCGTTTCCGGCACGGGCAGCACCGTCGAGGTCCGGCGGCTGGACGGCGTGACGGTGCGAGGGCTCCGCACGGGTGGCCCGGAGATCGAATCGGTCGCGGTGACCCCGGACGGCCGGGTCGTCGTCGCCGGGGACGACACCGGCGGCGTGCGGCTGTGGGACAAGGAAGTCGTTTCCCACTACCGGTTCGGCGGTGTGGGCGCGGTCCACGTGGTCGCGATCTCGGCCGACGGCGGGCACGTGCTCTCCGGCGAGGGCGAGACGGTCCGGTTGTGGGGGCGCAAGGGCGAGCCGGCCCTCGTCTTCCCAGGGCACGGCGGAGCGGTGCGGGCACTGGCCTTCAGTCCGGACGGCAAACTGGTCCTCTCCGGCGGTTCCGACGGCGAGGTCCGCGTCCGCGAGATCGACGACCCGGCGGGCTACACCCTTCTCAAGGGACACCGGGGGAACGTCCGCGCGATCACCTGCACCGCGGGCGGTGAGAAGATCGTCACGGTCGGGGACGACCGCACCATCCGGGTGTGGGATCGCTTCGGCAACCAGATCGACGGCACCGGTTTCGTCGAGCCCAAACCGGGCCGGGCGCGGCCGAGGATCACGCCCGACGTCGAAAGCCCGGTCGACCTGATCGGTTTCCACGACGACGTGCGCACCCTCGCCGCGGTCATCGCCGACCGGGAGACCAGTCCGCCGTTGTGCGTCGCGCTGCTGGGCCCGTGGGGTTCCGGCAAATCGAGTTTCGTACGGCAGGTGAGCGACCGGGTGGCCGAACTGGCCCGCCGGTCCCGCGGCGACGCCGCCAACAGCGTGTTCGCCGGTGAGATCCGGCAGATCCGGTTCAACGCCTGGCAGTACCACGACGACCATCTGTGGGTCGGGCTGGTGGACCACCTGTTCCGGAACCTGGGCGCGCCCGAAACACACGCGGACGCCGGCGAGGTCCGTGCCGAACGCGAAGAACTGCGGACCCGGCTCGCCGGCCTCCGTGCCGTCAAGGCGGATTCCCCGCTCACCTGGCGCTGGCGGCTCCTGGTGTCCGGAGTGGACCGAGCGGAACGCCGGCGGCGGAGGCTCACCGTCGCGGGTTACGCGGTCGCCGGGGTGCTCGGCATCACCGCGGCGATCACCGGCTGGGCCTTGTGGCACAACACCATCCTCGCCGTGGCGGGTGCCGTCGTCGCGCTCGGCGCCGTGCTGACCCCGGCGCTCACCACCGCCAAGGCGGCTCTCGCGCCGGTGAAGTCCACTTTGGACAAACTGCGATTCGACGTCGACAAACGCGCGGAACGGTTCGAAACCGAGGTCCGGGAAACCGAGGAACGGCTCCGGCGGCTGGACGCGGCCACCCGGCTCGGTGAACTGATCGAGGAGGCGAGAACCGGCAGATACGGGGACCAAGGGGTTTTCGCGCGCGTCCGGGAAGATCTCGTGAAACTGAGCACCGATCTGGCGGAAGCGCGCCGGGAATGGCAACTGGCCGGAGGCGCCGGCCGGCCGCCGCTGGAACGGATCGTGCTCTACATCGACGACCTCGACCGCTGCCCGCCGGCCAAGGTGATCGAAGTGCTCGCCGCGGTGCACCTGCTGCTGGCCCTGCCCGCGTTCGTCGTGGTGGTGGCCGTCGATCCGCGGTGGTTGCGGCGCTGCCTCGACCAGCACCACGAAGAGCTGTTCGGCACCGGGGAAGCACGGCAGGCGGAATACCTCGACAAGATCTTCCAGATCGTGTTCGCCCTGCGCCCGATGGGTGCCGCGGCGGACGAACTGATCGACACCCTCATGCCCATCGAAGCACCGGAACCGGCGGCGTCGGAATACGAAGAATGGCCGGAGGACGGGGACCGGGCCGAACGCGGTGAGACGGCGGAGGTCGTCGTCGAGGAAACGGCCCCGCCGACGTTCTACAACATGCGGCCGGATCGGCTGCGGCTCACCGAGGTCGAACGCGCTTTCGTCCACTCGCTGCGGAAAAGGCTGAACACGCCGCGCGAGATCCGGAAACTGGTCAACCTCTACCGGCTGGTCCGCATCGGCATCCCCGACGCGGAACTGACCCGGTTCGTCGGCGGTCCCTATCGCGCGGTGCTCGTCCTGCTGACCCTGCTGGTCGCCGATCCGGACGCCGCACGCTCGACTTTCGCCGCCCTTTCCGCCGGGGAATCGTTGTCCGGCGCCTTTCCACCTGAATGGCGGCTAGACGCCGAATCCTTCGATGATCTAGAGGTCTATCGGAATTGGGTGGGCACCCTCGCCCGCTTCAGTTTCGAAACCTACGATCTCGTGACCGAGGAGACGGAACCGGGAACCGCGTTGTAGCTACACTTGCCCGCTACAACGGCTAGGGGGGCGGCGCATGCGGAGATCAGGCTGGCTTTCGCTCGTCTTCGGCGCGCTCGTCGGGACGCTGGTGATCGTTCTGCTCGCGACCACGGTCACCGCGCCGTCGAACGCGGCAAGGACCGACTGCGTCCGGTTGGTCACCAGTTCCTCCACGGAGAAGGGCGACCTGATCGCCGAACTGGCCGAGCGGTACAACGGCACCGGCCGGACGTTCGACGGCAACCGGTGCGCGAAGGTGGAGGCGTTCAAGAAGACGTCGGGGGCCACCCTCGATCTCCTCGCCGAGGGCTGGAACGACATCGACGAGCGGCAACCCGAACCCCAGGTCTGGCTGCCGAGTTCCTCGCTGTGGCTCGATCTGCTGCGCCAGCGCGGCAAAGGAGACCTGATCGCGAGCGGCCCGAAGACCTCGCTCGCGACGAGCCCGATGGTGATCGCGATGCCGGAGCCGATGGCCAGGGCCATGGGCTGGCCGTCGAAGGGCATCGGCTGGCGGGACGTCCTCGAAGTGAACCGCAAGGGCGGCTGGGCCTCCACCGCTCCCGAGAACGCGAAGTGGGGCAACTTCACGCTGGGCAAGGACAATCCGCGCCGGTCGACCTCGGGGCTCGCCGCGACCATCGCGACCTACTTCGCGGCGACGGGTGGCGACTACGGCAAGATCGACACGGCGGAGACCGTCCAGTTCGTCCGCGGGATCGAGGCCTCGGTCGCCTACTACAGCGACGACTCGGTGGCCTTCCTGAAGACGCTGTACGAAGAGGACCAGAAGAAGCCCACGCCTTACATCAGCGCGATGGCGATGCAGGAACAGATGGTCTACCTGTACAACCACGGCGCGCCGACCGGGGATCCGAAACGGCTGCGGAAGGATCCCGCCCCGCTGAACCGGCCGCTCGTCGCCGTGCACCCGAGCGAGGGGACGATGCTGATCGATCATCCCTTCCTGACCACCGCCAAGGCGTCGCCGGAACAGCGCGCGGCGGCCAAGGACTTCTACGACTTCCTGCGGCAGCCTCCGCAGCAGGAACGGTTCCGGGACCTCGGCTTCCGTGACCCGGCGGGCCGCGGGAACGACAAGCTGGCCAAGGGCGTGCACACCGAAGGGGTCCCTGAACCCCGGCCCATCGAGATCCCCATCGGTGACCAGATCCAAAAGATGCTGGACGGCTGGGAGTACACGCAGCGGCGCGGCCGGATCCTGCTGGTGCTGGACCTTTCCGGCTCCATGAACGAACCGTTCGACAAGAACCGCAAGGACAAGCCGTACTCCGAAAGCCGGATCGCCCTGCTGAAACCCGCGATCCGCGAACAACTCGGGTACCTGCATCCCGAGGACGAGGTCGGGCTGTGGACCTTCTCGGACCGGTATGAGGAAAAGATGCCGATCGGCAAGGTGAAGGACGTCCGGGGCCCGATGCTCGACCTCGTCGACAACCTGACCCCGAAAGGGAATACGGCGTTGTACCAGACCGTGATCGCGGCCAACGAAAAGATGCGCCGCGAGTTCGACCCGAACCTCATCAACGCCGTCGTCTTCCTGACCGACGGAGAGAACACCGAGCTCGGGACCAGGGAACAGGTCCTGCAGAACGTCGACGCCGAGCGGCTGGACAACTCCGTCCGGATCTTCACCATGGCCTACGGCGCGGAGGCGGACAGCCGGGTGCTCGACGAGATCGCGCAGAAGTCCAAGGCCCGCGGCTACCAGGCCGTCGACCCGTACGGCATCGACAAGATGTTCGTCAACGTGTTCAGCAACTTCTGACATGGCCGAGCACGACAATCGCCCGTTCCACGTCGTCGCGGTGGTGCTCGGCCTGATCGCCGGGCTGATCGGCCGTGCGGTGACCTCTCCGCATCCGGCGGCCTGGCTCTTCGGCGCGGTGGCCGTGCTGGCCGTGCTGATCCCGGCCGAAACCGCGTTCTTCGTGATGAACGGCAGGCGACCGAGGCCGCTGCGGGAGGTCCGCGCGCCGGAACCCGTCTCCGCCTACGACCACTTCAGCCTGCTCGGGCGGGCGCTGACGGCCATCGAAGCGGTGCGGCCGGGAGAGACGGAGCTCGTGGCGGTCTTCCGGCGGGCGGTGACGCAACTGGAGAGCCGGAAGGGCCGGAACACTCCCGGAGTCGTCGAACTGCGGGTGACGGTGAAGCAGACCACCGAAAAGCTGGAACGACACGCGCGGGACGAGAACCCTGATCCGGTGATGCTCGTCGAGCGGTTACGGCTGTACCGGGAAACGCTCGAAGAGGCCATCACGGCGGTCGAACCGGGGTGAGTGTTCGGTGCCGAACAGACTACGGCCGTGCGTCATGCTGATCTGGCAGCATGCCGTTGATCGGGCGCCGCGTTGTCGAGGGCGTGGAACATGTGGTCGTGCCGGTGGAGCACCGGTTCAGCCTGGAGGAAGCCGTGCTGGCGGTGATGGCCGCCAAGAGCACCGTGCGGCCCGCTCCGGGAATCAAGGTCGCTCCGCTGAAGGTTTCGGAGGTACGGTCAGCGCTGCTCTATGCGGCGAAGCACGCCGATAGGCGACACCAGATCGTGGACAGCTATTTCGTCGAGGCCGAAGACGGACCGTTGCACCGGCTGGCCGAGTGGATCAGATCGGAACTGGTCCGCCTGGGCATCTTCACCACGCACGACGGTTCCGCCGCCGGATCGGGTGGCCGATTCGGTTACTCTCCGCGATAGGTGTTCACGACTGCCTGGGAGGGTGTTTCGTGGGTTTGGGCCCGGAGGCCGCCGAAGAGAGAGAACGTCCGTTCCTGGAGCGGCTGGACGAACCCGTCCGTGCCCGGTTGCTGGAGATGGGCACCCCGCAGACCTACGAGAGCAGACAGGCGCTGATGCGGTCGGGGGAGCCCGGCGATTTCGTCATGTTGCTGCGGCACGGATATGTGAAGGTGACCAGCGCCGACCGGATGGGCGCGACGGTCATCCTCGACGTCGGGGTGCCCGGCGATCTGCACGGCGAAATCGCGGTGATCGCGGGCGGCATCCGGATGGCCGACGTGGTCGCCATCGAAGAAGTGCACGTCCGGCGCATCGCGGCGAGCGAGTTCAACCGGTTCCTGCTGGATCATCCGGCGGCGATGCGGGAGGTGCTCGTCAGCGTCGCCCGGCGGTTCGTGCTCGCCCAGCGGCAGCGGACGCAGTCCTGGAAACCGCAGGCGGTGGCGCGGGTCGCGACGCGGCTGGACTACCTCGTCGACGTCTGTGGCATCCGGACACCCGCCGGCTGGCGCATCGGGATCCCGTTGAGCCAGGACGAACTCGCGCAGTTCATCCCGATGGGCCGGACCATGGTCGCGCAGGCGCTGGACAAGCTCCGGAAGGCGGGAGTGGTGGCCAGTTCGCGCCGCGCGATCACCGTCCTCGACCGCGAGGCGTTGCGGGTGATCACGGAAAAAGGTGTGACTTAGCTCACTGGCGCTGATCGGCGCGACGTCACGTTTTGTTCGGTTCCGAACAGAACTTCCCGTGAGGAGTGGGAAGACTGCTTTCTGCCGCCAGTTTTCACCGATCAGGGGAGGGGTCGCAGAGATGCAGGTGCTGACCTCAGGCCATTACAACGCGCACACCCACGCCGTGCTGTCCGTCGACATCGTCGGTTCGTCCAAGGCCAGTGACGACCTGTTGGACCCGATGAAGAACGAGATGGAAACGCTGGTTTCCCGCTCGTTCACCGCGGTCGGCCTCGCTCCGGGGGAAGCGCGTCATTTCCGGGAGACCGGGGACGGGCTGATGGTCGCCTATCCGGACCACGCCGTCGGCCAGCTCTGCGAGGTCGTGTTCCATTTGGACCATCTGCTGCGGACCCGCAACCGCTACGCCAGGGTCCCGATGCGGGCGCGGGTGGCGGTCCACATGGGACCGATGGCGGACAACCACCGTTACCACCGCACGTACATCACGCTGACCCGGCTGCTGTGCGCCGCCACCTTCAACGACGCCGTGGGCTACTGGTGCCGGTCGGACCCCACGGGCGACAAGTTCGGCGCCGGGATGATCGTCTCGCAATCCGTGTGGCGCAACGTGGTCGAGCCGTTCGGCGTCGCGCTGGTCCCGCCGGCCCGCTGCGCCCGGATCAGTGTCACGACCCCGGATTTCGCCGACAGCGCGTGGATCCACCTGCCGGGCTTGGACGCGGAAGCGGTCCTCGCCGAACTGAACCCCGCTGTCGCGGTGCCGCTCGTCTTCGACCGGGTGAGCCGGTTGTCCACGACGGCCTGACCCAGACCGGGCGGTCCGGTTTCCAGGGAGGGAAAACCGTATCGCTCGCCGGTTCCCGGCCCGGTACCCCTACGCCGGGTCGGGAACCGGACCCCCGGCGCGGGGGGTGGGGGCGCGGGTCATCCCCGCCGCGCCCCCTCGCTGCCCGGTCCGTGAAGGCCTCCTTGAGAGACCCTGGGTCCATCGAGGAGGCCTTCACGGACTTGCGATCCGGGTCACTGACGGCAGCGCTTTCCGCTGTTGACGCACTTCACCAGCCGGTTCATCAACCGCTGCGACATGACGTTCGCGAAGTCGTCGTGGTCGGAGCGCGGGTTGTGCTTCTCCTGCGCGAAAGCGTCGACCGCGTAGTGGCCCGCCGCTTGGATGTCCGCCGGGATGTCGTACACCAGCGTGATCTTCAGCTGTGGCACGTTCTTGAAGCCACGCGGGCATCTCCCCTCGCGGTCGGAGAACACGATGTGCGTGCGGTGGTCGACGCTGTCGGTGTTCTTCCCGTCCCAGCAGTTCGGGAAGGCGTGGATACGGGCGACCTTGCTCCCTTGCGGACAGATCGGGTACAGCTCGGTGAGCCGGTCCTCGAAGCCGGTGCAGGTCCAGCTGGGCCGTGCGTTGGCCGGGCCGTTGGTGCTCTGCTTGGCGTCGCCGTAGAGCACACGCAGGAATTTCGGCATCGCGACCACCCGGCGGGCACCGCCGCTGGTGAAGGTCAGGTCGACCTTCTCGGCGCGCTGGATCTCGCCTTCGTTGTCGCCGATCTCGTTGTTGTCGTCGGCGCCGGGCAGGTCCGCGGCCTTGCCGTCGGACTTCTTCTTTTCGGCGTCGCCGGCGGCGTTGACGTTGCTGTTCTCGCCGCCGTTGTCGAGCCCGCCCTCACCGTTCTGCTTCACCGCGCAACCGGCGAGCTGGTCTTCGTTCTTCGCGACCGGTTTGCCCGCCTGACGCAGGGTGTCGGTGATCTTCCGAATCGACGGCTTGCGTTCGTTCTTCAGTTCGCCGAGCACCCGGTCCGCTTGTTTTCCCTGCGCCAGCTGGTTGTTCGCGTTGTCGGAGTCCTGGTCGAGCTGGTCGAGGTTTTCGTCGACCGCGGGCATGGCCTGGTCGGGGACCTCGCTGAGTTCGTCGAGTTCGCTGGCGACGTCGGGGCAGTCGACCTGGGCACCCGCCTCGTCCTCGACCGCGTTCGCCCGGTCGGCGGCGAGTTTCTCCTCGTTCGCCGCCTCGTTCTCTTCCTTCTCCTCGGTGTTGATCCGGACGACCGGCCAGAAATACGCGGACTTGTCGCCGTTCTTGCAGGTCGTGCCCGCACGCAACAGGCTCTTGTTGTTCGAATCCGCGTTGGTCGACAGGTTTCCGACGTAGTCGTGGAGGTGCTCGGCTCCATTGCGGACACCGGGCTGGGCGATGAAGTTGTCGCCGTTGAAGTGGCCGTTCTCGTTGCGGCCGCAGTCCACGGTGAACGTTCCCCGTGCGCCTCGGTTCGCGAGGCCGAGGTTGACGTTGGTGCCACGGGGGACCTTCGTGATGTCGATGAAGAACGACTTGTCCGCGCCGTCGGCCCTGGCCGCGCCGGGGGTTCCGGTGGTGGTGACCACGACGATCCCGCCGACGGCGAGGGCGAGCGCGAGGCCGCCGGTGGCGACCTTGGTGCGTCGTGCCATGCGGTGGCGACCGGCGGTTTTGAGGTTGCGGGGCATGAACTTGTTCACCTCGTTCGGTGTCGTTGCCCGGAGCCCGGGGAGGTGGCGCCGGCACCGCCGACGTCACTGACTCCGTGTTGGCTGAAACGGCCCCGAAGTGAGCACGGTTCAAAAAGCGATCTCGCCGTTATCTTTTCGTTACCTTCAGTGGAGGTGGCAAGCGATGTCCAGAACAAGGCCGATCGGCCCCCGCAAGGCGAGCGGAGTGAGGCACACCGTCGCCGGCGTTCCCCGGCTCTCGTTGACGTAAGCCGGGCCCGGTCAGCGGGTCAGCCGTCCACCTCGTCCTTCGGTTCCGCCTCGGCGGGACGGGAAGGCAGCAACCGCTTGAGCACCGGGAAGAACACGATTCCCAGGATGATCACGTAGACCACGATCGCGAACGGGGTGTCGACCAATCCGCTCAGGCTGCCGTCGCTCAGTTGCAGCGCGCGCCGCATCTGCTGTTCGGCGGCCGGGCCGAGGATGACGCCGATGATCGCCGGCAGCACCGGGAGGCCGTAACGGCGCATCGCGAAGCCGATCAGGCCGATCACGAACATCACGAGCAGATCGAAGATGTCCGCGTTGACCGCGTACGCGCCGACACTGGCGAAGAACAGGATGCCCGCGTAGAGGTACGGCCGCGGGATCCGCAGCAGCTTCGCCCACAGCGGCGCCAGCGGCAGGTTCAGCACCAGCAGCAGCGTCAGTCCGACGAACAGCGAGGCGATCAGGCCCCACACCAGCGAAGACTCCCGTTCGAACAGCAGCGGACCCGGCTGGATGCCGTACTGCTGGAACGCCGCGAGCATCACCGCCGCGACCGCGGTGGTCGGGAGGCCGAGCGTCAGCATCGAGACCAGCGTCCCGGCGGCGGAGGCCGAAGCCGTCGCTTCCGGGCCCGCGACGCCTTCGATGGCGCCCTTGCCGAACTCGTCCTTGTGCTTCGAGAGCCGCTTTTCCATGACGTAGGAAAGGAACGTCGGGATCTCCGCGCCACCGGCGGGCACCGCGCCGAAGGGGAACCCGATGAGCGGCCCGCGCAGCCACGGCTTCCACGTCCGCTTCAGATCCGCGCGCGAAAGCCACGGCCTGCCGACCGGGATCGGCTCGAACGCGGTGCGCCGCAGATGCGCGGCGACCCACAGCGACTCGCCGACGGCGAACAGCGCCACCGCGACGATGACGACGTCGACGCCGTCGGCCAGATGCAGCGAGCCGAAGGTCAGCCGCTGCTGGCCGGTCATCTCGTCCAGTCCGACCAGGCCGATGGTGAGCCCGATCAGCAGCGACGCCACCCCGCGGATCCGGGAGCTGCCGAGCACCGAGGTGACCGCGATGAACGCCAGCACCATGATCGCGAACAGATCCGGCGCGCCGATGTCGACGGCGTGTTTCGCGATCACCGGGGCCAGCACGACCAGCGCGATCGTGCCGAGGATGCCGCCGACGAAATGCCCGATCGCGGCCGCCGCAAGCGCTTGCGCGCCGCGCCCCTTGCGGGCCATCGGGTTGCCGTCGATGGCCGCGACCACCGCCGCGCTCTCCCCAGGGGTGTTCAGCAGGATCGACGTCGTCGAGCCGCCGAACATCCCGCCGTAGTAGATGCCGGCGAACATGATGAACGCGCCGGTGGGCTCCAGCCCGTAGGTCACCGGGAGCAGCAGCGCCACCGCCATGGCCGGGCCGATCCCCGGCAGCACGCCGATCGCGGTCCCCAGCAGGACCCCGATCGCCGCCATCGCGATGTGGGTCGGCGTCAGTGCGGTACCGAAGCCGTCGATGAGCTGCTGAAGCATCAGAACACCTCCATCAACGGGCCACCGGGGAGCGGGACACCGAGCAGGTTGTTGAAGATCAGGAAGGTCGCGACGGACAGGCCCGCCGCGATCAGCGGGTCACGCACCGGGTTGCGGCTGCCGAGCGCGTACGCCGCGCCCCAGAACAGGATCGCGCCCGAGATCGGGAACCCGACCAGGCCGATCAGCGCCGCGTTGGCGAGGAAGGCACCGCACAGCACCAGGACCGTGCGCAGGTCGGCGGGCGCGGCGAGGTCGATGTCCTCGCCGCCCTCGGCCTCGCCCTTGCCGCCGCGCAGCACGTCGCGCGCCAGCAGCACGGCGACGATCACCAACAGCGAGCCGACCAGGATCGGCACCGCCTTCGGCCCCACGGGACCGCGCTGGGCGAAGTCGGCGGGAATGCTCAGCGCGTCGGTGAGCACCAGGACGCCGAGTACCACGAGCCCGACGCTCACCCCGAGTTCGGAGCGCTCCTTCAGCCACGTGGTCGTCATGCCAGACCCAGCTCTTTCAGCACCGTTGCCACTCGAGTGTTCTCCTCTTCGAGAAACGAACCGAACTGCTCCCCCGGCGCGAACGCCCCGGTCCATCCGTTGCGCTGCAAGGCCTCTTGCCACTGCGGCGTCTTCTGCAGCCGGTCGAACAGGCCGACCAGCTTCGCGCGGTCCGCCTCGGTGATGCCGGGCGGAGCGACGATGCCGCGCCAGTTGGTGAACTTGACGTCCACACCGGACTCCGCGAGCGTCGGCGCGTCGATGCCGGGGATCCGCTTTTCGCTGGTGACCGCCAGCACCCGGAGCGTGCCCGCCTGGATCTGGTCGCGGTACTCGCCGACCCCCGAGACCCCGAACGCGACCTTGCCGCCGAGGACCGACGCGAGCAGCTCGCCGCCGCCGTCGAACTGGACGTAGTTGACCGCCTTGGGCGTCAGGCCGACGGCCTTCGCCATCAGCATCGGCGCCAGGTGGTCCGGCCCGCCGGGGGAGGAACCGCCGCCGACCTGGACCGCGCCGGGATCCTTCTTCCACGCCTCGACCAGCTGACCGATGTTCCGGTACGGCGAGTCCTTGCCGACCACGACGATGTCCGACTCTTCGATCAGCTTCGCCACCGGTGTGGTGTCGAGCAGCGAAGACGGCGACTTGTTCGTGAACACGCTGCCGACCACGCCGAGCCCCATGGACATGACGAGTTTGCCGTTGCCGCGTTCGGCCACCGTGCGGCCGAGGCCGACCGTGCCACCGGCGCCGGGGAGATTGAAGACCTCCGCGTTGCCGAGCAGGTCCGCGTCCTCCATCGCCTTGGTCGCCGTGCGCGCCGTGATGTCGTAACCGCCGCCGGGCGCGTTGGGCACGAGCACCCGCAACGAACGGATCTGCGAGCCCTCGTCGGCCTCGCTGCCCGGGGTGAGCAACGGTGGCACCAGCAAGACGGCGACGAGCGCCGCCGCGATGGCCAGCCAGTTACTGGGCTTCACTGTGATCCCTGCCTCTCTGCCGCGTGGTGGGACATGGTGCACTCGTGCGCACAGGGATGTCCCGCTTGCGGGCCCAATGGTTGTTGTGGTCGTTTTGGTCACGCGGAGGTGGCGATGGGTGCTCGGGGTTCCTTGGCCCGCCAGCTCCTCGTGTGGCAACTCGTGGTCGTGACCTGCCTACTGTGCGCGGTGGGCGTGCTGGCCGTCGTCCAGGCGGGGAACAGTTTCCGCACGACCGAGGGACGCCGGGCGCTTTCGGTCGCGGAGAGTGTCGCCGCCCAGGGGGTCGTGGGCGACCTTTCGAACAGCCCGTTCGAACTGAACGCGCCCGCGGAGACCGCGCGGAGCTTCTCCGGGGTGGATTTCGTGGTGATCGCCGGAGCGGACCGTTCCGTGCTCGCGTCACCGGATCCGGGTCAGGTGCGGACGCTGCTCGACATCGGGGAGAGCACCGTCCTCTCTGGACGGTCCTGGGTCGGCGAACTTGACGGGTCGATCGTGGCGCACGTCCCGGTGCTCGACGAAAAGGGCGGCAAGGTGGTCCGCATGGTCGCGGTGGGCTCGAAGTCGCCCGGCTTCTTCGCCGGGGTGCTCGACTCGCCGGACAACGCCCTGCGGGTGCTGGGTGTCGCGCTGGTGATCGGCGTGAGCGGTTCGCTGCTGCTGGCGCGGCGCGTGAAAAACCAGACGCTCGGCCTGGAGCCGCACGAGATCACCGCATTGGTGGAGAACCGGGAGGCGCTCCTGCACGGCATCAAGGAGGGCGTCGTCGGCCTGGACCCGCAGCACCGGATCACCCTGGTGAACGATCAGGCCCGCGAGCTGCTGGCGTTGCCGTCGGACGCCGTCGGCCGGTCGGTCGAGGACCTCGACCTCAACGAACGGATCCGCGACCTGCTCACCGGCCGGGCGACCGGCGCCGACCAGATCGTGCTGCGGCAAGGGAAGGTACTGACGCTGAACCGGATGCCGATCGACGTGCGGGGCGCCGTGGTCACCCTGCGGGACCGCACCGACCTGATGACCCTGCGGGACGAACTCGACGCCAGCAAACACGCGACCGACACGCTGCGGGCGCAGGCGCACGAGTTCAGCAACCGGCTGCACACCATCTCCGGGTTGCTGGAACTCGGGGAGTACGAAGAGGTTCGCGGCTATGTCAGCCGGATCAGCTCGGCGCAGGGGGAGTGGCGGGCCGAGGTCGGTTCCCGCATCGGCGACCCCGCGGTGGCCGCCCTGCTGATCGCGAAGGCGTCGCTGGCCGCGGAACGCGGGGTCGGCCTGCGCATGGCCCCCGACAGCGAACTCGACCGGGTCGAGGACGGTCTTTCCACGGATTTGGTGACAGTGCTGGGAAATCTCGTCGACAACGCGCTGGACGCGCTGAGTTCGGCCGAACAGGGCGGCGAGCGTGGCTGGATCGAGGTCGGCGTGTGGCAGGAGGAGGACGAAGTGCGGGTGGAGGTCCGCGACTCCGGGCCGGGAGTCGCCCCGGAGATCGCGGAAGAAGTGTTCGAGCACGGCTTCACCACGAAGGCCGCCGCGCACGGCCAGCGTGGTCTCGGGCTCGCGTTGATCCGGCAGGCGTGCGTGCGGCGGGGCGGTTCCGTCGAGGTGCGCAACTCCGGCGGCGCGGTGTTCACGGCGAGGCTGCCGCGATGATCCGGGTCCTCGTCGTCGACGACGATTTCATGGTCGCGAAAGTCCACAGTGGATACGTCACGCGCACGGAGGGTTTCGCCGTGGTCGGGGTCGCGCACACCGGCGCCGACGCGCTCCGCCTGACGCGGGAGCTGAAACCGGATCTGGTGCTGCTGGACGTCTATCTTCCCGATCTCGACGGGCTTTCGGTGCTGCGTGAGCTGCGCGCCACCGAGGACGTCGACGTCATCCTGATCACCGCCGCGACCGACGTGGAGACCGTGCGGCAGGCGATGCGGGGCGGTGTCCTGCACTATCTGATCAAGCCGTTCGAGTACGCGTCCCTGCGGGATCAGCTCACCCATTTCGCGTCGCTGCACCAGCGGCTGGACCGGCTGGCCGAGGCGGGCCAGGCCGACGTCGACCAGGTCTTCGGCTCGCGGCCGAGCGCGAAACCCGTACTGCCCAAGGGGCTCACCGTCCAGACCGCCCGGCTGGTGGAGACCGCGCTACGGGGCGCGGCCGGCGGGATGTCCGCGAGCGAATGCGCCGAGGCGACCGGCGTCGCGCGGGTGAGCGCGCGCCGGTACCTGGAGCATTTCGTGGCGACCGGAAAGGCCGAGGTGACCCTCAAATACGGCGGGACGGGGCGGCCCGAGCGGCGCTACCTCTGGTCCCGACCCCGCAATTAGTCACCTACTTGCGTAGCCGGCCGGGCGCGGAGCCCGGCGATCAGGCGCGCGAGGCCGTATTCAAAGGAGGCGGCCGGATCCTCTTCGTGGTCGCCGTCGGTGTTCTGCTGTTCGTCGATCGCGCAACCGAGGGTGTACCGGCTGATCGCGAGGATCGCGTGCGTCGCGTCTTCTTCGGTGAAACCCGCCTGCCGCAATGGTTTGATCAGGGGTGTCATCGCCGAACGGCCGGTCGGCCGGGAGCCGGCGTGCAGGCGGGCACCGTCCCGATAGGACAGCAGGGTGCGGCGGATGGTGCGGGCCCGCCGGGCCAGCCACTCGCCCCAGTCCTCCATCGCCGCGGGATCGTCGAGCGGGGCGAGCTGATCCTCCAGCATGGTCTCGGCCATCTGATCGAGCAACGCCTGCTTGCTCTTGAAGTGCGTGTACAGCGCGGGACCCTGCACGCCGAGCTTCTCCCCGAGCTTGCGCAGGCTCAATCCGTCCAGCCCGACCTCGTCGAGGAGTTCGAGCGCGGCTCGAACGTAGCCATCCCGTCTCACGACCATGCGCACACCTTCGCCGGTCCGTGTCGGACTTGACAACTCGGGCGAATCTTATCAGTGTTAAGATCTTAACGACGATAAGAAGTGGTGATCGGATGACCGGAAGTACCTGTGAAGACCGGATCACGCCGGGGTTGTGGGGGATGGCCGCGATCCTGACTCTCGGCGGCTTCCTGTCGATGTTCACCTCGACCGTCGTCAACGTCGCGCTCGGCACGATCGCGGCCGGGTTCCGGGCGTCGCTCGGTACCGCCCAGTGGATCGCCACCGGCTATCTGCTCGCGCTCGCCGCGATGGTGCCGGTGAGCGGCTGGGCGTGCCGCCGCTTCGGGACGACCCGGGTCTGGCTGGTGTGCGTCGGCCTGTTCGCGGGGCTTTCCGCGCTCTGCGCGACGGCGACGTCGATGGAGGCGCTGATCGCTTTCCGTGTTCTGCAAGGCGCGGCGGGAGGGTTGCTGGTTCCGGCGGGACAGATCCTGTTCGCGGTGACGGCGGGGCCGAAGCGGCTCGGCCGGATGATGGCCGTGCTGAGCATCCCGATCTACCTCGCACCGGTGCTCGGCACCCTGTCCGGCAGTGTGCTCGTCGAGCGGTTCGGCGCGCCGTGGCTGTTCCTGGTGAACGTGCCGCTCGCCGTGCTCTGCCTGCTGCTGGGCCGGAAGTGGCTGCCGAGGGAGAACCCGGTCGGCGCTCAGCCGTTGGACTGGCGCGGTTTGGCTCTCACCGTGGCCGGTCTGCCGTTGCTCGTGTACGGCTTCGCCGAAGCCGCCCCCGTCCCGGCGGTCGCGGGCGGTGTCCTGCTCGCCGTCTTCGCGGTCACCGCGCTGAGGTCACGAGCCCCGCTACTCGATCTGAGGCTGTTCCGCGGCAGCGCGTTCTCCTCGGCCGCCGCCGTCGTCTTCGGCATGGGGGTCGCGTCGTTCGGGGCGATGATCGTCCTGCCGCTGTACTACCTCGAAGTCCGGCACGAGAGCCTCCTCGCCACCGGACTGCTGACCGCGCCGCTGGCACTCGGCACGGTGCTGGCACTTCCGCTCGCGGGCAGGTTGACCGACCGGATCGGCGGCGCGCGGGTGATCTTCGCCGGGTTGATCGTCACGATCACCGGAACGGTGCCGCTGGCGTTGCTCACCGGATCGGACAGCTACTGGTGGCTGTCGGCCGTGCAGGTCGTCCGCGGCTGCGGTATCGGATTGACCACCACACCCGCGCTCACCGCGGGGCTGGTGTCGGTCCCCCGGGACCGTATTTCCCACGCGATGCCCCTTTTCGCCATGCTCCAACGGATCGGCGGATCCTTCGGCACCTCGATCCTCACCGTGCTCGTCTCCGCCGCTCCGGGGACCACGGCGGTCATCGCGCACGCCCACTGGTGGATCGCCGGGATCACCGCGATCGTGCTGATCCCGGCGTGGCTGCTCGTCCGGGCCGAATCGTCCACAGTGGACTAGGTGCTCCAGTGGGTTTGTTCCCGCCCGATGCGCCCCGAAGGTTCCGAGTGGCCTTCGAGACACTGAGTGGACAACGCCGTAGGCTCAGGTGAATGAGCACGGCATCCACCACGGAGCATCCGATGGTCGAAACCCGGCACCAGACCCAGTTGCTGACCCTGCTGCGGGACGAGGGTCCGATGTCCCGGGTCGAACTGGGGGAGCGGCTGGAACTGCCCCGTGCCAGGGTGGGTGCCGAGGTCGCGCGCCTCGCCGAGGTCGGCCTCGTCGAAACCGCCGGTCCGTCGGCGAGCCGGGGCGGCAGGCGGTCCACGCTGGTGCGGCTGGCGGGCGACCTGCGCGTGCTCTCCGTCGACGTCGGCGCGACGTCGGTCGGGGTCGCCCTCACCGACGCTTCGTGCGAGGTGCTGGTGCACACCGTCGAAGACTGCGATGTCCGGCAGGGGCCGCACGCCGTGCTCAACCGTGTCGCCGCGCTGGCGGAGAAGATCCGCGAAGAGGCGCCGGGCAAGCTGATCGCCGCCGGGATCGGCCTCCCCGGGCCGGTGAGCTTCGCCGAGGGCATGGCCGTCGCGCCGCCGATAATGCCCGGCTGGGACCGGTTCTCCGTACGCGACCATCTCGGCGGGCTGCTGGGCTGCCCGGTCACCGTGGACAACGACGTGAACTCGATGGCGCTCGGGGAACGGCACGCCGGGGTCGCCCGCTCCAGCGACGACCTGGTGTTCGTCAAGATCGGTACCGGTATCGGCTGCGGCATCGTGCTGGGCGGCAAGGTGTACCGCGGCGTCGCCGGCACCGCGGGCGACATCGGGCACATCCGGCTCGACGACTACGGGCCGACCTGTGTCTGCGGTGAGACAGGCTGCCTCGAGGCGTACTTCGGCGGCGCCGCGCTGGCCCGCGACGGGCTGACGCTCGCGCGCAGCGGCCGGTCGGCGTACCTCGCCGACGTCGTCGCGGACCGCGGCGTGCTCACCGCCCAGGACGTCGGCCGCGCGGCGGCTTCGGGCGACTTCGGCGCGGTCAACCTGATCCGCGACGGTGGACGGCGGCTCGGGCAGGTGGTCGCCTCGCTGGTGAGCTTCGTGAACCCGGGCATGGTCGTGATCGGTGGTGGCGTGGCGCAGCTCGGGCATCAGTTGCTCGCCGAGATCCGCAGCTCGGTGTACCGGCGGTCGCTGCCGCTCGCGACCGGGAACCTGCCGATCGTGCTGTCGGAGCTGGGGGACACCGCCGGGGTCATCGGGGCCGCCTGGTCCGCCACGGACCGGGCCTTCACGCTGAGTAGCTGAGCGCCCCTCGCCTACGACCCCCGCCCGTGCAATGAAGGGGCCTTTCAGCGCAAATTTTGCAATGAAAGGCCCCTTCATTGCACGCGGCAGGTGCGCGCGGGGGTGGGGACGGGGGTGAGTGCAGAGAGCGCTCCCGTGACCCCTCGGCGGCACGTTGAGCACTCACCTGATTTCGATGAGTAACGTCAAGATCGTGCAGACTTTTGTTTAAAAAGTACAAAAGTCTGCGTGGTTTGGGACGGCTATTCGGGTGACGGCCTCTATTTCTGTCTTGTTGTCACCTTGACGGGTGACAGGCGCCATCCTACTTTCGCTGGCTAAGTAACAAAGTTTGTTACCGCCAACTCGTAAGTGGGGGATGTGTGACCGCGACCGAAGCCGGGCAGCTCGACCCGGTCAGCCCGCGCACGGCGAACCTCGCCGCGCTCCTGCGGGCGTTGCGGGCGGGGCCACTCTCGCGCACCCAGCTCGCGGCGCGCTGCGGGCTCACCAGGGCGGCCGTCTCCGGGTTGACCACCGAGCTGTCCGAGCGTGGTCTCGTCCGGTCCGCCGGACTCCGAGGTGGTGGCAACGGCAGGCCCAGCCAGCTGGTCGAGCTGAACGGCGCCAGCGCCTGCGGGCTCGCGCTCAGTGTCGAAGCCGACCGCTTCGCCGCCGTCGTCACGAACCTCGACGGCCGCGTCGTCGCCGAACGCGCCGAGACCGCCGACGTCGCCGCGCTCGGGCTGCACCGGAGCATGGACGAGCTCGCCTTCCTCGCCCGGCGGACGCTGCTGGACGATCAGCCGGTCGGGGTCACCGTCTCGGTGCCAGGACTGGTCGACTCGGCCGCCGCCGTGCTGCGGTTCGCGCCGACCCTGCGCTGGCGCGACGCCGAGATCGCCGACCTTCTCGCCGCCCGGCTCGGCCTCCCGGTCGCCGCCATCGCGGTCGACAACGAGGCCAACCTCGGCGCGATCGGCGAGGCCGTCGACGGCGTCGGCCGCGGCGTGCGGGAACTCTTCTACCTCAGCGGCGGGCTGGGCGTCGGCGGCGGACTCGTGTCCGCCGGCGCGATCCTGCGCGGGGCACGGGGTTTCGCCGGCGAGGTCGGGCACATCACCGTCGACCCGGCAGGCGAGCAGTGCCCGTGCGGCCGGGTCGGCTGCCTGGAGACCAAGGCCGGGCTCAACGCCGTCCTGCGCGGTGCCGCCTCACCCGGTGACCCGCTGCACGATCCCGCGCTCGGCGTCGACGGCCGGGTCGGGCTGCTCAAGCACCGCGTGCGGCGCGGTGACCAGCGTGCCCTGGCGGCGGTCTCGGAACTCGGGACCGCGCTCGGCGTCGCGGTGTCCACCGTGGTCGATGTGCTCGACCCGGACGTCGTGGTGCTCGGCGGCTACTTCGCCGAACTGGGCGAATGGCTGGTCGAGCCGGTGCGCCGCGAACTGTCCGCGCGTCCGCTCGGGCACGAGCCCGCCTGCCGCGTCGAACCGTCGCCGCTGGGCACCACCGCCCCGCTGCGCGGCGCCGCGTATCTCGCCGTCGAACGGCTTTTCGCCGACCCGACGCTAGTTCCCGCCACGGCCGAGGAGGCTCCGGCATGACCCTGTTATCCGTCCGGGGGATCGTGAAGACCTTCCCGGGGGTGCGTGCGCTGGACGGGGTCGACTTCGACGTCGAACCCGGCGAGGTGCACTGTCTGCTCGGCCAGAACGGCGCGGGCAAGTCCACGTTGATCAAGACGCTCGCCGGGGCCCACCGCCCCGACGGCGGCGAGATCTCCTGGCAGGGCGAGCCGGTCACGCTGCCCTCGCCGGTCGCCGCGCTGAAGATCGGCATCGCGACCATGTACCAGGAACTCGACCTGGTGCCCGGGCTTTCCGTGGCGGACAACATCTTCCTCGGCCGTGAGCGCGCGTCGTTCGGCTTCACGCGGATCAGCGAGTCCCGGACCAAGGCCGCGCGGCTGATGGCCCGGCTCGGACATCCGGAGATCGCGCCGTCGACCGAGGTCGGCAAGCTCTCCGCCGCCGGTCAGCAACTGGTCTCGATGGCGCGTGCGCTCGCATACGACGCGAAGCTGCTGGTGATGGACGAGCCCACCGCGGCGCTGGCGGGGGAAGAGGTCGACAACCTGTTCCGCATCGTCGGGGAACTGACCGCCGAGGGCGTCGCGATCGTCTACATCTCCCACCGGCTCGAAGAACTGCGCCGGATCGGGCACCGCGTCACCGTGCTCAAGGACGGCAAGACCGTCGCCACCGGTCTCGACGCCAAGGAGACCCCGACCGCCGACCTCGTCGCGCTGATGGCGGGCCACAAGGTCGAAACCGTGTTCGGCCCGCGCCACCAGGAGCACGTGGACCCGGACCACGAGGTCCTCAAGGTGGAGAACCTGACCACCGTCGGCGAATTCGAGAACGTGAACTTCACCGTGCACGCCGGTGAAGTCGTCGGCATCGCGGGTCTCGTCGGCTCTGGCCGCAGTGAACTGCTGGAGACGATCTTCGGTGCCCGCAAGCAGGACGCGGGTTCGGTGTCGGTCGACGGCGAACCGGTCCGGCCGGGCAGCGTGTCCGCGGCGGTCAAGGCGGGGATCGGCCTGGCGCCGGAGGAACGCAAGAGCCAGGGGCTGCTGCTGGACCTGCCCGTGGTGCACAACGTGACCCTGGCGAGCCTGAGCAAATACGCGACGTTCGGATTCACCGAGCGGGGCAGGGAACTCGACGACGCCGGGGAAAGCCTGCGGCGGCTCGATCTCCGTCCCGCCGACCCGCACCGCGTCATCCGCACGCTGTCCGGCGGCAACCAGCAGAAGGCG
The DNA here is from genome assembly GCF_029369745.1 of Amycolatopsis sp. QT-25. Taxonomy (NCBI): domain Bacteria; kingdom Bacillati; phylum Actinomycetota; class Actinomycetes; order Pseudonocardiales; family Pseudonocardiaceae; genus Amycolatopsis; species Amycolatopsis sp. QT-25. The sequence continues at coordinate 1,342,602 of NZ_CP120210.1, forward strand.
GTGCTCGCGCGCTGGCTGGTCCGCGGCTGCCGGGTGCTGCTGCTGGACGAACCGACCCGCGGGGTCGACGTCGGCGCGCGGGCGGAGTTGTACCGGCTGATCGAGGAGCTGGCCGCGACCGGTGTCGCGATCGTGCTCGTCAGCAGCGAGATCCCCGAAGTACTCGGCCTGTCCGACCGGGTGCTGGTGCTGCGTGAAGGACGTGTCCTGGCTGAAAAGCCGTCTGCGGAGCTGACAGAGGCGGATGTGCTCGACGTGATTCTCGAGGGGAGTGCGGCGTGACCGACCAAGCCGAATCGGTGCGCACGGAAACCGCCGTGGAAACCGTGCCACCGAAGAAGAACGGATTCAAGTTCACCGCCGACCCCCGGCTGCTCGGGCTGACCGGTGTGCTGGTGATCCTGTGCGTCGTCGGCCAGGTGACCCGGCCGGACCAGTTCCTCACCGACGGGAACATCTCCACGATCCTGCGGCTCGCCGCGGCCATCGGGGTGGTCAGCGTCGGGATGACGTTCGTGATCATCGCCGGCGGCATCGACCTCTCGGTCGGGTCGATCGTGGCGCTCTCCAGTGTCTGGCTGACCACGCTGGCCACCCAGTCCTACGGCCCGTTCGTGATGATCCTTTGCGGACTCCTGGTCGGCCTCGGCTGTGGGCTGATCAACGGGATCCTGGTCTCCTACGGGAAGATCGTGCCGTTCATCGCGACACTGGCGATGTACGTCTCGGCCCGCGGGCTCGCGGAGCGCATCAGCGGCCGCCGCACGCAGGTGGTGGCGGAGGCGGGTTTCCTGGACTTCTTCCGCGGTGACCTGCTCGGCATCCCCGTGCTGATCTGGATGTTCGCGCTGGTGTTCGTAGTCGGCTGGGTGCTGCTGAACCGCACCACGTTCGGCCGCCGCACCTTCGCCGTCGGCGGCAACGCCGAGGCTTCGCGGCTGGCGGGCATCAACGTCAAGCGGCACACCGCCCTCGTCTACGGTGTCGCCGGCCTGTGCTGCGGAATCGCCGCGCTGATGGTCGTCGCCCGCACCACCGCGGGCGCCTCGACCAACGGCATGCTCTACGAACTCGACGCCATCGCGGCGGTCGTCATCGGCGGCACGCTGCTCACCGGTGGCCGCGGCTCGCTCATCGGCACCCTGATCGGCGTGCTGATCTTCACCGTGCTGTCCAACATCTTCACGCTCAACAACCTGGACACCGACATCCAGAACATCGCCAAGGGCGTGATCATCGTGCTGGCCGCGCTGCTGCAGTTCCGCTCCGTGAAGAAAACCAAGACGAGTACTTGATCACCGTGGATGGAGAGTCGTCATGACCGAACAATCCCTGCATCGCCGCCGGTTCCTGCTGGGAGGCGCGGCCGTCGGAGCGGGTGCGCTGCTGACCGCGTGCACCTCGAACGAGGCACCGGCGCAGAACAACGCGGCCAACGTGGCCAACGCCGGGGCGAACTCGCAGCCCGGAACGCCGGTGACCATCGGCTTCTCGGCACCGGCCGCGGACCACGGCTGGATGGCGGCCATCACCAAGAACGCCCGCGCGCAGGCGCAGAAATTCAGTGAGGTCACGCTCAACGCGACCGAGGGCACCAACGACGTCAACCAGCAGATCTCCCAGGTGGAGACGCTGATCAACGCCAAGGTGAACGTGCTGGTGATCCTGCCGTTCGACGGCAAGGCGCTGACCGCGGTCGGCCAGCAGGCGATGGACGCCGGTATCCAGGTGATCAACCTGGACCGCGTCTTCGACACCCCGCTCGCGTACCGCACCTGGATCGGTGGCGACAACTACCGCATGGGCGTCAACGCCGGGAACCACATCGCCCAGCAGATGAAGGCGAAGAACATCGCGTCCCCCGTCATTGGCGAGGTCGCGGGCATCGACTCGCTGCCGCTGACCCAGGAACGCAGCAAGGGTTTCAAGGACGCTTTGGCACGCCAGGGTTTCCAGGTGGGACCGCGGGTCTCGGCGCAGTTCACGCCGGAGTCGGGCGAGCAGCAGACCTCGAACCTGCTCCAGTCCGCGTCCAAATTGGACGCTCTCTGGAACCACGACGACGACCAGGGGGTCGGTGTCATCGCGGCGATCAACAACGCCAACCGCAAGGACTTCCTGATGGTCGGTGGCGCGGGATCGAAGAACGCGATGAACCTGATCAAGTCCGACGCCGAGCCGCTGAAGGCGACCGTGCTCTACAGCCCGTCGATGGCGTCTTCGGCGATCTCGCTGGCGCGGCTCCTCGGCCAGGGCAAGGGCGCCGGCGACTTCGCCGAGCACGAGATCCCCGCCGAGATCACCACGTACTCCGCGGTGGTCACCAAGGAGAACGTCGACAAGTACATGGACGTCGGCTTCGACTCGTGAACCCGCGTACCCGACACGCGCGTTCGAAAGACACAGCCTAGGAGGGGCATGAGCACGGCAAAGGAAACGATCGGGATCGGCATGGTGGGCCACGCGTTCATGGGTGCGGTGCATTCGCACGCGTGGCGCAGTGTGCACCGGTTCTTCGCGCCACCGCTGATCCCGAGACTCGCCGTGCTCGGCGGCCGCGACGAAGTGCGGACGAAGGCCGCGGCGGATCGGTTCGGCTGGGAAGACGTCGAGACGGACTGGCGCGCGCTGATCGCCCGTGACGACGTCGACCTGGTCGACATCTGCACGCCGGGCGACAGTCACGCCGAGATCGCGATCGCCGCGCTCGAGGCGGGCAAACACGTGCTGTGCGAGAAGCCGTTGGCCAACACCCTCGCCGAGGCCGAAGCGATGGCCGAGGCGGCGGCGAAGGCGCGGGCGAACGGCGTCCGGTCGATGGTGGCCTTCAACTACCGGCGGGTGCCCGCGCTCGCGCACGCCAGGAAACTGGTCGCGGGCGGGGCGCTCGGCGAGATCCGCCACGTGCGGTCGGTGTACCTGCAGGACTGGCTTTCCGACGCGCAGGCGCCGATGACCTGGCGGCTGCACAAGGACAAGGCGGGCTCGGGTGCGCTGGGCGACCTCGGCGCGCACATCGTCGACGCCGCCCAATTCGTCACCGGCGAGACGATCACCGGGGTGTCCGCGCTGACCACCACCTTCGTCAAGGAGCGGCCGGACGGCGACGGCGGCACGGGCCAGGTGACCGTCGACGACACCGCGTTGTTCCTCGGCCGGTTCACCGGCGGCGCGGTGGCGAGTTTCGAGGCGACCCGGTTCGCGCTGGGCCGCAAGAACGCGATGCGGCTGGAGATCAACGGGTCGAAGGCGAGCCTCGCGTTCGACTTCGAGTCGATGAACGAACTGTCCTTCTTCGACGGCTCCCAGCCCTCGACCGAGGCGGGGTTCCGCCGGATCCTCGTCACCGAACCCGAGCATCCGTACGTCGGGGTGTGGTGGCCGCCGGGGCATCTCCTCGGCTACGAGCACACCTTCACCAACGAGGTCGCCGACCTGCTCACCGCGATCGGCGACGGCACGGATCCCGAACCGTCCTTCGAGGACGGGTTGAGGGTGCAGCAGGTCTTGGCCGCGGTCGAGCGCAGCGCCTCCGAAGAGGCGCGATGGACCGCTGTGCCCGGCGTCACCACGAAGGGGAGTAACTGAGGGAGAGATTCAGCCGAAAGTCGCATGACGGCTATCACTGCGACTTGGTTCGATCCGGAAACGTCCGACCATCCGATGGTGAACACAGTTGGCGTTTTCGGGTTTGGGAAAGGTGGAGAAATGCCTGCTCACGAGCGTACGGGCATCTGGTTGATCGGGGCGAGGGGGTCTGTGGCCACCACTGCGGCGGTGGGGCTCCTCGCCCTCCGCGCGGGGGTGACGGGCGGTGACGGCTGCGTCACCGAACTGCCCGCGTTCGCCCGCGTTCCGTTGCCCGGCTGGGACGATCTGGTCCTCGGCGGGCACGACATCGCGCATACGCCGCTGGAGAAGCGGGCCGAGCAGCTGGCGCACGCCGGCGTGTTCGGGCACGCGGTGTTCTCCGCGGTCCGGTCCGGGCTGGCCGAGGTGGACGCCGAGATCCGCGACGGTTACCACCCGGCGACGCACACCGGTGCCCAGGCTGAAGCGGCCGCCCGGCTCACGGCGGACATCCGAGCTTTCGCCGACCGGCACGACCTCGCGCGGGTCGTCGTGGTCAACGTGTCCTCCACCGAGGCTCCCTGTCCCCACCTGCCCGAACACGACGACCTCGACGCGCTCGAAGCGGCCTTGGCGGATCCGACGCGGACTGTCCTCCCGTCGAGTTCCCTCTCGGCCTACGCGGCGCTGAAGGCGGGCAGCCCGTACGTGGAGTTCACCCCGTCCGCCGGGATCACCCTGCCCGCGCTGCGGGAGCTCGCCGAGCGGGAAGGCCTGCCGTACGCGGGCTGCGACGGCAAGACCGGTGAGACGCTGCTGCGCACCGTCCTCGCGCCGATGTTCAGCGCGCGGGCGCTGAAGGTCCGCTCCTGGGCGGGCACCAACCTGCTCGGCGGCGGGGACGGCGAGACCCTCGCCGACCCGGTGACCGCGAACAGCAAACTGGAGTCCAAGGCCCGCGGGCTCGCGGCGCTGCTCGGCGAGGACGTCACCGCGCCGCTGCACATCGACAACGTGCCCGACCTCGGCGAGATCAAGACCGCGTGGGACCACGTGTCGTTCGAGGGTTTCCTCGGCGCGCGCATGAGCCTGCAGTTCACCTGGACCGGCTACGACTCCGCGCTCGCGGCGCCGCTGATCCTCGACCTCGCCAGGCTGGTGACCGCGGCGCACGCCGGCGGGCAGAGCGGCGCGCTGACCGAACTGGGTTTCTTCTTCAAGGATCCGCTGGGCAGCGACGAACACCGGTTCGCCGAGCAGACCACCCGCCTGATCACCTGGGCGGCCGCGCTGTGAAAGCTTATGTGGAACTCGTGCGGGCGCCCGCCGCGCTGACGGTGCTCGGCGACACGGTCGCCGGATCCGCAGCGGCGGGGCTCAGGATGACCGGGCGACGGCTGCTGCTGCCGCTGTCTTCGGTCGCCTTCTACTGGGCCGGGATGGCCCTCAACGACTGGGCGGACCGGAAGCTCGACGCCGTGGAGCGGCCCGAGCGGCCGATTCCGTCCGGGCGGGTGAGTGCCGGCGCGGCGCTCACCACCGGGGCCGCGCTGACCGCTGCCGGACTCGGCTTGGCGGCGCTCGGCGGCGGCCGTCGGGCGATGCGGGTCGCGGTCCCGCTCGCGGGCGCGGTGTGGGCCTACGACACCGTGCTGAAGCCGACCCCGGCCGGACCGGTGGCGATGGCGGCCTGCCGCACACTCGACGTCCTGCTGGGGGCGGGTGACTCCCCGAAGAAGGCGGTTACCGCCGCGGCGGCTGTCGGCGTCCACACGCTCGGTGTCACGGCGTTGTCCACCGGGGAGGTGCACGGCGCGAAACCAGGCACGGCTCGGGCCGCACTGGCCACGAGCTGTGCGGCGACAACGTTGGCATTGACCGGACCGGCGCGGGGTGGCTGGCATCGCGCGGCGTCGATGGCGGCCGGTTCCGGCTACGCGGGACTGGTCGGAAGGGCGCAGGCGGACGCCGTCCGCGACCCGTCGGCGAAGTCCGTGCGCTCGGCGACGAAGTCCGGCATCCACGGCATGGTCCCGCTGCAGGCGGCGGTCACGGCCAAGGCCTCGGTAGTGGGGGCCGTGCTGGTCGCGGCCGCGCTGCCGATCGCCCGCAGGCTGTCGCGGAAGGTGAGCCCCACATGAGTTTTCACCTCGGATACGGCACCAACGGGTTTTCCAACCACCGGCTCGACGACGCCCTCGCGATCATCGCCGACCTCGGCTACACCGGGGTGGCGCTGACACTGGACCACGACCACCTCGACCCGTTCGCCGACGATCTGGCACGGCAGGTCGACCACGTGGCCTCGCGGCTTTCGGCGCTCGGCCTGAACCGGGTCGTCATCGAGACGGGCGCGCGTTACCTGCTCGACCCGTGGCGCAAGCACTCGCCGACGCTGCTGTCGGACGATCCCGCGCTCCGGATCGACTTCCTGGCCCGCGCCATGCGGATCGCCGGGGATCTCGGCGCGGACTGTGTCTCGTTCTGGTCCGGAGTGTCCACTCTGGACACAGAGATCGCCTGGTCCCGGTTGCGCGACGGTGTCGCGGCGGTCCTGGAGCACGCCGCGCGGCTGAACGTGCGGCTGGCGATGGAACCCGAACCCGGCCACCTCGTGCAGCATCTCGGCCAGGTCCTGGACCTGCGCAAGGAGCTCGGCGAGCCGGAATTGTTCGGCGTCACGCTCGACGTCGGGCACTGCGTCGCCGTCGAGCCGGTCAACGCGGCCGAGTGCGTCCGCCTGGCCGGTCCACTGCTGTGGAACGTGCAACTCGACGACATGCTGCCGAGGGTCCACGAGCATCTCGAGTTCGGTGACGGGCACCTGGATCTGCCGGGAACGCTCGCCGCGCTGGCGGAGATCGGCTACCCCGGCCTGGCCGCGGTCGAACTGCCCCGGCACAGCCACGCCGCGCCGGACACCGCACGCCGGGCTTTCGAAGCGCTCACCGAGGCGATGCCGCAGACGTGGTCGGCCAAGGCGGAACGCCGGATCCGGGAGAAGCCGTCGGTGATCGGCTCGCTCTTCCCGGCCGTCGGCCGTGAGGTCGGCCGCGCCGCGCTGCGGCCGGACACCGATCCGCAGGGCCTGGTCCACGGCACCGTCGACGACCGGGCACGGGTCCGGCTCGTGACGGTCTTGGCCGACGTCCTCGGCGACGCCGCGCTGGCCGCGGAACTGCGCGACCTCTACCGCTACGGCGACGACGCGGAACGGCGCGGGGTGCTGCGGGCGCTCAACTCGCTGGAGTCCCCGGGCGCCGAAGTCACCGATGCCGGGATCGAGCTGGTCGAAGACGCATTGCGCGCCAACGACATCAGGTTGGTCGCCGCCGCCATGGGTGCCTTCGCCCGGTTCCTGGACGACCACACCTGGCGCCACGGCGTCCTCAAATGCGTCTTCGTCGGTGTGCCCTTGGCCGCCGTCGCGGAGCTCGAATCCCGCGCGGACGCCGAGCTGAGACGCATGCTCGCCGATTTCGCCGACGAACGCAGGGCGGCCGGACGTGACGTACCCGCCGACGCCCTCGAACTCCTCAAGGAGAACTGAGCCAGTGCGTATCTTCGATCCCCACATCCACATGTCCTCCCGGACCACCGACGACTACGAAGCGATGTACGCGGCCGGTGTCCGCGCGCTGGTCGAGCCGGCGTTCTGGCTGGGGCAGCCACGCACCAGCGTCGGCTCGTACACCGACTACTTCGACGCGCTCATCGGCTGGGAACGGTTCCGCGCCGCCCAGTTCGGCATCCGGCACCACTGCACGATCGCGCTGAACCCCAAGGAGGCCAACGACCCCCGCTGCCGCGAGGTGCTCGACGTGCTCCCGAGGTACCTGGCCAAGGACGGCGTGGTCGCGGTCGGCGAGGTCGGTTACGACTCGATGACCAAGGAAGAGGACGAGGTCTTCTCGCAGCAGTTGGCGATGGCGCTGGAGCACGACCTCCCGGTGCTGGTGCACACCCCGCACCGCGACAAGCTGGAAGGCACCAAGCGCACCCTCGACGTCGTCCGTGAGGCCGGTGTCGCACCGGAGCGCGTAATCGTCGACCACCTCAACGAGGTCACCGTCGAGCTGGTCAAGGATTCCGGTGCCTGGATGGGTTTCTCCATCTACCCGGACACCAAGATGGACGAGCACCGGATGGTCGAGATCCTGCGCCGGTACGGGCTGGACCGGATGATCGTCAACTCGGCCGCCGACTGGGGCCGGTCCGATCCGCTGAAGACCGCCAAGACCGGACAGGCGATGCTCGACGGCGGATTCACCGAGGCCGACGTCGACAAGGTGCTGTGGCGGAACCCGGTCGACTTCTACGGACAGAGCGGACGGCTCACTCTCGACCCGTTGCCCGGTTTCACCGGCGAGGCGGCGACGTTCGAGGGCAACTCGGTCCTGCGGGGTGCCCGCAAATGATCTCGTACTGTACGAACGTCCACCCCGCCGAAGACGTCGAAGGCATCGTCGCGCAGTTGGAGCGGTACGCGCTCCCGGTGCGCGAGCGGCTGGGCGCCGATCGGCTCGGCGTCGGACTGTGGCTCTCCGCACCGGTCGCGCGCGGTCTCGCCGAAGACGCCGGGGCGCGCAAGCGGTTCCGCGCCGAACTCGACGCACGCGGGCTTTCGGTGTACACGCTGAACGCCTTCCCGTATGGCGGTTTCCACGACGACGTCGTCAAGCACGCGGTCTACCGTCCCGAGTGGACGAACCCCGACCGGGTCGCGTACACGGTCGACTGCGTGAACGTGCTGTCCGAGCTGCTGGCCGAGGACGCCACGTACGGCAGCATCTCCACGTTGCCGCTCGCGTGGCGCGAGCCGTGGTCCGAGCACGACGACCGCCGTGCGGCCGAGGCCTTCGCCGAGGTCGTCCGGGCGATCGGTGACCGGCCGATCAGGCTGGCCGTCGAACCCGAGCCCGGCTGCGTGCTCGACACCGTGACCGACGCGCTGGACTGGCTGTCCGGCCGCGTCGACCCGAAGTACGTCGGGCTGTGCCTGGACACCTGTCACCTCGCGGTGTCGTTCGCCGACCCGGCGGAGACACTGGCCGCGATCGCGAAGTCCGATGTGGACATCGTCAAGGTGCAGGCTTCCGCCGCGTTGCACGTCGAAGATCCCGCCGAGGCGAAGGAAGCGCTGGTGGCGTTCGCCGAACCGCGGTATCTGCACCAGGTCCGGGAGCTCGGTGCCGACGGTGTCGTGCGCAAGGCCGACGACCTGCCCGACGCGTGGACCGACCTGCCGGGTGACCGGCCGTGGCGCGTGCACTTCCACATGCCGCTGCACCATGCCCCGGCCGCACCGCTGTCCACCACCACGGACGTTCTGCGCACCGTCGCCGCCGGGCTGACCGGCGAACCGCATATCGAGGTCGAGACCTACACCTGGAGTGTGCTCCCGGACGCGGGCGACCTCGTCGGCGGGATCGCCGCGGAACTCGAGTGGGCACAGGCGAATCTCGTCGAGGAAGGGGTTTCCGCGTGAAGCCGCTGGTCGTCATCGACGTCGTCGGGCTGACCCCGAAGGCGTTGCGGGACATGCCGAACCTGTCCGCCGTCGCCCGCGACGGCTGGCAGGCCGAACTGGGCACGGTACTGCCCGCCGTCACCTGCAGCGCGCAGTCGACGTTCCTCACCGGGCTCATGCCCGCGCAGCACGGGATCGTCGGCAACGGCTGGTATTTCCGCGAACTGGGCGAGATCTTCCTGTGGCGCCAGCACAACCGGCTCGTCGGTGGGGAGAAATTGTGGGAGACCGCGCGAGCGGCGCGTCCCGGCTACACGTCGGCGAACGTCTGCTGGTGGTACGCGATGGGGATGAGCACCGACGTCACGGTGACCCCGCGGCCGATCTACCACGCCGACGGCCGCAAGTCGCCGGACGCCTACGTACGGCCGCCCGAGCTGCACGACCGGCTGACCGGTGCGCTGGGGGAGTTCCCGCTGTTCCAGTACTGGGGCCCGACGGCGTCGCTCAAGTCGAGCAAGTGGGTCATCGGCGCGTCCCGGCAGATCCTGCGGGAGAAGCGTCCTGATCTGCTGCTGACCTACGTGCCGCATCTGGACTACGACCTGCAGCGCTTCGGCCCCGACGCGCCTCAGGCCGCGGTGGCGGCGAGGGAACTGGACGACGCGCTCGCGCCGCTGCTCGACGACGCCCGCAACGCCGGAGCGACCGTGGTCGCGCTCAGCGAGTACGGGATCACGAACGTGAGCAGGCCGGTCGACATCAACCGGGCGCTGCGGCGCGAGGGTCTGCTGGAGGTCTACACCCAGGCGGGGATGGAGTACCTCGACCCGTGGGCGTCGCGCGCGTTCGCCGTCGCCGACCACCAGGTCGCGCACGTCTACGTCCGCGATCAGTCCGATGTGGAACGAGTGCGCTCGATCGCCGGTGAGTTGACCGGCGTCGACGAGGTCCTCGACCGTGCGGCGCAAGCTCGCTATGGGTTGGACCACGAACGCGCCGGCGAACTCGTCGCGGTCGCCGAACCGGATTCGTGGTTCACCTACTACTACTGGCTCGACGACGAGCGGAAGCCCGACTTCGCGCGCGGCGTCGAGATCCACCGCAAGCCGGGCTACGACCCCGCCGAGCTGTTCTTCGACCCGGAGGACAAGTTCGCCAAGGCGCGGGCCGGGCTCAACCTGGCGAAGAAGTTCGCCGGGCTCCGGTACGCGATGGACGTCGTCCCGACCGATCCGCGCTGGGTGCGCGGCTCGCACGGACGGCTGCCCGATGCCGGCGAGGACGGTCCGGTGCTGCTGTGCAGTGACCCGGCCTTCCAGCCGTCCGGCCGCGTCGGCGCGACCGACGTCCACCCGCTGCTGTTGTCCCTGCAAGGGCTGAAGTGACGGGAGGACCTCGGTCCAGCAGGTCGTGAGTGGCGTTTCGGGTTCCGGCCCGAAACGCCACTCACGACCACCGCGCCCCAGCACTCACCACCGCCCGCCCTCCCTCACCTCCCGGAAAGGAAGCTCCACCCGCATCCCCTTTCTTGATCGCCGCCGCTCAGCGAAAGGATCGCCCCTGCTATGTCTTCGCAACGACGATTCGATGTGCTCGTCACGGCTCTGACAGGCGTCGCGCTACCGGTGCCGGTGTTCTCCAAGGCCGCGGGCTTCCGGCACGATGCGAGCCTCGACGGGCTCGAGGCGATCAAGGAAGCGGCGGTCTTCACCGACGCGAACCTCAAGCGCTTCAACGGGATCGAGGTCGTCGGGCACGACGGCACCAGTGGCGGAAAACGCTTCAGGCACATCGAATCCGTGGACCGGAGCCAATTCGACCCGGTGAACCTGGTGGGTGTCCGCGGTATCGGCTCCCGGCCTCCGCCCGCACCGACCCCGCCGGCACCGGCCCGTTGTTCCTGGGGTCCAAGGACGGTTCCGGTGGCTTGTCCGACGTCGACGCGATCACCTTCGAGGAGTCCTGATGAGCCGTCCGATCACCCTGTTCACCGGCCAGTGGGCGGATCTGCCGTTCACCGAGGTGTGCGGGCTCGCCAGCGAATGGGGCTACGACGGCCTCGAGATCGCGTGTTCCGGTGACCATTTCGAGGTCGATCGCGCACTGTCCGAAGAGGACTACGTGCCCGGGCGCCTGAAGCTGCTGGCCGAGCACGGCCTCAAGGTGTGGGCCATCTCCAATCACCTCGTCGGCCAGGCCGTCTGTGACGACCCGATCGACGAACGCCACCAGGCCATCATCCCGTCCAGGGTGTGGGGCGACGGTGAACCGGAAGGCGTCCGGCAGCGGGCGGCGAAGGAAATGGCCGACACCGCCCGCGCGGCGGCGAAACTCGGCGTGGACACGGTGATCGGCTTCACCGGTTCGAAAACGTGGAAGTACGTCGCGATGTTCCCGCCGGTGTCGCAGGCGGTCATCGACGACGGCTACACCGACTTCGCCGACCGGTGGAACCCGATCCTCGACGTCTTCGACGAGGTGGGTGTGCGGTTCGCCCACGAGGTCCACCCATCGGAGATCGCTTACGACTACTGGACCACGAAACGTGCGCTCGAAGCTGTCGGCGACCGTCCGGCATTCGGGCTGAATTGGGATCCTTCGCATTTCATCTGGCAGGACCTCGACCCGGTCGGCTTCATCCTCGACTTCGCCGACCGGATCTACCACGTGGACTGCAAGGACACCAGGAAACGGTTCGACGGGCGGAACGGACGGCTCGGCTCGCATCTCCCCTGGGGAGATCCCCGACGCGGCTGGGACTTCGTTTCGACCGGGCACGGCGACGTGCCCTGGGAGGACTGTTTCCGCGCACTGAATTCGATCGGCTACGCCGGTCCGATCTCGGTGGAGTGGGAGGACGCCGGCATGGACCGGCTCCGGGGCGCGGCGGAAGCCGTGACCTTTCTGCGGGGGCTCCTGTTCGACAAGCCGTCGGCGGCCTTCGACGCGGCTTTCAGCAACCAGAAGTGAGGGCGGTTTCATGTGCGGTGAAGAAGCTGAGCAATTCCACTCTCGACGGGCGCTCCTGCGCGGCGCGGCGACGGCTGCGGTCGCGGTGGGTGCGGCGGTAGCCCTGCCGAGCGTGGCCAGTGCGGCCACTGCGCCCACGGCGTCCACAGCGTCCACAGTGGGAGCCGGCCACCACGGTCGGGGCCGGATCCCGGTGGAGAAGATCGGTATCCAGCTCTACTCCCTGCGCACCGCGCTGCAGGCCGATCTGCCGGGAACCCTGTCCGCGCTGGCGGACATCGGCTACCGCAAGGTCGAACTGGCGGGCACCTACGGCCGCACGGCCGAGGAGTTCCGCGGTCTGCTGGACAAGAACCAACTCAAGGCGACGTCCACGCACGTCGGCATCGACGGTGACCTCGACAAGACGATCGCGGACGCGAAGGTCCTCGGGAACACCCGCGCCAATGTGCCGTGGGCGAACTTCGACACCATCGACGGCTGGAAGCAGTTCGCCGTCCGGATGGACACGGCGGCACGGAAGTTCCGTCAGGCCGGTATTCCGCTCGGCTACCACAACCACGCGCACGAGTTCGCGCCCAGCGGCGGCGTGCGCCCGTACGACGTGCTCACCAGGAACACCAACCCGCGTTACGTGCACCTTGAGATCGACCTGTTCTGGGCGGTGGAAGGCGGGACGGACCCGGTTTCGCTGTACCGTCGGCACTGCCCGCGCGTGGTGCAGTACCACGTCAAGGACCGGACGGCGGCGGGCGAAATGGTCGACCCCGGCAAGGGTGTCATCGATTTCCCGCGCATTTTCCGCCACACCCGTCCCCACCTCGCCGAGTACATCGTCGAGCACGACAACCCCACGGATCCCCTGAGCACCGCCCAGACCGGATTCACCTATCTCCGCAACGTCCGCTTCTAGCCGGGGAATCCATCATGGACAAGAACAAACGCGGGCTGTCCCGCAGATCGATGCTCGCGGGCACCGCGGCCGGGGTCATCGCCCCGGTCGTGGTGAGCGCGAGTGCCGGTTCGGCACCGGCCGCCGCGGCCGGGATGACCCGCAACATCACCGTCTACGCCGACTACGTTCCCGGTTCGACCCGGGTCGGTTACGGGCTGGAGCCCGGGAAGCCGACGATCCCCGGGCCGCTCCTGGAGTGCTACGAGGGCGACACGCTGGTGATCGAATTGGTCAACAACACCGACAAGCGGCTCTCGATCCATCCGCACGGTGTCAACTACGACACCAAGTCCGACGGGTCGCCGTTCAACGATTCCTTCAACAAGCCGTACGAGACGAAGACCTACACCTGGAAGACCCGGACGGCCTATCAGGCGGCCAACGGTTTCTGGATGCCCGGCAGCGCGGGGTACTGGCACTACCACGACCACGCGTTCGACGGCGACCACGGCACCATCGGCCTGATGAAGGGCCTCTACGGCGGCCTGATCGTGCGCAAACGCGGGGATCTGCTGCCCAGCAAGCAGTTCACCGTGGTGTTCACCGAAATGTGGATCAACCACCAGGTCGCCCCGAACACGCCGATCTTCGAGGCGAACCTCGGGGAGCGCGTCGAGTTCATCTGCATCGGGCACGGCAACCTGATGCACACCTTCCACCTGCACGCGCACCGCTGGGCGGACACCCGCACCGGCATGCTCACCAGCGCGACCGACAACGCCCCGATCCTCGACAACAAGACCCTCGACCCCGGCAACTCCTTCGGGTTCCAGGTGATCGCCGGTGACGGTGTCGGACCGGGCGCGTGGATGTACCACTGCCACGTCCAGCAGCACTCGGACGACGGCATGTCCGGGGTGTTCCTGGTCCGCAACGCCGACGGCGGGATGCCCGCGGGCGCCCAGGAGGCGATCGACCGCTTCAAGGGCCATCACCACCCGGCGGCCACTCCGGACGCCACCGGCGCCTCGGCCCACGCACACCACCAGTCCTGAAAGGAGCGAGAACTTGAGACGAGTGTTTTCGCAACGCCGGCTCCGCGGACGGTCACTGGCCGCGCTGGCGGTCGGCGCCGTCGTCACCTCCGGGCTTCCACTGGCCATCGCACCGGTGACCGCCGAAGCCGCGACGAACGTCCCGATCAACGTCCTGGTCTTCCACGGCAGCGCCGCGGAGCAGAAGGACCCCGTCCTGCGTGCCACGGACGCCATCGCGAGCCTGGGGCAGGCGAACGGCATCTCCGTGTCGTCCTCTTCGGACCCCGCGGTGTTCACGCAGGCCAACCTCGCGAAGTACCGCGGTGTCGTCTTCCTGTCCGCGCAAGGCATCACGCTCAACCGTGACCAGGAAACCTCGCTGCAGAACTACATGAAGGCGGGTGGCGGCTTCCTCGGGCTGTCCGACGCCGCGCGGGCCCAGGACGGTTCGCAGTGGTTCTCCGGGTTGATCGGAGCTCGTCCGGTGGGGGCGCGTCCCACACCGGAGGCGGTCGCCTCGGTCACCGCGAGCGCGGAGAACCCGCCCAACGAGAGCAAGGAAAAGCTCGCCGACAACAACGAGAACACCAAGTGGCTGACCTTCTCCCCGACCGGCTGGGTCGCCTACAAGATGGCCGCCCCGGTCGCCGTCAGCAGCTACGACCTCGTCTCGGCGAACGACTTCCCCGGGCGGGATCCCAAGAGCTGGACCCTGCAGGGCTCCAACGACGGGACCACGTGGACCGATCTGGACACTCGCACCAACGAGACGTTCGCCGACCGGTTCGTGAGCCGCAAGTTCACCTTCGCCAACACCACGGCGTACGCGAACTACCGGCTGAACATCACCGCCAACGCCGGTGACCCGCTCATCCAGCTGGCCGATTTCAAGCTGTACAAGGACAACTCGACCACGCCGCCGCCGCCGGAGGCCCCGCCCACCGAGGCCACGGTCGACGTCCTCGACAAGGCGAACCCGGCCACCGCGGGGCTGCCGCGGAAGTGGGTCCGCACCGACCGGTGGCTCAACTGGGAGGTCAACCCGGTCGGCACCGTGCACACGGTCGCGCAGGTCGAGGAATCGACCTACCGGCCGGGTGTCGGCGCGAACGGCGCGTTCCACCCGATCTCGTGGTGCCGTGACTACGACGGCGGCCGCTCCTTCTACACCGGGATGGGCCGGACCGAGGCGAGCTACGGCGAAGCCCAGTTCCGCGGCCACCTCCTGGGTGCGCTGAAGTGGACCACCGGCATGGTGCGCGGTGACTGCAAGGCGGGGATCGCGGCCAACTACAAGGTCGAACGCCTGACCGGGATCAACCAGACCGGTCAGCTCGACCAGATGGGCGAGCCGCACGGGCTCACCATCGCGCCGAACGGCCGGGTCTTCTACATCGGCCGCGCGGCCTGCGCCGGCAACGCGGTGCCCGCGCCGAACGACTGGACCAACCCGGAGATCGGCGCCGGCTGCGGCACGATCCACCAGTGGGACCCGGTCACCAAGAAGCCGAAGCTGCTCACCACGCTGAAAGTGATGGGCAACCGCGGCAGCGGTGACGAACTGGTGAAGAACGAGGAAGGCCTCCTCGGCCTCGTGCTGGACCCGAAGTTCAGCGAGAACGGCTTCATGTACGCCTACTGGATGCCGCACGCGTCGGTCGACATCGACAAGCGGATCGGCAAGCGCACGGTCTCGCGGTTCACCTACGACCTGAAGAACCAGACGCTGGACCAGGCGACCCGCAAGGATCTGCTGTCGTGGGACGTCCAGGTGCACAGCTGCTGCCACGCCGGCGGCGGCATGGACTTCGACAAAGACGGGAACCTGTACATCGGTTCCGGCGACAGCAACTCGTCGCAGGGCTCCAACGGGTACTCCGGCAACAACTGGACCCAGGACTACAAGGGCGTCTCGTTCCAGGACGCGCGCCGCACCGCCGGTAACACCAACGACCTCAACGGGAAGATCCTGCGGATCCACCCCGAGGCCGACGGTACCTACACCAACCCGGCGGGCAACCTGTTCCCCGAGGCCAACGACCCCGGGAACAAGACCAGGCCCGAGATCTACGTGATGGGCGTGCGGAACATCTCGCGGCTGCAAGTCGACAAGAAGACCAATTGGCTGACCGCCGCGTGGGTCGGCCCGGACGCGACCTCGCCGAGCCCGGAACTCGGCCCGGCCAAGTACGAGACCGCCACGATCATCACCGAGGCGGGCAACCAGGGCTGGCCGTACTGCATGGGCAACAAGCAGCCCTACCGCGACCGCAGCAGTACCGACGCCGCGGTGCTCACCGGCTGGTACGACTGCGACAACCCGGTCAACACCTCGCCGCGCAACACCGGCCTGGTGAACCTGCCGCCGGTCAAGAAGAACATGATCTGGTACTCACCGGACGGCGGCGGACCGGTGTTCCCCAACCGGCCCAACAGCTCCATCCCGACCTACAACGCGGCCGAGGCCACCTACACCCAGCCGTACCTCAAGGGCGGCGGCCAGGCGGTCATGACCGGGCCGACGTACCACCGCGAACTGGTAAACACCACCAGCGGCGTCGCCTGGCCCGCGTATTGGAACGACAAGTGGTTCATCGGTGACCAGAGCAACGGGCAGAACCGGATCGCGGTCACCGTCGACCCGAACGGTGTGCCGAAGCAGGATCCGCCGTTGTTCGCCGAGACCGTGCGGCAGATCATCCCGACCGGTGGCGGTGACACCAAGCTGAACCAGTGGATGGACGCCGAGTTCGGGCCGGACGGCGCGCTGTACGTGCTCGACTACGGCGGCGGCTTCTTCACCCTGACCAACAACCAGAAGCTGCTGAAGATCAGCTACACCGGCGGCGAGGCCACCCCGTCCGCCGCGGCGGCGTCGACCATGGTGCAGAACAAGCCGCTCACCGCGGCCTTCACCGGATCGAAGTCCGGCGGCGTCTCCTACAAGTGGGAGTTCGGCGACGGCACCATTTCGACCCAGCCCGACCCGCGGCACACCTACCCGCGCACGGGGCTGTACACCGCCAAGCTGACCGTGACCTACGCCAACGGCGAGACGGTGACCGTGCGAAACTCGGTGAGCGTCGGGTGTCTCGTGGCGGATTCCGGCGCCACGGTGACCGTCGGCGACACCGACACCGGGGTGACCAACCGCAACGCCGGTGGTGGCTGCACGGTCGACGACCTGATCGACGACGAGAGCACGTGGACCTCCCACGCCGGTTTCGTCAACCACGTCACCCAGGCCGTGGACCGGCTCGGCGATCTCGGGGTGCTGAACGCGGCCGAGTCGGACAAGATCAACGCCGCGGCCGCCGCGTCGCCCATCGGCAACAAGGGCGTCACCGGCTACGACGCGATCTACGACGGCACGCCCGAATCGTTCCGCAACTGGTCACAGGCGCCGTCCGGGCAGTTCGCCATCCAGGCGGACGGGTCACTGCGGCCCTCCGGTGGGCTGGGCATGCTGTGGTACTCGGCAAGGCAGTTCGGCAACTTCTCGGTGAAGCTGCAGTTCAAGGACATCGCGCCGGCGGGCAGTGCCAACAGCGGCGTGTTCGTCCGGTTCCCGGATCCGCGCACGCCGGTGGAGCAGCGTCCGCCGGGCAGCTGCGGCACGGTCGGTTCGGCGAGGACGTCGCAGGCCTGGGTCGCGATCTACTGCGGGCACGAGGTCCAGCTCTACGACGGGGCCGCCGGTGAGCCGCAGAAGACCGGGTCGATCTACAACTTCGACCCGCGGCCGCTGGATCAGGCGGGCGTGAAGCCGAAGGGGACCTGGAACGAGTACGAGGTCAAGGTCGTCGGGCAGAAGTACACGATCATCCGCAACGGTGTCGTGATCAACGAGTTCGAGAACGCGCCGGGGATCAACTCGTCGCGGGCGGGCGACCCGTCGACCGACTTCCGGCAGTTCGTCAGCGGGTTCATCGGTCTGCAAAACCACGGTGACAACGACCTGATGGAGTTCCGCAACATCCGGGTGCGGCAGCTGTAGCGCGCAAGCCGGCCGGGCGCGTCCTCCCTCGCGCCCGGCCGGCCTCCCCCGTACGGAAGGTTTCCCTGCGATGTCCCCACGAACCCTCGTCGTGGCCTTGCTGGCCGCGGCGCTCGCGATAGCGGGCCTGGTGTTGCCGGGCTCGTCCACCCCCGCCGTCGCCGCCCCCGTCCAGACCCTGGAATGGACCGCGGGCGACAGCACCGACCACTACCTCAGCGCCCCGGCCACCGCGGTGGCGGGCGAGACCACGATCCTGTTCAAGAACACCGAAGCGCTCGGCTCGACGATGTCGCACACGCTGACCTTCGACACGTCGACCCCGGGCTACAACCACGACGTCATCCTCAACATCGTCGCCAACCCCTACGACGACAAGAACGGCGAACACCAGGCGACCGTGACGCTGTCCCCGGGGAAGTACCGGTACTACTGCACGATCCAGGGGCACAGCAAGATGTTCGGCGAGTTCGTCGTCACCGACGGCGGCGGCGCCGACACCACCCCGCCGACGGTGACCGCGAACGTCACCGGCACCAAGGACACCGCCGGGAACTACGTCGGTTCCGCGACGGTGAACCTGGCCGCTTCGGACAGTCAGTCCGGGGTGGACAAGGTCGAGTACCAGCTCGACGGCGGCGCCTGGACCGCGTACACGACACCCGTGGCGGTCTCCGCCGCCGGTGCGCACATGGTCCACTATCGCGCTTCGGACAAGGCGGGCAACGTCTCGCCGGAAGGAATGTCGTCGTTCACCGTCGTCACCGGGCAGCCGGGCGACACGACACCGCCGACGGTGACCTCCGAGGTGACGGGGACCAAGGACGGTGCGGGCAACTATCTCGACACCGCCACCGTGAAGCTCACCGCGACCGATGGCGACACTGGCGGCACCGGTGTCGCCAAGGTCGAGTACAAAGTGGACGAGGGCGCGTGGACCACGTACACCGCTCCTGTCGCGGTCTCCGCGCCTGGGACGCACATGGTCCACTACCGCGCTTCGGACAGGGCGGGCAACGTCTCGCCGGAGGGCATGGCGCACTTCACCATCGTCAGCGGTGACACCACCGCGCCGACGGTGACCACCGAGGTGACCGGCACCAAGGACACCGCCGGGAACTACGTCGGCAAGGCGACCGTGACCCTCACGGCCACCGACGCCGGCTCGGGTGTCGGCAAGGTCGAGTACCAGCTGAACGGCGGACCGTGGCTGACGTACTCGGCGCCGCTCGCGCTCACCGTCGTCGGCGCGCACACGGTGAAGTACCGCGCCACCGACAAGGCGGGCAACGTCTCGGCGGAAGGCACGGCGACGTTCACCATCGTCGAAGGCGACGACAGCACCGCGCCCGCCGTCTCGGTGGTGGTGAGCGGTGACCTGGACGGAAGCTGGTCCTATCTCGAGGACGCGACCATCAACCTGACCGCGACCGACACCGGGTCCGGCGTCGACAAGATCGAGTACAAAATGGACGGTGGGGCCTGGACGGTCTACACCGCGCCGGTGAAGGTGACCGCGCTGGGCACGCACACGCTGATTTACCGCGCGTCGGACAAGGCGGGCAACGTCTCGGCGGAACAGGGCGGCGCGTTCACCATCGTCGCCGCGCCGCCGGGCCCGGACGCCTGCCCGGACTCCGACGTCCGGGACACCGTGATCCTCGGCACGGCGGACAGCCAGGTCGAGAACCGCGACACCGGCGACGGCTGCACGATCAACGACGTGCTCGACGACGAGTCGGACTACTCGTCGAACGACCAGTTCGTGACCTACGTGCGGGCCGTGACCCAGGAACTGCTCGACGGCGAGGTCATCTCGTCCGACGAGCGGAACCTGATCGTCACGGCGGCTCTCGACTCCGGTATCGGCGGCTCGGCCGCCGAACCGCAGAAGCGGCCGGAGACGAAGAATCCCGGCATGAAGAAGTTCGTGAAGACGCCTATCCGGGACGTCTGAACGGCTCAAGACCGCCTCGGAGGTGGTGAAGGGGCCTTTCCTCGCATAGGAAGCGGGGAAGGCCCCTTCGCTTCGGTCTGGGTGACGCGACACGGAACTCGCGTGAGCAGAGGCTCCACACCCGAGTTACGTCTCCGATCACGCGAGTTACGTGCCTGAGCACGCGAGTTACGTCTCCGATCACGCGAGTCGCGTCCTCCAGGCCTGCATCGGTTACCTTTTTCGCGTCGCGTTCGTCATGTGCCTGACGGATTCGGCGCGAGGAAGGTATCGACATGACCGGCGAAGCCCTGGCCAGCGCGTTCGAGGAGCAGCGCGGGCGTCTGGTGGCCGTGGCACATCGGATGCTCGGTTCGCGCGCGGACGCCGAGGACGCCGTCCAGGAGGCATGGCTGCGGCTGGCCCGCCAGGACGCCGACACGATCGACAACCTGTCAGGCTGGCTGACCACCGTCGTCGGCCGGGTCTGCATCGACGTTCTGCGGTTCCGCAAGAACCGCCCCGAAGAGTTCTACGACGAGCCGCCCGAGCTGCTCGTACTCGAGGATTCACCGGAAGGGGACGCGCTGCTCGCCGAATCGATCGGCGTGGCGCTGGTCGTGGTGCTCGACACCCTCGGCCCGGCCGAGCGGCTGGCCTTCGTCCTGCACGATCTGTTCGGGGTCCCGTTCGCCGAGGTCGGCGAGATCCTCGGCAAATCCGCGGCCGCGGCCAAGATGCTCGCCAGCCGCGCCCGCCGGAAGGTGCGGGGACAGCCCCCGACCGACGAGCCGCGGCAACGTGCCGTCGTCGAGGCGTTCCTCGCGGCCGCACGCGAGGGAGACTTCGACGGGCTGATCGAGATGCTCGACCCCGGCGTGACGTGGCGTTCGCAGGGCAGGCACGGCGAGGTCGTGCGGCTCGGTGCGGCCGAGGTGGCCACGCGGGTCCAGCGCGGTGCGCGCGCCGCCGTCACCACCCGTCCCGCGCTGGTCGACGGCAAACCGGGGATCGTGTCGTGGAGCAGGACCGGCAAGCTGCTCGGTGTCATGTCGTGCACCGTCGTCGACGGCCGCATCGTCGGAATCGACTCCGTGAGTGACCCGCGTCGCCTCGCGGCCATGGGTGTTACCTCTCGGAAGTCCTCCTCGTCGAAGTAAGTGAACGCCGACGAGAAGGAGAAATACCATGCAGGCACGGCTCGAATTCCTCAAGACCGCTCTCGCGCCGAAGCTGGTGAAGCACCTCGTTTCGGCCGCGAAAGTCCTCGACGGCGGCGAACTTCCCTTGGCGACAAGGGAACTGGTGAACATCCGGGCCAGCCAGATCAACGGCTGCTCGGGCTGCCTCGACATGCACACCAAGGACGCGGCGCACGCGGGGGAGACCACGACCCGGCTGAACCTGGTCGCGTGCTGGCGCGAGGCGACGGTCTTCACCGAGGCCGAACGCGCCGCGCTGGAACTCACCGAGCAGGGCTGCCGTCTCGCCGACGGCAGCGGTGTCACCGACGAGGCGTGGGCGGCCGCCGCCCGGCACTACGACGACGAGCAGCTCGTGGCGTTGGTGACCCAGATCGCGCTCATCAACGCCTTCAACCGGCTGAACGTCCTCACCCGGCAGCCGGCGGGGGACTACACGCCGGGTCAGGTCGCGGGGCACTGATGGACACCGCACTGATGGACACCGCACTGTGGATCGTCGCCGGTCTGCCTGCCGTCATGTATCTCGTGTCCGGCGCCGGAAAACTGTTTCTGCGAAGGGAAAAGCTCGCCGGGATGGCGTCGGCCGCGGGCTGAGTGCTGGCTTTCGGCCCCGGCACGGTGAAGCTGATCGGAGTGGTCGCGCGGCGTGCCTGACGTGCCCGAGGTACATGAAGGCCCCCATCCTTGCGCCTGGGTACAGGATGGGGGCCTTCACGTACTTTATGAGATCAGGTGCGCTGCTTCGACCGCCCGAGGATGCGACGGCGGCCGTGGCCGTTGGTGCGTTCCTCGTGCAGTTCCTTCAGTGACAACATCATCGCGTCTTCCTGCTGCATCAGCGGGTCGTTGCGCAGGTCCTTCCAGACCGACACGCACAAGCCGACCATCACGAACACGAACGGCACCGCGATCAGGATGGTGAGATTCTGCAGACCGGTCAGCGCCTTGTTTCCGCCGACCAGCAGCATCACCGCCGCGACGGCGCCCATCAGCACGCCCCAGAAGATCACGACGGTCTTCTTCGGATGCACGGTTCCGCGCTGGGACAGGGTGCCCATCACCACCGACGCCGCGTCCGCACCGGAGACGAAGAAGATGGACACCAGGATCATCACCAGGATCGCGATCGGGAGGAACCACGGCAGGGTCTCGAGCAGTTCGAACGTCGCCGACTGGGCACTGCCCGCGCCCGCGATGTCCGTCCCGGCCCGTTGCCTGCTGATCGCCGCGCCACCGAAGATCGCGAACCAGACGAGGCTCACGACGCTCGGGATCGCGATGACCCCGAAGATGAACTGACGGATGGTGCGGCCGCGCGAGATCCGCGCGATGAACATGCCGACGAAGGGCGTCCACGAGATCCACCACGCCCAGTAGAAGACCGTCCAGCCGCCGAGCCAGGTCTGCATCTCCTCGCCACCGGTCATCCCGGTGCGGCCGGACATCTCGGCCAGCTCGCGGAAGTAGTCGCCGATCGCGCCCGGCACGATGTTGAGGATCAGCACGGTCGGCCCGACCACCAGCACGAACACCGCGAGCACCGCGGCGAGCACCATGTTGATGTTGGACAACCATTGGATCCCCTTGGCCACCCCGGAAACCGCCGAAGCGATGAAGGCGATGGTGAGGATCGCGATGATCGCGACCAGCAGGCCCTTGCCGGGGTCGTCGATCCAGCCGACGGCGCCCATCCCACCGCCGACCTGCAGCGCGCCGAGGCCGAGGGACGCGGCCGAACCGAACAGGGTGGCGAAGATCGCCATGATGTCGATCGCCTTGCCCAGCGGGCCTTCGGTGCGCCGCTTGCCGATCAGCGGCGCGAACACCGAACTGATCAGCTGGGTGCGGCCCTTGCGGAAGGTGCTGTAGGCGATCGCGAGACCGACGACCGCGTAGATCGCCCACGGGTGCACGGTCCAGTGGAACAACGTCGTCGCCATCGCGGTGTGGACGGCTTCGTCGGAATTCGGGGCCGCGGTACCCGGCGGCGGGCTCGCGAGGTGGGAGACCGGTTCGTACACCCCGAAGAACATCAGGCCGATGCCCATCCCGGCGCTGAACATCATCGCGATCCACGACGAGGTCCGGAATTCCGGCAGTTCCTTGTCCCCGCCCAGCGGGATCCGACCGTAGCGGCTTATGGCCAGACAGACCGCGAAGAGCACGAAACCGCTCGCTGTCAGCACGAAGGCCCAGCCGCCGTACGGGATCACGGCGTCGTTCAACAGGGTCGAAGCGACACTGGCGAGGTTTTCCGGGGCCAGCACACCCCAGACGATGATCGCGAGCGCGAGTGCCGCGGCCACCCCGAACACGGTCCGGTCGGTCTCGGCGGGGCGGTCGGAGGCGAGGTCGAGGGGGACGTGTTCATCGGGCGGATGGCCCGGGCCGGTCGTATCCGGTGCGTGGGCGAGGTCCGTCGCCGTCTCCGCGCCGACCTCTTCTGCCGCTTGTTTACCGTCCTGCGAACTCATGTTCAGCCACGCGCCGATGACAGCGCGATCTCCTTCCGCCCGAGTTAACCCGTTTGCACCACTGCACCCTAACCAGAAAACTGGTAACCGGCAGAAAAGCGGGAGAAGAGGTTTAACCCGGTACAGGCGGTTTGACCTCGGCGGATGTAAAGTCCCTCAGCGGCCTCGGCGGGGACGTGTCCCTCGTGACAGCGGCATCGCCGGCGTGGCGGCGTTCAGACGGTGGTGCCGCCCTTCCAGAAGGGGCGGCCGAGCGGGTCGCCTCCGGCGACGTCCGGGCGTCCTTGTCGCTGGTGGTTGCGGTTCAGGAAGTAGGTGACGAGGGCGACCAGGGCGAGGGTGACGATGATTGCGGTCATGGCAGTAAGTTTGCGCTACGGTAGATCCTGCCAGAAGTGGCAGTTCCGACGTTGTTCGGCAAAATCCTGCCAGCTATGCTCGGTCCATGCTGAAGAGTGTCGCCGTGGTGCTGCTGGACGACTTCGCCGCCTTCGAGTTCGGCGTCGTCTGCGAGGTGTTCGGCTACGACCGCACTGAGGACGGGGTGCCCCTGCTCGACTTTCGTGTGTGCGGGGAGCGGGCAGGCGAGCCGCTCAGCCTGGGCCACGGCGTCAAGGTGACGCCGGAACACGGTCTCGAAGCGACCGAGGACGCGGACCTCGTCGTCGTCCCCGCCTGTGACGTGCGCGACGAGTATCCGCCCGCGGTCCTCGAAGCGCTCCGCGCGGTTTCGGCGCGGGGCGCGACACTGCTTTCGGTCTGCACCGGGGCTTTCGTGCTGGGCGCCGCCGGCCTGCTCGACGGGCGGCGGTGCACGAACCACTGGCGGCACAGCGCCGGCTTCCGCACGCGGTTTCCCGAGGCGCGGCTGGATCCGGACGTCCTCTTCGTCGACGACGGCGACATCATCACCAGCGCCGGAACGGCCGCCGGCATCGACGCCTGCCTGCATCTGGTCCGGCGCGAACTCGGCTCCGCCGCGGCCACCGCGATCGCCCGGCGCATGGTGGTGCCGCCGCAGCGCGAGGGCGGGCAACGTCAGTTCGTCGAGGTGCCGATCCCGGAGTGCACCGGTGAAAGTCTTCAGCCGGTGCTCACCTGGATGCTCGACACCATCGCCCACGAACACTCCGTCGCCGATCTCGCCCGCCGGGCCCGGATGTCCGAGCGCACCTTCGCCCGCAAGTTCGTCGCCGAGACGGGCACCACCCCGCACCGATGGCTTTCGACGCAACGGGTCCTGCACGCGAGGTCGCTGCTGGAGGAGACGACGATGGGCATCGACGAGGTCGCGCGCCGCTGCGGGTTCGGCTCGGGAGCCCTGCTGCGCCACCATTTCCACAAGGTCGTCGGGGTTTCGCCGCAGGATTATCGCCGGACTTTCGCGCCTCAGCGTGTCTGACGAACCGGCCTAACCCTTGGGTGCCTTGTCGAACAGGCCGAGGGACTGGGCGATCGCCGTTCCGCCCGCCAGCAAACCGAGCGGCAGCGTCTTGGCCCAGAAGGCGTCGACGTCGAGCGAGATGAGCAACGCGAGAAGCCCGCCCGCCAACGCGGCCAGGACGAGCATGCCCAGTGCGAGGCGAGGTTTCGAGACCATGTGTCCTCCAAGAAAGATCCGGAAGGGCAAGCCTCGTGGGGGTCGCGAGGTGAAACGAGGTCATTTTTGCCGCGCCCGGACTGCGGAGTGAGTCCCAGGCGTGAGCGCGTTCGCGGGGCACCATCGGCGCCGGTGGACGACGCCGAGGCGCGGGGAAAGACCATCGCCGCGCTCTGCCACGGACGCGCCGCGCGTCGCGACGATGGCTCGATGACCGCGTGGTGGAGCCGCCGAACGTGGCGTGACCACCGAGTTTGCGCCGTGGACAAATCCGGGCATACGATCAGGGCAGTCGTACAGGACGAATGCCCTAGGAGGCGAAGGTGGCAGGATTCCCGGCGGCGGAACGTGGTCAGGCCGTGCGGCGGCGGTTGCTCGAGGCGGCCGTCGCGCTGGTGCCCGAACTCGGCTGGTCCGCGGTCAGCACGCGAATCCTGGCCGACCGCGCCGGTGTCGCGCCGAGTGTCGTGCACTACCACTTCCCCTCCTTGCCGGCTTTGGTGATCGAGGCCGTGCTGGGGGCGATGCGAGAGGTCGCCGTCGCCTTCGAACCGGCGCTGGAAACGGCCGAGACACCTGCCGACGCGGTGGACGCGCTGCTGACGTCCGTCGGCGAGTATTCCGGCGCCGACCCGACGTCGTTGCTGTTCGCCGAGGCCTACCTCGCCGCGACCCGTGATGACACCTTGCGTGAGGGCATCCGCGAAATCCTCGCCGGTATGCGCACCCGATTCGGTGGCTGGTTGGCGCACCGTGGCGTGGCCGAAGCCGAAGACACGGCCGCGGTGCTTTTCGCGGCGGTGGACGGGCTTCTGCTGCACCGGGCGCTCGGCCCGGAGTCCGGCCGCGATGTCTCCCCGGCCGTCCTGCGCAGGCTGGTCGGCTGAACCGAGAGGGAGGAAACCCGATGAAGGTGGCGATCTGCGGTGCCGGGATCACCGGACTGGCGCTGGCGCACCGGCTCGCGGCGTCGGACGTCGAAGTCGTCGTGCTGGAACGCGCCACGGGGCCGCGGGAGCAGGGCTACATGATCGACTTCTTCGGCCCCGGCTTCGACGCGGTCGAGGAGATGGGCTTGCGGCCCCAGGTCGAAGACGTGGCACATCAAGTGAACGAAGCGACTTTGCTGGACGAACGTGGCCGCCGCCGGGCGGCGATCGACTACGTCCGGTTCGCCAAGTCGTTGCGGGGCAGGCTCCGCAGCATCATGCGGCCCGATCTGGAACGCGTCCTGCGCACCGGACTTCCGTCCACGGTGGACGTCCGGTTCGGCGCAGGCGTCACGGGTGTCGAGGACCTCGGTGACCGCGTGCGGATCACGCCGGCGAACGGCGAGACACTCGATGCCGACGTGCTGGTCGGGGCCGATGGAATCCACTCGACCGTGCGAAGGCTGGTCTTCGGTGACGAGAGCCGGTATTTCCGCTACCTCGGTTTCCACACGGCGGCCTTCGTCTTCGAGGACGAAGAGATCCGTGCGCAAGTGGGGGAGCGGTTCTGCCTGACCGACACCATCGGGAGGCAGATGGGTTTCTACGGTCTCCGCGACGGCAAGCTCGCGGCGTTCGCCGTACACCGTACGACCGAGCCGGCCCTGCCTGACGACGCGCGAGCGGCACTGCGCGCGAAGTACGGTTCGCTCGGTTGGGCGGTCCCCCAAGCCCTCGATCTCTGCCCGCCCTCCCGCGAGGTGTACTACGACCAGGTCGCGCAGATCGAGATGCCGTCCTGGAGCCGCGGTCGCGTCGTCCTCGTCGGCGATTCCTGTTACGCCGTCTCGCTTCTCGCCGGCCAAGGCGCTTCGATCGGAATCGCGGGCGCGTTCGTCCTGGCCGAACAGCTCACCCGATCGGCCTCGATCGAGGCCGCGTTCGCGGCGTACGAAAAGCTGGTCCGCCCGGTGGTGACCGAGAAGCAACAGGTCGCCCGCCGGGGTGCGCGATGGTTCCTGCCCGCCAACCGGCTCCTGCTCCAGGCACGCCGCGGTTTCCTTCGGATGGCACGGCTTCCGGGTCTCGAACGACCACTCGCGGCCGCCGTCACGGGAAAGTCGTCGGCGCTGGTGACGAAGCTGGGGCGAGGGGCCGAGATCCGAAGCCGGTGATGGCGCTGTCGGGGTCGATTCCGGCAGCTGCACGCTCTAGGATCTCGGCGTCGTTGGGTCGCGCGGGTGGCTGAGGTCTTGCGGCTCGTTGGCGCGCTCGACGCGACCTGGGCGGCGTGCCTTCGCTGGGTGCCCCGTGGCGGCGCAGCATGACTGATGTGACTGCCGTTCTGGGCTGTTGCACTGCGTTGTCGAGAGGAAAGTCGACCTGTCGTGTAAGGCGTGTGGTCTTGAAGTCCGTGAAGGCCTCCTTGAGGGACCCAGGGTCCCTCAAGGAGGGGCGGATTCACATGGTGGTTGCAACACGCATTGTTTGTTGGTTGGAGAGTAGTGCTTCGAGGGCTTCGGCGGGTGTGTGCCAGTCGAGGGTTTCGCGGGGGCGGCCGTTGAGTTCGGCGGCGACTCGTGCGAGGTCTGCGGCGGTGTGCTGGGACAGGTCGGTGCTTGTGGGGAAGTATTGGCGGAGTAGGCCGTTGGTGTTCTCGTTGGTTCCGCGTTGCCAGGGTGCGTGTGGGTCGCAGAAGTAGATGTCGATCCCGGTGGCCAGGGTGATCTTTTTGTGGTGGGCCATTTCCTTGCCCTGGTCCCAGGTCAAGGATTTCAGCAGCAGCGGCGGCAGCGTCTGGATGGTCTCGGTCATGGCGTGAGCGACGGTGGCGGCGTCGCGTCCGTGGGGCAGGTGCAGCAGCATCACGAACCGGGTCGATCGTTCGACCAGGGTCCCGATCGCGGATTTGTTGTTCTTGCCCAGGATCAGGTCGCCTTCCCAATGCCCGGGGACGGCGCGGTCGGCGGCCTCGGCGGGCCGTTCGGAGATGTTGACCATGTCGGGGATCCTGCCCGCGGGCCGGGCCCGGCGGGCCTGGGCCTGCCGGCGGGGCATCCGCAGTGCCCGCCCGGTCCGCAACGCCTGGGTGAGTTCGCGGCGCAGCGCGCCTTTTCCCTGGACATACAGTGCTTGGTAGATCGTTTCGTGGGACACCCGCATCTCCGGCTGGTCGGGGAACTCCAGCACCAGTCTCCGCGCGATCTGACGCGGGGACCATTTACGGTTCAGCCTGTCCTGCACCACGTCCCGCAACACGGTGTCCGCGGCCAGTTTCGCGGCCTTCGGGCGTTTCGCACGGTTCTCGGCCGTGTGCTGCGCGCTGACAGCCCGATAGCGGCCGGAGGAACCGGTGTTGCGGGCCAGCTCGCGGGACACGGTCGAGGCCGGCCGGGCGATCGCCCGCCCGATCGCCCGGGGCCCCTGGCCCGCGGCTTTCAGGCAGGCGATCTCTTCCCGCTCGGCCAGGCTCAACCGGAGGGGACCAGGCCGAGCAGGTGCGTTACCGATCACCCCGCCAGCCTGCCGGAACAACCGCACCCCCGTCGTCGGGGACAGCCCCACCGCCCGGGCCGCCGGCTTCGCCGCCAGCCCGGCCCGGACCCGCTCCCAAAACTCCACCCGCACCGACCGCGGCAACCACCGATGAACCCGCACCACAACCCCACCCCCCATCAGACGGTGTTGCAACAACCCCATGACTCCGAGAGGCCTTCACGGACTTGCCACCCATACGGGCACGTTTGCCCTACCCTTTTGCCATCGAGACCTCCGCCGCGAAAACTCGCGAATAGTGAATCCGTCCTGCAAGTATCCTCTGTGGACAGTGTTGGAGATGCTGGAACTCTTCGGCGAGTTCGCTCTCGTGTCCAGAGCACCACCTTCGTTTCGCGTCTCGGTTCCCCAGTCGGGTCGAGGGCGGTGAAAGCAGGTGCCCGTCTTGGGCTTCATGGACTTTGCTCCCGGCGGGCACAGGCGAGTGCCCGTGCTCAAGCCGGTGAACACGCGAGTCGCGGCCAAGAAGAACCTGCCTGTGGGGGCGGGTTCTGCGTCAGTCGACACAGAGTCCCGGTCACCACGTGGGACGGGCCGACACGCCCCCGTCCACGGTCAGGTCGTGCCCCGTGATCCAGGCCGCGAGCGGCGAGGCGAGGAACAGGCAAGCGTTCGCGACGTCGTCGGGTGTGCCGAGTCTGCCCAGGGGCGCGGCCTGCTGCCAGCGTCGGACGCCCTCGGGCCAGGCGGCGCCGAGGCCGGGGCGGTCGATCAGGCCGGGGGAGACGGCGTTGACGCGGATGCCCCGCGAGCCGTACTCGAGTGCGGCGGCGCGGGCGTGCATGACCAAAGCGGCCTTCGCGCTGCTGTAGTGCGCGTGGCCTGGCGCGGGCTGGGCCGCTTCGATCGAGGCGATGTGGACGACACTGCCGCCGGTCATCGACTCGGCCGCGGCTTGCGTGCACGAGAACGCGCTGGTGAGGTTCGCGTCGAGGACGGCGCGCCAGCTTTCGGCCGACATCCCCGGCAGGGGTTCGACAGGCTGCACGCCGGCGTTGTTGACCAGGGTGTCCAGTCGCCCGGTCCAGGCCGCCGCGGCGGCCACGAGCCGTCGGCATTCGCCGTCGTCGGTGAGGTCGGCGCCGAACGCCTTGGCGGTGCCGCCCGCCTCCTGAATTCGCTCGACGACGGCGAGCGCCGAGGCCTCGTCGCGGTGGTAGTGCACGGCGACGGCGCTGCCGGCTTCCGCGAAACGCCGGGCGATGCCGCGGCCGATACCGCCGCCGGCCCCGGTGACGAGCGTGGTGGTGCCGGTCAGGTCGAGCATCGAGATCCTTCCCGTAGCGCGAACACGGCCGCGACGACGACGAACACCAGGCCCGCGAGGACGTAGCAGTTTCCCAGCCATTGCTGGGCGGTCGTCCACGTCTGGCCGGGTCGGTCGAAGGCGGGGAAGTACCGGAAAGGCGCGGCGACGAAGATCGTGGCGACGACGCCGGTGAGGGCGAGCCAAGCCACCTTCCGGCGCCCGAGCACCACATAGGCGGCAGTGGTGAACAGCGCCGGAGCGATCCACACCCAGTGATGCGACCACGACGTCGGCGAGATGAGCAGGGCGAACGTCGCGTTCAGCAGCAGCGCGGGCACGATCGCCGAGCGGTACATGGTCAGCGTCACCAAAACCAGGAGCACGCAGGTGAGAACGATCCACAGCGGCTTCGCGGGGTCGGCACCGAACCGGGCCAGCACGGCCTGCAGGGTCTGGTTGGTGTGGAACGAGGTGCCGCTGATGCCGGACGCCCCGGCGAGCCCGCCGAACCAGTACCGCGCGGAGGCCTCCGGCGCGACCGCGAACGCGACGGCCGAGGCGGCCACGAACGTGCCCATCGCGGTCAGCGCGCCGCGGAAGTCCTTGCGTACCAGAAAGAACAGCAGGAACGCCATCGGCGTCAGCTTGACGGCGGCGGCGAGGCCGACGCCGATGCCCCGGTAGCGGCCCCGTGCCAGCAGGCAGTCGGCCGCGACGAGGCCCATCAGCGGCAGGTTGATCTGGCCGAAGCCGAGCGTTTGGCGGACCGGTTCGAGGAACAGCGCCGGAGTGATCGCCAGCGCCGCGACGAGCATCGCCTTCCGCCGGTCCCCGGACGGCCACAGCGTGCGGGTGATCGCGTAGAACGTGATCCCCAGCGCCCCCAGGCCGAGTGCGAACAGCAGGAGCACCGCGCCGGTCCAAGGCATCAGCGCCAGCGGTGTGAGCACCAGCGCGGCGAACGGCGGATAGATGAACAGCAGCGGGATACCGGCATCGGAAAGCGGCAGGGCGCCGTAGAGGTCGCCACCGGCCCAGAGGGTGTCGACGCCGAACCGGTAGATCTCGAGGTCGCTGTGGGAATCGCCCGCCGTCGCCCACACCACGGCGGCCGCCGGCACCAAGGCGGCGAACGCGCCGAGCGACCACCGGGCCCGACCGCGCGACTGGGCAGGAGACATCGCGTGGTGACCCTTCGGACGTGCGTCGATGATCGCGACTGTACCGCTCGGGTGAGAAGCGACTTCCGTCGGCAGTCAGCACACCACATATTGGTCTAGACTTTTCCTTCCCAGTGTGGTGAAAGGGACCGGACCATGCGCGGAACGACGGTGTTGCCCAGGACGCCCTGCCTGAAACCGAAGGCGGGGGAATTGCCCTTGCATCGGCTGGAGGTCCGGGCGCCGGACGCCCTGCCGTTCACGGTCGGGACCTTCGACACGATCGGGCCGATGTCGCGGGCGGCGTTCCCGCATCGGCACACGTTCTACGAAATCGTCCATGTCACCGGCGGCACCGGTGACCACGTCATCGATTTCACGCGCTGGGAATTGGGGCCACCGCAGCTCGCGGTCATAACGCCGGGGCAGGTGCATCATTGGGATGCCCGCGATCTCAACGGATTCGTCGTGTTGTTCACCGACGATTTCCTGCTCGAACATCCGGCCGACCGCGAAACCCTCCGGCGGCTGAGTCAGCAGCCGTGGCGGCTCGACGAACGCGCGGCCGAGGAGACGGCCCGGCTGGTCGCGGAATTGGACGAGGAATTCCGTTGTGGCGGGCAGGGGACCGATTCGGTGCTGCGAGCCCTGATGCACGTGTTGATCGTGCGCGCGGGACGGCTTCCGGGGCTGGCGGATCCACGTCCGCCTGCCAGGGCTCAGGCGGTGGGAACGGAGTTCGCCCGGCTGCTCGGGCGGCCCGACCTGGGACTCTGGTCGGTCGGCGCGCTCGCGGAACGCATCGGCGTCACACCGGGATATCTGACCGACGCGGTGAAAACGGCGACCGGCCGGACGGCGGCACAACTGATGCGCGAAGCGAGGACACGGGAG
Organism: Amycolatopsis sp. QT-25; assembly: GCF_029369745.1. Lineage (NCBI taxonomy): Bacteria > Bacillati > Actinomycetota > Actinomycetes > Pseudonocardiales > Pseudonocardiaceae > Amycolatopsis > Amycolatopsis sp. QT-25. The sequence continues at coordinate 1,374,547 of NZ_CP120210.1, forward strand.
GCGAAACGGTTTCTGCTCGGCACGGATCTCACCGTCCGGCAGGTCGCCAGCCGGGTCGGTTTCTCGGATCCCGCCTATTTCTGCCGGTTCTTCCGACGAGAAACGGGACTGAGCCCCGGCGATTATCGCCGGACCGGTGACGCGGCCCCGGAGATTCACCACGACTGACCAAGTCAGTCCATCGTCCGGAGCTGATCTTCTCCATACCGTCGAGGGTGATTCCCGAAGCCCCACGAGGAGCAGGTATGGACGAAGAGAACAAGCTCAGCCGAAAGACTGTGCTGAAGGCGGCACTGGCCGCCGGGGTCGCCGCACCGGTCGCGTTGATCGGCGGCCCCGCGCTCGCGCGCACCACCGTCGCGAGCGGCCAGGCACCCGAGCTGACCCCGGCCTGTGACGACGGAGACGACCCGACCCCGCCGCAGACCGAAGGTCCTTACTTCAAGCCGAACTCTCCGCAGCGCACCTCGCTGGTCACGTCGGGTACACCGGGCACGAGGCTCACCGTGTCCGGCTACGTGTTCGGGCTCGGCTGCCTGCCGATCTCGCGAGTGCTGCTGGACTTCTGGCAGGCCGACGTCAACGGCGCCTATGACAACGTGGGGTACACCTTCCGCGGTCACCAGTTCACCAACGACCAGGGCGCGTTCTCGCTGAGCACCATCGTGCCCGGCCTCTACCCCGGTCGTACGCGGCACATCCACGTCAAGGTCCAGGCCCCCGGCAGGCCGGTGCTGACCACGCAGCTCTACTTCCCCAACGAGCCGCGCAACAACACCGACTCGATCTTCGACCCGCGGTTGCTGATGACCGTGCGGGACTCGGGTTCGGACAAGCAGGCGGCGTTCGACTTCGTGCTGAACGTGCCGCAGACGTCGACCACCCGGCCGACCAGTACGACACCGACGACGCCGACGACACCGACTTCGACCTCCAACCCGCCCGGCGGGACGACCTGGGCCGTGGGAACCGGCTATTCCTCGGGTACCCGGGTCACCTACAGCGGTCGCGGTTATGTGTGCTTGCAGGCGCACACGGCCCAGCCCGGCTGGGAGCCGCCGTCCACACCCGCGTTGTGGCGCGCGGAGTGACGGACAACCGCTGCGGAGGGAGATAAACGCGGGTGGACTCCCGCCGCCGGGACCCACACCCCCGGCGGCGGGGTCCACCCGCTTTTTCACGGGGTGGGGTTTTCCTCACCCCGAATGGGAGCTTTACTACAGCGCGCCCGCCCCGGTCCGTGGACGAGGATCGTCCTCGACATCGGAGTGAAGGGGCGAACAAGATGAAAGAGCACCGGAAACGGCTCGGAAGACGGGCTTTGACGGCCGCCGTGGTGGTGACGACGAGTGCGGTGCTCGCTCCCGTGGCGAGTCCCGCTTTCGCGGCCGAGACAACCTGGCGGGACCCGGTGCGGTCGCTGCAACGGGCGGCGTATCCGTTGCGCTCGACGGAGCCCGGCCGGAACACGGCCGATCTGCGGGCCTTGGGCGGGATGATCGGTGGCGCGAAGGTGGTCGGCCTCGGCGAGGCCACGCACGGCTCCCACGAGTTCTTCACCATGAAGGAGCGGGTGTTCCGCTACCTCGTCGAAGAGAAGGGGTTCCGGGCGTTCGCGTTGGAGCTGAGCTGGTCCGCCGGCCTGGAGATCGACGAATACGTCCAGACCGGCAAGGGCGACGTCCGGGAGCTCGCGAAGCGGACGCTGGCCGGTTCCCCCTGGGATCGCGAGGAGTTCGTCGACCTGATCCGGTGGATGCGCGACCACAACCGCGCGCACCCCGGCCGCACCGTGCACTTCGTCGGTGACGATCTCGGCGCGCCTTCGGTGAACGACGCGTTCTTCGCGAGGATCACCGGCTATGTGCGGCAGCATCATCCCGCGCACTCCTCGCGGCTGGACGGGCTCTACACCGGTTTACGCCCGATCGACGACGCGTTCGCCTACCTCCGCAAACCCCTCGACGAACGGCAGCGGCTCGCCACCCGTGCGGAGCAGGCCTACGAGCTGGTCAAGCGCCTGACCGGTGCGCCCGCACACGACTGGGCCGAGCAGCACGCCCGGTTCGTCGCGCAGACCGCCCGGTTCCTCGCCGTCGACCTCGCGGACCCGGCCTCCCTGCCCACCGCGCAGATCCTGCGCGACCGGGCGATGGCGGAGAACGTCGCCTGGTGGCACCGGAAGACCGGGCACAAGATCCTGCTCTCCGCGCACAACGGCCACGTCTCCTACGTCACCGACAACCCGAAGCTGTATCCGAAGACCCAAGGCGCGTTCCTGCGCGAAACGCTGGGCCGGGCCTACCTGCCGATCGGGTTCAGCTTCGACCGGGGATCGTTCCTGTCCAAGGACACCGCGGTCGGCGGTGAGTGGAAGCGGTTCTCCGTCCCCGCCGCGCCGTCCGGATCGAACGAACACGCCCTCGACCAGGTCCGGTTCGAGGACTTCTACCTCGACGTGCGCACCGCTCAGCCGCCCGCGCGTGCCTGGCTGGACGCCGCCCGGCCCACCCGTACCATCGGCACCCAGTTCCCCGTCGATCCGGCCGACATCTCGCTCAGGCGTTCCTACGACGTCGTCATCCACCTGCACGACGTCCGTCAGGCCGAGCTGAGAAGATAGTGACGCCGCGCCCGTTCAGGGGTTTTCAAGCCGGTTCACCTGGCGCGCGACGGCGGATCTCGGTAGTAGTCGAAGTGTTCCGGCACTCCTGTTCCAGTTACCCAGCGGAGGAAAATCCCCGATGTTCAAACGGATGCTCAGCGCCTTCGGGGTCGGCGGCCCGTCCGTCGACACCGTGCTCGACTCACCGCACGCCGTGCCCGGCGAGGTGCTCACCGGCCAGGTCCGCATCCAGGGCGGTTCGAGCGACGCCCAGATCGAGGAGATCCTCCTTTCGCTGGTCACCAGGGTCGAGGTGGAGCGAGGCGACCACGAGCGTGCCGGGACCGCGGAGTTCCTGCGGGTCAGCGCGGGCCGCAAGGTGAAGGTGACGGCGGGACAGCTGACCACCGTTCCGTTCCGGATCGCTCTGCCGTGGGAGACGCCGATCAGCGCCGTCGGCGGACGTGAGCTGCCGGGCATGGTCGTCGGCGTGCGGACCGAGCTCGTCATCGCCGGCGCGCCGGACAAGGGCGACCTCGACCCGGTGCTGGTCGGCCCGCTGGAATCGCAGGATCGGGTGCTGGAGGCGTTCGGCGAGCTGGGCTTTTCCTTCCGCAGCGCCGACGTCGAAGCCGGCCAGCTGCACGGCGTCCGGCAGGAGCTCGGGTTCTTCCAGGAGATCGAGTTCTTCCCGCCGTCGCGCTACGCCGGCCGCGTCAGCCAGGTGGAGCTGACCTTCGTCGCCGGCCCCGACGACCTCGTCGTGGTGCTGGAAGCCGACCGGCGAGGCGGCATGTTCCGCTCCGGCGGGGATTCCTTCGGCCGCTTCCACGTCTCGCACGAGGAGGCCTTGCGCACCGACTGGACCGCGGCCATCGACGGCTGGCTGGCCAAGGTCGCCGAGTCCGGTGGCGGGCACGCCCTGTTCGGCGGGCACCAGGAGCACTACGGCCACGACTACCACGGTCACCACGGCAGGCGTGGTCCCGGCATGGGCGGCATGGTCGCCGGTGCCGCGGCCGGGGTGGTCGGCGGCATGATCCTCGGCGAGGTGATGGAGGACGCCTTCGACGGCGGCGAAGGCTTCGAGGAATGATCCGTCGTGAGCGGCGAGGAGCGTTATAACGCTCCTCGCCACGTCGCTTGAGTTGATCGACCCGCTGACCTGCGCACTTCAGCTCATGGTTTCCATAGGGACTGTTGCCGGTGTGGCGTCAAGGGGCATCGGTACGGGGATCGTGAGTGGCGCTTCGGGTTCTATTGCAGGGCAGGGCAAAGGTGTCGTGTGAGTGGCAAGTCCGTGAAGGCCTCCTTGAGGGACCCAGGGTCCCTCAAGGAGGCCTTCACGGACTTCAAGACCCGCGCTGGTGTCACAGCCGTCCCACTGTCACCAGGGAGCACATCCGAAGGTAGCGAAAGCCTCGACTGAAGCTATGTGGCAAGGGGTGCTGACGCTCCTTGCCCCTCACGACCTCGTACGGAACCGTGCATATAGCCCTCAGCCTGGAATCCAAGGGCAGAAATCGTCCCTTGTGGACACTTACGAGCGCGATCGGCCTCGTCGGCTGCCCCTGAGGCACGCCATCTTCGACTTACCTCTCGATGGAACACGAATCGCCACTCACGACCGGCAGGGCTCAGGTGTACCAGGTGGGTTCCGGAAGCTCGTTCAGCAGCGCGTAAGCACCGACTTCGCGGCGTTTGTAGGCCACAGGGTCGTGGAGCGAGTGGGTGCGCAGATTCCGCCAGAAGCGGTCCAGGCCGAACTTCGTGGTACTCGCGCGGGCGCCGGTCAGTTCGAAGACCTTCGTACCGACCTCCAGTCCGGTGTCGATCACGCGTTGTTTGGCGGCGGCGACGAGCACCGCGATCTCGCCTCGTGCCTCGGCGGTCAGCTCTTCACGCGGCGCGTGCAACAGGTCCGAAATCGCTGCTCCGGCCTTGTCCACCAACGCTTCGGCCGCCCACAGCTTCGACTGGAGATCGCCGTAGCCTTCGAGGATGTACCACTCCTCGCCGGCGGAGCCCTTGTTGTCGCCGCCGTACGGCCACGCGCGGGTGTGCTCGCGCGTGTACGCCAGCGCGGTCTCCAGCGCTCCCTGCGCGATGCCGAGGTAGAAGTTCGCGAACACGAGCTGGATCGCCGGGACGTTGAGCGTGTTGTAGGTCAGGGGCCGGAACGTCTTGTGGACGTAGCCCGCCGCGCTGGCCCACGGGACGCGCACGCCGGTGATGGTCACGCTGCCCGATTCGGTGAGCCGCTGGCCGATGTTGTCCCAGTCGTCGTGGAAGACGATACCGTCCTGTTCGGACGGAACGATGGCGAAAATGTGGTCTTCGGTGCCCTCGAGGACGCCTTCGAGAACAGTCAGGTCGGAGACCTTGCTGCCGGTGGAGAACGACTTGCGTCCGTTGTAGACGATGTCGTCGCCGTCCTCGCTGATCTTCAGATCGGAGTCACGGGGGTTGACCGCGCCGCCGAAGAAGAAGTTGTTCCGCGTGTACAGCTCTTCCACCGCGGCGATCTGTTCGTCGGTCGCCACCAGCCGGGCGGCCCACGCCCAGAGGTAGTGATAGCCGAGCAGCTGGCCGATGGAGCCGTCGCCGCGCGCGATCTCGCGGGTCACGCGATAGGCGGTCTCCCAGCGTTGTCCGCCACCGCCGTGCTCGGCCGGGCCGAGCAACGTCACCAAGCCGGATTCTTTGAGCAGCCGGACTTCCGCGTACGGTGTCTCGTTCTTCCGGTCGCGCTCGGCCGCGTTCACCGCGAGCTCGTCGGCGACGTCTTTCGCGGTCGTCAGCCATTCACCGGCCGATCGGATCCGGTTCTCGGTCGTGGTCATACTGGATTCCGTTCTGTGCGAGGGCGAACGGGAATTCCGGACAGGGCGGAGCGTCCGGAATTCCCGGATGTTCTCGAAGGTAGCGACACCGATTCAGGCCGTACAGAGCATGCGCCCGAGTAGAGCAGCGGTGCTACGGGGTGTCAACGAACGTCCGCGCGCTGAGACCGGGGTAATCTCCGGGTGTGCCGGATCACGTTGATCACATTCTGCGTCAGTGGGCCGAAGCCCGTCCCGACCTGGACGTCTCCCCGATGGGTGTCATCGGGCGGCTGACCAGGCTGACCCGGGTGCTGGAAGGCGAGCTGCGCAAGACGTTCGCCCGGCACGACCTCGACCGGTCGTCGTTCGACGTCCTGGCGACCCTGCGCCGCGCCGGTACGCTGACCCCCGCCGACCTGATGCGTTCGGCGATGGTCACCTCCGGCGCGGTCACCCAGCGGCTCGACCGGCTCGAAGAACGCGGCCTGGTGGTCCGCGCGCCCGACGAGACGAACGGCCGCCGGGTGCTGGTCGACCTCACGGAGAAGGGGCGTGAGCTCATCGACCGCGCGCTGCCCGATCACGTCGACACCGAGCATCGGCTCTTGAGCACGGTCAGCCCCGAGGACCGGGACGAACTGGCCACGTTGCTGCGAAACCTGTTGCAGTCGCTGGGAGATGTCGCCCTCGACGACTGACGCCCGTGCCCCCGGTGAACCGTTTGACTTAGCGCTAAGCATCGAATAGCTTAGCGCTAAGAGGTACGCGGGTCGTTCCGTGTGCCGTCGATCCTTCTGGAGCGGAGTACCCCAGGGGCGGATTCGCCGTGCCCGCAGGGGTTTCTTCGTCATGCTCGTGAATCGAGAGAGAAGAAATGGTCACCCGAACCGAAAACGCGCACTCGACCCGGAAGGGCTGGGCAGGGGTCGCCGCCATCACCACCAGCCTGTTCGTCTTCCTCACCACCGAACTGATGCCCGTCGGCCTGCTCACACCGGTGAGTTCCAGCCTGGACATCTCGGTGGGCGCCGCCGGCCTGATGGTCACGCTCTACGGCGTGTCGGCCGGGCTCGGCGTGCCGTTCGTCGTCGCGTGGACGCGGCGGATCGACCGGCGCGTCCTGCTCTCCACGTTGCTCGCGATCCTGACCCTCGGCAACCTGATCATCGCGCTGGCACCGAGTTATCCGCTGGTGCTGGCGACCAGGCTCGTCATGGGCTTCGCCAACGGCGCGTTCTGGGCCATCGGCGTGGGGATGGCGATGCGGATCGTCCCGGAGCGCCACGCGAACCGGGCGGCGGCGGTCGTGATGTCCGGGATCTCCGTCGCCACGGTGCTGGGTATGCCGCTGGGCACCATCCTGGAGCGCCTTGTCGGCTGGCAGAGCACGTTCCTGATCTGGAGCGGGCTCAGTGTCCTGGTGTTCCTCGCCGTCGTCGTCCTCGTCCCCTCCCTGCCGTCGGCGAACGCGGTATCGGTTCGCGAGGTCTTCGGCCTGCCGCGCCTGAACGCACGGTTGCGGTCGGTCCTGATCACCGTGGTCCTGTTCGTACTCGGGCACTTCGGCGTCTACACCTTCATCCGTCCCTTCCTGGAAGGCACTACCTCGGCGTCGCCTGCCTTCGTCACGGTGTGCCTGATCGTCTTCGGCGTCGGGGGAGCGGCAGGGAACTTCGTCGCCGGCCATTTCGTGGCGAAGAACGTGCTCGCGAGTTTCACGGTCGGAGCTGCCGGACTCGTGGCGTCACTGCTGTTGCTGCTCTTCGTCGGCCACGGTCAAGCGGGAGCGATGATCGCGCTGGTGCTGTGGGGGCTGTCCTACGGTGTCGTGCAACTGAGCCAGCTCACCATGACGCAGCGGTCCGCGCCCGACACGTTCGAGGCCGCCATGTCCCTCAACACCCTGGCGTACAACACTTCCATCGCCCTCGGCGCGTTGTTCGCGGGACTGCTCGCGGACCACGCCGGGATCACCAGCGTGGTGTGGTTCGGCGTGGTGCTGACCGCGGCGTCGCTGCTGTTCACGGCCGGCACCCGCCGGACCTGATCAGAACCAGTGCAGGCAGTGCGGGGCACGCTCGGTGCGGAAGAGCGCGTCGGCGAGGGCCGCCGCCTCCGGGTGGTGCGCCCGGATGCGCCCGGCCCGCACGAGCGTGCTCGGGACCGTGCCGCCGAGGTAGCTCGAGCCCAGGTCGCTCACGTCCAGGGACAGGCCGGGCTCGGCGTCGGTCGGGACGCAGTCCGTCTCGCCGCCCCGGACGGCGAGCAGGTAGCGGCCGTGCTCGCCGAGTGCCGGGTCCCCGACGTCGAGGACGAGTTCCCCGTCCGCCGTCTCGGCGAGCAGGCCGCGGTCCATCTCGAGAGCGGACCAGGTCTCGGCCGAGGTGTCCGGGAACCGGGCGAACGCGGTGAACATGGTGTCGACGAAGACGTCGCGGTCCGCGGCGGTCGTGGAGCGGATCTTCAAGGACCCGATCTTCAAGGGCCCGACCTTCATGGGCCCGATCTTCATGGGCACAGTGCATTGCCGTTCCCCGGGTGACGTCAAGCGCTTTGCCGTGCCGCGCGGACTACCTAATGATCTTCGACGCATACTCAAAGATCGGCTCCGGCCGTCATGGAAATAGATAGGTAGCCCGCGCGAACTTTCGTCGGTTCCCGGCTTCCCTTGACGCGACACAGAATCAGCGCGTTCGTCCCCACTGACGCGGCCGGGATCCGGCCGCAGAAACGAGTCGGAACATGCGACTGCGCTCCCTCGTCCTGCTGGCAAGCACCGCCTTCATGGCCCTGCTCGGCTCGACCCCCGCCGCGACCGCCGCCGAACCCTCGGGTGTGCAGCCGATGATCATCGGCGGCCAGTACGCGCAGAGCGGCCCCTGGGCGGCCCGGCTGTTCGTGAACGGCCAGCAGAACTGCAGTGCGACGATCATCGCGCCGCAGTACATCCTCACCGCCAAGCACTGTGTCGCCGGCAGCGGCAGCTACACTTTCCGGATCGGCAGCCTCGACCAGCAGAGCGGCGGCACCATGGCCACCGCGGCGAGCATCACCCGTCACTCGGGCGCGGACCTCGCCATCGTCCGGCTGACCAGCTCGGTGAACGCCACCTACGCGCCGCTCGGCACCACGAGCAACGTCGCGGTCGGCCAGAACGTCCAGGTCTACGGCTGGGGCGCGACCAGCCAGTGCGGTTCGGAGATCAACTGCCAGTCCCGTTACCTGAAGGTCGCCACCGTCCGGGTCAACTCGGTCAACTGCGGTGACTACAACGGTGGTGTCGCGGTCTGCGCGAACCGTGTCGACGGCATCACCGCCGGCGGCGACTCGGGCGGTCCGATGTTCTCCGGCGGCCGCCAGGTCGGCGTCGCCTCGACCAGCGACCGGTCGAACAACACCGCCTACACCAACATCACCCGGTACCGCAGCTGGATCCAGCAGGTCGCCGGCGTCTGACCGAGTCTCGTGAGTGGTGAGGACGGTTCCGGCCGTCCTCACCATTCGTGAGCCGAACACCCTCCCGTTCCTCGCGCTTTGTCACTTGACACGTGCGGATGCGCAACGCGCCCTCCGAACGCGGAGAAATCCCGGAACTTCCCGAGCGGGAACCGTCACGGATCACCGACGTCCCGGTGCCGGACGAGGACGTCGCCCCCTTGGCCGGGATCGAGGCCGTACCCGGTGCGCTGCCCGAACCCGCGGTGGACGGCACGGGCCCGGCGGAGTCTTGGTCCTCGAATCATTGGCGTACTTCCGCGCGCTGAGAACCCTGAAACGGGAGAAGGCCTCGCGGCGACACGACAATGTGGTCCTGGACGAAGTGGCGACCGCCGTCCGGGCCGCCGAGACCGGACGGTGGTGGCCGGTCACCCGGTCGAGGCGAGAACGCTGGCTGGATCTGACCCTCGTCCTCGACAACGGTCCGTCGATGGCGTTGTGGCGGCCGCAGGTATCCGCCTTTGTCGAAGTACTCCGGCAAGTGGGTGCTTTCCGTACCATTCAGGTCCGTCTGTTGGAAACCGCGAAAGACAACGAAGAGGATTTCGTTCTTCGTGGTGGCACGCCGGGCGCACCCGCCAGAGACCCGAACGAGATTCTGGATTCGTCGGGACGGCGAGCGGTATTGCTGCTGACCGATGGGGTCGGGGACGCCTGGCAGAAGAAAGACGCCCTGCACCCGATCTTGGCGCGGTGGGGCCGGACGATGCCGGTGAGCGTCGTGCATCTGCTCCCGCGGTGGTTGTGGGGCCGATGCGGGATGAACCCCCGCAAGGCCAGGTTGCGCGTCCCGAACACCTTGGCGTCCTCGTCGCCGTCCAGGCGCGCGAATGCGTCGAAGTCTCGCCAGGACAAGCGGTGGAACGCGAGGCCAGACCCTGCCGATGGCGGCATCAGTCGATCCGCTCGCCGCCCGCACTACCGGCGCTTCTGTAGCGGGCGCGGACATGGGTCGTGCGTTCGACGACATGACGCGCTGATCGGCGGAAGGCTTCACCGTCCAGCTCTCGTAACGCGGTGAAAGAGACCGCGTCGAGATCGATCAACGCCGATTCGATGTCCGGTTCGGTGTTTGCCGAGAAAGAACTCATCGTGCCGATTCCCTCCACCCCGTGAAACGGTTGCGAGAGTTGAACCTCGGCCAAGGATAGCCGAGATTTCGGGTTCGCTCAGGCTCCGTCCGCAGGTGGTGGCCGCCCGGCGGCCAATTCGCGGAGTGCGCGAGGGCGGGTGATGGTGACGCGCTGGCGTGCGGTGCGTACCACCCCCAGCCGCCGGAGTTCTTCGAGACCCCGGATCAGGGTGCTGCGGGAGACCCGCGCGAAACCCGCCAATTCCCCTTGGTTGAAGCGAAGATCGACCTGTTTCCCGTCCGCCCAGTCGGCGGAGTGCTGCAATGCCAGCTCCAGGAGGACCGCGGCGAGGCGTTGCGGGAAGTCCGGCCCGCCGGACTCGAGACGAAGCCTGTCGGACTGGTGCAGCCGGATCGCCGCGTTACGGAACATCTCCTCCGCGATCCGCGGCCGCGCGCGCAGCACGGCGAGGAATTTCTCCCTCGGCACGACGAGCGTGTGCACCTCGTCCATCGCCGACATCGTGGCGGATCGGGGAAGTCCGCTGATCGGGGCCAGTTCGCCGACGATTTCCGCCGGTCCGCGGGCGGCGAGCGGGGCGTCCTCCCCGCGATAGTTGGTGGCGCTGATCTTCACCCAGCCGTGCAGGACGACGAACATACTGGTGGGCGGGCTGCCCTGGAGGGCGAGGATCTGGCCCGGCCGCCACACCTTCAGGTGGCCCGCGCGCCGGAGAGCGGACCGCTCCGCCGGGGTCAGCCGATGCCAGGTGCCGAGACCCTCGTGCTCATCCGCGGCGGCACCGGTCATCCCGGCCCTCCGGTTCCCCGGGAGCCGGACTCGCGCCGTGTTCTTTCACGCGGTGTTCTTTCGCGCTGTGTTCCATTTGACGCATCAACCGCTCCCCCGACTCGCCAACATGGTCAGTGGGCAGAAAAACCCGGAAGTTTCGCACCGCAACCGGTAATTGTGCCAGGCAAGGGGTCTGTTCACCAGGCCTCGGGCCGGCGACGGGGGAGGACGACATGCGCAGTGCCGAAAGTGTCATGGGACGGCCGAAGGATCACCGCCACGTGCCTGCCGAGGAGAATCCGCGGACGCCCAAGGCGTTCGGCCGAAGACCGGTCTTCTTCGCACCGCACCCGCCGTTGCTGTCCGGTGGGTGGTATCAGGGCGCCGAGCACGAGGTACTCGGGCCGGGGCGGTGTCCGGTCCGCCGTCCGGCGGCCAAATCGGTGAAGGCGGCGTTGTGGTGGGTTCTCTTCTTGGGGCCGTTGGGGTTCTGTTACGTGTCGCCCGTCGGCGGGCTGATCGCGACGGCGGTTTCGGTCACGGCGATCACTTTCGGGGGCGCCCCGTCGGTGGCCGTGATCTGGCCGGTCGTCATGGTGCTTTCGCTGGTGACCTTGTCGCGATGGCCGGGTGACGACCCGAGATGACGTCCGGCCGGATCCGGCCGGGTGAACCGGGTGGGGGCCACTCAAGGGGGGTGGCCCCCACCACGGGTCGTTCGCGAGTGGGCGGTTCCGCCGGAGGTACCTGAAGGTCCCCTTCCTTGCGCCTAGGTACAGGAAGGGGACCTTCAGGTACTTGAGCACGTACTTGAGCCGGCGAGCCGCGTAGCGGCCGGCGAATCACTCCAGTGACGTGTCGCCGAAGTGCTCGAGCAGCAGCCGCAGGCCGCCGATCAGTTCGGCCCACCGCGCCGGTTCCAGTTCGGGTAGCAGGCGGGCTTCGTTCTCCAGGTGAAGCTCGAAAACCTCGTCCACGACCTGACGGCCCTTGCCGGTCAGCCGGATCTTGACCGAGCGGCGGTCTTCGCTGTCGCGTATCCGCTCGACCAGGCCCTTGGTCTCCATGCGATCGATGCGGTTCGTGATCGCTCCTGAGGTGACCATCGCGGCTTTGAGCAGGGCGCCCGGCGTCAGGCCCTCGGCGTCCCCGGAGCGGCGCAGCGTGGTGAGCACGTCGAACTCCCACGACTCCAGGTCGTGTTCGGCGTTGAACTCCTTGAGCTTCCGGTCGAGGATCCGGGAAAGCCGCTGGACGCGCCCGATCACCTCGGCAGGCCAGAGCTTGTCCTCGAGGTCCGGCCGCTCGTGTCGCCAAAGCCCGATCACCGCGTCCACCGCGTCGGCCATCCTGCGCCCTCCAGTCGTCTCAACATTAAGATACTTGACATTGACAGAACTCACTGGTGTTATCTCAACGTTGAGATTATCAGTGAGGAGACATCATGGTGAACACCCTGGAGCGACCCGGGACGGCTACCGCGGAACCGACGCTCCGTGACGTCGGGCTCGCCGCGCTGGCACCGGCCAGCTGGGGCACCGTCTACGTCGTCACCGCGACCCTGCTGCCCCCGGATCGGCCGCTGCTGGCCGCCGCGCTGCGGGCGCTCCCGGCGGGGCTGCTCCTCCTCGCCCTGACCAGACGGCTCCCGCACGGGTCGTGGTGGTGGAAGACGGCGGTGCTCGGGATGCTCAACTTCGGCGCCTTCCTGCCGTTGATGTTCCTCGCCGCGTACCGTCTTCCCGGCGGTGTCGCCGCGACCCTCGGTGCCCTGCAACCGCTGCTGGTGGCGTTGCTCGCGCTGCCGATGCTCCGGGTCCGGACATCGGCGCCGACCCTGCTCGCCGCGATCGTCGGCGCCGGTGGTGTCGCCCTGCTGACTCTTTCGGCGGAAGCCCGCCTCGACCCGCTCGGGCTGGCCGCCATGCTCGCCGGCGTCGCGCTGATGGCCGTTTCCCTGATCCTGACCAAGAAGTGGGGCCGTCCCGGGCATCCGCTGGCGATGACCGGCTGGCAACTGACCTTGGGCGGCGTCGTCCTCGCCCCGGTGACGCTGCTGTTCGAGGGCCTTCCGGACTCGGTGACGACCGCGAACCTGCTCGGCTACGGCTACATCGGCATCGTCACCACCGCGGTGGCCTACCCGCTGTGGTTCCGCGGCATCGGCCTGCTCGCCCCGGCGCCGGTCTCCCTGCTGACGTTGACCAACCCTCTCGTCGCCACGGCCGCCGGATTCCTGGTGCTCGGCCAGACCCTCACCGGCTGGCAGCTCACCGGATTCGCCGTCGCCCTCACCGCTCTGACGCTCAGTCAGACCGTCGTCCGTCCCAAGAAACCCAGGGAGGAACCGGCCACGGCCGCCGGTCCTTACCCGAAGGTATAACGACGCTGCTCCTCGCTGGTACAAACCGGCGCGGACGCGAACGCAGCGAAGTCTTTTCGTGCCCGATCGTGCACTATCGGCCGACGAATCACCCATTCCAGACTGGGAGTCCGGCGGGAATCCAGGAGGAATCATGACCGAGACCGTGACCGCGCACAGCTTCGAAGCCGTTGAAGGAGAACAGGAACTCCGAGTTCCGGCGGATGCGAAGCGCGGCCGTTTCAAGGTGCGGGGAGGGCAAGGAGGCCACGGCAACGCGGATTCCGGCGGCCCCGGTCACGGGGCCGAAGTCGAGGCGACGGTGCCGGTCAAGGGTGGCGAAACCCTCTTGGTCCATGTCGGCAAACAGGCCGGGAGATCCGGCGGTTCGGGATTCACCACCGGCGGGAGAGGCGGCTCCGGGGAGACCGAGTCGGGCCGCAACGGCGGAGGCGGAGGCGGATCCAGTGCGGTGTGCCGCGGCGCCGTGCCCTTGATCGTGGCGGGCGGCGGAGGCGGGGCCGGTGGTGGATCGCTGGTGGCCCGCGGTGGCGACGGCGGCGCGGGTGACGCGAAGCCGCACAACGGCGGCAAAGGCGAACGCGGGACGCTCGGCGTGGGCGGCGACGGTGGAAGCGGCGGCACCGCGAAGACGGCCAAGGGAGACAACGGCCAGGGAGCGCCCGGAGCGTCGACGGCCGGTGGCGGCGGTGGCGGCGGCGCCGGATACGCGGTGAAGGGCGGCGGTGGAGGCGGCGGCAAGTCGGGCACCAACGATTCGGCCGGGGGCGGTGGTGGAGCCGGCGCTTCCTACTACGTCGAGGGTTCGGTCAACGCGTCGATCCGCAAGACCGGTGCGAAGGGGCACGGGAAGGTCGAACTGGTGGAGTGGCTCAAGAACTGACGAGGACGGCCCTCCCCACCCGGTAGGGGAGGGCCGTCATCCGGCCAGGCGGCCTAGTCCGTCCAGGTGACCGGCAGTTCGTGGACACCGTAGATGTTCATGTCGGTCTTGAGCCTGACCTCGTCGGCGGGGACGGCGAGCGCGAGGTTCGGGAAGCGGCGCAGCAATCCCTCGAAACCCGCGTGCATCTCGATCCGCGCCAGCTGCTGGCCGAGGCACTGGTGGATACCGTGCCCGAAGGACACCAGGCCGCGGGCGTTGCGGCGCACGTCCAAGGCGTCGGGATGTTCGAACCGCCGCGGATCACGGTTGGCGGCCAGCAGCGAGATGATGACGGTCGACCCCGCGCGGATCGTTTCGCCGCCGAGTTCCAGGTCTTCCGTGGCGTAGCGGAAGAAGATGTCGGCGACGGACAGGTAGCGAAGCAGCTCCTCCACGGCGCCGGGCAGCAGCTCCGCGTCGGCACGCAGCTCGGCGAGCTGTTCGGGGTGCTCCAGCAGCGCGAAAGTGCCCAGCGACAGCATGTTCGCGGTGGTCTCGTGGCCGGCGAGCAGCAGCAGGAAGGCGGCTCCCGCCAGTTCCTCGATGGTGAGGTCCTCGTGACGGCCCAGCTCGGACAGGATGTCGTCGCCGGGCGTCTCGCGTTTGCGGGTGACGAGTTCGGTGAGGAAGGTGTTCATCCCGATGAACGCGGCCGTCTTCTCCTCCAGCGTCTGGTCCCTGACCATGAGCTGGGCGGAGTCGGCCTGGAAGTTCTCCCGGTCCTCATACGGGACGCCGAGCAGCTCGCAGATCACCAGCGACGGCACCGGCAGCGCGAACTCCTCGACCAGGTCGACCGGCGGGACCAGCGCGGCCATCGCGTCCAGTCGCCGTTCGGTGATCTCGGCGATGTGGTCTTCGAGCTGCTTCATCCGTTTGACGGTGAAAGCGCCGGTGAGCCGCTTGCGCAACCGGCCGTGGTCCGGCGGGTCCATGGCGACGAACATTCCCGGCATCGGCGGGGAGGGTTCGGTCGGGGTGGGCATGCCCGGGGTCTCGTACGGCGCGTGGAGGATGCCGATGTCCTGGCGCGAGCTGAACCGGGTGTCGGCCAGCAGCTGCCGGGCCTCGTCGTAGCCGGTGACGAGCCAGCCCTCGTGGCCGTCGGGGAAGATCATGGGACTCACCGGGCGGGCCTCGCGCAGCCGGGTGATCTCGCGGGGCGGGTCGAAGGGACCCGCGTCGCGCTGCATGGGGAGGCCCTGCGGGACGGGAACCGGCTGAGTCATCTCGTCGCCTTTCGTGGTGGTTGTGCCGGCCACTTTCTTCGCGCGGCCTGACATCGGGCTGACACGGCGCTGACACCACCGGTGTCAGCGCCGTGGCGGGGGCGTGTCAGCGCGGCCGCCCACAGTGGTGACCATGAATGACACAGCGATCGCGGTCTCCGGACTGCGGAAGACCTTCGGCGACAAGGTCGTGCTCGACGGGATAGACCTGGAAGTCCCTTCCGGCACCATTTTCTCCCTGCTCGGGCCGAACGGGGCCGGCAAGACGACGACGGTGAACCTGCTGACCACCCTGATGAAGGCCGACGGCGGGACGGCCGAGGTGGCAGGCCACGACCTCGTCACCGAAGCCAAGGCGGTGCGCGCGGCGATCGGGGTCACCGGCCAGTTCGCCGCGGTGGACGAACTGCTGACGGGCCAGGAGAACCTCCAGCTGATGGTGGACCTGACCCGGGGCCGCGACGGCGACCGCGTCGTGGCCGATCTGCTGGAACGCTTCGAACTGGTGGAATCGGCACGGAAACCGGCGTCGACCTACTCCGGCGGCATGCGCCGGAAACTGGATCTGGCGATGACGCTCGTCGGCGATCCGCGGATCATCTTCCTCGACGAGCCCACCACGGGGCTCGACCCGCGCAGCCGTCGCACGATGTGGTCGATCATCCGCGAACTGGTGGCGGGCGGCGTGACCGTCTTCCTGACCACCCAGTACCTCGAAGAAGCCGATCAGCTCGCCGACCGGATCGCGGTTCTCGACCAGGGCCGCCTGGTCGCCGACGGCACTCCCGACGAACTCAAACGGCGGATGCCCGGCACGCACGTCCGGCTCCGGTTCACCACCGCCGCCGAACTCGACGCGGCGGCGCGGATCTTTCCCGGGGCCACCCGGGACGACGAGGCGCTCGCGCTGCGGGTCCCCAGCGACGGCGGAACGAAGTCCCTGCGCTCGCTGCTGGACCGGCTCGACGAATACGCGGTCGGCGCCGAAGAGTTCTCCGTCCACACCCCTGATCTCGATGACGTTTTCCTCGCCCTGACGGGCCACCACACGGAGGCAGTGCAGTGAACTCCCCCTCGACGGTGATGTTGCGCCGTAACTTCAAGCACCTCGTCCGGAACCCGACCTCGGTGTTCAACGCGATCCTGATGCCGGTCGTGATGATGCTGATGTTCGTGTACGTGTTCGGTGACGCGTTCAGTGTCGGCGTCGATTACGTCGACTACGCGACGCCGGGATTGATGCTGCTGGCCGTCTGCTACGGGCTCGGCGCGACGGCGACGGCGGTGAACTCCGACATGACCAAGGGCATCATCAACCGGTTCAAGGTCATGGACGTCTCCCGCGGCGCGGTGCTGACCGGGCATGTCGTCACCAGCGTGCTGACCAACCTGCTCGCCATCGTGGCGCTCACCGGGGTCGCCTTCCTGCTGGGCTTCTCCCCGGCGGCGGGGTTCCTCGACTGGCTGGGGGTGGCCGGGATCGTCGTGCTGCTCGGCTTCGCGGCGGCTTGGCTCACGGTCGCGCTGGGCCTGGCGGCGAAATCCCCGGAAACCGCGGGGATGGCTTCGGTGCCGCTGGTCATGCTGCCGTTCTTCAGCAGCGCGATCGTGCCCGCCGAAAAGATGGGGCCCGGCCTCCGGGAGTTCGCGGAGTACCAGCCGTTCACGCCGATCATCGAGACACTGCGCGGGCTTCTCGACGGGGCGCCGGCCGCGAGCGACGTGTACCCCGCCCTCGGCTGGTGTGCCGGGATCGCGCTCGCCGGATACCTGTGGGCGTCCTCGACGTTCAAGAAGCGAGCGTGACCTCGACCAGCCGCTTCCAGTCCGCCTTGGTGCCTTCTCGCGCCGCCTTCGCGAAGTTCGCTTCGCCGAGGCGGCGCAGCACCGTCCGCTCGAGCCGGGTCACGTCCGGACGGGACCGATCCGGCAGGCCGCGCAGTTCGTCGGCCGCTCCGAGCAGCCGCGCGGCCTGTTCGGGATCGTCCTGGCGCAGGGCCAGCTCCGCGATGCCGACGAGCATGTGGGCGATCAGGGGCACGTGCCGCACCTCGGCCGCCGCCTGCCAGGCCGCCTCCCGGTGCGCACGGGATTCCTCGAGATCTCCCGTGAAGTAGCCCTGAAGGTCGTGGCTGATGGCGCGAACGTGGCCCAAGCCCGCCTCGTCGCCCATCACGGTCATCGCGAAGGCGAGTTGCTTCGCCGCTTCCTCGGTTTCGCCGCGCCAGTGGAAGAGTTCCGCCTGCGAAAGGGCGAGCATGCCCAGCGCACCCGGCCAGGTGACCTGTGCCGAATACCGCTGCGCTTCGGCCACGGCGGCCGCGCAGGCCTCCTCGTCGTCCATCAGCCAGTACAGCTGCGCCTGCCGCGCCCGCAGCCGGATGAGGTCCTCGACCGAACCGACCTCGGTCACCACCGTGACCGCCTCTTCGTAGTACTCACAAGCGGTGGCGAACTCCCCGCGCGTGGCGATGCGGTCCGCCAATTCGGTCAGGGCGAAGGAGATCCCGAACCGTTCGCCGAGGGCGCGGAACTCTTCGAGCGCCTGCTCCAGATACTCGTCCGCCTGCCGGCCGGGATGGCCGAGCGTGATCCGCATCTTGCCGAGGTGCAGCCTGCCCAGCGCGCGGACCCACGCGTTTTCGTCCTCCAGCACCGGTTCCCACGCGGACAACGCTTCGTCCCCGTTCAGCATGCGTTCCAGCGGGACGACGAGCCCGAGCAGAGGGTGCTTGTGCTCACTGCGCGTGCCCAGCCGGTACGACTCGTGGATCCACTTCGCCGCGGTGTTCTCGTCGGCGAAGCCGGAACTCACGAACAGCGAGACGAGCCCGTACACCACGGCCGCCACGTCGTCGGACACCTCACCCGGTGTCCTGACGGCCGCGCTGATCAGTTCCATGCCTTCCGTGCGGTGCCCGCTCAGCCACCAGTACCAGCCGCAGGCCGCCGCGAGCCGCATCGCCTCCGGTGCCTCACCCGCGGCGAGCGCGCCGCGCATCGCGGACGTGATGTTGTCGTGCTCCGCCTTGAGTTCGGCGAGCCATTCCAGCTGCTCGGCGCGGCGGAGCATCGGCTCGGCGGCCTCGGCGAGTTCGGTGAAACAGGCGAGGTGCGCGTGGCGTGCCACCGTCGTTTCGCCTGCCTCGGCGAGCCGTTGCGCGGCGTACTCCTTGATCGTGCCGAGCATCCGGTACCGCGGCGCATCGTCGCCCGCGGCGACCAGCAACGACTTCTCGGTCAGCGCGGTGAGCAATTCGAGGACTTCGTACTGCTCGACGGCCTCGCTGACGCAGACCTGTTCGGCCGCCTCCAGGCTCGCGCCGCCCGCGAACACCGAAAGACGGCACAGGACGGTCCGTTCGGCGTCGCTCAGCAGCTCCCAGCTCCAGTCGACCATGGCGCGCAACGTCCGGTGCCGCGGCAGCGCGGTCCGGCTGCCGCCGGTCAGCAGGCGGAACCGGTCGTCGAGGCGGTTCGCGAGCTGGTCGACGGACATGGTGCGCAGCCTGGCGGCGGCCAGTTCGATCGCCAGCGGCATCCCGTCCAGTACCCGGCACACCCGCGCCATCGTGGCCGAAGTGGCCTCGTCGGCCACGAAATCCTTGCGCACGGCACTCGCCCTGTCCCGCAGCAACCGGACGGCGGGGGAGGCTTCGATCTCGCCGGGGCCGGCGTGCCGGTCCGGCACGGCCAGCGGCACGACGTGCCACAACGTCTCACCGGTGATGCCGAGCGGCTCCCGGCTCGTGGCCAGTATCCGCAGACGGCGGCATTCCCCGAGCAACCGATGGGCGAAGGCCGCGGCCGCCTCGATGACGTGCTCGCAGTTGTCGAGGATCAGCAGGACTTCGCGCTCGCGGATCGAGACGACGACCCGTTCGACGGGTTCGGCGTTCGTCGAGTCGCCGAGCAGCGCGTCCCGAAGGCCGAGTGCGGCGAGCGTCGCTTGAGCGATGTCCCCGCCGGGGTCGATGGCCGCGAGTTCCACCAGCCACGCCCCGTCCGGCAGATCGCCGAGCAGGGTACGCGCGGTTTCCGTGGCCAGCCTGGTCTTTCCCGAACCGCCGGGCCCGATCAGCGTGGTGAGCCGGTGCCCGGCGACGAGATCGCGGACCTTGGCGACATCGGTGTCCTTGCCGACGAAACTGGTCAGCTCGGCACGTACGTTGGTCTTGCGGTCGTCTTCCCGCCGCCCCAGCTCACCGCGCAGCAGCGCGACATGCACCGCCGACAGCTCAGGGGAGGGATCGACGCCCAGCGCGTCGGCCAAGGCTTCCCGGGTGCGCTGGTACACGAGCAGGGCTTCGGTGTCGCGGCCCGTCGCCGCGAGTGCCCGCATCAGCGCGGCGACGAGCCGCTCACGCAGCGGATGCGCGGCCACCAGATCCGTCAGCTCGGTGACCGGTTTCGTACCGTGGCCCGAGTCGAGTTCCGCGTCGAACCGATCCTCCAGCGCCGTCAGGCGAAGCCCTTCGAGGCGGGTGACCGCGGCGTCGAAAGCGCCGCTGTCCCGCAGACCGACGTCCTGCATGGCCGCGCCGCGCCACAGGCCGAGTGCCTCGCGCAGCCGCTTCGGCTCCTCGTCGCCGCGGGCGCCCTCGACGAGACGCTCGAACCGCACGGCGTCGACGTCGTCGGGCGTCACCTTCAGCCGATAGCCGTCCGGCCGTCCGTCGACGACCCCTTCCGGCAGCACCTTCCGCAGCCGGGAAACCAAGCGCTGCAAGGCGTTCGTCGCGTCGGCAGGCGGCTGCTCGCCCCAGATCCAGTCGACGAGCGACGCTTTCGAGACCACCCGCCCCGGTTCGAGCGCGAGGGCGATCAGCAACCCGCGCAGCCGGGCGCCCGGCACGTCGGCGAGGCCGCCGTCGTCCGTGCGTACCTCGAAGGGGCCCAGCATCCCGATCCGCATTGGGCCGATTTTGCCACGGCTGATCAGGGGTCTTACGACTCGCCGGTGATCCTCGCCGAGCCGATCGAGGCCGCGGTGATCGCCCTGGCGGCGGTCTGCGTCGACGAACCGGAATTCAGGCCGGTGAGCGAAGCCCGGTCGAGAGCGTGCACGACGAACTCGTAGGTGTTCACGGTGGAGGGCGAACACGGTCCCTGGTAGCCGTAGAGGCTGGCGCTCCCGCGGTAGTAGACCTGCCTGGAGCCGGCGGGAACCGGCGGGCGGTGGACGTGCTGGACGTTCTGGGGGAGCGAAGCCGTGCTCGCCGGGATGTCGTAGATGACCCAGTGGATGAGGTCGGCGTTGTCGAGGTCGCGCATGACGATCGCGTAGCTCTTGGCCGCGGCGGGCGCCCCCGACCAAGCCAACGGCGGTGACTCGTTCCGCTTGGCCGGATCCTGCCCGCCACCGCTGGTGCACTCGTGGACCTTCGGCATGAGGCCGCCGTCGGCGAACGCGCTACTGGTCAGGGTGAACGCGTGCGGTGCCATCGGTGCTGTCGACGCTGTCGACGCCTTCGACGGCGAAAGGACGGTGGCGCCGAGGGCGAACAAGGCGCAGAACACGATTCTCGTTGCTCTCATCGGAGACTCCCGAGGCGTTGATGGTTCCCGTGCGCCCGCTTCAGCGTAGGCAGCCGGGAAACCGGCGGCTAGCGCACTTTCCCCGTCGATCGCGGTGTTTTCGCGGGCTGCGGGTACCGGACGGGTGCCTCGTGTACTCGGGTTTCGCGTGCTCCAGCACGGAACTCGCGTGCTCCAGGACGGAACTCGCGTGCTTGGGGACGTAACTTGCGTGCTTGGGGACGTAACTTGCGTGCTTGGGGACGTAACTCGCGAGTTACGTCCCCAAGCACGCGGGGAAAGCGACGAAGCGGCTCAGCCGTTCGGCTGGTTCTCGACGACCCTCCGGCGGCGCGTGCGGGCGACGCCGATCCACAGCAGCACCGAAACGACGGCTCCCGGTGCCGCCGTCAGGTACACCGGCCACGCGCGGAACCCCGACACCCACAGCATCGCGATCAGGCCAACGGTGATCAACGTCCAGATGAGGGCGAGACCGCCCCCCTTTCGCCGCCACCGGGCGGCGACGCCACGCATCCTGTTCCTCACTCGGCTCACACCGGTGGGTACCCACTTCTCGCCTGGTCAACCCCGGAAAATCACGAGCCTAGGTAGCCGGTGGTCATCGCCGCGAGTTCGTTCTCGAGCCGGGTGGTGCCGATGGAGCCGGCCGCTAGGCTCGCGCGGATCGTGGAACCCGCATACGATCCCGAGCTCGCCGCCCTGCTGCCCGCCTTCGCGGGCAAGGTGCCGGTCGGCATGACGGCGGACCGGCTGGCGCATTTTCCGGGCACTGCGCTTCCCGACGATCGAGGAGCAGATCGGCGGCCGTCCCGTCACCTGGACCGATCACACGATCCCCGGTCACGGCGGCGCGGAGATCACGGTCTCCGTCCTCGCGCGCGAGGACCACCGTGGGGGCGGGCCGGGCATCGACCACGTCCACGGCGGTGGAATGGTCTTGGGTGACCGGTT
Organism: Amycolatopsis sp. QT-25; assembly: GCF_029369745.1. Classification (NCBI taxonomy): domain Bacteria; kingdom Bacillati; phylum Actinomycetota; class Actinomycetes; order Pseudonocardiales; family Pseudonocardiaceae; genus Amycolatopsis; species Amycolatopsis sp. QT-25. The sequence goes on from NZ_CP120210.1 coordinate 1,396,369, forward strand.
CGCGTCGGTGCACCCCCTCGTCGAGTGGACACTGAAGTACGACGCCGTCGCGGTCACCGTCGAGTTCCGCCGGGCGCCCGAACATCCGCATCCGGTGCCGGTGGAGGACTGCTACGCGGGACTGGAGTGGATGGCCGCACACGCGGAGGAGCTGGGGTTCGACCCGGGCGAGCTGGTCATCTTCGGCGGCAGCGGGGGTGGGGGCTTCGCCGCCGGGGTCACGCTGCTGGCGCGGGACCGCGGCGGGCCGGTGCTGTCCGGTCAGCTGCTCCAGTGCCCCATGCTCGACGATCGGAACGAGACGGTTTCCGCTCGCCGGTACGACGGCGTCGGCGTCTGGGACCGGACCAGCAATCCGACGGCCTGGACGATGGTCCTCGGAGAGCGACGAGGCACCGCCGAGGTATCGCCGTATGCCGCCCCGGCCCGGGCGACGGAACTCGGCGGATTGCCGCCGACGTTCATCGACGTCGCCGCCGTCGAAGTGTTCCGGGACGAGGCCGTGGCGTACGCGAGTGCGATCTGGGCCGCCGGGGGAGAAGCGGAACTGCATGTCTGGGGCGGTGCTTTTGACGGCTTTTACGATCTCGCGCCGGAAACGGCCGTCGCCCGATCGTGCGTCGCCGCCCGGGAATCCTGGCTGGAACGGCTGCTCGCCCGGCCCGAGCCCGGACGTGAATGAATTTCCCGGGTGGTCATGGCCGCTCCGAATTGCCGCAAGGACGAGGCGGTGCAACCCTGGTCATACCGAACGACACCACCACCACGAAGTATGAGGAGTCGTTATGACCACCACCGAAATGCCCGCTGTCCACGAATGCACGGTCAGCGGCTGTTCGTACAACCACGACGGCTGTCACGCTTTCGCCATCACGGTTGGCGGCGGGAACGGATCGGCCGATTGCGGAACGTTCGTCCCGCTCAACACCAAAGGTGGACTCGATCGAGTGACCGCCCAGGTGGGTGCCTGCTCCCGATCCGATTGCCGGCACAACTCCGCGCTGGAATGCACCGCATCGAGTGTCCGAGTGGGACCGGGCGAGGGTGACCACGCCGCGAACTGCCTGACCTACGCTCCTCAGCGGTGATCGCCCGTGAAGGCCCCTTTCCCCAGGCGCAGCCGGGGGAAAGGGGCCTTCACGCGTTCGGAGCCTCAGTTCCGACGCGCAATTCGGTGCCGCCGTTGTAGCGCGGCGCCTGCCGCGAAGGCGGCGATTCCGAAACCGGTGACGGGCCTACGCATCGAGTACAAGTACATGAAGGCCCCCTTTCCGTACCTAGGCGCAAGGAAGGGGGCCTTCATGTACTTCTGATCCTCAGCAGGAGACGCCGGTCCGCCCGCGCACCGGGTCTGCCGATCAGCTCCCGGTCTGGGCGCAGCTCGCGGCGTCGGTGCCGAGCACCGGGTCGGTCACCGGACGGGCGGTGATCGGAATGGTCTTCCGGGTGGTCGACGCGCCGTCGTGCAGGGTGTGCACGGTGCGCGTGCCCGAGTAGGTGATCGGGTCGGCGCCGACGTCGTCGGCTTCGGCGGCGACGGTCTCGAAGGTGCGGCCGCCGCCGTCGAGCGGGGTGCACCGGTAGCCCAGGTGGGCGGCGACGCCGCCGCCTTCGGCGAACGACAGCGGCTTGCTGTCGTCGACGACGACCTGGCCGCGGTTGCGGCCGTCGTAGTGCAGGGCGGTGAAGAAGGTGGTGTTGGCGCCGACGGACTGGGTGACGATCAGTTCGGCACGGCCGTCCCCGTTGAGGTCGGCGACGCGCGGGGCATCGAGCGGGACGGTGCTGCCGGCGCCGAGGTGGATCGAGGTGAAGGTGCCGTGCACGGTGGCGGAGACGACCTGGTCGTTCTCGCCGGTGAGCTGGGCGGTGACGGTCTCGATCTCGCCGTCGCCGTCGAGATCGGCGACCGTGGTGACCGGGTCGGTGGATCGCGCGGCAGGCGGGTCGCTCAGCGGGGAGGCCAACGCCGGGACGACGGCGGCCAAGCCCAACGCCGCGGCGACGCCGGTGATGGTGGCGGTGCGAATGATGCCGGTGTGGTTCATGGTGCTCTCCCTCCGACGGTTTCGGTGAACTCTTCACCGAAAGTGCTCTCATCGAGGGAGACGGTCGCGGACCGCGGACGTGCAGTCAGAGTGTGATGGGCCACACGAACGCAACCCGGGCGCCCGCCCCCGAGAGAACGGGCCACCCAGGTCAGCCGATCTTCCACGACTGAAGCGCGGGGCCCGTGTCGGCGCGTTGGGTGACGGCGGCACCGTCCGAAGTGGACGCCGTCGTCAGCGGCAGACCGGAGCGGACACTGGATGAGTGAACAGCCATTTCCGGGTGGCGCCCTGGCGCCTGATGCCCGACCACGGGAACGAGCCACAGCAAGGCGGACGGTGCGAAGTACCGCATCCAGGTCCGGTGACCCTCCCGCGTCCCTGCGGCAAGGTGCCCACCGAATTCGTAACCCCCGGCCGCGATTTCCGCAGATTCCTCGGTCATCGTTCCGGTGCCCGCGCGGTGGGCGGAAGTTCCGGTATACGTGGAAGGGACAGCACCGACGGGGAGTCGGCATGGTGCTTCACGCAAGGGGGAAATGAATGTTCGACACACGTATCGTCGCCGATCAAGTCAGTCCGGTCGCCAAGCCGAAGATCAGAATCCTGTTCTACACGGATCTGGTCGGATTCACCGGGAACGGCGGCTTCTCACTGGGTATCGTCCGCGACCTGATCTTGGCGAACCAGCCTTTCTTCGCCGAGATCGAGATCGATTTGATCAATCGGCACGAAGGCGGGCACGCCGCCAGGAAACTCACTTCCGAAGTTCTCGGCGGATACGAGCAGGTGTGGTTTTTCGGCATTTTGCAGTCCACTATGCCCGGGGAGCCGGAAAACGAACTCGTGGACGCGGAGGTCGCGGCGCTGCGGGCCTGGATGGACGCCGGTGGTGGCGTGCTCATCTCCGGTGACCACTCGAATCCGCGTCCGCCGGGAGCGGATCCGTCGTTGCCCGACTACCTGAACCTGGGGCGGGCTCTGGGGCATCGGGTCCCGCGCGCGGGTGAGCTGCGGGTGTGGAACGACCGGCCGGACGCGAGTATCGAGTTCAGCCACAACACCCACCAGCCGGACCCGTGGGGCAGCGACATCGACAATCCGATCCCGAACGATCTCGATCCGTATCCGCAGGAACTGATCCTGCGGAAGCGGTTCGGCAGGCCGCATCCGTTGTTCCAGGGCAGACGGGGTCCGATCACCATCTTCCCCGACCACATGCACGAAGGGCAGCTGCTCATTCCCGAGCGGTTCCCGGCGGACGTGTGGCCGTCGGGGCCGATGGGCCAGCCGAAGCCCGAGATCGTCGCGCACGGCACCGACAAACGCAACGGGCAGGTCTACGGCGTGTCCAGTGTGTACGACGGTGCGGCCGCCGGGGTCGGGCGAATCGTCGCCGACGCCACGTGGCATCACTACTTCGACATCAACCTGTGGGGGTTCCAGAAAGGCGGTGAGGTGCTCGACCGCCTCACCGAGTACTACGTGAACCTCACGCTGTGGTTGACGCCGAAGCCGGTCAAGATGGAGGTGAACGCGCAGCTGCTGCACTGGCTTTCGCACAACCTGAGCGTTCGCGCGGTGCTGCCGGAGGGGCTCCGGGTGCCGGGGATCACCGCGGCGGGCCTGATTCGCGAGGTCGGCGGGCAGGGTGTGCTCGACGATCTCGTCTGGCCGCTGGAAGGAACGCCGGTGGTGCCGGCGGAGCTGTTGCTGGGGGCCGTCGTCAAGGAATCCGTCGCCGCGTTGAGCGGCGGGGACGTCGAGGCGTTCGACACCGTGGGCGTGATCGAACGGGGTCTGCGTGCCGGGGCCGAAGAGTACGCCGCCGAACTGCGAGCAGCGCTCGGCGACGTCGAAGGTGTCGGCGAGCTGATTTCGCAGGGGCTCCGCTGATTAGTGGATCGTGAAGTACAGGAAGGACCCCTTCATCGCGCTTAGCGCCGTGAAGGGGTCCTTCCTGTACTGGGGAAGGGGTGCGGTGGACGGCACAAGCCCGGCCGCGCCACGGTTGAATCGTCCTATGTGGACGCTCAAGGTTTTGTCTCATTCTTCGAGTAAGCCGAATCGCCATTCACGACCTTGCCGACTGCTCCTGGGAAGGTCGAGGGCGAGGTGGAGCTGGCGTGCCCACCAGCGCACCTGGGCGGCCGAATCGTCCGCCGCGGCGCCGGAGATCCCGGCGCTGCGCCGGAAATCGCTCCCGTACAGGGTCTCCGTGGCCATCGCCTGATGGAGGGCGGCGACGGCGAGGCGGGTGTCGTCGAGTGAGCTGCCAGGTGGCCGAAGCCGGTGTAGGGCCTCGACGACGGGATCGAGCATCCCGCTGCCCGGGTCGCGCCATCCCGCCGCGTGCAGCGCCACCGCCAGCTCGCCGTAGCCGCGTCGGTACAGAGCGTGGAGGGCCTCGACGAACGCGAGCAGGTCGGCGTCGTGGTCCAGCCAGCTCGCGAGGAGCTCGCGAAGCGCGTCTCGAAGGCGGCGGCCGCCGTGCCGGAGAAGCTCGGCGAGCAGCTTCTCGCGATTGCCGAAGTGGTGGGCGACGCCGGCGTCGGTCATGCCGACCCGTGCGGCCACGGCCCGCATCCGGACGGCGGCCACGCCGGACTCGCTGAGCAGCGAAGCCGCGGCGTCGAGGATCAGCCGCCGGGCCTCCTCCGGAGACCGTCTTGCCCGGGAGGTCGTCACGGTCGGCATCTTACCTTGATAGGCCAAGGTAGATCCGTTACCTTGAGAAGCCAAGGTAATCGGGGAGGCCGCCATGACTCGTTTCGTGACCACCGAAATCCGTCTCGACCTGGGTGAAGTGACTCTGCGGGGTACGGAGACCGGCGTCGGTCCGACGGTCCTGTTGCTCCACGCGGGCGGCGAGCGTCGCGAGGTCTGGGTGCCGGTCGCCGCGGTGCTGGCCCGGCGCGGCCTGCGGTCGGTGGCCTTCGACCTGCGTGGTCACGGGGACAGTTCCGGTCAGGCGACCACGCTCCGTGCCCTGGCCGGCGACGTCGCCGAGATGGTCCGCCGCCGGCCCGGGCCCATCGTCCTGGTGGGCGCTTCGGTCGGCGGGCTGGCCGCCATCGCCGCCCTCGCGGACCCCGCCGTCGCGAACCGGGCGGGCGGACTCGTGCTCGTCGATGTCGTGCCCGGCCTCGCGCCGGCCCGGGTGCGCTCGTGGCTCGATTTCCACGGGCTCGCCGGCCGCTGCACCCGGCTCGTGGAGGACGTCCTCGGATCGGGTTCCGCCCTGCTCGCCACGGCCGGGGCCTTGGCCCTGCCCATCCTGGTGGTGCACGGCGGACAGGGATCGCCACTGGCCGAAACCGATGTGCGCAGACTGCGCGCGGCCAATCCCCGGGTCACCGTCGCCCCTGTTCCGGCCGCGGGTCACCTCGTCGCGAGAGACGCTCCGGAACAGCTCGCGGACGTCGTCTCGGAGTGGTTGTGTGGCATCGGTCACGGGGCGGTTTCGGCACCTGTGCCGGGCAGGCAAGATCTGCGCTAGAGAGGTCGCGGCGCAGGTGAACGACAAGGCGTGCACGCGGCGCTACCAGTTGGTAACTTATTGTCGGGGCATCGAAAACCCCATAAGAGACGGCCGCATCGCGCTGCCTACAATGTCGGGCATGACCTACAGCGAACCAGCGCGATCAGCTGCCCCCCGCACCGGATCGCCGGCGTCCGCCTCCTCCTCGGCCGTGTTGGCGAGAGGAATCACCATTTATGGCTGCGGACAGGACGAGGCCGCCCTGTTCCGGCAGATGGCACCTCGTTTCGGCATAATGCCGACCATTGTCCGGGAGCCGGTGTCCGAGGCCAATATCGGGCTGGTCTCCGGAAACAGGTGCATCAGCATCGGCCACAAGACCAAGGTCACGAATTCCCTTCTTCTCGCGCTCGCCGAAGCGGGCGTGAAATACATTTCCACGCGGAGCATCGGCTTCAACCACATCGACGTGGAATACGCGGCGAGTGTCGGTATCACCGTCGGCAACGTCGCCTACTCGCCCGACAGCGTCGCCGACTTCACGCTGATGCTGATGCTGATGGCCGTGCGGAACGCCAAGTCCATCGTCCTCCGCACCGAGGTCCACGACTACCGGTTGGACGCGGTGCGCGGGAAAGAGCTGCGCGATCTCACCGTCGGGGTGGTCGGTACCGGGCGTATCGGTGTCGCGGTCCTCGATCGGCTGCGTGGTTTCGGGTGCCGGGTGCTGGCCTACGACACGGTCCTCACCGCCTCGGCCGAGTACGTCCCGCTCGACGAATTGCTCGAGCAGAGCGACATCGTGACACTCCATGTGCCGCTCAACACCGATACCCATCATCTTCTCGACCGGAAGAACATCGGTCGGCTGAAGGACGGCGCGTACGTCATCAACACCGGACGCGGTCCGCTCATCGAAACCGAAGCCCTCATTTCGGCTTTGGAAAGCGGCAAACTGGGCGGCGCGGCGCTGGATGTCCTCGAAGGCGAGGAAGGAATCTTCTACGCCGACTGCCGGAACAAGCCGCTAGAGAGCAAGACGTTGCTGCGGTTGGAAAAACTGTCGAACGTGCTCATCAGCCCGCATACCGCCTACTACACGGACCACGCGCTGAGTGACACTGTCGAAAACTCCATCATCAATTGTCTCCAATTCGAAAGCGGGAAGTAGTATGGATAGGTTGAAAATCGGAATTCTGTTCGGCGGGCTTTCCGAAGAACATCCTATCTCCATCAAATCTGCGCGCGAGGTCCAGAAGAATCTCGACCTCGAGAAGTACGAGCCGTACTACATCGGGATCACCCAGAGCGGTTCCTGGATGCTCTGCGACGGCCCCGCCGAGGACTGGGAGAGCGGGAACGTCCGCCCGGCCGTGCTGTCGCCGGACCGCGGGGTGCACGGCCTGCTCGTCCTGGACGAGGGCAAGTACGAGACGATCGCCCTCGACGTGGTGCTGCCGGTCCTGCACGGCAAGTTCGGCGAAGACGGTGCGATGCAGGGGCTGCTGGAGATCTCCGGCATCCCCTACGTCGGCTGCGACCTCCCGAGCTCGGTCATGTGCATCGACAAGGCCCTCACCTATTCCGTCGTCCGCGGCGCGGGGATCGCGACGCCGAACTTCCACATCGTCACACCGGACAACGACGTCGACCCGGATCGGCTGAGCTACCCGGTCTTCGTGAAGCCCGCCCGCTCCGGCTCGTCGTTCGGCGTCAGCAAGGTCTCCGCGAAGGAAGAGCTGCCCGCCGCGCTGGCGGAGGCGCGCCAGTACGACGCGAAGATCCTGATCGAAGAGGCCGTCGTCGGCAGCGAGATCGGCTGCTCGATCCTGGGCAACGACGAGGACCTGTTCGCGGGCGAGGTCGACCGGGTCGCGCTGACCCACGGCTTCTTCAAGATCCACCAGGAGAAGAGTCCCGAGACCGGCTCCGAGAACTCGAGCTTCATCGTCCCGGCCGACATCCCGGACGAGTCGCGTGACCTCGTCCAGAAGACCGCGAAGGTCATCTACCGCGCGCTGGGCTGCCGCGGCCTCGCGCGAGTGGACCTGTTCCTCAAGGAGGACGGGAGCGTGGTGCTCAACGAGGTCAACACCCTGCCCGGCCTGACCTCGTACAGCCGTTACCCGCGGATGATGGCCGCCGCCGGCCTCTCGCTCGGCGACGTGATCGACCGGCTGGTGAAGCTGACCCTCGCGGGCCGTGCCGGATGAAGGATGATTTCGTCTTCGTGGACGAGGTCGTCTCCGGGATCCGCTGGGACGCCAAGTACGCCACGTGGGACAACTTCACCGGCAAACCGGTGGACGGGTACCTGGTGAACCGCGTCGCCGGCACGCGTGCGTTCTGCGCGGCGCTGGAGAAGGCGCGGGACAAGGCCGAAGAACTCGGCTTCGGCCTGCTCCTGTGGGACGGCTACCGCCCGCAGCGCGCCGTGGACCGCTTCCTGCGCTGGGCGGAAGAGCCCGAAGACGGCCGGAAGAAAGCCAGGCACTACCCGAACATCGAGCGGCCCCAGATGTTCGAACAGGGCTACGTGGCCACCAAGTCGGGTCACAGCCGGGGCAGCACGGTGGACCTGACGCTGTACCACCTGGACACCGGTGAGCTCGCCGAGATGGGTGGCGACCACGACCTGATGGACGTCGTCTCGCATCACGGGGCAGCGGGGGTCCCGGAGGAAGCGACGAAGAACCGTGCACACCTCCGCGCTGTCATGGAGGGTTCGGGCTTCACCCCGTACGAGTGCGAGTGGTGGCACTACAGCCTGAAGGACGAGCCTTACCCGGACACGTATTTCGATTTCCCGATCGCGTAGGCGAGCCGGCCTGCCACACCGATGCCGCGGGTGCCCCGAGGGGTGCCCGCGGCATTTTTCCGTCCGTCGCGGCGGGGCACGGGGTGCGCGGTCGGTTCTCGTCGGCCGGTGAGGCGGCCGGTCTCCGTAAGCGACTGTCCAAGTATGCGGTTGGACGCGGCCTCCGGACGCCGTTTTCCTTCGCCTTTCCCAGTACATGATGGCCCCCTTCCTGGCGCTGGCGCGAGGAAGGGGGCCATCGTGTACTTCAGGTGGAGGACGGTACGGCTTCCGTGCCGGGAAGCCCGGCGCGGCACGTGAGACGAAGGTGCCCCGACTCGAGGACACGCCACGTCAACCCTGCCGATTAGAACGTCGGATGATTGGGTGACTGAACCGGCGACGGATCCGGTGGGCGAGTCATTCCGTCGTGCCATCCCGAAATTGTCGACGCCGCCAGGTGGTATCGCCTTTCTGTACCGCGAATGGCCGTCCGGTGCACTGCGCGAGGCTCGGGCTTGGACAGTTTTCGTCATTTGGCTGAACGGGTGAGGTCGTCCGCGTTCACCTGAACGTTCGGCGGCTCGCTCACCTGGGTGGTTTTCCCGGCGTGCTTCTTCCTGGCGGGTCGGCGTTGGTTCTGTTCTCGTGATGGGTCCACGACGCCGGTCTCATTCCGCTCTCGGCGTCCGCCGATGCCGGTGCTGCCACGGAAAGCTCGGCGGCCGACCGAACAATGAGATCCGGGATCGGCCGTTCGTGTGAATAAATGTCGAGGGGTGGCACGAGCCCGGCGCCGGCCGTGCTCGCTTCGATAGAAGAACAAGGCCCTACGAATGGCCTAACAAGACCTGCGAACAGCCTAGCGGCATCCGCCCGGGCAAACGTGTACGCGGCCGCTTTACTTATCTTCGGCAGGCGCGTCAATACCGGCGGCGAAGTTTCGGATATTGATCTTGGCGGCCGTCTCGTCTACGAAAATCACACTGTTCGTCAATTGCCGACATGGATTGTTCATGCCATGCTGCGTTGGTGCGGGCCAACTGGGGCTGACATGGTGCGCGCTTACTGGGAGGCTTCCATAGATTTCACCCACTGAACCGCTGAGCTGAGGCGGTACGGAGACATAGGATCGAAAACGTCCGAGACCTCGCATCGCGGCGGGTGCCGACTTCGTCAGGCTGCACGGATGTCGGCCTGGCCGACCTGGTCGGATCGAGTCGCTGAGCGATCGTCTCGCCTGATCGTCCTCGGGGCGATGGGAGGCGGCCCTTGCGGCTTCGGTAGTTCGTCGGAAAGCGCACCACCGGTCGTCTGGAAGACCGTGGGGCGGCCCGCACAGGCGCGGGTCCGCCCGGTGGTGTTCGAGGGATCCTCACCGTCGAGGACACCCCGCCCTGCGGCCGAAGCCGGCGCCGGACGGGTTCATGGTGTCCAACCACCGAAGCCGAGCACTTGGACGGTGGGTCCCTTGCCGTATCGCAAACGTCGATCAAACAAGAGATTCAATGGGGGCTAGGTGGATCCGACGAGAGTTGAACTTTCCGCTCTCCCTGTCGTCGAAATCGAGTTGTCCCGGCTGTCCACCGCGTGTTCGCCACGAACGTCTGGCGAGGATCCGGACCACGTCGAGACACTGCTGTCCGCGGAGTGGGAACTTCCGCCAATTCTCGTTCACCGACCGACGATGCGGGTGGTCGATGGTCTGCACCGGTTGAAGGCGGCGCGCGTCAGAGGCGATACGAAGATCCGGGCGAGGTTCGTCGACGGCGCCGAATCCGACGCCTTCGTCCTCGCCGTGGAAGCGAACATCCGGCATGGTCTGCCGCTTTCCCTCGCGGATCGCAAACGTGCGGCCGTCCAGATCATCGGGACGCATCCGCAGTGGTCCGATCGGCGGGTGGCGTCGGCGACCGGTATCTCCGCCGGCACGGTGGCCGACCTGCGGCGACGCGGAGGCGAAGGCGGAGGGGAGACAAGGGTCGGGCGGGACGGGCGAATCCGTCCTGTCGACGGTTCGGAACGGCGGAAACTCGCGGCCGAGCTCATCCGCAACGATCCGGGTCTTTCCCTTCGGCAGGTCGCCAAGAAGGTCGGTATCTCGCCGGAGACGGTCCGGGATGTGCGAGCCCGGCTGGAGCGTGGTGAAAGCCCGACCCCGGACGGGACCAGGAAGTTGCGGGCCAAGCCGCATCCGTTGCGATGGCCGGAACCCGACTTCGAAAGCACCGTGGACCGGGAACGCCTCGCCGTGCTGGAACGGCTCAAGGCCGATCCGGCGCTCCGGTTGAGCGAGGTGGGCAGGCTCCTCCTGCGGATGCTGTCCCTGCACTCGATCGACGGGCAGGAGTGGGAGAGAATCCTGCACGGCGTCCCGCCGCATCTGTACGGCGTGATCGCCGGCTTCGCGAAGGACCACGCCCGGGTCTGGTCGGAGTTCGCGGGCCGCTTGGAGAACCAGGCGACCGACCTCGCCGCGAGATGACTCCGTGAAGGCCTCCTCATCGAGGAGGTCTTCACGGTGCACCGCTCAAGGAGCAGAGGTGACCGTGCAAAAGGCACTCGTCGTCGGCACCGGACTGATCGGCACCTCGGTCGCGCTGGCCCTTCGTGAGAAGGGGGTGGCGATCCACCTGTCCGACGCCGACGTGCATGCCGTCCGGCTCGCGGAAGAGCTGGGCGCCGGCCGGCAATGGACCGGCGAGGAAGTGGACCTGGCGGTGATCGCCGTGCCGCCACACCTGGTGGGGGACCGGCTGGCCGAGCTCCAGAAGCAGGGCTCCGCGCGGGCTTACACCGACGTGGCCAGTGTCAAGGCCGGTCCGATCGCCGACGCGGAGCGGCTCGGCTGCGACTTGACCTCCTATGTTCCAGGGCATCCGCTCGCCGGCCGGGAACGGTCCGGCCCGGCCGCGGCCCGCGCCGATCTGTTCCTCGGCCGTCCTTGGGCGCTTTGTCCCCGTCCGGAAACGGATGCGGGCGCGGTGCGGCGGGTGCGGGAACTGGTGTCGCTGTGCGGTGCGGAGGCCGTCATCGTGGGCGCGGGTGACCACGACGCGGCGGTGGCGCTGGTGTCGCACGCCCCGCACGTGGCGGCGTCGGCGGTCGCGGCGAGGCTGGCCGGCGGTGACGACGTCGCGCTGAGCCTGGCGGGGCAGGGCCTGCGGGACGTGACGCGGATCGCCGCCGGCGATCCCGGGCTGTGGCGGAGAATCCTTTCCGGGAACGCGTTTCCGGTCGCCGAAGTGCTCGACCGGATCGCGGCGGATCTCGCCGCGACGGCCTCGGCGCTGCGGTCGGGCGATCTCGACGACGTGACGGAGCTGCTGCGGCGTGGTGTGGAGGGACACGGCCGGATCCCCGGCAAACACGGCGGGCCGGTCCGCGATTTCGCGGTGGTCCAGGTGGTGCTGCGGGACAGGCCGGGAGAACTGGCCCGGTTGTTCAACGCCGCGGAGCTGGCGGAGGTCAACATCGAGGACGTCCGGTTGGAGCACTCGACGGGGTTGCCGGTCGGGGTCGCCGAGGTTTCCGTTCGCCAGGAAGACACCGGAAGACTCGCCGAGGCTCTCCGGTTCCATGGCTGGCATGTGCCGCCCGTTCCCGGCGGATGCCGCTGATCCGACGGCGGGCGGCCGCCTGAGTGTCGCTTGTGGACAGTGAAAGCCCGCTCGACGGGGATGTTCGTCGATCCCGTGGCAGGTGAACCGAACCCTCCCAAGTGTTCGCTTCGGCCCACTCGTGGACATCGACCCGATTCAGCACGATTGAGATCGCCGACCTGTTCTTCGAGAGGGGTGCCCGCATGGACGCAGTGCTGAACTACGGGGGGGTGAGGAAGAGCGATGACGATCCCGATCCCTGGGAGACCAAGGTTCGTCCCGGGACGGTGCGCCGGGTGCTCACCTACTTCCGCCCGCACATCGGCATGGTCACGCTTTTCGTCCTCGTCGCGGCACTGGAGTCGCTCGTCATCGTCGCGACCCCGTTGCTGCTGAGGGAACTGGTCGACGTCGGCATCGTCGGAAACGATCCGGGAACCGTGCTCCTGATGTCCTGCCTGGCCGCCGTGCTCGCGGTGCTGGGCGCGGCGCTGGCACTGGTGTCGGCCTACATTTCCGGCCGGATCGGGGAAGGGGTCAGCTACGACCTCCGGGTGCAGGCGCTCGATCACGTCCGGCGGCTGCCGATCGCGTTCTTCACCCGCACCCAGACCGGGGTACTGGTCGGCCGGTTGCACACGGACCTGATCATGGCACAGCAGCATTTCGGCGGGCTGCTGATCGCGGCGACCAGTGCGCTCACCGTCATCGTGGTGCTGGCCGAACTGATCTATCTGTCGTGGCTCGTCGCCGTCGTCGTACTGGTGCTGGTGCCGCTGTTCCTCCTGCCCTGGATCCGGGTGGGCCGGGCGATCCAGCGGCGCGCCGGGCGGCTGATGGAAGCCAACGACGGCCTCGGTGGGCTTCTCCACGAGCGATTCAACGTCCAGGGCGCGATGCTCTCGAAACTCTTCGGCCGCCCGGACGAGGAGATCGCCGAGTACCGGAAGCGGGCCGGGCGGATCCGCAAGATCGGCGTGAGCCTTTCCGTCTACGGCCGGATGGCCTTCGTGATGATGTCCCTGGTGGCCTCGCTCGCCACGGCGCTCGTCTACGGGATCGGTGGCGAACTCGTACTCGCCGGGGCCTTCCAGCTCGGGACGCTGGTCGCCATCGCGACCCTGCTCTCGCGGCTGTTCGGGCCGATCACCCAGTTGTCGGGGATGCAGGAGACCGCGCAGACCGTCGTGGTGAGTTTTTCCCGGATCTTCGAGCTGCTCGACCTGAAGCCGCTGATCGAGGAACGCGAAGACGCGGTCGGGCTCGAGAAGGGCGTGGCACCGGACATCGAGTTCCGGAACGTGGCGTTCCGGTACCCCACCGCGGACGAGGTCTCGCTGGCGTCGCTGGAGCATCTGCGGGCCGACCGGGGACGCGGGGAGATACCGCCGGACGTCCTGCGCGACGTGAGCTTCCACGTGCCCGCCGGCACCCTCACCGCGCTCGTCGGTCCGTCCGGCGCGGGGAAGAGCACCATCACCCACCTGGTCTCCCGGCTGTACGACCCGACCTCCGGCAGCATTCGCGCCGGTGGACAGGATCTGCGGGATCTCACCTTCGATTCGCTGCGCGAAACGGTCGGTGTGGTCAGCCAGGACGCCTACCTCTTCCACAACACGATCCGGGAGAACCTGCTCTACGCCCGCCCGACGGCCACCGAGGACGAGCTGATCGAGGCCTGCCGGGGAGCCCAGATCTGGGAGCTCATCGACTCCCTTCCCCAGGGGCTGGACACCGTCTCGGGCGATCGCGGCTACCGCATGTCGGGCGGGGAGAAGCAACGACTGGCCATCGCCCGGCTGCTGCTGAAGGCGCCGACGGTCGTCGTACTCGACGAAGCCACCGCACATCTGGACTCCGAGTCGGAGGCCGCCGTGCAAGCGGCGCTCAAGACCGCCCTGCGCGACCGGACCTCACTGGTGATCGCCCACCGGTTGTCCACGATCCGGGAGGCCGACCAGATCCTCGTGATCGACGGCGGCGGGGTCCGGGAGCGCGGAACGCACGAGGAGTTGCTGGCCGCGGGCGGTCTTTACGCGGACCTCTATCGCACACAGTTCGCCAAGCCGGAAAGCAACGGCGTCAAACGCGGCGGCAACGGGGCGGCGCCGGCGCATCAGGTGGTTCTTGAAGGAGAACGATGAGTCCCGCAGCGCAGGCCACCACGACCGTGCCGGAGCTGTTCGCCCGCCGCGTGCACCGGACACCCGACGCGGTGGCCGTGGTCGACGGTGACCGGGTGCTGACCTATCGGCGGCTCGACGCACTCGCGGACCGGCTGGCCGGGCGGTTGACCGGCCGGGGTGTGCGCCGCGGCGGCCGGGTCGCGGTCATGCTGGACCGCTCGGCGGAGCTGCTGGTGGCGCTGCTCGCCGTCTGGAAGGCAGGGGCGGCGTACGTACCGGTGGACGCCGCCTACCCCGCGCCGCGAGTGGCCTTCATGGTGGCGGACTCGGGCGTGTCCTTGATGGTGTGCTCGGCCGCGACGCGCGACAGCGTGCCGGAGGGGATCGAGGCGATCGAGCCGGACGTCGCGACGGACGGTGACGAGCGCGGAGCGTCGGCGGTCTCGGTGGGGCCGAGGGACCTGGCGTACGTGATGTACACGTCCGGTTCGACGGGCACACCGAAAGGCGTGGCCGTCCCGCACGGCGGCGTCGCGGAGCTGGTCGGCGAGCCCGGATGGGCCGTGGAACCCGGGGACGCGATCCTCATGCACGCGCCGCATTCCTTCGACGCGTCGCTGTTCGAGATCTGGGTGCCGCTGGTGTCGGGTGCCAGGGTGGTGATCGCCGGACCGGGGGCGGTGGATGCCCGGCGCCTCCGGGAGGCGGTCGCGGCCGGGGTGACGCGGGCACATCTGACCGCGGGCAGTTTCCGTGCGGTGGCCGAGGAATCGCCGGAATCGTTCGCGGGGCTGGCCGAGGTGCTGACCGGCGGCGACCTGGTACCCGCGCACGCGGTGGAGCGGGTGCGGGAGGTGAACCCCCGGACGCGGATCCGGCATCTGTACGGCCCGACGGAGACGACGCTCTGCGCGACCTGGCATCTGCTCGCGCCGGGCGACACGCTGGGGGCGGTGCTGCCGATCGGCCGTCCGCTCACGGGCCGGCAGGTCTCCGTGCTCGACGCGGGGCTGCGTCCCGTGGCGCCGGGGGTGATCGGCGACGTGTACCTCGCCGGTTCCGGTCTGGCGGACGGTTACCTGGACCGGGCCGGGCTGACGGCGGAGCGGTTCGTGGCGGATCCGTCCGCGTCCGGGCGGAGGATGTACCGGACCGGGGACCTCGCCCAGTGGACCGCCGACGGCGAGTTGCTGTTCGCGGGCCGGGCGGACGACCAGGTGAAGATCCGCGGGTTCCGGATCGAACCCGGCGAGATCGAGGCCGCGTTGACCGCCCAGCCGGACGTCCACGAGGCCGTGGTGGTCGCGATCGACGGGAAGCTGATCGGCTACGTGGTGGCGGACGCGGAACCCGCCCTCGTCCGCGAGCGTCTCGGTGCGGTGCTGCCGGAGTACCTGGTCCCGGCCGCCGTGCTGTCCCTGGACGCGCTGCCGCTGACCGGCAACGGCAAGGTCGACCGCGCGGCGTTGCCGTCGCCCGACTTCACGGCGAAGACCGCCGCCCGCGAACCCGCCACCGAGCTGGAGCGGATCCTCTGTGGACTGTTCGCGGAGGTGCTCGGCCTCGGCCGAGCCGGTGTCGACGACGGCTTCCTCCAATCGGGCGGGGATTCGATCATCGCGATGCGCCTGGCGGCACGGGCGGCGAAAGCCGGACTGTCCTTGACACTCGCCGAAATCTTCGAGCACGAGACCCCGGCCCGGCTGGCGGTCGCCGCGGCGCGGGCGGTACCGGTCGAGCGGCCAGCCGCCCGCCCGCTGATCGTGCTCAGCGCGGAAGACGAGGCCGAGCTGGCGCTCGCCGCACCGGAGGCCGAGGAGATCTGGCCGCTGGCACCGCTCCAGGCGGGACTGCTCTTCCAGTCGACCCTGGACGACCAGGGGCCCGACAGCCGGCAGGGGCCGGACATCTATCAGGCTCAATGGATCCTGGAGCTGACCGGGCAGTTGGACGTGGCCCGGTTAAGAGCCGCATGGGAGGCGGTTTTCGCCCGGCAGTCCGCGCTTCGGCTGAGTTTTCACCGGCTCGCGTCGGGGAAGACGGTGCAGGCCGTCGCCAAGCACGTCACCTTGCCGTGGCGGGAAGTGGATCTGACGGGCGCGGACGACGCCGACGCGGCCGTCGAAGCCCTGGTGCGGCAGGAACAAGGGAAGCGGTTCGACCTCGCCAAGGCACCGTTGTTCCGGCTCGTGCTGGCCCGGCTGGCCGAGGACCGGCACCGCCTGGTGGTGGTCAGCCACCACATCCTGACCGACGGCTGGTCGGTGGCGGTCGTCCTCAACGAGGTGTCCGAGGCCTACACGGCAGGCGGGCGGCTGCCGGAGCGGACGGGTGTCGCGTCCTACCGGGACTACCTGGCCTGGCTCGACCGGCAGGACAAGGACGCGGCACGCGCGGCGTGGCGGGCCGAACTGTCCGGCATCGACGTGCCCGCGCTGATCGCCAAGACGGACTCCGGTACGGACTACGACTACCGCGTCGTCCACCTCCCGCCGGAGCTGCACTCCAGGCTGGTCGAGTTCTCGCGCGACCACGGGCTGACGCTGAACACCGTGGTACAGGGCGCCTGGGCGATGGTGCTGGCCCGGCTGGTACGGCGGACCGACGTGGTGTTCGGCACCACGGTCGCCGCCCGGCCCGCGGAACTCGCCGGGGTGGAGTCGATGCCGGGGCTCATGATGAACACGGTGCCGATCCGGGTGCCACTGGACGGTGGGCGAACGGTCTTGGACCTGCTCACCGCCCTGCAGGACCGGCAGGTGGCCCTGATGCCGCATCAGCACCTGGGGCTGCCGGAGATCCAGAAGGCGGCCGGGCCGGGTGCGTCCTTCGACACGCTGCTGGTGTTCGAGAACTACCCGAGGGATTTCGCCGACCAGTTCACCTACCTGGGCACGATCGAAGGAACCCATTACCCGCTGACCATCGGGATCATTCCCGGTGAAGGGTTCAAGATCCAGCTCGCCTACTGGCCCGCGCAAATCGATCAGGCGGTCGCCGACTCGGTGCTCGCGTGGTTCGCCGGTGCGCTGCGGGCGATGGTCGACGATCCGGGCGGACTCCTCGGCCGGGTGGAGATCGTCGGAAACCCGGTGCTGGAGTGGGAACCCGCGGTGACGGCCGGGGAACCGCTGCCCGTGCTGATCGGCAGGATGGCGGCGGAGCGACCGGACGCGGTGGCCGTCGCCGACGGTGAAGGCGAGCTGTCCTACGCGCAACTGTGGGAGCGGGCGTCGAAGCTCGCGGCCGTCCTGCGTGCCCGCGGCGTCGGGCGGGAGCGCCGCGTCGGGCTGGTCGTCGGCCGGTCCTCGTGGTGGCTGACCGGGATGCTGGGGGTGGCACTGGCGGGCGGCGTGTTCGTCCCGGTGGATCCCGCGTACCCGGCCGACCGGGTGCGGTTCATCTTCGGGAGCGCGGACCCGATGCTGGTGGTGTGCCAGAGAGGAACGCGGGAGGCGGTGCCGCCGGAGTTCGCGGACCGGCTGGTCGTGCTGGACGAGGTCGACCTGACCGCGGCCCCGGGCGCGGACCTGCCGCGCCTGGACCCGCGTGACGCGGCGTATGTGATCTACACGTCGGGTTCGACCGGTACGCCGAAGGGTGTCGTCGTCACCTACTCCGGCCTGGGCAATCTGGCGATGGCGCATATCGAACGGCTCGCCGTGTCACCGTCGTCCCGTGTCCTGCAGTTCGCGGCGCTGGGCTTCGACACCATCGTGTCCGAGGTGATGATGGCGTTGCTGGCGGGGGCGACGCTGGTGATGCCGCCGGACGAGGATCTGCCGCCGCACGCTTCGCTGATCGACGCGCTGGAACGCTGGGACATCACGCACGTGAAGGCGCCACCGTCCGTGCTGGCCACTGTGGACAGTCTGCCGGACCGGCTGGAAACCGTCACCGCGGCGGGAGAACTCTGTCCGCCGGGACTGGTGGACCGCCTGTCGCCCGGACGGCGGATGATCAACGCCTACGGGCCGACCGAGACCACGATCTGCGCGACGGTGAGCATGCCGTTGTCGCCGGAAGGCGACGTGATCCCGTTCGGGAAGCCGATCGCGGGGGTGCGCGGCTATCTGCTCGACTCGTTCCTGCGTCCGTTGCCGCACGGGATCACGGGTGAGCTGTATCTGGCGGGCGTCGGGGTGGCCCGCGGCTATCTGGGGCGTCCGGCGCTGACGGCCGAGCGGTTCGTCGCCGATCCCTTCGTCCCCGGTGAGCGGATGTACCGCACCGGTGATCTGGCGTACTGGACCGAGGACGGCGAACTGGTCTCCGCCGGACGGGCCGACGACCAGGTCAAGATCCGCGGCTTCCGGGTCGAACCCCGTGAGATCGAGTTCGCCTTGTCCGGCCGCGCCGAGGTCGCCCAGGCCACGGTGACCGTCCGCGACGGCCGCCTGGTGGCGTACGTGGCGCCGGGTGACGTCGATCCGGAAGCGCTGCGGAAGGAACTCGCGGCCCGGATGCCGGCGTACATGGTGCCCGCGGCGGTGATGGCGCTGGACGCCCTGCCGCTGACGCCGCACGGGAAGATCGACCGGAAGGCGTTGCCGGAACCGGACTTCTCCTCGAAGACGGCCGGGCGGGAGCCCGCGACCGAGGCCGAGCGGATCCTGTGCGAGGTGTTCGCCGAGGTGCTCGGGCTGGCACACGTCGGCGTCGAGGACGGTTTCTTCGAACTGGGCGGGGATTCGATCTCGTCGATGCAGGTCGCTTCCCGCGCGCGCCGCGACGGTCTTTCGCTGACCCCGCGGCAGGTGTTCGACCACCGGACCCCTGAACGGCTCGCGCAGCTCGTGGCGGAAACCGCTGTGCCGCATCAGGATCGGTCCGCGATCGCGGACGGTGTGGGTGAGGTCGCGCTGACCCCGGTGATGCGGATGTTCGGCGACGGTGTCACGAAAGCCGGGTTCGCGCAGTGGGTCGTGGTCGGTGCGCCCCCGGAACTGGGGGAGCAGACACTGGCCACCGGGCTGGCGGCGGTGCTGGACACGCACGACATGCTGCGGGCGCGGTTCGTCGACGGCGACGGCGGCGGGCGGCTGGTGGTCGGCGAGCGCGGGTCGGTGGCCGCGACGGGAATCGTCACCCGCGTGCAGGCCGAGGTCGGCTCGCTCGCCGAAGCCACCGAGGCCGCGGCGCGGGAAGCCGTCGGACGGCTGGAGCCCTTCGCGGGGGTGATGGTCCAGGCGGTGTGGGTGGACGCCGGGCCGGATCAGGCGGGCCGGGTGGTCGTGGTGGCACACCACCTCGTCGTCGACGGGGTTTCGTGGCGAATTCTGACGTCCGATCTGCGGTCGGCCTGCGAGGCGGCGGCCGCGGGACGGGAGCCGGCACTGGAGCCGGTGGGCGTGTCGTTCCGCCGGTGGACGGCGCTGCTCGAGGAGTGGGCCGTCTCTGCCGAGCGGGTCGCGGAACTGCCCGCCTGGAAGCGGATTCTCGGTCAAGCGGGGTCACCAGGGCCCGCCCCGGCCGGGGCGGTGCGTTCGCGGTCGTGGACGGTGCCGCCCGCCGAAACGCCGGTGCTGGTGGGCCGGGCTCCGGCGGTGTTCCACTGCGGCGTGCACGAGGTGCTGCTGACCGGGCTGGCGGGAGCGGTGGCCCGGTGGCGCGGTGAGGACACGGTGCTGGTGGACGTGGAGAGTCATGGCCGCCATCCCGCCGAGGGGATGGACCTGTCCCGGACGGTGGGCTGGTTCACCAGTACGCATCCGGTACGGCTGGAGGTGGCCGGGATCGATCTCGCCGAGGTGGTCGCCGGTGGTCCGGCGGCGGGCGCGTTGCTGAAGGCGGTCAAGGAGCAGTCGCGGGCGGTACCCGGCGACGGGCTCGGCCACGGGATGCTGAGGTACCTCAACGGCGAGACGGAACCGGTGCTCGCGGCACTGCCGTCGGCGCGGATCGGCTTCAACTACCTGGGCCGCTTCGTCGCCGGTGAGGCGGAGGACGTGCGGGCGTGGCACTTGGCCGGCGAGATCGGCGGTTCGCTGGATCCGGACATGCGGTTGCCGCACGGTCTCGATGTCAACGCCATCGTCCAGGATCTGCCTGCCGGTCCGGAACTGACGCTCATGGTGGAGTGGTCGGGTGACCTGTTCGAGGACGCCGAGATCGACCGGCTGGTCCGCGAACTGCTGGACACGCTGTCCGGGCTGGCCCGGCAGGCGGAGGACCCCGCCGCCGGTGGGCACACCGCCTCCGATTTCGGTCTTCTGCAGCTCGACCAGGACGAGATCGAGAACTTCGAAGCGCTAGCGGCGGAACTCAGCGAGGGGCGGACATCGTGAACGCGTCAACCACGCGGTCCGGATCGGCGCTCGCGGAGATCTGGCCGCTGTCCCCGATGCAGGAGGGGATGCTCTATCACGCCTCGCTCCTGTCCGAGGACGCTCCCGACATCCAGACGACCCAGCAGACGCAGTTCCTCGACGGACCGCTGGACGCGAAACGGTTCCGGGAATCGTGGGAGATCCTTCTCGACCGGCATGCGGCGCTTCGCGCTTGCTTCCACCGGCGGAAGTCCGGAGAGCCGGTCCAGCTCGTTTTCCGGGGTGCGAAGCTTCCCTGGGCCGAACACGATCTGTCCCACCTGGCCGAACCGGACGCGCTGGCCGAGGTGAGCTCGATCGCGGAGAAGGAGCGGGCCGGGAAATTCGACCTGGCGAAGCCTCCGCTGCTGCGGCTGACGCTGATCCGGCTCGGCCGGGACCGGCACTGCCTGGTGACGACGAGCCATCA
Source organism: Amycolatopsis sp. QT-25 (assembly GCF_029369745.1). NCBI lineage: Bacteria > Bacillati > Actinomycetota > Actinomycetes > Pseudonocardiales > Pseudonocardiaceae > Amycolatopsis > Amycolatopsis sp. QT-25. The sequence continues at coordinate 1,417,161 of NZ_CP120210.1, forward strand.
CCTGGTCATGGACGGGTGGTCGCGGGCGATCCTCGAATCGGAACTCCTCGACATCTACGCGGCGGGCGGGGCCGGCCCGCGGCTGCGGCCCGCGGGCTCCTACGGGGACTATCTGGCCTGGCTCGACCGACAGGACAAGCAGGCGGCCCGAGCGGCGTGGCACGCGGAACTGGCCGGTGCCGACGGATCGTCGCTCGGGCTCCCGGAACGGCCGGGTACGGCGCTCGGCACACCGGCCCGCGAACTGATCCGGCATTCACCGGACTTCACGTCCACGCTGGCCGACTTCGCCCGCGGGCACGGGCTGACGCTGAACACGCTGGTGCAAGGGGCGTGGGCGGTGGTGCTGGCCCGGCTGGCGCGTCGTCGTGACGTGGTGTTCGGCGCGGTGGTTTCGGGGCGCCCCGCGGAGCTGCCCGGCGTGGAACAGACCGTGGGGCTGTTCATCGGCACCGTGCCGGTGCGGGTGCGCCTGGACGGCGGGCAGTCGATCCTCGGGCTCCTGACGGAATTGCAGGAGCGGCAGTCCGCGCTGGTGCCGCATCACCATCTCGGCCTGCCGGAGATCCAGAAGCTCGGCGGGGCGGGTTTCGACACGGTCGTGGGATTCGAGAACTACGCCGATCCGGCGGCGGGCGCGGTCTCCCCGAGCGGCCTCCGCCTGTCCCTGCGGGAGTACCACCAGGCGGCGCCGTACGCGATGACCCTGGTGGTCATGCCCGGCGAGAGTCTCGAGACCGATTTGCAGTACCAGCCGGAGCTGGTCGGCGCGTCCCTGGCCGAACAGGCCCACCGCGGGCTCGTCCGGGTGCTGGAGCGGATGATCGCGGAACCGGCGGCGCCGGTGGGACGGCTCGACGTGGTCGGTGCCGCCGAACGGGAGCTGGTCGTCGAACGGTGGAACGACACCGGCGACGGGGTGCCCGCGGTGTCGGTGCCGGAGTTGTTCCGCGAGCAGGTGCGCAAGGCACCCGGCGCGACGGCGGTGATCGACGGCGACCGGGTCTGGTCCTTCGCGGAGCTCGACGAATGGGCGGGCCGGGTGGCGGGCGCCTTGACGGCGAGGGGGGTGCGCCGGGGCGACCGGGTCGGGGTCGTGCTGGAACGGTCGGCGGAGCTGGTGGCGGCCTGGCTCGGGGTCTGGAAGGCGGGAGCGGCGTTCGTGCCGGTCTCGCCGGACTACCCGGCGGACCGGGTGGCCTTCATGCTGGCGGACTCTTCGGTCGCGGCGGTGGTGTGCGCAGCGGGGACCTCGGATCTGGTGCCCGCGGGATACGCGCGGATCGTGGTGGACGAAGCCATCGAGGGCGCCCTCGCCCCGATCTCCGTCCGGGCGGAGGACCCGGCCTACGTGATCTACACGTCCGGATCGACCGGGACCCCGAAGGGCGTGGTGGTCCAGCACCGGGCCGCGGCGATCCTGGTGGGAGATCCGGGGTGGGCGGTCGGGCCCGGCGACACGGTGCTGATGCACGCTCCGCACACCTTCGACGCGTCGGTGTACGACCTGTGGGTGTCGCTCGGCGCGGGGGCGGGGGTGCTGCTCGCCGAGCCCGGCTTGGTCGACGCGGAGCGGCTCGCCGCCTACGTGACCAAGGGCGTCACCTCGGTGGTGATGATGGCGGGGCAGTTCCGGGCGCTGGCACAGGAGTCGCCGGAGGTCTTCTCGGGATTGCGCGAACTGCTGCTGAGCGGCGACGTGGTGCCGTCCGAGGTGGTGGACCGGGTCCGGCGGGCCTGCCCGCGGTTGCGGATCTGGCACGCGTACGGCCCGACCGAGGCCGCGGTGTGCGTGTCGTCGAAGGCGATCGAGCCGGGGGAGCGGCTCGCGCCGACGTTGCCGATCGGCGGGCCGCTGCCGGGCAGGCGGCTGTATGTGCTGGACCTCTTCCTGCGCCCGGTGCCGCCGGGTGTCGCGGGTGAGCTGTACATCGGCGGCGACGCGGTGGCACAGGGGTATCTGGGCCGCCCGGCGTTGACGTCGGAGCGGTTCGTCGCGGATCCGTTCGCCGCCGGCCGGAGGATGTACCGGACCGGGGACGTGGCGTACTGGACGGACGAGGGCGAGCTGGTGTTCGCCGGCCGGGCCGACGACCAGGTCAAGATCCGTGGCTTCCGGGTGGAGCCGGGTGAGATCGAGGCGGCGCTGGCGGCGCTGCCCGGGGTCGATCAGGCGGTGGTGGTGGCCCGTGACGGCCGGTTGATCGGCTACGTCGTGTCCGGCGGCGAGGTGGATCCGAGACGGCTGCGCGAGCAGGTCGCCGAGACGTTGCCGGACCATCTGGTGCCGGCGGCGGTCGTGGCGGTGGACGCCTTGCCCGTGACGGCGAACGGCAAGGTCGACCGGGCGGCGTTGCCGGATCCCGATTTCGGCGGACTGGTTTCCGGCCGGGAGCCGGTGACCGAAGCGGAGCGGGCGTTGTGCGCGCTCTTCGCCGAAGTGCTCGGTCTGGACCGGATCGGCGCGGACGACAGTTTCTTCGAATTGGGCGGGGATTCGCTCCTGTCGATGCAATTGGCGGCGCGGGCGCATCGCGACGGGATGACGTTCGGCGCGCGGGAGGTGTTCGAGTACCGGACGCCTTCGAAAATCGCGGCGATCATCGGCCGCGGAACGGCCGCCCCCGCCGGGGGAGGGCAGGCGGACGTCGCCCTGCTCGACATCGGACGCGACGAGATCGACGAATTCGAAGCCGAGTTCGACGCCGAGGGTCCCTTCCTCGGTACCTGAAGGCTTCCTTCCTCGCGCCTGGGTACAGGAAGGGCCTTCGTGTACTTCACCTTCACGCTCGACAAAAGGCACCTTGGACATGTTGTCCGGTCCGGCGTTTCAGGCGGATGATCCTTGCACAGGGGGAAAACACCCTGCCTGACGCCGCCATCCTCGACCCGGGCAAAGACGAGATCGAGGAATTCGAGGCTGAGTTCGGCGACGAACTTCAAGCCCTTCGCTGATCGAGGGAGATATTGATGGCTCAGTCGCGGATCGAGGAAATCTGGCCGCTGTCGCCGCTGCAGGCCGGGTTGCTCTTCCACGCGGTCTACGACGGTGAAGGCCCCGACGTCTACATAGGACAGTGGATCCTGGACCTCGACGGGCCGGTGGACGCCGGAAGGCTGCGCGAGGCCTGGGCGGCCGTGCTGGCCAGGCACGCCCCGCTGCGGGCCTGCTTCCGGCAGCGCAAAACGGGTGAGACGGTACAGCTCATCGCCCGGCAGGTGGAACTGCCGTGGCGGGAGGTCGACCTCTCCCACCTCGAAGACGCCGAAGAAGCCGTGCGGGAACTCTCCGAAGAGGACCGGACGAAGCGCTTCGATCTCGCGCAGGCACCGTTGCTGCGCTTGACTTTGCTCCGGCTCGGGCAGGAAACGCACCGCCTCGTGGTGACCTGTCACCACACGATCCTCGACGGCTGGTCGCTGCCGATCGTGGTCGACGAGATGTCGGAACTGTACGCGGCGGGCGGGGACAGGCCGTCGCTGCCGGAAGTGACCTCCTACGGGGCCTATCTCGCGTGGCTGAACCGGCAGGACAAGACGCGGTCGCTGTCGGCGTGGACGGCGGAGCTGAGCGGTGCCGAGGAGCCGACACTGGTGGCGCCCGCCGATTCCGGCCGGGCGCCGTCGGTACCGGAGAGCGTCGAGGTCCGGCTTCCGTCGGCTCTCCTGCGCTCGCTGGGTGAGCTGGCCCGCGGGCAGGGGTTGACGCTGAACACGGTCGTCCAGGGCGCGTGGGCGATGGTGCTGGCGCGGCTCGCCGGCCGGACCGACGTGGTGTTCGGCGCGACGGTGTCGGCGCGCCCGCCGGATCTGCCCGGCGTGGAAGGAATGGTGGGGCTGTTCCTCAACACGGTTCCCGTGCGCGTGCGGCTGCACGGCGCCACCCCGGTCACGGAACTGCTGACGGATCTGCAGAAACGGCAGTCGGCCCTCATCCCCGACCAGTACGTGGGGTTGGCGGACATCCAGCACGAGGCCGGCCCCGGTGCCGTCTTCGACACGCTGATCGTCTTCGAGAAGTTCCACCACGAGCCCGGCGACCGGGAAACCCTGGTCACCAGGATCAACCAGGGCCGGATCGCCGCCCACTACCCGCTGACACTGGTCGCCGTCCCCGGCGAGTCGCTGCTCCTCAAACTCGACTATCTGCCGGATCTGTTCGACCGGGACACCGCGCTTTCCATCCTCGAACGCTTCGGTGAGGTGCTGCGCCGCCTGACCGGCGCGGCCGACCTCACGGTGGCCGACGTTGAGGTGACGACCGGGGCCGAACGCGACCTGGTGGTGAACCACTGGGGTGCCGCGTCCGCCCCGGCGCCGGGCACGCTTCCCCTGGGGCTGTTCGACGACCAGGTCGAGAGCCGCCGTGACGAGATCGCGGTCGTCGAGGGTGACTCGGCGCTGTCCTACGGCGAACTGGCCGGGCACGCGGAGCGGATCGCCGGTTACCTGACCGGCCGGGGCGTCCGGCGCGGTGATCGCGTGGCCGTGGTGATGGACCGCTCGCGCGATCTCGTCGCGACGTTGCTCGCGGTGTGGAAAGCGGGCGCGGCGTACGTCCCGGTCGACCCCGCCTATCCGGTGGACCGCGTGAAGTTCATGCTCTCCGACGCCGATCCGGCGGCGGTGGTGTGCACGGAAACGTACCGGAGCGCGGTGCTGGACGGAGGGCTCGAACCGATCGTCCTCGACGATCCGGCGACGCGGCAGGCGGTGGCCGGGGCCACTCGCCGCCCGGCCGCCGTGAGCGCGCACGACGTCGCCTACGTGATGTACACGTCGGGTTCGACCGGCACGCCGAAGGGGGTCGCGGTGTCCCACGGCGATGTCGCGGCACTGGTCGGGGAGCCCGGCTGGCGGGTCGGCCCCGGAGACACCGTGCTGATGCACGCCTCGCACGCTTTCGACATCTCCTTGTTCGAGCTGTGGGTGCCGTTGCTCACGGGTGCCCGGCTGATGCTCGCCGGACCGGGGGCGGTGGACGGCGAAGCGCTCGCGGGTTACGTCGCCGCGGGGGTCACGGCCGCCCACCTCACCGCGGGCTCCTTCCGCGTGCTGGCGGAGGAGGCGCCGGAGTCGGTCGCCGGTCTGCGCGAGGTGCTGACCGGTGGGGACGCCGTGCCACTGGCGGCGGTGGAGCGGGTGCGAAAGGTGTGCCCGGAGGTGCGGGTGCGGCATCTCTACGGTCCGACGGAAGCCACGTTGTGTGCGACCTGGTGGGTAGTGGAACCCGGTGCCCCGACGGGATCGGTGCTGCCGATCGGCCGTCCGCTCGCGGGACGGCGGGCCTACGTCCTCGACGCGTTCCTGCGGCCCGTGCCACCGGGGTCGCCGGGGGAGCTGTACGTCGCCGGAGCCGGTGTGGCGCAGGGCTACCTGAGCCGTTCGGCGTTGACGGCCGAGCGGTTCGTCGCCGATCCGTTCGTTCCCGGCGCGCGGATGTACCGGACCGGGGATCTGGCGTCCTGGACCGGCGAGGGCACGCTGGTCTTCGCCGGACGCGCCGACGATCAGGTGAAGATCCGCGGGTACCGGGTGGAGCCCGGTGAGGTCGAGGCCGCCCTCGCCGCCCTGCCCGGTGTCGGTCAGGCGGTGGTGCTCGCCCGGCACGAGCAGCTGATCGGTTACGTGGTCGCCGAAGCCGGACAGGACGCCGACCCGGCGCGGCTGCGCGAACGGCTCGCCGGGACGCTGCCCGAATTCATGATCCCGGCCGCGCTGCTGGTGCTGGACGAGTTGCCGTTGACGGTCAACGGCAAGGTGGACCGGCAGGCGCTGCCCGAACCGGACTTCTCCTCGAAGGCGGCGGGCCGCGAGCCCTCGACCGAGGCCGAACGAGTCCTTTGTGGAGTGTTCGCCGACGTGCTCGGCCTGGAGCGGGTCGGCGTGGAGGACAGCTTCTTCGAGCTGGGCGGCGACTCGATCTCGTCGATGCAGGTCGCCGCCCGCGCGCGGCGCGAGGGCATCTCCCTGACACCGCGGCTGGTGTTCGAACACCGGACCCCCGGCAGGCTGGCGGTGCTGGCGAACGAGGCCCCGGTACGTAAGTTCACTGCGGACAGTGCGGCCACGGGTGTCGGTGAGATCCCGTGGACGCCGGTGATGCGGGCCCTCGGGAAGGACGCCTTGCGCCCCGGTTTCGCGCAGGCGCGCATCGTCGTCACTCCGGCGGGCTTCGACCCGGACGCACTCCCGAAGGCCCTGCAAGCCGTGCTGGACGTGCACGACCTTCTCCGGGTCCGCGTGGAATCCGATGGACGGCTGATGGTGGCCGCGCCGGGTGCGGTGGCCGCGGCCGGTCTGGTGACGCGGGTGGCGGCGGGCAGCGGTGATATCGGTGACAGCGGTGATGTCGATGAACTCGCCGAGCGCGAGGCCAGGACGGCGGCGGGCACGCTGGACCCGGCGGCGGGAATCGTGGCGCGGCTCGTCTGGATCGACGCCGGGAACGCCGAGCCGGGCCGGTTGGCCTTCGTGGCGCATCACCTGGCGGTGGACGCGGTCTCGTGGGGGATCCTGCTGCCGGATCTCCGGGCGGCTTACGACGAGGTCGTCGCCGGTGGAACCCCCGCACTCGAACCCGCGACGACGTCGTACCGGCAGTGGGCGCGACGGCTGACCGAGCAGGCCTCGCGTGAGGACACCGTGGCCGAACTCGACCGGTGGATCGCCGTGCTGGAGGGCGCGAAACCGGCGCTGGAACCGCACGCCGGGCAGGCGCACTCGTGGTCGGCGACCCTGTCCGGATCCGTGGCGCGCGCCTTGGTCGCCCGGGTGCCGGGAGCTTTCCACTGTGGCGTGCAAGACGTCCTGCTGGCCGGGCTCGCCGGTGCGGTGGCCGCCGACGCCGCGGTTCTGGTGGACGTGGAAGGCCACGGCCGCGACGCCGCCGACGGTGAGGACCTGGTGCGCACCGTCGGCTGGTTCACCAGCGTTCATCCGGTCCGGCTCGACGTTTCCGGTGTCGATCTCCCGGCCGCGGCGGCCGGGGGAACGGCGGCGGGGGAGTTGCTGAAGACGGTCAAGGAACAGGTCGGCGCCGTTCCCGGCGACGGGCTCGGTCATGGACTGCTGCGCCATCTCAACCCCGACACCCGGGCCAGGCTGGCCGGGCTCCCGTCCGCGCAGATCGGCTTCACCTATCTCGGCCGTTCCGGGCACGCCGCCGGGGACGGCGCGTGGCGGCTGACCGACGGGTCGCTCGGCGGTGGCCCGGAGATGGTCCTCGGCCACGCACTGGAGGCCGGCGCGGACGTGCAGGACACGCCGGCCGGACCCCGGCTGAGGCTCGTCGTGGAAGGCCGGGATCTCGACCCCGCCACGGTGGAGCGGCTCGGCGAGGCCTGGGCGGAGATGCTGACCGGTCTCGCGGCCCACGGCGCCGCTCCCGGCGCCGGTGGGCACACACCGTCCGATTTCGCTCTCGTCGCTTTGACGCAGCGGGACGTCACGGAACTCGAGGCCGCGGCGCCGGGACTGACGGACATCTGGCCGCTGTCCCCGCTGCAGGAAGGCATGCTCTTCGAACGTGCCTTCGACGAGGACGGCGTCGACGTCTACCAGAGCCAGCGGATCCTCGACCTCGACGGACCGCTCGACGCGCGACGGCTGCGCGCCGCCTGGAACCGGGTGCTCTCCCGGCACGAATCGCTCCGGGCGGGCTTCCACCAGCTCGGCTCGGGTGAAACGGTGCAGGTCATCGTCGACGCGGCCGAAATCCCTTGGCGTGAAGCCGATCTGTCGCAGCTCGACGAGGCGGACGCGGCCGTGGAGACCGCCCGCCTGCTCGCGGAGGACCAGGCGGAACGGTTCGACGTGACCCGGGCGCCGCTGCTCCGGCTCACGCTGATCCGCCTCGGCGCGGACCGGCATCGCCTCGTGGTGACGTCGCACCACGTGATCCTGGACGGCTGGTCGACACCGCTCGTCTTGGGCGAGGTGTCGACCGCCTACGCGGGCGGCCGGAACCTTCCGCCGGCACCGTCCTATCAGGACTACTTGGCGTGGCTGAATGAACAGGACGAGAAGGCGACCCGCGCGGCTTGGCGGGCCGAGCTCGCCGGCGCGGACGAACCGACCGTGGTGGACGCCGACGCGGGCAAGACGATGGTGATGCCGGACAACCACGCCGAATCGCTGTCCGAGGAGGAGACGCGGGCCCTCGCCGACTTCGCCCGTGGTCATGACCTGACGTTGAGCACGATCCTGCAGGCCGCGTGGGCCTTGGTACTGGCGCGGCTGGCGGGCCGGACCGATGTGGTGTTCGGCAACGTGGTGTCCGGGCGGCCGGCGGAGGTGCCGGACGTCGAGCGGGTGGTGGGGATGTTCATCAACACCGTCCCGGCCCGGGTGCGGTTCGACGGCGGCCGGTCGGTGCTGGAGACGCTCCGGGACCTGCAGGCGCGGCAGTCGACGCTGTCCGAGCACCAGTACCCGGGGCTGCCGGAGATCCAGAAGGCGGCGGGGCCGGGCGCGGTCTTCGACACCATCGTGATGATCGAGAACTACCCGCACACCGCCGACGGTCTCGGCGACGACGGCGGGATCAAGATCGGCTCGGTCGCCACCCGGACTGGCACCAGCTATCCGCTGAGCATGAACGCCGGTCTCGGGGATCGCTTGCGGGTCAACGTGTCCTACCGGCCGGACCGGATCAGCCGGGAGACGGCCGCCGAGGTCGCGAGGCAGGTCGTGCGGGTCGCCGGACGGATACCCGCGGAGGCTTCGCTTCCCGTCGGCCGCCTGGCCGTGACGAGCGAAGCGGCACGCGCGTCGGTGGTGGAGCGCTGGAACTCGACCGGCGAAGCGCACGGCGGGCCGTCCGTGGTCGAGGCGTTCCGGAGCAGGGTGGGCGCCTCGCCGGAGGCGGTGGCGGTCGTCGACGGGGGACGCACCCTGTCCTACGCCGAGCTGGACCGCGCATCGGATCGCCTGGCGGGATACCTGGCCGCGACCGGCGTCCGGCGCGGTGACCGCGTCGGCGTGGTGCTGGAGCGCGGCGTGGACCTGCTCGTCGCCCTCCTCGCGGTGTGGAAAGCGGGGGCGGCGCAGGTCCCGGTGAACACGGACCATCCCGCGGACCGGATCGAACGGATGCTGTCCGACGCCGGGGCGTCGGTGGCGGTCTGCGTGGAGAAGACCCGGACCGCGGTGCCGGACAAGGTCGAGCCGGTGGTCGTGGACGCGCCGGAAGTCGCGGGAGCACGGCACGGGGCACCGTCGCTCACGGTCGGAGCGCACGACGTGGCCTACGTGATGTACACGTCGGGGTCGACCGGTGTGCCGAAGGGAGTCGCGGTACCGCACGGCAGCGTGGCGGCACTGGCCTGCGACCCCGGCTGGTCGCAGGACCCCGGTGATCGCGTGCTGCTGCACGCGTCCCACGCGTTCGACGCCTCGCTGGTCGAGATCTGGGTGCCACTGGTCAGCGGTGCCGCCGTCGTGGTCGCGGAGCAGGGGGCGGTCGACGCGCAGCGGTTGCGGGAAGCGATCGGACGCGGCGTGACCACCGTCCACCTGACGGCCGGGACCTTCCGGGTCGTGGCCGAGGAGTCGCCGGAGGCCTTCACCGGGCTGCGGGAGATCTTGACCGGCGGTGACGCCGTGCCGCTCGCCTCCGTCGCGCGGATGCGCCGGGCGTGCCCGGAGGTCCGGTTCCGCCAGCTCTACGGACCCACCGAGATCACCTTGTGCGCCACGTGGCTCGTCCTCGAACCGGGGGCCGGAACGGGGGACACCCTGCCGATCGGCGGGCCGCTGGACGGCAGGCAGGCCTACGTCCTCGACGCGTTCCTCCAGCCGGTGGCGCCGAACGTGACCGGGGAGCTGTACCTCGCCGGCGCCGGGCTGGCACACGGCTACGCGGGCGCCACCGGTCAGACGGCGCGGCGGTTCGTCGCCAACCCGTTCTCCTCCGGCGAGCGCATGTACCGCACCGGGGACCTGGCGCGCTGGACCGACGACGGCGAGCTGCTGTTCGCCGGGCGTGCCGACGCCCAGGTGAAGATCCGTGGCTATCGCGTCGAGCCGGGTGAGATCGAGGCCGCGCTGACGGAGGTCCCCGGCGTCGCGCAGGCGGTCGTGGTGGCACGGGAAGAGCGTCCCGGCGAGAAGCGGCTGATCGCCTACGTCACCGCGGAATCGGGACAGAGCCTGGAATCCGGCGCGATCCGCGAGCGGCTCGCGGACCGGCTGCCGGAGTTCATGGTGCCCGCCGCGGTGCTGGTGCTGGACACCTTCCCGCTGACGCTCAACGGGAAGATCGACCGCGCGGCCCTGCCCGCCCCCGAATTCACCGGGAAGCAGGCCGGTCGCGCCCCGCGCACCGAGACCGAACGCGTGCTGTGCGACCTGTTCGCCGAGATCCTCGGGCTGGACCGGGTCGGCGCCGACGACGGTTTCTTCGAGCTGGGCGGGGACTCGATCCTCTCCATGCGCTTGGCCGCCCGTGCGCGGCGCGAGGACCTCGTCTTCGGCGCGAAGCAGGTCTTCGAGCAGAAGACCCCCGCGGCGATCGCGGCGATCGCCGAACGCGGCGGGGTGGCACGGCCCGACGCCGAGGACGGTGTCGGTGAAGTCGCCTGGACGCCGGTCATGCGGGCGTTGATCGACCGTGATCACCACGCGATGACGCGGGGGGCGCTCGCGCAGTGGGTCACCGTCGGTGCGCCCGAAGACCTGTCCGCAGAGGTGCTGACCGCCGGTTTGCGCGCCGTGATCGACGCCCACGACCTGGTGCGGAGCCGGGTCGTCGAGCACGACGGGGAAGAGCCCCGGCTGGTCGTGGCCGACCGGGGAACGGTCGACGCGGCGAGGCTGGTCCAACGGGTCGAGGCCGGCACGGGTGACCTCGACGAGGTCGCGGATCGGTGCGCCCACGAGGCGGCCGGACGGCTGGATCCCGCCGGCGGAGTGATGGTCCAGGTGGTGTGGGTGGACGCGGGACCCGGCCGGAGGGGGCGGCTCGTCGTGGTGGCCCACCACATCGCGGTCGACGTGGTGTCGTGGCGCGTCCTGCTGCCGGACCTGCGACTGGCCTGTGAAGCCGTGGCCGACGGCCGGGAGCCGGTGCTCGATCCGGCGCACGTGTCGTTCCGGCGCTGGGCGCGGACACTGACCGAACAGGCGGTGAGCCGCACCGCCGAACTCGAAACGTGGACGCGGATCCTCGACGGGGCACCGGCGCGGGTGGGCGAACTCGACCGGTCGCGGGACACCGTGTCGACCGCGGGGCGCAGGTCCTGGACCCTGCCACGGGACCGGGCGAGCGTGCTCGTGGAGAAGGCCACCTCGGCCTTCCACTGCGGTGTCCACGAGGTGCTGCTGGCCACCCTGGCCGGCGCGGTGGCCCACTGGCGCGGCGGTACCGCCGTCGTGGTGGACGTCGAAGGGCACGGCCGTCAGCCCCTCGACGAACTGGACCTGTCGCGGACGGTCGGCTGGTTCACCGACGTGCATCCGCTCCGGCTGGACGTGGCCGGGGTGGACACCGCCGAAGCGCTCGCCGGTGGTGGCGCGGCGGGCAGCCTGCTGAAGAAGGTCAAGGAAAACGTGCGGGCCGTGCCCGACGGGGGCCTCGGCTACGGAATGCTGCGGTACCTCAATGCCGAGACGGGCCGGGTACTGGCGGCGCTGCCGGAGGCGGAGATCGGGTTCAACTACCTCGGTCGTTTCTCCGCCCGGCGCGGCGGCGCGGCGGAGCCCTGGGAGATCGCGGGGACCATCGGCGGCACGGCGGAACAGGACGCGCCGTTGCGTCACGTCGTGGAGATCGACGCGGTCGTGCTGGACTCCGCCGACGGACCCGAGTTCGGCCTGACCGTGACGTGGGCCGGGCGGGTGCTCGGCGAGGCCGACGCGGAGTCGCTCGCGAAGGCGTGGCTGGCCATGCTGACCGGCCTCGCCGCCCACGTCGGCGACGACCGCTCCGGCGGGTACACGCCGTCGGACTTCCCGCTCACCGCGCTGACGCAGCGAGAGGTGGAAGAGGTCGAGGCCGCCGTACCGGGCCTGCAGGACATCTGGCCGCTCTCGCCACTGCAGGAAGGTCTGCTGTTCCACGCCGCCGACGAGCGCGGCCCGGACGTCTACGCGAGCCTGCGGACCCTCGCCCTCGACGGTCCGCTGGACGTCCCCCGCTTCCGGGCCTCGTGGCAGGCGCTGCTCGACCGGCATCCCGCCCTGCGCGCGAGTTTCCACCAGCTCGAGTCCGGCGAGGCCGTGCAAGCGGTCGCCCGCGAGGTGGCGGTGCCGTGGCTGGAGACCGATCTCTCCCACCTGCCCGAAGACGAGGCGCTGGCGGAGTTCGACCGTCTCGCCGCGGCACTGCACGCCGAACGGTTCGACCTGACCCGGGCACCGTCGCTGCGACTGCATTTGGTGCGCCTCGGGGAAGGACAGCACCGGCTGGCCCTCGCGTCGCACCACATCGCGGCCGACGGGTGGTCGCTTCCGCTCCTCATCATCGACGTGGTGGCGGCCTACGAAGCCGGCGGCGACGGCCGGGCCCTGCCCGTCCCGACGTCGTACCGCGACTACCTCACCTGGCTCGCCCGCCAGGACAAGGCGGCCGCCAGGGAGGCATGGCGGACCGAACTCGCGGGACTCGACGAGGCGACCCACGTCGTGCCGCCGGACTCGATCATCGCGCCCATCGAACCCGACCGCGTCACGTTCGAACTCGGCGAGGACGAGAGCAGGCGGCTGGTCGAATTCACCCGCGGTCACGGCATCACGGTGAACACGCTGTTCCAAGGGGTCTGGTCGCTGCTCCTCGCCCGGCTGACCGGACGCGACGACGTGGTCTTCGGTGCCACGGTGGCCGGGCGCCCGCCCGAGATCCCCGGTGTCGAGTCCGCCGTCGGCCTGTTCATGAACATGCTGCCGGTCCGGGCTCGCCTGACCGGCGCCGAACCGTTCGTCGACATGCTGGCGGACCTGCAGGAACGTCAGGTCGGGATGATGGCGCACCAGCACATCGGGCTGGCCGAGATCAACCAGCTGGTCGGGCCGGGCGCGGCGTTCGACACGATCGTCGTCTTCGAGAACCCGCCGTCCCCGCTGAGCCCGTCCGACGACCCCGACGCGCTCGTCATGCGTCCGGCGGCGATCCCGAACGACACCGGGCACTACCCGCTGTCCATGCGGGTGTCCGCGGCCGGGGGCATCCGCGGTGAATGCATCTACCGCCCGGACGCCTACGACCGGGCACAGGCCGAAGAGGTCGTCGCGTCGATCCTCCAGGCCGTGGCGCAGGTCGTGGCCGAGCCGCGGCTGCCGGTGGGCCGGGTCGCCCTGCTCGCGCCGGAACAGCGCCGTCTGGTGGTGGACGAGTGGAACCGGACCGACGTCCCGTTCGACGCCGAGGCACTGCCGGTGCTGTTCCGCAGGCAGGTGGAGCGGTCGCGGGACGCGGTGGCGGTGGAGGACGCCAGGCGCCGCCTGTCGTTCGGCGAGCTGCTCGACGAGGTGGAATCCCTGGCCCGGCTGCTCGTGGGGCTGGGTGTGCGGCGGGAGACCAGGGTGGGCGTGGTGGTCGGCCGCTCGGCCGAGCTGGCGGTGACCCTGATGGCGGTGTCGTTCGCCGGTGGGTCGTTCGTGCCGGTCGATCCGGACTACCCGCGAGAACGGATCGAGCTGATGCTGACGAGTTCGGCACCCGAAGTACTGGTGTGCACCACCGCCACCCGGTCGGTCGTGCCCCCGGGGTTCGCGGGCTCGGTGCTGGTGCTGGACGAGCTGCCCGCTTCCGATCCCGACGTGGTGCTGCCGCGGGTCGCGGCGACCGACGCGGCGTACGTCATCTACACGTCGGGGTCGACCGGCGTGCCCAAGGGGGTGATGGTCACCCACTCCGGACTCGGCAACCTCGCCGCGGCGCATATCGAGCGCCTTGGCGTCACGTCCTCCTCGCGCGTCCTGCAATTGTCCGCCATCGGTTTCGACGCCATCGTTTCCGAGCTGTACATGGCTTTGCTGGCGGGCGGGACGCTGGTGCTGCCCGACGCGGAGAGCATGCCGCCGCGGGTGACCCTCGGCGACGCGCTGCGGCGGTGGGGCATCACCCATCTCACCGTGTCGCCGAGCGTGCTGGCCGCGGAGGAGGACCTGCCGGACAGCCTGGAAAGCGTGCTGACGGGCGGCGAGGTGTGCACGCCCGCGCTGGCGGACCGCTGGTCACCGGGCCGCCGGATGATCAACGCGTACGGGCCGACCGAGACGACGATCTGCTCGACGATGAGTTCCCCGTTGTCACCGGGACACGAAGTGGTCCCGCTCGGCGGCCCGATCCGGAACGTGCGGCACTACGTACTCGACTCCTTCCTGCAGCCGGCGGCGCCCGGAGTGGCGGGGGAGCTCTACATCGCGGGGGTCGGCCTCGCCCGCGGTTACCTCGGGCGTCCGGGGCTGACGGCGGAACGGTTCGTCGCCAGCCCGTTCGCCCCCGGGGAGCGGATGTACCGCACCGGCGACCGGTTCCGCTGGACCACCGACGGGCAGCTGATGTTCGTCGGCCGGGCCGACGCGCAGGTCAAGGTGCGCGGATACCGGGTCGAGCCCGCCGAGATCGAGACCGTGCTGTCGGAGCATCCAGGGGTCTCCCAGGTGGCCATCGCCGTCCACCGGGACGGGCCGGGCGACAAGCAACTGGTGGCCTACATCGTGCCGTCGGCGGACACCCCCGCCGGCCCGCTGATGACCGCGCTGCGCGAGCTGGCCGCCGAACGACTGCCGGAGTACATGCTTCCTTCGGCGTTCGTCCCGCTGGACAAGATGCCGCTCACGCCCAACGGCAAGCTCGACCATCGGGCGCTCCAGGCTCCCGACTTCGCCGGGCTGACCTCCGGACGGGATCCGCGCACGGCCACGGAAAAACGGCTGTGCGAACTGTTCGCGGAAGTGCTCGGCCTGGACCGCGTGGGTGCCGACGACAGCTTCTTCGAACTCGGCGGCGACTCGATCACCTCGATGCAGCTGTCCGCCCGTGCGCGCCGGAAGGGGCTGGAACTGACCCCCTGGCAGGTGTTCGAAGAAAAGACGCCGGAACGGCTGGCGGAGCTCGTCACGGAACTCCCGGCCGAAGGCGGGAACACCGTCGCGCCGGAACCCGAGGCGGGCATGCTCGTCGCCCTTTCCCCTGACCAGTTGGACCAACTCGAGGCCGGATTGGCCCGCGATTAACCGCCATAAGGAGCAGATCGTGACCGTTGACGACACTCGCGCGAAGCCCCGCTCCAGCGTCGAGGACGTCTGGCCTCTCTCGCCGCTGCAAGAAGGGATGCTCTATCACACCGCCCTCGACAACGACGGGCCCGACACCTACACGGTGCAGACCGTCTACGGCATCGACGGCCCGCTGGACGCGGGACTCCTGAGGGCGTCGTGGCAGGCACTCGTGGACCGGCACGCCGCGCTGCGGGCCTGTTTCCGCTTCGTCAGCGGCGCACAGATGGTGCAGGTCATCGCGCGGGACGCCGAGATCCCGTGGCGGGAAACGGATCTGTCCGGGCTGCCGGACGACGTCGCCGACGGCGAGGTGGACCGGCTGGCCGCGGAAGAGGTGGCCGAGCGGCTGAGCATCGAGGTCGCGCCGCTGATGAAACTGCACCTGGTCCGGCTGGGACCGGAACGCCACCGGCTCGTGCACACCCTTCATCACGTCCTCACCGACGGCTGGTCGATGCCGATCATCCATCGCGAGCTCTCCGCGATCTACGCCGCGGGCGGCGGCGCTTCCGGGCTGCCGCCCACCGTGTCCTACCGGGACTACCTCGCCTGGCTGGGACGGCAGGACAAGGACGCGGCCCGGACCGCCTGGCGGGACGAACTCGCCGGATTGGACACCCCGACCACGGTCGTCCCCGCCGACCCGGCCCGCGTGCCGGACATCCGCACGGCGGTGGTCGAACTGTCCCCGGAGCTGACGGACGGCGTGGCCAGGCTGGCGCGCGGCAACGGCCTCACCCTCAACAGCGTCGTGCAGGGCGCTTGGGCCGTCGTGCTGTCGCAACTGGCCGGGCGCACCGACGTGGTGTTCGGCGCGACCGCCTCGGGGCGGCCCGCGGACCTGGCGGGCGTCGAGTCGATGGTCGGTCAGCTGCTCAACACCCTGCCGGTGCGGGTCCGGCTCGACGGCGCGCGGCGGGCCGTCGACCTGTTCGCCGAGCTGCAGAGCAGTCAATCGGCGCTGATGGCCCACCAGCATCTCGGCCTGCAGGACGTGCTGGCCCTCGCCGGACCCGGAGCGGTCTTCGACACGCTCGTCATCTACGAGAACTTCCCCCGCGCCGGGCTCGGCGGACCGGACGACACCGGTCTGGTCCTGCGCCCGGTGAAGCGAGGACGCAACTCGTCGCATTACCCGTTCACCCTGATCACCGGACCGGGGGAGCGGATGCCGCTCATCCTCGACTACGACCGTGGCCTGTTCGACGAGGCGGCCGCGGAGTCGGTCGTCGGCGCGCTGGCCAGGGTGCTGGAGCGGCTCGTCGCCGAGCCCGACGTCCTCGTCGGCAGGCTGACGCTGCTGAGCGAGGCCGAGCACGCCTTGGTGGTGGACGAGTTCAACGCCACCGAAGGCCCGGTACCGGGGGCGTCCGTGGTCGAGCTGTTCGGGCGGCGGGTGACCGCGGCGCCGGACGCGGTGGCGATCACCGACGCGGGCGGCACGGACCTGACCTACGCCGACCTCGACCGGGCGTCGAACCGGCTGGCCGGGTACCTCGCCGAGCGCGGTGTCGGCCGGGGAGACCGGGTCGGGGTGGCCATGAAGCGGTCACCGGAGCTGCTGATCGCGTTCCTGGCGATCTGGAAGGCGGGCGCCGCCTACGTCCCGGTGGATGTCGAGTACCCGGCCGAGCGGATCGCGTTCATCCTCGCCGACTCGGAGCTTTCGACCGTCCTGTGCACCGAGGCCACCCGTGGTGTCGTGCCGTCGGGCGCGATCGTCCTCGACGCGCCGGAGACACGTGCCGCCATCGGCGCTTCGGCCGCCGCGGCGCGGGAGTTCCGGCCGAGCGCGGACGACCTGGCGTACGTGATGTACACGTCGGGATCCACCGGCACCCCGAAGGGCGTGGGCATCCCCCACGGGGCCGTGGCGGGCCTGGCCGGCGACGCGGGCTGGCGGATCGGTCCCGGCGACGGCGTGCTGATGCACGCGACGCACGTCTTCGATCCCTCGCTGTACGCGATGTGGGTGCCGCTTTCGACGGGTGCCCGAGTCCTGCTCACCGAACCGGGCGTGCTGGACGCGGCCGGGGTGCGGCAGGCCGTCGCACGCGGCGCGAACTTCGTCCACCTCACCGCCGGTACCTTCCGCGCGCTCGC
This sequence comes from Amycolatopsis sp. QT-25, assembly GCF_029369745.1. NCBI lineage: Bacteria > Bacillati > Actinomycetota > Actinomycetes > Pseudonocardiales > Pseudonocardiaceae > Amycolatopsis > Amycolatopsis sp. QT-25. The sequence continues at coordinate 1,434,489 of NZ_CP120210.1, forward strand.
GGAAACGTCGCCGGAGTGTTTCGAGGGCCTGGTCGAGATCGGCACCGGCGGCGACATCGTGCCCGCGCAGTCCGTGGAGAACCTGCGGCGGGCCCAGCCCGGCCTGCGGGTGCGGAACACCTACGGACCCACCGAGACCACCCTGTGCGCCACGTGGCTCCCGATCGAACCCGGCGACGTGGTCGACCGGGAGCTGCCGATCGGCCATCCCATGACGAACCGCCGGATCTACGTCCTCGACGCCTTCCTGCGGCCGGTCGCCCCCGGCGTGGCAGGCGAGCTGTACATCGCGGGCACGGGCCTGGCGCGCGGGTACCTCGCCAAACCGGAGCTGACGGCCGAGCGGTTCGTGGCGTGCCCGTTCCTCCCCGGCGAGCGCATGTACCGCACCGGCGACCTGGCGCGCTGGACCCGCGACGGCGAGGTGGTGTTCCTCGGGCGCACCGACGAACAGGTCAAGATCCGCGGTTACCGGGTGGAGCTGGGCGAGGTGGAGGCCGCGCTGGCGGCCCAGCCGGGAGTGGTCGAAGCGGTCGTCGTGGCGAGGGAGGACCAGCCGGGGGAAAAGCGCCTGGTCGGCTACTTCGTCTCCGACGGCGGTGACCCGGGCGCGGAGGAGATCCGGCGGCGGATGGCACTGGCCCTGCCCGCGTACCTGGTGCCCATGGCCGTCATCGCCCTGCCGGGCCTGCCCGTCACCGCCAACGGCAAGGTCGACCGCCGGGCCCTGCCCGCCCCGGATCTCGCGGGACGCGCGGCGGAGAAGGCGCCCGAGAGCGAGGCCGAGAAGGTGCTGTGCGCGCTGTTCTCCGAGATCCTCGGCGTCGACCAGGTGGGGGTCGACGACGCTTTCCACGATCTCGGCGGGAGTTCGGCGCTGGCCATGCGGCTCATCGCGCGGATCCGTGAGGAGCTCGGCGCGGATCTGCCCATCCGGCAGCTGTTCTCCTCGCCCACCCCGGCGGGGGTCGCGAGGGCGCTCGCCGCGAAGGCCCGCCCCGCGCTGGAAGCCGCGAAACGGCCGGACCGGGTGCCCCTCACCGCCCGGCAGCTGCGCGCCTGGCTGCTGGCCCGTCCAGGGGAAGAGACGGCCGGTCTGCACCTCTCGTTCGCACTGCGCTTGCGCGGCCGGCTGGACGTGCCCGCGCTGGCGGCGGCGCTCGGTGACGTCGCGGCCAGGCACGAGATCCTCCGCACGACCTTCCCCGGGGACGCGCGGAGCGTCCACCAGCACATCCAGGACGCCTTGGCGGTCGAGCTGACCCCGGTGCCCGCCACCGAGGAGGCCCTGCCCGGGTTGCTCGCCGAGCGGCGTGAGCTGGTCTTCGACCTCACCCGGGAGGTGCCGTGGCGGTGCGACCTCTTCGAGCTTTCGGAGAAGGAGCACGTCCTGCACCTGCGGGTGCACCGCATCCTCGCCGACGAGGACTCGATCGACGTGTTCTTCCGGGACCTGGCGGCCGCGTACGGCGCGCGCCGCGAGAACCGGGTCCCGGAGCGCGCGCCGCTGACCCTGCAGTTCGCCGACTACGCGATCTGGGAGCAGCGGCTGCTCGCCGACGAGGACGAACCGGGCAGCCTGACCCACGAGCAGGTCGTCTTCTGGCGGGACAACCTGGCGGGGATCGACGGGGAGACGGTGCTCCCGTTCGACCGGCCGCGGCCCGCCGTCCCGTCGCGGCGGACCGGAGCGGTCGGGGTGCGGCTGGACGCGGATGCGCACGCCCGGCTGACGGGGGCGGTGGAACGGCTCGGCGCGGACACGCACCAGTCGGTGCACGCCGCGCTCGCCATGCTGCTGAGCAGGTTCGGCGCGGGTCAGGACCTGGTGATCGGCACGACGCTGCCCAGGGACGAGGACCTCATCGACCTCGAACCGATGATCGGGCCGTTCGCCCAGCCGCGCGCCCTGCGCACGGACGTTTCGGGTGACCCGACCTTCCTCGAAGTCGTCTCCCGGGTCCAAGAAGCGGCCCAGGTCGCGGCCCAGCACCCCGACGTGCCTCTCGAACGGGTCGTCGAGCTGCTGGACCTGCCTGCCTCGCTCTCCCGGCATCCCGTGTTCCAGGTGGGCCTGCGGGTGGACGAGGAAGACCTCGGGTCGTGGGACGCGGCGGAACTGCCCGCCCTGCGCACCGAGGTCGAACCCGGCGGGACCGAGGCCAGGGAGCTGGATCTCGCGTTCGAGCTCACCGAGCGCTTCGACGACGACGACAACGAGGGCGGCATCGACGGCGTCCTGCGGTACGCCGCCGACCTGTTCGACGAGGCCACGGCCGAATCGGTGGCCAGGCGACTGGTCCGCGTCCTGGAACAGGTGGCGGAGGATCCCGGGCGGCGGATCAGCGATCTGGACATCTTCCTCGACGACGCCGAGCGCGGACGTCCGGTCATCGCACCGGCGCGGTGGTCCGGCGCGGTGCCGGCGGTGGTCGCGGCCCTGGCCGGGGAAAGCCAGCTCGGCGCCCTCCTGCTCGACGAGCGGCTGAACCCGGTGGCTCCCGGGGCCGTCGGCGAGCTGTACGTCACGGGGCAGGCGGTGGACGCGGGAACGGCCGGGGCGCCCACCGTGCCTTGTCCGTTCGGGCAGCCGGGGCACCAGATGCTGCCCACGGGCCTGCTCGCCCGCAAGACGCCCGCCAAGACCCTGGTCGTCGTGGGCGAGCGCCGGCGATCGACCGCCGCGGTGCGGACGGGTGACTTCGAGATCCTGTTGCCGCTGCGGGCAGGCGGCGACCGCCCGCCCCTGTTCTGCGTCCACGCGAGCGGCGGGTTGAGCTGGAACTACGAGCCGCTGCTGCGGTACCTGCCCTCGGATCAGCCGGTCTACGGGGTGCAGGCGCGCGGACTGGCCCGGACCGAACCACTGCCGGGCAGCGTCGACGAGATGGCGGCCGACTACCTCGAGCAGCTCCGCGCCGTGCAGCCGACCGGGCCGTACCACCTCCTCGGCTGGTCTCTCGGCGGGCGGATCGCGCAGGCGATCGCGACCCTGCTCGAAGCGGCGGGGGAGGAGGTCGGGCTGCTCGCCCTGCTCGACGCCTATCCCGTCTACATGGGACGGAACGCGACCGGCACGCCGAGCCAGCAGGCCGCGCGCGACGAAGAAGCGCTCGAAAAACGGAATCAGCAGGACCTGGACCTCGCGGGGCAACTGGTCAAGGGAGCGGGCGCCCGCTCGCGGCTCGAAGCGGTCATGCGCAACCTCTGGGAGGTGGGGCCGCGCCACACCACTTCACCCTCCTCGGGCGACATCCTGCTCTTCATCGCCACCGTCGACCGTCCCGGCCACCTGCCCGTCCCGGTGGCGAAAGACAGCTGGAAGGAGTTCACCAGCGGGGCCATCGAGCCGCACGAAATCCCGTCCAACCACTACGACATGGTGCAACCCGCGGCGCTGGCCCAGATTGGACCCATCGTCGCCGAGAAACTCCGGTCCCGGCCGGAACGTGAAAGGACACAACGATGACCAACCCATTCGACAACGAAGACGGTTCCTTTTTCGTGCTGGTCAACGAAGAAGGGCAGCACTCCCTCTGGCCGACCTTCGCGGAGGTGCCCGCGGGCTGGACGCGCGTGCACGGCGAGGCGAGCCGTCAGGAGTGCCTCGCCTACGTCGAGGAGAACTGGACGGATCTCCGGCCGAAGAGCCTCATCCAGGAAGTCGGCGCCTGAAAAGGTGTCCAACCGCTCAAGGCGGCCGGTCGGACGGGCTCGGCGCTCGTCCGACCGGCCTGACCGGTGGCCGGGCGAGGTGAAAGGACCTGTGCAGTGATCGAGGAGAACGACGTCGTCCGTGGCACGTTCGAGGAGATCAACGTCGATTTGGCGTTGGCGATCCACCGGCGTGCCCGCTTCGACCCGGTGCCCGAGCTGAGCGCTTTGATGGCCCAAGGCCCGATGGCCGTCCTGGGCGTCGAAGACGCGCCGGAAGGACGGACCGCTTGGCTCGCGATGGGGTACGACGAGATCCGGCAGGTCCTCGGCTCGGACAAGTTCAGCGCCAAACTGCTCTACGGCGGAACCGCGGCGGGCTTCACTTTCCCCGGTTTTCTCACCCAATACGATCCGCCGGAGCACACGCGCCTGCGCCGGATGGTGACGTCCCCGTTCGCGATCCGGCGGATACAGGGATTCCGGCCGCAGGTCGAGAAGATCGTCGACGCCACACTGGACGCCATCGAGGCCACCGGCGGCCCGGTCGACTTCGTCCCGCGGTTCGGCTGGCCCATCGCGACGACGGTGACCTGTGACTTCCTCGGCATTCCCCGCGACGATCAGGTGGAGTTGTCGCGTGCGCTGCACGCCAGCCGGGCGGAGCGGTCGGGCAAACGGCGCGTGGCGGCGGGGAACAAGTTCTGGACGTACATGAACCAGGTCGTGAGCCGCACGCGCCGTGACCCCGGCGACGATCTGTTCGGTGTGGTGGTGCGCGAACACGGCGACGACATCACCGACGCGGAGCTGATCGGTGTGGCGTCGTTCGTCATGGGGGCGGGCGGGGACCAGGTGGCCCGCTTCCTCGCGGCCGGCGCGTGGTTGATGGTCGAGCATCCCGAACAATTCGCCGTGCTGCGGGAAAAGCCGGACACCGTCCCGGATTGGCTGGACGAGGTGGTCCGGTATCTCACCAGCGACGAGAAGACCACCCCGCGCGTCGCGCTGGAGGACGTGAACATCGGTGGCTGCCCGATCAAGGCGGGCGACGCCGTCACCCCTTCTTTCCTGGCGGCGAACCGCCGCGACTTCCCCGGCGAGGAGGACCGGTTCGACATCGGCAGGGAAAAGCCCGCGCATGTCGCGTTCGGGCACGGCATCCACCACTGCCTCGGCAGACCGCTGGCCGAGATGGTGTTCCAGGTGGCGATTCCGGCGCTGACGCACCGCTTTCCCACGTTGAAGCCGGCCGAACCACACCGGGAGATCAAGTTGGGGCCGCCGCCGTTCGACGTGGAAGCCCTCCCGCTCGACTGGTAGCGCCGGCGGATGGTGGAAGTACACGAAGGCCCCCTTCCTGTACTCAGGCGCAAGGAAGGGGGCCTTCATGTACCGAGGAACAGTGACCGTGACGGGTGGTTCGGCTCGTCTTGTAGCAGAGGAGCTTTTCCTTTGAGTGGTGACGATTCGCGCCCGGTCCACATCCGGCGGCAGGGTCTCGACCCGGCGGACGAACTGCTCGCCGCCGGAGCGCTGACGGAGGTCACCGTCGGCTCCGGCGCGGACGCCGTGACGACCTGGATGGCCACCACGCACGCCGTCGTGCGGCAGGTGCTGGGCGATCACCAGAGGTTCAGCACCCGGCGCCGCTGGGACCGGCGGGACGAGATCGGCGGGGAAGGGATCTTCCGGCCACGCGAACTGGTCGGCAACCTGATGGACTACGACCCGCCGGAGCACACGCGGCTGCGGCAGAAGCTGACGCCCGGCTTCACCCTGCGCAAGATGCAGCGCCTGCGGCCCTACATCGAACAGATCGTGTCCGATCGTCTCGATGCCCTGGAACAGGCGGGATCGCCGGCGGATCTGATCGAGCTCGTCGCCGACGAGGTCCCCGGTGCCGTGCTGTGCGAGCTGATCGGGGTGCCGCGCGACGACCGCGCCATGTTCATGCAGCTGTGCCACGGGCATCTCGACCCCGCCCGAAGCCAGAAGAGGCGCGCGGCCGCGGGTGAAGCGTTCTCCCGCTACCTGCTGGCGATGATCGCCAGGGAACGGAAGGACCCGGGCGAGGGGCTGATCGGAGCCGTGATCGCCGAATACGGGGACGAGGCCACGGACGAGGAGCTGAGGGGCTTCTGCGTTCAGGTGATGCTGGCGGGCGACGACAACATCTCCGGGATGATCGGGCTGGGTGTGCTGGCGATGCTGCGGCATCCCGAGCAGATCGAGGCGTTCCGGGGCGACGAGCAGTCGGCACAACGGGCGGTCGACGAGCTGATCCGGTATCTGACGGTGCCCTATGCCCCGACGCCGCGGATCGCCAAGGAGGACGTCACCATCGGGGACCAGGTGGTGAAAAGAGGGGAGAGCGTCATTTGTTCCCTCCCCGCGGCCAATCGTGACCCCGCGCTGGTACCGGATCCGGAACGCCTCGACCTCACCCGCGAGCCCGTTTCCCATGTCGCGTTCGGCCACGGCATCCATCACTGCCTGGGTGCCGCTCTGGCCCGCCTCGAACTGCGCACGTTCTACACCATGCTGTGGCAGCGTTTTCCCACCCTGAAACTCGCGGATCCGGAGCAGGGGAACATGTTCCGCCTGACCACCCCCGCGTACGGACTGACTTCCCTGCTGGTCGCGTGGTGATCGGCCCCGGCCGTTCCCGGGCGGCGGGGTCGTCCACGCGAGGCGCTGGACCTCCGCTCGGCGACCGATGAAACTGGAGCCGACGACGGGGCGGGTCGACAAGGCACGAAACGCATTCCCGGTCAGTTAAGGAGCTTCCACTCGACATGGGGAACGGTATCGATCAGGCCGCGCCACTCCTGCGGGAGCCGGCGAACTTCCAACTGCGGACGAAGTGCGATCCGCATGCGGACAATTTCGACCTCCGGGCGCACGGCCCGCTGTTCCGCATCGTCGGGGAAGCGTCCGCTCAACTGGGCCGAGACTATGTCTGGCAAGCCTGTGGCTATGAGGTGGTCCGCAAGATCCTGGGGGATCACGAGAATTTCTCGACGCGTCCGGTGTTCACGCAAGGGGAGTCCGGGGCGCACGTCGAGTCCCAGTTCGTCGGGCAGATATCGACTTACGACCCGCCGGACCACACCCGTCTGCGACGAATGCTGACGCCCGAGTTCACACTCCGGCGGATTCGCCGGATGGAACCCGCGATCCAACGCCTCATCGACGATCGGCTCGACATGGTGGAGGCCGAGGGACCGCCCGCGGATCTCCAGGGGTTGTTCGCCGACCCGGTCGGCGCGGGTGTCCTGTGCGAACTGCTCGGCATCCCGCGCGACGATCGGCGTGAGTTCGTCCGCCGGATCCGGCGGAACGTCGATCTGGGCCGGGGGCTCAAGGCGAGGGCGGCCGACAGTGCGGCGTTCAATCGGTACTTGAACGGGTTCATCGCACGGCAGCGGAAGGATCCCGACGACGGATTCCTCGGCATGCTCGTGCGCGACCACGGTGACACCGTCACGGACGAGGAACTGAAGGGCCTGTGCACGGCGCTGATCCTCGGTGGGGTGGAAACCGTCGCCGGGATGATCGGCTTCGGGGTCTTCGCGCTGCTGGACAATCCCGACCAGATACCGCTGCTTTCGGCGGGCCCGGAAAAGGCCGATCGCGTGGTCGCCGAACTGGTGCGTTATCTGTCGCCCGTCCAGCAGCCGAATCCGCGCCTCGCCATCAAGGACGTGGTCGTCGACGGCAGGCTGATCAAAGCGGGGGATTATGTCCTCTGTTCCATTCTCATGGCCAACCGGGATGACGCGCTGACCCCGGAGCCCAACGTATTCGACGCGAACCGGGATTCGGTCTCGGACGTCGGATTCGGGCACGGAATCCATTATTGTATCGGCGCGGCGGTGGCGAGGTCGATGCTGCGGATGGCTTATCAGACCCTGTGGCGCCGCTTTCCCGGACTGCGGCTGGCCGTGCCCATCGAAGAAGTGAAGTTTCGCAAGGCGTTCGTCGACTGCCCTGATCAGGTGCCGGTCACCTGGTGACGCACGGCGGGGCACAAAAGGTTCGGCGGCCACAACGGATTGACACTCGATCGAGGAATGGTGGGGATATGTCGGTGGAAGATTTCGATGTGGTCGTGGCCGGTGGCGGGCCGGGTGGTTCCACCCTGGCCACCCTCGTCGCCATGCAGGGGCATCGGGTGTTGCTGCTCGAAAAAGAGGTGTTCCCGCGATATCAGATCGGTGAGTCGCTGCTGCCCGCCACGGTCCACGGGGTGTGCCGGATGCTCGGCGTCTCCGACGAGCTGGCCAACTCCGGCTTCCCGCTGAAGCGGGGCGGCACGTTCCGCTGGGGCGCCCGTCCGGAGCCGTGGACGTTCCACTTCGGCATCTCCTCCAAGATGGCCGGTTCGACGTCGCACGCCTATCAGGTCGAGCGGGCGAAGTTCGACCAGATCCTGTTGAACAACGCCAAGAGCAAGGGCGTGGTCGTGCGCGAGGGGTGCGCGGTCGACGACGTGGTGGAAGAGGGCGAGCGCGTCACCGGGCTGCGGTACACCGACCCCGATGGCCACGAGCGTGTGGTGTCGGCGCGTTTCGTGGTCGACGCGTCGGGCAACAAGAGCCGCCTGTACTCCCACGTCGGCGGCACACGGAACTATTCGGAGTTCTTCCGCAGCTTGGCGCTGTTCGGGTACTTCGAGGGCGGCAAGCGGCTGCCGGAGCCGGTTTCGGGCAACATCCTGAGCGTGGCCTTCGACAGCGGCTGGTTCTGGTACATCCCGCTGAGCGACACGCTGACCAGCGTCGGCGCCGTGGTCCGCCGGGAGGACGCCGACAAGATCCAGGGTGACCGGGAGGCGGCGCTCAACGCGCTGATCGCCGAGTGCCCGCTGATCTCGGAATACCTCGCGAACGCGACCAGGGTGACCACCGGCAAGTACGGCGAACTGCGTGTCCGCAAGGATTATTCGTACCAGCAGACGACCTTCTGGCGCCCGGGGATGATCCTGATCGGCGACGCCGCCTGCTTCGTGGACCCGGTGTTCTCCTCCGGCGTGCACCTGGCGACCTACAGCGCGCTGCTGGCGGCGCGGTCGATCAACAGCGTCCTCGCGGGCGACCTGGACGAGAAGACCGTGCTGAACGAGTTCGAGGCGCGGTATCGCCGCGAGTACGGCGTGTTCTACGAGTTCCTCGTCTCGTTCTACCAAATGAACGTGAACGAGGAATCGTATTTCTGGCAGGCCAAGAAGGTCACGAACAACCAGCACACCGAGATCGAGTCCTTCGTCGAGCTGATCGGCGGCGTGTCCTCCGGTGAGACGGCGCTGACCGCCGCGAACCGGATCACCGAGCGCAGCGCGGAATTCGCCGCCGCCGTGGACGAGATGGCAGGCGGCGACGGGGACAACATGGTGCCGATGTTCAAGTCACAGGTGGTCAAACAGGCGATGCAGGAAGCGGGCCAGGTGCAGATGAAGGCGCTGCTCGGCGAGGACGCCGAGCCCGAGGTGCCGCTCTTCCCCGGCGGGCTGGTCACTTCGCCCGACGGGATGAAGTGGCTGCCGCACCACCCCGTGTGACACCGACGCGGTTCGGGAGGGTGCGCCGTGGGCGGGGATCGGACGGAACAACGGAGGCGGAAATGCGTGTGTTGATTTCGGGGTGCGGCTCTCGCGGGGACACCGAACCGTTGGTGGCACTGGGGGTTCGGCTGCGGGAACTCGGCGCGGAGGTGCGGATGTGCCTGCCGCCGGACTACGCGGAGCGGTGCGCCGAGGTCGGGGTGCCGATGACGTCGGTCGGCCGTCCGGTGCGGGCGGGGGCACGCGAGCCCGGCGAACCGCCGCCCGGTGCGCCCGAAGTCGTCACCCAGGTGGTCGGCGAGTGGTTCGACAAGGTGTCGGCGGCCGCCGAGGGGTGTGACGCGGTGGTGGCGTCCGGTCTGCTGCCCGCCGCCGTCGCCGTGCGCTCGGTGGCCGAGAAGCTGGGCATCCCGTACCACTACACCGTCTGGTCTCCGGACCATCTGCCGTCGTGGCACGACGCCGCCCAGCGGGAGTCGTACAACCAGGGCTCCGACAAGCATTTCGGTGGGGTGGTCAACGACAGACGGGCCGGGATCGGCCTGCCCCCGGTGGAGAACCTGTTCGATTACGGCTACACCGAGCAGCCCTGGCTGGCGACGGATCCGATCCTGGCTCCGCCGCCGGGCGGTGCGTACGCCCGGCAGACCGGCGCGTGGATCCTGCCGGACGAACGGCCGCTTCCCGCGGAGCTGGAGGCATTCCTGGCCGACGGCCCGCCGCCGGTGTACGTGGGTTTCGGCAGCTCGTCCGGAGCCACGACCGCCGGCGCGGTGCAGGTGGCCATCGAGGCGATCCGTGCCCAGGGCCGCCGGATCGTCGCCTCCCGTGGCTGGGCCGACATGGTCCTGCCCGAAGACGACGCCGACTGTTTCGTCGTCGGTGAAGTGAATCTCCAGGAACTCTTCGCCAGGGTGGCCGTCGCCATCCACCACGACAGCACGGGTACGACGTATGTGGCCACGCAGGCGGGTGTCCCCCAGATCGTGGTGCGCAACGTGATCGACAACGTCGTGGAGCAGGTGTACTTCGCCGATCGGGTGGCCGAACTGGGTGTCGGTGTGGCACTCGAGGGTCCGATCCCGGCCTTCGAGGCCATGTCGGCCGCGCTCACCACGACGCTGGCCCCGGACACCCGCGCACGGGCGGCGGTCGTGGCGGGCACGATCCGCACCGACGGGACGACGGTGGCCGCGGAAGAGCTGTTCGACGCGGCAGGCCGGGAGAAGCCCGCTGTTCCCGCCTGACGGGCGACAACCTACCGAACGGGGAAGCAGATGATGCGTGTCTTGTTGTCGACGTCCGGCAGCCGCGGCGACGTCGAGCCGCTGATGGCGCTGGCGGTCCGGCTGCGGGAGCTCGGCGCGGAGGTGCGGTTGTGCGCGCCCCCGGACTCCGCGGACCGGGTGGCCGAGTTCGCGCTGCCGCTGGTGCCGGTCGGCCGCTCGGCGCGGCCGAAGGCGGACCGGAAGGCCCCGCCCTCGCGCGAGGAAATGGCCCGGTTCATGACCGAGTCGATCACCGTGCAGTTCGACGAGATCCCGGCGGCCGCCGAGGGCTGTGACGCGGTGGTGACGACCGGCCTGCTGCCCGCGGCCGTCGGTGTCCGGTCGGTGGCCGAGAAGCTGGGCATTCCCTACTTCTACGCCTTCTACTGCCCGATCTACGTGCCGTCGCCGTACTACGCGCCGCCGCCGCCCATCGGCGAGCCGCCCGCCCCGGAAGGCACCGGAATCCGGGAGTTGTGGGAACGGAACAAGCTGAGCGCCCTGAAGCGCTACGGGGCAACGCTCAACGGCAAACGGGCCGAGATCGGCCTGCCGCCCGTGGAGGACATCTTCACCTACTGCTACACCGAACAGCCGTGGGTGGCGGCGGATCCGGTACTGGCCCCGCTGCGACCGACGGACCTCGGCGCGGTGCAGACCGGCGCGTGGACCCTGCCCGACGAACGGCCGCTGTCCGCGGAACTGGAGGCCTTCCTCGCCGCCGGGTCACCTCCGGTGTACGTGGGCTTCGGTAGCCTGCACGCTCCCGCCGACGCCGCGAAAGTCGCCATCGAGGCGATCCGCGCCCAGGGCCGCCGGGTGGTTCTTTCCCGCGGCTGGGCCGATCTGACCTTGATCGACGACCAGGAGGACTGCCTGGCCATCGGCGAGGTCAACCAGCAGCGGTTGTTCGGCCGGGTGGCCGCCGTCGTCCACCACGGCGGGGTCGGCACGACGACCGTGGCCGCCCGTGCGGGCGTTCCCCAGATCCTCATCCCCCAGATCGCGGACCAGCCGTATTACGCCGGCCGGGTCGCCGAGCTGGGCATCGGGGTGGCACACGAAGGCCGGACACCGACCTACGCCTCGTTGTCCGCCGCCCTCACCACCGCGCTGGCGCCGGAAACCCGCACCAGGGCGGAAGCCGTGGCGGCCACCATCCGCACCGACGGGGCGACCGTGGCCGCGGAACTGGTGCTCGACGCGGTGAACCGGCAGAAGACGTCCGTTCCCGCGTGAACCATCGCCCCCGACCCGCTTCCCTTTCGTCCCTCGAGAAAGGTTCGAGACCGGCCATGATCGACCAACCGGACACCGCCACCCGAACGTATCAAGCCAGCAGGATGTGGCAGCAGATCGGTGAAGCACACCTCAACCGGGAGATGATCGCCGACCTGGCCGGATTCAAGAACAGCGAGGTCAATTACCGGCTCGCGCTGGTCAACGTGCAGACGAACGGCGTGCGGTTCCTGAAGACGCTGATCTATGGCCTGGCCGGCAGCTTGAGCAAGGACGCCTGGGCGGGGCTGACCCGTATCCGCCACCGCGAAGTGGGTGATCCGATTTCGGTGACCTACCACGGTGAGCAGGTGGACCTGGACTATCTGCGGGCCGCGCTGGAACTGGAGTTCATCGCGAACCGGGTCGACCTGGACCAGGCCGAGGTACTGGAGATCGGCGCCGGGTACGGGCGGACCGCCCACGCGATCATCTCCAATCACGAGATCTCCGGATACTGCGTCGTCGACCTGCCGAACACCCTGGAACTGTCGCGGAAGTACCTCGCCGCGGTCCTGACCGAGGAGCAGTTCGCCAAGGTCGACTTCGTGCCGGTGGACGCGATCGAAAGCACGCTGGCGGACCGGAACTTCGACCTCTGCCTCAACATCGACTCGATGGCCGAGATGAGCGCGGAGACGGTGCGGTCCTACCTCGCCCTCATCGATCAGCGGTGCCGCCACTTCTACGTGAACAACCCGGTGGGGAAGTACATGGACAAGAGCCTGGACTCGCACGCGCGCGGCGAGGAGGCCGTCGCGCTCGCCCTGAGCACCGGGCTGCTGACGGAGATCATCGACATCCACGACAACCGGGCCGTCGAAGCGCAGGCGCGGAACTACGTCGAGGCCTACGTGCCGGGCCCCGACTGGCACTGCGTCGCCGACGAGTGGGCCCCGCCGTGGAGCTACCTCTGGCAAGCGCTGTACAAGCGGCAAGGTCGTTGACGGACTCCGGTCTGTCGAGGGGTAAGGCAAGGGTGTCGTGTGGGTGGCAAGTCCGTGAAGGCCTCCTTGAGAGACCCAGGGTCCCTCAAGGAGGCCTTCACGGACTTCAAGACCCGGCGCCGGCGGCAGGTCGACTCACCTCTCGAATGACGCAGTGCGCATAGCTCGGAACGGCATCGGCATCAGGAAAACGTCCTTGGTGACGGGCAAAGGAGCGTCGGGGCGGGGCCGGTCGGCCCGGAACTGCGCCGTCCAGGGCACCTGGAGTCGGTCGAGACGGTCCGCGTGACAGAGATTTGTCCTTGAGAAAGCCCATCGGAACAGAGGTGCGGAATGCGTGTGTTGTTGTCGACGTGCGGATCACGAGGAGACGTCGAACCTCTGGTGGCACTGGCGGTGCGTTTGCGCGACCTCGGCGCGGAGGTGCGGATGTGCGCTCCGCCCCCCGCCGCGGAGCGGCTGGAGGAGGTCGGTGTCGCCCACGTGCCGGTCGGGGTGAAGCAGCGGGTGATGTTGCAGGAAGGGATGCCGCCACCGTCGCCCGAGGACGAGCGGCGGTTCGCGGCCGAGGCGATCGACATGCAGTTCGACAACGTCCCGGCCGCGGCCGAAGGCTCCGACGTGGTGGTGGTGACCGGGGAGATGGCCGCCGCGGTCTCCGTGCGGTCGGTGGCCGAGAAGCTGGGCATCCCGTACCACTACGCCGCCTACAGCCCCGTCTATCTGCCGTCCTCGCATTTCGCGCCGCCGCTGGACGAACGGACCACGCCGGGCGTGACCGACAACCGGGTGCTGTGGGAGCAGCGCCACGAGCGGTTCTACGAGCGGTTCGCCGGTCCTCTCAACAGCAGGCGGGCAGCGGTCGGCCTGGCTCCGCTGGAGAACCTGTTCGACTACGGCTACACCGATCGGCCGTGGCTGGCGACGGATCCGGTGCTGGCCCCGCTCCAGCCGGGCCTGGACGCCGTGCAGACCGGCTCGTGGATCCTGCCCGACGAACGCCCCCTTTCCCAGGAGGTCGAGGCGTTCCTGGACGCCGGGACACCGCCGGTGTACGTGGGTTTCGGCAGTTCGACCGCGCTCGGCACCGGGGAGCTGGCGACGTCGGTCATCAGGGCGATCCGGGCCGAAGGCCGCCGCGTGATCCTTTCCCGCGGCTGGGCCGAACTGTCCCTGCCCGACGAAGGGCCCGACTGTCTCGCCGTCGACGAGGTGAACCTCCAGGTCCTGTTCGGCCGGGTGGCCGCCGTCGTCCACGGTGGCAGCGCGGGTACGACGCACGTGGCCGCTCGAGCGGGTGCCCCGCAGATCATCGTCGCCCGGCACACGGATCAGCCCTATTACGCGGACCGGGTGGCCGCATTGGGGATCGGCGCGGCACACCACGATCCCTCCCCGAGCTTCGACTCCCTGCCGGCGTCGCTCGCCGCGGTCTTGCGCCCGGAGACCAAGGCCAGGGCGACCGAAGTGGCGGGCATGATCCGCGAAGACGGGGCCGCCGCCACCGCGGAGCGCCTGCTGGCCGCGGTCAGGCGGAAGAATTCCGCCGTTTCCGTGTGACCCGTCGATCCGGCCGGCGGCTCGTCCAGCCTTCACCTGTTGTCCCGTGGCACCGTTGACGCGAAAGTGACGCTATGTCTCAAGACCTCCGGCTACTGGCGCTCTCCCCCCATCTGGACGACGCGGTCCTGTCCTTCGGCGCCGGCCTCGCGCAGGCGGCGCAGGACGGCGCGGAAGTGCTCGTCACCACGGTGTTCGCCGGTACGGCGCCGCCTCCTTATTCGCCCGCGGCGGAGCGGATGCACTCGATCTGGGGACTTTCGCCGGAGCAGGACGCGCCGCTGCATCGACGGAACGAGGACATCGCCGCGCTGGCACATCTGGGGGTCGGCCACCGGCACGGCCGGTTCCTCGACGCCATCTATCGCAAGCTCCCCGACGGCCGCTGGCTGGCCGACAACGTGGAGGGCCGCAAGAAGCTGGCGATCAGCAGGCAGACTTCGCAGAGCGACCCGGAGCTGTTCGCCGCGGTGCAGGACGACATCGAAGCGCTCGTCCGAGAATTCGAGCCGACCTTGCTCGTCACCTGCGCGGCCATCAGCCATCACGTCGACAACGAGATCACGCGGGACGCCGCGCTGCTCATCGCGGCGGAGAAGGATCTTCCGGTCCGGCTGTGGGAAGACCTTCCCCACGCGGTCTTCGGCATGGGCTCGGCCGAACTGCCGTCGGGGTTCCGGCTCGGCGAGCCCGAGGCCGTCGTGGTCGAAGCCGAGGCACGGACCCGGAAGTTCGAGGCGCTCAAGCTCTATTCCTCGCAGATGCTGATGCTCAACGGGCCGCAAAAGGATCTGTTCGAGCAGTTGGACGGACATGCCCGCAAGATCTCGCCGGACGGTGCCTATCGCGAAACGACCTGGCCTGTCGTCTCCCGCGACGACAGCTGAGACCGCAGCACACGAAGAACTCGATCAGTCGGTACGGCAGGGGCGCCGTATCGTGCCGGGAGGTAACCGAATGTCCGAAACGCTCACCGTTCAACCGTCACCGAGTCCGGATCCGGTGCCCGAAGCCGGATCACCCCGCTGGATGCTTTGGCGTTCCCCGTCCGGACAACCGCCCTGGGCCCGGCCCGCCTTGCTGGGCATCGCCTTCGTGGCGGCGGTGCTCTATGCCTGGAACCTGCCGCGGGTCGACTACGCGCCGCTGTATTCGGACGCGGTCCGGAGCATGTCCGAGAGCTGGAAGGCGTTCTTCTACGCCGCCGTGGACCCGGAGGCGACGGCCACACTCGACAAGCTCGGCGGCTCGTTCGCGGTGCAGGCCGTCTTCGCCAAGGTCTTCGGCTTTCACGCCTGGTCGCTGGCGCTGCCGCAGGTGATCGGCGGCGTGCTCTCGGTGCTGGTGCTGTACCGGGTCGTGCGGCGATGGGCGGGTGTGGTCCCCGGTCTGCTCGCCGCGGCGATCCTCACCTTCACCCCCGTCGCCGCGTCCATGTTCGGGCACAGCATGGCGGACGGCCTGCTGACCCTGTGCCTGGTGCTGGCGGCCGACGCCTTCCAGCGCGCCGTGCTGGAAGCACGGCTCCGGTCGCTGCTCTGGGCCGGCGTCTGGGTCGGGCTGGGTTTCCAGGCCAAGATGATCACCGCGTGGATGATCCTGCCCGCGTTGGCGATCGGTTACCTGCTGACCGCGCCGACCGAACTGCGTCGCCGGGTGAAGCACGTGGCGATCGCCGGAGTGGTGACGCTCGCGGTTTCGCTGTCGTGGATCGCGCTCTACACCTTCACGCCGGCCAGTGCCCGGCCCTATGTCAGTGGCACCACGAACAACAGCGCGGCCGCCATGGTGTTCGGCTACAACGGCCTCGGGCGGGTGGGGATCGACGTTCCCGGTGCGCTGCCTCCCACCGGCCGGATGGCCGGACCGCCGGTGCTCGGTCCGCCGGACAATCCGCTGGACCGGTCGAAGCTGCGCGGCTCGAAGGGCGAGCCGGGTGAAGCGGGTCCGGGTCAGGCGGGGCCGGGTGAAGCCGGTCCGGGTCAGGCAGGGCCGGGTGAAGCCGGTCCGGGTCAGGCAGGGCCGGGTGAAGCGGGTCCGGGTCAGGCGGGGCCGGGTGAAGCGGGTCCGGGTCAGGCGGGGCCGGGCCCGGCGGGACGGGACCCGAGCAAGCTGAAGCCGGGTGACGTGATGGTGCTGCCCAACGGCGATGTGATCGTGGGGCCGGGCGGTGATCCGCCGCCGCCGGAGGACCCGTCGAAGGTCGCGAGCCGGGTGGACCCGGTGTTCAGCTGGTACAAGCTGTTCGACGGCCACCTCGGTGTCGCGATCGCCTGGCTGTTCCCCCTCGCGTTGCTGGCACTGGCCTGCGGGCTCTGGTGGCGGCGCCGGGCCGAACGTACCGACCCGGTGCGCGGCGGCTTGGTGTTGTGGGGGGTGTGGCTGGCGACCTTCACCGTCGTCTTCAGCGCGAGCGAGGTCGCGCACACCGCCTACGTGGCCACTCTCGCGCCCGCGATCGCCGCGCTTTCCGCCTTCGGCATCGTGCTGTTCTGGCGGGCGTACCAGGGCGGTGGCAGGCAGGCGTGGCTCCTGCCGCTCGCGCTCGCGGTCGAACTGGCCTGGGGTGCCTGGCTGTGGTCCGCTTACCCCAACTTCCTGCCGTGGGCGAAATGGGGAACGCTCGCGCTCGGCGTGCTCGCCCTTGTCGTGCTGGTTCTGGCGCGAGTGGCCAAGGGGGCCTCCGCCACGCTCGTGAAGGCCGGATTGGTCGTCGGTGTCGTGGCCATGCTCGCCGCGCCCGCCGCGTACTCCGTCTCCGTGCTCGACTCCGACTACGCGGGCGACTCCTTCGACGCCAACGCGGGGCCGGCCTCAGGTTCCGCGTGAGGTGAGCGCGGGCTCCGCGTTCGCGTGGCTCGCAGTGAAGTACATGATGGCCCCCTTCCTTGCGCCTAGGTACAGGAAGGGGGCCTTCATGTACTCGGGAAGATGTGAAGCGCCGTCGGTAACGCGAAAGGGGCTTCCCTCGCATCGCATGCGAGGGAAGCCCCTTCACAACTACCCCTGGCAGCTCAGGGAAGCCGCGGCGTGATGAGCGCCGCGAGCCGTGCGACGCCCTCTTCGATCAGTTCCGGCGTGAGCAGGCTGATCGACAGCCGAAGCTGGTGGAATCCGCCCTTGCCGCCGTAGAAGTGGTGCATCGGGGTGAACAGCACGCCGTGGTCGCGGGCGGCGATTTCCAGCAGCTCGTCGTCGACGACGAACGGGACGGTGACGGTGACGAAGAAGCCGCCCGTCGGGGTGTTCCAGCCGACGCCGGCGCACGAGCCGAGCTCACGGTCGAGCGCGCTCAGGGTGAGCTGGAGATTGCGCTGGTAGATGGCGATTTCCCGCGCGTTGGCCGTGGTGAGGCTGAAGTCGTTGAGCAGGAGCTTCCCGGCGATCACCGCCTGTGCGATGGGGGAGGTGTTCACCGTGAGCATGCCCTTGAGCTTCGAGAGCTGGTCGGCGAACAGGCCGCCGTCGGCCATCCGCTGATCCGCCACCGCGAAGCCGACCCGGGCGCCGGGCATGCCGGTCTTGGCGAAGGAGCCGAGGTAGACCACGGAGCCCGACCGGTCGAGCGACTTCAGCGAGGGGAGCCGCTCGGAGCCGAACAGGCCGTACGCGTTGTCTTCCAGGAGCAGGATTCCGTGCGCTTCGGCGACATCGAGGAGACGGTGGCGCGACGGCAGATCCATGCTGGTGCCGGTGGGATTGGCGAAGTTCGGGGTCACGTAACAGGCCCGCACCCGCTTGCCCTGTTCGTCGGCGCGCTTCAGCTGGAGGACGAGGTCGTCCGGGTCGATGCCGTTGTCGGTCGAGCGCACCGGCCACACGGGCGTGTCGGTGAGCAGCGCCGCCCCGGTCAGGCCGACGTAGGTGGGGGCGGGGGCGAGCAGCACGTCCCGCTCGCCCGCACGCAGCGTGCGGAGGACCAGGAACATGGCCTCCTGCGCGCCCACCGTGACGACGACGGATTCGGGGGCGGCGTCGATGTTCTCGTCCTCGGCGAGATTCCGGGCGATGAGATCGGCGATGACGCCCTTGGTGGTGCCGTATTGGAAGAGAGTGCGGGTTATCCCGGCCTCGTCCAATTTCCGGTCATCGCGCAGATGGGCGCAATAAGCGTCGATGTACTCGTGAATGAGCCGGATGTCGAAGAACTCTTCGTACGGCCGGCCTGCCGCCATGGAAATGGCCACAGGGTATTCGTCGATCAGCTCGTTGAGCAGGTTCATCGACGAGATGGCCGGATCGGTGAGCGATCCGTGCAGCGTTTCCACGTTCAAGTGAGTGGACAGACCGTTTGAATCCATGAATACTAGGATTTCCATACGCCGCCGAGGTGTCAAGAAAAGGCCGTGGACGCCGGGATCGTTCCCGTGGTCCGGTCCCATTTCCCGGAAGTGTCCGGGTTGTCCATCGCCGAATACTCCGGACACTCGATCTCTGCGGGTACGGTCGGATACGCGCCACGGCAGCCGGAAAGGACGCGGCCGTTGCGAGGAAACACTTTCGCCGGGACGGCTTCGGTGACCTCCGGCCGCCCCACCACCGAATCGCGGCGCAGCAGCCATATTCCCGGAGGAGCATCATGCTGATGACAACCGAGCACGGGATCCGGTTGTCCTACAACGACTGTGGTGACGGCCCGCCCGTTCTTCTGCTGACCGGCACCGGTGCGCCGAGTTCGGTGTGGGACCTGCATCAGGTGCCCGCGTTGCGCGCCGCCGGATTCCGCGTGATCACCATGGACAATCGCGGGATTCCGCCGAGCGACGACGGCACGGCGGGCTTCGCCATCGAAGACCTCGTCGCGGATGTGGCCGCCCTGATCGACTTTCTCGACGCGGTGCCGTGTCGCGTGATCGGGACGTCGATGGGTTCGTACGTCGCGCAGGAGGTCGCGCTCGCCCATCCGGAACTGCTGCATTCGGTCGTGCTGATGGCGGCCTGTGGCAAGAGCAGTCTCGTCCAGCGCGAGCTCGCCGAGGGTGAGGCGAAGCTGATCGAACAGGGCATCGAGTTGCCGCCGGGGTTCCTCGCCGCGGTCCGTGCCATGCACAACCTGGGGCCCGCGACCCTCGCCGACGACGATCTCGCCGGAGACTGGCTCGACCTGTTCGCGGCGTCGGGGCAGTGGGGGCCGGGCGTCCGGGCGCAGTTGCTGCTGAGCGCGTTGCCGGATCGCCTCGACGCCTATCGTGCGATCGAGGTGCCCTGCCACGTCGTGTCGTTCGAGCACGACCTCGTGGCGCCACCGGCCGCCGGGCTCGAACTGGCTTCGGCGATCCCCGGCGCGACCCACCGCACGATCTCCGCGTGCGGGCATTTCGGCTACCTCGAGAACCCGGAAGCGGTGAACCGCGAGCTGATCCGGTTTCTCCGCACCGAATCGCGCGAGACACTGGGAGAGACCGCATGACCGTCCTTTCGGCGGCCACGACACCGGCCCTGTTCGAGGCGACCGCAGCCGTGCTGCCGGATCGCCCGGCGGTGGCCATGGACAGCACCACGCTCACCTACGCGGAGCTGAACGGCGAGGCCAACCGGCTCGCCCGGCGGCTCGTGGCGCACGGCATCGGCCCGGAGCGGCTCGTCGCGCTGGCGATGCCGAGGTCGATCGAATTCGTCATCGCGATCCTTGCCGTGCACAAGGCCGGTGCCGCGTACGTGCCGGTCGACCCGGACTATCCGGAGGAACGCAAGCGGCAGATGCTGGACGACACGGCGGCGCACTGCCTGTTGTGCCTGCCGGGGCAGGATGTGGCAGGCGCCCCCGTCGTCCTGAGCGTGGAACGGGAACCGGGTGGGGCCGAGCCGAACCTGGACGACCACGACCGGATCGGCCCGTTGCGTCCCGGCCATCCCGCGTACGTCATCTACACCTCGGGTTCGACGGGACGGCCGAAGGGCGTGCTGGTCACGCACCGCGGCATCCCGAACCTCGCCGACGACTACGTGCGACGGCAGGAACTGGGGCCGGAGAGCAGGTTGCTGGCCTTCGCCTCACCCAGTTTCGACGCCGCGGTCGCCGAGTTCTGGCCGATCTGGCAGGCCGGTGGCTGCCTCGTGCTGGCTTCCGCGCCGGATCTGGTGCCGGGGGAGCCGCTCGGCAGGCTGGTGCGGGACCAGCGCATCACCCATGTCACGCTGCCGCCGTCCGCGCTGGCGCCGCTGGAGGAGGCGGGTGGCCTGCCCGCCGGGCTGACCCTCCTGGTCGCCGGCGAGGCCTGCCCCGCCCCGGTCGCGAAACGCTGGGCCGCGGACCGCGTGATGATCAACGCGTACGGTCCGACGGAGACCACCGTCGCGGTGACCGCGAGCGAACCCCTGACCGGTGAGGAGACGCCACCGATCGGCAGGCCGATCACCGGTGTCCGCACCTACGTCCTGGACGACCGGCTGCGGCCCGTGGAGGACGGGGACGTTGGCGAGCTGTACACGGTGGGACCCGGTCTCGCTCGCGGTTACCTCCGGAGAGCGGCCGCGACCGCGGAGCGGTTCCTGCCGGACCCCTTCGGTGGCCCGGGTGAGCGCATGTACCGCACGGGGGACCGGGTGCGGACGCGTTCGGACGGTCAGTACGTCTTCGTCGGCCGGGTCGACGACCAGCTGAAGGTACGCGGCCACCGGATCGAGCCGGGCGAGGTCGAGGCCGCCCTGCTGGCGGTGGACGGGGTGGCCCAGGCGGTGGTGACCGAGCACGAGAACAGGCTCGTCGCCTATGTGGTCGGCACCGGCGGCGAACGCGTGCCCGCCGAACGGCTCCTGCCGCCGCTTCGGGCGCAGCTTCCCGGCTATCTGGTGCCCGACGTGGTCGTCGGCTTGCCGAGCCTGCCGGTCTCGCCGAACGGCAAGATCGACCGGGTCGCCCTGCCCACTCCCGAAGAGGAACACGCGGGCCGCGCGGCGGGGCGGGAACCGCTCACCCCCACGGAAATCATCCTGGCCGAACTGTTCGCCGAAGTGCTCGGCGTCAGCAGTGTCGGCGTGGAGGACAGTTTCTTCGAGATCGGCGGTCATTCGCTGCTCGCGACCCGGCTCGTGAGCCGGATCCGGGAACGCCTGAAGATCCGGCTGAGGGTGCAGGCGTTCTTCGACGCGCCGACAGTGGCACGGCTCGCCAAGGTGCTCGACGGCGCACATCCCTGACCTGGAGACCATTCATGCAGACGACGGCAGCCGTCGACCTCGGCAATCCCGACCTGTACACGACCTCGGACCGGCACGACCGGTGGCGAGCGTACGCGGCGGAAGACGCGATGGTGTGGAGCGAGCCGGGCAGCTCACCCAGCGGGTTCTGGTCCGTGTTCTCGCATCGGGCGTGCGCCGCGGTGCTCGCCCCCTCCGCCCCGTTCACCTCCGAATACGGGATGATGATCGGCTTCGACCGCGACCATCCCGACCACTCGGGTGGCCAGATGATGGTGGTCTCCGAACAGGATCAGCACCGGAAATTACGCAAACTGGTCGGGCCACTGCTTTCGAGGGCGTCCGCCCGGAAGCTCTCGGAGCGGGTGCGCGCCGAGGTGCGCGGTGTACTCGACCGGGTTCTCGACGGCGGGGTGTGCGACGTGGCCGCGGCGATCGGCCCGCGGATCCCCGCCGCCGTCGTCTGCGAAATCCTCGGCGTGCCCGCCGAGGACCAGGACATGCTCATCGACCTGACCAACCACGCGTTCGGCGGTGAGGACGAACTGTTCGACGGGATGACCCCGCGCCAGGCGCACACCGAGATCCTCGTCTACTTCGACGAACTGATCACCGCGCGCCGCGCGAGCCCTGGCGAAGACCTCGTCAGCACCCTCCTGTCCGACGGCGACCTTTCGATCGACGACGTGGTGCTCAACTGCGACAACGTGTTGATCGGGGGAAACGAGACCACGCGGCACGCGATCACCGGTGCGGTGCACGCGTTCGCCGCGGTTCCCGGACTGCTGGAACAGGTACGGGACGGGAGCGCCGACGTCGACACCGTCGTGGACGAGGTGCTGCGCTGGACCTCGCCCGCCATGCACGTGCTGCGGGTGACGACCGATGAGGTCACCGTCAACGGCCGTGCCCTCGAAGCGGGCACCCCGGTGGTCGCGTGGTTGCCCGCCGCGAACCGGGATCCCGCCGTGTTCGACGAGCCCGACACGTTCCGGCCGGAGCGGAAACCCAACCGGCACATCGCCTTCGGGCACGGCATGCACCACTGTCTCGGCTCCGCGCTCGCGCGGATCGAGCTGGCGGTCGTGCTGCGGGAAGTAGCCGAGCGGGTTGCGCGGGTGGAGCTGGCCGAGGAGCCGTCCTGGCTGCGCGCGGTCGTCGTGCAGGGATACCGGGGACTTCCGGTGCGGTTCACCGGCCGCTGATCATGTCTGTCCGAAGTGGACGGAAGTGTCAAGCGGACAACATTGATGCGGAAATGGCTTCGCGTCATCCTGTGATCGAGGATTACATCTATTCCACGGAGGAATGTCTTGTCTTCTCAAGAAACCACGCAGAATTTCGAGATCGACCATGTGGAGCTGTACGTGGCCGACCTCGAGGCGGCCGCGTCCGGCTGGATGGACAGGTACGACTTCTCCGTCGTCACCACCGACCGGTCGGCCGACCACCGCGGCGTGACGTTGCGGCACGCCGCGATCACGCTGGTGCTCACCGAGCCGCTGTCCGACCGCCACCCGGGAGCGACCTACCTGCAGACCCACGGCGAAGGGGTGGCCGACATCGCGCTGCGCACTCCCGACGTGGCCGCCGCTTTCGAAGCGGCGGTGAAGGGCGGTGCGGAACCCATCCGTGAGCCGGAGAAGCGCGCGGACTCGGTCGTCACGGCCACCGTCAGCGGTTTCGGCGATGTCGTGCACACCCTGATCCAGAGCGACACCACCGAGGAAGCCTCCCGCGGCAAGGGAGGGGTGGAGCTGCGGGAGATCGACCACTTCGCGGTCTGCCTGAACGCGGGGGATCTCGGCCCCACGGTGGCGTTCTACGAGCGTGCCCTCGGGTTCAAGCAGATCTTCGAAGAGCACATCGTGGTCGGTGCCCAGGCGATGAACTCCACCGTCGTGCAGAGCGTGTCGGGGGCGGTCACCCTCACCCTGATCGAGCCCGACAAGACCGCCGACCCCGGCCAGATCGACGACTTCATCAAGGAGCACCACGGTTCCGGCGTCCAGCACATCGCCTTCACCAGCCCGGACGCGGTCCGCGCGGTCAAGGAGCTTTCCGGGCGTGGCGTGGAATTCCTGAAAACCCCGGACACCTACTACGACCTGCTCGGCGAGCGGATCGAGCTGGAGACGCACTCGCTGGACGATCTGCGCGAGACGAAACTGCTCGCCGACGAGGACCACGGCGGCCAGCTGTTCCAGATCTTCACCGCCTCCACGCATCCGCGTAAGACGATCTTCTTCGAGATCATCGAACGGCAGGGCGCGGGAACGTTCGGCAGCTCCAACATCAAGGCGCTGTACGAAGCCGTGGAGCTGGAGCGGACCGGGCAGAGCGATCTCGGCCGCGCCCGGCGATGACCCCTCTCTGCCTGGCCGACCTCGAACGTGCCGCGCGGACGGCCCTCCCCGGCGAGATCTGGGATTTTCTCGCCGGGGGCAGCGGGGCCGAGGCATCGCTCGAGGCCAATCGCGCCGCACTGGAGCGGATCTTCGTGATCCCCCGGATGCTGCGCGACCTGACCGGCGGCACCACCGATGCCGAGGTCCTCGGCCGGCGCGCCGCGCTTCCCGTCGCGGTCGCGCCGGTCGCGTACCAGCGGTTGTTCCATCCCGAAGGGGAGCTCGCGGCGGCACGCGCGGCGCGGGACGCCGGCGTGCCGTACACCCTCTGCACCCTGAGCAGTGTTCCGCTGGAGGAGATCGCGGCCGTCGGTGGGCGGCCGTGGTTCCAGCTGTACTGGCTGCGCGACGAAAAGCGGTCACTGGAGCTCGTACGCCGTGCGGAGGACGCCGGTTGCGAGGCGATCGTGTTCACCGTCGACGTGCCGTGGATGGGACGGCGGTTGCGTGACCTGCGAAACAGCTTCGCGCTGCCGGATTCGGTGACGGCGGCCAACTTCGACGCCGGGGTGGCCGCGCATCGCCGTACCGAAGGGCTTTCGGCCGTCGCCGACCACACCGCGCGCGAATTCGCGCCGGCCACCTGGGCATCCGTCGAGGCGGTCCGTGCACAGACGGACCTGCCGGTGGTGCTCAAGGGGATTCTCGCGGTCGAGGACGCCGTCCGCGCCGTCGACGCGGGTGCCGCCGGAATCGTGGTGTCCAACCACGGAGGCCGTCAGTTGGACGGCGCCGTACCGGGGATCGCGATGCTGGGGGAGATCGCGGACGCGGTCTCCGGTGGCTGCGAAGTGCTGCTGGACGGCGGGATCCGGACCGGTGAGGACGTGCTCAAGGCGGTCGCGCTCGGAGCGTCGGGGGTGCTGGTGGGACGGCCCGTCATGTGGGGGCTGGCCGCGGCCGGGCAAGAGGGCGCCCGCCAGGTGCTCGACCTGCTCGCCGTCGAACTCCGGAACGCGATGGGCCTGGCGGGCTGCGACTCGCTGAGCGCGGTCCGGCGGCTGGGCACACGGGTCGTCCGGTACGGCTGACGGCGCTGACGGCGCCGACGGCGCTGCTGCGGACGGGTCTTCCCGACGGCGAACACCGCATTGTTCTGTTCGTGTCCACCACATGCCTAGTGTCTCCGCGGTGGACCTTCCCTGAAGGAGGAAGGTGCTTCTCTCGCTTCCCGCGCCGATCGCCCCGATCGCCGCGCACAGTCTCCTGATCTTCTTGCTCCAGGCGGGCTTGCTGCTCCTGCTCGCCGTCGTCTTCGGGCGGCTGGCCGCCCGGTTCGGGATGCCCGCTGTCGTCGGCGAACTGTTCGTCGGGGTGCTCCTCGGCCCTTCGCTGCTGGCGTGGGCCGCACCGGGGGTGCACGGCTGGCTGTTCCCGGCGGTCGCCGAGCAGTACCACCTGCTCGACGCCGTCGGCCAGATCGGTGTCCTGCTGCTGGTCGGTCTCACCGGTATGCAGATGGACATGCGCATGGTCCGGCGGCGCTTCGGTGCCGCCGCCGGTGTCGGCTTCGGCGGCTTGATCATTCCTCTCGGCCTCGGTATCGGCGCGGGTTTCGTCCTGCCGCGGGTGCTGATTCCCGGCGGCACCGACGTCACCGTCTTCGCACTGTTCCTCGGCGTGGCGATGTGCGTCAGCGCCATTCCCGTCATCGCCAAGACCCTCATCGACATGAACCTGTTGCACCGCAACGTCGGGCAGCTCACGCTCGCCGCGGGAATGATCGACGACGTGTTCGGCTGGTTGTTGCTGTCCGTCGTCAGCGCGATGGCGGTGCAGGCGGTCACGGCGGGCACCGTGCTCGGTTCCCTTGCCTGTCTGCTCGCCATCGTCGTCTTCGCGCTCACCCTCGGCAGGCCGCTGGCGAGGGGTGCGCTGCGCGTGGCGGGCAAGTCCGACGGTCCTTGGGCCACCGTCGGTGTCGTTGTCGCCCTGCTGCTCCTCGCTTCGGCCGGTACGCACGCTCTCGGTCTCGAGGCCCTCTTCGGGGCGTTCGTCTGCGGCATCCTGATCGGTACGGCGGGGAAGGTGGACCCGGTCAAACTCGCGCCCCTGCGCACGGTCGTCCTTTCGGTGTTCGCGCCGCTCTTCTTCGCCACGGCCGGGCTGCGGATGGATCTCACCGCGCTCATCCGTCCGGAGGTACTCCTGACCGGACTCGCGGTGCTCGCGCTGGCCATCATCGGCAAGTTCGCCGGCGTGTACGCCGGAGCGCGGATCAGCGGCCTGAACAAGTGGGAAGGACTGGCACTCGGTGCCGGGCTGAACGCGCGCGGGGTCATCGGGATCATGGTCGCCACCGTGGGCCTGCGGCTGGGCATCCTCGGCGTGGAGATCTACACGATCGTCATCCTCGTCGCCATCGTCACCCCGCTGATGGCGCCGCCCATCCTGCGGTTCGCGATGAAGAGGCTGGAGCAGACCGCCGAGGAACAGGTGCGGGAGACCGAACAGCGGGCTTGGAGCACGCAAACGGCGACGAACCAGAAAGAACAGCTTCTCTAGTTTCTCCTGCGGCAACCAGGATCGCGCGAAACCAAGCCCCGGTCCGAATCCGAAAGCGAATTGGACGACCTGGACCGCCGACAGCCTCCGAAGCTACCTTTTGCCGGGGCATGGGGGCCGACGTAGCGAAGACGCGCCCGGGACTTCCGTTGGTGCACAGGGAGACCCTCGCGGTTTTCCTCGGTGCCGGCCACTGACCGATCGACGACATGGAGCAGCGCGATGACGAGAAGTCCTTTGATGCTGCGTCGCCCGGTACCACCTCCCACGGTGCGCCCGCGTGACGATCGCGGCCATTCCGATCGCATCGCCTTGTCGGCGACCACCACCGGCGGAGCGCACATGCGGACCGAAGACGTCCGCGCGTGGATCGCGGAACGCCGTGAAGCCAACGTCTTCCACGTCGAACACATCCCGTTCGCGGCTCTGGACCAGTGGGGCTTCCAGGCCGGGACCGGCAACCTCGTGCACAGCAGCGGACGGTTCTTCGCCATCGAGGGCCTGCACGTGATCGAGCACGACGGTCCGCACGGCGACGGCCCCTACCGCGAGTGGCAGCAGCCGGTCATCAAACAGCCCGAGGTGGGCATCCTCGGCATTCTCGCCAAGGAGTTCGACGGGGTCCTGCACTTCCTGATGCAGGCGAAGATGGAGCCGGGAAATCCCAATCTGGTGCAGCTTTCGCCGACCGTGCAGGCCACCCGCAGCAACTACACCAAGGCGCACGGCGGTACGAACGTCAAACTCATCGAGTACTTCGCCCCGCCCGACCCCGATCGGGTCATCGTCGACGTCCTCCAGGCGGAGCAGGGTTCCTGGTTCTTCCGCAAGAGCAATCGCAACATGATCGTCGAAACCCTCGAAGACGTGCCGATGGGGGACGACTTCTGCTGGCTCACCCTCGGCCAGATCGCGCAGCTGATGTACGAGGACGAGACGATCAACATGAACGCGCGGAGCGTGTTGTCGTGTCTTCCCTACCATGACCCGGCTCCCGGCGCGGTGCTCTCCGACGTCCAGCTCCTGTCGTGGTTCACGAACGAGCGGTCGCGCCACGACGTGCGTCCCAGCCGCATTCCGCTCAAGGACGTCCGCGGCTGGAAGCAGGGTGCCGAAGCGATCGAGCACGAGGACGGCCGCTACTTCAAGGTGCTGGCGGTGGCCGTGAAAGGCGGCAACCGCGAGAAGATCAGCTGGACCCAGCCGTTGCTGGAATCGGTCGGGCCGGGTGTCGTCGCGTTCCTCGTGCGCGAAATCGGCGGTGTGCCGCACGTTCTCGTGCACGCCAGGGTCGACGGTGGTTTCGTGGACACGGTCGAGCTGGCGCCGACCGTCCAGTGCACGCCCCACAATTACGCGCATCTGCCTGCGGAGGACCGCCCGCTGTTCCTCGACGCCGTCCTGGACGCTCCACCGTCGCGGATCCGTTACGAGGCGGTACATTCCGAAGAAGGCGGCCGCTTCCTCGACGTGCGGGCCCGCTATCTCGTGGTGGAGGCGGGCGACACGGCCGATCCGCCGCCCGGTTACGCCTGGGTCACGCCGGCCCAGCTCACCGCGCTCACCCGGCACGGGCACTACGTCAACGTGGAGGCCCGCACCCTCCTGGCGTGTATCAACGCCTTGACCGCACAGCCGCACGGAGGTGCGTGACATGAAGCTGATCACCGTTCTCGGCGCCTCGGGCTTCATCGGCTCGGCCGTCACGCGCGAACTGGCCCGGCGGCCGATCCGGCTGCGTGCGGTGGCGCGCAAGCACTTCACCCCCGCGCCCGGCCGAGCGGAGACCACCGTCGTCACCGCCGACCTCACCGACCGTGCGGCGCTCGCCGACGCGGTGGCGGGTTCGGACGCGGTCGTCTACCTGCTGCTGGGAGACGGCGGCTGGCGTGCCGCCGAGACCGAGGGCGCCGAACGCGTGAACGTGGGCGTGCTGCGGGACCTCGTTGATGTCCTCGGAAGTACCGGAGGGACGCCCCCGCTGGTGGTGTTCGGCGGTACCACCTCGCAGGTCGGTGTGCCACCACGGGAACCGCTCGACGGGAGCGAGCCCGACCAGCCGGCGACTCCGTACGACGTGCAGAAGCTCGAGGCCGAACAGCTCCTCAAGAAGGCCACCGCCGATGGCCGGGTGCGCGGTATCAGCCTGCGGCTGCCGACGATCTTCGGCGAGACCGCGACGGAAGGCGCGAACCAAGACCGCGGTGTCGTGTCCGCCATGGCGCGGCGAGCGCTCGAAGGCCTGCCGCTCACCATCTGGGGTGACGGGACGGTGCGCCGCGATCTGATCCACGTCGAGGACGTCGCGAAGGCGTTCACCGCGGCACTGGACCACCCGGATGCCCTGGTGGGCGGGCATTGGCTGATCGGGGCAGGCCGGGGCGACCGGCTGGGCGAGGTGTTCCGGCTCGTGGCGAAGGAGATGTCCGAGCACACCGGAACGAGCCCGGTGGAGGTGACCTGCGTGGAACCACCGTCCCACGCGCCCGCGACGGATCTTCGCAGCATCACCATCGATTCCACCTCCTTCCGGACGATCACCGGCTGGCGTCCGGAGATCTCGCTGTCCGAAGGTGTGCGCCGCACCGTCGCCGCATTGACCACCCCAGTTCACGGAAAGGCTCGCTCATGACCACGCGCGTTTGGGACTACCTGGCCGAATACGGGGAGGAGCGGCTCGACCTGCTCGACGCGGTCGAGACGGTCTTCAACTCGGGACAGCTCGTGCTCGGCGCGAGCTTGCGCGGCTTCGAAGCGGAGTTCGCCGCGTACCACGGGGTCGGGCACTGTGTCGGCGTCGACAACGGGACGAACGCCATCAAGCTCGGCCTCCAGGCGCTGGGGGTCGGTCCGGGCGACGAGGTGATCACCGTGTCGAACACCGCCGCTCCGACCGTGGTCGCCATCGACGGAACCGGTGCCACGCCGGTCTTCGTCGACGTCCGCGAGGACGACTTCCTGATGGACACGGGCCAGGTCGCCGCCGCGATCACCGAGCGCACCAAATGCCTGCTGCCCGTGCATCTGTACGGGCAGTGCGTGGACATGGCCCCGCTGAAGGAACTCGCGGCGAAGCACGGACTGTCCATTTTGGAGGACTGCGCCCAGGCGCACGGGGCCCGGCAGAACGGCACGATCGCGGGGTCGACCGGGGACGCGGCCGCGTTCTCCTTCTATCCCACCAAGGTGCTCGGCGCGTACGGCGACGGTGGTGCGACCATCACCTCCCGCGAAGACGTGGAGCGACGGCTGCGGCGGTTGCGGTACTACGGCATGGAAGAGCGTTACTACACGATCGAGACACCCGCCCACAACAGCCGGCTGGACGAGGTCCAGGCCGAGATCCTGCGGCGCAAGCTCAAGCGGCTCGACGCGTACACGGCAGGCCGCCGCGCTGTCGCCGAACGCTACGCCGAAGGTCTCGGCGACACCGGGCTGAAGCTTCCGCGGACCGTTCCCGGCAACGAGCACGTGTACTACGTGTACGTGGTGCGCCATCCCCGGCGCGACGAAATCCTCGAGCGGCTCAAGGCGTACGACATCCAGTTGAACATCAGCTACCCGTGGCCCGTGCACACCATGACCGGGTTCGCCCACCTCGGCTACGAGACCGGCTCGCTGCCGGTCACCGAGAAGCTGGCAGGCGAGATCTTCTCGCTGCCGATGTACCCGGCGCTTTCCCCGGACCTGCAGGACAAGGTCATCCACGCGGTCCGCGAAGTGCTGTCCGCCCTCTGATCACGCCAACCACAGGAGCAGCCGTGCAAGCACGTAAACTCGCCGTCGAGGGAGCGCTCGAATTCACTCCCCGCGTCTTCCCGGACGATCGGGGCCTGTTCCTCTCGCCGTTCCAGGAGGAAGCCTTCATCGAGGCCCACGGCGGACCGCTTTTTCCGGTGGCGCAGACGAACCACAGTGTGTCCAAACGAGGCGTGGTGCGCGGCGTCCACTACACCGCGACTCCGCCGGGGATCGCGAAGTACGTTTACTGCGCCCGTGGCAAGGCCTTGGACATCGTGGTCGACATCCGGGTCGGCTCGCCCACGTTCGGGAAGTGGGACGCGGTCCTGATGGACCAGGAGGCCCATCGGACGATGTACTTCCCCGTCGGGGTCGGCCACGCCTTCGTCGCGCTCGAGGACGACACCGTCATGTCCTACATGCTTTCCGGCGGTTATGTGGCGGAGAACGAACTCGCCCTCTCGGCCCTGGATCCCGCACTGGGCCTGCCCATCGACTCCGGCGTCGACCCGGTCCTGTCCGAACGGGACCAGGTGGCCATCACACTCGCCGAAGCGCGGGAGCGGGGCCTGCTGCCCGACTACGCCGCCAGCCGCGAGATCGAGCGGCGGCTGTCCGGAGTCCCGCTCTCCGCCTGACTTTCGCTCTGTCCGTGAAGGACTCCTTGAGGGACCCAGAGTTCCTCAAGAAGTCCTTCACGGACCATCACCCGAAACGAGAACAGAGAAAGGTGAGATCGATGCCCGCTGCGCACGTCAAGCAGCTCCTTCGAAGCAAGCTGCGAACTTGGGGATGGATGTATCGATGACTGCTCTTGCCGAATCAGCCGAGGACTTTTCCGCACTGACGGATCTCCCCGAGATCACCCGGTTCGCCGGGGTGGGGACGGCGGTTTCCGCGTCGTCCTACTCGCAGGCCGAACTCCTCGAACTCCTCGACATCGAGGATCCGAAGATCCGTTCGGTCTTCCTCAACAGCGCCATCGACCGGCGTTTCCTCACCCTGCCGCCGGAGGGTCCCGGCGGTGCCCGCGCGGCGGAACCGCAGGGTGACCTCCTCGACAAGCACAAGAAGATCGCCGTCGACATGGGCTGCCGGGCGCTGGAAGCCTGCCTCAAGTCGGCCGGAGCGACGCTTTCGGACCTGCGTCATCTGTGCTGTGTCACCTCGACCGGGTTCCTGACCCCCGGGCTGAGCGCGCTGATCATCCGAGAGCTGGGCATCGACCCGCATTGCAGCCGCTCGGACATCGTGGGCATGGGCTGCAACGCCGGGCTGAACGCGCTCAACGTGGTGTCGGGCTGGTCCGCGGCTCATCCGGGCGAACTCGGCGTCGTCCTGTGCAGTGAGGCGTGTTCCGCCGCCTACGCCCTCGACGGCACCATGCGGACCGCGGTGGTCAACAGCCTCTTCGGCGACGGATCCGCGGCCGTCGCGCTCGTTTCCGGCGACGGACGCGTGCCGGGTCCGCGTGTCCTGAAGTTCGCCAGCTACATCATCACCGACGCCCTCGACGCGATGCGCTACGACTGGGACCGTGACCAGGACCGGTTCAGTTTCTTCCTCGACCCGCAGATTCCCTACGTGGTCGGCGCGCACGCCGAAATCGTCATCGACCGGCTGCTGTCCGGGACGGGTCTGCGCCGCGGCGACATCGGCCACTGGCTGGTGCACTCCGGCGGGAAGAAGGTGATCGACGCCGTCGTCGTCAACCTCGGCCTGAGCCGGCACGACGTCCGCCACACCACCGGTGTGCTCCGTGACTACGGGAACCTTTCCAGCGGCTCCTTCCTCTTCTCCTACGAGCGGCTCGCCGACGAAGACGTCGCCCGCCCGGGGGATCACGGCGTGCTCATGACCATGGGGCCCGGCTCCACGATCGAAATGGCGCTGGTCCAATGGTGACGCGTAACGAAGTCGAGGGTGAACCGATGCTGCGCTTCGACGGCTCCCGTCCGCTGTCCGCCGCGGTGGTCGAGGAGATCGACGGCCTCTGCGACCGTGCCGAGGACCAGCGTGCACCGGGACCGGTCATCCTCCACGTCACGGGCGCCCCGCCCGCCGACTGGGCGAAGGGGCTGGCGGTCGGCCTGGTCTCCAAATGGGAGCGGGTCGTGCGCCGGTTCGAGCGGCTCGGCAGGCTCACCGTCGCGGTGGCGTCGGGCGACTGCGCCGGAACGGCACTGGATCTGCTGCTCGCCGCCGACATCCGGATCGCCGAGCCGGGGACCCGGTTGCGGCTCGCCTGGGCGGGCGGCGGCGCCTGGCCGGGGATGAGCCTCTACCGGCTCACCCAGCAGGCCGGTGCGGCCGCCATCCGGCGGGCCGTGCTGGTCGGCACCCCGATCGAGGCGGATCGCGCGCTCGCCCTCGACCTGGTCGACGAGGTGTCCGACGACCCGGCGAAGACGCTGGCCGAGCTGGCCCGGATCACGGACGGACCCGAAACGGCGATCCGCCGTCAGCTGATCTTCGAAGCGGGCTCGACCACCTTCGAGGAGGCGCTCGGTGCCCACCTGGCCGCGGCCGACCGCGCCTTGCGGCGGGAAGCCAAGTCGTGACGACGGATTCGCCTGCTTCCCCGCCAGGGCTCGATCTCCGGGCCCTGGCGGGGGAGGCCCACCGGGTCGACGACGACGTCCGGGCCCTGCGCGCGGCCTTCGTCGAGGCGCACGCCGAAGAGATCTACGGCGAACTCACCGGCGGCCGGACGCGGTACCTGCGCGTCGACGAACTCGTCCGGGCCGCCGCCCTCGCCTTTCCCGGTCTGGTGCCCTCGGAAGAGCAGATGGCGGCCGAGCGCCTCCGTCCGCAGGCGGAAAAGGAAGGCCGCGAGATCGACCAGGGCATCTTCCTGCGCGGGATCCTGCGCGCGCCGAAGGCCGGTCCGCATCTGCTCGACGCCATGCTGCGGCCCACCGCCAGGGCGCTGCGGCTGCTGCCGGAGTTCGTCGAGACCGGTGACCTGCGGATGGAGGCCGTCCGGCTGGAACGCCGTGACGGCGTCGCGTATCTGACCCTGTGCCGGGACGACTGCCTGAACGCCGAGGACGCCCAGCAGGTCGACGACATGGAGACCGCGGTCGATCTGGTGCTGCTCGATCCGGCCGTCCGGATGGGGCTGGTGCGGGGCGGGGTGATGAGCCATCCGCGGTACGCGGGGCGCCGGGTGTTCTGCGCGGGGATCAACCTCAAGAAGCTCGGCTCCGGGGACATCCCGCTCGTCGACTTCCTGCTGCGGCGGGAAATGGGCTACCTCCAGAAGATCTTCCACGGGCTGCTCACGGACGGCTCGTGGCGATCCCGGCTGACCGGCAAGCCCTGGATGGCGGCCGTCGATTCGTTCGCCATCGGCGGCGGCACGCAGCTTCTCCTGGTCTTCGACCACGTGCTGGCGGCGTCCGACGCGTACCTCAGCCTGCCCGCCGCGAAGGAGGGGATCATCCCCGGCGTGTCGAACTTCCGGCTTTCCCGGATCGCCGGGCCGCGAGTGGCCCGGCAGGTGATCCTCGGCGGACGGCGGCTTCAAGCGGGCGAACCCGACGCCCGATCCCTCGTCGACGAGGTCGTGCCGCCGGAGGAGATGGACACGGCGATCGACCGCGCGCTGGCGCGGCTCGACGGGGAGGCCGTGGTGGCCAACCGGCGCATGCTGAACCTCGCCGAGGAACCGCCGGAGGAGTTCCGCCGGTACATCGCCGAATTCGCGCTGCAGCAGGCTTTGCGCATCTACGGCGCGGACGTGCTCGGCAAGGTGGACGGTTTCGCGGTGGGCTCGCGATGAGCGCATCCCGGGTGCGGTACGAGAAAAAGGACCACGTCGCCTACGTGACGATGGACCGGCCCGAAGTGCTGAACGCGATGGACCGGCGGATGCACACGGAACTCGCCGGGATCTGGGACGACGTCGAAGCCGACGACGACATCAGGGCGGTGGTCCTGACCGGCGCGGGCGAGCGCGCCTTCTCCGTCGGCCAGGACCTCAAGGAACGCGCGCGGCTGACCGAGGAAGGCGTCGAGGCCTCGACGTTCGGCAGCGGCGGTCAGCCGGGACATCCCCGGCTGACCGACCGGTTCACGCTGTCCAAGCCGGTGGTCGCCCGGGTGCACGGCTACGCGCTGGGCGGCGGTTTCGAACTGATGCTCGCCTGCGACATCGTCGTCGCCTCCGAGGACGCCGTCTTCGCGCTGCCGGAGGTCCGCCTGGGCCTGATCGCCGGCGCGGGCGGCGTGTTCCGGTTGCCGCGACAGCTTCCGCAGAAGGTGGCGATGGGCTATCTGCTGACCGGGCGCAGAATGGACGCGGCGACGGCGCTGCACCACGGTCTCGTGAACGAAGTCGTATCGTTCGCCGAACTCGATCGGTGCGTCGCCGAATGGACGGACAGCCTCGTGCGCGCCGCTCCGCTTTCGGTCCGCGCGATCAAGGAGGCCGCACTGCGCTCGCTCGATCTTCCGCTCGAAGAAGCGTTCAAAGCCTCTTATCCCTGGGAAGAACGTCGACGGCACAGCGCCGACGCGAGCGAAGGAGCCCGTGCTTTCGCCGAAAAACGGGATCCGGTCTGGACCGGTCGCTGAATCGGCGGGAATCGGGTTGGACAGGGCTTCTCCCATTGTTTCGAGTGGCGGATGGTGGAAGATTTCGGGGTGGGGGAGATCCCCGAAAATCTTCTCGCTCGACCACTGCCGGGCTTGCCCTTCCCTTCATCCGAGACCGCCGACCGGGCCGGGAAATCCCGGCTTTCCCTCCCGTCCGGTGCCGGCAGAAACCCTGGACATCTGTGATGACAACCATCGCCGCGGTCGAACTCGACAACCAGCGCATCGACCGCATGGTCCCGCTGGTCACCCCCGCCTTGCTGCACCACGAACTGCCGCTCGGCGCCACCGCGGCCGACACGGTGCGGCAAGGCAGGGAGAACGTCCTCCGGGTCCTCGACGGGACGGACGACAGGCTGCTCGTGATCGCGGGACCCTGCTCCATCCACGATCCCGCCGCGGCCCTCGAGTACGCCGATCGCCTCGCCGCCCTCGCGGGCCGATTCGTCGACGACCTCCTGGTCGTCATGCGCGTGTACTTCGAAAAGCCCCGCACGGTCGGCGGCTGGAAAGGGCTCATCAACGACCCGCACCTCGACGGCACCGGCGACGTCAACCGCGGCCTGCGCATCGCGAGGGAGCTGCTGCTCGAACTCGCCGAGAACGGTCTGCCCGCCGCGTGCGAGTGGCTGGACACCACCATCCCGGCCTATCTCGCCGACGCCGTTTCGTGGGGCGCGATCGGCGCCCGCACGGTCGAGAGCCAGCACCATCGCATGCTGGCCAGCGGCCTGTCCATGCCGGTCGGCTTCAAGAACCGCCGCGACGGCGATGTCACCGTCGCGGTCGACGCGATCCGTGCCGCCGAGGCGCGCCACGTCGTCCCCGGGGTCGACCCCAGCGGGCTGCCCGCCATTCTGCACACCGTCGGCAACCCGGACTGTCACGTCGTCCTGCGCGGCGGAAACAGCGCGCCGAACCACAATCCCGCTTCGGTCCGCGCGACGCTCACCGCCCTGCAGAACGCCGGCCTGCCGCGCCGGGTGGTGATCGACGCCAGCCACGACAACAGCCGCAAGGACCATCTCCGGCAGGCCGTCGTCGCCGACCAGATCGCCGAACAGCTCAGGAACGGCCAGCGCGGCATCGTCGGGGTCATGCTCGAATCCAACCTCCAGGCGGGCCGTCAGGACCTCCACCCCGACCGGCCGCTCGTCTACGGCCAGTCCATCACGGACGCGTGCATCGATCTCGCCGCCACCCAGCAGGTCTTCCAGGCCCTCGCCACCGCGACCGCCGCCCGCCGGGCCGGCGCGAAGTGACTACCTGAGCGCCTCGGCGCACCCCAGCGCCGTGTTCGACGAGTCCTTCGGCCTCGGGGCCGAACGGCCCCATCGGCGCACTCGCCCGGCACTTGTACGAACCCCAGGCGCAGCGGTGGAGCCTGACCTTCGTCAACCTGCGCGACGGACTGCTCACCCCGGCGGTCCACGGCGACTTCCACGGCGGCGACCGGCTCGGCGACCGGCCGGGCAAGGTGCGCTTCCTCGTCTCCGGCAAGGTCCGGACACGGCGAGATCCGGGCAGGCGTTCCCGGCCGACGGCGGGACGACCCGGGAACCGAACCGGGCCGCCGCGGACCACCGCGTCCGCCGGTGAAGCCTCGCTACAGCGGGTCGTGAGTGGCGATTCGGGTGCTGACCCTGAGGTTACTCACGACCATCTGGACCGACCGCTCACTCTCGCCCGCCGCGGTTGTCGGGGACGAGAAGTGTCCGGGATCCGAGCTCTCCCGGTGACCCTCCCGGTGGAATCCGGTCGCGGAGCGTAGCCGGACCCGGCTCGACCCCCGTGGTCCGCGGGGTTAGAGAGGGTAGGATCTTCCCGCCGAGGACGTCGTTGACACGCGGTGGACCGGGAGCGGAAATCTTTCGGGAACCGCCGCGCGGGCGGATGCGTCGATGTACACGAACGGCGTCATCGCGTTTCGGGAAACGACGCGCACGGGTGGGTGTGAACTCATAAGGTGCGCGGTAGAGCAGTGTGGGTCAGGCAAGCACGCGCGCAGGCGCCGGACTGGAGGGATCATCCATGACTCGCCGATTCGATCCAGAGCAGATCGCCGCGCTGGCCAAGAAGGTCGGCGGGCTCAAGGACGGCTTCAGCGGGACGGGCAAGGACCTGGGCGACGGTGATCCCGGAGGAGCGTTCGGCGACCTGAAGAACGCGGCCGGCACGGGGACCACGATAAAGGGTTTCCACCGCGGTGTGAACGCCGAGCTGGCGGCCGCCGCGAAGCTGGTCGACGCCGCGTCGAACGCACTGGCCAACGCCGCCCAGCGCATGCGGAACGACGAAGCCGCGGGTGTCGACACCCTCCGCGGCGGCGCCCGCGAGCGGGACTGATCGGCTTGAAGACGGGAACCAGGGGGATTTACCGATGACCACCGCGGAGCGGAATCCGAGCACGCTCGACGACCCGGTGCACGACCGTCCGAAGTCGTTGGACGCCATCGACAAACACGCCCAACAGGCGCAGAAGCTCAATTCGGGCGCGGTCAACGACCAGGCGAGGAAGGTCGGCGGGGCGGCCACGAAGGCGAACGACCTCGGCGACGACCTCAAGGTCTTTCGCGACGACGTCCTGCGCAACTGGGAGGGCAAGGACGCCGACGCCGTCGCCGAACATCTCGAAAAGCTCGGCAAGGCCAGCTACAAGGTGAGCGACAAGGCCGAGGCCGCCAAGAACATCCTCCAGCGAGTTTCCGAGATCCTCGACGAGGTCAAGAAGAAGGTCGCACAGCTCGCCCAGGAAGCCAATGACAAGGACGCGGACAACCGCAAGCTGATCGACTCGGCCCGCCGCCGGAAGAACAGCTCGAAGGACGACAACGAGATCGCCGCCGCCGCGACGGACATCGAGCGGCTCCGGCAGCTCAACGAAAAAGACTCGAACGGCAAGAAGGACGAGATCGAGAAAGCGCTGGACGACGCCGAGAAGCAGATCGACGATCTCCTCAAGCCGCTCGGCCTGGAGATCGAAGGCGGCTTCATCGAGCTCATCCCCGCCGACGACGGCCAGACGACGGCGTCGAGCGTCAACGCGAAGCCGGTCAACTCCAACGTGGGCAGCGCACCCAGCTACGGCGGGGGAGACGGCGGCGGTGGTGGCGGTGGCGGCGGCGGTGGTGGCGGCCCCGCCGGGGTGCCGGGCGACGGCAGGCCCGCGAAGCCGATCGACGCGCGAGGCGACAACCCGGCGAAGATCGCCGAGCAGTTCCTCGGCCGCAACGCCGGCGACCTCAAGGGCAGTGGCGAACTGCCCGCCATGCAGTCGTGGGTGCCCAACAACGTCAACTGCGCGAACTTCGTCTCCGGCTGTCTCGAGGCGGCGGGCCTGATCGACAAGGGGCAGGCCAGCGCCTCGGTCGCGGGCCTGACGGCCAACCTGGAGGCGGACGGCTGGAAGTCGGTGCCGCTCTCCGAAGCGAAACCGGGCGACGTGGTGATTTCGAACAACGGCGGGCACGTCGTGTTGTACGCGGGCGATGGTCAGTTCATCGGCTCGAACAACGTCAACCCCGACGGTTCGCAGAAGATCAGCATGGGCGGCGGTGGCGGCCTCGTGAAGATCCTCACCCCGCCGACCTGATCCGAACCAACGCCAGAGCTTCACCGGGCAGGCTGATGCGGCCGCGTCGCTGTCCCGCCAGTGGGAGGTAGCTTGATGTACACCCCGTCCGCACGACCCTTTCCGGTGTCGTTGACTCCCGGCGACCCGGTCCGGGAGGCGGTACTCGAGGCCGCCACCGCCCGGCTCGACCAGGAGTTCGGCGATGGGGTCCGGGTGGCCGTGGAACAACTCGACCGGCTCGGCCCCTGGGTGTTCCTCCAGGGGACGATGCGCGGCACCGAAGCCGGTCGCCCGTACTACGCCGGCACCATCTACGAGAACAAGCGGGCCGACGGCGTCATGTCCGACGTCTACGTCGCCCTGCTCAAGAAGAAGAGTGAGACGAACGTCGACGACGACGCGCGGTCTTGGCGGGTGGCCGACTGCGCCATCGGCCCGACCGACGTCGCCTGGCTGACCTGGCCGGACGAGCACGAAGTCCCGCAGGAACTCTTCGGTTTCTGAGGCGCCGCGAGTGTCCCCCGCCCGCGCGGGCGTGAGGCTCTTCCCCAAGTACATGAAGGCCCCCTTCCTTGCGCCTAGGTACAGGAAGGGGGCCTTCATGTACTTCTCACGACCCTTACGAGGCCCGGCCCCATTCCGGCAGAGCCCGGGCGACCTCGGCGGGGGAGGGCATCCGCGCGATTTCCCCGGCGATCACCAGTGCCGCGTCGCGGTGATCGGTGTTTCCGTGGTGGGGCAGAAGACTCCGGGTGTGTTCGGCGATCGCTTCCGCGCCGAGTTCGCCGGGCCGGAGGCTCAGCGCGGCGCCCGCGGCCACCAGGGCTTCGGCGTTGGCGAACTGGTCCGCTCCCTGGGGCAGGACCAGCTGCGGGACGCCGGCGGCGAGCGCGCCGAGGGTCGTGCCGCTGCCGCCGTGGTGCACGACCGCGTCGGCGTGCGGCAACAGCTCCGCCTGCGAGATCCACGCCCGCACCGTGACGTTGTCCGGCACGGCGCCCAGCTCCTCCGGGCGGACCCGGCCGGTGGCGACCACGATCCGGGCGCCGAGCGGGGCCAGGCCCTCGATGGCCGTGGTGAGGATCTCCGGCGTGCCGAAAGCGGTGCCGAGCGTCAGGTAGATCAGCGGTCGCGTGGTCCTCTCGACGTGGGGTGACGGCTCGGAATAGGGCACGGGACGCAGTTCGACGCGCTCGGCCGTCGCGAGGAAATCCTTGTCCTGCAACGACGGCGGGCAGATGTCGAGATGTGGCCGGTCGGGCGCGCCGCCGGCGGGCGTTGGCCGCTGGAGTCCGATGCCCTCGGGGATCATGCGGCCGAACCCGTGCCAGAGGCCGGGAATCCCGGCGCGTTCCGCGGCGACGGCCGCCCCCGGCAAACCCCATTCGTGCACGACGAGGTCGGGCTGTAACCGGGCCAGTTCCGGTTCGAGGTCCTCGGCGTAGATCTCGTAGTACGAATCCGCCGGGCGAAAGGGCCGGAGCCCGTTCCTGAGCAGCGGCGGATGGACGTGCTCGCCTGCGGCGAAACGCACTTCGTGCCCGGCTTCCCTGGCGGCGATCGCGAGCGGGATCAGGGGATAGGTATGGCCGACCGAGGCAAGGCTGGCGAAGAGAACGCGCATGGGGACCGGTTTCGTCGAGGGGCTGCATGGCTGCACAACTCAGATGTTAAGAACATCTGAGTTCGAGCCTAACCGCGGCTCCGCGACATCAAAGCGTCGGGGCGTGTTTGAGTACGCCTTCACGCCGTGGGGTGCCGAACTACGCGAACCGATCGAGAGCTCGATCCGCTGGTCCGCCCCTTCGATGGTCCGTGGCCCCCGGCGGCGACGCCTTCCGCCCGGAGTGGCTCGCCCCCGCCCTGCTCCATTCCCGGGTCGAAGTGCGCGCCTCGGCGACGGTGGGCCTCGAAATCGGCGGCTCGATGCCCTCACCCTCGGCGACGCGCGCGGGCTCGGGCTGGGTCGAGATCGATGGCGACGAGTCCGTCGTGCGCACCGTTTTCGCCGCCTGACCGCGGGGTCGATACGGTTGCCGGATGAGCGAGACGCTGGATGAGACCGTCGCGCGTGTCATGGCCGGTGTGAGCACCACGATCGCCGACGGCGACAGTATGTTCGCGGGCAACAACGTCGAGCACTACCTGAGCGTGTCCAGGGACGCGTTGCGCGCGGTGCTCGCCGCGCTGCACGTCACCGGACGGCCGGAACCCCGGCGGCTCTTGGACTTCGGGTGTGGTTACGGCCGAGTGCTGCGCTCGCTGCGTGCCGCTTTCCCGGCGGCCGAACTGATCGCGTGTGACCTGGACCCGGTGGCGCTGGCCAGTTGCGCGGAGGCGTTCGGCGCGCGTGCGGTGCCCGGCGCGCCGGACGTCGACGACATCGAGCAGGTCACCGGCGTGGATCTGCTTTGGTGCGGTTCGGTGCTCACTCATCTCGATGCCCCGCACTGGGGCCCGCTGCTGCGCTACTTCTCTCGCGCGCTGGCTCCCGGTGGGGTCGCGGTGGTCACCACGCACGGCCGCCGGATGGCGATGCGAGCCGAGGCGGGCAAGGACTACGGGCTGGACGCGCGGGCGACCGACCGCGTGCTCGCCGCGTACAAGGCCTGCGGTTTCGGTTACAACGACTACGCGGGCAACGACGGGTACGGCATTTCGCTCAGCTCGCCCGGCTGGGCGGTGCAACGCGCGTTGGAGGCGCCCGATCTGCGTCTCGCCGGGTACGACGAGGCAGCGTGGGATCTCCACCAGGACGTGATGGTGCTGGTCAAGGACGCCGACGCGACACTGAAGGCCGACCTTTAACCGCGCTTCAGGAGGACGAGGAACTGGCCGCCGCCGGGCTCGACACTCGCGGTCACCGGCACTCCCGGCACCAGCCGGGAGAATCGGTCGACCAGCCAGTCCGCCGCCTCCCTGGCGTCCTGAGCGGTCGGGCACCGGGCCACCAGTTCGCGGCCGCCCTTGCGTTCCAGCCGTCCGGCGACGGTGATCAGCGGCGCCGGTTCGGCCACGTGCAGCCGATCCGGCCAGGCGATGACCACCTTGACCGCGCCCTTGCGGGTGTTGCAGCCGCGGTGCGCGAGCCGCTCGGTGACCTTGGCCTTGCGGTCGGCCGTCCGGCTGTCGACACTGGGGCCCCGCGGGTCGTTCACCGACATGTCCGGGTCGACC
Source organism: Amycolatopsis sp. QT-25 (assembly GCF_029369745.1). Classification (NCBI taxonomy): domain Bacteria; kingdom Bacillati; phylum Actinomycetota; class Actinomycetes; order Pseudonocardiales; family Pseudonocardiaceae; genus Amycolatopsis; species Amycolatopsis sp. QT-25. The sequence goes on from NZ_CP120210.1 coordinate 1,475,906, forward strand.
GGTTCGTCGCAGACCCAGCATCGCCAGCCGTCGCGTTCGGCCACGTCGTCGAGAAGACTCATTCGGTCAACCTAGCCGGGACCGCCTGCGTCGTGACGGCAACGCGCGAGGGCGGAGGGCGGGCACTCTGCTGAGTCCTGCCGGCTCCCGCCTGAACTCGACGCCGATAGTGGACCGTGCCGCGCAATGCCGGTGCGGTGAGTGCTTCGGTGGCGATCGCGAGAAGGTGAGCTCCCGCCGCGTGATCGTACGAGCCGACCTGGAGCGCGCCGGAGGGGCGCTGAACTCGAGCCGGAAGTGGCAGGAACCGTTCTCGGCGGCGGCGTCCCCCCACGGGACGTCGCCGACCTCGCGGATCATCACCTCGTGTTCGGGCGAGTCGACCCAGTGCCCGCTCTTCCCGTCGACCGGGAAAGCGCTTTGTTCGGCGGCGAAGTCGATGCCGGCTATCGGCTCGCCGCCCACCGCGGTGGGCGCGTGAGCGGATCTCACCGAGTTCGCCCGGGTTTCGATCGCTCCGCGCGAATAATACTACTCAGGCTGCGCGACTGTCCTTTTTGGAGTGTCGAAAACGCCGGGGAATCCCATCGAAAACCAGGATCTTGAGGAGCTGCGGAGGCCATTGCCGGGTGGCCGGTGATGTGCCAGCATCGTCGGCATGACGGTCGGCGATGTCAGAATGGCCACTTTTGTCTTCTTGCGGGATCGGCTCACCGGGCTGCTGACGTCCACTGGCTGCGGTTTCGACGTCTACCCGCACGGATCCTTCGTGAAGGGGACGCAAGTGGATCCGTACGGCGACGTCGACATCGTCGTCGAACTTTGTCATCCGGTGGTGTCCGAATGGCGAGGCGGCTTCGAACCGGCCCCCGGTACACGGTTCGGCAAACGGGTGAAAGGCCGGGCGCCCACTCCGGAATTCCTGTGGTTCAAGGAAACCGTGGCACGAGCACTGAGTTACGACTTCGAGACGATGTCCCCTGGCCTGGCGTCCATGGTCGCCTGGGGCAAGGTCCAGCGCGTGCTCAAGGTGGCGCCGGTTTTCCCTGGTCACGTCAACGCCGATCTGCTGGTCTGCCAACGGTTCCTGGAGACGCCGCCCCTTTCCGTGAACACGGCGGACCAGGGGGTCGTCTTCTGGGACGGTCACGGTGAACTCCAGGTCAGTCATCCGAGGAAGTACATCGCGAAGGTCAAGGAAAAGGACATGCGCACCGACGGCATGTTCACGAGCTTCGTCCGGCACCTGAAAGCGAACCACGTCGGCATGAAGCAGCAGGGCGCGGGGAGCAGGCGTTCGTCCATTCCGGGGCAGAAGGTCCCGATGGACTCGTCACTGGGCGTGTCCTCGGCGACCCTGGAAATGCTGGCGTACGGGGTTCCCAACGACCACTACTCCTCCCGGAGCCTGAACGCGACGCGGAAGAAGGTGCGAACCTATCTCCGCACCGTCGCCGAGACCGAACGCTCGCGTGAGTCGTTCGTGCCGTGGGATCTGGTCAACGACACGACCTATCCGCAATGGATCGAGTTCATGCACGGAGGTTTCCGGATGCTGCTCTCGAACGAGAGATTGTGGGCCTGACGATCAGGGCGAAGGGGGAAACGGCTCGTAGGAGTCGCTGACCGCGTCGAAGGTGAACGCCGTCCACCGGCCGTGTTCCGGCGCCGCCAGCCGGGCACCGAGTGCGACCGCGATCGCGACCGGCCCGCTGAGGAAGATCGCGTGCCCGCCGGTCCGGGCGCCGGCGGTCAGCGGCGCCTCCCGCCAGGCGCGGCAGATCTGCTCCACCGCCCCGGTGAAGGTGGCGGTGTCCTCGGTCAGCAGCGGTGACCCGGTCCGGATCCGCAGGAGGTAGCCGAAACCATGGCGACGGCAGGACGCCATCACCTGGTCGAAGAACTGGTCGCCGCGGCCCTGCAGATCCACCGCGAGGGCGACCTTGTCCGGGTCGCCGTCGTCGACGGCCTCCAGCCGGTCGACGTCCAGCGGTTCGACGTCGGAATCGATCGCGCGCAAGGACGTCGCGGGGAAGTACGCCGGCGCGCCGTCCGCCTGCCGGATGGCGTGCACCACCACCTCACGAGCGTGGGTGTGGCCCAGCCGGGCGCCGAACCGGAACGCGACGTGCAGCGGCATGGTGGGGATCAGGTCGATCCGGACGGCGTCGGGGGTCAGGCGTTCGGCCATCGTGGTGGCGGACAACGTCTCGTCGGCGAGGGCGTCGACCAGTTCGCGGTCCCGGGCGCCGTCGCCGGGCAACTCGATGCCGGTCTTCAGCGTGATCGTGCAGGTGCGCTGGCTGAACTTCTCCGCCTGCTGCTCCAGTTGCCGGGCGCGAGCCTGTCCGCGCCTGCCGTCCGCCGCGGTGACCACGATGCCGACCCGTACTCGACGGCGAAGACGGCTCCTCGCCCACAGGCCGAGCGCGACGAGGCCGAGCGCGGCGGCGAAGGCCAGCACGAACCACCATCGCCCGGCCGGCTCGCCCGCCAGGAACGACTTCGCGGCCTCGACCCCGAACCCGCCCGCCGCCATCCCGCCGACGGTGAGCGGAGCCGTGCCATCGGTGACGGCCGCCCACCGTCCCGCGGAGCCACCGGAAGTGTCACCGGAGCCGACGACCGTCAGCCGGGGCGAAACCGGCCGTCCTGAACCTGTCACCACAACCATCCGTTCGTGGTGTGCGCGAACCAGTGGATCGGGCCACTCTATTCGGCCGGTGAACAGCGTCGCCGCCGCCCTGACCGCCCGCGGGCCCTGGCACGTGACATCGACGAGGCGAAGGCGCCCTCCACTGCGGCTGACGTGGTGAAGGGCGCCTTCGGTGCGGGCGACTATGTCAGCCGGTGACGTCCAGGTGCGCGGAGACAGGGGTGGGCTTGGGTGCCTTGCCACCCGGCTGGGGCTTGTCACCGGCGGGTTTGGTCGGGGGTTCCGGGGTGGCGCCGGACCTGGCGCAGGTGGCCGACGCGATGTCCAGGGTTTGGGCGCTGCCGAGGAGCCTGGCCGACACCGCGGTCACGGTGAGGGTGCCGTCGGCGTTCTTGGTCTGCTTGTTGACCACCAGTTCGGCCAGCTGGGCGAGCGGGATGGTCGTGTTCGGCGGGACCTGGTCGAGGTCGAGCGCCTTGCCGCCTGCCTTCAGCCTGGTGATCGACGCCGACCCCTTGCCGTCACGGCATTCGGCCTCGATGGCGTCGGCGCTCAAGCCGGGCAGCGCGACCGTGGTGGGCAAGAGGCCGAGGTTCAGCGCGAGACCGGCTACCCCGGACCGGGCCTGCCCCGGCTGCACCTCGGCGTTCAGGGCCTTCGCGGTGATCAACGCCGGGCCGGGAGTCGGCAGTCCCACCGAGGTGAGGGATTCCTTGCCGGTGCCGGAGACCGACGGGGTGCGGGGGATCTTGGTCAGGCCGGAAGCGGTGATGGCGTACGCGGACGCGACGGGCGCGGCCGTGGCGGGCAGGGCGGTGAGGGCGAGCAGTGCCGCCGTCGTACCGGCGAGCACACTCGTTTTGCGCGGGGACAAGGAAAATACCTCCGTGAGGGAATCAGGCGATCTGGACGACGGTGCCGAGCGGCAAGTCCACGAGGCGGTTCAGCGCCTCGCGGGTGACGCGGATGCACCCGTCGCTGGTGGCTTTGCCGACGAAGCTGTCGTCAGGCCAGGTGTGCAGGCCGACCGTGCCGGGACCGCCGCCGAAGGTCTCGTGCGAATCGGAATGACTGCTCAGCGGCAACACGATCGGGCTGTAGGTGTTCACGCTTTCCTTGATCGAAGCGAGGATGAACGCGCGGCCGGTCGGCGTGGGGTGTTCGGGCTTGCCGATTCCGATGGTCCACGAGCCGGTCTGCTTGCCCGCTTCGAAGACTCGCAAGCGGAAATCGGCGAGGTCGACGGTGACGTGGAAGTCGTTGAGCGCCGATTCCACGGTGTCCGGCGTGGCACGCAGCCACCCCGTCGCCCCATTGGGACGGGCGGGCAGCAGTACCTGGGCCCACTCGCCCTGCCGGGCGATCACCGGCACCCAGGTCGGCGAACCGATCTGCGTTTCGGGCAAGCGGGCGATCGGCTCCGCGCCGGGGGCGCGGTGGATCACCGCGTCTTCCTTGGGATGCAGTACTTCGCCGCCGGTGGGTGCGGTGGGGAGCGGGTCGGCGGGCGCGGAGACCAGCTCGCCGAAGGTGTTCGCCTCCGGCAGCGCGGCGAGTGCTTCGGGGGAGTGGGTCCGTGCGGCCGACGGGGTGACGGCACCGCCTTCGTTCGCGGTCGTGCCGCAGCCGGACAATGGCAACGCGACCAGCACCAGCGCGATGAGCGCGTGAATCGTCGGTGGGCGTGCATGACCGCGAGAAACCTGCGGAGTGATCATCGGGGCCTGTCCTTGTGCAGAGTCATCCGCAACGGGATTCGATTCCGGAAGGTCAATTCCTAACATCGAAACGATCTGTCAATCAATGCTCACGATGTGTATTCGAATCCGTTCTGCCTGCGTTTTTCCGCTGTTTCCCCAGGTCGCGGGCAGTCGATACATTCACCCGATCGGTGCTTGTACGGAAGATTCGGTAACGTCGGGAAAATCCACTCAGCGTGGGTTCCCGTCGCCGTTTTTCGAGGAAATGACCGGAAATCACGACACGATGATCACCCGGCGTGGTCGCTTCCCCTCCGGGTCCGCGCACGCGGCGAGGTGATGCGATCGGTGCGACCCTGGGGGTATGACCGATCGGCCAGGGCCACGACGAGAACTGGAGCGGATCCGGCAGAGCGGTGGGCCGGGCGCGGCTCACTCCCGGACCGCTCTGGGCACCGGGCCGCTTCCCGGGCGGTTGCGGGCCGCGATCCTCGCCTTGGCGTTCGCGCGAGGCGAAGGTGGCAGCACCTGTCCTTCCGACGCGGCCAGGGCGCTGGCGGACGAGTGGCGTCCGCTGATGCCACGCGCTCGGGAACTGGCACGCGAACTCGCACGAGCGGGCGAGGTGCGGCTGACCCAGGGCGACCGGTCGCTCGACCCGGACGGAGAGTGGGCGGGACCGATCAGGATCCGGCTGTCCGGGGACGCGGATGGCTGAGCCGGAGCGCACGCCCGACGGGCACTTCGTCGTGATCGACGGCCGGCGCTGGCGAGCGACCGATCCGGAGATCCCGGAGGAAGCGGCGGCCCGGTTGCGCGGCCTGCTGATGCGGGCCCGCCGGGACGTCGGCGCGGCCCTTCGTGCTCAGGACTCCGAAGCCGAGCGGGAGGCCCGGGCGCGGGTGCACGCCGCCAAGGTCGCCCTCGGTGAGCGTGGCACCCCGTGGTGGGAGCAAGACCACGCCGAGCGGCGGCAACGGTGGGAGCACGGGCTGGAACAGTTGGGTTGACCGCTGCCGGTGGGTCCTCCCACGCGATCGCGTGGGAGGACCGGGCAGGCGGCTACCGCTTGACGTAGAGATCCCACGACCACGTCGACGCGGAGCAGAAGTAGGCCGACCACCGGCCGTTCTGCTGGCCGGTGTGGCCGTTGAGCTTGCAGTCGCCCTCGGTCGACCAGCTGGACTCGTGGTAGTACCTCGGGTCGACGCCCGCGCTGGCGGGTTGCGCGAGCGCGATCATCGACGCCAGCGCGCCCATGACGGCGGCGGCCGCCGCGATCTTCTTCTTCACTTGGATGGCCCCAGTTCTTTCGTGGAACACGTGCGCGCACAAACAATCACGAACCGGGCTCGCTTGTCTGCCGAACGGGCATATTCGACAAGTTGTCGACGGTGTCGGGTGCGGCGGCGTCCGGCGGGGCCCAGTCGTGCGCGCGACGCGGCCCGAACACGCCACGGTCGACCGAGGCGCATCGTCGGATGACGCGGGTCCCGCCCGGATGAAGACCCGCCCCCACAACGAGGGAACCGGCGGCGGCGAACCGGCCCACCGAACGGTTCTTCCGGAAGGCCGCCGGCACTCGCCGTCAGGCGGCGGGTTCCTCCTGGAGGGCACGTACCTCGACCCTGCTTCGCAGCGCACGCGAGGCCTGCTTGGCCCATTCGATCGCGACGTCGTCGTTCTCGGCCTCGATGATCCAGAAGCCACCGAGGTACTCGACCTTCGAGTTCGGCGGCCACCGCTTCGTCGGGGGCGGTGGTGGCGGCGGCGAGGTGCCACGCCCGGCGGTCCGCGTCGGCCTCCGTACCGAGCGCGTCGGCGTACGCGCGATGCACCTCGATTGGGGGAACAGCAGTTGGTGCAGACCGCCATAGGCCAGCTCGGAGTCGGACTCGACCCCCGTCCCGCGGACCACGTGCATGCCCTCGGCTTCGGCGATCGACACAGCGTGGTCGAGAAGGACCGACTTCCCGATGCCCGCAGCGCCAGCACGCCGCTGCGCGCGTCACGCGCCTCCGTCAGCAGGCGCCGGATCCGCGCCAGCTCGACGCCCCTTCCCACCAGCGACATGCGGTCACCCTAGAGGGCACGCCGGTGCGACTCCGGGCAGCCTCGCGGCGATGAGTTCAGCCGGCTCGCCCGGCGCGGGAACCCTTCCCGCACGCCCGGCCGGCATCCTGCTGTCCGAAGTGGACAGTGGGCTGGCGGTGGCCGGGGAGGCTTCGTCCGTCACCGGGGTCCGGCGGTGGTGGACATCTCGGCCGTCAGCCGGTCGGCTGATCCGCTTGCAGGTGCTCGAGGATCGTGGTGGCGATGTCGGCGAACCGGTCCAATTCTTCGGGCGTGAGACGGTCGATGACAAGGCGCCGGACCTCTTGGGCGTGGCTGGGCGCGGCTTGCTCGAGCGCGGTGCGGCCTTTCGCCGTCATCACCGCCTCCATGCCGCGCGAGCCGCATCGTTCGCGGGTGATCAGGCCGCGTTTGCCCATCCTGGTGAGCTGGTGGTGCATGCGGCTCTTCTCCCAGGTGGCCATCCGGCCGAGTTCGTGGGCGCGCATCCGCCCGTCCGGCGCCTCGGACAGCAGCGCGAGCACGGTGTAGTCGGCGTTGGACAGGCCGCTGCTGGCCTGGAGCTGCTGCTCGATGCGGGTCCGCAGCAGCTCCAGCATCTGAAAGGACACCCGCCACGCGCGGAGCTCGTGTCCGGTCAATCCCTGGTGCTCCATGGCGCCATCCTAGTCCGCGAGTTGACATGTCAACTCAGCCGCGTAACCTCCAGTCGACACATCAACTCGAAGGGCCGATCGGGATGCGTCGCCGCGGCGGGTCCTCCTGATCTCCGGGCCATCGCCGGCAGGAAGGCATCCCATGACCGCACCACGTGACGACGATGAGCCGCCGGAGCGGGCCGCTCCGCGAACCGGGCGGCGCGACTTCCTGAGGACGGCAACGGTGGCGGCCGCGGGAACGAGACTGTCCGCGGCCGGTCCCGCCGCCGCGGACAGTGATGCCGAGGCGGCCGCCGATGGCCGTCCGCCGAAGGACAGCGGGCAACCGGGACGCCGCTACGTCATCCGTGGCGGCGCGGTGATGTCCATGGACCCGGACGTCGGCGATTTCGCGACCGCCGACGTTCTGGTCGAGGGCGGCAAGATCGTCGAGATCCGCCCCGGCATCCGCGCCGGCCACGCCGACGTGCTCGACGCGCGGGGGCGCATCGTGCTGCCGGGCTTCGTCGACACGCACCACCATCTGTTCGAGACCGCGGAACGCGCATTCCTCGCCAACGGCCTGCTCCTCGACGACCACTCGGGTTCGCCGAGCGCGTACCCGAACTACGGCGAGCACATCCTGGGGGGTTTCGCGCGGGCCTACCGGCCTCCGGACGTCTACATCAACTCGTTGTTCGCCGGGCTTTCGCAGCTCGACGCCGGTGTCACGACGGTGCTGGACGTCTCGCAGATCCACCACTCTCCCGAGCACACCGATGCGGCGATCCAGGCGCTCGTCGACACCGGACGGCGTTCGGCGTTCGGGTTCTTCGAGGGTGACGGCCGCGCGGGAGCCCGGTATCCAGAGGACGCCTATCGCCTCCGGGACCGGTGGTTCTCCTCGAACGACCAACTGGTGAGCATGGTCATGGGCGGGGAGCTCCACCTCGGCAGGCAGGTGTACACCCGCGCCTGGGCGATCGCCCGGGAGCTGGAGCTCAAGATCGCCGCGCACGCGGTCGGATCGTGGGGGATGCGGCCGGTCTTCGACGCTCTCGCCCAGGGCGCCGCCGGGGTCGAGGTGGGGCCGGACAACCTGTTCATCCACATGACCGGCATGTCCGACCGGACCTGGCGACGGTTACGGGACGCCGGTGCACAGGTCTCGCTGGCCTTCCCGATCGAGATGAGCATGCGGCACGGCACGCCGCCCATCCTGAAGATGCGGCGACTCGGCATGGAGCCTTCGCTGAGTTCCGACGTCGAGACGACGATGGCCGCGGACCCGTTCACCCAGATGCGCTCCGCGATGACCATGCAGCGCATGCTCGTCAATCAGCTGGTCCTGGACCAAGGCGACCTCGTCCCGCCGGGCAACTGGCCCACGCCGGCCCCTGGTACGCCCGAACTGCTCACCGTCCGCGACGTGCTGCGGTACGCGACCGTCACCGGTGCCCGGCATCTCGGACTCGACGGCAGGACCGGCACCCTGACGCCCGGCAAGGAGGCCGACATCGTCCTGCTCGACGCCACCGCACTCAACGTGGCCCCGCTCAACAGCGTGCCGGGAGCCATCGTGTCGCTGATGGACCGCACCAACGTCGAGACGGTGATCGTCGCCGGCAAGGTGCGCAAGTGGAAAGGGCGGCTGCTCGACACGGATCTGGCCCGGCTGCGCCGGGAACTCGAAACGTCCCGCGACCACCTCTTCGCGGCGATGGGCCTCACGCAGGATCTGTTCGCCTGGAGCTGAGAAGCCGTCGCGGCAATACGAGCTCGGCGGCCGGTCCGCCGCGGTCGGTCGCACGAACTCGAATACGGTTCCCGCGATCGTGTCACCGAAGGGGACCGTTATTCCTTCTCGCGGTCACCTATTCGAGTGGAGTGGCCGGGTGGGTATTGACCTTGCCGCCAGGGCGGCACTCAGTGAATTGTCGCTGGTCAGCTTCGAATGAGCGGACGCGCGCGCCGCCAGCGGGCGTTTTTTCGCCAGGGGGGCGCTGCGGCGCCGGATGCGTGGCACCTAACATTCACCCGCGATGACGGCACGCGATGCCTGCCGATCAGAGAATTGACGAGCGAAGGAAGTCAGCGCTGTGACGCACACGGGAAGCGAGATGACCGATGGTCGTCTTCTCACTCGTGTGCTCGTCCTGGTGGGGGGTGTCATCGCGGCGACCGTCGTGGGATGGCTCGTGGGCGATGTCACCGCGAGGGCGGATGTCCCGGTCGTCGACGAAGCGTCCGAATGGCTCGCTCCGATGACCGCGGTCGAGATCGATCTCCCGGAAACGGCGACCCCCGCGTGGTCGGGTGATCCGCTTTCAGCGGTGGCGAGTCCGTCGTTGCCCGTGCCCGCGGTGCTTGCGCCTGCCCGGAACTCGAAAAGCGTGCTGTCGCTCGTCGAGCGCGCCGTGCTCTCGGCCGAAAAGTTCGACGGCGTGGCGAAATCGATGGCGAATGTGGTCACGGCCGCCGACGGGGCCGCCCGTCACGCTGTCACCGCCCTGGACGCTTCCGGCCCGCGGTGGCCGGGTGAGGTCAGTCGAGACCTCATGGCGGTTTCTGCCTCCGTCGCTGGTCCGCCGGTGTCGAACTCGGTGACCACCCCGTCCGCGCTGGACTTCCAGGGAGCGGCCGACGGCCGCACCGCCCTCTCCGCACCCTGCCGGGACGACTCTTCCGGCGAGCCTGCGTTCTCGGCGTCGCGCGCACGCACGTCCGGTCACACCGCGGGGAAGTCGAGTCCGCCGTGGTCACCGATGTCGCCCATGTCACCGTGGTCACCGATGTCACCGATGTCACTGTGCGGCACGTCGACAAGTCTCGCCGTGGCCTGCGGCGGCGACCACGGAAGTGGCGCCGTCCTGCTCGGGCGTCCTGTCCGGGCCGATCGGGTTTCGCCGGATCGCGGCGATGACGGACACCAGGCCGTGCTGGCCGTGGTGCGCCGTCCGGACGTCACTCCCGGCTGATCCTGTCACGACCACCTGCGCGTCCGGTGTCGATTCCCCTTCCGTGCGTGGTCGCTTTCCCGCGGTGATCGCCGTTGTCCACGGCGTTCCCCTGCCGTAGTTCCCTTTTCCGCGTGGCGGTCGTCCGCGACTCGTTCCAACGGCGCGCCACGAAGTATTTCCCATTTGTCAGTAAAGGAGTTTTGTCATGCAAAACTGGATGAAGTACCTGCTGCAGAGCGCCGTGACCACCGGTGGCCTGCTGATGCTGGGCACGGGTATCGCCTCGGCGAGCGAGAACTTCAACCCCGATCTGCCCGCCTCCCCGCTGGACCAGATCGTCGCCCCCGCGGCCAGCGGGCTGAGCGAGGCCGTGAAGCAGGCGCGGCCGCTGCAACAGCTGGACGCGGCGGACGAGGATTCCTTGCAGCCGTCCGTCGACGCGGTGGTGCACGACGTCCCGGCAGCGGTGCCGCCCACCAGCACACCGGTCGGACCGGTGTACCCGGTGCCGGCGGGGTTGCTGGACTTCCTTCCCCTGCGGCTCGACGAGATCGTGAGCGAGGCGCAGGAGCCGAACCTGAACGGCCCGCTGGGCGCCGAACTGGGGGCGGCCGAATTGCCTGCCCTTCCGATTCTCACGCGTGTCGAGCAGGCACCCGCCTCGCTTCCGGTGCGGAAGCCCACCCTTCCCGTCCAAAGCGAATTCGCGATACTGCCCGCTCCGGTCGACACGACCGTCGCCACCGATCCGCTCGACGCCGGCTCCGGTACCAGGGTGACCGCTGTCCACGTCGCCGCGCCGAGGTCTGCGACCGAGCGCCGGACTCCCGGCTCCACGCTTCCGTTGGTGGGCGGGCTCTTGCCCGCCGGGGAGTCGATCCTCCCCACGAAGATGGCCACGAACGGTCGTTTGCCCGTGCTCGGTGAAATCGCCGCACTGCCCCAGAACGCGCCCCTGCTGGGCACCGGTACCCCGTCACCCGCATTGGAAGACAACGGGGTGCTCGAGCTGACCGCGGTTCAGCAAGTCGCCGGCTCGGTAGGAAACCTGCTGCGGAAGTAACGCCAGGGACCGATCGCCGTTCGGGATTCCGGGTCCGTGAAGGCCCCCTTCCCCGCGCCAGACGCGGGGAAGGGGGCCTTCACGCAATGCCCCGCAGCTCGAGTTGGTCACCCCGTTCACCTGCGGCTTCTTACCGGTGGGCGGCAGCTCGCGCGAGGCGTGTGTCTGTTGGGGGGAAGGCAACTTGGCGCGGAGTCCAACAGTCCACAAGGGACACAACGACCCCAGTGCCCGTTATTCCGCCGCCGTGGTTCTCTCTCTCGTGTAGTACATGAAGGCCCCCTTCCTTGCGCCTAGCGCAAGGAAGGGGGCCTTCATGTACCTACGGTCGCCCCAGGCGCACCGGCGCAGCCGACGAAACTCGACCCTCACCTGCCGAAGTGCGTGACGGCCTCCTTTCCTGCTTCAGCGCAGGGAGGAAGGTCTTCACGTACTTCGAGCGAGTCGTCAGACGGGCCAGGCTTCGGCTTCGGCGGTGAGGGCGGTGGTGATGTCGATTCGTCCGGTGCGCACTTGCCACGCCAGTGAATTCGGCTGAGGTTCCAGTAAAAGCCAACCCATGACCGCTTCGTCGTCGTAACAGGGTGAATCGGGGTCACCCACCCCCAGCGCGTCGAAGTACTCACGGGCGGGCCAGGTTTCGGGCACCCACCTTCGAGCCCAGCGCACGACGATGCGGGCGAGGTCGTTGCGGCCGTCCGCCGGATGGATCAGGCGGTCACCGGTCGTACAGACCAGCTGCGAGGTGAAAGCCGCGCCCGTGGGCGCGGTGACGAGTTGGTCAGTCACTTTTTCTCCCGGACAAGCGAACGTGAGCCAGGTCTTTCGTGCAACGTGCATGGTCGGCACGACGGTCCTTCGCGGACGCCGTGCGCAAGGGGCGCCAGAGCTGCCCGGGTACGCGGGACACTCGAACCCGGCGTGCCTGGAAGCGGCTAGCTGATGAGGTTCTTGCGCATCGCCTGCCCGACCGCGTGCGCGCGGTCGGTGGCGGCCAGCTTCTTGAACAGACGTTGTGCGTGGGTTTTCACCGTGTCCTCCGCGAGGCGCAGGTCACTGCCGATCTCGTTGTTCGTTTTACCGAGGCTTATCCCGCGCAGCACTTCGATCTCCCGCTTCGACAAGGCCGGCGCTTGTTCCACCGTGACCCGGGGCCCGGGCAAGGAGAAGGTGCCGGTGCTCGTACTGCTCGCTTCGCAGGCGAGGAACGCGGACGCCCCCGCCCTGATCACGTCGATCGCGAGGGAGGCCGGTTCCGGTGCGCCGAACACCACGACCCTCGTGCCGGGCCGGAGCGCGATGATCGTCCTGATCGTCTCCGTCAGGACGTCCGATGGGGTTCGGGCACTCAAGAAGACCGTCTCCGATGGCCGAAGACGGAATTCGGCGATCAGTTCCGTGCTGGTCCCGGCGGATCCGACCCGCCGCATCCCCGGCGCGTGCACGAGCAGGCGGACCATGCGCTCCCGCGGTTCGCGTCGGCCGTCCAGGACAAGGGCGTTCACCGCCACATCCTCCGTTTGTCGAGGCGATGGGTCACCAGGGTGGTGCGCGGCCACCTCGGCGATCGGAGGGGCGGCGCTTTCGGGGGAGCGTACACACACGGCGACGGGTGAACAGGGGCGGTCTTCGGTTCCGCGGAAGAGTTTCGGCTGCTCATCGAAGTGGTGAGGTCTTGGGGACGATCGAGGAAATCCTTGCTGGAAAAGGAACAGGCAATCCTACCGGGTGACGGCAACCCAGGTCGCAGCGTCGAGGATGGCCTCTTTAGGGGTAATCACAAGGTAATCGAGGCGCTGGGCGGAAGCGCGGGTCGACTTTGACCGAGTGACTGAACGGCCGGCTTATCGGGGACGCGGAGAAGCGCTTCGCCCGATCGGGCCACGCATCGCGTGTTCAGGACATCGCGGGAGCCACACGATGGTGGCACCAACTGGAAAAGTTCCTGCGGTGTCAGTACGTTTCCCTCGTCGCAGGACATAAGCACGTTGCTTGACGTCCGTCCGAAGCGATCTTCCGAATCGAGGAGATTCTCAAATGCTGAAGAAGATCGGGTTTGTCGCGGCCGGGATCGCCGCCGGAGCCTTCATCACCGGTGGTGTCGCGTCCGCCGACACCCCTGACCCCTACTACTACGACTACGACCACAGCGGCCAGGTCGGCCTGGTCAACCTGAACAACATCGACGCGCTGCACAACGTGAACGCCACGCTCGGCCTGTGCGGCAACGACGTGAACGTGCTCGGTGTCCAGGTGCCGATCCGTGACTCGCTCAACGGCATCGGGGTGCCGATCCTCTCGCCGGGCTCGCACGAGGCCGAAGGCACTTCGCCGTACAACTGCGCCTCGGGTTCCGTGACCGACGGTGGCACGGTGCAGGACAACTAGAAAATCTCGGTGCCACGGTCGCCCCCGCCTGTACGGGAGGTGACCGGGGCACGGGGTCGGCGATTCCCGCCGCTGTCGTGACGGGTGCCCGGAGGACGGGGAGAGCTGCACACTCCTGCTCCGTATTCCAGGCCTCCCACGGCGCGGAGTGACGCCGACACGGGTGGGGCCCGGTCGCGAAGCCGTCTCCACCCGGCGTCATCGCACCATGACCGACCTCGCCGGGGCGTGGCGAACGCCACCGTCCCGGCTCTCTCGTCCGCCGGGGCGTCCGGTGAGACAACATTCTCAAGGAGTTTTCCAGATGATCAAGCAACTCGGCTTCGTCGCCACCGCCCTTGCCGCCGGAATGGCGATCGTCGGCGGAACCGCCTCCGCGGCGGGTACCACCGTCGCGGACTACCCCCACTCGATCGACCACAACGACCAGCTCGGGCTCGCCAACCTCCAGAACCTCGACGTGATCCACAACCTCAACGTCGTCGCCGGTGTCTGCGACAACAACGTGAACGTGCTCGGCGTCCAGGTCCCGATCCGCGACGTCGCCGAAGGCATCGCCATTCCGGTCCTGTCGCCCGGCGCGACCGAGGCCGAAGGCACCACCCCGGACAACTGCGCCAGTGGCCTCATCCAGGACGGTGGGACCCTGCAGGGGAACTGAGCGATCCTCTTCGGAGCCGCCGCGTGGAGATCTCTCCGCGCGGCGGCTTTTTGCGTGCCAGGTCCGGATTTCCGGTGGATGAGGCCAGGCGCCCGGCACGGCCCGGGCAGCCTGGTCCCATCATCCCGCCGTCCCGATCGGCGACTTGCCCATGATCTTGCCAGAGATCACGATCGCCGCCAGCCGACGGAATCCACGTCAACCGCAGTGCGCCTGTCCGGGGCAACTGCGGAGGAATTTGACGATCGGCCCACGTGAGAAGACTCCGGACAACCCAGGATCGCCGTCCGGCCATTCGATCGACAGCGCCACGGACGAGGAATTGTTCCCGTAGTTCGTCTCCAGCAGTGTGCGGTCCCCGTTCACCGTGTTCACCAGTGTGTAGAGCCCGGAGGGCACCTGGGTGATGTCCAGCCACTGGAAATCGACGTCGTACTTGTAGTCGTCGCCTGAGCCGACGGAGATCCCTTCGACGACGTCGAGTGCGTTCGGTTCGTGATGACGGCAGTTGTTCGCGCGGAGCCGCTTGGCGAGTTCCGCGTCCGGGCCGGTGGTCCCCGGGACACGGGCCGGTTTGACGGGGTCGGCGATCGGGAACCGGTCGCCGAGGCAGAATCCGTTCTTGCGGTCGGTGACGACGACCTTCCCTTGTTTCGACGTCAGCGCGAAATGTTCGAAGTTCATCAGGTGCCAGTGCTGATGGGCCATGGCCGGTTCGTAGTAGGTGAAGGCCTGGGTCGGCCGCTGTGCGGCGGTGTAGTCGGCGGGGATGGACCCGTTCTTGGCGTCGCGCAGGGCCTGACGGACGGACATGCGGGATTGCTTCGTGTCGTCGCGCCGGCCGTAGAGCAGCAAAGGCCCGTCGCCGATGTTCTCTTCCGAGCTGGTGAAGCGGATTCTGACGGCTTTCGCGGCGGCGGGAAGAACACAGCGGCCGTTCGGCGCGGCCGGATCGATCACCATGCACACGTCCCAGTCGGTGCAGCGAAGCGGATCACCGGAGAACCCTCCGGCGCAGCCCGGTGGTGCCTGCCGGAGATCGGGAAGCAGGAAGCCCGGTGACGCGTCCGAACGCGGAACGGCGGTGGTGATCGCGGTCGCGAGCACCACGGCCGTCAGGGCGAGGTATTTCTTGAGCAAGGACTTTCCCTTTGTGTGTGGGCATTCGATCGGCATAGCCTATTCGAGTGGAGTGTTTTCTGGTGAGTACCGCAACCGGATCACACCATGGATTGATCGTGACGACGTCGGTGGTCTCGGTGGGTAGCGTGCGTGCAGAACTGAGTCGAAAGGACCTCCGAATGTCGATCGTCACCGGTTCCGGCGCACCACCGGAAGAGCGGACCGACGTGCTCACATGGTCGCGGCGGCGGACGATGACCGGTGGTGTCGTGCTGGTCTGTGGCACCCGGCCGGAACTCATCAAACTGGCCCCGTTGATGAAGTGCCTCGGTGACCGTTGTGCCGTCGTCTACACGGGACAGCACTACGACGAGTCGTTGTACTCGCGTATCCGCGCGGACTTGCCGTCGTCGCAGTGGTTTCGCGAACTGGGCGTGACCACCGACGGCCGTGCCGCGCAGCTCGGCCAAGCGATCGGCGCCGTCGACAAGACCCTGGCCGAGTTCCCTCGTCCGGTGGTGCTGGTTCAGGGCGACACGACGTCCGCGCTCGCCGGGGCGCTGGCGGCGAACGCACGGGAACTCCCGCTCGTGCACGTCGAGGCCGGGCTGCGCAGTCATGACCGGGCGATGCCCGAGGAACACAACCGTGTCCTCATCGACCATCTCGCCGATCTCTGCTGTGCCCCGACCGAGCTCAATCGGCGAAACCTCGTCGCCGAGAACATCGCCGCCGAACGGATCGCGGTCACCGGCAACACGGTCGTCGAGGCCCTTCTCGCCGGGCTCCCGTCCGCGGCGGCCAGGGCCGATCTCCTTTCCGTTCGCGGATTGCGCCGGGACGAATACGTGCTCGCGACGCTCCATCGGCCGGAGAACGTCGACGATCCCGCGCGGCTGGCGGAAATCCTGCGAGAGCTCGGCAAGCTGCCGCTTCCGGTGGTGCTCCCTTTGCATCCCCGGACGAGCAAGAGCGTGCGTCGGTTCGGCTTGACCCGGCTCCTCGTCCCGCTCCTGGTGCTCGAACCCCAGGCTTATCCGTCTTTCCTCGCGCTGGCCGCCGAAGCGGCGGTTCTCGTCTCGGATTCCGGTGGTATCCAAGAAGAAGCGAGTGTGCTGAAACGGCCGGTGATCGTGGTCCGCCGCAGTACCGAGCGCCCCGAGATCTCCGGTGACTTCGGGACACTCGTGCCGCCAGGGCCGCGGATCGGTGCCGAGGCGGCACTGTGGCTGGACGACGTGGCGGGGCACCGCGAGCGGCTGCGGCACATTCCTTCACCGTACGGGGACGGGTCCGCCTCGCGCCGGATCGTCGACGCCATCGAAGGCATGAACCCGCCGCGGTGAACCGCTCACGGCACCCGCTCGCCGACGTCCTGCCGGCCGAGACTCTCGAAGAGCAGGCCGGTCACCCGGTTCGCGAGCTTGACGCTCGAGTTCCAGCTCGTGACGTCCGGGTACACGTGTGCGGTGGTCGCCAAGAACAGGTTCGTGCCGTCGACCGTGACGGGCGGCCGTGCGGCCAGGTACCCCAGTGGATACACCGGCTCGACGAACGGTGCTTTGAACACCCGCACGGACTCGATGTCCTCCGGGCGCAGCTCGGGGAAGAGCTGCCTGAGCTGATCCGTCCACTGAGCGGCGATACGGTCCGGCTCGCCTCGGTAGAGCCGGGACGAACGGTCGGTGTAGCGCATGACGTAGACGAGATTGGCACCACCGTGTACCTCGGTACCGGTGAGGGCGGACATCTCCACCACGCCGTCGAAGCCCGTACCGGAGCGCAACACCGGTGTCCAGTAGTGTCCGGTCAGCCGACGGCGGAGGAAGAACACCCCGGTGACCACTCCCTGGTACCGGAGATCGTTCCCCGGCAGGCACTCCGCGAGTTCCTCGTCCGCGAGGCGGCGCAGCTGCGGCAGCGGAAGGGTCGACACCACCTTGTCCACTTCGAGCACCTCACCGTCGGGCAGGGTGAGTGAGCAGCCGTCGATGGTGCTGCGCAGCCGAT
This sequence comes from Amycolatopsis sp. QT-25, assembly GCF_029369745.1. NCBI lineage: Bacteria > Bacillati > Actinomycetota > Actinomycetes > Pseudonocardiales > Pseudonocardiaceae > Amycolatopsis > Amycolatopsis sp. QT-25. The sequence goes on from NZ_CP120210.1 coordinate 1,493,177, forward strand.
GGACCGGGGTCGACAGGCGAATCGTCCCACCCGCGTCCTCGATGGACTTCCGCAGCGCGTCGATGATCGTCCGGTAACCCCCGCCGGGGTATCCGCGCGTCGCGACATTGCGTTCCCGGCCGAGTCGCTGCCACAGGTACAGCGCGGGGACGTCACCGAAGGAGGGGCCGAATTTCGAGCCGAACATCGGCGCGAAGAGCTCTTCCCAGATCCGGCGGCCGTAGAGGCCGCGCAACCAGTCTTCGGTGCGGAGCAGGTCGAGATCGCGGCCGTTTCCCCACCGGCGCACCAGCAAGGACGCCAGGCCGAACCGAATTCGCTCGTGGAGCCGCAACGGGGTGAACCGCAAGAGGTCGAGTGCGGAATTGAACCGATGACGGCGGCCGTCGACGACCATGCCCATCGTCGTCTTGCGCCAGCGCACGGCGTCCTTCAGACCCACCTCGTCCAGCAGGGCGAGGAGATCGGCGTCGGTCGGCATGACGCAGTGGTAGAACCGCTCCACCGCTTGCTCACCGTGCGCGAAGAACGTGCCGAGCCCGCCGAGCTGATCACTGGCTTCGAGCAGGGTGACCTCGACCCCGCGGCGGGCGAGCCGGTGGGCCGTGGCCAGGCCGCAGATCCCGCCGCCGATCACCGCGACAGGAGAGGAGAACGGGTTCGTCACCGGAGGATCACAACTTCCGGTAGGGCGCCGGGCTGAGCCGGTCACGGACGAGCAGTTTCAGGTATTGCCCGAGCGTCCGCCGGAGCTTCAGCTTGCTCGGTCCCTGCTTGCGGTCGTAGCGCAGGGCGAGCGGAACCTCTGCGATCACCGGGCTGCAGTGACGGAGCTTGAGCAAAAGCTCCACCATGCACGCGAAGCCCTGCTCTTCGATGAGCCGCTCGCCCCAGTGCGCCGAGGCTCTCGCCAGCAACGTGGCGCGATAGGCGCGGTAGCCGCTGGTGAAGTCGCGGACCCCTTCGACGGCGAGGGCGTGCCGGAAAAGCCCCGCGGCGCCGCGGGAAAGCAATCGCCTGACCGGCGGCGCGGTCCGATCGTCGCCGCCGGGGACGAACCTCGAACAGATGGCGACGTCCGCGCCGCCGGCGATCTCTTCCCGCAAGCGGCGGATCAGGCCGGGATCGTGGGTGTCGTCGGCGTCCATGACGACGACGATGTCGTCGTCCTGTGCTTTCTCCAGCGCGGCACGGAGACCGGTCTGCACGGCGCGACCGAGGCCCAGATTGACGGCGTGCCGTACGACGCGCACGTCCAGTCCGCCGAACCCGGCTTCGGCCACGGCGGCGGAGCGATCGGACGAACCGTCGTCGACCACCCAGACGGTGAGCTCCTCGGTGAGCGCGGCCTCGGCGAGCCGTTCCAGCAGAACGGGCAAGGCCGTTTCTTCGTTGAACGCGGGCAGCACGACATGCGCCCGTCCAGTGGTCCGTGCCCGTTCACGGTCCGGCTCCGCTCTCGTGGCAAGAGCGGTCTCATTCGCTGACACGTATCCCCTTCGACTACTCGAAACAACCCGCACGGCCGTAAACCTCGGTTCGGCCGACAGCTCATATTCGGCTATGTTGAACCCTTTCTTTAGGGTCGGCCGAGATCCCCCGAAAGGAGGGTGATCCCTGAAAACACACCGTGTTCACCGGTATCCCCTGAAAGGTGGATTCCCGCCGTTCGCCCGATCGGGTCCGCCGGGTGGGATACGAGCAAAAAGATGGCGGACAGAGCAGGATTTGGTCCGATTGGCTGGCTTGTGACGAAAGTGGAAATTCATCGTGAGGACGAAATCGATCCACGGCGGATCTGGCAGCGGGCGGGTTTTCCGTTCGCCACGCAGACCCGGGCAGCACTCGGCCGGGCGAATTCGCCCCTCCCGGCGGGGACCGGCGCGGTGACCGAACTCAAGACCCCGGCACTCGCCGGACCACCACTGCGGGACCGGGTGTATCGGCGACCGGTCACCACCAGGCGGAGGCGTCCCTTGCTGGCGCGGGTGAACGCCGTCGCGGTGCTGCTGGTCGCGGTCGACGTCATCGCGTGGCTGGTGGCGGCGCGGATCGCCGGAGCCACCGTGCCTCAAGCACTTCTGGCCGGAACGATCCTGGCGGGCGCCCGTGTCGCCGGACGGGTGCACCGCCGCCGGCTGTGGTTGTCCTGGCTGCAGGACCTGCCGCGATCGGTGGGTACTTCACTGCTCGCGTTCGTGGTGATCACGTGCTTGGTGGCGCTGACCGGGCCGGTGGAATCGGGGATGACCTCGCTTCACCGGCTGGTACTGGAGTTCGCCGTACTGAGCGAAGCCATGCGCCCGTGGGTGTTCGCCTTCGGGCGATGGGGGCGTAGGCGGCTTCGGCGCTGTGACCGCGCCATCGTGGTCGGTGCGGGGGACAGTGGCGGTGACCTGATCCGCACGATGCTGCGGCATCCGGAATTCGGTCTCCTGCCGGTGGGATTCGTCCCCTCCGGCCCGATCGCGAAGACGTCCGCGCTCCCGGTGGAGGTGATCCGTGACGGGCTGGCCGAGGCCATCGTCCGGCATGGCGCGGGGACGGTCGTGCTCGCGCACGCCGGAGAAGACGACAGCTCCGCCGTCGACGCGGCCGTCACGGCACATCGGCTCGGGTGCGTCACCCTGGTCCTGCCTCGGCTGTTCGCGCTCTGTCCGGACAGACTCGGAGTCGACCGGATCCGGAGCTATCCGCTGATGCGGCTGGCCGGGTCGCCGACCCGGCGGCCGAGCTGGCTGCTCAAGCGCGTGATCGAGGCCGTGCTGGCCGCCGTCGCGCTCGTGGTACTGGCGCCGGTGATCGCGTCGTGCGCGGTCGCGGTCCTGCTGGAGAGCGGGTTCCCGGTGATCTTCCGCCAAGTGCGCGTCGGCGTGGACGGCCGTACCTTCCTGCTGTACAAGCTTCGCAGTGTCCGGCAGGAGACGGTCGACGATTCGGCGACACGCTGGTCGGTGGCGGGCGACCACCGGGTCGGCCCCGTCGGCCGGTTCCTGCGGAAGTCCTCTTTGGACGAACTGCCGCAACTGTGGAACGTGGTGCGCGGGGACATGGTCCTGGTCGGGCCGCGGCCGGAGCGGCCGGTGTTCGTCGAGGAGTTCTCCGCCGTCCACGACCTCTACTGGGCCCGCCATCGGGTGCCGACCGGGTTGACCGGTCTCGCGCAGGTCCACGGTCTGCGCGGGGACACCTCGATCGCGGACCGTGCCCGGTACGACAACTACTACATCGCGAATTGGTCGCTCTGGCTCGACCTCAAGATCATCATCCTCACGATGGGAGAACTGTTTTGCCGAAGGCGGCGCTGACGTTCGGACGCCCGGCCGTCATCCGGCTCGCCGCCGGATGCGCCGCGGTGGTCCTGGCCGCCGGATGTGTGGCCAGTTCGGCAGGCGAGTCGACGGCGCCACCGCCGAAACCGGTGGCGCCGTGCGCGTGGTGGTACGGGATCGGGCAGCCGCCGACGGCGGACGATCTGAGGCTGGCCGCCCGGCGGTACGACGTCGTGGTGCTCAACGCCGACCAGACTTCGGCGATGCGGACGCTGCGGGAGCTCAATCCGCGGGTCAAGGTGCTCGTCTACAAGGATCTGTCCAGCACCCGCAACTACGCGGGGGCGGTGAACGGGGGTGAAGACGCCGAGTACCTGCCGAGCGGCATCGGCTACGTCGCGGCGCAGCGCGCGCATCCCGAATGGTTCGCGACCGACACCCGAGGGCGGCACATCGAATGGCAGGGTTACCCGAAGCACTGGCAGATGACGGTATGGGACCCGGCCTACCAGAAGGCGTGGATCTCCGCCGTGATGACGGAAGTGACCAGGGAGGGCTGGGACGGGATCCTGGCGGACAACGACTTCAACTCCCTGAGCCACTATTCGACGGCCATCCTCGCCGGGACGACGACCACGGCGGAAACCGACCGGAAGCTGCGTGACGGGCTCGACGCTTTCCTTGCGCTGATCGGGGACGCCGTGCAGAAGGCGGGGAAGTTGTTCGTGCCGAACGTGTCGGAGACGCATCTGCTGCCGGGAAGGTGGACGGCGCATTCCCGCTTCGGCGGTGCGATGGAGGAGAACTTCGGATTCCGCGAGGACGGCGGGACGGGGGGCCTGCTCACCTTCCGCGGCAACGAGTTCCAGGAGTTGCGGGCCCAGGCCGCGCTCGGCGAGTCACTGTTGCTGCTGGTCACCCGGACGAGATCGGTTCAGCAGCACCGGGCGGGATACGCGAGTGCCGCGTTGCTGGCCGGTCCGCGGACGTGCTGGACCCCGGCCACCACGGACGACTACCGGGATCCCGAATGGTCTGTTCTGCAGGGCAGTGACCTCGGGGAAGCGGTCGACGCGGCGGGGCGGCAGCCCAACGGGGTGTGGACCCGGACCTTCACCGGCGGCTGGGTCGCGGTGAATCCCACGTCGGCGGCTCAGACCGTGACGCCGCCCGAAGGACTCGTCGTAATGAGCCCTCGCTCCGCGGCGACGTCTTCCACGACGTCTTCCGCGCCGCCTTCGCCGTCCGAGCCTTCTCCACCGTCCGAGCCGTCTTCGTCACCGGCACCGCCCGCTCCGATCACCCTGGCCGCCGCCGACGGGATCGTGATGGTCAAGCCGAAGTAGTGCCCGTAGGTCAATCGCGGCGTGAGAGGTAAGGCAAACGTGTCGTGTGGGTGGCAAGTCCGTGAAGGCCTCCTTGAGGGACCCAGGGTCCCTCAAGGAGGCCTTCACGGACTTCAAGACCGGCCCAAGACCGGCGCTGGTCCGGCCGCCGAAGCCTTGCGTGCCCCGATCGCCGGGGTCTGACGCGCTCGTGAACATCCACGAAGGATTTCGGACGGTTTCGTCGGCTGTGCCGGTGCGCTTTGGGTGGCCCACGAGAGAGAGGTACGGCGGCGGCCTAGCCGGGCACAGGGGGCGTGAGTAGTAAGTGCGTTAGAACGCTCATTACCACTCACGATCCTTGGCGAACGCCCTGAATCGGGCACCAAAGGAGACAGGATGTCCTTTGTGGATGTTCCGGCCCATGATCGCCCCCGACAACCCGAAACATCACTCACGACCACCGCGACCGACCAGGCCACTTCTGCCTTACCCCGAGGGGGCACCCCGGGCGGCGAGCAGCGAGGTGTACAGGTCGAGGTGCCGCCGCGCGCAGACATCCGGTGCGTAACGCCGCCGGGCTCGTGCGGCGAGCAGGGCGCCTGTCCGGGCCGGGTCCGGGTCGGCGAACAGCGCACGCAGGCGTTCGGCCAGGGCGGGAACATCACCCGGCGGTACCAGGGGAGCGGTGCCGAGCATGTCGGCCACTCCTCCGGTATCCGTGGCGACGACGGGTTTCCCCGCCGTCATGGCTTCGGCCACGACCAAGGGTTGCTGTTCCATGGCGGACGGCAACACCAGCGCGTCCGCCTTCGCCAGCAGAACGGGGACATCCGGCCGGAAGCCCAGGAAATCGACGCGCCCGCCCAAGGACGGTGCCCGCGCGGCTTGTTCGGCGTCGGCCCGTTGAGGGCCGTCGCCCACCACGGTCAGCCTGGCACCGGGCGGGAAGACACCCGGCATCGACAGCGCGGCGAGCAGGTCCAGGATTCCCTTGCGCTCCACCAGGAGACCCACGAAGATCAGGTGCCGGACCGGCCCGGAAGGGGGGCTCGGTTCGGCGGGCTCGACGCAGTTGTCGATCCGGCTCAGCCGGCTCGACGGCACGCGCAGCCGCGCGCGGAGGAACCGGCCCATCGCCCCGGCGGGCACGATGGTGTGATCGAGGATCCGGGCCACCGCCGCGTCGCCGGTCAGCACGGCCCGCGTGTAGGCGGACGGCCCCCCGGCACGCTGTTCGGCACGGAACCAGCTCTCGGTCACGTCGTCCGGCACACCGTGGTAGGTCTGGACCAGCAGCGGCCGTACCGGGCGGGCGAAGCGCATCCCCGCGAGTACGAGCCCCGCGCGGCGATCCTGTGCGTGCACCACGTCCGGCCGCCAGGCCCGGATCGCCGCCCGCGCGCGGCCAGCGGCGGCGACGTCCTGCTTGCCCGCCACGAGAAGCGGCTCGTGGTTGTCTCCGAGCAGGTCGGCGCCTCTGGCGGGAACAGGTCCGAACACCCGGACGCCGACCCCTTCGCCGTGCAGGGTCGCGGCGAGCCGGACGGTGACGTCGACCGGGCCACCCCGGTCCTGGGTCAGCAGATAGGCGACACGGTTCACCGGATGCGTTCCTCCATGACGAGTTTCTCGACGAGCACGGCGATCTGGTCGGTCATCCGCCGCCGGTCGAAGGACAGTTCCACGCGCCGTCGACCACGATCGCCTTCGAGCCGGGCCAGTTCCGGCTCGGCGAGCCGGGCGGCCACCGCGACGGCGAGCGTGTCCAGGTCGCCCGGCGGCACCACACTGCCCGCGTCGGCGACGCTTTGGCGCATCCCGCCGACGTCGAAGGCGACCACCGGCCGGGCGCACGCCATGGCCTCCAACGGCACGAGGGCCATTCCCTCGGCGCGCGAGGGGAGTACCACGACGTCCGCGGCCGTGTAGAACGCCGCCGGGTCGTCGGTGTGCCCCGGCCATCGCACCGATCCGTGTGCCGCCATCGGATGACGGTCACGCCACACGGGGCCCATCGGCCCGTCACCGGCGAGCACGAGTTGCGCGCCGGGCACGCGCCGCAGCACCTCCGGCCAGGCCGACAGCAGCTGATCCTGGCCTTTCAGTTCGGCCAGCCTGCCGACGCAGACGGCGATCGGTGCTCGTTCGGGCAACCCCAGCCGTCGCCGTGCCGTGGTCCGGTCGCGAGGGGCGAACCTCGTCGTGTCGACACCGTTGCAGACGACTTCCGCGTCCGCGGTGACCTTCGCCTTCCGTCCGGCGGCGAGTTCGTCGTCGCTCACGCACACGACGAGATCGGTCCAGCGGGAGGCGAGCCGTTCCCAGGTGGCGGACGCACGACTCAACGGTCCGCGCACGGTCTCGAAGGACCAGAGGTGCGGTTGGAACACCGTCGGCAGCTTCCCGCGCAGTGCCAGCCGTCCCGCCAGGCCTGCCTTCGAGCTGTGCAGGTGCACGGCGTCCGGCCGTAATCCGGCGAGGAGGCGGTGCAGTTTCACCGTTTCGGTGATCACCCGCGGCCCGGGGGAGCGGGTCGCCGTCCAGCCGCGCACCTCGATCCCGTGCCACCGCAGGCGTTCGGCGAGCAGGCCGGACGGCGGGCACACCACGGTCACCGACCAGCCTCGATCCCGTTGGGCCACCGCCAGTTCGAGGACGACCGCGGCCACGCCGGCGGTCACCGGCTGGGAGACGTGCACGATGTTCATCGCGTACTCCCCCGGAGCGGCGCTCGCAGTTCGCCGCGGTGGAAGACCAGCGTCGCCGCGGCGTAACCGGCGACGAGGACCAGGCCCTCGCCGAGGGTTCCCGGCAGCGAATCCGCTGTCCCGAACAAGCCCGCGTGGTCGAGCAGGACGGCGGGCAGGGCGCCGAGCACGCAAGCACCCAGCAGACGGATCACGATCCCGGCCAGATCGGGCATCGGAGGCGCGACGCCGAGCCCGGTGAGGACGCGCCACGCGATCGGGAGCATGAGCCAGGCCGAGGAGAACTGAACCGCCGCCACCGCGCCGATCCCGATGTCCGCCAACAGCGCCAGTCCGGCCACGAGCATCGCCAGATGGGCGCACTCCAGCGCCAGATACCGCTTGGCGTGCCCGGTCGCCTTCACCGCCTGGTACCAAATTTGCAGCAGGCAGATACTCAGGCCGTAACCGGACAACGGGAGCATGAGATCGGCCGCGTCCGCCCACCGCGTGCCCAGCACCACGACACGGTCGGCGAGTACGACCAGCGCGAGGTACAGGCCGCCGGCGAGCACGAGCACGGCACGGGTGAACCGGGTGACCATCTCCCGCAGCGCGCCTGCTTCTTCGCGCAACCGCGTGAACACCGGAAAGGCCACCGCGCCCAGTACGACCGCCACCATGATGTAGGGCACCCAGGCCAGCCGATAGGCCAGCGAGTAGACGCCGACCGCTTCCGCCCCGAACAGATGGCCGACCGCCAGGTAGTCGAGGTTGACGAGCACCGCGGCCACGACGGCGGCGGGCCCCACGGCCGAGGCCCAGCGCAGGGCCTCCGCCGCCGCCGAGGGGTCCCAGCACGGCCGCACGCCGCCGCCCACCAGCGCACCGAACAGTGGCTGAGCGACCGACGTGCACACCAGGCCGATCACGACCGACGCCGGTCCGGCACCGCCGAGGGCGAGCACGACCGTCACGACGGCACCCAGGACCGCGCTCCCGCCGTCGGGTACGAGCCGTCGCCGGAAGTCCAGTTTCCGATGCAGCAGCCCCAGCTGCACACCGCCCGCGGCGGAGAACGGGAGGCCGACCGCGGCCAGGCGGACCAGGCCGGCGGCGTCCGGGGCGCCGAGCAACGCGGTGACCGGACCCGCCGTGGCGGCGAGCACGATGCCCAGGACCACGCCGGCGCCCACACTCATCGTCAGCACGGTCCCCGCCATCCGGCGCGGATCGCGTCCGGTGCGGCTGATCACGTCGTAGACGCCGATCGACTGCACCACCTGGCCGAGGTTGACCATCGACACCGCCAACGCGACGATCCCGAGTTCCCCCTCGGTCAGCAGCGCCGCCAGGATCAGCGTGATCAGCATCTGGCTGCCCTTGCTGACCAGGTTGACCGCGCCGAGCCACAGCGAGCCCCGGACCGCCTTCGTGCCGAGACCGCCGGTCATCCGCCGCTCCCGGCGTGGACCGGCGAGGCGGATCGTGTCCCGGTCAGCCGGACGGCGCCCCAGACCAGCGCGCACCACGCGAAGACCACGGCGACCCCGTCGACCGTGACGGCCACCCGCGTGCCGAACAGGGAGACCACCGCCGAGTCCACTGTGTACAGATGGGCGAACGGTATCGCCGCCGCGAGCACGGCGAGTCCGGTCGCGCCCCATCCCGGCTCGGCGCGATGACGCCACCAGAGCACCGCCACCGCGGTCATCGCGGGCACGGCGATCAGCACGTCACCGGGCTGGTGCACCACGCAGACCACCACGGCGAGACAGGTGAGCAAGTCGGCGACCGGTGCGGCCGACAACCGGTCGAGCCGCCGCACGAGCAGCACGCTCGTCACGAGCACCCCCGCCAGGACGAGCGGCTCGATGCCGGACGGAGCCCGGCCGGTGATCCGGAACAACACCGCCGCGACGTCGATCCGTTGTGCGGTCAGGGAGTCGACAGCACCGTAAGCGGTCCCGCGGGCGTGGGCGATGTTCGCGGCGACGACGTCGAGGAAGGCGCCGACCCCACCACTCCGGATCACCAGCAGCACCACGACCGGGAGGCTGGCCGCCGCCGCGACGGCGGTCCCGGCCAGCGCCACCCGCCGCGATCCCCTGGCGAAGAGCAAGATCGCCAGCGGAAGACCGAACTGCGGTTTGAGCCAGGCGAGCGCGAGGGCCACCGCCGCCCAGCCCGGCCGGTCCCGCCGGGCGAGCAACGCCCCCGCCGCGCCGACGGCGATCAGCGGGTTCACCTGGCCGACGTAGAGCTGCGCCTTCCCCACCTGACTGGTCACCAGCAGTGCCGCGAGCACCACGGTGGTGACCGCGAACGGGACGGGGACGAGCCGCCGGACCGCGACCGTGGCCAGCGCCGCGAGCGCTACCAGCAGCAGCAAGGAGAACACCGTGAAGGCCACCGCGCCCGCCCGGTAGCCGGGCAGCGCGAACGGCAAATGCGCCATCAGGTGGTAAGGCTGGTAGAGGTTGAAGTCCTGCCGCACCGGCCAGTGCGCGAACATCGCGGCGGGATCGTAGGGATCGCCGCCGGCGAGGAACTCGCGGATCGGGAAGTACAGCGCGTCGCGGAAGTCCTGCAGCCGCTCCTCGGCCGGGTCCGCCCGCCCTGGCAGCGGCACCCGCCACGACGGCGCGAGCGCGTGCCACGCACTCACCGAGCCGACGATCGTCGCGACCACCAGGACGGCGCGGTCCCTCGTGCTCACGCCAGCACCACCGCGATGAGCACGGCCTCGGCGGGCAGCACACCGGCCGCCGCGGTCAGCTCGTCCCGGCTTCGCCGTCCGGCCACGGCCACCACCGCAGAGCCGTTTCGGTTCTGGTCCGCCGAAAGCGCGGCCGCCAGCTTCGCGGCCGTCTCGCTGTATTCGGGGGCGACCGGGACCACACGCACCGGCTGTCCCGTCGCGAGGCCGAGAACGGACAGCCGGTCGGTGATCGCCGGGTCGTCGCCGCGCAGCACCGCCACCGGCCGCTGGATGCCGGCCGCGAGCAGCGCCCGGCGCACGGACCTCGGCCCCCCACCGGGTTTCGACGGCGTCGACCGGCGGATCGCCGCTGTGGCGAGTCCGGCGGCCACGGCCGCGACCAGGGCGAGCCCGATCACCAGCGAGGTGTCCGGTGCGACCACGGCGACGTCGGCCTTGGCGTCCAACGGCCGCAGTCTGCCGACCGGGGCCAGCAACTTCGCGTCGACCAGGGCCTTGCCCAGTGCCGACGCCGTCGCATCCGCCTGCTCCGACGACGCCGTCCGCACCGACAGGCGCGCCAACCCGGACGCCGGCACCAGTTCCACCGAGATCCGGCGGCCGAGTTCTTCCGGCGAGTACCCGGAAACCGGGGCCGCGGCCTGCAGCACCGAAGGGCTGCGGGCGAGTTCGACCAAGGCGGGCAAAGCCAGGGAGACGACTTCGCCGTACTGTGCGACCGAGCCCTCCGCCAAGCCGACGGGCTCGGCCAGCAGGCTCACGCGTCCCTGGTACTGCTCGTCGCGGGACAGGCCCACCACCAAGACCAGCGAGCCGATCAGCAGTCCCACGGCGGCGCCGAGGGCCGCGGTGCGCGGAATTCTCGTCAGGAGTTCTTTCACCGCTTGCCTTCCAGCGTCGTACGGAGCAGTTCGTCGTAGGCCTTCATCACCGTGTGGGGGTCGTACTCCCGCTGGATCGCCCGCAGTCCTTCGGCGGCCACGGAGTTTCGTGCGGACTTGTCGCGCAGCAACGCGTCCAAGGCCTTCGCCACGGCCAGCGGGTCGCCGGGCGGCACCACCACCCCGGCGCCGCCGGACAGCACTTCACCGACACCGCCGACGTCGGTCGCGACGACCGGCCGCCCGGCCGCCATCGATTCGAGTACGGCCAGCGGCAGGCCTTCCCAATCGCTGGTCAGCACCGTCACGTCGGCCGCCGCGAGAAGATCGGGCACGTCTTCGCGCGTACCGAGGAACCGGACCCGGCCGCTCACGTCCTCGTGCCGGGACTCGAGTTCGGCGCGGAGGCTCCCGTCACCCGCCAACCACAGCACCGCGTCGCTTCCGAGCAGCGCCCACGCGTCCAGCAGCACGTCATGGCGTTTCTGCGGCTCCAACCGGGCGAGGCAGAGCACGACCGGCGTCCCGGCCGCGACGCCGAGCGACGCCCGCACCGCCGCCCGGCCGAAGACCGGCCGCCGAGCGAACACGGCGTTGCGGATCACGTCCGGACGGGTCAAGCCCGCTTCGGCCAGCCGGTCGGCCGTGGCGGGGGAAACGGCGACCACGCGGTCGGACGTACGTCGAACGATGCGTGCGGCCATCGTCAGTTCGTCGTCGGCGACGCCGTGGAAGACGGTCACCAACGGCCGCCGCCGCCGGGGAACGAGCGCGAGCCGGGCGATGAGGCTCGCGCCGACGTTGTGGGCCACCACGATTTCCGGCCGGAATCGGGCGAGTGCCCGGCGTACCGCCCACGCCGCCCGCAGCACGCCGGTCCCGCTGCGCAGGGCGAGCGGGACCGGGAAGGTCGCCACCCCGGCCGCGGCCAGCGCGTCGGCGCGGAAGCCGCCGGCACTGGCGACCGCGGACACCCAGCCGTACTCCTCGCCGCGGGCCGCCATGCCTGCCACGAGGGTTTCGGCGCCGCCCGCGCCCATCTCACCGATCACGTGCAGGACACGCATCGAAACCCGCCTTTCTCTCGGCGAACCCGGTCTCCGGCCGCCACGGCGAACGCCGTCAGCGACCACAACGGGAGGTAGTACTGTTCGGAAAGGAACGTCGAGGCGACCAGGACGGCCAGCAACGACGCCTGGATCACGATCGCCTCGGTCCTGGCGGCGGGCCCGCCCGTCCTGACGGCCCGTTCGCTCGCTGTCGCCGCGATCCCGATCATCGTGATGAACAGGGCGAATCCCGGCAGGCCCAGTTCCGCGGACACCTCGAGGTACATGTTGTGCGCCACCGGGGTCTGCTCGTCGAGCTCCGCGTTGCGTGATTCGGCGGCGTACTCTTCGCGAAAGCCGCCAGGACCGACGCCCAGCACCGGATGTTCGGCCACCATGCGGGCCGCCGCCTGCCAGCGCAGCTCCCTGGTGTCCACATTGGAGGCCGCGATGTAGGTCTTCTCCTGGAACGCCCGCTCGATTCGCGGCCCGGCGAGCGACATCACCGCCACGCAGAGCACGCCGGCCGCGGCGGCCGAGACGGCGAGTACCCGCCAGGACACGACCCGGCGCAGGGTCAGCCAGCCGACGGCCGCGGCCAGTCCCAAGGCGCCACCGCGGGAGAAGGTCGCCGTCGCGCCGGCCACCAGCACCAGGCAAGCGAGGATCAGGAGGGGCGACCGCCGAGGTGCGTCCCGACGCGCGACGAAGAGCAGGGGGACCGCGGCGACCAGGAAATAGGCGAGGTCGTTCGGATCCTCCAGCGGGCCACCGGCGCGTGCTTGCCCGTCGACGAGGAGGCTGTACAGCCCGCCGAGCGCCGCCGCGGTGGCTCCCGCGGCCATGGCCAGCAGCAACCCGCGGATCGGCACCTCACGACCGGCGAGATCGGCCAGTACCGCGGTGAGCACGAGAAAAGGCAGCCAGCGCAAGGTGTATTCCGCGGTGAAGGCGCCGGACGACTGGGCCGCCGCGGTGATCGCCACCACCATCGCGAGCAGGGAAAGCACCGCGTGCAACGGCGTCGGCCGGGGAAACCGTCGCTGATGGACACGGGTCGCCAGCCACGTGGTGACGAGCAGCGCGGGCACGACCTTGCCGAGATGCGGGTGCCCAGCCGCGAGATAGCCCTCGATCGGCGCCAAGGCGACCGCGGCGTACGCGAGAGCGCGCAGCATCACCGCCCGTGCGTCGTGGTCGACGGGGGTGACGACGGTGAAGGCGGTCATCTCCCGGCGTCCAGGCAGGTCACCGGGCGTTCCCGCCGCGGGTTGCTCCGGTGTACGTATTCACCGGTGCCGACGACGTCGAAATGCTCGCGCAAGGCACGCAGCACCCACCCGAGCCAAGCCACCTTGCGGCCGCCGGGCGTGGCCATCCCGGGAAAGAACTCCATCCCGGGTGCTTCCGCGCCGCCGAGGACGTCGGTGGGATGCAGCAGGAGGGACGGCGCCACCTTCCTGGCGAGACAGAGCCGTAGTGCCGTCTTGAAATATCCTCTGGCCAACCGGGGCGAGATCTCGTGCAGCTGCAGGAGGTACGAGCCGTGGATCGGCGTGCGCAGCAACGGCATCGTCGTCACCGGAAGTTCCACGAGACCGGTGCCGGCGCTCGTCCGCCAGCGATACGCGTGCACCGGTGCCAGCACCCGCGAAAAGCCACCGAACAGTTCGTCACGTCCGTCGCCGCTCTCGTGCGGGGGTGCCGTGCGATTGTGATAGGCCCTGGCGAACGGGCCGATCCAGGTCGGGAGGGTGCTGGCGTCGTAGGCGTATCCGCGTCCGGCCAGTACCTCGACGAGATCGCGGCTGAGGCTGAAGCCCGGCCCGCGGAAGCCGAGGGGGAGCGGGGCACCGGCCTCGACGATCGCGTCGTCGGTCCGCCGCAGTTCGTCTTCGAGACGGGCACGGGTATAGCGGTGAAGCCAAGGCTCGTGGCCGAACGAGTGGTTGCCGACTTCGTGACCGGCGGCGGTGATCTCGTTGACCGCCTTGGCGCCGTCTTCGCGGACGACGTCGGCACCGACCACGAACACCGTCGTCGTCAGCCGCTGCTCACCGAGTACTTCGAGCAGCCGCGGCACGGCCGACGGCAGAAAACTGGGATACCGGCTCCACTCGGGGTCACCGTGGGTCTTGCGATAGGCCCACAGGTTGTCGAGGTCGATCGACACGCTCGCCAGTGGCCGCGCGGTCATGCCGTCTTCTCCGCGACACCGGCCGAGGCGGACGTGGAGCGGGCCAGCGAGCCGAGCACCAGTACACAGGCGACGACCGCCGTGAGCCCGGAGAACACCCAAGGCGTGGTTCCTTCGGCGACTTGATCACCGAGCACCGTGATGCCGGTGACGGAGGACAGCACGATCGTCGTGGCGTCGGCCGTGGCCACGACCGCCGTGGCCAGGCCACGCTGCAGAGCGACCGCCATCGAAGCCTGCCCGAGTACGGCGGCGGCCAGCATCAGCCCGGTCAACGGATTCGACGGCAGCGAGCTGAGTTCCTCATGGGCGAGCACCCGGCTGATGATCGCCACCACGGCGAACGAAACCCCGGAAAGCACGGCGGGCACGAGGAAAGTGTCCGTCCGGCCCAGCTGGGTCATGGTCACTCCGATCGCGACCAGCGCGACGGTCAGCAGCAGCACGGTGGCCGTCGAGAAATCCTCGGCGACCGAGGGCTTCGACGAGCCGGCGAGGACGACCAGTCCGCACGCCATCAGCGCCAGCATCAGCACCTCACTGAGCCGCACCCGCCATTTCAAGACCACGACGCCGAAGAGGGTCGCCAGGCCGATCGCCGAGGACGAAGCGGTTTGCACCAGGTACAGCGGCAGTGATTCGCGAGCGAAGAACGCGAACGCGAAACCGCCCGCCTGTCCGGCGAAACCCACGAGATAGAGCCGGTCGGCGGCCAGCCGGGCGAGCAGTCCCAGACCTGTTCCGTGCTCAGGCGCGGCTCGCCGGGCGGCGACGCTCTGCGCGACGATCCCTATCGCGTACAGCGCGGCCGACACGACGAGTATCCCGTAAGCGACCACCAACGGCTCCTTCTCACCACGTCACGAACCGGGCCGGCATTCGGCCATTTCGCTGAGCTGGCAGGAAGCGTAGAGATGCGGCGGAGTCGCCACGTTCGAAGGACCGTGGCAGGCTTTTCGTCACCCAAAGAAAGGCTTGCCTTCGGTGCTGGCAATTCGGAAGGGTAATGAAGCGCGGCCTGACGCAATTCCTCGACACGGTAGGTAATCGACCTCCGCCCGTGTACCGCGCGAAAGAGTGCGCACCGGGGCACCGGGCTCATCAGGTCACCGTCGTCAGCATCGATCCACGCGGCACATTCCGCCTTTCGGATTACATGGACCTTGGTCAAAGGCGGTTTCGAACCACACGATGATGGCATCGGATGGAGATCCGTCCACCGGGGTCGGTAACTTTGCGCTGCGGCAGGCCGGTGTCTTCACCTACGTCGCCCCATTACCCAATCGAGGAGAGTTCATGCTGAAGAAGATCGGTTTCGTCTCCGCCGCGATGGCGGCCGGAGCGTTCTTGACCGGCGGGATCGCGGCTGCCGGGACGCCGGGGGACGAAGGTCACGGTCACCCCGGTTACGACATCAGCGAGCAGGTCGGCCTGGCCAACCTGAACAACATCGACTTGCTGCACAACGTCAACGCCGCCGTCGGCGTCTGTGACAACGACGTGAACGTGCTGGGTGTCCAGGTGCCGATCCGTGACTCGCTCAACGGCATCGGGGTGCCGATCCTCTCGCCGGGCGCCCACGAAGCCAGCGGTGAGTCCCCCTCCAACTGTGCCGCGGGCGGCGTGCTCGACGGCGGGACCAGCCAGCACAACTGAGTGCCGGTTCCCGTTGGGTGTGCGGGAACCAAGACGCGGGTGGAATCGTGACGATTCGCGTTCGACCGAGGTGCCCGGTACCTGCCGCTCGACGGCGGCGTACCGGGCACCTCGTTGCTTTGGTGGCCGTAGTCCGTGGTGATCCCAGCCGGACAGGCCGTCGTGTCATCACCGCGCACGGGAGGGTCCCCGGCGTGAATCCGGGCGGGGGCCGGTCTCTGGTCGATTCCGAAGTGCTGCGAGGACTCGCGGTGACCTATGGCGTCCTCGCGTTGGTGCATCTCCATCTGGCCGCGGAAACAAGTGCGACCTGGTCCGCGGTCCTCGCGTTCGCCTATCTTTGTGTGGCCGCCGTCTGTGCGAGAGCAGGCCGCTGACGCCTCGCCCGCGTCACCGACCGCGATCGCCGCCGCCCTCGGATCGAGTTCGGACTTCGCCGGACGGCGTCCACCCCGCATCCCGGCTCGACGAAGCGCTCGTGACTTCGGCGCAGGAACCCGGTTTCGCTTTTCGTTCAGGGGCTTCGCCGCGTGCCTTCCAGTCTGGGACGGTGGGCCAACCGGGCGAGGACGCGGTCCACGTCGTACCGCTCGGCGGGCGGCAGGGGAGCGCCGATCGCGGCACGTTCGCCCGCGGCCTCCGCCAGCAGCGTCGTGGCGAGGTCGTGGTCGCCCGCGAGCGAGTACGCGCCGGCCAGGCCTTCGAGCGCCAGAGCTATCGCGCGCGGGTCGCCGGTGATCTCCGCTGTGGTCCGAGACCGGGTGTGCCAGGACAGTGCTTCTGGGGCGTCGCCACGGAGTTCGGCGATGAAGCCCAGCTCGGCGGTGGCCAGCGCGACGCCGGGCGCGTAACGCGCTTGCTCGTGCCAGGACAGGATTCTGTGCAGCACGGCCTCCGCTTCGGCCAGGTCGCCGGTGCGGCGGGCACCGAGCGCCAGTCCCAGGTCGGCGTGCACGACCCCGGCCTGGTAGCCGTGCTCGGCGGCGAGGCGGCTCGCTTGCCGGTGCCGGGCTTCGGCCGCGGAGTGGTTGCCGGACAACAGGTCGAGGCGCGCCAGGCCGGTCTGCTGATCGACCACGTCGAGCCACAGCTGATGTTGGCGGGCCAGGTCGAGCGCCTTGGTGCGCAAGGCCACCGCCGCCGGGTAGTCGCCGGCGATCTCGGCGAGGAAGGCGAGGCAATGCATTGCTTGGATCCGGCCCCACGCGTCGCCGAGCGCGTCGAACAGCGTCCGGGACGTGAGGGCCAGCTCGCGTGCGGTGCGCAGCTCTCCGCGCAGGATGGCCTGGAAGGCGGTGATCACCAAGGACGCCGCCCGCAACCACGGGTCCGCGGTGGACACGGCCGCCATGCGGTGCGCGCTGGCCGTCAAGTCACCGCCGGTGACATAGAGACAAAAGCCGAGGAACCAGGCCGCGTCCGAGTCCTTCGTGGAGTGTTCGATGGCTGTGCGGCGGGCGACCGCGTCGGTGCCGCCTCGGCGAAGGAGGACGAAGCCGGTCAGCCAGGCGGAGACCGGATCGCGCAGCGGGTGTTCGCCCGGCAGGGCGAGTGCCTGTTCGAGCCGCCGTTCGGCTTCACCCAGTCTGCCGCGCAGGAACCAGTACCACGTTCGCGCGTGCACCAGCCGTAACGCGCGGTCCAGATCGCCGGTGCGCACGGCGGTGTCCAGGGCACGACTCAGGTTGGCGGATTCGCGGTCCAGACGCGGCAACCATTCGCGCGCGTCGGCGTCGCGGAGCCGGGCCTGTTCGGCGAAGTCGAGGTAGTGGCTCAGGTGGCGGTTCTGGAGATCGGCCAGTTCCCCCGACTCGGAAAGCCGGATGACGGCGTATTCCCCGATGGACTCCGGCAGGCGGTAGCGCGGCCCTTCGGTGACCATCACCAGGGATCGGTCGACCAGGCGGGACAGGACGTCGAGCACGTCCGAGGCGGGGAGCGACGCGTCGGCGGAGACGTGTTCGGTGGCCACCAGGCCGCTGCCCCCGGCGTGCACGGCCAGGCGGCGCAACAGCACGCGCTCGGGATCGGTCAGCAGCTCCCAGCTCCAGTCGATCACCGCCCGCAGGGTGCGCTGCCGGGCCGGAGCGATCCGGCTGCCGGTGGTGAGCAGCCGGAACCGGTCGTCCATTCTCGACAGCAACTCCGAGGCGTCGAGCAGCCGCAACCGGGGCGCGGCCAGTTCCAGCGCCAGCGGAAGCCGGTCGAGCCGTAGGCACAGCGAGGTAAGGGTGTCCGCGTCGGCGGTGGTCAGGTCGGCGCCGGCGGCCTCCGCGCGGGTGGTGAGCAGCCGGACGGCGTCCGTCGGGGTGAGCGGGGGTACGGCCTCGAGCCGTTCGCCCGGCACGCCGAGCGGCTCACGGCTCGTGGCCAGTACACGGACCCCGGGTGCGGCGCGCAGCAGCCGCGCCACCAGTTCGGCGACTTGCGCCACGACGTGCTCGCAGTTGTCCAGGACGAGCAGCAGACGCTGATCCCGCAAGGCATCGGCGAGGTGCGTCGCCGGCCCGGACCCGGATTCGTCACGGACGTGCAGGACCCGCGCGACGACTTCGGCGACCTCGCCCGCGTCGGCGGTGAGGTCGATCGACCACACGCCGTCCGGGAAACCGGTCACGGCCTCGGCCGCGCCATGCGCGAGGCTGGTCTTGCCGACACCGCCGGGCCCGGTCAAGGTGACGAGCCGATGTGCGGTCAGCAGCTCGCGGACCGTGCGGACGGCGTGCTCGCGGCCGACGAGTTCGGTGAGCGCGGCGGGCAGATTGGTCCTGGGGCTCGCGGTGACGCGGAGCCGGGGATCCCGGCGCAGCATCGACTCGTGCAGCGCGGTCAGCTCCGGGCCGGGGTCCACGCCCAGTTCGTCGGCGAGGCGGTCGCGTAACTCGGCATAGCCCGAGAGCGCCTCGGCCTGCCGTCCGGAGAGGTAGAGCGCCCGCAGGTGCGCGGCGCGAAGCCGCTCACGCAACGGATGCAGCTCGGCGTGCTCGGTGAGTCCGGCGAGGGCGGCGCCGACGTCGCCCAGCGCCAGCCGAGCCTCGGCGAGCAACTCCACGGCCTCCAGGCGTCGCTCGCCGAGTCCGTGGGCCACCGGCCCGGCGAAGGCGTCGTCGGCGACGTCCGCGAACGCCGCACCGCGCCACAATCCCAGCGCCTCGGTCAACAGCGCGACCCGGGCGCGAGTGGGCGCGTCCCGGGCGGCCGCGAGCAGCTCGGCGAACTCGTCCGCGTCACGCGTTCCCCTCAGCCGGTATCCGGCCGGACCCGACTCGACAGACCCCGGCCCGATCGCCCGGCGCAACCGGGACACCTTGGTCTGCAACGCGGCGAGCGGGTTCGCCGGCTGATCGTCACCCCAGAGATCCAGCAGGAGCCGGTCCGCGGAGACCGGTTCACCGTGGCGGGCCAAGAGCGCGGCGAGCAGGGCGCGGACCTTCACCTCGGGCACCGGCACCAGGGTGCCGTCCGCCGCCCACACGGCCAGCGGGCCGAGCACCCCGAAACGCACGCTTTCACCCTACTCGCTGTCGGCCGCCCGACAGCGAACCGAAAGCGCGAGCCCACACCATGGTCCTCCCTGAGCCGACGAACGAGGAGTGAGCACATGAAGCACGAGAAAGTCCCGGTCAGCGTGCTGGGCACGGGCCGACTGGGCACGGCGCTGGTGGCGGCGTTCCTGGCGGCAGGCCATCCGGTGACGGTGTGGAACCGCACCTCGGGAAAGACCGCTCCGCTGGCGGCGAACGGCGCGACGGTCGCCGGATCGGTGGCCGAAGCGGTGGCGGTGAGCCCGCTGGTGCTGACCGTCCTGCTCGACCACGCCGCGGTCCGCGCGAAGCTGTCCGAAGTGGACCTGCGGGACCGTACCCTGCTCAACATCAGTTCCAGCGCCCCCGACGACATCCGCGCACTGGCGGAGTGGGCGAGCGGGCGGGGCGCGGCCTACCTCGACGCGGCCGTGATGGCCCTGCCCCAGGCAGTCGGCACCCCCGACGCGCAGGTGCTCTACAGCGGCTCGGCCGCGGCGTTCGACCGCTACGGCGAGCAACTGGCCGCGCTGGGCACCTCCCGCTACCTGGCCGAAGACCCTGGCGTGGCGGAGCTGTACAGCATCGGCCTGCTGAGCGCCGGGTACGGCACCCTATTCGGTTTCCTGCACGGTGTGGCCTTGCTCGACACCGCCGGAATGCGCCCCACGGATTTTTTGGAGATGGTGGTGCCGTGGCTGGGCGGCATGCTCGCGTTCCTGCCGGAGCTGGCCCGCGAAATCGAGACGGCGGACTACACGTCCGGCGAATCCAGCCTGGAGATCAACCTGAGGGCGCTGGAGTACATCGAGGCCACGAGCCGAAGCACCGATGTCGCGCCCGGCTTCGTGAAACCCGCGTTGGACCTGGTGCGCAAGCGGATGGAAACCGAGGGGCCGACCGACAGCGTGGCCGGTGTTTTCGAAGCCATGCGCCGAAAAGTGTGACTTCCGGCCGGACGCCACCCCGCACCGTCGACGCGTCCCGCTCGATAGTTCGTGCCCGTCCTGTCTGTCCATACTGGACAGGTACGGAAACGGTACGGCGACAGGGATCTGGGCGTATCCGGGCCGCTCTCGAGAACGCGATGCGTGCCATATCGACTCAAGCTACGCGGCAGTGAGGTTCTCTTAATAAGGTAAGGCAAGGGTGTCGTGTGGGTGGCAAGTCCGTGAAGGCCTCCTTGAGGAACCCAGGGTCTCTCAAGGAGGCCTTCACGGACTTCACGACCCGGCGCCGGCGTCACAGCGTTCCCCCGGGTCTTCGTCTCCTTGGTCGGCCCGGGAGATTTCGAGCAGGTCGACGACCACCCACTGCACCTCGGTGGCGTCGACCATCGTCGTGAGAGGTGACCGAAGCGAAGCGTTCGTCCCGGCGTACTCGTTGTTCGAGTTGGTCGGCGTCCGCGCGCCGCACCGGCCTTCCGGCCGCGGTCAGGCCGAGTCGTCCCGAAATCTTCACGTCGAGCTGTGGACAAGAGGGCCGCGGACGTGTTGGGCTGAGACCCGGCCGAACCTGGCGTAATCGGCTGTTTCTGCCCTGCGACGTCGAGGAGCGGTGCCCTGAGCCTGTCGGAGTACCTCCGGGAGAACTGGATCGACGTCGTGAACGACGCGATCCTGCACGTGGATCTCACCCTGGTGGCGATGGCACTGGCCGTGCTGATCGGCATGACGATCGGCCTGCTCACCTACCGTCGGCGGTGGCTCGGCGCGATGGCGACCACGACGACGGCGGCGTTCCTGACCGTGCCGTCGATCGCGCTGCTGGGCATCCTGATCGGCCCGTTCGGGCTGGGGCTGACGAATGTCCTGTGCGCCTTGGTGCTCTACGCGCTTCTGCCGATCACCCGCAACACGATCGTCGGGCTGCGTGGCGTCGACCCGGCCGTGGTGGACGCGGCGCGTGGTATGGGGTTCGGCCGCGTGCGGCTGCTGTTCCGCGTGCGGCTCCCGCTCGCCTGGCCGGTGATCCTTTCCGGCATCCGGGTCTCGACGCAGCTCACGATCGGTATCGCGGCCATCGGCGCGTATGTCAAGGGCCCGGGCCTCGGCAACCAGATCTTCGACGGGCTCGGCCGGTTCGGCTCGGTCAACTCGCTGAACCAGGTACTCACCGGAACGCTCGGGATCATGGTGCTGGCGCTGCTGTTCGACCTCGCCTTCGTGCTGGTCGGCAAGCTGACCACACGGCGTCGGCCCCGTACCCCCCGAGCGTCGGCTCCGGTGACGACGGGGGAAGCCGCCGGAATGGGCGGGGAGACGATCGAGCTTCGGGACGTCAGCAAGCATTACCCCGGCCGAGCGGTACCGGCGGTCGAACGCCTGACGATGCGCATCCCCGCGGGTGAGATCGTCGTGCTGGCCGGTCCGTCGGGGTGTGGCAAGACGACGACCATGCGGATGATCAACCGGCTCGTCGAGCCCACCGTGGGCGTCGTCACGATCGGCGGCACCGACGTGTCGGCGCTCGACCTCGACGAACACCGGCGCAACACCGGCTACGTCATCCAGCAGATCGGGCTCTTCCCGCACCTGCGGGTGGACGCCAACATCGGCGTGGTGCCGCGGCTGCTCGGCTGGACCCGGCGACGTGTCGCCGACCGTGTGCGCGAGCTGCTCGAGGTCGTCGGCCTGACCCGCGAGCACGGCGTCCGGTACCCGCGCGAGCTTTCCGGCGGTCAGCAGCAGCGCGTCGGGGTGGCGCGGGCGATGGCCGCGGACCCGCCCGTCCTGCTGATGGACGAGCCGTTCGGCTCCACCGACGCGATCACACGCGCCCGGCTGCAGGACGAATTCCTTCGCCTGCAACGGGAAGTACGCAAGACGATCGTGTTCGTCACGCACGACTTCGACGAGGCGCTGAAGGTCGGCGACCGGATCGCCGTGCTGCGGGAGCGATCGGTGATCGCGCAGTACGACACGCCTCAGGCGATCCTCGCCGCGCCGGCGGACGGTTACGTCGCGAGCTTCGCCGGCTCGAAACGGAATCTGAAGCGGCTCGCGCTGATCCGGGTGGGTGAGCTGGACCTCCGGCCGGCGACGGGGCCGGACGGCCTGCCTCCGGTCCGGCTCGACGCCACCCTGCTGGACGTGCTCGACGTGATGGTGCGGACCGGCAGCACCGAGGTCGTGGTCACCGAGGACGGCACCGCGCGGCCGCGGGGGGTGTGCGACGTGCCCCGCCTCGTCGCGGCACTCCGACCCGCCGACGAGAGGCCCGCCCCCGCGATCCCGGCCGCTGAGGAGGCGCCCGCCCCGGGTCCCGACGCCACGGTGCCCGCGTCGCCTCGTCGGCGCCGGCTCGGGTTGCTGGTGCGTCCGGTCCTGCTGATGCTGGCCTTGCTGGCACTCTTCGTCATCGTGCGTGCGCACCCGATCGACTCGATCGAAGAGCGTTTTCTCAACACCGGCGAGATCTTCACCGAACTGGGCGCGCACCTGCGGCTCACCCTGATTTCGACGGTGTGCACCATCGCCATCGCCCTCCCGCTCGGCATCCTGCTGACTCGCGCCGGTGCCCGCTGGGCCAGGCCGATCGGCCTGGGGCTGGGCAACCTCGGCCAGGCGATCCCGTCGATCGGGTTCGTCGTGCTGCTCGCGCTCTGGATCGGCACGGGCACCGCGACAGCGGTGACGGCGCTCGTCGTCTACGCGACCTTGCCGGTGCTGCGCAACACGATCGTCGGGCTCGACGGCGTCGACCCGGCCCTTGTCGACGCCGCGCGCGGCATGGGGATGAGCAAGACGGCCGTCCTGTGGCGGATCGAACTGCCGCTGGCGGTCCCGGTGATCATCGCCGGGATCCGGACCGCGCTGGTGCTCACCGTCGCGAGCGCGACGCTGGCGACGTTCATCGACGGCGGCGGTCTCGGCGGAGGGCTGGTCGCCGGGATCGGTCTGTACCGCCCGATCCTGAGCTTGACCTTCGGCATCATCGTCGCCGTACTGGCACTCTTCGTCGACTGGCTGGGGCTGGTCGCCGAGGAGATCCTGCATCCGCGCGGCACGTAGCCCGACCGACCCCAAGGAGGACCAACCCATGCGGATGCTCCAGCGCACGAACGCCGCTGTGCTCGCCCTCGTCGTGGCAGCGACGCTCGTGGCCGGCTGCACGATCGGCAAGGACGAGACCGGCGCCCGGGTGGGCGCGGGATCCATCAAGAAGATCGACGCGTTGGACGGGGTCCAGATCCGCGTCAGCTCCAAGGAGTTCGACGAGCAACTGCTGCTCGGTCAGCTCGCCCTCGTCGCACTGCAAGCGGCCGGGGCGAGCCCGCAGGACAAGACCAACATCACCGGCTCGAGCAACGTCCGCCAAGCGCTGACCAGCGGCGCGGTCGACCTGTACTGGGAGTACACCGGCACCGCCTGGATCAGCTACCTCAACCAGACCAAGCCGATCAGCGATCCGCAGGCGCAGTACGAAGCGGTCAAACAAGCCGACGCCGCCAACGGCGTCACGTGGTGGGCACGCTCGCCGGCCAACGACACCTACGCCCTCGCGGGCAATCCGGCGACCCTGGCCCGGACCGGTGTCAAGACGCTGTCCGACTACGCGGCCCTGGTGAAGCGGGACCCGGCCGCGGCCTCGACCTGTATGGGGCCGGAGTTCAAGAGCCGGGACGACGGGTTCCCCGGCCTGGCGAAGACCTACGGGTTCACCCTGCCCGACCCGCAGGTGCACCTGCTCAACGACGCCGTCGTCTACGCGAGCGTCGGCAAGGGAGATCCCTGCGGCTTCGGCTCGGTCGCCTCCACCGACGGGCGCGTGGCCGCGCAGCAGCTCACCGTGCTCGAAGACGACAAGCATTTCTTCCCTACGTACAACCCCGCGATCACGATCGCCACTCCACTCGCCCGGAAATACCCGCAGCTGGAGCAGGTCTTCACGTCGATCGCCGCGAAGCTGGACACCGCGACGCTCACGGACCTCAACAAGAAGGTCAGCGTCGACGGCCAGAAGTCCGCAACGGTCGCCCGCGACTGGCTCAAGTCGGCAGGCTTCATCAGCTGAACCGTCGTCGCCGCGGCAGCTACCCGGCGCGGGCGCGCGGGTTCGCCGGAAGGTCGTTCACAGCTGCGTCGCGAGCCAAAGCGCCATCCAGGTCAGGCAGCCCAGCGCCCCGCCGACGCCGAAGGCGAGCAGCATCCGCCGCACGGCGGCGATCTCACCCGCTCGCCCGGTCACCTCGGTCATCCCAGCGTGAACATTCGTCATGTCGGTCATGGTCGGGCTTTCCCCGGGAAGCCACGGTTTACGCCGGACTCACCGGTCTGGGTGAGCTTGACGAGGCGGCCCGCACACCGTGCCCTTGCCGACCAAGGCGCACCGACTGCCCGTCCCCGAATAACGGATACGGATACGGATACGAGGAGATCGAGCCGCCGTCGGATAGTCGGGACAGGCTGGTGGGCAACGGTGTCACCGACGCTCGTCGCGTCGAAACGCCGGCCGGAGGGGGAGCGAGGTGTCGAGTCCGAGCAGGGCGAGTTTCCGTCGCACGGTGTCGGAGACGACGACGTCCAGCCCTGTGGGGCGATGCTGAACCAGGCGAATCAGCGGCGGAAGAGCCTCGAACGACAAGTAGGTGACCGCGGAGAGGTCGACGGCGACGGCGACGTCCAACGGAGCGGACAGTGCGTCTTGGAGTACCGCCGTCATGACTGGGGCGTCGGGCAGTTCACCGGCCGCTCGAACGGTGAGAACCGGCCGGTCGCCGGCCGCGGCGTGTTCGGGCGGACGGGAGTCGTCGACCGAGCCTGTGATGATGGACATTCGCGCGCTCCTCCGAGGCCGAAGGCCCTCCCGCCGGTCGGTTCCGGACAGGAAGCACAGCTGGCGGGCTTCGGCTACCTACGTAAGTCGCTGGTGATTCGTTACGCGTTAGCTTGCGGATGGGCCTGGCCGGGAAAGCTCCTGTTCACCGAGCCCGGCGTCCTTCCAACGGGTGATCGCTGCACCCGCTGGCCGAGATTTTGAATCGGTCTTCGGGGCCTCGTCGATGGGCTACTTCCTGCCTGAAGAGGGGTGAGGCGATGGCTCGATCCCGTGTCGGCCGGGTCGAAGAGCAAGGTGGCCGAACCGTCCGCCGATCGGCGTGACGACAGCGGGCCCGCTCAGGCGTGGAGAACCGATAACCGAGGAGGTTGGGCTCCGGTTCTAGGCCAATCCAGTACACCCGTGTCCGCATGGTCGATCTTGCGGAGCTCGGCAGTACGGTGCCGGCGATCCGGATGTGGATCAGCCCTCAGCCGCAGTGCGGGCCGTTTACGAACGCTCCCAACGATTCGAGAGCCCTGAGTCGGACGGCGCGATATCAAGCTCTTTCGTGGGCCATGACCGGGGCGCGGGGCCGAACGCGCGGCGCGCGGCGCGGACGGCCACGGCGGCAACGGTGGCGTTGGCGCCGCCGCCGATCACCGCGCCGATGCCGAACGGGACGACCCGGCCGAGCACGATGACGCTCTGCTTGGTGCCGTACTTGGTGACGAAGTTCTTGCCCAGGACGTTGTTGATCTGGCGCAGCGTCGTCGAGGGCACCTTGCCGACGAGCTGACGGGCCCAGTGCTGACCGGTGCGCTCGGCGACCTTCCCGATGATGGTCTCGGAGCCGGACTGGCCGAGCATGATCCCCATGACGAGCGTGCGACGGCGTTCGATCTCGTCCAGCCGGACCCCGTGGACCTCGGCGAGTGAGAGGACGAACAGGGTGCTCAGCTCGAGCGAGGAGAAGAACTCGCCCGCCGACAGCGCCAGCGCGATCCCGGTACCGACAGCGGGCGCGGCCGCAGTGGCCCCGACCGCGGCGCCCGTGCTCGCCAGCGCGCTGACGTACATCCGCTCCAGGGTGCGCACGACCTCCTCGGGTGTCGCATCCGGGTTGCGCTGCCGGGCACGGGCGATGTTCTTGCGCACCAATGGTGCTTGCGCGCCGATGGCCTTGTCCACCAGGTTGAGCAACGGCCGGCCCCGTCCGCTCGACACCGGACCCGCTTCTTCGAGGGCGTCAGAGACCACACCGAACTCCTTGAGTCGTCACGTTCCCCACAGTTTCGCATCCGAGCACGGTGTTCGTGCTCGGGCTGTCGTTCAGGCGAGCGAGTTCGCTCCCTGCGTGCTCGGTGTCGTGTTCGTCGAGGCTGTCCCCAGTCGATCCGGTGGATCCGATGGAGCTGGTGCCGTGCGCGTGTCGGTGACGCGATGCTTCCGGGTGGGTCCGATGGAGCTGGTGCCGTGCGCGTGTCGGTGACGCGATGCTTCCGGGATCGTCCGGGCCACGGTGGACTATGCGATCGAGCACGCGACGGCCGAGCCTTGGCTGGCGACGATGCCGCACCAGGGTCACGCCTTCCTGGCGGGAGAGCCACGCCGGCTGGTCTTTTCCCAGGTGCCGCAGGCGCTCATGCTGCACCACCGGCGTGCACCGTTTTTGCTGGTGTCGTGGAACAGCCACCCACAGCTGCCGTCGTGGCCGAGGCATTCTTTGATCCGACTGAAGTCGGCGTTGATCGCGGTCTCCACCGCGGAGTGCGCTATCGGCCACAGAACGCAGTCGAGTTCGCCCTTCGGTGACCAGTTCCAGTTCAAGCCGTTCGGGGTGGAGACCAGGCCGGCACGCCGCATCGCCTCTGCGTACGCCTGCTGGAGGTGGGTGAGTGCCGGGCCGGGTGGCTCATCGCCTTGGGCGATGGCGACGAAGACCGCGTAGATCGCCTCGCGGAGTTCCTTGGCGCGCGAGAGTGTGGTTCGGGCGGCTTCAGGATCGCGTTGGCCGCGTTTGCGCAACAGCTCCGCTCGGTTCGCCCCGATGGTGCCGGCGTCCGTGGACCAGTCGACGAGGCTGGGGAAGTCGGCGAGATGGTCGTGAGAGTTCTTGTCGGCGCGATCCCGGCGTGGGCCCACGGTGTTGGCGAAGTCCAGACAGAGGAGACCACCGATGTGCTCGAGTGGTTCAGACATCGACGTCCCTTCCGGCAGGCGCGGTGCCGGCCCGCGACGAGGGCAGTTGGCGGCAGCGCACATCACTAACGTAACGGGGGCACCGGCGAGTTCGCTGAGCCGTCGAAGTCTCCGTGTCGCCGGTCGCCGCATTCATCCTCAGGTCGAGTGCTTTCCGATCGAGCGCGAGTGCGCCGTGGCAAGGCCGCCAGGGTGACGAGGGCGAGCAGGGTGGCGATGGCGAAGGCGGTGGTGAGGCCGGCGAGGTCGACGACGAGTCCGAGTGCCGCCGGGCCCGCGGCGGCGCCCAGCGTGATGAAGACGACCACGATGCTGAAGCCTCGGGTGGGGTGATCCGGGAACACCGTCGAGCTCCAGAGCGACAGCAGGGTGCCGCCGACCATGAATCCGATGCCGTAGAGCACCGCGGAAGTCAAGGCGAACCCCCAGCCCGGAGGAGCCAGCCAGAGAACGGCGGTCGAGGCGGAAAGGACGACCTGGGCGGCCACGAAAATCGGGCGAAGGCCGTGTTGTCGCACGAAGCGCCCGGTGAAGACACCGATCGTTCCCGCGATCCCGATGACCGTCCACAGGGCCGGGGCCACACGTTCGTCTCCGCCATTGGCCGTGGCGACGGCGACCCCGGCGAACGACCAGTAAACGGCACCGACGAGTCCTGATGACGTCGCAGCAGCGAACAAGGGCCAGGCGCCCCTCCGGCGCGCCAGTTCGAGCCAGCGAACCGGCGCAGGCGATTGTTCGCGGGTCACCGGGGCGGACGGCAGCGAACGGAGATTCCACGCCATCACGGCGAACGCGGCCAAGGCCGCGGCGAGCCAAACCACCCTCCATCCAGAGCCGGTCGCGAACAGGGCGGCCGGGCCGGCGAGGACGACTCCGAAGGTGGTGCCGGTGCTGATCAACGACAGCGCGTGTGCACGCTTCGTGGGTTGGACGGTGTCCTCGACGACGTCGGAGTATGGCGTCCAGACCCATCCCGGAGCCATTCCGGACAGGGCCACTCCCGCGACCAGGACCCCCATGTTCGGCGCCGCGGCGATCATCAGCATCCCGGCGCCGGCGCAACCCAGCCCCACGCCGATCGGCAGTCGCGGCGATCTCCGGCCCGCCCACCAGCCGACGACGACGAGTGCGATCAGTTCACCGAGGTAGCCGATGCTGGTCACGGCGCCGAGGACTCCGGCGGAGCCGCCGAATTCGGCCTGGAAGCGGGGCAGGAACAGGCCGTACCCATATCGTCCGAACCCGTAGGTGACCGCGAGGGTCGCCAAACCGGACAGACCGAGACGCCACGGGCCGGTCCACTCGCCGCCTGCTTTCTCCGCCGGGACGGCCGCCGTTCCAGTGTGCATGTCCCCGGCTACCCCCGACCGTGTCACCCATGCACCGGTGATCATGCTTTCACTGGATCGGAGTAGTGATTGCCTTGTTCGGAGGAGAAATGTCGCACTGTAAATTAGATCGAGCCCGGTTGACTCCGCGCATCTCACTCGGCAAAACTGATTGCACCGGTATACGCAGTTTTGCCTGTACCGATACTAGCTGTGTTCGAGCCGCTGGTGCCGGTCCGGCTGGTCGCAGGCCTGTGACGGCCTCCTTCCCCACGCTGAAGGCAGGAAAGGAGGCCGTCCCGTACTTCGGGTAGGGGTGGGTCGAGTTTCGTCGGCTGCGCGGGTGCGCCTGGGGCGGCCACGAGAGAGAGCTACGGCGGCGGCTTAGCGGGCACTGGAGTCGTCATGTCACTTGTGGACTGTCAGAGCCACGCCAGGCCTCTTCAGCGATTTCGGGTCTGCTCCGACTTCAGTACGCCAAGTTCCCAGCACGATCAGCCGATCTGCTTGTTTCGCGGTCCAAGGCGGGTTGCGCATGGTCAACGGAGCCGCTGGTCACTGGACCGCTTCGGCCTTCGCGTTGCGGTCGATGGCCGACCATGAGCTGGTGTCCGTGCAGAGTCCGCAGGAGTTCCCCGGCCCGAAGAAGAGGTCCGTGGCGCGCTGGTCACCGGCGAGCCAGTATCGGAACCACGCGACGACCGCGCCCTTCAGGGTAGGACGGGTTCCGTTGGTGAGCAGGTGGTTGCCATTGCGGAGCTCCGCGAAGATGGCGGCGACCTGGTCGGCTTTGTCGTAGCGGGATCGCACCCAGCCGGAGTTGACGACGATGTCGTGTTGCCCGGTGATGAACAGGCTCGGTCCGCGCACCGTGGTGACGTCCCCGCCAGGTCCCGGTTCGATCGGGACGGTGACGCTGACGAGGGGGTCGCTGCCGACGACGAGTGTGCCGCCTCCACCTTGAGAGTGGCCGGACGCACCGATTCTGCTTCCGTCGATGGAGTGGTGGAAGATGCTGCCGGGCCGCTGGTCTTCGTCGAGGAGAAAGCGGGCGCCTGCCAGCATTTCCTCTCCGGAACCGGAGGTCTTGGTGTTCGCGGCCGCGACGACGATTCCCCACGAGGCCAGGTGGCGCAGCAGGAAGTCGTAGTAGTCCGGGCGGGCGCCGGTGCCGTTGCCCCAGATCACGACGGGAAACCGGGTGCTGTCGGAGGCGATGGTCTTCGGGTAGTAGAGGGTGTGATCGGGTCTGCCTTGTGTCTTGACCACCTCGTGCGGTCCGGGCTTCTCGAAAAAATCGGGCGGGACCGCGGTCGAAGCGATGGCGGGAGCCGCCAGGACGAGCATGACGGCTGAGATGATCAGTGCGACCAGCGACAGGAATCTTTTCTTCACGACGGTGGTTCACCCTTCGGTACAGATGGTCGACGTGCCCAGCCCTGGTGGGCGGTGGTGCCGTGACGGTCTCGTGTTCGGTCCGGCTCCGGCATCGTGGTAACTACGTAAGACCGTGATCCATCCCGCGTACGGGTGAGTTCCGGCTGCGCCGTGAGCGTTCGCTGGGCAGACCTGGTCAGGTTGCTTGGACACCCCCCCGGAGGTGGGGTCGGATGTGCGGTGACCTTGCTGTGGGTGAGGAGATCGGGAACGTGAAGGCCCGGTCGGACCTGGCCGGTCTGCTGGTCGGCCGCGCCGGGTTTCGATACCCAACGACGGCCCCCGGGACTACTGGCTCCTCCTGGACCGTCCTCACCACACCGGGAGCCGCCAGGGCAAAGCTGCTCGACACCCGCGGCGGGAAGTCCAGCGGGCACAGTGGCGCGCTCCTGTCCGGGATTCCGGCGCTCTACCTTCGAAGCCCCAGCCTGCACACGGATCGGGTGGTCGCTGCTCCCGGCGAACGGTACGAACATCTGCCTGAGTGCCGGCCACCGCAGGACGGGAGGTCGTTCACGCGGACAGCGGTTCGGAATACGGGAATTCCGTCAAGCGCTCACCAGTGTTCTGGCGGATCAAATACGGGTTCTCGAGCTTGACACCCTCGGTTCCGTCGTCGGCGGTCACATAACTCTCTGCGCAGATGATCATCCCTGCCTCGAATGTGCCGTTGTAGGACGGCGTGCGAGCTTCGTACGGCGGTGCGACCTGGGGGTATTCCACGGACATCCCGACTCCGTGAAGGTATCCGAAACTGTACCTGTGATAGCCCTCGGGCGGAGTCCACGCCCGGTGGCGAAATTCCTGGAAGGATAACCCGGCGCGTAGAAGGCCGGCGTTGTGTTCCAGTTGTTCGTGAGCAAGCGCGTACAGGGTTCGCTGCGTGCCTGTTCGCCGCCTATCCCCGGCGAGAAAGGTGCGGGACACGTCGGCGTTGTAACCGAACGGCCCGATCATGTCCGTGTCCAGGCATACGAGGTCACCCGCCTCGACCACACGAGTCCCCGCTTCCTGATACCACGGCCTGGTTCTGGGGCCCGAGTTCAACAGTCTTGTTTCGATCCATTCCCCACCTCGTTCGGCGTTCACGCGGTTGAGGATCGCCCAAAGTGCGTTCTCGCTCATCCCGGGGACGGCCGTGGCCTCGGCGATCTCGGCAAGCGCGGCCTCGGCGACAGCCAAGGATTTGCGCATACAGGTCACTTCGTCACTCGACTTGATCATGCGTGCGCGTTCCATGAGGCTCTGGCCGTACCGCACGTCGACCCCCGCTTCCCGCAACGCCATCAATTCCGGCACGCTCGTCCTGTCGACTGCCAACGGGCCTTGGGAACCGAGGAGATCGGCGAGCTCGGCCGCCCAGTCCGCTGCTCGCTCTGCGACTTCCGGACCACCGGAGATATGGTTGACCGCCACCGCCTGCCGTATCTCTCCGATGGTTTCGAGTCCGGCACTGAGGTGATCGGCATCGCGGTACTCGAAAAGAATGGCGGATCCTTCAGCCGGTACGTAAAGGTAGCGGCTCGGAAAATGCATCGTCCACACCTGCATGTTACGGGCGTCTGTGGCGTATCGAATATTGACCGGGTCATTGAGGACGGCGGCCGCGCAGCCCGCCTCCCGCAGTGATTGTTGCACCCGATTCAGCCGGTATGTCCGCATTCGCTTCAACTCGGCTTCACCGGTCATTGGCGATTCAGGACTGTCGACCTCCGACATGGTGCGATCCTCCTGGTCGAGAAGTTGTGGCGGTGGTAGTCGCGCCTCGGCGATCGATCACGGCAATCATGAACCTTCAGGGGGGCAGGTCAACAAAAGTACAGCCTGCGCCGAGCGACGACAACGACTTCGATCCGGTCCTGACACACACTGACCCACCGCGGGTCCTGCCTGCATATCCCGTGAGGTATGGGTTCATGTCGGAACAGGTATTGTCCGTTCACTTCGATCCGGTACCAGCCACCTGTCACAGCGAAGCAGTGCGGCCTGCGATCACCCCGGGGTTCCACCTCGGCCGGGGGCCTTGCCTGGCGCGGTGCCGGTGGGTTGGATCGACATCATGGTCGCCCTACCGATTCGCGACAGTTCCGGCAACGCCTTGGTCGACTTCCATTTCGTCGCGGAAGACGAGTCGGCACATGTGGCCGAAGGGGTGGCCATGCCTGCGTCACTGGTGGTGGTGAATCTTGCGGACGACGTTCTGATGATCTTCGACGGCTGGCGTAGGCAGTGGGAGCTTCCTGGCGGAATGCGGGAACCAGGCGAGACCGCGCGGCAGGCTGCGGTGCGCGAACTGCACGAGGAGACCGGCATCCACGCGACGGAGCCGACCTTCACCGCTGTGGCCGAGTTCGACCTCAAGAAACCGGATCGCCGGGAACTTCTGGCTGTCTATCACGTCCGGCTCCAGGCCGTACCCCAGTTGACCGTGAACGACGAAGCGCTGGACTTTCGATGGTGGGCACCGTCCTCACCGGTGAGCGACGACATGAGTCCGCTGGACGCGGAGATCGCCAGACTGGTCGACGGGCGCCGCGCGACTCCGATCCGACCTGAAGCACCGATCACCGACAACCAGAAACCCCACGGGCAGTGACTGACTGCTATCGAGGGTAGAGCAAGCATGGCGCGTAGGGATCGGCGGAGCATCGGACTCGCAAGTGAGTCCGATGCTCCTTATCGTCCACAAAGGACATTTACTGATGTCGATGCTGCTTTGAGCTGTGTGCACTGCGTTATCGAGAGGTAAGTCGACCTGTCGTGTGTACGGCGTGTGGTCGCTCTGTGTAAGCGTCTTGAAGTCCGTGAAGGCCGCCTTGGGGGACCCAGGGTCCCTCAAGGCGGCCTTCACGGACTTGCCACCTCACGACACACTTGCCTCCCCCGATCGCGCCAACACGGTCGTTCGGCGTCGACGCGGTGCCGGAGGGATCACTCCTGTGCACGCATAAAAGATTTCTCAAGCCGGCCGGTAAGTGTCGCTTCGACGGATTCGGTGGGCTCCCACGCCCCGAACCGACGAGGTGGGTGCTGGTAGTGGTGGGCAGCGCCACTACGGGGCATGGCGTCGACCTATGGTTTTCGGAGTCCGGCTTCCGTGAATTGTCAGTTTCGTCAATCGTCCACGGTTCGAGCTGCCAATCCCGTACGACCTTGATCGAGCGTAAGCGCGTCCGCTTTTCACCGGCGCCGGTTGGTCGTTCGAGTGCTTCCCGGTGTCCTTTGTGGTTGGCCACCCGTACGGACTATCGCTTCTGGTGAGCGTTTGGTGGTTCACTGGCTGTTGCTGACGGGAGCTGGGATCTGTCGGGGGTTCCTGGGGTGAGCTGCAGCCAAGCCGGCTCGACCGTCGCGACTGTGATTCGTATGCGTCATCGCGTTCTGGCGATGGTTCGCGCGGATCGGGACTGAGGGTCCGGGGGGACCCGAAAGGACTCGGGCAATGCTGAAACTGGGGCGATTCTGGGCGGTCGGTTCGCTGGCGGCGTTGGTTCTCGTGGGGGTGACGCCGCCGCGGAGCGCGGTCGCCGCGCCGGGGGAGACGGCGGTGGCGCGGGTGGCGGCACCGCCCTCGGCGCGGTGCCCTGTCACACCCGCGGCGAAACCGCCGGAGCGGATTTCCGCGCAGGCGCCGGAAGGCAGGCCGTTCCCGTCGTCGCAGGCAGCGGCTGGGTACTCGGCATTGGATACACCCCGACGGATGATTCCCGGCGATGAGTACCCGATCCGGGTCACGCTGACGAACACCACATCGGCGCCTTTATCGGCTGCCAGGCAGGTGTTGTCGTATCACTGGAGCACGCCGAACGGTGGCGACGCCACGGCAGGGAACCGGCTGGACACACGATTGCCGGCGGATCTCGCGCCAGGGGCCTCGGTGGTGCTCGACGCGAAGGTGAAGGCGCCGTCCCTCGCCGATATCGGCAACGACCGTGAACAGTTCGTCCTCCGCTGGGACGTCTATGACAATCAGAGCAGGACTTGGTTGTCCGACAGTGCCGGGGTCGCTACACACGACCAGGACGTCCGTGTCGAGAAGCCGACCTCCGACCAGCTTGGTCTCGAACAGTTCTACTCCTACGGCGGAGTCGCCACCGGCGCCGGTGGGAATCTGTCGGTGAACCAATTCTCGGGCAACGGCGTCTGGAACTTCGACGTGCTGTCCAATCCGAGCAGAGGACAGGCAAGCTTCCTTCGGCTCTCGCACAACACCTCCGACACCTCCGACGCATACGCGGGTCACGGATGGTCGGTGAGCGCGTCGACGTTGAACCGGCTGGGAACGCCGTTGGCGTTCGGAGGTCTCCTGCCGGGAGTGTTGGGCTGGCCGAGCACGGTCGGTCTCGTCGACGGGGACGGCACGAGCCATGAGTTCGAGCTGAACAAGAACAACAGCGGGGACTCGAAGAACTGGACCTACGACAGCCCGGCGGGCGTGCACCTGTATCTGCAATACCTGCCCGACGGCAAGGAGGACCGGCGCTGGGTGTTCACGACGCCCGAGCGGACGCAGTTCTTCTTCGACGGCCAGGGCTACCACACGTCCACGGTGGACAAGACAGGTAACACGATGTCGTTCACCTACGAGCGTGCGCTGCTGGGCAATCGCAACACCGGAGTGCTCAAACACATCACCGACGCCGCGGGTCGGCGAACCCTCACGCTGGATTACTATCAGCGCGGGGACGCCTTCTCGTACATCGTCGGCGGCAAGAAACTGACCGGCACCGCCCTGGACAACCTGTTCATCATCGACAAGGTGAAATCGGTCACGGACGTCTCCGGCCGTTCTGTCGCTTTCACCTACACCGATCGCGGGCACCTCGGCGAGTTGGTCGA
Source organism: Amycolatopsis sp. QT-25 (assembly GCF_029369745.1). Taxonomy (NCBI): domain Bacteria; kingdom Bacillati; phylum Actinomycetota; class Actinomycetes; order Pseudonocardiales; family Pseudonocardiaceae; genus Amycolatopsis; species Amycolatopsis sp. QT-25. Next base: position 1,528,062 of record NZ_CP120210.1, read on the forward strand.
CGGTGTGGGCAGCCCTGACGCCAAGCCGTTCGGCTTCTTCTACGATGGCGCGAACAGCAAGCTGCTGTCGGTGGTGGATCCCAACGGCAACACCACCAAGGTCGACTTTTTCACCGACGCCGGCGACTCGCTGCGCAAAGGGAATGTCCGTACGGTCACCGATCGACGCGGTGCCAAGACGGGGTTCGACTATGCCGATGCGGACGGCGACACCGGGTCGAAGATCGAGTCCACGGTGGTCGACGGGAACGGCCACGCGACGAGGTCCCTGATCGACGGTTACGGGCGGGCCGAGCGGATCACCAACGCGAAGAACGAGAAGACCCAGCTGCACTGGGACGAGGACAACAACGTCATCCGGCTGGTGGAGAACAACGGGGCGACGCAGAGCTGGGTCTATGACCAGAAGACCGGCTTCCCGCTGGAAATCAAGGACGCCGAGGCCAACCGGGCGAATGGACCGCCGACCCGGCTCGCCTACCGTACGACGCTCGACGGGTTCGTCGCGGATCTGACGGAGAAGGTGACTCCGGAAGGTCGCAAGTGGACGTTCGTGTACGACGACAAGGGCAACCTGGTCGCCGTCACCGATCCCAAGGGAACCGCGACCCCGGATCAGAACGACTACACCTCGCGGTACTCCTATGACGGCTTCGGCCACCTCATCACCCAGAAGGACGCCAACGGGCACACCACCGTCTACGGCGACTACGACGCCAACGGCTACCCGCGGTTGATCACCGACGCGTTGGGCTGCACGACGTTCTACCGGTACGACGGCGTCGGCAACGTCACCTCGATCACCGATGCACGGGGCAAGACCAGCAACTACACCTATGACGTGTTCAAACGGCCACTGGACACGCGCGAACCCAAGGACCAGGCGGCCGGAATCCAGATCGTCACACCCGGCCCCCGGTACGACCGCAACGACAACGTGGTGACCAGCACCGCCGCGAACGGCGCCGTCACCCGCGTCGTCTACGACCAGATGGACCAGCAGGTCGCGACCTACTCGCCGAAGGACGAACCCGGCGGGCCGGAGAAGATGGCCGCGTTCACCTACGACGCGGTCGGCAACCTGCTCAAGCAAACCGAGCCCAAGGGCATGCTCACCCCGGCCGATCCCGACGACTTCACCTACACCTTCGTCTACGACGAGGTCAACCAGCTGTCGCAGGCCACGGACGTCAACGGCAACCGGATCACCGCCGAATACGACGACGTCGGCAATCTGGTCAAGGAAGTCGACGCTCGCAAGAACAAGACCGCGGACCCGAACGACTACACCACCCGGTACCGCTTCGACGCCAACCATCAGGTCGTCGAAACCATCGACGCGGACGGCAACACGGCCAAGTCCCGCTACGACCGTGACGGCAATGTCGTGGCTGCCACCGACGAGGACGGCAACGAGACCCTCATCGCGCTGGACGAGCGGGGGATGCAACGTGAGGTCCGCTCTCCGCACAGCAGCGACGGCGGTCTGCGGTACTTCACCACCCGGTACGAATACGACCAGGTCGGCAATCTGACCCGCACGGTCACTCCGCGAGGCGTGGACACACCGGACAAGCCGGACGACTTCGTCGCGGAGACGGTGTACGACGAGCTGAACCGGGTCCGTGAGGAAGTCCTGCCCTACGACCCCGCCGACGTCGAGCACAAGACCGCGGTCAGCACGATCTACTCCTACGACGAGGTCGGCCGCGTCGTGGAGATCAGTGCGCTGCCTTCGCACGGCGAATCCACGCGCAATGTCACCAAGCAGACCTACTTCGACAACGGCTGGCTACGGACCTCGACCGACTCGTGGGACATCAAGACCGGCTACGACTACACCGCGACCGGTCAACAGGCCAACCGCACCGTGACCAGTGCCGGCGGCGGCGCACAGCGAGTGCAAACCTGGGAGTACTTCCCCGACGGCAAGCTCAGCAAGCGCTCGGACGACGGGGCACCGGTCGGCCGCAACGTCGTCGTGGTCGACGACGCCAGTACGACCCGCGTCCAGGTCGACGGCGACTGGAAGCCGGCCGAGTCGCCCCAGGGATTTCAGGGAGGTAAGTACCACGTCACCAAGGGTGACGGCGGGGGCAGATCCTTCTCCTGGAAGGCCGGCGTGCCCGCGGACGGTGACTACGAGGTGCTGGTGCGCTACCCCGGCGCCGGGGCCACCGACGCCGCCTACACCGTGAAGCACGCCCGCGGCAACAGCACGGTCAAGGTCGACCAGACCAAACGTGCCGGTGAGTGGGTGAGTCTGGGCAAGTACCCCCTTTCGGCAGGCCAGCCGCGTGAAGTCACGCTTGATGGCAAGGCGAACGGCACGGTCTCCGCGGACGCCATCCAACTGGTCCGCGACAACAAGTCCGAGGTGGACGACGAGAAAAAGACGTTCGGTCATCGTTACGACCCGAACGACAACCTCGTCGAGCTGACCGATTCCTCACCGAACAGCCCGATCGACGCCTACCGGATCACTTACGACGCGGTGGACCTGGCGAAGAAGGTCGAGGAACTGAAAGACGGCGCGGTCAAGCACAGCACCGACTACGCCTACGACGAAAACGACAACCTGACCTTCGCCGAATACGACGGGAAATCGTCACTCTACGAATACAACACCCGTGACCTCGTGGCCAAGGTCACGAACAAGAAGAACGACGGCGACGCGGGCAAGGTCAATTCCTTCGAATACACCAAACGCGGGCACATCCAGCGACAGGTCAAGAGCAACGGCAACACCGTCGACCACACCTATTACCTCGACGGCCTGTCCCGCAAGCAACTGGAGAAGAAGAGGGACGGCACGGTCGTCGTCGAGCACAACCTCGAGTACGACTCCAACTCGAACCGGGTGCGAGACGAAGGCCGTAAACAGAACGCCGACAACCACGGCGCGACGATCGACACCGACGCCGCCTACACCTACGATCCGCGCGACCGGGTCCGCAAGGTCACCAAGAAGGGCGGTGACGGCGAGCGGACCGAAGAGTACAAACACGACGACAACGGCAACGTCTGGGACCAGACGGTCGGCGGCAAGCGCACGACCTTCGACTACGACCGCAACCGGTTGATGTCCTCGACCACCGACGGTCAGACGGCGAACTACGACTACGACGCCTTCGGCCGCCTGTTCAAGGTGACGCAGTCGGGCAAGCAGGTGGAGAAGTACACCTACGACGGATTCGATCGCAAGACCGAACACGTCAAGGACGAGGGTGCCGGCTCCAAGACGACGAAGTACACCTACGACCCGCTCGACCGGCAGCAGACGAAGGTCGAGGGCGACAGGACGACGGCCTTCCACTACCTCGGCCTTTCCGACCAGGTGCTCACCGAAGACGAGAACGGAAAGCTGCGCAAGGCCTACCAGTACTCCAACGACGGCGAGCTGCTCGCCCAGGTGAAGTTCAAGGACGACGGCTCGGAAGAGGACTCGGTGTACGGGTTCAATCCGCACTCCGACGTCGAGCAGGTCACCGACTCGAAGGGCGACACCAAGTCCACCTACGGGTACACCGCTTACGGCAAAGACGACGAGAAGGAGTTCTCCGGCGAGGACAAGCCGGACCAGGCGAACCCGGACAAGGCCGAGGAGAACTCCTACCGGTTCAACACCGCCCGTCACGACAAGAGTTCCGGGACCTACGACATGGGGTTCCGCGACTACTCGCCGGGATTGAACCGGTTCCTGACCCTGGACCTCTACAACGGGGCGCTGGCGGATCTGGGCATGGCCACTGATCCGTGGACGAACAACCGCTACACCTTCGGCGCGGGCAACCCGTTGTCGCAGGTGGAAATCGACGGCCACGGCTGGTTCGACGACGCGGTGGACTGGGTCAAGGACAACGCCAAGGACCTCGGCCACGCCGCGCTCGATGTCGCCGGGGTGATCCCTGTGGTGGGTGAGGCGGCGGACCTGGCCAACGCGGCTTGGTACCTGGCTGAGGGCGACCATGCCAACGCCGCGTTGTCCGCGGCCGCGGCGGTCCCGTTCGCCGGCTGGGGAGCCACGGCCGTGAAGGCCGGCAAGTACGCGGTCAAGGGCGCCGAGGCCGCGCAGGGCGCCGCGAAGGCCGCCGATGCCGGGCAGTCGGCGGCGAAGACGGCGAGCAAGGCGGCCGACGCCGGAGCCAATGGGGCGAAGACCGCGCCCGCACCCAAACCCGCCCCGAAGGCGGGCGGCTCCAGCGGCGGCAAACCGTCCGGCGGCGGCGGTGGCAAAGCGGGCGGCACCGCCTCCACCGGCAAGAAGGCCTCGGGCAGCGGATCGGGCGGTGGCAAGGCCGCCAACGGTGGAGGCACCAGCGCCACCAAGGGCGGTGACGGACTCGCGGAATACCGGAAGAGCCAGGGGATGCCGCGCGCCGGGTCCGCGGACGACGCGCACACAGCTGCTCGGCTGGACGTCGGTGGCAGGTCGTTCTACGGTCACAACGCGCACGGCCGGAACATCGACATCAAGGTCAACGCGCAGACGAAGACCCATGCCGAAGCCGATGTGTTCCAGCAGGCCAAGGACGCGGGTGCCACGGGGGAGCGGGCCACGTTGCACGTGGACCGGGATCTGTGCACCGCTTGTGGTGTCAAGGGTGGCGTCGGTTCGCTCATGCGGGGCGTCGGAATATCGAGACTTACCGTAAACTCGCCATCCGGGCGATTCGAGATAACCGCTCAGCGCCCTTCGGTCCCGCGGCGAATCGAATGACAGGAGCCTGGCGATGGCGAGTATCCGGATCCAGAGTTGGCACGGACAGAAAGTGGAATCACGCCTGATCGAGAACGCCGATATCGCACAGATGCGAGACTCGGTCGACGCTCTGGACAACAAGGTGACCACTGAAGTGACGGTGGAGCAGGCCGATGAGTCCTATTTGGTGATCGGTGGCGGTGACGGCCGCTATCATGTCGCATACGGAAACGCCGACGACGATTTTCGCACGTTGCAGGACGAGAGCCGCCCCGCCGGAGAGGAAAAGCTCGTCACCGGTGGTCAGTTGGGGGTTTTCCACTCGGCCAGCATCGTCGGCAAGCCGCTCGCGGTGCGCGCGGCGGAAACCTTCATCGCCACCGGTGAACTTGACAAAACATTGTTCTGGAAAGAGGAATGACACCGAAGCCTGCGGTGAGCGCGCCTCGCGGGCGAGTGAAGTCCGCATCGCGTAGGCCGAGGTGTCGTGCGAAGAGCGGGTGAGTTGAAGACGATGTCACCGGCGCGAGTCGAGCTCGCCCGGCAGGCGCAATCGGAAAGTCAGCGCGGCACGGTGTGGCCGAGAAAGTCGAGGGGTCGAGTATGTACTGGGGACGGTTGGGCGGAATAGGTGCCGCGCTGGCGGTGGCGATACCGGTCTTCACGGCGCCGGCGGTCGCCGCCGGTCAGGAACTGCCGTTGTCCGGATTCGGTGACCTGGCCGTGGACAGCGCGCACGAGCGGGTGTTCGTTTCCGGAGGCGCTTCGTCGAACGGTGTGGTGGTCGCGGACTTTTCCGGCCGGGTGCGAACGACCATCGCGAATCAGCCGGGCGCTGATGGCTTGGAATTGAGTGCCGATGGTACGAAACTGTATGTGGCGTTGTCGGCGGGTGACGGGATCTCGGTCATCGATACGGCGACGTTGACAGAGACCGCACGGCATTCGACCGGACCGGGCACCTGCCCGACTCACCTGGCCCGAACGGGGTCCGTGGTGTGGTTCGGCTACGGATGCGAAGACGGGAACTGGTCCGGCAAGATCGGCAGCTTGGACCCCGCGGCCGCGCCTCCGGTGCAAGGTGACCTGCAAGGTGCCACCCGATTCCAGCGTGCGCCACTGGTGGTCTCTTCCGGCGCGGCCGCCGGTCCGCTGGTCGCCGGCCAGTTGTCGTTGAGCCAGTCGCTGGTACAGGTGTACAACGTGTCGGGTGGCGCGTTGACCGCTGGGACGTCCGGAGACGTGGTGGGCGCGGGGCTGACCGACCTGGAGGTCAGTGGCGACGGCGCGACCTTGTTCAGCGCCGCGGGATCACGCGACCGCGTCGAAGCCTTCGCGACCGCTGACCTGGCGCGCCGTGGCGCGTACGCCACCCGCCCCCGGCCGGCGGCGGTGTCCCTGTCACCGGACAGCGTTCACCTAGCGGCCGGCGCGCTGACCTCGGACAGCCATGACGTGCTGGTGTACCGAGCCGGTGGCGTCACGCCGGTGAAAACGATCTCGCTCGACAGTGGCGAAACGGTTCAGCCACGCGGGCTCGCCTGGTCGGCGGACCAACGGCGGTTGTTCATCATCAGCCGGCATGACAACGACCCGGAACCACACCTGGAGATCGAGCGCTATCCCGTCGGCTGACGAAGTTCGAGGTAGGCGGCCGTGACGCTCACCGCCGAATGGCCGTCCCACCACCCGACGTCCCCGTGGCCGGTGACACGGCACTGATGGCCGACTTGCACTTCCAGTGACCGGATGTACCGTCGGGGAACGACCGCCGCCCTACCTGGGGGATCTGCCAGGTAGGGCGGCGTTTTGTCACACCGCGGGCAACACCAGCCAGCTCGTCCTTGCCGCCACCGGCGGGGAACAGGTGTTCTCCGCCGGTTACGACACCATCGACCAGACTCAACGCCGCACCATCACCGAAACGTCGACGGCACCACCCAGGTGACCGACAACGGAGCCCGCGCCAGCTACACCCGCGACCTTGACGGCACCGCCATCATCCAAACCGCGACCACCTCATCGTCGACTACCAAGGCAGCGTCCCCGGTTCGATCGACAGCGATGGTGACCTGGCCGCCACTACACCAGCAGCCCGTACGGCACCGCCACGGGACCGGCAGCCGAAACAAGCCACTTCCGCTGGATCGGCACCTATCGACTCCGCAGCGGGACCAACCTCACCGGCTACCGCCGCTACAACCTCACCTGGGCCGCTTCACCCGAACCGACCCCACCGGCCAAGAACCCGACCCCGGTGACTACGCCACCGGCGACCCCGTCGACCGCAGCGACCCCACCGGCACCTACAGCGCCGACGCCGCCGTCTCGGACGCGGACACCGTTGCGAAATCCACTGGCGCCGGCTTCGGCGCTATGGGGGGTCTGTCGCCTGTGCGTTCGGCCCAGTCGGCTGCGGTGCGGGTGCCGTCAACGTCGTTGGGCTCGGCATCGTCGTATGCATTACAGTCGTGACGTGCAAACGGTTCGAGCCGGCCCTGTGTCGAACCCGCTGTCACGAACCTGGGCGGATCCTGTCGTCCTCTCCGTACCTGAAAGGAAGTCAACCAAATGGGATATCGACCCAAAATCAAAACCATTCATGTCATAACGGCTTTGGTAATGGTAATTCTTGCTGTCGTGGTAAGTTTCATTGGTGCCGATCTTGCGGAAAAATACAATTTGCCTTGGCTGAACTACCTGCTGCTGGCTGTTATAGTAGTGATAGCACTCATTCTGTTTTTCAGATCGGATCTTGCCAAAAGTTTGCCCAAGAAGAGGAGGTAGCCTGCCACTTCTGTCGCGGATGCGACGGCTGGTCGAGGGTATTCTCATCACCCGGGCTTGCTGCAAATTCATCCCAGACTTTCCAGTAGTGCATACAGGAGCCCGTCGATCAACGGCTCCGGCGTTGCCCACTGCTCGTCGGTCGGGTCGAACCGCCTCGTCACCGCTAAGGTGTCCACGAGGTCTCCGGTGGTGTTCAGGCGGCGGGGTCCTGCCTGCGGGGATACCGGCGGAACCGGCGCACGCGCCGGTGAACTTCAGCTGACTTCCCCGGTCGCCTCGAGAGGTTCGGCCCGCCGTCAAGATATCGCCGCCCGTCGCCGCCGCGTCTCCGGTTCCGGTTTCGAAGTCCGGAACAGCACTGCGACGAGCAATGCCACGCCAAGGCACAGTGCGCCGAGCACCCACAGCGCGACGCGAGCGCGTTCGAAGGCCGTCCGGCGTCCCAAACCGTCTTTCACGACAGCGTCCGCGCCTCACACCTGACCCTTCCGGTGTCTTCATGAGTGCACGTGACGCCGTAGTCGAAGGGTGGTTTCCGGTCACCGACCCGGTGGCCCGCTTCGACACCACCGCCTTCGACCTGAACGCCTATCTGGGACGGATCGGCCACCCGCGCGCCGAGCCGTCCGCGAAGACGCTGCGCTCGCTGCACGCCGCGCATGTGCGGGCCATCCCGTTCGAGAACATCGACGTGGTGCTGCGACGGCACCGCGGCATCGAACTGACGGCCATCATGGACAAGCTGGTCCGTCGGAACCGCGGCGGCTACTGCTACGAGCACGGCCTGCTGTTCGCCGCCGCGCTGGAGGAGCTCGGGTTCACCGTGCGGCGCAGCTTCGCCAGGGTGCGGCCGGACCGGGCGAGTGGTTCGTACACCCACATGCTGGTGGTGGTGCCCGTCGAGGGCGTCGAGTATCTGGCGGACGTCGGTTGATCGACGGCGCCGAGGTGGACCAGGCGGGCCGGCGGCACCGGATCCGCCGGGAAGACGGTCAATGGCTGTTCGAGAAACGCGCCGCCGACGGCTGGGACACGCTGCACGCCACCCTCGGCTTGCCCGCCAGACAGGTCGACTACGAGGTGTTCCACCATTACACCTCCACCCACACTCGCTCGCCGTTCACCGGCCAGCTGGTGGTGATGCGGTTGGCCGAGGGGGTGGGACGGAAGTTCGTCGGACGCCGACTCGTCACCGAGTACGCCGATGGTCGCCTCGAGACCACCGAGATCACCACCGACCGGCTCGCCGGCACCCTGCGCGCGCTGGACGTCGAGCTGACCTCGGCCGAGCTGTCCGCGGTGCACGAGTTCTACGAGTCCACAAAGGATGCCTCGCTCGAACAGCTGTGAGAAGTCACGTGACACCCGCTTGGCTCAGCACCCGCCCGAGGAACCTCGCAGGTAACCCGCGATGACGTCCAAGTGGCTCTGCGCCCGAAACCAGACACGCCCGCTCCCGTGTATCTGAGTGTGGAGGATCAGGGGCATTGAGCGTCCCGAATCCTCCACACTTACGAGGTGCCGGCCGATCGCGGACTCGGTCATCGAAACCTTCGCCTTTCCCGCAAAGAAGCGTGCAGGGAATCAGGGCGGAGGTTGAGCGTCATGGAGACGTTGGCGGACTTCGGCGGACTTGTGTGGATAGCCGGTGTCGTCGTAGAGGTCTCTGGCGTGGCGGCCAAGGTGGGCAACGCTGAGGCTGTCGCGTGGTGGCGCCAGCACTCCACCAAAGCCGCATTCTCCCAGCCTGAACGGGCTGCTGACGATGCCCGTGCCCTGGGTGCATCACGCACCGGCTCGGGCCCGGTCGGAGGGCGTCTCATACAGGGCGAGCGCGCGGAAGAGGTCATAGCCAAGATCAGCCGGGGGATGATCCTCGCTGCCGCCGAAACTCGCTGATGCGTTTCTCGGCCGCGTTGAAAGCGGCCACTTCAGCCTTCCCCATCTTCGGCGGTTGCGGTGAGCAGGTAGAGGTGCTCGGGGTCGACGGTCAGGTGGCGGGGGTGAGACCTGGTCCCAGGCTCTGTCGGTATTCGAGGGCCTCGGGGTCATCGCGGTAGTCCAGGAGGTTGCCGGTGAGGGCGGCCAGTAGTGTTTTGACTTCTGCGGGGGTGGCGCGGAAGTACTCCCGGCGTCGGTTGACCCGGTTGATCCGGCGGTCTTCAAGCTGGGTGTGGAGCTGGTGCTCGATGCCGACCGCGTCGGCGGAGAAGAACAGGGCGTGCACGTCGAAGCGGAACGGCACGGACGCGGAGCCAAGTTCACGCACTCGTTCCATTGGTTCGAGGCGTCGGGTCATGCCGATTTTTACGACACCGGGCCCGAACGAGCCGATGTTGCTGATCACGTAGACGTAACCGGCGCGGATGTTGGCCTCGCGCTGCTCGATACCGGCGAGCGCGGCGTCGATGTCGGACAACTTGGCCTCGAGCTCGGCTAAGCCCTGCAGGTCACCACTGTCGCGGAGCGCGGCGATGGCGTTGCGGTAATGGGTTTGCTCCTTGAGCAGGCGCTCGTGCTCGCGACGGTACTCCGCCAGCGCTTTCGCCTCTTCCCGCAGCGCGGCGCGGTGCTCGCGTTCGGCCTCTTTTTCCTGCTGTTTCTTCACCAGGTAGTCGGCGGTGAGTTCGAGCTCGGTGATCCGGGTCTGGTGGTAGACGGGGTTGATCCGGATCGAGGCCATGGCACCGAGCTTTTCGATGGTGCGGACCGCGGTCTGCAGCCGTTTGATCGCCGAGGGGAGGTTGCCTGCCTTGAGCACACGGACACAGTTCTCGGCTTCGGCGTTGTAGGCGCGCAGCATCAGCTTCGACAGGTCGCCGACGAACTTGCGGCCCTTGGCCAGAGAGTTGTTGTAATGGAAATTGTCGGCGGACTCGACGGCGGTCTTCGCCCTGGTCATGTCTCTGATCGCGGTTTTGACGCTTTCGAGCTCGGCTTTGTAGGCTTCCGCGTCGGCGAGCACGTGCCTGTACTGGTAAACCCCGACTTCCTGCAGGAGCCGGGCATCATCGGTCTCGACCACCTCCGCACGTAGATCCGCCAGTTGCGCCTGGAACCGGGCGAGATCGGTGGTCATGGCCGCGGTCTGCCGCCGGTAGTCCGCCTGTGCAGCCTGCAGCCGCTGAGCCAGCGTGGCGACCTCCTGCTGACGCTAAAGCACGTCTAATGCGCCCAGTCGCTGCAACTCCTGGCGCAGGGCCGCGTTCTCGTGCAACACCGCGTCGAGTTCTTCCTGTCGCTTGCGCCCGCCGAACACCCGCGCCTCCCTTGGCAACTCCGGAGCGGGCAACGACGTTGCCCGCTGCGAGCCGTTGATCGTGTTTACCGGCGCGGGTGAGTGTGCCCGCTTCCACACCAATCGAGGTACCGCCGCAAGGGGCGCTGACCCGTCGACTCCTTCCGCCTCTGCGGCACCATCAAACCTCTCGGGGGTCAAAGCCCGGCCCGACGTGCTCAAGGTCGGGCCGGGCGTCGGGGTGGTCGGCAGCGGGTAAGTGGTCGCGCTCTGCCTCGCCAGGTGGCGCCAGTACTCCATAGAAGCGGTCTCCGTCGATGCCGGCGTGTACGGGGCCGACAACAAGTGCCGGTGGAACTGGTCCGCCCGACTTGGAGTCATTAGCTGCGCAGGAGGCGTGCTGATCCGATCCAGGCCCGCTCGTGCCGAGTGTCGGAGCGGGTTCACCGATCAGGCTTCTGGGCGTAACACGCCGGAATAGACTGAAGGTGCGATTAGCGCACTCTAGACGACCAAGTAAGAGCGGGAGTTCTCTCTATGCCTTCATGGCAGAACGGAATCATCATGTATACCGTTCGTACTATTTTCTTCGCCATCGTATTCTATGCAGTATGGTTGTCCTGGTTTTCGTCGTGCCGGGTGTGCCAGACATAGGATGCTATGCAGGCCTGCAAACGTGAGCCGAGTTCGAGTTTGGTGATGATCTGGATGAGATGACATCGGACGGTTCGCTCCGAGATGTACAACCGGTCCGCCAGCTCTTGATTGCTCATACCCGCGCTGAGCAGGCAGAACACATCGGTTTCCCGGCGGGTGAGTAGATCGACTTTACGTAGCGCTTCAGACCATATACGCGGCGCGAAGGTATCGACTTTGTTCATGCAGCGGCTCCCCCTGAAGTGGCTGCTATCCCCGATAGCGCCGCAGATTATCACCATGGTTACGGAACGTGCCACCCCCGAAAGGGTAACGGAACCCGGCTCGCCGGCGGCGTCACCTTGCCCAGTTGGCCGGCCGGTCCCCGAAACCGTCGGGATCGACGATGCCCCGCTGTTCTTCCGGTGCGACGATCGACTTGCGTGGTGCGAAGCGCTTGATTCGCGACTTTGATCGGCCTTCCGCCCGTCCGGCGGCAGGGGCGATCACCCATTCCAGTTCCTGCGCCCCGCCGGGCGGCGGAGCGCTGTCGAGAGGAAAGTGCGATGAACTCGGAGAACCCGTTCGATCTCGAGATCCAGGTCGCCAATCCCGTCCAAGGCGCAGATCCGGACTTCCCGACGATCCCGTGCAGCATTCCGTGCACGAGGATCTGCACCGGTCGCACGGCGTGCTGCTCGCGGGTCAGCTGCATCACGCAGTGCCCGATCGCCTGCGGCTGATCCAGCAAGCTCGCGGTGTGCGGTCCGGAGGGCCGCACACCGCGTTCCATCCCGCCGTACGACAGTAGGGAGTGAGTCGGTGCCCACCGTGCCCGCGTTCGGAACGATGGTGAACGATCCCTCGCTGAACGATCGTGCTCGCGAGTGCGCGGAGCTGCTCGTGCGGAGACTGGCGGATCCCGAACTGGTCGCCGAGGCCGTCGCTCGTTGTGACCGTGCCGCCCAGTACCCGTTCGAGTGGGGCGGAGCCTCCCTTTTCGTCGGTCCCGCCGGGACCGCGGTCGCCTTCCAGAATGCGGCTCGCGCGCTGCCCGCCGAAGCCGACTACTGGCGTGAGCTCGCCTACCGACAACTCGCCGCCGCCGCACGCCACACCTGCGACGTGCCACTGGCACAGTGCAGCATGGCCTCGGGCACCGCAGGGCTGGCGTTCGCCTTCGCCCAATGCGCTGTGGACGATCCTCGTTACCGGCCGACGCTGCGCAAACTGTCCGCTCGGCTGGCGACACAGGTGCTGGCGACGCCGGGCCCGCGCGGCGTCAACGGGGTCACGGACGCCGACTACGACCTGATCAATGGCAGAGCAGGCATTCTCGCCCAGCTCTGCACGGACTGGCGCTCGGATCAGCTCGTGGAGCAGGCGGTGGGCAGCCTCGTGGACGACCTCGTCTGGCTGTGTACGCCGACGAGCGCGACCGGGCGAGAGCCGTGGTTCATCCCCCCGGCCAACTATCCACCGCTCGAGGAGTACCACGAAGACTTTCCCCACGGGTATGTCAATCTCGGTCTCGCGCACGGGCTCCCCGGCCCACTGGCGGCGCTGTCGTGCGCGGTGCTGGCGGGTGTTCGGCACGAACGGTTGCCGGAAACGATCCAGCACGTCGCCGAGTACGTCATCGAGTTCTCGCTCGCGGAACCCGATGGCCCGCACTGGCCGACCGGGGTCGGGCTGACCGATGACGGTGCGGAGGATCGGGCGCGGCGCCCCCCGGCTGCCTGGACCTGGTGTTACGGCACCCCCGGCGTCGCCTGCGCACTGCTCAAGGCCGGTGCCGCCCTCGGTGACGACGGCCTGCGCACGGCCGCGGTCGACGCCTTCGAAGGCTTCCTTCGCCGGTTGGACAAGCACAGCCGGTTCCCGTCGGCCACCTTGTGCCACGGCGGCGCCGGAGTGCTGGCCATCTGCGCGCTGTTCGCCAGGGAGACCGGAAGCGTGCTCGCGCGGGACAAGCTGGGACTGCTGCTCGAACAGGTGCTCGCACACTGCGACCCCGCTTTGCCGCTGGGGGTACAGGAACTCGAACAGCCGGGCATCCTACTGGACAGCCCGGCACTGCTGAGCGGATCGGCGGGTGTCGCACTCGCGTTGTGGTCCGCGACCGCGCCGATCGGCTCTGGATGGGAACGCGCACTGCTCATCAGCTGACCCCACCTCGCGAAAGGGAGCGCACGGACCATGAGCGAACCGCCACTGGACGACTCTGCAGCGGACGAAGAGGCCGGCTACCGCACCGCCGGCTTTTATCTGCTTCGCGTACCGACGCTGCCCTCTGCGGAGTACCTGAGCATGATGTCGACGGCGGACACGGACCTGCCGGGAGCAGAGGATGGCGTCGCGGATCTCGACCGGCTGCGTGACGAGGGCAGGGCGCGGCTGCGCGAAATCGCGGCACGGCCGCGCGTGGCACAAGCGCTCCGGGTCGCCAGCCCGAGCCTGGTGACAAGCTTGGCCAAGCTGGAGTCGGGAAACGCCAGGAAACCCGGCCGGGTATACGCGTCCCTGTTCCGCTACCTCACCCGAATGGCCACCAGGCCGACGCCGTACGGGCTCTTCGCCGCGGTGGGAATGGGTGAGTTCGCCGCGACGACCGCGGCCACTTTGGTGTCCGACCCGGTCGCCGAGACACGGACGCGAGCCGATCTGGCGTGGTTGCTCGCCCTCATCAAGACGATCGAGGAGGACGGAGGCCTCCGGGACGAACTCCGCGTCGCCATCAACCCGTTGCTGTACCAGGTCGGCGACCGGGCGGTGTTGCCGTTCGCCGACGTGCATGGGCAATCCGACAACCGCTCCATCGCGTTCCGGGTCACCGAACCGGTGCGTGTCGCGCTGCGCGCCGCCCAGCTGCCCGGTGCCGCTTACGCCGACGTGGTGGCCGCCGTGCGCGACGAAATGCCCAGCGCCACCGAGGAACAGGTGCGCGCGATGCTCTGCCAGCTCTGGGACGTGCACGTGGTGACCAGCGATCTCCGGCCGTCTTTGACGGTTTCACTTCCCGAGCTGGACCTCGTCAAGAAACTGGACGGTCTGCCGGGCTGTGCGGCGGTGCAGGGCGAGCTGCGGAGGCTGCGCAAGCTGGCCACCACGGTCGACGAAGGGCGTGGCTCCGATGGTGGTGCCGGCTTGGCCGAACTTTCGCGACAGCAACGTGCGCTGACACCGGACTACGACGGTGACACCTACCAGCTGGACGCCGGACTGGCGATGGCGAACCGCAAGCTGTCCGAGGATGTAGCGCGGACCGCCGAAGACGCCGTTCGGACGTTGACCCGGCTCGGGGTGTCGCCTCGGCGGCCGCAGCACATTGTGGAGTATCACAACGCTTTCCTTGACCGCTACGGCATCGGTGCCGAGGTGCCGGTGCTCGAGTTGCTCAGCCCCGAGGCCGGTTTGGACGCTCCGGCGACCTACCTGTCACCGCCGCGGTCGTACCCGTTGCCCGTCATTCCGGAGGAAGACCATGCGCACCGCGACATGGTGTTGTCCGCGCTCGCCTCGCGGGCCCTCTACCGCGGAGACGACGCGGTGGAACTCACCGACGAGAGGCTGGCCGCACTGACGGCGTACGACGCACCGGACGACCACGTCGCCGCACGGCCTTCGCTCGATCTGTACACGCAGCTGGCCGCGGAATCGCGTGCCGCGCTCGATCGCGGCGACTGGCACATGGTCCTGTGCTCCGGGTCGACGACCGACGGAGGACGTACGTTCGGCCGGTTCTTCGACTTGTTCGGTGAGGAGTCGCTCGAGAAGCTGGTGGAGTTCACCCGCGCCGAGGAGCGGCTACTACCCGATGTGGTGTTCGCGGAACTCAGCTACCTCACCCCGTTCGGCCGCAGTGGCAACGTGACCGTGCACCCGCCCCTGCGTCGTTACGAAGTGTCTGTCAACACCGCCCCCTCAGTACCGGAGGAACGGCGGATCCCGCTCGGTGACATCCATGTCGGGGCCACCGTGGACCGCTTCTATCTCCGTTCACGACGGCTGGGCAAGGAGCTGTGCGTCACCCAGAGCCATATGCTCGGGCATATCGGCGCGCCGAACGTCTGCCGCCTGCTGCTGGAGCTGTCCCAGGACTTGTTCGCGCCACTGCCGAGTTTCGATTGGGGAATCGCTGGTGGCGCACCGTATCTGCCCAGGGTCACCCGAGGCCGTGTCGTGCTGCAACCGGCCCAGTGGCGTCTCGGCGCGAGTTTGCTGCCGGGGTTGGCGAAAGACGCCGATCTGCCAGGCGGCAACGGGTTCTTCGAGATGGTGCGCCAATGGCGACACGAGTGGAACGTGCCCCGCTACGTCTATCTGGTGTGGATGGACAACCGGCTGCTGCTCGACCTCGACCATCCCCTCGCGGTCGACGAACTCCGATACGAGGTCCGGCGTGCGATGCGGACCGACCGCCGTAGTGGGGTGCTGCTCCACGAAATGCTCCCCGGCCTCTCGGATGCCTGGTTGACCGACACCGAAGGCAGGCGCTACCACTGCGAAGTCGTGGTGCCACTGCTCGCGAAGCGAGCCGCGGACGTCCGGCGGCCGGCCATCGGCGCGGCACCGGTGCTGCCGAATGGCGACGCGCCGGGTCTGCTGCCGGGGGACACCGCAACGGTCGCACCGGAGCGGCGGAAACACATCGGGTCCGAATGGGTGTACCTCAAGGTGTACGCCGCCACCGCACAGCAGGACGGCATAGTGACCGGCGCGGCGGACTCCCTGACCGCGGCCCTGCGTGCGGAAGGGTTGCTGGACCGGTGGTTTTATCTTCGCTACGGCGATCCGGAGCCACATCTGCGAATCCGGCTGCGCGTACGACAGGGGCAAAATTCGCTCGCCGTGCTGGCGAGAACCACCGAATGGGCCCGCGGCCTGATCGAGTCCGGACACGCCGCCGATTTCGCGTTCACCAGTTATCAAAGGGAGATCGAACGTTACGGTGGACCCGAAATGATCGACACGGCCGAGTTCGTCTTCGAGCGTTCCAGCGAGGTTTCGATCGGTCTGCTGAACATTCTGCGCCGACACAAGGCGGATCTCGAACCCGAAGTCGTGTGCGTGCTCGCGATGCACGAACTGTGCCGGGCATGGGGACGTGATCCGGTGCACGAGATCCGGCCGGGGGCCGAACTCGACGTTCCCGGGAAGACCCGTGCCCACTTCCGGAGCGTGCAGTCGACGCTGTGTGATCTCCTCGAACCGTGGGACGAGCACCCGGACCCGGTCGCGCGCAGCTGCCAAGGCGCGCTCCGAGAAGTCTTCGCCGGGCAATGGGAAACCGTGGCCGCAGCCGGTGAGCGGGCACGGAGCCTGACGGCGCGGGGCCTGTTGACGGGAAGCGAGGACACGATCCTGGGCAGCCTGGTGCACATGCAGGTCAACCGACTGCTCGGAGTCGCGCGGGATCGCGAGGTGCTGTGTCACGAACTATGGTCGCTCGCGCGCAGATCCATTCGTCGTCGGCCGGGCTGGGGAGACAACAGTGACCGCAAACAGCGCTGAAGACCCGACGCGGCGAGGAAATCACTGGCTGCGGGCTTTGGTGCTGCTTTGGCGGGTCAGCCCACCGCAGATGTCCGGAGTATTGGTGACGACGCTGGTGCTCGCGCTCGTTCCCGCGCTCAACGTGTCGCTGACCACGCACGCCGTGCAGTCGGTCGCCGATGCCGTGAGCCGGCGTGAATCGGCAGAAGCGCTGAACCAGGCCTTGTTCGCGGCGGGGGCGATCGCGTTCGTCACCGCGATCGCACAGCTGCTGACCGCCGCCCGTGGTTACCTGGAAACGTTGTTGCGGTACCGGATGGCCAACAGCATCCAGCTGCAGATCATGGAGAAGTCAGTCCGGCTACCGCTCCAAGACTTCGAAGACGCCGGAACCTACGACAAACTGCAACGCGCCAATCGGGAGTCCATGCACCGTCCGTACCAGATCTTCACCAACCTGATCTCGACGGTCTCCAGTGGGGTGTCGCTCAGCGCGGTCAGTGTCGTCCTGATCTCTTGGGACGTCCGGATCGCTCTACTGGTCATGGTGGCGCCGCTGCCCTCGCTGGCGGCCAACATCTTCTACAGCCGGATCATGTGGAAGCTCGAATACGACCGGTCCTCGGACCGCAGGCGGGTGAACTACCTGCAGTACCTCGTCACCACTGACCGCAACTACAAGGAGACGAGGCTGTTCTCCCTCGGGCAGATGTTCGTCGGCCAGTTCCGTGACCTGGTGGAGCGGTTCTATGTGATCGACCGGAGATGGGAAGGCAGACAGGCGGCGGCTACAGCCGCGCTCGGCATGCTGAGCGTCGCGACCGCCGCGGTCGCCATCCTCTTCGCGGTACAGGCCACGGTGTCCAGTGGGACGATCGGCCAGTTCGCCGGTTATGTGATGGCCGTGGCGCTGGTACAGACCACTATCCAGACGTTGGTCGGCAGTGTGGCGCAGCTGTACGAGCACAACTTGTTCCTCGGTAATCTCTTCTCCTTTTTGGAGAAGCCGGAGCACGGACCGGGAACCGAAGGAAAACGCGCGTTCCCGACGACCTTGCGCAAGGGCATCGAATTTCGCGAGGCGTCGTTCACTTACCCAGGTACGGACAACGTCGTCCTCGACCGGGTGAACCTGTTTCTTCCGGCGGGAAGATGCGTCGCATTGGTCGGCCCCAACGGAGCAGGCAAGACCACTATTGTGAAGTTGATCGCGCGGTTCTACGACTGTGACAGCGGCACCATCCTGATCGACGACGTTCCGGTGGAACAGTACGACCTCGAGGACCTCCGGAAAAACATCGGAGTCATCTTCCAGGACTTCATCCAATATGAGGCTTCCGCGCTGGACAACATCGGGTTCGGCAATCTCGCGGCGCGCAACGACCGGTCGAAGGTCGCCGAGGCGGCGCGCCAGGCTGGAGCGCTGCCGTTCCTCGACGAACTGCCGAAGGGACTGGACACCCCGCTCGGTCGCTGGTTCGACGAAGGACGTCAGTTGTCCGGTGGGCAGTGGCAGAAGGTGGCGCTCGGCCGGGCATTCCTGCGTGACGCGCCGGTCGTGGTGCTGGACGAGCCGACCGCGTCCATCGACGCGGCCACGGAGGCGGAGGTTTTCGGCAGACTGAAAGAGATCGCCGGACGGGCTACCACGCTGCTCATCGCTCACCGGTTCTCGACGGTACGGGTGGCCGACCATATCGTGGTGATCGACCATGGAAAGGTAGTGGAGGAAGGCGGTCACACCGATCTGATGACGAGGAACGGCATGTACGCGAACCTCTTCCGGCTGCAGGCGGCGGGTTACCAGTATGATGCCGACGATTGTGCGACTTTGCAGGACTCCGGCATGGCGTGAGGGATTGAATGGCGAAACGGCGGGTGAATCGTGACGCGGTCTCTTCCTGGCTCGCCGAGTCCGCGATCGTGCTCCGAGCGCTCGAGCCCAAGGGCGACCTGGACGATTTGACCCCATTCGCCACCGTGCTGGAAGGCGTACAGGTCGTCGGACTGGGCGAGGCGACGCACGGCAGCAAGGAATTCTTCACGCTCAAGCACCGGCTGATCGAGTTCCTGGTGCGCGAACTGGACTTCACGGTGATCGCCTTCGAGGCGGGAAGGTCGGTCTGCCGGGCCGTCAACGACTACATCCAGTCCGGCGAAGGCACCGCTTCGGCCGCGCTGACCGGTGTGGGGTACTGGACTTGGGACACTTACGAAGTGCTTGCCCTTGTCGAGTGGCTCAGGGAGTACAACGCCTCCATGCCCGCCCAGAGACGGGTGCGGTTCCACGGCATCGATTCGGGAATCGACGAAGGTGCGGTACAACTGGTCGCGAAGTACCTGGACACCGTGGTCCCGCACCGCACCGAGGCCTTCCGTGAAGCGATCCGGACGACGAACATGGGCGAATCCTCGGCCGGCATCGGTGGTCTCGTGGGGGGATCCATAGCCGGGACGGTGCGCCGTCTCTTCCGGCGGAAGGCCGCAGCCGGTTCCGTGAGCCCTCACACCGCGAGCCGGGTTCTCCTGGACACTGCCGAATTCCTGCGGACCGAACGTGCCGGACTTGTCGAGGCGAGTTCGGTACGAGACTGGTCCGAAGCCGTAGAGAGTGCCACAGAACTGGCGAATGCGGCTGACATCGCGGCGTATCCGTTGCTGAGTGCCGATGGGTGCGCCGTGCGGGACCGATACCTGGCCGACGCCGTGCGGGAATTGGCGGACGACGGTGAACGGGTGGCCGTGTGGGCACACAACGGTCACGTTGCACGGAGCACGGTGAGCCGAGGCGTCGCGAGTATGGGGGCACACCTCAGCGAGGTATACGGCAGCGCTTACTACGCGCTGGGCCTGACCTTCAATCAAGGTTCGTTTCAGGCTTCACGGGCCGGATTCGCCGGAAACACCGGCCTTGCCGAGTTCACCGTGGAGCCCGCCGTACGGCGGAGTGTGGAAGCGTTGCTCGCACAACCGGGAATCGGTGACTACCTGATCGACTTTCGCGCAGCGCGGTACAAAGAACCGGTCATGAACTGGCTGACCACACCCGCGCCGACACGTTCCTACGGCGCGATCGTGGGCTTCTGGCCCATGGTCAAAAAGGTCACCGGTTCGGTGACACTCGCCGACGAATATGACGGGTTGGCTTTCATCGAGCGAACTACGCGTGCGCGATCATGTGCTCTCGGCGGCGCTTGGTGACATGTTGCGCCGTGATGATGCACTTTTCAGCATTGCTCGGCCGCAATATTTATTTCGCTGTTTTTCTCACTGAGTAAAAGGGCGCCGGTGGACCTGGCGGGTTCTGTGCGCCGACTGGGTGATTGCCTGCTTAAGTGTTTCACAATTGGGGTCATCGCTGTCACCCTGATATCGGGTCGGCTCACGGCCTCGTCGGCAATATGGCCGGCGCCACACGATAGGGGGAATTTCATGTCGGTACTCAAACGCGCGGTGGTGATCGGAGCGATCACCTGTGGCGCTCTGTTGGGAGGCGGCGTCGCGGCCACGGCGGCTCCGGCCGTGGACAGTCCGTCAGCGACCCAGTTCAAAGGGCACTGCGAAACCCTGTACAACCGGGATGTGCGAATTTGCAGGGCACTTCCACTGCCACCGGCACGGGCCGCCTGCTATGCCGCTGCCGCGGCCAAGTACGCCGCTTGTCTCGCCGAGGGATGACATAATCCAGAGATGGGCATTCATTCCGTGACCGACATCGTGGCCACCCGCACACTGGCGAGCCCCGATGGTCCGATTCGAGTATTGATCGGGCGGCCGAGACCGTTCGATGAGACCCAGCCGGACGGGGACTACGTCTGTCCGTTCCGTATCGAGGGACTGGAGGAACCTCCAGTGGAGATGTCCGCGGGAGGTGTGGATTCGCTCCAGGCATTGGTCCTGGCTCTCGGGATGATTGGTGACCGGCTCAGAGCGTCCGGAAAGGACTTGTCATTTCTGGGCGGTCCGGAACTCGGATTCCCGGTGTCGTAAGGGGTTGCCGGGGATTCAACGATTCGGACGGTCCGCGTCCGTATCCGATGACGCTGTGGTCACACCGTGGGCAGTGAGTGCAACCGGCCCACGCGAGTCCCTTCGGCCGAGTGCCGCTCGGCACTGGGGCCTGCGATCGTTAAGAGGCCGGCTTGAGGCACCTCGCCCGGCGATGATCTCGAGTCAGCGTAAGGCGCCAGCGTGTTCGATGGCTCATTGGGCGAAGGTGCGTGCTGGACGGCCGGTGACCTCTTCGACGGTCGGCAGGACCGTTCGACCTCGGCAGGCCGGTCCATGCCGCAGCCTGCGCACGCGCACGGCATTCCCGCCGACATATGTCGCCAACGCCAAGGGCGTCTATCGCAGCATCGGCTCTCGCGACGAGCAGAAGTACCTCGGCCACGGCGTGTGGACGCGAAGCGATGAGCTGTCGAGAACCGGCGACCGGGACTCCTACGACGACTACCGCGAGGTGAGCGCCGCGGAGCTGGAGAAGCTCAAGCAACTGGCCGACGATCGCGTGCCTGTGAAGCAGGAGCGGCGGGACGGGTTCGAAGGCGGCGGATTCGCGGTGTTCCGGCGGGAGACCGACATGATCGATCTGCGCTCCGCGTACGCCGTGGTCGACGAGTTGCCGCCGGAACACCGTTACGCGTTGTCGCTGGCCCCTTTCGAACGGGACAGCCTTACGGGCATCGTCGCTCTGCTGGCGGCACGTCGGCGTGCCGAACAGGTGGCGGGTCACTATTACTTCGCGGAGTTCGAGAGGCTGGACGACGTCGCGGACTTCGACCGTGCGCACGCGCTGACCCGGTGCCCCTCAAGCGGTGACGGCGAATGGGAGACCTACCTGCAAGAGGGTGTGTGGGTGCTGGGGAAGGAGCCGCGAGACAGGGTTGTGCTGCCGGTCGGCCGCGACGATCTGGAACGGGCCGTCCGCGGACGGGAGACCGCCGAGGTCAGGTACTTCGACGTGTGGCACGGCCTCGACACCAAGGGCGGGTACCACATCCACGATCTCGTTCGCCGCACCGGATCGGCCGACGAGATCCCCGACGACCTCGGCTGGCAGCGCAGCGACGTCCTCGGGCGACTGAAGCCCGGCTGGTGGGTGGTGGAGCTCAGCGAGTGGCACTTCCGCATCGCACGCGCCGTCGCTGGGATCACAGGGAGATCGCGCGCGTTCCGCGGCCGGACCTACGACTACCAAGCAGTCTTCCACAGAGGGGACGACGTCTACGATCTCGATAACGCCCTCTTCCTGGTCAAGCGCCTGCCGAACCCGTATGAACTCGAATACGAGCTGTGGACATCGGACGGCTGGCAGCCGACCAGTAACCTGCTGCTCGAGTACAACACGCTCCCCATCTCCGAGGAGGAGTTCCGGCGGCTGGCAGTGTTCAGCCCAAACGGACCCAATACCGGCGACCTCGGACGCTGAGGCAGTCGTGGGCCGAGCGCCGACTCCCTCGAACGCTCCATACCGCGGAGCCAAGGGAACCCGACCGGCCTGTCTACGACCAGCCGGATGGAGTGGTCCTGCTCGCCGCGTCTCTGTTACGCGATTGCGGTGGTCTCGGTCCTGTAGGCCGTATCGCGGCCGTAGGTCCTGTCGCATCGGGCTCAGGTCGAGCGTCAGTCCGCCGTCGGCCAGCGCGCGACCGGCCCAGTCGTGCCCGCCACCGCGGACCGACAGCGGGAGCCCCTTCTCCAGGGCGGTCCGAATCCCGGCCTGGACATCAGCCGTGTCGGCGCAGCGAAGGACGGCAAGCGGACGGCTGGTCACCGCGCCGTTCCAGATGGACAGGACCGCTTCGTATTCCGTTCCGGATGTCAGCATGTCACCAACATCACCAGAGTAACCCTATATTAATCAGAGTTAAACTCTGATGAGTGGCCTCGGGGTATGCTGGGATCGCCATGACCGAGCTTCCGAGAGGCCGCCGCGCCGAGTACGCCGCGGCCACCCGCACCGCCATCACCGACGCAGCGCGTCTGCTCTTCGCCCGTAACGGATTCTTCGCGACGAAGATCGACGACATCGCGGCGGAAGCCCGGGTGGCACCGGCCACGGTGTACGCGGTGACCGGCGGTAAACAGGGCCTGATCCGGACGCTGGTCGACCTGTGGAGCCGAGCGCCGATCGTGGCGCAGACCCTCTCCCGGATCGAGACCCTCATCGACCCGGACGAGATACTGCGGCACACCGCGGCCGTGGTCAGGTCCATGCGCGAGAAATACGGCGACATCATCCGGCTGGTGCTGTCGACCGCGCCACACAATCCCGAGGTCGCAGAGGACCTGCGCGTGGCCACGAAGCGCTACCGCGATGCCATCGAAGCCGTCGCCACCCGGCTCCGCGACGTCGGCGGTCTGCGCGAAGGAACGACGGTCGCGGAGGCGAGCGACATCCTCTGGTTCTACTTCGGATATTCCGGTTACTTCACCTTGCACGATGACAATGGCTGGACCTACGAGAAATCGGAAAGCTGGCTGGTCGCTCAAGCCGCCGCGGCCCTTCGCTGACACGCGCTCGTGCCCGGCCGTCGGAAGCGGGAATCGGGCACGTGGTCGACGGCTGCCTGCAGCGTCTCGGTTTCGGTGGCCAGAATCGATTCTTCGGAAGGTAAGGTTGATCGCCGTGCCGCCCACAGCCACCTGATTTCGCGTGCACCCCAGCCTGTTCGGTGGATGTCCACGTAGCGCTGGCATTGTGTCGTCACAAGCTTCACCAGGGCCTGTATCGAAGTCGGTCAATTCTCGTTTCGTCGTGGCGGGGGCCGTTATGGGTCGCGGAGCAGGTGTCGGCGCGTGCACGGCGCTTACGAGAGACAGGGAACGTCCCGCTCGTCGGCATGTCGCGCACCGGGACCGGCTGCGAGGCCACCCCTCCGGTCAGGCGATCGGGATGCGCTCCGGCTCCCTGAGCTGGCGCCGGGAGGAGATGCCGAGCTTGCGGAAGATGTTGCGCAGGTGCGCGTCGACCGTGCGGGGGCTGAGGAACAGCCGTCCCGCTACTTCCTTCGAGGTCGCTCCGGTCGCGACGAGCCGGGCGATGAGTGTTTCTTGAGCGGTGAGCGCCTCGGACGTGTCAGCGGTCTTTTTTCGTGCCACCTCACCGGTGGCACGCAACTCGT
This sequence comes from Amycolatopsis sp. QT-25, assembly GCF_029369745.1. NCBI lineage: Bacteria > Bacillati > Actinomycetota > Actinomycetes > Pseudonocardiales > Pseudonocardiaceae > Amycolatopsis > Amycolatopsis sp. QT-25. The sequence goes on from NZ_CP120210.1 coordinate 1,552,051, forward strand.
TGGCGGCGCGTAGGGCGAATGCCTCCATGCCCATGTCCGCCAACGATTCGTGCGCGGCGCGTAGCTGTTCGCGGGCGTCCTTGCGGCGGCTCTCGCGGCGTAGCCACTCGCCGTAAAGCAGGCGCGCCCGCGCTCGATACGGAGCCGGTAGACCGGCCAGCTCCACCGCGTGGCGGTAATCGTCCTCCGCGCCGGTCACCAGCGCTCTCGACCAGGCGGTGACGCCCAGCGCCCACGGGGTACCGCTCGCGTCGGCGCGAGCGGTGAGGTTCTCCAGGGCTTCGGTGGCCGCGTCGGGCTCGCCGCAGCGGACGGCGGCTTCGATCAGTTCCGGCAACGCGATACCCGCGAGATAGAGATCACCCGGTGCGGTCGCTTGCCGGGCCGCGGCGAGAGCGGCCGGGTAGTCCGCGCAGGCGTTGTACAGCACCGCGGCGGCCCAGTGCGCGTTCGCGACCAGGTGGCCGTTTCCGCGGGCGTCGGCGTCGCGCAGGGTACTGCTGATCAGCCGAAGTGTTTCCACGCGCCTGCCGCGCAACGCGGTGGCGTGCACTCGCGCGTAGACCATCGGCGGATCGTCGAACGCGTCCGCGATCGCTTCCTCCTCGGCCACCGCGATCATCGCGGTGCCGAGATCACCAGCGTGCGTGGCGGCGACTGCCTGCTGCGCGAGGGCGAGGCGCAGGACCCACGGCGAACCGGTGTCGCGTCCGGTGCTCAGCAGCCATTCGGTGATCTCGCGGTGCGCTTCGATGTCCCAGAGCTCGCCGGCGATCATCATGGCGAGAGCGGGTCTGCGCGTCCACGACGCGTTCTCCGTGAGTACCCGGCGCAACATCGGGCCGGCGGTCCGATGGCCCTCGGTATTCAACAGGATCAAGGCGTCCAGCACGTCCGGAGCCGGAGCCGGCGGAGCGTGTCGTGCCTCGGCGAGCACGGTGTCCATCACGCCGTTCGCCCGGCCGACGACGAGGCTCATCTCCAGAGCGTCCAGGAAGCTGTCGCGTGACCACGCCGGGTCCACGGCCGACAGACGGTGAGCGGCTCGCAGCATCAAGGCCGGGCCGTCGCCGTCGTTGCGGACGAACGCGATCCGGCCGCGCAAGATCTCCGTGCGGGCGAGTCGCGCATCGTCTGCCACGTCGACGGTCGTGAGCAGTTCCGCCGCCACGCCGGCCGCGCCCGCGTCGAGTTGCGCCTGGACGGCGGCGAGCGTGCGTTCGGTGCGCAGGCCCGGGTCCGACGAGAGCGCGGCGGCTCGTTCCAGGAAAGCCGCGCAAGCCGCGACACCACCTCTGGCGCGGGCGCGCGTCGCGGCGGTATCCAGCTCGGCGGCGATGTTGTCGTCCAGGCCGGTCGCGGCCTCGGCTCGGTGCCACGCCCTGCGGTCGGGGTCGGTCACCGGATCGGTCACCGCCGCCAGGGCCCGGTGTGCGGCGCGGCGCTCATCGGCGGACGCCGCCCGGTAGACGGCCGACCTGGCCAAGGGATGGCAGAACCGCACGCGCGTGGAGAAGGTCACCAGGTCGGCGGCGTCGGCGTTGGTCCTGATGCCCAGGCGCGCGACCGCTGCCCACAACAGGCCCGGGTCGCCGGTCGGGTCGGCGCTGGCGACGGTCAGCAGCTGCCGGGCCTGCGCCGGAAGCCGGTCCAATCTGGCCCGGAAGCTGGCCTCGATCCGTTGCGTCACCGAGGTCGCCTCCGGCAGGCCGAAGCCACCCGCGTTCGGCAGTTCCAGCAACGCCAGCGGGTTTCCCTGTGCCTCGGCCAGGATTCGTTCCCGCACCCGGTCGTCGATCGCGGGGGTGAGCAACGCACGGGCGTCGGCGTCGGCGAGGCCGGTGATGGTCAACGCGGGCAGCTCGTCCAGGCCGTGCCGGGCGGCGAAGACGATCGCCACCGGTTCGGCGGCGACGCGTCGAGCCAGGAACGACAACGCTTTCGTCGATGCCGTGTCGAGCCAGTGCGCATCGTCCACCACGCACAGCAGTGGCTGGGCACGTGCCGCGGTGGCGAGCAGCTCCAGCGTCGCCAGTCCTACCCGGAACATGTCCGGCTCGCCGTCGGTCATACCGAACGCGACTCGCAACGCCTCGCGGTGACGTGCGCCGAGGTCGTCGAGATGCTCGAGCACCGGAACGCACAGCTGGTGCAGGGCCGCGAACGGCAGTTCGGTTTCGAACTCCGACCCCGACGCCTCGACCATCCGGAAACCGGACGCCTCCCGGATGTGGTCCAGCAGCGTGGTCTTGCCGATACCGGCGTCGCCACGCAGCACAAGGACACCGCCGTGGCCATCGGCTGCGGCGTGGAGCAAGCCGTCCAGGCAGCGGATCTCGTCGTGCCTGCCGACCAGCGGACCAGTGCGCATGCACCGGACTATAACTACCTAGGCGGACCATCTAGGTGGTTCTCACCGACGCGACTGCCCGTAGGTTTCGACCACTGTGGGATGCGTGACCACGACACGAACCGCGCCTCCGCTGCTCGCACGGGCGATCGTTCTCGGTGCCGCGACACTCACCATCATGGCCGCCGCGATCATCGCGCCGAGCCTGCCCGCGATGAGCCGGGCGTTCGACGCGGACGTCCTGGTACGCCTGGCATTGACCATCACCTCGCTGGCCATCGCGGTCAGCGCGCCGCTGGCAGGCGCCTTGGCCGACCGAATCGGCCGCCGTCCGCTCCTGATCGCGGCACTGCTGCTCTACACGGTGAGCGGCACGGCCGGCTTCTTCGTCACCGACCTGACCGTATTGCTGATCAGCCGCGCGCTGCTCGGGCTCGCCGTCGGCGGCATCATGACAGCGGTCAGCGCGTTGATCACGGACTGGTTCGACGGCCCGCGCCGGGCGGCGTTCCTCGGGCTGCAGCAGGCGTTCGCGAGCCTTGGCGGTGTGGTGTTCCTGCCACTCGCGGGGGTGCTGGCCGGGATCGACTGGCGAGCACCGTTCTGGCTCTACTCGGTCGCCGTGGTCGTCGTGCTGGCCGCCTTGGCGGGCTTGCGCGACGAGCCGCGCGTGAAGTTCCAGGGCGGTGTGTTCCGGCCGCCCGCCAGGGCACTGGGTATCTACGCCGTGGCACTCGTCGCGACCCTCGTGTTCTTCATGGCGCCGACACAGCTGCCGTTCCTGCTCTCCGAACTGAGCGTCGGTCCTGGCGCCATCGGCATCGTGATCGCGGGCAGCACCCTGACCAGTGTCATCGGCGCGCTCGTCTTTCCCCGGCTGCGAATGGGACCGCGCACCATCACCGCGTCGAGCATCGCGTTGCTCGGCGTCGGCTGGCTGCTCGCCGGCACCGGCACGGTCGCCGGGATCGTGACAGGCCTGCTGGTCGGCGGTCTCGGCGCCGGCATCGTCGTGCCCCACCTCAACGTCCAGCTCTCCGGGATGGCCGCCCCGCAGCACCGCGGCCGGATCCTCAGCGGCCTCGTGGCGGGGATCTTCCTCGGCCAGTTCCTCTCGCCGCTCGTCGTCGCCCCGCTCGTCCAGGCTGCCGGAATCGCCGGCGCTTTCGTCTGGACCGGGGTGTTCACCACCGTGGGCGCACTCGCCGCCCTCGTCACGAAGGAGAAGAAATGATCTACCACGGCAACCGGTTCACCCTCCGCGCGGACGCCCCGCCGGAACAGGTCGAGGAGGCGTTGGAGAGCCTGCGCAACCAGGGACGTGCGATCCCGTCGGTCAAGTCGTTCGTCGTCGGCCGGGACTTCGGCGGCGAGTACGAGTGGGGCGCGGTGTTCGTCATCGAGGATCTCGAAGGCTACTGGGAGTACCTCATCCACCCGGCCCACCGCCACACCGACCGGGTGGGCCTGCCGGTCGTCGACAAGTTCATGTCGTACGACATCACCGACGATGCGGACCCCGAGATGGGTGCCAAGATCGCGGCACTGCACCAGAAGCGCTACGACGGCGACCCCGAGCTGACCCGGCTCGTGTCCGGCCTCGGTGAGTACAGCGGCAGTGCTGCGCCGGGAAAGCACTGACAACCCCGATGAGCGCTTCACCGTGCACGCGGCACGGTGTGGGGTCGTTGAGGGGTAAGGCCAAGGTGTCGTGTTCGGGCGCGGTGCCGGACCGCCTCCCTTCGCCGGGCCGCGTCCCTCAGTCCCTCACTGGGTGGATTTTGCTGCGTTGGATGACTCGAAATCCACTCAGTCCGGTGAGACCGTCCTTGTCACGCCCGGTCCAGGAGGGGTGTGTGGAAATGGAGACCCAACGTCCCTGTTCCCGCACACCCCACCTTTGCCTTGCCCCTCAATAGAACTCTGCAGCTCACTCACGACTCCGGCGCGCTTCGTTTTCTCGCTGACCACTTCATCTCCGTTTCATTCATGAAGCGGAGATGAAGTGGTCAGCGAGTAGTTGTCGTCGATACTGCCGAGACAGCTCGGTTCCGGTCGCCGGCGCCTCGGGCGGGCTCTCCCAATCTCGTGAAGGCCACCTTCATCGCGTGAGACGTAATGAAGGTGGCCTTCACTTGCTTTGCTCAGTCAGGAGGGGTTGGGCGGCGGCATGCCGGGCACGCTCTGGTTCTCCGGGACCACGCCGTCGACCAGGTAGGCGTCCTGCTCGGGACAGTGTGAGCTGACGGCGATGAAAGCCGAAGTGCTGTGCTGGGAAGCGGTAGACGTCGGTGAGGGTCATGTAGTGGTGAAGAAGGGGTCCGACCGCTCTGGGTAGTACATCCCGCGAGCGAGGTCGGTGTCGGTTTCTGCGTCGATCACCACGACGGGCAGCTCGTTCATCCCCGTCGGATTCCCGCCCGAACGCGAAGCGGCTACCTACGCCGCATGGTTCACCTGCCTGGCCGAGCCAATGCGAGTCAAGCTGCTGCACGCCGTCGCGACCGCGCCGCGCTCACGGAGGTCCTTGGGACCAGCCAGTCCACGTGCTCCCATCACGTGCAGAAACTCGCCGAGGTCGGTTCTCTGCGCTTGCGCGAAGAGGGCACGGCGACGGTCGTGACGATCGGTCAGGCCCCAGGTGGCTGTCCCTTGAGGGTCGAGGTATGGCTGATGGGTTTTAGTGGTCTGTGAACACCGCCGGGGACCTGGTCCCTGGCCCAGCCAAGTCCATTGTTTCCGGCATTCGACGACAGCAAGCAAACATGCTCGGTAACAGCGGCGGCACCGATGCGCCACGCTGTGCGCTGCAGTGGAAACCTCCGAACTGACTGCGTTCATCGCAGTGCTCGCGACTGGCGTAGCGCTGATCGCGCATGGCATCTCCCCTAGATCATTCGCCGCCATCGCGAGTGCGCTGTCCCGGCTCTATCTGCCGTGGAAGTACTGAGCCCTTCGGCCAAGGCCGCTCCGAAAGCAGTGATCAGCCGAATAGTGAAGGCCGCCATCAGGAACGCTCTCACTGATGGCGGCCTTCGAAGAGATACCGTCGGTTACGCGGTGGTCATTTGGAGAATGGTCCAGCGCTGGTTGGCACTGCCGGTGCCGTCGTACTGGGAAATGCCCGCACCGTTTCCGGTCTGCCACCCGGTGACGTCGGCGAACTTGCCGGTCAGGGCGCTGGCGAGGCCGAGGGTGTTGTTGTCGCCTTGGACGAACACCCACTGCTGGGCGCCGCCGTAGTGGCAGCCGAACTGGATCAGCGGTGTGCCGTTGGCGACCTCGCCGTAGCGCACGTCGAGGCACTTCCCGGAGTTCTTGTTCTTCAAGCCGTACTTCTTGTCGCCCAAGGGGACCAGTTCCCAGACCTGTTTGACTCCGCCGGCGCAGTCCCAGAGTTCGGTGCCGGCGAGGTCGGCATTGGCGCCCTGGTTCGGCGTGCCCCAGACACCCGCGACCTGGACGCACCGGCCGGAGTGGACACCCTTGATCTGAATGGTGCCAAGTCGCATCTCGACGGTCCACGAGACGTGGGTCGGATCGATGAGGCGCCACCGCTGATCGATCGAGTTGGTGTTGGTGTACTGCACGATCAGGGTCGCGTTGCCGGTGCCCGAGTCGGCAGCGGTGGCGAACCGGCCGGAGCCGACGTTCTTCAGCTGGAACGTGCCGTCGGCGTTCTCCAGGAATTCCCAGCGCTGGTTCGGGTGGTCGTTGCACGGGTTCTGAATCACGTTGTCACCGGTGATGTCCAAGCACATCTTGGACGCGAGGTTCTGCAGACGGTACTGGCTGCCGCCGGTGGCCTGCAGCTCCCAGACCTGTTTCGGGCTGCGGGCACAGTCCCAGAGTTCGCCGCTGGCGCCGGGTGCGAGCGCGCCTTGGCCTGGCGTGTCCCACAGGCCGGCGACCGAAAGGCAGCGGCCGGACTGGATGCCCTGCAGTTCGATGACTCGCTTGTCGGCGGGCTTGATCAGGTCGAGCTTGGCGGCGGCATGCTGGCCGGTGAGGAGGAACGTGTTGCGCTGTGCGGTGGTACCGGCGAGCGCGGCGCGGGCGGCGGCGACCAGGTTCGGCTGGTAGCCATCGCGTTCGGCCTTGTCGAGAATTACCCGGACCTGGCGTTCGGCCTCGATGGCGTCGAGGCGTTCCTGCTCGTCGATGTCCGCTTGGTGTGCCTGGTGCACGCCGGTGAAGATGAATGCCTTCCATGCGGCGGCGTCGCGGCTGTCGTAGGCGACCTGTGCGGCTGCCTTGACCTTGGGACCGGTGGCGCGCTTGATCACCTCGTAGATGAACTCGTGATCGGGCAGGTTCTTGAGTTCTTCGGTGGCCGTCGACTTCGTCGCGGCCGCCCAGGCGCGTTCCTTCGCCGCACGGTTCGCCTCGCGCTCGAGACGCTCACGTTCGAGTCGCTCGGCTTCTTCGATCTTGCGCTTCTTGTCGGCGGCGGACGCGGTGTAGATGCCCGTGACGACGAACTCTTGGCGCTGGTCGTCCGTGGAACCGGTCTTCAGGACGGCCGCTGCGCCCTTCTTGACGTCGCTGCCTTCTTCGGCCATCTCCCACAGCTTGAAGACGAAGTTCTCCAGTGACCCGTCGAGCTGCGCCTGGGGCACGGTGACCCAGCCGATCTCGGCCGCGGCGGCAAGTCGCTGACGGTCGCGCTCGGCCTTTTTCTCCAGCTCGATCTGGTCGAGCCGGGCGGCGTCGAAGATGCCGGTCTTGATGAAGTTGTAACAGGCCAGTTCGTCGGTCGAGTCGGCGAACGCCTTGAGCGCGGCAGCCTTGATCTGGCTGCCCTCGCGGGCCTTCTGCCACAAGGTGATCACGAAGTTCTTGTCGCTCATCACCGCCATTTCGGGCGTGAGGAGGAGGTTGAGCTCACGCGCGGCCGCGGCCTTTTCATCGGTGGTCGACTCCTGCACGGCCTGTGCGGAGGCCGTTGAGGACGGAGTGGACTCGGCCGCTTGTGCCGGGGCCGCGGCGACGCCACCAGCCAACGTTGCCGCGATGGATAGCGCGGCGATTCCACGCACGCCGCGACCGACCAGACTGAATCTGGACAAAGAATTCTCCCCCTCTGGGACTAACGAAATTCGCCCTATTGGACTACGTCGTAAGTAGTGCCTCGACGTCATTAGTCAATGCTTCCCGAACTTTGACACGGCTCACGCGGGAGCAGCAACTGTGAGTGGTCTAGATCACTGATCATCTGCGTTCGATGCGTGCTAAGAATTAGGCGGGCGTTCTTGCTCGTCAGGCTGTTTGTTCGGGGGATTAGTTTAGGGGGAACAAATTGGGCCGTCATGTACTCATGCGCACGGCGCTGGCTGCTGTGATCGCTGCCGGAGGGATCGTTTCGGTTGGCTCGTCCGCGGCGGCGGCAGGAGATGTCATCGTCGCGACTGATCCTGCTGACCAGGTGGAACAGGCAGAGCGCAGCCGGGTCCGGCGGATAGCGACGCGGGACTACCGGCCGGAAGTAACGGCAGAGGCCTGGCACGCGATACTCAGTTCCAGAGGAGCCGAGGCGATCAGGGAATTCCTGGATTTCGGGTATCAGAAGGCGAAGAATCGAGCGGCGGAGACAGTCGCCCGTAATACCCGTTACATTGGGGATGTCAACAGGTTTTCGATTCCCGGAAGTGCGGTGCGCGCTACGTCTACCCGCATTCTGCAGGGCTCGGACGCCGAAAAGGCCGACTACGTCCAGAGCGGTCTCGCGAAAGCGCAAGAACTCGACCGAATCAACGACAACAGGTACGAAGAGAAGTTCGCCGCGCAGGTCCAAGCCGACCGTGACTACGTGACCGATCTCGCCACACGCGATCCCGGTCCACAGGTACGCGCTGCCGCTGGGCGCGCGTTGTCGGTCGGTGATGACGTCGCGATCGGGTTGTTCTTCAAGTACTACTGGGCGAGCGCCGCGAAGCTGGACGACGAGGCGTTCCGCCGTAACGCGGCCGATCTGGACGCCGTGTGGCACAGCAAGATCCGGCTGCTGACCGAGGCCGCGCTGGCCGCTGAGAAGGCGGAACGTGAATCGAGCGGCGAGCTCGCGCGCAAGGCACGCGCCGACGCGATCGCCGCGTGGCGTTCGATCGACGGCCAAGCTGGTCAGTCGTCCGTGGACTGGGCGGCCGAACGGGACAAGGCGGCTTCCCAGGCCGCGGCGTGGGCCGAGGTCGCCGCGCACGCCCGTGCCGCGACGACCGGGCAGGACTGGGCGAGTGTCATCGCCCGCGCCGAGCAGGGCAACACATCGTGGGCCGATGAGGCCGAGTGGGCCGTCCAGCAGGCCGGCGTCTGGCAGGCGATCGCCGCGCAAGCACGAGCGAACGCCGCCGCGGCCACCGATCGGGACAGAGGGGATCAGTAACCGCATGAACAAGACATCTACTGGCGCCGCGATGTGGCGCAGATCCGTGACGGCCGTGGTCCTCACGATGATCATGGCGTTGCTGGGCGGTCTTGCCCCCGCCGAAGCTGCTGCAAGGCCCGCGACGGCGCCGGCCGGCGCGGCCATGGCCACCGTGGCGGAGGATCCCCCTCCCCTCGACGACGAGGACCAGTTCAACCGCGAACTGGTCGAGGACATCGCCAAACACGCGCCCGACATCGAAGTCCGGGAAGCCGCCCAGGCGGCACTGGACACGAACGACCCAGCGAGGATCCTCTGGTTTCTGGACTACGGCGAGGCAGAGGCCAAGGCCAAGGCCGCGGAACGCAAACGTGCCACCGCCGCGAAGAACCGGGAACTGGTCCAAAGCTGGGCGAAGACCGGCGGCCCGCACGTCCGGGCTGGGGCGCAGGCGGCGCTCGATTCCGGCGACGACACGACGATCGCCGACTTCGTGGCCTATGGCAAGGAAATCGCCGAGAAGCAGGACCAGAAGGACGCTGAGGACTCGAAGGCCGAGCAGGATCGCATCATCGGCCGCGTCCAGGAAATGGTCGCGCACGGCGGTCCGCAGGTGCAGGTCGAGGGCGAAGCGATCCTGCTCACCGGCGACTACGCCCGCATCCGCGAGTTCTACCTGACCGGTTACGCCGAGGCGAACCAGCGCGACCACGATTTCCAGCAGGTCATCGAGAAGGCGCTGGAGGATCGCAACAAGGCGATCACCGAGCTCAACGCCTTGGCACGACGTGCGGAAGCCGCGGCGGACGCACGGGCCGAGATCATGCGCGCGAACATCAACGCCGTCAAGGTCATGGAAGACGGCCTGTTCGCGATGCAGATGGCCGTGAAGGCGGCGCACAAGGCCGACAAGATCTTCCAGGAAGACAAGCCCGGCCGCGCCAACGGCGCCAAGGGGCGAAACCAGGACATCGACGCGTTGCGTGCCGAGGCGACGGAGTACGCCGCGCGCGGCGGCCGCATCGCCGGGGAAGCCCGGGGTATCAACACCCAGGTCCACAACGCCGCGGCCCGCCTCGTCGAGACAGGTCTGACCAACGGCCTGGACTGGGCCAAGGTCACCATCGGCATCACGCATGCCGTCGAGGCGGCCGCGCTGGCGGCGGAGACCGCACAGCACGCGATCGAGGCGACGCTGGCCGACAGCCGCGCGCTCGACGCGGACCGCAACGCGCAGGAGCACGCGAACAACGCTCACAAGTACCGCGCGGAAGCCGAACGCCAGGCGCAGCGGGCACTCGACCTGGCCGCGGCGGCGAGGGTCCAGCGTGACATCGCCCTCGTGGCCCGCGATCGCGCCGAACAGCAGAAGAACCTCGCCGCCCAAAAGGCGGTGCAGGCCAAGCAACACGCCGCGAACGCCCGCACCGCCCGGTCGAACGCGCAGGGCGCGGCCAAGAACGCGATCGCCAAGTCCAAGGACGCCACCACCGCCTACAACAACGCTGTCCAGCACAAGGCCGACATGGACGAGACGGTCCAGAAAGCCGCGAGGCTCGGGAAGGAACTCGAGGTCGCCGAGGGTCTCTTCGGGCAGCACGTCCGGGTCTATCACGAGTACGAAAAGCTCCTGGTCGTAGCGCATAAGAAGGCTGAGGATCTCGGCGGCGAGGCATGGGACGAGTACCGGCGCATCGAGGGCGACACCAATCAAGCCAAGGCCGCGGCCGCCCAGTCGGAAGCGTGGGCGAGCCGTGCCAGGGCCGCGGCGGCCACTGCGCGTGCCGAGGCACAGCGGGCGACGAACGCGGCGAACGCGGCGCACCAGGCGGCACTACGCGCAAACCAGGAAGCGGTGACGGCACGCCGCGCCGCCGACGAGACGAATCGTCTCGCGGTGGAGGTTGCCAACGCGGCTGTCGCTTCCAACGCCGCGGCCGAAATGGTGCAGAGCGAGGCCGAGTCGGCGGTACGTGAGGCCAACCAGTCTGTGTACCAGTCCATGATCGCGGACCGGGCGGCGGCCGCAGCGGCTGCTTCGGCCGAATTGGTCATCGACCCCGTGCGGGCGGCGGAGAGCATCCTCAAACCGTTCGCTGCGATCAACGCCGACGCACGACGGGCGCTGGCAGGTGCTGCTGAAGCGCTGCTCATCAGCGAGGAGCAGTCTCGCCTCGCGCGGGAGAAGGCGACCGAGGCGGCCGCAGCGGCGGTCCGCGCGCAGAAGGCGGCAGATGAGGCCGTCGCCGACGTCAAGCCGGCTTACGAGGCTGCCGCTCGCGCCGTCAACGCTGCGAACGTCGCCGCTCAGGACGCACTCACCGCCAACGACGCGGCGAACACGGCGGCGCAGCACGCGAACGCCGCGTCAGGTTCGGCGGCCACGGCCGCGCAGTGGGCGAACTCGGCCCGTTCGGACGCGACGCTGGCGACCCGGTCCGCCAACGCGGCGAGCGCTGCGGCCGCTGCGGCGGGCCAGGCGGCGGGAGCGGCGGAGAGGCTCCGCAGCGCGGCGCTGGAAGTCGCCAAGGGTTTCGACGCCTTCGAGAATTCGATCGTCGAGCGTCTGAACCAGGTCACTGACCTGAGGAAGCGTTACGACGAGGCCGTGCGCCTCGCCGCGGCGGAAGCCGACCGCAAGCGTCAGGAGCTGAACGAGCTGACGTTGCACAATCTGGCAGGCGCACTCGTCTGCAGGGTGTCCACGTCGCTCCCGCCTTGCCAGGAACTGCTGGCCAAGGTCAAGGGACAGCTCGGCCCGGCACTCGACGCCTTGGGCAACTACGTCGAGGACTGGTTCTGGTGCACCTCCGGTATCGACGAGAGCGCTTGCCAGCGGTATCACGAAAAGTCGAAGAAGGCTCTCGAGTTCACTTGGGAGGCGATCAAGGGTTTCGCCGAGGCCGCGGTCAGCCCGTTCGTCACCGTGTGGGAGGTCGGCGGTTGCGTCGTCTCGGGCGTCGACTCGGGTGACTGGTCCAAGTGCAAGGCGATTCTCGACGGCGCGATCTACACCATCGAGAACCCGTACATGTGGATCAATCTGCCCGAATGGCAGACCAACCCGGGCAAGGCGTTCGGCGGGCTTCTGTTCGACGCCGCCGCCGCCGCGGCCACCATCTACGCGGGCGGTTCCGGCGGCGCGGCTTGGAAGACCGTCCGAACTTTGTCGAAGAAGATCGACGGAGGCTCCGGCCCGCTGTCGCAGATGGTAGCAGGCCTGGAGCGCTATGCGGTCAAGCTGCACGAGTCCGTCCGCGACAAGTTGCCGAACGCGGTCGGTGAACTACTCAACCTGAAGGCGCGTTTCGACAACGGCGACGCCAAGTTCGACGGCGCCATCGCGGTCGTCGACGATCGGCTGTACCGGATGGAGCCTTTCGCGATCCGGCCGGAAGGCACGCCGAACCTCGTCGACGGGGCGACCATCCGCCTCGAAGGCGGCACGCTGCGGATCGAGAACGGCCTGGCGAAACTCGACGGCGCCAAACTGAAAGTCGAGCCGCCGAAGCAGTGCGTCGTCGGTGTCGCGGTCCGTGCGGCCGCTGGTTGTGGTGGTGGCTACCCCCAGCCGGTCGAGGGTCCGGACGGCTACAAGCACGACCTCGGCAAGCTGAAGATCAGACTCAGCCCGGAGGAGAACAAGTGGGCCAACGACCTGCTCGACAAGGCCAAGGCGGCCGCGCCGGACGTCACCAGGTCCGTCGAGCAGGTCGCGGCTAGAACGGGCGGACAGCGCTACGGCAAGCAAGGAAGCGAGCTGAAGTCCCCAGAATCGCTTAAGCGCAAACTGTTCGAGGAGCTACAACCAGAGAAAGACGGGATCGGCAACAAGCCGATCTCCGCGATCGAGCACGAGATGAACGACTCCGTCCGGTACACGATCTCGTTCGCGAATCACGACTACGCGTCGCGCGTACTGGCCGCTCTCGACGAGTTCGGGAGGAGCTACCAGCTCGTCAAGCTGAAGAACTTCTGGAAAAGGAATATGGCAGAGGGCGGCAAGACCGACGGCTATCCTGGCATCAACGTCACGTTCAAGACGCCTGGCGGGTTGCTGTTCGAGGTTCAATTCCACACGCCGGACGGCCTCCGCGCCAAGGATTTGGAAACACCGAACTACGAGGACCGCCGAGCGAACCGAGCCGCGCAGAAAGTGATCGAGAACAATACGAATTTGTCCCGGGAGGAGAAGGAGGTGAGATTGAGGGTCCTGCAAGAGGAGCAGGAGGAACTCGAGCAGCAGAAAAGGCGGATTTGGGGCGAGGTGCCAAGGCCGGTCGGCGCGATCTTGATCGACGAAGTGCCCAGGGGCTGACAACGGCCACAATAGATGTGCCCCTGGCGCCTGCCAGGGGCACATCGAATCGAGAGACGAGGTTCAGGTGAGTCCTGAGTACCAGTACTACGCCATTTCCATCAGGGGCAACGACCTGGGACTTGGGCCGACGCAGATTTGCCGTCGGTGGGTGGACGAGGACGGGCGGCACGATGAGGTGTACACCAAAGCGGCATCGTGGTCCGCCACATCGGAGTTGATCGAGGCGGAGTCCGGTCAGTTCGAGACCGAGGCACGCGCGATCTCAGCGAGGTTGGCATTGAGTCTCGTAGAGATCCAGAGCGGTCGTGGCGTCAGTTACGAACCATCCGACGGGAGGTACAGCTACTTTGCCTGGCTGGCTGACGACAAGTCTTCATTGGACGACGCGCGGCAGGTCATCCGGACGTGGAAGAGTCCTCAGGGGTACAGCATGGAGGAGTCGTACACGTTCGATTCCGGGTGGGAGAGGAGTTATCTATACCAGGACGTACGTGACGCGCGCAAGAGCGGCTGGCTGATGTCGATCACCGAGGAAGACGTCGAGCGGTTCAAGGAGATCGTGGCTGAGAGGCGGAGCTAGGGCTGATGATCATGGCTTCCGCCCTCGGCCTCGTCTCTAGTGGTGCAGCCGTTCCTGATGTTGAGCGAAGTAAAGGGCAAGAAGCCAGGCAGTGTGTTGCCGGGCTTTCGGCAGAGCGACGATCAATAGTGGCCACCGCACTCACCTCAAACGGCACGACGTGCCGATGCGGCGGCGCGGGCTGTCGCCGGAGCAGGTCGACGACGCCATCCACCTCTACAACCTCGGCTGGTCCTTGCGCGAGTGGGCGAACACCTGGGCGTCAACCACACCACCGTGCTGACCAATTTCGGGAACGCGGCATCCCGCTCGAGACAGCCACGGACGACCACGATCTTGACCGCGCGAGAAGGTTGACGTTCTGGGCCGGAATAGCTGCGGCGTGAGGCCCCGGCGATGCCACCTACGCCGTCGCGCCACTGCAGGACATCACTCTGTCCCTGAAGGTGACCGCGTGGGCCTGGTCGGACACGACGGCGCCGGCACGTCGACCTTGCTGCGGTTGCTGTCCGGCATCCACGAGCCGACCCGCGGAAGCTACCCGGGTCGCCGGCCGGATCGCGCCCGTGTTCGACCTCGGCGTCGGGCTGGACCCCGAGGTCTCGGGCCGCGAGAACATCCTGATCCGGAGCCTGTTCCTGGGAAAGAATCGCAGACAGATGGAGAAGTGGATCGACGACTACCTGCACCTGCCCTTGCGTACCTACTTCGCTGGCATGCGGGTACGCCTTGCGCTCGGCGTCGTGACCACCATCGACCCCGAGATCCTCATTCTCGACGAGGGCCTGGGCGCTGGGCCTGCACGGCGACGCACGAGGCGGCCCGCCCGGCATCCGGCTGTGCCTTCACCACGACGTCCTCGCCCATCGGCCAGCCGCATCGCGAACACCGCCGATATCGACCGCTCTGCGGACACCACGCTGACTGGCTCGTCTCCCAGATGAGCTACGCACCAGCCCGGCAGCCAGTCCGGCAGGTCGTCCAGCGCCATGACGAGGACTGTGCCATGCGCCGAACACAGCGGAAGCGATCATCGTCAGCTCTTCTGAGGTTGGCCGGACTCGATCGGTCACGGTTATTTCCCGGCCTTTGTCTTCATGGCCGTCCGGCGGGGACCGTGGCGCCGACGTCGAACCACGAGCCGGATCCAGGCTGGGACAATCCCACACGCCAGGGCGAAGAATGCGGCACCGACTAGGGCGTGTCCTGCGGATCTTTCTCATGATCGTGTGCAGATGATGGTGTGTGGTCGGACGCGGTGAGCTGACAGACAAGGCCTGGGCAACGATTGCGCCGCTGTTGCCTGTGGAGACAGGTCGCAGGGGTGGGCGGTGGCGTAGCCACCGGCAGGTGATCAACGCGATTCTGTGGCATGAGCGGACGGGTGCGCCGTGGCGTGACCTGCCTGAACGGTATGGGCCGTGGAAGACCGCGCATGAGCGATTACGGAAGTGGGCCGCGGACGGAACCTGGGACCGGATCCTGGAACACGTGATCGTCAAAGACGACTCACTCGGGACGCTCGAGGACAACATCGAGTTTGTGATCAGTGTCGATTCCACGAGCGTCCGGGCCCACCAGCACGCGGTCGGCGCCCGGAAAAAAGGGGCTGCGCGGACTGGATCGAAGAGCTCGCCATCGACGGCGAGTGCCTCGGACGATCACGAGGGGGACTGACCAGCAAGATCCACTTGGCTGTCGATGCCGCCGGTCTGCCGTTGGCGGTGATCCTGACACCAGGGCAGGCCGCGGACAACCCGCAACTGCTTCCGCTGCTGGATGACATCCGTGACATCGACGTGGACGGGCAGAGGGTGCGGGTCGGGCGGGCGCTGGCCGACAAGGCCTACACCCACCCGAGCACCCGACAGGCGCTGCGGGAGCGCAGGATCAAGGCCACCATTCCCGAACGCGCCGACCAGATCGCCCGCCGGAAGGCGAAGGGCAAGGCCGGTGGCAGGCCACCGGCCTTCGACCCCGACCTCTGCAAGCTCCGCAACGTCGTCGAACGATGCTTCAACCGGCTCAAACAATTCCGGGGCCTGGCAACACGATACGCCAAACGAGCCGCCTACCACCGCGCCGAAATCATCCTCGCCAGCATCGTCCTCCACCTCCGATGAAGATCCCCAGGACACGCCCTAGCCGCCGGAGGGAGACCGCGGCGAGAACGGTGTGCACAAGATGACAGAAGATAACGCCTACCGTCCTCGCGTAGCGGTGGTGACCGGTTCGGAATCCGGTATCGGCCGTCGCCGTCGCGCCGGCCGGTGCCGGCACCGATCTCGGAAGCACGCAGCACACCGATGAGCAGGGTGCCGTGACATCGCGATGGTCATCGGTGGCTCCGGCCGCGGTGGCCGAACGCGCGGAACTCGGTGAGCTTGTCTTCTGTCAAGCTGTACGCCGACAAGGCCTACGGCCATGCCGCCTCCGACGCCTCACCCTGCATTGCGAACGCAAAGTCAGCCACTTCCGCGGAGTCGCTCGCACCTGCCGCAAGATACTCCGCAGACTCACCACGCGGGACACTTTAAAGGTGCTGAAAATTTTCAAACCGCGGGCGGCGGTGGGTTCAACATGTTCAACAGGGAAAACTTCGTGAAGGGTTGACGTACGTCTGTGGTGTCTATTCACTGGAAGGTGAACGGCCCGCAAGAAGGCCGCATCGTAATGCGGAGGAAGAATCTCCTGGGTAGCGGGTCCGACTGCATCGACGATTTGAGCGAAGGTTTCGGGAAGTTGAAACGGGTTCATGCAAGAGCAGGAAGAAAGGTGGTTGGACGCAAGTGAAATAAGCAAAACAATGAGAAACTCGAACCGCTGGCGAGTGCATGGCCCTACTGGCGAAATACTTTTCGGACGGCGCACGTAAAATAGGGCGAGCCAAAATGAAGGCTTGCGCGCGGGGATTGACCGAGGTGACAATCTTTGTCGTCGTGTCGACGTCGGAATCCCCGTTTCTTTTGCGTGCCGATGGTCAATGAAATCATGCAGGCAGAAGCGGCAAATTCAACAAAACATATTAGATCCCTCTAACTGCCTGTTCGTGTCGACGTCGACTCGGTAGAGGAATTTGCTTGATTGGACGTGTTCTGACGCTCGATGTGCAGAAAGGTACCGCAGTGGATGCCAGTGCGATCGTGAACAAGCTCGACATCTCGGTCAAGAATCATGTGGAGAACAATGAGTTCATTGTTGCCGCGCGGAACGGGAGGCTTGACAAGAAGCAGATACACAGGCTGCTGCAGGTCGAGTTCCAGACGCAGGAGGCGGAATTCGCGGCCTATCCGCTGTTGGCGATCCGGTTCCGGCACGAGGTGCCCGCGAGCCTGTTCGTCCACGTCGCCGACACGATCCTCAAGGCCAGGCGCTTCCTGGTGAAAGATGTGGCAGCCGCTGTGGGCCTCGACGTGGAGGACCTGCGACGGGAGCCGCTGCCGCCCGCGATCCAGGAAGCCGCGACCATGCTTTCCTGGATGGGTTTGCACGCGGGCGCCGGTGAGGCGGCGTTGGTCGCCCGGACCGACTTCCTGTTGTGGACCGCGGCGTGCGGAACGCTGTTGGACGTCTTGTCCGACAGCGACGTTCCCGACCTGCTGATCTCCTACCTGCAGCAGTACGCCGAACCGCCCGCGGAGGTCATCGACGGCGCGGTGGAGGTCATCGATTTCGCGTTGGCCGCGGGCGAGGAAGCGGACAAGGTGATCCGCAGCGCACCGGGAGTGGAACCGATGCTCGGCAACCTGTGGCATTTCGCCGCAGCCGGCTGAGCGGCACACCCGATGGGAGCGCGGATCGGCGCCGAGGCGTTCGCGGACGGTGACCGCGAGATTTTCCGCCGTCGTCTGGAGGACTCGCTGTTCGTGTTGGACACCGTGCTGCGACGGCCCGGTTTCGGTGAACCCGCCGATAAGGTCGGCGCCGAGTTGGAGATGTTCCTCATCACCGAGGACGGCACTCCGGCACCGGTGAACCTCGCGGTGATCGCCGCGGCCCGCGACGAGCGGCTCACCCACGAGGTGGGCAGCTTCAACCTGGAGCTCAACCTGACCCCCAGGCGCTTCGCGGGCAGGCCGTTCACCGGCATCCAGACCGAGATCGAGGCGGTTCTGGGACTGCTGGCCGACGTCGGCAGGCAATTCGGGGCACTCGCGCTGCCCATCGGGATGCTGCCGACCCTGCGCCTGGGCGACCTCGGCAGCGACACGATGACCGACGTGCTCCGGTACCGAGTACTCGACCGCGAGTTGCGCCGCCTTCGGGACGGACCGTTCCGCATCGACATCAGCGGACCGGACGAATGCGCCATCGAGGCGGACTCCATCGCGGTCCAGGCCGCCTGCTGCTCGTGGCAGGTCCACATCACCGCGGTCCCGGAGCAGTTGGCGATCACCTACGACGCGGTGCAGTTGGCGACGGCGCCGCTGCTGGCGGTGTCCGGGAACTCGCCACTGCTGCTGGGGCAGCGGCTGTGGCAGGAGACCAGGATCGCGCTCTACGAGCAGGGCATGGGCGACCACGCCGCGGCCACCGCGGCCGGGGCCGTGCCCCGCGTATCCTTCGGATCGGGGTGGACGCACGGGACCGCAGGCATCTTCGAGGACCTGGTGCGCGACCACGAGGTCCTTGTTCCCCAGTGGTCCGACGAGGACCCGCTGACGGCGCTGCAGCGGGGCCACAACCCGCGCCTGGACGAGCTGCGCCTGCACCAGAGCACCGTATGGCGATGGAACCGCCCGGTGTACGACCCGGCGGGCAGCGTCCGGGTGGAAGCGCGCGCGTTGCCCTCCGGTCCCACCCCGGTGGACATGGCGGCCAACACCGCGTTCCTGGTCGGCCTGACCACTCATCTGACCACTGCCGGGAGCGGGTTCACCACCGCGTTGCCCTTCGTCGCCGCGAAGGAGAACTTCTACCGAGCCGCGGCCATCGGTCCCCAGGCGCTCTTGTGGTGGCCGTTTCCCGATGGTGTGCGGCTGCTCCCCGCCGCCGAGCTGGTGTGCGAGCTGATCCCGGTGGCAGCCGACGGGCTGCTCGCACTCGGCGTCGACCACGCCGAGATCGACCGGTACCTGTCGGTGGTGCGATGCCGCGCCACCACCGGGCGGACCGGCGCGCGGTGGCAGCAGCGCGCCTTCGAGGCGCTGCGGCGGCGGTCGTCCACTGAACGGGCGCTGCACGAGTTGGTTCACCGCTACGACGAACTGTGCACCACCAACGAGCCGGTGCACACCTGGCCGGCGCCATTTCGAGGAGCGACCCAGTGAGCACACCTCCCGCGGCCGACCTGCAGGTCGACTTCCCCTTCGACTATGCCGCCCACGTGGCCGACGGGCGGCGCATCGGCCGTTTGCCGACGAGCGTCCTGGGGACCCGGGTCGCGGTGATCGGGACCGGTGGCAGCGGGCTGACCGCAGCCTACGAGCTGCTTCGCGCGGGCTGCATCCCGATCCTCTACGAGGCCGAACGCTCCCCGGACGGCCCAGGGGGCAGACGGTTGGGCGGGCGCATGTACTCCCTGCGACTGGCCCCCGCCGACAGCGCGGTGGTGGAACTGGGGTGCATGCGCGTCCCCGACTCCGCCCGGCTGCTGCGGCACTACGCCGACAGGTTCGGCCTGCACTGGCAATCCTTCCGCGACGAGTATGTCGCGGACACCACCCCGCGCACCGTCCTGGACATCGACGGTCGCACCCACACCGTGCACGAGGTCACCGACCTGTACCCCGAGAGCGAGGTGTTCCGGCAGGCACACACCCAGTGGCTGGCGGCGCTGGAGCGGATCGGCCTCACAGACCTGCGCCGGGCGGTGGCGGACCGGGAGCCCGAGGAGATCCGACGGCTGTGGTCGGCCTTGCTCGGCCGCTACGAGCAGTGGACCTTCCACCGCTTCCTGCTCGATCCCGACGGCGCCGGGCTGACCTGGGACCAGGCCCGTGTGCTGGGCACCTCGGGCGTGGCAACGGCGGCCTGGGACTGCTTCTTCGAACTCGCCTTCACCGAGATCATGCGGCTGCTCCTGTGCACCGAGGGCGCCGAGGTGTTCCACCTGCGCGAAGGCATGAGCGCGGTGGCCGAGGGCTTCTGGAATCACCGGACCGGTCTGCCCGACGGCCGCTTCACCAGCCTGGCCGAGGTCAACGACGGCGCGCCACGGCCCGGGGTGGTCACCCTGGAGGTCGGCGAAAACGCAGCCGAGGGCGTGGTCGTGCACGACGAGGACGGCCGCGCGGACTGGTTCCCCGCCGTCGTCTTCACCCCGCAACTGCACGTGCTGGAGACCTCCGTGCAGGTCCGCCCGCTGCGCCCGGGCGGCCCGGCGCCCTTCGGGCCCAGATTGCTGCGGGCCATCCGCAGGCTCAGCTATTGGCAGTCGGCCAAGACCCTCCTGGTGACCGAGACACCGTTCTGGACCGGAACCAGCCTCGACGGGGTGACCCTGACCGACCGGCTGCCACGTGCGACCTACACGATGGACTTCGGCGAGCCGAGGGAACCGGGCGGCAGGCGATCGGTGCTCGTGCTCAGCTTCACCTGGGCCGAGGACTCCATGAAGGTCGGTTCCTCCACCCTGGAGGAACGGGTGGCGGCGTTCGTGGGCGAACTCTGCGAGATCCACCCGGAGATGGCCGAGGAACTGCGCCACCAGGTCGCCGCGGGCGCCGCCTGCACGATCTCCTGGGAAGGACAGCGCAACTTCAAGGGCATCTGCCGGTTCTCACGGCCCGGGGAATACCCCTACCAGTGGGACCTGTTCTCCCACTTCATGAAAGACGCCACGGGCACGGCGGCGGTGCCGGGGGAACCGGCCAACCCGCTGTTCCTCGCGGGCGACGACGTGGCGTGGTCCACCGGGTGGCTCAACCAGGCCATGACTTCCGGCCTGAACGCGGCCTGGGGAGTGCTGCACTGCCTGGGTGGCAAGACCTTCCCGGACAACCCGGGCCCCGGCGACGTCTGGCGGCACGAGCAGTACCGGCCGCTGTCGCCCACCGAGGTCGTGGACCGGCCGGAACCCGGTCGGCCGTCCACCACGACCCGCCCCCGTGACACCGGTCACGACGAGTTCGTGGTGACCGCCGACCGCCTGTGGGACGGGGAGCGGATGCACCCGGCCGTCGAAGCGCGGGTGCTGGTGCGACAGGGCCGCGTCGAGCAGGTCGGCGCGCGGGTGGCCGTGTCGCCGGCGGTGGGCAGCATCGACCTGCCGGGACACACCCTGCTCCCGGGTCTGATCGATTGCCACGTGCACGTGTTGGACGAGGCGCTGAACACCGCCTCCATCGGAAAGCAGACCCTCAGGGCGCTCCCGGCGATGCGGGCGCTGCTGGACAACGGGTTCACCACGGTGCGCGACCTGGGCAGCGCCGACTACCCCGCCACGATCGACCTGCGCGAAGCGGTCAAGGAAGGGATCGTGATCGGTCCCCGCCTGCTCACCGCGCCTAACATCATCTCCGCCCGCGGCGGGCACGGCGACAAGGAATCGGAACTGACCAAGCGGTTCACCATCGAGGTCGGGACCCTGGCCGACGGCACCGCCGAGGTGCTCACCCAGGTCCGTCAACAAGTCAGGGCGGGCGCCGACTGGATCAAGTTCGCTGCCAGCGGCGGGTTCGGTACGCCGTCGGACCATCCGGCCGCGGTGACCTACACCCAGATGGAGATGACCGCGTTGGTCGCCGCCGCCACCGATCTGGGCCTGCCCTGCGCCGTGCACGCCTTCAACGACGAAGCGGTGTGCCGTGCGGTACGCGCCGGGGTGCGCTCGGTCGAACACGCGAACATGGTCGGGGCCGACACGTTCGCGCTGCTTGCCGACCGCGGTGTCTACCTGGTGCCCACGCTGTACACGATGTTCCACCACCTCGACCGACTCGACGACGAGGACTTCTGGGACGGCAAGTCGGACAGCATGCGCACCAAGTTCGAGGAGTGCGCGGAGGCGATCCGCTCCTCGACAGGCCACCTTGCCGACAGCGACGTGCTGCTGGCCTTCGGCACCGACGCCAGCGTCATCCCTTACGAGGACACGTGGCGGGAATTCACCGCGATGGCGCGCGTCGGCATCGCCACCGACCGGATCCTCAAAGCCGCGACGTCGGTGGCGTCCGACCTGTTGCGGCAGCCCGGACTCGGCCACGTGCGGCCCGGCGCGGTCGCCGACCTGGTCGCGGTCCCCGGTGACCCCATCGAGGACATCGACATGATGGGCAAAGTGGACTTCATCATGCAGGAGGGCATCGTCCGAAAGCCCTGAAAGCCGGTGGACCCCGGGAGAGACGCGGTCCGCGTCTCTCCCGGGGTCCACCGGCTTTCAGGCGGAAGCAGCCAGCTCCTCGCACAACGTGTCGACCAGCCGTTCGGTGACGTGGGGCATAACCACCAACGCCGCGTGCTCCTCGTCGCGGACCAGGTGCCAGCGGTGGCAGAAATCTTTCGAGGGCCGGTCGAACAGCACGATGGTCCCCCCGCGCGCTCGGGTCGGGTTGCGGCCGATCTCGGCGAGCTTGCGCTGGGCGTGGGCGGCGGTTCGGTGGCACTGGCGCACCTGTTCGGCCAGCCCGCTCCTGCCCAGACCTCGGAGTTCGTACCACAGCAGGGCCGGTGCCAGCGAATCTCGGGAACCGGTGATGGTGTCGTCGTCGGAACCGATGGCGACCCCTTCCCTTCGGATGATCGTGACATCGGCCTCCGGCACCAGAACCACACCGCAGGGCACCGGGCAGCCGATCACCTTGTGTCCGCTCATGGCGACGCTGTCGGCCCCCGACGCGAGGTTCCACGGGATCGCCTCGTCGCCGAACTCGGCCAGGATGCCGCCGAACGCGGCGTCGCAGTGCACCCAGCCGCGCTCGACCTGCGCCGCTGCGAGCGCTTTGCGCACCCCGGGCAGGTCGTCTACCGCGCCGCGGCCGGTTGTGCCGATCGTGACCGCGACCACGGCGGCCCGGCCGGGGTGCCGGGCCAGTTCCCGGACCAGCGCCGTGTTGTCCATCGTGCCATCCGACCGGGTTCGCACCGTGACGTAGGGCATCCGCAACAACCTGGCCAGCTTCGGGAACGAGTAGTGCGCCTCCGCCGAGGCGTAGAGCACGGCGTCGGGGTGGCGCTCCCGCGCCACCCACACCGCGAATATGTTGCTCTCGGTTCCCCCGCTGGTGAGATACCCGAACACCCGGGACGGATCACCCCCGGCCAGAGCGGTGAAGAAGTCCAGCACCGCCACCTCGAACGGTTTGGTGTCGATCCGGAACTCGTTCTCCACGCGCGGGTTGCCCGCATTGTTGCCGTGCACGGCCAGGAGATCCGCCAGCGGGCGGTAATCGAAGTCGAGGTTTATGGGTAACCCCACCATGCGGTCGCACTCCGCGCGCATCCACCGCACCGCTTCAGTCAGCGGACCGACGTCCTGGCTGCCGTCCTCGCCGATGCGCAATTCTTGAGAGTCGAACATTTTCATGATTGTCTACCTCCACTGCATTGTGGGAACGCGTGACGTGCGCGGCCATGCCCGATTCGTGCGTGGACTGCGACGCCTCGGACTACTGGCGCGGAATGTCGATGCCAGGCGGTCGGATCGCGGTCCGTTCCGCCCGTGGCATGTGATGCGGGTACTCCGCGGGAACGCAACCGCATTCGATCAGCCGCTCCGGGGTGCCGTCGGCTTGTCATCGGTGCTCCGGAGCGCGCCCCAGGCGCCTCAGCGTCCATCCTGCGAGGTCGCTCCGCCGGACTCCCAATAAAAATGTAGTCGTTCGACGGTCGGGGCGGTAGGCCCATACGGGCTGTTCGCTCCGACTCTCCAGAGGCCGAGTGTCTTCTGCGGGGATTGTTTCGAACCTGGCGATCCGTGTACTTCCTGACTTCTTCCTCCCGCTTACGGAGCGGGTTCGCCGCTGATCACAGGACTCACCCGGAAGGGAGATGGCCTCAGTGGCGAGGCCGTGCTTGAATTGAAGGGGAACTATGGAAAAGAACACAAATTCGATCGGCACTCCGCCGTCAAGCGCGCCGCACAGCGTTGGTTCCCGAAATTTCGACCGTCCGGCCCGCGCGCCCTTTGGGGAGGCTCGGTGGACCGGGCACAAATTCATCATCGAGGTCAACCAGGTCGTGCGCGAAGCGGGTGCGCAGCCTCGACGAAACCGGATTCCTCACACCACAACGCTCCACCGACGGACACCGCCGCTACTCCGGTCACCAACTCCGCCTCGCCGCCCGCGTCCGAGAACTCCTCGACCACGGCACCGGCCGTAATCTGGACAACATGGTGACGAAACCGGGCGCCCTGTCAGCGTAGTTGGCCGGGTTGGGCTGGGACGGTCGGTGCGAGCTAGTGCTGTGTCCATGAACGTTGGCCGGGTTGGCGACACGCCGGTCGATGTTCAGGCGTGGTGATCGTGAGGTGCCAGTCTGGGTGGATGGCGGAACGAGTTCGAGCGCGTCGGTTGACCGACCAGGAAGGTCAGCGGCTGCAGAAGATCGTGCGTAGAGGCACCGGCTCGCCGATCCGGTTGCGGCGGGCGATGGTGATCATGGCTTCGGCCAGCGGAAACACCGTCTCCGCTATCGCCGGCCTGGTCTAGGGCGACGAGGACGCGATCCGGGAAGTGATCCACCGGTTCAACGACATGGGCCTGGCCTGTCTGGACCCTCAGTGGGCGGGTGGCCGTCCCCGCCTGATCAGCCCTGACGACGAAGCCTTCATCATCGCGACGGTCACTGAGCTTCCTCCGGTTGTCCGGACACCTCACCTGAGGTGACCGCCGGTCACCAGGGAGGATGTTCTGGTGCCTGCACCAGACCCGCCTGAGTTTCGTCGGCGTGCCGTCGAGCTGGCCCGTCTGGGCGACAAACCGGTCGCCGCGCTGGCGAAAGATCTCGGGATCAGCGAGTCCTGTCTGCGGAACTGGATGGCTCAGGCCGACGCCGACGAGAACGGCTCGACAACGAAGTTGACGAGCACCGAGAAAAGGGAACTTGCCGAGCTGCGCCGGAAGAACCGGCAGCTGAGCTGGAGAATGAGATCCTGAAACGCGCGGCCGCGTACTTCGCGCGGGAGAACATCCTCCCAAAGTAACGTTCCCGCTGGTCCATGAACTCGCCGCGGACGGTATCGATGTCGCGGTGGCCTGCCGGGTGTTGCACGTCTCTCGTTCCGGCTAGGACGAATGGCGGGACCGGCCGGCCTCGGCGCGCCAGGAAGAGAACGCGTTGCTGCTGAAATACATCGAACAAATTCATGCCGATTCACGAGGCACCTATGGCTCTCCGCGGGTGCACGCGGAACTGACGCTCGGGCTCGGGTTTCCGGTCAACCGCAAACGGGTCGAGCGGCTCATGCGTGAGGCCGGGATCCAGGGTCTCTACCGGCGCCGGCGCACCTGGACCACGATCCGTGACCCACACGTGGATCCCAGCCCAGACCTGGTCAACCGCCAGTTCACCGTGGATGCCCCGGACCGGTTGTGGATCACCGACATCACCGAGCACCCCACCGAGGAAGGAAACTCTACTGCGCGGCGGTGATGGACGCCTATTCCCGGCTCATCATCGGCTGGTCCATCGCGCACCATATGCGCACCGAATTAGTCACGGACGCGCTCGGCATGGCCATCCTGCGCCGCAACCCGGAGAACAACACCACCATATTACATTCCGATCACGGTTCCCAATACACCTCATGGGCGTTCGGGAAACGACTCCGCGCCGCCGGGCTACTCGCTTCAATGGGGACGGTCGGAGATTGTTACGACAACGCCATGATGGAATCCTTCTGGGGCACACTCCAACTCGAAATACTCGACACCAAACAATGGAAAACCCGCGACCAGCTTGCCAACGCCATATTCGAATGGATAGTGTGCTGGTACAACCCCAAACGGCGCCATTCCAGTATCGGGATGCACGCCCCGGTCACGTTTGAGGCTCTCCACACGCCGCCCGACGCGACCGCTTGACCCCACCCCCGCCGTGTCCGGCGAACGGGGGAAGCCCACCAGGCCCCACACCCCTTGGAATCAACCGTCCTAGGCAACATGGCTGAGCTGCGGACTTTTAATCCGAGGGAATCTGCAGCTCATCGACGTGGGGTGGAGCCGCACGCTGCGGGCGCTCCCGAGGAGAACTATCCAGTCGGGTTACACAGCTGGAGCAGAAGATGTGACCCCAGTTGACGTGGGTGGGATGGCCTGCTCCAGGTTTGCTCCAGCTACTGAACAGTAACTGAAGTTCGCCCCACCAATTCTCAAATAGAGGTCAAACGAAAAAACCGCCCTACCTCGGCAAACTTGCCAGGTAGGCGGTGTTTCGTCACTGTGGAGCTAAGGGGACTCGAACTCCTGACCCCCTCACTGCCAGTGAGGATCAAGCAAGGCGCTGACCTGCGGTTATCGAGAACCCGCTGGTCGGCTAACGCGGTTGTGCTTCGTTCAACGCGGTTCATCGTTGTTGGGCGCTGTTGTAACCGACGTCGTGCTCCAGATCTGCTCCAGGAAAATTGGTGAGAGAAGACGTGGTTGCTGTGGCCGTCGGCTCTGATCGGAGTGGTCTTGCTTGTGCCCGCGTTGAGTGCCGTCCGTCCGTCTATGTGTATGCCGGGGCGACCCGGTCAGCTGTGACCCGATGGGCCACGGTCCGCGATCAGTCGCTGCTGCGCGACGACACGTACAGCCGTGACTATCGCTTGCAGCTTTCGGCTACTGCGCCAGCACTCGTGATGGCGGTGCGCTCGACAGCCTTGTGCGGGCTTGCCGGTGGCTATCTGTAGGTGAACGCCTCTGGTTGTGATCAGGCGGCTTTCGAGGCAAATTCTTCGGCCGCGTCGCTTGCCGTAGTGCGGATGGTGCACTGGAGGTTCCGGTAACGCAGTATGCGATAAGTCGGAAAAGTCCCAACAATGCCCGGCGGGGAGGCTTTGCGGATGTCCTACATGGATCATCGGTACGGGCAGCCCGCTTCATGATCGTTCACTCTGTTGGAGTCTTCCTTCACTCGATAGTGATCGTGAAGAGTCATGGTGACTTTGTGGGTCGCGTGGCGTCGGGGACGCGTGCTGACCGGGCCGAGGGGGTCCTTTTCCAATGATGCGTCCGTCAGTGACGCGTGGCTTCAGGCTGCGCGCGTTACCCATGATCTTCCTGATGTTGGCCGGTGTCGTCGTGGTGACGGCGAGCTCGCCGAAAAGTTCACTGCCTGCGGCGGTGGTCCCTGTTGCGGAGGCGCCGGATGCCGCTAGTGCGTTCGCGGCGGCGCGGTTGCAGGGCTCGCCGGTCGGGGTGGCTGATCAGACCGCTGAGGCGAAGAAGGTGCTGGCGAATCCTGACGGGACGTTGACGGCGCAGTTGTCGCCGCAGCCTGTGCGGGTCCGTAAGGCCGACGGTTGGGTTCCTGTCGATACGACACTGGCGTCCGTGCCGGACGGCACGGTGAGGCCGAAGGCCGCTGTAGCCGATGTGGCGTTTTCCGCTGGTGGAGCCAAGGGTCCGCTGGTGCGATTCTCGCGTAACGGTAAGAGCATCGCGTTGCGGTGGCCTGGCTCGTTGCCGAAGCCTGATCTTGACGGCGGTACGGCTAGATACCGGGAGGTACTACCTGGCGTCGACTTGGAGATGCAGGCAGAAGCCGAGGGCTACAACCAGCGTTTCGTGGTCAAGACTGCAGAGGCGGGGCGTGACCTCGCGCTGTCGTCGATCAAACTCGCGCTCGAGACGGAGGGCGTGCAGCTCACGTCGGATGGAACCGGCCGGGTTCAGGCCGTCGATGACACCGGGCAGAAGATATTCGTCGCACCGACCGCGACAATGTGGGACGCCAGAGGGCGCGAGAGCACGAGCACACCGGTCGAGGTAGCGATCGATCGCTCCTCGATGACGTTGACACCGAACGCCGCGATGCTGGCGAGTCCGGGCACGCGGTACCCCGTGGTGGTTGACCCGGACATGCGATCGCCAGGGCAGAGCATGTGGGCGAAGGTGTTCCGCGGCTACCCCAACGACTCCTACGTCAACGGTACGGGTGACGGAGACGCCTGGGCGAAGGTCGGTAAATGTACCTGGAGTGAATGCGGCAGTATCGACCTCGCTCGTACGTACTTCCAGTTCGATACGGCGTTCCTTGCCGGAAAAGAAATCAAAACGGTCAATTTCAACACGGCCGTGGTGCACGGTCCGAACTGCGGCCCCAAGGAACACGAGCTCTTCATCGCGAGAGACAACATCTGGTGGGGCACGACCTGGAACAACGCGCCCGGTGGGGATCTTGTTTCCACCGTCTGGGTTCCCAGTAACTGGAACTCCTGCTCGGGGAACAAACCGGTCGGATTCCCGGTCGGCCTCTACATCAACCCGAACGGTCCTTCGACCTACTTCTTGAAGGGGAAGTCCGAGACGGATTCCGACGCGTGGCGTAAGTACGACGTGCCCAGCACGATCCTGCAGATCACCTACAACACGCGGCCGAACCCGCCGTACGACATGAGGACCGATCCGCCGCTGCCCGCGCCGTGTCGCTGGTGTGACGGTGTGCCGTATGTCGGGGATCCGTCCATCCGGCTGTTGAGCAGGTTGTCTGATCCGGACGCCAACGACCAGCTCCGCCCGGTGTGGGACATCTACGGCGGCGCTCCGGACCAGCGTGCGCCGGCGATCTACCAGGCATCGGGCGCCTATCACAGTACTGATGTCGATCTGACGAAGCGGAATGGACAACGTGTCACGTGGACGGTGTGGGGGCATGATTCCGCGGATGGTGGTGATTGGCGGAATGGGCCTGGCCCGTTCATCGTCGACCGGACGGGGATCGGTATCAAGCCGACGGTGACGGCGCCGCTCTACAAGGCGGACAATGCTTGGCACGGTGGTGTCGGTGTACCGGACGTGTTCGAGTTCGATGCGAGCGACGCGACCACCAAGGTCACGGATGTCGACCACTACCTGTACGGCTGGACGGACCCACCGACAACGCCGGTCGACGCCGTCGCGCTCGGCGGTAAGGCTTACGCGAAGCTGACCCCGCCCGGTGACGGGCCACGAGACCTGTATGTGCAGAGTGTCGACCGGGCCGGGCACCACAGTCCGACGCAGACACACCACTTCTACGTGCGGGCGGGTAACGGTCCGTTGGCGCAGTGGTCGTTGGAGGGCAACACGAAGGACACCGCCACACTCGGGTTCCGCGACGCGACGTTGCACGGCGGGCCCGTCTATGTGCCGGGTAGTACCGGGTCAGGTGTCAAGCTGGATGGTGTCGACGACTACGCGACGGCACCGATTTCGACGAGCACGTACCCCAGTTTCTCCTTTTCAGGCTGGGTCAATCTCGCGGAGAAGAAGCCGGGCTGGTCGACGCTGCTGAGCCAGAACGCGTCGACGACGGCGATGGTGAAGCTCGGGCACACCGGGACCGCGACCGATCGCTGGGCGTTGGAGTTCCGGCCTGGTAACGACCCGGCTACGGCGCCGACGACGGTGTCGTCGCTCACCCCGGCGCAGACGAACACGTGGACTCATCTTGCTGGTGTCTACGACTCCGGGGCACAGCAGATCCGGCTGTATGTCAACGGTGATTTGCAAGGCAGTGCGGCATGGAAGTCCCCGTGGCCCGCGACTCACGAGTTCGCGGTCGGTCGCGCCATCGTCAACAGCGTCGGGAAGGACTACCTGGCCGGTGCGGTCGACGAGATCCGCACTTATGACCGGGTGCTGACCGATGCGGAGGTCAAGTCCGCGGTCACGCGGGACAACGTCACCGCGGGCTACTGGAATCTCGACGACGCGGACGGGACGACCGCACGCAACGCCGCCTCGGGCGGTGAGATGGCGGTGCTCCAGCCGGGCGCCAGGTTCGCTCCCCAGGGCGCGGTCAACGGTGCGGCCACTTTCGATGGGGTCAAGGGATTCGCGGCCACGTCGGGGCCGGTGGTGCGAACCGATCAGAGTTACGCGATCACCGCCTGGGTGCGACCGGACAAGCTCGGGGACATGACCGCCGTCTCCCAGGACGGCACGGCGGTGAGCGGTTTCTACCTCAAGCAGAACAACGGTTCCTGGGTCTTCGGCGTGAACCCGGGTGACGCCACCGGTGGCACGGCGACGGAGGTCAGGTCCGGGGCGAACACGGTGCAGACCGTGCCGTGGACACATCTGGCCGGCGTGTACAACGCGACCGCCAAAACCCTCACGCTCATGGTCAACGGAAAGCAGGTCGCGAGCGTCCCGGCCCCGGTCACGCCGTGGCACGCCACCGGCCCCTTCGCCATCGGGCGAGGGAAGTACGGGACGCCGCTCGGTTACTGGTCCGGTGGGATCGACGAGGTGCGTGCCTACAGCCGCGCGCTCGACCTCGCGGAGATCCAGGGCATCGTCGCCCAGAACAACGTCACCGCCGCCACCTGGAAGCTCGACGGCGACGCGCAGGACACCTCGGGCATGGCGAAACACGGAACCGTGAAGAATGGCGCCCAGTGGGTCGCCGGGCAAACCAGTTACCCCGACCAGACCGATCTCGCGGTGAATCTGGACGGCATCGACGACCACGTCAGCGCACCCGCGCCGATCGACAGCAGCATGAGCTTCTCCGTCGCCGCCTGGGTGAAGATGACCAACAAAACCCCTGGCTGGGGCGCCGTGGTGAGCCAGAGCGGGCAGAACGTGTCCGCGTTCAACATCGGCTACACCGGCGCTGCCGATGACCGGTGGGCGTTCGCGATGCACGGCCCCGACAGCACCGCACCGACTGCGGTCATCCGCGCGCGCTCGGCGCAGCCGGTCCAGACCGGTGTCTGGACACATCTCGCCGCCAACTACGACAGCAACACCGGTGAGATGCAGCTGTATGTGAACGGCACCCTGTCCGGGACCGCGACGTTCACCGCACGGTGGAACGCGACCACCGAGTTCGACATCGGCCGCGGCAAATGGGCGGGCAACTGGTTGGACAACTTCGGCGGTGCGGTCGACGACGTCAAGGTCTACAGCCGCACCTTGTTCACCGACGAAATCCGCACCATGTCCGGCCAGGACCTCACGCTGGTGCACAACTGGCAGCTCGACGAATCCAGCGGCATCAAGGTCGCCGACTCCACCGGCGCCCGCACCGGAACACTCGAACCCGGGACACAGTTCGCGCCCGGCCGGGTCGGAAACGCCGTCCAGTTCGACGGCAAGACCGGCGCTGTCGGTACCACCGGTGTCGACCTGCGGACCGACGAGAGCTTCAGCGCGTCGGCGTGGGTCTACATGGACCGTAAATCCGACATCGTCTCCAAGCTCACGGCTCTGAGCATCGATGGCGAGCGGACCAGCAAGTTCCGGCTAGGGCACGTCGCCGACGAGATGAACGCGACCTGCTTTGGTGGCGAATTCGAGAATCCCAACGTCTGCGGCAAGTGGGTGTTCGAGATGGCGGAGACCGACACGGACAACGCAGTCGCGAGAGCAGCGGTGCCGACTTTTCCCGCCGAGATCAATTCCTGGGTGCACCTGGCTGGTACCTATGACCGGCAGAGCAGGAAAATCTGGCTTTATGTCAACGGACAACGTGTCGGTGACGGGACTCTGAACGGGCGCTGGCAGGCGTCCGGCGCTGCTCAGATCGGACGAGGTCTGACCGCGGACAAGCCGAGCCAGTTCTGGACCGGCAAGGTAGACGATGCCCGTCTCTACACGTCAGCGCTTGACAGGGACAGGATGGCGGGGCTGTACAAGTCGTATCCCGCCGCTGACGGCGGCCCTGCGACCTTGCCGGCTGCTGACGCCGCTTACTGGCGTTTCGATGAGAAGGCCGGTCAGACGGCCCAGGATGTCAGCGGCCAAGGGAAGAACGCGACGCTCAAGGGCGGGGCGGGCTGGACCGACGGGAAGATCGGGCCGGCGGTGTGGCTGGACGGGACGACCGGCTACGCGGAAACGACCGGGGCGGTCATCGACACCACGAAGAGCTTCTCGGTCTCGGCGTGGGCGCACTTGACCAAAACCGACAACGGCTACTACAGCGTCTTCGGTCAGGACGGCAACAGAGTCAGTGCCTTCCTCGTCCAGTACGACGGCGGCACGAAGAAATGGCGTGCCGTGGTGCCCAGTGCCGATCAGAACGACCCACCGGCGGCGTCGCTCTTGTCGGCCCAACCCGCGGTCCTCAACGCATGGACCCAGCTTGCCGTGGTCTACGACGCCCAGTTCCGGCAGCTCAAGCTCTACGTGAACGGTGTCCAGTCCGCCATCCAGGTCGGAGTCGCCTCGATCCCGTCCGCTGGGCCGTTCACCATCGGCCGCGCCCGCTGGAACGGGAACAACAACAATTTCTTCTCCAGGGGCATCGACGACGTCCGCGTCTTCTCCAAGGCGCTCAGTGACGGAGAAGTCCGCAAGGTGCACGACGAACTACCTCGTGGAGACGGCGGTGCCTGGCGATTCGACAACGGAACCGGCAAGGATTACAGCTGGCGAGGCAACGCCGTCGTCCCGACCGGTGGCGCGTCCTTCGCGCCGGGTGTGAGCGGTACCGCGATCAAGCTGAACGGCATAGATGGGCAGGCGACCGCGCCCGAGCGAGGTTTGGCCATGGAGGACAGTTTCACCGTGTCCGCGTGGGCCAACCTCGCCCGTACCGATCAGGTCGCGACCGTGCTGTCGCAGGACGGTGCGCGGATGAGCGGCTTCACTCTCCAGTACCGGCCGGAAGCCGGACGGTGGACGTTCGGTACGACCGCCCAAGACGTCGACGCGTCACCGGTGTCCTACGTCAGCTCGTTCGACCCGGCGGTCGTGAACCGGTGGACACATCTCACCGGCGTCTACGACCAGGCCGCTCGTCAGCTCCGGCTGTATGTCGACGGGCAGTTCGCGGGCAAGAAGGACGGTGTCGTCCTCTGGCAGGCGAACGGGTCCTTCGCCATCGGCCGCGCCAAGACCAACGGCAAGTCCGCCGAGTTCTTCCCCGGCATGATCGACGAGGTCTACGCCCACTACGGCATGGCCTCGGAAGCGACCATCCGAACATACGGCAGCTTCCCCGCACCCGACGGCGGCCAGCTGGGCAGCTATGTCGACGGGGCAGGACGCAAGCGAACGGCGAGCACGAGTGTCACACCCGCGGCCGGTTACCGGTTCGACGGGAGCCTGGGCATGCTCATCGACGGCGCCCAGCCCAACACTCGTGTGCTGTACTCCTGCCAATCCGGCACGGATTTCTTCACCTCGACCGACGCGGCCTGCGAAGGCAAGACCAAGATCGGTGAGATCGGCTCCGTCTACACCCAGCAGCCGACCAACATCCCCACGATCCCGGTCTACCGGTGCACCTCGTCGACTGGGCATTTCGACAGCCGCCAGGCCGACTGCGGGGGCGCGACCCAAGAATCACTCCTCGGCTACACCCTCGCCTACGCGCCACTCGTGCGGTACTACAACAACACCGCCTACGACCACCTCAGCACCACGCAAGCCGCCCGGCCCGGGTACTACGCCGAATTCCGGCACGGGTACCTGCCGCTGCTTCCGCAGACCGGGACACAGCCGCTGACCGCGTGCGTGAACGACGCGGACCAGTTCGTGTCACTCGACACGAACTGTGAAGGCAAAACCGTCATCGGTTCGCTTGGCCAGCTCTGGACTCAGCGGCCGGACGGGCCGGATGTCCAGGTTCTCTACCGATGCGGCAGCAGTGTCGAATCGATGACCAACACCAGCGACAACTGCGGCGCCATGGGCAACGACCGTTCGCTCGGCTACGTCATCACCACGCTTCCTCAAGTCCAGCCCGTCTTCGCCGCGCCGAGCAGCGGAGTCACGGCAGGGCGCGAACCAACATCGTCAACGGGAACCGGCGGCGGGTAGACCGCCGCTCGGGAATCAGCGAACCGATCGACCACAGCCACTTGAGGCCCTCCTGGATCACTGGCAGAGCCTCACTGCGTCCAGCCTGGAGAACTGATGCGACAGAAGTCGTCTACACGCCGCACGTCGAGAGCCCTTACCGTGGCGTTGATCTGCTCGCTGGTCGTGACCGGCGTCAGCACCTCGCAAGTCGCGAACGCGGCCAATGGCTGGAGTGTCGACTCACCGGCAGTCAACTCGACTCCGGTGACAAAGCAGACCATGCAGGGGCGAAACCTCGACGAAGCGAGCCTCAAAGCGCTCACCGGGAACCAGCCCACCGGTTCCACCACACCTGACGGAGGAGGTACCAGCAGCGCGACGTCCCTGTCGCCAACGGCGACATGGGATGTGTCGAAACAGACCGGCGACTTCACTTGGTCCTACCCGCTGCGTGTGCCGCCCGCGCCCGGTGATCTGCAGCCCAACCTGGCGTTGTCCTATAACTCCTCGACGGTTGACGGACGTACGAGCGCCACAAACAACCAGGCGTCGTGGGTCGGCGACGGCTGGGACCTGCACCCGGGTTTCATCGAACGCACCTACGGCAGTTGCCAGGACGACAAGGAAGGCGGAACCACCCCACCGAAGGTCGGTGACCTCTGCTGGAAGAGTGACAACGCCACCGCCGTCTACAACGGGTCCGGCGGCATGCTGATCCATGACACCGACAAGAAGGTGTGGCGGCAGAAGAGCGACAACGGCTCCCGTATCGAGCACCTCACCGGCGCCGCGAACGGCGCTCGTGACGGCGAGTACTGGAAGATCACCACTGTTGACGGCACTCAGTACTTCTTCGGGTCCGCTCCGGCGTCGAAGTCGACCTGGACCGTGCCCGTCTACGGTGACGACGCCGGCGAACCTTGCCATGCGGTGGACAACAAGTTCGACAACTCGGCCTGTATCCAGGCCTACCGCTGGAACCTGGACAAGGTCGTCGACCGGCACGGCAACCTGATCCTCTACAGCTACGACATCGAGACCAACAACTACGGGCAGAACGTCAAAGACACCGCGGTCTCCTACGTCCGTGGTGGGACGCTCAAGGAGATCCAGTACGGCCTGCGTGAAGGTGACCCGGCTCCCGCTGCCGGGAAAGTGACCTTCGTGACCGAGGAGCGATGTGTCCCCGGTAGCCTGTGCACGCTCGACAAGCCCGAGAACTTTCCCGATGTCGCCCTGGCCGACCGGTGTGACGGACCAACGTGCAAGGACCACTACAGCCCCACGTTCTGGTCGACCAAACGCCTCGCGAAGATCACCACCCAGGTCCGCGCGGGCACCGGCTACACCGACGTCGACAGCTGGACTCTCGAGCAGCAGTTCCCGAACCCCGACGACGGCAACAAAGCCGCTCTCTGGCTCAAATCCATCACACACACCGGCCACGTCGGCACGCCCATCACGCTGCCTAAGGTCACGTTCGAAGGCAAGAAACTCCCGAACCGGGTCGTGAAAGACGACGGTGTCGGCTATCTCAACCGGTACCGGCTCTCCGCCATCGTCTCCGAAGCCGGTGGCGTCACCACCGTCAACTACGCACCCGCCGACTGCTCCGCCACGTCTTTGCCGGACAAGCCGGAAACCAACACCAAACGCTGTTTCCCAGTGACGTGGACCAAACGGGATTTCGCCGAACGCACCGACTACTTCCACAAGTACGTCGTCGGTTCCGTCGTCCAGTCCGATTGGATGAGCACCAGTTCCGAACAGGTCACCAACTACGAGTACCCGGAGGGCGCGGCGTGGCACTACACCACTTCCGAGTTCGCGCCTGAAAAGGACAAGACCTGGAACGAGTTCCGCGGCTTCGGCAAGGTTATCGTCCGCACCGGTAAACCCGACAACCCCAGCGGGCCGACCAGCTACAGCGAAACCCGGTACTTCCGCGGCATGCACGGGGACAAGCTCCCCAACAACGGAACACGACCCGTCAGCCTCCCGGACAGCGAAGGCGGATCCCACGTCGACGAGGACTGGCTTCAGGGACTGGAGCTGGAAAGCCTCACCAAGAACGGCGAGGCCGGCGCTGTCGTCGGCAAAACGATCACCGAACCCAGCTGGCAAGGTCCGACCGCGACGCGCGGGGTATACAAGGCCTACATCGTCCGAACCGGAACGCAGCACTCCTTCACCGCCCTGGCCGCAGGTGGCTGGCGAACCACCAAAACCACCACGGACTACGACCCCAACGGCCTGCCGACCAAGGTCAACGACCTCGGTGACCTCAACGTCACCGGGGACGAGCGCTGCACGAACACGACCTACGCCCAGAACACCGACCGGTGGCTGCTGAATTTCCCGTCGCGGGTCGAGACCCTCTCGACGGTGTGCGGGTTCCTGCCGGTCTATCCGCGGGACACCATCTCCGACGTCCGGTCGTCCTACGACACGCTCGCACCCGGCGTCCCGCCCACGGTGGGTGACGTCACGCTGGCTGAAGAGGTCGACGGGTACAACGGGTTCACGCCGGTTTACCGTCCCGTCGCGAAGACCAAACGCGATGTCCATGGGCGCGCGATCGAAATCACCGACGCCGACGGCAACACCGCCACCTCCACCTACACCCCGGTCACCAGCGGGCCGGTAACCCAGCTTGTCACCGCCAACGCTCTGGGACACAAGACGACGACCGTCTACGAGCCGGCCTGGGGATCTGCGCGGACGATCACCGACCCCAACAACCGGGTCATGGAGATCAGCTACGACGCGCTCGGCCGCAAAGCCGAAGTCTGGCAGCCCAACCGGCCTCGGTCAGACCATCCCACCGAACCCAGCGCGCGCTTCACCTACGAAGTCCGGAACAACGCGCCGAGCTCGATCACCTCGATGCGGTTCGGCCCCAACAGCAACTACGTCACCTCGACCACCATCCTCGACGGTCTCTACCGGACCCGGCAGGTCCAGGCGCCGGCACCTGGCGGGGGGAGGCTGCTGGTCGACACGCGCTACGACTCGCAGGGGCGCGCCTACAAGACGACACAGCCGTTCTACAACGACCAACCAGTCGACACCTCTCTTTGGGTGGCCAGCGACACCGAAGTACCCG
Organism: Amycolatopsis sp. QT-25; assembly: GCF_029369745.1. Lineage (NCBI taxonomy): Bacteria > Bacillati > Actinomycetota > Actinomycetes > Pseudonocardiales > Pseudonocardiaceae > Amycolatopsis > Amycolatopsis sp. QT-25. The sequence goes on from NZ_CP120210.1 coordinate 1,588,595, forward strand.
GTCTGACCGTCACGGAGTTCGACGGCGCGGGCCGTGCGATCGCCTCCACTTACCGAGGCGGCGACAAAAACTGGCGTACCAGCACGACCTACGGCGGTGACTCGGTCAGCGTCACACCGCCGGAAGGCGGCAGCGCGACCACCACGATCACCGACGCCCGCGGCCGAACCCGCGCTCTCCGGCAGTACCATGGCGCTCAACCGACCGGCGACAACTACGACGAAACCAAGTACGACTACACCAACTCGGACAAACTCGCCGCGCTCACCGACTCCAGTGGTAACCGCTGGTCCTACACCTACGACATCCACGGCTCCCTGATCCGCACCGACGATCCCGACCGCGGCGCCACCACCTACGTCTACAACAAGCTGAACCAGCAGATTTCGAGTACCGACGCACGCAATGTCACACTCGCGTTCCGCTACGACAAACTCGGGCGCAAGACCGGTGTCTTCAAAGACAACCTCACCGGAACCAAACTCAGCGAATGGGCCTACGACTCCGCGTACAAGGGCGTCGGACAGCTCGCGTCGTCCACGCGCTGGGTCGACGGCAACGCCTACGTCAACAAGGTCAACGTCTACGGGCCGCTGTACCAGCCGACGACGACGTCCATCATCATCCCGCCGAGCGAGGGCCCGAAGCTGGCCGGCACCTATCAGTCGTTCTTTCAGTACAAGGACGACGGAAGCCTCGGCGGTACCGGAATCCCGAAGGCCGGAGACCTGCTGGCCGAAAGCATGCTCTACACCTATGACGACCTCGGGAAGCCGCTCACTACCGAAGGCAGCTGGGACGGACCCGTCTATCAAGACTACGTCTCCGCGACCGACTACACCCGCTACGGCGAGCCTCAGCGGATCCAGCTCGGCGGTGAGAGCAGTACCTCCACTGACGGAAAACGGGCCTGGCTCTCCTACTACTACGACACCAACACCCGCAGGCTCGACCGCACCATCGTCGACGCCGAAGTCCCGCAGCCGATGCAGACCGACACCCGCTACAGCTACAACCCCGCAGGCAACATCACCGCGATCTCCAACGCCCCGATCGGGCAACCCGCGGACAAGCAATGCTTCGGCTACGACTACCTCCAACGCCTCACCGAAGCATGGACACCCGCCAACACCGACTGCGGCGCTCCTCGAGCGGCCAACGCCCTCGGTGGTCCTGCTCCATACTGGCAGTCCTACGCCTACGACAAATCCGGAAACCGCACCGGCGACACCCAGCACCTCGCTGGAGGTGACGTCACCCGCAAGTACAGCTACGCCGCACCCGGCACGCCGAAGCCCCACCTGCTGAATGCCGTCACCTCGGAGGGGTCGGCAGGTACCAAGACAGCCCAGTACACCTACGACGAACTGGGCAATACCAAGGCTCGCCCCGGCACGTCCGGACAGCAAGCACTCGACTGGAACGTCGAGAACAGGCTCGAGAAGGTCACCGACGGCACCGCCGACACGACCTTCCTCTACGACGCCGACGGCAGCCGCCTCATCCGCCGCGACCCCACCGGCACCACCCTGTATTTGGGGCCGCAGGAGGTCCGGCTCGACAAAACGAGCGGCACCGCAACCACCACTAGGTACTACACCCACGGTGGCGCGACCATCGCGATGCGCAAGAGCGGTGCCCTGACCTGGCTCGCAGGAGACCACCAGGGCACCATCCAGGTCGCGATCAACGCCAGCGACCTCACGGTCAAGCAGCGCCGTCAAACCCCGTTCGGAGCCGAGCGCGGCCCGAGCGCCGGTATGCCGGGTGAACGTGGCTTCGTCGGGGGCATGATCGATGCCTCGACTGGGTTGACCACTCTCGGGGCTCGTAGCTACGACGCGGACCTTGGCCGGTTCATCTCCCTAGACCCGATCATGGATCCGAGCAGCCCGCAGCAGATCAACGGCTACAGCTACTCCATCAACAATCCCATCGCCTTCAGTGACCCTTCCGGCCTCGCCCACGAGGACTCACCCGGCTATTGCGTCGGCTGGCGCGGCGACTGCGGAATCGACCCCGGAGCCAAACTCTCGGACGGCTCCTACGGCGCGGACATCCTCGGGGAGTACAGCGACGAACAACTAACGCAAAAGGGTGCCAAGCGAGGCCAAGCCGCGTCGAAGCAGGCGGATCGTAGGAGGTGGGTCAACGGCAACTCTCCCAGTGCGAAAAATCGTAACCACATGATGGTTGAATTTGAAAAGATCATCTTCAATCCGCGTGCTTCGTCTGATTACTGGAATCACCCTATCAATGTTGAACCGGGTGTCAGTGCGTGCTTCGGACAAATGGGCTGCGACAAAGCCTGGAAATACCTGCAAGCGCCCGAAACGGAGAATGACCTTGAAGGCGCGCGGGTTATTGCGGCTACTTACTGCATTGAAAACTATGCCGAATGCAAGCTGGCGGCAGGGGTTCAGCAGCTCGGAGCCGAGGCGCTCGCGGCGCTGGTCGGAATGGTGGGCGCTGGGTTGTCTGGCGGTGCAAGTGCTGGACCGCGGGGAACTCCGTCAAGGACCTTCAGTTCATCCGACCCCCACGTGGCAGACGTGGCGAACGCGGTCGAGGCGGCGATGCCTGGTAGGGTGGTTGATGTTAACGTGCATCGACCTATGTCGAATGGCTTGACGCGCGAGATCGATATAGATCTCGGCAAAATCTATGTACAAGTCAAAGGTGGTGCAGCCAACGGGCTGACTGGGCAGATCGCCAAGACGCAGAATACTACGGGCAGAATGACGGTTGGCTTTGCGCCGGGAATATCCGATGCTGCTTGGAAAAATGCTGCCCTGCAGGGAACGCCCATTTTTAGAACGACGGACGATTTGATTGCTTATGTGAGGGAGTTTGGGTGAAAGGTGGCTTTATAATCTCTCTTGATGGCGACTTTTTTCGGCATGTGGAAAGTGTGCTCGTCGAGATGGGTGCGGCAACTGCGTCTGACGGGCCGGGTGAATCCGTGGTCCAGTTGAAGGACGAGTGTGGACGTTTCTTTACAGTGTTCGAAGGAATTCCTGCTGGCACGGAATGGGAGGTGACTGAAGGTCCTTTTGAGGCCGCCGACGGTGTTTGCATACCTGACATGACTAAAGTTTTTGCATGTTCATTTGAGTGCAGATGGACAGATTTGGTTGTTCGTTTGCTCGAGGCCGTGGCGCGGAACGCTGAGACTCCTATGTGGGTAGTTGATGGTAACGGTGTCGTATGGGATCCAAAGCGTTTCGATCCGCAGAAAATAGTATTGTGATGGCGTACTGGATATAGTCATAACTTCGTCGAAATGGGTGACCGTGCAGGGTTGGCGTGGTGGTGCGCCCGACGTGTTGGCGGGATGGGGCGCAGAGTGCGGGACTCCACGGGCTCGGGCGGCGGGCTGCTCAAGCTCGGCTCGGGGAGTATTGCTGGGGATCGTGCCGTGCGTGACAACGAAAGGTCTGTCCGCGGGCAAGCTGGCGACAGCCTCTCCCGCTCGACTGTAGGGAGCCGAGGTCATGCTCGCGATGACGACGAGCCGACATCTTGGCCTCGTTCTTGTTCCTGAACCGTGCCGACGTAACCTGCACGCTGCCGACTGGGGCGACATGATCGTCATGGACAACCTGACTTTTCACGGCGCGTACGCGCCCTCGCTCCCAGGCCACGCGCGGGCGCTTGTGGATCGTACTGGTGATCGGAATCGGCAGGGGGTCGGCAGCAGGAAGGGCAGTTTCGAAGTTCGCGGCACGGCTGATGAAGTTAGAAGGGGGGCTTGGAATCCAAAGGGTGGCGGTACGGATGGAGCGTGGTTTTATAAGCAAGGAAATGATCTCTTGGTGCTAAAGCCGGATGGAGGATTTATCTCAATGTTTCCATTGAGTAAGCCGAATGGGTGGTTCGAACAGGCTACGCCGGTCAGGTTTTAGGCTGGGAGATGAAATGGCTTTCATTGTGCATGAATCGAAACTTTTGGAACTGGATGGTCGACGAGTTCGCTCGGTTCGTTGCGTCAGACATGAGGACGGGTCGCTCGCTGCTGTGAGGGTTGTTTTCACGGCGTCGACATCGGTTATTGCCACAGTTTGGACCGACTGGTCGCTTGTTGTTGACGAAGTGGGCGAAGAAGAGATTCCGGATTATTTATGGCCTGTCGGAGAGTATGTGGAATCCCATTCTTCCCTGCCCGTTTCATCGGTCGGCTATCTGGTGGAACGTGTTGCAATTAGTCGGGATGACGCTAATGTGATCACTGGTCTGGATTTCGTATTGGAAAACGGGTTTCGTGTAATCTTACGATCGTTCGGTGGTGAGCTTGTTCTCGAAACAAGTGCGTAAGGCCTGGCTATTGACGGTGGCCGTGTGCTGCGGGTGCTCGATGGGATCTGGGCACGTGGTGGCGAATCCGGTCGGGCCGGTCTCGGCTCCCTCTTCGAATTGGGCTCCTGTGGTTTCGCCGGAAGTGGTTTCTGCGGCTTGCGGGTTCCTTGGCGCTGATGAGCTTCAAGGGGCCCTGGAGTCGAAGGCTGCTTACCGATCGGTCGAGGAGAAGCCGGTTGAGGGGCAGCGGAGCATTGCCTATGGTTGCGAGTTCAGTCGTGTTGATGACGGGTCTGGCGTCGGTAGCTTGATGGTGACCGCCATCAAGGGTGAGGCGGCGCCGGGGAGCGCACTCGCCGTTGCCGAGCAGGGCTGTCTGGGTGAGGGGCAGGCTCAGCCGTTGGCGGGCGCCGGGGATGCGGCGATGTGGTGCCGGAGCGAGGATCTCGACACGCTGGTCGTGACCGTGAAGCGGAGCCACGGCGAGGTCCGGATCGCTCACTTGACGCTTGCTGGTAGTCCGATGGCTGCCAATATCCCTGGGTATGCCTCGCTGGCGCGGCTTCTCGGCGGCAGGCTGTAGCGCCCGAGGTGTAAGCGAGCCATCCAGTCTCCGATCGACCCGGCACGGCAAGGCACTCAATTGCCTGCATACAAGACCGCGAGACGCATTGGCCTCGATGGGAACAACGTGTCCGAGGCAGCACAAGACGGGAGCACCGACACGGACGGACATGCCGTGAACGGGCGCGCTCGCTGTCTGCCGCTGACGAGGATCGGCTTCCGAGCGCTGCCGGCAACGTTGTTCAATCCACCCCGGCGAACGATGCCTCGGTTCTTCACGCATTGGGTGAGCGGGTGAAGCTCCTCGGTAGTCGACTTTAGTGATGGAAGAAGTGGAACGTTGGGGGATCACGCCGTCTCCGATTGGGCTCCGTTGCCGACGTAGAGCCCGGTACGGCCCGATACGGCCTGGCACCCGCTTCGGCGGCGATGTCCGTGTTGACCTGCACGGATGATCAAAATCCGACACTTCGCGGCACTGTCTGGCACAGTGGCGGAGCGGACTTTTAATCCGAGGGAATCTGCAGCTCATCGACGTGGGGTGGAGCCGCACACTGCGGGCGCTCCCGAGGAGAACTATCCAGTCGGGTTACACAGCTGGAGCAGAAGATGTGACCCCAGTTGACGTGGGTGGGATGGCCTGCTCCAGCCTTGCTCCAGCTACTGAACAGTAACTGAAGTTCGTCTCGCCAATTCTCAAAGTGAGGCGGAACGAAAAAACCGCCTTACCTCGGCTAACGCGCCAGGTGGGCGGTGTTTCGTCACTGTGGAGCTAAGGGGACTCGAACCCCTGACCCCCTCACTGCCAGTCAGGTTCGGCCAAGGCGCTGACCTGCGGTTATCGAGAACTCGCTGGTCGGCTGGTGCAGTTGTGCTCTGTTCGATGCGGTCCGGTGTCGTTGGGCGCTGTTGTAACCGACGGACTGCTCCAGGACTGCTCCAGGAAAATTGGCGTGAGAATCGGACTGCCAAGTGGCAGTCGTGAGTGATTGCCTTCGTCGTGGGCTCGAAACCTGGCCTCCTGTGGGCGCCACTCTCGGAGTCGGCGGACCACTGCTCGCAATGTTCAGTCTGCCTGTGCATGCCGTGTCGACAGCGTCCGCTCATGCCGATGTGCGGTGGCGACTTCGAGGTCAGCGATGGGGTGCACGAGGATCGCTGAGTCGGGCGTGACGTCGGCGATCGAGCACGAGCAGGCTGGCCAGTACGGCCAAGGCGCCTCCGGCGATGCCAGGCCCGCGCGGAAAGTCGATGAGCCGACTGCCGCCGTACCCGATTCCGGCACCGGCCAGAACCAGCAACGCGATCGCTGCCCAGCCGAACAGATTGAGCTGCACGCTGCGAAACAATCGGGCACGGCTCAGACGGCGGCGCCACCGAGATGTCGGTCAATATTCGGCATGGTGACGTTGCACGTAACCTCGATTGCGGCGAAGAGGCGCATCTTGACCGCAGGATCCTCTCATGCCGCTCAGCGCACGTTCGACCAGTGCATTGGCACGCCGATGACAGTGTGCTCGGATCTGAGTTATTGGCGATTTTCCGTTTTTCAAGGAGTCAGATTGACTGCGGCGAATTTATATTCAGTCCTGGGGCTTCCGGTGTTCCACTATCCTGGATTTGAACTGGCTTCTCGCAGTTGGTGGACAGCGAAATCGCTCCGGTCTATTTTCTCCGGTCTTCTTGGCGAAACCGGATCAGGACGATCAGTACCTTTCGTGCATCGGCTCGCTGGCTCGCATCGCGGGCGAGGAGTGCGGTCGCAACTGTCAGAAGTGTTGCGATCGACCATGTTGCGGGCAGAAAGAGCAGGGCTGCGTGGGCTTCAATCGGCACTGCTTTCCCCGTTCTTTTCACGGTGGCGAGCAGTGGTTTTGTCGCATCGACCGGTGCGTCGCGGTGGCAGGACGTCGTTATAGAGGTCGCTGCGCCGTAAGTTGAGGACTGTCGCGCCGATTGTGCAGTCGACTAATCTGGCGGAAGAAACATGTGTGCTGCATGGTTCGCAATAGCAGTGCGTTAACGTAATAGGCCGCATTGGTAGCCCGAATCGCCGGTCCAGGAGCCGGGCGATCAGGGTGGCGTGGTCCAGGTCGCCGGCCCACTCGACTGTGATCACAGCCCCGGCGTCGACTAAGTTGAACCAGAGGTCGGTGAACCTGAGCTGAGTTCGTGTGCGGAACGCGTGTGCTCTGCGGAGGAGCCTGCTGAGGAGGCGGACCGCGAGTTCGCCGTGTTCACTACGGTGGGCGAGTGGGTAGCCAAAGAAGGAGTATCGTTCTTCGCTGTGCAGAGTTGCGGCATCGCCCTGATAGGCCCTGTCGACGAAGTTGGGATCTTCATACGCCGCATACAAGGCGGAATTCCAGGCGGCACGTGATACCCCGCGCAAGATCACCTTTCCCGGGTGGTGCAGGCGGTGAAGTACGGCATCGCCGTGGTGTGTGAAACCTAGGCGTAGGCCCGCCACGCCGTTCAGGCCCGTGTCCACGTGTGCAAAGGGTGCGACGTGGCCTGCGAAATCCTTGAGGCAGTCCTGAGAAGGGGCGAGAGTTAGTAGCAGCTCGTTTTTTCGAGGAGTGCAGTCGGCGATGCCGAACGGATGCTGCGACGAGGACCCCGAGGATTGCGCTGGGGAGCCGTGGCCGATCTTGTCGAGGATCGAGGCTTCGAACTCCGCCTGATCGGGGCTCGCGTCGGGAATCAATGATTCTGTGTGGTTGAGTTTACGGATTTCGTCCAGCGCTCGAGTATACGGCTCGTTGGTGAAACGCATACGGTCACGGACGAGCTGGCTGCGGTTCTTCGACACAACTATCCTCGTGGCGCTCGCCCGGCCGTACGCACTAGGTAGCTGTGGGCACCGTGGTGGTCAACACTCTCACAGGCAGGCACGCAGCCCATTTCGTCTTATGACTCCACTGCCGGGGTGGGGCCAACCGAGGCGCCTGTGCGCCGAACTCACGGTACCCATGTGATCAAGTTGCTGTCAAAACGGCACGCGGCGGGGCAGGTCGATGCGTGCGTTCGCTGCTTGCCGACGGGGGATCCCATGTCGTGACAAGTGCGCGATGGTGGCGTTGCGCCGGTCGCTGTGGGTGAGAGTCTGGCCTTGATCTCCTCCGTTGGTTTGAGCTGCCGTGAGCCGTTCGGTGCGTTGCCGCCGAGCTCGTTAACCGGGTGTCGCTGGGCTGCGGGACGGTCGATGCCCGCTGTTCAGAGCGGTCCAGAAGGGGAAGAGAGGGAAGCCGCGGTGACGGCGACGGTCAGAGCGCGGCAGGTACGAACTCTGAACTAACGGCAGTGCCGCAACGGCGAGTTCTTGTGTTGCAGCGGCTGGGAGCTGTCATCGGTAATGTCGCCACCGTTTGCGAGGCGAGGTGAGGGCAGGGTCGGCGATAGGGCGAACTTGACGTCGTATTTCTGCAGCGCGTTCGGGTAGCGGCGTTCGTCGGCAGGGGGCGAGCCCAGAGGCATACGCGGTTCATTTCTTCGCACTCGATACTGCATTGGGGTAGAGTTCGGACTCGTGACTGAGCAGGCGAGGGTTTTGGGGATGTTGCGTGGCTCTGGCGTGCTGGACGGCATCGCCTGGGCGCACAGGTCGGCCTACCGGCAGGTGCGCCAGGACTACAACCCTGCAGGTGGCCACAAGCAGTCCTGGATCGGCTACAACGCCTACATCTACCTGCTGGATCGTCTCGACCGGGTCTTCCAGTGCGGAGACTTCGCGGCACAGCCGGGTGAGGAATCGGTGGGGCGCGACGTGCTGGCGGATGGCATCGCCGGGCGGGACTTCCAGTCGATACCGTTGCTGCCTGCGGGCACCGTGGTCCGATATGACCTCAACGGATCTCCTGGCTGGGTGGTCGATGGCTGGCGATGGCTGCTGGCCTCGTACAAATTCGGGCAGGTCAGGAAGATTCGCTGGCCGGAGAAGAGCGATACGAAGCAGACAGTCGCGCGGCAGCCTCACTCCGAGGACGACGGTGGCCTGTTCCCGGTCACGGCGATTCCCGGCTTGCCGCCGTTGGAGGGGCTTCCGGACCACGAGCGTGATCTCCGGAAGACCTTGGTTCTCGCGCATGCGATGGACCCGGTGACCGTCGACTTCGAGCTGTTCTTCGGTCGCATCCGGTGGAACTCTGACCATGGCGATGCCTGGGTGTGGCGGGAGAATCTGCTGGATCTGCCGCCTGGGCCCCAGAAGAGTGGGACGCGGCCGCAGCCGGTCGACCCGATTCTCCCGCCGTCCGGAGATGCCGCTGACGCGGACGTGCGAGTCCGGAGGTCGGCGCGCGGTGATGGCGGACCGCGTGCTATTGGTGACGCATGACTGAACGGCTGGGCGATATCGCCGCCTTCTTCGACGGCGGTCGCCTGACCCTGGCTCGACAACTGGCGGGCTTGCGGAAGAACGCTCTGGCGGCGTTGATCCAGAAAACGCCTACAGCGGTCGCGGCATACGAGAGCGGGACGAAGAGACCGGCCCCGGCCACGGTAGGCGCCCTGGCGATGGCATTGGAGGTCGCGCCGGGATTCTTTCTGGCCCGGAAGCAGTCGTTCCCGGTCGCCGCCACTGCCCCGCATTTCCGGTCATTGAGATCGACCAGTCAGATCTCGCGTGATCAGGCCTACTCCTACGGATGCCTCGCCGTTGACATCGCGACCACGATCGAGCGACATGTCGAGTTCCCGAAACGTGACCTGCCCAGCTACCCGGTATCAACCGAAGAAACCGGTGGCCGCGCTCCGCAGGAGGCGGCGTTACTGCTGCGGAAGCAATGGGAAATGCCGTCAGGGCCAGTTGGACATCTTGTCAGGCTGGCGGAGAGTCACGGCAGCCTTGTCGTGTTCAGTCCCCTGGACAACGCGACGGTCGACGCGTACTCCTTCGACACGCCCGAGTGGCCAATTATCCTGCTCAATCCATTGAAGGACGACTACTACCGCCAACGCTTCGACGTGGCACACGAGCTCGGGCACTTGGTGATGCATGTGGATGCCGAACCAGGGGGCCGGATCGTCGAGGATCAAGCGCACCGGTTTGCCGCGGAGTTGTTGATGCCGGCAGATGAGATCGCCGAACAGCTGCCAAGCAGGGCGGACTGGCGGCGACTCGGCCAGCTCAAGCAGCACTGGAACGTCAGCCTGCAAGCCCTCTTGTTCCGGGCGCGAACGCTCGGTGTCATGAGCGACGTCACCTATCGCAACGCGATGGTCACGGTATCTTCCAAAGGATGGCGGCGCCGCGAGCCTGGCCCGATGCCCTTACTGGAGCGGCCGTCTCTGTTGCCTCGCGCCATCGAACTCATTCACACCGAAACCCAGGTAGACGAACTTGCACTCGCATCGGAGTGTCAGGCACCGCTTGAGCTATTCAGGACCATCACATCGCGTTCTCCGGCGGTTGGCTAGCGCCAGAATCCGCCGAACTGTGCTGTCGGAGACATCTGAGGCTCGATCTACACGTCTGGTAGCGCCGTAGCGATCTTCGTGCAGCCAACGATTAATCTAGGACGAAGTCGCTGGCGAAGCGTCGGCTGGGGAGGTCGTATGGGCAGGCTTGGACGCCGCTTCTGGTGGCTCGGAGGCATGGCTGCTGTCGGCCTGGTGCTCTGGGGAGCGTGGCAGCTTGGCGCATTGAACTGGCTGTGGGAGGAAAACCATCCATATCGGCCGGTGGTCGAAGCACTGAGCTGGGTTGCAGGCATCGCAGGACTGATTCTCGGGGCAATCACGCTGATTGTCTCGCTACGCCAGATGCAGCGCGAACACAGAACCGAGGGTGGGGCTGCAACGCGACCAGCAACCAAGGTGGCCGGAAAGTATACGGTCGAAGTTCGAGACGGTCGTGGGGTCCAGATCGGTGACCACAACACACAGACCAACCACTTCGACCGGTAGTTAACAGTGTTCTCCCGAGATCGACAGGACCGCGGTCCGACCCCGTCGGAGCTGGCGCGGCGTGTCGACGTCAGCCAAAGCGAAGGCGTGCAGGTTGGCGATCACAACACGCAAAACAACACCTACGTGGTTATTCACCCCGAGGGTAACGGTGTCGTCCCGGCAGCACGGGACGATGAGGCGATCAGCGATACCGTGGACAGGAACTACCGGCGGAACCGGATCACGCGGCCGCCGGTCATGGCTGCTCATCCTGGAGCGTCACTTCTGGCCGACCGGTTGACTGCAGATGATGGCCGTCCAGTTGTTGTGATGCACGGTCGTGCCGGTTCAGGCAAGAGCACGGTCGCGGCCGAGGCTGTGAAACAGCTGACCGAGGCCGGCTGGACGGCCGCGGTAGTGCGCATGGACGCGATCGACAGTGTCTGCCGAAACGCCGCGGCATTAGGGAAGGCAGCAGACCTGCGGTCATCCCCTGTGGACGTCCTGGCTGCGGCAGCCGGCGGTGGACCGGCCGTTCTCGTCATTGATCAGCTCGATGCGGTGAGTACGTACAGCGGCCGCATCCCCGACAGCTACCACGCCGTCGCCGAGGCGGTCGAACAGGCGAGTAGGCACGGCCGAATGAAGGTCGTCCTCGTCGTGCGCACAGCTGATCTTTTGGATGATCCGAGAATGAGGTTTCTGCTACTCGACGAGGACAAGGTCGAGCAGCTCGAGGTCGGGGACCTTGATGCCACGGCGGTACGTGCTGCTCTCGCTGAGTTTAACGTCGACGCGACCTCACTAGCGGCCGATACGTTCGACTTGTTGCGCGTCCCTCTGCACCTGGCGGTTTTCTTCCGGCTGGAAGCCAAGTCTCGTGAGCTACCGTACCGGACACTTCCGGACCTGTATCGACAGTTCACCGGCCAGCTCCGTTCGCTGGTCGAAGGCGACCTTGGGGCGGCTGGCTGGCACGGGGCGATCGCCCCTCTCGTGACCTACATGAGCGAACACGAGACCCTGCATGCACCAGCTGCGCTCCTCGATCGGCTTCCGCCACGCGCACGGCCAGCACTGGCTTCGGCGGGGATCTTCCGCGATGACGGCGACACCGTCCAGTTCTTTCATGAGACCTACTTCGACTTCTTGTTCGCACAAGAATTCGTCGCCCAGGGACAAGATCTGCACGACTTCGTGGTGAACTCGGGTCAGCAACTGTTCCGGCGCGCCCAGCTGCGCCAGGTCCTCGAACACCTCATCGGGGTCAATCGACGGCGGTTCCGGACAGACGCGGTCCGGCTCTTGACCAGCGACGCGATTCGTTCGAACCTTCTCGACGTCGTGATCGGGGTCCTCAGTTCCCTGCCGGCCGCGGCAGACGACTGGCTGGCGATCGAACCGTTCGCATTCAGCGGCTCACGTCGTAGTGGGCGGCTCCTCGCTCTGCTGATGGAGCCCGCTTGGTTCGATGCTGCCGACTCGGCCGGTCGTTGGGAGCCGCTGCTCACGGAGACTGCGATGGCTACACCCACGGCCAACGTGCTGATCAGGGCGGCCAGGGAGCGTGGGAAACGCGTCGCTGAACTGGTCAAGCCGTTCATCGGCAGCTGTGACGAGTGGACGCTTCGACTGCGGTCCATGGTCGAGTGGTTTCTGTCGCCAGGCCTGGTCGACCTGACCGTTGAGCTGCTCCGCCGCGGCTTGTTGGACGGAGCTCGAGGGCCGATCGCGGTCAACAGCAACTTCTGGTCGATCATTGCCGGCCTGCATGACGAAGACCCCGCAGGAGCGGCGCGGGTTGTCGGTGCGTACTTAAACCGCGCCAGAGAACGAGCACAGGCCGACGACGTCGCCAACCCGTTTCCGGACTACATCGACCAGGCAAGAGGTGCCGGTGGCGACAAGACGATCGTCGAGATCGCCACAGCAGCGCCTCAGCAGTACCTGGAGCACGTGCTCCCCTTCGTACTTACTGTATTGGACGACACTGCCACGGACGCCGATGGCGAGCGAAAGGCCGGCGGTCCTTGGGCGTACAGGTTCTACCGATCTCATCAAGTCACCGACGCAGTCTTAGACGGCATCGATATCGCCCTACGCGCGACTGCACATGACCTTTGGAGCAGCTCGAGCTCCATTATCCCCACTTTGCGCAGCAGTGATCACGAGGTCGCGCGATTTCTCGCGTGCCGTGCCTACGCAGTCATCGCCGAGCAAGCAGCGGACGAGGCGATCGACTGGCTGCGATCGGATGACCGAAACCTGAAACTAGGCTGGCATGGCAGCAACGTCTGGGCATCACGGCTACTCATCGAGGCGGCCACACCGCATTGCGGCGATGCCCAACTCGAGGCTCTAGGCACGAAGCTCCTTGCCTACTACCCCGCCTGGGAGAAGAAACCCGGTAGAAATGGAGCCTGGGGGTACACCCAGTACGTGCTGATGTCGGCGTTGTCTGAGAGCCGGCTGTCACCTGCTGTCAGACGCAGGCTAGGTGAACTCGAGCGCAAGTTCACTCGCGCCGTGATCCGGCCGCCCGAGCCTGTTGAAGCTCACTTCGTTGGCCCGCCGGTGCCCGAAAAGGCAGGCGAACACATGACCAACGAAGACTGGTTGCGAGCTATCGCCAAGTACAGTTCGAGGGAGGAACTCGCTCGTCGGAACTTTGCGGTCGGAGGCTCGCGAGAACTCGCCCAACTGCTCGGTCGCCGTGCCACGATCGAACCGCAACGCTTCACCGAACTCGCCTTGACCTTTGACGAACAAATTCCGACATACAACATCATCGAAGTCGTCAACGCAGTCGCTGGCAAGATCACCACCGCAGAGCTGACTGAACTGTGCGAACACGCAAGGCATATCGTAGGAGAAGCGGCTGGCCAAGCCGTGTGCCGCGCAATTGCGAACTCCGCTGAGGAAGCTACGGACGCACTGATCGACCTGGTCGAGCACTACGCTCGAGCAGCTGATCCTGCGGTGGAACGCGCGGGAGGACGACCCGATGACGACTTCGAGCTGGCAACGGAAGGGATGAACTCGACGCGTGGAGTTGCCGCTGCGACTATCGGTCAGATTCTCGCCGCCGAGGCGACGTACGGACCTCGGCTGCTCCCAGTTGTGGCGGAACTCGCGCAGGATCCAATCCTGTCTGTACGCGCAGAGGCCGCTCGTCCTAGTTTGGCGCTATTCGCAAGCCACTTGGAGCAGGCCCTCGATATCGCTGACGCCCTGTTCTCCACAAGTGCGATCGAGATACACTATTCAAACCCCGCTAACGAGCTGCTGTTGCAGGCCATCTTCGATGCAGGTCCGCGTTTCGCACGGCACCTCAATCGTGCGCTCAAAACAGACAGCCCCATCGCGGTGAGGGCTGGCCACATCTGGGCCAACGCCTTATTGAACGACCGGCTACCGGAGGCATGCCCCTCCGACGTCACCGACTTGCCGATCCTGGCGCGGCAGGGGGCCGCGCAAACCATGGCCACTGCACCGCACCTTGCTGCCACCGAGCTCGTCAGGCTATTTGACGACGGCGACCCAGATGTCCGCAAAGCCGCCTCTGCGGCGATCCGAGTCCTCCACGAACCAGCCTCTGCCTCGATCAGTGAACGCGTCGTGGTGGCGTATGCGACCAGCCGAGCCTTCCCAGACAACTGCGGTGACCTCTTCCACGCGCTCAAGCAAAGCCTGAGACTTCTGCCCTCCATCACGATCATCGCTTGCGAGCGCGCCGTCGAACACGCTGGTGTTGAACTCGGTGATCTAAGCAGGGCTACCGCGGCTATCAGCCGTGACATTGTCACCGTCGTGCTCCGGCTCTATCGACAAGGCGACGCGGCGATGCGCGATAGATGTCTCAACGTCGTGGACAAGCTGGCCGATGTCGGGGCATACGGGCTGCCAGAGGCGCTCCAACGCGAGCGCTGACAGGCGGGCGCGCGGCCTGGGCAGCGCCTCTGGTTGTCTACCTGTTCAGAGGACGTTGCTGAGGCATTTCTTGTGATCCCATTTTCGCCACCGTCGGCCAGTGCTCCAGCGTCACCTAGTGACCCTGTCGGGTAACCGGGACTCGTTGATGGCAGGGAGCCGCTGTAGAGCGGCGAGGCCGCGCCTGCGCCGTCTCCGATTGGGCTCCGTTGCCGAAGTAGAGCCCTACACGGCCCGATACAGCCTGGCACTTGGATGGAAGGCAAGACCTGCGCTGACCTGCACAGATGGCCGAAACTCGCCCCTTTGCGTCACTGGCTGACCGTGCGGTGGAGGGGACTTGTAAACAGAAGGTCAGGGGTTCGAGCCCCCTTGGCGGCTCAAGATCAACATGATCGTTAACCTGCTGATTCGCCGCGTTATGTGAGCGTTGTTCATATTTTCCTCGGCGTCATTGGGCTCCGTTTCGTCTCCGTTTTCACAACCGTGCCGATTTCGGGTCGAGTCTGCCTGCGGTACGGACGATGTCTGGGCAGGATGAGGCGGGCGCTCAGGACGTGCCTCTCAGGGCTCTGGCGAGGCATGCTGTCTCGCATGGGCAGAGGTCCGCGCCGCGAGCGGCTCAGGTTTAGGCAAGAGGCCGATGGAGCGAGCACGCGCGAGTTTCTAAGGCGCGAAGAAGCTGATCCGGTCAACGCTCGCGACGGCAACGGCCAGCCGATCCGCACGCTGGAGAATCGTCGCAAGTGGCGTGAGGAGTCCGAACGGCTCGCGAAGTGGTTCTTCGATCTTCACCCGGTAACGCAGAAGAAGGTGACGGCGTTCGTGGTCCGGTGCCCGGCGAAGGGATGTCTGCTCGGTCGGGTGTTTCGGCGAGGAGACCCACGGACGGGGGTCCGCTACGTCTGGCTGGGCGAATCGGTCCCAGGCCGAGATGCGGCGGCCATCGTCCATTGGGCTTGGGACGGCGGCCGTGGTTCGAAGGACTTCATGTTCGCGAGCTGCAAGCACGGAACGGGACGCATCCGGCTCGGGGTGCTCATGGGCATGGCCGAGGCGCTGGATTTCCCGCCCCCCACTCCATCCGAAGACTGGCTGCATCACTACGACGAAGCCGTTCAACGCGGCTACGCCCGCCAGACGATCATCGTGCCGGACGCACAGTGGACTGCACGCCCGTGACGACGGCGTCGGACCGGGTATGCTGGCGCGTACAACCCAATACCGTTTGCTCGAGCTACATCAGGCCCGTCGTGGGCCGTAGGCGTCTGAGCGCCCCAGTCATCACAGGAGAGCGCCGGCCGTAGCCGCTTGGAGATGAGCACCAGGACCATCCCCTGGAGGGTCCTGCAAGCATGCTCGTGAACATTTTGACCGGCGTAGCATCCGCACTGCCGGGTCTGACCGTGCCGACCTTCAGCTACCTGAAGTACCGCGCCTACTTGAAGACGGTCCGGCACATCGTCGACGCCCTAGGAGGCGACGGCCTCAAGAAGATCGACGCGGTCCGCCCACCTTCGGGTCTGGCCAGACAACCACGGTCGCACCAGAACTATGCGCAGCTTGGATAAGGACAAAGCGCCGGGGCGTCGCTTCGCGATCGACGCCCGGCTTGGCGACACCGCGTCTACGAGTCGGTAGCGGCGTCGTCGTCGAACGCACCCGCGGCGCCACTCGGGATGAGATCGGTCCGGCCGCCGGCGGCATCAGCAAGCAGTCGGCCTAGCGCCGGTGGGCCGACGCGCTCGCCAATGGGGTCGGCGCGGACGTGCTGCGCAGCCGAAAACGGCCACGAGCCGGAAGCTGGCAGAGAACCTCGACGCTTGGTGCCTGCGGCACCTCGAATCCGGCGACGTAGTCGATGACACGGACCAGCCCGTCAGCGGCTACTTGGACACCGCCCGGCTTTGCGGCGCAGTTGGTTCAAGACAGCGGTGAAGTCTGCCCGGCTCGCGATCTTGTCGAACTGCGGTGTGCTGAGCGATTCGGTTGCGGCCCCGGAGGGCTGACTTGTGCCATCGAGGGCGGTCTTGACCGCCTCATAGAGGTTGAAGAGTCGAATCGTTCGGATCAGATCACGCTTCCGCTGTCGAGCGATCAGGCCAAGTTTGGTGGTCTCGAGAAGCGCGCCGAGCTTGCGGTCCTGTTGTTCCTCCAACTCGACCGCCTTGCCCCGGCGCCAGGCGGCATGCAGGGGGACTGATCAGTTTCTCGTCGTCGGCGAAGGTGGCTTCGTCGTCTCCCGCCGGCATTCCCATCAGTAGAGACCGTGCCGGTGGGCGCCCCCTCGGCATTACACGACGTGGACGTGCGATTCGGATCACGACGTCCACTATTAGGCTTTCGTGCTTTTAAGCTTTTAGAAACCGCAGGTCAAGGTGGCTGCGGTCGATACACCTGGTTAATCACAACCCAGCATGAGCAGTCGTCTGGGAGTCAGCCGCAGTTCATCTCTCACATCGAGCTAGGCCAGGTCGCTCCAGGACCAGTGGGACGAAGGCTCTCGGTTCGGATCGCGACCGTACGGGTACTGGCGTACTACGTGCGGAAGCAGGGTGGTGCAGGCGGCGAAGTTCCCTGCGTCGGCGATCCGCCATGCCAGTCGGGCAATAAGGTCGGTTGCGCCGATCGCCTCCAGTGCGGATAGCACGACGCGCCGGATCGACTTGGAGTACCAGGGATCGCACTCGGCGACGACCTTGGTCATTACTGCTTTCGCCGCGGCGCTTGGTCCCAGTTCGCGGGCTAGTGCGCACAAGTGCTCGGTCCGGCTCGGTAGCAAGTTGAGTTCGATCCGCTCCACCAAGGTGTCGCGGGCGTCATGGTGACCGCCGGCGCGTAGATGCCACAGAAGGGCAAGCAGGCGTTCGAGGTTGGCCACATCCACCGACTGTGCCGCCTTATCGGCGGCCGCGAGTGTCAGGTTGCCCAGTTCCGCCGCGAAGGCCTCGGCCACGTCCTCGGCTCTGGTGTACGGGCTGAGGTTGATCGACGACCGGGCTGGGCGTGGGGCCGGTGGCTGCGGCTCGGGATCGAGTTGCAGCCGGCTGCTCACATCCAGGGGAAGGTTGGCCAGCATTGCCTCCCGGTTGGGGCTCCAGCTGCGCAGTCGGCTGTCCTGGTTGACCATGGCGATGACGGCGGTGAGTTGGTCGGTCATGGCGAGGTCGGCCAGCATCCGCAGAACCCGCGCGGCATCCCTGAGGTGGTCGAAGGACAGGTCGGCCGGATCGGTCCGCTCGAGGAGGTAGCGGACTTCATCCGGGAAGTTGTTGTCGTGCAGGACTTCCAGCACCCGGACGATCTCATCAGGCTCCTCGCCCGCAGGCAGTGCGAGGAGATGTGCGCGGATCGTGTGCCGGAAACCGGCGGCGACCATCGGGTGCACGAACCAGGCGAGGTGCCGCGAGTTCTCGGTGAGCATGCGTTTAGCGAAGATCTCGGCCTCGGCATGATCTACCTGGGCGAGGGGCCCCAGGATGTTGACGTTCGTCGGCATAGCGAGGGCGGGACGGCGGGCGAGGAAGTCCGCGGTCGCAGCATCATCGTCGGAGGTGGCGAGCCACCGGACCAGGCGGACGATCTCCGGGTCAGCCAGGTTAGCCGTTTGCGTGGCTCGCCGGTGCAGGGCCGCGCGTGCCTCCGGTTCGTCACGCCGGGCCAGCTCGCGGTCCAGGTCCTCGAGTTGACGCAGGTTGATGACCGGTGTGTGTTCCACGATCCATGCGATCACGTCGTCACCGGCGCCCGGCACGTGTTCCAGCAGGGCCGCCGGGCCCGCGGGATGACCGGCTGACAGCGCTGCTTTCCGCAGGCTCGCGCCGATGCGGTAGAGACCGTAGCCGTCCGCGCGGGTAGCCAGCGTCGCCTGCTGCTCCGGGGTGCCAAAACGGTGCGCCGCGTCCCAGAAGGCCGCTTTCGGGATCTCCGTGCGGCGCTGGATACTGCCGTACTCCTCCAAGTAGAGGGCGAGCCGGACATCGGTGGACACGCTGCGGGTGCGGGTGCGCGGGATATCCGGGCGCAGCGGGCCGGGAAGACCTCGGACCGGTTCGCTGGCCTCGGCGAGCGCAGCTGGGAGCCAGTCCTGGTCGTGGACCTGTTGCCATTCAGCATCGGTGGGGTAGCCGGTGGCGGCTTCTGCGAGGAAATCCAACGGTAGCGGGGCGGGCAGCCCCAGTCGGCGGGCGTCGACGGCCGCCGTAATCAACGCTCGGGTCATCGGCTGGCCGTGCTGGTACACGTCGATCAGGGCGGGCACGCCGGCGAGGTACTGGGTGACCTCCATGCCGGCCTCGTAAGCCGCGCGAGCCAGCCGGGGATCCGCGGCCGCGGCGGCTGCCCACTCGGCTGGGTCCAGCGGGTTGAACTCGGCCGGGATGGGGATGACTTGCCCGGCGAGTAGGAGCCGTGCGGCCTCGGGGTGCTCGCCGTCGTCGAGAGCGCGCCAGACCTCGTGCCACATCTGCACGATCAGTGTCACCGGCTCCCGCGCCGTGTCCGAAACCACGGCGCCCAGGTACCGGGAGTTCTCTTCCGTCAGCTGGGTTTGGGGTTCGTCCAGCCAGACGACGGTGTGTGGTTCGATCCGGTCCAGCTCGCCCCAGTCCCCGGGCCGCCACACCCGCCAGCTCGGGTCCAAAGTCTGGATCGCTTCCCAGGCCGATCGGGACTTGCCGGTGGACGACCCGCCGATCAGGGTGATCACCTGGCCGTCGGCGACGGCTTTACGTAGCGGGACGTCGTGCGCGCGGTGGACGTAGCGCGGAAGACCGGCGGGGCCGTCCGCGCCGCCATCGATCGCCGGTTTCACGCCGAGCCGGAGCGGATCGCACTGGTCGACAGGGAGGCCGGGCCGGGTCGCGGCCAATGTCTGCCGCGCAGCCCCACGGGCGACGGCGTCCGCGGTGTCGGTGGCCCGAGCCCTGGTTTCGGCTAGGTAGGCGACATCCCACCGGCGCCTAGTGGTCAGGGCATCCAACTCCGGTGTGAGGCGGCTGTTCCGCTGTGCGGCGTCGTGGATCGCCGCGACCAGGGCAACCAGGGGATCAACGCGCTGCGGGAACGCCTTGCCGGCGAGCCACTTAGTTACGGTGGTGGGGGAGAACCCCAGCTTCCTGCCCAGGCTTCGTGTCGAGGCCAGGCCTCCGAGGTCCTTACGCGCACGGTCGAGCCGGGCCATCAACTCGTAGTAGTCGGGCTGGGTCACCTGCCCACCTTATGGGTGAGCGGGTGCGGCGAGCATCCACCGGGACCTGCGCTGACCACTGAACACTCCCAGGGCGCATGGGTGGGCGGGCAGCTTTGCGACCATGACGACGATTGCAGTTCTGGTTCTCCTGCTCGCTCTATCCGGGGCGCTCAACATCGGGCTGGTCGCGGGGGTTCTCTCCCGGGCGTCCGGCAAGCCCGTGGCCGCCGCCGCACTGTTCGGCGGCGGGGTGGTGCTCACTGTCCTGACCGTCTTCTTCGCCGCTGTCGCAGCGTATCGCTAGGCGCCGGTCAGGCTCGGTGGCCTCTACGCCCCCGAGCGCCTGGCCCAGGACAACGAGGCTCAGTGCCAGACGATCCTTAACGCCTTCTGTGCCTACCTGCGAATGCTGTAAGACCTCACAGTCGAGGGGATCTCAAGGACGGCTTCCGCGCCGATCAAAGCGAAATCTACCGTGTGAGGGCACAGGAGCGCGAAGTCCGGGTACTGGTCGGGACGCGGCATGCCTCGTGAGGTGCTCCTCGAGCAGCATGGTGGCTTTGGCGACCGCTGCCGGTGTCGTCACCACGACGGCGAGGTCCTCGATCAGATCGTCCCGCCATGCCGTGCCGGCCCGGCGGTGCAGCATCTCTGCTAGAGCGGCCTGCGGCCCGCCGCGCAGCAGCGCGGCGGCCACCACGCTGGCGGAAACACGACGCTGCACCTGCTCGGGATTGGGCTGTGTGCCCTGTGCGCTTTTCGAGGTGTGGCGCGCAGGGGCAGAACCGGCCAGCAGGTACTGCTCTGCCAACACTGCCCGCAGATCGCGGCCTGCAGCTGACTCGTCGGTCACCTCTGCCGCATGGTCACCAGACGCAGCCACGGCGGACCGGACCGCGTCCGAATCCACGAGTGCTTCTCGGAGCATCTCCTGCACTTGACGGGCGACCGCAGGGCGCAGCTGCTCGTCGCTGCCGGACTCGGTGAGAGCGGCCACGCGGACGTCGAGTTGTGACCTCACAGGCACGTCGACCGAGAAAGTGGCTGGCAGCAGCGGGAGCATCACACTGACGAGGCCGGACTTGGTCATGACCTCGTCGTCGACAGGTCTTCCGCAGGCCCGGCCCAAGAACTCGATTGAACTGGCCGGCACGTTCTCGTCGGACCACTCGTCGATCGAGCGTCCAAGACGAGCGGCGACCCGTTCCAGCAGGTCCCACTCTGGCATGGTGCGTAGTGGGGCGGGGAAGGGCCCGATCGGCCCGGCTCTGTCGGCGTAGGCCAGGCGGCGCTCCGCGTTGTAGTTCACTCCCACGCACAGCACACGCGAGTCCTCCGCTGTGCGCTGCAGAACAGGTTCACGTAAGCCTTCCGAACTGAAAAGTTCGACAGCCAAGCACCAACCGTCGAGCTCTAAGACGCACAGCGTCGGTAGATGCCTCGGGTTCGCGTGGTGTAGATCCGCCGCGTCCCTGATGCCACCGCGAACACTCTGTGTGACGTCACCGCCGAACCGACTGAGCACTTCTGTTGCCTTCGCGGATTCCACCGCGCTGACGCAGTAGTTATTGTGCCTCTGCATCCAACGGAACGACGAGCTCATATGCCCTCCCCGGTGATCGAGCTCCACGGTCACAGCGCCTTACCCTATCGCCGCCAGAGCACATGCAATGTGAGCCGCAGCTGGTACGCGCCCGTCAACGGAATTTGTCAAGGTGAGTGAGGCCAGTGGGTGTCAGGCGGCTTGGGGTTCGGTGTCCTGGTTGGTGTCGTCGGCTGGTCTGTTGATCCAGACGGTGTCGGGAGGTCGAGCACCTTCGGTGCTGTGGTGATGCCACCGAACCGGTGGGGGTGCCGCGCGGGCCTCGGCGAGCACGGTGCGTCGGTCGGCGGCTTTGGCAGCCGCCAGGCCGAAATGGACGTCGGCGGGCGTATGCAGGCCGATGCCGGTGTGTCGATGTTCGTGGTTGTACCACTGGGCGAAGGTGTCCATGAATCGTCTTGCCTCCGACAGTGATCCGAAGCGTTCGGGGAATTCCGGACCGTACTTCAACGTTTTGAACAGTGATTCCGAGTACGGGTTGTCGTTGGACACCCGCGGCCGCGAGTGCGATCGAGTGACCTCGAGATCGGCGAGCAGGACGGCGACGGTTTTGCTGGTCATCGACGTACCCCGATCGGCGTGCACGACCTGCGGAACGCCGTGGACCGTGAAAATCTGTTCCATCAGCTCCTTCGCCAGGGCACCGGATTCGTGGGCGTGGACATGGACGTCGACGATGACCGGGAGTAGATGTCGATCATCACGTAGGCGTCGAAGTAGGTGCCTTTCACCGGCCCCGCGAGCTTGGTGATGTCCCAGCTGTAGACCTGCCGGGCCGCGGTCGCGACCAGTTCAGGGCAGACCGCCTTAGGGTGGCGCGCCAACCGGCGGCGTTCCTTGACTTGTTTGTTCTCCGCCAGTACCCGATACATCGTGGACACCGAGCAGAGGTAGACGCCCTCGTCGAGCAGATGGGCGTAAATCTGCAGCGGTGCCAGGTCCACGAATCGTGTGCCGGTGAGCACCTGCAGGATCTGTCGGCGTTCGGAAACGGTCAGCCTGTTGAGCGGGTCCGGCGCCGGTTGCGGCACGGCGACCGGTGTGGGCGCGGCGGCGGCTTTGCCGTGACGGATCGCCGTCGAGCGCACCAGACCGGTCAACCAGGCGGCTTGCCTGGTCGGCACACCATCGGCGGTCATCGACGCATAGGCGTGGGTCAGCGCTTCTTGTGCTTCTCGTCGGAATCCGCTCTCTCGGAAAGACTTTCCAAGAGAGCGTGCGCCTTTCCCATGATGTCCAGCGCGGTCTCGGTGGTGTTCAACCGTTTGTTCAAACGGGCGTTCTCCCGGGTGAGCCGGGCGATCTCGGCTTGCTCCGCGGACAGCTTGCCGACCTTCTCGCCCGGCTTCCTGCCCGCCAGCACGCCGGCATCGCGCTGCTTGCGCCACTCGCTGATCAACGAGGAGTACAGGCCTTCCCGTCGCAGGTACCCGCCGCCGTCGTGCTGCTCACACGCCGCCTCGTAGGCGTCCAGATGGGCGAGTTTCTCCGACGCGGTGAACACGCGCCGCCGACGCGGCCCGTCACTACGCGGGTGCTGGGAAGCCATCCGCTCATTATCGCCCTCAACCAGCGAGGACATACTCGTGCGGGTCATCTCAATCGATCCGTATCTCGCCCTGCATCAGGCCGGGATTGCTCTGAACCAGCGGACTCAACTCACCCTGACACGCAGGGGTTCGGGGTGCCGGAGTCACCGGGATCGCCCAGTCTCGCTCGCGGATCAACGCGGTGAGCGAGTCGACGCTGGTCCCCAGGATGCGCAGCAGAGCGCTCATGGGCAGTTCGGCCACTGCGGGGCCTGCGGCCTTGCCCATTACCTCCCACACGAGATAGCCGGTCAGCAGGCCCGCCGCATCCCATCCCACGGTTGACGGTGCCACCCGGTGTCGGGCTGCGCGGACGCGTTCCTGCACGTCGACGCGAACCTGCTCGATGTCGCGCGGGTCCAGCACGACCTCCATGCGGACAAGTCGTTGCCAAAACTCTGGCTCCTGGGCCGCCAGTTCGGTCGCCACTTTCCACCGGCCGGCCAAGGCGAGTACCCGTTCGCGCAGGTCAGAACCTTCAATGCGCATTAAGATCAGTAACTCGGAGAGGTTGTCCCCGGCCGAGCGATTGGTCACCACCAGGTAGTGCTCGGCCGAATGGGTCGGCAGGCGGACCGCAATGGACAGGAAGTTCGACGCCGTGAACGCCGAGGTTGCGCCGCCGCTCTTGATCTGGGCGACCGTCATGATGCGGTCGCCGCGCCGCACTCCGAAGTCCACGATGTCCTGATCGACCCTCAGTCGGGTGGTCAGGACGTCCTCAACCTGAATCGCTGTGGATGCCGGATCGTCGACGAACAGTGCCGACAGCCCGTACTCCAGGGTCCAAAGAAACTGGTACTCGAACCCGCGTATGGCGTCCTGTGCGCCCACGTGTGATCTTCTCTGCGGTGTTGCGGCTCATGACCCCGGCTCGAACTTCCCGGTCTCGCTTGTCATCGCGGTAAGGCGCGATCGACAAGCCACGTCATGTCGTGAGGCATTTCAGGGATGGAGCATCCCCAGAATCAATGACCAGGTGTACTCGCAGGGGACCCTCTGATGGTATCGGCGGTGCTGACACTGCTACTGGGCCAGCCCCTGCCTTGTATCTGACCGATTAGTTTGACCAGGCAACCTGTCGCTGTGGCTGCGCTCGAATGGCCGAGGCCGCATGTGCCCGCCCGCGGAGCGCATCCAAAGCCACGAACTTAGCGAGACTGGTCGACGTGTCACAGACCAGCTTGCGCTACGTGGTAGGTGTCCTCGCCGTGCGAGGGCTAGCTCGCCACTTCAATCCAGGTGGGCATGTCGCGCAACGTCGCGGTTGCGACGAGGGCAGTGGCCGTTCTGGCTCCACCTGCTGACATCGTTCGGGCGCCCACTCACGAGCTCATTGGAATCAGAGGCGCCACTGCGGCAACAAGGCGCTGTGGGGCATGAGCGTGCTCGGGGAAGGCCCGGAGCAGGCGGAACCGTTGATCGGCACGCTCAAGAAGAGCACGGAGTACCTGACCATGACCTAGGGGTGGCGTCCAGCTGGGCGACGGCCGCTGTCCCGGCGTCGTCCTGAAGGACTTAACGGCACAGGAAGCCCGCGGAATCCTTCTTCGCCAACGAGTTCGTCACCGTCTAGACGCGTCGGTAGGCGGTCACATGATCGGCGCACAGGTACAGAGTGAGACCTTCCGGGGTAGCTGTCCGGGAGAGTCCGCCCCAAACCCGTTCGGCGTCCAAGCCGGTCAGCATGACCTCCAGCGCCCGGAAGTCGGCGTCGTTTGTCGCGCGTGCGGCGGGCAGGCCGGACGGATCTATCCCGTCGAGCTCGTCGTCGTGCCGGAGCTGGGAGGGGGTTTGAGCGACCAGTTCCTTCATCAGGTCACAGTCGGATTTGAGGTGCTGATCGAGCACGCCCACGCTCATGCCGAGCACCGGACCAGCCAGCGGCGCCGCGTGTTTGAGCACTTTGAGTAAATGCTGCAGGTAGGGCCCGAATCTGCGGAGCCATTCGGCGGGCTGGGAGATCGCATAACACCCGTCTTCTTCTGGCAGCCGGTGCCAGGAACCGGGTTCCTCGCAGTACAGGCGCAGTTCGTACTGACCGTTACCAAGGCGTCGGCGGCCTGCCGGGACAATGGCGAAAACGCTGGGACAGCGGGTTTCCTGTTGCAGTTGAGCCAGGCGTTGCAGTTTGAGGAACATGCGCTGGGCGTACTCGGTTTGCTCGGCGAGTTTCCCGTCCATCTGCTCCAGCGTTTTCGCGATCCGCTGAAGCCCGATCCGGGTCGCGTCGCGGTCTGAGGGCGCGAGTCCGAGCAGCAGACTGGGCACGTCGACGTATTCGCCGGACTTCCGACACTCGATCTCGTGGCGCGGCGGCGTGCGTTCCAATCTGCGGTGCAGGTCGCGATAGTCGTAGAGCTCCGCACAGGGTTCGCCCGACGCGTTCTGGCAGGGGCAAGGGACTTGACGGGTGATGTCGAGCCCGGGAAACCGTTCCAGCGTCCGGTTCAGGCCATCATCTAGGATGGAAAAGAAGGCGGCGGGTGATGGGCCCCGCACTGCCAGTTCCACGGTGCTGCGGTGCCGGTTGGCCCTGATCAGCGCTCGATGCCTGCCATCGGTGTGCTTGAGCACCGCGCCGGTCCGCCACTGGGTCTGCGTGCTAAACCGGTGGGTTCTGGCGATGAACCAGGTCGGGATGCCAGGCGGCATGGTGTTGAGCCGGTAGAGCACCCGGATCTCCTGGTCTCCTCGGATTTCGTCCCATTTATCGAGAAATGAGCCCGGATCCCAGGGCAGGCGCTCGACGACGAGGCTCACGTCGCCGGTCGTGCCGCCTTCGATCTGGTAGGAGAGGTCGTACTTGTCCATCATCCCGAGAAAGTGGTCGCGCAGACCACGGTCATCGAGGTCGCTCCACAGCTCATCGAGGTGATCGCGCGTCAGAAGTCCTTGCGCGAGAGCCACTTCGTGACTGTCGAGTACCTTGCTGATGTACTCGTTGACCCATTCCGGCCGCAGCACGACGGTCTGCGCGAGCTCCGGATCATCCGCGTAGTACAGGATGTCGCCGAGTTGGTGCAGTGCATTGGCGATGTACTGCTGGTGCGACTTGTCGCTGACTCCGGCTTCCGCGAGCATTCGCCACATCCGGGCGGGTGTGACATGCTTTTCGGTCGCCTGACGCAGTGCTTCGGCGCCTGCCAGCCAGGTGGTCGGCCATTCGGACCCCATCAGCGGAAGCTGAGCCGCTTGGCAGGCCAGCCGTGTTCGCAGGTCGTCAAGAGCGTGCCTGGTCGCGTTGTCCACCGAGACGCTGTCGACGATCATCGGGTACTCGTCACGGAGTTCGTCGAGTGGCAGGTCGACGGGCCGATCGTGCACGTGCGTGGCCACCAGAAGGATCGGCGACTCCGGGGCTCGCGCGGAGATGATGTCCAGCCAGTAGCGGATTTTGCCTTGTTCCCAGCCGAGTCGCGAGTTCCAGAGCAGGAGAAACAGCGAACGGTTGGTGAGGAAGAATTGGTGTGTCGCGTGGTAGATCTCCTGGCCGCCGAAATCCCAGGCGCTGAGCCGCATCTGCACCGGCTGGCTGGGGTGGTCGAGGTCGAGGTGTTCGATACGAAGGCCGTGTGTCGACAGCTCGTCGGGATCGTAGGGTTCCCCGGCGAGCGCCTTGACCAGCGAGGTTTTGCCGACACCACCCTCGCCGACAACGAGCAGTTTCGACACCCATTGCGCGGAGCTGCCTTCTTCTCTGGCGCGCAGGAACGATATGACCGGCGCCGAGCCGCTCGCCGCGATCTCCGGTGGTGGACTTACCAGCGGATTACCGTCAACCGCAAGGGTTTCCAGCTTCGCAAGGTTTGTCAGGCAGCTCGGCAGAACAGCGATCTTATTGTCACTGATGAGTAATTGTGTCAAGCTGGGTAACTCGCCCAGAGTTTCTGGTAGAACGGTAAGCTGATTTCCGTCAAGATCGATCTTGACCAGTTCGCTCAGTCTGTTGAGGCTGTCGGGGAGAGTGCTGATCTGGTTTCCGTATGCCAACAGATGTGTCAGTCCGACGAGGTCTCCAGTTCTCTCAGGTAAGGAAGTGAGACGATTCTTGTGGACTGCGAAATAGGACAAATTAGTCAGGTTGCAAAAGCTGTCCGGAAGGCTGTCAATGTGGTTTGCGCCGAGCCACAGATAGCTCAACTTCGTGAGGTTGCCTAACCATATTGGCACCGTGGTGAGGAGGTTATTATCCAGCGCCAGCGTTTCGATTCCTGACAGGTTTGCGAGCCACTCCGGTACGGTGTCCAGCTCGCAACCGTCGAGGTGCAGCGTAGCTATGCCAGTGAATTCGCCCAGCCATTCGGGCAGCACGGTAAATTTGTTGTCACTCAGCTGGAGCGAAGTCAGTCCGGTCAGTCCGGCGAGGCTGTCCGGCAATTCGGTGAGTTGGTTGCGGTCAAGGTTGAGCGAGGTCAGCTCGGTGAGAGTTCCCAGCCAGTCTGGCAAAGACGCGAGCAGATTCTCAGAGAGACGAAGATGGCTGAGTTTGGTCAGCAAGCCTAAGCAGTCGGGCAGTGCCGCGATCTCATTCCCGTCCAGGTCTAGTCTGGTGAGGTTGGTCAGCGTACCCAGCCACTCCGGCAGCTTCGCGAGCTTATTGCGGCCGAGTCCCAGTCTAGTCAGCTCTGCTCGGCTGCCGAGCCAGCTGGGTAAGGCTGTCAAGCCGTTTCCGTCGACACCGAGTTCCGTGAGTTCGGGCAGGCGGCTTAGCCATTCGGGCACCTCGGCAAGCTGGTTGTTCGCGAGGTGTACCCTGCTCAACTTCGTCAGGGACGTCAGTGAGTCTGGCTGGAACTTCAGCTGGTTGCGGTTGAGGTCTAGCCGGGTGAGCTTGGTCAAACTCCCCAGTGCGTCGACGTTGGTGAGCTGGTTGCGGTCGAGATCCAGCCAGGTGAGTTCGGTTAGTGAGCCCAGCCAACCTGGCAGTGCGGTCAGCTCGTTGTTACTGAGCCACAAAGTGGTCAGCCTGGTAAGCTCAACCAGACTGTCCGGCAATGTCGTAAGGCCATTACTGCCGATGGCCAGTTTCTTCAGGTTTGTCAGCTCGCCTAACCAGTTCGGCAGCGGCGCAAGCTTGTTTCTGTCGAGCAAAAGCTCACTCAACTCGGTCAGCTCAGCCATCGAGGGCGGCAAAGTGGTCAGCTGGTTGCCGTTCAGGCCAAGCGTGACGAGGCCGCTTAGGCAGCCCAGCCAAGGTGGGAGCGTGCTGAACTGGTTGTTTGCCAGGTAGAGAACGGTGAGGTCGCCCAGCTCGGTCAGCCAGCTCGGTAGCACACTAAATTTGTTACCCTCGAGATCGAGGTGTTGGAGGCTGAAGCGGCCAAGCCAGTCAGGCAGGGTCGAGAGCTGGTTGTAGTCGAGATCGAGCCGGGTCAGCGTCGTGAGGTTGGCCAGCCAGCCGGGCACTGAGGTGAGTAGAAGTTTGTCAAGGTATAGCTCTCGAAGTCTGGGGTAGCTGCCCAGCCATTCCGGCAAATCTCGCAGCCGGTTGTTGCCGAGGTCGAGTTCGGTGAGGCCATCTAGCTCGGCCAGTTGCGCGGGCAACGAGGTCAGTCTGTTCTTGCCCAGGCTGAGCGAGGTGAGGCCGGCGAGATCGGCCAACCAGACTGGCACCTCGGTGATTCGGTTGCCGGACATGGCCAGCGACTTAAGTTGCCCGAGTTCGGCGAGTTCAAGGGGTACGACTTCAAAGCGGTTGTCGTCGAGATCGAGTTCGGTGAGGCTGGGCAAGTTCCCGAGCCAGCTCGGCAGGGCGGCGAGCCGGTTGCCGTTGAGGTCCAGCGTGGTCATTGACTTCAGCTCAGCCAGCCCTGGCGGCACCGAGTCGAGTCCGAGGTTGCTCAAATCCAGTGCCGTCTGACCATCTTCGAGCGCTTTCGCGACCCGCCTGCCCGCTTCGACGACCCCAGGACGCATGCGACTCCCTACTCCTCGATCTGCCGACCGACACGCTACCGCCGATCAGGCCCGTGAGTGTTCGCGCCGGAGTTTAACCGTCCGCACACTCACCACCCATCGGTCACAATTCTATTTCAGTGTTCGGGACGGTGGTATCCGCAGCGAGAGAAACCTGTCGTAGAGTGGACACATGTCCGGTTACCTCGACAACCATAGCGGACACGTGTCCGCTTCCGCTGAAGCCGGTGGATCGCGGCGCGCGGACGCACAGCGCAACCGCGAACGGATCCTTCAAGCCGCACACGATCTCGCGCACGAGCCGGGAGAGCTGAAGCTCAACGCAGTCGCGAAGGCCTGCGGTATCGGGCAGGGCACGCTGTACCGGCACTTCCCGACACGTGAGGACCTCCTCGTCGAGGTGTACCGCCATGAAGTGGAAGAGCTGGTTGCCGCGGCTCCGCGGCTGCTGACGACTCACCAGCCGCTGGATGCGTTGGCGGCGTGGTTCGACCGGGTGGCCGCCTACGCCCGGGTCAAGCGCGATGTGTTCGCCGCCGTCGAGGCGGCGACGTGGCGTGACCTCGCCGCCCACAGCCTCGGCCCGATCGGTGAGGCGGTGGAACTGCTCCTGGCTTCCGGTCGCTCGGCCGGCAGCGTCCGCGCCGACGCCGAAGCCCGCGACGTCATCGTGCTCATCAGCTGGTTGTCGCGGTTGGACGACGCCGAACTCGACGCGCGAGGGCCGCGATTGCTGTCGATCCTCGTCGACGGTCTCCACACACAGCGCCCCTGAAGCGAATGCACCGTGGGTGCGCTCATAACGCTGTCCGCACGGCGCACGCTCATGCCGC
Organism: Amycolatopsis sp. QT-25; assembly: GCF_029369745.1. Taxonomy (NCBI): domain Bacteria; kingdom Bacillati; phylum Actinomycetota; class Actinomycetes; order Pseudonocardiales; family Pseudonocardiaceae; genus Amycolatopsis; species Amycolatopsis sp. QT-25. The sequence goes on from NZ_CP120210.1 coordinate 1,618,409, forward strand.
AGAGCGTGCATCGTCGAGTCATTCGTCGTCAGCCAGTGGCAGCGACCGACTCTCGTGCTCAACGGACTCACTCGGGCGCTCAGTCACACAAGGACGCCCGTCGGCCCGCGAATGACTGATAGTTCTGGTATTCGGTGACAGGTACCGTTCGCCGTCACACGCCCGGTCGCTACACAACCGGCACCCATGGAAGCCCCGCTCGAGCCGAAAGCCGCCTCTCGTCTCTGGCACTCGGCCAGGCATCGGGCCCATACTCACAGCCTGCGGGGGCATGTCGGCTCCTCGCGGTTGCATCCGATCGGGGGGACCTCACGATGAAGGTGCCGGACCGCGATCGCGCTCCGCTACGGTTCGCCGTCCTGACCTCGGTTACCGGTGGTCTTGTTCTCGCCGGGATCCTGGCGATGCTCCGTAGCGATGTGCTGATCGCGAAGGTGCCCGCGTGGACCGTTCTGGTTGCAGGCGTGCTGGCCACGGTTTCGCTGCTGCGGTGGGTGCCGTGGACTAGGCGCACGCGTCGGGCATTCCTGGTGACGTCGGCATTCAGGCAGAAGTACTGGCTTGCGGGCTTGGTACAATGCCTGCACCGCACGCTGGACCGCGCCAACATCGACCTGGTGCTGAAGGTGCCCGACCGGGACTACGACTCGGCCGCGCAGGCGCATCACCTGCGCAGGATTCTGGCCGCGCGCAAGGGTTACATCGGCGGGGTCATCGTCGCCACCGAAGTAGACCGTCTCCGGCCGGATCTGGTCGAGTTCTGCTCCGAACTGATGTTGCCGGTGGTTTTCACCGACATCGAACCGTTCGACGATGAGGGCCACTACCCGGGCAACGCCGCCTTCGTCGGCTACCTCAGTTCGGACATCGGGACCCTCGCGGGCCGGTGGCTGGCGACACACCTGCGCAAGGGCGACAGGCAACGGCCACACGTGCTGATCGTGGCCAGCGGGCAACATCAGGCCCGGCAACGCCGGTGCGCGGCTGTCCTGCAGGCCGAGTTGCCCGGCGTGTCGATCACCATCGACGACACCTGCGCCTTCCATCGCGTACGCGCCCACGACGCTGTGCTCTCCCACCTTCGTCTGCTCGCCTCGCAGCAAGGTCGTCTGGATGCCGTGTTCTGCACCAACGACGAAATGGCACTGGGCGCTATCGACGCCCTCCGAACGATCACTTCCCCTACCACGACAGACACCGTGGTCATCGGCGTGGACGGAACCAGCGAGACAAGGACCCTGATCGACGCCGGCACGAGCCCTCTGCGAGCCACCGTCGTTCAGGACTCCCACCGCCTTGCCGAGAGTGTCGTCGATGTTCTGGAGAAAATGCACCAGCGCCGCAAGACGACAAAACGCACCATCCTGGACCTGGAGGTCTACGGGGACTGTTCCAAGATCGGTGTTTTCGGCCCGACACGCCGGGCTGAGGTCCGGCGGGATGGGCACTGTGAGTGATGACATCGGAGCTTGTGAGTCCACGTAAGCGTGAGTCCAAGCCGGCGCGGGAGCTGTCGCCGGAGCAGGCCGCCGCGGCGGCGATGGTGGCTGAGGCGAAGGCTCGCGGGCTGGCGCTGACCGGCCCGGACGGGTTGCTGAAGCTGTTCACCAAGAACGTGCTGGAAACGGCACTGAACGAGGAAATGACCGAGCATCTGGGGCATGAGAAGAACCAGGCCGACCCGGATCGTGAGTCGACGAACGTGCGCAACGGCTCCCGGCCGAAAACGGTGGTCTCGGATGCGGCGGGCGAGGTCGGGATCAACGTTCCGCGGGACCGGGAGAGCACGTTCGAACCGCAGATCGTGAAGAAGCGGCAGCGTCGGCTGACCGAGGTGGACGAGATTGTGCTGTCGCTATATGCGAAGGGAATGACGACCGGGGATATCTCGGCGCATTTCGCCGAAATCTACGGGTCCTCGGTCAGCAAGGAAACGATCTCGCGGATCACCGACAAGGTCGTCGCCGAAATGAACGACTGGGCCAGCCGCCCGCTCGACCCGGTGTACGTCGCTGTGTTCATCGACGCGATCCACGTCAAGGTCCGCGACGGGCAGGTCGCCAACCGGCCCGTCTACGCCGCCATCGGCGTCACCGTGGACGGCCGCAAGGACGTCCTGGGCCTGTGGATGGGCGTCGGCGGCGAGGGCGCGAAGTTCTGGATGAGCGTGCTGATCGACCTGAAGAACCGCGGCATCCGGGATGTGTTCTTCCTCGTCTGCGACGGCCTCAAAGGCCTGCCCGACGTCGTGGCGAACGTCTGGCCGCAGGCCATTGTGCAAACCTGTATCGTCCACCTGATCCGCAACACCTTCCGGCTCGTTTCCCGCCGGGGCTGGGACGCGGTGAAACGCGACATCAAACCCATCTACACCGCACCCAGCCCGCACGCTGCGGCGGCCGCTCTGGACGAATTCGAAGAGAAATGGGGCGCGAAGCATGCAGCGGTGATTCGTTTATGGCGCAACGCTTGGGATGAGTTCACGCCGTTCCTCGACTACGACGTCGAGATCCGGACGATGATCTGCTCCACGAACGCGATCGAGTCGCTGAACGCCCGTTATCGGCGGGCGATCCGTGCACGTGGACATTTCCCGACCGAGCAGGCCGCGATGAAGTGCCTGTACCTTGTGACCCGCAGCCTGGACCCGACCGGGACAGGCCGCGCTCGATGGACGATGCGTTGGAAGCCAGTGATCAACGCTTTCGCCATCACATTCGGTGACCGCTGGCCGGGAGCCGAGACCTACTGATCGACAACGCCGGAAACACCGATCACGGGACAGGCCCGGTCTACGAAACGAGATAGCTGTCACGTCGCTGGGCTAAGGGATCAGTTCACGGTGAGTTTGCGGAGGCAGATGATTGAGCAAGCGCTGAGGATGGCTTGGTGGATGCTGGCTTGATGTTCGGTGCGGATGCGTAGCCTCCGGAAGCCTTTGAGCCAGGCAAAGGTGCGTTCGGCTGGCCACCGGATCTTGCCCAGGCCGGAACCATGCTCGACACCGCGCCGGGCGATCAGCGGGGTGATGCCACGGGCTCGGACCAAGCGCCGGTACTTGTCGTGGTAATAGCTGCGGTCGGCGCCGGCAGGTCGAGTAGGCCGGCGGCCCGCAACTCGGCGAGCAGTGTCTCGTGCAACCGTTGCCGCACCCCGGCCTCCTGCCACTCGGCCCACCGCCGCCGGCAGGTGGCGCCGGAGGCGCCGGACGGGTTCGTGGGCAGCCTGTTCCAGCCGATGCCGGTGCGCACAACGTAGAGGATGCCCTCCAGTGCAGCCCGATCTTCCGCGCGCCGTCGACCTGGATAACGGAAGCGTCGTGGATGTGCCGGTATCAACAGCCCCAGCCGCGCCCGCAGTTTCGGTCAAAACCTGCTCACGCATCTGATGATGCTGGAAGATCCCACACGCAGCCGAAACCGACACGCCAGCTCATTCTGCACTGACCTCTAAAGCCAAGACAGTGCCATGTTCCCTGCCGGACGCCGCCGAGCCGAGGCGGGTGTGGTGCACTGCGACGATCGGAGCGCTCGGGCGCCGGTCAGGTCCAGGTCCCGGCTATCCGCTCGAAGCCTTCCAGGGAGAGCACGTCGACGGTCACGGTTCGTCCACGGGTTCTCACGATTCGCGCCGGGACACCGCCACGCCGATCAGGTAGAGCGCAACGCCGGCTAAGAGCGTGTCTTACGTGGCGACCGGTGGCTGATGCGCCATGATCTTGGTCGTGGTTGATCGGTTGTCTTTGCGTCTTGTGCCGGATGAGCTGTGGGAACTGGTGAAGCCGTTGATCCCCGCGTTCACACCGCGTCCGCAGGGTGGTGGGACCGCGCCGTTGGATCCGCGGCAGGTGTTCACGGCGATCGTGTACGTGCTGACCAGCGGATGTGCTTGGCGGGATCTGCCGCCGTCGTTCGGCGTGCCCTTCCAGACCGCGCACCGCCGGTTCGCGCAATGGACAGAGGCCGGGCTATGGCGCGAGCTCCATCGTGTACTGCTTGACGAACTGGGCAGCCGGGGCTTGCTCGACTGGAGTCGTGCGATCGTGGACGGCGCCTCCGTCCGCGCGAAAAAGGGGGATCTCTGACCGGCCCCAGCCCGGTCGACCGAGGTAAACCCGGCTCGAAAATCCACGTCCTGTCCGACCGTGCCGGCCTGCCGCTCACGATCGCGATCTCCGCCGCGAACACCCACGACTCGCTCGCGCTCAAACCCCTGGTGATGGCGATCCCCGCGGTCAAGTCCCACCGAGGCCCGCGACGCCGCAAGCCCGCCAAGCTGCACGCCGACAAGGCCTACGACCAGCCCGCGCTCCGACACTGGGTCCGCGACCGCGGCATCACAGTCCGCATCGCCCGCAAAGGCATCGAATCCGCGGACAAACTCGGCAAACACCGCTGGGTGATCGAGCGAACCATGGCCTGGCTCACCGGATACCGCCGCCTCACCCTGCGCTACGAACGCAAAGCCGAACACTTCCTCGCCTTCCTTACCCTCGGAGCCGCCCTCACCTGCCACAAGAAACTCCGAAAGCTCACCACGTAAGACACGCTCTAAAGCTCTCGACCTGATCAATCACGGCACAACTGGCAGTTGTACTACGCCCAGTTGTTGGCCGGTGATGCGGTTCTCCGGCGATGCTCTGCGGTGTTCCTTCCAAGCAACACCGCAGGAGAACCGGAAATGGACAGCACGCCCACCGAGTACCACCAACCGATCCGTCAGCTGCGGGTAGGCACCGCGAAGGTCGAGGAGCTGGCGCGGCGGCTCACGACCCTGTCGAACGAGATCGATCCGCGCGGACCGCATCCTCCACCGCGGCCAGGCGCTCGGCCACCGACTCGACGGCGCCGCGCAGATCCTCGATCTGCCGCATGACGCCCGCGTAGTCGGGGGTAGGCGCGGGCGCATCCGGCACCTGCTCTACGTACACAGCCTTACCCGGCTGCCCAGCGACCACTCCATCGCGCTTCAACTCCTTGAGCGCGTCACGGACCACCGTCACCGACACATCGTGCTCAGACATCAACCGTGAGGTCGACGGCAGCGGCGAGCCGACCGGATAGGTGCCCGCGGCGATCCTGCCTCGCAGGTCATCAGCGAGTTGCAGGTACTTCGGACATCCGGTTGTCGCCAACTCCGCCTCCGGGTCATCGAGCGGCCATCGCCTCAGGCACATAGTGCACCACATCGATGATCCCGCCGAAAAACCCTAGATTCACCATTGACGTTCTAATGCACTAGGTGCCCTATGTGTAGTAGCTACTACGGGAGGTACTTCGGATGAATCAGCAGAAGCTCCTCACCCTTCTCAGAACAGCCGAACGCGAGGCCGAACACTGGGAGGAGCAGTTCGAGCTCGCAAACTCGCCATTGCAGTGGCGTGCGGCGCTGGTAGCACGCGAGTTCGCGTTGCAGTGGGCCAGCTATTGGCGAGCTTGCGTCGCTCACGGCAAAACCCCGTGCATCGGGGTGCAGTATGGCTGACACCGTTGATGACGCCCTGGCAAAAGCATTCAGCGCCCCTCAAGCTCACCGCGCCCGAAGGCGATGGACGGATCCTTAAAGAACGCTCCCGAGTGGAGGCCAGACCACTCCTCGGCCAACTGGCCCCCGATCGTCGCGACCGCGACGTTGGCGACGAGAACATCGGTGATGTCAGTCATGAGGACGGTAAGCGCCTCGCGCTCAGAACTCCAGTCAGCGGCGCGCAGGGTTCGACCGACGAGGGACGCGGTGGTGTACGAGATGTGGTCGGCTGGATCGCGGCGAGCTGGCAGATAGTGGGACCTCGATGTGCCCTCGGTCGTAGCGAGACATCTCAGCTCGGCTGGTTGGCTCGCCTTCCTCGTCAGCCTGAAGGACGTACTTAATCGTCTCGTCAATCTCGCCGTCCGCCGCGATCACAGCCGTCAAGCGCACACGGATGCGGGGTGCGCCGCCTGGAGTCTCAAGCGCCATGTGCGAGAAACTCGGCGGGACCGACGCGTGCTGTCCATCGTCTCCGGCCTCCGGAAACTCGATGTCGACCTCAAGCCAGAGCACAGGCTGCTCGGCGTGGACTTCGCTGGCGCTTCGGTCAACCGGGACATGGAAGTCCTCGACCCGTACGGTGCGCTGAACAGCGAGTGGGCTGAAGAGTCGCGACAGAGCCTCAAGGACGGCCGTCTTGCCCGACCCGTTCGGACCGAGGACGTAGGTGAGTTCCTCAAGGTCGATGGTCGTCGGTACAGAACCAAACGACTGAAAGTTCTTGAGGCGAATCTGACGGATCTTCATGTCTGGTTCTTGGGCTCCTTGGCGCCGCAATCGGTGCGCGTTAGCGGTCGTACGCTGCTTGCCTCCGGCGGCGCGGACCGGGTCGTGCGCTTCTGGGACGCCGGAACGGGCGCGCCCCTCGGCAGCGGCATGGGCCATACGAGGCCGGTGTTCGGCGTCGCGTTCTGTCCGGGACCCGGCGGCCGGCTTGAGCTTGCACGGCTGGCGAGGACCGCATGATCCGGCTGTGGGACCCAGGGACCGTCGTGGAACTCGGCGTTCTTGATAATCACACTGGACCGGTCCGGGCACTGTCCGCCGTCTTGACCCAGGACGGCCGATCATTGCTGGCCTCAGGCAGTGACGACCGGACCGTCCGGGTATGGAACCTGGAAGGGCGGACGACGGTCGCGACGCTTGAGGGCCATACGGACTGGATGCGCGGCGTCGCGCTCGCCAGTCGGCCTGACGGCCGGGTGCTGCTCGCATCGGCGAGTGACGACCGGACGATTAGGCTATGGGATCCGGACAAGCCCGCCTCGCGGCTTGGTCGTGAGGGCCATACCGTCCGGGTACGCGGCGTCGCACTCATGAGCGCAGCCGATGACGGGCCGCTGCTCGCGTCGGCCGGCGCCGACCACACGGTACGGCTCTGGGATCCCGACGACGGGCGGGTCCGGGCTACGTTGACCGGCCACATCAACCGGGTTCGTTCCGTGGTTTCGGGACCGGGCCGGACGGTCAGCTTCTTCTGGTCTCCGGCGGCGAAAACTCATACTTTGATCAACAACCCACGCCTCCCCTCCAATCCGGTCAGATGATCACAAACCAAGATCAGATGCCTTTAAACCGCCGCGTCGTGGGCAGGGGACCAACGACTCCCCGGCTTCGCGTCGTACGACGACATCAACACATGCCTGATCAAGCACTTCCGGTCGGTTGAGTGCCTTCTGTGGGGCCTGATGCGCTGAACACCAGGCGTAGCCTATGCGCCTCCCAATCGGCTCGGGCTGTGGCGTGAGAAATCCTCTCGTAAATCACGGGTTTCGCAGCCGCCAACGGTGCAACGAGATACGGGTCGAATAACGCCTGCTGGTACAGCAATCGCAGGAGCCAGAACGGTGCTCGTTCCAGCTTCCAGTTGATCGTGGGCTTTCTCAGTTCGGGTGCCTGGCCGTGCGCGGTCGCCATTAGCAAACAAGCCTGGTCGACCGAACCGGAGTATTCACGTTGGCGAAGCTTGGCGTGCATTCGCTGGAGCGCGTCATCGCCCCAACCGGGCATTTCCAGCTCGCCAGCTACCCAGGCGACCACGGGCGCGTACGCGTCGTTGGGCCGAATCACCGGCTCACTAATCAAACCGAAAATCCCGCCTTCCATGTTGCGCTTGACCCGCAGGGCACGGCCCACCTGCAGCCAGGTCTTCCGTTCGTCGAGCACCACCGGGCGCTTGACGACGGCGTCGATGGCCAGGTGCATGGCTCGCAGGGTTCGGGGCACCGCGTCGTGCTTGAGCACTTCGAGGACGTCGATCAGTTGGCAGAGGGTGTCGAGGCCGACACCGGCGAGGTCACTGGAGATCAGTTCACCCACGAGGCGCTGGGCGGAAGCTTGCCGGTCAAGCGCGCAAAGCGCTCGCACGAGTTGGACCGCGTCCGGCAGGTCAGCGACTCTTCCTCGCCGAATGCGCCTTCCGACACGGGCGAGGTTGATCTGTTTGGCGGCCTCGACTCCCCAGTCTCTGTCCCATGTGGACATCATGCGCAGCAAGGCGACGACGGATCGAGGACTCGCGAATCGGTCGATGGTCTGAATGCGCGCTGTGTAGACGGTGTCGATCCAACCCGCGTTCGCGGTTCCACGGGTCATCCCGCCGCGAGCGAGGTCACGAGCCGCAGCGGATTGTGTGACCGGATCCTGCACTTGCTGGATGTCGCCCCGAAACACGTAGATCGTGTGCTTGTCCTGTGCGACTTCGCTCAGCAGATCGGATCCGAGTCCGGGTTTCACATCGTCGATCGCCCTGATCACCTTGGACGCCACCACCGAGTCGCGCAGCATCGCCTTTCGCAACCAGGCCACGAGCGTGTCGACGGAACTGCCGCCAACGGTGACGGTGCTCTTCTTCGCTCTGAGCCGCTCCACGACCTCGATCGCGCCTGGCCGGTCGAGGTATGCGAGGTTGGCGATCGCCTGGGCGAAGCTCGCGGGCCTGCGTCCGAAAGCCAGCCTCCGTGCCCACACGTCAGCGCCCCCGCTTGTCTGGAAGATCATGGTCCCGGCCTCGGGCACATCCGCGATCGTCAGAGTCTTCGCAACTTCTGCGCACACCGCCAACGCAGCCGCCGGGGTGGAGGTGGAAAGACCTTCGACGAAGGTGTTCAGCTCCCACTGGTCGCGATACAAGGTTGGCACGTCTGCGTGCAGGACCCTCCCCAGACGATGGAACAGCACTCGGCCGTGGGCGGTGTTCGCCTGGAACATGTTGCGTACCAGCAGAGGGGACGCGACGAGTCGGCTCAGTTCCTCGATCGCCAATGCGCCGAGATCGGCGTCTGTGCCCAGCCGCAGGGCGATCTCCGCTCCCCAATGTTTGTAGTTGCGACCTACCGAGTTGACGACGATGCCGAGGACCAGATCCAGCACGTCCTCCCGATAGTTCGCCTCGGCATCCCACACACCTTTGATCAGGTGGTAGCGCGTTGACGTGCGCGGGTCTTGCAGGATCATTTCCTTGACTTTCTGATGGCCGATCTCCTCGGCCAGTTCGGTCGCGAAGCCGCCGGAACCGGAGTCGAACATGTCGCCGATCGTATGCGTGGTGGACAGCAGCCATCCGGCACCGGTGGCGTCGTCGACGTCCTTGACCCGCTTGGCGAAACTCCTCACCAGCTCGTAGTCCGGCATATCGGTCGACCTGTGCAGAATCGACGTGGCCGTGATGCTGCTCGATCTGGCGACGGCCTTCAACAACATCGCGGCCTCTGTCGGATTGGAGCGGCCCAGCAGAGTGCGGGCGCGGACAGCGAAGTCGGTCCAGTGGCCGAGCAACCACGTGCAGAAGGACGGACTGGACATGCGCAGGTGGTTGATGGCGTCAGCCAGACCCGCAGCGGTCGCGAACCTCATCGCAGCCGTCAGAGGCTTTTCGTACGGCTGGAGTCTGACCTCCCAATCGACCTTCTCGAACTGCTGGCGCAGGCTCATCGACCCGATGAGGACGCCCACGCCGTCGTGGTCCTCGGGCTCGTGGACGAGCAGCTCCTGGACAGGATGTTCCTGGTCCACCGGGTAGATCTCGATGTCATGCGGTGCACGCTGCTCAAGCTGGCGCTGCATCTCCTCCACCTGGTGAACCAGGCGATAGCCGCTCACCTGGTCGATCCTCAGCCCGGCGAGCACGTCCAGCAGACGATCTCCCAGCAACGCTCTGACCTCGTCGCTGTCGAGCCGCTCCAACGCCACCAGCAGCGCGAACCGTTCCTCCGGCGACCCGACTTGGTCGCCGACGAGGTGGTCGACCGCGTTGACGAGCCACCGCACGAACTCGTCGCGGTTGTCTGGTAGCAGGGCGAACTCCAGGTCCTCCATCGTCCGCACCAGGCCCAGCAACATGGCCGGGTGCCAGTCCACGGGTCCCGAAGGCAGCCTGTCGATCAACTGGTTCACCAGCGTCTGGGTCACCGGCTCGGGCAACAGGTCGGCGAGACCGAGAACCCGTACGACGCTTGAAACAGGTGCGGCTGTCACCCATGCCGTGAGAAGTCCTGCGGCCTCAGCCCTTTCGATCAGCGTCTCGCACACCGCGCGATGGAACAGCCGTGCACCGATGAGGAGACCTGCCGCGTGACCGCTGCCCGATCCCAGCGCATCGATCAACTCGGGCTCGACCAGATCGACGATTGTCTCGTTGCGTGCCTTCACAGGGGACTGGGCCGTGTTCGACGGGTTCGGCTCCTGACTCTCCCGGTGGAGATCGATCAGGGTCAGACAGTCGTCAAGCCCAGCAATGCTCACAGTGGAAGGCCTGCTGCCCGTGGCGATGCCGAGCAGAGCCCGGTCCGGCTCCTCGATCTGCTCCAGTCGTTCCTCGTCGACGTCACCGCCGATCACGCTGACTGCGGCGGCGGTCACCAGGGGCTCCCGTTCCGATTCCGCCCACTCGGCGAAACGCCGTTTCAGTTGCTCGCCAGGGTCCTCCTGCGTCGCCATCATCTGGGTGAGGCGACGCAGGTCTCCACTTCGGCCTTCGGCCAGCGCTGACCGTGCCCGCCCGGCATTCAGCATCGGATCTGCTTTCTCCAGGTCCGCCACGAACTGCTTGCGAGCCTGCTGACCCACGACCGACGTGACCACGAAGAGTCCGTTGACGGACCACTCGACCGATGAGTTGCCGCCGTAGAGCAGCACACCCAGCACGGGCACGGCCAACTCTTCAGACACGTGCCGGAGCACCTCGTTGGCTTTGTGGTCGCCGGTTGGATGAAGGTCCTCGAACACCAGCAATCGGCGTTCGGCTTGGTGCTCGACGGCGCCGAACGCGTGTGATGCCGCCGTAGCAGCAATGTGCCTGTCGGGCAGTTCCTGTGTCGGACCGGCCAGTACCAGTACCAGCCAGGGATTGCGCTTGCGGTCGGTGAGTGCGGCTGCCAGTCGTCGCACGACGGTGCTCTTGCCGCTCTGCGCGGTGCCACCGAGAACCGCGACGGAAATGCCGGTACTGTCGATGAAATGTCTCGTCAGCCGAAAGCTTTGACTCGTGTCCAGGTCAGCGATCGGCTGATGTTCCGGCACTTGACGCCAGTCGACGATCCGCCATCCCATTTCAGCCAGTTCGTCCGCGTGACGTTCCCGCTTCCAGCGCGCCCATTCGTCGCCCCAGATCACGGTCGCCGCTCCGTCCACCGTCAACGGCGCTTGCACGTGTTTCTTTTCGCCGTTCGGCGCGAACAGGCGCCATCCCGATGTAGTTGGAACGAGCAACTCGCGACCTGCGGTCGCAGCCGCTGTTTTGCGCGTGGCCTGCGCGTCCTCGTCGACGGGTGCGCAGCGTCCATCCGTGACCTCGCCCATGCTGAGCGGCACGGGCGAATCGAGCTTGGTGATTCGCTGGAGATGCCACAGCACGATCGGAAGTGTGGCGAACCGCGCTGTGAACCGCACACCAGAGGGCCATTGTACGGACACGGGTTGGCCGGGGTCCGCAGTCGACGTCGTTCGCCAGACCGAGGGGAACTGCGAAAGTGTGCCCCGTAAAGCGGACGCGACGATCTCCGCCACGCCAGCCAGTTCTGTGCGCCAATCGCCGTCGGCTTCGTTCCTCGCAGTGAGCAGGACACACCGTCCACAGGGCTCCTCGACGAGGAGGCCGGGACCATCGGTGCTCATTGGTATCGCGAATGTCTCAGAGGCGTCACGAACTCGATAGGTCAAGTCCAGCAGTTCGAGGAGCAGGTCCTCCGATACCTGAACGGAGTCCGGCACAGTCGTGCAGACCAACTCGTCGAGGTTCTCAGCGCCGGCGTCGGCGCGGACCCAGGACAGCAGGTTCGCGATCTCCTGGTCGGTCAGCGTCGAAGACCCGTCGAGCAACGGCTCGATGACTGCGGCGTGGAAGTCCGAAATGGCCGGCCACGCCTCCTGTGCGGGTATGTCCCCAGCGAGCAGTGCACGAACGAGAACCAGGCCGGCTGTGAGTTCGTCCCTGACGGCTTGAGCGGGCTTCGCGTCGTTCACCGTTTTGCTTCCTGATCGGTCGATGCAGGCCGGTCTCCGCGCGGAGGCAGGTTTCGATCGCGGAGTTCCAGCTTCAGCAACCCCGCCGGCCGTCCGATGACGGCCTGTCCGGTTTCGGGTAGCGCCACGCCGATCGCGGCCTCGTCGAGCGGGGTCGCGAACATCGGTGTTCGCCCTGTTATGTCGTGGGCGATCAACCAGCCCGGACCACGTGCGGGTCCCCCAGCGACCACCACCGAACGGTTGTCGACAGCTGCTGTACAAATGTTCTGCAGACGGCCGCCATCCAGCAGATCACCGTCCCCACTTGAACTGCGCAGGTGCACCTGGCCGCCGACGTCGACGACCAGCACCCGTTCCCCGTCGGGGGAAGCTGTGGCGATGAGCGGTCTGCGCGGTGTCGGAAGCTGCGTCAGGTCGAACTCGGGTGTGCTCCCGAGCCACAGCCGCCGGATTCGGCCGGAGTTGGTCACCAGCCAGGCGGACGGGCCCTCCGTAGGGCCCACCGTCAGGATCGAGTGCAGGTCGGAATCCAGGCTCACCGCGCGGCGCACTTGATTTCCGGATGTCAGGTCGGTGACCCACACGTCGGCGCCCAGCCCGACGACGACCTGCCCAGAGGGATGCAGCGACGCCAGCAGTTCGGCGGGTTTCGTACCACCGGCAGTTGTGGGTACGAGCTCCGGCCTGCGCACCGGATGTTCGTCGCTGTGGCAATCGATAGACCAGATCTCACCTTGCCATGTGGTGACGAGAGCGAGCACGACCCCGGCTACGGACGCCACAGTCACGGTCCTTGGCACGCCCTCGACCTGGACCGTCGACCGTATCGCGCGTCCGTCGGTCAAACTCCAGAAGTCGAGCGCGTCACTGTCGTCGATCGTGACCGCGACATCCCCCGCCTGCGCCGCCGACAGCCGGGTGAAGCGTGCTGTGCGCGGACGATCAGGCTGTACCCAGCTGACTTCTCGAGTCGGCCGATGTCGAGGTGGCCAGGACGCGACGGGCCTCAGCTTCACCCCGTAACGGCGCGCGGCGATGTCCAGAATCAATGCGCGATTGGCTGCTGTCTCGTTGGGTGGCACCGCCCGCGCTACGAGAGATCGTCGCATGCGGCCTTGGGAGTCGTTGCGCAGCCTGCGCACCGCGGCCGATACCAGGCTGGGCGGAGCGTCCAGAAGGAACCCGGGGTCATCGAGCATTCTGCCGCGCGGAGTGTCCAACGATGCGGCGAAGGCAACGAGCGTGCGCACCGCAGGATCAATCATACTCCAGTCCACTTCGGATGGTGAGTTGACCTGTGGAAGCCGAGCGAGGAAGCGTTCAGAAGGAGCGGAATCTGCGGAAACGCGGGCTTTGAATCGAGGCCGCCAGCGGGGCAGGCCACCGGCGCCCGGCCTGCACTCGACCAGCGAACCCAGCCGGGCTGCCGCAGTCGTCACATCGTCCGCAGTCACAAGTACACCTGACGGATCCGATGCCGCCGCAGCCCACTCGTGCGCTGGCACGACGATCATGTCGTCGTAGGAGCAGAGCGCGCACAACGCGTCGACGACCACCCCGGCACGTTCACCGAGATAGCTGTGCAGAATTGTTCGGCACACCCGGCGTGCGGCTCCCGCTGCCGCGCGCTCAGCGCGTGATTCCGCTTCTGCCGTTCGGAGTCCCTGCGCCACAGCGTCTGTGTACGCGTCCGCCGCGGCGACAGCGATCTTGAAGTGCAGACCCCACTTCGAATGGCTCGCGGTCAACGACCGCGTCGCCTCCTGTTGTGTGAGGCGGAGGCGTAGTGACAGGTATTCGCGGACATCCGTGTCGGTGCGGTCACCCAGCAAGTCGAGATCGGTCACCCAGTGTGGCGTGGAAACTCGAATGCCCGAATGCGACGGCAGCCCGAGCACGAGCCGGACACCGTTCACTTCGGCGAGGGCGGTCAGGACATCGTCCCAGCTCTGATCATCGGCCTCGGCGAGCTGGTCCAGGACGATGGTGGTCCGGCCGGTCGACTCGTGCAAGACTCGCACGATGTCGTCGAGTCGTTGACCGACCAGATCGAGCCTGCGCGCCAAACCTCGCAACACCGAGTCCCTGGTGCCTCGGCAAGCGATGACCCTGGTAGACGACCCAGGCCACCTCAGGCGTACATCCATCGGCAACACGTCTCGCGCGACGGACATCAACACAAAGTGCCCCAGCAGTGCGCTCTTGCCCGAGCCTGCGCCACCCCTCACGACGAAGATCTGCTCGGCGGTCTCGCCCTTGACGTGTTCTCGTAGCGCGCGGAGTTCGTTCTCGCGTCCCGTGAAGAAGAAACCAGGCCGGCTCGCCGCTGACACGCCCCTGGCTGCAGCCGCCCAGTCGGCCGGGATGGGCAGGTCGGCAGGTGGTGTCGCGGGTTGCCAGCACGGGTTCGGCAGGACGCGGCACGCGGTCGCGGAGTGGCCCTCCGCCAGCCACACCGTTTGGGATCCGCTCAGTGACGCGTTGACCTCGGCGGCGACCGCGCCAGGCTCGAAATGGCTGATCGACCACGAAGGTCGCGATTTCGACGCCAGCACAGTGGCGAACGCACTTGCGAAGGTCTTCTGGGGTGCGACCTCCAGTCGCCTGCTCGAGCCGATGCCCCAGAATTCCATCTGGGATGTCCTGGTGTTGGGTCGCCTCATCTCGCGCAACGCGTCGTCGACACCTGGTTCGGAAAAACACGCGTCCAGGATCAGCACGACCTGCCGAAGGCTTTTTCGAGCAGTCAGGGCGGTGAGGAGCGCATCCGTTTGATATGGGCGCCCGCTGGCCAACACCAGGCGAAACCGCGTATCAACTACGGACCCGTGTCCGGTGCAGTAGATGAGCAGGCGCTCTTCATTCTCGGAATCATCGTCCCGAGGAGTGTCGTGTGCAGATTCCGCCCATTCTCGCAGCTCGTCCTCGAGGTCGTCATGGCTCCGTTCGGGAGTGCTGAACGGGAACAACTCGGTCAAACCCAGGGCGCCGAGTGCTCGCCTTACTGTGCGGATCTCTTCAGTGACCCCGTCCAGGTTCGCGACCTTCTGGTAAGTACGGATCCCGGAAATGCAGAATAGCCCGCGAGACATCATCCGAGTGCCTTGTCGATCGCCCGCGCCGTGCGAACGTTCGTGAGATATGAGAGAGCGGAATGGGCGGACTTCCGGGGGTTGGCGCAGGGCTGGTCGTCGATGTCCGGGTGATAGAGGGGAGCCAGTTCCTTCACCATCGCGACCGCGTCATGGCCGGCCGCCACGTTGGTCCATGTCGTGACTTCACCCGGCCACCTCGACCTGTCGAGTGGCTGGTCGAGCCGGCTACGGATGGATTCGAGGCCGAGCGGCGACCCGATTGTCAGCATCGCGGGCGGGGAGTCGACCTGGTTGTGCACCAGCCAGTCGTACGCGATGACGCTGCCAAGGGAGTGACCGATCACCAGGCGGGGCGACTGTGCCATCGCGGTCTCAACCTCGTCGTGCACCCGCGCACGAAAATCTGTGTCGTCCAAGTATCGCCGTACCTGCTTGACGAAGGAGATCACGGCTGAATCGATCCCTTCGAATAAGGGAGTTCGTTGGATCGTAGCGAGAGCCTTTTGCAGTGCTCCGGGAAGATAGAGCTTTCCCTCATGTTCGTCATCGTTACCCTCGGCCGATTCGAGCAGTCCTGCTGCAATCGCCTCGACCAGATCCGTTTCCAGGCCGCACTCAAGATCCACAGCCGTGTACTCAGAGCCGCTATCCTCGGACTTTCCGTCGTTGTACTCGTGGCCGTAGAACACACACTCGAGAGTGAGTGAGTCGGAGTGCGAACTCCTGATGTTGCACAATCCGTCGATCATCGCACCGAGCCATTTTTCGTGCATGTCCGTGCGAAGGGAGCGATTCATCCAAATGCCATGAACCGCGACGACGTCGACCATGAAAGTCTCCTTTGGTGAGCACGGCGCAAGTTTGCTGAAAAATTCGAACATCGGCGCCCCGCACCGGGGCCTGCCTTGACATAAGGATCGCCGAGCCACCGCTTGCCGTTACACGGCACGGTTCGTGCAGGTTGCTCTGTTCGGCAACGATACTGACGCGTCCACCACCCCCGCCAGCGGCGTTCGGTAGCAGGCCTGGATTTAGTACTGCAATGACACTTCGTGATGGCCGCGCCGGCGGTAGTGGCTGGTTCGGGCGCGGGCTTGGCTGGTTCGTCGCCATCGTGACCAGTGCATAGCGTGCTGGATTGTGTGCTGGACCCGCGTGGTGACACGGTTGAATAGCTTGCGGATTTCGTTGGACGTGAGCGGTATCAGGCCGGGTGTAGATCCCCTTTTTTTGCGGTCTCTCGAGTGATGACGAGGAATGCTGCCGCTGCCATGGAGAGAGTTATATGCCGATACCATGCTTCGTATCGGCGGACCTGGTAGTGGTCGAGCCCGGTTTCGTTCTTTGCGGTTTGGAAACTTTCTTCGATCGCCCAGCGGCTGCCAGCGACGCGTACCAGTTCTCGGAGATCGGTTTCGGCGGGGCCAAAGCAAATGTAGTAGGAAATCTCGGTGGGGTCGCTGACCGAGCGGCGGGCCAGCAGCCAGTGGCCGACTTCTCGCCGGCGCAGCGGGCGGATGTCAACTACGGCCCAATCGTAGATCCGCTGCCCGTGGGCGCCATCGCCGCAGGACAGGCGCTGCCAGGCAGTCGGGGCGGCGTCCGCGATAACCGAGTGGGCGCGCCGCTGCCGCAGATCCATGGAAATCACCATCTGGGACTTGGGCACCGCCAGTACATGTGCGATGTCGTGTTCTTCCAGCCAGAGCCGCAGCCGTCCAACCTGCCCGTACGCTTCGTCGGCGGTGAACCACGCGAACGGGATACTCGCGGCGAGCGCGCGTTCCAACATTAATTGCGCCAGTTCGGGTTTCGTCGCGAATCCGACGCCGTCAGGAATGCCCGCAGCGCTGCACCGATCCCGATCGGCGATCCACTCTTTCGGTAGATACAACTCCCGATCGATCAAAGCCCGCCCCCGAGCCGATACATACGCCAAGAACACGCCGATCTGCGAATTCTCGATGCGCCCGGCCGTGCCCGAATACTGGCGCGCTACGCCCGCGGACTTCGTGCCCTTCTTCACGAACCCGGTCTCGTCCGCGATCAACACGCCACGTTCGGCGTCCGCCAGCACCTCGACCACCGTGGCCCGCACATCATCACGCACGCCTTCGGCGTCCCAGGCGTAGAAGTTCAGCAGCCGCTGCATGCCCTGCGGGCCGGCCTCGCCGGCCATCTCCGCCAGGGTCCAGCCGTTCTTGCGCTCGACTTCAGCCAGCAGTCCCCGCAGGTAAGACACCATCTGACGCCGCGGCTCCACCCGCGAGAACCGCGACGCGAACCGCCCCGCGAACGCAGTGAAATGCGCCGACCAACCCGTCGCCATCTCCAACACAGGAGATCAACTACACGATCGCCGGGCCAAAGCCTAACCGACACACTCAACCACTCTATAACGAAATGTCATTGCAGTATTAGAGCGTGTCTTACGTGGTGAGCTTTCGGAGTTTCTTGTGGCAGGTGAGGGCGGCTCCGAGGGTAAGGAAGGCGAGGAAGTGTTCGGCTTTGCGTTCGTAGCGCAGGGTGAGGCGGCGGTATCCGGTGAGCCAGGCCATGGTTCGCTCGATCACCCAGCGGTGTTTGCCGAGTTTGTCCGCGGATTCGATGCCTTTGCGGGCGATGCGGACTGTGATGCCGCGGTCGCGGACCCAGTGTCGGAGCGCGGGCTGGTCGTAGGCCTTGTCGGCGTGCAGCTTGGCGGGCTTGCGGCGTCGCGGGCCTCGGTGGGACTTGACCGCGGGGATCGCCATCACCAGGGGTTTGAGCGCGAGCGAGTCGTGGGTGTTCGCGGCGGAGATCGCGATCGTGAGCGGCAGGCCGGCACGGTCGGACAGGACGTGGATTTTCGAGCCGGGTTTACCTCGGTCGACCGGGCTGGGGCCGGTCAGAGATCCCCCTTTTTCGCGCGGACGGAGGCGCCGTCCACGATCGCACGACTCCAGTCGAGCAAGCCCCGGCTGCCCAGTTCGTCAAGCAGTACACGATGGAGCTCGCGCCATAGCCCGGCCTCTGTCCATTGCGCGAACCGGCGGTGCGCGGTCTGGAAGGGCACGCCGAACGACGGCGGCAGATCCCGCCAAGCACATCCGCTGGTCAGCACGTACACGATCGCCGTGAACACCTGCCGCGGATCCAACGGCGCGGTCCCACCACCCTGCGGACGCGGTGTGAACGCGGGGATCAACGGCTTCACCAGTTCCCACAGCTCATCCGGCACAAGACGCAAAGACAACCGATCAACCACGACCAAGATCATGGCGCATCAGCCACCGGTCGCCACGTAAGACACGCTCTTAGCCCCGAAGCCGTCCACGAGTCGTTGCAACGGCGACTGAGTCACCGCGACGAAGGTTCACACGTGAACAGCGGTGCACTCACCAGTTGGGGAGCCCCAGGTTCGCCCGAGGTGTCATGTACGGTGCCGCGAAGCTAAGGCGCGGCGCAACGACCAGTTGATCTGACACAATATAAACAAGTGTCCGTTGTAGGCTGCCTACCTAGGCTTGTTTGAGGTACGCCATGCGAAGACAAGCATCGAGCTCATCGTTCGACGCGGGCTCGTACAGCGAGTATCACGGGCGCGAGCAGGACCGGGCCGACGAAGCAGCTGACCATGACCGTCCAGGTCCCCGCCGTGGTCAGCTTCTGCCCGGCCTCACGGAAGACAACTGCTCCCAGGGCGACTCGAGTCGAGGTGCCCGCGCGGTCCCACGTCCACCGAGCGTTTCCAGTGGCAGCGGCGACGTCACATCCGTAGTCACTGTCACCGTGCTTGAGGTAGCGCATGAACTGGACCCGGTCCAGATAGCGAATCTGCCCTAGCTGTTCAGTTCAGTGCGACGGCGGGAGACGAAGTCGCCGCGGCTTCGCGATGGTGGTTCAGCTGCTTGAACTCGACTGTTCATCGGCCCGCTTCGCCCACGACGCCCCGCCAATGTCGACGGCCCCGCAGCCTTTCACTGATCGTCCTTTGCTACAGCGGCGACTACTATAGCCGCGATTCCCCCCGCGATCGCGTAGATGATCGAGCGCCTGAACTTGGCCAGGTCCGGCTCCGGCTTCAGCCGTGCAAGGTTGCTGATGACGCCAAGCGCTGAGAGGCTCACGATCACAAGCGCGACAGAAATGTCCAAGTTCGGCACGCCGTCGTTCTGCAGGTGGTCGTGCAGCCACGCCGCCATCGCATCCGGGTACCAGGAGTACGCGTCGAGGATGTTGCCGATGAGCATCAACATCGCAAGCGCCGACCCCACGGCGATCGCTCCCATGATGACTCCCCGGCGTCCGCTACCGGCGATCATGGTGCCCTGGATCTGGTCGACGAACAGCTGCCCGACCGTCGCCACGGCGAGCCCCACCAGCAGCAGTCCCACCACCTTGCCCACCGTGACCCAGAAGCTCTCAGGGATCAGCCCCAGGAGCAGGCCGAGCCCGCCGAACACTACGACCACCCCTGCCACGAACCCCAGCGCGATCAGCGTCGGCTTCGCCCACCCCTTCATGGCCGGACGCCATAGCACGAGCAGACCGACAACGATGATCGCTGGGGCCAACCACCACCAGCTCGTGAAGACGAAGACCAGGAAATCCAGGACGTCGTGGGCGACGTCGCCGAAGAAGCCGGCCACGGCGACGAACACGTCGGCCAGAAACGCGCCGACGTGGAAGACTACGAATCCGACCCCGCCGAGCAAGTGCGGCAGGGCCGCGGTTCCGACCGCGACCACTACGCCGATCAGGAACAGGCCGGGCTTCCAGTGCCGCAGGGAGACCAGAAGCAACGCGCCCAGGTACGCCAGGAGCGCGTAGCCCAGCCAGGTCAGCAGGTCGGGCAAGTCCGATAACGTCGTGTCGAGCCAGTTGCTGACGATCGCCGGCTCGGCCAACCACTCCCAGCTTTCACTCCGGGACAGCATGTCTGTTCGCCGTGGCAGACTCGCGACCAGGAAAACCGCTCCGACGATCAGCGTAAAAACCAGTCGTCCGAGGTGCTTGCCCAGTTGCCGACCGAGAGTGGGCGAAGGTGCGGTGGCGTAAACCATGCTCCCCGAGTCGCCCCGGCAAAGCGGCCTGTTACGGGATCTGCGGAAGACTCGTGAACCGCCGCGCTAAGACGAGCACCGTGGAGGCACAGCTTCGTAGCGCCTGTTCGCCCGGCATCTCGGCTATATGCGCCAGGTTGGTGAAGAACTCGACGTAACACCTCCGAGGTTTGACGCGACCCATGTGGCATGAACCGAAACCGCCTGGCGATCGCTCTCGGATCAGGAGTCTTCGCTGCGACTCGCATCAGCCTGACCTGGAACGTCCCGTCTGCTGGAGGGAAGCCGAGATTCAGGTATTGGCGACGTCGCACGTGTCGATCGCGTTGATCAACGACACGACGTAGTTTTCTGCGGCTACCCAACTTGCAGCGTCCTTCTCAAGAGCCTCCTAGGAGTCCACGATGCGGCAGCATTGGCCCGTCTTACGATGGGCTCTCTTGACCTCCGCACTGTCGACGGGGCTCGCTGTCGTTGTAAACCTCGCGACTGATCTCAAAGACAGCTGGTTGGCGTGGGTCGGCGTCGTCGTACTTATGGTTTATCTGGCGGCATCAACCTGGTTGCACAATACATTTCATCACGACATTCGTCTGCGCAGTTAGCAAGGTCTGACCGTCATCAAACTGCGGGTGGCGCAAAAGCGATATCCACCTCGGTCAGCGTGAATTCGGATCGAATCGAAGGCAATGTCCATGTTCACCAATTCGGTCGCAGGACTTTTGTAGCGGAAATTACTGCGGTCGTCGTTCTCGCGGCTGTCCTGACGTATCTCAGTCGCGATGGCCGAATCGCAGATCAGAACTCGATAGGCGATGTCGCTACTCCGTCCTCGTCGAATAATGCGGCGTCAACAGAGCTTTTGCCGTCTTTGGCGAGTGCAGCTGCGCCGACGACGCACCCGCAGCCTGCAGCGTTAGCGGTCGTCGCCTCTTGGCCGCTATCCCGAGGATGCGATGGTGGAACAGCCGTCGCGATGATCAACGGCGGACCCGCAATCAAGACATTTCCGATGAACAGCGGGAACGAACGGGAAAAGATGATCGATGCGGGCGCTGGAGTCTGGGAAAAGGGATTCCTGTATCTAGACTTGACCGCACCTCCTCAGAAAACAATGCGTATTCTGAACCTGCGTCCTCTCATCGACAAGACCTCACTTCCTCCGCCGTCGTGGATTTATAGCCCGGGTGGAGGCTGCGGCGGACCTGTCAGCCGCGTATTCGAACTGGGTCTCGATACGCCGAGCTTAAAAGATACAGGGGTCCAGGAGTCAGAGGACGGCAAGCCAGTGCCGGACACGCGCAGTGATCCGATCGGGCCAACATTTTCCGTAACCAAGGATGAGCCGGCCACGCTCCGCTTCGACGTGTCCGCCTGTAAGGCCAACTACCAATGGAGCATCGAGATAACATATTCCATCGACGGAGACCTAGGCAGGCACACCTTTGTGAGCGGGCCGTACCGCACTATGGCTTTTGCTGACAAGACCAAAATGTACACTTATGGAGAAAACAATACCTACGCCGAAGCTGGATCCGCAGACGGGCCAAGTGGCGGAGGTTGGACCTGTGTGAACTGACTTCAGTGGTCTGCTTCGAGCAGGGCGGAAAGGTAGCGGCCTGGCACTGCTGGTGGCAAACCATGCAAATATCACGCATTCGCATCGCACTGCTAACTATTGACCTGCTTTCGTGCGCAATTTTTCGATCGAGCGAGTGAGCTGCAGAGTACGATACTGAGCTACCGCGGCTGCTAACGACCAACGACACCGCGCTGAAGGCGTTACGAAGATTCTCGTACAGTGAGCGATGGCAACGGCTTATCGCGGATTGGACGTCGACGTAGTGGCACGCTTCTCCGAACGACCTCGAGATCTTGTGGACGAGACAGCACGGTCGTGGATCGAGCAGTGTCTGCTCGCCGATCGATCGCTGACGGATCCCTCGCGCGATGGTGTCTGGAACGTCAACGTTCTGCACGATCTTGACCGCCGGTTCAACGGCAACCCGCTCACCAGCGGTGAGGGCGGTGGTACCTTCACCGGGAAATGGGCGATCCAACTCGAACGTGGGAGCCCCGAGCTGGTGCTGCTGGCCGCGGAAGTCCTGCTGGTGCACTTCCTGTTCGTCAACTCGGTCACGTATCGGGGCAAGGTCGAGGTCATCAACGCGACTTTGGACGGCACAGAGGTCACGCTGGATCCGGAGTCACTGCCGATGAAGGCGATGGCGCAAGGTATCGCCCACCCTGGTATCGGGTTCAACACGAGGCGAGACCTGCAGGTCGGCTACCTCATCGACTTCTGTCTGCGACTCAAGCAGCTTGACCAGGACGAGCGCGCTGTTCTGCTGAAGGATCCTTGGGCGCTGCGGGACTTTGCCGACACCACGACCATGCCACTGCGGGAGATGCGGCACATCGTGCTGCACCTGCTGGACCCGGAGACGTTCGAGCGTATCTCGTCGGGGACACACAAGCGTGAGATCTGCACGGCGTTCGGTGACTTGGTCGAGACGGCAGGCGTGGACGTCGATGAGCAGTTGCTCGCGATCCGGGGCAAGCTGACGACGCTGATGCCACGGGGTAATGCTCCGGGACGCGCGATCGACTTCTACCACCCACCGTTGCTGGGGGTGTGGGAGCGTGCCGGAGATTCGGGGGAGGGGACCGGGGATCTTGAGGCGCTGGGGTGGAAGAAACAGATCGTGCTCTACGGCCCACCGGGTACCAGCAAGACCTACCAGGCCCGCGAACTCGCCGAAACGATCATCCGCCGCGCGGCGCTGAGCCGCTGGGGCTTCAAGAACTTCATCGAGCGCACCGAGCTGGTCGACAGCACCGTGGCGGCGAACATCTCCTGGGTGCAGCTGCATCCCGGATATGGCTATCCGGAGTTCATCCGCGGGCTGCGCCTCGACGGTGACCGCACCCGCTACCACCCGGGACTCCTACCTGCCGTCGTCGGACGCCACCGCGACCAGGACCTGCCCGATGGCCTGGCCCCGCTGCCGGTGGTCCTGGTGCTCGACGAGATCAACAGAACCGACCTGAGCGCCATGTTCGGTGAGGCCTTCAGCCTGCTCGAGGCAGGACAACGCGGCCGTGCGGTCACCCTGCCCGGCATCAACCCGGACGAGCCACCTGCCACTCTCGTGCTGCCCGAGGACCTGTACCTCATTGGCACGATGAACGAGATCGATCAGTCGGTGGAGACGCTGGACTTCGCGTTACGCCGCCGCTTCCTGTGGCGGGAGTGCCCGTTCGAGCGTGAGACACTGCTCGACATCATCCAGACCCGCTGGGAGAGCGCTGTCCGGGACGTCCGGTACGACCACGCGGCCGAGCAGCTCTCGCGCTTCGCCGATCACGCCGAGCGGCTCAACACCGCGATCTCCGACTCCGCGGTCCTCGGCCGCGCCTACCACGTCGGCCACACCTACTTCGCGGACATCGTCTTCTTCCTCGGCACATGGCTCAGTACCCGCAAGAGCCGCCCCGCTAACGGCGCGTACTTGTGGCGTCAGCCCCGTGACCAGCCGCAGCCGCCGTTGTTCGATTTGTGGAATCGTTCGCTCAAGCCACTGCTGGAGCAGTACCTCGCCGGCGTCGATGACCGCGACGAGCAGATGGACCGCCTCCGTGTCGCTTTCCTCGGGCAATGACCGACCGCATCGTCTTCGCGGACCTCGCCGGCCCGGTCGAGCGCGACCGGACGTTCACCGCGGACGAGGACCAGTGGCTCACCGCACTGGCGGCCGAGACCCGGCCAGAACAGTTCACCCTGACCCTGGCGCCCTCGTGCGCGTCGACGGACCCGCAGCCCATCCTCGAGCGGCAACTCGATGGCAGCTGGCGCGCCGGCCGCTATGTGGGTGAACTCCGCCGTGACGGCCGAATCTTGGAGATCCGGCCCCGGCTGGGCATCGACACCATCGCCACGTGGGCCAGTGCTGCCCTCAACCTCCATATCGTCCCCCGAGCCGCGCAGGCCCGCGGCAGCACCACGCTCATCGCCGAACTGACCGCGGCCCTGTGGCGGACCGCTCTCACAACAGCCGCCCGCCACGGCCAGCCCAGCTTCCGGGCGCACCGACATCATGTCGGCCCAGCGGTACGCGGACGCCTCGACCTACCAGGTACTGTCGCGCTCCGTGCGGCCCGCAGCCCCTTCCTGGCCTCAGTGGAACGAGCGAAACTCCTCACAAACCCGGTCAGCCAGGTGATTGTGGCCGCCGACCATGTCCTCGACACCCTGCTGCGCCAACGGCCAGGCTGGCGCGGCGACCGGGTGGAGGAAATCGTGCCGCGCCTGCGCGCGGCCGTGGGCGGACGACCGCGCCTGCCCAGCCAACGCGAACTCCGCGGTGTCCGCTACACCCCGATCACCCTGCCGTACAAACGCGTGGCCGAGCTGTCCTGGCAGATCGTGCAGCACACCGCCCCACAAGCCTCACCCACCGACGAACGCACCCACGGCCTGCTCATCGACGTCGCAGAGCTATGGGAACTGTTCGTCCTACACTGCGCCCGCCGCGCCACCGACCTTCCCGTCACCCACGGAACTCAACACCACACCCCCACGCCGCTGCTGCGAGCAGCCCACCATCCCGCCGCCGTACTAGGCCGCCTCTATCCCGACATCCTCATCGGTGATCCCCAGGCGCCAAAGGTGATCATCGACGCCAAATACAAACCACTCACCGACCACCGTGGGGTCGACCGAGAAGACCTCTACCAACTCAACAGCTACCTCACCGCACATCACGCAGAACTCGGCGCCCTCGTCTACCCAGTCTTCGACCAACATCCACTGCCAGACATCCAACTGCGCAACCCATGGCTCACCCAGCAGAACCGTGTAATGAACTTTGTCCAACTCGAGACGAGCGAAAGAGGCTGCACAACCGCACTAACCACGCTGGTCAGTGTCAGGCACACGGATAGTCACGACTGAAATATTCGGTAACGTGGGCCTGTCCCGTGATCGGTGTTTCCGGCGTTGTCGATCAGTAGGTCTCGGCTCCCGGCCAGCGGTCACCGAATGTGATGGCGAAAGCGTTGATCACTGGCTTCCAACGCATCGTCCATCGAGCGCGGCCTGTCCCGGTCGGGTCCAGGCTGCGGGTCACAAGGTACAGGCACTTCATCGCGGCCTGCTCGGTCGGGAAATGTCCACGTGCACGGATCGCCCGCCGATAACGGGCGTTCAGCGACTCGATCGCGTTCGTGGAGCAGATCATCGTCCGGATCTCGACGTCGTAGTCGAGGAACGGCGTGAACTCATCCCAAGCGTTGCGCCATAAACGAATCACCGCTGCATGCTTCGCGCCCCATTTCTCTTCGAATTCGTCCAGAGCGGCCGCCGCAGCGTGCGGGCTGGGTGCGGTGTAGATGGGTTTGATGTCGCGTTTCACCGCGTCCCAGTCCCGGCGGGAAACGAGCCGGAAGGTGTTGCGGATCAGGTGGACGATACAGGTTTGCACAATGGCCTGCGGCCAGACGTTCGTCACGACGTCGGGCAGGCCTTTGAGGCCGTCGCAGACGAGGAAGAACACATCCCGGATGCCGCGGTTCTTCAGGTCGATCAGCACGCTCATCCAGAACTTCGCGCCCTCGCCGCCGACGCCCATCCACAGGCCCAGGACGTCCTTGTGGCCGTCCACGGTGACGCCGATGGCGGCGTAGACGGGCCGGTTGGCGACCTGCCCGTCGCGGACCTTGACGTGGATCGCGTCGATGAACACAGCGACGTACACCGGGTCGAGCGGGCGGCTGGCCCAGTCGTTCATTTCGGCGACGACCTTGTCGGTGATCCGCGAGATCGTTTCCTTGCTGACCGAGGACCCGTAGATTTCGGCGAAATGCGCCGAGATATCCCCGGTCGTCATTCCCTTCGCATATAGCGACAGCACAATCTCGTCCACCTCGGTCAGCCGACGCTGCCGCTTCTTCACGATCTGCGGTTCGAACGTGCTCTCCCGGTCCCGCGGAACGTTGATCCCGACCTCGCCCGCCGCATCCGAGACCACCGTTTTCGGCCGGGAGCCGTTGCGCACGTTCGTCGACTCACGATCCGGGTCGGCCTGGTTCTTCTCATGCCCCAGATGCTCGGTCATTTCCTCGTTCAGTGCCGTTTCCAGCACGTTCTTGGTGAACAGCTTCAGCAACCCGTCCGGGCCGGTCAGCGCCAGCCCGCGAGCCTTCGCCTCAGCCACCATCGCCGCCGCGGCGGCCTGCTCCGGCGACAGCTCCCGCGCCGGCTTGGACTCACGCTTACGTGGACTCACAAGCTCCGATGTCATCACTCACAGTGCCCATCCCGCCGGACCTCAGCCCGGCGTGTCGGGCCGAAAACACCGATCTTGGAACAGTCCCGGTAACGTTGTCGACGCCGCGATCTAAGAGCGTGTCTTACGTGGTGAGCTTTCGGAGTTTCTTGTGGCAGGTGAGGGCGGCTCCGAGGGTAAGGAAGGCGAGGAAGTGTTCGGCTTTGCGTTCGTAGCGCAGGGTGAGGCGGCGGTATCCGGTGAGCCAGGCCATGGTTCGCTCGATCACCCAGCGGTGTTTGCCGAGTTTGTCCGCGGATTCGATGCCTTTGCGGGCGATGCGGACTGTGATGCCGCGGTCGCGGACCCAGTGTCGGAGCGCGGGCTGGTCGTAGGCCTTGTCGGCGTGCAGCTTGGCGGGCTTGCGGCGTCGCGGGCCTCGGTGGGACTTGACCGCGGGGATCGCCATCACCAGGGGTTTGAGCGCGAGCGAGTCGTGGGTGTTCGCGGCGGAGATCGCGATCGTGAGCGGCAGGCCGGCACGGTCGGACAGGACGTGGATTTTCGAGCCGGGTTTACCTCGGTCGACCGGGCTGGGGCCGGTCAGAGATCCCCCTTTTTCGCGCGGACGGAGGCGCCGTCCACGATCGCACGACTCCAGTCGAGCAAGCCCCGGCTGCCCAGTTCGTCAAGCAGTACACGATGGAGCTCGCGCCATAGCCCGGCCTCTGTCCATTGCGCGAACCGGCGGTGCGCGGTCTGGAAGGGCACGCCGAACGACGGCGGCAGATCCCGCCAAGCACATCCGCTGGTCAGCACGTACACGATCGCCGTGAACACCTGCCGCGGATCCAACGGCGCGGTCCCACCACCCTGCGGACGCGGTGTGAACGCGGGGATCAACGGCTTCACCAGTTCCCACAGCTCATCCGGCACAAGACGCAAAGACAACCGATCAACCACGACCAAGATCATGGCGCATCAGCCACCGGTCGCCACGTAAGACACGCTCTAAGTGTAACGATTTCATCGCGGCCACGAAGATTAGTGCCAATCCTGGCGGCCGTAACGATTGGGCGCGGCCTGAGGATGTCCATAACAGCTTTTTATACAGAACCAGGTGTTGTCGTCACTGTCGATGCCGTAGAATCTTATGTGTTGTTTGCGTAAGAGTGCTAGCGAACTTGGTATCACTCGACGAATATGACGGAATCCTCTTTCTTGGAGTCGCCCGTGTCTCGCAAGCCCTCCCTCACGTTCGCCGGCGCGTTGCGCATCCTTGGCCAGCACGAGCCAAAAACGATTGGCAAGCTCGACAAGGTGTTGGGTGGAACTGTCCTTGCTGCGGGAGCCGCAGCCGTGATCAGTGGTGGTGGTGCGGCGCTCGCGCCTGCGGCCCTTCTGGCCGCGGTATGGAGCTGGGTGGACCAGAAGAATGAGGCCACGCGGTTACTGCGGGGTTTGGTCGGTAAGTTATCGGACCGGATGGCTGGTGTTAAAGGTGTGGCGCGCCGTGACCTGATTATCGCCGCGCACAGCACCATCGCTGCTGCCGCGTTCTTCGAGGTGCTAGAGGAGAACCTTGGCACTCGACGGATGCGTGAGCTGGCTATTACCGACGAGGAACGACGGCTGCTCACTATCGGCGCGCGCAAGCAAGACACCCTGGATTACTATGATTTCGTCTACTGGTCAGTGATCCCAGCTCCTTCGTCAACGTGTGGCTTTCAGGAGAACTTGGCCAACGTGTCTCGCTGGGTCGAGGCGGCGATAGCGAGGTCGCGCGGCTTCTTCATCGGTCTCACCACCGGCTCAGGAGTCGGCGCGGTGTTAGGCACAGCCTTCCGCGAGCAAGTCTTGGACCGCTATCACTGGCACTACCTGGCGCTGGCCGAGAAAGTCCCGGAGTTTGCGTTCTGGGCTGTCCTCAACGAACATGCCGCCACTAGGCACCGCTTCGAAGCGCTCAACACCGACGTGCGGACCGCTCTGGGGTCGCATGGGCGAGCGCTCGCTCAGGTTCAGGTTCTGCTCGGCCTGGTCTCCGACCGTCGCGCGGCTGTCAGTCGGCAGCGCGAGGGGCTGCGTAGCGCGAATGTGGGTCTTCTCGCCACGCTCATCGTGCCGAGCGATACTGAGCGCTACGATGCTGACGTCGTTTTTCCGACGATCGAGCGAGCCTTTGTGACTCCACATTACCGGATTGTGGCGCACGATAAGGACAGCCGGGTCGCGGATGAGCGCTGGTGGGCGGACCAACCGGTCGGGCAGGACCTAGAGCTGATGCTTGCTGCGCATTTCACCTCGGTCGATTCCACGTCCGTGCCGATGCTGCTGCTGGGGCATCCCGGTGCGGGCAAGTCCATCCTGACGAAGGTCCTCGCGGCTCGGTTGCCAGCAGAGGAGTACACCGTGGTTCGCGTGCCGTTACGTGGCGTGTCGGCCGGTGCGCCGATTGCCGATCAGATCCAGCAAGCCCTGGATATTGCGAGTAACAACCGACTGCAGTGGCAGGCGCTATCCGACCAGGCCGACACCGTCCTGGTGGTCCTGCTAGATGGCCTTGACGAGCTGCTTCAGGCAGCCGAATTTGACCGTAGTGAGTATCTGCGGGAGGTTATGGAGTTCCAGCGGATCGAAGGCGAGCAGAACCGGCCAGTGGCGGTCGTCGTGACGTCTCGGACCGTAGTAGCTGACCGGGTGGACGTGCCGAATGGTGCGGCGGTGGTCAAACTTGATGAATTCGACGACGGCCAGGTCGCCAGATGGCTCGGCGAGTGGCGTGCCGCGAACCTACTGGCGATCCAGTCGGGGACGGTACGCGAGCTGACTGCTGCCGAGGCGCTTCACCAGGCTGACTTGGTCAGACAGCCGCTGCTGCTGCTCATGCTCGCCCTCTACGCCGCCGATCCGAGGTCGCCAAAGCTCGACGCAGTCTTGTCGAAGTCGGCGCTATATGAGCGGATCTTCGACAGTTTCGCCCGGCGTGAGGTGCGTAAGCGCGCGCTCGGCCGACTGAGTCATCAGGAGCTGGAACGTCGTGTGTCCGATCAGGTCTTCCGATTGGCTGTCGCGGCGCTAGCCATGTTTAACCGCGGTTTGCAGAGCGTGCAGGAGTCTGATTTGCGGTCCGACCTAACGGCGTTGACGGGACAAGGCAATCTTCGCAACGACGAGAGAGCTAAATTGCTCGGTGAGTTCTTTTTTGTCCACGCGCCCGAGGCGATGATGCGGACGACGGAACGTTCCTACGAGTTCCTGCATGCCACCTTCGGCGAGTACTTGGTGGCACAGCACGGGCTAGGTGAGCTGGCTGCATTGGCCAACGCCGCCTACGGGGGCCGCTACCAAGAGCGGACTCCCAATGACGAGGCGCTGTTCGCCCTGCTCTCTCATCACGCCTGGGCTGCGAGACCGTCCATCGGCGACTTCGCGAAAGAGATCTTCGCAGAGATGTCGCCGGACGAGCAGGACCACATCCGTCGCGCGCTGCTGGACCTGCTCAGGTCGTTCCGGCAGCGGCAACGCTCTGCGGTGTTTGATGCCTATCGCCCGACGCCGTTTGACTTGGTGCGGCAGCTGGCGGTCTACTCAGCGAATCTGACCACGCTGTCGATCCTGTTCAGCGACCCCGAGATCGGACTCCCTCTAGTGGATGTGTTCGGCTACGACCAAGCCGAGGCATTAGTGAACTGGCAGTCACTGCTGTCGCTGTGGCGGTCCGGTCTGGACCGCGATAGCTGGCTGGCGCTACTATCCTCGTTGAACCTGGAAAGTAACACCGCGCTGGTAGACCGCGAACCGGAGTTCCACAGTTTCGAGATGCCCGGCGGGGATGAGTACTGGGCGGCTAAGGTCAGTGGCGACGATGTGCACGCCTCAAGAATCAGACGAGGGATTGCTCTAGTTGATGGCGCGCAGTTCTATAATCAAGGTCCAACTTGGGCGGACGAGATGCTCACGTTGCTGCAATTCGACGTACTCTCTGTGCATGGCTCAAATGAATCGTTACTAATCGTCGACCCGCCGGAAAATACCCCTTACGCAGATATCGAGTCTGTTGGGAAAGTGCTGGTCATGATGTTGCGTGTTTGTGCCCAATCGCTATCCGCTGAGTTCGCAACTAAGGTAGTGCAGAGTCTGGCTAGATATCCAGAACCTTTCGAAATTAGCCCGAGTGATGTGCTTGCGATCGCATACAAGCATCCGGAGGTTCTATTGCGCACCCCGCGGTTCCAGGATCAGGGTTTCTACGCTAATGTGAAAGAGGCGCTCCAGGCGGTTTTAGATAATGGCAAGCATGCTCTTGGTCCTGAGCTTCACGTGCAATGGGAGGAGTTGCGAACCCGGCTTCTCGGAAAAGATGTGCCCGAGCGATACTCCTACGATCAGTTGAGAGAGGTGCTCGGCAATTTCTGAGCGTGTGAAAGTTGCTCCTTGCGATTCGATGTCAACCTTACGATGCCTTGGTCGGATCTACGACGTGTCAGTGACCATTGCGTGCAGGTGATTGATGGCCGCACCCAGCGTCGTCCCGATCGGGTGCGAAACCCGGAACGGCTTGCAGTCGCGGTCATCGCCGGCATCGCGCTCCCCACGCCAACGCAAACCCGCCGCGCGTGCCCCTGCCGGTCAACTTGGGTAGCCGCACGCTCGGACATCTTCTCCAACTGAGTTTTCGCCCGGCGAACATCTCGGTTCACGTACCGCTGCGTCGAGAGTCGGCTTCCTTGATGGCAGTGATGCTCGGTCCGTCGGCGCTAATGCCGGTTTTGTCAGCGTCACGCTCAAGGTGGAAGTCGATGTTGATGGTCTTCCATGCCTGCGCTTTCACCTTCACGGAACGCAGTGTCGCGTTGCGGTCGAGACGCAGCACGACCACGGCGCCCAAGGCTGCGGTGGCCAGAGCACCGAAGATCACCAACGCGGCTACGGCCATGAGGTGATCCCCTCGTCGGGGTCGCCGTCGCCAGCGTTCAAGGCGTTCGGTGCTGGTGTCGTCGACACTGGGCCCGCTCCAGTGGCTGAGGAGGTCTTGTCGGTGGCGGGCTCCTCGCGGACCCAGCCGTTGTCGTCCTCGTAGACGACGGTGATGCCGGTGTGCTTGAGCAGGGCCAGAAGGTCTGGCCGGGGCCGTGTCGGTACGAGCAGCACGAGACCTGCCGCGTTGACGAACCGCGCGCAGTCCAGCAGGGCCCCGATGGCACTGCGGATTTGGTCTCGGGTGACCTGCGCCTTGATCTCAACCAGCTCGCGTGCTGTGTCATCCCACAGGCTGGGGCTGAACGGTTGTGCTTCCTCAGGGGGGAGGATCCGCAGCATGCGGGTCTCGTGGCCGATCCGTTCGAGATACTGCGTGTACCGATCGGCTAGTTCGTTCTTCTCGGCGCGCGAGCTGCGACGCAGAGGCTGGTGCCGCTCACTGGAGAGCATGAGGGGAGCTGCTTCGATGCGAAATACCCGGGCAGGAGCGTAGGGCGCCCTGGGGAGGGGGACGGGTAGATCGCCGAGCGGCTCTAGTCGGAACACGATGACCTGGCGCAACAGGTGTGGGTTGGTCGGGTCCGGGGCGTCCACCTGATAGAAGTCAGCGAGCGTGAACTCGCCCAGGTACGTGGCCCCGGCCTGGCCGGTCACGAACCCCTCCAGGGTCCGGCCATCTTGCTGGTGGTTCAGGATGGCCTTGTTGCCCTGAGTGAACTGCTGGTCACCGTTCTGCCCTTCGCCGAAGTAGTGCAGAAACCCATCATCGCCCAAACCGCCGAAGAAGCCAGTGCCCGGAGGTGAGTTGGTCACGGCGAAGAACATGACCACGCGGGCGCGGCTGGACGGGCTGATCCCGCTCTGCGGCCTGCCTCCAAAACGCTGGTGAATCTCTCGACGCGGCAGCTGCGCGCCGGGAGTCAACCCTTCAAGCAATCCGACCCTCCTCATTTACCCTCGAAATTTAGGGTAAATGTACCACCTCAAGAACTGTGCGGTGGGCGACCCTGGAAAATTGCTGGTCGGGGGTTGCGACTCGCTGGTGAAGCAAAAAAAATGACCTCATTTGAGGTGTGTCCTATAGTCGTCATGACTCTGAGGAGGCAGATTTTGACCCACGCGCAAGCTCTGCCGGACCCGCACGACCTCGACGCGTGGCGGGCCTGGGCCAACAGCCAGCTCGCCCGTCTCGACCTCACGGTCGACCTGCTGCACCGGGTTGTCGAGAACAGTCAGCGCAAGAGGGACGCGACCAGTCCGCTGGCCCCGGTGCAGACTCCCGGTCAGGACGGGTGGAGTGAGGCGGTGATCAGCTTCCGGGAGCAGACGGGCTGGGACCGCGACGAGGACGAGGGGCTTTCCCGGACCTGGCACCCCTCGCACACCTTCTACGTCGTGGTGCGTCCCGGCAACGACAGCACCGGCGTGTTCGGGGCGACGCCGAGCCCGAAGACGCGGCTGCGCACGGTTCTGCGGGACCTGATCGACGAGGTGCCCTATACGGCGCCTCTGTTCGACGTCACTGGGGACGGCCAGTCCAAATTGTCGCTGGAGGAGCGGCCGCAGCTGTGGCTGTTCCTGTTCTCCTACCGCGACGGCATGCTGTACGCGGAGCTGTCCCGGCCTGCGGAACGCATCGAGGACAAGATCACCAGGTATCACCAGCGGATCCCGCTTCCGCCGCTGCCGTACAACCGGACGGACACTAGTGTGATCGTCACCCCGGACGACGATCTGGACACCGGGCCAGACATCGACGTCCAGCCGATCTCATAGTCAGAAGCGGAGTTCTCGCGTGCCCGTCTCACCGTCCCGTCTCACGTTGGCGCGCGCCCTGCGCGGACAGACGCTGGCCGAGCTGGGACGCCAGACGGGCCTGAGCCCCCAGACGATCAACCGCTGGGAGAAGGGCCACCAGGAGCCGACCCCGGAGTACCTCGGCCGGTTGGCCGGGGCTCTTCGGCTGCCGGTCGAGTTCTTCACGCAACCCGAGATCGAACCGGTCCCGGTCGACGCCGTGAGCTTCCGCGCCGTCACCAAGACCCCGGCGTTCCGCCGCGACGCTGTGCTCGCGGCCGGCGGCATCGCCCGCGAGATCGCGACCTGGATCTCTGAGCGCTTCCGGCTGCCCGCCGCCGACGTCCCCTCGCTCAACCTGCCCCCCGACGCGTCCTTCCATGATGTCGAAACGATCGCCCTGCGGGTCCGCGGCCAGTGGGACCTCGATCAGCGGCCGATCCCGAACATGGTGCACCTGCTCGAAGCCCGCGGTGTCCGCGTGTTCTCCCTCGTGCAGGAGGTCCGCGACGTCGACGCCTTCTCCTTCTATATGGAGAACGAGCCGTTCGTCTTCATCGACACCGGAAAAACCGCGGAACGGCAGCGGTTCGACGCGGCCCACGAACTCGGCCACCTCGTCATGCACCAAGGACCCGAACGCGTGCAGAGCCGGGAAGCCGAACGTCAGGCCGACCGCTTCGCCGCCGCCTTCCTGATGCCCCGAGCCGACGTCCTCGCGTGCAACCTCCGCAATGCCGGCCCCGACCAGCTCATCGACGCCAGCCGCCGGTGGCGGGTGTCAGCTATGGCGCTCGCCCACCGGCTCGGAGAACTCGGGCTGCTCACCGAATGGGGCTACCGCAGTGCCTGCGTCGAGCTGGCCAAACGCGGCTACCGCCGCAGCGAACCTGGTAGCCATCTCGTCCCCGAATCATCACAGATCCTGGAGAAGGTCTTCGCGCACCTGCGCGCGAATGGGTCAGGTGTCAAAGCGATCATCGAGAGCACCAAACTCACCTCCGAAGAGTTCAACCGGCACGTCTTCGGCCTGGCGAAGACCGTCAGCCTGGGTGGTTCTGACGGGCTGGTCGTGACTGCGCGCCCGAACCGCAGTCACCTGCAACTGGTAGACGGCTAGCTGCAGGCAGAACGCGTAGCTGGACAGCCCCTGGGCGAAGTCGATCGCGCCGTCGTGGGGTTTCGTTGCCGCAGGCGAAGGCCTCGTGCACGCGATCCCTGCCCGAACGAGCTCGCGGTCGGCGCGGGCCCGGGGATCGCACTCGTCGACGACGCGCAGCGGCATGGGAGCGGCAGCCGCTTCCTGGTCCGGTTCCGCCACGATCTGCCCGGCTGCCGCAGGGCAATCACCCCGGAGAAACCCACGGCGCGGCCGTTCTGAGACGCGATCCGCGCGGGTGGCCGCCTACGATCGCGGAGTGGTGGACTCGACCTACGACTGGCTTCCTGAGCGTCATCTCGGCGTCGCGGCGACGCTGTCACATGCGGACGAGTTGATCGAGCAGGTCAGTGATCTGCTCTTCGAGTACCAGGCGCGGTCCGAGGGCGTGTTCGGTTTGCGTGAGGTGCCGGCGGGGCCTGTCAGTCGGACCGTGGTGGATCGTGTGGCTGTTGTTCCGCGCAAGGTGCCGTTGCTGGTGGCTGACGCGCTGGTGGCGTTGCGCGCCGCGCTCGAGCACGTGTTGTTCGCCGAGGTCGAGTTCGTGGACGGTGCGCCGCTCGGCGAGAAGGCGGCCAGGCTCGTGGAGATGCCCGCGTTGGACACGTACGAGAAGTTTGAGGCGTGGCGTAAGGGACGAGAGAAGAACGGTCCCTTGTCGCTGCGAGCGGGGAGCGAACTTCTTCGGCGCGTGGCCGGCCTGCAGCCCTTTCAACGCCAGGTGGAACCGCAGATGCATCCGCTGGCTCGTCTGGTTGTCCACACGAACCATGCGAAACACAGGACACCGGCGGTCGCGACTGTCCGTTTGGCTGCCATGTACCGCGGCGATCAGGTGCCCCGCTCGATTGAGGACCTGCCGCAGCAGCCCGAGAAACCGCTGCGTGTGGGCGACGTCATCGCGGAGACTCCGATCGGCACCAGGGTTCCCCTCACCCTGTTTCCGACGGTCGTGATTAACAGGCCTGGTACGGAACGCTGGCCCGTGCTCATGCAGGAGCTCGACGAGATCTCCCAGTGGGTCCGCTGCCAGGCGGTGCCACGCCTGATCACCGGTTCGGAACCGCCCCAGCCGCCACTTCCAGCGCGTTACAAGATCGGTATCGGTCACCAGGATGAACGCCGTGCGATAGCGGCGGGGCCATTGACGTCAGCTGCGAGCCGCCACACGCAACGTCTTAGTGCCGCATCGGCTCGGAACGACCTAGTCGGTCTCCTCGGCCAGATCGACGGCTTCCCGAGCGCTCAGCAGGTGTCGGCATGGCTGGCGCGACTGG
The DNA here is from genome assembly GCF_029369745.1 of Amycolatopsis sp. QT-25. Lineage (NCBI taxonomy): Bacteria > Bacillati > Actinomycetota > Actinomycetes > Pseudonocardiales > Pseudonocardiaceae > Amycolatopsis > Amycolatopsis sp. QT-25. The sequence continues at coordinate 1,654,025 of NZ_CP120210.1, forward strand.
CCGACGAGGAAGTCCTTGACAAGATCTCGACGTTGAAGCAGACCCACGACTATGACCCGCACGTAATGCGGCATAACGCTGAAGTCCTGACGCGCCTGCGCGACGAGATTCTGAACTTCGCTCGCAACAACAAGCCTGCCGAAGAGTAAGCGGATCACCAGGACCCGATCGCGGACCGTTATCCGCGGTCGACGAGGATCGGGCAGAGCAGACGATCGCCGCGTACGCGGAGCGGATTGGTCCAGAAAGGTCGCCACGACGCGTGCTCAACGTCATCTGACAGGCCGCTTGCCGAGTCACGATCGGTGAACGTTGTCGGTCCTCTGGTGATCTCATCTCACCCAGGGGCTGCGCGCGCCAAGGACAAGTTGTTGGGGGATGTTCTACTGTCGCAGTGTGAGGGAAGATGGCTGAGCAGGACCGGTTGGGCGCCGAGTTCGTCGGCATACGTGGCGACCGGTATTCGATCGTGTCGAGAATCGCCCCGGGCCGTCGCGGCACGATCGTGTACCGCGCGTTGAAGAACCCTGTGACGACGGTAGCCGAGAATGCTGGCGAGCCCGTCGCGGTCAAGGCCATTCCCCATAGTGCACGTAGCCACGATTTCGCCGCGTGGTACCGGGACGGTCGCTTGATCGAACGGGAGTGGGACATCTCCCAGGAGCTCCGCCGACTCAGTCATGATCATCTACTGCTGCTTGAGGACCGCGCTGTAGACGGGGACATCGAGTACCACGTCATGCCGCTGGCCGAAGAGACCCTCAGCGCGAAGGTCGGCACACTAAGCGACGCCCAGATCCTGGCGGTCGTACGCGAGTTGGCTCACGGACTCATCGAGCTCGCTGCTGCCTCGGTAGTACACCGCGACATCAAACCGTCCAACGTGTTGTTCTGGAATGACCGGTGGCGACTCGCCGACTTCGAGATCTCGCAGGACTTGAAACGCGAGAACACAGCCACGTGGACGGGGTCGGGTACACGGAACTATCAGGCCCCGGAGATCTTCACCGCAGGTCGGGAGAACATGCTCTCTGACCTCTATTCGCTGGGATGCCTGGTGTATGAGCTGCGTACGGGTCAGCCTCCCTTCGCCGATGCGACTGATATCCCGGGAGCTCATCTCAGCGCGGCTCCCGCACCGATCGCCGACATCGATCCCCAGCTTGGCCAGTTGATCCACCTGCTGCTCGCGAAACGACCGGCAGCACGTCCGCAGAGCCCGGAGGAAGTCCTCCGGCTCGCCCGACCGAGCACCACGCCGTCCCCACTGCGGCAACAGTTCCGCAAGCTGGCCGCCCGCTACGCCCGCGAGATCAGCGAGAGAAGCGTGGCCGAAGCCCGGCAGGACCGGCGGCGGCGCCTCACCGGAGAGGCCATTGTCCGGTTGGACAGCCTGCTTGCCCAGGCGACCCGGGAGCTCGAGTCGACGCCGATGGACGTGGTGTTCCGCAAGGATGAGCACGCGAGTTCGTGGTTCATCCGGCTCTACGGGCACCAGTTGTCGATCATTTTGGTGGATGGCAGCGATCGCGTGGACGACATTGTGTGCATGGGTGTCCTGCACGTCTTGGCGGAGGGCGAGCGCGCCCGCCGATACGCGACCGCGAACGTAGTGTGCGAAGAAGCCGATGGGATACCCCGCTGGTCGCTCCTCCGGTTCACCGCGAACGGTCTCGCCGTGGAGAGCGACCGCATCGGCCGGCAGGGACGCTGGGTGGGTCTCAAGGAGAGCGATCTGTGGATGGCGTGGGCACACCGGAAAGACGCGGTCGCGCCCGCGATCCTGAGCCGAACGAACCTCACTGTGGACGTGTTATTGGAGACCCTTCTCACCGAAGCCGAATCTGGTAGCAACCCCTAACCCCACGCACCAGCAGGCGCGGGGTGACCGCGGCAACCCCATCACGGCCTTCTACGACGGCCAGGGCACGACGATCCTTCGATGCACGAGCAGGGCCGATGGCGAGTATTCGCATTGTCCGTCCCGGTTTGGGCACCGGGTTCTTCCCCCTCACCCACCCTAACGACCACTATCAGGTGTTACTGGCCAGCGACGTCATCGCGGAACGCCGGAGCCGAAGCTACCCACGCGTGTCCTAACCGACCGGCATTGCTGCTACGCCCGTGTCAGCCGTTCCAGCTCACCGAGCCGTAGGCCTTCGGCGGCACCCGTTGACGGCACGGTCGGGCAGCAGGGTCCACCCACGCCGCGTGCCACAGGACAAGATTAGTACGTTCAACGACACTGGCGTTCGCCTTACATGGCAGCGCGGCGAACAATTGCTCGATGGCGGTCAGTGCCCACCCGATATCAACTATCACGGCGTGGACGACCGACACGCACAATCCGGTGACGGCAAACGCTCGCTCGGCGGAGGCCAACGCGCGTGTAGGCAGCGAGCGGGGTTCGTAACGAGGATGGTCTTAGTATTCCGCTAGGCCCCGCACTATGTGGAGTCAGGATGTATCGTTGTCCCTGGTTGCAATATTATTCTGAATTTTTGTGAGTGTGTCGCTGGCGGGATAGAGATAGTCGAGGGCGCTGATCGCAAATTCGCGGAACTGTTGGCCTTCGGAGGGATCGCCGGGTTTCTCCTCAAGTACTATGCGCAGCAGTTGCTCCGCGCCATCCTCCAGCTTGCTATCCAAAAGTTGAAGCGCGATCTGTGCAACGGTGCCCCAATCCCGAGCTAGCACGCGAGAACGTAATACGTCCCATAGCTGAGGCGCAGTAGAGTGCGTGCGAACTAGATGTTCTGCAGCGAAGTACTCGAGAAACGTGCGATGAGTGAAGCCGTAAAGGCGCTCGCCGCTGCCACTGACTCCCATATCGGTCATGACCCAAGACCGTCCTGTGCAATATTCGATGAATTGCTCGGCGCGCTCACTGGCCTCGTCATGATCGAAATTTTTGGCTACTAGGTGGTCGATCAAAATTTGCACAATCCGGCGGCGGGGTTGGGCTTTGCCGGGCTCCTCGGAGTCAAGCAGGCGCCATGCCAGGTATTGCACAGCACTGCGCAATTGGCCTGCAAAGTGAAGTTCCTGACTGATGCCACGTGTGCGATCCCAACGGTCGAACATCATCACCGCGCATCGTTCGTAGACTGTGGCGAGGTTGCGTGGGAGATAGTGTTCATGGGAGTACATCTCACAGAGCAGGGCTAGTATCAGGGGGTTTGCTCGCAACTTTGCGAGATCGGTGCTTTCTGCGATAAACGAGGACGCAAGCCGTGACCGTTCCATTGGCGGCGTTGCCTCATCCAACGCAAACCAATGCTCGACATACCGGCGAACCTGGTCATGGTCACGGTCGGCAATGAATCCAACCCTGAATAAGCGTCGATCGAGTGACGCTTCGTCGTACCCTACCTGCCGCGCTGTGACGACTACGGGAACCAGCGGATAGTGATGGACGAAACCGTCGATCAGCTGATCGAACTTGCGCCGCAGCTCGGGTTCGACTAGCTCGTCCAGGCCATCCAGTAGCACTACCGCGCGTCCATTAAGCAGCAAATGCTCAACAGCATTTGGCGGTGGCTCGACGTTGTAGGGGTCGCGACAGACCTGTTCGAGGTAGTGCACCAAGCTCCTGTCACCCGTGCGAAACGAGGAAGCGAAGTGGCGTAGAAGGAGGAGGAACGGGACCCGTCCCGCACCTCCGGGAAGCCGGTCAAACGCGATGTCGTGAGCAAGTTTTGCTAACAGGGTGGACTTTCCGGCACCGGGATTACCCAGAATCACTGAACGCTGCCCCGGCAACACCAGAGAGGTCATATCCAACATTTCCAGATCGCCCTGCTCGGAACGCAACACCGGCTCGACGTAGAGTTGGTCATAGGGCACTGAGCGACTGATGCCCACATGGTGCAGACGCATGTGCCCATGCAGGGCGGCTACCTGGCCACGAAGCTGTGATGCGAACTCCGGGACGTCAATGACGTTGACTTTGGTCTTGTCAGCGGCCTGAGGCAGGTCACGACGGGAAGCCCACTCCCATGCGCTGGCGGCGGTCATGCTCACTGTCGATGTCAACTGCACGACAACGTCTGACGCGCTCTCGTCAGGCAACAGGATGGAATTGGGTGTTACATCCATGGCTAGAGCGATAGCGACGAGGTCGTCCACGTCGAGCCGACGCTGTCCTTTCTCGATTTTGGAGAGCGCGGACAGTAGGATTGGGCGACCGAGCTCGCGAAGCTTCTCGGCGAGCTGTTGCAGCGTGAGGCCTCGAGCACGGCGAAGTTGACGAAGGTGTTGGCCGACGCGTTCACCTGTGAGCCCAAGCGCCTCTGTTCGCCTTTCCATCGCCACATGCTATCTGATTCTCCAAAATAGAGAAAGTTTGTTTATCTTGACGAATTGAATGTCTTCCTGGGAGTGTGTGCTCGGACAGAGAGCGGCGTGGCCGAACAGAAGTGACGGCCCCCGTTGGCGTGGGAGCCGTCCTCGTCCGACCGCTCAGGCAGCAGGAGGGACGATGGCGACTGTAGACGATTCTCGTGGCAGATCCCAAGACGAACGTGCAGGGCATTGCGCCGGCGAAGACGACTCGTTGCTCTCTCAACGGTCATTGTTGATCTTCCTTGTGGCGGCCGGGATTGGGCTCTTGAGTGGGTTAGAGCGTGTCTCAGTAGGTGATCTTCTTGAAGCAAGTGAGGGTGGCGGCGAGGGTGAGGAAGGCGCAGAAGTGGTTGGCGTAGCGGTCGTATCGGGTGGCGAGCCGGTGGTAGCCGAAGAGCCAGGCGATGGATCGTTCGATGACCCAGCGGTGTTGACCGAGTTTCCTGCTCGACTCGATGCCTTTGCGGGCGATCCGGACCTTGATGCCGCGTCCGCTGACCCACCTTCGCAATTCGACCTGGTCGTAGGCCTTGTCGGCGTGCAGCTTCCCTGGTTTGCGCCGGCGAGGGCCGCGTCGGGATCTGATCGCTGGGACGGCCATCACCAGCGGCTTGAGGGCGTAGGAGTCGTTGGTGTTGGCCGCCGACACCGCCACCGACAGGGGTAGCCCGGCCCGGTCGGACAGAACATGGATCTTCGAGCCACTCTTGCCGCGATCGACCGGGTTCGGGCCGGTCATGGATCCCCTTTTTTGGCTCTGACAGACGCACCGTCACAGACCGCCCGAGACCAGTCGATCATGCCCCGGCCACCGAGTTCATCCAGGACCACGCGATGCAGCCGGGGCCACAGGCCCGCCTTGGTCCATTCGGTGAACCGCCGATGCGCGGTCGGCACGGTGACACCGAACGACGGCGGCAGATACCGCCACGCGCAACCGCTGGTCAGCACGAACACGATCGCCGTGAACACCGCCCGGTCGTCCACTCGCGCCGGTCCACCGCCCTGCGGGCGAACCCCATGCTCCGGAATCAGCGGCTCCGCCAGCGCCCATAACTCATCCGGCACCAGCCGCCGAGACAAATCGTCCACAGCTCAAGATCATGCACTATGACCAAGCAAACCCCTACTGAGACACGCTCTTAGGCAGTGCCTGCATGGCAGGTTTTGCCGCAGCTCGAACTGGAGGTCCAACAGTAGGAATCATGGTAGGCATCGCTACAGGCCTAAGCACTGCGACGCTCGTCGGTTTGACTGTTGCCAAAGCGCTGCACGCGCTTGTCAGCAAGAAGACCCGTTAGTAGCTACCCGCAACGCAACAGCCTTGGATCTGGATCGCCAACGCGTCGAGGACGTCCTTGCCCCTCGGCATAGCTGCGGACAGGCCGGTTGAGGCGAACTGTGGTTCGGGACCACATGACCGGTCCGCCCGCGTTTCGAGCGGGACTTCAACCACTCTGAGCTCGTGGATTAGGTGTAGTCCGGTGACGGCTATGGGCCCGCCACAAAGTCATCGCACGCGCGAGCGTCACGTTGCTCGTCCGCGGCCAGGTTCAAGCCGCCGACGGTGTCGTCACCCTCGTCGCCGACCAACTCGAACCACTCGACCTGTCCATGCCCACCGGCCCATCGCGGGACTTCCGATGACCGGCGCCAACCACGGGTGGCGTGTAGGGTCTCAAAACTCATTTCATATTCTCATCGGTCGCTTCATCTCCGCTTCATTTACGAAGCGGAGATGAGACTGGGCCGTCCGGGTAGTTGTCGTCGATACGCTGCGGTAGCTCGGTTCCGGTGTGCCGGTCTGGTGGGAGTGTGCCCTCGCCGATAGGCATCCAGGTGCGAGGGAGCAGTGATGGCAGCTGCGAGCATTTCCGCGTCGACGACGGTCAGCTACCGCTGCGCGGACACGGCGGCCGAGGAAGTGCAAGTGTGGGCGTCGGTCGAACCGGACGTATTGAGGTCGGCAGTGCCGTGGCGGACTTTCCGCTGGTACAAGGGGCAGAAGCACTACTCGGGCACGTTCTGGTCGGCAACTGAGCGCGATCTGGTGATCTACGAGTCCCGGCTGGAGTTGGCGCGGTTGCTGTTCGCGGACTTCGATACTTCCGTGGGGCGCATCGTGCCCCAGCCGTTTCTCTTGCGCGCCGTAGTCGCTGGGGCGCTACGCAGACACATTCCAGACTATCTGCTGTTCACGACCTCAGGACCGCTGGTGGTGGATGTCAAGCTGCGGCATCGCGTGGACAGGCCGGACAACGCGTTCACCTTCGCCTGGACCCGGCAGGTGGTGGAGTCACGCGGCTGGCGATACGAGGTATGGAGTGAGCCACCTGCCGTCGAGCTGCAGAACGTGCGGTTCCTGGCTGGGTATCGACGGGATTGGCTGTTCGATCACGGGCTTCTCGCTGAGCTGCGCGCCGCGGATCTCGACGGTGCGACGCTGGAGGTGACGTTCCGCTCATTCCCGAAACAGCCGACGGCGGTCGTGCGGTGTGCCGACGTCTCCCGCGTTCACCCACACCGTGCCGCCCGGCGCGGCCAGGTACCACGCACAGCTCACCGATCCGTTGGGAAGAAAGGGAAACCTGGTGGCCGTGGGTCCGGCCTGAAGTTCGCGACCACCCGGTCGCACGGCGCTGGGGCCGACCGGCTGCCCGGTCGGCCCCAGCAGAGTGAAAGCAGCCGTGGCAAGGCCTTCAGGCCCGGTCAGGCCACACGAACCCACAGCGAGTACCCGTCACGGTAGTCGTCCCACTTGCATTTGTAGTCCAGCCACTGCTTGGTGATGACGCCGGTCTTGCCAGTGAACTTGCAGGTGATGAGGCTTTCGAAGGTGTGCCGGTACTCCCAGAGCTCACCGCCGAACTCCACGGACGCCGCCGATGCCGCCGATGCTGCGGACGGCGTGGCATGCCCGCCGCCAGGCGCGGCACTCGCATGAGCACCGGTGGCGGGCATCACCAAAAGCGACAGCGCGAAGGCTGCGGCGATGACAATTCTTCGCATCATGTTTCCCTCCCTTGTTTCACTGCTGAAGCAATCAGTGATAGGGCTTCACCCACAGGATCCACGGCCCGGTGAGGCCCGATTTCACGCACATCCAGCCCGACCACCAGCCCTGGTCGAGCCCGAAGTTCCCCCACCACTTGCAGGACCACGGGTCGGGGAACGGGCCGTCGTACTCCCATTCATGCGTCTGCGCCGTCGACACGGACTGCGTTACCGCGGCCGTCGTAGCCGCTCCCGCGGGCTGTCCCAGTCCGAGCAGCAATGCAAGTGCGAGGACCAACGGAATGCTGATCATCGTGATCTTCTTGCCCGTTCGAGTGGCGTTCTCCTTCATGCGATTCCCCTTCCGTCCGAATGTGCACCTGGCACTGGAGACAGTTTTGGTACACGCGGCTCGGCACTACGCCACCAGCGCGGCCGTGTTGGGACGGCTGGGACAGCACTCGCTTTTGAACCGCCGCGCTGATCATTGAGCTGGACGCCATCTACGGATCAACCGGACCGCTCACGGCGAACGAACTCCGAGCCGTTCCCCAGCAGCCGACCGATCAACGTCGAAACTATGAAACGCCTCCGGCGATCGCGTAGTCACCTGGGTCGCATCGCGCGGTGGACGTGGAACCGTAGAAACCCCACGGTGCCATGTATTGGGTTCCGAATACGGGATACTGCCTGTTGATGCGGACATCCACGCACGTCAGCCAGGCACTGTAGAACTCTTTCGGGAGCAGCGCGCTGCGCTTGCAACTCCCGCTGATGTAGGTCCAGGGGTTGATGTCCTTCACAGTGCGACAGGTCTTCGACAGCGTCGTCACGTCACTGGTGACCGCAGCAGGGGCCGCGGAATCTGCGCCTGCGGCCTGTGCCGGAGTGGTCAGGGCTGCCCCCACGGCGGCGAGCGCCGCACAGAACACCATCGCACGTTGTGCCGTTCGAACCATGACTTCTCCTTCGCTGTTGGTCACGTCGGCTGATACGGACGTGATGAACACCGTGGACTCCTGATTCGTCGTGGCGTCACCATGTTCTGGCAATCGCCTGGTCAGCGGTCGTAAGACGGTGTGCGGGCGGAGTAAGAAGGGGCCTGGGGAGGTGGGCATCGTGGTGACAGAGCTGCGTGTGCTCGGGCAGGTCGAGCTGCGGGTCGACGGCCGGATGGTGGAGGTTGGTCACGCGCGCCAGCGGTGTGTACTAGCGGTTCTGCTGGTGGAGGCCAATCGAGTCGTCACGATGGAGCAGTTGCTGGACCGTGTGTGGGCGGATCGGTTGCCGTACAAAGCTCGGCAGGTGGCGAGCAACTACGTGTCGCGGCTACGACAGGTGCTGACGCCGGCTGGTGATGTCGCAGTCGTGCGGCGGGGCGGTGGGTACGTGCTGGAGGTGGATCCGGAGGCGGTGGACCTGCTCCGGTTCCGTCACCTCGTACAGCAGGCCCGCGACGCAGACGACGTGCGGGCGCTGGTGCTGCTGGAGGAGGCGACGGGGCTGTGGCGGGGTGAGCCGTTCGCTGGGTTGGACACCCAGTGGCTGGCTGCTGTTCGCGCCGGCCTCGAGCGGGAACGCGTCGCCGCCAGGCTCGACCGTATCGACGTTGCGTTGTGCTGCGGCCGGCACACGGAGGTGTTGCCCGAACTGTTCGCACTGGTGGAACAGGAAGACGTGGACGAACGCGTCGCCGCCCAGTTCATGCTCGCCTTGTACCGCGCCGGGCGCACCACCGACGCGCTGGCCCACTACCGGCAACTGCGTGCCCGGCTGATCGAGCAACTGGGCACCGAGCCCGGCACCGCACTGCGGGACCTGCATCAGCGCATCCTCGGCACCGACCTCGCCCTCGCCCCACCCTCGACGTCGACCACGCGTGGGACGGCGGCGAAGGCGGAGCAGCCGGTGCCCCGGCATTTGCCTGCGCCACCACGGTGGTTCACCGGCCGCGACACCGAACTGGACCGCCTGGACGAAGCGCTGACCGCTGGGCCGGATGAGAACCCGCTGCGGTCTGGGACCGGTTCAGGGACCCGGACCGCCGGAACAGTATTGATCTCGGCGATCGGCGGGGCGGGCGGGATCGGCAAGACCTGGCTGGCCCTGGCGTGGGCGCACCGCCACGCCGAACAGTTCCCCGACGGACAGCTGTTCGTGGATCTGCACGGATTCAGCCCCACCCAAGAGCCGATGGCTCCCGAGGTAGCAGTGCGCAGGTTCCTCGACGCCCTGGGGATCGATCCCGGCCGCATCCCGACCGACCTGGACGCGCAGGCCGCGCTATACCGGAGCCTGGTCGCGGGCCGGCGGATGCTGATCGTGCTGGACAACGCGGCCGCCGCCGAGCAGGTCGTCCCTCTGCTGCCGGGCAGCCCGGCCTGTACCGTGCTGATCACCGGCCGCACCAGGCTTGCCTCGCTGATCGACAGATACGGCGCCCGTCACCTGACCCTGGACGTACTCACCCCACAGGAGGCTCGCGCCCTGCTGGCCGCACGCCTCGGCGCAGACCGTGTCGCTGCAGAGGCCAGCGCCGTCGACGAGTTGGTCGAGTTGTGCGGGGGTTATCCGCTGGCACTGACGATCGCCGCTCGCGACGCCAGCACCCGCCCCGGCATCCCGCTGGCCGAGATCACCGCAGAGCTGCGCGAGCTAGATTTGGAAATGCTCGACCACGACACCGACCCCGCGGCCAGCCTGCCCGCCGTCCTCTCGTGGTCCCTGCGCCGCCTTAAAAACGAACAACGCACCGTGTTCGCACTTCTGGGCATCGCTCCCGGCCCCGACGTCGGGCTGCCCGCTGCAGCCAGTCTGACCGGACTATCTCAACTGCACACCAGCAAGATTCTGGGCGCGCTGGAGGACGCATCGCTGCTGACCCGCCAGCCCCGCAGCCGATACACCATGCACGACCTGATCCGCGGCTACGCCGCCGCCACCGCGCATGACAACCTCCGTGGTGATGTGAGGGAGGCTGCGTTGCGGCGGGTGGTCGACTTCTATCTGCACACCGCCCATACCGCCGACCGGCTCCTGGAACCCCATCGCCAGCCTATGGAGTTCGACCCGTCCGTTCCGAACTGTCATCCCCTCACGCTGCCCGACACTCCGGCCGCGCTTGCCTGGTTCGACATCGAATACCCCTGTCTGCTGGCTACCCAGCACATCGCCGCTACCCACCATTGGCACCAGGCCGTATGGCGGCTGGCATGGACCCTGACCACCTTCCATCACCGGCGGGGACATCGGCACGACCGGCTCGCCGTCTGGCAAGCTGCGCTGACCGCCGCCGGTAATCTCCACGAGCCCATCGCCCACACCGCGGCGCACCGTTACCTCGGCTACGCCTACGCCGAGCTGGAGCTGCACGACGAGGCGATCGAGCACCTGCACCAGGCCCTCACCCTGGCCGAACATCACCACGACCGCACCAACCAGGCCCACGCCTACCAGGCGCTCGCGTGGGCGTGCGAGCTGCGGGGGGACGACCGGCAGGCACTGGAGCACGCCAGCCATGCCCTGGGCTTTTTCCGCATCATTGGCAACCCTGTGTGGGAGGCCTGGATGCTCAACGCGGTGGGCTGGTACAGCGCCCGGCTCGGAGACTACGACCAGGCCCGCGACTACTGCTACGCCGCGCTCGCCCTGTACCGCCGTCACCCCGAGCCCCACGGTGCAGCGCATGTCTTGGACAGCCTGGGGTACATCGAGCACCACGCCGGCCACCACGAGCAGGCCATCCGCCATTACCAGCAGGCCCTCATCCTGTTCCGCGATCTCGGAAACGCCTACGAACTCGCCGAGACTCTCGACGGGCTGGGCAGCCCGCACATCACTCTCGGCCAGCACGTACAGGCTGGCGCGGTGTGGCGGGAGGCACTGGAGCTGTACCGGGAACAAGGCCGCGACGAAGACGCCGCCCGCCTGCAACGGCAACTCGACGACCTTGGTTCGACTGCGGAGTCGAACAGGACGAACAAGCCCGCCTCCGCCGACCACGATGGAAGGCGGCAACCCTGAGCGCGTCCAGCTACCCTGGGACCTTCTCCCGGAGCTTGGGCAATTGAAGAAGTGTCACGGCCTATGAGACTGATCATGGTGACATCACCGTGAGACAGCCCAGATACCTACAGGTCAACGAACACCAACATGTCATCGGCGGCGGGACCCTACATGGCGCACCCTCGAGGTCCCCATCCGCCCTGGCATCGGGACAACGACCCTCTGGCCTGGGGGACACAAGCTCGAGGTCGAGGGCGTCAGGCAGAGCTGGTCACAGGACTACCGCGCACCGAGTGGCTCTGCGAAGCCTGTCACGCCCTTCCCGCCGTGGTGGACTCTGGGCGCAAATCGACCCCACTCCTGCACGGCACGTCACCGAGGGCCAAGTCGACGAGTACGGGCTCCGCCTCGTCCTGCTCCGCCCATCGACGCCCGCCGGGATTGGTGTTATCCAGCTGCGGCTGCGGCACACGACCTTCGGTGAAGTCCAGCTCTCCCTCTTCCCGATCGACCGACGCGCGATCTTCGTCCACATCGAAATCGGGGAAAAACACCGCCGCCGAGGCGCGGGCTCTGTTCTCGTCGCCGCGGCAGCCGCCCGAGGACCGCGGTACCAGTGGACGATCCTGCCGATCGACCGTGACCCCACTTCGATCGCCTTCTGGGCCAGACCCGGGCCAGCGGCACCACACCCGTGCACGCATCAGCTGGAAGCGAAGGTGGTGCCCGCCGACGCACGATGGGCCAAGTGGTGGTGATCGCGCCGGCCTCGAGTCAACGGATGCGCAGATGGCTTGATGCCTGCGACAATTGCTTCAAGATCAGGGCATCGTCAGAGTTCTGGCGCACGATGAAGAGCAGGTAGAAGAGTATGGCTCAGGGCAGTGTGAAGTGGTTCAACAGCGAAAAGGGTTTCGGCTTCATCGAGCAGGACGGTGGCGGGCCGGACGTGTTCGTGCACTACTCGGAAATCCAGGGGAACGGTTTCAAGTCCCTGGATGAGGGGCAGCGCGTGGAGTTCGAGATCGGCCAGGGGCAGAAGGGTCCGCAGGCCCAGGGCGTCACCGCTATCTGATGCTTCGGTCCGACGGCCCTCGCCTGAGTTGGGCGCGGCCGTCGGGACCGTCGGGGTCCCTGAGCAGACGGAGTGCGGCGCCCCGTCAGCGCAGTGTTCCCAGGAATCAGGTCTTGGTACCGCGCCGAAGTTCTGTTCAGCGGGGCTTCTAGCTGCTGTTCGGCTGGGTCGGAGGTTTCGTGACGCTTCTGAGGAACGCTGTGTCCGAGACGGCAGGCCAGCTCATCAGGGTTAGCTACGGGCGGCGGGCTACCGTGCTCTTGATGAGGCCCATCGGCGAAGATGGCCAGTAGTTGCTATCGCTTGACGCGGGCACGGATTGCCAGGGCAGCGAGTGCAATCAGCAGGGGGCCGAGCGCACGGCCAGCCATCACCGTCCAGCTGTCGGCGGGGGTCAGTTTCTGGTCTGTGTCGCGGAAGACCACCGAGCTGTGAGGGATGCGGCTCGCCTTGTCCATGCGTTGTGCAGTCCACCGTTTGGCTTGCGGTGGCAGGACGGCGGAATGGCCCTATGTTGAGTCGCCGCCCTAACCGGGCGATGGGGTCAGCGCAGCGGTGGACGCGTAACCAGTAGCCAACGGTCTGCGACGTATGGTGAAAGCGGGATCGGGTGAGGGGCGGCAACTTGGGCAGCTACACCGCAGGCGCACTGTCGTCGGCAGCGATCAATACCCTTCTGTCGGATTTGAGTCGCGCACGCGCGCAAGGGCAAGTGCTCTGGACGTCCCTGAAGCCCACGACGATGCAGGGGGTGCTCCAGGTTCACACTGAGGTTGAGGAATGCTCCGACGGGACTTTGCGGGTGTACTTCGTGACCGCTCGTCCTGACCGATTTCATGTTCAGTACCTGGTCAACGAGGTTCCTGTTCGGCGTCTTGACATAAACGATGATCACCGCGGGCTTCCGCCCAATACGACCCATAAGCACACATACATCCCTCAGACTGGGTCTGAGAGCACCTATGTACCGGATGACATCCCGCCGGTACCGTTGGGGCCAACGGTCGCCGAGGGCACCTACCGGCAGGTGTTCGAGGCGTTCGCTTCAGAGTGCTTCATCGAGCTACCCGAGGGATACTGGACGGAGCCGAGGAGGTGAGAACCGTGGACGGATCAAAGATCAAGGCAAGCCTGTTGTCGCAGGTCAACGACGTGATCGATGTACGTGAATATGGGCACGGGCATCTCCTGACGCTTCCGCTCGCCTTCTACGACAATGATCTGATCACTCTGTTCGTTGAGCCGTACGAGGGCGGTGTCCGCGTGTCGGATCAGGGGACGACTGCTATGCGTCTCCATATGGCCGACCTGGATCTTGACGCCCCTCGTGTAGCCGAAGCATGGACTCGTTCAGTGGCGAATCTGGGATCACAGTCAATGGCTACTGATGAGGGCGTGGTTGGCGGCTGGGGCGAGGGCTCGCAAGTGGGCCGACTCGTCCTCAACGTTGCCGAGGCCGTGCTCCGAGTCGATCAGTTACGCTGGCTCGCCAGCGACCGACGCCCAGTTCGTTTTAGAGATCGAGTCGTGCGCACCATCAGTGCAATCGCAAGCACTCCGGAGCAAGTGACACCCAACGCTCCTCTGCCGCAGTCCTCGGGCCGCACTAGGCAGGTCACAGCCGCTGTCGGTCCTGACGTGGATAACCGCGTTTACGTGCAGGCGATGGGAGCAAGCAACCGCGATCAAGCTGCCGAGCACTGTTACTACGTGTTCAAGCACACGCAAGTGCCGCGTGAACGCGTGCTCGCGGTCGCGGCCGGCCGACGTGACTCGTGGTCCAGTAGCGTCCTCCAGGAGTTGAGCGAGGTAACGGACGTTGCCTTCTATGACGAGCAAGGTGACGTTCAGTCCAAACTCAGTAGTCGATTGGCACGCCTCGGAGGAAAGCTCCCTCGCTTCTAAGGTTCGGAACCACGTGCGTATGGCGGGTACATGGAGGGCGGCACGTGTAAACATTCAGGTCAGAGCTTTGCAGTCATCTCCCTGCTTGTCGCAGGGGCCACGTCGTCTCCGATTGGGCTCGGTTGCCGACGTAGAGCCCGACACGCGTCGGTACAGGCTGGCACTCGGTCTATGGCGAAGACTGGCGTTGACCTGCACAAACTGGCAGAATTTGGTACTGAACGCCACTAGGCAACATGGCTGAGCTCTTTTAATCCGAGGGAATCTGCAACTCACCGGCGTTGATGGGTTCGTATCGCTGCGGGGGCCACGGGTAGACCACCCGGTCGGGTTACATAGCTGGAGCAGACGATGTGACCCCATTTGGCGGGGGCGGGACGGCGTGCTCCAGATTTGCTCCAGCTACTGAACAGTAACTGAAGTTCGGCGTGTCAATTCTCAACGTGAGGTGGAACGAAAAAACCGCCCTACCCCGGCTTATGTGCCAGGTGGGCGGTGTTTCGTCACTGTGGAGCTAAGGGGACTCGAACCCCTGACCCCCTCACTGCCAGTGAGGTGCGCTACCAGCTGCGCCATAGCCCCGGAGCGGCTTTGTTCTCCGCATCTCGTGTGTCCATACATTACACCGCCCGCTGGAGCCGTTCACGCGGGGGTCATCCCGTGCTTCCTCGAACCATAGAACCTGCTTTGACCTGCATGTTTGTACTTATTGATCGTTACCTTGGCAGGGTGAAGGCCGAGTTCGAATCGAACGGGGCCGACCTGGTCATACCTCGGGAGGGCGGTCGCGGCGTACCGCCTCCCCCGGACGGGTGGCGTGCCGCGCGCGAGTCTCTGGGCGCTCCGATACTCGGGTAATGCCTCTCGTCGGTCTCACCGTCGTCGAACCCCGCCTCGCCTGGCCGCTCGCCGCCCTGCGCGGGGGTTTCGCCATCCTGTTCGGCATCCTCGCGTTGATCTGGCCGGGAGCCACGGTCCTCGCCCTCGCGATCATCTACGGCATCTACGCGATCATCGACGGCATCGGCGGTCTCATGCAGGCCTTCCGGCCGGGGGACGCCGCTCATCGCGCCGCCTACGGGGTCCTCGGTGCCCTCGGGATCATCGCCGGTGTCCTGGTCCTGATCTGGCCGGGGATCACGGTGCTCGTGCTGGCGCTGCTGGTCGGCTTCTGGGCGATCTTCACCGGCATCGTCGAGATCGTCGCGGCGATCCGGTTGCGCAAGCAGATCGAGGGTGAGGCGTTCCTCATCGCGGCGGGTGCGCTTTCGCTGATCGCGGGCGTCGTGATCGTGGTCAACCCGATCGCCGGCGCCTACGGGATCGCGCTCCTGGTCGGGATCTATGCCCTGCTGTACGGCGTGATATTGCTCGTCTTGGCCTTCCGCCTGCGAAAACTCACCCGAGCCTGAACGCCTGTCGCGCGTGGATCCGTGCCCCGGCGCGGCGCAGGTTCGACAGGCTCGGCGACCCTTCCGCCGCGGTCGCGACGGCGAAGCGGCGGCCTTCGCGGGCGGCTGCGGTCAGGTTGTGGCGGAGCAACCGCGCCTGTGCTCCTTTGCCGCGATGAGCCCGTGGGGTGGCGGACCCACCGAGGACGACACCGGATCCGTGCGCGCTCAGGGCCGCGGCGGAAATCGGTACACCGTCCTCGATGAGCAGCGACCGCCGGAGCCGCGGATCGGCGTGCTCGGCGGCGATGAACGAGGTCACGGCGTCGCCGCTTTCGTACCCTTCGAGCAGGATGCCGAGGAAGACGTCGATGTCCGGCGCGTCTTCGACGTCCGCGTCCTCGGTCGCGAGTCCGGTGAGCGGAAGGGTCGCGATCGGACGGACACCGGCGGGTACGAGACCGGTGCCGTGGGGCAGCCCCGGCGGCAGCACCAGCGTCGGCGGGTCGCCGTCCCAGCACGACGCCCCGGCGAGCCGGACGGCCCGGGGCAGGTTGTCCTCGGTGATCCCGGAGATCGTGCGCAGGAACCGCAACTCCGGCGCCGTGGCCATGACCATCAGCAGCCCGTCCTCGCGCCAGGCGGCGAAGCGGCCGGCGAGCCCCGCGGACGTGGCCGCCTCACAGGCGATCACGGCACGGGCATGGACGACTTCTTCGGCTTCGATCAGCATGGTTCGAACGTAATAGGCTGATCAGGTGAGCCAGCCGATCCTCTTGACCGTCGACGACGATCCCGCCGTGTCCCGTTCGGTCGCCCGCGACCTGCGCAGGAGGTACGGGAAGGACTATCGGATCATCCGGGCCGATTCCGGCGCCGACGCCCTCGAAGCGCTGCGCGAAATCAAGCTGCGCGGCGACGCCGTGGCCGCGATCCTCGCCGACTACCGGATGCCGCAGATGGACGGCATCGTCTTCCTCGAAAAGGCGATGGACCTGTTCCCGCACGCCCGCCGCGCGCTGCTGACCGCCTACGCCGACACCGACGCCGCGATCCGGGCGATCAACGTCGTCGACGTCGACCACTACCTCCTCAAGCCGTGGAATCCGCCGGAGGAGAAGCTGTACCCGGTCATCGACGCGCTGGTGGAGACCTGGCGCGCGGTGGGGGAGCGGCCGGTCGACGAGATCAAGCTCATCGGCCATCGGTACTCGTCGCCGTCGTTCCACCTGCGCGACTTCCTGGCGCGCAACGCCGTGCCGTACCGCTGGTACTCCGTGGACGACGACGAGGGCCGCCGGATCCTCGACGCCGCGGACGCGACACCGCAGGACATCCCGGTGCTGGTCACGCCGGACGGCACGGTGCTGCGGCAGCCGTCCGGGCCCGAACTCGCCGACGCCGTCGGCCTGTCCACCCGGCCCGTGCGGGAGTTCTACGACCTGATCGTGATCGGCGGCGGGCCCGCCGGGCTCGGGGCGGCCGTGTACGGCGCGTCGGAGGGGCTGCGCACCGTCATCGTCGAGCGCAAGGCGACCGGCGGGCAGGCGGGCACCAGTTCCCGCATCGAGAACTATCTCGGCTTCCCCGACGGCGTCTCCGGCGCGCAGCTCACCGACCGTGCGCGGCGGCAGGCACTCAAGTTCGGCGCCGAGGTGCTCACCGCCCGCGACGTCGTCGGACTCGAAGCACGCGGTTCGGCGCGCGTGGTCATGTTCGGCGACGGGACCGAGATCGCCGCGCATTCCGTGGTGCTGGCCAGTGGCGTCACCTATCGGGCGCTGGAGGCTCCCGGAGTCGCCGAGCTCGCCGGCCGCGGTGTGTACTACGGCTCCGCCGCCACCGAAGCGCCCGAGTGCAAGGGCGAGCACGTGTACATCGTGGGCGGCGCGAACTCCGCTGGCCAGGCGGCGGTGTTCTTCTCCAAGCACGCCACCGACGTCACCATCCTCGTCCGCGGCCAGTCGCTCGAAGCGTCGATGTCGCACTACCTGATCGAGCAGATCGCCGGGATCGGGAACATCCACGTCCGCACCCGGACCACCGTGGTCGAGGCGCACGGCGACGATCACCTCGAACGGCTGACCCTGTGCGAGAACGGCTCCACCACGGAGACCGTCCCCACCGGTCACCTCTTCATCTTCATCGGCGCCGCGCCGCGCACCGACTGGCTCGGCACGGAGATCCAGCGAGACGACCACGGTTTCGTGCGGACCGGCCCCGATCTGCTCACCGACGGCGGCCCGCCGCCGGGCTGGCCGCTGGACCGCGACCCGCACTACCTGGAGTCGTCCGTCCCCGGCGTGTTCGTGGCGGGCGACGTGCGGGCGGCGTCGGTGAAGCGTGTCGCGTCGGCCGTGGGCGAAGGCGCCATGGCGGTCACCCTCGTCCACCGTTATCTGGAGGAACAGTGAGCGTTCTGCCCAGGGAGGAACTGCGCGGGCTCTTCCTGTTCGAGCATCTCGGTGACGAGCAGCTCGACTGGATCGACGAGCACGCCGTGGTGGAGCAGTACAGCGGCGGCACCACGGTCATGCGCGAAGGGGAGCCCGCCACCTGCTTCTACCTGCTGCTGTCGGGGGCGTTGCGGATGACGCGGCTCGTCGGCGGCACCGAGGTCGAGACGATCCGGTCCGATCAGCGCGGCGCCTACTGCGGTGCGACGCAGTTCTTCGTGCACCAGGAGACCGAACACACCTACGGCGCTTCGGTGCACGCGGTCAGCGATCTCACCTTCCTGACCTTGCCCGCGGCCGAGTTCGCCACCGAGTTCCGCCGCTGGTTCCCGATGGCGACGCATCTGCTGGAGGGCATGTACCTCGGCTGGCGCAACAGCGACACCGTGATCGGTTCGCGGCGGCGGCTGCTGGCGCTCGGCGAACTGTCCGCCGGGTTGACCCACGAACTCAACAACCCGGCCGCGGCGGCGGTCCGGGCGACGGCGTCGCTGCGGGAGCGGGTCGCCGGGATGCGGCACAAACTCGCGATGCTGGCGAAGAAGAACGTCGACCCGGCGCTGCTGGAGCAGTTGCTCGAGATCCAGGAACAGCTGGTCGAGCAGGTCGCCTCGGCGCCGAAGCTGTCCGCGATGCAGCAGGCCGACCGCGAGGACGAGATCGGTGACTGGTTCGACGGCCACGGCATCGACCAGGGCTGGGACCTCGCCGACATCTACGTCCGCGCGGGCCTGACCGTGCCGGATCTGAACCGGTTGCTGGACTCGGTGGGGGAGACCTTCCTCGACGGCGCCGTCCGGTGGCTGGCGTACGCGCTCGAAACCGAGATGCTGATGGGCGAGATCGAGGATTCGACCACCCGCGTCTCGGTGCTGGTCGGCAAGGCCAAGCAGTACTCCCAGATGGATCGCGCGCCACACCAGTGGATCGACGTCCACGAAGGACTCGACTCCACCCTCGTCATGCTCGCCGGCAAGATCGGGCCGGGAATCCGGATCGTCAAGGACTACGACCACGCGGTGCCGAGGATCCCGGCGTACGCGGGCGAGCTGAACCAGGTGTGGACGAACGTCATCGACAACGCGCTCGGCGCCATAGGGTCCGAGGGCACGCTGACCCTCCGGACGTCCCGGGTGAACGATCACGTGCACGTCGAGATCGGCGACACCGGACCCGGGATCCCGGCGGAGGTGCGGCAGCGGATCTTCGAGCCGTTCTTCACCACGAAACCGGTGGGACAGGGGACCGGGCTCGGCCTGGACATCTCCTGGCGCATCGTCGTCGAACGGCACCTGGGCGACCTCCGGGTCGATTCGGTGCCGGGTGACACGCGGTTCACCGTGCGCCTGCCGGTCTCGGAGCAGTCCGTGATCTGATTTTCCTTCCATCCCAACGGTTCGGCAGAAACTGACGACTTCTTTCGTTCATCGATCGTTCATTTCGAAATGGCTCACCCGCGCGTCAAAAGAGTCGAACGGGCTGAAAGATCGAGCCGGTGAACGAGGGGGTGGGCCGGTGAAACGCCGTCTGTCGATCGGCCTGGCAGTGGTGCTGCTGCTGGCCGTGGTCGCCGTGATCGTCCGGGGCCGCGGCGGTGACGAAAACACCGCACAGGGGCCGGATTCGACCACGGTGCGCGGTGTCATCGGATCGGAGAAGCTGGCCTTCTTCTCCGACCGGCGGGTGGTGGAAGCGTTCGCCCGGCATGGGCTGAAGGTCGAGGTCGACACCGCCGGTTCACGGCAGATCGCGAGCATGGACCTCGGGAAGTACGAGTTCGCCTTCCCGTCTTCGTCGCCGGCCGCGCAGCGGATCCAGCGCGACCACAAGGTGACCGGCGTGCACACGCCGTTCCAGTCACCGATGGCGATCGCGACCTTCGAGCCGATCGTCAACCTGTTGAACGCCAACGGGATGGTGCGCAAGGGCGCCGGGGACTACCAGGTGCTCGACG
This sequence comes from Amycolatopsis sp. QT-25, assembly GCF_029369745.1. Classification (NCBI taxonomy): domain Bacteria; kingdom Bacillati; phylum Actinomycetota; class Actinomycetes; order Pseudonocardiales; family Pseudonocardiaceae; genus Amycolatopsis; species Amycolatopsis sp. QT-25. Next base: position 1,674,149 of record NZ_CP120210.1, read on the forward strand.
TCGCGAAGTACCTCGAACTCGCGCAGCGGGGCACGCGCTGGGACCAGCTCCCCGGCAACACCGCCTTCCCGGCCCGCAAGAACGTACTGGTCACGACCACGGATCCGCGCGAATCGAACTCGGCGGCGATGTACCTGTCGATCGTTTCCTTCGTCGCCAACGGCAACAACGTGGTCAGCACGCCGGAGGCCGAGGCGAAGGTGCTGCCCTCGGTGTCGAAGCTGTTCATCGACCAGGGTTACACGCAGAACAGCACCGAAGGCCCGTTCGAGGACTACCTCGCCGCGGGCATGGGCAAGACGCCGATGGCGCTGATCTACGAGTCCCAGTTCGTCGACCGGCTGGTCCGCGCGGACGGCTCGATCCGGCCGGACATGCGCCTGCTCTACACGGCGCCGACGGTGTACTCGAAGCACACGCTGGTCCCGTTGAAACCGAACGGCGACCAGGTGGGCAGGCTGCTGGCGACCGACCCGGAACTGGGAAGGCTCGCCGCCACCTTCGGCTTCCGCACCGGGAACCCGCGGTTGTTCAGCGACGTCGTCGCCGCGGCCAAGGCGCCGGTGCCCGCGGATCTGGTGGACGCCGTCGAGCCGCCGTCGTTCGAGACGCTGGAGCGCCTGCTCGACGCCGTGAAGAAACAGTACTGATGGACGATTTCACGCTCACTCCTCCCGAACCGGTGGAGGCGATCCCGGCCGAGCGGGCCGCGGGCCTGGTCACGCTCGCACCGGAGGTGCACGCCGAGGTCGTGAAGCGCGCGGAGGGTTTCGCCCGGCGCCTCGAAGCGCTCGACGTCCGGTCCCCGGAGTTCACCCGCGTGCTGGACGAGCTGCTCGCGGTCGGCGAGTCCGACATGCGGGCGGCGGCGACCGTGGCGGGCGCCCTGCTGGACCGCTCGACGCGGGCGCTGGCGGAAATCGGGTCACCGCACCAGCAGGCGACGGTGAGCCTGGCCGGGCTCCGGCGGGCCGTGGCGGAGATCGACCCGGCGAAACTGCCGATCACCGGCCGCAAACTGATGGGGCTGATCCCGGTCGCGGGCAGCGCGAAGAAGGCGCTGGAGCGCTACCGCGCGGCCAACGAGCCGGTGAACGCGCTGATACTGGACCTGCGTGCGCGACAGGACGTCCTGCGGCGGGACAACGCCGCGCTCAAGGGTGAGCGCGAGCGGCTGTGGGCGACGCTCGGCAAGCTGTCGGAAGCGGCCGCGTTCGCCGAAGCCGTCGACACCGCGGTCGAGCGCCAGGCCGGGATCTTCGACTTCACCGACCCCGCGCGAGCCAAGTCGCTGCGGGCCGACGCACTGCATCCGATCCGGCAGCGGCACCAGGATCTGCTGACCCAGCTCGCGGTGAGCGCGCAGGGCTATCTGGCGCTGGATCTGGTGCGGCGCAACAACGACGAGCTGATCCGAGGAATCGAGCGGGCGGTGTCGACCACGGTCGCGGCACTCCGGGTCGCGCTGCTGGTGAGCGGCGCGCTCGCCGGGCAGCGCGACGTCCTCGACGAGGTGCGGGCCGTACAGGCCACGACCGAGGGGCTGCTCAGGGCCAACGCCGAAATGCTGGAACTGCGCAGCGCCGAGATCCGGCGCGCGGGCAGTGATCCGGCGGTGGCGGTGGCGACGATCCGCGAGTCGTTCGAGCGGATCCACCGGAGCATCGACGCGATCGACGAGTTCAAGGCGGGGGCCGTCTCGACGATGGCGATGACCGTGGAGGCGCTGTCCGGGGAGATCCGGCGAGCCGAAGACCATCTGCGCCGCTCTCACGAGACGGCGACGGCCGAGGGGGCATCGTGAAACGCTGGACGATCTTGGCGGTCAGCGCGCTTTGCGCGTTGTCGCTGGTTTCCTGCGATTCGAGCGAAGGCGGAACCGGTGGCCTGGGGGAGGCCGAGCCGGATACGTTGAGGGTGCTCGCGGGCAGTGAGCTGGCCGACCTGCAGCCGTTGCTGGAGCAGGAGGCGGCGGCGACCGGGGTCAAGGTGAAGTTCCAGTTCACCGGGACGCTGGAAGGCGTCGAAACCCTGGGCAGCGGGAAGGCGGACGGCCAGTACGACGCCGTCTGGTTCTCGTCGAACCGGTACCCCGCGGCGGTTCCGGAGGCCGCGAAACGGCTGGGTGAACAGGTGAAGATCATGAGTTCACCGGTGGTGCTCGGCCTGTCCGCGTCGGCGGCGCAGCGGCTCGGCTGGGCCGGGCGGCCGGTGGGCTGGGGCGAGATCGCCGAGCAGGCCGGGAAGAAGGCCTTCACCTACGGCATGACCGACCCGTCGGCGTCGAACTCGGGTTTCTCGGCACTCGTCGGGGTGGCTTCGGCGCTCGCGGGAGCGGGCAACGCCGTCGACGCGCGGCAGATCGCGACCGTCACCCCGAAACTGACCGAGTTCTTCAGCGCGCAGGCGATGTCCGCGGGTTCGTCGGGCTGGCTTTCCGAGGCATACCAGCGCCGGGCGAGCGGGCAGGATCCCGGCAAGAAGGTCGACGGGCTGATCAACTACGAGTCCGTCCTGCTGTCGATGAACGCGACCGGGAAGCTCCCCGAACCGCTGACGCTGGTGTACCCCTCCGACGGCGTCGTCACCGCCGATTATCCGCTGACCCTGTTGCAGAGCGCCAATCCCGACGCGCGGGACGCGCATCGCAAGCTGGCCGAACGGCTGCGCACGCCGGACACGCAGCGCAAGATCATGGAGACCACGCAACGCCGCCCCGTCGTGCCCGGTGTTCCACTCGGGCCACAGTTCGCGCGGAAGGACCTCGTCGAGTTGCCGTTCCCGGCGACGCAGGACTCGGTCGACGCGTTGCTGGGTGCCTACTTCGACAAGATCCGGCGTCCGTCGCGGACGCTGTACGTGCTCGACACCTCCGGGTCCATGTCGGGTGACCGGATCGAGTCGCTGCGCACCGCGCTGATCGGGCTGACCGGCGCCGACGGTTCGCTGACCGGCCGGTACCGCCGGTTCCGCAGCCGCGAAGAGGTCACGATGCTGCCGTTCGACACCGTGCCCGGCAGCCCGGCGACCTTCGTCGTCCCGGAAGGCGATCCCCAGCCGACGTTGGACAAGATCAAGCGCTTCGCCGAAGGCCTCGACGCGAACGGCGGCACGGCGATCTACGACAGCCTCCAGCGTGCGCACGACATCACGGGACCTTTGGTCGCGCGCGACCCCGATCGGTTCACCTCGATCGTGCTGATGACCGACGGGCAGAACGCGAACGGTTCCACGTTCGCGGACTTCCAGCTGCGGTTCCCGTCGCTGCCGGAGGCGGTGCGGCAGATCCCGGTGTTCACCGTGATCTTCGGGGAAGGAGACTCAGCCGAACTCGGCGAGGTGGCGAAACGCACCGGCGGCAACGTGTTCGACGCGCGTGGTGACGTCCTGCCCAAGGTGTTCCAGGAAATCCGCGGATACCAGTGATCCGGTACCTCGGCTCCACGAAGAACCTCGCCGGCTGCGTCGGCGGGCTGATCGGGCTCGCGCTGTACCTGACCGGCGTCGTCGGCGCGTTGTGGCCGGTGGTGGTCGCCGGGCTGTACACGGTGTTCGCCCTGCTCGCGCCGCCCGAACGGGTCCGGCTGGTCTCCCCCGCCGCCGAGGCCGAGGCCGATCGGCTGCGCGCGGATCTCGGCTCGCTGGTGAACAAGGTGGCCGCGCGGGCCCAGCGGATGCCGGAGTCCGCTGTGGACGGTGTCCGGCGGATCGCCGGCGTGCTCGAAGATGTGCTTTCGCGACCGGAGCGCTGGGCGGCCAACCCGGACGTCCGGCACGCCGTCACCCGGCTGGCACGGACGGATCTGCCGCTGTCCGTGGAGACCTACCTCAACCTGCCGTGGTGGTTCGCCGCCCGGCGGCGCGCGAGCGGCGAGCCGAGCGCGTCCGAAGAACTCCTGGCACAACTGGAGCTGCTGGAGACCGAAGCGCATCGCATCGCGGAACGGTTCTACGCGGGCGACGTCCACCAGCAGGCCGATCACACGCGATATCTGCGTGAGCGCGGCGAATCCGCCTAGGTGTCCCGATCATCGGCAAGTGAAGAAAAGTCTGCCGGTCGTTCTGCATGGGCGGGCCCGGTTTCCCGTGGTGGACTCGTGAAGCCGATCCGGTCGGGGTCGGTTTCCGTCCTCGGTGAGGGAGTTCAGACGTGCGTGAGTACAGACATTGGGCGGCTGCCGCGGTCGCGGTGATGGTGTGCCTTGCCGGCGCCACCCCGGCGAACGCCGAACAGCGCGACGATCACTGCGTCGCCGACACGGCGACCGGAGTGGTCCGGTGCTTCGACAGCCTCGACGAATCACTCGCCGCGGCGTCGGCCGGCGAGGTCGGTGCCTCCGCGACGGTGATCAGCGTGCTGTACGAAAACGCGAACTTCGGTGGCGCCAGCGTCGCCGTCACCGGGTCGCCGTGTGTCGAGGGAACCAACCAGACCGTCGGCTTCCTCGGCGACTGGAACGACAGGATCTCCTCGTTCCAGACCTTCCACAACTGCTACATCACGATGTACGAGCACGCCGAGTACCAGGGCGAACGCCAGGAGTGGTACGCCAACGACAGCGGCAACTACGGGTCGAACATGAACGACCGCGGCAGTTCGGTGGTGTACTCGCGCGGGCCGTCCCGCGCCGAACTGCTCAAGGACTGCGGCCACGCCACCAAGACCTGCAACGCCCACGTCGACCAGCGCGGCCAGGACTTCTACGGCGACTGGGGCCGGGTGGACACGGTGTACAACTGCAGTGCCAACAAGATCACCCAGGTGATCGGCAAACGTGACACCCGCAGCGGCAAGAACACGGTGTCGAACGAGATCAGCGTGAGCGCGGGCTTCGAGTTCCTCGTCGACTGGTCGGTCGCGTACAAGCGGACCTGGGGCCAGGAATGGGGCTGGGAGACCAGCGAGAGCGTCGAGACCCGGATCGAGGTCAACCCTGGCTACTGGGCGGGCCTCGACCGCTCACCGGTGATGCGGGTGGCCAGCGGCTCGTACGACATGTGGTACGACAAGCGCAAATGGGGCCACAACCAGTGGTACGTCTGGAACTTCAGCGGTGAGGGACCGGCGCCCGGCGTCGTCGGCCAGACCAGGACGGTCGGCAAGAAGATGACCTCGGCCGAGAAGAAGAAGGTGTGCGGGAAGTCGGCCGGTCTCGTGCGGTCGGCCGCCGGAGCACCGGTGGAAAGCGCCACCGCACCTGCCGCACCCGCGGTGCGCGTCGCGCAGGGATCGCTGCACGGCTAGCCGGGTGGTCCGGCTCGGCGGTCGTCAGCGGCCGCCGAGCCCCGGCAGGGTCAGGGTGGTCACCGCCGTCGTCACCCAGCCCAGCAGATCGCCGAGCGGGATGGTGGAGAGCCGTTCCGGCCATTCCTCCGCCAGCGCGTGCAGGACGAGGTGACCGTCGTGCGACTCGACGGCGGTGAGCCGGATCCCTCGCGGGAGGTCCGGCAAGGGCAGCATGATCGGTTTGAGGCGGGACGGCGGGCCGAACCGGCGGCGTCCGATGTGGACGGACATCGGCCGGAGAACGACGGCATCGCCCTCCACGGTGGGCTCCAGGGCGAGATGCCCCCAATGGGGCCGCTTTTCCCAGCGGACGTGGAAATGCCCGTCGTCGCCGGGGGTCACGATGATGCCGGGCCGGGTCTCGGCCACCCGCGTCTGCAGTACTTCGGGCGAAACCCGGATCGCCATCCGCACCTGTTCGGGGATGGCGGCGGGCGACGGGAGTGAGCGGAGACGGACGTTCGATGCGAGCACGGTGATGCGTTCGAGCGGCGTCTCCGGCCAATCGACGTCGTCGGCGACGAGGCGGACGTCGCCGATCCGGCCGGTGGCGGCCAGGCTCAGGCTGTCGGCCTGGTAGTCGAGTGCGGTCAGCGTGAGGCCGACGTCGTGCCCGTTCACCTTGGTCGTCAGCCGCCGCCCGACCAGCTGTTCGGTGACGGTCTTCAGCACCGCGGCCGGGGTGACGGGCACGATCGGCAACAGCGCCCGCCCGGCGGCGGCCAGGCCGAACAGCTCGGGAAGCGGGTTCAGGTCGAACCATCTGCCGTCGCTCATCCGCCCAGTGTCGCCGAACGGGACGCCGATCGCCGCCGCAGGGGGTCAGCGGGCCGCGAAACGGGCGATCACGCCCGCCAGGATCACCCAGAACGCCGCGGCCAGGCCGTAGTCGAGAATGACCGCGAGATTCGGGTCACTCACCGGGAAAAGGCCCGGCCAGAACAACGCCAGCGGTTTGGCCAGCGCCTGGATGAAGATGAAGAAACCGTTGCCCGCGTTGGCTCCTGCGAGCACCATCACCATGTACAGCAGCTCGATGAAAGCGAACACCGCACCGATGCCGGTGATGACCCGCACGGCGGTGTTGCTCCTACTGGTGGTTCGCCATCTGGACATGCCGGAAAAGTTCCCCGATTCCGCGGTGACAAACGCTTCAACGGCCAGATTGCGCCGATTGGCCGCACCTTGGCCACTGCGCGGAGGCGCACCGTGACAGAGTGATATCCGCCGGCCGAGTAGCACTGCGGGCGCTGGAGGCCGGGCCGGTCGGTAGGCGGCCGTGGCGTGGCGGACCGGTGCTCAAGCCGCCGTGGTGGCGTTCGAGTCCTGGTGAACGGCGCTGGGCTCTTCGTGCTCTCTCCTGGTCACCCATTCGACATGTCGGGCGGATCACGACGGATCGTCGGTACCGGCGCGCACTCGCCGACCGCGCCGTCAGGCGTCCAGCGGTGCGCCGCGCCACTGCCACCCGGCGCGGGAGGGGCGACCGGGGATGTCCACCCGCGCCGTCGCCCACAGCAACGCCGTCCAGGGATCGACGTCGGTGGCGTCGACTTCGGGGAACATCCGCGTGAGCACGCGCGAACAGACCTCGCGCGGCGGGTCGAGGGTGACGTCGAGGCCCCTGGCCATGTCCTCGCCGTGGACCAGGACCTCGACGCAGCCCATTCCGGTGAAACCCTCGAGGTCGGCATACCCGCTCGGGTGATACGCGCGGACGTCCGGGTCCGCCTTGCGGAGCGTGGCGCCCAGGATGCCGCCGCCGACCGTGACGAACTCCAGCAACTCCGCCGGCGTCGCGGCCTGGTCGGCGACGGATTCGAAGCGGACGAAACGCGGCGTCGACGGCCGGGCGATCAGCAGTCCCGCGTAGGAGATCAGGCAGTCGCCGAGATGCTCGGCCGTGCGCCAGGCGTCGAGTTCACCGGTGCCCGGCGCCGCCGACCAGTCACGGCCCGACGCCCGCCTCAGTCCGCCGACCACACTGGCCACGGCCGCGTCGAGGTCGTCGGGCGTGATCGTCATCCTGGCATCAACTCAAAGGTGTCGGAAACGCGACCGGACCGCGGCGGCCGTTCTTCCCGACCGCGCGCACACCGAAGAACACGTTGTCCTTCGACAGATCCACCTCAGCCTCGGTCGTGTCGCCGACCTTGATCACCCGCGTCCAGTCGGCGGCCGTCGTCTCCCGCCACACGACCTCGTAACCGGCGAGATCCGGGTCTGTTCCGCGCCGCCACACCAGATCCGTGTCGTTCGTCAGCTGGTTCGTCCTGATCCGGACGTCTTCGGGGGTGCCCGGCGCGGTCGCCAGCGACCACATCGCCGCTGCGTTGACCCGTGCGACCCTGGTGATGAAGGCGAAGTCGCAGAACTCCGGTAGATCGCCGAACCGCTTGCCGTTCTCCACCCGGACGTCCTGGTGCTGGTGCGCGTAGTCCTCGTGCGGTTCGGTGAACCGGGCGGCCGGATAGCCCTGCTCCAGGAACGGGATGTGGTCGCCGCCCCGCAGGTAGCGATCGCGCCGGTGGATCACCCGCACGGCCATGCCGGTCGCGTCGTTCTCCGCGACCGATCGCACGAACCGGGCCAGCTGACGGGACGGCGAGTCGTTTTCGCCACCGACCGCGCGCCGGATGTCGGCCTGCGCCGGGGTTTCCGACGTCGGCACCCCTTCGGCGAACAACCGGATGGTGCGCGGGTCCCGCGTGCCGTCGTCCGCCCGGCTCGAGCCGACGATGTCGTTGGTGAACATCGCCTGCACGTTCGTGCCCGCCGATTTGTAGAGCGTGGCCATATGCCGCGCGCCGAACAGGCCCTGTTCTTCGCCGGCGACCGCCGCGAACACGATGGTCGCGGCCGGACGGCGCGTGGCGAACACCCGGGCGAGTTCCATCGCGACGGCCACACCGGAGGCGTCGTCGTCCGCGCCCGGCGCGTCCTTCACCGCGTCGAGCGGATCGGAACACCGCGAGTCGTAGTGGCCCGACACGACGTAGACCCGCTCGGGAGTGGTAGAGCCGCGCAAGGTGGCGACGACGTTGGTGATCGTGGTGGCGACAGGGATCCTGGGCGGAGCGGGCTGTTGCAGATACGACTGCAACTCGACCTTCATCCGGCCGTCCGACCGTTCCGCGGACTTCTTCATTTCCGCGAAGATCCAGTCGCGGGCGGCGCCGATGCCGCGGACCGGATCCGTCTGCGAGGACAACGTATGCCGCGTCCCGAAGGCCGCGAGCCTGCGTACGGTGGCCTCGATCCGATGCTCGTCGATCTCCCGCAGGATCGCCCTGAGTTCGGCGTCGGGGCGTTGCGGGGAGAGACGTTCGCCGGGGCCTCGATCGCCTGATTCTTCGGTGCCGGCCGTGGGTGAGAGGGCGGTTGACGACGGCGCGGTTGATGGCAGGGCAGTCGACGACTGCGCGGTTGATGACAGGGCGGTTGACGACAGGGCAGTGGAAGAGAGGGCAGTGGAAGAGAGGGCAGCCGCCGACAAGGCGGCCGACGTGGACAGGAAAACTCGTCTGGACCTTTCCTCAGCCATCCTCCGTTCCTACGCGCCTGGTGATCCGGCGTCTACCCGCGAAAAGGATGAGCGCGGCGGGCGGGGGACGGGAGAGGATCACCGAGTGATTCTCGCGAGAAAGAAATCCGTGGCCGAGGCACTCCGGGAAACGCTGGAGAGCCGGGGGCGCCGTGTGGGCGTGCTCGTCGAGGCGCTCGTGCGCGTCGACAAGTCCGGCGATGCCGCTGAAATCGCGGCGGCCTTCGAGATGATCACTGAAACACCGGCGCTCATCGCGACTCTCGACGGGTACTGGCGATACGAGCGAGCTCTGGATGACGTCGCCCTGTCCCTCAGGGTCGGCAAGGCAGGACCGCTGACGACTGCGATCGCGGCCTCGCACCACAACGGCCGGATCCGGGAGCCGGCGGTCACGAGACTGCTGGCGAAACCGCGTCCGGAGATACTTCCGTTCCTGCTGTTGCGCATGACGGACTGGGCCACGCCGGTCAGCGACGTCGCCCGCACGGGTGTCCTCCGGCTGCTGCACGATGATCCGTCGACCTACCTGCGGGCGGCTGCCGAGACCATGCTGCACCTGGGACGCCGCCGCCGCGGCGGCTTCGGCGTGCGACAGCTGTACGCGGCCGCTTACGACGCCCCCGTGGAGGTGCTCGAGCAGTTGATGTGCTCGGAGAACTTCGCGGTGCGGAGGTTCGCGTTCGAGGTCCGAACTCGGCGTAGCGACTTCGAATTCGACGAGCTGATCCGGCTTGCCTTGACGAATTCCGACAAGAGCATCCGCGTACGAGCCGGTGAGGCCGTCGCTCGTGAGGCTGTTTGGACCGGTCGTGTGGACGTCCTGCGCAAGCTGGCCGCGTGCCACCACAGCGAGGTACGGATCAGCGCACTGACCGGGCTCGCGCGCCTCGGTCACTTCGCGGAGATCGTCGATCTGCTGGACGACCGTTCCAGCCTGATCCGGGCACTGGCACGGGACGCCGCCCGGCGTACGGGCGTCGATGCTGTCTCTTGGTACCGGACCGCTGTTTCCGGTGCGAACCCTTCCCTGGGAGCCATCGCGGGGCTTGCGGAGTCGGGGCGGGCAGAGGACGGACAGCCGCTGCACCCGTTGCTGAGGCACCCTGTGGCCAGGATACGGGCGCAAGCCGTTGGGGCACTTCGGATCCTGGATGCTGTTCCGGTCGGTTCGGTGAGGTCGATGGTCGAGGACCCTTCGCGACGGGTGGTCAGGGCGGCTTTGAAGGCGTTGGCGTCACGGGTCTGATGTTTCTGCCGTCGGCGCCGGTGTAGGGCCTTCGCGGCCATCCGTTTCCGTGCTCAGACTTCGGGTTCATCGTCGTCCTCGGGGCCTGTGCGTGGTTCGTGGAACGGCTCTGGCCCTGTCTCGTAGGTATGGCCGCTCGGCGTGGTGATGATCATGCCGCCGTCACCGGTGGGCACGGCCGACCACCCGGGTTCCTCCCGAAGCAGGTTGTGGCCTTTGCAGTGACTGTGGCAGTTGTGCTGGTCGGTCTTGCCGTCGCGAGCCCACGAGATGATGTGGTCGATCTCCGAGAATTCGGCAGGCCGGTGACAGCCTGGTTGCGTGCACTCGCGATCCCGTGCCTTGATCAACCGTGCCAAGGACGCCGGTGACCGGTATTTGTCGGCACCGGCTTCGAGCAATTGACCTGTGGCGGAGTCGGTGATCAGCCGCGACCAGGTCGATTCGGGATCAGAGGCGATCTCGCGGACCAGCCAATCGGGAATGGGCCCGTATCCGGCGAGTGTCGCTGGGTCGTCGCGCGCGCCGGCGAGGGTCAGAAAATCGACATAGACATGGATGTGCGCACGCGGCTTGCCATGTCCGTCCTCGGCCAGCAGGCGTTCGGCGAAGACATCGGCGCGATGCTGGTCGAGGGTCCGGGATTTGTCCTCGTTCCGCCGGGCTCGCGCGGCTCGGCTCAGTGAGGCGTAAAGGGAACTGGCGACTTCCGTGGGGAGATGGCCGGCGAGCGTGGACATGGTCTCGCCGTGGTGGTCCAACGAGATATGCCGTAACGCGCGTTTCTTGGCGGCTCGTTCGCGATAGCCGTCGGGATCGAACTTCTGCACGGCGTGACTCACCGAGCGCCGGATCGCGCCGGGATCACGGTCGGCGAGACGATCGGTCAGCCAGGCGTCGACCTGCGCCGCGACTTCGTCCGACACGTCCCTCGTCAGCTGCACGACCTTGGAAGCCTTGTGCAGGTCGATATCGCCCCGCTCCAACGCCACCAGCGTGTTCGGCAGGCGAGCGACGAGAGCGCAGGAAGTCTCGACGAGCAGGAACGCGTGATTGCGGGTGACCGAGAAGCGCAAGGCGACCTCCTCGGTCACAGATCTTCGTGATCCACCGCGAGCGGCGAAATCGGCTAACGCTCGCACCTGACGTCCCTGTGTCCGGCGAAGTGAGAGCTCTTCGTCGAACGCGGTGTCAAGAAAGCGAGCGGCTTTCGGGTTATACGGGAGAGTAGTGGTCATACCCACGATGATAGTCGAACTCACGTTCGAATTCGATCGAATCAGTAATCGAACTTACGCGGAAAGTGAACGGTCCTGTCACGCCTATCGAGCATGACCGCCAGGCCGGCTTGCCCGCTTGACGGGGTGAGTGAGCGAGGGCTACCCGAGACCGCTGGAAGACCGCGAAGTGCTGGGGCGCGGGTGCTGAGCGAAGACAAGTGCGGCTGCGGGGCCGGCTCGACGGCTATGACGGCTATGCCGGGTCACGACCGCTCTCCCGGATCGAGCTTTCCTCGGTGTTGACCGGTATACGGCCACCGCCATGGACGTGTTCGAGTCACTCACCCGGTTGCGTCACCGGCTGGAACCCCGTGGCTGGAACCCGGTGGCTGGAACCCGGTGGCCGGGCGATCGCCGTTCATAGGGCTCGCCGCGACATCTATCCGAGCGGGATGTCCAGGGATGTCGGCGGAGATATGCGGAGAGCGGCTTCAGCTCTCGCCCGCCGCAAGCAACTCCCGCAACATGGCCAGCAGCTCCCGCCGGTCCCCGGCCCCGAGTTTTCCCCGGATCCGGGCCATGTGGTGCTCCACGGTCTTCCCCGAAATGAACAGTTTGCCGCCGGCCTGTTTGTACGTCAGCCCGTCGACGACCAGCCGCGCGACCTCCAGTTCGCGGTCGCTCAACGCGCTCAGCCCGGTGGCCGCGACGGGTTCCGGAGCGCGTCCTTGGAACTGGCGGGCCGCTTCGAGCAGCTGGACCATCGCTTTGCGATCCGAGGTCCGGATCGCGGCTTGCCCGGCCAAGCGGGAGGCGTCCCAGCAGAGGCCGAGCTCGTGCAGTTCCGAGGAGGCCGCGGTGATCTCTTCGGGATCGAAGGTGCCGGTCAAGACCGCGAGCCAGCCGGCCGCGGCGGCGGCGAGGGCGGCCGGATAGCGTCCGCAGGACGCGAAACCGTGCAGGGCGGCCAGATGTTCCGCGGCCGAGGAGTGGTCCTCGACGGTGATGGCGGCGTGCAGTTCGTGCCAGCGTAAAGTGGCCGTCCACAGTGGAGGGTTGCCGAGCGCGTCGAGCACGGTGTGCGCCCGCTCGAGCTGCCCGGCCAGTCTGGCGCTCGCGCCGCCCCGTGCGGCCGCGATCGCGAGTTCTCCCAGCGGAAGCAACGAATACAGATCCGGCTGCTGTCGCATCGAAGCCTGATACGCCCGGTCCCAAGACCGTTGCAGGCCGGGAAGATCGCTCGCCCGCCGCGCCAGGCCCAATTGCAGGGTGGCGGCGAAAAGCTCGTCGCGCGCTTCGAGACCGTCCGGTGGCATCAAGGCTTCGGCGGCCGTCTTGAGGTCGCCCGCGGTCATCGCGACCCAGCCGAGCAACAGCCGGTGGCGTTTCGCGAGCAGGTCGCCGCCGATCCGGCCGCTCACCGCGCGGCTCAACACCGATTCGGCCAGCGCGAGTTCACCGGAATGCAGACCCACCAACGCCGCGAGGGCCGCCGGGCTGTCCGGAAGCGGCGCCGGAGCCCCCGCCGATTCCAGCATCGAAGCCGCGCCCAGCAGGGCCGACAGGGTATCGGCGCCGCAACCGGACACCGAACCGGTGATCGCGCGTGCCATTCGTGAAGCGGCGCCCGCGAACAGGGTCGGGACTTCGGGAGTTTCGAGCACGCCGCGGGCGGCTTCGAGTTTTCCGGTGCCCAGCAACGCGATCGCGGCGAACGCCTTCGACCCGGCCCGGCCGGACCATTGGTACAGCTCCGCGCTGTGCGCCAGTTCGCCGCGATGCGCCAGCACTGTCGCGGCCACTTCGGCACCCGCAGCCCTGGCGTCCGTGTCCGAGGTGCTGCCGAGCATTCCGTCACCGAGCCGGAGCGCGGTGTCGAGATCCCCGGCCAGCGCCGCGGCGTGCGCCCAGCCGACGGTGAGCGCCGCGCCGCGCCCACCGGCCTCGGACGCGGCTTCGTAGAACCGCGCCGCGAGTTTCGTGTCGTCGGGCATCGCCTCACGCGCGGCCGCCTCGAAGGCCGCCGCCGCGCTCGCGCCGGAACTTCCCGTGCCCAGCAGGGATCGGGCGAGGTCCAGCACCGGGAGTCCGTCACGCAACTGGAGTTCCACCAGCCGCTGCAGCACCGTCAGCCGTCGCCCGGGCGACCCCCAGGCGCGGATGGCTTCGGCGGCGATCGGCAGCAGCACGTCGTCCTCGCCGAGGAGACCGGTCGCCCTGGCGCTGTCGAAGACTTCGGGCAGCTCTTCGCGATCACGGTTGAGCAAGGCCGCCAGGAGATCGAGATTCCGGCCCGCGCCCGCCTCGGCCGCGATCAGGAACCGGTGGACGTCGTCGTCCAGCTGCTCCAGCTCACCGCGGAAGTCCGCGAGCCTGCCGGTGACCGCCCGCACCACCAGCCCCGGCACGCCACCGGTCCTGGCATGGACGTCCTCCGCCGTGGCCGGGTCACCGCCGGCGTGCTCGACGAGCCGCCGGACGTCGTCGACGCCGAACGCGCCCAAGGTCACCGCTCTGCCGAAGGAATCGGCAAGGGCGCGCAAGGCGGTGGTGCGCGCGGCGGGCCGGAAAGCCAGGACCACGGGCGCCGTCGTCTCCTCCGCGAGTGCCTTGATCTTCGCGATCTCGTCGGTACCGAGCTGGTCGGCGTCGTCGACCAGCACCGCCTCGACTCCGGCGCTGTCGTAGTGGCGTCCGAGCAGGCCGAGCAAATGGGTCTTCCCGTGCCCGCCGGGGGCGACGACGGTGACCCGCACCGGAAGTGCCGGGGCGGCGATCACCTCGTCGAGCAGGCGCCGGGCTCCCGGATGGATGATGCCGGGCTTGTCGAGCAGTGCGTTCAACAGCGACCTTCGGGGGAGGAAGTCACGCCGGGGGTGGCCGGCGCGCACGAACTCGAAGTGGTGGGAGGGGCTTCGGGACCCTTGTCCGCGGTGGCTTCTCGGGTGGTCAAGGTGAGCAACAGCGTGGTCGCGGCCAGCACCACCACCGCGGCACCGGCGACGAGAGGCTTGCGCCGCCTGAGCAGTTTCGCCGCCCCGGTGCGTTCTGGCAGGGGGAACGGGGTGATGTCGACGGGTGGCCGTTCGGGCCGCTCGGTGAGTTCTCCGGGCACGTCGACCCGGGGAAGAAGGGTGGTTTCGATGGTCGCGACGGCATTCGGCACCGGGCTGCCGGGTCGAGGAAGGTCACGCCGGGCGGCGATGTTGGCCGCGCCGGTCGCCACCGTCAGCACCGGATCGCTCGACGCGAAGACAGGGCACGGTGTCCGGCCGAGAACCGGTGGGGCGTCGCCGCAGAGCACGATGCCCGCCAGCGCCCGCGGCGGGATCCCGGCGCCGTGCGCGAGTTCGAAGACCTTGCCGACGGCCTCGCCGGGCTCGACGCCTTCCACCGTTTCGACCGGCTGCCAGCCGTTGACGCCTGCCGAGGCGATCGTCACCAGCGCGCCGTCGGGCCCGAATTCGCAGACACCGGCGGTGACCTCGCCCTGGGGGGCGAGATACGCGTGCAGTGCGGCGATGGGCGCGGCGACCAGCGCGGCACCGGGAAAGCCGGCTTCGGTCAGGGCCCGGCGCAGCAGCTCCCGGCGGAAGGAACCCCAGCCGACGGGGTGCGTGAGCACGATGTGCCGCGGCTTCTCACCGAAACGTTCGGCCGCTTGATCCACCGCGGCGTCCACCAGGACCGCGCTGAGGGATTCGGCCGGGAACCGCTCGCCGTCCACGATCACCGGGACGTCGTCACCGACCCGTTCGTGGAACCCGGTCAGCAGCCGAGCGGGCGCGGACCGGCCCGCTTCGACGGCGGCGTCGCCGGTGAGCAGGTAGCCGTCGTCGTCGAGGAACACCGCGGACGCCGCCGCCGGGCCGTGCGCGCCGAGCCACGACGGCTCGGGCGCGCCCCAGCCGTCGCCGGTGTTCACGCAGGTGACGGCGGTGGTGCGGGTCGAGGCGATATCGATGCCGAGGACGTAAGGCAACGAGCATCCTCCTTCGCTGGGCCAGCCCCTAGGGACCACGTAGGGCCACTCACCCGAACGGCTTGACCCGTCTGGGTGAGACTTGGCATTAAACCCAACCGTATGCGTCTCGGTTAAGCCCCTAACGCCCTAACGATGTCATACCGATCCCCTATCGGCTGAGTGAGTGACGACCGGGAGTGATCCCCGATGTGCGCGGTGGCACCGGCTCGCTAACTTCGGTGAAGCGTTCAGCCGTGCCTTTCGGCCGCTGTGCCCCCTCCATCGACCTAGACCTTCAGGAGAGTCCTTTCATGGGTTCCGTCCAGACCCTGCACGACTTCACGCTGAACCTGCTGAACGACACCGCCGCCCGCGCGGCGTTCGCCAACGACCCGCAGCAGGTGCTGGCCGACGCCGGCCTCGGTGACATCAACGCCGCCGACGTGCACGAGGTCGTCCCGCTGGTCCTCGACTTCGTTCCGGTCGAAACCGCCACCGACCTCGGCGGAACCACCGCGGCCACCGTCGACGGCCTGGCCGGCTTCGGCGGCATCACCAGCGTCGTCAACGGCACCGACGGCGAGTGCGCCGATGGTGTCCAGGGGGCGATCGACCAGCTCACCGCGCTGACCGCCGGCCTGCCGGTGGCCATTCCCGGTGCGGGCACGCTGCCGGGCCTGCCCGAGGCCGGTCTCCCGGCCGTTCCGGGGCTGCCGGAGCTCGGCGGCCTTCCCGCCGTCCCGGGTCTGCCGGCCGTCTCCGACGTGACCGACGTGTCGAACGCCGCCGCCGGCGTGACCGCCCTCGCGCAGAACACCGTCGGCAGCTTCGGCCTGACCGGCGACCTTTCCCAGGGCCTCGACGCCGTCTCCGTCGGTCAGGCCGGTGGCCTCGCCAACGGCGCCGTCGAAACCTCGACCGGCCTGGTCGGCGACGTCTCGGTCGTGGACGCCGTTCCGGTCGTCGGCTCGGTTCCGGTCGTCGGTGACCTGAACAGCGACCTGCCCCGCGTCGACGGTGTCACGGGCGGTACGTCGGACTTCTCGTCGACGGTGGGCGACCTGACCAGCGTCATCGGCCAGGTCGGCGTCGCGGACGTCACCACCAAGGTGCACGACATCGCGGGCAAGGCGCACGACATCGGCAACGGCATCGGTAACGGCATCGGCAACGTCAACGTCAATGCCATCGGCAACGTCGCGAACGACGTGACCGACAACGTCGCGACCGACGTCACCGACAACGTCGTGAACGAGGTCGCGAACCACGCGGGCGTCAACGACGTGCACGACGTCGTCTCCGGGGTGGCCAACAACATCGGCCACGTGGGCGACATCAACCTCGGTGCCGGCGACATCGGTTCGGGCAACGACATCCACCTCGGCTGACCTGAATATTTTTCAGCTCTGTGTCAGGGCCCCGCGACCGCACCAGGTCGCGGGGCTTTCACGCCCGTGTTGGCCGATGCCACATTGATTCCGTGCTTGGTTAAGGGAACACTGCATCCCCGTGACAGCCCCCGCCTGGCTCGACGTGCTCAACGAGACCTTGGACGCCTGTGCCGCCCACGGTCGCGCCGACCTGGCCGAACGCCTCCGGCGCAGACGTGACCACCGCGCACCGGGCACCCGGATCGCGGTGGTCGGTTTTCCCAAGCAGGGCAAGGGTTACCTGCTCAACGCGCTGCTGAACGCGCCGGTCTGCGCGGTCGGGGACGCGAGTACGCCCGCCGTGCCCACGGAGATCGGTTACGCCGCCGACCCCGCCGCCACGCTGGTCGGGCACGGCAGGGAAAGCGTGCCGGTCGGGACGCTCGCCAAGGAACTCGAGGTGCGGCCGCCCGGGTCGCTGCGCCGGGTCGAAGTCGGCCTGCCGCGCGAACTGCTCGGCACGGGACTGGTGCTGGTGGACACCCCGGCGATAGGGGATCCCCGATCGCCGCGCACGGCGGCCACCCTCGACGTCCTCGCCGACGCGCACGCGGTGATCCTCGTCTCCGACGCGACGCAGGAACTCCAGCCCGCCGAACTGGCGCTGGCCAGGCATATCCGGACCTGGTGTCCCGCGCTGGTGCTGGCATTGACCAAGATCGACGTGAGCCCGGACTGGCGGGAACTCGCCGCCCGCAACCGCGCCGCGCTCTCCGAGACCGGTGTCGTCGCCGACGTCTTTCCCGTGTCCGCGACGGTGCGCCAGGCCGCCGCGAAAGCCGGTGACGCCGCCCTCAACGGACGGTCCGGTTTCCCGGAACTGCTGAACTGGGTGGGGGAACAGGCCGCGCGCCCGATCGAACGCACCCGCGCGCTCGCGGCCGCGGTGAGTGTGCGGGCGGCCGCGGTCGAGCTCGTCGAGACGTTGCAAGCGCGGCTCGACGCCGTCTCGCAGGACAACGGGACCGACCAGGTCGCCCTGCTGCAGCAGGCCCAACGGCGCACCGAGGAACTGCGGCGGCGGAACGTGCGCTGGCAGAACCTGTTGTCGGACGAGATCACCGACCTGATCTCCGACGCCGAATACGATCTGCGCGAGCGGACCAGGGTGATCGTGCGCCATGTCGACCGCACCTTCGACGAAGGCGATCCGGTGCAGATCTGGCCGGATTTCCGAACCTGGCTGGAAGAGAGCCTCGCTGAAGCCGTCGAGACGAACTACAACTGGGTGTCCGACCGGGCGACGTGGATCGCGCACGCGGTCGCCGCGGGTTTCGGGCCACGCTACGGCCAGGCCCCGGAACTGCCGCTGACCGGGTCGGGAGTGGACTCGATCCCCGAGGTCGGCGCCCCGAAGATCGAGCGGTTCAAGATCGGGCAGAAACTCTTCACCGGCTTGCGTGGCTCTTACGGTGGCGTGCTGATGTTCGGCCTGGTCACCAGTCTCGCCGGGCTGCCGCTGATCAACCCGGTGTCCCTCGGCGCCGGTGTCGCGTTCGCGACCAAAAGCGTGCGCGACGAAGGCGGGATGCGGTTGCAGCGACGTCAGGCGCTGGCGAAGGCGGCGGCGCAGCGCCATGTCGACGACGTGTTCATCCGGTTCAGCAAGGAGATCAAGGACGAGGTCCGCCAGGTCCAGCGGCGCCTGCGCGACCATTTCGCCGCGCTGTCCGACGAACTCGCGGAAGAGCTGACCCGTCAACGGGAACTGATCATCGCCGGCTCCGCCGAGCGGGATCGGCGCGCCCAGCGGGTCAAGAAGGAGATCGACCGGCTGGCCGCCCTGCACCGGAAGGCGGGGACGCTCGGCAGTGGCACCGGGCCGCGCCGGGAGCTCTCCGCGTGACCCCCCGCCGACGTACTCCTTTGCGGGGGCGGCATGAACACCGTCGACGTGCTTTTTCGCGCGGGGGCGGCATGAACACCGTCGACGTGCTTTTTCGCGCGGGGGCGGCATGAACACCGTCGACGTGCTTTTTCCCGCGGAGGCGGCATGAACACCGCCGACGTCCGTGAGCTGCTGAACGAGGCCGCGGCGCACTATCGCGGCCGTCCGCACGCGGTGGCGATGCTGCGGGAATGCCTGGAGCGCTTGGAAAAACCGCTGCGGGTCGGCTTCGTCGGCACGCCGGGCACCGGGAAGTCCACTTTGGTCTCCGCGCTGGCGGAGTGGCCGACCAGGGCGTTGCGGGAACTCGATCTGTTCGACACCCCGGCGCCCGCCGAACACGTCGACGCGACGGTGCGCCTGGTGCGTCATCTCGAACCCGACGAACTCGCCGGTGCCCGGCCGGTGGGTGGTTCCCCGTTCGCGCGGCAGACGGCGGTGAACTCGGTACTGGTGCTGGGGCGCGCCGACGAGGTCGGCGCGGGCCGGATCGATGCCTTGCTCACCGCGAAACAGCTGGCACGGCGGGCTTGGCGCGAGGACCCGCGGTGCGCGGGGTTCCAGGGGGTCATCGCGGTCGCCGGGCAGTTGGGGTACGCGGGGCGCGCGCTCCTCGACGACGAATTCGAGGTACTGCGGGCGCTGGCGTCGGTTTCCCGGCCGGAGCTGGAGCGGTATCTCCTGTCGGTGGACTCCTTTGTGGACGATCACTTCCCGGTGAGGATCCCGCCGGAGTCGAGGAAACACCTGGTGTCGCGGTTCGGCCTCTACGGGGTCCGCCTGGCGATCACCCTGATCCGCACCGGCTGCGAGAGCAGGCTGAAACTCTCGGCGGAACTCGTGCACCGCAGTGGCCTCGGCGACCTCCGGGACACACTCGCGGGGTGTTTCGTCGCGAGGGCCGACGTGCTGAAGGCACGCACGGCGGTGGTGCGGCTGGAAGGGCTGCTCGCCGCCGAACCGCTTCCGCGCGGCGACCGGCTGGCCGCCCGCGTGGAGCGCTTCGCCGCGGCCGCGCACGATTTCCGGGAACTGCGGCTCATCGCCGGCATCCGCGGTGGCCGCACGGCGTTGGCCGGGGAGATCGCGGAGGAGGCCGTCCGGCTGCTCGGCGCGCAGGGACTCGCGCCCACCGAGCGGCTCGGTCTCGAACCGGACGCGGGCCCCGCCGAGATCCACGCGGCCGCGGAAGGCGCGCTCGGCCGCTGGCGGCAGGAGGCGGAACGCGCCGACGCCGCGCCCGCCGAACGCGCCGCCGCCCGGGTCGTCGTGCGTTCGGTCGAGGGGCTGCTCAGCTTGTTCGTGGGTTGACCCCTTCAGCCCGCGTCAGGCGTTGCCGAGCACCCGGGTCACGGCGATCTCGACGACCACGCGTTCCGGGTTCGGCTTGGGCTGCCGGTAGCGCGCGGCGTAGCGGTTCTCCGCGTCGCGCACCGACTCCGGGTCTTCGCGCAGCACCGCGCGTCCCTCCAGGGTGGACCACCGGGGTCCGTCGAGCTGGCAGGCGGCGACCGGAACGCCGTTTTCGCCCGCTTCCTTGATCATGCGAGCCTTCTTGGACGAGCGGAACGTGATCACGCGGGCAATCCCGGCCTCGAAGTCCACCGTGACCCCGACCGCGACGACATGCGGGGTCCCGTCCGGCCGGACGGTGGTCAGGGTGGCGAGATGCCGCTCGGTCCAGAAGGCCCGGAAGGCCTCGCCACGCGCGCTCAGATCGAGTGTCATACGTCCCACGCTAGGCCACCTTCACGAAAGCGTCATTTGAGGTAATAGTAAGGAAACTTTCCTAACTCTCTTGTTTTTGGCCGACCCGGATGTCACCCTCGGAACGCGCCGCCGCCACCAACGACGTTTCCGGAGGAGCCATGAAAAAGACCGTTCGGACAGTGCTGGCCGCGGCCGCGCTGACCGCCGGGCTGGTCGCCACGACCGCCCCCGCCACCGCGGTGACCACTCAGGGAACCCCCTACCTGCCCGGAGTTCTGCGCCCGTCGGTGTCGCAGGCGACGCAGGACGCGGCACTCGCCAAGTACTACGACTTCTGGAAGAAGAACTTCCTGACCACCAAGTGCGGAACGGGCACCTACGCGGTCAAGGCGCCGGACGCCGACCACGCCTTCGTGGCCGAGGGCCAGGGTTACGGGATGACCATCGCGGCGATGATGGGCGCCAAGGATCCGCAGGCCCGTACCGTCTTCGACGGCATCCTGAAGTTCGTGAAGGCGCATCCGTCGGTGATCGACAAGGATCTGCACGCCGCCGAGCAGGACGAGAGCTGCAAGAGCGTCAACGGCAGCGACGCGGCGACGGACGGCGACCTGGAGATCGCCTACGGCCTCCTTCTGGCCGACAAGGTCTGGGGCAGCGGCGGTTCGGTGAACTACAAGGCCGAGGCGCTGCGGATCATCAAGGCGATCAAGCGCAGCGAGGTCAACCCCGACACCAAGTTCATGCGGCTGGCGGACTGGGCCGACAGCGGCAAGTACATCAACAGCTCGCGCTCCTCGGACTGGATGCCGGGACACCTTCGCGCGTTCGAGAAGGCCACCGGTGACTCCTTCTGGGGTCAGGTCCGGACCCGGCAGGAGAAGGCCGTCACACAACTGCAGCAGCAGTACGCGTCGAAGACCGGCCTCATCCCGGACTTCGTCGTCAACACCAATTCCACGCCGAAGCCCGCTCCGGACGGCTTCCTCGAGGACCACGACCCGCACTACGGCTACAACGCCTGCCGTGACCCGTGGCGGCTCGGCGTCGACGGGATCACCGTCTCGGGCAGCCCCGCGCAGGGACAGGTGCGGAAGATGAACACCTGGATCCAGCAGAACACCGGCGGCAACCCGGCCAAGATCACCACCGGCTACACGCTGTCCGGGTCCAAGCTGCCGGGCGAGACGGGACAGCACCCCTGTTTCACCGCGTCGTTCGCCATCGCGGCGATGAACGACCCGGGCAGCCAGGCCTGGCTCGACAAGCTGTGGACGTCGATCACCACCTGGTCGCCGCAAGCCGACGACTACTACGGCACCGGCATCACCGTGCAGGTCCTGATCATCCTCTCGGGGAACTACATCGCGGTCTGAGCCAAGTACCTGAAGGCCCCCTTCTCGCACCTGGGTGCGGGAAGGGGGCCTTCCGGTACGCCGGACACCCATCGGACAGAATTTCAACTGCCAGTTGACCTCTTCAACAGCCAGTTGTAGCGTCGGCGACCATCCGAAGCCCGTGGAGGTCCCTCATGCCGTCGACGCCGCTCACCTTGACCCGAATCTGGCGCCTGGCCGTGCTCACCGGCCTGGCCGCGCTCGTCACCACGGCCTGTGGCGGCGGGCCCGACGGTGCGGGCGGCCAGGAACCCGCGGCACCGGGTGCGCCCGCCGCCATCCCGGACACCACCTCGTTGATCGAGTCCGTCCAGAAGGACGCCGCCGTCGCCGGCACCCTGCCCGCCAAGTACACCCAGGCCGGGATGCTGCACCTCGCCTCGAACCTGCAGTCCGCGCCCAACAACTTCTACGCCGCCGACGGCAAGACGCCGATCGGCTACGAGGTCGACCTCGCCAAGGCCATCGGCAAGAAGCTGGGCGTCACCGTGCACCACCAGGACATGGCGTTCGGTTCGCTGATCACGAGCCTCCAGTCCGGCCGCGTCGATCTCACGATGGCCGCGATGAACGACACCAAGACCCGCCAGGCGCAGATCGATTTCGTCGACTACTTCTCCTCCGGCATCACGATCATGGTCCGCAAGGGCGATCCCGACCGGATCGCCGGCCCCGAAACGTTGTGCGGCAAGAACGTCGCGGTCGTGCAGGGGACGAGCCACCAGAAGTTCGCCGAAGAGCAGAACGGCAAGTGCGCGCAGGCGGGCAAGCCCGCGCTGACCGTGACCGCGACCGATTCCGACACGCAGAACCAGAACCAGCTCCGCACCGGCCGGGTCGCCGCCATCCTCAACGACCTGCCCAGCGCGGTCTACATCTCCCGGACCGCGGGCGAGGGCAAGTTCTTCGAGGTCGTCCCCGGCGAGCCGATCAACGGCGGACCGTACGGGATCGGCGTCGCCAAGGACAACAAGCCGCTCGCGGAGTCGATCCGCGGCGCGTTGCAGTCCCTGATCGCCGACGGCGGCTACGGCAGGATTCTGCAGGCCTGGGGCGTCGAGCAGGGCGCGGTCGAGGAGGCGAAGCTCAATGGCGGAAGCTAGCCGGTCGACGACCGAGCCGCTGCCGATCGTCCGGCTGAGGCACTGGGGTCGCTGGGTCAGCGCCGTCGTCATCCTCGCGCTGCTGGTCCTGCTCGGGATCGCGCTCGGGAACGCCCAGATCCAGTGGGACTCCGTCCCGGAGTTCCTGTGGTACCGGGTGATGGCGGTCGGCCTGCTCAACACCGTGCTGCTCGCGGTGATCGCGCAGGGTTCGGCGATCGTCATCGGCATCGTGATCGCCCTGATGCGCCGCTCGGCGAATCCGGTGGCGCGCTGGTTCGCGGCCGGTTACATCTGGCTGTTCCGTGGGCTTCCGGTGCTGCTGCAGATCCTCATCTGGTACAACCTGGCACTGGTCTTCGAGTTCATCTCGATCCCGCTGCCGTTCGGTGGCCACCTCCTGCACGAGCAGACCAACGTGCTGATCACCGCGTTCACCGCCGCGTTGCTGGGCTTGGCGCTCAACGAAAGCGCGTACATGGCGGAGATCGTCCGCGCCGGGCTCAACAGTGTCGACAATGGACAGACCGAGGCGGCGAAGTCGATCGGGATGTCGCCGGGCGCGACACTGCGCCGTGTGGTGCTGCCGCAGGCGATGCGGGTGATCATCCCGCCGACCGGCAACGACTTCATCAACATGCTCAAGGGGACGTCGATGGCGTCGGTGATCGGCGTGACCGAGCTGATCCACGCCGCCAACAACATCTCGTCCAACAACCTGCTGGTGATGGAGACACTGCTGGCCGCCGCCGTCTGGTACATGGTCGTGGTGACCGTCGCCGGGGTCGGCCAGCATTATCTGGAGCGCGCCTTCGATTCCGAAGACCGGTCGCGGAGCCCGTTCTCCCGTGCCGCCAAGGCCTTGCGCACCGCGCCGCTGGTGAGGAGTGAACGTGTCTGAGCCGCTGCTGAGAGCCGTCGGCGTCCGCAAGAGCTACGGCCACACCGAGGTGCTCGGCGGGATCGACCTCGAAGTCCGCAAAGGACAGGTGGTCTGCCTGCTCGGCCCGTCGGGCGCGGGGAAGAGCACCTTCCTGCGGTGTGTCAACCATCTGGAGCCGATCGACGCCGGGCAGGTCTGGGTCGACGGCGAGCCGATCGGTTTCCGGCTGCGCGACGGAAAACTGTACGAGCTGAAGGAACGCGAGGTCGCCCGCCAGCGCCGCGACATCGGCATGGTGTTCCAGCGGTTCAACCTGTTCGGTCACCGGACGGCGCTGCAGAACGTCGTCGAGGGGCCGGTGCGGGTGCTCGGTGTCCCCCTGGCCGAAGCCAAAGAGCAGGCACTCGAACTGCTCGACAGGGTCGGCCTCGCGCACCGCGCCGACGCCTATCCGGCGCAGCTGTCGGGCGGACAGCAGCAGCGGGTCGCGATCGCCCGGTCGCTCGCGATGAAACCGAAGCTGATGCTGTTCGACGAGCCGACGTCGGCGCTCGACCCGGAACTCGTGGGCGAGGTGCTGGCGGTGATGGGTACGTTGGCCGCGGAGGGGATGACGATGGTCGTGGTGACGCACGAGATGGGGTTCGCGGCCGAAGCCGCCGACGAGGTGGTGTTCATGGCCGACGGCATGGTCGTCGAGACCGGGCCGCCGGGGGAGATCCTGAGCACTCCGAAGCACGAGCGGACCCGGCAGTTCCTGGCGCGGGTCCTCGCATGACGCGGATCTCCCCGCGGTACCTGCTGCAGTTCGACGAACCGGCCGGATACCTCGACTTCGCGCGGTTCGGTCCGCCGTCGCACGCCGTGCTCGACACGACGGCGAGCCTGCTCGACGCCTCCACCAAGGCCGGTCCGTCCACGGTGGACGATCTGATGCGGCAGGAGACCAGGGCCAAGGCCGCCGCCGCGCGGCTTTCCGGCAGCGACACCGACCACACGGTGTTGCTGCCGCACACCAGTCTCGGCCTGTTCCAGGCGGCGTTCAACGCGCCTGGCGGCGAGGCGCTGGTGTCTTCGGCGGAGTTCCCGGCCAACACCTACCCGTGGGCGCGGGCCGAACAGGCGGGACGGCTGACCGTGCGGCGGCTGCCGCTGGGGAAGGTCACGGCGGACGCGGTCAAAGCCGCGCTGACGCCGGAGACGTCGCTGGTCAGTGTGAGCGCGGTCGACTTCCGCACCGGGTTTCGCGCCGATCTGGCGGCGATCCGGGAGGTGGTGGGCGACCGGCTGCTCGTGGTCGACGGAATCCAGGGCTTCGGGGTGACCGAGGCGCCGTGGGAGGTCGCGGACGTGCTCGTCGTCGGCGGGCAGAAGTGGTTGCGGGCGGGCTGGGGCACCGGTTTCGCCGTCCTGTCCGACCGGGCGCTGGAGCGGATGGAACCGATCCTGTCCGGCTGGACCGGCGCCCGTGACCCTGGACTGTTCGACGACGAGATCCATCCGGCCGACGGGACCGCGGCCGCCTGGTCGATTTCGAACCTGAGCCCGATCACGTCGGGCGCGTTCGCCGCCGCGTTGGAACTGGTCGAAGAGGCGGGCGTCGCGGCCATCGCCGCGCGGATCACCGAACGCGTCGGCGAACTCGAAGAAGTCGTGAAATCCGTCGGGGGAGAGGTGGTTTCGGCCGTCGACCGGCGGGCCGGGATCCTCGCCTTCACTATGCCAGGGCAGGCCGCCGAACAGGTCGGGGCGGCGCTGGCGAACGCCGGGATCGCCGCGACCGTGCGGCCGGAGCACGTCCGGCTCTCCCCGCACGCGTCCACTCCGGCGAGTGCGGCGGAACAGGTGCGGACGGCGCTGGAGCGGCTGCACGAACCGGTCACGGTGCTTTCCGGCGTTCTCGCGGCCGGAGTGGTGTCGAGTGACCTGCTCACCGCGCTCGTCCCGGCGGTGCACGCGCTCGCGGCGATGCTGGGGCCGGGCAACGAAGTCCTGCTGCACGACCTGCGCAGGCTGCCGGACTCGATCGTCGCCATCGCGGGCGACCTCACCGGCCGGACGGTCGGCGGGCCGATGACGGATCTGCTGCTGGGCCTGGTCCGTCGCGGCACCACGCAGGATCTGACGAACTACGAGACCCACGGCCCCGACGGCCGGGCGATCCGCTCCTCGACGCTGTTCCTGCGGGACGCCGACGGGGTCGCGATCGGCTGCCTGTGCGTCAACCGGCTCTCCGACGGTGCACCGAAAGCCGACGGGCACGAACCCGAGACGTTCCCGCCGGACGTCGACAGCCTGCAGCGGTTCCTGGTCGGGCGCGCGGTGGCGAAGGCCGGGATCCCGGTGGACCTGATGAAGAAGCGGCACAAGGCGGCCGTGGTCCGGGAACTGGACGAGGCGGGGTTCTTCCTCATCAAGGACTCGGTGGACCACCTCGCCGGGGAACTCGACGTCACGCGGTACACGATCTACAACTACCTGAACGAGATCCGGGGCACCTGAGGGCTGCGGCTGGTGCCGCGCGTGCAATGAAGGAGTCTTTCATCGCAAGATTCGCGATGAAAGACTCCTTCATTGCAGTGGGGACTAACGGAGGAAGGACTCCACGGCATCGGCGGCCCGGTCGACGCCGCCGTTCCCGCGCGTCTCGGCCCGCACCTCGGCGAGCCGCGCGGCCACCTCGGGCGACCCGGCCACCCGCTCGACGGCGGCCCGCAACGTCGAGGCCGTCACCTCGTCGGCCGGGAGCTGCTCGCCGACGCCCAGTTCCGCCAGCTTCGCCGCGTTGCCGAAACCATCGGTGGCCAGCGGGATCGCGACGGTCGGCACGCCGTACCACAGCGATTCCGTGCTGCCGCCCATGCCGGCGTGCGTGATGAACGCCGACGCGGCTTCCAGCACGACGAGCTGCGGGACGAACGGACGCACCTCGATGTGTCCGGGCAGCGGCCCGAGCGCGGCCGGGTCGGTCTGACCGATCGAGATGACCACGTGCCAGTCCGAGTCGCGGAACCCGGCCACGCAGGCGCGGAACAGGTCCAGCTGGTCGGTGAACGCCGTGCCGAGCGACATCAGCAGGATCTTCCTGTCGTTCGACGGCGGGGTCCAGCTCCGGTCGGCGAGGCGTTCCGGGTCCAGCGCCGGGCCGACGAACCGGACCGACGACGGCACCCGGTCGACGTTGGGCTGCATCGCCCTCGGCAGCAGCGCGAGCACCTGGGGCGGATGGGAGATCCACTCCCAGGCATCGGCCTCGATGCCGTTCTCGTTCAGCCATCGGGTGAACGTGGCGAAATAGTCCTTTCCGGGCGGTGAGGTCCGGATCGAGGTCAGGATCTCGCCCATGTCCTCTTCGTAGCCTTCCCAAGCGACATAGGTCGGCGAAAGCTGCACCGCCGGAACGTCGTAGCGCCTGGCCAGCAGCGGAGCCGGAAGCCCGCCGATGTCGTACAGGAGCAGGTCCGGACGGTTCCGGTCGTAGAAGTCGGTGAGCACCGGCATCGCCTGGATGCCCTCGTCGAGGAAGACCCGCATCTGCGCCGCCGGATCCTCCGGCCATCCCGACTGGTCGCCGAGCGGGAGGATCGACGGATGCGCGACGACCTCGGCCCCGGTCGGTGCGATCAACCCGGTGAGTGGTTCGCCCACGGCGTAGCTGACCCGGTGCCCGCGCGCGACGAGTTCACGGATGACGGCCAGCGAAGGGTAGATGTGGCTCGGCGCGGTGCTGCCGATCATGGCGATGTGCTTGTTCTGCATGATGTCCTGTCTGCCTTCGTGAAGGAACGTCAGACGGCGCGCAGAAAAGGGGGCCTCCCGGTCACGGGCGGCCCTGCGGTCACGCCGTCTCAGGCGATGCGCATGCGGATATGGCAGATCATGATCGAGATCCTAGCGCGCCGCTCGCGGCCGCCCAACCGATTAACCGGTTGCCCGGTTTGCCGCGATCGGGACCCGCCGTTGGTAGGGACCTTCACCGGAGGGCTTCCCCGGATGATGGACGTGGATAGGGTTTCGAGGCTTTCACCTTCGGAGGGAAAGGGAGAAACCTTGAGACGTGTTCTCAGCACCGCACTGGCCGTGGTCACGCTCGTTTCGGTCGCGGTGACCGCGCCCGCCGTCGCCGCGGAAGAGACGCAGCCCGCCGAGACGATCACCTGGGGCGCTTGCACCGACCAGACGTTGATCAACGCCGGTGCGGAATGCGGCCATCTGCCGGTCCCGCTCGACTATTCGAGGCCGCGCGGCGAGAAGATCCAGCTCGCGCTCAGCCGCGTCAAGCACAAGACACCCGACGCGCGGTACCAAGGCGTCATGCTCACCAACCCCGGCGGGCCCGGTGGTTCCGGGTTGCTGCTCGCGACCCGCGGGTCGCGTGTGCCGAACCACGCCGGCGACGCCTACGACTGGGTCGGTTTCGACCCGCGCGGCGTCGGCTCCAGCAAACCCGCGCTTTCGTGCATCCCGGACTACATGGACTACAACCGGCCGAACTACGTGCCGACGACGCGGCAGCTGGAGAAGACCTGGTTGCAGCGTTCGAAGTCCTACGCCGACGCCTGCGCCGAGAAGAACAGCCGCGCGCTGCTCGAGAACATCAAGACGACCGACACGGTCAAGGACATGGAAAGCATCCGCAAGGCGCTCGGCGCGGAGCGGCTGAACTTCTACGGGTACTCCTACGGCACCTACCTCGGCCAGGTCTACGGGACGCTGTTCCCGCAGCACGTCCGCCGGATGGTCCTCGATTCCACTGTGGACCCTCGCCACGTCTGGTACCAGGCCAACCTGAACCAGGACCTCGGCTACGACGTCAATCTCGACATCTGGTTCGGGTGGGTCGCGTCCCACGACGCCGTCTACCACCTCGGCAAGACCAAGGCCGCGGTGAAGCAGGTCTTCGACGAGCAGCTGAAGAAGCTGGCCGCGGTGCCGGCAGGCGGCTACATCGGGCCCGACGAGTTCCTCGACGTCTTCCAGCAGGCTTCGTACTACCAGCTGCGCTGGCCTCTGCTCGGCGACGCGCTGGCGAAGTTCGTCAACCAGGGTGACTGGCAGACGATGAAGGGCCTGTTCGAGGGCTTCGGTGGACGCGGAGACGACAACAGCTACGCCGTCTACCTCGCCGTCCAGTGCACCGACGTGAAGTGGCCGCAGAGCTGGCAGCAGTGGAAGCGCGACAACTGGCGTACGTATGCGAAGGCGCCGTATTTCACGTGGCAGAACGCCTGGTTCAACGGGCCTTGCCTGCACTGGCCCGCGAAGCCGGGCAAGCCGGTCAAGGTCGACGGCTCGAAGGTGCCGAGTGTGCTGATGATCGGTGAG
The DNA here is from genome assembly GCF_029369745.1 of Amycolatopsis sp. QT-25. Lineage (NCBI taxonomy): Bacteria > Bacillati > Actinomycetota > Actinomycetes > Pseudonocardiales > Pseudonocardiaceae > Amycolatopsis > Amycolatopsis sp. QT-25. The sequence continues at coordinate 1,703,149 of NZ_CP120210.1, forward strand.
ACCCTCGACGCGGCGACGCCGTACGAAGGCAGCCTCGAGGTGCGTAGCCGGTTCCCCGGCGCTCGTCTGATCGGTGAGCCGGGTGGCACGAGCCACGCCATCACCCCGCGCGGCAACGCGTGCGTCGACAACCGGATCGCCGACTACCTGGCGACCGGGGCGCTGCCCGAACGCAAACCCGGGCGGACGGCCGACGTCGAATGCGCGCCGCTGCCGCTCCCGGTGCCGCCTCCGGCACCCGCCGCGGCTGTCGCTTCGGTCCCCGACGCGGCCACCTCCCGGGTGCCCGCCTAGCCGAAGTACGTGAAGGCCCCCTTCCTTGCGCCTAGGTACAGGAAGGGGGCCTTCACGTACCACTGGGGTTTCCCCGGCAGGGGACTTTGTGTTACAAAGTGAAAGTGAGCTTTGTGGTTCAGAGTGCTCGAAGGGGGAAAGTCGTGGTGGACGCGTTCAGCCTCGAAGGGCTGGTGAAGCGCTTCGGTGACGTCCTGGCCGTAGCCGACGTCAGCATGCGGGTCGCACCGGGGGAGGTGGTGGCGCTACTCGGGCCGAACGGTGCGGGCAAATCGACCACCATCGACATGCTGCTGGGGCTGACCAGGCCGGATTCCGGCCGGGTGCGGGTCACCGGGCTCGGCGCGGCCGAGGCGATGGACCGGGGGATGGTCGGCGCGATGGCGCAGAACGGGACGCTGCTGAGGGACGCGACGGTCGCCGAACTCGTCGGCCTGTTCGCCTCGCTGCACCGGAAACCGCTGCCCGTCCGCGAGGTACTCAAGCGTGCCGGAGTCACCGAATACGCGAACCGCCGTTGCGGGAAGCTTTCCGGTGGCGAGCAGCAGCGGGTGCGGTTCGCGCTCGCGCTGGTCGGTGATCCGGGCCTGTTGGTACTCGACGAGCCGACCGCGGCCATGGACGTCGACGGGCGCCGCCGCTTCTGGGCGTCGATGCGCGAGTACACCGAGACGGGCCGCACGGTCCTCTTCGCGACGCATTACCTGGCCGAAGCCGAGGACTACGCGGACCGCGTGGTGCTCATGCGGCACGGCGGCGTCGTCGCGGACGGCCCGGTCGGCGAGGTCCGCGCCGCGGTCGCCGGACGGGTCCTGCGCGCCGTCGTGCCGGGCGCCACCGAAGCGGCGCTGGCCGCGTTGCCCGGGGTGTCGCGCGCGGTACTGCGGGCCGGGCACGCGGAGCTGGGGTGCGCCGATTCCGACGCCGCCGTCCGCGGCCTGCTGCGTGAGTTCCCGCTCGTCTCGAACATCGAAATCACCGCTGTGGGACTGGAAGAAGCCTTCATCGCGCTAACCGCCGATGTGGCCGAAGGAGCTTCGCGATGAACCTGGACTACCTGGCGCTGGAGATCAAGCGCATCGTCCGCAGCCCGCAGTTCGCGTTGTTCACCATCGGCATGCCGCTGGCGATGTTCCTGGTGTTCGGCGGGATCTTCGGCGCCCGCGAGATCGCTCCGGGGATCTCGACCGCGACCGTGAGCATGGTGAACATGGCCGCGTACGGCGCCATGACCGCCGCGCTGTTCACCGGCACCCGTGTCGCCACCGAGCGCACCGACGGCTGGCAACGCACCTTGCGCCTGACGCCGCTGCGGGCGCCGGGCTATCTGCTGGTCAAGGTGTCGGCCGGGTTGTTCGTCGCGCTGCCCGTCTTGGTGGTGGTCTTCGCGGCCGGGATGATCCGCGGTATCCGGCTCGAACCCGGCCAGTGGCTGACGATCTTCGGCACGCTCTGGCTCGGGACGCTGCCCTTCGCGGTGCTGGGGCTGATGATCGGCCTGTTCGGCAAGGGCGACACCGTCCAGGCGGTGACCGGCGCGCTGATGCTCCCGCTCGGCATGTTCGGCGGGTTGTGGATCCCGGTGCAGGTCCTACCCGGCTGGATGAACACCGCGGGACACCTGATGCCGACGTACTGGCTCGGTGAGATCGGCCGCGCGCCGGTGCTCGGCGGATCCGGCACGGTGACCGCCGTCGGAGTGCTCGCGGCGTGGCTGGTGGTGCCCGCGCTCGTGGTGATGGCGAGGTTCCGGCTCGACACGGCGAGACTGTGAACGCGTGTTAGTTTTCCGAAGTGGTGGAGGATGGACGAGACGACGACGCGCGACCGATGACGCCTGAAGAGTCACTCGCGCTCATCGCCGCCCAGTCGGAGAAGACCCGGCGTGAGATCGGGCCGAATCCCGCGGTGCTGCTGGCCGTCTGGGGACTGGTGTGGCTGTTCGGCTTCGGGCTCGTCTACGTCTCCGCCCCGCCCACCGCGTTGCTGCCGCTGTGGCTCGCCGCGGTGATCGTCGTCGCCGGTTTCGTCGGGGCCATGGCGTATTCGGCGGTCTACGGCATCCGGGCGGGCCGCGGCGTGCGCGGGCCGTCCCGGCTCGTCGGGGCGATGTACGGGTGGAGCTGGATGATCGCGTTCGGCGGGCTGACCGTGGTGAACACCGCGTTGATCCGCCTCGGCCTCGACACCGACCTGATCCCGTTGCTGTGGTCGGGAACCTCGCTCGTGCTGACCGGACTGATGTACCTCGCCGGCGGGATGCTGTGGCAGAGCGGACTGCAGTACGGCCTCGGTGTGTGGATCATCGCGTGCGGTGCGGCGAGCGTGCTGGCCGGCGGACCGTACAACTTCCTCGTGCTGAGCGTCGCGGGCGGCGGTGGCTTCCTGGTGGCGTCGCTGGTCTTCCTGGTACGGGCGCGATGAGCGAAGACGGGCTGCCCCAGCTCGATCCGGTGATCCACGCGCAGGCACGGCTGCGGGTCACCGTGGCACTGTCGAGTCTCGGGCCGGGGGACAGCATCACTTTCCCGCGCCTGCAGCAACTGCTGGACATGACCCCGGGCAACCTGTCGACGCATCTGCGCAAACTCGAGGACGCCGGTTACGTCGAGATCACCAAGGCCTTCGAACACCGCACGCCGGTGACGCTGGTCGAGCTGACCACCCGTGGCCGGGCCGCGTTCGAGGAGTACACGAAGGCCCTGCACCGTCTGCTCGAGGTTCCGGGCGATGGGCGCGCATGACCGGTGGGTCATCCACCTCGACATGGACGCGTTCTACGCCTCCTGTGAACAGCTGACCCGGCCGACCCTGGCGCGGCGGCCGGTGCTGGTCGGCGGCGCGGGCCCGCGCGGCGTGGTCGCCGGGGCGAGTTACCAGGCGCGCGAACACGGCATCAAATCGGCCATGCCGATGTCGCAGGCCCGGCGGCTCCTGCCCCCCACCGGGGTGATCCTGCCGCCCCGGTTCACCCTCTACGAACTGCTGAGCACCCAGGTGTTCGACCTCGTCGCGAAGTACGCGCCGGTGCTGGAACGGATCTCCCTCGACGAGGCCTTCGCGGAGCCGCCGTCACTCGCCGGGGCGTCATCGGACGAAGTGCGGGAATTCGGTGCTCGCCTGCGGGAGCACATCCGGTCGGAAATCGGCCTGGTGGCGTCGATCGGGGCGGCGTCGGGGAAACAGGTCGCGAAGGTCGCGTCGGATCTGGCGAAACCGGACGGCCTGCTCGTCGTCGACCAGGGCACCGAACGTGCATTCCTCGCGCCGCTGCCGACCAGGGTGCTGTGGGGGATCGGCCCGGTGGCGGAAGGGAAACTGCGGGCGATCGGCGTCCGGACACTGGGCCAGCTGACCGCGCTCTCCGACGCCGACGCGGTGTCCACTTTGGGCAGTGTGGTCGGCAGGGACCTGCGGCGGCTCGCCACCGGCGTCGACGACCGGCCGGTGTCCGGCCGCGCGGAGCTCAAACAGGTCAGCGCGGAGACGACCTTCGACCGCGACCTGATCGACCTGGCGAGCCTCCGCCGGGAGGTCCGCGAACTCGCCGGGCACGCGCACCGGCGGCTCGTCGCCGCCGACCGGGTCGCGCGGACGGTGGTGGTGAAACTGCGGCACACCGACTTCAGCACGGTGACCCGTTCGGAAACGATGGCGTCGCCCACCGACGAGTTCGGCCAGCTCGCCTCGATGGCGGAACGACTGCTGATCGACCCGGCCGAATTCGGCGGGGTGCGGCTCGCCGGGGTCGCCTTCTCCGGCCTTTCGGTGCCGCATCAGGATCCGCTGTTCACCCTCTCCGTCGCGGCTTCGGACGCGCCCGTGGTCTCGCACGCCCCGACGCCGGCGCCGGTACCCGTGGTGTCGTCGAGTTGGCGGCCGGGGGACGACGTCGTGCACGAAACGTACGGAACCGGGTGGGTGCAGGGGGCCGGGCACGGGCGGGTGACCGTCCGGTTCGAGACGCGGTCCAGCGGGCCGGGCGTGGCGCGGACCTTCCCGCAGGAGGATCCGGCGCTGCGCCGGGGCGAACCCGGTGACTGCCTGGTGTGAGGCGGATCATTCATGAGCGGCTTGGTGACTTCCGGTGAGGGTGTTACCCGATCGGCGTAAGGCAGGATGGGCAGAACTGTCACCCGATCGAGGGAATCGATGTTCAGCTCCCGCGCCCGTCAGCTCACTGCCCTTCTCGGCGCCGCCGCCTTGCTCGCCGCGTGTGGTACCACGCCTGACCAGCGGCGACAACCGACCGCCGCGGCCGAGGCGCCGCCGTCGAGCCGGGCGCCGGAGGGATCGTTCACCGTGGTCGCGACCGGCGACGTGCTGATCCACCCCGCGCTGACCGAGCAGGCCGAGGCGGACGGCAACGGCAAGATCGACTACCGGCCGCTCCTGGCCGGGATCAAACCGCTGATCTCCGGAGCCGACCTCGGGATCTGCCATCTCGAGACCCCGCTCGCGCCCAAAGGCGGCCCCTACAGTGGCTACCCGTCGTTCAGCGCCCCGCCCGAGATCGTCGCCGCGCTCAAGGACACCGGGTACGACACCTGCTCGACGGCGTCCAACCACACGATCGACCAGGGGGTCGACGGCGCGACCCGGACCCTCGACGAACTCGACGAGGCGGGGATCAAGCACACCGGTTCGGCTCGTTCGGCCGAAGAAGCGAAAAAGCCGCTGATCGTCGACGTCAACGGCGTCAAGGTCGCTCAGCTCTCCTTCTCCTACGGGTTCAACGGGATCAAGGTGCCCGCGGGCAAGCCCTGGCTGGTCAACCGGATCGACGCCGAGGACGTGATCGCCGAGGCCAAGGTCGCGCGGAAGGCGGGTGCCCAGGTCGTCCTCGCGAGCCTGCACTGGGGCACCGAGTACCAGCACGACCCGACCGCCGAGCAACGCTCGTTGGCGAAGAAGCTCCTCGACGGCGACTCGATCGACCTGATCATCGGCCACCACGCGCACGTCGTGCAGCCCTTCGAACAGATCAACGGCAAGTGGGTCGCGTACGGCCTCGGCAACAGCGTCGCCCGGCATTCGGAGCCGAAGGGTTCGACCGAACAGGGAGCCGCCGCGCGGTTCCGGTTCGTGCGGGACGGCGAACGCTGGAGGGTCGACAAGGCCGAATACGTGCCGACCCTGGTCCAGCTCGGCCCGCCGATCCGGCTGCTCGACCTGACCGCGGGGCAGGCCGGGAACGCCGGCGCGGAAGCGCTCGAGGCCACCGACGAGGTCGTCCTCAGCCGCGGCGCCGGGAACCAGGGGCTGACCCGGCCCGGCCGCTGACCCGGCGGGACAGGGATGGGCTCTGGCCGGCCCATCCCCGCCTTTCCCGTGCCCGTCTTCAGTATCGTCGCCGCACCACCAGTTTCGCGAGGGCCGCGAGCTCGGCGCCCGGGCGGGGCACCGGATCCGCGACGGCGAGATGGTGCAGCGCGCCGGTCAGGAGCGCGTCGGCCTGCTCCTGACTCCACGTCCGGCCGCCCGCCCGTTCCACCAGCTCCGCCGCGTGGGGTACTTCCGCGGCGTCGAGGGTTTCCTTGCGGTACAAGGCCTCCAGTTCTCGCCCGGCGTCCGTCCCGGAGTGGAGCGCGGCCACCACCGGCAGGGACTTCTTCCGGTGGGAAAGATCCGAGTGGACCGGTTTCCCGGTCACCGCCGGATCGCCCCAGATCCCGAGAAGATCGTCGATGTGCTGGAACGCCAGCCCGAGTGCCCTCCCGTACTCGGTCAGCCGGTCGACTTGATCCTGCCTCCCTTCCCCGGCGAGCGCGCCGAGCGTGCAGGACGCCCCGAGCAACGCGCCGGTCTTCCCCTCGGCCATGCGTACGCATTCGGCGGTGTCGACGTCACCGCGTTCCTCGAACTTCAGATCCGCGCTCTGGCCCTCCAGCAGGTCGATGACGGCCGTGCTGAGCACGCGCAAGGCGTTCTGTCCGAACGGGGACAGCACCTCGAAGGCTCGGCACAGCAAGGCGTCCCCGGCGAGAATCGCCGCGCCGGTACCGAAAACGGTCCAGGCCGTCGGGCGGTGCCGCCGGGTGGTGTCGGCGTCCATCACGTCGTCGTGCAGCAGGGAGAAGTTGTGCACCATCTCCACCGCGACCCCCACCGGGACGGCGATTTCGGCGTCCCCGCCGACGGCCTGCGCCGACAACAGTGCCAGCGCGGGCCGCAAGGCCTTCCCACTGTCCGAAGTAGAGGGACGGCCGTGCTCGTCCCACCAGCCGAAGTGGTAGCCGGCGATGAGCCGCATCGATTCGGGCAGTCCGTCGACGGCCTCGCGCAGTGCCGGGTCGAGCAGATTCCGGCTCCAGCCCAGCACTTCGACGGCGGGCCGGGCACCGGTAGGTGTTTCGATGGTCGTCAACGGACTCCCTTTCGGTCTGGCAGTCGACGGGATCGCACCACCGGTGGTCGACCAGGTGAACTGTTGTCGGCACAATTCGTGGAAACCCATTCGAGTGGGCCGGGGGCAAAGTCAACATAGCAAGCGGTAATGCCCGGACGAACGACTCGATCGGGTCTACGGAGAGGTTCACCTGTTTGCCGGACTGCTCCGGACGCGTCGCTCCGTGACGGCCGTTCAGGTGCCGGAGCTACGCGAAACGCCGTATTCGACCGGGCCGGTGACGTCTCGTGGTGGCTGCTCACCCGATCGTGAAGCCGCGTTCTCCGACCGGTGACGGGCCTTTCCTCCGCGTGTCGGAAATCGTTTCGCCCTTCGGGAAATTGGGCCGAGGAGGTGACGATCGACCTGGCCTCGTCCGCCTTCGGTATGAATTGGGGAAAGGGCTCTTCTCCGCCGGTCTCGGCGTGAACTAGTTTCAGCACTCTGCGCAGGGAAGGAGTCGAATGGGTATTTACCTGACCGGCATCGCTTGGGTCGTCGGCGCGGCGGCCTTGGCGGGATTCGTCGGCTATCTCGTCCGCCGGTTCGGCTGGGACGAAGGACGGCCCGACAACAACGACGCCGCCGGCCAGGTGTTCACCATCGTCGGCGGCCTGCACGCCGTCATGGTGGCGTTCATCCTGATCTCCCTCTTCGACTCCGCGAGTGCCGCGCGCGAAGGCTCGTACCACGAGGCGGACAGCCTGGTCGCCGCCGTCTGGGCCGCCGATTCCCTGGGGACCGAGGTCAAGGACGAGGTGCGGAAGCTGAGCAAGGAGTACATCTCCACCGTCGAACAGAAGGAATGGCCGCAGATGGCAGGCGGCAAGGAGGCCGTCCCCGAGACCGGCTGGGCCCAGCTCGACCAGCTCCGCAAGGCCGTCGACAAGGCTCCCACGGACGACGACTGGGTCCGCGAGCGCAAGGCCGAGGCGTCCGCCCAGCTCTGGCAGGTCTACGAGGCCCGGCAGCAGCGGCTCAACGCGGTCGAGGGGGGCAAGGTCGGCGGGGTGGTCTGGTTCGCCCTGATCCTCGGGAGCCTCATTTCGGTGCTGCTGCCCAACCTGTTCGGCGGCACGCGGCTGGCCGCCCACCTGGTGATTGTCTCGACGCTGGCCGGCACGGTCACGTTGCTGCTGTTCGCGATCTACCAGCTGCAGAACCCGTTCGGCGGCGGCGTGGGGATCCCACCCGACGCGTTCACCTCCGCGCTGGCGAGGATCTCTTGAGCCGGTGCGCACCGTGGACGGGGTGACGCGGACGGCGGCGACGGTGGCCGTCGCCGGGCTGGTGGGGGCGTCGGCGCTGCTGGCCCCGATGGCCGCGCGTGCCGCCGAGTCCTGTCTGGTGGTGCAGGCCGAGACCGGGTCGCACGGGAAGTCGAAGCTGCGCTGGATCGACGTCGGCTCGGGGGTCACGTCGAGGGTGACCGATTCGGGCTACCGGCTCAACGCGCTCGGCTACTCGGCGACGCGGGACCGGGTCTTCGGTGTCGCCGAAGGGCTCAGCCGGGGCGCGCACGCGGTGACGATCGATCGGGACGGCGACATCCAGGACCTCGGCCCGATCACCCGCGCCGGGAACCGGCTGCCGGTGTGGAGCCCGGTCACGGGGGCGACCGCCGGCGCGATCGGCGGGAATTCCTGGTACCTGCTCAGGAACGGCACACTGTACACAGTGGACTTGACGCCGGGGGAGCGGTACCTGCGGGTGGTCAAGACGGTGTTCCTGCGGCCGATCAGCCTCGCCTACGACGTCAACGACTTCGCCTACCACAACGGGCTGCTCTACGGCGTTTCCACCACCTGGCGCGGAAAGGGCGCCGTGATCACCATCGACCCGGCGTCCGGCAAGGTCCGCGAGACCGATGACGCGCGCTTCCCGCCCGCCGACGTCTACGGTTCGGTCGTGCTCGGCCGCGACGGTGCCCTGTACGCCACGGCGAACCGGATCGGCGGGCGCAGCGTGCTCTACCGGCTGAACCGAAGCGGGCAAGTGACCGTGGTGCGTTCGGGACCGCCGCTGGCGGGTTCGGACGCCGCGGGCTGCCTCACCGCGGCCGAGGTCCCCGAGCCGCCGAAACCGGAACCGCCCAAGCCGACGCCCACCCCCACTCCCACCTCAAGTCCGACGCCCACCCCTGCTCCGACGCCCACCCCGGCTCCCACGCCTGCTCCTTCTCGCACCCCGTCTCCCAGCGCGACTCCGTCGTCGAGCCCGAGGCCTGGCCCGACACCGACGCCGAGTCCTTCGTCGAGCCCGGCGCCCCCTTTCGCCGCCAAGGTGATCCCGCCACCCGTCGCCGTGCCGAAGCCGTCTCGTTCGGCGCCACCGAAGGAACGGAAGGAAGCGGCGGCGGAGATCGATTCGCACGCCCGCACGAAGGAGAAGCGGCGTTGGAGCATGACCGCGTTGGTGCTGATCCTCGGTGGTGCCGCGGCCGCGGGTGCCGTCCGGCGGGCCCGGTGAGTCAGTACTTGAACTGGTCCACGTTCTCGCGCGTGATCAGCAGCGGGTCGCCCAGCAGCACGGTTTTCTTGCCTTCCTCGTACTTGATCGCGGGGAGTTCGAGATTGACCTTGTTCGACGGGCCGAGTGGTTTGCCCTCGGCGATCTGCTTGCCCGCCCAAGCGGTGAGGTAGCCGAGCGATTCGACGTTCCACAGCACCGAAAGGGACGAGGAACCGTCCAGCAGATACGGCTTGATCGCCTGCGGCGTCCCGACCCCGACGGTGAAGACGCGGCCGATCTTCTGCTGCGAACGGACCGCCTCGGCCACCCCGGGCGCGGACGTCGTGCACTCACCGATCAGGCCGGTGAGGTCCGGGTACTTGGCCATCAGCTCTTTGGCGAGCGCGGTGGCGGTGTCCTTGTCCTCACCCGCGTAGACCGTCTCGACCAGTTGCGCTCGCGGGTAGTGCGAAGCCGTATAGGCACGCTGGACGGCGATCCACGCGTTGAGGTTCTCGGCGGTCTCGCCACAGGAGACGATCGCGTACTTGCCCGCGTTCCCCATCTTCTTCATCAACGCGTCGGTGAGCGCCTTGCCGATGCCCTCCGGGGTCGCCTGGCTGACGAAGAGTTCGCGATCGGTGCCCGGCGCGTCGGTGTCCGAAGTGATCACATGGACGCCCTTCGCCCGCGCGTCGGTGATCGCGGGCGCGATCGCCCTGGGATCGTTCGGCGCGATCGCGATGACGTCCACCTGCTGGTCGACCAGGCGGCGCACGATCGAATCCTGCGCCGCGGGGTCCACCGTGGCCGGACCCGTCGAGGTCCATTCCACCCCGAGCTGCTTCGCCGCGGCCTGCCCGCCGGTGTTCATCGCCTCGAAGTACGGGATGCCCGCGACCTTCGGCACGAACGCGATCCGGATCGGCTTGGCCGCCGTCCCCGCCGGTTCTTCGCCGGCGCAGCCGGTCAGCCCGAACACCATGCCCAAACCGAGCACAGTGGCAACGACGAGCGTCTTCGTCGGCCCTCGCATCTCCACCCCATAGTCACGGAACTACCTGAATCAGCCGATCGGTCTGCGCGCGGTGGAGACCTCCGGCGAAACTAGGGTCTTCGGTTACCCCGGTCAACCGGATGAGCGCAAAGGGTTACGGAAGTGAGTTCATCGACCTGGCCCGATTACCGGCTCGGCCTACGGGGGTGACTTTGGGTGACTGTCGCTCGGTTCCGCTCGAAGCACCTGAAGGCCCCCTTCCTGTGCTTAGACGCAAGGAAGGGGGCCTTCAGGTACCGGAGAACGCGCGTCACTGAGCGGGACGGAAGTTCGCATCGTGCCGAACCGCGTGTCCCGCACGCGGGCGGAAGCGTGGCCGAAAGGGCGAAGGCCCGGCGCTCTGGGGTGCGCCGGGCCTTCGCGTTCAGGGGGGTTCAGTGGATCACGAGCATTTGGGCGCCACCGGCAGGTCCGATCCGGTCTGCAGGTAGGTGTCGGAGATGTAGTGCCCAGGGCCGATCCGGTCCCAGACGTTGCTGGTGCCGAACTTGCCGGTGACGGTCTCACCCTCGACGTAGCATTCGATGGTGACCTTCGCGTAGTTCGCCGCGAGACCTTTGATCGCCGCGCTGGTGCTCGCGGAGGCCCGGACGTTCATCGGGTCGCCCGCCGTGCTGACGACGCCGGTCGGGCCGGAGCCGGTCCACAGGTAGGAGACGTTGACCCAGCCGTTGTCGGTCATCTTCAGACCGTCCCAGAAGGTGCCGTCCGCGAGGTCGATGCCCGCCGGGTTGGCCACCTTGCGGCCGAACTCGTCCTTGCCGCCGTTGTAGCCGTCTTGGTACGCGGCCTGCGCTTCGGGCTTGCCCTGCGGCAGGTTCTTCCACATCTGGCGGGTGGCCGACGGGTTCCAGTAGTCGTCCTTGGTGTTCCACGGGCCGACGTCCCACACCGGCGCGTATTCGCAGCGGCTGTTGTCCGTGCGGCAGACGCGCACGGTGTAGTTCCCGGTGTTCTTCGGCGCCAGGCCGCGGCCCGAGGGGAGGGCGACGAAGTGGTCGCGGGACTTGATGACGTGCCCGTTGGCGGTGGCGCGGCCGGTGAGGCCTTCGCGGGTGCCGTAGACCTTGGACGTCAGCGGGGCCGCGGCCCCGCCGATCGCGTTCACCTGCGGGCCGAGATCACCCTGGAGGGTGACGTCGCTGACCTTCGCGGTCACGCCGTCGGTCATCGTGCGCAGTCCGATGCGGACCTGAACCGTGGAGACCGAAGCGGACAGCAGGGCGGCGCCGCCCTCGGTGGGTGTCCACTCCGTCCAGTCCCGGGCGTTGAGCTTGCCGCGGACGTCGACCTCGACCTCGGTGCCCTTCGGCGCGTCGGCGGCCACCTGGGCGGAGACCCGGTTCACCGGCTTCCCGAGCTCCTGTTCGGCCAGCAGCAGGTAGCCCTGGCTGCCGATGGAGTCGGGTTTTCTGTGCCAGGCGGCGTTCTCCAGGTTGAGCACGCCGCCGTCGCTGCGGACGTTGACGTCGTCGCCGTCCACGGTGGACAGGTCGGCGCGCCAGCTTCCTTCGGGTGCCGCGTGCGCGGGGCCGGCGGCCAAGGCGGTGACCGTCCCCACGGCCAGCACGGCCGCCATCACCCGGCGGGTCTTAACGGTCCGGACCATTCCGGTCTCCCTTCGAGCACTCTCGGTTGCTACGAAGGGAGCTTCGCCGGGACCTGTACACGATCGATACAAACACAATTCGGCACCTGGTTGCGATGGGTGAACCCCGCAACCAGGTGCCGAATTGCGAAAAGGTCAGGCGCTCGCGGAGTCGTCGTAGGACGCTGCGGCCGATTCCTGCAAACGCGAAGCGAGTGCGGATTCCTGGGGCCGCGCGGAGAGTTCCCGCCACAACGCCAGCGCGCGCTCCGAATACGTCCGCGACCGCTCGGGCTGGCTCAGCGCCTCGTGCAGTTCTCCGAGCAACTGCGACACCTCGGCCTCGGACCGGCGGTCCCCGTTGCGCCGGTGCACGCTCAGCGAATTGACCAGCAGCAGTTGCGCGTGGGCCAGGTCGCCGCTGTGCAGGTACAGCTCGCCGAGGTTCTGGTTCGCGTAGCCGACACAATGGTCGTCGCCGAGTTCGTTGAAGATCGCGATCGCCCGGTCGACCCCCTCCCGCGCGCCCGCGAGGTCGCCCTGATGCTGCCGCAGCATCGCGAGCCGCTTCAGCGCGTGCGCCTCGCGATGCCGGTCGCCGATGCGCGCGGACTGTTCGAGCGCCTCGGTGAACCAGCGTTCCGCGTCGGAGAACCGGCGCCGCGCCAGCCACACCGCGCCGATCGCGATCCGCACGACCGCCTCGCCGTGCGGATCACCGGCCGCCACGAACTGGGCGAGCGCCGCGTGACAATGCTCCAGCGCGACGGTGCCCTCGCCGTTGATCCGCAGCACCGTCCCGAGCCCGGCCAGCGAGATCGCCGCGCCCCGCGCGTCACCGATCTTGTCGAAGAGCAGCTCCGACTGCTCGAACGCGACCAAGGCCTCGGCGTAACTGTCCTGGTAGAGCTGGATCTGCCCGAGGTTGCGCTGGATGATCGCCTCACCGCGGACGTCGCCGGACCGGCGCGCGGCGGCGAGCGCGACGGCGTGCGTGTGCAGCCAGTCGTCCTGGTGCCCGCGCTGGTCGAAGTAGGGCGCCAGCGCCGCGGCGAGCCGCCAGGCCAGCGCGTCGAAGCCGAGGTCGGCGGCCAGCGAGACGGCGGCCACGCAGGTGTGCCGTTCGGCGGCGAACCACGCGGCCGGATCCTCGATCAGCCGCGCGGTGCCCGGCGGGAGCGCGGGCTGGACGGCCGTGTCGTCCCGGTAGAGCCCGAAGAAGTGGATCGGCATCCGGTCCGCGGCCGAGACCGCGAGCGCGAGATAGCCCTCCAGCACGCGTTTCGTGGCGTCGTGCGCTTTCGCCGGGACGTCCTGCGCGCGCAGTTCGAGCGCGTAGCACCGCAACAGGTCATGCAGGCGGTAGCGAGGTTCGCCGGTGCCGTCCGAGCCGCTGAGCTCGACCAGATGGGCGTCCACCAGTACGTCGAGGACGTCTTCACCGTGCGTGCGGCCGAGCAGGGCCGCGACCACCCAGCCGGGGAACTGGACCGAGCCGAGCCCGCCGAGGCCGCGGAACGCGGTCGCCGCCGACATCGGCAGGAGGTCGTAGCTGAGGGTCACACTGGCCCGGACGGCGAGATCGCCGACGCGGAGCTCGTCCAACCTTCGTCTCTCGTCCCGCAGCCGGTCCGCCAGCACGCGCAACGTCCAGCCCGGCCGGTGGGTCAGCTTCGCCCCGGCCACCCGGATCGCCAGCGGCAGATACCCGCAGTGGCGCAGGATCGCCGCCGCGCAGTCCGGTTCGGCGGTGACCCTTTCGGCGCCGACGATGCCTTCGAGCAGCGTCGCGGCCTCGGCTTCGGGCAGGAGGTCGACGTCGACCGGGGTGGCCCCGGCCAGATCCGGCATCCGGACCCGGCTGGTGATCAGGACCGCGCAGGAGCCCGCGCCGGGCAGCAGCGGCCGGACCTGCGCCGCGCTGCCGGCGTCGTCGAGCACGACGCACATCCGCAGGGTGGTGAGCCGGGACCGCAGCAGCGCCGCGCGTTCGGGGAGCTCACGCGGCAGGCCCGCGTCGGGGACGCCCAGCGCGCGGAGCAACTCGGCGAGCACGGCCATCGGAGGCCGGGGCGAGGACGACGTCCCGGCGAGATCGACGTGCAGCTGCCCGTCCGGGAAGTCCTCCCGGACCGCGTGCGCCACCCGGATCGCGACGGAGGACTTGCCGACCCCCGGCGCGCCCGAAAGCACCGCGATCGCGGGCTTTCCCTGGTCGCGGCGAGCGCGGAAGAGGCCGACGAGTTCGCCGACGATCCCCTCGCGGCCGGTGAAATCGGGCAGGTCCAGTGGAAGCTGGCACACCGGCGCCATCGGCCGGGGGAGGGCGGCGGCCACGGCGTCCGGGCGCACGGAAGGCGCCCTGATCAGGGAAGCCCGCAGTTCCTTCAGCCGCGGGCCCGGTGCGGTGCCGAGTTCGTCGGCCAGCACCTTCTCGGCCGTTTCGTAAGCTTCGATCGCGTCGGCCGTGCGGCCGTCGGCCCGCAACGCGACGATCAGCTGCCGCCAGAGCCCTTCACGCAGTGGATGTCCGGTGACCAGGCCGCGCAGTTCGGCGACGGCCTCGGCGGTCCGGCCGAGTTCGATCCTGGCCCGCAGCCGCTGTTCCTGGACCGCGAGGCGCAATTCCGTCAGCCGGGCCACGGTCGCGCCCCAGCCGTGGTCGTGGGGAAGCCCTTCGAGTACTTCTCCGCGCCACAGCGCTTCGGCTTGATCCAGCAGGTCGAGGGCGGATTCGGCGTCTCCGCGGCCGAGCGCGGACTGGGCGTGGGCGGCCAATTCACCGAAGCGGACGTGGTCGATCTCCGCGGGAGAGGCCTTGAGGATGTAGCCGGAAGCCCGGCTTCCGATGCGTTCCCCGAGTTCGGGGTCGTGGTCGGCGAGGCGTTTGCGGAGTGAATGGACGTAGGTACGGATGTTCGCCGCCGCCGAACGAGGCGCAGACGAAGGCCACAGGACCTCGATCAGCAGTTCGGTGGAGACGACGACGTTGGGCTGGAGCAGGAGGGCGGCCAGCAGCAGCCGCGGTTTGGGGCCGCCGAGCGGCACCACCTGTCCGTCCACCGCCACTTCGAGCGGACCGAGAACGCGAAACCCGAGAATAGTCACCTAAACCGCCAATACGGCAGGAGCCCCATATCCGCCGATAATATTGCCGTCCCGCCATGATGGCTAGATCCATTCGCAGGCACGTGCGGACATCGGTCGGCGTTTGTACGTGATGTGTACGACGCCGGTCGACGCTGAAGTCATGAAGCGTTCAAGTGTCCGGCGGCTCGCCGGTTTCTTTCTCGTGCTGGTGACGGCGGGCGCCTTGGGGCTCGCCGGAGCCACTCCCGCACTGGCCGCGGCCACCGGGACCGTGAAGACGGCGGGTGATCCGCTGAACGTGCGCCGTGCCCCGAGCACCTCCTCGACCGCGGTGGGCACGGTGGCCAACGGGGCCACGGTGACCATCGACTGCCAGACGACCGGGACCTCGGTCACCGGTCCACTGGGCACGACGACGTTGTGGGACTACGTTCCCGCGCTCGGCGGTTACGTCTCGGACAGTTACGTCCATACCGGCTCCGACCAGCGGATCGCGCCCGACTGCGGGGTCGGCTCCGGCAGCGCCGAGTGTTCCACCGGCGGCTGCGCGGGCGAGGGCCGGTTCCGTTCATCGGATGCTCGTTTCCTCGTCTACGACAAGGACGCCGACGGCAAGTCCGCCGTGGTCGCCTACTGGCTGAAGGGCGGCGCCGGCCCGTTCTACGTCTGGGCCTCCGGCGGCAACGGCACCCACGTCGACAAGGCCGTGCCGGTCGCGAAGGGATCGTGGGTCTATTACAAGGTCTGCGTCGCCGACGCCGCCGCGAATCCGGCCCTCGAAGCCTGTAGCGGCGGCATCACCGATTACGCCGCGTGAAATTCCTTCCCGTTCTTTCCGCACTGCGAAAGGTTGAATTCTCATGGGTCAGGTGAACCGGCGAGCGGTACTCCTCGGTGGGGCCGCGGCGGTTTCGGCGGCGGCCTTGTCCTCGACGTCGCCTTCGTGGGCGAACGTGAGAACGAGGGTGGCGGCGCCCGCCATCCGCGACCCGTTCCAGCTCGGTGTCGCCTCGGGTGATCCCCTGCCGGACAGTGTCGTGCTGTGGACGCGGCTCGCTCCCGCCCCACTGAACCCCGACGGTTTCGGCGGGATGCCGGACGCTTCGTACCCGGTCGACTGGGAGATCGCGAACGACCAGGCGTTCTCCTCGGTCGTCCAGCGCGGCACCGCGACCGCGGCCCGCGCCTCCGGGCACAGCGTGCACGTCGAGCCGGTCGGGCTCCAGCCGGGCCGTGAGTACTTCTACCGGTTCAAGACCGGCGGCTACCTCTCGCCCGTCGGCCGGACCCGGACCGCGCCCGCCGCCGGAGCGGCGGTCAGTCAGCTGAAGTACACCTTCTCCTCGTGTCAGCACTGGGAGGAGGGCTGGTACCACTCGTACAAGGGAATGCTCGCCGACGACCCGGAACTGGTGCTGTTCCTCGGCGACTACATGTACGAGCGGAAGTCCGGCCGCGTCGCCGCCGACCGGAATCCGCGCAGGCTGGCCTTCACCGAGGACGTGACGACGCTGGCCCAGTACCGCGCCCGGCACGCCCAGCACAAGACCGACGCCGACCTGCAGAACGCGCACGCGATGGCGCCGTGGGTCGTGGTCTTCGACGACCACGAGGTGATGAACAACTGGAACGGCACCACCGCCCCGGCCACCGCGGACCGCAAGGCCGCCGGTTTTCAGGCGTTCTACGAGAACATGCCGATCCGGTCCACCGCCAAACCGAGCGGCGCGTCGATCCGGCTGTACCGGCAGTTCGGCTGGGGTGACCTCGCCCGGTTCCACCTGCTCGACACCCGCCAGTACCGCAACGCGCAGGTGCCCGACCCCTCCGGTTCGGCGGGGCCGTCGTGCACCGACATGCGGTCGACGTCCCGCGGCATCCTGGGCACGACGCAGGAGGCTTGGCTGCTGAAGGCGCTGGAGACGCACCCGGCGAAGTGGGACTTCCTCGGCCAGCAGGTCTTCTTCGCCACCCGTGACGGTGACGGCGACAAAGCGACCTGCGAAAGCCCCGATTCGTGGCAGGGCTACGAGGCCTCCCGCGACCGGATCGCGAAGGGCATCGTGGACCGCAAGGTGCCGAACCCGATCGTGCTGACCGGCGACGTCCACCGGCACTGGGCGGCCGATCTGCGCCGCGACTACTTCGACCACGGTGACCCGGTGTTCGGTTCGGAACTGGTGACGACCTCGGTCACGAGCCACAGCGACACCGCGACCGACCCGTCGTCCGCCTGGCTCTCGAACAACCCGCACATCAAGTACTGCCGGGGAAAGCGCGGCTACGTCCGGGTGACGGCGTCGCGAACGCAGCTGCGGGCGGACTTCATGACGGTTTCGGACACCACCGAGTCCGACTTCTCGAAGGTGACCCTGGCCGCGGACCGCTCCTACGTCGTCGAGGCCGGGAAGCCGGGGTTGCAGCGGGTCTAGCGGTCTCGTGAGTCCTGACCGGTTCGGTCCCGGTGTCCCCTTGCCCGCTCAAGTACATGAAGGCCTCCTTCCTTGCGCCTGGCGCAGTGAAGGGGGCCTTCATGTACTTGGCAGGCATGGGATCGACTGCAGTCGGAATCCGCGTAGGTACCTAAGACATCCTCGGCCCTAACGTCCTTACCGCTCACGAGGCCCAGCACCGGCGGTATCACGTGTCGTCCATCCCAACACGTGTGTCGTCCATCCAGTCACGCGAAACCACCACCCGCGCTCCGGCAGTACGTACCCGAGACACCCTTGGTGCCGACCGTCCTCCCGCTCACGAGTCAGGAGAGCAGGTCCACCAGCGCGTCACCGCGAGGCGTCCGGACGACGAGGACGACCTGGCCCTCGCGGTGCCGCTGGATCAGCCCGGCCGAAACGAGTTGTTCGCAGTGGTAGGTCGCGGTGCTGGCGGCACACGACAGCAGATTCGCGATCTCGCCCATCCGGGCGGGCCTTCCCAAGTGCCGCAACAGTTTCGCGCGGTGGGCGCCGACCACGAGGTCGAGCCCTTCGACGCCGGGCACCGATTCGGGCCTGCCGTTGTCGAGCAGGCCGTCGAGCCCCGGCAGCGGGTAGCCGATCCAGATGGCGTCCTCTTCGTCGAAGTTGGACACCACCGAGCGGGACCCCGCGAGCATCGGGACCAGGATCAGTTTGCGGCCGCGGATGGTGTACCGCGCCGGTTCCGCGTCGGGCAGCAGCAGACAGCCGTTGCTGAACCGGAAATGCGGCCGCAACAGCCCGAGTACCGCGTCCGTCCCGCCTCGGACGGAGGCGACGCCGATACGTTCGATTTCGCGATCGAGCAGGGGACGGGCCTTGGCCCAGAGGTTCTCGGTCGCCACCCGGGTCGCGGTGAAGGCGTCCGCGAGCGAGGCGACCCAGCGTCTCGGCTGATCGGCGGCCTGCCGCCACTGCGCGGGCAACCGGTCGCCGAAAACCTCTTCGAGGCCTTTCAGGACGTCGGTTTCGGTCAGCTCACGCAGCGTTTCCGCCTGGGCGGCGGCCGAA
Organism: Amycolatopsis sp. QT-25; assembly: GCF_029369745.1. Taxonomy (NCBI): domain Bacteria; kingdom Bacillati; phylum Actinomycetota; class Actinomycetes; order Pseudonocardiales; family Pseudonocardiaceae; genus Amycolatopsis; species Amycolatopsis sp. QT-25. The sequence continues at coordinate 1,721,505 of NZ_CP120210.1, forward strand.
GAGTCCTCGCCAGGGCTGATCGGGACGATGAAATCCGGCTGGACCGAGGTGCCCCGGCGGGCCAGGGCGCCCGCCGCGCGATATCCCTGTTCGGGGATCGCCGCACCCACCTGGCGGCGCCAGGCGGCGGGCATGCCTCGGTCGTACCCGCCGACGACTTCGACGAGCATCGAAACCAGCGAAACGTGCGGGGAAACCGTCACCCCGACCGGGATCGTGCTGGTGTCACCGAGTTCGAGCCGGGTATAAGAAGCCGGGGGCGGCGTCTCGCGCATCCGGTCGTCCCTCCTGGGAGTGGGCGTCGCAGCACGCGATGTTAGCGCCTCCGGTCAATACCCGGCACTGCCTGGGAAACCCGGTTGCTCATTCATGACAAGAAACGCGTCCAGACCGTGGAAATCGTTGATGTTGCGTTTGGGTGCGTAGTAATACGCCGTGTCACCGACATTGATGCCTTCGGCGATGTTCCCGATATCGGTTGTCCTTGTCGCCGCCTCGGTCGAGGACCTGGAACCAGTGGCCGGTGGACCGGTCCTGCCGGCGGGTGCAGCCCGCCGCGAGGAACCGGACGACGTCGACGAGCCGCTTTCGCCGCGGACGGGCGCAGGGCAGGATCTCCAGCAGGTCGATCGCCGTCCTCCCGAGCCGGCCGATCGCGCGGCCCCAGTGGTACTTCGAATGCCGCCCGGCGCCCGAAGCCCACGGTTGCGAACCGTCCTCGGCGTAGGCGTGGTAGAGCAGGCCCTTGGCCGGCTCCTTGAACCGGTCGAAGTAGACGCTGACGTTCTTCGCGGCCTCCTCGTTGCAGAGGAACGGCTGTGCCAGGTACACACCGTCGAACGTCCGAGGACAGGACGGGAACCGGCCGCGTAGCTGTCCGCGGCGGTCTGTACTTCGTTGCCCGGTTTCGGTGTACAGCAAGGGGAATATCTGCCCGTACCAGGCGAGGGGTAATCGAGATAGGACTTCTCGCGGGTGCGGCGGTACACCGGGTACTGGCCGTAGAGGTAGAGGCCGCGGGTGTGGCCCCAGCCGCCGAGGCCGTTCCTGCACGGGGAAACCGGGATCGCCGGGCTGAACTTCCTTGTGGGACAACGTCTGCTCGGGTGTTCGACGGCGAGTCGAGGGGGTGCTCCCGGTGTCCGGGACGATCCCGATGGGCGGCACTCTCCGCGGAAGCCTCCGCTCGCCTACGATCGGTTCGTGAACGAGCTGACCTTCCGCGGGCGCCGCGTCGTCCGGGACCGTGCCCTGGTCATGGCGATCGTCAACCGGACCCCCGATTCCTTTTACGACAAGGGTGCGACCTTCTCGGATCCGGACGCGCTCGCCGCCGTCGCCAACGCGGTGGCCGACGGCGCCGACATCGTCGACATCGGCGGGGTCAAGGCCGGACCCGGTGCCGAGGTCGACGTCGAGGAGGAGATCCGACGGGTGGTCCCGTTCGTCGAGCGGATCCGGGAACTGCATCCCGACCTGGTGATCAGCGTCGACACCTGGCGGCACGAGGTGGGCAGGCGTTCGGCGGAGGCCGGCGCGGATCTGATCAACGACACCTGGGCGGGAGCCGATCCGAAACTGGCCGAGGTCGCCGCGGAGTTCGGCACCGGCTACGTCTGCTCCCACACCGGGAACGCCGTCCCGCGCACCCGCCCCTTCCGGGTGAACTACCCGGACGTCGTCGCCGACGTCGTCGCGGAGACGACGGCGCGCGCCGAGGCGGTCGTGGCACTCGGTGTCCCGCGTGAAGGCGTGCTGATCGACCCGACCCACGACTTCGGCAAGAACACGTGGCACAGCCTGGCGTTGCTGCGGCACGCGCGGGAACTGGCGGGCACCGGCTGGCCGGTGCTGATGGCATTGTCCAACAAGGACTTCGTCGGGGAGACGCTCGGCGTGGAACTCGCGGAGCGGATCGACGGGACCCTCGCCGCGACCGCCTGGGCGGCGTCCGAGGGGGCACGGGTGTTCCGGGTGCACGAGGTCGGGCGTACGCGGCAGGTGCTGGAGATGGTGGCGTCTATCCAAGGCGTTCGGCCGCCCGCGCGCGCCATCCGCGGGCTGGCCTGATTCCGGCGAAGTCGACTTTCGCGTGTCCAGGCACGGAACTCGCGTGCTTGGAGGCGAAACACGCGTGCTTGGAGGCGGAACTCGCGGGATCAGCCGTCCAGCGGGATGACGGCCGAAACCGTGGTGCCCGAGCCGGGTTCGCCCGCGACGGTCAGTTCGCCGCCGAGCGCCCGGACCCGGTCGCGGAGGCTGTGCAGTCCGGAGCCGCCGTCGATGTCGGCCGTGCCGGTGCCGTCGTCGTGGACGGCCACTCGCAGGCCTTCTTCCTCGACGCGGATGTCCACGCGGACCTCGCGTGCCCGCGCGTGCTTCAAGGCGTTGGTGACCGCTTCCGAGACGACGAAGTACGCCGTCGCCTCCACGGCGCCGCTGAGCCGCGGCACGTCCGCCCCCGTGAGGTCGACGGCGAGCGGCACCCGGTCCAGCAGTGACCGGACCGCGGGCATCAGCCCGGCCTCGGTGAGGATCGCGGGGCGGAGCCCGCGCGCGAGCTCACGCAGTTCGGTGATGGTGGCCTGGAGTTCGTCGATCGTGCCGGTCAGCAGGGCCATGACCGGCGGGGTGAGGTCGCTCCCGAGCCGCCGTCCCGCCATCCTCAACAGCAGCACGACACTGACCAGCCGTTGTTGCGCTCCGTCGTGCAGGTCCCGTTCGAGACGTCGCCGCTCGTCGTCGGCGGCGGCCACGATGCGGGCACGGGAGGCCTGGACCTCGACGAAGCGCTCCTCCAGTTCCGCGGCGAGCCGCTGGTTGTCCAGCACCAGCCCGGCGGCCGCGTCGAGCGCGTCGATCGACCGGCTGTCCTTCCACACCTCGTCGTCCTGCACGAGCGCGGCCAGGCCGGAACCGTCGCGTTCCAGCAGGAGCCGGACCATCTCCGCGTTGCCGACCCGCGCCCGCAGCACCCCGATCAGGAAGGTCAGCGGCCACAGGCAGAACGAGATCCGGTAGACGTCCAGCAGCGGTTCGGAGAACGGATGCGCGGAGCCGAGCGCGCTGCCGACCGTGGTGCTCACCGCGCCGACCACCGCGATCGCGACGACGGGGGAGAGCAGCCGCCGCTGCGGAAGCCGTCCGGCGAGCCAGCGGTAGAGCAGCACCACCAGCACCCCGGCGCCGATCAGCGCCCCGACCAGTTCCAGCAGCCGTTTGACCAGCTGTTCGGCCCCCGGTGACGCGGCGACCGCGGCGAGGTTCTGCGGATCGTCGTTGACCGGCAGGCCGAGCACCGCCGCTCCGAAGACCACGGCGTACGCGGAAAGGACGAGCACGCGTTCCCAGCGGGACCGGAGTCTGCCGTGCGGGAAGACGATCACGAGATGGGCGATCACCGGACTGGACGCGGCGGTCAACGCCAAGCCGACGGTGTGGGTGAGCGACTCGTCGGCGAATTGCAGGTCCTCGGCGAACAACGCGAGCCCGGCCAGCGCGATGAGCGGGCCGATGGGGTTCGAGGCGCGGCGCACGTGCGCGACGGCTCCGGCGAGGAGGAAAAGGAATCCGGTCGTGGAAGAAAGGGTGGTGTCGAGCACGGTGTGCGTGCCGTCGGCGATCTTGAGCGTCGTCGCCACGACACCCAGGCCGAGACCGGCGGTCAGCACGGCCGCCATCGCGACGGTTCGGGGGCGCTTCACCACTAAGCGTGATTCGCCCGTTCGGCCCGAACCGTTATACCGGTCTTGAAATGTGGAACAGGAGTTCCGCCTGGTGTCAAGGAATTCCAGCATCTTTCCCGTCATTCGGATGGCGATGCAGGCACGGGGGTGGACATGCGACTCTCGCGCCACCACCCGAGCCGAGTCGTATTCCCGAAAGGCGACCTTCCGTGCGCACCCACCACAGAGCCCGCTCACTGGCCGCGGCCTTCGCCGCCTTGACCTTGGCCGGTGGGATCGCGGGGTGTTCACGCGCGGACAGCGGCGCCGCTCCGGCGGAGCAGAAGAGTCAGGGCGCCGCCGCCGAGGTGCGCGTCGGGTACTTCCCGAACGTGACGCACGCGCCCGCCCTGATCGGGGTCAAGAACGGCTTCTTCGCCAAGGAACTCGGCTCGACGAAGCTCACCACCCAGACGTTCAACGCCGGCCCCGAAGAGGTCAACGCGCTGCTGGGCAACTCGCTCGACGTCGCGTTCATCGGCTCCGGCCCGGCCATCAACGCCTTCACCAAGTCCAAGGGCGCCATCCAGCTGGTCTCCGGCGCGGTCACCGGCGGCGCGCAGCTGGTGGTGAAGCCGGAGATCACCGCACCGGAGCAGCTCAGCGGCAAGAACATCGCGACGCCGTCGCTGGCGAACACCCAGGACGTCGCGCTCAAGAAGTTCGTCGCCGAGAAGAAACTGTCCGACGTCAAGGTCACCAACCTCGACAACCCGAAGACGTTCGACGCCTTCAAGAAGGGTGAGCTCGACGGCGGCTGGCTGCCGGAGCCGTGGTCCTCGCGGCTCGTGCTGGACGCGGGTGCGAAGGTCCTGTTGGACGAGAAGACCCTGTGGCCGGAAGGCAAGTTCCCGACCACGGTCGTGATCGTCCGCAGCGAATTCCTGCAGCAGCATCCGGAAACCGTCACCGCCATCCTCAAGGGTGAACTCGCCGCCATCGACTGGGCGAAGGGCAACCCGGCCGAGGCGAAGAAGGTGGTCAACGGAGAACTCAAGGCGCTTGCCGGCAGCACACTGAACGAGGCCGTCCTCGACCGCGCGTTCTCCGGCATCGAACTCGGCATCGATCCGGTGCCGTCGACCTTCACCCAGCTCGCGCAGGACTCGGTGACCGCGGGCGTGGTGAAGTCCGCGGTGGACCTCAAGGGGTTCGCCGATTTCGGCCCGCTCAACGCCGTGCTCTCCGAGCAGGGCAAGCCCGGCGTGAACGCGCCAGGGCTGACGAAGTGACCGGAGGGGATCAGCGATGACGACCACCTTGGAGCCCGGCCTGTCCACCGGTGTCGCCGTGCGGCTCGACGGGGTCCGGAAGGCGTTCGGGCCGACCGGGCGCGCCGTCGTGGCCCTCGACGGGATGGACCTGACGGTCGCCCCCGGCGAGTTCGTCTGCCTTCTCGGCGCCTCCGGCTGCGGCAAGAGCACGCTGCTGAACCTGGTCGCCGGCCTAGACCGGCCGACGTCGGGCTCGATCACCCTCGAGACCTCCCGGCCCGCCGTCATGTTCCAGGAGGCCGCGCTGATGCCGTGGCTGACCGCGGCCCGCAACGTGGAACTGCCGCTGCGCCTCGCCGGTTTCGGCCGGTCCGAGCGCCGCGACAAGGCGGCCGAACTGCTCGACCTCGTCCGCCTCGGCGGCGCGGGCGACAAGCGGCCGCACGAGTTGTCCGGCGGGATGCGGCAGCGTGTCGCGCTCGCCAGGGCGCTGGCCGCGACCCTGCGCGTCGGTGGTGACCCGGAGCAGTCGCTGTTGTTGATGGACGAGCCGTTCGCCGCGCTCGACGCCATCACCCGCGACGTCCTGCAGGGTGAACTGCTGCGCGTCTACCGCAGCACCGGCACGTCGGTGCTGTTCGTGACCCATGACGTCCGCGAGGCCGTCCGGCTCGGCCAGCGGGTCGTGCTGCTCTCGTCGCGGCCGGGCCGGGTCGTCCGGGAATGGCGCGAAATCCAGGCCGCCGACGCCGAAGAGCTGACCTTGGAGATCACCGGTCACCTCCGGGAGGTGATCAGTACCCATGCCGCGGCTTGACCGCCCCGACGTGGAGCCATCAGTGGCGGACGAGGCCGACGAGGCCGTCGGTGCGGGGCTCGACTCGCTCGACACTCCCATCGGGGAACGCCGGGAAAGCCGGCGAAAGCGGTTCCTGCGCGGCTTCGTGCCGCCGTTGGTCTTCCTGGCGTTGCTGATCGCGCTGTGGCAGGCGCTGTGGGCGGCCGCGTTCTGGTCGGAATCGATGCTGCCCGCGCCGCTCGCGGTCTGGGACGAACTCGTCGGCATCACCGTCGACGGTGAGATCTTCGAATTCGTCTGGACGTCGGTGCACCGCGCCGCGCTGGGCTTCCTGATCGGCGTGGTCATCGGGACCCCGCTCGGCCTGCTGGTGGCGAAGGTCCGTCTCGTCCGCGCCGCCGTCGGGCCGTTCCTGACCGGGCTGCAAAGCCTTCCGTCGGTGGCCTGGGTGCCCGCGGCGATCCTGTGGTTCGGGCTGAACGACGCCTCGATCTACTTCGTCGTCCTGCTGGGTTCGGTGCCCTCGATCGCCAACGGCCTCGTCGCCGGCATCGACCAGATCCCGCCGATCCTGCCGCGCGTCGGTCAGGTCATGGGGGCGAACCGGCTCTCGTCGGCCCGGTACATCCTGCTGCCCGCCGCGTTGCCCGGTTTCCTGGCCGGGCTCAAACAGGGCTGGGCGTTCTCGTGGCGTTCGCTGATGGCCGCCGAGTTGATCGCGCTGTCCCCGGCGCTGGGCAAGGGGCTCGGCGCGTACCTCAACGAAGGCTCGTCCTTCAACAGCATGGAAGGCGTGATCTCGGCGATCTTCCTGATCCTGCTGGTCGGCGTCGGCATCGAATTGATCGTGTTCCGGCCGCTGGAACGTTCGGTCCTGCGTGCTCGTGGTCTCACCGCGTCCCTTTAGGACTTTGGGCACGCTGGCCTTGCCCTACGAGAACCCGCCGGTCGGCGCGGCCATCTCGTTCGACACCGTGCTGAGCATCCCGTGCGCGATCGATCAGCTCATGCCGAAGCTCGCGGCCGTCCCCGGCTCCTGAGCGTTCACCTTCCGGAGGTGGCAACCCTACGAGACCGTAAGTTACGGTGTCGTAGGTAGGCGTTTTCCTTACCCCGGAAGGACGAAAGGCATGACGGTCCCCGAAGGCACCCGGCTGATGCTCGAGCTGGAGGGAACGGTCGAGGAGAACCTCAACCGGCATCTCTCGGTCGCCAAGGAATGGATGCCGCACGAGTACGTGCCGTGGAGCGAGGGCAAGAACTTCGCCGAACTGGGCGGCGAGCCGTGGGATCCCGAGCAGTCGCGGGTGTCGCCCATCGCGCGGACCTCGCTGGAGGTCAACCTCCTCACCGAGGACAACCTGCCGAGCTACCACCGCGAGATCGAGCGGGCGTTCGGCCGCGACGGCGCGTGGGGCACGTGGGTGCATCGCTGGACGGCGGAGGAGGGGCGCCACGGCATCTGCATCCGCGACTACCTGCTGGTGACGCGCGCGGTGGACCCGGTCGAACTGGAGCGGGCGCGGATGCAGACCATGCAGGCCGGGTACGACAGCGGCGACAAGGCGTTGCTGAACGTCTTCGCGTACGTGTCGTTCCAGGAGCTGGCCACGCGGCTTTCGCATCGCAACACCGGTAAGTACACGCAAGACCCGCTGTGCGAGAAGCTGCTCGCGCGGGTCGCGATGGACGAGAACCTGCACATGGTCTTCTACCGGAACCTGGTGCAGGCGTCGCTGGAGCTTTCCCCCGACGCGATGATGCGCGCCATCACCGACGAGGTCGTCCGGTTCCAGATGCCGGGCGCGGTGATCCCGAGCTTCGCGCGGAAGGCCGCGCTGATCGCGAAGGCGGGCATCTACGACCTGCGGATCCACCACGACGAGGTGATCTGGCCGTTGCTGCGGCAGTGGAGGATCTTCGAGCTCGAAGGGCTCGGCGAGGTCGGGGAAAAGGCACGGGACGAACTCGACCAGTTCCTGAAGGCCCTCGACACCCAGGCTTCGCGCTTCGAAGAACGTCGCGCGGCCGCCGAAGCCCGCGCCGCCGCCCGCCAGGCCTGACTCGCCCTCCTCCACGCGAGTCACGCCCCCGCCCACGCGTGTCCCGCCCCTAATCACGTGAGTTACGTGCTCAATCACGTGAGTTACGCCCCCAACCACGCGAGTCACGCCTCTAGCCACGCGAGTTACACCCCCGGTCACGCGTGTCCGCTCTCAAACCCGTGAGAGCCGACGGCAATCACGGGTGATCCGGCGGCCAACTCATGTGATCAAACGGACGACACGCGTGATCAAACGGACGACACGCGTGATCAAACGGACGACTCACGTGTCGTCCATCGGATCACGTGGAGTTGCCCGGGACTGTTCCAAGATCGGTGTTTTCGGCCCGACACGCCGGGCTGAGGTCCGGCGGGATGGGCACTGTGAGTGATGACATCGGAGCTTGTGAGTCCACGTAAGCGTGAGTCCAAGCCGGCGCGGGAGCTGTCGCCGGAGCAGGCCGCCGCCGCGGTGATGGTGGCTGAGGCGAAGGCTCGCGGGCTGGCGCTGACCGGCCCGGACGGGTTGCTGAAGCTGTTCACCAAGAACGTGCTGGAAACGGCACTGAACGAGGAAATGACCGAGCATCTGGGGCATGAGAAGAACCAGGCCGACCCGGATCGTGAGTCGACGAACGTGCGCAACGGCTCCCGGCCGAAAACGGTGGTCTCGGATGCGGCGGGCGAGGTCGGGATCAACGTTCCGCGGGACCGGGAGAGCACGTTCGAACCGCAGATCGTGAAGAAGCGGCAGCGTCGGCTGACCGAGGTGGACGAGATTGTGCTGTCGCTATATGCGAAGGGAATGACGACGGGGGATATCTCGGCGCATTTCGCCGAAATCTACGGGTCCTCGGTCAGCAAGGAAACGATCTCGCGGATCACCGACAAGGTCGTCGCCGAAATGAACGACTGGGCCAGCCGCCCGCTCGACCCGGTGTACGTCGCTGTGTTCATCGACGCGATCCACGTCAAGGTCCGCGACGGGCAGGTCGCCAACCGGCCCGTCTACGCCGCCATCGGCGTCACCGTGGACGGCCACAAGGACGTCCTGGGCCTGTGGATGGGCATCGGCGGCGAGGGCGCGAAGTTCTGGATGAGCGTGCTGATCGACCTGAAGAACCGCGGCATCCGGGATGTGTTCTTCCTCGTCTGCGACGGACTCAAAGGCCTGCCCGACGTCGTGACGAACGTCTGGCCGCAGACCATTGTGCAAACCTGTATCGTCCACCTGATCCGCAACACCTTCCGGCTCGTGTCCCGCCGGGACTGGGACGCGGTGAAACGCGACATCAAACCCATCTACACCGCACCCAGCCCGCACGCTGCGGCGGCCGCTCTGGACGAATTCGAAGAGAAATGGGGCGCGAAGCATGCAGCGGTGATTCGTTTATGGCGCAACGCTTGGGATGAGTTCACGCCGTTCCTCGACTACGACGTCGAGATCCGGACGATGATCTGCTCCACGAACGCGATCGAGTCGCTGAACGCCCGTTATCGGCGGGCGATCCGTGCACGTGGACATTTCCCGACCGAGCAGGCCGCGATGAAGTGCCTGTACCTTGTGACCCGCAGCCTGGACCCGACCGGGACAGGCCGCGCTCGATGGACGATGCGTTGGAAGCCAGTGATCAACGCTTTCGCCATCACATTCGGTGACCGCTGGCCGGGAGCCGAGACCTACTGATCGACAACGCCGGAAACACCGATCACGGGACAGGCCCAGTTGCCCCCGGATGGCGGACACGGGGTTTCACGTTGTTGGTTGGTGACTGTAGCTGGTTCGGGTTTCGTGGGGTGTGCGGTGACCGATTGTCGAATGTAGACGGTCGTGGTTGTAGTAGTGGAGGTAGCGGTATATGTCGTGTCGTGCCTGGTCGCGGGTGCGCCAGATGGTGGTGCCGATCTCGGTTTTAAGGGTGGCGAAGAACGACTCGGCGACGGCGTTGTCGTAGCAGGACCCGACCCGTCCGATCGAGGGCCGGATCCGGTGTGCGGTGAGCGCGGCGCGGAATTGGCCGGAGGTGTACTGGACACCGCGGTCGGAGTGGAAGACCGCCTCGGGGTGGATCAGGCCGCGTGCGGTGGCCAGGGCGATGGCGTCGCAGACCAGGTCGGCGCGCAGGTGCCCGGCCATCGCGTGCCCGGCGATCTCACGGTTGTGCAGGTCGATCACCGTGGCCAGGTAGAGCCAGCCCTGGAACGTGGGCAGATAGGTGATGTCCCCGACGAACCGCTGACCAGGGCGCTCGGCGGTGAAATCACGACAGATCTCATCCGCCACCGGTGTCACCGGGACGGTGGCGGGTCTGGTCAGGCTCCGGCGTTTGCGGCGGGTGATCCCGGCCAGGCCCTGCTCACGCATCAACCGCTGCACCCGCTTGTGGTTCACCACGCGCCCGCGGCGGCGCAGCTCCGCGGTGATCCGGGGCCGCCCATAGGCACCCCGGTGCTGCGCGTGGATCGAGGTGATCACCGCTACCAGCTCCCGCTCCTGTTCCGCCGCGGCCTCCCGGGCCGCCCCAGCGGCGGCCCACTCGTGGAAACCCTGCCGGCGCAGGCCCAGGACGTGGCACAACCGCTTCACACCGAACTCGGCGCGATGCTCGGAGATGAACCGGTAGCGGTAGATCATCGATCCATCTCTTTGGCAAAATAGGCGGCCGCTTTCCGCAGGATCTCCTTCTCTTTCTGCAGCTCAGCGACCTGCTTCCGCAACCGCTGCACCTCATCGACCACCGCCGGATCCTCCACCGGCCCGGCTTCCACGGCATGCTTGGCGGTGTTCACCCACGACCGCAACGTCTCGTGATTGACCCCCAGCTCACGGGCGATCTGACGCAACGGCCGACCACTCGTGCTGACCAGCTCGATCGCGTCACGACGGAACTGCTCCGGATACTTCGACCTGCGAGACACCAGGACATCCTCCCTCCAGACCAACGTCTGGAACCAAGGTGTCCGCATCACAGGGGCAACTCCACTCGCGTGCTTGAGGGCGTAACTCGCGTGACGGGAGGCGTAACTCGCGTGGCGGAAGGCGTAACTCGCGTGGCGGGAGGCGGGGAGCGTCAGCGCGAGCGGCGCGAGCCGGCGCGGGTCCCGGAGGAGAACGCGGCGGCACCGCCGCGACGGGCCGGAGCACCGCCGGACTGGGTCCGCGAGGACTGCGACTTGGCGGCACCGGAGCCGCGGCGCGGCTGGGAGTCGGCGGAGCGACGACCCTGGCCACCGCCCTTAGGCGCGCCTTCGCGACGTCCGGTGGACTCGTCCGCGCGACGGCCTTGGCCGGCGGGAGTACCTCGGCGGTCGCCCTCGGCGCGAGGCTGACGCGAACGTCCGTCGGAAGCGCGGCCGGAAGCGTCACGACCGCCGCGAGAAGAGCCACGGCCGCCACCGGAAGCACCGCGACCACCGGCGGAGGGGCCTCGGCCGCGACCGCCGCGAGAAGAGCCACGGCCGCCTGCCGGACGGTCTTCGTCCTCGCCCTTGCCCGGGATCGCCTCGCCGCTGGCGCTGACCCGTTTCGGCCGCGTGTCCACGATCGGCCGCCGCGGCGACGCGGTGAACGAACGCTCGCCGGGCGCCAGCTTCGACAGCAGCGGGTGGCCGGGGCCGAGCTGCGTCGTGGTCGGCTTGATCCCGGCCTTGCGGGTGAGGTCGCGGACGTCACCGACCTGCGCGTCGGTCATCAGCGTGACGACGGTGCCGGACGCCCCGGCCCGCGCGGTCCGGCCGGACCGGTGCAGGTACGCCTTGTGCTCGACGGGCGGGTCGGCGTGGATGACCAGCGTGACGTCGTCGACGTGGATACCGCGGGCGGCGATGTCCGTCGCGACCAGCGTCTTCGCCGCGCCGGAGGCGAACGCCTCCAGGTTGCGTGTCCGTGCGGTCTGCCCGAGGTTGCCGTGCAGTTCGACCGCCGGCACGCCGGAGGCCATGAGCTTGCGCGTCAACTGCTTGGCGCGGTGCTTCGTGCGGGTGAACACCAGCGTGCGGCCGGGTGCGGCGGTGAGGTCGATCAGCACCGGCAGCCGGTGCGTCTCCTCCAGGTGCAGCACGTGGTGCTGCATGGTCGAGACCGGCGACTGGGCCGAGTCGACGCTGTGGGTGACCGGGTCGTGCATGAAGCGTTTGACCAGCACGTCGACGCCCGCGTCGAGGGTGGCGGAGAACAGCAGCCGCTGCCCGCGCTCCGGGGTCTCGGCCATGATGCGCCGGACGTCGGGCAGGAAGCCGAGGTCGGCCATGTGGTCGGCCTCGTCCAGGACGGTGACCTCGATGTTGTCGAGCTTCGCCTCACCCGAGCGCATGTGGTCGGCGAGCCGGCCGGGGCAGGCGACGACGATGTCGACGCCGTCACGCAGCCGGGTGATCTGCGGATTGGGGCTGACGCCGCCGAAGATGGTGGTGACCTTGAGGCCGAGCGGTTTGGCCAGCGGCAGGAACGACGCCTCGATCTGGGTGGCCAGTTCGCGGGTCGGCGCCAGGACCAGGGCGCGCGGACGGCCGGGGCGGCGCCGGGTCGGGCCGGCGGCGAGCCGGGCGAGGACGGGCAGCACGAAGCCGTAGGTCTTGCCGGAGCCGGTGCGGCCGCGGCCGAGGACGTCGCGACCGGCCAGCGAATGCGGCAGCGTGGCGGCCTGGATGGGGAACGGGCTGGTGACACCCTGTTCGGCGAGCGAGTCCACGAGGGTCTTGGGCAGGCCGAGTTCGGTGAAGGTAGGTGTGCTCATAAGCGTGTGGGCACAGGTGCGCCCTGGTATCTCCGTAAGGATAGGAAGGGTTGTCCTGCCCGGCGCAGACCTCGGGGGCCGCGGCGCGTGGTCTTCGACAACGAAACGCGGCCCGAGGCAGAACTGAGCGGACCGCGTGGTCCAGTGTACCGGGTCGTGATCTCCGGGGCTACGTGATGTCGCCCGCACCGGTCCGCCGGGGTTCGTCGGTTCGGACGAGCCGGACGCGGCGTCACGGTGAAACGCTGTCCTGACCGGACGAAAGGGGACACGGGTGTCGAACGTTCAGGAGCTGCGAGGCGTGCTCGACGAGGAGGCGCGCGGGGCGGGTGTCCCGGGAGCCGTGGTGGGGGTGGCGCATCGCGGCGAGGAGTCGGTCTTCGCCACCGGGGTGTCCAATGTGGACACCAGACTTCCGGTCGATCCCGGCACGCTGTTCATGATCGGCTCCACCAGCAAGACCTTCACCGCGGCCGCCGTGCTCGCCCTGGTCGAAGACGGTGCGCTGGAGCTGGACCGGCCGGTCTTCGAGTACCTTCCCGATCTTCGGCTGGCGGACGCGGCGGCACGGAAGACGGTGACGTTGCGCCATCTGCTGACCCACTCCGCCGGGTTCCTCGGTGACGTGGACTTCAGCACCGGATGGGGTGACGACGCGCTCGCCCTCGCGATCGCGAAATTCGGCGACCTGCCGCAGAACTTCCACCCGGCGAAGTGTTCTCCTACTCCAACGCGGGGTTCCAGCTGGCGGGCCGGGTCGTCGAGGTGGTGGCGGGGGAACTCTTCGAGGACGTGGTCCGCGCCCGGCTGCTCGAACCGCTGGGCATGACCGAGTCGTACTACCTGCCGTGGGAGGTGCTCACGCGCCGCCACACCGTCGGCCACGTGCTGCGCGACGGCGAACCGGCGGTCGAGCACACCGTGGGCCTCACCCGTGCCGACAGCGCGAGCGGCGGACTGTGGTCGACGGCGGGCGACCAGTTGAAATGGGCCCGGTTCTTCCTGACCGGCGAGGCCGAGGGCGAGCCGCCGATCAGCGAAGCCACCCGCGACCTCATGCTCGCGCCGCAGCGCGAGGCCGCGCTGCGGTTCGAAGAGGTCGGGCTGAGCTGGCTGCACACCACCCACGGCGCTGCCCGGCTGGTCCGGCACGGCGGCAACGTGGGCAATCTCCAGTTGTCGGAGTTCGTGACCGTTCCGGAGGAGGACTTCGCCGTCACCGTGCTGACCAACAGCGCGGGCGGGTCCGCGCTGGGTGCGAAGATCGTCGACTGGTGCCTGGAGAAACTGGTCGGGTTGCCTCCGCTCGCGAGCCCGCCGCCGGTGCCCCGGCCGGACATCGCCGAGTACCTCGGCCGCTACCAGACCGGCGACCTGGCGTTCGTGGTCAGCGGCCGGGACGGCGCGCTGTGGGCCCGGCTGGTCGCCGACATCGAGGACTTCCCGTCGCCGCCGCCGTTCGAGGCCGTCTTCGTGGCCGCCGACGCGATCGCCCCGGCGAGCGACACCCGCAAGCCCACCGCGCGGTTCCTGCGGAACGACCGCGGGGAGGTGACTTCGGTCGAGTTCGGTGGCCGGACGGCGAAGCGGCGCGCTACGGTTACCGAGTAGTAACTTCGGCTGACCAGGAGTGACCATGAGCGAAAAGGCGACCGCGTTGTTGCTGAACCCGGGTGGGTACGACCCACGGCAGTTCGACCCGGAGACGCGTCGCCTGCTGCGTGCCACCATCGAATGGTTCGAACAGCGCGGCAAACGCAAGCTCGTCGAGGACTACCACGACCGGACCTTCTACGCGGACTTCATCGAGTTCGCGGGCAAGGAAGGGCTCTTCTCGACGTTCCTCACTCCCGGCGCCAACGCCGAGGGCAACCCCGACAAGCGCTGGGACACCGCGCGGGTCGCGGCCCTGTCGGAAATCCTCGGCTTCTACGGCCTGAACTACTGGTACCCCTGGCAGGTCACGATCCTGGGCCTCAGCCCGGTGTGGCAGAGCGCGAACGAGGCCGCTCGCAGCCGCGCGGCGGACTCGCTCGCGGCGGGAGGCGTCGCCGCGTTCGGACTGTCCGAAAAGGAGCATGGCGCCGACATCTATTCGTCGGATCTCGTGCTGACCCCGGACGGTGCGGGCGGCTACCGCGCGAACGGGTCGAAGTACTACATCGGCAACGGCAACTGCGCGCGGACCGTGTCGGTGTTCGGCCGCATCGACGGTGTCGAGGGCCCGGATCAGTACGTGTTCTTCTACGCGGATTCGGAGCACTCGAACTACCACGTGGTGAAGAACGTCGTGCCGTCACAGATGTACGTCGCCGAGTTCAGGCTCGACGACTACCCGGTGTCCGAAGAGGACATTCTGCACGTCGGCGCCGAAGCGTTCTCCGCGGCACTGAACACGGTCAACATCGGCAAGTTCAACCTGTGCTTCGGCGGCATCGGGATGTCGACGCACTCGCTGTACGAGGCGATCACGCACGCGCACAACCGGGTGCTCTACGGCAAGAAGGTCACCGATTTCCCGCACGTGCGCCGGGAATTCGTCGAGGCGTACGCGCGGCTCGTCGCGATGAAGCTGTTCTCCGACCGTGCCGTGGACTACTTCCGCAGCGCGCACGCGGACGACCGCCGGTACCTGCTGTTCAACCCGATCACCAAGATGAAGGTGACCACCGAGGCGCGGAAGGTCATCGGTCTGGTCGCGGACGTGGTGGCGGCCAAGGGTTTCGAGGCCGACACCTACCTGGCGATGGCCAAGAACGACATCGACGGCCTGCCGAAGCTGGAAGGCACGGTGGCGGTGAACCTCGCGCTGATCGCGAAGTTCGTGCCCGCGTACCTGTTCGCGCCGCAGGCCTACGAGCCGGTGCCGACTCGGTCCGACGCGGCCGACGACGAGTTCCTGTTCCGCCAAGGCCCCGCACGCGGCCTGTCCGAGGTGCGGTTCCACGACTGGCGCGAGGCCTACGCCAAGGCGTCCGCGATCCCGAACGTCGCCCGGTTCACCGAGCAGGCCGAGGCGCTCGTGAAGCTGTTCACCGAAGCCGCGCCGGACGAGGCGCAGCGGCAGGACATCGACTTCGGCCTCGCGCTGACCGAGCTGTTCACGCTGGTCGTCTACGGGCAGCTGGTGCTGGAGCAGGCGGAGATCACCGGCATCGAGACCGAGGTCGTCGACCAGATCTTCGCCATCCTGGTGCAGGACTTCAGCGTCACCGCGATCGATCTGCACGGGAAGTCCTCCTCGACCGAGGCACAGCAGGCACTCGCGCTGGCTTCGATCCGGAAGCCGGTCGTCGACGCGGCGCGGTTCGACCACGTGTGGTCGCTCGTCCGTGATCTCTCGGGCGCCTACGCGATGAACCCGTAGGCCAAGTACGTGAAGGCCCCCATCCTTGCGCCTAGGTACAGGATGGGGGCCTTCACGTACTTCTGGGACCTACTTGCCGTAGCCGGCCTTGCGGAGGGCGTCCGCCAGCGAGCCGCCGCCGGGGTTCCCGCCCCGGCCCCCACCGCCGCGGTTGCCGCCGCGCTGGCCGCCACCGCCCTGGCCACGGTCACGACCGCCGCCGCCTTGCTCGCGGGCAGGTTTGCCGGGTTCGTCGTCCAGCCGCAGGGTCAGCGAGATCCGCTTGCGCGGCACGTCGACCTCCAGGACCTTCACCTTGACGATGTCGCCGGGTTTCACGACCTCGCGCGGGTCCTTGACGAAGTTCTTCGACAGCGCCGAGACGTGCGCGAGCCCGTCCTGGTGCACGCCGACGTCGATGAACGCGCCGAACGCGGCCACGTTCGTCACGACACCCTCGAGCCGCATTCCCGGCTTCAGGTCACCGATCTTCTCGACACCGTCGGCGAAGGTCGCGGTCTTGAACGCCGGACGCGGGTCGCGGCCCGGCTTTTCGAGTTCGGCGAGGATGTCGGTCACCGTCGGAAGACCGAAGGTGTCGTCGACGAACTCCGTGGGCTTCAGCGCTTGCAGGGTTCGCGAGTTGCCGATCAGCGCACGGATGTCCGTGCCGGTCGAGCTCAGGATCCGCCGCACCACCGGATAGGCCTCGGGGTGCACCGAGGACGAGTCGAGCGGGTCGTCGCCGTCCGGGATCCGCAGGAAGCCCGCGCACTGCTCGAAGGCCTTGGGGCCGAGCCGCGCGACCTCCTTGAGCCCGCTCCGCGTCTTGAACGGACCGTTCTCGTCGCGGTGCGCGACGATGTTCTCCGCCAGCGTCGTCGTGATGCCCGAGACGCGGGTCAGCAGCGGCGCCGACGCCGTGTTGACGTCCACGCCGACCGCGTTCACGCAGTCTTCCACCACCGCGTCGAGTGACCGCGACAGCGAGATCTCCGACAGGTCGTGCTGATACTGCCCGACACCGATCGACTTCGGGTCGATCTTCACCAGCTCCGCCAGCGGGTCCTGCAGCCGACGCGCGATGGAGACCGCGCCGCGCAGCGAGACGTCCATGCCCGGCAGTTCCTGCGACGCGAACGCCGACGCCGAGTAGACCGACGCGCCCGCCTCGGAGACGACGGCCTTGGTCAGCTTCAGTTCGGGGTGCTTCTTGATCAGTTCACCGGCGAGCTTGTCGGTCTCGCGGGACGCGGTGCCGTTGCCGATCGAGATCAGGTCCACCTTGTGCCGGGCGCACAGCGCGGCGAGTTCGGCGAGGGACTGGTCCCACTTGTTGGCGGGCTGGTGCGGGTAGATCACGTGGGTGCCGACGACCTTGCCGGTCGCGTCGACGACGGCGACCTTGACGCCCGTGCGGAAGCCCGGGTCGAGGCCCATCGTGGCGCGGGTGCCCGCCGGGGCGGCGAGCAGCAGGTCGCGCAGGTTCGCGGCGAACACGCGGACGGCGTCGTCCTCGGCCGACTGGCGCAGCCGCATCCGCAGGTCGATGCCCAGGTGCAGCAGGATCTTCGTGCGCCACGCCCAGCGGACGGTGTCGCCGAGCCACTTGTCGGCCGGGCGGCCTTCGTGGGAGATGCCGAACTTGTGCGCGATGCGGGTCTCGTACTCGGTCGGCCCGACACGCGGTTCTGCTGACGACACTGTGGGCTCCTCCGACTCCATCGTGAGGTCGAGGATCTCTTCCTTCTCACCGCGGAACATCGCGAGGATCCGGTGCGAGGGAAGCTTCGTGTAGGGCTCGGAGAAGTCGAAGTAGTCGGAGAACTTCGCGCCTTCTTCGGCCTTGCCCTCGCGGACCTTCGACGCGAGGCGGCCTTGCGACCACATCTTCTCGCGCAGCTCACCGATCAGGTCGGCGTCTTCGGCGAAGCGTTCGACGAGGATCGCGCGGGCGCCGTCGAGCGCGGCCTGCGCGTCGGCGACCCCCTTGTCGGCGTCGACGAACACCGCGGCCGCGGCCTGCGGGTCGGTGTCCGGGTCGCTCAGCAGCCCGTCGGCGAGCGGCTCCAGACCGGCCTCGCGGGCGATCATCGCCTTCGTCCGCCGCTTGGGCTTGTACGGCAGGTAGATGTCCTCGAGGCGGGACTTGGTGTCCGCCGCCATGATCGACGCTTCGAGCGCCTCGTCCAGCTTGCCCTGGCCGCGGATCGACTCCAGCACGGCGGCCTTGCGCTCGCCGAGTTCCCGCAGGTAGCGGAGGCGTTCTTCGAGGGTACGGAGCTGGGTGTCGTCCAGCATCCCGGTGACCTCTTTGCGGTACCGGGCGATGAACGGCACGGTGGATCCGCCGTCCAGCAGGTCGACGGCCGCCTTGACCTGCCCTTCGCGCACACCGAGTTCTTCGGCGATCTTCTGCTCGACTGTCTGCAGGCCCTGCACGCTCACTCCCACGCTCCTGAATCCGCCCTCGGGTGCTCTCGGACCCTGCATTCTGCCGCTCGTGCCGAGCCGACTTTCGTATGGCCTCCTCTAACCGAACCCTTGACAGTTGTATTGGTCTAGTCCATTTTGATGTGGCCGACATCACCCGTTCGTGGAGGCCAGTCGTGAAAGTGAAGCCGAAACACGCGTTCCTCGCCCTACTGTCGTCACTGGCCGTGTGCCTGGGGGTGACTTTCGCGGTCTCGGGCAACGCCTCGGCCGCCAACATCCTGACCAATCCGGGCTTCGAACTCGGGACCACGAGCGGCTGGACCTGCTCCGGGGCGAACGCGGTGGTGACCACGCCGGTCCACTCGGGCAGCCGCGCGCTCAGCGCCACTCCGGCGGGGCACGACAACGCCCGCTGCTCGCAGAGCGTGGCCGTGAAGGCCAACACCGCGTACACGCTTTCGGCGTGGGTGCAGGGCGGCTACACCTACCTCGGCGTCACCGGCACCGGGACGGGGGACAAGAACACCTGGACCCAGGGCGGGGCCGGCTGGTCGCAGCTCTCGCTGAACTTCACCACCGGCGCGTCCGCCACGAACGTCGAGATCTACCTGCACGGCTGGTACGGCCAGCCCGCGTACTTCGCCGACGACGTGAACCTCGACGGCCCCGGTGGTTCGCCGACGACGACCCCGACGACCCCGACGACGTCCACGAGCCCGACGACGTCCACGAGCCCGACGACCACTACCAGCTCGCCGACGACCACGACGACCAACCCGAACCCCGGGAACCTGCCGAAGCACGTGATCACCGGCTACTGGCAGAACTTCTACAACGGCGCGAAGGCACTCAAGCTCGCCGACGTCCCGACGAAGTACAACATCATCGCGGTGTCCTTCGCCGACGCGACGGCCACGCCGGGCGCAGTCACCTTCACCCTCGATCCCGGTCTGTCGAGCCAGCTCGGCGGCTACACCGACGCGCAGTTCAAGGCCGACGTCAAGACGGCGCAGGCACGCGGGCAGAAGGTCATCCTGTCCGTCGGCGGTGAGAAGGGCACGATCCGCGTCGACTCCGCGGCCGCGGCGACGAACTTCGCCAACAGCATGAAGTCGCTCATCGCGACCTACGGCTTCGACGGCGTCGACATCGACCTGGAGAACGGTGTCAACGCGACCTACATGGCGCAGGCACTGCGCAGCATCCACGCGGCGGGCGGCACGATCATCACCATGGCGCCGCAGACGATCGACATGCAGAGCCCGGCGGCGGAGTACTTCAAGCTGGCGCTGAATGTCAAGGACATCCTCACGATCGTGAACATGCAGTACTACAACAGCGGTTCGATGCTCGGCTGCGACCAGAAGGTCTACTCGCAGGGCACGGTCGACTTCCTCACCGCGCTGGCCTGCATCCAGTTGCAGAGCGGCCTGCGAGCCGACCAGGTCGGGCTCGGCCTGCCCGCGTCGGGCTCGGCGGCCGGTGGCGGTTACCAGGCGCCCGGCAACACGGTCAACGCGCTGAACTGCCTGGCGAAGGGCACGAACTGCGGTTCGTTCAAACCGGCGACGACGTACCCGACGATCCGGGGCGCGATGACCTGGTCGATCAACTGGGACGCCTCGCAGGGATACGCGTGGGCGAACACGGTGAGCGCGGGCCTGGCCGGCCTCCCGTGACGACCCGCTAGACCGGGGCGGGGCACCGTCGTCGCGCGGGCGACGGTGCCCCGCCCTTTCCACCCCCTCACGCAATTCGTCCCCTGCTTGCGATATTTGCGCGACGCAAACATCGCAATCAGGTGCCGAATTGCACCGAATGCGACTCGGCCTTCGGGTGCGCCCAGGCCAGAAGGCGATACGCGGAGCTTTCGAGGGCCTCCAAGTCGCGCTTCGGGACGCGTTCGAACGGCGTGATCACCACCGAAGCGGCCTTCTTCGCCGCCTTGATCTCCCAGCGGCCTTTCACGAACCCGTCGACCAAGATCGTGCCCTTGACCAGTCCGTTCTGCGTGATGACGACCTTGCGGTACTCGTCGCTGATCACGCGGGTGCGGTCGGCGTAGGACAGGACGGTCTGGTCGAACGGGCCCAGCAACCGGGCAGGCGCGGGGGTGTCCGGATCCGGGCGCGGGGCGTCTTCGAGGTCGAAGAGTTCACGTCCGTTCTCGTCGCGGAACGTCCGCAGTTCCGGTCGCAGTCGCTCGGCGACCTCGCCGAGCTTCGTGATCCCCGCCCACGCCTGCGCGTCCCGCACGCCGGCGGGCCCGAACGCGGCCAGATAGCGCCGGAACATCGCTTCCGGTGACGGCGTCGCGTCCGGCTCGGCGCCCAGCCACTCCCCGATGGTCCGGTACGTCGGCTGCCCGGATTTGCCCCAGACACCGCGCGGCGGAAGCTGGACCAGCGGCAGCAGCGCCCGCGCGACGTGCACCAGCGCCGACGGTCGCACGCCTGCCCAGCGGTTCGCCAGTTCCGCGCCGAGTTCGGCGGACGACAGCGACCGCTCGCCGAGCAGCTCGCCGGCGGTGCGGGCGATCTCCTGGTGATCGAGGCCCTTGAGCTCCGGGGTGAACTGGGTGTTGTCCATCGAGCGGTCGTAGAGGGACTGCACGATCGGCCGCCACGCCAGCGCGTCCGCCGATTTCACCAGGTGCACCGTGCCGCGCATGAGCGCGATCCGCACGACACTCTTGTCCAGCAGCAGGTTCGCCAGCTCTTCCTGGCGAAAATCATGCAGCCGCGTCCACAGCGCGAAGTACGGCGGATTCGGCGCCTGCGCCTGCAATCCGGCCAAATGCTCGACCGCTTCGAGCGCGGTCGTCTTCGAAGGCCGGAGCAGCAGCTGCCGGTCCAGCATGGCGCGATTCAGCGCGCGCCTGCTCAACGTGTCGGACATGCCGCTCACCCTAAACGGGATCAAGGACAGTTACGGTCCTCAATGCGCCGGGCGTTGCCGCGATCCATAATCCCGGCCATGGAACTACCGCCGCCGGTGATCCGGGACTGGGACTACCCGCGCGGTACGGCGAGCATCGTGCTCATGGCCCGCTTCGCAGCCGAGAACGGCGTCACCGGGCTGGCGTCCTACGAGCACGCTCCCGTGGACGGCCAGGTCGACGCGCGTCAGGAGCTGGCGGTGGTTCGCGCGCTGGTCCGCGGGCTCGGTGGCGAGGACGAGGTCGCGCTGCGGCTGAGCAGGCGGTACCGGGTGAGCGCGTTCGGCATCTTCGGCTTCGCGTGCATCAGCAGCCCGACACTGGGGGACGCGATGCGGTTCGCCCTGCGATACCTGGACCTGAGTTTCACCTTCTGCATCCCGCACGTGACCGTCGAGGCCGGGCGGCTCGCGCTGGCCATGGACGACAGCCGCGTGCCGGGCGACGTCGCCCGCTTCCTGGTGCTGCGCGACCTCGGAGCCATCCACACCGTCATGCGCGACATCCTTCCGGGCATCTCCCTGCGCTCTCTGGCCTTCCGGCACGAGCGACCATCCACAGTGGACGAATACGCGCGGACCTTCGGCTTGGCGCCGTCGTTCTCCGCGCCGTCACACCTCGCCACCCTGGACCCGGTCTTTCTCGACCAGCCGCTGCCGCAGGCCAACGACCAGACGGTCGCGGTGTGCGCCGCGCAGTGCGACCTGCTGGTGTCGCGGAAACGGGCACGATCCGGGATCGCGCAGCAGGTGCGGGAACGGCTGGTGCGGCTCGGCGGGGTCGACGCGGGGATGGAGGAGGTCGCGCGGCAGCTCGCGCTCAGCCCGCGCACGCTGCGACGGCGGTTGTTCGAGGCCGGGACCGGCTACCGCGCGCTGCTCGACGAGGTGCGGCAGACCCTGGCGGAGGAACTGCTCGACACCGGCGCGCTCAGCGTCGAGGACGTCGCGCTGCGGCTGGGCTACGCCGAGGCGTCGAGCTTCATCTACGCGTTCAAACGCTGGAAGGGGATGACGCCGGCGGCGTTCGCCCGGCGGACCGCGTTGCGAGCACGGCCGGGTAGGTGACTCGCACCAGGTGCAGGATCGACTCGGTGAGGAACACCCGCAGCTCCTCCCGGCCGAGCGTGCCGCGGATCAGCCATTCGCGTGACGCGGCCCGCAGCATCCCGCCGTACGAACGGATCATCGCGCGGAGTTCTTCGCGACCCTCCGTGACGTCGCTCAGCAACGCGGCGGCGAGCACACGATCGGCGGCGATCTCGTCGGCCTCCCGCATGATCCGCTCGATCTCCGGGTCGCGGCCCACCGCCTCCGGCCCGATCGCCGTCAGCCACGCCTGCTCGTTGCGTTCGACGACCTCGATCCAGTGCCGGACGCTGATCGCGAGCCGCTCTTCGGCGGTCGTGTCGGGCAAGTTCTCGATCACCGGCGCCGGCACGGTCATCATCTGCCGGACGACCTCCAGGTACAGCTCCCGCTTGCCGCCGAAGTAGTGGTTGATCAGCGGCCTGGCCACCCCTGCGGCGTTCGCGATGTCCGAGGTCGAAACCGAGGCGTACGTGCCCGCGCCGAACAGCCGCCGGGCCGCGGTCAGGATCTCGGCACGCCGGGCGGCCGGTTCGAGGCGGCGCCGCCGGATCTCCGGATCGGTGCTCATGGGCCGAGCGTAACCGCAGTCAGAGAACGCCGTAGTCCGCCGCGAGTACCGCGAAACGGCGG
The DNA here is from genome assembly GCF_029369745.1 of Amycolatopsis sp. QT-25. Lineage (NCBI taxonomy): Bacteria > Bacillati > Actinomycetota > Actinomycetes > Pseudonocardiales > Pseudonocardiaceae > Amycolatopsis > Amycolatopsis sp. QT-25. Next base: position 1,744,464 of record NZ_CP120210.1, read on the forward strand.
CCGCGTCTTCGCGGGGCTTTGTCCACCAGATCGTGCATGACAGCCGCACCGAGCGGCTGACGTCGAGCCCAGTCGGGCGCGAGATCCCGGGCTTCTCCCAAGAGGTCCACAGCCAGCTGGTCACGTCGGAGCTGGGCTGCCGCGTGAGCCAGGTGTATTCGATGACCGGCTTCCCAGAACGGGGGGACGGGACCTTGTGGTTGTGGGATCTTTTCGGCGAGTCGAAGTGCTGCCTCGGGGTCACCAAGCCGGACAGCGTGCTCCACGACCTGCAGCGCGGCTACCCGAGGTCCGAAGATCGCAGCTTCGGTAGCGCTGTCCTTTCCCGTTCGCAGCGCGGCGGACCGGGCGACGGCGAGGAGGTCGTGTGCTCGTTCACCGCTTCCCGAGCGCAGCGCGGCGTTAGCGGCGTTGAACAACAGGTTGCCGAATACCCCCGCTCGGATGGCATCCCGGTCGAGCATCCGGGGCTCAATTCGTTCGGCCGCCTTCACCGCGACGCGCTCGGCGTCCGCGGTGCGGCCCTGGTTGATCAAAGTCCAGACGAGATAGCGCACAGAGATCGCGATGCCGATTTCCGGGTCGTCGGACTTTCGAGCCGCGGTCAAGGCACGCTCGGCGGCTGTCCAGGCAAGGTCGGCGAGGTTCAGCCGTCCGGCGATTCCGGCTCCGAGGCGGTAAGCCGTGGACAGCAATCGCTGAGCAGCGGCGTTCGCGTCTCCGGTAGTGGCGTGGACGCACCGGCGAGCATCTGCGAGCAGGATCGGCAAGGCGTGGAGCAGCTGGCTGTGGCGCCCGTCCACGTAGGCCTGCCAGGTGGCGTGTCCTGCCTTGGCCAGGCTGAACCAGTCACTGACGCCGTCGGTATCGGCGAGGTCATCGAGTCCCGGGACTTCGCTGCTCGCCGTGATCGCGTGTCGTAACCGGGCGACCTCGGCGTCAGGGAAACCGTGAATGCGCGGCATCAGCCCCAGCAGCGCGCCGGGTGCCACCGTGAGGGCCCGAGAGAGCTTCGCGATCGTGGCCGGTCGCGCGGTTTGTCGTTGCCCACGCTCGATGCGACTCACGGTGTCGACTCCGACGTCCGCCGTCGCGGCCAACTCCTCTTGGGACAGGTCTCGCGCCTTCCGGAAGCGCGCGAGGTTCTCTGCCAACGGGCTGGACATGTCTCCCCCTCCGAAGTGAACTATCCCCGGACTGTCACCGCTGGGCGACCACCCTCACAGAACACGGTCCTCCCGGTGTCCACCGCGCGCAATGCGGTGCTGATCCGAGCGTGGAGGTTGGATTTCACCAGCCGTTCGGTCTCTTCCAGGCTGTACAGCCCCACTGACCGGATCTCCGGATCGGTTGATCGGATACCTCGGACCTCGTCTTCGGTGACGAGGCCGCCGTCGAACACGAACGCCAAACCCTCCGGCATCACTCCCTGAACGCGGATGTGGTCGATGACCAGCAGCGTGCCGAGGGCTCGGGTCATGCCCAGCTCTTCGTGGAGTTCGCGCGCCGCCGTCGTCCACGGAGCTTCGTCCGCTTCGACCGCGCCGCCCGGAATCTCCCATTCAGTTTTGTACGTGGTCTCTACCAGCAGTATTCGTGACCGATCGTCGCGGAGCAGCACGCCGGCAGCCGCGCGCTTCCGGTTGAGGGAAGCCGCGTATTCGCTGAAGGGGAGAAGGTCCACGGTGTCGCAGGCTACCGCCTTCACCTACCAGCCCGTTCTCTGCTCGAACGGCAGGGAACGGGCGACGGAGTGGGGAAAAAGCATGCGATACGGCAGTGTTCTCGCTGGTCGAGAGCGCTCAAGCTATGAGCGTGGCCTTGTCAGACGGGTCTTCGATTCGACTAGCCGGAGGAGCTACCGTGACCGCTGTCCTGATCGCATCCGCCACCGGGCGCGCCCTTGTGTCCAGCATGCTGTTCGACCGGCTCGCCGGTCGGATAGCCGCTGACGAGAAGCTGGGGCGCGACTTGGCCGAACGTATCGTCGACCAGGCGCTGGCGTTCCTGGCCGCGTGTGCCTGCAACACCGTTGGTCGTCTTGCCCCCAGCGAATTGGTGGACATCGGCTGGCACACCTTCATCCTGCACACTCGCGACTACGCGAACTTCTGCGACAGGATCGCGGGCCGGTTTCTTCATCATGTGCCTATTTCGGCGGGAAATCCCGAAGCGTCAGGAGAGGCCGCCTACGCCACATTGATGCGCACGGTGACCGCGATCGAACGGGCTGGATACGCTGTCGACCCGGCACTGTGGCCTGTCGTCAGAGGCGCAGGCCACGTGAACTGCTCGCAGTGCAAGAACGGTTGTTCGGACGATCCGCCCCCGGCTGACTGAGGACCCATGCTCCATACCTGGAACGACCTCCCGCAGACCGTGCGCGTCGCGATAGAAGCCGAGACCGGGCCGGTGCGCCGCGTCGAGGCACCGGTGGCCGGACGTAACTCCGACTTCGCCGCTACCCTGCACACGCGGCTGGGAGCAGTGTTCTGCAAAGGGGTCGTCGACGCCGGAGGTGGACGTGGCGCGATGCATCGCCATGAAGCGGCAGTCGCCTCGCAGCTGCCTCCGGCGGTGGCACCCCGCCTGCGATGGAAGGCCGAGGCCGATGGCTGGCTCATGCTCGGTTTCCAGCACATCACCGGCCACCATGCTGATCTTTCCCCCGGATCGAAGGATTTGCCGTTGGTGGCCGGGGCCGTGTCCATCATGGCTCGTGAACTGACCGGTTTCGCCGTGCCAGGCATCCAGACCCTTTCCAGGAAGATGGCATGGATGGCGGGATGGCGACGGTTGCGCCATCGGCCACCCGTCGAACTGGATGAATGGAGTCGAGACCGGCTCGACGTTCTCGTGGAGCTGGAAGCCGAAGGGATCGAGTCGGTGACAGGAAACAGTCTCCTCCACACCGACCTGCACCAGCTCAACATCATGGTCGGTGGTGATCGCGCATGGGTGATCGATTGGGCTTGGTCACGCACCGGCGCGGCCTGGGTCGACGCCGCCCATCTGGTGGTCCGCCTCATCGACCAGGGCCACGACCCCGAAACCGCGGAGCAGTGGGCGGCCACCACCTTCGCTTGGAGGACAGCATCATCGAGGGCTCTGACCGCTTTCTCCGTGGCGCTGCTGGGAATGTGGACCTACCTGCACCACATCGACCCGCTTCCGATGCGCGCGAGGCTTGCGACAGCGGCTCGGCGATGGACTGAACATCGCCTGGTGCTCATGGGCCGAGCGTAACCGTTTCACGTGACCGGCTGTCGTTACTCATTCGGAACAACCCGCCGGTAACCCCCAGACCCCTCGCGGCGACGTTCGGGGCGGGGGACCGGGCGTCATGGGTAGGGACGAATGGCCGATACCGAACGCGAGCCGGTTTGCCGTACCGGCCGGTGGGTCAGTGTGCGGGTGCAGCATCGTGACGTCCGCGTCCAGGACGAATGTGTCTCCTACGCGGGGATCGTGCTCACCAGTTTCGAGAACGGGGCCGAGGTCGGCGAACGCTGGATCCCGCTCGGGGTCGATCCGTCGGAGGCCGACGACGAACAGCTCATCCAGCAGTTGCGCGACGCGCTGATCTGGCAGGCGCGGCGGCCGCCCCAGGCCGCGGGGGAGTAGCACGGGCGTGAGATGAAGGACGCTTTCATGGCAAATTCTGCTATGAAAGCGTCCTTCATCTCACGCGGGAGGGGTGAAGGTCGAGTTTCCTCGGCTGAGCCGACGGAAGGGGCCTTCACGCGCCACCGACGCGAAGCCTCACTGGGTCCGAAGGCCGTCGAAGGCGATCTTGCACACCGCGTCCGCCAGTTCCGTCCCGGCCGAACCCCGTCGCGGCCGGTACCACTCGATCAGCGAGTTCACCATGCCGTACAGCAGTCGCGCGGTGACCGCGGGATCGATGTCGGGCCGCACGTCGCCTTCGGTTTCGGCCTGTTTCACCAGCTCCGTGACCAGCCGGTCGAACTCCCGGCGTCGTGCCAGAGCCGCGCGCTCGATCTTGGTGTTGCCGCGCACCCGCAGCAGCAGTGTCACGAACGGCAGCTGGTCGACCAGCACGAGGACACTGCCCCGCACCAGATACTCCAGTTTCTCGATCGCCTTGCCCTCGAAGGATTCCGTCTCGGCGGCGACGGCGAACAGGCCGTTCAGCGCGCGGTCGACGGCGAGCCGCAGCAGTTCCTCCTTGCTCGGCACGTGGTGGTAGATCGCGGATTTCGTGATGCCGAGCTTGCGGGAGAGGTCTTCCATGCTGGTGCCGTCGTAGCCGCGTTCGTTGAACAGTTTGACCGCGACCTGCAACAGCGACTCGAGGTCGTAGCCGGGGCGTCCCCGGCGGGCGGGGGTGCTCAACCGCGGTCCCGTTCGTCGAGGACGCGGCGCATCTTGCCCAGCGACCGTTCCAGGGTGTCCGGGTCGACGACCTCGACGCCGATGCTCACGCCGATCCCGGCCTTGACCCCGGCGATCAGCCGGGCGGCGGCTTCGGCGCGCTGTTCGGTGGTCGCGTCCGGGCGGGCCTCGACGCGGACGGTCAGGTGGTCCATCCGGCCCTTCGTGGACCGGATCAGCTGGAAATGCGGCGCGAGCGCGGGGGTCACCAGCACGACTTCCTCGATCTGCGTGGGGAAGACGTTGACGCCACGCAGGATGATCATGTCATCACTGCGCCCGGTCACCTTCTCCATCCGCCGGTACGCCGGCCGCGCGGTGCCGGGCAGCAGCCGGGTGAGGTCGCGGGTGCGGTACCGGATGATCGGCAGCGCCTGTTTGGTGAGCGAGGTGAACAGCAGTTCGCCTTCGGCGTCGATGGGCTTCTCGGTGAACGGATCGATCACCTCGGGGAAGAAGTGGTCCTCCCAGACGTGCAGCCCGTCCTTGGTCTCGACGCATTCCTGCGCGACGCCGGGTCCCATCACTTCGGACAGGCCGTAGATGTCGACGGCGTCGATGCCGACTCGTTCCTCGATCTCCGCGCGCATCTGCTCGGTCCACGGTTCGGCACCGAAGATGCCGACCTTGAGCGAACTCGTCCGCGGGTCGATGCCCTGCCGTTCGAACTCGTCGAGCAGCGTGAGCAGGTACGACGGAGTGACCATGATGATCTCGGGTTTGAAATCGGTGATGATCTGCACCTGGCGCGCGGTCATGCCGCCGGACGCCGGGATCACCGTGCAGCCCAGTTTCTCGGCGCCGTAGTGCGCGCCGAGGCCGCCGGTGAACAGGCCGTAGCCGTAGGCCACGTGGACCTTGTCGCCCGGACGCCCGCCCGCCGCGCGGATCGAGCGCGCCATCACCGTCGCCCAGGTGTCGATGTCGTCGGCCGTGTAGCCGACGACGGTCGGCTTGCCGGTGGTGCCGCTGGACGCGTGGATGCGGCTGACCTGCGCTTCCGGTACGGCGAACATGCCGAACGGATAGTTGTCGCGCAGGTCCTGTTTGGTGGTGAAGGGGAACTTCGCCAGGTCTTCGAGTGCCTCGCAGTCGTCCGGGTGCACGCCGGCTTCGTCGAACTTCCGGGTGTAGAACGGCACGTTGCGGTAGGCGTGCCACAGTGTCCACCGGAGGCGCTTCAGTTGCAGTGCCTGGAGTTCGTCGATGCTCAGGTTCTCGGCGGCGTCGCTGAAAGTCATCGTCGGGGTACCTTCTCGATGGTGCGGCTGCGGCCGCGGAATTCGGCGACGACCTCCGGCCCGTCGGGGGTCTCCCGGTGCACGGTGACGTCGTAGATGCCGTTGCGGCCGTAGCGGGTCCGCTCGGTGGCGGTGGCGATGAGGTGGTCGCCGAGTTCGCCGGCGGCGACGAAGGAGATCTCGGCGCCGGACGCGACGGTGACCGGCCCATGCCGTCCCGAGGTACTTCCCCCCGCCGAGGGTGCGTGAACGGAGTTGCAGGCGCAGGCGAAAGTCGTGTCGGCCAGCAGGAAGACATAGCCGCCGTGGGCGATGCCGTGCCCGTTCACCATCGTCTCGGTGATCCGCATGGTGGCGACGGCGTGCCCGTCGGCGGCCTCGACCAGCTCGATGCCCAGCGTGCTCGACGCCAGATCGTCGGCGAACATCGCGTGCGCGGCGTTGAGTGTCAAGCCAGACCACCTAGTTACTGACCGAATGGACGGTTGTCGAAGGTGCCGACAGTAAAGGCGCGTTTTCGGGCCGATGTCAAGGATCCACCGTCGTCCGGGGGTTTGCAAGACTCCGGTCACGAGCTACAGTGAATTACTGAACGGACGGTCTGTAAATCTCACCGGCGAAGGGTCGCCCCATGGCTTTGCTGCGCAGCTACGTCTCCGGCGGATGGCACACGGCGGACAACGGTGACACCGCCGGCGTACCGCTGCACGACGCCTCCACCGGTGAGGAGGTCGCCCGGGTCTCGTCCGAGGGCATCGACTTCGCCGCCGCGCTGGACCACGGCCGCCGGGTCGGCGGCCCCGCGCTGCGCGAGCTGACCTTCCACCAGCGTGCCGCGCTGCTGAAGGCACTGGCCTCCCATCTGCGCGAACACCGCGAGGAGCTCTATGCGCTCTCGGCACGCACCGGCGCGACCAAGACCGACTCGTTGGTCGACATCGACGGCGGCATCGGCGTGCTGTTCGCCTACTCCAGCAAGGGCAAGCGCGAACTGCCGAACGACACCGTCTACGTCGACGGCGACGTCGAGCCGCTGAGCAAGGGCGGCACCTTCGTCGCCCAGCACATCGCCGTCCCGCTGCGCGGGGTCGCCGTCCAGATCAACGCCTTCAACTTCCCGGTCTGGGGGCCGCTGGAGAAGTTCGCGCCCGCGTTCCTCGCCGGGGTGCCGAGCTTGGTCAAGCCCGCCAGCCAGACCGCGTACCTCACCGCGCGGCTGGTCGAGATCATCATCGACTCCGGCATCCTGCCCGAGGGCACGCTGCAGTTCGTCGCGGGCAGTGCCGGCGATCTGCTCGACCACCTCACCGCGCAGGACCTCGTCTCGTTCACCGGCTCCGCGTCGACGGCGCAGAAGCTGCGCGTGCACCCCGCGATCGTGCGCAACTCCGTCCGGTTCACCGCCGAGGCCGACTCGCTGAACCTGTCGATCCTCGGCCCGGACGCCAAACCCGGCACCACCGAGTTCGACCTCTTCGTCAAGCAGCTGACCACCGAGATGACGGTCAAGGCCGGTCAGAAGTGCACCGCCATCCGCCGCGCCTTCGTCCCCGCCGGCCTGCTGGACGACGTCGCCGAGGCCGCGAGCGCCCGGCTGGCGAAGGTCACCATCGGCAACCCCACCGCCGAGGGTGTCCGGATGGGTGCCCTCGCGAGCCTGGAGCAGCGTGAGGAGGTCCGGCGGTCGCTCAAGGCGTTGCTGGACGTCGGCACGGTCGTGTTCGGCGACCCGGAGCGGGTCGAGGTCGTCGGCGCGGACGCCGAACGCGGCGCGTTCATCTCGCCGGTACTGCTGAAGGCGGACCCGGAGCGTTCCGAGCCGCATGAAGTCGAGGCGTTCGGTCCGGTGTCGACGCTGCTGCCGTACACCTCCACCGCCCAGGTCGTCGAGCTCGCCGCACGCGGCGGCGGCAGTCTCGTGGGGTCCGTCGTTTCCGCGGACCAGGAGTTCGTGCGCGAGGTCGTCCTCGGTGTCGCGCCCTTCCACGGCCGTCTGCTGGTGCTCGACGCCGACGACGCCAAGGAGTCCACCGGCCACGGTTCGCCGATGCCGCAGCTGGTGCACGGCGGTCCCGGCCGCGCCGGCGGCGGCGAGGAGATGGGCGGGGTCCGCGGCGTGCTGCACCACATGCAGCGCACGGCCGTCCAAGGCAGCCCGAAGGTGCTCAGCACGGTCACCGGCCGCTGGGTCACCGGGGCCCCGCGCGTCGAAGGCGACGTCCACCCGTTCCGGAAGTCGTTGGCGGAGCTCAAGATCGGCGATTCCGTCGTCGCCGGGCCGCGCGAGATCCTGCAGTCCGACGTCGACCACTTCGCCGAGTTCACCGGCGACACCTTCTACGCCCACACCGATCCCGAGGCCGCGGCGGCGAACCCGCTGTTCGGCGGGATCGTGGCGCACGGGTACCTCGTGGTCTCGTTCGCCGCCGGCCTGTTCGTCTCGCCGGAGCCCGGTCCGGTGCTGGCCAACTACGGCCTGGAAAACCTGCGGTTCCTCACCCCGGTCAAGGTCGGCGACTCGCTGACCGTGACCCTGACCGCCAAGCAGATCACCCCGCGTGTCGACCAGGAGTACGGCGAGGTCCGCTGGGACGCCGACGTCACCAACGCCGACGGTGACTCGGTCGCGAAGTACGACGTGCTCACCCTGGTCGCCAAGGAGCAGTCATGACGGCCACCCTCCCCGAGGAAGCCTCCACAGACCTCGAACAGCACTTCGAAGCCACCATCGCGCGTGATCAGCGCATCGAGCCGCGCGACTGGGTGCCCGAGGGCTACCGCAAGACGATGATCCGGCAGATCGCGCAACACGCGCATTCGGAGATCATCGGCATGCAACCCGAAGGCAACTGGATCACCCGCGCGCCCTCGTTGCGGCGCAAGGCCATTCTGCTCGCCAAGGTGCAAGACGAAGCCGGGCATGGGCTGTACCTGTACTCGGCGGCCGCCACGCTCGGCGCCGACCGCGCGGAGCTGACCGACAAGCTGATCAACGGCAAGCAGAAGTACTCGTCGATCTTCAACTATCCGGCGCTGACCTTCGCCGACGTCGGCGTGATCGGCTGGCTGGTGGACGGCGCGGCGATCTGCAACCAGGTGCCCTTGTGCCGTAGCTCGTACGGGCCGTACGCGCGCGCCATGATCCGCATCTGCAAGGAGGAGTCCTTCCATCAGCGGCAGGGCTTCGAACTGCTGATGACGATGATGCGCGGCACGGACAAGCAGCGGGAAATGGTGCAGGAGGCGGTGAACCGCTGGTGGTGGCCGTCGCTGATGATGTTCGGCCCGCCGGACGCGGATTCGCCGAACACCGCGCAGTCGATGGCGTGGAAGGTCAAGCGGCACACCAACGACGAACTCCGGCAGCGGTTCGTCGACATGTCCATTCCGCAGGCCGAGGCGCTGGGCGTCACCTTCCCGGACCCGGACCTGAAGTGGAACGCCGAGCGCGGGCACTACGACTTCGGCGCCGTCGACTGGGACGAGTTCAAGAACGTGTTGAAGGGCAACGGCCCCTGCAACGCCCAGCGCGTCGCGCACCGGCGGCGGGCCCAGGACGAGGGCGCGTGGGTGCGCGAAGCAGCCGCGGCGCACGCGGCGAAGAAAGGGGCGTCGGCATGAAGCACGACTGGCCGCTGTACGAGGTGTTCGTCCGGGGCAAGCGCGGCTTGAACCACGTGCACGTGGGGTCGCTGCACGCCGCCGACGACGACATGGCGCTGCACCACGCGCGGGATCTGTACACCCGGCGCAACGAGGGCGTGTCGATCTGGGTCGTGCGCGCGTCGGACATCACGGCGTCCTCGCCGGACGAAAAGGACCCGTTCTTCGCGCCCAGCGGCGACAAGGTGTACCGGCACCCGACGTTCTACGACATCCCCGACAACGTTCCGCACATCTGACATGAGCTTCGACAACGCCTACGAGGCGATCACCGAGGAGAACGATTCCCGCTGGGCCTTCGGCACCGGGTTCGAGGATCCGCTGTCCGGTGTGGACACCACGATTCCGTCCGGTGTGGACGGTGCACGGCTGGCCGCGTACTGCCTGATGCTCGGCGACGACGCGCTGATCTTCTCGCATCGGCTGCAGGAGTGGTGCACGAACGCGCCCGAACTCGAGGACGAGGTCGCGATCGCCAACATCGCGCTCGACCTGCTCGGACAGGCGCGGCTGCTGCTCGCCCGCGCGGGCAAGGCCGACGGCAGCGACCGTACCGAGGACTCGTACGCCTTCTTCCGGAGTGAGCAGGAGTACCGCAACGTCCGCCTCGCCGAACTCGACGGCGGGCATTTCGGGCAGTTGATCGCGCGGCTGCTGGTGTTCTCGATCTGGCGGCTGGCCTTGCTGCAGCGGTTGCGGGCCAGTGTCGATCCGGTGCTGGCGGCCATCGCGGACAAGGGCGTCAAGGAAGTCGCGTACCACCGCGACTACGCCGCCCAGTGGGCCGTGCGCCTCGGCGACGGCACCGAACTGTCGCACGAGCGCATGCAGGAAGGCCTGGACGCGGTCTGGCCGTACGTCGGCGAGTTGTTCGCGGCGCACGAGGCCGAGTTCGTCGACTCTCCGTCGTTGCGGCCGGAATTCGACGCCGTCCTCGACCAGGTGCTGGCCGTCGCGAAGCTGACCCGCCCCGAAGTCGGTGCCCTCGCCGGGGTTTCCGGCCGGATGGGCCGCGACGGCGTGCACACCGAGCGGATGGGCTTCCTACTGGCGACCCTGCAAAGTGTCGCCAGGGAACACCCGGACGCGACATGGTGACCGCGTACGCCGTGGCGGCCACGGTCACCGATCCGGAACTGCCGATGCTCACCCTCGCCGACCTCGGTGTGCTGCGTGAAGTGTCCGAATCCGGCGGCCGGGTGGTCGTCGCGATCACCCCGACCTACACCGGCTGCCCGGCGATGGACACCATGCGCGACGACCTCGTGCACGCGCTGACCGGCGCGGGTTACGGCGAGGTCGAGGTCCGCACGGTGCTCCAGCCCGCCTGGTCCACGGACTGGATCACGGAGGACGGGAAGCGGAAGTTGGCCGAAGCGGGCATCGCGCCGCCGGGGGCGGCGCCGCGGCGCACCGGCCCGATCCCGCTCACGCTGAGCCCGCCGATGTCGTCGGTGCGCTGCCCGCACTGCGGTGCCGCGGACACCGAGGAACAGTCCCGGTTCAGCGCGACGGCGTGCAAAGCCCTGCGCCGCTGCCGGTCCTGCCTCGAACCGTTCGAACACGTCAAGGAGATCTAGCGTGACCGCCACCCTGCGCCGCACGGGTTTCCACACCCTCGAGGTGTCCGACGTCCAGCGCCTGTGCGACGACGCCGTCGCGGTGACCTTCGACGTGCCCGAAGACCTCGCGGACACCTTTCGGTTCAAACCGGGCCAGTCGCTGACCCTGCGCCGCGAGATCGACGGCCGTGACGAGCGTCGTTCGTACTCGATCTGCGCGCCCGCCGGCGCGGCACCGCGCGTCGGTGTCCGGGAAGTGCCGGGCGGGTTGTTCTCGTCGTGGCTCGTGCACGACGTGAAGCCCGGCGACGAGATCGAAGTCGCGCCGCCGACCGGCAACTTCAGCCCCGACCTGGAAGCCGCCGGACACCACGTCCTGATCGCGGCCGGATCCGGGATCACGCCGGTACTGTCGATCGCGTCGTCGTTGCTCGGCGACTCCGACGCGACGGTGACCGTGCTCTACGGCAACCGCCGGACGGACACCGTCATGTTCGCCGACGACCTCGCGGACCTGAAGGATCGGCACCCCGCCCGGCTCGAACTCGTCCACGTGCTCTCCCGCGAGCCGCGCGAGGCGGAACTGTTCACCGGACGGCTCGACGTGGCGAAGCTGCGGCGCCTGTGCACCGTGCTGATCCCGGTCGAGGACGTCGCGCACTGGTGGCTGTGCGGGCCGTTCGAGATGGTGACCGGCGCGCAGGAACTGCTGCGCTCGCTGGACGTCCCCGACGATCGCGTCCATCAGGAACTGTTCTATGTGGACACGCCGCCGGAGCCGGTGCGCCACGTCGACCCGGCCGTCGTGGGTTCGTCCAGCGAGGTCACCCTGGTGCTCGACGGCCGGTCGACGACGATGACGCTGCCGCGCGGCTCCTCCCTGCTCGACGGTGCGCAGAAGTACCGCCCGGATCTGCCGTTCGCCTGCAAGGGCGGGGTGTGCGGCACCTGCCGGGCGAAGATCTGCGACGGCAAGGTGGACATGCGGCGCAACTTCGCCCTGGAGAAGGCCGAAGTCGACGCCGGGTTCGTGCTCACCTGCCAGTCGGTGCCGGTCTCCGACACCGTCACGGTGGACTTCGACGCCTGATCCCCGCGCATTTCGTCCCCTGAATGCGGTAGTTGCGCACGCAAGTACCGCATTCAGGGGACTAATTGCGGAGAGTCAGCCACCGGGTGATGCCGATGTCGGCGAGGAACGGCCGGTCGTGACTCGCCACGATCAGGGCGCCCCGGTAAGCGAGTAGCGCCTCGGTCAGGCGCCGCACGCTCGCCAGGTCGAGGTTGTTCGTCGGCTCGTCGAGCAGCAGCAACCGCGGCGTGGGCTCGGTCAGCAACAGCGTCGCCAGCGCCGCCCGGAACCGTTCCCCGCCGGACAGCGACGCCACCTCACGGTCGGCCGCCTTGCCCCGGAACAGGTACGGCGCCAGCCTCGCGCGGATCTCGTTGTCCGTGAGCGACGGCGCGACCGGCCGTACGTTGTCCACAATGGACAATGACTCGTCGAGGACGTCGATCCGCTGGGGGAGCAGCCTGGCGGGGACGAGCAGTCCCACGTCGCCCGACGCCGGCGGGAGTTCGCCGGTGATCGTGCGGAGCAGGGTGGTCTTGCCCGAACCGTTGGGCCCGACGAGCGCGATCCGCTCGGGTCCCATGACGTGCAGGTCCACCGGCGGGCCGAACCGGGGCACCGCGTCGATCCGCAGCACGTCCGTTCCGCGGGGGACCGTGGTCTCCGGCAGCTCGACGCGGATTTCGGCGTCCTCGCGCACCAGTCTTTCGGCGGCCTTCAGCGCTTCGACGGCGCCTTCGAGCCTGTCGGTGTGCAGATTCCGGTACTTGCCCGCGGCGATCTGCGCGTCCTCCTGACGTTTGCGCATCCGCACCTTGGGTTCGCGTTTCCGGTCCCACATCTGCCGTCCGTAGCGGGCCCGCCGGGCGAGTTTGATCCCGGCCTCGACCAGTTCCCGCTTCTGCCGTTCGACGTCCGACTCCGCCGCCCGCACGTGCCGCCGCGCGGCTTCCTGCGCGACCTCGACGGCGTGCTCGTACTCGGCGAGATCGCCGCCGTACAAGGTGACCCCGCCCGCACGGACCTCGGCGATCCGGTCGACCAGCCGCAGCAGCTCGCGGTCGTGCGAGACCACCACGAGGATGCCGCCCCAGCCCGCCACCTCGCGGTGCACGAGTTCGCGTGCCCGCAGGTCGAGGTTGTTCGTCGGCTCGTCGAGCAGCAGCGCGGTGGGACGGCGCAGGAGCAGGGCGGCCAGCCCGAGCAGCGTGAGTTCGCCGCCGGACAACTCGCCCACCCGCTGATCCCAGCGGACGGCGTCGAGACCCAGCCTGCCGAGGATCGCGCGAGTGCGTTCCTCGACGTCCCAGTTGTCGCCGATGGTGGTGAAGTGCTCCTCGGCGACGGAACCGCCCTCGACGGCCCGGATCGCCGCGCGGATCGCGGTGACGCCCAGCAGGTCGTCGACACGGCGGACGGTGTCGAGGACGAGGTTCTGGGGCAGATACCCGAGTTCGCCCGGGGTGGTGATCGAGCCGGACGCCGGGCGCAGCTCACCCGCGAGCAGCCTGAGCAGCGTGGACTTACCGGACCCGTTGGTGCCGACCAGTCCGGTGCGACCGGCTCCGATGGTGAGCGAAAGGCGCTCGAACACCGGAACACCGTCCGGCCAGGTGAAGGTGACGTCGGACAACGTCAAGGAAGAAGACATGAGACTCCCTGCGAAGGAGGTGGATTGCGGGCGCAGGTTCGTCTCAGAAGATCACCGCGACAGGCTATCCCGAGAAGTGGCCGCGCGGCGATCGATTTGTTCGGGGGCATACTGGCGGGTGTGATCCGACGCCCCCATGTCCTGCTGTCCGCCGCGGTTTCGCTGGACGGCTACCTCGACGACGCGACCGACACCCGGCTGGTGCTGTCGAACCAGGAAGACTGGGCCAGGGTGGACGGGCTGCGCGCGGCGTCGGACGCGATCCTCGTCGGCGCGAACACGATCCGCGCGGACAACCCGCGCTTGCTGGTCCGCTCGCCGGAACTCGTCGCGGAACGGGTCGCGGCGGGCCGTCCGGAGCAACCGGTCAAGGTCACCCTCACGCGGAGCGGATCACTCGATCCGGCGGCGCAGTTCTTCACCGTCGGTGACGCCGAGAAACTCGTCTACGCCCCACCCGGCGCCGTCACCGGAGTGAAGGCGACCGTCGTCGACCTGGTGGACCTGCGAGCGATGCTGGCCGACCTGCACACGCGGGGCGTCCGGCGGCTGATGGTCGAAGGCGGTAGCGCGATCCACACCCAGTTCCTCACCGAAGGCCTGGCCGACGAACTGCATCTGGCCATCGCGCCGTTCTTCGTCGGCGACCCGCGCGCGCCGCGCTTCGTCGGCCCGGGCGCTTTCCCGCGCGGGCTGACGCTGGTCGGGAGCGTCCGGCTGGGTGACATCGCCGTCCTGCGGTACCACACGACGCCGGAACCGTCCGATGTGGACATTCTGCGGCTGCGTGAGGCCATCGCGCTGGCCGAGAACTGTCCGCCGCGCACGTTCCGCGTCGGAGCGGTCATCGCCGCCGCCGACGGCGAAGTGATCTCCACCGGCTACTCGGGCGACGGCGGGCCCGCCGACCACGCGGAAGAAGCCGCCCTCGCCAAGCTCGAACCGGGAGATCCGAGGCTGGCGGAGGCGACGATGTACACCTCGCTGGAGCCGTGCAGCTCGCGGACGTCACATCCGCGAAGCTGCACCCAGCTCATCCTCGACGCCGGTATCCCTCGCGTCGTCTTCGCCTGGCGCGAGCCGTCGGTGTTCGTCGATTGCGTCGGCGCCGAAACGCTGGAGGCGGCCGGACGCCGGGTGATCGAGGTGTCCGCCCTCGCCGCCGGCGTCCGCCGCGCGAACACCCATCTCCCGGGTGTCCAGCCTTGAACTCCTACTTGCAGGCGCCGCAGCAGCCGCAGCCCAGACCGGTGCACGCCGAGCAGCAACCGTGGCGAAGCACGACCTTCAACAGACGCTTGATCATCGTTGTCCTCCCGATCATTGACGTCCCACCGCCCTTGTCACGCTAAGTTCCGCGCCTACGTCAGTGGTACCGCCGGGAGTGCCACGGCCCTGCTCCAGCGGGTGAAGTCAGGATTCGAGGTCCCCCTCCAGCGAGAGGTAGACCTCCCGCAGCTGAGCCAAGAGGTCGGCGTCCGGCTCCGCCCAGAGCCCTCGATCGGCCGCCTCGTTCAGCCGCTCGATGATGCCGCGCAGCGCCCACGGGTTGGCCTGGCGCAGGAACTCCTGGTTGACCTCGTCGAGCACGTAGGACTCGGTGAGCTTTTCGTACATCCAGTCGCCGACCACCCCGGCGGTGGCGTCGAAACCGAAGAGGTAGTCGACCGTCGCGGCCAGCTCGAACGCTCCCTTGTAACCGTGCTTGCGCATCGCCGCCAGCCAGCGTGGGTTGACCACGCGGGCACGGAAGACGCGGGCGGTCTCCTCGCCGAGGGTGCGCGTGCGGACCGCGTCCGGGGTGGTGCTGTCACCGACGTAGGACGCGGGCGCGGTGCCGGTGAGCGCGCGGACCGTCGCGATCATCCCGCCGTGGTACTGGAAGTAGTCGTCGGAGTCGGCGATGTCGTGCTCGCGGGTGTCGGTGTTCTTGGCCGCGACCACGATCCGTTTGTACGAGTTCTCCATGTCCTCGCGCGCCGGCCTGCCGTCGAGGTCGCGGCCGTAGGCGAAACCGCCCCAGACCGCGTAGACCTCGGCGAGATCCTTGTCGTCGCGCCAGTTCCCGGAATCCATCAGCGGCAGCAGGCCCGCGCCGTACGCGCCGGGTTTGGAGCCGAAGATCCTCGTGGTGGCCCGGCGTTCGTCGCCGTGCTCGGCCAGATCCGCGCGGGTGTGGGCGCGGACGAAGTTCTGCTCGTCCGGTTCGTCGAGGTTCGCCACCAGGCGGACGGCGTCGTCCAGCAGGGTGATCACGTGCGGGAAGGCGTCGCGGAAGAACCCGCTGATCCGCACGGTGACGTCGATTCGCGGGCGGCCGAGTTCGGCGAGCGAAATGGCTTCGATGCCGGTGACCCGCCGCGAGGCCTCGTCCCAGATCGGCTGGACACCCAGCAGGGCGAGGACTTCCGCCGCGTCGTCGCCCGACGTGCGCATGGCCGACGTGCCCCACACCGAGAGGCCGACCATTCGCGGCCAGGAGCCGCGGGGGGTGGGATCCTCGGAGAGGGGGGCGGGAGAAACACTGTCCTCCTTGTAGCGGCGGAGAAGCGAATCCGCGAGTGCCTGCCCGGTCTCCCAGGCGAGACGGCTCGGGATGGCCTTCGGGTCGACGGTGTAGAAGTTGCGGCCGGTCGGCAGCACGTTGATCAGGCCGCGCAGGGGAGAACCACTGGGGCCTGCCGGGATGTAGCCGCCGTCGAGCGCGTGGAGCACGGCGTCGATCTCGGCGCCGGTCCCCGCCAGCCGCGGCACGATCTCGGTGGCGGCGAAGGTCAGCACGCGGGCGACCTCCTGGTGTTCCGGCACGTCGGCGACGACCTCGGCGACCGCGTCGGGGGACCAGTCCCTGGCCTCCATCGCCTCGACGAGCGAGCGGGCCGTCTGCTCGATCGCGTCCACTTCGGACAGTGGGGCGTCGCTGTTCTCCTTGAGCCCCAGTGCGGACCGCAGACCGGGGACGGCACCCTGTTTGCCGCCCCACATCTGCTGGGCACGCAGCATCGCGAGCACGAGGTTGATCCGCGCCTCGCCTTCCGGTGCGGCGCCGAGGATGTGCAGGCCGTCGCGGATCTGCGCGTCCTTGACCTCGCACAGCCAGCCGTCGATGTGCAGCAGGAAGTCGTCGAACTCCGCGTCGTGCGGGCGTTCCTCGACACCGAGGTCGTGGTCCAGTTTCGCGGCCTGGATCAGGGTCCAGATCTGCGCGCGGACCGCGGGCAGCTTCGCCGGGTCCATCGCGGCGATGTTGGCGTGCTCGTCGAGCAGCTGCTCCAGGCGGGCCATGTCGCCGTAGCTTTCGGCGCGGGCCATCGGCGGGATCAGGTGGTCGACGATCGTGGCGTGCGCACGCCGTTTCGCCTGCGCGCCCTCACCGGGGTCGTTGATCAGGAACGGGTAGATCAGCGGCAGGTTGCCGAGGACGGCGTCCGGCGCGCAGGAGTCCGACAGGCCAGCGGTCTTGCCGGGAAGCCATTCCAGCGAACCGTGTTTCCCGAGGTGGACGACGGCGTGCGCGCCGAACTCCTCTTCCAGCCAGCGGTACGCGGCCAGATAATGGTGGCTCGGCGGCAGGTCCGGGTTGTGGTAGATCGCCACCGGGTTCTCGCCGAAGCCGCGCGGCGGCTGGATCATCAGGATGACGTTGCCCGATTGCAGGGACGCCAGCACGATGTCGCCCGCCTCGTCGAGGGAACGGTCGACGTAGAGCTCCCCGGGCGCGGGACCCCAGTGCTCCTCCATCCCCTCGCGCAGTTCCGCGGGCAGCTCGGCGAACCACTCGCGGTACTTGGCGGCCGGGACGCGGATCGGGTTGCCGGACAGCTGTTCCTCGGTGAGCCACTCCGGGTCCTGGCCGCCCGCGGCGATGAGCGCGTGGATCAGCGCGTCGCCGTCGGGCTGGTCGGTGCCGGTGGGCTCGACGCCGGGGAACGGGTCCTCGCCGAGGTCGTAGCCCCGCTCGCGCATGCGGCGCAGCAGTTCGATCGCCGACGCGGGCGTGTCCAGGCCGACCGCGTTGCCGACGCGGGAGTGCTTCGTCGGGTACGCCGACAGCATCAGCGCGATCCGGCGTTCCGGCGGGGGAGTGTGGCGCAACCGGGCGTGGGCCAGCGCGATCTTCGCGACGCGGGACGCGCGCTCGGCGTCCGGGACGTACTTGGGGAGGCCGTCGTCGTCGATCTCCTTGAACGAGAACGGGACGGTGATGAGACGGCCGTCGAATTCGGGGACGGCCATCTGGTTGCCCGCGTCGAGCGGGGAGAGGCCGTCGTCGTTGGCCGACCAGGTCTCGCGGTCGCTGGTGAGGCACAGCGCCTGGAGGATCGGGATGTCGAGCGCGGCCATTTCGGCGACGTCCCACGCCTCGTCGTCACCGCCCGCGCCGACCTCGGACGGCCGGGTGCCGCCGGCGGCCAGCACGGTGACCAGCAGCGCGTCGGCCTTGGCCAGCTCGGCCATCATCTCCGGCTCGCGGGTGCGCAGGGACGCGCAGTGGATCGGGAGCGCGCGGCCCCCGGCCTCCTCGACGGCGTCGGAGAGGGCGTGGACGAACTCGGTGTTGCCGGACAGGTGATGCGCCCGGTAGTAGAGGATCGCGATGACCGGACCCTCGGTGGCCTTCGGCTCGCGGTCGAGGACACCCCAGAGCGGCTGGACGGCGGGCGGCTCGAAACCGTCACCGGTCAGGAGGAGCGTGTCGCTCAGGAAGCGGTGCAGCTGGGTGAGGTTCTCCGGCCCGCCCTGCGCGAGGTACGCGTGCGCTTCCGCCGCCGTGCCCGCCGGAACCGTGGACAGCTTCATGAGCTGCGCGTCCGGCGTCTGCTCCCCACCGAGGACCACCACGTGCGCGCCGCTCGCGCGCACCGCGTCGAGCCCGTCGGACCAGCTGCGCTCGGAGCCGAGGATCCGGACGACGACGATCGGGGCGCCGTCGAGCAGGGTGGGCAGCTCCGCCAGGTCGAGCCGGGCGGGGTTCGCCAGCCGGTATTCGGCCTCGCTGGAACGGGCGCTGAGCAGATCGGTGTCCGAAGTGGACAGAAGCAGGATCACGGCAGTCCTCACTCGGGGTGTCCGCGCCCCGGGTCGTGTGGTCGCGCCGGCCGGAGTTCCTGGCTTCCCCTCGTTGCCCGTGAGGGGTGACAGTGGCGGGACCGCCCCGGACTCTCACCGGGTTCCTCCACCTGCCGACGCGTGGGTTCTTCGGTTCACTCTCCGGTGCGGTCCGGCGGGAGTCAAGGTGATGTGCCCGGCAGGCCGAGGTCGAGCATCGGCAGGTCGTGGTCGTCCAAGTACATGAAGGCCCCCTTCCTGTACCCAGGCGCAAGGAAGGGGGCCATCAGGTACTTAAGCGGGACCGTGTCCCAGCCGGACGGCGTGGGCGTGCGCCCGCTCGAGCGGGCTCACGCCGACCGCTCCGACGAAGAGTCGCCTATTCGCGGGAAAGGCGCGGTGGAGAAGATGATCTCCACCGCGACCTCGAAGAACTTCGCGATCCGCAACGCGAGGTAGAGGCTCGGGCTGTACTCGCCGCGTTCGAGGTAGCCGATGGTCTGGTAGTGCACGCCCAGCGCATCGGCGAGCTCGCGGCGGGAGATGCCTCGTTCCGCGCGCAGCATCGCGATCCGGTTGTAAACGACCTCGCTCATGAACTAGCCAATTCGCTGCATCGCCTTTTCCCGTCGTGCCGCCACCGAGGACCCGGACTCGCGCCGCGCCATCCGCCGCAGGACGACCGGGGCCAGGGTCAATCCGATCACGGCCCACGCGGTCAGCACGCCGAGGGTCTCCCACGACCGCCAGGACTGCCCGATCTCCACCATCACCGTCGAGTCCGGCAGCAGTGCCGACCGCATGCCGAGCCCGAGCCAGTACATCGGGAACACCTGCCCGAGGCCCTGCAGCCACTCGGGCAGCGCGGTGATCGGGTAGAAGATCCCGGAAATCGCGCCGATGCCCAAGGTGGGCAGCATGATCAGGCCGATGCTGCGCGCGTTCGTGGTCAGCGAGCCGAAGATCGCGCCGATCGGCATGGTGGCCAGCAGGCCGAGCGCCAGCACCCACAGCAGGCCCAGCCACGACGTCCAGCCGCCGGGCGCGATGCCGTCGAACAGGAACAGGCACGGGATCAGCACCAGCAGCATCCCGATGACGGTGCCGACGGAGATCGTGACGACCTTGCCGACGAGGTAGCCGATCATCCCGTTCGGGGTGGCCTTGGCGCGCAGCAGCGTGCCGTCCTCGCGTTCGACGGCGAGGATGCCCGCCATGCCGAGCATGCCGCCGAACACGATCGACGCGCCCAGCACGCTCGGCACGGTGGCGGCGCCGAGCGAAAACTCCGTTCCCGGCAGCTTCGAGTCGCGCATGAAGAACATGACGACCACGAAGATCACCGGGAAGAGAAAGGTGTTGAACAGGTCTTCGCCGTTGGTCAGGGTCTGACGCGACTCCAGGAAGCCGCGTTCGACGCCCATCCGGAAGCTGTGCCGGATCGCGTTCATGGCGCGCTCACCTCCACGAGCGGGGATTCCGCCCGGCGGACCAGGGTCATGTACGTGTCTTCGAGCGACGCCCGCCGGACCTCCAGGTCGGCGATGGCGTCCCCGTGCTGTTTGAACAGTTCGTGCACGTACTTCGTCGATTCGGTCGTCGAGTGCACGAACCGCTGGCCGTCCAGCGTCCAGCGCACCTCGGCCTCACCGGCGATCTGCCTGCTCAGCGCGTCGGCCGAGCCGTCGGCCACGATCCGGCCGTGGTTCAGGATCAGGATCCGGTCGGCCAGTTTCTCGGCCTCGTCGAGGTCGTGGGTGGTCAGCAGGATCGTCGTGTCGTCGTCGTCGGTCAGCCGGTGCACGAGTTCGTGGAACTCGCGCCGGGCCTCCGGGTCCAGTCCGGCGGTCGGCTCGTCGAGGAACAGCAGTTCCGGGCGGCCGACGATGCCGATCGCGACGTCGAGACGGCGCCGCTGCCCGCCCGAGAGCATCCGGACCTTCTTGTCCGCCTGTTCGGTCAGGCCGACCGCGGCGACCAGTTCGTCCGGATCCCACGGCCGCTCGATGCGGTCGGTGGAGTACGGCGCGTAGTAGCCGCCGAGGTGCTCCAGCAGTTCCCGCACCCGCCATTTCGCGTGGTCGCGCCAGGCCTGGAGGACGACCCCCAGCCGCGCCCTCCAGTTCTCGTCCGCGTGCGCCGGGTCGGTGCCCAGCACGCTGACCTCGCCTTCCGAGCGCATCCGGAAGCCTTCGAGGATCTCGATCGTCGTGGTCTTGCCCGCCCCGTTGGGGCCCAGCAGGCAGATCACCTCGCCACGGTGCGCGGTGAAGTCCACGCCGTGCAGGACGTCGTTCGTCCCGTAACGCATCCGGAGATCTTTGACGGAGATCATCACTTCGTGTGGATCTCTCATGTGGTCACCCCCATCTCAGTGATGCGATCGAATGTAGCACACCTACTACATATTATCTGAGACATACTCTGGCCCGAATCGGCCATCTACAGTGAGCGCATGTCCACGAGCGCCCGTGTCCGAGCCGACGCGTGCCCTGGTATTTTCGCCACGCACGACGCCGCGGACGGTCCACTCGCCCGTGTAAGGCTGCCCGGCGGCGCGATCACGCGGGCCCGGCTCGGGGCGCTCGCGGACGCCGCCGACGACCTCGGTGACGGCGCCCTGCACCTGACCTCTCGCGGCAACGTGCAGCTGCGTGGCGTCACCCGTCCGGGGCTCGCGGGCAGGCTCACCGCGGCCGGGCTCCTGCCTTCGCCGTCGCACGAACGTGTCCGCAACATCCTCGCCTCGCCGACGAGCGACGCCGCCCAGGAACTCGCCGCCGCTCTCGACGAGGCCCTGTGCGCCGTCCCCGGGCTGGCCGAACTTCCGGGACGTTTCCTTTTCGCCCTCGACGGCGGCCGGGGTGACGTCGCCGGCGAAGGTGCCGACGTCTGCTGGCGCGACGGCGCGTTGCTGCTCGCCGGTGAAGACACCGGCCTGCGCGTCCCCGCCGAGCACGCCGTCGAGGCGCTGCTTTCGGTCGCCCGCGCGTTCCTCCGGAGGAGAGGAACCGCCTGGCGGGTCAGCGAACTGACCGACCCAGGACCGCTGCTCAAGGGCATACCAGGCGAAACCGTCGAGCCGCGGAGGTTCGCGGTGAATCCCGGCCTCCCTGTCGGACCGATCGGTGAAGCGATCGTGGCCGTCCCTGTCTTCGGCAGGCTGACCTCGGCTCAGGCACGGGCGATCGCGAAGGCCGGGGACGCCGTGGTCACCCCGTGGCGGTCGATCCTGGTCCGCGGCCCCCTGGAAACGGGCACCGGGCTGGTCACCGATCCGGACGCGCCGTCGCTCGGGGTCAGTGCCTGCATCGGGCGCCCGGGTTGCGCGAAGTCGCTCGCCGACGTCCGGGCCGACGCGGCGAGGGTCGGCAGGACGCCGAGGGTTCATTTCGCCGGCTGTGAACGGCGCTGCGGAAAGCCCGCGCGCGAACACGTCGACGTGCTCGCGACAGAGGACGGTTATCTGGTCGACGGGGAGCGGGTCCCGGCCGGCGAGCTGGCGACTGTGCTGGAGAAAGAGTTGTCGGCGGAGAAAGGAACACAGTGATCGACTACATCCGGGACGGGGCCGAGATCTACCGGCATTCGTTCGCCACCATCCGTGCGGAGGCGGATCTCGCGATCCTGCCCGACGACGTCGCGGTGCTGGCCGTGCGGATGATCCACGCCTGCGGGATGGTCGACCTGGTCGACGATCTCCGCTACAGCCTGGACGTGGTGGAATCCGGCCGCGCCGCGCTCGAGGCGGGCGCGCCGATCCTGTGCGACGCGAACATGATCGCCTCCGGCGTGACCCGCAAACGTTTGCCCGCCGCCAACGAGGTGCTGTGCACGCTGTCCGACCCGCGGGTGCCGGGACTGGCGGAGCGGATGGGCACCACCCGGTCCGCGGCCGCGCTGGAGCTGTGGCGTGACAAGCTGCCCGGTTCCGTGGTGGCGATCGGCAACGCGCCCACCGCGTTGTTCCGCCTGCTGGAACTGCTCGACGAAGGGGTCGGTGCCCCGGCGGCGATCATCGGGGTCCCGGTGGGCTTCATCGGTGCCGCCGAGTCCAAAGCGGAACTGGCGCAACGGGCGCCGGCGCCGTATCTGGTGGTGCACGGGCGCCGCGGCGGCAGCGCGCTGGCCGTGGCCGCGATCAACGCGATGGCGAGTGAGGTCGAATGAGCGGGCTCGGGAAGCTGTGGGGGGTCGGGCTGGGGCCCGGCGATCCGGAACTGATGACGGTCAAGGCCGCGCGGCTGATCGGCGAGGCCGACGTCATCGCCTATCACAGCGCGCGGCACGGCCGGAGCATCGCGCGTTCGGTCGCCGAACCGTATCTGCGGGACGGGCAGGTCGAGGAGAAGCTGGTCTATCCGGTCACCACCGAGACCACCGACCACCCCGGCGGCTACGAAGGCGCCATCGCCGATTTCTACGAGCTGAGCGCGAAGCGGCTCGCCGAGCACCTCGACGCCGGACGCGACGTCGTCGTGCTCTGCGAAGGCGACCCGTTCTTCTACGGCTCCTACATGTACATGCACGAGCGGCTCGCCGACCGCTACGAGGCGACCGTGGTGCCCGGTGTGACGTCGGTCAGCGCGGCGTCCTCGGTGCTCGGCCGCCCGTTGGTGCAGCGCGACGAGGTCCTCACCATCCTGCCCGGCACGCTGCCCGCGCCGGAACTCGCGCGGCGACTGGCCGACACGCAGGCCGCGGCGGTGGTCAAACTCGGCCGCACCTTCGGCAACGTCCGCGAGGCGCTGGCCGAAGCCGGGAAACTGGACGACGCCTTCTACCTCGAACGCGCGACCTGGCAGGCACAGCGCGTCGAGCCGTTCGCCGACGTCGACCCGGAGTCGGTGCCGTACTTCTCGCTGGCGCTGTTGCCCAGCCCCGCCTACGCCGCCCGGCTCGCCGACGAACCCGAAGTCCCCCGAAAGCGGGAAACGCACACCGGTGGCGAGGTCGTGGTCGTCGGCCTCGGCCCGGCGGGTCCCGGCTGGCTGACCCCCGAAGCGACCGAGGAACTGGCCGCGGCGGAGCACATCGTCGGTTACGGCCCGTACGTCGCGCGGGTGCCGCAGCGCGCGGGGCAGCAGCGGCACGCGTCCGGCAACCGCGTGGAGGCCGAACGCGCCGTGGAAGCGCTGGAGCTGGCCGCGAACGGCGCCAAGGTCGCCGTCGTCTCGTCGGGTGATCCCGGCGTGTTCGCGATGGCGTCGGCGGTGCTGGAGCAGGTCGCCGCCGGGCACGGCAAGGGTTCGCGGGTGCGGGTCGTGCCGGGGGTGACCGCCGCGCAGGCGGCCGCGTCCCGGGTCGGCGCGCCGTTGGGGCACGACTATTGCGTGCTCTCGCTGTCCGACCGGCTCAAGCCGTGGGAGGTCGTCGAACGGCGGCTCGACGCGGCGGGCGCGGCGGATCTCGTGCTCGCGCTGTACAACCCGGCGTCCCGCACGCGGACCACCCAGCTCGCGCAGGCCCGCGAAGTCCTGCTCAGGCACCGCGCGCCGGAGACCCCGGTGGTCGTCGCCCGTGACGTCGGCGGACCCGAGGAGGACATCCGCGTGGTCACCCTCGGCACGATGGAGCCGTCGGAAGTGGACATGCGCTGCCTGCTGATCGTGGGTTCGTCGAAGACCCGCGCCGAGAACGGGATCGTCTGGACGCCCCGAAGCTACGAGTGATGGCCCAGCCCCGCATCGCGGGCACTGGGCGCCGGTCCGGCAGGCATCGGACGTCTCGCCGGCCGGAAGCCCGGGCGAGGGTCGTGAGTGGCAAAAGAGGCTGCGGCTGAGCTCTACGTCGCGCTGACACGCGCTACGCAGCGGCTCGGCGTCCTTCACGAAGGCCCACTGCCGCCGGCGCCGGCGGGTCTGAACTCGTGACTCGCGTGATCGGACACGACACTCGCGTGCTTGGAGGCGTAACTCACGAGTTCCGTCTCCAAGCACGCGAGTTCCGTATTCAAGCACGCGAGTTACGGGTTCAAGCACGCGAGTGACGCCTAGCGCGTGGGGTCCTTGCCGTTCGGCTGCCGCGGTCCGGGACCCGGCGACCACCAGCCGGGGACGACCTTCTCGCCGTGGACGATCGTCGGCGCGATCCCTTCGGTGAACGGTTCGATCTGCAGTAGCTGGCCCCAGGACTGGCTCGGCTGGCCGATCAGGTAGCTGGGCACCTCGGGTTCGGCGGCGACCTCTTCGAGCCAGCCGATCGGACCGCCGTTGGTGCTGGACGCCCAGTTCGCCTCGTCGGCGACGGCACCGGCGGTGATCCGGTATTCGGGCAGCTTCGAGATGCCGTCGTGCGAGGTCACCGGCTGCACGCACGGGTAGACGAACGACGCGGGCCAGTCGACGTACACCGGTTTGCCCGCGATCTTCTCGGTCAGCGTGGTGAACGTCGGCACGCGGGGCGCCGACGCGGCGATCCAGCCGTCCTCGGTGAGGTCGTTGTCGACGATGTTGATCCGCACCGAAGTCGTCTCGGCGGGGAGGTCGCGCAGGTTGATCCGGGTGTCGTTCCAGCCGTTGGTCCCGGCGCCCGGTGGGAGCACGAACTGACTGCGGACGATCTTCACGCCCTCGCCGGTGTTCATGCCGTAGTCGAGGCTGACCGACGTCGGCCGCCGGGCCGCGCCTGCGGTGGCGACCACGATCTGGCCGTCCGCGGGCTTTTCCGCGAGGGCGTACCAGTCGCTGCGCAGCCGCCCGGCCCGCGTTTCGGCGTCGAGGAAGCTGCTCCACATCGGCACTTCGTCCGGCTTGAAGCCGTGCGGCGGTTCGGCGAGCGGATCCTTGTCGTCGATGGCGCGGGTGTGGAACCCGGTCTGCACGCGGCCGTTGTCCTGTTCCGGATCGGGCAGCGGCGGCGGGGTCTGCCCGGCGGGCGGTTCCTCCTTCTTCACCGGCACCGTCCGCTGTTCGGGCTGGACCCGCAGGATGCTGGTGGCGGCGTCCCGTTCCACCATCACGTGGTCGGAGAGGTTGCAGCTCTTGCCGGACAGATGCACGAAGTTCGCGGCGCCGAGGCTGTAGGAACCGGCCTGGTTGTGGATCGCCCACGCCATGCTGACGAATTCGCCCGTGGCCATCAGACCGCAGACGACCACCAGCGAAAGCGACCCGAGCCGCAGCGACCGGCCCCGCCCTTCCTGCGGGCCGGCCTGCAGTCCCGGCCGATGCGCCCGCACGTTCTCCACGAACGCGTACACCCCGGAGATCCCGGCCGCGACGAGCAGGATCGTCGACAGCGGGACCCCGCCGATCGAGGGCGCCACCGCGGTCCACTGCACGCCGAGTTTCGAGACGAACCAGAACGAGTTCGGCCCGGTCGCGGCCAGCGCGCCGACCACCAGCAGCCCGGCGAGGAACGCCGCCCGGTTGCGCCTGGACCGCAGTACCGTCGAGCTGGTCGCCAGCGCGGTGAGCGCCGCCATGGCCGCGCCGACCGCGGCGAACGCGCCGAAGTGGTGCGTCCACTTGGTCGGGGTCAGCGCCAGCATCAGGAAGAACAGCGCGACCGTGCCGATCAGGCGGCGGCTCGGGCCGAGCGCGGCGCCGGGGATCCGGCCGCGGCGCAGCAGCACCACCAGGCAGGCCCCGACGCACAGCAGCACCAGCAGGACGGGGAACCGGCGTGACACGGAACCGTCCGGCAGGCTTTCGAAGAGCAGTTGATAGCGCGCCAGCTCCTGGAACCACGACAGGTTCGGGCCGACCTGGGTGCGGATCCGGGTCGCCTCCTGCACGGTGGCGAACGTCTGGTCGGCGAACACCACGACCAGCACCAGCAGCCCCGCGGCCAGTACCGGCGCGAGCACCGGCAGCCAGCCGTTCTCGGCGCGCTGGCGGACCAGTTTGAACAGCGGGCGGGCGGCGACGAGGAACGGCGCGACCGCGATCAGCCCGGTCGGTGTCGCGGCCAGCGTGAACCCGGCCGCGGTGAGCCCGAGGGCGAGCGGCAGCAGGCGGCGCGTCACGAGCGCGCGCTCCACGGCGCAGATCGCCAGCAACGAGCCCAGCGCGGCGACCGGTTCCGGCCGGACACCGTTGTTGTACGGCATCCACCAGACCAGGAAGACCGCGGCGGCGGCCCAGCCCGCCGCGCGGCTCGTCCGGACCTGGGTGCCCAGGCGCGGCATGACCTCGCGGCTGATCAGCAGCCAGCTCAGCACGCCGAGCAGGAACGACGGGAGCCGGATCCACGGCGGCACCGTGCTGACGTGCGACATCAGCTGGTACACGTGATAGAACCAGCCGAACGGCGCCTCGGCGACGCCGAACCAGCGGTGGTAGTTGGTGAGGTAGCCGGTCTCTTCGGCCACTCGCGACATGGTGAGGATGTAGCCGTCGTCGGAGGTCACCGGGCCGATGAAGACCCACGCGCCGAGCGCGACGATCACCGTCGCGTCGCGGGCGGTCAGCCGCCACCAGCCGACCGGCGCCCAGCGCGGTGCGCGGCGGGCGAAGCCGGAGTCCATCCGCCACACCGCGATCAGGCAGCCGATGAACGACAGTGCCGCGAGCACGCCGATGATCCACTTCAGCAGCGTCGGCGAGGTCTGGTAGCGGGTGTCCGGGACGACCGAGACGTGCAAGCCGGCGATCGGGTCCTTGCCCGCGTTGATCGACGAGTAGATCCCGACCAGCCGCGGCCGGACGTCGCCCTCGGCGTGGAACACCACGGTGTCGGCGACGCTCAGCGTCATCTGGTTCGCGTCCGCCGACAGTTCGACGTCGCAGTTTTGCTGCGACGTCGACTGAGGAGGCAGCGGCTGCTGCGCGATCTGCTGGCCCTGGCT
Source organism: Amycolatopsis sp. QT-25 (assembly GCF_029369745.1). NCBI lineage: Bacteria > Bacillati > Actinomycetota > Actinomycetes > Pseudonocardiales > Pseudonocardiaceae > Amycolatopsis > Amycolatopsis sp. QT-25. The sequence goes on from NZ_CP120210.1 coordinate 1,771,888, forward strand.
GGAGGCGAGCAGCACGCCGTTGTCGATGCGCAGCTGGAGGCCGACGCCCTTGCCCGCGCGCGGGTCGGTGCGGCCGTCGGGCACGGTGGAGAACAGCAACGCCTGACCCTGCGAACGCGCGTCCAGCGATCGGATGGTCGGGCACGGCAGGTCGACGCGCAGATCCTGCGCCCAGTACCCGGTCAAGGGCGCGTTGACGGAGCGGGTGTCGCCGCCCGTTGGCCAGACGACCTCCGCTGTGTCCTGCACCACCGGCAGGAAGGGGAAAGCCAACGCGCACAAGGCGGACAGCAACCCCAGCGTGACAGCGATCAAACGCATCGGCGCAACGCTAACGGGTCTGGTCCGAACGGCTTACGCAGGGCTGCCCTTCTTCCGGGCACCGAGCCAGGCGACAGCGTCTTGAACTGTCGTCACACTGGCCGTTTCCGGGCGACGGCAACCCTCGGGACGCCGGACGACGACCACCGGGAGACCGAGCCCGCGGGCCGCGGTGAGCTTCGCGGCGGTCATCGCGCCGCCACTGTCCTTGGTGACGACGACCTCGACGCCGTGCCGTTCCATGAGCGCGCGTTCCCCGTCCACCGGGTACGGCCCTCGATCCAGCAGGACTTCGTGCCGCCGGGGGAGCGGTGCTTCGGGCGGGTCGACGCAGCGGATCAGGAACCAGAGGTCGAGCCCGGCGAAGGCGGCGAGCCCCTGACGACCGCTGGTGAGGAACACGCGCTCGCCGAGCCCCGGGAGCAGTCGCGCGGCGTGTTCGAGGTCGTCGGCCCAGTGCCAGGTGTCGCCGGGTTGTTCGGTCCAGCCGGGCCTCGCGAGCCGGAGCAGCGGCGTTCCCGTTTCGCGCGTCGCGATGACCGCGTTGGCGCCGATACGCTGGGCGAAGGGATGCGTGGCGTCGATCACCGCGTCGACGTCGTTCTCGATCAGCCAGCGTGCGAGACCCTCCGGGCCGCCGAAGCCGCCGACGCGGACTTCGCCGTCGGGCAGTTTCGGGCGGGCGACGCGGCCCGCGAGCGACGACACGACATGCTCGCCGCGCGTCACGAGCTCTTTCGCGAGCTCTCGCGCTTCGCCGGTCCCGCCCAGGATCAGCAGCGTCGTCGGGCCGGTCATCGCATCACGGCCGCGCGCCACCGCTCCAGTGTGCGCAGGTTCGCGAGCGTTTCCGCCCAGGTGAGTTCGGGTGCCTGCCGGTCTTCGAGATGGGCGGCGACGTGGTCGGCCTCGCGCGCGAAAAGTCCTTGAGTCGCTTCGACTTCGATCACCTCGGGCTCACCGCCTTCCGGCGTGAGGATGATCTGCGAGGTCTTCGGCTTGCGCATTTCGTGGATCCACGCCGGTTTCGGCACGTACAGCCGGCCCTGCGAGCCGTACACGCGGATGTGGTCGTCCTGGGTCAGCTGGAAGCCGCACGCCAGCTGCGCGAGGATCCCGCCGGGCAGCCGCAGCAAGCCGAACGCGACCTCGTCGATGCCGTTCTCGTCGAGCCGGGCCATCCCGAGCACCTCTTCGGGCTCGACGACGTCCACCCCGGTCGCCGCCTGCGAGACCAGCCGCGCGAGCGACGTGCAGTAGCAGCCGACGTCGAAGATCCCGCCTCCGCCCAGCGCCGGATCGGTGAGCCGGGGGACGGTGAAGTTGTAGCTGAAGGCGACGTCCACGGCGCGGACCTCGCCGATGGCGCCGCACGAGATCAGCTCGGCCAGCCGCCGGATCTGCGGATGCAGCCGGTACATGAACGCCTCCATGAGGAAGACGTCGTTGACGCGGGCCGCCTCGACGACCTGCTCGGCTTCGGCGACGGACACGGTCAGCGGTTTCTCGCACAGGATGTGCTTGCCTGCTTTGGCCGCGCGGATCGCCCATTCGCCGTGCAGGGGATGCGGCGTCGAGAGGTAGACCGCGTCGACGTCCGGATCGGCGAGCAGGTCTTCGTAGGAGCCGTAGCACTTCGGGATCTCGAAGCGGCTCGCGAACTCGGCCGCCCGCTCCCCGGACCGCGCGGCGACGGCCGCCAGCACGCCGTGCTTGCTCTCGTCGACGCCCGCCGCGAACTCGGCGGCGATGGTCCCGGCGGCCAGCAGGCCCCAGCGAAGGTTCTTCACAGCGACTCCGGTTGGTTGGCGCGATCACGGGTGGCCGAGTACAGGAAGCTGTCGGGAAAGCCTTCGGCGGCAAGGACTTCCCCGACGAAGATCATCGCGGCGCGGCTGATCCCGGCCTCGCGGGACTGCGCGGCGATCGTGCCGAGCGTCCCGCGCAGCACCCGCTCACCGGGCTGACTCGCCAGCGCGACCACCGCCGCCGGGCAGTCGTCGGTGTAGAAAGGCCGCAATTCGTCGACTACTTGCTCGACGCGGTTGATCGCCAGGTGCAGGGCGAGCGTGGTGCCGGTGCGTGCGAAGTTCGCCAGCGTTTCTCCCGGTGGCATGGCCGTGGAGCGGGCCTGTGCCCGGGTGATGACCAGGCTCTGGCCGACTTCGGGCACGGTGAGTTCGCGGTTGAGCAGCGCGGCCGCGGCGGCGAACGCGGGGACACCCGGCGTGACGTCGTAGGGAACGCCGGCCGCGTCGAGGCGGCGCATCTGCTCGGCGACCGCGCTGTAGATCGACGGATCGCCCGAACACAGCCGCGCGATCTCGTGGCCGTTTCCGTGGGCCTCGACCATGCGCTCGACGATCGCGGGCAGGTCGAGGTTCGCGGTGTCGACGAGCACCGCCTCCGGAGGGCAGTACGCCAAGAGCGCTGTGGGTGTCATGCTGCCGGGGTACAGACACGTCGCGCAGCGGCCCAGCAGGTCTCGGCCTCGTACGGTGATGAGGTCGGCGGCGCCGGGACCGGCGCCGATGAAGTGCACGCTCAAGGTTTGCTCCGGTAGGTCCACTGTGTGACGACCCGCGCCGGGGTCCAGCCGGTGAATCCGCCCAGCGGCGCCGCCTGTTCGACGGCGACGCGGATCAGTTCCCCGCCGTGTTCGCCGTACGCGCGGGCCAGGGCCTGTTCGGCTTCGAGGGTCACGCCGTGCGCGACGATCCGCGCGCCGGTCGCCAGGCAGGCGGTCAGGACACCGGGCACGGTCAGTCCGCCGCCGACGAAGATCGCGTGCGGTGTGGTCAGCCCTTCGAGTGCTTCCGGCGCGGGGCCGATCACCACGTCGAGTTCCGGGACTCCGAGGGCGTCCGCGTTCCGGGTGATCCTGGCGGCCCGCTCGGGCGACCGCTCGATCGCGATCGCCCGGTTCAGCGGATGCACCCGGGACCACTCGATCCCGACGCTGCCCGCGCCCGCGCCGACGTCCCACAGCAGTTCGCCGGGTGACGGCGCGAGCCTGGCCAGCGCGGACGCGCGAAGATCGCGTTTGGTGAGCTGCCCGTCGTGTTCGAAGGCGTCGTCCGGGAGGCCGGTCAGCGGCAGCGCGGGCCCGTCGGCCTCGACGGCGAACACGGTCAGCGAGCCGGGGCCGATCCGCTCGTCGGGGCCGCCGAGGTCGGACAGCGCCGTGACACGGCTTTTGCCGTAACCGCGGGCCTTGAGCAGGTCGAGCAGGTCTTCGGCGTTCGCGCCGAGGACGAGGATCTTCCGGCCGGGTGCCAAGGCCCGGCTCACCCGGCCGATCGCGCGGCCGACGACGGTGACCACCTCCGTCTCCTCCCCCGACCAGCCGAGCCTCGCGCGGGCGAGCGTCACCGAGGACAGCGCGGGCAGGATCTCGACGTCGTAGCCGCGCTGGACGAGCGTCGTGCCGATGCCGGAGAGCAGGGGATCACCGCTGGCCAGCACGCAGACGCGGCCTTCTCGTCCGGCGAGGAACTCGTCCAGTGCCGGCAGGAGCGGGCTGGGCCAAGGTTCGCTCTTCATCCCGGCGGGCAGGTACGCGAGCTGACGCGGAGCACCGATGACCACGTCCGCGTTCACCACCGCGTCCCTGGCCCGCGAGGACAGACCGGGCCAGCCGTCGGCTCCGATCCCGACGACCGTCAGGGGTGATTTTTCGCGCACGTTCGTCACGGTAGAGGACGGAATTCCTATGCGATGATCGGCCAGAGGTCGTCGACGACAGGAGAGCTGTGAAGCCGTACCCGTTCACCGCCGTTGTGGGGATGCCGGAGCTGCGCCTGGCGCTGGTGCTTTCCTCGATCTCACCCGCCGTCGGCGGGGTGCTGGTGCGCGGGGAGAAGGGCACGGCGAAGTCGACGATGGTGCGCGCGCTGGCCGGCCTGCTGCCCGGCGTCGACGTCGTGGACGCGTGCCGGTTCTCCTGTGACCCCGTCGAGCCCGACCCGGCCTGCCCCGACGGCCCGCATGCCGAAGGTTCGCCCGCCCACCGCCGTCCCGCGCGGCTGGTGGAACTGCCGGTCGGCGCGGCCGAAGACCGCGTGATCGGCTCGCTGAACCTGGAACGCGCGCTCGCGGACGGTGTCACCGATTTCCAGCCCGGTCTGCTCGCGGCCGCACATCGCGGGCTGCTGTACGTGGACGAGGTCAACCTCCTGCACGACCACCTGGTCGACACGCTGCTCGACGCCGCCGCCATGGGCCGCGCGACCGTCGAGCGCGAGGGCGTCTCGGTTTCGCACGCGGCCAGGTTCGTCCTCATCGGCACGATGAACCCCGAGGAAGGCGAACTGCGGCCGCAGCTGCTGGACCGCTTCGGCCTCACCGTCGAGGTCGCGTCCAGCCGGGATCCCGGACTGCGGGTCGAGGTCGTCCGGCGGCGGCTCGCCTACGAGGCGGATCCCGACGGTTTCGCCGGCCAGTACGCCGCCGCCGACACCGAACTCGCCGCGGACATCGAAGCGGCGCGACGACTTCTGCCGTCGGTCGAACTGCCGGACGACGCGCTGCGGCAGATCGCCGAGATCTGCGCGTCCTTCGAGGTCGACGGCATGCGCGCGGACATCGTCACCGCGCGGACCGCCGTCGCGCACGCCGCCTGGGCCGGCCGCACCGAGGTGACCACCGAGGACGTCCGGGTCGCGGCCCGGCTCGCGCTGCCGCATCGCCGCCGGCGGAATCCCTTCGACGCGCCCGGCATCTCCGAAGAACAGCTGGAGCAGGCGTTGCAGGACGCCGAGCCGGAAGGTCCGGGTCCCGAAGACGACGGTCCCGGTCCGGGAACCCCACCGGAGGGCGGCGAGACTTCCGGTCCGCCGCCGTCGGAAGGCGGGCAGGAGCCCTCGGGCGGTGGCCGGAGCGGCGGTGAGCAGAAGCCGGTCGGTGCCGGAGAAGCCTTTCGTGCCAGGCGGTTCGAGGTGAAGGGCACCGGTGAGGGCGCCGCCGGACGGCGGTCCAGGGCGATCACCGACAACGGGCGGACCGTCGGCGTCCAGCCCGCCGGGACCAAGGACGGGCATCCGCATCTGCTCGCGACCGTGCGCGCGGCCGCCCCGCACCAGCGGTCTCGCGGCCGCAGCGGCGCCGGACTGGTGGTGCGGCCCCGGGATCTGCGGTTCGCGCGGCGGGAAGGGCGCGAGGGCAACCTGGTGCTGTTCTGTGTCGACGCGTCCGGGTCGATGGGCGCCCGGCAGCGGATGCGCGAGGTCAAGACCGCCGTGCTGTCCCTGCTGCTCGACGCCTACCAGCGACGCGACAAGGTGGGACTGGTGACCTTCCGCGCCTCCGGTGCCGAACTCGCGCTCCCGCCGACGATCAGCGTCGACGCCGCGGCGTCCCGGCTGGCCGGTCTCGCGACCGGCGGCCGGACTCCATTGGCCGAAGGACTCCTCGAAGCGGTGCGGGTGCTGCGGATCGAAGCGGTCCGTGATCCGCTGCGGCGTCCGCTGCTCGTCGTCGTCACCGACGGCCGCGCGACCAGCGGAGCCGACGCCGTCCAGCGCGCGAAGCAGGCGGCCGGGCTGCTGGCCGGGAACGTGACCTCGGTCGTGATGGACTGCGAAAGCGGGAAGATGCGCCTCGGCCTCGCCGCGGAACTGGCGGAACACCTCGGCGCGGAACACGTCCCGGTCGCCGAGGTCGCCGCGGACACCCTCGCGGGCGCCGTCCGCACCCGTCTTTCCGGCAGGGCCGCGTAATGCCACAGGGTAAGCCGGAAACGGTGCCGAACGACGGGCTCACCACCCGTCAGCGCCGCAACCGCCCGCTGCTCGCCGTGCACACCGGCGAGATGAAGGGGAAGTCCACGGCCGCGTTCGGCATGGCGTTGCGCGCGTGGAACCAGGGCTGGTCGATCGGTGTGTTCCAGTTCGTCAAGTCGGCGAAATGGCGCGTCGGCGAGGAAGCCGCCTTCCGCGCGCTCGGCGGACTGCACGAGGACACCGGCCAGGGCGGCCCGGTCGAGTGGCACAAGATGGGCGAAGGCTGGAGCTGGGCCCGCAAATCCGGCTCCGACGAGGACCACGCGGCCAACGCTCGCGAGGGCTGGGCCGAGATCCAACGCCGTCTCGCCGCCGAGACCCACGACTTCTACGTGCTCGACGAGTTCAGCTACCTGCTCAAATGGGGCTGGCTCGAAGTGGACGACGTCGTCTCGACGCTGACGGCGCGCCCCGGTCACCAGCATGTCGTGATCACCGGCCGGTACGCGCCGCCGGAGCTGATCGAGGCCGCGGACCTGGTCACCGAGATGACGAAGGTGAAGCATCCGATGGACGCCGGGCAAAAAGGCCAGCGGGGCATCGAATGGTGAACCGCGTGGTCATCGCCGCGCCCGGTTCCGGGCACGGCAAGACCACGATCGCCGCGGGGCTGATGGCGGCGCTGCGGGCACGGGGGCTGAAGGTCTCCGGGCACAAGGTCGGCCCCGACTTCATCGACCCGAGCTACCACGCCCTCGCCACCGGACGGCCGCCGCGCAACCTCGACCCGTTCCTCCAGGGCGAGGACCGGCTGATCCCGTTGCTGCGGCACGGTTCCGCCGGTGCCGACATCGCGGTCATCGAAGGCGTGATGGGCCTGTTCGACGGGGCGCTCGGCACCGAGGGCTACGCGTCGACGGCGCATGTCGCGCGGGTGCTGGACGCACCGGTGGTGCTCGTCGTCGACGCCTCGGCCGCGTCACGCAGTGTCGCCGCGACCGTGCTCGGGTTCGCGCAGTACGACACGCGCGTCCGGCTCGCCGGCGTCATCCTCAACAAGCTGGGCTCGCAGCGGCACGCGGACGAGATCGTGACCGCACTGGAGGCGACCGGCGTCCCGCTGCTGGGAACGTTGTACCGCAACGAAGAGATCCACGCGCCGAGCCGTCATCTCGGCTTGGTCCCGGCGGCGGAACGGGCGAGCGAGTCGGCGCGGTTGCTGCCGGAGCTGGCCGCGTGGATCAGCGAAGGAGTGGATCTCGGGGCGATCGTGCAGGTCGCGCGATCGGCTTCCCGCCTTTCCGGGGAGCCTTGGCGCCCACCGCTTTCCCCGGACGGACGGCGCTCGGTCGTCGCCGCCGCGGCGGGCCCCGCGTTCACCTTCCGCTACACCGAGGCCGTCGAACTGCTCGCCGCCGCCGGCATCGACGTCGTCGAAGTGGATCCGTTGCGGGACAAGGAACTCCCCGAGGGCTGCGCGGGGCTGTACTTCGGCGGCGGCTTCCCCGAGGTGCACGCCGAAGAGCTGTCGGCGAACGTCCCGTTGCGGACGGCGGTGGCCAGGGCCGTCGGTGACGGAATGCCCGTCGTGGCGGAATGCGCGGGGTTGTTGTATCTCTGCCAGGACATCGACGGCCTGCCGATGACCGGCGTCCTCGACGCCTCGGCCACCATGACCAAACGCGGGAAACTCGGCTACCGCAAGGCTTTCGCGCCCGCGGACAGCGTGCTGGCCGTTGCCGGGCACCGCGTCACCGGTCACGAATTCCACCGGACGATCGTCGAACCCGGCAGCGGCCCGACCCCGGCCTGGGGCTGGGACCGCACGCCCGACGGGTTCGCGTCCGCGTCACTGCACGCGTCCTACCTGCACGTCCACTGGGCGGGCTACCCCGAACTCGCCGAACGGTTCGCCGCCGCGGTGCACGCCCATGGCTGACTACGACCTCCGGCACCACGGCGACCGCGAGGTCGGCGAAGGGCTCGTCGACCTCGCGGTCAACGTCCGGCTCCCGGTGCCGCCCGCGTGGCTGCGCGCCGAACTGGCGGCGGCCCTCGACGACCTGGCGGCTTATCCGGACGTGACCGCCGCCGCGGGGGCGGTGGCACGGCGACACGGTCTGCCGGAGGCCCGGGTGCTGGTGACCTCGGGCGCGGCCGAGGCCTTCACGTTGCTGGCCACGGCGCTGCGGCCCGCGCACGCCGTGGTCGTGCACCCGCAGTTCACCGAACCGGAAGCCGCTTTGCGCGCGGCCGGACACCGAGTGCGCCGCGTGCTGTTGTCACCCGGCGACGGTTTCCGGCTGGGCGGCGTCCCGGACGCAGCGGACCTGGTCTTCGTCGGGAACCCCACGAACCCGACTTCGGTGCTGCATCCGGCCGCGGACCTGCTCGCCTTGCGGCGCCCTGGCCGCCTGGTCGTCGTCGACGAGGCGTTCCTCGACGCCGTCCCCGGCGAGACCGAAAGCGTTGCCGGGCAACCCGGGTTCGCCGTCCTCCGCAGCCTGACGAAGACCTGGGGAATCGCCGGACTGCGCGCCGGATACGTCCTGGCGGACGCGTCCCTTGTGGACAGACTGCGCGCGGTTCAGCCGCCGTGGTCGGTGTCGTCACTCGCCGCCGTCGCCGTGGTGGCGTGCTGCCGCCCGGCGGCACTGGAGGAAGCCGAGAAGCTGGCGATGGCGGCGGAAGCGGATCGAGAGTACCTGGTCTCGGGCCTGACCGCGTCGGGCGTCGAGGTGCTGGGGGAACCGCGAGGGCCCTTCGTGCTCGTCCGGCTCCCCGGTGCCGATGGTGTCCGGGAACGTTTGCGGGAGAAGGGCTTCGCCGTCCGGCGGGGGGACACCTTCCCGGGGCTGGACTCGCGGTACCTGCGGATCGCGGTGCGGGACAGGGACACGGTGGACGCGTTCCTGGCGGCGCTCGCCGCTGTTCGTGAAAATTCCGAAGACCGCCTGCGGGATCGAGGCGGGTGAAGAGATCCCGGGCAGGCTGATGACGGCGAGCGCAAAAACCAGGCCGCCCTCTCGTGTTCGATCGATGTGGTTGGCTGCAGGCGAGCGTCGCATTGGTGACGGCGCTCCGTTGTTTGTGGCCTGGGCTGAGAGTTGGTAGTTTCAAATCGCTGACGTGGCGATAGAGAACTAGCGAGTGGATCTTGGTCTTGCGCAATTGCCGCGATACGCTCTGGCATTCCGTTCCGGGTGGCCCAGGGGTGAGATCCTCCTGGGCCACCCGGCTATTTTGGTCTCCTATTCTCGTCTTCTTCGTGTGAAGCCGAATATGGTACCGAGCACGACGGCGGCAACCAACACCGAAGTTACTGCTGTACCGTTGACGCTGAAATGCCCCGCTCTGATCGAGGGCAGAACAAAGCCCAGTACGACAAAGGCGAGCGCGACGATTACGGAAACGATAGTGAATCTTGTTTTCATAAAGCTCCAAGTACGGCTCCGCCGGCGCAAGCGCCAGCAGATTCGCCAAGTGATGTGCTTTGTCCGTTGATGTTGTTCGTCACCACGTTGGAAACGCTTTCCTTCACGCATCCGCCGACGCCTACGCCGACAATTCCGCCAACTACTGGAGAAAAGAACGACGATATGGTCACTCCCACGACGGCGCCTACCGCTGTGCCGAACAGGCCGCCGACCGCGTCGCCCGCAAAATCGGCCCAGCTGTACGCGCCGGTGGGGTCGCTGTTGTTGATGGGGTCGCCGGTGGCGTAGTTGTAGGGGTTGGGTTCTTGACCGGTGGGGTCGGGTTGGGTGAAGCGGCCCCAGGTGGGGTTGTAGTTGCGGTAGCCGGTGAGGTTGGTTCCGTTGCGGAGTTGGTAGGTGCCGATCCACCGGAAGTGGTTGGTGTCGGCTGCTGGGCCGGTGGCGGTGGCGGTGCCGTAGGGGCTGTATGTGTAGGTCGCGGCTAGTTGGCCGTTGCTGTCGATGAGACCGAGGACGCTGCCTTGGTAGTCGGTGATGAGGTTGTGGAGGGCTCCGGTGGCGGTTTTCTGGGTGATGGGGGTGCCGTCGGGGTCGCGCGTGTAGCTGGTGCGGGCTCCGTTGTCGATGACTTGGGTGGTGCCGAGCGCCGTTTCGCCGAAGATGTGCGTGGTGCTGCTGCCGTTGACGGTTTCGGTGATGGTGCGGCGTTGGGTTTGGTCGATGGTGTCGTAGTCGGCGGAGAGCACCTGTTGTCCGCCGGTGGTGGTACGGGTGAGCTGGTTGGTGGGGCTGTAAGTGTGGCTGGTGTTTCCCGCGGTGTTGCCGGTCAGGTTCCCGGCGCCGTCGAAGGCCAGTTTGTCGTTGCCTGCCGTGGTGGACTGGTTGGCGGTGTTGATGGTGAACGCGGTGCCGGCCAGATTGGTCATGTTGCTGGCAGTGTCATGGGCGAAGGTGTCATTGCCGGCCTTGATGAGCCGTCCGAGGCTGTCGTAGGTGTAGGCGGTGGTGTCGCCGTTGATGTTCTTGGTCTGCAGTTTTTCGCTGTCCCCGCCGCCGGATTTGGTGTAGTTGTAGGTGTGGCGCAGGAGTGGGATTCCGCCGGTTTTGTTGACCGTGATGCTGGTTTGACGGCCACTCTTGTCGTAGCCGGTGTACTGCACGGTGCCACCGGCGAGGTTGGCGCGGGTACGGCGGTCGGCGTCGTCATAGCCGAAGGTGGTGCTTTGCCCGAACGGATCGGCCAGCGTGGTGAGCCGGTCCGCGGCGTCATAGGTGTAGGTGGTGGTGCCGCCCGTGTCGGTCAGGGTGTTGAGGTTGCCGACCTTGTCGTAGGTGTAGCCGACAGTCTCCACCGAGGCGCCTTCGCTCCGTTTGACTTGGATCGGCTGGCTGGCCGCCGGGGTTTTCGCCCACTGGAATGCAGTAGTCACCGCACCGAATCGGCGCGTGATCAGGTTGCCTATTGCGTCGTAGGTGTTGGCCTGTGAGGCTTGCCCGTTGCGGCTGACTGCGACCACGCGGTCGAGTTTGTCATAGCTGAAGTCGAGGCGCACACCGTTGCCGTCGGTGACGCTGGTGACCCGTGACAGCGAATCGTAGCCGTAGCGGGTGGGCTGGATCGGGCCGGACGGGTCCATCGAGGTCAGGTTGCCCGCGGCGTCGTAGCCGAAGGTGGTGAGCTGCCCGTTGCCGTCCGCGCTGGAGGCCACGGTGCCCTGGGGATGGTTGTAGGTGAAGACCTGCAAGTCGGCGTTCAAACCGGTGGAACGCACCTTGGTGAGGTTGCCCGCGCTGTCGTAGTCCCGGGTGACTTCGTTGTTCTGCGGGTCTTTGACCGAGGTGGGCAGGTGCGGCTGCCCGGACTTGGTGTAGCCGATGGCGTTCTTTGCGCCGGTCGGTAGTTCGGTGCCGATCAGATTGTTGAGGCTGTCGTAGCTGCGGGTGGTGTTGTTGGTGAGCCCGTCCGTGGTCACCTGGACATCGCTGTTGGCGGTCCAAGTTCTCTTCTGGGAGTGGCCGAGCGCGTCGACGGCCTCGGTCTGGCGGCCTTGGTCGTCGAACTTGTAAGTGACCTTGTTGGTGTTGGCGTCGGTTTCGGTGGTCTGCTTGTCGCCGTAGGCGAACAGTGTGGTCAGCGGGCCCGCCTGCCCGGGGACCCGTACTTCGGTGACCCGGTCGGACGAATCGTAGAACAGTTGGGTCTTGCCCTTGTTCGGGTCGGTGAGCGCGCTGAGGTTGTTCGCGGCGTCGTACTGCAGCGTGGTCTGATTGCCCGCACGGTCGGCATAACTGGTCAGCTTGCCCGTCGAGTCGTAGACGTAGCTCGCAGCGGTGGTGCCGGTGTGGTCGGTGATGGCGGTCAGGTGCTGAGCACCGTCATAGGCGAAGGTGGTGACCCGTCCTTGGGAATCGGTGATCGATGCGAGGGTGCCGTCGCCGTGGTAGCGAGGCGTGGTGCTGTTGCCGTTGCGGTCGGCCTGGGACAGTAACCAGCCCTGTGCGTTGAACGACCATTTCTCGTTGGAACCGTTGAAGGTCAGCGTGTACGTGCCACCGTCGAGCTTCGCGAATTCTGCTCCGACTCCGGGAGCCGGTTTGTAGCCGCCGGAGGCGTTCTTGGTGAACGTCGCGCAGTATGCGCTGTCGCCGTGCAGTACCACGTTGTCGCCCTCGAACGTCAGGCCGACATCTCGACCGGTGTTCAGCGACCATCCGGTACCCAGCGCTCCACCGTCGGCGAGTTTGCTGTTGTAGACATGGTTGAGCGACAGGTGTTGACCGGTGCCCTTCACCGTCAGGTCGCTGGCGTTGATCACGACGTTGCCGTTTGCGGTATTCACCAGGAGTTCGGAACGGTCCGAGACCGGGAAACGCTCCAGTGGATACTGGTTCATGACCCCGGTGGCCACTCCCGGGGAACAGGTCACCGCGTCGGCTCGCATTGCATCGGGTGCCGCCTGGCCGCGGCTGCCGGGACCCTGCCACGGGAGTGCCGGGGGCGCAGCCCCGACCGGAACCCGGTTCACCTGCGTGGGCGGCACCCATGCCGACGCGGGAATCGACACCCCCGCATCGAGCGGTCCAGACGGCGCTTCGGCGGCCTGGACCACCGCGGCCGGACTTGTCACCACCAATGCGGAAATTGCGAAAAGAGATGTCCCGTGCAACATTGACCTGCGGGAAAATTTGCTTCTCATGATAAGAACAGTCTCCCCATATTGCTTATTTCAGAAGCACTCACTGCCTGATAGGCACGTAAGAAGTGATCAAGCGTGCGTCCACCGCTGATGCGGTACGCGGTTGTAATCCCATAGTTGCACGGTGGTACCTCTGCCGTGGTCGTAGATGTCCCACACCTGATTCGGGTGTGTGGCGCTCTCGAACACCAGCGTCGAATCGACCGGGTAGACGTTGAACCGTTGAGTGGCTGCACCGGTGCACGGCTGCTCTTCCAGTGAACCACCACGACCGTTACGGCTGTCGACACACCACGTGTCCGCGCTGCGAACCTCCCAGTTGTACGATTTTTCATACCATACGAAATACCATTGCTGGTTCGCTTGACCGTTGCAAGTCCAAGCCTGCACCCAAGGACCTTCGCCGCTGCCATAGACATCGAGGCATTTGTTCGAGTCGAACGCGGATCGGATCGTGAAAGTGTTGCCCTCGACTGTGCGACCGAAGAACGCGCTTAACTCCACCGGAGTCGCTCGAGTCGCCTCATTCAGCGATGATTCTCCGGGAGCGGTCACCGCGCTCGCCGTCGGCATAGAGCAAGTCGCAGCGGTCACGGCGATCGCCGTGACCGCGATTATGTGGGAGAACATCACTGACCTCTCCCTTGGTGCACAGTTCACTCCGCGCAGCACAAAGCCGCGCCCAGATCTGCTACTCACCAATTCGACCTTTCCCCATAGCGTCCACCCACGACAAAAGTCACTCGACCCCCTGGACGTGGTCCAGACGCTACCGCGTTCTTCGCGCTCAGCCGGCGGACCGCCGAAAGATCACTCGATAAGTCCAACGCGTGACTGTCGCTAAAAGTGAAGCACGCTAGGCCATTCAGTCGTAATCGATCTTCCTGATGGGCTCGCAGAGTGCGGAAACGACTGCGGTGCAGTCTATGGAGATCTGAAAGCGTGGCATCGTGCTGCAACTGGTTCGAGAACAGGAAAAGGGACTCGCGACCCACTTAGAGCGTGTCTTACGTGGCGACCGGTGGCTGATGCGCCATGATCTTGGTCGTGGTTGATCGGTTGTCTTTGCGTCTTGTGCCGGATGAGCTGTGGGAACTGGTGAAGCCGTTGATCCCCGCGTTCACACCGCGTCCGCAGGGTGGTGGGACCGCGCCGTTGGATCCGCGGCAGGTGTTCACGGCGATCGTGTACGTGCTGACCAGCGGATGTGCTTGGCGGGATCTGCCGCCGTCGTTCGGCGTGCCCTTCCAGACCGCGCACCGCCGGTTCGCGCAATGGACAGAGGCCGGGCTATGGCGCGAGCTCCATCGTGTACTGCTTGACGAACTGGGCAGCCGGGGCTTGCTCGACTGGAGTCGTGCGATCGTGGACGGCGCCTCCGTCCGCGCGAAAAAGGGGGATCTCTGACCGGCCCCAGCCCGGTCGACCGAGGTAAACCCGGCTCGAAAATCCACGTCCTGTCCGACCGTGCCGGCCTGCCGCTCACGATCGCGATCTCCGCCGCGAACACCCACGACTCGCTCGCGCTCAAACCCCTGGTGATGGCGATCCCCGCGGTCAAGTCCCACCGAGGCCCGCGACGCCGCAAGCCCGCCAAGCTGCACGCCGACAAGGCCTACGACCAGCCCGCGCTCCGACACTGGGTCCGCGACCGCGGCATCACAGTCCGCATCGCCCGCAAAGGCATCGAATCCGCGGACAAACTCGGCAAACACCGCTGGGTGATCGAGCGAACCATGGCCTGGCTCACCGGATACCGCCGCCTCACCCTGCGCTACGAACGCAAAGCCGAACACTTCCTCGCCTTCCTTACCCTCGGAGCCGCCCTCACCTGCCACAAGAAACTCCGAAAGCTCACCACGTAAGACACGCTCTTAACCCGGCCGCATCCTGAGGCGGCCGTCGCGGTTGTCGATGCGAGGTGTGCGTGCCGTAGGGGAACGGCTTGCCGTTGTTGCGGACTGGACGACCGTGTCGTCCAGTGTGGACTGTCTGCTCCCGTTGAGTATCGAGAGGTGGCGCAAAGGTGGCATTAAAGTCGGTGTGTGGAAATGGAGGACTTCTGACGTCCCTATTCCTGCATCCGGGCTTGAAACTGTGCGGATTCAGGGATAATCGACGAGAAGCTGAAGCGATCAGAACGACAAAACCGGCAGGACCTCCGCGACGGCGACTTCGGCGCAGCCGCCGAGCACCTCCCCGGTGACCCCGCCCAACCGCTGAACGCACCGCGCCGGCAACGCCGACGCCGACGCCGACGCCGACGCCGACGCCGACGCCGACGCCGCCCAGCGTCACCGCGGTCAGGCACCACCCTTCTTGAGCACCTCGATCACCGAGGTGTAACTGCTCTTGCCGAACCCCGCGGCGGCGGCTTTCTCCAGTAGTTCCTTGTTCCGTACCGGGATCTCGGCGTCCACGCCCTGCTCGTGGCTGGTTCCGATGATGTGCTTCAGCGTCGTGATGTTCATTTCCAGAGAACCGGCCTCACCGGGATACACGCCGCTGTCGATGGCGGGCGCCTCCGCCTTGATGATGCCGCCGATCACCACCGGCAGGAACCAGTTCACGGCGAGCTTCGTGAACTCGGTCGCCGCGACTCCCGCGCTGCCGACCAGCGCGGCGGCGTGCAGGAAACCGTTCATCGACGAATACATCATGCTCAGCAAGGCGGTGTTGTACAGCACCGCGAGGCCCGGTTCCTCGCCCAAGTGCGTCGGGTCGCCCATGACGGCCAGTGTGGCCTTGTGTGCCTCGAAGACCTCGGCGGAACCGCTGTACAGGAAGACCGCGCCCGGGCGGCCGACCAGGGCCGGGGGAACCATGATGGCGCCGTCGAGGTAGGCGGCCCCGCGTTCCTCCGTCCAACGGACGGCCTGGCCCGCCTCTTTCGGCGTCCCGGAATTCAGGTTCACCAGAACGCGGCCGCGCAAGGCTTCGCCGGCTGGTTCGAGAGCGGAGTACAGGGCGTCGTAATCGGCGAGACAGACCACGAGCAGGTGGCTCGCGGACACGGCGTCCACGACGTCGTCCGCCTGCCGTGCCCCTTTCGCCACCAAAGGGGCGGCCTTGCCGGGAGAACGGTTCCACACGGTCACGTCGTGGCCGTGGTCGAGCAGGACGGCGGCGAGTGTGGCGCCCATCGGGCCGAGGCCGAGGACGGTCACGGCGAGATTCTGATCGGTCATGGGGCAAGGCTAAAGTCTCTCATCGGTGTGAGAGTCAACTCCTGATCGTGTAAACGTTGTTCTCATGCGGATCGGGGAGCTGGTACGGCGGACGGGTGTGCGGGAGCGGTTGCTCCGCTATTACGAGGAACAAGGGCTGCTGCATCCGGTGCGCAGGCCGAGCGGATACCGCGAATACTCCGAGCAGGATGTCGGGCGGGTGCGCAACATCCGCACGCTGCTCGCCGCGGGCCTGGGCACCGCGACCATCGCCGGGGTGCTGCCGTGCATGGTCGATCTGGGGAACGGGCTGGCGCCCGCGTGCGCCGATCTGCTGCCCGAGCTGTACCGGGAGCGGGAGCGGATCAGCGCGGCGATCGACGAGATGACGGCGACGCGGGAGGTGCTGGACGGCATCATCGCCGCGACGGTGCCGCACGCCGACGAGGTCGCCGAAGCCTTGGCGCGGCAGGGAGCGGTGTGAGGGTGCCCGCACCCCGGAGAACGCGGACCGCGGACCCGGCCGAAGTGGTTGGATGAGCCGGTGAACTTCGCGATCGGCGTCTTCGATCTTTTCGCCTACACCATCCCCGGCGCGCTGTACGTCGCGTTCGTCGGGTACCTCGGGGCGAAACTGCACATCCTGACCGCGGCGAGCATCGGTGGCGTGCCCACGGTGGCGCTGGTCGTCGTGATCGTGGTGCTGAGTTTCCTGCTGGGCTACCTGGCTTATCCGCTCGGCGAGGCGCTGGAGCGGATCGTGCCGAGGAGACGGAGCAGGAACGCCGCCGAGGAGTTCCTTCGCCGGATGCCCGCGGCCGAGGATCGCGCGTTCCTGAAGGAGAACACGCATCTTCTGCTGTGCGCGCTGCAACTGCACGACAAGGAGGTCGCGGCCGACGTCACGCGGCTGCGCGCGTCCGGGCTCATGGTGCGCAACTGCGCGCCGCCGTTGCTGTTCGGCGCGGTCGCCGCGATCGTCGAGATCTTTGCCGGGAAGCATCCGTTCCTCGCGGCCGGGTTCGCGGCGCTGCTGCTGTTCGCGTCGCTCACCTTGGTTTCGCAGGGCCGGAAGCTCGGCCTCTGGGCCGGGATGAAGACCCTCGAGTTGTGCTTCTGGTTGCCGGAAATCGACGAGAAACTGGCGGCTCCTCAGCAGGACGAAGCCAGCAAGACCCCAGCGACGGCGACTTCGACGCAGCCGCCGAGCACGTCCCCGGTGACCCCGCCCAGCCGCTGAACGCACCGCGCCAGCAACGCCGAGGCCGCCAGATACCCCAGCGTCACCGCGATCAGCCCTTGCCGCCACGGAAGTACCAGCGCGCCCACGCCCGCGAGGACGGCGAACACGACCGCGGCCGTCCACACCGGCACCGAACCGGCGACGGTCGCGCCCAGCCCTTCCGGCCGGGCCGACGGGACGCCGCGTGCGCAGCACAGCGACAGCACCCCGCGTCCGGCGACGACCGCGAGCACGACCGCCGCGATGCCGTGTCCGGCCGAGATCGCCCCGGTCAGCGCGCCGACCTGCACCAGCAACGTCAGCACCAGGGTCGCGATCCCGGTCGGCCCGGAGTCCCCGCGCCGCATGACCTCCAGGGCGCGTGCTCGGTCGTACGAGGCACCGAGTCCGTCGGCCGTGTCGGCGAGCCCGTCCAGATGGAGCCCTCGGCTGCCCAGCGCCACCGCGCCCAACGCGAGCGCCGCCGACGCGAAAGCGGGCAGGCCGACGAGTTCACCCGAGAAGACGATCACCGCGGCGACGGCGGCCAGCGGCAGGACGGCCAGCGGGCCGAGCACCATCGCACCGCCCGCCACCCGCCGGTCGATCAGGCCCGGGGCCGGCACCCGGACGGTGGTCAGGGTGCCGACGGACATCTTCAGCGCGTCGGCGATCAAGCCAGCTCCGCCAGCAGGCCCATGTCCGCGAGGATCGCCCGCGCCGCCCTCAGCGTCGGCACCGCCTGGACGGCCCCGCTGCCCTCGCCGAGCCGCAGCCCCAGGTCGAGGATCGGTTCCAGGCCGAGCGCCTTCACCGCGAACGCCTGCGACGGCTCGGTCGACCGGTGCCCGGCCAGCCACCACTGTTCGGCACCGGGCGCGATCTCGCGGGCGACGAGCGCCGCGGCGCCGGAGAACACGCCGTCGAGCAGCACCGGAACCCCGCGAACCGCGGCCTGCGCCAGGAAGCCCGCCGTCGCGGCGAGACAGGCGCTGCCGAGTGACGTCAGCACCGCGAAGGGGTCTCTCAGCGCGCCGGCCCTGGCCAACGCGGCCTCGACGACGGCGACCTTCCGCGCCCGCCCGTCCTCGTCGATCCCCGTCCCCGTGCCGACGACCTCGTCCGCGGCCAGGCCGAGCACCGAAGCGACCACGGCCGCGCAGATCGTGGTGTTGCCGATCCCCATGTCACCGGGGATGAGCAGATCCGCGCCGCCGTCGATCTCCTCGTCCGCGATCGCCGTCCCGTGCTCGAAGGCCGTGCGCGCCTCGCCCTCGGCGAGCGCGTCCTCCACGTCGATCGAACCGGAGCCGCGCCGGACCTTGTGCGCGGTGACCTCGGCGGGCACGTCCGCGCCGTCCCAGTCCACCGCGATGTCCAGCACCCGCACCTTCGCTCCGGACAGCTTGGCCAGCACGCCGACCCCGCTCTTGCCTGCCAGGAACACGCGGACCATCGCCGCGGTGACCTCACGCGGATACGCCGACATCCCGGAGACCCCGTGGTCCCCGGCGAACACCACCACCCGGACGTCGTCGAGCGGCCGCGGCGGGACGACGCCGTGCGCCGCGCTGAGCCAGGCGGCCAGGTCTTCGAGCCGCCCGAGCGAACCCAGCGGCTTGACCAGACCGTCGAGTCTGACGCGCGCCGCGGCTTCGGCGGCGGCGTCCGGGGTGGCGATACGCATGGCAGCTCCTCAGTGTCTGGTGAACCCGCGTCCGCGATCGACGTCGGCAGGGCGCGCTGGCTGGTCATCCAGGTCACGGATGCGGACAGGGCGCCCTGCCACCGCGATAGCGGGACCTTCGGCCGGGGCGGGTTCACGCGGGTGGTTACTTCCGGTCAAACCCCAGCTCCGCCCGCTGCCCTCCTAGGGCAGGTCCAGCATCCGTCCGGCGACGACCAGCACGGTCCGGTCGGACACGGCGGACACCCGGTTGTTCACCGCGCCCAGCACATCACGGAACACGCGTCCGGACACCGTCGCGGGCACCACACCACTGCCGACCTCGTTGCTGACCGCGATCACCGGCACGTCGGCCTGCGCCCACGCCACCAGGAAGTCCTCCAGCCGGTCGTCGAGCCGCCGTTCCCACCCGTCGCGCTGCTCCCAGGCGCCGACCTCGTCGAGCACCCGGCTGATCCAGGTGCCGAGACAGTCGATGAGCAGCGGATGCGTCGCCGTCCGCAGCACCGTGGCCAGGTCGGTGGTCTCGACCGTCTTCCAGGTGGCCGGCCGCCGTGCCCGGTGCGCGGCCACGCGAGCGGCCCATTCGGGATCGGCGGCGTTCGGCGGCAGGCCGGGCGCGACGTAGGTCAGGTGCGGGTGGCGGGACGCGAGCCGCTCGGCGTGGTGTGACTTCCCAGAGCGGACGCCGCCCAGTATCAGCACCTTGCCGTCGTCGCGCGAATAGCGGCGAAGTGCCCGCGCGAGTGTCTCCAGGACCCCCGCGAGGCGATGCGTCAGCTTGGTCATACCCCGCATTCTCGTGCACGCGCTACGGTTCGCCACGTGCCACTCCGACAAGCCGCCACCGCAGCCGGACTCGTGACCGGTTACGTCGCCGACGCCGTGTTCGGAGATCCGCGCAGAAGGCATCCGGTCGCCGGCTTCGGGCGCGCCGCGCAAGCCCTCGAACAGCGGGTTTACGCCGATTCGAAGGTGCGGGGCGCGGCGTACACCGCGCTCTGCGCGGGCGGCGTCACCGGATTGGGGGCTGCGGCCCAATTCTTGACCCGCGAACGTCCGCTCGCCCGGTTCGCGCTCACGGCGGCGTCCACGTGGGTGGTCCTCGGCGGACGCGGGCTCGCGGCCGAGGGCACGCACATGGCCGGATTGCTCGACGACGGCGATCTGCCCGGAGCGCGGCAGCGGCTTTCGCATCTCTGCGCCCGCGACGCCACCGGCCTCGACACCGGCCAACTCGCCCGAGCGACCACCGAGTCCATCGCCGAGAACACCTCGGACGCCGTCGTCGCGCCGCTGCTGTGGGGCGCGGTCGCCGGGATCCCCGGTCTGCTGGGCTATCGCGCGCTCAACACCCTCGACGCGATGGTCGGCTATCGCTCGCCGAGGTACACGAACTTCGGCTGGGCGTCGGCGCGGACGGACGACCTGGTCAACCTGGTCCCGTCCCGGCTCGGCGCGGCACTCACGGTGGTGTCGGCGCCGCTGGCGGGCGGCTTCGCCAGATCCGCGTTCCGGATCTGGCGCCGCGACGGGAAACACCATCCGAGCCCCAACGCGGGCCAGGTCGAAGCCGCTTTCGCCGGCGCGCTCGGAATCAGGCTGGGCGGGACGAACAGCTACGGCGGCCGCGCCGAACGCCGGGGCGTCCTCGGCGACGGCCGCGATCCGGAACCGGTGGACGTGCGGCGCGCGGTCCGGCTGTCGCGGGTGGTCGGGCTGGCCGCGCTCGCCGTCGCGGTGGCGGTCACGCGATGAACGGCCTGCTCGTCGCGGGGACGACGTCGGACGCGGGCAAGAGCCTGGTCACCGCCGCGTTGTGCCGCTGGCTCGCGCGCCGGGGCGTGCGGGTCGCGCCCTTCAAGGCGCAGAACATGTCGAACAACTCGATGGTGTGCGCGGACGGCGCCGAGATCGGCCGCGCGCAATGGGTGCAGGCGCGGGCGGCCGGCGTCGAACCCGAAGCCGCGATGAACCCGGTGCTGCTGAAACCCGGCAGTGATCGCCGCAGCCACGTCGTCGCGCTCGGGAAACCGTTCGGCACGCTGGAAGCGGGGGAGTACGCGACCGGCCGGGCCGGTCTCGCCGAGATCGCCTTCGACACCTTCGCCGCACTGCGAAAGCGCTTCGACGCCGTGCTGTGCGAAGGCGCGGGCAGCCCGGCCGAGATCAACCTGCGCGAGGGCGACTACGTCAACATGGGGCTGGCACGGCGCTTCGGCCTGCCCGTGATCGTCGTCGGCGACATCGACCGCGGCGGCGTCATGGCCGCGATGTTCGGCACCCTCGCCCTGCTGTCCGCCGAAGACCAGGCGCTGGTCTCGGGCTGGCTGGTCAACAAGTTCCGCGGTGACGTGGACCTGTTGCGGCCGGGATTGGAAACACTGCAGAAGCTCACCGGCCGCGAGGTCTTCGGCGTGCTTCCCTGGCTCGACCAGGTGTGGATCGACTCGGAGGACGCGCTGGCCGCCGCGGGCTGGGGTGCTTCGGGCGGGGCCCTGCGGATCGCCGTCGTGCGATTTCCGCGGGCCTCCAACGCGACCGACGTCGACGCGCTCGCCGCCGAGCCCGGGGTTTCGGTCACGTTGACGGCGGATCCGGACACGGTCCGGTCCGCCGACGTGGTGATCCTGCCGGGTTCCCGCGCGACCGTGGCCGACCTGGCGTGGCTGCGTGCGCGCGGCCTGGCGGACGCGGTCCGCTCCCGGGCCGAGGCGGGACGGCCGGTACTGGGGATCTGCGGTGGCTACCAGATGCTGGCCGCCGAGATCGAGGACGACGTCGAGTCCGGCGCCGGCACGGTCCCCGGCCTGGGCCTGCTGCCGACGCGTGTCTCGTTCGGTGCCGACAAGGTGCTGGCCCGGCCCTCGGGGCAGTGGCGCGGCCGACCTGTGGAGGCGTACGAAATCCATCACGGCACGGTGACCGCCACCGGCCCCGCCGAGTCCTTTTTGGACGGATACCGGCGGGGCGCGGTATGGGGCACGATGTGGCACGGCGCCTTCGAGAACGACGACTTCCGCCGCGCCTGGCTGGGCGAGGTGGCGGATTGGTCACCCGCCGCCGGGGCACCCGGGTTCGGCGCGCTGCGGGAGAGCATGCTGGACCGGCTCGCCGACGCCGTCGAGGAGCACGTCGACACCGCCCGGCTCCTGCGTGTCCTCGAACACGGTGCCGACGGCGGCCTGCCTTTCGTGCCACCCGGCGTCCTCTGACGCAATTCGTCATCTGGATGCGGTCCTTGCGCACGCAACTACCGCGTCCAGATGACGAATTGCTAGCCGGCGTGCGCCTTCCCGGACAGTGCCGTCCCGGACAACGCCTTCCCGGACAACGCCTTCCCGGACAGCGCCTTCTCGGCCAAGGCGCCGAAGGTCAGGCCCAGCGCGGTCCAGAGCACCACCTGCGTGCCCGCCGAGGCCAGCCGGAAGGTCCACAGCGTGGAACCCGGGAACCCGTCGGGGACTTCGTCGATCGACGGCAACAGCGCCGCCGCCACCGCGATCAGCACGACGTACCCGCCCGCGGCGAGCAGGCCGCCGCGCCAGGCGCCGAGCTTGTCGGCCAGCTTCCGGCCGAACGCCGCGGCGAGGATGCCGATCAGCAGCGAAAGCGCGACGAAGCCGAAGTACAGCGAAGTCCGGCTCCCGATCGTGCCCGCCTGCCCGACGGCCGGGGGATTCCCCGGATACTTGAGGAACGGCACCAGGAACACGACCACGAAGGCGCCGCCCGCGAGAAGTGCCGCGGTCACTCGCGGCCGGAGGGTGCCGAGCCGTCCGTGGACGAACGCGAAAGCGAGCGAGAACAGCCCGCCGACAGCGACGCCGTACAGGCCGACGCCGGTCAGCAGCCCCACGGTGCTCTGCACACCACGGGTGACGAGCTCTTCCTCCTCCGCCCCGGCCTCGGCGGGAGCGTGTTCGTGCGCACCCGGAGCACTGTGCGAATGCGCGGCGGTGCCTTCGAGACCGATGGCGGTATCGACCGAGGGCTCACCGAAGAAGTAAGCGAAAAGGGTCGCCAGGACACCGGCGACCAGGCCCGCGAGCATGCCGCGGACCAGCAAGGTCCTCATCATGGGGCGCGTGCCGCCTAGTGGCAGGGGAAGGCCAGCAGATGCCGGCCGTCGTGGACGAACTCGTGGACGTACGAGTTCGCGAACACCGACACCGCACCTTGCTCGGCGCTGACGAAGTACAGCGTGATGAGCGAAAGAAGGATGACCAGCACCGCCCAGGGCAGGATCTCGCGGACGGGGATCCGGACGGGGACGGGTACTGCGGCTACCGCTTCGGACATGGCGGTGGGACCTCCTCGGGCTAGCGCGGCCTCTTCAGGGGTTATACGACGGCTCCGGGTCTGGCTTCCCCGATGGGTCGGAGTCACAGTGGCGCGACCGCGCGGATTCTCACCGCGTTCCGGGTGCCGTCGTCTGGCCGGTCGAGCGTAGGTCGCCACGAAGCGTCAGGTCAATGTGACCGAACCCGATCGGCGCAGGCTCGTTACGGCGGGCATCCACCGATCGGTCGATGGCGGCTCCACCGTCGTCCGTCCCAGCGGTGGCCACGCGGTCGATTCGGCGGACCCCCGCCACGCGGCAAGGTCTCCGTATGGCAATCATCGAGGTGGAAAACCTCGTCAAGCGCTACGGCGACCACACCGCGGTGGACGGGGTCGGGTTCACCGTCGAGCAGGGCGAGATCTTCGGCATACTCGGCCCCAACGGGGCGGGCAAGACGACGACCGTCGAGTGCGTCGAGGGGCTGCGGGTCCCGGACGGCGGCACCATCCGGGTCTGCGGGATCGACCCGCGACGCGAGACGGGTGAGCTGCGGCAGCTGCTCGGCGCGCAACTGCAGGAAAGCGAGTTGCCGGACAAGCTCGAGGTCGGCGAGGCGATGGAGCTGTACGGCTCCTTCTACCGTGATCCGGCCGACTGGCGGGAACTGCTCGCCATGCTCGGCCTGACCGACAAGATCGGCACCCGGTTCCGCCGGTTGTCCGGTGGGCAGAAGCAACGGCTGTCGATCGCGCTCGCACTGGTCGGCAACCCCAGGGTGGCGGTGCTCGACGAGCTCACCACCGGCCTGGACCCGCAGGCCCGCCGCGACGCGTGGGACCTGATCGAGCGCGTCCGTGAGCGCGGCGTCACGATCCTGCTGGTCACGCATTTCATGGCGGAAGCGGAACGACTGTGCGACCGGCTGGCGGTGATCGACTCCGGCCGGGTCGTCGCCCTCGACACCCCGGCCGGCCTGGTCTCCAGCGTCGACGACCGGCAACGCGTCCGGTTCCGCCCTTCCGCCCCGCTGGACCACTCCGTGCTGACCGCGCTGCCCGAGGTCACGTCGGTCGACCGCGCGGGCGACCAGCTCGTCGTGACCGGCACCGGGAACCTGCTGCTCGCCGTCACCACCGTGCTCGCCCGCAACCAGGTCACCGCGGCCGGCCTGCGGGTCGAGCAGGCGTCGCTCGACGACGCGTTCGTCGCGCTCACCGGCCGCACCGTCGACTCCTGAGGAGAACCCACCATGTCCGCCCTCGCCCGGCTCACCGTCGCCGAGACCAAACTCTTCTTCCGTGAGCCGATGCTCGTGTTCTTCGTGCTCGCGTTCCCGCCGCTCCTGCTCGTCGTCCTCGGCGCGTTCCCCGCCCTGCGGGAACCCAGCGCGGACCTCGGCGGCGCCAGGGCGATCACCCTGTACCTGCCGATCATCGTCGCGATGGGCCTCGCCATGTTCGCGCTCAACAGTGTGTCCCAGCTGCTCGCCACCTACCGGGAGAAGGGTGTGCTGCGGCGGATGCGGACCACCCCGGTCGAACCGCGCGTCCTGCTCGGCGCACAGCTGCTGATGTCCACGGTCATGTCCGTGGCGACGATGCTGGCGGTGCTGGCCATCGGCAGGGTGCTGTACGACGTGGGCCTGCCCCGGCAGCCGTTCGCCTACCTGGTCGCGTACCTGGTGACAGCGCTCGCGATGTTCGCGATCGGCCTGCTCGTCGCCTCCGTCGCGCCGACCGGCAAGAGCGCGGGCGCGATCGGGACCCTGCTGTTCTTCCCGATCCTGTTCTTCGCCGGTCTCTGGGTGCCTCGCGCCGCGATGAACGACGTCCTGCGGAAGATCAGCGACTTCACCCCGCTGGGCGCCGGCGTGCAATCATTGCAGGACGCCGCCGCCGGTCACTGGCCGCAACCACTGCAGATGGCGGTGTTGCTGGGGTGGACGATCGTGGCGGGCGGGCTGGCCGCCCGGTATTTCCGCTGGGAGTGAGTCGTGAGCATCGAAGCGGAGCTGCGCGCGGAGTTCGACCGCTGGGAACGGGTCGAGACGGCGGTCTTCAAGGTCCTGCCGTACGTCCTGCTGACACTCGGCGTCCTCATCTCGGTGCTGCTGCCGATCTGGCGGGTGCCGGTGCGGCTGCCGGCGGTGCTCGCGCTTTCGGCCGGGATCCTGGCCTGGTCGTTCTGGTTCCACACGCTTCATCCGCAATGGCACCGGAACGGCCCGCTGATGGGCCTGTACTACACGGGGCTGATGGTGCTGACGGCCTCCGTGGTCGCCATAGCGCCGTGGTACGGCCTGTTCGCCTTCATCGGCTACCCCCAGGCGTTCCAGTACCTGAAAGGCCGTTGGCGGTACGCGGGGGTGACGGCCACGTCCGTGATCTCGGCGGTGGCGTACCTGGGCGGGTTGACGGGCATCCAGGAAGAGGACATGTGGGTGGCGTGGGCGGCGCTCAGCGTCATCATCACCGTGCTCGCCGGGGCCTTCTCCCATATCGCCGAGCAGTCCGATCAACGCAACCTCAAGCAGAAGCAGGCGCTCGTCGAGTTGCACGAAGCGAACGCCAGACTGGAGGCGGCACTGGAGGAGAACGCCGGCTTGCACGCCCAGTTGCTGGTCCAGGCACGCGAGGCCGGGGTGCTCGACGAGCGGCAGCGGATCGCCAGGGACATCCACGACACCCTGGCGCAAGGGCTGGCCGGCATCCTCACCCAGCTCCAGGCGGCCGAGCAGACCTTGGGCGAGCACCCGGCGTCGCACCGGCACGTGACGAACGCGATGAACCTCGCGAGGGAGAGCTTGACCGAGGCACGCCGGACGGTGCACGCGGTGCAGCCGGAGCCGCTCGCCGAGGGCAGACTCCAGGACGCGATCGGCGACGTGGCCAGGCGCTGGTCGGAGGTGCACCACATCGACGCGGTGCTGACCACCACCGGCGATCCGCGGCCGATGCACGCCGATGTCGAGGTGACGCTGCTCCGGGCCGCACAGGAAGCACTGGCGAACGTGGCCAAGCACGCGAAGGCCGGCCGAGTCGGCCTGACCCTGTCGTACATGGAGGATCTGGTGACGCTCGACGTACGTGACGACGGGGTGGGTTTCGAGCCCACCGCCAAGCGCGCCAACGGTTCCGCCGACGGCGGGTTCGGGCTGGCCGGTATGCGGCAGCGCGTGCGGCGCCTCGCCGGACGGCTCGACATCGAGTCGGAGCCGGGCGGGGGTACCGCGATCTCGGCTTCCGTGCCGGCGCTCCCGGCCGGAGCCGAGCGATGATCTCGCTGCTGATCGTCGACGACCACCCGGTGGTACGGGACGGGCTGCGGGGCATGTTCAGCGCCGACCCGCGCTTCGAGGTCCTCGGCGAGGCGGGGGACGGCGCGGAGGCCATCACCGCCGGGGTGAAGCTCCGGCCCGACGTGATCCTCATGGACTTGCGGATGCCCCGGACCGACGGCGTCACGGCCATCGAGGAGCTGGCGAAACGCGGGGTGGCTTCGCGGATCCTCGTGCTCACCACGTACGACACGGACAGCGACGTGCTGCCCGCCATCCAGGCCGGTGCCACCGGCTACCTGCTGAAGGACGCGCCGAGGGAGGAGCTGTTCCGCGCGGTGGAGGCGGCCGCCCAAGGGAAAGCGATGCTTTCTCCCGCCGTCGCGACCCGGCTCATGGGACAGATGCGGCAGCCGACCTCAGGCCCGCTCTCCCACCGTGAACGGGAAGTCCTGGAACTGATCGCCCGGGGCTCGACGAACCGCGAGGCGGCGAAGAAGCTCTTCATCAGCGAAGCGACGGTGAAGACGCATCTGCTGCACGTGTACGCGAAACTCGGTGTCAACGACCGTGCCGCGGCCGTGGCCACCGCGTTCTCCCAGGGCTACCTGACACCGCGCGGCTGAGGAGAGGGCCTTGGCGGAATCCCTGCCGTCCCCGGCGGGGCGCATGCCAAAATCCAGCTATGACACCTGCGGTGGCGGCACTCGATGTCGGCGGAACGTCCATCAAGGCGGCCCTGTACGACGCGGACCTGAAGGATCTCGCCAGCCTGCGCGAGCCGACGGCGCGCGGAGCGGACGGCGAGGCGCTCGCGGACCAGGTCGCGCGGATCGTGGAAACGCTGGGCAAGCAGGCGGGCACCGGCACGCCCGACGCCGTCGGCGTGGTCATCCCCGGCATCGTCGACGACGTCGAGCGGGTGGCGCGGTTCTCGGCGAACCTCGACTTCCGGAACGTGCCGTTCGGGGAGCTGCTCGACAGCAGACTGGGGTTGCCGTTCGCGTTCGGGCACGACGTCCGCGCCGGCGGGCTGGCGGAGTTCCGGGTCGGCGCGGGCAAGGGCTGCACCGACGCCGCCTTCATCCCGGTCGGCACCGGGATCGCGGCCGCGCTCCAGCTCGACGGGAAGCTGTATGCCGCGGGCGGGCAAGGCGGCGAGATCGGGCACATCGACGTCGGCCACGAGTTGCCGTGCGGATGCGGGGCGACGGGATGCCTCGAGGCGATCTCCTCCGCGTCGGCCATCGCCCGCCGCTACCGCGAGCACACCGGGCGGCCCGCCGAAGGCGCCGAGCAGGTGGTCGACGCCGCCCGGCACGGCGACGAAGCCGCGATCTCCGTGCTCGACGACGCGCTCGAGGGGCTGGGCCACGGCATCAAGACCCTGGTCACCTTGCTCGCGCCCGAAGTCGTCGTCCTCGGCGGCGGCCTGTTCACCGCGGGCGACTACGTCCTCGAGCCGGTGCGGGCGTGGCTCGCGGCGAACCTCCAGTTCCAGCGGATGCCCGAACTGCGGATCGCGCGACTCGGCGACGAGGCGGGCAGGCTCGGCGCGGCGCTGCTGGCGCTGGACCGGCTCGGTGTCCGAGGGTGAGTCCGCGTCCGCCATCGACGTCGGCAGGACGCTGCCTGGCCGGCCTCGCCAACCGGCTCAAGCCTTGACCACCCGCACCCCTTCCTCCTCGAAGGCGTGCACTCGCGCGGGGTCCGCGCGGCCGTCGGTGACGAGAACGTCGACATCGGCGGTCGCGCAGATCTTCGCGAAGGCGTGACCGCCGAGTTTCCCGCTGTCGGCGAGCACGACGACCTGACGGGCGCGGGCCGCCATCAGCCGGTTCGTGCTCGCGTCGCCTTCGTGGTGCGCCTGCGCGCCGTGCACCGGGTCGAAAGCGTCCACCCCGAGGAACACCAGATCGAGCGATATCTGGTCGAGGAACAGCTGCGACAGCGGCCCGGACAGATCGAACGACTGCTGTCGCGCGACGCCGCCGGTCACCACGATCTTGATATTGGGCCGCACGGCGAGTTCGTGGGCGATGTTGAGCGCGTTCGTCACCACGGTGAGCGACGGCCCGCCGGTCGTCTCGCCCATGTCCGGCCGGGTCGCGAGCGCGCGGCCCACTTCGGTGCTCGTGGTGCCGCCGTTGAGCCCGACCACCATGCCGGGGTCGACCATCTTGGCCGCGGCGGCGGAGATCCGCTGCTGCTCCGGCGCGTTGCGGGCCGCCTTGTGCCGTAACGGAAGGTCGTAGGCCACGTTGCTCGCGACGGCGCCGCCGCGGGTGCGGACCACGAGATTCCGGCCCGCCAGGTGGTCGAGGTCCCGGCGGATCGTCGCGGGGGAGACACCGAGTTCGCCCGCCGAAACCTCGACGTCGACTTTTTCCCGCTCGCCCACCATGTCCAATAAAGCCGTCAGCCGTTCATGGCGATTCATCTCCAGCTCCCTCCCCGAAGCGCGATGTCGCTTACCGCACCGGACAAAGTACTACGCGTCGTGATACGGGCGGAGGGAAGCAGCAGGTTCGGGACATCGGGAAGAAAAAAGGCGCCGGCCACCCCCAGTGTGACCGGCGCCCGATTCCCGCCCGTTCCGGTGCCGCCGGGCGGGCAATCCGCCATCCCGGCACCGGAATCGGCCGTGGTCCGGGAAAGATCAGCCCTTGCCGCCGAGTCCACGCAAGAAGGCGAGTGACGGCATGAAGAAGTAGTCGCCGCCCTTCAAGGTCACCGCCTGCGGGATCGGATCGGCGGTCACCGTTCGGGTGCCCGCCCATTCCGCGGTGTAGCCGGATTCCGGGCGCGGGCCCTGGCCGATCACCGGATCGAGCCCCGGCGGCTTGACCCCGTCGTCCGGGATCGGGAACCCGGGGTTGTTCGACCAGGTCGCCTGGGTGAACTCGAACTGGTTGTCCAGTGCCGAATTGAACGCCATGAACAACAGGCCGACCCCGCCGCTCGGCCGGGCCGACGGTGGCAGGTCGGCGTTCGGATCGTCGGCCCGTTCGCCGTACGGCACGCCTCGGCGCGCCATCAGGTGCAGGCGTTCCCGCGGTGGTTCTTCCGCGCCACCGCTGCCCCGCGGATTCGTCTTCCGGATATGGGCCTGGAAGGGACATTTGGCGCCGGCGGTGTCGTTTTCGTAGCCGAAATTGTTCGGTACCGGACTTTCCGCCCCCTCTTCCCGTTGCGCGGTCAGCGGCGTGCCGTCCTCGAACCGGCCGACGATCATCGCCCCCGCCCGCTCCCGGTCTTCGCCGGCGAGACCGAGCTGATCCGCCAGAGCTTCCTCCGACTGCTTGAAACGCCGTACATTCTGCTCCAGTTTACGGAAAACGAAGTAACTGCCGAAGTGCACTCCGGGATCGGGAGCCGCGTGATCGGGGACGAGCACCTGGTCCAGCGGCGCGGTCGGGTTCCAGACGTTGATCCCGTCCGATTCCGTCCGCTCCGCCCGAATGTCCTCGACCAGGAAAAGCGGCTGGCTCCGGCCGTCGACGTAACCGAAATGTTCGATCCCCTCGCCGTGGGCGTTCACGCGGCCGAAGCCGGTTTCCTCGGCGACCACGGAAATCGTCGGCGGAATCAGCGTCAGCACCTCGTTCCGGCGGGCGGTCATCGCCGCGTCCGCGCCGTCGCCGATGATGACGACGGCGTGGATCTCGTCGTGGTATCCACTGTCGAACGTGGAGCGCGGCGGGTCGTTCAGCTTCTCGCGGATCTCCTGCGCGCGCATGCCGACCACAAAGGATTTGTCTTGCGGTCCCTGGATGTCCAGGAACCGGTAGCCCGCCGACGTCAACCCGGTACCGACATAGGGCGTCCCCTTCACGCCTTCGGTCTTGAAGCGCTCGACCTCGGTCAGGTGGGTCTTCGCGGACTTCATCAGCGGGACGAGCGACGCGAGGAACTTCTTCGCGCTCGCAGCCTCCGAAAAACGGAGGAAAAGCGCGGAAAAATGGTCCCGGGTGTGTGCTTTGAGGATGTTCGGCTGTAGTTCTTCGAGCATTTTCGCGGCGTCACCGGCCGCGGTCTTCCATTCCAACGGTGTGCTCAGGTCGACGGACATGGCAGGGAACCCCCTCCTCGGAAACCCCGTCCGGCGGCCCGGCAGATGGTGCCGGTCCCCGCCGCTGCCCGGGTCTTACCCCTCGATACAACCGATACCGAAACCTCGCCGTCCTCACTCGCAAGTACCCTCTTTCGGCGGTTTTATCACCCGAAAGAACCAATGTTCCGGTCACACCCCGCAATTCGTCACCTACTTGCGAGAGCCACGCGCGCGCGACGCTCGCAAGTAGGTGACGAATTGCGGGTCGCCAAAGTACGTGAAGGCCCCCTTCCCGCGTCAGGCGCGTGGAAGGGGGCCTTCACGTACTGAGAGCACGTACTGAGAGTCGCCTAGGTGAGCGGCCGGTCGGTCGGCGCGATCGGGGCGGGCAGGACGTCCCGTCCGGTGAGGAACGCGTCCACCCCGGCCGCGGCGGAGCGGCCTTCGGCGATCGCCCACACGATGAGCGACTGGCCACGGCCCATGTCACCCGCCACGAACACGTTGTCGACACTGGTCTTGAAGGACTTGTCGCGGGCGACATTGCCGCGCTGGTCCAACTCGACGTCGAGGGTCTCCAGCAGGCCCTCCCGCTCCGGGCCGACGAAGCCCATCGCGAGCAGCACCAACTGCGCCGGGAGTTCGCGTTCGGTGCCTTCGACCGGGACGAACTTGCCGCCCTCGTTGCGCACCTCGACCAGCTTCAGCGCGCGCACACGCCCGTCGGCGTCGGCCAGGAACTCCTGGGTGTTGACCGCATACAGCCGCTCGCCGCCCTCTTCGTGCGCGGACGAGACGCGGTAGATCATCGGGTACGTCGGCCACGGATGCGCGTCGGAGCGCGAAAGCGGCGGCTTCGGCATGATCTCCAGCTGCGTCACCGAATTCGCGCCCTGGCGGTGCGAGGTCCCGACGCAGTCCGCGCCGGTGTCGCCACCGCCGATGACCACGACGTCGAGGCCCTTGGCACTGATCGGCGAGACGTCGAGCTCCCCGGCGGCGACCCGGTTGGCGTGCGGCAGGAACTCCATCGCCTGGTGGATGCCGTCGTGCTCGCGGCCGCCGATCGGCAGGTCGCGCCACGCCGTCGCGCCGCCGGCGAGGACCACGGCGTCGTGGGAAGACTTCAGTTCCTCGACGGTGAGGTCGACGCCGACGTTCACCGAGGTCCGGAACTCCGTGCCTTCGGCCCGCATCTGGTCGAGGCGCCGGTCGAGGCGGTGCTTCTCCATCTTGAACTCGGGGATGCCGTAGCGCAGCAGCCCGCCGATCTTGTCGGCCCGCTCGAAGACCACGACGCTGTGGCCCGCGCGCGTGAGCTGCTGCGCCGCGGCGAGTCCCGCCGGGCCGGACCCGACCACCGCCACCTTCTTGCCGGTGAGCGCCACCGGCTGCTGCGGCGTGACCCAGCCTTCTTCGAAGGCCCGGTCGATGATCGAGATCTCGACCCGCTTGATGGTGACGGGATCGTCGTTGATCCCGAGCACACACGCCGTCTCGCACGGCGCCGGGCAGAGGGTCCCGGTGAACTCCGGGAAATTGTTGGTCGCGTGCAGCCGCTCGGCCGCGTCGCGCCAATCGTCGCGCCAGGTCAGCGTGTTCCACTCGGGGATGAGGTTCCCGAGCGGGCAGCCCTGGTGGCAGAACGGGATGCCGCAGTCCATGCAGCGTCCGGCCTGCTTCTGCAGCTTCGTCGTCGCGAAGTCCTCGTACACCTCGCGCCAGTCCATCAGGCGCAGGTCGACGGGACGGCTCTTGGGCGTCTCGCGAGTGGTGGTCAGAAAGCCCTTGGGGTCAGCCATGAGCGGCCTCCGTGTCTTGCGGGATACCCGCACCCAGTCGGCACTCATGGCCGGCTTCGCGATGATCAACCATGAGCGGCCTCCGTGTCTTGCGGGATACCCGCACCCAGTCGGCACTCATGGCCGGCTTCGCGATGATCAACCATGAGCGGCCTCCGTGTCTTGCGGGATACCCGCACCCAGTCGGCACTCATGGCCGGCTTCGCGATGATCAGCCATGAGCTGCCTCCATGATCGCCTCGTTCACGTCACGCCCGTCGCGCTCGGCCTTCGCCTGCGCCGCGAGCACGCGTTTGTAATCCTTCGGCATGACCTTGCCGAACCGGTCGACGGCGGTGTCCCATTCGGCGAGCAGCGCACGCGCGACCGCGGACTCCGTTTCGTCGTAATGCTTTTCGAGTGCCTCGCGCAGGAAGTCCACATCGGACGAATCCAGCGGGTCGACGTCGACCATCTCCGGGTTGATCCGGTGCGCGGGCAGGTCCAGCACGTAGGCGACGCCACCCGACATGCCGGCCGCGAAGTTGCGGCCGACGGTGCCGAGCACGACGACACGGCCACCGGTCATGTACTCGCAGCCGTGGTCGCCCACGCCTTCGACGACGGCCAGCGCGCCCGAGTTGCGCACGCAGAACCGCTCGCCGACCTTGCCGCGGATGAAGATCTCGCCACTGGTCGCGCCGTAGCCGATCACGTTGCCCGCGATGACGTGCTCTTCGGCGCTGTACCGCGCCACCTTCGGCGGCCGTACGATGAGGCGCCCACCCGACAGGCCCTTGCCGACGTAGTCGTTGCCGTCACCGTAGAGCCGCAGCGTGATGCCCTTGGGCACGAACGCGCCGAACGACTGACCGGCGGTGCCGGTGAAGGTGACGTCGATCGTGTTGTCCGGCAGGCCTTCGCCGCCCCACCGCTTGGTGAGCTCGTGGCCGAGCATGGTGCCGACGGTCCGGTTCACGTTGCGCACCGGCAGTTCCAGCCGCACCTTGTCCCCGGCCGACAACGCGCCCTCGGCGAGCTGGATCAGCGTGTTGTCGAGTGCCTTCTCCAGCCCGTGGTCCTGCACCGTCTGCTGGTGCCGCAGACCGGCCGGGGCCATGTCGGGCACGTGGAAGATCGGCGACAGGTCGAGCCCGGCGGCCTTCCAGTGCTCGATCGCCTTGCGCTTGTCGAGCACCTCCGCGTGGCCGACGGCCTCGGCGATGGACCGGAAACCCAGCTCCGCCAGGTACTCCCGGACCTCCTGGGCGATGAACTCGAAGAAGTTCACCACGTACTCCGCCTTGCCGCTGAACTTCTCCCGCAGCTTGGGGTTCTGCGTCGCGACCCCGACCGGACAGGTGTCGAGGTGACACACCCGCATCATGATGCAGCCGGACACCACCAGCGGCGCGGTCGCGAAGCCGAACTCCTCGGCACCGAGCAGTGCGGCGATGACGACGTCGCGGCCGGTCTTGAGCTGACCGTCGGTCTGCACGACGATCCGGTCACGCAGCCGGTTGACCAGCAGCGTCTGCTGCGTCTCGGCGAGCCCCAGCTCCCACGGGCCGCCCGCGTGCTTGATCGACGACAGCGGGGAAGCACCCGTACCACCGTCGTGCCCGGAGATGAGCACGACGTCCGCGTGCGCCTTGGACACACCGGCCGCGACGGTGCCGACGCCGACCTCGGACACGAGCTTCACGTGGATGCGCGCGGCCGGGTTGGCGTTCTTGAGGTCGTGGATCAGCTGGGCGAGATCCTCGATCGAGTAGATGTCGTGGTGCGGGGGCGGTGAGATCAGCCCGACACCCGCCGTGGAGTGCCGCGTCTTCGCGATCCACGGGTACACCTTCGCGCCGGGCAGCTGGCCGCCTTCGCCGGGCTTCGCGCCCTGCGCCATCTTGATCTGGATGTCGTCGGCGTTGACCAGGTACTCGCTCGTGACGCCGAACCGGCCGCTCGCGACCTGCTTGACCGCGCTGCGGCGTTCGGGATCGTAGAGCCGGTCCGGATCCTCGCCGCCCTCCCCGGTGTTCGACTTGCCGCCGAGCCGGTTCATCGCGATGGCCAGGGTTTCGTGCATTTCGGCCGAGATCGATCCGTAGGAGATCGCGCCGGTGGCGAACCGTTTGACGATCTCCGAGACCGGCTCGACCTCCTCGATCGGCACGGCGGGCCGCTGGCCGATCTTGAAGTCGAACAGCCCGCGCAGCGTGTACAGCTTCTGCGCCTGGTCGTCGACGGCCTTCGTGTACTCCTTGAAGACCTCGTACTTCCCGGCACGGGTGGAGTGCTGCAGCTTGAACACCGTCTGCGGATTGAACAGATGCGGCTCGCCCTCGCGGCGCCACTGGTAGTCCGAGCCGGTCTCCAGCTCGCGGTGGTTCGCGCGGAACCCGTCGCGCGGGAACGCCCGGCGGTGCCGCTCGGCGACCTCCAGTGCGAGCGTGTCGAAGCCGACACCGCCGAGCCGGGAAGTGGTGCCGGTGAAGCAGTTCTGGATGACCTCGTCGCCGAGCCCGACCGCTTCGAAGATCTGCGCGCCGGTGTAGGAGGCCACTGTGGACACTCCCATCTTCGACATCGTCTTGCGGACGCCCTTGCCGAGCGCCTTGATCAGGTTCGCCGTCGCCTGCTTCGCGGTGACGCCGGGGATCAGGCCCCGGTCGGCCATCTCTTCGACGGTCGCCATCGCCAGGTACGGGTTCACCGCCGCGACGCCGTAGCCGATCAGCAGGGCGATGTGGTGGACCTCGCGCGCGTCGCCCGCCTCGACGATGAGACCGACCTGCGTACGGGTCTTCTCGCGCACCAGGTGGTGGTGGACCGCGCCGGTGAGCAGCAGCGACGGGATGCCCGCGTGGTCTTCGTCGATCCCCCGGTCGGACAGCACGATCAGCCGCGCGCCCTCGGCGATGGCCGCGGACACCTCGGCGCGGATCTCGTCGAGCCGCCGCACGAGCGCCTCGCCGCCACCGTGGACGTCGTAGGTGCCGCGCACGGTGACCGCCTGGAACTCGGGCAGGTCGCCGTCGTCGTTGACGTGCACCAGCTTCGCGAACTCGTCGTTGTCCAGCACGGGGAAGGGCAGCACGATCCGGCGGCACGACTTCGCGTCGGCCTCCAGCAGGTTCGGCTGCGCGCCGAGCTGGGTGCCGAGCGCGGTGACGAGTTCCTCGCGGATCGCGTCCAGCGGCGGGTTGGTCACCTGGGCGAAGAGCTGGATGAAGTAGTCGAAGAGCAGCCGAGGGCGGCTGGACAGCGACGCGATGGGGGAGTCGTTGCCCATCGAGCCGATCGGCTCCGCGCCGGTGCGGGCCATCGGCTGGAGCAGGACGTCGAGTTCCTCTTCGGTGTAGCCGAAAGCCTGCTGACGGCGGACGAGCGCGGCGTGCGGCGGGATCTCGCGCTCCCGTTCGGGAAGCCCGTCGAGCGGGAGCAGCCCGTCCTCGACCCATTCGTCGTACGGGTGCTCGGTGGCGAGCCGGTCCTTGATCTCCTCGTCCTCGACGATCCGGCCGGCGGCCGTGTCCACGAGGAACATGCGGCCGGGCTCCAACCGTCCTTTCCGGACAATCGTGGCCTGCTCCAGCTCCAGCACGCCGACCTCGCTGGCGAGGACGACGAGGCCGTCTTCGGTGACCCAGTACCGGGCGGGGCGCAGCCCGTTGCGGTCGAGCACCGCGCCGATCTGGGTGCCGTCGGTGAACGACACCAGCGCGGGGCCGTCCCACGGCTCCATCAGCGTCGAGTGGAACTCGTAGAACGCCCGGCGTGCGGGGTCCATCTCCTGATGGTTCTCCCAGGCCTCCGGGATCATCATCAGCACGGCGTGCGGCAGCGGCCGCCCGCCGAGGTGGAGCAGCTCCAGCACCTCGTCGAAGGACGCGGAGTCGCTCGCGCCGCGGGTGATGATCGGATGGATCCGCTTGAGGTCACCCGGGATCAGGTCGGACTCGAGCAGCGCCTCGCGCGCGTCCATCCAGTTCCGGTTGCCGCGCAGGGTGTTGATCTCGCCGTTGTGGGCGACGTACCGGTACGGATGCGCCAGCGGCCACGACGGGAAGGTGTTGGTGGAGAAGCGGGAGTGCACCAGGCCGATGGCGCTGGTGACGCGCTCGTCGGTGAGGTCGGCGAAGAACTTCTCGACCTGCGGCTCGGTGAGCATTCCTTTGTAGACGATCGTGCGGGAGGACAGGCTCGGGAAGTACAGGTCGTCTTCGGCGAGTTCGTGCTCGGCGCGTTTGCGCACCACGAAGGCGGCGCGTTCCAGGGCCAGGCCCTCCAGCGCGCCTTGCCCGGTCAGGAACAGCTGGCTGAAATACGGCATGGTCTCGGCCGCGCCGGTACCGACGTGTTCGGTGTGGACGGGAAGGTCACGCCAGCCGAGGACGCGCATGCCCTCTTCGGCGGCGACGCGCTCGATGGTCGTCATCGCCCGGCCGCGGGCGGTTTCGTCCTGCGGAAGGAAAGCCGTCCCGACGGCGTACGCGCCGGGCTCGGGAAGCGCGAAGCCGACGACCTCACGATAGAACTCGTCGGGGACCTGGATGAGGATCCCGGCGCCGTCGCCGGTCTCCGGGTCGGCGCCGCGGGCTCCGCGATGTTCCAGGTTCCGCAGCGCGATCAGCGCTTTGGCGACGATGCCGTGATCGCGTTTACCGGAGAGGTCCGCGACGAACGCGACACCGCAGGCGTCGTGTTCGAACTCCGGGTCGTACAGGCCTTCGGGGGCCTTGCTGCCCTTGTAGCTGGCATGGTGGGTCACGGCTGGCCGCCTCCCAAGGCGTCGGCGCGACCGGTACCACTCCGTTCGGGTGGTTCGGGCGTGAACCAGTTAACGGAGTGGTCCGGGACCGCGATGGTCAGTCGAGAGGGAACGATCCCGCCCGCGGAAACGGGGGCAGGCCTCGTAAAGCCGCACTGCACTGGGCGGCCGATGCGCATATCGGTTCTGCTGTGCACGTGGGCGCCGTCTCGCCACTGTGGTGGGCGGCTGACGGGTACACGTGTTACTCCCGGGTTCGCCGGTCTTATGACGATAGTGTGAAATCGCTGTTATCGACATACGTCACTTGGCCGGGGTGGGAAATGCCACGCGGGCGTTGACTTAACCCCTCATCTGCCCACTGGCTGGAACGACATGTCCACTCAGTGGGGCATCGGCACGCTGACCTGCACGAATGACCGCGTACCTGGGCCGATAGTGTGACCTGGGTCGCGCATTCGAGTGGGGTTCACCCTGGGTGCGGTGACCAGGGGTGACCATCGAATCGCCCGAACGGCAGAGTGGTCCGCCTGGTTTGAGAGGCTTGCCCGATGGCGGATCGTTATCTCACCGTGGCGGGCACCGGGGTCCACGAGATCGAAATCCGGCGGTCACGCTTCCTTTGCGCGCTCGCCCCGGTCGCCTCGGAGGAGGCCGCCCGCGCGGTGATCACCGCCCGGAAGAAGGCCGATCCGGCGGCGCGGCATCACTGTCACGCGT
The DNA here is from genome assembly GCF_029369745.1 of Amycolatopsis sp. QT-25. Taxonomy (NCBI): domain Bacteria; kingdom Bacillati; phylum Actinomycetota; class Actinomycetes; order Pseudonocardiales; family Pseudonocardiaceae; genus Amycolatopsis; species Amycolatopsis sp. QT-25. Next base: position 1,809,527 of record NZ_CP120210.1, read on the forward strand.
TCGTGATCGGCGTCGACGGCACGCTCGGCCAGCGGGATGCTCAGCGGGAAAGGGCGCCTCGAATCGAGCGTTCGAGTGACGACGGCGAGCCCGCGGGCACGGCGGGCACCCCGATGCTCGAAGTGCTCCGCCGCCGGGAGCTGACCGACACCGTCGCCGTGGTGACCCGGTACTTCGGCGGGGTGCTGCTCGGCGCCGGCGGCCTGATCCGCGCGTACGGGCAGGCCGTTTCGGAGGCCGTCGACGTCGTCGGCGTCCGGGAGTACCGGCGGCTGCGCCTGGTGGAGGTCGTCGTCGACTACGACCGGGCCGGACGACTGGAAAACGACATCCGCTCGTCGCCGTACCTCCTGCACGCGACCCGCTTCGAAGACGTCGCGCACTTCGACGTCGGCCTCGCGCCGGACCAGACGGACACCTTCCACGCCTGGCTCGCCGATCTCACCGGCGGGGAGGCCCTCGCCGAGGAGATCGGGGAGACCTGGCTGCCCACCCCTTGACCGGACCCGTCCCTCACCCGAGTTACGTCTTTGAGCACACGAGTTACGTCTCTGAGCACGCGAGTTACGTCTCCGAGCACGTGTGTGACGAGCCCGATCACGGATGGACGCGGGCCCGCCACTCCTCCAGGGTGATGGCGTACTCGACCTCGCCCTCCTCCGTGCCGGGGATCGGGTTGTCGAAGTGCTCGTGATAGGTCCGGATGTGCCGCATCCCGATCTTCTCCATGACCCGCCGGGACCCCAGGTTCACCGCCATGGTCCCCGCCCAGACCCGCTGTACCCCGAATTCGGTGAAGCCCTTTTCGAGGAGGGCGAGCGAACCTTCGGTCGCATACCCCTTGCCCCAGGAAGACCGGTTCAGCCGGTAGCCCAGTTCGGGGTCGTCCGTGTGATGACCGCGTAGCGGGCGGAAATGGAACCAGCCCAGAAAAGCCCCGCGCGACTTCTCGATCGCCGCCCAGAACCCGTAACCGGGGAAACGCTCGTAGTAACCGAGAAACGCGGGAAGGTCGTGTGTTTCGATCTCCGCCCTGTCGGCGGGTTCGCCCCCATTGAGGTACCGCATGACTTCGGGGTCGTCATAGAGCGCGAACAGGTCGTCGACGTCGGCGTCGGTGAACTGTCGCAGCAGGAGCCGATCGGTCTCCAGAAAGACACGCATCGGCAAAGCGTGGCGCCGGAGGCGGGGCCGGGGCAACCGCGTTTACGCGGCGATTCCCGGGTCGGCGAGGCCGCCCAGGGCCACCGCTCCGGCATCGGTGAGCAGGGCGGGCACGCGCTCGCCCCACCGGCCGCCCCTCGCGGGCGCCACCAGGCCGAGGTGGGCCAGGCGGTGCGCGGTGTGCTGGTCGCAGCAGGCGAGGCCGTCGACGAACAGGTCCGGCTCGCAGCTACAGCTGATTTCGGCGTGGCCCTCGGCCACGGCTCTCAGGGTGGCCCGCTCACGATGGTTCAGTTCCGTCCGGACGTCCAAGGCGTGCCTCCTTTCCGTTCCGCTCTGCACAGTGAAACCCATACCCCCGACAGTTTCCGTCTTCTCCGATGCTCAGTCCCGGATTCGGGCGCACCCAAGGGGGAAACCTAGGCGCTTTCACCCGGTATTCGGCGCGGAAGCGGTTCCAGCTCGGTCTTGCGCAGATGCCGGAAAATGATCGAACTGCGGAAGCCGATGATCTCCTTGCGTTTCGCCAAGCGATCCACCAGGAATGCGTGGAGCTGATCGACGTCCTGCGCGGCAACGTGGATCAGGAAATCGTCGCTGCCGGCGGTGACGAAAACGGAAAGGACCTCCGGCAATTCCGCGACCGAACGCTGGAAGGAGTCGATCACCGCCCGGCTCAGCGGCCGCACTTGCGCCGAGACCATCGCCTGCACACCGCGGTTGAGGCTGCGCAGGTCGATGTCCGCGTGATAGCCACGGATGACGCCGCGCTCCCGCAGCAGCCGCGTCCGTTCCAGGCAGGTCGACGGCGCGACGCCGACCTTGCGGGCGATGTCACGGTTCGACTGCCGCGCATCCGCCTGGAGTTCCCGGACGATCGCCGAATCAAGTTCGTCCACGCCCGCTCCTTTCCTCGTCTTCCCGAATAACGTTCGGCAGAACCCCTGAATCCTGGTGATCAGCCTAACTTCGTCCCAAGTAGGTGACTAATCGCGTGGGAAGGAGACGAAATGTCCGTACAGGAGCTGGTCGTCCGGCGGGGGCGCCGGTCCGGGGTGACGACGATGGTGGCCGTGCACTCGCGCACGCTCGGCCCGGCTGTCGGAGGCTGCCGGTTCAAGGTCTATCCGCGAGTCGACGACGCGATCGACGACGTCTTGCGGCTGTCCGCGGCGATGACGCGCAAATGTGCTGTCACGGGCCTGGCCTTCGGCGGCGGCAAGAGTGTCATCGCACTCGACACCGTGCCGACCCCCGGGCAGCGGCGCGACATCCTGCTCGACCACGCCGACCTCATCGAGTCACTCGACGGCGCGTATCTCGCCGGTCCGGACGTGGGCACCGGTCCGGCGGACATGCTCGTGCTCCGGGAGCGGACCCCGCACGTGTTCTGCCTCCCCGAGGAGCACGGCGGCACCGGTTCGTCGAGCGGGCCGACCGCCGTCGGTGTCCTCGCCGCCTTGCGAGCGGGCGCGCGGGCGGTCTTCGGCGACGACGACCTGACCGGCCGCAAGGTGGCCATCAGCGGTTACGGTTCGGTCGGCGCCCACCTCGCCGCCGACCTCGCCGAGCAGGGCGCCGACGTCTTGGTGTCCGACGTGGACGAACGACGCCTCGCCGCCGCCGAGAAGCGGGGTCTGCGCCTGGTCCGGCCGGATCGGCTGCTCGGGATCGAGGCCGACGTCCTGATCCCGGCGGCCGTCGGCGGGGTGTTCGGCCCGGAAACCGAGGTCGCCGCGCCGCTCGTCGTCGGCCCGGCGAACAACCAGCTCACCAAGGACGTGGTGGCGGACGACCTCGCAGCCAGAGGTGTCCTGTGGATCCCGGATTTCGTCGCCGGCGCGGGCGGAGTCGTCTACACGCTCGGCCGCGAAGCCGGACACCTCACTCACGACGAGGCGCTCACCCGCGTCGAGACCCTCGAAGCGACGACACGGCACCTCCTCGACGCCGCTTCGGCCAACGGCACCACACCGTTGGCCGAAGCGGACGCCCTGGCCGAAGCGAGACTCACCGCTGCTACGGAGCCACGGACTCCCTCGCCTCCGGAGCGCCTAACAGCGGCTTGACGTAGCGGACCCCGCCCACCCCGCAAATCGCCACCTTGATGCGGTATTCGCACGCACACTTACCGCAATTCGTCACCTCCTTGCGGTGATTCGACGTCGAACCACCGCAAAGAGGTGACGAATTGCAGTGGTTCGACGTCGCACTACCGCACGGCACGAGTGCCTCGGACGTGGGCTCCGACACACTCGTCCGGAGAGGTTCGCCGATGCGTTCTCGCCCTCGGTTGTCTTGAATGGACCCGTGGAGATCTTGGCGGACGCCGCGACACTGGCGCTGTACACGACCGATGCCTCCAACTACCGGCACGTGCCGAAGGGCGTGGTGCTGCCGAGGAGCGTCGACGAGGTGATGGCGGCCGTCGCCGCTTGCCGTGCGGCCGGGCTGCCGGTGATCGCCCGCGGCGGCGGCACCAGCGTGGCGGGCAACTCGTGCGGGCCCGGCGTCGTGATCGACACCTCGCGCCACCTCGGCGGCGTCCTCGATCTCGATCCCGGGGCGCGTACGGCGCGGGTCGCCCCGGGCACCGTGCTCGACGACCTCCAGCGCCTCGCCGCGCCGCACGGTCTCCGATTCGGGCCCGATCCGTCGACGCATTCGCGATGCACGATCGGTGGAATGATCGGCAACAACGCCTGCGGCTCGCATTCGGTCGCTTATGGACGTACGGTCGACGTCGTCCGCGAGCTGGACGTGCTGCTCTACGACGGCACCCGGCTGACCGTCGGCCCGACCTCCCCGTCCGAAGTGGACGCGCGGGCGGCCAGGCCCGGCACGGAAGGCCGGGTCTTCTCGGAGTTGCGGGCGCTCGTCCAGGACAATTTGGCGTTACTGCGCACCGAACTGTCCACCTTCGGCAGGCGGGTGTCCGGCTATGGGCTGGAACACCTGCTGCCGGAGAACGGTTTCGACGTCGCCAAGGCGCTCGTCGGCAGTGAAGGCACCTGCGTCACCGTGCTGGAGGCGACGGTCTCCCTTACCGAGGTGCCGAATCGCAAGGTGCTCGCGGTGCTCGGTTTCGAGTCCGACATCGCCGCGGCCGACGCCGTCCCGGCGATCCTGCCGTGGTCGCCGCTGACCGTGGAGGGCGTCGACGCGGATCTCGTCGCGCTGCTGGAACCGGGCCGCGCCGACGGGCTTCCGCCGGGCGGCGCCTGGCTGTTCGTCGAGATGGCCGATCCGGACCGGGCACACGGGCTGATCGCCGACCTGCGTGGCGCGCTGACCGGTTCCGCGCTGCTGGACGACGCGGCCGCGCAGAAGCGGCTGTGGCGGATCCGGGAAGAGGGCGCCGGTCTCGCGACCCGGCTGGCCGGGGGCGAGGAAGCGTGGCCGGGCTGGGAGGACGCGGCCGTGCCACCCGCGCGATTGGGTGCCTACTTGCGGGAGTTCAAACAGCTCATGCGCGAGCACGGCCGCAAGAGTGTGGTCTACGGCCACTACGGCGAGGGCTGCCTGCATCTGCGGCTGGACTTCGATCTGCTGTCCCCGCGAGGGATCGCGGGATTCCGGTCGTTCCTCGAGGAGGCGGCCGACCTGGTCGCCGCGCACGGCGGCTCGCTGTCCGGGGAGCACGGCGACGGCCAGGCCCGCTCGGAACTGCTGTCCCGGATGTACAGCCCCGAGCTGCTCGCGCTTTTCGCGCGATTCAAGGGAATCTTCGACCCGGCGGACAAGATGAACCCCGGCATCCTGGTGCGTCCCCGGCCGGTCGACGCCGATCTGCGCGTGCGCCGCGCGCCACTGGATTTCGAAGACGTCACCGCGTTCGCGTACCCGGAGGACCGGGGAAGCTTCGGGCAGGCGATGCGGCGCTGCGTCGGCGTCGGGAAATGCCGCAACACCACCGGCGCGGGTGTGATGTGCCCGAGTTACCGCGCCACCCGCGAGGAAAAGCACTCGACGCGGGGCCGCGCGCATCTGCTCGCCGAGATGGTGAACGGCGAACTGATCACCGACGGCTGGCGTTCGGAGGAGGTCGCCGATGCGCTGGATCTCTGCCTGTCCTGCAAGGGCTGTCTGTCCGATTGCCCGGTCGACGTCGACATGGCGACGTACAAGGCGGAATTCCTGCACCAGCACCACAAGGGACGGCTGCGTCCGGCGTCGCACTACTCGATGGGCTGGCTGCCGGTGTGGCTGCGCGCGGCCTCGTTGGCGCCCCGGCTGGCGAACACGGTGTCGCGCCGGTTCTCCGGGCTGCTGAAGAAGTTCGGCGGGATCGCGCCGGAACGGGACCTGCCGACCTTCGCCCCGGCGCCGTTCACGCGACGCCGCGCCGATCTCAAACGCTGGGCGACCGGCCCCCGGCCCGTGGTGCTGTGGCCCGACTCCTTCAACAACTACCTCACCCCCGACGTCCTCGACGCCGCGGCCGAAGTGCTCACCGCGGCGGGCTACGACGTCGTCCTGCCCGATCGAGGCGTCTGCTGCGGCCTCACCTGGGTGTCCACCGGACAGCTCGACGTGGCGAAGAAGGTGTTGCGCCGCACGCTTTCCGTACTCGAACCGTATCTGCGGTCGGGCTGTCTGGTCGCCGGGCTGGAGCCGAGTTGCACGGCCCTGTTCCGCGGCGACCTCCCGGCGCTCTTGCCCGACGACCCGATGGCGAAACTGCTCGCCGGACGGACCAGGACGTTCGCCGAACTCGTCGAGGACTCGCCGCTCGAATTCCGGTCGCTGGACGTCGAGGCGCTCAGCCAGGTGCACTGTCATCAGCACGCCGTGCTCGGCTTCGACGCCGACGAGGCCGCGATGCGTGCCGCGGGTGTCCACAATTCCACCATGGACTCCGGTTGTTGTGGACTGGCGGGCAACTTCGGCTTCGAACGCGGGCACTACGACGTTTCCGTCGCCTGCGCGGAAGACCGCATGCTGCCCGCGATCCGCGCCGCGGCCGAGGGCACCGAGGTGGTCGCGGACGGCTTCAGCTGCCGGACGCAGATCGAGCAGCTCGACGGGCGGCGGGCGCTGCACCTGGCGGAACTGCTGAGGCGTGCGCTGCCTTAGGCGCCTCGATGCTCGCCTGGCCTGTGGTGGCGCGGGAGGTGTCGGCACCCAGGCCGACCTCCACGCCCTATTCACCGTAACCCCTCAAGAGGAACCGCCTTGACTCACGACACACGGCCCAGCCGCGCGTCGCGTTCGGCGTACTTCTTCAACGTCAGCAACTGTTTCCGCATCATGATCAGGTCACCCCAGCCCAGCAGGAACTCCTTGAGGCGTCCCTGGAACCCCTTTGAGGTCACGACGATGCGGCACAGCAGGCGGCAGGAGTCCTCGTCGACCGGTTCGACCGAGTACGTCGCGGCCACCGGGCCGAACAGCTTCTCCGACTTGGCGAAGGTGCGGCCGGTGAGGTGGTGTCCCCGTTCGACCTCGGTCAGCTCGAACACGATGAGCGTGTCGCCGGGCGCGAGTTCGTCGGCCCCGGGGGTGAGCGTGCCGGGACTGCGGCGTCCCAGGTTGTCGAGCAGGTCGTAGCTGTAGGGCGCGACCGAGATCTGGCAGAGCCAGCGGTAGGCGAGCGCGGCGGGGGCGTGCACGGTGACCGCGCGGTCGAAGCGGGCGACAGGGCCGTCGAGCAGGGTGTCCGCCGGCTGCGCGCGGCGGCGTTCTTCCGGGGTCGCGCCCCAGTTCGCGGGTGAGCCGAAAGGCATGGTCGTCTCCGTACGCTACCGTATGGTTTTCCATACGGTAGCGTACGTGGCATGAAACGGAAGCTCGCACGTGAGGATTGGGCGGACGCGGCGCTCGAAGCGCTGTGCGAAGACGGGCTCGCCGCGATCGCCGTCGAGCCCCTCGCGGCGAAGCTCGGGACCACGAAAGGCAGTTTCTACTGGCATTTCGCGAATCGGGACGCACTGGTCGAAGCCGCCGTCCGCCGGTGGGCCGAGCAGGACACCGAGGCGTTGATCACGTTGCTGGACGGCATCGCGGACCCGGAACGAAGGCTGCGTGAGCTCTTCGAACTCGTCTTCGGGGGCAAGGACGACGAGCGGGCCGAACTGGCGCTGCTCGCCCACGCCGGCGACCCGGTGATCGGTCCGCTGCTCGCCGACGTCACCGCGCGGCGCGTCGACTTCATCGTCCGCTGCTTCCTGGAGATGAACTGCCCGGAAACCGAGGCACGGCATCGCGGTCTGCTGGCCTACACGGCTTTCATCGGCTTGATCCAGGCGCAGCGGGCGAGCGGCGGGACGCTGCTGTCCGCGGCCGAGCGGCCGGGTTACCTGCAGTTCCTGCGCGGGATTATCACCGGGTGAGAGGGATCTTCGGCTCTTCGGGCGGGTGAGCCGCCGGAGCCTTCCTGCGGCGCTTCACGCCACTCATCATCGGCTCCATGACAGCCACGTATCCCGCGGCGAAGGACGACCCCGCGACCCCGATGGGCGCGGTCTACGCCGAGTATCCGCCGATGTCCCGGGTCGTCTTCCCCAGCGGTTGCGAAGGCTGGCTGGTGACCCGGTACGAAGACGTCCGCCTGATCTTCTCGGACACCCGGTTCTCCCGGAACCTGCTCGCACCGGACGCGCCGTGCCTGATCGAACCTGGTGACTTCTCCACCGGCGAGCACAGCATCCTCAACATGGACCCGCCGGATCACACCCGGCTGCGGAAGCTGACGGCGCAGGCCTTCACCGTCCGCCGGATCGCCGCGCTGCGGCCGCGGATCCAGGAGATCGCCGACACACTGGTGCGGGAGATGACCGAGCACGGCCCGCCGGTGGAGCTCGTCGAGATGTTCGCCTTTCCGCTGCCCACCGCGGTCATGTGCGAGATCCTCGGCGTCCCCTTCGAAGGCAGGGAACGGTTCCGGCGCTGGTCGCGGGTGATCGTCACGCCGATGGCGTACACGCCGGCGGAAGTGGCGCAGGCCCGGCGTGACGGGGCGGACGACATGGCTGCGCTCGTCGCCGTCAAACGAGCGAAGCCGGGTGAGGACCTGCTGAGTGTTCTCGTGCACGCTCGTGACGAGGACGGTGATCGGCTCACCGAGACCGAGTTGATCGATCTGGCCACGCAGCTCCTGCTGGCCGGGCACGAGACCACGGTCAGCCTGATCGCGACCGGGATCGTCCTGCTGGCGGGAAGTCCGGAGCAGCTCGCGGCGTTGCGCGCGGATCCCGCGCTGACGGCGGGAGCCGTCGAAGAAATCATGCGCTTCGACGGACCGGCCGACGCGTCACTGCTCCGGGTCGCGCTCGAGGACGTCGAACTGAGCGGTGGCCTGGTCCGGCGCGGTGAGGCCGTGCTGGCGCACACCGGCGCGGCGAACCGCGACGAAGCCGCTTTCCCCGGCGCGTCGCGGTTCGACATCCGGCGCCGGAACGCACCACAGCTCGGCTTCGGGCACGGCATCCACTTCTGCCTCGGCGCGGCGCTCGCCCGGCTCGAAGGGGAGATCGCGTTCCGGGCCCTGCTCGACGGCTTGCCGGGACTGGACCTCGCCGTCCCCGCGTCGGACATCGTCTGGCGTCCGCCGCTTTCGATCCGCGGTCCCGAAGCGGTATCGGTGACGTGGGCTACCACCAAGCGCGGCTGAGGCTTTCCAGCGTCGGTTCTTCCGGTGCGGGAAGGAGTTCGAAGTACCACGTGAAATTGCTGTAGACGTGCAAAAGCGCGTACGCCAGGCAACGCCGGGAGAATCCCTCATCGGGCTCGGTACCGTATCCGGCCAGCAGTCGCCGCAGGAAGTCCTTGTCCCCGCCGGAAACGAACAGGCCCACGGCGACGAAGTCGTACTCGGCCGCGCCCCGCATCGCCGGTTCGAAGTCGAAAAGCCCGGTCAGCCGCGGACGTTCGCCGTCGTGGACGACCATGAGGTGGTCGCGCATGAACTCGGTGTGCAGCGGGACGGCGGGCGGATCGCCCAGCTCGACGGAGTCGAGGAACGCCGGGATCCGAGCGATCCAGCTTTCGTCGAGACCGGTCCGGCGGTGCCGCTCGACGACCTTCGCGCGTTGCCCGGCGACGAACGTGGCCCAATCCGGCGGAGCCAGGACCGCGAGACGCGGGTCGTGCAGCGAGTGCAGGGCGGCGAGCGCCTCGCCGAGTTCCGGGGCCAGCAGCTGTTTGTCCTCTGTGGACAGTTTCGGCCAGGCGTCCTTCAGTGTTTCGCCGCGCAGGCGCTCCATGAGCACGTAGCCCCAGCCGTCCCGCTCGCCGACTTCGTGCACGGCGGGCGTCGGAATCGGGAGCTTCCCGTGCAGGACTTCGAGCATCGTCCGCTCGGTGGGGAGTTCGCCGAGGTGCACCGGCGGGAACAGTTTGAGGACCAGGTCGTCGCCGACGGCGTAGACCGGCAGGGAGCCTTCGGTGAACGGGACGACTTCGCCGAGACCGAGCGAATCGGTCAGCGAAGTCACCGCCGGAAGCAGGTCTTGCCTGGTCAGTTCGTCGAACTCGGCTTCGGTGCCGGCGGGCGGGAACGAGGTCACGGAGCCGACCGTAAAGCAGTGGGGAGCGGACGGCGACGCAATTACCCGCTTCGCTCCAGGAGTGTCCGCGCGGCGCCGAGCACCAGACGGCAGACGTCGTCGGGATCCGCGCTGGCCAGCGGTTCCTTGCCGGTGATCTCCCGGACCAGGCCGATCCCGAGCAGCCAGGCGAGGACGAGGTCGGCCCGCAGTTCCGCGTCGTCGGCGTCGGTCAGCGTGGCGAGCACCTGCGCGTACTCCTCGCCGAGCTGCCGCCGGACCGCCGCCGCGGCGCTGTCGTGGCCGGTCGAGCGCAGGTAGGCGTCGAGGGTGCGGTCACGGCCGGGGTCGGACTCCAGCATGCTGCGCAACGCCGTCCCGAGCAGTTCGTCCGGTGGTGTGGTGGCGATCTGTTCGCGGCCGCCGCGGGCCAGGATCTCCTCGAAGAGCGCGTCCTTCGAACCGAAGTAGCGGAACAGCAGCGCCTGGTTGACCCCGGCGAGTTTCGCGATGTCCCGCACGGTCGTCCGGTCGAAGCCGCGCTCGGCGAAAAGCGCCGCCGCCGCGTCGAGCAGGGAAGCCCGGGTCGCGGCCGCGTCACGCTTGCGCACCCGCGGTTCTTCCGTCATCGGGCAAAGGCTAGCCGGATGTCGCACGGTAGGCGCATTGACGCTCACCGTGGTCCCGGTTAGCGTTGTAAGCAGTTGCTTACATACCGCCGAGCCGGGGGGTTTCCGGACTAATGACCACCACTGGATCTGAAATTCTCGCCTATCCCTTCAACGAAGACGCCGGTCTCGAACTCGACGAGGCGTACGCGGCGGCCCGCGCCACCAAGGGCATGCTCCGCGTCCGGCTCCCGCACGGCGAGCCGGCGTGGCTCGCCACCCGATACGCCGACGCGCGCTTCGTCCTCGGCGACCGGCGGTTCTCCCGCGCCATGGCCACGGAGAAGGACGAGCCGCGGATGGCACCGGGCAGGCGGCCGGGCGGGATCCTGAGCATGGACCCGCCCGATCACACCCGGCTGCGCACGCTGGTCGCGAAGGCGTTCACCATGCGCCGCGTCGAGCTGCTGCGACCGCGGGTCGCCGAGCTGGCGGCAGGGCTGATCGAGGACATGAAGGCCAAGGGACAGCCCGCCGACCTGGTCGAGGACTACGCGCTGCCGATTCCCGTCGCGGTGATCTGCGAACTGCTCGGCGTCCCCGTCGAAGACCGGCCGAAGTTCCGCGTGTGGAGCGACGCCGCGCTGTCGACCAGCCCGCTGACCACCGAAGAGATGATGGCCAACCAGGGCGAGCTGCGGGCGTACATGCACGTGCTCGTCGAGCAGCACCGCGCCCGGCCGCAGGACGACCTGATGACCGCGCTGATCGAAGCGCGCGACGTCCGCGACAGGCTGACCGAGCTGGAACTGGTCGACCTGTGCATCGGCATCCTGGTCGCCGGCCACGAGACCACCGCCAGCCAGATCCCCAACTTCGTCTACGCCCTGCTCGAACAGCCGGGACAACTGGCCCGCCTCCGCGCGGACTTCGACCTGATCCCGGCCGCGGTCGAAGAACTGCTGCGGTTCGTCCCGCTGGGGGCAGGCGCCGGATTCGCCCGCTACGCCACCGAAGACATCCACGTCGGGGACGTGCTGGTGAAGGAGGGTGAGCCGGTGATGGTCGCGATCGGTGCCGCCAACCGGGACGCCCTCCAGTTCACCTCGGCGGAAACCCTCGAATTCGGCCGGGAGAGCAATCCCCACCTCGGGTTCGGGCACGGCGTGCACCACTGTCTCGGTGCCCCGCTGGCCAGGCTGGAACTGCAGGAGGCCTTACGGGCCTTGCTGCGAGATCTCCCCGGACTGCACCTCGACGGCGATATCGTGTGGAAGACACAGATGCTGGTGCGGGGGCCCCGTTCCATGCCGATCGGATGGTGAGCATGAGCTGGAAAGTCGACGTCGATGGCGACACGTGCATCGGCTCGGGAATGTGCGCCGCGTTGAAGCCGGAGGTCTTCGAACTCGAAGGCGCCACGGCGACGGTGGTCAAGGGGGAGGTCGAGCCGGACGAGGCGGTGCTGGACGCGGCCGATTCCTGCCCCGCGATGGCCATCGAGGTGACGGAAAAGGGCGAGGTGATCGGGCCGCGGCCCTGATGACCGCTCGTTGACGCGTGGCGGTCGTCGGCGAAGAGGCGTAGGACGGCAGGGTGAGCGATGACGGCTTGACCCTCCGCACCTTGACCACCGACGACCTGCCCGCGTTCTCCGCGATGCTCGCGCGCGCGTTCCTCACCGACGACACGGAAAGCATGCAGTACCGCGAAGGGCTGGTGTTCGAGCCCGAGCGCTCATACGGCGTCTTCGACGGGGACCAGCTCATCGGAACGGGGGAACTGCTCACCCGCCGGATCACGGTGCCCGGGGCCGGGCAGACCCCGCTCGCCGCGGTGACCTCGGTCGGGGTGGCGCCGGGCCACCGCAGACGTGGCGCGCTCACCCGCGTCATGCGGGCGCAGCTGCACGGCCTGCACGAGGACGGCGGTGAGCCGATCGCCGCGCTGTGGGCGTCGGAATCGGTCATCTACTCCCGCTTCGGATACGGCCTCGCCACACAGTTCTTCCGCGCGAAGATCCGGGCGAAGGCGGCGTTCCGGCCGGGCGTCGAACTCGAAGCCGAGCGGGTGCGGGAAATCGCGCGTGACGAGGCGATCCCGCTGATCAAGGCGATCTACGAAAAGGAAGCGCCGCTGCGGGTCGGCACGCTCGACCGGCCCGAATCGGCGTGGGACTTCAACCTCGACGACCGCGAGGTCCGGCACCAGGGCTCGTCGGGCATGCGGTTCGCCGTGCTGCCGGACGGTTACGCGATCTACCGGGTGAAGGGCGACTGGGACGAGGAAGGTCCGTGCGGGACGCTGAGCCTGCAAGAACTCGTCGCGACCACGCCGCGGGCGTACGCGACCCTGTACCGGTTCCTGCTCGACTACGACCTGGTCAGCACGGTGGAGACCCTTGCCGCCCTCGACGAACCGCTCATCCACCTCCTCGCCGATCCCCGCAAGATCAGCCGGTCCGCCGGTGACTCCCTGTGGGTCCGGCTCGTCGACGTCGATCGCGCGCTGAAGACACGCCGCTACGGCATTCCGGTGAATCTGGTGTTCGGCGTGCACGACGTCTTCTGCCCGTGGAACACCGGGCACTGGCGGCTCGTCACGGACGAAGGCGGGAACGCCGAGGTGACCAGGGTGGAGGACGCGCCGGACCTCGAACTGGACGTGATCGACCTCGGCGCGATCTTCTTCGGCGGCACCCGGCCGAGCACGCTGGCCGCGGCCGGGCGCGTCAAGGAGCGGACCGCCGGCGCGGTTTCGCGGGCCACGGCGGCTTTCGCCGCCGACCGCGAGCCGTCCTGTCTCGAATCCTTCTAGCCCGGCATTACCTCGCGGGTAATCGACTTCGCACGGCTTGCCTTGCCAAGGTGGACAGGTGCGAAAAATCCAGAGATTCCTTGGTGCGGCGGTGGTTCTGATCAGTGCGACGGTGCTGGGAAGCGGAACGGCGGTGGCGGAGACGAACGAGGGTTGCTCGATCCTGGAGCAGCTCGGCGACCGGGTCGAAGGCGAGGTGTCCCCGAGTGCCTGCGCCTTCATCACGAAACAGACCGCGTTCGGGGCGATGCGTTCGGAGACGCCGGAAGCGCGGGACGCCCGTGTCCGCCTGTACGGCAGCATTTTCGCCGTCGACGGCACGTTGGCCGAATCGGGCAGTGCCCCGCCGGTCGCGGGCAGGGCGAACATCGCGAACAGCCTGCGGACTCTGCTGAACGCCTTTCCGACGTTCCGGTTCACTCCGGTGAAGATCGTCGTGAACGGTGACGCCGTCTTCTACGAAGCGGACAACGAGATGACCATTCGTGGCGAGGTCGTGCGGTATCCGGCCGTCTACCGGGTGGTGCTGACGAGCGGCGAGGTCGTCCAGGGGCGCCGGTACCACGATCGGACGGAGTGGTTCCGTCCCATCGAAAAGGACGCGCTTCGGGAACTGTTCACCGGCGTCGCCGACAACTGTCCTCGGCGAGGGCCGGCGTTCACCGGACCGGGGCTGACGGAACCGGTGACGGATCCCCTCTGTCACGCCGCCTACCTCGGCAGGCTTTCGGGCGCGATGACCGACGTCCGGCTGACGGCCGATCAGGCTGCCGCGGGTCCGCATACGTTGTTCCAGGAGTATCGCGGAACCGTGCGGGCGAAAGGGCGGACGATCGAGTACGGGATGATCGTGGGCACCGAACCCGGCCGAGTCCGCTACTACTTCGACACGCTTCCGCTGAGCTACGACGACTCGGAGATCGCCGGGCTGTTCACGAAGCTGGTCACGGGCGCAGCACTCCCCGCTCGGTGACCACCGCGGTGACCAGGTCGAACGGGGTGACGTCGAAGGCCGGGTTGAACACCTCCGCGCCTTCGGGTGCGACCTTCGTGCCACCGAGGCCCAGGACCTCGCCGGGATCGCGTTCCTCGATCGCGATCCCGGCGCCGTCCGGCATCGCGGTGTCCACAGTGGACGACGGGGCGACGACCACGAACGGGACTCCGTGGTGCTTCGCCGCGATCGCCAGGCCGTAGGTGCCGATCTTGTTGGCGACGTCGCCGTTGGCGGCGATCCGGTCGGCGCCGACGAGCACGCAGTCGACCAGGCCGCGGCCCATCGCGGCGGCGGCCGCGCCGTCGGGCTGGATCCGGTACGGGACACCGGCCTCGGCCAGTTCCCAGGCGGTCAGGCGGGCACCCTGCAGCAGCGGGCGGGTCTCGTCGACCAGCACGGATTCGACCAGGCCACGGGCCTGCAGATGCCAGACCACGCCGAGCGCGCTGCCCCAGCCGACCGTGGCGAGACGGCCCGCGTTGCAGTGGCTGAGCAACCGCAACGGCCGCCGCTCGCAGTGGCCGAGCACCACTTCGGTCGCCAGCCGGGAGGCCTCGTGGTTGATCCGCTCGTCCTCGTCGAGGATCGCCAGCGCTTCGGCGAGCACGGCTTCCGGCCCCTCCGGGAGCTTCGCGAGGGCGCGGGAGACACCCCAGCTCAGGTTGACCGCTGTCGGCCGGGCCTGGGCGACACGGCGGGCCTCGGCCTCGACGTCACCTTTCGCGCGGGTCGCGAGCACCACGCCGAGCGCCCCCGCCGCGCCGAGCGCCGGTGCCCCGCGGACCGCGAGCCGCTGGACGGCGCCGACGAGTTCGCCGACCGTGCGCAGTTCGAGCACGCGATACTCGGCGGGCAAAGCGGTCTGGTCGATGATCGTGACCGCGTCACCGGTCCAGTCGATCGTCCTGCGCATGGCTCCCCCGTGTAATCCGGTTGTCCCGTCGCGACCGCCTCGGTCAGGATGCGGCTCGTGACCATTCAACGCCACCATCCGCCCGGTCTGCACCCCACGCCCACCTACCACCACGTGACCATCGTCGAAGGACGACGGGACATCCACCTCGCCGGCCAATGCCCGCTCGCCGAAGACGGCAAGGTCGTCGACGGTGACGTGCTCGCCCAGGTCGACCAGGTCGTCGCGAACACCGCCGCCGCACTCGCCTTCGCCAAGGCGACTCCGGCCGACGTCGTGCGCACGGTGGTCTACGTGGTGACGCCGGACGCCGACGTGCTTTCGGCGGTGTGGGACCGGTTCGTCGAGTCGGAGATCGGGGAGGCCTTCACCACCGCGAGCACGCTGCTCGGCGTCGCGCAGCTCGGCTACCCCGGGCAGCTCGTCGAGCTCGACGTCACCGCCGCCACGGCCTGAGCTCCCGGCCGAGTCCGCGAAGTGCCGTGAAGGCCTCCTTGAGGGACCCAGAGTCCCTCAAGGAGGCCTTCACGGACCGCCGGCCGGCCCTCTTGCACCGGTTCCGTCGCGTACCTCGCGTCAGATGATGATCGTGACGACCGGTTCCCCGGCCTTCGCGGCTCCGGCGAAGAAGGTCACCAGCTCGTCGTAGTGGGCGCGCACGTAGTCCAGCGCGTCCGGCTCGTCCCAGATCGACGGGTAGATCCGCTCGGCGTCGAGCTCCGAGAGTTCGACGCCCTGCGAGAGCTGATCGAACGCCGTCCGTGTCAGCTCCGCCGAGATCGTCCGCACCTCGTCCGCGGTGAACCACCGCGGCGGCCCGTCACTGTCGGCTTCCCCCAGCAATGCCCCGCCCAGCACGAAGTCGACCTCGAACCCGGCACGCCCCGCCAGGAACCACAGCGCGTGCCACGTCTTGTCGATGTCCAGCGCCCGTTCGGTGCCTGCCGCTTTCCGGGTGTACTCTCAGTACCGCTCGGGGTCCTCGGTCAGTTCACGCAATTCCCCAGGCGTGACCCGCAGGTACGCGCCCCACATGCCCATCGGTCAGAGCCCGGCCATGAGGTCGGTCTCCGTGATACCGGGGCCCTGTCCGGCACGGATGAACCACTCGACGCCGAACGCCTGCGCGAAACCCTCGTCGGGCATCGCCAGGAAGAACGAATCCTCACTGATCTGACTGGCGTGCGCGCGCATCGCCGCCCGCTTGTGGGACAGGTACGCGGTGACGTCGACCCTCGCCGTCAGGATCGCTTCCGGCTTGCCGAACTCGACACCGCCGTCGAAGTCGGGCAGGTCCTCGGCCTTCATCTGCCCCGTCCGCACCGCCTCCTCCATGCCGCGGCGCATCTCGTCACCGTTGCTCGTCGCCTCGTAGACCCGCGGCGTGCCCGCCAGCTCGGCCGCGCGCATGCCGACGCGGTGCACCTGGATGTGGTCCGGATGCCCGTAGCCGCCGTTGTCGTCGTAGACGGTCAGGACGTCGGCCTGCTCCTCGCGCAGGATCTCGGCCAGCCGCTGCGCGGCCTCCTCGACGTCGGCCTGCCAGAACGTGCCGGGCACGTCGTTGCGCGGCTCGCCCATCATGCCGGAATCGGTGTACCCCAGGAACTCCACCCGCTTGGCCCCCAGTACCTCGGCGGAAGCGTGCGTCTCCTGCACGCGGCGCTGCCACAACTCCTCTCCGTCGTCGAGGAACCCGTCCGGCACCTCGCCGACCTCCCCCCTGGTCGCGACGACGAGCACGACACGGTGACCTTCCTCGAAGGCCTTGCGCATGACGCCACCCGCGACGATGCACTCGTCGTCGGGGTGGGCGTGAAAACTCACCAATGTGGCCATGGTGGGGAAACTACCGGGAGGCACCGACATATTCCGGCGAATGGCCTGCTGCGTCTCAAGCCGGGAACGCCCGCCCGAGGAACTCCAGCGTCAGCGCCCAAGCCGCCGCGGCGGGCCCGGGCTGATGGAACATCGGCGCCACGTGGTTGTGGAACGCGTGTCCCGCGCCTTCGTGGATGTGGATCTCCGCCCCGTCGTGGGAAGCGACCGCGCCGGCCAGCCGACGCATCCCCTCGACGGGAATGTAGGGATCCGCGCCGCCGAACTGGAACTGGATCGGGCAGGTGATCTCGTCCAGCAACGGAAGTTGTTCGGGTACCCGGGAGCCGTAGTACGAGACCGCGACGTCCGGGTCGCCTTCGGCGGCGGCCGCGTAGGCCATCGAGCCGCCGAGGCAGAACCCGAAGACGCCGGCGCGGCCGTCGGTTTCGGGCAGCGCGCGCAGCGTCGCCAGGGTCGCGAGGACGTCGGTGACCGCGCGTGCCGGGTCGAGTTCGCCGGAGACCGCCATCGACGCCGAGACCCCGGCTTCGTCGTGCGTGGCCGACCAGCCGGGGGCGATCCGCCAGAACAGTTCGGGCACGGCGACGACGTAGCCGAGGGCGGCCAGGTCGGCGGCGACCGATTCGAGGTAGTCGTCGAGGCCGAAGATCTCCTGGATCAGCACCAAGCCCGGGCCGGAGCCGGATTCGGGCAGCCAGAGCGGGGCGTCGAACGAGCCGTCGGCGACGGTCACCTCGGTCATCGGGTTCCTTCCAGTGCGCGTACGAGGCAGTCCGCCACGAGAGCCGCCTGCGTGCCGTCGGGGTCGAGGTCGGGATCGAAGATGGTCAGCTCCAGCCCGGCGGCGCCGGGGATCGCGAGCAGGCCGCCGAGAAGGTCCACGAGCCTGTCCGGGCTGAGCCCACCGGGATCGGGACTGTCCACAGCGGACACGAATTCCGGGTCGAGGGTGTCGATGTCGACGTGGATCCAGAAACCGTCCAACGGCGCGAAGATCTCGCGAGCTGCGGCGAGGGCGCCGTCGGTGCCGGACGCCATGATCTCCTGGCTGGTCACGATGCGGAGCCCGGCTTCCCGCGCCTCTGCGGACTCCTCCGCGCGAACGCCGAGCACGAGGACGTCTTCGTCGCGGACGTACGGGCGCAGACCGTCCACATCGGCCAGTTCCGGCTGACCGCGGCCGGTCACGACGGCGAGCGCTTCACCGCCGACGGAGGAGACGTGAGCGGAGTTGCCGAGGTGCCGGAAGTCGTCGTGCCCGTCGAAGTAGACGATGCCGAAGCGGCCTTCGCGACGCAGGGTCAGCATCGCGGCGAGCGCGATCGAGCAGTCGCCGCCGAGCACGACCGGGAACCCGCCGTCCGCACGGATCTTCGCGAGCCGTCCGGCGAGTGCCTCCGTGTAGGCCGCGATCCCGGCCGCGTTGCGCACGCCGCCATCGCCCGGAGCCCAGGCGGGCAGATACCGCGGCGGAGTGACGACACCGCCCTCTCTTGCGCCCAGCCGGGTGAGCAGACCGTGGTCACGCAGCGCGCCCGGTGCCTTGTGGCACCCCGGGACCACCCCTTCGGCGGGCGGGCGCAGGCCGAGATTGGACGGTGCGTCGAGCAGTACGAAATTCCCCATGCGCCCACCGTAGTAGCGACGCCTCGTGCCCCGCCGTCCGTCCCTGGGGGCGGCGGACGCGGGCTCGTCGTCCCGTTCGCGCACGCGCGGGCGGGGGTCAGCCGGTCACCTGGTAGCCCGAAGTCCGGTTCCGCCCGGTGTTCTTCGCCTCGTAGAGCGCCCGGTCCGCGACGGCGAGCACGGTGTCCAGGTCGGCGACGCCCGGCCGGTCGGCGAGGCCGATCGACACGGTGACGTGCTCGGGCAGGTCGTCGGCGCGGGAGGCCACGCTCGACCGGATTCGTTCCGCGATCGCGTGGGCGTGCACGGCGGACGTGCCGGGCAGCAGGACGACGAACTCCTCCCCGCCGAACCGCCCGACCAGATCCGTGCCGCGCACCTCGGTGCGCAGGGTCTCCGCGATCGCCGCCAGGTACCGGTCGCCGACCAGATGCCCGTGGCGGTCGTTGATCAGTTTGAACCGGTCGACGTCCACCATCAGCAGGCTGGTGTGCCGCCCCGCGCGCCCCGCGCGGTCGAGTTCGTCGGCGGCGGCCTCACGCCACGCCTTGGCGTTGAGCAGCCCGGTCTTGGCGTCGCTGCGTGCCTGCCGTCTCAGCTGCCGCAGCAGCACGCCGCGGTGCAGCACCAGCGTGATCCCGACGACCAGCAGCAGCATCACCGGCCAGTCCCGCAGCGCCCACGCCACGATGATCCCGAGCGCGATCGTCGCCGCTTCGAGCGCGTACTCGAACGGCTTCGCCAGCGCGTCGCGCAGGCGCTCGTGCGGGGTGCCGTAGTACACCGCGACCGTCATGAACACGGTGTTGACCAGCAGGAACACCCCGCCCGCCGCGATCACCGAGCCGAACGAGGAGGTGTCGCGGGGAAGGACGTCGAACGGGGCCGCGTACCGGGAGAGGAAGGCGGCTGACGCGAAGCCCGCGAGCACGGTCGCCGAAGCGGAGAACGTGCGCCGGAACAGCGGGTTCGGCTGTCCGCGGAACCAGCGGTAGAAGAACGACACGGCGATGACCAGCGCGGCGAGTGCCGGGTGCACCAGCAGCACGGCGGCGAAGGTCCAGACACTGTCGAGCGAGATGTGCGGCGTGCCCGCGAACCGTTCCCGCACGCGCTCCACCGGACGGGACAATTCCGTGTACAGCACGGCGCTGGTGATCAGGACCGCGAAGGGGATCGCGTCGCCGTGGGTGACCGGGACGCGGACGAGAAACCAGGCGGATCCGGCGATCGCCGCGACGTCCATCAGGAGGACGAAGCCGATCAAACCGCGGTGGGGTAGCCGCCACAGCGCCCAATTCGTTAGCGCCACGGTGACGAACGTAACCGGCTGGATACCCGGTGTCACTACGCTGTCCGGGTAGGCGTGGGTGCACCACGCGTGACCGGCATCGGGGAAGTGGAGGGGGTGAGCTCCATGCGCGGGCAGAACTGGTGAACACCCGGTTCCGGTCAAAGGGGGTGAAGCGGGGCCACGTGGCGCCAAGCCCGGGTGGCCGGAACAGCCACTACGAGACCGGCGAGTGCGATGACCGAGACCGTCGTCGCGGGTGAACCGAGTACGCCGACGAGCAGGCCGCCGGCGATCAGCCCGATTCCCTGCACGGCGACGAGTCCCGACCCGGCGAGGCCGAAAGCCTGGCCTCGTTCGGTGTCGGGTACCAAGCGCATGAACGTGGTGCTCGCGGTGACCTGGTAGGCCGCGCACATCCCGGACAGCACGAGCAGTCCGGCGGCGTAGGGGAGCGAGGGCCGGAACCAGAACGCCGCGAGCGGCACGATCGCGCCGAGCGCCAGCCGTCCGACCAGGCGCAACCGGACCGCGGGCCGCACCAGGCGGCCCAGCACGAACACCCCGAGCACGATCCCCGCGGGATGCGCCGCGAGCAGCAGTCCCGCCGTCACCGCCCCGCCGCCGATCTCCACGGCGTAGGGCACGGCGAGCCCTTCCGGCACGATCACGAACCCGGCCAGCCACGCGAGACCGACCAGTGCCCGCAACCGGCGGTCGTGCCAGATCGTGCGAGCGCCCGCACGAAGCCGCCGCAGGGTCGACGTCGCGGGGTCTCGCGCACCCGTCGCGGGGCGGGCGCGGACACCGAGGCGCAGGACGATCGCCGAAACACCGAACGTGACCGCGTCGAGAGCGAGCCCCCGGCCGGTCCCGACCGCGGCGATCACCGCGCCGCCGAGGGCGAACCCGGCGAGCTGGCCGATCTGGTTGGTGATCTTCAGCAGTGACTGGCCGAGGACGTACTGATCCCCGCTGAGCACCGACGGCAGGACCGCGGCCTGCGCGGCGGTGAACGGCGCGTTGGCCAGTTGCACCACCACCAGCACGGCGGCGAGGACGGGCAGCGGGATGCCGGGGACCGCGAGCACCGCGACCAGGAGTGCCCGGACGACGTCGGAGCAGACCATCACCGCGCGGCGCGGGAACCGGTCGGCCAGTCCGCCGAGCACCGGCCCGCCGATCAGATCGGGGAGGTAGGTGAGCGCGTAGGTCAGCGCGGGCCACGTCGCCGAACCGGTTCGCTCGAACACCAGCACCGACAGGGCGACCCTGGCCACCTGGTCCCCGAGGATCGACTGGAGCTCCGCGAACCAGATCGCCCGCAGTTCGCCGACCGCGAGAAGCCGCCGGAAGGTCGCCTGGGAACTCACGAGGTGACCACCACCGCTCGGCCGGGTGAGTCACTCAGCGTACCGCCACGGACGCGGGTGGTGAACCGTCAAGCGGCTGAAGGGCGCCTTCCCCGCATGTGCTGTGGGGGAAAGCGCCCTTCAGCGCGTAAGACGAGGGGAAAGTCCCCTTCAGCCCGGAGGGATCACTCCGTGCCGCAGGTGATCTTCGGCTGCGGGTTGTAGTGCACGTTCCGGGTGTGGCGCCGGATCTCGCGGCCGCTCGCGGCGTCCTTGATGACCCGGGTGTCCGACGTGGTGAAGCCGGGCGCGCCGTTGCTGGGCTTGCAGTTCTCGGCGGGGCCGGGCTTCGTCGGCGGCTCGGACGGGTTGGAGCGACCGCCCGGGATCGACTCGACGGTGTACTTCTTGGTGCCCCACAACCGGATCGTGATGTCCGACGGCGTCCAGATGGTCTGGATCGCGACACCGGTGTCACCGTCGTTGGTGAACTTGAGGTCGATCACGCTGCCGCCGCTGTGGTTCTGGAACACGGTCGCCTCGCGCGCGGCGGGGTAGCGGCTGATGTAGTAGCTGTGTTCCTTGTGCTCGGTGTCCTTCATCCCGGCGAAGTACGAGGCGTTGTACAGCGTGGTCGCGAACTGGGAGATCCCGCCGCCGACCTCGCGGCCGGGTGCGCCGTCCTTGATGACACCGGCCTCGACGTAGCCCTGCGCCGCGCCACGCGGCCCGGTGAACCCGTTGAGGCTGAACGTCTCACCCGGTTTCACGATGGCGCCGTTGACCTTCTGCGCCACGACCCGGATGTTCGTCCCCGAATCCGGCGCGAACCCACCGGTCTTGAATTCGCTGACGACCTCTTTGATGCCGAGCTGGTTCGCCTGCTCGGTGGTCACCTTGGCCGGGGTCTTCTTGTAGGTCACCGGCAGCTCGCGGGGCGCCGCGCGCTTGAGCACCTCGAGCACCGGCTTGAGGCTGACCTCCCAATCGACGACGTTGGCGTCCTCGGAGGGCTGGACGGTCGGCTTGCCGCCTTCGAAGACGATCTGCGCGTCCTTGCCCTCCTTCTCGGTGGATTTCAGCTGCGGGCCCGCGGCCTCGATGATCTTGTTGTTGTCCACCTTCGGGTTCAGCACGCCGCCGTCGGCGGCTTCGAAGGTCAGCGCGCCCGCGATGCCCACGGGTTTGACGACCGCGTCCTTGCCTTCGCCCTTGATGACCACCGGCGACGCCACGGCGGGCTTCGCGATCTGCTCGAGAGCGGCGTGAACGGCCTCCGGCGAGACCTTGACCGGCGTCTGGGTGACCGGGAGCGTCAGCGGCTCACCACTCGCCCAGCGGTCCAGGATCGTCTGCTTGGCGGCCTCGACGTCGAGTTTCTGCCCCGCTTTGGGCTCGACGGCGACCGGCTTGGCTTCCTCGAACCGGACGGTGCCCTCGACGGGGTCACGGTCGACGTTGCCCCGCAGGTTCTCCAACGCGGCGGTGAGCTTGGCGTCGTCGGTCTGCGTGACGACACCGACCTCGGTGGTCGAGAAGAACGACGCGATCCGCGTGAACGGGTTCAGCGGCTGATCGCCCGCCTGATCCAGGGTGGCGGGCCAGTCGAGGCGCAGGCCCGCGTCGTTCGGCGCCAGCGACTCCTCGGCGTCACCCACGGTGATCTTCACCGGCCGGGTCAGCCGCGGCTCGATGCCACCCCGGAGCTCCTTCTCGGCCGCCGCGCGGTCCATCCCGCCGACGTCGACCCCGGCGACGGTGACGCCGCGAGGCACGCTGCCCTGGGAGACCAGCACATCGAGGGCGTACGCGACGACCAGCAGGCCGAGCACGCCGCCGCCGACGAGGGCGGCCTTGCGGTAGCTGCGACGGCGTTTCGGTGGCGCGGGCTCCTCCGGCGTGGCAGACTCCGCGAACCCGGGCGTGACGACCGGGAGCACATCCGTCTGCTCGGCATGGGACTCGGGCCAGCGCGGTTCCTGCGGCAACTCTCCACCCTCCACGGTCCGGCGAGGCCGGGCGTCGTGATCGAACATCCGGGCCTTCCACACGTTCCGGACGTGGCTTCAAGATACGGGGCGCGTTTCGGGGCCGTGCAACTCGCCCGGTTGGGTGAGCAGGTCACTCCGTCGGGTGGTCACTGCGCGTCAGTTTCCGGATTTTCGTCTGCTTCCCCGAGAAACCCGAAGTCACAGCCTCGCCGGCTGGCGTGATGTGTTCGGAGCGCAACACGCCGTAACCTCTTTCGTGGCGTCGGAGCGGTGGGTCCACTGTGCCCGGTGGTGTTGCGATTTCGCATCATCGACGCGGCCGGCCGGTGCCGCTCATCCGGGCGTCGAGAACGCGGCCGCCTTGACCGGCAGGTGATCAGGCAGCGGCGGTATCCCGTGCCGAGTGGGCCGATCCGGCACGGCGCCGGCACGGGATCGCGGCGAAATCCTCGTGATCGCGGTTCCCGTCCGTCGTACCGGTTCGGGAGAACGCGCGAGCCACACTCCAGTTCGGACGGTCTTCCGCGGGGACGAAGATGCCAGGCACACGCGCGCCCCGCGGATTTCTTTCGGCCGATTCCGGTGGCTGCGGTACGCACCGAAATCTGAGATCTCAGATACGATCGACTGGTGACGTCGGCCTTCGCTTTGCCTGCCTCACGCACCGAAGTGGTGCTGGAGGAGATCCGCCGCGGCATCCTCAGCCGGGAACTGCAGCCCGGTCAGCCGTTGGTCGAGGCCGAACTCGCGGCCCGGCTCGGCGTGTCGAAGACGCCGGTCCGCGAGGCGCTCAAGGTGCTGGCGAACACGGGACTCGTGCTGTTCAGCCCGTACAAGGGTGCTTCGGTGTGCGTGGTGGACGCGGAGCTGGCGAAGTCCGTTTACGACGTCCGGATGGTGCTGGAGCCCGAAGCGGTGCGGCGGTCGGTGGAACGCCGGGCACCGGACTTGCTCGAAGACGCGGCGAAAGCGGTGAAGGAGGCGTCGGCGGCGATCTCGGCCAAGGATCAGGCCGTGCTCAGCCTGCTCGACCGCCGGTTCCACCGCGCGCTCTACCGTGGCTGCGGCAACCCGGTGATGGTCTCGATGTTGGACGATCTCAGGGACCGTGCCGCGCTGGTCTCCGTGGCCGGCCGGGGGACGAATCCCAGCCGGCGCAAGGAATGGACCGAGCGCAAGGCGGTGCTGGCGGCGGCGAAGAAGGGCGACGCAGAGGGGGCGGCCGGGCTGCTGCGTGCCCATATCGGCGACTTCCTGGATCGGATCCTCGACGCGATCGGAGACGAATGATGCGGCTGCTGCTCATCGCCGACACACACCTGCCCTTGCGCGCGAAGGTGCTGCCGGACCAGGTCTGGCGCGAAGCCGAAGCGGCGGACGTCGTCGTCCACGCCGGCGACTGGGTCGAGGCCGCCCTGCTGGACGAACTCGAAGCCCGAAGCAAGCGGCTCATCGGGGTCTACGGCAACAACGACGGCGCGGATCTGCGGGCACGGCTCCCCGAGGTCGCGCGGGCGGAACTCGACGGCGTCCGGCTCGCGGTCGTCCACGAAACCGGGGGCAAACAGGGGCGCGAGCGTCGCTGCGACGACCAGTTCCCGGACACCGACGTGCTCGTGTTCGGGCACAGCCACATCCCGTGGGACACGGTCACGCCGAACGGGCTGCGCCTGCTGAACCCCGGGTCGCCGACCGACCGGCGGCGGCAGCCGTTCTGCACGTATCAGACCGCCGGGATCCACGGCGGCGAGGTGCGCGACGTCGTTCTGCATGAGCTGCCTCTCCGCCGCTGAGGGGGTAGACAGGTAGCCATGGAACCGGAGCAGGCGTTGAGGGAGATCGCGTTCCGGCTGGAACGCGCGGGCGAGCCGACCTACCGGGTACGGGCCTTCCGGCAGGCGGCCTCGGTGATCGCCAAGGTCGAACCGGACGACCTGCGCGAACGTGCCGAGGCGGGCACGCTGACCGCCTTGCCGAACATCGGCAAGGCGACAGCGGCCGTGGTCGAAGACGTCCTCGCCGGACGACGGCCCGCCTATTTCGAGAAGATCGGCGAGCCGAAGCTGCCCGACGGCGGTCGGATGCGGGCGGCGTTGCGCGGCGACTGCCACACCCATTCGGACTGGTCCGACGGCGGGAGCCCGATCGAGGAGATGGCCGAGGCCGCCCGCGCGCTCGGCCACGAATGGATGGTGCTGACCGACCACTCACCGCGCCTGACCGTCGCCAACGGTCTCTCACCCGAGCGGCTGCGGCGGCAGATGGACGTCGTCGCGGAGCTGAACGAGACCACGGCGCCGTTCCGGATCCTGCACGGCATCGAGGTCGACATCCACCTCGACGGCACGCTCGACCAGGAGGAAGAACTGCTGGAGCGGCTGGACTTCGTCGTCGCGAGCGTGCATTCGAAGCTGCGGATGCCCGCGAGGGAGATGACGCCGCGGATGCTCGCCGCCGTCCAGCATCCGCGGGTGCGGGTGCTGGGGCACTGCACCGGACGGCTGGTGACGGGCGGCCGCGGGAAACGGCCGGAGTCGGAGTTCGACGCGGAGGCGGTGTTCGCCGCGTGCCGGGACAACGGCGTCGCCGTCGAGATCAACTCGCGTCCCGAGCGCCGGGACCCGCCGACGCGGTTGCTGAACCTGGCCGTGGACCTGGGTTGCGACTTCGCGATCGACAGCGACGCGCACGCGCCGGGCCAGCTGGACTGGCTCGTCCACGGCTGCGCGCGGGCCAACGAACTGGGGATCGAGCCGGATCGGGTGATCAACACGCGGACCGCCGAGGACCTGCTGGCGTCGTGACCGCGTCCGGCCGGCGGGCATGGGCGTCAGGCCACCGCCGGTCACCGCCGGTCGCCGGTGTAGACGACGGCGGCGCTCACGGCGTCCACCCCCGAGATCAGCTCGGCGAGCGCCCTGGGGAGATCCCGGTGCGTGACCTCGGCCCAGGTCCGCAGGCCGGCACGGTCGAGTTCCGGTTCGCAGAAGTCGTCGAGACCGATGGTCCAGGCCAGCAGGGCCAGGCAGACCGAATGCGGATCCGGCTGTTCGGTGCCGAGGACGGCCGCCCTCGACTTGCTGCGCGCGGCCGTCGACATCAGCAGATCCCGCGGCGGGTACCGGTGATTCTTCCGCATGAGCATCCGGTCGGTCTCCCGGTCGATCACTCCCGCGGTGAGCAGATTTCCCGCGACCGTTTCCCCGAGATCGTGACGCAGATGGGTGACCCATTCCCGGACGGTGTGCGGCTCGCGTTCGCGGAGGATTTCCGAAAACACCCGATCCAGCGGGGGATGTGCGAGACCGCGCCGGGTCAGCGGCCGGATTCGCTTGCTCTCCACGGTGATCCGCTCGGCGAGAAGGAGGTCGCAGAGCGCGGAACCGGCCATTCCGATACCGAGTCCCGTGCGGCGCAGCGCGGGCTTTCCGGTGAACTCGTCGTGCGCGAGGAAGAACAGGGAATCGACCAAGGTCAGCCGACGCATCAAGGGCACGCCCCCCGGCGTTGTGGTGCGGGACGGCCAAGGTAGCGGTAGCGCGGGTGCCGCTGCGACCCGAGGTCCGTTTTTAGCCTGAACGGACGTACCTCGCCGGGGTGCCCGGCCCTAGGGTGGGATGGCTCTCGCAAGATCAAGAGCCTTCAGCGCCAAACCGACGTCCGGGGGGACGGGTTCATGGGTACGCAAAGACCGCGGCGCGGTCTCGGCCATCGACGGCTCGGAGCCGCGCAAATCGTCTTCTTCGTGGTGGCCGCGGCGGGTCCGCTCTTCGCCATCGCGGGCGGGGTCCCGACGAACTACGCGGTCACCGGCAGTGTCGGGGTGCCGCTGTCGTTCCTCCTGCTCGCCCCGATCCTGGGGTTGTTCGCGGTCGGTTACTCCGCGATGAGCCGCTACATCACCAACGCGGGCGCGTTCTACCCCTACGTCGCCAACGGGGTCGGCAAATCCACCGGCGCCGGGATCGCGTTCGTCACGCTGTTCTCCTACAACGCCATCCAGATCAGCATCTACGGCCTGTTCGGCTGGTCGGTGTCGACGTGGCTGGGCACCCTCACCGGGTCTCCGCCACCGTGGTGGCTGTGCGCGCTGGTGATGGTGCTGGTCGTCGGCGCGCTCGGGGTGCTGCGGGTGGACCTCAACGCCAAGGTGCTCGGGGTGGCGCTGTGCCTCGAGGTCGCCGTCGTCGCGATCGTCGACATCGCGTTGTTCGCGAATCCGGCGGGCGGCAGCGTCTCCTGGGTTCCGCTGGAGCCGTCGAGCCTGTTCACCACCGGGGTGGGCGCGGTGTTCGCGTTCTCCGCCGCCGCGTTCGTCGGCTTCGAGGGCGCGGCGACCTACGGTGAGGAGACACGGGAACCCAGCCGCACGGTCGGCCGGGCGACGTTCGCCGCGATCGGTCTCACCGCCGTGCTCTACGTCGTCTCGTCGCTCGCGCTGGCCGTGGGCACCGGGCCGGACGTCATCGTCACGACCGCGGCCGCCCAGGGCCCGGATCTGCTGTTCACCCTGGCCGGACAGCATCTCGGCGACACGTTCTCCGACGTCGCGTACACGCTGTTCGTGACCGGGCAGTGCGCGGCGCTGCTGAGCTTCCACAACGCCGTCGCCCGGTATTTCTTCGCGCTGGGCAGGGAAGGGCTGCTACCGCGCTCGCTGGCCAAGACCAGCAAACGCACCGGCGCGCCGGTGGCCGGTTCGCTCGCGCAGACCGCGCTCGCCCTGGTGGTCGTGTCGTTGTTCGCGCTCGGGGGCCGCGATCCGGTGACCGAACTGTTCACCTGGCTCGGCGCGACGGCGTCCACCGGGGTCGTGGTGATCATGATCGCCGTCTCGCTCTCGGTGATCGGCTTTTTCAAACGGCGCCGTCGCGCCGAAAGCGCCTGGCGCCGCTGGATCGCGCCGGGGCTGGCGATCCTCGCGTTGTCGGCCGTCCTCGCGTTGATCCTGCTCAACTTCGACCTGCTGCTCGGCCCCGCCGGGACGTTCCTGTTGCGCTGGGGTTTGCCCGGTCTCGTGCTCGTCGCGGTGCTGGTCGGCTTCCTGCGCGCGGAAATGTTGCGGACCAGGGATCCGGAGACGTATGCCGCCATCGGTGGTCCGCTCGAAGACGAGGGCGCCGAACCCACCGGGCTCAGCGCGGGCCGATGACCGCCCGCGCCGCCGGACCGTCCGAAGTGGACGCCGGGCTGTCCGAGGTCTTTCACGACGACCCGGTGAACTCCCTGTGGCGGGACCCGCGCGGAATCCTTCGTCGATTCGTCTATAAAGGACTGGTAAAGTAGCGGTCAGATGACGACGAACCGTGCCCCCGCACCACGGCACCGTTCCGTCTTCTTTCTCCTGATCCTGCTCGTCTTCGCCTTCGTCACGCCGACCGTCCCCCACGGGCACAGCCGGGCCGCGACGGAGGATTCGGTCGCCGTCTTCGCGACCCATCCGCTGCCCGCTTTCCACGGCGGGCAAGCCGTCCCCCTCGCCGACGTGCCCGCCGAAACGGCGACCGTCGACCTTCTCGACGCCGACGACGCCCCTGAGCAGGGCGAACCCGTCGTCATCACCCGTGCGGTGCCTCAGGCTCCCGCACGGGCGCCTCCGCGCTGAGCCGGTCCCCAGCCGCATCAGCCATCCATCGGAGGTCTCCATGAGTTCCGGTCATGCCCTGCTGGCCGTCGGCGGGGCGTTCCTCGCCGCCGGTGTCATCGCCAGAGCGGGCGCCCGTATCGGGTTGCCGACCATCCCCCTGTTCATGCTGGCCGGTTTCGTCTTCGGCCCCAACACTCCCGGACTGTCCCTTGTGGACGATCCGGCCGAACTCGGTGTGCTCGCCGGGCTCGGTCTCGTCTTCCTCCTGTTCTATCTCGGCCTCGAATTCTCCCTCGACGACCTAGCCAAGGGCGGGCGCGAACTCGTCTGGTCGGGGCTGGTCTACCTGGTCCTCAACATCGGCGGCGGGCTCGGCTTCGGCTTCCTGCTGGGCTGGGGGACCAGGGAGGCGCTGGTCATCGCCGGGGCCATCGGTATCTCGTCGTCGGCGATCGTCACGAAGCTCCTGCTCGAATCGCGCCGGATGACCAATCCCGAATCCCGGCTGATCATGGGCATCATCGTGATCGAGGACCTCTTCCTCGCGCTGTACCTGGCGTTGCTGCAGCCGGTGCTGTCCGGGGCCGGGAGTTTCGGTTCGGCGATGGCCGACTTCGGCAAGGCCTTCGCGTTCCTGATCGTGCTGGCCGCGCTCGCCCGCTGGGGCGGCCGGGTGGTGTCGAAGCTGTTCGGCTCGGCCGACGACGAACTGCTGACCGTCTGCTTCGTCGGTGTCGCGGTCATGGGTGCCGCCGTCGCCGAAGAGGTCGGGGTGTCCGACGCCATCGGCGCGTTCATGGTCGGCATGATGCTCGGCGAGTCGAAGGTCGCGCCGCGGATCCGCAAACTGGTGCTCCCGCTCCGGGACGCGTTCGGCGCGTTGTTCTTCTTCATCTTCGGGCTCGGCATCGACCCGAACGCGGTCGGCTCGGTGGTCGTGCCGGTGCTGATCGCGGTGGCGCTGACGATCGTGCTGAACCTGGGCGCGGGCGCGCTCGCCGCGCGACTGAACGGGTTCGATCGCCAAGCCGGGGTGAACATCGGGCTGACCGTGCTCACCCGTGGCGAGTTCTCGCTGGTGCTCGCCGCGATGGCGACCGCCGCCGGGCTGGACGCGCGGGTCGCGCCGTTCGTCGCGGGCTATGTCCTGCTGCTGGCCGTGATCGGCCCGATCGCGGTCATCCGCTCGGAGAAGCTCACCTGGTTGCTACCGGCGAGTATCGTCCGGGATGATCCGACCAGCCGAGGCCGCGACGAGCCGGCCCGGGCGGGGTGACGAGGAGGCCTGGGTGACGGAGCGGTTCGGCGGCTACCAGAACGAGATCTACCTGCAGGGGCTCGGCGGGACCTTCCCGCCGTGCTCCACCGACGCCACGAAGCTGGAGGAGTCGGCGCGGGAGATCTTGGAACCCGGGCCGTTCTGGTACGTCGCGGGCTCGGCCGGGTCGGGCGCCACCGCGCGCGCCAACCGGGAGGCGTTCGACCGCTGGCGCCTCGTACCCCGGATGCTCACGGGCGCCACCGAACGCGAGCTGTCGACGACCGTGCTGGGGACGCCGGTGCCGGCGCCGGTGCTGCTGGCGCCGGTCGGTGTGCAGTCGATCGTGCACGAGGGTGCCGAGCAGGCGGCCGCACGGGCCGCGGCGTCGGTCGGCCTGCCGTACGTCATGTCGACGGCGTCCTCCACGAGCATCGAGGACGTCGCCGAAGCCAGTGGGGACGGGCCGCGCTGGTTCCAGCTGTACTGGCCGACGGACAACGAGGTCTGCGCGAGCATCCTGGCACGGGCGAAGGCCGCGGGCTTCACGACGCTCGTGGTCACGCTCGACACCTGGACGCTCGCATGGCGCCCGAACGACCTCGACCACGCGTACCTGCCGTTCATCAAGGGCGTCGGCCTCGGTGTCCCGCTGAGCGACCCGGTGTTCCGCGGCCTGCTGGAGAAGACGCCGGAAGAGGATCCGCCCACCGCGATCCTCCGGTGGATCTCGATGATCACCGGCACGGACAGCACCTGGGACCGGCTGCCGTTCCTGCGTGAACACTGGGACGGGCCGATCGTGCTCAAGGGCATCCAGCACCCCGACGACGCCCGCCGCGCCGTCGAGGCCGGGATGGACGGGATCGTCGTGTCCAACCACGGCGGCCGCCAGGTCGACGGCGCGATCGCCTCGCTCGACGCGCTCCCGGAGATCGTGGCCGCGGTCGGCGACCGGCTGGAGATCCTGTTCGACTCCGGCATCCGTACCGGCGCCGACATCGCCAAGGCGCTGGCGCTCGGGGCGAAGGCCGTGCTGGTGGGGCGGCCGTGGGTGTACGGCCTGGCGCACGCGGGGGAGGACGGCGTCCGGCACGTGCTGCGGAGCCTGCTCGCCGACCTCGACCTGACCATGGGCCTGTCCGGCCACCGGACCCTGGCCGACCTCACCCCGGGCTCCCTTACGCGCTCCTGACCTCCGCAATTCGTCACCTACTTGCGGTCGTTCGCCCTGCGAACTAACGCAAGTAGGTGACGAATTGCGAGGGGATAGGACGTGGGGGATATTCGGAGGCCTGGATCGTCACGCACGGCTATCCTGGTGCCGGTCATGGCTTCTCAACCTTCCCCGTTCGGCGCCCTGCGCGCTCGCCTGCCCGAACTGATGTCGCGCGACGAGCACCGCCTCCGGCGCCGGCTCGACGGTGCCCGGAAAGCGCGCGACGCCGAGTCGATCACCGCGCGGATCGAGGCCGACATCGAGGCCGCCGAACTGCGGGTCACCCGCAGGCGCGACGCCGTCCCGAAGATCACGTTCCCCGAAGAGCTGCCCGTCAGCCGGCGCAAGGACGAGATCGCCGAGGCCATCCGCGACCACCAGGTGGTGATCGTCGCGGGGGAGACGGGCTCCGGGAAGACGACCCAGCTGCCGAAGATCTGTCTCGAACTCGGCCGGGGCATCCGCGGCCAGATCGGGCACACGCAGCCGAGACGGCTGGCCGCGCGCACGGTCGCCGATCGCATCGCCTCCGAGCTGAACACCGAACTCGGCGAGGCCGTCGGCTACAAGGTCCGGTTCACCGACCACTCCGGCCAGGACACGCTGGTCAAGCTGATGACGGACGGCATCCTGCTCGCCGAGATCCAGACCGACCGCATGCTGCGCCAGTACGACACGCTGATCATCGACGAGGCGCACGAGCGCAGCCTCAACATCGACTTCATCCTCGGCTACGTCAAACAGCTCCTGCCGCGCCGCCCCGACCTCAAGGTGATCATCACCTCGGCGACGATCGATCCGGAGCGGTTCTCCCAGCACTTCGACGACGCGCCCATCGTGGAGGTCTCCGGCCGGACGTATCCGGTCGAGGTCCGCTACCGGCCGATCATCGACCCGGACGATCCGGACGCCGATCAGGACCGCGACCAGACACAGGCCATCTGCGACGCCGTGGACGAACTGCAGCACGAGGGACCGGGCGACATCCTGGTGTTCCTCTCCGGCGAGCGGGAGATCCGCGACGCCGCGGACGCCCTGTCCAAACAGGACCTCCGCAACACCGAGATCCTTCCGCTGTACGCCCGGCTTTCGTCGTCGGACCAGCATCGGGTGTTCCAGCGCCACACCGGGCGCCGCGTCGTACTCGCCACGAACGTCGCCGAGACGTCGCTGACCGTGCCCGGCATCAAGTACGTCGTCGATCCCGGCACCGCGCGGATCTCGCGCTACAGCCACCGCACGAAGGTGCAGCGGCTGCCGATCGAGCCGGTGTCGCAGGCGTCGGCGAACCAGCGCAAGGGGCGTTGCGGCCGGACGTCCGACGGTATCTGCATCCGGCTGTACTCCGAAGACGACTTCGACGCGCGGCCCGAGTTCACCGATCCGGAGATCCTGCGGACCAACCTCGCGTCGGTCATCCTGCAGATGACCTCGCTCGGCCTCGGTGACATCGCGGCGTTCCCGTTCGTGGAGCCGCCGGATCGCCGTCAGGTCACCGACGGCGTCCAGTTGCTGCAGGAGCTCGGCGCGTTCGACATGTCGGACGGCAAGAAGCTCACCGAGACCGGCCGCAAGCTCGCGCAGCTCCCGGTCGACCCGCGGATGGCGCGGATGGTGCTGGAAGCCGCACGCAACGGCTGCGTCCGCGAAGTGATGATCATCGCCGCCGCGCTGTCCATTCAGGACCCACGCGAGCGGCCGGCGGAGAAGCAGCAGGCGGCGGACCAGCAGCACGCGCGGTTCGCGGACAAGACGTCGGACTTCCTGGCGTACCTGAACCTGTGGGAGTACGTCACCGAGCAGCAGAAGGCGTTGTCCACCAACCAGTTCCGTCGGATGTGCCGCAACGAGTACCTGAACTACCTGCGCATCCGCGAATGGCAGGACATCTTCAGCCAGCTGCGTCAGCTGGCCAAACCGCTCGGCGTCACGCTCGGCACGGACGGCCCTGCCGATCCGCAACGGGTGCACACGTCGCTGATCGCCGGGCTGCTGTCGCACGTCGGCCTCAAGGATCCGGCCAAGGGTGACTATCTCGGCGCACGCGGGGCGCGGTTCTCGGTGTTCCCTGGTTCGGCGCTGTTCAAGAAGCAGCCGCGGTTCGTGATGTCGGCCGAACTGGTCGAGACCTCCCGTCTGTGGGGCCGGGTCAACGCGCGGATCGAGCCGGAATGGGTCGAGCCGCTCGCCGGGCACGTGGTGAAGCGGAACTATTCGGAGCCGCACTGGGAGCGCAAGCAAGGCGCGGTGATGGCGAAGGAGAAGGTGACGCTGTACGGCGTCCCGCTCGTCGCCGACCGCCGGGTCAACTACGGCCGCATCGACCCCGAGGTGAGCCGCGAGCTGTTCATCCGGCACGCGCTCGTCGAAGGCGACTGGGAGACCCGGCACCATTTCTTCCGAGAGAACCGCGCCTTGCTCGACGAGGTCGAGGACCTGGAGAACCGGGCGCGCCGCCGGGACATCCTGGTCGACGACGAGACACTGTTCGAGTTCTACGACCAGCGTGTCCCGGCCGACGTCGTCTCCGCGCGGCATTTCGACAGCTGGTGGAAGAAGGCGCGGCACACCGAGCCCGACTTGCTGAGCTTCGAGAAGACGATGCTCATCAACGAGACCGCGGGCGGCGTCCGCGAGGCCGACTACCCCGACTTCTGGACCCAGGGCAACCAGACCTTCGAACTCACGTACCAGTTCGAGCCGGGCGCGGACGCCGACGGCGTCACCGTGCACATCCCGCTGCCGGTGCTGAACCAGGTCACGCCGGACGGTTTCGACTGGCAGGTCCCCGGCCTGCGCGAAGAACTGGTGACGCAGCTGATCAAGTCGCTGCCCAAGGCGATCCGGCGCAATTTCGTGCCGGCGCCCGACCACGCGAAACTGGTGCTGTCGCGGGTCGGCCCGGCCGACGGGCCGCTGCTGCACGCGGTCGCCGACGAGCTGGAAGCGTTGCGCGGGGTGGTGATCCCCGACGACGCCTGGCAGCTCTCCGCGGTTCCCGAACATCTGAAGATGACCTTCCGCGTGGTCGACGTCCGCGGCAAGAAGGTGTCCGAGGGCAAGGACATCGAGGCACTCAAACGAGACTTGAGCGGCCAGGTGCGCGCGACGATCTCGAAGGCCGCCGACAGCATCGAGCGCCAGGGCCTGACGACGCCCGCGTTCGGCGAGCTGCCCAAGGTGTTCGCGAGCAAGCAGCGCGGGCACGACGTCAAGGCGTATCCGGCGCTGGTGGACGAAGGCGGCACGGTCGCGGTGCGGCTGCTGGACACGCCGGGACAGCAGGAACAGTCGATGTGGGCGGGCACCCGGCGGATGCTGCGGCTGAACCTGCCGTCACCGATGAAGTTCATCACCCGCAACCTCGGCAACTCGTCGAAACTCGTGCTGAACCGGAATCCCCACGGCTCCGTGTCGGCCCTGCTCGAAGACTGCGTCGACTGCGCCGTCGACAAGCTCGTGGCCGACAACGGCGGGCCGCGCTGGGACGAGGCCGGATTCGCCGTCCTGCTGGAGAAGGTGCGTGCCGGACTGAATCCCGGGGTGCTCGACGTGCTGACCGACGTCGAGAAGATCCTGCGCGCGGCCAACGACGTCGAAACGCGGCTGGCCGACACCCGCGGCCCGGCGGATTCCCTCGCCGACATCCGTGCGCAGCTGGACGGCTTGGTGCACAACGGTTTCGTCACCGAAACCGGGCAGGACCGGCTGAAGCACGTCGTCCGGTACCTGCGGGGGATCGAACGACGGCTGGAGAAACTCCCGACCGAGCCCACACGCGACATCCAGCGCACGGGCGACATCGCCTGGCTCCGCACCGAATACCGGACGGCGCTGGACGCGCTGCCGCCGGGGACTTCCTCGCCCGCGTTGCGGGAGATCCGGTGGATGATCGAGGAGCTGCGGGTCAGCTTCTTCGCCCAGACGCTGGGCACCGCCCACCCCGTCTCCCTGAAGCGAGTCATCAAGGCCCTGGACGACGCCACCGCCGCCCGCAATTAGTCACCTACTTGCGCCGCGTACCAGGCACGCGAGGGGCTCGATCGCCGCAAGTAGGTGACTAATTGCGACGTGACTCGCGTGACTGGCGACGTAACTCGCGTGACTGGGGACGTAACTCGCGTGACTGGCGGCGTGACTCGCGTGATCGGGGGCGTAACTAGCGTGATCGGGGGCGTGACTCGCGTGATCGGGGGCGTAAGTCACTTGGCGTCGGCGTAGGTGTCCACGGCGGCGATGTGCAGGGGGAACCGGACCGGGCAGGCGGGACCGAACATCATCCGCGCCGCCTCGCTCATGCTGTCCACGATGGACCGCGAGACCTCGTCGGCGAACTCGGCCGGGGTGTGCACCAGGACCTCGTCGTGCTGGAAGAACACCAGGTGCGCGGGGGCGGGGAGTTTGCTTCGCAGGGTCGCCAGCAGGATCGCGGTCATGTCCGCGGCGCTCGCCTGCACGACGAAGTTGCGGGTGAACCGGCCCCAGTTGCGCGACGCCTGCCGCGCCTTCAGCTCACCGGCCTCGTCCGCCGCGACCCCGCCGGTCAGCGCGCGCCAGGCTTCCGACGGCGCGGGTGACGTCCGGCCCAGCCGGGAGCGGACGCGCTCACCGCGTTCCCCGGCCTGCGCGGCTCGCTCCACATAGGACACCGCGTCGGGGAACCTGGCCCGCAGCAACGCCAGCAGAGGTCCCGCCTCGCCGGAGGTGCCCCCGTACATCGCGGACAGCATCGCGATCTTCGCGCGGTCTCGGTCGTCCCTGTCGTCCCACGCCGGCACCGGCACGCGGCGCACTCCGGAGAACATCGCCTCGGCGAGGCTGGCGTACAGATCCGTGGCCGCGGCGACGTCGGCCAGTTTCCGGTCCCCGGACAACGCCGTCAGCACCCTCGGCTCAAGCTGGGCGGCGTCGGCGACCACCAGTTTCCAGCCCGGATCGGCCCGGACGCAGGTCCGCAGGATCTTCGGGATCTGCAGCGCGCCGCCGCCCCGGCTCGCCCACCGGCCGGAAACGACCCCGCCGACGATGTAATGCGGGCGGAACCGGCCGTCGTGCACCCACTCGTCGAGCCACGTCCAGCCATTGGCCGAATGCAGGCGTGAAAGCTCCTTGTACTCCAGCAGCGGCGGGACGGCGGGGTGGTCGATGTCGCGCAGCAGGTACTTCCTGGCCGACGAGACCTCGATGCCCTCCCGCCCGAGTGCCCGGACGACGCTGGCCGGGGCGTCCGGATTGACCGGGCGCCCGCCGAACGCGTCGCTGATCTTCGCCGCCAGCTCGACCAGCCGCTTCGGCCGGTGCCCGGCGGGGACGCGAGGGCCGAGCTGGTCGGCGAGCAGTTCGAGGTGCAGGTCCGCCCGCCACGGCAGCCCGTCGGCCGACATCTCCGCGGCCGCCAGCGCGCTCGCCGACTCCGCCGCGAACAGCAGCCGAAGCCGTTCCGGGTGCTCGGTGACGGCGACCCGCTTCTCCTGCTCGGCCAGCACGCGGCGGGCCGCGTCGAGCATCGTGACGCCGGAGGGCAGCTGCGGGCCGCGGGTCTCGAACAGCGTCGGCTGGTCGTCCTCGGCCCAGAGCGGCGGCTCGTCGGCGGGCGGCTCCTGGCCGTTCGCCCTGGCCAGCGCGGCAGGCAGGCTCCGCGGCTCCTGTGGGCGGCCTTCGTGCGCCAGCAGCAAGCCCTCGGTCAGCGCCAGGTCATGACAGCGCCGCACCCGGACGCCCGCCTTGATCAACGCCGGGTACGTCCCTTCGACCGACGGGACCACCCAACGGGGTGAGTGCTCCGTCTCCAGGCTCCGTACCTCGTCGACGAACTGCGGGAGCGTCAGGCCCCGTCGCGGCGGCTGCCCGGAAAGAGCGATCGCGAAGTCGCCATCCTCCTCTCGACCTGCGATCGCCTGCACACTCACATTGTGGTGGTTCCCTCCGACATTTCTGTCACCAGACGGTTAATGCGCCTGCGCTATCGGTCGGCTACTGTCGAGTAGCAACTTCATACCGCCGGTACGCGAACCGCCGGCGGCATGGTGTCTCGCCGCAGCAGCAACGGAGGTGCCCGGATGAGAAACCCCACCGGCCTCGCCACCCTGGTGGCGGGCAAGGTGACCGAGACCGTGCGCAGTATCGACGTGATGCGCCAAGCGGGCCTGCTCCCGATCCCGCGGGTCGACGAGGGCCTGCGGTCGCTGGTCATGGTGCGGAAGTGGGGTCCGTTCGCCGGGGCGAACATGATCGCCGCCCGCCGGGACCCGACCGCGACCGGCATCATCGACGAGCTCGGCCCGCTGACCTTCAAGCAGCTCGACACGCAGTCGAACGCGCTGGCCAGGGCGTGGTCCGAACGCGGGCTCGGCCCGGGCTCGGTGATCGCCGCGTTGTGCCGGGACCACCGGGGGCTCGTGCTGACGATGCTCGCCTCGGGCAAACTCGGCGCCAAGCTGCTGCTGATGAACACCGGGTTCGCCAAACCGCAGCTCTCGGACGTCGCGAAGCGCGAAGGTGTCACGGCGCTCGTGTACGACCAGGAGTTCACCGACCTGCTGGACGCGATCGAGGGCGACGTCGACCACTACCTCGCGTGGGTCGATTCGGACGCCGAGCTCTCCGGGCACGAGATCCCGATCGTCACCGAACTGGTCGCCGGCACCGACGACCGGCCGTGGCCCGCGCCCGCGAAGCCGGGCGGCTTCATCCTGCTGACCAGCGGCACCACCGGGACGCCGAAGGGCGCGCCGCGGCCGCACACCTCCGCGCTCGCCTCCGCGCAGTTCCTCGACCGCATCCCGCTGCGGACCGGCGAGGCGACCTACATGGGCGCGCCGCTGTTCCACGGCACCGGGTTGTCGCAGTTCATCCTGTCCTTCGCGCTCGGTTCGAAGGTCGTCATGCGGCGCAAGTTCGTGCCGGAGGAGACGCTGCGCGGCGTCGCGGAGAACCGCTGCACCACGCTCGTCCTCGTGCCGACGATGCTGCAACGGATCGTCGACCTGCCCGAGGAGATCCGCGCCAAGTACGACACCTCGTGCCTGCGGATCATCTTCGTCGCAGGCTCCGCGCTCTCCCCGGATCTCGGGAACCGCGCGACCGCCGCGTTCGGCAACGTCGTGCACAACCTCTACGGCTCCACCGAGGTCGCGGTCGCCACGGTCGCGACGCCCGAGGACTGGCGCAAGGCGCCGGGCACGGTCGGCCGCGCGCCGGTGGGCTGCAAGGTCGCGCTGTACGACGAAAAGGGCCGCAAGATCACCGAGCCGCAGGTCACCGGCCGGGTCTTCGTCGGCAGCGGGCTGAGCTTCCAGGGCTACACCGACGGGCGTAACAAGGAGATCATCGACGGGCTGCTCTCCAGCGGCGACGTCGGCCACTTCGACGAGGACGGCCTGCTGTTCATCGACGGCCGCGACGACGAAATGATCGTCTCCGGCGGCGAGAACGTCTTCCCGATCGAGGTGGAGAACCTCCTGGTCGAACGCGAGGACGTACTCGAAGCGGCGGTCGTCGGCGTCGACGACCCCGAGTTCGGGCAACGGCTGAAGGCGTTCGTGGTGCGGGCCGAGAAGTCGGATCTGGACGTCGAAGGCGTGCGCGAATACGTCAGGGCCAACCTCGCCCGCTACAAGGTGCCGCGCGACGTGGAATTCCTCGACGAGCTACCGCGCAACGCGACCGGGAAGGTCCTGCGCAACAAGCTGCATTAGTACTCCCAGTCGATGCCGAAGATGCCGGGGCCGAAGTCGAGCGCGACGGCGTGGACGCCGTTGCCCCCGTCCGGTTTCAATTCCTTCCGGTCCATCGGCGACGTGCCTTGCCCGGCGTATTGCCGGCACTTTACCGGGACGGAGTCCGGATCGAACCGGACCTCCAGCAGGTATTCGCGTACCGGGCGCCGGAACTCGCGGTAATGCGTGTTCCGGCATTCCGGATACGGCGGCCCGGGATTGGTGAGCGAGTACTCGATCAGGTGCGTCTCACCGCGGTCGATGGGCCGGTCGAAGAGCAGTTCGGCCACCGTCAGCCCGTGCTCGTCGTCGACTTCGGCGCGGCCGACGTGGCAGTTGCGCAGCGTGTTCAGCACCGGCGGCCCGGCCTCCGGATCGCCCTGGGCGTAGACCAGCAGCCAGCGGTCCTGCCCGTCCGCGCCCGCCTGGAACACCGCCCGCGCGGTCACCGCGCGCTGCCCGCCGTCCTCGGCGATCTCGCACAGATCGTGCAGGCCGACCAGTTTCAGCTGATGGTGTTGTTCGAGCGCGTGGGGCGCGCCGACCTTCGCCAACAACGCCTGGAGTGCTTCGAGGGGGAAGGTCAGCGGCTGCTCGGTGGTGGCCCGGCTGCGGCGTGACGAGGCCCCGCGCGGCCGAGGCGGCGCCAACAGGGTGAGCAGCGAACCGGCGGGGAGCGCCAAGACCTCTTCGAGGACCCGGACGGCGGACAGCGAACTCTGCCGCTCCGGCTGACGTTTGCCCGATTGCCAGTAGCTCAGCGCGGTCACGCTCACCGACGCGCCACGTGTGCGAAGCCGGGCTTGGATACGGTCGAGACTCAGACCACTGGTGGCGATGGCCGAGCGCAACGCGATGGCGAACGCGGTGCGCGGCTGTTCTTCCTCGTCCGTGGTCACTCGGTCCGCCGCGCTCCCCGCCACCATATGCCGCCCGACCGCCCCCGTCTGCCGTTTCCCGCCACCGCCGGTTGATAACAACACGAACAACTTTAACAGTCAGGGGTAACGCTTCAGGAGCACGTTCTGCCAGGGGAGAACGACCACTCGGACGAGCACGACTACTCCCGGTGGCCTAGTTCTGGTAACTGGGAATCCTTGCCCGGCTCCGGCGCACCGGCTTGCATGGCTATCCACAACGATCATCCTCCCGGGTGATCCGCATGGTGCGGCAGGAAGGGATCCCGTGAGCAAGTCCCGGAAGAACCCGAAGTCCCGAAAGACCCGTAGCGGCCTGGTGGCGGGAGTCGCCGTGGGAGTGACCGCGGCGGTCGCCACGTTCGGCGCGGGTGCCGCCCACGCCGACCAGCAGGGCGAGATCCGCGGGGCGGGCGCGGCCGACGCGATCGGCGGCAGCTACCTCGTCGTCCTCGAGCCCACCGCGGTCGGCCAGGGCGTGGCCGCGGCGAGCGAGGTCACCGCGAACGTGGCCGCCAAGGCGCAAGGACTCACCGGTCAGTACGGCACCACGCTGTCCCGCACGTTCGGCTCGGCGCTGAACGGCTTCTCGATCAAGGCCGACGAGGGCGCCGCGAAGCGGCTCGCCGCCGACCCGCGGGTCGCCTACGTCGTCCAGAACAAGACGATCAAGATCAGCGAGACCCAGGACAACCCGCCGTCGTGGGGACTGGACCGGGTCGACCAGGCCGACCTGCCGCTCGACGACAAGTACACCTACCCGACGAAGGCCGACAACGTCACCGCCTACGTCATCGACACCGGTGTGCGCGGCTCGCACGCCACCTTCGGTGACCGCGCGGCCGGCGGCAAGGATTTCGTCGACAACGACGACACCCCCGACGACGAACACGGTCATGGCACGCACGTCGCCGGCACCATCGGCGGCACCGAGTACGGCCTGGCCAAGGGCGTCAAGATCGTCGGCGTCCGCGTACTGGACGCCAACGGCAGCGGCACCACCGAAGGTGTCGTCGCCGGTGTCGACTGGGTCGCGGCGAACGCCAAGGGCCCGTCGGTCGCCAACATGAGCCTGGGCGGCGGGGCGGACGACGCCCTGGACGCGGCGGTCAAGGGCGCCATCGACAAGGGCGTGACCTTCGCGCTCGCGGCGGGCAACGAGTCCTCCGACGCGGGCACCACTTCGCCCGCCAGGGTGAAGGAGGCCATCACGGTGGCCGCCAGCGACAAGACCGACAGGCAGGCGAGCTTCTCGAACTACGGTCCGGTCGTGGACCTGTACGCGCCGGGTGTCGACATCACCTCGTCGTGGGCGAGCGGTGACGACGCCGAGAACACCATCAGCGGTACCTCGATGGCCGCGCCGCACGTCGCGGGTGCCGCCGCGCTGTACCTCTCGGCGCACCCCGACGCCACTCCGGCCCAGGTCGCCGAAGGTCTGGTCGCCGCGGCCGCCGACGGCAAGATCGGCAACCCGACCGGTGGCACGGCGAACAAGCTGCTTCAGGTCGGGTGAAGCCCTTCCGGACAGGCTGCCCCCGGCGAACTCCAGGCGCCGGGGGCAGCCACCTGTCCGAGGGGTTCCAGCCTTGTTACCAACCGGTAAGCTCCCCTCATGGTCCTGCGGAAGAACATCCTGATCACCGGGGCGAGCTCCGGACTCGGCGAGGGAATGGCCAGGCAGTACGCCGCCAGAGGCCGCGACCTGGCGTTGGCCGCCCGCCGTGTCGACCGGCTGGAAGCCCTCGCCGCGGAACTCAAGAAGGCCTATCCCGGCATCAGGGTGGTCACCCGGAAGCTGGACGTGAACGACCACGACCAGGTCTTCGCCGTCTTCGAGGAGTTCCGCGAGGAGCTCGGCTCCCTCGATCGCGTGATCGTGAACGCGGGGCTCGGCAAGGGGCAGCCCATCGGCTCCGGCCGGTTCGACGCCAACCGGCAGACCCTCCAGACGAACTTCCTCGCCGCGGCCGCCCAGATCGAAGCCGCCGTCGGCATCTTCCGGAAACAGCGGGAAGGCCACCTCGTGGTGGTGTCCTCCTTCTCCGCCCTACGCGCCTTCCCCGGAAATCTCACCGCGTACGCCGCCTCGAAGGCGGGCGTCTCGGCGCTGGCCGAAGGCACGCGAATCGAACTGATGAAGACGCCGATCAAGGTCACCACGTTGCTGCCCGGATTCATCGAATCGGAGATGAACGAGGACATCACGAAGGTCCCGCTCGGGACGCGGGCGGAGGCGGGCGCGCAGGCGCTGGTCAAGGCGATCGAGTCCGAAGCGGCGAAGGCGTACGTGCCCTCGTGGCCGTGGGCCGTGCTCGCCAAGGTGTTCCCGTTCGTCCCGGCGTCGGTGCTGAAGAAGTTCGCATGACGCCGGCCCCGGACCAGACCGTCGAGGTACGCGGCGAGGACTCGTTCGACCCCGCGGCGGTGCACGCCTGGCTGGCCGGGCGGGTGCCCGGCCTCGGCGACTCGCCGCCCGAGGTCCGCCAGTTCCCCGGCGGTGCCTCGAATCTCACGTACCTGCTGAGCTATCCGGATCGCGAGCTGATCCTGCGGCGCCCGCCGCGCGGGCACAAGGCCGCGTCCGCGCACGACATGCGCCGTGAGTTCCGGGTCCAGCACGGGTTGCGGCCGGTCTTCCCCTTCGTGCCCGAGATGGTCGCGTTCTGCGACGAGGAAACCGTGCTCGGCGGCGACTTCTACGTGATGGAACGCCTCGAAGGCCTGATCCTGCGCGGAGATCTGCCCGCCGGTCTCGAACTGCCGCCGGAGGGCGCGCGCGAGCTGTGCGGCAAGGTCGTCGACCGGCTGGTCGAACTGCACGCCGTCGACCTCGAAGCCGCCGGGCTGGCCGACCTCGGCAAGGGCGCCGGTTACGTCGAGCGCCAGGTGCGCGGCTGGTC
The DNA here is from genome assembly GCF_029369745.1 of Amycolatopsis sp. QT-25. Taxonomy (NCBI): domain Bacteria; kingdom Bacillati; phylum Actinomycetota; class Actinomycetes; order Pseudonocardiales; family Pseudonocardiaceae; genus Amycolatopsis; species Amycolatopsis sp. QT-25. Next base: position 1,852,216 of record NZ_CP120210.1, read on the forward strand.
GGAGCGGTTCCTGAAGGCACGCACGGACAACGTTCCGGACTGTGCCGAGGTGATGGCGTGGCTGAAGGAGAACCAGCCGCCCGAGGTCAAGATCTGCTTGATCCACAACGACTACCGGCTCGACAACCTGGTACTCGACGACGATCTCGACATCGCCGGCGTACTCGACTGGGAGATGGCCACCCTCGGTGATCCGCTGATGGAACTGGGCAGCACCCTGGCGTACTGGGTGCAGGACGACGATGACGACGTCATGAAGCTCAGCCGACGGCAGCCGACGCACGTGCCCGGGATGTACACGCGGGAAGAGTTCGTGCGACGGTACGCGGAGCGCTCCGGCCTGGGGATCGGCGACTGGACCTTCTACGAGGTGTACGGCCTGTTCCGGCTCGCGGTGGTGATCCAGCAGCTCTACTACCGGTTCCACGCGGGACAGACGACCAACCCGGCGCTGAAGGACCTGTGGCAGTTCGTGGGGTACCTCGACGGGCGCTGCCGCCGGATCATCGGGGGAGGACAGGCGTAGATGGGTGCGATCTACCTGGTCCGCCACGGGCAGGCGTCGTTCGGCGCGGAGAACTACGACCAGCTTTCGCACCGGGGTCTCGAACAGTCCACGGTGGTCGGTGAGGAGCTGCTGCGCCGGGGTGTCGAATTCACCCAGGCGCGTGCCGGTTCCCTGGCCCGCCAACGGGACACGGCCGCGACGGCGGTGAAGGCGCTCGGCTCCGGGATCGCCGTCGCCGAGGACGAGCGCTGGAACGAGTACGACCACGTCGACATCGCGAAACACCACGCCGCAGGCGTCCAGCAGACCGATTCGCGGGCGTATCAGGCCGCTTTGGACGGTGCGCTGAACGCCTGGGTGTCCGCCGGTGACGACAGTCCGTGCGCGGAGACCTGGCCTGAATTCTCGGCACGGGTCAAGGGGGCGCTGGCCGAGGTCGTGGCGTCGCTGGGCAAGGGCGAGCACGCCGTCGTCTTCACCTCCGGCGGTGTGATCGCGACGGTCTGCGGCGCGCTCATGGGCAACCCCGAGGTGGGGTTGCTGAAGCTGAACCGGGTCACCGTCAACGCGGGCATCACCAAACTGGTGTCCGGCCGCGGCGGCGTGACCCTGCTGTCGTTCAACGAACATCCGCATTTCGAGGCGGAAGCCGCGCAACTACTCACTTATCGCTAGGAGACACGCGATGGCGTTCGGCGAGGTCACGGTCATTCCGGTCAACGGGCACGGTCCCGAGGACGTCGTGGTCGACGATCAGGGGCGGATCCACACCGGCGTCGACGACGGGCGGATCCTGCGCGTCACGCCGGACGGCAAGCGGATCGACGTCCTCGGCGACACCGGCGGGCGTCCGCTGGGGCTGGAGTTCTACGGCGACGACCTCCTGATCTGCGACGCCAAGGCCGGTCTGCTCACCATGCCGCTCGCGGGCGGTCCCGTGACCACGCTGGCGACTTCGGCCGAGGGCCTCGATTTCGTGTTCTGCAACAACGCCGCCGTCGCCGCCGACGGCACGGTGTACTTCACCGACTCGTCGCGCCGCTTCGGTATCGAGAACTGGCGCGACGACCTGATCGAGCAGACCGGGGGCGGACGGCTTCTACGGCGCACGCCGGACGGGAAGATCGAGCAGCTCGCCGACGGTTTCCAGTTCGCCAACGGGGTCGCGCTCCCACCCGACGAGTCCTACGTGGCCGTCGCCGAGACGGGCGCCTACCGGGTCGCGCGGGTGTGGCTCACCGGTGACAAGGCGGGTACGCGGGACTACCTCGTCGACGATCTGTGGGGCTATCCCGACAACATCTCGACCGGCAGCGACGGGCTGATCTGGATCACCGTGGCGAGCCCGAAGGTCCCGGCGCTCTCCTTGGCGCAGAAGCTCCCCGCGCCGTTGCGGGCCGGTGTCCGGGCGTTGCCGACCTTTCTGCAGCCCGCACCCGCGCGGGAATGCGGGGTGCGGGGCGTCACGCCGGACGGGAAGCAGGTCCACGAACTACGCGGGGAGATCGACGGGTTCCATGTGCTCGTCGGCGTCCGTGAGCGGGCCGGAACCCTCTACTTCGGTTCCCTGGAGGACAACGCGATCGCCGTGACGACGATCTGACTCAGTCGAGGCAGAACTCGTTGCCCTCCGGGTCGTTCATCACGATGAAGCCGAGGCTCAACGGCTGCTCGGGCTCGAAGCGCTGAACCCGCTTCGCCCCCAACGCGACGAGCCTGTCGCACTCGGCTTCGAGCGCCGCCATGCGCTCGTCGCCCATCAGTCCGGGCGCGGCGCGGATGTCGAGATGGACGCGGTTTTTGGCGATCTTGTTTTCCGGGACCCGCTGGAAGAAAATCCTCGGCCCCTCACCGGCTGGATCCTCGAGGGCCGACCGGGTGTCGCGCTGATCCTCGGGCACACCGATCCGCTCGAGGAACTCGTCCCACGCGTCCAGCGGATCGGTGCCCTCGGGCACCTCGACCCCGGGAGGGCCGGGGTGGACGTAGCCCAGGGCGTCGCGCCAGAAGGTCGAGAGGGTTCGGGGGTTCAGGGCGTCGAAGCTGATCTGGAATTCGCGGCTCTTGCGGTTCATGGGACCACTCTGACATGCCCAGCCGACAAAATCGGTCCGCCGGCTCTGACCCAGTGAGCGCCGTGGAGGACGAGCGCGGGACGACCGAGCGGGTGCTCGCCCTGCTCGGCCTGGTGCCGCAGCGCACGGGGTGGACCGGTCCGGAACCGGGGGAGCGGCTCGGCGACGTACATGAAGGACCCCCTCCTGTACCTAGACGCAAGGAAGGGGGCCTTCATGTACTGGGGAAGGTGTGGCTGAACGTCTTCTGGGGGCGGCCGTTCGGCGACTGCGCAATCAGGTGACCACTTGCGGCGGAAGAAGTTCAGCGCCCGGTCCACCGAGGCGAACGCCCCGCCGTCCAGGCCGCATAGAACTCCCCATGGTCCTTCGCCGTCATCAGCAGAGCCTGCGTGATCGCTTCCAGTTCGATGGAGCTGCCCAGGTCCATGTCGAGCTCCCGCGTCAGCAGCACCTTCGTCGTGCTGTACGCCAGAGCCGGTCCATCGGCCAAGCGCCGAGCCAAAGCGGAAGCCTCGGAAGCGAGCTCAGCGTCGGGAACCACCTTCGAGGCCAGGCCGATCGTCTCCGCGCGGGCCGCGTCGATCTTGTCGCCCAGCATCAGCAGTTCCGTCGCCCGGCCCAGGCCGACCAGCCGCGGCAGCAGGTACGCCGAGCCCATGTCGGCACCGGCCAGGCCGACCTTCGTGAACAGGAAGGCGAACTTCGCCGACGACGCCATGAGCCGGAAGTCACTCGCCAGCGCGATCACCGAACCCGCGCCCGCCGCGATGCCGTTCACCGCGGCGATCACCGGGACGGGGCACTCCCGCAGCGCCTTCACCACCGCGCCGGTCATGCGGGTGAAGTCCAGCAGTTCCGCGGACTCCATTTTCTGCAGTTCGCCGATGATCTCCTCGACGTCGCCGCCGGAGCAGAAGCCGCGCCCCCGGCCGGTGACGACCAGCACCCGGACGTCGCCGCGGTGCGGCAACTCGGCCAGCAGGTCGCGCAGGTCCGCGTAGGCGTCGAAGGTGAGCGCGTTCAGTTTTTCGGGGCGGTCCAAGGTGACCGTGGCGACGCCGTCGTCCACGGTGAACTCGAAGTGCGCCCAGTCCGTCGTGAGCGGGGGCGTGGCGCGGAACGGGCTCATGACTGGATCCCACCTCCATCGAGGACGAGTGTCTGTCCGTTGATCGCGGCGGCTTCGGGCGCCGCGAAGAAGGTCACCGCGTGGGCGACCTCGTCGGGTTCGAGCAGGCGGCCGAGCGGGGACGCGGCGGCGAGGGCGGCTTCCGCGCCGGCTTCGTCGCGGCCGGTGCGTTCCCGGATCCGGGCCACCGAGGCGGCCGTCATGTCCGTGCGCACGAAGGCCGGGCAAACGGCGTTCGCGGTGACGCCGGTCCCCGCGAGTTCCGCGGCGGTGGCCCGCATGAGGCCGACGGCGGCGTGCTTCGACGCGGTGTATCCGGCGGTGTAGCGGTAGCCGATCTGCGACGCGGTCGAGGCGACGGTGACGATCCGGCCGGTGTCGCGCGAGCGCATACCGGGCAGAACCGCCCGTGTGCAGAGGAAAGCACCGGTCGCGTTGACCTCGAGCTGGGTCCGCCACTGCTCCAGCGACGTCTTCGCCAGCGGCGCGCTCGCCGAGATCCCGGCGTTGTTCACCAGCACGTCCACCGGGCCGAGGACGTCGAAGTACCGGGCGACGGCGGCTTCGTCGGTGACGTCGCAGTCGGCCCGGCCGGGCGCGTGCACCTTGTCCCCGGCGGCGCGGAACCGGGCGGCGACGGCCGCGCCGATCCCGCGGGTCCCGCCGGTGACGACGACGATCCTGCTCACTCCGCCTCCACCCGGCGCAAGGCGCGCCGATCGAGTTTTCCGTTGGCCGTGCGGGGAAGTGCGGTCACGAAGACCACCTCGCGCGGATACTTGTGCTTCGCCAGCTGTGTCCGCGCGTGGTCCTTCAGTTCGTCGGCGGTCACGGAAGCGCCCTCCGCCAGGACGACGCACGCCCGCGGGACGACCAGGCCGTCGACGGTCACGCCCAGCACCGCGCAGTCGACGACGGCGGGATGGCCGATGAGACAGTCTTCGATCTCGCTCGGCGCGACGAACACACCGGACACCTTCAGCAGGTCGTCGGCGCGGCCGTGGTGGTGGAAGTACCCGTCGGTGTCGCGGCTGAACAGGTCACCGGTGCGCAGGGTGTCGCCGTGGAACGTCCGCGCGGTCTTCTCCGCGTCGCCGTGGTACGCACGCGCGATGGTCGGCCCGGTCACCTCCAGGACGCCGGTCTCCCCGTCCGGCAAGGGATCGCCGCTCTCGTCGAGAACGCGGGCGGTGTAGCCGGGGACCTCACGGCCGAGGCTGCCGACGCGCTGCGCACCGGGCACGTTGGAGAGGTAGATGTGGTACGCCTCCGACGAGCCGATCCCGTCGATCACCGGGACCCCGAAGGTGTCGTCCCACTTGCGATGCAGCTCCGAGGGCAATGCCTCGCCCGCCGACGTGGTGAGCCGTAGCGAACTCATGTCCACGGTGGACGAGGCCGGATGGGCGATCATCGCGCTCATCATCGTCGGCACGTTGACCAGGATCGTCGGCCGGTAGCGCTCGATCAGCGAGAACAGCAGCTCGGCGGTACTGCGTTGCGGGAACACGACGCCGGACGCGCCGACACCGAAGGGGAACAACGCGGTCAGATCCCGCGCGTAGCCGAAGAACAGCTTCGGCACGGCCAGGACGCGGTCGTCCTCGCGGAGGCCGAGCACGCCGAGGGCGTACCGGTCGAAGCTCTCCAGCGCGCTGCGCGCCGGATGCACGCACGCCTTGGGCGAACCGGTGCTCCCGGTGGTGAACTTCCAGATCGCGACGTCGTCCGAAGTGGTCGGCGCGGCCGCCAGTTCGGCCGGCGCGGACGCGATCAGCGCGTCGAACGAATGCTCACCGGGCCGAACCTCCACGTCGCCGACCACCAGCAGGTTCCGTGCTCCGGCCGCGCGCAGCGCGGGCAACGTCGAGCCGTCCGCGACGACGACGGCGGCCTCGGTGTAGTTCAGGTAGTACGCGTAATCCTTGGGCTGGAGGAAGGAATAGACCTCGGCGGTGACGGCGCCGATCTTCTGCGCCGCGTACCAGACGGCCACGAACTCGACACTGTCGTTCAGCGCCAGCAGGACCCGTTGTCCACTGCGGACACCGAGGTCGCGCAGCACGTTCCCGGCGCGGTTCACCAGCGCCGCCAGTTCCGCGTACGTGACTTCCTCGTCGCCGCACAGCAACGCCGTCCGCCCACCGGGGAGACGGTCCACGAAATGGGTCGCCAGGTTGAAGGTCATACCAGCTCCCGGATCGCTTCGACCAGGATGTCGGTGAGCACCGAGAAGGTCTTCTCGCCTTCTTCGGCACTCGCCCGGGCGGGGGTGCCGCAGTAGGCCTCGGTCATCCCGGCCGAGGCGAAATCCGTGCTCCCGCCGCGTGCCAGGTCGACGTGGACCGGGGGCAGTGCGCGCTGGACGGCGGCGTCGACGAGGTCCGGCCGGTCGGCGAGTACCAGCGACGTCTCGTACTGCCCGGCATGGCACTCGCCGGAACGGAACTCGTCGGTGAGCCGGAGGGCGTACCTGCGGCGCACCAGGTCGACGAAGCCGACGCCGCCGGTCTCCGCCACACGCCGCAGCACGGCCAGCTGCGCCGGCTCGAAATGGTTGTTCACCAGCAGGATCCGGGAGAACCCCTGCTCGGCGAGTGCCCCGCAGATCTCGGCCAGCAGTGCGTACAGCGTCTCTTCGCCGATCGAGACGCCGCCCGCGAACCCGGCCGCGAACCGGGTCACGCCGTAGGACACCTCGGGAAGGATCAGCACGCGAACGCCGGGGTCACCCGCCAGCCGGGCGGCGGCACGCTCGCACATCCCCCGTGAGATCAGGGGATCGGTGCCCAGCGGCGCGTGCGGCCCGTGTGGTTCGACGGCGCCCACCGGCAGCAGCAGCACGGGGACGCGCGCATCGGACGCGAGCGCGGCCACCTGAGGCGAGCTCAACTCCGCGAAGTACGTCACCCGAATCAAGCTACACCGCAGCGGCCTGAGGTGTATAGAGTTGCGCGCATGCCCGAATCGGCCACACCGCACGGCGAGCCAGGTCCCCAGGAACTGGTGATGACGCTGCTCGGCACCTACGTGTCGCCGCGAGAGAGCCGCCGTGTCTGGTCCGGCGGCCTGGTCGCCGTGCTCGCGGGGCTCGGCTTCTCCGACGGCGCCGCGCGGATCGCGCTGGCCAGGCTCGCCCGCCGCGACCTGCTCGCGAGACACAAGGCGGGCAGGCTCACCCACTATTCGCTGACCCGCCGCACGATCGCGCTCCTGGAGGACGGCGACCGCCGGATCTTCTCCCTCGGCAGGAGTGAACGCGGGATCGGGGAGTGGACGGTGCTGTGGCAGAGCATCCCCGAAAGCCGCCGCCAGGCCCGGGAACGGCTGGTGCGCCGGCTGCGGTTCCTCGGGTTCGGCCCGGTGCAGGACGGCACCTGGATCGCTCCGCACGACCGCGAGGCCGAGGTGCTCGCCCTGCTGGCCGAACTCGACGTCTCCGAGCACGCCGGGCTGATGCTCGGAAAACCGTCGGCGGGCCTCGACGTCCGGCGGTTCGCCTGCCGGGCGTGGAACCTCGACGGCCTCGCCGCGCGGTACGACGCGTTCGTGCGGGATTTCGGCGGGTACCCGGGTGATCTGCCCGACGCGGAGGCGTTCGCCGTCCGGACCTGGCTGACGCACACCTTCCGCGCCTTCCCGTCGCTCGATCCGGAACTCCCGGTCGAGCTGGTCCCCGCTCCGCCCGGCCGGGCGGCGGCGGTCGAGCTTTTCCACGATCTCTACCGGGCACTGGCCCCGGCCGCGCAACGCCATTTCGATGAGGTGACAGAAAAATGACAGGCGACCCCGGGGGGCTCTGGATCCTTTCGGGGTCGCGCCGTGCTCGGCCGCCGGGCCCCGTGTCCGCGAAAGGTGCGCCCTGGCGACGCGATATCGAAGAGGTGACCGGAAAGTGAACGACACGCAGGCCGCATTGAGTTACACGTCCTACCTTTCGCTGAACGAATTGCTGGACGCGCAGCATCTCCGCTCCGACGAACACGACGAGTTGCTCTTCATCGTCATCCACCAAGTGTATGAACTTTGGTTCAAACAAGTTCTCCACGAAGCGCTTTATCTGCAAAAGCAGCTCGAAGCGGGTAACACCGCTCACTCCATCCGCACACTGAGGCGGATTCTGACTATCTTCAAGGTGGTGGTCGCGCAGATAGACGTGCTCGAGACGATGACTCCGAGCCAGTTCACCAGTTTCCGCGCGCGACTCGACGCTTCGAGCGGGTTCCAGTCGGCTCAATTCCGCGTTTTGGAGGCCGTTCTCGGCCGCCGGGACGAGCGGGTTTTCGCGCATTACCCCGAAGGTGGTGAACAGCGCGCCCAGATCTCGGACGCGATGTCACGGCCGTCGCTCTTCGATTCCTTCGTCACCTACCTCGCGGTGAAGGAGTACGACGTCCCGACCGGGCGCGATGTCACCCAGCCACTCGAACCCTCTCCGGCGCTCCAAGAGGTTCTGTTGCGGGTCTACCGCGACGACACCGGGCCGTCCGTCGTGGCGGAGCACCTGGTCGATCTGGACGAAGGGATGCAGGAGTGGCGGTATCGGCACGTGAAGATGGTCGAGCGGACCATCGGAGACAAGACCGGGACGGGGGGCTCGTCGGGCGCGCACTACCTGCGTTCGACGCTTTTCTCCCCGATGTTCCCGGACCTCTGGGCGGTGCGGAGCAGGCTTTGACGAATCTCGACGACCTCCGCCGCGACCCCAACGCGCTCGCGGCGCACTATACGGAATTCGGTGTGGCGGACCGGATCCTGTTGACCGGGCACTCGCATCAAGCCTGGCCCGACGTCGCGCGGGAGGGCCTTCTCGAGGCCTTCTCCGACGCGGCCGAAGAGGTCGACACGAAGTGGGACCGGGCGTTCGCGAAGGCCGACGAGATGCGGGCGGGGTTCCGGGCGCTGCTCGGTGACCCGCACGGCGCCATCGCGCTCGGTGCCAGCACCCACGATCTGGTGCTCCGGTTCCTTTCGGCGATGGAACTCCCGCGCCGCCCGCGGCTGGTCACCACCGACGGGGAGTTCCACACGCTGCGCCGTCAGCTGGCACGGCTGGCCGAGGAAGGCGTCGAGGTCGTCCGCGTCCCCGCGACGCCGGTCACCACGCTGGCCGAACGAGTCGCCGCCGAGGTCACCGAAGACACCGCCGCCGTGTTCGTCTCGGCCGTGCTGTTCGAGACCTCCCGGCTCGTGCCGGGCCTGGCGCATCTCGCCGACGTCTGCCTCGCGAAGTCGGTGGACCTCGTCGTCGACGCCTACCACGCGCTCGGCGTCGTCCCGTTCCCGCTGCACGACCTCGGGCTCACCAACGCCTGGGTGCTCGGCGGCGGTTACAAGTACCTCCAGCTCGGCGAGGGCAACTGCTTCCTGCGCATGCCCGCGCACGCGCAGGAACTGCGGCCGGTCGTCACCGGCTGGTACGCCGAGTTCGGCGCGCTCGCGGACGAGCGCCGGCCCGGCCGGGTGGCGTACGCCCACGGATCGGACAGGTTCGCCGGAGCGACCTACGACGTGACGAGCCACTACCGGGGCGCTCGCGTCTTCCGGTTCTTCGCCGAGCACGGGCTGACGCCCGAGTTCCTGCGGGAGGTCTCGCGGCACCAGATCGGTTTCCTCGCCGAGGGCTTCGACGAGCTCGGCCTGCCCGAGGACGTCATCACGCGTGACCGCGGGACACCGCTGGACCGGATCGGCGGCTTCCTGTCGCTGAAGTGCGCCGACGCCGGCGCGCTGCGGGCCACGCTCGCCGAACGCGGCGTCCGGACCGACAGCCGCGGGCAGTACCTGAGGTTCGGACCGGCGCCGTACCTGTCCGATCGTCAGCTCGACTCCGCGCTGCGGATCCTCCGAGAGGTCGTCGACGGCTGAGCCGGCCTGTCCCGGTTTGGCGAACGGACCGGGGCGATCTAGGTTTGCGATGTGGCACCGTCGCCGCCGGACGACCTTCGTCGGGGGCTGTGCCTTGTTGCAGGAACTTCGCACGTGAGCCACGAGCAGCGTGCACTCCAGGACAAGGAGTCACCACAGTGACCGAAGTGTTCGGCCAGGGTACCGGCCATGAACAGGTCGTCTTCTGCCAAGACCAGGCCACCGGCCTGAGGGCCATCATCGGGATCTACTCGACGGCGCTGGGTCCGTCGCTCGGCGGAACCCGGTTCTACCCCTACGAGTCCGAGGAAGCCGCGCTCGCGGACGTCCTCGCGCTGTCGAAGGGGATGGCTTACAAGAACGCGCTCGCCGGGCTCGACCTCGGCGGCGGCAAGGCCGTCATCATCGGCGACCCCCAGAAGCACAAGACCGAAGCGCTGCTTCGCGCCTTCGGCCGGTTCGTCCAGTCGCTGGGCGGCCGCTACATCACCGCCTGCGACGTCGGCACCTACGTGCAGGACATGGACATCGTCGCCCGTGAATCGGAGTTCGTCACGGGCCGTTCGCCGGAGAACGGCGGCGCCGGCGACTCCTCGGTGCTCACCGCCTTCGGTACCTACCAGGGCATGCGTGCCTCCGCGGACGCCGTCTGGGGCGTCCCGGACCTCGCGGGCCGCAAGGTCGGCGTCGCCGGGGTCGGCAAGGTCGGGCACATCCTGGTCGGGCATCTGATCGAGGCGGGCGCGCAGGTGGTCGTCACCGACGTGTCGCCCGCGGCGATCGAACGCACCCGCGCGGCGTATCCCGGGGTCGAGGTCGTCGAAGGCCTCGACACGCTGATCCGCACCGAACTCGACGTCTTCGCACCGTGCGCGCTGGGCGGGGTGCTCACCGACGAGACCGTCGGTGAGCTCCGGTCCAAGATCGTCTGCGGCGCGGCCAACAACCAGCTCGCGCATCCGGGCATCGGCAAGGAACTCGACGACCGCGGCATCCTCTTCGCGCCGGACTACCTGGTCAACGCCGGCGGCGTGATCCAGGTCGACGACGAGCGGCGCGGCTTCGACTTCGCGCGGGCCAAGCGCAAGACGACGGCCATCTTCGACACCACCAAGGCGGTGTTCGCGCTGGCCAAGGCCGACGGGGTCCCGCCGGCGACGGCGGCCGACAGGCTGGCCGAGCGCCGGATGGCCGAGGTCGGCGGACTGCGGTCGATCCTGACGGTGTAGTTCTTCCGTCCCGTTCCTGGCACCGGGAGACTCGGCCGCCGCTGAGGGCCCGAAGGCGGCCGGAGGGCCTCGATACAGAGCTGGGAAACGGCGAAAGCCACTTTCGGGACACCAGGTGTTCCGAAAGTGGCTTTCGCGTCAGGTCCGTCCGGCCCGGTGGACGCGGGACCTCAGCCGCTCTTCCGGCGGAAGGTGCGCTTGTTCGCGGCCGGGCCGTGGGCGTGCAGGTTCTTGCCGCCGGCGTTCTCGTGCGCCGAGCCGGAGCGGGCCTGGGCCTGCTTGCGCTCCAGGGCCTCGCGGAACTTGCGCTTCGTGTCGTCCTCTTCGCCATCCGCCGGGGACGGTGCGGGTTCAGTCATTCTTACCTCCGAGGTGACGACGTGTGACCACGCCAGCCTGTCAGGAACCATCCGGATTGGCGAGTCGATTTACGTCACCGGGCGGCGTGGGCGGCCGGACGAGCCCCCGAGCCGGACCCGGTCGCGCAGCGGCGGCCGGCCGCTCACGCCTTCCGCGCGTGCGCGACGATCGCGTCGGCGATCGCGGGCCACAGCTGCCGCGGCAGTTCGTGCCCCATGCCGGGGAACAGCAGCAGTTCGGCGGCCGGGATCGCTGCCGCGGTCGCCTTTCCGCCGCTGACGCCGATCAGCGGGTCGCTCTCGCCGTGGATGACGAGCGTCGGGACGCGGACCTCGCGCAGTTGCGCCGTGCGGTCACCCGAAGCGAGGACGGCGGCCGCCTGCCGTAACGCGCCCGCGGGATGGTTCGCCCGGTCGTGGTTGCGGGTGGCCTTCATGCGCAGGAATTCCTCGTCGGAGGGGTACCCGGGTGAGCCCACGAGCTTGAACCATTCGACGCCGTCCTCGATCGCCTGCTCCCGGGTCGTGGCGGGCGGCCGCGTCAGCCCGGCGAGCGCGGCGGGCTCCGGCTGCCCGACCGAGGGGTCCCCGGTGGTCGACATGATCGAGGTGAGGCTGAGCAGCCGCTCCGGGGCGTCGATCGCGAGCTGCTGCGCGATCATTCCGCCCATCGACGCGCCGACGACGTGTGCCCGGCCGAAGCCGAGCGCGTCGAACAGCCCGGTGATGTCGGCGGCGAGATCGGACAGCAGGTACGGCACGGAGGCCGGGTCGCCCGCGGCGAGCGCGGCCAGATCCGGCGTGGGGAGATCGTCCAGATAGGACGAGAGGCCGATGTCGCGGTTGTCGAACCGGACGACGTGAAACCCGCCTTCGGCGAGCAGTGCGCAGAAGCCGACCTCCCACGTCACCAGCTGGGCGCCGAGTCCCATCACCAGGACGAGCGGCGGATCCGCGGGGGAGCCGAAGCTGTCGTACTCGAGTTCGAGACCGTTCACGCGCGCGCGGGGCATGCCCCGATCCTGCCGGAACCCCCACCATCGGACCAGGCGGAGACGGATACGGTAGCCCGCATGTCGACTTTCTCCGAAGACGCGGGTTCTCGGCCGAGGTCGCGCGCGGCTTCCGGACGGCCGGCGGTCACCAAGGACCGGATCGTCGACGCCGCACTGGAGCTTTCCGCCGAGTACGGCCTGGAGAACTGGACGCTGCGGCAGCTCGCGGCCGCCGTCGACGCCTACCCCGCGGTGGTCTACCACCACGTGGGCGATCGCGACACCGTCGTCGTCGCGGTACTCGACCGGGTGGTCGGCGAACTGACCCTGCCCGACGAGACCCTACCGTGGCGGGAGTGGTTCGACGAGTTCCTGCCGACCGTGCGGAAAGTACTGCGCCGCTATCCCGGTTCGGCGCGGCGGCTCGCCCTGTTCGGGCCGTCGGTCGCCGCCGCCATGCCGACCATGAACACCGGCATCGGCCGTCTGCTCGCGGCCGGCTTCGGCACCGAGGCGCCGTTCGCCTACAACCTGTTGCTCGCCACCGCTTGCCAGTTCGTCGCGATGGAGGACGACCGCGAGAGCGCGATGGCGCTCCAGCTCGACCGGTCCGAGGGCTACGCGGCGTACCGCACCCGCGAGGAACTGCCGGGGATGGCGGCGCTGGGCGAGTCGATTCGGCGCTGGTCGCGGACCCCGATCTCGCGGCGGGCTACTACGAGCGTCTCTACGGCTACGCCGTGCAGCGCTGTCTGGACGGACTCGAACGTCGGCTCACCCAGTTGAACGTTCTCGGAAGTTTGACAGAGCCGTGACAGCGAATCGGCGTAGTGTGGAGGAATACCGGTGTTCGTCACCGGTCCTGAAGCCCCTGGCACCCACCTCCCCCTCGAGGTGCCGGGGGCTTCTTCAGCCGTGGCGCGGGGCGGCGCGCTGAATCTCGGGGAAGACCTCGCCGACCAGCGTGACCAGTGACTTGCTGAGCAGCGTGTGCACCTGCGCGCGGTCGAGCGCACCGCGGACGAGCCATTCGCGGCCCGCCGCCTTGACCATCCCGCCGAACGCGCGCACCAGCGCGTTCAGCTCCTGCCCGTGTTCGCTGTCGCGGGAAAGCCCGACGGCTTCGAGCACCCGGTCGGCCGATTCCCGATCGGCCTCTTCGAGGATCCGTTCGACCTCGAGGTCCCGGCCGATGCCCTCCGGCGCGATCGCGGCCAGCCACATCTTCTCCTGACTGGTGACCATGTCCAGGAACCAGTCGATGGCGACGTCGGCGCGCAGTTCGAGCGGGCCGTCCGGCAGGATCTCGACGGCGAGCCTCGGCACGGTCAGCGCGCGGCGGATGATCTCCAGGTAGAGCTCGCGTTTGGTGCCGAAGTAGTGGTTGATCAGTCCCCTGGCGACCCCGGCCGCCGCGGCGATGTCCGAAGTGGACACTTCCGAATAGGGACGGTCCGCGAAAAGGCGGGCCGCGCAGGCGAAGATCTGCTCCTTGCGTTCGTCCGGTCCCAGTCTCCGCCATCTCGGCGCCGGCTCGGTGGTCATGCGGCCAATCTTCCCACGATCGATTCAGCCCGGCCGGGCAACGACCGAGGCGCTGTGACATGGAAAAGCAAAGTGTCAGTTAATCCGGCGTGTACCGTCTGTTGGCCCGTTGGTCTTTACCGTCTTCGTTCAGGTGGCATGCCGTGCGCGCTGTCGGGGCGCGTTTGCCTCCTACCGGCCCGGCCTGGCGAGTAACCCCCCCTAGCTCGCCAGGCCCGGGCCTTCTTGCCGCGCCGGGCGCTCGGCGGGCAGGAGCAGCGTGAACGTCGTCGGCGACGGGCAGGTCAGCCGCAGCCGCCCGCCTTCCGCCTCGGCCAGGCTCCGCGCCAGCCGCAGCCCGATCCCATGCCCTTCGCGCTCCTCGGACCGTTCTCCGGTCACGAACGGATCGTGGCCGTCCTCGATCGCGCCCTCGTCGCTGACGTCGATGGCCAGTGCGTCCCCGGCGTCACGCGCGAGGACGGTGACCGTGCCGCGGCCGTGCGTCGCCGCGTTGTCCAGCAGCACGGCGAGTACCTGCCGCACGGCCGCGCCCGCCGCCCGCGCCGGCAGGGCATCGCGTCCGCTGATCCGCAGCGCGCGGCCGCGTCCGGCGAGCAGGCCGTGCCAGGTCTGGCGGACCTCTTCGAGGAGTTTCCCCAGGTCGAGCAGCGCGCGCGGCGCCCTGGACTGTTTGGCGAGCGCCAGCAGATCGTCGATGGTGCGTTCCAGCCGGTCGGCCGACGCGATGCCGTCGCGGATCGTCGCGTAAGGGTCGCGGTCGGGGCTCTCCAGCGCCGCCTCCAGTTGCAGCCGCAGCCCGGTCAACGGCGTCCGCAGCTGGTGGGAGGCGTCGGAGGAGAAGGTCCGCTCGCGGTCCAGCGTCTCACCGATCCGCTCGGACGTGACGTCGAGTGCTTCGGCGACCTGATCGATCTCGTGGACCCCGGTCCGGCGCGTCCGGACGGTGAAGTCGCCCTCGCCGAGGCGTTCGGCGGTGGCGGCCAGTTCCTCCAGCGGCCGCGCCAGCCGGGTGGCGATCCGGCGGCCGATCAGCCAGCTCGCCCCGATCGCGACCCCGGCGAGCGCGACCATCTTCAGCCAGGTCAACCGGATCCGGGCGTCCAGTTCCGACCGGGGGTGGGCGGCCCGGACCACCCCGACCAGTGACGGCCCGCTGAGCACCGGAACAGCCAGGACCACCTCGTCTTCACGCGTCCCGGTCGCCATGTCGGTGTAGTGCGCCTCGCGCACGAACCGGTCTTCGGTGGCGGGGCCGTTGCCTGCCAGGAGCCTGCCGGTCGGGGTGTAGACCGCGACCCGGATCCCGCGGATCCGGCCTTCCTCCTGTTTGACCGGCCGCAGTTCCGGGATCCGGCCGTTGGCAAGGTCACCGGTCACGCCGAGGACGACGGTGTCGGCGACCCGTTCGAGGTCGTGGGTCGAGTTGCCCTCGTGGAACTTGGCGACCGCGATGGCCAGCGGCGCCCCGAACAGGGTGATCGCCAGCACCGCGGCCAGCACGGTGAGGGTGACGATCCGGCGGCGCACGGACAGAGTGTGGCCGACGAGGGCGGGGATCACCCACCCGACGCGATATTTTGCCGTCCGTTGACCTGGGATCAAGGCGATGTTGGCCCCGTTCGCTCTACCTTGGGGCCATGCGCCGACGTGCCGCCGTCATGGCAGGCCCGGGGCCCGGATCCGTCCCCCTCGTCCGGTTCGCCGTCCCGGGCGAGTGTGTGGCCGTGCTGCCCGCCGGGAACGGCAACGCCCCCGCCGGCTCTCCCGGGGTCGGGGTGCTGCTCAGGCGCGGGAACCTCTTCGGTCAGCTCACCGTCGGGCAGAACGTCGTGCTGGCCGGGAGACTCGCCGGCCGCCGATCCCGCCGTTCCCTCCCCGAGGCAGGCGAGCTGCTCGAACTGGTCGGACTGGCGGGCCGCGGTGACACCTGTCCGGGTGAGCTGTCCCCGCTGGAAGGCGCGCGGGCCGGGGTCGCCGTCGCGCTGGCCGGGGCGCCCGGGATCGTCGTCGCCGACGAACCGGCGGGTGACCTCGACGGGCTCGCCGCGCTCGAACTCATGGATCTGCTGTGCGCCGTCGCGGCCCGCGGGACGGCCGTCGTGGTGGCGACCCGTGACCCCCAGACCGCGGCGGCCGCGCACCGGATCGTGAGAGTGGCGTGAGGCCACCACTGGTCCGCACCGACGAGCTGGCGCACACCTACGGTTCCGGCCTGACCGCGGTGGTCGCCGTGCACGGCGTCACCTGCGTACTGCGCGAAGAGACCCGTGCGGTGGTGACCGGCAGGGCGGGTGCCGGGAAGACCACGCTGCTGCACCTGCTCGCCGGGATGAAGAAGCCGACGGCGGGCACCATCGAGTGGCCGGCGTTCGCGCCGTCACCGCCGGGGCCGGACCTGATCGGGCTGGTGCTGCAGGACGGCGGGCTGCTGCGTGATCTCGACGTCCGGCTCAACGTCGCCCTGCCGCTGGTCCTCGCGGGCCGCACCGGCACCGCGGTCCGTGACGCCGTCGACGGCGCGCTGGAGCTGGTGGGCCTCGCCGGTTTCGCGAAGAAGGCCCCTCGCGACCTGACGGGTGAGCAGATCCGGCTCGCCGTCCTGGCCAGGGCCCTCGCGCCCGCGCCGAAACTCATCCTCGCCGACGACCCGGCGGGCTGGCTGGACAAGCGCGCGGGGGAGCGGCTCCTCGGCAGGCTCGTCCAGGCCGCGGACCGGCTGGCCGCCGGACTGCTGGTGGCCACGGCCGAACCGGCCCCGGCCGGGCTGTTCGGCGAACAATGGACGATGCTCGACGGGAAGCTGGTGCGGGACCCATGATGGCGGCGATGGCGTTGTGGGTCGGCGGGATCGCGCGCGTGCGCCCCGCCAGGCTCGGCGTGCCCGCGGCCGGGGTCGCGATCGTGACCACGTTGCTCGCGGTCCACGACTGGACGTGGGAACCGGCGCCGTCCTGGATGCCCGCGACGGTGCTCGTGGTACTGCTGGCCGCCCCCTCGGAACGGTCGCTGCGGGCGGAGCACGACCTCCTGCGCGCCCGCGGCGCGACCGGTGGTCAAGTGCTCGCGCTGGCCTCGGCCGAAGCCGTGGTCACCGGACTGATCGGTGGCCTCGCCGGTCTCGTGGTGCCGCTGGCCGGTGGCTTCCTGACCGGATCCGGCCCGCGTCTCGGCTGGGAAATCGTTCTCCTGCTGTTCGCGGGGGTGGTCGTCGCGGCTCTCGCCCTGCTGCCTCCCGTGCTGCGCGAGTGGTATTTCGTGCCCGCCGACGACGGCCCGCCCTGGTGGTCGTCCTACGGCCTCGACTTCGTCCTGCTCGCCCTTGGCTTCGTCTGGCCGCTGTTCGGCTGGGCAGGCGGCACGATGCTGCTGTGGCGGCTGATCGAACTGGGGCTGCGCAAGGGCAAACGCGTGATCGGCGGGGTGCTCAGGCCTCTCGTCTCGGGGCTCGCGGGCGTGCTCGCCCTGTCCATTTCGTGGCGGAGCGCGCTGCTGGCGCGGTCGGTGACGCTGGTCGCGCTGGCGGTGGCGTTCGCGATCTCGTCCGCCTTCACCAGGGACGGCTGTGGCGCGGCCAGGGTGGACCTGATCGCGTCCCTGATCCTCGCGGCCGCCGCGGCGGGTCCGTCGTTCGGGGCGGCGCTCAACGAACGCCGCCGCGATCTGCTGATCGTGAGCACGCTCGGCGGGAAACGCCGTCAGGTGGCGGCGTTCATCGCCGGGGACGCCATCGTCGTCGGCGGCGGAGGCCTGATCGCGGGGCATCTGCTGGGGGTGCTGTTCGTGCTCGTCGCCCAGGTGGAGAGAACGCCTTCACCGCACGGGTACTTCGGGCTGCTGGCGGCGGTGGTGATCGTTTCGTGCGTGGTGGCGTCGGCGCGGATCGCGCAACTCGCCGCCCGCGACGAGGTCTCCGACCTGCGCGACTACTAGCGCCCGGCGTGCTGGCACACCGATCTCGTGAGTTACGTGTCCGATCACGCGTGTCGCGAGTGGGAACGTGCGCTTACTGCCCCTCGAAGGGCTGTTCGAGCCGGTATCCGTGGCCGCGCAACGTCGAGATCCGCGGCACCTGCTCGGGAGTGGGCGCCGACTCGGTCAGTTTCCGGCGCAGCGCGGCGATGTGGACGTCGAGGGTCTTCGTGGAGCCGTACCAGTGCGCGTCCCACACCTCCGACATCAGGGTGTCGCGGCTGACCGCGATGCCCGGCTGCTCGGCCAACCGGGCGAGCAGGTCGAATTCCTTGGCCCGCAACGGGATCTCCCGTCCGCCGACACTGACCCGGCGGCCGGCGGTGTCCACCCGCAGATGCCCGACGGCGATCGCGGGCCTGCTTTCGGGCGGGGCCGTCCCGCGCCGCAGATGCGCCCGCACCCTGGCGAGCAGTTCACCGAGGCGGATGGGTTTGGTGAGGTAGTCGTCGGCACCGGCCTCCAGGCCCACGACGACGTCCATCTCCTCCTGCCGGGCGGTCAGGATGACCAGGACGGCGCCGGGCAGCTCCGCCCGCAGCCGACGGCAGACCTCGACCCCGTCCAGATCCGGCAGGCCGAGGTCGAGCAGGACGAAATCGATGTCGCCCTCCGCCGCGGCCGCGAGCGCGGTGCGGCCGTCGCGCTGCCAGGAAACCTCGTAGCCGTGCAGACGGAGCGTCGATTCGAGGACGCCGCCGATCGCGTCGTCGTCTTCGACCACCAGCAATTTCGGCATGCGGGGCAGCTTAACCGTTGAACACTGTTCTTTTGGGTCGAGACGTTACGAACACCACCTCTTCCGTAACAGGGCGCTAACGGTTCCTGCGAAATGTCCATAAAGGACACAGTGCGGCCGCCGCGAGACACAGCCAGGCGAACACGTCACCGATACGGCCGTACACGGTCTGTGTCCGTGGCTGCACCGGAAGATCAGCGACGAGCGTCTGCTGGTCCGTGCGGGTGTAGTCGGCGTGCCCGAGTACGCGACCCTGGTTGTCCACAGCTGTGGAATTCCCGTGGGTGGAGTGCCGAAAGAGCGCGTAACCGTTCTCCACCGCGCGGAAAGTGGCCTTTTCCGCGTGCAGCGAGCCGAAACCCGCCCAGTCGTTGGCGGGAACGAGCATCAGCGAGGTCCCCTTGTCCGCGGCCTGGCGCATCAGGCCGGGGAAGTCCGCGTCGTAGCAGATGACCGTCGCGAGCCGCCCGTACGGGGAATCCGCGGTGGGGACGATGCCCGGACCGGGAGCCATCGGCTCCATCGGCGTCGGATGTGTCTTGTCGTAGGTCCACGACACCTCGCCGGCCGGCCCGACGAGCACGGCCACGTTGCGGATGTAGGGCGCCTGCGCGGTGTAGAGCGCGTAGGCCAGCCCGACGTGGATACCCGCTTGCCGGGCTTCGGCGCCGACTCGGCTCAGCAGCGCCGCCTGATCGCGCTCCAGCACCCTCGCGTGCGTCTCCGGCCAGAGCACGATCTTCGCCCCCGCCGACGCCTGTTGCCGGGTCCTGGTCACGAGATCCTCGGTGACCGGCGCGAAGGCGGCCCCGACCGCGACCGGGTCCGCCGCGCCGACTTCCCGCGCCCGCCAGTACTTCACCCCGATCCGCTCCAGTGCATCGGAACTCGACCGATCGGCATCGGCCGAGGGCGAGATCCCCGCGATCCGCACCGTCTTCGTCGTGGGAGGGTCGAGCAGCAGCCGCGCGCCACCGGCGGCGAACACCAGGCCGAGCAGGCAGACGTGGACGAGGACGAGGCGCTTGACCGGTTGCCATCCTTCCGTCCATCCGGTGTTCGCGACCGACGCGAACCACGCGAGGACGAAGGTGAGGCCGTACACGCCGGTCACGGACGCCGTCTGGAGCAGCGGCAGATTCCCGGACTGGGTGCTGCCGAGCGCGCCGAAATCCCCGAATCCGGTGATCACCGTGAACAGGTACTCGCCCGCGACGAGCGTCACCGGGAACACCAGCGTCCTCACCGGCCCGGCGCGGTCGGCGAGCAGGCGATCGGCCAGGAACGCGGCCGTCTGCGATACCGCGAGCAGGGTGAACGCGAGCAGCGCGGAGAGCACGAACAGCAGGCTGGTGACACCGAGCCAGAAGAGTTGCCCGATCAGCAGGGACAAGCCCACCATCAGGATCGCGCGCCGGAGCGGGACCAGGCGGGCGTAGCGGAGAAGGAAGACCGGGAACACCCAGGCCGCGAACGGGACGTTCCAATCGGTGTGGACGGCGAGCAGGAGCAGCGCTGTGCCCAGCCACCAGAGCAGCCGTGGTTTCATACCGCGAACGCTAGGAAACCACGGCCGCCCGGACAGCGGACCTTGGGCAGCGAATGCCCCTTACTTTCGTCAGGAAACGTGGTTCCGGTAGGCCGTGATGGTCTCCGCGAGCACTTCGCCGCCGGGACGGCGCCAGAGATCGGCGTCGAACACCTCGACCTCGATCGGCCCGGTGTACCCGGCGGCCTCGACGCAGGCCTTCAGGTGCCGGTGGTCGATCGGGCCGTCACCGGGCAGCGCGCGACCGAGCAGGGTGTCGGTCAGTGGCACCTTCTGGTCGCATACGTGGAATCCGGCGATCCGCCCGGCCGCCGCCGCGATCGACTCCTCGATTCGCGGATCCCACCACACGTGGAACTCGTCGACGATCACGCCGACCTGTCCGGCCGGATGCTCCAGCGCGACCGCCAGCGCCTGCTCCACAGTGGACAGCACCGAACGTTCGGCACATTGCATGGGATGCAGTGGTTCCAGGCCGAGCCGGACCCCGCGCTCACCGGCGTACGGCGCCAGTTCGCCGACCGCGTCCGCGACCCGCTGCCGCGACGACGCCAGGTCGCCGTTCACCCCGCCGACGACCAGGACGAGGACGTCCGCGCCCAGCGCGGCGGCTTCGTCGATCGCCTCCCTGGTCTGCGCGACACCGTCCACAGGGGATCCTTCCGGGGTGATCCCGGTGAAGAAACCGCCCCGGCACAACGACGACACGCCGACGTCGTACTCCTTGAGCAGCCGGGCGGTCTCCTCGACGCCGGTCTCGGCGACCTTGTCCCGCCACAGGCCGATCCAGCGGACACCCGCCTCGGCGCAGCCCGCGACGGCTTCCGGCAGCGACCACGCCTTGGTGGTGATCTGGTTCAGGCTCAACCGGTCCATCAGGCCACCCCCGCCGCGGCCAGCAGCGGACGCATCCGCGCGACGGCGAGATCCGGGTCGGTGAGCGCCCCGGCGGCGTCGGCCAGGCGCAGCAGTTCGGCCAGATGGGTGATGGACCGGGCCGATTCGCGGCCCGCGACCATCCGGAAGTGCTTCTGGTGCCCGTTGAGGTAGGCGAGGAAGACGACGCCGGTCTTGTAGTTCCTGGTGGGCGCACGGAAGATCGCGCGGCTCAGCGCCACCGTCGGGTCCAGCAGGTCGTGAAAGCCTGCCTTGTCGCCTTCGTCGAGCCGGGCCAGCGCGGCGCCGGCGACCTGCGCGACGGCGTCGAAGATACCCAGAAGTGCTTCGCTGTGACCCTGATCGTCCCCGGCGATCAGTTCCGGGTAGTTGAAGTCGTCACCGGTGTAGCACTTGACGCCTTCGGGCAGCGCCCGGCGGAACTCGGTCTCGATCGACGCGTCGAGCACCGAGACCTTGACCCCGGCGAGCACGTCGGCGTGCTCGGCGCAGAGCCTGCCCAGTTCCTTGGCGGCCTCGCGGACGTCACCGTGGCCCCAGTAACCCGCCAGTGCCGGGTCGAACTGCTCGCCCAGCCAGTGCAGCAGGACCGGACGGTCGGCGCCGGAGAGCAGTTTCCCGTACGCGGCATGGTAATCCGCCGGACCGGACGCCGACGCGGCCAGCGCGCGGCTGGCCATCACGACCGGGATCGCCCCGGCCTCGCCGACCAGGTCGAGCTGCTCGCGCCAGGCGTCCACAATGGACTCCGGAGTGGCTTCACCGCCGGGAAGCTGGTCGGTGCCGACACCCGCCACCCACGGCCGTCCGGCGGCGAGTGCCCCGGTGCGGCGGATGAGGTCCTTGGTGGTGTCCCAGTCCAGGCCCATTCCGCGCTGCGCGGTGTCCATCGCTTCGGCCACGCCGAGACCGCAGGACCACAGGTGCTCGCGGAAGGCGAGCGTGGTGTCCCAGTCCAGCACGGCGCCTTCTTCGGGGTCGGCGGGGGCGAGCGGGTCGGCGACGACGTGTGCTGCCGCGTAAGCGATCCGGGAGGTCGGCGGCGAGGCCGGTTTCGCGGGCGGTCCCGCCCCTCGCGGCGTCCACTCCGCCAGGCCGCCGTCGGCGGTGGGCAGGGCGATCAAGGTCATCGGGTCTCCGTGGCACGGGATGTGAGAAAGCGCTTTCTCGTGCCACGTTAAGTCACCTCGTGGGCCGTACACAAGGGGTTCAGCGAGCGGGGGCGGCGGTGCTGCGGCGCAGGACGACCTCGCCTGCCATCCGCACCACCCGCGGCCGGGTGCCGGGCGCGGCCTTGAGTGCCAGGTCCATGGCCCGTTCGCCCAGCTTCTCCAGCGGCAGCGCGACCGTGCTCAGCGCCGGGGTGAGATCGCGCACTACCGGGATGTCGTCGAAACCGGCGATCGACATCTCGCCGGGAATGGAGACGCCGGCGTCGCGCAGGGCCGACATCGCGCCGATGGCCATCACGTCGGTCACCGCGAACACGCAGGTCGGCCAGTGCTTCCGCGGCCGGGCGAGGATCTTCTCCATCGCCTCGTAGCCGCCGTCGCGGGTGAACGCCGCCTCGGCGATGTCGTCCTCGCCCAGTTCGACGCCCTGCTCCAGCAGTTCCGCGGCGAAACCCCCGAGGCGATCGACGACGGTGGTCAGGCTTCTCGGCCCGGCGAGCACGGCGAACCGGCGGTGCCCCATGTCCAGCAGGGCCTTCGCCAGTTCGGCGCCGCCGCCCCGGTTGTCGGGCTGGACGGTGTCCACTTTGAGCCCGCGGTGCCTGCTGACCGCGGCGACGTGCCCGCCGCCGCGTCGGTACGGCTCGAGTTCGGCGGCCATCGCCTTTTCCCACGCCTTGTCTTCGAACGCGGAGCCGATCAGCAGAATGGCCGACGCGCGCTGGGCACGCAGCGTCGAAACGTAGGCGACCTCCTTGGCCGGATCGCGGAACGTGCTCGCGAGCATCACCAGAAGATCGTTTTCACTCGCCACCCGCATCACCCCGCCGGCGATCGCGGCGAAATACGGGTCGCCGACGTCGTGGCAGATCACTCCCACGCATGCCGGTGAGCCACCGGCCAACGCCTGAGCGTGAGCATTGGGGGTATAGGACAGTTCGGCGGCCGCGGCGATCACTCGTTCGCGGAGATCCCCCCGGACGGTGGCGGTGCCGTTGAGCACGCGGGACGCGGTCGCGAGCGAGACCTCCGCGGTGCGGGCCACGTCTTCCAGCGTCACGTGGGGGCGGGCCTTCATCGATCCTCCAAGCTGGCGTTTGGGGCATAGTGGCGGACATGCTCGGCCTTTATCCGGAAATCGAACCTTACGTCCAAGGGATGTTGCCCGTCGGAGACGGCAACGAGATCTATTGGGAGGAATGCGGCAACCCCGAGGGCAAGCCGGTGATTTTCCTGCACGGCGGCCCAGGAAGCGGTTCGAGCCCGAGGCATCGCCGGCTGTTCGATCCCGCGCGGTACCGGATCGTGCTTTTCGACCAGCGCGGCTGCGGGCGCAGCACGCCGAACTGCGCCACGCCGGAGGCCGATCTCGTCGTCAACACGACGTGGCATCTGGTCGCCGACATCGAGCGGTTGCGCGAGCATCTCGACATCGAACACTGGATGGTGTTCGGCGGCTCGTGGGGGAGTGTGCTCGGGTTGACCTACGCGGAAACCCACCCGGGGCGGGTCACGGAACTCGTCCTCCGCGGCGTGGCCACCTTGCGGCAGAAGGAACTGCAATGGCTCTACGGCGGCGGAGCGGCGTACCTCTTTCCCGAGGCTTGGTCGCGGTTCCTGGCGCCGGTGCCGTTTTCGCGCCGTCAGGAGAACCTCATCGAGGTGTACCACGAGCTGCTGAGCCATCCGGATCCCGGCGTGCACGGGCCCGCCGCGATCGCGTGGAGCCGCTGGGAGGGGGAAACGGTCAAACTGCGCCCGCGGGACGAAGTGATCGACGCGTTCACCGATCCGTCGTTCGCCCTCGCGATCGCGAGGATCGAAAACCACTACTTCCGGCACGGCGGCTGGCTGGCCGAAGACCAGCTGCTGCGCGACGCCGGGAAGCTCCGGGACATCCCGTGCGTTCTGGTCCAGGGACGCTACGACGTGGTCACCCCGGCCATCACCGCGTGGGAGCTCAGCCAGGTGCTGGGGACCGCGGAACTGAAGATGGTCGCCGACTCGGGTCACGCGTTCGACGAGCCCGGCACCCTGCACGAGTTGATCAGCGCGACCGACCGGTTCGCGTCAAACTGACAGGGCGCCGGTGCACGCCAGGACGAGGAGAGGAACGCAGACATGCTTTTCGGTGACGAACACGTCCGTCGCTACGAAGAGACCGACGGGGAGGTGGGGCACGACTGGGAGAAGGGCGCGCCCTGCCTCGTCCTCACCACCAAGGGCCGCAAGACCGGCGAGGACCGCAAGTTCGCGCTGATCTACCAGTTCGACGACGACGGCAACCCGGTGATCGTGGCGTCCAAGGGCGGTGCGCCGGAGGACCCTGGCTGGTACAAGAACCTGCAGGCCAACCCCGAGGTCAAGGCCCAGGTGAAGGCGGACAGGTTCACCGCGCGGGCCCGGACCTTGGAAGGCGAGGAGCGCGCGAAGCTGTGGAAGAAGCTCGCCGCCGTCTGGCCGGACTACGACGAGTACGCGAAGAAGACCGACCGCGAAATTCCCGTGGTGGTCCTCGAGCGCGTGTGATCCGCGCCGCGTTCGCGCGTGGGTTCAGCCGAATCGGCCCTGGTTCGGCTACGAATTACGTCCATGGTGCTGAGACCCCGTGAACGCTGGACCGCGCTGAGCCCGGTTTCGGGTGACCCGCTGACGTTCCGTCAGATGATCGCCTTCGGCCGGCGCTTCGCCCGCGCCGACCGGGGCGCCTGGTACAGCCTCGCGATCAACGTCATCTGGCCGTTCCTGGTGCTGTTCACCCGCTTCCGGGTGCGCGGCGGCGAGCACCTGCCCGCGTCGGGCGGCTTCCTGGTCGCGTCGAACCACCTGTCCTTCGCCGACCCGACGACCGTGACGGCGTACTGCCTCGCGCACGGCCGCGTGCCGCGCTACCTGGCGAAGGCGAGCCTGTGGGACGCGCCCGTCATCGGCTCGGTCATGCGTTCCGGCAAGCACATCCCCGTCTACCGCGGCGCGGCCACCGCGTCGGACGCGTACCGCGACGCCGTCAAAGCCGTCCGTGAGGGTGAATGCGTCGCCATTTTCCCGGAAGCCACCTTCACGGATCACCCGGACGGGTGGCCCATGCGTGGCAAGACCGGGATCGCCCGGATCGCGCTGGAGACCGGTGCCCCGGTGATCCCGCTGGCGAACTGGGGCACGCACCACCTGCTGCCGTCGGACGCCGTGCTCCCGCGTGCCTTCCCGCGCAAGACGGTGAACCTGATCGCCGGTCCGCCGGTGGACCTCTCGGACCTCGTGACGCACACGCCGTCGCGTGAGGTGCTGGAGGAGGCGACCCGGCGGATCATGACCGCGGTGACCGACCTGCTGATCGGGATCCGCGGTGCCCGCCCCGAGTAGGCAGTCTCACCCTTCGGACCGTCCCGGCGAGGGGTAGGTTTCGAAGTATGAGCGCACATTATGACGTCGTTGTCCTGGGCGCCGGGGTCGGCGGTTACGTGGCGGCCATCCGGGCGTCGCAACTGGGGCTGAGCGCGGCGGTCGTGGAGGAGAAATACTGGGGCGGGGTCTGCCTCAACGTCGGGTGCATCCCGTCGAAGGCACTGCTGCGCAACGCCGAACTCGCGCACATCGTGACCAAAGAGGCGAAATCCTTCGGGATCCAGGTCGAAGGCAAGGTCAGCTTCGACTACCAGGCCGCCTTCGACCGCAGCCGCAAGGTCGCGGACGGTCGCGTCAAAGGCGTGCACTTCCTGATGAAGAAGAACAAGATCACCGAGTACGAGGGGCACGGCACCTTCGTCGACGCCAACACCATCGAGGTCAACGGTGAGCGGATCACCTTCGACAACTGTGTGATCGCCACCGGTGCCACCGCGCGCCTGCTGCCGGGGACCACGCGCAGCGACCGCGTGGTCACCTACGAACAGCAGATCATGCAAAATGATCTGCCGGAGAGCATCGTCATCGCCGGCGCGGGCGCGATCGGCGTCGAATTCGCCTACGTGCTGCACAACTACGGCGTGCAGGTGACCATCGTCGAATACCTCGACCGGATGGTCCCGCTCGAAGACGCCGAGGTCTCCGCGGAGCTCGCGCGCCGCTACCGGAAGCTCGGCATCGAGGTGCTGACCTCCACCAAGGTCGAGACGATCGACGACACCGGCGAGCGGGTGCTGGTGACCGTGTCGAAGAACGGCGAGCAACGCGTCCTGGAAGCGGACAAGGTGATGCAGGCCATCGGTTTCCAGCCGCGGGTGGAGGGCTACGGCCTGGACAAGACCGGCGTGGAACTGACCGACCGCGGCGCCATCGCCATCGACTCGCGCGGCCGCACCAACGTCCCGCACATCTTCGCGATCGGCGACGTCACCGCGAAACTGATGCTCGCGCACACCGCCGAGTCCATGGGCGTCGTCGCCGCCGAAACCATCGCCGGCGCCGAGACCATGGAACTCGACTTCGTGATGATCCCGCGCGCGACCTACTGCCAGCCGCAGATCGCCAGCTTCGGCTGGACCGAAGAACAAGCCCGCGAAAAGGGTTTCGACGTCCAGGTGGCGAAGTTCCCCTTCACCGCCAACGGAAAAGCGCACGGCCTCGGCGAGGCGGTCGGCTTCGTGAAGATCCTGAGCGACGCCACCCACGGCGAGCTGCTGGGCGCGCACCTGATCGGCCCCGAGGTGACCGAACTGCTGCCGGAACTCACCTTGGCGCAGCAGTGGGACCTGACGGTGCACGAAATCGCGCGCAACGTGCACGCTCACCCGACCCTCGGGGAAGCGGTGAAGGAGGCCGTGCACGGCCTTGCCGGACACATGATCAACATGTAAGCGTGAACCTGCCCTGACCTGCGGGTTCGCGGGTCAGGGCAGGTGTCAGGCCGTGGCCAGGCCGTCATGCAGCCTGGTCGCCGAGCGTGTCGTCGAAGAAGTCGTCGACGGCCTTCCTGGTCCGGGCGTGGCTACTCGGCAGGAGATGCGTGTACACCCGGAGCGTGAAGCCGGGGTCGGTGTGACCGAGGTACTGAGACAGCGCCTTGATCGACTCGCCAGCGTCGAGCAGGACCGAGGCGTAGAGGTGCCGCAGCGCGTGCACGCCGTCCGCCCTGGTCGGCTTCTCCACTCCGGCGTCCTTGAGCGCGGGCAGCCAGAAGTTCCGCCGGAACCGCTCAGCTATGAGTACCTTCCCGTACCCGGTCACTATGAGCAGGCGGACCGTGGTGGGTTCGCCGCCCGGATGCGCCCAGGGGAGCGTGACTTCGGTCGCCGGGAACTCCTCCGCGTACTCGTCGAGGAGGCCGAGGAGCTTCCGCCCGATCGGCACCTCACGCGACTTACCACCCTTGGGTGGAGCGAACACCGGTTTCCCGGCGACCACTCGCACCTGCCGGGTGATGTACGCCAGGTCCTTGGTGCGGTCGACGTCATCGAGCGAGAAGCCGAATAGCTCACCCTTCCGCAGTCCCAGACCGGCCGGGACGTCGACAGCGGGCTTGTACCGTCTCGGGAGGTTGTCCCGCACTGCCCGAGCCCGTTCACGAGACCAGGGCACGACCTGATTCCGGCTCGCCCTCGGACGCGAGATCACCTTGGACAGCGCCGGATTCTCCGAGATCTTCTTGTCCGCCATCGCGAAGTTCAGGATCGACACCAGGTGTCCGAAGTAGAGCGCCCGCGACGTCTCCGAGGCTTCGTCGTCCTGGAGCTTCCGTAACCACGTCTGGATGTGACTCGGCCGGATGGACCCGACCGCCTTCTTGCCGAAGTACGGAAGCAAGTGGACGTTGACGCGCGTCGCGAAGCGCTCACGACTGGTGTAGTCGACCGTCTGCGAGTCCAGCCAACTCTGCGCGACGACCTCGAAGAGCACCAGGCCCGCGCGAGGATCGATGTACTTGCCCTCGCGCTTGTCCGACTCCATTTCGATGAGGAAGTCTTCGGCACGCTTCTTTTGCTTGTCAGGAAAGGACTTCGATCGCTCGCTACCGTCCGGGTCGAGGTAGCGAACCTTGTACCGCATCCCGACGCCGTACAGCTCGGTCTTCTCCAGAACGGGTTTTCCGCGCTCGTTGAGCCGCAGGTTCCCCTTGGCGTCCTTGGCGGGTTTGTACCAGCGGTCTTGGATGTGTCCCATCAGGCGGCCTCCTCAGCAACCCAGGCTCGGACCTTGGTCGGGTCATAGCGGAGGTGACGGCCGATCTTCCGTACCGGCGGTCCCTCACCGAGCCATTTCCATTGGTAGAGCGTCTTCACTGGCACGCGGAGGTAGTCCGCGACGTCTTCGACTGACCACAGTGGATCGATGCTGTCCATGCCTTCCCCCTTAAGCCGCAAGTGGAGTTGCCGAAAGATTCGGAGGACTCTGCGCGGCTAGTAGTGCCTTGTCGTACTCGGCTTTCCAGGTGATGCGTTCGGAGATGGCGTGCATGACCAGGTGGTCGCGAGGTGGCACGGAGGGGTCGCCGGAGTCGACTTTGCGCCAGACCAACCGAGCCGGGTCCGGTACGGCTTTCTCGATCCCGACAGCCGCCAGCGCTTGCAGGACAAACGCCTTCCGGTCCGCTTTGTGGTCGACGAGCGTCTTCCCCGACCACTTCCGCGAGACCAGCACCCGACGCCCCGGCAGGCCGAGAGTGGTCCACCGATGAGCGCGGCCTTTGCAGAGTCCCGGAGTGGTCTTTCCGTTGGCTCCCTTGGGATTGATCCCGTAGAGCAGCCACACCGCGCAGCGAGGTGAGCAGGGTGTCACGGACAGTTCCGCGTGCAACCGGTCGTGGTGATCCTTCTGCCGTGCGGTGTCGGCTTCCACGACCTCACCGGTGGACTTGGTGAGGTACTTGGTCAGATAGCCGATGTGCCGCCCGGCCTCTTCCGTCCCGCCGAGGATGCCCTTCGAGTGCACCTGACGGCCGAACGTGACCACGTGCGCAGGGGCTTCCACGGCCTCTACCGCCTCGTTCCACTCGGTCAGCGGTTCGCGGGTGTCCGGGTCGACGAACACCCTGCGGTCGCCGTCCCACACCGGCATCCGATCGACGTAGACGACCTGGTCATGCTTAGGCCACCAGACCTGGTGATAGGTCGCTTCGGTGACCTGCCGGATGACGTCGTGCGGCACCGATCCCCGAATCGCCGCGTGCAAGTGCGGAGCAGCCCGCCGTTGCGGTTCCACGGTGGCGAAGTACTGCGCGTCCCAGCCCACAACGCGCCGGAGGTTCTGCCACCACCTGTCCACCAGGGCCGAGAAGTGCACCGCGTCCCGAGCCGCCCGCCGGTAGTCATAAGTCGACGGATCGACCGGGGCGCCGTTCGACCGGACCGGGCCGTAGGTGTCGCAGGTGAGCGTGACGAACATCGACGGCCGAAAGCGCCCCGCGTACTCACGGCCGACCGTGGTCTTGGCGACCTTCCGGCGAGGGAGGTTCGGCGCGTCCTGCCGCCGCTTCGTCGACCGCTTCACCGCGCTCTTCGTGGGCAGGTCGACCGAGGGGAGACGGCCCCGCATCCCGAGTTGCCGAAGTTCCTCGTCGACTCCCTGGATCTCCTCCCGCAGCTCGTCAGCCTCCGCCTGGTCCGTCTCTTGCCGGTAAGCGGCGACGAGGTCAGCGCGGAATGCCAACAGCTCCGTCTGTGTCTCGGTTGGTTGCTCTGCGGTGAAGTCGGGTTCTTCGGTCATGTGCCAGCCCTCGCGGCACTGAACCTGTCGAAGTGCCTTTGCTTTCCGGGCACACGGCAGGCAGACCGATTCCACGGTCGAGCCACACGGGACGGGGACGTATCGGAGTTCTCCGGTGTCGGTGTCGCCGACCTCCATCGTGAACGGCCGGACACACACGCCGTGCTTCTCCGCCGTCGCCTTCATCACGTCCGACGCCAGGGGCTCACGCATCCGGGCGGCGCGGGTTTTGGCCGGCGGGGTCACCGCGGCTTCCTTCGTGCTCATCAGGCAGCCACCTCCCCAGGGGCGTTCCACTGCCGCAGCACGAACACCGGCATCTCCTGCCGCATCCCCGCAGGCAAGTCCGGGAACGTGGCTTCGTCGAACCAGACACCGCCGTAGACCACAACCGGGATGCCGCAGGGAGTGCGGCCAGTGAGTTCGAGGTGAACCGAGGCGCCGCCCGCAGGCCGCCACAGTGACGCCTTCACGTCCTCCAGGGAGTTGGCCCAGGTGAGCAAGCCGCGCGCGACGTTCTCAAGCCGACGAGAGTCGAGCTGCACCGTGATCGGATCAGGACCCACCCCAACCCGGACCGAAGCGGCCGGAGGCAGCGCGAACGAGTCGAGGTGATCGCGGATCGCGTCGAGGAAGACCATCAACCGGTTCACGCCGCCACCCCCTCAGGACCGCGACGGGTGGCCAGGTCGACGACATGCGCGCCGCCGTTGGTCACGTAGGTCTCCAGCGCCTTGACCGTCTCGTCCGGCACCCAGCCCGCGCGGACCCGTAGCGGTTCGCGGATGCCCTCACCCCAGATGTAGCCGACACCAGCAGCCGACTCCTCGATGCGATTCGCCCACGCACCCCGCTCGTACGCGCCGTCGCCGAGGACCATCCCCACGTGCGTCTTCGACGTGACGCGCAGGCACACCCGCCGGGGGAACAGCTCACGCACCGGAACCGTGTCCTTCGTCGGCTCCTGCACGTACCCGCGCACCGTGTAGCCGAGTGCCCGACCTTGAGTGGTCAGGATGGCGACTCGTTCGACGATGGCTTCGCGGGTCTTGCGGTCGGTGTACTTGGTGAGTGCGCCGATCTCGTCGAACTCCAGAACCTCCAACGGGTAGTCGGTGGAGATCGGCACCTCACGGGTGCGCCCAGCGAACTCGCGCTTACGGGACTCAAGACCGCCGAGCAGGTCGTCCAGGACCTCGATGGCTTCCTTACCCGTGACGCCGTAGCGGGCGAAGATCCCGCGCCCGTAGGCGAGTTCCATCCCCTTCGGGTCGATCCCCGAGATACGCACCGTCCCGGCCCTAATCGCAGAGGCCGCCGACACCAGCGGAGACCACATCACGGAGTTCTTTCCTGCGCCTGTCGCCCCGGCGACGAGCATGTGCGCGCCCGGACCGGTCAGCGGCAGCCGCCAGTCCTTCCCGTACTCGGTGCGTCCGGCGAAGACCCTCCGTAGATCCACCGCGTCGACGGCCGTCAGCTCCGCACAATCCACCGGGGCTTTGAGCAGGTCGCGGCGTTGGAAGTCGAGCGAGACGACGTTGGGTTCCAGCTCCCGCACCTGGCATCGTGTGACCTTGCGAGCCACAGCCAGAGCACGGGCGGCGTCGTCGAAGTCCTCCGGCTTCTGACCAGGCACGAGCCGGACACGAACCTCATCCCACGACGGCCCCGACTTCACCCCCAGCACCTTCGGCACCTGCACCGCCGTGCCACCCGCAGTACGAGAGACCGCCTTCCGGCGACGGCCG
Source organism: Amycolatopsis sp. QT-25 (assembly GCF_029369745.1). Classification (NCBI taxonomy): domain Bacteria; kingdom Bacillati; phylum Actinomycetota; class Actinomycetes; order Pseudonocardiales; family Pseudonocardiaceae; genus Amycolatopsis; species Amycolatopsis sp. QT-25. The sequence goes on from NZ_CP120210.1 coordinate 1,883,648, forward strand.
ACCAGATTCACCGTCACTTCCACCGGCACGGTGCCGTCAGAGATCGACAGGCCGCAGGCGCGGAGCCAGCCCGGCAGTTTCCGGGCGTAGGTGAACCAGCGCAGCCACCACGCCCGCAGGAACCGGCCACAGCACCGGTCGAACGACACCACGTCGAGCAGCCGCCACACCACCAGCACCACCGCGACCGACCCCGCCGTGATCGCGAGTGACGGCCAGCCGAGCCACTGCCACCAAGCCACCACTGCGACCACACCGAGGCTGGTTCGCCAGTGCGTGAAGACCTGCTTTCCCAGCCACGTCAACAACTTCACCGCCGACCACAGGGCGATGAAGACGACCATAGCGGCGGCGAGGACTTCCGCGATCGTGGCCAAGGCGCGGCCGAGCTTGTGCAGCAGCCACACCACCACACCCAGCACCCCGCCGCCGACGAGGAGAAGACCGATCCCGTTCGCGTTCATCGACGACCACCGCCGGTCAGATCCAGCGGAAGCATCCCCCGGCAGGGAGTGCATTCCGTCTCGCCGGGCAGGAGCTTCGCGAACCGCTTACAGACCGTGCAGCGCGTTCGGGTGACCCCGTCTAGCGGACGCTTGTTGCCATCGTTTAGCGTTGTCATTGTTCACTTCCAGTGGTTGTGGACAGCGCAGGACCGGCGAGGTTTCCTAGGCCAGGTACCGGTTCTGCGCCTCACGAGCCGAGGGAAGCGCGTGAGGACGTGTTTGTACGCCGCACGTCCCCACGCACGTTTTCCCTACGACTGTTCAGTTCTCAGCTAGCTTCCGTCTTGTTCTTCTGGATCTGTGCGGCCACCTCCTCCGCCTTGCGCTCCTCGTAGCCCACCCAGTAACGGAGTTCGTGGTGGTGTGCGCGGTCCACATCGGACACCGCGCGATACATGCGCGCGTTGGCCTGGTGGAACTTCAGCCACGTCTCCAGGTTCGACCCCGGCTTCGGGCGACGAGCGGCAGCGACCGCGTGCGCGTCCTGGAGGGTTTGGGGCTCATTCCGGCCGGGTGTCGTCATCGCGCACCGCCTGGTGCTTGGTGAGGAAGACGGCCAGTTCGTCCGCGCTGTCGCGGATTTGGCGAAGGAGCCGGATGAACTCCGGCCACTCGGCCGGGTCGGACGGCGGCAGGATCGCCAGGCTGTCCGGGTCCAGGTAGATCACCAGAGCGGGGTTCGCCGAACCATTGCCCTGCATCCCCGCAACCGCCTGCCGTCCCGGCTTCCACATCGCGTTGAACGCCACGGCTCTGACTCTCCTCGCTGTAGGCGCGCATCTCCCACGACCGCGCGTTCTCCTCGAACCCCTCAGCAGCCGCCGACACCGCAGCCAGCACCCACCACGGCAACTGGCCTTGAGCCGCTAGGCCTCGCCAAGCCGACGCCACCGCCAAGGAAGCGACGGCCATGTCATGCGCCGCCAGGGCATCCCCGCCCTGCGCAGTCCGCTGCGTCATTGCGCCGTAGTGGCGGTAGGCGGCTTCCCAGGTTTGGACCAGGTGCGGGGATGCCACCCCCAGCGCCCCGCCCGCCATCACGCCGCCTTGGGCGTTGACTCGGCAGCGGCGGAAGCCCGGCCCGACTTCGCTCCGCCGCCGGACGCCGCAGCCTTGAAGCCAGTCGCGCGGAACAAGTAGGACTGGTACTTGAACTCGCCCTGACCAGCCACCTTCGGCTCAGCCGTGAGGCCCTCCAGTTCGATCGGCCGCATACCCGGCAGCACCTCCGAGGTGGTCGGCACCGGCTGCACATCGGCCAGCAGCGTGATCTCGAACGATGCGCGCTTGGCCTTGGTCTCGTCCGGGTCGGTCACGGTGACCTTCCACTGACGCTTGCCCGTCACTTCATCGACCCGCTGCCGCGCCGGGCGACCCGCAGCACGGTCTTCTCGCGACTGGTACTCGTTGTCCGGCGAGACTTCGCCGACCATCACGAGGCCCTGCCCAAATGCTTCGTCGAAGTCGATGGCGAAGCGGTGTCCTTTGTAGATAGCCATGTCGTTAGTTCCCTTGCTTGTCTGTGTCTGTCGGCATTTCGTCGCCGTCTTTGCCCCTTGCGGCAGCCGCGCTCAGTGCGGCCTGTACCTCTGCGAGTTCTCTCCCCAGCACCGCTATCGCGTCGGAATCGACGAGCAGGACCACGGGGAACGCCTTGCCGAAACGGATCTCCGCCCGGTTGGCGTAGGTGAGCGCACGGACGCGGATCGGCAGGTCTGCCGTGACGTGGATCTGGACCGTGTCACGCATCGGGCGCTCAGATCGCGAACCGGCGAGCTGTCCGTGATCCCGAGCCGCGCGCGGACGCTGCCCGACCGGCGGTTGGAGTCGTCATGCCTGCCTCCCTCTTGGTGTCGAGGTGCCGGGGCGAGTCCCCGGCAACCTGGCACCTAATCTCCGCCAAAACGCGGGACGTGATCACCACGTGGCGGGACATCTAGGGACGTCCCTGGTACGGTCGAAGACGTCCCTACAAGTCCCTAGGAGGGCGGATGCCGAACGAACGCCTGCGGGACGCCCTGCTTCGCAACGGCCTCACGCCGAAGCAGGTCGCCGACGCCACCGGGGTCGATCAGAAGACCGTGGAACGGTGGATCACCAAGGGGCGGACGCCGTACCCGAAGCACCGGCACAAGATCGCTGCGATGGCGCGCGAGTCCGAGACCTACCTGTGGCCGGACTCAGTGGCCCCGGAGCGCAAGGCCGAGACTGCCGCCGCCGAGGTCGTGCGCGTGTTCCCGCACCGCAACGCCATCCCCGTCGAACTGTGGGACCGGCTGGTCAAGGAGGCGTCGGACACCGTCGAGGTGCTGGTCCACGCCGCGCTGTTCCTGGTGGAGCGCCCGCGGTTCATCAAGGACCTGACGGCAAAAGCCCAGGCCGGGGCCAAGATTCGGCTGATTTTCGGAGATCCCGAAGGGGAGAGCGTCGCTCTGCGCGGGGACGAGGAGCAGCTAGGCGACGGGACGCTTGCGGCGCGTATCCGCAACGCGCTGGCGTTCTACCGGCCGCTGATCGGGGTAGACGGGGTGGAGATGCGCTTCCACAACACTACGCTCTACAACTCGATCTTCCGCTTCGACGACGAAATGATCATCAACACGCACGTCTACGGCTTCCAGGGAGCCCACGCCCCATCCCTGCACCTCCGCCGGCTATCCGCCGGGGACCTCTTCGAGACCTACTCGGAGAGCTTCGAAGCCGTCTGGAACCTCGCCAAGCCCGCCACCTTCTAGGAGGCCACCCATGGCACGCGTCGACTACTACAACGACCCGAACGCCCCGAAGGCGAACAGCATCGCGGTCGCGGTGTCCGCGTTCATCCAGGACGACGAAGGCCGCATCCTCATGATCCGGCGCACCGACAACGACCTGTACTCGATCCCCGGCGGACAGCTCGAACTCGGCGAGACCTTGGCTCAGGCCGCCGTGCGGGAGGTCCGCGAAGAGACCGGCATTGAGTGCGAGGTGACGGGGGTTGTCGGATTGTACTCGAACCCCAATCACGTCATCGCGTATGACGATGGTGAGGTGCGCCAGGAGTTCTCTATCTGCTTCCGCGCTAATGCTATTTCCGGCAGTCTCCAAACTAGCAAGGAAAGTAGGGAGGTTATCTGGGTGGAATCGGGGAGTGTTGGCAAGCTGAACATACACGATTCAATCAGGTTGCGCATCAGGCATGCGCTGGAAGCAGCGGAGACTCCTTTCTATAGTTGAAGTGTAGATTCCTCGGAGCCTGGCCGGTACAACTTTGAGGGACGAGTCGTTCCTTTACAAGGTTCCTCGACTGCCAGCGATGATTACTTTTTGTGCAATGAACTGCAAGAGCATGATGTCATGTCTCAATGAATCAGCTTCGGAGCCGAACGGTAGCAAGAGTTTTTGTTCCTTGGGCCCGCCATTTTCCTTGGCGTGCACAATTCTGCAGCGCAAGGTGTATATTCTGTCGGCAACTTGGTCTACAAGCCGCACCTTATTATGAGGGTTGAAGTCAATCCGGCTGACATCTCTCAATGCTGAAGACTTGGCGAAAAATTCCATGCGCAGTGGGGCCGCGTTCATGTAGTCATGAAGTTCAAAATCCTGTAGGCATGACGATATGGTTATGCGGAGTTGCTCGCGTTCTGAGGAGGTTCCACGTTGGCTTCCGATTGCGATGGATGCGACTTTCTGTATGTCAGATTGATCCTCCTTGTTAAATAGCGGATCCCTTAGCAGATTTCTTATCCTTGTAAGGGCGTCAGCGTTTGCAAAGGATGGAAAGAAGAACTCAATTGCCTGGTAGTATGCAAGGTATTGTAGTAGTGGCATGCCATTGGCTGACCTGCCGTAGAAGTACATCGAAACTGCCTGCTCTGAGTACGAGTTCTCAAGAATCTCGATAGTCTCATTGCTTCGCTGTCTGCGTAATGCGCCACGTGTTTCATTCAGTGAGGGGCGCATGCGTGCTAAGGTAAGGGGAATGCTATAGCGAAGATCTAGTTCAAACAAGAGCGCCGAAGAGTATCTCTCCAGTATGCGAAGAGCGTCCTCGTAGCGATTTGTTGTTATGCCTTCAATTGTCAACTTGGGAGCTGTAATTCGGCGTACGTCGTTGCCGTCGCTGGCCAGTGCGGACAATACTGGCCCGGCCGGGCTGAGTGTTAGTCGGACGGAAGACTTTCCCGCCACGGTGCTCCAGGTCCAGTCGAGCTCCTTTCTGGGGGGTTCAATGAAGTCGTCATATCCATCGCTGTCAACGACATCGTCTGAATTCTGTGCTACTTCGACTACGTTGACTCCCGGGAGGGACATGTAGAGCTTGGAAGAGGCAAATAAACGACCAGGTGGCCGTAGTAGCGCCTCGATTTTATCGTTTGCCTTATCGAGGTACGCAACGTAATCGCCTAGAATTGTCCACTCTTCGAAGGTTGATGATAGCAATAAGTTCGCGAAGGGTGGAGATATATTAAATTCTCGCTGCTGGCGACCATTCGCTAGCTTGATAACAAGCCTGCGTCGCACCTCTTCTCGATCGCTAAATATTGCAAAATTAGATATTTCAAATTGGATTTTTGATTTTTTGCAGCGGTCGACTATCTCGTCTCGTTCATCTCCGAAAGTTTCAGGTGTGGCTGCTTCAGAGTTTTCGTTAGACATTAAGCCTCGCATTATATTGCCGAATTTGGCTCTATGGGATCAAGGCGCGCCGCCGTCGGCGGCGCGCTGGTCACCTTGCGTCCGCGTCTCGCCTGCGGGCGCACCTTGCCCGACACGGCGGGCTGCCGCTCCGCTCCGCCCACCGGCCGGGCGGTGCGCCCGCTGAAGCCGTGGACAGGTGTAGCCGCAGCCAGCGGCGCGCAGGTACGCCAATGAGCACGTCGGCCCTCCTCACGCAGACGATCGTGATCAGAGGTCGCAGATGGACCAACGGCTGTTACGCGGAGCCATCGCCCCGATGCCAGATCGTCACAACGGCCGTCACGACGCGTCAAGGCGGGAAAGCGTGCCTTGACCCGACGAGACGGCCGCGTGGATGGCTTCGTATCGGGAAGATGGGGGAGGAGTGGTCAGGCCGTCTCCAGGCCGTCAGACGTCGGGTAGGGGCGAGAACACGCGAGAAGTGTCCAGCCCTGTCCGCGCAGGTCAACGGCCAGAAGCGGTGATCATGCCGAGGTCAGCGAAACCCCGGCACCAAAAGATCAACATGTAGTGAGCCGGCGTTTTCGCGCGACTGGATGGACGACGCGCGTGACTGGATGGACGACGCGCGTGCGGCCGGGTTTCGTCGCGAGTCGTCCACCGGTCACGTGTGTCGTCTCTCCGATCACGCGAGGCCGCCACCGCCCCACCGGCAGCGGGTACCGAAGACACGGTTCGCCTCAACGACACAAGACACTCGAGACCCGGTTCTGGCGCACCGATTCGTGCGACCAACTCTCCGGCCTTCGAACTCCGGCGGCTCCAGGCTCGACGGCCCGAGTCTTCCCCGCTCAACGCCAAACCGGGCGGCACGGCGTTGATCAACGGAGGATCGGGGACACTCAACGTCCCCGATCCTCCGTTGATCAAGCACCGAAGCGACGATGCGGGGAGTCGCGAAGGTCCCTTCCGCGAGGAAACCCCAGCCGCTAAAGCGTGTGCGTGGCGATCAGCTGGCCGATGGCGCGGATGTCGGACCCCCGGAACTCCAGCCGCACGTTCCCCAGCCCGCTGAACCAGAGGTCCAGCTCGGCATCGAGGTCGAAAGTGCCCGCGGTTTCGATCGAGAACGCCTGGATCCTGTTGTACGGCAGCGAAGTGAAGTCCTTCTTCTTGCCCGTCATGCCCTGGACGTTCACCGCGATCAGCCGCTTGTTCGTGAACACCACGAAGTCGCGCACCGCCTTGAACGAGGAGACGATCTCCTCACCGGGGATGATGATCGGCTGCACCGTCGGCGCGATGTCCTTCGGCTTGCACGGCGTGAGTTTGAAGACGGTGTCCTTGGAGAAGTCAATCATGTCTTCCAACATACGGATGAACGCGACAGCGGGGACCCGTCCCCGCCCGGATCCCGCATACTGCCGGGGTACTGGAGGAGGCATGATGAAGCGGCTCACGACGACGCACGAGAGTTTGGCGCTCGGCGTGCCTGCATCGGCTCCCGGCGCGATGTTCGCGCTCACGCTCGCGGGTGGGGTTTCCGTCGACCCTGGTGAGGGTGGCGAGGTCTCCTTCGGGCGGAATCGGCCGCAGGTCGACGTCTGCGTGGGCGAGAACGACGTGCAGGTCAGCCGCAGGCATGGATTGCTGAACTTCACCGGCGGGCGCTGGTGGGTCAGCAACACCGGCCAGTTGCCCATCCGGATGCCGAACTCCCGCTGGCTTTCCCGCGGCGAGGAGCCGATTCCCCTGTCGGACGGGTACACGCCGCTGTTCGTCCGCGGCTCGGGCAGGCGGGAGCATCTGCTCGAGTTGTACGTCGCCGGTCCCGACGGCGGGCAGCCGGCCTCCCGGCACGACGACGTCACCGTGCCGCCCCGTCGCTGGCGCCTCAGCGCGGAGGAACGCCTGGTCCTGGTCGTCTTCGGGCAGCGTTATCTCTTGCACGACCTCAATCCGCAGCCGCTGTCACGTCAGCAGACGGCCGAGATCCTCGCGGAACTCCGTCCCGGTGAGACGTGGACCAGCCGCCGGGTCGAGCACCTCGTGATCGACGTCCGGGCGCGGTTGTCCGCCGGCGGTGTTTACGGTCTGCGGCGGGAAGAGGTCGGCGAGCCGGTCGGCAACGCGTTGAACGACAACCTGTTGCGCGAGCTCGTGTTGTCCACGACGCTCGTTCCGCCGGACCTCGCCCTGCTCGACGCGCTCGACTGAGTGTCCACAAAGGACTGTCAGCTCACGCCTTCCATCGCCGTCTTCGCGACGTCGCTGCCCTTGTCCGCCTCGCCCGCGACCTTCACCAGCGCCGCGGTCGCTTGATCGCGGCTTTCCTCGGCCTTCACGCGTCCCGCCGAGGCCGCGTTCACACCGAAGAAGGCACCCACCACGGTGCCGATCACCGTTCCCGCCGCGGTGATCACCGCCGTGACGTCCGACGTGTTCGGGTACCGCATGACCGCCGCCACCGCGATGACCGCGAGCGCGCTCAGCCCCGCAAGCACCGTCATGAAGCCGTAGTTCTTGCCCATGGCCCGCTCCCTTCAGGCTACGCGGCATGCTTCGCCTGAACGCCGCCCTTCGTTACGGCAAACGGCCGGACCGTTATCCGCCGAGGTCGAACCGTACGTCGTGGTTCTGATCCGGCACTACGAATTCCAGCAGCCGTACGCCCTCTTCGGCGATCGAATCCTGATCCCGTAAGGGCGTCCGCGATTCGATCGTCAGTGTCGCCCCCTTGATCGCCCAAATGGCCAGGAATTCACCGTCGACGAGCAGGGTGCCCCGGCGGCCGCCGTTGCCAGGGGGCAGCGGAACGCGGCGGCCGTCCGGGATCACCCGCACGCGGTCGGCGTGGGAGAGCAGGACGTTGTCGTATTCGGGGAGGAACCGGGGCGGCGCCGGGGTTTCCGGGTCGGGGCGCGGCGAGTCGGGGAGGTCGAACAATTCCTTTCCGTCGGCGCCGGCGAAGGTGCGCAGTCGTGGCCGGAGCCGCTCGAAGACCTCCTTGAGCTTGGTGAGCCCCGACCAGACCTGCGCGTCGCGGACGGTCGCCGGGCCGAACGCCTCGAGGTAGCGCAGCACCAGGTCGTCGAGCGTGATCCCGTCCGTGATCGGTGCGCCGACCCACTCTTCGAGCAGGGCGAACGCGGCCGGGCCGGTCTGGCCCCACAGGCCACGCGGGGTCACGTGCGCGAGGGGGAGAAGGCTCTGGATCGCGTAGGCGAGGGCGGTCGGGTCGGCGTCCGGCCACCGGTCCGCCAGCGCGACCCGGATCTCGGCGCGGGTGCGCGGGCGCTCGGCCAGCAGGGCCCGCCCCGCTTCGGCGATCGCGGCGAGATCGAGGCCGGCGACCTCCCGCGAATAGTGGCCGAGGAAACCCCGCTCCACCACCGGTTCGATGGTGGGCCACAGGGCGAGGCCGTCCGCGGCCGTCACCAGGTGCACCGTGCCGCGCATCAACGTCGACCGGACGACCTCGCGGGCGGCCAGCGGTTTCGCCAGCTCGTCCACCGTGAAATCCCGAAGCCGCGACCAGAGTCCGACGTAGGACGAGTCGGGTGCCTGCGCCTGGAGGCCGGCCAGCCGCTCGATCGCGGTGAGAGCGGGCAGCTCGGCGCGGTCGAGCAGGAGCTGCCTGGACAGGGTCGCGCGGTTGAGGGCACGGGGGCTCAGAAATTCCATCGTCAGACGTACTTTCGCAGGAAGGAACGGAGATCTTCGGCGAACAGGCCGGGGACCTCCATCGCGGGGAAGTGGCCGCCGGTTTCGTACTCGCACCAGTGTGCCACCGGACCGTCCTGGAGACTCCGGATCGTGGTGTCCCCGGCGAAGACGGCGATCCCGCGCGGCGGACCGGCGGGTGCCTCGCCGTGGTCCCCACCGCCTTGGGCCATTTGCCGGTAGACCTCCATGCCTTCGTACACCGCGTGCGCGGAGGAGGCTCCCGCGCCGGTGAACCAGTACAGGCTGACCGCGGTCAGCAGGTGATCGCGGTTGACGGCGTCGTCCGGCAGTCCCTTGGCCGGGTCGGTCCACTCGGCGAACTTCTCCACGATCCACGCGAGCTGGCCGGTGGGGGAGTCGTTCAGTGAGTAGGCCAGCGTCTGCGGCCGGGTCGCCTGGAGGTGCAGGTATCCGAGGCCGTCGGACTGGAACCGGTTGAAGCGCTCGCCGCGTTCGCGGTCCTTCTCGTCGAGGCCGTCCAGCTCGACGGCGGGCCCGAACGGCATACCCGCGCTGGTCCCGGTGAGGTGTACGCCGACGACCCGGTGCGGGGCGATCATCGACAGGATGCCCGCGACTCCGGCGCCGGCGTCGGTGCCGTGGACGCCGAAGCGTTCGTAGCCGAGGCGGTCCATGAGCGTGGTCCACGCCTGCGCGACGCGGAAGAGGTTGCCCCAGCCGGGACCGCTCACCGGGTTCGAGAAGCCGTAACCGGGGAGCGACGGGATGACGAGGTGGAACTCTTCGCCGAGCTCGCCGATGACCTGCCGGAATTCGAACGGCGAGCTCGGCCAGCCATGCGTCAGGAGCACCGGCAGGGCGTCCGGCGCGGCTGAGCGGATGTGCAGGAAGTGGATGGTCTGGCCGTCGATTTCGGTGGTGAACTGCGGGAACTCGTTCAGTTCCGCCTCCTGGGCGCGCCAGTCGAAGCCGTCGGCCCAGTACTGGGCCAGGTCCTTGAGGTACGCGACCGGGACACCCCTACTCCAGTCGCCGGTGACCTCGCGCGGCCAGCGGGTGCGGTTCAAGCGGTCCTTGAGGTCGTCCAGTTCGGCCTGGTCGACGGCGATGCGGAAGGGCTTGATTTCGGTCATGGGGCTAGGTTAGGAACAATTGCGGAAAGGTTCGTTCCGCGATTGCGGACAAGGTGGAATCCATGGCGGAAACTTCGGCGAGACTGCTGCGGCTGCTGTCGTTGCTGCAGGCCAGACGGCATTGGACGGGTCCGGAACTGGCGGAGCGGCTCGACGTCACGACCAGAACCATCCGGAACGACGTCGAGCGGCTGCGCGGCCTGGGCTACCCGGTCGACGCCACGCCGGGCGTTTCCGGCGGATACCGCCTCGGTGTCGGCGCGGCCATGCCGCCGCTGCTGCTCGATGACGAGGAGGCCGTCGCGGTGGCGATGGGCCTGCGCACGGCCGCGGGCGGCACGATCGCGGGCATCGAGGAGACGTCGGTCCGCGCGCTGGCGAAACTGGAGCAGGTGCTGCCGTCACGGCTGCGGCGCCGTGTCGAGGCGCTGAATTCCGCGACGCTCGCGGTGCAGGGCGGCGGCCCCACGGTCGACGCCGAGGTGCTCTCGGTCATCGCCAACGCCTGCCGTGACCGCGAGACCCTGCGGTTCGATTACGTGGGACACCACGGATCCGAGACGCGGCGGCAGGTCGAGCCGCACCGCCTCGTGCACATGAGCCGTCGGTGGTACCTCGTCGGCTGGGATGCCGACAGGCGGGACTGGCGCACCTTCCGCGCCGATCGAGTGCGGCCGCGTACGCCCAACGGACGACGTTTCGAGGAACGCGAACCACCCGAAGGCGGTGTGGTCGCGTACCTCCAACGTGGCGTGGGCGCCGCGTTGTGGCGGCACCACGCGACGATCCGGCTGCACGCCCCGGCCGCCGAAGCCGCGGCGAAGGTGCCGCCCGCCGTCGTCGTCGAAGCCGTCGACGAGCGGACCTGCGTGCTCAAGGCGGGGGCGGACACGCTGGAGTATCTGGCGCTCTACCTGGGCATGCTCGACACGGACTTCGACGTCGTCGACTCCCCGGACTTCGCCGGGCACCTGCGGAAACTGATCGGCCGGTTCAGCCGCGCGGTGGACTCTTGACGTCGAAGACCAGCTCCGGGCGCTCCCAGGTGATCTTCGGCGGGCTGGGTGGCACGACCCCTACGCGGCGGGCGCCCATCCGCTCGTAGAACCCGGTGGCCGGCGGATGGGAGACGACGCGGATCTCGGTCATGCCGAGGTCCGCGGCCTGCTTGAGCAGGTGCTCGACCAGCCACGCGCCGATACCCGTGCCCTGGGCGGAATCGGCGACGAACAACAGGTCCAGCTCGGCGGGGTATTCGACGAGGCTGTAGAAGCCGACCACCTCGCGCTGTGCGTGGGCGACGAACGCGGGATGGGTGGCGAGGTAGTCCTCGGTGACCCGGTAACCCTCGAGAATCGACGCGTACTCCCCTTGGTAGGCGGCCGATTCGTGCATCAGCGCGGTCACCTTGACGGCGTCGGAAGCGCTTGCCCTGGAGATGCGGTAGCTCGTCACGAGCGCAGCTTAGAACGTCACACCGACAGTTCTTGACCTCCAGCAATGTGGAGGTATGAGGCTGGGCTCCGACAGCTGGGGAAACGAACTGGGAGGAACGAGATGAAAGCGGCCGCGTTCACGGAAGCCGGTGGCCCGGAAGTGCTGCGGGTGCTGGAGCTGGAGGAGCCGCACGCCGCGGCGGGGGAGGTCCGGGTGCGGGTGAAGGCGGCGGGGGTGCAGCCGTACGACGCGGCCGTGCGGGCCGGCTGGGAACCCGCGGGACTCGAGCTGAGCTGGCCGCGGGTCCCGGGGAACGAGTTCGCCGGGGTCGTCGACGAGGTCGGTTCGGGGGTGACCGGCCTCGTCGCGGGGGCCGAAGTGCTCGGCTTCACCACCGTGCGGGCGTACGCCGAGTACATCGTGGTGCCCGCGGAGAACGTCACACCGAAACCGGCGGAGATGCCGTGGGAGGTCGCGGGCGGTTTCACCGCGGGGACGCAGACCGCGTCTTTGGCGCTGGACGGGTTACGGGTCGCCCGTGGCGAGACACTGCTGGTCCACGGGGCGGCGGGGGCGGTGGGCACGGCCGCCGTCCAGCTCGCCGTGCTGCGCGGGGCGCGGGTGATCGGGACGGCGAGCGAGGCGAACCAGGACTACGTCCGTTCGCTCGGCGCGCAACCGGTGGTCTACGGCGACGGCCTCGCCGACCGGGTGCGTGCCCTCGCGCCCTCCGGTATCGACGCGGCGCTCGACGGCGCGGGCGGGGTCGCCTTCGACCTGTCGCTGGAACTGGCCGGGAATCCGGACCGCGTGCTCACCCTGGTCGAGCACGCCCGCGCGCCCGAAGCGGGGGCGCGGATGGTCACCGGGACGCGGTCGGCCGAGCGGCTGGGGATGCTGGCGTCGTTGTACGTCAAGGGGGAACTGCGGTTCCCGGTGCGGCGGACGTATCCGTTCGGTGAGGCCGCGGCGGCGCATCGGGAGATCGAGACCGGGCACGGGCGAGGCAAGGTCGTGCTGACCTTCCCGTGACGCGGACGACCGCGGCGCCCCGGCTTTTCACAGCGGTTTTCCCGCTTTGGCGCCCAAGCATCTCTTTTCCGATTTCCTCCGGAAAAGAGATGCTTGCCACTGGCCGATCCTTTCGGGAAATCCGGTTGCCAGGGAACGCGAGCACGGATGTCCGAATGATGCCTTGCTCGGCAGATCGAGCAGTGCTCTCACGATGTGGATCTTCACCCGTTCCCGACTTTGGTCGGTGGACTGATCACCGATAGCTGCTTAGATTCTCCCCATTGCCCCCGGTCAGGGGTAGTTCTTTCGGGTAACCGGGTGGAACTCCCGTGACAGGGTGTGTCACGACATCAGCGCGCTCAGCCGGAGCGCGGCCGTGCCGCTGAAAAAGCCGTGTCGCCGAAAAAGCCGTGTCGCCGAAAAAGCTGGGTCGCAGCAACAGGGAGAGTTCGATGAGCAGATTCGGCCGGGTGGTCACATACTCGGTTCCGGTCGCGGTGGGCGCTTTGCTGCTGTCGACCGCGGTGTCCGGTGCCCAGCCTTCCGAGGAGGCGCGCACGCGAATCGGGATCACCGCACTGCAAAGCATCAAGAAGAGCCTCACCCCGGCTGAGCGCAAGCAGTCGAGCCAGCTCGTCATCGAGAAGCGCCTCCGCGCCGACAAGGGCCTGGCCGGCAAGCTGCCCGAGTATCGGACCGGGCTGGGCGTCAGCGACGCCGGCACGGTCGCGGTGGACATCAAGGGCACCGGACAGGCACTGGCCGACGCCGTGAAAGCGGCGAGCGGCACCGTCCGCCACGCCTCTCCCGCCGGTGCGATCCGCGCCGACCTCCCCCTCGACGCCGTCGACACGATCGCCGGCCGCGGAGACGTCGCCGAGGTCAAGGCCGCTTCGCAGGCCATGACCTGGAACGAGTCCGCCCCGCGGGACCGGCGGCAGGCCGCCGCCGAGCAGGCCGCCGCCGCGCCGCAGGTCGCCGAGGGCGACAAGGCGCACGGCAACGACACCGCCCGCACCAAGTACGGCGTCACCGGCGCGGGCCAGAAGGTCTGCGTGCTTTCGGACGGCATCGAGTCGCTCAAGGCGTCCCAGACCGCCGGCGAACTGCCCGCCGTCGACGTCCTCCCCGGCCAGGAGGGCAGCGGTGACGAGGGCACCGCGATGCTGGAGATCATCCACGACATGGCACCCGGCGCCGCCCTCGGTTTCGCGACCGCCTTCACCAGCGAGCAGAGCTTCGCCGACAACATCCGCGCCCTGCGCACCACCGGCCAGTGCACGATCGTCGTCGACGACGTCTCCTACTTCGACGAGTCGCCGTTCCAGGACGGCCCGGTCGCGCAGGCCGTCAACGACGTGACCGCGGCCGGTGCGCTCTACTTCTCCTCCGCCGGGAACTCGGGCAACCTGACCGACGGCACCAGCGGCTACTACGAGGGCGACTTCCGCGGTTCCGGCAGCAAGATCTCCGGGGTCACCGGGACACCGCACGACTTCGACCCGAGCGGCACGACCCAGCTGTACAACGCGCTTTCGCCGAACTCGGCCGGCCGCCACGTCACCCTGTTCTGGTCGGACCCGTGGGGCAAGGCCACCAGCGACTACGACCTGTTCGTCCTGAACGCGTCCGGTGCGGTCGTCGCCTCCAGCGAAGGCACGCAGAACGGCACCCAGAACCCGTACGAGATCGCCCAGGTCCCCGCCAGTGGCTCGGGCTTCAAGGTCGCCGTGGTCAAGTACAGCGGCTCCGACCGGTTCATCGCGCTCAACGTCATCCGTGGCCGTTTCGTCCCCTCGGGTGCCCTGAAAGCCTTCAGCACCAACGGTGTCACCTCCGGCCACTCCGCCGCCGTCAATGCCTTCAGCGTCGCGGCCGCCCCGGCCGCCGGTGCCTTCGGCCGCGCGCTCGAGACCGGTGACCCGGCGAGCCCGGCCGGCCCGTACCCGGGCCTGTTCACCGCCGCCAGCAAGTGGGAGCGGTTCACTTCGGACGGTCACCGTCACCAGTTCTACCACCCGGACGGTTCGGTGATCACCCCCGGCAACGTGTCCTCGACCGGTGGTGCGACGCGGAACAAGCCGGACATCACCGCGGCCGACGGCGTCGCGACCTCGGTGAGCGGTTTCCAGCCGTTCTTCGGGACCTCGGCCGCCGCGCCGAGTGCCGCCGCCATCGCCGCGCTGCTCAAGCAGGGCAAGCCGGCCGCCACCCCGGCGGAGCTCCGCACGGCACTGACGTCGACCGCGATCGACCTCGGCGCTCCCGGCTTCGACCCGGTGACCGGGGCGGGCGTGATCATGACGGGCCCGGCGCTCGCCGCCCTCGGTGTCGCCCCGAAGTAGCACCCTTTCGCGCGTGAAGGCCTCCTTCCCCTGGCTCGGCTCGGGGAAGGAGGCCTTGGACGGCGGCGCGCTAGCCTGAACGGGGGTGGGGGATCGGAAGCCAGGGCCGAGCCGGTTCGCGCCGGCAGGGTCCGCGAGGAGGATCGATGGGCAACGGCAGGACCGCGGTCGTCACCGGGGCGGGATCCGGACTCGGCAGGGAAATCTCCCGTGCGTTGCTGGGCGCCGGTTACCGTGTCGCACTCGCGGGCCGCCGCGGCGACGCGCTGGCCGAGACCGCCGGCGGTGACGCGAACGCGCTTCCCGTGCCGGCCGATGTCGCCGATCCCGAGTCCGTCGCCGCGTTGTTCGAGACGGTCCGCGCGGAATGGGGGCGGCTGGATCTCCTGGTGAACAACGCCGGTGTGTCGGTGGGCGGCACCGTCGACGAACTGTCCTTCGCGGACTGGAAACGTGCCGTCGACACCAACCTGACCGGGATGTTCCTGTGCGCGCAGCAGGCCGTGCGGCTGATGAAGGCGCAGGATCCGCGCGGCGGCCGGATCATCAACAACGGTTCGATCTCCGCGCACGCCCCGCGTCCGGCGTCGATCGCCTACACCGCGACGAAACACGCGGTCACCGGGCTGACGAAGTCCCTCTCGCTCGACGGCCGGGCGTGGAATGTCGCTTGTGGACAGATCGACATCGGCAACGCCGCCACCGAGATGACCCTGCGGATGGCGAACGGGATCCCGCAGGCCGACGGCAGCGTCAAGGTCGAGCCGACCTTCGACGCCCGGCACGTCGCGGACGCCGTGCTGTACATGGCCGGGCTGCCGTTGGAGGCGAACGTCGGCTTCCTGACCGTCACGGCGACCGCGATGCCGTACATCGGGCGGGGCTAGCGTTTCGAGATCACGGGATCACTTTCGCCTTCCGGAACTCGTCGAACAACCGGAAGAACATCGCCGGAGTTTCGGCGTACTCGGGGAAACCGGCCCGCCGGGCCTTCGAGCCGTCCGCGAACGCGTCGTAGTCCCAGCCGAACACGAAGTCCGCGAACGCCCACGACGACGAGACCGCCCCGTACGGCACCTCGAGGCCGTGTTTCGCGGCGATCGACGTCCAGAGTTCTTCCTTGTCCGCCATGACGACGTCCAACGACATCGGCAGCGGCGGCGCCACCTCCAGGTCGAAGTACCGGGCGATCCGCGGCCAGAGGTCGTTCCACCGGAACAGGTCCCCGTTCGCGATGTTGTACGCCTCGTTCTCCGAGCCGGTGGCCCAGACGGTGGCCTTCGCCAGCAATCCGGCGTCGGTCATCTCCAGGAGGCTGTCGTAGGCGCCGGGTTTTCCGGGGAAGCGCAGCGGCAGGCCGAGTTCCTTCGAGATCGAGGCGTAGACGGCGATGGCCAGCGCGAGGTTCATCGGGTTGCCCAGCGCGGTGCCGCCGACCACCGACGGCCGGATCGCCGACCAGGTCCAGGTCTTCCCGGCCCGACGACGTTCCAGGAACTGCTGCTGGTCCACATTGAATTCGGGCGGCATGTGCCCGGCGTCGTCTTCGCGCGCCGGGGTCTTGAACGGGCCGAGGTGGGCGCCGTAGACCTTGTAGCCCTGCATGAGGCTGATGTGGCGCAGACCGGGTGCGGCGGACTCGATCGCGTCGACGAGGTTGGTCAGCATCGCCAGGTTCGGCGGGACCAGTTCGGCCCAGGTCGGTTTGTCGACATAGGCCGCGTAGAACAGGTGTGTGACGTCGTCCAGGCCACCGAGCTTCGCGCGGGTGTCGTCCGCGTCGAGCAGGTCGACGGAGACCCGGCCGGGGCCGCCACGCCGCGACAGGCCGGTGGCACGCCAGCCGGGCAGGGTCTCCAGGTGTTCGATCAGGTTCTTGCCGATGACCCCGTTGGCCCCGGCGACCAGGGCGACCTTGTGTTCTTCGTTCATGTTCTCAAGCCTGGAGCCCTCGCATCGATAAGTCCAAGGCATAGATATCACCGCTCCGATAGAATTCCTTCATGACCAGTCTGCGGCAGCTGGAGTACCTCGTGACCGTCGTCGACACCGGTTCCTTCACCCGGGCCGCGGAGTTGCTGCACGTGACGCAGCCGGCGCTGTCGCATCAGGTGCGCGCGCTGGAGAAGGGGGTCGGCGGCCCGCTGCTCGAACGGTTGCCGCGCAGTGTCCGGCTCACCCCGATGGGGCGCGCCATGCTCCCGCACGCCCGCGCCACGCTCGCCGACGCCGAACGCGCCCGGTGCGCGGCCCGGCAGGCGTCCGGGCTGGAAGCCGGGGAGTTGCAGATCGCCACGGTCTATTCGGTCGGCCTCGGTGTCCTGCCCGCGGCGTTGCGGGTGTGGCGCCGGGAGCGGCCGGACGTCGACGTCCGGCTGGTGGAGTTCCGGCACGCGGACGAACTCCGGGAGGCTATGGCGGCGGGTGAGGCCGACGTCGCCGTCGGCCCGGTCCCGCCGGGCTGGGACGGGCCCGTCCGCGAACTCGGCGCCGAGGAGTTCGTCGTGGTCCTGCCGATCGACGGGCCGCGCGAGGACGACGGCACCGGCGTCGTCGACCTGGCGACCCTCGCCGACTGCGCGTGGGTGCACTACGCACCGGGCAACGGCCTGGCCGACCTCGTCGACCAGGCGTGCGCGGCGGCGGGATTCCAGCCCAGGGCCGCGGTCCGGACCGAACAGACCGCGGCGGCGCCGGTGCTCGCGGCGGCGGGACTCGGTCCCGCGCTGGTCCCGGCCAACGTGCTGCCCGAAGGTTTCCACGGCCGTGTGCTGCGGCCCGATCCGGTGATCCGGCGGACGCTCGCCGCCTATTGCCGTACCACGCCCGACCCGTTGACCTCGGCCTTCATCGACCTCGTGGCGGGGGAGTGCACGCTCGGCTCACCGCACGGAGACGCCTGACAGGTCCACGCCGCCGAACGGCGTCGCCTTCACCTCGCCGACCCGCTCCGCCCAGACGGCGTGCCCGTGGCCGGACCACAGCGGCGCGACCGGGAGATCCCGCAGCAACTGGTTCTCCGCCAGCCGGTAGACCTCGCCGCTTTCGGCGGAGTCGGTCTCCTCGGCCGATTTCAGCAGGTCGGCGAACCCGTCGCTGGCGTAGCCCGTCGCCTTCACGATCTCGGCCAGCACTTCTTGCGGGCTCGGTGTCGTCAAGTCCACGTCGATCGCGAACGGTCCCTGCCCCGGCTCCGCGGCGAGCGGGACACCGACGGCCGTGCTGACCTGCTCCGCCAACGGACGTAGCCAAGTTACCGACGACTGTCCGAAGTGGACGGCCGTGGTCGGGAACTCCGCCTGGGTCAACAGGGATTTCCCGGCTCCGGCGTCGAAAGTGCAGGGGCGGCAGGTGCTGCTGCGCTCACCAGGGGCGACGGCGGGCGGCAGCAGCGACTTCGCCGGATCCACCTGCTTGCCGAGTGCGCCTGCCTCCAGTGCCGCGCGGTCGATGCCGAGCGCGAAGCCGTGCCGGACGGTCGCGTCGGAGAACTGCGGTGCGCTCAAGGGAAAACCGAGGTAGGCGGCGGTGGGCAGCGCCCACATCACGTGCCGCTGCGCGAAATCCGCGTGCATGGCCTCGTGGCGATCGCCGGGGACGAACGTGGACAGGTCGAGTTTTCCGGCCTTGACCTCGTCGTACTGTGCCGCCGCGTCGCCGGTCTTCAGCTCGATCACCCGCACCTTGCCCGGCGCGTCGGCGACCCGGATCAGTTTGCCGCCCGACGGCTGCCACGCGCCGTCCACCCGGAACGGCCCGTTGCCGACCGGCCGCTGCGCGAATCCCGCCCAATCACGCGATTTCAGCACCGACGCGGGCAGCGGGACGAGCGCGGGCGACGAGAGCAGCGCCGGGACCTGCCCGGACGGCCGGTCGAGCACGAGCCGGATGGTCAACGGGTCCGGTGCGGTGATCTCCTTGGCCCGCAAAAGGTCGTCGAGCACGTGCGACGCCTGCCATCGCTCCGCACCGATCGTCCGCCAGGTGTCCACATAGGACTGGGCGGTCACCGGGGTGCCGTCGTGGAACCTTCCGCCGTCCTTGAGCTCGACCGTCCAGGTGACCCGGTCGGCGCTGGTGACCGATTCCGCCGCGCGCGGGGTCAGCTTTCCCGTCGCGGGGTCGTAATCGGAGAGTGGCGTCCACAGGGCGCCGGTGAGCATGCGTCCGGGCTGGTCGCGGACGTCGGCGGGCAGCAGGGTCGCCGGAGCGGCCAAGCCCACGCGAAGAACGTCCGGTGCGGGCGGTTCGCCGGATTCCGTGCAGCCCGCCGCGGCCAGCGCGGCGGCGAGGAACGGGGCCAGAAGTCGCAAGCGCATGGTCATGTCATAGCAGTCCCGCACCGACCATCGGTGGTTGTGCGGGCAAAGTGGTGATCTTAAGGTGGAGGGATCGGCCTGGGAGGTTTCTGTGCGAGGAAACTGGTTGCTCCGTTCGTGCCTGGCGCTCACCACGGTCACCGCGACCTTGATCGCCACCGGCCTGCCCGCCGCCGCCTGCGGCGAAGAGGACAAACCGGCCGGCGAGAAGGTCCGGGTCGCGGGTGCGCCCGGCGCGGTGAAGAACGTCAAGGCCGTCGGCAACGTGCCCGACGCGCAAGGCGCCATCGCGATGGGGTTCCTGCAGTACGGCGAACGCGACGTCATGGCGGTTTCCGGCGAATTCGGCCTGAAGGTCTACGACCTCACGAAGCACCCCACGGCGCCGAAGCTGATCGGCGAGGTCAGCCTGCCCGGCCTCTGGGAGACCGAGGACACCGAGGTCGACGTCAAACGCAAGCTGGTCTTTCTCGCGCGGGACCCGCGGGCCTACGGCGGCACCACACAGACCGGTGAGTCCGGTATCTACGTCATCGATCTCAAGAACCCGGACAAACCGGCCATCCTGAGCTACACCAAGGTACCCGCCGGCCACACGACCAGCTGCGTCGACGACTGCCGTTACCTCTGGACCGGCGGCCCCGCGAAGGCCGCGAACCAGCCCGCGGACTGGGGTGGCCGCCCGATCTGGGTGACCGACATCCGCGATCCGCGCCACCCCAAGACGTTCCCGAACCCGATCGAACTCGCGCGCAACGACGGCAAGACCGACTACGTGCACGACGTCCAGGTCGACGCCGAGGGCGTGGCGTGGGTGTCCGGACGAGGAGGCGTCCGCGGCTACTGGACCCACGGTTTTCACCGCGATCCCGTCCAGGGCAAGGTCCGCCGCGCGACGGCGTTCGACCCGGTGCCCTACGCGGGTGGCGGGATCGAGGAGACGGCGGCGCCGTCGAAGTTCATGCACAACAGTTTCCATCCGGCGGGACACCGCTCGGCCGACGGCGCCGACGCGAACCGCTGGCGTGGCCGCGACCTCATCTACGCCACCGAAGAGAGTTTCCTCGACGGTTGTGCCGGTGACGGCGTGCTGACGATCTCGTCGCTGCAGAACTCCTACCACGGCGAGGGCTGGCGCTCGACGCCGGAGAAGCCGTTCCGTCTCAAGTCCGTCGGCACCTGGAGCGTCGCCGGTCAGGAAGGCAGTGACCCGACGTCGGGTGATTGCTCCGCGCACTACTTCGATGTCCGCGGCAAGGTCCTCGTGCAGTCGTTCTACGCGCAGGGCACGCGCTTCCTCGATGTCAGCGACCCGACCGACCCGAAGCAGATCGCCTACTTCCGCCCGGCGGACGCCAGCGCGTGGGCGCCCTACTGGCACAAGGGTTACGTCTACGTCGCCGACAACACCCGCGGGATCGACATCCTGAAGCTCACCGCCTGAGCGAAGCCGTCCCCGTGCTGTCCGCCGTGGCTTCCCGCGAGCCGCCCATCGGCGGCAAGGCGCGGACCGCTTTCGTGGCCGAGGGCTCCGAACAGGCGTTCCCGAGGTCGATGGCCATGTGACGAAGTTGTGACGGAACTGTCGAGCGACCAGCACGGGAGCGGGATGATCCGTTCCTAGCTTGGCGTCATGACCACCTTGCTCGACCGAGCGCCGGTGTCCGTGCCAGGGAAGACCCCGCGGCGAAGCGTCACGGCACTGTTCGCGATCTCCGTCCTCGTCGCCGGGTACACCGGGTTCCGGCTGCCAGGGGAGTGGGCGGCGACCCTGCAGGCCGTGTCCCTGACCGACGGTTTCCACCGCCGGTTTCTCGTCGGCACGCTTTTGAAGCCGTTCGGGCACGACTACCTGGTCTTCGCGATCGCGAGTTTCGTCGTCCTCGGCGCGGTGCTGGCGACCGTGGCATTCGCCTTCTTCCGCAGCCCCACCGAAAGCCGTCGGCTGCTGATCGTCGCCTGGCTCCTGCTGCCGACCGGCGGTTACCTGTTCCACGAAGTCGGCTACTTCGACCAGGTGCTGTACCTCCTGCTGTTCGGCGCGTTGTGGGCGCTGCACCGGGACAGGCCGGTGCTCGCGAGCGCGGTGATGGCGCTTTCGGTGACGGCGCACGAGATCGCGTTGCTCACCGTGCTGCCGGTGTTCGGGTTCGCTTTGCTGCGAAAGGTTCCGTTCCGGCGGGTGTGCGCACTGCTCGCTCCGGCCACCGTGCTCGGACTGGGGATCCTCGCCCTGCCGCCCGTCGCTCCCGGCGCCGTCGACGGTCTCCGCCGGTCACTGTCCACAGCGGACTTCCGCTACCGCGCCGACGCGCTGGACCTGTTCGGGCGCACGCAGGCCGAGAGCTGGCGGCTGTACTCGATCACCGCCGTGCTGCTCTATCTGCTGCCCATCGCGGTCGTGGTGATCGGCGGCTTCCTGTTCCTGCACCGTCCGGCGCTTTCCGCCGTGGTGCCCGCCGCCGCGATCGGGGCGCCGCTGCTGCTCGCGTTCGGCGGCTGGGACGACGCGCGCTGGGGATTCCTGCTGGTCACGAACTTCTTCGTCGTGGTGTGGCGGTGGCTCGATCGCCGCGAGCTGAAGCTCTCCCAAGCAGGTGTGCTGACCGCGCTCCTGCTGATCCTCACCCACGTCCCGATGCCGTATTTCGACGGGTACGCGCCGCGTTGGCTCACGCTGGTGACTCCCGTGGAAGCCGCACGGTGAAGACGGCGCCGCGGTCGTTGTGCACGGTGATCTCCCCGCCATGCATCAGCGCGTTCTCACGGGCGATCGACAAGCCCAGCCCACTGCCTTCGGTTTGCTGCCGGGCTCGATCGCCGCGGACGAACCGGTCGAACAGGATCGGGCGCAACTCTTCGGGCACCCCCGGCCCGGAGTCGGCGACCCGGATCGTCACCGCGTCGGGACGACCTTCCACCGACACGGTGATCGGGGTCCGTCCGTACCGTTCGGCGTTGACCAGCAGGTTGCCCACGATGGTGTGCACGCGGCGTGGGTCGGCGGAGACGGTCGTGTCGCCGGTGCTCGTCACCCGCACGGGTGTCTCCGGCACGCTCACCCCGATCGCGTCTTCGACGAGCGCGGGCAGGTCGACGAGTTCGGGACGCAACTCCGCGGAACCCGCGTCGAACCGCGAGATCTCCATCAGATCTTCGACCAGCCGGGCCAGCCGCCTGGTCTGCGTGCCGAGCAACTCGGTCGCGCGGGTCCTGATCTCGGGGCCGGCGTCGTCGAGGGTGTCGACCGTGGCGACCATCGACGCGAGCGGGGTCCGCAGGTCGTGGGCGACATCGGCGACGAACCGCTGCTGCTGGCGATCCTTGGCGCGCAGTTCCCCGATCGCCGCGCCGACCCGATCCGCCATCGTGTTGAACGACGTGGCGAGGTCGGCGAGTTCGTCGCGCCCCTTCACCGGGACCCGTACGTCGAAGGCCCCGCCACCCAGGGCGCGAGCGGCGGAGGCGACCCGCAGCACGGGTCGCCGGATCCGGCCGGCCGCGAGGACGGCGGCCGCCACGCCGAGGACGGTGACACCGAGCGCGATCCACCCCAGCTTCCACCGCTGGGCCGCCAGATCCTGCTCGAACGCGGTGAGGTCGAAGAACTGCACCACCCAGTACGCGACGAAGTTCCCGCTCACCACGAGCAGCTTACGGCCGGTCACCGGATCGGTCGTGCTCGTCGACAGCAGCTTTTCCGGTCCCTGGGTCCGCAGGAGGACTACGTCCTTCACGCTTTCCAGCGCTGCTCGCCGGTCGGGAGGGGTCGCGTTCCCCGTACCCGTCGTCCAGTCGTGGCTTTGCGAGGCCTTGACGAATACCGGAGGTCCTAGGGGCGCCGTGAAGTCGTCGTTGCTCAGCGGGGGATGGCTCGTGACCAGCATCCAGTCCGCCGCCGCCTTGTCCATTCCCTGGGAGAACATCTCCAAGGCACGGGGCGAGCCCGCCATGAACTGTTCGAGATGAGGCCACGCCTGGCCGAACATGGCCCCGAACGACGTCTTCGCCGCGGCGGTGAACCTGTCGAGCGCGTCGTCCTCTTGGATCCGGGCGGCGCTGAAGGCCATGACGACCGTCGCCGTCGTGGTCACCGCCACGACCGCCGCGGTCACCCGGGCACGGAGTCCGAACCTCATGCGCCCACCAGCCGGTAGCCGAGCCCGCGCACCGTCTTCAACACCACGGGATTCGCCGGATCGTCCTCGATCTTCGCCCGCAACCGCGCGACCGCCGCGTCGACGATCCGCGAGTCGCCGACGTAGCCGTAGTCCCACACCCGTTTCAACAACGTCTGCCTGCTCAGCACCTGGTTGGGATGTTCGGCGAACTCGACGAGCAGCCGGATCTCGGTCGCGGTCAGCGCCAGTTCGACGCCGTCGCGGGTCACGCTCATCGCGGTCGCGTCGATCTCCAGCCGCCCCACCCGCAACTGACCGGCCGACGGCCCGGGAGCGGTGACGGCACGCCGCCCGATCGCCTTGATCCGCGCGTCGATCACCCGCGGTTCGGCGGGTTTGACCACGTAGTCGTCGGCGCCGCATTCGAGCCCGGCGACGATGTCGATCGGGTCGCCGCGGGCGGTCAGCAGGACCAGCGGCAACCGGCTGCGCGCGCGGATCCGGCGGCACACCTCGAAGCCGTCCATCCCGGGCAACATGACGTCGAGCAGGACGAAATCGAGTGCGCGCCGATCGGTGAACAACGCCTCCAGCGCCCGCTCCCCGGTCGGCGCGACGACGACGTCGTGTCCGAGCGCCTTCAGCGCGAGTGTGAGCGCTTCGGCCAGTGCGGCATCGTCTTCGACGAGCAGGATGCGCGGCATGGTTCTCCCAAGATCGAAAGGCTCATCGATCGTAAGGGCGCTCTGCCGCACTGGCCGGCGTGCGGGCGGAATCGTCGCAGAGCCGTGCGGTCTCGTCACAAACCCCGGTTCTCTGCTGCACTTCTCGGTTTCGTGGCCGTGTCGGTGCCGAACCCCAGCCAAGTCCGTGAAGGCCCCCTTCACGGACTTGGCTGGGGTTGAGCCGGGCCGTGTGGGGCCCCACCTCAGCCGAGAGCGTCTTCCGCCTCAGGGAGCCAGCAGCTCCTGCAATTCCCGCACCGCCTTGTCCAGTTCGGCCGCGAACAGCTCCATTTCGTGCGCCACGTGCTTCGGGGTGCACAGGTACAGATTGAGCGAGTCCGGCAGCAGCACGTACGCGACGCCGATGCACTGCGGGCTGGTCGACCCGAAGCCGAAGTACCGGATGTTCACCGACGGCGCCGAACTGGTACTCAGGTAGTCGTTGCGCATCTTCAGCCAGCCCGGCGACGAGTACAGCGCCGGGGACTCGTCGACGCCGCGCCGTTTCTGGATCAGTTGCAGTTCCCACAGGTGCTGCTCCGGCGCGTCGCCGGCTTGGCATTCCTTCGCCCGTGTGACGTGCTTCGCGGCCGCCGCGCGGAAGGCCGCCTGACGTGTCTGCCGATCGGCCTGCGGATCCTCCATCACCCGGACGAACCACTGCACCTCGGGCGTCACCACTCGCATCGCTTCGGTGCGCCCGTTCTGGTACTGCCGCGTCGCGATCGACTCGTACGTCGTGCCGGTGATCCCTTTCGCCCGCTTGTGCGCGAGCTGGTACGCCATCTGCGCGAAGGCGTCGGGAGACATTCCCAGCTCCTTCGCTCGCTTCGCGCCGAAGTCGGTGAAGGACACCGTCTTCGTAGCGGTCGCGTCGGCGTACTCGGCGAAGGCCACCGCCGCGGCTCGGGCGTCTTCGCGGAGCGCGTCGCCCAGGACGAACTCGATGACCTCGGACGCCGGGACGCCGTCGGCGGGTGGCCGCTCCAGCCGCGTTCCGCTCAGCAGCGCGTCGGTGAACCCGAGGATCGTGGTCCCGTCGAGTTCGCAGTGCTCGACGTTGATCCCGGCGGTGCCGTCCTCGAACACGATCAGTGACACGGCCTTGTCGAACCAGCGGTTCCCGCTGTCGCCGTGCAACAGCTTGTCGCACGCCTCCTGCGTGTCCACCGGGGTGAAGTCCTCCAGGCACAGGCAGAACAACGCCGTCTCGATGTCGTCGAGCGCGGCCGCGTTCCCGCCGGCGAGCAACGCTTCCCGCGTCGCCGCCCACTCCGCCCTGGCCTTGGTGGTGAAGTGCCCGGCCGAGGTCTGCGGGTCGTCGACGAAGGTCCCCGACTTGACGATCACCTGCAGCCCCGCGACCAGCTGTTCGGGAGAGTACGGGCGGCCGTCCGGGGCGATCACGTCCATCCGGAACGGGGTGGCGCGGTGGAACACCACGATGTGCCGCGCCCGCGACGGTCCTGGCCAGTCCTCGCGGTACGGCGTGCGCGCGGTGTCCTGCACGGCACCGGGGATCCGGGTCGCCGAGAACAGGTACTTGTGCTGCACCATCGACTGCGGCTGCCCGCGCAGCACGATCGGCGGCACCAGTTCCTCGTCCAGTTTCAGCTTGTAGTCCACCGCCGACGCCGCCAGTTCGGCCGCGCGTTCCAGCTGTCCCAGCGGGGATTCGGTGAACAGGAAGAAGAAGTTCGCGTTGAGCGCGATCCGGTCGCGGCGGCCGAGGTAGCGGTACGGCCAGAAGGTGTCGAGCCAGCTTCGGACGCCTTCCCGCTCGTCGTAGGCCTCGAGCGCGCTCTGCAGTTCGTGCGCGGGGCTTCCTTCCGCGAGGAATTCGGCGACGGCGCCTTCGGTCTCCGCGAGTTCGCCGGGGGTGAGCAGCGGTGAGCACCACTCGAGAAACCGGCGGCAGGTGTCCTCCAGGCCGGGGACGGGGACCCTCGGCAAGGCGTCCTCGTTGCCGAACGTGCGGGTGGACGGTTCCGGACTGCTCACGATCATCCTCGATCTCGAAGGGGAAGGGCGTTCAGCGCGGAGGCGAGCCTGCTCACCGCGCCGTTCGGGCGGGAGACGAACAGCCGCGCGTACAGCCGGCCGTCGTCCTCCAGCCCACGCGGGTCGACACCCGCGACGGACAGATTGTCCAGGATCTGCGTCCGTTCCTCGGCCGAGGCGAATCGCCGCTGCCGGAAGACTCCGTCGACGCCGGTCGTGTCGTACTCCAGCTCGGCGAGGCATTCGGCCACCGGGGCGTAGGAGAACATCCGCAGCACGAAATGCGCCATCCACGGCCGGTTCTCCCGCGCGATCCGGACGAGGGTCTTCTCGGTGACGTAGCCGACGCAGCCGGTCGAGATCACGATGTCGACCTCGGCCAGCAGCGCGCGCTGCTCCTCTGTCGGGTCTTCGCTCTCCAGATCCGCGTGGATCGCGTCGTCGATGAAGCCCGCGGCGAGCGCGTAGTCCAACGCGGGCGCGGAGGCGTCGAGGCCGATGAAGCGGACTGTGTCCTCCTTGACCATCCGCCGGTCGCGCGCGATCAGTTCGTCCCGGCTCAGCGCTTCGTTGTCCCGGTAGTGGTCGTACAGCCGCTCCATCGACGTGTCACAGCGGTGCAACGCCGCGTTGACACCGTAGGAACAGCCGAGGTCGAGCACCGTCGGGACCTCGACGTCGGTCTCCGCCCGGTATTCGTCGATCAGTTTCGCGAAGTAGGCCTTCGCCTGCTGAGGGATGAAGTAGTCCAGTCCGCGCAAGGTGCCGAAGAACGCACGAGGATCGGGCTCGGTGTAGATGTGCTCGAAAGAGATCTTGCCGGTCGAATCCAGAGGCACGCCAAGCTCCTGACTGAGTGTCTGTCGGTGAACCCGCGACGGCCGAAGGCCTCGCCATCGAGGTGCGGGATTCGCCCTTGTGGTCACTTTTCAGGTACTTCTTCAGCTCCGCCATCAGGCTCTCAGTCGAGCAGCTGATCGCCCCGGACCGCCGCGGACGCGACGTGTTCCGGCAGGACCCGGCCGAAGAGCTGTCTCGTCCGCTCCGGACTGCCGATGACCCCAGGACGCTCGCTGTAGGCGAAGATCGCGGAATGGCGGGCGACTGCCCCTCGAACACTACTCACCCGGTGCAGCGCGAAGCGTCCGCGAAACAGCTGAAGATCGCCGGGACGCAGAGTGAGCCGCCGGATCAGGTGATCCCCTTCGCCCGCCAGCACGGCACGGACGTCGTCGAGGTTCTCCGCCGTTTCGGAGCGGATGTTCGGGCAGAACTCGAAGACACCGCCCTCGGCCGCCTCCTGCGTGAGCATGCTGACCGTGTACTCGTTGGTGTCGAAATGCCACGGATGCGAGCGGCCCGGTTCGATCACGTTGAGCACCAGGCCGGACAGGGGATCGGCGAGTTCGTGCAGTCCGGGGAGCTCGAAGCAGTCGGCCACGAACCGCTGGAACTCGCGGCTCGCGTACAGCTGCTGGATGATCGCGGTCGCCGGGATCCGGTCGCGCGCCACGAAAGCGTTACCGCGTTCCATGATCGTGCGGCCGGGGTGTCCTTCCGGCAGCGGAGTGTCGATGGCGATGTTGTAGGCGTTGACGCGTTCGACCTTCGCGTACGCCTTCGGAGCGATCTTCGCGCCTTCGTGGCGAAGGATGTCGCGCAACTCCGGACGGATGAAGTCGGCCAGCACACTGCAGCCTGTTTCCCGCAGTTCCGCACGGGTCCGGGAAACGATTTCGCGCCACGCCGGGCTTCCCGGCTCGGACAACGGATAGCGGGCGGTGTCGGCCACCTGGACTGCGCTCGTGGTCATCGACGTCCTCTCGGCTGCCCGGAAGTGATTCTCGGGTTTAGCACAGAAAACGCCCGCCACTCCCGCGCCTTGTGAGCGGTGCCACACGGAACGTGACGGCCCCCTTGCCCGCGTCACAAATTGAGCCGCGCGCGCCAGCGCGTCCGTCGAGGGTGGTGGCGGGGGCATGGATGGAGGGCAAGGGGGCCGTCAGGGACTGTTCGTCAGCTGGTGACAAGCGGCAGCAGCGGACGGCGCACCGCGGTCGCGACGCCGTCGGACGCCTGGGCCGCGGCGATCCGCTCCGCCGTCGGCGTGCCGTACTCCGTGGTCCGCTGCCGCAGCGGACGGCCCAGCGGTTCGACCATCGCGCGCATGTCGCTGATCGTCTTGTACGACCCGTTGGCCGCCCCCGCCATCCGGCTGATCGTCTCCTCCATCAGCGTCCCGCCGATGTCGTTGACCCCGCCCTGGAGCACGGCGCGGCTGCCCTCTTCACCGAGTTTCACCCAGGAACTCTGGATGTTGTCGATCGTCCCGTGCAGCAGCAGCCGGGCCAGCGCGTGCACCGCGCGGTTCTCGCGCAGGGTCGTCCCCGCCCTGGCGAGCCCGGCGAGATAGATCGGGGAACTCTGGTGGATGAACGGCAGCAGCACGAATTCGCTGAACCCACGCCGCCCGTTGCGCTCCAGGCCTTCCCGCTGCAGTTTCGCCAGCAGCTTGAGATGCCCGACCCAGTGCGACGGCGTGTCGACGTGGCCGTACATCATCGTCGACGTCGTGGTGATGCCGAGACTGTGCGCGGTGGTGACGACGTTGATCCATTCCGACGTCGGCAGCTTGCCCTTCGTCAGCACCCAGCGGACGTCGTCGTCGAGGATCTCCGCGGCCGTGCCCGGCAGCGAGTCGACGCCGGCTTCCTTCGCGCGTGCCAGCCAGTCCTCGATCGAGAGGTTCGTCCGCGAAGCGCCGTTGACGACCTCCATCGGCGAGTACGAGTGCAGGTGGATGTCGGGCTGACGGCGTTTCACCTCCGCCGCGAGGTCGAAGTACGCGGTGCCCGGCAGATCCGGGTGGATGCCGCCCTGCATGCAGATCTCGGTCGCGCCCGCGGCCCACGCCTCGTCGACCCGGTCGCCGACCTGCTCCAGCGAAAGCGTGTACGCGTCGGCGTCGGTGCGCCGCTGGGCGAACGCGCAGAACCGGCAACCGGTGTAGCAGACGTTGGTGAAGTTGATGTTCCGCGTGACCACGAACGTGACGTCGTCGCCGTTGACCTCGCGCCGCAGGTCGTCGGCGATCTCGGTGAAGGCGTCGAGCTCCGGCCCATCGGCGTGCAGCAACGCCAGCGCCTCGTCGTCCGAGAGCCCGGCGGGGTTCTTTTCCGCGCTGCGCAAGGCATCCCGGATGTCGGTGTCGAACCGTTGCGGCCCGGTCTTGATGTTTCCCTTGATCTCGGCCCAGTCGCCGTAGACCGAGTCGAAGTCGCTGCGGCGGTCTTCCGTGCGCCCGATCGTGTCGACCTCGACGTGCAGATCGGTGCGCCCGGCCTCCTGCCAGCCGCCGTCCGGCTCCTGCCACGGGATGCCGACCGGGATGGCTTCTTCGATCGCGAGCCCGGTCTCGGTGTCGGTCAGCGGCGCGAGATGCGCGTTCATCCGCGGGTCGAGCCACGGTTCGCCGGTCTTGACGTACTCCGGATAGATCGGGAGCCGCTCGCGCACGGTGAAGCCGAGTGCCTCGGTGCGGCGTTTGAGCTCGTCGATCTGCGGCCACGCGCGTTCGGGATTCACGTGGTCGGGGGTCAGCGGTGAGACGCCGCCCCAGTCGTCGATCCCGGCGTTCAGCATCAGTTCGTACTGCTGACCGATCAGGTTCGGCGGCGCCTGGATGCGCATCTTCGGGCCGAGCACGAGCCGCGCGACGGCGATGGTCGCGGCGAGTTCTTCGAGATCGGCGTCCGGGGTCGCGCGCATCTTGGTGTCCGGCTTCGCGCGGAAGTTCTGGACGATGACCTCCTGGATGCCGCCATAGGTCTTCGCGACCTTGCGGATCGCGAACAGGGAGTCGGCGCGTTCTTCGAAGTTCTCGCCGATGCCGATCAGGATGCCCGTGGTGAACGGCACCGAACTGCGGCCGGCGTCCTCCAGCACCCGCAGGCGCACGTCGGGGTCCTTGTCGGGCGAACCGTAGTGCGGGCCGCCCTTCTCGGTGTACAGCCGCTTCGCCGTCGTCTCCAGCATCATGCCCATCGACGCCGAAACCGGCTTCAGCCGTTGGAAGTCCTGCCAGGTCAGCACGCCGGGGTTGAGGTGCGGCAGGACGCCGGTCTCCTCCAGTACCCGGATCGCCATCGCCCGGACGTAGGACAACGTGTCGTCGTACCCATGCGCGTCGAGCCAGTCCTTCGCCGCCTTCCAGCGGTCCTCCGGACGGTCGCCGAGGGTGAACAGTGCTTCCTTGACCCCCATCGCGGCACCCTTGCGGGCGATGTCGAGGACCTCGTCGGGGGAGAGGAACGGCGACTCGACCCGGCCGGGGACGGTCGCGAAGGTGCAGTAACCACACCGGTCCCGGCACAACCGGGTCAGCGGGATGAACACCGAACGGCTGTAGGTGACCACGCCCGGACGGCCGGCCGCGACGAGTCCGGCGTCCCGGATCCGGGAAGCGTGCTCGGACAGCGTCTTGAGGTCGTCGCCGCGCGCCTGGAGCAGGATCGAGGCCTCGGTGAGGTCGAGGGTCTTCCCGTCGCGCGCCCTGGCGAGCGCCCGGCGCATCGCCGAGGTGGTGGGGACGTTCGCGTCTGCATCCGATGCCATTCCCGCACGCTATGGCCGGACTCGCTCCACCTGCCAGTGTGCATCCCGCCATCGCGTCACTCATCTGGGTGCGGTCACTGTTCGCGCTGGTCAGCGGCTGAACTCGGTTGCCGCTGGGGAGGCCGGAGTGTATTACCTAAAGTGTGGCTTCGGTGATCGGCAAGAAGGTGGGCGGGCGGACGTACTACTACCTCGTCACCTCCGCGCGGGTCGACGGCGAGCCCAGGGTGGTGTCGCAGCGCTACCTCGGCACGGCCGAGGAGATCGGGCGCGCGATGGACGGTGACGTCTCCGCCCCCGGCGAAGCGCGTCACCGGACCTTCGGCGACGTCGCGGCGGTGTGGGCCACCCTGCGACGGCTCGACTTCGTGCGGCGGGTCGACGAAGCCGTCGGAGCCCAGCGCGCCGCGACCACGCTGGGGACGCATCTCGCACTCGCCGTCCTGCACCGGGCGACAGCGCCGGACACGGACCTCGTCACCTGGTGGGAGGACGGCGTCGCGAGGGAGTTCGTCACGGCCGACCTGGCGAATCATCGGCGAGCACTGCAACGGCTCACCCCCGAACGGATCGCGCGCATCGAAACCGCCGTCGCCGGTGCGGTGCTCTCCTGGCTGGGGACGGGAAGTGCCGCGCTCGCCGTCGACGTGCCGCAGTTCGCCACTTTCGCCACGGCCGACCCCTGCCGCTGCGAACTCGCCGGGCTCGGCCTGGTGGTGACCAAGGACGGCGCGATCCCGCTGGCGTCGCACGTGTATCCGAGGGAGGGTGCGCCGCCGTTCGCCGCACTCGCCGAGCGACTCCGCTCGCTGTACCCCGTCACGCTGGTCTTCGCCGCGGGCCAGGCGGCGCAACTGGACCTCGGGCGGCATTTCGTCGGCGCGCTCCCGCTTTCGGAACATCCGGACCTGCTGGCGAAACCGCCGTCCGCGCGCGAGCCCGTCGACCCGGAGCGCTTCGCCGGGCTGACCGCTCTCGACACCAGAGCCGTCGTCGCGGGCCTGCGGCGGCGCGTGATCCTGACCCATTCGGAGACCCTGCACAACGCGCAGGCCCGCGCGTTCGGCGAGGAACTCGGCACCGCGACGCGCGAACTCGCCGGCCTCGACGCCGCACTGGCCGCGGGTACGTACCGGGGCGACCGGAGCCAGGTGAACGCCGAAATCGCGCGGATCACCCGCGGCCGCCGTGTCGAACGGGTGCTCTCCCCGTCCTTGACGGGGACGAAGCCGGGAGAGATCCGGCTGGGCTGGAAGGTCGACGACGCCGCCGTGTCGCGGCTGCACGACGAGTTCTTCGGCAAGCAGGTGCTGGTCACCGACCACGATTGGCCGGTGTCCGAGGTCGTCACCGCGTACCGGGCCCGGACCCACCTCGACTCGACGTTCCGCTGGCTGACCGGCCCCGCCGTCACCGGCCCGGCCCCGCGCTGGGCGTGGACGCCGCACCGGATCGCGGTGCACACGCTGGTCACGGTGCTCGCGTCCACGGTCACCCACCTCATGCGGCGCGAGGCCGACCGCGCGGGGATGAACCTGTCGGTCCGCGAACTGATGGACAGTCTCGCGGGGATCGGGGAGACGGTGCTGCGCTACCCGTCCACCGGCGGCCGCCCGCGGACCCGGCGCCTGCTGACCGAACGGAATCCGGAACAGCAGGCGCTCTTCGACCTCTTCGGGCTCGGTTCCTAGCCCTCTCGGTGGATGTGCAGCGGGGAGAAGCTCTGCACCACCGGCATCAACTCGATGACGTTGATGTTCACGTGCTCCGGCTGCGAAGCCGCCCAGAAGACGGACTCGGCCACATCGGCGGCCGTGAGCGGCGTCGTGCCCTGGTAGACGTTGTCGGCCTTGCTCTGGTCGCCCTCGAACCGGACGACGGAGAATTCCGTCCCGCCGACCAGACCGGGCTCGACGTTGGTCACCCGGACGCCGGTGCCTTGCAGGTCCGCGCGCAGGTTGAGGCCGAACTGGTGCACGAACGCCTTGGTCGCGCCATAGGCGTTGCCGCCGGGGTAGGGGTAGGTGCCCGCGATCGAGCCGATGTTGATCACGTGGCCGCGGCCGCGCTCGACCATGCCGGGCAGCAGCGCGCGGGTGAGATACGCGAGCCCCTTGATGTTCGTGTCGATCATCTGATCCCAGTCGTCGAGCTTCGCGCGGTGAGCGGGCTCGAGTCCCTTCGCGAGGCCGGCGTTGTTGACCAGCAGATCGACCTCGGCGAACTCGGCGGGCAGCGTGCCGGGAAGCGCGGCCACGGCGTCGGCGTCCCGGACGTCGAGCTCGAAGGGGAGGACGTTCTCGCCGAGCTCGCCGGCCAGCTTGTCGAGCCGGTCCTTGCTGCGCGCGGCCGCGACGACCTTGGCGCCGTCGGCGGCGAACCGGCGGACGATCTCGACGCCGAACCCGGCGCTGGCACCGGTCACGAAAACGGTCTTGTGGAACATGGAGGGCATCACTCAATCTCTTTCACGAATCGCGCGAACACGTCGTTGAACTCGGCCTCGCGCTCCAGGTTAGGCAGGTGAGCGGCGCCTTCGATCACCGCCAGGGTGGAGCCGGGGATGAGGTCGTGCATGAGTTCGGCGTCCGCGACCGGCGTGAACTCGTCCTCGGAACCGACGACGACCAGGCTCGGCACTCGCACCCGGGTGAGGCTCTCCCGGTAGTCAGGGCGCTCGGCCCTGCCCCTGAGCGCGGCCGCCGCTCCCTCCTTGGGCGTCGTGCGCATCATCTCCAGGACGTGCGCCGCCACGTCCGGCATCGTGCGGACGTTCTCCGGGGAGACCATCTTCGTCAGGACTTCCTCCGCGTACGGGTTCATTCCCTCCGCGAGGACGCGGTCCGCCATCTCGTTGCGGACGCGCTTGCCCTCCTCGGTCTCCTCCTGCGGGGAGGTGTCCGCGAGCAGGAGCCCGGCGACGCGGTCGGGGAACGTGCGGTGGAACTCCATGACGATCTGCCCGCCCATGGAGAGGCCGCCGAGGACGAAGCGCCCGAGACCGAGGCGATCCGCGAGGCCCGCGATGTCCTTGGCGAAGACCTCGAGCCCGGTCTTGCCGGGGATCACCGTCGTCTCGCCGTACCCGCGAAGGTCCGCCGTGATGACCCGGCAGCCCTCCCGGCTGAAGCGCTCGGCCTGGGGACGCCACATCGACCGGTCGAAGGGGTGGCCGTGGACGAGGACGACGGGCAACCCGCTGCCGAGGTCGTCGTAGGCGACGGAGATGCCGTCGAATTCCGCAGTGCTCATGCAGCCGACGCTAATCAGAGCAATCCAGGAGTTCAATACGGTGCAATGTACTCGGAGCAATGTTTCTTCCTCGGCGTTCACCTGGGTGCACCGCGGTCGATCGCCCGGTATGGACCCGTTTTCGACTGCTGACCTGCGGAAACGCAGTTAAGGTACCCCCCTGTTTCGGGCCTCTGTGGGCCATGTAAAGTTCTCCAAGTCGCCAGGGAAACCGGGTGGCCGACCGGGACACGAACCAAGCTCTCGCTCATCGCGATTGAGTGGGTGTCCTACCAAAAACTGCTAGGAATGACTGCTTCGGATGAGGCCGCGTGCGGTGCGATTCGGGGTGTGTTGCTTGAGAACTCAACAGTGTGCTAGTGAACTAAGCCAGTAGAGCTTATGTATTTGAACCTCGTTTGAGGTTCCTTTGAGAGCAAGTATTTGCCTCGATCAAATTTGACATTGTTGGAGAGTTTGATCCTGGCTCAGGACGAACGCTGGCGGCGTGCTTAACACATGCAAGTCGAACGATGAAGCCTTCGGGTGGATTAGTGGCGAACGGGTGAGTAACACGTGGGCAATCTGCCCTGTACTTTGGGATAAGCCTGGGAAACTGGGTCTAATACCGGATATCACTATTCCTCGCATGGGGGGTGGTTGAAAGTTCTGGCGGTACAGGATGAGCCCGCGGCCTATCAGCTTGTTGGTGGGGTAATGGCCTACCAAGGCGACGACGGGTAGCCGGCCTGAGAGGGTGACCGGCCACACTGGGACTGAGACACGGCCCAGACTCCTACGGGAGGCAGCAGTGGGGAATATTGCACAATGGGCGCAAGCCTGATGCAGCGACGCCGCGTGAGGGATGACGGCCTTCGGGTTGTAAACCTCTTTCGCCAGGGACGAAGCGCAAGTGACGGTACCTGGATAAGAAGCACCGGCTAACTACGTGCCAGCAGCCGCGGTAATACGTAGGGTGCGAGCGTTGTCCGGAATTATTGGGCGTAAAGAGCTCGTAGGCGGTTTGTCGCGTCGTTCGTGAAAACTCCACGCTTAACGTGGAGCGTGCGGGCGATACGGGCAGACTTGAGTTCGGTAGGGGAGACTGGAATTCCTGGTGTAGCGGTGAAATGCGCAGATATCAGGAGGAACACCGGTGGCGAAGGCGGGTCTCTGGGCCGATACTGACGCTGAGGAGCGAAAGCGTGGGGAGCGAACAGGATTAGATACCCTGGTAGTCCACGCTGTAAACGTTGGGCGCTAGGTGTGGGCGACATCCACGTTGTCCGTGCCGTAGCTAACGCATTAAGCGCCCCGCCTGGGGAGTACGGCCGCAAGGCTAAAACTCAAAGGAATTGACGGGGGCCCGCACAAGCGGCGGAGCATGTGGATTAATTCGATGCAACGCGAAGAACCTTACCTGGGCTTGACATGTGCCAGACATCCCTAGAGATAGGGCTTCCCTTGTGGTTGGTGTACAGGTGGTGCATGGCTGTCGTCAGCTCGTGTCGTGAGATGTTGGGTTAAGTCCCGCAACGAGCGCAACCCTTATCCTACGTTGCCAGCGCGTCATGGCGGGGACTCGTGGGAGACTGCCGGGGTCAACTCGGAGGAAGGTGGGGATGACGTCAAGTCATCATGCCCCTTATGTCCAGGGCTTCACACATGCTACAATGGCTGGTACAGAGGGCTGCGATACCGCGAGGTGGAGCGAATCCCTTAAAGCCGGTCTCAGTTCGGATCGCAGTCTGCAACTCGACTGCGTGAAGTCGGAGTCGCTAGTAATCGCAGATCAGCAACGCTGCGGTGAATACGTTCCCGGGCCTTGTACACACCGCCCGTCACGTCATGAAAGTCGGTAACACCCGAAGCCCATGGCCCAACCCGCAAGGGGGGGAGTGGTCGAAGGTGGGACTGGCGATTGGGACGAAGTCGTAACAAGGTAGCCGTACCGGAAGGTGCGGCTGGATCACCTCCTTTCTAAGGAGCAACACATCCATCGTTCCCGGGATACCCGGAACCAGAACGATGGAGTGGCCAGGGTTTCAGCACCGACCGTGTGTTGGCACTGGTTGCTCAAGGAATTGTGGAACTACTGGTTATGGTGTCGCCGGCTTTTGCTGGGACGCTCAAGTACTGGACGAGTCGTGAGACGAGTTCGTGGAACGGGTGTTTCCGGGAAGTCGGGGAGATTGTTCGCTGGCATGCTGTTGGGTCCTGAGGCAACACGCCGAGGGGTTCACACGAGCTCCGGGAGTGGTTTGTTTCTGGTGTGGTGTTTGAGAACTGTAGAGTGGATGCGAGCATCTTTGTGGTCAAGTTGTTAAGGGCACATGGTGGATGTCTTGGCTTCAGGAGCCGATGAAGGACGTGGGAGGCTGCGATATGCCTCGGGGAGCTGTCAACCGAGCTGTGATCCGAGGATTTCCGAATGGGGAAACCCAGCACCAGTTATGTGGTGTTACCCGCATCTGAATATATAGGGTGTGTGGAGGGAACGCGGGGAAGTGAAACATCTCAGTACCCGTAGGAAGAGAAAACAACCGTGATTCCGTGAGTAGTGGCGAGCGAAAGCGGAAGAGGCTAAACCATGCACATGTCAAGCTGTCAGGCGTTGTGTGTGTGGTGTTGTGGGACCCGCCTTGAGAATTCTGACAGGTTCTCGGGTTTACGCGTGTGTTAGTGGAACGCCTTGGGATGGGCGACCGGAGTGGGTGAGAGTCCCGTACGCGAAAACACATGTTTGTGAATCTTGGTGGTGTTCCCGAGTAGCAGCGAGCTCGTGGAATTTGCTGTGAATCTGCCGGGACCACCCGGTAAGCCTAAATACTTCCTGAAGACCGATAGCGGACTAGTACCGTGAGGGAAAGATGAAAAGTACCCCGGGAGGGGAGTGAAAGAGTACCTGAAACCGTGTGCCTACAAGCCGTCAGAGCCCGAGTACATCCTTGTGGTGTTGAGGTGATGGCGTGCCTTTTGAAGAATGAGCCTGCGAGTTAGTGCTGCGTGGCGAGGTTAACCCGTGTGGGGTAGCCGTAGCGAAAGCGAGTCTGAATAGGGCGAATGAGTCGCGTGGTCTAGACCCGAAGCGGAGTGATCTACCCATGGCCAGGCTGAAGCGTCGGTAAGACGACGTGGAGGGCCGAACCCACTTAGGTTGAAAACTGAGGGGATGAGCTGTGGGTAGGGGTGAAAGGCCAATCAAACTCCGTGATAGCTGGTTCTCCCCGAAATGCATTTAGGTGCAGCGTCACATGTTTCACCACGGGGGTAGAGCTACTGGATGGTCTAGGGGCCTTACCGGGTTACCGAAATCAACCAAACTCCGAATACCGTGGTGTGAGAGTGTGGCAGTGAGACGGCGGGGGATAAGCTTCGTCGTCGAGAGGGAAACAGCCCAGAACACCAGCTAAGGCCCCCAAGTGTGTGCTCAGTGGGAAAGGATGTGGGATTGCCCAGACAACCAGGAGGTTGGCTTAGAAGCAGCCACCCTTGAAAGAGTGCGTAATAGCTCACTGGTCAAGTGGTCCTGCGCCGACAATGTAGCGGGGCTTAAGCACACCGCCGAAGCTGTGTCATTCGCACATATACATCCATCACCTCCTTGAGAGTGTGATGCAGTGGTGTGGATGGGTAGGGGAGCGTCCTGCATCCGGGGAAGCGGCGGCGGAAGCCAGTCGTGGAGGGTGTGGGAGTGAGAATGCAGGCATGAGTAGCGAATGCAGAGTGAGAAACTCTGCCGCCGGATGACCAAGGGTTCCTGGGCCAGGCTAATCCGCCCAGGGTAAGTCGGGACCTAAGGCGAGGCCGACAGGCGTAGTCGATGGATAACGGGTTGATATTCCCGTACCCGAGCACGTGCGCCCAGGATGAGGCGGTTGATACTAACCACCCAAAGCCAGTGATTGAAGTCTTCGGATGGAGGTTGCTGTGTGGAGCGTGGGATCTGATTCCGTAGTAGTCGAGTGATGGGGTGACGCAGGAAGGTAGCTCCGCCAGTGAGTGGTAGTACTGGTGTAAGCGTGTAGGCCGGAGTGTAGGTAAATCCGCACTCTATATAGGCTGAGACGTGATGCGTAGCCGATTGAGGTGAAGTAGAGTGATCCTATGCTGCCGAGAAAAGCCTCTAGCGAGTGCGTGCACGGCCCGTACCCCAAACCAACACAGGTGGTCAGGTAGAGAATACTAAGGCGATCGGGTGAACTGTGGTTAAGGAACTCGGCAAAATGCCCCCGTAACTTCGGGAGAAGGGGGGCCAGGGTTCTTGAAGCTTCTTGCAAGCTAGGGAATCGTGGCCGCAGAGACCAGCGGAAAGCGACTGTTTACTAAAAACACAGGTCCATGCGAAGTCGCAAGACGATGTATATGGACTGACGCCTGCCCGGTGCTGGAACGTTAAGAGGACCGGTTAACCCTTTCGGGGGTGAAGCTGAGAATTTAAGCGCCAGTAAACGGCGGTGGTAACTATAACCATCCTAAGGTAGCGAAATTCCTTGTCGGGTAAGTTCCGACCTGCACGAATGGCGTAACGACTTTCCGGCTGTCTCAACCACAGGCCCGGCGAAATTGCACTACGAGT
The DNA here is from genome assembly GCF_029369745.1 of Amycolatopsis sp. QT-25. Lineage (NCBI taxonomy): Bacteria > Bacillati > Actinomycetota > Actinomycetes > Pseudonocardiales > Pseudonocardiaceae > Amycolatopsis > Amycolatopsis sp. QT-25. The sequence continues at coordinate 1,921,980 of NZ_CP120210.1, forward strand.
AAAGATGCTCGTTACGCGCGGCAGGACGGAAAGACCCCGGGACCTTTACTATAGTTTGGTATTGGTTTTCGGTTCGGCTTGTGTAGGATAGGTGGGAGACTGTGAAGCTGGCACGCTAGTGTTGGTGGAGTCGTTGTTGAAATACCACTCTGGTCGGATTGGGAATCTGAACCTCGGACCATGATCTGGTTCAGGGACAGTGCCTGATGGGTAGTTTAACTGGGGCGGTTGCCTCCTAAAGAGTAACGGAGGCGCCCAAAGGTTCCCTCAGCCTGGTTGGCAATCAGGTGTCGAGTGCAAGTGCACAAGGGAGCTTGACTGTGAGACAGACATGTCGAGCAGGGACGAAAGTCGGGACTAGTGATCCGGCACCACCTGGTGGAAGGGGTGTCGCTCAACGGATAAAAGGTACCCCGGGGATAACAGGCTGATCTTGCCCAAGAGTCCATATCGACGGCATGGTTTGGCACCTCGATGTCGGCTCGTCGCATCCTGGGGCCGGAGTAGGTCCCAAGGGTTGGGCTGTTCGCCCATTAAAGCGGCACGCGAGCTGGGTTTAGAACGTCGTGAGACAGTTCGGTCCCTATCCGCCGCGCGCGTAGGATACTTGAGGAAGGCTGTCCCTAGTACGAGAGGACCGGGACGGACGAACCTCTGGTATGCCAGTTGTCACGCCAGTGGCATGGCTGGTTGGCCACGTTCGGAAGGGATAACCGCTGAAGGCATCTAAGCGGGAAGCCTGTTCCAAGATGAGGTATCCCACCCCTTGTGGGTTAAGGCCCCCAACAGACCATTGGGTTGATAGGCCAGAAATGGAAGCACAGTAATGTGTTGTCGAGTTGACTGGTACTAATAGGCCGAGGACTTGCCCACGAAGATGTTACGCATCCACTCTACAGCTCTGAAACACCACACCGATCTGGAAACAGACTCAGTGTGTGTTGTTTCGTAGTGTTTCGGTGGTTATAGCGTCAGGGAAACGCCCGGTCCCATTCCGAACCCGGAAGCTAAGCCTGACAGCGCCGATGGTACTGCAACCGAAGGGTTGTGGGAGAGTAGGACACCGCCGAACCCACCTTGAACAGGGTCCAGGCCCCGGTCGAGAACCACGAGTTCTCCCGGGGCCTGAACCCTATCCCCATACCCAGGCCCAATGAGCCGTCACACGCGTGTCCGGGGACGACACTCACGTGACCGAAGCCGGAACACCCGTGCTCAGACGGACGACACCCGTGATCCGGCGACCGGGTGCCGTGTCGGCCCTCTGATCACCTGTGACGTCCACCCAGACACCCGTGCCATCCCTCCGCACACGCGAATCACACCCCCGACCACACGAATACCGGCTCCACACACGCGAATGACATGGCTGGACACGCAAGTTCCGGCTCCAAACACGCGAATGACGTGCCCGGACACACGAGTTCCGGCTCCAAACACGCGAGTTACGTGCCCGGACACGCAAGTTCCGGCTCCAAACACGCGAGTTACGTGTCTGATCACGCGAGTATCGGCTTCAAGCACGCGAGTTCGTTGAGTCGGCCTTCTGATCACGCGGGTGGCGGGGCGGGACGCGCGAGGGGCGGGAGCGGGTTACGCGCCCGGAGGGACGGGGCGGCGTAGGTGGTAGATGTCCATGATCCAGCCCTTTCGTGAGCGCGCCGAGGCGCGGGCGGAGCGGATTTCCGCGGCGAGGCCGGCGGTAAGGGGACCGGAGAGCAGGAGCTCGTCGGGGGTTCCGAGGTAGGCGCCCCAGTAGATCTCCAAGCCGATGTCGATGAACTGGGTGAAGGTGCACCGGGCGTCCAGCATCACGAAGACGTCGTCCACCTCCGCGGGCCAGCCTTCCTCGAGGCGACGGCCGGTGGTGACCAGTATCGGGCGGCCGATCTGGTTCATCGTGGTCCGGTGCCGTGACGTCAGCGCGGCCACGCTGCTGACGCCGGGGATGACGTCGTATTCGAACTCGACGTTCCCTCGGGCGAGCGCGGCGTCCAGCAGCGTGAGGGTCGAGTCGTAGAGCGCCGGGTCACCCCATACGAGGAACGCGCCGTGCTCGTCGGGCCCGAGCGAGGCGATCATGCTCTCGTAGACGTCGGTCCGGAGCCGGTGCCAGTCCGCGACGGCCTTCCGGTAGTCGTCAGGAGTACGGTCGCGTTCAGGGTCCGGCGCCCGTACGACGCGGTAGCCGGGCCGCTCGACGAAGCGGTCGAGGATCTCCTGACGCAGGGCCACGAGGTCCTGCTTCTCCGATCCTTTGTCGAGGACGAAGAACACATCGGTCTCGTTGAGCCGCCGGACGGCCTGGACGGTCAGGTGGTCCGGGTCGCCGGCGCCGATGCCGATGGCGGAGATCTTCCTCATTTCCGCAGTGTGCCCGTACCCTCTGTGCGAACCGCTACCCCCACGGGGTATAAAGGAAGTGATCGCTTCGCCTGTCCCGCAGAGGAGTTCGTACCGATGCCCGAAACCACCTACACCGTCAAGGGCATGTCCTGCGGACACTGCGCCTCCTCGGTCACCGAGGAGGTCGGCGGGATCGCGGGCGTCAGTGCCGTGCACGTGGACGTCGCCAGCGGCAAGGTGACCGTCACCAGCGAGTCGCCGCTCGACGTCCAGGCCGTCGACGCGGCCGTGACCGAGGCCGGCTACCAGCTCGTCTCGTGAGCACCGTCGTCAAGGTGTCGGCGTTCGCCGCGGCTCTGGTCGCGGTGTTCGCCCTCGCCTGGGCGATGGGGTCCGCGGTCGGGCCTTTGGGCGAAGCGCCGGAGCCGACCAGCGAGCACCACGGGCAGCACCCGGGAGGTACGCCGTGAGCGTCGGGACATCCCAGCGGGTCGAATTGGCCATCGGCGGGATGACCTGCGCGTCCTGCGCCGCGCGGGTCGAACGCAAACTGAACAAGGTCGACGGCGTCTCCGCCTCGGTCAATTACGCCACCGAGAAAGCCCGAGTCGACTTCCCGGCCGCGGTCTCGGTCGATGACCTCGTCGGTGTCGTCGAGTCCGCGGGCTACACGGCGCAGCCGCCCACGTCCGAGGAGGACGAAGACCAGGCCGCCTCCCTGCGAACGCGGCTGGTGGTCTCCGCCGTGCTCGCCGTGCCGGTGATCGTGCTGGCGATGGTCCCGGCCTGGCAGTTCACCTACTGGCAGTGGGTCTCGCTGGCGCTGGCCGCTCCGGTCGTCACCTGGGGTGCGTGGCCGTTCCACCGCCCCGCCTGGACGAACTTCCGCCATGGCACCGCCACCATGGACACCTTGATCTCACTCGGCGTCGTGGCCGCCACGCTCTGGTCGCTGTACGCGCTGCTGTTCGGGACCGCCGGGGTGCCCGGGATGCGGCACGGTTTCGAGCCGACCCTGGAACGCGGGTCCGGCGCGGGCAACCTCTACCTCGAAGTCGCCGCCGGGGTGACCACGTTCCTCCTGGCCGGCCGCTATTTCGAAGCCCGGTCCAAGCGTCGCTCCGGCGCCGCGCTGCGGGCACTGCTCGAACTCGGCGCGAAGGACGTCGCGGTCCTGAAGGACGGTGTCGAGAGCCGTGTCCCGATCGGCGCGCTGAAGACGGGCGACGAGTTCGTCGTACGGCCGGGGGAGAAGATCGCCACCGACGGTGTGGTGACCGGCGGCGGGTCGGCCGTCGACGTGAGCATGCTGACGGGTGAAGCCGTTCCGGTCGAGGTGACCACCGGGGACGCCGTCGTCGGCGGGACGGTCGACGCGGGCGGCAGGCTCGTCGTCCGTGCCACCCGGATCGGCGCCGACACCCGGCTCGCGCAGATGGCGCGGCTGGTCGAAGACGCGCAGAACGGCAAGGCGCGGGTCCAGCGGCTCGCCGACCGGGTGTCGGCCGTGTTCGTCCCGGTGGTGATCGCGCTCGCGGTCGGCACGCTCGGCTTCTGGCTCGGCGCGGGCAGCGGGGCGGACGCCGCCTTCACCGCCGCCGTCGCGGTCCTGATCATCGCCTGCCCCTGCGCGCTCGGCCTGGCCACGCCGACGGCGCTGCTGGTCGGCACCGGCCGCGGCGCGCAACTGGGCATCCTGATCAAGGGGCCCGAGGTGCTCGAATCCACTCGTGCGGTCGACACCGTCGTCCTGGACAAGACCGGCACGGTGACCGCTGGGAAGATGAGTCTCACGGACCTCCACGGCGACAACGAAGTGCTCCGTCTCGCGGCGGCGGTCGAGCACGCCTCCGAGCATCCGATCGCCCGTGCGATCGTGGCGGCCGCCGAAGACCGGCTGGGTGAGCTTCCGCCGGTCAGCGGGTTCCGCAACGCCGAGGGCCTTGGGGTCTCCGGTGAGGTCGAAGGCAAGACCGTCCTGGCCGGGCGCGCCGCTTTTCTCGACCAGCGCGGTATCGCCGTCGGCGACGAGCTCACCCGGGTCAAGACCTCCGCCGAGGAGCGTGGCGCGACCGCTGTCGTCGTCGCCTGGGACGGCGCGGCCCGTGGGGTGGTGGTCGTCGCCGACACGGTCAAGCCGACGTCGGCGCAGGCCGTGGCGGAATTGAAAGCGCTCGGGCTCCGGCCGGTCCTGCTGACCGGCGACAACACCGGCTCGGCGAAGGCCGTCGCCGCCGAAGTGGGGATCGACGAGGTCATCGCGGAGGTGCTGCCCACCGACAAGGTCGACGTCGTCAACCGGTTGCAGGCGGAAGGCCGCGTGGTCGCCATGGTCGGTGACGGCGTCAACGACGCGGCCGCGCTCGCGCAGGCCGACCTCGGCCTCTCGATGGGCACCGGGACGGACGCCGCGATCGAAGCGGGTGACCTGACGCTGGTGCGCGGTGACCTGCGTGCGGCCGTGGACGCCATCCGGCTTTCGCGGCGCACCCTCGGCACGATCAAGGGCAACCTGTTCTGGGCGTTCGCCTACAACGTCGCGGCGCTGCCCGTGGCCGCGCTCGGCCTGCTCGACCCCATGATCGCCGGGGCCGCGATGGCGTTCTCCTCGGTCTTCGTCGTCACCAACAGCCTGCGGCTGCGACGGTTCGCCGGCGTGGCCTGATCAGGAACGGACCAGCCGGGCGATGGCGTCGGACGCCTCCCGGACCTTGAGGTCGGCCTCCTCGCCACCCGCGGCGGCGGCCTGGACCACGCAGGTGGCGAGGTGCTCGTCGAGCAGTTCGAGGGAGAACGACTGCAGTGCCTTGGTGGCCGCGGACACCTGGGTCAGGATGTCGATGCAGTACTTGTCCTCTTCGACCATCCGCTGCAAACCGCGGATCTGTCCTTCGATCCGGCGCAGGCGCTTGAGATAGGCCTCCCGCTCGCTGCCGTAGCCCGTCATCGCGCACCCGTTCTCTCGTCCCTCGCCCGTCGGCGCCCACTATACCCACCCCGCGTATGTGCCCACGAAGCTCGAAATTCGCGGGTGCCAGGATGTCGAGCACGATCCGGCGGCTCCGACCCCTGCGTGAGCGGCCGGGCACCCGGCCGGACGAGGAGGAGGAACCGCGATGAAGTACATGATCATGATCACCATGAACCCCACCGCCTGGGACGCCCTGCCCGAGGAGGAGCGCACCGAGGTGGTCGCCAGCATCGACCCTTTCATGAAGAAGCTGACCGAGAGCGGCGAACTGCTCGGGACGCAGGCGCTGGGGGAGCCGAAGGAGAGCACGGTGGTCCGGGTGCGTGACGGCGTCCCGGTGGTCACCGACGGCCCGTTCGCCGAGTCGAAGGAGTATCTGGCCGGCTTTTACCTGGTCGAATGCGACAGCAAGGAGCGGGCGATCGAGATCGCGGGCCAGATCCCGGACGCGCACGTCAACGCGATGGAGATCCGGCCCGTGGTGTTCTCCTCCGGGGTGTGATTCGACCAGTCAGGGCGCGGCCTGTCCGTTGAGGGTGGCGGTGGGGCGGGGCCCGGGCTAGGTAGCGGCCGCTTCGGCGCCGGCGCGGGCTTCGGACCTGCTCCGGCGCTGAACGGGCACTTCCGGTTGCGGCGAGTCGGGCACGGCAAGGACCGAGCCGGCCTCGGTGAGCAGTTCACGGCAGCCGACCAGCTGTTTCAGCACGTCATCGCGCAGGCGCAGGGCCACGTCGGCCTTCTGTCGCGCTTCGGCGACCAGGCGCTCGCACTCTTCGGCGGCGTCGTCGAGCAGTTTCCGCGCCCGCTCCTGCGCGGCTTCGTCCTGTGCGGCGAGCGCGCGCATCGCCTCCGCGCGGCGCAGCGTCATGGCGCGTTCGAAATCTTCGGTGATCCGTTTTCGCTCCGCCTCGGCCTTGGCGGCCGCTTCGGTGGCGCGGGCGGTGATGTCGTCGGCTTCCTCGCGGGTGAGTTCCAGCATCCGGCGCGATCGCTCCTGCAACGCGTCCGGCGCGATCGGCACGCGGCTGATGCGGTCGACGGTGGCCTGGAGTTCGTGGTTTTCCCCTTGGGTGGCGGTGAGCCTGGCGGCGAGAGCCTCGCCGCGGCGAAGGGCTTCGTCGCGTTCGGCTTCCACTCGTCGTAATTCGGCTTCCACCTCGCGAACGAATTCCCGGACCTGAGCACGATCGAAACCGCGCCACGCCAGATCGAAGCCGGGCATCTCCATTGGTCACCTCCACAGTGGTCGATGTGTCGCCATTGGGCGCTTTCCCTTACAGCGCACGGGCGTTGCCACACGGGGCTTTCATCGACCAGTGTGCCCGAAGCCGCGACGACCTGTGCCAGGGGTGGGTGGTCTTTGCGGTGAACGGTCCGCGCAAGCGGGAAGAAGGGTGATCCGGGCAACGATGGGAGAATGGACGATCATCCTTTGCCCCCACTGGAGGTGGCCGCGTGACGAGCAGCCCAATTCGGGTCCCTGGCTGGAATCCGGCGACCGCGGCCGAAGGGTATCGGCAGGTCAGGGGAAACATCGCGCTCTTGCTCACCGGGCACGCGGGCGCGGGCGAGCGGCCCGTCCCGGCTTGTCCACAATGGACTGTCCGCGAGCTTGTCGCCCATCTGACCCAGATCTGTGACCGGGTGATCACCCGGTTCGGCGGCGCGGCCTGCCCGGTTCCGGAATCGGCGTCGGTCGCCGAAGTGCTGCGGCTCTGGCTCGAACGCGGCCCCGAGGCCGACGCGCTCCTCGACGCCGACGGCGACGGCAAGAGCCGCGGCGACATCATGGTCATGGACGCCTTCACCCATGAACTCGATCTCCGGTACGCGCTCGGCGCCCCGCCGCCCGAGGCGCACGGGGCCTGGCTGCGGAGTTTCGAAGTGCTCGTCGGCGGCCTGGGCTCCTCGCTGGGCGAGCACGGGCTGCCCGGCCTGCGGATCGAGACCGAGGGCGCGACCTGGATCGCCGGTACCGAACCGGTCGCCGCGGTGCTCTCGGGCACGCCCGTGGACCTGTACCGGTCGCTCGCCGGGCGCCGGAGCCCGGCCCAGATCGCCGCCTTGGCGTGGCCGGGCGATGCGGAGCCGTGGCTCCGGGCCTTCACCTGGGGGCCGTTCGCCCCGCCGGACGAGGAGATCGAGCGCTGATCAGCCGGTCGGCGACATCGAGGACAGTGCTGCGGCGAGGGCGAGCACCACGGCCACGATGAGCACCTCGACCCCCACGCTGACCCGCAGTTTCCGCAGGTCGGCGGTCACCACACCGGTGCCGCCGCGGCCGGAGATCCCGCGCCGGACCGCGGCGCGGCTCAGGTTCGCCACCAGCAGCAAAGCGGCGAACCCGGTGAGCTTCAGCACGAAGACGATGCCGTACGCCGACGTCCAGAGCGCCTCCACCGACGGAACCAGCCGGAAGCCCAGGTACGCGCCGCTGACCACCATGATCACGATCGACCAGGTGGCGATCGGGTGGAACCGCGCCAGCGCCGGCTCGGCCTCCTCCGCCGAGTACTCGCCGCGCAGGAGCACCGTCAGCTGGATCAGCCCGCCCACCCAGACGGCCATGGCACCGAAGTGCGCGAGGTCGGCGCTGACCGAGAGGAACATGATCTTGTCGGCCACCGCGTGCCCGGTCGCGGAAAAGCTCAGCATCACGATGAACCCGGCCGCGATGCCGAGGTTCTCGTAGCGTGATCGCAACCGCTGCGGCAGCTCGCCCGCCAGCAGCCGCCGCACGATCACGGCGAGCGCGACGATCGCGACCAGCCGCAGGAGCAGGAGCTTTCCGTACGCCACCCGCAGGGTCGCCTCGATCAGCGCCGGGTCGAAGACCGCGCCCACTCCGCGGCCCGCGACGTACGGGCCTTGCAGCAGGAACCCGGCCACGGCCGTGACCCCCGACAGCCACAGTCCGGCGGTGATCAGCTTCCGCGCCGCCGGATCGGTCCGGCCTCCCGGACGGCAGACCAGCACGAACACCATTCCGCCGAGCAGCGCGACACCACCGAAGGAGCCCCAGCGGAAGGTGGTGAACAGCGTGTCGGTGACCGGATCGGTCCCGGTGGAGGCGGACACCGCACCCGCCGAGGTGATCAGGGGGCCGGTACCGAGCACGAAGGCGATCGTGCCGCGCACCGGATGCGAGTCGGTCGAGACGAAGGCGTACTCGACGAGGTAACTGCCGTCGGGAAGATCGGGTTCCAGCTTGACGGCGACCTCTTCGGCGACGTCACCCGGCTGGAACACCGGACCGGACACCACGTCGGTGCCTTGCTGGTCGACGACCTTGATCGAGTTCGGCTGGATGCCGATGTTCTCCGACAGGGTGAGGGAGACCTGTGCCGGCGCCGAGGTGAGCCGGGCGCCGTCGGCGGGGTTCGAGGAGAGGAGTTCGACGTGGGCCGAAGCGGGGGCCGCGGCGAGCACCGCGACCCCGAACCACGCCGCCACGAGGGCCAGGAGCGCGAAGAGCCTCCTGGTCACGATGCCGTCGTCGCCAGCTCACGCCGGCTTTCGGGCGAACACGTGCAGCCGGTGAGCTCCCGTTCGGCGGCGGAGGCCTTCCGGTGCACGATCATCGCGATGATCATCGGGATGGTGACGATCGTGTTGTAGAACAGGTGCAGTTCCACCCGCGGGATGAACAGCTGGATGATGCTGCTCGGCGCGGTGCCGCCGCCGAGGCGCCAGCCGGTCTGCGCCTGGATCAGCAGCAGCAGATGCTCGATGTGGTGCCAGAACTGCAGGCCCAGCGCGAGATTCCACCACTGCCGCGAGCGGCCGGCGAAGCCCTTGCGCAAGGCGAACAGCGCGATCAGCATGACGATGGCGTAGCCGTAGTGCAGCCATTCGGAGCTGATCAGCTGGGGGAAGGGGATGCCGAGCACACCGCGGGCGTCCGGGGTCTTCCAGCCGAGGGCGTAGATCTGGAACGCCTGCACCAGGTGCTCCGCCCAGTGGGCCACCACGACGACCGCGAAGACACCGAGCGCGGCGCGATGGTATTTGCCGTTGAGCGACGCGATGAGACCGGGACGATCCGAATCGAGTGCGGCCATGAGGGGACTCCTTGGGGCGAAAGACCGGGCCGGTGACGGAAGTCGACGATAGCCCGCGAAACGGTGGCTCGGTTACTCCGGAATGCTGATTCGGCTTGGAGCGTTAGGCCGTTCAGCGCACTACGATTCCTTGCGCCGCCTGGGGAGCCGCCGGAATGTGGAACAGTTCGGTGAACAGTTCCAGGTATTCGAAGGCGCCTTCGATGCGGACTTTCCCGGTTCGCGTCGCTTCGGCGGCGGTGAGGTCCCCGGTCAGCAGATCCTTGATGAACGGGCCGAGCGGTTCGATGACCGCGTCGGCGCCGGGAAGCGCGCCGTCCGCCACCTTCAGCGCGCCGTCTTCGACGATCGCGTGCAGGACCATCTCGCCCGGATAGCGCACTTCGTAGGTGACCTGGACACCCTTGGCCTTGTCGCTCTGGAAGGTCGTGTACAGCGAGAGGATCGCCGCGTCCTTGGTGAGGACGTCCTCCGGGGCCGGACGGCCGAGCGACCGCGCGCCCCAGAGGCCGAGGTCCAGCACGATCTGGTCGAGTTCGCTGCCGTACTCGGTGAGCTCGTAGATCACCGCGGCGTCGAGCTGGGGCAGCAGCCGGCGGCGGAGCACCCCGGACTGCTCGAGTTCGTTGAGCCGCGCCGACAGCGTGCTCGCCGAGATCTTGGGCAGACCCGCCTGCAGCTCGGTGAACCGCTTCGGGCCGAGGACGAGGTCACGGACGATCAGCAGCGACCAGCGCTCGCCGATGATCTCCAGCGCGCGGGCGAGGCCGCAGAACTGCCCATAGGTACGACTGCTCATCCGTCGATCCTCACTTTCGGTTCCGTGGTGGGAGCGGGTTTCACGCGGGTTCACCCTCGGACAGCAGGCCGTGGTGCAGTACCTGCAATTCGTCGCAGGGCTCGACGCCGAGTTCGTTGTTGAGCCTCGCGCGCACCTGACGGTACGTGGCGAGCGCGTCGGAGCGCCGCCCACTGCGGCCGAGCACGCGGATCAGCTGCCCGTGCAGGGCCTCGTCCAGCGGGTTCGCGGTGACCAGGGAACGCAGTTCACCGATCAGTTCGTGCCGCATCCCGGCCGCGATGTCCGCTTCGATCCGCAAGTGCAGGGTGCTGCGCCGCTGTTCGACGAGGTCGACCGCGTAGGCCGACAGCACTGATCCACAGTGGACGTTCGCGAGCGGAGGCCCCGACCACAGGTCGAGCGCGGACCGGAAGGCCTTGGCCGCTTCGCCGTGCTCGCCCCGCAGTTGCCGCTCCCGGCCCTTCTGCTGCAGCTCCTGGAACTGGAAGACGTCCACCTGCTCCGGGGCGATCCGGAACACGTACCCCGGCGGTTTCGTGGCCAGCATGGTCTCGCCGTACGGGGCCAGTTCGTTCTCGTCGATGCACTTGCGCAGCTGGTAGACGTAGGTGTGCATCGTGGTGCGGACGCTGCGTGGCGGGTCGTTGGCCCACAGTTCCTGCACGATCGTGTCGATGTGCACGATCTTCCCCGGGCTCATCACCAGCATGGCGAGCACCTGCAGCAGCTTCGGCGTCGTCGGCGCGTAGTCGATCCCGTCCCGCACGAGTTCCAGCGGGCCGAGGAGCGTGAACCGGACGGGATCGACCGGCGGGGCGGCGATCGGGTTCGGTGCCGAGCCGTGGTGCTTGTCCGCTACTCGTGATCCGGTGTACATCGCAAGCGCCCTCCAGCTCGATACGCGTCGTGGGCTGTTTCCCAGTACGTCGACAGTGACAGAGCGGCGGGTCGCCGGGCCAGTGAGCCGTCCACCAGGTCCCGGGTGCGTGCCTCCCGGAAAAACATGGGTTTTTCATGTTTAGCCCGTGAAACGGACACTGGCCGGTACCAGGGTCCGCGCAGCAGGATTCGAGGACCAATCGACCTTTGGGGGTCTCCATGCGCGAGGTAGCGTCCATGCCCGGCTCGGTCAGCGGTGGTCTGGGGTTCAAACGGCATCTGCGCGCGGAGATCAGCGAGGGCAACGGTGCCTACCTGTTCTCGGAACAGGGGGTCATCGCGATCCGCGGCGCGCAGGTCGCGTCGGTGGCGGCCCTGCTCGACGGCACTCGTGACCTCGACGGTCTCCTGGCCGCCTGCCCGGACGGGATGAACGTCGCACAGGTCACCGGCGTGCTGGCCCGGCTGGTCGAGGCCGGCCTGGTCACCGTCCATGTGCCGGACGAGGTCAGCGGGGACGAACGCGCGCTCGCGTACTGGGACGCGTGCGGTCTCGACGCGTCCGCGGTGGCGGGCCGCCAGAAGCCGGCGACGGCGAGCCTGACCGCCATCGGCCGCGGCGTCGACACCTCGCAGGTCGCGAGCGCGCTCGCCGCGAGCGGCATCGAGGTGGTCACGACGGCGTCCGAGCTCGCGATCGTGCTGTGCGACGACTACCTCGACCCGAGGCTGGCCGAAATCGACGCCGAGCACCGGCGCACCGGGCGGCCGTGGCTGCTGGCCAGGCCGTCGGGTTCGCAGGTGTGGATCGGCCCGATCCTGCAGCCCGGCCGGTCGGGCTGCTGGCACTGCCTGACGAACCGGCTGTGGGGGCACCGGCACGCGGAGGCCTGTGTGCAGGAGGTCCTCGGGCACGACGGTCCCGCCTCGTTCCCGATGCCCGCCGTGCCGCCGCTGACCGCGGCCGCGTCCCAGCTGATCTCCCTCGAAGCGTCCAAATGGCTGGCGGGACACCGCTATCCGGGCCAGCAGGCGGTGTGGATCCTGGACACCCTCGATCTGCAGGGCAGGCTGCACGAACTGAGGCGCCGCCCGCAATGTCCCGAATGCGGGGACGAGGGGATCGTCGCCGCGCGGACCGCCGAGCCGATCGTGTTGCGGGAGGCGAAGAAGGCGACGTCGGGTGGCGGCGGGCACCGTACGCTGACCCCGGTCGAGGTGCTCGACCGGTTCGGCCACCTGGTCAGCCCGGTCACCGGCATCGTCAAGGAGATCGCCCGCGACCCGAGGGCGCCGGCGTTCGTGAACGCGTACCGCTCCGGGCTCAACGTCGCGCGCCGCGTGCGCGGTGAGGCGGGCTTGCGGGCCGGGCTGCGCGGGGACAACGGGGGCAAGGGCGCGAGCCCGATCGACGCCGAGGTCGGCGCGCTGTGCGAGGCGATCGAACGGTTCTCGGCGAACTACCAGGGCGACGAACTGCGGATCCGCGACACCTTCCGTGCGCTCGGCGAAGACGCCGTCCACCCGAACTCGTGCATGCTCTTCGACGAGCGTCAGTACACCGGCCGCGTCGAATGGAACGCCGAGCACGCGAACTTCCAGCACGTCCCCGACCGCTTCGACACCGACGCCGCCGTCGACTGGACGCCGCTGTGGTCGCTTTCGCAGCAGCGCCGGAAGCTGATGCCGACCGCGTACCTCTACTACGGTGTGCCGCCCGAATGCGGGATCACCGGGATGCGCGCGGACTCCAACGGTTGCGCGGCCGGAAGCAGCATCGAGGACGCGATCCTGCAGGGACTGCTCGAACTCGTCGAACGCGACGCCGTGGCGATGTGGTGGTACAACCGGCTTCCCGTGCCCGGCGTCGACATCGCGTCGTTCGACGACCCGTGGGCCGAGGAGATGGTGGGCCAGTACGCGCGGGGCGGCCGGGAACTGTGGGTGCTCGACCTGACCGCGGACCTCGGTGTGCCGGTGATGGTCGCGCTGTCGAGGAGTGTCGCCGGGCCGCGCGAGAACGTCATGATGGGTTTCGGTGCCCACCTGGACCCCAGGACGGCGCTGAGGAGGGCGGTCAGCGAGCTCAACCAGATGATCCCCGCGGTGCTCCCGAACGACGTCGAACTCGACGATCCCGACGCGTCGAAATGGCTTCGGTACGCCACGGTCGCGAACCAGCCGTATCTGCTTCCGGCGCCGGGGCGGTCGGCGAAACGCGCCGCGGACTTCAAGTTCGTCCGGCGGCCCGATGTCCGGGACGACGTGGAGAGCCTGGTACGCAAGCTTTCCGCGCTGGGAATGGAGACGCTCGTGCTGGATCAGACCAGGCCCGACATCGACCTCCCGGTGGTCCGGGTGGTCGTTCCGGGGCTGCGTCCGTTCTGGAGCCGCTTCGCCCCGGGACGCCTGTTCGACGTGCCGGTGCGGATGGGCAGGCTCGCCGAACCGACCCCGTACGAACGGCTCAATCCCTTCCCCATGTTCTTGTAGACCCGGCTGGAGCAGCAGTTGACGACAGATTCCCCCGGCGGTGTGGCCGAAACGATCCCCTTGTGGTCGCTCACCGACGACAGCCTGGTCGAAATCGGTGAGGACGGCTCGCTGGTGGTCGTCACCCGCTGGGGCGAGTACGAGTTCGACCGCGCGGAACCCCTGGTGCGGGAATCGTTGCGGCGGATGGCGTTGGGGCCGGTCTCGCTCGCGAACGTGACGTCGTCCTGGGAGCCGGTCGAGCGCGCGCCCGATCTCGAGGGCGAACTCAGCTGGACGGCGGAGGGCGCCGACGCGCTGCGGCAGGCGCTGAAGGAACTGGGTGGTTCCGTGGTGCGCTCACTCGGTCTCGCCGATGGCCGGGGCCCGCTGCTGTCGGTGGTCCCGGTGGTGCTCGCGCCGGTGTTCACGCCGGCGGAGATCCCGCCCACCCACCCGATCCGGTTGTCCCGCTTCAGTTCCCTGCGGTCCGACGCCGACGGGATGGGGCTGGAGTCGCCGTCCGCGCGTTATCGCGTCGTGCTGTCCCAGCCGTGGGCGGTGCACGTCGCGGCGACCCTGGCGACCGCGAGATCGGCCGGGGACATCGCCTCCACGACGGGTATCGACGCCGGGGTGGTCGGCGCGATCGTGTCGTACCTGGTCGCCGCGGGCGTCGTCCAGGCCGCCGGCGAAAACGGCCGGTTCGCCGAGGACGAGGACCCCGGACTGGGCCTGTGGTCGCCGGACGAACTGTCGTTCCACACCACGAGCCGGACCTGGCGGCCCGGTGGCCCCACCGATCTGCCCGGGCTCGGGAACCCGCCGGTGGTCAAGGCCGCCCCCGGCGAAGGTCCGGCCCACGCGCTGTACCGGCCGGACCTGGACGACCGCGCGGAGACCGACCCGACGCTGACGGCGTTGCTGGAACACGACCACACCTGCCCCGAATTCACCGAGGGCGTGCTGTCCGCCGAACAGATCGGCGAGTTCCTGTTCCGCGGCGCGCGCATTCGGTCGATCGGGCCCGCGCACCTCCCCAACGGCCCCGCGCACAAGGCCTCGCAGCGGCCGTACTTCAGCGTCGCCTGCCTGTACGAGCTCGAGTTGTACGTCTCGGTCAACCGGTGCTCCGGGCTGGATCGCGGGATCTACCACTACGACCCGCTGGAGCATCGGCTCGGCTTGGTCAACGACGACGAGGCCGATCTCGACGCGATACTCGACATGGCGATGATCGGTGGCGGCAACCATCAGCGGCCTTCGGCGCTCATCACCGTGACCGCGCGGATGCCGCGGATGGCGTCCGTGCTCGGCGGTGGCGCGTACGCCACGACGCTGGCGCATGTCGGTGCCCTGCACCAGACGCTGTACCTCGTCGCCCGCGCCATGGGGCTGGCCGCGCACGCCGTCCCGGTGGACGCCGGTGACCGCGTCGACCGCGCCTTGAAACTCGACTGGCCCGCCGAGGTGAGCGTCGGCGAGTGCGTGCTCGACCTGCCGGTCTGAACCTCGTGAGCGGGTTCTGTCGAGGGGTAAGGCGAACGTGTCGTATGGGTGGCAAGTCCGTGAAGGCCTCCTTGAGGGATCCAGGGTCCCTCAAGGAGGCCTTCACGGCCAGCAAACCGTCTGCACAGAGCGACCACGCGCCTGCACACGACAGGTCGACTTACCTCTCGATAACGCAGTGCGCAGAGCTCACGATGGCATCGACATCAGAAAAACGTCCTTTGTGGATGGTGAGGAGCGTCGGGACTCATTTGCGAGCCCGCTGCGCCGCCGATCCTGCATGCCACTTTTGCCCTAGCCGCCAGTGACCCTATTCGCCACTCGCGACCCCCTCGGCCGTCCGCCGATCGCGCAGATCCGGACAACCCCCGGATGGCCCTTCTCGATCGCGCGTCGAGTGCTCTGAAATCGTCGCCGCGTTTGCTGTCGGCAGAGGAAAAGCGACAGCGAATCCGAGGTTGGTCTGATGCAGCTACGAACAGTCGCCATGGCGGCGAACGAGAAAGGCGTCACCGAACCCGGTCGGCTCCCCGAGCCGGCGTCCCCCTTGCAACCTGCGGTGCTGCAGGCCATCTCATCGATGCACGCGAGGTACTTCGACCCGATCACCCTGGGCGACCTGGCATCGGAAGTCTTCGTCAGCCCGTTCCACTTTTCGCGGATCTTCACCAAGGCGACCGGGGTGACCCCCGGCCGGTACCTCACCGCGATCCGGCTCTTCGAAGCGAAACGACTGCTGCTGACGACGTCGCTGACGGTGTCGGACATCGTGTGCAGCGTCGGCTACAGCAGCGTCGGCACCTTCACCAGCCGTTTCACCCGTGCGGTCGGGATGACCCCGACCCAGTACCGTGATCCCGAGGTCGGCGAACTGCTCGTCGCGCTGGCCCCGCACTTCCAGCGGCTCCCGACCCTGGAAGCCCTGCACAGCGCCGGAATGGGCAGCGCCACGATGCGCAGCGGCACCGGCACGATCAGTGTGCGCGTCGAGACCCCGCGCGGGGCGGGCCCGGCGAGTGTCCTCATCGGACTGTTCGCCGAGTCGATCCCGCAGTGCGGTCCGGTCGCGTTCGGCGGCAGGGCGAACGTCCTGTCGGCGGACATCGAGATCCAGAACGTCCCCGAGGGCCGGTGGACCGTGATCGGGGTGGCCGAGCACGCCGCCGGGACCGCGTCCTCCGCGTTCTCCGTGGGCACCCTGCCCGGCCGGGTGGACATCACCCGGTACGGCCGGGTGCATCTGCGGATGCCGATGCGGGCCCCCCGGCCGACCGACGCGCCGATGGCGATCACCCTCGCCGGCGGGCCGACCTCGGCGGGCAACCGGATGACCATGCCCGCTCCCGACTACCTGCGCGCGGTGGCCTGACCGAAGGTATTCCCGCGTTCTCCCGGTCTCGCAAACCGGGAGAACCGGGGCGCAACCGCGGAGTAGCCGCGCCCTCGTCGCGCGTGTGAGCCTTTAACCAATCCAGAATTCGAATCCACCCGTTAGGGGGAGAGTGCGTTGGGCAATGGTTGGCGCACGATCAGACGTCGCATGATCACGCCGGATGTCTCCGAGACCACGCTGGAGAAGCGAGGTTTCCACAAGAAGAGCCCCGCCGCTCAGAAATTGCTGGAGACCGTCGGTGAGAAATTCCTGCTCGGTTATGCACACGCGGTCGAAGCGCGTACCACCGGGCAGGCCGAAGAATGGCTGGAGCGTATTCCGGTCAAATTCCGCGGTTTCGCCTACGAAGGCGCGGGAATGGGGTACGGAATGCTGGACGGCCTGCCGGGCGGCGGCCGGGAGCATATCGCGGACTTCCTCGCCGGTCCCGCCGAGAAGCACGACTACATCATCTACGTCGGCGTCGGCTGGGCGATGGCGCGGCTGCCGCGGTTCCGCTGGCCGTCCGCCGAGGACTTCGACCCGTTGCTGCGCTGGCTGGTGCTCGACGGATACGGCTTCCACCAGGCCTACTTCAAGACGGCGAAATACGTCGACGGCCAGTTCCAGGACCCGGACTTCTCCTGGCCGCCCGGTAACGACGGCTACGCGTTGCGGGCGATCGACCAAGGCATCGGCCGGGCGTTGTGGTTCATCTGCGGCACCGACGTCGATCTCGTCACCGAAACGATCGCGCGCTTCCCGGAGCGGCGGCACGGAGACCTCTACGCCGGGGTCGGGCTCGCCTCGACCTACGCGTGCGGTGTGACCTCCGATGAACTGCTCAAACTGGCCGAGTTCGCGGGCGAGCACCGCGGGAATCTCGCCCAGGGCAGTGCTTTCGCCGCCGAAGCCCGCGTTCGCGCCGGGTTGCTGATCCCCGAGACCGAGGTCGCCACGCAGGCGATCTGCGGGCTGCCGGCCGAACGGGCCGCGGCCATCACCCAGGAGGTGCGCCCGGCTGTGGTCGTCGACGGCGAACTCCCGGCTTTCGAAACCTGGCGACAGCGCATCGCCGCCGAGGTCCTCAAATCTGGAGGTGCAGGAAAATGACCGCGACCTTGGGCTGGCTCCGCAAGCAGCTTGCGGGCATCGTGGCGCTGGTGCTGATGGCGGGACTGTTCGTGGTGGCCCAGCTGCCCACGGTCTCGACCGCCGAGGCCGACACGATGGCCTCGAAGTACGCGTTCGAACCGCTGACGATCGCCTTGCCGGAGGCGGCCAAGAGCCAGTCGATCCGGACGGTGAACAAGGACTACGAGCACATCCGGGCCTGGATCTCCTCGGTCGGTGCCGCGATCGCGGTCAACGACCTCGACGGGGACAAGCTCGCGAACGACCTGTGCTTCGTCGACCCGCGCAGCGACCAGCTGGTGATCACCCCGACGCCGGGCAAGGGCGGCGACCGCTACGCGCCGTTCGCGCTCGACGCGGCACCGCTGCCGATGGGCAAGTACATCGCGCCCATGGGGTGTGTGCCCGCGGACTACAACGAGGACGGCCGGGTCGACCTGCTGGCCTACTACTGGGGCCGGACCCCGATCCTGTTCCTCTCGAAGCCGGGCGCGACCAAGCTCGAACCCAAGGCCTACGAGCCGGTGGAACTGGTGCCGGGCAACAACTCCAAGAACGGTGAATACTCCGGTCCACTGTGGAACACCAACGCCGCCTCGGTCGGTGACTTCGACGGCGACGGCCACCAGGACATCTTCATCGGCAACTACTTCCCCGACAGCGCGGTGCTGGACGACCGCGTCTCCGGCGGGGTCGAGATGAACAAGTCGATGTCGCACGCCGACAACGCGGGCGGCAAGTACATCCTGCGGTTCACCGGCGCCACCCAGGGCGCGAAGCCGAGCGCGGCGTTCGCCCTCGACGACAAGGCCATCCCGGCCGACGCCCAGGGCGGCTGGTCGCTCGCGGCCAGCGCGACCGACGTCGACGGGGACAACCTGCCGGAGCTCTACATCGGCAACGACTTCGGGCACGACCGCCTGCTGTACAACAAGTCCCGTCCCGGTCACGTCGAATTCGCCGAGGTGAAGGGGGTTCGCGGGCCCAACGAGCCGAAGTCGAAGGTGCTCGGCAACGACTCCTTCAAGGGCATGGGCGTCGACTTCGCCGACCTCGACCACGACGGGCTCTACGACCTGTACGTCAGCAACATCACGACGTCGTGGGGGATCGAGGAAAGCCACTTCCAGTTCATGAACACCGCCGAGAACACCGCGGATCTGCGGGGCAGGCTGCAGGGCGGCGAGGCACCGTGGGTGGACCGCAGCGCACAGGCGGGCACCGCGTGGTCCGGCTGGGGCTGGGACGTGAAGATCGCCGACTACAACAACAGCGGCGAATCGGTGATCACGCAGGCCACCGGATTCGTCAAGGGCGACGTCAACCGCTGGCCGCAGCTGCAGGAGCTGGCGACGTCGAACGACGAACTGCTGAAGCACCCGTCGTTCTGGCCGAACATGGTGGCCGGTGACGACGTCGGCGGCGACCACACCCTGCACTTCTGGGCCAAGGGTTCCGACGGCCGCTACACCGACCTGGCCCCGCGCCTCGGTCTGGCCGTCCCGGTGCCCACTCGCGGTATCGCCACCGGTGACGCCGACGGCGACGGCAAGCTCGACTTCGCCGTGGCCCGCCAGTGGGAGCAGCCGATCTTCTACCACAACGTCAGCCCCGATTCCGGGTCGTACCTGAACCTGAAGCTGGTGCACGACAAGGCTTCGGCCGACGGTCCGCTCGAGGCGGCGGGCACCGCGGCGATCGGCGCGCAGATCACCGTCGTCACCCCCGACGGCAAGAAGTACATGGACCGCGTCGACGGTGGCAGCGGCCACTCCGGCAAGCGCAGCCACGAGATCCAGATCGGACTCGGCAAGGTCACCGGGCCGGTGAAGGTGAGCCTGCAATGGCGCGACCTGACCGGGACCATCCGCACCCAGGAGGTCCAGCCGACCCCGGGCAGCCACACGTTCCAGCTCGGCGCTCAGGCTAAGGAGAAGTGACCGTCATGGCTGAGCAGACACTCACCGCACCCAAGAGCAACAAGACGATCACGGCCCTTCGCCGGTTCGCGATCTCGATCACCGTCTTCAACATCATCGGCTACACCGTGCTCGGTTTCGAGCAGCCCTACACCTATCCGTTCATCGCGCTGGCGACGGCGTACACCACGGAAATCCTGCTGGAGATCATCGGCGCCAGGGCGCAGGGCCGTCCGGTCCGCTTCCGCGGCAACGGGTTCAAGGGGCTGGTGGAGTTCCTTTTCCCGGCACACATCACCGGTCTCGCGCTGAACATGCTGACGTATGTCAACGACCAGGTGCTGGTCATGATCTTCGGTGTGGTGGTCGCCGTCGGTGCCAAGTGGGTCCTCCAGGCCCCGGTGCGCGGCCGGCTCCGCCACTACATGAACCCGTCGAACTTCGGCATCACGATCATCCTGCTGGTGTTCCCGTGGGCGAGCATCGCGCCGCCGTACCACTTCACCGAGCAGGTCGACTCGTGGGTCGGCTGGCTGATCGTCGGCATCATCATCGTGTCGGGCACGGTGCTCAACGCGATGCTGACCCAGCGGATGTGGCTGATCGGCGCCTGGCTGATCACCTTCGCGCTGCAGGCGATCATCCGTGGCCTGGTGTTCGACACCGCGATCCCCGGCGCGCTCGGGATGATGACCGGGGTGGCGTTCGTGCTCTACACGAACTACATGGTCACCGACCCTGGCACCACACCGTCGAAGCCCGCGTCGCAGGTCCTGTTCGGTTCGGGGGTGGCGATCGCCTACGGGTTCTTCATGGTGGTCCACGTGGCGTATGGCCTGTTCCTCGCCACCGCCCTGGTCTGCCTCATCCGCGGGATGTTCCTGTGGGGCCTGCACTTCTCCAAGAAAGCGACCGAGAAGTGGGAGGCCGACCAGGCGAAGTCGGCCGAAGTCACCAGCCTCCCGAAGCCGGCCGAGAAGCCGGAAACCGGGGCCGTGGCGGCATGACCCACGAGGCGGAACTCAGCCGGGCGGCGCGTCCCGTGCCGCCCGGCCCGCCGCGCCGGGCGACCTTCGGTCTGCTGAAGAAGCTCTTCACCGACCGGCTGGCGCTCATGTCGGATTCGGCGGAGGCGCACGGGGACGTCGTCCGGATCGCGATCGGGCCCAAGACGATGTACCTGGTGAACCACCCCGAGCTGGCGAAACACGTGCTCGCGGACAACGCGGCCAACTATCACAAGGGAATCGGCCTCCAGGAGGCGAGGCGGGCGCTCGGCGACGGGCTGCTCACCAGCGACGGCGACGTCTGGAAGAAGCAGCGCCGGACCATCCAGCCGGTGTTCCAGCCCAAGCGGATCGCGCGGCAGGCCTCGGTCGTCGCGAACGAGGTCGAACGGCTCGTGAAACACTTGCGGGACACCGAGGGGCCGGTGGAGATCCTGCACGAGATGACCGGGCTGACGCTCGGGGTGCTCGGCAGGACGCTGCTCGACGCGGACCTCGGCGGCTTCACGTCGCTGGGGCACTCCTTCGAGGCCGTGCAGGACCAGGCGATGTTCGAAGCGGTGACGCTGAGCATGGTCCCGCAGTGGGCGCCGCTGAAGAAACAGCTGCGGTTCCGGGAATCGCGGGCCGATCTGCGCCGGATCGCCGAGGAACTCGTCGAGCAGCGGCTGGCGAATCCGGTCGAGGGTGGCGAGGACGTGCTGTCCCGCCTCATCGCGACCGACGGGACCCGCGAGCAGATGCGGGACGAGCTCATCACCCTGCTGCTCGCCGGGCACGAGACGACGGCGAGCACCCTGGGCTGGGCGTTCCACCTGCTCGACGACCATCCCGGCGTCGCGGCGAAACTCCGTGCCGAGGCCGACGCGGTGCTGGGTGACCAGCTGCCGACGCACGACGATCTGCACCGGTTGCCGTACACGGCGAGGGTGGTCGAAGAGGTCATGCGGCTGTACCCGCCGGTGTGGCTGCTGCCGAGGGTGGCGCAGGCCGACGACGAGATCGGCGGCTATCACATCCCGGCGGGATCCAACGTCGTCGTCGTGCCCTTCACCCTGCACCGGCATCCGGCGTTCTGGCCGGAGCCGGAGAAGTTCGACCCGGACCGGTTCGATCCGGACCGGCCGAGCGGACGGCCCCGCTACGCCTACATCCCCTTCGGCGCCGGGCCGAGGTTCTGCATCGGCAACAGCCTCGGCGTGATGGAGGCCGTTTTCGTGCTGACGATGGTCCTGCGCGACCTCGAACTCAGGAAGGTCCCAGGCTACGACGTGGTCCCCGAGGCGATGCTGTCGCTGCGGGTCCGCGGCGGGCTGCCGATGACCGTGCACACCAGGAACAGGAGGTAGGTTCCGTGGATTCGGACGAACAGGTCGAGGTGTCCACTTTGGAGGCCTACGCGGACACGATCGTGCCGGGGGAGAAGCGGTTTCCCGGGGACCACGCGATCGCCGGCGCGTCACCGGGGCCGGGCGCGGTCGTGGCGGGCGCGCTCGAGCTGCTGCACACCGAGGCGACCGGGGTGACCGTCGGGCTGCCCTATCTGGCCCAGGCGCTCAACGAGCACGCGAAGATCTACGCCGAGCAGCGCGCCCTCGAACTCGACAAGGGGTTGCCGACGTTCGTCGCACTGTCCTTCGTGGACAGGACGGCGCTCGTGCGGTCGCTGACCGCGCCGGGGCATCCGGAGAAGGACGGCTGGGTCAGCCTCGCCTTGTTCTGCAACATGTCCTTCGACAGCGCGGCGCACAAGCACACCGCCGAAGCGATCGCCGAGGGACATCCCGGCCTGCTGGCGATGGGGTACACCGCGCCGGACGAAGACGGCCTGTGGCGGTTCCCGAAGTTCTCCTATCGTCGCGAACTGGCGCGACTCCACCCTGACACCACGCCTTCCGGGAGTCCCGCATGAGCGAGCCTGCGAGCGAATCATCGACACAGTGCCCGTTCATGCGACGCAAAGGGACCGACTACGAGGAGAAGGCATGAACGCTCACGACGAGACCGACGTCGTCATCGTCGGCAGCGGATTCGGTGGCTCCATCCCCGCCTATCACTTGGCCGCGGGCGGGGCGAAGGTCACCGTGCTGGAACGCGGGCCGTGGCTGGAGACGAAGGAGTTCGAGCACGACTACCTGCTCGGCTCGTCCTACACCAGGGCCTTCGATTTCGTCGTCGGCGACGGGATGAGCGTCCTCGGCGGGAACTGCGTCGGCGGCGGCAGCGTGGTGTACTTCGCCGCGATGCCGCGTGCGCCGAAGTTCGTGTTCGAGCGACATGGCGGCATCGGCCGCCGGATGTGGCCTTCGGTGCTGACGCGTGACACCCTGGAGCCTTGGTATGACCGGGTTTCGGAGTCGCTTCCGGTGTCCACACAGGACTGGAACGACGTCTCGTACGCGGGCGGGCTGTGGGCGGCGTTGTGCGACCACTCCGGCCGGACCGCGAACCCGGCGCCGGTCGCGGTGGACAACGACCGTTGCGTGAACTGCAACTTCATGATGGCGGGCTGCCGGTTCGACGCGAAACGCTCGCTGCTGACCAACTACCTGCCCGCCGCGCTCGCGCACGGTGCGAAGATCCGGCCACTGCACGAGGTCCAGCGGATCGAGCGGATCGACGACGGCGACTACCGCGTGCACTTCAACGTCGTCGACGACACGGACTACCGGGCGCGGACCGGCAGCGGGACGATCGACGCGAAGGTCGTCATCATCGCCGCGGGCGCCGGCGCGACCCCGGTGATCCTGCAGCGTTCGGAGGCGGCGCTGGGCACCATGCCGCACGCGGTCGGCCGGTACTTCTCGGGCAACGGTGAGCGGCTCAACACCGCGATCATCGACGAGGAGCGGGTCCGCGAGGTGCTCGGACTGTCCCGTGAGGACGGCAAGGTCTACGAGGCCAACCACATCGGCAAGGGCCCGACCGTGGCGAACTGGGACAAGCTCGACGGTTCGCTTCCGGAGTACGAGCGGTACTCGCTGGAGCAGTTGTACTTCCCGCCGGGGCTTGGCACGATCCTCGCGCAGGTGCCCGACGGGGACGAGCCGCGCTGGTTCGGCGCGCAGAAGAAGGAGATCCTCAAGAAGTGGTCGTCCTGGCTGACCATCTTCCTGATGACCGAGGACGACAACGAGGGTGTCTTCGGCGCGCCGCCGCCCACCGGCAACGCCTACCGCATCTCCCAGCAGATGCTCGGCCGCGGGCCGCTGAAGTACGACCCGACGCCGAACACCCTGCACGGCTGGTCGCTGGCCGACGCGGAGTGCAAGGAGATCCTCGAAAAAGACGGCTTGGCGAAGGTGGCGCCGTGGACCAACGACGTCGTCGGCGCGTACACCGTGCACCCGCTGGCGTCGTGCCGGATCGGTGACGACCCGGAGACCTCGGCGCTGCACCCGAACCACGAACTGCGCGACCATCCCGGCATCTTCGTGACCGACAGCGCCTCCGTGCCGGGCGCGCTGACGGTGAACCCGGCGATGACGATCGCGGCGCTGGCCGAGCGTTCGGTGCCGGGCATCGTGCGGGCGTTGCAGGCGCGCGGTGTCGACGTCACGTACGGCGCGCCCGCTCCGGACGGCTCGATCACCGGACGGCGTGCGGTGAGTAAGCTGTCGCTGGTGGCCGGGAGCTGAGCATGGCACCCGTGCTGGTGAGACTCGCGCTGAGACGGGTGTTGCGCGAAGTCCGGTACGTCCGGCCGGTTCCGTACGGCCGGGCGACCGGGCTCGTGCGCGACGTCTACCGTCGGCTGGAGCGCGAATTCGGCATGCTGGCCCCACCGGTGGCACTGCATTCGCCGTCACCGACGGTGCTCGCGGCGAGCTGGGTGATGCTGCGGGAATCGCTGGTGGCGGCGGGGGCGACGAGCAGGGCGGATCGTGAGGTCGTCGCGACACTGGTGTCGCGGGCGAACTCGTGTCCGTACTGTGTCGAGGTCCATGGGATGGCCCTGGCTTCGCTCGGGCGCTCCTCGGAGGCTTCGGCGATCGCCGAAGGACGCCCCATCGCGGATCCGTTCGCCGGGGAGCTGTCCGTGGCGGCCAGAGCGGAGCTGACCGCGGTCGCGTTCACGTTCCACTACCTGAACCGGATGGTGAGCGTGTTCCTCGGACCGTCGCCGCTGCCCTCGACCGTGCCGGACTCGGCGCGGTCCAGGGCGAAGGCCGTCCTGGGGCGGCTCCTTCGCCCGGCGTCGGAGGCCTTGCCCGGAGAGTCGTTGGACCTGCTGTCGGCAGGGTCACGGGATTTCTCCTGGGCCGCGGGGAATCCGGTCGTGGAGGACGCGTTCTCCCGTGCTTCGTCGGCCTTCGCCTCGCTGGCGGTGCCTTCGGCGGTACGGGACACCGTGGCACGAGAGCTGTCCACATGGGACGGTTCCGCGCCAGGGCTGAGTCGTTCCTGGGTGGACGCCTTCGACGATCCCGCGGTCCGGCTGGCCTTGGTGGTGGCGAAGGCGCCTTATCAGGCCGACGACGCTTTGGTGGCCGCCGCGGGAATGGGGGGATCGAGAACTGGTCGAGCTCGTGGGGTGGACGAGTTTCGCCGCCGCGGCTCACCGCGTCTCGCTCACGCCCGTTCGCGAGTAGTCACCTGCCGGCTGCCTTGGCCCGTATCCAGGCCAGCCCAGGAGAAGACGCCGAGCCGCCGGACGGGCGATCCTGAGTGGACGGATCGAGCGCCTCGAGGAAGCAAGCCGGGAGCACCGGCTTCGCCCGCGAGCAGGCTGCCCTGGGCGGCTCGGCCCGCAGGTCACGGCGGCCGCCACGGAACGCGCTTCCGTGGCGGCCGCCGGATTCGTCGGCCCGCCTTCAACAACATGAGAGAAGACTTCTCGCCCTGCTCCGGTTCATGCTTGACCGGACTGCAGATGCGGACGGCCACCGTTTTCCCGGTGCCGGGCCGCCGGTTCCGTGACTTGAGTGGTTGAGAGCTAGGGGAGTGCGGTGGCATGAGCGTTGAGCGGATTTCGATTGTCGGTATCGGTCTCCGATACCCGGACGCCGGTTCCCCGGAAGAACTGTGGGAGAACGTCCTCGCCGGCCGCCGGGCGTTCCGGAGACTGCCCGACGAGCGGATGAACCGCGAGGACTACTACTCGCCCGACCCGAAGGCCCCGGACCGTTTCTACGCCCAGAAGGCCGCTGTACTCCGGGATTACGAGTTCGACCGGATCAAGTACAAGGTCGCGGGCAGTACGTTCCGCTCGACCGACACCACGCACTGGCTCGCCCTCGACGTCGCCGCGCAGGCGCTGGCGGACGCGGGTTTCCCCGAGGGGGACGGGCTGCCGCGGCCCAGCACCGGTGTGGTCATCGGCAACAGCCTCACCGGCGAGTTCTCGCGGGCCAACATCATGCGGCTGCGCTGGCCGTACGTGCGCCGGACCATCGCGGCGGCACTCGCCGGGCGCGGCTGGGCCGAGGGCGACACCGCCGCGTTCCTCCACGATCTCGAAGCGCAGTACAAGGCGCCGTTCCCCGCTATCGACGAGGACACGCTCGCGGGCGGGCTGGCGAACACGATCGCCGGCCGGGTCTGCAACTTCTTCGACTTCGGCGGCGGCGGTTTCACCGTGGACGGTGCCTGCTCGTCGTCCCTGCTCTCCGTGGTCACGGCGGCGAACGCGCTTTCGGAGGGCGACCTCGACGTCGCCGTCGCGGGCGGTGTCGACTTGTCGATCGACCCGTTCGAGGTGATCGGGTTCGCCAAGACCGGCGCGCTCGCCAAGCGGGAGATGAAGGTCTACGACGCCGATTCCAACGGTTTCTGGCCCGGCGAGGGTTCCGGCATGCTCGTGCTCATGCGCGAGGAGGACGCCATCGCGCAGGGCAAGCGGATCTACGCCACCATCGGCGGCTGGGGTGTCTCCTCCGACGGCAAGGGCGGGATCACCCGGCCCGAGGCGTCGGGTCACCGCCTCGCGCTCAAGCGGGCCTACGAGAAGGCGGGCTATGGGGTCGAGACCGTCTCCTACTTCGAAGGACACGGCACCGGGACCGCGCTGGGCGACGCCACCGAGATCGAGGCGCTTTCCACCGCCCGCCGCGACGCCGACCCGCTCGCCGACCGCGCCGCGCTGAGCACGATCAAGGGCAACATCGGCCACACCAAGGCCGCGGCCGGGGTCGCGGGGCTGATCAAGGCCGCACTGGCGGTCTACCACCAGGTCATCCCGCCCGCGACCGGCCATTTCGAACCGCACGAGTCGCTGACCGGCGACTCCGCGCGGATGTACGTCCCGGCCGAAGCCGGGCTGTGGCCTTCGGACCACCCGGTCCGCGCGGGGGTCTCCGCGATGGGGTTCGGTGGCATCAACTCGCACGTCACCGTCACCGAAGCGCCGGGTGCGGCGCGGCGCAAGGAACTCGACGAGAAGACCCGGTCGCTGGTCGCCGGACGGCAGGACAGCGAACTGCTGCTCCTCGACGCCGACGACGCCGCGTCGCTGCGCGGCAAGGTGACCGGCTTGCTGGAGGTCGTGCCGAAGCTGTCGTTCGCCGAACTCGCGGACCTCGCGGGCATGCTTTCCGCGGAGCTGTCCGGGAAGTCGGTCCGCGCCGCGGTCGTCGCGGTCAATCCGGAGGACGCCGAGCGCAAGCTGGCCAAACTCCTCGACCTCCTGGGCGAGGGAGAGCCGGAGGTCTTTTCGTCCCGCGAAGGCCTCTTCGCCAGTGCGCGTTCGACGGCTCCGAAGATCGGTTTCCTGTTCCCCGGTCAGGGATCCGGGCAGGGCACGGTCGGCGCGTTGCGCAAGCGCTTCGGGCACGCCGACGACATCTACCGCGCGGCTGGCCTGTCCGCCGGTGCCGACCAGGTCGCCACCGACGTCGCGCAGCCGCGGATCGTCACCGGCTCGCTCGCCGGGCTCCGGGTGCTGAAGAGCCTCGGCATCGAGGCGCGGACGGCCGCGGGGCACAGTCTCGGTGAACTGACCGCACTGCACTGGGGCGGCGCGCTCACCGAACGCGAAGTCCTCCGGCTGGCCAAGATCCGCGGCAAGGTGATGGCGAGCGCGAGCGACGGAAACGGTGCCATGGCGGGTATCGCCGCCGGCCCGGGGGTCGCCGAGCGGCTCGCCGAGGGCGAAGAAGTCGTCATCGCGGGGTACAACGCTCCCGAGCAGACCGTGCTTTCCGGACCGGCGGAGGCGATCGACCGGGTGGTCACCCGTGCTCGCGCGGAAGGCGTCACCGCCACCCGCATCAACGTCTCGCACGCGTTCCACTCGCCCGCGGTCGTGCCGGCGGCCGAGGCGATGACCGGCGAACTCGCCACGTTCGACTTCGCCCGGCTCGACCGGCCGGTCGTCTCCACGGTCACCGGCGACGTCCTGCACGCCGCCGAAGACCTGCGTGACCTGCTGCGCGACCAGGTGGTCCTGCCGGTCCGCTTCCGTGAGGCGGCCGCGAAGGTCGCCGAGCGCAGCGACCTCGTGATCGAGGTCGGCCCCGGCCGCGTGCTCACCGGACTGTTCGGCGCGATCGCGCCCGGCACCCCGGCACTCGCGATCGACACCGACAGCCCGACGCTGGTTTCGGTGCTGAAGGTGGCCGGTGCCGCGTTCGCGTTCGGCACCCCGCTGGAGACCTCCGCGCTCTTCGACGGCCGCGTCGTGCGGGCACTGCCGGTGGACGGGAAATTCTCGTTCCTCACCAGCCCGTGCGAGGCAGCGCCGTCCATCGACGCGGAGCTGGCCCGCGACCGGGTCGCCGAACCCGCCGAGGCCACGACCGGGACGGCGTCGCCGACCGGCGACAGCAGCACCCTCGAACTGCTGCGGAAACTGGCTTCCGAGCGGGTCGAACTGCCGCTCGAAGCGGTCACCGCCGACACGCATCCGCTCGACGACCTGCACCTTTCGTCGATCACCGTCGGTCAGCTGGTCAACGACGTGACCCGGGCGCTCGGCCGTCCGGCGCTGGAGGGCATGCCGAACTTCGCGACCGTCTGCCTCGGCGAACTCGCCGACATGATCGACGAACTCGCGCAGACCGCCAAACCCGCCGACAGCAACCAGGCCGAGGTCGCCGGGGTGGGGCCGTGGGTCCGGCCGTTCGCGGTGGAGTACGTCGTCGCGCCGAAGCCGTCACCCGACCTCACGCCGGGCACCGTCGGCCTCTCGCAAGCGGAGTGGACGGCGTTCTCCCCGGAGGGGCATCCGCTGGCCGAGCCGCTGCGCTTGGCGCTGGCCACCGCGGGCGTCGGCGACGGTGTCCTCCTGTGCCTGGACGAGGACAGCGATTCCGGTGACGTCGGCTTGTTCCTGGACGCGGCCCGCGCGGTGCTGGCCGCGCCCAACGGCACGCGGTTCGTCGTGGTGCAGCACGGTCTCGGTGCTTCCGGCCTGGCGAAGACGCTGCGGCTGGAGGACCCGTCGGCCCGGACCACGATCGTCGACCTCGCCGACGTCCGCCCGGCCGACCCCGGCGCCGTCCGCGCCGCGGTGTCCACCGTGGTCACCGAGGTGGCGGCGACCGGCGACTTCAGTGAAGTCCGCTACGACGCCGCAGGAATCCGCACGGTGCCGAAGCTCGGCGCCCTGACCCCGGCCGAGACACCGGCGACCCCGCTGGACACCGGCGACGTCCTGCTCGTCACCGGTGGCGGCAAGGGCATCACCGCGGAGAGCGCTCTGGCGCTGGCCAAGGATTCCGGCGCGAAACTCGCGCTGCTCGGCCGGAGCGACCCGGCCGACGACGCCGAACTGTCGGAGAACCTCGGCCGGATGGCGGCGGCGGGCATCACCTACCGCTACGAACGCGCTGACGTCACCGACGCCCGCCAGGTGGCCGACGCCGTCAGCCGGATCCAGGACGGGTTCGGCCCGGTCACCGCGGTACTGCACGGCGCGGGCCGCAACGAGCCCGCCGCGCTGTTCTCCTTGACCGAGGAGACCTTCCGCAAGACGCTGGCGCCGAAGATCGGCGGCCTCAACGCCGTCCTCGACGCCGTCGACCAGGACAAGATCAAACTGCTGGTGACCTTCGGCAGCATCATCGGCCGGGCGGGGCTGCGTGGTGAGGCGCACTACGCCACGGCCAACGACTGGATGACGGAACTGACCGTCCGCTTCGGCCGGGAGCACCCCCGAGCCCGCGCGATCGCCCTCGAATGGTCGGTCTGGTCCGGGGCCGGGATGGGCGAGAAGCTCGGCGTCGTCAGTGCTTTGCTGCGCGACGGCATCACCCCGATCCCGACCGAGGAGGGCATCGAGATCCTTCGCCAGGTCGTCGGCGACCCGGCCGCCCCGTCGGTACTGGTCGTCTGCGGCCGGACAGCGGGCCTGGTCACCCTGCCGGTGGAGAAACGCGAACTGCCGCTGACCCGGTTCGTCGACCGCGCCGTCGTGCACTACCCGGGGGTCGAGCTGATCACCGAGGCCGACCTCTCCGCGGGCAGCGACCCGTATCTCGCCGACCATCTGCTCGACGGTCAGCTGCTGTTCCCGGCGGTGATCGGGATGGAGGCGATGACCCAGGTCGCCAAGGCCGCGCTGGGCGCGGAAACCCTGCCGGCGCCGGTGTTCTCCGACGTCGAGTTCCTGCGCCCGATCATCGTCTCACCGGGCGGGTCGACCACGATCCGGCTCGCCGCGCTGGCCAGGGACGCCGAAACGGTGGACGTGGTGCTGCGCAGCGGGGAGACCGGGTTCAGCGCCGACCACTTCCGCGCCCGGCTGCGCTTCTCCCGGCCGGATCCACTCGGGGAGACCGTCGTCCGCGACGTCGCGCTGCCGCCGGTCCCGGTCGACCCGACGACCGAGCTGTACGGCACCGTCCTGTTCCAGGGCAAGCGATTCCAGCGGGTCACCGGATATCGCCGGGCCGGTGCGCGGCACGCGGTCGCGGAGATCGCGACCGGCGCCGAGGTCGACTGGTTCGCGCCGTTCCTGCCGCAGGAACAGCTTCTGGCCGATCCGGGCACCCGCGACGCCATGATGCACGCGATCCAGTGCTGCGTCCCGGACGCCACCCTGCTGCCGCAGGGGATCGAGCGGCTGTACCTGGCCGAACCCGGCGAGCAGGACCCGGAGTACGTGCTCCTCGACGCCCGCGAGCGTTCGCAGGACGGCGACAGCTACCTCTACGACCTCGACGTCCGCAACCCCGACGGGAGGCTGGTCGAGCGGTGGGAAGGGCTGAAACTGCGCGCGGTGCGCAAACGCGACGGTGCAGGGCCTTGGGTCCCCTCGATGCTCGGGTCCTATTTGGAGCGTTCGGTCGAACGACTGCTCGGCTCGTCCCGCGCGGTCGTCGTCGAACCGGACCCGGTGGGCGTTTCCGTGGAGACCACGCCGGAACGACGGGCGCAGACGGCCTTGGCCGCCGGTCGCGCCGTCGACACCCCGCTCGAGATCCGTTACCGGCCGGACGGGAAACCGGAGGCCGACGGGGTCGAGGTCAGCGCGTCGCACAGCGCCGGACTCACCCTGGCGATCGCGGGCGACGGCCGGATCGCCTGCGACGTCGAGACGGCGATCGAACGGACGCCGCAGGACTGGGCGGGGCTGCTCGGCGAGGACCTGCTTTCGGTGGGCGAACTGCTCGCCGCGGACACCCGCGAGCCGCTTTCGGTCGCGCACACCAGGGTCTGGAGCGCGCTCGAATGCGTGCGCAAGACCGGGGACATGACACAGGCACTCACCGTGCACCGGGTCGATCCGGACGGCTGGGCGGTGCTCTCGCACGGTGCCGCCCGCATCGCCACCTGGGTGACGACGGTCAACGACCGGACCGATCCCGTGGTCTTCGCGGTGCTCCAGGGAGAGGGAAACTGACATGGCCGACTATTACGAGATCCTGCACACGGTCGGATTCGAAGAGACCAACCTGGTCGGCAACGTCTACTACGTGAACTACGTGCGCTGGCAGGGCCGGTGCCGCGAGATGTTCCTGAAGGAGAAGGCGCCGGCGGTGCTCGAAGAGGTCCGCCGCGACCTGAAGCTCTTCACGCTCAAGGTGGACTGCGAGTTCTACGCGGAGATCACCGCGTTCGACGAGCTCTCCATCCGGCTGCGGCTGGAGGAGCTGACCCAGACCCAGATCCAGTTCACCTTCGACTACGTCCACCTCACCGACGAGGGGGAGCGGCTGGTGGCGCGCGGACGGCAGCGGATCGCGTGCATGCGCGGCCCCAACACGGCGACCGTCCCCAGCCGGGTGCCCGAGCAGTTGCGTGAGGCACTGGCCCCGTACGCCGTCGACGGCAAGGGGGAGTGACGTGGGCGAGGTGGAGGAGCCTTCGCGGCCGGTGCTGAAACGCCTGCCGACACCCGCCGCGCGACGGCGGCTGTCCGCGCAGTCCGGGTTGCGGGAGGTGATGGGCCAGTTCGCCACCGGGGTCACCGTGCTGACCGCCGGGGGCGAACGGGCCCACGGGATGACCGCCAACGCCGTCACCTCCGTGTCACTGGAGCCGCCGATGGTGCTGTGCTGCGTTTCCCGCGCGGCCCGGATGCACGAGGCGATCGTGACGGCGGGGTCGTACGCGGTCACGGTGCTGGCGTCGGACCAGAAGGAGCTGGCGAAGTACTTCGCGGACTGGCGCCGCCCGGCCGGGCTGGCGCAGTTCGACCCGGTGGACTGGACGGCGGGGCCGCGGACCGGCGCCCCGCTGCTCGACGGCGCGCTGGCGTGGCTGGAATGCGAGCTGGCGGAGGTCTACGAGGGCGGTGACCACTCGATCTTCCTCGGCAAGGTGGTCGCCTCCAGCCGCGGCACCGCGCAGGACTCGCTGGTCTTCTACAGCGGCGGCTACCACCAGATCGACGGCCGGATCCGGGCATCGGCCTGACAGGGAGAGGAATTGTCATGACCATCAACGAATCCGCCACATCCGCCCCGGTGTCCTCGACCGAACGACCGCCGGTGGTGACCACGATGCCCCGGCTCGGGCGTGGGGTGTGCTGGCGCGACATCGAGCGGGAGATCGAACTCGACGAGCTCGAGCGCGAGGCCAGGCTCAGGGAGGCGGCGTGACCCTGCAGGGCGATCCGGGCGCTCAGCGCGCGGAGGACTCCGAGGTGGTGCCGCTGCCGGAGGACCGGCTGCGGCGCCCCCGGCTCCCGCGGGCGACCGACGGGCGGGTGATCCCGCTCGCCAGGGGCACCGAACCGGTCTGGGCGACCGCCGAACCGACGATGCCGTTGCTGCGCACCCAGCGCGACGAACTGCGCGAGCACATCGTCGACGGACGGCTCGACGGCGTCCGCCGGCAGCATTCGCTCGGAAAGCACACCGCGCGTGAACGGCTGGATCTGTTGCTGGACCCCGATTCCTTCACCGAGGTCGAGCTGTACCGGCGGCATCAGGCGAGTGGGCTCGGGCTGGCGGAGAACCGGCCGTACACCGACGGGGTGATCGCCGGCTCGGGCACCATCGACGGACGGCGCGTGTTCGTCTATGCGCAGGACTTCACCGTCTTCGGCGGTTCGCTCGGCGAGGCGCACGCGGCGAAGATCCACAAGGTGATGGATCTGGCCATCGCCACCGGTTCGCCGCTGATCGGGCTCAACGACAGCGGGGGAGCGCGGATCCAGGAAGGCGTCATGGCGCTCAACGGCTACGGAGGCATCTTCCGCCGCCAGGTCGAGGCGTCCGGTGTCATCCCGCAGATCAGCGTGGTGCTGGGGCCGTGCGCGGGCGGGGCGGCGTATTCGCCCGCCCTCGCGGACTTCGTCTTCATGGTGCGCGACACCGCCCGGATGTACCTGACCGGGCCGGACGTGGTCGAGACCGTGACCGGGCAGCGGGTCAGCCACGACGAACTGGGCGGTGCGGACGTGCACGGCGCGTCCTCCGGCGTGGCGACCGTGGTGCACGACGACGAGGAGAGCTGCCTCGCCGACGTCCGGTACCTGGTCTCGCTGCTGCCGTCGAACTACTTGGAGCCCGCGCCCCGTGAGCCCGCCCGGGACGCGGGCAAGGACCGGCGGCCGAGGTTCGCCGAGCTCGTCCCGGTGGAGCCGAACAAGCCCTACGACATGCGGGACGTGTTCACGGAACTGACCGACGACGGCGAATTCTTCGAGCTGCACGAGCGATGGGCGCGGAACGTGCTGTGCGCGCTCGCGCGGATCGACGGGCGCGTGGTCGGCCTGGTCGGCAACCAGCCGGTGGTGTTCGCCGGCGTGCTCGACGGTCCCGCTTCGCAGAAGGCGGCGCGGTTCGTGCGGTTCTGTGACGCTTTCGGCATCCCGCTGGTGACCCTGGTGGACGTCCCGGGTTTCCTGCCGGGGGTGGAGCAGGAGCACTCCGGGATCATCCGGCACGGCGCGCAGCTGCTGCACGCCTACTGCGAGGCGACCGTGCCGCGGATCCAGGTCATCCTGCGCAAGGCCTACGGCGGCGCGTACATCGTGATGGACTCGCGGTCCATCGGCACCGACCTGTCGCTGGCGTGGCCGACCAACCAGATCGCCGTGATGGGCGCCGAGGGCGCGGTCAACGTGCTGTTCCGCAAGGATCTCGCCGTCGCGCCCGATCCGGACGCGTTGCGCGCCCACCTGGTCGCCGAGTACACCGAGGAGTTCATGAACCCGCAGTACTCGGCGGAACGCGGGCTGGTCGACGACATCATCGACCCCGCCGACACTCGGTCCGCCGTCGCCAGGGCGCTGGACATGCTGCAGGACAAGCGCAAGGCGGCACCTCAGCGCAAACACGGCAACCATCCGATCTGACCGGGGGCACCATGTCACCGTCCGAAAAGGACAGTGTGCCGGTCTTCCGGGTCCTGCGGGGGGACCCGGAAGACGCCGAACTGGCGGCGCTCGTCGCCGTCTTCACCGCACTCGCTTCGGCCGCGCCTCCGCCCGCCGCGCCGGCGCGGTCCGCCTGGTCGTCCCGGACCCCGGCGACCTGGCGCACGTCGGTCCTGCGCTGAGGGCCGTCACGGGCGCGGCAGGGCTCGCAACACGACACGTTCGCCCTGCTCTCGACAGCGAACCATTCTAACCACTCGTGAACCGCGCATCCAGGCTCCAGCCGGACATTTCGCCACGCGAAGGGTCCTCGTGGACACGCGGGGCGCGGCATACTCCCGTCCGCGCCCGGAGCCACGCCGAGACGAGCCCGCTCACGCGGTGAGCCGTCGCGCGGCTTCGGTCTCCCGCCGCGGTGGATACGTGCTGTGACAGGGGTGCACGGCGACGTAGAGGACGCCGCCGTCCATCACCGCCTCCAGGTCCGTTCGCTCCCCGGACTCGAACGGGCCCCCGCAGACCGCGCAGGTCCGCTGCCGTTCCGCCGCGCTCACTGCCGGTCCCGCTGTTCGGGGACGGCCGGGTCGGGCCACGACAGGCCCGGCAGGTCGACGTCGAGTTCGTCGTCGGCGTAGATCTCGTACGGGTCGAGGCGCTCGGTCATGGTGTGCTCCTTGGTTTTTGGATACCACAAGGGCACTACCGGCACCCCCTCGCCGGCGACTTTTTCCTTGCTCGGCACGAGCCGCCGGCGTCCTCGAGCGCGTCACGACCGGCTCCCGATCGGCCGGGTCCATCCTGGTTGTCAAGTGAGTCGTTCATCGAAGGCCGGGAGGAACGCCATGACGGCACAGGTGCGAATTCGAGTGACGGGCGATGAGATCGACCCGCGCGGGACCACTGAGGCCGACGCGACGGCGTTCGTTCCGGAGCCGAGGCGACCCGCCGAGAGCGAGACCTCGGCCGAGCACATCGTGCTCGGTTACAACTAGCTCGACCGGTACGAAAAGCACGGACAAAGAAGACCGCCGGGTATCGTGCGCGCGAGAATGAAGATCGCCCACGACCCGGCCAGACCACGAGGAGGCCTCCGGATGGCTATGCGCCTCCAGCTCACGTCGGGTTTACAGGTGCTGGAAGAATGGGCGATCAATGCTCCGCAGGCCGATCGCAATGTCATCTACGAAGCACTTTTCGCGGTGGCCGACGGATCCGCTTTTCTCATCTACGACATTTTCGGAGACGGCCGCGATCCGCATCAGTTCATCATTCTGGTGAAGCATGATCTCGTCATCCGGATAGGGCTCAGGCGATCCGATTCCTCGTTCGAGATCGTCTACATCGGCGCGCTGGAGCACGGCACACCCGCCGCGACCTGGATCGAGGACTCCGACGGTTCGTGAGCGGGTACCGCTGAACGGCCCAGTCTTCCGGCCGCTCGCCGTCGGCCTTTCGTACCAGCGTGTCGTGCGTTTCTCATCTTGACATCGTCCAGTTCGGCGTGAAATTCTTCCGGTGTTTGGGGATGGGGAATTCCGCCGGGCTGGAATTGTGTTGTCTGTTCTGTTTTCTGTGTTCGGTTCGATGGCTGGAGGGCACAAAAGATGTCATCACCTGAATTTCCGGGATTGGATGTTTCCACCCGGGTGCGCGCACGTGACATTCAGATGGCCGGGGTCGCCGACGTCCGACGGCGGGTGCTGATGATCTCCGGCGCGATCGACACCACCGAGCACGACATTTCGGTCAGCGTCAACCTCCCGGAGCCGGGTCGCTGGCAGGTGATCAAGTCCGAGACCAACCTGACCGACAAGACCTGGGTCGCGATGCAGGTCGTCACCGACGAGGACTCGACCTTCGTCAACGACGCCGAAACCCTCGTGCTTTCCCGGCAGTTCTCGAAGTCGTTCATGACGCCGGACCAGCGCCGCCTCACCTTCTACGACGGTGAGGTCCGGCCGGGCGAGGCCGTGCTCAAGGTGTACTCGCTGGACGCGGGCGGACGGAAGCCGACCTACTCCTACTCCCGCTACAGCCCGATCGCGACCGACACCGCCGAGCAGTCCCGGCAGACCCTGGACGAACTGATCAGCGACGGGATGAAGCAGCGCCCCGTGATCGAGCTGATCGTCCCGGTGACCGTGATCGGCTGAGTACGCCGGTGATCACGTTCGTCCCGGAACCCGGCCTGCTCGCATCGCCGCGCGGGCGGGAGTGGCCGGTCGTCCCCGGCACCCGCGCGGCGGTCACCGCCGCACCACCGTCCGGCGCCGACGTGGTCATCGTCGGCGCGGGCCCGGCGGGGCTCGCGGTCGCTTCCGCGTTGTGGCACCACGGCGTGCGCGACCTCGTCGTCGTCGACCGCGACGGCCGTCCCTGCGGCCGGTTCTTCGACCGGATCGACCTGCTCGGCCAGCGCGTGCTGCGGTCACCGTACGAGCACCACCCCGGCGTCGAGGGTTATCGCGACTGCGAACTGCTGGACTTCGCCCGCCTGCACTGGTCGGTGCTGACACCGGTCGAGCGCCGCGAGATCCGCATGGCGCAGGCCGGGCACCGGTCCGTCGTCCCCGTCGACGTCTTCGCGGCCTACTGCCGTCATCTGGCCGCGAGCCATCACGTCACCGAACGGACCTGGCGTGGTTCGGTGCGCGAGGTGCTGCCGACGTCGGAGGCGGTCACCGTGCGCGCCGACCGGTTCTCCGTGACCGCGCGCCACGCCGTGCTGTGCCTCGGCGAGGAGCGCCGGTCCGCCCCGGACACCTGGTGGGGCGGCGGTCATCCGCCGCGCGGGGTGAGCTACTGGGACGAACCCGTTCCCGGCGGCGGGAAGCGGCTCGCCGTCGTCGGCGCCGGCCTCACCGCCGCGCATCTGCTTTCCAACGGGCTCGCCCAAGGCCGCGAGGTGCACTGGGTGATCCGCGAGCCGGGCGAACGCTACCAGTGCGCCGACGTCAACTCTTCGTTCTTCCGGCCGGAAGGCCGCGCCCGCTTCGACGGCGTGAGCTGGCCGGAACGGCTCGAACTGATGGGCCGCTTCCGGCGCGCGTCGATCATGTTCGAGTTCCGGCCGATGCTCGAGGCCGCCGAGGCCGAAGGACGGCTGATCGTGCATCGTGGCAAGGCGATCACGAAGGTGACACCGGGGGTCGGCCTGCACCTGGAAGACGGTTCGCGGGTTTCCGTCGACCACGCCGTCCTGGCGCTCGGCACCACGCCGTCGATCGGTGACGGCCTGATGCCCGACGAGGCCGTTCTCGACCGCGGCGGCTGGCCGCGGCTGGACGAACGCACTTTCGCCTACCTCGGCGCGCCCCGGGTCTTCGCC
Organism: Amycolatopsis sp. QT-25; assembly: GCF_029369745.1. Lineage (NCBI taxonomy): Bacteria > Bacillati > Actinomycetota > Actinomycetes > Pseudonocardiales > Pseudonocardiaceae > Amycolatopsis > Amycolatopsis sp. QT-25. The sequence goes on from NZ_CP120210.1 coordinate 1,959,488, forward strand.
GTCGGCGCGGCCGCGGGGATGGCGCTGGGGCCGGCCGCCCGCAACATCGACGGCCACCGTGTCGCCACCGCGCGGGTCGCGGCCGCCGTCGCCGAGAACCTGCGGCGGGAAGCCCCGTCGCGGACGGCCGCGAAGGACGTCGCCCGTGTCTGAGCCGTACGACTCCCGCTTCACCCTGCCGTCGATCGACGACGCTCCCTCGACCGAGTCGGGGGTGATCCTGCTGGGCCTGGACGCCGAGCGCCTGCTGGCCGGTGTCGGGCTCGCACGTCTCGCCGACGAGCCCGCGCTGGTCCTCCTCGCCGTGGACCAGGCCCGGCACGACGCGCTCGACCTGAGCACCGGCGCGCTCGTCGAAGCCGGGATCATCCGCTGGCGCTCCGTGCGCCCGTTGATCGAAGCAGGTCCGGAGAGGACAGCGGCGGGTTCCCTGCGCAGAGAATGGGAACACGCGACCGCGCGGGTCACCGCCACGGTGACCGGGCTGGGACCGGCTTCGGTGGCCTGTCTCGCGGCCTGCTGGCTGCGTCGTGACGACGTCGATGACATGGCCGCGTTCGCCGGACACGGGCGGGCGCCGGAAAAGGGGAGCGATACACACGATGTCCTATCTCGGGTCTTTGCCGACTGACACCACGCTGCTGCAGGTCTTCCGGAAGTTCCCGGCGCCCGCGTCGAAACTGCTGGACCTCCACGAACTGATCATGCGGGCGCCGTCGGCGTTCGGCGCGGGCGAGCGGGAGCTGATCGCGGCCTACGTCTCCGGCGTCAACGACTGCCGGTACTGCCACGGGATCCACACCGTCACCGCGGAGGCTTTCGGCGTGCCGGAGGGGCTTCTGTCGGCCGCGCTGGCCGATCTGGACTCCTCGCCCGTGGACGGGCGCCTGAAGCCCGTCCTGGCGTACGTGGGCAAGCTGACGCGCACGCCGTCCCGGATGACCGACGCCGACGCCGAGGCGGTGTTCGCGGCGGGCTGGGACGAGGCCGCGCTGCACGACGCCGTCCTCGTGTGCGCCCTGTTCAACTTCATGAACCGGATGGTCGAGGGGCTCGGCATCCGCGCAGACGACGCCTACGCGAAGACTTCGGGTTTGCGGCTGAAGGAGGACGGGTACACCGGTCTGGTGAGCCTGCTCGAATCCTGATCCGGCTGTCCACACCGGACACCGTCTCTCGCTGAGACCGGCCGGCCGCTTTCCGTCACCGCCAAGGGTCGCGGTTACTCCGTTCGACAGCCGGGCGCGCGGAAGTGGAGCAGTCGAGGAGAACCTTCCGGCGTAGGCGAAAAGCACATCCCCGCGATGATGCATGGCACTGGCCGCGAACCGGCCCCGGGCAGCACGATTCCCTCATCGAAGGAAAACCACCGAACAGCCTGGGAGCCATTCGATGAAGAACGCTGTGACCGACAACGTCCGCTCGCTCTTCGCCGTCCGGGGGATCGACACCGATTTCGCCGGAAACCAGGTCGATCTGGTGATCGACCGTTTCGACAACTGGACCAATCAGCCGCGTGGTGAGGTCTTCAACTGTTTCACCGGCGCCTGTTGTACCGCTCCGCCACTGGCCGAGGCGAGCTGAACGCACCCCCACCGGACCGCCGTTCGCACCCCGAAGGCGAGCGGCGGTCCGGCAGGTCGACGGAAAGTGGCCCACCGACTGCGGAACCGGTTCGTCCTTCGCCGCTTTCGCCGTGACGTTCCCAAAACCGACCGAACCGACGCACCACCCGAACGGTGGAACGCGTTCCGTCCGGGCGTGTTTATGTTGGGGCCATGGGGTGCGCGTGAGGGGACGGCGCGATGGTGATCAGGGTTCTGGTGGCCGAAGACATGCATATCGTCAGGGGAGCGCTCGTGGCGCTGCTGCGGCTGGAGCCCGACATCGAAGTGGTGTCCGAAGTGGCTTCCGGTGACGAGATCCTCGCCGCCGCGCGGCTTTCCCGGACTCAGGTCGCGGTCATCGACATCGACCTGCCCGGCAAGGACGGGCTCACCGCGGCCACCGAACTCCACGAGCAGCTGCCCGAGGTCAGGACCCTGATCCTGACCAGCCTCGGCAGGCCCGGCACGCTCCGCAGGGCGCTGGCGGCCAAGGTGAACGGGTTCCTGCTGAAGGACGCCCCCGCGGAGAAACTCGCGAACGCCGTACGCGGCGTGGCGGCCGGGCGGAGGATGGTCGACGGCGACCTGGCCCTCGCCGCCTGGGACACCGTGGAATGCCCGCTGACCCCGCGGGAGATCGACGTGCTGCGGCTGACCGCCGAAGGCCGTGACACCCTGGAGGTCGCCGCGAAGGCCTTCCTCTCCACCGGAACCGTGCGCAACTACCTGACCACGATCGTATCGAAGCTCAACGCGCGCAACCGGGTGGACGCGATCCGGATCGCCAGGGACTCCGGCTGGATCTAGCGCCGACCCAGGCGTTGTCTGGATCACGAAGCCCATCGGACAGACTCACAGGACAGCGCCTAAACGGGCACCACGGCGCGCAGCCGGAACCGCCCGTCGGCCTCGACCCCGGCGGTCAGCTCCCCGCCGAGTCCGGCGACACGGTCGGACATGTTCGTGATGCCGCTGCCCGGCGCCTCGATTCGCACCGGCCGCGCCGGCCGCTCCGACTGCGGTGGCCGTCCGTTCTGGACGCCGTCGTTGACGATGTCGAGCGCGACGCCGTTCCCGGTCCGCCGCACGGCGATCTCGCAGCGTTCGACCTTGCTGTGGCGCAACACGTTCGTCACGCCTTCGCGCAGCACCACGGCCAGTACCGTCCGCACGGTCGTCGGCAGGTCGTCCTGCTCGATCTCCAGCCGCACCTGCACGTCGGCGGCCACCAGCACCGCCTGCGCCGACCGCGACTCCTGAGCCAGCGACAGTTCCCGGTAGCCGCTGGCCACCGAGCGGACGTCGGTCAGCGCCTGCCTGGTCAGGCCGAGGATCTCCAGCAGCTCGTCGGAGGCGCGAGTGGTGTCGATGTCCATGATCCGGCTGGTCAGCTCGCTCTTCAGCGCGATCGCCGACAGGCTCATCCCGAGCAGGTCGTGCAGGTCGCGGGCGAACCGCAGCCGCTCCTCGGCGACCGCGACCTCGGCGAGGCGTTTCCTGGTCTCGCCCAGTTCGGTCACCAGCCGGATCAGCCAGATGAGACCGAAGACCATCAGCCCGGTGTTCAGGATGGACGCGAAGCTGTAGAAGCCACCGAGGAAGTCGGTGCCGTAGCCGATCCGGATCAGTACCACCCCCGCTGCGGTCGCGGCGAACGCCGTCCACCCGGCCAGCGGCGGCAGCACCAGCAGCGCGGTGCCGGCGAACAGACTGGGCAGGCTCACCCAGGCGTGTCCGAGCGGGATCAGCGGCAGGAAGATCAAGCAGGCCTGCACGAACAGCAGCGCGTAGCTCTGCCGCGAGCGCAACCGGACGTTCGGCCGGGCGAAATAGGACAGTTGCAGCGTGGTCAACGCGGTGAGGTACCCGGCGATGAGCGTGAGGGCCCAGCCGTCGTCGGTCAGCATGAAGGCCCGGGTCATCGCGGAGAGGCTGAAGATGATGAAGACCGCGGTCATCGTCCATTGGACGTTCCTGGCGTCGATCCGGGACCAGTGGCCGGGCCCCTGCTCCAGCGCCGCCTCGGCGGGCTCGGCCTGTTCGGGCACCGGGAGTTCGGCGTGCAGCCGCCACCGGCCCGCCGCGTCGGGACCCGCGCTGAGCCGCCCGCCGTGCCCGGCGACCTCCTCGGTCACCGCACGCAGGCTGTCCGCCGTCTCCTCCGGGACGTCCTCGTGCGCCGTCCCGTCGTGCACGATCTCCAGCGCGACCCGGCCCCCGGTTTCGCGCACGGTGATCTCGCAGTGCTTGACGCCGGTGTAGCGGAGCACGTTCGTGACCCCCTCGCGCAGCACCTTCGCCAGCAGGGTGCGCAGCTTCACCGGCAGCTCGATCTGCTCGAGGTCGACCCGCACCGCGACGTTCGACGCCGAGAGCAGCGACACCGCGGTCCGTGACTCCTTGTCGAGCGAGAGCTCCCGATAGCCCCTGGCCACCGACCGCACGTCGGACAGCGTCCGCTGGGCGATCCCGGTGATCTCGGCGAGTTCAGCCCGGGCCTGGTCCAGTGACTTGCGCAGCAGCCGGTGCACCAGCTCGCCCTTGAGCGCGATCGCGGACAGGCTGAGCCCGAGCAGGTCGTGCAGGTCCCTCGCGAAGGCCAGCCGCTGCTCGGCGACGGCCCGCCGCGCCAGTTCGGTCCTGGCCTGGTGCAGCTCGTTCACCAGCCGCGCGAGCCAGGTCAGCAGGTACACGACCAAGGCGTAGAAGATCGCGGTGACGCTGTCGAACAACGCCCCGAGCCACGTCTCGTCGTAGGTCCACAGGATCCAGATCGTGCCCGCCATGAACACGGTGAACACGGCCCAGCCCGTCCTCGGCCGGAACAGCAGCAGCGCGCTGCCCGCGGCGAGGGTGGTCAGCGAGCTCAGCGCCGCGTCGAAGTGCAGGGTCGGCAGATAGGCCAGGCACGCCTGCACCACCAGCATGGCTTTCGCGAGCCTGGTGTCCAGGCGGACCGCCGGACGGCTGAAGTACAGCAGCTGAATCGCCAGGACGGGCCCGACGTACAGCACCGCCAGCAGGCCCTGCCAGAAGTCCACCCCGGGCCGCAGCAGTACCGCGAGGAGACCGAACAGGCAGGAGTTGACGAAGACGACGGTGATGATCAGTCCGGCGAGGAACAGCGCCCGCCGGGGGCGCCGGTCGACCCCGGCGGTACCCAGAGGTTCGGCGGTCACCGCGAGCTGTTCCGGCACAGGCACCCCAGAGGTAACAGAAGATGTCTCGGTCCTTGTCGTGCTTCCCCCTGCGTTGGCCTGGCAGGCCGCCGCGCGACCTTCCATCGCCGTGTGCTTCGGATCCTAGCCCATGTTCGTTACCCCGGTTGCCTCTTCCGCGTAAGGGAGGATGACCGGAAGGAAGACGCTTTCCTCGCTGGGGACAAGGAATCCGTCTCGTTCACCCGAGCGGGTGTGGGTTGTTCGTACCTTGAACGCGAGCGCGGAAGACGCCACGATGGAAAACGTGCGCCGATCCGCCGGTTCCACTGTGTACGCCGTCCGGACGGGCTCTCGCGGCGGCAGGGGGTGCGTGGCCTTAAGCTCGGCGCATGGCGAGGTATTTCGACGTGCATCCGGAAAATCCGCAGCGACGCGCGATCGGACAGGTCGTCGACATCCTGCGCGAGGACGGGCTCATCGCGTATCCGACGGACTCCTGTTTCGCCCTCGGCTGCCAGCTGGGGAACCGGCAGGGCATCGACCGCATCCGGAGCATCCGCAAACTGGACGACCGTCATCACTTCACCCTGGTGTGCCAGGACTTCGCCCAACTGGGCCAGTTCGTGCACGTGGACAACGCGGTCTTCCGCGCGATCAAGGCGTCGACGCCGGGCAGCTACACCTTCATCCTGCCCGCGACCAAGGAGGTTCCGCGCCGCCTGCTGCACGCCAAGAAGAAGACCGTCGGCGTGCGCATCCCGGACCACGTGGTCACCCAGGCGCTGCTGGGCGAGCTCGGCGAGCCGCTGCTGTCGAGCACGCTGCTGCTGCCCGACCAGGAGGAGCCGATGACCCAGGGCTGGGACATCAAGGAGCGCCTGGAGCACGTGGTGGACGCGGTGATCGACTCCGGGGACTGCGGGGTCGAACCCACCACGGTCATCGATTTCTCGTCGGGCGAGCCGGAGATCGTACGGCGCGGCGCCGGCGACACCGCACGCTTCGAATGACGCGATTCGGCACCTGCTCGCGCTCGTTGCGTGCGCAAGGACCGCAAGCAGGTGCCGAATGGCGAAGGTCATCTTCAGTGCGTGACGAGCCCTTCGGCCTTCGACGGGGACGAGGGGATGTGGAACAGCCGGGTGAACAGCTCCAGCATCGCCGGGTCGCCCTTGACGGCCACCGCGCCGCAGGTGAGCGCGTTCGCGGCGGCCAGCTCGCCGTTCAGCAGCTTGAGCACGACCGGCCCGCGCGGCTCGATGACCAGGTCCGGCTCCGGGAGCGAGCCCTCGCCCGCCGTCACCGCGCCGTCGTCGATCACCGCGTGGACGATCATCTGGTCGCCGTAGTGGAGCTCGAACGAGCACCGGATGCCACGGGCGGCGTCCGGCTGGAACGTCGTGTACAGCGACAGGATGGCCGCGTCGAGGCTGAACAGGTCGTCGGCCGCCGGGTCGGTCAGCGAACGGGCGCCCCACAGGCCCAGCTGCAGCAGGATCTGGTCGAGGTCGTTGCCGTAGTCGGTGAGCTCGTAGACCACCCCGGCGTCGAGCTGCGGAAGCACCCGGCGCTGGACGACGCCGTGCCGTTCGAGTTCGTTGAGCCGGGTCGACAGGATGCTCGTCGGGATCTTCGGCAGGCCGTGCTGCAGCTCGTCGAAACGCTTCGGGCCGAGCACCAGGTCGCGGATCACGAGCAGGGACCAGCGTTCCCCGATGATCTCGAGCGCGCGGGCGAGGCCGCAGAACTGGCCGTAGGTGCGAGCGGTCATGCTTGACTCCTCAACTTCCTTGATCTGGTGACGGGGTGGTGCTCGTTCAGCGGACGGGATGTCCCTCGGAAAGCAGTTCGCGGTGCAGCTCCCGCAGTTCGGCGCAGGGTTTCACCCCCAGTTCGTCCTCGAGCCGGGTCCGCAGCCACTCGAACGTCGCGAGCGCGTCGCTGCGCCGCCCGCTGAGCCCCAGCGCCCGGATCAGCTGGGCGTGCAGGGTTTCGTCGAACGGGTCGGCGGTGGTCAGCGATCGCAGCACGCCGAGCATCTCCCGGTGGTTCCCGGTGCGGATCTCCGCCTCGATCCACAGGTCGCGGGCGTTGCGCCGATGCTCCAGGAGGTAGACGGTGTAGGCGGCCAAGGTCGGTCCACAGTGGATGTTCGCCAGCGGGGGACCGGACCACAGGTCCAGCGCGGTACGGAACGCGTGCGCGGCCGCCGCGTTGTCGCCTTCGTCCAGCAGGTCGCGGCCGAGGCGGTGCAGCCGGTGGAACTCCGACACGTCGACCACGCCCGCGTCGAGGTCGAGCCGGTACCCCGGCGAGCTGGTGATCAGCAGGCCGCCGGTGCCGTCCGGGTCGAGATGACGGCGGAGGTGATGGACGTAGGTGTGCAGGGTCCGGCGGACACTGCGCGGCGGCGCGTCGTTCCACAGTTCGTGGACCAGCGAGTCGACGTGGACCGTCTTGCCGGGACGGATGAGCAGCATCGCCAGCAGTTGCAGGAGTTTCGGCGTGCTCGGCGCGCGATCGGCCCCGCCGATGTGCAGCTCGAGCGGCCCCAGGACCCTGGCCGTGTCACTCGCTCCGATGGTCATCGCGTGCATCCCCTGCCCCTCCGGCGGACTCCCCCGCAATGACGGTGACAGAGGCGGAACCTTCGGAACAGTGCCGGAAACACCCGGCGTGCGGTGATTTCTTCGTTGCCCCGTATGCGATCGTCACGACGTGGAGCGAAAGACCGGTTGTGGCAGAAGAGAAGACGCGGAAAGGGTCAGAGCCAGTCGGAATCGGTGGCGATGCGGATGGCGTCCACCCGGTTCCGGGCGTTGAGTTTCGTGACCACCGTGGCGAGATAGTTCCGCACGGTCCCCGGTGACAGGAACAGCTCCGCCGCGATGTCGGCGACCGTGCGCCCGTTCGCGGCGAGGCGGAGGATCTCGACCTCCCGCGGTGTCAGCGGGCAATCCTCCGTCTCCCACGCGGACAACGCGAGCTCACTGTCGATGACGCGGCGGCCGATGGCGACCGAGCGGACGGCGTTGGCGAGCTTGTCGGCCGGCGCGTCCTTGAGCAGGAAACCGTTCACCTTCGCGTCGAGCGCACGGCGCACGGTGCCCGGGCGGCCGAGCGAGGTGAGGATCAGCGTGCGGACGCCCGGAAGTTGCTGATAGAGCTCGGTGGCGGCGGCCAGCCCGTCCTTGGCGGGCAGGTCGATGTCGATGATCGCGACGTCCGGCAGATACTCCGCGGCCATCGGGAGGATCTTGTCGCCCGAGCAGACCTCCGCGACGACCTCGATGTCCTGTTCGAGGTTCAGCAGAGCGACCAAGGCGCCGCGGACCATGTGCATGTCCTCGGCCAACAGGACTCGGATCACTCCGACCTCCTCTTCCCCAGAAAACGCGCTAACTCTCAGTGTACATAGCAAACCCGGAAGAGTGAATCTTTCTCGCACGATACAAGGTTGTGCTTTTTTCGGCGGCCTGATCGGCCCGGCGAGGCCCTGATGAGCTGCGACGATAGCCGGGCTTCGAACATGTTGAAACTGAGAGCGGTCGATTACCCGCTGTCAGGTGAGAAGACGGTAAAACTGTCGTCATAAGTGGTTTCCATTTCCGATGAGTACGTTCCATTACGGTGAATTCGCTCGGCGAACGGGTGAATTCGACACCTTTCGAAGACCGTGATGGACTGTTCGGCGGTACGGGGCCGCCGACTCGATCGGCCATCGAGCGGACGGCGAGCACGACGTGGTCTCCTCGGCACGAGCCGAGTTCGCGCGCGAAGCCGACACTATCCACAAAGGACGTAAGTGATGAGCTCATTGCTGGGTGCCCTGCGCAAGGTCATGTTCGCGCCTTCACTGGCTTCGGTCGGCTTCGAGGGGCGCGGCTTCGGAGTGCCGCCGACGCCGGCGACCGCCCGTCTGGAGTCGATCCCGCAGTCGGTGGTGTGCGGCTTCGAGTGGGGGATCGACGCGCCGGCGCTGTGGGAGGCCGAGCGGCGGCTGGACATGGTCGAGCCGGAGATGCGCGGGTTCGCCTACGAAGGCGCGGCGATGGCGTTCACCATCCTCGACGTCATGCCCGGCGGCCGGACGGATCGCACGGCCGAACTGATGAGCGGCCCCGGCCGCCCGCACGTGTTCCTGACCTACATCGGCATCGGGTTCGCGATGGCCCGGCTGCCCCGCCCGCTGTGGAAGAAGGTGCTGCCGGACCTGGACGGCGTCCCGTTCCATCCGACGATGAGCTGGCTGGCCGTCGACGGCTACGCCTTCGACCGCGCCTACTTCGACACGCGCAAATGGGTCGGCGAGCAGTTCGTCCCCAAGCCGTACCCGTGGGCGGGTGCCCCCGGGTACTTCCCGCGCGCTTGCGACCAAGGCATGGGGCGGGCGCTGTGGTTCGTCAACGGCGGCGACCCGGTGAAGGTCGCCGCGGCGGTGGACCGCTTCCCCGCCGGACGCCGCCCGGACCTGTGGAGCGGCGTCGGGCTGGCCGCGACCTTCGCGGGCGGCTGCGACCGGCCGGGGTTGATGAGGCTGCGCGAGTCGGCGGGGGAGCACCAGGACGAACTCGGCCTCGGTGTCGTGTTCGCGGTGAAGGCGAGGACGTTCTCGTCGTTCGTCCCGCCGCACACCCGCCGCGCCGCGCGGGAGCTGGCCGGGCTGAGCATCGAGGAGGCCGTCGACCTGGCCGACTCGACCGAGGTCACCGAGGACGCCGCGGACGGGACGCCCGCCTATGAGCTGTGGCGGCAGAACATCCGGGACGGCCTGGCGTCCGCGGCGGGCCGCCTGTCCGCCTGAAGTCGGCACAGCTACGAGGAAAGGGTCGTTCAAGACGTTGTGCGTCCGGAACGACCCTTTCCTGACACTGGGGAGCGGGTCAGGCCGCGCGCTTGACCGGCTCCGGCCGGGCCCGCAGATCGGGCAGCGCGAGCAGGACCGGCGGGTCGAACAGGCGCTTGGGGCGCATCCGCAGGTCCGCCAGCCGCGCGGAGACGCCCGGTTCGACCGTGATCGGGCCGTGATGCCCGGTGTAGCCGGTGCCGCGGCGCATGGGCGGGCCGGTCACGCAGTGCGCGACGAGGTGCCAGGTGCCTTCCGGGACATCGGTCAGCTGATAGGGGCCGGGGACGTCGATGACCGTGTGACGCACGGGCGCGCCCTCGGGGATACGCGTCGGGAAGAGTCCGACGAAGACGAGTCCGGGCGAGATCTCCGGCGGCGCCGACACGAAACCCCGGACGACAGCCCGCCTCGCACCCGGACGGGGATCACCCGCGAGGTGGCGCTGGAACCCGCCCTGCCGCCGGTACGCCGACGGGGAGAGGCCGACCCGGCTGCTGAACCGCGTGCTGAAGGTGCCGACACTGTTGTAGCCCACCTGGCGGCTGATGTCGGCGACCGTGATCGAAGTCGTCAACAGCAGGCTTTTGGCCTCGTCGAGCCGCAGTGCGGACAGGAACCGGCCGGGCGAGACGCCGGTGGCCTGCTGGAACACCCTGGTGAAATGGAATTTGCTGAACGTCGCCGCACGGGCGATGTCATCGATAGTGAGCTCTTCGCCCAGTTTCTCGTTCATGGCCCCAATGGCTCGCTCCACGGCTCGCCGGACAGTCTCATCCATTGTACCGTCCTTTCGCTGGAGGAATTCTGGCTCGCTTTGCGGTTTCGACAGTAGTGTTCGCCGTCGCTTCTCCTGAAGTGCTTGATTCACCGCCGGGTATGGATTCATGTGTGCCCCGGCGTGAAAATTTCACGAGGCCCCGGACATGCGAAAACCACGGCCCGGCGGTGTTGGGCGCACTGGATCTCCCCGGCCGATGGCCGCAGAATTCCTGGTAGCGCATTCACGCCGGAACTTCCCCGGCCGTGTTGGCGCGGTCCGAAGAACGTATTCCCGCGGCAACACAGAACCGGCCCTTGACCGCGTCCCCCCGCGGCGGTCAAGGGCCGGTTTCCATTTCGCGGAACGTGTGTGTGAGGATAGTATCGGCGGCTCGGGGGCGGGCGAAAGGCAGATGGGGTCGATGATCAAGGTCCTGGTGGCCGAGGACATGCACATTGTCCGTGGAGCCCTGGTCGCGCTGCTCGGCTTGGAACCCGACATCGAGGTGGTCGCCGAATGCGCCAGCGGTGACGAGATCCTCCCGCTCGCGCGGTCCGCGAGTCCCGACATCGCGCTCATCGACATCGACCTGCCGGGCAAGGACGGGCTCACCGCAGCCGCCGAACTGCACGAACAACTGCCCGGCGTGCGCACGCTGATCCTCACCTCACTCGGCAGCCCAGGAACCCTTCGGCGGGCGCTGGCCGCGAAGGTCAACGGTTTCCTCCGCAAGGACGCGCCCGCGGACAGGCTCGCCAACGCGGTCCGGGGCGTCGCCGCCGGGCGGCGTGTCGTCGACGGCGATCTGGCGCTTGCCGCCTGGGACAGCGAGGAATGCCCGCTCACCGCCCGCGAGATCGAGGTGCTGCGGCTGGCGTCGGTCGGTTCCGACCCGACCGAGATCGCGTCCGAGCTGTTCCTGTCCGCCGGTACCGTGCGGAACTACTTGACGACCATCGTGTCGAAGCTCAGCGCCCGCAACCGGGTCGACGCGGTGCGGATCGCCAAGGAATCCGGCTGGCTGTGACGCCGGCTCCGCTTCACCGGGTCGGGACGTTCCTCGTCGCGTGGGCGAACTCCGCGGTGAACTCACCAAGCGAAGCGGGTTCCGGCGCTGCCGGGCCGCGCCGGTCCCGCGGTCGAACAGCGAGTCCAACCCCCCGCTCGACGTCTTCCCCGTCGCCTTGGGCGCCGACCGGTTCAGATCGACCCGCCCGCGCGCCAACGCGGCGGGGAGAACGGCGTCGTCGACGGCCAAGCAGACGTCGGCGATCCGCACCTCGACCGTGGAATGGCGCGGGAAAGACGGGTGCAGAAGTCACGCCCGCCACGTCGAGCACGTCCCCTCCGCGCACGGCGTCACCGATACTCCGGTCGTACGCGGCAACGCCGGACCGGTCTTCGGGCGATTCGCCATCGACCACCCGGAATCGGCGCCGCGCTCCACCGGGGCGTTCACGCTGAGTGTCGGCAGCGGGACTAGCGACGGTCGCAGTCCGGAAAGGACCCGCGCGCCGAGATCCCGTAACGGCAGGCCGACGTGCACCTGACAGGCGTACGTCCTTGCCTCGTCGATCAGCTCCGGAAACGCCATCCGCCGGTGCGAGGTTCGGGGTGCGCGCGTTCGTCCGCAGGTCGCCGGGTGGGGTCCTCGCCGCCACCATGAGGCAACGTCGGTCTTCGCGGCGGCTTGTCGTAGCCACGGCAGACGCCGGTCGCGGTCTCGATCTGGGAGCGCATCAGCCCACCGCTGACGTCCGGCTCGAGACTCTCGAGAAGTTCGGGGGCACGCAACGCCACCGCGCCGTCCGCCGGATCGAGGAGGGCACCTCGAGAGTGAACGATTGTGTTTTCGTTCCGGGGATTTCGCCGGTACCTGTGAAGCTCCTTTTCCGAACGCGGCGAGGAAAGGGCCGGTGTGCTGAACATTGTTGCGGCGAACGTGTTTGTGGCCGCACTGACGGTCTAGTGCCGCATCAAGCAACGTTGGGTAGGTAACCCGTGCGGCGGATCTTGGAGTTGACGGCGAAGTGGCGTTTGGGGTGGCAGTGGCGGTTGCGCCGGCGGAGGTAGCCGGAGATGGCGGCTTCCTGGGCGGCGTGGCTGGGATAGTCGCTGCCATCGAGGGTGAAGTAGCGGACCGCGGTGAACTCGCACTCGATCCAGTTCAACCACGACGCGTGGGTGGGCGTGTAGACCAGCTCGATACCAGCCGCTGCGCTTCCTCCGGCTCCAACGACCGCGCGAACACCTCCGGCCGACGCGCCATGGCTCACCTCCACCGGCCAGCCTCGCGATCAACAGCCCAGATGTCCACACGACACGGTTACCACGCCAACGTTTCTTGATGAGGCACTAGCGCGGGTGGTCGGCCTATACCCTGAGGTGCATGGTGTTTCGTCTGGGTGTTGTGGTGGGGTCGAGGTAGGCGGGGGCGGTGAACTCAGGCAAGCCGTCGTGGGTGATCCGGGCTTTCCATTCGCTGTGGTGGATGAGCCGGTGGTGTTTGGTGCATAACAGCACGAGGTTGTCGATTTTCGTTTCGCCGTGGTGTTGCCAGAAGACGATGTGGTGTGCCGCACAGCGGGGCACGGGCATGTCACAACCCGGGAACGCACAACCACCGTCGCGGAGGGTCAACGCGTACTTCTGGGCCAGGGACACGGTCCGTTTGGATCGGCCGATGTCGAGAGGTTCCCCGCCAGTTCCGAGCACGCCGGGTCGGACACGGGCGTCGCAGGCGAGGATGCGGGCGTCGGTGGCGCTGATCGGGCCGACGAGGTCCAGGCAGGCGTCGCCGATATCCCGGCTCAGGTCGTCGTAGGACATGGTCACCAGGATGTGTGTGGCTTCGTCCGCTTGTCCGGGGAGGTTGCGGCTGGTGGTCTTCAACCGCACGTAGTCGGTGAAGGCGTCCCCGTAGCGTTCGTCCTGGGTGCGGGAGTCCCGCACCCCGTCGACGGCCTTGTGCGGTTTGGCCATCGGATCCAGATCGGACTTCAAGCGGGCATACGTTTCGAGATCCAGGGTGGCCTTCAAGCCGAGGGTGCCGTCACGGTGCTGGACGAACCGCATCTCCGGCCGGACATCCCTCGGATCCTCGCTACGAGGTTCCTGCCCATCCGGATCCAGTTTGTCCAGCAAACGACGCCCCGCGTGGGCGATCTGCCGCGGTCCGGCGTGCCGGGCGAGGTCGACGAGGATCTTCTCCCCGGCCCGGATGTCTTCTTCCGGGACGGTGGAGGGGATGCGAGCGAGGGTGCGGATGATCGCATCGATCTGCGCACCCCCGATCACACCCTCCGCCGCCGCCTGAGCGGTCAACGGCGCCAGCGGCGGCCCGGGATCTCCCCCGATAGCCGGACCCGCATGCAGGGCCAGGACACGATCAGCGCGGACACCGGCCTCCCTGTCCGTCACCCGAAAGTCCTCGAAAATCAACGCCGCCAACGTCGAATGACCCGAGCACCCACGCACCCCCCCGGGCATTGATTTCCGCGAGGATCGCGTTCTGCTCCGCATCCAACCGACGCTTCCGCATTTCCAATTCCTGCTTACGGGCGTGCAGCGTCGCGGTGTCGACACGCCACCACTCGATGGACGTCTCCGGGGATGCGTTGTCGCTGGCCACGACTTCACGCTACTCCATATAGAACAGATGTGCGAGCCCAAATGAACCAGCGATCAAGATAGGTGCAAGGCATATGCAGAGAAAGAAGCGAAGCCTTCTTAGGTGCGCGAAGCGGCGAAGACGTGCGAAGCAAAGCGTGCCGCAATTAGTCGGCTAATTGCGACGTTACGCATATATAAGCGGCTGAAAGATTGACGAAGACCTGCCGGTTCGTCACCTCGGGACGGCAGTGCCGCCCAAGCTCTCCGAAAAATCCGCAGATGGCACCACTGCCCAAAGACCACCGCACTTGAAACCACTGCACTGAAGACCGCCGCGCAGAAGGCTGCCGTACCGAAGGCCCCGCCGTATCGAAGGTTCCCCAGTGCGAAGACCACCGCCCCCAAGACGACCGCCCCCAAGACGACCGCCCCCAAGTCCACCACCGCCAAAGACCGCCTCCCAGCGACCACCGCCCCCAAAACCACAAACCCGCGACCCCGGAACACCGAAACACCGGAACACCGGAACACCAGGACTCAAGCCACGCGGCGGATCACGATGTCGTCGAGCCGAGTCCGGGCGTAGACCTTGACCCCGCCCCGGCCGCCATCCGTGGTGAAGGAATTGCGCACGGATCCTTTGGTGCTCTTGGCATCCACCGAAGCGGTGTCCCCATCGATCCCGACTTCGATACCACCCGAGGCGTTCACCAGTTCGGCCTCGCCGCGCGACAGCAGGCCGACGCGGATCGGGCAGTTGGCGGCCTGGGCGGCGACGTCGCCGTCGGCGCGGTCGATGTCGAAACTTCCGCTCGAACCGGAGAGGACGACGTCGGACCGGGCATGCCCGATCCGGACCTTTCCGGTCGCGCCCTCGTATCGGACGGTGCCCTCGACCTCGCCGATCCGCATTCCGGCCGAGCCGCCGTCGACGTTCACGGTCCCGGCGACGTACCCGATCGCGATCTCGCCCGCAGCCAGGTTTCCGCGCACCGACGTGACGTGGTCGACCTGGATCCGGCCTGACGACACTTCCAGCGCGCACTCGCCGAACCGGCCTTCGGCGGTCACGTCCGACCAAGCCGTGTCGAGCGCCAGTCGCGAATCGGTGGGCACCTCGATGGTGATGGCGACCGAACCGTTCTTGCCGCCCGCTTTCTTCGTCTCGATCGACAGTGTGCCGCCGTCGAAGCCGACCTTGGTGTTTTCGGCGACCTGCACATCCGACTTGCTCGCGGCGTCGATCGGCTCGACGAGCACGACCGTGTCCGAGCGTTCGCTCGCGGTGACTCGGACCCGGGCGCCCGCGGTGGTCAGGGTGGCGGTGATCGGGGCCGGCGTGGGGAAGACAGACATGAGAACTCCTCGGTCGTGGGGATCTTTCGTCGTGAGAGCAACGATCGCCGACCGGGCTGACACGGGACCGTCACGGCGCTGACATGCCGGAGACACGGCGGGGAAGGACCGCCGGCCGGAACAGCTCAGGAGACTCCCGGCCTTGTCGAGCGGCCGTCGGCCTGGACTTCACCACGGTGAACCGGCTCGCCGCGATCAGCGATGACAGGAAGCGTGACCGGGGCAAGGACCGGCGTCGATCCGCTGGGCACGGCCATCCGCGGGAATACCGGCCGACCGAGGATTCGGCACACCGGCGCCAACGTCGCCAAGTCGCCAAGTCACCAAGTCACGAGGCCGCCGATCAGGCGACCGCTGAGACGAGTTCCAGCAAACCGGGCTCATCCGGCCGATGTGAGCCGCTACGACGGCAGTACGACGTCCTCGGGTGTCTTGTCCCCGCGCAGCCCCCGCCACGTCGCGTGCCGCAGGCGGCCGTCCTGGGTCCAGTTCCGGTGCACGACCTCCCCGACGAGTGCCGGCTCCACCCACCGCGCCCGCCGCGCCCGGTCACGGGGGACTGCCGAGGCGAAGGGAGACGTCTTCCGTGCCAGTGGGGCGAGCCTGTCATGCAGGTCTTCGAGGGTCTTGTCGCTGAACCCGGTGCCCACATCGCCGACGTACCGCAGGTCACCGGACTCGTCGTGCGCGCCCAGCAACAGCGCGCCAAGGGTCTTCGAACGCCGCCCTTCGCCGACGCGCCAGCCGCCGATGACGACCTCCTGGGTGTGCCACAGCGCCCGTTTGATCCACTGCCGCGTCCGCTTACCGGGGTAGTACCCGCTGTCGAGCTTCTTCGCGATCAGCCCTTCGAGCCCGTGTTCCCGCACGACCTCGAGCAGCCGGTCGGGGGAGATGTCGTCGTCGGTGTACCCCGGCGGGATGACGATGCGGCCACCGCCGCCCAGCGACGTCAGCAGCTCGCGGCGGGCGGCGTAGGGCTCGTCGAGCAGGAGATCGCCGTCGAGGAACAGCACGTCGAAGGCGAAGAAGTGGACCGGGCTGCGCTCCAGCAGAGACGCGTCCGGCGTGCGCAGATGCCGGGTTTGCAGCAGCGGGAAGCTCGGCCGCCCGTTGTCGTCGAGGACGACGATCTCACCGTCGAGGACGACTTCGTGGCCATCGAGCGCTTCGCCCGTCACGTCCGGGTACGTCGCCGTGGTGTCGAGGCCGCGTCGGCTGGTCAAGCGCGTCTCGCCGTCGCGGGCGACCCGCAGGCAGCAGCGGTAGCCGTCCCATTTGTATTCGTACCCCCACCCGCCGGTGGGCAGGTCGCCGTCGGTCGCCAGCATCGGGGCGATCGCGTCCGGCACGGTGGGCATACCTCACGGTACCGTCGAAGGGTGCCTGAAGCGCGGATAACGGTCGAGGTCGAGGGGCGGCGGCTGGGGCTGTCCAATTTGGACAAGGTGCTCTACCCTGCGCACGGTTTCACCAAACGGGAGGTCCTCGACTACTACCGCCGGATAGCCCCCGTCATGCTCCCGCATCTGCGCGACCGCGCCGCCACGTTCCGCCGCTTTCCCGACGGTGTCGACGGGGAACCGTTCTACGAGAAGAACGTTTCCCGGCACGCGCCCGAGTGGGTGCGCACGGCGCGGCTCACCAACCGGGGCCGTCGCGGCGGGGAGGAGACGCTAGACTATCCGGTCGTCGGCGACCTGCCGACGCTGATGTGGGCCGCCAATCTCGCCGCACTGGAGCTGCACGTTCCACAGTGGATGGTCGGCCCGCGAGGCGCGCGGAAGTCACCCGACCTGCTGGTGTTCGACCTCGATCCCGGCCTGCCCGCCGACGTCGTCGACTGCTGCCGGGTGGCCGAGACGCTCAGCGACCTGCTCACCGGAGACGGGCTGACCGTGTACGCGAAAACCAGCGGCAACAAGGGAATGCAGTTGTACTGCCCGGTGCGCACCCGCTCGGACGAACGCACCTCCTCCTACGCCAAGGCGGTCGCGGAGGAGCTCGCGCGCCGGTCACCGGAAACCGTGGTCGCGCGGATGACGAAGGCGATCCGCCCCGGCCGCGTGTTCATCGACTGGAGTCAGAACAACACCGCCAAGACCACCATCGCGCCGTACTCGCTGCGCGGCCGCGCCATCCCGACCGTCTCCACGCCCGTGACCTGGGAGGAGGTCGAATCCTGCCGGAAGGCCGCGGACCTGCTGTTCACCGCCGAGCAGGTGATCGAACGGGTCGAGGAGATGGGTGACCTGTTCGGTGACATCGCCGAGCATCGCACCCCCGTCCCCGTTCGGTGACCGGCGTCATGTTTGAACGGCTCAGTACGGGAAACTCCCAGGTCAGAGGAGTGACCCCGAATGAACGAGACAGTCGAAGAACCCGAAGGCCTGTCCTACCGCGCCCTGGCCATGCTGCGCGCCGTGGCGCAGGGCAGAGCCGAGATCACCGTCAGCCTGGAGCCGGATCTCTACGTCGACGGCCTGTCGTGCAGTGACCAGAGCACGGCCCACCGCCTGGCCCACGCCGGGCTCATCCGAATGCCGCGCGCAGGTGCTCCCGGCAGCCGGGTGCCCGCCGAGCTGTCCGAAACCGGACAGGACCTGCTGAAGCCCTTGCTGTCCGCCGTCTAGCGCGGAGCAACCCGGAAAGACCACTGTGGACGCCTGCCCGTTCCGCTTACGATCGGCGGAGCGGGTGCGCGGGGGTGCGCGCCCATCGGGCTGGTGCCTCCGGGGCCGGTGAGGATGTGGCTGTTGACCGGGTATCACACGCTGGCCGAGACCGAGAACGCCGTGCGAGCCAAACTGGGCGGGATCCCGCTGTCCTGGGAGCGGATGGAGGCGGTCGCCAACCTCCACCGCGCCGCGACGGCGGTGCGGCTGCACTTCGAAAACTCGGTCCTGCGCCACGCGGGCCTCACCTGGACCGCGTTCGTGGTGCTGTGGGTGGTGTGGATCTTCGGCGAGAAGGAGACCAGGCACGTCGCCGCCGAGTCCGGGATCACCAAGGGGACGCTCACCGGCGTGATGAAGACCCTGGAGGCCCACGGCCTGGTCACCCGGCGCAAACATCCGGTCGACGGACGGTTGGTGCTGCTCGCGCTGACGGCCGAGGGGGAGCGGCTGACGCGGGAGCTCTTCCCGGAGTTCAACCGGGAGGAAGCGTTCGTCACCGGTCGGCTCAGCCCCGCGGAGTGCACCGAGCTGGCCGGTTCGCTGCGCGAGATCGTCCGGCAGCTGGAGGAAAAGGGCGAGCAGCGGCGTCAGGCGGCGGCCCGGGGGCACTGACCCCTACCGAAGACGGTTGCGCGAGGCGTCCGGCGACTTCTACGTTTTTTGGAGCCGAACGAAGCGAAGGGCACGCTCGATGGACTTCCGGTACTGGCTCGGTCAGGCGTTGACGTCGAACGAGGCATGGGGGGAGACGTTCACCCCCTTCCGGCCGCATCCGTCGCTGGAGATCTCCGACGGACGGTTCGAGGCCGCGTTCGAAGAGCTCACCGAGCGGTTGAAGGACAATTACCCGTTCTTCCACCCGTCCTACGCCGGTCAGATGCTCAAACCGCCGCATCCGGCCGCGGTGGTCGGCTACCTGACCACGATGCTGGTCAACCCCAACAACCACGCACTCGACGGCGGACCCGCGACGGCGGAGATGGAACGCGAGGTCGTCGGGCAGCTGGCCACGATGTTCGGCTACACCGAGCACCTCGGGCATCTGACCACCAGCGGTACGGTGGCGAACCTGGAGGCGCTGTTCGTCGCGCGGGAAACGCATCCGGACAAGGGGATCGCCTTCAGCGCCGAGGCGCATTACACGCACGGCCGGATGTGCCGCGTACTCGGCGTCGAAGGGCATACGGTGCCCGTCGACGCCCGGGGAGCGATGGATCTCGACGCGCTCGAAGAGCTGTTGCGCACCGGGAAGATCGGCACCGTGGTGCTCACCGCCGGCACGACCGCGCTCGGCACGGTGGAACCGGTCCACGAAGCGCCGGCGCTGCGCGAACGGTACGGCGTCCGGGTGCACGTCGACGCCGCCTACGGTGGGTTCTTCCGGCTTCTGTCCGGTTTGGACGGTCCGGAAGGGTTGCCCGAAGCCCCTTGGCGCGCCATCGCCGAGGCCGATTCGATCGTCATCGACCCGCACAAACACGGCCTTCAGCCCTACGGCTGCGGCGCGGTGCTGTTCAAGGACCCCAAGGCGGGCCGGTTCTACCTGCACGATTCGCCGTACACCTACTTCACCTCGGAAGACCTGCACCTCGGCGAGATCAGTCTCGAATGCTCCCGCGCGGGTGCCGCGGCCGCCGCGTTGTGGCTCACCTTCCGGGTGCTGCCGCCCACTTCCGACGGCCTTGGCCGGGTGCTCGCGGCCGGGCGCCGGGCGGCGTTGCGGTGGGCGAAACTGCTGGAGGACTCCGAGCGGTTCGACCTGTACCAGCCACCGGAACTCGACATCGTCAGCTATTTTCCGCGCACGGAGCCGTTCTCGCTGTCGAAGATCGACCAGGAGAGCGCGCGGATCCTGCGCAACGGCATGGCCGCGGCGAGGGAACCGGTGTTCCTCAGCACCCTCCGGGTGAGCGAGCCGCAGTTCGGTCTGCGTCACACCGGGGTCGACGCGGACGCGGACGGCGCGAGGATCCTGCGTAGCGTGCTGATGAAGCCCGAAAGCGAGGACCACGTCGACCGGCTCCACGAGCGGCTGGAAGAGTTGTCCCGCGGTTGAGCTCGCCGAGTACCGCCGCAGACGAAATGGATCCACCATGCCCGCATCAGGTCCCGCCGAACCCGTGACCACGATCGAGACCCGGTCGCTCGGCACCGGTTTCCGGCGGCGCCACGTCACCATGCTGGCCATCAGCGGGGCCATCGGCGCCGGCCTGTTCGTCGGCACCGGCGCCGGGATCAAGACCGCCGGGCCCGGCATCCTGCTGTCCTACGTGGTCGCGGGCCTGCTCATGGTGCTGGTCATGCGCATGCTGGGCGAGATGGCCGCCGCCGAGCCGAGCAGCGGTTCGTTCTCGGTGTACGCGGAGAAGGCGCTCGGGCGCTGGGCCGGGTTCACCGTCGGCTGGCTGTACTGGTCGCTGCTGGTGGTCGTGGTCGCCGCCGAGGCCACCGCGGCGGCGGGGATCGCGAACGGGCTGCTGCCGGTGATTCCACAGTGGACCTGGGTGCTGCTGTTCATGGCGGTGCTGACCGTGGTGAACCTGTTCGCGGTGCGCTCGTTCGGGGAGTTCGAGTTCTGGTTCGGCGCGATCAAGGTGACCGCCGTGGTCGGTTTCCTCGTACTCGGCACGCTGGCGGTGTCCGGGATCCTGCCGGGCACGTCGCCGGTCGGGCTGGACAACCTCACCGGACACGGCGGTTTCCTGCCCAACGGCCTCCAAGGGGTGCTGACCGGGCTGCTCGCGGTCGCGTTCTCCTTCGGCGGCATGGAACTGGTCACCATCGCCGCGGCGGAGTCCGACGACCCGGCGGACGCGATCCGCCGCACCACGCGTACGGTCATCGTCCGGCTGCTGCTGTTCTACATCGGTTCAGTGGCGCTGATGGTGTTGTTGCTGCCGTGGGAATCCGCCTCGGCCACCACCAGCCCGTTCGTGACCGTCCTGGAGCAGATCGGGGTACCGGCGGCGGCGCTCTTGATGAGTTTCGTCGTGCTGACCTCGCTGCTCTCGGCGCTGAACGCGAACCTCTACGGCGCCTCGCGAATGGTGTTCTCCCTGGCTGAGCGTGGTGAAGCGCCGCGGGCGATGCTCAGGCTGTCGGGAGCGGGGGTGCCCCGGACGGCGGTGCTGGCGTCGGTGGCCTTCGGTTTCGTGGCCGTACTGCTGAATTTCCTCGCCCCCGAACTCGTGCTGCCGTTCCTGCTGAACGCCATCGGCGCCAACATTCTGCTGGTGTGGATCTTCGTCGCGATCTCCCAGCTCAGGCTGCGCCGGGCCGCCGACCGTGACGGCACGGCCGCGGACCTGCCGGTGCGGATGTGGGGGTTCCCCTGGCTCAGCTGGGTCGCGCTGATCGCGATGGCGGGCGTGCTCGTTCTCATGTGGACGGACGCCGAGGCGCGGACGCAACTGTTCACCAGCGGTGCGGTGGCCGTGCTGATCGTGGTGATCGGCCTGCTCAGGCGACATCCGCGACGCTGAACAGTTCGTGCTCCACACGGCTGAGGGCGAGCCGGACCGCGCCGAGTGCCACCGAGTCTTCGCCGAGCGTCGCTGTCTCGACGCGCACCGGAAACAGACACAGGCGGGCCAGTTCGGCGCGCAGTGGCGTCGTCAGCGAGTTCGCGGTACCGCCGATCACCACCAGTTGCGGATCGACGGCGAGGACCGTCGCGGCGACGAGCTCGACGAACCCGCCGGCCCGGCGCAGCGCGCCGATCTCGCCCGCCGCGCCGTGGTGGCCGGCGTGCAGCTTCCCGCCGAGCAGCAGGCCGAGTGAGACGGTGCGCCCGGCGTGCACGTAGACGACGTCGTCGAGGCCGTGCGCGGCACCGCGCCAGGTTTCGGCCAGTGCCGAGAGTTTGGTGTCGTTCCCGGCCAGGACCGGGCATCCGCCGCCGAATTCCGTGGGCAGGTCGACCCCGGTCCAGCCGGGAAGGCGGTCGTCGCGGACGACCTTGCCACCGGACACCACGCCGGTGGTGCCGATGCCGAGCACCCGTACGTCGGCGTGGCCTTCGACGGCCGTGCCGAGCACCCGCCGCGCGGCGCCGAGCCGGGCGGCGGCGGCCATGACCGGGGTGAGGCCGGTCTCCGCCCGTCCGACGACCTCGCCCCGGAGGTCGGCGACCAGGCACAACGCCTGGTGCGGGCCGATTTCGAGGCCGGCGACGTGGCCCGCCTCGGGGCGGAAGCGATAGCGTTTGGCGGGTCTGCCGACCGGTCGCGGCGCGCCGGGGGAGAGCGGCACCTTCTCGACCAGGCCCTGTTCGCCGAGGTCGGCGGCGATCTCCTCGACCGTCGGCCGGGAGACCTCGCTCGCCTTGACCAGTTCCGCGAGGGTGAGTTCCTCGGCCGCGTACAGCGCCCGCAGGACGGCGATGGCGTTGAGCCGCCGCAGCAGTGAAGGATCCCCTCGCGTCAGTCTGGCCGTGCGGTTCCCTAGGCGGTGACGCGTTTGTCGTACCGGGCGCGCGCGTGGGCGATCTCGCTCTGGTGGTCCTCGGTCCAGGTGACCAGCGACTGGATGGTCTTGTGCAGCGTCATTCCCAGCGGCGTCAGCGCGTACTCGACGCGGGGCGGCACCACCGGATAGACGGTCCGGTCCACCAGCCCGTCGCGTTCGAGATGACGCAGCGTGGTGGTGAGCATGCGCTGGCTGATGCCGTCGATCTTGTATTTGAGCTCGGTGAACCGCAGCGTGTTCCGGTCCAGCAGCGCGATGACCAGAAGCGACCACTTGTCCGCCACCCGGTCCAGGATCTGGCGGACCTCGCAGTCCTCGCGCGTGTCCCACTGGAAGGCCTCGTAGTCCTCCTCGGTGAGTTCGCAACGACTAGGTGAGTTCAAAGTGCCTTCTTCCATGGTCATCGATGGTGACGGAAGATCCCCTTGGTTACAAGTGGGAACTGACCGGCTGGTGAGTAACCACCGGGTTCCCGTTCACCGAGGGAGCAGATCTTGATCGACTCGCAAACGCCGCCGCGCGCCGCCGACCGGATGGGCGGGCGGGCCTGGGGCGTTCTCCTGGTGCTGTGCGGCGCCATCTTCCTGGAGGGCATCGACGTCGCGATGCTGAACGTGGCGCTGCCGTCCATCCGGGCCGACCTCGGCCTGTCGACGGCGACGCTGAGCGGCGTGGTGAGCGCCTACGTGCTCGGCTACGGCGGGTTCATGCTGCTGGGCGGGCGCGCCGCCGACCTGTACGGGCGCCGCCGCATGTTCCTCACCTGGCTGGTGGTGTTCCTCGTCTTCTCCGGGCTGGGCGGGTTCGCCACCGAAGGCTGGATGCTGCTGCTCGCGCGGTTCGTCACCGGTGTGGCCGCGGCGTTCATGACTCCCGCCGGCCTGTCGATCATCACCACGAGCTTCGAACAGGGGCCGAAGCGCACCAAGGCGCTGTTGTTCTACGCCGGCACCGCGGCGGGCGGTTTCTCGCTCGGCCTGGTCATCGGCGGGCTGCTGACCGGAATCGACTGGCGCTGGGTGTTCTTCACCCCGGTGATCCTGTCCGCCGTCATCCTGCTCGCCGCGCTCTGGCTCGTGAAGGAACCGGTGAAGCAGGTTCGCGTCCCCCAGCGCCTGGACCTCGGTGGTGCCGTCACCGTGACCGCGGCGATGTTGCTGCTCGCCTACGGCGTGGTCCGGCTGGAACACCCCGGACAGGGCTGGGGCTGGACCGTGGTGTCCCTCGCCGGGGGAGCGGCGGCGCTGGCGGCCTTCGTGGCCATCGAACGCCGCTCGCCCGCCCCGCTGGTGCGGTTGGGCCTCCTGCGGTCGGGGCCGCTGATGCGGGCGAACACCAGCGCCCTGCTCTACGCGGGCTCGTTCTTCGGGTTCCAGTTCCTCGTGACGCTGTACTTGCAGGAACTCCGGGGGTGGTCGACGCTGGAGACGAGCCTGGCGCTGCTGGCGACCGGGATCGACGCGATCCTCGCGCCGACGCTGACCCCTCGGCTGGTGGCGAAGTTCGGCAACACTCGGGTGATCTTCGGCGGCCTCGTACTCGCTGTCGTGGCGTACGCGCTCTTCTTGCCGCTGGGGATGGACTGGACGTACGCGGCGATGTTCCCGTCGATGATCCTCCTGGGCCTCGGCTTCGCCCTCGCCTACGGCCCGCTGACGATCGTCGCCACCGATGGGATCGCCGAAGACGAGCAGGGACTCGCGGGCGGCCTGCTGTACACGGCCTTCCAGTTCGGCGCGGCGCTCGGGCTGTCCGCGGTGACCGCCGTCAACGTCGCCGCCCTCGGGGACGGTTCGCCGCAGGCCGCGCTCGGCGGTTTCCGCGCGGCGCTGATCGTGCCGCTGGTGATGGCCGTCCTCGCCGCGATCGTGATCGCGTCCGGTCGTCACCGCGGTTCGGCGAAAGAGGCCGGATCGGCCGGCGAAGAGGCGATCCCGGTCTCGTGATCCGCCTGGCCGATGCCGGACGGGACGTCCGTCGCGGTGACGGTCACTTCGGTGCCGTCACCCGCGGCGGCCGGCTCCCAGGTCATCGTCATGGGTTTCGAGGAGTGATGGTGTCGCGGGTGATCGACTCGACCTTCTCCTGCGCCTTCTTGGCGTCGGTGACCCACAGCTTGTAGAAGTCGAACGGGCAGTCCGCCACGCCCTTGTCGCCTTCGTCCGCGTCCTGCACGCCGGTGTAACCGCGGTGCAGCAGCTTGAAGATGTGGTTCTGCGACTGGTCGTAGGTCCGCGCGTCGCGGATCGCCGACACCGACAGCTGCGCGTACTGGATCCCGTACTCCTCTTCGCCGGTCTCACCGAGGGTGCGCCCGTCGAAGCCGATGATCGCGGAATGGCCGAAGTAGGAGTACACGCCGTCGAATCCGGCGGCGTTCGCCACCGCCACGTAACAGTTGTTGGCCCACGCCATCGCCTTGGCCATCAGGATCTGCTGCTCCTTGGCCGGATACATGTAACCCTGGCAGCGCACGATCAGTTCGGCGCCCTTCATCGCGCAGTCACGCCAGATCTCCGGATAGTTCCCGTCGTCGCAGATGATCAGCGAGATCTTCATGCCCTTCGGGCCGTCGCTGACGTAGGTGTCCTCGCCGGGATACCAGCCTTCGATCGGGCACCACGGCAGGATCTTGCGGTACTTCTGGACGATCTCGCCGCGGTCGTTGATGAGCACGAGCGTGTTGTACGGCGGCTTGTCCGGATGGTCTTCGTGTCGCTCGCCGGTGATGGAGAAGACGCCCCAGGTCCGGGCTTCCCGGCAGGCGGCGGCGAAGATTTCGGTTTCCTCTCCGGGAATCGTCGCCGCGGTGTCGTACATCTCCTGAGCGTCGTACATGATGCCCTGGGTCGAGTACTCCGGGAACACCACGAGGTCCATGCCCGGCAGGCCGGACTTCATGCCCACCACCATTTCGGCGATCTTGCGGGCGTTGTCGAGGACTTCCGCCGTGGTGTGCAACCGCGGCATCTTGTAGTTGACCACCGCGACGCCGACCGTGTCCGGGCTGGCGGAAATGTCACCGTGTCGCATGCAGACTCCTTTTCTCCGAACGGTTTTTCAGGACGCCGAGGGAACCGGCCGCCGCCACCAGTGCCATCGCGATCGCGGCCGCCAGCAGTGCGGTGCCGCCGTCGCTCCGGTAAGCGCCGGTGAGGCCGAGGAAGGCGGGCACCGTACAGGTCGGCTGGCTGAGCAGCAGGACGGTCCAGCCGGTGAACCGGGTCAGCTGTTCCTTGCCGAGACCGAGTACCAGGAAGAACAAGGTCCACAGCAGTG
Source organism: Amycolatopsis sp. QT-25 (assembly GCF_029369745.1). Classification (NCBI taxonomy): domain Bacteria; kingdom Bacillati; phylum Actinomycetota; class Actinomycetes; order Pseudonocardiales; family Pseudonocardiaceae; genus Amycolatopsis; species Amycolatopsis sp. QT-25. The sequence goes on from NZ_CP120210.1 coordinate 1,985,257, forward strand.
CCCAGGACAGCCAGATGACGCCGAACACCGGGTCGTTGTCGTGCCAGAAAGCGATTCCCGCGTACACCACGGCGGCGCCCGCCACGAACAGCGAGAACCAGCCGATGCCTTCGGGCGCCAGGCCGGCGAGATTCGCGATGCCGACGTACAGGTAGGTGAAACCGAACAGGTACAGCCCGGACGCGGCGAGGATCGCGTCCCGGTCCCCGCCCGCCTGGACGATCAGCACGGTCGGGGTGAGGCACTGCAGCGCGCCCACGAACAGGTTCGGCACCGCCGCCGAACGGGGTGGTATCCGGCCGAGCAACATCAGGCCGTTGATCATCAAGGCGGCGCCGACGTAGAGAAGGCCCACGTCGCCCATGCTCACCTCCGCGCAGTGTGCTCATGTGGAATAATTTCAAATGAAAGTATGTGGTGTATCGGAACGAGTCAAGGGCGAAGTTTCAGAGCCGGGTGAGGACTTCGAAGTCGTAGCCGTCGGCGACCGCGAGGTGGACGTGCTGATCGGCCTGCTGCCCGCGGAACTCGATCCTGCCGCGCGGGCCGTGATAGGCGACGCCGTCGATCGCCGCGTTGAGCGCTGGCAGGTCGGGCTTACCGGCCCGGCGGACGAGTTCGGCCAGCGTGTGCAGGCCCTCGTAACAGGATTCGGCGGCGTTGTTCAAGGCCGGGGCCCCTGGACCGTTGCGGTCGAGGTAACGGCCGAGCAGGTCCATCGCGTCGGCGGTGACCATCGACCGGAAGTACGCGGCGGAGACGTAGAGGTCGCCGGTGGCGTGCGCGCCGCTCGCGAGGAGCATGTTCTCCTCCATCAGGGGACTGAACCGGACCAGCCGGTCGCTCAGCCCCTGCCCGGCGAAGGCGCGGTTGAAGCGCACCGCGTCCTGTCCGACCAGCAACATCAGCACACCGTCGCTGGTGGACTGTTCGACCGAACGGACCACCGTGGACATGTCGCCCGCGCCGAGCCCGACGAACGCCTCGCCGGTGAGGCGCAGATCGAGATCCTTGGCGTACTGCCGGATCGCCCTGGTCGACCGACGCGGCCAGACGTAGTCGTCCCCGACGACGAACCACCGCCGGACGCCGAGGTGGTCACGCAGCCAGCGCAGCGCCGGTTCGATCTGGCAGCGCGGCGTCTCTCCCGTGCAGAAGATGCCCGAACGGCGCTCGCCGCCTTCGTAGAGCGACGTGTACACATACGGCACCCTGTCGGCCACGACCGGCGCGAGGGCGTGCCGGATGGACGAAATATGCCAGCCGCTCACCGCGTCGACCCGCCCGCTGCCGACCAGGCGCCGCACGTGGTCGGCTACTTGCGCGGGAGTGCCGCCGCCGTCGACCACCTCGGCCTCGACCCGCCTGCCGAGGATCCCGCCGGACTCGTTGAGTTCGTGGACGGCGAGATCCGTGATCGCCTCGCAAGACGGGCCGAAGAGCCCGGCGGGCCCCTGCAACGGGATCACCATGGCCACGCGCCAGGCGTCGTCGCGGGTCCGGGTGGCGAGGCGTGGGGGCATGGCGCTCCGTGCGGTGGCCCGGTAAGGTCGAAGTGCTTTCACCTGGAAGTATTGCGAGGGTGTCCGGTTTTGGCAAGGGGACGGGATATGGGGACACGCGGCGTCGCGACCGCCGGAACGTCGCTCACCGGCTCGCTCACCCGCGCCGCCAGGGCCGTCGCCGCCAAGGTGGAGCAGGTGCTCGCCAAGGAAGGGCTCACCCTGGATCAGTGGCTGGTGCTGGACGCGCTGAGCGGCAAGGGCGGCCTCGCCATGGCCGACCTGGCCGACCGGACCCTGGCCACCGCCCCGACGCTGACCAGGGTGGTCGACAAGCTGGTGACCACCGCGCAGGCCTACCGCGAGGTCGACGCCGCGGACAGGCGACGGGTGCTCGTGCACCTCAGTGCCCGCGGCCGGGCGACGTACCGGCGCGTGGCCGCGAAGGTCACCGAGGTGGAGGCCCGCCTCGACGTGCCGGACGACGTGCTCGTGGCGTTGCGGGGCCTCGGCGGCTGAAGGTCAGGCCTGTGGCGGGTACGGCATCGGCCGCACCGGCGGCTTCTTCGTCAGCGCGACGAGGCCGACGACGCCGGTGACGACGAGCGCGAGTACCACGAACAGCGCGGCCACCACGTACACCAGGCGGAAGCTGAGCGCGTCCGAGAGCAGCCCGCCGAGGAACGGCGCGATCGCCAAGGCGAGGACACCGACGCCGGCTGCCGCTCCGGTCGCGGCGCCGCGACCGGAGCGGAGCCGCCGGATCACCGCCGCCGTCACCCCGATCGCCGCACCCGCGCCGAGCCCGGTGACCACCCGCCCGACGAGGAACAGGCCGCTGTGGGGAACGAAAGCGACCAGCACCACCCCGAGGAGCATCGGAAAGAGCGCGGCCACCGTCACCGATGTCGGGAAGCGCGCGCCGAGCAAAAGCCCCGCAGGGAAGGCGATCGCGGCCGCGCCGAGGTACGCGACGAGACCGCTCAGCAGCAGGGACCGGCTCGACATGTCCAGCTCGACCTGCAGGGCCGACGAGCCGTCGAAGCGGTAGATCACGGTGAGCAGGAACAGGCCGATGAGCGCGGCGAACCCCGGACCGACGACCAGCCACCAGGGCGGCCCTGCGGCCGGAAGCGGCTCGCGCTGTGACGGCGTCGGCACGGTCATGCGCACAACCTATAGCGGCAGGCGCCGCGGCTGAACCACTGCGCGGGGGAAGGCGCCATAATCTCGATCATGCCGCATGTCCTGCTGATCGAAGACGACGTGTCCGTTCGCGACGCGACGGAACTGGTCCTGCGGCGCCACGGTCACGACGTCGATGCCGCCGGCAGCGGTGAAGACGGGCTGGAGCTGCTGCGGCGCCCCGGCGCGGGCGGGATCGAGGTGGTCGTGCTGGATCTGATGCTGCCGGGGATGGACGGTTTCGCGGTGTGCCGCCGGATCCGTGAACTGAGCACGATGCCGATCATCATGCTCACCTCGCGCGGCGACGATTCCGACATCGTGAACGGGCTGGAGGCGGGCGCCGACGACTACGTGGTGAAGCCGGTGACGGCGCGAGTGCTGGAAGCCAGGATCCGCGCGTCCGTCCGCCGGGTCGTCCCGGCCGCCCGGAACCACGAGGACTTCGACGGTCTCGTCCTCGACCGAGCAGGTTTGACCGTCACGAAGGGCGGTGTCCCACTGGCGATCCCGCCGACGGAACTCCGGCTGCTGCTGGAGCTGTCCGCGTCACCCGGCCGGGTCTTCACCCGCGAGCGCTTGCTGGAACTGGTCTGGGAGCACGATTATTTCGCCGATGCGCGGCTGGTCGACGCTGCCGTCGGGCGGTTGCGCGCCAAGATCGAGGACGTCGCTTCCCGGCCGCGCTACGTACAGACCGTGCGCGGGTTCGGCTATCGTTTCGGGCCGCTGTGAGGCTCGGTGGGCTTCGCGGTCGTCTGCTGGTCGCCTTCGTGCTGGTGTCGTTGCTCAGCGCCGCCACCGCCACGGTGCCGGCCTACGACCAGGCACGCGAGGCGATTCTCGAACGCGCGGGCGCTTCCGCCGTGCAGAACTTCCGCGACCGGGTGAACGCGAGCGTCGGGGAGTTCGACGTCCCGCCCGATCAGCGCTCGCTGAACCGGCTCGCCGAGGCCATCGCGTCCGGCTCGCGCGACGCCAAGGTCGCGGTCCGGTACCGAGCTCTCGTCGCGCCCGCCGACCAGGAGGCGATTCCCGCTCGCCTGCGTGACCGCGTACGGAGCGAGAACCGGCTGAGTTTCCAACGGGTGGAATGGAACGGCGCGCCGTGGCTCGTGGTGGGCACCCCCGTCGCGTTCGCCGGGTCCGGGCGGCCATCCGGCGTCGAAGTGTTCCAGGTGATCTCGTTGCAGCCCGAACAGGACGACATCACCGCATTGCTGACCACCGTTCGTGACGGCGTCGTCCCGGTGGTGCTGCTGGCCGCCGTGCTCGCCCTGCTGGCCGCCGGCACGGTCCTGCGGCCTGTCCGACGGCTCGCGAAGGCCACTCGGAGGTTGGCGGACGGCGCGCTGGAGACCCGTGTCCCGGTCAAGGGCCGCGACGAACTCGCCGATCTCGCCAAGGACTTCAACGAAACGGCCGACGCGCTGCAGTCTTCGGTCGCCGAACTCCGCGAGCAGGAAGCCCGCGCGAGGCGGTTCGTCGCCGACGTCTCCCACGAACTCCGGACCCCGCTCGCCGCGATGACCATGGTGTCGTCCGTGCTCGACGAGGACGCCGAAGACCTGCCGCCGGACACGGCCCACGCCGCGAGGACGGTGAGCGCCGAAACCGCCGGACTCGCCCGGCTCGTCGACGACCTCATCGAGATCTCCCGCTTCGATGCCCACGCCGCGTCGCTTTCTCGGCAGGATCTCGACGTCGCCGAGGTGCTGCGTGCGACGTTGTCCACGCGGGGCTGGACGGACCGGGTCACGGCCGAGTTCGTGACCGTACGGGCCCGGCTCGACCGGCGGCGACTGGACGTCATCGTCGCCAACCTCGTCGGGAACGCCCTGCGTCACGGCGCGCCGCCGGTGACGGTGGTGCTGCGCTCGACCGCGGACGACGTGTTCGTCGAGGTCGCCGATCGGGGGCAGGGGCTCACGGCGGAAGTAGCGCGGCACGTGTTCGAGCGGTTCTTCAAGGCGGACACCGCCCGCACCCGATCCGAAGGCAGCGGTCTCGGACTGGCCATCGCACAGGAGAACGCGCGGCTGCACGGCGGACTCATCACCGGCTCCGACCGCGAGGGCGGCGGCGCCGTCTTCACACTTCGCTTGCCCCGCAACGGGAAAGAGGCCGACCGATGAAGCGTACGTTCGCCTCTCTCGCGGTTCTGGTGCTCGCCGCCGGCTGTGGGGTGCGGCCGACCGACGTGCTCGACGGCGGGGCACCCGCTTCCGGAGTTCCCGAAGGAATGCGGATCTACTTCGCCTCGGACCAAGGGCTGCGCGGCGTTTCCCGCCCGGACAGGGAGATCACCGATCTCTCCGCCGCCGTCAAACTCGTCATCGCCGGGCCGAACGAGGCCGAACTCGCCGCCGGGCTCACCGACCTGACCGCCGTCACCGGTGAATTCTCCGCGACCTCCCTCGGGGGACAGGTGACCGTTCGGCTGCCGCGGACGCCGGTGACCGGTGTCGCCGGAATGGCCGCCGGTCAGCTGGTCTGCACCCTCTCCCGTGCCGAGACCTTGCTGCACGGGACCCGGCCCGACGCGGTGCGGGTGACCGTCATCGCCCAAGGCGGAACGGTCGGTCCTTACCAGTGCTCCCAGTTCTTGACCGGCTAGGTCGCGTTGAGCGCGACGGTGGGGTGAAGCCGTGATGCCCGGACAGCAGGGTACAGCCCCGCGACGACGCCGATCACCAGCGTCGCGCCCAGCCCCGCGCCCAAAGCCCACGGCGGGATGACCGCCGTCCAGCCCTGTGCTCGGGCGAAGCCGACGATCGCGACCGCGCCGAGCACCGCCCCCGCCACGCCGCCGAGCGTCGACAGCAACAACGATTCGGTGAGGAACTGCAGGAGGATCGCGTTCTTCGTGGCGCCGAGAGCCCGCCGGAGCCCGATCTCCCGGCACCGTTCCAGCACCGAGACGACCATCGTGTTGGCAACCCCCACCCCGCCGACCAGCAACGCCACCGCGCCCAGCCCCAGCATGAGCGTGGTCAGGCTCTTGTCCGTGGTGGCCTTGGCCACCAGCGCGTCGGACGGCCGGGACACCTTCACGGAGTGCTCGTCGCCCGGGTTGACCGTGCGGGCCAATACGCCGCGGACGGCCTCCACCGAGGCGTCGGAGGACCGCTCGAAGATCGTGGTCGGATGCCCGTCGAAGCCGAAGAACCGTTCCGCCACCGGGAATCCGACGAGCGCGACCCGGTCGAGCGTGGGTAGGAGTTCGACCGGGGCCAGGATCCCGATGACCACGAACCACTCGTCGTTCAGCAAGATCTTGGCGCCGGGCTCGGCCACGCCCACCCGTTCGGCCGCGATCGACCCCAGGACGACCGTCGGCACGCGCTCACTCGCCGGATCAAGCCAGCGGCCCCGATCGACCCGTGCGCCCAGCGCGTCGAGCAGGTCGGTGCGGGTGGCCTGGGTGGCGACGCCGGGGGCGAGTTCCTCGGGGACCGCGTCACTGCGCCGCACGCGCGCGTCGACCTCGGCCGTCGCGGTGACCTTCTCGACCGGGCCGATCCGTTCGACCATCGCGACCGCGGCCTTGGGAAGTTTCACCGGTTCGCCGTCGGCGTCCTTGCCCGCCTCGACGGTCAGCAGGTTCGTGCCGAGCCGGTCCAGCTGTGCCATCAGATCGGCACGGCTGGACGTGGACAGCCCGATCACCGCGACCATCGTCGCGATGCCGATGGCGATTCCGAGCGCGGACAGCACCACCCGGGTCCGGCGGGCCCGCAGTCCGCTCATGCCCGCCCGGAAGATGTCGGGAGGAGTGAGCTGGGCGGGCTTCAGCGAGGTACTCACCATGTGGTCACCGCCGCCCTGGTGTCGAAGACGATCCTGCCGTCCCGGAGCCCGACGCGCCGGGGGAGCCGCGCGGCGATCTCGGTGTCGTGGGTGATGACGCAGATCGTCGTGCCGCTCGCGTTCAACTCGTGAAGCAGGCTCAGCACCACCTCGCCGGACGCGGTGTCCAGCGCTCCCGTCGGCTCGTCGGCCAGGAGCAGGCCGGGGTCGCCGACCAAGGCCCTTGCGATCGCGACGCGTTGCTTCTCGCCGCCCGACAGCTCCTCGGGCGTGTGCTCCAGCCGATGACCGAGCCCGACTCGTTCGAGCGCTGTACGAGCCTTGCCGATCCGCTGTTTCCTCGGCACGCCCGCGTACAGCAGTCCATCGGCGACGTTGGCCACGGCGTCCCGGCCCGGCGCCAAGTGGAACTGCTGGAAGACGAACCCGAGGTGCCGGGCCCGCAACGCCGACAGCCTGGCGTCCGACAGCTCACCCACGTCGTGGCCCGCCACCCGCACCGTTCCCGCCGTGGCCCGGTCGAGCGTGCCGATCAGGTTGAGCAGCGTGGACTTGCCCGACCCGGAAGGCCCGACGATGGCGACCAGTTCGCCCTCGTCGATCCGCAGGTCGACATCGCGCAGCGCGGCCACGTCACCGGGGTAGGACTTACCGGCCGCGGCCAGTTCGATCACCGCCGTCATGGCTTGGCCGCCCCCACTCGCATGCCCTCGGACAGCCCATCGCCGGTGATCTCGATCCGACCGTCGGCGCTCATGCCGGTTTCGACCCGTACGGTCGTGGTCGTGGCTTCGCGGACGATCTGCAGACCGTAGCCGCCTTCGCGCAGCGCGACGATGGCCTCGACCGGGACGGTCAGCACCCCCTTCCTGCTCTCTTGGATGAATCTCACGCTGGACGTGCCTGTGGTGTCCTCGGATATCGCCGCGCCGTCGTCCAGCGTGATCTCCACCTGGATCCCGGTGGTGGCCTCGGCACCGTTCCCGGACTCGGCCCGGACCGTCCCGGACACCTGCCCGGCCGCCGTGGCACCCTCCGGCAACGTGACCTCGACCCGGGTGCCCGCCTTCGCCAGCGCCTGATCGTCCTTGTCCAGCTGCGCCCGCACGACCGGCTTGGTCGACGCGAGCGTCAGGACGGGCTTGTCCGCGCCGATCTGGTCGGCCAACGCGGCGTCGGCGGCCATCACCCGCACGGCCCCGGGCTGGAAGACGAGGTCACCCTTGCCGACGTCGCCGGTCGGCTCCAGCACGCCGAGCGCCTTCTGCCAGGACTTCACCGCGGCCTGGGTGGCTTCGTCGTACTTGTTGTCGACGGGCAAGCCTCTTCCTCGCCCGAGGTCCCGAAGGTTGCGCTTCAGCTGCTGGACGTCCGGTCCCAGCGTGCCGACCGTCAGGTCACGGAACATCGGCGTCGACCCGTAGAGGAGGACGACCGGCCGGGCATCCCGCTTGTACAGCACCTGACCGCGCGCGACGGTCTTCCCGGGCTCCGCGGCCTGCGTCACCGTGCCTTCCACGGGGGACTTCACGGCACGACGGTTCGCGTAGTCGAGATGACCATCGACGGTCTTGCTCCGCACCAGGTCACCACGGGCGATCTCGGCGACGGCCGGCGGTGCGCTCGCGGCGTTCGCCTTACCGCCGGAGTCGTCGTCGCTCACCACGGCGAAGACGCTCACCCCCACCACGGTCACCACCGCCCCCACGGCGCCGAGCACCAGCCCGCGCTTCACTGCATGCCTTGCGCTTGATCGATGAGTTCGTCCCGGCACGCCGTCTCGGCCTGCTTGTACGCCGGCGAGTTCGTGTCGAGCTGCGGGGCGGCGGGACTCGGGTCACCACCGGGCTGAGCGATCCCGTTCAGCATGGTCGGATTGGTGAACTTGCTGACCCCGTTGGCGCGCATGCACTGGGCGTGGGCCAGCAGCGACTCGTACACCCTCTGCTGGTCCTTCTCCGGCTCGAGCTGCATCGCCTTCTGCATCGGCTCCCTGCACGCCTGCATGGCCGCGCTGAGCTTCGTCTGAGAGTCCTTGCGCTCCTCCTCTTCTTGAACGACCTCGACCTTGGTCCAGTCGGCGTAACCGGACAGCAAGGGATCCGGCCAATCCTTCAGTCCTTCCTTGCGCATGCACTGCGTGTACGCGAGTTGTGCGTCGTAGAAGGCGCTCTTCCCCTCAGCCTGCGGCGCGGCCGAGGAAGCGGTCGGTGTGGTCGCGGACGGCGGGTTCGCCGACGCGATGTCCGCTTCCTTCTTCTCGCCACCGCACGCCGCGGAAAGCACCAACGGGAGGGCCAGCAACGCGGCCAGCCACCGCGAACGGGTTTCGCTGCTCATGCCGACGAGCATGCGAGCGGCACATGGTCGTCCTTCTACGAAGACATGATGGGAATGTAACAACGCGACGCCGCGCGGCTCGGACGTGATCTTTGCGACAGGCGAAACACCGGCGGGCCGGGGAAAGGTGACGAACTGCCCGGTGGAGAGGTGATTGAGCGGCGAACCGGATTCGAAGTCGTCCGGCCCGAGGTTTGAAGGGCCTGCCGCGAAGCGCGTTTGCGCCTCGCGGCAGGACCGTCTGCGACGTGCCCCCGGCAGGACTTGAACCTGCGACCTAGAGATTAGAAGGCTCTTGCTCTATCCAGCTGAGCTACGAGGGCCGACGTCGGCGACGTTGGGGTGTCGCCCAGCATCGGCAGCTTAGCCGTCGCCAATCTGTCGATCGTTCGACACCGCCAGATCGTTTCAGGTCGAGCCCACCGTTTTTCGGAACACCCGTGAGCGCGTCACAACGCGGGGTGACGCGCTCACGGGCCGAGACCGCTTCGGGGGAGCGGCCCCTGGGTTCGTGCAGGTCGCGAGTCGACTCCTCCGCGAGTGACCGGCACGAACCGCCGAGGGTGGTCAGTCCCAGATCTTGAGGGCCCGGATCACGAACGGTCCCTGGGGTACGTAGGTGCCGCCACCCGGATAGGTGATGAAATCTCCTTCGGTCGTGCACTCCTCGCTTTGGTAAATCGTCACGTCCCGGCTCAGCCGGTTGACGAACGAATGCCCGGCGAAGCCTTCGGGTAAGGGAATGCATTCGTCGGGATTGGCGGTGCGGAGGTCGAATCTGCGCACCGCGCCACCGTACGATTCTCCACCCCAGACGCAGAATTCGCCCTTCTGGCAGGCGGGTTCGGGCGGCGCCGTGGTGGCGCTCGCCACTCCGGCGCTGGTCAGCAGGCCGAACATGGCCAGCAGGAGCACGTGCGGGAGGCGGGCGCGCAGGTTCGTCAAACGTCGTTGCATGACTGGGATCTCCCCCGTGAATCGACGACTCGGGTGTCGTCGGTGAATGTGTGATTCCACGATGACCCGAGGGGAAGGCTTTGTCAGCCCGCATTTCTACTGCTGTGGATAAGTAGTTGTGCGCCGCTCGATCGGGGCGAGTTGTCCACAGATCCCCGGGCCGCCTTGTGCTCGCCGAATTCGGCTGCTAAGCGGGTGCGGTGGAGGCTCGGACGACCAGTTCGGCGGGTACCTCCGCCGGGGCCGGTGGCTTCTCGCCGCGCAGCAGGCCCAGCACCAGGTCGCCGGCCGCGCGCCCCTTGGCGGCGAGGTCCTGCCGGACGGTCGTCAGCGGTGGTTCGGACCACTGGGCGGGCGGAACGTCGTCGAAGCCCACGACCGAAAGATCACCCGGAACCGACAGCCCGAGATGTCTCGCCGCCGAGATCGCCGCCAGTGCCAGCAGGTCCGACATGCACAACAGCGCGGTCGGCCGCGGTTGCCGGTCCAACAGGCCGAAGGCGCTCGGCATGGCTCCTTCGACCGAGAGTCCGGACGCCTCCCAGATCGGCACGTCCGCCGCCGGGATCCCCGCCTCGGCCAGGGTCTCCAGGTAGCCGGCCATCCGCTCGCGGTTGTCGTGGAACCGGCTGTCGCTCGCCTCCGCGATGCTCAGCTCGCCGCCGCGGGGAGCCGAGAGGCACTGCGCCGAGAAGATCCCGATCCGCCGGTGCCCGAGTTCCACCAGGTGTCGGGCGGCGGCCGCCGCTCCCGCCCGGTCCGCGACCCCGATCCGGGCCGAACCCCGGATGTGGGGCTGGTCGATCACCACCAGCGGCAGGCCCCGGTCCCGCACCGCGTTCAGTGCCGGCGCGCCGTCGGCCAGCGAACACGCCACCGCGATGTCGGCTTGCGCGGTCAGGATCCGTTCCGGGCGCGGGCCGCCGCTCTCGCCGTCGCCGGGGAGCAGCAGGAGGGCGTGGCCCTCGGGATCGACGACCGTCGAGAGCGCGTCGAGAGTGAGCGACAACGCGGGATCCGAGAAAGCCGTCGAAAGATTCGTGTCGAGCAGGACGGCGATCGCGCCGGTGCGGCTGGTGGCCAGGCTGCGGGCGGTCGGATTCGGCCCCGCGTACCCGATCTTCTTGGCCGCGCGAAGCACCTCTTCCCGCAGTTGGGCGGACAGCTGATCTGGCCGGTTGTAGGCATTGGAGACGGTCGCCCGCGACACTCCGACGGCGTCGGCGACATCGTCCAACGTCGGCCTTCGCCGTCGCGTGGTGGTCACCGCCACAGTCTAGTCCCGGCTGGGACCGGTGGACTTTCTGAAGCGCTTAAGTCATTCTGGGAGAAGAGGAATCGGAAGGAGACTGGGGTCTATGCGTGATCGTACGGCCGTTTTCGTCGTTTTCGCGCTCAACGGGGCGGCGCTCGGCTCCTGGGCGCCGCGGACTCCCGCGTTGTCGGAACGGGTGGACGCCTCGCCGGGTGTCTTCGGCTTGGCGCTGCTGGGCGCGAGCGTCGGCATGCTGATCGCCGCGTCGGTCTCGGGGCGGCTGATCGAACGGCACGGTGCCCGCGCCGTGGTCGCGGGCAGCACCATCATCGCCTGCGGGGCCTTGCCGATGATCGGCTTCTCGACGTCGGTCGTCCTGCTCGCCGGGGCGTTGTTCGTCCTCGGTGCGAGCGTCGGCGCGCTGGACGTGGCGATGAACGTCGCCGGCGTCGAGGTCGAACGCCGATCCGGGCAAACCATCATGCCGATCCTGCACGCCGGATTCAGCGTCGGCGCGCTGGCGGGCTCCATCGCCGCCGGATTCGCCGCGTCGCACCACTGGTCACCCGGGCGGCATCTCGCCGTCGCCGCGTTGGTCGCGCTGGTGGTGCTCGCCGTCGTCGTCGCCGCCGTGCCCGGAGCGCGGCCCGTGCGCACCGAACCCGTCGAGAAGCCGCGGGTGCCGCCGATCAAACGGCCCGTCCTCTGGCTGCTCGCCGCCATCGCGTTGTTCTCGGCGATCGCGGAAGGGGCGAGTTCGGATTGGTCCGCCCTGCTGATGACGTCCGTGCACGGGGTCGGCGACGGCGCCGCGGCGTTCGCCTATTCCGGATTCGCCCTGGCCATGGCGCTCGCCAGGCTGATGGGCGCCTGGCTGCAGAACCGCTTCGGCGCGACCCGTGCGCTGGCGGTGGGTGCCGGGATCGCCGCGGCCGGGCTCGTTCTCGCCGCGCTGGCCCCCGTTCCCGTGTTCGGATTCGCCGGCTTCGCGCTGGCGGGCGCGGGGCTGGCCGCGGCCTTCCCGATCGCGTTGAGCCTCGCGGGCGCGTCGGGCAAACGGGCGGACGGCACCGGAGGAGAACGGGAACTGGCGTTCGTCACCGCGATCGCCTACACCGGCTTCCTCGCCGGGCCGCCGCTGATCGGCGGGATCGCGCAGGTGACGTCGTTTTCGGTGTCATTCCTGTTCGTCGGACTGACCGCCGCGCTGATCGTGCCGTCCGCGGTGGCCGCGGCGCGGGCAGGCGAACGGGAGAAGGTCTCCGAACCCGTCTCCCGTTGACATCCTCGCCGGAACCCGGGCAAGCTGGGTGCGCGATAAACTGAGATGAATGCGACTAGGTCGCAGTTTCAGTACGGCTGATCCGGGGAGGAGCGGCGTGAGGGTGCTGATGCTCGGGGGCGGCGTGGGGATCCTGACCGGTCGTCACCACGTGCCCGGGATTCCGGCGCGACTGGTGCAGACCACCTTGCCCCGGCTCGTCCTGGTCCCGCTGGTCTTCCGGTTGGTGATGCTGGTGCAGGCGTTGTGGGTGGCGGGTTTCGGCGGGTCTTCGGTGCTGTGGGCGGTGGCGCTGACGCACGTCGTGCCGAACGTCGCCGAAGCCGTTTGGGTCTTCCGATGGTCTCCTGCCGGTACTCGAATGGTGCCGGTGGCCGACGCGGGGTTCGCCGTCCTCTTCATCCTGGTGGCGGCGCTGATTGCGCCGGACGTCGCGATCACGTCGATCACCTGGACCCATTTGATGGGCACGGTGATGATCTGGGCCCTGCTGCGTGGCGCGGTGGCGGGATCCTTGGTCATCGGCGGCGCGCTGACGCTGAACATCCTGCTGGATCCGGCCTCCTCGCCGGGGCTTTTCCTCACCCTCTCGACCGCGCTCGTGGCGTCCCTCGCGATCGTCGGTCTGGTCGGCGCTTCGATGCGGTTCGCGCTCGGATTCGGGGAGCAGCAAGGCCGGGCGGCGGAGCGCGAACGGCATCGCCGCGACGTCCACGACACGGTTCTGCAGGTGATGGAGTCGTTCGCCATCCCCGCGCCCGCCGACGAACTCGATCCGGCGGCCAGCCTCGACCGCGTCCGCCGGACCGCTCGCGCCCAGGCGATGCGCATCCGGATCAGCCTCGAGCACGAATCCTCCGAGAACATCGGCCTGCATCAGCGGCTGCGGTTGCTCGCCGCCGAAATGGCCGCGGAAGGCCTGCGCGCCGAGGTCGTCATCCAGGACGACTGTGCCCCGGAACTCTCGGAAGACGCGGCCAGGGCCCTGCACGACTCGGCCAGGGAAGCCTTGCGCAACACGCTGAAACACTCCGGGACCCGACGGGCCGTCGTCAGCGTCGAAGAGATCGGCGGCGGGGTTTCCTTGACGGTGCGCGATCACGGCGCCGGTTTCGACATCGGCGACCGGCGGCGCGGCTTCGGCCTGGAGCACTCGATCATCGCGCGGATGGCGGAAATCGGCGGTTTCGCGCGGATCGAATCCACGCCGGGACTGGGAACGAGAGTGGTGCTGCTCGCACCCTCAAACCTGAGTCTCCCCGTCGGGTGAGTCCCGCCACTGGCGGAACGGACGGTCCAGCGTCCACTGGTCGTCCCTACGCTCGACGACACGGTATTCGCAGGTCGTCGGGTTGGACAGGGACTCGAACAGCTCGATGCTCCAGCCGAAGAGACGGCGGCACAGCAACCTGATGGTCAGCCCGTGTGAGACGACCAGCACGGTTTCGGGGTGATTTTCGCCGCAGGTCGCCAGTTCGCTGAGGAACGCCGCGACCCGGTCGTCGACGTCCGCCCCGGATTCGCCGAAGGGGAGCCGGTAGAAGAAGTGCCCGAATTCGTGGCGTCGCTGTTTCTGGATCTCCTGCTCCAGCGGGTCCTGGAGGTTTCCCAATCCTGCTCCCGCAGCCTCGGCTCCGGCACGATCCGCTCGCACGAGTCCCGGATGTCCAGTAGCCGCAACGTTTCCCGCGTCCGCAGATACGGGCTGACGTAGACCGCCGATCGCTGCCCGCCGAGGAGTTCCGCGATCTCCGGGCCCGCCAGTTCCGCCTGCTCGCGGCCTGCCTCGGTGAGCGGGAGCGCGTGGTCGGGAATCCGGGTGTAGGCGAGCTCGTCGACGTTGCCGAGCGACTCGGCGTGCCTCAGCAGGATGATCCGCACGCCGCCATCTTGCCCCTTGCGCGCCCGGCATACCCTCGTAACGTGCCTTCAGACCCCGAGACGAAACCGGCCCCGTCCGCGCGGAAGGCCGGAGTCCTGCCGCTGGTGTCGATCGGTGCGCTCCTGGCGGCGGTGGTGGCCGTCGGCCTGGTCGCGCTGACCGGTGGTGCCGGTTACGTCATCGCCGGCCTGCCGGATCCCGGACTCGTGACCCGTTACGGCATCACCGTCGTCCGGGTGCTGGCCGAGGCGGCTTCGGTGCTGTGCGTGGGTTCGCTGTTGCTCGCCGCGTTTCTCGTCCCGCCGCAGAAGTCCGGCACGCTCGCGGCCGACGGATACGCGGCCATCCGGGTCGCGGGTGCCGCCGCGTGGGTCTGGTTCTTCGCTGCCGCCGCGTCGATCTTCTTCTCCGCGGCCGACGGCGCCGGGCGCCCGTTCACCGAGGTGCTTTCTCCGCAGGTCCTGCTCGACCTCGTCGACGCCATCGAACAACCCAAGGCATGGCTGTTCACCGCGCTGATCGCGCTCCTGGTCGCGCTCGGCTGTCGTCTCGCGTTGACCTGGGGCTGGACGACGGTGGTCTTCTTCCTGTCGGTCGGCGGCCTCGTCCCGGTCGCGGTCACCGGGCATTCCGCCAGCGGTGGCTCACACGACATGGCGACCAACAGCCTGCTGTACCACCTGGTCGCCGCCGCGTTGTGGGTCGGCGGCCTGGTGGCGCTGCTCGCGCTGGGCTGGCGCCGCGGGGAGAACCTCAAGCTCGCCGCGACCCGGTTCTCCAAGCTGGCGCTGGTCTGCTGGATCGTGATGGCGGTCTCCGGCGTCGTCAACGCGCTGGTGCGGATCAGGCTCGCCGAACTGTTCACCACCGACTACGGCCTGCTGGTGCTCGCGAAGATCGTCGCGCTGCTGTTGCTCGGCGTCTTCGGTCACCAGCAGCGGCAAAAGGGTGTCGCCGGGTTGGTGAACGGCGCGGGCGGCGGCCAGTTGCTGCGGCTCGCCGCCGTCGAGGTACTGATCATGTTCATCACGATCGGCATCGCCACCGGGCTCGCGAAGACCCCGCCGCCGCAGGAATCGCTCACCCAGCCGTCGACCACGGAACTGTTGATCGGTTACGATCTCTACGGTCCGCCGACCGTCTTCAGACTGCTCACGGATTGGCGGTTCGACCTCGTCTACGGCACGCTCGCCCTCGTTCTCGCCGGGCTGTACCTCGCGGGGGTCCGGCGACTGCGGCGCCGCGGCGACACCTGGGCCACGGGCCGGACGGTCGCGTGGCTCGGCGGCTGTTTCGTGCTGCTGATCGCGACGTCGTCCGGCATCGGGCGGTACGCGCCCGCGATGTTCAGCGTGCACATGGGCAACCACATGCTGCTGTCCATGGTGGCGCCGGTGCTGTTCGTGCTCGGCGGGCCGGTGACGCTCGCGCTGCGCGCGTTGCCCGCGGTGGGCAGGGACGCCCCGCCCGGACCGCGGGAATGGCTGCTCGCTTTCGTGCACTCGCCGCTTTCGCGGTTCCTGACGCATCCGATCGTCGCGCTGCTGCTGTTCGTCGGTTCCTTCTACGGCCTGTACTTCTCGGGCCTGTTCGACTCCGCGCTGAACTACCACTGGGCGCACCTGGCGATGAACGCGCACTTCCTGCTCGCCGGATACGTCTTCTACTGGCCGGTGATCGGCGTCGACCCGGCACCGCGCCGGCTCCCGCCGTTGGGACGGCTGGGAATGATGTTCGCCGCCATGCCGTTCCACGCCTTCTTCGGGATCGCGCTGATGAGCATGCAGACCGTGCTCGGGCAGGACTTCTACCGCGGGCTGAAACTGCCGTGGGTCACCGATCTGCTCACCGATCAGCGGCTCGGTGGCGGGATCGCGTGGGCGTCCGGCGAACTGCCGGTCCTGCTGGTGCTGGTCGCGCTGCTGGTGCAGTGGGCGCGTCAGGACGAGCGGGAGGCCCGGCGGCGGGATCGCCGCGAGGACGTCTCGGGTGACGCGGATCTGAACGCCTACAACGCGATGCTGAAGAAGCTCGCGGATCAGGGGCAGCGGCCGGGTTCCGGCTCGTAGTCGCACCGGTGTGACCAGGGCGTGCACGGATAGCTCCGGCATTACCACATCTTCGTGTCCGCGCCGGCCCTCCGGCCCGAGTTGTCCACAGGAAGCCCACCTCGGCCGGAGTTGTCCACAGATCCGGCTCGCGTCCTTTTTTGTCCTTCGATCCGCGGCAGTCTGTGCTCAAGGGAAACACCGGGAGCGGCCCGGATCGAGGAGAAAGGCGAGTGTGATGGCGATGGGCGAAACGTGGGTGACCATGATCGGCAACCTGACCAGCGAACCGGTCCACCATCCGGAGCGCGTGCACGGGCACGATGTCGTGTCGTTCGGCTTGCGGAGTGTCGAACGCCGGTATGACAAGGAGAGAGGGGAGTGGGGTGAGGGGCGGCAGCTCGCGGTGAAGGTCACCTGCTGGCGCAAGCTGGCGATGGCGGCGTTCTCCTGCCTGAGCAAGGGCGATCCGGTGATCGTGGCCGGACGGCTGCGCGGCGCCGAGACCGCGGAGGAGATCCCCGCGCCTCTGGGTCTACCTGAGCTTGAGGCCTTCTCCATCGGCCCCAACCTCGCGCGTTGCTCGGCGGAGATCCACCGGATGGGACGCGACCGGCCGAGGGCGATCCCGCTCGCACCGCCGCCCGTGGGGAATCCCATGGTCACCGCGCTGGAGGACACGCCCTTGGCGGGAGAGGCCGGTGCTCGTTCAGTGATGTCGGGCTGACTGTCGGTAGCTCGACGGTGACCGCCGTCGAGGCCGCGATCGGCTCGCTCTACGATCGCTTGTATGGCCGAGTTCATCTACACCATGAAGAAGGTGCGCAAGACCGTCGGGGACAAGGTCATCCTCGACGACGTCAGCACCGCGTTCTACCCCGGCGCCAAGATCGGCGTGGTGGGGCCGAACGGCGCGGGTAAGTCCACCGTTCTGAAGATCATGGCGGGGATCGAGCAGGCCAGCAACGGCGAAGCCTTCCTCCAGCCTGGCGCCAGCGTCGGCATCCTCATGCAGGAGCCGGAGCTCAACGAGGAAAAGACCGTCCGCGAGAACGTCGAAGAAGGTCTCGGCGACATCAAGGTCAAGCTCAACCGCTTCAACGAGGTCGCCGAGCTGATGGCGACCGACTACAGCGACGCCCTGATGGAGGAGATGGGCAAGCTCCAGGAGGACCTCGACCACGCCGACGCCTGGGAGATCGACTCCGCGGTGGAGCAGGCGATGGACGCCCTCCGTTGCCCGCCGCCGGAAGAGCCGGTCACCCACCTCTCCGGTGGTGAGCGCCGCCGGGTCGCGCTGTGCAAGCTGCTCCTGTCCGCGCCCGACCTGCTGCTCCTCGACGAGCCCACCAACCATTTGGACGCCGAAAGCGTGCTGTGGCTGGAACAGTTCCTGGCGAACTACGCCGGTGCCGTCCTCGCCGTCACCCACGACCGGTACTTCCTGGACAACGTCGCCGAGTGGATCATGGAGCTCGACCGCGGCCGCGTGGTCGGCTACGAGGGCAACTACTCGACGTACCTGGAGAAGAAGCGCGAGCGCCTCGAGGTCCAGGGCAAGAAGGACGCCAAGCTCGCCAAGCGGCTGAAGTCCGAACTCGAATGGGTCCGGTCCAACGCCAAGGCGCGCCAGACCAAGTCGCGGTCCCGGCTCGACCGCTACGAAGAGATGGCCGCGGAGGCGGACAAGCACCGCAAGCTCGACTTCGAAGAGATCCAGATCCCGCCGGGGCCCCGGCTGGGCAGCGTGGTCGTCGAGGTCGAGAAGCTGCGCAAGGGATTCGACGACCGCGTGCTGATCGACGGGCTGTCGTTCGACCTGCCGCGTAACGGCATTGTCGGCGTGATCGGGCCGAACGGTGTCGGCAAGACGACCCTGTTCAAGACGATCGTCGGGCTTGAGGAGCCGGACGACGGCCGGGTCAAGATCGGCGAGACGGTGAAGCTGTCCTATGTGGACCAGAACCGTGGCGGGATCGACCCGAAGAAGACGGTATGGGAGGTGGTTTCGGACAAGCTGGACTACATCCACGTCGGGCAGACCGAAATGCCCTCGCGTGCCTACGTCAGCGCGTTCGGTTTCAAGGGTCCGGACCAGCAGAAGCCGGCGGGCGTACTCTCCGGTGGTGAGCGCAACCGGCTGAACCTGGCGCTGACCCTCAAGCAGGGCGGGAACCTGATCCTGCTCGACGAGCCGACGAACGACCTGGACGTCGAGACCTTGGGCTCGCTGGAGAACGCTCTTGAGCAGTTCCCCGGGTGCGCCGTGGTCATCTCGCACGACCGGTGGTTCCTCGACCGGGTCGCGACGCACATCCTCGCCTGGGAAGGCACGGACGAGAACCCCTCGCAATGGTTCTGGTTCGAAGGTAACTTCGAAGGCTACGAGAAGAACAAGGTCGAACGTCTCGGCGCCGAGGCGGCTCGTCCGCACCGCGTCACCCATCGCAAGCTGACCCGCGACTGAGGGCCGGGGGTTCCCCGTGGAAGCCAGCAAGCGCCAACGGCCGGGCTCGCCCACCACCTCGGTGAGCGGGCGGACGGTTGCCACCGGGGGAACCCTGTCCGCTGTCGGCAGGTTGATCGAACGCGCGGACGCCCTGCACCTGAGGGCGCCCGAGCTCGCCTTGGTCCTCGGGGAGCGCGCGGCCGCGCTCGCCGAGGCCGCGGGTGCCGACGAGCAGTGGATCCGCGCGGAGAGTCTGGTGGTCAGCGCGCGGGTGCGGCTCGGTGGCCGTCCCCGGATGGCCGGCCGGGCGGTGGCCGCCCTGCGTGCCGCCGAACACGCGGGCTACGGCGACATCGCCGCTCGGTTACGGATCGATCTGGCCGTTTGTGCGCGCAGTGTCGGCATCCCGTTGACGGGGCTGGCCGCACTGCGTCCGCTGCTGGCGGATCCGGCGGTCTCGCCGGCGCACCGGGCCGAGGCGTTGTGTCACCTCGTCGGCTGCTTGGCGCAGTTCGGCCGCAAGGCGGAGCTGGATCGCGTGCTCGCCGAGGCGGACAAGCTGGTGCTCGGCGACGGCTCGATGTCGGCGGACTCGCAACTGCTGATCCGCGCGATGCTCCGGGTCGGAGTGTCGGCGCACCGCCGCCGTCACGGAGATCTGACCTCGGCCGCCGACGCCGCGCGGACCGGGCTCGGCATGCTCGAAAAGCTCGCGAATCCCCGTGACGACGGAGGTCTCGTCCGGATCAGGCTGGTCCTGCAACTCGTCTGCACGTTGCTGGACAAGGGCGACACGGAAATGGCGCTGGAGGTGGCGCAGCCGATCCTCGACGCGCCCGTCCGGGCCGCCGGGATCGCGCCGGCCGCGTGGCTGCGGCTGGCGGTGGCCACCCGTGTTCTGCTGCCCGCGGGATCCGGGGAAGCCGCGGGCATGCTCGTGCGTGAAGCGGTCGCCGGGACCGAGGACCACAACCTGCACGCCGTCACGGCACGGTTGTGGCTGGAACTCGCGCAGATCGAGGAACGGCTCGGGCGGGCCGAGGAGGCCATCGGCTGCCTGCATCGTTCGCGTGCCGCCGAGCATCTGCACTCGCGTGCGCGCAGGCAGGCGTGCAACGTCCTGGTCGGTGAGTTCGGCGCGGCCGAGAACGCCGCTGTCGACCTCGACGACGTCCTGCGGGCCGTCGCCGCGAGGCCGTCGGCCACGCCGATGCCGGTTCCGCCGCCGGAATCGGCCGAGGTGACCGCGGTGATGGCGCCGATCGACGCGGCGCCCCCGAAGCGGCCCGCGGCCGAGCCGCCGGTTCGTCGCGAGCCGACGCAGCCCGCCCGGCCGAGCAGGCAGGCGGAACGCCCGCGGGTGCGGCAGTTGCCGGTCGAGGGCCCACGTCCCGCCGAACCGCCGCGTCCCGCCGAACCGCCGCGTCTCGCCGAACCGCCGCGTCTCGCCGAACCGCCGCGTCCCGCCGAACTGCCACGTCCCGCCGAACCACCGCGTCTCGCCGAACTGCCACGTCCCGCCGAACCGCCGCGTCCGGAGGAGCCTGCCGGTACTCCGGTCGTGGAGAAGACCGAAGTACCGGTGTTGAGACCACCGTCCCGTCCGGAGCCCGCTCGGGAAGCGGCGGCGTCCGACAGCGACTGGCGTCGCCGGGTGCCGAAGAAATTTCAGCGACCCGAACCGTCGATCAGGTTCGAGCCCAAGGCCGAACCCGTCGCACCGAAACTGATGCCGCCGCCGAAACCGGAGCCCGCACCCGCGTCACGTCCGGAGTCCGGGCGACGACGCCGTCCAGAGGCTCCAGAGGCTCCAGAGGCTCCAGAGGCTCCAGAGGCCCGCGAGACCGTCGCGTCCGAACCAGCGGTCGCCCAGCCGGAAAATCCCGCCGCGCGGCGGCGACGGCGGCCCGAGTCCGAGACGCCCGTCCGGATCGAGGAGCCGGTGCGGACCGAGGAGCCGGTGCGGGTGGAGGGTCCAATACGGGTCGACGAGCCGGCGCGGACCGAGCAGCCGGTGCAAGCAGACGGTTCAGTACGGGCCGACGAGCCGGTACGGGCCGGGGAGTCTGTGCGGCCTGAGGAGCCTGTGCGGCCTGAGGAGCCGGCGCCCGTGGCCTTCTCGGAGTCCGTGGCCCCGGAGCTGCTTCTCGCTCCCGAACCCGCCGCCGAACCCCGGCCGCGCCTGGCGGCGGAGGTCCAGCCTCCGCGTCCGCCGGGGACCGCCGCCCCGTTGTGGGAAAGCGACGAGTGGGCGGCCGAAGAGCGCGTCCGCCGGTCCTCCGCCCCGGTCTCGCGCAAGACCAGGCACGACGCCGAACACGGTTCCGTGGCGGCGAAATCGGTGCTGGACCGGCTCGGGATCTCGAGCACCGGCGGGCAGGGCGGTGGCCGCCGTCGCGCGGACGGCGCCGCGGATTCCGTACATCCGGAAACCGCCACCGAAGAGCGGGCCGACACCGGCCGTGCCCGGCGGGAGCAGCCCCAGGTCGAGTACATCGAACCCGCCGTACCGCTCGCGCCGCCGCCTCGGGAAGACCCCGTGCCGCCTCCGGCCCGCGAAACCCGGGAAAGCCCTCGCTCCGGCGCCAACGAAGAGGTCACGGATCCGTGGCTGCCGCGGCTGCGGATGCCGCCCGCGCTGGACCCGCTGACCGACACCGGTTCGTGGCGGCCGATCGCGCCGTTCCCGGAAAGCTATGCCCGTGCGATCGCGGAGGACGAGCCGCCGCCGGACGCCGGTCTCGCCGACCTGCTCGCCCGCGCGCTCGCGGAGCACCAGGCGGGTACCGCCAGTGCCGCCGCGCTCGTGAAGCAACTTGGTTCCCAGGACTCGGGAAAGCGTCCGGTCAACGGCCACGACCGGCACCGCGCCAGCGGCAGGGACTGATCGCGCGAGAGCAAAGGTCCCTTGCTTCACCTCGGTGGTGCCCGAAAGTGGCTTGAACGATTCAGTCGGCCCGGTGAATCCGTCCGCCGCGGCACCGCGGGGAAAGGGGTGCTGGTCACCCCCGGTGCGGCGAGGTGCGGGAAGGGCCGGACAGACCGCCGACGTGACCGGCGAGTAGCTGAACCGATCACGGCGATTCCGGTATCTGAGCAGGGAAATCTTCGACGGCCGGGAAAGACCCGGCCTTGTGGGGCCGACGGTCCGGAGCTGTAGGTTGGGGCTGGGCCGGTACAGAGTCGTGCCGGTCGCGGTGTCAATCTCGCTACAGTGGAGAGTTGCCTCTAATGAGCTCGACGGGAGTCTCGTCCCTGCCCGGAAAAGATGTCGGCACCGAGGAAGGCGCCCGGCGCCGGTCGGTGAACCCGGAGCAGATCCGGGACGACCTGATCGACGCCGCCGCGGCATACGCCCCGGAGATCGGCGACTTGATCCGCTTGTACTACCGGCACATCCCCGCCGAAGAGATTCTCGGTGACGACCCGGTCGACCTCGTCGGCGCCGTCCGCTCGCACCTCCAGCTGGCGAAGGACCGGATGCCCGGCCGTCCCGCGGTGCGGCTGCTGAACCCGACGGGGCCCGAAGACGGCTGGACGCGTGAGGCGACCGTCGTGCAGGTCGTCACGGACGACATGCCGTACCTGGTGGATTCCGTCGCGGCGGAGTTCGCGCGGGACGGGGTGCAGGTGCAGCGCATCGTGCACCCGATCGTCGTGGTGAGCCGGGATCTGACCGGCGAGCTGCTGGAGGTCCACCCGGACGCCGACCCGGCGGAGCCGCCGTCGAACTCGGCCGCCGAGTCGTGGATGTACATCGAGATCGACCTGGTCACGGATCCGAACCGGGCCCGCGAGCTGGACAATCGGCTGTCTTCGGTGCTGGGTGACGTCCGCGAGGTCGTCGAGGACACCGACAAGATGGCGGAGACGGCTCGCCGTCTCGCCGACGAGCTGGACGGGAATCCGCCGCAGCTGCCCACGCACGAGGTCGCGGAGGGTGCCCGGCTGCTGCGCTGGCTGGCCGACGGCCACTTCACCTTCCTCGGCTACCGCCGTTACGAACTGATCGACAATCCGCACCCGGACAGTGACGAGCCCGCCCTGCGCGCGGTGCTGGCCACCGGGCTGGGTGTGCTGCGCCAGGACAGCCTGGCCGCGCGCAGCCTCACCGCCGGTCCCGACACGGCGGTGTCCGCGCTCGCGCCGACACTGCTGGTGCTGACCCAGGCGAGCGCGCCGTCCACGGTGCACCGCCCGGTCTACCCGTACTACGTCGGCGTGAAAACGTTCGACGACAACGGCAAGGTCACCGGCGAACACCGCTTCCTCGGCATGTTCACCACCACCGCCCTGCACGAGAACGTGCTGGACATCCCGGTGGTCTGCAACCGGGTCCGCGAGGTCATCCACCGCGCGGGTTTCCCGATGGAGTCCTTCTCCGGCCAGCGGATGCTCGAGGTGCTGCAGAACTGGCCGCGCGCGGACCTGTTCTCGGCCGACACCGACTCGCTGTACTCGACGACGACCGGCGCGATCACGCTGTCGGATCGCCGACGACTGCGGCTGTTCCTGCGCCGTGACCCGTACGGCCGTTTCTACTCGTGCCTCGTGTACCTCCCGCGTGACCGCTACACGACCCGTTCGCGGCTCGCGATGCAGGAGGTCCTGCTCGAAGAACTCGAAGGCGCGCAACTGGAATACAGCGCGCGCATCGGCGAGACCGTGCTCGCGCAGGTGCACTTCATCGTGCACACCGATCCGTCGCAGCGGTCCGAACCGGACACCCTGCGCATCCAGGAACGGCTCAACGAAGCCGTGCGCGGCTGGGACGACCGGATGGTCGAGGCGATCCTCGCCGAGCGCCGCGAGCGCGCCGGTGACAGCGGAGTCGCGATCGGCCTGCTGGTCGAGGAGTCCGCGGGCGAACAGGGGCAGCGGTTCGCCGCGGTGTTCCCCGAGGGCTACAAGGAGGACTTCACCGCGCTCGAAGCGCTCGCGGACCTCCGTGCCCTGGAGTCGCTGACCGACGAGGGCGACCTGTCGATGTCGTTCTACCTGCCGTCCGACGCAGAGGCGGGGGAGCGGCGCTTCAAGCTGTACCTGCGCGGCGAGGGGGTCACCCTCTCCCAGGTGCTCCCCGTCCTGCAGCGAATGGGCGTCGAGGTCGTCGACGAACGTCCGTACGAACTGCGCCGCG
This sequence comes from Amycolatopsis sp. QT-25, assembly GCF_029369745.1. NCBI lineage: Bacteria > Bacillati > Actinomycetota > Actinomycetes > Pseudonocardiales > Pseudonocardiaceae > Amycolatopsis > Amycolatopsis sp. QT-25. The sequence goes on from NZ_CP120210.1 coordinate 2,009,107, forward strand.
AGGACGGTGGCCGGTCGTGGATCTACGACTTCGGCCTGCTGATCGACCCGCAGGTCCTCGACCACGCCGACCACGACCTCCGCAGCCGCTTCCAGGACGCCTTCCACGCCGCTTGGCGCGGGGACTGCGAGGTCGACGGCTTCAACGGCCTCGTCCTGCGCGCCGGGCTCACCTGGCGCCAGGCGGCCATCCTGCGGGCCTATTCGCGGTACCTGCGCCAGACGAAGATCCCGTTCTCGCAGGAATACATCGAGAACACCGTCCTCGCGCACACCGACATCGCCACCGCGCTGGTGCGGCTGTTCGAGACCCGCTTCGACCTCTCTCTCGGCGAGGAGGCCCGCGCGTCGCAGGCCGAGCAGCTGACCGCCGAGATCGGCATGCTGGTCGACGAGGTGACCAGCCTCGACGAGGACCGGATCCTGCGACGCCTGATGGCGGTCATCCTCGCCACGCTGCGCACGAACTACCACGTCACCGACGCCGAGGGGAACTCCCGCCAGTACCTGGCGCTCAAGCTCGACCCGAGCGCGGTGCCCGAGCTGCCCGAGCCGCGGCCGAAGTACGAGATCTTCGTGTACTCGCCCCGGATCGAGGGTGTGCACCTGCGTTTCGGTGACGTCGCGCGCGGTGGTCTGCGGTGGTCCGACCGCCGGGAGGACTTCCGCACGGAGATCCTCGGCCTGGTCAAGGCGCAGGCGGTCAAGAACGCGGTCATCGTGCCTGTCGGCGCGAAAGGCGGCTTCGTCGTGAAGCGCCCGCCGGCCGCGACCGGGGACCCGAGCCTCGACCGTGACGCTCAGCTGAACGAAGGCATCGCCTGCTACCGGATGTTCATCTCCGGCCTGCTCGACGTGACCGACAACCGCGTCGAGGGCAAGACCGTTCCGGCGCCGGGTGTGGTCCGCCACGACGGCGACGACAGCTACCTCGTGGTCGCGGCCGACAAGGGCACCGCCAAGTTCTCCGACATCGCGAACGAGGTCTCGGCGAATTACGGGTTCTGGCTGGGTGACGCCTTCGCTTCCGGTGGCTCGGTCGGCTACGACCACAAGGCCATGGGCATCACCGCGAAGGGTGCTTGGGAAAGCGTCAAGCGCAACTTCCGCGAGCTGGGCAAGGACACCCAGACCGAGGACTTCACCGTCGTCGGCATCGGCGACATGATGGGTGACGTCTTCGGCAACGGCATGCTCCTCTCGGAGCACATCCGGCTCGTGGCCGCCTTCAACCACCTGCACATCTTCCTCGACCCGAACCCGGATTCGGCGACCTCGTTCGCCGAGCGGCGCAGGCTGTTCGACCTGCCGCGCTCGTCGTGGGAGGACTACGACCGCTCGCTGATCAGCGAGGGCGGCGGGATCTACTCGCGGTCGGCGAAGACGATCCCGATCAGCCCGCAGGTCCGCGAGGCGCTCGGCCTCGGCGAGGACGTGACGAAGCTGGCGCCGAGCGACCTGATGCAGGCGATCCTGCTGGCTCCGGTCGAACTGCTGTGGAACGGCGGCATCGGCACCTACGTCAAGGCCGAGAACGAGACCCACGCCGACGCGGGCGACAAGGCCAACGACGCCGTGCGCGTCAACGGGAACCAGCTCCGCGTCAAGGTCGTCGGCGAGGGCGGGAACCTGGGGCTGACCCAGCTCGGCCGGATCGAGTTCGCCCGCGCGGGCGGCAAGATCAACACCGACGCCCTCGACAACTCCGCCGGTGTCGACTGCTCCGACCACGAGGTCAACATCAAGATCCTGCTGGACCACCTGGTCTCGACCGGATCGCTCGGTGCCGAGCAGCGCAACGAACTGCTGGAGCAGATGACCGACGAGGTCGGCGAGCTGGTGCTGGCCGACAACTACCGGCAGAACGCCGTGCTGGGTGTCAGCCGTGCGCACGCCGGCCCGATGGTCTCGGTGCACCAGCGGCTCGTCGCGGCGCTGGTCGCGAAGGGCGCCTTCGACCGCAAGCTCGAAGCCTTGCCGAGTTCGGCGGAGTTCCGCGCGCTGGAGAAGGCGGGTGAGGGCCTCACCTCGCCGGAGCTGGCGACGCTGCTCGCGCACGTCAAACTCGACCTCAAGAACGAGCTGCTGGCGAGCGAACTGCCGGACTCCGAGGTGTTCTCGCGCCGTCTGCCCGAGTACTTCCCGAAGCCGCTTCGGGAACGCTTCGGCGACGCGATCTTCCAGCACCCGCTGAAACGCGAGATCATCACGACGATGGTGGCCAACGAGGTCGTCGACGGCGCCGGGATCTCGTACGTCTTCCGCCTGATGGAGGAGATGAACGCGACCGCGACCGACGCCGTTCGCGCGTACGCCGTGGTCACCCACGTGTACGACCTGCCCTCGCTGTGGGCCCAGATCGACGCGCTGGACAACGTCGTGCCGACCGAGGTCGCGGACGAGATGATGCTGGAGACCCGCAGGCTGCTCGACCGGGCCGCCCGCTGGTTCCTCACCAACCGGCCGCAGCCGCTGGCCCCGCTCGCCGAGATCAACCGGTTCGGCCGGGTCGTGGGCGAGCTGGCTCCGCGGGCGCATGAGCTGCTTCGCGGTGTCGAGTGCGCTTCGGTGGACGCGAACAGCCAGCGGCTGGTCGAGAAGGGCGTCCCGGCGGAGCTGGCGGAGCGGGTCGCGCTCCTGCTGCACACCTTCGGCCTGCTCGACGTCACCGACGTCGCGGAGCTGGCCGAGCAGCAGGCGGGGATCGACGCGGTGCACACCTCGGCGGAGACCGCGGGCCTGTACTACGCGCTCTCCGACCACCTCGGCATCGACAAGATGCTGACGTCGATCAGCGGTCTCGAACGCGGCAACCGCTGGCACGCGCTCGCGCGGCTGGCGCTGCGGGACGACGTGTACGGTTCCCTGCGGACGATCACGCTGGACGCGTTGCGGCACAGTGACGCGGGCACCGACCCGGACGAGAAGATCGCGCACTGGGAGAAGACGAACGCTTCGCGGTTGCAGCGGGCCCGCGTCGCGCTGGACGAGATCAGCCAGTTCGGCAAACTCGACCTGGCGACGCTGTCGGTAGCGGCGAGGCAGATCCGGAGCACGGTGAGGTAGTGGGCTACATTTCCCTGATCCGGCCGCGCTGGTCGGATATGGACGTCTACGGGCACGTCAACCACGCGAATCTGGTGACCCTGCTCGAAGAGGCACGCATTCCCCTGCTGTTCGGGGACGCCGTCCGGGCCGGGCTCACCGAACTGCCCAAGGGCATCGTGGTGGTGAAGCTGGCCGTCCATTACCGTTCGCCGATCGTGGTGTCCGATCAGGACATCCGGGTGGAGATCTCGTTGAAGGACTTGAAGCACGCCAGCTTCACTCTCGGCTATCAAGTGCACGCCGGGCCCGCCGAGTCCGACAAGGTCGCGGTCACCGCGGAGACGGTGCTCGCGCCGTACGACACCGGGTCGGAACGGCCGCGGCGGCTGACCGAGGACGAACGCGCCTTCCTGGAGAAGGGGTTCACGGATGCCTGAGCTCGTCATCCCGGACGCGGGCGACCGCGAAACGCTCGGCGCGTTCGTCGCCAGGGCGGTCCGGCTCGACCAGAACACGCTGGTACGGCTTCGTCAGCGCGGTGACGGCGTCGTCGAGGCGTGGAGCACCACCCCGTTCGAGGTCCTCGCCACCAGGGCGGTCGCCGGCGACATCACGCCGTCGGACGTCACCGTGTCGGGGAACGAGCTGCTCGCCGCGCTGACCGTCGCCGGCGGCGAGCGGATGGATCCGGGCCCGGCCCGTGATCTGATGTGGCATTCCGAACTGCCCGCATCGGGACGCTGGCAGCTGGTGGACGAACTGCCGGCGACGGTGATTTCGGAGCTGGCCGATCGCGGGGTCACCCTGGCCCGCGACAACGTCGGCCCGCACGGCAACCCGCCCGCCTCGCTGATGGACCAGGCGGTGCTCACCGTTTCGGGCAACGAGCTGGAGATCAAGGTCCAGATGCGGTGCCTGTTCGCGTTGTCGGGGATGGGTTTCGTCGACTCGTCGATCGACGGCGACGTCGTCCGGGTGACCGCGACGGATTCGTGGATGCGTATCGACGCCCGGTACGGCGCGGTCCTCAAGCGCCGTCACGCGCTGCTGCCGCTGCTGTTCTGACGGCTTTCTTACCGCCTGACACCGCGGGTGGCCTCCGAGCGCCCGCGGTGTCAGGCTGTCTCCATGACCGACAAGAACGCCGGCAAGGACGGGGAAGACCCCACCGCGGACTTCCTCGCCGAGGTCCGGCCGGAGGAGACTCCGTGGCGCACCGAGCGCCCGCCGGGTGAGGAGGCGCCGGAACGCGCCGAACGCCCGGAGAAATGGAGCCGGGCCAGATCCGCCGGACGGGCCGCGGCGAAGGCGGCGCCCTACGTCCAGGCGGCCGCGCTGGCGACCTGGATCGTCTCGGGCGACTCCGGCGACTCCGGCGACTCCGGAGACTCGGGCGACTCCGGCTTCGGCGACATGGGCTCCTCCGGCGACGCCTGACCCCTTCGCAATTCGGCACCTGCTTGCGATAGTTCGCATAGCGAATTATCGCAAGCAGGTGCCGAATTGCGTTGTTCGTTCAGAGCTTCGAGCGCAGAGTCTTCATGCGCTCGATCTCGGCGGTCTGGCCGGTGACGACCTCCTGCGCCATTTCCTGCGCCTTGATCTCCACGCCCTTCCCGAGTTGGGTTTCGGCCATGGTCAGCGCACCCTGGTGATGCGCGATCATCAGGTCGAGGAACAGCTTCTCGAACGCCACCCCGTTCGCCGCGCGCAGATCCGCCAGCTGGGCCTCGGTCGCCATACCCGGCATGAGCGCGTGCTCGTGCCCTCCACCGTGGCCGGCGTGCCCCTCACCCGGAACCGGCTTGCCGCGATCGGCCAGCCAGGTCTTCATCATCGCGACCTCGCCGTCCTGCGCGACCGAGATCCGGCCCGCGATGGCCCGGATCTGCTCGTTCGCCGTCTTGCCCGGCACCAGATCGGTCATCACCTTCGCCTGCCGATGGTGGGGCACCATCATCGTCATGTACTCGACGTCGGCGTCGTTGGGCTGATCGCGGTTCACCGGGCCGGGAGCAGCGGTACCCGCCTGCTCGCCGGGCCTCCCGGGCACGATCACCGGAGCACTTTGGGCCGTTTGCGCCGGAGTTTCGTCGCCAGTGCAGCCCGAGACCACGAAAACGGCAGCGAGCAATGCCGATGTCAAACTTTTTCTCATCCCGGGAGAACCTCCGTTGGTCGGTACCTACTGAGCCTAAATAAGGAATAAGGTGCGCGTAAAGCTGGGTGGAAGGAGAGCCATATCGTGCCGCAGCCTGGGCTGAAACGCCGCTTGACCAGGGTCTTCGTGTCGGCGGCCGCAGTCGCCGCCCTCGGGGCCTCCAGCGCGCTCGCCGCGCCGGCCGTCATCGCCGAACCCTCGGCGACCACGATTCCGGGCGTGGACGAAATCGTCCACAGTCCGAACCTCCGGTCGATCGCGAACGTCCCGCAGCAGGGACCGTTCACCAAGGACTCGACCGGCACCGACATCGCGTTCACCAAGGGGCACGCGATCATCGGCACGTACGACGGCTTCAACGTCTTCGACGTCCGCAACCCGTACCGCCCGAAGATCGTCAGCCAGGTCCTGTGCCCCGGCGGGCAGAACGACGTGTCGATCTCCGGCGACCTGCTCTTCCTCTCGACCGACGCGTCGCGCAGCGACAACTCCTGCAACAGCGTCGCGAAGCCCGCTTCGGACAAGACGGCGTGGGAGGGCATCAAGATCTTCGACATCTCGAACCTCGCCGCGCCGAAGTACGTCGCGGCGGTCGAGACCGACTGCGGTTCGCACACCAACACCCTGGTGCCGGACAAGCGCGGCAAGGACGTGTACGTCTACGTCTCGTCGTACGCGCCGGCGGCCGACCTGCCCGACTGCCAGCCACCGCACGACAAGCTGTCGATCATCAAGGTCCCCGTGAAGGACCCGGCGAAGGCTTCGCTCGTCGCGACCCCGGTGCTGTTCCCGGACGGTGGCAATCTCGGTGGCACCAACCCCGACGGCACCCGCCGCTCGGCGACCACCGGTTGCCACGACCTGACGGCGCTGCCGGAGAAGGACCTGATGGCCGGTGCCTGCATGGGTGACGGTGTCCTGATCGACATCTCCGACCGGCTCAAGCCGCGGGTCCTCAACCGCGTGCAGGACAACGTCAACTTCGCGTTCTGGCACAGCGCCACCTTCAACAACGACGCCACCAAGATCGTCTTCACCGACGAGCTCGGCGGCGGCGGGATGGCGACCTGCCTGGAGAAGTTCGGCTCCACCCGCGGCGCCAACGGCATCTACCGGATCACCGGCCGCGGCGACGACCGCAAGCTGGAGTTCGTCAGCTACTACAAGATCCCGCGGTTGCAGTCCGAGACCGAGAACTGCGTGGCGCACAACGGTTCGCTGATCCCGGTGCCGGGCAAGGACATCATGGTCCAGTCCTGGTACCAGGGCGGCGTCTCGGTGTGGGACTTCACCGACGCGACGAAGCCGAAGGAGATCGCGTACTGGGAGCGGGGCCCGCTCTCGAACGAGAAGCTCGTCGGCGGTGGCACGTGGTCGGCGTACTGGTACAACGGCCACATCTTCTCGTCCGACCTCGTGAAGGGCCTGGACGTCCTGGACCTCAACGACTGGCGGACCTTCCCGGCGAAGCTCGTCCGGCAGAACGAGTTCAACGCCCAGACGCAGTACAAGCTGCACCCGGGCTTCAACAAGTGATCCCGTAGCGCGCTATGAAGGACTCCTTCCTCGCAAAATTTGCAAGGAAGGAGTCCTTCATAGCGCTTGGGGCCGCTCAGACGAGCCAGGCGGCGGCGTCCGGCGGCAGTTTCCCGTTCACCAGCGGAACGCTCGACAGCAGCACCTCACCGGGCGGCAGCGCGATCGGGCTCGCCGAGGTGTTCAGCGCGCAGACCAGCCCACCGCCGCGCCGCCGGAACGCGAAACATCCCGCGGGCGCGCCGTACCACTCGAGATCGTCCCCGCTGAAGGCCTGGTGCGCTTTGCGGATCTCGATCGCCCGCCGGTACAGCGACAGTGTCGAGGCCGGATCCTCCAGTTGCGCTTCCACCGTCACCGACGCCCACGATGCGGGCATCGGCAGCCACGTGCGCGGATTGCGCGAGAACCCGAACGGCGGCAGGTCGCCTTCCCACGGCAGCGGCACCCGTGCCGCGTCGCGGCCGAACTCGGCGCCGGAGATCTTGGCGCGCGGGTCCGTGAGCGCTTCCGGCGGGAGGTCGACGTTGCCGAGTCCCAGTTCCTCACCGTTGTACAGATAGATCGCGCCGGGCAGCGCGAGTTCGACGAGCGCCATCGCCCGCGCGCGCCGGACGCCGCGTTCACCGCCACCGTAGCGGCTGACCTGCCGCCAGACGTCGTGGTTGCTCAACGTCCAGGTGGCGGGAGCCCCGGTCGACTTCGGCACCGCCAGGGACCGCTCGATGGCCGTCCGCAGCGCGTCCGCGTCGAACTGCGTGAGCACGAGCCGGAAGTTGAACGCCAGATGCAGTTCGTCGGGCCGCAGGTAGCGCGCGAGGCGCTCCTCGTCGGTCACCCAGATCTCGCCGACGGCCATCGTGCCCGGGTACTCGTCGAGCACCTTGCGGATCATCCGGTGGATTCCGTGGACGCGGTCGTCGTCGAACCTCGGGTCGGGGAACTCGCTCGGCCCGAGCGCGTTCACCCGCGGGTCCATGTCCGGCAGGCCCGGCGGTTTCGCCATGCCGTGCGCGACGTCGATGCGGAAACCGTCGACCCCGTGGTCCAGCCAGAACCGCAGGGTCCGCGCCAGATCGGCCGCGACCTCGGGGTTGGCCCAGTTCAAGTCCGGTTGCTGCGGGGAGAACAGGTGCAGGTACCACTGGCCGTCCGGGACCCGCGTCCACGCCGGGCCGCCGAACGCGCTGCCCCAGTTGTTCGGCGGCTGGTCGCCGCGGGGGCCCAGCCCGTCACGGAAGAGGTAGCGATCCCGTTCCGGGCTGCCCGGCGGTGCCGCCATCGCCGATTTGAACCAGGCGTGGGTGTTGCTGGTGTGGTTGGGGACGACGTCGACGGTGACCTTGATGCCGCGTTTGTGCGCCTCGGTCAGCAGGACGTCGAAGTCGCCGAGCGTGCCGAACATCGGGTCGACGTCGCGCGGGTCCGCGATGTCGTAGCCGTGGTCGGCCATGGGGGAGCGGTAGAACGGCGTCAGCCACAACGCGTCGACCCCGAGCAGCTCCAGGTACCCGAGCTTGCCGCGGATGCCTTCGAGGTCACCGACGCCGTCCCCGTCCGAATCGGCGAACGAGCGCACGTAGACCTGGTAGAAGACCGCCTGTTCCCACCAAGCCGCGCCCGTCGCCATCACACGAAGCTGTTCATCATGCTGTTGGCGGCCATCTCGAGATACGCCCACAGCTGTGAGCGGTAGGGCTCCTCGATGTTCTCCTCGTCGACCGCGATCTTGATGCAGCGCAGCCAGGCGTCACGTTCGATCGGGCCGATCTTGAACGGGGCGTGCCGCATCCGCAGCCGAGGGTGACCGCGCTGCTCCGAGTAGGTGTGCGGGCCGCCCCAGTACTGCATGAGGAACAGCCGGAAACGCTCCTCGGCCGGGCCGAGGTCCTCCTCCGGATACAGCGGGCGAAGTACCTCGTCGACCGCGACTTCGGCGTAGAACCGCGCGATGATCCGGGTGAAGACGGGTTCACCGCCGATGGCTTCGTACACGGTGGTGGGGTCAGGTTCGGTCACGGACACAACTCCATTCTGCCCTTGCCTACTGCGGGGCGGGGCCGGCGGACATAAAACGCCCCAGCGGTGGCTCGAAGCCGGCTTCGTCCAGCGCGGCGAGCAGATGCGCCCGCAGGGCGCGTTGCACGGCCCACTGCTTGCCAGGCCGGACCTTCACGGTCAGGCGGAGCTTGATGCCTTCGGGCGTGACGGTCTCCACACCGAGCATCTCCGGCGGCTCCAGGACGTTCGGTGCCAGCCCTTCGCTCTCCAGGAGGGTCTTCGCCTTCTCGGCCATCAGCTCGGTGGCTTTCTCGACGTCGGCGGAGTAGCTGAGCGGGACGTCGACGACGGCCACCGCGAAGCCCTGGCTCGAGTTGCCGACCCGCAGCACCTCGCCGTTGCGGACGTACCAGACGGTGCCGTTGATGTCACGCAAGGTGGTGATCCGGAGGCCGACGGCCTCGACGGTGCCGGACGCCTCACCGACGTCGACGACGTCACCGACGCCGTACTGGTCCTCGATCATCATGAACATACCGGACAGGAAGTCCTTGACCAGGTTCTGCGCGCCGAAGCCGAGCGCCACGCCGACGATACCCGCCGAAGCGATGATCGGCGCGAGGTCGATGCCCAGTTCGCCCAGCACCAGGATGAACGCGAGGCCGTAGATCAGGAACGTCGCCATCGACTTGAGCACCGAGCCGATCGTGGCGGCGCGCTGACGGCGCCGTTCCATCACCGCCGACCCGAGCACTTCGGGAGCCTTCTCCCGCAGCGGCCTCAACAGGGCGGGCAGCTTCGACGAGCCGCCCGGCATCCGCGTCACGCGGTTGATCAGGCGTCGCACCAGGTACCGCAGCAGGAACGCCACGGCGACGATCATCAGGATCCTGAGCGGCTTCGTCAGCAGCCAGCCCGCCGACGCGGAGAGCCATTCGTTCTTTGTGACCTGGAACACCTGGTAGCACAGGCTGCCGACCTCTCGAGTGCAGGCCGGGGGTTCGGTGGGCAGCAGGTTCACGGAGAGAAAATGTCCTTTCGTACTCGGCGGGGATCTCGTTCGCCGCTCAGTGCGGCAGGCGGCCCCGGCGGAGGCGGAACACCCCGCTTCGTGTGGCCGCCGGGTCGCGCGCAGGTGACACGTCCAGTAACACACGTGCGCTCGGGGGCTGATCTGTGGTCGACTATGCCTGCACCGGTGGAGGTGGTCGAGTGCCAGACCGACAACCCATCCCCCTCGGCGTCCCGAGCCAGGCCTTGGCCGGACAGGCGCCGGAGGTCGTGTTGCGCGCCCATCCGGGAGGTGCCCCCTCGCACGGGGCTCCACCGGGCGGGCCGGGAACGCGGCCTGGGGGTATTGCCCGCCCGCCCGGACAGCGTAGAGGGCGGGATCCGTCGACCACGGCGGTACCCACTACGACGACAGCGTCGTCCTGGGGCCGCAGACGGGTATTGCTGTTGAACGCCACGTTCGAGCCGCTCACGGCGCTGCCGTTGCGGCGCGCGGTGGTCCTCGTGATGTGCGGCAAGGCCGAGGTGGTGCACGGGGATCCCGGCGGGCTCGAAGTGCACGCCGCCACGGTCTCGCTGCCCGTGCCCTCGGTGATCCGGCTGAGCACCTACGTGCGCGTGCCCTATCGCGCCCAGGTGCCGCTGACCCGGGCCGGGCTGATGCACCGTGACCGGTACCGCTGCGCCTACTGCGGAGGGCGGGCCGAGACGATCGACCACGTCGTCCCGCGCAGCCGCGGCGGCCCCCACAGCTGGACGAACTGCGTGGCCTGCTGCGCCAAGTGCAACCACCGGAAGGCGGACAAGCTGCTTTCCGAGATCGGCTGGCGGCTGCGCGTCGTGCCGAGGGCCCCGCACGGGCCGCACTGGCGGCTGCTCGCGCATTCGAAGGAGGCCGACCCGTTGTGGCGGCCGTACCTGGGAACCGCGGCCTGAGCAGATCGCGAACACGTCGGCGCCCCGGCTGCCTTGAGGCGGCCGGGGCGAGCCGATGCCGTGATGAATCTCGTTGCGAAGTGCGTCTTCCCCTGCGGGCCGGTCGCGCCCGAACTCAGGCGGCGAGGGAAAAGTCGCTCTGACAGGTGACCCGGGTTCCGCGGGTGACGCGCGTACCACGGGTGACGCGGGTTCCGGCGGTGACGCGGGTGCCGCAGGTGACGCGGGTTCCGGCGGTCACACGGGTGCCGCGAGTGACGCGCGTGCCACGGGTGACGCGGGTTCCGGCAGTGACCCGAGTGCCGCGGGTGACGCGCGTTCCGCGAGTGACCCGGGTACCGGCGGTGACCCGCGTACCGCGAGTGACCCGAGTACCGCGAGTGACCCGAGTACCGCGAGTGACCCGAGTACCGCGAGTGACCCGAGTACCGCGAGTAACCCGTGTGCCCGCCGTCACACGCGTACCGGGGACGAATTCGATTTCGAAGAGTGACGAAACGTCGTCGAAGATCGCCTGGCCGGGTGTCTGGGTGCTCTGCATGACATATCCTCCTGCGACCGGTGCGTTACCTGCTGGGGTGAGAAAGCCGGGCGCAAGGCCCGTACAGGTGAAAAAGCTACGAGGATTTCAAGGCTCCGACAAGACGACAGCGCCGGGTGCGGCCGCCCGTACGTTGAGTTGCAACCTTTCGGCCTTGAGGGCTTCGCCCCAATGTGGGAGCGCTTTCGCGGCAAGCGGCGGACGGACCCCTCCGGACGGTGAGTGGCAGGTCTCCGCGCGCACGCCCGTGCGAGCGGGTGCGGCCACGCGCCATCGGATACGCTCACGCGCGTGAACCTTGTCGAGACGATCCTGGTCTTCGCGGTGATCCCCTTGGTCATCTACGCGCTTTGCGGGGTGGCCACGCTGCGGTCGAAGGGCGCGGGCGTCGCCCGGTACCGGCCGGGGCAGCCGTGGGAGTACCCGGCCATGTGGTGGAGCGCCAACCCCGACGGGGTCGGCGCCAGGTATTCGCACGCGGGCGGCGCGACCGCCGTCGGCGCGGCGGACGGAGCTTCGGTGACGGGAGGCGCTCGTGGCAACTGGTGAACTGACCCCTTCGTCCACCGCGGTCGACGAAGAGCCCGGTTACGGCGCCGCCGTTACCTCGAGCGGCCGGATTTCCGCCGCCAAGATGTACGCGCCGGCTGGGCCGATCAGCCCCTTCACCATCCAGCAGCTCGCCCGGCTGGACGAGGCGCTGACGCTGGCCAGCCGCGAGACCGGCCTGGACTTCAGTGTGTACCTCGGCGACCTCGGCGAAGACACCCGCGTCACCGCCGAGGGCCTGCTGGCCTCGACCGACAAGCCGGCCGACGCCGTGGTCGTCGCCGTGTCGCCCGGACAGCGCGCCATCGAGATCGTGACGGGCTCGCAGGCCCGGTTCCGCCTGCCCGACCGCGGCGCGAAGCTCGCCGTGGCCAGCATGGTGGCCTCCTTCAAGGAAGGCGACCTCATCGGCGGTCTCGTGAACGCCCTTCGCATGCTGAGCGACCAGGCCGGCGCTCCGCAGCACTGAGCACCCTCAAGCACTTTCGAGTGCAATGAAGGGGCCTTTCCTTGCGAATTTTGCAAGGAAAGGCCCCTTCATTGCACTACGGGACTAGACCCCGGCCTGCGAGTCGAACTCACGGGCGGCCAGCGCCCGCACGATCCCGGCCCGGCCTTCCGACACCAGACGGCGCAGCGCCGCCGGGTGCTCTCCGGCCAGCCATTCGTCCGACGCCTCGACGGTCGCCGGCTCGACGGCCCACGAGGGGTACAGCCCGACCACGGTCGGTTGCGCCCGCTCGCTGGAGCGCCGCTGCCACACCTCGTCGATGACCTCGAAGTAGCGCGTCACGTAGTCGCCGAGCAGGTGCTTCTGGCCAGGGTGGGAGAAGCCGGCGATGAGCGAGTCGCTGACCGCGTTGGGCAGCTCGTCGTCGTACACCGCCCGCTGCCACGCGTCGGCCTTGGCCTCGCCGATCGGCCGCAGCGCCCGTGCGCGCTCCGCCTGACGCCGTCCGGCGGCGGTGTCGTCGTTCGCGAGTTCCGCGTCGATCTCCCGGTTCTCTGCCTTGCCGTGCGCGACGAGCGCGTGCAGCAGCCGCCAGCGCAGGTCGGTGTCGACGGTGAGGCCCTCCAGGGGTGCCGTGCCGTCGAGCCAGCCCGCGATGATCGCCAGCGTCTTGTCGTCGAGCACGCATCCGGCGAGCGAGTTGACGAACGCGAGCTGGTGGTCCGAACCGGCCTCGGCGCCCTGCGCGAGCTCCAGCAGCCGCGAGCTGAACCCCGGCCAGCCCTTGTCCGCCGCCCACGACGGGTTCGCGTACGAGTTCAGCGCCGTCTGCGCCTGCAGCAGCAGCCGCTGCACCACGCCGACCTCGGTCTCGGTGTGCACGCCGCGCTGCACCAGCGTGACGAAGTCGCGCGCCTTGAGCTCGGCCTCGCGCGTCATCTCCCACGCCGCCGACCAGCACAGCGTGCGGGGCAGCGGATCGGTGATGTCGGCGATGCGGTCGATCAGGGTGGTCAGCGACGCCGGGTCGAGCCGCATCGTGCAGTAGGTCAGGTCGTCGTCGTTGACCAGCACGAGCTTGCCCGCCGGGAGCCCGACCAGCGCCGGCACCTCGGTGCGCTCGCCGTCCACGTCGAGTTCGACGCGGTGCTTGCGGACGATCTTGCCGTTCTCGTCCTCGTCGTAGACGCCGACCGCGACGCGGTGCGCGCGCAGCTCGCCGGCACCCGGCTTGGCGCCGGTCTGGGTGATGGCGAAGGCGGTGTACTTCCCGTCGGCGCCGACCTCGTAGCGCGGGCTCAGCGAGTTGAGGCCGGTGGTCTCCAGCCACTGCGCGCTCCACCACGACAGGTCGCGGCCGGAGGCCTCTTCCAGCGCGCCCAGCAGATCCGCCAGGGTCGCGTTGCCCCAGGCGTGCTTGCCGAAGTAGACCTTCAAGCCTTCGAGGAAGTGGTCGAGCCCGACGTAGGCGACGAGCTGCTTGAGGACGCTCGCGCCCTTGGCGTAGGTGATCCCGTCGAAGTTCACCTCGACCGCGTGCAGGTCGACGATGTCCGCGGCGATCGGATGCGTCGAGGGCAGCTGGTCCTGCCGATACGCCCACGACTTCTCGATGTTCGCGAAACTGGTCCACGCGTTCTTGTATTCGGTCGCCTCGGCCTGGGCCAGCACGCTCGCGAAGGTCGCGAACGACTCGTTCAGCCACAGGTCGTCCCACCAGCGCATGGTGACCAGGTCGCCGAACCACATGTGCGCCATCTCGTGCAGCAGGGTCTCGGCGCGGCGCTCGTAGTAGTAGCGCGTGACACGACTCCGGAAGACGTAGTCCTCCAGGAAGGTGACGGCGCCGGCGTTCTCCATCGCGCCCGCGTTGAACTCCGGCACGAACAGCTGGTCGTACTTGGAGAACGGGTACGGGGTGGCGAACTTCTCGTGGTAGAAGGCGAAACCCTGTTTGGTCTCGGTGAACAGCCGGTCCGCGTCCATGTGCTCGGCGAGCGAGGCACGGCAGTAGATGCCCAGCGGGATCGTGCGGTGGGAGTCGGAGAACTCGTCGCGCCACTCGCTGTACGGGCCCGCGATCAACGCGACGAGGTAGGTCGAGATCCGTTCGGACACCTCGAACACGGTGCGGACGGCCCCTTCCGGGGTCTCCTCGGCCGACTCGATCAGCGCGTTCGAAATGACCTTCCAGTCCTTCGGCGCGAGGACGGTGAGCCGGTAGACCGACTTGAGGTCGGGCTGGTCGAAGCAGGCGAACATGCGCTTCGCGTCCGCGGTCTCGAACTGCGTGTAGAGGTAGACGCCGTCGTCGACCGGGTCGACGAAGCGGTGCAGCCCCTCGCCGGTGTTCATGTACCGGCAGACCGCGTCCACGACGAGCTCGTTCGACCCGGCGAGCGCGGGCAGCTCTATGCCCTTGTCCTCGACGTACCCGCTGACGTCGAGTTCCGTCCCGTTGAGGACGGCCGACTCGATCCCCTCGGCGACGATGTCGACCCACGACGCTTCGCCGCTTCTGGCGCTCGCGAACTTGATCGTCGTCTTCGACGTGAAGGTCTTCTCACCGGGACCGCCACGGCCGTCGGTCAGATCCAGCTCGATGTCGTAGGACTCGACGTCGAGCAGGTCCGCACGCAGCTTGGCTTGGTCTCGGGTCAGGTTGGGGGCGGGCACTGGCACCTCTGGTCATCGGTATCGGTTTTGGTTTCCAACTACTGGCATCCAATCATGTCCGGGCCGTCGCTGACGACGGGAACAACGCCGATGGCCGCGATGTTGGCTCGCTGTGTAGCACTCCGTGCGTACCGGCCCACCCAAGACGATGGCACTGGGAGAACCTGATGACCGCCCCGTCCGAGAAGACCAAGGTCGACTTCTACTTCGATCCGATCTGCCCATTCGCCTGGATCAGTTCGCGCTGGATCCTCGAGGTGGAGAAGCACCGCGACCTCGACCTGAGGTTCCGGATCATGAGCCTGTCCGAGCTGAACAGCGGTCGCGACGACCTGCCTGAGCAGTACAAGGAGCTGTTGGACCGCGGCTGGGGCCCCGTCCGCGTCGCCACCGCGCTGGCGCAGAAGAACGGCGAGGAGGCGCTGCGCGACTTCTACACGGAGTTCGGCACGCGCCATCACAACCGGGGTGACAAGGACATCCCGAAGGTCATCAAGGAGGCCCTCGAGGCCATCGGCGCCCCGGCCGAGCTGGCCGAGGCCGCGGAGTCGACCGAGTACGACGAAGCGCTGAAAAAGAGTCACTACGAAGGTATGAATCCGGTCGGAATGGACGTCGGTACCCCGACCATCCACATCGACGGCGTCGCCTTCTTCGGCCCCGTGCTCAGCTCGATCCCTCGGGGCGAAGACGCCGTCAAGGTGTTCGACGGCGCCCGCGCGCTGGCGAGCTACCCCGACTTCTTCGAGCTGAAGCGCACCCGCTCCGGTGAATTGAACTTCGACTAAGGGGTTCCCAAGGCGGCCCTGGTGACATCGTCGGGGTAGGAGGATCTCGCGACGGCTTCGTCCGTCGTGAGGTCTCCGGCCGCGACCTGGCTCTTGAGCGCGACGAGCGCACGCAGCCCGTCGCGATGTTCTTCGATGAACGCGGTGCCGACGGGATCACCGTGCCCGGCCACGATGGTCTTCGGCTCCAGCGCGAGGATCGCGTCCATCACGTCCGGCCATTCGGCCAGGAAAC
Organism: Amycolatopsis sp. QT-25; assembly: GCF_029369745.1. NCBI lineage: Bacteria > Bacillati > Actinomycetota > Actinomycetes > Pseudonocardiales > Pseudonocardiaceae > Amycolatopsis > Amycolatopsis sp. QT-25. The sequence continues at coordinate 2,025,039 of NZ_CP120210.1, forward strand.
TGCCGTCATTGAAGGAGAACGCACTGAAGCCGGCTTCGGCGTTCTCGACCGCGTCGCCCGCGTAGACGACACCCGCGTCGGGCACCTGCACGAACAGGTCGTGATCGGTGTGGGCCCGGCCGAGGAACCGCAGCACGACGATGCGGCCGCCGAGGTCCATCTCGGCGGTGTCGGTGACCGCCTTGTCCGGCAAGGTGATCTGGGTGCGTTCCAGCGCCTCCGCCATCTCCGGCCGGTCTTCGCCGAGATAGTGCTGGATCCACTTGAGCCGCGCGCCCTCCCCGTAGGTGGCCAGCTCGGCCGAGCACGCTTCGTGCGCCCAGACGTCACACGGCAGGAACGCCGTCGTGCCGAAGGCGTGGTCGAAATGCGCGTGGGTGTAGACGACCGACCACGGCAGCTGCGTGATCTCCCGTACCGCCGCGGCCAGTTCGGCGCCTTGGTCGACATCACCGCGGACGTCGACGACCAGACAACGCTCACTGCCCACGACGAGGCCGACGGTCAGGTCCAGCTCCTCGTAACGCCGGGCGTACACGCCGTCCGCGAGTTCGAGCCAAGTCACGAATCCTCCAGAATTCCCTTGTGCAGCAGGGGAACCATGCTGCTTGTATCGAGCTTCGCGGCGAGTGTCACGTCGTTCGCGTGCCCGGCCGCGGCGAGCTCACGTCCCGAAGCACACTCTGTCAGTGCTTCGGCGATGTCAATGGATTTCGCCGCGAAGGCCGCGAGACGGGCTTCGGCGGACAGACGGCCGTAGCCGTCCAGTGCCGCGACGATCGCTCCAGCGCCGAGCTGATCCTCCACACACGGCCGCAACGGCCCGAAGGTCTTCACTTCGGTGTGGATGTCGATGCCCCAGCGTTCCCCGGCCGGAATGACGCCGATCGGACGTCCGTCCGCCAGTTCCGCCGCGCGGGTGGCGACGGCGGTCGCGTTGCGCAGGCAACCCGCCAGGACGACGGCACCGGTCGTGGCGGCGGCGTCGCAGAGCGTGGCACCGTTGGGAGAAGGGAGCGCGAGGAGGGTGCCGGAAGGGATCTCCGTCACAGACGAAGGGCGCAAGGTCCAGTGTTTTTCACCCGCGAGGATGGCGCCCCGCTCCTTCGCGGCTTCCGCACCGCGCCGATCGCGCCAGCGGACGGGCAGCACCCTGCCGCCGTTGCCGAGGACGAGATCCGTCGTGGTGCAGAAGGAAAGTACGTCGACCACGACGAGGACGGCGCAGTCCGCGCCCAGCGCGCCGACTCCCTCGGTGCCCCATTCGAGTCTGATGTCCACCCCCACAGCATGCTCGCCCCGGAACGTGATGGCAGACTCCGCGCTGTGCGTGTCTACCTTGGCTCCGACCATGCCGGTTTCGAACTGAAGAACCACCTCGTGGCCCACCTCAAGGAACAGGGCCACGACGTCGAGGACGTCGGTCCCTTCGTCTACGACGCGGCCGACGACTACCCGGCGTTCTGCATCGAGGCGGCTCGCCGCGTCGTCGCGGACGAGGGCAGCCTCGGCGTCGTCGTCGGCGGCTCCGGCAACGGCGAGCAGATCGCGGCCAACAAGGTGAAGGGCGCTCGCGCCGGCCTCGCGTGGAGCGTCGAGACGGCGAAGCTCACCCGCGAGCACAACCACGCCCAGCTGATCGGCGTCGGCGCGCGGATGCACACCACCGAAGAGGCCACGGAGATCGTCGAGGCGTTCCTCGCGACCCCGCCGAGCCCGGACGAGCGCCACGGCCGTCGCGTCCAGCAGATCCTGGACTACGAGAACACCGGCTGGCCGCCGCCGCTGCCCGAGCACTGACATGCCCGAGGGGCATACGCTCCATCGCCTGGCCCGTCTGCACGAACGTCGGTTCGCCGGTCACCCGGTCGAGGTGAGCAGTCCGCAAGGACGGTTCGCCGCCGAAGCGTCCCGTTTGGACGGCCGGGTGCTGGTCAAGGCCGAGGCGTACGGGAAGCACCTGTTCCACGACTATGGTCCACACGGGACGGTGCACGTCCACCTCGGCCTCTACGGCACGTTCTCCGACGTGCCGCTGCCCGTGCCGGAGCCGGTGGGGCAGGTGCGGATGCGGCTGGTCGGCCCGACGCATTCCGCCGACCTGCGCGGCCCGAACCAGTGCGAACTCCTGGACGCGTCCCGAGTGGACGCGATCAAGGCGCGGCTCGGCCCGGATCCGCTGCGCCGGGACGCGAAGCCGGACAAGGCGTGGGACCGGATCTCGCGGTCGAAGACGTCGATCGCGGCACTGCTGATGGACCAGTCGGTGCTGGCGGGCGTCGGCAACGTGTACCGCGCCGAGGTGCTGTTCCGGCACGGTGTCGCCCCACTCCTCCCCGGCCGCGCGCTCGACCGCGGGCTGTGGGAGGACCTGTGGGCGGATCTCGTGACGCTCATGCGGCACGGTGTCCGGGTGGGGCGGATCGACACGGTCGCGCCGGAGCACTTGCCCGAGGCGACCGGCCGCGCGCCGCGGCAGGACCGGCACGGGGGCGAGGTCTACGTCTACCGCCGCGAGGGGCTGCCTTGTCTCGTTTGCGGGACGGCGGTGCTGCGAAGCGAGCTGGCGGCACGGAACCTCTTCTGGTGCCCGACCTGCCAGCCTGCCTGACGGCTTCCTGGGCTTGAGCCCGTGTGCATGCTGGTGCCGATGTGACTCCAGAGGCTACGGACGCGTCCGTGAAGGCCTCCTTGAGGGACTGTGGGTCTCTTAAGGAGGCCTTCACGGACGGTGCCGAAGTGAAGGGGGCGTTCGCCGTATCGGATGCGATGAAGGGGTCTTTCCTTGCAAATTTTGCAAGGAAAGACCCCTTCATTGCAGTTGAGGGACCGGGCGCGGGCCAGAAGCGCCTGAGGGACCGGATGCGAGCCAGAAGCGCCTAAAGGACCGGGCGCGGGCCAGAAGCGCCTGAGGGGACCGGGCGTGGGCTAGAAGTCGAACCCCCCGCCGTCGAAGCCGCCACCATCGAAGCCGCCGCCGTCGAACCCACCGGCGTCCCCGCCCGTGTCGCCCCCGGCATCGCCGCCCGCGTCACCGGCACCGGCGTCCTCCTGCCCCGCGTCGTAGCCCGATTCCCAGGCCGACGCGCTCGCGATCCCCGCCATTCCGGAGAACATCGCGCTGAACAGCAGCATCGAACCGAGGCCCCAGGCGCCGGCGACGAGCGCGGGCTTCCACCACGGCTCGCTGTACCAGCCCTGCGGCACCGGGCGGCCCGCCACGCGACCGCCGGGGTAGTAGTGCGGCGTCCGCCGGCTCGGGTCCGGCGAGGCCTCGTAGTGCTCGCCCTCGACGTCGACCGAGCGGTATTCGGTGACCTTGCCGGCGCGGTCGCGCTCTTCGCTGCCGGGCAGTTCCGGACCGGGGTCCATGCCCATCGCGAGCCGCGCCGCGCGGACGTAGTAGAGGCCTTCGATGGCGGTCTCGCGCACCAACCGGGCCTGTTCGACGGTCTGTGCCTGCTCCATCTGCGAGCCCGCCGCGGTGAAGCGTTCGGAGGCGTCCGCCATCGCCTGCTGGGAGGCGGTGTCCGTGCCGGTGAGGTTCATGACCTGACCGCCCAGCCGCTCGACGAGGCGCCGTGCGTCGGCCTTCGCGTCGTCCAGCCGGCGCTTCTTGGCCGCCGCCTGGGCTTTCGCGAAGTAGATGCCGCCGCCGACCACGACGACGAGGAGCACGATCAGGAAGATCGCGGTACCCGCGGTACCCATGAGTTCAACTCCAGGAATCGTTCGGCCTTTGCTCCGATCAACGCGGGCGGCCCACCGGTGGTTCCCGCGCACACTGGCGGCAGAAACTAGAACACGTTATAGTTCGGCTCCATGAAGTCCACCCTGACGATCGCGATGACTCCGCTCGATCAGCTGGGCGAACTCGCCCGCGCCGCCGAAGAGGCGGGTTTCTCCTCGATCGCGCTCCCGGATTCGCTGGAACAGGGCGACATCGGCGTCACCGACATCATCACCATGCCGTGGGTGTTCGACGGCCTCGGTTTCGATGCCGAAGTCGGCCCGAAACTCGATTCCATCAAGAAGTTCGGCGACGAGATCATCGCGAAGACGGGAGACTGAACCAAGGGTGGCGACGTCTGCTGGGATCCGGCCGCCACGCAGCCGCCCGCGCGCCGGGCCGCGTTCCGTTCGATGACCGCGGTGGCCGCCGGGGGCAAGGCCGTCTGGCTCGCCCTCTTCGCCGGTGACGCCGTCGTCGAGGACCCCATCGGCCCCGCGATGTTCGACGAAGAGGGCAAGGAACATTACGGGCACGACGGGATCAGTGCCTTCTGGGACAAGACGATCGCGAACGTCGAACGCTTCCGGTTCACCATTCGCGACTCCCACGCCGCCGGTGACGGGTCGCGAACGTCGGCACCATCACGACGTATCCGCCCGGCGGCTCTCGCGTCGACACCGACGGCGTGTTCGTCCACCGGGTGCGCGAGGACGGGCTGATCGTGTCGATGCGCGCTTCCTGGGAGACCGAGCGCGCCCTGGCCACGGGCCCGCCAAGAGAGCTGAGCATGCGACGGCGGCGGAGCCTCCCGTGGCCTTCTGCCCGGAGACCGCGGAGTCGGAGCGCGTGCGTTCCCCGTCCGGCCTCGACGGGAAGACGGAGCCGCGCACGCCGTCCGGCCCGCATCGGCTGGCCTGCTTCGTGGTCGACGACAAGGGCATGCGCGACCTCACCGGCACCGCCGCCCGGCATCTGCCGACGGGTACGAGCGGCAGGGTAAGGCGCCTGTTTCCGTCGCGGTCACCGGTGTCCGGTACACCTCCAAGGCCTGCGACGCCGAAAGCGAACGCTTGCTGCCGCACCTGCGCATCTGAGCCTCAGCCGAGCCGCTCCGCGCGCCGGGTCAGGTATTGCTTCTCCGGTTCGCTCGCGGTCTTGGCGGCGGCGCGGAGATAGGCCTCGCGCGCGGCGCCCGTGCCGCCTGCCAGCTCCAGCAGATGCCCGCGTACGGAATCGAGCCGGTGGGTCTGGTTCATCCGGCTGTCGTCGTCGAGGGTGGCGAGCAGTTCGAGACCTGCTTCCGGCCCGTTGACCTCCGCGACCGCGACGGCGCGGTTGAGCGTGACGACAGGGCCGGGCGAGACCTTCTCGAGGACGTCGTAGAGCGCGAGGATCTGCGACCAGTCCGTGCCGGTCGCGGTGGGTGCCTCGTCGTGGACGGCGGCGATCGCGGCCTGCACCTGGTACGGCCCGACCGGGCCCGCTTCCAACGCCCCGCTCACCAGCGAAACACCTTCGGCGATCATTTCCGCGTTCCAGCGCGAACGGTCCTGTTCGGCGAGGGGGACGAGCGAGCCGTCGTCCCCGGCACGGGCGGCTCGGCGGGCATCGGTCAGCAGCATGAGCGCGAGCAGGCCGGTGACCTCGTCCTCGTCCGGCATGAGCCGCCGCAGCAGCCTGGTCAGCCGGATCGCCTCGGCGGTCAGGTCGGCGCGGTGCAGGTCCGGGCCGCCGCTGGTCGTGTAGCCCTCGTTGAAGATCAGGTACAGCACCTGGAGGACGACGCGGAGCCGCTCGGCGAGCTCCGCGGCCGGCGGCAGGACGAACTCGGCGCCCGCCTTCTTGATGGTCTGTTTCGCCCGGCTGATTCGCTGGGCCAGCGTCGATTCCGGGACCAGGAAGGCGTTCGCGATCTCGCCCGTGGTCAGGCCGCCGACAGCGCGCAAGGTGAGGGCGAGTTGCGACGGCGCGGACAGGGAAGGGTGACAGCACAGGAAAAGGACGGTGAGCGTGTCGTCCGAACCGGACACGGTGGCCGTGGCTCCCGCACCGGCCGGCTCCATCAGCGCGGAGTTCTCTTCGCGACGGCGTCGCGCGCTCTCGCTGCGCCACTCGTCCACCAGCCGCCGTGACGCGACCGTCGCGAGCCACGACTTCGGACTGTCCGGGATGCCCTGCACCGGCCACTGCTGCGCGGCCGAGAGCAGGGCTTCCTGGACGGCGTCCTCGCAGGCGTCGAACTGCCCGTGCTTGCGCACCAGCAACCCGATGACCTGCGGGGCCAGCTCCCGCAGGAGCCCTTCCACCTGACGATCGTCCTTCACGACGCCAGTCTTACCCCATGCGAGCCGTCAGGCGACGGGGGAGTAGTGCGAAGCGTCGCCTTCGAGGGACTCGCTCGGCACCCCGTCGACACCCACCGGGACGTCACCCGCCACGGTGACCCGGTTCAGGCGGCGGGGCAGGTCGTCGTAGTTGTCGACGGCGTAGTGCTGGGTGATGCGGTTGTCGAACAGCACCAGCTGGTTCGGCTCCCAGCTCACCCGCACCACGTTCTCCGGCCGCGTCACGTAGGACTGCAGCAGCCGCAGGATGTCCCGCGACTCGCCCTTGGACAGCCCGACGATCCGTTGCGCGAACCCGCCGATGTACAGCCCGCGCTCCCCGGTCACCGGATGCACCCGCACCACCGGGTGGACCGTGCGGAACTTCCGCGAGATGAACACCTTCCGGCGTTCCTGCTCCGCCTCGTCGAGGGTTTCCGGCGGCTTCGCGTAGTCGTAGTCGTTGGTGTGCTCGGCGCGCAGCGTGTCCGCGAACGCCCGCAGCGGCTCCGGCAGATCCCGGTAGGCGGCGGCCGAGTCGGCGATCAGCGTTTCACCGCCGTACGGAGGGACGACCAGGCTGCGCAGCGTGCTGGCCTTCGGCGGGTTGAGCACGAAGGTGACGTCGGTGTGCCACTGGTTCGCGCGGCCCTGTTCGCTGTCGACCGGCAGGATGGCGGGCTCGCCGTCCACCGACGGGACGGTCGGATGCGCCTTGGTCAGCTCGCCGAAGTGCTGGGCGAACCGCTGCTGGCCCGCGTCGTCGAGGTCGACGTCACGGAAGACGAGCGCCTTGTGCTCGTGCAGGGCTTCGATGACGAAGGCGACGGTCGCGGCGTCGAGGTCCTTGGCCGGGTCGACGCCGACGACCTGCGCGCCGATCCTGCCGGTGATCTTGCGGACCTCGACCTGGGTGTCGATGGCGGTCATGCGGCGTACTCCTTCACTGGGGTGCGGGTGACGGGGCGGGCGAGGCCGTAGTGGCCGCGCAAGGTCGTGGCGGTGTACTCGGTGCGGAACAACCCGCGCTTGCGCAGTTCGGGGACGACGAGGTCGACGAAGTCCTCCAGGCCGCCCGGAAGCGTGGGCGGCATGACGTTGAAGCCGTCCGCGGCGCCTTCGGTGAACCAGTGCTCCAACTGGTCGGCCACTTGCGTGGCGGTGCCGGCGAAGACGCGGTGACCTCGGCCGCCCGCGAGCCGCTCGATCAGCTGGCGGATGGTCAGGTTCTCGCGCCTCGCCAGACCGGTGACCAGCTCGAACCGGCTTTGCGCGCCTTCGGTGAACGTGCCGACGTCGGGCAGCGGACCGTCGAGCGGGTACGGCGTCAGATCGTGGTCGAGCATGGTCGACAACTGCCGCACGCCGTACGCGGGTGTGATGAGGGCGTTGAGTTCGGCTTCGCGTTCCTTCGCCTCGGCCTCCGTGCGGCCCAGGATCGGGCTGATCCCCGGCAGGATCTTGATCTCCTCCGGCGAACGCCCGTACTTCGCGAGCCTGCCCTTGACGTCGTCGTAGAAAGCCTTGCCCTCGGCGAAAGTCTGCTGCGCGGTGAACACCGCCTCGGCGAACCGGGCCGCGTACTCCTTGCCCGTCTCCGAGGAACCGGCCTGGACGAGCAGCGGATGACCCTGCACCGGACGCGGGATGTTCAGCGGTCCGCGCACCTGGAAATGCGGGCCGTCGTGGTCGATCGGGTGGATGCGGCCGGTGTCGGCGTAGACGCCGCTCGCCTTGTCGATCACGGCGGCGCCGTCACCCCAGCTGTCCCAGAGTTTCTTGGCGACTTCGACGAATTCGGTGGCGCGTTCGTAGCGCAGCGCGTGCGACGGCCGGGCGTCGCGGTTGAAGTTGCGGGCCTCGGCCTCACCCGCCGACGTCACGATGTTCCAGCCCGCGCGGCCGCCGCTGAGATGATCGAGCGACGCGAACTTCCGCGCCAGGTGGTACGGCTCGTTGTAGGTCGTCGACGCGGTGGCGATCAGTCCGATGCGCTCCGTCGCGCCGGCCAGCGCCGAGAGCAGCGTCAGCGGTTCGAACAAGGTGTGCGAGTTGTAGCGGACGTCACCCCACAACGCGACACCGTCGGCGAGGAACAGCGAATCCAGCTTGCCGCGCTCCGCCGTGCGGGCGATGTCGACATAGTGCTTCAGCGTCGCGGCGCGGTGCGGATCCGTGCTCGGATGCCGCCAGGCCGCCTCGTGATGACCGTTCGGCATCACGAACGCGTTGAGGTGCAACTCTTTCTTCGGCGAGTTCATGCCTTCTCCTTGACACGCCAGGTGGAGAACCGCCGCTCCAGTGCGACGAAGCCCGCGTTGATGGCCAGGCCCAGCACCGAAACCGTGATGATCGCGGCGTACATCTGCTGGATCTGGAAGTTGACCTGCGAGTTGTTGATCAGATAGCCGAGCCCGGCCTTGGCCCCGACCATTTCGGCGGCGATCAGGATGAGGATCGAGTACGCCGCCGCCATCCGGATGCCGGTGAAGATGGTCGGCACCGCCGACGGCAGGATCACCTTGCGGAACAGACTCGGGCTCGACAGCCCGAGCGAACGTGCGGCCTTGACCAGCAAGGGATCCACGGTGTTCACCCCGGCGATCGTGTTGAGCAGCACCGGCCAGACGCAGGCGTAGACGATCAGCGCGATCTTGGACACCTCGCCGATGCCGAGCAGGAGGGTGAACACCGGCAGCAACGCCAGCGCGGCGGTGTTGCGGGCCAGTTCCAGCAGCGGGTTCAGGAATTCGGCGAGCGGGCGGTACCAGGCGATCAGCAGTCCCAGCGGCACCGAAACCGCCACCGCGAGCACGAACCCGGCGGCGGACCGGCCGAGACTGGCCAGCAGATGGTCGGCCAGCTGCCCGTTGAGGATCAGCTCCCAAAGCGCGACGAGGTCTTCCGACAGCGGCGGGAGGAAGGGCTTCGTGCCCTCGTCGAGAAGGTACCGGGGAACGAGCTCCCAGCCGGCGAGAAAGAGCAGGATCGCCGCCGAGCCGCGGAAAATCTTGCTCAGCAGGCTCTTCTTCTTTCGAGGTTTCGCGGCGGCTTCCGATCCTGTGCGGACTGTCGGCGCCTCGAGGGTGGCGGTCATCAGGCGGCCCTCCGGATCTCGTCGTGCAGGAGTTCCCACAGCCGGTGGCGATGGGCCACGAACGCGGGTGCCGAACGCAGGTCGTCGTTCGAACGGTCGCCGAGGTCGATGTCGACGACGTCCTTGAGCCTGCCCGGCCGCGACGTGAGCACCGCGACCTTCTGTCCCAAGTAGACGGCCTCTTCGATGCTGTGGGTGATGAAGACGATGGTTTTGCCGGTGCGCCGCCAGATCCGCCGCAGTTCCTCCTGCAACAGTTCACGGGTCTGGGAGTCCAGCGCGGCGTACGGCTCGTCCATCAGCAGTACGTCCGGGTCGTAGGCGAGGCTTCTCGCGATCGCGACGCGTTGCTTCATCCCACCGGAAAGCTGATGGGGGAGATGCTCCTCGAAACCGGAAAGCCCGACCAGGTCGAGATATTCCCGTGCCCGCTCGGCGCGTTGCCGTTTGTTCAGCGTGCCCCCTTCGAGACCGAACTCGACGTTGGCGCGTGCGGTGCGCCAGGGGAACAGCGCGTACTGCTGGAACACCACGCCGCGATCCAATCCCGGGCCGGTGACGGGTTTCCCGTCGATCAGCACCTCGCCGGAGGTGGGTTTCGCGAGGCCGCCGAGCAGATCGAGCAAGGTGGACTTCCCGGAACCGCTCGGCCCCACGAGGGAGAGGAACGTGCCGTCCTCGATGTCGAGGGAGACGTCGTCCAGCGCGGTCAGCGTGTCGAAGGTCTTGGTGACCGAGCGAAGGCTGATCTTGGCGGTCATGCGCCACCGCCTTCGCGGTACGGGTTGAATTCGTTGGTGTAGATCTTCTCGAGGTCGACCCGGTCGTTCTTGATGAACCCGGACTGCTTCAGCCAATCGGTCCAGAGCGTGTAGTCGTTGTCGGAGATCAGCCCGCCCTTGGTGACGCCGGTGCTCTTCCAGTACTTGAGCGTTTCGGTGTTCTCGTTGCGGCCGCGATTCTGGATGATCTTGGTGAACCGGGCGACGACCTCTTCGCGTGGCGTGGTGCGGGCCCATTCGATCGCCTTGGCCACGCCGGTGACGAAGGTCTTCGTGGTCTCCGGATACCTTTTGATGAAGTCGGTCCGCAGCACGTACGGCCCGCCGTTGTAGGGGCCGAACGCCTCGACGTCCTTCACGATGGGCCGCACGCCGCCCCCGGCGAGGGCGCGGTCCTGGAGGACGCCGTTGAGCGCGGCGACGTCGATCTGGCCGTTGCGCAGGGCCTGCTCGGTGTTGATCGGCGGCAGGACGACCAGTTGCACCTGGTCGATCTCGGCGTCGGAGAGGCCGCTGCGTTTGAGCCAGGTGTCGAGGGCGGCCTCCAGGTTCGCGCCGACGGTGTTGACGCCGACCTTCTTGCCGATGAGGTCACGCGGCGTGCGGATCGGGCTGTCTTCCTTGACGTAGAAGCCGAGGAAGGTCTTGTCGTCGGAGCCGTAGTAGTTGACGACCGCCTTGATCGGGGCGCCGGCGTCGACGAGTTTGGCGACCGCGCCGGTGAAGGCGCCGCCGAAATCGGTCTGATCCGTGGCGGCGGACTGGATGTCCTGCGGTCCGCTGATCGTGTTGCCGACCCATTTGAGTTTGACCGGGCCGAAGTACCCGAGGTCCTCGGCGAGTTCGGGGAACGTGACGTTGTTCGCCGACCCCTGGTAGCGGAGTTCGAGCTTCTCTGGCTGCCCGGCCACGCCCGCCGGAGTCGCGGAGGCGCCGCAGCCCGACAGCGCCAATCCGGCGAGGAGCGCGGCGAGCAAGGGCACTGGTTTCTTCACGGTGGGCTCTTTCGTTCGGGTATGCGTCGTTGAAGAAGATTCTTCGCAGGCCCGGCGGAGAGCGTCAATTTTGCGATTTAGTGAAGTAACTCCGGCCTCAAGAGGCGTTGGCGAGCTTCGTGAAAAGCGGATCTTCGTAAAGGGCGTTCAGCATGACGGCGGCACCCGCTGTCGCCAGCTCCGTTCCCGGAAAGCTCGAAGCCACAACGTTTTTGTCCGCGTCTTGGCAGATCCACGAGCGTCGGGCGACTTCGTCCCGGATCGTGGAAAGGCAACCTTCGACGTCGCGTACACTCTGGTCGAGCACGATGAGGATTTCCGGATTGAGCACGTCGAAAAGCAAGGCGGCGGCCTGTCCGATGATTCGCGCGCGCTCGTGAAAAAGTGCTATGGCGCCTTTGTTTCCCGATGTCGCCGAATGGAGCACATCGGGGAAAATCGGTTCCTCGACGAGCCCCGCCTCGAAAGCCTTGCGGGCGACCGTGCGCTCGGACACCGTGGCTTCGAGACAGCCGGAACGGCCGCAGCGGCAGGGTTCCTCACTGTCGTCGACCCGCAGATGCGCCACCGCGCCCGCCGCCGACCGGGGTCCATGATGGACGGTGTCACCGGTGGCGAAGGCGGCGTCGACCACGTTGCCGGTGAACAACTGCACCACACTGCTGCGCGCTCGCGGCTGCCCCAGCAGGCGTTCCGCGTGGATGAGCGCCCGCGAATGCCCGTCCACGCGGACGTCGAGACCGGTGACCTCGGTGAGCAGATCGCGCAACGGAACCCCGCGCCAGCCGAGCGGACCGTGTTCCACCACCGTCCCGGACGCCTCGTCGACCCACCCGCCGGTCGCCACTCCCAAGCCGAGCGGCGTCCGCTCCGGCGCGTGGCCGATGAGGAGGTCGTCGAGCAGCTCCGCGATCTGCGCGACCTGCACCGCGGGCTCGGCGCCGTGATGCGGCGCCTCGTGCTGCGCCAGCACTTTCCCGCGCAGGTCCAGCAATCCGACCGTCAGATGGTCGGCCGCGACATGCGCCCCGCACACCACGAACCGTTCCGTGTCGAGGTCCACCGGCACATGCGGCCTGCCGACCGCGCCGGCCACCTCGGGCAGTTCGGTGAGGAACCCGCGGCGCATCAGCTCGGCCACATGCCCCGTCACGGCCGCGGCGCTCAGTCCGGTGCGGCGCGCGATGGTGCTGCGCGCTATCGCCCCTTCGTCCAGCACCACGCGGAGCACCGCACTGGCACTGGCGCTCCGCCTGCCCGTCACGGTGCCGATGTTCGCAAGCGGGTGCCGGTGGGCCTAGGGCTCTCAGTATCCGGGAGCTGCGTCAGGCGGTCAGCCGGCGCATGAACCGGGCGCTGCGTTCACAGTGGTCCTCGTAGCCCCGCGCTCGGTAGAAAGCGTGCGCGGCGGTCCGGTGGCGGGAACTGGTGACCTCCATGAAGTCGCAGCCCCACCGCAGCGCCTCCGTTTCGGCCGCGGAGACCAGCTCGCGTCCGATGCCTGAGCCCCGCCGGGTCCCGTCCACCACCAAGGCCACGATCCGGCCGCCGGAGCCCGGCCGCTCGAGCAGCGGGATCGCGACCACCGCGACGACACCGACCACCGTGCCGTCCGCCTCGGCGACGAACGCGGCGCCTTCGGGATGACGGGACCAGCGCTCGAGTCGTCCGCGCACGTCCTCCACCTCGTTGTCCGGGTATCCCAGCTCGGTGAGCAGCGCGGTCACGGCGGGGGCGTCGGTGCCGAGGGCGTGGCGGATCTCCATGATCCTCATTAAAGCGGAGGGGCCGCCTGGTCGAGCGCGCCTCGTCAGGTGTCTCTGATTCTCCGCACCTGCGACGATCGGGCCAGGCATCCGGCGACCGGGTGAATTCCGGGATCATCCAGCACACCGGGATCCACGCGGTCGATCGTCCGCGGCGCGCAGACCACCCAACGGAGAGCCGCACTGGCTTTCGTGCCGGGCCCGCAGGCCCGGCAGAGAAGTGAAACCGCAGGTCGAAGACCTTGAGTCGGGATGACAGGATTTGAACCTGCGACCCTCCGCTCCCAAAGCGGATGCGCTACCAAGCTGCGCCACATCCCGTGACTCCCCGGTCTCCCCGGGGGGTGTGCACACAGCCTAGCGGGTCACGCTAAGCTGTTTTCGCACCCGGTACTTCGGGGGCACGCGGGTGTAGCTCAATGGTAGAGCCCTAGTCTTCCAAACTAGCTACGCGGGTTCGATTCCCGTCACCCGCTCCACCGCTTCACGAAGAACCCGCAGGCTCCTGGCCTGCGGGTTCTTTCGCATTCGGGGCATCGGTCGCGGTCCAGGTGGTCGTGAACGACGATCTCGCGTGTCCGGATGGACGGCACGCGTGACGGAGCGGACGCCTCAGTCCGAGCCGGGTTCCGAAGCGTCCGAGTCCGACGGGCCCGCCAGGGCCTGCGAGAGGCCGCTGGAGGCGGCATCCGCTTCGAGGTGGGCGGCGATCAGGTCCAGCAGCTTGTCGGTGTCGACGGGTTTGGTCACGTAGTCGTCCGCTCCCGAGGCCAGGGTGCGCGCTTTGTCCTCCGCGGTCGCCTTCGCCGTGACGGCGATCACGGGCAGGTCTTCGTGTGCGGCCTCGGCGCGGATCGCGGTGATCGTGGCGTTGCCGTCCAGTTCGGGCATCATCACGTCCATCAGGACGAGCGCGGTGTCCTCGTGCCGTTCCAGGGCCCGGATACCCGCGACGCCGGTCTCGGCGTAGATGACTTCCAGCCCGTTGCGTTCCAGCACGGCGGCCAGCGCGAAGACGTTCCGGAGGTCGTCGTCGACGATCAGGATCTTCTCGCCGTGGAACCGCTGCGACGGCGTCACCGGGCCCGCCTGCGGCACGGCCATGATCAGCGGGACACCGCCGGCCCGCGTGGTCGGGACGATCAGGTTCGCGGCGCTCACCGGCAGGTACAGCGTGAACGTGCTGCCCTTGCCGGGTTCACTGCGGACGCGCAGTTCGCCGCCGAGCAGTTCCGTCAGCTGCTGACTGATCGACAGGCCAAGCCCGGTGCCGCCGTACTTGCGGCTGGTGGTGCCGTCGGCCTGGCGGAACGCGTCGAAGATGATCGCGAGCTTGTCCGGGGCGATGCCGATGCCGGTGTCTTCGACGGCGAACGCGAGGACGCCGGGGGCCTGACGGAGTGAGTCCGCTTCCACCTCGCGCCGGTCGGCCATCCGGATGTGCAGGCGTACGGCGCCCTCGTCGGTGAACTTCGCCGCGTTGGACAGCAGGTTCCGCAGCACCTGCTGCACGCGGTGCTCGTCGGTGTGGATCGACGACGGCACCGGCGGGTCGATCAGGACGGCGAACTCCAGGCCCTTGTCCGCGGTGAGCGGACGGCAGATCGATTCGACGTACTCGACCAGTTCGGGCAGCGTGACGTCGGACATCTGGAGGTCGAGGTGCCCGGCCTCGACCTTGGCCATGTCGAGGATGTCGTTGATCAGCTGTTGCAGGTCGCTGCCCGCCGAGTAGATCGTCCGGGCGAACTGGACCTGCTTCTCCGACAGGTTCCCGTCCGGGTTCTCCGAAAGGAGTTTCGCGAGGATCAGCGCGCTGTTGAGCGGGGTCCGCAGTTCGTGCGACATGTTCGCCATGAACTCGGACTTGTACTGCGACGCCATGGTCAGCTGCCCGGCACGCTCTTCGAGTTCCTGCCGCGCCTGCTCGATCTCGCTGTTCTTGACCTCGATGTCGCGGTTCTGCTGGGCCAGCAGCGCCGCCTTCTCCGCGAGATCCGTGTTGGACCGGCGCAGTTCCCGTTGTTGTGCCTGCAACTGTTCGGACCGGGCACGCAGTTCCTGTGCCAGGCGCTGGGATTCGGTCAGCAGCGCCTCGGTGCGCGAGTTGGACTGGATGGTGCTGACGTTGACCGCGATGGTCTCCTTCAGCTGCTCCAGCAGGTCGATGTGGACGGTGCTGAAGGCGTTGATCGTCGCCAGTTCCAGCACGCCGAGCACCTCGCCCTGGAACAGCACCGGCAGCACGATCACGTTGACCGGCGCGGCCGACCCCAGTCCCGAGGAGATGAGCGCGTATTCCGGCGGGGCTTCGTGGACCAGGATCGTGCGGCGGTCGACGGCGGCCTGCCCGATGAGCGACTCGCCGGGGGAGAACCGCAGGCCGGTCTGGGATTTCGCCAGCCCGTAGGTGGCGATGCTCTCCAGGACCGTCTCTTCCCGCTCGTCTTCGCGAGCGAGGAAGAACGCGCCCTGCTGCGCGGACACCAGCGGGGTCAGCTCGGACAGGATCAGCGACGCCACCGACGCGAGGTCCCGGTGCCCCTGCATGAGCGCGGACAGCCGGGCCAGGTTGGTCTTGAGCCAGTCCTGTTCGCGGTTCGCCCGGGTGGTCTCCTTCAGGTTCGCGATCATCTGGTTGATGTTGTCCTTGAGCTCGGCCACCTCCCCGGACGCGTCCACGGTGATGTGCCGGGTCAGGTCGCCGGCGGTCACCGCGGTGGCCACCTGCGCGATCGCCCGCACCTGGGTGGTCAGGTTCCCGGCCAGCTGGTTCACGCTTTCGGTCAGCCGCGACCACGTGCCGGCGACCCCGGGCACCTCCGCCTGACCGCCGAGCGTGCCGTCCGTGCCGACCTCGCGGGCGACACGGGTGACTTCGGAGGCGAAGGCCGAAAGCTGGTCGACCATCGTGTTGATGGTGGTCTTGAGTTCGAGGATCTCGCCACGCGCGTCGATGTCGATCTTCTTCGACAGGTCGCCCTGCGCCACCGCGGTGGTCACCGTCGCGATGCTGCGGACCTGGCCGGTCAGGTTGTCGGCCATGACGTTCACGTTGTCCGTCAACGCCTTCCACGTGCCCGCCACGTTCGGCACACGGGCCTGGCCGCCGAGGATGCCTTCCGTGCCCACCTCGCGGGCGACGCGGGTGACCTCGTCGGCGAACGCGCGCAGCGTCTCGACCATGCTGTTGATCGTCTCGGCGAGGACGGCGACCTCGCCCTGCGCGTCGATCGAGATCTTCTTCGACAGGTCGCCGTTCGCCACCGCCGTCGTCACCGTCGCGATGCTCCGCACCTGGTCGGTGAGGTTGGTGGCCATGACGTTGACGTTGTCGGTGAGGTCCTTCCAGGTCCCGGCGACGCCGCGCACCTGAGCCTGGCCGCCGAGTTTGCCCTCGGTACCCACCTCGCGGGACACCCGCGTCACTTCGTCGGCGAACGCCGAAAGCTGGTCGACCATGATGTTGACGGTGTTCTTGAGCTCCAGGATCTCACCGCGCGCGTCGACGATGATCTTCTGCGTCAGGTCGCCCTTCGCGACGGCGGTGGTGACCTGGGCGATGTTGCGGACCTGGTCGGTCAGGTTGTTCGCCATGAAGTTGACGTTGTCGGTCAGGTCCTTCCACGTCCCGGCCACGCCGGGCACCTGCGCCTGACCGCCGAGCCGCCCGTCACTGCCGACTTCGCGGGCGACGCGGGTGACCTCGTCCGCGAACGCGGAAAGCTGATCCACCATGGTGTTCAGCGTGTTCTTGAGTTCGAGGATCTCGCCGCGCGCGTCGACGGCAATCTTCTGCGAGAGATCGCCCTTCGCCACCGCCGTCGCCACCTGGGCGATGTTCCGGACCTGCGCGGTGAGGTTGTTCGCCATGAAGTTGACCGACCCGGTGAGGTCGCGCCAGGTCCCGGCGACCCCGGGCACCTGCGCCTGACCGCCGAGCTGACCTTCCGTGCCGACCTCGCGCGCCACCCGGGTGACCTCGTCGGCGAACGACGAGAGCTGGTCGACCATCGTGTTGACGGTCGTCTTCAGTTCGAGGATCTCGCCGCGCGCGTCGACCGTGATCTTCTGCGTCAGGTCGCCCTTCGCGACGGCGGTGGTGACCTGGGCGATGTTGCGGACCTGGTCGGTCAGGTTGTCCGCCATCTGGTTCACCGAGTCGGTCAGCCCACGCCACGTGCCTGCCACGCCCGGCACGGTCGCCTGGCCGCCGAGACGGCCTTCGCTACCCACCTCACGGGCCACGCGGGTGACCTCGTCGGCGAACGACGAGAGCTGGTCGACCATGGTGTTCAGCGTGCTCTTGAGTTCGAGGATCTCGCCCTTGGCGTCGACGTTGATCTTCTGCGAGAGATCGCCCTTCGCGACGGCGGTGGCCACCTGGGCGATGTTGCGGACCTGGTCGGTCAGGTTGCTGGCCATCAGGTTCACCGAGTCGGTGAGATCACGCCACGTGCCCGCCGCGCCGGGGACCTGCGCCTGGCCGCCGAGACGGCCTTCGCTACCCACCTCACGGGACACCCGGGTCACTTCGTCGGCGAACGACGAGAGCTGGTCGACCATGATGTTGACGGTGTTCTTGAGCTCCAGGATCTCGCCGCGCGCGTCGACGTTGATCTTCTGGGTCAGGTCGCCCCGCGCCACCGCGGTGGTCACCTGGGCGATGTTGCGGACCTGGTCGGTCAGATTGCTGGCCATCACGTTGACGTTGTCGGTGAGATCACGCCAGGTGCCCGCCACCCCCGGGACCTCGGCTTGACCGCCGAGCCGTCCTTCGGTGGCGATTTCGCGGGCCACTCTGGTGACCTCGGTCGCGAACCGCGAAAGCTGCTTGATCAGGCCGTTCACCGTCTTCGCGACTTCGGCGAACTGACCCTGCAGCGGCCGCCCGCCCACTTCCAGCGGCATCGGCTCGGACAGATCACCCTCCGCGACCGCGCCGAGGACCCGGTTGAGCTCGGCCGTGGGCATGCTCACGTCCTCGATCAGCCCGTTGACGACGTCGACCGCGGTCGCCCAGCCGCCGGGACCGATCTCGGCCGCGACGCGCTCGGTCAGCCTGCCTTCCTTGCCGACCGCCTCGCGGACGCGCAGGAGCTCGGTCACCAGCCGCTGGTTCCGTTCGGCGATGTCGTTGAAAGCGCCCGCGAGCTGGGCCGCGAGTCCGTCCCCGTGTGCCACGAGCCGCCGCCGGAAGTTGCCGTCCCCGAGGTCACGAGCCGCCGCGAGCAGGCGTTCGAGGGTCGCTTCGTCCACCTGGCCGCCACCACCTTCCACGGAGAGCCGGTCCCTTCGGGAGTGCTGTGTCATCTGTGTCGACCCTCTCCACCACGCATGCCCAGCCATGGTCGTCGCATCAGCGTGCCATGATTCGACCTACACTTCGAGCCAGTCCGCCCGCTCACACTGCGCTACCCGCAAAGGCAGGAGGAGGTCCGGGAATGGTGTCACGGCCCGCCCCGGCCTCGACGTCGCTCCCCTCGGAGTCGTCGACCACGACGAGCGAGGGAGCGCTGCCCGAATCCGGGAGGTTCTGGCGCGAGCTGCTCGAAGACGTCCGTGACGCGGTGCTCGTGCAGGACGTCGGTGGCGCGCTGCGCTGGTCGAATCCCGCCGCCCGCGCGCTGTTCGGCGGCGGCCGCCCGGTGCTGACCGCGGAAGGCCCCGACGTCGGGCATGTCGAACACACCGGCCGCCGGTTCCCCGCGCGGATCCGGACGCTGCCCGGCGGCTGGCACGCGTGGACGGTGACGTCCGCGGTCGCGGCCGACGGTCCGCGCGTGGACGGCTTCCTCGCCGCCTCGGCGCCCCGGCTCGCCTCCGCACGGGGACGGCACGGGACGGCGAAGGTGATCGCCGAGATCGCCGCGGCCGAACTCGCCGACTGCGTGTTCGTCCTGCTGCCGACCACCCGCGGCCGCTGGGAGTGGTGGAGCTACGACCACCGCACCCACCACGGCCACGGCCGGATCCGCCGCGTCCCGGCCCAGCTGGCGCCGGTGCTCGCCGGCACCTTCGCCGCCACCGAGGGACCCGAGGCCAAGACGGTCCCGAAAGAAGAGATCGCGACGCTGCCCGCGGTCGTCGCGGAGCGGCTCGCCGTCCATTCGTCGGTGACCGTGGTCTCGCTGGGCTCCGACGGCGGGGCCGGGGTCACCGGCGCGGTCGTGCTCGGCAGGCGCGGCGCGGCCGCGTTCGGCGAGGACCATCCCCGCGCGGTGACCGAGTTCGCTCGCGCGGCCGGGACGGCGCTGGCGAACGCGCACCGCTACGCCCGGCAGGAAGAGGCCACCCGCGGTCTGGAGACCACGCTGCGCCCGACCCCGCCGCCGGCCGTGCCCGGCGTCAAGTTCGACGTCTGGTACGAGCCGTCGAGTGGACTGCTCGACGTCGGCGGTGACTTCTACGACGTCCTGCCGCGCGAAGACGGCGGCGCGATGTTCGTCCTCGGCGACGTCTGCGGAAAGGGAGCCGAGGCGGCGGCGCTCACCGGCCGGGTCCGGCAGACCCTCGCCGCGCTCGATCTCGTCGAGCACGACAACACGACGTTGCTGAGCCTGCTCAATTCCCTGCTCATCACCGGCGGCAGCGGCCGGTTCGCCACCCTGGTGCTCGGTTCGGTGCTGGCGGACGAAAACGGTCTCGGCGTCACTTTGGCCTCCGGCGGGCATCCGGCGCCGCTGGTGGTGCGCCGTCGCGGTGGGGTCGACGAGATCACCCTGCCCGGCACCCTGGTCGGCATTTCCCCGCAGGCCCGGTTCGCCGAGACGGCCATCCGGCTGGCCGAGGGCGACATCTGCCTGCTCTACACCGACGGGATCACCGAAGCGCGGCACCACGAGCGGCCGTCGGAGCTGTTCGGGGACGAACGGCTGCGTGAACTGCTCACCGGCTGCCGGGGGCTGTCCGGCCGCGAGGTCGTCGCCCGGCTCCGGTCCGCGGTGCGGGACTGGCTCGGCCGCGGGGCGCACGACGACATCGCCGTCCTCGCCATCGAGGCGTCACGACCCGTTCAGTAGCCGCACCACCGCCCGCTCGACGATCTGCCTCGCCAGATCGGAATCCGCTACCTTCCCGGCCCGCCGCACCGCGCGTTCCACGGTCCGGTCCTGCCGGTACGCCTCGACCACCCGCGGGTCCACATAGGACCGGCGTGCCACGGCGGGCGTGTTGCCGAGACCTTCGGCGACTTCCGTCATCACGGCCTTCTCGGTCCGCTTGAACCCCCGTTCGCTGGAAGGTCTTTCCTTGTCCGCGAAGGCCGAAGCGGCCAGGACGGTGGCGTTCCAGGTCCGCAGATCCTTGGCGGTGAAGCCCTCGCCGACGATTTCCCGGAGCCGGGCGTTGATGTCGTCGGCCTTCACCTCGTGCCAGCCGTCGCCGTCGCGATAAGCGAGCAGGCGCACGTCGCCGCCGCGCACCCGCCGGAGGGAGCGGACCAGCCGCACCAGTGCCTCGTCCCGCAACCGGACCTTCCGCTGGATGCCGTGCTTGGCGGGGTAATCGCAGACGAGACATTCGTCGCGGAGTTCGACGTGCTCGCACAGCAACGTCGCCACCCCGTGTGTGCCGTGCTCCTCGGCATAGCTCTCGCCGCCGGTCCGGAAGACACCCAGATCGATCATGCGCAGGGCACCGGCGAGCACCCGCTCCCGCTTCAGGCCGCGTGCGTCGAGATCCTCCCGAACCGTTGCGCGCAGTTCGGGCAGTTTCCGGGCCAGTGCCAGGACGCGTTCGTGCTTCTCCTCGTCTCTGGCCCGCCGCCATTCGGCGTGGTAGAGGTACTGCTTCCGCCCGGCGTCGTCCACCCCGACGGCCTGGATGTGGGCGTTCTCGTGCGGGGAGATCCACACCTGCCGCCAGGCGGGCGGGATCGCCAGCGCGTTGATGCGCTCGATCGTGTGCTGATCCCTCAGCGGTTCGCCGTCCGGGGTCGAGTAGCCGAAGCCACGACCTCTTCGCCGCCGCCGGATTCCGGGGGACCCCTGGTCCGCTCGCCGAAGTCGCATGAGGACAGATACCCGGCACGGAGCGGGTTCATGCCCAGGGTTCGGCCGGTCCGGCGCGGGGTAGTCGGAGAGCGACCCCAACTGGAGGAGGAAACCCGATGACGACATCGCTGAACGGACGCCGCGTGGCCATCCTCGCCGCGGACGGCGTGGAACAGGTCGAACTGGTCGAACCGCGCAAGGCGGTCACCGACGCCGGGGCGACGGCCGAGGTCGTCTCGCTGGAACCCGGGGAGATCCAGGCCATGAACGGCGACATCGACAAGGCGGACAAGTTCACCGTCGACCGGGTCGTCAAGGACGTCACGGTCGACGACTTCGACGCGCTCGTGCTGCCCGGCGGCACGATGAACCCGGACAACCTGCGCGCGGACGAGGACGCGGTCCGGTTCGTCCGCGATTTCGTGAACAGCGGCAAACCGGTCGGGGTCATCTGCCACGGTCCCTGGACGCTGGTCGAGGCCGACGTCGTCCGCGGCCGCACCCTCACTTCGTATCCCAGCGTGCGCACCGACATCCGCAACGCCGGCGGCACCGTCGTCGACCAGGAGGTCGTCATCGACGACGGCCTGATCTCGAGCCGGAATCCCGGCGACCTGCCCGCGTTCTGCTCCGCGATCGTGACCGCCTTCGCGGGGTAAACGAGTGGCGCCCGTCACAGGGATGGGGGATCGTGGTGGCCGGGAAAGGAGGTGCCGCGATGACCGTGCATGCCAGACGCTATGGCCGGTGGTGCCGTGAGCATTTCGACACCGAGCCCGTGCCGGATCCGGAACAGCCCGCGGAGGCCGCCGCCCCGGACGTCACCGCTGCCCGGGCCGCGCAGGCCCAGGCCGGTGACGCCCCCGAGGCGAAGCCGGGTTCACTCAACTGAGGCTTCGCCGGTACCAGACCCGCTTCGGGCCGGGGAGACCGATCCGCGAGACCAGATCGGTCACCACGCCACCGATGATCAGCCACAGCAGCGCGGCGAGACCGTCGTTGAACAGGGTGCGCAGTTTGAGGCCGTCCGGGGTGAACAGGTTGCGGAGCCCGAGCGAGACGCCGCGCGACCACTGGTCGATCAGCCGCGCGAACCCGTTCCCCGGATTGGCCTCGCCGAACACGAGCAGGATGTGCATGATCAGCACCAGGGCGAAGATCCAGCACACCGCGTGGACGAGGGCGTTGATGATCCGCACGGCGCGGATCCTGGCGGGTGTCCGTTCGACGATCTCTTCCTGCGGCTCGCGCGGGTCGTTGAGGTAAGTCATCGCCGTCTCCCATCATCGTCCACGGTGGGCACCCCGACTGTGCGGTCGCTCAGTCGGGAGGACCGGGCCTGTTGCTCTTCGACGGGGGCCGGGGTTTGCTTTTGCCCGGCTTCGTCGAGGCACCCGACTGGTCATTCGAAGCGGTGGTGCCGTCCGGCGTCGAAGTGGCTCCCGCGATTCGGGAGGTGCCGGGCGGCTTCGCGGACACCGGAACGACCTCGGTCACCACGACCGTGTGTGGCACCTTCACCCCGCCGGCGGGGACCTCGACGGCCTCCGAGGGACGCGTTCCTTGGCCTGCCACCGGAGCGGACGAGCCGGTCGCCGCCGGGGGGAGCGGTTCGCCCGGCGGCACCGGGGGGTTCGCCCCGGTCTGGTTGACCGCCAGCAGGACACCGATGGTGATCGCGGCGGCGGGCGCGCTGATGGCGGCGACCACGGCCGCCCGCCTGCGGGCGGCGGGCGCGAGATGGACGACCTTCGTCCCGGTGGAGTCCTCCAGCAGGATCCGTGAGATCGCCGCGGCGGTGGGACGCTGCGACGGCTTCCGCGCGGTCATCCCGCGCAACAGCGTCGTCATGGTCACCGACAGCCCGTCGGGGATCCGGGGCTGCCGGTGCAGTCGTCCGACCGCGGCCTCGACCGGCGTCCCGGTGTACTCCCGTTCCCCGGACAGGCATTCGAGGAGGACCAGGCCGAGGGAGTAGACGTCGGCGGGCGGGCCGATGTTCTCACCGCGCACCTGTTCGGGTGCCATGTACGCCGCCGTGCCGACGACACCACCGGTCTCGGTCACCCTGGTCGCGTCGAAGGCGTGCGCCACCCCGAAATCGCCGATCAGCGGGCCGTCGTCGGCGATCAGGATGTTCGCCGGTTTCAGGTCACGGTGGGTGATGCCATGCGCGTGGACGTGCGCGAGCGCGTCGGCCAGCCGGGCGGCCAGTTCGACGACCTCGTCCGGGGTGAGCGGGCCCGACCGCAGGCGCTGGGCCAGATTCGGCCCGTCGACCAGGCGCATCGTCAAGTAGGTGTAGCCGTCGTCGGAGCCCGCGTCGTACAGCGGGACGAGCCCGGGATGGCGGACCGCGCTGAGGACCTGGATCTCCTGCTGACGGCGGCGCTCGTCCCGGAGCATCGTCTCGGCGTGGAAGAGCTTCAGCGCGACTTCGCGCTCTTCGCGCAGGTCCCAGGCCCGGAAGACCCGAGACGTCGCACCGCGGCCGAGCAGTTCCCCGACTTCGTACCGGCCGGCGAGCCTGCGCGGAAGATGGTCCGGGTCGTGGACGTTCAGGGCGAACCGGCGCTGAGTGGTCCCGGCATCGGGTTCGTCCTCCTCGACCTCACCACCAGCACGCGAACCCGCGTCGTCCATCGGTGCTACCTCCGTCTCACCGGCCGAACGCCGGATACCCGGTCCGGCCCCGGGTGAAACAAGGTTCGACAGCGTAGCGGAGCCGATCCGAAGGTTCACCCCGAACGGCGGGCAACCCCGGCGTGGGCCGGACGTCTCGTTGGGCATGAAGCCGAACCGGTGGGCCGCGCTCGCCGCCGCCGCACTGACCGCCCTGGCCGTCCCCACCCCGGCCGCCGCCGATTCGGCTGTGCCCCGGGGGTTCGCTCCCGCGTCGACGAGTTGGACCGGGCCGCTGCGTGGCTTCGTCCTCGGCTTTTCCCCGTGCGGCAGACCGGGATGGTGCGCGTCCCTGCTGTCGACGGCCGACGGCGGGAAGCGGTGGCGCCGCGTCGGCGATCCGCCGATCTCGCTGCCGGACAACCACAATCAGGTCAAGCTCACGGTGATCGACGAACGCGACGTCTTCCTCTCCGACGGCACCCGGCTGCTCGCCAGCCACGACGGTGGCGGAAGGTGGTCGGAGGTCCGGCTCGCCGGGGTTCGGGAACCTTTTTACATTTCGAAAATCACCGAATCGGGCTCCCGGGTGTTCGCGATGGTCACCGGTTTCGGCAGCCCGTCGACGACGACGCTGTACGCGGGGCTTTCCGGTACGCGGCTCCTCCAGCGCGTTCCCGGCTTCACTGTCACCGGCTCTTCCACCTATGGGGACATCGTCACCAGCGGCGGCATCCAGGTGTCGATGGGAGCGGACTACCGCCTCCAGAAGTACTGGACGTCGTCCGACGGCGTGGTCTTCGCGCCCGCGCCGCCGCCCTGCCCGGCGGACAGCGCGGCCTCGCTGAGCGGGGTCCGGCAGGGGCAGGTGCTGGCGTTGTGCAGCGGGGGACCGGGGACGCCGCAGCCGGGGGCGACAGTCCGGCGGCTGTGGCGCGCGCCGAAGCTCGGAGGACACTTCACCGGCACGGCGCAGGCGCCCACCCTCGGGATCAACCAGAGCTTCAGCGCGGCGTCGCCCTCGGCGGCGACCGTCGCGGCGGAAGGCGGCGGCGCCGGATTCCTGCACAGCACCGCCGACGGCGGGGTGACCTGGACGACGACGGAGCTCAGCGGCCGCGGCGTCTGCCTCAACGACCTGGACTTCCCGGCCGAACGGGTGGGCGTGGTCGTGGACGGACTGCCCGACGCCCACGGCGGATCGGCCGTGTACCGCACCACCGACGGCGGCGGCACGTGGCGAGAGCTCGTCTTCGGGTGAACGTCGCAGGTGGGCATGGCCCTTCCGGGAGGTTCACCGGAACGCACGCCATGTCGTAATCTGTGTACGGTCCGTCGATGTCGAGGGAGCCGTGGGCACGTTCACGTGGCCCGTGCGCGGCTGAAGGGTGGAACGCGTCCATGACTTCGGACGAGGGCCGGTCTGTGCCGAGGCGCCCGCCTCCCCTCGACTACAGCAAGCCCAACCTCGCCCGGATGAAGGACGTCCTGCTCGGCGGGCACGACCACTACGAGGTCGACAGGCAAGCGGTCGACGACCTGCTCGCCCTCGCTCCCGACGCCGCCGCGATGGCCAAGGAGTTCCGCTCCTGGGCGAACCGGGTGGTCCGGTTCCTCGCCGGCGCCCGCGGCATCGACCAGTTCCTCGACCTGGGCTCCGGGCTGCCCACCGCGGAGAACACCCATCAGGCGGCGCAGCGATACCACCCCGACGCGGTGGTCGTCTACGTCGACCACGACCCGGTCGTCCAGGCACACGGGCTGGCGTTGCTGGAAGACCATCTCGTCCACGTCAGCGGCGCGGATCTGACCGAGCCGGCGCGGACCCTCGCCGATCCGGTGGTCACCGAGCACCTCGAACTCGACCGCCCGGTCGCGGTGATCCTGAACTCGGTGCTGCACCACATCGAAGACCTCGGCAAGGCGCGGGCCGTCGTCCGCGCCTACGTCGACGCGCTCGCGCCGGGGTCGTACGTGCTGATCACCCACGACTTCACCCCCGGCGAGGGCGCGCGCGCCGCGCTCGCCCGGAAACTCGACGACCTCATGGGCAGCACCGGGCACCGCACGGTGCATCGAAGCCGCGAGGAGATCGAGTCACTGTTCGACGGGTTGGAGATCATCGAGCCCGGGGTGGTCCACCTGCACGAATGGTGGCCGGAAGGCCCACGCCTCGCGCCGCTGACCGAGCTGAACCACCTGAGCCTCGGCGGCGTGGGGATCAAGCCCTGAAAACACGCTGGGCCGGGGTGATCGTGAGTGGCGGCTCGGGGTCCAGCCCGAAACGCCACTCCCGCCCCGCCCTGCCTCAGGCCTTCAGCGAGCCGAAGAACGCCTTGAGTTCGTCGTGGGCGGTGCCGAAGTCCTCGGTGTTGCCGGTCATCGCCAGTTCCAGCACCTCGCCGCCGGCGAGCTCCAGCGTCAGGTACACGGTGAGCTTCCGGCGGGGGAAACCGCCCGCCACGATGTCCGCGAACGGGATCCGCCGCGCGCCCGGTTCGGCGCGCAGCTCGTCGAGGCCGCGCTCCCGTAGCTTCCGGATCCGCTTGCGGTCCGACACCCCGCGCGCCCCGAGCAGGCCGGCGAGTCCGCGGCGGACCAGCACCGAGCGCGCCATCGGCAGCATCACCACTTCGGTGTCGCAGACGATCAGGTCGTAGAGCTTCCGCTTGGCTTTCAGCGCGGTGAACAGCCCGAGCATGCGGGCTTCGGCGGGATCCGGCTCCGGCTGGGGCTCCTGCTTGCAGAAGTACGCGGCGGGCACGTTCAGCAGTTGCAGGTTGTGGACCAGTTCGTCGACCGCGCGCGGGCCGCGTACCGCCGGGGCGACCAGCTCGACGACGTCGAACGGCTCGCCGTCGCCGAGGCACAGTGCCCAGTCGCCGCCCCAGTTCAGGCGATGCGCGGCGACGCCGTTGTCGATCATCGCGGCGGTGACGGTGTCGGCGAACAGCTCTGTCAGCAGTTCGAGGCCCTCTTCGCGGGACGGCGCCCGCAGCGGCCTGGCGAGCGCTTCGGCGTCACCGTCGCGCAAGACCCGCACCACCTCGCCGATCGTGCCTCGGGGCGCCAGCCTGCTTTCGAGACCGGCCGAAGTCAGCAGCTTCGCGCCCTCCGCCACCGAAGCCCGGCCCGCGCGTTTGACGACCTCGTCCCAGTCCGCGCGGGGCCCGACGTCACGGATCAGCACTCCCAGCTCCGCCTCGGGCACGTCGACCTTCGGCGCCCCCAGAAGCGACCAGCCCGGCCGCGCGTCCGGCTTCACCGGGTTGTCCGGCACGCCGGCCAGCGCGGCGATCCGGCGCTTCGTGGGCGGATGGCTGTCGTACTTCGACAGCGTTTCGCCGTCGATGACCTCTTCGGCGTACTCAAGCACCCAGTCTCGCTGGACCGGGTGATCGAGGTACGACCGGAACCCCAGCAACACCGGGGGAGTGCGCCGCGCCGCCGCGCCGAGTGAGAGGTAGCGCTCGGCGTAGTCCTTCCACAGCGGGCTCAGCGTCGCGATCTTCCGCAGTGCCGCTGCCGCCGTCCGGCTGCCCGCCGCGAGCACCGACGCCTCGTCGGCCTGCAGTTCCTGCCGCCGGTTCGCCGACCGGGCGACCAGCAGGTACAGCTTCGAGTAGGCGGAGAGCAGCGCCCTGGCGGGGCCGCCGTCCAGCCTGTCGACGGTGAAGGCGAGCGTCTGGGTGCCGCGGTAGGTCAGCGCGAGCAGCCGGGTGTGGCCGCCGCTGTAGTGCCCGAGTTCGTGTGCCAGCACCGAACGCAGCTCGCTCACGCTCATCGCGGCCAGCAGCGGCAGCCCGATCAGCATCGTGCGGCGGCCCGGCCGCAGGCCGAGGAACCGGGCGTCCTCGCTGACCGCCGCGTTGATCTCGCCGATCAGCACGATCTCGTCCGGCGGCCGCGTCTTCACCTGGGCGGCGAGGTCGTCGATCATCCGCCACAACGCGGGATGGGCGTCACGCTCCAG
Source organism: Amycolatopsis sp. QT-25 (assembly GCF_029369745.1). Taxonomy (NCBI): domain Bacteria; kingdom Bacillati; phylum Actinomycetota; class Actinomycetes; order Pseudonocardiales; family Pseudonocardiaceae; genus Amycolatopsis; species Amycolatopsis sp. QT-25. Next base: position 2,052,325 of record NZ_CP120210.1, read on the forward strand.
CCGCGGCCCCTCGATCGGGGGACGCCGCGCCCGCAACGCGCTCACCAGCCCGAAGCCCAGCGCGATCATGATCGCGAGTCCGGCGAGCATGACGTACAGGCCGATCTTGCCCTGGATCCGCAGGCCCGCCAGCACACTGGCGACACCCACCGCGACGACCACCACTGGGAACGCCACGAGCAGAAGTGTCGCGAGGACGGCGCGTCCTCGGGCCTGCATCGTCCGGTTACCTCTTTTCGCACAAGTGCCGTCTGTGCGGCCGAATAGTAACCGGCTACACAGCGGCTCCGTGCCGGAACGAAGAGCTACCCCCGACCTGCGAACCCGCAATCAGTCACCTACTTGCGCTCGTCCGGCCGGGCGACGCGCTTTGGATGCCGCAAGTAGGTGACTGATTGCGAGGGGGACTAAGCGACGTTGAAGGTGTCGGGGTCCGGCCCGGTCCGCTCGTCCCGGTCCAGCACGGACAGGGACGCGATGTCCTCCTCCGACAGCGTGAACCCGAAGACGTCGAGGTTCTCCTTGATCCGCGACGGCGTCACGGACTTCGGGATCACGACGTTGCCCAGCTGCAGATGCCACCGCAGCACGATCTGCGCGGGGGTGCGGCCGTGCTTGGCGGCCAGCGCCTTGATCGCCTCCTCGCCGAGCAGGTCACCGCCCTTGGCCAGCGGGCTCCACGCTTCGGTCACGATGCCGTGCTTCGCGTCGAATTCGCGTATCTCGGCCTGCTGCAGGTACGGGTGCACCTCGACCTGGTTGACCGCCGGAGTCACGGAACCGGCGTCGAGAAGCCGTTCGAGGTGCGCGGGCTGGAAGTTGGATACGCCGATCGCGCGCACCCGGCCGTCGGCGTACAGCTTCTCGAAGGCCTTCCACGTGTCCAGGTAGAGATCGCGCTCCGGCGTCGGCCAGTGGATGAGGTACAGGTCCAGCTTCTCCAGGCCCAATTTGGCCATGCTCGCGTCGAACGCCTTCAGCGTGGCGTCGTAACCTTGCTCGCTGTTCCACAGCTTGGTGGTGACGAACAGCTCGTCGCGGGCGATCCCGGACTGGGCGAGCGCCTTGCCGACGCCTGTTTCGTTGCCGTAGACGGCGGCGGTGTCGATGCTGCGGTAGCCCGCGTCCAGCGCGGCCTTGACGGCGGCGGTGGTCTCCTCGTCGGGCACCTGGAAGACGCCGAACCCGAGCTGCGGCATCGCCACCCCGTTGTCGAGTTCGACGGTGGGAATGTCGGTCACTGGTGTTCCTTTCGTGGGTACGTGCGGATCAGGCTGCGGGGGCCGGTTCGGCGCGACGAGCCTTTCGCCGCCCGCCATCGAGCATGCCGGAGATCACCGCGACCAGCAGTCCGGCGAGGGCGAGACCGGCGCCGATCCAGTTGGGCGCGGTGTAGCCGAGACCCGCGTCGATGGCCTTGCCGCCGAGCCACGCGCCCGCGGCGTTGCCGAGGTTGAACGCGGCGATGTTGGCCGCCGAAGCCAGCGCGGGCGCGCCTTCGGCCTTGTTCATCACGCGGGCTTGCAGCGGCGCGACGGTCGCGAACCCGGCGGCGCCGAAGACCGCGATGGTGATCGCGGCGGGAAGCTGGGCGTGCGCGGTGAAGACGAACACGACCAGCACGGCCGCGAGCACGGCGAGGATGACGTACAGGCTGGGCATCAGCGACCGGTCGGCCGCCCTGCCGCCGAGCAGGTTGCCGGCGAACAGCCCGGCGCCGAACAGCACCAGCAGCCAGGTCACTGCGCCGGGGGAGAAGCCGGCGACCTCGGTCATCATCGGGGCGATGTAGGTGAAGGACGCGAACACCCCGGCGAAGCCGAGTGCCGTCATCGCCAGCGCGAGCCACACCTGCGGACGCCGGAACACGGCCAGTTGACTGCGCAGTCCCGCGCTCTTCGCCGTCGCCTGGGCGGGAACCAGTGCGAGGATCCCGATCAGGCCGAGCACCCCGAGCGCGCTGACCGCCCAGAACGTCGAACGCCAGCCCAGCGCCTGGCCGAGCGCGGTACCGGCGGGAACGCCGAGGACGTTGGCGACGGTCAGCCCGGTGAACATCATCGCGATGGCACCGGCCTGCTTGTTCGGCGCGACCAGTGAGGCGGCGACGACCGCGCCGACGCCGAAGAACGCGCCGTGCGAGAGCGCGGCGACCACCCGGCCGGTCATCAGCAGGCCGTAGGTGGGGGCGAGCGCGGAAACGACGTTGCCGGCGATGAACAGGACCATCAGGCCGACCAGGACCGTCTTGCGCGGCACCCGCGACGCGAGCGCGGTGAGTACCGGGGCGCCGACCACGACACCGAGCGCGTATCCGGAGATCAGCAGCCCCGCGGAGGGGATCGAAACGCCGAAGTCGCTCGCGACCTCGGGTAACAGGCCCATGATCACGAACTCGGTGGTGCCGATCCCGAAGGCGCTGATCGCCAGTGCGAGCAGAGCGGCAGGCATGGGGACCTCACTTCTTCCCGTAGAGTGGTGTTACTGGCGTGAGCAACTACGAGCGACCGAAATAGTTGCATGCGCCGTATATTGCACACGCCTGATGATGCAGCATGCAACGAAGTTCGGGCAACCGGGGAAGAGGTGAACCGTGTCACTGGCCGACGACGCCGTGGAGGCACGCGCGCAGGGCTGGCGGACCCTGGCCGCACTGCACGCGCGGATCGAGGACGCGCTCGAGCGCGCGCTGGCGCAGCAGCACGAGCTGTCCGTCACCGAGTACACCGTGCTGGACGTGCTCGCCCGCCAGGACGGTTTCCACCTGCGGATGAACCAGCTTTCGAACGCCGTCGTACTCAGCCAGTCGGCGACGACCCGGCTGGTGTCGCGGCTGGAGGACCGAGGGCTGCTGCAGCGGTACCTGTGCCCGGACGACCGGCGGGGGATCTACACGGAGGTCACCCCCGCCGGGCAGGAACTACTGGCGTCCGCCCGGCCGACGCACGACACCGTCCTCACCGAGGCGCTGGCCGCCGCCGAGGAACTCCCCGAACTCGCGCCCTTGGTCGCCGCGCTCGGAAAGCTCACCTTCGCCCGCTCCTGACGTCACGCCATCCGGCACCAGCTTGCGGTGGTTCGCGCTGCCGACCACCGCAAGCAGGTGCCGAATCGCGGCACCGGCTGGCAAGGTGAGGGCGTGGAAGATCTTCTGTTGCGCCGGGTCCGGGTCGGCTTGGCGGGTTCCCTGTCGGACGTGCTGATCAAGGGGGGCCGGATCGCGGCCATCGCGGGACCGGGGCAGGCGGGTGAGGCGTCGGAGATCCTGGACGGACACGGCGGCACGCTGCTGCCCGGCCTCGTCGACGCGCATGTGCACACCGCGCAGTGGTCGGCCGCGCGCCGCCGGATCCCGCTCGGGGAGGCGACGTCGGCCGCGCACACGGTCGAACTCGTGCTCGCCCATCTGCTGGCGAATCCCGTACCGCCCGGCGATCTGGTGCTCGGCGCCGGGTTTCGCGACGGTCTCTGGCCCGACGCCCCGCACAAGGACCTGCTGCAGAAGGCACTGCCCGGGCATCCGGTCGCCCTGTTCAGCGCCGACCTCCACACGCTGTGGCTCAGCCCCGCGGCGCTGAAGCTCGTCGGCCGCGAGCATCCGACCGGCGTGCTGCTGGAGAACGACTGCATGAGCGCGACGGCCGAACTCCCGGTCGCCCCCGAAGACGTCATCGACGGCTGGGTCGCCGACGCGCTCGGCGCGGCGGCCGCCCGTGGCGTCACCAGGATCGTCGACTACGAGTACGCCGACACCGTCACCGACTGGCGGCGACGGCTGGCGCGTAAACCCCTGCCGGTCCGGGTCTCCTGCGTGATCGCGAGATACCTGCTCGACACCGCCATCGAACGCGGTCAGCGCACCGGCGACGTCCTCGAAGGCACCGGCGGGCTGCTCACGGTCGGCCCGTACAAGCTCTTCGTCGACGGTTCCTTGAACACGCGCACCGCCTACTGCGTGGGCCAGTACGCCGGAACGGAGTCCCACGGGCTGCTCGAACTGCCGCCCGAGGAGCTGCAACCGTTGATGCGCAAGGCTTTCCAGCACGGCCTTTTCCCAGCGGTGCACGCGATCGGCGATCACGCCAACAAGATCGCGCTCGACGCCTTCGCCGTCGTCGGCTGCCCAGGCCGTATCGAACACGCGCAGCTGCTGTGCGCCGAGGACGTCGCGCGCTTCGCTGAACTGGGTGTCGTGGCGAGTGTGCAGCCCGCCCATCAGCCGGACGACCGCGACGTCGCCGACCGGCACTGGCACGACTGGACCGACCGGGCCTTCCCTTACGGCGCCCTGCATCGCGCCGGGGTGCGGCTGGAGTTCGGCTCCGACGCGCCGGTCGCGCCGCTGGACCCGTGGGACGCGATCGCGTCGGCGGTCAGCCGCACCGACGACGACCGGCCGCCGTGGCATCCCGAACAGGCCATGCCACTGGAGGCCGCGCTCGCGGCGTCGTCCGGCGGCCGGACCGGCGTGACCGTCGGGGACGTCGCGGATCTGGTCGTCACCGCGGTGGACCCGTCACGACTGTCCCCGGGCGGGCTGCGCGACACCCCCGTCACCGCCACCGTCATGAACGGCCGGATCACCTACGCGGCTTGAGTCTTTTCTTGCGAGGGCGCAACGCCTCAATGGAAGGGCATGGATCACCGCCTGCTCGACCGGCTCCGGGACCTCCACGGTTCCTTGAGCACCGACATCAGCTTCGTCACCCGGATGGTCGAGGACGACGTGCCGCGCGCCGACGTCCTCCGTGATCTCGGGGAACGGCTCACCGATCTCGGCGGGGCGCTGCTCCGCCGCTCGGACGACGTCAACGCCGACGTCCTGGCGAAGCTGCCGGACGACGGCTGGCTGCCGGGAGCGGGCGAGCACCACCAGCCGCTGAGCGTGGCCCACAACGTCGGCGGACGGCCGCTGCGCTGCGGGCGGATCTATCTCGCCCTCTGCGGAGCGCCCTGCTTTCCCTTCTACGGCAGGGACGCCTCCGCCCGGACCGCGCGGCACGAGCGGTGCCCGGTCTGCCGGGACCGCCGGTTCGAGTGACGGCCGCCCGGGTGCGTTCGAGGAAGCTGTCCCGGAACGGCATCACCGGGAAGGGCGCCCAGTGGGTGAGCGGGCTCGGTCCGATGCTCGTGCCGGCGTCGGCCATCCCCGGTTTCGCGCACGCCGTGGTCTACGCGATCCACCGGCACTCGCCGGCAGCCGAACGGGATCGCGTCGCGGCCTGACCGCCCGGTTCAGGCCGCGACGCGAAACTTTTCCGTGGTGGCCTCCGCGCCGGGCGGAGCCACCACGAGCGCGGTGGCGTTGTCGGTGCCACCGAGCGAGATCGCCGTCCGCACCAGCTCGGTGGCCGCCCTGTCCGGCATCGCGAGGATGTCGAGCATGGTCGGACCGCCGAGCGTCTTGTGCACACCATCGCTGGTGAGCACGAGCCCGCCGGTCGTGACGGTGGCCGTGCCGATCTCGTGCGCGGCGGCCGTGCGGACGCTGGTGGTGACGACGTGGTCCATCCGCGGTGTCACGGGCTGTTCGTGGTCGCGGAAGTACTGCGCGAGCGTATGGTCCTTCGTCACCTGCCGCACGGTGTACCCATCCCAAGCGTACGCCCGCGCGTCCCCGACCCACGCGATGCCATACCCCTCGTCGGTCCGGACGGCCACGACGAGGACGCAGTCACCGGTTTCGTCGGGCCCCCGTACGGCGCGCTGAGCAGCGAGAACAGCCGCGACGGCGCCCTGCTCGACCGGTGTCCGGGCCGCCGCCGAAGCCGCCGCCCGCGCCGCCCGTGCCGCGTTCGGGTGATCTCCGACTCCGTCGGCCAGCGCGAACACGATTCCCCGGCCGCCCGTGGCCGCATACGCCGCGACGGCGTCCGCGTTGTGCTCGCGCGGCCCCTGCGCGCTCGCCGTGTGCCAGTGTGGAAGCTCCCTCATGGTCTTCTCCTCACCCCTGGGTGATCCGCCTGCTTCCAGCGTCCGCCTCGTTCCTGTGGACGACCTGAGGGTGAGGTGATAGCCGGCTGTCGGTCCCGTCTCGGGAGAGTTACGCCTTCAAGCACGCGAGTTACGTCTTGGAGCACGCGAGTCACGCCTTGGAGCACGCGGCCGGTCACCGCAGTCGCATGATCAGCGTCCGCAGCCAGCTCTCCGCCATCGCGGGTTCGTTCCGCAGGTGCCGCACCAGCAGGTCCCGCGCCGCCTTCGAGCGCCCCACCTCGACGATCGCGACCGCTTCGGCCAGCGCCCGCAGCCGCTCCGCCGAATGTTCCGGCGCGCGGCCGTTCTCGTCCGACCAACGCGGCCGAGGGAAGGAGGCGGTGAGTTCCTCCTGCCTGTCGCCGAAGTAGTACCAGACCGGCCAGTCGAGCGAGATGTTCCGGACACCGTTCGCGGGCAGTTCGGCGGGCCAGTCGAAGTGCTGCTGCCACCGGAACGCCGACGGAGCCGTCTTCTCGCGGATGGTGATCCCGAGGAAGCGGAGCCTGCCGCGGATGGTGCTCCAGGCTTCGCGTTCGTCGTCGATCCAAGCGCGCAGCAGCCGGTACAGCTCGGTGAACGTGTGTCCTGAGTGGACGAGGTCGACGAACACCTTCGGCCGCCCGCGCGCGAGGTCGTGCGGGCTGAGGCCCGCCTCGGCGAGATTGGCGCGGAGCTGTGCCACGTCGGCGGCCGTCAGGCCGTCGCGGGCCCCCGCGAACGACAACGGCAATCGATGGATCCGTTCCCGCCACGGGGTTCCGCTCAGCAGGTCGTACACGCTGTCCGCGGAACGCCCGACGAAGTACAGATCCGCGTCTCCCGCACGGGCGATCACCTTCGCGGCGCATTCGATCAGTTCGTCGAGAAACCACAGCCATGGTTTTCCGGCGCGTTCCAGCAGCGTCCCGAGCTGGTCGGGGCGCACGAGGTCCCAGCGGTACGGCCGATTCACGTCGTTCAGGTTCCCGTGCGCCCCAACGTCTGTCGAAGTATTTTCAGGAGAGCAGGCGGTACACCGTCTGTTCGCCGACGGTGGTGGCGGCGAAGTTCTCCGCGACCCGTTCGGAGATCTCGTCCGACCCGCCACCGGGACCGCCGCGGCCGCCTTCCACGTAGTAGGTGATGTCGCCGTTGGCCACGTACTGCCGGAATTCCGCGAGTGCCGGCGCCGGCTCCGCACCGCTCCAGCCGCCGATGCCGATCACGGCAGACCCGGATGACGACGTCGAGGACGGGCGAGCCGTCCGGGGCGATGGCGGGGCGGCGGCCGGTCTCGGCACCGGCGATGATCGCGGCTGTCATCTCGTCGCTCTCGGCCATCGCGCTGAGCCGGCTTGTGCCCCGGCTGTGCACCCGCTGTGCGCCGAAATCCGCCGTGCCCACTGGAGATCCGTTCACACCGGTCGGTGAAGGAGTCTTTCGTTACCTCGCCGGCGTGAAAGGGCCTTTCGCGACACGCCCGAAGAGGCCTCAGCGGTCGTAGTCCACGCCCAGTTCGGCCGAAGTCGCCACCGCGCGGCAGGTCAGGATCCGCCCGGCCGCGATTTCCTCGTCCCCGAGCGCGTAGCGCACGTCCATCCGCGCGCTCCCGCGCACCACCGTCGCCCGGCAGGTGCCGCAAGCGCCACCGACGCACGCGTACGGCGCGTCGACGCCGTGCCGCAACGCGGCGCTGAGCACGGTTTCGCCCACTGTCGCGGGGATTTCTACGGTCTTCCCGGCCGCGGTCACCGTCAGCGTCGGGCCCGGCCGCCGTGAGGGGCGGACGGGGAGCGCGCCTTGGAACAGTTCGAAGTGGACGCGCTCCTCGGGGACGTCCCGGTCCGCGAGCGTCCGGCGGGCCATGTCGACGAGGTCGCGCGGACCGCACAGGAACCAGTCGTCCACCTTCGCCGGGTGCAGCCGGGCTTGCAGCAGCGCGCGGAGGCGGGTGCTGTCGAGGCGGCCGCGCTGGTAGCGCTCGTGCGAGATGGCCAGCGCCTCGCCGACGATGTCGAACGGCTTTTCGAGCCGGTGCGTGCGCAGGTCCGGATCGCGTTCGTCGGTGCGGTAGTGCACGACGTGCAGTCGTCCCCCCAGTCGCGCCGCGAGGTCGCCCAGTTCGTCGGCGAACATGGTGCCGGCGCCGGAGGTGTTGACGTACAACAGGGTCGCTTTGCTGTTCGGCTCGTTCTCCAGCGTCGCGGCGAGGATGGACAGGATCGGCGTGATCCCGCTGCCCGCGGCGAGCGCGACGTACCGGCCGGTGCGGCCTTGCGCCGGGGGCAGGGTGAAACCACCGTCGGGGGGCAGGACGTCCAGTTCGTCGCCCGCCGCGAGCTCCGTCGTGGCGAACGTCGAGAACGCGCCGCCGAGCTGATGCTTGATCGCGATCCGCAGGAGCCCGGAATCCGGCGTCGAGCAGATCGAGTAGGCGCGCCGCACCTCTTCCCCGTCGACCTCGGCCCGGAGGACGAGGTGCTGGCCCGGGGTGAACCGGAAGGTCTGCCGCAATCGCTGCGGCACGTCGAACGTGACGGTGACGGCGCCCTCGCACAGCGGCCGGACCTCGGCGACCCGCAGCCTGTGGAACCGGCTCGGCCCCCGGGGCGGGGGCGCGGGCGGTTCCTCGTCGAACGAACCGGTGAGCTGACGCCATTCGCGGTACTCCGTCGACGTCAGCTCGCGGCCCCACGGGGTCGCGATCGGGACGTCCCTGGCGAGGTAGGCGTCGCGGTTGTCCTTCCACGTGCGCAGATACCGGTAGAACGGGATCGCCGGATGGAGATGGTGCACCAGGTGATAGTTCTGGCAGAGCATGATCGGCGTCATCAGCCATTCGAGCCCGACCCGGACGCGGGTGGCGCCGAACCGATTCTGCCGCCGCGCGCCGAGGTCGTGATGGGGGAGCCAGTCGAACCACCAGGCCAGCACGGCCAGCCCAAGGCGCTGCGGGATCAGGTAGACCACCAGCAGTTCCCAGCCGTGGCCGCGCACGGCCAGCCAGGCGAACGCGGCGAGGCTCAGCGCGAGGACGGCCGCGGTCTCGACTCGTTCCGACGGCGGCCGCGTGCGCTGCCGCGCCACGGAGAAGCGGGCGTACCAGAAGTCGATGGTCAGCCAGCGCAGCGGCAACTGCCACCAGGGGCCGTGCGCGGTCCAGGCGTCGGGATCGGTGTGGGCGTCCTCGTTGGTGTTGCGGTGGTGCTCCAGATGGATGTAGCGCACCAGGGGAAAGGAGCCGTAGGCCGCCACGAACGGCATCGCGAGCCTGCCGAGGAGTTCGTTGACCCAGGTGAGCTGTCCGGCCGCGTGGTGCGTCGACTCGTGCAGCACGGTGAACATGGTGAAGGTGACGAGGGCGTGCAGGGGAACGGTCACCCACAGCGGCGCGGCCTCGATGACGACCAGCCAGGTGGCGCCGCTCCAGACCATGAGGCCGCCGGTGAACAACAACACCGTCGGCACCGAGACGACCGGAAGCGGGATCCGCGGGTTGGGCACGCCGCGGCTCGATCTCTCGGATGTCTCCCCCGTGTCCTCGGACCGGGTCACGGCGACGGTCATCGATCGTTCCCCTCGGTCGATGGCTACCGGGACAAGCTGTCACACCGTAGACAATCAGTCCTGGTTTGTGAACTTCATCGGAGTGCCGAAACACCACGTCACGGCGCCCGATGGTGCGGTGTGGCGCGCATCCGTGTCCAGGAACGAGCCGGTTCGTGACAGAGAAGAACCGAAAACTCGTCCGATCGGGTGGTCCGTGCCCCGTTCGCCGGACGGTGTGCGAGAACTGTGGGCGGCTGGTGGTGCCGGGTCCGGACCGACGAGGGGGTCCGTTCACCGTCTCCGCGTCCGGGCGGTCCCTGACGACACGGACGGACGCGGCCGAGTACGTCCCGGTACGAGGCCGATCCGCCCGCACCGCCGGAACCACCTGGATGACGAACCCCGTCGAACAGACCCACAGGACACGGCCTAGACTCGGACGGCCCGGTCTGCAAGCTGGCCAGGGCACGTCCGCTGTCGACCGCATGCGGATGCCCCATCACATCGTTTACCGCTCGAGGAGAATACGTTGAAGAGCACCGTCGAGCAGCTCAGCCCGACGCGAGTCAAGATCAATGTCGAGGTGCCGTTCGACGAGCTCAAGCCGAACTTCGACCGCGCCTACCGCAAGATCGCCCAGCAGGTGCGCATCCCCGGCTTCCGCCCGGGCAAGGCGCCGGCTCGCGTGCTGGAAAGCCGGATCGGGCGAGCCCCGGTGCTCGACGAGGTCGTCAACGAGGTCATTCCGGCCAAGTACATGGAAGCCGTGCGCGCGGGCGAGGTCCGCACGCTGGGCCAGCCCGAGTTCGAGGTGACCAAGCTGGAGGACCGCGAGGTCCTCGAGTTCACCGCCGAAGTCGACATCCGCCCGGAGATCTCGCTGCCCGACCTCGAGGGCTTCGCGGTCAGCGTCGACGACGTCGACCTGACCGACGCCGAGGTCGACGAGCAGCTCGACGAGCTGCGCGCCCGCTTCGGCACGCTGACCGGCGTCGACCGTCCGGCCGAGAACGGCGACTTCGTCTCGATCGACCTCGCGGCCACCGTCGACGGTCAGGAGGTCGAGGAGGCCTCGACCACCGGCCTGTCCTACGAGATCGGCTCCGGCCAGCTCGTGGACGGCATCGACGAGGCGATCATCGGCGCGAACGCCGGCGAGACCAAGACCTTCACCACGAAGCTGGTCGCCGGCGAGTACACGGGCAAGGACGCCGACGTCACCGTCACCGTGCAGACCATCAAGCAGCGCGAGCTGCCCGAGGCGGACGACGAGTTCGCCCAGCTGGCGAGCGAGTTCGACACGATCGACGAGCTGAAGGCCGACCTTCGCGAGCGCCTCGGCCGCGTCAAGAAGATGCAGCAGGGCGTCCAGGCCCGCGACAAGGTCCTCGAGGAGCTTCTCGAGCGCACCGAGGTCGCGATCCCGGAGAAGGTCCTCGAGGCCGAGATCGAGAACCGCAAGCACGACGCGATCCACCCCTTCGACCACGACGAGGCGCAGTTCGCGCAGGCGCTCGAGGCCGAAGGGCGCACGCTCGAAGAGTTCGACACCGAGGTCCGCGAGGAGGCGGAGAAGGCCGTCCGCACGCAGCTGCTGCTGGACAGCATCGCCGACGACGAGAAGACGTCGGTCAACGACGGCGAGCTCACCGAACGCATCATCTACCAGGCGCAGCGCTTCGGCGTCAGCCCGGACGAGTACGTCCAGCGGGCGCAGCAGTCCGGTCAGCTGACCGCGATCTACGCCGACGTGCGCCGCGGCAAGGCGCTGGCCTCGGTGGTCCGCAAGACCACCGTGACCGACGCCTCCGGCGCCACGGTCGACCTCGAAGAGCTCTTCGGCCCCGCAGCCGAGGAGACGCAGGTCACCGAAGAGACCGCGAAGACCGCGGCCGAGTAGGGAATACCCGGTCCGGTCGAAACAGACCGTAAAGCTGTAAGCGAACTTGGGCGGTGTCAGGCATTCTGCACCGCCCAAGTTCGTTAGGGTCGGTTGCAAGATCCTCAGCACCTGGACACAGCATCTGGACATACAGCGGCGGCCGAAGCTCGGCTGGCCGCCGTCGGCGAAAAGGCAGGCAGACGTGACGCAGCACATGCCCGAGGCGCGGACCGGAACCGCGGGGCTCAACCTCACCGACTCGGTCTTCGAGCGGTTGCTCCAGGAGCGCATCGTCGTCCTCGGCTCCGAGGTCAACGACGAGGTCGCCAACCGGATCACCGCCCAGTTGTTGCTGCTCGACGCAGACGACTCCGAGTCGGACATCCGCTTCTACATCAACTCGCCCGGTGGCTCGGTCACCGCGGGTTTCGCGATCTACGACACCATGCAGCTGATCCGCCCGGACGTCGCGACGTACGCGATGGGCCTGGCCGCGTCGATGGGGCAGTTCCTGCTCTCCTCCGGCACCCCCGGCAAGCGCTACGCGCTGCAGCACGCGCGCATCCTCATGCACCAGCCCTCGGCGGGGGTCGGCGGCACGGCCTCCGACATCGCCATCCAGGCCGAGGTGTTCGGCAAGTGGAAGCAGGAGCTGGCCAAGATCACGGCCGAGCAGACCGGCCAGACCGTCGAGCAGATCGTCAAGGACGGTGACCGCGACCGCTGGTTCACCGCGCAGGAGGCGAAGGACTACGGCTTCGTGGACCAGGTCCTCACGCGTGAGAACCCGCTTCCCAACAGCTGATCCGCGCCGGCACACAGGAGAATTTCCAATGAGCAACTTCCAGCTTCCGATCGGGTCGCAGGCGCCTGGGATGCAGTCGCGGCTCCAGCTGCCGCAGTCGCGGTACGTCCTGCCCTCGTACGTCGAGCGCACCAGCTACGGCATCAAGGAATCGAACCCGTACAACAAGCTGTACGAAGAGCGGCAGATCATGCTCGGCGTGCAGATCGACGACGCGTCGGCGAACGACGTCATGGTCCAGCTGCTGCACCTCGAGCACGAGGACCCGGACCGCGACATCATGATCCTGATCAACTCGCCCGGTGGCTCGTTCACCGCGCTGATGGCGATCTACGACACGATGCAGTACGTCCGCCCCGACATCGTCACCATGTGCATCGGCCAGGCCGCTTCGGCCGCCGCGGTGCTGCTGGCGGCCGGCACCCCCGGCAAGCGGTTCACGCTGCCGAACTCGCGGGTGCTGATCCACCAGCCCGCCACCGAGGGCACCTACGGCCAGGTTTCGGACCTGGAGATCCAGGCCAACGAGATCCAGCGGGTGCGGCGCCAGATGGAGGTCATCCTGGCGAAGCACACGAACAAGGAAGCCGACGAGATCAAGAAGGACATCGAGCGCGACAAGATCCTGACGGCCGACGAGGCCAAGGCGTACGGGATCGTCGACGAGGTACTCGAGTACCGCAAGGCTTCGAGCAGCTGATCGTGCCGGGGTCCGGTGCGTGTCGGGAGACGACACGCACCGGACCCCTGGTCTAAGGTCAGCTTCTGGCGTGCTCGGATGTGACGTGGGTTCTCCCGCCGACGGCATCGGGCGGGTACCGTCAGTGGCAGTGTGTGAGGCTCCGAGCGGTCATCCGTGACCGGGGCGGTAAGACAGTCAGGCGCGTATCGCGCCGGAGGGGACGAGGTCAACGGCCATGGCACGGATCGGTGACGGCGGCGACCTGCTGAAATGTTCTTTCTGCGGCAAGAGCCAAAAGCAGGTGAAGAAGCTCATTGCCGGCCCCGGGGTCTACATCTGCGATGAGTGCATCGATCTCTGCAACGAGATCATCGAAGAGGAACTGGCCGAGGCCGGTGAGGTCAAGCTCGACGAGCTGCCCAAACCCGCCGAGATCCACGAGTTCCTCGAGCAGTACATCATCGGCCAGGACGACGCGAAGCGTTCGCTGGCCGTGGCGGTGTACAACCACTACAAGCGTGTGCAGTCCGACGACAAGGCCGGGCCGAAGGATTCCAAGGACGAGACCGTCGAGCTGGCGAAGTCCAACATCCTGATGCTCGGGCCGACGGGGTGCGGCAAGACCTACCTGGCCCAGACGCTGGCGAAGATGCTGAACGTCCCGTTCGCGATCGCGGACGCCACGGCGCTCACCGAAGCAGGCTACGTGGGCGAGGACGTCGAGAACATCCTGCTCAAGCTGATCCAGGCGGCGGATTACGACGTCAAGCGCGCCGAGACGGGCATCATCTACATCGACGAGGTCGACAAGATCGCCCGGAAGTCGGAGAACCCGTCGATCACGCGCGACGTGTCGGGCGAGGGCGTTCAGCAGGCGCTGCTGAAGATCCTCGAGGGCACCACCGCTTCGGTGCCGCCGCAGGGCGGCCGCAAGCACCCGCACCAGGAGTTCATCCAGATCGACACGACGAACGTGCTGTTCATCGTGGCCGGCGCGTTCGCCGGGCTGGAGAAGATCATCAACGAGCGGGTCGGCAAACGCGGCCTCGGTTTCGGTGCGGAGATCCGTACCAAGGCCGAGATCGACGAGAGCGACATCTTCTCCGACACCATGCCGGAGGACCTGATCAAGTTCGGGTTGATCCCGGAGTTCATCGGCCGCCTCCCGGTCGTGGCGACGGTGACCCACCTGGACAAGGAGTCGCTGGTCAGCATTCTGACCACGCCGCGCAACGCGCTGGTGAAGCAGTACAAGAAGCTCTTCGAGATGGACAACGTCGAGCTGGAGTTCACCAAGACCGCGCTCGAGGCCATCGCCGACCAGGCCGTGCTCCGCGGCACCGGCGCCCGTGGCCTTCGCGCGATCATGGAAGAGGTCCTGCAGCCGGTCATGTACGACATTCCCAGCCGCGACGACGTCGCGAAGGTCGTCATCACCGAGCAGACCGTCCGCGAGAACGTGAACCCGACGATCGTGGCCCGTCAGCCGTCACGCCGTCGTGGCAGCGAACGCGGTGAGAAGTCCGCCTGAAAAACGCACGACAGCGTCGACGATGCCCCGGCCGGAGCCTTCCGGCCGGGGCATCGGTTTCTCCGGCCAGGTCCGGCCGGTGACCGGAGCGAGATAGGATGCGATGGTGCCGCTGACTACCACGAAGGACGAGAACGAGGCTCCCGAGCTGGCAGCCGCGGGTCCACGCGAGGTCAGGGGACTCGTCGAACTCACCGAACGCCTCGTGGTCGGGGCATATCGCGGGCATCCGTGGCTGCCGCGCGCGCTGACGATCGCGCTGGGTGTGCTCGTGGCGACCTGCCTGGTGGCCGGGGTCGTCCGGTTGTCGCCGCTGCCGCTGCTCCCACTGCCGTTCTTCGCCGTCTCGGCGTACGCGCTCGTCCGGCTCAAGACGGCGCGAAGCGCGGAGGCGAACTCCTCACTCGTCGCCTGGACCGGACTGTTCACCGGTGCGACGCTCGCCGGATTCTGGTTGATCTCGATGGCGGGACGCTGGCTCGGCTGACCGGCGGGATGCCCGAATTCGGATTTTCCTTCGTTAGCGGGGTTTCGCTCCCGGCCCGACAGGGTAAGACGTGTCCGTGACAACCATCGCAGGACCCTTCATCCATGTGGGCCTGCTCTACTCCGGTGACGCCGAGTACCTGGACGGAACGATTCCGTACATCCTCGAGGGCCTGAAGCTCGACGAGCCGGTCGCGGTCGCCGTTCCCGGCCGGAACCTGACGCTGATCGAAGACGCGCTGGGCGATGCCGCCGCCGAGGTCGAGCTCATCGACATGACCGAAGCGGGCCGCAACCCGGGCCGCATCCTTCCCGGCGTGCTGCTCGCGTTCGCCGACAACCGGCCGGGTCCGGTCCGGATCATCGGCGAGCCGATCTGGGCGGGCCGGTCGCCCCTCGAGTACCCGGCGTGCGCCCAGCACGAAGCGCTGATCAACTTCGCTTTCGGCGACCGCGACCTCAGCGTTCTGTGCCCCTACGACCGGATCGGGCTCGAAGACGGCGTCCTCGCCGACGCCGAGCGGACCCATCCGATCCTCGCCGACGCCGACGGCGATCGCCCCAGCGAGAACTACGCCCCCGACGCGGTCGTCGAGCAGTACAACCTGCCGCTGCCCGAACCGCTCGTGGCCGAGGCGTTCCGGTTCGATCTCCTCAGGCTCGCCGCGGTGCGGCACTTCGCGCAGGGGCGGGCCGAGGAGAGCGGGCTCGGCCCCGACCGGGTGGAAGATCTCGTCCTCGCCGTGGCGGAATTGTCCGCCAACAGCGTGCTGCACGGTTCGGGCCAGGGCGTCGTCCGCGTCTGGCGGGACGAGGAGTACGTGCTCTGCGAGGTCGTCGACGAAGGCACGCTGAGCGATCCGCTGGCGGGCAGGCGGCCCGCCACCCCGGGACAGATCGGCGGACGCGGCCTGGTGCTGGTGAATCAGGTCGCCGATCTGGTCCGGCAGTACTTGAGACCGGGCTCGACCGTGACCAGGATCTTCTTCCGCGTCTGAGAGCCGCTCAAGCGTTCTTCGGGACGTGCTTGCCGAGGAACGCGACCAGGCTCGGCACGACGGTGCGGTTGAACGTGTCGCCGTGTTTGCCGCGAGCGGTGTGCGCGACCAGGGGCCGCGCTTCGGAGATGAACTTCCGCACCCCGCCGATGAACGGGTCTTCGGTGCCGCACCAGATCCCGGTCGGCACCTTTTTGATGATGTCGATGTGGCGCAACGGGTCCAGCGAGCCCCAGTCGGTGGCGTCGCGGAACGCGCGCCGTTTGCTCATCTCGGCCCACGACGTCATCAGCGCGGGCGCGAGTGCCGCGACCGCGGCGGGCGGGCGACGGCGTTCGAGACGGCGCCGCGTGTAGAGCAGCGCGCCGAAACCGCCCATGGAAAGCCCGGTGGCGGCGAAGGGCAGCCCGTCCCGGCCGCCGAGGCCGCGCGCGGCCAGCCAGCGGGGGACCTCTTCGAGCAGCATCGCCATCGGGTTGTCGCCGGGCTGGTTCTCGTGCCAGTAGTGGTCACCGCCGTCGACCGCGACGAATCCGAACGGGGGCACCGCCTTCCGGGCGACCTCGCTGCCGAGCTGCTTGAGCAGCCCGGTGGGGGCCGCGTGCCGCGCGGTGCCGTGGAGGCCGTGGAGCATCAGTGACATCGGCAGGCCCTTGGGCGGTGCCTTGGTCGGCAGCATCAGCACGAGATCGACTTCGCGCCCCCGGGCTTCGGAATAGACCCGCTCGACGCGGGGGCTGCCCAGCTGGGTGGCCGGGGTCGGCGACGCGACGCCGAGTGCCCGCTGCAGCGCCTCACTGAACGGCAGGGCTCCGGTGGCCGTTCCGGCGGCGAGCCCGGCGACGCCGAGCCCGGAGGCGCCGGCGATCAGCACGGACCGGCGGCTCAGCCAGCGACGGGCGCCGTCGACCCCCGGCAGCGCCGTGTGCCCCTGCTCGTCCTCGTTCACCCGTCCCCGTTCCCGTCCCCAGTCCCCGTCGATCTCCTGCCGGCCGTGGGCCGTCACCAGGTCAGACGCGCGTTTCCGCCGGAAAGTTGCACTTGTCACCGACCTGTGACCGGGGTATCGCCGGATCAGGTGCCGATGTTTCCCGCTTTCGCGCGCCATGCCTCGATCGAGATCCGCGCGGACCGCGTCGCGGCTTCGTAAGTGTCGCCGAGACCCACGCCGAGGGCGGTGGCCAGGGGAATCAGGATGTGGTCCACACCATTCTCGCCGTCGCCGAAGTGACCGGCGACCTCCAGCGTGATGTAGCCGTGCACGGCACTCCAGAGCTGGGCGGCGACGTCGAACTCCGGGGCGGGCCGGAACCGGCCGGCGTCGATCACGCGTTTCGCGGCGCGAACGAGGTAACCGAAGGCCTCGATGCCTTCGTCGCTGAGGCTCTCGCGGGTCTCCTCGCTGGTCATGTCGACCAGCGCCGCCTTCTGCCCGTTGGGCTGACTCTGGCCGAAAGTCACCGCGTAGAGCTGCGGGTTCTCCACCACGGTCCGCCGGTACGCCAGCGCCAGGGTGAGGATGTCGGCCGCCGGGTCGGCGGTTTCCTCGATCTCGCCCAGCTTCGCCGACAGCCGCCGGAATCCCTCGCGCGCGACCTCGTCCACCAGCGCGCCCATCCCGCCGAAGTGGGTGTACACGGCCATGGTCGACGCGCCGATCTCGGCCGCCAGTTTGCGGGCCTGGAGTGCCTCCGGGCCGCCGTCCGAGAGCAGCCGGATCGCCGCTTCGACCAGTTTCGCCTTGACCTCGGCGGCGGAGGGTTTCGGTGCCATGCTTGCCAGTATCCCATAACCCTGTTATAAACGTATCCATAACCGCGTTATATCCACCGCTAGGGGGTCTCGATGGGCAACAAGTTCCTCCAGGGCAACTTCGCCCCGGTCAGCCGAGAGCACACGATCACCGAATTGAGCGTCACCGGGCACATCCCGGACCACCTGAACGGGCGCTACCTGCGGAACGGGCCGAACCCGCTGTCCGAAGTGGACCCGGCGACCTATCACTGGTTCATGGGCGACGGCATGGTGCACGGCGTCCGGCTGCGTGACGGCCGTGCCGAGTGGTACCGCAACCGCTGGGTGCGCAATCCCCGGCTGTCGCGGCAGCTCGGCGAGCGCTGGGAAGGCGGACCGGTCTCCGGTGTCGCCTCCCTGGGGGCCAACACGAACGTGATCGGCCACGCCGGCAAGACCCTCGCGTTGATCGAGGGCGGGGCCACCGGCTTCGAGCTGACCGACGAACTCGACACCGTCGGCGCCTGCGACTTCGACGGCACTCTTCCCGGCGGGTACACCGCCCATCCGAAGCGCGATCCGCAGACCGGAGAACTGCACGCCGTGTCGTACTTCTTCGGTCAGGGCAACAAAGTGCAGTATTCGGTGATCGACGTCCACGGCCGGGCGCGGCGCAAGGTGGACGTCGAGGTAACCGGTTCGCCGATGATGCACGACTTCTCCTTGACCGAGAAACACGTCGTCTTCTACGACCTCCCGGTCACCTTCGACACCGGACAGGCCGTCGCCGCGTCCGTCCCGGCGTTCCTGCGCACCCCGGCCCGGCTGGTGCTTTCCGCGCTCGTGGGCAAGGTGAAGGTGCCGGATCCCCTCGGCGCGCGGCTGCGTCAGCGGATCTCGGGCAACGCCGGCCTGCCGTATCGCTGGAACCCGAAGTACCCGGCGCGGATCGGGGTCATGCCGCGCGAGGGCGGCAACGGCGACGTCCGCTGGTTCGAGATCGAGCCGTGCTACGTGTTCCACCCGATGAACGCCTACGACGACGGCGACGACATCGTGCTGGACGTCGTCCGCCACCCGAAGATGTTCGACTCCGAACTCCGCGGGCCCGCCGAAGGGCCGCCGACCCTGGACCGCTGGACCATCGACCTGTCCGTCGGCAAGGTCGTCGAAGAACGCCTCGACGACCGGGGTCAGGAATTCCCGCGCGTCGACGAACGGCTGGTCGGGCGACCGCACCGCTTCGGCTATTCGGTGTCCACGGAGGACGGGTCGGCGTCCTCGGGTGCCTTGCTGAAGCACGACCTGGGGAACCGGTCGGTCCGGAGCAGGCAATTCGGCGACGGCGCGCAGGTGGGGGAGTTCGTGTTCGTTCCGTCCTCAGTGGACGCGGGCGAGGACGAAGGCGTGCTGATGGGGTTCGTCTACGATCCCGCGACCCGGAAGAGCGACCTCACCATCCTGGACGCGGAAACGCTGGAGACCGTCGGTGCGATCCACCTGCCGGACCGGGTGCCCAACGGTTTCCACGGCAACTGGGTCGGCGCCTGAGTGCGCTTCCCCGGTTATCGCGGGGTTTCCGGCCGGTATCGGCGGCGAACCGCCCTTGAGTGTCCACGAGGGACACCCGCTGGCGGCAGTATGCCCGATCGTGTGAGTGGTGAAGAGGAGCCGAGCCGCAATCCGGCAGGGACCCACACAGGCTTTGGCGGCCGGACACGCTGCCTTACCTCTCGATGACCGTCTTCACCGCTCACGACCGAGCCCGAGCACCCGCTGCTCGCCGGTGTAGAGGTTCATGCTGTCGCCGCGCAGGAAACCGATGAGGGTCATGCCGTTCTCGTCGGCCAGTTCCGCGGCCAGCGACGACGGCGCGGAAACGGCCGCCAGCAGGCCGATCCCGGCCATGGCGGCCTTCTGCACCAGTTCGAACGAGGCACGCCCGGACACCAGCAGGCCGGTGTCCGCCGCGGGGATCCGGCCTTCCCGCAATGCCCAGCCGAGGACCTTGTCGACGGCGTTGTGCCTGCCGACGTCCTCGCGGACGACGGCGAGGTTCCCCTCGCCGTCGAACAAGGCGGCCGCGTGCAGGCCACCGGTGCTGGAGAAGACCTTCTGGTGCGCGCGGAGCGTGTCCGGGAGCTTC
Organism: Amycolatopsis sp. QT-25; assembly: GCF_029369745.1. Classification (NCBI taxonomy): domain Bacteria; kingdom Bacillati; phylum Actinomycetota; class Actinomycetes; order Pseudonocardiales; family Pseudonocardiaceae; genus Amycolatopsis; species Amycolatopsis sp. QT-25. The sequence goes on from NZ_CP120210.1 coordinate 2,072,096, forward strand.
GCCAGCACGTCCTTGCTCACCGTGAATCCGGACTTCTCCGGCGAAAACCGGCTCTTGAGCTTCACCGCGTCGAGGGCGGCCTTGCCGCAGACGCCGCACGAGGACGTGGTGTAGAAGTTCCGCTCGACGCCGGTCCCCGGGGGCGCGACCCCTTCGGCCAGCGCGATGTCCAGGACGTTGTAGGTGTTGCGCCCCTGGTCGTCGACGCCGTCGCAATACCGGGCGACCGCGACGTCCTCGCGGGCGGCGAGCACCCCCTCGGACAGCAGGAACCCGTGCGCCAGTTCGACGTCGTTACCGGGTGTCCGCATGGTGACCGCGAGTGCCTTGCCGCCGACGCGGATCTCCAGCGGTTCCTCGGCCGCGAGCGAGTCGGGCCGTCGGACGTCCTTGGTCGCGGAAATCATCCGCACCGGACGCCGCACCGTCACCCTGCCCACTTGTCCACCTTTCCGACCGCTTGTTCGACACCCGAGTACTGCAACGTCGGGAATCAAGTAATACATTCCCAGTGCACACCCTCAGAGTACGGAGGCGCCGGATGGCTGTCGGCTTCCTGGACCGTTCCCGCATCGTCGCAGCACCGGGGTGGAGCCGCTGGCTGATCCCTCCCGCCGCGCTGGCCGTCCACTTGTCGATCGGGCAGGCGTACGCGTGGAGTGTCTTCAAAGCGCCGCTGGAGAAGACCCTCGGTCTCACCGGTACGCAGAGCGCGCTCCCGTTCCAGCTCGGGATCGTGATGCTCGGGCTCTCGGCGGCCTTCGGCGGGACGCTGGTCGAGCGCAACGGGCCGCGCTGGGCGATGTTCGTTTCGATGGTCTGTTTCAGCTCGGGCTTCTTGATCTCGGCGCTGGGAGTCGCGACCTCGCAGTACTGGCTCGTCGTCCTCGGCTGGGGTGGGATCGGCGGCATCGGGCTCGGGATCGGCTACATCTCGCCGGTGTCCACGCTGATCAAATGGTTTCCCGACCGGCCGGGGATGGCCACCGGGATCGCGATCATGGGCTTCGGCGGCGGCGCGCTGATCGCCTCCCCCTGGTCGACGCAGATGCTGGGCGGGTCACCGTGGTCGACCGGGACGGTCGCGACGGCCTTCCTCGTGCACGGCCTGGTCTACGCGGTCTTCATGAGCCTGGGCATCCTGCTGGTGCGAGTCCCCGCCGACGACTGGAAGCCGAAGGGCTGGACGCCGAAGACCGACCACGGCAACGCGATGATCACCACCGCGAACGTGTCGGCGCGCAACGCCATCAAGACACCGCAGTTCTGGCTGCTCTGGGTGGTCTTGTGCTTCAACGTGACCGCGGGGATCGGCATCCTGGAAAAGGCGGCGCCGATGATCGCGGACTTCTTCCGCGAGACCTCGACACCGGTCGGCACCGCCGCCGCGGCCGGGTTCGTCGCGCTGCTCTCGCTGACCAACATGCTCGGCCGGTTCGTCTGGTCGTCCACTTCGGACCTGGTGGGGCGCAAGAACATCTACCGCCTCTACCTCGGTGCCGGCGCGCTGCTGTACCTGGTGATCGCGCTGACCACCAACGCTTCGAAGCTCGTGTTCGTCCTGTGCGCCATGCTGATCCTGTCGTTCTACGGCGGCGGCTTCGCGACCGTGCCGGCGTATCTGAAGGACCTCTTCGGCACCTATCAAGTGGGCGCCATCCACGGCAGGCTGCTGACCGCGTGGTCGATGGCGGGCGTACTCGGGCCGCTCATCGTCAACGCGATCGCCGACAGCCGGAAGGTGGCGGGCAAGGTCGGCCCCGACCTCTACACGACGTCGCTGTTCATCATGATCGGCCTGCTGGTGGCCGGGTTCGTCGCCAACGAACTGGTGCGCCCGGTCAACCCGAAGTTCCACGAGCCGGCCTCGTCCGGTGAGCCCGCGAGGAGTGCGGCCCGATGACCGAACAGGTTCCCGAACGCCGCCGCACCGGGCTGATGGTCTTCGCCTGGCTGTGGGTCGCGCTCCCGTTCGCCTACGGCGTCTACGAACTGTTCCGCAAGCTGGTCCAGCTCTTCGGCGGCTGAGTAGGGTCGGCCCGTGGGAATTCTGGTCACCGGGGCCTCGCGCGGCATCGGCCGGGCGATCGCGCGGGCGTTCGCGGAAAAGGGCGACCGGGTCGCCGTCCATTACGCCACGAACCGGGAGGACGCCGAGCAGACGCTCGACGGCCTGCCGGGTTCCGGCCACGGGCTGGTCCAAGGCGACCTCTCGGCGCCCGAAGTGGCCCAACGGGTCGCCGACGAAGCCGAGGCACTGGTCGGCGGTGTCGACGTCCTGGTGAACAACGCCGCCTACGCGCCGTCCGCCGCGGCGGCCCATCCCGTCGCCGAAGTGTCCTACGCGGACTGGCAGCGGATCTGGCGGCGGATGGTCGAGGTCAACGTGCTCGGCACCGCGAACGTGACCTTTTGCGTGACCCGGCACATGATCGGACGCGATGCGGTGGGCCGGGTGGTCAACATCGGTTCGCGGGGAGCCTTCAAGGGCGAGCCCGACTTCCCGGCCTATGGCGCGAGCAAGGCCGCGCTGCACTCGCTCGGGCAGTCGCTGGCCGTCGCCCTCGCCCCGCACGGGATCGCGGTGACCTCGGTCGCACCCGGCTTCACCGCCACCGACCGGGTCGCGGCGAAGATCGACGGGGCGAGTGGCGAGAGCCCGTTCGGCCGGGTCGGCACGCCGGAGGAGGTCGCGGCGGCAGTGCTCTACCTCGCCTCTGCCGACGCCACCTGGGCGTCCGGCGCGATCCTCGATCTGAACGGCGCGTCGCATCTTCGGCTGTGAAGTGGATCACCCATGCAGCACCGGGCGGCTCCCGCGCGTCCAACGAGCGTGCACAAGCTGGGGAAGGTCCTGGTCGCCGCGCTCGCGGTGACGGTGTTCGGCGGGACCGCGTACGGATACTCGACCATGCAGTCGCTGGACGGCGTGACCCGCGAAGACGTGATCGAGGCGCCGGATCCGGGGGAGCAGCCCGCTGACGGGTCGCTGGACATCCTGCTGGTCGGGCGCGATTCGCGGACCGACGAGCACGGGAACCCGCTGTCCCCGGAGATGCTGCGCGAGCTGCGGGTGGGCGCGAACGGCGACGACCTGACCGACACCCTCATCGTGCTCCGCATCCCCAACGGACAGCAGGCCGTGAAGGCCTTCTCCATCCCGCGCGACTCCTGGGTCTCGGAGCCGGGGACGAAGGACAAGACCAAGATCAACGGGATCTTCGGGCACGCCAAGTTCGCTTCGGCGAGCGAGCAGCGTGCGGCGGGCAAGACCGACAAGGCGGAGATCGAGAAGGTGGCGATCACGGCCGCGCGGAAGGCGACCTTGAAAGCGGTCGAAGACCTCACCGGCGTCAAGATCGATCACTTCGCCGAGGTCAACCTGCAGAGTTTCTACGACATCAGCAAGGCCGTCGGCGGGGTCGAAGTGTGCTTGAAGCGGGACACCAAGGACGTCAAGTCCGGTGCGAACTTCAAGGCGGGCAAGCAGACGATCCAGGGCGCCGACGCGCTCGCCTTCGTCCGCCAGCGTGAGGATCTGCCCCGCAGCGACCTCGATCGCGTCCGCCGTCAGCAGGTCTTCCTCGCCGGGCTGGCGAAGCAGGTGCTCTCCGCCGGGACGCTCGCCAACCCGGGCCGCCTCTCCGAACTGATCGAAGCGGTGAAACGTTCGGTCGTGCTCGACGGCTCGTGGGATCTGCTCGACTTCGTCCGGCAGATGCGGGGCGTCACCGGCGGCGGCATCGCCTTCGACACGATCCCGGTGGTCGATCCCGACTACCGCTACAACCCCAGGCAGCCGGCCGCGACCGCGGTGCGGGTCGATCCCGCGCAGGTCCGCGCCTTCGCCGCCTCGCTGATCGGCGCCCAGCCCGCGACACCGCAGGCACCCGCCGGCCCCGAGGTCGACGTCGTCAACGCGAGCGGCAAGGACGGTCTCGCCGCTCGCGTATCCGATCTCCTGGCGGGAAAGGGATTCGGCAAGGGCGAGACGACGGCCGAGGCCGGACGGCGGACCTCCGTCGTCCGGTACAGCGACGCGTCCGGGCCCGCCACGGAGATCGCGAAGCTGCTCGGCGGCCTGGAAATCGAGAAGTCCGCTTCCGTCGCGGCGGGCCAGGTGCAGGTCGTCCTCGGACAGGTCTACAAAGGACCGGGCGTGTCCTCGGGTGGCGGGGCGGCCGGGGTGCGGACCGACCAGCCCATCACCTCCGACGACACCGGGTGCATCAACTGAGCCTGGTCGTCCCTCGGGTGGGACCTCGCCGTTCTCGGCGGCCGGCCTAAGGGGCGGGCACCGGCTCCAGCCGTACCACGATCGCCTTCGACACCGGGGTGTTCGACTTGTCCGCCACCGAATCCAGTGGCACCAAGGCGTTCGCCTCGGGGAAGTACGCCGCCGCGCAACCCTTCGCCGTCGGATAGGAGACCACCCGGAACCCCGGGGCCCGGCGGTCGCCGTCCCGCCATTCCGAGACGAGGTCGACCATCGCGCCGTCGGTCAGCCCGAGCGAGACCAGGTCTTCGGGGTTGACCAGCACCACGCGCCGGGCGTCCTCGATCCCGCGGTAGCGGTCGGAAAGGCCGTAGATCGTGGTGTTGTACTGGTCGTGGCTGCGCATCGTCTGCAGCAGCAGCCTGCCTTCGGGAACCTGCGGATACTCGAGTCCGGAGACGGTGAAGTTCGCCTTGCCGTTGGCGGTTCCGTTGAACTGCCGGGAATCGCGAGGCGCGTGCGGCAGGACGAAGCCGTCGGGCTCGCGCACCCGGGCGTTGTAGTCGTGGCAGCCGGGGACGACGCGGGCGATCCGGTCGCGGATGAGGTCGTAGTCGGCGTGGAAGTCCCGCCACGGCACGGCGTGCTCGGGGCCGAGCAGCGCTTCCGCGAGATGGCAGATGATCGCGACCTCGGAGAGCAGCCGCTCACTGGCCGGGGTCAGCCTGCCGCGTGAGGTGTGCACCTGCGACATCGAGTCCTCGACGGTGACGAACTGTTCGCCGCCGGCCTGGACGTCGCGTTCGGTGCGGCCGAGGGTGGGCAGGATCAGCGCGGTCCTGCCGGGGACGACGTGCGAGCGGTTGAGCTTGGTCGACACGTGCGCGGTCAGCGAGCACGACTTGAGCGCCTTCTCGGTCAGCTCCGTGTCCGGGGTGGCGGCGGCGAAGTTGCCGCCGACGGCGAAGAAGACCTTGCCCTTGCCGTCCCGCATCGCGCGGATCGCGGCGACCGTGTCATAGCCGTGCTCACGGGGGACCTTGATGCCGAACTCGGCGTCGAGACCGTCCATGAAGGACTCCGGCATCTGCTCCCAGATGCCCATCGTCCGGTCGCCCTGGACGTTGGAGTGCCCGCGCACCGGGCACAGGCCCGCGCCCGGTTCGCCGATCATGCCGCGCACCAGCGCGAGGTTCGCGATCTCGGAGATCGTCTGCACCGCGTGCTTGTGCTGGGTCAGGCCCATCGCCCAGCAGTAGATGGTCCGCTGCGACGTCGCGATCATCCGCGCCAGCCGCTCGATCTGCGCACGCGGCAACCCGGTCGCGGCACCGACCTCGGTCCAGTCGATCTCCCGCAGATGCTTCGCGTAGTCCTCGAACCCCTCGGTGGACGACTCGACGAAAGCGCGATCGACGATCGTGCCGGGGGTCTCCCGCTCCCACTTCAGCAGCAGATGACCGATCGCCTGGAACAGCGCGAGGTCGCCGCCGAGCCGGATCTGCGCGAACTCGTCGGCCAGCGGGGTCCCCTTGCCGAGCACGCCGCGGACGTTCTGCGGGTTCTTGAACCGCATCAGACCGGCTTCGGGCAGCGGGTTGACCGCCATGATCTTCGCGCCGTTGCCCTTGGCCTCTTCCAGCGCGGAAAGCATGCGCGGATGGTTGGTGCCGGGGTTCTGGCCGACGACCACGATCAGGTCCGCCTTGTGGATGTCGGCCAGCGACACCGAGCCCTTGCCGATCCCGGTCGTGGCCGCGAGGGCGGCGCCGGAGGACTCGTGGCACATGTTGGAGCAGTCCGGAAGGTTGTTGGTGCCGTAGGAACGCACGAGGAGCTGGTAGAGGAACGCGGCCTCGTTGCTGGTGCGGCCGGAGGTGTAGAAGATCGCCTCGTCCGGGTTCCGCAGCGCGCGAAGCTCGTCCGCGACCAGGGTGAAGGCGTCGTCCCAGGAGATCGGCTCGTAGTGCGAGGCCCCTTCGCGCAGGACGAACGGCTCGGTGATGCGACCCTGCTGGCCGAGCCAGAAATCGGTCTTGTCCGCGAGATCCCGGATGGAGTGCTCGGCGAAGAACTCACGGCCGACCCGGCGCTTCGTCGCCTCCTCGGCGACGGCCTTCGCGCCGTTCTCGCAGAATTCCGCGAGCTTGCGATGCTCACCGTCGACCTCGCGCGGCTCCGGCCAGGCGCAACCGGGGCAGTCGAAACCGTCGCGCTGGTTCAGCAGGCGCAGTGTCTTCACCGTGCGCGCGGCGCCCATCTGCTCCATGCCGCGCTTCAGGGAGACGGCGACCCCGGGGATCCCGGCCGCCCAGCTCTTCGGTTTCCCGACTTCGAGCTCGGTCTCGTCAACGTCGTTCGCGGGTGCTTCGCGGGTCATGGCTCCATCGTGCGCCTTACCGCTCGTGTACGCGACCGAGAGGGTTCAGGCGTCGGTGACGAGCCGGGTGATCTGCGATTCGTCCAGCGGGAACCAGGGCGTCTCGTTGACGCCGCGCTCCTGCACCGCGTTCACCGTCACCGCGGCCACGACCAGCACGATTAGGCCGGCGATCGCGGCGATGCCCGGCCACCGGCTCGACCCCGGCTCACGGTAGCCGCCACCGGAGGCCGCTGCCTTGCGCTGCCTGCGGCGCTTCTTCTTGAGCTCCTTCTTCGCACCCAGCCAGGCGTCCAGTTCGGCGTGTTTCTGCCAGTTCGGGTCGACCAGGTCCGGGTGGGTCTCGATCCGCCGGTCCTCTTCGTCCATCTCGGTCCTCTTCCCCAGGGTTTCGGCCCGCTACCCGCAGGTGTTCAGTGACGGCAGGGGTTTCGTCGGGTCGTAGGCAGCGGCATCGTCGCCGGCGGGTACGCCGACGACCGGTCTGTCCTTGTCAGCGTACTGGGGCGCGAGGACGCCCGTCTTGATCGCGTCACAGGCCATGCGTGAGCGGTAGCTCGCGCCATCCCCGAAACTCAGCCCGGCGTCGGCCTTCGCGAACGGCGGTGCCTTGCGGATCACGTAGTCCTGCTCCTCGCGGACGAACGGGACGATGTCCGCCGGTGACCGGGCCTCGGCCGGCCGCGCGTCGAAGGCGTAGGCGACCGCGTAACTCGCGTGGACGATCAACTCGCCCTTGTCACCGGGCTTCGCCGTCAGAGAGCCGGCCATGCGCAGGACCACGACGTGCCACCGGGACATCCGGAACCGGCGGCGCGGCCGCAGTTTCCGCCGTCCTTCGAGGTCCTGCTTCGCACCTGGCCGGGCGGCACGTTCGGCCTGCTTGCGCCAGTCCGGATCCAGCAGATCCGGATGCGTCTCCAACTGCCGGTCCTCCAAGAGCCCGCCTTCCCCCAGTGCGTGACGACATCCCCTCGTCGGCCGGGAGCGGCGGGCGTTACGGCCGGTGAGGAACTCGTTGAAGGGGGTTCGTAGACTCGACGACTGTGACCGAGAACGCCCAGCCGCAGCAGACCGACCTTCCGGGTGCCTGGAACCCGGCCGACGAAGAAGCCTCGCTCTACCAGCGTTGGGTAGACGCCGGTTACTTCACGGCCGACCCCACGTCGGACAAGCCGCCGTTCACGGTAGTCATCCCGCCCCCGAACGTGACCGGTTCGCTGCACATCGGGCACGCGTTCGAGCACACCCTGATCGACGCCGTCACCCGCTACCACCGCATGCTCGGCGACGAGACGCTGTACCTGCCGGGTATGGACCACGCGAGCATCGCGGTCCACGCGCTGGTCGAGAAGCAGCTCCGCGCCGAGGGCACCAGCCGCCGCGAACTCGGCCGCGAGGCCTTCGTCGAGCGCGTCTGGCAGTGGAAGAACGAGCACGGCGGCAAGATCCTCGCCCAGATGAAGCGCCTCGGCGAAGGCGTCGACTGGACCCGTGAGCGGTTCACCATGGACGACGGCCTCTCCAAGGCCGTCAACACGATCTTCAAGAGGCTCTTCGACGACGGCCTGATCTACCGTGCCGAGCGGCTGGTCAACTGGTCGCCGGAGCTGCGGTCGGTGCTGTCCGACGCCGAGGTGAAGCACGAAGAGGTCGAGGGCGAACTCGTCTCCATGCGCTACGGCGACGGCGAGAACGCGATCGTCGTGGCCACCACCCGGATGGAGACGATGCTCGGCGACACCGCCGTCGCGGTCCATCCGGACGACGAGCGCTACACGCACCTCGTCGGCACCGAGGTCGAGCTTCCGCTGACCGGACGCAAGATCCCGGTCGTCGCGGACAAGCACGTCGACCCGGAGTTCGGCACCGGCGCGGTCAAGGTGACCCCCGCGCACGACCCGAACGACTTCGAGATCGGCCGGCGCCACGACCTGCCGATGATCACGATCATGGACGAGCAGGGCCGCATCGACGGCACCGGCACCGAGTTCGACGGCATGGACCGCTTCGAGGCCCGCGTCGCGGTGCGGGAGAAACTGCGGGAGCAGGGCCGCATCGTCGCGGAGAAGCGCCCGTACCTGCACAGCGTCGGGCATTCGGAGCGCTCCAAGGAGCCGATCGAGCCGCGGCTTTCGCTGCAGTGGTTCGTCAAGGTCGGCCCGCTCGCGAAGGCCGCGGGTGACGCGGTGCGCGACGGCCGCGTGAACGTCCACCCGCCGGAGCTGGAGAAACGCTACTTCGACTGGGTCGACAACCTGCACGACTGGTGCATCTCGCGCCAGCTGTGGTGGGGCCACCGCATCCCGGTCTGGTACGGCCCGGACGACGAGGTCGTCTGCGTCGGACCGGACGAGGAGCCGCCGTCGGGCGAGGGCTGGACCCAGGACCCGGACGTGCTCGACACCTGGTTCTCTTCGGGCCTGTGGCCGTTCTCCACCCTCGGCTGGCCGGAGAAGACCCCGGACCTGAACAAGTTCTATCCGACGTCGGTGCTGGTCACCGGCTACGACATCCTGTTCTTCTGGGTCGTGCGGATGATGATGTTCGGCCTCTACGCCACCGGCGAGGCGCCGTTCAAGACCATCGCGCTGCACGGCATGGTCCGCGACCAGTTCGGCAAGAAGATGTCGAAGACCGCGGGCAACGGTGTCGACCCCATCGAGTGGATGGACCGCTACGGCACCGACGCGCTGCGCTTCACCCTCACCCGCGGCGCCAACCCGGGCACCGACGTGCCGATCGGCGAAGAGTGGGTCGCTGGCTCCCGGAACTTCACCACGAAGCTCTGGAATGCCACCAAGTTCGCGATGATGAACGGCGCGGACGCGAACGCCCCGCTGCCCGCTCCGGCCGAACTCACCGAGGCGGACCGCTGGATCCTCGGCAGGCTCGGGACGGTCGTCGACGAGGTCACCGGGTACCTGGCGGACTACCAGTTCGCCAAGGCCACCGACACGCTCTACCAGTTCACCTGGACCGAGCTGTGCGACTGGTACCTGGAGCTGTCGAAGGTCCAGGTCTTCCAAGGTGACGAGGCCCGCGTGACGGCGACGCGCGCGGTGCTCGGGCACGTGTTCGACACGGTGCTCAAGCTGCTGCACCCGTTCATCCCGTTCATCACCGAGAAGCTGTGGACGGCGCTGACCGGCCGCGAGTCGCTGGTGATCGCCCCGTGGCCGGTGGCCGACGCCTCGTACGCCGACGCCGTGGCGGACAAGCGGATCGCGGACGTGCGGAAGCTGGTCACCGAGGTCCGCCGGTTCCGTGCGGACCAGGGCCTCAAGCCCAGCCAGAAGGTGGCCGCGCGGCTGTCCGGCGACGGGTTCGCCGAGCTCACCGGGCACGACGAGCCGATCCGCGCGCTCGTCCGGCTCACCCAGCCCGAAGACGGCTTCGCGCCGAGCGCGTCGCTCGAGGTCGGCCTGTCGGCCGGTGTCGTCACCGTCGAACTGGACCTGTCCGGCACGATCGACGTCGCCGCCGAGCGCAAGCGCCTGCAGAAGGATCTCGGCGCGGCGGAGAAGGAACTGGCGCAGGCCGAAGCCAAACTCGGCAACCAGGCCTTCATCGACAAGGCGCCGGAGCACGTGATCGGCAAGATCCGGAGCCGCAAGGAGACCGCGGTCGCCGACATGGAGCGCATCAACGCCCGGCTGGCCGCCCTCCCCGCCTCCTGACGACTGCGATGAAGGGGCCTTTCCTGGCAAATTTTGCTAGGAAAGGCCCCTTCATCGCACGTGCGGTGGCTCAGCGGAGGTGACGGAGGACCACTCCGGCCACGCCCGCCATCCCGGTCCGATACGGGTGGTACGCCGCCGCGGCGAGCAGTTTCGTGTGCTGCCCGTTGATCCACGCGGCACCGTTAGGCGCGCAGGCGTCGTGTCCGGCGGACGGGCCGAACGTGTCCACGAAGATCGCCTCGCCGTCGGCGGCGACCGCCTTCTCGATCGCCGAGTTCAACGCCTTTTCGACGTCGTTGAGCCAGGCGTAGTCGCCCTCGGCGAAGGGCAGGATCTTCGGGCAGTAGCCGGATTCCGGCGCGATCCGGGGATAGCCGACGACGAGTACGTCGGCGCGCGGCGAGCGGGCGTGGATCCCGGCCAGCACCTTCTCGACGTTCTTGCCGGTGTCGGCGATCTTGGCCTTGACGGTGTCGACGCCACCGACGGTGAACTTGTCCCGGCAGGGGCTCCCGGTGGGATCGCTCGCCCGCAGTGACGGGCAGGTGCCGACCAGCGTGCCGAAGACGTCGTAATCGTTGCCGCCGATCCCGACGGTGACCAGGTCGGTGTTTGCGCGCAGGGCGCTGAACTGTGGCGGGTTGCCGCCGAGGGTGACGCGCTGCCGCTGCGTCATGTTCGTGGTGTCGGCGCCACCGCAGCTGATGTCGGTGAACGAACGCACCCGCAGCGCGGAGGCGAGGATCGACGGGTAGTTCTGCGTCGACTTCCCGCAGAAGAGCGGGTCGAGGCGGGGGAGCGGGATAAGCGGTCCGGAAGTGTAGGAATCACCCAGCGCGACGTAATTCCGATAGGACCGCTCGGCGGCGGTGGCCGCCGTGGCGGAGGCGATCAGCAGGACGACGGTCGAGACGGCCGCGAACAGGACACGTCTTAAGCGCATGAGGACCCCGATCTCCGGACTGGACGGCCTCATCAAAAATGAACCGGATCCGGCTCGCCCGGCGCCGCCGATCGGGTGGTGAGCGCAGGTTTCACCCGCTTGGGGTGTCAGCTCGGGTGGTCGTCTTCCGGTCTGCGGTAGACCAGGAGATAGCGATAGAACAGCAGATTCCGCACCTTGCTGCCCGGGAGCAGCCGGGCAGCGTCGCGCCGGACGTGGCTCATCGGCGGATACGTCTCGGCGATCGGCGCCGTCGGCAGCGGATCGATCCCGCCGTTGAGCCGGTCGCCCGCGTACACGACCACCCTGGCCAGCGCGTTGACCGGCGACGCCACGACGGCGCGCGCGTAGTCGGCGAACGTGCTGGGCCTGCCGAGACCGAGCACGGCCAGCACGCCGCCGGGGACCAGCGCTTCCCGCAACCTCGTGACCGTGTCGAACGGCACATGGTGCAGCGACGCGAGGCAGGAGATGAAGTCGTACGCCTCCTCCGGCAGCTTCTCGGTGACGACGTCGGCTTGCCGGTACGAGATCGTGCCGGGGCCCGGTGAGCCGGCGGCGCGGGCGAGGTCGATCATCGAAGCGGACCGGTCGATCGCCTCGACGTGCATCCCGGTCGCCGCGAGCCGCCGGGCGAACCGTCCGCCGCCACAGCCCACGTCCAGCGCCACCCCGGGACCGGGAGGCAGCTGGTCGAGCAGCAGCGGATGGTAGTGGTCGTTGTGGTTGAACCCCATGCGTCGAGAGTGCCAGGAAAGCCGCACGTAGACTCGGTCCGACAGGGAGCAAGGCTAAAAGGAGAGTTCGTGCCGCGAGGTGACGGCCGGGATTCCGAAGACTTCAAGGAATCCCCGGACCTGGCAGATCTGGACAGTTTCGCCGGTGTCGACGAATTGGGGGCACGCGCCCACGATCCGTCCGACGACACCGACCCGGATCTGGACGCACCCGACGCCGCGTACCAGGCGGGTGGCGGTGCCGGTGGCGGGATCGGCGGGATCGGGCAGCTGGGGGACAACCTCGCGCTCGGCCCGGTGCCGGACCTCGTCGCCCCGGAGGACGTGGAACTGCACGAACTGGACGATCAGGGCGACGAGTTCGCCCCGGCCGACCCCGACGGGCAGCAGGCGCGCCGCGAACTGCTCGCCGTCGAGGCCGAGCTGAACCAGCGGTGGCCCGAGACCAAGATCGAGCCGTCCCTCGCCCGGATCGCGGCCCTGGTCAACCTCATGGGTGAACCGCACCGCGGCTATCCGGTGCTGCACGTCGCCGGAACCAACGGCAAGGGCTCGACCACCCGGATGATCGACGCGCTGCTGACCCGGATGGGGCTGCGCGTCGGCCGGTACACGAGCCCCCATCTGCAACTGGTCACCGAGCGGATCGCGCTCGACGGCGCCCCCATCTCCGCCGCCGCGTACGTCGACCTGTACCGCGATGTCGCGCCGTACGTGACCATGGTGGACAACGCGGGCGGCCCCGGCGCGGTGCCGATGAGCAAGTTCGAAGTGCTCACCGGGATGGCGTTCGCGGCCTTCGCCGACGCGCCCGTCGAAGCCGCGGTCGTCGAAACCGGTCTCGGTGGCTCCTGGGATGCCACGAACGTCGTCGACGGTGACGTCGCCGTCATCACCCCGATCGGCGTCGACCACGTCGAGTACTTCGGCGGCACTCCGGCCAAGGCCGCGGTGGAGAAGGCCGGGATCATCAAGCCCGGCAGCGTCGCGGTCATCGCCGAGCAGGACCCCGACGTGCAGAAGATCCTGCTGGAACGCGCCATCGAGGTCGACGCGAGCGTCGCCCGCGCGGGCAGTGAGTTCGGCGTGATGGAACGGGAGATCGCCGTCGGCGGGCAGATGCTGAAGCTGCAGGGCCTCGGCGGGGTCTACGACGAAATCTTCCTGCCCCTGCACGGCGCGCACCAGGCGGCCAACGCCGCGCTCGCGCTGGCCGCCGTCGAAGCGTTTTTCGGCGCGGGCAAGGACAAGCAACTGGTCGTCGAAGCCGTCCGCGAGGCCTTCGCCGAGGTCGAAACCCCCGGCAGGCTGGAGCGCGTCCGCGCCGCGCCGACGGTGCTGCTCGACGCCGCCCACAATCCGCACGGTGCCAAGGCGCTCGCCACCACCGTCGCCGAGGAGTTCGCCTTCCGGCGCCTCGCCGCCGTGGTCGGCGTGATGGCCGAGAAGGACGTCCGCGGCATCCTCGAAGCCCTCGAACCGGTCGTCACCGAGATCGTCGTCACCCGGAACTCGTCCCCGCGCGCGATGCCGCTGGACGAGCTCAACGACATCGCCCTCTCGATCTTCGGCGAAGACCGGGTCGTGGCCGAGACGAGCCTGGACGCCGCGATCGAAACCGCCATCGGTCTCGTCGAGCAGAGCGACGACCCCGAAGAGCCCCTGGCGGGCGGCGGCGTGCTGGTCACCGGCTCGGTCGTCACCGCGGGCGAGGCGAGGACCCTGTTCGGTAAGGAGCCGGCGTGACCGACGAGACCCCGAAGCCGCCCGCCAAGGACCCGATGAAGTCCTTCCGCGGCGTGATGGCCGGTTCCCTGATCATGGAGGGCATCACCGTCGCGCTCGCGCTGCCGGTGGTGGCGAAACTCGGCGGCGGCGTCGGCTCGCTCACCGGCTGGTCGGTGATCGTGATCGCGGTCGCGCTGATCGCGCTGTGCGGTTTCCTGAAGAAGCCCTGGGCGGTGCCCGCGGTGCTGGTGTTGCAGGTCGCGCTGATCGCCTTCTTCGTCGCACTGCCCGCCGTGGCGATCCTCGGGGTGGTCTTCCTCGGGATCTGGCTGTGGCTGCTGTGGCTGCGAAAGGACGTGGCGCGGCGGATGGCCGCCGGAACGCTGCCGAGTCAGCAGCAGCAACCGCAGTAGCGTTCGCCGATTTTCGCGACCGGGGCGCCCCTCACGTGATCAGAGGCGTGACTCACGCGAGTTACGCCTCCAATCACGTGAGTCACGCCCCTGATCACGTGAGTTACGCCCCTGATCACGCGTTTACCGCAGCCGCACCACTTTCAGCTCCGGAGATCGCGCGATGTCCGCGGCGCAGAACCGCCCGCGCACCCAGCCGCCCTGCGAGTACAACCGCGTCTGGTCGGCGAAATGCGGCGAAGTGACGTCGGTCGACTGCGAGTACGTCATGATCGTCGAGACGTCCGGGCAGGCCTTGCCGCTGAATCCGACCACTTGCACGTAACTGGATCCGTGCACGACCTCGTGGTTGCCCTTGGCCGGATCCCACAGCGACGTGATCACGTTGAGCACGCCGAGGCCGCTCGGCCCGCCGTGGATCGGGATCCGCTGCCCGGCGCGGGTCACCGCCTGGTTGTCGCCGAGCCTGCCGTCGACGGGGAGGCCGTTGGCGCGGAATTCGGCGAGCGTGTCACCGAAAGCCTTTTGCACGTCGGGATTCCCGGTCGCGAGCGAACGCGGCGTCGTGACCGGCTGGTTCGGGTCGAAGGGGACCTGCCAGATGTTCCGAAGCCCGTTGAGCCGATTCCTGAATCGCTCGAAGAAGAGCGCACCGCGGCTGTCGAGCCGGAACGTGCGGTCCCAGGACGAAAGCGTCGCGCAGGCGTTGCCGACCGGCACCGGCCCTGTCGTGGACGGCGCCTCGCCTCCGGGGAAGGCCGCGCACATCTTCGCCGTGTCGGCGGCCGCGAGTTCGGCGGTGCGGCTTCGATCGCGGTACAGCATCTCCTTCATCGACGACGACGTGAAGCCCTTGCCCGCCAAGCCTTCTTCGGCGGAGATCAGCGCTTCCCTGGTCCGGTCCGAGCGCTGGGTGCCGGTCGTGCCGACGATCCGGGGGAGTGGCGCGATCGGTGCGCGGGCGTTGGAGAGCCAGGCACTGTCGTTGGCGTTGAGTTCGTAGTCGCGTCGCTGCTGCAGCGGCAGCCGGGACGGCGCGAACAGCCCCGGCTCCAACGAGCCGGGGTCGGAACCCCAGTCGCACGAGGACTTCGAACCGTCCAAAAGGGAAAGTCCGGTGCCGGGGAAGAGCGCGCGGCCCAGCGCGGTCCCGCAATTCGCCGCCCGATCGTCGGTGACGTGCGGGACGACCTGGATGTCGCTGTACATCGCGTTGCCCGCCCGATCGGCGGCGATGGTGTTGACCCACGGGACACCTTGGGTGTGCGCGAGTGCTCCGGCGACATCCTTGGTGCTGCGTGCTCCGCTCAGTTCGAACCAGGTGTTCAGGGCGCGCAGATTACCCGCGTTCCCGTCTCGCAACGCGTGCGCGGACGTCGTCGTCCACGGCGTGGGCACGCCGAACGCCGACCCGATCACCTGGCCGTATCGCGTGCCGTAGAAGGTGCGGCCGACCTGCCGGCGTTCGCCGTTCGGCTCGCGGACCTCGACCGTCACCTCGTGCGCGGTCATCTTCTCCGGTTTCCCGTCGACGAGGTACGTCGTCGGGTCGCCGGGCGTCAGCGGCACCTCGAAGAGGCCGAACGTGATGGCTGTCGACACCGTATGCGTCCACGCCACGTCGGCGTTGTGCCCGATCTGCGGCAACGGGAGCCCCAGCAGGCTTCCGCCGGCGACGTCGAACCGGCCGGGGATGGTCAGCTGCGACTGCCAGAACCGGCGTCCGCCTTGCCACGGATAATGCGGATTCCCGAGCAGCAGGCCGCCGCCGGACTTCGTTCCGTCACCGCCGATGGCGATGCCGTTGCTGCCGAGTTCGCCCGAACCCATGGCCTTGTGAAGCCCCTCGGCGATCTTCGGTGCCGAGTCCGGGCCCGCGGCCGGAACATCCTTCGTGGACGGCGGCTGGGTGCGGGCCAGGTCGGCCGCGAGCGCGCCTTGCCCGGCCACCGAGGAGATGGCGTACAAATGCCGGTAGAAGTCCAGTTCGGTGATCGGCCGGACCCAGTCCGCGCCGCGGCACACCGGATCGGTGATCCGCTGCCCGCCGGTCCGCTTCAGGTATTCGTTGTACCCCGCGACGTATCCGGCCGCGAGTTCCCGCACCTCCGTCCGCGGGCCGTGCGGCGCGGGCCGCGCGAGCAGCCGTTCGATCACACCGGAATCGTTGATCCGCTGGAAGTGCAGGTCGCTGTCGAGGTTGTTCTTCGCCTCGCTCATCGCCGGATTGCCCTGACCACCGGGGCCGAGGTGCGCGGACCGGCGCGCGGAGACCGTCAGATAGGTGTTCGCGAGTTCGCAGATGTTGTCCTTGGCCGCGGCGAACCCGTAGCCGTAGCCGAGCCCGTCGAAGTCCTTCGCGGCGATGTGCGGGATCCCGTACTCGGTGTACGCGATCACCGCCCTCGTGCGGCCCAGTTCGTCCGCCGACGAAACCCCCGTCGCCAGGCTCGACGTCGCCAAAGCCGCGGTGAGCAGCACGAGACCACGCTGCAATCTTCGCATCGTTCCCCCTCCGGATCGATCGTCCCCCCCGCTCGAAACTACCGGCGCGGAGATCCGGGAAGCATCGGCCGAACGGTTGAGCCGGCTACCGTCCGTTCGTTCACCGCCGCGCAAACCGCCGTTGGCCCACCGGCCGTGGCCACGGGATAGAACCGCGCCATGACCGCAACCCACCACAACCGCCGCACGCTGCTCAAGGCCGGTCTCACCGGTGCCGGAGCGGTCGCGGGCGGCCTGCTCCTGCCCGGGACCGCGTCCGCGAACGCCGTCCCGCTGATCCGCCGTGAGCGTCCGGTGCTCACTCACGGTGTCCAGTCCGGTGACGTCACCACCGGTTCCGGCATCGTCTGGTCGCGCGCCGACCGGCCCGCGCGACTGATCGTGGAGGTCTCGAGGGACCCCTCGTTCCGGCACGCGCGCCGTGTGCGCGGGCCGGTGATGAGCCCGGAGACCGGCGGTACGGGCAAGATCCGCGTCGCGGGTCTGCCGCCGGGGACCGAGGTCCACTACCGCGTGACCGCCGAAGCACTCGACGGCCGGACGCGCAGCGAGGCCGTCACCGGCCGGTTCGCCACCGCCCCGGTCGGCCGCTCCGACGTCCGCCTGGTGTGGTCCGGTGACGTCGCCGGGCAGAACTGGGGCATCAACCCCGAACGCGGCGGAATGACGATCTACCGGGCGATGGCCGACCGTCGCCCGGATCTGTTCCTCCACTGTGGAGACACGGTCTACGCCGACGCGCCGCTCACCGAGACCGTCGCGCTGCCCGGCGGGCGCGTGTGGCGCAACATCGTCACCCCGGAGAAGTCGAAGGTCGCCGAGACGCTCGACGAGTACCGCGGCCAGTTCGCCTACAACCTCCTCGACGACAACCTCAAGCGGTTCACCGCGAACGTGCCCGCCTATGTCCAGTGGGACGATCACGAAGTCGTGAACAACTGGTATCCCGGGGAGATCCTCGACGACCGCCCCGAATACACCGAAAAGCGTGTCGACGTGCTCGCCGCGCGGGCGTTCCAGGCGTTCCACGAATGGCATCCGATCGACCGGCGCCAGGCCGTCGACGGCCGGGTGTACCGCAACTTCCGGCACGGTTCGCGCGCCGAGGTCTTCGTGCTGGACATGCGGACCTACAAGGACGCCAACACCGCCGACCAGACCAAGCCGGGCCGCGTCCTCGGCGACCGCCAGGCACGCTGGCTCGTCGATGCCCTCGATCGCAGCACCGCCACGTGGAAGATCATCCAGGCCGACCTCCCGATCGGTCTCACCGTCCCGGACGGCAAGGCCATCGAGGGTGTCGCCAACGGCCTGCCCGGCGCGCCCGGCGGTCGCGAGACCGAACTCGCCTGGGTGCTGCGGGAGATTTCGCGGCGCCGGGTGCGCAACGTCGTCTGGCTGACCGCCGACGTGCACTACACCGCGGCGCACCACTACTCGCCGGATCGCGCGTCCTTCACCGATTTCGACCCGTTCTGGGAGTTCGTCTCCGGACCGCTCAACGCCGGCGCTTTCGGGCCGAACACGCTCGACCCGACCTTCGGGCCCGAAGCGGTGTTCGTGCACGCCCCGCCCGCCGCGAACACCTCACCCGCCGACGGTTTCCAGCACTTCGGCGAGGTGAACATCGACGGGAGGAGTGGTGCGCTCACTGTGGACCTGAGGGACGCTACCGGCGTTTCGTTGTGGTCGAAGACCCTGCAGCCCCAACGCTGAGCAGCTCCGTGAGGACCGCGATGCTGCGATCCCCGTGCCCGGCCTCGACGGCACGCCGCACGAGGTCGTGCATCGGGAGCTGCCAGCCGACGTCGACGCCTTCCTCGGCCAGCCCGAGGTCGGCGGCGGCGCCGGCGTGGAAGATGTCCACCGAGGCGGCGGGATCGGAGTAGTCACCGCTGTCGATTTCCTTGGCGTACACCGGAAGCACCGAGATGATCATCTCGAACCACTTGGTCGCGTACGGCAGGAGCGTCTCGGCTTCGAGCCCGCGCGAGCGCAACGCGGCGGCACCTTGGAAGAACCCGATCAGCGCGGGCAGCAGGGTGCCGCCGACGGCCGTTTCGTACAGCGCCGCGAGGTCGGCGTCCTCGCCGAGGTGGACGGTGTCACCGCCCAGTACCCGCAACGTGTCGAGGTGCTCGTCGAAAACGGTCTTGTCGCCGCCGTAGTACAGCAGGGTGTCCGGCGCGCCCACGGCCGACGGCACGTTCTTGATCGCGCCGTCGAGGTACCGCGCGCCCCGGCTCGTCGCCCACTCGGCCATGCGGCGCGCTTCCGCCGGTGAGCCGCTGTTCAAGGTGACCAACGCGCGTCCGGTCAAGGAAACCGGCATCAAGGCCGCGAGGGTGGCTTCGTAGGTGGTCAGGCAGGCGATGGTCAACAGGCTCGCCCGCACCGCCTCTTCGGCCGTCGCCGCCCGCCGTGCTCCGAGCGCGACAAGGGGATCGGCCTTCGCGGCCGTCCTGTTCCACACGGTGGTCGGATGCCCGGCGGCGAGGAACGCGCCCGCCAGGGCCGAGCCCATCGAACCGAGGCCCAGGACGGTCACCGGCGTCTTCGGCATTTTTCGCTCCAGTCAAAGGAAATCGTCGGGATGACTCCATGCTGGGCGGTCGCGTACCTTCGATCAAGTACCTACTATTTTGCCGGGTACTGACCAAAAGGTAAGTGAAGCGATGACCAAGAACCGGACGTTCACCTGCGGCCTCGACGCCGCGATCGCCGTCATGGGCGGCAAATGGAAAGGGCTCATCCTGTTCGCGCTCCAGGACGGGCCGTCGCGCTTCGGGGAGCTGCGGCGCGCGGTGCCCGGCATCAGCGAACGGGTGCTGATCCGGCAACTGCGCGAGATGGAGGCCACCGGACTACTGCACCGCGAGGTGTACCACCAGGTTCCGCCGAAGGTGGAGTACTCGCTGACCGCGTTCGGGGATTCCCTCAACACCGCGATGGCCGCGCTCGGGGAGTGGGGCGAGGAGCACCTCGAGCGCATCGAGGCCATTCCCTGGTCCGACGTGAAGTGAGCGGCGAAGCACCCAGTAGGCTCCGGGCGAATAGCACGAAACCCACTCAAGGAGAAATACCGTCGTGACTGAACGCACGCTGGTCCTCGTCAAGCCCGATGGCGTCGCGCGCGGCCTCGTCGGCGAGGTCGTCTCGCGCATCGAGCGCAAGGGCCTGAAGCTCGTCGCCCTCGAACTGCGCACCGTCGAGCGCTCGGTCGCCGAGGAGCACTACGCCGAGCACAAGGAGCGCCCGTTCTTCGGCGATCTCCTCGAATTCATCACCTCGGGCCCGCTGGTCGCGATCGCCGTCGAGGGCCCGCGCGCCATCGCCGCCTTCCGTCAGCTCGCCGGCGGCACCGACCCGGTCGAGAAGGCCACCCCTGGCACCCTGCGCGGCGACTTCGCGCTGGAGACCCAGTACAACCTGGTGCACGGTTCGGACTCCCCGGAGTCGGCCGAGCGCGAACTCAAGCTCTGGTTCCCCGAGGTCTGACACGCTCGTGGACGGCGCGGGATCGTCGCGCCGTCCGCGGATCGGGGGAAGCCGTGACGACACCGGACGAGCACCTGGACCGGTTGCGGGAACTCACCACCGGTTTCGCCCGGGTGGCGCGCACCGGGGACCATGCCGCGCCCGTGCCGTGCTGCGGCGACTGGCGCCTGCGTGACCTGGTCGTCCACCTCGGCAACGTGCACCGCTGGGCGGCCGGGATCGTGCGCAGCGGAGACCCCGCGCCGCAGATCTTCGAGGCCGAGCCGGACGCGGATCTCGCCGCCTGGTACGGCGAAAGCGCCGACGACCTCATCGAGGCGTTGCGCGAAGCTTCCCCGCGGGACGGCGCCTGGAACTTCACCGCCGCCGCCAAGACCAAGGCCTTCTGGTTCCGCCGTCAGGTCCACGAGACCGCGGTGCACCTGCTCGACGCGCACCGCGCGGCAGGGACCGAGTACACCCTCGACCCGTCCGTCGCCGCCGACGGCGTGGACGAGGTCCTCCTCGGCATGCTGCCGAAGGTGAAACGCTGGCACACCCCGCCCGTGGTCACCGTTCCGTTGCTGCTGAAGACATCCGACACCGGACACGCCTGGGTTATCACACCACCGGGCGAAGGCGACGTTCCCGGTTCGCGAACGGCCGATCCCGTCGAGACCGCGGAAGCCGTCGTCGAAGGGCCCGCGGAAGCACTGGACTTGCTGCTGTGGCAACGGGTCGGGCTCGCCGCGTCGGGCCTTCGTGTCACCGGTGCCGTCACGGCGGCGGAGACGTTCCTCGCCGGACCTTTCACACCCTGACCTTCGGCGCCCTACGCCGTTCGGTTCACGTTCACCTCCGGGTCTTCTCCTGGCGGCTCGCGTCCGCTGTGCTGAGCCGAGCTGCCTATCACTCGATCGTGGGGTACTTAGTGAGAAATTCACGCCTGTTGCTGCTCGCTGCCCTGCTGCCCGGATTGTTCGTCGCCCCACCGGCGCACGCCGATCCTCTGGCCGCTCCACTCGGCCCGGCGCCCGTCGAAGCCGCCCCTGCGGCTTCCTCGGCGAAGGAGGGGCCGTCCGCGTACGCCGTGGCCGCGCCCGACGACGGTCTCGTCACCACGAGCGCGACTTCGCGCGTCGCGCCGGGCCTGAGCCTGACCGAGTTCGACCGCTACGACCCGGCGGGCTGGATCCGCGGCGACACCCTCGCCGTCGACCTCACCAGCAAGACGCTCAAGCCGGCGTATCTCAGCCCTGGCACGGTTTCCGCGCGGACACCGCTTTCGCAGCAGGTCTACAGGGCCGGTGCGGTCGCCGGGGTCAACGGGGACTTCTTCGACATCAACGCCAGCGGCGCGCCGATCGGTGTCGGCGTCGACGCCGGGCAACTCCAGACGGCGCCCGCGCGCGGCCACAATCTGACCGCGTCGATCACCGAGGAAGGCAAGGCGCGGCTCGCGGAGGTGTTCCTCGACGCGTCGGTCACCCTGCCCGACGGCCGGGTCGTGCCCGCGTCGAACTTCAACAGCCCGGTGCTGAGCGGCGACGCGATCGGCGTCTACACGCCGCTGTGGGGCGCGTCGCCGCGACGGACCTCGGTCGCCGGAGCCCAGCGCGTCGTCGAGGTCGAGATCTCCGGCGGCGTGGTCACCCAGGTGCGTCCGCGGCCCGCGGACGGGCCGATCGCCGCGGGCACGACGATCCTGCTGGCCCGGGACGGCGGCGTGGACACGTTGTCCGGCTTGAAGACCGGTGACCGGGTGGGCGTCGCGTACGCGCCGAAGAGTGACGCGGGCAAGCTGTCCGTCTCGATCGGCGGGAACAAGGTCCTGCTGCGTGACGGCGCGATCCAGCCGGTCGACAACGTCGCCATGCACCCCCGGACCGCGGTCGGGTTCTCCGCCGACGGCACGAAGATGTGGCTCGCCACGGTCGACGGCCGCCAGGCGGACAGCCGCGGCATGACGGAACTGGAACTGGCCCGCCACCTGAAGTCGCTCGGCGCGGACGACGCCCTCAACCTCGACGGTGGCGGCTCGTCGACCATGCTCGCCCGCGAGGAGGGCGAGAAGTCGCCGCTGGTGCGCAATACGCCCTCGGACGGCGGGGAACGTCTCGTGCCCAACGGCATCGGTGTCGCCACCGTGCTCGGAAGCGGACGCCTGACCGGATTCTCGCCCCGTCCCGCGCAGGACACCGCCGACGCGACGCGGGTGCTTTCCGGGCTGACGCGGAAACTCGTCGCCGGCGGCCATGACGAGACCGGCGCCGCCGTGGACGGCAAGGCCCAGTGGCTCAGCACGAATCCTGTCCGCGGCACCATGACCGGCGGCGTGTTCACCGCGCACGCCGACAGGTTCCGCCCGGACGCGCCCGCGAACGTCGACGTCTACGCGAAGCGCGGCGGCGTGAGGGGCAAGGCGACGCTGAACGTCCTCGGCTCACCGGTCCGCTTGGGCACGAGCACCGAGCAGGTCGCGTTGTCCGGCGAAGGCGCGAAGAGCACCTTCAAGGTATTCGGCTACGACGCCGACGGCTACGGCACGTGGGTCGAGCCCGACGACGTCAAACTGGACTACGACCCCGCGGTGGTGCGGATCGAACCGTCCGGTGACGGGTTCGCGGTCACCGCGCTGAAGGCATCGGGTGCTTCGGCGATCACCGCCACCGCCGGCGGGAAGGTGACGCATCTGGCGGCGTCGGTCGGCACGGAATCCCGGGTGGCGGCGTCGCTGGACGGCCCGGCCGGCTGGACCGCCAGCGTGTTCCCCGCGGTCGTCGGTGCCGCGCTTTCCGAGGCACCCGGCCGTGACGGCGGCGGCGGTCTCGCGCTGGACTACCGGCTGAACGGGACCAACGCCACGCGCGCGGCGTACGTGAACTCGGCGGCACCGATCGCGTTGCCGCCCGGCACCCAGCGCGTCGGCCTCTGGGTCAACGGCGACGCGAAGGGCACCTGGCTGCGGACGGAACTCCGTGACGCCGCCAATGTTCCGTCCGTCGTCGACCTGTCGTTGAGCGTCGACTGGACGGGCTGGCGCTACGTCCGCGCGGCGATCCCGGCCGGGCTTCCCGACGGGCAGCGGCTGACGAAGTTCTACGCCGTCGAGAACGTCCCGGATCAGCAGTACGAGGGACGCCTGGTGTTCGACGACCTGACCTTCGAGGTCGCGCCCGCGGCCGCCGTTCCCGCCGATCCGGCGCCGCGTGACCCGGCGCTGATCACCGACGGCACCGCAACCGGCGGTCTGCGGATCGCCGTGGTCAGCGACGCGCAGTTCACCGCCGACCAGCCGGACGGCCCGCTGGTCGCCCAGGCCCGTCGCGCGCTGCGCGAGGCGGTGGCGGCGAAACCGGATCTCGTGCTGATCAACGGCGACTTCGTCGACCGGGGCACGGCCGCCGATTTCGCGCTGGCGCGCTCGATCATCGACGAGGAACTGGTCGGCAAGGCACCCTGGTACTACGTTCCGGGCAACCACGAGGCCGACGGCGGGCACGGGCTCGCGGAATTCCAGGCGGCGTTCGGGGAGACCCACCGTGTCACCGACGTCGCGGGCATCCGCCTGGTGCTGCTGGATTCTTCGCGCGGTTCGCTGCGCGCGGGCGGGTTCGACCAGATCCGGATGCTGCGCGAGGCCCTGGACGGCGCGAAGACGGACAAGCGGATCCGCGGCGTGGTCGTCGCGATGCACCATCCGGTCGAGGACCCGAGCCCGGCCGGGAACTCGCGCCTGGCCGACCGCAAGGAAGCCGCCATGCTGACCGGCTGGCTGACCGCCTTCGAACGCGAATCGGGGAAGCAGACGGCCGCGATCGCCTCGCACGCGGGCGTGTTCACCCTGTCGCGCGTGGACGGCGTGCCCTATCTGGTGAACGGCAACTCCGGGAAGTCACCCGCGGCGGCCCCCGGTGACGGCGGCTTCGTCGGCTGGACGATGGTCCGGTTCGAGCCGGGGGACAGGGCGCAGCCGGTGCGGTTCGAAACGCGGCCGAACGTCGACGCGCTGACGCTGTCCGGGCCCTCGTCGCTGGCGCGCGGGGAGAAGGCGGACGTCCGGGCGGTCGTGACGCAGGGAACGCGCCAGGTACCGGTTTCGTACCCGGTCAGCGCGGACTGGAAGGGCGGCTGGGGCACGCATGTCGCCGGCGGATTGCTGCCCGCGATGCCCTGGGACGTCGCGTCGTTCGATCCGGCGAGCGGGGTGCTCACCGCGCTGAGGCCGGGGACGGCGAGTCTTTCGGTCACCGTGAACGGGGTGACGCGGAGTCTGTCGGTCACCGTCCGCTAGTGCAATGAAAGGTCCTTTCCTTGCAAATTCGCAAGGAAAGGACCTTTCATTGCACGCCTCAGGCGGCTTCGTGCGCCTCCGCGACCGTACCCGGCAGCGCCGGACCCCGCGGCGGGATCGCTTCGGCGTCGGCCGGGTCCACCCGCCGCACCGAACCGTCGGCCGCGGACCGCGCGATGGCGAGCATCGAGGCCAGCGCGTCCTGGATCTGCCGCTGCTCCCGCTCCGGGATGAGGCTCAGTTCGATCAGCACGCTGCCGTTGCCGAGCAGCCCGTACCCGTTGCGCGCGATGCCTTGGTAGTCGCCACCGGGATACTGCGACACGTAGCCGCCGTTGCCGTCGATCGACCGCTGCACCACGACCGCGATCTGCTTCGCGAAGTCCACATCGGACCGTTTCACGCCCGGATGCGTCGGCCACAGCGTGGAAGCGGTGATCTCCTTGCCGTCGGCGTCCCGGTACCGGCCCTGCATGTGGTAGTCGACCATGATGTCCGGCTTGAACGACGCGTTCCGCCGCTGGATCAGGCCCGCCTCGGTGGCCGGGTTGTCCTCGGGCGCGACGGCCGGGTCGTGGTAGCGGTTGATGTCGTAACCCTTGCCCTTCTCACCGTATTCGGGAGTGGCGTCCGGGTCGTGGTTGTAGCGCCAGTCGCGCTCGTGGCCGTCGGGGTTGGCGCGCACGACGATGTCGACGGTCACCTTCGACAGCAGCTTCCGCGCCCACGGGCTGTGCCCGACCCCGACCTCGCGCAGGAATTCGAGCGCGGCGGGGGTGCCGAGCGGCTCGTCGCCGTGCTGCTGGGTGACGTACTGGATCCGGGTCTTGCCGTGACCGACCCTGGCCGCCCACACCGGACGGCCCTCGTTGCTGCGGCCGATCCTGTCCACCCGGATCTTGCCGTGGCTGAGCACGGCCAGCTTGTGCAGTTCGAAGGCCAGCTTGGCGGTGGAGGGCCGCGGGTCGAGGGTCCGACCGTCCACAGTGGTTTCGGCGGTCTCGGCGGTCTCAGCGGTCTCGGCGGCCTGTGCGGCGGGCGCCACCAGGAGCCCGGCGCTGACAAAAACGGACAACACGGCGATTCCGGTCTTGAGCCTCATGGTCGGTGAGTATCGACGAGCCGGGGCCGTCCAACAAGGGCGCCGGTAATCCGGTCGAATTTTGTCGGTGGCAGGTCCTAGGGTGCCAACCGTGGGCGACTCAGAGCACGAACCAGCGATGGTGCAGGCGAAGGCGTTGGTCAAGCGTTTCGGCGATTTCGAGGCCGTACGCGGGATCGATGTCGAGGTCCGGCCGGGGGAGGCGTTCGGCTTCCTCGGGCCCAACGGCGCGGGCAAGTCCTCCACCATGCGGATGATCGCGAGCGTCTCCCCGCGCAGCGACGGCGACCTGCGGGTCCTCGGCATGGATCCGGACGTCGAGGGGCCGAAGATCCGTGCCCGGCTCGGGGTCGTGCCGCAGCAGGACAACCTCGACACCGAGCTCACCGTCCGGCAGAACCTGCAGATCTACGGCCGCTATTTCGGGCTCTCCCGCTCGCACGTGCGGAGCAAGGCCGAGGAGCTGATGGAGTTCGCCCAGCTCACCGACCGGGCGAACGCGGAGGTCGATTCGCTCTCCGGCGGGATGAAGCGGCGGCTGACCATCGCCCGGTCCCTGGTCAACGACCCCGAGCTGCTCCTGCTCGACGAACCGACGACGGGGCTGGACCCGCAGGCCCGCCACCTGTTGTGGGACAGGCTGTTCCGGCTCAAGGCCGGTGGGACCACGCTGATCATCACCACGCACTACATGGACGAGGCGGAGCAGCTCTGCGACAGGCTGGTCGTGATGGACAACGGCCGGATCGCCGCCGAGGGCTCGCCCGCGGAGCTGATCAGCCGGTATTCCACCCGCGAGGTCGTGGAGCTGCGCTTCCCGAACGGCGAACAGGAGGCGGCCGCGAAGCAGATCGAAGGCCTCGCCGAACGCGTCGAGGTGCTGCCGGACCGCGTCCTGCTCTACACGATGACCGGTGAGGCCGCCCTCGAACAGGCGCACGCGCGCGGGCTGCGCCCGCTGTCGAGCCTGGTCCGCCGCAGCTCGCTGGAGGACGTCTTCCTCCGCCTCACCGGCCGGACGCTGGTCGACTGATGACGACAGCACAGCCGAAGGCGTCGACGGGCCGCGTCGTCTCGCGCTGGGCGGGAGCCTGGCTGCGGGTCGAGGGCCACTGGATGTGGTACCGCCGGTACTGGATGTCCACGTTGTATTCGACGGGCCTCCAGCCGGTGCTGTTCCTGGCCGCGATGGGGCTCGGATTCGGCTCCCAGGTCCAGGCGGGCGCGGCGACGAGCGGGTTCTCGTACCTCGAGTACGTCGCCCCGGCGCTGCTCGTCGCCGGGGCGGCGCAACTGGCGGTGGGGGAGTCCAGCTACCCGGTGTTGTCGGGGTTCAAGTGGCAGAAGGACTACTTGGCCGTCACCGCCACCCCGATCTCACCGGGGCAGGTGCTCGGCAGCCAGATCCTGTGGGTGAGCCTGCGGCTGACCCTGGCGGGCACGATCTACGCCGTCATCGCGGCGCTCTTCGGATCCTGGACCGGCTTCGGCGTACTCGCCGTCATCCTGATCGGGACGCTCACCGGTATCGCGTGCGGCACCCCGGTGATGGCGCTGGCCGCGACCACCTACGACGAGGGCACCCGGTTCGGCCTGGTGTTCCGGTTCGTCCTGATCCCGATGACGTTGTTCTCCGGCACGTTCTTCCCGATCTCGCAACTGCCGGATCCGCTGAGGTGGATCGCCTGGATCTCCCCGCTGTGGCACGGCAACGAGGCGGCGAGGGCGGTCAGTCTCGGCACCGTCGGCCCGCTCGCCACCCTGGGCCACCTCGCCTTCCTGGTGGTGCTGGCTGGGGCGGGCTGGGCGCTGGCGCACAAGTACTTCTACCGACGGCTGGTGGTCTGAAATGGCAGTGCTCACCGAAGCCCCGCGGCGCGGGGTGCTGCTGCGCGTCCTGCCGTCCGCGCTGTACAGCGGCCGGTCGACGGCGGTGCTGGAGCGCACCTTCCTGACGTATTCGCACGCCTGGATGCTGTTCGTGTCCGGCGTCTTCGAGCCGCTGTTCTACCTGATGGCCTTCCAGCTGGGCTTCGGCAAACTCGTCGGCGAGGTCGTCGGGCCCGGCGGGCAGGCGATGAGCTACGTCGCCTTCGTCGCGCCCGGCCTGCTCGCGGCGTCGGCGATGAACGGCGCGATCCTCGATTCGACGTACAACCTGTTCTTCAAGCTGAAGTACGCCAAGCTGTACGACGCCATGCTCGCCACCCCGATCGGGCCGCTGGACATCGCGCTCGGCGAGGTCGGCTGGTCGGTACTGCGCGGCGGGATCTACTCGGTGACCTTCCTCGGCGTGATGACCGCGATGGGGCTGCCCGGGTCGTGGTGGGCCCTGCTGATGATCCCGGCGGCGCTGCTGATCGCGATGGCGTTCTCGGCCATCGGCATCGTGCTGGTGACCTTCCTGCGGTCGGTCTCGCAGTTCGACTACATCAACCTCGTGCTGATGCCGCTGTTCCTGTTCTCCACGACGTTCTACCCGCTGTCGGTCTACCCCGCGGGGATCCAG
Organism: Amycolatopsis sp. QT-25; assembly: GCF_029369745.1. Taxonomy (NCBI): domain Bacteria; kingdom Bacillati; phylum Actinomycetota; class Actinomycetes; order Pseudonocardiales; family Pseudonocardiaceae; genus Amycolatopsis; species Amycolatopsis sp. QT-25. Next base: position 2,100,083 of record NZ_CP120210.1, read on the forward strand.
TGGATCGTGCAAATCTTCCCGCTGTACCACGGGATCGAGCTGATGCGCGGCCTCTCGGTCGGCGTCCTGTCGTGGACTATGGCCGGGAACGTGGCATACCTGCTGGCGCTGGCGGCCGTCGGGATCTACGCGTCCTCGAAGCGGTTCGGCAAGCTCCTGCTGCGCTGAGCCCGTCAATCCTCTCCCGCACTTAGTCACCTCCTTGCGGGAGAGGGCAACGCAAGGAGGTGACTAAGTGCGGAAGGGGGTGGTCACCGGGCCGGGTTCGCGCCCGTCCGCCGGGGTGCCACCGCGGCCAGCGCGTCGACCATGCCGTGTCCGTAGAAGCCGTTGAACCCCGCGTAGCCGGAGCAGTACGCGTCCTGCGAGCCGTCACCGGTCAGGTCGTAGTCGGCGGGACACGCGATCGGGGTGGCCTGGCCGTTCAGCGTCCGCCTCAGCTGGCGGGCGCCGTACCCGGGGTGTTCGGTAGCGAGCAACGCCGCGACACCGGCGGCGTGTGGCGCCGCCATCGACGTCCCGCACAGCGGCGCGTACCCGCCGGGAACGGTGGAGAGCACGCACCGCCCCGCCTCGCCGCCGGGCGCGGTCACGTCGATCACGCCCAGCCCGTACGAGCTGTAGCCGGCTTTGACCCGCTTTTCACTCACCGACGACACCGCGACGACGTCCCGAAGGCCGGCGGGCAGCGCCTGGCAGCCCTCGGCCGGGGCCCGCATACCCGAGTGCGGCGAGGACACCAGCCCGATGGCTTCATTGGTCGCCGCCGCGACAGTGAGCGTGCCGGCCGAGGTCGCGTATTCGACGGCGCGGGCCATGACCTCATTCACCACCCTCCGTTGATCGTCGTGGGCGCACGAGAGCGACCACGGATCGACGAAGTAGCTGCTGTTCGTCACCGCCATGCCCTGTGAGGCTGCCCACATCAACCCGCAGACGGCGGCCTCCGGGTCGGCGTACCCGCGGTCGTCGATCACCTTCACCGAGGCGATCCGCACGCCGGGTGCCACCCCGGTGATGCCTTTGCCGTCGTCGGCGGCGGCGATGATGCCCGCGACGTGGGTGCCGTGCACCGACGTCGTCGCGGCCCAGTTCCGGTCGGGCGCGCCGGTCAGGCAGCCCGCGGACTTGCCGGGATCGAGGGCGCTCGCCAGTTCGGGATGGGCGGGGTCGATCCCGGAGTCGAGGACGCCGACGACGACGTCCCGGCTGCCCGGCTCCCGCTCGCGGGCCTTGTCGGCGCCGATGGCGCGCATGTCCCACTGCTCGCCGGTGCGGTCGGCGGAAGGCACCTTCGCCGGATCCGTCGGTTCGAGTGCGACGCGTGCGGGCGCCGATCTGGCCGGTGACGTGCCGTTGGCCCGCTGCACGGAGAGCCGTTCCGCCTGCGCGCTGAACGCGGCGGCGGACCGGACCCGCTCGGTGAAGTCCTTGTCGGCCGAGGTCGCCACGGCCACCGCGATCTGCGGGTAGTAGATCGTCGTCCTGCCGCAGCTGCCGGTGACGGCCGCCCTGGCCTCGGCCTCGGAGGTGCCGCGGTCGAAGGCGACGACGTAACGCAGCGTCCGTTCCTGGGGATGACACGATGGCTCCGCCTCGGCCGTCGCGACAGCGGCGACCGAGCCGCTGAGCACCACGAAGGCGCACACGGCCGCTCGCAGGGACCGCCCCAGCAGGGACACCGGACCTCCCACCGGAGAGCATCGGACGACGAGGGCGCCGCGGCCTGGGCTGGGCCGGCTGTCCGTCGGTACCCTCGAGCGGCACGCTAGCCACCCTCGGCCGGGTCGACAAGTTCTGCCGCGAAGTTCGCTCTGCCGGTGGTCGCGGCGCGCCCGGGAGCCGGCTCTGTGGCACCGAGTACACCGGAGTGGGGCCGGGGTGTGGGATACTCGCGGTGGCCGCTGGCCGACGGGCACACGTGAGAGGTGGCGCTCGCGGTCTCGTGGCCCGGTGGTGTGCTGCACATCCTCCACACGCGTCGCCGCTGTATGCGGCTCGACGACGTGGCGGGCGGCCCGATGTCGCGAATGTGGCCAGCGCTCCGCCGAGCAGACCTTCAGCCGTATGCGGCGCCTGGCCAACCCCGGCGCCGTCGCGGTGCAGGGCAAGGATTCCCGCTGCTGGTGACCACCACGGCGGAACGAACAGAAAGGGGCCCCTGCGCGGCCGCGTCGAGCCGGTGTGAGCCAGCCGACGCGCCCGGGGGCGGAGGAGATATATGTCGAACGCGGACACACCCGCCGTCACCGGCGGGAATACCGCCACACCCATCGCAGCCCAGCTGGGCGAACTGCCTCCCCGGATCCGGGTGCACGCGTTGGCGAAGCTGCTGGGCTTCAACAGCCGTGAACTGATGGCCAAGCTCGGTGAGCTCGGCGAGACCGTGCGGAGCGCGCAGTCCAGCGTCACTCGCGATGTGGCCTTCAAGCTCGCCGAAGCCCTCGCCGGTGGAGACGAGCCCGAGACCGCCGAGGCGGCCCCGGCTGCCGAGGCCCCTGCCGTCGAGGCACCCGTCGCCGAGACCCCGGCGGCTCCCGAACCCGAGGCGAAGCCCGAGGCCGAGCCGGAGCCCGCTTCGCAGGTGGAGGCCCCTTCGCGGCGTGTTCCGCCCGCGCTGGCCGCTCCGGTGACCCCGGAGCCGCCGCAGACGACGACCCGGCGGTCGAAGGCCGCCGTGCACGTGCCGGTGTTCGCCGCGCCGTCGCCGGTGTTCCTGCCGCCGGAGCCCGTCGCGGCGAAGCCCGTCCGCAAGCCGGAGCCGGCCTTCACCGAAGAGGCGGCCTCCGAAGAGGACGAAACGCAGAACGAGCAGGCTGATGGCCACGGCATCGACGAGGACGGCGACGACGCCAACGGCCGTCGCCGCCGTCGTCGCGGACGTCGCGGACGTGGCCGCGGCAAGGGCGGTGACGAGAACTCGGCCGAGTCCGAGCACGAGGACGAGCAGCCCGAAGCCCCGCGCGGTCGTCAGCAGCGCGCGAAGGACAAGGAGAAGGACGCCGAAGCCGAAGAGGTCGCGGCCGAGAACGCCGAAGAGGCGTCCGCCGACACCGATTCGGACAACGAGGCCGATTCCGACAACGGCAGCAAGCGCCGCCGTCGCCGCCGCCGCCGCAAGGGCGGGGACGACGACGCCGCCGAGGCCACCAGCGACGACCCGCCCAACACGGTCGTCCACGTGCGCCAGGCCAAGGCCGCCGAGACCGAGCGCCCCGCCAGGGACGAGGTCCGCAGCGTGCGCGGCTCCACCCGGCTCGAGGCCAAGCGCCAGCGCCGCCGGGACGGCCGCGAGGCGGGCCGCCGTCGCGCGCCGATCCTGTCCGAGGCCGAGTTCCTCGCCCGGCGCGAGTCGGTCGAGCGCACCATGGTCGTCGTCGAAAAGGGCGAGTCCACGCAGATCGGCGTGCTGGAGGACGGTGTCCTGTGCGAGCACTTCGTGACCTCGTCGGGCACCGGCTCGATCGTCGGCAACGTGTACCTCGGCCGTGTGCAGAACGTCCTGCCGTCGATGGAGGCCGCCTTCATCGACATCGGCCGCGGCCGCAACGCCGTGCTCTACGCCGGTGAGGTCGACTGGGACGCCGCCGGTCTCGAGGGCAAGGCCCGCAAGATCGAGCAGGCGCTTTCCACCGGCGACTCCGTGCTGGTCCAGGTCACCAAGGACCCCGTCGGGCACAAGGGTGCCCGGCTGACCACGCAGATCTCGCTGCCGGGCCGCTTCTTGGTCTACGTGCCCGCGGGTGGTGCCACCGGCATCTCCCGGAAGCTCCCGGAGAACGAGCGTCGCCGCCTGAAGGACATCCTCAAGCGCATCGTCCCCGAGGACGCCGGTGTGATCATCCGCACCGCTTCCGAGGGCATCAGCGAGGAGGAGCTGGACCGGGACGTCCGCCGCCTCAAAGCGCAGTGGGACGTCATCAAGGAGAAGGCCGAAGCCGGCAACGGCGGCAAGAAGAACAGCTCCCCGGTCATGCTCTACGAAGAGCCGGACCTGCTGGTCAAGGTCGTGCGTGACCTGTTCACCGAGGACTTCGCCAAACTGGAGATCCAGGGCGACAAGGCCTGGAACACCATCTACGACTACGTGCAGCACGTGGCGCCGGATCTGGCCGACCGGGTCAAGCGGTACACGGGCACCGGTTCGGCCTTCGCCGACCACCGGATCGACGAGCAGATCACCAAGGCGCTGGACCGCAAGGTCTGGCTGCCCTCGGGTGGCTACCTGGTCATCGACCGCACCGAGGCGATGACGGTCATCGACGTCAACACCGGCAAGTTCACCGGATCGGGTGGAAACCTCGAGGAGACGGTGACCAGGAACAACCTGGAGTCGGCGGAGGAGATCGTCCGCCAGCTCCGGCTCCGGGACATCGGCGGCATCATCGTCATCGACTTCATCGACATGGTGCTCGAATCGAACCGTGACCTGGTGCTGCGCCGCCTGACCGAATGCCTCGGCCGCGACCGCACCCGCCACCAGGTCGCCGAGGTCACCTCGCTGGGCCTGGTGCAGATGACCCGCAAGAAGATCGGCACCGGCCTGATCGAGGCGTTCTCGACGCCGTGTGAGCACTGCAAGGGTCGTGGCGTGGTCGTCTCGACCGAGCCGCAGCGCACCGCCGGCGGTGGCAACGGTCACAGCCACGGTGGCAGCGGCGGCAGTGGTGCCAGTGGTGCCAGCGGCGGTGGTGGCGGCAAGGAGCAGGGCTCCCGCCGGTCCCGTGGTCGCGGCAAGGGCGAAGACCAGAGCCAGAACGAGCCCGCGGCGGCCAAGACCGACGCTCCGCAGGGCTCCGGCCAGCGCGAGTCGGTGGTCTCGGCGGTCCAGGCCGTGGCCAACGCCGCCAAGGCGGTCAAGGGTGAGCACCCGCACGAGATCACCGAGAACGCCGAGGGAGGCGCGCTCAACGGCCACGCGTCGCAGGCGGCGGAGCGGCCCGTTCAGACGGCGAAGGAAGCGGAGGTGTCTTCGGAACCCGTTGCCGAGGCGACCGTCGAACAGGCGGCCGAGGCGGCCGCTGAGCCGGTTTCGGAGCCGGTCAGCACGCCGCCCGCGACCGAACTCGCCGGTGAACCGGTGACGACTTCGGACGACGAGGCTCCGGCCGCGCGGGACGAAGAGATCGCCGTCGTCGGGGAATCGGGCCCCGAGCCCGAAGCTCCCGAGGTCCCGGTGACTCCGGAGACCGTTGTGACAGCAGAGGATTCCGAACCCGAGGTGGACGTCCCGGCCCCGGCCGGTCCTTCCACCACGCGCCGTCGTCCGCGACGGGCGGCCTCTCGGCCGGCCGGTCCGCCGGTGAAGGCTTCGGAAAAGAGCTAGTGAACACCGAGGGGCACCCCGGTGTGATCGCACCGGGGAGCCCCACGTAACCTGTAGAACGGCCCGCCACCTAGAGCGGGCACCTTGCGCAGCATCTGGACCACCGAGACTTCTCGATGGGCCGATCACGCAAGCCCCCACCCGTTGTCGAGTAAGCAGGAGACTTCCGTGTCGGCGTACGCGATCGTCAAGACTGGCGGCAAGCAGTACAAGGTGGCCGTCGGCGACGTCGTCGAGGTCGAGAAGCTCGAAGGCGAGCCGGGTACCGAGCACACCTTCCCCGCAGTCCTTTTCGTGGACGGTGGCGACGTCACCACGGACGCCGACGCGCTGGCGAAGGTCTCGGTCACCGGCAAGGTCGTCGAGCAGACCAAGGGTCCGAAGATCCGGATCCACAAGTTCAAGAACAAGACCGGCTACCACAAGCGCCAGGGTCACCGGCAGAAGCTGACCCGCGTCGAGGTCACCGGCATCTCCAAGTAGGACTTTCTCCGGATCTTCGTCAGAAAGAGGATTGAGCCATGGCTCACAAAAAGGGTGCGTCCAGCTCCCGCAACGGTCGCGATTCGAACGCGCAGCGACTGGGCGTCAAGCGTTTCGGTGGTCAGGAAGTCAACGCGGGCGAGATCTTGATCCGCCAGCGTGGCACCAAGTTCCACCCCGGTGTGAACGTCGGCCGCGGCGGCGACGACACGCTGTTCGCCCTGGCCGCCGGTGCGGTCCAGTTCGGCGAGAAGCGTGGCCGCAAGACGGTCAACATCGTGCCGTCCGAAGCCTGAGTTTCGGCTTCAAGCCAGACCTCTGACGAGGGGTGGGCCGGAATATCCGGGCCCACCCCTCGTTTGTTTTGTGTACCCCCTTTCTTTCGCGAGTGAATAGAGGCAAGTCATGGCGTCCCGGTTCGTGGACCGCGCGGTGATCCATCTGGCCGCCGGTGACGGTGGGAACGGCTGCGCCTCGGTGCACCGCGAGAAGTTCAAACCCCTCGGCGGCCCGGACGGTGGCAACGGTGGCAACGGCGGCGACGTGCTGCTGGTCGTCGATCCGAATGTCCACACGCTGCTCGACTTCCACTTCCGTCCGCACGCCCGCGCCGGCAACGGCAAGCTGGGCCAGGGCGGCAACCGCGCCGGTGCGGCAGGGGAGACGCTGGAGATGCGGGTCCCGTCCGGCACCGTCGTGATGACCGAGGACGGCGAGATCCTGGCCGACCTGGTCGGCCCCGGCACCACCTTCGTCGCCGCGCAAGGGGGCCGTGGCGGTCTCGGAAACGCGGCACTGGCCTCCAAGGCACGCCGGGCGCCCGGGTTCGCGTTGCTGGGCGAGCCGGGGGAGGCCCGCGACCTCGTCCTGGAGCTGCGTTCGGTCGCCGACGTCGGCTTGCTCGGCTTCCCGTCCGCGGGGAAGTCGTCGCTGATCTCGGTGCTGTCCGCGGCCAAGCCGAAGATCGCCGACTACCCGTTCACCACCCTGGTGCCGAACCTGGGCGTGATCACCGCCGGGTCGACCGTGTTCACCATGGCCGACGTGCCGGGGCTGATCCCCGGTGCGAGCGAGGGCAAGGGCCTCGGCCTCGACTTCCTGCGCCACATCGAACGCTGCGCCGTACTGGTGCACGTCATCGACTGCGCCACCTTGGAACCGGGGCGTGACCCGCTGTCCGATATGGACGCTCTCGAAGCGGAACTCGCCCGCTACACCCCGAGTCTGGGCGGCGACCTCGCCGATCGGCCCCGCGTGGTGGTGCTCAACAAGATCGACGTCCCGGAGGCCGCCGAACTCGCGGAGTTCGTGCGCCCGGAACTGGAAGCCCGCGGGCTCAGCGTGTTCGAGATCTCCACGGCGACGCGGCAGGGGCTCAAGGAACTGACCTACGCGCTCGCCGCCGTGGTCGAGAGGTACCGCGCCGACCAGCCCGCTCCGGAGCCGGCGAAGGTCGTGCTGCGCCCGATGGCCGTTGACGACGCGGGTTTCACCGTCGAGCACGACCCGGAGGAGGAAGGCGCCTTCATCGTCCGGGGTGTTCGCCCCGAGCGGTGGATCCGCCAGACGAGTTTCGGCAACGACGAGGCCGTCGGTTATCTCGCGGACCGGTTGCAGCGGCTCGGCGTGGAGGAAGCGCTGGCTCGCAAGGGTGCCGTACCGGGAAGCCCGGTCACCATCGGCGATGTCCAGTTCGAGTGGGAGCCGTCGACCCCGGCGGGCGTCGCGGTGCACCTTTCGGGCCGAGGCACGGACGTGCGGCTGGAGAACACCAACCGGATCGGGGCCGCCGAGCGCAAGGAAGCCCGTCGGATCCGTCGTGACGGCCCGGACGGCGTCGAAGACGAGATGGACGACGAGTGAGCTCGACCCGGGGTGCGATCGCCGACGCGAAGCGGGTGGTCGTCAAGGTCGGTTCCTCCGCGCTGACCACCGCCGGTGACGGTCTCGACGTGGCCAGGCTGGACGCGCTGGTCGACGCGATCGCCGAACGGGTGTCCCGCGGCACGCAGATCGTGCTGGTGTCCTCGGGTGCGATCGGCGCGGGACTCGCGCCGCTCGCCCTCGGGAAGCGACCGCGTGACCTCGCCACCCAGCAGGCCGCGGCCAGCGTCGGCCAGCTCGCGCTGGCCCATGCCTACGCCGAGTCGTTCGGCCGGTTTTCCCTGACCGTAGGCCAGGTTCTGTTGACGTCGGACGACGTCGTGCGCCGTGCCCACTACCGCAACGCGCAGAACACGTTCACCCGGCTGCTGGCCCTCGGCGCGGTGCCCGTGGTCAACGAGAACGACACCGTGGCCACCGAAGAGATCCGCTTCGGCGACAACGATCGGCTGGCCGCGCTGGTGGCCCACCTGATCGGCGCCGACGCCCTCGTTCTCCTGTCCGATGTGGACGGTCTGTACGACGGGGATCCCCGTGACGGCGCGACTCGCAAGATCGCCGAGGTCGCCGGGGACTCCGATGTGGACGGCATCACCGTCGGCATGTCGAGCTCCGGGCTCGGTACCGGGGGCATGGTCTCGAAGCTAGCCGCGGCGCGCACCGCCGCGGGCGCCGGGATCCCGGTCCTGCTCGCCGCCGCTTCCGAGGCCGCGCGTGCCCTCACCACCGCCGAGGTCGGCACGGCCTTCGCCGCCGCGGACTCCCGGCTGTCGGCCCGCCGGTTCTGGCTGGGCTACGCCGCGGGCGCGTCCGGGAAACTGCACCTCGACGACGGCGCGGTCGCGGCCGTCGTCCGCCGCCGCCGCTCACTGCTCGCCGCCGGGATCACCGGCGTCGACGGCGAATTCCAAGCCGGTGACGTCGTCGACCTGGTCGACCTTCGGCAGCGGACCGTGGCGCGCGGTGTCGTGGCCTTCGACGCGGGCGAACTGCCCGACCTCATCGGCCGCTCCAGCCACGACCTCCCCGCCGAACAGCGGCGCGAGGTCGTCCACGCGGACGACCTCGTCCCCCTTCGCCGCTAGGGCGCCAGATCCCCTGGGTCCAGGCGATCACCGCGTAGACCGAGGTGAACAGCAGGGGACCTTTGCTCTCGCTTCCCGGGATCGGCGAGCCCTGCCGATCCCGGTGACTCATAGCCGGGCAGGGGTGGAAATCCCCAGCAGGGACAGACCCAGCGTCAGCGTCTTCGACGTGAGCTCGGCCAGCAGCAGACGAGACTCGCGAACGCCGGCGCCTTCCGCGTCCAGCACCGGGCACTGTTCGTAGAACCGCGAGAACACGACAGCGGTTTCGTACAGGTAGGTGCACAGCTTGTGGGGAAGATGTCCGGCGGTCGCCGCGCCGACCGCCTCTGGGAAACGGACCAGCGCGAGCGCCAGTGCCCGCTCCGCGAGGTGGTCGAGCCGGATCCGCGCGCCGGTGAGGTCCTGATCCGCCTTCGCCAGCACGGAACGGATCCGTGCGTTGGCGTACTGCAGGTAGACCGACGTGTTCCCGTTCTTGGCGAGCATGCGTTCCCAGGAGAAGACGTAGTCGCGCTCGCGATCGCCGGAAAGATCCGCGTACTTGAGCGCGCCGATCCCGACCGCCCTGGCCACCTCCTCCCGGACCTCGGGGGAGAGGTCACCCCGGCCCTCGATCACTTCGGCGGCGTGGGAGACCGCCTCGGTGAGCAGAGCGAAAAGCCGGACCGATTCACCCGCCCGGGTCTTCATGGCGCGGCCGTCCTCACCGAGCACCGAACCGAACCCGATGTGCTCGGCCCGATGCTCCTCGCGGAGCCAGCCTGCGGCCCGGCAGACGGCGAACACCATCGCGAAGTGTTGTGCTTGTGGCGTCCCGACGACGTAGAGCAGATCGGTGACACCGCGTTGTCCGGTCCAGTAACGCAGGGTCGCGAGGTCGGTGGCGGCATAGCCGTAACCACCGTCCCGTTTCCGCACGATGAGCGGCAGCGGCTCGCCTTCCCGATTGCGGAAACCGCCGGGAAAGACGCAGACCGCCCCATCGCTGATCTCGGTCAGCCCGGCCGTGGCCAGATCGTCCACGACCGCGGCCAGAAACGGGTTGTAAAAGCTTTCGCCGTAGACGTCCTCGCTCGCCAGGCCGATCCCGAGGAGTTCGTAGACCTGGGCGAAATGCCGAGTCGACTCGTCGACCAGACGCCACCACAGCGACAGGGTCTCGTCGTCACCGCCTTGAAGCAGCACCACACGCTCCCGTGACCGGGTCGCGAAGTTCTCGTCGGTTTCGAACTTCGACCGAGCGGCCCGATAGAAGCCGTTGAGATCTTCGATCGTGTACGGACCCGACGGGCGTTCGTCGAGCAAATGCTCGATGAGCATGCCGAACGGAGTGCCCCAATCGCCGAGATGGTTGTGCGGAATCACTTCGTGTCCGGCGAACCGCGACAGCCGCGTGATCGCGTCACCGATGACGCTCGACCGGAGATGCCCAGCGTGCATTTCCTTCGCCACGTTCGGGCTGCTGTAGTCGATGGCGATCCGTCGCGGCTGCGACGTCACCGCGACACCCAGCCGTGGGTCACCGTTGAGCGCTGTCGTCCGCTCTGCCAACCAGGAAGAGCGCAGCGTGAAGTTGAGAAAGCCCGGCCCCGCGACCTCCGGCGGCTCCGCGATATCGGCGACGTCGAGCCGTGCCGCGATGTCGGTGGCGATCTCCCTCGGCGGTTTGCCGAGCCGCTTGGCCAGACTCATCGCGAGGTCGCACTGATAGTCGACCCCGCTCTGCGAAGAGACCCGCACCAGCGCGGACGGCGGTTCGATGTCGGTGACGTGACGGAGCGCTTCCACCACGCGTCGCGCCAATTCCTCGCTCACATCGCCGAACAACACGGTGTCCCTCCTTCACGCTCGTCGTAGGAGCGCGAGGGTAGCCACCTCACCACGTCGTCGGCGACGGAGTTTTCAGCGTAGGTCGCTGCCCTTGGTCTCCGGCAGGGTCCGGATGACGAAGAACGCGATCGCCGCTCCGGCGGCTACGTACCAGAAGAACAACGTCGACGACCCGGCGTCGGACAGCGCGGTGAGGACCAGGGGAGCGGTGCCGCCGAACAGCGCGACGGTCAGGTTGTACCAGGCGCCGATGCCCAGCCCGCGTAGTTCGGTGGGGAACAGTTCGCTCATGATCGCGGGTGCGATCGACGTCATCGCCGTGTACAGGCAGAGCCCGACGCAGAACACGACCAGCAGCCCCGGCAGTCCTGGGCGGACCAAAGTGGACAGCGGGACGATGAGGATCGCGGTCGCCGCCGACCAGAAGAGCAGCTGGGGTTTCCGGCCGAAGCGGTCCGACAAGGCGCCCATCGGATATTGGAGAGCGACGAACAACGCCGTCGCGATCGACAACGCGAGGAACACGTCGACGTCGTCGGCCTTGCGGGTCTTGACCGCGAACGAGGTCAGGGCGCTGAAGAACGTGTAGTAGCAAAGGGTCGACAGCATCGAGAAACCCACGAGCTGCACGACGGCCCGAGGGTGCTCGCGAAGCGTGGTGCGCAGTGGCCGTTCGACCCGGCGGGCCGTCGACTTCTTCGCCTCGAAGATCTCGGTCTCGGCGAGGCTGCGCCGGAGCCACAGGCCGATGATGCCGAGGACGCCGCCGAGCAGGAACGGGATCCGCCAGCCGTACGCGGTCAGATCCGCCTTGGACATCGTCCGCGCGAGCACGAATCCGAGAATCGAGGCGAGCAGGACGGCGGAACCGGTCGAGATGTAGAAGAAGGCGGAGTACCGTCCGCGGCGGGTGGGCGGCGCGATCTCGCCCAGATACGCCGAAGCGTTGGAGACTTCGCCGCCGAGTGACAGTCCTTGCGCCACCCTCGCCAGCAGCAACAGGATCGGGGCGAGCCAGCCGACCTGGTCGAACGTCGGCAGGAGGCCGATGGCCACCGAACCGCCCGCCATCAGCACGATGGTCAGGATCATCGCGGGCTTCCGGCCCTTGACGTCGGCGAAGCGGCCGAGCACCATCCCGCCGAGCGGCCGGAAGAAGAACGCCAGCGCATACGTGGCGAAGATGTTGATCAGCGCGAGGGCTTCGTTGCCTTTAGGGAAGAACTCGCCGGCGAAGTAGATGCTGAAGGTCGCGTAAATGGTCCAGTCGAACCATTCCAGCGCGTTCCCGACACTGGCGGCGAACAGTTTCTTCACCGGCAGCCGATGTCCTGGCCGCTCCGTGGTCGCCTCCGCCATCGGCACCTCCGTACTCGTGCGTGGACGGAACCTTGCCAGAAAGTTCCCGTGCGGGAAAGAACGTGTCGAAAGCCGGGATCGGCTCCTCGGTCACGAGGTGCTGGCGAGGGCGAACGGCAGCACCGCACGGGCTCCGGCCTGGCGGAGCAGGCGCGCGGACAACGTCATCGTCCACCCTGTGTCGATGAGGTCGTCGACCAGCAGAATCGGTCCCCCGGCCGCGGCGACCTCGGCGGCGAGCCCCTCGGGAAGGCTGAGGCGTTTCCACAGATCGGCCAGCCGTTGGGCACTGTTCGCCTGCCGCGGAGGCGGCCCCGCCGAGGCGATGGCGCCCAGATAGTGGAGCCGCCCGACCGAGGCCAGCTTCGTCGCGAGACCGTGCACCAGCTGAGGCCGGGTGACGGACGGCACCTCCACCACCGCGATCGGGCGTTCCGTCCACTGCCAGCCCTTGAGTACCTCGATGCAGGCTTGGAAGACCGGATCGGGGAGTTCGGCGTCCGCCGCGGCCGGGCCGACGAGTTCGCGCAGCCGCGTGCCCCAGCCGACGTCGGTGACCCGGCCGACGACCTGGCCCGTCTCGGCCTGCTCGCCCGCCGGCAACCGCCCGGAGAGCGGGACTTCCAGCCCAGCCATCCCGGTCGGCCACATCTTCCGCGGCGCGACCTCGACCCCCGGACGGCGGAGCCGTTGCCGGGTGGCATCGACGACGTCGTCGGAAATCGTGGTGTCCCAGTGCTTCCCGGTGCAGTTGTCACACCGTCCGCAGGGGGTGGCTTCGGGATCGTCCAACTGTTCGCGCAGGAATTCCATCCGGCAGCCGGTGGTTTCGAGGTACGCCAGCATGGCGTTCTGTTCGTTGGTCCGCGCCGCGCTCACTCGCGCGTAGCGTTCCTTGTCGTAGCGCCACTCTTCGCCGGTGCCTTCCCAGCCGCCCTTCACCCGGCGGACGGCGCCGTCGACGTCCAAAACCTTCAGGACCATCTCCAGCCGGGAACGGGAGAGCTCGACGAACGGTTCGAGCGCCGGTGTCGACAGTGGACGGTCCGCGTACGACAGCGCGTTGAGCACCTGCGTCACCCGCAGTTCGTCCGGGAACGCCAGCGAACCGAAGTACGCCCAGATGTCCTTGTCCTCGTGGCCGGGCAGCAGGATCACTTCGGCCCGATCGACACCACGGCCGGCCCGGCCGACCTGCTGGTAGTACGCGATGGGGGAGGACGGCGCGCCGAGATGGACGACGAAGCCCAGATCCGGTTTGTCGAACCCCATGCCCAGCGCCGACGTCGCCACCAGTGCCTTGACGTTGTTGTTCAGCAGATCGTCTTCGGCCGCCTGCCGGTCCGCCGGGTCGGTCTTCCCGGTGTAGGCGGCGACCGGATAGCCGCGCTCGGTCAGCAGGCCCGCCACATCGTGCGCGGCCGCGACGGTGAGCGTGTAGATGATCCCGGATCCCGGCAGTTCCGCGAGGTGTTCGGCCAGCCAAGCGAGCCGTGCCTGCGACGTCGGCAGCTCGGCCACCGACAGATGCAGGCTTTCGCGGTCCAGGGTGCCCCGCAGGACGAGGGTGTCGCTCCCGTTGCCGATGCCGAGCTGCTCGGCGACGTCGGTCGCCACGCGGTCGTTCGCGGTCGCGGTGGTGGCGAGCACCGGGACGCCGTCGGGCAGATCCTTCAGCAGCGTCCGCAGCCGCCGGTAGTCCGGCCGGAAGTCGTGGCCCCAGTCCGAGATGCAGTGCGCTTCGTCGACCACGAGCAGGCCCGCCGTCGCGGTCAGCTTCGGCAGGACGGTGTCGCGGAAGTCCGGGTTGTTGAGCCGTTCCGGGCTGACGAGGAGGACGTCGACCTCGCCCGCCGCGATCGCGGCCTGGACCTGGTCCCACTCCTGCGGATTCGCGGAGTTCATCGTCACCGCGTGGATGCCCGCCCTCGCCGCCGCGGAGATCTGGTTGCGCATCAGCGCGAGCAGCGGCGAGATGATCACGGTCGGGCCGCTGCCGCGTTCCCGCAGCAACGCGGTGGCCAGGAAGTAGACCGCGGACTTGCCCCAGCCGGTGCGTTGCACGACGAGCGCGCGACGGCTGTGCGCGACCAGCGCCTCGATGGCCGTCCACTGGTCGTCACGCAGGCGGGCGCCGTCGCCCGCCAGCGACCGGAGGAGGGTCTCGGCGCGATCCCGGAGAGTCGATGTGTCCACGTCCCCACCTCTACCCCATGCCACCGACGAAGTCGCGAGCGGCAGGTCTTGAACGGACCGTTCATCCACGGAACGGACTGTAATGTGATCCAGATCACCACTGGTCGGCGGGTTCGGCGACCCGCGCGGGAAGCCGTACGCGCTGTATAGGCTCACGACCCATGTCACCACGCAGGATCGGGGTCATGGGCGGCACGTTCGACCCCATTCACCACGGGCACCTCGTCGCGGCCAGCGAAGTCCAGTCCCGGTTCGCGCTCGACGAGGTGATCTTCGTGCCCACCGGTCAGCCGTGGCAGAAGTCCGACAGAGTGGTCACCCGGGCCGAGGACCGCTACCTGATGACCGTGATCGCGACGGCGTCCAACCCCGTGTTCTCGGTCAGCCGCGTCGACATCGACCGCGTCGGGCAGACCTATACCGTCGACACCCTGCGCGACCTGCGCGCAGAGTATCCCGACGACCAGCTGTTCTTCATCACCGGCGCGGACGCGCTCGAACAGATCCTGACCTGGCGCAACGCCGACGAGCTGTTCGACCTGGCGCATTTCATCGGTGTCACCAGGCCCGGCTACCGGCTCAATTCGCAGCATCTGCCGAGCGGGAAGGTGAGCCTCGTCGAGGTGACCGCGATGGCGATCTCGTCCACCGCGTGCCGCGAGCGGGTCGAGGCCGGGGAGCCCGTCTGGTACCTCGTCCCCGACGGTGTGGTGCGCTACATCGCCAAAAAGGACCTCTATCGGAAAGACCAGGGGCCCCTACCGGGTACCCTCGTCGGGCGCACCCGCGAGTAAAGCCATCTGTTTGAGGAGAACTGTGACAGCCACGTCCGAGGCACGAGAGCTGGCCGTAGCGGCCGCCCATGCGGCGGCGGACAAGAAGGCGAGCGACGTGGTCGTGCTGGACGTGTCCGACCAGCTGGTGATCACCGACGCCTTCGTCATCGCGTCCGCGCCCAACGAACGCCAGGTCGGCGCCATCGTCGACAACGTCGAGGAGCAGCTTCGGCTCGGCGGGCACAAGCCCGTCCGCCGTGAAGGCGCCCGCGAGGGCCGATGGGTCCTGCTGGACTACGTCGACGTCGTCATCCACGTCCAGCACCAGGAGGAACGCTCCTTCTACGGTCTCGAGCGGCTCTGGAAGGACTGCCCGCGGATCGAGGTCGCCGGTCTGGCAGTGCCGGATCATCAGGACCCAGCCGAGGAGGACCCCGCCGACGCGCAAGGCGCCTCGTGAGCCCGCGGCGGCTGGTGCTCTGGCGCCACGGCGAGACCGATTACAACGCGGCGGGCCGGATGCAAGGACATCTGGACTCCGCGTTGACACCGGTCGGCTGGAACCAGGCCAGGTTCGCCGTGCCCGCGCTCGCCCGGTTCTCGCCGGATCTCGTGATCGCCTCGGATCTGCGTCGCGCGACCGACACGGCCACCGTGCTCACGGAGGCCATCAGTGTCCCGCTACGGATCGACAAGCGCCTTCGGGAAACCCATCTGGGTGAATGGCAGGGCTTCACCGGCCAGCAGGTCGACGAGGCGTACCCGGGTGAACGCGCACGCTGGCGCGTCGACGCGACGTGGGCCCCGCCCGGCGGCGAGTCGCGGGTGGACGTCGCCGAGCGCGCGATGGAGGTCGTCGCCGACCTGGATCAGCCCAATTCCGACGCCGGCGACGCCGTGCTGCTCGCCACGCACGGCGGGCTGATCATCGCGCTGACCGCGAAGCTGCTCGGCCTCCCGGTCACGTCCTGGCCGACCCTGGGCGGGATCGCGAACTGTCACTGGGTCGAGCTGACCCGGCGCGACGGCAACTGGCGGCTGGCCGCCTACAACGCGGGCATCACCGGCTGATCGATGGCCCCGCGCCTGCTCGTGTTCGGCGATTCCCTCAGCTTCCACGGCCCGGACGGCCCGCACGCCGCCGACGACGCGCGGCTGTGGCCCAACATCGCCGCCGAAGCGCTCGGCGGCGACGCGGACCTCGTCGCCGGGTTCGGCTGGAACGCCCGTGACGCCTGGTGGTCGCTGATCGGTGATCCACGCGTCTGGGCGGATCTCCATCACGTCGACGCCGTCGTACTGGCCGTCGGGAGCATGGACACCCTGCCCTCGCCGCTGCCCACCTACCTGCGCATCGGTCTCCGCTATCTGCGGCCCGACCCGCTGCGACGCGTGGTGCGCAAGGCGTACCTGGCCGCCCAGCCCCGGCTCGCGATCGCGCTCCGGGGACGTCCGGTGGTCTTGCCGTCGAAGCTCACCGTCCAGTACCTCGACACCGCTGTCGGAGCCTTGCGCGTGCTGCGACCGGAACTGCCGGTCTTCGGCATGCTGCCCTCCGTGCATCGATCCGACTCGTACGGCCGCGTCCACACCGCTCGCGCCGGAGCCGCCGCCGCCCTCGCCGACTGGGGCCGTCGTGCGGACGTCCCGCTGCTGGATCTCGAAGCCGTCGTCGGCGAACACGTGCTGAGCGGCCGGGGCAATCCGGACGGCATGCACTGGGGCTGGGAAGGACATGCCGCCGTCGGTGCGGAAATGGCCCGCCTGATGGCCCCGGTGCTACGGCCCGCGGCAACGTAGGCTGGCTGCCGTGTCGGTCGCCGTAGTCACGGATTCCACCGCCCACCTGCCGGAAGGCTTCGCCGAACGGAACGGGATCCGGGTGGTCCCGCTGCACGTCCTCGTGGACGGTGCCGTATTCCTCGACGGCGTGGAAATGGGCCCCGCGGCCTTGGCCGAGGCGCTCGGCAAACGCAGTCTGGTGACGACGTCCCGGCCGACGCCCGCCGAGTTCGTCAAGGAGTTCCGGGCGGCGCTGGCCGAGGGCGCGGACGCCGTCGTGTCGGTCCATCTGTCCCGGGAGTTGTCCGGGACCTGGGAGGCGGCGGTGCTGGCCGCCCAGGAGGTCGGGCCGGACAAGGTGCGAGTGGTCGATTCACGCAGCACCGCGATGGGGCTCGGGTTCGCCGCCTTGCGAGCGGCGAGCGTCGCCGCGGACGGGGCGGAACCGGCCGAGGTGGAGGCCGCGGCGGTCGACGCGGTGAGCCGCTCGGAAACCCTGTTCGCCGTCGAGACCCTCGAATACCTGCGTCGCGGCGGGCGGATCGGTTCCGCCGCCGCCCTGCTCGGCACCGCGCTCGCGGTGAAACCGGTGCTCCACATGTCCGAGGGCAGGATCCAGCCGCTGGAGAAGGTGCGGACGATGAATCGCGCCGTGGCTCGCCTGGTAGAGCTCGCCGTGAAGGCGACGGAAGGCGGGCGTGCCGACATCGCGGTCCATCACCTGGCTTCTCCGGAACGCGCCGTCGAACTGGCCAACCGGCTGGAGGAGTCCATCAGCTGTCCGGAGGGGTGCGTGGTTTCGGAGATCGGCGCGGTCATCGGGGCCCACACCGGGCCCGGGGTGCTCGGTGTCGTGATCCAGCGCGCGGGTTAGGCAACCTTCCAGCGTCCCTTGAGACCCCGACAGAAATCGGTGATCCGGCCTCGGCCAGGGCTGAGTTGTCCACAACACCCCACTTGTCCACAGCCCTGGGATTTGCCACTGCCGCCCGCCATTCCCGCTCCGTAGCGTCGTTCACGTGTTCGATCAAACCGCCCGTCCACCGGATCCCTCCGTCAACGCCAGGCTGGCGTGGCTGACCGCGCAGCTGTCGCCGCCCAGCCAGGGCCCGCCCGCGGGCAGGCTCGTCCGTCGCTGGGTGCCCGCCCGGTTCACGGCGGACGGGATCCCGGTGAACCGGCGGTGGTTCGCCGTGGCGGCCGTGCTGATCGCGGTGGCCGTGATCGTGACCGGCGCGATCGCCTTGTTCGGACACCGGCCAGGGGCGGAGACCCCGCCGCCCCTGCCGTCGGCCAAGGCCGCCGGAGACGCCCCCGCCGCGGCGGCCAAGGCGCCTCTGGTGGTCAGCGTCGTCGGCCGGGTGCTCAAACCCGGTCTGGTCACCATCCCGCCGGGCGCACGGGTCGCCGATGCCCTCACGGCGGCCGGTGGGGCACAGCCCGGAACGGATCTGACCGGGGTGAACCTGGCCCGGCGGCTCACCGACGGCGAGCAGGTGGCCGTCGGGGTCCCCGTTCCGGCCGCGGCCGGAACGGCGGCACCGATGGGGAAGCTCGACCTGAACACGGCCACGGCCGAGCAACTCGACACCCTGCCCGGGGTCGGCGAGGTGATGGCGAAACGCATCGTCGATTGGCGGTCCGGGCACGGCGGGTTCACCAGTGTCGAGCAACTCCGTGACGTAGAAGGGATCGGCGAAAGCAAGTTCAAGAAGGTCCGGGAATTGGTGTCCGTCGGATGAACCCGTCCGCCGATCCGTCCGAAGTGGACACCGCGTCGTGGCGAGGGCAGGACCTGCGGCTGGTACCGGCCGCGGCGACGGCCTGGCTCGGTACTCTTTCCGGGCTGTCGGGCGGCTGGTGGATCACGATGCTCTGCGGTGCGGCCGCCGTGGTGCTCGCGATCACCGCCGGTGTTCGTGCCCGCCGGACGGCGTCCCGGTGGGTGGTGGGGCTCGGCGCGCTCGCGGTCCTCGGTGTGCTCACCGCCGGTCCGGTGGCGCTGCGGATCCGGGCCGCCGAGCAAGACGACCTCCGTGCCGCCGCCGCACGGGGGAGCGACGCCACCACGAGGGTGGTGGTCACCGAGCGGCCACGTCCGGTCCGCGGTGCCGGATACGCCGATCGCCGGGCAGGCACCCGCCTGGTGGTCATCGCCGCGACGGTGGACACCGTGGTGACGGGGGAGCGGGTGGTGGATTCGGCCGGCCGGATCCTCCTGCTCGCTCCCGCCGAGGGGTGGCTGAATTTGCTGCCCGGGCAGCAGGTCACCGCCGCTGGGCGGCTCGCCCCGGCGAAAGGGGCCGAGCTCACGGTCGCGGTCCTCTCGGTGCGAGGTCCGCCGTCGGCCCTCGGACCGGCGCCCTGGTGGCAGCGAGCCGCGGAATCGCTGCGCACCGGGCTCCGGGAGCTGTGCGCCGTCCTCCCGGAGGAGCAGGCCGGTCTGGTGCCCGGACTGGTCGTGGGGGACACGAGCACGCTGTCCCCGAGGGTCGAACGCGAGTTCACGGACTCCGGCATGTCCCACCTGATGGCCGTGAGCGGTGGGAACGTGGCGATCGTCTGCGGCTCGATCCTGCTCCTGCTGAGGGTGCTCCGGGTCGGGCCGCGGACGTCCGCCGCCGCGGCCGCCGCGGGGCTCGCCGGGTTCGTGGTCCTCGCCGGGCCCGCGCCCAGCGTGCTCCGCGCCGGGGTGATGGGGGCGGTCGGGCTGTTGGCGCTGGCCTTGGGGCGCCAAGGTTCGGCGCTGCCCGCGCTGGCGTTCGCGGT
Source organism: Amycolatopsis sp. QT-25 (assembly GCF_029369745.1). Lineage (NCBI taxonomy): Bacteria > Bacillati > Actinomycetota > Actinomycetes > Pseudonocardiales > Pseudonocardiaceae > Amycolatopsis > Amycolatopsis sp. QT-25. The sequence continues at coordinate 2,119,576 of NZ_CP120210.1, forward strand.
GGCCGGGCTCGTCGTGGCCGATCCGGCCATGGCCGCGGACTTCGGGTTCGCCCTTTCGGTGCTGGCCACGGCCGGGCTCGTCCTGCTGGCACCCCGGTGGGCCGAGTGGCTGGTCGGACGCGGAGTTCCGGCAGGCTACGCCGAGGGGCTGACCATCCCGCTGGCCGCGTTCGTGGTGACGACGCCGGTCATCGCGGGCATGGCGGGATCGGTCAGTCTCGTCTCGGTGGTGACCAACGTGCTCGCCGCGCCGGTGGTCGCCCCGGCCACCGTGTTCGGTGTGCTGGCCACCGTCGTCGGCCCGTGGTGGCCCTCGGCGGGCAGGCTGCTGGTCCGCCTGACCGAACCCGAGGCGAGCTGGCTCATCACCGTGGCCCGGCATGGCGCCCGGGCGCCGGGCGCGGTCGTGGACTGGCCGGATGGCTGGTGGGGTGGGCTGTTGGCGGCCGGACTGCTCGTCGTGCTGCTTGTCGCCATCCGGTTACGGCACGCCAGGATCCTGCTGGCGGTCGCGCTGGCCGCCGGTCTGCTCGTTTTCGTCCCGGTACGGGTGCTGGCACCGGCGTGGCCACCGGCGTCGTGGAGTGCCGTCGCCTGCGACGTCGGGCAAGGGGACGCCGTCGCCCTCGCGACGGGCGAGCCGGGCAGGGCGGTCCTGGTCGACACCGGGCCTGAACCGGGACCGGTCGACGAATGCCTGAGCAGGCTCGGCGTGGATCGCGTTCCGTTGGTCGTGCTGAGTCATCTGCACGCCGACCACATCGGCGGCCTCGAATCCGTCTTCGAGGGCCGGTCGGTCGGTGCGGTCGCCGTCGGCCCGGGCCGGGCTCCCGCCTGGGCGTGGCAGCAGGTCGCGGACGAGACCGCACGCCGCGGGATTCCCTTGTTGGAACTGGGGATCGGGCAGCGGCTCGATTGGCCGGGGCTGTCGCTGGACGTGCTGGGACCCCGGTATGTCACGCGGCGATCGGCCCTCGAACAGGACGGCACGGTGATCAACAACGGATCGGTCGTCCTGCGGGCCGGGACCCCGGCGGGCAGGCTACTGCTGACGGGCGATGTCGAGCTCGCCGCACAGGCCGACCTGATGGCCGAAGGTGCCGATCTGCATGCCGAGATCCTGAAGGTCCCGCATCACGGAAGCCGTTACACGGCACCGGATTTCCTCAACGCCGTCGCGCCGAGGGTGGCGTTGGTGAGTGTCGGCGCCGGGAACACCTACGGCCATCCGAACAAGTCCACTTTGGACAACCTGACCGCCGTGGGTGCTTCGATCGCCAGAACGGACACCGACGGCGACACCGCGGTCGTCGCCGACGCGCGGGGACTTGCCTTGCTGCGCCGGGGTGAGCCCCGCGGCCCGCCTCGTTCTTGAGGCGGGCCGGGCGGGAACTCAGCGCCTGTCGGTGAACCCGCGCCGCGATCGACGTCGGCAGGATGTGACCTGGTACAACACGTCCTGTGGCGGACAGGGCGGGTTCACGCGTTATGTCCGCCTCGCGAACCCGTTCCCAACTCCGTCCCCAGGTATCAGATGCCGAGTGCTTCGCGGACCGCGTCGGCCGAGGCGCTGACGGTGGCCTTCGGGCCGATCTTGTCCTCGACGGCGTCGAGGGTCTTGAGGCCGTCACCGGTGATCAACAGGACAATCTCCTCGTCCGGGTTGAGCTTGCCGGTCTCGATGAGCTTCTTGGCCGTCGCGACGGTGACTCCACCGGCGGTCTCGGTGAAGACGCCCTCGGTGCGGGCGAGCAGGCGGATGCCCTCGACGACCTCTTCGTCGGTGACGTCTTCGATCGCGCCGCCGGTGCGGTTGACCACGTCGAGGACGTAGGGACCGTCGGCCGGGTTCCCGATGGCGAGCGACCGGGCGATCGTGTCCGGCTTGACCGGCTGGACGACGTCGTGGCCCGCGCGGAAGGCCGCCGAGACGGGGGAGCAGCCGGTGGCCTGCGCGCCGAACACCTTGTACGGCGTCTCGTCGACGAGGCCGAGCTGCCCGAACTCGCGGAAACCCTTGTCCACCTTGGTGAGCTGGGAACCGGAGGCGATCGGCACCACGATCTGGGAGGGAAGCCGCCAGCCGAGCTGTTCGGCGACCTCGAAGGCCAGCGTCTTGGAGCCTTCGGAGTAGTAGGGCCGGACGTTCACGTTGACGAACGCCCAGCTCTCCTGCTCGGCGGCGAGCTGGGTGGCGAGCCGGTTCACGTCGTCGTAGTTGCCGTCGACCGCGATCAGGTCGCCGTCGTACACGGCGGTGGTGAGGATCTTGGCGCGCTCGAGGGTTTTCGGGATCAGCACGACCGACCGCCAGCCGGCGCGGGCCGCCGCGGCGGCGACGGCGTTGGCCAGGTTGCCGGTCGACGGACAGGCGAGCACGTCGAAGCCGAATTCGCGCGCGGCGGCCAGTGCGACGGCCACCACGCGGTCCTTGAACGAGTGCGTCGGGTTGCCGGTGTCGTCCTTGACCCAGACCTTCTTGACACCCAAGGCTTTCGCGAGCCTGTCGGCCTGGATGAGCCGGGTGGCGCCGGGTTCGGTGTTGGGGATCTCTTCGACGTTCGACGGAACGGGAAGGAGTTTCTTGTAGCGCCAGATGTTCTTCGGTCCGGCTTCGATGTCCTCGCGGCGCACGCGGCCGAAGTCGTAGGCGACCTCGAGCGGCGAAAAGTCCTCGGCGGAAACGAATTCAGGGGCGAGCGGCTGCCGGTGTCCCTCTTCCTTCGACACCAGTTCGACGGCCGGTCCGAGATCCGGGGTCTTGGTGGTGGAGGTCGTGCCGAGGGTTGCGGTCATCGCGAGGGTCCTTTCCTCATCTGCCCCGCCGTGGCGGGCCGGAATTGGCACCGTGTTCGTCAGCTATCCCGCGATCGCGGAATGACAGGCTGACGCCGGTTGCCGGGGCTTCGTCGGGCCGTTCCCTCTGCCCCTCTGGATGAGCGGTATTCGATTGTCGGCACGCGTGTCGTCGCGTCGCCTCGCCAACACCGTACGACATGAGGCTCAGGTGAGGCCACCGTGCCCGGAACTCATCACCGGACAAAGCACACGAGCGGACGAGTGGCAGGATCGTCACCGTGACGACGCAAGCTGCCGCCCCATCGCCGCTGGTCCTGGTTCTCGGTGAGGAAGAGCTGCTGATCGAACGCGCGGTCCGCAGCGCTTCGGACGCGGCCAAAGCGGCCGATCCGACGGCGGATCTCACCCGGATCCGGGTGTCGGACCTCACAGTGCCGGCGCTCGCGGAGATGGTCAGCCCTTCGCTGTTCGCCGAAGGAAGGGTGATCGTCCTCGAATCGGCGCACGACATTTCGCAGGAGCTCGCCGACGGGGTGATGGCCTACGTCAAGGCACCCGCCGACGGCATCGTGCTCGTCGTCGTGCACAGCGGAGGTGGTCGCAGCAAGGCGGCGAAGGCGCTCCCCGAGGCGTTGAAGAAGGCTGGGGCGGAGGTCGTCGAGTGCCCGAAACTGACGAAGGCCGCTGAACGGGAATCCTTTGTCCGCAACGAGGTCCGCCGGGTCGGCGGGAAGATCGACGGTGCTGCCGTGCTCGCGCTGATCGACGCCGTCGGCTCGGATCTGCGTGAGTTGTCCTCAGCCGCGACCCAGCTCGTCGCGGACGCGGGCGGAACGGTCGACGAGCAGGCGGTCCGCCGCTACCACCGGGGTCGCGCGGATGTGAACGGATTCGCCGTCGCCGAGAAGGCCGTCGCCGGTGACAAGGTCGCGGCGCTCGAGTCGCTGCGCTGGGCGATGCAACTGGGCGTGCCGCACGTGCTGGTCGCCGACGCGCTCGCGGACGCGGTCCGGACGATCGCGCGGGTGTCCGGCGCCGGTCGCGGGAACCCGAACCAGATGGCGGGCGAGCTGGGAATGCCGCCGTGGAAGGTGCGCAAAGCCCAGGGGCAGGCCCGAGGCTGGGGTCAGGACGGTCTCGCCACCGCGATGCGGGTGGTCGCCCGGCTCAACGCCGAGGTCAAGGGAGTCGCGGCCAACCCGGAGTACGCGTTGGAACGCGCCGTCCTGCAGGTCGTCGACGCCCACGGCACAGGCCGCTGAAATGGCAACGGGCCCCGGCGACGCGAGTCGCCGGGGCCCGTTGAAAGCCGAATCAGAGAGAGTTCGCGCGCTTCGCGAGCGCGGACTTCTTGTTGGCGGCCTGGTTGGCGTGGAGAACGCCCTTGGTCACGGCCTTGTCCAGCTTCTTGGCCGCGTCCTTCTGCAGCTCCAGGGCCTTGGCCTTGTCGCCGGCGTCGGCGGCCTCGCGGAACTTGCGGATCGCGGTCTTCACCGAGGACCGGATCGCCTGGTTGCGCTGACGCGCCTTCTCGTTGGTGGTGATGCGCTTGATCTGCGACTTGATGTTGGCCACGGGGGCGCTCCTCTTGCATCTCTCGGTGGTTTCGCCGCCGCGCTGTGACCGGCCCTGCGTGCTCGTGAGAGCGGCGCGGGTTTCCTCCAGAACGGAATGCCACACGACGGTGAAAAGCAAGTTTAACAGCCACCCCGGGGCCGCTCGCGGCCGCCTGGGGAGGCGCCGTTACAGTACGACGAAGATCGTAATGCCCAGGGTTCCGCCGCCTGTCCGTTCGGCGAAACACACGATCAGGGCACAGGGACAGCTCCGAGCGGCACCATTGGCGGGGCGGGGAACGCCGCCGTTCTTTCTCCGCGATTTCCGCGTTACTGCTGGTCCTCTACGCTCTGCGGATCGCCCCGGTGAGCCTCGTCGCACTCGCGCGGGAGCTGAGCATCGTCTTGGGCGGCCTCGCCGCCTGGCTGGTCCTGGCGGGGATCACCGCGATTGCGATGGCCTGAACCCATCCGGTAGGGATGGGAGCATGGACGTGCTGAGCAGCAGGGTGCTGATCCACCCGAAGGATCTCGAGGTGTCGACGGCGTTCTACCGGGACACCCTGGGCTTGGCGATCGACAAGGAGTTCCCCGGCGGGACGGTGTTCTTCGCCGGGAACGGGTCGATCGAGATCGTCGGTACCGGGGAGACGGGACCGACCTCTGATGTCGCCTTGTGGCTCCAAGTCCGGGATCTGCCCGCCGCGCTCGAGGAGCTCTTGGCAAAGGGCCTGGAACCGGTCCGCGAAGCGCGTCGTGAACCCTGGGGACTGGACGAAGCGTGGATCGCCGATCCGGACGGCACCAGGATCGTGTTGGTCGAGGTGCCGCGTGAGCATCCGTTGCGCACCGACCCGCGTTAGGGCCGCGGCTTGATCGCGCGCAGCTGAGCGGCGAGTGAGGCGCCGAAGCCGGGCGGGTCCCAGGTCCAGGTCTGCAGGTCGGTGAAGCCGGCGGCGGTCGCTTCGTCGGCCAGTTCGTGCCGGGACACCGGCAGCCACTTCTCGTGTGAAGACAGCAGCAGCCTGCCGCCGGGCCGCAGCACGCGGAACAGCTCGGCGAAACCGGCCGCCCGGTCCTCCCACAGCTGCACGTTGTTCACGCTCAGGACCACGTCGACGCTCTCCTCGGGCTCACCGGTGGAGTCCGCGGCGCCGCGCCGTAGCTCTACCTTGCCGCCGCAGCGGCGGCGGGAGCGAGCGAGCATCTCCGGGGAGGGGTCGACGCCGATCGCGCGGCCCGCGCGTTCGGCGGCGGCCTGGAGGCCGACCCCCGGGCCGGGCCCGACGATCAGTGCGGTTTCGCCGGACTCGATCGACGCCAGTTCCACGACGCGAAGTTCGGTGGCGGCGTTGCCGTGCGCCATCGCCAGGCCACCGAACCGGCCGAGCAGACCCCTGGGATGGCCGAACGTGCGATCGAGCATCTGGGACAGTGAGGTACTCATACTTCGAGGGCACCACAGCTCACCACGGGCCGCATCGGGGATGACCCCCACTCGCACCCGGAGCGGCATGGGACCATAGAGGTGGCACACCCCGACCTTCGCGAGGAAACCCGTTGACGACGTTCGCCGACACGACCTTCACGCCCCCGGAGCTCATCCGGAACTTCTGCATCATCGCGCACATCGACCACGGCAAGTCGACCCTGGCCGATCGGATGCTGCAGCTCACCGGCGTGGTCGAGGAACGGGCCATGCGGGCTCAGTACCTCGATCGAATGGACATCGAGCGGGAGCGCGGGATCACGATCAAGGCGCAGAACGTGCGCCTGCCCTGGAAGGTCGACGGGCAGGACCACGTCCTGCACATGATCGACACCCCGGGCCACGTCGACTTCACCTACGAGGTCTCCCGCGCGCTCGAGGCGTGTGAAGGTGCCGTCCTGCTGGTCGACGCCGCGCAGGGGATCGAGGCCCAGACGCTCGCCAACCTGTACCTCGCGCTGGAGAACAACCTCCAGATCATCCCGGTGCTCAACAAGATCGACCTGCCGTCGGCGGATCCGGACAAGTACGCCGCCGAGATCGCGCACATCATCGGCTGCGAGCCCTCGGACGTGCTGCGCGTGTCCGCCAAGACCGGTGTCGGTGTCGGTGACCTGCTCGACGCGGTGGTGAAGCAGGTGCCCGCCCCGCAGGGTGACGCCGACGCCCCGGCACGGGCGATGATCTTCGACTCGGTGTACGACACCTATCGGGGCGTCGTGACCTACATCAGGGTCGTCGACGGCAAGATCACGCCGCGCGAGCGGATCAAGATGATGTCCACCGGCGCCACCCACGAACTCCTCGAGGTCGGGATCATCTCGCCGGAGCCCAAGGCCAGCAAGGGCCTGGGTGTCGGCGAGGTGGGCTACCTCATCACCGGAGTGAAGGACGTCCGGCAGTCGAAGGTCGGTGACACCGTCACCTCCGAGCGCCAGGGCGCGAAGGAGCCGCTCGCCGGTTACCGCGAGCCGAAGCCGATGGTCTATTCCGGCCTATACCCGGTGGACGGTTCGGACTATCCGGACCTGCGCGAGGCCTTGGACAAGCTCCAGCTCAACGATGCCGCGCTGGATTACGAGCCCGAGACGTCGGTGGCGCTCGGGTTCGGCTTCCGTTGCGGCTTCCTCGGCCTGCTGCACCTGGAGATCACCCGCGACCGGCTGGAGCGCGAGTTCGGCCTCGACCTGATCTCCACCGCGCCGAACGTGGTCTACGACGTGGTGCTGGACGACGGCAAGGAGATCCACGTCACCAATCCGTCGGACTGGCCGACCGGGAACAAGATCGACAAGGTGCTCGAGCCGGTCAGCAAGGTGAGCATCCTGGCGCCGTCGGAGTTCATCGGCACGATCATGGAGCTGTGCCAGAACAAGCGCGGCACGTTGCTCGGCATGGACTACCTGTCCGAGGACCGGGTCGAACTGCGGTACAACCTGCCGCTGGGCGAGATCATCTTCGACTTCTTCGACACGCTGAAGTCGCGCACGCGCGGTTACGCGTCGCTGGACTACGAAGAGGCCGGCGCGCAGGCGGCGGACCTGGTCAAGGTGGACATCCTGCTTCAGGGCGAAGGTGTCGACGCGTTCTCCGCGATCGTGCACAAGGACGACGCCTACAACTACGGCAACCGCATGGTGAACCGGCTTCGCGAGCTGATCCCGCGGCAGAACTTCGAGGTGCCGATCCAGGCCGCCATCGGCGCCCGCATCATCGCCCGGGAGACCATTCGCGCGATCCGCAAGGACGTGCTCGCGAAGTGCTACGGCGGTGACATCTCGCGTAAGCGCAAGCTGCTGGAAAAGCAGAAGGAAGGCAAGAAGCGGATGAAGACCGTCGGCCGGGTCGAGGTCCCGCAGGAGGCTTTCGTCGCCGCGCTGTCCACGGAGGACTCCGGAAAGAAGAAGCAGTAACGGCACAGACGAGAAGGCCGCCCGGATCATGATCCAGGCGGCCTTCCCACGTCAGCGGTTTCCGCTGATGCGGTTCGCCGTGACGAAGACGGCGACGCGGCGTTCGGCGGCCATCACGCGGTCGTACTCGGCCCAGTCGTCGTGGGTCCCGGTCGCCGCGATGAACACCTCGCGCAGCAGCCGGGGGAGTTCGCGCGGGTCGAAATCCGGGTCCGGGTCGTCCGGGCCGATGAGGTGAACGGCGCCCTGGACCGCCGCCCATTCCCAGCCGCGGCGGAAGGTGATCGTGGCGTGGCCCGCCCGGCGGAAGAGGTCGAGCTTCTTCGCCCCGCCCACGGCTACGAAACCGACCCCCGGAGCTTTCGTGACCGGGTCTTCGATCACCCCGGCGTTCACCACCGACGAGTGCACGGTGCCGTCCGCGCGGACCGTCGAGACGGTCGCGAGTCCGTTTTCGCGCAAGGAAAGGGTGCGAACTGGTTCGAGATCAGCGGCCATGCATCCACCGTAGCGCTCGGTCGGCCGTTCGTGGCCTGGCGAGTGGTCAAGGTGGTCCGGAGGACGGTGACGACGATCGGGCGGCCGATTCCGAGCTCTTCGTTCTGCGGAGCGCGGAGGAAGTCCGGCCCGAGGCCTCGGTTCTCAAGATCACGACGAACTCCCGAATGTTTCTCCAGGTGATGTGCCGTCGTGGGAGAACCGGCCTTCCGCATGGACTCGGATCCCGGACGGTCGCGGGAGAGGAGGCATCGCCATCGCGCGGTCCATCAGGACGGGGACCACGAGAATTCGGGGCGAGCGGGATGCCCACGACCGCAGGACACGCATCCGGTGTCAGGAGGAGACCTCGGCGGGCGGTGATCCTGCCCGCGCTCTCGTGAACGCGAACCATCGCTGCCACGGTGTCTTCACCGGTGGTGCCCTATGCCGCACAGCGAGGGAGGGCCGGGCCGGTGAGGATCGGGAATCCTCACCGGCCCGGGCTCAGCAGGCGCCGTTGTCGCGCCAGACACCCCATTGGCCGCCCGCGCCGGGTTCTTCGCCCTGCGTCCACCACTGCGCCGTCCATTTGTGCCCGTTGTGGGAGACGGTGGCTCCGCCGGTGTAGACGGAAGCGCGGTCCCATGCCGGGAGCGAACAGGTGCCAGGGTTTCCGGATCCTGTTTCCCAAGGCACCTGACTCGACGCGTAGTAGCCGATGCCCTGTGCCTGCCAACGCGGAGCCTGTGCGCCGAGGCGTACCCGGAAGGCGTTCCAGTCGTGGGTCGACCACGGAGACCAGCCGAGTTCGGCGTGCGCCGGAAGCCGGGGGAAGGCGAGGTAGTCGATGTTCGCCGGGGTCACCACGGTCTCGGTCCACAGCGGGGATTCGACGCCGCGGACGGCGGATTCGGGCACGCCGGAGAGGTAGGCGCCCGGGTTCCAGTTGTAGGCGTCCTGGACCTCGATGTAGCCCGCCCACGAAAGCCCGATCGGCGTGCTGGAGTTGTACTTCATGTCCAGGTACGCCTTGTTCGCCGGCGACAGGATCACCTTGCTGCCGCGGGCGACGGCGTTCGAAACATCCGTGTTGGAGGTCGTCGTGCCCCAGAACTGCGGGGTCGCCGTGGCGGGCAGGGTGGCCTTGCCGATCTCGTGCCAGCCGACGACCTGCTTGCCCGCGGCGGCCACCATCGGCAGCACCCGGTTCATGAAGGTGCGGTAATCCGCGTCGCTGGTGGCCTGGGCCTCGTCACCGCCGAGGTGGAAATACGGCCCGGGCGTCAACGCGGCGACCTCACGGATGACGTCGTTGACGAAGGTGTAGGTGATCTCTTTCGAGATGCAGAGCGAGCTGTAGCCGACGGCGGTGTCGGTGCGCAGCGGGGGAGCGGTGTTGTCGCAGTTCAGCTCCGCGTACGAGGCCAGGGCGGCGTTGGTGTGCCCGGGAATGTCGATTTCCGGAATGACCGTGATGAACCGCGAGGCCGCGTAGTTCACGATCTCCGTGTACTGCGCCTTGGTGTAGTAGCCGCCGGCACCACCGCCGACCTGGGTGCTGCCGCCGTAGGTGGTCAGCCGCGGCCAGCTGTCGATCTGGATGCGCCAGCCCTGGTCGTCGGCCAAGTGGAGGTGCAGGTTGTTGATCTTGTACTGCGCCAGCTGGTCGATGTACCGCTTGACCGTGGCGACCGGGTGGAAGTGCCGGGCGACGTCGAGCATCGCCCCGCGGTAGCCGAAGCGCGGGTAGTCCAGGATGTCGGCGCCCGGGATCGTCCAGGGGCCTTGCTGCACCGTGGAACTTTCGATCTTGCCGGGCAGCATCTGCCGCAGCGTCTGTACGCCCCCGAAGAGGCCTTGCGCCGTCGTCGCGCGGAGGACCACGGAAGTGGACGTCGAGTTCAGTTGGTAGCCCTGGTCGCCGACGCGGGCGTCGGCGCCGGTCAGCAGGAGCGAGATGCCGTCGGTGGGTGTGCCGGACGGCGCGTCGGAGACGGGCAGAGGGAAACCGGTGGAGGCGCGGAAGACCCCGGCGAGGTAGTCACCGACGGCCTTGGCCTGCGCCGACCCTGGCTGGGTGTAGATCCTGGTGTTCGCGGTCAGGGCGTAATCGGATCCGGTGACCGCTCGGGCCGAGACCGGGACCGGGACGATCGCCTGCAGCGGCGGGGTGGCCGCGTCGGCGACGGGGGTGGCTGCGGTGGTGACGCCGGCGAGCAGCGCCACTCCGACGACGGCGCGACTCAACCGCGCTCTCCAGGTCTTCACCGGGGCCTCCAGGGGGACAGGGGACGTGACCCGCGTCACGGCTCGTTCCGATCGTCGCATTTTCGGCGACAAAGGTCTAGACCACCATGACGGAAGCTTGGTGTGGCTTGCAGGTCACATTCCGTGTCCCCGCTTGAGGACTATCGTCGGATTCGTGTTCGAAGAACTGCGTTTTCCCGTGATCGCGGCCCCGATGGCGGGCGGGCCGACCACTCCGGAGCTCGTCGCCGCGGTGACCGCGGCGGGTGGATTCGGTTTTCTGGCCGGGGGGTATCTGAGCCCCGATGCCCTCGCGGACCGGATCGCGAAGACGGCCGCACTCGCCGGTGAGCCCTTCGGCGTGAACCTCTTCGTTCCGGGTGGCGCCACCGAGGCGGATCTCAGTGGTCACCTCGAGCGCTGGCGTGCGGAGGCCGAACGCCACGGCGTCGAGCCCGGCGAGCCGAGCTGGGATGACGACGCCTATGGCGCGAAGCTCGAGGTCGTCCTGGAACGGAAGGTTCCGGTCGTCTCCTTCACCTTCGGCACGCCCTCGCCCGAGGACGTCGAACACTTGCGCGCCAACGGAAGCAAGGTGGCCGTCACCGTCACCAGCCCGGCGGAAGCGGATCAGGCGGTAGCGGCCGGCGCGGACGCGCTCGTGGTCCAGGGATTCGAAGCCGGAGCGCATCGAGGGCTCTTCGCCGACGAGCCCGGAGCCGAAGGCGGGGGAGCGCAGTACGGCGTGCTCAGCCTGCTGCGCCTGGTCTCGGCGCGGACGGATCTGCCGCTCGTCGCGACCGGCGGGCTCGTGCACGGTGCCGACATCGCGGCGGTGCTCGCGGCGGGTGCCGTCGCGGCGCAGCTGGGCACCGCGTTCCTGCGGGCGGACGAGGCCGGGACACCGCCCGCGCACCGGCAGGCGCTGGAGGACGGGGGCAGGCCGACGGCGTTCACCAGGGCGTTCAGCGGACGTCCCGCCCGGTCGCTGGTCAACCGCGCGGTCGCGGACTTCTCGGCCACCGCGCCGTCGGCGTATCCGCAGGTCAACAACCTGACCAAACCGATCCGCGCGGCGGCGGGCAAGGCGGGCGATCTCGAAGTCATGTCTCTCTACGCGGGACAGACCTACGCACTCGCGGGCTCCGGCCCGGCGGCGTCGATCGTCGAACGCCTCCAGGCCGAAGCCCGCGAAGCCGCTACGCGTTTGAGTCGTCTCCGCTGACCTGTTTCGCGTCGCCGTTGTTCGCGTTCATCGCGGAGTGACGGCGGCTGTAAGCGAAGTAGATGATCAGGCCGAGGCCGAACCAGGCCGCGAACCGCAGCCAGGTGTGGTAGTTCAGGAACGTGATCAGCCAGAGGGAGAAGACGATGCCGATGATCGGCACGACCGGCATGCCCGGGGTCTTGAACGTCCGCGGCAGGTCCGGCTGCTTGTAGCGCAGCACGATCACCGCGACGCAGACGACGACGAACGCGAGCAGGATGCCGATGTTCGTTAGCTCCGCGGCCTCGCCGATGGGCAGCAGCCCGGCGATGATCGCCGACGCGATGCCGAGCACCCAGGTCATCCTGCTCGGTACCTTGCGCACGGGATGGGTCTTGCTGAACCACTTCGGCAGCAGGCCGTCGCGGCTCATCGAGTAGCCGACGCGGCTCGCGCCCATCAGGAAGGTGAACAGCACGGTGGTGATACCGATGATCGCGCCGACCGCGATGATCAGGCCGAGCCACTTCATCCCGACACCGGCGAAGGCGCTGGAGAAGGCGGCTTCGCTGTCGATGTCCTTGTAGTTGACCATCCCGGTCAGGACCAGGCAGGCCAGCACGTAGAGCACCATCGAGATGGCGAGCGAGTAGATGATCGCCTTCGGCATGTGCTTCTGGGAGTCGGTCGACTCCTCGGCCGCGGTGGACATGGCGTCGTAGCCGAAAACGGCGAAGAAGACCGTCGCGGCTCCGGCGAACGCGCCGCTGAGACCGAAGGGGAAGAAGTTCGAGTAGTTGTCGGTGTTGATGTGGAAGACACCGACGACGATCACCAGCAGGACCAGGCCGACCTTCAGGTAGACCAGCAACGTCTCGAACCGGGCGGCGTTCTTCATACCCTGGTTGAGGATGAAGGCGATCAGCAGGCACAGGAGGACGGCGAACAGGTTGATCTTGTAGGAGCCTGCCGCGACGTCGCCCTTTTCGGTACCGGGGGCACCCAGCATCCAAGCCGGGAGGCCGATGTCGAGGTAACCCAGTAGCTCGTTGAAGTAGCCGGAGATGCCGATCGCGACCACCGCCACGATCGCGGTGTACTCCAGCAGGAGATCCCAGCCGATGAACCAGCCGACGATCTCGCCCAGGACGGTGTAGCCGTAGGTGTAGGCGGATCCGGCGCGGGGGATCAACCCGGCGAACTCGGCGTAGGAGAACGCTGCCGCGGCACTGGCGATTCCCGCGATGAGGAAGGAGATGAGCACGGCAGGGCCGGCCTTCTCGTTCGCGACCGCGCCGGCCAGGGAGAAGATCCCCGCGCCGATGATGCCACCGACCCCGATCGCGGTCAGCTGGCGCAGGCCCAGCGTGCGCTGGAGACCCCCGCCGCCGTCACTGAGTTCTTCGATCTGGTCGATCGGCTTGCGGCGGAACATCCCGGATCCCGAGCCCAGGCTGCGTGGTGCGGACATCGTCGTCTCCCAACAGATTGTGCTTTCGGACTGGATCACAGTCCGAAAGGCACGGTAACGGCAGGTCGGGACATCGCACCTATCCGGCGACGGTGTCCTCGCTCACTTCGGCGGCCACGCGAGCGGCGATCTTCGACGGCCTGGACGCGCTCGCGGAGAAGTAGGTGAGCAGTTCCGAGATCTCGACGGGGTCGTCCAGTTGTGGGCAGTGGCCCCAGTCCTCGCGCACCATCAGCCTGCTGTGCGGGACCAGCGCGTGCAGCCGCCGTCCGGAGGCGGCACTGACGAGTTTGTCCTTACCGCAGACGACCACCAGGAGCGGGACGCGGACCTGTTCGAGCCGGTACGCGTCCGTCAGCTCTTCGACCAGTTGCCGCGCCTGTTCGAGCCGGGTGGTGGTGGCGCGGTAGTCGGGGAACAGCGACGTGAACCGGCGCACCTGCTCGGCGTCCGCCGCGGTCGCGTTGGCGTACAGCAGCCGGGGGACGACCTGCTCGGCGACGGCGCGCACGAGGAAGCCGGGGATCGGCAGCGGCAGGGCCGAGTACATCCGCAGCGGCAAGGGATAGCGGGCCACGGTGCGGATGAGCCAGCTGTCCGCGAGACCCGGCGCGGCGATCGAGACCACGCCCGCCACTGGCAGCCGGTGGTTCTCCGCGGCGCGCAGGCTCATCGTGCCGCCGAGCGAGTTGCCGGCGAGTACGACCGTGCCGAGGACGGCCTGTTCCCTGATCACGGCCGCGGTGAACGCGTCCAGTTGCGGCAGCATGGAACCCGGCCGCAGTGGCTGAGCGTCACCGAATCCGGGCAGATCGACCGCGATCGCCGGAATACCGGCGGCCGCGAGCAGCTCCATGACCGGGCGCCAGGTGTCGGCGCTGTCGCAATAGCCGTGCAGCAGCACCAACCGCGGCGCTGTCGGCTTGGCGTGCGCGCGTGCGGTGGCCCGCTTGCCGAGCATTCGCCGGGGAGCGCGGTCGGCCGATTCCACCGGCTGCGGCCCGACTTCGAGCACTCTGGTGCGAACGCCGGCGTAGCGCCGGAACGAGACGCGGATCGGGTCGGTGTCCGTGGTGGTCCGGCCCCCGGGGTCCGCCGGTTCGGGCCGCTGCGATGCGGTCATCTGCTCAGGCTAACCGCGAGAGGTCGGATTTCGGGCGAACTTTGGTCGGGAAAAGGCTCCCGGGTCATAACGTTCTTGACACTTGACAAGACCGCGAAATAGCTGCTTGACCTGCACGGACGCGAAACATACGCATGCGTGCGTGTTTGATCGCGGTGAGGGGGAGTGCGCACCCCTCGAATCACTGCGTGAAGACCACCTTGCCGGAAGTTTCCCCGGCCAACATGGTCCGAAACCCGGTTTCGGCTTCCGCGAACGGCAACTCGGCGCCGATCTGCGGGCGCACCCCGGTGAGTTCCAAGTAGGCGAGGAGATCGGTCAGCTCGTCCCTGGTTCCCATCGTCGAACCCGCGATGCGCAGTTGCAGGAAGAACACGCGCTGCAACTCCGCGTGAGCGTCCGGGCCACTGGTCGACCCCGAAACGACGATGATCCCGCCCGGTTTCAGCGACTTCACCGAATGGGACCAGGTCGCCTTCCCGACGGTTTCGAAGACCGCGTCCACCCGCTCCGGCAACCGCGCGCCGGACTCAAAGGTCTGATGTGCGCCCAGGCTTTCGGCCAGCGCACGCTTCTCTTCACTGCGCCCGGTCACCCAAACCCGGAATCCGGCCGCACGCCCCAACTGGACGAGGGCGGTCGAAACGCCGCCGGAGGCGCCCTGGACGAGCATCGTCTGACCCGGCCGCAGCCCGGACTTCACGAACAGCATCCGGTACGCGGTCAGCCACGCCGTGCCCATGGTCGCGGCTTCCGCGAAGGTCAGCCCTGACGGTTTCGGCACGACGTTGCGGGCCGGAACCACGACCTGCTCGGCGAAGGTGCCCTGGTGTTTCTCGGTGAGCAGGGTGCGTTTCGGGTCGAGGGTGTCGTCGCCCTGCCAGCCCGGGGCGTTGATCACCGAGTGGATGACGACCTCGGTGCCGTCGTCGAGGGTGCCCGCGCCGTCGCAGCCCAGGATCATCGGGAACTGCTCGGGTTTGATGCCGACGCCGCGCAGCGTCCACAGGTCGTGCATGTTGAGGCTGGCGGCCTTGACCTCGACCCGCACCCAGCCTTCGGGCGCGTCGGGTTCGGGTCGCTCGCCGATCACGAGCGAGTCCAGCGGCTTTTCGGCGTTGGGTCCGGAAGCGTAAACGGCGAACATGTCAGCAACCTACCCCGGCCCTTCCCGCGGGACCACCGGCCCACGAGCGTAGGCTTGCAGTCGTGTTCAACGGGCTTGCTGACTGGTGGGACGGCGTCGAGTTGTGGCTCGCGCAGGCCCCGTTCCCCGTGCAGTTCGTGCTGGTCATGGCGGTCGTCGCCCCGCTGTGCCTGGTCGCGGCCTTGGTGCTCGACACGGTCTTCGGCAAGGTCGCCCGGTTCTTCGGCGCGGCCCGCGATGCGAACGACTCCGACCGGCCCTCCTAAGCTGGCACACCATGTTCAACCGTAGGCGGATCACCGCCGCCCTGATCGGCCTGATCGTGCTGGTGCTCGCAGGCTGGTTCGTCAAGGACGGCATCAGCGGTGACGACACGAAGAGCGCTCCGGCCGGCTCGTCCGCTTCGGCCGCGCCGTCGGGTGAGGCCGCGGCGAGCCGGGCCAAGGGCAAGGTCGCGGGTGAGGAGTCCGGTCTCCCGGTCAAACCGCTCACGGGGCTTCCTCCGCAGGCGTCCGACACCTGGAGGCTCATCCAGGCGGGCGGGCCGTATCCGTATCCGCGCAACGACGACGTGGCCTTTCAGAACTGGGAGAAAGTCCTGCCTGCCAAAGCTTCCGGCTACTACCGCGAGTACACCGTCAAGACGCCGGGCAGTCCGGATCGCGGCGCGCGGCGGATGGTGACCGGCTCCGGCAAGGAGCTGTACTACACCGAGGACCACTACAAGTCCTTCGTCGTTGTGGACACCACCCGATGAGCGCGGCGAAAGAAGCGGCGGACAAGGCGTTCGCCCGCGGTGCGCGTCCGCATCTGATCGACGGCGGCAAGACGGTCGACAAGGCTTCGACACTCGACGCGATCGCGGAGGCGTTGTCCTTCCCCGACTACTTCGGGAAGAACCTCGACGCGCTCTACGACTGCCTCACCGACCTGTCCTGGCTCGCGCCGGGGGAGCACGTGCTGATCTGGCCCGGCTCCTCGCTGCTCAGGGAGCGCGACCCGAAGACGTACTTGGCCATCCGCAGCGTGCTTTCCGACGCGCAGCGGGCGCTGGGGCCGTCCGGTGAGCGGACGGACTCCCGGCGCCTCACCGTCGTCCTGCCCGACTGAAGCTCAGCTTTCGGGCACCCAGTTCGGCTTGCGCTTCTGCGCGAAGGCCGTGATGCCTTCCTGGCCCTCTTCGCTCGCGAAGAAACCGGCGGAAAGCTTGTTCATGGCTTCGAAACCCTCACCCGGCGTTGCCGGGCGCGGCTTGCTGAGCAGTTCCTTCGTCGCCGCGAGCGCCTTCGGGCCGCCGAGGGCGAGCGCCTTGACGTAGCGGGCGACCTCGCCGTCGA
Source organism: Amycolatopsis sp. QT-25 (assembly GCF_029369745.1). NCBI lineage: Bacteria > Bacillati > Actinomycetota > Actinomycetes > Pseudonocardiales > Pseudonocardiaceae > Amycolatopsis > Amycolatopsis sp. QT-25. The sequence continues at coordinate 2,136,345 of NZ_CP120210.1, forward strand.
GTTCGTCGGCGGGGACGGCCGAGTTCAGCAGGCCGATCTCGACCGCGCGCCGCGCGTCGAAAGTGTCACCGGTCAGGAACAGTTCGTGGGCGGCGCGGGCGTCGAGCCGCGGCAGCACGGTGAGGGAGATGACGGCGGGCACGACGCCGATCCGGACCTCGGAGAAGGCGAAGGTCGCTTCGTGGACGGCGACGGCGATGTCGGTCGCGGCCACCATGCCGATACCGCCCGCCCGCGCGGGGCCCGCCAGCTTCGCCACGACCGGTTTGGGGCTGGTCCACAGCTGCTCGAGGATCTTCGGGAACTCGTTGACGCCCTGGGCGCCCGCGTCGGCACCGCGGGCCTCCTTGAGATCCATTCCCGCGCAGAACACCGGACCGGTGTGGGTGAGCACGATGACCCGCACGGAGTCGTCCGCCCGTGCCCTGTCCAGCGATTCGCTCAGTTCACGCCGCAGCCGGGCGGAGAGCGCGTTGCGGTTGTGCGGGGAGTCCAAGGTGATCGTGGCGGTGCCGCCCACCACGTCGTAGTGCACCAGTTCGTCAGCCATGCCTCACCTTCGCATGGGCGAAGTCGGGCCGGGCAGTGGCCTGCGCCACCCTCGGAGGCCGGTCGTCGAACCGCCCGCGATCGGCCGGGGAAGCTCGGCGTCGCGACGCTGCCGGACACGGTGGCTTCGGCGGCCCAGCCGATGCCGGAGCCGTCGGCGAGGCCGCCGCTCAGCCGGGATCGGGAACTTCAGGGACGAAGCCCTCGATGTTCTCGACCCGGTAGCGCGCGAACGGGACGAAGCCGCTCTGCCGTGGTGGCGATTCAGGCGGCGAGCCGGGCCGCGGCGGCGGCGTAGCGGTCCAGGACGAGCCTGGCGATCCGCGGATCCGGTCCCAGCGGTGCGGCGACGATCACCGCCGGGTCGGCTTCCCTGGCCAGCCGCGCGATCCGGTCCGGCAGGAGCCCCGGCGCGAGGAACCAGCCCGCGACCGCGAGCCGCTGTGCGCCGTGGAGCCGCAACCGCGCGATGGCGGCGGGCACGTCCGGCTGCGCGGCGCCGGCGAAGGCGGGTGTCGCGAGGAGCCCGCGGCGCAGGTGCCAGCGGGTGGTGATCCCGGCGACCGCGTCGTTCGCCGCGACGTTCGACGAGCCGACACCGGCCAGCAGGACACCCAGGCCGGGATCGTCCAGCTCGGCGCCCGCCTCGGCGAGCCGGTCCAGCGCGACCGCCTCGATCAGCGGGTCGATGCCCAGCACCCCGGAAACCCGCACGTCGAGGCCAGGGCAATCCGCGGTCACCTCGGCGACGAGCGCGGGCAGATCGACCCGGGCGTGGTACGCGACACCGAGCAACAGGGGCACCACGACGACCTCGCGATGTCCCTCGGCGTACAACCCGCGCAGGGCATCGGCGAGCAACGGCCGCGAGAGGTCCAAGAAGGACTCGCGGATGTCGATACCCGGCGCCAGCGCGCGGGAGACGTCGAGCAGGGCGCGGATGGTCGCGGCGGATCGCGGATCGCGGCTGCCGTGGGCGACCGCGACCAGGGGCGGAGTGGGGCTTGGGGTCATGCGAACCTTTCGCCGACGAGTCCGGCCGCCAGTGTATCGCCGTCCTTCGGGTCGATGACCAGGAAAGCGCCCGTCCGCGGGCTGACGCCGTAGTCGTCCACGCCGATCTCCTCGGCCAGCCGCAGCGTGACCCGGCCGATGTCGTTGAGTTCCAGCGTGCCCGGATCGTCCACACTGGACAACGTCTGTTCGTCGAAGCGGGCGTGGAGTGCACCGACCAGCGCCTGCACCGTCCGCGTCCCGTGCTTCACGAGCACCCGCGCGCCCGGTTTCAGTGCCTTGGCCGAGAGCCAGCACAACGTCGCGGTGATCTCGTCGGTCACCGTCGGCTGCCGGTCGGCGGCGGAGATCAGGTCACCCCGCGAGATGTCGAGATCGTCCGCGAGCAACAGGGTCACCGAGGTGCCCGCCCCGGCTTCGGCGAGCGGCCCGTCTGCGGTGTCGATGCCTTCCACCCGGCTGCGGATCCCTTGTGGCAGCACGACGATCTCGTCGCCCGGCCGGACGGTGCCCGCCGCGATCTGTCCCGCGTACCCGCGGTAGTCGGGATGGTCGGCCGTGCGGGGCCGGATCACGTACTGCACCGGGAAGCGGAACGCCGAATCGTGCGGATCCGGCGCCACCGGCACGGTTTCCAGATGCTCCAGCAGCGTCGGGCCGGAGTACCACGGGGTCTTGTCCGACTTCTCCGCCACGTTGTCGCCCACCAGCGCCGAGACCGGCACCGCGAGCACGGAACCCCGTTCGTAACCCAGGGAGGCGGCGTGCTCGGCGAACTCTTCGGCGATCACGGTGAACGTCGTTTCGTCGTAGCCGACGAGGTCGATCTTGTTCACCGCCAGCACCAGGTTGGGTACCCCCAGCAGGGCGAGCACCGCGGCGTGACGGCGGGTCTGCTCGATGACGCCCTTGCGCGCGTCGACCAGCAGCACGGCCAGTTGCGCGGTGGACGCCCCGGTCACCGTGTTCCGCGTGTACTGCACGTGCCCCGGCGTGTCCGCGAGCACGAAACTCCGCTTCGGAGTCGCGAAGTACCGGTACGCGACGTCGATCGTGATTCCCTGCTCGCGTTCCGAGCGAAGGCCGTCCACGAGCAGCGAGAGGTCCGGAGTGGACAGTCCTTTGTCCACACTGGCGCGGGTGACCGCGTCCAGCTGGTCGGCGAGCACGGATTTGGTGTCGTACAGGAGACGCCCGACCAGGGTCGACTTCCCGTCGTCCACACTGCCCGCGGTCGCGAGCCTGAGGAGGCTGGACATCAGAAGTACCCTTCCCGCTTGCGGTCTTCCATCGCCGCCTCCGACATCCGGTCGTCGGCGCGGGTGGCGCCGCGTTCGGTGAGCCGGGAGGCCGAGACCTCGGCGATGACCTCGTCCACCGTGGCGGCGGTCGATTCGATGGCACCCGTGCACGAACCGTCGCCGACGGTCCGGTAGCGCACGGTCAGTTCCTTGACGACCTCTTCCGGCCGCGGCCCGCCCCACGGTCCTTCGGCCAGCCACATGCCGTCACGCTGGTAGACCTCGCGCCGGTGCGCGTAGTAGATCGACGGCAGTTCGACCTTCTCCCGGGCGATGTAGTTCCAGACGTCCGCCTCGGTCCAGTTGGACAGCGGGAAGACGCGCACCTGCTCGCCCGGGCGGTGCCGCCCGTTGTAGAGATTCCACAGCTCCGGACGCTGGCGTCGCGGCTCCCACTGGCCGAAGGAGTTGCGGAGACTGAAGATCCGCTCTTTGGCACGGGCGCGTTCCTCGTCGCGGCGCCCGCCGCCGAAAACGGCGTCGAACTTGTTCTCGGCGATGGTGTCGAGCAGCGGCGTGGTCTGCAAGGGGTTGCGCATCCCGTCGGAGCGCTCTTCGAGCCTGCCGTCGTCGATCCAGTCCTGGACCTTCGCCACGACCAGCCGGAGCCCGTGCTGTTCGACGACCCGGTCGCGGAAGTCGATGACCTCGTCGAAGTTGTGCCCGGTGTCCACGTGCAGCAACGGGAACGGCACCGGCGCGGGCCAGAACGCCTTGATCGCCAGGTGCAGCAGCAGTGTCGAGTCCTTGCCGCCGGAGAACAGGATCACCGGCCGGTCGAACTCGCCCGCCACCTCGCGGAAGATGTGGATGGCCTCGGATTCCAAGGCCGCCAGGTTGTCCTGTGCCGCGGCGGCGACTGGTTCGAGCGTGGTCATGTCGTCCCTTCTCACCCGTGCAGGCCGCACTCGGTCTTGCCCTGCCCGGCCCACCGGCCGCTGCGCGGGTCCTGACCCGGAGCGACCTTGGCGGTGCACGGCGCGCAGCCGATCGACAGATAACCGATGGACACCAACGGGTTCTCGAGGATCCCGTGCTCGTCGACGTAGTCCCTGAACTCGTCGTCGGACCACGGCGCGATCGGGTTGATCTTCACCAGCCCGTTGCGGTCGTCCCAGGTGACGATCGGGGTGTTCGCGCGGGTCGGGGCGTCGACCCGGCGGACGCCGGTCACCCACGCCGAATACTTCGCCAGTGTGGTGCGGAGCGGCACCACCTTGCGGAGCCGGCAGCACAGATTCGGGTCCCGCTCATGCAGTTTCGGGCCGTGCTCCGCGTCCTGCTCGGCGACGCTCTGCGCGGCCTGGGCGTCGACGATCCGCACGCCCGGATACACCGCCTGCACCGCGTCACGGGTGCCGATGGTCTCCGGGAAGTGGTAGCCGGTCTGCAGGAACAGCACGTCGACGTCGGGTTTGACCCGGGTGGCCAGATCGATCAGGACGGCGTCCTGCATGTTCGACGCGACGATGAAGTCGTCGCCGAAGGTTTCCGCGGTCCAGCGCAGGGCCTCGGTCGCGGTCGCCTCCGCGAGTTCTTTCGAGGCCCGTTCGGCGAGCGTCTTGTGGTCGACAGTGGCGGTCATCCTGGTGACACCTCCGGAAAGGACAGTCCGAGGAACTTCACGGTGAAGACCCGGCGGCAGCCCGAGCACAGCCAGGAGCCGCCCTCTTCCGGCCGCAGGTCTTCATCGCCACAGAAAGGGCAGTGGTACGGGGTCGCGCGCTCGGTCATTGCAAGACACTCTCGTCGGCCCGCAGGACCCATCGGGCGAACCGCTCGCCGGGTTCGCGGCCGTCGAGGTAGGCGCGCACCAGCGTTTCGACATAGGCGGTCAGCTCCGAGGCGGTCACCTTGTGCCCGCGCAGTTTCCGGCCGAACCCGGCATCGAGGCCGAGCCCGCCACCGAGGTGCACCTGGAAGCCTTCGACCTGCTTGCCGTCCTCGTCGGTGACGATCTGGCCCTTGAGCCCGATGTCGGCGGTCTGGACGCGGGCGCAGGAGTTGGGGCAGCCGTTGAGGTGCACGGTCACCGGGTTCTCGATCTCCGCCTGGATGTCGGCGAGGCGCTTCTCGAGTTCGGTGACCAGTTCGATCGCGCGGGCCTTCGTCTCGACGATCGCGAGCTTGCAGAACTCCAGGCCGGTGCAGGCCATGATCCCGCGCCGCCACGGCGAAGGCTCGGTGTGCAGGCCGAGGTCGGCCAGTTCGGTCTTCAGCCCGGTCACCTCGGCCTCGGGAACGTCGAGGACCACGAGTTTCTGGTGCGGGGTCAGGCGGACGCGGTTCGACCCGGCCCGCTCGGCGGCCTTGGCGACCGCCAGCAGGGTGGCCCCGGAAACGCGGCCCGCGACCGGTGCGGCACCGACGTAGAACTTCCCGTCGAGCTGCGGGTGCACGCCGACGTGGTCGATCTGGGCGGCGGGCACCTCGGGTGCCGGGCCGTCGGTCAGCTCGCGCTTGAGGTACTCGTCTTCCAACACCTGACGGAACTTCGCGACACCCCAGTCCTTCACCAGGAACTTGATCCGGGCGCGGGCGCGCAGCCGCCGGTAGCCGTAGTCGCGGAAGACGCTGATCACGCCTTCCCAGACGTCGGGGACCTCGTCGAGCGACACCCAGGCGCCCAGCCGCTGCCCGATCATCGGGTTGGTGGACAGACCGCCGCCGACCCAGACGTCGAAGCCGGGCCCGTGTTCGGGGTGGTTCACGCCGACGAAGGCGATGTCGTTGATTTCGTGCGCGACGTCCTGCTGCCCGGAGATCGCGGTCTTGAACTTGCGCGGCAGGTTCGAGTAGCGCGGATCGCCGATGTAGCGGCGCTTGATCTCGTCGATCGCGGGCGTACCGTCGATGATCTCGTCGGCGGCGATGCCGGCGACGGGGGAACCGAGGATGACGCGCGGGCTGTCACCGCAGGCCTCCATCGTGGTCATCCCGGCCTTCTCCAGCTTGGCCCAGATCGTCGGGACGTCTTCGATCCGGATCCAGTGGTACTGGATGTTCTGCCGGTCGGTGATGTCGGCGGTGTCGCGCGCGTGGGTCTGCGAGATCTCGGCGAGCACGGCCAGCTGGTCGGTGGTCAGCGCGCCGCCGTCGAGCCGGACCCGCAGCATGAAGTAGCGGTCGTCGAGCTCCTCGGGCTCCAGCGTCGCCGTCCGGCCGCCGTCGATGCCCGGCTTGCGCTGGGTGTAGAGACCGAACCAGCGGAACCGGCCGCGAAGGTCACCAGGGTCGATGGAATCGAAGCCACCGCGGGCGTAGATGTTCTCGATCCGGGCCCGGACGTTGAGCGGGTTGTCGTCCTTTTTGGACCGCTCATTGGGGTTCAGCGGCTCGCGGTAGCCCAAAGCCCACTGTCCCTCGCCCCGTTTCTGTTTGGTCCGGGGCGTGCGGGCAGGGGTTTCGCGCGTGGGCGACGACATGGGAGTCCTCCGGCAGATCGTGGTGGTGGCGGGGAGTCAGCGGTTCGTCGCACAGAGCGCGCTCGCCACACGACGGAGATCCACGTGGCGGCGTGCCACGAGGGTGATTCCGGCGCGGGTCATTGATCCAGCGTGCCACGCGCCCACTATGTGGTCCAGGCCGGTCCGAATGCTGAGAACACCGGCCAAACGCAACTGTTTTCGCTGGTCAGGGTTTGCTTTGGCGGTCAAGTCCGGGTTCGCGACCGGCCATTGTGACGCAGAACGCGCACGGCTCAAGAAGGGAGGACGCGGTCCACGATGATCCGGATGACCTCCTCGTCGGTGACGTCCGCGAGCACCTCCGGCAGGGTCAGCCGCTCGACGGTGAGCCCGGTCAGCGCGAGGTACATCAGCAGGACCTCGGCGCGCCCGCCCGGCATCCCCGCCGCGACGTGCCAATCGACGCTCATGTCGATGCTCTCGCGGATGGTCCTGGTCAACTCGGCCGAAAGATCCGGGCGCCGGGTGGCTTCGAGCCGGAGTTCGAGAAGGGCGAGATAAGGCTCGCGGTGGGCGGTCAGCCGCCCCATGAGCTCACCGAGCAGGACGCCGACCCGGTCGCGGGACGGCGACTCCGCCCGCGGGTTCGCCATCACGTCGGCCGGTGCCGACAGTCGTTCGTGCACGCGGACGCCGACCTCGCCGAGCAGTTGGTCCCGATTGCGGAAGTAGTTGGACGTCGTTCCCGCCGGGACATCCGCTTCGACGTCCACGGCGCGGTAGGTGAGGCCGCGTGCGCCTTCGAGGGCAAGGACGGTGATCGCGGCGTCGGTGAGCGCGGTCCGGCGCTCCGGGTTCTGTCGCATCGGAACATTCTCCTTGCTTCAGTCAAACCACTATGCTTATAGTACTACACATCAAGTGGTTTTCAGCGGGGAGGAAACACCCAATGCAACTCAGCGGTTTCGGTGCCTGTGTGCTCGTCGACGACATCGCCGCGACCACCGCCTGGTGGAAACGGCATCTGCAGTTGACGGTGACGATCGAGCTCGACTGGTTCTCCAGCCTCAACGTCGGCGTTCCGGGTTATGAAATGAGCTTCGTGAAGCGTGGTCACAAGGCCACGCCGGAGCCGTGGCGGGCGCAGGAAGCGGCAGGCGCCATGGTCGGCTTCATGGTCGGCGACGCGGCGGCCGAATACGAGCGGCTGCGCGAGGAGGGGGTCAAGCTCGTCACCGAGCTCGTGGACGAGGAATTCGGCCAGCGGCACTTCTACATCGAGGACCTGAACGGCTTCCTGATCGACATCATCGAGGTGATCCCGCCGTCGCCGGAGTGGTTGGCCGCCAACGGGCTGGCGTAATACCGCTTCGGATGCCCGGCCGTGAAGGCCTCTTTCCCCGGGGAAGGAGGCCTTCACGGCGTGGGGGACACTGGGGTGTGCCCGCGTTGCTGCCCGAAACCACCACACCCGTCGAGTCCGCGCTCCCCGAGAGCGCGCTGGAAGGGCTCGGCACCCGGCCGTTCGGCGTCTACGTGCACGTCCCTTTCTGCGCGACCCGTTGCGGCTACTGCGACTTCAACACCTACACCGCCGGAGAGCTGGACAGCGGTTCGTCGCCGCAGTCCTGGCTCGAAGGTCTCAAGCGCGAGTTCGACCTGGCCGCGCGCGTGCTGGGGAACCCGCCCGCGGTCGACACCGTCTTCGTCGGCGGCGGCACCCCGTCTCTTCTCGGCGCCGATGGGCTCCGAAGCGTCCTCGACGCCGTTCGTGACGGCTTCGGGCTCGCGCCGGACGCCGAGGTGACGACGGAGTCCAATCCGGAGTCCACCTCGCCCGAGTTCTTCGCGGGCATCCGCGACGCCGGGTACAACCGGATCTCACTGGGGATGCAGTCGGCCGCTCAGCACGTGCTGAAGATCCTCGACCGCGTGCACACCCCGGGCCGTCCGGTCGCGGCCGCCGAAGAGGCGCGTGCCGCCGGGTTCGACCACGTCAACCTCGACGTCATCTACGGCACGCCGGGGGAACGGGCCGAAGACCTCCAGGCCTCGCTGGACGCGGTGCTGGCGGCCGGCGTCGACCACGTTTCGGCCTACGCCCTGATCGTCGAAGAAGGCACCGCGCTCGCCCGCCGCGTCCGCCGCGGTGAACTGCCCGCGCCGGACGACGACGTGCTCGCCGCCGACTACGAGATGATCGACCGCGTTCTCGCTTCCGCCGGGTTGCGCTGGTACGAAGTGTCCAACTGGGCGGCCTCGGAAGAAGCCCGCTGCCGGCACAACATCGGTTACTGGCGCGGCGGCGACTGGTGGGGCGCCGGACCCGGCGCGCACAGCCACGTCGGTGGCGTCCGCTGGTGGAACGTCAAGCACCCGGCCCGTTACGCCGCGTCCCTCGCCGCCGGGGACTCACCGGCCGCGGGCCGCGAACTGCTGACCGACGGGGACCGGCACCTGGAACGCGTGATGCTGGAACTCCGGCTGTCCGAAGGACTTCCACTGGACGCGCTCGACGACGACGGCCGGGCCGAAGCCCGCGCCGCCGCCGCCGAAGGGCTGCTCGATCAGTCCGCTTTGGACGATCAGCGCCGTGCCGTGCTGACCGACCGCGGGCGGTTGCTGGCGGACGGCCTGGTGCGCCGGCTCACCTGAGCCGAAGGACGCTTTCGCCGCATCTCACGAGACGAAAGCATCGCAGAACGCGGTCGCGCGGCTCTGAGCCGGCCGGTGTTGGCGTGGTGCCGCGGTTCCGTCGACACTCGCGATCGGCCTGGCCGGGCACACGCGTGTCCCGCGACACTCACGGCGCGGTGGAGGCCAAGCCGCGCAAGAAAAGATCGATGGCGAACTCGAACCGTTCGTATGCGGTCTCCGCGGTGAAGTACTCACCCGAAGCCAGCAGGTTCGGGAATGCGCCGGGCCGGAACGACGTCATGTACTCGACCATCCGCTTGCCGCGTTCTTCCTGGTCGGCCAGGTCGATGTCGCCGTGTTGCCAGCCGGCGCCTTCGTAGGCGAAAGCCTTGGCATAGAGCCATAACGCGTCCGCGGCGAACAGCGCCCGCTTGAGGTCGAGGCCGCCGGCGCGCAGCACGGCGAGCATGGCTTCGGCCTGCTGCAAGGCGTTCGCCCCGACCGGTACGGGGATGGACCACGCGATCTTGGCGATCCCGGGGAACGACGTCAGCGCGCGCACGTTCTCCCGCAGCAGTTCTTTCGCCTGCTCGACCCACCGTTCCGGATCGGGTTCGGGGAACGGGCCGAAGGCGAGGACGTGGTCGACCATCAGCTCGTGGAGCTCTTCCTTGTTCGCGACATGGGCGTAGAGCGACGCCGGGCCGGTCTCCAGTGCCTGGGCCACGCGCCGCATGCTCACCGCTTCCAGCCCCTCGGTGGCGAGGAGGTCCAATGCCGTTTTCACCACGAGCTCCTGGGACAGCACGGGTTTCTCGGCGCGACGCCGGGGCCTGCTCACTTCGTTCGCCTCCTGGTCCGGGGTTCCGGGGAACTCTACTTGACGCGAACGGTGTTCGGCTGTAGAACGGTGTTCGTCAAACGAACGCTGTTCGTCGAACTGGAGGACATGATGACCGGACGACAGGCCGAAGTCCTGGCCGTACTGAGCGAACTCGCCGACGCGTGGAACGACGGCGACGCGGCCGCGTACGCGTCGCACTTCACCGAAGACGCCGACTACGTGACCTTTTTCGGAATGAACATGCCTGGCCGGACGATGATCGAAAGCGCGCATCGATCCCTGTTCGAGGGTCCGCTCAAGGGGTCGAAACTGGCAACCGGCTGGGGCGAGCCCAAGGTCCGGTTCATCCGGCCGGACGTCGCGATCGTCGTGTCCGGCGGCGGCTCGTCGCTGTCGGACGACAAGCCGGAGCCGAGCCGGGAATCGACGCTGACCTACGTGCTCGTGGAGGAGTCCGACGGCTGGCGCGTCGCGGCCTTCCAGAACACCCGGGTGAGCGACCCGGCCACGAGGGCATCGTGAAGCTCCTGGCCGAGGTGTCCGGTGTGGTCCCCGTGCCGGTCGCCGAGGTCTTCATCCGGATCGCGGGGACGCTGCGGGCCCAGCCGTACAACCCCGGCTTCGAGATGGATGCCGAGCGTCGTTTCCTCGCGCAGCAGGGTGGCTGGTGGTATCGCGGCGAGTACACCGTCGAGGCGGACCCGGCCGGGGCCCGGGTGACCCACCGCGTGTACAACGTCGCTACCTGGAGCCGATGGGCGGTTCCCCTGGCGAATCGGTTCTTCATCGGATTCCCGGAACGAGTCACGGAGGGCTTCGATCGGATGCTGGGAGACCTGACCCGGCCCGGCGGCGAGGGGCGTACGCTCGGTTAGGTTCACCTAACCCAGGAAAGGGAGCGTGCATGGCCGAGGCGCGGAGAGCGGTATCGGCGACCCGGTTGCGGGTGCTGCGCACCGAGCGGATCACCCCGCACATGGTCCGGATCGTCGCTGGGGGCGAAGAGATCGCCTCGTTCCAGCCCAACGAATTCACCGACGCCTACGTCAAGGTGCACTTCCGGGTGCCCGGTGTCACCTATCCCGAACCGTTCGACCTGGCACGTGTCCGCGAGGAACTGCCGCGCGAGCAGTGGCCGCGGATGCGGTCCTACACCGTCCGGGCCTTCGACGCGAATCTCGGCGAACTGGTGCTCGACTTCGTCCACCACGGTGACGAGGGCGTCGCCGGGCCGTGGGCGGCCGCCGCGAAACCGGGCGACGAACTGCTCGTTTCCGGACCCGGCGGGGCGTACGCGCCGGGCGCGGAGGCCGACTGGCATCTGCTCGCCGGGGACGAGAGCGCCTTGCCGGCGATCGCCGCTTCGCTCGAGGCGATGCCGGCGGGTGTTCCCGTGCACGCGTTCCTCCTCGTGGAGGACGCCGCCGAGGAGCAGTCGCTGACCACCAAGGGCGACGCGCGCATCACCTGGCTGCACCGAAGCCGGGGCGACGATCTCGCGGCCGCCGTCCGCGCGCTCGACTGGGGTGAGGGTGTCGTGCAGGCGTTCGTCCACGGCGAGGCCGGGTTCGTCCGGGATCTGCGACGCCACCTGCTGGACGACCGGGGCATGCGGCGCGACCTGCTGTCGATCTCCGGGTACTGGCGGATCGGGAAGACCGACGAGGCGTGGCGACTGGAGAAACAGGCCGAGCGGAACGCGTAGCCTCGGTCGCATGATCGAGCTGAAGGTGGACGTCGACCCGGCCGAGGTGGGTTTCGACGCGGAGCGGTTGCGCCGGATCGACAAGCACTTCGACGGGTATTTGGAGCGCAACCGGATTCCGGGGTACCTGGCCGTGGTGGCCAGGAACGGGAAGGTCGCGCATCTCGCGTCGAACGGGCAGCGTGACATCGAGGCCGGGCTGCCGGTCGAGACCGACACGATCTGGCGCGTCTACTCGATGACGAAGCCGGTCACCTCCGTCGCGGCGATGATGCTCGTCGAAGCCGGGCTCATCGACCTCAAGGACCCGATCTCCCGCTGGCTGCCGGAGTTCTCGGCACCGCGGGTCTTCGCCGGTGGCTCGCCGGTGAAGCACGCGACCGTGCCCGCGGCCGAACCGATCCGCCTCTGGCATCTGCTCACCCACACCGCGGGGCTGACCTACGGGTTCCACCGCACGCATCCGGTCGACGCGCTCTACCGGGAGGCGGGGTTCGACCTCGGCACCGCGCCGGGGCTCGATCTGGCGGGTGTCTCCGAAGCGATCGCGCGGCTGCCGTTGTTGTTCCAGCCGGGTTCGGAATGGAACTATTCGGTCGCGACGGACATCCTCGGCAGGCTCGTCGAGGTCGTCTCCGGTCAGTCGCTCGACGCTTTCTTCGCCGAGCGGATCTTCACCCCGCTCGGCATGCACGAGACGGGGTTCCAGGCCGCCGCCGGCGACCTCGACCGGCTGGCCGCGCTCTACGTGCCGCATCCGGTCACCAAGGAACCGTTCCGGCACGACGAGCTGGGCAACGTCGGCCGTGTTGCGCCCGCGTGCTTCTCCGGCGGCGGGGGGCTGGTCTCCACGGCGGGTGACTTCCATCGGTTCGCCCGGATGCTGGTGCGTGGCGGCGAACTCGACGGCGTCCGGCTGCTCGGCCCGCGCACGGTGCGGCTCATGGCGGCCAACCACCTGCCCGGCGGGGTGGACCTGGAGACCTACGGGCGGGCCGGGTTCTCCGAGGCGCCGTACGACGGTTTCGGCTTCGGGCTGGGCTTTTCCGTGCTCGACGACCCGGTGAAGGCCAAGACCCTCGCCAGCGCGGGCGAATTCGCCTGGGGCGGCGCGGCGAGCACCGCGTTCTGGGTGGACCCGGACCAGGACGTCACGGTCCTGTTCTTCACCCAGTTGCTGCCCTCGTCGACCTATCCGATCCGCGTCGAATTGAGGAACCTGGTGTATCAGGCTTTGGTGGACTGAAGGGGGAGCCATGCGCCGGATCGCGGTGGTCGGGGCCGGTCAAGCCGGGCTGGTCCTGGCCTTGGGCCTGCGGCGGCACGGGTACGCCGTCACCGTGGTCACCGACCGCGACGCCGAAACGATCCGCGCCGGCGGGCTCATCTCGAACCAGTGCGTGTTCCACCCCGCGCTGACCAGGGAACGCGCGCTGGGCATCAACTTCTGGGACGGGCACGCCCCGGAGCTCCTCGGCGCGTCGTTCGGGCTCGCCGGCGATTCCGCGGAGCCCGCCGTGTCGTGGCAGGCCCGGTTCGACCAGCCCGCGCAGTCGGTCGATCAACGGGTCAAGGTGTCCGCCTGGCTGACCGCCTTCGCCGAACGCGGCGGCGAGGTGCGGATCGGCAAGGTGACCCCGGAGGGCCTGGAGGAGTACGCCCGCGAGTTCGAACTCGTGCTGGTCGCGGCCGGACGAGGGCCGCAGTTCGACGCCCTCTTCCCGCGTGCCGACGCACGTTCCCCACACCGCGAGCCGCAGCGGACCATCGGGATCCTGTACCTCGTGTCCGGCCGGGACGAACCGCTTCCGGTGTATCCGGGCCTGACGTTCGGGCTCTCCCCGGCCGGTGAGCTGTTCGGGCTGCCGATCCAGTCCGTGCGCGGACCCGTCTTCGGGCTCGGTTTCTTCGGCGTGCCAGGCGGTCCCATGGACGTCTGGGACGGCGTCACCGGCCTCGACGAGCATTTCGCCCTCGCGAAGACGTTGCTGCGCGAGCACTTCCCGTGGGTCGAGGAGTCGCTCGCCGACGCGCGCCCCAGCGGGCCGCTCGACGTCCTGCGCGGCCGGGTCCTGCCGATCGTGCGCCATCCGGTCGGGACGCTGCCGTCGGGGGCGAAGGTCCTGGCGATGGGCGACGCCGCGGTGACGAACGATCCGATCGCCGGGCAGGGCGCGAACATGGCGGCGCACGCCGCGGCCGTCTACGAACGGCGCATCCTCGACCACGGTGACCGCCCGTTCGACGAAGCGTTCCTGCACGGCACTTTCGCCGGATACTGGGAAAAGGCGCAGCACGCGACCCGGCTGAGCAACGATCTCCTCGCTCCGCCGCCGGATCACGTGCTGGCCACCCTGAAAGCCGCGCAGACGGCGCCCGAGGTGGCGCGCCGGTTCGCGAACATCTTTTCCGACCCCGTCGACTACGCCCGCTGGCTCACCGACGAGGACACCGCCCGGGCCTACCTGGCGTCGAACGGTGCGTGATCCGGGGCGCAGACGGTGCCGCGCGCCGGAAGGCGCCCGTGGGCCAGGTACACGTCGAGTGCCGCGTCGACACAGGCGCTGCGGTTCGCGGCGCCGTGCCCCCAGGCGTCCAGCGTCAGGAGTCGCGCGTTGCCGAGGATGCGTTCGGTCCGTTTCGCCCCGGCGTACGGCGTTTCCGGGTCGCCCTTGCCGTTGGCCAGCAACAGGATCGGCGCGGTCGGCCGGTTCCACGGTCCCGTGTACCGGGCCGGATCGGAGGCGGGCCAGAAGGCGCACGGCAGGGAGAGATACGTGTCGTACGAGCCGAAACCGCGGCTTTCCCGGTCGGCCGCGCGGGCGGCTCGGGGCCAGGCGGCCGGGTCACGCGGATTCGTGGTGTCCGCGCAGATCGTCCCGCCGCCACCCAACGCGGAATCGAAGGGCGTCGGGATGGCCTTCGTCGTGACGGGGTTCGTCGCGGACTGAAGGAATTCCGCCAGCGCGGGGGAGCGGGCCTCGTCGGTCAGCGCGTGGTGGGTACGCCGGATGACCTCTTGGTAGGTGATCGGTCCCGGCGTGGCTTCGAGCCGGTCGAGGAGCGCGTCGTACTTGGCCCGCAGATCGGTCCCGGGTTCGCGGAACGCACACCGGGTGTCGGCCGCGCACGTGTCGAGGAACGCCTGGAGCGCGCGGTCCGCGTCCCGGAAGCCGCCGAGCCGGGTGCTGAACGGGACGTTCGCGTCCTCCGGACGGTGTCCGGTGGACCAGGCGATCGGGTCGTCGACGGCGTCCAGCGCCAAGGCGCCGACGCGATGCGGGAACAGGTTGGCGTACACCTCGCCCAGGTACGTGCCGTAGGAAAGCCCGTAGTAACGCAGACGGGGCTCGCCGACGGCTTCGCGCAGCCTGTCGAGATCCCTGGCGACGTTCGCGGTGGACAGGTGCCCCAGCAGCGGCCCGGCGTTGCGGCCGCACGAGGCGGCGACCTCGCGGACGTCGGCGAAGTGCCGGGTCTCCTGTTCGGTGGTGATCGGGAAGTTTCCCAGAATCCGCTTGAGCGGCTCCGTTTCGGTGTCGCTGGTGAAGCAGCGGACCGGTGTGCTGGCACCGACACCCCGTGGGTCGAAGCCGACGATGTCGAACTGCCGGTGCAGGGACGGGGTCTGGAACTTGCTGAAGCGGCCGGGGTTCCCGGGGCCGCCGGGGTTGATGAAGAGGGTGCCTCGTTTGTGTTCCTGGTCCGTCGCCGGGAGACGGCCGAGGGCGAGGGTGATTCGCGGGCCGCCCGGGTCCTGATAGGACAACGGGACCTCGATCTCGGCGCAGTCGTAACCCGGCGGCGAGCCGGACGGGCAGGGGCCCCAGTCGAGTCCCTTCGGCGCGGCCGAGACCGCGGGCGTGATCGTGACGGCGGCGAGTGCGGTGAGGGTGAGCACAGTGAGGATGGGCAGAGCGGCGATGCGGATTCTGGTCACCTGGTCAGCGTCTCGCCTCGCGAGCGCGCGATCCCTGGTGCGGGTACCCGGAAACATGGTGGGGTGTGCCCCTCCATTGGTCAGCAAATAGCGCACCGGGGGGCTTGCGGCAAGACCCCGGCGATGCCGCAGAGTCTTCGGCCGTAGCCGGAGCAGGCCGAACAGGAGACGCTGGAACTGGGCCGGATCAAGGCGGGCTTCACCCGCACCGGCGCCGGCGTGTTCGCGCTCGGTTCGCTGACGTCGGGCATCCTGTTCATCCAGACCACGGAGGACGATCCGGCGAGGTCGACGACGACGTGCCGATGACCCTGGCCGAGCTCGAGGACAGCATCCGCCGGGTCCTCGGTGGCGACTTCCCCTTGGGCGGACCCGGTCCGGCTCTCGCGTTACCAGTTCTCCGCCCGCCAGGCGGAGCGCTACCACGAAGGGCGGATCCTGCTGGCGGGTGACGCGGCGCATCTGCTGCCGTCCACCGGCACGGCGATCAACGTCGGCATGTCCGATTCGGTCAACCTGGCGTGGAAGCTGGCCGCGGCGATCCAGGGCCGGGCGCCGGAAGGACTGCTGGACACCTATCACGCGGAACGGCACGCCGCCGGGGCGCGTGCGGTCCTGCAGTCCCGGGCGCAGGTCGCGTTGCGGCGCGGGCACGACGAAGCCGCTGAAGCGCTCCGCGCGGTGTTCCAGGAACTGCTGGACGAAGAACAGACCCGCAATTAGTCACCTACTTGCGCCGGTTTTCACGCGCAAGTAGGTGACTAATTGCGGGTCGTCAGCGGTCGATGACCTCCGAGCCGTAGCGCTTCAGGGTTTCTTCGCGCTGGTCGTGCATCAGGTACAGCGCGAACTGGTCGACACCGAGCGAAGCCAGCTCCTGCAGGCGTTCCACATGTGCCGAAGACGGTCCGAGCAGGCAGAACCGGTCCACGATCTCGTCCGGGACGAAGTCGGTCGACGGATTGCCCGCCCGCCCGTGGTGGGCGTAGTCGTAGCCCTGCCGCTCGCGGATGTAGTCGGTCAGTTCGGGCGGCACCGGCCCGGAATCGCCGTAGCGCGCCACGAGATCCGCGACGTGGTTGCCGACCATCCCGCCGAACCAGCGCAACTGTTCCCGCTGATGCGCCAGGTCGTCACCGACGTACGCCGGGGCCGCGAGGCAGATCGTGATCCCGGCCGGATCCCGCCCGGCCGCGCGGGCGGCCTCACGGACCGAACCGATGGTCCACCGGGCGATGGCGGGATCGGCGCATTGCAAGATGAAGCCGTCAGCGTGTTCGCCGACCGTCTTCAGCGCCTTCGGCCCGTATCCCGCCATCCACATCTCGAGTCTGCCGTTGCGAATCCAGGGAATCCGCACCGGTTTGTCCCGCAACAGGACTTCGCGGCCTTCGGCGAGTTCCTTGACCACGTGCATGCAGTCGCGCACGGTGGCCAAAGTGGACGGTGGCAGGCCGACCACCCGGTGCGCCGAGTCGCCGCGGCCGATCCCGCAGACCGTCCGGTTGCCGTACCTGTCATTGAGCGTGGCGAAAGTCGACGCCAGCACCGACCAGTCCCGGGTGGCCGGGCTGGTCACCATCGGGCCCACGATCATCGACGACGTCGCCGCGAGGATCTGCGAGTAGATGACGAACGGTTCCTGCCACAGCACGCACGAGTCGAACGTCCAGCCGTAGCGAAAACCCTGGTCCTCGGCCGCCTTCATCAGCCGCACGAGGTCGCCTGCGGGCGGGTCGGTCTGGAGCACGATCCCGAAGTCCATCCGGCCACCGCCTCAGTTCAGGTACTGGTTCAGGTCGCGCGAGAGGAATTTCCCGTGCGTCGTACTGCCCGAGAAGCCGGACGGCGACACGACCACGCGGCCGCGCGAGAGCACCGTCTCGACCTTGCCGGTGATCTCCAGTCCTTCGTAGGCCGAGTAGTCCACGTTCATGTGGTGCGTCTCGACCGACAGGGTCTGCTTCGCCGCCGGGTCGTAGACGACGATGTCGGCGTCCGAACCCGCCGCGATGACGCCCTTGCGCGGATACAGCCCGAACATCCGCGCCGGGGTGGTCGAGCAGGTCTCGACCCAGCGGCCGAGGGTGAGCTCGCCCGCCACGACGCCCTGGTGCAGCAGGTCCATCCGGTGCTCGACGCCGGGGATCCCGTTGGGAATCGCGCGGAAGTCACCGCGGCCGAGTTCTTTCTGATCCTTGAAACAGAAAGGACAGTGATCCGTGGACACCACCGAGAGGTCGTTGGTGCGCAGCCCGCGCCACAGATCCGCCTGATGCGACTTCTCGCGCAACGGGGGAGAGGCGACGTACTTCGCACCCTCGAAATCCGGTTTCGCCAAATCCTCGATGGACAGATACAGATACTGCGGACACGTCTCCGCGAAGACGTTCTGCCCGTGGTCACGCGCTTCCGCGACCGCGGCCAGCGCCTGGGACGCCGAGAGGTGCACGATGTACAGCGGTGCCCCGGTCACCTTGGCCAGCTGGATCGCGCGCGAGGTCGCCTCGCCCTCCAGTTCCGGCGGCCGGGTGAGCCCGTGCTGGACCGGATCGATCTTCCCGGCGGCGAACGCCTGCGCGGCCAGCTGGTCGATCGCGATGCCGTTCTCCGCGTGCATCATGATCGTCGCGCCGATCTCACGCGCCTTCTGCATGGCCAGCAGGATCTCGCCGTCCGTGGAGTAGAACACCCCGGGATAGGCCATGAACATCTTGAAACTGCCGACGCCGCCGTCGACACAGGCCTGCATCTCCTTCAGTGACGAATCGTCGACGTCGGAGACGATCATGTGGAAGCCGTAGTCGATGGCGCAGTTGCCGCCGGCCTTCGCGTGCCATTCGTCCAGGGTGGACAGCAGTGACGTGCCCTTGGCCTGGACGGCGAAGTCGATGATCGTGGTCGTGCCGCCCCACGCCGCAGCCGTCGTCCCGGTGCCGAAGGTGTCGACGGACTGCGTCCCGCCGAACGGCATCTCCAGATGGGTGTGCGCGTCGATCCCGCCGGGCAGCACGTACTTCCCGGTGGCGTCGATCACCGAGTCGGCGGGCCCCAGCGTGCCGGGGGCGCCGACGGCCGAGATCGTCTCGCCGTCGACGAGGACGTCCGCCGCCGAGGCGCCCGCCGTGGACAGCACCTGCCCGCCGCTGACGAGGGTGGTCATCACGCCTCCGCGAGGGGCCCGTAGCTGTCGGGGCGGCGGTCTCGGTAAAAGGCCCAGAGATCCCGGACTGCGGTGAGTTTCGCCATGTCGAGGTCGCGGACGACGACTTCCTCCTCGGTGTCGGACGCGGCCTCACCGACGAGCTGGCCGCGCGGGTCCGCGAAATACGACTGACCGTAGAAGTCGTTGTCGCCCAGAGGTTCCACACCGACGCGGTTGATCGTGCCGACGTAGTACTCGTTCGCGACGGCGGCCGCCGGCTGCTCCAGGCGCCACAGGTACTCCGAAAGCCCCCGGCTCGTCGCCGACGGGTTGAACACGATCTTCGCGCCCGCCAGGCCCAGTGCGCGCCAGCCTTCCGGGAAATGCCGCTCGTAACAGATGTAGACGCCGATGCGGCCGACGGCGGTGTCGAACACCGGGTAGCCGAGGTTCCCGGGACGGAAGTAGAACTTCTCCCAGAACCCCTTCACCTGCGGGATGTGGTTCTTGCGGTGTTTGCCGAGATAGGTGCCGTCGGCGTCGATCACCGCGGCGGTGTTGTAGTACACGCCGGGCTGCTCGACCTCGTACATCGGGACGACCAGCACGACACCGTGGCGCTCGGCGACCTCCTGCATCAGCTTCGTCGTCGGCCCGTCGGGGATGCCTTCGGTGTAGGAGTAGTAGTCGGTGTCCTGCACCTGGCAGAAATACGGGCCGTAGAACAACTCCTGCAGGCAGACGACCTGCGCGCCCTGCGAAGCGGCCTTGCCGATGGCTTCGACCGCGCCTCCGATCATGGACTCCTTGTCACCCGTCCACCGCTGCTGGATCAATCCGGCTCGGACCAGTTCGCTCACTTGCATCCTCCTCGAGATGGGTGGTGCGGTTGCGTTCGGACAGGGACAGCAGCAGGTGGACGACGAAAGCTCCCGCCAGGCCGACGACCCAGTTGTAGTCGTAGAGCGGTTTCAGGATCGGGATCAGCCCGTCCTCGGGGAATGGTCCGCCGTACGCGCCACCGACCGAGAGCACGGCACCGACCAGGGTCGCGACGAGCGCACGCCAGTTCCAGCCTCCGGTGAACCAGTAGACGCCGCGTTCGGTGTAGAGATCCCGCAGCTCGAGGCGCGTGCGGTCGACCACCCAATAGCCGGCGACGAGCACCCCGGCGACCGCGCCGAGCAAGCCGCCGTAGAAGCCGAGCCACGCGAAGATGTAGATGCTCGGATCGGAGTAGAGCCGCCACGGCTGGATGAGGATGCCGATGATCCCGGTGATCAGCCCGCCGGCGGCGAAGGTGATCTTCTTCGGGAACGCGTTGGAGAAGTCGTAGGACGGGCTGACCACGTTGGCCGCGAGGTTCGCCGACACCGTCGCCAGCACCAGCGCGATCAGCGCGACCACCACGACGACCGGCGAATCGAACCGGTCGGCCAGTTTCGCCGGGTCCCAGATCTGCTCGCCGTAGAGGACACTGCCGCCCGAAGTGGTCAGGATGGCCACGATCGCGATGAACGTCATCGTGGTCGGCAGGCCCAGGAGCTGGCCGCGGACCTGCTTGCCCTGGCTGCCGCCGAACCGGGTGAAGTCCGGCATGTTCAGCGAAAGCGTCGACCAGAACGCGATCATCGCCATCAGCGCCGGGGCGAACACCTTCCAGAAGTCCGGTCCCCAGCCGAGTTTTCCGGGCTCGGCCAGGATCGGGCCGAAGCCGCCCGCCTTGACCAGCACGTAGCCCAGCAGGATCAGGAAGCCGACCGACACCAGCGGCGCCGTCCAGTTCTCGAACTTGCGGACCGCCTCCATCCCGCGCCAGATGACGAGCATCTGCACCAGCCAGAACACGCCGAACGAAAGCCACAGCGTCCAGTGCTGGCCGAGGACGACGGTGGAGTCCTTCCAGCCGGAGCCCGCGAGCCGCCCGACGATGATGTAGATCGCCTCGCCGCCGACCCAGGTCTGGATGCCGAACCAGCCGCACGCGATGAACGCCCGCAGCAACGCCGCCAGGTTCGCGCCGCGCAGGCCGAAGAAGGCGCGGGCGAACACCGGGAACGGGATGCCGTACTTCGTCCCGGCGTGGCTGTTGAGCAGCATCGGGATCAGCACGATCAGGTTGCCGATGGTGATCGTGAGCAGCGCCTGCACCCAGTTCATCCCGAGCGCGATCAGCGACGCGGCGAGCGCGTAGGACGGGATGTTGTGCGCCATGCCCATCCACAGCGCGAAGTAGGTGTAGGTGGTCCAGGTGCGCTTCTCCACCGGGACCGGGGCGAGTTCTTCGTTGTAGAAGCGGCTGTCCTTCAGGGACTCGGCCTCGCCGAGTTCGACCCGGCCATCAGGATGCACGTGCTGCGTACCGCGTGCCGTCGGCTCCATTGCGGAATCGTCCTCGCCCGCGCCGCGCGGGTGGGACTGGCAGACTGTTCACCGTTGATGGCGTCGGAGCGCAGACTGTCGATTGCGTTCGCGGGCTCCTGGTGCATGACCTGTGTCACACACGCGGTCGTGGCTGTGCTGCCCGCGCTTCTGCGCGCGACCGTACGTTTTCCCTGTTGGGCACCTTGACCCCGCGATAGCGGGCCTTCGGCCGGGGGCGCGCTCGATGGTCGTTTCGTGTGCCGCGCGTCGCGTTCGTGATCCGGCGAACCGGCCGAAACATCTCCACAGGATCTTCACAGCTCACCCGGATGGTCTCCACGGCCGGTGCTTACAGTCATCCCCATGGAACTGGGAGGACGCCGGGTGCTGGTCGTCGAGGACGACGTGACGATCGCCGAAAGCATCGCCGCGCGGCTGCGGGCCGAAGGATTCGCCGTGGACCTGGCCCACGACGGCCCTTCCGGTGTCGGGACCGACGCCGAGCGGGAGCCGGATCTGGTGGTGCTCGACGTGATGCTGCCGGGCTTCGACGGGCTCGAGGTCTGCCGCCGGATCCAGGCCCGCCGTCCGGTCCCGGTGCTGATGCTGACCGCCCGTTCGGATGAGACGGACATGCTGATCGGCCTCGGCGTCGGCGCCGACGACTACCTCACCAAACCGTTCTCCATGCGGGTGCTCTCGGCGAGGGTGCACGCGCTGCTGCGCCGCGTCGAACGGTCGGCCCGGGCCGACGTGAGTGAAGCGGGCACGAAAATCGTGCTCGGCGACCTCGAAATCGACGTCGAGCAGCGGCGGGTCACGCGGGCGGGCAATCCGGCCCAGCTGACGCCGATCGAGTTCGACCTCCTCGTCCACTTCGCGAAACGCCCGAGGGCGGTCCAGCCGAGGGAACGCCTGCTGAGCGAGGTCTGGGACTGGGACGTCGCGGGCACGGGCTCGGGCACCCGCGCGGTCGACAGCCACATCAAGGCGCTGCGCCGCAAACTGGGCGCGGACCTCATCCGCACCGTGCACGGCGTCGGTTACGCGCTGGAGGTGGGCTCGTGACGCTTCGCCCGCTGCTCGGCCGGATCGTCGACGCGCTCCCGAGACCGCTCGACCCGGTCCGCTCCATCAAACTCAAACTCGCCATCCTGCTGGTGTCCTCGGGCGGTATCGCGTTCGCCTTCTTCAACTGGCAGATCGGCTGGCTGCCGCCGCGGACCACGATCGCCGCGATGGTGCTCGCCGTGGTCACCTCGCAGATCCTGGCGCACGGGATGACCAGGCCGTTGCGGGAGATGACCGCCGCCGCCCGCGCGATGGCCAAGGGCGACTACACCCGGCGGGTCCGCGCGACCGCCCGTGACGAGGTCGGGGAGCTGTCGCACGCCTTCAACCAGATGGCCGCCGACCTCGACGCCTCGGATCAGCGCCGTCGCGAGCTGATCGCGAACGTCTCCCACGAACTCCGCACGCCGATCACCGCGTTGAACGGGGTGCTGGAAAACCTCGTCGACGGCGTCGCCGAGCCCGATCCGGCGACGTTGAAGACCGCGCTGCAGCAGACCGAACGGCTCGGCAGGCTGGTCTCGGAACTGCTCGATCTCTCGCGGATCGACGCGGGCGCTTTCCCGTTGCAGCTAGAAGAATTCGACCTCGAACTGCTGTTGGAGGAGGTCGCCGCGGAGGCGGGGATCACCGCGGCCGCGACCGGCCGTGGCGTGCGGTTCGCCGTCGACGTCCAGCCGCCCGGCGCGACGGCGGTGGCCGACCGCGGCCGGCTCAGCCAGGTCGTGGTCAACCTGCTCGACAACGCCGTCCGGCACGGACCGGCCGGGGGCGAGGTCCGGGTGCGGGCGAAGGCCCGTGAGACCGACGTCGTCATCGAGGTCGAAGACGAAGGTCCCGGGATCCCGCCGGGGGAGCGGGACAGCGTGTTCGAGCGGTTCACCCGAGGCGAGCGCGCGGGCGGCGGGGGTACCGGCCTCGGGCTCGCGATCGCGCGTTGGGTGGTCGATCTCCACGACGGCAGCATCGCCGTCGTCACGCCCGAGCGGCGGCCGGGCTGTGTCATCCGCGTCGTGATCCCCGTTCCGTAGTTCTCCGCCGCGTGCTTTCGGCGGCTCCGCGCCCCGTGCGATATGTGCTTTCGCAAACAGGAGGATTCGATGAGCGAAGACCAAGAAGACCGGCAAGCACACGCCTCGCCTCCGGCGGCGACGACCACTCTGCCGCCCCAGTCCCCGCCGCCCGCACCGCAGGTCCCGGTGCTGAGGCGGCCCCGCGTGCCACCCAAGTCGGCGATCGTCCCGCTGCCGGGTTCGGTCTTGCCCGCGGCGGTCGCGGCCGGACTGGTCACCGCCGTCGCCATGCCGGACGACCCCGGAGCCGGCTGGTTCGTCGCCGGGCTCGCCTTCGCGGTGGCCGTCTACTTCGCCGACAAACGCGCCCGTGGCGACGCCGAACCGCATTTCCGTTCGGTCAACGCGGTGTGGGCGGCGGCCGCGCTGGGGCTGCTCGCGGTCGGTACGTTCCGCGCGTCGGTGTGGCTGAACGTGCTGTGCGTGCTCGCCGCCCTCGTGGCCGGATCCCTCGCCGTGGTCGGGAGACGCACGGTGAACACGATCGTCTACGACGTCTTCGCGGTCCCGATCGAAGCACTGCTTTCGCTCCCGTGGATCGGGCGCGGGCTTTCGCGGCTCGGCACGAAACCGGAAGGCCGCGCGCGGCCGCGATTCCTGGTGCCGGTGCTGGCGAGCGCCGGTTTGCTGCTGGTGTTCGTCCCGCTGCTGCGTGGTGCGGACGCGGCGTTCGCGAGCGTCGTCGACGCGGTGATCCCCGAGCTGAGCCCGGGAACCTTCGTGCGCTGGGGTTTCCTTTTCGTCGTGGCCGCGTTCGCCGTCACCGGGGCGTGCTACCTGCTGGCGGCGCCACCGTTGCCCGCGGCCGACGACGCGCCCCGCAAGCGGCTCGCGCACCGGCTCGAATGGACGTTGCCGCTGGGGGTGCTGGTGCTGCTGTTCACCAGTTTCGTCGTGGTCCGCCTGGTCGTGTTGTTCGGCGGCACCGACTACCTCCTGGCCACGAGCGGCTTGACGGCGGCCGAATACGCCAGGAGCGGGTTCTGGCAGCTGTCCGCCAGCACCGTGCTGACCCTGGTGCTGGTCGCCGCCGCGCTGCGCTGGGCACCGAAGTCCTCGGCGGCTGATCGCGCCTGGCAGCGTGGGCTGCTCGGCGCGATCAGCGTGCTCAGCCTGGTGCTGGTCGCGTCGGCGTTGAGTCGCATGTGGACCTACCAGCAGGCATACGGGTTCACCGTGCTGCGGCTGCTGGTCGAGGTCTGCGAACTCTGGATCGGCCTGATCTTCCTGCTGGTACTGGCCGCCCTGGTCCCGCTGCGGTCGGCCTGGTTGCCGCGCGCGGCCATCGGAGCCGCTGTCGCGGCGCTGCTGGGGCTGGCCGTCCTCGATCCGGAGCGGTTCATCGCCGACCGCAACATCGACCGGATCGCGCACGGCAAGATACTCGACACCGCCTATCTTTCCCGGTTTTCCGCCGATGTGGTGCCGTCGGTGGACCGGCTCCCGGAGCCGCTGCGGTCCTGCGTGCTCGGGCCGGTCGTGACCGGAATCCCGGAAGATGATTGGCGCGAATGGAACCTGAGCCGGTCCCTCGCGCGTCAGACCCCTGTCGCCGCGGAGGGCGGGGCCGGCTGCCGATACCTGACCCGTCCTTGAGCCGTGACACCACGGCCTTGATCGCCCTCGTGGGGGTGAGGGCGATCAAGGCCGCGGTGAACGGCGCCGACGGGCCACCGAGGGGGAGGCCCGGCGGTCACCTGCGCGCATGACGGCATTATCGGACAGAAGTCGTTCGTGGCAACGATTTGTGGCCGACGAGCGAAGCTGTCCCCGGCACTGGGCGTGCTGCTCAGAAGGTGAAGACGCCGGCCGATTCGGCGTCGGCGACGCAGCGGTTGGCGTACGAGGTGCGGTAGGTGACCGGTTCGCCCCGCCATTTGCCGACGGCGGAGACGTCCACCGGGGCGTACTCCAGGGTGCAGGCCCGCGGTTCCGGGCTCAGCCTGTCGAAATTACCGTCCACTTTGGACAGTTCGGCGCAGGCGCGGCCGCGGCCAGGGTGGGATCCCCCGGTGGGTTCACAGGTGAGTGAGACGGTGCCGACCCGGCCCCTGGTGTCGTGGCTGGTCAGCTGGAGCATGGATTCGGCGGGTTGCGCCGGGGCCAGACAGGCCAGCGCGAGTACGCAGGCGCCGATCGGTTCGAAGAAAGCCATATCTACTCTATCGGCTGATGTGACCCGGTCACTGTGTTCCACGCTTGGGTGAGATTTGCTCACTCGGACGTGTGGTCGGCCGCTTCTCGAATGTCGTGGGCGAGCAAAGCGACATAAAGGGAGAGCATCGACTCCGGTTCTTCGAGCCGCACCCCGAGGACCTGCTCGATCCTGGCCAGCTGCTGGTAGTAGGCGGTGCGGGAGGTGTGCGCGGCCGCCGCCGCGGCCGATTTGTTGCCGCCGTGCTCGCAGTAATGCCTCAACGCCTGAACGAGTCTGCTGCCCTGCGCGGCGTCGCGGCTCAGCAGCGGGCCGAGCTCCCGCGCGGCGAACGCGGTGATCCGTTCGTCGCCTGCCATCAGGTGCAGGAGCCCGCGCAGCCGGACGTCGTCGAGCCGGTGGACCACCCGTTCGGCGTTCTCGGTGAGGGCCGCGGCGGCGACCTGCGCGGCTTCGACGAGCGTCCGGCGTGCCTCGGCGGGCCCGCTGCCCGTGGTGCCGACCGCGACCACGGCGGGCGCGCCGGAGCGGGCCTCGTGGACGTCGGTGGCCAGCCGTCGCAGGACCGCGTCGACGCCCGCCTCCGGCGAGAGCGCGATCAGCGCGCGCACTAGGGTGTCGTCGGTGGCCACCAGCGCGGAGACCTTGGCACGCCGGGCGGCGAGCGCGGTCGCCTCGGCGAGTTCCCGCAGCAGCACCGGAGTCGACTGCGCGGTCCTGGCGGTCGCGGTGATCCGGGGCCGCACGGCGACCCCGACCAGCAGCCGTCCGGTCAGCGGGACACCCAGCGCGGACGCCCGCGCGGTCAGCTCGGCGGGCGGCACCGGATTCGCCAGCAGTTCGGTCAGGACCGCGCGGTGCGCCTGGCGTTCGAGACTGTCGGTGTCCTTGGCGACCAGCCGATGGACCGCGAGCGCGGACGCGGCGCGTTCGGCGACCACGACGTGCCGGCGCGGCGGCGGATCCCCGCAGACGACGACCAGCCGCCCCCAGTCGTGCCCGCGCGCGCCGACCACGGTGATCAGCCAGCCCGCGCCCGGGTGGTAGCCGGTCCGCTCGCCGACCCGCACCGGCCGCGACCGGGACGGCCAGCCGGGCAGCAGGTCACCGGGGTCGGTCCCGGCGGTGTCGTAGGCGAGGACTTCGTGGGCGAGCGTCTCCAGCACGACGGGATGTGCGGTGAGCCTCGCGACCTCGCGCAGGATGTCGCCCGGTTCGGCGCCGGCGATCGTCAGCGCGGTGAAGGTCTCGTGGACCCGTTCCGCCGCGCGGAGTTCGTCCACCTGGGCGTCGACGATCAGCCCGTTCACCGCCTCGGTGACCGAGACGAAGCGCGTCTCGCGCGAAAGGGTGATCAGCGGGACGCCGTGGCGGTCCGCGGCGTCGACCAGCGCGGACGGCAGCTTCTCGCTCCAGTGCCGGACCAGTTCGACCACGATCCCCACGACTCCGACACCGGCCAGATCGCCGACGTACCGGGCAAGCGCGGCGCCGTCGTCGGGCAGGGCGACCCCGGTGGTGAGCACGAGCTCCCCGCCACGCAGCAGCGGGGCGATGTCCGCCACCTCGGCGACGTGCGCCCAGCGGACCGGCGCGGCCATACCCGCCGCCCCCGCCACCACGTGAGGCCTGCCCTGACGCAGCACCGGCAACGCGAGCACCTCGGCGACGGTCGGGTACATCGGCCTCCCACCTGGTCGGAACGCAGAGACAGACTGTACGGCCGGGACCGGGAGTCCGTACACGTTGCCGATGGCGTCGGTGTGGCGCGCGCGCCCAGACTCGACCCGGAACAGACACCCGGCGAACAGGAAGGCGGATCCGTGACCGACCGCATCACCCACTGGATAGACGGCAAACCGTGCGAAGGCGTGAGCGAACGATCCGGTGACGTGTTCGATCCGGCCACCGGTCGAGTGCGCGCGAAGGTCGCCTTCGCCGCGCAGGACGACGTCGACACCGCCGTGGCGGCCGCCTCCCGGGCGTTGCCGGGCTGGCGCGGGACGTCGCTGGCCGGGCGGACGCGGGTGCTGTTCGCCTTCCGTGAGCTGCTTTCGGCGCGGCGTCACGAGCTGGCGAAGATCGTCACCGGCGAACACGGCAAGGTCGAATCCGACGCGGCGGGCGAAATCGCGCGCGCCATCGAGAACGTCGAGTACGCCTGCGGCGCGGCGCAGTTGCTCAAGGGCGGGTTCAGCGAGAACGCCTCGACCGGCGTCGACGTCTACTCGATCTCGCAGCCGCTGGGCGTGGTCGGCGTGATCTCGCCGTTCAACTTCCCGGCGATGGTGCCGCTGTGGTTCGTGCCGAACGCGATCGCGTGCGGCAACACCGTCGTGCTCAAGCCGAGCGAGAAGGACCCGTCCGCGGCCGTGTTCATCGCGGAACTGTTCGCCGAGGCGGGCCTGCCCGCCGGCGTCCTCAACGTCCTGCACGGCGACAAGGTGGCCGTGGACGGGCTGCTGGAACACCGCGACGTCAAGGCGATCTCGTTCGTCGGGTCGACGCCGATCGCGAAGTACGTCTACGAAACCGGGACCAGGCACGGGAAACGCGTCCAGGCGCTCGGCGGCGCGAAGAACCACATGGTCGTCCTGCCGGACGCCGACCTCGACCTCGCCGCCGACGCGGCCGTCTCGGCGGGCTTCGGCTCGGCGGGGGAGCGGTGCATGGCGGTGTCGGTCGTGGTCGCGGTCGACCCGGTCGGCGACGAACTGGTCACCAGGATCGCCGAGCGGATCGAGCGGCTCCGCGTCGGTGACGGCATGCGGCCCACCTCGGAGATGGGGCCGCTCGTCACCGCCGCCCACCACGAACGCGTCGAGTCCTACGTGGCGGCGGGCGTGACGGCGGGAGCCCGGCTCGTCGTCGACGGCCGCGGCATCGAGGTCGACGGCGAGGACAGCGGCTTCTGGCTCGGCCCGACCCTGTTCGACCAGGTCACCCCGGACATGTCGATCTACACCGACGAGATCTTCGGGCCGGTGCTGGCGGTCGCGCGGGCCGAGGGCTACGACGCGGCGCTGGAGCTGGTCAACGCCAACGCCTACGGCAACGGAACCGCGATCTTCACCAACGACGGGCGGGCCGCGCGGCGGTTCCAGAACGAGGTCGAGGTCGGGATGGTCGGCGTGAACGTGCCCATCCCGGTGCCGGTCGGCTACTACTCGTTCGGCGGCTGGAAGGACTCGCTGTTCGGGGACAGCCACGCGTACGGGCCGGAAGGGTTCCACTTCTTCACGCGGACGAAGGTCGTCACCTCGCGCTGGCCGGACCCCTCGCAGGGCGGGGTGAACCTCGGGTTCCCGCGCAACAACTAACAACTGAGGCCAAGACCTTCCGACGAGGCCGGGGCCGTCAGCTGATGTTCCGTGAAGGCCTCCTTGAGGGACCCAGAGTCCCTCAAGGAGGCCTTCACGGACCGCGATGGCGCCGAACGTCAGAACCGGCCGCAGTTGCCGGGGCCCGTTTGGCCGTCGAACGCCCTCTTCAGCCACTCGGTGGCGTCGTTGGGTGCTGTCATCATGCCCAGAGCGTGGGAGAAGAACGGCGTGAAGGACGGCAAGTCCTTCCACTGGACGTTGGCGCCCTTGCCGCACCAGTCCCTCGCCATCTGCTTGCCGACGGCGACGGGGATGACGTCGTCCATCGGGCTTTGCTCGACCATCACCGGCATGGCGGGCTTGAGGGTGCCGATCCGGTTCTCCGCCACGATCGCGTCGAACGGCGGCTGGGACAGGTAGGCGGACACGGGCTTGCCGTCCTTCGTCAGCGAGCCGGACTGCTTGTACATGAACTGGAGGACCGCGTTCATGGTGCAGGTCCGGCGGGCCTGCAGGAACAGTTCGGCCCCGGTCGGGTTGGCCAGGTTCATCAGCTTGGCCTCGGGGTAGGCCTGGTTGAGGCCGATCAGGGCGTAGCCGAGGAAGCCGAAGTACATCCCGCCGTCGAGCGACTTCGACAGCGCGGCCTTGTCCGCGGGCGGCGCTCCGGAGTAGACGCCCTTGACGTTCAGTTCGGGTGCGTAGGTGGCGGCCAGTTCGGCGGCGGCCGCGGCGGCACTGCCGCCCTCGGAATAGCCGGCGATGCCCACCGGGCCGTCGGGGGGCAGACCGGTTCCGGGCAGTCGCTGTGCGGCGCGGACGACGTCGAGCACGGTGTGCGCCTCGGACAGCCGGATGACGTACTGGTGATCGCCGCCGCCTTCCACCCACGGTCCGATGTAGTCGGTCTGCGCCACGGCGAATCCGGCGCCGAGCAACGCGGTGACGAAACCGCCTTGGAAACCGGAAACCAGGTCCGAGGCTCCTTCGCCCGCGAGGGTTTTGGAGGGAGCGCAGTCCGAGCCCATGCCGAAGGTGAACGGCGCGTAGGCCACGATCGGCCGTTCGCCGGGACCGGTCCACGGGGTGTCCGGCACCAGGACGGTGCCGCTCACCGCGACTTGCTTGTCCTTGTTGTCACGGGACAGATATTGGATTCGGGTCGCTTTCGCTCCGTTGTAGGTCGAGGGCTGCGACTTGACCACGTCACCGTTCTCGCCGGCGGGAAGCGGGGAAGAGACGGTGTACACCGAATTCGTGGCCGCGCTCGCGGCCGGGGCGCCGGCAGCCGAGGCCGCCGCCGTGCCCGCGGCGACCAGTGTCGCGGTCAGAATGGCGATCAGGCCTTGGCGAAAGGAAAAAGTCATACTGCACTCCACGCTGAGTCGGAAAGTGGGGCCGGTCGACGAAATGCCTTGATCGCGGGAACCGTCGCGGTGGTGCCGGGAGGACTTCCCGCACGTGGCTCCGATGGAAGCCCCTCCGGCATCGGCCCGTCAATGAACGAGAACCCCTCGGCCGTCAAGTTGTCACGGCGGGACGGCCGATCGCGTCCGCGATTGTCAAGTGGCGGAGAACACCTTTCGAGGCAAGCCGGAAATGGCGATCGGATGGCGGTATTGTCATTCCTGTCAGGGTGGAGAACCTGAATGCGCTCATGACGGTCAAGGCTTTTGTCCGGCCGGTCCGGAATTTTCGAAACCCGGTGCTTTTCCGGGGTGATCGAGCGCCGATTCCGGTTATCGTCGTCGTCATGTCAGAACCGAAGCGGTCGGTACTGCGGGTGGCCGATTCCGATCGCGAGAACGTCGCGCAACTGCTGTACGAAGCGATGGGTGCGGGACGGATCACCGCCGGCGAACTGGAAACGAGACTGGACGCCGTCTACGCGGCGAAGACCTTCGCGGACTTCGAGCCCGTCGTCGCGGATCTGGCTCCCGGCGGCACGCTCGCCCTGTCGCCCGCCGGAGCCGACGGGCAAGGCGGGCGGCGTTCGTTCGCCGTCATGTCCGCCACCACGCGGCGATTCGAGGGACCCTTGCCGTCGAAGCACGTCAGCCGCGCGTTCTGGGGAAGTGTGCGCCTCGATCTGCGGCATGCCCGGATCGCCGCCGGACCCTGCACGATCAGGGCGGTGGCGGTCATGGGCGGGATCAAGATCGTCGTTCCCGAGGACTTCGCCGTCGACGTCCGGGGAATCGGCCTGATGGGTGGCTTCGGCACCGGCCGCAGGACGGGGCGTCGGCAGCCGTCGACGGGCGCGCCGGTTCTTCGCGTCACGGGTTTCGCCTGGTGGGGGTCGGTGAAGGTGCTCCGAAAGCCCGCGGAGTCGCGGCGGCGATCCCTTCGCGGGCGCGGCTGAGGTACCCGCGCCGGTTCCCGGCCGGAGGCCGGCCCGAGGTCCAAAGAAGTCCGGTGGCTCCCCGGGCACCCCGCCTTCCGTAAACTCGTCATGAGGACGAGCCGAGGGAGGTGCGGGTGGCCAACGCGGAAGAGCGTCGTTTCGAGGTCCTGCGCGCGATCGTCGCCGATTACGTGTCCAACCAGGAGCCCGTCGGCTCCAAGGCGATCGTCGACAGGCACAACCTCGGCGTGTCGAGCGCCACCGTGCGCAACGACATGGCGGCACTGGAAGAAGAGGGCTACATCACACAGCCCCACACCAGCGCCGGCCGGATTCCCACCGACAAGGGATACCGGCTCTTCGTCGATCGGATAGCCGAGGTCAAACCCCTCAGCGCGGCCGAACGCCGGGCCATCACGGCCTTCCTCGACAGCGGCACCGACGTCGACGACGTCCTGCGCCGTTCCGTGCGGCTGCTCGCGCAACTGACCAGGCAGGTCGCGGTCATCCAGTACCCGATGATGACCAACTCCGCCGTCCGGCACCTCGAAGTGGTGCCGCTCACCCCGGCCCGGCTGATGCTCGTGCTGATCACCGATTCCGGCCGCGTCGACCAGCGCACCGTCGACCTCGGGGACGTCATCACCGAAGAGAACGTCGGCAGGCTGCGCACGGTGCTCAACGGGGCACTCGCGGGCCGCCGCCTCTCCGAGGCCGCGGCGGCGGTCGCCGAACTGCCCGAGAAGTCGCCGGGCGAACTGCGCGACAACCTCACCCGCGTCTGTACCGTGCTGGTGGAATCGCTGGTCGAGCATCCCGAGGAGCGGCTCGTGCTCGGCGGCACGGCCAACCTCACCCGCAACGTCGCGGACTTCCCCGGATCGCTGCGGCAAGTGCTGGAAGCGCTCGAGGAGCAGGTCATCGTGCTCAAGCTGCTCGCGGCCGCTCGCAACCCCGGTGCGATCAGCGTGCGCATCGGTGAGGAAAATGAAGACGAGCAGATGCGCAGCACCTCGGTGGTGTCGATCGGCTACGGCATGGACGACCTGCTGCTCGGCGGGATGGGCGTCGTCGGGCCCACCAGGATGGACTACCCGAACACCATCGCCGCGGTGCGCGCGGTGGCGAACTACGTGGGGCAGATCCTCGCCGGCCGCTGAACGCGGCGGTGAGGTCACAGCAGAAGGAGAAGGCGGAGACGGTGGCGAGGGACTATTACGGCATTCTCGGGGTTGCGAAGAACGCGACGGATCAGGAGATCAAGCGCGCGTACCGCAAACTGGCCCGTGAACTGCACCCCGACGTCAACCCGTCGGAGGACGCCCAGCACCGCTTCGGCGAGGTGACGACCGCGTACGAGGTGCTGTCGGATCCGCAGAAGCGCAAGATCGTCGACCTCGGCGGCGACCCGATGGACGGCGGGGCACGAGGTGGCGGCGGAGACCCGTTCTCCGGCGCCGGTTTCGGCGGCCTCGGCGACATCATGGACGCCTTCTTCGGTGCCGCCGGCGGTGGCGGCGGTCGCGGTCGTGGCCCCCGCAGCCGCGTGCAGCCGGGTTCCGACGCGCTCATCCGCCTCGGACTGACGCTCGAGGACTGCGCCACCGGCGTCGACCGCGAGATCACCGTCGACACCGCCATCCTCTGCGACCTGTGCCGCGGCGCCGGCGCGGCCGACGGCACCGGCACCAAGACCTGCGACACCTGCGGCGGCGCCGGCGAGGTCCAGTCCGTGCAGCGGTCCTTCCTCGGCCAGGTCGTCACCGCCCGCCCCTGCCCGGTCTGCCGCGGCTTCGGCGAGGTCATCCCCGACCCCTGCCGCCAATGCGGCGGCGACGGCCGCGTCCGCTCGCGCCGCAACGTCACCGCCAAGATCCCGCCGGGCGTCGGCGACGGCATGCGCATCCGGCTCTCCGGCCAGGGCGAGGTCGGCCCCGGCGGCGGCCCGGCAGGCGACCTGTACGTCGAGATCGACGAGGCACCGCACGAGGTCTTCGTCCGGCAGGGCAACGACCTGCACTGCAACTTCCGCATCCCGATGACCACCGCCGCCCTCGGCGCCACGGTGCCCATCGAGACCCTCGTCGACGGCGACTACGAACTCGACATCGAGCCGGGCACCCAGCCCGCCACCGAACTCGTGCTCACCGGCAAGGGCATGCCGCGGCTGCGGTCCTCCGGCCGCGTCGACGGCCGCGGCGACCTGCACGTGCACATCGACGTCGTCGTGCCGACCAAACTCGACGACGCCCAGCGCGACCTCCTCGTCGAACTCGCCCAGCAGCGCGGCGAAGACGTGCCCTCGCTCTCCTCGAACGGCTCCAAGCCCGGTGGGCTGTTCTCCAAGCTGCGCACCAAGAACCACCGGTAACCCGTGCCCGAGACGACACTGCCGGTCTTCCTCACCGCCGCGCTGCCCGGCTCCGGGCGCACCACCCTCGACGGCGAGGAAGCCCGGCACGCCGCCACCGTCCGGCGACTGCGCGTCGGCGAACGTCTCGTGCTTTCCGACGGCGAAGGCGGCATGGCGCGCTGCGTCGTCGAAGCCGTCCAAGCGGGCAGGGACGCGGCACTCACCCTCGCCATCGAAGAACACTGGACCGAGGAACCACCCGCACTGCGCGTCGTCGTCGCCCAAGCACTCGCCAAAGGCGACCGCGGGGAACTCGCCGTCGAACTCGCCACCGAAGCGGGCGCGGACGCCATCGTCCCCTGGCGCGCCGCCCGCAGCGTCGCCCGCTGGGAAGACGGAACCCGCGGCGACAAAGCCCTCACCCGCTGGCGCACCACCGCCCGCGCCGCCGCCAAACAAGCCCGCCGCGCCCACGTCCCCGAAGTCGCCGAACCCGCCACCACCCGCGAACTCGCCGAACTCGCCCAGACCGTTTCCCGCGCACTCGTCCTCGAATCCGGCATCACCACCCGCCTCACCGAGATCGAACTCCCGGCACAGGGCGACATCCTCCTCGTCGTCGGCCCCGAAGGCGGCATCACCGACGAAGAACTCGCCACCCTCACCGACGCCGGCGCCACCGCCATCCGGTTGGGCCCCACCGTTTTACGCACCTCCACCGCCGCCGCCGTCGCACTCGGTGCACTCGGCGTTCTCACCGACCGCTGGAAGTGAAAAAACACCCCACCAATTTGCGGCGAGTTATGGCGCGATCACGCAAACAGCCGTTACTCTCGTTAACTGACGCGCAACACACGGTTTCGGCGCGCCACTGGGGATGAAGCCCGGTCGCGCGCGTGAATCCCCGCCGGGCACCTCCCCCCTCGGTCCGGCGGAGCCGCGGCGGCGGTGGAGCGACCCCCAGGCTCCACCGCGCCGCGGCGTCTTCATTGGGGGGCTTCGCAAGTTCGCTTCGCTCATTGCTGCGTCCCCCCAACCGCGCCGCGGCGCGGTTCCGCGTGTCTGCCGGGGGGCCGAGCCCCCCGGACCCCCCACGGTGCGTCCGGCGGCGGTTGGCGGCCACGCAGCAAAGCGAAGCGTGCGTAGGGGACCGAGCGTGCGTAGGTCTTCGGTACCGGCATAGGGCCTGGCGGCCCTCGCCTGGTGGGGTGGGGGCGCGTCGGGAGTGGGCGGGAGTGAGTCGTCCGTCTGAGCACGTGAGTCGTCCGTTCCGTCACGCGTGTCGTCCGTTCCGTGCGTGTGTCGGCCATCCGCTCATGGGGCGGCGTGGAGATAGGGTGGGGGAATGAGTGACGCGGAGACGTTGTTCGAGCGGATCATCGCGGGCGAGATCCCGTCCGACAAGGTGTACGAGGACGAGACGACCTATGCGTTCCGGGACATAGCGCCGCAGGCGCGGGTCCACGTGCTCGTGGTGCCGAAGAAGCGGTACCGGAACGTCGCCGAACTGGCCGCCGCGGACCCGCGGCTCCTCGCCGACGTGACCGCCACCGCCGAGAAGGTCGCGGAACTCGAGGGGATCGCCGAATCCGGGTACCGGGTGGTCTTCAACACCGACCGTGACGCCGGGCAGACCGTCTTCCACGTGCACGCGCACGTGCTCGGCGGCGAGCAGCTGGGTCATTTCGGACGGTGAAGCGCGCGGCCTGCGGAAACCGACCTGCGTGCCGCCACCCGCAACCAGTAACATCGACCTTGTCCCTGTCGTTGAAAATCGCAGCGTAAGCGCAGGAAGTAGGCCCGAGGCCACGTGGCCGGAACCGTACCGGGTGAAGCCGCCCGACCCGACGTTCCCGTGGACGTCACCGCGACGAAGGCCGACGAGGCCACGGTCGTCGAAGCGGCTCAGTCCCGATTCCCCATCCCCGACGCCGCCGCGCTCAGCCTGCTCGGCTCGAGGGACGAAAACCTCCGCGTCGCCGAAGAACTCCTCGCCGCCGACGTCCACGTCCGGGGCAACGAGGTCACCCTGACCGGCGCCCCCGCCGACGTCGCCTTCGCCGAACGTGTCTTCGCCGAACTCGTGACGCTCGCCGGGCGCGGCCAGCAGGTCGACCCGGCCACCGTCCGTCGCACCGTCGGCATGCTCTCCACCGGTGACCACGAGTCACCGGCCGAAGTGCTGAGCATGAACATCATCTCCCGGCGCGGCAAGACGATCCGGCCCAAGACGCTCAACCAGAAGCGCTACGTCGACGCCATCGACAAGCACACCATCGTGTTCGGCATCGGCCCCGCCGGTACCGGCAAGACGTATCTCGCCATGGCCAAGGCCGTCCAGGCGCTGCAGGCCAAGCAGGTCACCCGCATCGTGCTGACCCGTCCCGCGGTCGAAGCGGGCGAGCGCCTCGGCTACCTGCCGGGGACGCTCAACGAGAAGATCGACCCGTACCTGCGCCCGCTCTACGACGCGCTGCACGACATGGTCGAGCCCGAGTCGATCCCGCGGTTGATGCAGGCGGGCACCATCGAGATCGCGCCGCTCGCGTACATGCGCGGCCGCACCCTCAACGACGCCTTCATCATCCTCGACGAAGCGCAGAACACCACGCCGGAACAGATGAAGATGTTCCTCACCCGGCTCGGGTTCGGCGCCAAGATCGTCGTCACCGGCGACGTCACCCAGGTCGACCTCCCCAGCGGCCAGAAGAGCGGCCTGCGGGTGGTCCGGGACATCCTCGAAGGTGTCGACGACCTGCACTTCGCCCAGCTCACCAGCCAGGACGTGGTGCGGCACAGGCTCGTCGGCGACATCGTCGACGCGTACGAGAAGTGGCAGGCGCTGCAGGACAGCCAGGACAAGGGCAACGGCTGGAAAGGTCAGCGGCGTTGAGGAACGAAGACCCGACGCCCGAATCGACCAGAACGCGCGCGTTTTCGGCCGAAGGCCCCGCTGACGCGGAGGCGGGCCGGAGGTCTGGCTACGGAGCAGCGGTCGCGCGCACCATCGGGGATGAAAAATGAGCATCGAGATCGCCAACGAATCCGGCGCGAACGTCGACGAGACGTCGATCGTGTCGGCCGCCCGCTTCGCGCTCGACAAGATGGAGGTCAGCCCGCTCGCCGAGCTGTCCATCCTGCTCGTCACCCTCGAGGTGATGGAAGACCTGCACGAACGGTGGATGGACCTGCCAGGGCCCACCGACGTGATGGCCTTCCCGATGGACGAGCTGGACTCGTCGCGCCGTCCCGACGCGCCCGACGCCTCACCCGCGCTGCTCGGTGACATCGTGCTGTGCCCGGCGTTCGCGAAGGACCAGGCCAAGACGGCCGGTCATTCGCTGATGGACGAGCTGCACCTGCTCACCACGCACGGCGTGCTGCACCTGCTCGGCTACGACCACGCCGAACCCGCCGAGGAACGCGAGATGTTCGGTCTGCAGAAGCGGATCCTCGGCGAGTTCCAGGCCGCCGTGGCCGCGCTCAACAAGCGCGACGCACAGCGTTCCGCGGACGACAGGCTCCTCGGCACCGCCGGTCTCGACACGGTGCCCGCCGACGAATCCCCGGCCTAGGCGGCGCCGAAATGGGTAGTCCCACGGCCCTGCTGGTCATCGCCATCGCGCTGATCCTGCTCGCCGGGGTGTTCGCGGCCGCCGACGCGGCGGTCAGCACGGTCTCCAAGGCCCGCGCCGATGGCCTCGTCCGGCTCGGCCGCCCCGGCGCGCGGCAGCTCTCGCTGGTCATCGCCGAACGCCGCCGTCACATCAACCTGATCCTGCTGCTGCGGATGACCTGCGAGCTGACCGCCACCGTGCTGGTCACCGCCGACGTCCTCCGCTGGATCCGGCCGCTGTGGCTCGCCATCGTCGTCGCCGCGGGGGTGATGGTCGTGGTGAGTTACGTGCTGATCGGAGTCGGCCCTCGCACCCTCGGCCGCCAGCACCCGTACCGGATCGGGCTCGTCGTCGCGGGACCCGTCCGCGTCCTCGGCTCGATCCTCGGCCCGCTCAGCAGGCTGCTGATCGTCCTCGGTAACGCGATCACCCCCGGCCGAGGCTTCCGCGAGGGCCCGTTCACCTCCGAAGTCGAGCTGCGTGAGCTGGTCGACCTCGCCCAGGAGCGCGGCGTCGTCGAGGAATCCGAACGCGAGATGATCCACTCGGTGTTCGAACTCGGCGACACCGTCGCGCGCGAGGTCATGGTGCCGCGCACGGAGATCGTCTGGATCGAGCACGACAAGACGGTGCGGCAGGCGCTCGCGCTGGCCCTGCGCACCGGCTTCACCCGGCTGCCCGTGATCGGCGACTCCGTCGACGACGTCGTGGGTGTGGTCAACATCAAGGACCTCATGCCCGCGTACATGGCCGAGGGCGGTTCGCACCGGTGGGTCGAGGAGCTGATGAACCCGGCGAGCTTCGTGCCGGACTCGAAGCGGCTCGACGACCTGCTCAAGGAGATGCAGGTCTCGCACAACCACATGGCGATCGCCGTGGACGAGTACGGCGGCACCGCCGGCCTGCTCACCATCGAGGACGTCCTCGAGCAGATCGTCGGCGAGATCACCGACGAATCCGACGCCGACGAGCGTCCCGAGGTCGAAGAACTCGAAAACGGCGCGGTCCGCGTCTCGTCCCGGCTCTCGGTCGACGACCTGGGCGAACTGTTCGGGATCGATCTCGAAGACCACGACGTGGAGACCGTGGGCGGACTGCTCGCCGAGCGACTGGGTAGGGTCCCGCTGCCGGGGGCCGAAGCCGAGGTCGCCGGACTTCGGCTGTTCGCCGAAGGCGGTAAGGACCGGCGCGGGCGGATGCGGATCACCACGGTGGTCGTCCACCCCGCCGACGCGGACGCGGTGACCGACGCGGCCTCTGGCAGGCGTCGGACCCGGGTCCCGCAGCCCGATGAAAGTGACAGGAGTGTCGAACATGCCTGAGCTGGACGCCGAGGACCAGAAGCTGGTGACCCTGGCCAGGTCCGCGCGAGCCCGCACCCAGGCCGCCGAGGGCGCTGCCCTCCGCGACACCGACGGCCGCACCTACGCGGCGAGCACGGTCGACCAGCCGTCGTTCCGACTCACCGCGCTGCAGGCCGCCGTCGCCGCCGCCGTTTCGAGCGGAGCCGAAGGAATCGAGGCCGCCGTCGTGGTCACCGCCGAAGGACTGCTCAAGGAAGCGTCCGTGCAGGCGGTGCGCGACATCGCCGAAGAGGCCCCGGTCTATCTCGCGGATCCCACCGGCAAGGTGCTGAACTGATGGCCGAGCCGCACCGTTCCGGTTTCGCCTGTTTCGTCGGGCGGCCCAACGCGGGCAAGTCCACGCTGACCAACGCGCTCGTCGGCAGCAAGGTGGCGATCACCTCCAGCAAACCGCAGACCACCCGGCACGCCATCCGCGGCATCGTCCACCGCGACGACGCCCAGCTCGTGATCATCGACACGCCGGGACTGCACCGGCCGAGGACCCTGCTCGGCGAGCGGCTCAACGACATCGTCCACTCGACATGGTCCGAAGTGGACGTTGTCGGGCTTTGCGTGCCCGCCAACGAAAAAGTGGGTCCCGGTGACCGGTTCATCGCCGCCGAACTGAAGAAGATCGCCAAGCGTACCCCGGTGATCGGCGTCGTCACCAAGACGGATCTCGTGAAACCCGAGCAGGTCGCCGAGCAGCTGCTCGCCCTGCAGGAGGTCATGGAGTTCGCCGAACTGATCCCGGTGTCCGCTGTCGACGGGTTCCAGGTCGGCGCGCTCTCGGACCTGCTGGTACGGCACCTTCCCGAAGGCCCGCAGCTGTATCCGGGCGGCGAACTCACCGACGAGCCCGAACAGACCCTGGTCGCCGAGCTGATCCGCGAGGCCGCGCTGGAGGGTGTCCGGGACGAGCTCCCGCACTCGATCGCCGTCACCGTCGAGGAAATGCTGCCGCACGAGGGCAGGGACGACATGATCGACGTGCACGCGTTCCTCTATGTGGAACGACCGAGCCAGAAGGGCATCATCCTCGGGCACAAGGGTGAGCGCCTCAAGGACGTCGGCGCCCGCGCGCGTCAGCAGATCGAGGGGCTTCTCGGCACGAAGGTCTACCTCGACCTGCACATCAAGGTCGCCAAGGAGTGGCAGCGCGATCCCCGTCAGTTGCGACGACTGGGCTTCTGACTGAACGGAATGTCTCGATTCGGTCGCGGAGACCGGTTGATGGTGTGGAACCGGACGGGTGACCTTAGAGTCTCAACCCTTGACTCCGGTGATCGCTGATCGGGCGGCGCGCGCCCGGGTCGTAGTTCCACATCTCATTCGTGAAGGGAAAGCGGTAAATGACCGACAACCAGGGCCTGCCCAACTACTCCGGCGACCCTCAGGGCGGTGGCGGCTTCAACAACCCCGGCCCGCCGCCCAACAACAACCTGGTGTGGGCCATCCTCACCACGATCCTGTGCTGCCTGCCCTTCGGGATCGTCGCCATCGTCAAGGCGAACCAGGTGAACACCCTCTGGGCGCAGGGCCAGCCCGCCGCGGCGCAGGAGGCGGCCAACGCCGCCAAGAAGTGGTCGATCATCGCCGCCATCGTCGGTGTCGTGATCGCCATCCTCTACGTTGTTCTCGTCGTCGCCCTGGGTGTCTTCTCGGCCGACATGAACAACTACCGCTGATCGAGGCGATCGAGGGGGAGACCTCATGACCGACCAGTACCCGAACTACCCGCCCCCGGGCGGGCCTCCGCCGCAGCAGCCGTATTACGGTGGTATGCCGAACTACGGTCCCCCGCCGGACAACAACCTGGTGTGGGCCATTCTCTGCACGGTGTTGTGCTGCTTGCCGTTGGGTATCGTGGCGATCGTGAAGTCGAGCCAGGTGCAGACGTTGTGGTCACAGGGTTTCCACGCCGAAGCCCAGAAGGCCGCCGACGACGCGAAGAAGTGGTCCATGTGGGGAGCGATCGCCACCGGCGTTCTTTTCCTGCTGTACATCATCTTCATCGTGGTGATGGTCATCATCGGCGCGTCGGCGGGAAGCTTCACGCCGTGACGACGTCCGTCTACACGGGATTCCCGGCGCGCGGGTTCACAGCACGGGCCCGCGCGCTGGGGCCACCCCTGGCCATCGCGGCAGGCGCCGGTCTCGGCTGCGTCGTCCTCTGGCTGGGTGATCCCACCACTCCCGGCGGGCCGCTTCCGGTCTGCCCCACGAAGTCGCTGCTGGGCATCGCCTGCCCCGGCTGCGGTGGCATGCGCATGGTCTACAGCGCGCTGCACGGGGACATTCCCGCCGCGCTGCACTACAACGCGGTGTCCTTCGTGGTCGTGCTGCTGCTCGTCTGGAGCACCGTCGCCTGGGCGGTGGGCAGACTTCGCGGCCGGGCCGTGAACAGCTGGCTGCACTGGCGCTGGACACCGCTCGCGTTCGGTGTCGTGTTCGTCGTCTGGTTCGTCATCCGTAACCTGCCCTTCGCCCCGTTCACCTCGCTCTACGTCTGAGTGCCGGGCCGAGGCCCGGATCGTCGGTGATACCGAGTACGCTCCCGCGCACCGGTCTGCTCGGTGTGTACCCATGCCGTACATTCAGCCCGGGTCGCCGCACGAGAACCCGTGCGCCAGGGGCGAGGAACCAGCGAGGGGATTTCGATGACCACTCCCTACGGCCGTCAGCCGCCGGGACAGCAGCCGCCGCCCGGGCCCCCGCCGGGGGAAGGGCAGCAGCAGCCGTTCGGACAGCCGCCGTCGGGAGAACAGCCCTCGCCGTTCGGGCGGCAGCAGGCTCCGCAGGGGGAGCAGTCTTCACCGTTCGGGCAGCCCCAGCAGTCGTCACCGTTCGGGCAGCAGCCGCAGCAAGCGGATCAGTCGTCGCCGTTCGGCGCGCCGCAGCAGCCGTTCGGACAGTCCGAGCAGTCTTCGCCGTTCGGCCAGGCCACGCAGTTCGGCCCGCGGACCGACTACGCCCACTGGGGCCTGCGCGCGGGCGCGACCCTCATCGACTTCGGACCGATCGTCGTGCTCCCGATCATCGGCGGGATCATTTCGGCGGTGGGGCCGGAGACGCTCGGCCTGGTCATCGCCGGCCTCGGTTACCTCGCGGGATTCGGCTGGACCGTCTACAACCGGTGGATCCGGATGGGGACCACCGGCCAGTCGCTCGGCAAGAAGATCCTGAAGATCAAGCTCGTCCGCGAGAGCGACGGACAGCCGATCGGCCCGCTGATGGCCTTCGTCCGGGACCTGTGCCACAACCTCGACGGCTGGATCTGCGGCCTCGGTTACCTCTGGCCGCTGTGGGACGGGAAGAAGCAGACGTTCGCCGACAAGATCCTCGGCACCGTCGTCGTGCCTGGCGAAGCCGTCGCGCCCGTGTCGGCACCGTTCGGTCAGCATCCCGGATTTCCCGCCCCGCCGACTTCTTCGCCGTCGTTCCCCGCGCAGTCCTCGCCGTTCGGCCAGCAGCCGCAGCAGCCGTCGCCGTTCGGCGCGCAGCAGCCTTCCCCGTTCGGGCAGCAGGCCCGGCAGCCGCAGCCGTTCGGGCAGCAGCCGTCCCAGCCGTTCGGTCAGCAGCCGCAGGGAACCGCGGCGCCGTCCCCGGAGTCCCAGCCTGGACCGGCCCTTGGCGAGTCCGAGCCGACGCAGGTCCTCCGTTCCGGGCAGCGGCCTCAGCAGGCGCCGTCCGTGTTCGACGAAGCCGAGCCGACGCAGAAGATCACCCCGGAGCAGCTGAGGCAGCAGTTGCCCGGAGCGGATGGGGCGAACGGGCCCGGCACACCGCAGCAGTGAGGAACGACCGGCGGGATCCACCCGCCGGGAAGCACGACACAAGTGGGGAACCCGATGACGAACCCGTACGGCCAGCAGCCCGGCTACGGCCAGCAGCAGCCCTATGGCCAGCAGCCTCAGCCCGGATACGGACCCCCGTCCGGCGCCACGCCCGCGCCGTACGGTCAGCCGTCCGGTGCGAACCCGATGCCGTACGGCCAGCCTGCGCCCTATGGTCAGCCCGCGCCGTACGGTCAGCCCGCGCCGTATGGCGCTCCGGGTGGCATGCCCGGTGGCGGCGACATCAACTCGATCCCGGACTACAAGGGCTGGGCGATCGGGTGCATCTTCCTCTGCTGGATCATCGCGATCTTCGCGATCATGAAGTCCAACGAGGTCAACACCTACAAGATGCAGGGCAACTACGCCGCCGCCGCGGACGCGTCGAAGTCGACGAAGACCATGTGCATGATCGCCTCGATCATCGGCGGTGTCGGCTGCCTGTTCTCCATCCTCTGGATCATCCTGGCCGTCGCGACGGCGTTTTAGCCCGACCGTAGAACGAAAGAACAACGAGGACCACTTTCATGACCAACCCTTACGGCCAGCAGCAGCCCTATGGCCAGCAACAGCCCGGCTACGGGCCGCCGTCCGGCGGCATGCCCGCTCCCTACGGTCAGCCGGCCCCGTACGGCCAGCCTTCCCCCTACGGTGCCCCGGGTGGCATGCCCGGCGGCGGTGGCGACATCAACGCCATCAAGGACTACAAGGGCTGGGCGATCGGGTGCATCTTCCTCTGCTGGATCATCGCGATCTTCGCGATCATGAAGTCCAACGAGGTCAACACCTACAAGATGCAGGGCAACTACGCCGCCGCCGCGGACGCGTCGCGGTCCACGAGGACCATGTGCATGATCGCGTCGATCATCGGTGGCCTTGGCTGCGTCTTCGCCATCGTGATGATCATCATTTCGATCGTCGCGGCTTCGA
Source organism: Amycolatopsis sp. QT-25 (assembly GCF_029369745.1). Lineage (NCBI taxonomy): Bacteria > Bacillati > Actinomycetota > Actinomycetes > Pseudonocardiales > Pseudonocardiaceae > Amycolatopsis > Amycolatopsis sp. QT-25. Next base: position 2,179,299 of record NZ_CP120210.1, read on the forward strand.
CGGCGACGTACAGCTGCTACGGCAGCTACTGCTGATCCCGGGGCGCACCACCCCGATGTCGGTCCCGGGTGGGACGATGTCGGGGTGGTGAACCTCTATCGCGACACCGGGGTGGTGTTGCGGACGCACAAGCTGGGTGAGGCCGACCGGATCGTCACCCTGCTGACGCGGCGGCACGGCAAGGTCCGCGCGGTCGCGAAAGGCGTGCGGCGGACGTCATCGCGTTTCGGGGCGCGGCTGGAGCCGTTCGGCCACGTCGACGTCCAGTTCTACACCGGCCGCTCCCTCGATGTGATCACCCAGGTCGAGACGGTCGACGCCTTCGCGCTGCCGTTGGTGGCCGACTACCAGCGCTACACCGCGGCGAGCGCCATCGCCGAGACGGCGGATCGGCTGTCCGCCGAAGAGGGCGAGCCGGTGCTCAAGCTCTACATGCTCGTCGTGGGCGCCCTTCGCGCGCTCGCGGGCGGTGAACGCGACAGTTCCCTCGTGCTCGACGCCTTCTTCCTGCGGGCCATGGCCTACGCCGGCTGGGCGCCCGCGATCACCGAATGTGCCCGATGCGGCCTGCCGGGGCCGCACAAGGCGTTCAGCGTGTCGGCGGGCGGCTCGATGTGCCCGGACTGCCGGGTTCCCGGCTGTGTGCACCCCTCCCCGGAGGTGCTGACCCTGCTCGCGGCGCTCCTGCACGGCGAATGGCCGGTGGCGGAAGCGTCGCAGCCGGTGCCGCGGCGGGACGCGTCCGGCCTGGTGGCGGCCCATCTGCAGTGGCATCTGGAGCGTCAGTTGCGCTCGCTGCCGCTGGTGGAGAGGCGTGCGCGGGAGAGCACCACCGGAGCGCAGTAGGGTCGCAGGCACAGGTTCACTCGATCAGGAGGCTCGAAGGTGCTGCGCAGGGGACGCGGGAACAAGGCGTCACAATTCGAACTTCGCGCGCCGGAGCCGCATCCCTCCGGTGCCCGGCCACCGGAGATCCCCCGGGAACTCCTTCCGAAGCATGTCGCGCTGGTGATGGACGGCAACGGCCGCTGGGCCAACCAGCGGGGGCTGCCGCGCATCGAGGGGCACAAACGCGGCGAAGCGGTGATGATCGACGTCGCCAGCGGCGCCGTGGAACTGGGCGTCAAATGGCTGTCGGTGTATGCCTTCTCCACCGAGAACTGGAAGCGGAGCCCGGAAGAGGTCCGTTTCCTGATGGGCTTCAACCGCGACACCATCCGGCGTCAGGTCGACTACCTCGGCTCGATCGGCGTCCGCATCCGCTGGGCGGGCCGCCGTCCCAAGCTGTGGGCGAGCGTGATCAAGGAACTGCAGGTCGCCGAGGAGAAGACCAAGGACAACACGGCGCTGAACATGACCATGTGCGTCAACTACGGCGGCCGGGCCGAACTGGGCGACGCCATGCGGCGGATCGCGCAGGACGTCGCCGACGGGAAACTGAACCCGGACAAGGTCACCGAGAAGACCATCGGCAAGTACCTGTACCAGCCCGACATGCCGGACGTGGACCTGTTCCTGCGGCCGTCGGGGGAACAGCGGACGTCGAACTTCCTGCTCTGGCAGTCGGCCTACGCCGAGATGGTCTACCAGGACACGCTCTTCCCGGACTTCGACCGCACCCATCTGTGGCGGGCGTGCCTCGAGTTCGCGAAACGGGACCGCCGCTTCGGCGGGGCCATCGACAAAGCTTCGGAAGGAACGGCATGACCACCGAAGCGGCGGACACGGCGGCGTTGCTGACGTCGGCTCGGGAAGCCCTCGAGCGCTATCTCGACGTCCACGTCGACGACGACGGCGCGCTGACCTTTTCGCACGCGGACGTCCCGTGTGTCATCCAGGCGACCCGGCTGGCCGAGGGGCTGACCGTGCTGAGCCTGACCTGCGTCGTCGCCTGGGATCTGCCGGACGATCCGGCGATCGCGGCCTCGGCGGCGGAACGGGCCGGACAGGGTCTGTTCGGCACGCTCGGCGTCGTGCGCTCGGACAAGGGCATCGACATCACGTTGAGGTACGCGTTCCCGGCCGAGGGCATGGATCCCTCGCCCCTCGGAACGCTGCTCATGCTGGTGGTCTCGACCGCGTCGCAGCTGCGCTCGGATCTGCTGGGCACCACTCCCGGGGAGTGACCACCGGAACGCAGGGTCACCTGGCATCATCTCGCGCATGGAAACCATTTCCAGGAGCGCCCCGGTGAAACCGGCCCGGCGGTTCAAGATCACCTCGATCGAGGTGCTCTGCGCGATCCTGCTGATCGCGATCCTCGGGCAGAGCTGGCTCCAGCAGGTGTTCGACGTGCCCGCGCTGCGGACCGGGTCGACGGTGTTCGTCGCCGTCTGCGTACAGGCGCTGCCGTTCCTGGTGCTCGGGGTGCTGATCAGCGGCGCGATCGCGGCGTTCGTACCCGCGCGGGTGCTGGAGAAGGTGCTTCCTCGCCGGGCCGGTGCGGCGGTCGGTGTCGCGGGACTGGCCGGGGTCGCCCTGCCGGGTTGTGAATGCGCGTCGGTGCCGGTCGCGCGGCGGCTGATCGGCCAGGGTGTCGCACCCGCGGCCGCGCTGACGTTCCTGCTGGCCGCGCCCGCGGTGAACCCGGTGGTGCTGGTCGCCACGGCGGTGGCGTTCCCCGGGAACCCGGAGATGGTGTTCGCCCGGTTCGCCGGTTCGCTCGCCACGGCGATGGCGATGGGCTGGCTGTGGGCGAAGTGGGGCAAGCTCGACTGGATCGCGGAGCGCGCTCTGCGGCGCATGCCGGAGGTCCGGCACGGTTCGCGCTGGAAGACCTTCGCCGAGACCGCGCGGGCCGACCTGGTCGAGGCGGGCGGGTTCCTCGTGCTCGGCGCGATGATCGCCGCCGCGATGAACGTGCTGGTGCCCGCCGAATGGTTCGGTGTGCTGGGGGAGCAGATCGTGCTCGGCGTGCTGGTGATGGCCGTGCTCGCCGTCGTGCTGGCCCTGTGCAGTGAGGCCGACGCCTTCGTCGCCGCGTCGCTGACCGCCATGCCGCTGCTGCCGAAACTGGTGTTCCTGGTGGTCGGGCCCGCGATCGACGTGAAACTGTTCGCCCTGCAGACCGGCACCTTCGGCAAATCCTTCGCGCTGCGGTTCGCGCCCGTGACGTTCGTCGTCGCGCTGTCCTGTGCCGTCGTCTCCGGCGTGCTCGTCCTCGGAGGTGGCGCGTGAAACGCGAGACCCAGAACATCCTGCTGATCCTGCTCGGCGGGGCGCTGCTCAAGATCACGGTCAACGGCGACTACCTGCGCTACGTCAAACCCGCGCAGCAGCCGTGGATCATCGCGGGCGGCGCGGTGATGGTGGCGCTCGGCGCGATCGCGATCGTCCGCGACCTGCTGGCCGCGCGGGCGGCCGCCGTCGTGTCCGGCGATGTCCACGCGCACGACCACAACACCCGTTCGGCCTGGCTGCTGATGGTGCCGGTGCTGGCCGTGTTCCTGGTCGCGCCGCCCGCGCTCGGCGCCGATTCGGTGACCCGCACCGAGGCCAGGGCGCCGCAAAGCGCTTCGGCGAGCAACGCGGCCGCCTTCCCGCCCCTGCCCGCCGGTGAGGTGATCCCGTTGGAGGTCAACGAGTTCGTCAGCCGGGCGGGCTGGGACAAGAGCGGGAGCCTGACCGGGCGGACGGTGCGGCTGTCCGGGTTCGTCGTGCACAACGAGGGCGACACGATGCTGGCCAGGATGGTGATCGGCTGCTGCGCCGCCGACGCCTTCCCGATCACCGTGCGGCTCGTGGGGGAGGGCGCGTCGGGTTTCCGTGACGACACCTGGCTGGAGGTGACCGGGACGGTCGTACCCGGCACCGCGGTTCGGGAGAACAGCTACATGCCGGACTTGACGCTCACTTCGGTGCGGCAGGTGCCGGCGCCGAAGGACCCTTACGAGTACTGACGCGGGCCTGTGGCGTGCCCCCGGCGGCGTGCGATGAAAGGACGCTTTCCTGGCGAAATTTGCCAGGAAAGCGTCCTTCATCGCGAGGGGGGAGCACGGGGGTGTCAGTGGTTCGAGCAGGTCCCGACGATCTCCACGGTGTGGCTGATGTCGGAGAAGCCGTGCTCCGAGGCGATCTTCTCCGCCCATCGCTCCACGGCCGGTCCCTCGACCTCGACGGTGCTGCCGCAGATCCGGCACACGAGGTGATGGTGGTGGTGCGACGAGCAGCGCCGGTAGATGGCCTCGCCGGTGTCGGTGCGCAGGACGTCGATCTCGCCGGCCTCCGAGAGCGACTGCAGCGTCCGGTACACCGTCGTGAGTCCGATGCCGTCGCCGCGTTTGCGCAGCTCGTCGTGCAGTTCCTGGGCGGAACGGAAGTCGTCGATCTCCTTGAGCAGCTCGACCACGGCGGCCCGCTGTTTCGTCGACCGGCGGCCCGGCACCGGCGCGGAACTGTTGGCCGTCGTCGGACTCATGCTCACTTCCCCTCCTGAACGTGGGCTACGGCGTCCACCACGATATGCGCAAGGTGATCGTCGACCAGCCGGTACACCACCTCACGGCCGCGTCGCTCACCCTGTACGACACCCGCGGTCTTCAGTACCCGCAGGTGCTGGCTGATCAGCGGCTGCGCGACATCGAGCGTGTCCACCAGTTCGTGGACGCATCTGTCCGCGTCCCGCAGTTGCAGGACGATGGCGATGCGCACGGGCGCGGCGAGTGCCCTGAGCAAGTCGCCGGCGTCCGCGAGGATGGCGGGTGAGGCCGACGTGGCGGGTTCGGCGGGGGGACGGGCCGACGAATGCGGTCCGGGGTCTTCCGTGAAGCCCGGGGCGGCCGAGTCCGGGGTCACCGTAGCCATCGCCGCCTCCATGTCCATCATGATTTCCGAAGTCATTGCCGGTAACAGTCCACGCCATCTTAGTGTTCCCCATCCCGGTGGCCTGTTCGCCGAGCGGGAGACCACTTGGTTGCTTCGCCTGTGCTCCGTTCGGGTGACTTCGCAAAGAAATGACCATTCCACTTCGCATGTGGTCGCCAACGGTGCAAGGTTGTCGCGGAGCGTTTCGTCGCTTCTCACCCGCTGACGACCGCGCTCCGAGGGCCGGGAGAGGCAGTGGGGAGACATGACTCGTTTCGTGACGAAGCTGGCCGCCACGACGGCGGCCTTCGTTCTGGCGTCGGCTCCGGGGCTCGCCTCGGCGCAGACGGCGCAGGCCGTCGACGAGAAGGTCGGCCCCGTGTCCTTCGCGAACGTGGCCTCCGTGCGCATCGGGAATCCGGGATCGCTGATCACCGAAACCCAGCGTTCACCGCTGACGCCCGGCCAGTCGAAACTCTCCCCGGATCGCACCGTCGTCCCGCGTGACGACGGCGAGCGGGAAACCATCGGCGAGAAGTGGGACATCAACCTGGGCCGCTACGGGGCGCAGAGCCCGTACCCGGCCGGTATCGCCAGCCGCGACCACACCGTGATCGCCGCGCTGCAGCAGACCACGGTCCCGACAGCGGTCGCGGAGAGCAACTACGCCCTGATCGACAACGGCCGTGGTGGCGCGACGCCCGCCGAAAACACCGTGCTGGTGCTCGAAGGCGCGAAAAGCTCGGTGGACTGCTCGTCGCCGGGCAAGGCGACGTCGGCGACGAGTGTGGGCAAGATCTGGGTGCGGGACGGAACCGGCAAGCTGACGCCGTCCGGTGCGTCGGGCGTCGACGTCAGGGGGCTCAAACTCGGCCCGCCGTCGCTCGTCGGGAACGAAAGCGTCGGCAAGGACAAGACCACCTCCGACCTGACCGTGTCCCGGCTGACCGCTTTCGACCAGCTCATCCGGCAGGACGGCTGGCGCGGCGGTGACGTGACCAAGGCGGCGGGCTGGAAGCTCGACATCGTCACGCACGTACGTGACGACGCGGGCAAGGATCTGCGCGAGGCCCGCACGACGATCGTGCTCGGGGGCGTGAGCTGCGCGATCCCGAGGAACTTCGTGGCGAGGCCCGCCGGCGGCACGGGACCGGGCGCCGCGCCCGAGCAGCCCGCGGTGCCGGGGACGGTGCCCGCAGGCGGTGTCCCGCCGCGGAGCGCCGACTCGACGCGGACCGTGGTCGGGCTGGCCCTGCTGGGTGGCGGCATCGCGATCGGCGCCGCGGCCATGCTGTTCCTCCGCCGTCGCGAACCCGTGCCGGTGCGGGAGAAGTAGGGACCCCGTGCGGCCCTGGCTGGCGGAACTCTCCGCCGTCGTCTGCGCGCTCGCCATCTCCGCGGGCGTGATCGTGCTGACCTGGATCCCGCCGGAGCAGGCGGTCTCGCTCGCGGAACCCATGGTCATGCCGGGCGAAGACGGCGCGCCGTTGGCGCTGCCCGCCGACAGCTCGACACGCGGGCAGCGGCCCGGCACCGTCCGGCTGCCCGAAGGCGGATCGGCGAGACTCGTCCGCTCCGAGGTCAACTCCGACGGTGTCCTCCCGATCCCGCGCGGGCTCGGTGACGCGGCCTGGTGGGGTGCGCGGCTCGGTGCCGAAGCGGGTACGTCGCTGATTTCCGGGCACGTCAACTGGGGCGGCACCAAAGGTCCGTTCGACGAGTTGTGGCGGATGCGAGAAGGCCAGGAAGTGGCCGTCAGCGACGCGGCGGGCGGCATCTGGGTCTACCGCGTACGCGAGGTCGTCACCATGCACAAGAACGACCTGCCCACGCAGGCGGCGAAGCTGTTCACGCAGCGCGGGCCGCACCGGCTGGTCCTGGTGACCTGCGGCGGTGACTACCTCGGCGGGACCGACGGCTACCGCGACAACCGGATCGTCGTCGCCACTCCTGTCTCCGGCCCGCCCGCCTGAGTCCTCCGTATTTCGTCCGCCGAAGCCGGTGGTCGCGCCTGTAAGGACCGCATTCAGGTGACGAAACGCGGAAGTCGGTGCAACCTCTGCCGGTTCACGTCGCGTGTCTAGCGACACCGGCCGCTTCGGCGGCTTGACGCGAGCAAGGAGTAGTACCCGATGGTGGGACAGTTTGACGTGGATGACACCGCCGCGGCGACCGAAGAGCAGCCGAAGAAGCGCTCCGGCCCGGGCTGGATCCTCGCCTGCGCCGTGATCTTCGTGGTGGCGGCCGTGGTCGCGGTGGTCGTCTTCACCGGAAGGAGTGATCCGGTCGGCGCGGCCGCCCAAGACCAGGCCAACACCTCGGCGCTGCGCACGCCCGAATCCCCCGCCGTCAGCGGGCAGGCCCCCGGCACGGTCCGGCTTCCCGGCGGTGGCACGGCGAAACTGATCCGCAAGGAGCTGACCGCCGACGGGACCCTCCCCATCCCCGAGGGGCTCGACGAAGCCACCTGGTGGGGCGCGAAACTGGGTGCCGACCAGGGCGCGTCCCTCCTTTCCGGGCATGTGAACTGGAAGGGGAAGAAGGGCCCGTTCGACGAGTTGTGGCGGCTCAAGGCCGGTCAGCAGGTGAACGTCGCCGACACCGACGGGGGCAAATGGGTCTACAAGATCGACGAGATCGTCACCGTGCACAAGACGAAGCTGGCCGAGCAGGCGGAGAAGCTGTTCGGGCCGGACGGTCCGCATCGGCTGGTGCTGGTCACCTGCGGTGGCGAGTACGTCGGCGGAACCGACGGTTACGAGGACAACCGCATCGTCACCGCCTCGTTGGTGAGTCGGCCCTGACCCGTTCCAACCTCGCCGGAAGTCGCGCGGGACCTCCCGGTTAGTCTTGTCGTTCTAGTCCGATAACCGTCCCCGCATGCTTCGGAGCGTGGAGTGCCCGCCAACACCATTGAGACCGTCGTCAGCCTGTGCAAGCGTCGAGGCTTCGTTTTCCCGTGTGGAGAGATCTACGGCGGTACCAAGTCGGCGTGGGACTACGGGCCCCTCGGTGTCGAACTCAAGGACAACATCAAGCGCCAGTGGTGGAAGACCGTCGTGCAGAGCCGGGACGACGTCGTCGGCCTCGACTCCTCGGTGATCCTGCCGCGTCAGGTGTGGAGCGCGTCGGGTCACCTCGACGTCTTCACCGACCCGCTGATCGAATGTCTCTCCTGCCACAAGCGGTTCCGCGCCGACCAGTTGGCCGAGGACTTCTCCGCCCGGTCGGGCAAGGAGGTGTCCGAGGACGACCTGTCCGAGGTGCCGTGCCCGAACTGCGGCACCCGCGGGCAGTACACCGCGCCGCGTGACTTCAACATGATGCTCAAGACCTACCTCGGCCCGGTCGAGTCCGAGGAAGGCGTGCACTACCTCCGCCCGGAGACCGCGCAGGGCATCTTCATCAACTTCCTCAACGTGCAGACCGCGGCGCGCAAGAAGCCGCCGTTCGGCATCGGCCAGATCGGCAAGTCGTTCCGGAACGAGATCACGCCGGGCAACTTCATCTTCCGCACGCGCGAGTTCGAGCAGATGGAGATGGAGTTCTTCGTCGAGCCGGGTGAGGACGAGACCTGGCACCAGTACTGGATCGACGCGCGCACCGAGTGGTACAAGGACCTCGGCATCAAGGCGGACAACCTCCGCCTTTACGAGCACCCGAAGGAAAAACTCTCCCACTACTCGAAGCGCACCGTCGACATCGAGTACCGCTTCGCGTTCAACGCGGGCCAGGAGTGGGGAGAGCTCGAGGGCATCGCGAACCGCACCGACTTCGACCTCACGACGCACTCGAACCACTCCGGCGTGGACCTGTCGTTCTTCGACCAGGCCACGAAGCAGCGTTTCCGTCCGTTCGTCATCGAGCCCGCGGCCGGTGTCGGCCGGTCGATGATGGCGTTCCTCGTCGACGCCTACCACGAGGAAGAGGTGCCGAACGCCAAGGGCAGCACCGACACCCGCGCGGTGCTCAAGCTCGACTACCGGCTCGCGCCGTTCAAGGTCGCCGTGCTCCCGTTGTCCCGCAACGCCGATCTCACGCCGAAGGCACGCGACGTCGCGGCGGCGCTGCGCAAGCACTGGAACGCCGACTTCGACGACGCCGGCGCGATCGGCCGTCGCTATCGGCGCCAGGACGAGATCGGGACGCCGTACTGCGTCACCGTCGACTTCGATTCGCTCAACGACCACGCGGTGACCGTGCGGGAGCGCGACAGCATGACCCAGGAGCGGGTCGCGATCGACCAGCTGGAGTCGTACCTGGCGGGTCGCCTGATCGGCGCCTGACCCGCTCGGCCGATGACAGGAAAAGCCCCTTCATGGCGAATTTTGCCATGAAGGGGTCTTTCATTGCACGGGGGAAGCGTTCAGGGAGGCTCACCCCTGACAACTGTCACCTTCAGGTCATGACGCGCGGCCCACGTCCGGAACGCCTCGCCGCGACAAGCTTGAGGCATGGGAGAACAAGACATCACCGCGGGGGCGGCGGTACGGCTTTCCGGGCTGCGTAAGCACTATGGCGACGTCCACGCCGTCGACGGCGTGGAACTGACGATCGCCCCGGGCGAGGTGGTCGCCCTCCTCGGCCCCAACGGCGCGGGCAAGTCCACCACGGTCGACCTGATCCTGGGCCTCACGGCACCCGAGGGCGGCACCGTGACGGTCTTCGGACGGAAGCCGGGCGACGCGGTCGGCGACGGGATGATCGGCGCGATGCTGCAGGGCGGCGCGCTCGTCGCGGATCTCACGGTCGGGGAGACCGTCGGCATGGTCGCCGCGCTGCACCGCAAGCCGATGCCCGTACGTGAGGCGCTGCGCCGCGCCGGGATCGAAAAGCTCGCGAACCGGCGCGCCACCAAGCTTTCCGGCGGGCAGAAGCAGCGTGTGCGGTTCGCGGTCGCGCTCGTGAGCGACCCCGATCTGCTGATCCTCGACGAGCCGACCGCCGCGATGGACGTCGGCACGCGCCGTGAGTTCTGGAAGTCCATGTACGAGTACACGAACTCCGGTCGCACCGTCCTGTTCGCCACCCACTATCTCGAAGAGGCCGAGGAGTTCGCCGACCGGGTCGTGCTGATGCGGTCGGGACGGATCGTCGCGGACGGTTCGGTCGCGCAGGTCCGTGCGCTGGCGGGGGGACGCACGATCCGTGCGGTGGTGCCCGCGGCGGCGGAGCCGGTGATCGCGGGGCTGCCCGCGATCACCGGTTTCTCCCTCCGCGGCGGCCGTGCCGCGATCTCCAGTTCCGATTCCGACGTCACGCTGCGGGCGCTGCTCACCCAGCTGCCCGGAGCGCACGACATCGAGATCAGCGCCGTCGGCCTCGAAGGCGCGTTCCTTTCCCTGACCACCGAAAGCACGGAAAACACCGAGGAAGCCGCCCGATGAACCCGACCTATCTCAAGACCGAGATCGTCCGCACCTTCCGGTCGACGCGGTTCGTGCTCTTCGCCGTCGCCTTCCCGGTGCTGATGTTCTTGGTGCAGGCCAACGTTTTCGGCGGTGCCGAGCGGAACTTCGCCGGGGTGGTCATGGTCGACATGATGGCCTTCGGCACCTTCTCCGCCGCGATGACGAGCGGCGCGAAACTGGCCATCGAGCGATCCACCGGCTGGCAGCGCCAGCTGCGGCTGACGCCGCTGACCGGCGCGGGCTATCTCGGGGGCAAAGCGCTTTCGTCGATGCTCGTCGCCCTCCCCGCGCTGCTCGTCGTCCCGCTGGTCGGTGTCCTCTTCCAAGGCGTCCACCTGGACGCCGGCGGCTGGCTGCGGCTGGTGTCCGGCGTCTGGCTCGGCGCACTCCCGCTGGTGCTGCTCGGCCTGCTGCTGGGCCAGTTCGGCACGCCGGAATCGATACAGCCGGTGAACATGGTCGTCATGATGGGAATGGGCTTCTTCGGCGGCCTGTGGATCCCCATCGACGGAATGCCGTCGTGGATGGCCGACCTCGCCCAGGCGACACCGACGTACTGGCTGATCCAGCTGGTCCGCCCGGTGGTCACCGACCGGCTCCCGGTGAGCCTCGCGGCCGCGCTCGGGGTGCTGGCGGCATGGACCGCGGTGCTCGGGACGCTGGTGATCAGGCGTTACCGTAAGGACAGTGCGCGGGTCTGAGAAGAGGGTGAACCGGTGAACGACTACCCGGGCAGGGTCAGGACGGGCTTGGACGACCGGGAGAACTGGTGGTCGGACATGCCGCTGCGGATCGGCGGCGGGCCCCGGCCGGCGAAGTGGGCCGTGCTCGGCACCGCCTTCGTCCTGCCGACCTTCGTTCCCACGGTGGTCAAGCTGGCCAGCGAGGGGGTCACCGCGAAAACGCTGGTGGTCGTCGGTTTCCTGATCGCCTACGGCGCCTGTTATCTGCTGTTCCCGCTCGTTCTGACCCCTTCCCGGCGGAGGACGACCTACGTCTTCTCGGTGGTGATGCTGCTCATCGGCCTCGTCCTGGTCTTCCTGCACGACAACAGCCCGTACATCCTGATCTACGCGACGGCGGTGCTGGCCTTCACCCTGCCGCCGGCGTGGGCGGTGATCCTGGACGGCGGCGCCCTGCTGCTGGTGCTGGCCCTCCACCTGGTCATCGGGAAAACCGATCTCGGTGACTTCGTGGCGGTCGTCTCGATCACGGCGGCGATGTTCTTCATGGCGAACCTGGTCCGCGCGGTGCGGAAACTGGAGGCGGCGAACCAGGAGATCGCGACGCTCGCGGTGGCGGGTGAACGTGAGCGCCTGGCACGGGATCTGCACGACATCCTCGGCCACAGCCTCACCACCATCACGGTCAAGGCCGGGCTCGCGCGCCGGATCCTGGAGAGCGGCACGGACGACAGCCGCGCGCTGCAGGAGATCAGCGAGGTCGAAAGCCTGACCCGCAGCGCGCTCACGGACATCCGCGCCACGGTCTCCGAGTACCGCGAGGTGTCGCTGTCCGCCGAGGTCGCCGGGGCGAGGGCCGCGCTGCGGGCGGCCGAGATCGACGCGAATCTGCCGCACGCGGTGGACAACGTCGATCCCGCCCTCCAGCGGACCTTCGGGTACGTGCTGCGGGAGGCGGTCACCAACGTGCTCCGGCATTCCGGGGCGAAGCGGGTCGAAGTCCGCTTCGGCAGGACGTGGCTGGAGGTCGAGGACGACGGCGAGGGCAGTGAGGAGAAGCCGGGCAACGGCCTGCGCGGGCTCACCGAACGGTTGGCCGCGGTCGGTGGGACCTTGACCACCACCACGCCGTCTGCGGGAGGATGGCTCGTCCGGGCGGAGGTACCCGAGTCCGCCTTGCGGAGCGTCGCGCCCGTGCCGCTCTCCGAACCCGCTGGAGGCCGCGCGTGATCCGGGTTCTGCTCGCCGACGACCAGGCGATGGTGCGCGGGGCGTTGGCCACCGTGCTCGGTCTCGAAACCGACATCGAGGTGGTCGCCCAGGTCGGCTCGGGCGACGAAGTGCTCCAACGGGCGAAGGAGACCGCCCCGGACGTCGCGCTGCTCGACGTCCAGATGCCGGGCAAGGACGGTCTGGAAGCCGCCGCGGAACTGCACGGCGCGCTGCCGTTGTGCCGGATCATCATCTGCACCACCTTCGGCAGACCCGGTTATCTCTCGCGGGCGATGGCGGCGGGCGCCGCCGGATTCGTGGTCAAGGACGCGCCGCCGGAGCAGCTCGTCGACGCCGTCCGCCGGGTCCACGGCGGGTTGCGGGTGGTCGATCCCGCGCTCGCCGCCGAATCGCTCGCCACCGGCGTGAGCCCGCTCACCGGACGCGAACACGACGTCCTGCGGGCCGCCAAAGACGGCAGCACGGTGGCCGACATCGCCGGTGCGCTGCACCTTTCCGAAGGCACGGTGCGCAACCATCTCTCGGCCGCGATGGGCAAGACCAGGGCAAGGACGCGGGCCGAGGCGGTGCGGCTCGCGGAAGAGCACGGCTGGCTCTGAGAACGTCCCGCGGCTCTGCCAGAATCACCCATGTGAGTACCGCCGAACGGACGAAACCCACTCGCGCGAACTGGGTGCGCCGGATCCTGGCGGGGTTCCTGCTGGTCGTCGTCGCGGTGATCGGGGGAACGGCGTTCCGGGTCTGGCAGGTCGCGCGGGAGGACGTACGCGATCGGGCCGACGTCATCGTGGTGCTCGGCGCGGCCCAGTACAACGGTCGGCCCTCGGAGATCTTCCAGGCCCGGCTGGCGAAGGCGAAGACGCTGTACGACCAGGGTGTCGCGAAAACGATCGTCACCGCGGGCGGCAAGAAGGCCGACGACAACTACACCGAGGCGCAGGCGGGCGTGCAGTGGCTGCGCAAACGCGGGGTGCCGCAGTCGGCGACGCTGCCGGTCGGCGAGGGCAGCGACACCCTGCGCAGCCTGCGCGCGGTCGCCGAGCAGGTGCGAAAGCGGGGCTGGAAGACCGCGGTGCTGGTCAGCGACCCCTGGCATTCGTTCCGCGCGCGCGTGATGGCCGACGACGCCGGGCTGGAGACCTGGACGTCGCCCACCCACCGCGGCCCTGTCGTGCAGGCCCGCGAGACACAGGCGCGCTACATCGTCCGCGAGACCGGCGCGCTGCTGTATTACCGGCTCACGAAGTCCCCGGTGGTCGTCTGAGACCCGCTCGGTGTCGGTACCCACGCTTAAGCTGGTCGGGTGAGTGACACCTACACCCAGGCCGACCGGGCGCGTCTGCTGCCCGAGCGGCCCAAGGGCGCGGCGCTGGAGGGTGCCGGGGACGGGCGGAGCGCCTTCGCCCGTGATCGCGCGCGGGTCCTGCACTCGGCGGCCCTGCGGCGGCTGGCAGGCAAGACGCAGGTGGTCGGTCCCGGGGAAGGCGCCGAGGTCAGCGGCGTGCCGCGTACCCGGCTGACGCATTCGCTGGAGGTCGCGCAGATCGGCAGGGGGATCGCGGACGAATTGGGCGCGGACCCGGATCTGGTGGACACCGCGGGCCTCGCGCACGACATCGGGCACCCGCCGTTCGGGCACAACGGCGAGCGCGCGCTGGACGAGGTCGCCCAGCCGTGCGGCGGCTTCGAGGGCAACGCGCAGACGTTGCGGATCCTGACCAGGCTGGAGCCCAAGGTCCTGCTCGAAGGCGGGGTCGTCGGCGGGCTGAATCTCACCCGCGCTTGTCTCGACGCCTCGACGAAGTATCCGTGGCAACGTGAAGAGGGCAACCCGAAGTACGGCGTGTACGCCGACGACGCCGAGGTGTTCGCGTGGGTCAGGGAAGGCATCTCGGCGTCATCGGATCGCCGTACCTGCCTGGAAGCGCAGATCATGGACTGGTCCGACGACGTCGCGTACTCGGTGCACGACGTCGAGGACGGAGTGCTGGCCGGCCGGATCTCGTTGCGGGTACTGGCCGACGCGGAGGAACGCTCGGCGGTCGCCGAGGCTGCGCGCCGGTTTTCGCGGCAGTCCCAGTCCACTTTGGAGGGTGCGGCGAAGGAACTGCTCGACCTGCCCGTGGTCGCCGAACTCCTCGAACCGGGACTCGACGGCTCGCTCAAGGCGCAGGTCGCGCTGAAGCGGCTGACGAGTGAACTGGTCGGCAGGTTCGCGACGGCGGTGGTCGGTGCGACGCGGGAGGTGCACGGTGAAGGACCGCTGAGCCGTTACGCCGCGCGGCTGGTCGTCCCGGAGCAGGTCGCGGCCGAGGTCGCGTTGTTCAAGGCGCTCGCGCTGCGCTACGTGATGAGCGACAGACGGCGCCTCGCGATGCAGGACGGCCAGCGTCAGACACTCGCCGAACTGGTCGAGGCACTGTGCCGTCGCGCGCCCGAAGCGCTGGACGGGCTGTTCCTGCCCGCGTGGGAGGCCGCCCCGGACGACGCGGCGCGCCTGCGGGTGGTCGTCGACCAGGTGGCGTCTCTCACGGACGCCCAGGCATACGCGTGGCATGCCCGGCACGCGGGCCCCCACGGCTGAGCCGTGAGTCACGAGCACCGGGACGGCCAAAGGGAACTTTCGGACAGGAGACGGACGGGCGCCCGCACGGTACGGTCTGCGGCATGGGCGCTGCCGAAAGCCACCTCCGGTTTGGTCTGGACCTCTATCGGGTGCTGGCGAGCCGCACGGAGAACGCGTGCTTCTCGCCGTACTCGATCGCGAGCGCGCTCGGCCTGGTGACCCAGGCCGCCAAGGGGAAGACCAGAGAAGAACTGATCGCGCTGCTCGGCGACCCGGACGAGCTCGCCGACCTGCTGGGCAAGGCCTCGTCCCTGCTCGACGACGGGCCCGAACTCGCGGTCGCGAACACGCTCTGGGCCTGGGACGGGCTCCCGCTGGAGGACTCCTTCCGCGCGGAACTCGCCACCTGGCCGGGCGGGAAGGTCGCCGGCGCCCCGTTCGGCGACGATCCGGAGGCAGCGCGGCGGCTGATCAACGCCGACGTCGCCGAGGCGACCCGCGAGCTGATCCCCGAACTGCTGAAGCCGGGGACCGTCGCGCCGGACACCGTCGCCGCGATCGTCAACGCCCTGTATCTCAAAACCGCGTGGACCGATCCGTTCTCGGGTGACAACACCGCGCCCGCGGACTTCCACGCGCCGTCCGGCACCCGTACGGTGCCGACGATGTGGCTCGAAAAACAGCTCGACCACACCCACGAGGACGGCTGGCAGGTCGTCCGCCTCGGCGCCGAGGGCGGGGTGGAGGCGGTCATCCTGCTGCCGGACGGCGATCTCGACGACGCCGAACTCGACGCGGGCAAGCTGGCGGTCCTGCTGGAGAACACGCGGTCCAAGACGATCGCCCTGTCGCTGCCGAAACTCGCCCTCGACGTCGACAGCCCGCTCACGGCGAAACTCCAGAACCTCGGTGTGCGGACGATGTTCACCGCGGACGCCGATCTCACCGCGCTCGCCGACGACGACCGGCTCGAAGTGTCCGAGGTCGTCCACCAGTCCGTGCTCCGCATCGACGAACAAGGCCTCGAAGGCGCCGCCGCGACGGCGGTGCTGATGCGGCTGACGTCGCTCATCGTCGACGAGCCGCTCGAGGTCGCCGTCGATCGTCCCTTCCTTCTGCTCGTCAGGCATGCCTCGACGGGTGTGCTCTACTTTTTCGCCCGCGTTGTCGAGCCGTGAGGATGGTCAGTGAGTCTTTTCCAGGCTGAGGCGACGGAGGTGGAGGCCGAGAAGACTCCCACGAGACCTCGCCGGTTCGCCGCCGCCGACGCCGCCATCATGGGCGGCTTCCTGCTGTTCGCCTTCCTGCTCTACAACGGGCTCTGGCTCGACCTCGAGGAGGGCTATCTCTGGAACAGCGCGTCGGACCAGAACCTGTGGGAGTGGTTCTTCTCCGTCACCGCGGACAACGTGCTGCACCTGAGGAACCCGCTCAGTTCGCACTTCCAGAACCATCCGCTCGGCGTGAACCTGATGGCCAACACGGCCATGCTCGGCATCGGCATCCCGCTGGCGCCGGTCACGCTCACCTTGGGCCCGACGGTCACCTGGGCCATCGCGCTCACCGGTGGTCTCGCCGGCACGGCGGCGGCCTGGTACTGGGTGTTTTCACGGCATCTGGTCACCCACCGGGTCGGCGCGGCCATCGGCGGCGCGTTCGTCGGCTTCGCCCCGCCGATGATCTCGCACGGCAACGCGCACCCGAACTTCGTCGCGTGGTTCGTCCTGCCGTTCATCGCGTTGCTGGTCTTCAAGATCGCGCGCGGCGAGCGCCCGGTGCGCAACGGGATCTTCCTCGGCCTGCTGGCGGCCTACCAGATCTTCCTCGGTGAAGAACCGCTGCTGATCTTCGCGATGGCGTTCGCGTTCTTCGCCATCGCCTACTTCGCGACGAACTACCGAGAGTTCCCGCCGATGGCGAAACCGCTGGGGCTCGGTGTCGGCATCGCTGTCCTCGTGGCGCTCGTGCTGTGTGCTTTCCCGCTGTGGTGGCAGTTCTTCGGCCCGCAGAGCTATCAGGCGATCGAGCACGGCCCGGTCGGGAACGACACGGCCGCGTTCACCCGGTTCGCCACCCAGTCGGTCGCGGGGCAACCGCAGGCCGCCGCGGACGTGTCGATGAACCGCACCGAGGAGAACGCCTTCTTCGGCTGGCCGTTGATCGTGCTGATGGTGGTGATCACCGCCTGGCTGTGGCGTGAGGTCTTCGCGCGGGCGCTGGCGATCTCGATGTTCGTGATGGCCTGGCTTTCCCTTGGTGTGCAACTGATCGTGGTGCACGAGGAGACCGGGATCCCGGGACCGTGGAAACTCTTCTCGGAACTGCCCCTGTTCGAATCGCTGCTGGAATCGCGGCTCGCGATGGGTTGCATCCCGCTCGTCGGCGCCCTGCTGGCGCTGGCGACCGAGCGCGTCTACGCGGTCGCGTCGAAGCTGCCCGAAGTGCCGGGGGAGCGGCGATTCCCGTTGCGGCTGGTGTGGATCGGTGTCGTGATCGCGGTACTGCTGCCGATCGCGCCGACGCAGCTGATCGTGAAGGACCGGCCGCCGACGCCGCGCTTTCTCGCGGACGGGACCTGGCGGAGTTACGTCGCGCCCGGTGGGACCGTGGTGCCCGTGCCGCTGCCGAGTTCCGGCGAATCCGAACCCCTGCACTGGCAGATCGACGCGGGACTCGGCTATTCGATGCCGGAGGGCTACTTCGTCGGGCCGAGCGGCCCGGACGACAAACGCGGCCGCTACGGCGCCATCCAGCGGCCGACGTCGATCATCTTCGACCAGATCAAGCAGACCGGCATCCCGGCCACGATCACCGAATCGCAGCGGGTGCAGGCGCTGGAGGATCTGCGCTACTGGAACGCCGACGTCCTCGTGCTGATCCCGCGCGAACACCAGGACGCCTTCCGCGCCACCGTCGACCTGCTGCTGCGGAAACCCGCCGAGTTCGTCGACGGCGTCTGGGTGTGGGACGTACGGACGATCACCCCCTGACCGGGGCAGTCACCCGACTTCGTGCTCGTTGACCCACACCGTCCCGTATTCGAGCCGCGTCGCGACTTCCACGGCGTGCTCCTCGTCCGTGCCCCACACCGATGCGCGCGAGCCGGGCGTCGTGTCGTTCGCCAGCCCGAGCGCTTCGTCCACTGTGGAGCATCGGATCACCGGCAGCACCGGGCCGCACTGGTCCTCGGCCACCACGCGCATCCCGTCGTGCGCCTCGGCGACGATCGCCGGGGCGAAGAAGTGACCGGGTCCCTCGAGTGGTCCGCCGGTGACGAGCCGAGCGCCGTCCGACCGGGCCGCCTCGGCGAGGCCGGTGACCCGGTCGTACCGCGGCCGGTTGTTCACCGGCCCGAGCTGCGTCCCTGGCGTCCGCCCGTCGCCCACCACGACCTTCGCCGCCAAAGCCGCGAGCGCCTCGACCACGCCGTCATAGGCGGACCCGGCGGCGTAGACCCGTTTGACCGCCACACGAAGCTGCCCGCAATTGGTGAACGCGCTCCAGAACAGGCTTTCCGCGATCTCGGCCGGATCGGTGCCGGGGAGCACGATCGCGGGATCGTTGCCGTCCGGTTCCGGCGGCAGCCGGTTCAGCTCGGGCGCGGCGAGCAGCCACTCGCCGAGTGGCTCCCGGCCGGTGAGCACCGTCAGCACGCCGGGTGGCAGCACCTCCGCCAGCATCCGGCCCAGGTGCACAGTGGTGAGCGGAGTGTGCGGCGACGGTTTGAGCACCACCGTGTCGCCCACGGCGAACGACCGTGCGAGTTGCCTGGCGGCCACTCGCACGGGGAAGCTCCACGGCGTGATCGCGGCGATCGGGCCGTTGCCACCGACCAGCGATCCGGCTCTCGCGCCGGCGAAGCGCCGGAACCACGCGGCGGCCTCGGCGAACTCGTCTTCGGCCTCCCGCAGTGGTTTTCCCTGCTCCTCGGTCAGCACGGGGGCCAGCACCGGCGCGGCCTCCTCGACGACGACCGCGCACGACAGCAGCGCCGCGTGCCGATCCGAGACGCGCCAGGCGGGCCAGGCCCCGACGGCGGCACGTACCGCTTTGTCGACATCGGCCGGGCCGTCGTCCGGGACGGTCGTGATCGGCCGCCCGGTCGCGGGATTCTCGACGGCGAGCCTCGGATGGTCCATGTGTTCCTCCGGGGGAGAGTGCGGAGGGAGCGCCGAAGAGACCGGTGTGACGACATCGGTGGTAGCGAAGGAATCGCTGAGCGTAAGCGTACCTTCGTCGATCGAACGGGGGTTCCGGCGAAAAGGCTAAATCCAGCCCGTCGCGGCCGCGTGGTCCACGTCACCGGAGAGCGCCTGTCACGTCCGCGACGACGGCCTCGTCCAGGAGGTGACCGCAACCGCACGAGGAGGACACCATGCCGCGCATTCCCGCCGTCAAGACCGCCGAAGCCGGCTTCCTGCTGAAGCTGATCTACAAGTTCGCCGGCAAGCGCTTCGGGGCCGTGCCCGAGCCGATGGCCGTCTACGCGCACCACCCGGCACTGCTCCGGGCCAACGGCATGCACGAACTGCTGGCGGAAAAGGCCAGCAAGACGCTGCCGTCGAACGTGCGCGAACTGGCCGTGTACCGCGTCGCGACCCAGCTCGGCTGCACGTGGTGCATCGACTTCGGGACCATGCTGCAGCTGCACGAGGGGCTCGACATCGAACGGCTGAAGAACATCGACGACTACGCGAAGTCGCCCGCCTTCACCGACCAGGAACGGCTCGCGCTCGCGTACGCCGACGCGATGACCGCGAGCCCGGTGACCGTCACCGACGAGCAGGTCGCCGCACTGGAACGCGAGTTCGGCCGCAAGGGCGTCATCGAGCTGACCTACCAGATCGGGCTCGAGAACATGCGTGCCCGGATGAACAGCGCCCTCGACATCACCGCGCAGGGCTTCACTTCGGGCGACGCCTGCAAGATCCCGCTTCCCTGACCTTGCCCACGCAATTCGTCACCTGCTTGCGATGGTTCGGCGCCCGAACCATCGCAAGCAGGTGACGAATTGCGTCAGGGGCCGACGCGGGTCCGCGCGGTGGTGAGCTTGTCCGGGTTCGCCACGTCGTAGATCGCCACGATCTTCCCGTCGCGGATGACGAACGCGTCGACGTGCTCGTCGAGCGCGCGGTAGTCGCCGGAGGCCGCCTGCGGCGGGATGTACAGCCCGAGGTCGCCGTTGACGAGCGCGAGCCTGGCCTGCTCGATCCCGGCCGGGTCGTACCTCCGCATGAGTCCCTGGAACAGCCGGGTGACCTTGTCGAATCCGGCGACCGTCCGCACCGCCGTGCGCGCCTTGCCGCCGCCGTCGCCGACGAGGACGACGTCGGGATGCAGGACCTCCGCCACCGCCTGGATGTCGCCGGTGAGCATCGCGGTCATGAACCTCTCGATGATCCGCTGCTGCTCGGCGAGCGCCGTCCGGGGCGGCGGATCGGCGTCGGCGACCGCCCGGCGCCCACGGGAACCGTGCTGGCGCGCGGCCTCCGGCGTGCAGCCCAGGATGCCGGCGATCTCGCCGAACGGCACCGAAAACGCGTCGTGCAGGACGAACGCGACGCGCTGCTCCGGCGTGAGCCGGTCGAGGACCACCATCGCCGCCATCCGCATCCCGTCGTCGCGGACCGCGACGGTCAGCGGATCCTCCGACGACGGCGTGCCCACCGGGCCGAGGACCGGTTCGGGCAGCCATTCGCCGACGTACCGTTCGCGGCGCACCACCGCGGACCGCAGCCGGTCGAGGCAGATGCGGCTGACGACGGTGGTCAACCAGCCCTTGTGGTCTTCGATGGCCGAACGGCGGCGATCGTCGAGGCCGCTCAGGCGCAGCCACGACTCCTGGACCGCGTCCTCGGCGTCGGACAGCGTGCCGGTGAGCCGGTAGGCGACCGACACCAGATGAGGGCGCAACGCGGTGAAGTTCCCGGCGAGTTCGTCCAGGGCGGTGCTCATTCCCCGAGTGTGCCGCACAGTGCTCCGCGAGGAAGAACTAGAGTGATGAGCGTGGCAGGACGGATTCGGGACAGCGACATCGCGGAGGTGCGCGAGCGCAACCGGATCGACGAGGTCATCGGGGATTACGTGGCCCTCCGCAGCGCCGGCGGTGGCAGCTTGAAAGGGCTTTGCCCGTTCCACAACGAGAAGACCCCGTCGTTCAACGTGCGCCCCACCCACGGCACCTTCCACTGCTTCGGCTGTGGCGAAGGCGGTGACGTGATCAAGTTCATCCAGAAGATGGACCTGATCTCGTTCGTCGAAGCCGTCGAGCGGCTCGCGGATCGCGCGGGGTTCCGGCTGACCTACGAAGGTGGCGGCGGAAGTGTCCAGCGGGATCGCGGCACCCGCGCCCGGCTGATCGAAGCGCACCGCGCGGCCCAGGAGTTCTACGCCGAACAGCTGCTCACCCCGGACGCGCGCGTGGCGAGGGACTTCCTGTCCGAACGGGGTTTCGACGCCGCCGCGGCGCAGACGTTCGGCTGCGGGTACGCGCCGGCCGGCTGGGACAAACTCACCAAACATCTGCTCAACCGCGGGTTCGAGGTCAAGGAGCTGCTCACCGCCGGGCTGGCCAAGGAAGGCCAGCGCGGGCCGATGGACCGGTTCAACCGGCGGCTGCTCTGGCCCATCCGCGACGTCGGCAACGAGGTGGTCGGGTTCGGCGCGCGGCGCCTGTACGACGACGACCGTGTGTCGGCGAAGTACCTGAACACCGCGGAATCGCCGATCTACAAGAAATCGCAGGTCATGTTCGGCCTCGATCTGGCCAAACGCGAAATCGCGAAGCGGCATCAGGTCGTCGTCGTCGAGGGCTACACCGACGTCATGGCGATGCACGCCGCCGGAGTGCCGACGGCCGTGGCGTCGTCGGGCACGGCGTTCGGCGAGGATCACATGAAGGTCCTCCGGCGGTTGATGATGGACGACGACGCCTTCCGCGGCGAAGTGATCTTCACCTTCGACGGTGACGAAGCCGGCCAGAAGGCGGCGTTGAAGGCCTTCGAGGGCGACCAGACCTTCGCCGGGCAGACCTACATCGCGGTCGCCCCCGACGGGATGGACCCCTGCGAACTGCGGCTGGCCAAGGGTGACACCGCCGTGCGCGACCTGGTCGCGCGGCGGACCCCGCTGTTCGAGTTCGCGATCAAGAGCATGCTCAAGGGCTTCGACCTCGACTCCGTCGACGGTCAGGTCGCGGCGCTGCAGAAGACCGTCCCGATGGTCGCGGGCATCAAGGACCGCGCCAGCCGCGACGGCTACGCGTCGAAACTCGCCTGGTGGGTCGGCTGGCAGGACGCGGCGCAGGTGGTGAACCGGGTACGCGGCAGCGCGGGTGCCACGGCGAAGCGCTCCACGACCATCGAGGTCCGGCGGCCCGCCGCCGCGGCCACCACCACCGTCGAAGAGGACCTGCCGAGGCCCGCGCCCGGCGATCCGCGGTTCATCGCGCAACGTGAGGCGCTCAAGGCGGCGCTCCAGCAGCCGATGCTCGCCGGGGCGGAGTACGACGCGCTCCCCGAGGACGCGTTCACCCATCCGGTTTACGTCGCCATCCACAAGGCGCTGCTGTCCGCCGGGGGAGCGGGTTCCGGGCTGACCGGGCCCGCCCTGCTCGACGCGGCCGCCCCGCACTGTCCGCAAGGGACGGTGCGACGGGTGCTCAGCGAACTTTCGGTGGAACCGTTGCGGGCCAAGGGCGAGGTCGACTCGCGCTACATTTCCGCCCAGCTCGCGGCGGTGCAGGAAGGCCTGGTCGGCCGCCAGATCAACGAGATCAAGTCGAAGCTCCAGCGGCTTTCCCCGGTCGAGGCGCCGGACGACTACCGCGCGCTGTTCGGCGACCTCGTCGCGCTCGAGCAGTACCGGAAGGCGCTGAAGGAACAGGCCATCGGCGGATTGGACTGAGCATGGGCTGGCTGCGTCACCTGCTGGGGGACCGTGTCCCGGCGGATTTCGACGGCTCGCTGGACGACGGCGAGCACGTCGTCGGGAGCGCGGCCGTCGAGGGCGGCGGGTACCTGCTGGTGACGGCGCTGGGGCTGTGGATTCCGGGGCCGCGCCGCGTCGGCTGGCATCTGGTCGGCAAGGCCGCGTGGTCGGACGGGGTGCTGACCCTGACCGAATCCGAGGAGATCGGGACCGCGGGGAAGGCCGTGCTGCTGGCCGACAGAACCCCGGTCCGGTTCAGGCTCGGACGGCCGGGCAAGGTCCCGATCCTGGTGCGGCACCGCGTCGACGGCTCGGTCCGCGGGCGGCACCGCAAGGACTTCGGGACCGGCGGGGCGTGGTTCGTCGAGCGCAAGGTCCCCGGCCAGGACGGCACGGTACTGCAGGTGCGGCCCGATCCGGGCACCGACGTCGCGGTGGTCGAGGCGATCGCGGAGGAAGCGGCGGAGAAGCTGGCGAAGCCCCACGGCTAGCAGTACGCTTGTACTGTATCGCTGGGAGGCGCCATGTGGGATCCGGTCAAGTACCTCGACTACGCCGACCTCCGAGCCCGGCCGTTCCACGACCTCGTCGGACGGATCCCGGCCGGGAAACCCCGCCGGGTCGCCGATCTCGGCTGCGGACCCGGCAACCTGACCGCCGGCCTCGCGCGACGCTGGCCGGACGCGATCATCGAAGCGAGCGACAGCTCACCCGAAATGGTCGAAGCCGCACGCTCGCGCGGCGTCGACGCGCAAGTGCTCGACGTCAACGACTGGGTGCCCGAACCGGACACCGACGTGGTCATCTCGAACGCCGTCCTCCAATGGGTCCCGGAGCACCGGGACCTGCTCCGCCGCTGGGTGGACCTCCTGCCGTCCGGGGCGACGCTCGCGTTCCAGGTCCCCGGCAACTTCGACGCCCCGTCACACGCCCTGGTCCGCGCCCTCGCGCGCACCGAGGAATGGGCTTCACGCCTCGCCGACGTGGTCCTGCGGGAGAACGAGGCCGTCGACAGCCCGCTCGGCTACGGGAACCTGCTCGCCGACGCGGGCTGCGCCGTCGACGCCTGGGAGACGACGTACCTGCAGCGGCTGGCGGGGGAGGACGCCGTACTCGAATGGATCACCGGCACCTCGCTGCGACCGGTGAAGGAGGCTCTCACCGGAGCCGGCTGGGACCACTTCCGCGCGCGGGTCGCCCGCGAACTGGACGAGGCCTACCCGCCGCGCCCCGACGGAACCACCTGGTTCGAGTTCCGGCGCGTCTTCGTGGTTGCCACGGTGGGCTGAATCGCTTGGATGCGAAAGGGCCCTCGACCGCGTCTCGCGCGGTCAAAGGCCCTTTCGATTCGTCTCGGGTGCGGTCAGCGCTGAGGCCGCCCGAACCGCTCACCGACCTTGGCGCGAGCGACCCCGGCGGCGCCCTGCACCATGGGGTGGTCCGCGATCTTGCGGTAGGTCCGCACGATCTGCTCGTACCGCCCCCGGCCGGCCTTCGCGCCCAGTACGTAGCCCGCGGCCGCACCCAGCAGGAACATCTTCATCCGAGTCCACGCCTCCGTTCGATCTTGCTCCGGCTGTCATTGTCCCTCAAAACGCGAGCTTGACGAGGTGACCGGACAAAGTGGGGGTGGGTGCACGGCCGTCCGGGGGCATGGGCTAAAGTTCTCTCATCGGTCGGAGCGATCCGGCCGGTACGGAGTACGATCCCCTGTAGCTCAACTGGCAGAGCATTCGGCTGTTAACCGGAGGGTTCTTGGTTCGAGTCCAAGCGGGGGAGCACAAGCCCAGGCCACGCGGCCTGGGCTTCTTCGTGTCCGAGGGCGATCTTGTGTCGATTCTGACGCCTGCCCCCCTCCTAAGGTGAGATCGAGCCGTTCGTCGCCTTCGCTCTTGACTGAGACCCCGTTTGCGCGCCGGATTCGGACACAGAAGAAGCATCCCGCCAACTCGAACCCACCCCTGGCGACGGTCGGCCCCGGGCATGGGCCCCGCCTGGCCGCGCTGCCTTGCCTGAGCCGCCGAAGTACCTACGTGCGCAGCTCGTGGGCGTGTGCGACAGCCCAGTCGGCCAGTGCTGAGACCGGTGTCAACAGTGATCGTCCCAAGGGCGTGAGGTCGTACTCGACGCCGGGCGGAACGGTCGCGTGCACGGTGCGCGCGACGAGATGGTCGTTCTCCAGCGCACGCAGGGTTCTGGTGAGCATGCGTTGGCTGATGCCTTCGATCGCACGGTGCAGTTCGTTGTAGCGGTGCGCCCGGCCGCCGAGCAGGACGATGACCAACAAGCTCCAGCGGTCGCCGAGCCGATCGAAGACGGCGCCGACCGGACAGGAGCCCGGTTCGACGGCCGGCACCGGGCGCGGCAGGTCCTGTGCGAGCACCGAGGGCACACCCGTGTACGTATCGGACATCGAAGTGCCTTCTTTCGTCTGCACGACTGGCCCTTCACGATGATGCCATGACTACGAAGATCGTGATCGTCGCCGGCGGAACCACCGGCATGGGCCGCGCCACCGCGCTCGCTCGTGCGGCCCGAGGCGATCAGGTGACCGTGATCGGCCGAGCACGCCGGGATCTGCCGGCTGCGGTGACGTTCCTGCCGGCGGATCTCTCTTCGGTCGCCGAGGTCGATCGGGTAACCGAGGAAATCGCGAACCGGCACGACC
The DNA here is from genome assembly GCF_029369745.1 of Amycolatopsis sp. QT-25. Lineage (NCBI taxonomy): Bacteria > Bacillati > Actinomycetota > Actinomycetes > Pseudonocardiales > Pseudonocardiaceae > Amycolatopsis > Amycolatopsis sp. QT-25. The sequence continues at coordinate 2,204,592 of NZ_CP120210.1, forward strand.
CGAAACGCCTCGTGAGTGGTGACGGCCCGGTCCTGATGCACCGCCTGCCTGGGGCATCAGCGGCTTCCGGCCGGTCAGCCGGTCACCTTGTTCGACAAGCTCGACAAGACCGAGAACAGGGGAAGGGACTGAGGATGGCGAGTGGGTACGGTGTGGACCTTCTTCCGCCGGGTCCGTCGAGGAATCCTGAAGTGGCGGGTTCTCCATAGCTCGAACGGTATTGCCGGGCGCATCTTCGCATCGTCGCTCCCTTGATCGCCCACTGTTCTTGGCCAAGAATCGTCCTATCTGGCCAGGATGGGAGGTGTCGGATGCGAAACCGTGAGTACTGAGATCCATCAAGGACCGCTGTGCGCGAAACAGCCGCACGGTGAGCTCGAAGACCGCGAGTCCGGTGCACAGGATGCCGCCCCCGGCCGCAAGGGCGACGGGGGAAGGGATGCCATCCGTCACCCGCGCCTTGTGACGGCGTGGTCACGTCATCGCAATGCGACCGGACCGAGCCGGAGGCGATGGCCGGGAACATCTTGATCGATGCGCTTCACCAGGACCGGCGCCTGTGCGGCAGTGTGTCCCGCGGCTTCGAGCCGAGCGTGCGGCGAGGTCATCGCAGGCCGCGACGCACGAAGCGGAAAGCCACGCCACCACGTTCCCCGTGTCCAGGACGACCCGGCCGCGGCAAAGGCCGGCCGGGTCGTCCTGTCGCCTGTCAGGAGACGGCTGGTCCGGATTCCGAGCTGCCCGACAGGTCCTTCAGGAATTCATGGCACTGTTTGGCGCGCGCCGAATCCTCCTCCATGACCTTGCGGAAGAAGTCGGCGATGTCCGAGCGACCGGCGTTGTCGGCGTCTCGGACGTACTGCCCGTAGTCGTGACCAGCCTTCAGCGCGTGATACTGAACGGACACGAGGTCGTAGGTGACGTCGTCGAAACCGGTTTCACCTGTGGCCATAGCTCCTCCTGAACTCGGGATTCATGCGACCTGCCAACCACCGCATACCCCGCTCCACGCCGTCGACACCTGTTCCTTCGGAGTTCGAGAAAAGACACCAGGCGGGGCAGCGTGGTGAGTCGTGGGCGCGGCCGGCGGTCGTACCGGCCTGACACCGCGCTGACGGTCCTGAGGTCGGGGAGACTCTCGATCATGCCGAAGCAGGTCCTGGCTGAGTTCCGGCTGACCACCGGACTCCGTCGCCGGCGTGAAGATCAGCTCATGTCGATGAGTGGATCTTCACCGTGTGGGCAGCCGGCAACGGTTGCGCCGCTGTGAGGACGGCCGCCGCGGCCGGGTGGCCGTGGGTCGTTGCTCCTCGCCGGACGTGGCCGATGGGCGAGGGTGTCAGCGTTTGTAGCGCTGGCCTGCGGCGAGCTGGCCGGTGACCTTGTCGCCGCCCATGCGGCGCTGGACGGCGGCGGCCAGGCTGGGCGCGGTGCCGCCGATCAGGGCGGCCAGGCGCAGGCCCAGTGACGCCACGTCCACCTCCGCGAGATTGTGCTCGACGGCGCGCGCGGTCGCGCGCGCCACGTCCTGCGGTGACCGGGTGCCGACCCCGCGGGGCAGGGTCGCGCCGGAGTCGGCGAACATGCCCGCGTCCCGGATGAAGCCGGGGAACACCGTGGAGACACCGACGTTGTGCGGTCGCATGTCCTCGCGGAGCGCGAGGGCGAAGCCGCGCATCCCGAACTTGGTGGCGTTGTAGAGGGATGCTTGCCCGGACGCGGTCTTCCCGGACAGTGAGGAAATGAAGACCAGGTGACCGCGGCCGCGGGCGGCCATGCGTTCCCCGGCCAGCTTCGCCATCACGATGGGCGCGCGGAGGTTGACCTCCAGCGCGCGGTCGATCTCGCCGAGGGAGTAGTCGGCGAGCAGGCCCGTCGCCGGCAGCGCGGCGTTGGCTACGAGCACGTCGATCTCGCCCGCGGTGTTCAGCAGTTCTTCGATCGCGTCCCGGTCGGCCAGATCGGCGGGGATGGCCCGGCCGCCCAGTCTTTCGGCCAGCGGTTCGAGCAGGCCGGTACGGCGCCCGGTGAGCACCACCTCGCCGCCACGGGCGGTCAGTTCGACCGCCAGCGCCTGCCCGATCCCGCCGGTGGCGCCTGTCACCAGCACCTTCGCGCCGTACAACTCCATGTCACACACTCCTGTCCTGGGTGCCGTCCTCCTCCGTCGCCGGGATACCGGCGGCGGGGGCCCTGGGCCCGGCTCACTCTCGCGTGCTCACGGAAGCGGGTCTTGGAGAAATGTTCCCCAGGCGATCTTGTCCACCGCCAGCCACACCTGGCCTGCCGCGGCCGCCGGAGTCACGCCGCTGAACGCCAGGACGTCCCGATGCAGATGGGATTGGTCGGCATACCCGCCTTCCGCCGCGACCCTGGCCGCGTCTCCGCCCGCGGCCAGGCCGCGGGCCGCGTGGTCGAAGCGGACCAGCCTCGCGGCGCGCTTGGGAGGCACGCCGATCTGCGACCGGAATCTGGACCACAGGCGCTTACGGCTCCAACCGACCTCGGCCGCCAGTTCCTCGACCCGCGCCCGGCCACGGCTGACGGCGATCCGGTCCCAGACCCAGGCCACCTCGGGATCCACCGACGGCCCCGTCTCGCGTCGGCGGACGAGCACAGCGTCCGCCAAGGCGAAACGGTCCTGCCACGACGAGGCTTCGCCGAGCCGCTCCCGGATCCGTGCCGCGTCCCGGCCCCATAGGTCGTCGAGGGCCACCACCGCCCGGCCCGGTTCCGCCGACCCGGCACCCAGCACGGTGTACGCGACCACGGGGGACAGACGCACCTGCACGCACTCGACGTTCCCACCCCGCACCCGAACTCCGCCGAACGCGAGCCTGGCCACCAGGCTTCCGCGCTGCCCCCGGCCATTGTCCACCACGAGCGGGCCGTCACCGAACTCCAAGACCAGCGTGACGGCCGGGTGCGGGACCGCGCGCACGTCGACCGGGCCCACGCCCCGACTGCGGAAACCTGCCATGCTGACCCCCCTCACCAGGCTGGGCCTGCATGGCCGCGCGACTTCCCACCCAGCCACAGCCCCATACCCGCCCGCGGTCGCTCGCATGACCCCATGCTACGAGCGCTCCGCGCGGAATTGCGTCGAGTGAAAGGCGTTGAGGTCGTTGGCTTGTGGGTGGGAGTGGGGCGCTCGGGGCGAGCTGCCTCCCGGATCGGCGCGGACGGAGCTGCGCGAAGGCGTACTCCTTCTCCACTCCGAGGACGCCGTGCTGGATGCGATGGTGTCCGGCTGGGAGAAGCAACAGCGCGGTGGACGGCGGCTTCAGCGAGAACCCGTCGACGCCCGTACGAGCGTGGTGCGTAGGGCCATCCCCCGCTTGTTGTTCAGTGGGGGAACAAGCTGCCGGTGCTGAGCAAGTCGGTTCCGCGACGGGTGATCTCCTCCGCCGACAGGTCCTCGGTATGGGTCAGAAAGACCCAGACGTGTCCGAAGGGGTCTTTCAGCATGGCCGACCGGGCTCCGTAGAACATATCGGTCGGCGGCTGGAGCAGCGTGGCGCCCGCGCGGACGGCTTGGTCGGTGAACGCGTCCACGTCATCGACATAGACATGCAGACCCACCGTCGAGCCACCCGCGGCATCGGGAGCTTTGAAGGGTTCATCGGCGTCACCGACCATGATGGTCGAGCCCTTGATGCTGACCTCGGCATGAATGATGGTGCCTTCCGGGTCGGCGATACGGAACAGTTCGTGCCCACCGAACGCCTTGGTGTAGAACCGAATCGCCTCGGCGGCGCCGTCCACCATGAGGTGCGGAATGGCGGCATGGCGGTAACGATCGGGAACGTTCATTTCATGGAGTCCTTTCCGAGCACGCTTCGACCCATCCAACGTAAAACCTCAACCACACTCGAAGTCAAGTGGACTTTCCGTTACGACGGCTACGCTACCTGTCCGTGTGACCTCGACCATGCTTGAACTTGTGGCGTCGCCTGCATCTACGTGAGAATGCTCGAAGGGATCAGGATGCGAATCAGCACAACCTTGCCCAGGACGCAGGCCGGCGTGCCCGACATCGCGATGGCACGCCACCTTGAGGATCTCGGCTACGACGCGGTCGGCGTGGCGGGCGGCGATCTGGACGTCGCGCAGGCTCGACGCCGGCGTCGAGCCTACCGGAGCCGGCGCCACCGCGGGGAAGGTGACGCCGTCGGCCCGGCCGGATCTTCCTGACTTCCTCATCGCCGGGTCACTCAAGGATCGGCGATCGTCTTTCCCCTGGGGCGGTCGTGGCGTGCGGAGTGCCGTTTTGCCGCCGATGCAGAAGTTGTCGGTCGTCTCGGCGCCGTGGATGGCGGCGATGCCGCCGAAGGTGATGATCCGCACGGGCCGGGTTTCGCCCTCCGACCGAAGAGGCGTCGACATCGTATGACGGGCGGCTCCGAGGGCGACCGGTTCGTCCGCGACGCCGGCCTGGCGATGGCTCTCACCGTCGCCGAGGTCGCGCGATCCGGGGAGATCCGGGCACGGCTGATCGCCAGGGTGGGTTCAGTCGTCCGGGACGCGAAGTGTCAGGACGACGACGTGACCTCTTGAGGGATACGGCAAAGGTGTCATGTGGGTGGCAAGTCCGTGAAGGCCTCCTTGAGGGACCCAGGGTCCCTCAAGGAGGCCTTCACGGACCAGCAAACCGTTGATGCGGTGCATATACCTCAGAGCGGCATCGACAGCAGGAAACGTCCTTTGTGGAGGGTAAGGAGCGTCGGGACTCACTTGCTGGCCCGCTGTGCCGCTGATCCCTGCATGTCATGTTCGCCTTAACCCCTCGATAGACCGGCGAAGGTGAGGCCGGGGACCGCCAGCGCCGCGGCACCCAACAGGTTCCCGGTCCGCGAATCATGCATAACGGTGGGTGCCGGTCGTGTCAAGACGAACACCACTGGATCGAGGCGCCCTGCTGGGCCGCCCGCGCCTGAGAATATTGACTGGCCGTCATCCGTCTTTGCTGCCACGGTGGCGGACGTGACGCGATCCTTCCTGCCAGGACTCGAGCTGTCCCGACTGTTCTACATCGAGGTCGTCGCTCCGATCTTGGAGAACGCGCTCGACGACGTGCCGTACTCGGCGGCGTTGATCGGCTGGGGTTCGGAGGTGCAGGGTTTCGACACGGTGCGCTCCATCGATCACGCCTGGGGCCCGCGGATGCGGCTTTTCCTGGACAGCGAACACTTTCGTGCCCTCGGCGACGATCTGGACGCCTGCTCGACCGCGAACTGCCGGTCGAGTTCCGCGGTTACCCGGTCCGCTTCGCCTTCCCGACGGGTGCGCCGGCCCGGCATTGGGTGGACGTCACGGATCTGCGAGGCTTCTTCACCGAACAGCTCGGCGCCGAGCCGGACGGCGGCCTGCCGGTTTCGGCCTGGCTGACGGTGCCGGCGCAAGTCCTGCGTGAACTGACCGGTGGCGCGGTCTTCCACGACGGGGTCGGCCTGCTGAAGCCTTACCGGGAGCACCTCGCCTGGTTTCCCGACGATGTGTGGCGCTACGTCTTGGCTTGCCAATGGATGCGCTTGTCCCAGGAGGAGCCGTTCGTCGGCCGCTGCGGCGAAGTCGGCGACGACCTGGGCTCGGCCGTGGTCACCGCGCGCCAGGTGCGTGACGTGATGAGGCTGTGCCTGTTGCTGAATCGGGTGTATCCGCCGTACAGCAAGTGGCTGGGCACCGCGTTCGCGGCGCTGCCCTGCGCCCGGGAACTGACTCCTTCTCTCTCCGGCGCGCTGGCCGCGCGAAGCTGGCAGGAGAGGGAACGGCATCTTTCTCCGGCCTACGAGATCACCGCGGGGCTGCACAACGATCTCGGTCTCACCGCGCCGCTGGAGGTGTCGGTCCGGTACTTCCACGACCGGCCGTTCCGGGTCCTCGACGCTTCCCGGTTCACCGACGCGCGTGTCTCGACCATCAGCGACCCAGCCGTCAGGGCGCTGCCGCCGGTCGGTGCGATCGACCAGTACGTCGACAGCACCGATGTGACCGACCGAGGGAACGCGGCCCTGCGCCGTCGCTATGTCGCGGGCCCCGCACTTTGACCGCGACCTCGTCCGCGCCGGCGAAAAGCCGGGACTCCCGTGGTGATCAGGGGCTGGACGCCGCGCTCGGGGTCGGGATCGCCGCGTTCTGCGAGCCGGACCGCGGCCGGCCGAACGGCTGCCGGCCATCTTGCCGGTGGCTAAATCGGCGGCTGCTGCGTCGGCGGATTCGACTGCGGGTTGGGCTGTGGGTGGCCGGGCTGGCCGTGTTCGGGCTGCGGGCTCGGGAAACCCGGCTGTGCGGCCATCGGGTGATTGCCCGGCCCTGGGTACGGCGCGACGGCCGGTTGCCGGGGCGTCCGGCCGGTTTTGAGGACCGCGATCGCGACCAGAAGCCAGGAGAGCAGCGCCGCGACGTCGAGTGGGATGCCGACACCCATGAAGATCAAGCGGATTTCGTCCGCGGTGAGCTCGTCGGACACGACCCAGGACGACAGGTTCGCCACCACGAACTGCCAGATGATGCTCGCCACCGTGGCGACGAGCATGATGGCGAAAGCGGCCACCATCAGGCCGGAGACTCCCTTGGCGCGTCCCTTGATCGAAAAGGTCAGGCCGAGGACTCCCACCACGAGCAGCAATACCCGGGGAACGGCCTCGATGATCGTGTACATGAGGTCTGACCTGCCTTGCCTTCCACCGCTCTCGGCCGGGAAATGAGACTCCCGTTCCACACCGTGGTGATCCTATGCGGTGAAGCCACCTCTGCGGGCTACTCCTGCGAATCGGCGAGCAGTTTCAGTGCGAGCGCCTTGAGTTCCGGGCTCGCCGTCGCGGCGTCGCCGGAGTCGAAGGGCGGTCGCGGGTCGTATTCGACGGCGAGCTGGATACCGCGGGCGGTTTCCTCGTTCGCCAGCAGGGACGCGAGGTGGAGTGCGAGGTCGATGCCGGCGGAAACGCCTGCGGCGGTGACGATCTTGCCGACCTGAACGTACCGCTCGGGTACGTAGCGCACGCCGAAGGTCTTTTCCAGATAATCCGCCGACGCCCAGTACGTGGTGGCCCGTTCGCGGAGCAGCCCGGCCGCGCCGAGGATCAATGATCCGGTGCACACCGACGTGGTCCAGGTCGTGTGCCGGTGGATGCGGCGGATCCAGTCGAGCAGCACGCGGTTCTCCATGGCGGCGATCGTGCCGCGGTTGCCGGCGCCGGGAACCAGCAGCACGTCCAGCCGGTTCACCTCGGCCACCGAACGTTCCGCCAGCACCGCGACGTCGCGGGTGTCCGTGCGCACCGGGCCGCGGTGCTCGGCGATCATCGTCACCGTCGCGCCGGGAAGCCGGGACAGCACCTCGGCCGGGCCGGTCGGATCGAGCAGGCTGAAGCCGTCGTAGAGCAGGATGCCGATCCGCGGTCCTCGGGTCTCCGCTTGAGCCGTACCGGGGGCGAGGCCGAACGCCGCGGCCGCCGCGACGCCGGTCAGTACGGTTCTGCGCGTGGTCTTCGCACTGTTCATGCCGCGAATTCTGGGGTGGTCAGGTCCCGATGGGTCGCGGCATGTCCGTCATCCTGCGAAGTGTGTCCCCGGTGAGCCCGTAGTGATGGCGGAACGCCGTTCGCAGGGTTTCCACCGAGGCGAACCCGCACCGCCGCGCGACCGCGGACATCGGCAACGCGGTGGACCGCACCAGGTGGACGGCGGCTTCGGTCCGGGCCGCTCGCACCGCGCGGGCCGGGGTCCTGCCCAGATGCGTGCCGAACAGACGGTTGAGGTGCCGGGTGGTGACACCGGCTCGCGCGGCCAGCGCCGACGGGCTGAGGTCTTCGGCGAGGTGCGCGGCTATGTACGCCAGCAGATCCCGCACGACCCGGTTGCCCGGCGGCGGGGCGGCCAGGAACGTGCTGATCTGCGCTTGATCGGCCGGGCGGTGCAGATACGTCACCAGCTCACGGGCGACCTCGCGGGCCAGTGTCGGACCGTGGTCGTCCTCGATCAGCGCGAGCGTGAGATCCAGCGCGCTGATCACCCCGGCCGAGGTGAAGACGTTGCCGTCGCGAAGGTAGAGCGGGGCGGGATCCACCGTCACCGCGGGGAAAGTCGCGGCGAGCAACTCGCCGTAGCCCCAATGCGTGGTGACCCGCCGGTCGTCGAGCAGTCCGGCGGCCGCCAGCACGAACGTGCCCGTGCACACCGAGGCGACCCGCCTGCTTCCTTCGGCCAGTCGGCGCACCTGCGTCAGCAGGCGCTCGTCCGCCGCGGCCGTCTTCGTTCCCGCTCCGCCGACCACGAGCATCGTGTCGATCCGCCCGGAGACCTCGGCCAGCCGCCGCGCACCGGCGAGCATGATCCCCGACGAACTCCGGGTGATCCGCCCGTCGACCGTGGCCAGCTCGACGGCATAGGGCGGTGTGGCGCCGTGCGAGCTCGCGATCTCCAACGCCCCGCTGGGACAGGCCACGTCAAGAATCTGCGCGTCGTCGAACGCGACGATCACCACCCGGCGCGCCGGCTTCATCCCCGATCCCACAAGGAGAAACTACGCGCGCCCCGGCCGGAGAAGAAACGCGCGATCGCTTCCGCAGCGCGCCACGTCCGACTCACCGCTCAAGTACAGGAAGGCCTCCTTCCTTGCGCCTGGGTACCGGAAGGGGGCCTTCCTGTACTCGGCACGGGGCGCGCCGGGGGGACGCAACGCGCACAGACGGACCGGAAGAACCCGCCGCCGGTGAGTTCTGCCGGTCCTTCCGCATGGTCGCGGGCTGCTCCGGACGGTGGAATCGAGGCCAAGGACGCCAACTAGTCAGGGAGGTCGGCGTGGCAGGCCACCGCGATACTCAGGTGACCTCGCTGGCGGACAGGGCGCCGTCGGCCGAGGGAAACGCTTTCGTGGCGGCGTTGCACGCCGAGCACCGGGACCATCTGCTCCGCTTCACCCGCGGCCTGCTGCCCACCGATCCGCATCGGGCCGAGGACGTCGTGCAAGAGTGCTTGTTCCGCGCGTGGCGCAACAGCGAGACGCTGATCGAGAAGCGTATCCCGCCGCGGCCGTGGCTGTTCAGGGTCGCCCGCAACCTCATCGTCGACTGGGCCCGCCGCGACAAGGCCCGTCCGGTGGTGTTCGGGGACGACGACTTCGACCTGCTGCCGGGCGACACCGACTTCGCCGACGAGGTCGTCGAGCGGTGTGTCGTGGAGCAGAGTTTGGCTCAGCTGACGCCCATCCAGCGCGAAGCACTCGACGAGGTCTACCGGCGCGACCGCACCCGGCAGCGTGCCGCCGCGAGTATCGGTGTGCCGGTGGGGACGGTCAAGTCCCGGGTGCATCACGCGACGATCGCCATGACCGAGGTGCTGGCCTGCAGCGGGGTCACCGCCGCGGGCTGGTGACCGGCGGGCTCAAGCCGATTCGGGCATCGCGACGCCGAGCCCGGCGGCCAGTTCGTGCCCCATCTTCCTGGCGAGCGGCGTCTCGTACCGGGCGCATTCGGCGAGGGCGTGCACCCGGTGCGCCCTGGCCTCGGCCGGTTTCCCGGCGGCCTCGGCCAGACGGTTCGCCGTGAAGAGGAGGTCGCCGCGTAGGTGCTGCGTCTTCGCCACCGCGAAGGCCGCGTCATGCCGGCGGAACACCTGATCTCGATCAGGGCGGGATCGCCGTGGCCGACGCGGTACTGGATGCGCTGGCGGCCGGATTCGGGGCAGAGGCCGTGGACGGCGATTTCGGGTGGGAGCTCGGGGGACATCGTCTTGAGGGCCGTGCAACACCGGTTCGAGGCCCTGGAGACGGACTGGATCGCGAGACTGGAAGTGCTGGGCGGCGAAACCCAGGCCTGTCGGCAGGAGGTACCCGGTGACCACAGCGGAAGAGTTCATCCTCGCCAGGGTGTTCGACGTCGTCCACCCCGAAACGGGCCCGGGATTCGAGCCCGGCCATCCGCGCGTCGAGGACCCGGAGGAACTGCGGGCACTCGTCGCGTACCTGGCCGGCGGCACTCCGGTCCTGTCCACGCCGTCCTTGCTGGACGACGTCGTCGACCGGGACCGGACGGCGGCCGTGCCGTCGAACTTCCTCACCGACGGGACCTGGATCTGGACCGACACCGTCACCTACTACCTGGAACACCACGGACTGGCGCCGGAACCGGGCCTGCTCGGCCACCTCCGCGCGCAGGGGCCGTCGGCGAGGCCGGTGCCGCCGGACGTCGTCGGCCGCGCGGCCGGCTTCCTGCTCCAGCCGGCGGCCGCCGGGGACTTTCCTTCCGGCCGTTCTGCCGGTGGTTGTTCCTGGTGACCGGGACGCGGGTGCCGTTTACTGGTTCCAGAGTCGCAGAAACCGCTCAACACCAAGGAGTTGACGTGTCGCTACGAATCCGAGGTCGCCAAGATCGCCCCGCCCGGTCCGCGGAGGACATGGTGGCCGTCTACGTCTCCCGCGACGACATCGCGGCCGCCGGAGCGCCGAGGGCCGGCGGAGCCGAGACCATCGCCGAATTCGCCCCCGTGCCCCGCTACACCATCCAGGACGTCCTGCTCGGGCACATCACCTGGGAAGAACTGACCCGTGCCTCCGCCTGACCGGACGGCTACGAGGCGTTGAGACGTTCGGCCAGCTTCTCCCGGAGCCTGCCGCCTTCGGACCGGCCGAGCCGATCGCAAAGACCCATCGCGCGTTCCCGGTCGGCGCGCGCCGCCGCCGGATCGCCCATCTCCTCCGCCAGCGCCGCCCTGTCGCAGAGCGTGTCGATCTGAGCCTGGGTCAGCCCGATGCGTTCGTAGAGTCCCTCGGCCTCGGACAGGCGGCGACGCGCGTTCGCGTGGTCGCCCCGGCGGCGCAGGAACCGTCCGGTCTGCTGGAGCGCGCGGGCCTGGCCCATGGCCGCGCCGTGCAGGCGGAACAGGCCGAGGGCCGTCTCGCACTGGGTGAGCGCCCGATCGAACGAGTCGAGTGCGGCCAGGTTCTGGGCCGAACGCAGCAGCATGTACGCGTAGTTGGTGTCGTCCACTGGAGTACGCGAGCCGCCGTGCTCCTGCGAGAAGTAGCGGACACAGACGTCGAACTCCTCGGCGGCGTCGTCGAACCGGCCGTTCCGGTACCAGTACGAAGCCCGCATCGTCCGCGCGATGTGGACCCCGAGCGGATAGCCCGCCTCTTCGAACAGGCGCGTCGCTTCGTCGAACAGCTTGGGCGACGTGGAGCGGCCGGCGTCGCGGACTTGGGCGTTGGTCAGGTACACCCGTGCCCAGCCCTGTTCACGGCGGTCGCCCGCCTCCACCGCGGCGTCCCAGGCCAGCTCGGCCATCCGGGCGGACTCTTCCGCCTGGTCGCCCAGGGAAGCCTGCACCCAGGACAGATAGTTCCGGTGCACCGCCTCGTCCCGTTTGCTGCCGAGCGCGATGGCCGCGTCCACGGCGAGCCCGAACACGTCGTACCAGGTACTGGCGTCACCGCCGATCTCCGAGTACCAGTGCATGGCCTCGGCCAGGTCGAGGACCTGGCGGTGTTCCCCGCGAGCGGCGACGCTCTTGACCGAAGCGAGCCAGTTCTCCAGTTCCACTTCGAGCCATCTGCCCGCTCCGGAGTGATCATCGAACGACGGCGTCGCGACCGGGGCCGGGCTGACCCCGTCGGTCGGGTGGAAGTAGCGGCCCGCCGCCGTCGCGGTGCGCACCAGCCAAGCGGCCAGCCGGTTCTCCGCCGCCTCGACGAATTCAGCGCTCTCCTCGCGGGCGAGCCGTTCGGTCGCGAACACCCGCAGCAGGTCGTGGAACTGGTACCGGCCGTTCTCCCGTGCCGTCTGCAGCAGGCTCGCGTCGGCCAGTTCCTCCAGGAAGACGGCGGCGTCGTCCTCCTCGGAGGCTTCGATGAGCGTCATCGCGGCCCCCACGGAGAAGTCCGCCGCGGGGACGAGCGACAGCCGCCGGAACACCGCGGCGGCGTTCGGACTGAGCTGGCGGTACGACAGTTCGAACACGGAGCGTACGTCGAGATCGCCGGCGGTGAGCGTGGTCAATCTCCTGCTGCGGTCCCGGAGCTGGTCCACCAGCCGCGACAGCGGCCAGGTCGGGCGGCTCGCCAGCCGGTTGCCCGCGATGCGCAGGGCCAGCGGCAGCCGTCCGCACAGTTCGACCAGCTCCAGCGCGGCCCGCCGCTCCCGCTTGACCCGGCCCGCCCCGATGATGGTCGACAGCAAGGTCACCGCGTCGTCCTCGCCGAACACGTCGAGGGGGAGCCTGCTCGCGCCTTCCAAGCCCACCAGCATCTGACGGCCGGTGATCAGGGTGAGACACCGCGGTCCGCCGACCAGCAGCGGACGGATCTGGGCCTCGTCCGCCGCGTCGTCCAGGACGATCAGGGTGGCCCGGTCCAGCAGGAGGGAGCGGCACAGGCCGGCCCGATCCTCCGCGTCGGCCGGGATGCGGACGGCGTCGACGCCCAGCGAGCGCAGGATCTGGTGCAGTACGTCCGCCGGGTTCGCCGGTTCGGCCGACATGCCGCGCAGCTTCAGGAAGAGCCTGCCGTCGGGGAACTCCTCGGCGAGGTCGTGCGCCACCCGGACGGCGAGCGTGGTCTTGCCGGTGCCGGGAGGTCCACTCAGGATCGCGACCCGCCCCGACCGGCGTCCGCCGTCGCGCAGATCCGCGGAAAGCGCGCGCAACGCGTCGAGAACGCCTTCGCGTCCGGTGAGGTCGTCGACGTCCGTCGGCAGCAGGCCGATCAACGGTGATTCGTAGATCCCCGACGGCGCGGGCACCGGGACGGGGACCGGCTGGGCGCGCCCCTGCCTCGCGACCTTCTGCAGGCCCGTGAGCTCCTCGTCGGTCAACGACAGCGGCGCGGCGAGTGCTTCGATCGTCCGGCGTTGCGGGCTTTTGGCGATGCCGCGTTCCATGTCGCTGATGGCACGGACACTCACACCGGACCCTTCGGCGAGCTCCTCCTGCGTGAGCCCGGCGCGAACGCGGTAACCCTTCAGCAGCGCCTTGAAGGTGGTGGCTGCCCTGCCCAAGGCGGCGTTCGTCATAGGCCGAATTATCCATCCCCACCCGGACGGCTCAACTTGACGTCGGTCTCACCGGCGCGACAGGTTACGGCCGCGACAACGCCGTGTTGACAACGATTCCGCGCTCCGGAAGTCGTACGTGCTCAGGCGGATCCGGTACGTTTCGAGGCCCTCGCTCCGTGTCGCGGAAGCAACTTCCGCGACACCGCCGTTGAGACGGGGAGTCCTCGCCTGGCACGCGACCGGTGTCAGGACGGCTCCTCGTAGCGGCTGGTGATCGCGGCGGCGCGGTCGCGCAGGGAGGTGCGCAACCACGGCGGGGTCAGGGCTTCGGCGTCCGTGGAGAGCCGCCACAACGCCCATTCCGCGTGCCGCGTGTCCTGGAAGGTCACCTCCAGGCGCAGCCTGCCGTCCTCGTCGGTCTCCTCCGTGAGGACGGCCAGCGCGGTGCCCACCAGCTCTTCCCGCCGCCCCGGGGCCACCCGCACCAGCACGGCGACCTGGTCCCCGCCGGTCCGGAACCGCGTGCTGCGCTCCTGCCAGGCCCGGTCCAGGTCGACCCGGTCCGGTCGTTGCGCCGGTTCGGGAAGTTCCTCGGCGGCCCGCAGCCGGGACAGCCGGTAGGTGCGGTCCTCACCGGCTCTCGTGGCCAGCAGGTAACCCCGGTCCCGGACGGTGACCAGGCCGATCGGGTCCACCGTGCGCCACCGCGCCGTCCGCCCCGTCGCCGCGTAGTGGATGCGCAGCTTGTGCCCGGCGAACACCGCGCGCCGGACCTCGGCCACGATCGCGTCGGACACCTCCTCGGCGGCCTCCCGGCGGGAAAGGAGGTCGATCTCCGGGTCGACGAGCAGGCGCCGGGCCGCGCCCGCCGCGGTGTCCCGCTGGCCTTCCGGCAGCGCGTCGATCACCTTGAGCATGGCGGAGGCGAGCGCCGAGCCGAGGCCGAACGCCTGCGCGCCGCGCCGTGATCCGGCGATCAGCAGCGCGAGCGCCTCGTCGTGGTTCAGCCCGGTGAGCTCGGTCCGGAAGCCGGGCAGCAACGCGAAACCGCCGTGCCTGCCACGTTCGGCGTAGACCGGGACACCCGCCGCGGACAACGCCTCGATGTCGCGCAGCACCGTGCGGGTGGAGACCCCCAGTTCGCGGGCGAGCGTGGTCGCGGACAACCGGCCGCGGTGCCGCAGCAGCAGCACCAGCGAGACCAGCCGGTCGGCGCGCATGGGAAAACCCTAGCGGAATACGCGACACAGGATGTCGTGATTCCCTGCGAGGCTCATCCGCATGACAAGCAGGACTGTGGCCACCGAGCCGAACGATCTGGGCAGATTCTTCATCGAGCGAGGCAACGCGGGTGATGTCGACGGACTGGTGGCGTTGTACGAACCGGACGCCGTGCTGGCGTTCCCGCCGGGCAACGTCGCGACCGGGCACGCGGAGATCCGCAAGGTGTACGAGGAGTTCGTCGCGGCCGCGCCGGAACTCCTGCCGGGCAGGCAGCATCCGGCGCTGGCGGCAGGCGACCTGGCGCTGACGGCGTCCACGCTGACCACCGGTGAGACGACCATCGAGGTCGCCCGCCGTCAGCCGGACGGATCCTGGCTCTGGGCGCTGGACCAGCCGGTGTTCCTGCCGTAGGGAAAGGGCGGGACGCCTTTGCCGGCTGAAGCCCGTGCAGGACTCCTTGAGAGACCCTGGGTCCCTCAAGGAGTCCTTCACGGACCGGTGGTACCGCCCCAGCCGGGCAGGCCACGGCGTCAGAGCGTGCAGTTCCTGGCCGAACCCGTGTTCACCTTGGTGCCGGTGAACTCCTCGATGATCGCGACGTTCTCCGGGGCGTAGTTCTTGGCGACGATCTTGGCCACGTCCGCACTGCCGAGCTTCGCGGCGTGAGGCGCGGACTGGTCCAGCCAATAGGCCGTCCGGAGGAACTCGATGAGGACGAATTCGCGCAATGCGGGCTGGGCCTTGATCTTGGCCCAGTAATCGGGATGATTCGTCTTGGCGACACGCAGGTAGAGTTGGAGGTAGCGCAGATTCGTGGCCGCGATGTCACGGGCATTGCTCGCGCCCACGCCCTGGATGTACTCGGCGACGACGGTCGCGGCGGGCAAGCCCATGAGCCCGGCGTTGAGTTCCGCGATGACCCCTTGCATCCGGTACGACCCCTGCTGCTGGTCCCGCAGGTAGATGTCGTCCATCGAACGCGTGAGATCGTCCGTGATGAGCGGCAGGATTTCGCGGCGCGGGAAGCCGCCGTGGATGGGCACCTTCATCGCCTTGCGCGAAGCGTCGATCCACGCGGAGACGTAGACGTCCCAGGAGGTTCTCGACGGATCCAGGTCCCACATGTGGGTCTCTTCGTGGATCGCCACCATCAGGGATTCGGCGAGCGCGTTGAAGCTGGTCTTGGTGACGAACTGGCTGAAGTACTTGTCCTTGGCCTGTGCGATCGCGAGACCTTCACCGCTGGGCCAGCGCCGCTTGTACACGGCTTGGATCGTCTGAAGCCATTTCGTGGACTGGAAACCGGCTTTTATGTCACTGACGTCGGCTTTCGGTTGTACGGGTTCTTCGTAACAGAAGGGGGCCCGGGCGGGTTCCGTCTCTCGAGCGGTGGCTGAGGCGGGGAATGCGGTGAGGGACAGGACGAGGCACGCGGTCAGCACGGTAATGCCATATCGGCGCATAAGGACCTCGGTTCACGGGTAGGGTTTTCCGTGGGTCGGACGGAAGTGTCCCCTACCGATCACCGTCACTTCAATGACCCGGCGCGTACTACGGCTGTACAGGCTAGGAATTATGGCGGCGAACGGGCGAATCCGCGGCCAGCCGGGATCGGCGCATGCTGTAACCGAAGTAGATCAGCAGGCCCAACGCCATCCAGCCGGCGAAGACGATCCAGGTCGCGACGTCGAGGCTGAGCATCATGTACCCGCAGCACAGTACCCCGAGGACGGGCGTGACGGGGGAGAACGGCACGCGGAACGAGCGCGGCGCCTCCGGTTGCCGCTTGCGCAGCAGCAGGACGGCGACGTTCACCAGCCCGAAGGCGAACAGCGTGCCGATGCTGGTGGCGTCGGCCAGCTTCCCGAGCGGGATGAACGCGGCCAGCGTCGCGACGAAACCCGAGACCACCAGGGTGTTGATCCGAGGAGTGCCGGTCCTGGGATCCACTTTGGACAGCGCGGCGGGGACGAGGCCGTCGCGGGACATCGAGTACAGGATGCGCGTCTGTCCGTAGAGGACGGTCAGCACGACGCTGGAGATCGCCACGATGGCGCCGACGGCCAGCAGCCCGGCCCACAGCGGGTTGTCGGACACGGCACCGAGCACGTGGGAGAGCGCGGCCTCCTGGCCGTCGAACTCCTGCCACGGCAGCGCGCCCACGGCCGCCACGGCGACCAGGCAGTACAACACGGTGACGATCGCGAGCGAGAGCAGGATGGCCCTCGGCAGATCCCGTTGCGGGTTCTTGGCCTCCTCGCCCGCCGTGGAGGCCGCGTCGAAACCGATGTAGGAGAAGAACAGTTTCGCGGCACCGGCGCTCAACCCGGCCAGGCCGAGCGGCAGGAACGGGGCGAAGTTCGCCGCCCGGACCGCGGAGAACGCGATCGCGCAGAACAGCACCAGCGTGCCGACCTTGACCACGACCATGATCGCGTTGGCCCGCGCGCTCTCCTTCGCGCCGGACAGCAACAGGACCATGGCGAGCAGCACGACGACGATGGCCGGGACGTTGACGATCCCGCCCGAGCCCGGTGGCTGGCTGAAGGCGTCGGGGATGGCGAAACCGAACGTCAGCCGCAGCAACTCGTTGAGGTACTGCCCCCAGCCGACGGCCACCGACGCCACCGAGACGCCGTACTCGAGCACCAGGCACCAGCCACACACCCAGGCGACCAGTTCGCCGAGCGTGGCGTAGGCGTAGGAGTAGGACGAACCGGACACCGGGATCATCCCGGCGAGTTCGGCGTAGGAGAGCGCCGAGAACAGCGCGGTGATCCCGGCGAGCACGAACGACAGCACGACCGCGGGGCCCGCCACGGGGACCGCTTCGCCGAGCACGACGAAGATCCCGCTGCCCAGCGTCGCGCCGATGCTGAGCATGGTCAGCTGCCCGAGTCCGAGGGAGCGCTTCAGCGTGCCGTGATCACTGTCGGCGATCAGATCGGCGACCGGTTTCCGCCGCACCGCCGCGGCTCGCAAAGTCATGCCGAGGACCGTAGCCGTCGTGCCCCGGCCGGGTCGCAGCAGCTCGTTGCCGGGTTACCTGGATTACAGGTGATTCGTTGCCCGCCTTCACCGACGCGCGGCGTCACGCGGGTCTCCCTCCTCGCGAGAGCCGCCCCCACCCGCGCGATCACCCGAAAGCTGCCGATCGTGCACCCGGCGCCAGAGCAGCAGGGAGAGCATCGCGCCGCACAGGCAGAGGAACATGTCCCATTGGGTGTCCCAGACATCCCCCTGGGTGCCGAGGAAATCGTCCGCGCCCGAACCGGCGACGAGCGCGCTGAACCATTCCACGAACTCGAAACCGGCGGCGATCGTCACGCAGACGCAGAGGGTCAGGAACGCGACCCAGGCGCCGGGCCGCAGCGGGGTCCGGCGCAGCAGCACTTCGCGTACGGCGATCGCCGGGACGAAACCCTGGACGACGTGGGCGAACCGGTCGTAGTTGTTCCGCTGGGTGCCCAGCCAGTTCTGCGCCCATTCCCCGGCCGGGGTCTCCGCGTAGGTGTACTGGCCGCCGTAACACAGCACGATCGCGTGCAGCACCAGCAGCCAGCACAGCAAGCGGGTCAAGGGAAAGCGTTTGCGCAGGGCCACCACCAGCGGCAACCCGATCAGCACCCAGACGACTTCCAGCAGCCAGGTGCCGGGGGACCTGGCCTGGACACCGGTCACCACGAGCACCGCGACGACCACGCCGGCCAGCAGGAATCCTTCGGTCCGGCCGACTCCGCGCACCATGCGGAAACCCTACAGCGGCACGCGGACCACCGCCGGTTCGTGAGTGACGGGACGACACGCGTGATCGGCTGGACCACACGCGTGATCCGGCGGCCGGCCTGTGCGCGGCCGGGTCCCGCCGCGAGCCGTCCGCCCGATCACGCGTGCGCGCCCTCCGGTCACGCGTGTCGTCCAGCCAGACACGCGAAGCCGCCGGCAGGGAGGCGAACACCGGGCCCAGCGCGGCACCCTTGCCTTGCCTTGCCTTGCCTTGCCTTGCCAGGGGAGTATCGGGCTCAGTTCAGCTTGCGCATGTCGGCGGGCAGGCCGCCACCGGCGTAGACGTCCTCGGCGAGCTTCGCCAGCGCGGTGAGCGCGACGTTCTGGGCGAACGGCCCGTAAGACACCCGGGAGACGCCGAGTTTCCGCGCGGTGTCCAGCGGGATCGAGCCAGGCACGCCGATCAGGTTCACCTTGCGCTCGCCCAGTGCCTCGACCAGCTTCGCGACCTGGGTCTCGTCGAGCTTGCCGGGCACGAAGACGTTCGACGCGCCGGCGTCCAGGTACGCGCGGCCCCGGGTGATCGCCTCGGCCAGCACCTCCTCGGGGTCGCGGTCGCCCGCCCGGAGGAAGGCGTCGGTGCGGGCGTTGAGCACGAAGTCGATCCCGGCGGACTGGGCGGCGGCGACCGCGGCCTCGACGGCCTTGACGGACTCGTCCAGCGGTTTCATCTGGTCTTCGAGGTTGCAGCCGACGGCGCCGACCTCGATCGCGCGGGCGACGGTGCCGCCCGGATCGCCGTACCCCGCTTCC
This sequence comes from Amycolatopsis sp. QT-25, assembly GCF_029369745.1. NCBI lineage: Bacteria > Bacillati > Actinomycetota > Actinomycetes > Pseudonocardiales > Pseudonocardiaceae > Amycolatopsis > Amycolatopsis sp. QT-25. Next base: position 2,223,344 of record NZ_CP120210.1, read on the forward strand.
AGGTCGGCGGTGACCGGCAGATCACCCGCCGACCGGACGATCAAGGCGACCTCGGCGATCATCTCGTCGCGGGGGATCTTCTCGCCGTCGGGGTAGCCGCGGGAGGCGGCGATGCCGTGGCTGGGGGTGGCGAGCGCCTGCGTGCCGGGCGTTTCGGCGACGACCTTCGCGGTGATCGCGTCCCAGACGTTGACGACGAGCAGCAGTTCGGGGGCGGCGTGCAATTGCTGCAGCCGGGTGGCCTTCTCGGCAGTGGAAACCATGCGTTCAATCTAGAGGGCGCCGCAAGACGGGGACACTCATGGTGCCGCGGTTGGGGGTGCCGAGCCCGCCCGTCGTGAGTGGACCTCCGGAGTGAGTCGGCCTGCCGCCGGGCGTGGTCGCGGTATACCGGGGAATTCGGCGCGGCGGCCGGCCCGGTGAGGAACCGCGTGAAGACACCCTTGAACTGCTTTTGGTTGTCGTCACACAGGATTCGGTGAGAACGCCGTTCCGGTCAGCGCCGGGTCGACGGCCACCGGTTTCCCCGCCGGTACGGGAATTGCCGTCAGCACCAGGCGAAACACGAGAGGGAACAGCGCTGACCTCGTTGTCCGCCTTCGGATCGGCCGTGCACCGGACCTGGGAACGTCACCGTCCGGTCAACGGGAACCACCGGTCGGATCTCGGGACGGAATTCCTGTTACGCCTGGGGCCGAAGCCACGACTGGTAGGGATATCGCGTTTCGAGGGAGGTCCCGTGGAGCTGACGATCAACGCCGCCGGCGATGAGCAAGCGCTGAAAGAGTTCTACGACTGGCTCCGCGACGACGCCGACGTGACGCGGTCCGCGACGATCAGCACCGCGGAATCCGGCGACGTGGGCGTCTTCGAGATCATCCGCGTGTCGACCGGCTCCCTGACCGGGCTGGCGAACCTGGGGATCGCTTGGGGAAACTTCCTGCGCTGCCGTAAGGAAACGCCCCCGTTCACCCTCACGTTCGAGGGTGAACCGACCACCGAACAGCGCGCCATGCTCCGGAACCTGGACCTCCCGCGGGTCGTGAGCGACGTGGGTCGGTGAACTTCGGCGACACCGGTGGTCACCACGACAGCGCGGGCGCGGCGACCTTCAGGTGCTTCACCACCTCAAGCGCCGTTTCCCAGCCACCGCAACGTTTCCAGCGCCACCGCCACGTTCACCGCGTTCTCCGCCAACGGACGGGGCAGCAGTTCGTCGGCTCGCGCCAGCCGCCGGACGACGGTGTTGCGATGGGTGTAGAGCCGTTCCGCGGTCCGCGTCGTGTTCCCCAGTTCGTGGACGTAGGTCCGGACGGTTTCCCGGGTTTCGGCGTCCGCCTGCCGGAGTTCGCCGAGGGTGTCGGCGATGAATTCGCCCGCCTGCGCCGGGTCGCCGGTGAGCAGGTCGAGCAGCTGGATGTCCTGATACCGCGCGATCTGCTGCGGTGAAGTGAGCCTGGCGAGCATCCGCTGGGTGGCGGCGGCGTCCAGATGGCTGCGGCGGAAGCCGTCGATCCCGCTGCCGGGCCGCCCCAGCGCCACCCGGACGTCGGGATGCGGCGCGAGGTCTTCGGCGAGCCGGTCCGCCCGCGGCGGGGTCCGGCCAGGCAGCCAGACCCACAGGGCGGCGGCGCTGGCGACGACGGTCAGCCGCTGTGCGGCGCCGCTGGCCCGCATGAGGGTTTCGGCGGCGCTTTCGAGTTGCCGGGACGACGGCGTGGCCGAGCCGCTCCAGACGATCGCGGCCGTATGCGGGCCGGCGAGCGGGTAACCGAGCTGGGCTTCGGCCCGCGAGCGGCTGATCGGCGCGCCCTCCAGCAGCAGGGTGACCGTGGCCCGCCGTTCGGCGTGGGCGCCGCGGGTCAGTTCCGTGCGTTCGGCGGCCATCCGTTCGGACACCGCGGCGACGGTGTCTTCGATGAACGTGGTGATCGACAGCGACGAGACGGCCAGCAGTTCGCGCAGCAGCGCCGGGTCGGACGTGAGATCGAAGCAGATCTCGATCCACCGGCGCCAGGCCACTCCCTGCGCCCGCCGGTAGGCGTCGAGGCCGCCGGAGTCGAAGCCGCGGCGCACCATGTCGCGGGCGCCGTCGAGCACTTCCTGGTTCAGGTTCGCGGACACCCGCATCCCGGGGCGCTGCACGTTGGCGGCGGCCCAGTGCAGGAGATTCGCCAGGTTGGCGCGTTTGGTGCCCTCGGTGAGGACGGGGTCTTCGGCGACCGCGCGCATACTGCCCCCGCCGAGTGACGCCTCGTGCAGTTCCTCGATCCACTCGGCACGCGGATGCAGCACGATCTCCGCGCCACGCCGGAAGAGGTCGCGTGCCCCGGGGGAGAGGGTCGGCCACGGTGATGCGGCACTTTGCACCATGAGTCCATCATGATGGTGCAGATAGTGCTAGCGCAACTCCTCGGTGGACCCGCATCGTGGGAGACAACCGAGACGAGGCTGGAGTACCGCATGACGACGAGCACACCCGTCGAGCACCTCGACGTGGTCATCATCGGTGCCGGGATTTCCGGGATCGGGGCCGCGCGCTACCTGAAGACCGGGAACCCGGGCAAGACGTTCGCCATCCTGGAGGCCCGCGGCACGTCCGGCGGCACCTGGGACCTGTTCCGCTATCCCGGCATCCGGTCGGACTCCGACCTGCACACCTTCGGCTACGAGTTCAAGCCGTGGCGGGACAAGCAGTCCATCGCCGACGCGCCCCGGATCCTGTCGTACCTGCGGGAGACGGTCACCGAGAACGGCCTCGAGCCCAGCATCCGCTACCACCACAAGCTGCTCTCGGCGGCCTGGTCGAGCGACGAGGCCCGCTGGCTGCTCGAGATCGAGCGCACCGACACCGGTGAGCGCACCCGGCTCAGCGCGGGCTGGTTGTTCAACGCGGGCGGCTACTACCGCTACGACGAGGGCTTCACCCCGCGTTTCGAGGGCCGGGACCGGTTCGCCGGCACGATCGTGCACCCGCAGCACTGGCCGGAGGACCTCGATCACGCGGGCAAACGCGTCGTGGTGATCGGCAGCGGCGCCACCGCGGTCACCCTGGTCCCGGCGATGGCGGGGACCGCGGCGCACGTGACGATGCTGCAGCGCACCCCGACCTACGTCATGCCGGTGCCGCGCGAGGACAAGATCGCCAACGGCCTGCGCAAGATCCTCGGCGACGAGCGGGCGTACGCGCTCACCCGCCGCAAGAACATCCGCAAGGGGCTGGCGGTCTGGCAGTTCTGCCAGAAGTTCCCGAAGACCGCCCGCGGTCTCATCCGGTACGTCAACAAGAAGCAGCTTCCCCCGGGCTATCCGGTCGACGAGCACTTCAACCCGCCGTACGACCCGTGGGACCAGCGGCTGTGCGCCGTGCCCAGTGGCGACCTGTTCGCCGCCATCCGCAAGGGGCAGGCCGACGTCGTCACCGACAAGATCACGACGTTCACCGAGAAGGGGATTCTGCTCGCGTCCGGGCGTGAGCTGGAAGCGGACATCATCGTCACCGCCACCGGCCTGAACCTCCAGGTGTTCGGCGGGGCGAAGCTCAGCGTCGACGGCAAACCGGTACATCTGCCGGAAACCGTCGCGTACAAGGGAATGATGCTTTCGGACGTGCCGAACGCCGCGTTCGCGATCGGCTACACGAACTCGTCGTGGACGCTCAAGATCGGCCTGCTGTGCGAGCACTTCTGCCGTCTGCTGGCGCATATGGACGCCCACGGCCATGCCGTCTGCCGTCCCGTCGTCGCCGATCCGGACATGCCGACGAAACCGTTCCTGGACTTCGCCGCCGGATACGTCCAGCGCGCGCTCGACCAGCTCCCGCGCCAAGGCGACCGCATGCCGTGGCTGACCTCGATGAGCTACCACTCGGACATCAAGCTGCTGCGCGCGGACGACGTCACCGATCCCGAGCTGCACTTCTCGCCCGCCAACGTCCGGGAAGCGGTGAGCTCGTGACCGACAGCTTCGCCGGCCTGCCCGGCGGCCCGAGGATCTGTTACCGCGAAGACGGCCCGGCCGACGGTGTACCGCTGGTGCTGATCGCCGGGCTCGGGCTCGATCTCACGTCGTGGCCGCGGGAGCTGATCGACGGTTTCACCGGCCGCGGCTTCCGCGTCGTCCGATTCGACAACCGCGACGCGGGCTGCTCGGATCGCATCAAGGCGCCGAATCCCGGCAAGCTCCGGCAACTGCTGGCCCGGCCCCTTCCCTGCGCGTACGACCTGGGAGACATGGCGGCGGACACCGTCGGCCTGCTGGACCACCTGGGCGTCGAGCAGGCGCATCTGGTCGGCATGTCGATGGGCGGCATGATCGCCCAGACCGTCGCGGCCCGGAACCCCGGCCGGGTCCTGTCGCTGACGTCGATCTTCTCCACCACCGGACACCGCCGCGTCGGGCAGCCGGCGCGGTCGACGTTGCTGCGCATGGCGAGGCGGCCCGCGCGGACGGCCGAGGAATCGGTGACCGGGCATCTGGCGATGATGGGGCACCTCGGTTCGGCCTCGTTCCCGCTGGACGAGGACGTCGAAACGGCTTGGGCCCACGGCCTGTGGGAACGGGCCGGGGGACGGCGCGCCCGCAGCGGGATCGCCCGCCAGATCGGCGCGATCCAGGCCAGTGGCGACCGCACCGCCGAACTCGGCCGCATCGAGTGCCCGACGGTCGTGGTCCACGGGGACACCGACCGCATGGTCCACCACAGCGGCGGGCGGGCGACGGCGAAGGCCATCAGCGGTGCCCGCTACGTCGAAATCCCCGGCATGGGCCACCACATCGCCCCCGACCTCGTCGAGCGGCTCGTCGAGCTCACCGCCGAACTGGCCCTCGACCCGGCAGGAGAAACCCGATGAACAGTGTTCGCGGCAAGGTCGCCGTCGTCACCGGTGCCGGTTCGGGCATCGGCCGTCAGCTGGCCCTCGAACTCGCGCGGCGCGGCGCCCGGCTCGCGGTGTCCGATGTGGACGAGACCGGGCTGGCCGAGACCGTCGCCCAGGTCAAGGCCCTCGGCGCGGAGGTGCGGGGCGCCGCGCTGGACGTCGGCGACCGGGCGGCCGTCCAGGAGTACGCGGCCGGCGTCGCCGCGCGGTTCGGTGTGGTGCACCAGATCTACAACAACGCGGGGATCGCCGGCGGCGGGCAGACCGTCCTCGACGCCGAATGGGAACTGTACGACCGCACGCTCGCGGTCAACCTCTTCGGCGTCATCAACGGCACCAAGGCCTTCCTGCCGCATCTCGTCGACTCCGGTGACGGGCAGGTCGTCAACGTCTCCAGCCTCAACGGGTTCATGGCCCAGCCGACGCTGAGCGCCTACTGTGCCAGCAAGTTCGGCGTCCGCGGGTTCACCGAGGCGCTGCGCACCGAGATGATCGCGGGCAGGCATCCGGTGCGGGTGACGGTCGTGCACCCGGGCGGGGTCAAGACCGGCATCGCCTCGGCGGCGTTGAAGGAAGCCAGGGCCCGCGGCATCGAGCCCACCGCCGAACAGCGGGAACGTGTCCGCCTGTACAACGAAAAGCTGCTGAAGATGCCGGCCGACCAGGCGGCCCGCATCATCGTCGACGGGGTCGAGGCCGGGAAACCGCGTGTGCTCGTCGGAAACGACGCGAAGCTGGTCGACAGGCTCGTCCGGCTGCTCCCGCGCCGGTACCCGAAGCTGATCGTCGCCTTCGAACGGCGGCGCCTCGCCCGCTAAGCCGTGAAGGCCTCTTCCTTACCTCGAGAGTGGGGAGAGAGGCCTTCACGGACCGGCGAGCACGGTCAGCCGACCGGCACCTCCGGGGCGAGGGAAGTGCCGGGCGCGATCTTCCCGCAGCTGGACGGCGCGGCCTTGCCCGCGAACCGGTCGTTGAGCCAGCCGATGGCCTGCGGCGCCCAGGCGACGGCCGCCCCGACGTGGCCCAAGGTGTCGTACTGGTCGTACTTGATCGACTTGTTGCCGGTGGCGCAGTACTGGCGCGCGAGCGACCGCACGTCACCGGCGACCATCACCCCGTCGCCGGTCCCGATCCCCGGCGGAGCGCCGAAAGTGCCTTCCACGACGCCGTTGTTGCCCTGCGCGAGGTAGCCGGGAGCCGTGGGGGTCGGCGCCGAGCCGAGGTTGATCTTGTTCACGGCCTCGACGTAGGGCAGCACCTTGTTCGGGTTGACGTACTCGGGTTTGACCAGTTTTTCCCACGTCAGCCCGGGATAACGGCCGAGCGCGTCGGCGATCGACGCCTTTTCCATGTCCTTGAGCACTTGAAGGCCGTAGGAATTCGCGTACGGCTTGAGGTCGATGCCGAAGGACCGCGAGACACCGACGAGTGCCATTGGAATGACGCCGGTCCAGACGGTGCTGCCATTGACGTACTTGAGGTTGTGCGACGGTTTGACGAGTATGCCGCCTTCGGTGAAACCGACGAGATTCTCGTCGACCTCGGGGGCATAGCTCGGCGCGAGAGCGGCGGCCCAGCCGGTAGCGATGGCACCACCCGAATAGCCGATGAGACCGAACCGGGTCTTGCCGTTCATTCCCGTTTCCGGCGCCCGCGTCGCGGCGCGAACCGAATCCAGGGTGTTCGTCCCGTATTCCGGCCCGGCGGCGAAGTTCGCCTGCTGGCCTTCGGTGTCGGGAATGACGACGTTGTAGCCCAGCAGCAGCGCGGGTGCGATGAAGAGTGACTCGGCGTTGGCGATCAGGCCGCCGAACGAGACATCACCCGCGATCGCCCTCGACGGGCCGTGCTCGGGATCGAGCGAGTCGTAGAAGGATTGGTATGAAACGGCTTTCGTGCTGTCGCCGGTGAGGCTGCGCAGCACCGAAGTGACGTTGGCGGACGGCTTTCCCCGCGCGTCGGTGGTCCGGTAGAGCAGCTGGGTCACCTTCAGTGGCGTGGAAATGCCGAGGACGTGGTAATCGAGCGTCCGGGTTTTCAAAACTGTTCCGGGACTGTACGACGACAGCGGTTCACTGCCGTCGTAGCCGTAGAACGGATCGGTCGCGGAGGCGGCGGAGGCGGCGGGCGCGGCGGCGAAAGTGACGATGAGAGCGATCGCGACGGCCAGGAGGCGAGTGAGCTTTCGGGTCATGACTCCCCTTTGAATCATGAAGTGGAGCACGTTTCGAGTGCCCGGAACCTACCAGCCGGTAATGGATGGCGTACAGAGCCGTACCGCGGTTATCGACGTATTTTCGACCTTTCCGCTTCTGTGGCCGTTCCGCTTTGGACGGAGCACGGCTCCGACAGGGTGCGCGTTGTGATCCAGCACAAAAGCGGCAACGCGATCAGGGGGAGCAGGGCCGTGCGGAGAGAGGTGTGATCCGCGACGGTGCCGATGACGGGACTCGCGAGACCACCGATGCCGACCGTCAGGCCCAGGGTGACGCCGCTTGCGGTGCCGACGCGGCCGGGAAGGTAGTCCTGGGCGAGGGTGAGCTGCAGGGAGAACGGGATGTACAGGCCCACCGCGGCCAGCAAGACGAACAGGTGGAACGCCGGGCCCGGTACGAAGACGACGCCCGCGACCGCGCCGATGGTCGCCGAATACGACCGGCGCACCACGGTGACGCGGTCTCGGTGTCCCGCCAGCCTGCTGCCCAGCAAGGTGCCCGCGGCGCCGCCGAGGTAGAGCAGGAACAGCGCGGCACTGCCCGTCGTCGTGCCACCGCCGACCCGCTGCTGGGCGTAGAGCGAGACGAACGTGCTCAGCCCGACGAACACGATCGAGCGGAAGACGACCGCCATCGACAGCTTCGTGAACGACCTCCAATCGTCGACGCCCGCGACGTCCGCCGGCGAATCACCGGCGTGAGCCCTGTCGGCGAGCGCGCGCAGCACGGGCAGGCAGAGCACGGCACCCGCCAGCGCGGGCACGGCGAGCAACGGCGACATCCGGAGCCCGCCGAGTGACATGACCGCGGCGACGAGCACCGGGGCGGCGGCGAACCCGATGTTCCCGCCGAGGGAGAACCAGCCCATCGCCGTATGCCCGCCGCCGGCGATTCTCGCCACCCGCGCCGCCTCGGGATGGTAGGCGGCCACGCCGATTCCCGACACCGCGACGAAAGCGAGCGTCAGCGAGTAGGAGCCGGTCAGCCCACCGAAACCGATGCCGAGCCCGCCGAGGAGCGTGGCCGACGGCAGCAGCCACGGCATCGCCCGTCGATCGGTGAGCGCGCCGAACACCGGCTGCGCCACCGACGACAGCAGCGACGCGGCGAGCACGATGCCCGACACCGCCGCGTATCCGTAGGCGCGCTCGGCGGCGAAGAAGGGCACCAGTGCGGCGACCGAACCCTGATACACGTCCACACACGCGTGCCCGGCCGAGAGCAGGACGATCGCTTTGTTCTTCGGCATCCCGCCATGCTCGTCGCGGCCACGGCTGTCGCGCTTCCGATAAAATGACAAGTGATGACGGAAATCCGCCACATGCCCGCGGCGCCGACGCAGGTCCGCTCCCTGGCCTCCGGCACGATGATCGACGCGCACCGGCACGACGATCACCAGGTCGTCTACGCCGCTCGCGGCGTGCTGGCCATCACCACCGACAAGGGCTCCTGGGTCGCGCCCGCCACGCGGGCCATCTGGGTGCCCGCCGGGACGGTGCACGCCCACCAAGCGCATGGCGACCTCGAACTCCGGCTGGTCGGCCTGCCCGCCGGGGTGAACCCGTTGCGGCTGGACGAACCGAGCGTGCTCGCCGTCGGCCCGCTCCTGCGCGAACTGATCCGCGCGTACACCGACCCGCCGCACGAAGACACCCCGGAACGCCGGCGGCTACGGGCGGTCTTGCTCGATCGGCTGCGGGCCTCGCCCCAGCAACCCTTGCACCTGCCGACGCCGGAAGACCCCCGGCTGCGTGCCCTGTGCGAGATCCTCAGCGCCGATCCGGCCGACAACCGGACGCTGGCCGCCCTCGGCACCCGCGTCGGGGCGAGCGACCGCACCCTGACCCGGCTGTTCAAGGCCGACCTCGGCCTGACGTTCCCGCAATGGCGCACGCAGCTGCGGCTCTACCGCGCTTTGGTCCTCCTGGCCGAGGGCGCGCCGGTGACCGCGGTGGCGCACGCCTGCGGCTGGTCGTCGACCAGTGCGTTCATCGACGTCTTCCGCCGCGCCTTCGGGCACACTCCTGGCACGCATTACGACCGGTGACCGCCGCGGTTTCCGCCACTGCGGCTCCGGAGCGACCGGCCACCCCGGGCATCGACGGCCGTGCCGGCGGACCACGCCGGAACCCGGACCGAGACGAAAGCGGGGCCGGTCCACAGTGGACCGGCCCCGCTTCGTCGTTCGGTTCTTACGCCTCGCTACGGCGACGGCGCACCAGCAGCACCATCAGCACACCCGCGCCGAGGAGCGCGCCGCCGATCACCAGCGGCATGGTCGCGGAAGCACCGGTGTTGGCCAGCTCGTCGCCACCACCCGACTCGGCGCCACCGGGCGTGGTGGGGGCGGGGGTTTCGGGGCCGGGCGCGCCACCCTGCTTCCAGCTCGCGGTCGCGTTCGCGACGACCGAGGTCTTCTCGGACTCCGCCACGATCAGGGACTGGGCGGGCACCTTGGCGTAGTTCTCGCCCACGAACAGGCGGCCGGTGTCGAGGTGGCCGCTGACCTTCAGCGAGAAGGAGCCGTTGCCGTCCTTGGCGTCCTTGGGGACGTCGATGTAGACCTTGGTGCCGTCCTTGATGGCGGCGGCCTTGATCTCCTTGCCGTCGGCGTCGGTGACCTTGACACCCTCGGGCAGCTTGCTGGTCAGCTCGGTGATGTCACCGCTGGTGGCGATGCTGAACGGGCCGAGCTTCGAGCCGGTCGCGCCGGACGCCTTGGCCGGGCCGATGTCGAGGGTCGGCTTCGGCTGCTGGCCGATGCCGACGTTGTCCTTGCCGATGAGGTAGTCGTAGACGGCCAGCACGTCGGCGGACTCTTCGGCTTCCTCGTGGGGCAGCGGCTTCTTGCGGTCGAGGTTCTTGCCGTCACTGAAATGCCAGACGGCGGCCTGCGTCGCGGTGACGGCCTCTTCGACGGACAGGCCGCCGTTCAGCTTGACGTCCTTGCCGAGCGCGCTCTCGATCTTCTTCACGGCGACCGCCGGGTAGCCGTGGTGCAGGACCCAGTTGATCTTCGCGTTGTTCTTGTTGAACGGCGAAGCGGCGTCCGGGTACTTGTTCCAGGGGCGTTCGATCATGTCCTGATCGGTGCGCATGCCGACCTCGACCTGCACGCAGTACATCTTGAGCTTGCTGCCGTCGGAGAGCTTCAGTCCGAACAGCTTCGCGACGTAATGCTGCCCGCCTTCGAAGTTGACGCTGAAACCCTCGGTGCCGGTGCCTTCGACGACCCGGCCGCGTGCCGCGCCGTCGTCCGCGAGGGCGGCCGGAGCGGCCATCGTCAGCGCGACGGCCGCGGTGGCCACCGCGATCCCGCCGCGAACCAGAACTGACCTGCCGTGCATGTGTCTCCTATTCCGAATACGGACCACGAATGCCAGTGCCGAATGCGACCACAGGCCCCGACCGCAACGGCTCGCCCACCTGGGGGATGAGTACTCCCATCGGGCGAGAGCGGAGCATACAGAGGTCGTACGGGTGGCTACTCAGGGGTATGGCCCTGTCCGAATTGCCCCGAAAGAAGAGTGAACGGGGAGAAAACAATCTTGGGCGAGTAGTCAACGGGGTATCGATGGAAAGAAACCCACCGGAAGTTCGCGGATGGAGGTACCGCCGCTGCTCCGGCCGCGCTTGAATTGGACCAGACCATTCGACGGCGATTGGAGTCCACATGACGCGACGGCACCTCCGCCGGGGGTTGTCCCTGGTGGCCGGGCTCGCGTTGGCCGGAGCGCTGCTCCCGGCCGCGAGCAGCGCGGAAACCGTGGAAGCGCGGGGTATTCCGCTCAGCGAGCTGACCGCCACCGCGACCCGGGTCGCGACCGGGCTGGTGAACCCGACCGCGATCACGGCGCTCGACGACGGGAGCGGCCGGATCCTCATCGTGGAGAAGAGAGGCGTCGTCCGGGCCTACCATCCCAGGACCGGGCTCGCCGCCAGACCGGTGCTGGACATCAGCGACCAGGTGAACGGCGCGGACGTCGAACGCGGGCTGCTCGGGCTCGCGATCGCCAAGGACAGGCGCGCGTATGTCGCCTACACCCGCAAGTCCGACAGCGCGGTGACGTTGGCACGGGTCCGGCTGGACACCGGTGAACTCACCGAACTGCTGACCCAGCCGCATGCCGAATTCCCCAACCACAACGGTGGCCAGCTCGCCTTCGGCCCGGACGGATATCTCTACTGGGGGATCGGTGACGGTGGTGGAGGCGGCGATCCGCTGGCCAGCGGGCAGCGGCTGGACACGCTGCTGGGCAAGATCCTGCGCGTCGACGTCAACCGCGCGTGCCGTCCGCTGCGCTACTGCGTCCCGGCGGGCAACCCGTTCGTGGGGGTCGCGGGCGCGCGGCCGGAGATCTGGGCGTACGGGCTCCGCAATCCTTGGCGGTTCTCCTTCGATCCGGCCGACGGCTCGCTGTGGATCGGCGATGTCGGCCAGGGCCGGTTCGAGGAGGTCGATCACCTCGCGAAGGGCAAGGGCGGCGCGAACTTCGGCTGGTCCTGCAAGGAAGGTCCGGTCGTCTTCGACGAGACGCGGTGCGAGGACGGCGCGACCTACCTCGATCCGGTCTTCCACTACGTCTCCGGCACGGAGGGCTGCGCCGTGATCGGCGGGCACGTCTACCGCGGCAGGAAGTACGCCTCGCTGGCGGGCGGGACCTACCTCGCCACCGACTTCTGCCAGGGAACCGCCTGGGCCGTCCGCAAGAAGACCGACGGCACCTACGAAAGCGCCCGGATCGGCGAATTCCCGCTCGACGCCACCACGTTCGGCACCGACCAGAACGGCGAGCTGTACCTCGCCGACGAAACGCCCGGCGGGCTGCATCGGATCTCGTTCGCCCGCAAGGGGTAGCAGCGGTCTTGCGTGGCGATTCGGGCGAGAACCCGAATCGCCACGCACGATCCGCGCGACCCACCGGGGTCCTCGGCCGCGTCCGCCCGGCGCGGCCGAGGACCCCGCTCGCGTTTCATCGAGTTTTCATCCCCGCTCCCTAGCGTCATGCCGTCCGGTGAATTCAGTGATGGAGGGTGACGTGGAGCAGACATTCCCAGCCGGAGGCGCGCAGTGGCCGCCGCCGCAGGGCTGGGTCCCGCAACCGGCACCGGCGCCGCCTGCCCGGAAACCCCGGTGGCTGCTGTACGGCGGTATCGCCGGGCTGGTGCTGGTGCTCCTCGCCGGTCTGACGACCTGGTTGCCGTGGCCGTCGAAAGCGAGCCGGGCACCCTTCGAGCAAGCGCTGGCCGGGCTCTCTGCGGCGCCGGCCGTCCGCAACAGCACCTCCGCGGTCGGCGGGATGATCGAAACGGACGTGAAGACCACCGCGTACGGCGAGACGTCCGGCACGATGTCCTTCCAGGGCAAGAAGATCGAGCTTCTGGTCGTCGGCGGCAAGGTCTTCTTCAAGGCGCCCGACGGCCTGCTGCCCGGGCTGGGCGCGGCCTCGGCGGGTACCGAGGAGCTCAAGGACCGGTGGATCACCGGCGAGGAAGCGCTGTTCGGCCCGGTCCTGCGGCAGTTCGAGTCCCCGGAGAAGCTCGCCGCCCGCCTGCGCGAGGCGCTGGAGCGGGCGGAGGAGATCCCCGGCGACCAGAACGAGACCGTCCGGGACGTCCCGGCGCTCAAGGCGAGCACACCCGCGGGGGATCTGTACGTTTCGAAGGAGGCACCGCACCGGCTTCTCCGCTACTCCGTGAAGAGGCCCGGCGGGATGCCGTCGGTGCCCGAGGCGGGATCACTGCCGCAGACGCCGCCCGGCGCGGGCCTCGGCGATTCCGATGTGGACGCCCTGTCGCCGTCGGAAACGGTCGAAGTCTACGGGAACCTGATGGCGAACACCCAGAAGCTCTCCGGTGCCGTCGACACCGGTGTGCGGTTCGACATGGACGGCGCGGCGACGGTGGCGTGCGGCGGCTCGGGCTGCACGGTGACCGCGAACGTGTCCAACTCCGCCTCGGCGAACAGCGGCGGGAAGGTCACCGGTCAGGTCGACGCCACGATGACCGCGAACGTGACCATCGGCGGCCGCTCGGCGGGCAGCTGCCGGCGAACGGCGACCCTGCCGCTGAACGGCTCGGCCTCGATCAGCTGCGTCAACGCCGGCGCCGGAAGTGTCTTCACCGCCGTCGAAGCGGAGAAGAAGGCGGAGGCCGAAGCGCGGTCGCGGGCCTCGGGCGGGGTGCCGGTCCAGTACCGGATCGAGAGCGTCGCGTCGGTTTCCGTCCTGGCCGAAGCGATCGGCGAGGTCGAGATCAGGCGGTTGATCGACGAACTCGCGGAACGGCGGTCGAAGGTCGGCGGCAACTGAGCACAGCGCCGGGCGAACGGCTTCGATGCCGCGCGCCCGGCGCTTTCGCGTCCCGGATGATCGGGTCGGTCGGTGTTCGATTCAGTCCGTGCCGGATTCGATCGCGGCGTGGTCGAGCAGTTCGTCCTCGGCCGAGGCCTTGCCGCGGGAGGCGATCGCCTGCGCGCCGCCCGCGTCCATCGCCCCGATCAGCCCGGTCGACGCGGCCTGCGCGGCGCCGATCAGCGTCGGGTGCCCGCCGCCGACCATGCCGAGCCCGGCGTACTGCTCGAGCTTGGCGCGCGAGTCCGCGATGTCGAGGTTCCGCATGGTGAGCTGGCCGATCCGGTCCACCGGGCCGAACGCCGAGTCCTCGGTGCGCTCCATCGACAGCTTGTCCGGGTGGTAGCTGAAGAACGGGCCGGTGGTGTCGAGGATCGAGTAGTCCTCGCCGCGCCGCAGCCGCAGGGTGACCTCGCCGGTGACGGCCGCGCCGACCCACCGCTGCAGCGACTCGCGCAGCATCATCGCCTGCGGGTCCAGCCAGCGGCCTTCGTACATCAGCCTGCCGAGGCGGCGGCCTTCGTTGTGGTAGCTGGCGAGGGTGTCCTCGTTGTGGATCGCGTTGACGAGCCGCTCGTACGCGGCGTGCAGCAGCGCCATGCCCGGCGCCTCGTAGATGCCGCGGCTCTTGGCCTCGATGATCCGGTTCTCGATCTGGTCGGACATGCCGAGCCCGTGCCGCCCGCCGATCGCGTTGGCCTCCAGGACCAGGTCGACCGCGGTGGCGAACTCCTTGCCGTCGATCGTCACCGGACGGCCCTGCTCGAAGCCGATCGTGACGTCCTCGGGCGCTATCCCGACCTCGGGGTCCCAGAACCGGACACCCATGATCGGGTTGACGATCTCGATACCGGTGTCGAGGTGTTCGAGCGACTTGGCCTCGTGCGTCGCGCCCCAGATGTTCGCGTCCGTGGAGTAGGCCTTCTCGGTGCTGTCCCGGTAGGGCAGGCCGTGGGCCTGCAACCACTCGGACATCTCCTTGCGGCCGCCGAGCTCGCTGACGAACGCGGCGTCCAGCCACGGCTTGTAGATCCGCAGGGACGGGTTCGCGAGCAGGCCGTACCGGTAGAACCGCTCGATGTCGTTGCCCTTGAAGGTCGAGCCGTCGCCCCAGATCTGGACGTCGTCCTCGAGCATCGCGCGCACCAGCAGCGTGCCGGTGACCGCGCGGCCGAGCGGAGTGGTGTTGAAGTAGGTGCGACCGCCGTTGCGGATGTGGAAGGCGCCGCACGCCAGCGCCGCGAGCCCTTCCTCGACCAGCGCGGCCTTGCAGTCGACGGCCCGCGCGACCTCGGCGCCGTAGGCCTTCGCCCGGCCCGGGACCGACGCGATGTCGGGTTCGTCGTACTGGCCGATGTCAGCGGTGTAGGTGCACGGCACAGCACCCTTCTCGCGCATCCACGCGACCGCTACCGAGGTGTCGAGGCCACCGGAGAAGGCGATCCCGACGCGTTCGCCGACAGGCAGAGAGGTGAGTACCTTGGACATGATGGAAGTATATGCATAGGTGTGTATGACCATGCAAGCCGGGGTGGGCAGGGTGACTCGGGCGGGTGGTGAGCCGAAGCCGGCGCTCGCGCCGTGTCCATCTTGTGACCAGTCCGCGAAGACCTCCGCCATGAACGATTCGCCGCGCTCTCTGCGGGAAACGCGGATTTCCTTCGCCGCCAGAGGAAACCAATCTGCACGGCGCACGGCCGCGAATACCTGGCATGAAGACTTCACGAGCCGATCGGGAACCACGCCTCCCCTTCTTCGGAGCGGCGCTGATCGGTGTCGTGGCCCTCGCCGCGGCACTGGCGGCCGGTCATCTGGTGGCCGGGTTCATCAGTGCCAACGCCTCGCCGTACCTGGCGGTCGGCAACGGGGCGATCGATCTGACCCCGATCGGACTGAAGGACTTCGCGGTCCGCACGTTCGGTGTCTACGACAAGCTCGTGCTGCTCGGCGGGATGGCCGTGGTGATGGTGCTCGCCGCGGCCGCGGCGGGGGTCGCCTCGCGCCGGTCACCCGTTCCGGGGATCGTGCTGATCGCCGCCTTCGGTTTGCTGGGCGGGTTCGCCGTGGCGCAGCGTCCCGACCTCGATTCGGTCGCCCTGCTCGCGCCGCTGGCCAGCCTGATCGCCGGAGTCGGCGTCTTCGTCTGGTTGCATCGCCTCGCCGCGGCCAGGTCTCGCACCGTCGAGGAGAATTCCGGCGCCACTCCGTCGCGCCGCTCGGTGCTGCTGGCCGGAGCGGGTGCCGTGGTGGCCGCGGGTGCGGCCGGGGCAGGTGGGCAGCTTCTCGCCGGCACCCGGGACGCGGAGTCTTCCCGGGCGGCCATCGGGCGGCTCGTTCCCGCCGAGCCGGCGCCGCCGATCCCGGCCGACGCGGATTTCGCCAAACTGGGCACGCCGACGTTCCTCACCTCGAACCGCGACTTCTACCGCGTCGACACCGCCCTGTCGGTGCCGCAGGTCCGGGCCGAGGACTGGAGCCTCCGCCTGCACGGCATGGTGCGCAACGAAAAGCGGTACAGCTACGACGACATCCGCGATCGGCCGCTGATCGAGCGCACGATCACCATGACCTGCGTGTCCAACGAGGTCGGCGGAACCTACGTGTCCACGGCGAACTTCATCGGCGTGGACCTGGGGGAACTGCTGCGGGAGGCCGAAATCCTCCCTGGCGCCGAGCAGATCTTCTCCACCAGCGTCGACGGCTGGACGGCGGGCAGTCCCGTCGTCGCCGCGCTCGATCCGGAGCGAGGTGCGATGCTGGCGATCGGGATGAACGGGGAACCGCTCCCCGTCGAACACGGGTTTCCCGCTCGAATGGTGATCCCCGGCCTGTACGGCTATGTTTCGGCGACGAAATGGGTTGAAGATCTGGAGATCACCACGTGGAAAGCGCGCCGCGCGTATTGGCTCGACCGCGGCTGGGGCGAGCAGGCCCCGATCAAGACGCAGTCCAGAATCGACAGTCCGAAAGGATTCGAAACGGTCCCCGCGGGCAAGGTCCGGATCTCGGGGGTGGCGTGGGCGCAGCGTACCGGTGTCGAGCGGGTCGAAGTCCGGCTCGGTGCGAGCGGGAACTGGCAGCCCGCAACGCTTTCCCGCGAGGTGGGGCTCAACACCTGGCGGATGTGGTGGACCGAATTCGACGTCCCGGCAGGCAGCCACCAGGTCACCGTCCGCGCGGTCGACAAATCCGGCTACACCCAGACCGACGCCCGCGCCGGAACCGTTCCGGACGGTGCGACGGGCTGGCATGTCATCAGTTTCACCACACGGTGATCGGCGTCACTCGAAAGAGTGGCAATCCGAGTGCTCAGTGGTTCCGAATACCCGGTAAGAGTCCGAAAAACAAATGGAGTGATTTTCCGTGAGCAAGCTTCGCGTCGCAGGAATCGGTTTCACCGCGGTGGCCGCACTGGCCCTGACCGCGTGCAATGGCAGCGACAGCGCCTCGTCCGGCGGTTCGAGCAGTGCCCCGGCGCCCGCCCCGTCCTCCTCGATGTCGGCCCCGATGTCCAGTGCCGCCTCGGGTGAGGGCGTCACCACCAACGCCGACGTGTTCGGCCCGGCCTGTTCGCAGCTGCCGCAGGGCAGTGCCCCGGGTTCGCTGGACTCCATGGGCCCGCAGCCCGTGGCCAGCGCCGCCTCGACCAACCCGCTGCTGACCAAGCTGGTCGCCGCGGTCAAGGCCACCAACCTGGTGGACACCCTCAACAGCCAGCAGGCCATCACCGTGTTCGCCCCGGCGGACCCGGCCTTCGCCGCCCTCGGTGACGCCAAGTTCGCCGAGCTGGCGGGCAAGCCCGACCAGCTGGCCCCGATCCTGCAGTACCACGTCGTGGGCAAGCGCTACGACGCCAAGGGCCTGGAGTCGGCCAAGTCCCTGGAAAGCCTCAACACCGCGGGCGGCCCGGTCAAGATCGAGGGCTCCGGCGACAACATGACCGTCAACGGCGCCAAGATCCTGTGCGGCAACATCCCCACCAAGAACGCCACCGTCTTCGTCATCGACAAGGTCCTCACCCCCGGCACCAACAAGAACTGAGTCCCACCCCGTGATCGCGGTGGCCACGCCCTCGGGCGCGGCCACCGCGATCTTCGGTTGTCAGGGAACGAGCGCGGCGGCGTCCACGTCGGTCACCACGAGACGCAGCCTCGCGTTCTCCCAAGGGGTTCCGGTCAGCACCGCGCGCAAGGCGGCCCCGGCGACCTCCGTGAGCGGCGGGATCGGCACTTCCAGCGCGACGACGCGGAGCTCGACGACGTTCTCGGTGATGTCGACGGCCATCACGTCGAGATCCCACGGCACCGCCGAGGCGGCGGCCGTGGTGGACGGCGTCGCCGCGCGCAGCCCCGGTACGTCGCGGAGCGCGCTCAGCAGCGACGCGGTCAGTTCGGAACGCGCGGTCACGACAGCCCTCCACGGATTTCGATGTCCAGAATGGACACCGACACGGCCGACGGGGTGAGCCCGGTCGCCTCGGTGACCGCCCGGCTGACGGCACGCTGCACCGCGGTCGCGGTCGCGGCCGCCTGGTCCAGGCCGGAAAGTGAAAGGTCGATCTCCACCCGCACGCCGTCCTGGTCGACGAACGCGCGGACTCCTTCGGTGGGCGCCGGTTCGAGTCCCTTGATCCGCTGCCGCGCGATCCGGGTCAGCGAGCCCGCCAGTCCGCGCAGCCCGGGTTCCAGCCGTACCACGCCGGGGACCTTCGCCGCGGCGTGCGCGGCGACCGCCGCTATGACGGGCGGGGAGATCACCGTCTCGGTCAGTTGTCCGGCGGGGGCGTGCTCAGGCGTCATAGATGTCCTCCACCACCAGATCGAGCCGGGCCAGGCGAAGACCCACCCTGGCGCCCGCCGCCGCCGTGACCCGCTCACGGACCACGTCCAGCGAGTCACCGTCGAAATCATGGGCGATCGCCAGGCTCAGTTCCACGTGCACGGCCAGCGAGTCGGCGGCTTCGCCCGACCGGTGGACCCGGCAGTGTCGCGCGCGGACGCCGTCCACCGAATCCGCGGCGAACCGCAGCACCGCCGCGACCGCCTGATCGCTCACCCGGACCTCTCCCGGTTCCGGGCTGGCCAGCGGCACCAGGTCGCGGCGCCGGACCTCGGCGCGGATCGCGGACATGATGCGGCCGGTGAGATCCGCCGACGGCTCGGTGTCGTCGTCGACCAGTTCCCTGGTCAGCCCGCGCAGCACCCGGAGGCTGTCCTGGGTCGCCCGGCAGTGCGGACAGCCGAGTTCGTGCGCGTCCGCGCGTCCCGCGTCGACCTCGTCGAGACGGTCCCAAACCAGTTCGACGTCCCGGCCGCACGGGAGCAGGTAGTCCTGAGTCGCGTGGTTCATCGCCATGGCGCCATCACCTCCGCCAACTCCGCTCGTGCTCGTGCGATGCGTCCGCGCACCGCGGTGGTGGTCGCCCCGATCGTCTTCGCGATCTCGTCGTAGGAGCGGCCGTGGACCTCCCGCAGCAGCCAGCAGGCCCGTTGTTCGGCGGTCAACCGGTCCAGGGCGCCGGTCAGCGCCGCCAGTTGCGCGCTCGTCTCGGCCGCGCGCTCCGGCCGCCCCACCGAACCGGTGGATTCCTGCTGGTCCAGCTCGACGTCGGCCACCGGCTTCCTGGCGCGGATCACGTTCAGGCACCGGTTGGTCGTCGTCCGGTAGAGCCAGCCGACGAACGCCGCGTCCTCCTGCAGCTGGTCGAGCCGCCGCCAGGCGACGAGGAACACCTCCTGGACGACGTCCTCGGCGTCCCCTTTGTTCCCCAGCATCCGCAGCGCCAGCCGGTACATCGGCCCTTGGAACCGCAGGACGAGCTGCTCGTACGCGCGGATCTCGCCGTCGCGGGCGCGCGCCACGAGCGTCGCGTCGTCCAGCACCGTTTCGCCGGCCGCGGGCGCCTCACTTCTCGTCGACGTCGTCATCGAGCGCACCTGTGCAGCGCCGTCATGCCGAAGCTCCCTTCACGTCGCCTACGTCCGGTGGCAACCCCTGAGACACCGCTTCCCCGGAAACGTCACGCGGAAAACCCAGCCGATCACGGGACGACGGATCGCGCACGCCGAACTCAAGTGATCACCTCCTCGAATCAGCACTGCCAGGCGAGCGCCGGGTATTCCTCCAGGGTGATGTCGGTGGCGAACTTGTCGGTCGCCCACAGCAGCCGGCGCAGCAGGAACCGGCGCCGGAACAACTGGTTGCGCAGCTTGAGCCGCAGCTTCGTCGGCGGCGCGAGGAACGGGCCGGCGTTGGCGCCGCGGGCCACCTTGGCATAGCCGCGGAGCTTCTCGTCGTACCGCCGGAAGGCCACCTCGTGGTCGCCGTCCGCCGCGGCGAGCTCGCCCGCGAGGACATACGCGGCCACGACGGCGAGCCCGGTGCCGAAGCCGGCCAGGGTGTTGCCGTAAGCGGCGTCGCCGAGGAGCGCGACGCGGCCGGTGGAGTAGCCGTCCATGGTGACCCGGCTGATCGAGTCCAGGTAGACGTCGGCCGAGCGGTTCACCGCCTCCATCAGTTCGGGCAGCCGCCAGCCACCGTCGGCGAACGCGGCGGTCAGGATCTCCTTCTGCCGCTCGACGTCGTAGCGGTCGTAGGCGATCTCCGGGGAGGCGAACACGAAGAACGCGGCCGCCTTGGGCCCGCCGGTGGCGGCGAGGCGGCCGGGCTCGTTGTACATGACCGAGGTGCCACCGGGGCCGCGGAAGTCGTCGCTCTCCCCGGTCTCGACCAGGGCGTAGTAGTAGCCGAGGTGGTCCACGTAGTCGGCCTCCGGGCCGAACGCCAGCCGTCGCACGGTGGAGTGGATGCCGTCCGCGCCGAAGACGAGGTCGAACCGCCTCGGGGCACCGCGCTCGAAGGTGACATCGACGCCGGCGGCGGTGTCGGTCAGCGAGGCGATGGAGTCACCGAAGACGTACTCGCAGTCCTGAGCGGTCCGCTCGTAGAGGATGCGGGCCAGGTCGCCGCGCCGGATTTCGACGTCACCGCCGGTGAACTCGCCGGGCACGACGGCCAGCGGCCGCTCCGTGGCGTCGATGACGGTCTGGTCGTGCCCGCCGGTCCGGTGCCGGTACACCTCGTCGAGGATGCCCATCCGGTCCAGCACGGTGCGATGGGTCGCGCCCTTGAAATCGACCGCCTGGCCACCGGTGCGGAGTTCCGCCGACCGCTCGACGACGGTGACCGCGTAGCCCTGGCGAGAGAGCCAGAAGGCGAGGGCGGGCCCGGCGATGCTCGCGCCGGAGATGAGGACTGTCCTGTTGGTCATGTCGGGAGCTTCGCGGCCGACGTTGACGAAGCGCTGACAGCCGGCTGACGGCCCTTCGTCAGCTCCAGCCGGGCAAGGGAAAAGTGAGCTGCCCGGGATCGTCCGGCGGCGCGGTCTCGTACCGCGGTGGCGTCGCCGACAGGCCGATCGGGTTGCGGGTCAGCCGCACGGAGGTGCCGTCGGGCCGGGGGAGATCGACCGTCGTGTTCAGGCCGAGCCGTTCCGCCAGGGCGAACGCGCCCGCGACGTCGTTGACCTCACCGGCGGGCACCCCGGCCGCGCTCAGTTCCGCCGCCCACTCCGCCGCCGGGCGCCTGCCCAGGCGGTCTTCGAGCAGCGCGCGGAGTTCGTCCCGGTGCTCGACCCGCGCCGGATTGGTCGCGAACCGGACGTCGCCCGCGACCTCCGGCAGGCCGACGACCTCGCACAACGCCGCGAACTGCCGGTCGTTGCCGACGGCGAGCGCGAGTTCGTGATCGGCGCAGGGGAGGAGTTCGTAGGGGGCGATGCTGGGGTGCCGGTTGCCCATCCGCGCCGGGACCGTGCCGCCGGAGGTGTACGCGCTGCCCTGGTTGACCAGCGCGGCGAGCAGACTGGACAGCAGGTCGATCTCGACCCGCTGCCCCTGCCCGGTGCGGTCGCGGTGACGCAGGGCGGCGAGGATGCCGACGCTCGCGAACAACCCGGCCAGGACGTCGACGAGCGCGACGCCGACCTTCTGCGGCTCGCCCGCCGGATCGCCGGTGATGCTCATCAGCCCGCCGACGGCCTGGATGAGCAGGTCGTAGCCGGGCAGCGTGGCGCCGCCGCCGGCACCGAAACCCGTGACGGAACAGAAGACGAGACCGGGATTCGCCGCCAGCAGGACCTCCGGGCCGAGACCGAGCCGGTCCATCACACCGGGCCGGAAGTTCTCGACCACGACGTCGGCCTCCAGCGCCAGCGCGCGGGCATGGGCGCGGTCCTCCGGGTCACCGAGGTCCAGCGCCACACTCGTCTTGTTCCGGTTGACCGCCTGGAAGTACGTCGCCCGACCGGTCGCGTCGTAGGGCGGTCCCCAGCTGCGGGTGTCGTCGCCGGTGCCCGGCCGCTCGACCTTGAGCACCGTCGCGCCGAGGTCGGCCAGCAACATGGTGGCGAACGGGCCGGCGAGCACCCGCGAGAAGTCGAGGACGCGCAGCGGGCCGAGTGCGGTTTCGGACATGGGCCCGACCCTAAGTGGTCGCCGCCTCCGAAGCAGTGATCACGCGCAGAAAAGGCCGGTTTGCCCATCCCGCTGCGAACAAGAGCAAAGGAGCACGGAACACGGACCTGGGACGCACGAATTCCCCTGGATTCGAAAAGACGCTACGGGATTGGACACCCGCCCCCACGCCGGGCCCGCTCTCTGTGCTTAGACTGAGGTCTAGTTAAGGGGCCCACGTGGACCAGCTCACTCTCGGCGTCATTTCCCGCTCGCGCAAAGAAAACGAGTGGCGGCTTCCGATTCATCCGCGACATCTCGAGCGGATCGAACCCGGTCTCCGGAACCGTGTTTTTCTCGAAAACGGCTACGGCGAACGCTTCGGCGTCCCGGACGAGGAACTCGCGCCCCTGGTGGCGGGGCTGCGTTCCCGTGAGCGGTTGATCGCGGACTGCGACGTCATCCTGCTGGCCAAACCGCTCGCGGCGGATCTGGCCGAACTCCGGCCGGGGCAAGTCCTGTGGGGCTGGCCGCACTGCGTCCAGGACGGCGAACTCACGCAGCAGGCCATCGACCGGAAGCTGACGCTCATCGCCTTCGAAGCGATGAACCATTGGCGCGACGACGGTTCCTTCGGCCTGCACGTCTTCCACAAGAACAACGAACTGGCAGGCTATTGCTCGGTGCTGCACGCGCTTCAGCTGATCGGCACGACAGGCGACTACGGCCGCCGTCTGCGTGCCGTCGTGATCGGTTTCGGGGCGACCGCGCGGGGTTCGGTGACGGCACTGAACGCCCACGGGATCCATGACGTGCACGTACTCACCCATCGCGGCGTGACCGCGGTCGGTTCGCCGATCCACTCCGCGGACATCGTGCGTCTCGACCACGAAGTGCACAGCACGGGCGACCTTCGCCGCAGCCACGCGATCACCGAAAGCGGCCGCGTACCGCTGGCCGAGTTCCTCGCCGGGCACGACATCGTCGTCAACTGCGTCCTGCAGGACACCCACGCCCCGTTGACGTTCCTCGTCGAAGAAGACCTCGCCGCGTTCGAGCCGGGAAGCCTGATCGTGGACGTCTCGTGCGACGAGGAGATGGGGTTCAGCTGGGCGAAGCCGACGACCTTCACCGAACCGACCTTCGCGATCGGCGGCGTCACCTACTACGCCGTCGACCACAGTCCGTCCTATCTGTGGGATTCGGCCACCTGGGAGATCAGCGGCGCGCTGCTGCCCCATCTGGAGCGGGTACTCGGGGGACCGTCCGCCTGGGCCGCCGACGAAACCCTCGACCGGGCCATCGAGATCAGCGGCGGGACCATCCGCAATCCCGCGATCCTGTCCTTCCAGGGTCGCTCGCCGGAGTATCCGCACGCGCGCCGGTGACAGGAAAGTCCTCGCCTGCACCGGCGGCCGGTCCTCGTCGGACAAGATCGCGTCGACACGCAGACCGGCTCGCCGCAGCGCCCGGACGCTCGCCCTCGGTGACCACACGACGCCGATGACGACCGGATCCGCCATGAGCGCTCCCTGCCCGATGGACCGTTACCCCAGGCCGATCCCGATGGTCGGCGTGTCCCCGGCGGCAGGCCGCACGGCGCCGCCCGCACCGCCGAGCCCGGCGAACAGACTTACCGGACGCGGCCTGGGCGATCGTGGCAGGTGAGCGCTGTGATAACTTGGAACGAACTGGGACTTCTGTGCGTTCGCAAACCCGCTGTCCGGGCTGGGGCCGCTTTCGCGGAGGTGTCAGGGCACCCTTGGGGCCGGTAGCTCAGTTGGTTAGAGCAGGGGACTCATAATCCCTTGGCCGTCGGTTCGAGTCCGACCCGGCCCACAACATCAACATCGCCTCTGACCTGCAGAAATGTTGGTCCTTCGGCGGCAATTTCGCCTCGGCGTTGATCGTGACTGGGCTCCGTTATGTCTCCGTTTGCTCCGGTGTGCTCTGTGGGGCCGGTTGGTGGCGTAGCAGACTTTCTGCTTCCTCGTCACAACCGCTGCGGTGGGGACTTCAGCAGGTCCGGAGTTCTTTGCTTCCACAACTGGACGAGCTGGTGTGGCCGCAGGCCGGTCAGGCGTGATCCGTGTTTTCGAGCAGAAGGCCAGCGACGTCCGCGGTTTCACCCTCTTACTGCGCATCTTGGAACCGACGCGGTCACGTCGGGCGGTGAACTTGAGGTAGAGCGTGGCATACCCGATGGCGTCGTGTTGGTGTTTGGGTTAGGTGTGCCGAAATACCAGGAGATCGCCGACGCACTGCGTGCTCGCATCGAGTCCGGCGAGTACCCGATCGAGGGCAGGTTGCCCGGTATTTCCGCCCTGCAGGAAGAGTTCGAGGTACCCGGCCTCAATACGATCCGGGCCGCCATCCGGATCCTGGTCGAGGAGGGAATGGTGGAAACCCGGCAGGGCGTGGGAACCTTCGTCCTGCGCGCGACACCGGTGCACGCGGTCGACGTCAAGGCCACCCTCACGCAGGCTCAAGGTCTGCTGGCCACCGCGCTCGCCGCGATGGCCACCCCGCGCAGCGTCACCCTCGACTTCGACACCGAGGACACCGACACCTGGGTCGTTCTTTCCAGTGCTCTCCGGCACTGGCAGAACTACCTGCAGGGCCGCGCCGACAACACCTCGGATGCTGGGACCCGTACCGAGTTCCTGCGGTTCGTGGCCCTCACCGAGTCTCTCGCCGAACGTGTCGAAACGGCTGGCGCGGAAGTCCTTCGTGATCGGCTGAGTTCCGGCTCGCCGCTGGACACTGAGGGAGAGGACGTGGCGTGATGGCCTTGTACGCCCTCATCGCGCGGTCGTCCGACACCGCATCCCACGCCACGCTCGCACCCTCCACGGCGGAACGCGGTGATGCCCGGTGAACGTGTGGACCCACGTCGTGGCGGTGGTCGTCGGTGCCGCCCGCCCCGGCGGCGACGTCCGCCAGCATTTCGGGTCGCTCCTCGGTTTCAGCGGCCATCTCGCTGTGGCGAGGCGCCTCGGCCTGGTCGCCACGTCCAGCGATCCGGCCGCAGACGGTCCCGAGGTCACACCGACCGACGGTGGGCGGCGGTTCGTGGAGGACTTCGGGTCGTTGGCGCTGCCGCTGGGGCGGGCCAACAACTGGACCGGCCCGGCGGCCGGCGCGCTGATCACCCCGGCCGCCGCTGAACTCGATCGCCGCCGGCGCCCGCCGGCGATTCCCGTGTGTGTGCAGGAGGGCGGCCATGATTCCCGCTGACGAGTCCCGCGCTCGCACCACGGTCGCCGCGGACGACGGCGACGCCGTGCGCGCGGTGGATGGCCTGGAGAACGGGCCGGCGCGCGTCCTTGTGGAGCGATAGATCGGAATCGAGGCTGACGGCGGTCGCCCATGTCATCTGCAGGGTCGGGGTCAAACAACCGAGGCGAATTGCCCGTCGATCGCACCGGGGTCCTGCGACAGGGTGAACAGCGACTGCGGGTGTGCCAGCGGGTCGGCTGTGTCCCACGTCCAGAAGATCCAACCCCGAGCCTCTTCGGCGCAGGAGGCGATCTGCGTGCCACGCATCGCGAACGCTGCCCGCGGTACGTCACTTCCGTAGACGCTCTTGATGACGCCGAACTCGCCGAGCACGTAGGGCTTCTTGGTGTTCTGGACCCAAACGTTCTCGCCGGCGATGTTCGGCGCGTCGCCGCCCGATTTGCCTGCGACGCCCCAGAAGTAGGCGTCCTGTGAGAACGCGTCGAGTACCGGGATCACATGGACATCCTGCGTGTACGCCTTGCGGACGAAGTCCCGACGTTGTCCATGTAGGCCCTGTTCAGATGGCTCTTGGGATCGGCCACGCGTCCGATGCCATGTGCCGCGGCCGCGCCAGCGACTCCAAGGTCGACCGAGAACCGTACAACGTTGTGACCGTCTTGGTGCAATGGCATGAGGGTTTCGCCGGCCTTTCGTGAGTCGTAGCTGTCACCCCAGCCGGACCAGGCTTACCCCGCGGGACGAAGGCCCCCTGCGTGACCGTGTCGACAAGGCACTTTCCGTCGGAGGCGATGCGATGTATCGGCGCGAGCCTCCTCCCGTCGATCGGCGCAGCTTCTGCCGAAGCCGGTAGTGGATGCACGACGGCAACACCGTCGGCGCACACGGCGCTGACCCCGGCGGCCAGGACCGCCCGCATCAACCTGCTCATGGCTCGGATCCTGTTTCTTGCCGTGTGTGACGACGGGAGCGATCGGGGGTGTGGGCGGGCGCGGAGTCGAGCGGGCTATCCGTCGCTGTTCTCAGCGGCCTCCCAGAGGGGTCTGATCTCCAGTGTTTCTCTGGTGACCGGCCAGCTCTTCGCTACCTCGATCGCTTCCTGCATTCCCTCGGCTTTGATGAGGATGAAACCACCGAGGGTCTCATCCGACCCGGTGAATGGGCCCTCGATGACAACGGGAGCCAGGTCGGCGTCGCGCCGGATGGTGACCGCTGGCGTGGACTCCGTCTCGAAGGCCTCACCTCCGAACCTCCGAGCAGGATCCCTCCGGCCGCGGCCCGCCGCATCCACTCCTCGATGCCCTGCCGGTGCGCAGCCCGGTCGGCAAGGTTCGATTTGCGTGATTGATCATTCTCGATGATGACGAAGGCAAAACGCACAACGTCCCCTTTCGTCTCCGTCGAGCGTGAGCGCCAGGGTCTTAGCTGTCGTGCGACGATGACGAGGTGGCACAAAATGGCAGGTGGTGATGAACCGGTTACCCCGTCCGCCTCGGGACGGCTCGAGCGCGTGCACAAGTGCGCCGGCGTGAGTGGTGGCCGGTGGTACGGCGGCCCCTCCGGCCGCCCGGTCGTACTGGGGAGTCCGTCGCGTCCCGTCACACCGGGGGAACCGCTGCCCCGCCGCCGGAGGAGTCGACGTCTGTACCGCGGCGCTCGGCGTCCGCTCCGCGGCTCGCATCGCGGCTGCCGTCCCACATGGCCAGCAACCCCAGTGCCGCGGCGGCAGGTGCGCCTGCGGCGCCTGCGGGGGCGGTGAACGTGACGAGCCGCTGCCCCGTCCCGCCAGGCAGGTCGAAGTTCTCGAACCGCAGCGTCAGCTCCCCGACCAGGGGGTGGCGGAAACGTTTCTCACCGTGGGTGCGTTCGCGCACGTCGCGGCCGGCCCACAGCGACCGGAACGTCTCGCTCCCGATCGCCAGCTCCCCGACGAGTTGGGCGAGGCCCTCGTCGTCGCCGTAGCGCCCGGAGGCGAGCCGCAGCTGCCCG
Organism: Amycolatopsis sp. QT-25; assembly: GCF_029369745.1. Lineage (NCBI taxonomy): Bacteria > Bacillati > Actinomycetota > Actinomycetes > Pseudonocardiales > Pseudonocardiaceae > Amycolatopsis > Amycolatopsis sp. QT-25. Next base: position 2,250,475 of record NZ_CP120210.1, read on the forward strand.
ACCGTCGCGCGCGCGACGTCGGCCCAGTCGACGAACCGGTCACGGCTCTCGGGGTCGAGGAAGCAGAACCGGGCGAGGTTGCGGCTCGGCACCGGCGCCGCGGCGAAGTCGATGAACAGCTGCGCGGCGAGCCTGTTCCAGGCCAGCACGTCCATCCGGTGGTCATAGACCAGAGCGGGCACCCGCGACATGGCTTGCAGCAGCCCGACCAGCTCCGGGCGGGCCCTGGCCCGGCGGTAGGGCCGGCTCGGGCGGCGCCGCATCGTCGCGAGATCGTGCACGTGGGCGCGTTCGGCGTCGTCGAGGTCTAACGCCACGGCGAGCGCGTCGACGACACCAGCGGAGGGGCGCAGCGCACGGCCCTGCTCGAGGCGGACGTAGTACTCGACGCTGATCCCAGCCAGCTGCGCGACCTCGTCGCGGCGCAGTCCGCTCACCCGGCGCGGTCCCCGGCCCGTCGCGCCGGCCCGCTCCGGTGCCGCCCGCGCCCGGCGCGACCGTAGGAACCGGCCCAGCTCGCGCTCATCACTCACCCCGACAGTGTGGGCCGTCGCGACGGTTTCTGGGTGGCCCTGCCGATACCGGTCACGGCCGGGGCTGGTGGGCGCGACGCGGGCGCCGCAGCGTGGCTACCACCAGTTCCGGTCGTCCCAGGAGGTCCACATGTGCCACGACGTCGGCTCCCGCCCACCAGCCCCACCGCGCCGCCAGGCCGCCCGCCCCGCTGAATCCCTGCGGCTGACCAGCGCCGACGGCTCCACCTTCGCCGCCTTCGAGGCCGCACCCGTCGCGGCGAGCACCGCCTCGGTCGTCCTGCTCCCGGACGTGCGCGGCGCCCACCCGTTCTACCGCGACCTCACCGAACGGTTCGCCGAAGCGGGGCTGGCGACCGCCGCGATCGACTACTACGGCCGCACCGCGACGTCCGACGACCGCGACGGAGACTTCCCGTGGCAGGAGTTGCTGCCTCAGGTGCGGCCCGACGACGTCACGGCCGACGTACAGGCCGCCGCCTATCACCTGCGGGCCCGCCACGACGGCCCGGTGTTCACCGTCGGCTTCTGCTTCGGCGGCGGCCAGTCGTGGCGCCTGGCGGCCAGCGACATCGGCCTCGCCGGCGTCGTCGGCTTCTACGGGCTGCCGGCACCGGCCCGTGAGATCGCCGCGCAGGCGCGGATCCCGGTGCTGATGCTGCTGGCGGGCGAGGACGTCGCGACCCCGCAGGCCGAGTTCGACGCCCTGGCCGCCGAGCTCGCCGCGGACACCCAGATGCACGTCTATCCGGGAGCGCCGCACTCGTTCTTCGACCGCAGCCACGCCGAGTGGGCCGACGCCTGCACCGACGCGTGGAACCGGGTGCTCGCCTTCACCGCCGGAAACCCGTCGTGACCGCGCCCGGCGCCACCGCGCCCAACCCCGTACCCGGCTCCACCGAGCGCGCCCAGCGTGGTGCAGCGCGGCTGGCCGAGCTGGCCGACGAAGGCCGTGCCGCCGCGCACGCCCTGCTCGCCGAGGTGTGCCCCGACCTGCCCCGGCTGGCCGTCGAGTTCGCTTACGGCGACATCCACTCCCGGCCCGGTCTCGACTCCGCGCGCCGGGAGCTGGTGTCGATCGGTGCGCTGGTCGCGCTGGGGGACACCGCGGTGCAGCTGCGCGCGCACCTGGGTTCCGCGCTGACATCCGGGTTGGGGCCCGACGAGCTCGTCGAGGCGGTGCTGCAGGCGCTGCCCTACGCCGGCTTCCCGCGGGTGATCAACGCGATGCTGGTGGTGCGGGAGGTCCTGCAGGAGCGGGGGTTGCTGCCGGTCGTGCCGTGACCGGGATCCGTCAGCGGCCTCGACGCTCCTATGGTTCGTCAAGCCGCTGCAGGGCCTGATTCGAGCTGGCGGTAGAGCTGGCGGGCGATGTAGCGCTTGAGGCAGCGTTTGATGTCGCGGTCGGTCTTGCCCTGGATTCGGCGACGGTCGGCGTAGGCGCGGGTGTCGGGGTCGTAGCGCAGCCGAGACAGTGCGATGTTGTGCAGTGCCCGGTTGAGCTGGCGGTTGCCAGAGCGGTTGAGAGAACCGCCGTCGAGCCGGCCGATTCCTGCGCCGACGGCACCGGCGAGGCGCCGACGAGCAGAGCTGCCGCAACGACCTGATCACCGGCGATCCTGGTGGTAACAAGACGGCGCTACTCGAGGCGATCGGCTTGGCCCTCCGCGGGCGGAGGACCGGCGGCGTCCGGCACCGGGGTCCGGATGCTCGGCTGGTAGCGGCCCGTGAGCGAGGACCTCACACCACCTTCCGCGTCCCGCCGTCGATCACCAGGTCAGACCCGCTCACGTTGGGCACGCGGCCGGAGGCGAGGAGGGCCACGAGCACTGCGATCTCCTCGGGCTGGGTGAGCCGCCCCGTGGTTGCGCCGAGCATCGCCGGGAGCCGGTCGGGAACGTCGTCCGGGGCGATGCCGGCGCACCGGGCGAGCAGGTCACCACGTTCCTCCACCCGCTCGCCCACCATGTTCTCCGTCGCGAGCGTGCAGGGTGAACTACGGTTCACCTCAAGGAGCGGGCTGTCGATCTCCGAGCTTCGGGCACGCACCGGTCTCGCGGCGCCGGCCGCGAGCTCGCCGCTCTCCACCTGCCGTTCGGCAGCGGAGACACCCTCCCCAGCACCGACCTGCGCTACTGCCGGCCGCTCGTGAAGCTGGCGCCGCTACTCGGCCGGATACCGGAGGACCGGCAGCCACGGGTTGTCGCCGGACTCGCCCACGCTGACGCCGGCCTCGACGAACAGATCCGGACGCTGCGTCTAGAGCCTGCTCCTCGTGGCGTGCTTCGTTCGCTCGCCCTGCATCTGGTCTCCTGGCCGTCTCAAGCTGCGAGTTCTGACAGGTCGAGGCCGCGGAGCTCGTGGAGGGCGCGGTGGCCGGCTGGGGTCAGCCGCACTGCCCTCCCGCCGCGGATCCAGCCCTCCTGCGCGACGCGTGCGTAGAGGTGCGCGCCGGCCTGGCCGGCAAGGTGCGAACGTCGTTCGGTCCAATCCAGACAAGCCGCGGGCGAGCGGGCGGCGGGAGAGCTGCGGCGAGAACGCGAGCCGGTCGCGGAACCACGCCAGTCCGCTCTCGGTGAGGGCGAACCCGTAGGAGTCGGTGAGCAGACCGCGATCGATCAGCGCATCGGCAATCGCGACTCCGAGCCGACCGGCCAGGTGGTCGTAGCAGGTACGCCCCTTGGCCAGCGCCTCCGACACGGATACGGCACGCAACCCGACCGGCGCCGGACCCGGCGGCGCGTGCGCCGCCAGGTCTTCGCTGAGCTGCGCGATCTCGGGCGAGGCGAGCTGCACGTAGCGGTGACGCCCCTGGCGGCGTTCCACCAGTAGCCCTCCCGCGACGAGCTGTGTGAGGTGTTCGCTCGTCGTCGACGGGGCGACACCGGCGACGTCGGCCAACTCTCGCGCCGTCCACGCGCGGCCGTCGAGCAGCGCCGCGCAGAACGCCGCTCGTGTGCCGTCGGCGAGAAGCGCGGCGACACCGGCCAGGGCGACTGCACTCACCCCCCGATCCTGCTCCATCAATACCCGGCCAGCAGGGCCTGGAGGCGAGCAAGGTCCGGTTGCGCCAGATGGCTACGGGCACGGCCGCGGCGGTCGGGGCGCCGCCCCCAGACGAACAGCGTGCGGGCCGCGGGATCGAACTCGACGTGCGGTCGTTCGGCGCCATCGGAGACGAGATCCAGCCGGGCGCTGCCATCGTGAACCCGGACCCGCACAGCGGGCCCATCACCGGCGCGCAACCGGACGTCGAAGTCCTCATCCGGGCGGGGATCACGGCGACGCCCCGCACGCAGCAGGATCTCCCCGAGGACGTCGACGGCATGCTGGGTCAGTTCCGGCTGGGAGAGCAACCGGTAGCTGACGTCGTCGTCGCCCACGAAGTCCCAGCGGTGCACGGCGAACTCGTTGCGCATGTGGGGCAGGAACTTCGCGACGGCCATCGTCCGCCCGGTCCACGGGATCACGGCCTCGGGGTCGCGGGCCAGCACATGACCGATCACCTCCCGCAGCTGTGTCTCTTCGGTCTCCAGGCGCCGCTGCAGCGCGACGTCGTCCATGGCGCGATAGGCGGGCTCACGCTCTTCGAACGTGCGTGTGCGCGGAACCGCGTCCCCCGCGAGGAAGGGCCGCAGGTGCCGGGTGATCTCTGCGGCAGCTGCGGCGAGATGGGCGGTGACCTCGTGCGCAGTCCACCCCTCGCACGCGCTCACCACATCCGGTGCCGTGTACTGGCGCGAATCGAGGAACGCCTCGGCCTCACTGCTCCGCTCAATATCCGTCATACACATCACGCTAGATCCGGGACACTTCGGCCACGGCCGAACACAGATCCGGGTGGTCAGCGCCGGGAATCGCCGGCAGCTCGGGATCTTCCGCGCACAGCTCGCCGAGAAGGCCCGCGATCGTCGGGGCCAGATGCATGGTCACTCCCGCCGCCTGGTGACCGGCGAGATCGGGCGTGCCGCTTCGACACCACCGGCCGCGGCAGAGTCCGCGCAGGTCTGGACGGGGGCGGGAGCCTTATGCGGCCCGGCGACGATGGGCCGCCGATCTCGCAGTCGAGGATGGCGCAGGATACATCCAGCTCGTCCCGGCGCAGCACCGCTGGCTGGCCCGACCACAGCCCCGACAGCTTCCCGGCACTCATCTCGACACCGCGTTCGGCGAGCAGCCGGCGAGGGACGGGGTGGGTGTCACCGGCGCGTGGTGGAGGGAGCGCAGCCCGGTGGTGGCGGTGCAGTACCCCGTCGTGCCGGACGTGGCCCGCGAGGTGGAGATCCGGGGTTCGGCACGGCAGCTGGGCCTGGTGCCCGACGTTCCCCTTGAGTACGCGCGGTTCGCGGGGACTCGCAGGCTCCCGAACCGGGAGATCGTGCCTAAGCGCACCGGCTCTCGCGGGCCGAAGGGGATCGTCGTCGCGCGCGGGCAGTGGTTCGTCGTGCACCCGCGGCCGGGTGAGCCTGTGCTCGAGGTGCTGTCCGACGAGGCGTTTCACGCCGTGTTCGACGGCCCGGACGTCAGCGAGCACAGCGTCCGCGCGCTGGCGGCCGCCGTCGCCGCCGAAGCGCACTGGCAACTCGGTCGTCAGGTCGAACTCCGTTACCTGGACGCGAACGACCACGCCACCGGGATGTGGGCGCACCCCCGGCATGCGGGCGGTGGCCGACGGGATCCGGGCACTGTTGCGCGCGCGTGGCGCCGAGCTGTGGGAGCAGGTCCAGCCCGACATCCTGGCGCGCTGGGACCGCAATCGCGCCGAGCTGCCGTCGCCGTCGACGTCCGGCCGCACACCACCCAACAGGGCAGCTACCACCCCGATCTGGCCCGGCACGCGATTCCCGCCGAGATCGTGCGCGGGACTCGCCGGCACGCCGCCGGCCGCGCAGTGTGCGAGACCACACAACGGTCGCAGCCCTTACCGCTCGGACCGGTCACCATCGCGCCACCGGACTGCCCGCGCTGCCTGAAACACCTGGACACCATCGCCGATCGCCACGGGCGCACGCTGGAACAGGCACCGGCGCTACCATCGCCACCGGCCGACGACTCCGATCTGGTCCGCGACGCCACGCCGGTCGTCACCGCCGCCCTGCCCGAACTCGGCGCCGGATGGCATCTCGTGCAGTACGCCGGCACCGACCCTCGATCGGTGGTGGCTGCACCAGCACGACCGCGTCCGCGGTTACGTGCACCGCTAGACCAGCAGGACCGGCAAGAAAAGCGGCTGGAAAGCGTTCGTATTCGCCTGCCACGGCCGCTACCGGCACCTCGACGCGACCGCCGACGCCCATAACCGCCCGAACTCCAGCTATCTGTGGAAAAGCCTCGCCCTTGCCGCCCGGGGCATCGCCACCCGGCCCGGCTTCGACACCGCCAACCCGGAATGGACCCGGGGATGGCGCCGCCCCGACGGCCGTCCGGACCGGACACGACACCCCCGTGACAACGCCTCCGCACCCCGATACACCACCGAACCGACAACATTCAGCGATGACCCCACCGAAGCACCGAACACCCTGAGCGTCGCCGCCCGGAGACACGCCGACATCGACACGATGCGCGGGGGTTCATCACGAAGCGGCGATACGCGCGGTACATGAAGATGCGGCCGACTACGGGGAACCACGGGATACGCGATAAAGGGGTAACGGCCCCCCAGGTGGCTCGCTGATACTGGCGATTTCGGTCAGCAGGTCAGCCGCCAATTTGTAGCCTCGAGCGCACCGCGGGCACCGCAGCCGGCTGTCGAGGGTTCCCGCGCAGCGGCAGACCCAGCCGCAGGCGCGCGCCGGGTTGCCCAGGACCAGGGCGTGTGCGGGAACGTCGCGCAGGACGACAGCACCAATCCCGACCAGGGCGTATCGCCCGATCTCGACTCCGGGGGCAATACGCGCCCCCGCACCGATGGTGGCGCCGCGGCGCACGATGACCGGGGTCGAGGTCCAGTCGCCGAGGCCCTGGCGCTGCCCGTCCGGGCGAGTCGCCCGGGGCGCGCGGTCTTCGGTGAGCACCACGTGCGAGCTGATCATCACCTCGTCTTCGAGCTGCGCGCCGAACACGTCGGCGTGGTTGCCGATCTTGACGTTGTCGCCGACCCGCGAGCCGGAGCCGACGTAGCAGCTCTTGCCCAATGTGCAGTCGGAGCCGATCTCGACGTCGTCGGCAACCTGCGCCTGGTGCCACACGCGGGTGCCGTCGCCGATCCGCGCGCCGGAGGCGACGTGAGCGCTCGGTTCGGCGAGGGGGTGACCGGTGCTGGTGATCATGGCGTGCCTTCCGGGTCGGTGGCGAGGTGGTCGATCAGGTCACCGAGCGTTCCGGCGGAGGCCAACACGCGGTCGGGGACTGTCCGGCAAGTCGCGCGCTCGATGGCAACGGCGAGTGCGATGCGGTCGAGCGAGTCGAAGCCGAACACGCCGCGCGCCGGCTGCCCGGCACTACGGGCGGGACCGGTAACGCACAGTTCAGCGAGACGACTGTCGCGGTCTATCGCATCGGTGTGCACACCGCCCTCGGTGACTCGGCGAAGGCGCTGAGCTACTTCACCTCCGTGGTTCCCGGCCGCCTGCCGACAGCCGAACGTCGGGCGCGTTCCTACGTGGACGGTGCGCGAGCCTGGAAAGACCACGGCAACCTCGACCAGGCCAGCAGCGCGCTGAACATGGCATTCACGTGCGCGCCCCAGGAACTTCAGCGGCCCTCGGTCCGGGACCTGATCACCACCATGCTCGACGCTCCCGGCCGAACCCCCGCCGCGCTCTTGGCGCTGGCAGCCCACGCCGGACTCTGACGGGCACCGTGCGCACTACGTGCCCCAGCTCGAGATCAGCTCTACCGAGTGACTCCTAACCACTTCCGATTGCGTGGCGGGCACCGGAGCTCCTCAGTCCCTTTAGGACGCCCGCGAGCACGACGCGTGCGTGCTCGAACGACAATAGCCAGTATCTGACCTGCACGTTTAGCGGTAGCGCGCGTGGTGACAGATGCGACGCCGCCCGGATCGTGTCTTGACTGTGACGGACCGCGGTATCTGTCACCTGCTCCAGGTGTAATCCTGCGGATTCGTGCGCGGCGGATCACGGTTGTTGTCACCGGTTGACCCCGCTAGTTGTCACCAAGAGGCGTCGGTGGTTCGTGTGGCTGATCGCCCAAGTCACCAGTTGTGCGTGATAGTTGGTCATCGTGACGCTCGGCTGCTGTGGTCGCTGTCCCGGGTGAGGGACAGCCGAATGTGCTCACCATGGCATGGACGGAGATTCAGGACCTGGCTACAGGTGGTCCGCAGGGATCTCGTAAATGATCTCGAGCCCGTCCTCGTCGTCCCACTGTTCGCCGACCTCGACGAAGCCATACTGCGATGCCAACCGGTAGGAGGCCGTATTGTCGGGGCTGATCGTGACCCGCACAGTGTGCACTCGCGGCTCCCGGGTGGCACGGGCCAGCAACAATTCCAGCGCGGCCCGTGCGTAACCGCGTCGCCGATGTGCCGGGTCGACGGCGTAGCCGATCTCCACCATCCCCGATGCGTCGGGCGGCCCGTGGTAGCCGGCTGTGCCCACTGCCAGTAGTTCTCGCTGATCCCAGATGATGCCGGTGACCCAGGCGGCGCTGTCGGGGTCCGCTGCGACCTGTCTGCTGCGCATCTGCCACAGCCCATGCCGGTCCGGTCCGGCCAGGTAGGCAGTCAGAGGTACGGGGCTGGTCGCACTTGCTCCTGCGAGGTCGCCGCGGGCGAGCAAGCCGAATGTGGGACCGGTCAGATGCACGATACGAACATCCGGCTTCGGCCTGTTCGGTGTCGCTGCGTGGTGATCGTTCGGCACGGAGGCAACCTGTCACAGATCCGAGCACGCCGCACCCGAGATATCCCAAGCGGTCATCGGCATGACAGCGCGTTGCGCGCCGTGCTGTGGCTGGCAAACAGCTGATCCAGGTCAGAACGCCCAGACCGGTTGATGTCGGACTGGTCAACTGCCGCGCTCGGCTGGCCGGTGCGAGCACGCGGTCACAGTTCGGCGCGTCGGCGGTCGTGTCTGCGGGCCATGCGCTTCGATGGCGCGGTGGATCTGATCGAGCGAACACGTTGGTCGCATTCCTGCAGCTGGACCGATCTGGCGATGGCGGAGTCCGTCTTCGTCGATGCTCGAAATCAACTGGCGCCGGACACGGACTCGTCGCGGCGGTGGACTGCGGCGGGCCGGTTCGTTGGCGGCGAAGTCGTCGTACCGGCGCGGGATCTGAACACTCTCTCGATCGCACGTCGAGAACCGGTGCGCAGGTTTTCGTGGAGCCGCGACCAGAAACACCGGCCAGGACTGGAATTCCTGGTCAGTACTGGGCGTCATCCGTAGGGTCTGGCGAGTCGGAGAGAAACAAGAGGAGCTAGGTGGTGTCCTGTCCGGTGCAACTTGTCGGCGTCCGGCCCTAGTTGTCGGTGGTGGTGTCGGTGTCCGGCGGTACTTGTCGGGTCCGGTGCCGCCCGAGAGAATGCCGCCGTGCCGACGCTTGAGCATCTTCCTGGCGGAGCGCCGCAGGCGCAGACCGAGCGGTTCGAGCTCGCGTACGCCGACGAGCGCGGGGAGCAGCGCGTTTCCTTGACCGAGGCCTGGTCAGTGGCGTTCGAGGACTGTGCGCCGGTGCGCGGATTTCGCTCGTACAAAGGGCAGCACCACTTCAACGGGCGTTGGTGGACAGCCACGACCGACACGCTGGTGGGTTACGAGTCGTGGCTGGAGCGCGATCACGTCTTATCCGGCGTCGCAATGCATAGTGCGCCTGTGTGCGCTGGTCAGATCGTGAGCGGCATAGCGCTGACGAAGGCGGCCTGATGGCGTCGAGGAAGATCCGCATCGTTCTTCCGTTGGCCATGCTGCTGTGCGTTGTCGACATGGAGGCGATCGCGACCGGCGTTGAACGACGCTGGCTTATGGGTCACCGGTAGACAGGTGCGTCTCAGTGCCCGGCCGACCCGATGCGCGAGTGGCTGGCAGGGCGACAGCGACTGATCGACAGCGTTTTCCGCGTCTGTGGGCGGTGGTCAGGAGTTCAGACTGTTAGCTGAACCAGCGCCGCATGCGCGCCCACAGGCCGTGCTGGTGGATGTGCACGCCGCCGGCAATGTGCCCGGCCTGGACCATCGGACCGAACACGGTGCCCGACAGCGAATTGTCGATGTGTTCGACCGGAGCCTCGGCCATTGGCCGAACCACACGCACCGTGTACCCGGCCAGACCCGCGCTGCCATCGACTGTGTCCGTGTCGATCTGGCCGAGCATGTGGCGCGCGGCGGCCTCAGTGGCGGCCGCCAGCCCCGGCTCGGAGTCGTGCTTGGGCTTGATGTCTCCCAGTTCTGCCGCGACCGAGTTCAGCTCGTCGTCGATCTGCCGCAGCTCCTGCCGCGCTTCGGTGGCTGTTCGGTCCATCTCAGCCCCCTGGCGCCCCATCTCGGCCTCCTGGCGCCGCAGCTCGGCAGTGATCGGGTCAGCGTCGTCGAGGTTCCAAAATTGCGTGTATCTGCCGAGGATCACGCGGTCCGTCGCGGCGATCACTTTGCCTACCTTCGCGGCCAGCCTCCGCCATTTCTGCCGGTCCTGGGGCGCGATCACGTGCCTGCGGATCGCGAAGAGCTGCCGGTAGGTCTCTTCGACCGTGCCGTGTGATCGCAGCTCGGCCAGGCGTGCCCGCCACTGTTGGACGAGCGCGGGATTGACCTCGGCGATCGAGGACAGGTGCCGGTCAAGGCCGTCGTACTGCGCCCGCAGCTCGTCGGTCATCCGTGAACCGAGCCGGTCCGCTGACCGTGACCGCCACTTCGCGCGCGAGAGTTCGGGTCGGTCGACGACGCGGTGCAAGTGGTGCTGGCGCTGCCGGAGCGCGCGTTGCCGAGCACTCAGCTCGGCGGCGCGTTTCGTCCAACCCAGGTCCGCGGCGACCTGCTTACACAGGTCGTACAGCGAATCCGCTGATCGCGGCCGCAGCCGGATGAGCACCGCGGTCCGCTCGGCGAAGCTCAACAAGAGCACGGCGGGTATCTGCGCCTCCGTGATGCCGAAGTACGACGCGCAGCGCGACGCAGCTTCGGTCCACGCGTTGCGGTGCTCCTGTGGAGGACGGGGAGGCACCGCCTCCGCACGCCCCCGCAATTGATCCCCGTGCACCGAGCCAACGAAACACCGATTGAACCCGAAGTCGTGATCCTCGGGCGGGACCAGGCGCAGGTCGTGCATGGCGGCGCACTCATACACAATTGGGTACCGGATCTTTGCGGTGCGCACCTCCGGATCCGGACTGAGCACTGCGATGAGCTGACCTGTCACGTCATGCACACTGGTCCACTCCTCGGACAGCTCATTCAGCTGCGCCGAAGCGTCCGCGTTTCGGGTCAGCGCCACCATGAGACCGTTGTAGCCGGCTTCTTCCGCGCCACGCACCACGTGGGTGAGCAGCGCGGCCGTTGTCGTCGGGGCGGACCACATGTCGTCTATCTTGGCGGAAGAAGCAGGGTGCGGGCCTGGTTTCGTCACTCACCGGCCAACCGCCGCCGGAGCAGAAGTAGTTCGCCCTGGTGGGCTGCCTCCTGTGCTCGGCGGAGCTCTGCAACCTCCTCCCGGTGTCGGCGGCGGGTGTCGGCGAGTTGCTGGCTGAGCCTGCGGACGAGCGTGCTGGCCGCCGCCTCGGCATCAGGGTGATCACCGGCATGAGCGGTCATGCGTGACGAACGCGCCCGCCGCAGGACCTCGACCTGGGGTCGAAGGTCAGGGTGACGGTAGATGAAGTCGGTGGACACCCCAGCCGCGGCGGCGATGCCAGCAACGGTCACCGGTGTCTGGCCCTTGCGGGCCTCGCGCAGCGCCGCTTGAACGGCCTTTTCCGCGGTCTCCCGGCGTCGGCGAGTTGCGTCGGCAAGCGCGGCGATGCTGCGGCTCACTCGGGGGTCTTCGTTCGGTCTGCGCTGCTGAGCTGGATCACCAGCACCGAACAGCACTTGCTACTGCAGGTGCTGGCTCAGCACCCCAATGTCGAAGTCTCACTCAACACGATCGTCCACACCGTGTGGAGCGGTCCCCCACCGGAGATGTGGTTCGACGAGCTGATCAAGCATGTTGCCCACCTTCGGCAGCTCCTGCGTAGAGGGAAACAGGCGGCGGACATCGAACGCTCCTCTCATGGATACCGGCTGGTAATCTTGCGACCCGGTGAGAAACGCCCACTGCCACCTGCCACGATGGGAGCTCTGGCCACTTTGGGGCTGAGCAAGCGAGAAGGAGAGGTACTCGTAATGCTCGCGCAGGGCATGACGAACCGGCAGATCTCGCAGCGCGCGCTCCTGCCAATGCGCATCGTCGAGGAGAACATCGCCTTCCTCTACCGAAAACTGGGTCTCCGGTCGCGAAACGAGGTAGCTGACTTCGTCGCCGGACTCGCCGATGCCGTCCCGGCCCGTGGCCGCAACGTAAACCAGCTCGTGACGCGATACGAAGCCAGCGGAACCGAGGATCATTAGCCCATCGGCGCCCGAGCCGACCGTAGACATGTGTTCGGAAAACGATCCAATCCCGAACATCCGCTCGCGGTTCGCTGGCACGGCGAACCTCGTGGTGCGGGTGTTCGGGAACTCGTTCAGCTACGCCTCTTGATCTCTGGCAGGGGTGGAAGGAGAGACTTCCTCGTCCAGCTCACGGTGCGCGGCAGTATCGAAACGCTCGCGGAAGACGTGCAGGTATTCCCACACCTCTTCACCGTCCGGTGTGCCGTGCCAAAACGCCTCGTTCAGCGCGTCCGCGAACTCTTTCGCCGGCTTCCTGAGCTGCGAGGAGGCGATGATCGCGAGGCGATGGTAGTTCAGCCACAGGAGATGGATGGTCGGGGGATCGCGATCGGGGCGATGATTGACGACCTGGTCGACTTCCTGCGCGGACACCAGCAGTGCATCGACTGCCTGTCGGAGAATTTCGCGGCGATGAGCGGCGCGCTCCCGTTGCTCGCGCAGTTCGGCGTCGTGCCTAGCCGATCGCTGGCTTCTGACGCCGATCAGCCCGCCCAAGTCCGGGGTCTATCCCATGATCGGTGTTTCCGGCGTTGTTGATCAGTAGGTTTCGGCTCCCGGCCAGCGGTCACCGAACGTGATAGCGAACGCGTTGATCACTGGCTTCCAGCGCATCGTCCATCGAGCGCGGCCCGTCCCGGCCGGGTCCAGGCTGCGGGTCACAAGGTACAGGCATTTCATCGCGGCCTGTTCGGTCGGGAAATGCCCTCGCGCGCGGATCGCCCGCCGATAGCGAGCGTTCAGCGACTCGATCGCGTTCGTGGAGCAGATCATCGTCCGGATCTCGACGTCGTAGTCGAGGAACGGCGTGAACTCATCCCAAGCATTGCGCCATAAACGAATCACCGCTCCATGCTTCGCGCCCCATTTCTCTTCGAATTCGTCGAGGGCGGCCACCGCGGCGTCCGGACTGGATGCAGTGTAAATGAGTTTGATATCGCGTTTCACCGCGTCCCAATCCCGGCGGGACACAAGTCGGAAGGTGTTGCGAATCAAGTGCACAATGCAGGTCTGAACAATAGTTTGCGGCCACACATCCGCCACGACGTCGGGCAGGCCTTTCAGTCCGTCGCAGATGAGGAAGAACACGTCCCGTACGCCCCGGTTCTTCAGGTCGATCAGCACGCTCATCCAGAACTTCGCGCCCTCGCCGCCGGTGCCCATCCACAGCCCCAGGACGTCCTTGTGACCGTCCACGGTGACCCCGATAGCAGCGTAGACGGGCCCGGTTGGCGACCTGCCCGTCGCGGACCTTGACGTGGATCGCGTCGATGAACACAGCTACGTACACCGGGTCGAGCGGGCGGTTGGCCCAGTCGTTCATCTCGGCGACGACCTTGTCAGTGATCCGCGAGATCGTTTCCTTGCTGACCGAGGACCCGTAGATCTCGGCGAAATGCGCCGAGATATCCCCAGTCGTTATTCCCTTCGCATACAACGACAGCACGATCTCATCCATTTCGATGAGCCGCCGTTGTCGCTTCTTCACGATCTGCGGCTCGAACGTGCTCTCCCGATCCCGTGGCACGGTGATGCCGACCTCGCCCGCGGCATCAGAAACCACCGTTTTCGGCCGGGTGCCGTTCCGGACATTCGTTGACCCGCGTTCCGGGTCGGCCTAATTCTTCTCGTGCCCGAGGTGCTCGGCCATTTCCTCGTTGAGCGCAGTTTCCAGCACGTTTTTGGTGAACAGTTTCAGCAGGCCGTCCGGGCCGGTCAGCGCCAGCCCGCGGGCCTTGGCCTCGGCCACCATCGCCGCCGCGGCGGGCCTGCTCCGGCGACAGCTCCCGCGCCGGCTCCAACTCACTCTTGCGTGGACTCACAACCTCGAATGTCATCACTCACAGTGCCCATCCCGCCGGACCTCAGCCCAGCGTGCCGGGCCGAAAACACCGATCCTGGAACAGTCCCCGATCTGGACGGCCTGCTCGTACTGCCAGCCGGGAAAACCGCCTCGGACGGCCCGTTCCCACTCGTCACGATCGTGCATGGAGGCCCCGACGACCGGTACGCCGATCGCCTCCAATTGTTCTCGTTCCACGGTGCACGGGCACAGTGGCTGGCCACCGCTGGATACGCGGTATTCCTGCCCAATCCGCGCGGCGGCCGGGGCCACGGTCACGAGTTCGCGGCCAGCGTCGCGGGCAGGGTCGGCCGGGAGGAGTGGTCCGACATCCTGACCGGGATCGACCTGCTCATCGCCGAGGGCATCGCCGACCCCGATCGGCTGGGCATCGCCGGCGGGAGCCACGGCGGGTTCATGGCCGCGTGGGCGATCGGGCAGACAAACCGGTTTCGCGCCGCGCTGGTCAACGCGGGTATCACCGACTGGGGGATGCTCGCCGCGACCGGGGAGCACGGCCAGCTCGACGGCGCGCTCAGCGGCAGTATCGGGTGGGAGGGGATCGGCCCACACCCGCACGACGCGGTCAGCCCGATCTCCTTTGCCAGCCGCGTCCGCACCCCGGTGCTCATCCTGCACGGCGCGGAGGACACCAACGTCCCCCTCGGCCAAGCCGTGTACTTCCACCGGGCACTGCGCCATTTCGGCGCCGAGCACGAATTCGTGATCTACCCGCGAGAGGGTCACTCGATTCGGGAACGTAACCACCAACTCGACGTCCTGCGCCGCACCCGTGCCTGGTTCGACCGCTGGCTCCGGAACTGACCGGGATGCCTGGTCCTGGCCTCATTGTTTCTCGCTGACGACCGCGGTCGGGCAGCGGTGTGGAGGCGCTGGTCGGGCTCTGGTCCGGAGCCGATCCACTGGCTTTTGGCTTGCTTGCTGGTCCTACCGGCAGGGCAGGTGTGCTCGGGCAGACCAGCCGCGCTCGGCGGCAGGAGCGGACGTCTGCGTTCTGGAAAAGAAGCGGAGGAACGATTCGTTGCCTGCCAACATTGGGTCTGTGGATGTCGCATGGCCGGAACGGCGCGAGGATGTGATCGCCGCACTCGGAGTCCTCGCAGCAGAGCGTCCTGCGCTAAACGGTGCGGGCCCGGACACCCGATTTCCCGATCTCACGAGCGCTGTCCACTGGTTGGTGGATGACACTCCGTGGGATTTGGTGGATCCGGTCACGTCTGTTGGGACAATCCTCCGCAACGGTGACGAGGCCGACGTGATCCGCGCGGTCGTGACCGCAGTCGTCGCCGTGTCGGATTGCCAGGGCGCCGCGGCTTCGGATGTGGCCTGGTTCGCTGACAGTGGCTGGTGCGAGGTCCGGCGACTCGCCGCCGAGGCGCTGACCTGTCTGGCATCGTGAACCCCGAAAGTGGGCTCCCTCGGCTCGTGGGCAGGTACGTGCGCCGTCACGCCGCGACCAGCGGCACGAGCGGATGCTCGGCGGCGGTCGCCGCGCGATCGTGTGACCGCACTGTGCAGACCGTTGATGTGCGCGGAAGCCGCTCACCGTGCGACGTATGCGGGCATACTCTGCGGCGTGGATCTCTTCATGTTCTTCCCGGTCGTGGTCGTGGTCATGGTCGTCCTTCTCGGCGTGATGCTGCTGGTGGCGTTCACCAGAAAAGGTTCGGTGGCCACCATCGCGATGACCGCTCGGCGAATCAAGCTGCACACGACGGCACCGCCGGAGATGGTCTATACCTGGCTCACCCAGCACTGCCCGACCGGGTACTCGGTCGAGGATCACGATGCCGCCCGCGGCATCGTGATCCTGTCGTCCCGACCGACGGCCTTCACCTGGGGCTTCTTCTACCCGGCTGTCATCCACGCGGAGGGCGCCGGGACGCGCGTGGACCTCGGGATCAAGTCGAAGCTGTTCCAGTACGGGCCGTTGGTCACACGAGCGCACGGAAAACTCGCGCACGCACTGGCCAGTCTGACTCAAGGCCACATCAAAGGCGACTGACCCAAACGATGCAGAATATCGGCGCACCGGGTCGTTGCGGAGGGTGCCGCCGTGGTGGTCGGGGCACGCACAGCGGTCGCCGCCGCTTTGGCCGAGTTCGGTCGGCTGGACGACGCGGTCAACAACGAGAGGAGGCCGCGTTCACCACCGGCGTGGCGCTGCCGATCGACGGTGGCACCACCGCGCAGTAAGTTTCCCGTCGCCGAGTGCCTGCTCAGCGGCATGAGAGGGCGTTGCGAGCAACCTGCGCGCTCAGAGCGGGCAGCGATCCGGCGCCCAGGCGATGAGGCAAGTTCGGTGCACTGCGGGGCGTGGAAGATGTGAGATGGTCGTAAGGTGACGAGAAGTGCTGCGGAGTTCGACCGCTGGTATGCGGATCGCGTCGAGTCGCCGGTTGCCGATGAACTTGTGCAGCGCATGCTTGGCCTTCCGCCGGACCTGCAATCCACCAGTCTGCTGAGCGGAGCCGGGCTCGATGAGGTTGTGACGGCGCTTGGCCTGCGTGGTGGGCAAGTTTTGCTGGATCTGGCGTGCGGTCGGGGAGGGTATGGGCTGGAGATCGCGCGGCGCAGCGGTTCCCGGGTTGTCGGCGTGGACTTTTCGGCGGTCGCCATCGAGCAGGCTCAGCGTCGAGCACAGACACTGGAGCTGGCGGATCAAGCCGACTTCCGGGTGGGTGAGCTGACCCGCACAGGACTCCGCACGGCGTCGGTTGACGCCGTGCTCATCGTCGACTCCATCCAGTTCGCCGAGCCGAAGCTGGACGCTCTGCGAGAGTGCCGGCGAGTTCTCCTCCCCGGCGGACGCATCGTCGTCACCTGCTGGGAAGCCCTGGACGACACCGACGAGCGGTTGTCACCGCGAATGCGGCAACTGGATCTGCTCAAGCAACTACCGCGCGCTGGATTCGTGAACGTCGAGGTCACCGACAAACCGGCATGGCGTATGGCCGAACAAGCGCTGTGGCAGAAGGCGCTCACCGTCAACGCCGACGATGACCTCGCGATGCAGTCGATGCAAGAAGAGGCGCAACGAGTCCTGGCCACCTTCGACGGATTGAGACGTGTCCTGGCCACGGCATGCACGCCCAACCCAGTTCACGCTTCGCCGGCGTAGCAGCGGCAGCCCGCGCCAGCGAGACCAACACCCGCTGTTGGCGACGATCAACAATCACTCCGCGGACGCTGGCGTACTGGCGCTGTTCGCCACACCGGTCAAGCTCGTGAGGTGGGTCTGACCTCGGGTACGAAATTGCGCCAGGATGGTCCGGTGGCAAGCACTGTCAACGCGTTGATCTTGGGTGGGGCTCTCCTGGCTGAATCGGATATGCCACCTGGCGCCCGTCAGATCGCTCTTCCGGTCGGTGGTCTGCGGCTGATGCCGGTCACCCGGCGGCTGTCTGAGCGCATGTTGAATGATCCTGGCGATGACGAGGTTGTCGAAGGCATTTACGAGTCGACCAGAGGACTGGTTCGCTGGGCACAGCGCCTGTCACAGGGTAGGCAGGTGCTCTACGTCCACAGAGTTCTTCGGCAGTGCCGGATTGCAGGCTACCGTGGGATGGACAGACGAAGAGCTGTTCTTCGACCCCCTCCTTCACCTGCACGAATGACATGGAAGATCCGCCATACCAACTGGTTCCGCCGTCGGAGATGGCCATCAATGCCGGGTTGCGGGCGCTCGGAGGCACCGCAGCGCCGGGCCAGGACGAGTACGCCACCGCTGGCCTGGAAGCACATCGCTGAAGCGACGATTCGATCAGCGGGTAACCGGCGTGGGCACGTTTCGGGCTGCGCGCACAGCGGCATGGGTGGTTGATGCTGTCAGTCGTCATCGCCCATGACGTCCGGGAGTGGATTTCGTGTGATCGCAGCGACGTTGAGTGTGCGATGGAAGTGCCGCTCGCCGACCTCTATCACCCACCAGCCGGGTTGCAGTCGCCCGAGCACGTCGGTGTGCCGCCAGCAGAGCGACGATGCTCGCGAGCTGGTCCTGTTCGAAGGGCGCCAGCGGCAACGCGTACCGGTGTTCCGGCAGCAACTCGTCGACCACGGCGTACGCGGAGCGCAGGTCGACCATGTCGGCCTCATGCCGGAACACCGCGAAGCCACCGCCTTCGAACCCGTCCCGCCGCTCATGCTTCACAGGCCCGCGATCATCGGCCAGTCGCCTGAGCCTCCCCAGCTCCGCGGCGCTCACCTCGCGGTAGTCGTCGTAGGAGTTCCGTTCGTAGGTTTTCGACAGGCCATCGCTCGGCGTCCACACACCGTGCCCGACATACCTCTGCTCGTCGTGAGAGCCGATACTGCGGTACAGGCCCACGGCATTACCGACATCGGCCATGCCACGTCCGCCTTCGAACAACGCGAAGTACTGGTAGTCGGTCAGATAAAGCTCGAACACGCGATCACCCCCTCAGCGATCATCCGATCCTAACGAGCAGACCGGCGTCCGGGAGGCATACCAGGCTCTCCAGCCGGAGACACTGATCACGCCTCTGCCTGCGGGGAAGCCGAAACGAAGACCAGCGCATGAGCCCGTCACGAACCGGTCTTCGGGCCCGGGCATCCAACGGCCGAAAGCTCTCTGGACGAACCACCAACGCCCGCTCATCGGCAGAAGCGGACGTGGGTCTGTACTAACCCGGGGCGGTGGGACGTAGGTGATGGCAATCCACTCATCCTTATGAACAAACGCGCAGGCCGCCGCCCGGACCGCCGAAGAACAGCTCGACATCCTCGGCGGGGAACTCGAACCCGTCCTGAGCGAGGCGTTGGGCGGGGTCGCGCGCATCCTGCAGGCCGAGACCGATGTCGAGAGCACTCTCGCCGCGATCGTGAAGGCCGCGGTCGAGCACCTCGACAGCGCCGCCGAGGCCGGGATCTCTTTGGTGGAGCGCGGCGGGATCCGCACCGTCGCTCCCGCCAGCAAATTCGTAACCATGATCGACGAGGTGCAGTACCGCACACAGCAGGGTCCCTGTGTTGACGCGATTCCGGCCCACCGGCGATGGGCCCGTGTGCCGGGTCCGAACGTTGAGCACCCGAGCAGCCACGCTGCTACCACAGGTGGTCCAACAGGGTCATACGGACCGTCAAGCCCCGAAGTTTCTTCGGGAGCACCGCTGACACGTCACCACCGGGAGACGGGCTGGTCACCGGCGGGCGTTGACGGTGACCCTTATGGCCATTGCAGCATCCCCTCGTCATTGACCGCTGGATGTTGTTCCCCGTAGGGAAGTTCGGCTTGGTGGGCGTAGGCCTCGAGTCGTTCGGCGATCTCGGTGAGCATCTCGGTGACGCTGCCCCAGTGGGTCGGGCTGAAGCCGTCGCCGGGCGCCACTGTCATGATCATGCCGTGGTTGTCGCCGCTGCGCAGGTCAACGCACAGTGTGGCTCCGGTGGTATCGCGGCAGATAGGGACCAGCGCTGAGCAGAACGGGTTTCCGTCATCGCCTGCTGGGTGTTGATGTACCTGGTCAGGGCCACAGCAGGTCGGATCGGTGGCGGTTGACTCGAAAAGCCGCTCGTATTCCTCGCGAGCACGCGTTACTGCGAGGGGTACGAAGGCGTCCGGCACCAGCTTCCCGGCTCGTTGATCGTGCCGATCGACGATGCCGTCCATGAGTGCCCACCAGGCGACGAGGTCCTCTGGCAGGGGAAGTCCGACTATGTCCTGCAGGCTGAGGAGATCGTCCGCGGGAGCGGGAGGGCGGATCTCGCGTGCGGTGGCCGGGGCGTGTTCCTGCAGCAAGTCCAGGATCTGCTGCCAGAGCTGGTTCACCGGTGCGGTCACGAATACCCATCCTCTCCTCGTTGTACGTCTGATTTCAGCGGTGGGGTGCGTCCGGAGTACCTCCGGACGCACCCCACCTGGTCAGGTATCCACGTGCCGATTCTAGGGTGTGATCGGAACCCAGAAGCGTTCTTGGTCGTTCGGGTCCAGTACCTGGTTCCACGGCGGAATCAGGCGATCCACGTCGAGGAGTCGGTGGGTTTGGTAGAAGGAGTTCAGGCGATTGCCGGCTTCCGAATTATGCTGTCTGTTCACATAGCGCACGGCGAAGTCGTCCCGGTACTTGTTCGGGTCGAAGACGCCGCCTGGGTCGCGCCACCCAGCGGCACCCTCGTAGGTGGCGGCGTAAGCGTACTCGTCACAGTCGAAGTCCGGGCCTTCCTCGGGCAGCGGGGCGGGCATCCCCGGACGGCCACAGGCAGCTCGTGCTGTCGCCCGGTTACGGTCGAGCACGATGTCGTGCCCCTTCGCCCTGGCCACGCGGTGCAGCGAGTCGGCATGCAGCGGCGAGCCGCCGAGCAGTCTCTTGCCCGGCTTCGGAGACCAGGAGGCCGCGGGGTTGGCGCGCGACTCGTCGACGAACTTGGCGTGACGGGCCACCTTGGGATCGCTCTTCGAGTAGCCGATGCCGGGCACGGCGCGGTCGAAGACGCTGCCCTGCTTGTCCCACGTGTAGTCGGCGCTGTCGAAGCGCAGCCCGCCCTCGGCACTCTTCTTTGTCGGGTCGCTGTTCGGGCCGGGGAAGTCGAAGTCGTACTCGAAGTGGAATACCCCTTGCGCGATCTGTTCCCCGTACTGCGGGCTGGGCGCCTGCCCTTCGGAGAAGAGTTCGTAGTGGGCTTTCGGGTCCAGGCCCCATCCGATGAAGCTCTTGTCGTGCCGCTCAAGTCCAGGATTCGGGTAGCAGGCTCGGGAATCGTCGAGGCCGATATCGCCCCGGTACTCGCCGGCGCATTTGACGGCGATTTCCATCTCGCTGCGAGGGTCGAGGAAGATCCCGTTGGGCTCGAGAACCTCGGCGGTGAAGCGGAAGTCCGCGAACCGGCGAGTGGCCACCCCGGGGTACGGACCTATCTTCCCGTACCCGATGATCGTGTTCTGAATGGTCGCCGTGCTGGTGATCCCGGTGGTGACATCATAGTACGAGATCGGGAACAGGAACTTCTGGCAGTACGAGAACCTGTTCTTGATCCAGCCGATCGTCCGTGCCGCGTCGTCGTTCGCCCGACACTCCGGGTATTCGATGTACCGGTAAGGGTTCACCGGCTTGGCGCCACGGTCGAATTCGGCGCTGTCCACGATGTACCCGGGATCCTCGGTCGCCGCCGTTCGCTTGCTCGACCTGTCGACGTCGTCAGTGTCAGGTTTCAAGCCGAGTGCATCCAGGTCACCGTCTCGCTTGAGCACCTCGGTCACCTTGGCCGGGTTGTTCACTAACACCGGATCGGTGATCATGTAGGTCAGGAGCCTGGATCTCTCCCCCTGAATCGTACCCGCGGTCTCGGCGTTCGCTGGTACCGAGCCAGCAAGCAACGCCATCACGACTGTCGCAGCTAACACGGGTCGCCGCCATCTGTGCAGTCTCATATAACTCCGCTCATGTCAGTTCATAATTACAAAATTCAACGGTGGGTGGCGTCCGCCTAATCGCGTCATGCCGAAACATCGCGCGTCACATCGCTTATGACACGCGCGATAAAAGTTCGACCTCAGATTCCGCGACGACGAAGCGACCTGCCGAACATGCAACACGTCGGCCTCGACAGTCAACGGTTAAAGAAATACCAATGATGATCCATCAGAGCATGATCCACTAGAGCGAATTTCGTTCGCTTCAATGCGCATACTACGGCGACCCTCAGTACGCCCCGTGCTTCGAAGTAAACCTAAGCAGTCGCCCCAGAACCCCAGAATTAGTTGCTACGCGGACCATAATTAAGTGACAACTGCCCTTACAGTGCAACCACCCGAAAGAGACGACGTGGACAATGCTTCACCCAGTTCCCCCTAGGTCAAGAACCAACACGACCTGTCTACCAACCAGAAAGTCACGCTGTCAAGCGCCGAAACCCAGCATAGATAAAGATCTCCGCCTCGCTGCGGATTCCTTTGTTCCAGAACCGACAAGAAACGAATAGCGACCCTGGTCGGCAAGGTCATTACCCTGGGTGCGTGGCCAGATTGAGTTACACCCTATCCCGACGGCGTACCACCGAGCGGTTGTCGGAACGCATGCCCTCACGTATCCGCTGACAGGGGTTTCCGACGCTGCATGATCAGCGGCGCTACGGCACTGATAACCAGGGGCCTCGCGTCGATCGATGTGCAACCCGAAAGAGTCGCCCCTTTGCCACGGAAAAATCGTCCCCCGCTGTGCACCCCGGTGGAGCCTGTCCGGGGGCACTCGCAGGATGCACATTGCGCCTGACCTGGGCATTGCTGCTGCGAAGCAGCGCCGCCGATGGCGGCTATCGAGTCCAGATCCGCAGGTAGCGGAGCGGTGATCGTAGCTTGGTCGTTCCTGTAGTGGACTTTGATCGTGAGCTGCGTCAGATCGAGCAGGCGGTGCAGTAGGTCTGCTGGGGCGCGGCGCAGGTTGGCCTTCAGGTACGGCAGAGCAGCTAGCAGGTTCCCGCGGCGGTGGCCATCGCCGCGGGAACCTGCCCTGGGACGTCATGCAGATCACCAAGGACCGGTGCAGCCCATTCTGTTGCGTGATCAACGACTTTGCACACTCACGAGGTGGGCGAAGTCCTCCGGGCGTACTTTGAGCTGGATCCGTTCCCCGGAGGTGCTGAGCACGCTGAGGAACTCGACGACCTTCGGCTCGGCGTTGCCGAACCAGTGCGGCACGCGGGTGTCGAACTCGACCGCTTCCCCGCCTGCCAGCGTGAAATCGCGGGCGGCCGAGCACCACGCGCAGGCGGCCGCTGAGCACGTAGAGTCAGTGGTACCCCTGGTGCGAACGGGGAGCCGGGGTCGCCCCCCACCGGCCCGGCCGGGAGCAGGGACTTGAACGCCCGCAGCTCCGCCTGGCCGGTGGTCAGCGGGATGGCCGTCATCCCGTGCCGGGTGATCGGGTGGGGACGCAGGCGTGGATCCCCGGTGAGCGGCGGGTCGACCAGGTCGTCGAGCGCCACGCGGTACGCCCTGGCCAGCGGGAGCAGCAACGCCAGCGTCGGCGTCCGCACTCCGGATTCCAGGCGGGACAACGTGCTCACCGAAATCCCCGTCCGCTCGGCCGCCGCGGCGAGCGTGTCCCCCTCGCGTTTGCGCAATGCCCGCAACCGCGGGCCGATCGCCGCCAGCACCGGCCCGAACTCATCGATCATGGTTCGAATCGCAGTTTTCGGGGCCTGCTTTGTCAAGCACCTTCAACCACACTCAACTCGACAGCGGCGGATAAGGCGGTGGTGGCGGCCCTGGCGAGGCGGCGTACGAGCGGGTCATCGTCGCCGCGTCGTTGGCCGGGTTGGGATCGGCTGGTGTGCTCACGGTTCTGGTCGCCGTCGCGCTGCGGGAACGCGGTACGCCGTAGGAGCAGCAGGCTCGGGGTTACCCGGAGCGCTGGATGCAGGTCTTCGGGCCGGCTGTCAGCTGGTGTTGCGGGAACAAGTCCAGTCGGGCAGCTTGAGCGCATTTCGAGCAGCCAGGACGGTGCCGGCAATCCATTGACACGTTTCCATTTCCTCGCTGTGTATTCGGCTGCGGTCAAACCGTCAACGAACATCTCGTCGACATGTTCGAGAGCCGGGTATGGGGCTGTGCGCGCTGGTGCTGGCGACACCGGCACGGGCTCCGTGGGCGAGGACACCGACCAGGTCTTCCTCGAAGAGACGCCGTGCCATGGTCCACGCTGTGTCGGTGGTGATGGGTCGGTCCAAAGGTGGCTACCACGATCACCACAGTCATTGCGACCGGGTCTGTCAGCGGGAGGTCGTTTGGTTCGGCCGCAACCGCATCGGACCAGGCGTGCGAGACGTGCGTGTGCGCCATGAGCATCCCTTTTGGATTCCGCGCTTCTCGACGGCAGCTCGTGTGGAATCCTGGACAGCGCGTGCCGTGACCATGGGTTAGTCACCGGAACTATCGCCGTCGAGGGCGCGCACGCTACACATCGCCTCTGGAATGGCGATTCGGTAACTGAAGTCGTGTATGCCTAGACTGCTGGGCCAGCAGGGCTGTGGCGTCGCCGAGTTCGCCCAGGCGTCACGGGCAGCGCCGACACGGAGTCAAGCCCGGGACGATATCGCTGGTCCCACCCGGAGGACGGTGCCGGCCGACCCGCCGGCGAACTGATCAAAAGTCATCGCGGACTGGGCGAGCACGCACGCCGACGCGATCACCGAGGCCCGCGCGAACTTCGACGGATAGCTCGTCGTCGAGCCTTCACTCTGGCGAGCGCGAGCAAGTTTGCCATCCTGCTCCCACGGTCTCCTGAGCGGTCCACAAGCGTGATCACGATCAGCTCGGTCGTCCACACTCCTGACGCCGGTCACCTTGATCCCTTCACCGGTCGCGACTGGGCTGATCATCACCGCGACCTGCCTGCTCGCCGTCCCCGCCCCCCTCGGCCTGAACAAGGCCCTGCCCGCCGGCCGGGGCAGGGGCGGTGAACCCGCCGAGCAGGCGGAGCGCAGCGTGTGAGGACGATCCGGGTTCGGTGGTGGTCAGGAACAGTTGCTGCCCGTCGTCTTCCGGTAGGTCCATGACCTCGTGCCGGAGTGTCAGTTCCCCGACGAGGGGGTGGCGGTAGCGCACGGTAGAGAACGCGCACTGGTGGACCGGGTGCGCCGTCCACAGCGCGGCGAACTCGGGGCTTTCCATGGTCAGCTCGCCGATCAGCGCGGCCAGCCGGGTATCCCTTGGGTGCCGGCCCGCGGTCAGGCGCAGGCAAGCCACCGACGTGCGCGCCCGGCTCTCCCAGTCCGCGTACAGCTCACGCGTGTGCGGGTCCAGGAAGAGCAGCCGCTGCAGGTTCGGGCGGTCGGCGGGGCGCAGCGGGGCGTCGGCGTCGAGGTGGCCCGCGAGCAGCGCGTGCGCGAGGGGGTTCCACGCGAGCACGTCGGCGTACCTGCCGACGACGTACGCCGGCACGTCGCCGATCGAGTCGACCACCGCGCGCAGGTCTATGCGATCTATGACACGCCATGCTGACAACGCAACTCAAGGACATCCCTGGTCAGCCCATCGCAACAGGCCCTAATGGCCCCGAACTCGACCGGCACCATCACCGAAGGTGCCCCCCCTGGCGTTTCGTGGCTGAACTGACCGAAGACCATCCAGTCCTCTGGGACGTCCTACGCCACGGCAGTTCCGGCCACCCCCCACTACGACGACCAAACCCCCACCCACACCAATGGCCACCTGTACCGCGTACACCTCCATAACGCCCAATAACGTGGAAAACGCATTCCTACACACAGCACACCAGACCGCCACTGGCCCGTTCCGTGAGGTTGACCCTGGACTGTTCGAATGCCAAGCAGATCACCTGGGGGAGCACGCGGGCGAAGGCGTGCACGCTCCTGGTCTTGCTGAGCTGCTGGCGCAGCTGGACATACGACGTGCTCGTCAGCGTGTCGAGGTCGTTAAGCATCGCCGTCAATTGATGCATCGCGACCGGATCGAGCTTCTGCCCCTGCCGACCACGTTGTTGCAGCGCATACAGCAGTTCCCACCGCACGGTCGGCGATGACGCTGGTGTTCTGCTTGGCCAGCAGGACCGGGCCGACCGCAGCGATCCCGTCGCCCGTGATCAGCACATCGGCGATACCGTCGAAGCCAGCTGCCGGATCGATCACTCGACCGTCGCGCAGGATTGTCATTGCCACAGTGACGACGTTATCCGCGCGAGCGGGCCGGATCCAGGCTCGCGGGCGACCCGTCTCTGTGCTGATCGGCCTCGGTGAGGTTGTGGCGGAACAGGGTGGACCGTCCGGCTTGGTTGACGTAGCCCCGGCGCCGGAAGAACGCGTGCGCGTCATCGCGCCGGTCGGCGCTGGTAAGCTCCAGCCGGATGCAACCCGTGCCGGGCGGCGAACGATTCGGCCGCGGTCATCAGATGGTCACCGATGCCGCGGCGGCGGGCCTGCTCGTCGACGACCAGCGCCACGATCCGACCTGTGTTGCCAGTGCGCTCGAAGAACGGGAACACGTGCACGGCGACCTGACCAGCAACTTGCCATCGGCCTCGGCGACATAGGCGGCGCTGGTCGGTAGTTCCGTCCAGGTCTGGATGCGCCACCGAGTCACCGTGACGTCATCCTGCGGGTAGCCCAGCTGGTGCAGCAGCCCGTTGACGGCCGCGGCGTCGGTGGGGCGTACCGGTCGGATCTGCATCAGCTCCCCCCAGGGAGTTCGCTATTCGATCGGGAAATCGAAATACGTGTCGGGATAGGGCTCGTCCTGCAACGTGTAGTGCCGCCATTCGCAGTCGTAGGCGATGAAGCGGCTGGTCTCCATGATGTCGCGCAGGCGCTGCCGGTTCTGGGTTCCTCCGTCGTGATACCCGCGGCGCCGTGATGGGAAATCTCGTCCATCACGGCGTGGTCACCGCCTATGGCGGCGAGCTCACCGCTAGCCAGGTGATAGATCGTCAGGTCAACGGTGCTGCCCCGGGTGTGGCCGGATTTGGTGGCCACATGGCCCTTTTCGAACATCACGGAGCGGTCGATGTTCAGGTAGTGTCGTTGCTTCTTGCGACCGTCCTCCGGCTCCTGCGCCCAGCGGACGAAATTGTCCACCGCGCGCTGCGGCCGGTAACCGTCCCACAGCAGCAGTCCGAAACCGAGCTCGACAGCGTGTTCCTGCGCCTTGTTCAGGGCCGCGCACAGCGCTTTCGTGCCGACAATCCGGTTGGCCGACCACATAGCCGTCCACCGGCTTGCCGGTGGACGGCTATGTGGCGTACTGAGCGTCCCAGCGAATTCCCGTGACCAGCTCGTCAACGAAGGTGAAATTCTCGTGCATGGTCACTTTTCGGCCAGCGCCAACGACACCAGCCGATCGATCACCTCGGTCAGCGAGAAGCCAGCGGCCTTCATCATCCGCGGGTAACGGCTGTAGGAGGTCAAACCCGGCAGGGTGTTCACCTCGTTGAGCACTACACTGCCGTCTTCCTTGACGAACAGGTCCACCCGAGCCAGACCGCGGCAGCCCAGCGCGCGGTAAATGGCCTTCGCGGTTTCCTTCACTAGATCGCGCGACTCGTCGGAGATATCAGCGGGGCAAATGAACGATGAGTTCTCGGAGCCGGTTTCCGGCGAGGCTTCCTGGTGAATCTTGAAGAATCCGTGCGTGAGCGCCACCCGGTCCAGCTCGCCGATCAGCAACTCCGAACCATTACCCAGGATGGAGCTACCGACCTCGCTGCCGACCACTGCTTCCTCGATCAGCACCTTCGCGTCGTATTCCCGGGCAGCGGTCAGCGCTGCGGACAGTTCTTCCTTGCTGGACACCTTGCTGACCCCGAAGGCGGAACCGGACCGGGCCGGCTTCACAAAAACGGGGTAGTTGAGCTGGTCGGGGTCGACATCCGCGTCGGAGTTGACGATCCAGAATTTCGGGGTGGCGATTCCGGCGTTGCTGACCACGGTGTAGGTCAGCGATTTGTCCATACACACTGCGGAACTCGGGATATCGCAGCCGACATAGGGGATGCCAGAAAGTTCCAGCAGGCCTTGCATCGCGCCGTCTTCACCGAACTTGCCATGCAGCACGGGCAGCACGACATCCAGGCCGATCGAGTCGTACTTACCCTCGTCCAGCACCAGCAAGCCGCGGGTGCTCCGGTCCGGCGACACCACGACCGGGCGGCAGTCGCCGCTTTCCCAGTCCCCATCCGGGCCGTCGCAGAGCTTCCACGCGCCGTCGCGGGTGATGCCGATCCAGAACGGTTCGTACTTGGCCGTATCGAGGCTCTTGGCCACCTCACGCGCCGACTTGACGGAGACGAGGTGCTCCTCGCCCGAACCGCCGAACAAGATGCCGAGCTTCAACCTAGCCATGATGCCTCCCATTTTCGAAATTCAGGCAGTTAAGGAGCTTGTTTTCCACAATATCCTGCAGCGCGTGATCGGTGGTCAGCTGGGGTGCAGGCGGGCCAGTGCGGTGGTTATCAAGCCGGTCCAGGGCCAGTGTGCGGCGACGGCCTGATGATGGAGGGCTGGTGGATCACGAAGTGAAGATCGGATACAGCTTCTGGGGCTTCCTTGTCTCCGGAATCCTCGACACCCCGACGGCGGACGCAGCCATCGCCGCACGCTGGTCGACGGCCTGCGCTCCCGCGAGCACCAGCTGTTTTTCCTGCAACCTGACCGCGACCACGCCAAGGTCGGACTGGGCCTCTCCGCGCATTAAACCTGAGACATCGGCCCGCCCGATGTCGACGCAATATTCCTGGAGTGGCGGTGGCCGATAACCGGCCGCAACGCCACCTGGTGTGGCGCTGCCGGGCACACCTGTGATTTGCATCGTCAGCTGGAGCTGCTCGACAACTACACCGACCGACGCAGAGCCTTGGGCGTTGGGGCGGAGCGCTCCAGAATCTTGACGTGTTGGTCCGATCGGAATGGCGCGGATCGTCCACCGCCACCGAGCGGCTGTCCACAGGTTGATCATGGTCATCCACGCCAGTGCGTCGGTGATCCGTTGGCTTGAATCGAATGCGGCAGATTCGGCCGCCCGCGGGTAGCGGGCGGCCGCCATGCTCGACGCAGCGCGGATCCTGCTGGCGTGAATGTGCTTTACAGGGCTGTTTTGCCGCTTGTTTCTTCTGGGCTGACGGTGCCCGTCCGGGGGAACAAGCCGTAGCGCCCGTGGTCTGCGTTTTTGGTGAAGGAGATGTCCCGTGTCCCGGACTCCAGGTGGTTCGGCGGGTTCTGGTTCTCCAGGATGATGATTTGGCCGGAGAAGTTTGTCTGGATATCGGCGAAGAACAGGGCTGAGAGGCTGGTGGTGTCGAGGATGTCGCCGCTGTTGTCGGGTTCGTCGTTCGGGTCCGGTGGCCGGTAGACGACCAGTGGGGAGTCGAGTATGACGAAGCCGGGGTGGGGGAGGTCGTTGTCGAAGCAGTACTGGGCGAGCGAGATGGTGAAGGCGGCGTGCAGGATGGCCCGGACACCTTTGCCGTGGGCGGAGCGCAGCTGGTTGCCGGATATGATGTCTTGTTTGTCGAAGTTGTAGCTGGTGGTTTCGGCTTCCTGGTAGCCCCAGGCCCTTAGCCTGGCTGCGATCATGCGGGAGAGGTTGGCGACCGCGGTGCGTTGCAGACCCGCTGTCCGCTCCATTTTGTCTGGCTTCGGCTCCTCGTGGATCTCGGTGCGGAGTCTTTCGAGGCGCTGAATGCGGTTGATGGCGTCGGCGTCGCGTTCCAGTTGAGATGATTTAGCGAGCAGGTCGCTGAGCTCGGTTTCCTGGGGATTGAGCAGGCTATCCAGCCGCGCGATCTCTGTCCGTGCCTGGGCTGCTTGGTCGGTGAAGGCCTGGAGCCTCTGAACCTTCTCGTCGCGTTCGGCGCGCAGGCCGGCGATGGCTTCGACCAGGTCACCGCGGAGTGCGGTCGTCTTGCGCTGTTCTTCGCGTACGGATTCGGCGAGCGCAGTTGTGTCGTCGGCGCAGTCCTCGTTGAGGTGCTGGTGTTCGGGGTCGGCGCCGCAGAACACACAACGTCCTGGGCTGAAGTAGCCGAGCAGTGTCCCGGCTTCAGCGACGGCGTCCAGCCGGTCTAGGTCAGAGGTGTACTGCTTGTGCAGGAGTGTGAAGCGCGCCTCGAGGGTCTCCAGTTCGGTCAGGCTTCGCCGTGCGGCGGTGGCAAGCCGCTCGTTGTCGGACAGGGCGTGCCCCCACTGCTGCCTCGCTTCGGCGGCCTGCTCGATGCTCGCTGTCGATCTGGCAATCGTCCCTTGTAGGCGCTGGAGTTGTTCGTTGATCTGTTGAAGTGTCTCGTTGCTGTGGAGTTGTTCGCGTAGCTCGGATATCAACGTGTCGATGACTTCGCTCTTGGCTGCCTTGGACCTGCGCTGGTCTTTCTCCGATTCGCCTGGCGTGATCGAGGAGTCGTCCTCGCCCTGCAACAGCAGGCGAAAGGCTGAGATTTCTTTGGTCTCGTCTGTGCGCTGCCCCGTCGAGATCGGTGAGGTCTTGGCCTGGATTTTGATTTCGTTCACGAGGAACAGTGGGGCCAGGGCTCGAATGGTGAACGAGACGGTGTTCCCGTTTCCGTCCTTGCGAATGACCTTTTCATCGAGGCAAAGTTTGCCCAGGAGATAGCGCGAGAGGTTCTCGGTGCTCTTGGCACTGTGTTTCGCCGATAACGACTTGCGATCGACGGGCAGCGGGTAGGCGCGGTGATCCCCTTGGAAGAGGCTGAACTGGCCACCGTGTGGACTTCGGGCCAGTGTCACCGGCTCCCCGTCAGGCAGCTGTACGCCGAGCAGCACTTGGTCGTAGCCGTCGTGTTCGGGGAGTTCCTCGAGTTTCGAGCCGCCGAGCATGAAGTCGAGGGAGTCGGCGATGTGGGACTTCCCCGTGTCTGACGGTCCGCGGACGAGGGTGAGTTTGGGTCCGAATTCCACGGTGGCGGGGTCGACCGACGGGCCTATGAAGGTCAGGTGCAGCAGCCTCAGCCGTTCCATGGGTCTTCCTGCCTCTCGCTGCTGGTGGTGCCTGCGTCAGCGGGGCGTCTGCGGAAGATCACCGTAGTCTGCTGTCTGATCTGCTCGTCGGACATTGTCGCGAACCGCTCGACCACCCACCGGGAGCGGCTGCGCAGTTCGGCGATGTAGCTGGAGGCGAGTCCGCTGACGAAGCTGTATGCCTCCTCGCCGGCTTGGTATCGGATGCCGGTGCTCGGCGCCTGCATGTCGATGAGCCCGGAGCGCAGCATGACTCGTAGCCCTTCTTCGACGTTGGCCCGCCGGACGCCGAGCTCACCGGCGTGCAGGGGATGGTCAGGATGGATGGAGGGTGGCCCTCCGATTTCGGCGGTATGGAGCACGGTGTGGTCGAGCAGGACCAGGTGGTTGATGTCCAGCTGCTGCGGATAGGCCTCGGTCAGCATCACGAGGACGCGGAGCCCGTATTCGAGCGGACCGTTGAGGGGGCTTCTCATGTCTCGTCCACCCAGGTCAGTCGGTCATCGTTGGACAGTTGGTGGCAGACGCCTTGGCGGTCTTCGATTTCGGTCACGTTGATGAGTTTGTGCCGGCTGAGGTCGAGGCTGCCCACGTGCATCATCACCTGGTTCAGCTTCGCGAAGCCGTCCGGGTGGTCGGCATCGGCGACGTCGATCACCCCTGCGTGGATGTCCTCTTGGAGCTTCTCGAAGGTGCCCGGCGGCACTGCTCCGGCGGAGTAGGCCTTGAGCGACTCGGCTTTGAAGAACCGCACCCGTTGGCGCTGCAGGTTCTTGGCCATCTTCGGGACGGCGGCCACGGAGTCCAAGGTGGTGATCGTGCCTGGGTGGCGTTCGGCGTATACCGCCAGAAGCTGCTGCAGGTAGCGTGTCTCGTCCGGCGAGTAGTCCTCCGGCGGGCTCTCGCTGTTACTGCGGTCGGGAAGCGACGTGCCGAACCGGGAGGCATGCCATCTGGTCCGGGAGTGTGTGGTCAGCGCATCTTGCACCTCCACCGACCTGAACATGCTGAAGGCGGTGCCTGCCACCAATGTCCGTACGGCTTCGATTGCGTCTTTGTCCAGCCCTTTCACCAGAGCGTCGCCGTCGACGAGCCGGTCCAAGAACTTTGCGCGCAGGGTGGTTGGCTTGCTGACCAGCATGTTGAGCTGAGTGGACAGCCCTCTCGGCGCCAGGAATTGGTAGCTGCGGGGAAGGGTGTATGCCCCCTCCAAGGTGGACACGAAGACCTTGAGGATCTCCTTCGCGGCGTCACCGAAGCTGAGCGGCTTGTCGTAGTGCTTGGCCTGGAAGCAGTCCCATGGCCCCTCGAACTGCTGGGGGGTCTTGAACGCGGCGATGTCCGCACCTTTGTCGCCCGCTCCGCCGAGGCGCTTGATCTGGAAGTAGTCCTCCTCCAGAGCAGTGGCCCACTCGCGGATGAACTCTTCCCAGTCGTCAGGCGAGTACGACATGATGCGCGCCATCGGGGGGACCGGAGGCCCGTCCAAGGCCACCGACGGAGTCGAGTCGGCGGGCGTGGGCATGTCGCTGATGACGACGCGCCGATCGACCTGCTGTTCACCCGTGGTCACGCTGTACTTGCCCTCCGCCCCAGTCGACTGCTGATCATAATGTCGCTTCAAGGGCCGCGCATGTAACAGAGAGTTTGCAGAAAAGGTCAACGGAAGTCGTAGCCATGGCGCAATGTGCCTGCGGAATCCCTCGACCAGCAGACCGAGCAAGCGTGGTGCCTGACCCTGGCGACCAACGCGGTCATCGCCTGGACCCCGGAGTAATACAGCCTGGCTGGCGAGTCGATGCGCGGCCGGGCGCATCGACGAGGAGGTCCTGGCCCGCATCTCCCGGCGCACTCCTAGAACATTAACTTTCTCGGCGTCATCGAGATCGACATCGACGGAGAACTCGCCCAACTAGGCCACCGGCCCTTGCGGATCCGGGACACCCTGTTCTGACCCTTCCCGGGCACTTGATGTCGCTCGATCGTGGCGGCGAACGGCAGCGCCTACCGTCGCTGGTCGTGAAAACCATCGAACCGGATCCCGACACCCCGGCGTGGAGCAAGGACTTCACGATGAACCGGCTGGAGCTGACCGAACCTTCGACCAGCTGTGGCCAGGGTTCTCCGAACGGCTCGCGCAGTTGCAATGCCAGCGTGAGGGAGTGCTGCTGGGCTGGTTTCCGGGCGACGGCCCGGCCGGCGCGCTGTTCCCGCTCCCTGACGACCCCGGGCAGCGGGACGTGCCGGGTGCCGAGCTGGAGTGGGAAAGCCGCCGTGGTTACCTGCTGATGCGGGTGGACGAGGTCCCGGACGTCTGGGTCCGCGGCTACCGGGCCTGGCCATACGGGTTTCAGTTGGACGCGTTCGTGTGCAGCCGGGAGATCGAACCGGAGCGGGGTGTGCGCCGGTGGGAACTGCTCACCGAAGAGGACACCCCAGTCCAGGTCGCCGAGGACCACGACGGTGCCCGGCGCCGCCCGTGGGTGCTACGCGGGGACCTAAGCTATGACCTGGAATGGGACATCGACGCGTGGAAACTTTACGGCCACGACATACCCGAGGGCACCGTCCCCACCCCGCACCCAGCGCACGGGTGAAATCAGGTCCGTCGTTCGTCCAGACGGTTGATCACCTCGTTCACCGGATCCCGGCCTCGCCCCGGCGAAGGCGGTGACCGCCGCGCCTGAGCCGCGACCCACCGATTCCGGCGGTCCCGCTCCTCGGCGGTCAACCCCGCCGGTTCCGGCCCGTCACCCGGCAACGGGTGATACGGATCCTCCAGATCACCCGGCGGATCCTCCCACCACCCAGCACGCCGCCACCGCGGCCCCGGCTGCTTGCTCATGCCACACACACCCACGACCGTAACCCCGAACCCCCGCCCCGCCGCTCACCTGTCCACGATCGCGTGACCCCACACCATGCTCAGTAGTAGCGCCACCAGGCCGGGCCGACCTTCGGAAGCAGGCGACAGAGCTGATGCTGGCCAACCGGCATCGCGCCCGCCGCTCGGTGGTCGATCACAAGAGTCGGTTGCGGTTCTCCTCAGCTTGTTGTACG
This sequence comes from Amycolatopsis sp. QT-25, assembly GCF_029369745.1. Taxonomy (NCBI): domain Bacteria; kingdom Bacillati; phylum Actinomycetota; class Actinomycetes; order Pseudonocardiales; family Pseudonocardiaceae; genus Amycolatopsis; species Amycolatopsis sp. QT-25. The sequence goes on from NZ_CP120210.1 coordinate 2,283,920, forward strand.
AACAGCAGATTCGAAGGCGTCGTCGAGCCTTCTGCCGAGCTCGTCGGCGTCACTTTGCCGAAGTCGTCGCCGGGACTGTTCCAGGATCGGTGTTTCCGGCCCGACACGCCGGGCTGGGGTCCGGCGGGATGGGCACTGTGAGTGATGACATCGGACCTTGTGAGTCCACGTAAGCGTGAGTCCAAGCCGGCGGGGGAGCTGTCGCCGGAGCAGGCCGCCGCGGCGGCGATGGTGGCCGAGGCCAAGGCCCTGCGGGCTGGCGCTGACCGGCCCGGACGGGTTGCTGAAACTGTTTACCAAAAACGTGCTGGAAACTGCGCTCAACGAGGAGATGGCCGAGCATCTCGGGCACGAGAAGAACCAGGCCGACCCGGATCGTGGGTCAACGAACGTGCGGAACGGCACCCGGCCGAAAACGGTGATCTCGGACGCTGCGGGTGAGGTCGGGATCACCGTGCCGCGGGATCGGGAGAGCACGTTCGAGCCGCAGATCGTGAAGAAGCGGCAGCGTCGGCTTGCCGAGGTGGATGAGATCGTGTTGTCGTTGTATGCGAAGGGAATGACGACCGGGGAGATCTCGGCACATTTTGCCGAGATCTACGGAACTTCGGTCAGCAAAGAGACGATCTCGCGGATCACCGACAAGGTTGTCGCCGAGATGCAGGACTGGGCCAGCCGGCCGCTCGACGCGGTATACGTGGCCGTGTTCCTTGACGCGATCCACGTCAAGATCCGGGTTCTGGCGCTGATCTTGTGAAGCGTGTCGCCGTGATCTGCTGGACAGCTTGGGAGATCATGATTTCTGTGCATTGTGGACTATCAGAAGGTGTTGTGGCCGCATCTATCCCGACTGGTGGTTGACAGTGTCGAACGCTCAGCGGACGTGGTGAAACTCGCTGCCCGGGTGCGTCGGAAGAGCGGGGTCTGCGGGCGGTGCGGGGTTGCGTCCACCGTGATCCACGGCTGTTACCTGCGCCGTCTCTCTGATGCACCGACAGCCGGCGTGCGGGTCGTCATCGAGTTGACGGTGCGCCGATTCCGTTGTGTCAACGACGAATGCGCAGCGGTGACCTTCGCCGAGCAAGTAGCGGGACTGACACGGCCGCACTCTCGCTATACCCCGTTGCTGCGCGACATGCTCAGCCACATCGGGCTGGCCATGGCCGGGCGGGCGGGCGCCAGGCTCGCGACCGCGCTGGGGATTACGGTGGGCCGGGACACTCTCCTTCGTGTGGTCAGAGCATTGCCGGAGAAGCCCATAGGGCGCTTACCGGTTCTCGGGGTGGACGACTTCGCGTTCCGCCGCGGTCGCCGATACGGCACGATCCTGATCGATCTCCAGACCCATGCGCCGGTTGACGTGCTCGACGGGCGCGAGGGCTCGGCGTTGGCGACCTGGCTACGTACCCATCCCGGGGTCGAGGTCATCTGCCGGGATCGCGCTGGCGGCTATGCCGAGGGCGCACGCACCGGTGCCACGGACGCGATCCAGGTTGCCGACCGTTTTCACCTGTGGCAGAACCTGGGTCAGGCCGTGGAACGAACCGTGAACACCTACCGCGCCAGCCTGGCCGCGCCAGCGCCATCACCGGCCGCTCCTGTCTCTGCCGCGCCGTCGATCGTGCAATCCCTGCCGGAGAAGAAGATCGTTACCCGGTTCCGGCATCAGTACACCGCGGCATCCGAGCTCTTTGCGCGAGGGTGGTCGAAAGCGGCCATCGGCCGCGAACTCGGCCTGCACCCGGCAACGGTGCGCAAGCTCGTCACGGCCGGTTCAGTCGATGACCTGATCGCCAAGACCGAACAGCGAGCCCACCTCGTCGACGACTACGTCGAATACCTGCACCGCCGCTGGCACGAGGGTGAACGCAACGCCACCCAGCTCTATCGCGAGATCACCAAGCTCGGCTACCCCGGTGGCGAACTGGCCGTGCAACGCTACCTGCGGCGGTTCCGCCATGGACGGGGTTTCATGGCCCAGCGCGGCCCGAAACCGCCCTCAGTCCGGGAAGTCACCAGCTGGATCATGACGCACCCCGACCACCTCGACACAGACGACACCACCGCTCTGACGGCCATCACAACACGATCACCAGAACTGGATCAGCTAGCGACATACGTCCGCGAGTTCGCGACGATGATGACCAAGCTCCGCGGCTACCAGCTCAAACCATGGATCACCGCGGTCGAGCAAGACCGTCTGCCGGCGCTGGCCTCCTTCGCCCGCAACCTCCGCCACGACTACAACGCGATCCATAATGGACTGTCACTGCCCTACAACTCCGGCCCCGTCGAAGGCGCCGTCAACCGCATCAAAATGCTCAAACGCCAAATGTTCGGCCGAGCCGAACTCGACCTCCTCCGCAAACGGATCCTACTCGCACCGCGATGACCACCCCGACCACAAGATCAGCGCCAGAACCAAGATCCGGGACGGCAAGGTCGCGAACCGGCTGATTTACGTCGCGTTGGCGGTGACCTGCGAGGGCCGCCGCGATATTTTAGGCTTGTGGGCCGGCGACGGCGGTGAAGGAGCCAAGTACTGGCTGCACGTGCTCACCGAACTGAAGAACCGTGGCGTGGCCGACGTGCTCATGGTCGTCTGCGACGGCCTGACCGGGCTGCCCGACGCGATCACCACGGTCTGGCCGCAGACGATCACTCAGACCTGTGTTGTCCACTTGCTGCGCAACAGTTTCCGCTACGCGGGCCGCCAGCATTGGGATCCGATCGCCAAGGCACTCAAACCGGTCTGCACCGCGCCGACCGAGGCCGCCGCGCGCGAGCGGTTCGCCGAGTTCGCCGACACGTGGGGCAGCCGGTATCCGGCCATCATGCGATTGCGGGACAACGCCTGGGCCGAGTTCGTACCGTTCCTGGCGTTCGATCCGGAGATCCGCCGGGTGATCTGCTCGACCAACGCCATCGAGAGCGTCAACGCCCGTATCCGCCGCGCCGTCAAAGCCCGCGGGCACTTCCCCAACGAACAGGCCGCGCTCAAGTGCGTCTACATGGCGATCATGAGCCTGGACCCGACCGGCGCCGGCCGGAAACGCTGGACCATGCGCTGGAAACCAGCGTTGAACGCGTTCGAGATCGCCTTCGACGGCCGCCTGGCCGCCGGACGCAAGTAGTTTCCCTCAACCTGAGTTACACCGTTCGTTTGACAGACCCAGCGGGGCTGCCCAGACTTCGGTTGGCACCGGAGCTGACTATTTCTCAGGCCGCTGTTGCGGTGGTGTAGATGGTCTCAAACTCGACTGGGGTGAGCTTGCCCAGCCGTCGTGGTCGGCGTTTGCGGTGGTATTTCGTCTCGATCCAGGACACGATCGCCAACCTCAACTCCTCGCGGGTGCGCCAGCGCCGCGTATCAAGAATGTTCTTTTGCAGCAGGGAAAGAACGATTCCATCGCGGCGTTGTCACCGCACGCACCGACCCGTCCCATCGACCCGGTCAGCCCGTGAGCGCGCAGCAGACGCCGGTAGGCGGCGGATCGGAACTGGGCGCCGCGGTCGGAGTGGACGACGACTCCGTGCGGGTTCCGGAGTGCGACCGCGTTGCGCAGCGCGCTGACGGCGAGCGAGGCCCGCATGTGCGAGGCGATGGAGTATCCGACGATCTTGTTGGAGTAGCAGTCCTTGACCGCGCACAGGTACAGCTTGCCCTCGCCGGTGGGGTGCTCGGTGATATCGGTCAACCACTTCGTATTCGGCGTGATAGCGGTGAAGTCCCGGCGGACCAGATCGTCGTGCACCGGCGGCCCCGGCTTGCGGTAACGGCCTTTCTTCTTCGCGTGCAGCGAGAAGATCTGCTGCATCGAGCAGATCCGCCACACCCGGTTCTCCGAGGCGGTGAAGCCCCGCCGGGCGAGCTCGTCGGCGATGAACCGGTACCCGTCGGCCGGGTCGTCGGCGTGGATTTCGAGCGCGGCGTTGATCAAATGCGCGTCGTCGTAGTCCCGCTGGGAGATCGGGGCGGCACGCCATTGGTAGTAGGCCTGCCGGGGAGATGCCCAGCACCCTGCACGTCACCGCGACCGGCACCCTGATCTGGGCGCCGGCCGCGGCCAGTTCACGGACGAGCCGGGAACGCTATTTTCCCGGCAGATTGCCCTGCGCCAGGTAGGCGGCCGCTTTGCGCAGAACTTCGTTCTCCTGCTCCAGCAGCCGGTTGCGTTTGCGCAGCTCCCGCAGCTCGGCCGACTCGTCCCGGGTCACTCCGGGCCGGGTGCCGTCCTCGATATCGGCCGCGCGCAGCCAGTTGGCCAGACACGACTCGGAGATCCCGAAATCCTTCGCGACCTGCTTCAACGGTGTCTCACCGCGGCGAGCCACGGCGACCACGTCGTCGCGGAACTCACGGAGATAGGGCTTGGGCACGATGACATCCTCTCAAGCGAGGCCGAAGCCTCACACGTCAGGTGTCAACCAAACCCTGGGCAGACCCATCAGGTGAAAGGCTGTGTGGATGGCTCAGAAGGTTAGTGTCGAGATTGTCGATGATCTCGACGGCGGTGAGGCGACGCAGACGGTGCCCTTCGGGCTCGATGGTGTGCAGTACGAGATCGACCTCTCCGACGAGAACGCTCAGGCGCTGCGTGATGAACTGGAGCGCTTCGTGACAGCCGGTACCCGCACGGGCGGGCGCAAGCTCCGCGTCGCGGCCGGCCAGTCCACGGCCGGACACAGCCGTGCCACGACATCCACGGATCGTGAGCGTACTCAGCAGGTCCGGGCGTGGGCGTCAGCGAACGGCTACGCGATCGCCGACCGTGGGCGTATTCCGAACGAAATCTACGAAGCGTTCGACAACGCCGGACCGGTCGAAGACCTGGAGCCGGAACCGGTCGAGGAGACACCGGCGAAACCGGTACGCAAGCGCGCACCGCGAAAGAAGAAGACGGACAGATAACAGTTTCCTCCTACCGCTTCGCATTCCAATCCGGCCGCCATCATCGAACGTCGCCGAAACAAGGAGCGGAAGCACGAGACCTGGTGGAATCCAGCCACGGACCGTGCTCGCCGTCGAGCGGGTAGGGATTAATGTGGCGGCTTCGACATCGGTACACGGCCCGGCAGTGCCTCCCCTCACTGCCGGGCCGTACCCTGTGCCCCCGAGGACAGACAGATGCCAGGACGACGGCTATCGGCGACTGGTGGCACCAGCTTCTAGCGCTGAGTTGGTCAGGCTCTCTGCCTTCGTCGGCACCGGCGGCCTACCATCAGTTAACACCGTCGGGCCCGTTCGGCGAGGAACGCCAAGTCTTTTTCAGGACGGCGTCCTGACCGGTTCACAGGCAGCCGAGCACCTCTATGCCGGCGAGGACGCCGTCCGGAACTGGGGCACCGTTCTCCTCGAGCTGCGAAGGAACTGTTGCAAGGCCTCATCGATCCCTATCCCAGCTCCGATTTCCGGAGACCATAGCCCAGGCCTGCGGTGGCCGAGTGACTCTCTGTTCGACGGACGCGGCAGTCTGTGCGACCGGGACAAACCCCACGGGCGCGGTTTTCACGGCACTGATGGGCTTGGGGGAGGCCTCACAACGATGGCACCTGAAATACAAGAATTGAGCGTAAGTAGAGGCGTATCTTCACGCCGAACTCGGTCAGCACGGCAAGATCGGCTCGACCCCGAACGGCTAACCTGCCGGCAACGTCCACACCACCCGGCTGGAGTCGGACGACGCGAGGGCAAGAAAGTCACCCCGTACTCGATCTCTCGAAGATCGCGAAGTGGAGCCAGAACTCGCCCCGCCGAAAGTGGGGCCAAAACTTGTTCCCGAATCAGTTGCGCCGCCAAGGGGTGGTGGGCTTAAGGTGGCGATCATGTCCGAGGTTCGCGTGGGTGTGGTGTTCCGTCCGGAGTTGCCGCCGGAGGAGTTGCGGGAGACCGTGATCGCGGCGGACGAGGCTGGTATCGACGAGTTGTGGTTGTGGGAGGACTGCTTCCGTGAGGGTGGTCTCACCGCTGCGGCGGCTTCGCTGGCGTGGAGTGAAAGGCTCACCGTGGGGATCGGGCTGCTGCCGGTGCCGTTGCGCAACCCCGCCGTGACCGCCATGGAGATCAGCACGCTGGCGCGGTTGTTCCCCGGTCGGTTCGTTCCGGCTGTCGGGCATGGGGTGCTCGAGTGGATGGCGCAGGTCGGCGCCCGCGTCGAGTCGCCGATGACGTTGCTGGGTGAGCACGTCGACGTTGTCCGGCGGTTGCTGCACGGCGAGACCGTCAGCGTGACCGGGCGGTACGTGCGGCTCGACGAGGTGGCGCTGGACTGGCCGCCGGAGCAGGTGCCACCGCTCATCGTCGGCGCGCGGGGCCCGAAGACCGTGGCGCTGGCGGGCGAACTCGGCGACGGCGTGCTGCTGGACGCCGAGCTCGTCACCCCGGAGTACGTCGCATCGGTGGCCACCCGCGTCACCGAGGCCGCACAGGCCGCCCGGCGGCCCGCGCCCCAGGTCGTCGCCTTCGCGGAGATCCAAGCGGGCGCCCCCGCCCTCGGCGACCGCGCCCGCGCGCTGATCGCCGAGCTGGCCTCCGCCGGCGCCACCTCCGTCATCCTGCAGTGCCTCTCTTACGACCCCGACCCGGGCCCGCTCATCGCCGCGCTGTCTCCTCGGCAGCAACCATCCGTGCCCCCGCGAAGTGTGGTCCGCCATGACGGCGAGTCGCCCGGCGCGGGAAGCGCGCCGAGCGGGACAGAGGTTGGGATGAGTGACAACAGGGCGGAACTCCGCAGAGAAGCCCGGAAAATCATTAATGACTCACTGGAGTTACTGGGGCGCGACCTCAGCAAGCTCAGGAGAAAGTTTCCACCGATCGGCTTCGCCGAAGAGGGCGGATTAATCCGGATTGTCCCGGATAATTCGTATCTTATCACTGAGGAGACAGCAAGGGTCGACTACGGAACAGGCGGCGTGCACTCGGCAGAGGCGCTGACGCCGGGACGTCTCTGGAAATTCCAGAACGCGCGGTGGGGCTACTGCGAACTGACCCTTACCGTGAACGCGCAGCGCAAGCCGCAACTGACCCTCACCGTGAACGCGCAGCGCAATGCCGAGTTTCGGCAGAATTCAAAAACCTACCCCGGGGATACGGCGGGCTGGCAACAGATGTTGACGGACTTACCTACTCGTAGTCGGGGTTGGGGTCGCTTCAGAGGTAGGTGACCGCAAGACACCCATCTGCACCGAAGTCCGCGGCACTGGTGCCCGTCGCCCACCGCCGGCCAGCTCGGCGCCGTCCAGCAGCCCGGCCGGAGTGGCAAACGTCCGCGCAGGGCGGCGGCGGTGCCAGTAGCCGGTCGGCAAGCCGACATTAATCAGCAGCACCACCGCCGGGGTGCCGGCCACCTCGTAGTGCCAGTCCAGCGTCTCGCAAATCTCCGTGTTCCGTCGAAGGCAACCTCGTCATGGGACTTGATCCGGTCGACCGGGCGGACGTCCAGCACCAGCAGCGACAAGCCCCATCGGCGGCCCGCGCCCGGTCTGCTCGGCTGCGCGACGCCGCACGATGCCGCCAGCCTGCGGAACTGCCGCACCGACAAGCCCGTGAACTCCGGAATCCACTCCTTAAGGTCGACCGAGAGCGCGGCCACCTGGGCATGACTAACAAACAGCCTCAGTAGGCCAAGGCAACACGCCGAAGCCAGCGGGCCACATCACAAGCCTTAAACGGGCCCTACGGTCAGGACGCATCTTGGCCAGGCACATTCCCTGCTTCGAACGCGTCCACGACGCTTGCGGCCCGTGCTCGCAGCCATTCTTTAGGATCTGATTCGGCCGTTTCTCGAATAAGGGAAGTGAACTCGTTGTAGCCGATACGAGGCAGCCCAGACGGCAGCCAGCCGGATTCTTGGGTCAGCATGTGTGAGCGATCGCCGGATGCGCTGAAGGCAGCCAGCGCTGAATGTTGCGGGCGGGGCCAGTCGATCCGCAGAGTCAGCCTGCCTCCCTCCACGACATCCTCGCTTCGGTCGAATTCCCGGAAGAGCTGCTCCAGAGTCCACGGACGCAGGGCGTTCACAGCCTCCGAGACGGAACCGGCCCACGGCCGCCTCGTTCGTCGACTTCAAGGTCGAAACGGCCCGGTTCGCAAGAACCGCGTCGTCCGGCTGATCGACGCGCTTGCGGTTCGCGCTGCCGGCATTCGCTGCCTGGCTGTTCATGAGGCTACTCACCCGTGACGCAGGGCGGGCGGATGTACCGGCGATGTACCGCCAATGGACCGTGGTCCGGCATTCTTCGCCGCACCTAGGTGTGGAGGGGACCATGCGGGATATCAAGGTTGGTTTGCGGAGAACGGTTTTCTATTCGATCTCCGGTGGGTTTGTGTCGGTGGCTTTCGGGTTGCTGGGTGCTGGCGCGGCGCAGGCGAAGCTGCTCCCCGGTGACGGGCCCGGCGCGGCTCAACCGAAGGCCGCACCCTCGGGGGATGCGGGACTAAAAGCGGCCTCGGCGCTGCCGGGCCCCGGTGGTGTCATGGCGAAGGCTGCCAACGCTGCGGTGAAGGCCAACGAGTCGGTTAAGAAAGACTCGGGAAACCGGCGAGGCTCGGCGTCGACAGGAAACTCCGGATCGAAGAAGACCTCCGGGAACGGTGATAAGAAGACTTCCGGGAACGGCGATTCCGAGTCAGGCGGTGACTCGAAGGACGTGCAGAGGAGCGCAAGTTCCAGGTCGGGCGATGACGACAGCGAGAAGGCGTCCAAGGACAAGACCAAGCCTGACCGGGCCAAGTCGGAAAAGGACCTCGACAACCTGCTACGAGTGACTCCCGGCGCTGGTGCGGTGAGGATTGCGAACGAGGCGCGGAAGGTGGGCGAGTCGCCGGCGAAGTCGTCGGGAGAATCCGGTGGCGGGAAGTCGAACGCGAAGTCCGGCGGATCGGTGCCTGGGATGGTGGGCTCGGTCAGCGAAGTATCGCCGCAGTCCGAGACCGAGAAGGGGGAGCAGGCGGGGAAGGGTGATTCAGTTCCCGACAGTGATGCGGGAGACGTGCTCCGGCCGATTGTCGGATTGCCTGCCCGGGCCGGGAGCTCCCAGCTTGATTCTGTGAGAGGGTTGGCCACGGTCAAGACCAGCGACGATTCCGCGGGAACGTTCCCGATCCGGATGCCGGACCCCAACCCCGTGCCACGCAACGCGGATCCGGACCGCCGGCAGCCACCCAAGTACGACGATGTGGCGCACGGGAAGGTGATCGACCGCGGTGAGGCGGGTCGCGGGAAGTACGAAGAGGACCACGGTGATGGGGTCACGACGGTCAAGGACCTGAAGACCGGAACGGTCTATGTCAACGGTTTTGATGTGTCACGGCCGGGTGCCCCTCCCGTGAGCAAGCTGATTCCCGCTTTGCAGGACAGCTTGAAGAAGAAGGCGCCGGACTGTGCCACCAATGCCACGCTCGAGTGCGGGGATCCTGAGAAAGAGGCAGTCGCCGACACGGCGCGCCGGGTGGAGGAACTGTGTTCGGGGGCGATCAAGTGCTCAGACGACTTCGTACTGGGAGCGGTGTCAACCAGGATCAACCGAGGTGAGCAGCCGACGGCCGGGAACGGCGCAACGGAGATCATGAAGACCGCTGTCGAGAACGGCGGGACCGGTCGTATGGTGGGCAGATCATTGCCGGGACCCCGGATCGGAAGCCTCCCCCGCATATCGCCCGGGGCCAAGGGTGGTCCAGTGAAAGGGCCTGTTCGTTCCGGCACCAGCACACGTGAAGCCGGGGGCACGGCGGTCCGCCCGGCCCCCGCGACGCGGATACCCCGCGCGGCTAGCACACGCCCGGTCGACCGTGCCGCGTCGGTGGCCGGTGCGGAAACCAGGGCGGCCAGTGCCCGGTCGGCCGCCACACGACCAGCGGACCGGAAGACCGTGGCGCCTTCAGACGCTGCACAGGTGCCGACACTGCCGCGGACGGGACGCCCCGCGGCGAAAACCGCCGAAAAGGGCACGGCCCGCCCGTCCGAAGACAAGAACGCTCAGCAGCCCGACACCGGCGCGAGTTGCCCACCACCGAACAGTTTCGTTCCGGGCACGATGGTGCTGATGGCCGACGGCACCTACAAGCCGATCGAGCAGGTCAGGCTCGGCGACCGGGTACTGGCCACCGACCCGACGACCGGCCTCACCCAGGCCCGGCCGGTGATCAACCTCATCCCCGGTCAGGGCCTGAAGGAACTGGTACGGATCACCGTCGACACCGACGGTGACCAGGGCAACGCCACCGGCACCGTCACGGCCACTGACAAGCACCCGTTCTGGGTCGCCGACACCGGCCACTGGACCGACGCCGAAGACCTCGACCGCGGCCACCTGCTCCGCACCCCCGACGGCCGCCTCCTGGAAGTCGTCGCCGTGCACGAATGGACACAACACCAACAGGTACACAACCTCACCATCGAAGGCCTGCACACCTACTACGTCAACGCTGGCGGCCAAGACATCCTCACCCACAACGCGGATGAGGAGGACTGTGGCGCTGACGATGGTCCCGAAGGCCGGAATCTACGCGGCAAAGACCCGCTTGTTCCTGATGATGCGGAGACCAGCAGCCGCGACCGCTCCCAGCCGTCCGCTGGCACGCCTAACCATTCACACGACGAGCCACCCAGCGTCACTGCGGCCCGTCGGGAACTGCCGCCCCCGGTGGTCAGAAACTCCGGCGCCAAGACTCACGGCAGGTGGACCACCTCCGGCGAGCCGGACCGGCTCGAACCCATCATCAGCGGCACGCAGGACGACATGTATGACGAAACCGTGCGCTACCTGGAAAAGTTGGGGCTCCAGCGCTACGCGATCGCCTCCCACGTGGAGACGAAGCTCGCCGTGTACATGGCCCGCACCGGCCTACGGGACGTCACCGTTACGATCAATCACGTTCCGTGCCGAGGCCCGCTCGGGTGCGACACCCTGCTCCCCACCATTCTGCCCGAGGGAGCGCGGCTCACCGTGTATGGAACCGCCAAGGACGGCACACCAACGGTGAACACCTACACAGGAAGGCGGAAATGATGATCGAGGCGTGGTACGACAACCACATCGACACCCCCGTCACCGTCACCACAGCAGCTGAGCTCGACGCCGTCCTTGACGAGGTCGCCGCTGGCGGACCGCTGCAAATGGCTCAGCTCATCACCGACGGAGACATCGGCAAACCACACCTGTTCGTCGGCCTCAACGACGACCGAGGGACCTTGCGCTACTCGAGCGACGACGCCGGCATCCTCTACAGCCAGAACACCGGCACCCCGTTCCCGCTCCCGGAATGGGGCGAGGTCATCTACTACTTCGAAAGCGCCGACTTCCAGTACCCTAACGACTCGGAAATCCCTGTCAGCAAGGTCCGCGCAGCAGCCCACGACTTCCTGACAACCGGCGGCGTCCAGCCGCCGGCAGGGATCACGTGGGCCGAAGAAACCATCCCGGCGATCAACCCACCCACGGCGTAACGTTTCCGCGAGGCCAACGTCGGGCATGTCCAACGCACGGCAGGCAGTACGACCGGGCCGCGGCCAAGGGCAGGCCCCGCACTGATCGGGCCCGCCGGAAGCACCGACTGCCTCGATAGGGCGGATGCGGGGCGGAGTCTGGCTAACGTCGCCGGGATGCCCCGGGCCAGGCCCGCTGCTGGTCCTGGTGCTTGACGCCGGTGACTCGTTCGTCACCTGCGCGACGCCGGCGGTGTCGTCCTGGCCACGATCGTGGCGCGCTGCTCGGCGGCCTGCTTGGAGCGACCGCCAGCCGCTGTCGACACCTGGTCGCCAACGCGTCGGCAACGGCTTCGTCGCTGCAGCCCCGTGACTGGGGCCCGGTGCAGCCACTCCAATAGGGCTGCCTTTGATCTCCGTTCACGCGTCTTACGGGGCGTTCAGATCCGCCGCTCGTGGGCCTGCGGCCACCAGCCGATCAGGGTTAGTTAGTCCACACAACCGACCATGATCAACTGGTGGCCGCACCTGTCTGCAGGCACCCCACCAGGGACATCACGAAGTCCGGCTGGAGTACTAGCCGCCGAGACGCTGCCTTGTGGCTTGCTTGTGGCGACGTGAAAGCCTGCTGGCCAGGTAGGCCATGTAACCGATCAGCACGACCAGGCCCGAGATGAAGAGGAACGCTAGTGTGCGAATGTAGCCAGTGAAGGTTGTCGGGCCGTCTCTCATCGCCAGGATCGGCAGGACGATCCCAACGATCGTGGGATAGAGCAGGACACATATGCCGATCCAGAGCTGTTTGTCGGGTCCCTTCGTAGTCAAGATCGTGCCCGATTGTGTTTCGTGCCTTGAAGAACCTGCCGAGCGTTCGATCTGAGCGACTGGGAGCTGGGTGTTCGAGATCCCGAGCGTGTCGCGCACTCGGGCTTTGACGTCACTGCTGCCCTACAAGCTGGCCTCGGTGCGAACGTCAATGTAGACCTTGATGATCTGTTGCCGGATTGGATGACGCGGCAACTGCTTCGAGCTCAAGCTTCAAGTGCTGCGGATTTCATGCCCTACGCTGTCTCCGATTGGGCTCCGTTGCCGACGTAGAGCCCGATACAGGCCGACACACAGCGACACTCGGCCCGGGCTCAAGCTGGCGTTGACCTGCACAAACCGGCAGAATTTAGCATTCGACGACATTGGCTGACATGCTGGAGCTGCGGTCTCATGATCCCTTGGCCGTCGGTTCGAGCCCGACCCGGCCCACAACATCAACATCGCTGCCGACCTGCGGGAATGGTGGTGCTTCGGCGGCAATTTCGCCTCTGCGTTGATCGCGGCTGGGCTCCGTTATGTCTCCGTTTGCTCCGGTGTGCTCATAGGCGGAGAAGTGCTTTGCGGAGCCGGTTGGTGGCGTAGCAGCGCGGTCGCCGGCCGATTCGGAGGTTCCAGGAGGATTCCGACTGGGCTTTGAGGCGTGACCTGCTGTATGGCGCCAGTCCTTCGTTTCCGGTGACGACCAGGGAATCGACTGGCATCTGCCATTCGTCTGGCCGTATTGCGGTTGATTACGGGCTGATGACGATCCGCTGTTGGCGCAGGGAAAGGTCAGTGACCTCGCTTTGAGCAGCGAGTTCCCGGGTGAGTCGAGTGTTTTGGATGGTAAGCCACCGGATGTGTTCTTCGTAGAGTTCCACATGCAGAAGCAGTTGTTCGTTCTCGTGTCGCAGTTTGGTGATTCGCTCGCGTAACTCGTGCGTTGGTGTGGGTGCCGACGGCGCTGCGGGGTTCGGCTGTCGACGGATGCGGCGCGGAATCGGTCAACGAGGACGGGGTGGTTGCGGTAGAGCGTGAGCCGGGAGATACCAGCCCGTTCGGCCAGTGCGCTGACGCTGGGGCGAGTCGTACCGGCGCGTGCCTCGGCGAGCAGTCGATCGGCGATCGCTTGGATCTGGGCTTCGGTGGGCGTGGCACGGTGAATGATCTGTTCGCGGCGCAGGCGCAGGCGCAGGCGCAGGCGCAGGCGCAGGCGCACGCGCGCGTGGGGTGCGAGCGCGTCCCCGGCCGCCAATGTGCTGTCCACTGTGGTCAGATGCTCCTGCCAGGCGTCGTGGTTGTCGGCGGTGAGCGCGACGGTGAACAACGCTGCGCCATCTCCGACGGGGTCGAGAAGCAGGGGCCCGATCTCGGTGTTCAGGTAGTTCTGGACAAAGCGGTAGAGGTGGCCGCCGCCGGTCTGCCGGTCTGCGGTTCGGACGACTCGGGACATGGCCCGGATACCAGCGATTGTCTGCGTCGAGCTCTGCCGGACAGTTCGCGACACGACGGCCGGGGACAACGGCGGTCGTTGTGGGGCCAGAGCAGGCATCTGTGGCCCAGGCTGATCGTTGGAGCAGAAATCCAGCTCGGCTTCGGTGGCACCCGCCTCGGCCCTCCGCAACGCCACGGACTGGTTTGCCCCGGCAACGGCGGTATTGCTTCCCCCATCAACGAGTTCAGTGACTTGTTGACGGGTGAGGTTGAGCATGCGGGTGTTTGTCGCGCAGACGAGTCGTTGCTCATTCGCTCTTGGCCGCCTTGAGGTGCGTCAACAATGCGGTGCGGCGGCAATGATCGACCAGGTCGGCTTCAGCGGTGACGGCTGTGGGTTAACACCTGCCCATGAGGTCAGTTCGCGAGATATTGTCCGAATTCGGTTCGCCTGATCGGCGGTTCTTCGAGTCGACTTCGTGATTCGGGTCACAATCGTGCGCAAGGTGTGTCGCGTGCCTGGTCGCGGTCGCACCGGTTCACCGTCCGGCGAGGGGCGGCGACCGCACCGCGACGAGTGATGGGTGGAACCTCAGGTTGTGAGTGGTTAGTAACTACTTCCTGCTAGCCTAGCCGCTATGAGTACGGACGCTGTCGAGCGCATGTCCGCCTCGCAGCGGCGCGAACAGCTGCTGAAGCTCGCGGCCGAAGAATTCGCCGCAGCCGGGCTTCATGGCGCCTCCACGGAGGCGCTCGCCCGTCGCGCGGGGATCTCGCAGGCCTACGTTTTCCGGTTGTTCGGCACCAAGAAGGCCCTGTTCCTCCAGGTGGTGCAGCGTGCGTTCGCGCGGCTCATCGAGGGTATGGACCACGCCGCCGAGCACACCTCCGGGGTGGAGCCGATCGCAGTCATGGGCGCGTATTACGACCGCGCCTTGGCCGACCGTACGGATCTCCTGGTGCAGCTGCAGGCCTTCGCCGCCTGCGGCGACAGCGAGGTCCGCGAGGTGGTGCGCGACCACATGGCCAGGATGTGGGCGGCGACCGCGGACCACACCGGCATGCCGCCGGTGGCCGTGAAGAGCTTCGTCGCCTACGGCATGTTGCTCAACGTCGCCGCCGCGCTGGACGTCGACGACGTCGACGCGGAGTGGGCACGCGGCCTTCGCACCCGCATCCACGCGGGACTGTTCGAGCACCTGACCGAGGAGACCAACCAGTGAGTGCTCCCATGAAGCCTGAGGCGGGCCAGGTGGAGGAGACCGGCCTCGGTGGTACCACCCTGGTGGCGGCACTGGTCTTCATCGCCCTGGTGGTCGCGGCGATCGGGAGCTTGGGCGCACCGCTGATCACGTCCGTGGCCAAGGACTACGACGTGTCGCTGTCCGACGCGCAGTGGACGCTGACCATCACGCTGCTGACCGGTGCCGTGGCCACCCCGCTGCTCGGCCGCCTGGGATCCGCCCATCGGCGGCGAAAAGTCGTCCTGGTCACCCTGGTCCTCGTGGCGTTGGGCAGCGTGGCCACTGTCGTTCCCGCGCCGTTCGTGGTGCTGCTGCTCGGCCGTGCCGCGCAGGGGGTCGGCCTGGGGCTGACCGCGCTGATGATGGCCACCGCCCGCCAGCACCTCGGCGACCGCTCGGCGAGCACGATCGCGATGCTGTCGGTGGCCTCTACTGTCGGCATCGGCGTCGGCTACCCGATCGCGAGCCTGCTGGCCCAGTTCGGCGGCGTACGCGTGGCCTACCTGCTCGGCGTGGTGGTCGCCGTCGCCGCGCTTCTCATCGCCGTGGTCGCCATCCCGCGCGACACCTCCACCGCACCCGCGAAGGAGCCGGTGGACTGGTGGGGCGCGTCCCTGCTCTCCGTCGGCCTGGTGGCGGTGCTCGTGGTGACCAGCCAGTCGAGTTGGTGGTCCAGCAACCCGCTGCCGGTCGTGTTGATCCTGCTTGCCGGTGCCGCGGTACTGGCCGCTTGGGTCGTCGTCGAGCGGAAGGTGGCGCGCCCGTTGGTGGACCTGACCGCGCTGCGGCATCCGGCCGTCGCGGGAGCCAATGTGGTCATGTTCGTCTCCGGTGTCGCCATGTACTTGCTCTTCACTTTGATCACCCGCTTCGTGCAGACCCCCTCGCAGGTCGGCTACGGCTATGGGCTCAGTGAGGTCGAGGCGGGCCTGGTGCTGGTCCCGTTCTCGGCGCTGGGTTTCGTCGCGGGCCGTGTGATGCCGAAGATGCGGCAGAAGGTCAGCCCGTTCGGCCTGCTGACCGCCAACGGTTTCGTGATCGCCTTCGCCTGCGTCTTGTTCGCCGGCGTCCGCGGCGGGGGCGTGGGGTGGCCGATCGTGATCATGGGCGTGTTGGGCTTCGGCGTCGGCGGCTTCTCCGCGGTGATGCCACAGGCGATCCTGACGGTCACCCCGGCCGAGGAGACCGCCGCCGCGATGAGCGTCAACCAGGTCGTGCGCTCGGCTGGGTTTTCCCTCGGCAGCGCGGTCAGCGGCCTGATCTTGGCCGCGCACACCGCGACCGGAAGCTTCGCCCCCACCGATTCCGGCTATTCCATCGCCGCCTGGACAGCCGGCGTGCTGGCACTGGTCACCATCGTGCTGGCGGCCGGAATCAACGCCTCCCGGAGAAAACAGCACCATTCATGACAATGTGAACGGCCGGCGGATTCACGAAAGCCCAAAGCCCGCATCTGAGTGCCACGTTCGATGACATGCGGCTCGAGACCGTTCGGAAGGCCCTCGGCCGCCGTCTTGAGAACGCCTGAAGCCCTGCGACAACAGATGGTGCGCATTTTCCACCCACACGTCTACCGCACCTCGGACCGCGCGTCCAGGTCATCGCGCCCGAGCAATTCATCGCCCACCTGACCGACACGATTCAGGAGATGGCCGTCTCTATCCGCCCCGCCGAATGTCAATCGGTTCACGCGAACGAGTGAAAGCTCGTCAGGCTGTGCGTGGCTGCGGGAGGTTTCATGTCGCCTGATGCGCTGCATCGCACTGGTTGTGGTTGTGGACGTGGAGCAATTCAGCGGCCGGAAGAACCTGGAACAGAGGAATGTGCGCAACGCCGTCTATGCGGCCTTGGCTCATGCGCTCGGCTCGCACTGGAGCACCTGCCATCGCGAAGACCGAGGTGACGGTGTGTTTCTTCTGGCGCCGGCGGATGAGGATGGCGATGCATGCTGGGGAAGTTCTGCTCGACGCGCACAAACGGCGGGGCGTGTCATGGCAACGGCTCTGGCGCACTTTCGGTGGTGATGCGGTGGTCCCCGACAGGGACAGGGTGAGGGGCTTGCCATGATCGTTTGTGGCTGAGGTGGCGAAGCTGGTCGGTGCTGTGTTCTCGGGGCTTTCGGCGCTGTCGATCGAGGGGGTCGAGAATGCCGGCGATGTGATCGTGGTCCGGGCTTCAACCAGGGGTGATGCCGTGGCGTGTCCTGCTTGTGGGACGCCGACGGGCCGGGTTCATGCCTTCCATGAGCGAGTCCCCCTTCCCGCCGCGCCGGTCGGCCGGGTGATCCCCGAGCACCCGGACAGGCTGCGCGAAGTGGGCCGACTCTGCTGGGAAGCGGTCTACCAGAGCAAAGAGGTGATCGAGGTACGAGTCACGCGGGCCGGACTGCCCAGGGCCCGATGGTCGTTCTTCGAAGCCCCGTCAGTCGGTTCCGCTCGCGTGCAGTCCTTGATCGGCGCGATCCACGCCGAGGCGGAACGCTCGTGGATCGCGCCGCCCAAGGAGATCGTGGACATCCACGCCGGACAAATCGGGAGCCGCGCCGGAAGCTACAACCAGTACTTCGCCACGCTGGTCTTCGTCAACGGCGAGACCCGGCCGCTGGGCTACGCCGTCCTGAACTCGCTGGTGCGCCTCTGCCAGACGACGGACCTCCCGTCGAAGGTGCTGTGCCAGATCACGCCCGCCTTCTTGCGGCCCTCCGTGGCATTCCTCGGCTACTGCGGCCTCGACAAGCTGCTGCGCTGGACCGAAGAGACCATGGCTCTGCTGCAGGAACTGGAGTCCAAGGCCGAATACCTCGCCCTGATCTCAACGCTGGCGTTCTACGTCAACCTGCTCAACGCCTGGAACCTCCACTTCTTCCCCTGGCGGCACGCTCACGGGCACGAGTTCTACGACACAGCGGAAATCGTTGGGAACAGTCAATTCCCACCGGAAGGAACAGCTCGATGAACGCTTCGTGCTATACCTTGTCGATCTTCCGCCCCCGACAAGGGAAAGAAGAGGAGGCGCTCGCGACCTGGAAGAAGCTGATCGAATACTTCCACACCCTGCCACACCCACCGTCCGGCCGCGGAGTGGTGATGCGCAGCTTCGACACCGAAGGCAAGTACGCTTCCTTCTGCCCCTGGTCCGCCCGGGAGCACGTGGAGCTCGTGCGGGCCGACAGCGGCGCCCGGGCCATCATCGAGGTGCTGCTGGAACTGACCGAGGCCGACGCGGGCCCCTACGAGGTGGTAAACCTCGTCGGCTGACCCGCTCTCTCCAGGCGCGGCCGGGCAGGTTCGCTCGGCATGTACCGCAGCCGCACCGGTGTCCCGGCCATGCCAACCGTCCAGTCTTCGGCTCGCAGGGCATGGACCTGACCGCCCAGGCGAAATGGCGTCACCCAGATCCGACGCCCCGCGTAGCCCCCGGCCACCCGCGCGAGCGCCGTTGACGAGGACCGGCACGACCCGACTTCACTTGAGCCGCAACCGGGCCGGTGGCCATGCTCCGCTAGAAGCACCGCGGTCGCCGGGTCGACGTAGTCAATGCAGACCACCTGAAACGACATTCCGGCAGGTAGCGTCGCAGGTCATGGAGTGCGCTTCAGTACACGGGTCCGGTGTTCCGGTACATCGATACCGATCTGTACGACGGCAGCCCGGACGATCTGTGCGGTTGCGAAGGTCGTTGACGACAGTGGCCGGCGGTCAACGCGGGTAGCACCTCGCCGGCGAACGAGGACCGCACGCGGAAAGCGGCACACCCCCTCCTTTTCTGACGTGCGAAGGCGCGAAGCAGGCATGAATCCTATTCGAATCCACCGCTCCTTAGGCTCGAGACGGCAACTATTCGAGGAGGCACCACTTGCGGCGGATATTCGCGGCATTGGCAATGCTCATCGCTACCGGCGGGCTGACGGGCGCACTCGCGTCCGCACCCGCCGCGGCGGACCCGGGCCCCACCGTGACCACGGAGGTGCACGCGCTTGGCGGCAACTGCACCGAGGTAAGCATCGGTCGCAACGGATCCCAGGTCTTGTGGATCAAGGCCACGTTCACGTGTCTCGTGCCGATTCAAGACGCGCACGCCCACGTGTGGGACGGCTACCGCATCGACAAGAACTCTTCCGGCGGGCACACGCTCTGGAACGGTGACTCGATCACCGTGGACGTCAACCAGTGGAGCGTCTACGGCAACGACGTCTGTGCCCAGATCTGGTCCAAGGACCCGCTGCTGGGGTACTACGAGTCCTTCGGTATCGACTGCGTGCGACTCTGAGATTCCTGTCGGGGGCGCGGCGGCCACGGTGGCGTCGCGCCTCAGCAGAGGTGTCCAAGCAGGTCGACGTTCTTGCTTCTACAGGAGCAGTGGCTTCGGTGGTAGCTGCCTTCGGCCCGACGTCGAGGTGGAACCTTGGCAGCAGGACACGGCGTCTTCATCTGCGATGGGTGCGTGGAGCTATGCCAGCAAGTTATCGAAACGAAGGCGACGCAGATCCCGTGATCCGCGCCGTGGGCGCGAGTACACGACGTGGAGGAAGCGCTGACGTTTCCCCGCGTCGCCGCGGCAACAGCACAAGTGGAGGCCAACTTCGTAGCTGGTAGGCAGCCGGGTGCTGGGCGCGATCGGCGGCTCCGCCCTGGAGATGTCCTGCCAGTCGGCTGTCCGGCGAGGAGCAGAGCTCCTCGCCGGACAACCCCGTTGACGTGCATGAAGGCAGCGCTATGGGAGATCCTTCACCAGGAAACGGGCGGGGTCCGCGATCTCGTGCCGGGTTCCGTCGCTGTCGACGTAGGCGTAGCGGTCGAGGTAGTGACGGCCGGTTTCCCGGTAGCCGAGCCGGAGGTAGAGGGCTGCTGCCCGCGGATTCCCGTCATCGACACCCAAACCGATCCGGTGGCGGCCGTGCTGGTGGGCCAGCTTCTCCGCAGCGGCGATGAGGGCTGTGCCGATGCCCCGGGATCGAAGTTCCGGGGGCCAGACATCGAGGCCGTTCAGTTCCGGGCAGTCGGGGTAGTGCTGGTTGATCTCTGGAGCGGAGCAGCCACGCCACAGGAGTTCACCCGCCCCGACGGGCAGGGCACCCGCCCAGGCGATCAAGAACGTGCTGTGGCCGTGTTGCTGGCGTTCGAACCGCGTGGTGTGCCGCTCGGGTTGCCCCGGTGTGGGGATGTGCTCGCGCAGCAGGGCAATGTCTTCTTCTTGGCAGGGTTTGACGGTGACCATCCATGTCCTTTCCGGACGGTGACTGACGTTGTCACCTCGGAACCGTGTACAGGAGTCTGTGACCCACGTTCGGCACCGGCAAACACGGGGACGAAACCATCATGGGCCCCGGCGGGGCGTACGGGTTCGCGGCCCGATAGCCCCGCATCCCCATCCGGGCGGCCTCAGCCTGGCACGCGATTTCGTTCTGGAAGGTGTGCGGCGCCGCGACCCACTTCCACGACGACGCATTCGCCGCGGGTGTCGCGATCGCCAGCGATGTGACAGCCACGGCCGCGGCCACGACACCTCGACCCACTGTCCACTTCAGGCACTTCATATTTCCTCCAGCCGTAGCCGACGACTCGATGTCGCGGACGAGGGAAGAATAACCGGGAATCCGCGCGGTGCAACCATATTTGCTCGCCCACCACCAAGCAGACGCCGAACGGGAAGACCGATGCCCCCTCGGTCATCGTTCGACTGAGGAATTGAATCAGTGGATTGTTGTGGCCGGCGAATGAACCGGGCAGGGTTGAAACACTGCCCGAGTCGCAGTGAACACTCGATCGAAGGAGCTTTCATGACCAGCCGGCGTTTCTTCACCCGTTCGGTGGTTCGTAGCCTGCGCAACCGCAAGCTCGGCGCCAGCTGGGTCATCTACCACGTGAACTACTGATCGTCCTCGCGCCTTCAGCCGGGGGTGTTTCGTGCGCAAGGCCCCGACGAGTACCTGGCCCACCCGCAGTCCACGCTGGCCGCGCGTTCCCGCTGTTGCTGAATTCCGCCGGCTTCGCGGCCGACGCGGCGTTGCTGGTCGCGATCGCGGGAAGTCACCGGCCCGTCCTCGGCCGGGCAACCTCCCGGCCCGTCCTCGCCGAACTGCGCGACGGGCTGCGCTGGATCCGCGGCGGCACGTTGCTCCTGCGGCTGATCCTCATCATCGGCGCGATCAGCATGGTCTACGAGATCGCGCTCGCCCAGCTCGTGCTGTACGTGCTGGAGCACCTGCGGCTGAACGAGTCCGCTTTCGGCTTGTTCGGTGCCATCAGCGGGATCGGCGGCCTGGCCGGTGCCTTGCTCGCGCCGAGGCTGATCGCGTGGTGGGGACGCAGGACGGTGTTGACCGGAGGCCTGCTCGCCGCGGGCGTCTGCGTCGCCGGTATGGGTCTGACCGCTGATCCCGTGCTGGCCTCGGCGCTGTACGGCGTCTTCGGCATCCCGGTGATGGCGGTGAACATCGTGTCGGCGACCGTGCGGCACACCGCGGTCCCCGAACCGTACCTGGGGCGCGTGCTCGGCGCGTGGCGGACGGTCGTGTTCGGCACGATCCCGCTCGGCGCGCTGGCCGGCGGCCTGCTGGCGAAGGCGACGCCCGGCACGACCGCCGTGTTCGTCACATCCGGTGTGCTGCAGGTCGTCCTCGCCTGCGTGGCCTGGCTGCTGCTCCGCCGCTTCGGACCCGGCCTCACGCCCGGGCCGTCCAGTGTCCACACCGGGCAAAAGCGATGACACCGCAGGAACTCTCCCGGTATCCTCTGTGGACCGCGGAGTTGGACACCGGAACGGACTTCCTCCTGTCGAACGCGGTTCCTGCGGCGGCCCGTGTTCGAATTGGTTTCGAACGCCGTATAGGTGCGATGGTCAAATCCACGTGCGACTCAGTTGAACCGGCAGCCACCGCTGCCCGAATGTCCTTAGGTTGGTGCCCGTGAGATTCTCCGTGCTCGGTCCGCTGGCCATCTCCCACCACGGCGAGCCGGTCGAACTGACCACGGCGAAGCTGCGCGTGCTGCTGGTGACGCTGCTGCTCTCGCCGAACCGCCCGGTGCCGCTGCCCGCTTTGATCGACCGGTTGTGGGACGGGCCGCCACCTGCCCACGAGGCCAAGGCCGTGCGCCTGTACGTGACGCGGTTGCGGGCCGTGCTCGGCCCGGCCCGGGACCTCGTCCGCACGGTGCCGGGCGGCTACCAGATCGACGTGCGCCCCGACCAACTCGATTTGCTGGGCTTCGAACAGCTCGTCGCGCAGGCCGACGACACCGAGGTCCCCAGCGCGCGGGCCGGATTGCTGCGCGCCGCGCTCGCGCTGTGGCAGGGCAGCCCCTGTCCTGAGGTCACCTCCGACCTGCTGCGGTCCGACGACCTTGCCCGGTTGGCCGAAAGGCGTTTCCTGGTGGAGGAGCGGTGTGCCGATCTCGAACTGACCCTCGGCAAGCACGACGAGCTGGTGCCCCGATTGCGTGCGCTCGTCGCCGAAACGGGCCTGCGGGAGAGGTTCTGGGCTCAGCTCGTGCTCGCGCTGCACGGTTGCGGGCGACGGGCCGAGGCGCTGGAGGCGTACCGCACGATCGCCGCGCGGCTCGCCGACGAGCTGGGTGTGGACCCCGGCGAAGATCTGCGTGCCGCTCACCAGGTGGTGCTCACCGACGGGGTGCCCGAAACGGCGATCGGCAGCGACGCACCCCGCCAGCTCCCCGCGGATCTGCCGCGGTTCACCGGTCGCACGGCCTACCTCGCGCAGCTCGACGCGCTCGTGTTCGACGGTGGCAGCGGCGCGGGCGCGCTGGTCGCGGTCGACGGTCCCGCGGGGGTCGGCAAGACCTCGCTCGTGCTGCACTGGGCGCACCGGCGCGCGGACCGGTTCCCGGACGGGCAGTTGTTCGTCGACCTGCGCGGTGCCGACCCGCTCACCCAGCGCGCGGCGAACGACGTCCTCGGCGGGTTCCTCCGGGCGCTCGGCCGGCCCACCCACCGGTTCCCCGCCGACCTCGACGAGCGGGCGGCGCTGTTCCGCAGTGCCACCGCGGGCAGGCGGCTGCTGCTCGTGCTGGACAACGCGGGTGAGGCCGCACAGGTGCGGCCGCTGTTGCCGGGCACGGGCTGCGTCGCGGTGGTGACCAGCCGTCAGCGGATGCGCGGGCTGTCGGTCCGCAACGGCGCGGAGCGGGTCGCGGTGGCACCGTTCGAGCGCCGCGAAGCGGTCGAACTCTTGGCGCGGATCGCGGACAGGTCCCGGATCGCGGCCGCGCGGGACGCCGCGGTGGCGTTGACCGACCACTGCGGCAACCTGGCGCTGCCCCTCGTCATCCTGGCGGAGCGACTGGCTGACGGCACCCCGGTCGACCAGCTCGTGCAGGACCTCGGCGACGAGCGGAAGCGGCTCGACGCGTTCGCCGTCTCCACCGACGCCGAAACGGATCTGCGGGTCACGCTCGGCTCGGCCTACGCGGCGCTGCCCGCGGCGGCGAGACGCCTGTTCCGGCTGCTCGGCACGTGGCCGGGCCAGCGCGTCGGCCCCTCGGCAGCGGCCGCGCTCGCGGGTGTCGACAAGGCCACGGCGGTGCGGTTGCTCCACACCCTCACCGACGCTCACCACCTCCGGCAGGTCGACCCCGGCCGGTACGAGCTGCACGACCTGCTGCGCGCGTTCGCGACGGACCTGTTCACCGCGGAACCGGACGACGACGCGCTGTCGCGGATGCTGTCGTGGTGCCTGCACAGCGCCCACAACGCCGCTCGACGGCTGGAAGACCACCGCCCGCCCCGGCCGCTACCGCTCGAACCGGGCGTCACGCCCGTCGAACCGGCCAGCGAGCAGCAAGCCTCCGCCTGGTTCGACAGCGAGCTGGACAATCTGGCCGCCGTCGCCACGCTCGCCGCGGAGCGCGGCAGGAACGACTACGCCTGGCAGATCGTGGCAACGTTCAACGAACACCGGGAGCGCAAGCTGCGCTGGGCCGACCACACCGGGGTGATCAACACCGCGCTGACCGCGGCGCGTGCGCTGGGCGACCTGCGTGGCCAAGCGCTGATGTTGGCCACGCTCGCCAACAACGAACTGCACCTCGGCCGACACGCCGACGCGCTGGGCCACTACCGGCACGGCCTCGAGCTGTACCGGGAGCTGGGCGACGAAGTCGGCCAGGGGCAGGCGCTGGGCAACATCGGCCGCTCGCTGTACCGCCTCGGCCGTGACGAGGAAGCGCTCGGCCACTGGCAGCAGTCCCTCGCCGTGCACCGCAAGCTCGGCCGGCGCGGCAGCGAAGCCTACGACCTGCACAACATAGCCATGTGCCGCCTCCGGGCGCACCGTCCCGCCGAGGCGATCGCGTTGGACGAACAGGCACTGCGACTCCAGCTCGCCGAGGGCGACCACTTCGGCGCGGCGCTGGTGCACGGACAGCTGGGAGAGGCGCACCTCGCACTCGGGCAGCACACCGCCGCCGCGGACCACCTGCGGGTGGCCCTCACCATGCTCCAGGACAGCGGCGGCTCGGTGTACGAGGCCGACGCGATGAGCATGCTCGCGATCGCACTGCACCACGCGGGCGAGCGCGGCGAAGCCGCCGCGCTCGCCCGATCCGGCGCGCGCCTGCTCCGCGCCGACGGCACCCCGACGACGGAAAGGCTGCTGACCATGCTGCGCGGCGTATTCACCCCCTCCATCGTGGACACCGCGTAACCAGCCCGCGGACCGGTCGAACAGCGAAGCTACGACGCCAGCCACGAACTGCGCGACCTCATCGCCGACGCCGTATCCGAGCAGGTCACGGTCCCGCCACAGGGCGGGGCCGTCCGCGCGCGGGTTCGCCGCACCCAACCGCTCATCCTGACCGAACTTCGCCTCGTTACCGCGCAACACGATGCTGCTAGACCGCAGCGCCACGCAGGTGTCCTGGTCGAAACCACGCACCCCACGGCCCGGCGTCTTCGCCTCCGCGGGTCATCAGCTGATTATGCGACGACCCTAGTAAGGGTTTCCAGATCCTTGGTAGTGCAGCTTTCCGAACGTGCGGACCGCTCCGTAGAATGTGTCCGCCTCACCGTAGCAGGCGGCTCGCAGGGGATTGTAGGAAGCGAACGTGCTAGCGCAAATCGCTTTGAGCGATCCGCGCAGAACATCGTCACAGACCAGACGGGGAGTTCCGCTTCCGCGGCTGTAGCAATTATCGTGCGCGTCGCACGCCGGACGGAAGTTCGCCCCGTAGAATGAATCCGGTGCCCACGTGCACCCGTCGCCCTGCACGCTTATAGGGCCCGGCCCGGCCTGAACAGCGTCCTGGGTGACGGCGACCTGGACGCTGGCAGCACCGGTCAACGGTTCCGCTGACGCAGTCGCCCCCGCGAGCACGAGCAATCCCGCGACCGCAATCAGCAAGCCGGCAATCCTGCTTCTCATCATTCCCTGCCCTTTCAGCAGGCGCACCGCGCGCCTGATCAATGATCAGACCCTATCCTCGCCATGCTTCACTTCAGCTTCATCGAGCCGTCAGGACGAAACTCGGCAGAGGACAGCACATCGCCGGATCCTGAACAAGACACATGACCCGGACGCCTGACGCACAAGACCCCCGACACCGGCGCGGCGCGCCACGACCCCGAGAACGGTGACGATCACCGCGCCGCGCTGGTGAATACGCCGTGAGGCACGGTAAGTCCCGCTCATCAGCGTAAGGCGTTCTGTGTCAAGCAGATGGTCGGTGCCTCGTCCGTCGTCGGTCCCTGCATAGCGGTCATGGGGGTGGTCCCAGCAGCGTGTAATCGGGTTGGTTCGACGACGGACGGGGCTGCCCATGATGAGCGTCGAGATCACAAGGTGTCTCAATGCCGCGTGGGGCTCGCCCCGACCGTCTGCTTGGTGTGAGCTTCCCCCGGTTGTCCGGACACCTCACCTGAGGTGACCGCCGGTCACCAGGGAGGATGTTCTGGTGCCTGCACCAGACCCGCCTGAGTTTCGTCGGCGTGCCGTCGAGCTGGCCCGTCTGGGCGACAAACCGGTCGCCGCGCTGGCGAAGGATCTCGGGATCAGCGAGTCCTGTCTGCGGAACTGGATGGCTCAGGCCGACGCCGACGAGAACGGCTCGACAACGAAGTTGACGAGCACCGAGAAAAGGGAACTTGCCGAGCTGCGCCGGAAGAACCGGCAGCTTGAGCTGGAGAATGAGATCCTGAAACGCGCGGCCGCGTGCTTCGCGCGGGAGAACATCCTCCCAAAGTAACGTTCCCGCTGGTCCATGAACTCGCCGCGGACGGTATCGATGTCGCGGTGGCCTGCCGCGTGTTGCACGTGTCTCGTTCCGGCTAGTACGAATGGCGGGACCGGCCGGCCTCGGCGCGCCAGGAAGAGAACGCGTTGCTGCTGAAATACATCGAACAAATTCATGCCGATTCACGAGGCACCTATGGCTCTCCGCGGGTGCACGCGGAACTGACGCTCGGGCTCGGGTTTCCGGTCAACCGCAAACGGGTCGAGCGGCTCATGCGCGAGGCCGGAATCCAGGGTCTCTACCGGCGCCGGCGCACCTGGACCACGATCCGTGACCCGCACGCGGATCCCAGCCCAGACCTGGTCAACCGCCAGCTCACCGTGGATGCCCCGGACCGGTTGTGGATCACCGACATCACCGAACACCCCACCGAGGAAGGAAAACTCTACTGCGCGGCGGTGATGGACGCCTATTCCCGCCTCATCATCGGCTGGTCCATCGCGCACCATACGCGCACCGAATTAGTCACGGACGCGCTCGGCATGGCCATCCTGCGCCGCAACCCGGAGAACAACACCACCATCTTACATTCCGATCACGGCTCCCAATACACCTCATGGGCGTTCGGGCAACGACTCCGCGCCGCCGGGCTACTCGCTTCAATGGGGACGGTCGGAGATTGTTACGACAACGCCATATTCGAATGGATAGAGTGCTGGTACAACCCCAAACGGCGCCATTCCAGTATCGGGATGCACGCCCCGGTCACGTTTGAGGCCCTCCACACGCCGCCCGACGCGACCGCTTGACCCCACACCCGCCGTGGGCCGTACGTTTCCGACCCCACCTCGTCGGCGTCGAACCGGTCCCGCACGTACAGGCGTGGACGTGGGACGGCAGCGCTGTCGAGACTGAACGCGACGAAACACACCACGTCATCAGTGATACGTACGTGCAACTCGCAGTTTCCTCGACGGTGGCGGACCAGGCCGGGTGCGCCACGTACCGGCGCGGTCCACTGCGGGTTGCAGAAGGTAGCCAGCACCGCCCGACGTGCGTCCGACGCTCCGTCGCAGACCGCCCGAGACCGTGGTCGGCGAGCTGGTGGACCCATCGCTTGCCCACCTACGGGACACCACAGACGATCCGTGGGGTGGCGTAGCCGAGCAGGTAGCCCATTATGGCGTGCTGGAGTTCCTGCGCTTCGTGCGCGGAGACCCGCCAGTGCTCGGCGTTCGGGATCAGGTCGCTCAAAGAACGATTCCCCTGGGTGACACTCACGTCCTCGATGTCGCGTTTTCGGCGCGCTGCGGGTCCACGACGGTGCAAGCGGCGCCGGCCGCCGGGGGGCCGGGGCATTCGAGTTCGCCTTTGCAGGAAGGAGGATCCGGGCGATCGCCGGTTCACCGCCCTCCGTGGAGCCAGGGTTCGGATGACGATTCCGGCCACACTGCCTCGGAATTGCGGGGAGTCGCGAATCACCACGAGCGCCTGTCTCCCGGTCACTCACATGGCGCTACAAGGGCAAGTCGATCTGTGCGAGTATGACGGCAAACGATCTGGTATGGGGGTCGGCACTGGGGTAGGAGGTTCTCGCTCCGGCGGCTAGCGAGTAGCGCCGGGGTCGACTATTCATGCTCTCTGCCAAGCCCGTGATTTCAGCTGATGAGAGCGGGGTCGAACCATGGTCTCACCGTATAACGACGATTTGACCTCAATTACCGTTTTCGCGGTGCCGGTCGACCTTATTTACCGTGGTGATTCCCCTCGCCTGGCCGGTGAAGACGGTGACCACGTGCGAACACTGGCGGACTCTGATTCGGGATTTCCACCCATTGTGGTACATCGAGCGAGTATGCGGGTGATCGATGGGATGCACCGGCTCCAGGCCGCCATCCTGAGTGGCCGGACCACTATCGATGTTCGCTATTTCGACGGCGACGACGACGCCGCGTTTCTCCTCGGTGTGGAATTGAATGTCATGCACGGGATGCCGCTCACCCTCGGCGACCGGACGGCGGCCGCGCGGCGCATCCTCGTCGCGCATCCGGAGTGGTCCGATCGCATGATAGCCTCGTCCACCGCGCTTGCGACCAGAACCGTCAGGACCATTCGAAGTCGTTCGAGTGGAGAAGAGGCGCAGTCGAACGTCCGGGTCGGGCGCGATGGGCGGGTGCGGCCGGTCAACAGCGCGGCCGCGCGTCGCCTGGCGGGCCGCCTCCTGGTCGAGAGTCCGAACGCTTCGCTGCGGGAGATCGCGAGAGCCGTGGGTGTGGCACCGTCGACCGTCCACGATGTCCGGACACGAATCCGTTCCGGTCAAGACCCCGTGCCGCCCGGACAGCGCGAATCGCCGAAACCAGTGGTAAAGCGCAGGCCCGCGCCGCCGAAGCGGGCCGATCCTGCGGAGCGGTTGCATTCACTGGAGCGGTTGCGCAGAGATCCTTCGCTGCGTTTCACCGAGGCCGGCCGAACTCTGCTGAAATGGCTCGACCGTCATCTGGCGATGATGGAATCGTGGAATCAGATCGTGGACCAGGTGCCGGTGCATTGTGCGGAATCAATAGCCGAACTGGCCTACGAAAACGCCGAAGATTGGCGCGAACTCGCCGCAAATGTCGCCGAGCGAGGCAAGGTGTCCTGGCGGGGTTCGAGCGTAAGGTGAACCGAAGGGCAACGAAAACGACCGCCACACCTTGCTCGCCTGTTTCCGTTTCGTTAGGGGCCGATGGTGGAATCAGCCGATTCGCGAACCGAATGTCTGCACGAGTTCGTCCGCGCACACGCGGAAAAGACGCCGGACGCCGTCGCCGTCGTGCATCAGGGCAGCTGGCTGACCTACCGTGAACTCGACCGCCGGTCCGCGTTGATCGCCGCGCACCTCCAGGCCGAGGGAGTGGTGCTGGAGTCGATCGTCGGCATCTTCCTGGACCGGACGCCTGAGCTCGTCATCGCCATTGTCGCGGTCCTGCGCGCCGGTGCCGCTTACCAGCCGCTGGATCCGTCCTACCCGAAGGCCAGGCTGGAGTTCATGGTCGACGACGCGCAGCCGTCGATAGTGCTCACAGACCGGGAACACGCCGGGACGATCGACTGCGGGGACAGCGCACTGCTGATCATCGATGAACTCGACCTCGGCGCGGCGGCACCCCGTCCGCCGCTGCGCACTCCCGACGTGCACCCGGACAATGTCGCCGTCGTGCTCTACACCTCGGGGTCGACCGGGCGCCCGAAAGGCGCGTGCCTCACCCACCGCGGTTTCGTCGGACTGCTGAAGAAGCCGAACTTCGTGGACCTGGGCTCGGACGACCGGATCGCCCAAGTATCGAGCCCGTCCTTCGACGCCGGGTCGCTGGAGATCTGGGCGATGCTGGTGCACGGCGGGGGAGTGGTGATGATCCCGATCCGGACCGTGCTCGACCCGGTCGCGCTGCTGGCGGAGGTCGCCGCACACCGGATCACCGTGCTGGCCTTGACCAGCGCGCTGATCAACCAGCAGAGCTACCATCCGCCGATCGGCCAGTCCGCGTTGCGGTGGCTGCTCTTCGGCGGCGAAGCGATCAATCCGCAGGCCGTGCGGTCCCTGCGCGAATCAGGGTTCCGCGGCCGCGTTTCGCATATGTACGGTCCGACGGAAACCTCGGTTTTCGCGACCTTCGAACCGATTCCGCGCACCGTGGACGGCGTCGGCCGGGTGCCGATCGGCAGACCGGTGTGCGGGAGTGAACTGTACTTGCTCGACGACCGGTTCCGTCCCGTTCCGGTCGACATCCCCGGTGAGGTGACGATCGGCGGGGATCGGCTCGCGCGGGCGTACCTTGGCTCGCCGCGGCTGACCGCCGACCGGTTCCGGCCCAATCCCTTCCCCCATCGCGCGGGTGGGCGCGCCTACCGCACCGGTGACCTCGCCCGCTATCTGCCGGACGGCCGGATCGACTTCCTCGGCCGGATGGATCGGCAGGTGAAGGTCCGCGGTTACCGGATCGAGCCGGGGGAGGTCGAGGCCGCACTCGCAGCGCTTCCCGGGGTGATGGCCGCGGTGGTGCGGGTGCATCGGATCGGGAGCGAACCGGCTTCGCTGGTGGGTTATGTGGTACCACAGGCCGGGGAACTCCTCGAAGCGCAATCAGTGCGCGCGGCCGCCGGCGAGTACCTTCCGCCGCATATGGTGCCTTCGGTGATCATGGTGCTCGAGCATGTTCCGCTGACCCCCAACGGGAAGGTCGACGTCGCGCGGTTGCCGGCACCGACGCGGCGTGACGACACCACGGGGGCGTTCCGCAAACCGGAGACGAAGGCCGAGAAGGTGGTCGCCGAGCTGTGGCAGGAGTTGCTCGGCCTCGATCAGGTGGCAGCCACCGACGACTTCTTCGCGATCGGCGGGCATTCCCTGCTGGCCGTGCGGATGATGGACCGCCTGGCCGAACTGACCGAGGTCGAGTTGTCGATCGGAGCGTTGTTCACCAGCGCCACGGTCAGCGGCCTCGCCGCCCGGATCGATGCGGGCACAGGCACCGCGCGGGCGGAAGGTGGATTGCGACGGCTGCGCCCCGGCACCGGTGAGCGAACGCTGGTGCTCGTGCACCCGGTCGGCGGGAGCATCTACTCATACGGGCCACTGGCCGAGGCACTCGATCCCGCGGTCGAACTGCTCGCCTTCGAGGCGCTGGTCGCGGACGACTGTTCGTTGCAGGAGCTGGCGGACCGCTACCTGGACGAACTGATGGAGCAAGTGGGTACGCGTCCGGTACTGCTCGGCGGATGGTCGGTGGGCGGGGTGATCGCCCACGAGATCGCCCGGCTCTGGGAGCATCGGCGCGGATCACCGCCGCCAGTGCTGCTGATCGATTCCGCGATGCCCGCCACCGCCGTCCGTCCGGGCCGGGCCGAGGCGGAACTCCTCTTCGTCGAGGACCTGTTGCGCAGCGTCGGTGAAGTGCCGGATCCGGTCGAGCCGTTGTTCGACGGCCGTCCGTTTCCGGAGGTGGTGTCCGACCTCTTGGAACGCCTTCGCGGCAATGTCGCCCTGGGTGGCGTGCGCGCCGAGGACGCGCTGGCCCGGTTCGACATCTTCCACTGGCTCTACCAAGCCGTGCACCGCCATGAACCGCGGGCCTACAGCGGAAACGCCTACCTGCTGCGCGCGAAACACCACAGAGACGCCGCCGACCGCGATTGGCACGACGTGTGCGGATCGCTGCAAGTGCACGACCTCGCGGCCGATCACTACTCGATACTCGCGGAGCCCACCGTGCGGTTCGTGGCGAGCACCGCGAGTTCGGTGCTCGCGGCCCTGCCCGCAACCGGATAGCGCACCGGGAACGCTCATGATCGGAGACTCATCGATGGCCGTTGGACACCAGGCTCCGGCCGGGCCGGGCCCCCTTTCGATGGACGACCTCACCCCCATTCTGTTCGGCCACGCGGCCTTCCAGTATCTCAACGCCGGATGCCGCCTCGGCCTCTTCCGGCTCCTGCACGAAACTCCCGACGTGCCGAAGAAACAGATCGGCATCGATCTCGGTCTGGATGAGCGGGCGACGGACGTGCTGTTGCTGGGCACGACCTCGCTTCGGTTGACGTCGGTCCGTAACGACACCTACCGTAACGCGTCGGTGTTGAACGACTTGTTCGTTTCGGGGCAATGGGAGGCGTTCACCAGCGTGGTGGACTTCGAATCCGACATCGTCTACGAAAGCCAGGCCGACTTCGTGGAATCACTGCGCCACAACACCAATGTGGGACTGCGGAGAATTCGCGGCGTCGGAAGGGACCTCTACCAGCGACTGGCCGAGAACCCTCCGCTGGAACGGACCTTCTACCGGTACATGCGTTCCTGGTCGGAGTGGTCCCAGCCGTTGCTGCTGGAGGCGGTCGACTTCGGCGAGGTCGGTACCCTCCTCGATGTCGGCGGAGGCGACGCGGTCAACGCCATCGCGCTCGCGCGGGCTTATCCGCGAATGAACATCACCGTGCTCGAGATACCGGCCACCGAATCGATCGCTCGCCAGCGGATCAGGGACAGCGGCCTGGATGATCGGATCACGGTTCGCGCAGGTGACATGTTCGCGGATCCCTTCCCCGGCGACATGGACTGTGTTCTGTTCGCGCACCAGCTGGTGATCTGGAACGCGGAGCAGAACGTGCGGTTGCTGCGCAACGCCCACCAGGCCCTGCGCCCCGACGGCAGGGTGGTGATCTTCAGCTCGATGTCCGGTGACGCCGGCGACGGCCCGCTGATGGCCGCGCTCGACAGCGTGTACTTCGCCGCTCTTCCCGCCGAGGGCGGCATGATCTACTCCTGGTCGCAGTACCGGCAATGGCTCGCCACCGCCGGATTCGGCGAAGCCGCCACCGCCTCCGGCGACCGATGGACACCGCACGGACTCCTGGTCGCGGGCAAACGGTCCACCGGAGGCGTCGATGTCTGACGGATCGAATGCGGACGGCGAACTCGCGCGGGAACTCTTCAACGGCTTCATCGGCAGTCACGTCCTGTACGCGCTGATCACCACCGGCGTGCTCGACCAGCTCGCGGAGCGAGAAGGGGCGGCCGTTGTCGGCGAGCTGGCGCGGCGCGGTGACTGCTCGCTGCGGTTGCTGTCGGCACTGCTCAAGGCCGCGAACCGACTGGGAATCGTCCGGTACCGGCCGCAGGGAGATACCGTCGAACTCACCGCGGGCGGTCGGCAGGCGCATCGCCTGCGGGGTTACTTCACGGCTTCGGTAGGCGGCTTCGGCGATGTTTTCCGGAATTTGGACGCTCTCGCGCTCGGCAGGGAGAAATTCGGCGAATCGATCGATCAGGACGGCAGGCTCACCGCAGTCGGGTGTGCCCAGAACTGGAGTTTCCAGCAAGCCATCTTCGACCGGGCGACCGAGCGGATCGACTACCGGCACGTGCTCGACCTCGGCTGTGGGGCGGGCGTGCGGCTGGTGCATCTGCTGCGCCGGAATCCGCACGCCCGTGGCACCGGTATCGACCGCAGCCCGGAGGCGTGTGCTCTGGCCCGGGACCGTGCCCACGTCATGGGTGTCGGGGACCGCGTCACGATCGTGCAGGCGGATGTCGGCGAGATCGTGACCGGGCCCGACGGGTGTCCCGGCCTTCTCGACGTCGACCTGGCGACTTCCTACTTCGTGCTGCACCATTTCATGCAGTCGCGGGCAGGCGGCGTCGATTTCCTGAAATCGCTGGCCGTTGCCCTGCCGGGATGCGACCATTTCGTCTTCGCGGACGGCTTCGCCGAGCCGGAGGAAGCACGGGGGAGCCCGCCCTTGTTCACCCTCGCGTACGAATTGTTCCATGAATTCACCGATGTGGCTTTGGTGACGCACCGGCGGCAATGCGAGCTGTTCGAACAAGCGGGTTATCTCGTCGAGCAGGACCTGGGTTTCGGGCACCCGCTGGAGCACCTCTTCGTGTTGCGACGAAGTTGACCACACCGAGTAGTGTCGACCCATGACCGATGCGAACGGTGCGATCCCGGTAATCATGGTGGCCAGCGGCAAAGGCGGGGTGGGCAAGAGCAGTGTGGCGATCGCGGTGGCACGGATGCTGCGCGACGCGGGCCGCCGGGTGGGGCTGATCGACGCCGATCTCGACGGCCCCGATCTTCCCCGGCTGCTGGGGTTGCGCCGGGACGCACCGGCGAAATCGGTCGTCGTGGCCAACTGGGTGCGCCCGAGCCGCGGTTCCGATCTGGAGGCCATGAAAGTCGAGGGGTTGAAGGTCGCTTCCGTGGGTTTCCTGCTTGCGGGCGACCAAGGTTTCGCCGTGGGCGCGCAGTTCGGGGACCTCATGCTGGCCCGGTTGATCAAAGACACCGACTGGGGCGAGGTGGACGTCTTCGTCGTCGACATGCCGCCGGGAACGGGTTCGGTGCAGCAGTCGTTGCTGGGCATGGTGAACGCCGTCGGCGTGCTGCTGGTGGTGACCCCCGCGGAGATCGCTCACCTGGACTCCGGGCGTGCCTTGACGGTGCTTCGTGGCGCTCAAGCGGAGATCCTCGGCGGCGTGGAAAACATGGCGTACCTGGAGTGCCCCGGCTGCGGTGAACGCACTGGTCTGCACCCCGGTGTGCCCGAGGAGCGCACCATTTGGTCGCGAGGCGTCCCCAAACTCGCCAGTCTCCCGTTCCGTCCGGACGCGGCGGTCACCCCCGAATCCCTGGCCGGTGTGCTGCCGGTGCTGGAGAAGTACTTAGCCAAGTGAGGAGCGGTCGGCGGCGAACGCGTCCAGGTCGGCGCCGAGGGTGGTGGCCAGTTCCCGCAGCACGTGGTGAGCCGACTGATCGGGGAACGAGTGGTCCCCCGGCAGCAGGCGCACAGTGCATCGCGCTGTGGTTTCACTTTCCCACAAGGCCAAAGTGGATAGCGTGACGTGGTCGTCCTGCCGTCCGCCGAGCACCAGTATCGGGCAGCGCAGTGGTGTTCTGCGCTCGTACGCGTAGCTTCCGGCGAGGGCGAAATCGGCTGCGGCCGACGGGAGGATCAGGCGCAACGCGTCGGGATCGCCGAACACACTCCGGGGTATCGTGCCGAGTGCACGCAGGTGCCGGAGGAGTTCGGCCGGGCCGGGCGGCACCGCAGTCGGCGTTTCTGCTGAGTGC
The DNA here is from genome assembly GCF_029369745.1 of Amycolatopsis sp. QT-25. Lineage (NCBI taxonomy): Bacteria > Bacillati > Actinomycetota > Actinomycetes > Pseudonocardiales > Pseudonocardiaceae > Amycolatopsis > Amycolatopsis sp. QT-25. The sequence goes on from NZ_CP120210.1 coordinate 2,318,629, forward strand.
GGGGGTGGGGACGCGGCCACGACGAGCCGGATGACTGTATGTTCGTCGCGGTGCAGCCGGTGCGCGAGCTCGAAGGCAACCAGCGCACCCAGGCTGTGTCCGAACAGGGCCAGAGGTCGGCCATCGGGCGGGCCGACGGCCGCGGCCAGGCTGTCGATCAGGGGCGGGAAACTGGTGTAGCCGCGCTCGCGCAAACGGGTCTCGCGGCCCGGCAGCCGAACCGGCCGAACCTCGATCCGGGGGCCCAGTGCCGCGGACCAGCCGCGGTAGGTCCTCGGTCCGGATGCCGCGGCGGGGAAGCAGAGCAGCTTGCCCTCACCGGGCACCGTCGCCGGAGGGCAGGCGAACCAGTCGGCGAAGTCCGCCTTCACCGGTCGCCTCGCTGGATCAGGTTGAGCCAGCCTCTCACCGATGGCGCGGTCACGAGAGACGTCACGCTGGCAGACAGGCCGAGGGTGTCCCGCGCCGCGGACACCAGCCGCGCCGCGCGCAGGGAATCACCTCCCAGAACGAAGAAGTCGTCGTCGGGCCGCACCGAGTCGACCTCGAGGATCTGGGCGAACAGCGCGGCGATGTCGTGCTCCAGTTCCGATTCGTACTCGTGCGGGCGGGTGGCCGGGCGAGGCACTGTCCGGCCCGTCGTGGCCAGAGCGGCATAGTCGGTCTTCCCGGAGGGCGCGGTGGGGACCCGGTCCAGCCGGATCAGCTGGGCGGGGACCAGCGCTCGCGGCAGCACCCCGCGCAGTGAGTTCCGGACCGCGTCCAGTTGCCCGTCGGCGACCGCGCCGGTCACGTAACCGACGAGCCGGGCCGGTCCGTCCGCCCGTACCACGACCGCATCGTCAATGCCGGGGCAGTCCCGAAGCGCGAGTTCCACTTCTTGGGGATCGATGCGAACCCCGTTGAGCTTGAGCTGGCGGTCCGTCCGGCCGAGAAGTTCGATTTCTCCGGTGACCCGACGGAAGGCCAGATCTCCGGTCCGGTACATCCGGCCGCCGTCGCCGGCCGCGGCGGGGCGGGGAACGAACCGTTCCGCGGTGCGGGCGGGGTCGTGCAGGTACCCGCGGGCGAGGCCGCGTCCGGTCAGGCACAGCTCGCCGGGAAACCCCGGCAGGCTCGGCATTCCCCGTTCATCGAGGACCTCGGCTCCCACCCCGTCGATGGGGACGCCGACGGGTACGCCGACGTGATAGGACTTGTCGTCGCAGGGCCACCAGAGCGCGTCGATGGACGCCTCGGTAGGTCCGTACATGTTGTGCAGACGAGCTTTCGACGCGGCGGCGAACCGCGCGGGCAGACCAGGGGACATCGTATCGCCTCCGCAGAACACCCATTTCAACGACGGCACGCCGGTGAGCCCGGGACGCTGGTCGAGCAGCGAGCTCAGCAGCGCGGGCACCAGGGTGAGGGCGGTGACGCGTTCCTGTGCCAGCAGATCGATCAGCTGATCCGGGTCACGTTCGACACCGGGCAGGGGCAGGACGATCCGCGCTCCCGAGCAGAGCGGCGCGAAGATCTCCCATACGGAGGGGTCGAAACCGATCGAGGTCAACTGGAGGACCGCATCGGAACCGTCGAGGGGAAACCGGGAGGCGTCCCACGAGATGCGGTTGCTGATGCCGGCGTGGGTGACCGCGACGGCTTTGGGTGCCCCGCCGGTGCCCGAGGTGAACATCACGTAGATCAGGTTCTCGGGGCTGGGAGCGGGAACGGGCTCGGCGGGCGCGCTCGTGCCGTGGTCCACCGGCATCGGTGAGATCGAAGCCGGGAGCCAGTCACCCGCCCATTCTTCGGCCACTGCACAAGTCGCACCGGCGATGGTGAACATCAGCCGGAGACGGTCGGGTGGAAGCGCGGGATCCAGGGGCAGGTACGCGCCACCGGCCTTGAGCACGGCGAGGATCGCGATGACCAGTTCGGGGGAACGGTCCAAACAGATGGCGACCACCACGTCCGGTCCCACACCGCGGTGTCGCAGCCGCTGGGCGAGCGCGTCCGCCCGCCGGTTCAGTGAGCGGTACGTCAGGTGGGTCACCCCCTGGCTGAGGGCGACCGCGTCGGGAGTACGGCGGGCCTGTGCCTCGAACAGCTTGTGCACGCACGGCCGCGACACCCCGCCTGGTACCGCACCCGCGACATCGACCGACGTGGGGCGCTGACGCCGCGGGGGTGCCGATTCACTGCGTCGTCCCGGGTAACCGTCGTAGTACAGAGCCGCCGCGTCGGCGGCGGTCGCGGCCGGAGCTCCGAGCATGGCCGCGTCGACGGCGGCGCAACGGAAGTAGCGCTCGACGGGCGTGCCCACCCGCAGACCGGCGGCGCCGTGCACATGCACCGCCCACGAGGTCGCCGCGACGCTCAGTCGTGCCGCGGTCGCGAGAACTTGGGCGGCGGGCTGCCGGATGTCGCGGCCGACGTCGGCACGCTGGGCAAGGTCGAGCACCAGCAGCCAGAGTCCGCGCAGTTCCCCGGACATCCGGGCCAGCGGGAACGCCACGCCCTGCTTTTCGAGCAGCGAACCGCCGAACTGCGTCCGGCGTCCCGCGTGTTCAGCGGCCAGCAACAGGCTTTCGGCGGCGAGCCCGGTGAGGTACGCCGCATGCCTCAGCCGCGCGTTGGCCAGGCACCGTTCGTACCGCCCGTCGGCGTCCGGTAGCGCGACGACGTCCTCGCATACGAGTTTCACCGCGTCGAGCTCGACGCGATAGAGGGCGCGACCCGCCAAGTTGGGCTGGTGGTGCACCGTGATCCCGGCGCGGGCGGACGGAAGGACGATGAGCCTGCCGACCTCGCCGTTCTCCGCGGACAGCGGGAGAACAAGAAGGTCGGACTCGCCGGCGAAACCACGCTGCCCGCTGACCTGCCAGCCTGTTCCGGCGGGGTCCACCCGCAGCCGCGGCGGGGCGCCGGCGCTCTCGCCGCCGTGTTCGAGCGCGGTGAACGACACCCGTAGTTCGCCCTGGCAGACCGCGCGGAGCAAGCCGCTCCCTGCCGCGGCCAGCAACTCCGCGACCAGCAAGGCGTCCAGATCCGACGGCGGGTGGAGGACGCGACCGAGCTCTCGGGCCAGCAGCACGGTTTCGACCTGGCCGAGTCCGATACCACCCTGCTCGCCGGGAATGGTGAGGCCGAACCACCCCGTACCGGCGAGTTCCTGCCGGCGGGCGGGTGGCGGCAGCTCCGCGCCACGCCGGAGGTGCCGCCGGAAAACCCTTGCCGTGCTGCGGTCGTCCATGGTTCAACCCGCCTCGTCGAGGAGGTCTCGCAGGTGGGTTCCGGCGAGGGTGAGCATGACTTCACTGGTGCCCGCGGCCAGGGTGAGGCCGGCGGACTCGCGGAACGCCACTTCGGACAAGCCGCCGGTGAGGACCGCGCCCATGCCGTCGAGTTCGAAGTAGTAGCGGACGATTTCGGCGCCGAGCTCGGTGTTGCGCCATTTCGACACCGCCGCGGCGACCCCGGTCGCTCCGGTCTCGTCGAGGTCGTAGACCGCGCGCCAGGCCAGCTCACCCGCCGCGGCGAGATCGGTGTCCAATGTGGACAACCTGGCGGTGACGGCCGGGTCGGCCAGCGCGCCCGTGGCGCGACACCTGTCGAGCAACGCGCCGAACCACCGGCGCGCCCGGCCGTGATAGCCCAGACTCGCCCGCTCGACCGAGAGAAGGTGTGAAATGGTCGGCCATGCTCCGCCGACGGCCCCGATCACGGCGTGGTCCGTCAGTTCGACTTGGTCGAGCAGCACTTGGTGCAGCGGCTCGGGATTGATCGTGTGCAACGGTTCCACGCGCACACCGGCAGTGTCCAGCGGTACCAGGAACAGGGTGATACCAGGGCCCCGGCCGTTGTCGCCGGAAGTTCTGGCGGCGCACAAGGCCAGTTCGGCAAGGTCGGTCTGGGCGCTCCAGGTCTTGGTGCCGGACAGCACCCAGCCACCGTCGCGCCGGGTGGCCGTGGTGGTCAGTGTCGCGAGGTCCGAACCGGCGCCGGGTTCGGTGAACAACACCGCCGCGACCAGTTCGCCGGCGGCGATCCGGGGCAGGTGGTCCGCCTGCTGGCCGGGAGTTCCGATACGCCGCAGGCATTCGCCGAAGTTGTAGACCGTATTGACCAGCGCGGTGTCGGACACGCCGTGGAGCGCGAGTTCTTCGGCCACCACGGCGCTGTGGGACCAGCCGCTGCCCTGGCCGCCCCATGCCGGCGGCCAGTGTGGGGCGAGCCAGCCGCGAGCACCGAGGGCGGTGTAGATCCGCCGATCATGAGTGCTCGTTTCGGTCCGGGCCCTGTGCCGCGGGGCGGGTCGTGGTGCCGCCGGCTCCGGAATTCGAAGCAGGGCGCGGACCTGGCTCCGGAACCGGTCCGCCTCGGGGTCGTGACGCATCGCCTTGGTGCTTCCTCACGCCTGCTGCCGGTCGCGGGACAGCGTGCCGCGACCGGACAAGCCGGAGAGGTCGACGTCCACGGTGCACCGCACCCTCTCGTAATCGAGGACGAGGTGCCCCACGGCCCGGATGCCGCCCCTGGGCGGATCCGCCTGGAGCGCGTGGAAGTCGCTGGCACCGTGGTCCAGCCGGATGCCGATCTCGGTACCGCCCCGCGTACCGGAGAACAGAACCGGCAGCAGTCCCTCCTCCACCGACCTGCGCAGCTCGACGGGCCCGTCCAGCGGAATCCTCACCGGGTGCTCGCCCGAAGTGAGCAGGTCGACCAGCGACGGGCCGTCGATGTCCGCCACGGGCGGTGGGGCGGGGGCCTCGGCGACCATCCGCTCCCGGAGGCTGCGCGGGCGCATATCCGTCCACATCTCGTCGATGCGGTCGAGGCAGAACTGCTTCGCGCCCCGCGTCCCCGTGTCGTGCCAGCCTGCCGGAACCGCATCGTCCACGGGCCAGATGGAATACTGCTCTTCGTCGTTGCGTACGACGACGAAGAGCTGTGCGTCCTCGGAATTCATCGCGCGTCTGCTCACTTTCGGGTCGGGATCGGCGACACCGAGTCCGGCGCCGGGGTGCTCCAGTCCAGCGCCGTGCGCAGGTCTTCGGGTGTGGTGATCGTCAGGTCGTCGATCCGGCTGTCGGGTTCGCCGGCGAGCGCGGTGAGCAGCAGCTCGTAGCGGGCGGCCATCCGGACGATGAACTCCGAGGAGAACAGCGCCGTGTCGTACTCGAACTGGACGTACAGTCCCTCGTCCTGGTACTCGATGGACACCGCGAGATCCACCGGCGTGGTTTCCCGGTAGGGCCGCATGGTCTCGACTTCGAGATCGGCCAGTTTGAGCGAAGGATTCGGCGTGTATTGGAAATTGAAGAGCACCTGCACGAGCGGGTCGTGGCCGGTCTGATGGCGGTCCGGCCGGAGGGTTTCGACGAACTTGCTGAAGGGAAGCTCCTGGTTGGCGTAGGCCTCGGTCGCCGTCTCCCGGACGTGGTGCAGCAGTTCGCGCCCGGAGCGGCGCACGTCCAGATCGAGGCGCAGCACGAGGACGTTGATGAACAGGCCCACCAGGTTTTCGGTCTCCTGCCGGGTACGGTTCGACACCGGTACGCCGACGAGCAGGTCGCGCTGCCGGGTGTACCGCCACAGGAGGAGCCCGAAACCCGCGAGCAGGGTCATGAACAGGGTGACGTCTTCACTCCGGCTCAGGCGCTCCAAGGTGTCGCGCAGCCGCAAGGGCAGCCAGAAGCGGTGGTGCCCACCGTGCGACGGCCCGGATTCACGGCGACCGTCGGTAAGCCAGGACAGCTCCTCGGGCGGGTCTTCCAGTTGCCCGGTCCAGTAATCCACTTGATCGGACAGCTCGCCGCTGCTCAGCCGTGCCCGCTGCCACGCGGCGAAGTCGCCGTAACTGATCGGGAGCGCGGGCAGGGCGGGGTCCTGGCCCCGCAGCCGGGCCCGGTAGAGCAGATCGAGGTCGCGGAACAGGATTTCCATCGACCATCCGTCCACGACGATGTGATGGATGATCAGGACGAACACGTGGTCGTGATCGCTGAAGCGCAGCAGCGAGGCGCGCAGCAGCGGACCTGTGGTCAGGTCGAACGGCCTGCCCGCCTGATCGTCGACGAACTCCTTGATCCGCCGTTCCCGGTCGTGGACGGGAACGGCGTCGAGCTCTTTCACCCGGATCCGGGTGAGGTGCCGTGGCACGCGGATCGCTCGCGGCGTGCCGTCGACCGTGACTATGGCGGAGCGCAGCACCTCATGCCTGTCGAGCACTTCGTCGAAGCCGCTGATCAGCACGTCCGCCCGGAGCGCGCCGTGGATCCGATATGCGGCACCGGTGTTGTACGCCTGGCTGGCCGGGCGGAGCCGGTGTACGAACCAGATGCCCTCTTGTCCGTGGCTGAGCGAGGAGTGCCCGGCCGCCGCCGTCACCGGGTCGGTCAGCAGACCGGGCCGTTCGCCGATGACACATGCGGCCAGCGATGCGATCGTGGGGTCGTCGAAGAGGACGTGCAGGGCGACTTGGACGTGCAGGCGCTCCCAGACCTTCGCCAGCATCCTGGCGGCGGACAGGGAATGCCCGCCCAGGCCGAAGAAGCTGTCGTGCACACCGACACGGTCCACTCCCAGGACCTCCCGCCAGATCGCGGCGAGCGTGGTCTCCACCTCGGTCCGAGGAGCGGCGTACGGCGCGCGAACCGTCGGCCGCGTCAGGCGGAGTCCGGCCAGCGCGGCGCGATCGACCTTGCCGGTGGCCGACATCGGCAGCGAGGAGCCGATCGCGTAGACCGACGGCAGGAAGGGACCGGGCAGGGAGGCGCCAAGGAACGCCTGCAGATCCGCCGCGGTGGGCACGGGTCTGGTGGCGCCGACGTAGGCGGTCAGCGTCTCCAGCCCCGGGGTTCCGCCAGGCAACACCGCGCAGCTGTGCACCGCGGGGTGGGCCAGGAGCGCGGACTCGACCTCGCCCGGCTCGACCCGGTGGCCGCGGATCTTGACCTGATCATCGTTCCGGCCGAGGAAGACGAGTGTCCCGTCGGGCAGGTACCTGGCCCGGTCCCCGGTCCGGTATCGCCGCGCACCCGGCCGCGGGCTGTCCTCATCCGGGACGAACACCGCCGCCGTCATCCCTGGGCGGTCGAGGTACCCGCGGGCGACCCCGGCCCCGCCGACGCACAGCTCTCCGGGAATCCCCGGTGGGCACGGCCTGCCGTGCTCGTCCACCACCACGGCCGTGGTGTTGTCGATCGGGTGGCCGATCGGGAGCACGTCCGGAAGCGCGCCCTCGCGGGGGACCCGGTGAAAACAGCAGGCGGCGACCGTCTCGGTGGGGCCGTATTCGTTGATGATCTCCTGGTCGCCGCCGGTGCGCCAGGGCTCCAGCGTCTTGGCGAACAGCCGCTCGCCCCCGACGACGAGGACCCTGGCGAGCACGCTCCCGCCCGCGTCCTGCTGCCTGCCGTCCGCGAGCAGTTGCAGCTGGCTCGGGGTCAGGGCGAGATAGCTGTGCTCGAGTGCGGCGAGCTCGTTGACGACGGCCAGGGCGGCGCCCGGTTCGGCGGCCGCGTCACCACCGTGGACCAGGTGCACCCGCTGCCCGGCGTACAGCGCCGGGAGCAGGTTGGTGATCACGGTCGTGTCGAAGCCGATCGAGCCGTGCAGCGCGGCGCTTCCACCTGCCGAGAGGCGGAACTCCCGCACACACCACAGGGCGTAGTTCTGCACGCCGCCGTGGGTCAGCATGACGCCCTTGGGGCGGCCCGTCGAGCCGGAAGTGTAGAGCAGGTAGGAGAGTTGGTCGTCGTGGACCGGCAGGTCCAGATCGTGGCCGCCCTCACCCCGGCCGGTGTCCTGGTCCAGGACGATCAGCCGCGTCGGGTTGAGCTGCGCGGGGAACATACCGGGTTCGGCCAGCACCGTACCGGCGCCGGAGTCGTCGAGCAGCAGCGCGGTGCGCGCCGCGGGGTTCCGGGGATCCAGCGGTACGGCCATGCCGCCCGCCTTCAGCACAGCCAGGATGGCCACGACGAGCTCGGCCGAACGGCTCGCGCAGATGCCGATCGCCGCTTCGGCTGGAAGGGGCTCCTTGAGCAGGGTGCGGGCGAGCCGATTCGCCCGGCTGTTGAGTTCCCGGTAGCTGACCTGCCGCTCGCCGTCCACCAGGGCGATCGAGTCCGGAGTGCGCCGCGCCCGCGTTTCGAAGGGCGTGTGCGCGCCAGCCCTCGCAGGCCTTGCCGCGAAGGTGCGATTCCAGTCCGCGGCTCGCGCGACGGCCGTGTCACTGCGTATCGGCAGGCGGGACAGCGGATGTTCGACGGCGGACCGCAGGCCGCCGAGCAGCGTCCGGAACTGGTCGGACAGGTCCGCGGCCCATTCCGGGCTGAAGCGGCTCGTCCGGTATTCGAGGTGGCTGCTCTCGGGGCGGTTCGCGTCCGTGGTGACGGTGAGGTCGAACTTCGCGGTACCGGTGTCGGTCAGGTGGATCGACGACACCCCTGGAACGGCCCCGGCCGCCTCGGTGTCGTGGTGCGCGAGCATCACCTGGACCAGCGGCGTGTTCCCCGGCTCCCGCGCCGGCATGAGGTGTTTGACCAGTTCCCCGAACGGGAGGTCCTGGTGCGCGAGCGCGTCCAGCACGGCATGCCGGACCCGGCCGAGCAACGTCCTGAAAGCCGGGTCTCCGGTGGCATCGACCAGCACCGGCACCGTGTTGACCAGCGGGCCGACGACCGTGTCCAGTTGGGCGTGGTGACGGCCGGAGACCGGGACGCCGATCAGCAGGCGCTGGTGACCGCAGTGGCGTGTGAGGAGTGTGCCCAGCGCGGCGAGCAGCACCATGAACAAGGTGGTGTCATGGCTCGCCGCCAGCTTTCGCAACGCGTCGAAGTCCGCGGCCTCCAGGCCGAGCGGCTCCCGTGCGCCGAGGTGTGCCGGTGTTCCGTCCGCTGCCAGGTCACCGGGTATGGAGATCTGCGACGGCACGTCGCTCAGCCGGGAACGCCAATGGGCCACTTCGCGTTCCAGTGCCTCTCCGGACAGCTGTTCGCGTTGCCAGACGGCGAAGTCCGCGTACTGAAGCCCTTCGCTGGACAGCGTGCGACCCGGCGTGCGGGCGAGTGTGAGGATCTCGATGGCGAGTATGCGCAAGGACGTGGCGTCGACGATGGAGTGGTGCGCGGTCAGCAGGAGTTCGCAGCTCTCCTCGGAGGTGATCAGCAACGCCGCGCGCAGCAGCGGACCGCGACCCAGATCGAACGGCGCACCTGCCTCGGTGGCGTGAATCGAGCGGCGTCGCTTCTCCTGGTCGCCCCGGGCTGCGCTGCGCAGGTCGTGGACGGCCAGCGGTATGCGCATACTTCCGGCGATCCGTTGCCGCGGCAGGCCTTCCTCCTCGTCGAAGGTCGTCCGGACGGCCTCGTGCCGGGCGGAGACGACGTCGAGCGCCGCCCGTAGCGAAGCCGGGGGGAGAGGGTGCTCGACGGTGAGCACCCAGGGAATGTGATAAGTCGCTTCCCCTGGAGTCAGCCGGTCGATCAACCAATACGATTCCTGCGCGAAAGAAGCGGGAAAAAAGGCCGGGCGCGGGCTTGCCCGATTTGCGGACTCGCTCATAGTGCTCCTGGAAGCCGTCGATTCGCTCACCGTAGAACCGGGATCCGTGTTCGACAAGTGTTCGCGCGATACGGAAAAAACACCCGTGGTGTAAGCGTTCGGCGACTTCTTCCCGCCACCGTGTGACGGGAATAATCGATAACGCGAGGCGGGTTCCGCGATGGCGCGCGGAGTGGGTATTCGGATACGCTGACGGCCGTTGGCGTGGCGCGGTGTGGACTCCGTGCCGATTCGGCGCATTCACACTCGCGAGGGAAAGGGGAGCGGTCGGTGGTTCCGAGCGGAGAGGCCGTACCGGGGCGGGTCCGGCCGCACGGCAAGCTCGGACGCGACTTCTGGACGCTCTGGAGCGCTTCCACGGTCTCGATCGTCGGTGACGGCCTCTATCTGAGCGCTCTGCCGCTGATCACCTTGCTCTACACCGATGACCCGCTTCAGATCTCGCTCGTGACGGCGGCCAGTACCTTGCCTTGGTTGCTTTTCGGCCTGATCGGCGGCGCCCTCGTGGACCGGTGGGATCGGCTTCGGATCATGTGGATCACCGATCTCGCCCGCTTCGCGGTCGTGGGCGGGCTGGCGCTGGTGCTCCTGACCGGACACGGCTCGGTCGCGGTACTGGCGGTGGTGGCGTTCCTGCTCGCCACTGGGGAGACCCTGTACGTGACGGCGTCGCAATCGGTGTTGCCCGCACTCGTCCAGCGTGACCCGCATCAGCTTAAAAGAGCCAATTCCAGGCTGTTCGGAGCGCATCTCCTCGCCCGTGACTTCGGCGGCAAACCACTCGGTGGTGCGTTGTTCTCGGTGGCGCCGGGACTGCCGATCCTGATCGACGCGGTGTCGTTCGCCGCGGGGTCCGCGTTGGTCGGGCTCATCGGCCGTGGTGAACGCGGGGCCGCCGGGCCTTCGGCGACGGTGGAGCGGCAGGGACTTTTCCGTTCCGTGCGCGCGGGGATGCGGTGGCTTTGGCATAACCGGTTGTTGCGCACGCTTGCGCTGCTGGTCGCGGTGGGGAACATGGTCACCGCGGCGTGGATGGTGCTGCTCGCGTTGCTGGCGCGGGACAGGCTGGGTATTTCCGGTTTCGGCTTCGGTGTGCTCACCGCGTGCCTCGGCATCGGCGGCGCGTTGGGCAGCCTGGTCGCCGTGCGGTGCAGCGACCGATTCGGACTGGCTCGCACGATGGTCTCGGTCATGCTGCTCGAAGCGCTCGCCACAGCGGGTGCGGGCTTGGCGGGTCATCCGGTGGCGACCGGTGCGATGCTCCTGCTGATGGGGGCTTCGGCACTGGTATGGAACATCCTGACCGTAACCTTGCGCCAGACGATCGTACCCGACAAGTTGTACGGGCGGGTCAACAGTGCCTTCCGCCTGCTGGCCATGGGTACCGCGCCGCTCGGCGCGGTGCTGGGCGGGCTGGCGGGCAACGCCTTCCCGCTCCCGGTGACTTTCGTGCTCGGCGGTGCCGTCATCGCGGTCGCCGCGTTGTTTTCGGTCCGCGTGGTGAACAAGCGCAACGTGGACAAGGTCGTCGCGGATGCCGAGGTGGCCGCGGCATCATCTTCCTGAACCATCCCCAAGGGAGGCACCATGTCCTCTTCGGAGTCCGGTCTTACCCCGCGTCCGGCGGAACTCGGTCCCGGCGGTGGAATGCGTTGGTCGGTGTCCTTGGGTCTGGAGGCTCATCCGTTCCTGGCCGACCACGCGTTGCACGGCACCCCGGTTCTGCCCGGTGCCACCGTGCTGAATCTGGCCTTCGCGGCGGCGGGTGTGTGGGCGTTCGCCGACGTGGAGTTCCACGAACTTCTCGTGGTGCCCCAGACCGGTGCCAGGGAGTTGCTGCTGGACAGCGGCGACCGCGGTCGGCTGACCCTGGTCGGGACTGGCGTATCCGCTGTCTCGTACGCCTCGCTCCGCATCCTGGGCACCGATTTCCCCCCGTCACCCGCCGAACCACCTCGGCAGAGTGTCGAACGGTGCCCGCGCGAGCGTTCGGGTGCCCGGATTTATCGTGACTTCGCGGCGGCGGGCAACGACTACGGGCCGAGGTTCCGGTGGATCGACCGCTTGTGGACCGGGGAGCACGAGGCGGTCGCTGCGCTCCGCGCACCGGTGTCCATACCGTCGCGCACGTCCGAGTCTCCCGCACCGGAGCTCGTCGACGCACTCGTCCAGGTCATCGGTGCCGCGTTCAGCGGTCACGGGCAAGGGTTCGTGCTCCAGGGCTTCGAAGAACTCCGGTGGCACGGGCCGATGCCCGACCGGCTCTGGGTGCACGCGCGGTGCCACGAGACGACCACCGGTACCGAAATCCTCGCCGACGCCCGGCTTCTCGGAGATGATGGCGCGGTCGTGCTCGACGTTCGTGGTGCCCGGCTGGTCGCGACGGACACCGCTCCCGAACGAAAGGCGGCCGAACCCGCCCTCACGGTCGCGGCGACGTTCACCGCGGAACCCATCCAGGACGCGATGGAGTACTGGCTGGATGAACTGGGCTTTGCGGGCGGGGTGGAATTCGCTCCGTTCAATCAGCCGCTCCAACAACTGGTGGACAGTGGTAGCTCGTTCAACACCAGGGCCAAGGGAGCCAATCTCCTGTTGCTTCGTCTCGACGACTGGCTGCACCCGGACCGGGGCGGTCGAGAGGCCGGCCCGACGCGCGGAGCGGCCGGGCTGGCGGGACTGTCGCGGACGCTGTTGCCCAACGGCATCGAACTCGCCGACATCAACGAGTACGAGACGGAGTATCTCTTCGACGAGGTCTTCGAACGGGACACCTACCTCCGGCACGGTATCGAGATCGGCGCAGGGGCCAGCGTGGTCGATGTCGGGGCCAACATCGGGATGTTCAGCCTCTACGCCCGCAGACAGGCCGAGGGCGTGCGGATCACCGCCATCGAACCGGCGCCCGCCGCGTTTTCCGCGCTGACGACGAACGCGGCGCTCTACTTTCCCGGGCAGACGCTCGTCAACGCCGCGATTTCCGACCGCGAAGGCACTGGCGAGCTCATCGTGTACAGCGGTTACAGCGTCTTCTCCGGCCTGTACGCCGACCCTGTCACGGACCGCTCCGCGATCTCCGCGATCGTGGAGAATCGCCTGGCCGACCGCGGCCAGGGGCTGAGCCGGTTCGCGGACGACCTGATCGGGGACAGGCTGGCCGTGAAACGCGTGCCCTGCCGCCTGCGTACTTTGTCCAGCGTGCTCCGCGAACATCGGATCGCCCACGTCGACCTGTTGAAGATCGACGCAGAGGGAAGCGAGTTCGCCGTGCTGGCCGGATTGTCCCCGGCCGACTGGAAAGGCATCCAGCAGATCGTCGTGGAAGTCCACGGCGGGGAGACGGCGGCGCTGGCCGCGTCACTGGAATCGCACGGGTACACCGTCAAGGTCGACGAGGCTGAAACCGTCCGGGGTTCCGGGTTGACGATGGTGTACGCGCGGCGCGCCGGCTACCGTCCGGCGGTGGGCGAACGTCACCACGAGGCGGGGTTGCGGCACTCGGTCACCGAGTTGATCAGCGCCGTCCGGGATGGTGCTGCCCGGTCCATTCCGTTGATCGTCGCTTTCTGTCCGTCACCGCCCGGGCTTTCGCGACATCACCGAGCCTTGCTCGCCGAAGCGGAACAACGAATCGTCCGGGAGCTGGCGGGCTGCGCCGGAGTCATCCTGCTCGACGGCGCGGCGACCGCACCGGCAGTGCCTGACTGGTATGACCAACGAGGTGAACGCATTGGCCGGATGCCTTACACGGCAACCTATCTCGCGCAGTTGTCCACGATGGTGGGGCGGGCGTTACACGCGGATTCCGCTCGCGCGCCCAAGGTGGTCGTGGTGGATTGTGATCAGACTTTGTGGGGCGGGGTCTGCGCCGAGGCCGGGCCGGACGGCGTCACACTGGAGGCGGGGCATCTCGCCCTCCAGCGGTGGCTGGTGGATCTGCACCACGCGGGAGTGCTCCTGTGTCTGTGCAGCAAGAACGACGAAGCCGATGTAAGGTCGGTGTTCACCGCCCGTCCGCAGATGCCCCTGCGTCCGGAGCACTTCGTCGCCACAAGGTTGAACTGGCTGCCGAAGTCGGCGAACCTTTGGTCACTGGCCGAGGAGCTGGATCTCGACGTCGCCGACTTCGTCTTCATCGACGACAGCCCGGTCGAGTGTGCAGAGGTCTCGGCCAACTGTCCAGACGTGCTGGCGCTGCTGTTACCCGAACCCGAACGGATACCCGGTTTTCTCGATAACGTGTGGGCCTTCGATCCGGTCCTGGACAAGCCCGTGACCGAGGTGGACCGGCAGCGGACTCGGTACTACCGCGAGAACGCCGACCGCGAGTCGCGGAGAAAGGCCACGCCGAGCCTCGCGGAATTCCTGCGTACCTTGGAACTCCAGGTCGAAATCGGGCCGCCCGCCGCGGACGAACTCGACCGCGTCGCCCAGCTGACGGAGCGGACCACCCAGTTCACCTTGTCGTCGCGTCCGCTGCGGACCGGCGAACTGATGAACCCACCGTGGCGATGCGAGGTTGCCAGGGCAAGGGATCGCTTCGGCGACTACGGGCTGGTCGGTGTCCTGCGCTGGTCGGTCCACGGCACGGTGCTGAAGCTGGACACTTTCCTGCTCAGTTGCCGTGCTTTGAACAAGCGGGTCGAACATCACCTCATGGCCCACCTGGCGAAGGTCGCCGGAACCCACGGCCTCGACAGTGTCGAGCTAAGCGTCGTACCGACCGCGCGCAACACGCCGATGCTCGGCTTCTGCCGGGAGATCGGCGCCCCGGTCGGGGAAGACAAGGACGGGTCGCTTCGGTTCCGCTGGACGATCGGGCAGCTCACGGAGATGGTGAACCGGCCGATCAAGGGCCCGGAGCGGTGGCCCCTTCCCCCGGCGAAAGCCGTGCGCCGTACCGCGCCCGCCGGCCCTGTGCTGAACGCGGCCCAGATCCGGCGGATCGCCCTCGAACTCGCCGAGCCCGCCGCGCTGCTGGAAGTGCTGCGACGCGCCCGCGCCCGGAGACCGGGGAACGCGGGCTGGTACGCCCCTGTTCGGCAGGGCCTGGAGCAACGGCTGGCCGAGATGTGGTCCGAAGTGCTCGGTGTCGATGGCTTGGGCCGCCACGACGACTTCTTCAGTCTCGGGGGTACTTCGGTCCGGGCCGCGGCACTGGTGAGCCGCCTGCAGCAGGCGTTCGGCGAACAAGTGTCGCTGAGCACGCTGCTCACCACCCGAACGATCGCCGGCCAGGCCGCCGCGCTGGGGGAGCCACCACACGAACCGGCGGGCAGCCCCGGCGCTGTGCCGCGCGAACCCGCTGTTCCGTACGAGATCCCCAAGTCCGTGCCGTTTTCGTCCGCGCAACAACGAATCTGGTTCCTGGAACAGCTCTACCCCGACACGGCGCTCTTCGTCGTGCCCCGGGGAATCCGGCTGAGCGGTGAGCTGAACACCATGATCCTCACCCGGGCGATAGCCGAGATGGTCGACCGGCACCCCATCCTCGCCGGCATCGTGGCTCCCGATGGGCGATCCCAGCGGTACCGCGACGGGGATGTCACGGTCACCATGGTGGATCTCGGTGATCACCGGCGGCCCGAGGACGGGCTGGCCGAGGTCGTAAGGGGCGTTTGCGCGCCGTTTCGCCTGCTTCACGAGCCGCCGCTGAGGGTGGTCCTGGCTCGGCTGGAAGAGCATGAGCACGTTCTGGTGGTGGTGCTGCACCACCTGGTCTGCGACGACCGATCACTTCAAGTGCTCTTCCGCGAACTCCTCGACTGCTATTCGGCGTTGCAGTCCCGTGCTTCCCTGCCACCATTCCCGAAGGCCCGCTTCGACGATGTGGTCGCGGCCCAGCGGGAATGGCTCGCCGGAACCGAAGCCCGTCGTCAAAGCGAGTACTGGAAAGAACAATTGGCCGGCGCACCGGTGGACAAGCTGCCTTCGGACCACCGCTGGCCCGCATCGCCCACCTTCACCGCCTGCCGGAGCTCGTCCATCGTGGACGCTCGCCTGCGCCGAACCCTGACGGACCTGGCGACGCGTGCGGGCGCGACCCCTTTCATGATGTTCACGCTCGCCGCCCAGCTCCTCTCACAACGCCACCTCGGCATGGACGACACGGTCATCGGCACGCCATCGAGCCTGCGCCCCGCCGGTTTCGAAGACGTCGTGGGGCCGTTCATGAACATCCTTGTCCTGCGGACTGATCTGTCGGGCGACCCCACCGTCCGACAGGCGCTCGCCCGCACCCGGGACACCGCTACCGCCGCCTACGACAACCAACGTCTGCCCTTCGACCGGGTGGTCGAGCTGACGGCCGCCGAGCGCGACGATCGTGACCCCCATCCGCTGGTGGAGGTGATGGTCAACTACCTCGAGACCCCAGAGCCGAGGAGGCGCCTGCCCGGGCTGGAAGTAAAACCTCACCCCCTGGCCGAACCGGCGGCCAGGGCTCCCCTGATGTTCTACATCCGTCCCGTGGGGGAGGGCTGGCGAATCGAGCTGGTCGGGCAGCGCGAGAAGTTCTCGCCGGACCGAGTCGAGATTCTGCTCGCCCAATTCGTCACCGTGCTCGAACAGTTCGGCGCGAAGCCCGACCAGGCCCTGGGGGAGATTTCCCTTGCGGCGGCGGGGCCGGCCGAAGTGCTCCCGGCTCCCGGATTGCCGTTGCCACACCGCAATTTCCCGACCGTGCCGGAACTGGTCTGGACGCGAGCCGGGCAACTGCCGGAACAGACGGCAGTCCGCGTCGGCGACCTCCGGTGGTCGTATCGGGAGCTGGTGACCGCGGCGGACGATGTCGCCGCGACACTCGGGCGAGCCGGTGTGGTCCGCGGTGAAACGGTCGCTGTGGCAGGCGATCGCGGCTTCGCCCTGATCGCTTGCATGCTCGGGGTGTGGCGCCTGGGTGCGATCCTGCTTCCCCTCGGTGCGTCTCACCCAGTCGACCGACGGCGCGTCATGATGCAGGAGGGCGGTGCTCGGCTTCTGCTGTGGCTCGGGCCCGAGGAGGTCCCCGCCGGGTTGAATGACGTTCCGGTCCTGCGTCTCGACTCGGGCGCCGCTCCGGTGGCAGCCGGCGCGGCCGGGCAATTCCCCGAGCCTGCCGATCCGGCCTACGTGTACTTCACTTCGGGTACCTCCGGAACGCCTCGAGCCGTGCTGGGAAGCCACAACGGGTTGAGCAACTTCCTGTGCTGGTTCCGGGACGAATTCAGGCTCGGGCCGGACGACCTCGCCGCTCACACGACCGAACCCACCTTCGATGTCGTGTTGCGTGAGCTGTTCGCCCCGCTGATCGGCGGGGGGACGCTCACCGTGCCGGATCAGGCCGGGTCGAGTCCGCAAAGGACCGTCGGCTGGCTGATCGACGAGAAGGTCACCGTCGCCCATCTGGTACCGACAGTGGCATCGGTGTGGCTGGAATCAAGGCCGCCGGGCCGCACCGGAACCGCCATGCGCGTGGTGTTCTTCGCCGGCGAGCCCCTGCCCGATTCGGTGGTGCGAGCCTGTCGGACCGTCTTCCCCAACGCCGAGATCGTGAACTTGTACGGTCCCACGGAGACTACGCTCGCCAAGAGCTTCCATCGTGTTCCGGTGGAGCCCAGGACGGGAGCACAGTCAGCCGGTGTGGCCTTGCCGGGAAGCCAGATCCTGATCCTGGGCGAAGGGGACCGGCCGGCCGGTGTCGGTGAGGTCGGGGAAATCGTGATCCGTTCGCCTTATCGCACGCTGGGCTACCGCAACGACCCCGAGGCGCAGCGATCGAAGTTCCGGCCGAACCCGTTTCGCGACGATCCGGACGACGTCGTCTACCACACTGGCGATCTGGGCCGAGTGCGGCACGACGGCACCCTCGACGTCCTCGGGCGGATCGATGATCAACTCAAGATCCGCGGCGTGCGAGTGGAACCGGCTGAAGTGGCCGCTCTGCTGAAGGCTCATCCACGCATCGCGGAAGCCGCCGTGCTGAATGCGGGCGACGGTGAGTCGTCTGCCCGGCTTGTCGCCTTCGTGGTGGCCGCGAGCGAGACCCCGACGGAAGACGAATTGCTCTCTCGTCTGCGAGGTACACTTCCGGCGGCGGCGGTCCCGGAAGCGGTGATCTCGCTGGACCGGCTCCCCAGCACTCCGAATGGCAAGATCGACCGGTCCCGGCTGCGAGCCATGGTCACCGAGACGCGGCCACCGGCGGGCCACGGGTCGACGAAGGCGCCGCTGCCGGGTATGGAAGCCAAGCTGGCGGCTAGCTGGGAAGCGCTTCTCGACGTACCCGGGATAGGCCGGAGCGACAGCTTTTTCGCGCTGGGCGGCCATTCCCTGTCGGCCATGCAGATGCTCAGCACAGTGGTCGACGAGATCGGCGTGACTGTGCCGCTGCCGCGGTTCTTCGCAGATCCCACGGTCTCTGGGCTCGCACGGTTGATCGCCGACGCCGGGGAACAGCGTGCGCCCACGACGATTCCGAGGCGGAAGAGGGAAACCGGTGAATGAGGAGATGCCGTCGACTGGCCCGGCCGTGATCCTGGCGGACGACGTCCGGTCGACCGATCTGATGGAGCACCTGGATCGGCATCGGCTCGGTGTGCGTGATCTCGTCGTCGAACGGGGTGCTGTGTTGTTTCGCGGATTCGAGGTCGGGTCGGCGGCGCGGTTCCACGCCGTCGCTCGCGCCTTCATGCCCGAGCTTGTCTCGTATGTGCACGGAAACTCTCCTCGGCGCCGGGTGACCGACCGGGTGTACACCTCGACCGAATATCCGAGTGAGTACCCCATCACGTTGCACAACGAATTGTCCTACACCAAGTCTCCACCTTCTTACCTCATGTTCTGCTGCCTCGTCCCCGCCGCCGTCGGCGGGGAAACCCTCATGGCGGACGGACGACGTGTACTGGAGGAGGTGACCAGGCAGGTGAGAACCTGTTTCCTGGCACGAACCATCAGGTACACGCAGAACCTGCCCGATGGTGCCGGGTTCGGGAAGTCGTGGCAGGACACCTTCGAGACGGAAGACGCCGAACAGGTTATGCGACTCCTGCGAGAAGGCGGGGCCGAGTTCGTGTGGAAGCCCGACGGGGGGTTGCGGGTGACGCATATCCGGAACGCCGTCGCGGCGCATCCGGTCACCGGGAGGCCGGTCTGGTTCAACCAGGCCGACCAGTGGCACTGGTCCAATTTGGACGAATCCAGCCGGGCGGCGATGTTGAATGTGTTCGCAGAGGACGATCTGCCCATCAACGCGTCGTTCGGGGACGGGAGTGCCATCGATCCCGCGGATCTGGACGGGATCCGCCGCGTCTACCACGAACTGGCCCGGCCGGTTCGCTGGCAGCCCGGTGACGTCCTCATCATCGACAACTGGCTCACGATGCACGGTCGGGCCGCCTATACCGGCCCACGGCAGGTGCTCGTCGCGATGGCGTGACTCAGGACGTGGTCGGCGACAGCCGGGCAATCACCGGCTTCCGCTCTGAAGGGCCGCTGAGCGCGCTGGGACCTGGGTGTCTTGTGGAGCGGCGGGGTACCCGCCAAGCTCGACGGACACCCGGTGGTACGCCCTGCTTCGGTGCCGGGAAGCCGCCGATCTTCCGCTCGGGCAGTCAGGCCGGCCGTAGCGGGGTGCGGTCCTCCACCGCAAAATGCGGGTGATACCCGGAGATTTCACTCATGCGGCCCTGCTCCAGCGTGGCGCCACCCGGGCTCGCATCACAGGTCCACGGCCCTGACAGCCCGTGACGAAACTACTGTTTTGCGCCATACACTTTTCCCTTGATCAAAAGAATTCGAACTCCAGAATCGCCGTGACCTCAGGATTGCCCCTTGTGGCGTCGCGGGCTGCACTCGGTCGCGGTGGCTGCCCGGAATTCACCCTCACTTCCGGACGAACGTCGCTTGAAACCCGTAGGGCGCGAGCAGGTTGTGGAAGACCGGTATAACCGCCAGGGCATCAGGGGCGACCACTCGGTAGTTCCTGGTGAGCCAGTACATCGTGAGTACCAGCTGAGTCAGTCCCAGGCGCGTTCCCAGGCAGACACGAGGCCCTGCGCCGAACGGAATGTAGGTGTACTTGCGGATCGGTTCGCCCCCGTTGAGCCATCGGTCAGGAACAGCTGTATCCGGATCCGGCCACCATCGGCTGTCGCGGTGCATCAGGTAGGGGCTGAACATGATCTGGGTTTTCGGTGCCAGCGACCACTTCCCGAGGGCGGTGGCACGAAGGGCGGTGCGGCCCATCAACCAAGTAGGCGGCCATAGCCGGAGAGTCTCCTTGACGACGGCTTCGGTTCGCGGCAACTCGGTCAAGGTCGGCTCCTCTTCGGAGCTCCACGCCATCGCCTCGGCTTCCACCGTGGCCCAGAGAGCAGGGCGAGTGGTCAGCGTCCACAACGCCCAAGCCATCGATGCGGCCGGTACGCCATACGCGGCGAGGAGAATGCCTCGGATGAGACGCTGTACCTGGAGCTCGCTCAGCCCGGGCCGTATCGTCAGCAGGACGTCGAGAAGGTCACGGGGGTTCTCGGGGACGGCAGCTGACTTCCTGGCGGCGATCTTCCTGCTCAGGACGTCCAGGGTTTTCTTGCGGGCTTGTCGGAAGCGGTTGAGGGTACGGGACGGGAACCACTCCGGTAGCACCTCGGAACTGCCGGAAAGTGGTGCGATGGCCCTTGTGTTCTCGACGACGACCTCGGCGATGCCCTTGGCGTCCGCACCCAGGCAGAAGTCCGCCGCCGCGTGACCGGAATATGTCTCCATCAAGGCGAGGACGTCGACTTCGCGACCGACCGTGTCATTCAACTGCCGGTCGAACAACTGGCGAAGCCTGCCGGTATGAGCCGCTGCGGCGTCCTGGTTCAGGCCACGCCATCCTGACCGTCGCGCGGCCATCCATAACCGCGAATCGGTCGCACTGCGATCGGCGTCGAATCTGGTGGCGACGGGAGAGCTCTCACTGGAGAAGTCCTCGTTCGTCCTGGTCAGCAAGCTGTGTACCAGATCTGGATCGCGTACGACTATCGTTCTCTTGTCGTATGCGAAGACATCACCGTACTCGTCATGACACCGCATGAGGAATCCCATACGGTCGCGGTCGTACTCGAACGTGTTGCCGCTCAGCCAGTGGCCCTTCGGACCAGGAGGATGAAGCCGCCTATCGGTCAACACTCTTCCTTGCGTCGGTGCGGGCCGGTCGTCGCCGACCGGCCCGACGTCAGGTCAGTTGGAAATATCCCAGTAGAAGTAGAGACCGCCCATACGGGTTCTTCCCAGCAGTCGCGCGGTGACATGGCGAAGAAGCTTCACGTTCGCTCCCGTTATATCTCGACAACGACTTGTCGTGTTCGAATTGGACCTTGTGGTCCGTGGGTCCTGATCGGCGCCCTGGAGACACCTGTGCTCTCGGCAAGCGAAGACTCGCACCTCCGATCAGGAATGGCAAGGCGATCTGAATGCACATTCACGATCGCTCGATAACCGGTACCGCATCGGCCGTGTCGAGGCTTGGTGGAATGTCCAGGCGGGCGCGGGTCGCGCGGCAGTGCCGTACCACTGCTGCACTGCCTGCTGGAGTTCGTGGGCGCGATCGTCGACGGCGGTGCCGAGCCAGGCTGTGTGGCCGTAGCAGGATGGCGCGGAGTTCGAGGTGGCCGGTGCATGTCGCGTCGATGATGTCGACCCGGTCGATCCATCCCTTGGCGGACCGGCGGAGATCGTCGTCCGGGGCGGGATCGAGCAGGACGCCGCGGCCGGGCGCGAGCAGGGTGGCGAGGTCGGTGTCGTCGGTGCCGGTGGACAGCTTGAAGTCGGGTGCGAGGCGGCCGAGCCAGGGGTGCGCCGGTATCGGGGACCATGTCGTAGCGGGTATCCAGGCCAGTGACGGTTTCCGCGAAGCCGCGATTGCCGGCGGGATGGCCGGCGACACGGGTGAGCAGGTCTATGAGCGGCCCAAGCCGGTCATCGACTTCGGCGAACCGAGTGCCTCGTCCACAGCGGTTCGCAGTGGACCCAGGCTGACTGGCGTGTCCTGGTCTCGACCATGAACCTGACCAGGTGCGGGATTTGGTTCTCGATTTCGACGAGCAGAACGCCGACCGGTGTGTCGTCCAGGCAGATGGCTCCGCCGAAGGTCACCGGCACATCCACGTCACCCGCGCCGGTTTTGGTGCTGTGGCACGGATTCGTGCCCAGCGCCTCGACCCCGAGCGGAAGTTCTGCGAGCATCGCGCTGTCCCGCACCGCCGTTGATGATCAGCCCAGCCCAGCCGTTTCCCACCGCCGAGCCCGCGATCAGGTCGCCGTCAGCGCGGTGTGCAGTGAACCGCCGCCGTCGACCACCAGTACCGCGCCCGCGCCAGGGGTGCGCAGCAGTTGGCGGGCCAGGCCGTTGTCTTCGTGGCACACCACCGTGCGCACCGGACGGAAAACCGCCGATGCCACCGGATTCGCGGAACTGCGTGTCACACACGAGGAGTCGCTCGCCGTTTTCGTCGACGAGGTCGGCGGCGGTGAAGCCCTTTCTCGCGGGCGGTGAGCCCTTTCTTCGCGAAGTCTGGGAGAACACGTCCAGTTTGCGCTACGGTACTCGCTGCCGACATTGCGCCAGGCGCGATGTGACGTCCGTCCCCGCCATTGTGGAGCTGCGCACATGCCGTCCTGCCCCGGGCCCGCCCGAATGCTCATCGCCCGGCAGCGCGGTCGCGGCCCCGACGCGGACCTGGTGCGGCTCCCTGCGATCGCCTAGCAGGCTGGTCGGTCCCCGCCCAGCTGACCGTGAGGATTTCATGGAACACACCCTGCTGCTGGCAGGCTTGATCTGTCTGTTGTTGCTCGCCATCGCGCTCGCCGTGCTGCTGCTCCGGCAACGCAACGTCACCACCACCGTCGGCCGGTACCGGGATGCCGCCGTCGCCGAGTTGAACGCGCGCGAAGCCGAGGAGCGCCACCTGCGCGAGGTGCGGCTCCCGGCGATCGCGGAGTCGCTGGCGAATCCGTCGGTGACCGTGCCGGGCCCGCTGCGCGGCAACGGCCACGGCGATCCGCACCGCGCGGTGCTCGAAACGATCACCGAACTGCTCGGGCAGACCCGCCGCGATTCCGCCGATTCCGCCGCCGCGACCCTGCGCGCGATGATGCGCACGGTGCAGAACCTCGCCGGTGAGCAGCAGGTGCTGATCTCGGCGATGGAGGACCGGCACGACGATCCATCCGTGCTCCAGGGGCTGCTCGGCCTCGACCACGCGAACTCGCAGCTGGGCCGCCGCGCGCAGGCGACTGCGGTGCTCTGCGGTTCGTGGCCCGGTCTGCAGCGCTCGGCCGCCACGCTGACCGACGTGGTCCGTGGCGCCACCGGCCGTATCCGCGACTACGCGCGCGTCCAGATTCCCGCGCCGTCGGACACCGCCGTGGTCAGCCAGGCGGTGGAGCCGGTGGTGCTTGCGGTGGCCGAACTGCTGGACAACGGCGCCCGCCACTCCCAGCCCGGCTCCCCGGTGCAGGTCACCTTCCAGCAGGCGCACAACGGCCTCGCCATCATCATCGACGACGCCGGTGTGGGCATGACGGTGGAGGCGGTGCAGCGCGCGTCCTGGCTGCTCGGCGGCCACGGTGGCCAGGACATCGCCGCGCTCGGGGTGCCGCCGCGCATCGGGTTCGCGGTAATCGGTGCGCTCGCCAACCGGTACGGGTTCCGCGTCTCGGTGGACACCCGGTCGCCCTACGGCGGGGTGCGCGCGGTGCTGTTCCTGCCGACGGAACTGCTCACCAGGATCACCACGCCGAGCCCGTCCCCGGCCGTGCTCACCCCGGACCCACGAACCGAAACCCCCGAAATGCCCGCTACGCCCGAACCGGCCAGGCCTGCCGAGCCCATCGTGGCCACTTCCCCGATGGAGACCACGGATCTGGGCACCACCGTCCACGGCCTGCCCCGGCGCCGCCGCCGCACACTGGTCGCCACCCAGGCCCCGGAGCCTGCCGCACCGGCCGTTCCGGCGCCCGACCCGAACCCGGTCGCCACCGCCGCGGCCTGGCAACGCGGAACCCGTCGCGGCCGCGCCATTTCCACCGACCTCGAAAGGGATGCCCAGTGAGCACGAACACCGACGCGACCACCAACCGGCTCGGCTGGATGCTCGACCAGGCCCTGCAGATGCCGGAGATGCTCTACGCCGTGCTGCTCTCCGCCGACGGCCTGCTGATGGCCCATTCCGAGGGC
Organism: Amycolatopsis sp. QT-25; assembly: GCF_029369745.1. Classification (NCBI taxonomy): domain Bacteria; kingdom Bacillati; phylum Actinomycetota; class Actinomycetes; order Pseudonocardiales; family Pseudonocardiaceae; genus Amycolatopsis; species Amycolatopsis sp. QT-25. The sequence continues at coordinate 2,342,381 of NZ_CP120210.1, forward strand.
ATCAGCCGTGACGACGCCGAGCGCACCGCCGCCGCGGTGTCCGGGCTGCAATCGCTCGCCCGCGCCACCGGCGAGTTCTGCCGACGGCCCGCCGAGCAGTGGCGGCAGACGTTGATCGAGTTCGACGGCGGGTTCGTCTTCCTCACCGCCGCCGGCCAAGGCGCCTACGTCGCGGTGTCCACCACCGGCAGGGTCGACGTCGAAGGCGTCTCCTCCCGCATGCAGGAACTGGTGCAGAGGCTCGGCCAGGAACTGACCGCGCCGCCGCGCTTCCCGGCAGCCGGAGGCTCCCGGGCATGACGCCGAACCGGCGCGAGCAGGCTTTGGTGCGGCCACACGTGGTCACCGAGGGCCGCGCCCATCCGACCCGCAACACGCTGGACGTGGCCACCGTCGTCTCCGCCACTTGGGCGCCGATGGCCGGGCTGAGCCCGGAGAAGCGGCGGGTGATGGAGCTCTGCCGGGGCGGTGCGCTGGCCGTGGCCGAGGTGGCCGCACACTTGAACCTGCCGACCAGCGTGACCAAAGTGCTGTTGTCCGACCTGCTCGATTCCGGTCACATCGAAGCCCGCGCCGCCGTGCGCAAGGCCGATATCCCCGACCACCAACTCCTGCAGAAGGTACTCGATGGTCTCCGTGCTCTCACCTGACGGCTACGTCCCCGCCACCGTCCGGACCTCGGTGAAGATCCTGGTGGTGGGGCCGTTCGCGGTCGGCAAGACCACCTACGTCGGCACGCTGTCCGAAATCCGCCCGCTGCGCACCGAGGAAACGATGACGCAGGCCGGTGCGCTGGTGGACGACCTGTCCGGGGTGCACGGCAAGAACACCACCACGGTCGCGATGGACTTCGGCAGGCTGACCATCGGCGACGACGTGGTGCTCTACCTGTTCGGCGCGCCTGGCCAGCAGCGGTTCACGCAAATGTGGAAGGACCTCGCCTACGGGGCACTGGGCGCGCTGGTGCTGGTGGACCCCACCCGACTCGAAGAGTCCTTCGACGTGATGGGACTGCTGGAGGAACTGGGCCTGCCGTACGCGGTGGCCATCAACCAGTTCGACGGCGCTCCGAGATTTCCCGAAGCCGAACTTCGCGAAGCACTGGACCTGCTTCCCGAGACCCGCCTGGTCAGCTGCGACGCCCGCGATCGAGGATCGTCCGCGCAGGCGCTGATCAGCCTTGTCGACTACCTCTTCGACCCCACCCGCCAGGAGCATTCGTGAGCACTCCCGCCGCCGGACCACCACCCGGCTGCCCCGCGCACGCCGAGCGCGCCCGCCTCTACGACGAAGAATTCGCCCGCGATCCCGCCAGTGTCTACGCGAAGATGCGGGCCGCGCACGGACCTGTCGCGCCGGTCGAACTCGCGCCTGGCGTGAACGCCTCGCTGGTCCTCGGTTACGAAGCCGCGCTGGAAGTGCTGCGCGCGCCGTCGACCTTTCCCCGCGACCCCCGGCGCTGGCAGCAGAACCAGCCCGAGGACAACCCGGTCATGCCGATGATGGGCTACCGCCCCAACTGCCTGTTCACCGACGGCGCGGTGCACGCGCGCCTGCGCAGCGCGGTCACCGGCAGCCTGGCGCGGCTCAACCCGCACGCGCTGCGCGGTTACGTCGAGCAGATCGCGCGCGAGCTGATCGCCCGGTTTTCCGCCGAGGGCAGGGGAGATCTGCTCACCGACTACGCGACCACGTTGTCGCTGCAGGTGTTCAACCATCTCTTCGGCTGCCCGCCTGCGCTCGGGGACCGGCTGGTGGCCGGGATGCGCGGCATCTTCGACATGGTCGATCCCGAGCGCGCCAACGCCGAGCTGACCTCGAGCATGCTCGAACTGCTCGCGCTCAAGCGGGCGCAGCCGGGCCAGGACGTGCCGTCGTGGATGATGGCGCACCCGGCGCGGCTGACCGACGAGGAGATGCTGCACCAGCTGGTGCTGCTGATGGGCGCGGGTACCGAGCCGCAGCAGAACCTGATCGCCAACGGGGTGCGGCTGCTGCTGGTCGACGACCGCTTCGCCGGTGACCTGGCTGGCGGCAGCCTGCACGTGGAGGACGCGCTCGAGGAGATCCTCTGGGGCGACCCGCCGATGGCCAACTACTCCGCCGGTTACCCGTGGCCAGGGGTCGACTTCATGGGCACCCACCTGCCCGCCGCCGAACCGGTGGTGATCAGCTTCGCCGCCGCCAACACCGATCCCGCGCTGCGTGCCGAGCAGCGGGTGGGTAACCGGGCGCACATCGCCTGGGGCGCCGGCGTGCATTCCTGCCCCGCGCAGGGCCCGGCGAGGCTGATCGCCACCACCGCCATCGAAACCCTGCTCGACGCGCTGCCCGATCTGCGCCTCGCCGTGCCGGAGGACCAGCTGCAATGGCGGCCAGGCCCGTTCCACCGCGCCCTCGCCGCGCTGCCCGTGCTGTTCACCCCTGTCGTTCCCGCACCAGTTCCGTCCACCGAACCGACTGGAGAGCACCGTTGGAATCCGCCGCACCCCGCCCCCTCGTCCTCGACCCCACCGGCGCCGACATCCACGCCGAGAACGCCGAACTCCGCGCCCGCGGCACCACGACGCTGGTGGAGCTCCCTGGCCAGGTGGTGGCGTGGTCGGTAACCGATCCGGAGCTGCTCAAGCGCCTGCTCGGTGACCAGCGGGTGTCGAAGGACCCGCGGCAGCACTGGACCGCGTGGCGGGAGGGCACGGTACCCGCGGACTGGCCGCTGATGATCTGGGTGGCCGTGCAGAACATGTTCACCGCCTACGGTGGCGAGCACCGGCGGCTGCGGTCATTGGTGGCCAAGGCGTTCACCTTCCGTCGCACCGAGGCGCTGCGGCCGTGGGTCGAGGAGATCACCGGCGGCCTGCTCGATCGGATCGAGGGCACCGACGGGGTCGTAGATCTGCGCGAGCACTTCGCCTACCCGCTGCCGATCGAGGTGATCTGCCAGCTGTTCGGCGTGCCCGAGGAGCACCGCGCCGATCTGCGCAAGGCGGTCGACGGGGTGTTCGACACCACCGCCACCCCGGAAGAGGCGGCAGCCAACGGCGAGCAGATGTACCGGATCCTCGGCGAACTAGTGGCGCTGCGGCGCGCCGAGCCGGGTGACGACCTGACCAGCGGCCTGATCGCGGCACGCGACGAGGACGGTTCCTCGTTGCAGGAAGCCGAACTCGTCGACACGCTGATCCTGATGATCTCGGCAGGGCACGAGACCACGGTCAACCTGCTCGACCACGCGATCACCGCGTTGCTGACCCATCCCGAGCAGCTGCGCCAGGTGCTCGACGGCGAGTACGGCTGGGGCGACGTCATCGACGAAACGCTGCGCTGGCAGGCGCCCGTCGCCCATCTCCCGCTGCGGTACGCGGTCGAAGACATCGTTGTCGACGACGAGGTGACGATCAAGCGGGGCGAGGCGATCCTGGCTTCGTACGCGGCTGCGGGCCGCGCGCCGGAGTTCGGCGACAACCCGGAGAAGTTCGACCTTTCGCGGACGAACAAGAGCCACCTCTCGTTCGGGCACGGGGTGCACTTCTGCCTCGGCGCCCCGCTGGCCAGGGTGGAGGCGGAGATCGCGCTGCCGGCGTTGTTCGCGCGCTTCCCGAAGCTGGCGCTGGCGATCGAACCGGCAGAGCTGGAGCCCACGGCGTCCTTCATCTCCAACGGGCACCGGGTCCTCCCGGTCACCCTGGGCTGAATTCGGGTAGATCCGGTGGAAACGCCGCCGGCCGGGAGCATTCCGGCAGGCATCCTCCTGATGGTGGCGGTAAGGGGTGGTCGAACTCGTGCGCGCCGACGGCGCACCCCGCTCACCGCGACCTACGCACACGGTCCTGCCAGGGCCGGGGCGCGAAGCTGTTGATCAGCACAATCCGGCGGTCCTGGCCGATCTCGGTGATCAGCGAGTCGATGGCGCTGGGAAGATGACCTCACCGGCCACACCGAGCCGGGAGGTGGCAGGAGGGATTGGTCTGGGAGAATCAGACCGTGGCCAGCACTCGCGCCGGAGTACCCGAGCGGGCGCGACACCGTCATTGACGCCGACGAACGCCGTATGCGGTGAAGCGGCTGGTCCGGTGGCCGGCCGGGCGGGGGTCGTTTCGGTCGAGTAGCCGAGCAACAGACGCGGCGTTCACCTTGCCAGGGCTGTGATCGGCCGTTCGCGGGTTGTCCGGAGCATGGGGATCAGTGTGGCGGCGGCGGTTGTCGCGGTAGCTCCGGTGACGATGGCGATGTACATCCACACTGGACCGCTCGGCAGCGGTGATTGGGTTTTATCAGAACCTGCTGCTGGACCTCGAAAGTAGTCCAAGCCGGCCGCGCTCGCGCCCGGCAGGAACACCACGGCCGGTCCGCCGCTGCCCGGCCGGTGCACGAAGATGCGGCGCCCGTCGACCTCGCCGAACCCGCCGACCGGTGGAGCAGGCCGGACCGTGGAAGTGATGTCGTCCGTCATGCGACCAGGTTCCACCCCGGACGCAGGGTCAAGGCCAACCCTTCCGCGACACTCGAACCCGTCGATCACCTCGTCGGCCGGATCAGCGGTGTGTGGCGGTGAGGCGTCGCAGGGCGGCGTGGGCGGGTGGGCCCCAGGTGGGTTTGCCACCGGGACGGCCGTGCACGCCGGCGTCGCCGATGAGAAGGCCGCCGAGGGCGCGGGCCATCGCCCAGCCGCGGGCGCGGCGCAGGGTGGCGGTGTCCGGGGCCGGTCGGTAGTCCGCGTGGAAGTGGTCGCCGGCGTGGTCCGGTAGCAGGAGCCACATGGCGGCGAGGTCGTAGGCCGGGTCGCCCGCGCAGAGGTCGCCGAAGTCGACCACACCGCAGAGGGTGCCCTCGGCGGTGAGGACGTTGGCCGGATGCAGGTCGGCGTGCAGCCAGAGTGCCGGGCCCGTCCACCGCGGCGCGGTGACCGCGTCGTCCCAGACGGCGCGGACGGCGTCCGGGTCGGGGATCAGTCCGCGCTCGGTGGCCGCGGTGAGCCCTGCGGCGAACTGGCCGGTGTGGTCGGCCAGTGGCCCGCCGCGGTTCCGGCCCGCGGGCGCGTCGCTGGGAGCGGGCCGGTGCAGAGCCGTCAGGAACGCGGCCAAGGACGCGGCCGCCTCGGAGGTTCGCGTAAGCGGGGCGCGGTCGGCGGGCGTGCCCGGGACCCAGGTGGTGACGAGCCAGGGCCGGGGGAACCGTTCGGAGGGCTCGCCGAAACGCCGCGGGACGGGGATCGGCAGCGGAAGGCGCGGAGCGAGCGTGGGCAGCCAGGTGAACTCTTTGCGCAGCAACGCGTCCGCGGACCCGGTCGCCCAGGGAAGCCGGACGGCCAGATCGTCACCGAGCCGCCACAGTTGGTTGTCCCAGCCACGCGCACCCAACCGGATCGGGCGATCGGCGAGGTCGGGGTGCTGGTCGCGGACAAGGTCTTCGACCAGTTCCGCAGTGATCTCGATGTCGGTCATACCGGGCGACGATAATCGCGGATGCGGCTGCTGTCCGGGGTGTTCGCCGCAGGCTGGCCCGCTCCGACTCGACATGGTGTCCACTGTGGCCTTAGGCTGTCTAAGTAGAGTGATCTATCAAGTGGAGTCGCGATGCCAACGATCGAACTGTCCGCCGGACCCCTCGCCTACGCCGACACCGGCGGCCCGGGCCCGGTCCTGGTCTTCACCCACGGCTTCCCGATGAACGACTCGCAGTGGCGCAAGGTCCTCCCGCTGCTCCCGGGATACCGCTGCATCCTGCCCACCCTGCCATTGGGCGCCCACCGCGTACCGATGAAACCCGACGCCGACCTCTCCCAGCGCGGCCAGGCGCTCCTGCTCGCCGAACTGCTCGAACGACTCGACCTCACCGACGTCACCCTGATCATGAACGACTGGGGCGGCCCCCAATTCCTGGTCTCCGAAGGCAAAGCGGACCGGGTCGGCAGACTCGTGCTGGTCGCGTGCGAAGCGTTCGACAACTTCCCGCCCAAAGCCGTGCGCCCGCTGGTCGCCCTCGCCCGCGTTCCCGGCGGCACCTGGCTCATGACCAAACTGTTCGCCACCCAGCTCTTCCGGCACAGCCCCCGCGCCTACGGTGGCCTGAGCAAACACGGCATCCCCGACGACGTGCTCGACGACTGGTTCGCCCCCGCCACCCACAACCGCGAAATCCGTCGTGACCTGGCCAAATTCGGCACCTCCGCACCACCGCGCAAGGTGCAGCTCGAATGGACCGCCCGCCTCCGCGACTTCGACCGGCCCGCCCTCGTCGTCTGGGCCACCGAAGACCGCCTGATGCCCGCCGACCACGGCCGCCGCCTGGCCGACCTGCTCCCCCACGCCACCCTCGTCGAAATCGCCGACTCCTCCACACTGATCCCCGAAGACCAGCCGGAAGCACTCGCCGAAGCACTCAAGACCTTCCTCGCCGAGAACGGGGCCGGAGTCCCCTCGCGATAGCAGCCGATGCCCGAACGCCACCACCGACTCCGTCGTTGAAAGGAGGGATGATGAAAAACCGCGAGTACTGATCGTTTCAGCGAGACCGATTCAAGCCGACCAGCACAACCGGGGCGACGCAATGCACAACGCGATGATGAATCAGGCAATGGCGCAGGAGTTCGCCGACGGGTGGGTGCGCGCCTGGAACGCACACGACCTGGAAGCCGTGCTGTCGCACTTCGCCGAAAACGTGACCTTCCGTTCGCCGGTGGCGGTTCACCTGCTCGAGGGAAGCGCGGGAGTGGTGCGCGGCAAGGCGGCGCTGCGTGCTTACTGGGCCGAAGGACTGGCTCGGATCCCCGACCTCCATTTCGAGGTCGTGGGGCTCTACCTCGGCGTCGACTCGCTCGTGATCAACTACCGGAACCAGAAAGGCGGGCTGGTCAACGAAGTACTGATCTTCGACGGCTCCCTGGTGGTCGAAGGGCACGGCACCTACCTCGGCGCCGATCCCAACCCGAGCGGCACACGTCGACACCCCAGCTCGGCCGCATGATGATCTCGGCGACCAGCGGGCTGGAGAAGCCCGATCCGCAAAGCCGTGTCCAGCAGCGACAGCCTTGGCGATGCCCTCCTGTATCTGCTGGTGCCCAGCCTGCGCATCACGTTACCGATCGGGGTCAGCGCCACATGTCGGCTGGTGCGCGCGAACAGCGCCACCCCGAACCGGCGCTCCGGCCGGTTGATGGTCTGGCTGACTCGCGCGGCGCTGACGCCGAGCCGCTCGGCCGTACGCCCGAAGGGCAGTTCCTCGGCCAGGGCCAGGAACGCCTGGTGCTGGGCTCCGGCAGGGTCGGCGGCGAGCCTGTGCGGTGTCGCGGCCCTGATCGGTGACGAGTTCGCTTGCGGTCTGTACGAAGTGGGCGATGGCTCGCCAAGCGAGAACCGGCGGACCAGGCAGCGACGACCGGGTACGGCCTGGCGTCGGATGCCGGCCGGTAGACGATGTCGTCGCGGGAATCGGTGTTGGCCACGCTGACCGGGATCAACGCGACGGCCCGAGTGCTCAAGCCGCGAGCATCCGCCACCACCCTCATCCACCATCCGTCCCCCCCCGTCCGACGCAGTGCCCCCAATCCCGGTACGCGTTCTACGACACAGGGCGACTGGCTGAAGCGAAGAACACCTGAGCAGAAGTGGTGACCACGTTCGAGGAGGCGGGCGACCCGCACCCCACGGCAACCGTGACTGAATGGCTCGGCACATTGCAGTACGTCGTCGAGCAGTGTCTTCCCGCGCGAGCGGGGGTGTTCCGGCCGGCGCGGGCACGGCGGAGGCGACAGTCGCGTTTCCGTATGAGCGGGGTGATTTCGCTTGCCGGTGAGCTTTCGTTGACGGTCCGACCGCAGCCGGATACACAGTGAGGAATGGGAACGTGTCGAATGGATTGCCGGCACCGCCCCTGGCTGCTCGAAATGCGCTCAAGCTGCCCGACTCGACTTGTTCCCACAGCACCAGCTGACAGACGGCCCGAAGCCCGGAAAGCCCAGGCGGTCGATGCGTAGGGAGTGTGGACCTCATGAGTGATAACAGGCACGTGCCCGCGGCACGGCGACGCCGTTGATGCCCATCCCGGCGGCCAGAACCCGTCTCCGCTCGTTTGCTCGACGTGAGAAAAGTTCTGAGCAATTCAGTCAATTGCGGTGGAGAACGGCAAGGGAGTCTCTGCGCGACAACCGAACGGCGAGACCGGAGGCCTCGCCGTTCGGTTGTCATGTACCTGACCGCGCTCAGTATCGGATCTGCACGCACACCGGGCCGGGAACCCGGCCGGCGTAGGAAGTCTGCGCGCAGAGCTGGGAACCGGGCTGGAACTTCATGTTCAGGTTCCACCGCACGCCGAGTGTGCCGAGGGCGCAGCCGTTGTTGGGCTGGCTGCGCTCGAAGTAATAGCCACCCAGTTCGGTGCCCCAGACCTTCACGTGGACCCCGCAGATGTCCGCGGGGAAGTAAGGTGCGACGGTCGCGTTGAGGTGCCCCTCCACGGACGCGACGTCGAGACCGGAACCCTCGACCACGATACAGTGTTTGTTCCAGGTGCCTGGGCCGTGGGCATCAAGGCAACCACTGGCCGAGGTGATTCCGGCTCCGTTATCGGAGGCGGCGCCGGCCACCGGCGCCCCCAGCACGAGCGACAGCAGTGCGACCGCCAGGAAAATCAATTTTCTCATTGTGTAACCCCCAGTGCGTGAACAGAGTTGTTTGATTCGAACTTGTCGGAACGATCAGTACTCACGGTTGTTCATCGACCCCTCCTCTCGGTCGCGAGGGCTCACCTCGCCACAGGCATCGGTTGGTCAGATGGCCGATTCGGGTGGAGGATTGGAGCGTAGCACGGCGGTGATCTTCTTGCGAGTACTTGCTGAACTGTGTCAGAATCTGTCGATGACCAGTGTTTGACAATTATTTGACATTCCAAGCGTGCTCATGGTGACCGAATCCACGTTGTATCGGCCATGCCTTCGGCGCCGGGCTCACCTGGCTGGTGAGCAGAAGTGCTCCGGGTTCACTGTCCGCCCGCCGGGCGCCGGCGGGTAACTCGGCGCTGTTCTGCCTGACCGGGCGGTCGCGGTGATACTTCGTCGAAGACCAGTCCGCGCTGCTTGGCCGTGATGAACGTGATGGCCTCGGATCGCCAGGTGCGGGCAGGGCCACTCGCCACCCTCGCGGCACGTCCACGTAGGACGGCCAGAGCGAATGCTCGCCGCTCGCGCCTTCCAATACCAGGAAGCGCGCGTCGGGATCGTCAAGGAACAAGTCCATGGGCCCGCCTCGGCCGGGCAGGATGCGCGCTCCTCCTCGGCCGTCGCCGGTGCCTTCCGGGCGGTAGCCTCGGCCCCGCGTTCACCGCTGCTCGTCCGCCTGGTCGGATTGCGAGAGCCGGGTGTGACCTCCGGCTGGGCGGATTCGGTGCCGCCGGTGTCGCGGAAGCCGGCGGTCGGTGTGAGGGTGGGCATCACAACTTCCCTGGATAGGTCGTTCCAGTCGGCGTAGCGAAAGGCCACAGTGGACGGATGTCGGGGAGTTCTGAAGAAGATTCGTAGGTTTTGACGGCCGGCTCGGACTGGGTGACATCTCTGCCACGTATGCTGCCGCCATGTCGGAAGTGTCGATCTTCCCAGTGGAATCCGGAGAAGTGGAGATCTCCGCGCTCGCCTCCAGGCCGAGCTATGGATGCCGTCGCGCTTGTCGAAGCCGACGAACGTCGCCGAGGATCACCGGCAGCCGATTGAGCAGCTGTGGGGCTTCTATGTCGCCGCGGATGGCCTTCCGATTCGCAAGATCGCCGATGTCATCGCGGAGCGGGACGAAGACCGGTAGCGGGGGTCGGCCAACCACGAGACGGTCCGCCGAACCCTGCGCGCGGTGACCTCGCCGCAATGGCTGACCGTTGAGGTGATCTTTCTGGCGTTATGCCGGATCGCTGACGTGGACCCCGACGACTACGGCTACGACCAGCCACCGACGCATCGCGAGGCGCTGCACGAGGCCTACCGGCGGGCTCGCTTCGGGTACACGCGCGAGTTGCCCCGGACGCGGACGGAGAAAGCCGCCAGGAGGCCGAGGCGGAACGACATCGGCGTATGCGCGCAAGCGATCCGTGGGGAGCGGCACCACATCGCGCCGGAATCACCGGCGAACCACCGTTCTGGCTCGAGTGGAATTGTCCGCCAACAAGCTCGAGCCGTCTTCTTGTGAATAAGACACCGCGCAGCGTGACCGCTCGCGGGTGGCGCTGCGCGATGCGGTGAGGACACCGAAGGCAAGGATCCACGCTCTCTCCGCCGCTGGCCGAAGACGGTAGATGAGGTCCAGACATCGCCAAAAGAGGGGATCGACAGCAAAACCAGTCGAAGATCCCGTGCGCGTTTTCGACGTGCTCGGGATTTTCGCAGAGGAATGTTCGGATCAGGTGCGGGCGCGGCGCGCCCAGACGCGGCTGGCCGTGGCGACCGACCCGAGCACCAGCACCATGCCGGCCACTTGGAGCACTGACGGGACTTCGGTGAGCAGCACGAGGCTGAGCAGTACCGTCCCGACGGGCTGGGTCAGCAGCAGCGCCGCGGTGCGGTTCGCGGGCAGGTGCGGGGAACCGGAGTTGACGAGGATCCATGCGAACACCTGTCCGAGCACCGCGAGACCGATCATCGCCACCCACGATGCGGGTGGAATCCTTGCGAGGTGGATACCGCCGCTGAGCGGGGACAGTGCCGCGGACGTCGCCGCAGCGCTTGCGGTCGCGATGGCCAAGGGGGTGACGGTGCGCCCCGGTTCGGCACGACCCTGCCGCAGGGTCAGGTAGAGGTACAAGGCGTACGCGGTACCGGCCACCACGCCGAGTACGGTGCCCTTTGCCGTGTCCGCCGCGGTGGGTCCACTCTCGAGCACGCCGCTGATCAGCACGATGCCACCGAGCATCACCGGGCAGGCGAGGACGAACCGGCGGCCGGGGCGCTCGTGGTCGACGAGCAGGCTCAGCAGCGGGAGCACGACGACCTGAACGTTGATCAGAACCGTGGCAATCCCGGCTCCGACGTCGAAGATGCTGCGGGTCCACAGGACGTAGTCCGCGCCGAGCGCCCCGCCCGCGACGAGCGCCACCACGATCCCGCGGCGCGACAGCCCGCCGAACCGTCGGCATTCCCGCCACGCCAGAGGCGCCAGCACGAGGACCGCGATCGCACAGCGCAGGAACGCGGACGTCGCCGGGTCCACAGCCGCCACCTTCACCAGTACCGCGGACACGGACAGGCAGGCCGCGCCGCCCAGCACGAGCAGTGCCGGGCCGCTGTGCCCGGGGTGCGGCTCGGGCATCATCGGTCCGGAGGAGTTGTTCAGCTGCGTTTCGGTCGGCACCCCAGCAGTTTGGCCGGGTGAACTCGGCCGGGTCCAGGTCGTATTCCTTCCTGGTACTGCTAAGCAGGAGTACGTGAACAACTGGACGTGGGACCGGCTGCGAGTGTTCGATGCCGTGGCCAGGACAGGCTCGGTCGCAGCGGCCGGACGCAGCCTGAACATGACCGGCCCCGGCGTCTCGCAGCACCTGCGCCGGCTCGAGGCGGAGGTGGGGGCCGTGTTGATCGAGCGGGAGGGCCGCGGCGTGCGGTTGACCGACGCGGGGCACGTCCTGGCCGGGCACGCCCGCACGGTCGCGCGCGTGGTCGAGCACGCCGAACGTGAGCTTGCGGCACGCGAGGGGGAGCCTCGTGGGACCGTTCGCGTCGGCGCGATCTCCTCCGCCATCAGAGGTTTCCTGCTTCCGCGCGTGCGCGAATTCCTCGACCGCCACCGCGGAGCGCGGGTGTCGTTACGCGATGGGGAAACCGTCGACCACCTGCGTGCCCTGCACGAAGACAGCCTGGACGTGGTGCTCGCCGAGACGTGGCACGACCTGCCCTCGACGCTGCCGCGCGGCATGGACATCATCCGCCTTCGCGCTGAGCGTGCCAGGCTGGTGCTGCCCGCCGGTCACCGGCTCGCGAACCGTGAAACGGTGCCGTTTTCCGAGCTGGCCGGAGAGACATGGACGTGTTGCCCGCCGGGTTCGGATGCGCATTCCGCGCTGGCCCAGCTGGTCCGCCGGGCGGGAGGTGAGCTGGTGGTCGGGTTCCCCCTCGCCGACCACACCACCCAGCTTGAGGTGGTCGCGAACGGGCTCGCCGTCGCGTGCGTGCCGGAGCTCTCGTTGCCCGCGAAACCGGTTGGGATCCGGATTCTCGACACCGACCCGGCGCCGCTGCGCAGCATCGAGCTGGTCACCCAGCCGGAAGTACTTTCGTTGCATGTCAACGCTTTCATAGCGGTCCTCACCGGCCGCTGACGGCCCGGAAGCCCGGCCGTGGTGGCGTTTGCGCTCTACGATGCGGAACATGGCTTCGAACGTGATCAGCCTCCGTGGCGTGCGTTCGCTACGCTCGCGGCCGAGTCTCGGCGCCAGCTTTCGCGGGAACCGCTGAGCCGGCGTCCAGGGCAGCCGTAGCCGGACGGTGGATATGGGCGCTCTCCCTAGTGTCGGCAGGTGCTGGTTCGTCACCCTGTTGGTTGACAACAAGATCAACTCGTGGAAGAACTGCGCATAGCTTGGTGTGGGTAGCTCGTTCGGGTGAGCCAGATTACCGAAGCTCACCTCGTGAGCGGTCGCACTTGCCGCGGTGGAAGTGGTTAGCTAGTCGTTCGAGGGCGGTTGCTGAGGACCGTGGGCTGGTGACAGGGGAGGGTGCGCTAGGCAAGCAACGGCGTGTCGGCGGGCAAGGACTCGCTGGGGAAGGTTGCTGGCTGGTGAGCGATGGCGTCCGGTCGTCGTCGGGTAGGGATCCTGACGACGACCTTCTGTTGTGCGCTTTCGTCGTGTGCGGGGTGGATCGGCTGCCTCTCGGTGTGCTCGCTGCGGCAAGTGAAACGCACGGTGTGGCGCTGGAAGCACGGCTTGAGCGGCTTGCTGGGCACAGCCTGGTATCGGTGCCGGGGGCGTGGACGGAAGGCGACACGGTCATGGTCGACCTTCGGCGGCCCTCTGTCGATGTTTCATCGGTGGAGGCGAGGTCGCTTGCGGCAAGGATCGGGCGTTACCTCCGAATCGTGGTTCAAGAGGCAGGGGCGCGTCATGCCGCGGCCGTTCCGCCTGATCGGCACGATGACATCCACGAGGATCGGTTGCGGTCAGTGCGCTGGCCGGTCGTCGGTGTGATCCGCTGGCAACTTGAGCACGGAATGGCCGAGAACGCGGTGCACCTGGCGCGCGCCTGGTGGACAGTGGCCGGGACGGTGGCCGATCCAGCGTGGATGAGAGAGTTCGCCGAAGCAGGGGAGCGCGCGGCGATCGAGATCCGCGATCCGGCCGCCTTGATCGGCTTGCTGACGATGGCGGCGGAGTGCGCGGACCGGTCAGGTGACTGGTTGATGGCCGATGCCCGATGGGTCAGGGTGCTCAGCCTCGCCCGGGCTCAGCAGGATCACGATGTCGCCTGTAAGACCTTGGCGACGTTAGGTGACTTCTACCGTCGTTGGGGTCGCCTACATCGGGCCATGGACGTCCTTTCCGACCTCATTGCCACCTGCGATCGTGTTCACGACAACCACGGTGCGCTGAGGGCACTGCGTAGTTTGGCTTCGGTCCTCCTCGACGCGGACCGTGCTACCGCTGCCGTTCCGCCGCTCGTGCGTGCCGTCGCGCTCGCCGCGGCGGACGACGCGATCGAGGAGGGCGTTCACGCTGATCTGCTGATCATGCTGGGCCGCGCGTACTGGATGAGCAACAGGATCCGTGCCGGTAGAGAGGCTTTCAGTAATGCTCTCGCGCTTCTGGTGGACGTCGACGCCGATGGCGCTGACCACGTGCGGTCGCTGCTGGCTACACCGGACGACGGATCGCTACCGGTGAAGGCCCCCGATGTCGTCGAGCAACATGGACGGCGAACACGGCCACCGTGAGTGCCGACACGGCCAGGCCGGTCAGACGTGAGCCCGCTTTGCCGCGGGGATGCACTCGGGCGCGGTGGCGACCGGGCTGTTTGTACTGGTCAAGGATATACGGCATCGGGGGCATCCTTGGTCGGCAAGTCGGGGCGAGGTCGATGCGCGGTCACCCGAACACCGCATCGTCGCTGGTGGGTGGAACGGGGTCGAGACTGCTCAGCAGCTCCAGAACATCGTGGGCGATGTAGGTTTTCTTGTACTTGGCGTTGTCCTTCACCGTGAGCAGTCCGGCGCGCTGGAGTTTCTTCGCGACGTCAGTCGCGCCCTTGATCGAGATGTCGAATCGTTGCGCGATCAGTTGGTGGTTGGTCACGGGCATCCCGATCAGTTCACTGGCCACTCGCCGGGCGTTGCCGGCTCCCGGCACCGCTTTGAGATGTTCCGTTCGTAGCTTCTCCATGCGTTTGATGAGGTTGATCTGCTCGGTGCACAGCTTGTCCACACCCTCGGCGAAGAACACCATGAACTCTTCGAAACTGCCGGTGTCGACAATGGCGCGCAGTTTCTGGTAGTACTCGTCGCGATAACGGTCGAGCCAACGGGACAGCGGCAGGATCTGGTCTCGTAAGACGCCTGCGCGAACCAGTTCCAAGCTGACGTAGAGCCGCGCGACGTAACCATTGCCCCCAGCGAACGGATGGATCAGTTCCAGTTGAGGGTGGCCGATCGCGACCTTGGCGACCAAGGGCAAGTCGTGCTCCGCGCGCACCCACTCCTGCCACTGTTGTGCCGTCGCCTGCAAATGCGGGCCGGGCGGCGTGTGGGCGACGACGGGCGTGCCGTCACGGCCGCTGATCCAGCTCGTCCGTTCACGCCAGAATCCGGATCCTTCGGGAGGCGGCACGGGGCCGAGCTGTCGGCTGATCTCTCCCAGTAACGGCAAATCGATGTCGGCACCGTCGCGGACGGTGCCGAAGGCGCGGCGGCTCGCCTCCAGGTACCGGATGATCGCCTCGACCGCGGGTTCAGGCGCGGGCTTCGCGCCCGGCAGCCTGGCCAGCAGGACATCGGTGAGGGAAACGCAAGCATCCTCTAGTGCCGCGGAACTCTGCGCTTCGCGCAGCATTGTGTGGTCCACGAGGTATGATCGGTCCGGCAAGCGCTCTGCCGCCTCGTCGAGACGTCCTAGTGCCTGCTCAGCTCGAGCCAGTCCCCGATGTGTCCTCGTTGCCAGTACCACGTGGGACGGCAATGGGCGGGGCGCCCAGGCCCCTTCCCGCCGGATGGCTTCCGGAACGTCACCCTCCCCAGCCACGGGCACCCACATACCGCCGGTGGCATCGCGTTCGTTCATACCGCGAAGCCTCCACGAACCCACGCGAAGGCCGCAAATGGTGGATTTGGGCTGTTCAAGATCAACTTCAGGCCAGTGGTGCTCCCGCCGTTCTTCGTCATCCGCGACGGTCTTTAGTGGCAAGCCTCCGCTTCGAGTACGAATAAAGCCAGTTCAGGTGCCCTGTCGCCCCTGTTATCGGGGCTTCCGGGCATCGAACTTGACACTCGTCGCTTTGGCCGGTGTGTGCTCGGGCCCCTACACGACTGCGCGTTATGCGCATCTGGGAAGCCTCTACCGCCGGGAAGCTTCACCTGAAAGGATGCAGCCTTCGTTGGAGGAGTGCGGCAGACGCGAGCGCGGAAGACTGGGGCTGATGCTTTCTGGCAGGTCGGTTTCGGATCGCGTTGTGCAGATCGATGTGGACATGCCCCAGGCGGCATGCCGTGACGACCAGTCGTGCCGATGCGGTGCGTGTCGACGTAGAAAACGTTGGGGCACAGGGAGTGCCGAGTTCAGCATCGGCCCGCGCCAGCTCGGCGCGTCCCTGTCCGGAATGGGCGAGAGTCAACGCGGCCGCTTCGGCGTACTGGTCGATGTAGCCGGTGTTCCACTCGTGTTCGTCGAGCCGGACGGTCCAGAGCGTGAGCTACGCGGAATACCCAACCCGGTGGGGAGGCGAGCCTGCGGTTCGGTTGCGCATGAAGGCCAGGTGGGCCGGAAAGAACCGAGGGGCCCAGTTCGCTGAATGAGAAGCGAGCAGCCGTACAGCTGCCTCGGTGCTGATATGCGACGTCTGCCGCTGGGGCAGGCACGCTGTTCAGCCTTTGGTGCACCGCGCGGCCACCGGTGACGCCACCACGGGTCCCTGTTCCGGTGGTCATCGAGTCGTCCAACCCGCGGCCGGTGACGGCGTGCAGGAAGAACTCGGCTTCGAGATATTCGAGGTTGAGTGCGAAGTCGAGCACGGCTCCGTCGCTGACCCCGGCACCGGCCGCGGCGGCGACAAACCACGTGAAAACCCCGTGTCCGCCATCCGGGGACAACTCCACATCGTGCCTTCTGGCAGATAGAGCGAGTGCTCAAGGCGGGTACCCGCCCCGGGCACGGCCATGTGTCAACGTTGCCGGCGTCGATCGCGAATGTGTCCGAGGTCAACCCGGCTGCTGAGATGCACAGGCGTCCGCGGGGCGTTGTCATGTGGTGATGGCATCCTTACAGCAGGCCCGCACTCGGTTGTGGACTCCGAAGCACGTCCTGATCACTCGTTCGGCCGCCGAACATTCGCACGCCGCCGAAATCGTGGCGCGCTGCGAGGCCGCCGGAGTGACCGATATCGACTTCTTGCGCTCCGACCGCATCACCGGTCTGCGAGGCGACGACGAACGCGCTACCTACGCACGGGCGAAGTCGACCCTCGCGGTGGTGGTCAGCCCGCCGTCGAAACGGAAGCTGCAGCCGATTCCGCCCAGCGCCGACTGGCGATTGGACCTCGCCGAGGGCTGCCCGGCGCACTGCCAGTACTGCTACCTCGCCGGGTCGCTGTCCGGCCCGCCCGTCACCCGCGTGTACGCCGACCTGCACGACATTCTCGCGGGGATGGACGACTATGTCGGCCGCGGCGGCGTCACCTCCAGCACCACCGAGCGTGCTCACGAAGGTACGACGTTCGAGGCCTCGTGCTACACCGACCCGCTCGGCATCGAGCATGTGACCGGCAGCCTGGCGGCGGCGGTCGCGCACGTGGGCACCCATGACTTCGGTGGCCGGGTGCAATTGCGTGCCACAACGAAGTTCGCGGCGGTCGAACCGTTGCTCGTCCTGCCACACGGCGGCAGGACGAGGATTCGCGTCTCGGTCAACGCCGACGGCGTAGCCGCCCGCTTCGAGGGCGGTACCGATCCGGTAGCCGCACGCCTGACCGGTCTTGGCCGGCTGGCTCGAGCGGGCTATCCGGTCGGACTGACGATCGCGCCGATCATGCCCGTGGAGGGCTGGCAGGACGGGTACGGCGCCATGCTGGACGCGGCGGCCGCGGAACTCGACGGTGTGCCCGGACTCGACCTGACCGTCGAATGCATCACGCACCGGTTCACACCGGGCAGTCGCGATGTGCTCACCGCCTGGTATCCGCGCACGAAGCTCGAGATGGACCCGGAGCAGCGCTCACGCAAGTTCGGCAAGTACGGATCGGTCAAATACGTCTACCAGCGAGACGACATGCACAAACTGCGCACGTGGTTCGACACGGCACTGCAGGAGCGACTTCCCCGCGCCCGGGCCCTGTACTGGACATGAGCTGTGATTTAGATCCGTCAGTGCGTACGATCTGCGTCGATACCGAAGCGGTTCGCGAACTGCTGAATCGGAGCACTTAAGTCATGCCGGGCCTGGCGACCACGAATTTCTTGATCAGGAGCCACGAAGAAGGTAACGGCAGGAAAGGGAGAGTGGCGGACCGTCACACCCACCGTCGTTCGCGGACGGTATTTAAGGTGCATCGTCCTTGACGGCTGCTTCATTGGGTCGCTGAGCTGCAGCTTGATCGTGAAGAAAGTTTGCGTGGCAGCGTCGGCGGGTATATGAGGCTGGCTATCGGCGATGGGGCGGAGGTGGCGTATGCCGGGCGGGTACGCACGACTGCGGGCGGGACTACTGGTGATCGCGCTGGCGGTGAGCGGCTGCGGCGGAGTCAGCTCGACGGTCGAAACCGGTGGGACCACACTCGTCACCATGGGATTCGGGGCAGGGGACGAGATCGCCAAAACCCGGATCGAGCTGGCGGACAAGGTGATCGGCCCGGCTACGGTCAAGGTCGGCGGCGGTGCCTTCGACGCCCAGCAGTTCCTGGCCGCGGTGGCCGCAGGGAGCCCCCCGGACATCGTCTACCTCGATCGTCAGCTGCTCGGCACCTATGCGGCGCGGGGCACTTTGGCGCCGCTGGGCGAATGCGTCCGGGACAGCCAGGTGCAGATGGCGGAGTTCCGGGAGGCCGCGGTGGCCGAGGTGACCCTGCGCGGTCAGCTGTACGGGCTGCCGGAGTCCTACAACAACCGCCTGATCCTGGTCAATGACGCGGTGGTGCGCCAAGCCGGTGCCGATCCGGCGGAAGTCGGCACCGCGGACCGGGCGAAACTGGCGGCACTCACCCGGACCCTCACCGGTCGCGACGGAGGCGGAGCGCTCACCCGGATCGGTTTCGACCCGAAGCTCCCCGAGTTCCTTCCGTTGTGGGCCAAGGCCAACGGGGTCACGATGCTCAGCGAAGACGGGCTCAAGGCCAACCTCGACGACCCGCGGCTGATCGAGATACTGGAGTATACGGCCGGTCTGATCGAGGCGCAGGGTGGCTGGGGCAAGCTGAAGGCGTTCCGCGACACCTTCGACTTCTTCGGCGCGAAGAACCCGTTCGCCACCGGTCAGCTCGCCGCCGGACCAATGGACGACTGGTATCTCAACGTGCTGGCCAACCACTCGCCGCAGATCGATCTTTCCGTCCGGCCGTTCACGGATCAGCACGGCACGCCGATCGACTGGGTCACCGGTTCCGCGTGGGCCATTCCGGCGGCGAGCAAGCACAAGAAGGAAGCGTGCGCCTGGATCGCGACGATGACCAAGTCGGATTCCTGGATCGCCGCCGCACGGGCACGGGCCGACGCGCGCAAGGCCGCCGGAAAACCGTTCACCGGTATCTACACCGGAAACCGGGTCGCCGACGAGAAGATCTTCGGCGACTTGGTCGAGCTCGATGACAAACCGGTTTTCGGCAACGCTGTCAAGGCGGTTCTCGACGCGCAGAAAACAGCCTTCTCGATGCCGTCCTCACCCGCCGGTGCGGAATTCAAGGCGGCCTGGCAGGACGCGGTGAACCGGGTGCTTTCCGGTGCCCAGAGCCCCGCGGCCGCGCTGCGCCAGGCACAGACGGAGGCCCAGCGGGCGCTCGACCTCGCAGCGCAGCCCCGGTGAGCGCGGCCCTGCCCACTCGCGGGGCGAAGACGAGGAAGTGGGCGCGGGGCTTCCGGCGGCGGGAAACTCTGGCCGCGTACGCGTTCCTGTCACCGTGGATGATCGGCTTCCTGATCTTCATGCTGATCCCCATGATCGCGAGTTTCGTCCTCTCGCTGACCGACTACGACGCCCTGCGGGCACCGACCGCGGTCGGTCTCGCGAATTATCGCCAGTTGTTGGAGGACCCCGACGTCCGCAAAAGCCTGACCAACACGCTGGTCTACGCGCTCATGTCGGTGCCGTCGACGATGGCCGTCTCACTCGGTCTCGCCGCGTTGCTGGCCAGGACGGGGCGCCGGTCGGCAGGGATCTTCCGTACCCTGTTCTATCTGCCTGAAATCACCCCGAAGGTGGCCGTCGGCGTGCTGTTCCTGTTCCTGTTCAACGGGCAGGCCGGCTTGGTCAACGAGCTGCTCGGGCTGTTCGGCGTGCAGGGACCGCAGTGGAGCACCGACGGTGCGTGGGTCAAACCGGGGCTGGTGCTGATGCATCTGTGGTCGGTCGGCAGCACGGTGGTGATCTACCTCGCCGCGTTGAAGAGTGTGCCGCCGGAGCTGTACGAAGCAGCGGAACTCGACGGGGCGTCACGGTGGCGCCGGTTCCGGCACATCACCGTCCCGATGATCAGTGGTGCGCTGTTCTTCACGCTCATCGTGCAGACCATCGCCGCGTTGCAGACGTTCGATGAGGCGTACACGGCGTTCTACGGCAACGCCTCCTCCGCCGGGTACAGCAGCGATGCCGCCCTCTTCTATCTCATCTACCTGTTCCAGCAGGGTTTCCAGTTCTTGCACATGGGTTACGCCTCGGCCATGGCTTGGCTGCTGTTCGCGATCATCATGGTGATCACCCTGATCCAGGTACGGCTGAGCAAGCGTTTCGTCTACTACGAGGGCCGGTGAAGCGTGGTCGTCGCGAACAATTTGCCGCCGGCCGCCGAGCCGCTTCCCCGATCGGTGCGGAAAGAGCGTCGTCGGCGCCCACTGGTGTGGGTGGCGCTGATAGCCGCGTCGGTGGTGTTCCTGTACCCGTTCGCTTGGTTGTTGAGCGCGTCGGTGAAACCGGGCGAACAGGTTTTCGACAACGCGCTGTTCCCCCAGCAGGTGGTGCTGGGCAACTACGCCGAAATCTGGCGCGCGGCACCGGTGGCGGCCTGGCTGGTCAACAGCGTGGCGGTGAGCCTCGCCGCCGCACTCGCCGCCACGGTGGCCAGCTCGCTGGTCGCATTCGGCTTCGCCTATTTCCGATTTCCCGGGCGCAACGCGCTTTTCGGACTGGTGCTCGCCACGATGATGCTGCCGGGCGCGGTCACCATGATCCCGGTTTACCTGATCTGGAACGAAGCCGGGCTGGCCAGCACCCAGGTTCCGTTGTGGGCGGGCAACCTCTTCGGCAGCGCGTTCTACATCTTCCTGCTGCGGCAGTTCTTCCTCGGGTTGCCGAGGGAACTCTTCGAGGCCGCGCGTATCGACGGTGCGAGCTACTGGACCCTGTTCTGGCGGATCGCGGTACCGCTGTGCAAACCGGCGATGGTGGTGACCTTCGTCTTCGAGCTCAAAGCCAGCTGGTCGGATCTGCTGAAACCGTTGATCTACCTGCGGGACCCGGCGTTGTACACGCTACCGCGCGGACTCAAAGCCCTCTCGGACCAGTTCGGCCAGGCAGGTGAACAGCGGTGGGAGATCGTGCTGGCCGGTAGCGTGCTCACCACGTTGCCGATGATCATCGTGTTCTTCCTCGCCCAACGGCATTTCGTGGACGGCATCTCGACGCAGCGCCGGACCGACTGATTCCGTTCCCCTTATCACGCTTCCAGCGGCCTCGTGGTCCCTGGCCAGCCGCCTGTCCGAAAAGCTTCGCCCCGGCGCGCCGGAGCCCTTCATGGTGTTCGCGCTGTTCGCCGCGACTACGTGGTTTCGCCGGAAGGGAGCAATGCAGCTCGACGGCATCGTCGCGGTACCGGGCCTGGTCGAGCTAGACAGCGGCGTGGCATTGAATCGACGACCACCAGCGGCATGACCGGTGTGCCCGGTTCCCGCGCACCTGGACAGGTGGTTGCGTCGACCGTCATGGGAGAGAGCCATTTCAGCGACGTCATCACCGCGGTCGCTCCCGCGCCGGGTTGGTGGCTGGTCGTGCTGACGGGGCTGTTCGCGGTGCTGGTGACCGCGTTCTCGATCGTGCTTCCGGTGACGGGCAGACGGCACTTGCTGGTCGACCTCAACGTGCTGGGGACGGTGGTCCACGAGGCCGGGCACGCCCTGGTCGCTTGCCTCACCGGCGGTGGTGTCTATCGGTTCCGGATCACCAGCCCCGATACAGGTTCGGTGGACTCCTGGTACTTCACGAGGTTCTCGTCGGTCACCACCTTGGCAGCCGGCTACGCGATGCCGCCGCTGGCCGGGCTGGGTGCCGCGGCCCTGCTGGCCAAGGGCCAGGCCGCCACCGTCCTGACGGCCACCGCGGCGATGTCGATCCTCTGTCGGAGCTGAGGGGCTGCATGACGGCGAGTAACAACAAGAAAACCAACTTGTGCCATGAGGCGATCTACTTTTCGTACGTTTGCGAGCATGGCGCTGACGATGTTTGCGGCCATCTCGTTCACGATTCGCGGAACCGCGTCTCTGTACTGGATGTTTGTGATTGCCGGCGTCGCGTGCAACATCGTGGTCGTGCCCCGCGCGTGGCGGCTCTGGCGCGAGACGCACGAGAGGAATTCTGAAGGCCCGCAGCCTTGACACTCGCTAAATGCCGATAACAGATTATGTCAAGTGAAGTGCTGCGTCTCGCATCAGGTGAAGCACCGACACTGTCTCGCCTCTGTCCTGTCGCATCGGACCTGAGCCACGAAGGGAAGTGCTCGCAGTTGAGCGCGATCGAAGTTGGATTGCAACACCGCCAGCCGGTCCAGCTTCGAGGAGAAAGTCGGCCCGTGTTCGGTTCCCATCGATGATGAGCCACGCAGGTCACGGCGGGTCGAGTGGCTCAAGATGGCTGACAGAGGACAGCCTCGTGCTGACACCCCCGCTCGGCCAGCCGCGTAACGATGGCGTCGAGCAGCGCGATCACCGGTGTCGCCTGTCCCGGCGGACGGGGCGGGCCCGCCCGCCGGGACACTGGGATCAGGCCGGCGCGAAGGTCCAGCGGGAGGAAGAGCTCCCGCACGACCTCGCAGTCACGTATTCTCGTACGCCTCCCCCGGAATGCATACAGCTTCCGGTGAACACCGCGTGCCTGATCCACTTTCTCGTCGTGGAGTCGGTCGTCCAGCGCTGGTACTGCACCACCGGGTCGGTGTTGGCGAAACAGGGCGCCGTGGCGATGGTGTCGCCGTTGTAATCCAAGCATTGACCGGTACCGACGTTCACGAACTTGCCGCCGGCGATGGACCATTTCTGCGAAGCTGCTCCGACGCAGGTGTTGGTGAAGACGGAATTGGCCTCACCTACCAGCTGGTTGGCAGTCAGGCAGCGCCCCGTGTTCGCGTTGTCGATCGTGTAGTTCGCCAGTGCGGTGACCGGCGCTTCCTCTTCTCCGGTATTCACCGACGCGGTTCCGGTTCCGGCCGTGGTCGGCATCGTGCCCGCGGCCGGTGCCGCGATCGCGGTCGGTGCCCCGGCGATGGATCCGGCGATGGCGAACACCGCGACACCTGCCGCAACGAGCCGCCCGAGCTGTGATTCGACCTGCATTTACGTCTCCTTTGACCGATTTCACTTGCACCTCGAGGCTGTCACCTCGAAGGGGCCTGACGGTTTTTGCCGGTGCCTTTGTGTCTAGTTGTTCAGCGTCCCGGTGCTGGACTCTCCGTAGCTGTCGAGAAATCTCATTGTGAGGACGCGGGTGAAGATTGGTTTCTTCCGACCGCCCATCCTTGCTTTCGTTGTGCTGGCGCGACGAACTGTTCCGGCGACAACACACGACCCGTTCGCCCTGTTGTCGTCAGCTTTCGAGGGGGACGACGAAGACGTGGCTCATACCGGCGTTGTGGGTCGTGGTCGACCCGCGTGAGTCGGTCAGGCCTGCCGCGGTGCCCTGCACCCCGCCGTCCATGCCGTCCTGCCACTTCACCAGGACGTAGGCGTTGAACCGCTGTTCGCAGTCGGCCCGGACCGCGAAGTCGGGCAGGTGCAGCGGCACGTAATGGTGGTGGACCGAGTAGGACATCCGGCGGGTCGTCGTGGTGGCGTTGCTGGTCTGGCAGAGTTTGTCGCCGTTCCACTGGTTGACGTAGAGGGTGAAGGTGGCCGTGGAGGACGGGGGCTTGGTGCAGTCCTTGTCCTTCACCGGGTAGCACGTCTTGTACTCGGTGTCGGCGAAGACACTGAGTTTCGTGAAGCCCGGCGCGAGGGTGAAGTACGGCAACGCGGGCTCGCGCGCCACGACCTCGGGGTCCGGCCCGACACGCACGAGGCCACGGGGCGTGGCGCGCTGGGCGGGCAGACCGGCCGTGGTGTTGTTCACGGAGGTGGCCGCGAACTCGAGGAATCCGTCGTACAACTGGAACCGGGCGTCGAGTTTCTCGCGCATCGTGGCGGCACGGACGTACGCGGTGCAGGTGACCTTCGTGGCGACACCGGGGTGCACCAGGAAGCGGGTGGTGAGTTGGACGTCCTCCTTCTCCGGCTCCAGGGACGCGCCCTTCTGCAGGATGTTCTGTCCCGTTACGTAGCTCTGTTCGCCGCCAGGCCAGGTGCACCGCACCTCGTTGTCGAACAACGAGCGGTAGGTGGCCGAGTTCGCGCGCATCACCGATCGGACGTAGGCGGTCTGCGTCGCCGACATCTCCAGGTCCACGCTGCCCAGCGCCTTCACCTCCTGGTCGAACTTCACCGGCTCACCAGGCTTTGTCTCGGGCACCTTCGGCGCGAGTACCTCTTGTGGTTTGAACGTGACATGGGTGGCAGTGCTCGCGGTCGCCGCCGGCGCGAGTACGACCAGCACCACGGTGCCGAGAATGAAGGACAGTATTCGCCTCATCCGCGGTCTCCTTTCACCAGTGAGAATTTAGCGTGACGAACTATTCCGGCGATAACGCATGGACCCCTTCATGGGGATCGAGGTGTGGAGTTTCGGTGGGTACGGATGACCCTGAAGTGAATTTGGTTCATGACCACGAGGGGTGCGGAACAACCATGTCGGGTAACGGGCAGCGGCGGCAAGGGTTGCCGGAACGTGTGCCGTCCCGGCATGCGTGAAACGGTCCTGAGCAGGGATTTCCCGGAGGTCGTGGGACGGTGTCATACTGGCTCGGCACCGGAGACTTGGGAGGGTCGATGGATGTGTCGAGCACGCGCGGCGAGCTTGCGCACCTTCTCGTTGCGCTCAAGGAGCGCAGCGGGCTGAGCTATTCGGATCTTGGCCGAAAGTCACATATCAGCAGTTCCACCCTGCATCGATACTGTTCTGGAGTAACGGTTCCACCCGATTACCGGACGATTGCCGCAATCGCCACCGCATGTGAGGCGACTGACCAAGACCTCGCCGATTTGCTGCGGCGCTGGCATGTGGCAAACGGCCAGGTCGCCGTGGAGACCCCGGTTTGCTCAGTCGAAACTGCGGCCCCGGCCTCCGGCTCTGGCCGGCGGCGCCCACGCTCGCTCGCGGCCGCCGCTGCGGTCCTCGTGGCGATCGTGATCCCGTCGAGCATGGCATTCAACGATGCAGACCCCTCCACCCCCGTGCCCGCCGCCGCGCCCGCCGACGCCGGCATCCGATACGACTTCGCGCCACGTCGCATACTCGCGCCGCGGATGCCCAAGGCAGTGCCTGGCGGATCCGGGAAGCCCGATCATGAGGTAGTGGCGCTGGGCAGCGTCGAGCTCGAGATGTCGACGACCCAGACCGCGTACGTGGTGTCGGTGATGCGCGCGAGCTCGGCGACCTACCGCTCGCTGTTCGAGAACGAGGTGCGGTGCAGGTGGCCCGGCGGTGAGCAGAACTTCGTGACCGGACAGAACATCCTGCAAGAAGGCGCCTCGTCGGAGCGGGAGAAGGAAGAAGTCCAGCTGACCACACGCTTCCTGCTGCATCCCGGTGTGGCCACCACAGTCGCCTGCACCGCCTACGTCCGCGCCGCCGCGCTCAGGGAAGACCTCGACGCGCGGTTCCGGCTGGACAGCGGGCGGATCGAGGTCGCCGACACGTCCGTGGACAACATGACAACAGGCGTGCCTGCCCAGCGTGCGGTGCCGCGTGGTCTCCTGCGCGTGGGCCCGGACCCCAGTGTGATGGTTCGGGAGCCACAGCTGCCGCCCTTCACCTTCGCGCCGGGATTCACCCACCTCAGCGTCGTCGCCGACACCCAATATCAGGCCTGCCATCCGCAGGAGGACAACCACTGCGACACGCCCACCCCGACCGCGTCGACGGCCACCTTCACTCTGTACGTCACCCAGTGGAAGGGCAACGAAGTCTGCCATAAGAACCGGGCTACCGGGGAACTCCGCGAGATGTCCTACGCGGTGCACCATCATCACGTACCACTGCACCTGCCTCACTTCACCATCCGCGCCGACTGTGACCCGCGGTTCAGCGCCTACGTCCTGGTGAAGTGGATAGACGGAATGGGCGGCGGGGTACAGGGCGCCGTGGAAGGCCTGACCGACTCACGCGGATCCACCTCAACGCACAACGCCAGCACGAGCCACATCTTCATGGTCCCCTACAAGGGCTGAACACAGGAGCGTTGCTGTCCCGCGCCGAGATCGGCCGAGGTAGTCGCCGGGATTTGGAGCCCCGTGCGCTGTTTCCTGGCAGTCCGGCCGCGTGGCCCGGTTTGGGGACCGGGGGCTGAGTGGGCAGCGTCTTCGGGCTCGTGATTCACGATGTCATGGGTGCCTGTCGCGCCAGTTCGCCGCGAACGCGCGGGAGGGGTTTTCGATGAAGATCATGGATGTGATGCCGGGGCCGAGTTCGCGCTCGATTCGTGGGCGTAGGCCGCTGAGCAGGAACGGCATCCCCGGTCCGTCCGCGCTGGACCTGGCCGTCGTTGTGGTCGTGTCGCCGCCGAGCAGGATTCGCTGGGCGTGGCCGGCGTCGGCGAGGGTGGCGAGGTTGTCCAGTAGGCGCCAGTCGGTGCTGTGGTGTGCGCGGGATGGGCCGTCGAAGGCGAGAAACGCTCCGGCTTCGGCGGCCTGCCGGTGGACTCGGGTGTCCGGGAATCGGTGCACGTGGCCGAGGATCACCCGGTGTGCCGGGACTCGATGCGTGTCGCACAGCAGGTGCAGCACGTCCAGGGCGGCGGTTCCACCTTCGAGGTGGATGCCGATGGGCGCGTCGGTGGCGTGGTGTGCCTCAGCCGCGGCCGCGATGACGTGTCGGGCGTGGTCGTCGAGGCGGTGATAGGCGCCGGCGACTTTGATCATCCCTGCTCTGGTCTGTGCGCCAGTCAGCTCGTGGATGAACAATTCGGCCAGTTGGTCGTAGACGCGCCGCAGTTCGTCTTGGTCGTAGTGCTTCGCCTGGTGCATTCCGGTGGCCGAGATGATGTGGACACCGGATTGCCGGGACAGCTCGGGCAGGTCATCGTTTCGTGGCCCCATGCCCCAGGGCGTCCATTGCGCCACCGCCCGCCCGCCCAGCGCGGTGAAGGCCTTCAACTCGGCGAGAGCGGCTGCGGCATCGTCCAGTTCCTGACCGGGCATCACGGGGGAGCGGATGAACAGGTGATCGTGGGCATCGCAGACGCCCAACTCCTTGGGCGCGATGTCCCCGAGCACGGTCCGGATCGCCGCAGTCACCGCGTGGGTTCCTGCTCCGCGTCGGCGAGGGCGGCCGCGGCGACGCGCAGCCCTGCCAGTGTCTTGGGCACTCCGATGTAGGGCGCCAGATGCACGAACACCTCGATGACCTCCTGCCGGGTCATGCCGACGCGCAGTGAGGTCCGGACGTGACCGGCCAATTGCGGGTCGACACCGCCGAGTGTGCTCAGGGCCGCCAGGTTGACGAGCTGCCGGTCGCGCAGTGACAGCCCCTCCCGCAGGTAGGTGCCGCCGAAGAGCGTGGTGACGATCCAGTCGGCATAGCCCGGGGCAAGCTGCTCGAGGCCAGGCAGGGCCGCCTCCTGGGTCGCGGTGTCCTGCAACAGATCCAGCAGGCGGTATCCCTCGTCGCGATCCAGCCGTGCTGGTGTCAACTGCTTCGACAGGGGCTGGCTCGTCGTCATGGCGATGTCCTCGTCTACGATCCTTGTAACGGTTCGTGCGTTACAGGGGATGCTAGCACTTGTAACGACATAAGCGTTACAGTGTTTCCATGGTGAAGGAGAACATGCTTGCCTTCCGGTTTGACTGCGGAGCCGTGTGGCTGAACCTGTTCGCCACCCAGGGCCGTGCCTTCAGTGCGAATCCGGTCGAGAGGCTGGCGACGCCCCGCCGGCTTGCCGAGTGGCTGGAGTGCTGCGAACTGTCCCCGGCTCGGCCGCCAGATCAAGACGACCTGCGGAAGGCTTGTCAACTGCGGGAGACGCTGCGCGTTCTCGCCCTGGCTACCGTCGACGAGCAGCCACCACCCGCGGGCGCGGTCGAGGACTTGAGCGCGTTCCTGACCGGACACAACGATCCGGTCCGCCTGGTTGCGGACGACCGGCTGCGACGCGAACGGCCGGCGACAGTCGGCGATGCCCTCGACCGGATCGCCCGCCAAGCCGTGGACCACCTGACCGGTGCCGACCGGCTCGCCCTGAAAAGCTGCCCGGAACACGACTGCCGAGGTGTCTTCATCGACCCACCAGGACGTCGGCGATGGTGCCCGTCCCCGGCATGCGCGAGCCGAGGCAGGGTCCGCGCACTCCGCGCCCGCCGTAGCGGTCAGGTGCCGCGTCGGTGACGGCGAGGGTTATGACTGCGTCAGTTGACCCGCGGATGCTCGTGAGTCGTGACCGCATTTCCTGGTCTGGTTCATGATCAATGTTGGCGAGATGTGATCATGCCTGCTAGGGCGTTTGGTGTTCTTGGTCGATCCAGCTGCGCATGACTTCGGCGGCGAGCCAGTGTCCGCGCCTTTCAGCTTCTTCGATGACCGGGATGCCGTTGCAACACCGGAATGGGTCGGCTCCGTGAGCGAGCAGGAACGCGGGGGTGTCGACGTGGAGAGGCTCGCTTGTCTGGACGTGGTGGTCGTGTTCGACGGCGTGACCGGTGTCGAGCAGGTCTCGAAGCCGGGGCAGGTTTTGGAATTCGACCGCTTGGTGAGCTGATGACCAGCCGGACGCCGCCTGCGCGCTGATCCGCAGACGAGGCGTGACGTCAGCGCTCTTCGGGGAGGTCGGGATGCAGGGCACCGGTGATCACGGTGCTGATCGGGGTGAGCAGGGAGTGCTGCTCGAGGTGGTCGGGCCGAGGGGTAGCGGGAGGTTGTCTGTGTTTCTGCTTGAGGGGCTCGAAGCCGGCCCCGTGCCCGCCGGGTACCCGCTTCGGCTGTCCGCCTGCACTCACCGCCGAACAGATCCGTCATGCCCGGCTTCTCCTCGCCGCGCAGAAATTCGGCGGCGGCCTCGCTCAGGCTCGACCTGGGGTTTCCCGGCAAACGCGCCCGGCCCCAGGTCGAGCGTGGCGACCGGCGCCGCGTCGGGAGGACGAGTCCAGTGCTGCGGCGGACCCGCATCGTGCGCACCAGATCGCCGCCTATCTCGCGAACCCGCCCGTGGCCCGATTCGCTTGGGCTATCCCCGACGCCGTTGAGCCGGGGCCACTACGACACCACCGGGCACCAGCGGTCAAAGCCGCAAGTGAGGACTATTCGCCCGATCTTCGGCGGATACTACGGCGATTCCGATCTGTACGGAGGTCGATGTTCCGACCGCCCCCGCCCTTCCTCCGCCCTGGTGTTTTCGAATCGCCGGTGGTGATACGCGATCGATGCGAGCCATCGAGCGGACTCGGAGCACGAGTGGGAAGAAGAGACCGCGTGGCGAACGAGGGGGGCCTTGATGGGGCTAGTCGGCCCACCGACGTGTGAGGTTTGTGTGGTCGTCGGCCGTCCGCATGATGCGGGATGGGTCGTCCGCTTGGGCTGTGTGGCGCGCAGTCGTGCAGGTCTGCCCGCAAGAGCACAGATGTGTGGCTAACGGCTTTCAGTCGCTGACTTCACCGGTTTGCGGCGTAGCGTCGGGCAAGTAGTTGATCACTGTCAGGTGCTACAGGAACGAAAGGGGCGAGGTGGCCGGTGTGCTCGCCGCCGTGGCGATCGGTGCTGTCGTATCGATGGCTGGACCGGCCGGCGCGCAGACGCAGTCGCCCAAGGCGAAGGGAGCGTTAGGGTGAGCGCGGTCAGCGGGCCCAGCGGTGACTGGTGGGTAAGCGAGCCCCACCCGGTCGAGGGAAGTCACGTTTCGGGCGCTCACCGGCGGGATAAGCCAGGCTGGGACACCGCAAGAAAGGCGCAGGCCATGGACGAAACCACCCAGCCCCTCAGCCCCGACCAGCCGATCTCACCGGGCACACCGGAAGTCCCGGACCTCGACATCGACCCCGGACAGTTCATCGACGAAGACACCCGGCGGCGGCCCAGCGCCTCGCCGCGCGAAGAGCCGCCGGACTGACGTGCTGGGCCGACCCGGTTGCTCCGGTGTGCCGCAGGAGTACGCCGGTCTCTTCCTGCGGCACACCGTGCTCGTTCTCAGGTCAGGGGCTGCCCGCCGGTGACGCCGAGTATTTCGCCGCTGACATAGCTGGATTCCTGCGAAGCGAAGAACACGTAGGCGGGTGCGAGTTCGGCGGGCTGACCGGCCCGGCCCATCGGCACCTGCTCACCGAAGGAGTCGACCTTGTCCTCCGGCATGGTGGCCGGGATCAGCGGTGTCCAAATAGGACCCGGCGCGACGGAGTTCACTCGGATTCCCTTGTCGGCCAAGTCCTGCGCGAGCCCCTTGGTGAAGTTCGCGATCCCCGCTTTGGTCGTGGCGTAGTCCAGCAACTCCGGCGACGGCTGCGAGGCCTGGATGGACG
The DNA here is from genome assembly GCF_029369745.1 of Amycolatopsis sp. QT-25. NCBI lineage: Bacteria > Bacillati > Actinomycetota > Actinomycetes > Pseudonocardiales > Pseudonocardiaceae > Amycolatopsis > Amycolatopsis sp. QT-25. The sequence continues at coordinate 2,372,557 of NZ_CP120210.1, forward strand.
ACGTGTTGATGATGGCCGACCCTCGCGGCATATGCGGCACGGCGGCCTTGCACAGCCAGAACATCGCGTAGAGATTGGTCTTCAGTACGCGGTCGAACTGCTCGGTGGAGATCCCGAGCAGGCCTTCTTCGCTGCTCATCTGATAAGCGGCGTTGTTCACCAGCACGTCGATGCCACCGAGGGTGGACACCGCCGTGTCGATGATGTGCCCACAGTGACGCTCGTCGCGAATGTCGCCGGGCACGAGTTCGACCTGCCTGCCGGCTTCGCGCACCAGCTCGGCGGTGCGCTCGGCGTCTTCCTGCTCTTCCTCCAAATAGGACAATACGAGATCGGCGCCCTCTCTCGCGAACGCGATCGCCACGGCCCGGCCGATGCCGGAGTCGCCGCCGGTGATCACGGCCTTGCGGTCCAGCAATCGCCCGCTGCCGCGATAGGACTCCTCACCGTGGTCCGGTGGCGGATCCATGGCTTTGCCCGAACCGGGGTGTTGCTGCTGTTGTCCTGATTGCTCTTCCGGGCTCGGATGCCGCTCCGCGGTCTCCTGGCTGTGCTGGTCTTCGGTCATGTTCGCCTCCTGCGGTCCCCATCATCGGCGTGGACGAGTGAACGTTCGTCCCGCACGGTCCGATCGGGGCACGTGTCGAGCTGTAGGTGAATTCGTGGTCCCGGTGCCGTGGACGAGGGCCCGAGGACACAGACCTGGTACCACCCGTCTGCCACGATAAAACCCGGCAGAGCCGGCTTCCGCTCACCCACTGGTGGCCGCGTGAGAAGGCCATAACCGCTCCCACTGCGAGCTGAGTCGAAGCCAAGCCGGTGCTGACAACTGCTAGGAGGTACCCGGCCGGCGGGGACTGTCCCTGCTGGTCCGGCCGAATCCCGAATTTCCTGCGGTCTCACGGCGCGGCGGGATCGAGCTGAAAGTGTCCCGAGTGGGCGCCCCGCAGCCAGCGGACGGCGGTGGTGACGCCTGCGTCATGACCGATGTCGAGCAGATCCCGAAGCCGCGCCAGGTCGTGGGATTCGACCGCGTGGTGAGCAGGTCATAGCGGGCCTTGTCTGCGTGACGTTCTCCGGCGAGCGGGTCGTGCTGGTCGACGGCCGGGTGACGGCGAGGAAGGGGAGGAGTTGGCGTCGTTCCTCTCGGACAAGGACAGCCGGGAGGTGGGCTCCGCACGGCGGCCGGCGGTGCGATCACCGGTGTCGCGGAGACTTCCGTGCGGGCGTTGGCCAAAGTGGACCAGATGCTGCGCTACCAGGTCGACACGCTCAGCTCGGCCGTGGGTGACCATGCCGCTGCTCGGCCCCACCGTCGATCCGTCGACATCGACCGCGATCGCGTCGGCGGTACGTGACCACGAACGGCTGCGGCTCGACCACCTCTCCCATGACGGCTCGGCCGGCGAGGTGACCGACCACGGATCCGGCACCGCGCCTGAAGACACGTGGCTCGCCTGCCCTCACCTCGGTAAGGGCACCAGCCATCCTTGGCGACCCGTACCTCCAGGACCGACACTCGCCGTATCCCGGTCGCCAAAGGCTTGAGCAGGATCAAAGACCGGCAGGAACACTGATGGATGAATCTTGCTTTACTCATCATATAGGCTGCTCCCATGTCTGCCACTCCGGTTGCCCACATCGCCTTCCGCCGTCTGCGGACGACGGACTTCCCGCTGCTGGCCTCCTGGCTGGAACAGCCACACGTGCACCACTGGTGGCACCACGAGACGACGCCGGACGCGCTCGACCGCGACTTCGGCCCGTCCGCCCGCGATGCGGAGCCGGGGGAGGACCTGCTGGTCAGCGTGGGCGGCACACCGGTCGGGTTGGTACAGCGGGCTTTCTGGCACGACTACCCGGAATACGTCGAGGAACTCGCGCCGTCGATGCCGGTGCCCGAGGGCGCGGTCACCATCGACTACCTGATCGGACCGCCGGAGCTGACCGGCTCCGGGCTGGGCAGCCGCGTGATCGCGCAGATCGCCGCCGACACCTGGCGCGACCTGCCCGCGGCGAAGCTGATCCTGGTGCCCGTGCACGCTCGGAACGTCGCGTCGTGGCGGGCACTGGAAAAGGCGGGTTTCCGGCGCGTCGGCGTAGCGGACCTGAAGCCGGACAATCCGGCCGAGACGCGGGAGCACGTGGTCTACCGGCTGGATCGCCCGTGAGCGTCGAGCTGCCGCTGCTCGGCGAACCCGTCTCCGTGGAATTCGCGAACACGCTCTACGGCGAGCTCGACTTCCTCGACGAGCCGGAAACCGCGCGGAGCTGGGTCGCCGAGGTGCTGCCCGGCCACGCCCTGCCGGAAGACGGGCTGACCGAGCTGCGGAACGCGGTGCGCCGGATTTTCCTGGCGGTGTCGGCCGGTGCCGCACTCGACTCCGCGGATGTGCGGCTGGTCAACGAGTGCGCGGCGGCGGCACCGTCGGTGTGGCAGCTCACCTCGGGTGCGACGGCGGCGCGGACGCGGCTCGGTGACCACGTCCTGCTCGCCGAACTGGCCGAAGACTGCGTGCGGCTGGTGGCGTCGGCGGACGTCCATCCGGTGCGGCTCTGCGAAAGCGACGACTGCCCCATGCTTTTCGTGCGAAAGCACCACCGGCGGCGGTGGTGTCACAACTCGTGCGGCCACCGCGTCCGTCAGGCGGCGTACTACCGTCGCACTCGAGCCTGAGGCAGGCACCTTCCCGGCCACAGGGCCCAGGCCGCCTGCCACCTGTTTGGACCTCTCCGGCTCGCCGATGCGGGGTTCTGCCGCTTGGTTCGGATCGGCGCGATCTTGATCGACATGCCGGCCACCAACGACGTCACCGCGACCATGGCGGCCGTCCTCGTCCTGCACCACATCGAGACCCGCCGCCAGCCACGATGAAAAGGGTTCATTTCACCGCGATTCCGCGGGCCTTGAGGGTGTCCGCGGCGCCGGGGGCGGCCATCATGGCCTCGTCGCCGCCGTAGATCACGCGGAGATCGGGTAGCAGGGCGAGGTCGTCCAGTGAGGTGACGTCGAAGAGGTCGTCCTCTCCGTCCCAGAACGGCGAGCACTGGTGGTAGATCTCCAAGCCGCCGTCAGTGGTCAGTTCGTCCACAGCGGCCAGTTGACCAGGGGTGATCTCCAAATCGGTGAAGTACTGCCGGGCTTCCTCAAGGACGGTGTACAGCAACTCCTGTTCGCGCAGGTACTTCCACAGGTCGCCGGTGGCGCCCTTGGCGTGGAGAATGTCGGCGATCCGGAAACGGGGCTGGATGAGCTTGTCCTGGTACATGAGCTTGTCGATGACCAACAGCTTGAAGTTGAAGTCGCGGAACATGCCCATCGTCTACCAGACCGCCCCGACGGTCCGGGCAGTCGACACACCCGTCGATCGGCGAGCCCTTTACATCGTGATGTCGCAGGTCGGCGGCTGGGCGCGAAACGGGCAAGGCTCTCGGAACTCGTGCCGGTAGCGCCAGAGCCGCACGAAGGCGTCGCCCGATACCGGAAACCACTGCGACTCGCGCGTGCCTGGCCAGCCGGACAGCGGACGCGTTGGGCCTCGACGAGGCCGACGGCCGTGTGCGAAGGGGCGTTCCCGTCGGGCCGGTTCGACACCAGTCGCGCAAGCCACTCTCGCGACAGGGGCCGAAATGGCCGCAGGCCGGGCCTCGGTTCACTGGACAGTCGTGGACGCTCCCGCCTCAGAAGCGGGGGAGCTCCAGCAGTGTGTTCTTCCAGATCCCGTCCGCCCGCGTGCGCAGGAATTTCGGGCCGAAGGTCGGTTTGAGGATCTCCACGGCGACCCGGTGGATTCCCTCGTCCACGTAGGCCTTGCCGTCGTCGTCCTCGATCCACGCCACGATCGCCGAAACGAAACTCTCGCCGGTTTCGCCGCTGCCGGGATTGATCCAGCGCAGTTTCGTGATGCTTTCGTGGAACTTCCCACCTTCGAGCCGTGCTGCGATGATCTTGATGGCCATGGTGTCACCTCTTCGGAGGATGCCCTCGAAGCGAACAGGGGTAATGCGGTACTCGCCCCCTGTCCGCACCTCGTTACGCCAGCCGGTCGCCGTGCCTCGAACGTTACGAATTCGAGCGCGGAGCGTCCGTTCTGAGTCAGATGACGCAGACCTCGCGTAGTCCGCCGTGCCAGAGTCCTCGCGCCGGCCGGAACGCCTGCCGGCGGAGAGGGGAAACGAACATGTGCGCTGCCCGCAAGACGACGGCCGGGGTACTGGGCGCGGCGGGAATGACGCTGGCCGCGCTGGTACCGGCCGGTTGCGCCGCGGAACCGGCACCGGTGGCGGCACAGACGCCGCCTTCGCCGTCCGTCACGGACTCGACCGCGGCGGTGGCCTGGATGAACGGATTTTGTGGCGCGGTCAAGGATTTCATCGAGGGCAACAACAAGATGACCTCGGCGACCGGCGAAACCGTCGAGGCCATCAAGAAGAGCACGAGCGACCAGCTCGGGCATTACGCGACCATTCTCGCCAAGACCGTCGACGGCCTCGGTGCTCTGCCCGCCGCGCCGGTCCCCGCCGGGGAGACGGCGAAGAAGGACTTCCTCGTGAAGTACACCTCGGCACGCGACAAGACCATGAAGGCGAAGGCCGATCTGGACGCGGCGGGGAAGAACGACACGGCGGCGCAAGCCCGTGCGGTCGAGGGGCTCATCTCCGCCCAGAAGGACACGCACGGCGCGCTCGATCCGGTCGCGGCCATCCTGGGGGCACCCGAACTGAAGACGGCCGCGGCGACCGCGGAACGCTGCCGCCCGTGACCGATCCGTGAAGGCCTCCTTGCCGACCCTGAAGGGAGGGAAGGAGACCTTCACCACCCGCCGACGTGGTCCTCGGGGACACAGGCACGCCACTTCACCAGTCTTCCGTGAGGATCTTGCGCAGCCGCGTCAAGGCTCGGTGCTGCGCCACCCGCACGGCACCCGCCGTCGAGCCGACCACGTCGGCGGTCTCCTCCGCGGACAGGCCGACGACGATCCGCAACACGACGATCTCCCGCTGCTTGTCCGGCAGGGTCCGCAGCAGTTCGCCCATCCGGTCGCTCAGTTCGTTGTGCAGCGCGTGCTGTTCCGGTCCGGCGGAGGTGGAGACGCCGTCGGGGACTTCCGCGACGGGTTCGGTGCGGTTGCGGGCGGCGGCGCGGCGCGCGTCGGCGACCTTGTGCTGGGCGATGCCGTAGACGAAGGCGAGGAACGGCCGTCCGCGTTCGGTGTAGGTGGGCAGGGCGCGGAGGATCGCCACGCAGACCTCCTGCGCGACGTCGTCCGCCGAAGTGTACGTCCGTTCCTGCCTGCCGATCCGTGCCCGGCAGTACCGGATCACGAGCGGGCGGATGCTGGTCAGCAGGTGGTCCAGCGCCGGCCGGTCACCTCGTCCGGCGGCCGCGACGGATTCGTCCAAGGTGTACCAGCGCGACGCCGTCACCTGTTCGGGGTCCGTCCCCTCCGGCTCCACCAGGGCGAGTTCCCTGATCATCGCCCGGTTCTTCACCCGGGAGAGGGTGTCGTCGGCGTCGAGCCCCGTCCGCAGCGCGTCGACGAAGGCGGCGTTCGCGCTGTCCAGATGGTCGACGAACGCGGGGTCGTGCTCCGCCAGCCTGCCGCGCGCGTGACGCAGTGTCGAGCGGACGGCCTCCTCCGCGATCCCGAGCACCCCGGCGATCTCCCGCGACGTGTAACCGTCCAGTGACCAGGCCATGCCGAGTTGCTGGCGTTGCGGCAACCGCCCCAGCATGGTCAGGATGGACGACGCCTCATCGGCGAGGACGGCGAGTTTGTCCTCGCGGCCCGTGTCGGCGAAGGCCCAGTCGGCCCGGACCGCGGTCTGCTCCTTCGCGCGCCGCTGCCCGACGCGGCGGACCCACACTTTCGGATCGGTGATGTTCAGCCAGTCCTCGTAGGCGTTGAGCATCGCCTCGGCCGCCGCGTCCCTGGCCGGGTCCAGTGCGTGGCCCGCCTTGCAGAGGAAGCCGGTGAGCAGCGGAAATTCGGCGTGGAAGAACTCGTCGAACCCGTCGTGGCCCATCACCCGCACTCACCGCTTTCAGCCGCCGGACGCGAATGCCCTCGGAGGACAGGTGCAGTGAGCGGGGCGCTGAGTGTAACGATTTGGTAAAGGTGATGTTTGCGTGGTGCGCTTCGGTGGATACCCGGCACCGAGAAAGAAGTCGTTTGACGAGGAAGAGAAAATCGGAAAAGAGGAGGTGATAGGAAGATGGACACGAGAATGGTGGGCGACCTCGGCGAGGCCGCTTGCCGCGGTGAGGATCCCGAACTGTTCTTCCCGGTCACCGAGACCGGCCCCGGCGCACGGCAGGCGGCCAGGGCGAAGGCCGTGTGCGCGCGATGCCCGGTCGTTTCCGCCTGTCTGGCCTTCGCCGTCGACAACGGGTTGGCCGAGGGCGTTTTCGGCGGGCTGACCGGCAGCGAACGGCGCCGCCTGATTCGCGTCGGCAATGCCGCCTGAAACCCTTGGATCGCGTTGACGAATTGCCACCGTGTTTTCGCGCGCGAAAAAGAGGGGCCCGGTTCGGTGAACCGGGCCCCTCGCTCGTGGTGGTCAGGCGACGGTCTCCTCGGCCAGCCGCTCGTTGCCCGACTGGGTCTTGAGCGGCTTGTGCTTGAGGAAGGCGACGGCGACGACGACCAGCAGCGCGATCGGCGCGCTGATCAGGAACAATTCGCTGGTCGCGTCCCCGTAGGCCTCGCGGACGACGTTCGCGACCGGCTCGGGCAGCGTGGCGATGTTCGGCACCGCGCCCCCTTCGCCGCCACCGCCGGGCAGCGGCCCGAGCTTCTCGCTCATCAGCGCGACGACCCGGTTCGCGAGCACCGCGCCCAGCGCGCTCACCCCGATGGAGCCGCCGAGGCTGCGGAAGAACGACAGGGTGGAGGTCGCCGTGCCGAGGTCGTGCGCGTCGACGTCGTTCTGCGCCACCAGGACCAGGTTCTGCATCAGCATGCCGACGCCGACCCCGAGTACCACCATGAACGCGCTGAGCACGACGAGGTTCGTGTGGGCGTCGAGCGTCCCCAGCAGGGCCAGGCCCACGGTCATCAGTACCGAACCGAGCAGCAGATGGCTCTTCCACTTGCCCGTCCGGCTGATCAGCTGGCCCGAGACCGTCGAGGAGACGAGGAGGCCGAAGATCATCGGCAGGCTCAGCAGCCCGGCCACCGTCGGCGACTTGCCGAGCGACAGCTGGAAGTACTGCGAAAGGAACACCGTCCCGCCGAACATCGCGACACCGACGAGGAAACTCGCGAGGGTGGCCAGGGTGACCGTGTGGTTACGGAACAGGCTCAGCGGCAGGATCGGCTCGGCCACCTTCGACTCGACGTAGACGGCGAGGGCGAGGACGATCACACCGGTGGTCACCAGGCCGACCGTCCACCACGAGCCCCACGCGAACTGGTGCCCGGCCAGCGAAGACCAGACCAGCAGTGTCGAGACGCCCGCCATGATCAGGAACGCGCCGAGGTAGTCGACCTTCACGTCGCGTTTGATCGTCGGCAGGTTCAGGGTGCGCTGCAGCAGCAGGATCGCCGCGATCGCGAACGGGACCCCCAGGAAGAAGCACCAGCGCCAGCCGAGCCACGAGGTGTCCACCATGACGCCGCCGATCAGCGGGCCCGCGATGGTCCCGACGGCGAACACCGCACCGAAGATCCCCGAGTACTTCCCCAGTTCACGCGGCGAAAGGATGGCCGCCATGATCACCTGTGCGAGTGCGGTGAGCCCGCCCGCGCCGATGCCCTGCGCGACCCGGCTGCCGATCAGCAGTTCGATGTTGCCCGCGAACCCCGCGACCAGCGAACCGACCACGAACAGCCCGAGTGACAGCTGGATCAGCAGTTTCTTGTTGTACAGGTCGGAAAGCTTGCCCCAGAGCGGAACCGTCGCGGTCATCGCGAGCAGTTCGGTGGTGACCACCCAGGTGTAGGAGGACTGCGAGCCGCCGAGTTCGGAGACGATCCGGGGCAACGCGTTCGCGACCACCGTCGAGGCGAGGATGGCGACGAACATGCCCATCATCAGCCCGGACATGGCTTCGAGGACCTGTTTGCGGCCCATCGACCCCGGTGGTGCGTCCGGTTCTCGCGGTTCGGTCATGGATACGGACATGGTTGTCCCCCTTCGTGTTCCTGTGGTGCCTGGCGCGTCAGCGCGCGCGGCCGCCGGGCTCCGGGAGCCCGGCGAGAAGTGTTTCGACGGCTTCGTCCAGCAGATCGAGCGCGGACACCTTGCCGTCGCGCTGGTACCAAAGGATCAGCGTCGCGTTGACCGCGGCGCCGAGGGTGGTCAGCAGCAGTGTCGGATAGAGGTCGGTCTCGGGATCGGTGCCGGTACGGCGCGCGATCGCCTCGATCGTCGGCGCGATCGTCTGGTGGTTCATCGCCACCACGCGTGAGTGCAGCGTGGGATTCTCTTGGATCGCCCGCATCCGGCCGAGCCACTCTTCGCGGTTCTCCTCCACGAGGGTGAAGTCCTCTTTGATCGCGTCGATGAAGGCGCGTGGCGTGCGGACTTTCTTCGGTGCGGCGAGGAAGCGCTCGATGGTGTGCTGTGACCGTTCGACGTGATCGGCGTAGGCGATCACCACCGCGTCCTCTTTGGACGCGAAGTAGTTGAAGAACGTACGCGGCGACACCCCCGCCACCGCGCTGATGTCCTCGACCGTCACCTGGTCCAGACCACGTTCGGCGACGAGCCGGACGGCGGTGGTCGCCAGTGCGCGATGGGTTTCCAGCCGCTTGCGCTCGCGGAGGCCTTTGACGGGTTCGGGCATGGGCACCACGATACGCCGAAAAGTGCAGAGATTGCAAAATTGCAGTTTGTGAACCGTGCCACTGCCGGAAGGAGGCTACGAGCCGCCTGGCAGACTGCGGCGCGTGAGCGGAACTGTGCTGGTACTGGGCGGACGCAGCGAAATCGGCCTCGCGGTCGCAGAGCGGCTCGCCAAGGGCGGGGCGCGCCGGATCGTGCTGGCCGCGCGACGGAGCGAGGACCTCGGTGCGGAGTCGGAGCGGCTGCTGGCCGCGGGAGCGAAAACCGTCGATGTCGCCGAGTTCGACGCCGACGACCTCGCCGGCCACGGTCCGTTCCTCGAGAAGGTCGTCGCCGGGCACGGGCCGCTCGACGTCGTCGTCACCGCCTTCGGGATCCTCGGCGATCAGGCGCTCGCCGAAGCCGACGCCGGCCACGCCGTCGCGATCGTGCACACCGACTACGTGGCTCACGTGAGTGTGCTGACGCGGGTGGCCAAGGTGCTTCGTGCGCAAGGGAGCGGAAGTCTCGTGGTGTTCTCGTCGGTCGCCGGGGTGCGGGTCCGGCGGGCGAACTACGTCTACGGTTCGGCGAAAGCGGGCCTCGACGGTTTCGCGAGCGGCCTGGCCGACGCCCTGCACGGCAGCGGTGTGCACCTCCTCCTCGTGCGGCCAGGGTTCGTGATCGGCCGGATGACCGAGGGCATGTCGCCCGCCCCGTTCTCGAGCACTCCGGACCAGGTTGCCGACGCGACGGTCACCGCACTCCGGAAGCGGCGGGATACGGTGTGGGTGCCGGGACTGCTGAGGCTGGTGTTCGCGGTGATGCGCGTGGTACCACGCGCGCTTTGGCGCCGGATGCCCCGTTAAGAAGCGCTACGCGTTCGGTCCGGCACTCGGTGTCGCGGCGGGTTGTCGGCTTCGTCACTTTGACTGGTCCGAACGGGCTTCAAGGCCCAGTTATGACGCGTTTCTCAGCTAATTCCCAGCTAACGCGGTGATCCTCGATCGTGGGGGATCGTTCACGGAAGCGGGGAGAAGGTCGTGCTGCTCACGTCGCGAGGACGGCGGATCGGCGGCCGCATCGCACTGGGCCTGGTGTCGACGGCCGTATTGGGGGTCACGGGTTTCGCGTGGACTCAGTTGAGCCGGTTGGACGGCGCGATCGTCACGGCCGACGTGATCGCGCCCTCCGCGCGGGTGCCCGACGGTCCGGCGGGTGAGCCGCTGAAGGTGTCGCGGAACATCCTGCTCGTCGGAATCGACTCGAGGACCGACTCCAACGGAAACCCGTTGCCGCAGCATGTTCTTGACGCGTTGCACGCCGGCAGCGACGACGACGGCGGCGACACCACCGACACGATGATCGTGGTCCACATCCCGGCGGGCGGAGCGAAGGCGACGGCCATCTCCATCCCGCGCGATTCCTATGTGGACATCGCGGACGGGTTCGGCAAGCACAAGATCAACTCGGCGTACAGCCGCGGCAAGAACACCGCGATGACCACGCTGCGCGCTCAGGGGCTGAGCGGCCCGCAGCTCGAGGTCAAGGCCAACGAAGCGGCCGCCAAACTCACGATCCAGACGATCGAGCAGTTCACCGGGCTTTCGATCAACCACTACGCGGCGGTCAACCTGGCCGGTTTCTCCGCGCTGAGTGAAGCCGTCGGCGGCGTCGAGGTCTGTCTCAACGCGCCGGTACAGGACAAGTTTTCGGGGGCCGCGTTCCCGGCGGGCAAACAGTTGCTTTCCGGGCCGCGGGCGCTCGCTTTCGTCCGGCAGCGGCACGGGTTGCCCAGCGACCTGGACCGCATCGCGCGGCAGCAGGCGTTCCTTTCGAGTATGGCCAAGACCGTCCTCGACGCCGGGACGTTCACCGATCCCCGCAGGCTGAGCGCCCTGGTCGGCGCGATCCAGGGTTCGGTCGTACTCGATCGCGGCTGGGATGTGGTCGGCTTCGCGCAGCAACTGCGGGGGATGAGCTCGGGGGCGCTGAAGTTCCAGACCATCCCGGTCCAGAGCCTCTCCCTGCCGACGCCGTCCGACGGCGACGCGGTCAAGGTCGATCCTGCCGAGGTGAAAGCGTTCGTGAAGACCGCGCTGACATCGACGAGTGCCGCCGCGGTGGGGGAGCCGACCGGGGGAACCGGGATCAAGCCGGTGGCGGCCACGTCCCCTGTTGGCGCTCCGTCTCCTTCGAAGTCCTCCGCGCCGCCCGCGATGGCCGGCTGCGTGAACTGAGCGGTCAGGTGCGAAGACACATTTCCCGCTGAGGGTGATTAGGCCGCTGCCCGGAGTAGCAAGTAGGTGACTAATTGCGTGGCGGCACACGCGTGAAGGCCCCCTCCGAGGAAAGGGGGCCTTCACGCGCGAAGCGCGGCTTACACGAAAGCGCTCTGACCGGTGATGGCCTTTCCGACGATCAGCGTGTTCATCTCCCGGGTGCCCTCGAACGAGTAGATCGCCTCGGCGTCGGTGAAGAACCGCATGATGTCGTTGTCCAGCACGATCCCGTTGCCGCCGAAGATCTCGCGGCCCCAGGCGACGACCTCGCGCATCCGCGAGGTCACGAACGCCTTCGCGAGCGACGAGTGCTCGTCCTTGAAGATCCCGGCGTCCTGCAACCGGGCGAGCTGCACCAGCATGCCCCACGAAGCGGTGATGTTGCCGAGGCTCTTCACCAGCAGATCCTGCACCAGCTGGAACCGCGCGATCGGACGGCCGAACTGTTCACGCTCCTTGGCGTAGTCCAGCGCGAGTTCGTAGGCGCCGATCATCACGCCGAGTGCCTGCCAGGCCACGCCGCCGCGGGTCGCCCGCAAAATCTCTGCGACGTCGCGGAAGGAAGCGATGCCCTGCAGCCGGTTGGCTTCCGGCACCCGGACGTCGGTCAGCGTGATCTCCGCGTTCTCCACGATCCGGAAGGCGAACTTGTTCTCGATCTTGACCGGGACGAAGCCGGGCGAGTCCTTCTCGACGACGAAACCCTTGACGTGGTTGTCTTCCTCGTCACGCGCCCACACGATGACCAGGTCGGCGAAGGTCGCGTTGCCGATCCACTTCTTGGCGCCGTTGAGGACCCAGGTGTCGCCCTCGCGGCGCGCCGTCGTCCGCATGCCGCCCGCGACGTCGGATCCGCCGAGCGGCTCGGTCATCGCGAAGGCACCGATCTTGTCCATCGCCGCCATCGACGGGAGCCAGCGGTCACGCTGTTCCTGGTCACCACCGGAGTAGATGCTGTACATCGCGAGTCCATTGTGGACGCCGAAGAAGGTGGCCACCGACGGGTCCGTGCGGGTCATCTCCATCGCCATCATGCCGCTGAGCAGGTGGCTGGTGGCCGGAAGGTGCTCGCCGTAGCCCTCGTAGGGCAGCCCGGCGACGCCGAGCTCGCGGAACTTTCCGACGAGTTCGTGCGGGAACTCGCCCTTGGCCCAGTACTCGTTCACGAGGGGCTTGACCTCGGTGCGCATGAAGTCACGCGTCTTGAGCAGCAGCTTGCGCTCCTCCTCCGGCAGCAGGTCCTCGTAGTCGTAGAAGTCGGCGGTCATTTCAGTTCTCCTCCTTGCGAGTACTGACGGCACTGTCCAAAGCGGACAGCACCGCGAGCTGCTTGCGGTCGCGCGCCTCGGTGAGTTCCGAGTACGTGGAGGAGCCGTAAGCGGATTCCACGGCTTCGATGAGCCGTTCCTGTTCTTCGGGGTCCTGCGAGGGCTGACCGAGGTCCGCCCACATCTTCTTCATCGACTTGCCGATGTGCTCGGCCATGTGCCGGTAACCGCCGGGGCCACCACCCAGATGCGAGCCGAGGAACGGCCCGACGGTGGACCAGCGGATGCCGAGCGAGTTCGTCATCACCGCGTCCAGTTCGGACGGTGACACGACGCCCTGTTCCACCAGGTAGATCGCTTCGCGGCTCAGCGCGTTCTGCAAGCGGTTACCGACGAAGCCGGGGATCTCCTTGTGCTCCACCACCGGGGTGCGGCCGACGAAGCGGTAGAACTCGACGGCGCGGTCCGCCGACTCGGCGCTGGTGCGCTCACCGGGTACGACCTCGACCAGCGGGATCAGATGCGGTGGGTTGAACGGGTGACCGATCAGGACGCGCGACGCGTCGTCCAGCTCCGAAGCGAACGCCGTCGAGGGGATCGCCGAAGACGAGCTGAGCAGCAGCGCGTGCGACGGCGCCTCACGAACCAGGGTGGCGAACAGTTCCTTCTTGAACCCGACGTCCTCGGGTCCGTTCTCCTGCACGACATCCGCGTTCCGGACGGCTTCGGGGACGTCGGCGGCGAGGTGGACGTGCGGGGCGAGGTCCGCGGCGTCCCGGCCGAGATGCGGGGCGAACGTCTCCAGCGCGCCGGCGACGGCGTCGGCGAGATCCGGCCGCGGGTCCGAGACCCGGACCTCCATCCCGTGCGCGGCGAACAACGCCGTCCACGACAGGCCGATGGTGCCCGCGCCGATCACCGCGGCGTTCCGGAAAGTCATGACCGTGCTCCCTTCAAGTAGTCGAAGACCGGCTTGACCGGGGCGAGGGTCAGGTCGGTGAGGATGTGGCTCGCCGAAACGACCTCCAGCACCGGGAGATCGGCGAGCGGGGCCAGGACGTGCTGGAACAGTTGCAGCCGCGCGGGTCCGGTCCACGCCTGGATGACCACCACGTCGGTGATCTCGGTGCGGACCAGTTCGAAGATCCGGGGCGAACCGTCGTAGTGCGGGATGATCTTGAGCATGAACGTCGGCACGGTGATCTGCGCTTCGGCCTCGGACACGTCCAGCCGGTGGTGCTTGTAGCCCATGGTGGCGGTCGCGACCCGTTGGCTGCCGTGGTCGAGCGTCCCGACCAGGGCGCCGTTCTCGGCGAACAACCTCGGCGAGCCGATGGTCTTCGGGTAGGCGCTGATCTCCCGGCCGGACGCGGTGGCGGGGAAGTTGTCGAGGTACATCGCGTGCAGGTACTCGCCGCGCTCACCCTCGAAGCTCACCGGGATCGCCTGCCCGGACTCGGTGTAGGGCCCGTAACCGCTGACGTCGCCCATCTTCATCACCTCGAACCGCACCAGCGGCTCGTCGATCTCCAGCGGTTCCGGCACGACGGCGCGCAGGGCGTCGGTGTCGGTGCGGTAGACGATGTTGAGGTACTCGCGATTCGTGAACCGGGGAACCACCGGCGCGTACGCCGGATTCGTGAGCGGCGTGGTCACCTGCCCGAGGACTTCTTGCTGCTTCATCTCACTCACCTGTCCACTGTGGAGCGCGGCGTTCGGCGAAGGCCTGCATGCCCTCGCGGACGTCGGCCGAGTTCATCAGCGCCGGAAGCTCCGCACGCTGGGTGGCAAACGCTTGCGCGCCGGGGACTCCGTCGGCGGCGCGGACGATCTTCTTGACCAGGGCCAGCGCCAGGGGAGCGTTGGCGGCGACCTGTTCGGCCAGTTGCAGGGCGACCGCGGCGGCCTCGCCGCTCGGGACGACCCGGTTCACCAGGCCGAGGTTTCCGGCGCGCTCGGCGCCGATCGGCTCGCCGGTGAGCAGGAACTCCATCGCCAGGTGGTGCGGGATCCGCTTCGGCAGCCGGAGCACACCGCCCCCCGCGGCGATCAGCCCGCGCTTCACCTCGGGCAGCCCGAACTTGGCGTCCTCGGCGGCGACGATCAGGTCGCAACCCAGCGCCAGTTCGAATCCGCCGCCCATCGCCCAGCCTTCGACGGCCGCGATCAGCGGCTTCGACAGCTCGGCCTCGGTCAGCCCGCCGAACCCTCGGCCGGGGATCTCGGGCGACTCGCCGTGCAGCGCCGCCTTGAGGTCCATACCGGCGCTGAACGAGCCGTCCGCGCCGGTCAGGACCCCGGCCCGCAGGCCGGGATCGGTTTCCAGGAGGTCGAGTGCTTCGGCCAGCCCCGCGGCGACGGCGGCGTTCACCGCGTTGCGGGCCCGCGGCCGGTCGATCGTGATCAGCAGGGTGCCGCCGATCCGCTCGGTCCTCACTTCGTCGGTGCTCATGGTTCTTCCTCAGCGAGTGGTGGCGAGTTCACGCAAGACGTCTTCGGTGTCCTGACCCGGCAGGGGAGCCAGGCGCCGCACGGACCCCGGCGTCACGGAGAACTTCACCGGGATGCCGATGGTGCGGATCGCGCCCTCGCTCGGGTGCTCGACGACGTCGAGCAGGTGACCGTCGCGGACGTAGTCGTCGTCCTGCGCGTTGTCCAGTTCCAGGACCGGGGCCATCGGGATGCTGTACTTCGCGCAGACCTCGGTCCACTCTTCGGTGGTCAGCGCCGGAGCGCATTCGGCGATCATCCCGGCCAGCGCCTCGTGGTCGGCGCCGTCGATGGCGTCCCCGGTGACGCGGGGATCCTCGGCCAGTTCGGGCCGCCCGGCGGCCTGGAAGAAGTCGCGGAAGTTCTGCGGGTTGTAGGGGATCACGCAGGCCATGCCGTCCTTGGTGTGCACGGCCTGATGACCCGGGTTCATCGACGGGCCGAAGCCGGTCGGGCTCTCCGCGGGCTCGAACACGTGCCCGGCGAGGTGCTCGACCAGGTTGAACGCGATCAGCGTGTCGGTCATCGGGATCTCGACACGCTGGCCCTCACCGGTCCGGTCGCGGTGCACCAGCGCGGCGAGCACGGTGTAGACGATGGTCAGCGAGGACACCTTGTCGCCGATGATCGTCGGCAGGTAGACCGGCCTGCCCAGGGCGCGGTTCGCGACGTCGACCAGGCCGGACGACGCCTGCACGGTCTCGTCGTAGGCGGCGTGACCCGCGCGGTCGGAATCGCTGCGGAAACCCTGGGCGTGGGCATAGACCAGGCCGGGATTGCGGGCGGCGACGTCGGCGTAGGTCAGGCCGAGCCTGCTCAACGCGCCGGGGCGCATGTTGGTGATCAGCACGTCGGCGGTGTCGATCAGTTCGAGCGCCCGCTCGCGCTGCTCCCCGTCCTTCAGGTCGAGGGCGACGCTGCGCTTGTTGCGGTTCACGTTCAGGTTGAGCGGCGTCATTCCCGGTGTCGTGCGGAACTTGCCCACCCGGACGGTGTCGGCCGGGGACTCGATCTTGATCACGTCGGCACCGAGGTCGCCGAGGATCTGCGCGGCGTACGGGCCCATGACCACCGTCGAGAGGTCGATCACGCGAACGCCGTCCAGCGGTCCGGTGGCGGTTTGCGTCATTTTGCTTCCCTTCGCCGTTGTTCGCTCTACGATCGAAGTTAGGCTTGAATGGCGAAAAAGGGAATGATCAAGAAGCGAAGAATGGTATGACTGCGGTGGTCATGCCATTCTTCGGCCACGGTGGACGGTACGCCGCGGACCCTCAGGTGGAGAGCGGTTCGGCGAAAATCTCGCGGGCCGCCTCGACCAGGTCGGCGAGGTCGCCCTTCTCGGCGCGGTCACGCCGCCAGACCAGCGCGGTCTCCAGCCGGGGCTGGAAATCCGAGAACGGGAGGACGGTGGCGCCATCGACGAGGAACAGATGCATCGGGCTGGCCGGGTCGAGCATCGTGATCGAGAACGACGAACCGTTCGCCACCAATTCGGAAATGCCCGAATATTCGGTTCCGCCGACTTTGAGTCTTTTCTTGATCCCCGCCTTCGACAACGTGTGGTCCATGTCGTCCGAATAGGCCGGAATGCTTTCCGAGGCGGACGGGATGTAGGACAGATCACTCAATTCGGCGATGGTGACCGTCTTCCGCCCGGCGAACCGGCCGGCCGGGACGACGGCGCCGAGCCGCTCCACCTGCACCGGGACGATCTCGAGCATGGGATCGACGATCGGCATCCGGACCAGCGACAGCGCCAGTTTGCCCTCGTGGACCGCGGCGACCAGATCGGGCGTCGTCCCTGGCCAGCGTTTGAGCTCGAACCGGTCGCGGCCGCGCTGTTCGAGCCGTTTGACGCGTTCCCGCAGAGCCGGGTGCACGCCGGCGGGCATGCCGACGAACACGGTGCTCCGCCGCGGCTTCACCGCCTCCTGCAACCGCCAGGGGATCGCGTTGACCTGTTCGAGGACGTCCCGCGCGATGGGCAGCAACGCGGTGCCCGCCGCGGTGAGGGTGACGTGATGCGTGCTGCGATCGAACAGCCGGTGGCCGAGTTCGTGTTCGAGATCCTTGATGCGCTGGCTCAGCGGGGAGGCGGCCATATGCAGTCTGCGGGCCGCCTGGGAGAAGTTCAGCTCCTCGGCGACGGCCACGAAGTACCGCAGGTGCAACATCTCCACTCGGTCACCCTAGCCGCAGGGCCACGGTGCACGCGGCTCCGCCTTCCGGCACCGGCCCGAGGCCGCCGTCGTGCACCGCCGGGCCTGCCCTTAGGTGGCACCCCCGGCCTCGGCACAGGCGCCGGCACGCCCCCGAACACGGCACGGTGGCCCTTCTCCTCAACTGGACCCGAATCGCCACTCACGGCCACCTGGACCACCGGCTCGTGCGGCGCACCATAAAGTAGGCGCATGGCCGCACCACGACGCACGCAGGAGGAACGCAGCGCCGCGATGCGCGTCAGGCTGCTCGACGCCACGATCGACTGTCTCGTCGAGTACGGCTACGCGGGCACCACGACCACCCGCGTCGCGGATCGCGCCGGGGTGACCCGCGGCGCGCAGGTGCATCACTTCCCGACCAAGACCGACCTCGTCACCTCCGCGATCCGGCATCTCGCGGCCAGGCGCACCGAGGTCGCGATGGCGGAGATCGACCGGCTCAAGGCCTCGACCGACCCGGTCGGCGACGCGTTGCAGCTGATGTGGGAGATGCACCAGGGGCCGGTCTTCTCGGCGACCGTGGAGCTGTGGGTGGCGTCGCGGACCGACCCGGAGCTGCGCGCCCAGATGGCCGTGGTCGAGCCGATCGCGACCAGCAGCCTGGTCGAGTTCGGCAAGGCGCTGCTGCCGGAACACGCGGCGCATCCGGAGTTCCTGCACGCGGTGTACACGGCGATGGACGTCGTCCGCGGCATTCTCATCGCCAGCTGGGCGACCCGCGACCAGACCGAACTGGAGGCGCGCTGGGAGCGCGGCCGCCGTCATCTGATCCTGCTGTTCGAAGCGCTGATGCAGCCCGCTCCCTCTCGCTAGGCATGTTACTCTCCCGAAGAGAGTAAGGAGGTCACGTGCTCGGAAACCCGTACGATCCCGACTGCCCCACCCGCGCGCTGCTCGATCGCATCGGTGATCAGTGGACCGTGCTCATCATCGGCGTGCTCGGTGACGGCCCGCTCCGGTTCACCGAGATCGGCAAACGGGTGCGCGGCATTTCGCAGAAAGTCCTCACTCAGACGCTCCGCAGCCTCGTCCGCGACGGCATCCTGACGCGCACCGCGTACCCGGAGATCCCGCCGCACGTCGAGTACGAGCTGACCGCCCTCGGTCGCAACCTCGCCGAACCGCTCGACATGCTCGACAAATGGGCTCGCGTGCACATGGGTGAGGTCCTGGACGCCCGCAAGACCTACGACGGGCAGCTCACCGCTTGAGCAGGCCGGTCTCGTGCGACGGCAGACCCCCTGGGGCCGGTTCGCGCAGTCCGGTTCGACCGGCATCCGCGACAGGTAGCTCTCCACCGTCGCCTCGGCGAGGTGCGGCCGAGCCGCGATGTCCGGTTTGGACAGTCCTTCGCCGAGGCGGGCCGAGACATCCGTCAGCCGACATCGCCACCAGCCGTTGCGCGCCCTGGCCTCGGCCGCGTCTCATCCGGCTGGGGCCGAGCCGAACAGCCGATCGAGGTAGTAGTCCACAGTAGACAGTGCCTCGTCCGGGGTGCGGTGCTTCATCACGATGTTGGTGCCCTGTGAATCGGCGAGTGCCCAGAGGATCGCGGACTCGTGCATCGGGTCGGCGGACTTGTCGACATCGCCCGCGTCCTGTCCCTGCCGGATCAAAAGGGCGAGCAGGTCGAACAACTGAGGGACACCGTCGGTGAACGCGGCCGCGAAGGCGGGGTCCGAGATCGCGCGGATGAAGAACGCGACGCCCATCAGCCAGTCGCCGCGCCTGCGCTCGTCGAGCGGCAGGATCTCGGTCATGATCGCGCGGATGACGGCTTTGGGCGTCGACGGCAGTTCTCCGGCCGCCAACTGGGCTTTGATGCGCGCTTCGTACACCTGGGAGCGGCGTTCGACGGCGAACAGCAGCATCTCGTCCTTGGTCTTGAAGTAGTGCTGCACCAAACCCATCGACATGCCCGCTTCGGCGGCGACATGCCGGAGGCTGACTCCCTCCAGGCCCCGGGTGGCCGTCAGCCGGGTCAGCGCCTCGGCGATCTCCGCCCGCCGCGCGACGTGATCCACCTGCTTCGGCACTTCACCATCCGTTTCGCTGTTTGCCATGCGATCGCATTGCCACTACGGTCCCATGTTATTACGATGCGATCGCATTGTAAACGATCTCGGGGGTGAACTCGGTGGAAACCGATCGAGGGAAGGTGCGGTTGAGGCCGCCGCGGAACGTGCTGGATCAGCGGGTCGTGGGCTGGTGGCGCCTGCAGGGAACGCTTTTCTGGGCAACCCCGGTGCTGGTGCTGGTGGTGCTCGGGCTGCTCGTCACGCCCGCGCGGTTCTGGCTGCTGACACCGGCGGCGGTGTTCGCGGTGGTGGGGCTGGTCTGGGTGATGGCGATGCCGCTGTGGTGGTTCAAGGTGCATCGCTGGGAGGTCACGGAGACGGCGGTGTACGCGCGCTCCGGGTTCTTCTGGCAGGAATGGCGCGTCGCGCCGATGTCGCGGATCCAGACCGTGGACACCCTGCGCGGTCCGCTGCAGCAACTGTTCAAGCTCGCCACCGTCACGGTCACCACGGCGTCGGCGCGGGGCGCGGTCAAGATCCGCGGGCTCGACCACGAACTGGCCGCGAGCCTGGCGGAGCAGCTCACCGAAACGACGCAGGCGACGCCGGGGGACGCGACATGACTTCGGGCGAGTTCGAGGACTGGAGCACACTCGACAGACGGACGCTCGCCGTCACCGCACTGACCATGACGGGCGCGGCCGTCGGTGCCGCGATCCCGACCACGCTCGCGATCGTGGGTGGCGGAGGACGGCTCTGGGTCGCGTTCGCCTGGGTCGTCGCGGGCGGGGTGCTTCTCGTCGGCGGTGGCGTGCTGGCCGAGCTGTTCTACTGGAAAGGCGTGCGCTACCGGGTCACGCCGGACCGGCTGGAGACGGCGTTCACGCTGGTCTTCCGCTCACGGAAAGCCCTGCAGCGCGAACGGATCCGCAACGTCGACCTGACGGCCAACCCGCTGCACCGCCTGTTCGACGTCGCGGTGGTGACCATCGGCACCGGCTCGCACGAATCGGGCGGACAGGGCCGGATCAAGCTCAACCCCGTCTCCCGCGCCGAGGCCGAGCGCCTGCGCGCGGACCTGTTGCGCCGCGCGGAGATCGCGGAGACCGACGAGGACGCGCCGCTCGCCGAACTGGACCGGGGCTGGATCCGCTACGCGCCGATGTCGTTCCTGACTCCGACACTCGGCCTCGCGGCGGGCGGCGGGCTCATGCAGGTCTCCGAATGGGCAGGGCTGCAGGAAGGCCTGATCGACTGGGTGATCGGCCTGTTCCGCGGTATCCCGCTGGTGGTGGCGATCCTGATCCTGCTGGCGATCGCGATGGTCGTCGGCGTGGTCGGCGCGCTGGGCCTGTGGATCGAAATGTGGTGGAACTACCGGCTCGACCGCGAATCCGGCGGCACGCTGCGAGTGCGCCGTGGCCTGTTCACCACGCGCTCGATCTCGATCGAGGAAAGCCGGCTGCGCGGCATCGACCTCGTCGAGCCACTCGGGAACCGGATCTCCGGCGCCGCGCGGGTCGACGCGATCGCCACCGGCATGCGGCAGGGCGACGACAAGGACAAGACCGACTACCACACGCTCCTGCCCGCCGCGCCGGTCGCGGTCGCCAACCGGGTCGCCGCCACGGTGCTGCGCGAACCCGTCTCGCCGACCGAAGCCGTCCGGCTGACCGGACATCCGCGCGCCGCGCGGGGACGGCTGCTGCGCTGGTGGGTCGGTTCGGTCGTGATGCTGCTGGCGATCTTCGCCGTCCTCGGCCTGCTGCTGACCGACGTCCTGCTGGTGATCGGTGCCGCGCTCGGTGTCGTGCTGCTGCCGGTTTCGGTGCTGCTGGCGCTGGACGCCTACCGCAACCTCGGGCACGGGATCACCGGGCGGTACCTCGTCGGGCGGCACGGGACGGTGCGGCGGAGCACGTTCGCCCTGGAACGCGAAGGCGTGATCGGGTGGACGGTGAAGCAGTCGATCTTCCAGCGGCGCAAGGGATTGCTGACCGTCGTGGCGACCACGGCCGCCGGAGGCGGGGCGTACGCGGTGTATGACGCCGGGGAGGAGCAGGGGCTGCTGTTCGCCGAGGAGTCGGTGCCCGAACTGCTGACGCCTTTCCTGGAACGGGTTTGACGGGCACGCGACAGGCCGGACGCTTCGGCTGCCACCGAAGCGTCCACTGGCTACCGTCGTGAGATGACCGCATTCGCCGCGCTCCACGTCCCCGGTTCCCCGCTGCTGCTGCCGAACGTGTGGGAGTTCGGCACGGCCGCCTTCCTGGCCGCGCAGGGCTTCCCGGCGCTCGGCACGACCAGCCTCGGGGTCTCGGCCGCCGAGGGCGAGCCGGACGGTGCCCCCTCCACCAAGGACGCCACCGTCCGGCTGGCGCGGCGGCTCGCCGAACTGGACGCGCTGATCAGCGTCGACCTCGCGGACGGCTTCAGCGAGGACCCGGGCGAGGTCGGCGCGCTGGCCGCGGAACTCGCCGAAGCCGGTGTGGCGGGCATCAACCTCGAAGACGGCCTCGGCGATCCCGCGCGGCACGCGGCCAAGATCGCGGCGGCGAAGGAACACGCCCCGGACCTTTTCGTCAACGCGCGGACGGACACGCATTGGCTGGGCAAGCCCGACTTCGGCACCGCGGCCGATCGCTGTCGGTCCTATGTGGACGCGGGTGCGGACGGCGTGTTCGTACCGGGGCTCGCCGAGCCCGCGGACGTCGAACGGTTGGTGAAGGCCGTGGCCAAACCGCTGAACCTACTGTTCCTCCCCGGCAAGGTCACCGTCGACGGCCTCGCCGGACTCGGTGTCGCGCGGATCAGCCTCGGATCGCTGCCGTACCGGATGGCGCTGGCCGCCACGCTGCGCACCGTCGAGGCCGTCCGCGACGGCGGTGAACTCCCGCTGACCCCACCGTCCTACGGCGACGTCGCGGCCCTGCTCCCGGAATCTCCCTAGGCTCGAAACCATGCAGACCTTCGGAGCCGAATTCGCAGTCCCGCCGGGTTATCTCAACACGCCCAGCATCGGCGTCCCGCCGTCGCACGCGGCCGACGCGGTGGCCGAGGCGGTCGAGCGGTGGCGACGCGGCGAAGCCCGGCCGACGGACTTCGACGAGCCCGTCGCGCGGACCCGGGCCGGGTTCGGCGCGCTGATCGGGGTCCCGGCGGAGCGAGTGGCGATCGGGGCGTCCGTTTCGCAGCTGATCGCGAACGTGGCGGCCGGGCTGCCCGACGGTGCCCGGGTGCTGGTGGCCGGGAACGACTTCACGAGCGTCACCTTCCCGTTCGCGGCTCAGGCGCACCGCGGGGTGAAGGTCACCGAAGTGCCGTTGACCGAACTGACCGAGCGCGTCGAGGGGCACGACCTCGTCGCGGTCAGCGTCGTCCAGTCGGCGGACGGCGCTCAGCCCGATCTCGGCGCGCTCCGTGCCGCGGCCGAGGCGGCGGGCGCGGCGGTCCTGCTCGACGCCACCCAGGCCGCCGGCTGGCAGCCGCTCGACCTCGGCTGGGCCGACTGGGTGGTCGCCGCGGGATACAAGTGGCTGCTCGCGCCGCGCGGGGCGGCGTGGCTGGCCGCGCATCCGCGGGTGCTGGAGCGAGCCGTGCCCGTCGCCGCGAACTGGTACGCGGGGCAGGACCGCGGGCAGACCGTCTACGGCCTTCCGCTGCGGCTCGCGGAGGGCACGCGGTCGCTCGACCTGTCGCCGGCCTGGCTCTCGTTCGTCGGCGCCGCCGTCTCGCTGGACTACCTCGGCTCCCTCGACCTGGGGGCCGTCCGCGCGCACTGCGTGGGCCTCGCGGACGCGCTCCTCGAAGCGCTCGGTTCACCCGGTCAGGGGAGTGCGATCGTCTCGCTCGACGTCGACGCCGTCCGGGTGAAGGAAGCGGGCATCGTGGCCGGTAGCCGGGCCGGAAGGCAGCGATTCGGCTTCCATCTCTACAACACGGTCAGCGACGTCGAGCGGGTGATAAGCACGTTCAGGTGAACCGCCGGAGTGCTGTGAACTACCGTATGTTCCCGTGGTTGGTGCGCAATTTACCCCGGGAGCGGCGGAAACGGCCCGGCTTCAGCCGGTGCGACCGGCAGGGCCGGGCGGGCCGCCGCCCGCGCCGTCGAGGGACAGCAAGGGCCTGGCAGTCCTGGCACTGAAAGGCGCCGGGCTGGTCGCCATCGCGGCCGTCTCCGCGCTGCTCTGGTGGCTGATCCGGCACGAGCCGGAGCCGACCCCGATCGCGGACACGCCGGCGAACAGCGGACGGTTCCAGTACACGCTGGTCGAAGGCCCGCAGGTCACCACCGACTGCGCGAGCAAGTCCTACGGCGACACCAAGGAGTTCTTCACCCAGACGCCGTGCAAGCGGCTGTCGCGGGCGCTGTACACGACCGAGACCGGCGGGAAGAAGGCGCTGGTGTCGGTCGTCCTCGTCACCATGCCCGGCGAGGTCACCGCGACCCAGCTCAAGGCGCTCACCGACAAGGACGGCACGGGCAACGTGTCCGACCTCGTGCGCGACGGCACTTTCAAGGCGCAGGGCGCCCCGAAGATCTCTGGACAGGACGCGGCCTACGACTCCCACGTCACCGGACCCGACGTGGCCATCGTGCTGGCCGGTTTCTACGACAAGCAGACCGACAAGCCGGTGCTGGAGCGGATCGCGACCGACGCTTTGCGGCTCTCGGGCGATCTGCGCCGCTGAGTGGAGGCTCCCTCCGGATGCTGGGAAAGGACCGTTCCTGGCAAAATTCGCCAGGAACGGTCCTTTCCCAGCGCGCGATAGGGGCCGAAGCAGGCGTAAGAGGCTCAGGCCGATTGGCCCGGCATGGCGATCGCCACCGGCTTCGCGCCGAACTCGGCCCGCCAAGCGGTCCCTCGTCGCGCCGATCCGATCAGCGCGTTCAGCGCCGTCGTCCGCAGAGCCGCGTCGTCGGTCCGGTCGATGAGGCCGAGCCAGGCCGCCGTCGCGTCCGCTTCGGCCGTGGCCACCAGTTCCATCGCCGAATTCGCCTCGGTCACCGGCTTCGGCGGCACGTACGCGGCCTCCGGTCCGGTGGCGGTCTGCCCGGCCGCGGAGAGCATCCGCTCGCAGACGTTCCGCCGCTTGACGTGCTCGGCCGTGCCGCGGCTCACCGCGCCAGTGAAGGCGGCCGGCAGATAGGCGCTGACCAGTCCGTACACCCAGATCGCCGCGTGTTCGGCGGCCAGCGCCCGCTGGACGGCTTCCGTCGTCTCCCCGCCGAGCTGGACTCCGGCGGGTATTTCGACGGCTTCGGCGTCGTCGCCTCGGCCGAGTTTGTCCGAACTCTGCTGCAGCGCGGCGCAGCCCGCCGCGATCGAGGCGACCATCCCGGCGCGGTAGCGGGGCAGTGTGGGCACGAGACCTTCGGCCTGTTCGCGGGCCTGGGCGAGCCGTTCCTTGAGCCCGTCCACCGACGAGGGCGGGTTCTCCGCGGGGCCCTGCTGGTCCGGTTTCGGCCGGTTGAGCCGGTCCACCTCGGTCTTGAGCGCCGCCGCGTGCGCGGCCCGCGCCGTCGCGACCGCTTCGCCTTCGGCACCTGGCAACGCCTTCGCGCCCGCCACGTCGGTCTCCGCGGCGCGCAGCAGCGGGCCCAGCGGATCGGGGGTCTCGTCGAAGCCGGGGGAGCAGGCGGACGCCAGCGGCACGGCCGCCACGGCCAGCGCTCCCAGCCGCAGGAAAGCGCGACGGCTCGGCGAGGTGGGCTCTGTCGATCTTCCGGTCACGCCGCCCCATCCTGCCAGTACCCCGTGCGGGGCCGCCGCTCGCGCGTCACGCGGGGGCGACCGGATAAGCTGGTCCACTACCGAACCCGGGATCCACGCCGCCGGGTCGCCCACCGCCGAACAGGAGCGCTCCACCGTGCCCAACGACCTCGCCAGCAGGCTGGAGCCCATCGTGGCCGAAGCCGTCAAGGCCGCGGGTTTCGACCTCGATTCCTTCGAGGTCCAGCAGGCAGGCCGCCGTCAGCTGGTCAAGGTCGTCGTCGACGGGGACGACGGCGTCGGGCTGGACGAGGTGGCGAGCGTCAGCCGGGCGGTTTCCGCCGCGCTCGACGAGAACGAGCACGTGATCGCGAGCGCGTACACGCTCGAAGTCACCTCGCCCGGCCTCGACCGGCCGCTGACCGTGCAGCGGCA
This sequence comes from Amycolatopsis sp. QT-25, assembly GCF_029369745.1. NCBI lineage: Bacteria > Bacillati > Actinomycetota > Actinomycetes > Pseudonocardiales > Pseudonocardiaceae > Amycolatopsis > Amycolatopsis sp. QT-25. Next base: position 2,397,755 of record NZ_CP120210.1, read on the forward strand.
TTGGCGGCGCGCGAAGTTCCGCCTCGTCAAGATCACCCCGGCCGAAGGCGCCGCCTACCTCGGCCGGGTCGGGCACGCGGGGGAGAACTCCGCGCGCGTGCTCGTGGACGGCGAGATCCGGGACGTCTCCTACGCCTCGGTGGCCAAAGCGGTCATCGAGATCGAATTCAAGCAACCACCTGCCGAGGACCTGAAACTGTTGGAAACCGATGCGTCGGCCCTGAACGCCGCCACCACGGAGCCGAAGGAGGAGCCGAAGTGAACGTCGACATCGCAGCGCTGCGCGCGATCGAACGGGACAAGGACATCCCCTTCGAAACGGTGATCGAAGCGATCGAAACCGCCTTGCTCACCGCGTACAAGCACACCGAGGGCCACCAGTCGCACGCCAGGATCGACATCGACCGCAAGAGCGGGCTGGTCCGTGTCCTCGCGCACACCCTCACCCCGGACGGCCAGACCGACGAGGAATGGGACGACACCCCCGAAGGCTTCGGGCGGATCGCCGCGACCACCGCGCGGCAGGTCATCCTGCAGCGTCTCCGCGACGCCGAGCACGAGAAGACCTTCGGCGAGTTCTCCGCCAAGGAGAACGAGATCGTCGCCGGTGTGGTGCAGCGTGACGCCCGCGCCAACGCCCGCGGCATGGTCATCATCCAGGTGGGCGACATCGAGGGCGTGCTGCCCGCGATCGAGCAGGTGCCAGGCGAGACCTACGAGCACGGCGACCGGATCAAGGCCTACGTCGTCACCGTCTCGCGCGGCAACCGCGGCCCGCAGATCACGCTGTCGCGCTCGCACCCGAAACTGGTGCACAAGCTGTTCGCCCTCGAGGTCCCCGAGATCGCCGACGGCACGGTCGAGATCGCCGCCGTCGCGCGGGAACCCGGTCACCGCACCAAGATCGCGGTCCGATCGACGGTGCCCGGCGTCAACGCCAAGGGCGCCTGCATCGGCCCGGTCGGCGCGCGCGTGCGCAACGTGATGAGCGAACTGGCGGGTGAGAAGATCGACATCATCGACTTCTCCGAAGACCCGGCGAAGTTCGTCGGGAATGCGCTGTCGCCCGCGAAGGTTGTCTCCGTACGGGTCGTCGACGAGCGGGCCAAGACCGCTCGCGTCGTCGTCCCGGACTACCAGCTTTCGCTCGCGATCGGCAAGGAAGGGCAGAACGCGCGCCTCGCCGCCCGCCTCACCGGGTGGCGGATCGACATCCGCAGTGACGCCGCTCCCGACCAGGGTGACGAAGCACACGCCGGGCAGGCGCGGCCCGCCGCGGCAACCGGTTCGGCTGAGTGAAGGTCGAAGCGCTAGACTTACGAGTGGTTCAGAGCCCGCGGCCGGGAACCGACCTCCAGCACGACCGGGAAGCCCCGGTTCGCACCTGTGTGGGTTGCCGTAAGCGGGCCTTGATCGGTGAGTTGCTGCGAGTGGTCGCGGCGGACGGTCGGTTGATCGTCGACGAACGTCGGCGATTGCCGGGCCGGGGTGCCTGGTTGCACCCCGTGCCGGACTGTCTGGCCAAGGCCGAGCGGCGCAGGGCGTTCCCCCGGGCACTTCGTGTTCCAGGGTCGCTCGACGCCCAGGGTGTCCACGAACGCCTGGAGCGGCACACCGAAGGTTGAAAGGCGCCGGGACACCCCCGGTGCCGGATGGAATCAGGAAGCAGGTCGACCCGTCATGAGTCAGCCGTGAAGCTGAATCAATGAACGCGCGACAATAGGACGAGGTCTGCGGGTCTGCCGCCGGCCTCCCCAGATGAGGAGAGCTGTGCCAGGCAAGGCCCGAGTACATGAGCTCGCGAAAGAGCTCGGCATCACCAGCAAGGAAGTTCTCGCCAAGTTGAAGGAACAGGGCGAGTTCGTGAAGTCCGCGTCGTCCACCGTCGAGGCGCCGGTCGCCCGCCGTCTCCGTGACGCGTACCCGGCCAAGGACGGCAAGAAGAAGCCGGTTCCGACCCCCGGCCCGCGCCCTTCGCCCGCGCCTCCCGCGAAGCCCGCTGCCCCGGCTCCGGCCGCGAAGCAGGCCCAGCCCGCGCCCGCGGCGAAGACCGAGGCCCCGGCCGCCCCCGCGGCGTCCGCTCCGGCGGAGTCGACGGCGGCAGCGTCGTCGGCGTCGTCAGCGTCGGCAGTGTCGTCAGCGGCGGCGTCGGCCCCGGCCCAGCAGCCGTCCCGTCCCTCCACCCCGGGTGTCCGCCCGGGTCCGCGCCCCGGCCCCCGGCCGCCGGCGCCGAAGGAAGAGGTCGCTCCGGCGGCGAAGGCCGCTCCGGCCGAGCCGAAGCAGCCCGAGGCCAAGGAAACCCCGGCAGCACCGGCCACCCCGCCGGCGTCCCAGACGCCGTCGCAGGGTTCGGTCGTGCCGCCGAAGCCGCAGGGCCCCAAGCCCGGCGGCCCGAAGCCCGGCCCGCGCACCCCGCGTGTCGGGAACAACCCGTTCGGAGTGGGTTCCGGTTCTCCGGCCCCGCGTCCGTCCGGTCCCCGTCCCGGTGGCGGCCAGCAGGGCGGCGACAACCGTCCTCCGCGTCCCGGTGGCGGTCAGGGTGGCGACAACCGTCCGCCGCGTCCCGGTGGCGGCGCTCCCGGCGGTAACCGGCCGAACCCGGGCAACATGCCCCCGCGCCCGAACCCCGGCATGATGCCGGGCCGTCCGGCCCGTCCGGCCGGTGGTCCCGGTGGCGCCCGTGGCGGCCCCGGCGGCGGCGCCCGTGGTGGCCCCGGTGGCGGCGCCCGTGGTGGTCCCGGTGGCGGCGGCGGAGGTTTCCGCGGCGGTCCCGGTGGCGGTGGCGGCGGCGGAGGTTTCCGTCCCGGTGGCGGCGGCGGTGGCGGTTTCCGTCCCGGTGGCGGTGGCCCCGGTGGCGGTGGCGGTGCCCCGGCCGGTGGTGGCGGTTTCCGTGGCGGCGGCGGCCGTGGTGGCCCCGGTGGCCGCGGTGGTACCGCTGGTGCCTTCGGTCGTCCCGGTGGTCCCGCTCGCAAGGGCCGGAAGTCCAAGCGCCAGAAGCGCATGGAGTACATGGACAACATGCAGGCGCCCAGCGTCGGTGGCGTTCGCCTGCCCAAGGGCAGCGGCGAAACGATCCGCCTGCCGCGTGGCGCTTCGCTGACCGACTTCGCCGAGAAGATCGACGCCAACCCGGCTTCGCTGGTGCAGGTGCTCTTCCACCTCGGTGAGATGGTCACGGCGACGCAGTCCGTGTCGGACGACATCCTCGAGCTGCTCGGCGGCGAGATGAACTACGTCGTCCAGGTCGTCAGCCCCGAGGAAGAGGACCGGGAGCTGCTGGAGACCTTCGACATCACCTACGGCGAAGACGCGGGTGAGGAAGAGGATCTGCAGGTCCGGCCGCCGGTCGTGACGATCATGGGTCACGTCGACCACGGTAAGACCCGGCTGCTCGACACGATCCGCAAGACGAAGGTGCGCGAGGGCGAAGCCGGTGGCATCACCCAGCACATCGGCGCCTACCAGATCGAGACCGAGCTCGAGGGCACCCCGCGTCTCGTGACGTTCATCGACACCCCGGGTCACGAGGCGTTCACCGCCATGCGTGCTCGTGGTGCGAACGCCACGGACATCGCGGTCATCGTGGTCGCGGCCGACGACGGCGTCATGCCGCAGACGGTCGAGGCGATCAACCACGCGCAGGCCGCCAAGGCCCCGATCGTGGTCGCGATCAACAAGATCGACAAGGAGGGCGCGAACCCGGACAAGATCCGGCAGCAGCTCACCGAGTACAACCTCGTGGCCGAGGAGTACGGCGGCGACACGATGTTCGTCGAGATCTCGGCGCGGGAGAACATCAACATCGATGGTCTCCTCGAGGCGATCCTGCTGACCGCCGATGCCGCGCTCGACCTGCGGGCCAACCCGGACATGGAGGCCCAGGGCGTCGCGATCGAGGCACACCTGGACCGCGGTCGCGGTCCGGTCGCCACGGTGCTGGTCCAGCGCGGAACGCTGCGCGTCGGTGACTCCGTCGTCGCCGGTGACGCGTACGGCCGCGTGCGGAAGATGGTCGACGAGCACAACGTCAACGTCACCGAAGCGACCCCGTCGCGTCCGGTCCAGGTCATCGGATTCACCTCGGTGCCCGGCGCCGGCGACACGTTCCTCGTCGTCGACGAGGACAGGGTCGCCCGGCAGATCGCCGAGCGGCGTTCGGCCCGTACCCGCAACGCGCTCAACGCGTCGCGTCGTAAGCGGGTCAGCCTCGAAGACCTCGATGAGGCCTTGAAGGAGACGAGCACCCTCAACCTGATCATCAAGGGTGACAACTCCGGTACGGTCGAAGCCCTCGAAGCCTCGCTGATGCAGCTGGATGTCGGCGAAGAAGAGGTCGAGCTCAACGTGGTCCACCGCGGTGTCGGTGGCGTCACGGAGTCCGACATCGACCTGGCGACCGCGTCCAACGCGATCGTCCTGGGCTTCAACGTGCGGGCACAGGGCAAGGCGACCGAGCGGGCCACCCGCGAGGGCGTCGACGTCCGGTACTACACGGTCATCTACCAGGCGATCGACGAGATCGAAGCCGCGCTCAAGGGCATGCTCAAGCCGATCTTCGAAGAGGTCGAGCTGGGCAAGGCCGAGATCCGCGGGATCTTCAAGTCGTCGAAGGTCGGTACGATCGCCGGTTGCATGGTCATCTCGGGTGAGATCCGGCGTAACGCCAAGGGTCGTCTCCTCCGTGACGGCAACGTCATCGTCGAGAACCTGCCGATCAACTCGCTGAAGCGCGAAAAGGACGACGTCACCGAGGTCCGCGAGGGCTTCGAGTGTGGTCTCACCTTGGGTAACTACAGCGATTTGAAGCTCGGCGACGTCATCGAAACCTACGAGCAGCGCGAAAAGCCGCGTGCGTAAGTGACACGGGCGGCGCTCCCTCGCAGCTGGGCGGGGGAGCGCCGCTTCACTTCTCGACAACCCAGAACCCCTCATGTTCGTAGGAGCTCTTGAGCTCGACATCCTGCTGGGTGACGTCCACTCGCTCAAGCAGAAGCGATCCGTGCTCAAGCCGGTGCTGGCCGAGGTGCGCAGGCGTTTCGACGTCTCCGTCGCCGAAGCCGGACAGCAAGACCTGCACCGGCGGGCGCTGATCGGTGTGGCCGTGGTCGCGGCGACTGGCGCGCACGTCCGTGACGTGCTCGACTCGTGTGAGCGCTTCGTGGCCGGGAGGCCGGAGTTCGAACTGCTCTCCGCCCACCGCCGGCTGCTCGGCCCGGATGACTAGCAGAAGATCTTTCGAGGAGACGAATCCCATGGCCGACCCCGCTCGGGCTCGCAAGCTCGCCAAGCGGATCTCGCAGATCGTCGCGCACGCGATCGAGCACGACATCAAGGATCCGCGGCTCAATCACGTGACGATCACCGACACGAAGATCACGGCGGATCTGCACGACGCCACGGTCTACTACACGGTGCTCGGTGAGAACCTGGAATCCACGCCCGATCACGCCGGTGCCGCCGCGGCGCTCGAATCCGCTCGCGGTGTGCTGCGCACGAAGGTCGGTCAGGGCACGGGAGTCCGCTACACTCCGACGCTGGCCTTCGTGGCCGACAGCATTCCCGAAGATGCCAAGCGCATCGAAGACCTCCTCGCGAAGGCCAGGGAAGCCGATGCGGAGGTCGCCCGGCGGGCCACTGGGGCGCAGCACGCCGGTGAAGCCGACCCGTACAAGCCGCCGCGGGAAGAGACCGAAGATGAGTTCGCCGATGAGGAGACCCGTAGCTGAGGAAGTGGGCCACGCCGTGAGCCGGCGTGGCCTGCTCCTGGGAGCCGCGGCTGTCGGCGGCTCGGCGCTGATTTCCGCCTGTGGCGCCGAGAAGCCTCCTTTGGTGGGGCCGCCGCCGGTGGCCCCACCGAGTACCCCGACGCCGCTCGCCGAAGCGGTCACGGTGCAGAAGATGCGGTCCGCGGCCCGCAATCGCGACGTCAACCTCGTCGTCATCGCCCCCGACGGCGTGTCACGGGTCGGGCTGCCGGTCTGCGTCGCCCTGCACGGACGTGGCGCGGACGCCCGGACCTTTCTCAACCTCGGTGTGCAGAACGCGCTGAACCAAGTCGTCGCGGCCGGGCTGCCCGGCTTCGCGGTGGCCGCCGTCGACGGGGACAACTACTGGGTGGACGTCGGCAAGGCCGACGACCCGCAGCGGATGCTGTCCGACGAACTCCCAGGCTGGCTCGCCCAGCGCCGGCTGCGACCGGCGACGGCGATCTTCGGGATCTCGATGGGCGGCTTCGGCGCACTGCGCTACGCCCGCGAGCACAAGAACCTCAAGGCGGTCGCCGTGGCGAGTGCCGCGCTCTTCGTGAGCTGGCCCGATGCCAAGTCCCGCAAGGTCTTCGCGAATCGTGAGCAGTGGGAATCGCACGAGCCGCTGCTGCACACCGGCGATCTCTCGGCGGCTTCGACGGGGGTGTGGTGCGGGAATTCGGACCCCTTCGCCCGCGCCGACCGCAAACTGATCAAAGCGCTCGACCCCGCCGTCGCGAACATGACCCCGGGCGAGCACAACGACGACTACTGGCGCGGGATCGTGCCCGAGGTGCTGAAGTTCGTCGGGGAACGCCTCGCCTGACCCCGCGTTTCGGCACCTGCTTGCGGTAGTGCGCGGTGCCAACTACCGCAAGCAGGTGCCGAAACGCGGGGCTAGGCCGGTTTCGCCGCGACGATCAGGTCCCGCACGATCGCCTGGTCCACGCGGTGCGAGAACTCCGCGAACGGGCCGTCCTCGCGGACTTCCAGCCCTGCCTTGCCGAGGATCGCGGCGAGTTCCTCACGCGGCGCGACGTTGGTGTTCCAGGAGATGCCGAGCGCGCCACCGGGCCGCAGCACCCGCGTCCACACCGGGACGGCGGCCGCGAGCAGGTCCCGCGGGCTGCGCGCGAGCGACGCGTCCTGGGTGCGGTGGCTGCCGTGCTGCACGCCGTACGGGGCGTCGGTGACGATGAGGTCCACCGAGTTCGGCCGCAGCAGTTCGTCCGTGGTGAGCGTGTCGCAGTTGAGGTAGCTCAGCTTGCGGACCTCGCCGGCCTTGTACCGCTCCTTGGTGATCCCGAAGCCGATGTCGAGCCGCCTGCCGAGCCGGACCTTGTTGCGGCGCACCTGACCGGTTTCGGCGCTGTGCTTGACGCGCTTCTGCTTCAGCCAGGTCTTGATGAACAGTTCGTAGGAGTCGAAATCCTTGCCGTCGACGTCGAGCCCGGTCGCGTCGAAGCCGTACATCATCGCCTGGTTCAGCGTGGTGCCGCGGCCGCAGAGCGGATCCAGCAGGTGCAGCGGCTGCTCCAGCATCGCGGCCGGGTCCGCCGTGGCCAGCAGGGTGACGTTGACGAGCAGTTTCGTGAACAACTCGTTCGTCTTGCCGGGGTACTTCTGGATGGTCAGCAGATCCGAGTCGAAGTTCGCGAGCGGGCTGATCGTCACCGGCTTCAGGACGCCGTCGCCGCGTTCGAACAGCGCGTAGAGCGCGGAAAGGTTCGACAGGAGCGCGAGATCGCGTTCGCTCAACGGGGCGGGCGTGGTGAAGGTGAGATAGCCGACGCCGCCGAGTTCCGTCTCACCGATCCCGGAGACCTCGGTCTCCAAAGCGGACAGACCGAACACCGCCAGCTCCGCGCGCAACAGGGCCGGAGTGGAGTCGGTGTAGACCCGGTTGGCGGACGGGTAGACCAGGATCGCGTACTCGGACATCCGGTAGAGCGTAGCTTGACTGCTTGTGACAGTGACTCCAGTGCCGAACCTCAAGGAAGCCGCCGCCCTGCTGGCGCGCGCGAACGACGTGACCCTGCTCGGCCATGTCCGTCCGGACGCCGACGCGCTCGGCAGCGCGCTGGCGCTCGGCCGGGCACTTCAACTGCGTGGCGTCGAGGTCCGTGTCTCGATCGGCGAGCCGGAGAAGATGCCCGAAACCCTGCGAGGCCTGGACGTCGGCGGGCTCTACGTCCCCGCGAGCGAGCTGCCGGAGAGCGAGCGGTTACTGGTCGCGCTGGACACGCCCACCCCGGGCAGGCTCGGGAAGCTCGCGCCGAGAGTGGACGCCGTCCGCGCGGCCGGGGGTGACGTCCTGGTGATCGATCATCACGCGTCCAACGTCTTCTACGGCACGCACCACGTGGTCGACGACACCGCCGAAGCCACCGCCGTCCTCGTTTTCGCGTTGCTGGAGGAGTTGGGCACCGAGATCGACGAGCCGATCGCGCGCTGCCTGTACGCGGGGCTCGTCACCGACACGAGCGGGTTCCGCCGGGCGCGGCCGTCCACCCATCTGCTGGCCGCGAAGCTGCTCGAAGCGGGTGTGGATCCGGACAAGGTGGTCCGCGAGATCGTCGACGACCATCCGTTCGCCTGGCTGCCGATGCTTTCGGAGGTGCTCGCGGGGGCCCGGCTCGAGCCGGACGAGGCGCGCGGTTTCGGGCTCGCGCACGCGGTGGTGACCCTCGACGTCGCACGGAGCGTGCGCGCGGAGGAGGTCGAAGCGGTCATCGACGTCGTCCGGTCCACGCGGGAGGCCGGGGTCGCCGTGGTGCTCAAGGAGGCCGAACCGACCGGGCCGCGGCAGCGGTGGCAGGTCTCGCTCCGTTCGGCGGGCGGCCTCGACGTTTCGGCGGCGGCCGGGGAACTGGGTGGTGGCGGTCACCGCCAGGCGGCCGGGTGCACCGCGGAGGGCACGGCGGGGGAGGTGCTCGACAAGCTGAAGGCGGCTTTGTCGAGGGCGCCTTTGCTGTGACCCGAGGCGGGCGGTGTCATCGTGATTTCCTCGCGCGCAGGTATTGCGGCTCGTCGTCGGCCAGCATGGCGGGGCACCGTGCCAAGTCTCCATCCGGTCCAAAGTGGACTAGTAGTGGCCGAGGCCGAGCAGCGCGAGCACCACCGTGCTCGCCGCGCCGCCGCGTCCGGCGTAACCGCCGCAGCGCAGGGCGTGCAGCACGACCGGTCCGGTAGCCGAACCGGCGCGGGTCATTTCGTGGCCCCTTCGGTACGAGCGGTTGCCGGTTTCGCGACGGCGTACGCGGCGCCCCGTCCTTCGGCGCGGGCGACGACGGCCTTCCCGCTGACACGCACCGCGGCTTCGGTGCTGTCGCCGACGTCTGCCAGGCCGACCGCGGCCGCGACGCGGGCATCGTCGTCGAACACGAGATGAAGGTGCTCCGGCAGCGGGGCAGGGGAGACCTGTCGCAGACACGCCACCAGGTCGCCGACGCGCAGGCGAATCAGCTGACCGGTGTTCGCGGCGTCGTCGGTGACGACGACGATGGTGACCCGCTCACCGGGCCGCGCCGACCGCACGGCCTCCTCGGCCGCCTCCAGCCGCCCGCCTCCCAGCACGACCACCACGCCGTCCGAGGCCAGATCGACCACGTCCGAGGTGAGCGGATCACGGACATCGGCGGGCGGCGCCCATGACTCCTGTACCCGAGCCGCGGGCGCCACGTAGGGCAGGTGAGCCGGTGCCCAGACGTCGGTGAGGTCGAGGCTCGCCAAGTGCTCGCACGCGCGTGCCCGGTCGAAGGGGTCACCGAATCCGGGAGCCTGTTCCGCGACGAGACTGGAACCGTTGAGCAGCGTCAACGCCAGCTCGGCCAAACGGACACGGCGCGCGGGCGGGTCGTCGGAGGCGCAGGACTCCAGGGTCAGCGCCAGCAACAGCGCTTCCAGCCGGGCGGTCTGGGCGACTACCGCTCGTCCGGTGTCGTCCTCGACCACACCGGTCAACGAACGCAACTGCAGGCGTCCACCGGCGGCGGGGTCGTCGACCAGGGGCAGCCGGTCCAGCCAGACCCGCGCGAAGGTGCTCAGCGCTTCGCCCGCCGAGCCCGGCTCCTTGACGGCGAGCGGGATGTCCTGCTGCTCGACCAGGTCGACCAGCACCGCGAGATACAACGCGCGTTTACCGGGGAAGTTCGAATACACCGCTCCCCGGGTCAGCTCTGCCCGCTCGGCGATCCGATCCACTTTCGCCGCGCCGTACCCGTATTCGACGAACTCTTCCCGTGCCGCCGCCAGGACCGCGGCACGGGTCCGTGCCTGCTGCTGCACTCGTGTCAGCCGGACCATCACACTTCCTCCCTTGCTTTCGAAGGCAGGATACCAACCGCATTCCGATGATTACACCATCTCCGAAGTAAGTTTGCTATATTCGGAAAATGGTGAATATGAGCCAGGCTCTCCGCCGGGACGGTGGGGAACTGCGCTACGGCGACCTGCCGGGAAAGCGGCGCCCTGTCGTCTTCATCCACGGTGCCGGGATGGACCACCGGATGTTCGACGCGCAGGCGGAGTTCCTGCACCAGGCAGGACATCGGGTCGTCAGCTGGGATCAGCGCGGGCACGGCGAGTCGAGCCTCGCCCCGGGAGCCCGCTTCACCGCGTCGGCCGCGCTGGACGACCTGATCGCCCTGCTCGATCACCTCGATCTCGACCGGCCGATCCTCATCGGACACTCGCTCGGCGGAAACCTCGCTCAGGCGCTCGTCCGACGCCTTCCCGAGCGCGTTCACGGCCTCGTCGTCGTGGACTCCACCTGGAACACCGGCCCGCTCGGTTCGGGGGAGCGGCTCCTGCTGAAGCTCGCGGCCCCGGCGCTGGCGCTGATCCCCGCCGCACGGCTGCCGCGCGTCATGGCCCGTGCCTCGGCCGAGACACCGGAGGGGATCGCCGCCTGCGAGGCGGTGTTCGCCCGGATGCCCAAACGTGTCTTCCTCGACGTCTGGCGGGCCACCGTGTCGCTCGTCGACCCGCGACCGGACCACCGCTCGCCGGTTCCACTCGGGCTCGTCCGCGGTGCCCGCGACCGCACCGGCAACATCGCGTCCGCGATGCCCCGCTGGGCGCGGGCCGAAGGCGTGACCGAGCAGGTCGTCCCCGGCGCCGGCCACGTGGTCACCCTGGACGCGCCCGATGAGACGACGAAGGCCATCGAGGCCATCATCGAGGGCTGGACCACGGAGCGCTCGGCATGACGGCCGCCGACGACCGCGCCGCGTTCGTCACCGCCATGGGCGACTTCCTCGGGTCGTGGAACCTGCCCCGTACCACCGGCCGGGTCTACGGGCAGCTCCTGCTCGGCTCCGGCCCCGTGTCGTTGGACGAACTCGGCGCGGCACTCGGTCTCAGCAAGGGCGCGGTGAGCGTGGCCGTCCGCGAGCTGGTCTCGTGGGGACTCGCCAGGACCATCCCGCAACCGGGCAGCCGCCGTCTGCTCGTCGAGGCGGTGAGTGGATTCGAGCAGCTTCTCGCCGCGAGCCACGAACGGACCCGTGCCTTCGTCCGCGTGCTCCGGAGTGGCGCACGATCCGCCGAGGGCGAGCCCGCCGAAGCCAGGCTCGAAGAGGTCGCCGAATTCTTCGAGTCCTATGTGGACGCAGGGGATCGGATGCTGCGCGCCAGGAGGACGTGATCACCCCGGTTCGCCACGCGAGGACGGCCAGCCCCGCCGCGACCGCCGCTGTCTCCCCTGAGCGTCCTGCGCGCTGCCCGGTGGGAGGTGGGCGCCGACTTGGTGCCGCTACAGGGCGGCGCGAACACTTCCCTCGAAACCGCCCGCACCACTCTCGACGCCATCGCGACCGCGCCGCCGTCTCTCGTGGCCGCGGCCGACCTTTAGTCTGCGATGGTGCCTGAAGCTTCCGAACTCGACGAGCGCGTCCCGCCGAAGCGCGTACTCGGCCTCGCCGTGCCCGCGCTCGGCGTCCTCGCCGCCGAACCGCTGTACGTCCTGGTGGACACGGCCGTCGTCGGGCATCTCGGCGCGCTGCCGTTGGCCGGGCTCGCGGTCGGCGGTGTGGTGCTGTCGCAGGTTTCGAGCCAGCTGACGTTCCTGTCGTACGGCACCACCTCGCGCACGGCGCGGCTGCACGGCGCCGGACGCCGCGGCGACGCGGTCCGCGAAGGTGTCCAGGCGACCTGGATCGCGGTGCTCGTCGGGCTGGTCGTGATCGTCGCCGGGCAGCTGCTGGCCGCGCCCATCGCGCGGATCCTCTCCGGGGACGCCGCGATCACCGACGCCGCCGTCTCCTGGCTGCGGATCGCGCTGTTCGGGACGCCGTTCATCCTCATCACGATGGCGGGCAACGGCTGGATGCGCGGCGTGCAGGACTCGGCGAAACCGCTGCGCTATGTGCTGGCGGGCAACGGGATCTCCGCCGTGCTCTGCCCGCTGCTGGTGTACGGCGCGGACTGGGGACTGGAAGGTTCGGCGATCGCGAACGTCGTCGCGCAGGTGATCTCGGCGTCACTGTTCATCGTGGCCCTGGTGCGGGAGCGGGTCGGGCTGCGCCCGGAGCCGCAGGTGATGCGCGCCCAGCTCGGTCTCGGCCGGGACCTGGTGCTGCGCAGTCTCGCCTTCCAGGCGTGTTTCGTCTCCGCCGCCGCGGTCGCCGCGCGGACGTCCACCGAGGCCGTCGGCGCGCATCAGATCGTGTTGCAGCTGTGGACGTTCCTCGCACTCGTCCTGGACTCGCTGGCCATCGCCGCGCAGTCGCTCGTGGGCGCCGCCCTGGGCGCCGGTGCGAGCCGACGGGCACGCGGGGTGTCGAACCAGATCACCGGGTACGGCCTGATTTTCGGCTGTTTCCTCGGTGTCGTGTTCGCGTCGGTGGCCGGGGTGCTGCCGCAGGTGTTCACCTCGGACGCGGCCGTGCTCGGGCAGATCCCGCACGCGTGGTGGTTCTTCGTCGCGCTGCAACCGATCGCCGGGGTGGTGTTCGCGCTGGACGGCGTCCTGCTCGGCGCGGGCGACGTCGCCTTCCTGCGCAACGCGACGTTGCTGAGCGCGGCGCTGGGGTTCCTGCCGCTGATCTGGCTGTCGCTCGCGTTCGGCTGGGGGCTGGCTGGGATCTGGACCGGCCTCTCGCTGTTCATGCTGTTGCGGCTGGCGACGGTGCTGGTGCGGTGGCGCTCGGGGCGATGGGCCGTGGAGGGCGCCGTCCGCACCGCCTGACCCCGCAATCAGTCACCTGTTTGCGTCCCGACCCCCCGCAATCAGGTGGCTGATTGCGGGGGTGGCGGGCAGGGCTGTGGCGAAAACCACCTGGGTAACGGCTAGGTTTCATCGTTGCTTAGGGGTTACAACTGGATGAGGCGGCAGCGCGGGCGTCTTTTGTTGCCCGGAGCCGTTCTCGAGGAGGAAACACTGTGACAGGCCGAGCCACCCGCCGGTCCTGGTTCATCTGGTTCGCCGCCGTCACCGTCTACCTTCTCGCCGTCTTTCACCGCACGTCGTTCGGCGTCGCCGGTCTCCAGGCCGCCGACCGCTTCGGCGTCGGCGCGGCCGCGCTCGGCACGTTCACCGTGCTGCAGGTCGGCGTCTACGCCGCGATGCAGATCCCCACCGGTGTCCTCGTCGACCGCCACGGCCCGCGCCGCGTGCTCACCGGCGCCGTGTTCTTCCTCGGCCTCGGACAGATCCTGCTCGCCGTCGCCGATTCCTATCCGCTCGGCCTGCTCGCCCGCGCCGTCGTCGGCTTCGGCGACGCGCTGACCTTCGTGAGCATCCTGCGGCTGATCGCCGCACACTTCCCCGGTCGCCAGTACGCGCTGATCGCCGCGTCGACCGGGGCGATCGGTTACGTCGGCAACCTCGCCGCGACCCTTCCGCTGGGCTTGCTGCTCGACGGTCCCGGGTGGACCCCGACATTCTTCGCCGTCGGCCTGGTGACCGCGTTGTACACCGCCGTCGTCGCCCTCCGCGTCGAAGACATCCCGCGCGGTATGCCGGAGCCCGTCCGCGAGAAGGTGCCTCCGAAGGTGCTGGGCCGTCAGGTCGCCGAAGCGTGGCGCACCCCGGGGACCCGGCTGGGATTCTGGGTGCACTTCAGCACGATGTTCGCCCCCAACGTGCTGACGATGCTGTGGGGAGTCCCTTTCCTGGTACAGGGTCAGGGATATCCGAAGGCCACCGCGAGTTCGCTGCTGATCGTCTTCGTGTTCGGCTCGATGATCGGCGGCCCGATCGTCGGCGGCCTGATCGGACGGCGGCCGTCGCTGCGGATGCCGCTCGTCGGCGGGTACATCGGCGGCGCCGCGGTGATGTGGGCGGTCCTGCTCGGCTGGAGCGGGACGGTCCCGGTCGCGGTGCTGGTCCCCGCGTTCGCGTTCCTCTCCCTCGGCGGCCCCGCGTCGATGATCGGCTTCGCGCTGGCGCGGGACTACAACCCGCTCGCACGGGTCGGCACCGCGACCGGTGTCGTGAACGTCGGCGGTTTCGTCGCCACGACGATCTCGGCGCTCGCGGTCGGCGTGCTGCTGGAGTGGACGGGCGGCACGTTCCGCCTGGCGCTGCTGTCGGTCATGGTGGTGCTCGCGTTCGGCACGTTCCGGATGCTCGTGTGGTGGCGGCGCACCCGCGCCGTGCTGTTCGAGGCCGAGGCCCGGGGCGAAGAGATCCCGGTGCAGATCCGGCGCCGCCGCTGGGACACCGAAGCACCGCTGCCCGTCTCTTCCTAGCGGGAGGGCGGGCTGAAGGACGCTTTCCCGCCTGCACTCGGGTGAAAGCGTCCTTCGCCGCGTGAGACGCGGGGAAAGTCCCCTTCAGCCCCGCCCGGGACCGAAAGATAGGGTTCGGCCCGTGTCGCGCCCCCATCAGGCTCAAGCCAAGAAACGTCCCGCCCCGCCGCCCGGTCTCGTCATCGTCGACAAGCCGTCCGGGATGACCTCCCACGACGTCGTCGCCAGGGCGCGGCGCTTCATGGGCACCCGCAAGGTCGGGCACGCCGGCACCCTCGACCCGATGGCCACCGGCGTGCTGGTGCTGGGCATCGAACGCGCGACGAAACTCCTCGGCCATCTCGCCCTGGACCGCAAGACCTACCTCGCGACCCTCTCCTTGGGGCTGTCCACCACGACCGACGACGCCGAGGGCGAACCGATCGCCGAAGCCGCCCCGGACGTCGTCGAAAAGATCACCGACGACGCGATCGCCGCCGGGATCGCCGCGCTGACCGGCGACATCCAGCAGGTGCCCAGCGCGGTCAGCGCGGTCAAGATCGACGGCAAACGCGCCTACGCCAGGGTCCGCGCCGGCGAAGAGGTCGTGATCCCGCCGCGTCCGGTCACCGTGCACCGCTTCGATCTGCTCGCCACCCGCCGCGAGGCGGGCCGGATCGAACTCGACGCCGTCGTCGAGTGTTCGTCCGGGACCTACGTGCGGGCGCTGGCCCGCGACCTCGGCGCCGGGCTCGGCGCCGGCGGGCATCTGCTCGCGTTGCGGCGCACCACGGTCGGGCCGTTCACGCTCGCCAAGGCCCGCACTCTCGATCAGCTCGAAGACGAGCCGGAACTGTCGCTGGACCTCGACGCCGCCGTCGCCGCCGCGTTCCCGCGCCGCGATCTGGACGTCCGCATGGCACAGGCGGTCCGCTATGGACAGCGGGTGCCGGCGGCCGGGATCCCGGGCACCTACGGGATGTTCGGACCGGACGGCCGGGTGCTCGCACTCGCCGCGGACGAAGGCGAACTGGCCCGCTCGGTGGTCGTGCTGCTGCCCGCCTAGTGTCCGTCCGCGCACCCGCGTCCGCGATCGACGACGGCAGGACGCTGCTTGGTCGGCCTCGTCAGGACGGTGGGGCAAGGCGTCCTGACGCCGCGATGGCGGGGCCTTCGGCCGGGGCGGGCGCACGCGTCGGTCGCTTTCCGGGGTGCCTCCTCGGCTTTCGCCGACTGGCACCTAGGGTGGTGCACGGAGCAGGCCTGGAGGAGACGGGGCACAAGTGCAGCGTTGGCGTGGTTTGGGTGACCTTCCCGGGAGCTGGGGACGGTGTGTGGTGACGATCGGCGTCTTCGACGGCGTGCACCGCGGTCATCAGGAGCTGATCTCGAGAACGGTCCGCGCCGCCGCCGAACGCGACGTGCCGAGTGTGGTGCTGACCTTCGACCCGCATCCCTCGGAGGTGATCCGGCCCGGCAGCCATCCCGCGCAGCTGACCACGTTGCGCCGCAAGGCGGAACTGGTCGAGGGCCTGGGCGTCGACGTCTTTTGCGTACTGCCGTTCACCCTGGAACTGTCGAGGCTGACAGCGCACGAATTCGTGCACGAGGTCCTCGTGGACAAACTGCACGCGGCCGCGGTGATCGTCGGGGAGAACTTCACCTTCGGCGCCAAGGCCGCCGGTGACGTCGATCTCCTCCGCACGCTGGGGAAGCGGTTCGGTTTCGTCGCGTACGGCGCGGAACTGCAGGGGCTGCTCGCACAGCAGCAGACCGAGAACGAGATCACCTTCTCCTCGACCTACGTCCGCTCGTGCATCGACGCCGGGGACGTCGTCGCGGCGTCCGAAGCGCTCGGCAGGCCGCACCGGCTGGAGGGCATCGTCGTCCGGGGTGACGGCCGGGGGCACGATCTCGGTTATCCGACGGCGAACCTGTCGACGCCGCGGTTCGCGGCGGTGCCCGCCGACGGTGTCTACGGCGCCTGGTTCACCCGTTCGTCGGATTCCGGCCGCCGGCTGCGCGCCGCGGTGTCGGTCGGGACCAATCCGACCTTCTCGGGCCGGGAGCGCACAGTCGAGGCCTTCGTCCTCGACATCGACGAGGATTTCTACGGGCAGCACGTCGCGCTCGATTTCGTCGCCAAGCTGCGGGATCAGGTCCGTTTCCCGACGTCGGAAGGTCTGGTGAAGCAGATCGACGAGGACGTCGCCCGGACCAGGGACCTGCTCGGCGCGCGGGACTGATCGTTTCGGCCCTGGCCGGACGACAATCGGCAAACACGCCCGCCCACGTGCGGTCCGGTGGCAAGATGTCACGGACCGCGCAGGGCGTTCGACGGGGTTAGGGGAGCGGACCAGGTGGAGGACCACAAGATCGTCCAGCGGAACATCGCGCTGCAGAAGGAGTGGTACGGGGAGCCGCTCGGCGATCGCGTGCGGAGACTGGTCGTCGCCTTCGACATCTCCCAGGCCTTCCTCGCCGAGGTCCTCGGCATCAGCGCGCCCATGCTCAGCCAGGTGATGAGCGGGCGCCGCGCGAAGATCGGGAACCCGGTCGTCCTCGCCAAGATGATCATGCTGGAGCGCAAGGTCCTGGTGCCGGCGGTCGCCGCGGGGGACCGCAAGGCCATGCAGGAGGCGCTCGAAGACGTCCGCGATTCGCGGCCGACGGTGGGCAGGGACAGCATCCCGGTCGGCGCCGTCGCCGACGACCAGGGTGTGCTCGTAGCGCTGCGTGACATCGGCGAGGACGAAGACCTGACCGAAGCCGCGAAGCTCCTCGACGACAATTTTCCCGCGTTGGCGGACCTGCTGCGCCGCGCCGCGAGGAGCGGATCCTGACGTGACTCGCGAGTCACGCTGAGCACGCGAGTCACGCGCCATGACCCTCTTCAGTGCGTTGATTCCCCCGGAAGGCGTCCTCGACGAGGTCGCCGCCGCGCTGGGTGCGCCCGAGGCCGACGGTTTCCGCTGGTCAACGCGGGCGGACCGGCACATCACCCTCGCTTTCTACGGCGAAGGAGACGCGGACGAGCGGGACGAGTGGCTCGCCGGACGGCTGGCCGTCGCGGACCCGATCGACCTCCGGCTGGAAAAGGCCGCGACATTTCCCGGGGTGCTGTGGTTGAGTGTGGCCGGAACCGGGCTCCCCGAGCTGGCCGCGATGGCCGGTGCGGGGAGTGAAGGCAGGCCGTACGTGGCCCACCTGACACTGGCCCGCTTCCCCCGCGACCGGCCGGAAGCCGCGAGCGCGTGGGTGGAGCGGCTGGCCGGGTTCACCAGTGAGACCTGGACGGCGACCGAAGCCGTTCTGATGAGCAGTGACCGTGCGCAAGGGTCGTCGCGCTACCGGGCGATCCGGACGTACGCGTTGGACCACGCCCGCGCCTGAAGCCGCTGATCACGAGGCTGGTAGCCTTCACGATCGGGTCCGGCTGCAGTCCGTGGCGGCCGTGACCGTCTCACCCGGCGTGAAGACATCGTCCGGGCCGCACGGCACAGATAGCTAGGAGCACCACAGTGGCGTTGTCCACCGAAGAAAAGAAGTCGATCCTTGCCGAGTACGGCGTGCACGACTCGGACACCGGATCCCCCGAGGCCCAGGTCGCGCTGCTGACCAAGCGCATCGTCGGCCTCACCGAGCACCTCAAGGCTCACAAGCACGACCACCACTCCCGTCGCGGGCTTCTGCTGCTGGTCGGCCGCCGCCGCCGGCTGCTGAACTACGTGATGAAGGTGGACATCGAGCGTTACCGTGCGCTGATCCAGCGTCTCGGCCTGCGCCGATAGCTCGAACCCGAGGGGGAGTGACCACACCGGTCGCTCCCCCTCGGTCTGAAGGACACAGGCGCGAGCGCGCACGAGGAACCGTCCGCCGGTCCTCGGTAGTGGTTCCCGGGCAACGGCCCGGGGGCTTCGATCGAAGACCGGCATCACTCCTCGAGCGTCCGCAGGCGAAACAGGTCCCAGGGTGGGAGACTCGCGCCGTTACGAAGGATCAAAAGAGGAGACACACCCTATGACCGACTCCACCGGAGTCACCGTGCACGAAACCGAAGCCGTGATCGACAACGGCCGTTTCGGCACTCGCACCGTTCGCTTCGAGACCGGCCGTCTGGCCCGTCAGGCCGCCGGCGCCGTCGTCGCGTACCTCGACGAAGAGACCATGCTGCTCTCGGCGACCACCGCGTCGAAGCACCCGAAGGACCACTTCGACTTCTTCCCGCTGACCGTGGACGTCGAGGAGCGGATGTACGCCGCCGGACGCATCCCCGGCGCGTTCTTCCGCCGCGAGGGTCGCCCGTCGACCGACGCGATCCTGACCTGCCGCCTGATCGACCGGCCGCTGCGCCCGTCGTTCGCCGACGGTCTCCGCAACGAGATCCAGGTCGTCATCACCGTCCAGAGCCTCAACCCGGACGACCCCTACGACGTGCTCGCGATCAACGCGGCCTCGGCCTCGACCCAGATCGCCGGCCTGCCGTTCTCCGGCCCGGTCGGCGGCGTCCGCGTCGCGCTGATCGAGGGCCAGTGGGTCGCGTTCCCGACCTGGAAGCAGCTGGAAGAGGCCACCTTCAACATGGTGGTCGCCGGCCGCATGGTCAACACAGGCGGTGACGGCTCTTCTAGTGACATTGCGATCATGATGGTCGAGGCCGAGGGCACCGAGCGCACGCTCGACCTGATCGCCGACGGTGGCAAGGCGCCGGACGAGATCGCCGTCGCCGAGGGCCTCGAGGCCGCGAAGCCGTTCATCAAGGTGCTGTGCGAGGCCCAGCAGCAGCTGGCCGAGCTGGCCGCCAAGCCGACCGGCGAGTTCCCGGTCTTCCTGGCCTACGAGCAGGACGCCTTCGACGCCGTCGCCGCCATCGCGACCGACGACCTCGCGAACGCCCTGACCATCGCGGGCAAGCAGGACCGTGACAACGCGACCGACCAGGTCAAGGCCGCGGTACTGGAGAAGGTCGGCCTCGGTGAGGGCGAAGCCTTCCAGGGCCGTGAGAAGGAGATCGGCGCGGCGTTCAAGGCCCTGTCGAAGAAGATCATGCGCAAGCGTGTCCTCACGGACAAGATCCGCATGGACGGCCGCGGCCTGACCGACATCCGGTCGCTCGCCGCCGAGGTCGCCGTGATCCCGCGGGCGCACGGTTCCGCGCTGTTCGAGCGTGGCGAGACCCAGATCCTGGGCGTCACCACGCTGAACATGCTCCGCATGGAGCAGCAGATCGACTCGCTCTCCCCGGAGACCACGAAGCGGTATCTGCACCACTACAACTTCCCGCCGTTCTCGACCGGCGAGACCGGCCGCGTCGGTTCGCCGAAGCGGCGCGAGATCGGCCACGGCATGCTCGCCGAGCGCGCCCTGGTCCCGGTCCTGCCGAAGCGTGACGAGTTCCCGTACGCGATCCGTCAGGTCTCCGAGGCGCTGGGCTCCAACGGCTCCACCTCGATGGGCTCGGTCTGCGCCTCGACCATGGCGCTGCTGAACGCGGGTGTCCCGCTGAAGGCGCCGGTCGCCGGCATCGCCATGGGCCTGATCTCCGACGAGGTCGACGGTGAGACCCGCTACGTCGCGCTGACCGACATCCTCGGTGCCGAGGACGCCATGGGCGACATGGACTTCAAGGTCGCCGGCACCAAGGACATCATCACCGCCCTGCAACTCGACACGAAGCTCGACGGCATCCCGTCGGAGGTGCTCGCGGCCGCGTTGAAGCAGGCGAAGGACGCTCGCCTCACCATCCTGGAGGTCATCGCCGAGGCGATCGACAGCCCGGACGAGATGAGCCCGTTCGCCCCGCGCGTCACCAGCGTGAAGATCCCGGTGGACAAGATCGGCGAGGTCATCGGCCCGAAGGGCAAGATGATCAACTCGATCACCGAGGAGACCGGCGCCGACATCTCCATCGAGGACGACGGCACGATCTACGTGGGCGCGGCCGACGGCCCGTCGGCGGAGGCGGCGATCGACAAGATCAACGCCATCGCCAACCCGCAGCTGCCCAAGGTCGGCGAGCGTTTCCTCGGCACCGTGGTGAAGACGGCCGCGTTCGGCGCGTTCGTCTCGCTGCTGCCGGGCAAGGACGGCCTGGTGCACATCTCGAAACTGGGCAACGGCAAGCGGATCGCCAAGGTCGAGGACGTGGTCAACGTGGGCGACAAGCTCCGCGTCGAGATCGCCGACATCGACAACCGCGGCAAGATCAGCCTGATCGTGGTCCAGGAAGAAGACTCGGCGGACGCCAAGGCCGCCGAAGGCGACAAGGCCGAGGCTCCGAAGGCCGACGCCCAGTAGGTCCGGCCAGATCGGCGTGAACCGTCGGGAAAGGGTCGTTCAGGACGTTTTCCGTCCTGGGCGACCCTTTCCTGACATGTGAGTAAGGGATCCGTTGGCTCGTCAGATCTTTGGGCACGAACAGCCCGTCGGCAGCACCCGCACGCTGGAGTCCACTTCGGACGGTGCGGTGGTCAAGCGCAGCGTGCTCGCCGGAGGGCTCCGGGTCATCACCGAACATGTGCCGGCCTCCCGGTCGGTGACGGTCGGGCTGTGGGTCGGCGTCGGATCCCGTGACGAGCCTTCGTCGGTCGAGGGCGCCGCGCACTACCTCGAGCACCTGCTGTTCAAGGGCACCACGAACCGCGACGCCACCCAGATCGCCGAGGAGATCGACGCGGTCGGCGGCGAGTTCAACGCCTTCACCGCGAAAGAGCACACGTGCTACTACGCGCAGGTGCTCGACGAGGACCTGCCGCTCGCGATGGATCTCGTCACCGACGTCGTGTTCGAGGCGCTGTGCACGGACTCCGACGTCGAGACCGAGCGCAGTGTCGTGCTCGAAGAGATCTCGATGCGTGACGACGACCCCGAAGACCTGCTGCACGAGACGTTCGTCGGCGCGATCCTGGGCGACCACGCGCTGGGCCGTCCGGTGCTCGGCAGCGAGAAGTCCATCGTGGAGATGTCCGCGTCGGCGCTGCGCGGGTTCTACCGGCGCCGCTACACGTTGCCGCGGATGGTGCTGGCCGTCGCCGGGAACATCGAGCACGCCCAGGTGCTTCGCTTGGTGCGCAAGGCCTTGCGGCACAAGCTGACCGGGACGGCGACGCCCGTGGCGCCGCGGGGCGGCCGCGCGCGGATCCCGATGGCGCCGAAGCTCGCGCTGCACACCGACGACACCGAGCAGGCGCACGTCATGCTCGGCCTGCGTTCCCTTTCGCGGCACGACGACCGCCGTTTCGCGCAGTCGGTGCTCAACGCCGCGCTGGGCGGCGGCATGAGTTCGCGTCTGTTCCAGGAGGTCCGCGAGAAGCGCGGGCTGGCGTACCAGGTGTACTCGTCCGTCGCGAGCTACGCCGACGCCGGGCACATGGCGGTGTACGCGGGCTGCCAGCCGGAGAAGCTCGGCGAGGTCGCCGGGGTGATCCGCGAGGTGCTCGAAGCCGTCGGCAAGGACGGGCTGAGCGAAGCCGAGGTCGCGCGGGCGAAGGGGCAGTTGCGGGGCGGGCTCGTGCTCGGTCTCGAGGACACCTCGTCGCGGATGTCGCGGATCGGCAAGAACGAACTCAACTACGGCCGCTACCTCGGCGTCGACGACACGGTGGCGCGGATCGACGCGGTCACCACCGAAGAGGTCTGTGCGCTCGCTCGCACTCTGCTCCGCCGCCCTGGTGGCGTGTCGGCGGCGGCGGTGGTCGGGCCGTACGCTCACGCCGACGACCTTCCGGACGACCTGCACGAGGTGATCGCATCATGACCGCTGGAATTCGCGTCGGTGTGCTGGGCGCACGCGGCCGGATGGGCCGGGAAGTGGTCGACGCCGTCGAGGGCGCCGAGGACATGGACCTCGTCGCCGCGCTCGACGCCGGTGACGATCTGTCGGCGCTCGAACAGGCGCAGGTCGTCGTCGACTTCACCCACCCCGACGCGGTCATGGGCAACCTGGAATTCCTGACCGGCAACGGGATCCACGCCGTCGTCGGCACCACCGGGTTCAGCGAGGAGCGGCTGGAGAAGCTGCGCTCGTGGCTCGGGGCCGACCCGTCGGTCGGCGTGCTGATCGCGCCGAACTTCGCGCTCGGCGCGGTGCTGGCGATGCGGTTCGCCCAGCAGGCGGCGCGGTTCTACAACTGCGCCGAAGTCATCGAACTGCACCACAACCGCAAGGCCGACGCGCCTTCCGGTACCGCCGCGCACACCGCGCGGCTGATCGGCGAGGCCCGCGCGGAAGCCGGACTCACGCCCGGCGAAGACGCGACGACGTCCGAAGTGGACGGTGCCCGCGGCGCACTCGTCGAGGACGTCCGCGTGCACTCGGTCCGGCTGCCCGGACTGGTGGCGCACGAAGAGATCCTGTTCGGCGGCGAGGGTGAAACGCTGACCATCCGGCACGATTCGCTGCACCGTACGTCGTTCATGCCGGGAGTGCTGCTCGGTGTGCGCTCGGTGCTCACGCGGCCCGGCCTGACGGTCGGTCTCGAGAACATCCTCGACCTGTGAGGGCCCGCAATCTCGCGCTGGTCATGACGGCCGCGCTCGCGGTCTACGTCGTCCTGCTGGCCGGCCGCGCGATCGCGTTGCTGCGCAGCGGCGAGACCGTGCCGGTGATCTTCGGCATCGGCGTGCTGCTGCTGCCGCTGCTCGGGGTCTGGATCATCGCGACCACCTGGCGTTCCGGCGTCCAGATCCAGCGGCTCTCGCGGCGGCTGGACGAAGAAGGCGGCCTGCCCGACGTCTCCGATCTGCCCCGGCGGCCTTCGGGCCGGGTGGATCGTGACGCCGCGGACGCCTGGTTCGACGAGCGCCGGGCCGAGGTCGAGGCGGATCAGGAGAACTGGCGCGTCTGGTACCGGCTGGCGTACGCGTACGAGATCGCCGGCGACCGGAAACGGGCCCGCGCGACGATGCGGCGCGCCGTGGAACTCGAAGCCGCCTCCCGCTGACCCCTCCCGCAATTAGTCACCTCCTTGCGGGGCTTTCCTTACGCAAGTAGTGACTAATTGCGGAGGGGTCAGTAGTGGAACCAGCCCGCGAACAGGGCGGGGGAGGCGGCCAGCAGGCTGAATCGGAGCCAGCGGCCCAGGAAACCCGTGGCCAGGAAGGTCGCCAGTGGCATCCGCGCCAGCCCGGCGAGCACGCTCGTCGCCATGTACGGCGGCAGGCCGACGACCGAACTCACCCCGTACGTGCCCGCCATCCAGTGCGGATGCCGATGGCAGCGTTCACGCAGGGCGTCGAGCCGGGCGCGCATCTTCTTGGTGCGCGCCCGCCATCTTTCCCGGCGCGGGGTGGGCGGACGCTCGCGGTGCAGGCGGTCGTGCAGCGGTTTCGGCAGCTTGATCGTGCCCTTCGCGGCGAGGTAGTAGAGCGTCTTCCCGCCGACCTGGCCCGCCGCGACGATGGCGCCGAGCAGCAGCCACGGCATCGTCGGCTGGCTCGCGCACAGGCCGATGAGGAACATCTCGATGCTGACCACGGGCAGGATCGCCGAACCGAAGGCGACGCCGAACGACAGGAGCAACCAGCCCACCATCGTTGCCTCCCCGTTATCTTCGTTCTCTCCAAGCTATCAGCTGAAAACGAGGACGCACTGGGGCCAGCCCCCGTTCCCGGCTTCGGGGCCGCACCAGAAGATCACCTGTTCGTCGGCTCGCGGCCACCTGTCGCTGCCATGCTGAAGCCGTGGCCGACGTGCACGACTCGGTCCGCGGCAGGGATTTCGCGGATCGCTTCGCCTACTTCTGCGCGGCCGTGGTCCGGCGCCTCCCCTTCGGGCTTTCCCGGCTGGTGGCGCCGAGTCTCCTCGGTTTCGCGCTCATCAACGGGTTCACCTTCGGGGTCGACCTGATCCTGCTGACCCTGCTCCGGAGCTGGCTCGGCCTGCCCGTGTGGCTGGCGATCACGCTCGCGTACGCGACCGCGTTCGGGTTGAGCTTCGTGCTGAACCGCAGCATGAACTTCCGCTCGCACGCGCCCGTCGGCAGGCAGGCGGTGTTGTACGTCGTCGCGATCGTCGTCAACTACGTGGCGTTCCTGCTCGGCGTCGGTGCCGGGCTGGCCGCGCTGGGCGTCGATTACCGGCTTTCCAGGCTCATCGCCGGGGCGTGCGAAGGCGTGTTCATGTACTCGGTGATGCGCTGGGTCGTGTTCGCGAAGTCAGGAAGTGAGCTCGAGGTCGAGGCCGCCGGTGAGCCGGACTTCGCGCACGTTCGTGCTTCCGGTGTCGAGGATGCGGACGGTTCCGTCGGGCGACCAGCCCGCGCGCCGGAAGAAGCCCAGTGACGCGTGATCGGTCTGGGCGACCCAGCTGATCCCGCGCGTGGCGCCGTCCTCACGCAGCCAGGCGGACGCGTCGGCCAGCAGCCGCCCCGCGTGCCCGCGCCGTCCCCAGCGGGGCTCGACCAGCAGTGAGGCGATGAGCGCCGTCGTCGAAGCGTCGTCGGGCAGCGCTCCGTCCGCGGTGGCCACCTCGCTCGCCGGAGCGCGGCCGGCGACACAGAAACCGACGGTGAACTCGCCTTCGGTGGCGACGAAGACGCGCGTGCCCGGGTACTCGATCGTTTCGGTCCAGGTCTTTTCGAGGTCCACGTCCTCAAGCTCGGCGACGGCCGCTTCGCCGAGCAGTTCCGTGTAGGCGCTTCGCCAGGTGTCGCGTTGGATGCGCGCGATTTCGGAGGCGTCGGACACGACTGCTGGGCGGACTTCGGCGGCGGCCATGCAGGAAACCTACAGCGGAGCCAAGCTCCATCCGTTGAGGGTGGGCAGGAAGGTGGAGTCGGCGGTGCGGCGGAAAACTGTCGGTGGTGGATGGCACCATGCGGCGATGAGCACTACGACCATCAGCGGGCCGGTCGCGCGCCGGATCGCGCTGGCCGCGCAGGGGTTCGCCGAGGCACGTCCGGGCGGGGCGGTGACGAGGCGGCATCTGCAGCGCGTGCTGTCGCGAATCCAGTTGCTGCAACTGGATTCGGTGAACGTCGCGGTCCGCGCGCACTACATGCCGCTGTTCTCCCGGCTCGGCGCGTACGAGCCCGCGCTGGTGGACGACGCGGCGTGGTCCCATTCCGCGCGCAAACCCCGGATGCTGGTGGAGACCTGGGCGCACGAGGCGAGTCTGCTGCCGGTGGCGGACTGGCCGCTCCTGCGGTCCGGGGCGAAACGCATGGGCTGGTGGACGAACTACGCCCGGGTGCTGGAGCAGACGCCTCAGCTGGTGGACGACATCCTGACCGTGGTCAAGGAACAGGGGCCGATCGGCGCCGGCGGCATCGAGCGCGCGCTGGAGGGCAAGTCGGGCGGTTCGAAACCCGGATCGTGGTGGGAGCGGTCGGAGGTCAAGAAGGCCTGCGAGTGGCTTTTCGGCATGGGGCAGCTGACCACCGGCACGCGCCGGTCGTTCGAGCGGCTGTACGACCTGACCGAACGCGTCGTCCCGCCGGAGATCCTGTCGCGGACCGTGACCCCGGAGGAAGGCGCCCGCCAACTGATCACCCGCGCGGCCGTCGCGCTGGGCATCGGGACCGAACCGGATCTGCGGGACTACTACCGGCTCGGCCCCGACGTCAGCAAGCGGGCCGTGGCCGAACTGGTCGACGCGGGCGTCCTGGAACCGGTGACCGTGGACGGCTGGCCCGCCCCGGCATACCGGCACGTCGCGGCGAAGGCGCCGAGATCGGTCGCCGGCCGGGCCCTGCTGTCGCCGTTCGATCCGCTGGTCTGGGAACGCGCCCGCACCGAGCGCATCTTCGATTTCTTCTACCGCATCGAGATCTACGTGCCGGAGCCGAAGCGGATCTACGGCTACTACGTGTTCCCGTTCCTGCTCGACGGCGAACTCGTCGGCCGGGTCGACCTCAAATGTGATCGGGCCGCCGGGGTGCTTCGCGTTCAGGGCGCCTTCTCCGAGCCCGGCGTGGATGTCGTGCGGGTCGCGAGTGAGCTCGCCGGGGAGCTGCGGCTGATGGCGCAATGGCAGGGGCTGGGCGGGGTCGTGGTGGGGGAGCGGGGCGATCTGGCGCCGGTGCTCTCGCGGCTCGTGCGCTGAGCTTCGCGCCGGGACCGCACTGCGGACGACGGCGAGCGGGGAAGAGCTGGGACGTCGAACGTCTCAGCTCTTCCTCGTTCGGCTGGTCCGGGATCGGCGCGCGTCGCGAAGGCGGAGGAATCGGGACACTCGACGTCCCCGTTCCTCCATCGTCAGTCTGGCGGCTGTCCGCGAGCACCCGAAAGGAGCGAGGGACCTTCGCTCTCACCCCCGTGGAAAAGTGAGAGCAAAGGTCCCTCGATCCCCCTGCGGGCCCGCGGCTCAGCCGGCCGCGCTGGTCACCACCGCGTCGCCGGTGCCGGTGCGTGCCCGCACCTTCAGCGAAACCTCCGAAGGGGCGCTTTCCGCGACGTCCAGCTCGCTCGACACCGACCCGGTCGTCGACGAGAGGTCGATCTCCGCGCTCACGCCGCCGCGGATGCCGACCCGGACCTCACCCGATCCGGTGGTCAGCTCCAGTGTCCCGGAGGCGGCGTCCGCCACCGAGAGGTCGCCGCTGCCGGTGCGGGCCAGCACCTCGCCCGCGACCTCGCCGAGCCAGACGTCGCCCGTGCCGGTCGCCACCGAGGCCGAACCGCTCACCGAGGACGCTTCGACGGAGCCGCTGCCCGTGCGCAGTTGCAGGCCGGACAGCGTCGGGCCGAGTTTGACGTCGCCGGTGCCGGTGCGGACGATCGCCGAACCGTCGGCCCGTTCCAGGGCGACCTTGCCCGCGCCGGTCAGGAGATCGGCCCGTCCGGCCGAACCGGTGACCGTGACGTCGGCCGCTCCCGCCCGCACTTCCAGATGCGAACCGGCGGGCGCCCGGACGGTCACGGCGAGCGGGACGTTCTTCAGCTGCCAGGCCTTCGGCGCCTGGACGACCAGCCGGTTGCCGACCTTCTCGATCCGCGTCTGCGCCACGGCGTCATCCGCAGACCCCGCCGAGCCCGAACCGCCGAACTGGTCACCGAAGCGCTCCCCGACCCAGCTGAGCAGGCTCGTCATCCCGTCCACCCACGGCTGCTGTTCGCCGCCGTCCCGGCGGACCTCGGCGTGGATTCCGCTCTCGCCGGTCAGGTCGATGGTCACCCGGCCGATGGCCACGCTCACGTCGATTTCGATCGGGCCTTCGGCCTCGAACTCCTCGACGCGCACGGTCGTTTCACCGGCGGGAATGCTTTCCTCGGTCATTTCCGTCCCCTCAGCCCTGGACCCAGCCGTGCAGGCGCGAACCGGCACCGCCGCCCGGCTTCTCCTTGTAGTGCCAATGCTCGCCGCCACTCCTGCCCAGCGCCCCCTGGACGGCCTGCGAGACGAACGTGTTCAGCGAAACGCCCTGAGCGGCGGCCGCGGCCTCGGCCTGGCCTTTGACCTGCTCGAACAGGCGCAGCGTGATGCGGGTGATGTCGCCCGTGTCCACCTTGGGCACGCGCGGGGCCTCCCGCGGCGCCTCCTGGCGGGGCGCGGACTGCTCGGTGCGCTCGGCGGAACCGGAGACGACGACGCGCACGTCGCGGTCGTCGAGCCGGACGTCGACGACGTGCCCCGGCAGCGCCGAAGTCACTTCGGCGGCCAGGTCGGCGAGAGCGTTCATGATGGTCAGGCGGGCGGCCGGCTCCAGCGCCGACGACAGCAGCGCGGCAGCGCGCCGCGTCTGCTCGTCGCCGGCCGAAGCCGTGTTCGCGAGATCCTCGCGAAGGCTTGTGATGTACGGCGTCAGATCCATGACACCACTATGACGTCATAAGTGATGTCAGTCAAGGCGGGCATGACGTCACCATGATGTCGCCCCGGTGGCGAAGAGGGCGGCGGTTACGCTGCCCGGAGTCGTGGAGCAGGGGCCGAAAAGGAGTGCGAACGTGGCCGAGACCGTGTCACCCAGGGTTCAACTGATCGCGAAGACGGAGTTCTTCCCTCCGTCGGACGTACCGTGGTCGACCGATGCCGACGGTGGTGAGGCGCTGGCCGAATTCGCGGGCCGGGCCTGCTACCAGTCCTGGAAGAAGCCGAACCCGAAGACGGCCACCAACGCCGGCTACCTCGAGCACATCATCGACGTGGGCCACCTTTCGGTGCTGGAGCACGGGTCCGTCAGCTTCTACATCACCGGCATCTCCCGGTCGCTGACGCATGAGCTCATCCGCCACCGTCACTTCTCCTATTCGCAGCTTTCGCAGCGCTACGTCCCGGAGCGCGACGCCGCGTTCGTCGAGCCCGACGTCATCGCGCAGGACCCGGAGCTGCACGCGAAGTTCCTGGCCGCCTCGCAGGCCGCCGTCGACGCCTACACCGAGCTGCTCGCCGGGCTCGAGGAGAAGTTCGCCGACGTGCCGAGCGCGACCCTGCGCCGCAAGCAGGCCCGCCAGGCCGCCCGCGCCGTGCTGCCGAACGCGACCGAGACCCGCATCGTGGTCACCGGCAACTACCGTGCCTGGCGGCACTTCATCGCGATGCGCGCCACCGAGCACGCCGATGTCGAGATCCGCGCCCTGGCCATCGACTGCCTGCGCGAGCTGCAGAAGGCCTCGGGCAACGTGTTCGCGGACTTCACCATCTCCGCACTGCCCGACGGCACCGAGGTCGCGTCCAGCCCGAAGGTGCTCGAAGGCTGATGCGCCGCCTCGCGATCGACGTCCGGCCCGGCGACTACGCGGTCGCCCGCCTAGCCCCGGACGCGCCGGTTCCGGCGAATCTGCTCGACCCCGGCGAGCCCGTGCTGATCTCCCTCACGCGGACGCCCGAGGAGCTGTCGGTGATCTGCCCGGCCGGTCTCGCGCCGGCCGGGGCCACGGTCGAGGACGGCTGGCGGCTGCTTTCGGTCCGCGGTCCGCTGGCCTTCACACTGACCGGCATCATCGCGGCGTTGTCGAGCGAGCTGGCCGCCGCCGGGGTGGCGTTGTTCTCGATCTCCACCTTCGACACCGACCACGTCCTCGTCCGGGCTCCCGAACTCGAGCGCGCGGTGAAGGCGCTCCGGGAAGCCGGGCACGAGGTCACGGTCTGATTCACGAGCTCGGCGAAGGAACCTTTCGGAGCGCGAACGGGTCCGAGTGGGCATCCTGCGCGAACCGAAGGAGCACCGAACCTTGACCGACGAACAGACCCGTCCGTACGGGCCGCCCCAGCAGACGCAGCAGGCCACCGGCGCGCGGATCGTCGCCGGTCGATACGCCCTGCTGGGCGAACTCGGCCGCGGCGGGATGGGCGTCGTCTGGCGCGCGCAGGACCAGGTGATCGGCCGTCAGGTGGCGATCAAGGAGCTGAAGTTCCCGAACGCGCCCGAGGACGCTTCGGTGCTGACGGAGCGGATGCTGCGCGAGGTCCGCTCCGCCGGGCGTCTCAACGACCCGGCCGTGGTCACCGTGTACGACGTCGTCACCGAGAACGGCGCCACCTGCATCGTGATGGAGCTGGTCGAGGCGCCGACGCTGGCCGACCTGGTGCGCGACCGCGGTCCCCTGCCCGCCCAACAGGTCGCGCTGGTGGGGGAGCGGGTGCTGTCCGCGTTGCGGGCCGCGCACGCCGCCGGGATCGTGCACCGCGACGTCAAACCCGCGAACATCATGGTCGCGCCGGACGGCCGGGTGAAGCTCACCGACTTCGGCATCGCGCACGCCGCCGACGACCCGCGCCTGACCACCAGCGGCATGATCGTCGGTTCGCCCGCGTTCATGGCGCCGGAACGGGTCGAAGGCCGCGACGCGCTGCCCGAATCCGACCTCTGGTCACTGGGCACGACGCTGTTCTTCGCCGCGGAGGGCATCGTCGCGTTCGAACGGTCGACCACCGCCGCGACGTTGCACGCGATCATGACCGAGGCCCCGTACCTGACCAGGATCCAGGGCCCGCTGGCCGCCGCGATCCTCGGCCTGCTGGTCACCAAACCCGAAGCGCGGATGTCCTACGACCAGGTACGCAGCCTGCTCGCGGCCGCGCAAGGGGTGCAGGCCCAGCCGACCCCGCCCTCGGGTGGCACGGCGATGCCGCACCCCGGCCTGCCGATGACCCGGCTCGCGCCCGCCCCGGCGAAGCGCGATCTCCGGCCACTGTGGCTGAGCCTCGCCGCGGTCGCCGTGATCGGTGCCCTGGTCGGCGGCATCTTCCTCGGCCGCTGGATGGCCGCGCCCGAAGGGAACGACCAGGCGCAGCCCACCCTGACCTACGGCATCGACGGCCAGGTCAAACTCGGTTCGTCCGGGGACTGCTTCAACGTGCCGCTCAGAGCGGGCATCAACCTCAACGACGGGATCAGCTGCGACAAGGACCACCTGATGGAGATCTTCGCCAAGGGGAGCCTGCTCGACGTCCAGTCCGCTTCCGACGACCAGGCCCAGGTCGCGGCGTATCCCGGTGCGGACGCGGTCAACCGGATCGCCGAGTCGCTGTGCGCGGCGACCTTCAATTCGAACGTCGTCCCGGCGGCACAGCGTTCGATGCTGATCTGGCGTCCCGTGGTGCCGACCGAAGCCGAATGGAACCGGCCGCTCAACGAGGAGGACCGGAGCTACTCCCGCGGGTTCCTTTGCCTGCTCGCCAAGGCCGACGGGAGCCAGATTCCCGCGCAGATCACGACCAAGGTCAAATAGCTCACACAGAGTTTGCGCCGAGTTCGCCTTCGTCGCGGAAAATCTCCCGCATTCGGCGGAGATGACCACGTCGGCAAGGGGTCGAACGGCCGCAGGAGGTACCTTCACAGCATGTCCACTCCACCTACCGCAGCGCCGGGAAGACCGTTCGGGCGCGTGCTCACCGCGATGGCCACCCCCTTCGACGCCGACGGCGCGCTGGACCTGAAGCGGGCGCAGGAGCTGGCCGAACACCTCGTGGATCTGGGCAACGACGGTCTCGTCGTGAACGGCACGACCGGGGAAAGCCCCACCACGACCGACGCCGAAAAGGCCGAGCTGATCCGCGCGGTCGTCGAAGCCGTCGGTGACCGCGCGACGATCGTCGCCGGGGCGGGCACGAACAACACCGCGCACAGCATCGAGCAGGTGAAGCAGGCCGAAGCGGCGGGCGCCCACGGCGTCCTCGTCGTCACGCCGTACTACTCACGGCCCAGCCAGGCCGGGCTCTACGCGCATTTCACCACCGTCGCCGACGCCACCGAGCTGCCGGTGATGCTCTACGACATCCCGCCGCGCTCGATCGTCCCCATCGAGGTCGACACGCTGCTGCGGCTGGCCGAGCATCCGCGCATCCTCGCGGTCAAGGACGCCAAGGGCGACCTCATCGCCGGTTCCGAGGTCATCGCGAACACCCAGCTCGCCTACTACTCCGGTGACGACGGCCTCAACCTCCCGTGGTTGTCCGTCGGCGGCACCGGCGTGGTCAGCGTGATCGGGCACGTCGTGGCGGGCCGCATCCGCGGCATGATGGACGCCTACGAGTCCGGCGACACCTCGACCGCGCGCACCAACCACCGCGGCATGCTGCCGGTCCTGCGGGCGATGTCCCGCGTCGGCGGGGTCGCGTTCTCGAAGGCGGCGCTGCGGCTGCGCGGCTTCGACATCGGCGACCCGCGCCTGCCCATCGTGGCCGCGAACGACGAGCAACTCCAGGCGATTTCCGCCGATCTCGCCCAGGGAGGCGTGCCGCTCGGCGAAAGCGCCGTCAGTGACTGGCATGGTGCTCGGGTGGCACAAGCAGATTCAGCGGCGGCCTACACGGCGCCGACCTCACATACCAGCGTAGGGACCATGCCTCGGTGAGTTCATTGTCAACCGGACCCGGACCGACCACCCCGCCGCCGGCGCTGCCCGAAGGCGCCTTGCGCGTCGTGGCGCTCGGCGGGATCGGCGAAGTCGGCCGCAACATGACCGTCTTCGAGTTCGGCGGCCGTCTGCTGATCGTCGACTGCGGGGTGCTCTTCCCCGAAGACGACCAGCCCGGCGTCGACCTGATCCTGCCCGACTTCCGCGCGATCGAAGACCGCCTCGAGGACATCGACGGCCTCGTCCTCACCCACGGGCACGAGGACCACATCGGCGCCGTCCCGTTCCTGCTGCGGCTCTTCCCGGACCTGAAGATCTACGGCTCCCGGTTCACGAACGCGCTGCTCGCGGCCAAGGCCAAGGAGCACCGTCAGCGGCCGAACCTGATCGAGGTCCGCGAGGGCGAGCGCCGCCAGGTGGGCACGTTCGACCTCGAGTTCTTCGCGGTCAACCACTCGATCCCGGACGCGCTCGCGGTGGCCATCCGCACGCCGGCGGGGGTCGTGCTGCACACCGGTGACATCAAGCTCGACCAGCTCCCGCTCGACGGCAGGCTGACCGACCTCGCCGGGTTCTCCCGGCTCGGCGACGAGGGCGTGGACCTGTTCTGCGTCGACTCCACCAACGCCGAGGTGCCCGGGTTCGTCATGCCGGAACGCGACATCGGGCCGGTACTCGACGACGTCGTCCGCCGGGTCGACCAGCGCGTCATCGTCGCCTGCTTCGCGAGCCACGTGCACCGCGTCCAGCAGGTGCTCGACGCCGCCACCCGGCACGGCCGCCGGGTCGCCTTCGTCGGCCGGTCGATGGTCCGGAACATGGGGATCGCCGCCGACCTGGGCCTGCTGAACGTGCCGGACGGCCTGCTGGTCAACCTCGACCAGGCCAGCGACCTGCCCGAGAGCAAGGTGCTGTTCGTGTCGACCGGTTCGCAGGGCGAGCCGCTTTCGGCGTTGTCGAGGATGGCGCGCGGCGAGCACCGGCAGATCTCCATCCGCGCCGGCGACACCGTCGTGCTGGCCAGCTCGATGATCCCGGGCAACGAGACCGCCGTCTTCGGCGTCGTCAACGGCCTCACCCGGCTCGGCGCGAACGTCGTGCACCAGGGCAACGCCAAGGTGCACGTGTCCGGGCACGCGTCCGCGGGCGAGCTGCTGTACCTGTACAACGCGGTGCGCCCCAGCAACGTCATGCCGGTGCACGGCGAGTGGAAGCACCTGCGTGCCAACGGCGAACTGGCCGTGCGCACCGGTGTCGCGCCGGAGAACGTGGTCATCGCCGAGGACGGCGTCGTGGTCGACCTCGTCGACGGCAAGGCCACGCGGACCGGCCGCGTCGAGGTCGGGCACGTGTACGTCGACGGCCTCTCGGTCGGCGACGTCGGCGAGTCGACGCTGTCCGACAGGCTCGTGCTCGGTGAGGGCGGCTTCATCGCCATCACCGTGGCCGTGGACACCAGCACCGGCCGCGCGGTGACCCGTCCGACGGTGTCCGGACGCGGGTTCTCCGACGACCCCAAGGCACTTGACGCCGTGCTCCCGATGGTGGAGATGGAACTCGCCAGGACCGAGGCCGAGGGCATCACCGACACCCACCGCATCGCCCAAGCCGTCCGCCGCGTCGTCGGCCGCTGGGTCGCCGACACCTACCGGCGCCGTCCGATGATCGTGCCGACGGTCATCCCCGTCTAGGCACTGCCTCGTGGACATGAAGGCCCCCTTGCGCTAGGCGCAAGGGGGCCTTCATGTCCACGATCGTGGCGAGGGTGACCGACGCGGAGCCAAACGGCCCCAGGGAGTAGATCCATTGCGGCACAACGGGCATCCAGTCTGCGAGATTTCACCCCGGTGACGGCTCGAACGCGACCACGCCGATTCAGAAGTACCGGTACAGCCAGCCGACGGTGAAACCCGCCCAGCCGCCGCGCGAAGTCCGCGTATATTCGCGGTTCCCCTTGCCGCAGCGGCGTTGAATCGCGGGATCATCGCACCGCGAGCGCGGCAGGAAAAGTGTTTGCGCAACCCCGGTGAACAGGCCGGTGTGGACTCTGCCAACCTAGGCACCTCCACCGCGCGTTCCGAGGAGTTCTTCGATGTCGCACGCCGTCCTCCGGCTCCTGCCCGCCGTCGCCCTGGCCGCCGTCGCGCTCGGGGGCTGCTCGGACGAGGCACCCCGGTCGCAGACGGCGCCTTCCGGGTCTTCACCGATGGCGCACCAGTCCGCCGTCCCGTTCAACGACGCCGACGTCGCGTTCGCGCGGCAGGCGCTCGCGCACCACCAGCAGGGCGTGGATCTGGCTTCACTGGCGGAAACCCGCGCGGAGAACGATCGGCTGAAGGCGCTCGCCAAGCGGATCATCGACACGCACGAACCGGAGGTCGCGCGGCTCTCCGGGCTCATCGAGGCGTGGGGCCAGCCCGCACCGGACGACCCGAACCTCGAACACGTCCAGCGTGACGGGTACCTCGGCCCCGGCGACATGGCGCAGTTGGCGGGACTGTCCGGAAAGGACTTCGACCGCCAGTTCGTCACCCGGCTGATCCGCCAGCGCGAGGCGGGCGTCCGTATCGCCGAAGCCGAAACCCAGCACGGCCGCAATCCGGACGCCCGCGACCTCGCCGCGACGACGTCGCGTTCGCAGCAGCAGGAGATCGACGACCTACGGGGCCTTCAGCAGGGTTGAGTCCGTCTGGACGACGTTCGCGTTCAGCTGGACGATGTACGCGCCGGTCAGCAACACCACCGCGCCCGCGGCCTGCACCCAGCTGAGCGCCTCGCCCAGCAGCAGCCAGGCCGCGGTGGCGGCGACCAGCGGCTCCACCAGTCCCACGACGCTCGCCACCGACGCCGGAAGATGACGCAGCGCCGCCATGCCCGTCGCGTAGGCGAGGACGGTCGCGATCAGCACCAGCGCGATCAGCAACGGCCACACCGGCGGCTCCCACGGCCCGAACGACGTCGGGGTGTCGAGCACGCCCCACGGAATCGTCCACGGCGGCGCGACCACGCACATCAGGACCGCGCCGATCGTCATCCCCCAGGTGACCATGCCGAGCGGATCGCGGTCCGCGACGCCCCGTTCCCCGAGCAGGAAGTAACCCGCCGAACAGACGGCCGCGCCCAGCCCCGCGAGCAACCCGAGGACGTCCAGGCTCAGCCCCTCCCAGACCTGCGCGACCAGCACGAGCCCGGTCATCGCCAGCGCGATCCCCGCCCACATCGCCCTCGGCAACCGCACCCGCCGCACGAACCGCACCCACAGCGCGATCAGCACCGATGAGGTGAACGCGAGCAGGATCGCGATGCCGACCGGGATCCGGTCGGCCGCGAGGAAGTACAGGAGCTGAACGCCCGCCACGCCCAGTGAGCCGTACGCCAGCAGCAGTGGCCACTCGCGCTTCGTCACTTTGAGAAGTTTCGGCCGGAAGACGGCGGCCAGCCCGAGCAGCACGATCGCCGACAGCCCGATGCGGATCACCGCGACCTGCTCCGGGGACAGCCCCGCCTGCATCGCCGGTTTGCCCAGCACGCCCGAGGTCCCGAAGAAGAGCGCGGCGAGCAGGATGAGCGTGACGCCCCGGCCGCGATGCGCGACGTGCTGGGCGGGGGCGGTGAGTTCGGCGGTCACGGCCGGAGGTTAGAGGCCGGGTTCCGGCGGGGCGACCCGTTTTCCCGGCGGCCGGGCTGAGGTCCGGGCTCGTGGGCGGGTGGCGGAATCGACGACGGTGGCTGGGGGACGTCGCGTGTCGCTCCATCGTGGGCGGCCGTGGCACTCAGGTCGGGCGGCCGTCGAGCCGAGCGGGGAAGATCCGGGACGTTCACCGCCCGGGATCTCCCCACTCTTCCGCTGCACCACCCGCCTGATTGTGCGCCGTCAGAAGGAGGCGCCGCCGTCGGTCCAGTCGGTCTGGGCGAAGTCCTCGTCGTCGACAGGAGCACGGCGCGGTTTGCGGACCGGTTCCGGGGGCGCGGCGATCGATTGGTCGGGCTCGGTGACCTCGATCGCCTGCGGTTCGGGCGTGCCGTTCGGCCAGACACAGGGAGAGGTCGCCCCGACATAGAACTTGCCGAGGTCGTTCGCCTGCACGGACATGTCGAAAGCGTCCGCGTTGTTCCTGACGAACACGTACTGATCCTTCGGCCGCGAATCCGTCAGAACCTTGAAATCATGAGCCGACCACCACTGGACGATGGCGTCGAAGTATTCCGCGAACCGTGCCGGTTCAAGACCGGTCACCTCATAGGTCGCGGAGATCTCGAAGCGGCCTTGGGGACCGTCATCGGTGGGGTCGGTGCATTCCGACCTGTGCCGGGTGAACGGTCTCCGTTCCGCTGAGCCGGGCAGCGCGGAGAGGACGCCCTCGATGTACTGCTCCACCCTGTCTTTCGCCTCGTGTTCGGTGATGGTCGGTTTCATGGCGTCTCCACCTCCGGAGGAACAAGCGGACAAAAGGACGAGAAGCGTTATCAGGAGCGGAAGTCTCACGAGGCGGGCTTCCCCGCGATGATCAGGCCGACGTTCCGGAGCGCCGGGTTGTTGTCTTCCCAGTATTCGCTGTGCGCCTCCGTGCTGTACCCACTCCACCCGTCCGTACCCGGCGCCGAAGTGAACACCTGCCCGCCGAAGTCCGCGTCGGCCGGGTCCTGGCCGAGGATCGGGTCGTAGCCGGCGATCTCGACGTTGGCCAGGTTGATCATGTCGTGTTCGGCCACGGTCGCGTGCACGTGCTTGCCGATCTCGGCCTGATTCACCCCGTCGAGGTGCAGGTCGCCGACGTCGTGCGCGCCGACACCGGGGCTCGCCACGAAGACGAGCTCGTCCGCGGCGAGGCCGCCGTCGACGGCCGCGTACCCCACGACGGTGGTGCCGTAGCTGTGGCCCAGCACCGTGTTGTGCGAGGGCGGTCCTTGGTGTGTTTCCCGTAGTCCGTCCTGGAATCCGGCGAGGGCCGCCTTGCCGCCGTCGGCGTACTCGTCGCTCGCGGCGTCGGTGATCTCGTTCGGCGCGTCATAGCCGAGCCAGGTGATCACCGCGGTCGACGGTGAGCCCGACGTGGTCGCCGCGGCCCACATCTTGTCGGAACGGTCGAGATCGCCGCCGATCTTCGCCAGTTCCGAACCGGTCCCCGGCACGTAGGTCGCCACATTCGCCGCGGTGTCGGGATTTCCCGCGGAGACGATCGCCTTCCCGTCGCCGCTGGTGTCCAGCCCCAGCAGGAACGCCTGCGGCTCCGACCGGGCCAGCCGTCGTTCGATGGCTTCCAGTCCCTGGAGTTTGGGATCGCCTCGAAGCCGGGCGATCTCGCGGGCGAGGACGGCGCGGTTGGCGGCGTCGCGGTCGACAGCCGGGATGCCGTCGAGATTGCCGACGAGCCCCGGATTTTCCTGCAACAGCGCGACTTTCGCCGTATCCGACAGGCTCGCCCACCAGGCCTTGTTGTCACCGGGGGAGCCGTTCTCCGGTGGTCCGATGATCGACAGGCCGCTTCGCGCCGCACCGGCGTCCGCCGCTTGGGCCAGGGTGCCGCCATCCTGATCGGTGATCTCACCGCGAAGAGCCCGGCCCAGGATCGCGGCGAAATCGGCGTCGACGTCCGCCGCGCGACGCAGGCCCTGTTCGATCCGGTCGGCCAGTTCCGCCAGCACGCGAGCCTGGTCAGGCAGCGCGACACTGACGGAAAGCTCGCCGCCGGGACCGATGGCCAGGCCGCTCCGGTACGCCAGTTCGTCGGTCTCCGGCACGAACGCGACGATCCGGTCGAGCGCGATCTGCACTTCGTGGGCACCCCGCCGGACCGCGGACGCCTCGGCGACGAGCCGCTCCAGGGTGGAGATCAGCGATTCGCCCCGGATCGACGCGGTGGTGGCCGCCTCGCCGGTCCAGCCCGTGAAGCGGGACATGGCTCCGACGTCGTCGTTCGCGGCGATGATCCGGGTGCAGCCGTCGTTGAGCGCGTCGGCCACGCGGCCGATCGCGGCCGGATCCCATCGGCGAACGTCACCCCAGGTGAGCATCAGACGGGAAGTTCCCGTGACGCCGCCAGTTCGTTCGAGCGGTAGCGGACGGCCGCCGCGTCGAGCCGTGCGGAGTGGTCCGCGGTGTTTCCGGCCCAGCCGGGCACGGCGCGTCCCCAGGCGTCGGCGAGCAGGCGGGCCGCTTCACCGGATACGCCACCCGGCAAGCCTGCCGGGACCTCGTCGAGCGCGGCCGCGAGATTCACCTTCCCGACGTCGTCCGAAGCGCGTTTCGCCGCGCTTGACGCCGCGTCGATCGATTCCAGGACCACCTCGTAGCCGCCGGTCATCCCGCTTCCTCCCCGTAGCGTGACGCTATGTGACCACCCTACGACGCGAGAGCCGGATGCGCGGTTCCCTTCACCCGTCCTTGAAAAGGCCGTCGGCGATGTAGCGCGAGACAGCGGCGAGCCGTCGCCCCTGCAACCGGAGGGCGTCCAGGGCGAGTTCGTCGGGTTCGGCGGATGCGCGCGAGACGAACGAGCCGCCGTACGGATTGCCCGAGTCGAGCAGTCGCGGGTCGGTGTAGCCGAGCGGCAGGACGATGGCGCCCCAGTGGTAGAAGATGTTGTTCGTCGCCAGCACGGTCGACTCGAGCCCGCCGTGCGCGGTGGACGCGGTGGTGAACGACGTCGCGACCTTGTTCACCAGCTTTCCCTTGGCCCACAGGCCACCGGTGCTGTCCAAAAAGGATTTCAGCTGGGCGGCGGGGCCGCCGAACCGGGTCGGACTCCCGGCCGCGAAACCGTCGGCCCACGCCAGGTCGTCCAGTGTCGCCGTCTCGTGGTGCGGCCCCGCGTCCACCCACGCCTGCCAGCGCGGATTGCTCGCCACCGCGCCGGGCGGGGCGGTTTCGGGAACCGTGCGGACACGGGCCTCGGCTCCGGCCTCGCGGGCGCCGCCGGCCAGCGCCGTGGCGAGTTTCGCGGTGTTTCCGGTCGCGCTGTAGTAGACGACGAGGATGCGGGTGCTCACGTCCGCCGACCCTAGACGAACGCGGGCAGCCGTCTCAGGATCCGGAAGTCAGTACTTCTTCCAGGGACTGACGGTGTCGGTCGGCCGCGTCGGGTCGTGGAAGCGCGGCTTGTCGAGTTCGTCGCGGCGCAGCGGCACCAGGCCGTCGGTGATCGCCTGCATGATCTCGGCGTGCGCGCGGACCCCGGCACCCGGCCGTTCCGGCTCGACCTCCGACAGGTCCACCGGCTCGCCGAAATGCACCTTGAACCGCGGCCGCCGCAGGGGCGCGCTCAGCCCGGACTTGGCGAGGGGCGCCAGGTCGGCGGGGCCGTCGACGGTCTCCGTCCCCCAGTACACGGCTTCGTGCGCGCCCCATTGACTGATCGGGATCACCGGCACCCCGGCGGCCAGCGCGAGCCGCGCCGCGCCGGTCTTGCCGCGCTCCGGCCACAGACCGGGGTCGTGGCTGATCCGGCCCTCGGGATAGACGATCAACGGGTCACGGGTGGTGCGTAGCGCTTCGGTCGCTTCGGCGAACTGGCCGATGGCCGTCGAAGCCTGTTTGCGGTCGACCCGCAGGTGGCCGCTGACCCGCAGCGCCGGGCCGATGACCGGTGCGTCGAGGATGCCGCCCGCCAGCATGAAGCGCGGGTTGATGCCGATCCGTTTGCAGGCCGCCATCAGCACGAACGCGTCGAACACGCCGATGTGGTTGGCGGTCATCAGCAAGGGCCGTCGGCGCAGTTCGGCCGAGACACCGCCGGTCACGGTGAGTTTGCCGACGAAGTTGACCAGCCCCCGGTCGATGTTCAGCATCGTGCGCCAGATGGCCGGGGCGCGGCGAGCCGAATTCTCATCCTGATGCAGCGCGAACATGGGGCAGAGCATGTCATGAACCGCTTTTCACCCGGATGGCCGCTCAACCTGTGACCTGAGACCAATGTTCTCCGATGTGCTCCGAGTGGCGGCCGGGACTGGAGGGTCGAGGCGGTTACCGTGGAGGCATGGCTAGCGGGTCGACGACCAGGAAACGGAGCACGGCGCGAAGCGGCGGCAGCAAGGGGCCGGCGCGCAAGCCGCGTACCCCGGCGAAGCCCAGGTCAACGGCTGCGAGGAAGCCCGCTCCACGGCGTCCGGCACCGCGGAAGAAATCCTCCGGCACGTTCGCCAAAGGCGTGCGCGGCACCTGGAACGTGCTCGCGAAGGGTCTCGGCACCCTGGCGCGGACGGTCGGCCGCGGCCGTGAACTCGAACCGGAACACCGTCGGGACGGTCTCGCCCTGGGGCTGATCGCGCTGGCGCTGGTGATCGCCTTCGGTGTCTGGTGGCGGGCGGCGGGCCCGATCGGCGGCTGGGTGGAGGTCGGCACGCGTTCGCTGCTGGGCGCCGGGGCGGTGACGTTGCCGCTGGTGCTGACCGTGATCGCCGTCGCGCTGATGCGTTCGGAACCGATGCCGGAGGCCCGGCCACGGATGGTGATCGGCACGCTGCTGGTCATCCTGTCGGTGCTCGGCCTGCTGCACATCTTCACCGCGCTGCCCGAGACCAACGACGGCCGGATGTACGCCGGCGGGGTGATCGGCGCGTTCTCCGGTGGCCTGCTGACCATGGGCGTCACCACCTGGGTCGCCGTGCCGCTGCTGGTGCTGGCGCTGCTGTTCGGCACGCTCGTGTTCACCGGGACCCCGGTCCGCGAGATCCCGCACCGGCTGCGGAACTGGGGCCTCGACCCCGAAGAGATCGAAGAGGCCGAGGCCGAGCGCAAGGCCATCCACGAAGAGCGCGACGCCGTCACCGAAGCCGATCCGAAATCGGTCCGCTTGCGGAAGCCGTCGCGGCGTCGGCAGGCCTCGAAGGACCACGAGGGCGAACAGCTCGACATCGAGGCCGCGCTGGCCGAAACGCCGACGCCGCTCCGACCGCCGAAGCCCACGGTCAAGTCGGTCAAGCCGGTCGAGCCGGTCGAGGTCCCGGAGAAGAAGCCGAAGAAGGCCGAGCCTCCGCTGGCGGTCACCAGGACCGTCGAAGGCGACTACAAGCTCCCGCCGCCGGACCTGCTGAAGCTCGGCGACGCGCCGAAGTCCCGCAGCAAGGCCAACGACGCCATGATCGAGGCGATCACCGGCGTACTGGAGCAGTTCAACGTCGACGCGCAGGTCACCGGCTTCACGCGGGGCCCGACGGTCACCCGGTACGAGGTCGAACTCGGCCCTGGGGTGAAGGTCGAGAAGATCACCGCGCTGACCAAGAACATCGCTTACGCGGTGGCGACCGACAACGTCCGGCTGCTGGCGCCGATCCCGGGCAAATCCGCGGTCGGCATCGAGGTGCCGAACTCCGACCGCGAGATGGTGCGCCTCGGCGACGTGCTGCGCGCGCCGTCGACGGTCAAGGACAACCACCCGATGGTCATCGGGCTCGGCAAGGACATCGAGGGCCATTTCGTCACCGCCAATCTGACGAAGATGCCGCACCTGCTGGTGGCGGGGTCCACCGGTTCCGGTAAGTCGAGCTTCGTGAACTCGATGCTGGTGTCGCTGCTCGCGCGGTCGACGCCGGACGAGTGCCGGATGATCCTGATCGACCCGAAGATGGTCGAGCTGACCCCGTACGAGGGCATCCCGCACCTGATCACGCCCATCATCACCCAGCCGAAGAAGGCCGCCGCGGCGCTGGCCTGGCTGGTGGAGGAGATGGAGCAGCGGTATCAGGACATGCAGGTCAACAAGGTCCGGCACATCGACGACTACAACAAGAAAGTGCGCTCGGGCGAGATCACCGCGCCGCCCGGCAGTGAGCGCGTGTACGCGCCGTACCCCTACATCATGGCGATCGTCGACGAGCTCGCCGACCTGATGATGACCGCCCCGCGCGACGTCGAGGACGCGATCGTCCGGATCACCCAGAAGGCGCGTGCCGCCGGTATCCACCTGGTGCTGGCGACCCAGCGCCCGTCGGTCGACGTCGTGACCGGCCTGATCAAGACCAACGTGCCGTCGCGGCTGGCGTTCGCGACCTCGTCGCTCACCGACTCGCGGGTCATCCTCGACCAGCCGGGCGCGGAGAAGCTCATCGGTATGGGTGACGCGCTGTACCTGCCGATGGGTGCCGGGAAACCGGTCCGCATCCAGGGCGCCTTCGTCGGCGACGAAGAGATCTCCGCCGTGGTGAACTTCGCCAAGGAGCAGGCGCAGCCGGACTACCAGGACGGCGTCACCGCGGCGAAGGCGGGCGAGAAGAAGGAAATCGACTCCGACATCGGCGACGATCTCGACGTCCTGCTGCAGGCCGCCGAGCTGATCGTCACTTCGCAGTTCGGTTCGACGTCGATGCTGCAACGGAAGCTGCGGGTCGGCTTCGCCAAGGCCGGACGCCTGATGGACCTGCTGGAAAGCCGCGGCGTCGTCGGCCCTTCGGAGGGCTCGAAGGCGCGGGACGTCCTGATCAAGCCGGAGGAGCTGGAGTCGGTGCTGTTCATGATCCGCGGCGGCGGGGACGCCAACGGCGGCGACGTCTCCGACGACTGAGCAGCCCCCCTCGCTGACGCTTCAGACTGTTCTGTGCGGTTTACTGGTACAGAACGGCCCGGAACTTCGCCCTGGAAGTGGTCAGAGTGCTCCGAAGCTTCCGGTTGGGCAACCATCGCTCGTTTCGGGACGAGCAGGAGTTGCTTTTGATGCCCGCGATGCCGGGGGACGAGCGCGCGGCCGTTCCGGTGACCGCGATCTACGGGCGAACGCCTCCGGCAAATCGAACCTGCTCGACGGGCTGACCTACCTGGCGGTCGGCGTACTGACGTCGAAGGTCCTCGGCGCCGGGCCACGCAGCGTTTTTCGCCTGGATGCCCAAGCGAGGAACCTGCCGTCGACATTCGTGATCGAAATCCTCGCCGAAGGGACTCGGTACACGTACGGTTTCCGGGCCAGTGACGACGCGGTCTTGGAGGAATGGCTGTACGCCTATCCGGAGAAACGTCGGCGGGTGGTGTTCGAACGAAGCGGAATCGATCTTCGGTTCGGCTCCACCTCGGCGAACTTGAAGAGCAAATTCGCTGCGCTCGAAGAATTGATCCGTGGCGATGTGCTCTTTCTGAGCTTTTGTTCCAGGCTGGAACTAGGCCCTTTGATGCCGGTCTATCGCTGGTTCGAGCGCTCTCTCCGAATCATCTCCGCCGAGGGACCGTGGGCTCCCGACGACGTGGGAAGCCGAGTGGGAAATTTTCTGCACCGAGACCCGCGCAACAGCCGCCGTCTGCTGTCCCTGCTCGCGGCCGCTGACGTAGGGATCGCGGATGTTCTCGCGGAACTCGTCGACGAGCCGCCAAGTCACCAGCACATGAGGCTGCCGCCGGGTCGGGTCGTCGGTACGGGATCCGGGCCACGATGGAGGTTGAGGTTCTGGCACGGTGAGACCGAGTCGCCGTTCGAACTGCACGACGAGTCCGCTGGGACCAGGAACTGGCTCAAGCTCATCCCGACCGTGCTGGACGCGCTCGACGAAGGGCAGGTTCTCGTCGTCGACGAGATCGACTCGAGTCTGCATCCGATGTTGACCGCGAAGCTCGTGAGCCTTTTTCAATCCGAAAAGACCAATCCCCACGGCGCCCAGCTCGTCTTCACCACGCAGGACACGAGCCTTCTCGGCACCATGCTCGGGGACAGTGTCCTGGATCGCGATCAGATCTGGTTCGTGGACAAGAACACAGAAGGGACCAGCGAGCTTTATCCGCTCACCGACTTCAAACCGCGCAAAGATCAGAACACCGAGCGTCGCTATCTCGCCGGTAGCTACGGGGCCGTTCCGGTGCTGGGTGACTTCGCCGAGGCAGTGCAGGGCGGATTACCCGCAAAGAGAACAGCGGCCGGAGACGGTCGGCGTTCCGCGAGCAGCGGACTTCGATCCTCGTCGTCTGCGGTGCGGAGGCGACCGAGCCCGGATATTTCGAGGGACTCAAACGGGCTCGCCGGAACCCGGCCCTCAC
Source organism: Amycolatopsis sp. QT-25 (assembly GCF_029369745.1). Classification (NCBI taxonomy): domain Bacteria; kingdom Bacillati; phylum Actinomycetota; class Actinomycetes; order Pseudonocardiales; family Pseudonocardiaceae; genus Amycolatopsis; species Amycolatopsis sp. QT-25. The sequence continues at coordinate 2,441,867 of NZ_CP120210.1, forward strand.
GATCAAGATCAAAGCGAAGCGCGGGGATCCCGATGCTGTGGTCAAGTACGCGGCGGGGATGCGTGACCGGGCCGAGGGGACGTACGACGAGGTGTGGTGCGTCGTCGATGTCGACGAGTTCGACCTCGACAGGGCGGCCGCTACGGCTCGCAGGCTCCGGATCGAGCTGGCGATCTCGAACCCGTGCTTCGAGTTCTGGTTGCTGCTGCATTTCGAGGCGTGCTCGGCGCCGATGACGTGCTACGGAGATGTGGCGAAACGCCTGGTCAACACGTCCCGGCGTTCGACAAGTCGGCGTTGCGGTTCGCGGACTACGAAACGGGGTCGAGGCCGCGGTCCTGCGTGCGAAGAAGCAGAACGGTGAGCCGGGCGGGGAGCACGGCCGTAACCCGTCGACCGGCGTCTGGGTATTGGTCGAGAAGATCGACTGAACCCGATGCAACGGACCGGAGCCTCCGCTACGTCCAGAACACGTGGACCCCAAGAAGCTGTTCGTCGTCCTCTGCGCCTTGGTCGGCCTCGCCTGCGCAGCCGGTAGCTCCGCCGCGCACGGACAACCCGCCGCGACCCGGCCCGCACTGGCCCAGCCCGCACTGGCCCAGCCCGCGCCGGCCCAGCGGCCCGAGCCTGCCCGAGGTGTCGTCGAGCCGGGGGAGACCGTCGTCCTCGACGCCGGTGAGACGACCGAGGTCGCGTTCAAGGACGTCAGTATCCGGTTCGCTCGCCTGGTGTCCGATTCCCGCTGCGCCGCGGGCATGGTCTGCATCTGGGAAGGGGAGGCCGTGGTCGAGCTGGTCTTGGCCGAACCGGGGCGTGGTGAGCGGACCACGGTGGAAGTCGCCTCCACCGGGCGGGGTGGCCGGCAGTCCGTCGAGTTCGCCGCCTGCCGGGTGGACCTGGTCGCCGTGAGTTCGCGGGGTGACCAGGTCACTCTGCGGGTGTCCAAGGCTTGACCAGGCCGGGTGACCGTGCCCCTCGGTGCCTTTGCCGCGCGACTTCGGCGACCGGCCGAGGTCACGACCCGGCTCAGAGCGAGTTCCCCCAGCCGTCGAGGTACGCCACTTCCGCCGGCGGCACACGTGACGCGGGTTCGAAGCCCGGCACCGTCGTGTAGGCGACCGGTAGCAGCCCGGCCTGCGTGACGTCGGCGGGAATGCCGAGGATCTCGGCCGCCTCCGGCCTCGTGCGTCAGGTGGTACGTCGTGAGCGTCGAGCCGAGGCCGCGTGACCGCAGCGCCAGCTGGAAGTTCCACACCGCCGGGAAGATCCCGCCGTGGAACGCGGCGTCGGTCGCGTTGTCCCCGGCGGGCCTGCCGGTCAGGCTGGGCGGTCGAGTGGGGTCAACGCGGCCGCGGTCCCCACCAGCCCGCGCCTGACCGTGCGGGGAGCGGAGACGTCCTGGCACGGCGAGGACGGCGGCGAAATCGTCCTCGCGGCCGTCTCGGTCGCGGTGATCGACCTCGTGTCCGGTCCGCGCGTCGCTCAGCTGCGGCGATGCGGCGCGCAGGACTGTTCGATGCTGTTCGTGGCGGCCAACAGCAGGCGGGTCCGGTGCACGCCGTCGCTGTGCGGCAACCGGGTCCGGGTCGCCCGCCACGCCACCAGGAACTAAAGCTCCAGCAGCATCCGGCTGTTGCCCAAGGTGTTGGGCTTCACGTACGGCAGGTCGAGGAACTCCGCGACACCCGGGTCGGCCGAGCGCCGCATCTCCTCGTAGACCTCCTGGGTCACCGGGGTGCCGTCGATCTCGACGAAGCCGTGGCCGGAGAAGAAGCGGGTCTCGAAGGTCAGCACGAACAGCCGCTTCAGCCCGATCTCGCGGGCGAAGTCGATCAGCTGCCCCACCAGCGCGTGCCCGATGCCACGGCCACGGGAGTCCTTGTCGACGGCGATGGTGCGCAGTTCGGCGATGTCCTCCCAGAGCACGTGGAGCGCGCCGCAGCCGAGTACGTCGTCACCGTCTTCGACCACCCAGAACTCCTGGACACTCTCGTAGAGGGTGACGAGCTCCTTCTCCAGCAGCACCGTCCCCGCGTCGGAGTCGACCAGCGCCTTGATCTTGCGGACGTCCGCGATCCGCGCCCGGCGGACGGTCGGAGGGCGGCGAAGGAGAGGGTCTGAGGGCACGTCCACCATTAAGCCATCCGCGAGCTGCGACCGGTCGAGGGCTCGCCCGAGCGAGCGATCGCCGACCCCGCGAACAGGCCAGCTACCCTAAGGCACGTGCCTTCTCCCACCACTGATCCTGTCGCCACCCGTCGCGTTTCCTTGTTGACCCTCGGTTGCGCCCGCAACGAGGTCGATTCCGAGGAACTCGCCGGACGGCTGGCGGCGGGCGGCTGGGAACTCGCCGCCGAGCCCGAGGACTCCGACGTCGTGGTGGTCAACACCTGCGGCTTCGTCGAGTCCGCCAAGAAGGACTCGGTCGACACGCTGCTCGCGGCGTCCGACACCGGCAAGAAGGTCGTCGCCGTCGGCTGCATGGCCGAGCGCTACGGCAACGAGCTGGCCGAGAGCCTCCCCGAGGCCGACGCGGTGCTGGGTTTCGACCACTACGCGGACCTCGCGGAGCGTCTCGACGACGTCGTGGCGGGCCGCAAGGTCGCGTCCCACACTCCCTCCGACCGGCGCAAGCTGCTGCCGATCAGTCCCGTCCAGCGCCCGACCGCCGCCGAGTCGGTCGAGGTGCCGGGGCACGCGCAGCATGGCTGGGGCCCTCGGGTGCTGCGGACCCGGCTCGACACCTCCCCGGTGGCCGCGCTGAAGATCGCGTCCGGCTGCGACCGGCGCTGTTCGTTCTGCGCGATCCCGTCGTTCCGCGGTTCCTTCGTGTCGCGGCAGCCGGACGAGATCGTCGCCGAGGCCGGGTGGCTCGCGGAGAACGGCGTCAAGGAGGTCTTCCTCGTCTCGGAGAACTCCACCTCCTACGGCAAGGACTTCGGCCGTGACGGCGCCCGCGCGCTGGAACTGCTGGTCCCGCGCCTGGCCGCGGTGCCCGGGATCGCACGCGTCCGCGTCTCGTACCTGCAGCCCGCCGAGACGCGCCCCGGCCTGGTCAAGGCCATCGCGACCACGCCGGGTGTCGCCGACTACTTCGACCTGTCCTTCCAGCACTCCAGCGAGACCGTGCTGCGCCGCATGCGCCGCTTCGGCTCCACGGACTCGTTCCTCGCGCTGTGCGACCAGATCCGGGAGCACTCGCCCGACGCCGGCATCCGCACCAACGTCATCGTCGGGTTCCCCGGCGAGACCGAGGACGACGTCGCCGAGCTGGAGCGCTTCCTCAACGGCGCGCGGCTGGACGCGGTGGGCGTCTTCGGGTACTCGGACGAGGACGGCACCGAGGCCGAGACCCTCGACGGCAAACTCGACGAGTCCGTGGTGGCCGAGCGGGTCGCGCGGATCTCCGCGCTGGTCGAGGAGCTGACCTCGCAGCGGGCCGAGGACCGGATCGGCGACTTCGTCGACGTCCTCGTCGAGCGGGCCGAGGACGGCGAGGACCCCATCGGTCGTGCCGCGCACCAGGCCCCCGAGGTCGACGGCGAATGCGTGCTGATCGAGACGGAAGACCTCCCTGCGCTGGCGGTGGGTGACCTCGTGCGCTGCGAGGTCGTCGACTCCGAGGGTGTGGACCTGATCGTGCGGCCCGCGCCGCTCGAGGCCGACCGGTGAATGCCGCCCCGAGCGACGCCGGGGCCGGTGAAGGGACGGGCGGTGAGCACGCCCGGGTTCCCGAGGCCACCCCGGTCCCGACCCTGAACCTGGCGAATTTGCTCACGATGTCGCGGCTGGTGCTGGTGCCGCTGTTCGTGCTGGCGCTGTTCACCGGTGACGGGGCGGACACCTTCTGGCGCGCGATCGCCACCGCGTTGTTCGCGATCGCGTCGTTCACCGACCAGGTCGACGGCTGGGTGGCACGCAAGTACGGGCTGATCACCGACTTCGGCAAGATCGCCGACCCGATCGCGGACAAGGCGCTGATCGGCGCCGCGCTGGTCGGGCTGAGCGTGCTCGGCGAACTGGGCTGGTGGGTGACCATCGTCATCGCGATCCGCGAGATCGGGGTGACGTTGCTGCGCTTCTGGGTGATCCGGCACGGTGTCATCCCGGCCAGCCGCGGCGGCAAGGCCAAAACGCTCGCGCAGATCGCGGCCATCACCGCGTATCTGCTGCCCCTGCCCGCGTCGGCCGAGCCGGTGCGCTGGGTGTTGATGGGGCTCGCGCTCGTGTTGACCGGCGTGACCGGGCTCGATTACGTCGTGCGCGCGGTACGGCTGCGCGCCGCGGGAAGGCGGGTCGCGGGCTTATGACAGGCACAGCCGCGCGCGGCGCGTCCGCTGAGGGTGGTGGCGGGGGCATGAATGAAGCTGAGACCTTGATCACTCACCTGATCGAGCGTGGGGAGACCGTGGCGACGGCCGAGTCGCTGACCGCCGGGCTGGTCTGCGCGACGCTGACCGAGATCCCCGGATCGAGCGCCGTCGTCCGGGGTGGCCTGATCGTCTACGCGACCGACCTCAAGGCGACGCTGGCCGGGGTCGACGAAGCCTTCCTCGCCGCGCATGGCGCCGTTCATCCCGAGGTCGCGGCGCAGTTGGCCGCCGGCGCGAGAGATCGGTGCGGCGCCACCTGGGGCCTCGGCCTCACCGGCGTCGCGGGGCCGGGCGGGCAGGACGGTGTGGCACCCGGCACCGTCCACGTCGGTCTCGTGGGCCCGGGGGTGCTCACCGTCCGTACGCTGGACTTGAGCGGTGATCGAGCCTCGGTCAGGGCCGGTGCGGTCGCGGGCGCGTTCGCCCTGCTGGGGGAACATCTCGCATGATCGCCGCGTTCGCCCTTGGCGTATTGCCGTGTCAACACCTGCGCCCGGGGCACCGCTCTGGGTAACGTAGGGGGTAGTCAGTCCTGGAAGGGAGGCGCGTGATGACCGTGCTGTTGCGCGAGGCGATCGGCGACCGGCTCCGACACGCCCGCACGAACCAGCGTCGAACGCTGCGGGACATCTCCCGCGCCGCCAGGGTGAGCCTCGGTTACCTGTCCGAGGTCGAGCGCGGGCAGAAGGAGGCGTCCAGCGAGCTGCTGGCGTCCATTTGCGAGGCCCTGGACCTTCCGCTGGGCGAACTCCTGCACAAGGTCGCGGCGGACGTCTCGGCGATGGACAACGTCGAGGTCGCCCCGGTGGACGAGAAGGTCGAGGCGGGCAAGCGGCGCGCTCCGGAGCGGGAAAACGCCGAAACGGGCGGGCTCGAAGGCGGCCGCCTGGTGTCCGAGCTGATCGGCAACGACCTGGCCGACCTGCGGATCTCGCCACCGCCGCGGATGAGCCCCGCCCTGCGGACGACCATCTCCGCACCGAAGATGGTCGCCGCCTAGCAAGGTGACGAACGTCGAAAGGCCCCAGGCGGTTCGCCTGGGGCCTTTCGACGTCAGTCCGCGACGTCGCCGAACGCGTCCGCCGCGTACGAGCCGCCCTTGGTGCGCGTGATGACGAGCAGCCGGTTGGCGGCGTTGATCATCGCGACCAGGTAGACCAGCGCGGCGACCTGATCGTCGTCGTAGTGCTTCCGCACCCGCTCCCAGGTCTCGTCGGAGACACCCCGGTGCGCGTCGGCGATCCGGCTGCCTTCCTCCGCGAGCGCCAGCGCGGCCCGCTCGGCCTCGGTGAACACGCCGGTCTCGCGCCAGGCGGCGACCAGGTTGACGCGGACCGCGGGTTCACCGGCGGCCGCCAGGTCCTTGGCGTGGGCGTCGACGCAGAACCCGCAGCCGTTGAGCTGGCTCGCCCGCAGCGACACCAGTTCCCTGGTGAGCTTGGGCAGCGCCGACTCCTTGATGGCCACACTGACTCCTGCGAAGCGTTTGCCGAGCTTCGCGCCGAGCTCGCTGCTGTTCAGATCGAAACGGGAATCCATGATCTGGTCCTCATTCGTGGTCGTGGGCTGAACCGGACGACCACCGGATGCCGGGAGCCCGGCCGTCCTGACAACGTCGGACCGTGACGTGCGCCACGGCTTCGGAGTGTCAGAAATCGGTGTGGCGCGGCGTCTGGTGGGGACACCGTCGCCGAGAACAGGAGCCGTCCATGTCCGACACCGCCACGGAGGCGTTCGTCGCCCACCGGAACCTGCTGTTCACCGTCGCCTACGAGATGCTCGGCTCGGCCGCCGACGCCGAAGACGTCCTCCAGGAGACCTGGCTGCGCTGGTCGGCCGTCGATCTCGGCATGGTGCAGAACCCGCGGGCCTATCTGGTCCGCGTCACCACCCGGCAGGCGCTCGGCAGGCTGCGCACGCTCGGCCGCCGCAAGGAGTCCTACGTCGGCCCTTGGCTGCCCGAACCGCTGCTCACCACCCCCGACGTGGCCGAAGACGTCGAGCTGGCCGACAGCGTCTCGATGGCGATGCTGCTGGTGCTGGAAACCCTCACGCCGACCGAACGCGCGGTGTTCGTGCTGCGTGAGGTGTTCGACGTGGCGTACGGCGAGATCGCCGAAGCCCTCGGCAAGACCCCGGCGGCGGTCCATCAGATCGCCCACCGGGCCCGCGTGCATGTCGCCGCGCGGCGGCCGCGTGGGGCCGCGTCGCCCGCTGAGACCAGGGACGTGCTCGACGCGTTCCATCGCGCGGTCCGGACGGGTGATCTGCAAGGGCTGCTCGACGTGCTCTCGCCGGACGTCGTCTTCCTCGGCGACGGGGGCGGAGTGGTGCAGGCGGTGCTCGCGCCCGTCGTGGGCGCGGCACTGGTCGCGCCGCTGCTGGCCGCGAGCCGCCCGGTCCGCGACGACGCGGCGACGATGCGGACGGCGCAGGTCAACGGCCATCCCGCGTTGATCCTGCGGCTCGGTGACGAGGTCGACACCGTCCTCGCACTGCGCGTCGAAGGTGACCTCGTCACCGGCCTCTACGCGGTGCGGAACCCCGAGAAGTTGTCACGAATGGACCAAGAGACCGCGCTGCGCCGCTGACTCCGGCCGTTTTCACCCACCGTCACCGGCGCTGAACTGGAAAGGTCGCGGACATCACAGTCAGGGGGATCCCTGAATTCCGTCGGGGTCGCCTGGAACGCGGGACGCCGACCTGACACGATGGAACTCAACGCCGGGGTCGGGACGTTGCAACATCACAGAGGGGACGCCCCACCTCGAGGTAACAGCCCGTGGGATGCGAGAAGGCAGGCGGAGGAGATGGCCAACCCGTTCGTGAAGTTCTGGAAGTACATGATGGCGGCGTTCTCGTCGAAGATCGACGAGCACGCCGACCCGAAGGTACAGATCCAGCAGGCCATCGAGGAGGCGCAGCGCAACCACCAGGCGCTGACCCAGCAGGCCGCCTCGGTGATCGGTAATCAGCGTCAGCTGGAAATGAAGCTGAACCGCCAGCTCGGCGACGTGGAGAAGCTCCAGGCTTCGACCCGCCAGGCGCTGGTGCTCGCCGACGAGGCGCGTGCCAAGGGCGACGAGCAGAAGGCGACCGAGTTCGAGAACGCGGCGGAGAGCTTCGCCGCGCAGCTCGTCACCGCCGAGCAGAGCATCGAGGACCTCAAGACCCTGCACGACCAGTCGCTCCAGGCGGCGGCGCAGGCGAAGAAGGCCGTCGAGCGCAACGCGACCATGCTCCAGCAGAAGCTGGCCGAGCGCACCAAGCTGCTCTCGCAGCTGGAGCAGGCGAAGATGCAGGAGCAGGTCTCCGCTTCGCTGAACCAGATGAGCCAGCTGGCCGCGCCGGGCAACACCCCGTCACTGGAAGACGTTCGCGACAAGATCGAGAAGCGCTACACCACCGCGCTCGGCTCGGCCGAACTCGCACAGAACTCCGTCCAGGGCCGGATGATGGAGGTCCAGGCCTCCACGACGCAGCTCGCGGGGCACTCCCGCCTGGAGCAGATCCGCGCGTCCATGAAGGGTGACTCCGTCGCCCAGGTGACGGACGGCAAGACCGCCGCCGCGGCGCCGAAGGCGTCGTCGGGCTCCGCGGACATCCAGCGTGAGATCCAGGCACGGGTTCAGGCCGAGCAGGGCAAGAACCCCGCCTGACACACCACCCAGAGCCGGTCCCGCGCCCCGCGGGGTGCGGGACCGGTCTCACTTCGACGACAGGGGCGAGGGCAATGGGCCAGGGCAGGCGCAAGGACTTCGGGGAGTTCACCGCCAAGCTTGAGAAGCACATCGAAAAGCTGCCCGACTACGCCCAGCGCGCGCAGGAGAAGCTGCAGCGCTACATCCCGCCCTCCGAGCAGGCTTCTTCGCGGCCCGCTCAGCCGGCGCCGCCCAGACCGCGCCCGCAGTTGCCGCCGATGCCCGCCATGCCGAAGATCTCGCAGCAGCTGACTTCGATGGCCGCGGGCCAGATCCCGGCCGTGGCCGACGCGAAGGCCAAATGGGCCCGCTGGAACGAACCGGCAGCCAAATTGGAGCGACGGAAGCGCCGGACCTCTCGCGCACTGACGTTCTGGCTCCTCCTTACCATCCTTTGCGGACTGTTCACCGTCGTCGCGGGCGCCGGCCTGCTGAAGGCCGGCGAGGCCGATGTCCTCCAGGCCATCGCGGGCGGCGCGTTCACCATCGTCTTCGGCACCTTCGGTGTCCGATCGGGACTGCGGTTGCGGGAACTCAAGCGCACCGTGCTGCCCGCCGCGCCCGCCGCTCCGCCTCCGCTGCCCCCGGCACGGTCCGTGGCGCGGCAGCCGATGGAACGCCTCGTCGAGAGCGAGGCTTCGCTGACCGAGCTGCTTCGCCAGCTTTCGCAGCCGACGTCGCTCGGCACCATGCCGGTGTCGGAGATCGCCGTCGCGGACGCCCGGACCACCGCCGCGGAGGCCGCGCAGGCCCTGCGCGGGCTGGCGGGCCGGATCCAGGCCATCGAACGTGGACGGGACGCCGCGCCCGAACGGGAACGGGGCGCCCTCGACGCCGCCATCAGGCAGCTGCGCGACCAGCTCGACGACGGCCTCGACGGCTACGGCGGTCTCGTCGCGGCCGCCGGGCACACCGTCGCCGCGAGCTCGGACGGCATGACGTCGTCCAAGGAACAGCTGTCCGACGCGACCGACAAGCTCGCCGGACTGGCCATGGCGCTGCGCGAGCTCTCCTGACGTCCCAGCGGGTGTGAAGTACATGAAGGCCCCCTTTCTTGCGTCCAGCGCAAGGAAGGGGGCCTTCATGTACTTTCATAGGCAGGCGTCGTCTGAGCAGGCGCTTTCCTGGACCATCGTCCCATTCGTCGTCGCTAATACTCCATTGCGTAACGACTCGCTCACTGTGTGATACCGAAATGCTCGCGTGAGCCGAAACCGCTGGTGGCGGCCACGCGCGATGCCTAACGTTTCCTTCATGCACGCAGTACTCCTCCCAGCCCGGGCCTGAACCCGGCCCGCGTGAGCGGGCGTCCCAGGGTGGCGGACCGGACACAGTGGATCTCGCGCAGTGGTCTTTCTCGTCCCCACCGAGGAAAGGACGCCCAGTGACGACGCTTCCCCCGGAACCGGAACCGACCCCCGCCCCGCCGCCCAGTTCCTGCCAACGCGTCATAGCGGCCTACGACCGGATCGCCGAGGTCGACCGGCCCGACATCTGGATCACTCTCCGTCCCGTGGAAGACGCCCTCGTCGACGCGAAAGCGGTCGACGAACGCGTCCGTACGGGAGCGGACCTGCCACTCGCCGGCACCTTGGCAGCGGTCGTGGACGTCATCGACGTCCTTGACGTCGCAGGTCTTCCCAGCGCAGGGGAAGACGTCTGCCGGGTCGGCGCCACCTCGGTGTCCCGGCTGACCGCGGCCGGGACGGTGGTGATCGGCAAGACCAACTGCGATCGGTTCGGCGGCGATCTCGAGCACACCCACAGTCCCTACGGCGGTGTGAGCGCCGCGCTGAACACCGCCTGCGTCTCCGGGAGCGCGAGCAGCGGGGCGGCCGTCGCCGTCGCGCTCGGGCTGGTCGACCTGGCGGTCGGCACGGATACGGCGGGAGCGGGCCGGGTGCCCGCTTCGCTCAACGGGATCGTCGGGCTGAAGCCGACCTTGGGTCTGGTGCCCAAGACCGGCGCCGCGCCGTGCGCCGGGATCTCCCTGTTCGCGCGCAGTCTCACGCTGGGCCAGCGCGCGCTGGGACTGATGACCGGCCCCGACGGGATCGACCCGCTCGTGCGGGACTGGCCCCCCGACGTCCGATTGTCCGCGGGGGATCGGCCGCGGGTGGCGATTCCCGGCTCCGACATCCTCACCGATCTCACGCTCCGGTCCCGATCTGCCTTTCTCGGCGCGGTTTCGGCGCTGCGGGCGTCCGGCGCGCTGGTGGAACCGGTGGAGATCTCGGCACTCCTGTCGGTGGGCGAGCTGATCCACGACGACGGCTTCACCGCGGACAGGCAGCGCGTCGCCGAGGCCGGGATGATCGCGCTCCGGATGCTGTCCGAGTACGACGCCCTGGTCCTCCCGACCGTCGCCGACCATCCCGAGGTCGCCGAGGCGTTGTCCGATCCGGACGGTGTCAGCCGGCGCCTGGAGCGTTTCACGGCGTTCGTCAACCTGCTCGACCTCGCCGCCGTCACGGTGCCGGCGTCACCGTCGGACCTCGGGCCGTACGGGGTTTCGGTGGTGGTGCGGCCGTTCGACGACCAGGTCGCCATCGATCTCGCCGCCGTGCTCACCGACGAACAGGCCGACTTCCCTTATCCCGCACCGGGTGCGGATCTCGTGGTGTTCGGCGCACATCTGCGTGGGCAGCCGTTGAACGGGCGGCTGGTCGCCGCGGGAGCACGGTTCACCGGACTGGTCCAGACCGACGAGGGCTATCGGATGGTGTTGCTGCCGACCGATCCACCGCAGCCGGGGGTGGTGCCGGTGCCCGCCGCGGGCGAGCGCACGATGCTTTCGGGTGAACGCTGGCGGCTCTCGCCCGCCGCTCTCGGTGCCTTCGCGGCCACGCTGCCCGCCCCGTTCGTCCTCGGCCGGATCCGGCTGGAGAACGGGGAGACGCCGCTGGCCGTCCTGTGCGACCAGGCCGCCACGGCGAACGCGACGGAACTGACGAAGTACCAGTGCTGGCGGGCCTACCTGAGGTTCGTCAGCACGGCCGGGCCGCGAGACCTCGGGCGACCCGCTTGACCAGGCCGGGACCGTGCAGGGCGAAGCCGGTGTAGAGCTGGACGAGACCGGCGCCGGCGTCGAGCATCCGTGCGGCGGTGCCGGCGTCGAAGATCCCGCCGACGCCGATGATCGGCAGCTCGCCGCCGGTTTCGTCGTGCACGAACCGCACCACCTCGACCGAGCGCGCGGTGAGCGGGCGCCCGGACAGTCCCCCCGCCTGCGCACCGACGGCGGTCTCGGGCGGAGCGATCCCTGCACGGGACAAGGTCGTGTTGGTCGCGATCAGCCCGGCGACACCGTGGTCGAGGCAGACCTCCAGCAGTTCCGCGAGCGCCTCGTCGGTGAGGTCGGGAGCGACCTTCACCAGCACCGGCGTCGGCTTCGCGTCGCCGGCGAGTTCTCCGGAGGTCTTCCGGAGTTCGGAGAGCAGTTCGGCCAGCGCGGCTTTGTCCTGCAACGCCCGCAGGCCCGGTGTGTTCGGGGAGCTGACGTTGACGGCGAAGTAGTCGGCGTACGGGTACAGCGCCCGCAGCGAGAACCGGTAGTCCTCGACGGCCTCGCCGAGGGGGGTCACTTTGGACTTGCCGATGCTGACGCCGAGCGGCACCGCCGGCTTCCCGTCCGCGGCGAGCCGGGCGGCGAGCGCTTCCGCGCCTTCGTTGTTGAAGCCCATCCGGTTGATCACCGCGTCGGTCTGGGCGAGGGTGAACAGCCGCGGTTTGTCGTTGCCCGGCTGCGGATGCCGGGTGACGGTGCCGACCTCGACGAAACCGAAGCCGAGCGCGGGCCACGCGTGCAGGGCGCGGCCGTTCTTGTCCATCCCGGCGGCGAGGCCGACCCGGTTCGGGAAGCGAAGACCGAGGAAGGTGACCGGATCGTCCGTCCGGTAGAAGCGGCCGAGCGCGCCGAGCGCGGGGGAGACCCGGCTCAGCCTGGCGAGCGTGCCGATGGTGCGCTCGTGCACGGTTTCGGGGTCGCTGCCGGAGACCCGGTAGAGAGCGGGGCGGACGATCTTGTCGAAGAGCACGGCCCCATCATGCCCGGTCGCCGCTAGCGGCTCGCCTTCCACTCGTCTTCGAGCATCGCGAAGACGAGTTCGTCGCACCACTCGCCCTTCACGATCTCGTTCTGCCGCAGATGAGCCTCCTTCGTCATGCCGAGGCGTTCCATCAGCACGGCGGAAGCGGTGTTGCGGCCGTCACAACGACCGATGATCCGGTGCAGGCCGAGGTCTTCGAAGCCCAGCCGGAGCAGTTCCACAGCGGCTTCCGCGGCTAACCCCTTCCCGTGGTGATCGGGATGGAAGACGAATCCGATCTCGCCCCGGCGGTGCTCGCTGCTGAGGTAGTCGAGGTTCAGGTCGCCGATCAGTTGCCCGGTCTCGGTCAGTTCCGCGGCCACCGCGAGGCACTGGCCTTCCTGCGACAGGCTGCTGCCGTGCACCCGTTTGGCGAGCGCGGCGGCGGATTCGGCCCGGCTGCGCGGACCCCAGTAGAGGTAGCGGGCGACGTCGGCGCGGGACTGGAAGGAGCTGAGTTCGTCGAGATCCGCCGGGGTGAAGGCGCGGAGGGTCAGGCGCTCGGTGGTGATCGGGAAGTCAGGTCTCAGCATGGCGTCAGGCTATCCAGTCCGCGGGGATTCCGGGGGCGGAACAGCGGTGGACGGTCCGCCAGGGCGGCGGGTGGACCCTCAGGCCTCGCGAACGGGCCATGACCCGGAAATAAGGGTACCCCCGAGGTGGCTCCCGGACGCCGGAATCGGCGGCCGGGCCCGAGCCGGACCGGTGCTCGGGAACCTCGGAGGCCCGGTGACTGCCTGGTATTCGCTATCAGGCAGCACGCGAAGCAGAGACGACGAGCCGAAGGTGGCTCCAACTTGCGTTGTATCGCTGCTTGAAAGTCCTACGCGTGCGTCCGCTAGCGGACAGTCACCTCACGAGTCCTGTTGGAATACAACTTTGGACCACCTCCTCTCTCGTGTACCGCCACGCTATGCGAGGACTTCGGGGTCCTGCAACAAGATTTCTTCGATCTCCGCCATCAGGACGGTTTTGTCCGCCGAGGGCAGAAAAGACGCCGCCACGGCGTTCTTCGCGAACCGGGCGATTTCGGTCGCGGTCAAGCCCAGTGTTTCGGCGACCGCCACGTACTCGCCGTCGAGGGTGGCGCCGAACATCGGCGGATCGTCGGTGTTGAGCGTGACCACCACGCCGTGGTCGAGCAGCCGCCGCACGGGATGTGCCGCGATCGAGGCGAACTGACCCGTCCGGATGTTCGACGTGGGGCAGACCTCCAGTGGGATCCGTCGAGCCGCGAGGTATTCCAGCAGCGCCGGATCGGTGTGCGCGCCGACGCCGTGCCCGATCCGCTCGGCGCCCAGATCGTGCACCGCCGACCAGACGGTGGCGGGCCCGGTGGTCTCGCCGGCGTGCGGGACGCTGCGCAACCCCGCCTCCCTGGCCGTGGTGAAGAACGGGGCGAACTGCGCGCGGCCGACACCGGCCTCGGGGCCGCCGAGACCGAAGGACACCAGGCCTTCGGGGCGTTCGCGGAGCGCGAACACGACCGTCTCACGGCCGGCGACGACTCCCTTCTCGCCGGGAATGTCGAAGCACCAGGCCAGTTCCACCCCGTGGTCCGCCCGCGCCGCAGCCCGTCCGGTGGAGAGACCGGTGAGGAGATCGTCCGTCGGCATCCCGTCGAGGACGTGGTTGTACGGCGTCACGGTCACTTCGGCGTAGCGGGCGTTCTGCGCGGCGAGACCGGCCGCCAGCCCCGTGACGAGGGTGTGGATGTCGCGGGCGTCGCGCACCAGCGACGTGACCGCCAGGTAGTTGCGGAGAAAGTGCGGGAAATCACGGAAGGTGAAGAACTCGGCGAGCGCCGAGGGGTCGGTCGGCACCCCCGCGGACGGGCGGCGCCGGGCCAGTTCCAGCACCGTGGGCAGGCTCGCCGAACCGACGAGATGGACGTGGAGTTCGACCTTCGGCAGGGCGTGCACGAACGCGCGCAGCGCCTCTCCCGAGAGGATTCCGGGCATGACGAAGCTCCCTGGGAAAAAGGTACGGGTGACGTGCGGGGGAAGCGGGCGACTCAGGGAGCGAGGTCGCCGCGTTCGGTGTCGGCCCCGTAGAGCGGGAGCTTGAACAGCGTCACGGCGTCAGCTTAGCCGCTCGGAGCCGGCCCGGACTGACAGTTCGGGCAGAACCAGGTCGGCCGCGCCTGGTGACCGGCACCCTGGGAGGCGACCTTGAGCCGCCCGCCGCAGCGGAAGCAGCCTTGTTTGGTCCGTTCGTAGGCCCAGTGTTCACGGCCGCGGCGCAGGTCGCCGGTGGTGGTCTGGGAAGTGCGCCAGGCGTTGGTCTTCAGCAGCTTGCGCCCCAGCGCCACGACCTTCGCCGGGTCCACTTCGGACACCGGCGTCCATGGGGTGACGCCGAGCAGGAAGCACATCTCGACCTTGTACATGTTCCCGATCCCCGCCATGATCCGCTGATCCAGCAGGGCGTCGCCCAGTTCGCGATCCGGGTCCGCGACCAGCGCGGCCGCCGCCCGCTCCGCGAGTTCGTCCGTCCATTGTGGATTCAGGAGATCCGGGCCGAGGTGCCCGACCAACCGGTCTTCCTCGTCCGTGGGCACGAGTTCGAGGTCGTGGACGCGGAAACCGATCGCCTGCAGATCCTCGGTGGCGAGGACGACCCGCGCCTGATGCGCCGGCCTGCGCCAGCGCGCGCCCGCCCGGTAGACCTCCCACTTGCCGTCCATGCGCAGGTGGCTGTGCAACGTGAGCCCGTCGGAGAGCCGCGTCAGCAAATGCTTGCCGACCGTGCCCACGCCGAGCACTGCACGTCCGGCGAGATCCGTCGTGGCCAGCTGAGGGACCCTGAACTCGCCTCGCAGCAAGGTCTTCCCGGCCAGTGCCTTGTCGAGCACCTTGCCGGCGAGGAAGACGGTGTCGCCTTCGGGCATCGGCCGTCAACCCGTACCGGTGTCGCTCAGCTTGGCGGGCTTTTCGGTGGTCTCTGGCTCTTCGTCGCCGCGGACACGGTGCCGTCCGGCCCGGCTCGAGCGCAGGACCTTCGCCAGCACCATGTTGAAGGTGAGCGCGATCTCCTGCGCGCCGGGGGAGTGCCATTCGTGGATCGGGCTGCACGCGCCCTGGGCCTGCTGCACCGCGAGCCGGTCCGGGATGGCCGTCGGCATCACCAGCGGGCCGAAGTTCTCCCGCAGTTCGGCCACGCGGAACTGGTGCTCGTAGGAACGCACGCGGAGCTTGTTGACCACGACACCGATCGGCCGCAGCCCCGGGTTCTGCTCCTCGCGGATCTTTTCGATCGCCTCGAGTGCCCGCCGGGCGCCGGAGACGGCGTACATCGTCGGCTCGGTGACGATCAGCGCGCTGTCCGCGGCCACCAGCGCGGAGCGGGTCAGCCTGCCCAGCGACGGCGGGCAGTCGAGGATCACCAGTTCGTAGGGTTCCTCGCGCAGTGGGTTCGTGTGCAGTTCGTCGAGCGCGCGGGAGAGATTCTCCAAGCGGCGGTTGTCGGCGTCGGGTTCGTTGAGCATTTCGAGCTCTTCGGCGCCGACGAGGACGTCGATCTGGTCGCTCCACACGCTGGGCGCGATCGCTCGTTCGAGCACCGAGCGCACCGGCGTCTCCAGGACGTCGGCCAGCGTGCGATCGGTGAAGGGCGGGTCCAGCGAGGTGGTGGCGTTGCCTTGCGGGTCGAGGTCGGCCACGAGAGTCCGGGCGCCCCTACGCAGCGCGGCGGACGCGACACCGAGGGCTACCGTCGTTTTACCGACGCCACCCTTCAGGCTGAGAACAGCGACCGTGTGCACTCGATACAGCCTACGGGCAGTCGGCGGTGCGGCCCCTTGGCAAGGTGTCGAACACCGCATCGGACTACACCCGGCGGCGCCCGGAAGGCGGGCATTACCCTGTGCGTTTATGAAGACGGACACCGTGGCCACGCGGGGATCGGGGGCGGTTCGCCGGGTTCTCGAAGCAGAACTCCGGGCCGCACGGGCGCGAGGCGCACAACAGCCGCACGTCGTCGACGTCGGCGGGGGCAGCGGCGGCTGGGCGGTGCCGCTCGCCTCGGCGGGCTGCCTGGTGACCGTCGTCGAGCCGAACCCCAACGCGCTGGCGACCCTGCGCCGCCGAGCCGAGGAAGAAGGCGTCTCCGGCAGCATCACCGTGATCGCCGACGACTCCGACGCGCTCGGAGCCCACGTCGCGGACGGCTCGGCCGACCTCGTCCTCGCGCACGGACTGCTCGAAGTCGTCGACGATCCGGCGGCGGTGCTCGCCGCGCTGGCCGCGGCGGTCGTACCCGGTGGCGCGGTCTCGGTACTGGTGGCGAACCGCCACGCGGCGATCCTGCAGCGTGCGCTGGCCGGACGACTCGGCGAGGCACGGGAACTGCTGGTGGCCGAGAGCGGCGTGCTCGGCGGTGGCAGGGAGACCGTGCTGCGGCGTTTCGACGCCGAGGCCCTGCGCGCGCAGCTGATCGACGTGGGGCTCGAGGTGATCTCGCTGCAGGGCGACGGCGTCGTGGCGGACTTCGTGCCCGGCGGGGTGCGGGAAGAGGACCTGGCGGAGTTCGAGCTGGCGGCGGCGTCGGTTCCGCCGCTGCGGGACATCTCCAGCAGGCTGCACTTCCTGGCCCACCGCCCGGCCTGACCCGCGCGTGCGGTGACCGGAACTGTCGGTGGTCCGGGTTAACGTGCCCGCAAGGTCGCCGGAGGGCGCCCCGCGCCCGACGGCGACTTCACCGTCGCGCGCCCTCTTTCGGGCCGAAGGGCCCCCGGAAACGTTTTGGCAGGGCACTCCCATGACCACCGCAGCTGACACCGACCACGTGCGCCCTGCCGGGGCGTTTCCGGCAGCGCGCGACAAATAGACACCGTGGGGAGAAACGCTGAACTGCCCGGCGGGATGGCCCGCTACCGCGTGACGACCGGGGCCACCACCTGGCCCGACGACACCGGTTGCGGTCTGCTGCACGTCGACATGGACGCCTTCTTCGTGTCCTGTGAGCTGCGCACACGGCCGGAGCTGGCGGGAAAGCCCGTGGTCGTCTCCGGTGGCGGCCCGCGGTCGGTCGTCGCGGCCGCGAGCTACGCGGCACGCGAGTTCGGCGTCCGGTCGGCCATGCCGTTCTCGACCGCCAAACGGCTTTGCCCGCAGCTGATCTGCATCACCCCGACACGCGGGCTCTACGGCGAGGTGTCGAAAGGCGTCATGGGGATCTTCCGCGAGCTGACGCCGCTGGTGGAGCCGCTGAGCCTGGACGAGGCGTTCCTGGACGTCGGCGGTGCGCTCAAACGGCTGGACTCCTCACCCGCCCGGCTCGGCGCCCGGATCCGGGAGCGGGTGGCCGCGGAGTTCGGGATCAGCTGCTCGGTCGGCGTCGCGAAGGTCAAGTTCGTCGCCAAACTGGCGTCCGGGATGGCGAAACCGGACGGCATGGTCGTCATTCCCGCGGCCGAGACGCTCGCGTTCCTCCACCCGCTGCCGGTGTCGGCGCTGTGGGGCGTCGGCAAGCGCACCGAGGAGCTTCTGCGGCAGCAGGGCCTCGACACCATCGCCGACGTCGCCGCCGCTCCGCTGCCCAGGCTCAGGCGGTCGCTGGGACGAGCGCTGGGGGAGCACCTGTACGCGCTCGCGCGCGGCCACGACGAGCGCGCGGTCGTGCCGGAGACGCCGGACAAGTCGATCGGCGCCGAAGTGACCTTCGACGTCGACCTCCACGACCGCTCGGCGCTCGGGCTGGAACTGCTTCGCCTGTCCGAACGCGTCGCCGCCACCCTGCGCCGCCGCGGGCTGCGGGGGCGGACGGTGTCGATCAAGGTCCGGTTCGCGGATTTCAAGACCATCACCCGCGCCAGGACGACCGCCGTCGGGGTGGACGTGGCCCGCGACATCCACCGCACCGCCGTCGAACTCCTCGCCGAGCACGCGCCGACGGGCGCAGTCCGCCTGATCGGCGTAAGAGTCGAGGGGTTGGACACGGAGAGTAATGGAGAGCAGCTGCTTTTCGACGCATCCGAACCCCGATGGCGGGATGCGGAAGTCGCCGCCGACATCGCGAGGTCCAAGTTCGGTGACGGCGCGGTGCGGCCCGCGTCACTGTTGACCCCCCGTGACCAGTGAGATCCGCCGCTCCGCCGTCTTCGAGAAAGCCATGTCGGGTGGTTTCGGCCAATTTGATCCCTTCTGGATACGGGATCGGGTAGTCGGACGAGCGCGGGGCTCGTATCCTGGACAGAGACACCCCGCCTGGGGTTGTCTGTTGGGTCCATGACGTTGCGCGGCCCGGCGCCCGCGACAGCTGTGCCGGAGGAGGAAAGATGCCACTCTCCGAGCATGAGCAGCGGCTGCTCGATCAGATCGAGCGCGAGCTCTATGCCGAGGACCCCAAGTTCGCATCCACGGTGCGAGGCACCCGGTTGCGCCGCCCCGCCCGCCGACGGCGTTTGCAGGGCATCGCCCTGTTCGTGGTGGGCGTCGCACTGTTGGTGCTCGGCGTGGTGGTCAACATCCGGGTCGCCGAGATCCCAGTGATCAGCGTGCTCGGGTTCCTCGTGATGTTCTTCGGAGTCATGATGGCCGTCACGTCGATTCGGCACGGAGCCGAAACGGAAGGCGGTAAGGACAGCGGTGGCCCGGGAGCCGGTGGAGGTGGCGGCGGCAAGTCGTCCCCACGCCGGAGCTCGTTCACCCAGCGCATGGAAGAGCGGTTCCGCCAGCGCTTCGAGGAGCAGTAGCTCTCACAAACGCGAACATGCCGACGGGGCACCGCCTCGTCGGCATGTTCGCGTGGTCATGCCGGCTCCGCCCTCCCAAGTACAGGAAGGGGGCCTTCCTGTACTCAAGCCAGCAGAATTGAGTGGGTCGGGGTGGGTGACGGCCGGCGTGGGGGTCGTGAGACGACGCTTTCGCGTGATCCAACGGACGACACGTGCTTGAAGGGACGACACACGTGCTTGGAACGGACGACACGCGTGCTGTCCCTCCCGACACGGGTGTCGTCCGTCTGGACACGGGTGTCGTCCATCGGAGCACGCGAAACCGCCGGTCGCGCCCCGGCGGCAGGTCCCGCTCACGACCCCTGGCGTCGCGCAACGATCCTCGACGAGCCGTCCCACCACCACGGGCGCGCACGGTATCCCTCGACGGAACGAGCTACTTCTTCCCTCGCCGCAGCGACCGCGGGAACAGGCGGCCCTTCCACGACATGGGCGCGTTCCGTTTCAGGCTCTTGCGCACCTCGTCGAAGGCCGGGCCCAGCTCCTGATCGTCCGCCGGCCTGTCCGAGTACCAGGACTTCTCCACGACGCCGATGACCGTCCGCAGGCCGGAGCGGCCCTCCTCGTCCAGGCGGTGCTTCTCGACGACCTTCCGGCCCGCCACCCGCACCGTGTCGCCGTCGGACAGCGGCAGGCCGCGGTCCGCGCATTCGTCCATCAGTTCCCGCCACGCCGCGTCGGCCGCGGCGGGAGAGTGGGACGCGATCTTCTGCAGTCGCAGCCGCCGCTTGATCTCCCGGATCGTCGTGGGTGTGCCGAGCACGCCGAGGACGACCACCAGTGCCAGCGCGAACCACCACGACACCCAGGCCGCCAGGAAGGCGAACGCCGCCACCCACAGGCCGATCGCGATCAGTGGCAGCCAGTTCGTCACGTTCTGGTTGGCCAGGAACCCGTTGTCCTCGCGGTCCGCGGCGGAGGACGCCCCTGGTCGCATCAGCGCCCGGCGTCTCAACCGGGACCGCACGATCGCGACCACGGTCAGCGCGGCCGCCAAGCCACCGAGGATCCCGGCGAGGATGGCGGGCCACAGCGGCTCTTCCTCCTGCCGGTCCCCGTCGCCGTCCGCGCCGAGCTCCGCGCCCGGGTCGCGGGGCGTGCCGGTGGCGGGGGCGCTCGACGCGGGCGCGCTCGGCACCTCCTGGGTGTCGTTGGTCGTGGAGGCGCCGGCGTCGGTCTGCAGGTACGGGGGGACGACCGCGCGGCCGTCGACCAGCGGGGTGGGGTCGAAGCTGACCCAGCCCTTCTTCTGGAAGTAGACCTCAACCCAGGCGTGCGCATCCTCGGAGCTGATCGAGAGGTGATCACCCTTCGGGGTCCCGGAGGTGAAGCCGATGGCGACCCGTGAGGGGATGCCGACCGACCGCAGCATCACGGCCATCGCGGACGCGAACTGCTCGCAGAACCCGCGTTTGCCGTTGAGGACGAAGTCGGCGAGCGCGTCGGCGTCGGCGGCGTCGGCGGTCTTGGTGTCGTAGACGAAGCCGTTCTGCGCGGTGAAGAACGACCAGATCGCCTGGGCCTTGTCGAAGTTGTTCGACTCGTTCTCCGTCAGCTGCTTGGCTTTCGCGGCGACCCGGGGATCGACGCGGTCGACCTGGACGAACTGCTGCGGTACCTCGGCGAGGCGGGCGTCGTCGAGCCGGAGTTCGTCCTTCGACGGCTCCTTGATCGACGCCGTCTCGGTGTAGGCGGGCCCGTTCTGCTTGGTCGTGGTGAACACGGCGCCGCCGACCGTGTCGTACAGCCAGTTGTCGGCGAGCCCGACGATCGACCGCGGCGCGCCGTAGATCGGCAGCCAGTTGTCGACCCAGTTCGTCGGCTCGATCCGGATCTCCCGCGCGGGGCCTGCGCCGTCGTCGCCGGGAGCGGGCGGAAGGCCCTTGTTGACCTGCACCCCCTGCTGGGCGCGGCCGTTCTGCGCCAGCCCCCAGCCCTTGTTCGGCGTGTACGTGTCGAGGGTGAACGCGCGCAGCAGGCGTTTGTCCGCGCCCATCCCGTAGACCTTGAACAGTTCCACGTTCTCGCCCTGGTCGAGCAGGCCGCGCAGCTGCGTGAACGGCTCGACGCCGAATCCGCCCGCGCCGCCGCGGCCGGATCCCTCGGCACCGGGAAGTTTGCCGACCGTGCCGATACCGGTGACGGCCGTGCCGATCACCAGGCCCATCACGATCGCCGCGGCCACCACGCCGACGGGCGTGGACAACGTGCTCGCCGAATTGCCCAGCCCCGGTGCCTCGCGGTTGCGCCAGCGGCGGTGCCGGTGGTTGCCGTCGACGGCGAGCAGCCCGGCGAACGCGGCCGCGCCCAGCAGGAACGTCCACCACGGCAGCATGTCCTCGGCCAATGCCGCCGGGACGGCGTACACGCACAGCAGGACCAAGCCGGTCGCGGCGGGCGCGGCGGCGGCCACGGCCAGTGTGTCGACCAGGACGGCGACCAGGCCGATGGCGATGGTGACCAGGCAGAGGATCGGTGGTGTGCCCTCGATCGGAGGCAGCCCGACGCGGATCTGTTCGGCCGCCGCGGCGAGCACGCCGCGCAGTTCTTCGAGCGCGTCCGGCCCGGGGATGATCTTCAGGATCCCGCTGGTGGTGAACGCCCCGGTGATCAGGAACAGCAGCACGAGCAGCTGCGCCAGGCCGACGACGATGGTCGGCGCGCGCAGCGACCGCAGGGCGAGCCCGGTGGAGGCGATCAGCACGACGGCGACCAGCAGGTAACCGAACCACGCCCAACCGGAGACGACGCCGGTGAGCGAGGTCGAGGCGAACAGCGTGGCGAGCCCGGCGGCGACCGGGGCGAGCACACTGCTCGACCAGACCGGCGGCGGTGCTTCGGGTCGCGGACGGGGGGTGTGCGGGCGGGGTGGCGCGGTCGCGGTCACAGGCCGCCTCCGATCAGGGTGCCCCGGCGGGTGGCCGTCTGGCACAGCTCGGCCCACACCTGCTGCATCGGCGATCCGGGGCCGGCGACGACGACGCCCCAGCCCGCGGCGCGCAGCAGCGACACCGACTCCTCGGTGGCGGCGGCGCGGTTCTCCGGGCGGTTGACGCCGGAGGACCAGCCGGGGGTGTCGAGCAGCACGGCGAGGCTCCGGATGCCGCGCGGGCGGTACCGGGACAGCTCGTGCACGGATTCGTTGCTGACGGTGCCGAGTACGGCGATGAGTTCCTGTCCCTCGGCCGGGTCGTGGCCGAGGGTGATGTCGCGCTGGTGCGTGGGCTGGAGCGCGGCGAGGACGTCGAGCACGACGTTGTCGTAGTGCTCGCCACCCTCACCGGGGGTGTCGGCCAGGGTCTGGCCGTGTTCGGTGATCAGCCGGACGCGGTGGCCGGAGCGGCGCAGGTGCAGGCCCACGGAAGCGGCGAACGAGACGGCCCATTCGAGGCTGGCGGCGGGGCCGGTGCCGTGGTGCGCGGCCGCGCGGTGGTCCAGCAGCACCGTCGTACCGCCACGCCACGGCCGTTCCTCGACACGGACCATGATCTCGTCGCGGCGGGCGGTGGAGCGCCAGTGGACCTTCCGCAGGTCGTCGCCCTGGCGGTACTGCCGGACGATCACGTCCGCCTCGCCCTGTCCGGCGTGCAGGCGGATGCTGCCGTCGTCGCCGGCCCCGATCCCGGCGCCGCCGGGCAGTCCCCACAGGCCGACCACCTTCGGCACGACGACCAGCCGGGAATGCCCGATCAGCTCGCGTTCGAACTCGCACAGCCCGAACGGGTCGGTGATCGTCGCCCGCAGCGGGCCGACCTGCTGGATCCCGCGCAGCACCGGCTGAAGCGGATACCGCAGCGCGACCCGCCGGTGGTGGGGGAGCCGTTCGACGACGAAGCGCGGCCGCGAACCCAGCGCGTACGGCACACCGTCTTCGAGCAGCACCTCGCCGGCCGGCAGTCTGCCGTCGCGCCAGAGTTCGAGCTGGACCTCGCCCGGCGAGCCGACCGAGACCCGCTCCGGACGCAGTGAGCGGGCCGCGCCCAGCCGCAGCCGGGTCGCCGAGATGAAGAAGGCGACCAGCAGCGGCAAGGCGATGACGAACACCGCGACCCGCAGCAGATCCCGTTCGTTGAGCACGAACGAACAAGCCGCCGCGGCGACGCCGGCGGCGAGGAGGCAGCGGCCGCGTGTGGTCAGGCCGGAGAGCGCACGCAGCATGTGGATTTCACCCTGTCGAGCGAAGCTCGCCCGTTGAGGGCGGCGGCGGGGTCATGGACGGACTCATCCCTCTCAACGGTGGTTCGAGCCCTGCGGTACGGGAACGCGGTGCAGGATCGCGCGGACCACGTCGGTGGCCGATCGGCGAGCGGCGTGCGCCTCCGTGGTGAGCACCATGCGGTGCGCCAGCACCGGGACCGCGACCGTGTGCAGGTCGTCCGGGACGACGAACTCGCGGCCGGACAGCGCGGCCTGCGCGCGGGCCGCGCGGACCAGCTGCAGGGTCGCCCGCGGCGAGGCGCCGAGGCGGATCTCCGGCACCTGACGGGTCGCGGACACCAGGTCGACGGCGTACCGGCGGATCTCCGGGGACATGTGCACCGACCGCACCGTCTCGATCAGCCGCTGCACCGACTCACGGTCGGACACCGGTTCGAGATCGGCCAGCGGGTTGTGCCCGGCGTGCTCGTCGACCATCGCCAGTTCGGCCTGCTGGTCCGGGTAGCCGATGGACACCCGCGCGGTGAACCGGTCCCGCTGGGCCTCGGGCAGCGCGTAGGTGCCCTCCATCTCGATGGGGTTCTGGGTGGCGATCACCATGAACGGCTCTTCGAGGTGGTACGTCGAGGTGTCGACGGTGACCTGGTGCTCTTCCATGCATTCGAGCAGTGCCGACTGCGTCTTCGGCGAGGCGCGGTTGATCTCGTCGCCGACCACGATGTTCGCGAACACCGGGCCGGGCCGGAACTCGAACCCGCCGCTCTGCCGGTTGTAGATGGACACCCCGGTGACGTCGCTGGGCAACAGGTCGGGGGTGAACTGGATCCGGCTGACGGTGCAGTCGATCGAGCGGGCCAGCGCCTTCGCCAGCGAGGTCTTGCCGACCCCGGGAACGTCCTCGACGAGGAGGTGGCCTTCGGCGAGCAAGGTCACGAGCGCGATGCGGATGACGTCGGGTTTGCCGACCAGTACCCGCTCGACGTTGGCGGCGATCCGCCGCGCGGTCTCGTGCAGTTCGTCCAGCGACGCTCTGCCGTCACGGCCGTTCTGCCGGCCGCTGACCGAGCCGGCGCCCGTGGGGTACGGCGCTTGCCCGGTTGCCTGCTCACCCTGCTGTTCGCCGGGCGTCGCAGACTGGATTCTCGACGTCACTCGACCTCCTGATGCCACGTGGCTGGATTCCCGCTGGGTCCTCTGCCGGACCGCTTCAGTCCCCCGGGCAGCGGTCAGCCTCCCACGAAGTGTGTCAAACTCGGGCGAACTGGCGGGGGGAACCCCGCCAACCCCAGTCGATGACTCTGTGCAACCAGGGACTTTACCTCGATTGAGTGAGGTGAGCGCGTTTTCGGGCGCTCCCGCTGACGCGGTGTTCTGTCGTATGCTCCGGTGCGAGGTCGCTCGACTACGGAGAGGCGTAATCGCATATGAGCGAGGTGAGCACCGCCCAGCCCCGGTTCGATCTGAGCGGATTCGCGGTCGCGCCGGAGCTGGCCGCCGACGCCCACGTGAAGATCTCCGCCCTGCAGGACGTGGTCGGCCAGATGATCCGCGAGGCCAAGGTCCTCGGCCGCACGGTTCCCCTCGGCGGGGGATACGCCGACGAGGTCGGCAGGTTCATGGCGCAGTACGGGATCGGCGCGGAAGGCTCCGCGGTCGAGGCGCTCACGGCGTTCGGCAAGGAACTCGAGGCGCTCAAGAACCGGATCGAGAAGGCGCTGGCCCGCTACACCCGACAGGACGAGCAGGCGGCGGAGGACGTGGACTGTGTCGGCGGCTGAACCCATGACCCCCCGCCTTCCTCTGCTGGCTCTCTGCGGCGCGCTCGCCGTCATGACAGTGTCCGCCTGCGGGCAAGGAGCCGCAGGCCAGGCGAAGGTTCCGGCCGCGGCGGACGGCGCGGGCCCGGCCCCCTCGTCTTCGGCAGCCGCGCCGGATCGCGGTGTCGACCCGTGCGCGCTGCTCGGCCCGCAGGACAGGTCCACGGCCGGGATCAACGTGCTCGGCGTCGCGAAGGAGATCGACGGCGCCCGCGCCTGCGACTGGACGGTGCCCGCGACCTTCGGCGTCACCATCACCGTGGACGAGCGCAACGGCCTGACGGACCTCGAGGTCGCGCGCAAGACCGCCACCAAGACCGAGGTCGGCGGCCGTGCCGCGCTCAAGGTCGCCGACGTCAAGGCCGCCGACGGGACCTGCGCGGTCCTGCTCGGCTTGGGGGAGAGGGCGAGCGTCCAGATCGACGTGAGCAACACGAACTTCACCGACACCCCGCTCGCCTGCGAGCGCGCGGTGGAGGTGGCGGAACTGGCCGAACCCAAACTGCCTTAGGGCTCACCACCGGATACCGAGGAGAAGGTGTCGTGTCTGAAGGAGAGACGCCGGGGCGCGAGGTCCCGGTCGCGGTCACGCGGTACGAGGCCTACAGCCACGAGGCGCTGGCCGCCGAAGTCGAAGCGGGCAACGATCCCGAGGCGGCGGGCGGCATCGGCGCCGGCTGGGACGCGCTCGCCCGCCGGATGAACGACGTGACGTCGGAGCTCACGGGGCTGGTCGGCTCCAGCGAAGAGAATTGGCGCGGGGAAGCGGGCGACGCGCTCCGCGGCGTGCTGGCCAAGGCGTCCGGCTGGCTGACCTGGTCCGCGGATCTCTCGTCCGCGCTCGGGAAGGCCGTCGCCGGGCAGGCGGAGGCCGCCGCGCGGGCCCGTGCCGACATGCCGCCGCCGGTGGCCTACGACCCGGGCGCGATGATCCGCGGCGCCGCCGCCCGCGGAAATCTCGCGCTCCTCGCCGCGCTCGCCGACGAGATGGAGGCCAAGCACGCGGAGGCCGAAGAAGCCCGGCGCAAGGCCGTCGACGTCATGAACACCCGCGATACCTCCTTGCGTTCGCTGGCCCCGCAGGTCTCCTTCGGGAAGCCGCCCGAGCTGGGGCGGTCTTGATCCGCGTTTCCGCGTCGGCCTTCGACGTCCTCTGGTCCGACCTGGGGCACGCGGCCCCGCCCTGGCCGCTGTCCGTCCGCAGCGTCGGCGTCACGGAAGCGGAACGCGCCGAGATCCGCGACGCGGTCTACGAAAACCTCGCCGAGCGCGGCCTTTATGACGGGGACCGGCTCGACGCCGCCTTGGAAGCGCGGCTGGACCTGCTCGCGCGCGCCGAGGTCTACGTCGAATGCGAGGCTCTGGCCGACATGACGGCCGAAGCCCCGTTCCGCGCGGTCGCGGCCGCGCGCGGACGGCACGGTGTCCTGGCCACCCAACCGGAACAGACCATCGCGCTGTCGGGGATCGGCGACGGCGAGGTGTTCGCCGCGATCGTCGACGTCCTGCCCGAACTGCGGCCCGGCCCCGGCTACGGGATCAGCCTGCCAGCCGCGCGCTTCGGCGGTGACCTGGAGGATCCGGTGTTCGGCGACGGCGGACGTTCCTCGGCCTCGGACAGTCAGCTGCGCGAGGTGCTCGCGATCCAGGCCCGCCCGGTCTACAGCGCGGGCCAGTTCACCGTGCGGACCCGCGACCGCGACGGCCGGGCGCACCGCGCAGGCGGGCTGACCTGGTTCGACACCGATGTCGGCGCGTACTGCGCGGCGCGGACCGAGGGCCGCGGCGGGCAGGCGTGGGTGACCGTGTCCCCGGTGGACGGTCCCCGGCTGGCCGCGCGGCTCGCTTCGCTGCTGGACCCGGACCGCTAGCCTGGGACGGTTCGATCGCCCGAGGGGGGCTTTCGGGAAAGGGGTTTCGGATGACCGTGCCGTTCGGCGGCCCAGTGCGCGATCCGCAGGAATGGATGCGCGAACAGGAGCGGCGCAGTGCCGTCCTGCTCGCCAAGGCGGAGCAGGCGAAAGCCGATCTGGAGAACAACGTCGTCACCCTGAGCAGCCCGGATCGGCTGGTCACCGTGACGGTCAACCCCGGCGGCGGCCTGACTTCGCTCGCGCTTTCCCCGCAGGCGCAGGACCGGCCGCCCGCCCAGCTCGCGTCGCTGATCATGAGCACCTATCGCAAGGCGACGACTAGGGCCGCGGACCGGACGCTGGAGATCATGGCCGGACTGACCGGCGAAGACTCCGAGGCTGTCGATTTCCTCAAGAGCACCTTGCCGCCACGGGAAGAACCGCAGGCCACCCCGGAACCGGACGATTCCGCGCGCTTCGGCGTCCCAGCCGAACCGCCTCCCACTCCGCCCGCGAAGCCCCGGCCGCCTCGCCCCATCTCCGACGAGGACGACGGCGAAGACTTCCAGCACGTCGACTGGACCGGTCGCTCGTGAGCGGGCCGGGATACGGCGTTTCGCCGGAACGCCTCAAAGCGCACGCGGACCAGGTCTCCGACCTCGCCGACCGCATCCGCGGCGCGGCTTCGGCGGCGAACCAGGTCGGGATGGGCGGCTTTGCGGGCTACGGCCTGCTGTGCGCGGTGCCGGTCGGGGGTGTCCTGCAGATGGCCCAGGGTGACGCGGACGAGCTGATGACCAGCGCGGCGAACCTCGGCAGCGCGTTGTCGGAGGCCTTGCACAAGGCCGCCACGGACTACACGAGGATCGACGACGACGCGGCGCAGCTCGGCCGGGACCTGGGGAAGAAGCTGTGAGCGAAGATCCGGTCGCGCGGCCGAGCGAACAGAACCTGGTCGCACAGAAGACAGAGGAAAAGAAGAGCTTCAAGGGTGGTGGCCTCGCTGACAGCCTCGAAGGGATGGCCGGCACCCTGAGTCCCCGGCCGGGCGAAGACATCGACGCTTTCGCGCTTGCCATGGACGGGGTCTCGGTCGGGCTCGACCTGCTGTCGATGGGCTTGAACCCGCTCGGCGAGCTGGTGAAAGCCGGCGTCGGCTGGCTGATGGAGAACCTCGACTTCATCCGCGAACCACTGGAGATCCTCACCGGCGATCCCGATCTGGTCCAGCAGGCGGCGCAGACCTGGAACAACATCGCGGCGGAACTCGAGGCGGTGGCCGGCGACTATGAAGGCGCGCTGAGCACGACATCCGGATGGGACGGTGACGCGGCGATCGCGTACCGGCGGATCGCCCTGCAGTACACGCGGTCTTTGCGCGACGTCGCAGCCGAAGCGAAGGACTCGGCACAGTGGATCACCACCGGCGGCATGGTGGTGGCCACCGCGCGGGCGCTGATCTTCGACATCATCGCGACCTTCATCAGCGACGTGATCACCCGTGCGCTCTTGGCGCTCGCTTCGTCGTGGTTCACCCTCGGCGGTTCGGTCGCCGCGTTCACCGCGAGCGTCTTCGCCGACGCGGTCAAGGTCATGGCGAAGATCCAGAAGAAGCTCGGCAAGCTGCTCAGCGCCATCCAGAAATTCGTGAAGAGGTTCGAGGGATCGAGTGACCGGGCCCGGGAGGCGGCACGGGCACTGGGGCGTAAGGCTTCGGACCTCGGACACGAGGCGAATCAGGCGATCAAGGCCAGCGACAAGACGCTGGACGCTTTCAAAGCCGACAACCTCAAGCTCGCGAAGAAGGCTCTGGACTCCGACGCGACGGGCGCCGAGCGTCTGCTGAAACACGCGCGGGGCGGCATGGACCGCATGGAGAACACCGTCGCGGGCAAGATCGCCGACAACGCCTATCTGAAGGCCGCAAAGGAAGCAGGCAAGGCGACCGCGGAACACCGCGCCCAGTACGACGGCGGTTCGGCCGAGCGCGGCCGGGTCACACCGCCCAACAGCGGCCGGATCAGCGGATCGCTCGACGACGATGACTGAACCGACCGGACAGGACGAGCATCCGGTTCGGAAACGGCGAGGCCGGTTCAGCTTGAGGGTGCTTTCCGGTGTCGTCGTCGCGGTGCTGGTCGCCTGGTTCATGTTCTCGCTGGGATTGTCACTGGGGATCAGCGACACCGGGAAGGTGGACCGGTTCGGTGTGGCGCGTATCCAGGAATGCCACCGCAGTCCACTGAGGTTCTGGATGATCCACGTTTGCCAGGCCGAGGTGGCGTGGGACCGGAAGGTGCCGGGCAGACCACTCGTCACTTCCTCGGCGATAGGTTCGGTTTCGAACCTCTCGGGTGAGGTGAACGTGGTGTCCTACGAGTCAGCGGGCCGCTATGGGGTGGTGCAGTACAACGTCGTCCCCGTGGACCGCCCTCGGCCGTTGTTCTCCTTCGGGTGGTGGTTCTTCTTCACCCTCGTGAGCCTGATCCCCGGTTACACGGCCGGCTGGTTCGCGGGTAAGGGCCTCGACCGGTTGCTGCCCGAACCGAGGGAGAAGCCCAAGGACTGGCGGGGGGTCAGTCGCCGGGCCACGTCGGGCATGAACGGACGCCGTCGTAAGCGCAACCGCCGCTGAGTGGCGAAGGTGCGGTGTTCCCAACGCCGCCCGGGGACACCGGCGCCGGTGGCTTCACCACTCACCAGATGCGCGGCGGAGGTCCTTTGTCGACATGTCATCGGATGAACCGACGTCGACACCCTCCACAGTGTCCCCAGTCCCCCCACGTCCCCACCGTCCTCCACCGGATTCCCCACTCTCACCCCCATTTCGCCCCACGGCAGGGTTCCGGCGGCCGATATCCGGACGCATCAGGCATGGATGAGGTTGCTTCGATACCTGCCCGGGGGGATCTTGGCCACCGTCCCCCACCACGCCCCCACCAGGACCCCACCTTGCTGACCTGCGTAAACGTCTGACACGACGGGGTGGTGGCGGGTTTTGCCGCGTTGACTGTGGGGAAAAGTGGGGTACGGTGGTGCGCAGTGGGGCAGAAGGGAGCCCCGTGGCCGATCCTGGTTGTTCGCAGCCGGGGTCGGTAGGGAGGTGGAGCCGGTGTTTCTCGGCACCCACACCCCGAAACTGGACGACAAAGGGCGGCTCACGCTGCCCGCGAAGTTCCGCGACGCGCTCGCCGGTGGGTTGATGATCACCAAGGGACAGGATCACTGCCTCTTCGTCTTTCCCCGAGCCGAGTTCGAGCAGATGGCGAGGAAGGTCGCCGACGCCCCGTTCACGAACGAGGCGGTCCGGGCCTATCAGCGCTACCTCTTCGCCGGGACGGACGAACAACGCCCGGACGGGCAAGGACGTATCGCGATAGCGTCCGAGCTCCGACGCTATGCCGGGCTGAACAAGGAGTGCGTGGTGATCGGGGCGATCACCAGGTTGGAGATCTGGGACGCCCAAGCGTGGCAGGGCTACCTGGACGAACACGAAGACAGCTACGCGAAGGCTCGAGAGGAAGTTCTGCCGGGCGTCTTCTAGACGTGACCGAGGAAGCACCCACGCCGTCGGGGGGCGCGGGTTCACGCTTCGGGCACGCCGGAACCGTCCACACGGATGCCGTGAGGCCTCTGTCCGCTCAGTGTCCCTGGTACACCTTCCCCGGTACCAGGTCAGCAGGCGGGCGGACAGGGACCTGACGGCATCCGGCGTCTTCCCCGGCACTACAGGAAAGGGGGAAGACATGGCAGCCGAACACGAGCACGTTCCGGTGCTGCTGAAACGGATCGTGGAACTGTTCGCGCCGGTCTTCTCCGACCGCGAGGCCGTGCTGGTCGACGCGACCGTCGGACTCGGCGGTCACTCCGACGCGCTGCTCACCGCGTTCCCCGGGCTGCGCCTCGTCGCGCTCGACCGGGACCCCGCCGCGCTGGAGCTCTCCGCGAAACGGCTTGCGCCGCACGGTGATCGTGTCGACTTCGTGCACGCCGTCTACGACGAGATGCCGTCCGCGCTGCAGGGCCTCGGATTGTCCAGAGTGGACGGAATCCTGTTCGACCTCGGTGTCTCCTCGATGCAGCTGGACCGCGCCGAGCGTGGTTTCGCCTACTCCAGGGATTCCCCGCTCGACATGCGGATGGACCCGACCACCGGGAGCACCGCCGCCGACGTGCTCAACACCTACGCCCCCGGCGAGCTGATCCGGATCCTGCGCGACTACGGCGAGGAACGATTCGCCCAGCGGATCGTCAAAGCCGTTGTGGCGGAACGAGAGAAGGAACCCTTCACGCGCAGCGGGCGGTTGGTGGAACTGCTGTACGACGCGGTCCCCGCGGCGAGCAGGCGCACCGGCGGGCATCCGGCGAAGCGCACGTTCCAGGCGTTGCGGATCGAGGTCAACGGCGAGCTGGAGGTGCTGCGGCGAGCTATGCCGCGAGCCCTGTCCTGCCTCGCCGTCGGCGGCCGGATCGTCGTGGAGTCCTATCAGTCCCTCGAGGACAGGCTGGTCAAACAGTCCTTCGCGGAACTGGCGAAATCCCGGACCCCGGAAGGGCTTCCGGTGGAACTGCCGGGCCACGG
The DNA here is from genome assembly GCF_029369745.1 of Amycolatopsis sp. QT-25. Taxonomy (NCBI): domain Bacteria; kingdom Bacillati; phylum Actinomycetota; class Actinomycetes; order Pseudonocardiales; family Pseudonocardiaceae; genus Amycolatopsis; species Amycolatopsis sp. QT-25. Next base: position 2,473,175 of record NZ_CP120210.1, read on the forward strand.
CCCGGAACTGAAACTGCTCACCAGAGGGGCCGAGAAGGCCGGCGAGGCGGAGACCGAACAGAACACACGGGCCGCCTCCGTGCGGCTTCGAGCCGCCGAACGGATCGGAGACCGAGCACGATGACCGCTCCCGCGAAATCCCGCGGCCGCCGGACACCGGCGCCCGGACGGCGTGCCCGCGCGACCGGCACGGTCGACGAGGCGACGGACGCCACCGAGACCACGACGTCCACGCGCGCCTCCCGCGGCCGGACGTCGGCCGCCGAACGTGCCTACGCCCGCCGCGCCCAGCGCGCCGACCTGCTGCAGCGGGACCAGCAGCGCAACCGTCCCGACGCCGAAGGTGGCGCGGGCAAGGAAGAGCCGCGGAAGAAGCTCCAGCTGCGCTGGCCGCGTTCGCGCGCGTCGTTCGTGCTGATGATGATGGGCATGCTGGCCGTCGGCGTGGCGTGCACGCTGTGGCTGACCACGCAGGCCATCGCCGATTCGTACCGGCTCGAACAACTCCGCACGACCAACGCCGGCCTCGCCGAGGCGAAGGAACGGTTGCAGCGCGAGGTCGCGAAGGCCGAGTCGCCCGCATCGCTGGCGCCCAAGGCCAGGGAACTGGGCATGGTGCCCGGCGGCGACCCCGCGCACATCGTGATCGGCCCGGACGGACAGTCCACTGTGGTCGGTGAACCGAAGAAGGCCGAAGCCGACGCGCCCGCCACCTCGACCGACTCGTCCTCGCCCCCGCCCGCCGAGGGCACGCAGCAGGGCACACCGTACGAGGGCGACCAGCCCGCGGTACCGCAGGAGAACGCGGCGGTCCCGGCGCAGGGAGGTCAGTGATGGCGCCCGGCCGTCCGGCGCAGGCCAGGGCGCGGTCGGCGGGCAGCGCGCGGCGGACCTACGCCGCCGGGACCCGCCGTGCCACCGCCCGGCGGGGCAACGGCGGAAACCCGAGCCGGTTCACCGGCGTCCGGATCCTGCTGATCGTCGTGATGGTGCTCGCCGGCCTCAAATTGGTGCAGGTGCAGTGGTTCGAGGCAGGCGCGCTGTCCGAGGCGGCGGAACGGCAGCGGACGTCGGTGATCGAAAGTCCCGCCCAGCGCGGGTCCATCCTGGACCGCAACGGGACGAAGATCGCGTTCAGCGTCGAGGTGCGGACGCTCGCGGTGAGCCTGAACTGGCTGCACAAGACAATGGACGACTTCGCCGCGAAGAACCCGACGAAGGGCAGGAACTTCGAGACCGAGGTGGCGGGCGCGGCGAAATTCATCGCGGCCAAGCTGCCCGGCGTGATCACCGAGAAGGAGCTGCTGGACAAGTTCCACAAGCCCGACGGGTTCACCTACCTGGTCCACGACATCGAACCGTCGGTCGCCGAAGCGATCGTCAAGAAATACTCATGGATCAGCGTCGAGAAGCGCTCGAAGCGGGAGTACCCCGGTGACTCGGTGGGCGCGAACATCGTCGGCTACGCGAACTGGCGCACCGACGACCAGGACGTCTCCAAGCACAACCTGCACGGTGGCTACGGTCTCGAGGCCTCGCGCGACAACGACCTCGCCGGAACGCCGGGCCGCAAGATCGTCAACACCCGGAACGGCAACGACAACCTGGTCATCCCGGGCACCGAGCGGGACATCCAGAACGCCGTCCAAGGTTCGGACCTGCAGCTCACGATCGACACCGACCTGCAGTACGAACTCCAGCGGCAGCTGAGCGAGTACGTCGCCAAGTCGAAGGCCAAGGGTGGCCAGGCGGTCATCATGGACTCGAAGACCGGCGAGGTCTACGCGCTGGCCAACGACAAGACCGTCAACCTCAACGACCCTGCTTCGCGCAGTGAGACCGAGAACCTGAACAACCGCGCGGTGACCACGCCGTTCGAACCCGGTTCGGTGAACAAGATCGTCACCGCCGCGGGCGCGATCGACGCGGGTATCACCACGCCGGAGTCGGCCCAGGCGGTACCGGGTTCGCTGCAGGTCGCGGACAAGGTCGTCAAGGACGCCTGGCATCACGGCACGCAGCAGTTCACCACCACCGGCATCTTCGCGAAGTCGTCGAACGTCGGAACCCTGTTGCTGGCACAGAAGCTCGGCGAGGACCGGTACGCGGACCTGCTCAAGCGGTTCGGCCTCGGTCAGCGCACGGGTCTCGGCCTCCCCGGCGAGAGCCCGGGCGTCGTCCCGCCGCGCAACCAGTGGTCGGCCACGACCTTCGGGAACTTGCCGATCGGGCAGGGACTTTCGATGACGGTCGTGCAGATGGCCGGGATGTACCAGGCCATCGCGAACGACGGGCTGCGCGTGGAACCGCGGGTGGTCAAGGCGAAGATCAACCCGGACGGGACGCTCGTTCCCGAACCGGCGCCGAAGACCGTCCAGGTAATCAGTCCTCAGGCGGCGAAGACCGTGCGCGACATGATGCGCGCCGTGACGCAGAAGGGCCGCGGGCAGCAGAGCGGTACCGGGCCGAAGGCGGCGCTCGAGGGCTATCAGATCTCGGGCAAGACGGGCACCGGCCAGCAGGTCGACCCGCAGACGAAGACCTACAGCAACCACTTGTACAACATCACCTTCGCCGGGATCCTGCCCGCTGACGACCCGCGGTTCGTGGTCGGTATCCGGCTCGACGCCCCGGACGCCACCCTGCAGCAAGGACTCTCGGCGGCGCCGCTGTTCCACTCCGTGGCCGCGTACCTGGCGCAGCGTTTCCAGATCCCGCTTTCGGACGGCCCGTCGCCCCACGTCCCGCTCGTGCTCCCCTGAGGGCAGGTTCCCCAGGCTCGACGTGCCCGCGTACTGGGCACGTCCAGCCTCGCCGTCCTCAAGCGACAGTCGGAAGCCCTTGCGTGCCAAGGAGAGCTCACGAAACCCATTACCACGGGCGTGATCGTCACGTGCACACACCGCACCGCTTCAGTCACCCGAATGCCGCGCCGGTAACCTCCTTGGCTGTGTCGGTGCCTACTTCAGATCCCCGCAGCGGTCCCGCCGTCGAAAGCGGGTTCGGTGCCACGGCTGCCCAGGTCCCGGACAGTCCGGTTAAGGCCGTCGCCGCACCCCCTCGTCCGGCCAGGATCGAGCCGATGCCGCTGCGCACGCTGCTCGCCAGGGCGGGCGCCCGGCTCGTGGTGGGCGGGGACGACTACCCGTCCGCGGCCGAGCTGACCGTCACGGGCAGCACGCTGCGCGCGCAGCACGTCCTCCCCGGCGACCTCTTCGCCGCGCTGCCCGGTGCCCGCGCCCACGGCGCGGACTTCAGCGGCCAGGCCATCGCCGCCGGCGCGGCCGCCGTGCTCACCGACGAGGCCGGTGCCGAGCGCCCGATGCTCCGCGACGCCGGCGTGCCGATCCTGGTGCACCCGGATCCGCGTGCCGCCCTCGGCGAGATCGCCGCCTGGATCTACGGCGAGCCGTCGCTGGAGCTTTCCGTCCTCGGCATCACCGGGACGTCCGGCAAGACCACGACGTCCTACCTGGTCGACGCCGGGCTCAAGGCGGCGGGCCTGACCACCGGGCTGATCGGCACGGTCGAGACCCGGATCGCGGGCGAGCGGCTGGCCAGCGGGTTCACCACCCCCGAGGCGCCGGATCTGCAGGCCCTCCTCGCGGTGATGGTGGAGCGCGGGGTCACGCACGTCCCGATGGAGGTCTCCAGCCACGCGCTGTCGCTCGGCCGGGTCAACGGCACGCGCTTCGCGGTCGGGGCCTTCACCAACCTTTCCCAGGACCACCTGGACTTCCACAAGGACATGGAGGAGTACTTCGCCGCCAAGTCGCTGCTGTTCGACGGCCGCTCAACCGCCGAGGTGGTCGTCGTCGACAGCGCCTGGGGCCACGCCCTCCTCACCCCGCACACGGTGACCGTGTCCACCGAGCCGGGAACGGACGCGCTGTGGCGCGCCACCGACCTGACCCCCACCCCGGCGGGGGAGCAGACCTTCACCCTCCACGGCCCCGACGGGCTCGTGGTCTCGGCGAAGATCCCGCTGCCGGGTGAGTTCAACGTGGCGAATGCCGTGCTCGCGGCCGCGATCCTCACCACCGCCGGTGTCCCGCTCGAAGCCATCGTCGCCGGGCTCGCCTCGGTCGAGGTGCCGGGGCGGATGGAGCGGGTCTACCTCGGCCAGCCGTTCACCGCCGTCATCGACTACGCGCACAAGCCCGCCGCGGTCGCGCAGGGGCTCGACGCGCTCCGCGCCCGCACCGAGGGCCGGATCATCACCGTCCTCGGCTGTGGAGGGGACCGCGACACCGCGAAGCGCCCGATGATGGGTGAGGCGGCGGTCCGGCGCAGCGAAGTGCTGATCGTGACCGACGACAACCCGCGTTCGGAAGATCCGGCCGCGATCCGGGCGGCGATGCTGGCCGGTGCCCGCAACGCCGGGCCGGCCTTGGGCGGCGAGATCGTCGAGATCGCCGACCGCCGGAAAGCCATCGTCCACGCGGTCGAGCTCGCCCAGCCCGGTGACATCGTGCTCATCGCCGGCAAGGGCCACGAGACCGGCCAGGAGGTCCAGGGTGTCGTGCACCCGTTCTCCGACCGGGAAGAGCTGGCCTCCGCCATCCGCAGACGTCTGGAGACAGAGTGATCGTGCTCAGCCTGGCCGAGATCGCCGACATCGTCGGCGGCAGGCTGCATCGGACCGACGGGACCACCGAGGTCACCGGAAGCGTCGAATTCGACACCCGCGAGATCACGCCCGGCGGCCTGTTCGTCGCGTTGCCCGGGGCCAAGGTCGACGGCCACGACTTCGCCACGCGGGCGATCGAGTCCGGCGCCGTCGCGGTGCTCGCGGCCCGCGAGGTCGACGCCCCGGCCGTGATCGTGCCGCCGCTGGACGGTGGCGTGGCCCACGAGCGGGCCTTCGCGCTGGTCTCGGACAAGGACGGGGCGGGTGCCGCGGTGCTGGCCGCGCTCGCCAAACTCGCCCGGCACGTGATCCAGAAGCTCGCCGGCGACCACTTGACCGTCGTCGGGGTCACCGGTTCGGCGGGCAAGACCTCCACCAAGGACATCATCGCCCAGCTGCTGGAACCGCTCGGCCCGACGGTGGCCCCGCCGGGCTCGTTCAACAACGAGCTGGGCCACCCGTGGACGGCGCTGCGGGCCGACGACACGACCCGGCAGCTCGTGCTGGAGCTGTCCGCCCGCGGACCCGGCCACATCGCCGAACTGGCGGCCATCGCGCCGCCGCGGATCGGTGTCGTGCTCAACGTCGGCACCGCGCACGTCGGCGAGTTCGGTTCGCGCGAAGGCATCGCCAAGGGCAAGGGCGAACTCGTCGAGGCGCTGCCGAGCGCGGCGGACGGCGGTGTCGCGGTCCTGAATCTCGACGACCCGTACGTCGCGGCGATGGCGAGCCGGACGAAGGCACGGGTGGTGTTCGTCGGCGAGAGCGAGTCCGCGCGGGTCCGCGCCGTCGACATCACTCTCGACGGGGAAGCGCGCGCGTCGTTCCGCCTGGTCACCCCGGACGGCGAAGCGCCGGTGAAACTGCCGCTCTACGGCGAGCATCACGTCGGGAACGCGCTCAGCGCGGCCGCCGTCGCGCTGGAAATGGGCTCGACGGTCGAGGAGGTCGCGGCCCGTCTGTCGGGGCTCGAGCGGCGTTCGGACCGCCGCATGGAGGTCACCACCCGGTCCGACGGTGTCACGGTGCTCAACGACTCCTTCAACGCCAGCCCCGAGTCGATGCGGGCCGCGCTCAAGGCGCTCGCGTCGATGAGCGCGAACCGCCGTTCCTGGGCCGTGCTCGGCGTGATGGGCGACCTCGGCGAGGACTCGGTCGCGGCGCACGACGGCATCGGCAGGCTCGTCGTCCGGCTCAACATCGACAAGCTCGTGGTCATCGGCCAGGCGGCCGCGGCCACGCACCAGGGTGCGCAGCAGGAGGGTTCCTGGGGCGAGGAGTCGGTACTGGTACCCGACGTCGAGGCCGCCATCGCCCTGCTGCATGATCAGCTCCGCGCGGGGGACGTGGTGCTGGTGAAGGCCTCCAAGGCCGCCGCGCTGTGGCGGGTGGCCGATGCCGTGCTCGCCGCCCCCGCAACGATCGCTGAATCCCTTGAAGTACCCCCTTCCCCCTCCCAAGAACGCTCGAACGGTGGTGACGCGTGATCAGCATCCTGATCGCGGCCGCGGCGGGCCTGCTGGTCTCCATCCTCCTCACTCCCTATCTGATCCGGGTGTTCTCCCGGCAGGGCTTCGGCCAGGAGATCCGGGAGGAAGGGCCGCAGGGACACAAATCCAAACGCGGTACCCCGACGATGGGTGGTGTCGCGATCATCGTCGCGATGGTCGTCGGGTATTTCGTGGCGCATCTGATCAGCTCGCTCAGCGGCGGCAACGGCACCGGCGGCCCGTCCGCTTCGGGGCTGCTGGTGCTCTTCCTGGCGGTGGGCCTCGGGCTCGTCGGGTTCCTCGACGACTTCATCAAGATCCGCAAGCAGCGCAACCTCGGCCTGAACAAGACCGCGAAACTGGTCGGCCAGCTGGTGGTCACGATCGTCTTCGCGATCATGGCCCTGCAGTTCGCCGACGAGCGCGGGCTGACCCCGGCCTCGGAGAGCCTGTCCTACGTGCGGGACCTCGCGCTGATCACCTTCCCGTCGGTGTTCTTCGTGATCTTCTGCTACATCGTCATCTCGGGCTGGTCGAACGCGGTGAACTTCACCGACGGCCTCGACGGTCTCGCCGGCGGCACCGCGGCGATGGTGCTGGCGACCTACGTCGTCATCGCCTTCTGGCAGACCCGCCTCTCGTGCGCGGTCACCCCGCAGGCCGCCTGCTACGACGTCCGTGACCCGCTGGACCTGGCCGTGGTGGCCGCCGCGGCGACCGGTGCCTGTGTCGGGTTCCTCTGGTGGAACGCGGCCCCGGCGAAGATCTTCATGGGTGACACCGGTTCGCTGGCCCTCGGTGGCCTCGTCGCCGGCCTGTCGATGACCACCCGCACCGAACTGCTCGCCATCGTCATCGGCGGCCTGTTCATGGTCGAGATGATCTCGGTGGTCGCGCAGATCGCGGTGTTCCGCACGACCAGGCGGCGGCTGTTCCGGATGGCCCCGTTCCATCACCACTTCGAACTCGCGGGCTGGGCGGAGACCACGGTCATCATCCGGTTCTGGCTGCTCTCGGCCGTCTGCTGCATGTTCGGTCTCGGGCTGTTCTACAGCGAGCAACTCGGCCTCGGAGGATAAGCGGTGGAACTGGCCGGTCGTCACGTCCTCGTCGCCGGAGCCGGGGTCACCGGCAAATCCGCCGTCCCGGTCCTGCTGGAGCGGGGCGCGCGGGTCACCGTCACCGACGGCAACGCCGGACGCCTCGCGGAACTCGAAGGTCTCGGCGCCGAACTGGTGCCGGGCCTCTCGGAGCCACCCGAAGGTGTCGAGCTGGTCGTGACCAGCCCCGGCTGGAAGCCGTCTTCGCCGTTGCTGGTGGCGGCGGCCGAGACGGGTATCGAAGTGATCGGCGACGTCGAGCTGGCGTGGCGTGTCGGGCGGCTGCGCGCCAAGCCGCCGGTATGGCTCGCGATCACCGGCACCAACGGCAAGACGACCACGGTCGGGATGCTGGAGTCGATCCTGCGGTCCGCCGGGGTCGACGCGGTGGCCTGCGGGAACGTCGGCTTCGCGGTGCTCGACGCGGTGCGGGCCGGGCACGAGGTGCTCGCCGTGGAGCTGTCGAGCTTCCAGCTGCACTGGTCGTCCACGCTGGCGCCGCTCGCGTCGGTGGTGCTGAACCTGGCCGAGGACCACCTCGACTGGCATGGCTCGATGGAGGAGTACGCGGCCGCGAAGGGACGGGTCCACACCCATTCCCGGAACGTGGTGCACAACGTCGGCGAACCTTGGTCCGTCCGGCTCGCCGACGAGCACGCGCCCGCCGGCGCCCGGCGCGTCGCCTTCGGCATGGGCACCCCGCGCCCCGGCGAACTCGGGATCGTGGAAGACCTGCTGGTGGACCGCGCCTTCGTCGCCGACCCGGCGACCAGCGCCGACGAACTCGGCACCCTGGCCGACGTCCGTCCCGCCGGTCCGCACAACGTCTCCAACGCCCTCGCCGCGGCCGCGCTGGCCCGCGCGTACGGCGTCACCGGAGAAGACGTCGCCAAGGGACTGCGCGAGTACCGGCCCGCCCCTCATCGCGCCGAAGAGATCGGGGAGATCGACGGCGTCCGGTACATCAACGACTCCAAGGCGACCAACCCGCACGCGGCGAGCGGTTCGCTCCGCGCGCATCTGGACGTCGTGTGGATCGCCGGTGGCCAGCTCAAGGGCGCTTCCGTGGACGAGCTCGTCGGCTCGATCGCCGGACGGCTGCGGGGAGTCGTCCTGTTCGGCGTCGATTCACCCGTGATCGCCGCCGCGGTCGCGCGACACGCCCCGGATGTCCCGGTCGAGAGCCTGCCTTCGGGTGACGATGACACCATGACTGCGGCGGTGAAGGCGGCCCGCGCCCTGGCGCGCCCTGGTGACGTGGTGCTGCTGGCCCCCGCCGCGGCGTCGTTGGACATGTACTCGAGCTACGGCGAGCGCGGCGACGCGTTCGCGCGGGCGGTCCGTGTCCTGCGCGACGGTGCGGGGGAGACCAGTGACGGCGGTTGAGGACAGGAAGCGTGAGTCCGCGCCACGGCAACGCAAGGCTCGTGAGCGCCGGGGACGCAAGGAAAGCCCGTTCGTCGCCTTCCGCACCGCGCTGACGGCGTGGCTTTCGCGGCCGCTCGCCTCGTTCCACCTGGTGCTCGCGCTCACCGGTGTGCTGACCGTGATCGGCATCGTGATGGTGCTGTCCGCGTCGTCGGTCGCTTCGTACAACCCCGAGACCGGTGCGGGCGTGTACGCCCAGTTCAGCAAGCACATCATGTTCGTCGCCATCGGCGCGGCGGTGTTCTGGATCGGGCTCCGGATTCCCCTGGAACGCGTCCGGCGGCTGTCGGCGACGGCCACCGTCGTCTGCCTCGGGCTGCTGGTTCTGGTGCTGACCCCGCTCGGAACCGAGTTGAACGGCTCCCGGGGCTGGTTCCGGTTCGGCGGGTTCGCCTTCCAGCCGGTCGAGGCGGCCAAGGTCGCGCTGGCCTTCTGGGGCGCGCACATCCTGGTGATCAAGTACAACATCATCAACCAGTGGCGCCATCTGCTCGTCCCGGTCGTGCCGATCGCGCTGCTGATGTTCGCGCTGGTCATGATGCAGCCCGACCTCGGTGGCACGGTCACCCTCGCGGTGGTGCTGCTGGCCCTGCTGTGGTTCGCGGGCGCGCCGAAACGGCTGTTCGGCGTCATCCTCGCGGGTGGTCTCGTCGGGGTCCTGGTGCTGGCCATCATCGAGCCGTACCGGCTCGCGCGGGTGCTGTCGTTCGTTTCCGGCGACCCGGACACCAGCGCGGACGGCTTCCAGGCCAACCAGGCGAAACTCGCGCTCGCCGACGGCGGCCTGTTCGGCAAGGGCCTCGGCCAGGGCCAGTCCAACTGGGGCTACCTGCCGAACGTGCAGAACGACTTCATCTTCGCCCTGATCGGCGAGGAACTCGGTTTCATCGGCTGTGTGGTGGTGCTGGGGCTGTTCGCCGGCGTCGCCATCGTGGGCCTGCGGATCGCCACCCGGAACCTCGACCCGTGGATCCGCATCGTGTCCGGCACGCTGACCGTGTTCCTGGTCGCGCAGGCGGGTATCAACATCGGCTACGTCGTCGGCCTGCTGCCGGTCACCGGGGTGACCTTGCCGTTGATCTCCTACGGCGGGACGTCGCTGGTGATCACCATGCTCATCATGGGGATCCTCGCCAACGCCGCCCGGCACGAACCGGAGGCGGTGGCCGCACTGCGTTCGCAGGGGCCGGGTAAATTCGGACGCCTGCTGAGGCTTCCCGCGCCCGAGCCGTACCGCCCGCCCGCCAAACGCAAGGGCGCCGCGGCCAGGGGAGGCGCCGCCAAGGCGGCGAGGCCCGCGCCGAGGACGGCGAGGCCTTCGCCCGCCCAGGAACGGCGCCGGTCGGTGCGGGAACCCGGCAGGAGGACGGCCGCGCGAACGGCGGCGAACCGCGGTACCGCGAAACGAGGTACCGCAAACCGGAGAGGTCATAGGTGAACAACCCCGTCAGAGCCGACGCAGCAGCCGAGGTCGCCGGCAAGGCGCCGGTGGTCGTGGTCGCCGGTGGCGGCACCGCAGGGCATATCGAACCGGCGCTCGCCCTCGCGGACGCGGTGATGCGCTTGCGTCCCGACGCGAAGGTGATCGCGCTGGGAACCGAGCGCGGGCTGGAGAACAAACTCGTCCCCGCGCGGGGGTACCAGCTGGAGCTGATCCCGCCGGTGCCGATGCCTCGCAAGCCGACGCCCGAACTGCTGAAGATGCCGTTGAAGGTCCGCGACGCGGTCAAGCGCACCCGTGAGGTCCTGGACCGGGTCGGCGCGGACGTCGTCGTCGGCTTCGGCGGGTACGTCGCGCTGCCGGCGTATCTCGCCGCGCGCGGCCGCACGCCGATCGTGGTGCACGAGGCCAACGAGAAGCCGGGCCTGGCGAACAAGGTCGGCGCGCGATTCGCCGTCCGCGTCGCGGTCGCCGTCCCGGGCACGCCGCTGGCGAAGGCCGAGGTCATCGGCATCCCGCTGCGCCGCTCCATCACCTCGCTCGACAGGGCCGCGCTGCGCGCCGAAGCCCGTGAGCACTTCGGGCTCGACCCCGACGCCCCGACACTGCTGGTCTTCGGCGGATCGCAGGGCGCGGTGTCGATCAACGGCGCCGTTTCCGGCGCGGCCAAGGAGTTCGCGGACGCCGGTGTCGGCGTCCTGCACGCACACGGGCCGAAGAACACGCTGGTCGTCCAGGAGTTCCCCGGACGCCCGGCGTACGTCCCGGTGCCGTACCTGGAACGCATGGACCTGGCCTACGCCGCCGCCGACGCGGTGCTGTGCCGCTCGGGCGCGATGACCGTCGCCGAGGTCTCGGCCGTCGGCCTGCCCGCGGTGTTCGTCCCGCTGCCCTACGGCAACGGCGAGCAGGCGGTCAACGCCCGGCCCGCGGTCGACGCGGGTGCCGGTCTGCTGGTCGCCGACGCCGACCTCACCCCCGCCAAGGTCGCGGAGCTGGTGATCCCGCTGGTGTCCGACGCCGGCAGGGTCGCGAAGATGAGTGCGGCCGCGGTCGGCCTCGGTCACCGCGAGGCCGACGAGACCCTTGCCAAGATCGTGCTGGAGGCCGCAGGTGCCTGACACTCTCCCCGACACGCTCGGGCGTGCCCATCTGATCGGGATCGGCGGTGCCGGGATGAGCGGGATCGCACGGATCCTGCTGGCCCGCGGCGCCCAGGTCTCCGGATCCGACGCCAAGGAGTCGCGCGCGTTCCTTTCGCTGCGTGCCCAGGGCGCGGAGATCGCCGTCGGACAGCGTGCCGAGAACCTCGACGCCTTCCCCGAGGGGCCGTCCTCGGTGATCGTGTCGACCGCGATCAAGGAGTCCAACCCGGAGTTGGCGGCCGCGCGGGAACGCGGGATCACCGTGCTGCACCGCGCGGAGGCGCTGGCCGGGCTGATGGCGGGCCACCGCGTCGCCTGCATCGCCGGGACGCACGGCAAGACGTCGACGACGTCGATGCTGACCGTCGCGTTGCAGCAGTGCCGGCTCGACCCGTCCTTCGCCATCGGCGGCGACCTCAACGAGTCGGGCGCCAACGCGCATCACGGCGAGGGCGGCGTCTTCGTCGCCGAGGCCGACGAGAGCGACGGGTCGTTCCTGGCCTACTCGCCTTCGGTCGCCGTGGTGACCAACGTCGAGCCGGACCATCTGGACCACCACGGCACGGCCGAGGCGTACGTCTCGGTGTTCACCGACTTCCTCGGCCGGATCGTGCCGGGCGGGCTGCTGATCGTCTGCGGTGACGACGAGGGCGCCGAGGAGCTGGGCGCGCGGGCCTCGGCGCAGGGCATCCGCGTCCGTCGTTACGGGCGTTCGGCCACGGGTGCCGAGGACGCCAAGGTGCTGGACTACGTGCCGGCTCCCGACGGCGGCGTCGTCCGGATCTCCTTGCGGGGCGAGGAAATCACCCTCCGGGTCGCGGTGCCGGGGGAGCACATGGCGCTGAACGCGATCGCCGCGCTGCTGGCCGGGATCGAGCTCGGCGCGCCGGTCGAAGGACTCGCCCAAGGGCTCGCCGCGTTCGGCGGCGTCCGGCGGCGGTTCGAGTTCAAGGGCCGCTCGGGCGACGTCCGCGTGTACGACGACTACGCGCACCACCCGACCGAGGTCGACGCGCAGCTGCGCGCGGTGCGGACGGCCGCGGGGCCGGGCCGGGTCGTCGTGGTCTTCCAGCCGCATCTGTACTCGCGCACGAAGACGTTCTCGAAGGAGTTCGCGGCCGCGCTGGCCTTGGCCGACGAGGTCGTCGTGCTGGACGTCTTCGGGGCGCGTGAAAAGCCGGAACCCGGCGTGAGCGGCGCGCTCATCGCCGACCAGATCTCCGGTGTCCCCGTGCACTACCAGCCCGCGTTCGACGTCGCCGCGAAGCTCGCGGCGGATCTGGTCGGACCCGGCGACCTGCTGGTGACCATGGGCGCCGGCGACGTCACGCAGCTCGGCCCGGAGATCCTGGCCGAGCTGGACCGGCGGGCAGGCTAGCCATGACGCAGACCGGGGAACGCCGCCGCCCGGCCGAACCCGGTCGGCGTCCGCGCGCTGACCGCACCGAACGCGTTGAACGCACTCGGCGCGGTCAACGCTCCCAGGCCCGCCGCGGCAGGCGGTCCGGGTACGACCGCCGCCGCATCACCCGGCCGGCCAGGCGCAAGGAGCTGCGGCGGCGTTGGGTCGCGGTGCTTTCGGTGCTGACCGTCATCGCCCTGGTCCACCTCCTGTGGTTCAGCTCGATGCTGGGCGTGCGGCAGGTCGACGTCCTCGGGGCGAGTTCCGTGCCCGCGGAACAGATCCGCGCCGCGGCGGCGGTGCCGGACCAGATACCGATGCTGCGCCTGGACACCGACGACCTCCGCGACCGGGTGGCGCAGATGCCCGGCATCGCCACCGTCGACGTCTCCCGGTCGTGGCCGGGCACCATCGAGATCACCGTGACCGAACGCGCCGCGATCGCCTTCTTCGACAGCGGACCCGGCGGCGACGGCATCCACCTCGTCGACGGCGGGGGCGTGGTGTTCAAGACGGTCAAGGAACGGCCCGCCGGGCTGCCCGAGCTCAAGCTGCCGTCGGTGTCGGCGGACGACCCGGTGACCCGCGCGGTGACCGGCGTCCTCGGCGTGATTCCGCAGCAGCTGCTCAAGCAGGTCACCACCGCGACGGCGAAGACCCCCGGCAGCGTCGAGTTCGCGCTGGCCGACGGGAAGACCGTACGGTGGGGGACCTCGGCCGACACCGAACGCAAGGCGAAGGTCCTGGCCGCCCTGCTCACGCGCGAGGGCAAGGTCTTCGACGTCTCGGCACCCGATCTGCCCACCGTCTCCTGACGAATTGCGGGGTCGGTCAGCGGGTGACGAGGGCTTCGATGCCGTCCAGCAGGCGTTCCAGGCCGAAAGCGAAGGTCTCGTCGGCGGCTTCGCAGGTATCCGCGTCGTAGCCGCCGCTTTCCCAGATCCGCGTCATCGCCGGATGCCGTTCCACGTCGAAGTACTTCTCCCAGAACACCATCCGCTGCCCCCACCAGGCGTCGGTCGACTGCCCGGTCTCCTGCTCCACCTGCGCGGTCTCGGCGAAAAGCGTCGCGTTGGCCTGCACGTAGATCTCGATGCTGTTCGCGGCCGCGGCCGCCTTGCGCGGCCCCAGACCGAGGTCCGACACCGCCGCGATCAGGTACTCCTGACCCGCCATCAGCCCCGGGCCGAGCACCGGTCGCACCATCGACGTCGAGCGCAGCCACGGATGCGCCCGGAACACGGCCAGCGTGCGGTCGCCGTAGAGCCGCACCTGCTCGCGCCAGCCGTCCGGGCGGGGATCACCGGGACCGGGAAGGTTTCGTTCGGCGAGTACCGAGTCCACCATGAGGTCGAGCAGTTCGGTCTTGCCCGGCACGTAGGTGTAGAGCGTCATCGTGCCGACGCCGAGTTCCTTGGCGATCCGGCTCATCGAGACGGTCGCCTCGCCGGCACCGTCGGCGAGCACGACGGCGGTGGAGATCACCTGGTCGAGGATCAGTTTCGGCTTCCGCCCCTTGGTCGGCTGCCGGGCTTCGCCGCGGTCACGCCACAACAGTTCGAGGCTGCGCTCGAAGTCCATCCACACTCCACTCGGCCGTGAAACTGGATTCTACATTCTCGTATGCGGTACGGTTAACCTGATCTCGTAGGGTATACGAAAAGGAGTGGGGAATCGTGACGATCCTGGTGACCGGTGCGACCGGAAGCGTCGGCAGGCTGCTCGTCGACGAACTGGTACGGGCCGGAGCGCCGGTGCGGGCGCTGACCGTCAACCCGGTCAAGGCGGCGCTGCCGGAGCAGGTGGAGGTCGCCAAGGGCTACCTGGGCAAACCGGAGACGCTGCCGGAAGCGCTCAAGGGGGTCGAGACCGTGTACCTGGCGCCGCTGGCGGCCAAGGTGGACGACTTCGTGAAGCTGGCGAAGGAGGCCGGAGTACGCAGGGTGGTGGCGCTGTCGGGCAGCAACGCCGACGACCCGGCGGAGAACTCGAGCGGTGTGGACTACGCGATCATCGAAAAGGCGGTCCGTGAGGCGGACTTCGACTGGACCTTCCTGCGGCCGGGCGCTTTCATGAACAACACCTTCGGCTGGGCGGAGACGATCAAGGCCGAGCGGGTGGTCCGCGAGGCCTACCCCGAATCCCGGATGACGCCGATCGACCTGGCGGACATCGCCGCCGTCGCGGCACACGTCATCCTGACCGAGGGGCACGTCGGCAAGAAGTACACGCTGAGCGGCCCGGAAGCGATCAGCCAGCGCGAACAGGTCGCCGCCATCTCGGCCGCGCTCGGGGAGGAGGTCACCTTCCAGGAGCTCACCCGGGAGGAGGCGAACAAGCAGTGGGCCGCCACCGGGATCCCGGCGGAGATCGCCGAGTGGTTGCTCGACGGTTTCGCGTACTTCACCGAAAATCCCGACAAGCCGACGGGCGTCGTCCAGGAACTCACCGGACGGCCTGGTGTGACCTACGCGGAGTGGGCGGTGGCGAACGTCGAAGCGTTCCGCTGAACCCGTCACTCGCGTGCTTGAACTCGTCACTCGAGAGTTACGGCTTCAAGCACGCGAGTCACGGCCAGGAGCACGTGAGTGACGAGTTGCCGGTCCTCAGCGGGCCCGGCGAGGCAGGCGGGTCGGGAGCGGCGCACCACGCCGCGGCTGATCGGCCGTCGCCTGAGCGGAAGGCCGGGCGGGCGGCGAGGACGGCCGTTGCGGCTGGGGCAGCGGAGGCGGGGCCTGCGATTCGCGGGGCCAGGCGGGGGTGATCATCGCCTGCGCCCCGACGCGGCGGACCGGCAGTCCGTGTGCCTCCCTGGCGGGCAAGCCCGGCCAGATCTCGGCCGCCTCCTTGGCGGCGTCGCGGATCGCGGTGCCGTCGAGCGAGGTGCGGGTCTCCTCGATGTCGCGGTCGAGCCACTGGACGACGAACTCCAGCGGCCCGTCGGGCGGCAGCGGCCACAGGAAGATCTCGTGGTCGACGTGGAACGCCGAACCGCCCAGCCCCCGCGCGCGCAGCACCGGCTGGTCCGGTTTGGCGGCGGACGGCACGGAGATGGTCTCCGAACTGGCCCGCCTTCCGTCGGGGAAGAGCACCCCGACCAGCAGTGCGTGGTAGTCCGGGACCCGGCGATGGCCGATCAGGCCCTCGCCGGGATCGCCGGGCAGGAGATCCCGCGCGTACACCGACAGCTGGAAGGACACCGACTCCGGCCACACCTCGATGCCGCGCAGCGCCACGATGGTCCGCTCGGAGCGGCCCAGCGGCATCGACCACGGCAGGATCGCCGGCACGATGTACTCGCGCGGCGTCTCCACCCAGGGGCGGCCGTTGTAGCCGAACAGTTCCTGTTCCGGCACCGGGAACAGCGGGCGGCCGCGCGGACCGTCGGTGAAGAAGCTCATCGTGGACCGGGTGCGGCAGAACGCGGGGTGAACCTGACCGACCTGCCGCTCACGCCGTCGACGACCACCATGTACTGCACGGTATCCGATGACCAGGCCGGTACTGAACGGTTTCACCGCACCTTTCGGGTCACCCGAAGCCCCTGAGCTTCACTTTCGTGCCCTTCGGCACTTTGGTGCCCGGCTGCGGATCCTGCTGCAGGACGAAGTCGAAACCGCCGTTTCCGCCGCCGTGACCGTTGCCGTGTCCGCGACCCTCACGGTCGGGTTCCAGCCCCGCCTGTTTCAGAAGCTGGATGGCCTCCTCCATCCGTTTGAAGGTCACGTTCGGCACTTCGACGGCGTTCGAAACGAACACCCCGATCCGGCGGTTGCTCGCCTTCCCCCCGCCCTTCGGGTCGGTGCGGATCACCTGGCCGGCGGTGAACTGGTCGGAGAACTCCTCGCCTGCCTGGAACGGCTGGAAGCCGGCCTGCTGGAGGATCTGGAAGGCGGCGTCCTTGCTCTGGCCCGTGACGTCCGGGACCGGCGGCAGCGGTTCGGGGCCCTTCGACAGGATGATCGTGACCTGCCCGCCGATGTTCAGTTGCGAACCGGGGCTCGGGTCGACGCGGATCACCTTGTTCTTGCCGATGTCACTGTATTCCTGTTCGCCCTGGACCGGGGTCAGCTGCGCGGCCTTGATGGCGGTCTCGGCGTCTTGCTGGCTCGTCCCCGCCTGGATGTCCGGCACGATCGGACGGCCCTTCGACAGCACCACGTTGACCGTGGCGCCCGGGGCGAGCGACGTGCCCGCCGCGGGGTCGGACCGGATCACCGTGTGCTGGGCGGCGGTGTCGCTGTACTCCTCGGTGTAGGCCGGGGTCAACTTCGCCGACCGGAGCGCGTCACCGGCGGCGGCCTGGTTCATCCCCGCCAGTTTCGGCACCGACGCCGAACTCGGACCGGAGTCGTTGAGTATGAAGGCGAACGCGCCGATCAGGCCGCCGAGAAGCACCACCGCGGCCGCGATCATCAGGTACAGCCGCTTGCGTGAACCCGGCTGCTCCTCCGCGGTCGGTTCGGACCGGGGAGGCGGGGTGCGCGGCGGCTGGGCGGGCGGCGGCGGTTCCCGGAACAGCGCCTGCGTTCCGCGCGGGCCGGTGACCGGCATGGTCGCTTCGGCGGCCGGGGTCAGCACCGTCGTCGCCATGCCCAGGTTCGCCGCCGGGACGACGGGGATGCCGGGAGTCGTGCGTTCGGCGTCGGTCTCCCGGTCGGCGTCCGCGGGCAGTGGCACGGGCACCGGGACCGCCGGGACGCAGAGGACGATGCGCAGGTGGTTCAGCTCGGCGAGGAACGCCGCGGCGTCGGCCGGGCGCTGCTCGGGGTCGCGGCGCGTGGCGCGCAGAATCAGCTCGTCCAGCTGCGGCGGGAGGCCCGGACGCAGCTCGCTCGGGCGCGGGACGTCGTCGTTGACGTGCCGGTACGCCACCGAAAGGGCGGTGTCGCCGGTGTACGGCGGGCGTCCGGTGAGCATTTCGTACAGCAGGATCCCGGCCGAGTAGACGTCACCGCGGGAGGTGGTCGCGCCGGTGGCGACCTGTTCGGGCGAGACGTAGGCGACGGTGCCGAGGATGACGCTCGAACTCGTGGTGCCCGCGCTGGCGATCGCGCGGACCAGGCCGAAGTCGGCCACCTTGACCACGCCGCCCGAAAGCGTGGTGCCGCCGCGGCCGATGAGCACGTTCTCCGGTTTGACATCGCGGTGCACCAGACCGGCGGCGTGCGCGGCGGCCAGCGCGGAGAGCACCGGTTCGGTGATGCTCAGCGCGAGCGCGATGTCCAGCGGGCCGCGTTCGGCGAGCAGCTCACGCAGGGTCCCGCCGTCGACGAGTTCCATGATCAGGAACGCGCGGCCGGACTCCTCGCCGCCGGGGGTGTCGAAACCCTGGTCGTGCACCGCCACCACGTGCGGGTGGTGCAAGCGTGCCGCCGAGCGGGCTTCCCGCTCGAAGCGGTCGACGAACGACCGGTCGTCCGCGAACCGCGGGTCCATGATCTTGATGGCGACCTGGCGGTCCAGGCGGGTGTCGACGCCTCGGTACACCGACGACATCCCACCGCGTGCGAGCAGCTTGTCCACCCGGTAGCGGCCCTCGAGCAGAGTGCCCACCAGAGTGGGATCCGTGCGTGTCACGGCTATGGATCGTACGGAAGTACCCATGTCCTGGTGTACGGGACCTGACCCGCCGGGGATCACGATTTCCGTCATTTCGTCGAAACGGCGGTATGCGTGACGAAAGGGCACTCTCCGTGATGACGAGGTCGTCACCCATGCGTACCAGCGGAGCGAAAGACGGAATGTGGCACAGTGTCACCTGTGAGTGGTATTCCCGTCGCCGACGACGTTCTCGACGCAGATGTGGCCGTTCTCCCGTTGCCGGAGGTCGCGAACGCGCTGAACATTTCGGCCAACAAGGTCCGTCAGATGCTGCGCGACGGTCATCTGATCGCCGTCCGGCGCAAGGGCGAGTTGTACGTCCCGGGCGCGTTCCTGGTGAAGGACGGCGTGGTCAAGGGCTTGGCAGGCACCATCACCGTGCTCGCGGACTCCGGTTTCAGCCGGACGGAGATGCTGCGCTGGCTCTTCGCCACGGACGAGAGCCTGCCGGGATCGACCCCGGTCAACGCGCTCCGCACCAGCCATGGCACCGAAGTCAAACGGCGCGCGCAGGCGATGGCGTTCTGACTTTGACCAGCGCGAACGTCGCGGCCGCGAGAAGCTGGCACGCCGCCGCGGCACCCAGCGCCGTGGTTACGGAGAGTGCGCTCAACGGTCCCGCGGCCGCCGCGCCCGCCGCGAGCCCGGTGATCTTCACGCTCGCCGCCGTCGTGAACACCTGAGCTCGCACTCGCGCGGGCGCTTCGCGATGCCGGATGGCGAAAAGCGCCGAAAGTTGCGGCCCTTCGGCGAATCCGGCGACCACGGCGGCGATCAGAAGGGTCACCACGTCGTGGCCTGTCGCCGCGAGCAGGAAACTCGCGCCCAGCAAAACGGTGCTGGCGAGCACGGTGCGGTCGGGTGGCGGCGGTCTGCGGGCGAGGGCGGCGTTCGCGATCAGTGACGCGGCGGCCAGCACGGTGAGCAGAAGCGCGCCGAAGCCCGGATTCCCCAGCCGTTGAGCGCCGAGCAGCGGGTAGCAGACCACGGCGATCCCGATGCCGGCGAAGGACACCGTGGACGTCGCGGTGGCCCGCAGCAGCGCGCGGTTGCGGAAGAGGACCGCGAAGCCGTCTGCGAGTTGTCGGCGGATCGGGGTCGCGGGCTTCGCTTCGGCGGCGGGCAGTGACCACGCGGCGGGAAAAGCGGCGGCGACGAGCGTGATCGCGACGGCGACCGCGGCCGGGGCGCCGGCGTACGCGGCCACGAGCCCGGCGAGTCCCGGCCCGGCGAGGCTCGCGGCGGTGAACGTCATCGCGTCCAGCGTGCTCGCCCTCGGCAGCGGCGTCCGGCCGCGGACCTTCGGCAACTGCGCCGTCCAGCCGCCCGCCAAGGCCGGGTTGAGCAGCCCGGCCGCGACGGCCACCGCGATCGCCGCGGGGAGTTCGGCGAGGGCGAGTACCGCGCCGAGCCCGCCCGCGTAGGCGAGCAGCGCCCAGGCGAGCAGCCGCCCGGGCCGGGGGCTGCGGTCGAGCAGTGCCCCGAGCAGCGGCCCGCCCGCCGCCGCGGCGACCGTCAGGCCCGCGAGCAGCGCGGACCCGGTGGCGGCCGAACCGTCGACGCTCATGCCGAGCAGGAGCAACGCCGGTCCGGACAGTTCGTCCCCGGTTCTGGCGACCGTCGCGCCGGTCAAGTAGACGGCGAGACTGTAACGGCCTCTCATGGGTAAGACGTTACAGTGGGGGTATGACTTCAGCGCAGCGGGATTTCCTGCCCGGCCGTTCGGCGCGGGCGGCGGCGCAGCGAGCGGTGGATCTGCTGGAGGTCCTGCTCGCACCGGAACCCTCGGTCGCGTCGATTCGTGCCGTACTCGAGGCGCACGGCGAGACCTCGGTCGAGTTGGCGCCTTCGGAGGTGGCGTCGTTGCGCGAGGCCGCTGTGGAACTGCGTGAGGTGTTCGCGGCGCGGGATGCCGCCGAGGCGGCCGGCTCACTCAACCGGCTGCTGGCTCGCTACGCGCATCCGCCGCGGCTGACCGAGCACGCGGACGGGTTCGGCTGGCATTTGCACGTGGACGCCGCCGACGACGGACCTTGGGGCGCGTGGCTGGTGACGTCGTCCGCGCTGGCGTTGGCGGTGTTGCTGGCGGACCGCCAGGCGCCACCGGGCGGACTGTGCGCGGCTTCGGGGTGCGGGAAGCCCTTCGCGCACCTGGGTGGGGGGAGTCCGCGGCGGTACTGCTCGACGCGATGTGCGACTCGGGAGCGGGTCGCCGCGCACCGGCGGCAGCGGTCTTGAGGTCCGCGAGGGCCCGAGTTCGGTGTGGACGTCGTCGACTGTCCGAACGGCAGGTTGGTGGAGGGTCTCGAGTGGCGATTCGGCGTCCTTGAGGTGCTGATCGAGGTGCTGATCGAGGCCACGGGTAGCTCGCCAGCCCCGGGCCCGAACGCCATGAAAGGTCCTTTCCTTGCGAAATTTGCAAGGAAAGGACCTTTCATGGCGCGCGAAAGCGGCTCAGGCCTGCTTGTCCCGCCAAACGATCCAGGACCGCAGCTTGTCGAGGTTGTAGTCCGGCCCGCCGGTCGCCACGGTGAACAGCGAGACACCCAGCTCCAGCAGCTTCGGGCCCAGCTCCTCGGGCTCGCCCTCGACGGCGACCGAACGCTCGATCTCCTTGGGGTCCCGGCCCACGTCGGCGCAGTGCTGGTCGAGGATCTTGACCTTGCGTTCCACGACCTCCGGGTCGCCGAAGCCGTGCCAGATGTCGGCGTGCTTCGCGACCAAGCGAAGGGTCTTCTTCTCGCCGCCGCCACCGATCAGCACCGGGATGTCCCGGACCGGCTGCGGGTTCAGCTTGCCGAGCCTGCTCTCGATCCGCGGGAGTGCCTCGGCGAGGTCGTCGAGCCGTCCGCCCGCGGTGCCGAACTCGTAGCCGTACTCGTCGTAGTCCTTCTCGAACCAGCCGGAGCCGATCCCGAGGATCAGCCGCCCGCCGGAGATGTTGTCGACGGTGCGGGCCATGTCGGCCAGCAGTTCGGGGTTGCGGTAGCTGTTGCACGTCACCAACGCGCCGATCTCGACCCGCGACGTGGACTCCGCCCAGGCGCCCAACATGGTCCAGCACTCGTAGTGCAGACCGTCGGGGTCACCGTAGAGCGGGTAGAAGTGGTCCCAGTTGAAGACGATGTCCACGCCGAGGTCTTCGGCCTCCGAAGCCGCCCGGCGGATGGCCTTGTATTCGGCGTGCTGCGGTTGCAGCTGGACACCGATCCGGATCTTCCTGTTCGCAGCAGTGGTCATGTTCGCACCTTAAGCCTGGAGTTGCTCCACGCGCTCGTCAGCAATTTCGGCAGGGCGACGGCCGCGCGACGACGGCGGGGGACGACCGCGCGGGTGTTCAGCACGTCGTGACCGAGGGCCTCGATCTCGTCGAGAATGCCTTCGTAGAGCACGAGTGCCGTCCGCACGCAGTCGCGGGATTCTTCGCGCAGCGACGGGATGCCCGCCCGGGCGCGGCGGTACACCGCCCGGTTGCGCGCCACGGCGACCGCGAGCGCGCGCCGCACCCGCCGGTCCGGGAGGCCGCGGGCACGCGACCCTTCGAGCAGTTCGCGGTCGACGCCGAACGCGGCCAGTTCTTCGGTGGGCAGGTACAGCCGCCCGCGGTCGAGGTCCTCGCCGATGTCGCGCAGGAAGTTGGTCAGCTGGAAGGCCTCGCCCAACGCGGCGGCGCCGGGTTCGGCTTCCGCGAGCGGGACGACGGTGCCGAAGACGGGCAGCATCTGCAAGCCGATCACCTCGGCCGAACCGTGGACGTATTCCCGGAGGTCGGCGTAGGTCGCGTACTCGGTGATTTCGAGATCCATCGCCATGGACCGCAGGAACGCGTCGAACAACGCGCGGTCCAGGTCGTGGCGGCGCACGGTGTCGGCGAGCGCGGTCAGGACCGGATCGGCCGGTGTGCCGCCGTCGAAGATCCGCGCGACCATGACGGCGACCTCGTCCAGCGCGGTCGCGGGATCGGTGCCGGGCGCGGGATTGTCGACCAATTCGTCCGCCATTCGCGCGAAGCCGTACAGCGCGTGCGCGAACGGCCGCGTCCGCGGTGGCAGCAGCCGGGTGGCGAGGAAGAAGGTGCGCCCGTGGTGCGCGTTGATGCGGCGGCAGGCGGTGTAGGCGGCCCGCAACGCCGGGCCGGTGATGCCCGCGGCGTCGAGTTCGTTCATCGGCCGGTGACCCGTCCCGCAGCCAGCCTGCCGGAGATCACCACCGGCGGGATGCCGACGCCGGGGATGGTCCCGCAACCCGCCAGTACGACGTTTTCCACCGCGCGCAGGAGGTTTCCCGGCCGGAACGGGCCGGTCTGGGCGAAGGTGTGCGCGAGCGAGAACGGGGTGCCCGCGGTGAGCCCGCGTTCCGCCCAGCCCTGCGGGGTGATCGTCTCGTCGACGGTGAAGTCGTCCGCGAACCCGGTCAGACCGCGCTTCTCCAGTGTGCGCAGGAGTTCCTCGCGATAGGCGGGGCCGACCCGGTGCCAGTCGATCTTGCCGCGGCGCAGGTTCGGCGCCGGGGCGAGGACCGAGATCACCTGGTCGCCGCCGGGAGCCAGCCCCGGTTCCGTCGCGGTCGGCCGGGTCACCAGCAGCGAAGGATCGCTCATCAGCTTGCCCTCGCGGATGATCTCCGAGAACGTCTTCTCCCAGGCTTGGCCGAAGAAAATGGTGTGGTGGCCCAAGTACGGCCACGTCTTCGGCGCGTGCCCGTGCAGTACGACGGCCGACGGCGAGTACCGCAGCGGCAGCGGACGCCGGGGGCGAGCGCCGAGCAGCCGGTACGCGGTGCCGAGTTCGGTCGCGAGAACCACGGTGTCGCAAGGGATCCGCTCGCCCGAGCGGGTCCGTACCGCGCGCACTCGCGAGGAAACCCTTTCCAGCCAAGCGGCTTCGGTGCCGAAACGCACCTCAGCGCCGGCGCGGCCGGCCGCGTTCGCCATCGCTCGCGCGATCTCGCCCATCCCGCCCGACGGGTAGTAGACCCCGCCGACGGTGTCCATGTAGGAAATGACGCCGTACGCGCCGATCGCGCGCGCCGGGTCGAGTCCCGCGTAGAGCGACTGGAAGGAGAAGAGCCGGCGCACGCGGTCGTCGCGCAGGAATCCGCCGATCTTCGGGCCGAGCCGGCCGAAACCGCCCAACACTGCCAGTTTCGCCAGCTCCGGGCGTACGAGATCGAGCGGGGAATCGAAGTTCGCGCCGATGAAGTGATCCTTCTGCACCGCGTACAGCTCGGTCAGCCAGCGCCGCAACCGTCGGTAGCCCTCGGCTTCGGCGGGACCGGCGGCCGCGCGGATCTCGGCCTCCATCGCCGCCGCCTCGGTGTGCACGGCGATCGTGGTGTCGTCGGCGAACCTCGCGCGGTAGGCCGGGTCGAGCCGGGTCAGCGTCAGGTTGGCCGACAGGGATTCGCCGACCGCGGAAAAGGCCTCGTCGAGCAGTTCGGGCATGGTCAGCACACTGGCGCCGGTGTCGACGGTGTTGCCGCCGAACTCCGCCTGTCCCACCCGGCCCCCGGGGCTCTCGTCCTGTTCCAGCAGGGTCACCGAGCGGCCGGCGCCGAGCAGGTGCAGCGTCGCCGACAACCCGGCGAGTCCGCCACCGATCACCACCACGTGGTCACTCGGACCGGTGACGGTGCGCATCAGTACGTCCGCTGGGTCGCCTTGACGACCAGCCCGGTCAGCGCGGCGGGGGCGGGCTCGGCCAGGTGTGCGCGGTCGAGCGCCGCCATCGCGGAATCGGTCAGCTCGTCGATGCGGCGTTCCACCGCGTCGACCGCACCGACGTCTCGCAGTGCTTCGCGCACGGCCTCGACGGCGTCTTCGGACAGGTGGGCGTCACCGATGGCGTCGGAAATGACCTTCGCCGCCGCGTCCTTGCCCTGCCCGGCCGCGCGCTGGAGACCGAGCGCGACCAGCAGCGTGCGCTTGCCCTCCCGCAGGTCGTCGCCCGCGGGTTTGCCGGTGACCGACGGGTCGCCGAACACCCCGAGCAGGTCGTCCCGCAGCTGGAACGCCACGCCGACCTCGTCGCCGAATTCGCGCAGCGTCGCGATCAGGGCGTCGTCGGCGCCGCCGAGCGCGGCACCGAG
The DNA here is from genome assembly GCF_029369745.1 of Amycolatopsis sp. QT-25. Taxonomy (NCBI): domain Bacteria; kingdom Bacillati; phylum Actinomycetota; class Actinomycetes; order Pseudonocardiales; family Pseudonocardiaceae; genus Amycolatopsis; species Amycolatopsis sp. QT-25. Next base: position 2,497,502 of record NZ_CP120210.1, read on the forward strand.
GTGCAGCGGGCGCTGGACGGTGTACGCGGCCGTCTTGAGCTTGCAGATGTGCAGTGCCGCCTCGGGGGAGGCGTCGCCGGTGGCCTGGGTGCGGACGTCGAGGTACTGCCCGGCGAGTACTTCGGTACGCATCGCGCGCCACGCCGGCCGTGCCGCCGCGAGGACCGCGTGCGGAAGCGGGGCTTCGCCGAACATGTCGTCGGCCCAGGCCAGCGCGAGGTCGCCGACCAGGACCGCGGTCGCGAGGCCGAACGTGCTCGGCGAACCGAGCCAGCCGCTGTCGGCGTGGAGCTTCGCGCCCGCGATGTGCACGGTCGGTGAACCGCGGCGCGAATCGGAGGAGTCGATGAGGTCGTCGTGGATCAGCGCGCACGCCTGGATCAGCTCCAGGCTCGCGACCGCCTGCAGGACACCTTCGACGTCCGGCCCGGCCGGATCGCCCCCCGCGCCGCGCCAGCCCCACCAGGCGAACGTCGGCCGCAAACGTTTGCCGCCGCCGAGCACGAATTCGGCCAGCGCGTCGATCCCCGCCCCGACGCTCGGCTCGGTGCGGCGGATTTCGGTCCCGGCGCGCTCGAGGAAGCCGGCCAGCGCCCGCTCGACGTGGGCGGGCAGATCGGCGTCGTAGGCGGATGTGTCCATGAGCACATCCTCCGGGAAGGACGGCTTCCCGACCCAGTCGGGTGCCGTGGAATGTGGCGGAACTCGCCGCAATCAGTCACCTGGTTGCGATCCTTGCGCAGGCAACTACCGCGACCAGGTGTCGAATTGCGGTAGGGCGTCGGGTCAACTGCCGCAAGTAGGTGACTAATTGCGGGTTTTGGCGTAGTGCCGTTTCGCTCGCGCCCGGTTGCCGCAGTCCGACGAACTGCACCAGCGTCGGGAACGGTTGCGCGTGTGGTCGGTGAAGATCCAGCCGCAGCCCGGCCCTTCGCACTCCCGGATCCGCGCCAGATCCCCGGTCCGGAGCAGGTCCTCGGCCGCCAGCGCAAGGAAGTGCGGCAGCGCGTCGCCGTTCGTCAGCGGCACCTCCCACCGCAGTGGCAAGGACGACGGCAGCGAGGCGTGCCGATAGGCCTCGATCAAGGGTTTTCGCAGCGCCGTGACGTCCGGCGGATCCGACACGAGCACGCGATACAGCGTCTCGCGAAAGGCCTTCACCGTCTTCAAGACGGCCTCGGAGATCTCCAGCCGTTCGGTGCCCGCGCCGACCACGACGACCCACTCGGACAGCCGTTCCGGAGCCGAAAGCCGGTCTTCCCGCCGGGCCGGATCACGCCGCCAGGAAACGGTGTTGACCAGGTCTAACGGCATGCTCCCGCCGATGCTGTCGTACCCGTCCCAATGGCCGTCCACGGACTCTCCTAATGGTCAAAATCAGTTTAGCTTGTTAGGCTCAGGTGATGACAACACTCCGGCGAAACTACCTGGCCGGCGCCCGTGTCGGGCTCGGGCTGGGCGTCGCGACCTTCGTCCTCGGCGTCACTTTCGGCGCCTACAGCCAGAACCTGGGCTGGGGGATCGCGGCCCCGATCGCCGCGTCGATCCTCGTGTTCTCCGGCTCGGCCCAGTTCGCGATGGCCACCGCGCTCGCGGGCGGCGGCAACATCGCCGTCGCGGTCGGCGCGGCGGCCCTCATCAACGCCCGGTTCCTGCCGATGGGTGCCGCCGTCGCCGCGGATCTGCGCGGAGGACGGTTGCGCCGCGCGTGGGAGGGCCAGGCCGTCGTCGACGGTTCGTGGGTGGCGGCCCACCTCGGCGAGGGGCGCTTCGACCGCGAGAAACTCATCGGCTGCACCCTCGTCCAGCTGCCCGCGTGGGTGCTGGGGACGGTGCTCGGCGTCCTGGCCGCGCCACCGCCGGACGTCGTCGCGCGGTTCGGGCTCGACGTCGTGTTCCCCGGGTTTTTCCTGGTCCTGCTCATCGACGAACTGCGCCGTTCGCGCCAGGCGGTCCGGACCGCGGCGCTCGCCGCCTGCCTCGCCGGGATCCTGGTGCTGTTCGTCCCCGTCGGGCTCGCGCTGATCGGCGCGTCCGCCGCCGCGCTGCTGGGCCTGGGGGTGCGGCGATGACGCTCTGGATCGCCATCGTCGCCGTCGCGCTGGTCAGCATCGGGTTCAAGGCGGCGGGCCCGGTCCTGCTCGGCGACCGGACACTGCCGCCGCGCCTGGCCGGCGTGATCGCGTTGCTGGCGCCCGCGCTGCTGGCCGGGCTCGTGCTGACCGACGTGACCGGCCCGGCCTGGTCCGGGGTCGACTGGACGCTGTGCGCGGGACTCGCCGCGATCGCGGTGACCTACGTGCTGCGTGCGCCGGTGCTGGCCGCGATCCTCTGCGGGGTCGTCGTCACCGCGGTGCTCCGGTTCCTGGTCTAGGCCCAGAACGGTCCGCTCAGCCCGGCCTGGGTGAAGTACGCGGCCGCGGCGGCCGGATCCCGGCGGGTGTAGCCGTGGTCGAGCCTGCCGTCGTACCAGCCCGCCGCGAGCCGCCACAACGTCGCCAGGTCCATGACGTACCCCTTGTGCTGTCCCGTCTCCGTCAGCCACTCGTCCACACAGGATTCGTCGCAGAACAGGCGCTGATTCCCGCAGGTGCGCACCACGTCGTCCCACATCCGGGCGGCCGGCACCAGGAAATGCGCGACCAGATCACCCTTCGGCGGGACCCGGTCGTTCACCAGCAGGGCCCGCGGTTCGCCGCAGCCCTGGCAGCGCGTGGACACCAGTACCTCGGGTTCGGTCTTGACCAGCTGCGGAATCGCGAACGCGTCCCACGCGCAACCGCCCCACCACAGCGTCCGTTCACCCATCACCGAGAAACCCAGCGGGATCGCCGCGAACGGGTGTGCCAGCACGACGTGTTCGCAGTCGTCGAGCACGAGATGCCGCTGCTCCGCGAGCCGGTGCAGTGCCTGTTTCGCCACCGCGAGCGATCCGTGGGCGGCGTCGGCCAGTTCCGGCGCCGTCGGCGGCCTCCCGTGTTCGGCGAACGCGCGGTAGACCGCGACGCGGACGTCCTCGTCCCAGCTGGTGTCGGTTTCGGCGCTCATGGCGGCTCCCTGTGCTCGCCACCGAGTCTCCCCAGGCGGGCGCCACTCGGCAACCGCACGCGAGTGGCCGACGTCGCACGCCCACAGCCTGAGAGGGGGCTCCCAGCCAGCGGACTTTCCCCCTTAACATGGCGGTATGACGTCGGTGGTCGAGCGGTTGCAGGGTGATGGACCCGTGTTCTCCATCGAGTTCTTCCCGCCTCGCGACGCGGCCGACGAGGCGGTGCTGTGGAAGTCGATCCGGGAACTCGAGCCGCTGGACCCGGCGTACATGTCGATCACCTACGGCGCGGGCGGCTCCAGCCGCGACGGCACGATCCGCAGCATCGCCCGCGTCGCCACCGAAACCACGCTGGTGCCGATGGCGCACCTCACCGCCGTGAACCACTCGGTCGCGGAACTGCGCAACGTCATCGGCTGGTACGCCGCCGTCGGCGTGCGGAACATCCTCGCGCTGCGCGGCGACCCGCCGGGTGACGTCTACGGCGACTGGGTCCCGCATCCGGACGGGCTCGGCTACGCCGAAGAACTCGTGGAGCTGGTGCGTTCGCTCGGCGACTTCTGTGTCGGTGTCTCGGCGTTCCCGTACGGCCACCCGAGGTCGGCGAACCTCGAGGCCGACACCGAATACCTGGTGCGCAAGCTGCGCGCGGGCGCGGACTTCGCGATCGCGCAGCTGTTCTTCGAGGCGGAAGACTTCCTCCGCCTGCGTGACCGGGTGGCGGCCACCGGCTGCGAGGCGCTGGTCATTCCCGGCATCATGCCGCTGACCACGCCGCGGACGCTGCACACGTCGATCAAGCTGTCCGGCGCGCCGGCGCCCCGGCGGCTGCTGGACCGGCTCGAACCGCTGGCCGGCGACCCGAAGGCCTTCCGCGCGGAAGGGATCGACGCGGTGACCGAACTGTGCGAGCGCCTCATCGCCGAAGGCGTCCCTGACCTGCACTTCTACACGTTCAACCGGTCCAAGGCCACGCGTGAGGTGGTCAGCAGGCTCGGGCTGGTCCCGGCTCGCGCGTAACTCCGTACCGAAGTCGCCCGCTATCCCGGTAGCGTGCCGGTCATGGCTTCAACCGCGCGAAGTGTGCACCAGATCTGTGACCGGTACGTCGACGACTACGCCGCGACCGACCCGGTCGCCGCGACGACGTTCGGCATCTCCGGATACGACGACCGACTGACCGACTACTCGCCCGCCGGACACGCGGCCAGAGCGGCGATCGCCGCACGCGCACTGGCCGAGATCGAAGCGGCCGAACCCGCCGACGACGGCGAACGCGCGGCCAAGGCGGTGTTCACCGAGCGGATCGGGTTGCAGCTGGAGATCCACGAAGCGGGCCTCGACGCCGCAGCGCTGAACGTAATCGCGAGCCCCGCGCAGGATCTGCGCATGGTCTTCGACCTCATGCCCACCGACACCGCGGAGGACTGGGCGACGATCGCCGCCCGGATGACGAAGGTGCCCGAAGCGCTCGACGGGCTCCGTGCCTCGCTGCTCGCGGCCGCGGACGCCGGCCAGGTGTCGGCGTTGCGGCAGGTGGGCAAGGTCGCCGAACAGGCCGAAACCTGGGCAGGGCTGAAGAACGACACCGGTTTCTTCGAGACACTGGTCTCGGGGGCGAAGGACGTCGACGAAAAGCTGCGCGCCGAACTCGGCCAGGCCGCTCAAGCCGCCCAGGAGGCGTACGCGGAGTTCGCCGGTTTCCTCCGCGCCGAACTCGCCCCGCTGGCGCCGGTCAAGGACGCCGTCGGTGCCGAGGTCTACAAGCTGTGGTCCCGGCTGTTCACCGGAGCCACCCTCGACCTGGACGAGGCCTATGCCTGGGGCTGGGCCGAATTCACCCGCATCGAAGCGGAAATGCGCGAGGTCGCCGATCGGATCAAACCCGGCGCCACCCTCGCCGAGGTGGCCGCCGCCCTCGACGCCGACCCCAAGTACGTCGTCCGCGGCCGGGCGGAATTCCAGGCCTGGATGCAGAACCTGTCCGACAACGCGTTGAAGTCGTTGCGCGGCAAGCACTTCGACATCTCCGACCGGGTCATGGCGCTGGAGTGCAAGATCGCCCCGCCCGGCGGCACCGTCGGCGCGTACTACACCGGCCCGAGCGAGGACTTCGCGCGTCCCGGCCGCATGTGGTGGTCGCTGCCGCAGGGCCGGGACCGGTTCATCACCTGGCGTGAGGTCAGCACCGTCTACCACGAGGGCGCGCCGGGCCACCACCTGCAGATCGCGACCGCGGTCGACCAGTCGAGCTCGCTCGACAAGTACCAGCGGCTGCTGGCGTTCACCTCCGGCCACGCCGAGGGCTGGGCGCTGTACTCCGAGCGGCTGATGCAGGACCTGGGCTTCCTTTCCGACGACGGCGACCTGCTCGGCATGCTGTCCGAGCAGCTCTTCCGCGCCGCGCGCGTGCTCGTCGATATCGGCATGCACCTGGAGCTGGAGATCCCGGCGGGCACCGGCTTCCACGAGGGCGAGCGCTGGACGCCCGACCTCGGCCTGGAGTTCATGCTCACCCGGACCGTCACCGACCCGGCCCACGTGCACGACGAGATCGACCGCTACCTGGGCTGGCCGGGGCAGGCGCCGTCGTACAAGCTCGGCGAACGCCTGTGGCTCGCCGCGCGGGACGAGGCCCGTGCCCGGCAGGGCGACGCCTTCGACATCAAGCAGTTCCACACGCGGGCGCTGGCGCTCGGCGGGATGGGGCTGGACACGCTGCGGGAGATGCTGGCCGCACTGGACTGATCCTGCGTCCCCGGTACTGCCTTCGCAGTACATGAAGGCCCCCTTCCTTGCGCCTGGGTACAGGAAGGGGGCCTTCATGTACCACCAGAGCCGAGCCACCCGTCACGGCCTGCGGTGGGCCGCAATTCGCGTGCGCCCGCCACAGGAGCCTTGATACGTTCCCCTCGTGCACCGGATCTTTCTCGTCACCCCACCCCCCGCCTCCTGAGCGGGGTGTCTCCGGCCGTGCGGCGTTCCGGCCGCCCGGCCGATCCGTGCTGCACTGAAGCACCCCGCGTCGTCGACGTCCTTTTCGACCGACACAGACGCAGGAGCGTTTCCCCATGTCCGTTGCCGTACCCACGCGCGCCCGATCGTCGGCCGCGCTCGTCCTCGCCGGTGTCCTCTGGGGAACCGGTGGCCTCACCGGATCCCTGCTCGCCTCCCGTGCGGGACTCCATCCATTGAGCGTCGCCGCGTACCGGTTGCTCATCGGCGGCGTGCTCGCCATCGGCTACCTCTGGTTCACCGGGGGCCTCCGCGGCCTTCCCCGCACGACCAGTGCCCGTCGTCGCCTCTTGGCGGTCGGCGGTTTGTTCGCCCTGTTCCAGACCAGCTATTTCGTCGCGGTCTCGTCGAGTTCCGTGAGCGTCGCGACGATGACCACCATCGGCAGCGCACCTGTTCTGCTCACCGTCGCGACGGTCGTCAGGACCAGGAAGCTCCCCACGCGGTGGACGGCGGTGTCACTGGCCGGGTCCCTCATCGGGCTCGCGCTGCTGCAGTGGACGCCCGGAGAAGAGGTCAACGCCGCCGGGGTGCTGTTCGCCCTGCTCGCCGCGGCCGGGTTCGCCGCGCTGACACTGGTGACCGCGAACCGCGTCGAGGGGCTGGATCCGTTGCCCACCACGGCGTTCGGCTGCCTGATCGGCGGCGCCGCGCTGACTCCCGCCGCGTTGTGGTTCGGGATGGCCGTGCCGGTCCAGGCCGACGTGCTCGCGCTCGTCGTCTACTTCGGCGTCGTGCCCACGGCGCTGGCGTACGCCGCGTACTTCCGCGGTCTCGAAGGCGCACATCCCGTACTGGCCGCGTTGTCCGCCCTGCTGGAACCGTTGACCGCCGCGCTGCTGTCCACGGCCCTGCTCGGGGAACGGCTGGGCACCGTGGGCTGGTGCGGCGCGGCGGTGCTCATCGCCGCGCTCGCCGTCGCCTACTCGAAGCCCTAGAGCGGCAGCGTCCGGCCGAGGATCGCGAACGCCCGCGGGTCCCCGGCGAAGTGGTAGTCCCGCAGCACATCGACGAAGCCGACGCGCCGGTACAGGTTCCAGGCCCGGCTGGTGCCTTCCGGCGTGGAGAGGAGGACGTGGGCGTTGGGCACGCCGTCGAGCAGCCGCCGGAGGAGGTCCTCGCCGATCCGCTTGCCCTGGTTTCCGGGGCTGACGTGGATTTCGGTGAGCTCGAAGTAGTCCGACATCCAGTGCTCGGCGGCGGCCTGGCCCTCGCGGCGGGTCAGGCCGTGGCGGACCTGTTCGTGCCACCACTGGCCGCCGCGGCCCTTGTAGCCGTAGGCGAGCCCGAGCAGGACGCCGTCCGCGTCGAGCGCGGCCATGCAGCGCCAGCCTTCACGCAGCGCGTGCGTGAGCCACATCGGCGCGCGTTGCTCGGCGGTGCCTTCGGGGTAGCGCATGGCGTCGACGTAGATGGTCAGCGCCTCGGGGAGCCGGGCGCGGAACTCCTCCGCGGACAACTGGACGTAGCGGGTGCGTTCCGAGGACATCGCGGTCACGGGCGCCCATCTTGCCCGTCGCCCGCGACGTCCGCGGGAGTGCCCCCGGTCAGCGCGACGAGACGGGCGAACGTCGTGGGGTACACGGACTTCGGATGCCCGGCGGCGGCCCAGACGACGTCGTGAGCGCGTAACGCGGTGTCGACGAGAGTGGTCAACGCCTTCGGGTGACCGACCGGGGCGACGCCGCCGATCGGCTGCCCGGTGTGCGCGCGGACGAAATCCGCGTCCGCCTTGCCGATCTCGTCGACGCCGGTCAGGGAGGCCAGGATGCCGGTGTCGGCGCGATGCGCGCCCGAGGTCAGGGCGAGCAGGGCGGTTTCCGTCTCGCCGGCGCGGCCGCGGAAGACGAGGCTGTTCGCGATCGCGCCGACCTCGACACCGAGCGCTTCGGCGGCCTGCGCGGCCGTGCGGACTTCGGCGGGAAGGATCCGGATCCCGGCCGCGGCGTTCTGCTGACCCGCCTCGGCGAGGGCGGCCGCGACCTTGGCCACCGAGGGATGCCAGGACTGGTCGATGGTGCTCATGAGCCTATGAGATCACGGGACCGATCCCGTGTCCCGCACCACATGCGGCGGTCACCCCGGTACGCGGTCGAGGCCGCGGGGTTGAAGAAATGGGCACTTCGGGGTTACATTGGTCTTGTTCGAACAGACGTTCGACATTCGGTGAGCGCGCACCGGTGGGTGCCCGGCGCCGGGGTGGGGGAAGCGCCTCGGCGCCGGGCATCGGCCGGCGCTCACGTACAGGAGGAGGGTCGTCATGTCCGTTTCGGTCGTGTCCCCCGACGATGCCGAGAGGCCGGGGGGCGCCGCGCAGCCCGCCCTGCCGATGTCGTTGCGCCCACCGGCACCACCCGCGGCGGTCTCCTTGTACGCGCAGGCGAGGCGGGGGCTCGCCGAGGCAGAGCGGGAAAGCGATCCCGCGGAGCGGTTCATCGGGGCGTATCTCGCCGCGCTGCGGGGCGCGGCGGCGGTACTGGAGGCCCGGGGGCGTCCGCACCGGGGCCGTGCCCGGCCGGCGAGCGGCTGGGTGCTGCTCGACTCCGTCGCGCCCGAATTGAAGGAGTGGGCGGCGTTCTTCGCGGCCAACTCCGCGACGCGGGCCGCCGCGCAGGCGGGGATCACCGGCAAGGTCACCGTCGAGCTGGCGGACGAGCTGACGAAAGCCGCCACGGTGTTCCTGGAACTCGTCCGGCGGGTGGTGCACGGGCTGCCGATGGGTGATTCGGCGCATGTCGCCTGAGTCGCCAGGGAAAGGGGGTGCCCGATGGCCGGGCAGGCCATGATCGACCAGGGCAGGTTCCTGGAGGTGATCGGCGCCGAAACCGAGCTGATGGCTCAGGTGGCGCACACCGCGTCCGCCGACGCGCCGGTCCCGACCTGCCCCGGCTGGACCCTCGGTGAGGTCCTCCGGCACGTGGGCAGCGTGTACCGGGTCACCCGCCGCTGGATCGTCGACGGACGGCGTCCCGGGCACTGGCAGCGCAAACCGGGGCCGGGGCAGTCGCTGGAGGAGTATTTCCGCGAAGGCCGGGACGAGCTCGTCGCCGAACTGTCCGCGCACGATCCGGAAGCCTCGGCGCCGACCTGGTGGCCGGCGGACCGCAGTTACGGGTTCTGGCGGCGGCGGATGGCGCACGAGACGACGATCCACCGGATCGACGCGGAGAGTGCCGTCGGCCGGGAAGTGTCGGTGATCCCCGAAGACGTGGCACTCGACGGGATCGACGAGACGCTGGTGCTCTGGTTCGGCCAGCGGTTGCCGTTGCTGGGCTTGTCCGGCACCAAGACCGGGTCGGTCGGCGTGCGCACCGCGGGCCACCACTGGATCGCCAGGGCCGGGCCCACGGAAACGGTCGCCTGGCGATGCTCCGCCGAAGAGGCCCAGCGCGCGGATGACCTGATCACCGGCCATCCGGACAAGATCTACCGCTGGCTCTGGGGCCGGGCGGGTCCGACGGCGGTGACGGTCAGCGGAGACCAGGACATGGCGGGACAACTCTGGGCCCTTTTGCGGCTCGCGACTCGATGACCGGTCGGTGGGGAAGCCAAACCGGTCAGCGCCAGTCGGCGGAGCCGAAGACGTGCCTGAGAACCGACCGAACGCGTGAACCCGCTCCGGCCGGAGATCCCGCGATCGCGGGGGCAGGGCGCCCTGCCCGCTCATCGGGGTGTGCTCGACCGGCGAGCACCCCGCCGCCGTCGATCGCGGACGCGGGTTCGCCTCCAAGACTCGGAAGTGTCGGTGGTGCCGTCTAGGTTCACGGGTGTGGCGGCACAGCTGGTGAACCTGGTCTTCGACTCGGCCCTTCCCAGAGATCTGGCGGGTTTCTGGGAAGGGCTGTTCAGCTGGGACGCCCCGTTTCAACCGGCGTTCCGCTCCGAGGCGGGCCCCAAGCGGGGCAAGAACCGGCTGCACCTGGATCTGGCGAGCCGCTCGCCCGGCCACCAGGCGGAGCTGGTGGACCGTGCGCTGTCCCTCGGCGCCCGGCACGTCGACATCGGGCAGGGCCCGCCGGAGGAGAAGCGGGTGCCGTGGGTGGTGCTCGCGGACCCCGAGGGCAACGAGTTCTGCGTCCTCGAACCGCGCGAGCAGTACGAGGGTTCCGGCGCGCTCGCTTCGGTCGTCATCGACGCCCTCGATCCGGAGCGGCTCGCGCGGTTCTGGGCGGCCGCCCTGGGCCGGGAGATCGGCGTCCGCGAGAAGACGATCGTGGGGCTGCGGCCGCCGGAAGGTCGCGGCCCGTGGGTCGAGTTCCTCGCCACGAAAGCGGAGAAACGGCGCAAGAACAGGCTGCGGTTCGAGATCGCGCCACGGCGGGGCAAGAGCCGGGCGGCGGAAGTCCGTCGTCTTCGGGAACTCGGCGCGACGGGACAGGGGCCGGCGAGCCAAGGCGCCGTGGCCATGGTGGATCCGGAGGGCAACGAGTTCAGCGTGCTCACACCGCGTTAGTTGTTTCACCGGGGTTGCGCGATGGCGCCGAACGCTGACCTGAGCGAAACACCCGCGCCGTGGGCAGGCAACAACCGGCCGGGACCGTGGAGGTCATGGAGACCCAGCGAGTCCGGCCCGCCCCGGTGCACCCCGGCGAAGAGACAACGACCGCGTCGGCCTGGCGGGTCCGGATCCGCGTGGACGACCGGCCGGGCACCCTGGCCAGGATCGCGATCCGGCTGGCCGATCTCGAGTGCAACATCCTCGGGCTGTCGGTGCTGCCGGTCCCCGGCGGCGTGCTCGACGAGATCGTCCTGCGGCCGGCCACCGGTCTGCCGCGGCGGCTGCTGATCGACGCGATCCGCGAGGAAGGATGCGAATGCTCCGCGGTCATCGACGCGGATCTGGCCGAACTGGTCGACCCGGCCACCGCGACGTTCACCGCGGCCAAGAGAGCCGTCGAGGAGCCCGGCGCCCTCACGGAGGTCCTTCGCGGCGTCCTGGCGGCCGACGTCGTCACGAAGGTCCCGTCGATCGAGGCGAACCCGGCCCGTACGGAGGGCGGGCACCGGGCGGTGTTCCCGGCGGGCGACGGCACCGCGTTCGTCGCGCGCCGCCGGTGGTCACCGTTCGTCGAACTGGAACTGAGCCGCGCCGTCGCGCTGACCGGGCTGATGACCGCCGTCCGCGACAACGTGACCGGTCCGGTCGTGCTCGACCGGGCCGACGGTGCCGCGATCGTCCTGCGGAAAGGGGTCCCCGGTGACGCGGAAGCGGTGTCCGCGCTGCACCAGAGATGCTCGATGACAACGCTTAGGAATGCGGGCCGTGCCACGCCGCTGGCTGCACCGGCTCCTGACCCCGCCGCGGGGGGTCAGCCTGCTCGCGGTCTGCGGGCGGGACGTGCTCGGTCTCGGCCAGCTGATCCCGCAGGCCGATACCGGCGCGGCCGAAATCTCGCTCCTGGTCGAGGACTCCTGGCAGCGCCAAGGCATCGGCACCGCCCTGCTGAGCAGGCTCGCCGTCCTCGCCGCCGCCAAGGGAGAGCGCGAACTCACCGCCGTCTGCCTGCCCGGCGACGACTCCCTGTACCGCACCGCCGCCCGCGTGGGACTCCGCCCCGAACGTGCCGCCGGCGACTCCGGCACCCTGCGCCTCACACTCCCCGACCCCCGCAATTAGTCACCTGGTTGCGGGGGAGACGAGCGCAACCAAGTGACTAATTGCGGTTCCAGAACCAGTCCTTGCCGCGGGCCTCGCCCAGTGCGCGCTTCTTGCGTTCGGGGGTGAGGCGCTCCAGGTAGAGCTTGCCGTCGAGGTGGTCGGTTTCGTGCTGCAGGCACTGGGCGAGCACGTCGACGCCATCGACCTCGACGGGCTCGTTACGCAGGTCGACACCCCGCACCACCGCGTGCTTCGCGCGGACGACCGGGAACCACAGCTCCGGCACGGACAGGCAGCCCTCGCCGATCTCGTGCGTCTCTTCGGACAGCTCGACGAGCTCCGGGTTGATCACGTATCCGCTCAGGCCGCCGACGTCGTAGCTGAACACCCGCAGGCCGACCCCGATCTGCGGCGCCGCGAGCCCGGCGCGTCCGGCCGGTTTCACCCCGTCCATCAGATCGGTCACCAGCGACTCGATCTTCTTGTCGAATGTCGTGACCGGGTCGCATACGGTCTTGAGCACGGGATCCCCGAAGTAGCGCAGGTCGCGCATCACCATGTTCGAACGTCCTTCTCCGCAGGTCTGAGCCGTGATTCTAGGCCCGCAGGCGCAGCCCCTTGGGAGTCGCCCGGAATCCCGCCTCCTGGAGGACGCTGGAAAGCTCCGAGGTGAGGGCCACCTCACCGTCGGCCTTCTGCACCGCGAGCTGACCCAGCCAGCCCTCCCGTACCGCCGTGGACAGTGCCCTCGCGGCCGACCGCAACATGTCCTGATCCTCGGTGAAACTCAGCAGCGACCGGCCGCCGCGTTCGACGTACATCGCCGGGACGCCGTCCACGAGCACCGCGAGCGCGCCCGCCTTCCTTGCCGGACGGTGCTTCGGGTCGCCCGTCGCGGCAGGCCACGGCAACGCGGCGCCGTAGGGCTGGGCCGGGTCGGCGGCGGCGAGTACGACGGCGCCTTCGGTGGTGGTGCGCTGGTTCCCGGACTGCGCGCGCAGCCTGTCGACGGCACCCTTCGCCGCGAACTGCGCGGCACCGAGCCCTTCGACCACGTAACCCCGGACGACCTGGCCCGAATCCTCCATCCCGCGCAAGACCTTGTAGATCCCGGAAAACCCGCCCGTCACCCGCTCGGGGTCGAGCGCGCCCCTGGTGAGGACGCCGTGCCGTTCCAGGAACGCCTCCGTCCGGGCGAGCGCGCGCCTGGTCGGGTCCGGTGCGCGGTCCGGGGTGAGCGCCCAGCGCCCCGCGACCGTCGGCGGACCGCTGCGCGAAGGCATCGCCGGCCGGCCGGCCCGAAGCCGCGCGTACCGGCCACGAGGGGTTTGCCGCCGTGGCTTGTGCGCCGCGCCGGAGCCGGAGACCTGCGCCCGCAACGGGCCGAGGGTGTCCCCGGTGACCAGCCCGGCCCAGACGAGATCCCACAGCGCGGCGACGACTTCGCCGTCGTTGGGCGGGGTTTCGACCAACGGCGAGGCCCGGTCCACCAGCTGGCGGAAGAACTGCGCTCCACCCTCCAAAGTGGACAGAATAGCCTGGTGGAGCGGCCCGGAGGGCAGATCGTCCTCGAGGTCGGGCAGCAGCAGATCGGCGACGTCCGCCGGCGCGAGCGCCAGCCAGCCGTCCCCGCCGGACAGGGAACCGCAGCCGCACCAGATGACCTCGCCCGCGGTGGTGAGCTCGTCCAGCAGCGAGGGGGTGTAGCCGGGCAGCCTGCTCGGCAGGATCAGCGACTCGACGGCGCTCGCCGGGAGCGGGGCACCGGCCAGTTGCTCGACCACGGACAGCACGTCGTCCGCCGTCGGCGCCGACCGCACGCGAGCGCCGATGCCGTGCCACGACGGCAGGAACCGGCCCAGCGCCGCCGGCTCGACCGGCTCCACCTCGGCCCGCAGCCGGGCCAGCGATGCCCGCCTGAGCCTGCGCAGCACCGACGCGTCGCAGAACTCCATCCCGACGCCGTGGGTCTCCGGATGCCCGATCGGGCTCAACTCGCCCCGGACGAGCCTGCCCTGCGCGGTCAACCTGTCCAGCACACCGGTGACCACGGCCGTCCCGAGCCCGAACCGCTCGGCGGCCTGGCGGGCGCTGAACGGACCGCGGCTGCGCGAATACCGCGACAGCAGGTCTCCGACGGGATCGTCGACCGGTTCGGTGAACGCCTCCGGCACGCCGACCGGCAGCGCGGTGCCCAGCGCGTCCCGCACCCGGCCCGCGTCCTCGATGGCGATGAACCGTTCACCACCGCCGATGCGGACCCGGATCACCCGCCGCGCGGCCTCCAGTTCCTCCAGCCAGTCCCGCTGGATGCCCCGCGCGGCGGCCTCCTCGATCGAGAGGTCTCCGAGGAACCGCAACAGATCCGCGGCTTCCTCGGCGTTGCGGGCATGCCTGTCGGGGTCGAGGCGCTGCAGTGACCGCTCGACTTCGGCGACGACCTCGGCGTCCAGCAGTTCCCGGATCGCCTCGGTGCCGAGCAGTTCTGCCAGCAGCGTCGAATCCAGCGCCAGCGCCGCCGCGCGCCGTTCCGCGAGCGGGGCGTCGGTCTCGTACAGGAACATCCCGACGTAGCCGAAGAGCAGGCTGCGCGCGAACGGCGACGCCGACGGTGTCTCGACCTCGACCAGCTTGACCTTCCGCGACCGGACGTCGCTCATCAGTTCGCGCAGCCCGCCGACGTCGTACACGTCCTGCAGGACTTCCCGCATCGCCTCCAGCACGACGGGGAACCGCTCGTACTTGGCCGCGACCGAGAGCAGCTGCGACGCGCGCTGCCGCTGCTGCCACAACGGCGTGCGGCGGCGTGGATCCCGGCGGGGGAGCAGCAGCGACCGCGCCGCGCATTCCCGGAACCGGGCGGCGAACAACGCCGACCCGCCGACCTCGGCGACGATCAGCTGCTCGACCTCCTCCGGATCGAGCAGCACGTCATCGACCCCGATGGTGACTTCGGCGCCCTCGGCGTCCAGCGCCTCCGGCAACCGCAGCACGATGCCGTCGTCGGAATGCGCCACCTGGGCGTCGACCCCGCGGTTCTCCCGGAGCCGGGCCGCGATCGCGAGCGCCCACGGCGCGTTGACCTGAGCGCCGAACGGCGAGTGCAGGATGACCCGCCAGTCACCGAGTTCGTCGCGGAAGCGTTCCAGCAGCACGGTTTTGTCGTTCGGCACATGCCGCGTGGCGGACTTCTGTTCTTCCAGATACGCCAGCAGGTTGTCGCACGCGTACTCGTCCAGCCCGGCGACGGCCGCGCGTTCCCTGGCCACCGAAGGTTCCGAAGTGGACAGTTCGCGGACGAAGGCGCCCAGTGCTCGCCCCAGTTCCAGCGGGCGGCCCGGGGCGTCTCCCTTCCAGAACGGCATCCGCGCGGGCTCACCCGGCGCGGGCACCACGATCACGCGATCGTGGGTGATGTCGGTGACCCGCCAGGAGGAGGTGCCGAGCAGGATCGTGTCCCCGACGCGGGATTCGTAGACCATCTCCTCGTCGAGCTCGCCCACCCGCGAGCCGGGTTTGTCGTCGCCGCCCGGCGTCATCACGGTGAACAGGCCGCGGTCGGGGATCGTGCCGCCGGAGGTCACCGCCAGCCGCTGCGAACCCGGACGGCCGTGCAGTTCGCCACTGACCCTGTCCCAGGTGATCCGGGCGCGCAGCTCGCCGAACTCCTCGCTGGGGTACCGGCCGGCGAGCATGTCGAGCACGGCCAGCAACGCGTCGTCCGGCAGGGACGCGAACGGCGCCGCGCGGCGGGCGAGGGCGGCCAGTTCGTCGACGGTCCACGATTCGAGCGCCACCATCGCCACGATCTGCTGCGCGAGCACGTCGAGCGGGTTCCGCGGGTACCGCACCGCCTCGATCGACCCGGACGCCATCCGCTCCGCGACCACCGCGCAGGAGACGAGGTCGCCCCGGAACTTCGGGAACATCACCCCGCTCGACACCGCGCCGACCTGGTGCCCGGCCCGGCCGACGCGCTGGAGCCCCGAAGCGACCGTCGGCGGCGCCTCGATCTGCACGACGAGATCGACCGCGCCCATGTCGATGCCCAGCTCCAACGACGACGTCGCCACGACACAGGCGAGACGGCCGGTCTTGAGTTCCTCTTCGACGTGGGTGCGCTGCTCGCGCGACATCGAGCCGTGGTGCGCCCGCGCGATCACCGGCGCCGCGCCGGTGGTCAGCCCGGACTGGCCGATCGCCTCGGCCGGATACCGCTCATCCGGCTCCGGTTCGGCCTGTTCCGCCACGAGTTCGTTGAGCCGCGCGGTCATCCGCTCGGTGAGCCGCCGCGAGTTGGCGAACACGATCGTCGACCGGTGCGCCTGGATCAGTTCGAGGACCCGCTCCTCCACCGCGGGCCAGATCGACGGCCGCCGCGGCACGCCGTCGATGTCCTCGAGCGAGCCGGGGAGCCGGGCAAGACCCGCGTCGAGGTCTTCGTTCTGCTTCGGCCCTCGCGGACCGTCGAGATCGGACATGTCCTCGACCGGGACTTCGACGCGGACCTCGATCGTCTTCGCGAGCTTCGGCTGGACGATGGTGACCGGCCTGCCGCCCGCCAGGAACGAGGCGACCTCGTCGATCGGCCGGACCGTCGCCGACAGCCCGATCCGCTGGGCGGGCTTGTCGAGAAGAGCGTCGAGCCGCTCCAGCGACAAGGCCAGATGCGCGCCGCGTTTGCCGCCGGCGACCGCGTGCACCTCGTCGATGATCACCGTCTCCACACCGCGCAGCGAGTCCCGCGCGGAGGAGGTGAGGATGAGGAACAGCGACTCCGGGGTGGTGACCAGCACGTCCGGCGGTGTCTTGCCGAACGAGCGCCGCTCGGCGGCGGTCGTGTCGCCCGTCCGCATGCCGACGTCGATGTCCGGCACCGGCAGCCCCAGCCGCCGCGACGCCTGCGAGATGCCGGCCAGCGGCGCCCGCAGGTTGCGCTGGACGTCGACCGCCAGTGCCTTCAGCGGCGAGACGTAGAGGACGCGGCACCGTTTCCGCGGCTCGGACGGCGGCGGCTCGACCGACAGCCTGTCCAGCGCCCAGAGGAACGCCGAGAGCGTCTTGCCGGAGCCCGTGGGGGCCACGACCAGCGCGTGTTCCTTCGCGTGCGCGGCACGCCACGCCCCCTCCTGCGCCTTGGTGGGCGCGGCGAAGGCCCCGGTGAACCAGTCCCTGGTCGCGGGGGAGAAGAGGTCGAGTACGTCTGCCACGTCCTCCATAGTGCGCCGGACCACCGACAGTTTCGCTCCGAGTACCCGGTCGGGGACGAGTTCGGCGGGTTCCGCACGTACGGTGACCTCGCTCGTGGGAGCATCACGGCCAGCGCGGCCTGATCAATGCTGGGGCGGTCGCCGTTCGGCTGTGAAGGGGTAAGTGCTGTGCGGATCCTGTCGGTGGACCTCGGGACGTCCAACACCGTGGCCGTCCTTTCGGCGCACGGGCGGCCGCCGCGGGTGGTCGAGGTCGACGGTTCGGCCAACATGCCGTCCGCGGTGTTCGCCACCGAGGACGGCACGATCATGGTCGGCCGGGACGCCGAACGCCGGGCCCGTCTCGACCCGACGCGCTTCGAGCCCAACCCCAAACGCCGTATCGACGAACAGACGCTCCTGCTCGGCACCGACGTCATCCCGGTCACCGAGGTGCTGGCCGCGATCCTGCGCCGTGTCCTCGACGAGACCACCCGCCAGCTCGGCGGCGAGCTGCCCGACGAGGTCCGGCTCACCCACCCCGCGCAGTGGGGCCAGACGCGCCGCACCGTGCTGTTGTCCGCCGCCCGGCTCGCCGGGATGGGGGGCAACCTGGTCCTCGTGCCCGAGCCGGTCGCCGCGGCGGCGCATTTCGCGTCGTTCCCCGGCAAGACGCTCGCGCCCGGCCAGGCACTCGCCGTGTACGACCTCGGCGCCGGCACCTTCGACGTCGCGATCGTCGGCGCGACCCCGGACGGCGGTTTCACCGTCGTCGCCGAAGACGGCCTTCCCGACCTCGGTGGCCTCGACGTCGACCAGGCGCTGCTGGTGCACGTCGGCCGTGAGGTCTCGCACAAGGATCCCCAGCGCTGGCAGCGGGTCCTGCGGCCCGAGTCCACTCCGGACCGTCGTACGCGACGCGCGCTGCAGGAGGACGTGAAGGCGGCGAAGGAGGCCCTCTCGCGACACCCGCAGACCGAGGTCCCGATGCCGGAACCGTTCGAGGACGTCCTCGTCACGCGAGGCGAACTCGAAGCGCTGGTGCGGCCGTCGATGCTGCGCAGTGTCGAGCTGATGGCACGCGTGGTCCGCTCGGCGGGAATGACCCCGGACCGGCTCGCCGGCATCTACCTCGTCGGCGGTTCGAGCCGTCTCCCGCTGGTCGGCAGCCTGATCGCGGAGAAGCTGGGCGTCGTCCCCGGCAGTCTCGACCAGCCGGAGACCGCGGTCGCGCTCGGCGCCCAGCACGTCGCTTCCGACGGCATCAGCTCGCGTACGCAGGGTGTCGAAGGGCAGGTCGCGGCCGGCACCGGCGCGCACCCCGGTGTTTCGGGGCCGTACGCGCCACCGCAGCAGGTCGCGTCGATTCCGGGTTATCAGTCCGGCCCCGGCCAGTCCGGCGGTTTCCCGCAGTCGGGGTACCCGAACAGCGGTCCGCAGCAGGTGCAGCAGCCCGCGCCGACGAACTTCCCGACGTACTCGCTGGCCGGACCGACCGCCGGGGACAAGGCGCCCGCGAGCAAGAGGAAGCCGCTCGTCATCGGCGCCATCGTGGCCGTCGTCGTGCTGATCGCCGCCGGGCTCACGTACTTCCTGACGTCCTCGTCGGTCACGACCTACACCGCCGAGGAGTGCAAGGTGCCCGGCGTGGCCGACGACAAGGGCCTCACCGGCTGCCTGCGGCAGCTCGCGGGGAAGATCGCCGACACCGGCGACTGCAAACCCGGTATGGGCAACGGGCCGGCGAAACCGGCCGAGGACCTGGGCGTGACGTCGACCTGCTCCGCCCCCGGTCGCGCCGGGACCCAGGTGACCTACCTGCAGAGCGACTCCGCGGACAAGCTCAAGGCCTACACCGACGGACTGCTCAACGCGGCCGGTGGGGACCGCACCGAGGCCAAATGGGTGGGCAACGCCCTGGAAGGCCAGTACTCCTCGGCCGCCGGCCGGAACGCCGCCGTACTGGTCTTCACCGTGACCGACCGGCCGCTGGTCGGCTTCATCTACCAGGTCCCCGCGGAGGGCCAGAACCCGACGCCGGGTGAACTGGCCGATTACTTCGAGAAGAGCGTCCAGCCGGGCGAGTAGACGCCGTATTCGCGCGTGAAGGCGCCCGTCGTTGCCGACTGCCCGATGCCGCGCCGGGATCGCAGGTCTGCAGGCCCTCCCTCACGCCGGAAACGCGACCTTCCCGGTACATGAAGGGCCTTCATGTACCTCACCGTGGGCATCACGAAAGACCACCTCGACCCCCGCCTCGCCGATGCCGCGCCGGAGGCGGGGCTAGACTTCGCCCGATGCGTATCACGGTCTTCCGGCGGCTGATGGCCGACGAATTCGGTCCCGGACGTGCGGAAACCCTGGCCAGGGATCACGTCTTCGGTGAACTCGGGGGCCGGACCGTCGAACAGGCTCTCGACGCGGGAACCTCGGCCAAAGACGTCTGGCGGGCGGTCTGCGACGCCTTCGAAATCCCGCCGGAGCGACGCTGACCTCGGCAAAGAGGTCAGACCCTAGCGCGACGGCGTGTCGGGGACGGCCTCGAACACACGTTCGTCTATGGTGTTGTCCACAACGGGGTCAGCGATCCACAGCTTGGGCGCGAGGCCTGGAATTGTCGGTGGTCGCCCGTAGCGTCGGACCCGACAGCTCAGAACTGAACAAGCCCTACCGGCTCAACCAACGAGGTGGACTCCATGGCACCAGCAGCACCCGACAAGGACAAGGCGCTCGAACTGGCCCTCGCCCAGATCGACAAGCAGTACGGCAAGGGCTCGGTCATGCGCCTCGGCGAAGAGGGCCGCGTGCCGATAGAGGTCATCCAGACCGGCGCCATCGCGCTCGACGTCGCGCTCGGGATCGGCGGCCTGCCCCGCGGCCGGGTCATCGAGATCTACGGCCCGGAATCCTCCGGTAAGACCACCGTCGCCCTGCACGCGGTCGCCAACGCGCAGCGGAACGGCGGCATCGCCGCGTTCATCGACGCGGAGCACGCGCTGGACCCGGATTACGCCAAGAAGCTCGGCGTCGACACCGACGCGCTGCTGGTCTCCCAGCCGGACACCGGTGAGCAGGCGCTCGAGATCGCGGACATGCTGATCCGCTCCGGCGCGCTCGACATCCTGGTCATCGACTCGGTCGCCGCGCTCGTGCCGCGCGCCGAGATCGAGGGCGAGATGGGGGACAGCCACGTCGGTCTCCAGGCCCGGCTGATGAGCCAGGCGCTGCGGAAGATGACCGGTGCGATGAGCAATTCCGGCACCACCGCGATCTTCATCAACCAGCTGCGCGAGAAGATCGGCGTCATGTTCGGCTCCCCGGAGACCACGACCGGTGGTAAGGCGCTGAAGTTCTACGCGTCGGTCCGTCTGGACGTCCGCCGTATCGAGACGCTGAAGGACGGCGGCGAGCCCGTCGGCAACCGCACCCGCGTCAAGGTCGTGAAGAACAAGGTCGCGCCGCCCTTCAAGCAGGCCGAGTTCGACATCCTGTACGGGAAGGGCATCTCCCGCGAGGGCTCGCTGATCGACATGGGTGTCGACCAGGGCATCCTGCGCAAGTCCGGCGCCTGGTACACCTACGAGGGCGACCAGCTGGGTCAGGGCAAGGAGAACGCGCGCAAGTTCCTGCTCGAGAACCCGGACATCGCCAACGAGGTCGAGAAGCGCATCAAGGAGAAGCTCGGCATCGGTGCCGTCGTCGACGCCGAAGCCGCCCCCGCGCCGGTCGACTTCTAGGGAAGTCAGGCGATGGGGCGAGGTGTGCCTCTTCGCCATGCCTTCCGACGCCGGCCTTTCGGGGCTCGGGTGCCGATTCGTTGTGGACTTCTGAGGAGTGGTAGCTGAATGCGTGCGCCCAAAGTGGATCCGGCGGAGCTGCCGCCGGACGAGCGGAGGAAGAAGGCCAAGGAGATCTGCTTCGATCTCCTGGCCGCGCGCCCGCGCTCCGCGGAGGAACTGCGTCAGGCCCTCAAGCGCAAGGGCTTCGACGAGGAGACGACGGAGACCCTGCTCGGTAAGCTGGACCAGGCAGGGCTCATCAACGACGCCGAGTTCGCCGAAATGTGGGTTCGTTCCCGCCATGCCAACATGGGCCTGGCACGGAACGCCCTCGTGGCCGAGCTCAAACGCAAAGGAATCGATGGGGACATCGCCGTCCAGGCCGCCGACGAGGTGGACCGAGAGGCAGAGGAGCAGCGCGCCCGAGAGCTGGTACGGAAGCGCATGCGCTCCCTGGGCAACGTCGACGAGCAGACGGCGATCCGCCGCCTGCTGGGCTTCCTCGCCCGCAAGGGCTATCCCCAGGGGCTGGCCTACACCGTGATCCGTGACGAACTCCGCGAGTTCGGTGCCGAGTCGGCGCTCCTGGACGACGCCGCCCTCGACTGAGTCACCCTTCACCTGAGTCACCCTTCACCTGAACTGTTCACCGGCCGTGCGGTCCCGCTTGCCCGCCGGCCGGTGTTTGCGTTCTCGCGGGTCGTGAGTGACGTTTCGGTTTCCCTTGCGGGTAAAGGCAAAAGTGGTTTTCGCGACATGAGCGTCGGGCTCGCCCAGGGCCCGGGTACGCGCACCACCGAGGCTCCGGCCATGCCACGGTGGGCCTACCCCTCGATAGCCCGAAACGCCACCACGATTCCGGTGACCGACTCGGTGGCGTGCACGATCCCATGCCGGGAGATCCCTGGGCTGTTCCTGCCGACGCGGCAGCCCTGGGTTCGGGGTCCCCATGTCGCACTAGGGACACTGAGCGTCTCCGATGCGACATGGGGAACCCGCTCGGCCGAGGTCCGCGGGCACTTCATCGGTATGCAGCCGAGCATGACCCGTGATCGCCCGCCAGGAAGGCGCTGACCGGCGCCGACAAAGACCGATCAGGAATCGAGAAGCACCGGGCATCTGCTCGGAAATAGCGTTACCGGCATGAACTTCATCGACGCCATCACCCTCGAAGTGGCCGACACCGAGGCCGCCGAACGCTTCTACACCACCGCCTTCGGGCTCGGGTTCGAGGTGCGTTGGCGGGCTTCGGAGAAGCCGTCCACCGGCTTCCGCGGCTACACCCTTTCCCTCACGGTCTCCCAGCCCGCCAACGCCGACGCGCTCATCTCCGCCGCCGTCGCCGCCGGGGCGACCGTGCTCAAGCCCGCCGCGAAATCGATGTGGGGTTACGGCGGTGTCGTCCAGGCCCCGGACGGCGCGATCTGGAAGATCGCGACCTCGGCGAAGAAGAACACCGGGCCGGCCGTCCGCGAGTTCGACGACATCGTGTTGCTGCTGGGCGTCGCCGACGTGGCCGCCGGCAAGAAGTTCTACGTCGAGCACGGTCTCACCGTGGGAAAGAGCTTCGGCCGTGTGTACGTCGAGTTCGAGGCTGGTCCGAGCCCCGTGAAGCTGGCCCTGTACCGGCGCAAGGCACTGGCCAAGGACGCGGGCGTGTCCCCCGAAGGCACCGGCTCGCACCGGATCGCGATCCACGGCGCCGCCCCGTTCACCGATCCGGACGGGTTCGCCTGGGAGACCGCCGCGCTCGCCGACCAGTCCTGATGTGCCACTACCGGCTGCCCCCGCTCGCTGCCTACCGAGGAGAAACCATGACCACCACCTACGAAGGATTCACGGCCGAGGAGAAGGCCGCGATGCAAGAACACGCCGAGGACATGAAGAAGGCGGCGCGCCGCGGTTCGGCCGAGGACAAAGCGGCGGCGGCGGAGCGGGACGTGCTGGCGAAGATCGCCGAGATGCCCGATGAGGACCGCGTGCTCGCCGAACTGGTCCACACCGTCGTGAAGGCGAACGCCCCGATGCTGGCGCCGAAGCTCTGGTACGGCCAGCCCGCCTACGCGCTGGAAGGCAAGATCGTCTGCTTCTTCCAGGCGGCGGCCAAGTTCAAGACGCGATACGCGACGCTCGGCTTCAACGAGACCGCGCGGCTGGACGACGGCGAGATGTGGGCGACGGCCTTCGCGCTGACCGGCCTCACCCCCGCGGTGAAGAAGCGCATCGCCGTCCTGGTGAAGCAAGCCGTCAGCTGAGCCCACCGCGCGCGAGGACCAGCCAAGCCACACCAGGCGGGAGTGGCCGCTTGTTTTACCGCGTGAGTGGCCACTGGCGGGGCGGCGGTGAAACCCTAGGCTCGGGTGATCACCGGGAGGACCACATGATCACCATCGCTCCATTGGCGCCAGAAGACCGCAAGGTCTGGGAAAACCTGTTCCGGGCGTACATCACCTTCTATGAACGTGTTGCGCCCCAGGAGGTTTACGACCGCGCCTGGGGAGAATTCCGCACGGGGGAGCGGCTGCACGCGCTCGGGGCCCGCGTAGGCGGCGAGCTCGTCGGGATCACGCACTTCCTGGTTCATCCCAGCACTTCCGCGCTCACCGACGTCTGTTATCTGCAAGACCTGTTCACCGCGCCGGAAGCCCGGGGCAAAGGCGTCGCACGGGCGCTGATCGGGGCCGTCGCGGACTGGGCGCGTGACCGCGACTGTGACCGGGTCTACTGGCACACCAAGGAATCCAACGCCACCGCGCGTCGTCTGTACGACCAGGTGGCGGTCAATCGCGGTTTCCTCCAGTACCAGCTCCCGCTCTGAAAGCCGTGGAGGCCACCTTCGCGAAGGTGGCCTCCACGACGAGGATCAGAGCTGCGACGCCTCCGCCGCCAGAGCCTCGATCTTCCCGAAGTCCTTGGCCGCCAAGGCGTCCTTCGGCGTCAGCCACGAACCACCGATACAGCCCACAGTGGACAGTGCGAGGTAGTCCGGCGCGGTCTTCACGGTGATCCCGCCGGTGGGGCAGAAGCGCAGCCCGGGCAGCGGGCCACCGATGGACTTCAGGTACGCCACGCCGCCGCTGGCCTCGGCGGGGAAGAACTTCAGCGCGGTCAGCCCGCGTTCGGCCAGCCGCATCGCCTCCGAAACCGTGCTCGCGCCGGGCAGGAACGGGAGCCCGGTGTCGAACGCCGCGTCGAGGACCGAGTCCGTGCAACCCGGGGTCACCAGGAACTTCGCCCCGGCGGCGGCCGCCTGCTTGGCGTGCTCGGGCGCGGTGACCGTCCCGGCGCCGATGACGATCTCCGGGACCTCCGCGGCGATCCGCTCGATGGAGGCGAGTGCCGCCGGAGTGCGCAGGGTCAGCTCGATCACGCCGATCCCGCCCGCGAGGAGGGCCCGCGCGGTGGGCACGGCGTCGTCGGCGTCGTCGAGCACGACGACGGGCATCACGGGGGACAGGCCGAGCAGGTCGGCGCCGGTGGTCACTGGGTTACCTCCACAGGGGTCAACGTGTGCGCCGGAGCGCCGAAGTGTTCCGGCATGAGCGGTCCGAACACGCTCGCGCCTTGGTCGGCGGGACCGACCGCGCGGCGCAGCGCCGCGAACAGCTCCCGGCCGGTGCCGGTCCAGGATGCCTCCGAAGGCGGGGAGTCCACCAGTTCACGGCGGGCGAGTTCTTCGTCACCCACGAAGACGTCGAGCGTCCCGGCCTTGGCGTCGAGACGGATGACGTCACCATCGGCGATCCGCGCGATCGGGCCGCCCGCGGCGGCTTCCGGGGTCACCTGGATCGCCGCCGGGATCTTCCCGGACGCGCCCGACATCCGGCCGTCGGTGACCAACGCCACCTGGTGCCCGCGGTCCATCAGCACCCCCAGCGCCGGGGTGAGGCCGTGCAGCTCCGGCATCCCATTGGCCCGCGGGCCCTGCTGCCGGACGACCACGACGACATCGCGGTCCAGCTCCCCGGCCTCGAAAGCGTCCTTGAAGGACTTCTGGTCGGTGAACACGCGCGCCGAGGCCTGCACGATCCGGTGCTCCGGCGCCACGGCCGACACCTTCAGCACCCCGCGGCCGAGATTGCCCGCCACCATCCGCAGCCCGCCGTCGGCGGCGAACGGCCGCCACACGGGACGCAGGACGTCCTCGTCGAGGCTGCGCGTCGGGACGTCACGCCAGACCAGTTCCCCCTCGGAGAGGATCGGTTCCTGCCGGTAGCGGTGCAGACCCGGTCCGGCGACGGTCTGGACGTCCTCGTGCAGCAGCCCCGCGTCGAGCAGCGTGCCGACCAGGAACTGGATGCCCCCGGCGGCGTGGAAGTGGTTGATGTCGGCGCTGCCGTTCGGGTACACGCGCGCCAGCAGGGGGACGACGGCCGACAGCTCGGAGAAGTCGTCCCAGGTCAGCTGGATGCCCGCGGCCGCGGCGATCGCGACGAGATGCATCGTGTGGTTGGTCGAACCGCCGGTGGCGAGCAGCGCGACGACGCCGTTGACGACGGCCTTCTCGTCGATCACGCGCGAGATCGGCGTGTACTCCTCGCCCCGCGAGAGCTTCACCACCCGGCGTCCGGCCTCTTCGGTGAGCGCCTTCCGCAGCGGCGAGTTCGGCTGCACGAAGCTGGCGCCCGGCAGGTGCAGGCCCATCACCTCGACGACCATCTGGTTCGAGTTGGCCGTGCCGTAGAAGGTGCACGTTCCCGCCGAGTGGTACGAAGCCGCTTCGGCGTCCAGCAGGTCTTCGCGGGTCGCCTTGCCCTCGGCGTAGAGCTGGCGCACGCGCGCCTTCTCCTTGTTCGGCAGACCCGAGTTCATCGGCCCGGCGGGCACCAGGATCGCCGGGAGGTGCCCGAAGGACAGCGCCCCGATCAGCAGGCCCGGCACGATCTTGTCGCAGACGCCGAGCAGCAGTGCCGCGTCGAACATGTCATGGGAAAGCGCGATCACGGTCGACATCGCGATCACCTCCCGGCTGAACAGCGACAGCTCCATCCCGGGACGGCCCTGGGTGACGCCGTCGCACATCGCGGGCACGCCACCGGCGAACTGCGCCACCCCGCCGGCCTGACGGACCGAGCCCTTGAGCAGCGCGGGGTATTCCTGCATCGGCTGGTGCGCCGAAAGCATGTCGTTGTACGAGGAGACGATCGCGACGCCCGGCGCCCGCACGGCACGCAGTGCCGCTTTGTCGACACCTTCCATCGCGGCGAAGCCGTGGGCGAGGTTGCTGCAGTCGAGGCCGCGCCGCATCGGTCCTTCCGCATGGGAGGCGGCGACACGGTCGAGGTACGCGGCGCGGGTTTCGGCGCTGCGGGTAGTGATGCGTTCGGTGATTTGGGCGATGATGGGGTGGACGTTCGGGGCGGTGCTCATTGTCCGGCTCCGGATCACTGGTCGTGATGGTCCGCGGGACGGCAACGCTGACGTCGCTGGGTCGTGACAGTGGCCACAGTACCGGGGGGCAAAGCCCGAATCAAAATCGATACAGAAGATCGACTCGCGTGACCTCCGTCACGTCCTTGGGTTCTACTGTGCTACTTGTCACATTGCACAACGCGCGGCAGAGTCGAGACGGCGAGGATCGCCTGCCTTCGAAGGCTCGAGCGGCCCACCGAACCGACCATCGGGAGGTACCGATGTCCACCACAGAGATCGCCGAGCTTCGGCGAGCCATCGGTCAGCTGAGGCAGTGCGTCGGCGCGCTGCGATCCCGATACGGCGACGCCGCGGCGGTACGGCGCCTGGCGAACGACGTCGAGCGGCTCGACATCGACGCGACCGATCTCGACACCACCCCGAACGCGGTGCCCGCGCAGGCGAAGGCCACCGATCGAGTCCAGATTCCCGATACGCCTTACGACCCGGCGCTGTGGCAAGGTGCCGACGACGAAGGCGTCGGCGGCTACAAGCGCGACCAGCGGTGAACGGTCCCGCAGGCCATGAGGCCGGACGGGGTACGGGGGTCCGCGCACCGTCGCGGGCCCGGATCGCCGAGCGAACGCTGCGCACCGACCGGTGGTGGCTGTCCCCGCTGCTGACCGTCCTCGGCCTCTCCGCCTTCATCGTCTACGCGACGATCAGGTCGTTCGTGCGCACCGCGTACTGGGTGCCCGAGTACCACTACCTGACGCCGTTCTACTCGCCCTGCGTCTCGGAATCCTGTGTCGAAGGTTCCCGGCATTTCGGGACCTGGATCGGCGAACTGCCGGGCTTCGTCCCGCTCGGCTTCCTCGTCCTGCCGTTCCTGCTCGGCTTTCGGCTGACCTGCTACTACTACCGCAAGGCGTACTACCGCGCGGTCTGGTTCTCGCCGCCCGCCTGCGCGGTCGCCGAACCGCACGAGAAGTACACCGGTGAGACGCGGCTGCCGCTGATCATCCAGAACGCCCACCGATACTTCTTCTACGTGGCCGTGATCGTCTCGCTGGTCAACACCTACGACGCGATCACCGCGTTCCACGGCAAGACCGGCGGTTTCGGTTTCGGGCTCGGCAACATCGTGCTGCTCGGCAACGTGATCCTGCTGTGGGCCTACACCTTGTCCTGCCACTCGTGCCGTCACGTGACCGGCGGCAGGCTCAAGCACTTCTCGAAACATCCGGTCCGCTACTGGATCTGGACGCAGATCACGAAGCTCAACACCCGGCACATGGCGCTGGCGTGGACGACGCTCGGCACACTCGTGCTGACCGACCTCTACGTGATGCTCGTGGCCAGCGGTGCGATTTCGGATCTGCGGTTCATCGACTAGCGGCGCGGGAATCTCCCGTCCCCGGCGACAAGCTTTGAGGTGGCTCTCTCCATGACCGAGGTTGAAACGTTCGGCTACGACGTGGTGGTGATCGGGGCCGGCGGCGCCGGTCTCCGCGCGGTCATCGAGGCCCGTGAACGCGGCTTCAGCGTCGCGGTGGTGTGCAAATCGCTGTTCGGCAAGGCGCATACGGTGATGGCCGAAGGCGGCTGCGCGGCGTCGATGGGCAACGCGAACTCGAACGACAACTGGCAGGTGCACTTCCGCGACACCATGCGCGGCGGGAAGTTCCTCAACAACTGGCGGATGGCCGAACTCCACGCCAAGGAGGCGCCGGACCGGGTCTGGGAGCTGGAGACCTACGGCGCGCTGTTCGACCGCACCGCCGACGGCCGGATCAGCCAGCGCAACTTCGGCGGGCACACCTACCCGCGGCTGGCGCACGTCGGCGACCGCACCGGACTCGAACTGATCCGCACGATGCAGCAGAAAATCGTTTCACTGCAACAAGAGGACTTCAAGGAGACCGGTGACTACGAGGCGAGGATCAAGGTCTTCGCCGAATGCACGATCACCGAACTGCTGACCGAGAACGGCCGGATCTCGGGCGCCTTCGGGTACTGGCGGGAGAGTGGCCGGTTCATCCTGTTCGAGACACCGGCGGTCGTGCTGGCCACGGGCGGCATCGGGAAGTCGTTCAAGGTCACCTCCAACTCGTGGGAGTACACCGGCGACGGGCACGCGCTGGCGCTGCGGGCCGGGGCGACGCTCATCAACATGGAGTTCGTCCAGTTCCATCCGACCGGCATGGTCTGGCCGCCGAGTGTGAAGGGGATCCTGGTCACCGAAGGCGTCCGCGGTGACGGTGGGGTCCTCAAGAACACCGAGGACGACCGGTTCATGTTCTCCTACGTCCCCGATGTGTTCAAGGGACAGTACGCGGACAGCGAGGAAGAAGCCGATCGCTGGTACACCGACGCCGACAACAACCGCCGCACCCCGGACCTGCTGCCCCGCGACGAGGTCGCGCGCGCGATCAACACCGAGGTCAAGGAGGGCCGGGGATCGCCGCACGGCGGGGTCTTCCTCGACATCGCCAGCAGGCTGCCCGCGGAGGAGATCCGTAAACGGCTGCCGTCGATGTATCACCAGTTCAAGGAACTCGCCGACGTCGACATCACCAAGGAGCCGATGGAGGTCGGCCCCACCTGTCACTACGTGATGGGCGGGATCGAGGTCGACCCGGACACCGCGTCGTCGAGTGTGCCGGGGCTGTTCGCCGCGGGCGAGTGCTCGGGCGGGATGCACGGCTCGAACCGGCTCGGTGGCAACTCGCTTTCGGACCTGCTCGTCTTCGGCAGGCGCGCGGGCCTCGGCGCCGCCTCCTATGTGGCGGAACTGAAGGACCGCCCCAAGGTCGGCCGGTCCGATGTGGACGCCGCCGCGGCGATGGCGCTCGCGCCGTTCGACCCGCCGGGTGACGGCGTCGAGGAGAATCCGTACAGCCTGCACACCGAACTGCAGCAGTCGATGAACGACCTCGTCGGCATCATCCGGAAAGCCGAGGAGATCGAGCGGGCACTGGAGAAGCTCGGGGAGCTGCGGGAGCGGATCAAGCGGGTCACCGTCGAGGGACACCGGCAGTTCAATCCCGGTTGGCATCTCGCCGTCGACCTGCGCAACATGCTGATGGTCAGCGAATGCGTGGCGCGAGCCGCGCTGCTGCGCACCGAGAGCCGGGGCGGGCACACCCGCGACGACCATCCGGGCATGGACGCCCGCTGGCGCAACAAACTCCTGGTCTGCTCGGCCACGCCGGGCGACAACCCGGTGGTGCCGGAGATCGGCATCGAGGCCAAGGAACAGACCCCGCTGCGGCAGGACCTGCTGGAGCTTTTCGAACTGTCCGAGCTGGGGAAGTACTACACCGACGAAGAACTGGCCTCGCACCCCGGGAGTCCGGCATGAGCTACAAGGCGAGTTTCCGGGTCTGGCGCGGCGACGCCGATTCGGGTGAGCTGCAGGACTACCGCGTCGAGGTCAACGAGGGCGAGGTCGTCCTCGACATCATCCACCGGCTGCAGGCCACCCAGGCCTCGGATCTGGCGGTGCGGTGGAACTGCAAGGCGGGTAAATGCGGTTCGTGCTCGGCGGAGATCAACGGCAAGCCGCGGCTGCTGTGCATGACGCGGATGTCGACCTTCACCGAGGACGAGGTCATCACCGTGACGCCGATGCGGACGTTCCCGGTGATCCGCGACCTGGTGACCGACGTGTCGTTCAACTACACCAAGGCCCGTGAGATCCCCTCGTTCACCCCGCCGCCGGAGCTGAAGCCGGGGGAGTACCGGATGCAGCAAATGGACGTCGAGCGCTCGCAGGAGTTCCGCAAGTGCATCGAGTGCTTCCTGTGCCAGAACACCTGCCACGTGGTGCGGGACCACGAGGAGAACAAGGAGGCCTTCGCCGGACCTCGGTACCTGATGCGGATCGCCGAACTCGAAATGCATCCCCTCGACGTCGCCGACCGGCGGGACGAGGCGCAGGAGGAGCACGGACTCGGGTACTGCAACATCACCAAGTGCTGCTCGGACGTGTGCCCGGAGGGCATCCACATCACCGACAACGCGCTGATCCCGATGAAGGAACGCGTCGCGGACCGGAAGTACGACCCCATCGTGTGGCTGGGGAACAAACTGTTCCGGCGGGACAAGTAGAACGCCTTCGCCCGGACGGGTACCGAAGGAGCTTTCCCCGCACAGCGGCGGAGAAAGCTCCTTCGGTCCCTGGTCGCGGCCGCGAAATTTCCCGCGGCATGAGTTCATCCACCGGGCTTGCGGGCGCTGTGGAAAGCAGCGTGCTCTTCGATGTCCTGGAAGCCCGCATCCTGTAAGGCTCGCGCCAGTGGGAGGCCTCCGGATGCCCGTACGGTCAGCACCCCGCCAGGGACGAGATTGGCGTTGAGCCGGGGGACCATCGCGTCGAAATCCTCGGTGGTGTCCGGCAACGCGACCACGATTTCGAACGATCCCATCACCGGCAGTCTCGCCGGCACGTGCACCTCGTAGGAGATCCCGACCGGATCCCGCTCCTCCTCCCGTTGCGCGACGGCGATCAGTGCCTGATCCGCGTCGACCCCCATGACCCGGCGTGCGCCCTCGCGGCGGAACAGCCGCGGATACCGGCCGTCCCCACAGCCGACGACCAGCACCGATCCACCCGGCAGGGCAGGCAAGGCCGACAACAGTTCCGCGGTGGTGTCCGGGTTCGCCATCAGTCGTCCCTCCACAGCGGGAACGTCCCGAACCAACCGATTCCCCGCCGGGGCAACAGCTTCGGCCGCTCACCCACCACTGGCCAGTTTCCAGGTGAGGGTGCAGACGAGCGCGAGGACCACGGACAGGAAGATCCGCCGCATGAACTTCGAACCGCGGCGAGCCGCGACGGAGGCACCGAGTACCGAACCCGCGAGATTGCAGCACGCCATCGCCGAACCGAGGCCCCACAGCACTTTTCCGGTCGGGATGAAGAACAGGAGCGCGCCGAGGTTCGTGGCGGCGTTGACCAGTTTCGTGGTCGCCGAGGCACGGAGAAACGAATAGCCGATCACCCCCACCAGGACGAAAATGAGAAAGGAACCGGTGCCGGGCCCGGCCAGCCCGTCCCAGAAGCCGAGTACCGCACCGCTGCCGGTCATCGTCAGCAGTTCACGTCGCTTTCCGAACCGGGCTTGTTCGGCCACGCCCAGATCCGGTTGGCGCAGCGTGTAGAGCCCCACCCCGATCAGGGCGACCAGCACGATGATCGTGAGCAGTCTGGGCGGCAGCAGGGTGGCCGACATGGCTCCGGCGACGGCTCCGGCGAGCGCGGTGACGGCCATCAGGAGCGCGGAGGGCCAATCCAAGGGCGTGCGCCTGGCGTAGGTGGGAATCGCCGCCGAGGTGCCCACCAGACTCGAAATCTTGTTGGTCGCCAGCGCGTGCACCGGTGAGCCACCCGGCATGAGCAGCAACAGGGCGGGAAGCTGGATGAGTCCTCCACCGCCGACCATCGCGTCCACCGCTCCGGCGACGAACGCCGCCACACAGAGGAAAAGCAGGCCGGCGAAGCTCACCGAGCCGAATCCCGCCCAGTCGAGCGGGGTCAGCACGTGACGTCCGTGGCGCGGTGGGAAGCGAGATACGACATGCGAAGGGTGCTACCTTTGTTCAGGCCCTGAACGACGTGACCGAGTCGAGCACGCGCTCGGCCAGTTCGGGACGGCAGATCAGCAGGTCGGGTTGACAGGGGTCCGGTTTGTTGTAGCGCAGCGGGGATCCGTCGATCCGGGACGCGTGCAGCCCGGCGGCCATGGCCACGGCGGCCGGTGCCGCGGAATCCCATTCCCATTGTCCGCCCGCGTGCAGGTAGACGTCGGCCTCCCCGCGGACGACCGCCATCGCCTTCGCCCCGGCCGAGCCCATCCCGACGAGGTCCAGCCCCAGCGCTTCGGCCACGGCGGCGGCGAACGCCGGCGGGCGCCCGGCGCTGACGAGCATCACCGGCGAACCGGTCGAAGCCGGCGGCGGGGCCTCCGTCGAGTGCACCAGGTCCAGATCGGGGATCGCGACGGCCGCCGCGGTCAGCCCCGCCCCGGCTTCCCACAACGCGACGTGCACCGCCCAGTTCGCGTGCCGTCCGGCCGCGTATTCCCGGGTCCCGTCGAGGGGATCGACGATCCACACGCGGTCGCGGCGGAGCCGGACACGGTCGTCGGTGGCCTCCTCCGACAGCACACCGTCGGCAGGCCGGAAGCACGCGAGCGCCCTGGCGAGAAAGCCCTCCGCATGGGCGTCCGCGGCCTTGCCCAGCTCAGGCGGCGGCAGATCGGTGTGCCCCGTGCGGAACCGGCTCAGCAGTCGTCCCGCTCGCCCGGCCAACGCCGCCGCCAACTCCGGGTCGGAGAGGGACATGGCTACTCCGACCTGATCGTCGACGCGGCGGGGACCGAGGAAGCGGGTTCCGGCGGTGGTTTCTCCCGGAGGAACCAGTGCACCGTGCCGGCGGTGGCGGCGATCGGCAAGGCGGCCCAGAGCGGGGCCGAAAGCATGGACAAGCCGCTGAACATCAGGAGGCCGAGCACGAACGCCTTGAGCCACCGGCCGCGCACCCGCGTCGCCCACAGGCTGCCGACGAGGACCCCCGGGATTCCGCCGAGCGCCACGGACGCGGTGATGCCGAGGGCGAACTCGCCGACCAGGAGATGCCCCAGCGCGGCGGCCCAGACCAAGGGCACCGCCTGCACGAGGTCGGTCGCGGTCAGGCGCCTGCCGGTCATCGCCGGGAAGAGCACGACCAGCCCCGCCGCCACCAGCGAGCCGGAGCCGACCGACGTCAGCCCGACCAGCGTTCCGACGACGACACCGAGCACGCACAACGTGATCCGGCTCCGGCGGTGGCCCGGCTTGCCGGTGGAGCGGTGTTCAGGCGGCCTTCGCGCGTTCAGGAACGCTCGTGACAGACCGAGGACGGAGCTGGCGACGACCATCACGCCGAGCAGGACGCGCAGGAGGTCGTTCGGCAGCCCGCCGTCGATCAAGGCGTGCGACAGGATCGGCGCGGCGAACGCGCTGGGGACCGAACCGCAGAGCAGCCAGCGGACGATGCGCAGATCCGCCGTTCCGGACCGCAGGTGCACCGCGGCGCCGAAGGGTTTCATGATCGCGGACGCCACGAGGTCGGACGCGATCGCCGCCGCGGGCGGGACGTGGAACACGCCGATGAGCAGTGGCGTCAGCAGGGCGCCGCCGCCCATGCCGGTCAGGCCGATCACCCCGCCGAGCAGGAAGGCGGTCGCCACCAGCGCGGGATCGATCAGCACGTCCGGCCCGCCGCGGCGAGTTCGGCCGTCGAGTCCGTGCTCGCGGCGGCCTCCGCCATCCCGGCGGCCGTCGTGCTTCCGTCCTCCGGGTCGAGCAGGAGGAAGCTGCCGGTGATCCGGTCGTCCCGGTACGGTTCGATCGGCAGCGGTTCCGCGGTCAGGATCGAGACGACCGCGATGTCGTTGCCGCCGATGACGTCCCCGGCCGGGGTGTACGACATCGTGGTGAGGTCGAGGGTGGAGCGGATGTCGCGCAGTACGCCCCGAGCCGTGCGGGTGCCGTGCTTGACCAGCAGCGGTTCGCCTTCCCGCAGCCGATGGTCGGACACACAGCAGATGACCGCGGTGAACTCGGTGGCGAGCACGGGTGCCGGGAGCCCCGCGATGAGATCTCCGCGCGACACGTCGACGTCGTCGGCCAGCTGTATTTCCACCGATTGGCCGGGCTCGGCCCGCTCGACCGGATCACCGAGCCGGCGCACACGACGCACCCGCGACCGCGTCCGGGACGGCAGGATCAGGACTTCGTCACCGGGCGCCAGCGAACCCGTGCCCAGCCGTCCGGCGTAGAACCGTGCCGGTTCCTCGGCGCCGCGCAGGACGCACTGCACCGGCAGCCGCGCCGGACCCGCGGCCGCCGCGGATCCGGCAGGGACCTCTTCGAGGTGCTTCAGCAACGTCGGTCCGTCGTACCACGGAGTTCTCTGCGAGCGGGTCACCACGTTGTCCCCGCGCAGGGCGGAAAGCGGGATCACCACCACGTCTTCGACGCCCAAGCGGCGGGTGCAGTCCAGGACTTCGTCCCTCAGCCGGGTGAAGCGGCCCTCGTCGAAGCCGACCGCGTCCATCTTGTTCACCGCCACGATCACATGGGGCACCCGGAGCAGGGAGGCCGCCGCGAGATGCCGTCGAGCCTGATCCCGCAGGCCCGTCCGGACGTCGACCAGGACAACCACGGCGTCCACCAGTGACATGCCGCTGACGGTGTTCCGGTTGTACTGCACGTGACCCGGTGTGTCCGCCAGGACGAACCGGCGGTGGGCGGTGGAAAAGTAGCGAAAGGCCACGTCGATGGTGATGCCCTGTTCTCGTTCGGCCCGTAAGCCGTCGGTGAGCAGGGCGAGGTCCACCTCGAGACCGTCGGTTCCGCCCAGCGCGTCGAACTGGTCGGTGAACACCGAATCCGAATCGATCAGGAGCCTGCCGACGAGGGTCGATTTCCCGTCGTCGACGCTTCCGGCGGTCGCCAGCCGCAGCAGGCCGCCCGTCGTGCCCGCGTCCCTCGTCATCAGAAGTAGCCCTCCCGCTTGCGGTCCTCCATGGCCGTGGCGGACAGGCGGTCGTCGGCGCGCGTCGCCCCGCGCTCGCTCACCTGGCTCTCCATGACCTCGCGCAGTACGTCCTCGGTCGTCTTCGCCACCGATTCGACTGCTCCGGTGCACGACATGTCCCCCACCGTCCGGTACCGCACCGAAAGCGTGGTGAGCGTTTCACCGGGACGCGGACCGCCCCAGGAGCCGGGGGCGAGGAGCATGCCGTCGCGCCGGAAGACCTCTCGCCGGTGGGTGAGGTAGATGGGCGGGAGCGGTACGTCGTGGCGGACGATGTAGCTCCACACGTCGGCCTCGGTCCAGTTGGACAGCGGGAAGACACGAAGATGCTCGGTGGGCCGGAGCCTGCCGTTGTAGAGCTGCCACAGCTCCGGCCGCTGGCGCCGGGGTTCCCAGCCGCCCAGCGGGTCGCGCACCGAGAACACGCGTTCCTTGGCTCTGGCTCGATCCTCGTCGCGACGGGCCCCGCCGAACAGCGCGTCGAATCCGCCGGTCCGGATCGCGTCGAGCAACAGGCGGGTCTGCTGGGGGTTGCGCAACCCGTCCGGGCGTTCGCTCAGCCTGCCCGAGTCGATCCAGTCTTGGACACTCGCCACCGTCAGGTCCAGCCCGTGCCGTTCGACGATCTCGTCCCGGAACGCCAGGACCTCGGGGAAGTTGTGCCCGGTGTCGACATGCAGGAGGCCGAAAGGCAGCTTCGACGGCGCGAACGAACGCAGCGCGAGGTGCAGCAGCACCGCCGAATCCTTGCCGCCCGAGAACAGCAGTACCGGTCGCTGCGACTCGGCGACGGCCTCCCTGATGATGTGCGCCGCCTCGGACTCCAAGGTCTCCAGCTGGGCGGGCTCGGACGGGGCGGTGGGACCGGATCGGCTCACCGGCCGGTCGACGGCGGACAGGGTCACAGCAGTTCCCATTCGTTCAGCGCGGCGCGCAGCCGCCTCACGGTCAGTTCGACGGGTTCTTCCTGGGTGTGCAGCCGGAGATCCGGACGTGCCGGGACTTCGTAGGGGTCGTCGACCCCGGTGAGCCCGACCAGCTGCCCGGACCGCTGTTTCGCGTAAAGCCCTTTCACGTCACGACCGGAGCAGACGTCCAGTGGTGTCGCCACGTGCACTTCCCGGTAAGCCGTTCCCCCGTGGAGGTGTTGCTCCCGGATGGCGGTCCTGGTGGCGGCGTACGGGGCGATGACCGGAACGAGGACCTTGATCCCGTTCCGGGCCAGCAAGTGGGCCACCCACCCGACGCGGAAGACGTTGATGTCCCGGTCCGCACGGGAGAATCCGAGACCGTTCGACAGTTTCGCCCGGAATTCGTCCCCGTCGAGCACTTCGACCTTGTGCCCGTCACCGCGGAGACTGACCGCCAGTTCCCGGGCGATCGTCGACTTGCCGGAGCTGGGCAGTCCGGTGAACCAGATGGTCGCGCCGCGGTCACGCACGGGGACCTTGCTGTTGCCCGCGGCGGCGAAGGGCGCGTCTTGCGTACGCGTTGCGGAAATCGAATCGACATGGCTGTTCACGAGATCTCCAAGCAGAGTAGAAGCTGGAAATACTTTGAGGAAGCTCAGACGAAATTCTTCTGCAATTCGCTGCGTTCGCCTCGGTGCTGGGGAGACAGGCAGCCGGGGAACCGTTCTTCGACCCAGTCCCGGTCGTAAAGGGTGTCCAGGTAACGGTCACCGAGATCGGGGGAGAGGGCCACCGCGGTCACGTGATCGGGAAGATCCTTGAGGTAGTGCTCCACCGCGCTGAGCACCGTGCCGGACGAGCCGCCGAGGAGATAGCCTCTCGCCGCGAGGCGATGGCACATCTGCACCGCTTCGCGTTCGTCCTGCATGACCACGTCGTGGACGACGGAGGGATCGACCAGTTCGGGTTTCCGGCTGGTGCCGAGGCCGGGGAGGAATCGTGGCCCTGGCTCCCCGCCGAAGGTGACCGAACCGGTGCTGTCGACGGCGATGATCTTGGCGCGGTGCCCGTGGTCACGGAGGTAACGGGCACATCCCATCAGCGTGCCGGTGGTGCCCGCGCCGATGAAAATGTAGTCGACCGAAGGGAATTGGGCGAACACCGCCGGCGCGGTATGCCGGTAGTGCGCCAGCCAGTTTTCCGCGTTCGCGTACTGGTTCAGCCAGACGTGCCGCGAATCGGTGGCGCACAATTCCTGCACGGCGCGGATCCGGGTACCGAGGTAGCCGCCGGTCTCGTCGAGCTGCGTGACCACGACGACCTCGCCGCCCATGCTTTCGATCAACCGGCGGACGCCGGGATTCGCTCGTGGGTCGGTGACGCAGAGGAACCGGTATCCCCGACTGGCGGCGATGATGGCCAGTGCGATGCCGAGGTTTCCGGACGACGACTCGACGATGACGGTGTCTTCGCCGAGCAGGTTCGCGCGCTCGGCGGCGTCCACCATCGACCGCGCCGCTTTCAGTTTGATCGAACCGGCGAGGTTGAAATTCTCGCATTTCAGATACACGGATTTTCCGAAGAACGATTGCAGATCGATGTAGACGTCTTCGATGATCAGATCTTCTGGTGCGCGGACGATGGGCATGACGAGTAGACCCCCAATGCTTGCCGCAGAACCTCGACTAATCTCTCACAGCGCGGCTGAGCTACGTTCCGACGGACGCACGAAGTTGTCGTCTTCGCGCATCCGTTCGTACTGGGCGGCCGCCCATTCGACGTGGTCGCGCAGACCGTTCTCGGCCGGGAAGTCCGCGAAGGCGGGAATGCGCTCGGTCGGCGGCTCTATTCCCGTACTGTTCAGCACCCTGCGGTAGAAATAGTCGGCGCCGTGGTTGCTCAGCGCCAGCTCTGGTTGTGGCCGCCACCGCAGCTGGTCTTCCTCGAAGCGCAGATCCCAGGCGGAGAGGACGCGCTCGAAGATCGGCCCCGGTGCCGTCCGGTAATCGTGGCTGTCGACGAGCAGATACTCGACGCCGTGTTCGCGGCAATGGGCGAGCTGGCCGACAAGGTCGTGCCAGCCGGTTTCGGCGAGCGGGAACTGCGTGGGGAGATCATGCGACGCTTTGATCCGGCGGCGGGAGCTGATCGTCAGCCGGGGGTCCCGGACGAGGAAGACCACCGGATGCGCGGTCCGTGCGAGCAGTCGCGGGAAATGCTCGCCGACCTGAAAGGTCATCTCCTTGACGAGCAGCTTCTTGCCGTCTTTGGGCGGGATCACCGTGTGGAGGTCGAGTGGATCGGCGAGAACGGCGTCGGCGTGATCGGGGTCCAGCGCCCGGTAGTGCGTCGATTCGTACGGCTCGTGCGAGTAGTAGCGGATCTCCGGGTTGTTCCACAGCACTCGTGCGAACGCCGTCGACGCGCAGCGGGGAGGGCCGACGACCAGATGGATGTCTTCCGGGTTGTCCATGAAAGGGGCTCCTCGGTGGTGGATCGGGTGGCGCGGCGGCCGGATTCGTCACCAGCGCCTGGTTTCGCCGACGAAGTCCTCGATCTCGATCACGGAACCGTCGAGGCGAGCCTGCTCCAGGACGTGGTTGCCGACCGCCAAATCGAGTACGCCGAGTCCGAAGGGTGAGAAGATCGTCGGGCGATCGGGCGCGAGGGTGATCTCGTGGCGCAGCACATCGCCGATGGTGCCGTTGATGAATTCCCTGCCGCCGGAAAGGCGTTCGGCGAGATGGGGTGAGGTGTCGGCCTTCAGGCAGTGTTCGACGTCATCGAGAACGTTGTTCGAGCGCAACAACAATTCGGGCGGGAGGTCACGCAGCGAGATGTTGAGCAGCAGCTGGTCGTCCCGGAACGCGGTTTCGGCCGGTACATAGGGAGCCGCCGCCGTGGTGGCGAAGACGACGAGTTGGGGGTCGAACGTTTCGGACAGGCTTTCGGCCCGCCGCGCCGTCAAGCCGTGCACCTGACGGGCGTGCTCCACCAACAGGTCGGCACTGCCGGGATCGCGGTCGTAGACCACGACCTCACTGAGCTTCGGCAGGGTTTCGACCAGATAGTCGGCGATGGTGCGTGCGATGACGCCCGCGCCGAGGAAAGACACGTTCACGGCGTTGGCGCCCTGAGGCAGTTCGCGGGCGGCCAAGGCCGCGGAAGCCGCGGTCCGCGCCGCGCTGATGCCCGCCGCCTCCACACAGGCGATGGGGTAACCGGTCTCGTAGTCGTTGATCAGCAATACCGCCGAGGCTCGCGGCCTGCTGGACGCGACATTGTCCGGGAAGCTGGCGATCCATTTCATGCCGATCCGGTCGACATCGCCGCCCAGATAGCTCGGCAACGCGATGACCCGTGAATTCGGTTTGTCCGGAAAGCGCAGGAAGTAGCTGTCCGGATTGACGCTTTGTCCGGAATCATGCAACAGGTAGGTTTTTCGAATCAGGTCGATAACGGTGTTCCGGGAGTTGTCGATGATGTTCTTGACCGCTTTTCCCGGAACTATGGACAGCGATGACATCCGTCTCCTTGCTCGTTTCGCGCGGTTATCGGCTGCTGGGCATGCCCGTGCCTCGCTGCCGGGCGAATCCGGAAGCGTTTTTCGGCGACGTCGTTCGACTCCGTGCGTGCCGGCTTTTCACTGTCCGTCGGACGACGGGATGGGACGACCTTCACCGGACTCGCTCATGGTCGATACGCGAGCGATCAGCTCATATGCTGCTTCGTCCGCTCATGTAAACCCCCAATGGCGAAGTTCCCGAAACGTGGGACGCTGCTTGGTCGGTTAACATCATCGTTACCCGGACTGGCGACGAGGTACCGCCAAACGGAGGTTTCGACGATAAGTACTCCCGGCCGGAAAAAAACTGTCGACTGGCTGAAATCGGCCGGGTGAGCGCGATACGGGAAAGGCCGGGTATTCGATTTCCGTCACGCAGGGCGCCGCGGCGGAATCGAAATGCTCGCGCACGGGAGCGGGCGATACGGATTTCGTCACCGAACGCGAACAGCCGCCGGCGTGACCTGATCGGCCACGGTACCGGCGGCTGCACGCCCGCCTCAGGAGCCGAGACGGGTCACTCCGAAGATCCTTACTGGGGTGCCGCACCGCCGAGACCGTGGGCGGTGGCGCCCGGCTGCAGCGCGGTGAGCGTCGTCAGCTCGGCCTTGTCGCCGCCCTCGGTGTGGATGATCTTCTTGTTGCGGCGGTTGCGTTTCTCGAGGTATCTGGCCAGCGCGGTGAGCAGCAGGCACAGGGTGATGTAGATGGCCGCGATGACGATCGTGGTCGGCACGATCGGGCGGCTGAACGCTCCCTGCGAGCCGACGAACCGGGCGTAGTAGAGCAGTTCCTCGTAGGTGATCAGGAAGCCGAGCGCGGTGTCCTTCAACAGGACGACCAATTGGCTGACGATCGTCGGCAGCATCGCCCTGACGGCCTGCGGGAGGAGTACGAAGAACATCACCTGGGTCTTGCGCATCCCCAAGGCGTACGCGGCTTCCGACTGCCCCTTCGGCAACGAGAGGATACCGGCGCGGAAGACTTCGGCGAGGACGGAACCGTTGTAGAGGGTGAGCCCCAGCACCACGGCGAGGAAGGGCGTCATCCGCACGTCCACGACCGGGAGGCCGTAGTAGAAGAGGAACATCAAGATCAGCAACGGGATCGCGCGGAACAGTTCCACGACGGCCGTCGAGATACCGCGGATCCAGGCGTGATCGGAAAGCCTGCCCGCCGCGAAGACCGCGCCGAAGACGAGCGCGAGCACGGCGCCGGCCGCGAAAGCCTTCAACGTGGCCAAGACGGCTTTGAGCAGATCTTCCTGAACTTGCTTGTACTGGAGCCATTCCCACTTGCGGGCGGTGAACTGCCCGCTGTCGTGGAAGCGGTAGACCACGTAGGCGATCAGCGCGATCACCGCGACGACACCGACGGCGGCCAGCACCCGGTGCCGGACGCGGGCCTTCGGGCCGGGAAGGTCGAACAGGACGTTGCTCATCGGCTGACGCTCCACCGCTTTTCAAGGGACCGCTGAACATAGGAGAGGATCGCGACCAGGATGAGGAACCCGAGGGTCACCCACAGCAGACCGATGAGTTGGTCCTCCCCGCGCTCCGACAGGTACTGGCGGATCGCTCCCGCTTCGGTCACCGAGAACCCGGCGGCGATCGTGGTGTTCTTGAGCAGGGCGATGAGGGTGCTCATGATCGGTGGCACCACCGAGCGGATCGCCTGGGGCAGCACGATCTGCCCGATGATCTGACCGAAGTTGAGGCCGAGCGCGCGAGCGGCTTCGGCCTGGCCCACCGGGACGGTGTTGATCCCGGAGCGGACCACCTCGCAGATGAAGGCCGCCGTGTACATGGTCAAGGCCACGGCCGCGGCCACGAAGTAGGACAGGCCGACGATGTTCAGCAGCGGATAAGCGAAAGCGAAGAACAGGAACACCAAGGTCAGCGGGGTGTTCCGCACGAGGGTGACATAGGTCGTCCCCGCGGCACGGAAGACCGGCACCGGGCTGACCCGCAGCATGGCGATGAGAGTGCCGAGAACGAGGCTGGCGACCGCGGCCAGGAGGAACAGGTAGATCGTGTTCAGGAAGAACGGACCGAAGAGATCCAGGTTATCGAGTAGGACGTCCATGCAACTTTCCCCGCCGCCGGAGTGGTGATAAGGATCGCCGGTGGTTCCTCATCGGGACCACCGGCGATTCGGGTCGTACTTCGGTCAGTACCGGTCGAGGGCAGGCTTCTGCGCCGGGGAACCGGACTTGCCGAGGGTGGCGTCGTAGATCTTCTGCCACGTGCCGTCGTCGAGCGCGGTCTGCAGAACGTCGTTGACCTTGTCGCGAAGCGCCTTGTCGTCCTTGTTCATGCCGACGCCGTAGGGCTCCTTCGAGAAGGTCTTGCCGACGACCTTGAGCTGCTCGGGCTCCTGCGCGGCGTAGCCCTTCAGGATGGCGTCGTCGGTGGTGAGGGCGTCGACCTCCTTGGAGATCACCTTCTCGACGCACTGCGAGTAGCCCTGGAACTCGACGATGTTGCCGGCTTCGGTCAGGCCCTGTTCCCGGACCCGCTGGACCGGAGTGGATCCCGTCGCCGAGCAGACCTTCTTGCCCTTCAAGGTTTCCGGGCCGGTGATGGAGCTGTCGTCCTTGCGGACCAAGAGGTCCTGCCCGGCCACGAAGTACGGGCCCGCGAAGGAGACGAGCTGCTTGCGCTTGTCCGAGATCGTGTAAGTGCCGACGTAGTAGTCGATGTCGCCGTTGGCGATCGCCTGCTCACGGCCGAGGGACTGGACCGGCTTGAAAGTGATCTTGTCCTCGGGATAGCCGAGGTTGGCCGCGATCAGCCGGGCGATCTCGATGTCGAAGCCCGAGTACTTGCCGGTCGTCGGGTCCTTCTGGCCGAGTCCTGGCTGGTCGTCCTTGACCCCGATGATCAGGCCGCCGCGAGCCTTGAACTTGGCGAAGGTCGGCGAGCCCGCGACGTCGGCGTTCTGCGCCACGGCGTAGGTGGGCAGCGAGGCGGCGTTCGTACCCGCGGCGCCGTCGCCCGCGGCCGGGGCTCCTTCTTTGCCGCACGCGGTCAAGGCGAGGCTGCCGACGAGCAGCCCGGTCACCAGGGCGCGGATTTTCATGCGGATCTCCTGTGGTTTGGTGCTTCCTGAAACCATTTCAGTGGGTCAAGATCTTGCCGAGGAAATCCTTCGCCCGGTCGGATTTGGGCCGGGTGAAGAAGTCCTCCGGGGTCGAGTCCTCGACGATTTCCCCCTCCGCCATGAAGATCACCCGGTTCGCCGCCCGCCGGGCGAAGCCCATCTCGTGGGTGACGACCAGCATCGTCATCCCGTCCTTCGCGAGCCCGGTCATGACGTCCAGGACCTCCTGGACCATTTCCGGGTCGAGCGCGGAGGTCGGCTCGTCGAACAGCATCACCTTGGGACGCATGGCCAGCGCACGGGCGATCGCCACGCGCTGTTGCTGGCCGCCGGAGAGCTGCGCCGGGTACTTGTCGGCCTGATTGGCGATCCCGACCCTGGTGAGCAGCTCCATCGCCGCCTTGCGGGCCTCGGCCTCCGAGGCCTTGCGGACCTTCATCGGGGCCAGCATGACGTTCTCGACGATCGTCTTGTGCGCGAACAGGTTGAACGACTGGAACACCATGCCGACGTCGGCACGGAGCGCCGCGAGCGCCTTTCCCTCGGCGGGCAGCGGAACGCCGTCGACGGCGATCTCGCCGGAGTCGATCGGTTCGAGGCGGTTGATCGCCCGGCACAGCGTGGACTTACCGGATCCCGACGGGCCGAGTACCACGACGACCTGCCCCTTGGGCACCTCGAGGTTGATCTCCTTGAGCACGTGGAGGTCGCCGAAGTACTTGTTCACGGCGGCTGCCTTGATCATCAATGGCGCCACGTCCGTGGTCATCTGGCCTCCAAAATCCGCTCGCCGGGAAGTGGGCGAGTGTCCTGCGTATGTCGGGGAAACCTACCCCGGTGCGCGGCGGGGAGCCTGAGCTTTGAGGAACACTTAGGGTTTCAAGTAGGTATCGATGTCCGTTACGCGGTGAGACCCGGGCCGCCCGGTTGCCGGGTACGGGGTGCGCGGATGGAGCAGGCGAGCGCTCGCCGCGGCGTCGCCGGTGACTCGGCGTGAGTATCGCCGGAGGTGCCCGAGAGGAAGGATGGCCGAGGTGCGGGTGCTGCTTGTCGAGGATGACGATCGGGTCGCGGACGCCCTCGTCCCGGCGTTGGTGTCCCGTGGGCTGGCGATGACCCGGCTCGCCTCCGGAGCGGGGGTGCTCGATCAGGTGGCCCGGTTCGACGTCGTCCTGCTCGATCTCGGGCTGCCGGACATCGACGGGGTGGAGCTGTGCCGCCGCATTCGCGCGGAAAGTGACGTCGCGGTGATCGTGGTGTCGGCCCGCGGCGAGGTGGGGGACCGGATCCTCGGCCTGCGCGCCGGGGCGGACGACTATCTGGTCAAGCCGTACGACG
This sequence comes from Amycolatopsis sp. QT-25, assembly GCF_029369745.1. Taxonomy (NCBI): domain Bacteria; kingdom Bacillati; phylum Actinomycetota; class Actinomycetes; order Pseudonocardiales; family Pseudonocardiaceae; genus Amycolatopsis; species Amycolatopsis sp. QT-25. The sequence continues at coordinate 2,540,988 of NZ_CP120210.1, forward strand.
TCGATGAACTGCTGGCCAGGGTCGACGCGGTGAGACGCAGACGCGGCGAACGGGAAGCGGCTTCCAGCCCCGAGGTTGTGCGGCTCGGCGACGTCACGGTGGACCTCGCCCGCCACGAGGTGCTGGTGGCGGGCACCCCGGTCGCTCTCTCCCGCAAGGAATTCCAGGTGTTCGCGTTGCTGGTCCGCGCGCGCGGCGCGGTGTGCCCGCGGGAGCAGTTGCTGACGAGGGTGTGGGGGCACAGCGGAGCGGCGGAGAGCCGCTCGCTCGACGTCCATGTCGCGACCCTGCGCACCAAGCTGGGCCGCCCCACCCTGATCGAGACCGTCCGCGGGGTCGGTTACCGGCTCCGCGAGGGATGGGACTGACCGGTGAGGGTCCGCCTGCAGGGGATCGTGCTCATCCTGGTCTCACTGGTGGTGTTCGGGCTCGGCGTCCCGCTGGCGCTGAGCCTGGCCGACGGTGTGCGGCAGCGGCTGTTCCTCGACCGCCTCACGGATACGGCCCGGTTCGCCTCCCTCGCCGAACGGCCGTTGCTGGACGACCGGTTCGCCGATCTCGACCAGCAGATGCGCCGGTACGCGGAGGTCTACGGCGTCGAGGTGGCGGTGGTGGACCGGGATCTTCGCCAGGTGATCGGCACCGCCGGCGACCTGTCGGCGGATCCCCGGGTCGCCGACGCGATCCGCGACGCGCTGGCCGGCCGTCACCAGGGCCCCGGCGAGCGGCTGACCCCGTGGAGCACGGCGCCGCTGGTGCTCACCGAACCGGTTCTGGTCGACGGTGACGTCCGCGGAGCGGCCATCACGATCTCGGACACCTCCCGTGCCCGTACGGAGGTGCTCTGGCAATGGTTGTCGCTCGCCGTCGGCGGAGCGCTCGCTTTCGTGCTCGCGCTGTTGCTGACCACCCCGGTCGTCCGGTGGATCCTGCGCCCCGTGCATCGGCTGGACGACGCGACCGAATATCTGGTGACCGCCGTGCTGAGCGGGCGCGAAGCCGACCCCGTCGGGGAAAGTGGCGGACCACCCGAGCTTCGCCAACTGGCCCGTTCGTTCGACCGGATGGCAGGCCGGGTGTCCGCGGCGCTGGCGGCGCAGCGGGCTTTCGTCGCGGACGCCTCCCATCAGCTGCGGAATCCGCTCACCGCGTTGAAGATCCGGCTCGGCAACGTCAAGTCGAAGGTGGAAGGCGAATCCGCGACGGAGCTGGCGGCGGCCATGGTCGACGCCGACCGCTTGTACCGGCTCGTCGACGACCTGCTGTCGATGGCGAAGGCGGAGGGGTCCGGGAACGAGCTGGTTCCGGTCGTCGTGGGTGACCTGGTCGACCAGAGGGTCGAAGACTGGTCGGTCGTCTTCGAGTCCCGTGACGTCGTCTTGGCGGCCGAGCCGACGGACGAGACGATGCGGGTCCTGCTCCCGCCGGACGGTTTGACCGTCGTCCTCGACTCGCTGCTGGACAACGCCCTCAAGTTCAGCGAGCCGGGAACCGAGGTGAAGGTTTCGGTGCGCTCCGCCGGGGACCGGGTGACGATCGCCGTCCGGGACCACGGCCCCGGCCTGCGGTCCGAGGACCTGGATCGCGCGACCGACCGGTTCTGGCGCGGGGCGCGGCACCAGAACGTGCAGGGCTCCGGGCTGGGGCTGGCGATCGTGCGGGAAATCGTCACCAGATCCGACGGCACCTTGGCCCTGGAGTCGCCGGAAGACGGCGGACTGCTGGCTTCGGTGACCTTTCCCGCCCACCTTCCTTGAGATCTTCGAGGCACGGGCGGTTCAGGGCTTGCCTTCGCGGAAGTAGCGGAGCGCACCCGGATGCAGGGGCAGAGGCTCGGTTTCGATGCCGGGATGCACGTCGATCGACAAGGCGGCCGGGTTGACCTCCGCCAGCCGGGTGCGGGCGCCGAACAGGCCCGCCGTCAGTCCCCGGGCGAGGTCGTCGGGCATCGAGGACCGGACGATCAGGAAGTTCGGTACCAGCAGGGTGGTCACCGGCTTCTCCTGGTGATAGGTGCTGGCCGGAATGGTCGCGGTGCCGTAGACCGGGCTGATCTCCCGCATCCGCGGAATGAAGTCTTCGAGGTCGAGGAGCCTGACCCGCGTGCTGCCCGCCGCTTCGGCGAGGCGGACGGTAGGCAGGCCGCCGGACCAGAAGAAGGCGTCGATCTCGCCGCGGGTGAGGGCGGTCAGCGAATCCTGGAAGCCGAGCTGCCGAGTCGTCACCCGGCCGGACAAACCGGCGATGGTCAGCAGGCGGTGCGCGATGTACTCGACGCCGGAATCGGGCGCGCCGATCGCCACCCGGTGCTCCTTCAGCTGCTCGATGGCGGTGATCGACGAGTCGGCGCGGACGACGACGTGCAGGTAGTCGTCGTGGATACGGGCGAGGGCGGCGATCCCGGTGGGTTGATCGGCCGCGACGTCGGCGGCGACGAAGGCGATGTCGGCTTGATCGGACCGGAGACGGGCGAGGTTGTCCAGCGACCCTTGCGTCTCCTGCACCTCGGGGAGCGCGATCTCCAGATCGGCCGCCCAGGCCGCGGCGAGCGGCTTCGCGAGCGGCAGGTACACGCCGCCGGGGTTGCCGGCCGCGATGCGCAGGTGCAGCGGGCCGACGCCGGGGTCACATCCGGTGACCAGGGCGCAGACCACGGCGATCACCGCCGCCAGCACCCCTGGTCTCCTCATGAGGGTCGATCGTGCCATGAAACCCCGCCCGCGTACCCTCGAAGGCGAGATGAGCGCGCGAACCTACCAGATCCGCACCTTCGGCTGCCAGATGAACGTGCACGACTCCGAACGTCTTGCCGGGCAGCTCGAGGACGCCGGCTACGTTCCGGGTGACGGCGAGGCCACACCCGACCTGATCGTGTTCAACACCTGCGCCGTGCGGGAGAACGCGGACAACAAGCTGTACGGCACCCTCGGCCACTTGCGGCCGCAGAAGACCGCGAAGCCGGACATGCAGATCGCGGTCGGCGGCTGCCTCGCGCAGAAGGACCGCGGCGAGATCGTCAACCGCGCCCCGTGGGTCGACGTGGTGTTCGGTACGCACAACATCGGCGCGCTGCCGACGTTGCTGGAACGCGCGCGGCACAACGCCGAGGCCGAGGTCGAGATCCTCGAATCGCTCGAGACCTTCCCTTCGACGCTTCCGGCGAAGCGCGACTCCGCGTACGCGGGCTGGGTGTCGATTTCGGTCGGCTGCAACAATACCTGCACCTTCTGCATCGTCCCGGCGCTGCGGGGCAAGGAACGCGACCGCCGTCCCGGTGAGATCCTGGCCGAGGTCGAGGCACTCGTCGCCGAGGGCGTGCTCGAAGTGACCCTGCTCGGCCAGAACGTGAACTCCTACGGCGTCGAATTCGGCGACCGGCTCGCGTTCGGGAAACTGTTGCGCGCCTGCGGTGCGGTGGCGGGACTGGAGCGCGTCCGTTTCACCTCGCCGCATCCCGCGGCGTTCACCGAGGACGTCGTCGACGCCATGGCCGAGACGCCGAACGTGTGCCACCAGCTGCACATGCCACTCCAGTCCGGGTCGGACAAGGTGCTGCGCGAAATGAAGCGGTCCTACCGTTCGGCGCGCTACCTCAAGCTCCTCGACCGCGTGCGCGAGTCGATGCCCGACGCCGCGATCACCACCGACATCATCGTCGGCTTCCCCGGCGAGACGGAGGAAGACTTCCAGGCCACGCTCGACGTCGTCGCGCAGGCGCGGTTCTCCAGCGCTTTCACCTTCCAGTACTCGATCCGGCCGGGCACGCCCGCCGCCGAGATGGCCGGGCAGCTGCCGAAGGAGGTCGTGCAGGAGCGCTACGAACGGCTCGTGAAGCTGCAGAACGACATCTCCTGGGAAGAGAACAAGAAGATCGTCGGACGCCGTGTCGAGTTGCTGGTCGCCTCCGGCGAGGGCCGCAAGGACGCCGAAACGCACCGGATGAGCGGCCGTGCCCGTGACGGCAGGCTCGTCCACTTCGCGCCGACGGGACCGCTGGTGGACCGCGCCGTGCGTCCCGGCGACGTCGTCGAGACCGTGGTGACCTACGGCGCTCCGCACCACCTCGTCGCCGACGGCGACCTGCTGTCGCACCGCCGCACCAGGGCGGGTGACAACTCCGAGGCCGGGCTGCGGCCGAAGACCAATGGCGTGACGCTGGGCCTGCCGGGCTTCGGTGCCCCGGCCGTCACGCCGGAACCGGTGAGCGGGTGTGCACTGTGACCGAACCGAAGATCGACGAACTCGCCGCCGAGATCGACGAAGTCGGCGAACGCGCGGCCAAGACGATCGACCTGGGCAGGCGCGGGTTCTCCATCGCCGTGCTGGTGTTCGTGCTGCTGGTCGCCCAGCTGCTGCCCTGGGTCGGCGAGCACGCGGGCTGGGAGGTGCTGCTCGGCAAGGGTGGCGGGATCCCGCAGCTGTTCGCCGCGACCTCCACCGGCATCGGCGTGTTCGTCTCCGCCGTCACGCTGGTGACCCGGCGCTGGTGGCTGTCCTGGGTCTGCGCCGCGGGCGGCTGGTTCGCCTCCGTCGACGGGATGCTCGCGATCTGGTCCCAGCAGTCCTCACACGCGACCGGCGCGGCCGGTGGCGGTCCGGGTTTCGGGATGATCGTCGCCTGGATCGCCACCGTCGCGCTGGCCGTCTACTGGATGCGCGCCGCCTTCTCGCGCGGCTAGCCGGCCCACTCAGTTCTGCCCAAGTACCTGAAGGCCCCCTTCCCCCCGCCCAGCGCGAGAAAGGGGGCCTTCAGGTACTTCCGGGTGCGGGCCCGCTGGTTCCGGTGCTCACCGGTTCGCGATGGCCGCTTCCGCCGCTTCGAGCCACTCACGCCACTGCGCGGCCTGCTCGTCCGCCTTCTTCGCGCGACGCTCGTCACCGGCCGCACGGGCCTTCGCCGCCTGCGACTCGAACTGCTCGACCCGCTCGCGGAACTGCGCCGCCCTGGCCTGCGCCTCCGGGTCGGTCCGCCGCCACTTGCTGTCCTCGGCCGACTTGATCGCGTCCTGCACGGCCTTCAGGCGGCCGTCCAGTTCGCGGATGCGCTCACGCGGGACCTTGCCGATCTCGTCCCACTGGTCCTGGATGCGCCGCATGTGCTGCTTCGCCGCTTCGAGGTTCGCGGCGGGGTCGATCTTCTCGGCCTCGACGAGCAGCTCTTCCTTCCGCTGCGCGTTGGTGGCGAACTCGGCGTCCCGCTCGGAGAACACCGCGGACCGCCGCGCGAAGAACTTGTCCTGCGCCGCGCGGAAACGCTGCCAGAGCGCCTCGTCGCTGTCCTTGGGCGCGCGGCCGGCGGCCTTCCACTCGGTCATCAGGTCCTTGTAGCGACCCGCCGTGTCGCCCCAGTCCTCGGACTCCGACAGCGACTCGGCTTCGGCGATGAGCTCTTCCTTGCGGTTCTTGGCACCCGCGCGCTGCTTGTCGAGCTCGGCGAAATGCGAGCCACGGCGGCGGTTGAACGCCTCACGGGCCTTGGAGAACCGCTTCCACAGCTCGTCGTCGGTCTTGCGGTCGACGCCCTTGACGGTCTTCCACTCGTCCAGGATGGCGCGCAGCCGGTCGCCGGCGGCCTTCCACTGGGTCGACTCCGCGGCGAGCTTCTCGGCCTCGTCGGCGAGGGCCTGCTTGCGCAGGACGGCCGCCGCGCGGGCCTCTTCACGTTCCTGCTTGGCCGCGGTCAGCGCCTTCTCGGCGTGGGCGATGACCTGCTCGATACGGCCGCCCAGCGCGGCGATGTCACCGACGACGGCGGCTTCGGCGAGACCGTCGCGCAGCTGCGTGGCCGTGGCCAGCGCGTGCTTCGGGTCGCCCGCGCCGGACTCCAGCCGCGTCTCCAGCAGCTCGACCTCGGTGCGCAGGTCGTCGAAGCGGCGCGCGTAGTGGAGCAGACCCTCGTCCGGGCTGCCGGCCTGCCAGACACCGACCGCGCGTTCACCGTCGGGCGTGTTGACGTACACCGTTCCTTCGTCGTCGACCCTGCCCCAAGCGGACGGGCTGGGTTCGGCGGGCGGCACGGGGGGTGCGGGGTGCCCGCCACCGAGCGCGTGCGGTACCGGGTGCGGTGCCGGGGTACCGGTGGACGTGTTCTCCTGGGCCATCGCAGGCTCCTTATCGCCTGTACGCCCGCTGGCGCGGGCGCCCCGCCTAGCGGCGGGGCCGGGTAATGCGTTGCCGTCTTGCTTCGGGGGTATCGACCCCTTGCGGCATTCAAGCAGCTCAGCGCTCACCGTGGAACCGGATGAACCGCCAGAGGGCAGTGATCCTACTTCCGGTGGATGCTCCGTGGCGGTCGGTCGCCGGTGCTCGGAGGCGGGGAAGGTAACGTCGGCGGCCGTGATCCGCCGTGTCGCCGTGCTTCCGCAACCTCCACTGCTCATTCCCGAACTGGCCGCCGGAGCGGCGGATGAAGGCGCCGAGCTGCGCGAAGCCTGTCTTGCGGCCGCGAGGCGGCTGACCAGTGCTTCGCCGGACTGGGTCGTCGTCGGCGCGGCCACGGGTGCGCCCGAAGTGCCGGAACACGCGACTGGGTCCTTCCGCGGCTTCGGCGTCGACCTCGGAGTCTCACTCAGCCGGGTGACAGCAGCCGAAACCGAGCTGCCGTTGCCCGCGCTCGTGGCCGGCTGGCTCCGCGAGCAAGCGGGTGCGTCGTCCGTCCGGGTCCACCTCGTCGATCCCGCCGCACCGGCAGGCCGGTGCGAACAGCTGGGCCGCACGCTGGGGGAGCACGCCGCGGTGCTCGTCCTCGGCGACGGTTCGAGCCGGCACGGTCCGCGTTCCCCCGGTGGCGAAGACGAACGGGCGGCAGGTTTCGACGCCGGCGTCCGCGACGCGCTGGCCAAGGCCGACACGGGCGCGCTGGCCGCGCTCGACCCGGCGTACGCCGCCGAACTCGGGGCCGGCGGTCGCGCGCCCTGGCAGGTCCTCGCCGGGCTGGCGGCGGACGAGGGCTGGACCGCCGAGGTCCTTTATTCGGCCGCGCCGTTCGGCGTCGCTTACCACGTCGCGGTCTGGGAGCACGCGTGATCCGGCCGGTGGCGGTCGCCGGGCCCACGGCGACCGGGAAGACCGCGCTGGCGGTCGAACTCGCCCGCGCCCTCGGGGGTGAGGTGGTCAACGCCGACGCCCTGCAGCTGTACCGCGGGATGGACATCGGGACGGCGAAGGCGACCATCGAGGAGCGGCGCGGGGTGCCGCACCATCTGCTGGACGTCCTCGACGTCACCGAGACGGCGTCCGTCGCCGCGTACCAGCGTGACGCCCGCGCCCGCGTCGAAGAACTCCTGGCCGCCGGACGCGTGCCGGTCCTCACCGGCGGGTCCGGCCTCTACGTCCAAGCCGTGCTCGACGACCTGAAGTTCCCGGGCACCGATCCGGACATACGCGCCCGGCTGACCGCCGAAGCCGACGAAATCGGGGCCGCCGCGATGCACGCCCGGCTCACCGAACTCGACCCCGTCGCCGCGACGGCCATCCTGCCGACCAACACCCGCCGGATCGTGCGCGCGCTGGAGGTCATCGAGATCACCGGCGAACCGTTCTCGGCGAACCTGCCGAAACCCGGACCCGCCCGCTACCACACGGTCCTGATCGGCATCGACCGCGAACCCGCCGAACTCGACGCCCGCGTCGACCGCCGCGTGGAGATCATGTTCGCGACCGGGCTCGTCGAGGAAGTCCGGACGTTGCTGGGCAGGGGACTCCGTGACGGGCTCACCGCTTCGAGGGCGCTGGGCTACCACCAGGTGATCGCCGCGATGGACGGCGACGGCGACTTCCGGGCCGCCGCCGAGGCCACCGCACAGGCCACCCGGAGGTTCGTGCGCAGGCAACGTTCCTGGTTCCGGCGGGACAAGCGCATCCAGTGGTTCGACGGTGGTTCGGAGCGGCTGGCCGAGCGCGTCCTCGAGGTGACGGCCCAGTAGCCTTGGAGTCATGGGCGGCATCGAATTCCTTAAGGGACACGGCACACAGAACGATTTCGTGCTCCTTCCCGACCCCGGCGGCCGCCTCGAACTGACGGAGGCGCGAGTGGCGGCGCTGTGCGACCGTCAGCGCGGTCTCGGCGCCGACGGTGTGCTCCGGATCGTGCGGTCGTCCGCACTGGATGTCGAGTCCCGCGGCGAATGGTTCATGGACTACCGCAACGCCGACGGGTCCATCGCGGAGATGTGCGGCAACGGCGTCCGGGTCTTCGTCCGCTACCTGGTCGATTCCGGGTCGGTGACCGAGCGCGACTTCGTCATCGGCACCCGCGCCGGCGACAGGCCGGTGCGGATGCGCGAGGACGGTTCGGTGACCGTGCAGATGGGCCCGGCGACCATCACCGGCACCTCGGTCACCGTGGTCGCCGGGAAGCCGTTCTCCGGCGTCGCGGTGAGCGTCGGCAACCCGCATCTGGTGTCGGTCGTCGAAGACGACGTCGACGTGCTCGACCTGCGCGACCAGCCCGACTTCGACTCCGACGTGTTCCCCGACGGCGTGAACCTCGAGTTCATCAACCTGCTGGGCGAAGACACGCTGAAGATGCGCGTCCACGAACGCGGCGTCGGCGAGACGCGGTCCTGCGGCACCGGCACGGTCGCCGCGGTCGCCGCCGCCCTGCACCTCGCGGGCACCGACACCGGTGAAGCAAGCGTCGACATCCCCGGCGGCCGCGTGGTCGTCGAGGTGCGCCGCGGCGGCTCCACGCTGACCGGACCGGCGGAGATCGTCGCCCGCGGCGAACTCGACGAGACCTGGTGGGCCGGGCTCGGCTAGACCGCGACCGGCTCCGTGGGAAGGTCGCCAAGCTTCCGAATCGGCGAGAAGACCACCCACAGCAGCGCGGCCGTCTCGCCGACGGCGACGAACCAGAGCGTTCCCCGGATCCCGATCGCCTCCCCGAGCACGCCGCCGATCAGCGCGCCGAGCGGCAGCATCCCCCAGACGACGAACCGCACACTGGCGTTCATCCGGCCGAGCAGCCGGTCCGGGCACACGGCTTGCCGGTACGAGACCTGCGCGACGTTGTAGACGATGATCCCGAACCCGGCGATCGCCAAGGCGACGGGGAACAGCACGATTCGCCGGCCCGGCGCGGCGAGCGGGAGCAGTAGCTGGAACGGCCAGGTCAGCAGGGGGACCAGCCAGATCGACCGCGCCTGACCGATCCGCCGGGTCAGGGCCCCGGCCAGGATCGCCCCGAGGATCCCGCCCAGGCCACCGGTCGCCAGAACGAGACCGACGGCCGCCGGCGGCAGGCCCAGTTCCCGGTTCAGGAACAGGATCTCCACCGCGGTGAAGGCACCGTTGAACAGGTTGGCGGTCGCGGTGCAGGCGACGATCGAGCGCAGGGCGGCGTCGGTGAACACGAACCGCAGACCCTCGGCGATCTGGGGAAGCAGCTTCGCGTCCTCATGCCGCTCGGGCACCTCTTCGACGGTGCGGATCCGCAGCAGGCACAGCGCGGAGGTCAGGAAGCCCAGCCCGGTCGTCAGCACCGCGTTGGCCGCACCCGCGAGCTGGACCAGCCCGCCGCCGACGCCGGGGCCGGTCAGGAACGCCACCGACTGGCTGGCCTGGAGTTTCGCGTTGCCTTCCAGCAGCTGTTCCCGGCCCACCAATGACGGCAGATATGACTGGTACGCGACATCGAAGAACACCGTCGCGACGCCGACGAGGGTGGCGACCACGATCAACTGCGTCAGCGACAGGACCCCCGCCCACCAGGCGAGCGGAATGGTCAGCAGCAACGCGGCGCGGACGAAGTCGGCCCGCAGCATCAGCGTCCGCCGCCGCAGGCGGTCCACCCACACCCCGGCCGGCAGCCCGATGATCAGGAAGGCGATCGTCTCGGCCGCGGTCAGCACTCCCATCTGGAACGGCGTGGCGGCCAGCACGGTGGCCGCGAGCAAGGGGAGCACGGTCTGACCGGCGAAGGCGCCCACCTGGCTGGCCGTATCGCCCGCCCAGAGCCGCCGGAAGTCCGCGTGGAAGAAGAGGGAGTCTCTGCGCACGACGCCACCTTGGCCAAGTGATTGGAAACTGTCAATCACTTTCGGCCCTAAGCTGTCCGTGTGCCCACTCCACGACGCGCCGCCACCGAGGCCGAGATCGCCGCCATGGCCTCCGGAATAAGGCTGCGCATCATCCGGTTGACGTACTCGGAGGCGCTGACCAACAAGGAACTCGCCGAACGGCTCGATCGCGATCCCGCGACGACGCTGCACCACGTGCGCAAGCTCGTCGACACCGGGTTCCTCGAAGCGCTCCCGGTGAGACGCGGCACGCGCGGCGCGAAGGAAATTCCGTATCGCTCGACCGGGTTGTCCTGGCATCTTGATTCCCGCGACAGGGGGATCGACCAGGCGATCTTCGAGGCCTACCTGGCCGAGATCGCCGACGTGGGATTCGACGAGGTGCAGCAGACACGCATGGTCGTCCAGGTACCGGACGAGCAGGTCGCGGAGTTCGAAGCACGGCTCATGGAGCTCGTCGACGACTTCATCTCCCGGCCGGTCGACCCGGACGCGAAACGCACGGCCATCTACTTGTCGAAGTATCCGAGCAGGTAATGAATTCGGTCCCGCCGCCGAAACGTGGGACCATGGAGGCACGATGACGGAACTGACACACAACGATCTGAACGACGACATGGACCCTTCGACCGGCGAACTGGAGCTCGAGGACCGCGCCTCGCTCCGCCGGGTAGCGGGCCTGTCCACCGAACTCGCGGATGTCACCGAGGTCGAATACCGGCAGTTGCGCCTGGAACGCGTCGTTCTGGTCGGTGTGTGGACCGAGGGCAGCGCCCTCCAGTCCGAGGCCTCGCTCGCCGAACTCGCCCGGCTCGCCGAAACGGCGGGCTCCGAAGTGCTGGAAGGCCTGGTGCAGCGGCGGATCCGCCCGGATCCCGCCACCTACATCGGCTCGGGCAAGGTCAAGGAACTGCGTGAGATCGTGGCGGCCACCGGTGCCGACACGGTGATCTGCGACGGTGAGCTCTCACCCGGCCAGCTGCGCCAGCTGGAGGAGAAGGTCAAGGTGAAGGTCATCGACCGCACCGCCCTGATCCTCGACATCTTCGCCCAGCACGCCCGCTCCAAGGAGGGCAAGGCGCAGGTCGAGCTGGCCCAGCTGCAGTACCTGATCCCGCGGCTTCGCGGATGGGGTGCGGCGCTGTCCCGGCAGGCCGGTGGCCGGGCGGGCGGCGCCAACGGTGGTGTCGGTCTGCGTGGTCCCGGTGAGACCAAACTCGAAACGGACCGGCGGCGGATCAGCAAGCGGGTGTCGAAACTGCGGCGCGAGATCGCCGCGATGGACACCATCCGCGAGACCAAACGCGGTCGACGGGTGGCCAACGAGGTGCCGAGCGTCGCGATCGTCGGCTACACCAACGCCGGCAAGTCGAGCCTGCTCAACGCGCTGACCGGGGCCGGCGTGCTGGTCGAGGACGCGCTGTTCGCCACCCTGGATCCGACGACCCGGCGGGCGCAGACCCCGGACGGCCGCACCTACACGCTGACCGACACCGTCGGTTTCGTCCGTCACCTGCCGCACCAGCTGGTGGACGCGTTCAGGTCGACGCTGGAGGAAGCGGCGAGTGCCGACCTGCTCGTCCACGTCGTCGACGGTTCCGACCCGACGCCGGAAGAGCAGGTCAACGCGGTACGCGAAGTGCTCGCCGAGATCACGAAGCGCCGCTCCGAGCCGCTCCCGCCGGAGCTGCTGGTGATCAACAAGACCGATGCCGCCGACGAGGTGTCGCTGGCCCGGTTGCGGCACCAGATGGCCGGTTCGGTGCAGGTGTCGGCGCGGGCCGGTACCGGGATCGCGGAGCTGGCCGAGGTGATCGCGGAACGGCTGCCGAGGCCGGAAGTCGTGGTCGAGGTGCTGATCCCGTACTCACGAGGTGAACTCGTCTCCCGGGCCCACGCCGACGGCGAAGTGCTGGAGGAAGAGCACGTCGAGACCGGTACGCGCCTGGTCGTCCGCGGCAGGCCCGAACTGGCCGCGGCGCTGAGCGATTTCCAGACGAACGACTCGGCTCTGTAAGCAAGTACGTGAAGGCCCCTTTCACCGCGCTGAAAGGGGCCTTTCACGTGCTTCCGGATAGCCCGGACCCCTTGCGTGAGTCCGTTCCCGCCCCGACGTCGATGACTGGCCGAGGCGAGACCGCACCCGATCACGCGAGTTCCGCCTCCGATCACGCGAGTCACGCCTCACCCTGATCGCGAACCCAGCGAACGGCCGGTCACCGCGGGCCTGGACATCACGGCACGGGCGCCGTTTGCTCGAAGAAACCGTCCTCACCGCTGACAAGCCGCGCGCAGCCGAAAGTGGCCTTCGCGACATTCCGCCCCGTCTCGGCGTTCCGACCGAACTGCGCGCCGTCCCGGACGTCTCCGTAGTGTGAGGCTTCAGGGGTTCCACGGTACGGAGGTGGATGTGCGGGGGATTGTCGCGGCGGTGGCCGTGCTGGCGGCGTTCATCGGCGGGACGACCCCCGCCATGGCGCAGGAGGTCCCGGCTCCGCAGCCGGTGTGCAAGAACAGCGATTCCCGGCTCAGCGAGCTTTCCGGACTCGTTTCCGACGGCGACCACCTGTACGCCCTCAACGACGGCGGGACCAAGACGCAGGTCTTCGTCCTCGGCCGCGACTGCAAGGTCCAGAAGGTCATCTCGGCCGCGACGGACCCGTACGACCCCGAGGATCTCGCCCGCACCGCCGACGGCACCTTCTGGCTTTCCGACGCCGGTGACAACCGCAAGCAGCGGGACACGGTCGCGCTGATCTCGCTGACCCCGCAGGGCAAGGCGACGCTGCACCGGCTCACCTATCCCGACGGGCAGCACGACGTCGAAGCGCTGATCATGGACCGTTCGGGCACGCCGTACCTGATCACGAAGGACTTCTTCGGCAGCTCCAAGGTGTACCGGCCGACAGGGCCGCTCGCCAGTCCCGGCCCGACTCCGTTGGAGAACGTGGGCTCGCTGCAGATCAAGGAGACTTCGACGCAGGGCGGGCCCGCCGGATCGATCGGGTCGATGACGGTGACCGGCGCGGCGTCGATGGCCGACGGCTCGGTGGTCGCGTTACGTACTTACACCGACGCTTACCTCTACGCCGTCACCGGCGGAGACCTGAAGAGCGCGCTGCAGCGTGAGCCGGTGCGGGTGCCGTTGCCGAACGAGAAACAGGGGGAGGCGCTCGCCTTCGATCCGGACGGGACCCTGCTGTCCGGTGGGGAGGGTGTCGGGGAGCAGATCCGTGCGGTGAAGGGCGCGGCGGCACTCGCCGTCGAAGCGGCCGAATCCGAGGGCAGCACTTCGGGTGGGACGGCCGCGGTCGGCGGCACAGGCCAGGGATCCGGTTTCCCCTACGTGCAGGTCGGTATCGCCGCGATCGTCGTGATCGGCGGCTTCCTGCTGGTCGGCAAGCTCCGGAAACGGCGAGCCTGACCGAAGCTTGCCGAGCCTGACCCGGGTCTTCGCGACCCGGGATCCCGGCGTGCTCCGATTCCGGCCTACAGCCTGCGAAGAACGGCGACGACCTTGCCGAGGATCGTGGCGTCGTCACCCGGGATGGGTTCGTACGCCTCGTTGTGCGGCATCAGCCAGATGTGGCCGTCCTTGCGCTTGAACGTCTTGACCGTCGCCTCGCCGTCGATCATCGCGGCCACGATCTCGCCGGGGTCGGCCGTGGGCTGCTGGCGCACGACGACCCAGTCGCCATCGGTGATGGCGGCGTCGACCATCGAGTCACCGGTGACGCTGAGCAGGAAGAGCTCACCCTCACCGACGATCTCCCGCGGCAGCGGGAAGACGTCTTCGATCGCCTGCTCCGCCAGCACCGGCCCACCGGCGGCGATCCGCCCGACGAGCGGCACGTACGCGGCCTTCGCGGCCGACTGCGGCTGCTCGACGTCGATGCCCATCGGGTTGTCGTCCGTCGCGGCGAGCACACCGACCGCACGCGGGCGGTTCGGATCGCGTCGCAGATAACCCTTGCGCTGCAGGGCCTGCAACTGGTGCGACACCGACGAAGTGGAGGTCAGCCCGACCGCCTCGCCGATCTCACGCACACTCGGCGGGTAGCCGAACCGGCTCACCCACAGCTTGATCACGTCGAGCACCTGCTGCTGTCGCACGGTCAGGGTCTCGTCCACCTCGTTAACCTCGGGCAAGGAGCGCACCTTGCCCGAGCCCCTAGGCGCGTTCCCCGCCTTGCTCACCTTAGCCACCGTCTCGCTCCTTCATCTCCTGCGTCGCCTCCCAGTACGTCCGGTCTCCCGGACCGACTTCGCGTGTCTTCGCCGGTGACGGACGATCTTTCCCGTCCACGGCACCGGCGGCGTCCGCGCAGCAGACGCCCTGGTCAACGACGTTAGCCCGCCGGGACGACGATTTCAAACATCTGTTCGATGGACACGCCGTGTCGCTCGATTTTTGTCGGTGGGAGGTGGTACACATTCGCACGGGCGTTCGATAGAACGCCTGTTCGATCTTGATCGCCGGGTCGTGGCCCGGCGCCGAGCGCAGCAGGACTTGCGAGGAGGTTCCTATGTCGATTCTGGCCGATCGAGGACTGGCGCGGCCCAGTTCCCCCGGGCCCGTTCCGGCAGGGTTGACCAGGCCCGTGCGGGTGGTCCGGGGCGGGCGTGCCGAACCTTTGCGTCCTCCGACCAGGGCACGGGTCGTGGCGAGCCGTCGTCCGGGTGTGGCCACCGCCTCCCCGGCGTGCCCGGCGCCGAGGCGGCTGCCGCTCAGGTGGCCGTCGCTCGTCGCGATGGCCTTGCTCGTCGCCGCGGTGGTCACCGGATCGGGTCTGTTCTTCGCCGGCGTCCCGGGCGCCGCGGTGCCCGAACGGACCATCACGGTGTCCGTTTCGGCGGGGGAGACGCTGTCCGGCCTCGCGGCCCGTTTCGCGCCAGGCAGCGACACCGGCGCGGTGGTGGCCAAGATCAAGGAACTCAACTCCCTGGAAGACGTCGTCCTCGTGCCAGGGTTGCCCCTCACGGTCCCGGTCGCGGCCGAGGTCGCGGAGGGTGGGAGGTGATCTTGAGGGCTGCTCTCACCCGTGCTGGACGAGCTCCCCTTTCGTGTCCGATCGACCCGGCCGCCGCGCTTGCGTGCGTCCCACCTGCGATCTAGTCTCCACCGCTATATGTAGTAGTTACATGGCTGTAGTGGGTCCATAGCTT
The DNA here is from genome assembly GCF_029369745.1 of Amycolatopsis sp. QT-25. NCBI lineage: Bacteria > Bacillati > Actinomycetota > Actinomycetes > Pseudonocardiales > Pseudonocardiaceae > Amycolatopsis > Amycolatopsis sp. QT-25. The sequence goes on from NZ_CP120210.1 coordinate 2,556,173, forward strand.
GGGGTAGACTCGGTACCAGTTGTCCACAGCTGGCTCGTGTGCACCCACCGGATGTCCACAGATCGATCCATAGGTCGATCCTTCCCGTCGTTGCGTGGCGACGGGCATCCACTCGGGACCGGCCGGCGCGGAGGGGAAGGTGATCGGCGGATGAGGTGCCCGTTCTGCCGGCATGCGGACTCTCGGGTCGTCGACTCCCGAGAGGTGGATGAGGGACAAGCGATTCGGCGAAGGCGCTCATGCGCCGCTTGCGGTCGTCGCTTCACCACCTCTGAGACGATGGTGCTCGCCGTCGTCAAACGATCCGGGGTCACCGAGCAGTTCAGCCGGGACAAGGTGGTCCGGGGGGTGCGTCGCGCCTGCCAGGGCAGGCCGGTCGACGACGACGCGCTGCAGCAGCTCGCGCAGCGGGTCGAGGAGTCGATCCGGTCGGCGGGGCTGGCGGAGATCCCGAGTCATGAGGTCGGCCTGGCGATCCTGGGCCCCCTGCGTGAACTCGATGGCGTCGCCTACCTCCGGTTCGCCAGCGTCTACCGCTCCTTCTCCTCGGTCGAGGATTTCGAGAAGGAGATCTCGGACCTCCGCGAGGCCATGGCTGCCACACCGGACGAGAGCGATCAAGACGCGAAAGACGGCTGAAGCCGCCTCCCGCGTGGGAGTGAGGGAAAGACCCATGACCGAGACCGTGGGAACAGACAACCCGGCCACACCGCGGACGAGTGGGAAGAAGAAGCAGGCGGGCGGGCTCGCCGTGCGCCGGGTCTTCACCACCGAGGGCGTCCACCCGTACGACCAGGTCACCTGGGAGCACCGGGACGTCGTGATGACGAACTGGCGCGACGGCACGATCAACTTCGAGCAACGCGGGGTCGAGTTCCCCGGCTTCTGGTCGGTCAACGCGACCAACATCGTCACCAGCAAGTACTTCCGTGGTGCCGTCGGCTCGGCCCAGCGCGAGCAGAGCCTCAAGCAGCTGATCGACCGCGTCGTCCGCTCCTACGTCGACGCGGGCCGCGAACACGGCTATTTCGCGAGTCCCGCCGACGCCGAGGTCTTCGAGCACGAACTGACCTGGATGCTGCTGCACCAGGTGTTCAGCTTCAACTCGCCGGTGTGGTTCAACGTCGGCACGACGTCGAAGCAGCAGGTCTCGGCGTGTTTCATCCTTTCGGTCGACGACACCATGGAGTCGATCCTCAACTGGTATCGCGAAGAGGGCCTGATCTTCAAGGGCGGCTCCGGTGCCGGGCTGAACCTCTCCCGCATCCGTTCCTCGCGTGAGCTGCTGTCCTCCGGTGGCACCGCGTCCGGTCCGGTCTCCTTCATGCGCGGTGCCGACGCCTCCGCGGGCACCATCAAATCCGGTGGCGCCACCCGTCGCGCGGCGAAGATGGTCGTCCTCGACGTCGACCACCCGGACGTCGAGGAGTTCGTGCGGACCAAGGCCCGTGAAGAGGAGAAGATCAAGGTTCTCCGCGACGCCGGGTTCGACATGGACCTTTCCGGTGCGGACATCACCTCCGTGCAGTACCAGAACGCGAACAACTCGGTCCGGGTCTCCGACGAGTTCATGCAGGCCGTCGAGACCCGGGGCGACTTCGGCCTGCGATCGCGGACGAGCGGTGAGGTCATCGACCGCGTCGACGCCAAGAAGCTGTTCCGCGCCATCGCGCAGGCCGCCTGGGAATGCGCCGATCCGGGGCTGCAGTACGACGACACGATCAACGACTGGCACACCTGCCCCGAATCGGGCCGGATCACCGCGTCCAACCCGTGTTCGGAGTACATGCACCTGGACAACTCCAGCTGCAACCTCGCCTCGCTGAATCTGCTCAAGTTCGCCACCGAGGACGGCGGTTTCGACGCGCCACTGTTCGCGAAGGCCGTCGAGCTGGTCATCACCGCCATGGACATCTCGATCTGCTTCGCCGACTTCCCGACCGAGGCGATCGGCGACACCACCCGTAAGTTCCGCCAGCTGGGTATCGGCTACGCGAACCTCGGCGCGCTGCTGATGGCGCTCGGACACGCGTACGACTCCGAAGGCGGCCGCGCGCTCGCCGCCGCGATCACCTCTTTGATGACAGGCGTTTCGTACCGGCGCTCCGCCGAACTCGCCGCGGTCGTCGGGCCGTACGAGGGCTATGCGCGCAACGCCGAGGCACACCAGCGGGTCATGCGCAAGCACGCCGCCGCCAACGAACTGGTGCGGACCTACCACGCGAACGACGCCGCGGTCCGCGCGCTCGCGACGCAGGAATGGAAGCGCGGCATCGAACTGGGCGAGGCAGACGGCTGGCGCAACGCGCAGGCGTCGGTGCTGGCACCCACCGGCACCATCGGCTTCATGATGGACTGCGACACGACCGGCATCGAGCCGGACTTCTCGCTGGTCAAGTTCAAGAAGCTGGTCGGCGGCGGTTCGATGCAGATCGTCAACCAGACCGTCCCGCGAGCCCTGTCCGCGCTCGGCTACCAGGCCGAACAGAGCGAAGCGATCGTCGAGTACGTCGCCCAGCACGGTCACGTCGTCGACGCCCCCGGCCTGCGCCCGGAGCACTACGAGGTGTTCGACTGCGCGGTGGGGGAGCGGTCCATCGCACCGATGGGGCATGTCCGGATGATGGCCGCGGTGCAGCCGTTCCTGTCCGGCGCGATCTCCAAGACGGTCAACATGCCGGAGTCGGCGACCGTCGAAGAGGTCGAGGAAATCTACTTCCAGGGCTGGAAGTACGGCCTCAAGGCGCTCGCGATCTACCGCGACAACTGCAAGGTCGGTCAGCCGCTGTCCACCGGCAAAAACGAGAAGGCCGCCCCCGAGCCGGAAAAGGTCGTCGAGTACCGGCCGGTTCGCAAACGCCTGCCGAAAAAGCGCCCGAGCCAGACGGTGTCGTTCACCGTCGGGGGCGCCGAGGGCTACCTGCACGCCGGTTCGTACCCGGACGACGGGCTCGGCGAGATCTTCGTGAAGCTCGGCAAGCAGGGTTCGACCCTGGCGGGCGTGATGGACGCGTTCTCGATGTCGATCTCGGTCGGCCTGCAGCACGGCATCCCGCTGGAGTTCTACGTTTCGAAGTTCTCCAATCTGCGCTTCGAACCCGCCGGCATGACCGACGACCCGGACATCCGGATCGCCACCAGCGTCATGGACTACCTGTTCCGCAGGCTGGCGCTGGACTACCTGCCGTACGAGAAGCGTTCTCAGCTCGGCATCTTCACCGCCGACGAGCGCTCGGCGCAGGTCGAGGCGAACTACGGCGCCACGCCCGCCGCGGAACCGGAAAACGTCGACCTCGACGCCCTTCGGTCCACTGTGGACTCGTCCACGGCCGCTCCCGCCAAGGTGGCGCACTCGACGGCGGAACTGGTGGAACTGAACCTCGGCACCGCCTCCGACGCGCCGCTCTGCATGACCTGCGGCACCAAGATGCGGCCCGCCGGCTCCTGCTATGCCTGTGAAGGCTGCGGAGCGACGTCCGGCTGTAGCTGAGTTTACGAGCTGTGCGGGGATGGTTGCTCGCCGTCCCCGCACAGCTTTCGCCGTCGCTCCAGCGGTGGAGGTTTCTGGCAGCGCCAAGTCCAGGACGGTGACGACTGCAGCCCGTTCGGACATGGTGTCAATACCGGTCATCGTGTAGCCGGTGTGACAGATGTCGTCGAGAATCACAACCGCCCGGCCTTCGAGGTCCTTCTTGGTCCGGCAGTCGTGGGGCAACGCTTCACGTTCTTCGAGCACCATGGTCTTGGCGGGTCTACGGTCTCCCGTCTTTGATTCGACGATGATCAAGGAAGTGCCGAAATGCTGGGCATGACGCTGACCCAGTGGTTAATTCAAGTGTGGCCGCGTACGGGAATTTCGGTGAACCAGTCGGGTCCGACCACCACGTCGTTCAAAGAGCCGCACGACGCCTGTCCCGCCTATCTGGCCTGAGCGAGATCGAGGACCAAGGTTGCCACCGCCAGCGCGAGAAATCCGGTGGGGAAGGCGATGTTGTAGAGGACGCGGGCGCGCACGTGGGTGAGGACGGCGCCGACGTAGAACAGCACGAGCCCGGCGGCGGCCGCGGTTCCGATGTACGGCACGCCGAGCAGGCCGAACAGCAGTCCGGCCGCGCCCGCGGCCTTCAGCGAGGCCAGCGGCGGGATCCAGGACTGAGGCACGTCGACCTCGGCGGAGTTCTTCAGGACGAACGGGATCCGCGCGAAGTCGGCGGCGGCGATCCCGGCGTTGATCACGATCGTCACGATGGCCAGGGCGAGATAGGCAGTGGACATGACTACGGGACGAGGCCCGCTCCCGGAACGTGACAGCGGTCAGGACAATCGTTGGTGCACGTGACAGGCCTCCGACTTGACGAATGTGCGAAAATCGCACCACGCTGGTCCGGTGGAATGGGCTGATGTGGGCGAGCGCGTCCGGGAGAGCAGGCTGGCGGCGGGCATGTCGCAAGCCGAGCTGGCGAGCGCCGTCGGGTTGGAGCGCACGAAGATCGCCAAGATCGAGTCCGGGGGACGGCAGATCGATGCGCTCGAGCTGGCGAAGCTGGCCGCCGCACTGAAGGTGCCCATGGGGCACTTCCTTCGCGAGCAGCCGACTGTGCTGTCGCGGCGGACCAGCCTGGTCGACGACACGGACAGCGCCCTCTCCAGGGATTCCTACCGGCTGGAGGCCAAGTTGATGGCCTGGCTGGACGACATTCGCCAGGTCGTGGCCCTCGGCCTTCTCGAGCCGCGCAAGGCGGCGGTGTACGACCGAACCGTCACAGACTCGCAGGACGCACGGGAAGCCGCCTTGTGGCTCAGGAACAGGCAGGGTCTCGGACAGGAACCGATCCGGTCTCTGATGGCAGAGTGTGAACGAGTGGGGCAGTACGTCCTCGTGTCGGACCTTCCCGGCGACGGGGCGTCGCTGATGGAGGGGGAGTTCGGCGTGTCCGTCGTCAGCAGGCTGGCTGAGCCGGGAAGGCGTAGGGCGACCGCCGCCCATGAGCTGGGGCACTTGGTATTGGGGGACGAGTACTCGACCGATCTCGGGGTGTCGACTTCGCGCGAAGACAGGGAGCGTGTCATCGACGCGTTCGCGGCGGAGTTCCTGCTTCCGTCCGAAGTGCTGGAGCAGGTGGTCAAGAGCGATCTGCGTAGCGAATTGATCAAGCTGTCCGCGGTTTTCCGCACTTCGTGGTCGCTTACGGTGCGCCAGGCCGGTCACGTCGGTCTGCTCGACGGAGGTCGAGTGACGAAGTGGTTCTCCGACGCGCCGACGAGGGCGGAGCTCAGGGATGCCGTCGGATGGGTGCCGCAACCCGACCTCGAAGGGGTACGGGTTCCTCCCAGTTATGCCCACGCGGTGCATGGAGGCTTTGCGACAGCACTTCGTCACGCCTGCGAGAGCCGTCGAGCTCATGCACGGAGAGGTCGAGATCGAAGATCTGCCGGAGGTCGAAACAGGTAGCGGCTCGTGACGGCTTGTCGTCCCCTGATTCTCGACGCGATGTGCTTGAACCATTTCGCGCGCGCAGATCGGCTGGACGTTCTGCGGGATCTGCTGATTTCCGACGATGTCGTACGACTTACGTGGTCATCGAGGAACTGCGTGTTGGCTCGGCGGCGCACCCCGCCCTTCAAGACGCTTTGGCGCTCGAATGGATCAAGGTGCATCGGCTCGACACGATCAGCGAACTCGAGTGTTTCGTGAAGTGGACGGGAAGGATCGGGGCGGGCGAACGAAATCGGGGTGAAGCCAGTGTTTTCGCGGTCGCGGAACTGGAGGACTGCCTGGCGATAACCGATGATCAGGCCGCGATCCGGGTGGCCAGGCGGTACGGCCTGGAGGTCCACGGAACGATCTGGCTCCTGGCGCGAGCCTGCCGGGACGGGAAGTTGACCGAGGTCGCCGCCGGGAATCTCCTCGACTCGGTCCGGGACACGGGCATGCGCCTGCCATGCACCGGCGCCGAGTTCGGCAAGTGGGCTCGTGTTCAGGGATTGTTGTGAGGCCCGCCCCCGAAGCGTGACAGCGGTCAGGCTCGCCAGCGGTCCAGCACGGCTTCGATGGTGGAGTGGATGCGGTCGCGGGCGGCCTGCCGTTCCATGCCTGCCATGAGGAGGTCGTCGTACTCGGTGTCCAGGTGCCGGATCGAGGCGACGACGGCGAGGAACACCGCTCGTTCGGCCAGTTCCCGGCCGGCGGCGGAGCGGCCCACCCGGCCGCTGCCGCGTTGGCCGGCGTGTTCGGCGATGGCCCGTGCCCGGTCCGGCGGACAACCGGGGAACATTTCCGTGATCGCCTCGTGGAATCGGGCGGTGAACTCGACGTCTTCCTCGGCGCGCCGCTCACGGTCACGGCCGCGGCGTCGTTCCCGGACGTCCTCGTCCGCGAGACACTGTTCTTCGGCGGCGCGCAACGCCGCGTCCTCGACCAGGAGTCCTTGCCGCTCGCTGCGTTTCCTCGACCGGTCGAAGCGGACGACGACGGCGGAAAGCCGGCTCGCCTTCTTGGCCCGGCGGGTCAGCGCGGTGTCGCCCGAGGGCAGGAAGACCAGGTGGCCGAGGTCGGCGCAATCGAGGCAGTGCGGCTTTTCGTTCTCCATGAACAGCAGGTCGCCGGTGCCGCCGCACTCGGCGCACGTCCAGTCCTTCAGTGCCACGGAGACGACGAGATCCGGTGCTTTCCGTTGCCGGGCGAGGACTTGCGCCCGCTTGGCTTCGGACAGTCCCGGCATGAGCCACTGCGTCCGGAACAGCGGTTCGAGACCGGCCAGTTCACCCGAAGTCGCCCGGAGGACCGCCCGGTCACGGGTCGCGCCGACATGCTCGATCTCCGAGCTTTCAAGAGCCTTTTCCTTCGCCCACGCTGCAAGCGTGCCGAGGGCGAAGTTCAATTTCTCCGTGCTCACCGGCAAGGCGGTGGACAACTCGGGGATCCGGCCCTGCTGCCAACTGGTGAGGACGTTGTCCGGCAGCCAGCCGATCCCGCTCAAGATGTCGAGCGCGGTCACCGATTTCCGTTTGGACAGCAGCTTCTCCGCCGTCTCCACGACGCGCTGTCCCAATTTCGTCTCACCCTGCATCGCCGGGAATCCTAGCGATCAGGCGGTCTCGGTCCGCGCGCGGTAGGCCCGGATCTTGGCGCGGTTGCCGCAGCGTTCCATCGAGCACCAGCGGCGATTGCCCGAGCGCGAGGTGTCGAAGAACAGCAGAGAGCAGTCGTCCGCGGAACATTCGCGGACGCGGCCGGACCGTTCGCCCGCGACGAGCCCGATGGCGTCGCGGGCGACGGCGCCGAGGAGCTGGTCTCCGGTGACGGGCGGTGCCCAGGCGAGCCGCCGTGTCTTCGGATCGACGAGCGGCCTCGGGGTCGCCTCGGTCGCACCGTTCAGCAAGGCGAGGTCTTCGTCCGACGGCGTTCCACCACGGGCGAGGGCGGGCGCGACGCGGTGGAGCGTGGCGCGAAGTTCCTTGAGCGCGGCGAGTTCGGCGGACTTGATGCGGACGTCGGTCAGGGGAGCGGTCAGTGCCAGCCGGGAGCCGGTGAACCACTCGGCGAGGTCCGACGGGGTGTGCGCGATCTCGTAACGCTCGTAGGGGCCGGGACCGCCGGTCAGCATGAGTTCGAGGCTGAGGCTGCCCGGATCGAATCGATAGCGCTCACCCTGGGCGCTGACGAGCACCCTTGTTCCCGGAGTCATGTAACCACTATAGTCGGTTTCGGAAACCGGATAAGACGGTTACGGCGGAGGCGTGATGATCGGGAAGACGAAGGACGCGGGCTGGGAGATCGGTGTCTCCAAGACGATGGCGTATCCGCTGGCGCGGGTTTGGGAGTATCTCTCGGGTCCGGGGCTCGTGACCTGGCTGGGCGACGTGCGGCTGGAGCCGGAGAAGGGCGCGCCGTACGAGACGGCGGAGGGCACTGTCGGTGAGGTCCGCGGCTACCGCGAGCAGGAAAAGATCCGCCTCACCTGGCGGCCGAAGGACTGGGATCACGAGAGCACGGTCCAGGTGGGGCTCCGGGCGGCGGGGCCGGACAAGACGGTCGTGGTCTTCCATCAGGAGCGGCTCGCCGGGCCGGAAGAGCGCGCGGCGCAGCGCGCGCACTGGCAGGCGGTGATGAAGCTCGTCGCCGACGGCCTCGCCGGCTGATCAGGCCAGCGCTCGCCGTGCCTGCTCTGCCAGCACGGCGGTGATCCGTTCCGCGCTCAGGCCGAGCTCGCCCGTTTGGTGGAGGAACACGTCCGCGGTCAGCGGTGCCAGCAGGATGTCGGCGAGCGCGTCCGGATCCTTCGCGTCCGCCTGCTCGGCGAGAAGGCGGACGTGGGTCCGCCACAACCGGTACGGCCCGCTGGTGAACCGCGAATGCCCGACCTCGGTGCCGAGAACGAGATGCGCGTGCCGAGTCAGCAGCTCGATCATCGCCGCGTAGAACGCGGCCAACCGCTCGGCGGGTGGCGCGCCGGGGCCCAGCGGGGGAGGGCCGGTGAGCAGTCGCTCCTGGAGTTCCCGCTCGTGTTCGTCCAACAGGGCGACGGCGATCGCCGAGCGGTCCGGATAGCGGCGGTACAGCGTCGCCCGGCCGACCCCGGCCGCCTTGGCGATGTCCTCCATGGTGACGTCCGCGGCCGGGTGAGCCGCGAAAAGCCTTTCGGCGGCCTTCAGGATTTTCGCGCGGTTTCGGGCGGCGTCCGAGCGCTCCCGTCCCGAGTTGTCCGCGAGCAGGTCTTCCGGCGGCATGTCCGCAGCCTAGGGAATATCCGGACACGGCGTCCACTTGTACCCGGCGACGCAAGTGGACGCCGTGTCCACTTCCTGGTCCGGGAGGTCCCGATGAGCCACCTTCTCCACCTCGACTCCAGTGCCCGCGCCCAGTCGTTCTCCCGCGAGCTGAGTGCTCGGTTCGCCGAGCTCTGGCGTGCCGCGCACCCCGGCGCGGGCTACACCTACCGCGACGTGGCCGCCGATCCGGTGCCGCCGATCGGTCAGGCCTGGACCGAGATCTGCGACGCCCTCCTCCGGAACGGGATCACCGATCCGCACGGCTACGCCTCCGTGGTCGAGACGCCGGAGCAGCGCGAGGCCTGGGCGGTCATCGAGCCGCTGCTGGCCGAACTGCTCGCCGCCGACGTCGTGCTGATCGGGGCCCCGATGTACAACTTCTCGATTCCCGCCACGCTCAAACTGTGGATCGACCAGGTTACGTTTCCGAAGATGTCCTTGGCGGGCAAGGCTTTCGTGGTCGCGGGAGCGCGCGGTGGCACGTACCTGCCGGGCACGCCGCGGGAGCCGGTCGACCACCACGAGCGCTACCTGCGTGACTTCTTCGCCGGTCACTACGACGTCCACGACGTCACGTTCCTGCATTCCGAACTCACGAACGCTCTCGTCGACCCGCGGCTGAGCCCGCGCGATCCCGACCGGATCGCGTCGCGGGAACAGGCGCTCCTGGCCGCCGAAAAGCGAGCCGCGGCCGGAACGGAAGCCTGATGGGCTGGGGAATCCTGCTCGTGGCGGGAGTCGTCGAGGTCGCCTGGTCGCAGAGCATCAAGCCGACGGAGAACTTCACCCGGTTCTGGCCGACCGTGCTGTGCTTCGTCCTCGGCGTGGCCGCGGTCTACCTGCTGTCGAAGGCGATGGACTCGCTCCCCGTGGGGACCGCGTACGCCGTCTTCACCGGGATCGGCGCGGTGGGCGCGATCGTGTTCGGCGTCGTGATCCACCAGGACCCGCTCAGCTTCGGGCGCTTCGCGGCGATGGCGCTGATCGTCGGCGGGGTGGTGCTGGCGAAGGTCGCGGAGTGAGCTCGGGAAGGGGGACTTTCCCGCCGGAAAGTCCCCCTTCCCGGTGACTCAGGCGAGCTTCTCCCACAGGAATTCGAGCATCAGCGCCCATTTGAACGCCAGTTGCTCGTTGTCGGCCGCCGCGCCGTGCCCGCCCTCGATGTTCTCGTGGTACCGCACGTCGTGTCCCTGCTCCCGCATCCGCGCGACCATCTTGCGCGCGTGGGCGGGATGCACCCGGTCGTCCCGGGTGGACGTGACGAACAGGACCGGCGGGTACTCGCCTTCACCGCGCACGTTCTGGTACGGCGAGTATCTCCCGATGAAGTCCCATTCCGCCGGGTCGTCGGGGTCGCCGTACTCGGCCATCCACGACGCGCCCGCGAGGAGTCTGTGGTAGCGCTTCATGTCCAGCAGCGGCACCTGGCTCACGATCGCGCCGAACAACCGCGGGTAACGCGTCAGCATGACGCCCATCAGCAGGCCGCCGTTGCTGCCGCCCTGGATGCCGAGGCGGCGGGGCTCGCTGATGCCGCGTTCGACCAGGTCGGCGGCGACGGCCGAAAAGTCCTCGTAGACCTTGTACCGCTTGGCTTTGGTCACCGAGGTGTGCCAGTCCGGCCCGTACTCGCCACCACCGCGGATGTTCGCGACGACGTAGGTGCCGCCGCGGGAGAGCCAGCCGCGACCGATGACGCCGCTGTAGCCGGGGGTCAGCGACACCTCGAAGCCGCCGTAGCCGGTCAGCAGCGTCGGGCCACCTTCGGCGCCGGAAGGACGTACGACGAAGTACGGGATCTTCGTCCCGTCTTCGGAGGTCGCGAAGTACTGCGAGACCGTCATGCCCTCGCTGTCGAAGAACGAGGGGGCGCGCTTGAGGACCTCGGCCTCGCCGCCGACGTGTCCGTAGCTCAGCGTCGACGGCTGGGTGTAGCCGCTGGAATCGAGCAGGTATTCGTCGCTGACGTCGGGGTCCGTGCCGGTGATCTGCGCGGTGCCGAGTTCCGGGGTGCCGGCGAGCGGCTGGGAGCTCCAGCCGTCCGAAGGCGTGAGCACGCGCAGTTCCGTGCGGACGTCGGACAGCGTCGAGAGCACCAGGTGGTTGTGCGTCCAGGCCCAGTACTCCAGCGACGTGTGCGCGTCCGGGGTGAAGAGGGTCGTGAGGGTGCGCTCACCCGCCATGAACGCGTCGAAATCGGAGGCGAGCAAGGCACCGGAGGGGTACGTCTTTCCTTCGACGGTCCAGTCCGAGCGAAGCCGGATCAGAAGCCACTCGCGGTGCGAGGACGTCTGCGCGTCTTCGGGGACCTCGATGCGTTCGAGTCCGCCGGAGGTCCGGAGATACCTTTCCGTGCGGTAGAAGTCGATCGAGCGGTAGACGAAGTCACGTTCCCAGCCCTCGGTCGGGTCGTGGTGGGCGGACACTGAGACGTCGTCGGGCTTGCCCTCGAAGACCACCGTCGCCTCTTCGAGCGGGGTGCCGCGCCGCCATTCCTTCGCCAGCCTCGGATAGCCCGAACTGGTCAGCGTCCCGGTCCCGAAGTCGGTGCCGACGTAGACGCGGTCGCGGTCGATCCAGCCGATCCTGGTCTTGGCCTCCGGCACGAAGAACCCGTCATCGACGAAGCGTCGCTCCTCCAGGTCGAACTCGCGGACCACGGTCGCGTCGGCGCCGCCTCGCGAGAGTTCGACCAGCGCGCGCTGGTAACCCGGCCGGAGGACGGCCGCGCCCTGCCACACCCAGTTCTCGCCGTCGGCTTCGGCCAGGGCGTCGACGTCGAGCAGGAGCTCCCACTCCGGGGTGTCGAGCCGGTACTGGTCCAGGGTGGTGCGGCGCCACAGGCCACGGGGGTTGGCGGAGTCCTGCCAGAAGTTGTACAGATATCCGCCGCGGCGCCGGATGTAGGGAATCCGGTCGTCGGCGTCGAGGACCTCGCGGACCTCGTCACGGATTTCGGCGAACCGCTCGCCGCCCGACAGTTCTTCCAGAGCTTCGGCGTTGCGGGCTCGCACCCAGTCCAGCGCTTCTTCGCCGGTCACGTCTTCCAGCCACAGGTACGGGTCCTCGTCACTCATGCCGACAGTCTCGCCGTGGCCCCGGTCCCGGCGCCACCAGGTGCGGTGTTTTCACCTGGCCTGCCGGTACTCCGTATGCTGTGGACTCGCACGTTTGGGGGACACCATGACCGGCACCGACGAGGTACCCGGACCGTTCACGCCCTCGCCAGGTCGTCCCGAAAGCTCCCGCAACACGGGGGCCGCCGTGGTCGGTCTGCTCATCGTCGCCGCCTTGACCACCACCGGGATGGCGATGGCGGGCGGGCCGAGGAAGATCGACGGCCAGGCCCTCCCGGTGTCCGGCCAGTACACCTCGGAAGGTGCCAAGGCTCCGGCAGGGAACGCGAAACCCGCGCCCGCGGAGGTGCGGGAACTGGACACGAACCCGCTGCTGGCCGACGGGGTCGCGCTCGGCGCGGTGACCTGCCGTCTGCCCGCGATCAGCCGTGAGCCCGCGAAGCTGGAGACCTACTACAAGACGTTCGTGACGTGCTTGGCCGAAGCGTGGAAACCCGCCCTGGACCGGGCGAACGAGCCCGCGCTGACGGTGACCGTGCAGGTGACGCTGCCCGAGACCAGCGCCTGCGGGAAGGCGCCGGGGGAGAACGAGGCCGTCGCCTACTACTGCGGCGGTGACACCACGATCTACGCGCCGACCGAGTGGATGCTGGGCGACGCGGGCCTGGAACGGTCCCGTCATCTCGCGACGATGGCCCACGAGTACGGGCACCACGTCCAGCGGTCCAGCGGGATCCTGTCGGCCGCCGCGGAGAAGATGTCGTCGCCGGAGGAGAACTCGCCCGCCGACCAGGAGCTGGTCCGCCGCATCGAACTCCAGGCCAACTGCTTCGGCGCGCTCGCCCTCACGGCCGCCGCCGGGCGCGGTTCGATCAGCAGGTCGCTGGCCAACGCGGCCCTCGACGACTACGGCCGCACCGACGACAGCGACACGCACGGCAGCCGTCGTAACCAGCTGAAATGGGCGAAGGCCGGGTTCACCGGGAAGACGACGTCGGCGTGCAACACCTGGGCGGCTTCGGCTTCGGACGTCGAATGACCGACGACGTGATGGCCGAGATCAACACCGGTCTCCAGCTGCACATCTCCGGCGATCGCCACGGCGCGCGCGAGAGGTTCGCGGCGCTGTGGGAGCGGATCGGCGAGGAAGGCGACCCGCTGCACCGGTGCGCGCTCGCGCACTACATGGCCGACGTCTGCGACGACCCGGCCGACGAACTCGCGTGGGATCTCCACGCGCTCGCCGCGGCCGATTCGCTCACCGACGAACGTGCCAAGGAGTACCACGCGACGCTGGCCGTGCGCGGTTTCTACCCGTCACTGCATTTGAACCTCGCCGAGGACTATCGCAAACTCGGTGATCACGAGTCCGCGAACGCCCAGTGGGAGCTCGGGCGGGACACCCTCGGCGCGCTCGGCGACGACCCGTACGGCGCCGGGATCGTCCAGGCGTACGACGCGCTCGCCACCAGGCTCGGGAGGAAACCGGACTCTCCGGACTTTCGCGCAGGGCGGTGAAGCCATAACCTGGAGTGACCCAGGTCACCCATGCGGGAGGAGCGCGTATGCGGATTTCCGATCTGTTGCGGACCAAGGGGGCGGCCGTCGCGACCGTCTCGCCGGAGACGAACGTCACCGAACTGCTCGAGAGACTCGCGAAGCACAACGTCGGCGCCCTGGTGGTCGTCGATGACGAGGGCGGGATCGTCGGCATCGTCTCCGAACGGGACGTGGTGCGGCGGCTCAACGAGCGCGGACCCCAGCTGCTCGACGGATCGGTGGCCGCGATCATGACGAAGATGGTCGCCAGCTGCACTCCCGAGGACTCGGTCGACCAGCTGTCGATCCTGATGACCGAACACCGCATCCGGCACGTCCCGGTCGTGGTGGACGGCAGGCTGGCGGGGATCGTCAGCATCGGCGATGTCGTGAAGACCCGGATGGAACAGCTGGAGAAGAGCCAGGAACAGCTGGAGGCGTACATCTCGCAGGGCTGACCCGCCTCCGCACGTGCAATGAAGGGGCCTTTCCTCGCAAAATTTGCGAGGAAAGGCCCCTTCATTGCGGCCGGGACGGCTACTCGCGCCACCCCGCCAGCTCGACCCCCTTCGCGACGTCCACCCGGTACCCGAGCGTCACGACGCCCTTCGCTGCCGGAGCGAGCGTCAGCCGCCAGATGAACTCACCCAGCTCGGTCCGCTCCACCGGCTCCGGCACGGTGCGCACGTCGCGGACGGTGATCGCGTCGTCCCGGGAGACCGGTGCCTGGTCCAGCACGGTCACCACGGCTTCGCGCGGGCTGTGGTTGGCGATCGTCGTGGTGTAGGCGGCCTCCCGTTTCCGGACGCCGGACAGCGTCGCCTTGCTCGCCGAACGGTGCGAAAGTTCTCGCTCGACCCGGATCCGGTCGTCCACGCCGAGGGCGAGTTCGAGTTCCTCGCCCGGCGCCCAGACCTCCAGCCGGGTGGTGCCGACGAACTCCGTCTCGTGGAACACCGACGCCTTCCCCGGTCGCAACGTGTGCTCCGAGGTGTTGACCACGGTCGCCCGCAGGTACGCCTCCGGTGACACGGCCGGAGCGGTGACATAGCCCAGTTTCGCCGTCAGCTCCAGCTGCGCGAGCGTGGTGCGGTGGCCCTGCGCTCCCGACGGCACCGCCACCGGACGGCCCGGCCGGTAGGTGACCGCGGTGGTGCCCTGTTCGGCGGACGCGGTCCGCATCGCCATCGGGGGCGCGGCGGCGGCGGGCATGCCCGCCGACTCGGGGATCCCCCCACCCGCGGGCGAGGCGCTGCCGTACGCGGCGCGCGCCATCAACGGCTGGACCGGCCGGACACGGTCGAGGAACCACGGTTCGAGCTCCGGTACCTCGACCGTGTTCGCCGGCCGCGCGGTGGACAGGGCCAGCTCGCATTCCGGCCAGTCCTCACCGGTGTGCTGGGTGATGCGCCCATACCAGGTCACCGCGACGTCCTCACCGCGCACGCGGACGTCGTAACCGGGTTCCCAGCTCGCGTTCGCGACCACATAGGACAGTTCGAGACCGATCTCGGCGCCGTTCTCCCGGCTCTCCACCTCGACCGTGACCGTCGCGCTGTCCACTTCGGACATGCCTTGTTTCGCTTCGATCTCCCGGTCCAGCGCCTTGAGGTCGTCACGCAACCGGGCGAGACGGATGCCGAGTTCGCGGCGTCTCCCCAGCGCCTCGGCCAGTTGCCCGCCGAGTGCCTCGGTGACTTCGGCGACCCGGGGCGGCTCCGCCGTACCCGCCGCCAGTGCCTTCGCGAAACTGCCACCACTCCGCTTCGCCACCCCGGTCAGCAGGTCGACCTTGGTGGTCTCCGCGGCGACAGCGTCCGCGACCTCGTCGACGGCCGCCTGCTCGGCCCGCCGCCGCTCGGTCAGCGCGCGCAGGGAAACGTCCGCGGGGGCGGGATGACGCTCGACGGTGACGTCGACCCCGGCGATGACCGCCGGGCCGGTCCCGGTGACCCGGACCGAATCGGTGTCCAGGTTCCACGGCAGGCCTGCGAAGGCGAAGCGCGTTTCCCCGTCCAGGCCCGCCGAGGCCCGCCTCGTGATCCGGGCATGGTGCGGGTAGACGGTGACGGCGACGATCGGTGCTTCCAGGGTGCTCGGCATGCCCCCGACGTTAGTCTCTTGACACTCGTTCGGGTGGCCGGAAACCTCAGCTGCGTCTTGCCCTTCCGCCCTTTGGGGGTCACGTGAGAGTCGCCAGGCTCGCCGCCTTGTTCACCGCCGTCCTGGTTCTTCCAGCGACCGCCCTGCCCGCCCAAGCCGACGCGCCACCGGCGCCGGTCTTCGAAAACGGCCAGGCGCAACCGGTGTTCGACCCGGCCGACGTCATCCGGGAGAACGTCTGGGTCACCGCGCCGGTCGACAGCGACCGCGACGGCAAGCACGACCTCGTGCACGCCGAGGTCGTGCGGCCCCGCGCGACACAGCAGGGCATGAAGGTCCCGGTCGTCTACCAGGCCAGCCCGTATTACGCGGGCGGCAACGACGTCGCGAACCACAACGTCGACGTCGAGCTGTACGTACCCGGTGCGAAGCGGCCCGCAGCGGGCCCGCGGATCGCGACCAAGACCGTCGGCCCGAACCCGGCGCCGATCGGCTGGCGGTACCAGGACTACTTCACCGCCCGTGGTTTCGCCGTGGTGTACGGGGAATCGCTCGGCAGCGGTCAGTCCACCGGCTGCCCGAGCACCGGCGACGTCAACGAGACCATCGGTGCCAAGTCCATTGTGGACTGGCTGAACGGCCGCGCGACGGCCCGTGACGCGGCGGGCAAGGCCGCCGTCGCGGACTGGAGCACCGGCAAGACCGGCATGATGGGCGTCTCCTACAACGGGACGCTGCCCAACGCCGTGGCCAGCACGGGCGTCGAGGGGCTGGAGACGATCGTCCCGATCGCGGCGATCTCCAGCTGGTACGACTACTACCGCAACGACGGCGCCGTCGTCGCCGCCGGCGGTTTCCAGGGCGAAGACGCGGACGTGCTCGCGGATTACGTCTACACGCGCCAGGATCGCGCCGTCTGCCGCCCGTCGATCGACGGCATCGCGGTCGACCAGGACCGGGTGACCGGTGACTACAGCCGCTTCTGGGACGTGCGGAACTATCGCAACGACGTGCACAAGGTGCGCGCTTCGGTGCTCGTGGTGCACGGCCTCGGCGACTGGAACGTCAAGACCGACCAGGGCACGCGGTGGTACGAGATGCTCAAGCGGCACGGTGTCGAGCACAAGATCTGGCTGCACCAGGCCGGGCACGCCGATCCGTACAGCCTTCGCCGCGACGTCTGGCTCGCCACCCTGAACAAGTGGATGTCGCACTACCTCTACGACCTGGACAACGGCATCGAGCGCGAGCCGAAGGCCACCATCCAGCGTGAGGACAAGTCGTGGGTGGACGAGCCGGAGTGGCCGTTGCCCGGCACCCAGGACGTGAAGCTCTACCCGTGGCCCGGTGGTTCCTCGAAGGGCAAGCTCGACACCCGCAACCCCGTTCCGGGCAAGGCCGCCGTCGAGAGGCTGGCGGACGACGCGAGCAAGACGATCGAGCAGCTCGCCGCCGCGACGTCGTCGGGCAACCGGCTGTTGTACGCGACCACCGCGGCGAAGCAGCCCGTGCGTCTCTCCGGAACGGTGAAGACGGACCTGTCGCTGTCCTTCGACAAGCCGGCCGCGAACGTGACCGCGGTGCTCCTCGACCGCGCTCCGGACGGGACGGCGAAGGTGATCACCCGCGGCTGGACCGACCCGCAGAACCGGCGCGACCCCGCCCGCACCGAGCCGATCACCCCTGGTGAGAACTTCAAGGTCGAGGTCGAGCTGGTTGCGAAGGACTACCTGCTCGCGGCCGGGCACAAGATCGAGTTCCTGGTGGCCTCCAGCGACCACGACTACACGCTCCGGCCGAAGCCCGGTGCCGGTGTCTCGGTCGAGCTGAACCGGAGCTCGCTGGTACTGCCGGTGGCGGGCGGCAAGCCCGCGCTGCGTGCCGCTTTCGGCTGAGCGAACCCGCTCCGGATGCCACGTCCCCGCGTGCAGGACGTGGCATCCGGCGTTCCGGATGGAAAACACCTACCCGACCTCGGGCTTGTACGGAAAATGTATTTCTTGCGGCTTTGCTTCGGCCTGTCCGGCTTCCCCACCTGATGGAGGTCTCCATGTCCAGGTTGCGCCGTTTCGCCGTACTCGCCGCGGCCGCCGTCCTGCCCGCGCTCGGCCTGACCCTCGCCGGTACGACGCAGGCGTCGGCCGCCCCGAACTTCCAGGTCCCCTTCAAATGCGGCGTCACGGTCACGGCGGCGACGTTCAGCGGGCACAGCCCGGCGAACTCGGTCGACTTCCAGAAGTCGGGGATCACCGGGATGCCGGTGCTGGCGTCGGCGGGCGGCACCGTCACCCGGGTCGCCAACGAAGGCAGCACGAGCTACGGACGCTGGGTCGAGATCGACCACGGCGGCGGCTGGCGCACCCGCTACGCCCACCTGTCGACCCAATCCGTCTCGGTCGGCCAGGCCGTCGGCCTCGGCAAGCAGATCGGCACGGCGGGAGCGACCGGCGGGGTGACCGGCCCGCACCTGCACTTCGAACAGCGGCTGAACGGGGTGGCGCAGAAGGCGGTGCTGCACGGGGTCGCGGTGCCGTACTACGGCCACACCAACTTCACCAGCAAGAACGCGTGCGGCGGCAACCCGCACGAAGCCACCGAGGTATGCGGCAGCGGCTTCTCGGTCGTCGATTCGCAGGGGCTCGCGAACGGTGCCGGAACGGCGTACCTGCTTTACAACGCCTCGACCAAGGCCAACTGCGCCACCACGCTGAAGGCGGTTTCGCTCGGCACCGCGTCGCCGGTGTCGGCGTTCCTCGAAGTCCAGGGTTCCGCTCGCGTGACCGACTCCGGCAGTTTCACCTACTACGCCGGACCGGTAAAGAAGACGGCCGCCTCGACCTGCGTCAAGTGGGGTGGCTCGGTCGGGACGAACGCCTACGAGAGCCCGTTCGAACACTGCGGCTGACCCCGCGGGGCCGGGCACTGTAGACCACCTCACCGACAAGGACGGCGTCCCCGCGACCCCGTCCCGCGGCGGTTGTCCACAACGGTCCCGGCTGTCCACAGATGTGTCCCGCCCCCACCCAGCGGCCCACTTCCGCCGCAGGGTGGGGGCATGACCACTTCCACCCCGACCGGCAGGACCACGGTCGATCTGACGGATCCGGCGGATCTGCTCGCCGCGATCCCGTACCTCCTCGGCTTCCACCCCGAGGACTCCGTCGTCGTCTTCGGCCTCCGCGGCCCGGGACGCAAGCAACAGGGCCTCGTCATGCGCGTGGACCTGCCACCGCCGGGCCTGGAACTCGACCAGGCGCGTGATCTGGCGATCCGGCTCGCCGTGACCGGGCACACCGGTGCCACCGTGGCGGTGATCGGCGGTGGCACCACGAACAAGGCGGGACGGCCACCGCGACGCCGGTTCATCCGGCGCCTGGAAGCTTCGCTGACCGAGCACGAGATTTCGCTGAAGCATTCGGTGTGGGCGCCGAGTATCGCCGCCGACGTGCGCTGGGGCTGTTACCGGGAAAGGACCTGTGGCGGTCTCCTGCCGGATCCGCGAGACTCGGTGGCCGCCGCCGTCGTCACCGGTGCCGGGCAGATCACCCGCGCGAGCCGGGAAGAGGTCGAGCGTCTCTTCGACCCCGTCGCCCCGGAAACGCTCGCCCGACGTGCCGATCTTCTGACCAGGATGGGCGAACCGCCCTGGCGAGGGGAAGATCTCGTCGTGGCGGGAGTCGACGAGGTGAACGCCGCGCTCGCCCGCACCGACGCCGGCGACCGGACGATCACCGACGAGCAGGCCGTGCGGCTGGCCTGGGCCCTTTCCCTGGTCGAGGTCCGAGGTGCCTGCCTGCTCACCGCGGCCCCCGCGGATTCACCCCTCGCCCGCACGGCGGAGGAACTCTGGCTCACGCTGGCCCGGGAGCTCCCGGCACCGGAAGCCGCCGAGGCACTGGCGCTGAAGGCACACGCCGCCTACGTCCGCGGCGACCTGGCGACAGCCGGGATCGCCCTGGTCCGGGCCGGTGAAGCCGATCCCGAACACGGGCTGACGAAGTTGCTGACCAGCGCGCTGGACGCGATGGTGGAGCCGTCCGAAGTGGCCAGGGTGGTCCTGCGGCAGCGGGACGAAGGAACCCCCGAGATCCGCCTCAGGCGGTCTGGCGGGACCGGGTGAACGTCCAGGCGTCGGCCACGATGCCGTCGAGGTCGGTGCGCTCGGGTTTCCAGCCGAGTTCGTCGTTCGCCCGTTCGCTGGAGGCCACCAGCACCGACGGGTCGCCCGCCCGGCGCGGCGCGACCGCGGCGGGGATCTCGTGACCGGTGGTGCGGCGGCACGCCTCGATCACCTCGAGCACGGAGAAACCGGTGCCGCTGCCGAGGTTGTAGACGCGGTGCTCGCCGTCGGCCGCGTGGCGCAGGGCCAGCAGGTGCGCGTCGGCGAGGTCGACCACGTGGATGTAGTCGCGGATGGCGGTGCCGTCGGCGGTCGGGTAGTCGTCACCGAAGATCTGGATCCGCTCGCGGTCCCCGGTGACGACCTGGAGCACGAGGGGGATCAGATGGGTTTCGGTGGCGTGCCGTTCGCCGAAGGAGCCGTAGGCGCCGGCGACGTTGAAGTAGCGCAGGCTGACGGCGGCGATGCCATGGGCGCGCGAGAACGAGGTGATCGCGTGGTCGATGGCCAGCTTCGTCGCGCCGTAGGTGTTGGTCGGCCGCGTCGGTGCCGTCTCCGGGATGGGGGAGGACTCCGGTTCGCCGTAGGTGGCCGCGGTGGAGGAGAACACCAGCCGCTTCGTGCCGTGATCGCGCATTGCTTCCAGCAGGCGAAGCGAGGTCAGGACATTGCCTTCCCAGTACTTCGCCGGATCCGTCATCGATTCGCCGACCAGCGACTTCGCGGCGAAGTGGAGGACACCGTCGAATCCGTCGCCGAGAAGGCGCTGAGCGACCTCGGCGGCGTCACCCTCGACGAAGGTGGCGTCGGGGTGCACCGCGTCGGCGTGCCCGGTGGAGAGGTCGTCGACCACGGTGACGTCGTGCCCGGCCTCGATGAGGCGGGCCGCGCAGACACTGCCCACATAACCGGCGCCGCCCGTCACCATCAGCTTCAGGGTCTTGGTCGGTTCGTCGGTCACGTTCACGCCTTTCTGCTGCGGATGCGGTCGCGGCCCAGTGTCCTCGCCCGCGGGCACAGGGCGCGGCCGGGGGTGCGGGTGCGGGCCACGGGATCCGGCTTCGGCGTGTTCGCCCTGGAAACACGCGAGTTCCGTCTCCCCGCACGCGTGTCCCGTGCCTGGACACGCGAATCACGCCGAAGCGGCTTTCGCGGCACGCCCCGGTATCGCGGGGCCGCCGCTGGGCTAAAGCTCGTCGCGGCCGGCGCCGCGCGAAGGCACCGCGGTGAACAGCCTGGGGTGACGCAGATCCGCCGCTTCGTACGCGGCTTTCACCGCCCGTCCCACTGTGTCCACATCGGACTCGCGGACCAACGCGATCGCCGAGCCGCCGAAGCCGCCGCCGGTCATCCTCGCCCCCAGCGCCCCGGCTTCGCGCGCCGAAGCGACGGCGAGGTCGAGTTCACGGGTGGAGATCCGGTAGTCGTCGCGCATGCTGACGTGCGAGGCGTCCAGCTGGGGGCCGATCTCGGTGAGCCGGCCCGCCCGCAGGAGCTCCACCGTGTCGAGGACGCGCTGGTTCTCCGTCACCACGTGGCGCACCAGCGGCACGAGTTCGGACGGCACCCTGTCGAGGACGGCGTCCAGCCCGTCGGCGTCGATGTCCCGCAGCGCCTTCACTTCGAGCAGTTCCGCGGCGCGCTCACAGCCCTTCCGGCGTTCGCCGTAGCCGCCCTCGACGTGCGAATGCTTCGTCCGGGTGTCCATGATCAGGATCCGGACGCCGGATTCCTCCAACCGGAACGGCACCTGCTCCATTTCACCGGAGCGGACGTCGAGGAACAGCACGTTCGATTCCGTGCAGCACAAGGAAGCGGTCTGATCGAGCAGGCCGGTCGGCGCACCGACGAAGTCGTTCTCCGCACGCTGCACCCAGCGGGCGACTTCGTGCAGGCTCGGCGAATCGGCGCCCGCCCCGGGAGTGATGTCCGCCAGCCCCAGGAGGGCGAGCGCGACCGCGCATTCGAGCGCGTGAGAGGAGGACAGGCCCGCCCCCGAGGGCACGTCCCCCGCGATCGCCACGTCCGCGCCGCCGCCGAAGCCCTGGTCCCGCAGCACCCACGCGACCCCCGCCGGGTACGCGGCCCACCCTTCGACCGAACCGGGCCGCAGATCGGCGATGGTGAGCGAGCCGGATTCCTGGACCTTGCCGTCCGAGCCGAGCGTGGCCACGGTCAGCACGCCGTCCTTGCGCGGGCTCACCGCGGCGGCGAGCCGGTGCGGGAGGGCGAAGGGCAGCACGAAACCGTCGTTGTAGTCGGTGTGCTCACCGATCAGGTTCACCCGGCCGGGTGCGGACCAGACTCCCGCCGGAGACCGGCCGTGGAGGGTCCGGAAGGTCTCCGCGGCGTCGGACGCGGCGCTCACCTGGCCTGCGCCAGCACGGCGTGCAACGCCGACACGGGAACCTGTGCGGTGGTGCTCCCGCCGGTGACCTCTATGGTCCCGCCGGGTGCCGCCTTGCCGACCTTGACCCGGCTGCCGGGCACGATGCCGACGAATTTGAGCTCCGTCATCAGCCTCTCGTCCAGCTGCACGTGCTCGGCGATCCGGCGGATCTCGACCTCGCCGCCACCCATCCGGGCGAACTCGTCGAGCCGCACGAGGTCGGCCTCGGCGGGCGGGGCGGGATCACCGTCGCCGAGCTTGTCCAGCCCGGGGATCGGGTTGCCGTAGGGCGAGGTGGTGGGGTGGTCGAGCAGCTTGACCAGCTTGCGCTCGACGGCCTCGCTCATCACGTGTTCCCAGCGGCAGGCCTCGTTGTGAACGTGCTCCCACTCCAGGCCGATGACATCGACCAGGAGGCGCTCGGCCAGGCGATGCTTGCGCATGACCGCGATGGCGAGCTCGCGACCGTGGTCGGTCAGCTGCAGGTGCCTGTCGTCCGCGACCACGACCAGTCCGTCGCGTTCCATCCTGGCGACGGTCTGGCTCACGGTCGGGCCGCTCTGCTGCAGCCGCTCCGCGATCCGGGCCCGCAGCGGGACGACACCTTCTTCTTCGAGCTCGTAGATCGTACGCAAGTACATCTCTGTGGTGTCGATGAGATCGTTCACGCTGTCCCCTTCGTCCGCGTTGCTCATCGTAGTCGCTGGCACCGACAGCGACGCAGGCGTGGGGAGAACAAGTGCCGGGGCGGGAAAAGTCCCCCCAAGCTGGGCATGGAGTCACGAGTCACGGAAAGATGGGCGGATGCGCCCCATGGTCACCACCGGCGAACTCGCCGCGCAGCTCTCCGGGCCGGAATCGGCACGCTCCGTGATCCTCGACGTCCGCTGGCGGCTCGCCGGCCCGCCCGGTGCCGAGTCCTACCGGGAGGCGCATCTCCCGGGCGCGGTGTACGTCGACCTCGACACGGCGCTCGCCGGGGAGCCGGGTGACGGCGGCCGCCATCCGCTGCCGGACCCGGAGACGCTGCAACGGCACTTGCGGGCGGCCGGGGTTCGCACCGGTCACCCGGTCGTGGTTTACGACGACTCCGACGGTTCGGTCGCGGCCAGGGCGTGGTGGCTGCTGCGCTGGGCCGGGCACACCGAGGTGGCCGTGCTCGACGGCGGGTTCGCCGCCTGGGCCGAGGAGGAGCGCTCTCTCACCAGCGAGGTCCCCTCGCCCGCGAAGGGGGACATCGTCGTGAAGCCCGGCGGCATGCCGGTGCTGGACGCGGACGAGGCCGCCACCCTCGCCAGGAACGGGGTGCTCTTCGACGCGCGGGCACAGCCGAGGTACACGGGGGAGACCGAGCCGATCGACCCGCGCGCCGGGCACATCCCCGGCGCGGTCAACGCCCCCTTCTCCGGGCATCTCGCGGAGGACGGCCGCTGGCGCGAGGCCGCGGAACTGGCCGAGCGGTTCGAAGGACTCGGCGTCACTCCGGAGACCCCGGTCGGTGTCTACTGTGGATCGGGGGTCACCGCCTCGTCCGTCGTGCTCGCGCTCGAAGTCGCCGGACACCCGGCGCCGGCGGCGCTGTACGCGGGCTCATGGTCGCACTGGTCCCGTGATCCGGAGCGTCCGGTGGCCACCGGGGAGCTGCCCGGCTGACCCGCGGGCGGGTCCGGAACGACGCATGAGCCGCGCCCGGCCGCGGGCGCCCTGCACTAGAGTTCGGACCATGCGAGCACCGGCCGTCGTATGGGACTCCTCGCTGCTGGGTTACGACCTCGGCGGCGAGCATCCGTTCAATCCGGTCCGGCTCGAACTGACCATCCGGCTCGCCACCGAACTCGGCGTGCTCGACGGGGTCGAACTGCTTGTCCCCGGCCCGGCGGGCGAAGACGAGTTGCGCCGTGTGCACCTCGGCGAGTACATCGAGGCTGTCCGGCGAGCGCCGATGACCGGAGCCGATTTCGCGCACGGGCTCGGCACCGAGGACAACCCGGTGTTCACCGGGATGCACGAGGCCTCCGCGCTGGTCGTCGGCTCGACGTTGCTGGCCGCGCGCAAGATCGCCGAGGGCGAGGCGACCAGGGCGGTGAACATCGCCGGCGGGCTGCACCACGCCATGCCGGGCAAGGCGTCGGGTTTCTGCGTCTACAACGACTGTTCGGTGGCGATCTCGTGGCTGCTGGACCACGGCTTCGACCGCATCGCCTACGTCGACACCGACGTCCACCACGGCGACGGTGTGCAGGAGGCGTTCTTCGACGACCCCCGGGTACTGACCGTTTCCCTGCACCAGCATCCGTTCACGTTGTGGCCGGGCACGGGCTATGCGGCAGAGATCGGCAAGGGCGGGGCCGAAGGCACCGTGGTCAATCTGCCGCTGCCGCCCGGTACTCGCGACGGCGGCTGGCTGCGGGCGTTCGAGGCGGTGGTGCCGTCGCTGCTGGAGCAGTTCCGGCCGCAGCTCCTCGTCACCCAATGCGGCGTCGACTCCCACGAGGAAGACCCGCTGGCGGACCTCTCGCTCTCGGTGGACGGCCATCGGGCCATCTACCGCCGGCTGCGCGAGTTGTCCGAGGCGCACGCCGGCGGCCGCTGGCTCGCCGTGGGCGGCGGTGGCTACCAGCTGATCCGGGTGGTGCCGCGGTCGTGGACCCATCTGCTCGCCACCGTGCTCGACCGTGACGTCGACCCGGCGACGGCCCTGCCGCCGAACTGGGTCGCGTCGATCTCCCGGGCGGCGCCGAAGGCCGAGATCCCGCCCCGCATGTCCGACGACCGCGACACCGGCTACGTCCCGTGGGGAGACGGGGCGGACGAACCGGTCGACATCGCCATCCGCGACACCCGCCGCGCGATCTTCCCGCTGCACGGCCTCGATCCGGACGATCCGAGGGACTGACATGGCCAGTGAGGACACCCAACGCGACCCCTACGACTTCCCGCGGGAGTGGGAGGCCGACGTCCTGCTCTCCGACGGCGGCACGGTGCACCTGCGCCCGGTGATCCCCAGCGACGCCGACGGGCTCGTCGCCTTCCACGGGCGGTTGTCCGAACGCACCCGGTACTTCCGGTACTTCGGCGCCTATCCGCGGATCCCGCAGCGTGACCTCCGACGGTTCTCCGTCGTCGACCACCACGACAGGGTCGCCTTCGTCGCGCTGCTGGGCGACGACATCGTCGCGGTCGGCCGCTACGAACGGCTCGAACGCGGACCGTCGGCAGAGGTCGCGTTCGTCGTCGACGACGCCCATCAGGGCCGCGGGCTCGGGTCGATCCTGCTGGAGCACCTGGCCGCCGCCGCCTCGGAATGCGGGCTTCGCCGCTTCGTCGCCGAGGTGCTCGCCGAGAACGCGGCGATGGTCCGCGTGTTCCGCGACGCGGGCTATCAGGTCAGCCGCGAGATCGAAGAAGGCGTGCTGCACCTGGAGTTCGACATCGACCCGACCGAGGAGTCGCTCGCGGTCGCCCGCTCCCGTGAGCAGGCCGCCGAGGCACGCAGCGTGCACAACCTGCTGCATCCGAAGTCGGTGGCGGTGATCGGCGCGTCCACCGATCCGACGAAGATCGGTTACGTCGCTCTGACGAACCTGCTCAGCGCCGACTTCGCCGGCACGGTCTACCCGGTCAACCCGGAGCACAAGTCCGTCCGCGGTGTGCGTGCCTATCCGTCCGTGGTGGACATCCCCGAGGACGTCGACCTCGCGCTGGTCGCCGTGCCCGCCGAGGCCGTCGAGTCCGTTTTGGACGGTGCGCTGGCCAAAGGGGTCAAGACCC
The DNA here is from genome assembly GCF_029369745.1 of Amycolatopsis sp. QT-25. NCBI lineage: Bacteria > Bacillati > Actinomycetota > Actinomycetes > Pseudonocardiales > Pseudonocardiaceae > Amycolatopsis > Amycolatopsis sp. QT-25. The sequence continues at coordinate 2,581,944 of NZ_CP120210.1, forward strand.
TCCTGATCGTCTCGGGCGGGTTCGCCGAGGCCGGTCCGCACGGGCTGCACGCCGAACTGAGGCTGGTCGGGGAGGCCAGGGCGCACGGGATGCGGGTCGTCGGCCCGAACGCGCTGGGCGTGCTCAACACCGACGCCTCGGTCCGGCTCAACGCCACCCTCGCGCCCCGCCTGCCCGCACGCGGCCGCACCGGGTTCTTCTGCCAGTCCGGCGCGCTGGGCACCGCGATCCTCGCCGACGCCGAAGCGCGCGGTCTCGGGCTTTCGACGTTCGTCTCGGCGGGGAACCGGGCCGACGTCTCCGGCAACGACCTGCTCCAGTACTGGGAGACCGATCCCGCGACCGACCTCGTCCTGCTGTACCTGGAATCGTTCGGCAACCCACGCAAGTTCGCCCGGCTCGCGCGGCGGCTGGCGCGGACGAAGCCGGTGGTGGCGGTGAAATCCGGCAGGCACGCCGTCCGCCCGCAACTCGCCGCGACTTCGGCGGAGGTCGACGAGTCCAGCGTCCAAGCCCTGTTCGAGCAGGCGGGCGTCGTCCGCGTCGACACGCTCGCGCAGCTCTTCGACACCGCGTTGGTCTTCGCGCATCAGCCGTTGCCCGCCGGCCCGCGGGTCGCCATCGTGGGCAACTCCAGCGCCATCGGGTTGCTCGCCGCCGACACCGCGCGGGCGCACGGCCTCCGGCTGAGCGCCGACCCGGTCGACGTCGGGCCGCAGGCGAGCCCGGAGGAATTCGCCGCCGCCGTGCGCGAAGCCCTCAACTCCCCGGAGACCGACGCGCTCGTCGTGGTCTTCGTGCCGCCGCTCGCGATTCCGGGTGCGGCCTACGCCCGCGCGCTGCGGGAGGCCGTCGTCGAGATGGACAAGAACAAGCCGATCGTGTCGACCTTCCTCGCCGTCGAGGGGGTGCCGGACGAACTGGCCGTGTTGTCCGAGGACGGCGTGCCGACGCGGGGTTCGGTCCCGTCATATCCCAGTCCCGAACGGGCGGTGAACTCGCTCGCGCGGGTCGTGCGCTACGCGGCCTGGCGGCAGCGGCCGCAAGGCAACCTGGTGCGGCCCGCGGGCCTGCATGCCGAGCAGGCGCAGGTGATCGTCGCCGAACTGCTGGCGGGCGAGGACGGCAGGACGACGCTGCTGTCCGACGACGACGTGGTCCGGCTCCTGGGCTGCTACGGGATCGACGTCGTCCCGTTCCGGGTCGCCTCGTCCTCGGACGAGGCGGTGAAGGCGGCAGAGGAACTGGGCTTCCCGATCGCCCTCAAGGCCGTCGACGAACGCCTGCGCGGCAGGCCGGACCTCGCGGGCGTACGGCTCGATTTGTCCTCTGTGGACGGAGTACGCCGGGCGTACGCCGATCTGCGCGAAATCTCCCAAGACGACGAGGTCTACGTCCAGCGGATGGCACCGAAGGGGATCTCGTGCGTGGTGGGGCTGCAAGACGATCCGTCGTTCGGCACACTTGTTTCGTTCGGCCTCTCCGGGCTGGTCAGTACGCTGCTGGGGGACAGGGCCTACCGCGCGGTCCCGCTCACCGACGTCGATGCCGCCACGCTGCTGCGCGAGCCGCGGACGTCACCGCTGCTCACCGGATACCGCGGTGACGAACCGGCGGATCTGGCGGCACTCCAGGACATCGTGCTGCGCGCCGCGGCGCTGGCGGAGGACAATCCCGAGGTCCGTTCCATGACGCTCGACCCGATCCTGGCCTCACCCGACGGCGCTTTCGTCGCCAACGCCCGGATCGTGCTAGGTCCGCCGCCTTCCCGCCCCGACACCGGGCCGCGACGGTTGCGGCCCATCAACGCCCCGGCTTGAGCCCGGGCAGCACGACGCTGAGTACGCCTGGATGCGGAACCAGGCGTACGAATTACCGCATCCAGATGACTGATCGCGGGGGCAGGGAAGCTCGAAAGCGGCGAACTCGGCCACGTCGATCGGCGTCCGGCAGACCAGGGCGGCCATCATCTGGTCGCCAACCCGCGGATCCGGTACCCCGTACACGGCGGCCTCGCTGACCGAAGGGTGGCGGAGAAGGGCGCGTTCGATCGGCGCGGTACCGAGGTTTTCGCCGTCGACGCGGAGCCAGTCGCCGAGGCGTCCCGCGAAGCAGCAGTAGCCGTCCGCGTCGAGGTACGCCAGGTCTCCGGTGTGGAACATCCCGTCGCGCATCCGTTCTGCCTCGGCCGCCGGATCGCCGTGGTACCCGGCGAAGAAGCCAGGACCCCCGGTGTTGCCCAGTTCGCCGACCGCCTCGGCGGCGTCGAGCAGTTTCCCCGCCGCGTCGAATTCCGCCGGGGGACAGGGTTTCCCGGGCTCCGGATCGAGCACGGCGACGCCACCACCCCGGCCGAGTGCACCGGCCGAGGTGGTGGCGTCCCGGCCGAAGTCGACGCCGCCTTCGGTCGAGCCGAACGCGTCGACGACGTGGCAACCGAAGCGCGTGCCGAATGCGGCGAGATCGGCGCACGCCCGGACGTGGTCGGCCCAGGTCCAGCGCCGGTCTTCGGACAGCAGGCCGGTCGAGGGGCCCTCCGCCCGCGCGAGCGAGAGTTCCGTGACCGTGGGGGTCATGCCGGATCCGCGGCCGGCAGATCGCCGAGTCCGCGCAGTTGCGTGGTCGCGCCGCCCAGCGTGAATTCGAGCCGTTTTGCCGCGACGAAGTAGCGACGCAGCGTGTGGTCGACGTCGATCCCCACCCCGTCGGTCTGGCGCGCCGAAAGGTGGACGTGCACGGTGTTCCCGCGCACGTCCGTCATGGTGAGGTCGGCCCAGGAAGTCGTCGCGAATCCCTTGACGTAGGAGGCATAAGCGCCGCCTTTCGCCAGTCGTTGCCCGCCGAGATCCCACACGGTGAGGAAATCACGCCGGTTGAGCGCGTCGTAGTACGCGATCACCGTTTGTGCCACCGGAGCCGCCGGTGCGAGGTAGATCGTCCGGGTCGCGGGCGGTGCGACATGAACCGTCCGAGGCGGGGCCGCGACCGCCGGTGGCTGGAGCACGATCGCGTTCGGCGGAGCGGCCATCACGACGGCCGGAGTCGGCGTTCCCTGCTGGGGTACCGCGCACGCGGCCAGCACCCCCGCCGCCCGATTCCTTTTTCCCATTTCTCTCCCCTTTCCTCGTACCACTGAGAATGTGGGAGACAACGGTCGCGTCACTAGGGGATTCGGCCTCGTTACGAATGGTGAAAAACGCCCCGGAACCGTTATCGGGATCCGGGGCACACGGGCCGGAAGCCACCCTCGCCTCACGCCGGACCGCCGCCGGGTTTAGCGTTAGGCATGACCACTGCATCTGTCGATGTCGAGAGCGCCCGCCGCGACTACGCGGCCCTCGTCGACCGTGGCCTCTCCCTGGACATCACCCGCGGCAAGCCGTCCCCTCGCCAGCTGGACCTCGCCGACGGGCTGCTCGCCCTCCCCGGAGACGTGCGCAAGGCCGAGGACGGCACGGACGTACGCAACTACGGCGGCCTGAAGGGCTTGCCCGAGCTCCGCCGTATCTTCGCCGGGCCGCTGCAGGTCCCGGCCGAGCAGTTGCTGGCCGCGGGCAACTCCAGCTTGGAGCTCATGCACGACTCGATCGTGCAGGCCTTCCTCAGCAAGCTCCCGGGCGCCGAGCGCCGCTGGGCCGACGAGCCGAGCGTGAAGTTCCTGTGCCCGGTGCCGGGATACGACCGCCACTTCGCGCTGGCCGAGCGTTTCGGGATCGAGCTGATCCAGGTGCCGCTCACCGAGACCGGCCCGGACATGGCGGTCGTCGAGCGCCTCGTCGCCGAGGACGCCGCGGTCAAGGGCATCTGGTGCGTGCCGAAGTACAGCAACCCGACCGGTGTCACCTACGACGACGACTCCGTGCGCCGCCTGGCGACGATGACCACGGCCGCCCCGGACTTCCGGATCTTCTGGGACAACGCCTACGCCGTGCACCACCTCACCGAGGACGAGGCGCGGCTGGCGGACCTGCTCGCGCTGGCCACCGAAGCGGGCAACGCCGACCGCGTGTTCGTCTTCGGCTCCACCTCGAAGATCACCTACGCCGGTGGCGGTGTCGGCTTCTTCGGCGCCTCCGAGGCCAACCTGGCCTGGTGGACCGGCCTCATCGGCAAGCGGACCATCGGCCCGGACAAGATCAACCAGCTCCGGCACGCCCAGTTCCTCCGCGACGAGGACGGCGTCCGCGAGCACATGCGCAAGCACGCCGAGCTCATCGGGCCGAAGTTCGCGGCCGTCGACGAGATCCTCACCAAGGAGCTGGGCGAATCGGGCCTCGCGACCTGGACCAAGCCGACCGGTGGGTACTTCGTCTCGCTGACCGTGCCGTCGGGGACCGCCAAGGAGGTCGTGCGGCTGGCCAAGGAGGCGGGCATCGCCCTGACCCCGGCCGGCGCGACGCACCCGTACGGTGAGGACCCCGAAGACGCCGTCATCCGGATCGCGCCGACGTATCCGGAGCTGGCCGAGGTCGAAGAGGCCATCCGCGGTCTCGTCGTCTGTGTTCGCCTTGCCGCGGCGACGAAGAGATAAGTCGCCGTAAGGCAAAGGTGACGCGGCACCGGCACCGCGTGGGCCGGGTCGTGAGTGGTAAGGACGGCCAGAGCCAAGGGTGGCTTGGGTACCTACTGGCGAATGCGCGGACGACACGCGTGATCGAACGGACGGCTCGTGGCGGGACCCAGGCCGCGGTCGTGTCGTCCGGTCAGTCACGTGACATCGCCGGTCGAAGCTCGCGCCTTCTCAGCCGAGACGTGGCGTGGCACGGTCGCTGTCGGCCTTGCCGCGGCGACGAAGAAATGAGCCAATCCGGGTCACGGGTGGTTGCGGACGTCCGAGTGGGTGGGTGTGCACCGCAAAGACGAGAGGAACCACTCGTGTTCGGAAAGCCCTTCGTTCATACCCTGATCTCACGCAGCGCCGAGAACCACACGGATCGCCGCCGCGCCGTTTCCCGGTACCGTCGGGGACGGCGACACGAGGAGGGTTCGCGGTGAAGGCTGTGATCATCGGCGGTGGCATCTCGGGCACGGTGACCGCGATGGCGCTGCGGCGGGCCGGGATCGAAGCGAGCGTCCACGAGGCGTACCCGTCCGGCGGCGAGGACGCGGGCGCGTTCCTGACGATCATGCACAACGGCATGGACGCCCTGCGCGCGATCGGCGCCGAGGCTCCGGTGATCGACACTTCGTTCGCCGCCGCCGGGCTGGAACTCGTGACCCCGGACGGGCGGACCGTCGAGCGCCGGTCGTTCGACGTGGAGGGCTCAGGCGGTCTCGCCGGGCCGCGCACCTTGACGCGGGCGGCGCTCTACCGTGCGCTGCAAGAGGAAACGATCTCGCGCGGGATCACCTTCGAACGCGGGAAACGGCTGGTTTCCGCGTCGCCGGGGATCGCTCGCTTCGAGGACGGGTCGACCGCCGAGGGCGACATCCTCATCGGTGCCGACGGACTGCGGTCGGTCGTCCGGACCATCATCGACCCTGATTGCCCGCCTCCGCGCTCGACGGGTCTCGACGTCGTCTACGGCTACACGACCGACACGAGCATCCCGCAGGCGCCGTCCCTCTATCGGATGATCCAGAGCCTGCACGCCTCTTTCGGCTACACGAGCACACCCGACGGCTCGACCTACTGGTTCGCGCGGCTTCCCACGGCCGAGGGTGTCCGCGTCGGTCTTTCGGCGGCCGAGTGGCGCTCGGCGGCTTTCGCCGCTTTCGACGGGGAACCGTTGCCCGCCGCGGAAATCATCCAGTCGACGGGGGACGACGTCTTCGGCGGTCACTCCTACGACGTGCCCTCGACGCCGGTGTGGTCCAACGCGTCGATGGTGCTCGTCGGCGACGCCGCGCACGCGGCCTCACCCGCCGCGGGGCAGGGTGCGTCGATGGCGATGGAGGACAGTGTCGTGCTGGCTCGGTGCTTGCGCGATCTTCCCGATACGCCAACGGCTTTCGCGGTCTACGAGCGGTTGCGTCGGGCGCGGGTGGAGAAGCTGGTGGCCAGTAGCGCGGCGGTGTCTTCGGGGACGACGCCCGACAGGGACCGCACCTGGCTGTATCGGCACCACATCGAGTGGGACGCGAAGATCACCCGCGATTAGTCACCTACTTGCGGCGTTCCCCCGAAGTACAGGAAGATCCCCAGGACACGCCCTAGTACTGCAATGACATTTCGTTATAGAGTGGTTGAGTGTGTCGGTTAGGCTTTGGCCCGGCGATCGTGTAGTTGATCTCCTGTGTTGGAGATGGCGACGGGTTGGTCGGCGCATTTCACTGCGTTCGCGGGGCGGTTCGCGTCGCGGTTCTCGCGGGTGGAGCCGCGGCGTCAGATGGTGTCTTACCTGCGGGGACTGCTGGCTGAAGTCGAGCGCAAGAACGGCTGGACCCTGGCGGAGATGGCCGGCGAGGCCGGCCCGCAGGGCATGCAGCGGCTGCTGAACTTCTACGCCTGGGACGCCGAAGGCGTGCGTGATGATGTGCGGGCCACGGTGGTCGAGGTGCTGGCGGACGCCGAACGTGGCGTGTTGATCGCGGACGAGACCGGGTTCGTGAAGAAGGGCACGAAGTCCGCGGGCGTAGCGCGCCAGTATTCGGGCACGGCCGGGCGCATCGAGAATTCGCAGATCGGCGTGTTCTTGGCGTATGTATCGGCTCGGGGGCGGGCTTTGATCGATCGGGAGTTGTATCTACCGAAAGAGTGGATCGCCGATCGGGATCGGTGCAGCGCTGCGGGCATTCCTAACGGCGTCGGATTCGCGACGAAACCCGAACTGGCGCAATTAATGTTGGAACGCGCGCTCGCCGCGAGTATCCCGTTCGCGTGGTTCACCGCCGACGAAGCGTACGGGCAGGTTGGACGGCTGCGGCTCTGGCTGGAAGAACACGACATCGCACATGTACTGGCGGTGCCCAAGTCCCAGATGGTGATTTCCATGGATCTGCGGCAGCGGCGCGCCCACTCGGTTATCGCGGACGCCGCCCCGACTGCCTGGCAGCGCCTGTCCTGCGGCGATGGCGCCCACGGGCAGCGGATCTACGATTGGGCCGTAGTTGACATCCGCCCGCTGCGCCGGCGAGAAGTCGGCCACTGGCTGCTGGCCCGCCGCTCGGTCAGCGACCCCACCGAGATTTCCTACTACATTTGCTTTGGCCCCGCCGAAACCGATCTCCGAGAACTGGTACGCGTCGCTGGCAGCCGCTGGGCGATCGAAGAAAGTTTCCAAACCGCAAAGAACGAAACCGGGCTCGACCACTACCAGGTCCGCCGATACGAAGCATGGTATCGGCATATAACTCTCTCCATGGCAGCGGCAGCATTCCTCGTCATCACTCGAGAGACCGCAAAAAAAGGGGATCTACACCCGGCCTGATACCGCTCACGTCCAACGAAATCCGCAAGCTATTCAACCGTGTCACCACGCGGGTCCAGCACACAATCCAGCACGCTATGCACTGGTCACGATGGCGACGAACCAGCCAAGCCCGCGCCCGAACCAGCCACTACCGCCGGCGCGGCCATCACGAAGTGTCATTGCAGTACTAGGCGCAAGGAAGGGGGCCTTCCTGTACTCACGGGCTACTTCTTGTACAGCGCTTCGATGTCGGTCGCGTAGTTCTTGTTCACGATGTTGCGCTTCAGCTTCAAGCTCGGCGTGATCTCGCCGCCGGCCTCGGTGAAGTCCTTCGAGAGGATCGTGAACTTCTTGATCGCCTCGGCCTGCGACACCGCGCTGTTGGCCTGATCCACGACCCGCTGGATCTCGGCGCGCAGTTCGGCGTCGTCGGCCAGGTCCGACACCGAGGCGTCGGAAGGCTTGCCGTGCTGCGACTTCCACGACGGGAAGTACTCCTCGTCGATGGTGATCAGCGCGCCGATGAACGGCCGCTGGTCGCCGACGACCATCGCCTGGCTGACCAGCGGGCTGGCCTTGATGGTGTCCTCGAGCCCGGACGGGGCGACGTTCTTGCCGCCCGCGGTGACGATGATCTCCTTCTTGCGCCCGGTGATCTTGAGGAATCCGTCGCGGTCCAGTTCACCGAGGTCGCCGGTGTGGAACCAGCCGTCTTCGAGAGCTTCGGCGGTCGCCTGGGCGTTGTTGAAATAGCCGCTGAAGACGACGTCGCCCTTCAGCAGGATTTCGCCGTCGTCGGCGATCCGGACCGAGGTGCCGGCGACCGGGCGCCCCACGGTGCCGACGCGGAAGCCGTCCTGGGTGCCGACGCAGGCCGCGGCGGAGGTCTCGGTCAGGCCGTAGCCCTCGAACACCGGGACGCCGATGCCGCGGAAGAAGTGCGCCAGCCGGATGCCGAGCGGGGCACCGCCGGACACCGCGGCGACGCACCGGCCGCCGAGGGCCGCGCGCAGCTTGCTGAAGACGAGCTTGTCGAACAGCGCGTGCTTGATCTTGAGGCCCAGCCCGGCGCCACCGGTGTCCTGAGCCTGGCTGTACGCGACGGCGGTGGCTTCGGCGGCGTCGAAGATCTTGCCCTTGCCGTCACCGTGCGCCTTCTGCTTCGCGCCGTTGTAGACCTTCTCGAACACTCGCGGCACGGCGACGACGAAGGTCGGCCGGAAGGTACCGAGGTCGGCGACGAGGTCTTTGACGTCCGACGTGTGCCCGAGGGTCACTCGCGCGCTGAGCGCGGTCACCGCGATGGCGCGGGCGAGGACGTGCGCGAGCGGCAGGAACACCAGCAGCGAGTTGCCCTGCTCCATCAGCTGCGGGAACGCGGCGATGTCGGCGCGGATCTCGGCGAGGAGGTTCCGGTGGGTCAGCTCGACGCCCTTGGGACGGCCGGTCGTGCCCGAGGTGTACACGATCGTGGCCAGATCACCCGCCTTCACCGTGCGGCGGCGCTCGTGCAGGTCGTCGTCGCTGAGCTCGGCGCCCTGTGTGGTGAGGTGGTCGACCGCGGGCTCGTCCGCGGCCTCGATCTGCCAGGTGTGCTCGAGTGTGTCGAGGCGGCCCTTGACGGATTCGAGCGTCGCGAGGTGGTCGTCGGTCTCGACGAACACGGCCTTCGCCGCCGAATCCGAGAGGATCCAGTGGACCTGCTCGGCCGAGGAGGTGTCGTAGATCGGGACGGTGACCGCGCCGGCGGCCCAGATCGCGAAGTCGATCAGGGTCCACTCGTAGCGGGTCTTGGACATGAGCCCGATCCGGTCGCCCGGAGCGATGCCTGCCTCGGCCATTCCCTTGGCCATGGCCAGAACCTGGGCGGCGAAGTCTTTGGCGGTGACGTCCAACCAGGTACCGTCGACCTGGCGGCGGAAACTCACGACATCGGAGAACCGCTCCGCGTTCGCCCAGACGACGTCGGCGAGATTCTCGTCGTCGGTCACCGGATTGGCGGCGGGGGCGCTGTATTCGCGCACGAGGAACCTCCGTGTTCGCGTGCAAGTGGTGTGACCGGTGTTACCCGCCAGTCAACTTAGCGTGCCGTGCACCTTAAGACCATGCTGACGAATCGGCCATACCCAGGGCATGACATTCTGCCGCTGTGAACCAGGCGCCGCCAGCTCTCGACCTCGTCGACGAGACCTTCCTCGTGGTCCCGCCCTCCACCGTGGCCGCCGCTTTCGCCGATCCGCGATCTTGGTCACGTTACTGGCCGGACCTCGTTCTGGAGGTCTACACCGACCGTGGCGACGAAGGATTGCGCTGGACCGTGCGCGGTGCCTTGATCGGTACCATGGAGGTCTGGCTCGAGCCGGTGCTCGACGGCACTCTGCTGCACTACTTCCTGCGCGCCACCCCCGCCGGTCCGGACGGGGAGCCCCGGGTGCTCCGGGCCCGGGACCTGCGGCGGGAGTTCGACCGCAGGGCCCGTGCGGCCAAGGGGATCGCGCTCGGGCTCAAGGAGGTCCTCGAGGACGGGCGCGAGCCCGGGGTCGGTCCCCAGGCCGGGTAGGAAGAGGCGGAGCTGCGGATGTGCCGCGACGTGGTGCCCACGCGCGACCGTGGACCCGCCTCGGCCGCGGGTCCCGCTGTCGCGGCGGCAGGGCGCCGTGAAGGCGAGAATTGAGGGAGCCGCCTGGCCGCGCCCTGGGACGGGATCGCGGTCGCGGGTTCACCGAGGAGCACAGGGGAGAGCATGCGGGTTCACGTGGTGTCGGACGTGCACGGCAACGCCGACGCGCTCAAACGCGCGGGTGACGGCGCCGACGCGCTGATCGTGCTGGGCGACCTGCTCGACTTCGTCGACTATCGCGAGCACGACAAGGGCATCATGGGCGCGCTGTTCGGCGCCGAGAAGGTCGGCGAGTTCGCGCGGCTGCGGCGCGAGGGCACTCGTGACGAGACCGTCGCCTTCTCGCGATCGTTGTGGGCCACTTTGGCCGACCCCGCCGCCGCGGTCGGTGAAGCGATCCGTGACCAGTACGCCGTCCTGTTCGGCGCGTTGACCGCGCCGACGTTCGCCACTCCCGGCAACGTCGACGATCCCTCGCTGTGGCCCGAGTTCGCCGGCGACGGCATCACCGTCCTCGACGGCGAGGTCGCCGAGTTCGGCGGCCTGCGCTTCGGGTTCGTCGGCGGCGCGCTCCTCCCGCCGAACGTCGTCCCGCGCCGCAACGGTTTCTGGCGGCCGTACCTGCGCACCCGCGACGAGTACGACGTGGCGGTCGGCGCACTGGAGAACGTCGACGTCCTGTGCACCCACATCCCGCCCGCCATCCCGGAACTGATCTACGACGTGATCGCCCGCCGGTCCGAGATCGGGTCGGCGGCGCTGGTCGATCTCATCCGCGAGCAGCGGCCGCGCTGGTCGGTGTTCGGGCACGTCCACCAGCCGCTCGCGCCGCGGACGAGGCTCGGCAGGACCGAATGCCGTAACGTCGGTCACTTCAAAGAGACGGCACAGCCGTACGTGCTGCGCTGGTGACCCTCGGCTGCGGCTACAGTCTGGACCATGGCCGAGCAGTCCACGCAGTCCATCGAGGTCGACGCCGAGCCCGCGCGGGTGATGGCCGTCATCGCCGACTTCCCCGCGTACCCGGAATGGGCCAAGGCCGTCCGGGAGACCGAGGTGCTCGGCGAGGACGACCACGGCCGCGCCAAACAGGTGAAACTCACCCTCGACGCCGGGCCGATCAAGGACGTCTACACCCTCGAGTACGACTGGGACGCCGACGGCAACGGGGTCAGCTGGCACCTGGTCAAGGGCCAGATGCAGAAGGCCCAGAACGGCCGTTACGCCCTCGAAGCGCTGGGCGGCGGCCGCACCAAGGTCACGTATACGCTGTCCGTCGAGCTGGCGCTGCCGATGATCGGGCTGCTGCGCCGCAAGGCCGAGAAGATGGTCATGGACACCGCGCTCAAGGAGCTCAAGAAGCGCGCTGAAGCGTCCTGAGTCGAAGGGTAGGCATGCGGATCCTGCTTTTCACCGGCAAGGGGGGTGTCGGCAAGACCACGCTGGCCGCGGCGACGGCGGCGGCACTCGCCGGGCGGGGCAGGAAGACGCTCGTGGTCTCGACCGACCCGGCGCATTCCCTCGGTGACGCCTTCGGCCGCGCGCTCGGCGGCGAACCGTCCGAAGTGGACGATGTCGATGGTCCCTTCGCGGCAGGGAGTACGCCGGGACTTCTGCACGCCGCCCAGATCGACACCCGCGGCCTGGTGGACAGCATCTGGCGCGAACTCCGGCAGGAGTTGCAGACCGCGCTCGCGGGGGCGGGCCTCGACTCGCTCGACGCCGAAGAACTCACCGTGGTGCCCGGCGTGGACGAACTCCTCGCGCTCACCGAGGTGCAGCGTCTCGCCGAGCACGGTCCCTGGGAGACGGTCGTCGTCGACTGTGGACCGACCGCGGAAACGCTGCGCCTGCTGGCTTTGCCCGAAGCCGTCTCCGGCTACCTGTCGAGGATGTTCAAACCCGGCGTGCGGCGGACGGCGGCCGCGGTGCGGCGGCTCGGCGCCCATCTGGAGTCGCTGCGCACCCTGCTCACCGACCCGGCCACCACCACCGTGCGGCTCGTGCTGACGCCGGAACGCGTGGTCGTCGCGGAAGCCCGCCGCACCCTCAGTTCACTCGCCCTGCGCGGGATCGTCGTCGACGGCCTGATCGTCAACCGGCTGATGCCCGCGCCCGGGTTCTGGCGCGGCGCCGCGGCCTCGTGGATGCGGACCCGGCGCACGCAGCAGAACGCGGTCCTCGCCGAGCTCGCCGCCGCCGGTTTCGGACCCGGACAGGTGAGGCCCGTCGAGCACCGTGCCGTCGAGCCGGTGGGCCTCGAGGCGTTGCGGGAGATCGCGTACGAGCTCTATCAAGGGCTGGATCCCCTGGTCGGCAACGAAAAGGGGGTGACCCCGCTGGTGCGGGTGTCCGAATCGGACGGTGGCTACCGGCTGCGGATCGCGCTGCCCCTGCATCGTGACTCCGAAGTGGATCTGGCCAGAGTGGACGATGATCTCGCCGTCACCGTGGACGGTTTCCGGCGGCTGATCGCGCTGCCGGAGATGTTGCGCCCGTGCCGGATCACCGGTGCGGAATCCGACGCGCACGGCCTGGTCGTGAGCCTGGCCGGGAACCGGGGACCCGGGTGAGCGAGAACGAGGAGTACACCGGATCGAAACCGCTCGACCTGGCCGAGGAGATCCGGCTGCTGGTCGAACTCGTCGTCGAGCACGCGGCGCCGTGGCTGGAGGGCTTGATCTCCGCCGGGCACGGCTGCTCGGAACACGACACCGACGGCGGCTGGTGCCCGCTCTGCGCGGTCGTCGGCGTCTTCCGGGGGGAGCGGCCCGACTTCGTGGCGCGGCTGATGGAGCAGGCCGCGCAGCTCGTCGCGCTGCTGCGGGCGGTGCTCGCCGATCGCTGGGAGCCCGAAGGCGGGGTGCACCTGCCGGGGTTCCGGCCGGCGCGGAAGGCGCCCGCGGCCGGAGATGTGCCGGTAGGAGCTTCGCGGGTCCAGCACGTCACGGTGACCAGGCGCGACGCTTGGCAGCCGGACCGGGAGAACTGAGTTGCCGACGGTAGGGGTGGACGTCGGGGGCACGAATGTGCGCGCCGGCGTGGTGGACGAACACGGCTCGCTGATGGACACCGCCCGGGTCGGCACGCCCGGCGGGGAGGACGCGCTCGAAGACGCCATCGCCGGTGTGATCGAAGACCTCCGCAACCGGCACGACGTCTCCGGGGTCGGGCTGGCGGTCGCCGGGTTCGTCGCCAAGGACCGGCGGACGGTGATGTTCGCGCCGCATCTGTCCTGGCGTGCCGCGCCGGTCGCCGAACGGATCGAGAAACGCGTCGGCCTGCCGGTGACCCTGGAACACGACGTGAACGCCGCGGCGATCGGCGAGTACCGCTTCGGGGCCGCCCGTGGTGCCGCTGTGGCCGCGCTGGTCGCGCTCGGTACCGGGATCGGCGCGGGCCTGCTGCTCGACGGCAAGATCTACCGGGGCGCGTACGGCGTCGCCCCCGAACTCGGGCATCTCACGGTCGTCCCCGGCGGGCGGCCCTGCCCGTGCGGCAAGCACGGCTGCTGGGAGCGGTACTGCAGCGGGACCGCGCTGGCCGCGACCGCGATGGAACTGCTCGCCCGGCACCCCGGGCGGTCGACCGTGCTGGCGCGGGAGACCAGGGGCGACCCCGGTTCGATCACCGGCCGCCGGGTCGCCGGTGCCGCCCGCGACGGCGACCCGATCGCCCAGCGCGCGATGACCGAACTGGGCAAGTGGCTCGCCGAGGGGCTGGCCCTGGTCGCCGACGTCTTCGACCCGGAGATCATCGTGATCGGCGGCGGGGTGTCCGAATCGGCGCCGCTGTTCCTCGACGAGGCGCGGGAGCAGTACGCGGGCAAGATCACCGGTGCCGGGCACCGGCCGCTGGCCCGGATCCGCACCGCGCAGCACGGGGACGACAGCACGATCGTCGGCGCGGCGGCGCTCGCCGTCGACGCGGCGAAGGCTCCCGGCGCCGAAGTCGGTGTGACAGGCTGAAGCCGTGACCCGGCAAGACGGCAACGGCTTCGTGAAATGCGACTTCGGGCATCTCCACTGGGGTTCGAACGGCGCCGCCGGGCTGCTGCTGTCCGATCCCGCGCGCGGTGTCCTGCTGCAACGCCGGGCTTGGTGGGTGCATCACGGGCGTACCTGGGCGCTGCCAGGGGGCGCCGTCGAGGCGGGGGAGAGCCCGCGCGAGGCCGCCACCCGCGAGGCGCACGAGGAGGCCGACATCCCGCCGTCCGGCGTCCGCCCGCTGGCGGCTTCGCACGTCGACCACGGTAACTGGCGCTACACCACGATTCTGGCCGCGCCGATCGGCACGCTTTCGGCCAGGGTGAAGAACGCGGAGAGCACGGAACTGCGGTGGGTCCGGGCGGACGAGGTCGCGGGCTTCCGGCTGCACCACGATTTCGCGGTGGCGTGGCCGGGATTGAAGGAACACCTGGATCGCGAACTGGTACTGGTGGTCGACGGCGCGAACGTCGTCGGATCGCGGCCGGACGGCTGGTGGCGCGACCGGCGTGGTGCCGCGGAACGGTTGCGGGACGAGCTCGCGACCCTGGCCGGAACCGGGTTCGCCGACCCGGCGCTCCCCGGCGGCGGCGCCTGGTCGTGGTGGCCGAGGGTCGTGCTGGTGGTCGAGGGGAAGGCGCGGGGCGTCACGCCCGTGCCCGGCGTCGAGGTCGTCGACGCCGAGTCCGACGGGGACTCCCGGCTCGTGGCCGTCGCGCGGGAGGCCCGGTCGGCCGGCCCGGACGACCACGTCGTCGTGGTCACCGCCGATCGCGAACTGCGGTCCCGCGTCGAGGCCCTGGGTGCTTCGGCCTTCGGCCCGGGCACCCTCCTGGGGCACCTCGATCGCGATTAGGTGCCGAATGGCGGCTCAGGGGCGTGCGATCTTCCCGTCCCGCATCTCCGCGATGAGCGAGGCGACCACCGCGCGAAGGCTGCCGTTGTACTGCTTCGCCACCGCGCGCTGACGCAGGTAGCTGGGCCCGTAGGCCAGGATCGTCTCCACCGAGCGCAGTTCGTCGACACAGTCCAGGCGCCGGGCGACCGGTTCGAGCCGGTCCAGCAGGTCGTAGGTGTCGTCGGTGACGAGCCGCTCGTTGCCCGCCGCGTCGAGGATGACGATCGCGTCGACGCCGTAGCGCGCCGCGCGCCACTTGTTCTCCTGGACGTGCCAAGGCGGCAGCGTCGGCAGGATCTCGCCGTCTTCCAGCCGGGAATTGAAATCGTCCACGAGACATTGCGTCAGCGCCGCGATCGCGCCGACCTCCTCCAGCGTCGGCAACCCGTCGCACACCCGCATCTCGATCGTCCCGAAATGCGGGGCGGGCCGGACGTCCCAGCGGATCTCGGAGAAGTGGTCGATCACGCCCGTGGTGAACATGTCGTCGACGTAGCTCTCCAGCTCGGTCCACTTCCGGAACTGGAACGGCAGCCCGGCCGTCGGCAGCTGCTGGAACATCAGCGCGCGGTTCGACGCGTACCCGGTGTCCTCCGCGCCCCAGTACGGCGAAGACGCCGAAAGCGCTTGCAGATGCGGCGCGTAGTTGAGCAGCGCGTCCAGGATCGGCAGGGCCTTGTCGCGATGGTCGATCCCGACGTGCACGTGGACGCCGTAGATCAGCATCTGCCGCCCCCACCACTGGGTCCGGTCGATGAGCTTGGCGTAGCGCTCCTTGTCGGTGACCTTCTGCTGGTACCACGTCGAGAACGGATGCGATCCGGCCGAGAACAACTCGACGCCCAGCGGGTCGAGGACGGAATGCACGACGTCCAGCGACTCGTTCAGATCGGCCTTGACCTCGGCGATCGTGTCGCAGATCCCGCTGATCACCTCGATGGTGTTGAGCAGGAGCTCCTGCTTGATCTTCGGGTGCTCCTCCTCGCCGTCGGGGCGGACGGCGTCGAGCACCTGCTCCGCGACCGACGAGAGCTCACCGGTCCGCCGGTCGACGAGGGCGAGTTCCCATTCCGCGCCGACCGTCGACCGGCGCGAGGGAGTGAAGTCGATCTTCATGATCGGAATTGTCCGGTAGTCAGACCTGCGCGCCGTTGTGCGGGTCCGCGCCGGGCGGCGGCCCCTGGCGAACCCGCAGCAGGAGCAGGGCGATCGCGGTCGCGAGGGCGAGGATGCCGAGCGGTGTGCCGAGCCGCGTGCCCATGCCGATCAGCGTGGGCGCGATCAGGAGCACCAGGCCGAGCACGAAGAACAGCAGGACGACGAAGGCGCCCTTGCGGGGACGCGGCAGGGGAGGCGGCTCGGGTGGCACGAAATGCCCCTCGTCCTCACCCGGCCCGGCGGGGTCGTCCTCGAAGAGGGTCTTGTCCCAGCTCGTGCCGCCGCCTCGCCAGCCCGCTTCGGGTTCGGCGTCCGGCTGCTCGGGCCGGGGTGTCTTCTCGGCGGGCTTTTCCGCCGTCTTCCCGGCCGGTTTCTCCAGGTCGTCCTTCGGGAACAGCCCGACACCCTCCGCACGGAGGTCGGCCACGATCTCGGCGAACGTCGCGTCGACGTCCTCCGGCCCGTCCTTGCCTCTGCTCATCCGGCGTCCACCTGTCCCGCCCGGCGCACGGACCGGGCGAAGTCCACCGTACGCGTGAAGATCAGGCCCGCGTCGTGGTCTTGCGTGGCGACGTGGAAACTGTTCTCCAGCACCACCTCGGTCACGTCGTCGCTGCCGATCCCGTCGAGGATCACCTGGGAGTTGACCGGTTCCACGATGTGGTCGACGGCCGAGTGCAGCAGAAGCACGGGCTGGGTCACCCGACGCAGGTCCGCGCGGGTGAGTTTCCACAGCTTCGCCAGGCTCGCCGCGGCGCGCACGGGCGTCCGCGAGTAGGCCAACTCCGTCTCGCCCGGCTTCGCGATGTCGTTGGCCACGCCCGGCACCGACGGCAGGAGCCGCGACAGGACGGGCAGCAGTTTGGCGTCCCACCGCAAAGTCAGCACCGACGGGTTCACCAGCACGATGCCGGCGATGCGGTCGCCGAACTCCTCGGCCAGCCGCAACGTCAGTGTGCCGCCCATCGACATCCCGGCGACGAAAACCGTGTCGCAGGTCGCGAAGAGCGCCAGCAGCTCTTCGCGGACCGCGCCGTACCAGTCCTCCCAGCCGGTCCGGTTCATGTCCTGCCACCGGGTCCCGTGCCCGGGCAGCAGCGGGCAACGCACCGTGTAACCGGCCTCGGCCAGATGGTCGCCCCAGGACCGCATACTCGCGGGGGTGCCGGTGAACCCGTGGCACAGCAGGAACCCTGCTTCGGTCGAACCGGGGTGAGCGAACGGTTCCGCGCCGGCGAGGACGGCCATGCGATCGCCTTCCGTGAGAGCTGGGTAGGTCTACCATGTTCGCACGACCGGAGCGGCTCGTGGGCCCCCGGCCACTGCCGAAATCAGGCCGGATCGGGTGTGAGATCCGTCGCTGGGTACGGGTAACCTGGTGGACTCCGTTGTGCCAGGGGGGCGCGATTCGTAGTCTTGACCATCGGGCGCGGGGGTCGAGCTGCTAGGAGGAGTTTTCGCAGTGCTGTACTGGCTCATGAAACACGTGTTTATCGGGCCACTGCTCAAGGCGCTGTGGCCCACCGAAGTCGTCGGCGCGGAGAACATCCCCGAAGACGGTGGCGCGATCCTCGCGGGCAACCACCTCGCGGTGGCCGACTCCTTCTTCATGCCGTTGCGTGTCAAGCGTAAGGTGACCTTCCCGGCCAAGTCGGAATATTTCACCGAAAAGGGCTTCAAAGGCCTGCTGAAGAAGTGGTTCTTCACCGGCGTCGGCCAGTTCCCGATCGACCGCTCCGGCGGCAACGCGGCACAGGCCGCGCTCGACACCGCGACCCGGCTGGTCCGTGAAGGGCACCTCCTCGGCATCTACCCCGAGGGCACTCGCTCCCCGGACGGCCGCCTGTACAAGGGCAAGACCGGTGTCGCGCGGATCGCGCTCGAATCCGGCGGGGTCGTGATCCCGGTGGCCATGGTCGGCACCGACAAGGTGAACCCGATCGGCTCGAAGATGTGGTGGCCGCGCCGTCTCGAGATCCGCTTCGGCAAGCCGCTCGACTTCTCCCGCTACGAAGGTCTCGCGGGCGACAGGTTCATCGAGCGGTCCATCACCGACGAGATCATGTACGCCCTCATGGAGCTCTCCGGCCAGGAGTACGTCGACATCTACGCCGCCAAGGCGAAGGAACTGCTCGCCGCCGAGGAGGCGGGGATCCGCCCGAAGGTGCCCGCGCAGCCGTCCGCCAAGGACATCGCCCGTATCCCGGACACCAAGGTCGGCTGAGCCCCCACTAGGGTTCTTTGGTGCGCTTTTTCTACGACACCGAATTCATTGAGGACGGCGTGACCATCGATCTGGTGTCGATCGGTGTCGTGGACGAAAGAGGCCGCGAGTTCTACGCGGTCTCGACCGATTTCGACCCCGGCAAAGCGGGCCCCTGGGTCCGCGACCACGTGCTCCCGAAACTCCCGTCGCCCGCCGACCCGGCGTGGCGCAGCCGCGAGAGGATCCGCACGGACCTGCTCGAGTTCTTCGGCAAGCCGCCCGGCGGGATCGAACTGTGGGCCTGGTTCGCCGCCTACGACCACGTCGCGCTGGCGCAACTGTGGGGCCCGATGCCCGCGTTGCCGCGCCAGCTGCCGCGCTTCACCCGTGACCTGCGGCAACGCTGGGAGGACGCGGGCAAGCCGAAGCTGCCCGCCGCCCCGGACGACCAGCACGACGCGCTGGCCGACGCGCGGCACAACTACCAGCGGTGGCAGATCATCGAGTCGTACTGGCACCGGTAGCCCCGCTCTGAGTACAGAAAGGCCTCCTTCCTGTACTCAGGCCCGCGCGGCGGGAGGCCTACGCGCGGCGCTTGTGACTGGTGATGCCGCTGGGGCTGAAGTGCTGGGTTTCGGTCCGTGAAGGCCTCCTTGAGGGACCCAGAGTCCCTCAAGGAGGCCTTCACGGACGCCGCACCGGCTTCGCGGCATGAGACGCGGGCCTCGGTCCCGTCGCTCGGTGGCCGTGCAAGGAAAGGTCCCTTCCTTGCAGCCGCAGCCGCAGCCGCAGCCGCAGCCGCAGCCGCAGCCGCAGCCGCAGCCGCCGGGACCCCTATCGGCGCGAGTCCACCGCCTCCGCGAGCGTGTCCAGCAGTTCCGCGGTCGTCTCCCAGCCGAGGCAGGCGTCCGTGATCGACTGCCCGTAGGTCAGCGACGAAGCCGAGCCCAGCGTCAGGTCCTGCCGTCCCGCCACCAGGAAGCTCTCCAGCATCAGCCCCGCGATGCCCCGCTCGCCGTCACCGATCCGCCCGGCGAGTTCGCGGACGACCGACGCCTGGCGCACGTGGTCCTTGGCGCTGTTGCCGTGGCTCGCGTCGATGATCACGCGTTCGGGCAACCCGGCTTTCGCCAGCCGCGCCAGCGTGTCCGCCACCGTGGCGGGGTCGTGGTTCGGCCCGGCGGAGCTGCCGCGCAGGATCACGTGACAGTCCTCGTTGCCCGCGGTGGTGATCAGCGCGGCGAGACCATCGGGGTTGATCCCGGCGAAGACGTGGCTCGCGCCGGCCGCGCGGGTGGCGTCGACGGCGACCTGGACGTCGCCCTCGGTCGAGTTCTTGATCCCCACCGGCATCGACAACGCGCTGCACAGCTGCCGGTGCACCTGGCTCGCCGCGGTCCGCGCGCCGATGGAACCCCAGGTCACGGTGTCGGAGATGAACTGCGGGGTGATGGGGTCGAGGAATTCGCAGCCGACCGGCAGTCCGAGCGCCGAAATGGCCAGCAGCAGTTGGCGCGCCCTCCGGAGGCCGTGGTTGACCTCGTAGGTGCCGTCGAGGCCGGGGTCGTTGATCAGGCCTTTCCAACCGAGCGTGGTCCGCGGCTTCTCGAAGTAGACGCGCATGACGATGTGCAGATCGCGGCGGTGTTCTTCGGCCTTGGCGGCGAGGCGGCGGGCGTAGTCGAGCGCGGCGTCCGTGTCGTGCACCGAGCAGGGCCCGACGACGACGAGGAGCCGGTCGTCCCGGCCGTCGAGGATGTCGACGGCCGAGGCCCGCCCGGCCAGGACGGTATCGGCGATTTCCGCCGTCATCGGATGTTCGTGCCGCAGCATCGCGGGCGACAGCAGCGGGTCGATGGCCGCCGTGCGGTGCCCGTCGAGGGCGATCAGGGTGGCAGCGGAGGGAGACATCGCGGGTCTGGTTTCCTTTCACAAGGGATACCGACCCGCGGGAACTCGCCGAGCCGGTGTGATTCCGGCTCGGGGTGGACGCTCAGCGCAGGTTCACGCCGCCGTGCCCACCCGGGGCCGGCTTCGTAAACCAGAAATAGCGCTGCACGGCGCCAAGCTAGCACATCGCGGACGTGGACCGATTCCCGAGGTGGTCCGCCCTGCACCGATCCAGAGAACTCCCGCTACGCTGGCGACGGGACATGTGACTGTCATCTCTACGGAACACAAGACGGAGGCTTCTCATGCGTGTCGGTGTGCTGACCGGCGGTGGCGACTGCCCGGGACTCAACGCGGTGATCCGCGCTGTGGTGCGCAAGGGCATCGAGGTGCACGGCTGGGACGTCGTCGGGTTCCGCAACGGCTGGAACGGTCCCCTCACCGGGGACAGCCGCCCGCTCGGCCTGAACGACGTCGAGGACGTCCTGACCCGTGGCGGCACGATCCTGCGTTCGTCGCGGACCAACCCGTACAAGGTCGAGGGCGGGGTCGACAAGATCAAGGCCGTGCTCGCCGAACAGCAGGTCGACGCGCTGATCGCGATCGGCGGCGAAGACACCCTCGGGGTCGCGAAGCGGCTGACGGACGACGGTGTCGGCGTCGTCGGGGTGCCCAAGACGATCGACAACGACCTCGGCGCCACCGACTACACGTTCGGCTTCGACACGGCCGTCTCGATCGCCACCGAGGCCATCGACCGGCTGCACACCACGGCCGAGTCGCACCACCGTGCCCTGGTCGTCGAGGTCATGGGCCGTCACGCCGGCTGGATCGCGCTGCACTCCGGTCTCGCCGGGGGCGCGAGCGTGATCCTGGTGCCGGAGCGGCACTTCAACGTCGACCAGGTCGTCTCGTGGGTCGAGCGCCGCTTCGAGAAGGAGTACGCGCCGATCATCGTGGTCGCCGAGGGCGCGCTGCCCGAAGGCGGCGAGGAGAAGCTGCTGACCGGGGAGAAGGACGCCTTCGGGCACGTCCGGCTCGGCGGCATCGGCACCTGGCTGGCCGACGAGATCGCCGCCCGCACCGGCAAGGAGTCCCGTGCGGTCGTGCTCGGGCACGTCCAGCGCGGCGGTACCCCGACGGCGTACGACCGCGTGCTCGCCACCCGGTTCGGTCTCAACGCCGTCGACGCCGTCGCCGACGGTGATTTCGGCGTGATGGTCGCGCTGCGCGGCACGGACATCGTCCGCGTCAAGCTTTCGGAGGCCACCGCCGAGCTGAAGACCGTCCCGGTCGAGCGGTACGAAGAGGCCGAGGTCTTCTTCGGCTGAGCAGTGTTCCAGGAGAAGGCCCCTTACTTTGTGCTGACCTCGGGTAAGGGGCCTTCGCTTGCCTTGCGGTGCCGCCAGCGCGGCGAGTTGAATCGGCCACCTGGGGGATTCCGGGTGAAAGGGCGGCGGTTCTCATGGCGGCAGCGGGATCCAGCAGGCGCGAGTTCCTGAGATGGCTGGCCGCCGGCGGGACCGGGGTGGCGCTCGCCGGGCTGCTGCCCGGCACGGCCGCCGCGGACGCTGGCGAGATCGTCGTCATCGACCGGGTCACGCTGATCGACGGCACGGGTTCGGCTCCGCGGCGTGACGTCTCGGTCGTGCTCGTCGGCGACCGGATCGCCTGGGTCGGCGCCTCCGGCCAGATCCCGGAAATGGGTGGGGCGCGGGTGATCGACGGCCGCGGCAAGTACCTCATCCCGGGTCTCTGGGACATGCACACCCACGGCGCGGAACTCGAAGAGATCGTCCCGCCGCTGCATCTGGCCCACGGTGTCACGGGCGCCCGCGAGATGTGGGGGTACGCGGAGAACCGCGCGACCAGGGACAAGATCGAATGCGGCGAGCTGCTCGGCCCGCGGTTCGTGCTGGCGAGCGGGATCGTCGACGGGCCGGTCACGCTCCTGGGCCCGCCGGTGCTCCGGGTGACGACCGCGGCCGAGGCGCGGGCCGCCGTCCGCGCGGAGCGCGCTGCAGGCGCCGAGTTCGTGAAGATCTACTCCTACCTCGGGCCCGACGCCGTGCGAGCGGTCGCGGACGAGGTCCGCCATCAGGGCCTGCGGTTCTCCGGGCACTGGCCGTACAAGCTGTCTCACCTCGAGGCGAGCGACCTCGGCCAGCACAGCTTCGAGCATTTCTTCGGGGTGTCCGTCCACTGCTCGTCCCGGCGTGACGAGATCCTCGCCAGGCTGAAGACGACGCCCTACGACCCCGAGGCGCCGCGCGCCTTCTTCACCTTGGCGCGGCAACTGGAGTTCGATTCGGTCACCACGTACGACCCCGGCGTGGCGCGGGCCTATTTCGGCAGACTGCGGTGCAACGGCACCTGGCATTCACCGACGCTGACGATCAACCGGGTCGTCACCCAACCCGCCGAAACCCGCCAACGCGACCCGCGGCTGAAATACGTGCCCGCGGACCTGCGCGCGAGCTGGGTCAAGGGCATCGAGCTGTTCGCGCCGAAGACGCCGTCGGAGATAGCCCTGCAGGAGCGGTACTACCAGGAGACGCTGCGGCTGGTCGGTGTCGCCCACGAAGCGGGCGTCGGGCTCATCGGCGGCACCGACTGCCTCAATCCGTACACCTTCCCCGGTAGCGGACTGCACGAGGAGCTCGCCTTCCTGGTCGAGGCCGGACTCTCGCCGGTGCAGGCGTTGAAGACCGTCACCGGCGACGCCGCGAAGTTCCTCGGCAGGGAAAGCACGTCGGGCACGGTCACGGCGGGGAAGGAGGCGGATCTCGTGCTGCTGGACGCGAACCCGGCCGCCGACATCCGCAACGTCGCGAAGATCGACACCGTGATCACCCGCGGCCGTGTGCTCGACAGGGCGGCGCGGGAGCGGATGCTCGCGGCCGTCGAGAGCGCCGCGAACCGGCCCGCGACGAACCCCCGGATCCGGTCCCTCGCCTTCCGGACCTGCTGCTGACCCCGCAATCAGTCACCTACTTGCGACGACCGATCGCAAGTAGGTGACTGATTGCGGGGTTGGACGAGCGCGAGGATGGCTGAGAGCGACACGGCGCGGGCGGACGGCCGCGACCGATTCGCCCGCCGGCACCTGCTGGTACGGCGCCCCGGCCCCGGTCGCCGCCCGCGCGGCCCGCCGGAGCTCGGTGAGCGCGTCGTGCTCCAGGATCATCACGCCCGAACGTCCTCGCCGCATCGGGTGCCACCAGGTCGCCGAACCGGCCACCGACCTCCGCGACCCGGCGACGCACAGCTCGTGCGGGAACCACGACAGTCCGGCGACAAGGTCACCTACGTCAAGAGCGCCGATGTACATGAAGGCCCCCTTCCTTGCGCCCAGGTACAGGAAGGGGGCCTTCATGTACTCGTCGGTGGCGGGGATTAACGTCACCGCATGGGTTTCGAGGGTTTCGGCGAGTACGCCATCGACTTCTACGACGGTCTCGAGGCGGACAACTCCAAGTCCTATTGGGATGCGAATCTCGCCACCTACAAGGCCGACGTCCGTGCGCCGATGGAGGCGTTGCTCGCGGAGCTGGTCCCGGAGTTCGGTGACGGTTTCGGGGAGGGAAAGGTGTTCCGCCCGTATCGCGACGTCCGGTTCGCCAAGGACAAGACGCCGTACAAGACCCATTGCGGCGCGGTGATCGAGCAGGGCCGCGGCGGCGGCGCGTACTACGTCGAAGTCGGCCCGGCCGGGCTGCGTGTCGGTGGCGGCTGCTTCCACTTCGAGTCCGATCAGCTCGCCCGCTTCCGCAGGGCCGTCGACACCGAACTGCGCGGTGTCGAACTGGCCAAGCTTCTCGCGAAGCTGGAGAAGGCGGGCTGGGAGATCAAGGGGGACAGGCTCAAGTCGAAGCCGCGCGGATTCGCCGAGGACCATCCCCGCATCGACCTGCTGCGGTACCGATCGGTGTACGCCGTCCGCGGCTGGGAACCGGACGACGTCCTGCACGAACGGGGCTCGCTCGACCGGGTGCGCAAGGCCTGGCGGCAGGTCCGCGCGTTCAACGAGTGGGCCCGTGACCGGGTCGGGCCGAGCGAGAAGCCGCGACGATGACCTCCCCCGGGTTGATCGGCGGCCGTCCCTCGCCCAGGTGAACTGACACTTTTCTTGAACTTTCGGTATCGGTACAGACGTATCCGCGATGAGGGACTACGCTGTGCGAACGTGAGCCGACGCGCGAAGATCGTTTGTACCCTGGGCCCCGCGACCGCTACGCCGGAGAAGATGCGGCAACTCGTCGACGCCGGGATGGACGTCGCGAGGATGAACTTCAGCCACGGGACGCACAGCGACCACAAGCAGGTCTACGACCTCGTCCGCACCGCCGCCGCCGAATCCGGCCGCGCGGTGGGCATTCTCGCCGACCTCCAGGGCCCGAAGATCCGTCTCGGCACCTTCGCGGGCGGTCCGGTCGAGTGGCACAACGGTGACATCGTGCGCATCACCGTCGAGGACGTCGCGGGCACGCACGACCGCGTCTCGACCACCTACAAAGGACTCGCCGACGACGCGAAGCCCGGCGACCGTCTCCTCGTGGACGACGGCAAGGTCGGCCTCGTGGTCAAGCAGGTCGAGGGCCCGGACGTCGTCTGCGAGGTCACCGAGGGCGGTCCCGTCAGCAACAACAAGGGCGTTTCCCTGCCGGGGATGGACGTCTCCGTGCCGGCGCTGTCCGAAAAGGACATCGAGGACCTCGAATTCGCGCTCGAACTCGGCGTGGACTTCATCGCGCTGTCGTTCGTCCGCTCGCCCGCCGACATCGACCTGGTCCACCAGGTGATGGACCGGGTCGGCAAGGGACGTCTCCCGGTGGTCGCGAAGATCGAGAAGCCCGAAGCGGTCTACAACCTCGAAGCCATCGTGCTGGCCTTCGACGCGGTGATGATCGCCCGCGGCGACCTCGGCGTGGAACTCCCGCTGGAGCAGGTCCCGCTGGTGCAGAAGCGCACCATCCAGATCGCCCGCGAGAACGCGAAGCCGGTCATCGTCGCGACGCAGATGCTCGAGTCGATGATCAACAGCTCCCGCCCGACCCGCGCCGAGGCTTCGGACGTCGCGAACGCGGTGCTCGACGGCGCGGACGCCCTCATGCTTTCGGGCGAGACCAGCGTCGGCCGCTACGCCATCGAGGTCGTCCAGACCATGGGCCGGATCATCGAGGCCGTCGAGACCGACTCGCCCGTCGTGCCGCCGCTCTCGCACGTCCCGCGCACCAAGCGTGGCGTCATCTCCTACGCCGCCCGTGACATCGGCGAGCGGCTGAACGCCAAGGCGCTGGTCGCCTTCACCCAGTCCGGCGACACCGTCCGCCGCCTCGCGCGGCTGCACACGCGGCTGCCGCTGCTGGCGTTCACGCCGGAGGAGAGCGTCCGCAGCCAGCTCGCGATGACCTGGGGCACCACGACGCGGATCGTGCCGCAGGTGGGCTCCACCGACCAGATGATCCAGCAGGTCGACCACGCCATGCTCGAGATGGGCAGGTACGCCAAGGGCGATCTGGTGGTCATCGTGGCCGGTTCCCCGCCGGGGACCGTCGGCTCGACCAACCTCATCCGGGTGCACCGCCTGGGCGAGGACGACCACGCCTGACGTTCGTCGCCCCACCGGAGTCGTCCCGAAGGTGGCCTTCGCGACAAACGCCCCGCCTCATCCGGGACCGGCACACCCTTACGGCCTAAAGTCCACGGCATGACTGAGATGGCCAGGGAAGCCGCGGCCGGTTTCGACGACGCCGGCGGAGTGGGCGGACAGCCCGTGCTCGACCGGCTGGTCGCGTTGCTGGACTTGGAAAAGATCGAAGAGAACATCTTCCGCGGTGTCTCGCCGGCCCACTCGCCGGTGCGGGTCTTCGGCGGGCAGGTCGCCGGGCAGGCGCTGGTCGCCGCCGGCCGCACGGTCCCGGAGGAGCGGAAGGTCCACTCGCTGCACGCGTACTTCATCCGCGGCGGCGACCCGAGCGTCCCGATCGTCTACGAGGTCGACCGTATCCGCGACGGCCGCTCGTTCACCACCCGCCGCGTCGTGGGCATCCAGCACGGCAAGGCGATCTTCTCCCTGTCCGCCTCGTTCCAGAAGGACGAGGGCGGCATCGAGCACTCCGAGGTCATGCCGGACGTCCCGGACCCGGAGTCGCTCCCGACGCTGCAGGAGCGCGCCGAAGGCTACTTCATGGGCCATCTCGACCGGCCGCGCCCGATCGACCTGAGGTATGTCAACGATCCGCCGTGGGTGACCAGGAAGTCGGGCGAGCGGCCCGGCAGGAACCAGGTCTGGATGCGGGCCGACGGCAAACTCCCGGACCAGCGGCTCCTGCACGTCTGCGTGCTGACCTACGCCTCCGACATGACCCTCCTGGACTCGGTTCTCGCGCGCCACGGCGTCTACTGGGACCTCGACAAGGTGATCGGTGCGAGCCTCGACCACGCGCTCTGGTTCCATCGCCCGTTCCGGGCCGACGAATGGTTCCTCTACGACAGCGCGTCGCCGACGGCTTCGGGTGCCCGCGGGCTGGCGACCGGCCGGTTCTTCGCCGCGGACGGAACGCATATCGCCACTGTCGTCCAGGAAGGCCTTCTACGGGTGGTGTGAACGGTGACGTTCCGCATCGGAGAGTCATCTTGTCAACCCTTTAGAGGGAATGGCGAAACGCATTGACATCTGGAGCCAGAGCATTACGGAATGATGGCCGCAAACGGAGGGCCGGAACCGATCGGGGGACGGCTCCGGCCCTGCTCCGGGAGTGAATCCGGCCTCGATGGGTATCCTTGACGGAAAACCATCGGTGCAGCTCGCGGCCCCGCGCCAGTGCCGCGAACCAGTCCGCTGCCGCCGAGGAAGGCGGGCGTACCGCGTCGCACAATGCTCAACGTACGACGGCAATCTGCAAATTGCAGGATGAAAACCCGGCCGGGTCGGAAAAGGGTGGTGTGACCATCTCACCGAATACGTCTTCGGCTGGTTAGATGTGCTTCGTGCGGGGTTGCTGAACGCTGTTCTCCTCGCCGTGTCGCGATCGATGTCGCTCGTACAGCTGTGGAGGTGCCGTGATGACGAGGGGTCAGGGACCCACCGTGCGCCGCCGAAGGCTGGCGAGTGAGCTGAGGCGGTTGCGCGAGGCGGCGGACCTCACCATCGACGAGGTGAGCGAAAAGCTCGAATGCTCGGCGTCGAAGGTCAGCCGGATCGAGACCGGGCACGTCGGCGTCACCCCGCGCGACGCGCGCGACATGCTCGAGCTGTACGGCATCGCCGGTGACGAGCAGGAAGCGCTCGTCCAGCTGGCCAGGGAAGCGCGCAAACGCGGCTGGTGGCACGCGTACAACGAGGTGTTCACCGGCACCTTCGTCGGCTTGGAGGCGGACGCGAGTTCGCTGCGGGCGTTCCAGGCACTGCTGGTGCCGGGACTGTTGCAGACCGAGCGCTACGCCAAGGCCGTGATCAGGGCGATGCGGCCCGACGCCGAGGACGCCGAGATCAGGCGCCGGGTGGCGGCGAGGATGGCGCGGCAGGAGCTGCTGACCGATCCTTCGCCGCCGGAGTACTGGGCCGTCATGGACGAAGCGGTGCTGCATCGCACGGTCGACGGCCCCGAGGTGATGGCGGAGCAGCTGTACCGGATGGTCACGATGGCGGCGCAGCCGAACGTGACCGTCCAGATCGTGCCGTTCGGCGCGGGTGCCCATCCCGGGATGGAGGGTCCGTTCCTCATCATGGGCTTCCCCGAACTGGCCGACACCGACGTGGTCTACGTCGACAGCACCTCCAGCGGGCTCTATCTGGAGGAACCCCCGGACGTCCGGCGATACGCGT
Organism: Amycolatopsis sp. QT-25; assembly: GCF_029369745.1. Taxonomy (NCBI): domain Bacteria; kingdom Bacillati; phylum Actinomycetota; class Actinomycetes; order Pseudonocardiales; family Pseudonocardiaceae; genus Amycolatopsis; species Amycolatopsis sp. QT-25. The sequence goes on from NZ_CP120210.1 coordinate 2,609,885, forward strand.
TGATGTTCGACCATCTGCGTGCCGCCGCGTTGAAGCCGGACGACTCGGTCGAGGTGATCGCCGAGGCCGCCGGAAGGTTCGCCGAACGGGCGGCCCTTCCGGAGAAACCGCAGTGACGGGACTCGGAGTGCTCGACGTCCCCGGAAACGAGTAAGGAGTGGGGAGTATGACGCCCAACGATGATCTTTCCCAGGTCAAGTGGTTCAAAAGCAGCCACAGTGGCGGCGGCAACGACTGCGTCGAGGTCGCCTTCACCGGTTCCGGTGCCGCCCTGAGGGACTCCAAGGACCCCGAGGGAGGTGCCTTCCGCCTCTCGCCGCAGGCTTGGCGGGGGCTGCTCGGTGCCGTGCGCCCGAGTGGCCCTGAGCACGGCTAGCGCCACTGGAACTCGACCCCTTACGCCACCCGAGCAGGGGAGGGCTTGGCGTAAGGGGTCGAATCACGGCCGGGTGTAGGTGATCACCCGATGCCGCAAGGCCCCCCTCAGGACGAATCTCATCACTACCGACAAGGCAGTGAGATTCCTAAGGGGAAACAAGGATGAACATGAACGACGCTCTGCTCACCGGAATACTGGCCGAGGTCGAGTACCGGCGCGCAGAACTCCAGCGAGCGGGCCGCAGCACGTGGGTCGAGCGGGCTCGCCGGGCGGGCAAGCGGATCCGGGCGCACCGCGCCGAAGTACACGTGCCCGCCCAGCAGCGGCGCGAGGCGCGGCAGGCGCCCGCTCGCAGCGGCGAGATCACCCGGTAGAGGCCGAGTGCGATGAAGCTCTCGGCGAAAACACAGGCGAAGTTGTCGGTCCGGTAGGCAAGAATGCACCTCGTGCCCCGTCTTGGCTCCGGAATCCCGATCGTCGCCCGCACTCAGGAGATGCGGCAGCTCCGCGCCGCCTTCGCCCGTGCAGAACGGGCCGAGGCCGGCGCGGTGCTGCTCTCCGGTGACGCGGGTGTCGGCAAGACCCGGCTGCTGACCGCGCTCGGCGAGTTCGCCGCGGGCGCCGGTGCCCTGGTGCTCACCGGGCGCTGTATCGACGTCCATGAGGGCGGTCTTCCTTATCTTCCGTTCGCCGAGGCGCTGGCGCCGCTGGCGACGACTTCCGATCCCGCGGTCACCGCGGCGCTGCGGGCCCGGCCGGCGCTGGGCAGGCTGCTCCCGCAGATGCAGCAGGCGGAGGACTACCCCGCCATCGAAGACGGTCAGCTCACCGCGAGCGAGCGGGTGTCGACGCAACGGCTCCGGCCCGAACAGGACCTCGGCCAGCTCCAGCTGTTCGACGCGGTACTGGGGGTGCTGACCGTCATCGCGCAGCGCCGGCCCGTGGTGATCCTCCTGGAAGACCTGCATTGGGCCGACGGTTCCACCCGGAACCTGCTGTCCTTCCTGCTGACGAGGCTGCGCACCCAGCGACTACTGGTGGTGGCCAGTTACCGCGAGGAGGACGTCCACCGGCGGCATCCGCTCCGGGCGCTGCTGTCCGAGGTGGTGCGCCTGGGCGCGGTGGAACGCGTCGAGGTCAAGCCGTTCGGCGCCGAGGACGCGCGCGCCTTCGTCGAGGCACTGGCCGACGAGCCGATCGCCCAGGACATGATCGCCGACATCGTCGCCCGGTCCGAGGGCAATCCGTTCTTCGTCGAGGAGTTGCTCGCGTCGGCGAAGGAATGCCGCGAACTGCCCGCCGGGCTCGCCGAAGTGCTTCTCGCCCGGGTGGAACAGCTTTCCCAGATCACGCGCCGGGTACTGCGCGTGGTCTCGGTCGCCAAGGACGCGGTGGCGCACGCCGCGCTCGCCGAAATCTCCGGGCTGGACGAGCTCGAACTCGACGAGGCACTGCGCGAAGCGGTGCAGCATCACGTGTTGGTGATCGAAAACGGTTTCTACACCTTCCGGCACGCGTTGTTGCAGGAAGCGGTCTACGGCGACTTGTTACCGGGGGAGCGGGTGCGCATGCACGCGGCGTACGCGTCCCGCATCCGCAGCCGGACGCAGGGTCGCGGCCAGGACGCGCGGCTCGCGCACCACAGCTTGGAGAGCAAGGACTTCGTCACCGCGCTGGCCGCCTTGCTCCGCGCGATGGACGAGGCGGAGAAGCTGGGCGCGCCCGGTTCCGCGCTGCGGCACGTCGAACAGGCACTGTCCATTTGGGACGCGGTACCCGCGGCGGACCGGCCGTCGGACGTCGACGAGCTCCGGTTGCTGCACGAGGCGTCGTACTTCGCGAGCACGTCGGGCGAGCCGGAGCGGGCGGTCGCCTATTCCCGGTCCGCCACCGAAGTCCTCGGCCCGGACACCGGCAACGAGCGCGCCGCCAAGGTCTGGCGACGGCACGCGGAGGCGCTGCTTTCGGTCGACGGCACGCTCGACGAGGTCGTCGAGGCGATCGACGAGGCTTGGAAGCTGGTCGAGCACACCGAGGCGAGTTCCGCGCGGGCGTGGGTGCTCGCCACCAGGGCGGGGATCCTGCGGTTGATCGACAGGCACGACGAGGCACTGCACTGCGCACTGGCCGCGGTCGCGGACGCCAAGGCCGTCGGCGCGGGAGGGGCGGAAGCGGCGGCGCTGGTCTCGCTCGGGACGCTGGCCGATTCGGAGGGTGATGTCGAAGAGGCTCGGGAGCGGTTGCGCCAGGCCGAGCGGAAGGCGAGGGATTCCGGCGCGCTCAACGGCGAACTGCGGGCACTGCACTTCCTCGGGCTCAGCTACGACGACCGGGCCGAGATCCACTCCGCGCTGAAGTACTACGCCAAGGGCATCAAACGGGCCAAGGAGACCGGGCTGACCTGGAGCTCCTTCGGGATCGAGTTGCGGACCAAGCACCTCACGCTGCGGTACGTCAGCGGGGACTGGCCGGAAGACGACGACGCCGGCCGCGCGGGCCGCGGTGTTTCGAGTGTCGTCGCCGGGCGGTTCCTGAGCATCTGGGCGCAGTTCGTCGTCGGCAGGGGCCGGTTCGCGGACGCGGACAAGATCCTCCCCAGCCTTCGCCAGCACTGGAGCACGGACATCTCCATCGCGCTCGCGGCGGGTGACGCCGCCATCCAGCTCGCGACCTGGCGCGGGGACCACGCGGGCGCGGTGCGGCAGGCACACGAACTGATCGACTGGCTCGAAGAGGTCGAGCCCGCGATCCTCGGCGGGATCCGGATCAGCGTGCACGGCGTCGCGGCGGCCGTCGCGCAGGCCGCCGAAGCCCGGGTGCGCGGCGATCACGCGACGGTCGAGGCGGCGGTGAAATCGGGTGAGGCGATACTCGCGCACGGCCGCCACTGCGCCGAACACGGCATCCCGCGTTCGGTGTCGCTGGGCCCGGAGGCGCTGGCGTGGCTCGCCCGGCTGGAGGCGCTCGGCAGTTGCCTGCATGGCACGGGAGATCCGGCCCGGTGGGCGAAGGCGGTCGAGGCGTTCGGATACGGCGCGGTCTACGAGCAGGCGATGTGCCGCCTGCAGCACGCGAAGTCCCTGCTGGCTTCCGACGGTGACACCGCGCTCGCGGCGTCGGAACTGCTGGCCGCGCACGCGGTGGCCGATCGGCTGGGGGCCTGCCCGCTGCGCGAGGCCGTCCGGGAGCTCGGACACCGGGCGCGTGTCGAGCTTCCCGGGGAGGCCGTGGCCCCGCGCCGCGACGTCGTCGACCCGCTCACCGACCGCGAACGCGACGTACTGGAACGCGTCGCGCTCGGCCGGACCAACCGGCAGGTCGGCGAAGAGCTGTACATCAGCGGGAAGACGGTGAGCGTCCACCTTTCGCGGGTGATGGCGAAACTCGGCGCGAGCCGCCGGGCCGAGGCGGTCGCGATCGCCTACGACCGGGGTCTGCTGGCCGCGCCCATTTCCCCTTCCTGACCCGCGATTCGGCACCTGGTTGCGATCCTTGCCCCCGCAACGATCGCAACCAGGTGCCGAATCGCGGAGGGGCTCAGCGGCGGGGGAGGCGGCGGAGGGCTTTGAGGCCGGCGCTCAGCCCTCGCGCCCACAGCTTCGGCGGGATTCCGCGGCCGGGGCGTAGCGGAATCCCGCGCTGCACCGCGATCGCCTGGGCTTCGGTGTACTTGAGCAGCCCTTCGGCGCCGTTGCGCCGCCCGACACCGGACTCCTTCATCCCGCCCATCGGCAGCCCCACGGTCCCGAACGTCGCCGCGAAGCCTTCGTTGACGTTGACGGTCCCGGCCTTCAGCCGCGCCGCGACCTCCCAGCCCGCGCGGCCGTTACGTGACCACACACTCGCGTTCAGCCCGAACTTCGTGTCGTTGGCACGCTCGATCGCGTTGGTGACGTCGGTGTAGCCGTAGATCGAGACGACCGGTCCGAACGTCTCTTCGGCGAACAGCTTGACGTCCTCGGTGACGTCGGTGAGCACGGTCGGTTCGTAGAACAACGGGCCGAGATCAGGCCGGGCCTTGCCGCCGGTGAGCACCTTCGCGCCCTTGGCCCGGGCGTCCTCGACGTGCGCCGACACCGTCTCCAGCTGGGCTTCGGAGGTCAAGGAGCCCATTTGTGCCTGATAATTCAATGCGCCTCCGAGCCGCAGCGCGGCGGTCTTGGCGACGAAGGCCCGCGTGAACTCCTCGCGGATCGACTCGTGGACGTAGATCCGCTCGACCGAGACACACAGCTGCCCGGCGGAGGAGAAGCACGCCGTCACCGCGCCGGTCGCGGTCTTGGCGACGTCCGCGTCGGGCAGCACGATCATCGGGTTCTTGCCGCCGAGCTCCAGTGAGTAGCTCGTCAGCCGCTCCGCCACCTTCGCGGCGAGGCTCTTACCCGTGGGCGTGGACCCGGTGAAGCACAGATAGTCCGACTCTTCGACCAGCGCGTCGCCGATCCGCGAGCCGCGGCCGAGCACGATCTGCCAGATCCCGGCGGGCAGCCCGGCCTCCTCGGCGATCTCCTGCAGCCACAGCGCCGAGAGCGCGGTCTGGTTGTCCGGCTTCTGCACCACGGCGTTGCCCGCCGCGAGGGCGGGCAGGACGTCCATCGCGGTCAGCGCGAGGGGGTAGTTCCACGGGGAGATGATCCCGACGACCCCCTTGGGGTGCCGGATCTCGCCGACCTTCGTCAGCACCGGGATCAGCCCGGCGGCGCGACTCGGCGAAAGGAACTTCGCGCTGTGCTTGCCGTAGTAGGCGGCCACGAGCGCGGTGGCACTGACCTCGTCGAAGGCGTCCATCCGGGCTTTGCCCGCCTCGATCTGTACGAGGTCGAGGGCTTCTTCCTGCCGCTTCAAGACCAGGTCGTGCAGGCGGATCAGAACGCGCTGGCGGTCTTCGACCGGCCGTTCGGCCCACGCGCGCTGCGCTTCCCGCGCCTGGTCGAACACGCCGCGGACGTCGGCGTCGGTCGCCTGGGGGAGGGTCACGATCGCTTGCCCGGTGAACGGCGCGCGCATCTGGACCGGGGCGGAGACAGTGGTGTTCTTACCGCCCGCGACCCGCCGCACGAGCCGTTCCGCCCTGGCCATGACGGGAGCGCCGGGAACGCCGCCGATGGTGGACGGTCCTTCGATGTGCCGGCCCGCACTCGCCGGTGTCGTGCTCGTCATACCGTCTCCGTTCCATGCGGCGTGGAGCCGGACGGCGCCACGCAGAGCCCAGATGTTACCGACGAGTACAGCATACTGCCGGTATGGAGACTGTCCATCGCTGATGTGAATAATTTTCACGTATTGCCGGGGCGTGGCGGATTGTCCGGGGACGGGCGCAGGATGTCCTGCTGCTGCAACGCGGATCCCGCGGGTGGTGTCGGCGGCGACGGCGGCTCGTAGGCCTGCGGATACTGCGGCTGAGGGAGAGCGGGAGGGTAAGGCGCGTAGGTGGCTGGGTAAAAGTGCTGCGGGGACGCCGCCGGTTCACGCCGGTTGGCCACGACCGCCAGTCCGATCGTGAGCAACGCCACGAGCCCGCCCGCGAGCAGGATCCAGAACCCGCTCCCGGTGCCGTAGCGCGAGACGAAGCGGCCGGTGTCCTGACCGAAGCTCAGGCTCGCCGAGATGTCCATGCCGAGCATCCACACGCCGATCGCGGTCCCCGCCCCGCCGGCGACCAGCAGCGTTCTCGAAGTGGTCGCGGCGGGTGAGCCCGAACTCCGCCGATACGACGCGAAGCCGACCGCGGCCCCGGCGAACAACGTCAGCGCGGCGGCCGACAGCGGGATGCCATAGCGGGCGACGTGCGTCTTGTCGTAGAACTCCTTCTCCTCCGCCGACGGTGCGATGTCGAAACTCCGCGTCCAGCCGGTCTCGGCGAATTTCGACACCGTCTTGCCTTCGGAGACCTGTTCGTACGTCGACTGCGGGAGGAAGGTCGCGAGAAGTACCAGCAGGCCGGCGAAAACTCCCATCATCGAGGCGAAAAGCCGGGGGAGCCGCACGTCGGACGGCGGCCGCGCCGGCTGCCCTGCACCGAACGGGCCAGTCGGTTGGTACGGCTGCCGCTGCGGCGCGCTCATGGTCGGCTCCTCCGCCGGTTTTGGTGTCCGGCAAGGAATTCCACCATGAATCGGCCGACGAGATAAGGGTCACCTGCACTCTGGTCGGCGGCTCCCGCGCGTGCTACGCGGAGGTGTCCTCCGACAACATCACCGCGACTCGCTTCCATTCGTCGAGCAACTGCCGCCGCCGCTTCGGATCGCCGCCGAGTTCGGCGTCCAGCGCCAGCCCGCGGGTGAGGTTCACGGTCAGCCAGAACAGGATCTCCGCGCGTTCCTTCGGCAGGTTCCCGGTGACCGCGGTGATGTGCTCCAGCGTCGAGCGGCCGAGTGCCCTGTCGACCGGGCGGATCGCCGCACGGAGTTCGGGGTCGGTGCGGGCCGCGACCCACAGTTCCGTGGCGGCCGTGGACAGCGTGCCCGAGTAGCCCTCCCACAGCAGGTCGATCGCCGCCGCGACACCCGAGGCGCCACCGGGAAGCGCCGAGATCGACGTCGCGAGCCGTCCGCGCAATTTCTCCGTCAGATGTTCGACGGCGGCCGCCATGAGTTCGGCCTTCGCGGAGAAGTGATGCTGTACGGCGCCCTTCGAGACGCCCGCGCGGGCACAGATCTCCTGGACCGAGGTACGCGCGTAGCCGAGGTCGACCAGGCAGTCGATGGTGGCGTCGAGCAGGGCGGTGCGCGTCCGCGCACGCCGCTCGGCCTGGGTGCGGTGGGTCCTGCCGAGCACGCTCACCGGATCCGGCCCCCCTTTACGTGCAGCTCGGTACGGATGTACATTCCGCTTGGAACTTACATCCTAAACGTCATGTTTTCCAGGTCCGATCAGGAGGCGTTGGCCGTGCCCTTGCAGATCCAGAAGAGTTCGTGGAGCACGACGGAGCTCGAAGACCTCCGGGACCTCGCCCGGACCTTCTGTCAGAAGGAACTCGTGCCGAACCAGGAGCGCTGGGCGGCCGAGAAGAAGGTCGACCGCGCGTTGTGGACGAAGGCGGGCGAGGTCGGCCTGCTGGCCTTGTCCATCCCGGAGGAGTACGGCGGTGGCGGCGGCACGTTCGCCCACGAGGCCGTGCTCTACGAAGAGCAGGCCCGATCCGGTGACAGCGCATGGGGCGTCACTGTCCACAATGGAATCGTCGCGCACTACATCCTCGAGTACGCGGGCGAAGAGCAGAAGAAGGCGTGGCTGCCGAAGTTCGCTTCCGGCGAGATGGTCGGCGCGGTCGCGATGACCGAACCCGGCACGGGTTCGGACCTGCAGAACATCAAGACCCGAGCGGTCCGCGACGGCGACCACTACGTGATCAACGGCGCGAAGACGTTCATCACCAACGGTTTCCACGCCGATCTCGTCGTCGTCGCGGTGAAGACCGACCCGGACGCGGGCGCGCAGGGCGTCTCGCTGATCGCCGTCGAGACCGACACGCCGGGCTTCGGCCGTGGCCGCGTCCTCGACAAGATCGGCCTCAAGGGCCAGGACACCGCGGAGCTGAACTTCGACGACGTCCGAGTGCCCGTCGCCAACCTTCTCGGTGGACAGGAAGGCCTCGGCTTCATCCAGCTGATGCAGCAGCTGCCGCAGGAACGGCTGATCATCGCCGTCACCGCGGTGGCCGGGATGGAGGCCGCGATCGACCAGACCATCGCCTACACCAAGGACCGCCAGGCCTTCGGCCGCCCGGTCTACCACTTCCAGAACACCAAGTTCAAGCTCGCCGAGGCCGCGACCGAGGCCGCCGTGTCCCGCGCGTTCCTCGACCAGTGCATCGAACGGCATCTGCGCAAGGAACTCGACGTGCAGGGCGCGGCGATGGCGAAGCTGTGGACCACCGAACGGGTCAACAAGGTCGTCGACGACTGCCTGCAACTGTTCGGCGGCTACGGCTACATGAGCGAGTACCCGATCGCGCGCGCGTGGGCCGACATCCGGATCTCCCGTATCTTCGGCGGCACCAGCGAGATCATGAAGGAAATCATCTCCCGCACGCTGTGAAATTCGTTGCCGTATCAGGAAAGGACGTGGCGATGAAGGCTGGGCCACTGAGCGGGCTCAAGGTCGTCGAACTGGCCGGGCTCGCCCCGGCGCCGTTCGCCTGCACGATCCTCGCCGATCTCGGCGCGGAGGTCGTCCGGGTCGACCGGGCGACCCCGGGCAACGACGTCATCGGGTTCCCGAACGATCCGCTCGCGCGGGGCAGGCGCTCGATCGGCATCAACACCAAGACCCCAGAGGGGGTCGAACTGGTGCTGAAACTCGCCGACGACGCCGACGTGCTCGTCGAGGGTTTCCGTCCCGGCGTCGCCGAGCGGATGGGCATCGGACCGGAACAGGTCCACGCCCGCAACCCGCGGCTGGTCTACGGCCGGATGACCGGCTACGGCCAGGACGGCCCGCTGGCGACCGTCGCCGGGCACGACATCAACTACATCGGCATCTCCGGCGCGCTCGAACCCATCGGGCACGCCGGGCAGCGGCCGGTGGTACCGCTCAACCTCGTCGGTGACTTCGGCGGCGGTGGTCTCCTGCTCGCCATGGGCGTGCTGGCGGCGCTGTTCGAACGGCAGACCTCCGGCAAGGGACAGGTCGTGGACGCGTCCATGGTGGACGGTGCGGCACTGCTGACCACCAGCCTGCACGGGCTGCTGGACTCCGGGTTGTGGCCGGGCGGGCGCGGCGAGAACATGCTCGACGGTGGCGCGCCGTTCTACGACACCTACGAGACCGCCGACGGCAAGTACGTCGCCATCGGCGCGATCGAGATGCGCTTCTGGGGCGACCTGGTGAAGGTGCTGGGCCTCGATCCCGACGAGATCCCGGTCCACGTCGACAAGAACGAGTGGCCGAAGCTGCGCGAGATCGTCGCCGAGGCCGTCGCGAAGCACACTCGCGACGAGCTCGTCGCGAAGGCCGAGGGCACCGATGCGTGCCTGACAGCGGTGCTGTCCCCGAAGGAGGCGCCGTCGCATCCGCACAACGTCGCGCGCAAGACGTTCGTCGACGTCGGCGGCATGATGCAGCCCGCGCCCGCACCGAGGTTCGACCGCACGCCGGCCGGAACGCCGGAACCGCCGCGGCCCAAGGGCGGCGACACCACCGGCGTCCTCGCCGAACTCGGCGTGGACGCCGACGGGATCCAACGGCTCCGGGCCGCCGGGACCATCGCGTGAGCTGAAGGGGACTTCCCCGCATGAGACGCGGCGAAAGCGTCCTTCACCGCGTCGCATGCGGTGAAGGACGCTTTCAGCCCTCGTCCGGATCGGACCGCAGCATCGAATAGAGGATGTGGTCGCGCCAGGCCCCGTCCCGGAACGCGTAACCGCGGAGCACGCCTTCGCGGGTGAAGCCCGCCTTCGTCAGCGAGCGCTGCTCGGCGACGTTGCCCGCTTCCGTCGACGCCTCGACGCGGTTCATCTGCGTGTGCGCGAAGAGATAGCGGACCAGCAATCGCTGGGCCTCGGTGCCGTAGCCGTGTCCGCGAGCCTCGGCGATGAGCACGAGCCCGGCGTTCCAGCAGTACGACGTCGCCCCGGACCTGGTCTTGTGCCAGGAGACGAAGCCGAGCCGCTGCCCGTCCAGGTCGATCATCAGCATCCCGTTGTCCGCGGCGAGCATGCCGGTCTCCGCCCAGCGGCGGCGCAGGAACCGCGGGTCGTGCCAGCCGTGCCACTCGAAAGCACCCGCGGCCAGCGGGTCGTTCGTCAGCGCTTCGAGCATCGGCAGGTCGTCTTCGTACACCGGTCTGAGCGCGACTCCGGTTTCTGTCATCCGACAGACATTAGGGCCGCGGGCCGTCGAAGCTGCCGTGACGCCCCGCGCCGTCACTGAACCGGCTCGCGCCTTCGACGGCTTCTTCGGCGAGCCCGCCACCGATCAGCGCGTTCGAGAACTCGGCCCGCATCCCCTCGTCTTCGGTGAGCCCGTACTGGCCGTACGCGGAGGTGCGGTCCGCGCGGAGGCACGCCTGGGGGAACGCGGCCAGCTCGCGTGCCAGGGCTTGCGCGGCCGCCAGCGCCTCGCCGTCGGGGACGACCCGGTTCGCGAGCCCGATCGCGAGCGCCTCGTCGGCGTCGACCGGCCTGCCGGTGAGGATCAGGTCCATCGCCCGCGAATGCCCGATCAACCGGGGGAGGCGCACGGTGCCGCCGTCGATCAGCGGAACCCCCCAGCGGCGGCAGAACACGCCGAACACGGCCGTGCGGTCGGCGACCCGCAGATCGCACCACAGCGCCAGTTCGAGGCCGCCCGCGACGGCGTGCCCGCGGACCGCGGCGATCACCGGCTTCGACAGCGTCATCCGCGACGGACCCATCGGCCCGTCACCCACCGGGCCGAGCGAGTTGGCGTGGCCGGTGCCGACGGCCTTCAGATCGGCTCCGGCGCAGAAGGCGTCACCCGAACCGGTGAGGACAGCGACCGCGGCGTTCTCGTCGGCGTCGAAGGCGCGGAACGCGTCCGCCAGCGCGGCCGCGGTCGGTCCGTCCACCGCGTTGCGAGCCTCGGGCCGGTTCAGCGTGATCGTCGTCACGGGCCCGTCCCGGTGGACGAGAACGTTTTCGCTCATCGATCGCTCCCTCAGGCGAATCCGGGTGGGCAACCGGGCCCCGCTCTCCTTAAAGTGGTGACGAAGTCCGCAGTGCGCGCGGAGTCATCGTCTGGACACTACGGTGTGATGGGATGGAGCCATGTCGCCCGGCTTGAAGAAATTCGTTGTGATCGCCGTCGTCGCGCTCGTGCTCTTCTTTCTGATCAGCAGGCCGACCCAATCCGCCGATGCCGTCCACACCGCGCTCGGCTGGCTGCGGTCCGGTGCCGAAGCCATCGTCACGTTCGTCCGGAGTCTCTTTTCCTGACCCGCGCGATGATCACCGGTGTCCTGGGTGACGCCGGTGCTCACGGTGCGCAGCCACCAGGGGGTATCACGCAGAGTCACCCGCCCTCGGCTTCGGTCGGGCGACTCGACCATCCGGGTGGATTGCCCCCGAAAACCCGCTGGTCGACGAATTTGTGCCCTGGAAGCTCTGGCGGAAAAGACCTCCGCGCCCCTACGGTGCTCACATTGCGTGATCGGTTGGTCCTCCAGGCGCCGGAGCCGGCCTCCTGAGTGAGGAGTTTCCGCAGGTGCAAGCCCCAGGGCAGCGGAACTTTCAGCCGGGCAAGTAAGTCAGGACTTGTCAGTCGGGGAATCATGAGGAGGCAGGGATGACCGGAGATCCCGGAGTCGATGCGTTGATCCGGCAGTGGGCCGCGGAACGCGAGCAGACCCCCGAGGAGCAGGAGGCCGACCGCATCGCGTCGGCGTGGCTGGCCGACGTGCCGCGGCAGGCTCCCGGAATCCCCGGCCAGCGTCAGCAGTCCGGGCAGGCGCGCTGGGCGCCGGTCGAAGCCGCCGACCCCGGCTACCTCGACGCCATGCGCCGTCGACTCCCGGAGGTCCCGCAGGACCTGCTCGTCGCGGCCGCCGGCTGGTGGCAGATGGTCGGCGGCGTCGCCGAGGCCGAAGCCTGGTGGGACGCCGGTATCAGCCCGCTCGACCAGCGCGCCCTCGACTACCGCGCGGCCGGGCTCGCCCCGTCCGACCTGAGCCGCCGTCTCGGCCCGATGACCGTCTTGCAGCACCTTCGCCGCGGCAGCGCTCCGGCCTGGTGTGTGGCGCGGCTGGCGAGGCAGCAGAAGTCCGCCTGAGGGAACTTCTCGCACGCGCGGGTGAACCGGCGTGGCAAGGGCGATCTCGACCAGTGCGTAACGCTAACCTGCGCGGGCTCGTTGTTCGAGCATCGGTCGTGATCGCCGCCCATGCTGGAGGACCCGCTTCGTGCGCACAACCCCGGAAAACGACGAGCTCGTCGCGGACTCGGCCACGCCCGCTCCGCCACGCCGCGGGGTGGGCGCCGCCGTACTCGGCAGACTGGTGATCGTGCTGGTCGTGCTCGGCCTCGCCGGGGGCGGGATCTGGCTGGTGACCAAGGCTTCCGCCCCGGTCGCGAGCCCGACGACGATGGAGATCCCCGCGCTGCAGGTGAAGGCGGCCGACGTCGAACCCGGCTCGGTCGCCCCGGTGAACGCCACCGTCGCGGGCGGCGCCACCCCGCAGACCGCGCCGCAGCAGGCGCAGCCGAAGCCGGGCAAGGACCCGCTGACCGCCTGGACGGAGCGGGCGGCACAGACCACCGGCATCCCGGCCAGGGCACTGCTCGCCTACGGCAACGCCGAACTGGCGATGCGTCAGATGCAGCCCCGCTGCAAGATCTCGTGGGCGACCCTGGCGGGCATCGGCCGCATCGAGTCGAATCACGGCCAGTACGGCGGCGCCGTCCTCGGCCAGGACGGACGGCCCTCGAAGCCGATCATCGGCGTCCCGCTCGACGGATCACCCGGGGTGAAAGCGATCGGGGACACCGACCGCGGCCAGTTCGACGGCGACGCGGCCGTCGACCGCGCGGTCGGGCCGATGCAGTTCATCCCCGGCACCTGGCGCCGCTACGCCGCTGACGGCAACCGCGACGGCGTCGGCGACCCGCAGCAGATCGACGACGCGACCCTGGCGGCGGCACGCTACCTGTGCGTGAACAACCGCGACATGTCGGCGGCCTCGGGGTGGTGGCAGGGGATCCTGTCGTACAACAACTCGACCGAGTACGCGCAGAAGGTCTTCGGGCTGGCGGACGACTACGCGAAAGCCGTCGCCGCCCGTTCATGAGTGCTCGGCTCGGTCCGCGTGAAGTACGTGAAGGCCCCCCTTACCTAGGCGCAAGGAAGGGGCCTTCATGTACTGGGGAGGTGCCTTCACGCGCGCCGCGCGCCCTCTTGCGCTGACGACTCCAGAACACTTCCGGCACCCGCGCTGACGCCTGAGGTCGCGGCCGGGACCAAAGTCCCGAGCGCCCAGGTCGGCGGAGTTTCCCGCCGCGACCAGTGCTAGCGTCGATGCGTGTCCGCATCGTCCGCCACCCTGCGCCGTCTCGGCATCGCCGGCGTCTGCCTGGCGAGCCTGGCGCTGTGCTGCGGGCTCGCCTGGTGGCAGTGGGAGCGGTTCTCCTCGGCCAACGGCACGTTCCAGAACCTCGGCTATGTGTTGCAGTGGCCGCTGTTCGGATTGTTCCCCGCGTTCATGTTCTGGCGGATCCGCAAGCTTCGCCGTCAGGCCGCCGAGGCCGACGTCCAGGAGACGGTGGCCGAGACCGCCGTCCCCGAGGCGCCCGCGCCCCGGCAGCGTCGTGCCCCGGCACCGCCGCCCCCCGAGGACGACGAGCTCGCCGCGTACAACAGGTACCTTCGCGAACTCAACGCCCGCGACAAGTAGTTCCCAGAGAGGTTCGAGACCCTATGACCACCCGAACTGACGACGCCGCCCCGGCCCGCCCGGTTTCGCTGAGCGGACCGCTGATCCGCTTCCGCGTCGCGGCGTACGCCACCGGTGTGGCCCTGCTCGGTCTGGTCGTCGAGATGCTGCTGCAGTATGTCTTCCGCGTGGAGCTTCCCCAGTTCGTGAAGATGATCCCCATGGTCCACGGCGGGCTGTACCTGGTCTATCTGCTGCTCGCGGTCGACCTCGCGATCAAGGCCCGCTGGTCGATGAAGGGCACCCTCCTCGTACTGATCGCCGGCTGCGTCCCGTTCTTCTCCTTCGTGATGGAGCGCAAGGTCACGCACAAGGTCCAGGTGGGCGCGAAGCTCTAAACCCGGCGCCGGAAGGTCAGTGCCACCAGGAAGGACACCGCCGTCACCACGGCGGCGGCGGTGAAGGCCGCGGTCATGCCGTCCACGGTGGTCTCCGCCGGGGTGCCGGACGGCGTCCGTGTCACCGCGCCGAACACGGTGATCAGAATCGCCAGCCCCAAGGTCGCCCCGACCTGCTGCAACGTCTGCAGTGCCCCGCCCGCGGCGCCGGCGTCGTCGGTGGGGACCGTCGCCATGATGATCACGCTGAGCGGCGAGAACGCCAGCCCCGCGCCGACGCCCATCAGCAGCATCGGGCCGAGCAGCTGGGAGAGGTAGCCGCTGTCGGTGGTGAGCGTGGTCAGCCAGACGACCCCGCCGGTCATCAGCGCGGTCCCGGTCAGCGCGAGCGGCTTCGGCCCGAACCGGGGGAGCAGCTTCGGGATCAGCCTGCTGAGCCCGAACATGCAGACCGCCATCGGCAGGAACGCGAAGCCGGTCTCCAGCGCGGCGAAGCCCGCGATGTCCTGCAGGAACTGGGTCAGGAAAAAGAACATCGACATCATGGCCATCGGCCCGAGGAAGAAGTTGACGTAGGCCGCAGCGCGGTCGCGGTCGGCGAACAGGCGCAACGGGATCAGCGGTTCGCGCACCTTGGTCTCGATGGTGAGGAACGCCGCCAGTAGTGCCAGCCCGGCGGCGAGAGCGCCAAGGGTGACCATGTCGCCCCAACCGTGCGAAGCGGCGTGGGTGAAGGCGAACACCAGGGAGCCGACGCCGAAGGTGCCGGTGAAGGCGCCGGGAAGATCCAGCCGGGCGCGTCGCCGAGGAGGATCGGCGACGTATCGCGAGGTGAGCAGGACGATCGCGAGCCCGAACGGGACGTTGATGTACAGCGCCGCGCGCCACGAGATCCATTCGGTCAGCAACCCGCCCAGCAGCAGGCCGATCGCGAAACCACTGCTGGACATCGCCGAGAACAACGCCAGCGCGCGCACCCGCGCCTTGGCTTCGGTGAACGTGCCGGTGATCAGCGCCAGCGTGCTCGGCCCGGCCAGCGCGGCGCCGACACCCTGCGCGACCCGGGCGGCGATCAGCAGTTCCGCCGAGCCGGCGAGGCCGCCGAGCAGGGAGGCGGCGGTGAACACACCCGCGCCGACGACGAACATGCGGCGGCGCCCGAACAGGTCGCCCGCCCGGCCTCCGAGCAGCAGCAAGCCACCGAAGACGAGGCTGTACGCCGTCATCACCCAGGACAGGCCGGTGTCGGTGAAACCGAGTTCGGACTGGATGCGGGGGAGCGCGACGTTCATCACCGTCGCGTCGAGGATGAGCATGAGCTGGCAGGTCAGGATGATCGGGAGGACCAGCCGATGCGGAGGTGGCGGGGCCCCGGCCGTCTCCGGCCTGGGCTCGGCACGCAGGGTTCGTTCGGTCAAGGAATACTCCAAAGACGTAACGAGATGAAGCGGAGAGACTCTCCACTTGAGGTCGTGAGCGATGATATGGAGACATTCTCCGCTTACGCAAGGGGATTCGGAGAACGTCTCCGTTTTCGTCGCCCGAGGAGGTGCAGATGGTCACGGCCGATCCGGACCGCCCCATGCGCGCGGACGCGCGGCGCAACTACGAGCGCATCGTGGCCGTGGCGAAGAAGGCGTTCACCGCCGACGGCGTGGACGTGCCCGCCGACGACATCGCCAAACGCGCCGGTGTCGGCGCGGGCACGCTGTACCGGCACTTCCCGACGCGCGACAAACTGATCGAGGCCGTCTACCGCGACGAGATCGGCGGATTGGCGCAGCAGGCCTACGACCTGCTCGCCGAATTGCCACCGGGCAAGGCGCTCGAGACGTGGCTGGCCACGCACGTCGTCTACGTGGTCGAGAAACACGGGCTCGCGATGACGTTGAAGGCTTCCGTCGACGCCGGCTCAGAAGTCTTCGCCTGGTGTCAGTCACGATTGCGGGCCGCGGCCGACACGATCGTGAAGGCGGCGCAGGACGAAGGAGTGCTCCGGGCCGACGTCACCGGCGTCGACATCCTGCGGCTCGGTCACGGCTTGGGCTCGGCGGCGAGCAAGGCTTCGGAGGAGGACACGAAGCGGCTTCTCGCGATCGTGCTGGACGGTCTCCGGGTGTCCTGAAGGCCTGGCGGCGACGAGAGGTTCCTACCTTCGGAGGCGCCGGTAACAATCCTCTGCGCGCTGACCCGCCTACTGGCCTTCTGTGGTCCGCAGCAGCAGAAAAGATGTCAGAGGCCACCGAGCAGTACGTCCGCGACCATGGATTGGCCGAACGCGGAATGCCTTCGGCTGTGTATGACGTAGAGATGAAACTGGCCGTGCACATGGCCGGCAACGGCATCACTCATGCCGCCGTTACGATCAACAACACGCCCTGTATAGGTCCCTTCAGCTGTGACCGCCTTCTGCCGAAGATCCTGCCGCAAGGCACCACGCTCGACGTGCACGGCACAACGGCGGATGGCGAGGCGACGGACAAGCGATACGGAGGAACGGCCACGTGATCGAAAGCATGGTACGACGAAGACAAGTCGGAACCAGTGATCATCGAGTCTGCCGCCGACCTTGGCCCGGTGTTGGACGCCGTGGCGGCTGAACCCGGCCCGACGCTGGTGAACCTACATGTCGACGGTGAGTATCCGTGGCTCGAGGTGGGCATTGACGGCGACCGGGGCACCCTTCGCTACGTCGGTGACGTCAGTCCGGAAGGCGCATTCAGCCGGAACGCCGATGCCCCCTTCCCGCTGCCGGAGAAGGGCGAAGTGACGTACTACTACATGCGCAACGAGCGGCCATACCCTGCCGACGCGGAGATCCCCGTGGCCGTCGTCCGGCAGGCCGCTCACGACTTCCTGACTTCCGGAGGGCAACGACCGTCCGGTCTGAACTGGACTGAGCAGGGCAGCCCGGCCCAGGAATCTCGCTTCACGGGCACGAACAGTGTTCGGTTGGTGCGTAATCGGCAAAGGCCACGTGGCAACGCAGGTGAGAAACAGGCCGTTACAAAAGGGGCCCTATCGCTACCCGCAGGTAGATTAAGAGGCCTGCACGGAGCGGTGGGCCCTACCTGATCACCAGTGACGCCCCAGCGTCGGCCGCGTAGTCCGGGATCCCGCCATCAGGAGCCGATCCCGGTGAGGGACCGCACCTCCATCTCCGCCTGCTTGACGGGGTCGGCCTTCGAGCGGCCGACGAAGGTGCCCACGAACCCGCACAGGAACGAGAACGGGATCGACACCAGACCCGGGTTCTTCAGCGGGAACCAGTGGAAGTCGACGCCGGAGATGATCGAGTCCGCGGCCCCGGACATCACCGGCGAGAAGAACACGAGCACCAGGCTCGCGATCAGCCCGCCGTAGATACCCCACAGCGTCCCGGTGGTGTTGAAGCGTTTCCATAACAGCGAGTACAGCAGCGTCGAGAGGTTCGCCGACGCCGCGACGGCGAACGCCAGCGCCACCAGGAACGCGATGTTCTGCCCGTTCGCCAGGATGCCGCCGACGATCGCGAACGCCCCGACGGCGACCGCGGTCAACCGGGCGACCCGGACCTCCGCGGCCGGTTCCGCCTTGCCGTTCTTGAAGATGTTGGCGTAGACGTCGTGGGCGAAGGAGGCGGAGGCGGTGATCGTCAGCCCGGCGACGACGGCGAGGATGGTCGCGAAGGCCACCGCCGAGACGACGCCGAGCAGGACGGTGCCGCCGATGTTCAGCGCGAGCAGCGGCGCCGCCGAGTTCTCCCCGCCGGGCGCGTTCTTGATCGCCTCCGGACCGACCAGCGCGGCCGCGCCGAAGCCGATGACCAGCGTGCAGAGATAGAAGAGGGTCATGCAGGCGGTCGCCCAGACCACCGAGCGCCGTGCCTCGCGCGAGTTCGGCACCGTGTAGAAGCGCATCAGCACGTGCGGGAGCGCGGCGGCGCCGAGGACCAGCGCCAGTGCCAGCGAGACGAAGTCGAGCTTCGTGACCTCGCTCTTGCCGTACGAGCCGCCGGGTTGCAGCAGCTCGTCCCCGAGCGGGCTGTTGTCGGCGGCGGCCGAGAGCAGGTTCGAGAAACTGAACCCGAACTTGCCGAACAGGAACACGGTGATCAGCGCACCGGTCAGCAGCAGGATGGTCGCCTTGATGATCTGCACCCACGTGGTGCCCTTCATGCCGCCGACCAGCACGTACAGCACCATGACGACGCCGACGACGCCGATCACCAGCGCCTGGCCGACGCCGCCGTGGATGTCCAGCAGCAGCGCCACCAGCCCGCCGGCGCCCGCCATCTGCGCGAGCATGTAGAAGAAGGAGATCACCAGCGTCGACGTCGCGGCCGCGGCGCGGACCGGCCGCTGCTTCATCCGGAAACTCAGCACGTCGCCCATGGTGAAGCGGCCGGTGTTGCGCAGCAGTTCCGCGATCAGCAGCAGGTCGACCATCCACGCGACGAGGAACCCGATCGAGTACAGGAAGCCGTCGTAGCCGTGGATGGCGATCGCCCCGGCGATACCGAGGAACGACGCCGCCGAGAGGAAGTCGCCGGAAAGCGCGATGCCGTTCTGCCGTCCGGTGAAGGCGCTGCCCGCGGCGTAGTAGTCCGAAGTGGACGAGTTGCGCGTGCTGACGCGGTACACCACGAACAGGGTGATCGCGACGAACAGCGCGAACACCGCGATGTTCAGCACGGGATCGTTGTCGGGGATGCTCATCGCTCATCCGCTCCGACCGAGGCCCGCAACCGCTCGACCTGGGGATCGAGCCGTTTTTTCGCGAACTTCAGGTAGGCGATGGTGATCAGGATCGTGCTGGCGAACTGGCCGAGCCCGAGCAGGATGCCGACGTTGACCTCGCCCCACACCTTCCGGCTCATGAAGTCGTGCGCGTAGGCCGCCAGCAGCACGAACGTCATGTACCAGGTGAAGAACAGCAAGCTCATCGGGAACACGAACCGGCGGAAGGTCTTGCGCAGCGCGACGAACTCCTTGCCGTGCTGGATCCGGTCGAAGTCCGGGCCGGTGGCGCGCGGCGGCGGGGGAGCGGGCCGGCGCTCGCGGACGAACAGCGCGGGCAGCTGCCCGGTTTCCTCCAAGGCGTTGCTCGCCGCGTAGGGACGCGCGACGTCGGGCATGGGGTTCCTCCGGGGCTTGCATCCGTGGCGCGGTACGAGAGCGCACATACTAACTTCGGCTTCACCCGTGCCGAATAGGCGACCCCGGTTTCGTGAAGGCGTGAGCAGGTATTCGGTTTTACCTCGTATTGGTGTTTCCCCAAATCGTTTCGGCCGAAATGAACGGGCTTTATCACTCGTAATAGTGAGTAAAGTTGTCACGCGGGGTCATCGCCCGAACGGACCACTGCGGCAAACGATGGACGGTGGCCACGCTCTGTCCCTCATTTTGGTGACAGATCGTAGTTTCGCTACCGGGTCGCGACAGGTTCCGATACCGTGCCCGCCATCCGGGACCGGGGAAGATCCCCCGTTTCACCGGGTGTCCCGAAAGAAATCACCATGTCGGGCGACAGTGAATCGGCTTGGGTGGCAAGGCCACAACATCGGGCACACATTTGGACTTGACCCACCCGTTGGGGGCACGGAAAGTAGTTCGACTGGGCGACACGGCTACCCAGCGTAGGCTGATCGGGTGACAAGGCCACCCTGTGTATCCGCGCAACCCGTGACCGGAATTCCCTCGTTTGTGACGCGCAGGTGGATTTCGCGCCTTCCTGGTCGTTCGGGAACACACTTTTCGCTGGTCAGCACCCGTGCCCCGAACGGAATTGACGGCACCGGGATTGGTGTACGATTCTTTGGTCCGGCTGACCCGCTGTGATCGATTGGCAAAGAGAAGTTGCTCTCGACGACCGTGCACTACGCAGGTTGCGACCTGCACGTGCAGGTGCAAGACCTTCCGAAGCGGACCGGTGTTCCTGGGGACACCCGGAGCGCCGGACGAGGTCCCTCAGGTCGCGATCGAGCACGGGGTCGGTGCGGGGTCGAGTTCCCCGCGAGCGGACGTCTCGCGGGGACGGACGCCTCAGACCGTGCCAGGACGCCGGACAGGGAGTCACCTACGTGACCGTTGCAGGAGAAGGCCAAGTGCCGGTCGGGGAGCTGCTGGGACGCACTCCCCGGCCCTCTCGGTGGGCCACCGGCTGGCGCACGCTCGTGCGCTGGCGGGACTGGAGCCTGCCGGTGAAGCTGTCGGCCGTGACGCTGGTGCCGATCCTCATCGCGCTCGCGCTGGGCATCGCGACCATCGCGGGCCAGGTCGGCCGGTCCGACGGTTACCAGCGGCTGGACCGGCTCGTGGCGTTGAGCGGGCACGTCCGCACCCTCACCGACGGGCTCGGTCGCGAACGCACCCAGTCCGCCGCCGGGCTGACCGCGGGCACCGTCGGCGGGACCCTGGAACTCGGCTCGGCCCGCGCCGACGTGGACACCGCCATCCCGCTTTACGTCGCCGCCGCGTCCCGGGCGCTGGAGAACGAGCCGTCGCTCCGCCAGGCGCGGGACGCCGCGGCCGCCCAGCTGGACAGGCTGGCCGACATCCGCCAGCGGGCCTCCGCCGGGCAGCTCGATCCCGTCCAGGCCATCGGTGAGTACACCGACGTGACCACCGCGCTGCTCGCGCTGGACACCGCGCTCGCCGCCGGTGCCGGCGAAGGCGTCCTCGGTGGCACCCCCGCGGCGTTGCACGACCTCGCCGTGATGGAGGAACAGCTGTCGCTGAGCCAGGCGCTGGTCTCCTTCGGCATCGCCCGCTCGGGCCTCGCGCCGAGTGAACTCGACCGGCTGCGCACCGCCGAACTGAGGCTGGCCGACCGGTTCACCGACTTCCGCGCCGCCGCGTCGGAGCGGCAGCGCCAGGAGTTCGGCGCCGCCGTCACCGACGAAGTGATGGAAAACCGTGACAGGCTCGCGAAAACCGCGCTCGGCGAGCAAGGGACCCCTTCCGCGCAGGCGTTCCGTTCGTTGTCCGCGCGGGGCTGGACCGACGCGTCGACCGCGGTGCTCACCAAGGTCGGCGAGGTCGCGAACAAGTTCGGCGGTGAGACCACCGCGGTCTCGGCCGAACTGGTCGACGACGCCAGCAGCGGCGCGGGCCTGCTCGCGGTCCTGCTGTTCGGCGCGATGGTGCTCGCCGTCGCCGTCGTCTTCCTCATCACCCGCCAGCTGCTGCGCTCGCTCAAGGTGCTGCGCGCCAGCGCCCTCGACGTCGCCGAGAGGCAGTTGCCCGACGCGGTCCGCAACATCCAGGAGGGCCGCTCGCAGGGCACCGACGTGCGGCCGGTCCCGGTCGGCAGCGACGACGAGATCGGCGAGGTCGCCAGGGCCTTCGACAAGGTGCATCACCAGGCGCTGCGCCTGGCCACCGAGCAGGCCTCGATGCGCACCGGCTACAGCAACGTGTTCGTCAACCTCTCCCGCCGCAGCCAAAGTCTCGTGCAGCGCCAGCTGCAACTGATCGAGCGGCTGGAGCGCGACGAAGAGGACGCGGACCAGCTGGCCACGCTCTTCCAGCTCGACCACCTCGCCACCCGCATGCGCCGCAACAACGAAAACCTGATGGTCCTTTCCGGCGCCGAGCCGGGCAGGCGGTCCGGCCAGCCGGTCTCCGCCACCGACGTGGTGCGCGCGGCCGTGTCCGAGATCGAGCAGTACCAGCGGGTCACCGTGCAGAACCCGCCGCCGGTGCGGCTGGTCGGCTACGCGGCCAACGATCTGATGCGCCTGATCGCCGAACTGCTGGACAACGCCACGGCGTTCTCCGCCCCGGAAACCCAGGTGACGGTCGCGACGAGGCTCGTCGAAGACGGCTCGTTCGGTATCGACATCCTCGACAAGGGCATCGGGATGAACGAGGCCGAGGTCGCCGAGGCCAACGCCCGGCTCACCGAGTCCCCCAACGTCGACCTCACCACCTCGCGCCGGATGGGTCTGTTCGTGGTCGGGCGGCTGGCCAGCAGGCACCGCATCGGAGTCTCGCTGCACGGCGGCAAGGACATCGTCGGCGTGCGCGCCACCGTCTCGGTCCCGGCGGATCTCGTGATGGTCCCGCCCGGCGGGGACCCCGGTCCCGCCACCGGCCCGATCACCCAGCGCCTCGCGCCGCTGCCGTCGCAGCAGCCGGGCGGCCTGCCCCGCCGCCGACGTCCCACGAACGGCTCGCGGCCGGATACCCCGAGCGTGCCGTCGCAAGGCGGTGAGCGCTGGCCCTCGGCGAAGGACCTGGCCGGCCACGCCGAATCCGGCATGAACGGGCATGGTCACCCCCAGAACCCGTGGCCGCCGTCGGATCCGGAGATCTCGGGAACGGCGCTGTTCAGCCCGATCACCCAGGACGAGACGGAATCCGCCGCGGAACCCGTGCCCGTCGCGAAGGAGGCGGAGGACCCGACCTCGGTGGAAGGCGAGCTGCCCAGCGGCAAGGAGCTGTTCGAGGCCAAGAACGGCACCACGCTGAGCGAATGGTGGAAGCAGGCGGTCCCGCCGCCCGCCGCCGCCGCGCCCCCGCCCACCGCGTCGGAGACGACACCGATCTTCGACGAGATGCTCTCGGCGTGGTTCCGCTCGCCCGTTCCGGAAAAGCCCGCGGGCAGGCAGGAGAAGCCGGGGGAGAAGGAAGCCGAAGAGAAGAAGACGGCCGAGTCCGCTCCCACCGCCGAACAGGAATCCCGCACCTGGGACTTCGCCAGCGACAAGGCCTTCCGCACGGTGCAGGAGGTCTCCCAGAACGCTCCGTCGACCTTCACGCAAGCCGGGTTGCCCCGCCGCCGCAAGGGCGAGCAACTTCTGCCGGGCAGCGCGGCGTCGTCGCTCCCGGCCGCCGCACCCGCCGCCAAGTCGGATCTGCCGGTCCGCGATCCGGCGAACGTGCGCGGCAGGCTGAGCAGTTTCCAGCAGGGCGTCAAGCGCGGGCGCAAGGAGGCGGCGGACAAGGCCACCCCCGCCGAGGCGCAGCCCGTCACCACCCAGCCGGTCACCACCCAGCCCCTCGCCACCCAGCCCCTCGCCACCCAGCCGGACGCGACCCCCGAGCCGGCAGCGGCACCCGAGCCGCCGAAGACGTCCGAGCCCGCGAAGGCACCGGAGACGGCGAAGGCACCGGAGACGGCCACGCGTCCTGCGGCCCCGCCCGCCGCGTTGCCGAGCCGGAAACCCGCGAAGAAACCGCAGGCAGCGCCCCCGGAACCGGAACCGGTCGCCGCCACCGAGGAGACGGACGCCTGGAATTTCGGCTCCGACGAAGGCTGGAAAGCAGCCCAAGCGGTGTCCCAGTCGGTCCCCCCGAAGATGACTTCGGCAGGATTACCCCGGCGCCGCCGCGGGGAGCAACTGCTTCCGGGCAGCGCGGGACCGCCCGCCGGGGCGGTCACCCCCCGACCACAGCGAGACGCGCACGACGTGCGCGGTCGCCTGAGCAGTTTCCAGCAGGGCATCCAGCGCGGACGGCACCACACGGCCCAGGCGACCGAAGCCAACCACGAAACCTTGGAGGGTGAATGACCTCGCCGAACCCGGCCCAACCCCAGCAGAACCAGTTCGGGTGGCTGGTGAACGACTTCGCCGAGCGCGTACCCGGAGTGGCGCACGCCGTGGTCGTGTCGGCGGACGGCCTCCTGCTCACCGCGTCCAGCAGACTCCCGCTGGACCGGGCCGACCAGCTGGCCGCCGTCGCGTCCGGCCTGGTGAGCCTGACCCAGGGTGCCGCCCGGTGCTTCGAGGCGGGCGCGGTCAACGAGACCGTCGTCGAGATGGAGCTCGGCATCATGGTGCTGATGTCCATCAGCGACGGCTCCTGCCTGGCCATCCTCGCCGCACCGAACTGCGACATCGGACAAGTCGCCTACGAGATGACGATGCTCGTCGATCGCGTCGGCCAGATCCTCACACCGGAACTCCGCGCGCAATTGCAGGGCGCCGGTGGGTCGCTGATCGGCGAACCGGTGGGATGATGTCCCGATGAGCACCGGATCCGGATCCCTCGGCGAACCGCCGGGGACGGGTGAACACCGGCTCCCGCACGCGGGGGCCGCCCATGCCGCCGGTTCACGGGACGACGGCACGTTCGCCGACGTCCTGAACGGGTTCACCCTGGATTCGGGCCGTGGTCGTCGGAAGCGCAAGAAGAACAAGCAAGCCCAGGATTCCCCGCCGGGCGGAGCCCGTTCCGCCGGGGAATCGGCAGTCCCGCAGCCGACCGATCAAGGAGACCGCGTGACCTCACTTGCTTCTCCACCCGACAGCGGCGCAGGTGCCGTCGGGCCGAGACCAGGTGGTCTTTTCGACCCGGGCCCGCCCAGCGGCGAGTTCATCATGCCCGCCGTCTTCGAGCAGCCGCCGTCGCCGCTCGAAGAGACGGCGATCGTCCGTCCCTATGCCCTCACCGGGGGCCGGACCAAGGCGAACTACGCTCTCGAGCTGGAGACGCTCATCTCCACCAAGGACCATGTCGCCACGGGTAGCCTCCCCGCGGTGGCCGCGGACCAGATCGAGTGCGTTTCGATCATCGAGGAGTGCCGCACCCCGCGTTCGGTCGCCGAAATCGCGGCGACCCTGCGCGTACCGCTGGGGGTGGCACGCGTGCTGATCAGCGACGCGGCGGACGCGGGACTGGTCAGCGTGCACAAGACGATTTCGGGCAATGACGGCGCCGAGGCACATCTGGTGTTGATGGAAAGGGTTTTGAGTGGACTCCGTCGGCTTTAAGGCACCGCGGGACACCGCGCCCCCGACCATGACATCCGCGAAGATCGTCGTGGCGGGTGGCTTCGGTGCGGGTAAGACGACCTTCGTCGGTTCGGTGTCGGAGATCGTCCCGCTCACCACCGAGGCGATGATGACGGACGCCAGTCGGGGGATCGACAACCTCGACCAGACGCCCAACAAGTCGACCACCACGGTCGCGATGGACTTCGGCCGGGTCTCCCTGGACGCGGACCTGATCCTCTACCTGTTCGGCACGCCCGGGCAGCAGCGGTTCTGGTTCATGTGGGACGACCTCGTCCGCGGCGCGATCGGCGCCGTGGTGCTGGCCGACACGCGACGGCTGGCCGATTCGTTCGCGCCGATCGACTTCTTCGAGGACCGGGGCCTGCCCTACATCGTCGGGGTGAACACCTTCGACGGCGTCCTCGAGCACGACATCAACGACGTGCGTGAAGCGCTGTCGATCGACCCCAACATCCCGATCGTCCGCTGTGACGCGCGGGAGCGGGAATCGACCAAGCAGACGCTGATCACGCTGGTCGAGTACGCGATGCGGCAGTGGATCGCCTTGCGCGCGAGCAACGCGAGGTGAACCTGACGGCGGCAGCGTAGGGGCTGCCGCCCGGCTTCACCGCTTTTCGTAGGTCAGCACCACCGCGCGCCCGTCGAAGGTACGGGTGCCGGTCAACCGCAGGTCCGTCCGGACGCCGCCCCCGAACACCTGCTTGCCGCCGCCGAGCACCACCGGGTGCACGACGACATGGAACTCGTCGATCAGGCCCCGGTCGGCGAGCGCCGTGGCCAGCCCGGCCCCGCCCATCAGCAGCAGATCCTTGCCGGGCCTGCCCTTGAGCCCGGCGACGCGTTCGGCGAGATCGCCGGCGACGACCTCGGTGTTCCAGTCCGCTTTCTCCAGCGTCCTGGAGAAGACGATCTTCGGCGTCTTCCGCCAGGTCTCGGCGAACCGCAGGTCGTGCGGGTGATCCGACAGCGATTCGGCCCGCGGCCAGAACGACGACATCATGTCCCAGACCCGCCGTCCGTAGACGAAGGTGTCGCCGCGGTCGAGCAGTTCCTGCGAGTGGTCGGACAGTTCGGGGCCCATCTCGGCCCAGTCGAACTCGCCTTCCGGGCCCTCGATGCGGCCGTCGAGCGAGGTGTGGACGAGGTAGACGAGCTTGCGCATGGCTTGATTCCTCCGGTGTGGCGGCCGCCTTTCGGGCGCCGGACACCGAGGGGTCGGAGCGGGCGCGGGATTCTCGACATGCCCCCACGCACTTTTCGGTGGCGCTGTGGCTTTTCGGTGGCACTGGGGTTTTTCGGTGGCACTGTGGCGTGGCTTCCGGACCAGCCGACGAGGCCGGCCGCGCTTGTGTCGAGGAGGAGGGCAAACGTGTCCGGGCGCCGAAGCCTTGAATGGCGTGATCGCCACAGGGGGACCGGCGCGCCCAGAACCGTCCACAAGGGAACTCGGAGTGGGCTTCAGCGCCCGATTCGAGCACTTCACGTAGTTAGCCGGGGGTGAAGTCGAGTTCGTCGGCTGTGCCGGTGCGCCTGAAGGCCTCCTTCCTTGCGCCTAGCACAAGGAAGGAGGCCTTCCCCCGCGAGAGAGAATCACGGTGACGGCCTAGCGGGCACGGGGGTCGTGATGTTCCTCCGGATGCGGCCGACTCTCATCCAGCGGACCGCTGCTCAGTACTCGTCGTGCCGTTTCCACCAGTGGCCCGGTCCGTCGTTCCCGCGGCCGGACTCTTCCCACGCCTCCTGCCGCCCGAACGGTGTCAGGTCGAGGTAGCGGAAGGTGCTCACGAGCGACTCGGCGCCCCTGCTGGTGGTGAAGTAGGTGCGAAAGACCTCGTCGCCCTCGCGCAGGAAGACGCTGATGCCGAAACCGCCGTCGACACCGCAGTCGGGGTTGAAGTCGTCGCCGGTCGACAGCCACGGGATCGTCCAGCCCATCCGCTCCCTGTACTTCTCGATTTCGGGAAGCGGGGCGGGCGAGACCGCGGTGAACGTCGTGTCGCGGGCGTGGAGGTGGACGAGGGGGCCGACGTGGTCGATGACCATCGAACAGCCGACGCATCCCGCTTTCTGGCCGGGATTCAGCATGAAGTGGTAGACGATCAGCTGGCGGCGTCCTTCGAACAGGTCCAGCAGGGAGACCCGGCCGTCCGGGCCTTCGAATTCGTACTTGCCGTCGAAGCGGACCATGGGCAGCCGCCGTCGTTCGGCGTTGATCGCGTCGGTGGCTTTGGTGAGCTCTTTTTCCTTGATCAGCAAGGCGTCCCGCACGGCCTGCCATTCTTCGCGCGACACGACTTCGGGGAGTGCCGTGGTCATCGGTTCGTCTCCTTCTCGATCAGGTGTGCGGTGAGGTTTTCGAAGGTTTCGGACCATCCGGCACGGTGCTCGTCGCGGTCCTGCTCGGAGCGGAATTCGACCTGGTGGAAGGTCATTTCGGTCTTGTCGCCGAGGTCGGCGAAGTCGACCGTCACCAGCGTCGTTTCCTCGGGTGCGGACGTCCAGAAGAAGGTGAACACCAGCCGTTCCGGCGTGGTGATTTCGCGATAGACCCCGGCCGAGGTGTGCTCGAGGCCTTCGCCGTTGCCGATGGTCGCTCGCCAGGCGCCGCCTTCGACGAGGTCCATCTCGACGCCGTAGGCGGTGAACCCGTTGGGGCCCATCCAGTTCGCGAACTGCTCAGGAACCGTCCATGCCTGGAACACCAGTTCCCGCGGTGCGTCGAAGACGCGGGTGATGGTCAGCTCCTTCTCATTCATTCGGCTTGCCCTTCTGGAGTTCGGTCAGGTGCTCGTCGAGACGGTCGAAGCCGCCGTCCCAGAAACGGCGGTAGCGCTCGACCCAGTCCGAGATGTCACCGAGCGGTCCCGCCTCGAGGCGGCAGGGCCGCCATTGAGCGGTCTTGCCACGGCTGATCAGGCCCGCGCGTTCGAGGACCTTCAAGTGCTTCGAGATGGCCTGAAGACTCACGGTGAAAGGCTCCGCCAGCTCGTTCACGGTGGCTTCACCGCCGGCCAGACGCGCCAGGATGGCGCGACGGGTGGGGTCCGCCAGCGCGGCGAACGTGGCGCTGAGCTGATCAGTGGTCATCGATGCTCAATCAGTTGGTTGATTAACCTAGTGGTTGAATATAGTGGTGCCCGCCGAACTGTCAAGGGCGAGTGAGAGCGCCGTCACGCGAGCGGATGGGTTTAAAACAGTAGGAAGTCCAAGTATTTTGGAGGGATGACCAGCGACCTGCACCGGCCCGTGAACCCAGTTCGCTTCGTGACGGCGTCGAGCCTCTTCGACGGGCACGACGCGTCCATCAACATCATGCGGCGCATCCTGCAGTCGCAGGGCGCGGAGGTCGTGCACCTCGGGCACAACCGGTCGGTCGACGAGGTCGCCACCGCGGCCATCGCCGAGGACGTCCAGGGGGTGGCCATCAGCGCCTACCAGGGCGGGCACGTCGAGTACTTCAGCTACCTGGTCGAGCTGCTCACTGAGCGCGGGGCCGGGCACATCAAGGTGTTCGGCGGCGGTGGCGGGGTCATCGTCCGCGAGGAGATCGACCTGCTGCACTCGCGGGGCGTCGCGCGGATCTTCTCGCCAGAGGACGGCTACGAGATGGGCCTCCCCGGCATGATCAACCTGATGATCAAGGCCTGCGACACGGATCTGTCCGCGCAGTCGCCCGGTTCGCTGGACAAACTGCTTTCGGGTGACGTCCCGGCGCTGTCCCGGGTCATCACGCAGCTTCAGCGCGAGGTACTGCCGCAGGACGCGCTCGACAAGATCACCGAGGCCGCCGGGTCGCGCACGGTGCCGGTCCTGGGGATCACCGGTACGGGTGGCTCCGGCAAGTCGTCGCTCACCGACGAACTGATCCGCCGATTCCGGCTGGACCAGGAAGACAAGCTTCGCATCGCCGTGCTCGCCGTCGACCCGTCACGCCGCAAGGGCGGAGGAGCGCTGCTCGGCGACCGCATCCGGATGAACTGTCTCGACGGCAGCCCGGTCTACTTCCGCTCGCTGGCCACCCGCACCACCAGCGGGGAGATCCCGGCCGGCCTCTCCGAGTCGATCCTCGCCTGCAAGGCCGCCGGTTTCGACCTGGTGATCGTCGAGACGCCGGGGATCGGCCAGGGTGACGCCGGCATCGTCGACTACGTGGACCAGTCGTTGTACGTCATGACGCCGGAGTTCGGCGCGGCGTCGCAGCTGGAGAAGATCGACATGCTCGACTTCGCCGACGCGGTGGCGATCAACAAGTTCGAGCGCCGCGGCGCCGAAGACGCCCGCCGCGACGTCGCGCGCCAGCTCGTACGCAACCGCGAGGCGTTCAGCTCCTCGCCCGAGGACATGCCGGTCTACGGCACCAGTGCCGCGAAGTTCAACGACGACGGCGTCACCGCGCTCTACCAGCACCTGCGCGACACCCTCGCCGAGCGCGGCCTGACCGTCTCGGCGGGCGTGCTCCCGAAGGTCGAGGGGAAGGTGTCCACCGACGCCAGCACGATCATCCCGGCCAACCGGTCGCGCTATCTCGCCGAGATCTCCGAGACCCTCCGCGGCTATCACGCGAAGACCGAGCAGCAGGTCGCCGCGCTGCGCAAACGTGAGCACCTCGCCGTCGCCAAGGAGGCGCTGGCCGCCGTCGACGCGAACACCGACGCGCTCGACGGCCTGCTCGCCGCCGCCGAGTCCGATGTGGACGGTGAAACGACGAATCTGCTGGCCCGCTTCCAGGAGCTGGCCGAGTCCTACCGTGCCGACGAACTGGTCGTGAAGATCCGCGACAAGGAACTGCACACTCAGCTCTGGCGCGACACGCTGTCCGGCAACCGGATCCCGCGCGTGGCGCTGCCGCGCCACACCGAATCCGGCGAGCTGCTGTCGTTCCTGCGCCGTGAGCACCTTCCCGGATACTTCCCTTACACCGCAGGCGTTTTCCCGTTCAAGCGCGAGGGCGAGGACCCGGCGCGGATGTTCGCGGGCGAGGGTGACCCGTTCCGCACCAACAAGCGGTTCAAGCTCCTTTCGGCCGACTCCGAGGCGAAGCGCCTTTCGACCGCTTTCGACTCCGTGACGCTCTACGGGCACGACCCGCACACCCGTCCTGACATCTACGGGAAGGTCGGCACCTCGGGTGTCTCCATCGCGACCCTCGAGGACATGGAGGTGCTCTACGACGGTTTCGACCTGACGTCGCCGACCACCTCGGTGTCGATGACGATCAACGGCCCGGCGCCGACGATCCTCGCCTTCTTCCTCAACACCGCGATCGGCCAGCGGATGGCGGCGTTCGAGGCCGAGCACGGCCGCGAGCCGTCCGAAGCCGAGGCCGCCGAACTGCGCGAATGGGCGCTGCGCAACGTCCGCGGGACCGTGCAGGCGGACATCCTCAAGGAGGACCAGGGGCAGAACACCTGCATCTTCTCCACCGAGTTCAGCCTGCGCATGATGGCCGACATCCAGGAGTGGTTCATCGAGCACGGCGTCCGGAACTTCTACTCGGTGTCGATCTCCGGCTACCACATCGCCGAGGCCGGGGCGAACCCGATCTCGCAGCTGGCGTTCACCCTGTCGAACGGGTTCACCTACGTCGAGAGCTACCTCGCGCGCGGGATGGACATCGACGACTTCGCGCCGAACCTGTCGTTCTTCTTCTCCAACGGCATGGACGCCGAGTACTCGGTGCTGGGCCGGGTCGCGCGGCGGATCTGGGCGGTCGCGATGCGGGAGCGCTACGGCGCCAACGAGCGCTCGCAGAAGCTCAAGTACCACGTGCAGACCTCCGGCCGGTCGCTGCACGCGCAGGAGATGAGCTTCAACGACATCCGCACCACGCTGCAGGCGCTGTGCGCGCTCTACGACAACGCGAACTCCCTGCACACCAACGCCTTCGACGAGGCGATCACGACGCCGTCGGAAAGCTCGGTGCGGCGCGCGATGGCCATCCAGATGATCATCAACAAGGAATGGGGCCTGTCGAAGAACGAGAATCCGTTGCAGGGCTCGTTCATCATCGACGAGCTGACCGAACTGGTCGAAGAGGCCGTCCTGCTGGAGTTCGATCGCATCTCCGAACGCGGTGGCGTGCTGGGCGCGATGGAGACCGGTTACCAGCGCGGCAAGATCCAGGACGAGTCGATCCTGTACGAACGCCAGAAGCACGACGGCACGCTGCCGATCATCGGCGTCAACACCTTCCGCAATCCGAACGCCGGCGAGGACGACGTCGAGGTCGAACTCGCGCGCGCGACCGAGGACGAGAAGCGGTCGCAGCTGGAGCGGCTCGAGGACTTCCAGCGTCGTCACCACGCCGAGGCGCAGCTGGCGCTCAAGACGCTGCGTGAGGCCGCGACCCGCGGCGGCAACCTGTTCGGCGTGCTGATGGACGCGGCACGAGTGTGCTCGCTCGGCCAGATCACCGAGGCGTTCTTCGAAGTGGGAGGCCAGTACCGCCGGAACGTCTAGCGGGGCGGGAATATCGCGGGGCGTGTTCGGGTAGTTGCTGAACATGGAGATCGGAATCGCCACCTTCGTCACCGATGAAGGCATCAGGCCGGACGTCCTCGCCGCGGCCGTCGAAGAGCGTGGCTTCAGCTCGCTCCACATCGCGGAGCATTCCCACATCCCGGTCAGCCGGGAAACGCCGTACCCGGGCGGTGGCGAGCTGCCGCGCGTGTACTACCGGACCCTGGATCCGTTCGTCGCGCTGACGGCGGCGGCCGGGGCCACGTCGAATCTGAAGTTGGGCACGGGCGTCGCGTTGCTGCAGCAGCGCGACGTCATCCACACGGCGAAAGAGGTCGCTTCGCTCGATCTGGTTTCGCGAGGCCGGTTCGTCTTCGGTGTCGGCGTCGGCTGGAATCGGGAGGAAATGCGCAACCACGGCACGGATCCGCGCACCCGGGGCGCGCTCGTGGACGAGCAACTGGCCGCGCTGAAGGAGATCTGGACCAAGGACGAGGCCGAGTTCCACGGCAGGTTCGTCGACTTCGACCCGATCTTCGCGTGGCCCAAGCCGGTGCAGAAGCCGCATCCGCCGATCTACATCGGCGGCGCGGGGGAGAAGGCGATGCAGCGCATCGCCAAGTACGGCGACGGCTGGCTGCCGCACGCCCACACCCCGCCGGAGGAACTTCGCCGGGCTCGTCAGTGGCTGGCCGACCAGGGCCGCGCGGACCTCAAGTTCTCGGCCTTCGGCGCCGCTCCGGAGAAGGACGCGCTGAGCAGGCTGGTCGACGGTGGCGTCGACGAGGCCACGCTCTTCCTGCCGACAGAGCCCGAAGCGGCGACACTGGAACGACTCGACCAGTACGCGAAGGTCGCCGAGAGCTTTCGGAAGGGGCAGCAGGCGTGACTGAGGTACAAATCGGCTTGGCCGCGGCACTCGAGCAGTTCTCGCCGCGTGAGTCGATCCGGCTGGCGGCGCTGGCCGAACAGCACGGATTCTCCGGCCAGATGGCCGCCGACCACTTCCAGCCTTGGGTCCCTCAACAGGGTGAAGCATCCTTCGTGTGGAGCGTGCTCGCCTCGTTGGCGGAGAACACCACCGGTGACCTGGGGCCGGGCGTGACCTGCCCGTCGTTCCGGTTGCACCCGTCGATGGTCGCGCAGGCCGCGGCCACGCTGGAGGCGACCTACCCGGGCCGGACCTGGCTCGGCATCGGCTCCGGCGAAGCGCTCAACGAGCACATCATCGGCGGCTACTGGCCCGAGGCACCCGAGCGCGTACGGCGGATGTTCGAGGCGCTGGAGGTCATCCGGAAACTGTTCACCGGTAAGGACGTCAAGCACAGCGGCGAGTTCTTCAAGCTGCACACCACCAGGCTGTGGACGCTGCCGGACGAGCCGCCGCCGATCTACATCGCGTCGGCGGGCCCGTACACCTCACGCAAAACCGGTGAACTCGCGGACGGGCTGATCACGCCGGGCGCGTCGATCGAGAAGCTGGCGGGGATCCTCGACAACTTCGGCACCGGCGCGCGCAAGGCGGGCAAGGACCCGGACTCGATGCCGAAGCTGCTGCAGGTGCACCTGTCGTGGGCCGAGGACGACGAGACGGCGTGGGCCAACGCGATGGATCAGTGGCCCAACGGCGGCATGAAGTTCCCGAAGGCCGACATCCGCTCGCCGTTCGACTTCGCGCAGATGGCGAAACTGGTGCGGCGCGAGGACTTCGAGGGCCGCATGGTCGTCTCGTCCGACCCGGACGTGCACCGCGCGGCGCTGCAGAAGTACGTCGACGCCGGTTTCACCCGGATCTACCTCCACAACGTGGGCCGGAATCAGGACGAGTTCATCGAGACCTTCGGGCGGGACGTGCTGCCGAAGCTGACCGCCTGAGGCGTGTCGCTTTGCGAGCTTCGGGAGGGGTCCTGTGGCGCGTGCAGTACATGATGGCTCCCTTCCTTGCGCTAGGCGCAAGGAAGGGAGCCATCATGTACTGCGAGGGTTCGCGCCGGGGCACGGCGCGCCCCACGAGCGTCTCTTGTGGACAGCCAGGGCGCGGCTGCACTCACGACTACACGCGGAACCGTGCATAGGGCACGCGGGGCCCCCGGCCGCCCCGGCCTCGAGGGGTAGGTGAGATGAAGGACGCTTTCCTGGCAAAATTCGCAATGAAAGCGTCCTTCATCTCACGGGGAGTGCGGCCCGCTCAGCCGTTCTTGTCCAGCAGCAGGTGCACCGACAGCTCCAGCCGGTTCGCCACGTCGGCCGCCGAAGCGCGCCGCGTCACCCAGGCGACCAGGTTCGCCATCCAGACGTCGGCGATGACGTGGAAGATGTCGCGATCGGCCTCGGTCGGGTCCTCGATGCCCATGGCTTTGGCGAACATGTTCTCCATCAGCCGTCCGACCTGCTCGACCTCCGCGGCGGCGGTCGTGTCGGCGAACATGAAGGCGCGGACCATGGCCTCGGTCAGGTGCGGGTCCCGCTGCATCAGCCGGGTGTTGCGGCCGAGGACGAACATCAGCCGATCGCTCGGGGTTTCGCCGGGGATGGCCGCGCGGTCGAGTTTCTCCTGTGCGCGTTCGAATTCCCTGGCCAGCCCGGAGACCAGCAGGTGGATCTTCGAGGGGAAATAGCGGTACAGCGTGCCGAGCGCGACGTCCGCCTTCTCGGCGACCGCCCGCATCTGGACCGCGTCGTACCCGCCTTTCGCGGCGAGGGCGAGGGTCGCGTCGATGATGCGGCGCCGCCGGTCGCGCTGTGCCGCGGAGCCGAGTTCTTCGCCGCCCAGCACGGAGAGACCGTTGCCGCTTCGCGACTTCGCGCTCGTGGGTGCCTTGGCCTTTCCTGGCATCGCCACGTCCCCCTTCGTCGAACGGAACTTGTTCCACTTTCCCCGCGTAGCGTACCTAAGCGGGCGAACTGTTCAAGACGTGACCCACTGGGCAAGAAACTGTAACGCGTTCTATCCTTGCGAGGAGGTAGCCCGTGTCGATCGCGCTCACCGGAGAACAGGCGGCGCCGACCGCGTCGATCCGGGCCTGGGCGGCTTCCGCCCGTCCTGTCGACGCCGTCCGGACCGGCCGGACCGCCGAGCCGCCACCGGGTCGGCGGAACTCGGCCTGTTCGGCGTGGCGATTCCCGAAGACGTCGGTGGTGCCGGCGGTAC
Source organism: Amycolatopsis sp. QT-25 (assembly GCF_029369745.1). NCBI lineage: Bacteria > Bacillati > Actinomycetota > Actinomycetes > Pseudonocardiales > Pseudonocardiaceae > Amycolatopsis > Amycolatopsis sp. QT-25. The sequence continues at coordinate 2,644,322 of NZ_CP120210.1, forward strand.
GGTCGCCGATCTGGCCGCCGGGCTCGCCGAAGCCGCCGAAGCGCTCGTCCCAGGACCTGTCCTCGGGACGGCGTTGGGCGGCGCGGTGCTTCGTCCCGGACGAAATGGTGGTCGGCAGGGTCGGCGGTGGCTGGCGGCCGGCGCGGACGACACTGGCCAACGAGCGCGTGGCGCTCGGGAGCGGGTCCGCGGTCGGGGAGGGTGTCGAAAGTCTGCTGGCCACGGTGACCGCCGAGGCCGATCTCGACCGGCTCGGCCGGCTGATCGCCGAGGGCAGCGCGTGTTCGGTCCTGGACCTGCGGGCGACACTGCGTCGGCTCGGCGGCCAGGATCCGGGCGCCGAGTCGAGTGTGCGCAAACTGCTGGGCGTGCGGCATCGGCAGGCGGTGGCGGAGTTCGCGCTGGAGGCTCTGGCGGAGAACGCGCTCGTCGGCGGCGATCCCGCCCACCACGAGTTCCTGCTGACCCCGTGCCTCGGTATCGCGGGCGGTACGACACAGGTACTGCTGTCGTTGACGGCCGAGCGGCTGCTGGGGCTGCCTCGGTCCTGAACGGTCCGGTCACGGCACTTTGTCGTGCCAGGAAAGGTCCTTTCCTGGCAAAATTCGCCAGGAAAGGACCTTTCCTGGCACCGCCGCCCGACACGTGTCGGTCCCGTGCTCTACCGTGCGGGTCGTGGAGTTCGGCACAGGAACCCAAGCCACCTTCGTCCCCTCGGATCCCCCGCGGGACGGCGTGCTGGCGCTCTGGGGAGACGGCGTAGCGGGTGACACCGCGATCGAACTCGTGCTTCCGGCGGGCAAGGAGAACAAGGTCTTCCGGCGCACGAAGGTCGACGCGGCACTCGTGCCGTTGTCACGCGCGATTCCGCGGCTGTTGACCGCCGAGGGCGACGTGAGCCCGGCCATCGCCGCGTGGTCGGCCGTCGCCGAGGCGGGGGTGAACCTCATCGCCCGCGGGAGGCTGTTGCCCGCGGCCTCACCCGGCGGGGTGGACTCGTGGCGGATCGGCCCGCTCGACGTCGCCGACGAGGAGATGTTGCGCGGGCTCGCCGCCGCGCTGCCGCCCGAGGCGCACGCGCTGCCGTTGTCCGGGGTGAAACGGATCCGGTTGCATTCGCCGGAGTCGTTGATCCGCGCGCTCTGGGACGCCACGGCGGATGTGCTGGTCCGCACGCCCGCCGCGAAGGTCGCGGCGGGCGGGCCCGCGTTCGCCTCGGCCGAGCCGACGCTGGTCGGTCCGGACGGTGCCGCGTGGCTCGCGGAGCTGAGTGCCCGCCAGGCACAGGGCGCGCATCTCGTCCTGCGCATGGAGGTGCACGAGCCCGAGAGCCCGGAAGAAGAGCCCACGTTCGCCGCCGTCCTCGCCGTGCGGAGCGCCGCGGATCCGAGCCTGATCGTCGAAGCGGCGACACTCTGGGACGCGCCCGAAGCGGTGCTGGAACGGATGGGTGAGCAGGTCGAGACGCAGTTGCTGCTCGGTCTCCGGCGAGGTGCCAGGGCGTGGGCACCGCTCGGCCGCATGCTCCGGTCGGCCGCGCCGACCGGGCTCGTGCTGGAGTACGACGAGGTCGCCGACCTGCTGACCCACGGGGACGCGGCGCTGGGTGGCGCCGGCATCGAGGTGCAGTGGCCGAAGGACCTTTTCGCGAGCGAGCTCAAGGCGAAGGCGAGCGCGACCCAGGCCCCGGGCAGTGTCACCGGGCCCGAGTTCACGCTCAAGAGCCTCCTTCAATTCCGCTGGCGGCTGAGCCTCGGCGGCGAGGACCTCACCGACGCCGAGGTCACCGCGCTCGCGGAGGCGAAACGGCCCTTGGTGCGGCTGCGGGGCAAATGGGTCAAGGTCGACGCACGCCTGATCGCGAAGGTGCGTGCCCATCGCGCGAAGAAGCTGTCCGGGGCCGAGGCGCTGGCCGCGGCGCTCACCGGCGAACTGGAACTGGACGGCGAGAAGGTCGAGTTCACCGCCCCGTCGGCGCTGACCGGGCTGCTCCAGCGCATCCGTGACAGCGCCGCGGAACCGATCGAGCAGCCCGCGGAACTGCGGGCCACCCTGCGGCCGTACCAGAAGGCAGGCCTGGCGTGGCTGTCGACGATGACCGGGCTCGGTCTCGGCGCCTGCCTGGCCGACGACATGGGGCTGGGCAAGACGATCCAGCTCATCTCCCTGCATTTGCACCGCCGCCCGCGCGGGGAAGGCCCCACGCTCGTCCTGTGCCCGACGTCGTTGCTGGGCAACTGGGAACGCGAGTTCGCCCAGTTCGCGCCGGACATCCCGGTGCGCCGGTTCCACGGCGGCGGACGGCATCTCGACGAGGTCGCGCCGGACGAGGTCGTGCTCGCCACGTACGGCGTGCTCCGCCGGGACCGCCGGACACTGTCCGAAGTGGATTGGGGAATGATCGCCGCCGACGAGGCGCAACACGTCAAGAACCCGCTTTCGGTCACCGCCAAGGAGTTGCGGAAGATCCCGGCCGCCGCGAAGGTCGCGCTGACCGGGACACCGATGGAGAACCGGCTCACCGAGCTATGGTCCATCATGGACTGGACGACGCCGGGGCTGCTCGGCTCGCTCGACGGGTTCCGCCGCAAGGTCGCCCGCCCGATCGAACGCGACCGGGACGTCGCCGCCACCGAACGGCTCGCCACCACTGTCCGGCCGTTCCTGTTGCGCCGCAAGAAGACCGACCCGGACATCGCGCCCGAACTGCCGCGCAAGACCGAGACCGACCGGTTCGTCCCGCTCACCGCCGAGCAGACGACGCTGTACGAGGCCGTGGTCCGGGAGAACCTCGCGATGATCCGCGAGCTGGACGGGGTGGCCCGGCGCGGACAGGTGCTCAAGCTGCTCACCGAGCTCAAGCAGATCTGCAATCATCCGGCGCAGTACCTCAAGGAAGCCGGGGTACTGCACGGCCGGTCCGGCAAGCTCGCCGCGTTCGAGGAGCTGCTCGACGTCGTCCTCGACGAGGGCGACAGCGTGCTCGTGTTCAGCCAGTACGTCCAGTTGTGCCGCCTGCTGGAGAAACGCCTCGCCGAACGCGGGCTGCCGACGATGTTGCTGTCCGGGTCGAGCACGCCCCAGGTCCGGGAGGACATGGTCGCCCGGTTCCAGGCGGGCGAAGTACCGGTGTTCCTGTTGTCGCTCAAGGCCGGCGGCGTGGGGCTCAACCTGACCAAGGCGACCCATGTCATCCACTACGACCGCTGGTGGAATCCGGCGGTCGAAGACCAGGCCACCGACCGCGCGTACCGGATCGGGCAGGACCGGCCGGTCCAGGTGCACCGGCTGATCGCCGAAGGCACGCTCGAGGAGCGCATCGCCAAGGTGCTGGAGACCAAACGCGGGCTGGCGGACGCGGTCATCGGCGCGGGTGAGGACTGGATCACCGAACTGTCCGACGACGAACTCGCCGACCTCGTTCGGCTCGGTAAGCCCTGATGCCCGGCGCGACCGGGCGGAAACGGCGCACCTTCGGCAACACGTGGTGGGGCGAGGCGTGGGTCGAGGCCTTGGAGGAGCGCGCCAAGCTCGATCCGAACCGGCTGCCGCGCGGGCGTACGTACGCGCGCAAAGACACGGTCAGCAAGCTCTCGGTCGGCGCGGGCGAGGTGACCGCGTGGGTGCAGGGCAGCCGGGCGGTGCCGTACCGGGTGACCATCCACATGCGGGCGTTCACCGAGGCGCAGTGGGAGAGCCTGCTCCGTATGGTCGGTTCCCGGCTCGGGCACGTCGCGGCCCTCCTCGACGGCGAACTGCCCGGCGAGCTGGCCGAGGACGCGCGGTCCGCCGGCGCGGACCTGCTCCCCGGCCCCGGCGATCTGCGCCCGAAGTGCTCCTGCCCCGACAGCGCGAACCCGTGCAAGCACGTGGCCGCGGTGTACTACCTGGTCGCGGACGAGGTCGACGCCGATCCGTTCGTGCTGTTCCTGCTCAGAGGCAGGCCGAGGGAGGCCGTGCTCGCGGAACTGCGGGCACGCCGTGCGCCCGCGAGCGAACCGGGTACACGGGTCCGCGCCCCCGCCGCGCCCGGGGTGGATCCGAAACGTGCCTATACCCGGCGGGTCGCCGCGCTGCCGCCACGCCCGGCCGTTCCGGGCACGGTGGGACCGCCCGCGGTCCTCGACCTCGACCCGCCGCACCGCACGGGCTGGAGCGGCGACATGTTCGTCGAACTGGCGGCCGACGCCGCCGCGCGCGCCTGGGAACTGCTGGTGATGGGGCCGGAGCGGGAAACGGAGCTGTCGTTCGAGGAAGACCTCGCCCGGCGCGCGGCGGCCGGCGATCCCTCCGTGGTCGCCGAACTCGCCGAGGCCGCGGGAGTCCCGGTGCGGGATCTGGCCGTCTGGGCGCAGGCTTGGCGCGAGGCGGGCCGGGGCGGGATGGCGGTGGTGCGGGAACCCTGGCGGCCGGGACAGGGGCCGCTCGCGCAGGCCAGAGCGGACCTCGCCGAATCGGGGTTGCCGGGGACACCGAAGATCTGGCGGAACCGGATCACCCAGGGCGACTTGCAGTTGCGCTACGGCCGTGACGAACGGTGGTACCGCTTCGTGCGTGACGGCGAGGGCTGGCGAGTCGACGGCCCGGCGTCAGCCCGCCCGACCGACGTGATCTACCCACCCTGACCGCGACCCACTCGCTCGGCCCGATCACGAACCTCGCGGGCCGATGGCTCCCACATCAGACGCAGCGAAGGGAGCCATCATTCCGCCGCCGGTATGCCTCCGGATACGACACGTTCGCCCTTCGGCTCAAAGGACCCGAATCACCGCTCAAGACCCACCACGCTGCCGCCAGGTGCGGTAGCTCCATTCCAGGAACCGCTCCACCCCGCGGACCACGTGCGCGCTGCGGATCGAGGGGAAGACGTCGAAGGCGTGCTGCGCGCCGGAGATCTCCGCGTACGCGACTTCACGCCGGGACTTTTCCCGGAGGCGCCGCACGAACGCGCGGGCCTCGCCCACCGGCACCAGCGAGTCGTGGACACCGTGGATGACGAAGAAGGGGGGCGCGTCCTCGGTGATCCGGTCCAGCGGTGACGCCGCGATGTAGTCGTCGAGGAAGTTCACCGGATCGCGGTCCGCCTCGAAGACGTGCCGCGCGATCAGCGTCTTGAGCCGGGTCTGGCTGGAGCGCTGCCCGCTGGTCGCGGCGAAGTCGTACACGCCGTAGTGCGGGACGCACGCCTGGATGCTCGTGTCGGCCTCGGTGAAGCCGGGCTGCAACGCCGGATCGTTCGCGGTCAGTGCCAGCAGCGCGGCGAGATGCCCGCCCGCGGAACCGCCGGTGACGGCGACGAACGACGGGTCGCCGCCGTAGGACTCGGCGTTGTCCCGGATCCAGGCCAGCGCGCGTTTCACCGCGACGATATGCGCGGGCCAGCGGGCGGCGGGGGAAAGCGGGTAGTTGATCGCGACGCAGACCCAGCCGCGTTCGGCCATGTGCAGCATCAGCGGCAGGCCCTGCCGGTCCTTGTTGCCGAGCACCCACGCGCCGCCGTGTACCTGCAACAGGATCGGTGCGCCGGTGACCGGTTCGCGCGGGGCGTAGACGTCGAGCAGGAACCGCTTCCCGCCGGGCGCGTAGGCGATGTTGCGGGTCCGCCGGACGCCGGGGTCGCGCATCCGGAACGGCATGGCCAGCTGGCCCCACGATGTCGCGAGGTCGGTCGGGCTCGGCGGATGCTCGAGTTCGTCGGTGTAGGCCTCGCCGATGCCTTCGGTCAGCGCGGTCTCGATCTCACCGCGGGCCCGCCGGGACTGCGCGATCAGCGTGCCGAGCCCGGCCGCGGACGCCGCCGCGAGGGCGAGTCCGGCCTTGCTCGATCCGGCCCGGTGCCGGGCGGCCTGCGCCGCCGCGTCGGCCGCGGTGAGCGCGAGCAGATGCGGGGCGAGTTCCCCGGTGAGCCAGCCCGCGAAGAACGCCGGAACCGCCGTCCGGGCGCCACGCGGTGGCTTCAGCGCGTTCGCGGTGAGCGCGAGCTGGAGGGCCTGACGGACGACGAAACTCGAGTGCATGGGCACCGATCCTACCGCCGGGTACCGGCCTAGAACCGGTTACAAAGTTCACTCGAGCTGATTCTTGTGCGGAGAGTGAGTGGTCAGGACGCGAGTCTTCTCTCCTGGGAGACACCGACCATGCCCGACGAGGACGATTTCGAACGCTCTGCGCCCGCATCGCGGGGCCGTCGGTCCGGTCACGTGTGTCGGCTGTTTCCGACCGGGGAAGGGCCTCCGTTCCCGAGGGGGTTGCCGTCGCACCTCCTTCCGGTTAAGACTAGAACAGGTTTCACTCTTGTACTCGTACGCCCCGGTGAGGAGCCAGGGTGGACTTCCAGTTCGACGAGACGCAGACCGAGATCACCGCGCTGGCCGCGCGCGTACTCGGCAAGGAGCGCGAGCCCGCCGGCACGTGGCGCGCGCTCGCGGACGCCGGTCTGCTCGCGCTGGCGCTGCCCACCGGACTCGGCGTCGCCGAAGTCGCCTTGGTACTGGCCGAACTCGGCCGCGTCGCCTGCATCTGCTGGACTGCTGCCAGGAGAGCGACGGCGAGGTCGCGCTCGTGGTCACCAGCGCCGAGCGGGCGCGCGACCTGCCGCACCGGCCCGCCGTGATCGCGGCGGCCGCGCAGGGCAGCGGCCCGGGCCAGTACGTGATGACCGGCTATTACCGCGACGATCTCCCGGCGCTGCCCGAAATGGGTGTCGTGGGACGGCAGTTGTGGAAGCAGTCCGGGCTGGGGCCCGGCGACATGGACCTCGCCGTGCTGTACGACCATTTCACCCTTATGTCCTTATCCAGCTGGAAGAACTCGGCTTCTGCGGGAAGGGCGAGGCCAAGGACTTCATCGGCGGCACCCTGGGGCTGGACGGGAAACTCCCGCTCGACCCGCACGGGGGACAGCTCGGGGAGGCCTGCCTCCACGGGGTGAACGGCATCGCCGAAGGGGTCCGGCAGCTGCGGGGCGACGCCGTCGACCAGGTCGACGGGGCCTTCCGGGTGCTGGTGACCGCCGGCACCGGCGTACCCACGAGCGGATTGGTCTTGACCGCGGGCTGAGATCACCTCAATGTCCGATGGTGTACTAGAGCGGCACCTGCGACGGTGGAGGGGACCACCGCCCGGGAGGTGCCATGTCCGGAATCGTCGCTTGGACACTCACCGCGGTGTTCGCCGCGCTGGTGCTGCCGTGCCTGCGGAGACTCGTCCGGCTGGACTACGGCACGCAGGGCGCGGCGAACCGCAACGACGACCTGGCCGAACTGCTGCTCGTCGTCGCCATGGTCGCTATGCTGTCCCCGGTCGGCGGCCCGATCCCCGCGGCGGGCTGGCAGGCGGTGCTGGCGCTGACCGCGGGCTGGTTCGCCGTCGCGTGGTGGAAGGGGCGGCGATCCGGGCACGGCGCGTGCGGGCACCACGCCGTCTCCGCCGCCGCGATGCTGTTCATGGTGACGTTCATGCCGCACAGCGAGGTCTCGCACGGGCCGTGGCTGGTGATGTCCGGCCCCGGTGGAGCTTCGGCGCTGTGGCTTTCGCTGGGTTTCGGCGTCGTGTCCGCCTACTTCGCGGTGGACGCGCTGCGGGCCGGCGTTCTGGCGGCGCGGCGGGCCGGAGGTTCCGCCCAGATGTCGCGGCGGGTGTGCCGGGTCATCATGGGCCTCGGCATGGGGTACATGCTGCTGGGCGCCGCCGTCTGACCCGCAAGCAGGTGACTAATTGCGGGTGAGGCGGCGCACGACCCCGGCTTCGGCGCCGCCCGCGTCCGGCAGGTCGTCGGCCGGGTTGCCCGCGGCCCAGTTCGCGGCGTTGGCGATGTCCTTGTCGAGCGCGGCGATCAGAGCCTCGGACGACGGGTACGCTTCCTGCTCGCGGAGGTGGTGGCCCAGCCATACGGTCAGCACCTCGCCGTAGAGGTCGCCGCTGAACTCCAGCAGATGCGCCTCGACGAGCCGGTAGCCGTCCGCGCCGTAGTAGGTCGGCCGCCTGCCGACCGAGACCGCCGCCGCGATCCGGGTGCCGTCGGCACGTTCGGCCCAGCCCGCCCACACTCCGTCGCCGACTTGGCCGTCCTGGTCGCGCAGCGCGATGTTGGCGGTCGGGAAACCCAGTTCCCGGCCCCGCTGATCGCCCTTCTCCACCTGGCCACGGACCACGAAGTACTCCGCCGTCATGCCGCTCCCGTCGCAGTCGTCACGAGAGCCATGAATACCACGCCCCGCACCCGGGGTCGACCGCCGTCCACGCCGCGAGAGTGTCCACTGTGTACTCGATCACGCCGTGACGAGCCGGTAGCCGAGATCCAGTTCCGTCCGGCCGAGCAGGCCGACGTGGTGCCGATGCCAATGTCCGTCGGCGAGGTCGGCACGCAGCCGCTCGACCGCCGTCGCGACGACGTCCTGGTCCAGCAGCGCCACCCCGGACATCCCTGCGCGCACGCGCTCGGACAGGTAGGCCTCCGGCCTGCGCCAATACGCGCCGAGGAACCCGTCGACGCAGTCCGCGGGCACCGGCAGCGGAGTCACCGTGGGGGTCGAGCCCGCCGACCCCAGCTCTTCGACGACCCGGTCGAGACAGGCGAGCCTGCTCTCGTGTTCGGCGATCTCGGGCAGGTAGTTCCGCACCAGCCAGAACCGCGCGAACACCGCCTGATCCCAGGTCACGATCACCTGGCGGCGGGACACGCGCCGCAATTCGGCCAGCCCGGCGGTCACATCCGTCCAGTGGTGCACGGTGAGCACCGCGAGGGCCGCGTCGAAGGCGCCGTCGGGGAAGGGCAGCTCTTCCGCACACGCCCGGACGGCGGGAGCGGCGGCGGCCGGCCGCTGCGCGATCATCCGCCACGACGGCTCGACGGCCACCACGTCGCGGTCTTCCGGCTCGTAGGAACCGGCTCCGGCCCCGACGTTGACCACCGAGCGCGCGTCGCCGAGGGCGGCGGTGACGGCGGCGGCGATGCGGGGATCCGGGCGTCTTGATCGCACGTAGCCCCGGCCGAGTTCGACATACGGGTCCGAGATCAAGGTGCGCACCCGGCCGAGTGTAGCCAGAGCCGCTACCTGCGCGAACGAGGATTCATTCTGTCGTGGTCGAGAAAGTGCCGGAAAGGACGGGTGCCTCGGCCCGATCCGGTGCCGTGGTGGTGATCAGCAGGCGGGCGGGCTCGCGCCAGACGCGGGTCCGCAGCGGTTCGCCGGGGAAGACGACGCCGGCGAACTTGGCCGAGAAAGACGCGACGCGGGAGGCGTCGCCGTCGAGGAACTCGGCGGCGACGGCCTTCGCGACGACACCGTAGGTGCACAGGCCGTGCAGGATCGGTTTGCCGAACCCGGCCGCCGCGGCGAACGCGGGTTCGGCGTGCAGGGGGTTGCGGTCGCCGCAGAGCCGGTAGAGCAGTGCCTGCTGCGGCAACGTCGGCGTGTCGATGACCGCGTCCGGTTCGCGTGCCGGGGGTTCGACGCGATCGGACGGGCCGCGTTCGCCGCCGAAACCCCTTCGCCGCGGGCGAAGATGCTCGACCGTGTTGTCCACAAAGGAGTTCCGTCCGAGTCGACGGCGACCGTCTCGTGCACGATCACGGCCGCCTTGCCCTTGTCGGAGACATCCACGATCCGCGTCCGCGCCACCACCTTGCCCGACGTCGGGATCGGCCGGTGCGTGATCACTTCCTGCTTGCCGTGCAGCACCTTCCCGAGGTCGACCTCGACACCGGGGAACGAGACCGCCGGCGGTTCGAACACCCGCAGGTTCACCGCCACGGTGGCGAACGTCGGCAGCACCTGGAGGCCGTCCTCGTAGGTGTAGCGCAGTTCCCGCGGGCTCGTCGGATCCGCGCCCGCGCCGAGCGCCAGGTGGTAGAGCTGCACATCCGACGCGGTCCAGGCGAAACGCACCTCGCCGAGGTCGGCGCCGATCGCGACGGTGGGGTCGATGGGCACGGGACTCCTACGCTGCCGGTGGTCTGTTCGGTGAGGCGGAACTCGCGGGGCGTGTGTCATCCGGCTCCAGACACGCGTCCCCGCGGCCCGACCGAGGAAACCACCGGCCGCTCCTCTTCGTAGGTGACGGTGACCTCGTCGGTCAGCGGCAGGGACTGGCACGCCAGCACGATGCCCTCGGCGATGCCGTCGCCGTCGAGGATCTCGTTGTCAGCGCCGTGTTCGGCGCACGAGGGGCGGACAAGTTCGCCTCAATCGACTGGACCCCCGCGCCGTCCGGATCCCCTCTGCTGGCGGGGGCGTTGACGTGGATCGACTGCACGCTCGAAGCCGTGCACGAAGCCGGTGACCACCATGCCGTGGTCGGCAGGGTCACCGCGCTCGGGGAACCGTCGGACGATCGCCCGCTGCTGTTTCATCGTGGGCGGTACACGGTGACCGAGCCGGTGCCGGACGCACTCGCGGCGCTCATGCCCTGGCCGCGTCCGGACGACCGGCTCTGATCGGCTCACCGGCTTCGTGCAGGCTGCGCAACGCGAGCGAGTACGACTCGATCAGCCCCGTCTCGTGGTACGGGACGCCGATTTCCGCGCAGTATCCCTGGACGATGGGCCGGACGCGGCGAAGATGCGGTGACGGCATGCTCGGGAACAGATGGTGCTCGATCTGGTAGTTGAGCCCACCGAGCGCGACGTCGACGACCCTGCCGCCACGGACGTTGCGTGACGTGAGCACCTGCTTGCGCAGGAAGTCGAGTTCGGTGTCCCCGGACAGGATCGGCATCCCCTTGTGGTTGGGCGCGAAGATCGATCCCATGTAGACACCCCACAGTGCTTTGTGGACGATGAAGAAGACGAGCGCCTTGCCGGGGGAGAGGACCACGAGCAGCGCGCTGAAGTAGAGCGCGAAATGCGTCAGCAGCAGGACCGCTTCGAGCCCGCGCCGCCGGAGCCCCGGCTTCGCGACCGCGCGGATACCGGAGAAGTGCAGGTTCAGGCCTTCGAGGGTGAGCAGCGGGAAGAACAGGAACGCCTGGTAGCGGCCGATGAACCGGGGGAGACCCTTGCTGGCCCGCGCCTGGTCCTTCGACCACACGAGAATGTCCGGATCGACGTCGGGGTCGAGGTCTTCGTGGTTCGGGTTCGCGTGGTGACGGGTGTGCTTGTCCATCCACCAGCCGTAGCTCATGCCGACGCCGAGGTTGCCCGCGATCCGGCCGGCGATCTCGCTCGGACGGCGGGTGCGGAACACCTGACGGTGCGCGAGATCGTGCGACAGCAACGCGATCTGGCCGAACAGCACCGCCTGGAACACGGCGATCCCCAGCTGCCACCAGGAATCCCCGATCGCGAAGAAGGCGACCCAGCCGCCGGTGAAGAGGGTGGCGACCAGCCCGATGCGGAAGACGTAGTAGCCGGGGCGGCGGTCGAGGAGGCCCGCTTCGCTGACGCGGCGGGACAGACGGGCGAAATCGCTGCCTGTGCGGAGGTTTGCGGTCACGGTGTGAGTCTCGTCGGGAGTGGTGATGGGGTGAATGCGGTGCGCCGGTGGGTTGGTGCGGGGGCTGGCCCTACCCCGTACCTGCTGTTCGGCCTCGATCGCTGGGCGCGTGTTGGCGGAGCTGAGGACGGGCTCGTGAGGTTCGCTCGAGCCGGAAGTCACAGGCCGCCTCAGCCATCAAGATCAACGTCGAGAGGGTGAACTCGCGCTGAGTGAGACACACCGGATCGAGGGATCCGGGTTCGTGTTTGACCTTGACATCGTGACAAGGTCTTCACTGGTGGGCAGGAGGTGATCGTCATCGACACGACACAACGGACTTCACCGGACACGCGGCTGCTGGACGCCTTGAGCGCCGAAAGCTCGTCGACACGGTTCCAGGCGGCACTGGCGGCGGGGACGCGTCCGGACGTCCGGTTCGTCGACGCGCTCATGGCCCGGTGCGCGATCGAGCCGGATTTCTTCGTGCGGGACATGCTGACCTGGGCGTTGACCCGGCTTCCGGCGCGGAGCACGGTTCCGGCGCTCTTGACGGAGCTCGGTTCCGAGGTCCCGCAGGCGCGGAGCCAGGCGTTGCACACGCTGTCCAAGATCGGGGACGGCACCGCGTGGCCCGGGATCACCCGGGCGCTGCTGCACGACGCCGACGACGAGGTCGCGCGGAGCGCGTGGCGTGCCGCCGTCGTCCTCGTCCCCGACGGGGAGCGGAAACGGCTGGCCGTGGACCTGGCCGCGCAGTTCGGCCGCGGCGACCGCAAGGTACGGCTGAGTCTCAGCAGAGCGCTCGTCGCGCTCGGTGACGAGATCGAGCCCGCCCTGCGGACGGGCCTGGCGAGTGCCGACCCCGAGGTGCGCGCGCACGCCCGCGCCACGCAACGGCTCCTGCGCGACCCGGACGCCGGCTTCGACCCGGCCGTTGACGAGGCGAAACGGATCGTCGCGCTCGGCCCGGAACGAGCCGGGGGAGCGTGAATGCTGATCGGTGAGGTGGCGCGCCGCTCGGGGGTGAGCAGCCGGATGCTCCGGCATTACGACTCCCTCGGGCTGGTGCGGCCGACCGGCCGCACCGTCGGCGGCTACCGCGAGTACTCCGACGAGGACATCCGCCGGATCTTCCACGTGGAGGCCCTGCGGTCCCTCGGCTTGTCGCTGCGCCAGATCGGACGTGCCCTGGAGGACCCCGCCTTCGCACCGTCCGCTCTGGTCGGCGACCTCGTCCGGCGGACCGAGGAGCGGCTGAAACGGGAACAGGAGCTACTCGATCGGCTCCGTGCGGTCGACGCCTCGGCGCCGCTCGGCTGGGAGGGTGTCCTGCGCATCGTCGAGCTGCTGCACGGGCTCAACTCACCGCATGCCGCGCGACGCCAGCAGACCGTTCTGGTCCCGGCCGAGGATCTGCCGGTGCCCACCGAACTGCTGGCGGAGGCGGTCCTCGCCGAAGCCGATCCGAACGTCGCCGGTGCCCTGCGATGGGCACTGGCGAGGGCGGACGGAGACGGTCTCGCGAGCCTGGCGGCGGGCGCGCGCTCGGCGAACGCCGACGTCCGGCGGCGCGCGGTCCTGGCGATCGCCGGGATCCCCGGTGACGAGGCGACCGCGGTGTTGACGGAGGCACTCGGCGACGCGGACACGACGGTCCGTGGCCGCGCCGCGCTGGCCGTCGGTTCGCGGGGCGAGACCGCGGCCGTGCCGACCCTCGTTCGCATGGTCGTCGAGGGCACTCTCGACGTCGAGGCGGCCGAGGTCCTCGGAACCCTGGCGAGTGAAGCCGGATGCGCGGACCGGATCCTGAGCGTGCTGGCCGACGAGCTCGCCGCGCCCACCGCGGCCCCCGCGACGCGGATGCGCTTGACCCAAGCCCTCGCGGAGATGCCGCCCGCTCTCACTCGGGACGTCCTGCGGGACCTGGCCGAAGACGAGGATCGCGCCGTCGCTCTCCTCGCGTCGGCACTCAGGGGACTGCTCGGATCTGGTGAGTGAGGTGGCCGGTATCAGGGGGCCCGCATTGACCGAAAGCCGAAGGTGTCGTGGTGGTTCGTTGAGCGTGGTGGATCGAATTCGGATCGCGCCGGGGATTGTTCGCTTCAGGTGTGCCTGTGTTAGCGATGCACATTCCCTGTGATAGCTGGGTTTCGCTGAAATGCGCCGGCTTTTTCGTGCATACGCGAGGCGAACTGGACACCGTCGTTGGTGAGCTCTGTGCCGGCTACCGCCGGAACCCTTCGACATCAAGTTTTTGCGATCCTCGCTCACCTTGGCAACGCGGCAGCACCGAGAACACCAATGGATTGCTGCGCCGGTACCTTCCCCAAGGAACTGACCTGTCCGGCTGTTCACGGGACGAACTCGATGCCATCACAGACGAACTCAACGACTGCCCACAACGGACGGTAGTGCACTCACCGGTTGAAACCACCGTGTTCCTCGGCAATGAGTACTCGTCGTACCTCACCGGCGAGGTCGTGTCCGTGAGTTCCCAGCGTGCGTGAGGTCCAGAGGAAGTCCAGTCCCGGTTCCCGCCGCGCCGAACTGCTCGCCTTGGCGGCGAAGCTGTTCGCCGAGCGCGGCTACGTCTCCACCACCGTGCGGGACATCGCGGACGCCGCCGGGATCCTGTCAGGCAGCCTCTACCACCACTTCGACTCGAAGGAGTCGATGGCCGACGAAATCCTGACGGGTTTCCTGGACGAACTCTTCGGCGCCTACGCCGAGATCGTCGCGGAAGGGAAAGGGCCGAGGGAAACGCTCGAAGCCGTCGTCGTGGCGTCGTTCGAATCCATCCACCGGCGGCCCGCCGAGGTGGCGATCTACCAGTCCGAAGCGAAGCACTTGACGCAGTTGCCGCGGTTCGCCTACCTCACCGACCGCAACACCGAATTCCGCAAGCTGTGGACCGGGATCCTCACCGACGGCATCGCCGCCGCCGTGTTCCGCGAAGACCTCGACGTCGAACTCACCTACCGGTTCGTCCGCGACACCGTCTGGGTGGCGGTGCGCTGGTACAACCCCGGCGGCACGCCGAGCGCGGACGACGTCGCGCGGCAGTACCTCGGGATCCTGCTGGACGGCATCGCGGCCAAGAGGAGGCGCCGTGGGTGAAGCGTATGTGCTGGACGCCGTCCGGATCCCGGTCGGCAGACGCGGGGGAGCCCTGAGCGGTGTCCACCCCGCCGACCTCGGCGCCCACGTCATCCAGGCCGTCGTCGAACGAGCGGATGTCGAGGCCGACCTGGTCGATGACGTCATCCTCGGCTGTTGCGACACACTGCGGCCGCAGTCCGGGAACATCGAGCGGACGGCGTGGCTCGCGGCGGTTTCGGGCACCATGTGCCGGGCGTGACGATCGACCGGCAGTGTGGTTCGAGTCAGCAGGCCGTGCACTTCGTCGCGCAGGCGATGCTGTCCGGGACGATGGATCTCGTGCTCGCCCGCGGCGTGCAGAACATGAGCGCCGTCCCGATCAGCGCGGCGATGCTGGCGGGACGGGAGTACGGCTTCGAAGACCGTTCTCCGGTTCGAAGGGCTGGCAGGAGCGGTACGGCAGCGTGGAAGTCTCGCAGTTCCGCAGCGCCGACATGATCGCCGAACACTGGGAGTTGACCCGCGAAACGATGAAGGAGTACGCCCTCCGCAGTCATCAGCGGGCGATCGCGGCCATCGACGAAGGCCGGTTCGCCGCCGAGATCGCGCCGTTCGCCGGTGCCGCCCTGGACGAGGGACCCAGGCGGGACACCGGTTCGGCCCGGATGGCCGGGCTGAAACCGCTGAGCGAGGGTTCCCGGATCACCGCGGCCGTGGCAGGTCAGATCTCGGACGGTGCCGGCGCGACGCTCATCGCGTCGGAGAAGTTCGTCGAGGAACACGGTCTCACCCCGCGGGCCGGGATCCACCATCTTTCCGTGCGGGCGGCCGATCCGGTGTGGATGCTGACCGGGCCCATCCCGGCGACCGCGCACGCGCCGCGGAAAACCGGACTCAGCATCGAGGACATCGATCTGTTCGAGGTCGACGAGGCGTTCGCGAGCGTCGTCCTGGCGTGGATCGAGGAGACGGGCGCCGATCCGGAGTGCGTCAACGTCGACGGCGGCGGTATCGCACTCGGTCATCCCCTCGGGGCGACCGGCACGAAACTGTTCGCCACCCTGCTGCACGAACTCGAACGGCGAGGCGGGCGCTACGGGCTGCAAACGAGGTGCGAGGGCGGCGGGACGGCGAACGTGACGATCATCGAGCGGCTTTGACGCTCCACACGCCGAGTGCCACCGCGCTGAACGTCGCGCCCAGCAGGCAGACGCCGGTCCAGCCCGCGACGGCGTAGACGGCCGTCGAACCGAGGGCCCCGATGCCGCTGCCGACCGAGTAGAAGATCATGTACCCGCCGATCAGCCTGCTTCCGGCGTCCGGGCGCAACGGGTAGATCAGCGTCTGGCTCGTGACGTGCACGGCCTGGACGGCCAGGTCGAGCAGGATCGCGCCCACCACCAAGGCCCACAGCGACGTGCGGGTGAGACCCAGCGGCACCCATGACAGCAGGAGCAGCCCCAGCGCGAGCCCGGTCGTCCACCGCGCCCGGCCGCGGTCCGCGAGCCGTCCGGCGGGCGCCGCCGCCAGCGCGCCCGCCGCCCCGGCGAGCCCGAAAGCGCCGATGGCGGTGTGCGACAGGCCGTCGTCGCTGAGCGGCAACGCGACCGAACTCCACAAGGTGCCGAACGCGGCGAAGATCAGCAGTGCGAGCGTGCCGCGTGTCCGGAAGACGGGTTCTTCGGCGAAAAGCGACCATGTGGAACGGAGCAGCCGTCCGTAGTTCATGGACCTCGCCGGGGCTGTGGCGGGAAGCACGCGGTACAGCACGATCGCGATCAGTACGGTCACGGCCGCCGACGCGACGTACACCGCGCGCCAGCCAGCGAGGTCGGCCAGCGTGCCGGACACCGTGCGCGCGAGCAGGATCCCGAGGACGACGCCGGTCGTCACGAGACCGACCACGCGTCCGCGTCCGGCGGGCTCGGCCAGCGACGCCGCGAACGCGACCAAGAGTTGCGTGACCACCGCGAGCACCCCGATCGCCGCCATCCCGGCGAGCAGGACCACGCCGTTCGCGGCCGTCGCGGCGACCAGCTCGGCGATCGCGAGCAGCGTCAGCAGCCCGGCGACGAGCCGCCGCCGGTCGAGCAGGTCACCGAGTGGGACCAGCAGGAACAGGCCCAACCCGTAGCCGAACTGGGTGAGCGTGACGATGCCGCCGATGGTCGACGCGGCGATTCCCAGGTCCGTGCCCATGGTGACGAGCAACGGCTGCGCGAAGTAGATCGCGGCGACGGCCGTCCCGGCGGCCACGGCGAACAACAGGACGACCCCGCGATGCACGAACCCTCCAAGTGGTTTCAACTTGCTACCACTCGGACAGTAGGGCATCGCGGTTGTAAGATGCAACCATGGTGAAGCGGACGACGTTCGACGAAGCTTCGTGCCCGGTGGCGCGCTCGGTCGACACGATCGGCGACTGGTGGTCACTCCTGATCGTGCGCGACGCCTTCGACGGCGTCCGCCGCTTCGGCGAGTTCCAGCGCAGCCTGGGCGTCGCGAAGAACATCCTGTCCGCGCGGCTGCGCGCGCTCGTCGGGCACGGGGTGCTCGACGTGGTCCCGGCCTCGGACGGGAGCACCTACAGCGAATACGTGCTGACACCGAAGGGGCGCGACCTGTTCCCGGTGATCGTCGCGCTGCGGCACTGGGGCGAGGCGCATTTCTTCGCCGAGGGGGAACCGCGGTCGGAACTGGTGGATCGCGAAGGCGGACGTCCGTTGCGCGGACTCGAGGTCCGGGCTTCGGACGGGCGTGTCGTCGGGCCGGAGGAGACGGTGGTGGTGAAGGCGGCGTCCTCGTGAGCTCTCCGGCGCTGGAACGCCCCAAGACCCCAAGGCCTTCACAGACCACCTGACACAAGGGGGGCAGCCCGGAGGGCGGGGTTCCGACGGAGCCCGAATCACCGTCGATCCCGGTTCCTCCCGGCGTCCCCAAGGGGGTGGCGGTGGGCGCGGAGGCCCGGCGACCCACCGCCACCTGCGGGACCGCAGCCGCCGCGCGCGGCCCCGGTCCGATCGCGATCCCGGGTCACCCGGCGGGAACGCGAGCCCAGGGCATCCTCTCCGGGGTGGGAACGGCCTCGGTCGGTGTTCCGGACCGGAAGTCCCGCTCGAACGGGGCCAGGATGTCCTCCCCGATAGGCGTTTTCGCCGGCGAAGGAGCAGCGGGGGCGGGGAACACCGGCTCGGGCACCGGCAGCCGCCGGTCGAGCTCGGCGGTCCAGTGGATCATCGCCTTCGGCCGGTCCCAGCCCGCCGCGCCGATGAGCTTTCCGTCGCGGACGAAACCGGTGACCCCGTCGGAGAGTTCGATCGTGTCCTTGCCCAGCGACGGCATCCCGACGGTCTGCAACCGCGCGTCGTACAGCGAAGACCAGGCGCGGGGAAGCGGGGTGTACGGCCGCGCGTTGCCCCGGCCCAGCATCAGGCTTTCCGCCGCCGCGCGGCCGGATTCGACGCCGTTCATCCAGTGCTCCACCCGCCGTGGCGTCTCGTCGATGCGCAGGTTCGGCCATTTCGCGACGTCGCCGGCGACCACGACGTCCTCCGCCCCGACGGCGAACAGGGTCGGTTCGCACAGGACGCCGTCGTCGATGGTCAGCTCCGAGCCGCGCAGCCAGTCCACGGCGGGCACGCTGCCGATCGAGAGCACCACGCAGCTGGCCACCAGGAACTGGTTGTTGGTCAGGTGCAGCCCGACCGTCTCCTTGGTGCTGATCCAGTTCCGCACCTCGGTGTTCATCGCCAGCTTGGCGCGATGACGCTGATGTTCCTTGGTGAGCGCCGTCGCGATCCGCTCCCCGAAGCGGTGCAAAGGCGCCTTCGCGTGACCGATGACGGTGACGTCCCGGCCCAGGTACCGCATCGACGCGGCGAACTCGTTCCCGATCAGGCCGCTGCCGATCACCACGACGGATTTGTTGCTGTTGCCCAACGCCCGCCGCACGGCCAGTGAGTCCTCCACCGTCCGCAGCACCCGGACCCGCGGGTCGTGGCGCGGCGAGCCGGGCAGATGCCGGGGGTGGACGCCGGTCGCGACGATCAGACCGTCGTACCAGAGCGATTCCCCGCCCGGCAGGTGCACCGTGCGCTCCTTCGTGTCGAGCCAGGTCGCGCGGGTGCCGAGCCGCCAGTGGACGTCCAGGTCGAGGTACGGCTCCAGGCTCGCGGCCACCGGTTTCACCCCGCCGGTGATAAGTTCCTTCGACACCATCGGCCGGTGGTACGGCTTGCGCGGCTCGTCACCGACCAGCACGATCTCGCCGTCGAAACCGAGTTCCCGCAACCGTTCCGCGGAGCGGAGACCGGCGACGCCTGCCCCGACGATGACGATCCGATCTCCGTCACTCATCGTCGTAGGCCCCTTCTCCCTTGACTCTGATGGCTTGTTTCGGGCAGAGCCGGGCGGCGGAGACGGCCTGGTCCAGGCCGTCCCGGTCGACCATCCGGCGGATGCGGAGCTTGCCGTCCGGTCCGATCTCGAAGGTGGCGGGCGCTTCCATCGCACAGAAACCGAAGATCTCGCACCGCTCGTTGTCGACGCTGACGCGAGTGCCGCGCCGTACGCTTCCGAAGATCATTTTTCGTTTCTCCAAGTCGTCAGACCAGTTCTTCGACCAGGCCCAGCCGTTCCAGGTACCGGGTGGGGGTGAACCGCAGCGCGGTCAGCACCACCACGGGGACCAGCAGCGTGATCCCGCCGAACCACAAGAGGCCGAGGTGCCCGTTGGCCGTGGCACCGAAGAACGCGTGCAGCGCGGTGATCGCGACCGCCGGATAGGCGAGCCGGTGGATCCACAGAAAGCGCCGGTAGGAGCTGAACCGGCTGATCCCGCCGGTCAGCGCGACGGCGATCATGACCTCGAGCCCGAGGACGCCGAGTTCGTGCCGCGCCAGCGTGCCCGGCAGGAGCGGGACGGTGATCTGCGCGAGCGTGAAGCCGTCGGGCAGGAACAAGAACGACATCGCGTGCACGACGCCGAACGACAGCGTCAGGATGCCGAGCACCATATGCGAGTTGCGCAGCGCCTTCCGTCCGGTCAGCGACTTGATCCAGCCGGTCGCGGTGAACACCCCCCAGCACAGGGTGAGGCACATGAAGCCGTACGAGATCCGGGCGGAGGTCTGCGCCATGCCCTTGATACCGGTGTCGGTGCCCGTTTCCTGGGCCAGGACGAGCACCACCTCGGACCACTGGTCATACATCGAGCCCTCCTGGGGCGCTGGGAACCGGTTCCGGTCCGGCGGCGGCCGCGCGTTCGCGAGTCCGGGTGTTCTTGCCGCGCAGCGCCCGGAGGGCGTAGAACAGCCCGCCGCCGAGCACCACGGCGAGCAGCAGGCCGAGGGCCCACTCGCCGAAGCCGACGTCCATCGCGGCGTTGGCCGGATTCGACTGCGGCACCGGGGCTTCCGGCATCAGCGACTGGTCGACGACGCCGGTGCTCTCCAGCAGGGTCATATGCCGCAGTACCGCCTGGTTCGCCGTGGTGGCGTACCCCCGGACGACGTCGTTGCGGGTGCCGGCCCTGACCTGGGCGATGACGGGGAACAGCACACCGTGCGCGTACCGGAGCCGGTTCGCGAAGATCCGGTCGAATTCGCTGTCGTCGCGGGCGGTCTTCATCTCGCCGAGCCACGCGGACTGCTGGTCCGACGGCTCACGTGGAAGGGCGAGGCCGAACCGGTCGGCGATGGCGTGCGTCGCGGTGTCGAGCCTGCCGTGGTCGATCATCAGCGTGCGGCCGACTTCGCGGGTCCGCTTGCTCTTCCCGCGTTCCTGCGCCCACATCCCGGCGGGCATTTCCCACAGGCCGGCCAGTTTGACGTTGACGATCAGGTTCTTGTCCGCCGCGGAGAGTTCTTGGGCGTGCGCGTCGCCGACAGTGCCGAGCACCGTCGCCGCGGCCGCTGCCGTCACTGCCAGCAGGACGCGCATCACGCGGAAGAACCCGCGAGGGAGGTCAGATGCCGAGGTCATCGGCCTGCCAGGTGTCCGCGGTGAGCAGCACTTTCGTCCCGTCCGGTCTGGCGGGGAACCACGCGTCGTCGACCCCCTGCCCCCCGGTGTTGCCGGGCATCGCGTCGCCGGCGTTGCGGTAGAGCGGCCATCCGGCGAGCGTGAGCTGCCGAGTGCCGTCGTCCCTGGTCACGGTGCCGACGAGAGCGCGATCGAGCCCGGTCACCACGAGGTCGCCGTCCGCTTTGGCGGGAATCCAGGTCCGAGAACAGGCTTCGGTGCACTTCGATCGCGGCGGGTTCACGGAGTCCTTGTCGTAGCGGTAAAGCGTGAAACCGTTGGTGTCGGTGACGGTCGGCCCGAGGTCGAACAGGATCGCCGCGGTGACACCGGGAGCCGCTTCGGCCGCGGGGTCGGGCATTCCCGGGATTTCCGCCGCTCCGGCGGCCGGGGCCGTGCCCGGAGAGCCGTTCGGTCCCGCGGTACCGGTGGTGCAGGCCGCGGTCAGGGTGAGCGCGGCCAAGGAGAGGGTCAGAGGTACGACCGAGCGTGACACGGGGTTCACGGAAATCCTCCTGTCGGGGCAGAGGAGAACGCCATCACCGCGGGGAGATGGTGTGCAGGCAGGGTGAATTCCACTGTGGACTCGAGAGGGACACTCAAGATCCACAGTGGATTTCGGCGGTGCGGGGGACAGCGCCGGGTCGGGGGTCTTCGGTAGGGGATACGGTCACGAGACGGGAACGGTTCAAAAAAGTTTCCCGCGCTCGGAGAACGGGGCCGGAACGGTTTTGGTACTGGACTTATCGCCCTCGCGCACACAAAGATGTGCCGCGTGGGACGCCACTCTCGGATACTGCAGCCAATTGTCGATCATGAACCCGCGTCGAACGGGCATGACGACCTCATCCGGGCGTTGTACCAGGAGTTCGGATCGAGCCTGATGGCGTTCGTGCTGAAGCTGACCGGCCACGATCGCCAGTGGGCCGAGGACGTGGTCCAGGAAACGCTCATCAAGGCGTGGCGCAACGCCGGCAAACTCGACCGGCAGCCGGAAATGCTGCGTGCCTGGCTCTTCACCGTGGCCAGACGCATCGTCATCGACGGCTGGCGGAGCCGGAGCGCCCGCCCTCAAGAGGTGGAGGAACTGGAGTCGGATTCGATCGGAGTACCGGACGAATCGGAGAAGACGCTCGCGGCCATGATCGTTTACGAGGCCCTGCGCAATCTTTCCCCGGAACAACGTGAAGCCGTCCAGCAGACCTACTTGCGTGACCGCACCGTGAACGAGGTGGCGGCGACGCTGGGGGTTCCGCCGGGTACGGTGAAATCGCGGATCCACCACGCCGTGCGTGCGTTGCGCAGGGCGCTGCAGGAGCGGGGGTGAGCGAGGTGCCCGGAACCGTCCACACGGACATCGCCGCCTACGTGCTCGGCGTTCTCGGCGAGGAGGATCACGCGCGGTTCGAGGCGCATCTGCTGGAGTGCCCCGAGTGCCAGGTCGAGCTGGTGGAGATGTACCACCTGCCCGACATCCTGGACATGGTCAAGAAGAGCTGGCCGGATCCGCCCGTGAAGGGCCCGGGGCCGCGGGTGCTGCGGATGTTGCTCGCGGACGCCGCCAAGGCGGGGCGGCGGCGCAGGGTCATCCGGCTCGCGACCGCCGCCGCCGTCCTCGTGCTCGTCGTCGGCGGCCCGCTCACCGTGCTGTCGCTCACCGACCGCGAGCCGGTCGTCACGCAGGCCGCGCCCACCGTCGTCACGTCGGTGGTGCCTGCCCCGTCCTCGTCCCGGGAACGGGACACGGGCCCGGATGGCGGCGCCGCCCCGTTCGGCTGGTCCGAAGCGGGCAACGCGGTCGCCGCCGAAGTCACGGTGCAGGAGAAGGAATGGGGCAGCGCCGTCGAACTCGAACTGCGCGGACTCGTCGGCCCGATGATCTGCCAGCTCTTCGCCTACTCACACGGCGGAGAGGCGTACGTAGTCAACAACTGGAGCGTTCCGTCCAAGGGATACGGCGTTCCCGGTTCCCCGGACCCCCTCGTCATCACCGGTGCGACGGCGTTGCAGAAGGCCGACATCGAACGCTTCGAGGTGCACAAGCAGGACGGCACCGTACTGGCCACCGTGCGCCGCTAGTCCTACAACGGCGAGATCGCTTTTTGAACCGTCTCCCGAGCGGAACCGTATTCACGACAAAGGCGCGGCCCATACCTGGGCGTGAGTGGTTCGTGTGCCCGGAAACGTGCTGAGGTGAGCAAGCAGGAATCTGCGAAGAGAAAGAAAGATACTCCGGCCCGGCGGGTCCCCCACACCTCACCCGCCCGCCGGGCCGGTCCTGCCAGGAAACCGATCGACACGACTGAAGAACGCTCCGCAAGTGTTCACCCGCCCTGTCGGTAGGTTGGCGGTATGGGTGAGCAAAAGGACCGCATGCTACGCGGTGAGTTGTACCGGGACAACGATCCTGAGCTGGTCTCGGACCGCGGGCGCG
This sequence comes from Amycolatopsis sp. QT-25, assembly GCF_029369745.1. Classification (NCBI taxonomy): domain Bacteria; kingdom Bacillati; phylum Actinomycetota; class Actinomycetes; order Pseudonocardiales; family Pseudonocardiaceae; genus Amycolatopsis; species Amycolatopsis sp. QT-25. The sequence goes on from NZ_CP120210.1 coordinate 2,667,292, forward strand.
CACAGGCGCTCGTCGACCGGTTCAACGGCACGGGCGCCGAAGAGACCGCTGAGCGGGACACGATTCTGCGTGAGCTGCTGGGCGAATTCGGCGAAGGTTCGTGGATCATGCCGCGGTTCCAGTGCGACTACGGCTATCTGATCGAGATCGGCGCCAACAGTTTCCTCAACTACGACGCCATCCTGCTCGATTGCGCGCCGATCAAGATCGGTTCCGACTGCTCGATCGGCCCGCGCTGCCAACTGCTGACCGCGCTGCATCCGATGGAGGACCACGAACTGCGGCGAGCTCGCTGGGAATCGGCCGCGCCGATCACCATCGGGGACAACGTCTGGTTCGGCGGCGGCGTCATCGTCTGCGCCGGGGTCACCGTCGGCGACGACACGGTGGTGGGCGCGGGAAGTGTGGTCACCCGTGACCTGCCGTCGACGGTGTTCGCCGCGGGCAACCCGGCCCGCGTCATCCGTGAGCTGTGAGGGTCACCTGTCCACCGGCGCTCAGGCGTGTCGTACCCCCGCGACAGAGAACCACGGCGGCGGCCTAGCGGGCACTGGGGTCCTGATGTCTATTGTGGACTGTCAAAGCCACGTCAGGCTCCGGAGTCAGGCCTCGAGCAGGCCCCGCAGCGCTTCGGTGAACTGGGCCGGGTTCCGTTGCGGCGCGAGATGCGCCCCTGGCATCTCGACGAACGGGAGGCCCAGTTCGAGCGCGAGGATCTTCGCGGGCTGGTAGTGGTAGTGCCCCCGGCTGCCGACGCCCGCGACCGGGACGATCTCGGTCCGCGTCTTCCGCAGCGCCCGCAGGTCGGGCAGATAGTCGAGGATCTCGGCCAGTTCGCGGCCGAAGAGCCGTTTCCAGTCCTCCTCGTTCGGCAGCCGGATCGCGCGCAGTTCGGGCAGCGCGGCGCCGGCGATGCCGTCGGTGAAGCGTTTGAACGCCCCCATCAGGTCGCCCGCCTGCGCGAGCCGGACCTGCGCGTTGGCCTCGTCGAGCCAGCCGAGCGCGTCCGGCAGCAGCTGGATGGCCGGCGGTTCGTGTGCGACCAGCACCGTCGCCGCGTCCGGGTAACGGGCCACGAGGTCGAGGCCGATCATGGCGCCCGCACTGGTCCCGAACACGCTGGCGGGCGCGCCGCCGACGTGCTGAAGGACCGCGTGGGCGTCGTCGGCCTGCTTCGGCACGCTGACCGGGCCGGTGCTGGTGTCCGTGCTGCGGAAGTGACCACGCCGGTCGTAGGTGACGACGGTGTAGTCGTCCGCGAGCAGCTTCGTCATCGCCCGGAAGGTGTCCGCCGAGCCCAGCCCACCGGCGATCAGGAGCAGAAGCGGCCCTTCGCCGGTGCTGCGGACGTACAGCTCACCGTCCTCGACCGGACAACGACTCTCCGAGATCATGGCCGAAGTCAAGCACAGCGGGTCCGGCCCCTCACTCCGAGGCCAGCCGCCGCAGGATGCCGGTGGCGTCGGCCACGATCGTCTCGACGAGGTCGCCGACCGCGGGCAGGTCGCCGAGCAGGGCCGACGACCTGCCCGGACGCCGGCACCCCGGCGCTCCGGTCGCCCTCGACGAGCCCGTCGCGCAGCAACATCGGCGTGTTGGCGGCCATCAGCACCTGCGACCAGGTCCGGTCGCCGTCGCGTCTCATCCGCAGCCCCTCGGTGGCCGGCGAGCGCCACGACAGCCCGGTCAGTTCCCGGAACTTCGTGGCGCTGCGGGCCCCCTGGCGAGCCCGCGCACCGGACCGGCGGACTCGAGCGCGTCGACCAGTTCCGTGCGGAGGACGCGATGCGGCAGCCCGTCCACCTTGCGGCTGACGACGGTGCCGTGGAGATCACGGGCGAGGTAGGCCTGCTCGATCTCGTCGGGAACGGTGCTTTCCCTCGTCAGGAGGAACCGGGTGCCCATGTCGACGCCCGCCGCCCCGTAGGCGAGCGCGACGGCCAGGCCCCGGCCGTCGAAGAAGCCGCCCGCGGCGACCACCGGGATGGCCACCGCGTCCAGCACCGAGGGCAGCAGCAGTACTCGGGCCCGTCGTCGCGGAGTTGCTGGCGGAGGCTCCGGCTTCTAAATCCGTCTATGGCGCCTAGGTTTTCGGTGCGAGCTCGCTCAACGGAGGATCGGGGACGCCGAGGCGGCCCGCGTCAGGTCCCGGACCTCGGGCAGCCGCCGGAACCCACTCGATTCGTAGGTCGCGACGGCGGCGACGTTGGAGCTTGGTGTGTTCACCCCGGCGCTCGACGCTCCCAGCGCCTGAAGTGCGGCCGCCGCGGCGAGGGTGATCGCGCGGCCGTGCCCGTACCCGCGATGATCCCGGTGCACGCCCATCGGTTCCAGCACACCGGGTCTGCCCGGACCGGCCGACCACACGGCGACCGCCGCGACGGCGTCGCCCTGGTCGTCGTACCCGACCAGGTACCGAGCGTCGGCGTACGGCGCGCCGGTCGCCATCGTGTGCCACTTCTCGGGGGTGAACGTCGATCCGTCGAACGCTCCGCGCATCACGTCGGCCCATATGTGGCAGTCGTCCGGTCCGATGGTCTCGACCCGCAGGTCCGGGGCCTTCACCGGTTCGGTCAGGTCGCGGCTCAGCGGCGTCCACGGTTCGCCGGTGTGCCAGCCGTGCCCGGGCAGCAGTTCCTGGAGGAGCGCGTCCCGCGGTGCCTCGATGGACACCTCGCCCGGCGGCAGCACACCGCGTCCCGGCGCGAGCACGTCTTCGGTCAGCCGCCGCGCCAGCTCCGCGTCCCGGCGGGCGTCCGGCGCCGTCGTGAGCCGCAGGAGATCGGCTCCGTCCAGCAGGCCGACGGCGAGAATCCGGCCGTCACGGCGCCAGATCCGGACCGCCGCGGCCGTCGCCTCCGCTCCCGAACGCCAGAACCAGCCGAGGTCACCGGGATGCAGCTGCCAGGCCACCCCTTCGGCTTGCCACTCCCGCAACGCGCCCACGGCCTCGTTCAGTCCGTCGAGCCCCGGTCGCTCCAAGTCGATCGCCATAGCGGTGATCACACACCATCGCACGAAGGGCTCGCATCCGGTTTTCGATGCGGTCAAGATGAGAACGTGAACTCACTCCAGCGCCGTCTCTGGGAAGCGGTCGAGCCGCTGCACGCCGTCGTCTACTTCGCCCCCGAAACGGCGGCCGCGGCCAAGGCGGTGGGGCTGCCGGGCTGGTGGATGGGCTATTTCGCCGGCCGGGTCTCGCCGCTGGGGCCGCTGCCGGAACCACCCGCGACCGCGATGCTGTTCGGGTTCGCCTCGCGGATGGTCGCGCGATCCCTGCCGGACGCGTGGAAATACGCCGAGCCGGCCGTCGTGCTGCAGAGCCGGATGGACGCCGTCGAAGCCGCCTTGAACCGGATCTTGCCCGCCGACGCGCCTTTCGGGGACCTCGCCGAACTTCTCGAGCAGGCCGTCGCCGGATGCGCTTACGCGGCCAGGCCGCTCGCCGCCGCCTGGTCTTCGGTCGCCAGGCCCGCGACGCCCGTGGGCAGGGTCTGGCTCGCGGCGACGGTGCTGCGGGAGCATCGCGGGGACGGTCACGTGCTCTCCGCGGTCGCCGCCGGATTGGGCGGACTGGACACCACGCTGACCCACATCGGCAGCGGGGCGGTGACCCGTGAGGTCGTCCAGAGCAATCGTGGCTGGTCCGACGACGAATGGGACGAGAGCGTCACGCGGTTGTCCGAACGAGGTGTCCTCGGCGGTGATCTGACGCTCACCGAGCAGGGAATCGCCCTGCGCCAACGGATCGAGAACGAGACCGACCGTCTCGCCGCCGGCCCCTCGGAAGCACTCGGGGAGGACGGGGTCGCCGAAGTCCGGCGGATCGCCGTTCCGTTGAGCCGCCGGATCTTCGACACCGGCGCGATCCCGCTGCCGAATCCGATGGGGGCGCCGCGGCCCTGACCGCTCGAAACTGTCGGACCCCGATGGGACGCTGTTCCGTATGGCGACGTGGCAGCAGTTCAGTGAAGAGGCACCCGCGCTGGCGGAGAAGATCAAAGAGCGGTTCACCGCGGCGAAGTCGCATGTGCTGGCGACGATCCGGCGGGACGGCTCGCCCCGGGTCAGTGGCAGTGAAGTCGATTTCCGTGAGCAGGATCTGCTGATCGGTTCGCTGATCGGCGCGATGAAGGCGAAAGACTTGCGGCGCGACGGCAGGTTCGCGATCCACGCCGCCTCGGCGATCGACGAGGGCGGCGCGGACGCGAAGGTGTCGGGCAAGGCCGTCGAGATCACCGATCCGGCGGAGGTCGCCCGTCTGCAGGGCGACGACGGGGAGGCACACGTGTTCCGGCTCGACCTCACCGAGGCGGTGCTGACCTGGGTCGAGGGCACCACCATCTATTTCGACTTCTGGAAGGAGGGGCAGGGGAGCAAACGGCTCGCGCGGCCGGACAACGGTCCGGTGGTCGAGGTCGCCTTGGGCTGAACGCTAGATCGTCATCCCCGCGCTGGCGAGGACCCGTTCGGTCGCCTGCACGGGCCCGTCGAGGTGGTAGTACGGCTCCGCGCCGACCAAGGCCTGGGAGACGATCCGCGCTCGCGGCTCGAGGCCCAGCGCCTTCGCCCGGTCCGAGTCCATCAGAAGGAGCGCGGCCGCGCCGTCGGAGATCTGCGAAGACGTCCCGGCCGTGTGCACGCCGCCTTCGACGACGGGCTTGAGCTTGGTGAGGCCTTCGACGGTCGTGTCACGCGGCCCTTGGTCACGGGACACCAGCCGTGTCTCGCCGGTCGGCGTGCCGTCCTCGCCGAACACGGGTGCCTGCACCGCGACGACCTCGCGGTCGAAGTGTCCCGCGGCCCACGCGGCCGCCGCCTTGGCCTGCGACGCGGTCCCGAAGAGGTCGACTTCGTGACGGGTGATCCCGCGGCGTTCCGCGATCCGCTCGGCCGCGCCGTACTGGTTCGGCATGTCGATCGACCACGTCCCGGGCCGGGGCGTGCCGATGCCCTCGCCGCGGTTCGCGCCGAGCGGTACCCGGCTCATCGCCTCGACCCCGCAGGAGACACCGGTGTCGATCCTCCCGGCCGCGATGAGCCCGGCGATCAGGTGTGTCGCCTGCTGTGCCGAGCCGCATTGGGCGTCGATGGTGGTCGCGCCCGTGGTCTCGGGAAGCCCCGCGTGCAGCCACGCCGTGCGCGTGACGTTGCCCGCCTGCTCGCCAGCCTGGGTCACCGCACCGCCGATCACCTGCTCGACCGACGCGGTATCCAGCCCCGCGCGGTCGAACAGGGCGCGCTGCGCCGCACCGAGGATCTCGGCGGCGTGCAGTCCCGCCAAGTGGCCCCTCCGCTTGCCGATAGGGGTGCGGACCGCGCCGACGATCACCGGACTACCCACGTTCGCCTCCTGGGAACGCCGTTCACTCGAAAAAAGTAGAACACGTTATTGATTCGGGCAAGCGAGTCCCGGGTAGGCGGTTTTTGGCTCTCTGGTCGCGAATCCCGCTTCATCCTTGGCACACCGGGTTACGCCGAGTGAGTTAACGGCTTTCACTGAACTCTTTCCTTGGTAAACGCCGTATGCTTCAATCGGGTCTAGAACGTGTTTCATCGGCGAACCGCGTAGGAGGTAGCCCGTGGCCGCTCCCCTGATCCCCGCCGGTTTCGATTTCACCGATCCGGATCTGTACGCCACCAGACTGCCGCTGGCGGAATTCGCCGAACTCCGCCGCACGGCACCGGTCTGGTGGAATCCGCAGCCGCACAACACCGCGGGCTTCCGCGATGACGGTTACTGGGTGGTCAGCCGACTCGAAGACGTCAAGGCGGTGTCGAGGGACAGCGAGCTGTTCTCCTCACGGGAGAAGACCGCGATCATCCGGTTCGACGAGAACATGACCGACGACAGTCTCGAAGCGAACCGGCTGGTCCTGCTCAACATGGACGCCCCGCAGCACACGAAGCTGCGGCGGATCGTGTCGAAGGGCTTCACGCCGAGGTCGATCGCGAAACTCGAAGACACCCTGCGCGATCGCGCGGAGAAGATCGTCAGCCAGGCCAAGAAAAAAGGTTCCGGAGACTTCGTCGTCGACGTCGCGTGCGAACTTCCTTTGCAGGCCATCGCCGAACTGATCGGCATCCCGCAGGAAGACCGGCTGAAGATCTTCGACTGGTCCAACCAGATGGTCTCCTACGACGACCCCGAGTACGAGGTCGAACCGCTCGCCGCGTCCGCGGAGATCGTCGGTTACGCCTGGAACATGGCCGAAGAACGGCGCAAGTGCCCGATGAACGACATCGTCACCAAGCTGGTGCAGGCCGACGTCGACGGCGAGGCATTGGCCTCCGACGAGTTCGGGTTCTTCGTCATCCTGCTCGCGGTCGCGGGCAACGAGACCACTCGCAACGCGATCACCCACGGGATGAAGGCGTTCCTCGACCACCCCGATCAGTGGGAGCTGTACCAAAAGGAGCGGCCGAAGACCGCCCCGGACGAGATCGTCCGCTGGGCCACGCCGGTGGTCGCCTTCCAGCGCACCGCGACCAGGGACACCGAACTCGGCGGGCAGTGCATCCGCAAGGGCGACCGCGTCGGGATGTTCTACAGTTCCGCGAACTTCGACCCGGACCACTTCGACGAGCCGGAGCGGTTCGACATCCTCCGCGAGGACAACCCGCACGTCGGTTTCGGCGGCACGGGCTCGCACTACTGCATCGGCGCCAACCTCGCGCGGCTGGAGATCGATCTGATCTTCAACGCGATCGCCGACGTGATGCCGGGCATCGCCGAAGTCTCCCCGCCGGACCGGCTCCGGTCGAGCTGGCTCAACGGGATCAAGCACTACCAGGTCCGCTACGCCTGAACCGGTGCGGTGGGGCACCAAGGGCCCGCGTTCAAGTCGATGTCGAGCCGGTCGGTCAAGACGACCTGATCCGCTACACCCGGCCCAGCCGGTACTCCCCTTGGACTGAAGGGGCGAGTTCGCGTTGTTCCGCTTCGGTGGCTTGCCCGGCACGCGCCCCCAGCGGGAGGTGATCGTCCGGCACCGGGGCGGAGGTTTGCCGCCACTACGCGCACGTCCGCGTCTCGCTGTGCCGTGTGATCGGCATCCTCGCCCGGTTCGCCGTGGTCCACGCGCCCGGACCGTCTCCAAAGGACTTCCCCGCCGTGGTCGACGCGTTCCTCTCGGTCGTGAGCTGGACTTTTCGGTGACACCGTTCTGGCGACCGCGGGCCGTCGCCGCCGGAGGACGATGGCTGCGAACTGATCGCGTTCGCTTGACCGCGTGTTGCCGACGAGCCGTCGACCTCGCTGAGGTAGACATTGGCGTGTGAGGGAGAAGCAAGCACCGACGAAATGGAAGCGGCTGCGTGCCCGCTATCGCTGGCTGGACCACGTGGCGCGGGCGGTGAACCGCTACCTCGAGTACGGCGGCTACCACTACGTCGCCTCGATCACCTATTTCAGTCTGTTCTCGCTGGTGCCCATCCTCATGGTCGCGGTGTCGGTGGCCGGCTTCGTGCTGGCGAGCCAGCCGCAGCTGATCGAGTCGATGCTGAACGCGCTCACCGGCACCCTGCCCGGCGGCCTCGGTGACAAGGCGGGCGACCTGCTCACCGGGTTCGTGGAGCAGCGGACCAGTGTCGGGATCATCGGTCTGATCATCGGGCTGTACTCCGGCTGGAACTGGATGAACTCACTCCGCGACGCGCTCACCGCGCTGTGGGGCCAGAACCGGTCGGATTCACCGCTGCTGCGCACGATCGCCGCGGACCTGCTCGCGCTGCTCGGCCTCGCGAGCGCGCAGCTGGTCTCCTTCGCCATCACGCTTTCCGGGTCCGCGCTCGGCCGGTATCTGCTGGGGCTGGCCGGGGTGGACGACACCGCCTGGGGGCACAATGTGCTGTCGGCGATCTCGATTCCGTTGGCGCTGCTGGCCAACTGGCTCGTGTTCCTCTGGGTGCTCGCCCGGTTGCCACGGAAACCGGTGGGGGTCCGCAGCGCGATGCGCGGCGCGGTCGCGCTGGCACTGGGCTTCGAACTGCTGAAGCTGGCCGGCGGGATCTACCTGCGGTTGATCGGCGACTCGCCGACCGGGGTGGCGTTCGGTTCCATCATCGGGCTGATCTTCTTCATCTCCCTGGTCGCTCGGATGTTGGTGTTCGTCACGGCCTGGACGGCGACCGCGCGCGACGCCCCGCCGGACCCGGTCCGGCCGCCGCCGCCCGTGGTGGTCCGGCCCGTGGTGGCCGCGCCCGATCGGCACGGCTTCACACCGGTACTGGTGGGCGCGGTGACCGGGGTGGTCGCGACCCTGGCCGCGCAACGCCTCCGGCCGCGCCGCCGCCCCTGACAAGCGTCCTTCAGCGCACGTCGCGGGCGCTCACGAACCGGAGGAATACCTCCAGACAATGGGGGATTGCGCGGCGATGCACCGAGCGCTCGTCGCGGCGGGCTCGTCCGACACCGTCCGCACGCGGATCTACACCGGCAAACCGGCGCGGCTGCTCAAGACGCGCTGGACCGAGGCGCCGGACGCGCCCGAACCGCTGCCGATGCCGTTGCAGAACCTGCTGGTGTCCCACGCGCACAACCGGATCCACCACGCGGCGGACCCGAGTGTGGTCTCGATGCCCGTGGGGCGGATCGTCGGGCGGATGGACCGGGTGCGCCCGGTGGCCGAGGTACTCGCGGAACTCGTGTCGGGCTACGAAGAGGCACTGTCGCGTTTGGACAAGACCCGCTGAGGTGACCCGAACGCCAGGAACGGTCCGTCACCGGCGAAATTCGCCGGTGACGGACCGTTCCTGGCATGCCGTGGGAGAGAAGACCTAGAGACCGGCGGCCGCGTTCTTGATCGCGGTCGCGAAGGTGCTCACCTCGGTGTAGACGCCGGGAGCGTGCGCCCGCGCGCACCCCTCGCCCCAGCTGGTGATGCCGACCTGGATCCAGGCACCGGCGCTGTCGCGACGGAACATCGGGCCGCCCGAGTCACCCTGGCAGGTGTCGACGCCGCCGGAGTTGACGTTGCCCGCGCAGATCTCGGCGTTGGCGATCAGGCCGGCGTAGCTGCCGCCCTGCGCCTTGCAGGTCGAGTCGGAGACGAACGGCACGTTGGCCTTGAGCAGGTAACGCTGCTGCGCCCCGCCCTCGGACGCGGCACCCCAGCCCGCGACGGTGAACGTACCGCTGTTGTTGGCCGACGAGGTGTTGATCGGCAGCGTCGGGATGCCGCTGACCGGGCTCGCCAGCTTGATCAGTGCCCAGTCACCCCCGGTGGAGGTGGGATAGGTCGGCGACCGGTACACGTAGGTCGACCTGACCTTCGTGGCCGCGGTGCTCTGCAGGTCCACCACACCGAGGGTGGCGGTGATGCCCGTGTTGGCCCCGGTCCGCGACACGCAGTGCGCGGCCGTCAGCACGATCTGCGGGGTGTAGAGCGCACCGCCGCAGCCCATCGAAAGCCTTACCATCCAAGGGAATTCGCCCTGAGCGGCGCGGGTGCCACCGACCACGTCGGTGGACGGCGGCTCCGCGGCGACGGCTTGCGGAGCCGTGGCGAGACCCGCCAGGGTTCCGGCCGCCGCGACGGCGATCAGGGATTTTTTGAGCAGGCTGAACCGACGCTTGATGTTCAAGGGTTCATTCCTTCCGGCTGTCCACAGTGGAGGCAGGGGGACTGACTGCGGCCAACTGACTACAGCAGGTGGGCATACACCGGGACAACCGACTTTCTTCGGATCTTTCAGCCATGGCGGTGATCAACGGACGTTCGAGTCCGGCCACCGACGAAGGGCGTAGCCCAGAGCGCCCAACGCCAGTACTCCCGAACCGCTGACCACCGAAACCGCCGGAAGGCTGAACGCGAGCACGGCGCATCCGAGCAGGCCGGCGATGGGGACGATCCGACGGGCGGGCCGCAGGGTCAGCGCGCTCGCGTTCGCGACGGCGTAGTAGGCGAGTACCGCGAACGAGGAGAAACCGATCGCGCCGCGGAGGTCGAGGGTGGTCGCGAGCAGGGCGACGACGACACCGACGCTCACCTCGGCCCGGTGCGGGACACCGAAACGAGGGTGCACCGCGGTCAGATAGCGAGGGAGATGCCCGTCGCGAGCCATGGCCAGCGTGGTGCGCGAGACACCGAGGACGAGCGCGAGCAGGGAGCCCAGCGCGGCGACCACCGCGCCTGCCCGCACCGCGGGCGTGAGCCACGACCAGGACGACCTCTCGACACCCTCCGCGATCGGGTCCGGGCCGCGGCCGAGCAGCTCCGGGCCGAGGTGGTACAGCAGGACGAAGGCGAGAACGGCGTAGACGACCAGCGCCAGCCCGAGCGCGATCGGCACGGCACGCGGGATGGTGCGCGCCGGATCGCGGACCTCTTCGCCCAGCGTGGCGATCCGCGCGTAGCCGGCGAACGCGAAGAACAGCAGGCCGGCGGCCTCGAACACGCCACCGATCCCGGGAACGGGCAGCGGGCCGGGCGTCGCCGCCGTCACCGTGCCGCCGAAGAGCATCGCGGCCGCCGCGAGCGCCAGGATCGCACACGTGACGGACACGATGAGCCTGGTCGCGAACGCCGAGCGCTGGACGCCGCGGTAGTTCAGCCCGGTCAGCGCGGCCACGACGGCCACCGCGAGCACGCTCCGCCACGGCTGCCCGAGCCCCGGCGCGGCGTAGGTGACCACGGTCAGTGTCATCGCCGCGCAGCTGGCCGTCTTGCCGACGACGAAACCCCAGCCGGCGAGAAACCCCCAGAATTCGCCAAGGCGTTCGCGTCCATAGACGTAGGTCCCACCCGAAGCCGGGTACAGCGCGGCCAGCCGGGCCGACGACGTCGCGTTGCAATAGGCGATCACGGCGGCGATGGCGAGCCCGGCGGGGAGCCACGCTCCCGCGGCACGGGCGGCCGGGGCGAAGGCGACGAACACCCCGGCCCCGACCATCGAGCCGAGTCCGATGAAGACCGCGTCGCGGAGGCCGATCCGCCGAAGGAGGGTGCCCTTTTCGTCCACGAGTGTGAGCGTGGCATGAACACTTCGTTCGGGTCAGTACAAGGCAGGTGAATTCGGCCTAAGATCTGGACAGTGAGAACACGTTCACCCAGAGTCCATCCTTCTGCCGACGGCCCGGTTCGGGACGGAATTCCCGAACACGGCCGCATTCCACGGTATTACGCGGTCAAAGTCGAACTGCTCGACGTGATCTCCGAATTGGGACAAGGAGCGGTGCTTCCCACGGAACGGGAACTGTCCGAACGCTTCGAGGTTTCCCGCGCCACGGTCCGCCAGGCCGTCGGTGAGCTCGTGCTGGAGGGGCGGCTGAGCAGGCGACAGGGGAGTGGCACGTACGTCGCGGGCCCGAAGCTCGTGCAGCCGCTCGCGTTGGTGAGTTACACCGAAGGACTCAGGAGGCAGGGCATTCAGCCGGGGCGGAATCTGATCTCGCTGGAACGTCGTGAGGCGGGTCCTTCACTGGCTTCGGAACTGGAAATCGACCCCGACGACGAGGTGATCCACATCGAACGGGTGCTGCTCGCCGATGACGAGCGGGTCGGGCTGGAATCGACCTATCTCACCGCCGAGCGATTCCCGACCCTGATGGATGTGTTCGATCCCACACAATCCCTCTACGCCTGTTTGCGGGAACGGCTCGGAGTGGTCTTCGACGGCGCCGAGGAGCGGGTCGAGACCGTACTCGCCACTCCCCGGGAGGCGTTGTTGATCGGGACCAATCCGGCGCTGCCGATGTTGCTGATGCACCGGACTTCGTGGGGGACCGACGGTGTCCCGTTCGAACGCGTCCGTTCGTTGTTCCGCGGTGACCGGCTGTCCTTCGAAACCCGTCTCGGCCGCGTGGAGTAATCCCCCCGCCTCCGCAAGTAGTCACCTGCTTGCGGTGGTTGCAACTTCAACGAACGACAAGCGGCCGACTACTTGCGGTGCAATGTAACGTAAAGATAACAGGTCTGGTCCGCATTTCGGAGGCCCTTCACCTGGGGTTAGGACGGGGGGCACGGAGCGTTGGTGCGGGCGGACGAGCGTCTACGGGGTGCGAATCCTCATCATCGGAGGCGGAGTGCTCGGCACTCTGCACGCCTGGCAGGCCGTCGAACGCGGCCACGACGTCGTCCAGATCGAACGTGAACCCGAGGCCCGGGGCGCGTCGGTGCGCAACTTCGGGCTGGTCTGGGTCGGTGGCCGCGCCAGTGGTCCCGAACTGGAGACGGCGGCGCGGGCGCGCGTGCTGTGGGAGCGCGTCGGGGAACGCGTCGAAGGGATCGGCTTCCGGCCGAACGGCTCCCTCACCGTGGTCCGCACGGAGGTCGAACTCGCCGTCGCCCGAGCCGCGGCCGCGACCACCGAGGACCGCGGCTTCAGGCTGCTCGACGCCGCCGAGACCCGTGAACTGAACCCGGCCCTGCGCGGCGACTTCCTCGGCGCGCTCTGGTGCGACCGCGACGCCGCCGTCGAACCGCGCGTCACCCAGCCCGCGCTGCGGGCCGAACTGGCGAAATCCGGCCGCTACACCTGGCTGCCCGGCCGCGAGATCCGCGACCTGACCGAGCGCGGCGTCGTCGACGACGCAGGTGAAACCCACGAAGGCGACGTCGTGGTGCTGTGCACCGGCGCCTGGATCGGTGGCCTGGTCAAGGAACTCGCCGGGCAGCCCCCGGTCCGCCGGGTGCGGTTGCAGATGGCGCAGACCGAGCCACTCGGGGAAACCCTCACCACCACGGTCGCCGACGCGGACAGCTTCCGCTACTACCCGGCGTACCGCGGCGAGGCACTCGACGGCCTCGACGCGGGCCAGCCGCAGGGCGAAATCGCCGCGGCCAACGCCATGCAGTTGCTCATGGTCCAGCGTCTCGACGGCTCGCTGACCATCGGCGACACCCACGAATACGACGAGCCGTTCTCCTTCGACACCACCGAAGACCCGTACGACCACCTGACCGAGGTCGCCGGCGCGCTGCTCGGACGCCCGCTCCCGAGGGTCGCCCGCCGCTGGGCCGGCGTCTACGCCCAGACCACCGACACCTCCCGGATCGTGCACCGGGCCCGCGTCGCGGACAACGCCTGGCTCGTCACCGGTCCGGGCGGCCGGGGCATGACCTGCTCGCCCGCCATCGCCGAAGACACCGCCGAGGAGCTTTCTTGGTGAACACCGAACTCGTCGTCCTGGACATGGCCGGGACCACCGTCGCCGACGACGGACTGGTGATCCGCGCCTTCACCACGGCGATCGCCGCCGCCGGGGTGTCCGAAGAGGACAGTCGCTTCCCCGGCATGCACGACTACGTCGTGGAAACGATGGGGCAGTCCAAGATCGTCGTCTTCCGCGCGCTTCTCGACGGGAACGAGGAACTCGCCCGGCGCGCGAACACCGCGTTCCAGGACGCCTACGGTGAGCTCGTCGCGGACGGCCACTGCGAGCCGATCCCCGGCGCCGAGCAGACGATCCAGGAGCTGCGCGCCCAAGGGATGAAGGTCGCGCTGACCACTGGTGATCCGGCCGCGGGTGCTGCTGCTGGACGAGCCACTGTCCGCTTTGGACGCCGCCCTGCGCGAGGACATGGTCGCGGAACTCCTGCGGCTGCGGGCCGAACTGCCCGACACCACCCTGATCTACGTCACCCACGACCAGGGCGAGGCGCTGGCGCTGGCCGACCGGATCGCCGTCATGCGCGACTCGGAACTGGTCGAACTCGGGCCCAGCCGCGAGCTCTACCAGCGCCCTTCGACGGAGTTCACCGCGAGTTTCCTCGGCGCGTCCAACCTCGTCCCGGTCGAGCCGATCCAGGCCGACGGGACCAGGGTCCGGCTCGGCGGTAGGGAACTCGCCGCCGACCCGTCCGGGACGATCCGGGCGGGGCAGCCCGTCGCGCTCGGCGTCCGGCCCCACCGGATCGGGATCACCGCGGTCGACGCGCCGGGCGCGTTGCCCGCCGTGCTGCGCGGTGTCCAGTGGCGTGGCACGGGTTTCCGGCTCGACCTCGAACTCGCGGACAACGGGGGCGAGGTCCGGGCCGAAGTGCCGGACCTCGAGGGCCTGCCGGGTGTGGGGGAGCGGGTCGGGGTGTCCATTCCGGACGGTTGCCCGCTGGTGGGTGTCGGATGACCGGCCTGACACCGGCCGCGACGGCGGCACCGGCGCGGCGGCGGGAAAGCCTGCCCGGACGCGGCTGGCTCCTCCTGCCGCCGGTTCTCGTCCTGCTCGGGTTCTTCGGCTATCCGCTGGTGCTGGTCGTGCTCCAGTCACTGGAGTCGGAGACCGGCGAGTTCGGGCTGTCGGTGTGGCTGGACGTCCTCGGCTCGGCGGAATTCCGGGACGCGGCCTGGAAGACCGTCGCGCTCGCGCTCGGCGCCACGGCGGGCTGCGTGGTGCTGGGCACGTTCCTGGCACTGGTGATCGCGTTCGTGCCGTTCCCCGGCGCGCGAACGCTTTCGCGGCTGGCGGACACCGTGCTCGCGTTCCCGTCGTTCCTCATCGTGCTCGCGTTCACCTTCATCTACGGCGGCGCCGGGATCCTGGGCGCGGGTGGCTTCCTGTACTCGCCGTTCGGGATCCTGCTGGCGGAAATCACCTTCTACACGCCGTTCGTGATGCGGCCGGCGCTCGCCGCGTTCGGGCAGGTGTCGTCGGCGCAGATGGAGGTCGCGGCCAGCCTCGGCGCGAAGCCCGGCCGCGTGCTGCGTCAGGTGATCCTGCCGGAAGCCTTACCGTCACTGGCTTCCGGTGCCTGCCTGACCATGCTGCTGGCGATGAACGAGTTCGGCATCGTGCTGTTCCTCGGCGCCAAGGACGTCACGACCCTGCCGATGCTGGTCTACGGCAAGGGAATCGTCACGTTCGACTTCCCGCAGGCGTGCGTCATCGCGGTGGTCGACGTCGTGTTCTCCCTCGCCCTGTACGGAACCTACCGGCGACTGACGAAGGGAGGCCGCCGTGCTGCTGTGGACAAGGCGTAGCCGGATACTGCTGTGGGTGGTGTTCGCGGTGCTGTTCACCGCGATCGTGCTGGCGCCGCTGCTGATGATCGTGCTGGCGTCGGTCGCCGGGAGCTGGACGGGACTGCTGCCGGGGGCGCTCACCGGCTCCCATTTCGCGCAGGCGCTGTCCGGGGAGACGTTCGCGAGTCTTTCGGTGAGCATCCAGACCGGTGTCGTCGCGTCGGTGGTCTCGGTGGTGCTGGGGACTTGGGCCGCGCTCGCGTCGCAGTCGGCGCCGCCCCGGCTGCGGAAGGCCGTCGACACCCTGTTCCACCTGCCGATCGCGGTGCCGTCCGTGGTGCTGGGGCTGGCGCTGCTGGTCGCGTTCAGCCGTCCGCCGCTCGCCTTCAACAGCACACGCTGGATCGTGCTGCTGGGGCACGTGATGATCCTGCTGCCGTTCTCCTACAGCACGGTGTCCGCCGCGATCGCCCGGATGGATCCGCTGCTGGCGCAGGCGGCGGCGAGCCTCGGCGCGGGGCCGCTCCGCGTGCTGCTGCGGGCGCGGCTGCCGGTGCTGCTGCCGTCGATCTCGGCTTCGGCGAGTCTCGCGCTGGCGATGTCGATGGGCGAACTGGGCGCGACGATGATGCTGTACCCACCGGACTGGCGGACGCTGCCCGCGAGCATCTTCGCGCTCACGGACCGGGGGCAGGTGTTCCTGGCGTCGGCGAGCACGGTGCTGCTGCTGGCCGTCACCCTCGCCGGGGTGGTGCTCCTCGGACTCGCGCGCGGCCGCGCGGCGCAGCGATGATGCAACCCTTCGTGGTCCCGGTTCCGTCCTGAAACCATGATGAACGCAGCGAAGACGCTGGGCGCGGGGCTCGTGCTCGCCGCGACGGCGGCCTGCGGCGCGGGCGGCCCCGGAGCACCGGCGAACACGAGCATCCCACCGGTCGTCACCACCCCCTCGGAGTCGCCCACCTCGCTCCCGGCCAGCCCGCCGGTGGCGAAACCACCGATGTCCCGTCCGACCGCGGGCCCGCCGCCGTCGGACAAGATGCTGCCGCCGACCCAGGTCGAGGCCAAGGTGCCCGCGCAGGTCAGCGCGGACAACGGCGGCCTGACCGTGCACGTCGAACTGAGCGGCTGCGACGAGGCGAAGGCGGACCTCGCCGACCAGAACGCGCAGCGGGTCGTGGTCAAGGTGAAGATCGACCACGGCGACCCGGGGCGGATGTGCCCGCAGGTCATCCGCTACGCCGTCCTGCCGGTGGAACTCGCCGAGCCGATCGGGCCGCGAACCGTCGTCCTGGAAGCGGGTTGAGAACAGGTGCAACCCGAAGACGGCCTCGTTCCGTCCTAGCCACATGAGGTACTTAACGAATGTCATCGGCCTTGGCCTGATCGTCGTTGCGGTATCCGCTTGCGGGGCGCAGAACCAGGCAGCGGAACCCGCGGCCGGACCCGGCAGCGGCACCCTGAGTACCGTGCCGCCGTCATCGACCGCGCCGTCTTCGTCCCCGGCACCCCCGCCGGGAAGCCAGCCGGGAAGTCAGCCGGGTGTACCCGGCGCGCCGCGCCAGGAGGTTCCGGAAGGCAGCACCAAGCTGCCGGACAACCAGCTCGACGCGGCGGCGCTGCCCGCGGACCACCCGCGTGAGGTGTACACCAGCAACGGCGGGACGATCCTGAACATCCGCGGCCAGGAAGGCGGCTGCGGGCACGCGACGGCGGAGGCCACGCAACAGGACGGGACCAGGGTCACCGTCAACCTGACCGAACTGAAGGGCCAGACCGGCCAGATGTGCACCATGGACATCCGGCATCCGGTGCTCTCGGTGGCGCTGTCGGCGCCGCTGGGGGAGCGGACCGTGGTCCTGAAGCAGATGCGGTAACGCTTTCGGCCGGATGGTCCGTGAAGGCCTCCTTGAGGGACTCTGGGTCCCTCAAGGAGGCCTTCACGGAAGGTCAGCGGAAGCTGATCTGCAGCACGGGTTCCGAGGTGGCCTCGAAGAAGTCGTTGCCCTTGTCGTCGATGACGATGAACGCGGGGAAGTCCTCGACCTCGATCTTCCACACCGCCTCCATCCCCAGCTCGGCGTACTCGAGCACGTCGACCTTCTTGATGCAGTCCTGCGCGAGCCGGGCGGCCGGGCCGCCGATCGAGCCGAGGTAGAACCCGCCGTGTTCGTCGCACGCGGCGGTCACCTTCTTGGACCGGTTGCCTTTCGCCAGCATCACCAGCGAGCCGCCCGCGGCCTGGAACTGCTCGACGTAGGAGTCCATGCGCCCCGCGGTGGTCGGCCCGAAGGAACCCGACGCGTAGCCATCGGGTGTCTTCGCCGGGCCCGCGTAGTACACCGGGTGGTCGCGAAGGTACTGAGGCATCTCTTCGCCCGCGTCGAGCCGCTCGGCGATCTTCGCGTGCGCGATGTCGCGCGCGACGACGAGCGGGCCGGTCAGCGACAGGCGCGTCTTCACCGGCAGCCGCGAGAGCTGGGCACGGATCTCGGCCATCGGCCGGTGGAGATCGACGGTCACGACCTCGTCGGACAGGTCTTCCTCGGTCACGTCCGGC
Organism: Amycolatopsis sp. QT-25; assembly: GCF_029369745.1. Lineage (NCBI taxonomy): Bacteria > Bacillati > Actinomycetota > Actinomycetes > Pseudonocardiales > Pseudonocardiaceae > Amycolatopsis > Amycolatopsis sp. QT-25. Next base: position 2,684,753 of record NZ_CP120210.1, read on the forward strand.
AGGAAACGTGCCGGGTCGCGCTCCAGTTGCTCCAGGAACACGCCGTCCGCGGTGATCTTCGCCTTCGCCTGGCGGTCCGCGGAGCACGAGACGGCGACGCCGACCGGGCAGGACGCGCCGTGGCGCGGCAGGCGGATCACGCGGACGTCGTGGCAGAAGTACTTGCCACCGAACTGGGCGCCGATGCCGAACTGGCGCGTCATCTCCAGCACCTGCTGTTCGAGGTCGACGTCGCGGAAACCGTGGCCCAGCTCGGAACCCTCGGTGGGCAGGTCGTCGAGATAGCGCGCGGAAGCCAGCTTCGCGACCTTCAGGTTGAACTCCGCCGACGTACCGCCGACGACGATCGCGAGGTGGTACGGCGGACAGGCGGCGGTGCCGAGGCTGCGCAGCTTCTCGTCGAGGAACTTCGCGAGCCGCTTTGGATTCAGAACCGCTTTCGTTTCCTGATAGAGGAACGTCTTGTTCGCGCTGCCGCCACCCTTGGCCATGAACAGGAATTCATAGCTGGGGACTTCGGACTGCCCGGCGATGTCGTCCTTGTGATAGAGCTCGATCTGCGCGGGCAAGTTGGTGCCCGTATTCCGCTCGTCCCAGAAATTCACCGGCGCCATCTGCGAATAACGCAGATTCAACTCCTGATAGGCCTCGAAAATGCCTCGCGAGAGCGCGCGCTCGTCGTCGGCGCCGGTGAGTACTCCTTCGCCGCGTTTGCCGATCACGATCGCCGTGCCGGTGTCCTGGCACATCGGGAGGACGCCGCCGGCGGAGATCGCCGCGTTGCGCAACAGGTCCATCGCGACGAACCGGTCGTTGCCGCTGGCTTCGGGATCGTCGACGATCGCTCGCAGCTGCGCCAGATGCGACGAGCGCAACAGGTGCTGGATGTCGGTGATCGCGGTCTTGGCGAGTTTGGTCAGCGCTTCGGGCTCGACCTGGAGAAACTTCCGGCCCGCGGCCTCGACGACCTCGACACCTTCGGTGCCGAGCAGCCGGTACTCGGTGTGGGTGTCCTTCGCGAGCGGAAGGACTTCAGTGTGCTGGAACGTGGTGGGCGCCACTGTGCGGGCTCCTTTGCCGGCATCGGGAACCCGCACACGGTACTAGGCGGGCCCCGAGTGACCGGCGTCACGTCCAATGCGAAAGGCAAGGGAAGGCAATTCGCATCCGGTCAATTTGTCGCAGCCCCCCACAAAAGGGTTCGGGAGGCCGGGCCCACCCCGACGGACCCGACCTCCCGGGGAAAGCGATCCGGGCGCGAACACCCGACCGCGAAGACTTATTACCTGCTCGACGGTCCCGTGACACAGGTCATAAGTCAACGCTGCCGAACGGGTGTTGATTTCTTCCGCGCCGAAGGGCTCCTCGTGTCACGAAGCGTAGGCGCGCAGGCGGTCTGCTCGCTCGCCTTGACGCAGTTTCGACATGACCTCTCGCTCGATCTGCCGAACGCGCTCACGGGAGAGCCCGAAGTGTTTGCCGATCTGGTCGAGCGTGCGCGGCTGGCCGTCGTCGAGGCCGTAGCGCAGCCGGATCACCTGCGACTCGCGGTCGTCCAGCGTCGCGAGCACGCGGCGCAGGTCGTCCTGGAGCAGACCGGAGATCACGGCGCTCTCGGCGTCGGTCGCCTCGGAGTCCTCGATGAAGTCACCGAGCGGGGCGTCCTCCTCGGTGCCGACCGGCATATCGAGGCTCACCGGGTCACGCGAGTGGTCGAGCAGGTCGGAGATCTTGTGCGCCGGGATACCCGACTCGGTGGCCAGCTCCTCGTGGGTGGCGTCCCGGCCGAGCTGCTGGTGCAGGTCACGCTTGATGCGGGCCAGCTTGTTCACCTGTTCCACCAGGTGGACCGGCAGCCGGATGGTGCGCCCCTGGTCGGCCATCCCCCTGGTGATGGCCTGGCGGATCCACCAGGTGGCGTAGGTCGAGAACTTGAACCCCTTGGAGTAGTCGAACTTCTCCACCGCGCGGATCAGACCCAGGTTCCCCTCCTGGATCAGGTCGAGCAGCGGCATCCCCCGGCCGGTGTACCGCTTCGCGAGCGAGACCACGAGGCGGAGGTTGGCCTCCAACAAGTGGTTCTTCGCGACGTGGCCGTCACGCACGAGGGCGGACATCTCCGAACGCCGTTTCGGCGTGAGGCTCTCGGCCGTGTCCAGCATGTGCTGGGCGAACACGCCTGCTTCGATGCGCTTGGCCAGCTCGACCTCGTCGGCGGCGGACAGCAGCGCCGTTTTGCCGATTCCGTTGAGGTACACGCGAACGAGGTCCGCGGCCGGGCTCTGGGCGTCGAGGTCGGCGTCGGTGAGTGCCCCCGCGCTCACCGGCTCCTGGGTGGATTGCGCCGGGATACGGCGCTCGCGAATCCCGCGCGCTTCGCGTTCGAGAGTCTGGACTGACATTCTGCCTCCCCGGTCACGGGCTGAACGTGCTGCGGTGTGTCCGCCGGTTCCGCCTCGGCGTAGCAGGCCCTGTGGAAAACCCGCTACTCCTCGTCGGCCCAGCCTGGCTGGACACTTTGCTCAACGCCGGGAGGTCTGAAAACGTTCCCGGCCGCTACAGAGGAGACGGGCGGCTGACCTGGGGCGTTGCTCCACCAACCCTGAGCTTTTCCTGAGAATGCCCCTGCGGGGGAGAAATCCACATGGTCTAGACCTCTATGAGGAGGGTGAACGGACCGTCGTTCACGCTCCGGACCGCCATCATGGCCCCGAACCGGCCGGTTTCGACCCGGGCGCCGCGGGCGCGCAGGGCGTCGACGACGGCCGTCACGAGCGGTTCCGCGAGCTCGGGCCGGGCGGCCGCCGTCCAGGAAGGACGGCGGCCTTTGCGAGTGTCGCCGTAGAGAGTGAACTGGCTTACGACGAGCAAGGGAGCGCCGGTGGTGGCGCAGGAGCCCTCATCGCGAAGTATGCGAGCTTCATGCAGTTTGCGTGCCATCGTCGCCACCTTGGTCACGGCCGAGATTTCATCGTCCACGTGGATTCCCAGCAGTACCAGCAAACCCGGTTCGTCGATGGCGCCGGTCACCTCGTCGCCGACGGTCACGCTCGCCTCCGTGACCCTCGCCACCACCGCCCGCATCAGGCGGCGGGGAGGAGCATGCCGTGCCGGACCAGTTCACGCACGACGGGAAGCGCGGCTTCGGCCAGTTCCTCCGGTGCGAGTCCCTGCGCGGCCGCCAGCAGCACGATCAGGTCCTCCAGCGGCAGCGCGCCCTGGCAGCCGGCGAGCAGCCTCGTCGCCAGTTCGTCGACTTCGTGCGACCAGCCGGGACCGTCGGTGCGGTGCAGCCGCTGGACGGTCGTGGCCCAGCCCTCCTCGCCCGGCTCGGCGACGCTCTCCAGAAGGACGGTTTCGGGGACGCGGAATCGGACATCGAGGAGCGAATCGCCGGTGGTGCGCAGCCATTCCACCCGATCCAGCCAGTTCGCCGCCTCCGCCCCCAGCGGGTCGTCGTAGGCCTGGCGCAGGTCCTCGCACACGATCGTGGGTGTCGCGCCGTCCGCCCGGCGAAGGGTGACGAAGCCGAAACCGATGCCCTGGACGTCGTTTTCGGCGAACCAGTCGAGCCAGGCGCCCGATTTCGCACGGCCTTCGGGGGAACGGGGCTCGATTCCCGCGTCGCGCAGCCACGTGCCGACGTACAGGCCGGGATCCGCGATGTCCCGCTGGACGAACCAAGCGTCGGTCTCGGCGGGCAGCCAGCGGGTCACCCGATCGCCCCAGTCCTCGCCCTTCACGTGCAGCCAGGACGCCAGAAGCTGACCGGTGCCGCCTTCGTTGAGGAAGCCGGGCAGCTGCCGCACCACGAGCGCGCTGGCGTCGTCACCGGCGAGACCGGAGTCGCGGTAGGTGTAGTCGACCCGCGGCGGGCCGACCACGAACGGCGGATTGCAGACGATCTGGTCGAAGCGGCGCCGCGCGACCGGCGCGAACCATTCGCCCCGCACGAGTTCGACGTCCAGTTCGTTGAGCCGGAAGGTGGCCGCGGCCAGGGCCAGCGCGCGGGCCGAGACGTCGGTCGCGGTGACCTTTTTCGCGTGCCGGGTGGCGTGCAGTGCCTGGACGCCGTTGCCCGTGCCGACGTCGAGCAGGCTGCCGACCTCGCGGCGGCTGGTGGCCCGGATCAGGCTGAGGGAGGCGTGCCCGACGCCGAGGACGTGGTCCTCGGGCACGGTCTGGCCGAGGATGTCGGCGTCGAGGTCCGAAACGACCCACCAGGAGCCTTCGTCGTCGCCGTGCGGGCGCACGTCGAGCCCCGCCCGGTAGCCGTCCGCGGCGGGCACGAGCAGCGTCGTGGCGATCGCGTCATCGAGGGAGAGCGGCGCGAAAGCGGCCTCGACGTCCTTCTCCGCTTCGGTCGAACCCAGCAGGAACAGCCGGATCAGTGTGCCGAGCTCACCCGCGTCGCGGGTCGCGCGGTAGGCGAGTTCCGGCTCGCCGCGGCCGAGGGCGGCGTGCGCGGAGCCGAGGGCGCCGACCACGCCGTCGGGGTCGTACCCCGTCCGGCGGAAAGCGTCCCGCAACCTCGCGCAGACGTCGTCGGACAGGTGGGGGAGGGCGGCTCGTGTGCTCACGTTGGGTGGTTGCGAGGGATCGGGTGCGACGGGGCTGCTGCTCACGTTGGGTGATTGCGCGGGATCGGGTGTGACGGGACTTCTGCTCACGTTGGGTGATTGCGCGGGATCGGGTGCGACGGGGCTGCTGCTCACGTTGGGTAATACTGCCAGGATGACGTGGTGAGCCTCGAACGTGTCCTGGCACCGCTGCAGGCGGCGCTGCCCGGTTTGGAAGACCTGTACACCGACCTCCACCGGCATCCGGAGCTGTCGTTCGCCGAGACCCGCACCGCCGCCGAACTGGCGCGGCGCCTGGAGGCCGACGGTTACGAGGTGCACACCGGCATCGGGCGCACCGGAGTACTGGGTGTGCTGCGCAACGGCCCCGGCCCGAAGGTGATGCTGCGCGCCGACATCGACGCCCTGCCGGTCGAGGAGAAGACCGGCTTGCCGTACGCGAGCACCGCGCGCGGTGTCGACGCCGACGGCCGCGAAGTCCCGGTGATGCACGCCTGCGGCCACGACATGCACGCCACCTGGCTCTCCGGCGCCGCCTCGCTGCTGGCGTCCGGCCGCGAACACTGGTCCGGCACGCTGATGGTCGTGTTCCAGCCGGGGGAGGAGGCCGGGGACGGCGCCGCCGGCATGGTCCGCGACGGGGTCTTCGCACCCGCCGGCGAACCCGATGTCGTACTCGGCCAGCACGTGGTGCCCGGTCCGGCGGGCTGGGTGCTGACCAGGCCGGGCGTGCTCATGGCGGCCACCGACGCGCTCCGCGTCACCCTGCACGGCCGGGGCGGGCACGGTTCGCGGCCGGAGACCACGGTGGATCCCGCCGTGCTGGCCGCGTCCGTGGTGCTGAAGCTCCAGACCATCGTTTCACGGGAGATCCCGGCGACCGAGTCGGCCGTGGTGACCGTCGGATCGCTGCACGTCGGCACCGCGCACAACATCATCGCCGACCACGCCGTCCTCGAGGTCAACATCCGGTCGTTCGACCAGGCCGTGCGGGAGAAGGTCGTCGCGGCGGTCGAACGGATCGTCCACGGCGAGGCGGCCACGGCGGGCGCGCCGAAAGCGCCGGAGATCGAGCGGATCGGCGCGTTCCCGGTCACCGAGAACGACGACGCGGCCACCGAGGAGCTCACCGCCGTCTTCCGCGACCACTTCGGCGAGGGCCGGGTGCTGCCCGCGCCGCTGGTCACCGGCAGCGAGGACTTCGGCGAGTTCGGCCGCGCCGCCGGGGTACCGTCGGTGTTCTGGCTGGTCGGCGGCCTGGACCAGGAGAAGGTGATCGCCGCGATGACCGCCGGCCGCTTCGAACAGGACATCCCGTCCAACCACTCGCCGCTGTTCGCGCCGCTCCCGCACCCGACGCTTTCGGCCGGCGTCGAGACGCTCGTGGTCGCGGCTCTGCACCGGCTCACCCACCCGGGTGTCGGATGAGCCCGGCGAGTGGGAGCATGGAAGCCGGAGGTGGTGCTGTGAACGCGCCCGCCCACGGTCCCGAACCGAGGGAACCCGCTCCGGTGCTGATCACCGAAGCCGCCCCGTCCTACGAAGACCAGCTGGCCAAACGGAAGCGGAAGTACATCATCATGATGTCGTTCCGCATCCCGTGCCTGATCCTCGCCGGGATCTTCTACCAGATCTGGTGGCTCGCGCTGGCTCTCATCGCGATCTCGATCCCGCTGCCCTGGATCGCCGTTCTCGTGGCCAACGACCGGCCGCCGCGCAAGAGCGAGAAGGTGAACCGGTACGAGGCCGAACCGACCCGCATCGAGAGCAGCGGGCATCGGGTCATCGACGGCGGCTGACGCGGTTGGTGCCCCCAGCGGCGTGACATGAAAGGCCCCTTCATCGCAAATTTCGCGATGAAGGGGCCTTTCACGTCAGTTTACGGTTTCGGCTACGGCTGCGGCCCGACCTTCGCCACCGCCCGGGCACCCAGCCGGGCCCCCGCCCGGAGGACCTCCACCGTGGACTCGCCGCGCAGCCACGCCGCCAGCACACCGGCGTCGAAGGCGTCCCCGGCACCGGTCGAGTCGACGCACTTCGCGGGCTGGGACGGCACCGAGGTGATGGTGCCGCCCGCGTCCACCCAGCTGGCACCGTCGAGACCCGCGGTGACCACGACCTCGCCGACGTGGTCCAGCAGGTCCTTCGCCGCCTCGGGATCGCTCGATCCGGTCAACGCGACCAGTTCGCTGGTGTTCGGCATCAGCAGGTCGACACCGCGCACGTCGTCGAGGAAGGCCGCCGGATCGGTGATCAGCGTCGCCGCCTGCGGGTCGACCGACGTCGTCAGACCGGCCTTCTTCGCCGCCGCCAGCGAAGCGAGCGCCGCGGGCCGTGAGGACGGGTACAGCAGCACGTAGCCCGAGAGGTGCAGGTGGCTCGCGCCGTCCAGCGCCGCCTCGGTGACGTCCTCCGGGCTGAACCGCGCGTTCGCGCCGCGGTCGGCGAGCATGCTGCGCTCACCGGCGCCGTCGACGAGCACCACGACGCAGAACGTCGGTTCTGCGGGATCGACGGCGAATTCGCAGCGGACACCGGCCGCTTCCAGTTCACCCCGCACCATGCGGCCACCGGAGTCGTTCCCGATCCGCGCGACCAGCGTGGTCTCCGCGTCCTCGGCCCGCAGCCACAGCGCGGTGTTCGCGCCCGCGCCACCGCTGGTGAAATGCACCTTCGCGCGGATGTCGCCGCCATGCGGGATCGGGCCTTCGTGCCGGGCGACGACGTCGAGGCCGACGTCCCCCACGACGACGATCCCACCGCCGCTCATGCCGCGGTCCCGGTGAGCGCCACGGCCACCTCGGTGGCCAGTTCCGCGTTGGAGAGCACCAGTGCCTCGTTCGCGTCGAGGCTCACCCCGTCGCTCGCGGTGTGGAAATGCTCCAGCAATACCGGCGTGACGTCCTTGCCGCGCACCCCTCGCGACTTCAGCAGCTCCAGCCCTTCGGCAAGCAACCGGTCGTGCAGCTCTTTGTCCATTTCCGCCGCTGCGGGGATCGGATTCGCCAGCAGCACCCCGGACTTCGCGTGCGCGCGATGGGCGGCGATGACCGAGGCGGCTTGCGCGGCGTCGTCGACCCGCCACGGCACCTCGTGGCCGGAGGAGCGGAGGTAGAACGCGGGGAACTCGCCGGTGCGGTAACCCAGCACGGGGACCGAGTTGGTCTCCAGCACCTCGAGGGTCGCGGCGATGTCGAGCACCGACTTCACCCCCGAGCAGACGACCGTGGTCGGCACCTTCGCGAGCACGCCCAGATCCGCCGAGACGTCCCAGCTCTGCGCCGCGCCCTGGTGCACGCCGCCCAGCCCACCGGTGGCGAACAGGCCGATCCCGGCCGCGGCGGCGAGCGCCGCGGTGCTCGCGACCGTCGTCGCCCCGGAGCGGCCGAGGCCGACGGCCGGGCCGATGTCGCGGAGCGAGAGCTTGTCCAGGTCCGCGCCGGGCGCGCACACGCGTTCCAGCTGCTCACCCGAGAGACCGATCAAGGGGACGCCGTCGAGGACGGCGATGGTCGCGGGAACGGCGCCGCCGTCGCGCACGACCTTCTCCAGCCGCCGGGCGACGTCGAGGTTGCGACCGGGCGGGAGGCCGTGGGAGAGGAGGGTGCTCTCCAGCGCGACGACGGGATCACCGGCGGCGAGGGCGGAGGCGATCTCTTCGTGAAGGGACAGTTGCGGAGTCACGAACGAACATCATCGGTGATGTGGGTCCGCGTCACGCCATCGGGTCAGCTCGGTCGCGAGGTTTTCTCGCGCCTTGCTCTCCCAGCGTGCCCTCGCGATGTCACTGCGGTACAGCCGCGGCCGGGCCAGCAGATTTTCCAGCACGGCCACGCGTCCCGCCCGCCAGTCCTCGTCGGAGTAGATCGAATACTCCGCCCGGACATCGCTGGCGTACTCCTCGTAGCGCTCCGGCGAGGCGCCGAGGATCGCGAGGTCGGCGTCGAGCAGCGCCGTGGCGAGGAAGTCGTCGTCCGGGGCGGAGTGGTGGGTCGTGGCGAGGACGAGTTCCCCGGCGCGCTCGACGTCGGCCCGGGGGACGCCGGCGTTGGTGAGCTCGGCGCGGGTCCACGCCGCGCTCGCCCGCTCGTCCTCGCCGGGGCGGGCGTCGTAGACGACGTCGTGCGTCCAGGCGGCGATGGCGACGAGTGCCCGCTCCCGGGAACCCAAGCCGAAGGCGACGGCGAGATCCCCGCTGTCCCTGGCGACGGCCGTGACGTGCCGAAGGTCGTGGTAGCGGCGATGCGGTTCGGCGTAGCGGGTCTGGAGGTCGTTCCACGCGACTGCGGCGATCAAGTGATCGCCGCCCAGCCTCGTGATCGCGGTCGGCCAGTCCATCAGTCGAAGATTCCGCGTGTCTTGGCCACCTCGTGCAGCCAGCCTTCGAGCTGTGGCTCCCACTGGACCCGCTCCAGCGTGGCGTGGTCGACCTTGAACAGGCCGAGGAACTCCTGGCCGCGTCCGCCGAACCCGCCGCTCTTGGACACCCGGACCCGTTTGGTCACCTCCAGCACGACCTGCGTCTCCGACGGGGAGGACAGGAAGGTCACCGCCACGGAGGTGAAGACGGGCGCGAACCGCGGCGAGGGGGTGAAGCGGATCTCCTGGAAGAACGGGAGCTGCTGGATCGCGCCGTTGATCCGGCCGCGTTCCAGCACGGCCTCACGGAAGACGAAGCCGATCCGGCTGAAGGCGTCCAAGATCCGTTTCTGCGCGGGCAGTGGCTCGATCGCGGCACCGTCGACGTCGACCGGGTCGGTGACGGAGTTCGCGATGTCCAGGCTGGTCTGGACGCCGACGGCCATCCCGTTCAGCGGTTTGCCGAAGACGCTGGAGATCGGCGTCTCCCAGGGCAGGGCCACCTCGAACGGGAGGCGGATCTGCTGACCCGGCGCGATCCGCTCGCTTCCGGCCAGCTGCTGGACACCGAACTCGAGGTCTTCGACGCCGGGGCGGCGTTCGTCCGGCAGCGTGACCCTGGCGAGCAGCCGCACCGAGAGACCGTTGATCTCTTGATCGACTTCGCCACCGAGCAGCAGGATCTCGCCGCGCAACGGGCGGCCGGGGGAGACCGTGCGGTCGAGCAGCCGGGCGTCGATCTTCGCCCCGCCGGAACCGAACGTCGCGAGCACCTTCTGGAACATGGGCGAGATCCTGCCAGGTCGCCGGTGTGCGCAGGAGGTTTTGGGGCATTATGGAGGGGTGAGCACACAGACCCTTCCGAAGCCGGATACCCGTCCCGAGGGCACCGACAGCACCGACGACGACGCGCCGAAGATGTTCCACTACGTGCGCAAGAACAAGATCGCCGAAAGCGCGGTCATGGGCACGCATGTGGTGGCGCTGTGCGGCGAGGTCTTCCCGGTGACGAAGTCGGCGAAGCCCGGTTCGCCGGTCTGCCCGGACTGCAAGAAGATCTACGACGGTCTCAAGCCGGGCGACTGACACCTGGCCGTCCGGTGTCCGGCACCGGACAAAATCCGAAAATCCTTCACATGGTGGCTGCCCGTCCCGGCTTTCCCTGGTAATTCATGACCGCCAGCGAAATTCCGCCGGGACGGAGCCCTCATGCGCAGAACCGGGATCGTGCTCGCCATCGCCGCGTTGGTCGCGGTGTTCTCACCCGCCGCCGCCCAAGCCGTCACCGGCTGGACCACGGTCGGCTCGGACAACGCCCGCCCGCTCGACGAGGGCCAGGGCCTGGCCACCATCGAACGGCCGTCCGGGACCACCTACCGCTACACCGGGATCGCGACGGTTCCGGTGAACCTGTCGTCGCAGGGCTGGAACCACGTCGGCGATCCGGGCTCCGCGCAGGGCTGGTACGTCGAGCCGTACCAGCGCGACGACAGGGGCGCGAAGCTCTTCCGCGTCGAGTCGCCCAACGGGACTTGGGCGAACTACACGCACACGCTGGAGTCGTGGGAGGCCAACAACAACTCGTTCGCCGCCGTGACCCCCGACGCCCGCTGGATGGTGGCGGGTGAGTGGGGCACGATGGACCGGCTCCTCGTGCACCCGATGCCCGGCGTCGCGCACACGAATCCGTCGGCGAACCTGCCGTACGCGTCCGCGATCCGGCTCGACAAGCCGGTGCGGGACATCCAGGGTTGCGACTTCGTCACCGCGACCCGGCTGCTGTGCGCGTCCGACGATCCCGAGGGTGCGCTCTTCGGGACCACGAAGCCGCTGCTGCAGGTGGATCTTTCCGGCGCGTTGTCCGGTTCGGACGTGACCGGGAGGGTCACGTCGCTGGGGCAGTTGCCGCTGAAGAGCACCTGCGGCGGGAATTTCGAAACCGAGGGCATCGACGTGGCCGCCGACGGGACCCTGCGGGTCATCATGCTGTCGCCCTCGTGGTGCGTGGCTTTCGACAGCAAGACCTGGCGGTTCCGGAAGGCGTGACCAGCCGCGGAACTCGCGTGCTTGAAGGCGTGATTCACGTGATCGAGCGGCACACCGGGCGCCCACCCAGGCCCGGCGTGCCGCTCACCCACCACCGGGTCTACGAAGCCGGCTCCGGGGCCAGCATCTCGGTGGCCGGGGCCGAAGACCGGCGGGCGTCCTTCTTCGCGCGACGCTTCTCTTTCCGGGTTTCCACCATCGTGTAGAGCGTCGGCACCAGGATCAGCGTCAGCAGGGTCGAGCTGACCAGGCCGCCGATGACCACGATCGCCAGCGGCTGCCCGATGAACCCGCCCTGGCCGGTGAGCCCGAGTGCCATCGGGACCAGCGCGAAGATGGTCGCCGCCGCGGTCATCAGGATCGGCCGCAGCCGTCGCCTGCCGCCTTCGACGACGGCGTCGGCGACGCTCATCCCCGAGGCCCGGTACTGGTTGATCAGGTCGATCAGCACGATCGCGTTGGTGACCACGATGCCGACGAGCATCAGCATGCCGATCAGCGCGGGCAGGCCCAGCGCGGTCCCGGTGGCCAGCAGCAACCCGATCGCGCCGGTCGCCGCGAACGGGATCGACACCAGCAGGATCAGCGGCTGGAGCAGGCTGCGGAACGTTGCCACCATGATCAGGTACACGATCGCGATCGCGGCCAGCAGCGCGAGGAACAGGTTCCCGAAGGCCTCCTGTTGGTCCTCGCTGACGCCGCCGAGCTGATACGCCGCGCCGCCGGTGAAGGTCAGCCCGTCCAGCTTGGCCTGGATGGCCTTCGTGGTGGCGGCCAGGTCCGCGCCGGTGTTCTTGGCGGTGACCGTGGTGCTCAGCTCGCCGGAGGTGCGGTGCACCGCGGCCGGGCCGTCCACTGTGGACACGTCCGCGACCGAGTCGAGCCGGACGACGCCGGTCGCGCTCGGGATCGGCAGCGCCTTGACCGCGTCGACCGACACCGGGGCCGTGCCCGCGCGCAGCACGATGTCCGTGCGCTGACCGTCCACCGGCAACTGCGTCACCGTGCGGCCGGCGATGGCCTGGTTCGCGATCTGGCCGATCGTGGTCGCCGAAAGCCCGCTGGCGGCGGCCTTGGCGGCGTCGACCTCGACCTGCACCCGCGGCGAACCCTGCGCGAGGTCACTGGTCACCTCGGTCAGGTCCGGCACTCCGGACAGGGCCTGGCGGACCTGCTCGGTGGCGGGCTTCAGCGCCGCCTCGTCCGGCGCGGTGACGGTGATCGAGACCTGGTCCGAGTTGAACCCGCCCGCTTCCGCGCCGATCTTGACCTCGCCGAGTTCCGGCTTGTCGAGCTTGCCGCGCAACCGCTCCGAGAGCGCGTCGAGGTCGGTGTCCTTGGCGACGGTGACCTGGATGTTGGTCGCCGTTCCGCCGCCTCCGAAGAAGCCGCCCCCGCCGATGCTCACCTGGTAGGTCTCGACGGCGGGCTCGGCGGCGAGTGCCTGCTCCACCGCGCCGGCGGCCTTCTCCTTGGCCTCGGAACTGGTGCCGGGCGGCATCTTCTGCGCGAGGCTCAACGTCGTCGAGCCGGACTGGTCGAGGAAGTTGGTGTTCAGCCGCGCGGCCAGCCCGACCGTGCCACCGAAGATGATCAGCGCCAGCAGCACCACGGTGACGCGGCGCCGGGTGGCGAACCGGATCACCGGAACGTACCCGCGCTGCAGCAGCCCGCGGCGTTCCTTGTCCTCGGCGGCCTGGCGCGTGAGCTCGGCTTCGTGCTCGTTCGCCGGGGTCTTCGGCGGCTTGAGGAACCAGTACGCCAGCACCGGCACGATCGTCAGCGACACCAGCAGCGACGCGAGCAACGCCACGGTGACCGTGATCGCGAACGGCGAGAACAGCTCGCCGACGAACCCGCCCACGAAGGCGATCGGCAGGAACACCGCGACCGTGGTGAGGGTGGAGGACGTCACCGCGCCCGCCACCTCGCGCACGCCGTCGAGTACCGCGCGCTCTTTTTCCTCGCCGTACGCCAGATGTCGTTTGATGTTCTCCAGCACCACGATCGAGTCGTCGACCACCCGCCCGATGGCGATGGTGAGCGCGCCGAGGGTGAGCAGGTTCAGCGACAGATCGCCCGTCCACAGCGCGAGCAGCGCCACGACCACCGAAAGCGGGATCGACACCGCCGTCACGAGGGTCGACCGCACCGACAGCAGGAACAGCAGGATCACCACGACCGCGAACGCCAGCCCCAGCAGGCCTTCGGTGGTCAGCCCGCTGATCGCGTCCTTGACCGGGGTGCCCTGGTCGAACACGACGCTCATCTCGGCGCCGATCTTCTTCGACAGCTCGGGCAGCTTGTCCCGCACCGATTCCGAGATCGCGACCGCGTTCCCGTTCTCCACCATGGTGATCGAGAGGCCGAGGCTGGGTTTGCCGTTGGTGCGCGTGATCGATGTCGGGGGCGCGAACCCGGCCTGGACGTCCGCGACGTCACCGAGCCGTACCGGCTTGCCCGCCTGCGCCCCGGGGCGCGATGCCGGTGTCAGGTAAAGGTTCTTGATCGTGTCCACTGTGGTCGGTCCGCCGCCGACCTGGACGGTGAGCGTCTTGTCGCCTTCGGTCAGCGTTCCGGCCGGGACGGCGGCACCGGCGGTCTGCAGTGTGGTGCCGATCGACGACGGGTCGACGCCCGCGGCGGCCAGCTTCGCGTAGTCCAGCGCGATGGTGACCCGTGGTTGCCGCGCGCCGGTCACCTCGACCTCACGGACGCCGTCGATCTTGCGCAGTTCCGGCGCGACCTCCCCGGTCAGCGCGGGCGCGAGCGTTTGCGGGTCACCGGTGGTCCCGGCGGCGAGCAGCACGACCGGCAGATCGTCGGTGGAGCCCGCCGAAACCGACGGCTCGCTGTTCTGCGGCAGCCGTGTCTGGAGCCCGTCGACGACGCGCTGGATCTGCCCGACGGCCGCGTCGATGTCGGTGCCGAACTCGAACTGCGCGGTGATCCGCGACAGCCCCTCCGACGACGTCGAATTCAGCTCTTCGAGCCCTTTCAGGCCCTGTAGCCCGCCTTCGAGCGGTTCGGTGACCTGGCGGTCGACCGCGTCCGGCGACGCGCCCGCGTACGGCGTGATGATCTGCGCCTGCGGGAACTGCAGTGACGGGAAAAGCTGCTGCTTCAGCTGTGGCAGCGCGAACGCGCCGAAGCCGATCACCACCAGGGCGAGCAGCCCGATCAGACTTCGGTTGCGCAGGCTCAGTCTGGCCAGCGTGGACATGGTGGTTCCCCCAGGAAATGGCTCGGGACGGGCGGATCCCCGCGAGCTTTTCACGGGAGGGGGTGGAGTGGATTCACACCACGGGTGGAACCGGGGTACGACTTCGGGATGAGGTCCCGCTCAACTTCGCCGTTCCGTCACCGAATCGGTTTCGCTCTGCGTTTCTTCGTTCACCGGTTGTTCCGGCACGTGTGCGGCGTCACCTTCGGGAGCATCACCGTTCGGGCGAGGGCGGCGAAGCGGCACGGTCGTGCGTTCCCACAGTTTGCGGCCCTCTTCGGCGCGGATCCGTTCGCTGGCGCGTTCCATTTCCAGCCGCCGCCATTTCCGGCGCTGGCGTTTGGTCGCCTTGGCGGGCCACAGTTCCTGGATCGCGCTGTTGAAGTACGCGCCGCCGACCACCGCGAGCCCGATGAAGAACATCAGCAACAGGAACGCGATCGGCGCGGCCAGCGCGCCGTAGGTGTAGCCGGTCTTGGTGATCCAGTTCAGGTAGATCCGCAGCCCGATACTGGAAAGCAGGAACACGGCCATGGCGAGCATCGCCCCCGGCAGCCCGCGGTGCCACGGGAGCCTGCGCGGCAGGGCCAGCTTGTACAGCGTCGTCAGCGCCAGCACGATCATCACGGCCAGCACCGGGTAGTACAGCGTGCCGACCCAATAGGACACCGTGCCACGCCAGGCGGTGGGGAAGAACTGCGGGAGCAGGTCCGGCCCGATCGCCAGCAGCGGCAGCCCGACCACCAGGATGACCAGGCCGGCCAGATACAGCAGCAGCGCGAAGATCCGCTGCCAGACGTCGTTGCGGACGCCGTACTGGTCGTGCGCCACGGTGATCGCGTCGACGAACGACGACATCGCCGACGAACCCGCCCAGAGCGAGATCAGGAAACCGATCGAGACGATCTCGCCCTTGCCGACGAACAGGATGCTGTTGACCGTCGGCTCGATGATGTCGTGGACGGCGTTGTCGCTGAAGATCGTCCTGCTGAAGGTGATGATCCGATCGTGGACCGCGGTCACGACCTCCTGGCCGAACCAGTCGCCGACGAAGCCGAGGCAACCGAGGAGACCCAGCAGCAGCGGCGGCAGGGACAGCGTCTGCCAGAACGCGGCTTCGGCGGCCTCGGAGAAGATGTTGCCTTCCCACGCCTTGTCGAGCGTGCGGCTGAGCAGGCGCAACGGACCTCTGCGGCCCTTCGCGACCTCGGCGGCCGCGTCCGGGCGGCCGTTCTCCTCGCTCATGCAGCTCCTCCGCCGGCGCCGAGCGCCCTTGACGGTGTCCAGCATGGTCCATGCTGCGGCATTCGGCGCGCCACCCCTGGGTTTTCGGGTGAGTAACCCGACAACGGGGGTGGCGCTTCCGGCGTTCCCTCGGCCCGGCAGGTAGTCTCTTCGAAGTGCCCTCACCTCAGGCGCCGGCGTCGCGGCCGGATACCCAAGTGAGGGTTTTCGCTTGTGACAGGGCGGATGACCAGGTGTTTTCGGAGGTGGGAGGAGGGGACCGGCATGGCGGAAACGGTTGAACGGGATCGGGGCGAGCTGGGCGCGCCTCCCGCGGCGAAGGACAGCACCGCCCGCCCGCTGCGTGCCTGGCAACGGCGGGCGCTGACGAAGTACCTGACGAAGAAACCGAAGGATTTCCTGGCCGTCGCGACGCCGGGCGCGGGGAAGACGGTGTTCGGTCTCCGGATTGCGGCCGAACTCTTGAGCGACCGGACCGTCGAGAAGATCACCATCGTCGCGCCGACGGAGCACCTCAAGCACCAGTGGGCCGCCTCGGCCGCGGCGGCGGGGATCGCGATCGACTCGAACTTCCGCAACGGCACCGGCGTCACCTCGCGGGACTACCAAGGTGTCGCGGTGACCTACGCGCAGGTCGCGGCGCATCCGACGCTGCACCGCGTGCGCACCGAGAACCGCAAGACCCTGGTCATCCTGGACGAGATCCACCACGGCGGGGACGCGAAGTCCTGGGGTGACGCGGTGCGCGAGGCGTTCACGCCCGCCGTCCGCCGTCTCGCGCTGACCGGGACGCCGTTCCGCAGCGACGACTCGCAGATCCCGTTCGTCACCTACGAGCCCGACGGCTCGGGTTTCCAGCGCAGCAAAGCCGACCATTCCTACGGCTACGCCGACGCGCTCGCCGACGGCGTCGTCCGGCCGGTCGTCTTCCTCGCCTACTCCGGCGAGGCCTCCTGGCGCACGAGCGCGGGGGAGGAGTTCACCGCGCGCCTCGGCGAGCCGCTGACGGCCGAGCAGAACGCGCGGGCCTGGCGCACGGCGCTCGACCCGGCGGGCGAGTGGATCCCGTCGGTGCTGCAGGCCGCGGACACGCGGCTCGCCCAGCTTCGCGCCAACGGCATCCCGGACGCGGGCGGTCTGGTGATCGCCACCGACCAGGACTCGGCACGCGCCTACGCCAAGATCCTGGAGCGCCTTTCCGGCCAGACCCCGACGGTCGTCCTCTCCGACGACCCCAAGGCGTCCGGGCGGATCAAGGAGTTCTCCGATTCCACCGACCGCTGGCTGGTCGCGGTCCGCATGGTGTCCGAGGGCGTCGACGTCCCGCGCCTCGCCGTCGGCGTCTACGCCACGAGCGCGTCGACCCCGCTGTTCTTCGCACAGGCCATCGGCCGGTACGTGCGTTCGCGCAAGCCGGGCGAGACGGCTTCGGTCTTCCTGCCGAGTGTGCCGGTGCTGCTGGAACTGGCCAGCGAGCTGGAAGCCCAGCGCGATCACGTCCTCGGCAAGCCGCACCGCGAGAAGGAGGGCTGGGAGGACGAACTCCTGGCCCAGGCCAACCGCACCGAGGACGAACCGGGCGAAGAGGAGAAAGCCTTCACCTCGCTGGGCGCCTCCGCCGAACTCGACCAGGTCATCTACGACGGCAACTCCTTCGGCACGGCGGTGTTCTCCGGTTCCGACGAGGAGCAGGAGTACCTCGGCCTCCCCGGGCTGCTGGAGCCGGACCAGGTCCGCGCCCTGCTGCGGAAGCGGCAGGAGGAACAGCTCTCCGACGAGAAGCGGCGCAAGCCCAAGGCCGAGGAGGCCGCCCCGGTCGCGCGGCCGCAGTCGGTCAGCGAGCGGCTCGGCAGTCTGCGCAAGGAGCTGAACGCGCTGGTCGGCGTGCACCACCACCGCACCAAGAAGCCGCACGGCGCGATCCACAACGAACTGCGCCGCGTCTGCGGCGGGCCGCCGACCGCGATGGCTTCGGTCGAACAGCTCGAAGAGCGGATCGTCACCCTGCGTTCTTGGTGACCGCTCCGTACCCCGTGCAATGAAGGGACCTTTCCTGGCAAAATTTGCTAGGAAAGGTCCCTTCATTGCACGAGGCCCGCGAGAGCACGGACGTGAGTGTCTTGAGTGCGGGCTGCCGTGCTCGGACGACAATCGTGCTCGGACGGACGACACGCGTGATCAGGCGGACGAGTCGCGGCAGGCCCGGCCGCACGCCGTGTCGTCCATCCAGTCACGCGTGTCGTCCGTTGGCTCACGCGTGTCGTCCGTCCAGTCACGCGAGACCGCCGTCTCGGTTGACGTAGTCAGCGGCGAACGCGCCGGTCACCGCCCTGCTGTCCCCAGCTCCGTGACGCTTCGTAAGTGGTGGCGGTCACACCGTCAGCGGACCTAGACTGTGTACGGCCTGCTACGGCCACGTTGCCAAACCGTGTCCATTTGATGAGGCTTAATCGATTCAGCCGTCTTCCCCGAGACCCGTTCGGCGGCATATGTTGTCGCCCACAACATATGCGCGATGGTGCGTCCGGTCCTCCAGGATCGCCGCCCGCGAGCAAGATCGGAGAAGGAACGAGGATGCGCAGCAGAACCCTTACCCTCCTCGCCGCGACGGTGGGCGCCGGCCTGGTGCTTTCCGCCTGCGGCGCCAACAGCGCCGACTCGGGCAGCGGCAACTCCTCGCAGTCCGCGCCCGCCCCCGGTGGCGCCGCTGCCGGCGGCAAGGTCGGCGTCATCCTGCCGGAGACCGCCACTTCCGCGCGCTGGGAGTCCTTCGACAAGCCGTTCCTGACCAAGGCGCTCAAGGACGCGGGCTTCGACGCCGACGTCCAGAACGCCCAAGGCGACGTCCAGAAGTTCACCACCCT
Source organism: Amycolatopsis sp. QT-25 (assembly GCF_029369745.1). NCBI lineage: Bacteria > Bacillati > Actinomycetota > Actinomycetes > Pseudonocardiales > Pseudonocardiaceae > Amycolatopsis > Amycolatopsis sp. QT-25. The sequence continues at coordinate 2,703,070 of NZ_CP120210.1, forward strand.
GGCCGACGGCATGATCGCGCAGAACGTCAAGGTCCTGATCATCGCCGCCATCAACGGCGAGGTCGGCTCGGCGGTCGCCCGCAAGGCGCAGGCCGCGGGCATCCCGACGATCGACTACGACCGCTTGAACCTCGGCGGCAGCTCCGACTACTACGTCTCGTTCGACAACGAGAAGGTCGGCCAGCTGCAGGGCCAGGGTCTCGCCGACGCGCTGAAGGACAAGAAGGGCGCCGAGGTCGTCATGCTCGAGGGCGCCCCGACCGACAACAACGCGACGCTGTTCGCCAACGGCCAGAAGTCCGTGTTGCAGCCGAAGTTCGCCGCCGGCGACCTGAAGCTCGTGCGGGAACAGGCCATCGACAACTGGGACAACCAGAAGGGCGGTCAGACCTTCGAGCAGATCCTGACCGACAACAAGGGCAAGGTCGACGGCGTCGTCGCCGCGAACGACGGTCTCGCCGGCGCGGTCATCACCGTGCTGAAGAAGAACGGCCTCAACGGCAAGGTCCCGGTCACCGGCCAGGACGCCACCGCGGACGGCCTGATGGCGATCCTGCGCGGCGACCAGTACATGACCGTGTTCAAGCCGATCAAGGAAGAGGCCGAAGCCGCGGCGAAGCTCGCCGTGCTGCTGGCCAAGGGCGACAAGGCGGGCGCCGACGCGCTGGCCACCGGCAAGGCGAAGGACCCGAAGGGCAACCGCGAGGTCAAGTCCGTGCTCCTCGAACCGAAGCTGACCACCAAGGACGGTGTAAAGGAGGTCGTGACGCAGGGCTACGTCAAGGCCGCCGAGATCTGCGGTGGCGACCTGGCTGCGGCGTGCACGCAGCTCGGTATCTCCTGACCCGTCAATCCAGCCGACCGGGCCGGGGCGCTCCTCGGAGACGAGCGCGCCCCGGCCCGGTCTCCAGCCGGGAGAATTCGAGACCCCCATGAGTGAACCCATCCTCGAACTGAAGCAGCTGAACAAGAGCTTCGGGCCGGTCCACGTGCTCCACGACGTGGACTTCAACGTGCGCGCCGGTGAGGTCACCGCGCTGGTCGGCGACAACGGTGCCGGAAAGTCCACTTTGGTCAAGTCGATCGCCGGGATCCACGGCTACGACTCCGGCACGGTGAAGTTCCAGGGCGAACCGGTGCATATCCACGGCCCGCGTGACGCCGCGGAGCTGGGAATCGAGGTCGTCTACCAGGACCTCGCCCTGGCCGAGAACCTCGACATCGTGCAGAACATGTTCCTCGGCCGGGAACGCGGCAGCAAATGGCTGCTCGACGAGGCCGGCATGGAGAAGGCCGCGCGCGAGACGCTCGCCTCGCTTTCGGTCCGCACCGTGAAGTCCGTCCGCACGCCCGTTTCGGCCCTCTCGGGCGGGCAGCGGCAGACCGTCGCGATCGCCAAATCCGTGCTGTGGGACTCGAAGGTGGTCCTGCTCGACGAGCCGACCGCCGCGCTCGGTGTCGCACAGACCCGGCAGGTGCTCGACCTCGTCCGCCGTCTCGCGGAGCAAGGCCTGGGAGTGGTGCTGATCAGCCACAACATGGCCGACGTCTTCGAGGTCGCCGACCGCATCGCGGTGCTCTACCTCGGCCGTCTCGTCGCCGAGGTGCACACCAAGGACGTCACCCACGGCCAGGTCGTGGAACTGATCACCGCCGGCCGATCCGGCGACCTCGGCCTTGCCCGCCCCGAAGCCGCCGTCCTCTAGAACCAGGCGAGAAAGAACCGGAAATGACTGAGACACCCGCAAAGCCCGCCTCACCGGAGGGGGGCAAGCCGGCGTCCGCCGCGCTCAACCCGTCGGCGGCCATCACGGACTTCGGCATCGACACGACATCGATGTCGACGCGCGAGGCGGTCGGTGACTACTTCTCCCGGCTCAAGGCGGGGCAGTTGGGTTCGCTCCCGGCGCTGCTCGGCCTGCTCGTGCTGGTGATCGTGTTCGCCTCGCTGTCGGACACCTTCCTGACGATGAACAACATCGCCAACCTGATGGCCCAAGGCGCCGGCAAGGCGATCATCGCGATGGGCATCGTGTTCGTGCTGCTGCTCGGGGAGATCGACCTGTCCGCGGGCACCGCGTCCGGCGTCACCGCCGCGGTCCTCGCGATGCACTACGTGCGCAACGGAAACCTGTTGGGCGGCATGGGGAACGGCGTGTTCATCACGTTCCTCGTGGTACTCGCCGTCGCCGCGCTGCTCGGCGTGATCCTGCGGATCTGGGCCGGGGTCGGGTTCGCCGTGCTCGCCATCGCGCTGGTGTTGTCCGGAGCCGCGGCCAACCCGTGGATCGAGATGCTGCTCGCGGTCAGCGTCGGTGGCGCGATCGGTGTCCTCACCGGGTTCCTCGTCTCGAAGATCGGGATGCCCTCGTTCGTCGTGACACTGGCGCTCTTCCTTGCCTGGCAAGGGGTCATCCTCCAGTTCATCGGCGAGGGCGGCACGCTCGGCATCAGCACTTCGGACGTGTTGTTCAAGGTCGCCAACGGCAACCTGTCCACCGTGGGCAGCTGGATCCTCTTCCTGGTCGCCGCCGGCGGTTTCGCCGCGGTGACCCTGGGCCGGCACTTCTCCCGGCTCAAACGCGGCCTGGTCACCCAGCCGACGCCGATGGTGCTGTTCAAGGTCGGCGCGATCGGCGTGGTCGCCGCGATCGCGACCTATCTGCTGACGCTGAACCGCGCGCCGAACCCGAACATCGTCATCTCCGGTGTCCCGTACGTCGTGCCGATCGTGCTCGGCCTGTTGGTGCTCGGTACCTACGTGCTCAACCGCACGCAGTACGGCCGGCACATCTACGCCGTCGGCGGCAACCGCGAGGCGGCCCGCCGTGCCGGTATCAACGTCGAGAAGATCCGCGCTTCGGTGTTCGTCATCTGTTCGGCGGTGGCGGCGATCGGCGCGATCGTCTACTCGTCGAAGGTCGGTTCGGTCGACCCGCAGGCCGGTGGCCTCAACACCCTGCTGTTCGCGGTCGGCGCCGCCGTCATCGGTGGTACTTCGCTGTTCGGCGGCAAGGGCCGGGTCGTCGACGCGGTGATCGGCGGTCTCGTGCTGGCGGTCGTGGAGAACGCGCTGGGCCTGCTGAAGCAGTCGGCGGCGGTGGTCAACATCGTCACCGGTCTGGTGCTGCTTCTCGCGGCCACGGTGGACGCGTTGTCCCGGCGCCGCGCGGCTGCGTCGCCACGCTGAGTCCGCATGGAATGATGAAGCCCGTGACCAGCACACCCGTTGCACGACCAGACGAGGTGCGCAGGCACAACCGCACGACCTTGCTCCGGTTGCTGCACGTCAGCGGCCCGAGCACCAGGGCGACCCTGGCCGCCGAGCTGGGGCTCAACCGCAGCACCATCAAGACCCTCGTCGACGGGCTCGCGGAAGCGGGCGTCGTCGAAGAGCGGGTCCCAAGGCCGGGACGGGGGGCGGGCCGCCCCTCGCTCCTGGTCCTGCCGCAGCCGCAAGCGGCGGTGGTGCTCGCGGTCGACCTCCAGGTCGAACACGTGGCGATCGCGCTGATCGGGTTCGGTGGCCAGATCCTCGGGCGCAACAGCTGGAACCTCCACGGCCGGATGCGGGCGGCCGACGAGGTGATCACGCACGTGATCGAGTCGACCACCGTGCTGGCCGGCGATCTCGGCGTGCAGCCGATCGCCGTGGGGGTGTCCGTGCCCGGCGTCGTCCGCCGGGCCGACGGGCACGTCCACGAAGCGCCCAACCTGCGCTGGACCGACGTGGCGCTCGGGGAACGGCTCGGCGGTGTGCTGCGTGTCCCGATCCTGGTCGGCAACGACGCCGAACTGGGTGCCATCGCCGAACATCTGCGTGGCGCCGCGCGGGGCTCTTCCGACGCCGTGTACGTCTCCGCCGACGTCGGGGTCGGGGGCGGGATCATCGTCGACGGCTCGGCGCTGCGCGGCGGCGCCGGATACGTCGGCGAGATCGGGCACATGGCGATCCGGCCGGGTGGCCGCCCCTGCTACTGCGGATCGAGCGGCTGCTGGGAGACCGAGGTCGGCGAGGCGGCGCTGTGCCGCGCGCTCGACCTGCCCGAGGACACCCCGCGCGGGGTGATCCTGGTCGAACTGCGCGAACTGGGCCGAGATCCGCACGCGGCCGGGGAGCGGCTCTCGGAGTTCGCGGAATGGCTGACGCTCGGCCTGGTGAACGTGGTCAACCTGCTCGGCCCGCAGCTGGTCGTACTGGGTGATCTGCTCACCGTGCTGCCGGAGTCGGTCGTGCGGTCGGTGGCGGCCGAGGTCCGGCGGCGGAGCCTGGTCAGCCGTGCCGTGGGCGGGACGCAGATCGTGAGCTCTGCGCTCGGCGCGGACGTGAAGCTGCTGGGCGCCGCCGAGGCCGCCTTCGAAATGATCCTGGACACCGTCTGAGTCGCGAACCTCGTCGCAATTAGTCACCTGGTTGCGGTCCTTGCCCATGCATCGACCGCATCCAGGTGACTAATTGCGTTCTTTCACGAGGCCGGACAGCAGGGCCACCAGGGCGGCCAGCGCCTTCTCCCTCGCCGCTTCGCGGTCTTCGGCGTGCGCGATCATCAGTGCCGCCTCCGCGCAGGCGCTCAGCGTCAGTTGCGCCAGCTCCGGGATCGGCGCCTCGATCAGCAGCCCGGCCGCGGCGGTGGCCTCCAGGACCTCCGTGATCAGGCGCAGTCCGTACCGGCTCTCCAGTTCGCGCCATTCCTGCCAGCCGAGGACGGAGACGGCGTCCGTGAGCGCGATCCGCACCACGTCGGGCCGCAAGCACAGGTCCAGGAACCGGCTCAGCGTGCCGAGCGCGGCCGACCACGGATCCTCCGTCGCCCGCAGGACGGTCCGGAGTTCCTCGGTGATCTCGGTTTCGATCTGCTCGATCACGGCGCGGAACAGGCCCTGTTTGTCCCCGAAGTGGTGATACAGCGCGCCGCGGGTGACGCCCGCCGCCCGGACGATCTCGTCGGCGGGCACGGCGGCGTAACCCTGTTCGGCGAACAACGTCCGCGCGGCCGTCATCAACACGGCCCGGGTGGATCGCGATCGTTCGGTCTGGCTACGTCGTGGCGTGGGCACGCAGGAATTCCACCATCACGGCGCTCAGCCGCTCCGGCTGGTCCTCCGGCACGAAGGCGTAGGAGTCCTCGATGGTCTTCAGTTCGGCGTTCGGCAGGACTCCGGCCAGCTTCTCGCCCAGCCACAGCGGGAAGTGCCGGTCTTCGGGCGCCCAGGCCAGCAGGACGGGTTTCCCGAAGGCGGGCAGCCGCTCGGCGGCGGTCAGGGTGTACCGGTTGTCGATCCCGGAGAGGAACCGCGCCAGATCTTCGCGGATCGCCCGGTCACGGCGGCTGGGCAGCAGGTAGGCGTCGAGGACGTGGCCGGGGACCGGGTGCTTGGCCAGCCAGAAGAAGTCCGTCCTCTCCAGCAGCCACCGCCAGCGCGCGGCCTGGATCATCGCCGGGACGCCACCGGGAAGACGCGCCAGCGTGCTCAATCCCTTGAACATCGGGGGCAGGAAGCGCTCGAAGGAGTCCGACGGGGTCAGCACGACCCGGCCCACCCGCTCCGGGCTCGTGGTCATGAGCAGCTGGGTGAGCGCGCCGCCGGTGTCGTTCGCGACCACGGTGGCGTCGGTCAGGTCGAGCACGTCCAGGAAGCGCGCGATGAGCGCGGCGACCCCGGGCGGGCTCAGGTCCGCGTCGGGGACCGGGATCTCGTGCGAGCCCAGCGGCCAGTCCGGGGTCAGGCAACGGAAGCCGGCGTCGGCGACCGCGGGGGCCACCTTGCGCCAGAGCAGCCCGTTGGTGAGCAGGCCGTGCACGAAGACCACCGGAGGGCCGTCGCCGCGGTCGCGGTAGCGGACGCGGGCGTCGCCGAGGTCGGCCTCGTGCACCTCGCCGAGGAGATCGCTGATCGTCATGCGGACAACATACATGCGGTATGTATGTTTTTGAAAGGCGGAGACGTGATGGAACACGGGTCGGTTCGGTGCTCAGGCCCCGCGAAACAAAACAGGGCGGCCGGCGCGCTCCATGGGGAGCGGCCGGCCGCCGGGTGGTCGCGTACTGGTGGGCTACCGCTGAATGTCCGCGGACATTTCCTTGAGCTTCGTTTCGTGTGCGCGGGCGTGGTGACCACAGAAGAGCAACTCGCCACCGGTGCTGAGAATGGCCCGAACCTGGGCCGCAGCTCCACACCGGTCGCATCGGTCGGCAGCGGTCAGTTCGGGGCGGGTGAGCGTCGGTGAAGTCATTGGAGTCTCCCTCCGTCCCGGCACCGGTGGCCCGGTGCCATCGATCCAGCTACGACCACTTCGGCACTGATGCCGGCAACGTTCGTTCCCGGCCCCGCCGTGTTCGTGCTTCCACTCTTCCAGACGTTTGGCGGCCCGCAAGTGTTCCCGTGCGGGTGTCTCGTTTGTCACTGGTAATTACCTCGTATGCCGTAGCGTAATCACGCAACGTAGGAGAAGACTCCCCGCCGAACCGTCTTTTCCCACGTCAGGCACCATGCGGGGGTGGATATCACTGTCGTCCGGAACCGGATTTCGAGCGTGCCGGCACCGATCTTGTTCGTTCTCAGCGGAATTTCCATGTACGCCGGTGCGGCCGTCGCCGTAGGTCTCTTTTCGGTCGCCTCCCCCGCGGGGGTGGCTTGGCTTCGCTGCCTCGGGGCGGCGGTGGTCCTCCTGGCGTGGCGCAGGCCACCTCGCTCGGCGTGGACGGGGCGCACGTTCCTGCTCGCGGGTGCCTTCGGCATCGTCACCGCCGGGATGAACGTGCTCTTCTACGAGGCGATCGCGCGGTTGCCCCTCGGCACGGCGGTCGCTCTCGAGTTCGCCGGACCCGTCGTGGTGGCCGCGTTCGGTTCGCGCACCCGCCGGGACGTCTTCGCGCTGCTGCTGGTGGTGGCCGGGGTACTCGCCATCGCGGACGTCCGGCTCGAAGGCAGTCTGCTCGGTGTGCTGTTCGCGCTGGGCGCGGCGGCGGCGTGGGCCGGGTACATCCTGCTCGGGAAGCGGGTCGCGGTCGGCGGGAACGGGATCGACGGCCTGGCCGTCGGGTTCGCCGTCGGCACCGTGGTGCTGTCGCCGCTGGCGCTCGGCACCGGCGCCGTGTGGACTTCGCCACGGCTGCTGCTGCTGGGTATCGGGGTGGGCGTGCTCTCGACCGTCGTGCCGTACGCGCTGGACCAAGTGGTCCTGCGCCGGGCAGGGCGGGCGCGGTTCGCGCTGCTGCTCGCGTTGCTCCCGGTCACGGCCGGGCTGATCGGCTTCCTGTGGCTCCGGCAGGTGCCGGCCCTGCCCGAAGCCGTCGGCACGCTCGCCGTCGTCGCCGGGGTCGCGCTGCGGTCGCCGGGGAAACGCGATCACGACGGCAGGTCCGAGGAGCCGGCTTCGTCCTTCGCGAAGCGGGAATGCCCGCGCCCGTAGAAGACGTAGATCAGCAGGCCGAGCAGCAGCCACGCGGCGAACCGCAGCCAGGTCAGCACGTTCAGGTTGAGCATCAGGCAGAAGCACGCCAGCGCCGCCACGACGGGCAGCCAGGGCGAGAACGGCACGGTGAACGGGCGCTCCAGATCCGGACGGCGCCTGCGCAGCACCGGGACGGCCACCGCGACGATGATCATCGCCGACAGCGCGCCGATGCTGACCATGTCGGCGAGTTCGGAGATCGGCACGAACGCGGCCAGCGCCGCGATCAGCACGGCACCGGCGACGGTCATCCGGTGCGGGGTGCCCCAGCGTGGATGCGCCGTGCCGAACTTCTTCGGCAGCAGGCCGTCACGGCCCATCGCGAAGCCGATCCGGCCGATCGTCACCAGTTCCACCATCATCACCGACGTCAGCCCGGTGACCGCGCCGAGCGAGATCAGCGCGCCCACCCAGTGCTGCCCGACCCGGTCGAAGGCGTCGGCGAGCGGGGCACCCGCGTCGATCTCGGCGAACGGCACCATCCCGGTCAGCACCAGCGAGACACCGATGTACAGCAGCGCGCAGACCCCGAGCGCGCCGAGGATGCCGACCCGCAGATCGCGTTTCGGGTTCACGGTCTCCTCGCCGAGGTTGGCGAGCGCCTCGAAACCGGTGTAAGCGAAGAAGACGACAGCGGCGGCCGTCACCATTCCGGCGATTCCGTAGACGGACTGTTCGAGCCCGAGCGCGGCTTGCACGATCGGCTGATGCAGGGTGTTCGGCGTCTCCGCCGGTGCCTGTGCGGGCGGGAGGAACGGCGTCAGGTTCTCGCCGCGGACGTAGAACACGCCGACCGCGAGGATCAGCACGCACACCGCGACCTTGACCAGCACGAGCAGATTCGTCACCCGCGCCGAATCCTTGATCCCGAGGACGGCGACCACGGTCAGCACGGCGATGATCGCGACAGCGCCGATGTTCACCTTCGCGTCTTCACCGAACCAGTCGGGGGAGAGCCCCATCAGATTCGCGAGGTAGCCGGACCACCCCCGTGACACGACGGCCGCACCGAGGGCGAACTCCAGCAACAGATCCCAGCCGATGATCCAGGCGAAAGTCTCGCCGAGAGTGGCGAAAGCGTAGGTGTAGGCGCTTCCCGCCGTCGGCACGCCGGAGGCGAGTTCGGCGTAACAGAGGGCGGCCATCCCGGCCACCACGGCGCCCAGAACGAAGGAAAGCGTGACCGACGGACCCGCGTGGGATTTCGCCTCGACCCCGGCGAGGGTGAAGATCCCGGTACCGATGATGATGCCGACCCCGAAGCCGATCAGGTCGCGCCCGCGCAGACGGCGTTTCAGGTCACCGGAATCCTGCCGTTTCAGGATTTCGTCCACGTCCAGAGTTCGCCGCATGGAGGGTCACGCTAGAAGATCACCGGCCGGCTCGCAGATCGGTGCGAGGTCACCCTTCCAGCACGACACCGTTCTCCTGCGCGAGGATCGCCGCCTGCACCCGCGACCGCAGGTCCAGCTTCGTCAGCACCCGTGAGACGTGCGTCTTCACCGTGGTCTCGCCGATGTGCAGCCGGGTGCCGATCTGCGCGTTGGACAGGCCGCCGCCCAGGCACGCCAGCACTTCACGCTCGCGTTCGGTCAGGTCGCCGAGGCCGGCGGGAACGAGGGAAGGCTCGCGCGTCCCCGCGGCGAAGGCGGCGATGAGCTTCCGCGTGACCTGAGGGGCAAGCACTCCTTCACCCGCCGCCACCAGCTTCACCGCCTCGATCAGCCTCGCCGCCTCCACCGACTTCAACAGGAATCCGGCCGCGCCCGCCCGAAGCGCGGCGTGGACGTACTCGTCGAGATCGAAGGTGGTCAGCACGAGAACTTCGCAGAGCCCCGCCGCGGTCAGTTCTCGCGTGGCCGCGATGCCGTCGACACCGGGCATGCGGACGTCCATCAGTACGACATCCGGTTTCAGCGCCTTCGCCTGGCGGACGGCCGTGGCACCGTCCGCGGCCTCGCCGACCACCTCGATGTCCTCGGCGTTCCCGAGGATCATCATCAACCCGGCACGGATCGCGCCGTGGTCGTCGGCGACCAGGACTTTGACGGTCAAGACCCCTCCAGAGGCAGTTCGGCGCGGACCAGCCAGCCGCCGCCGGACGGCCCGGCGGCGAGGGTGCCGCCCACCGCGACGGCGCGTTCCCGCATGTTCAGCAGGCCGAACCCGGTCCCGCCGTCATCGAGGCGGCCCGGCTGAAGATCGTTGCGCACCTCGACGGTGAGTATGCCGCCGCGTGAGCGGATGTCCAGGACCGCGCGGCCGCCAGGGGCGTGTTTCACCGCGTTGGTCAGCGCCTCCTGCGCGATCCGGTACGCGGTCAGATCGACCGCGGCGGGCAGCGGGGACGACGGGTCCGGTACGGAACCGAGTTCGACCTCCAGCCCGCTCGCCCGCGCCGAATCGACCAGTTTGGACAGTTCGGCCAGCCGGGCGGGCGCCGTCGTCTCGATATCGGAGTCCTCGCGCAGCAGCCCGATCATCGCGCGCATCTCCTCCAGCGCGCTCACACTGTTCTCCCGCACCGATTCCAGCACCTTCCTGGACAGCTTCGGGTCGGCGGAGGCGATCGACAACGCGGCCTCGGACTGGATCGCGATCGCCGACAGATGCCCGGCGATGACGTCGTGCAGATCCCGCGCCATCTTCGAACGTTCCCCGGCGACGGCGGCCCTCCGGTCCAGTTCGCCGATCGTGGCCAGCTGGACGGCGTTGGCCCGTTCGTTCTCGGCGATGTCCCGCTGCTGCCGCACGTTCGCCGCCCACCACACCGGGGTGACGAGGAACGGCAGGAACGCGAACGCCACCAGGATCGCCGTCCGCCACTGCGAGGAGAGGACGAGCGCCAGGCAGACCACCGCGAGCGTCCCGAGCGCGGTGATACCGATCATCAGCCGGCTGACCCGCCGCGAACCGTAAAGCGTCGTCGCGTAGAGGAAGTCGGTGAAGACGACGAGGATCGGCAGCGAGGGACCGATCGCCACGTCCACGGCGACCACGACCAGCGCGGCGAGCAGCGCCCACGGGACCTCGCGGCGCAGCATCTCCAGCGCGCACAACACGGTCAGCTCGGTCAGCCGGATCCACAGCGGCGTCGTGTCCGGGCCGTTGAGCAGCACCTGCATCCCGCTGAGGTAGACGAGGGCGCCGGTGAGCCAGGTGCCGAGCGCGATGACGAGGTCCTGCTTCCACGACGGGAGATGACTCAGGCGAGGGACCAGCGTGGGCACCGATCCATCCCAGCACACCGGGGCGGGCGGCGGGGTCCTACGAAGTGATGACGATGATCTCCTGCCCCTCACCGACGCGCCGGACCACCGTCGGAGGCGAAGCTCGAAGGGTGAACAAGATCTGGGACTTTTTCGCGGAGAATCCGATGGCGGCGGTGATCGCCGCCGGGGAGATCGGTTTCTGGGTCGCCATCGGAGCCGGCCTGCTGGCCCGCTACCTGCTCCGGCTCAAGCGGACGAGCATCGTGCTGCTGGCCCTCACCCCGGTGATCGACGTCGTGGTGCTGGTCGCGACGGTGCTCGACCTCCAAGGCGGCGGCAAGGCGAACTTCGTGCACGGCCTCGCCGCGGTGTACCTCGGTTTCAGTGTGGTGTTCGGGCCGTCGATGATCCGGTGGGCCGACGCGCGGTTCGCGCACCGGTTCGCGGACGGGCCACCCCCGCCACCCAAGCCGAGAGGAAGGGAGAAGGCCCGCCTCGAATGGCGCGAGTGGGGCAAATGCGTACTGGCGTGCGGAATCGCCGCGACCGTACTCCTGGCACTGATCTTCCTGGTGGGCAACGGCGAACAGGTCGCGCCGCTGTGGGGCTGGTTGCCGCGGCTGGGGGTCGTGACGGCCATCTGGTTCGCCACCGGGCCGCTGTGGCAGGAGTTCTCGCCCAAGGACGACGACCGGGTCACGGAAGGGACACGACGATGATCGAACTACTGGGGATCCTCCTGCTGGTGCAGGGCGGGGGAGGACTGATCAACCGGCTGCTGGGCAGCACGAATCCGAGCTGGTTCGTCCAGCTCCACCTGCTTCCGCCGGGGATGCACGTGGTGGCCAGCGCGCTGATGGTGGCCGCCGGGGCGGGGTTGCTGTTCGCCGAGCGCGCCCGCAAGCAACGCCGCCGGTCGGAGTGAGACGCCGGCCCGCGCCGAGGTGACGGCCGTGCTGCTCGTCCAGGCCTCCCGGAAGGTCGAGGTCGACCATCGGCCTGACACGGGTTTGTATCGAACGTATGCGCGTGGCCGGGAAGCTCGCGGGCATGAAGAGGCTGGGACTTTTCGCTTCACTGCTGCTGATGTTCGCGCTCGTCCCCGGGGTCGCCTCCGCCGCGGCCGCCTTCCCGAAGATGGACGCGGCCACGGTCGACGGCTTTCGCTGGACGTCCGGTTCGTCCTTCGGCACCTACGGCGCCCGGATCGCCGCGCTGGAGAAGCATCTTCCGCCGCGTGGTCTGCCGGAGATCCTGTCGTCGGCCAACCGGAAGGCGCGCCCGCTGTGCCACGGCACCCATCTCGCGGCGGCATTGAAACCGGCGGGATTCTGCTGGGAGGACGCCAACGACGACAAGACCAACGACTGGATCCCGCAGGGGCTGACCGGTTCCGGCGACGCCGACGCGGCGACCGGGAAGGTGGGCGGGAAACGGGTCGTGGCGGCCTCTTGGCACACCCCCGGTGACACCATGGTCCGGCTGTCCTTTGTGGACGCCACCGGGCTCGGCTACCGGCACGTGCTGCTCGTGGAACCGACGTCGAACGACAACTTCGCCGTCGTGCAGGGGCACGGGCACGGGATGACCTGGATCGGGAACCGGCTGTTCGTCGCGACCACCGGGGGAGTGGTGCGGGTCTTCGACACGACGCACTTCTGGAAGGTCGACGACGGCTCCGGCATCGTCGGGAAGGGCCCGGACGGCAAGTACCACGCGGCGTTCTACGACTACGCGATGCCGCAGATCGGCGCGTACTGGTACCCCGGCGGCGGCACCTGCACCAACGCCCCCGGGACGCGGCCGTGTCTCGCGACGATGTCGTTCGACCACGGCGACGGTTCGATCGTGACCTCGGAGCACATCCCGAACGCCGCGGGCGGCCGGGTGCTGCGCTGGCCGTTCGACCGCGCGACCGGCCTGCCCAAGGTGTCGGCCGACGGGACGGTGCACGCGAAGGAAGGGTTCGTGTCGCCGGTGTGGGGCATGCAGGGAGCGGTGGCGCGCAACGGATATTTCGTGCTGACCGGGGTGTGTCCCGAGTACGCCGGAGTGGCGGGCGACCATCCGTCGTGCCTGCACGGCGGGGTCGGCGGGACCTCGACGTCGCGGCTGGGCGGCAGGGCGCCGGTGAACTCGCAGAACCTGTCGTACTGGCCGGCGACGGGGGAGCTGTGGCTGATGAACGAGCAGCTCCGGGAACGGGTGACGGTGCACGTGCCGTGGACGACCCTGACCGGCAGGCCCTGACCGGCCCGTGATCCGACACCGGAGACGAAAAACCCCGCCACCGGAACGGTGACGGGGTTTTCCTGGAACCTGGATCAGTCCAGGTAGTCGCGCAGCACCTGCGAACGCGACGGGTGACGCAGCTTCGACATCGTCTTCGACTCGATCTGCCGGATGCGCTCACGGGTCACCCCGTACACCTGGCCGATCTCGTCGAGCGTGCGCGGCTGGCCGTCGGTGAGGCCGAACCGCAGCCGCACCACACCCGCCTCCCGTTCGGACAGCGTCTGCAGCACCGACTGGAGCTGGTCCTGCAGCAGTGTGAAGGACACCGCGTCGACCGCGACGACGGCCTCGGAGTCCTCGATGAAGTCACCGAGCTGCGAGTCGCCCTCGTCGCCGATGGTCTGGTCGAGCGAGATCGGCTCGCGGGCGTACTGCTGGATCTCGAGGACCTTCTCCGGGGAGATGTCCATTTCCTTGGCGAGCTCTTCGGGGGTGGGCTCGCGGCCGAGGTCCTGCAGGAGTTCACGCTGTATGCGGCCGAGCTTGTTGATGACCTCGACCATGTGCACCGGGATACGGATGGTGCGGGCCTGGTCGGCCATCGCGCGGGTGATCGCCTGACGGATCCACCAGGTGGCGTACGTGGAGAACTTGTAGCCCTTGGTGTAGTCGAACTTCTCGACCGCGCGGATCAGGCCGAGGTTGCCCTCCTGGATCAGGTCCAGGAACGCCATGCCGCGGCCGGTGTAGCGCTTGGCCAGCGAGACCACGAGCCGGAGGTTCGCCTCCAGCAGGTGGTTCTTCGCCCGCTCACCGTCGCGCACGATCCACTTGAGGTCGCGCCGCATCTGGGTGACGAGCTTCTCGCCCTCCTCCTCGGCGTTGCGGACGCGTTCGGCGGCGTAGAGCCCGGCCTCGATGCGCTTGGCGAGCTCCACCTCCTCCTCCGCGTTCAGCAGGGCGACCTTGCCGATCTGCTTGAGGTACGCGCGGACCGAGTCGGCCGAAGCGGTGAGCTCGGCGTCCTTGCGCGCCTGGCGCAGCGCCTCGGACTCTTCCTCGTCCCAGACGAAGTCCGGGTTGTCGGAGGTCTTTCCGGCGTTCTTGTCGGTCGGCGTGCGGCGTCCGCGGGGGGGCGTCTCTTCGACGTCCTCCTCGGACTCCGCGTCCTCTTCCGTTTCCTCGGTGACCGTCGCGTCGACGACGTCCACCTCGACCTCTTCCAGGTCCGACAGATCCGGGGTCTCGAGGTCGGCTTCGTCGAGCTCTACCGGACCGTCTTCCGGATCGCCGTCTTCGGTCTTGGCGCCCTTGGTGGTGGGTTTCTTGGCCGGAGCCTTCTTCGCCGGGGCCTTCTTCGCGCCTGCCGCCTTGGCGGCGGTCTTGCGCGCCGCGGGCTTCGCCGCGTCGGTGGCTGCCTCGTCGGCCGGCTCGCCGGCTGCGGTCGCTGTCTTCGTCCCGCTTCGGGTTGCGGTTCTTGCGGCTGCCACTTACGCCCTTTCGCAGCGGTCGATCATGACGAGCCGAGGCGTGATGGTCTCGGCTGCCTCAAACTTCGGGGGAACACCCTCGGCCTGCGGTTTCCCTCGTTCTCGTGGGGGCCGCCGCCGTGAGCCGTGTTCCATTGTAACGACGATACGGGACAGCGTCGCGGCGCGGACCACCACCCGGCGGGCGCGACACGCCGTGCGACCCGCCGAAGTGACATCCGTGGCGCGGATGTCAGTGTGGGCGTGTCAGTGCTCGATGCCCTCGGCGGCCGCGGCCGCCGCGCCGACGATGCCCGCGTTGTTCTGCAACGACGCGACGATCAGCGGCGTGCGGATGTTCAGCAGCGGGACCCATTTGTGCGACTTCTTGCTGACCCCGCCGCCGACGATGAACAGATCCGGCCAGATCAGGTTTTCCAGCACGGAGAGATACCTGTTCACCCGTTCCGCCCATTCGGGATACGAGAGGTCCTCGTTGTCCTTCGCCGACGCCGCGGCCTTCTTCTCCGCGTCGAAACCGTCGACCTCGATGTGGCCGAACTCGGTGTTGGGCACGAGCTTGCCGTCCTGGAAGACCGCGCTGCCGATGCCGGTGCCGAAGGTCAGCAGCGCCGTCACCCCGCGTTTCGCGATCGGGTCGCCCCAGCGGATCTCGGCCATGCCGGCGGCATCGGCGTCGTTGAGCATCGCGATGTCGTCCACGCCGCGGCCGAGTCGTTTGGCGAACAGGGCGTCGGCGTCGGTGCCGATCCAGGCGCGGTCGATGTTCGCCGCGGTGTGCGCGACGCCCTTCTTGACCACCGCGGGCAGGGTGACCCCCACCGGGCCGTCCCAGCCCGCCTGGCCGGTGATCTCGGCGACGACGTCCGCCACCGCCTCCGGCGTCGACGGTTTCGGCGTGTCGATGCGGATCCGGTCGCCGATCAGCCGTCCCTCCGCCAAGTCGACCAGCGCGCCCTTGATCCCGCTGCCGCCGATGTCGATACCGAAACCTCGGGTCGCCTCCACCACGGACGTGGTCCCTTCTCGCACGATTCAGAAGCCTGCCTCGGAGACTTTAACCGGATGTGGTGACATGGCGGACGTGGGAGTTGACGAGACGTTGCTGAAAAGTGTCGCCGAGCGTGTCGCGGGCGAGGCCGCCGAACTGGTCCACGAGGCTTGGACCGGGATGAACGGGGGCCGTGAGGTGCGGGTGGACACCAAATCCGCCGACACCGACGTGGTGACCGCCGTGGACCACGAGTCGGAACGGTTGGTGCGCGCCCGGCTCGCCGAACTGCGTCCCGACGACGCCGTGCTCGGCGAGGAGGGAGGCGGGATCGCCGGCGACGGGGTGACCTGGGTGGTCGACCCGATCGACGGGACGGTGAACTTCCTCTACGGGCTGCCCTGGTTCGCCGTGTCGGTGGCCGCGCAGGTCGGCGGCGTGTCGGTGGCGGGCGCCGTCGTCGAACCGGTCAGCGGCCGCCGCTGGACCGCCGCGCGCGGGCAGGGCGCGTTCCTCGACGGGCGGCGGCTGTCGGTCAACGCCCCGCGGCGGCTCGACCTGACCCTCGTCGGCACCGGGTTCGCCTACCGGGTCGAACGGCGGACGAAGCAGGCCCGGTTCGTCGCCGGACTGGCGACCAGGGTGCGGGACGTCCGGCGCAACGGGGCCGCGTCACTCGATCTGTGTGCGGTCGCGGCGGGCTGGCTGGACGCCTACGTCGAACACGGCCTCGGGCACTGGGACTGGGCCGCGGGGGCGCTCATCGCCGCCGAGGCGGGTGCCAGGGTGTCGCTGCCGGGGGAGGACGCCGAACTCGGGCCGGACGCGACCTTCGCGGTGGCGCCGTCGATCGAAGGACCGTTGCGTCAGGCCTTGCTCGACTCGGGCGTGGGCGCGATTTGAGCGCCTGAGCGCGCTAGGAAAGGTCCTTTCCTGGCAAAATTTGCCAGGAAAGGACCTTTCCTAGCGCTTGGAAGAGTTTCAGCAGGGGGCTTCGCGGGCGGCCTTCAGCAGCGCCTGGTCGATCACCGGGGCCCCGCCGCCTGCCGACTGCTCGCCGCCGCCGGTGCCCTGCTGCGCCTTCGACCACCGAGTGAGCTGGTCGAGCACCTGGCGCGCCTCCGCCTTCGGGCGGACGTCGCTGAGCAGGGTGCCGGTGGTGAACGTGACCGAAGCGTCCTTGCGGTTGTCCTCGACCAACTCGGCGCACGGGACCACCAGGCTCAGCGTGCGGGCCGCGGCCGCGCCGTTCTCGCCGAAGCGGATCTGGCCGCGGCACTTGGCTTCGGCGTTCTTGTAGGCCGGATCGACGTCCGGCTCCAGCACCTGGGAGAAACCGAGTTCCCGGAGCGTGCTGGTGACGATGCCGCCTTGGCCGCGGACCTGGGATCCGTTGAGCACCTGGACGGCGACCTTGTCCGGCGGGACCGGCGCCCGGTCGTCGAGTCCATCGTGTGCCAGCGGCGTGTAGGTGACACCCTGCTGTGGGGCGGGCGGCGGATCGCAGCGGATCTTCGCGTCGATGTCGGCGTTGCTCGCCACGACGTTCACCCAGACGATGACCGCACCGAGTGCCATCACCCCGATGACGATGAGCGCGGGCAGCGGCTTGCGTTTGCGATACGGCCCCGCCCCGCGGTCCCCGATGCCGTTCCCCGACGCCACCTGCCAGTCCCTTCCCCAAGCCCGGATCCCCGGACGGTGCTTCGTCCCACCATCGTGTCCGACCAGCCTATGCGTTGTGGCGAAGGTGATCGGCGCGGGCCTCCGGATAGCACCACGCGGTGACCACTCCGGGCAAGCGACCGGGCCCAAGCGGTGAGGTACCCGACGCGGGCGCAACCCATTCGGACGCCAAGCGTCTCGACAGCAGGGTTCGCCCTGTTGGGTGACCTGATCCCGGCAATGTCTGACTCGTTGCAGAGCGGATATCGGCGTGAGCTACCCTTCGCGGGCTCAGGCGACAGTAAGAGGCACAAAAGAGAGACCTCGCTCACTGCCCGGCCGGGCACAAACAGGGGCGCTGGGACGTTAACCAGCGGCACGAAGGACTCACGAGCCGCGCGCTCGAGGGTCCGGGCCATCAGACATCGAAGCATCGCAGGGGTGAGGGACAAATGGCGACCGACTACGACGCTCCGCGCCGCAGCGAAGCCGACGAGCTGGCCGAAGACTCGTTGGAAGAGCTCAAGGCACGGCGCAACGAAAATCAGTCCGGCGTCGTGGACGTCGACGAGGACGCGACCGCCGAGAACTTCGAGCTGCCGGGCGCGGACCTCTCCGGACTTTCCGGGGAGGACCTGACCGTCAAGGTCGTGCCCAAGCAGGCCGACGAGTTCACCTGCTCCGTCTGCTTCCTGGTGCATCACCGCAGCAGGCTGGCGGAGGAGAGTGGCGGACGGCTCATCTGCCGCGACTGCGCCTGAGCCTACGGGCACAGGGGACGGCGCGACAGGGGTTTCGGGGTTCGAACAGGAACAAGGGGGCCGGCCGAATGGCCGGCCCCCTTTCCCGTGCCTAGGACTTCGAGGCGGTCCGCCGCAGCAGCGCGGCCACCTTCTCCGGATGCCGGGTGCTGAACAGCCAGTACGGCGTGGGGTCTTCGGGGTCGGTGAGCCACACCCGCACGACCGGGCCGACCCAGCCCCGGTGCAGGACGAACGCCGCCGGATCGGCGTCGCGGCCGAGTGCCTTGCGCTTCGCTTCCTTGTCGATGACGTCGACGTCGCCGACGAACTCGAGCGGCAGATGCGCGTCGCGCAGCCACAGCTCCGGCTTGGCGCCACCGGTCACCCGGACGCGGGACCGGCCGAGTGAAACCATCAGCGCGATCACCGCGGGGATCAGCACCACGTACGGCAGCCAGCCGCGGAGCCCCGGATAGCCCATGTCGATCTCCGCCGCCAGCAGCCCGCCGCCCAGCAGCGGCAACGGCCAGCCCCACCACGGGACGTAAAGCCGTTCCGAATACCTGACGGCGCCGCCTTCGGCCGTGCTCACGCTCTCACCCACGCGTTCAGGGTAGTCTCGCCGCCCGTGTCCACCGTTCAGGTACTGCTTTCCCGGATCGATCCTTCGGTCCCCCTCCCCGCCTACGCGCGCCCCGGTGACGCGGGCGCCGACCTCGTCACCACCTCGGATCTCGTGCTCGCGCCCGGCGAACGCGGCGTCGTCGGAACGGGCGTCGCGGTCGCGCTGCCGCCCGGGTACGCGGGCTTCGTCCACCCACGTTCGGGGCTCGCCGCCCGTGTCGGCCTCTCGGTCGTCAACACGCCGGGCACGATCGACTCGGGGTACCGCGGTGAGATCCGCGTCTGCCTGATCAACCATGATCTCTCCGAGAAGGTCGTGCTCACCCGCGGCGACCGGATCGCACAGCTGGTCGTGCAACGGGTCGAAACGGCCGAATTCGTCGAGGTCGCCGAACTCGAGCGGTCCGAGCGCGGCGAGGGCGGGTATGGCTCCACCGGCGGACACGCCACACTGGGAGCCGGAGCCAGGGAAGGAACGGAGAACTAGTGGGGATTTTCGGACGCAAGCGCGAGGCCAAGCCGAGCGGGCGGCACGCCGCGCCCGAGGTCGACGAGCGCCCCGGCAGCGCCACCGACGACGAGGAGATCGAGTCCCAGCTGTCGGAGACCGCCGACGGTCCCTTCGACCTCGCCGACGCGCCCGACGACGGCATCCCGAGGATCGACCTGGGTTCGGTGAAGGTACCGGTACCCGACGGTTCCCAGGTCCAGGTCGAAATGGACCCGGAGAGCGGCGGCGTCCGCGCGGTGCACGTCGTCACCGAGCAGGGTCAGATCACCGTCAGCGGCTACGCGGCGCCTCGGTCCGGCGGGCTGTGGAAGGACGTCAGCACCGAACTCACCGAGCAGCTGCGCGCCGACGGCGCCAAGGTCTCGGTCGGCATGGGCGAGTGGGGACTGGAGCTGTCCGCGATCGTCGGCGACGTCGCGCTGCGGTTCGTCGGGGTCGACGGTCCGCGCTGGATGCTCCGCGGTGTCATCGCCGGTCCGCAGTCGCAGGCGTCCCAGGCGCCCGCGGTGCTGCGGGAGATCGTGCGGCACACCATCGTCGACCGCGGTGACGCGCCGATGCCGGTCCGCACTCCGCTGACCATCACGCTGCCCGACGCCGTCGCGCAGCACATCGCCGAGCAGCAGGGTTGAGTGGTCGCGCGCTGACGTGAACGCGCCGAAGGGGCGCCGGTCAGCTTCGGGTGCGGGCTTTCAGCCAGGCCAGGACGGTCGCGCGGCCCAGTGTTTCCCGGTCCGCGCCGAGGGCGGTGAGCGTCGACTCGCCGACCTCGGCGCGTGGCAGGGCTTCCGCCCAGGCGCGGGCGACCGCCACCGGATGGATCGGGTCGTCCAGGCACGCGCCGATCCCCGCGGGTACGTCGAGTGCTTCCAGGTCTTCGAGTGCCGGTGCGGGATGGGCGGCGGCCGTCCGCAGGCTCGCCGCCAAGCCGGCACCGTGCCGCCGCCACGCGCGGCCGAGTTCCGCCGAAAGCCAGCCAGGGACGCCGTCCGCCGATTTCGCCAGCGCGCCGTCGACCCCGTTTTCGGCCACCAGATCCGCTGACAGGCGCGCGGCGAGCGACGCGGGTGCTCGCCCCGCCGGGCCGTTCCAGGCCGGGAGCGCGGCCAGCAGGCCGGTGCAGCGGCCCGGATTGCGGGCGGCCCACTCCGCCGACAGATGCGCGCCGAACGAGATGCCGCCGACGAGCAGCGGCCCGTGCTCGCCGGACAGCCTGTCCAGCTCCTCGAGGCAGCCCTCCGTGAGACGCTCGCCCGGGGGCGGTGGCGGGGCGAGCAACGGGATGCCGAGTGCCCGCAGCGGGCCGGAGAACACGCTGCGCACGAACACTTCGTCGGACCCGGTGCCGGGGAGTACTACTGCCGTCGTAGGCGGAATAGCGGAGGTCACGTTGCGATCTTCTCCCAAACCGGTTGTCCTGGTCCGAGCACGGTTACGCTGGATCACGCACGGGCCGTCCGAGTCGGGGGCCCCGGAGCACAGGAGCACCGTTATGTCCGCCAAAGACGGCGGCTACTTCAGCCGGCTGGTCCGCAAGCTGACCAGCGACGTCGAGGATCTCGACGCCGACGACCTGTCCGAGAAATCCGAGGCCGGCGGAGCGCAGCGGGCCTGCGACTGCCGGTCGGGTCAAGAGGTGACGGTGCTCGGGAGGCTCCGCAGCGTGGAGCTCTGCCCGACCAACGAGGCCGCGACACTGCAGGCCGAGCTGTTCGACGGCACGCAGGGCGTGACGCTAATCTGGCTCGGACGCCGCCGGATCCCCGGAATCGAACCCGGGCGAACCATCAAGGTGCGCGGCCGGATGGCCGAACGTGATGGTCAGAAGGTGCTGTACAACCCCTATTACGAACTTCAGAGCCCTGTGAGTTGATCCCGCATCGTGACTGAACCCGCCGGCGACGAGCAGAAGACCGACGACAAGAAGCCCCAGCCCACCCTGTTGGAACAGATGGGCGGGCTGTCCGGACTGTTCTATTCCTCGCTGCCGGTCATCGTGTTCGTGATCGCGAACGCGATCTTCGGGCTCACGGTGGGGATCTGGGCCGCCGTGGGCAGCGCGGTGGCGATCACCGTGCTGCGGATCGTGCGCAAGGAACCGCTCCAGCCCGCCATCTCCGGATTCTTCGGGGTGGCGATCGCGGCGTTCATCGCCTACCGGACCGGTTCGGCCAAGGGCTTCTTCCTGTTCGGCATTTGGACGAGCCTGGTCTACTTCGGTGTCTTCGTGCTGTCGATCGTCGTCCGCTGGCCACTGGCCGGGGTGGTGTGGAACGCGCTCAACGGCAGCGGCCACGCCTGGCGCAAGGACAAGAGGTCGCTGATCGCCTATTCGATCGCGACCGGCGCCATGGCCCTGATCTTCGGTGCCCGGTTCGTGGTGCAGCGCTGGCTGTACGACGAGGACTACACCGGCTGGCTGGCCTTCGCGAAGATCGCGATGGGATACCCGCTGTACGCGCTCGGCCTCCTCACCGTCGTGTGGGCGGTGCGGCGATCGGACAAGCACCTCAAGGCGCAGGCCGAAGAGGCCCCGCGCGAGGAGACCGACGCCGAGGTCGAGGCTCGCCTGCGCGAGAAGTACGCGCAGGCGCCCGCCGTCGACAACTAGTAACCCAGCGCGGTCCGGATCTCCGGCTCCACGTCCGAGGTCGCCACGAACAGCAACTCGTCACCCGGCTCCAGCGGATCCTCCGGCTGCGGCACGATCACCCGGTCCCCGCGCAGGATCGTCACCAGCGCCGCGTCCCGCGGCAGGTTGATCTCGCTGACCGCCTTGCCCGCCAGCGGCGTCTCCTCCGGGAGGGTGAGTTCGACCAGGTTCGCCTGGCTCTGCCGGAACGTCATCAGCCGCACCAGATCGCCGACGCTCACCGCCTCCTCGACCATCGCGGCGAGCATCCGCGGGGTCGACACGGCGACATCGACCCCCCAGGCGTCGTTGAACAGCCATTCGTTGGCCGGGTTGTTCACCCGTGCCACCACCCGGCGCACCGCGAACTCGGTCTTCGCCAGCAGCGACACCACGAGGTTCGCCTTGTCGTCGCCGGTCGCGGCGATCACGACGTCGCATTCCTCGATCCCGGACTCCTCCAGGATCGACACCTCGCACGCGTCGCCCAGCACCCAGTCCGCCTGCTCCACGGTGTGCGGCTCGAACTGGTCGGCCTCACGTTCGATGAGCATCACCTGATGGCGCCCGTCGATCAGCTCCGCGGCGATCGACCGGCCCACCGCGCCGGCCCCGGCAATCGCGACCCGCATCAGTTCTCCTCTTCCGGTTCGCGAGCGGCGACGGTGGTCACGTCGCTGACGGTGCCCGATTTCGCGGCGACGTACACGACGTCGTCGGCCTGGATCACGGCCTTGGTGTCGGGCAGCACGGCGGTGCCGAACCGCATCATGAACGCGACCCGCGCGCCGGTGGTGTCCTGCAGCTCGCGCACGCTGCGCCCGACCCAGCCCTCGTGCAACGGGAGTTGCAGGAGGGCGACGCTCCCGGAGGGATCACGCCATTCGGAGGCGACGCCGTCGGGAAGCAGGGTGCGCAGGAACCGGTCGGTCGTCCACGGCACGGTCGCCACGGTCGGGATGCCGAGCCGTTCGTAGACCGCCGCGCGCTTGTGGTCGTAGATCCGGGCGACGACCTTGTCGATGCCGAAGTTCTCCCTGGCCACCCGCGCCGAAATGATGTTGGAGTTGTCGCCGCTGGACACCGCCGCGAAGGCCCCCGCGCGTTCGATCCCGGCCTCGATCAGCACCTGCCGGTCGAAGCCGACGCCGACCACCTGCTGACCGTGGAAATCACTGCCGAGCCGCCGGAACGCCTGCCTGCTCTTGTCGATGACGGCGACGTCGTGCCCCAGCCGCCCCAGCGCCGCGGCCAGGGATGCGCCGACCCGGCCGCATCCCATGATCACCACGTGCACGCCCTGCCTCCTTCGTTCGCGGACGTTTCACCCGTCCGCAGGTACCCAGCCACACCAGCGCCGAACCTACCGTGAGGAGCGGCCGTCAGCTCCACCGTCCTCCCCACCGCGACCCTCGACGGAGGCGTCGCGCGCCGCCGTTACTTCCAACCGTCCTCCCCACCGCCACCCTCAAAGGAGGCGCTGCGCGCCGCCGTTACTCTTCTGTGGTGTCGAAGTTCCCGACCGTATTGAAGCGGCTCGTCCTCGGACGTCCATTCCGGAGTGACCGCCTCTCGCATACGCTCCTGCCGAAGCGCATCGCGCTGCCGATTTTCGCGTCCGACGCGTTGTCGAGCGTCGCCTACGCGCCTGAGGAAATCTTTCTGACTCTCAGCGTCGCGGGTCTGTCCGCGTACGCCTTCGCGCCGTGGATCGGCGTCGCCGTCGCGCTCGTCATGCTGGTCGTGGTCGCTTCCTACCGGCAGAACGTGCACGCCTATCCCAGCGGCGGCGGTGACTACGAAGTCGCCAATACCAACCTCGGTGGCAAATTCGGGCTCACCGTGGCCAGCGCCCTGCTGGTCGACTACGTGCTCACCGTCGCGGTCTCGACGTCGTCCGGGGTGGCGAACATCGGGTCCGCCATTCCGTGGGTGGCACAGCACAAGGTGATCGCCGCGGTCGTCATCGTCGTCGTGTTGACCGCGCTGAACCTGCGCGGAGTGCGCGAATCGGGCAAAGCGTTCGCGATCCCGACCTACGGGTTCATCATCGGCATCCTCGGCATGGTGATCTGGGGCCTGATCGAGGCCGCCTCCGGCGCCGACATGCGGGCCGAAAGCGCGGACTTCGAGCTGCACGAAGAAGCCTCTCTGACCGGATTCGCCTTCTTTTTCCTGTTGTTGCGCACGTTCTCCTCCGGCGCGGCGGCGCTGACCGGGGTCGAGGCCATCAGCAACGGGGTCCCGGCGTTCCAGAAGCCGAAGTCGAAGAACGCGGCTACCACGCTGCTGATGATGGGTGTACTCGCGGTGACGATGCTGGTCGGCATCATCACGCTGGCGATCATCACCGACGTCAAATTCGCCGAGCACCCGGCGACGCAGCTCACCGGCACTCCGGCGGGCTACGAGCAGAAGACGATCGTCGCGCAGATCGCGCAGGCGGTGTTCGCCGACTTCACCCCCGCGTTCTACTACATCTCCTTCGCCACCGGCATCATCCTGCTGCTGGCCGCGAACACCGCGTTCAACGGGTTCCCGGTGCTCGGCTCGATCCTCGCCCAGGACCGCTACCTGCCGCGCCAGCTGCACACCCGGGGCGACCGGCTCGCCTTCTCCAACGGCATCCTGTTCCTCTCGGCGTTCGCGCTGGTGCTGATCATCGCGTTCGACGCGGAGGTCACCAAGCTCATCCAGCTCTACATCGTGGGAGTGTTCGTCTCCTTCACGATCAGCCAAGCGGGCATGATCAGGCACTGGAACCGGCTGCTGGCAAGGGAAACCGAACCGACGGTGCGGCGGCGGATGCGGCGTTCGCAGACGGTCAACGCGATCGGCCTCACCATGACCGGCACCGTGCTGGTCATCGTGCTGGTGACGAAGTTCCTGCTCGGCGCGTGGATCGCCATCGCGGCGATGGTGGCGATCTACATCCTGATGACCGCGATCCGGAAGCATTACGACCGGGTCGCCGAGGAATTGCGCGAGATGGACCGCAAGCCGACCGTATTGCCTTCCCGCAACCACGCGATCGTGCTGATTTCGAAGCTGCACCTGCCGACCCTGCGCGCGCTTTCCTACGCCAAGGCCGTGCGGCCGGACGTCCTCGAAGCGGTCACGGTGAACGTCGACGACGTCGAAACGCGCAAACTCGTCCAGGAATGGGACGACCACAACTTCAAGGTGCCGCTGAAGGTGATCGAATCGCCGTACCGCGAGATCACGAAACCGGTGCTGGACTACGTGAAGCGCGTCCGCGGCGACAATCCGCGCAACGTGGTGACCGTGTTCATTCCCGAGTACGTGGTCGGGCACTGGTGGGAGCAGGTGCTGCACAACCAGAGCGCGCTGCGCCTCAAGGGGCGGCTCCTGTTCCAGCCCGGTGTCATGGTGACGAGCGTGCCGTGGCAGCTCGAATCGTCGGAGAAGGCGATCAAACGCGACCGCAAGGCACGGCCGGCGGCAGGCGATGTACGACGCGGGTTCTCCCCGGCAGGCAAACAACCCGAGAAAGCCGACGCGCTGAGGGAATCCTCCCCGGTGGTCAGGCGACCTGAAAAGAACAAGGACGAAACAGAATGAGTGTGGACGCGTCGACCGGCACCTGGCTCGGACGAACGATCGAGCTGGAGGTCGGCGCGGTCGCGCACGGCGGGCACTGCGTAGCGCGGGCGGAAGGGCGGGTCGTGTTCGTGCGGCACGCCCTGCCCGGCGAGCGGGTCCTGGCCTCGGTCACCGAGGACAAGGGCGGGGCGTTCTGCCGTGCCGACGCGGTCGAGGTCCTGGAGGCGTCCCCGGAACGCGTGGAGCCGCCGTGCCCGCTCGCGGCGCCGGGCGGATGCGGCGGTTGCGACTGGCAGCACGCCGCGCCCGGTCATCAACGTGAACTCAAGGCCGCGGTCGTCGCGGAACAGCTGAAGAGGCTGGCCGGGATCGAGCGCGCCGTCGTCGTCGAAGCGCTCGACGGTGGACCGCTGGACTGGCGCAGCCGCGTCCGGCTCGTCGCGGGCAAGGACGGCAAGGCGGGCTTCCGGGCGCACCACAGCCACCGCGTGATCGCCGTCGACGACTGCCCGATCACCGTCCCCGGCGCGCTCGACGACGTCGTGTCGCGGAACTGGCGGCCCGGCAGCGAAATCGAGGTCACCAAGGACGGCGAGGGGCACGTGCACGTCCGCGACCTGTCGACGGTCCACGGGAAGACCAAGTCGAGGCAGCTGGCCGGCGGCCTCGCCGTGCAGCACGCCGCCGGCCGCGACTGGCGCCTCGACGCCCACGGCTTCTGGCAGGTCCACCCGGCCGCCGCCGACACGCTCGCCGCCGTCGTCGCGGACTGGGCCGAGGCGCCGCGCGATGGCGTGGCTTGGGATCTGTACGCCGGTGTCGGCCTTTTCGCGTCGGTGCTCGCCGACCAGGTCGGCCCGCGCGGCCGCGTGCTCGCCATCGAATCCGGCCGCCGCGCAGTCGCCGACGGCGAGGAGAACCTGGCCGACCTCCCGCAGGTCCGCTGGCGCTCCGGCCGCGTCGAGCACCTGCTGGCCGATGCCCCGAAACCGGTCGACGTCGTCGTCCTCGACCCGCCGCGCAAGGGCGCGGGCAAGGCCGTGGTCGAGTCCATCGTGGAGGGTTCGCCCGACCGGATCGTCTACGTGGCGTGCGACCCGGCCGCCTTGGCCCGCGACATCGCGCTGTTCGCGGAGCACGGCTACGGGCTGGTGGACCTGCGTGCTTTCGACGCCTTCCCGATGACGCATCACGTCGAATGCGTTGCGCTGCTGCAATGAATCGGGATTTGTAATCCGTCGGAATGGACTGGCTTGGTTCGGCTTGTCCGGATGTCTTCGTGCTCGCTAACTTGAGTTCCACATTCCGGAAACGGCAAGGGAACTCACGATCACATCATGAACTGTCTTACCTCGGTCCGTGGTGACTGTGCTGGAAAAGGTTGTTCCGGGTGCGATGGGCACGGCGCGATCACCTTTGCGAAGGACTGATCGAGTGGAGCCCTCAATGCTTCCTCCTGGTGTCACGGCACAGGAGATCAGTTACCGCAACGGTCGGAAGCAAGTGATCTACACGGCGCCGTACCCCTCCGAGGGGCCGGTGCTCGCACGTGATCTGCTGGGCAGGCAAGCGTGGATGTTCATGTACGCGCATTTCGTCTTCACCTGGGTGGAAGGCGCGGTCCAGGTGCAAGTCGGTCACGGAGCCCTGAGCGGGCCGAAGATGCCGCTGTGGAAGGGAATCAGTATCCCCGCGTATTGGTCGGGCCCCGCGCTGGCCGATTTCGGCCGGGCGTGGGCGCTGGACCAGCTGACCGGTGATCGGGGCACTCCGGCGGCCATTCACTTGTGAGTGGGGAGGATTGCGGACCTGAACGCCCGAAATTCCCCCACTCGACGACGGCGCCAGGAAGGAATCAAGCCCAGTAGGTGACAAATATTGCCGTCAGGCCGTCATGGTCAGGTTGTGCATGAAGGCGATGCCGTGGGGGGCGTGGTAGACGCCGTCGCGTTTGCCGGGTGTGGGCGTCGATGACGACCTGCATGTTCACCGCGTGCCGATAGTTCTCAGCACCGTGTCGGGGCTGTGCTTACGTGCCGCCGGTGAGAGCGCGAGCAGCGGCGCCAGGTGATCCACTACCCGGTTCGCCGCCGATTTCGAGATCCCGACCACCAGCGCCGTCTGCCGAAATGTCGGATTCGTGCGGTAGTAAACGGCCGTCAGCAACACCCGATCCGCCAAGGACAGGCCCCACCGCCGGCCAGTGCCGGTCTGCTCACCATCCCGACCGGCGAACCCGTGAACACCGGCACCCACTCCGGCCGGTCCGCGCTGATCACCTGCACGGGACAACCTTCAGGGCCCGAATGGCATGACTGCTCGACCGAGTACCAACGACCCGAACATGGGCATGCCGCGGAGCCCGTCGCCGGTGCGGTCGGCGCGCTCCGCGGGTTGTGCGAGGGGTCAGGTCACGACGCGGTGGAGAGTGTTGCGCCGTGGCACCTGTAGCGGGTCGAGGTACTGGGGCGGCACGAATTCCGGTACCCCCGCGGGAGCCATCCGGACCTGCCAATCACCGTGGTGGATGAGCCGGTGGTGGAAGGAACAAAGCAGGACCAGGTTCCGCAGATCAGTGGGCCCGCCGTCGGCCCAATGCCGGATATGGTGGGCGTGACAGTGCTTCGGCGCTCGATGGCAGCCAGGGAAAGCGCAGCCGCCGTCGCGGATATTCAGGGCCCGGCGTTGGCCGGGAGTGACGAAGCGTTTCATCCGTCCGACATCGAGGGGCTCGCCGGCGGCGTTGAGTACCACCGGGACCATCAAGCAGTCGCAGGCGGCCAACCGGGCTTCGCGGGCGGTGATCCGGCCGACGAAGTCGAGGCACGCGGTCCCGAGTCCGGTCTTCAGGGCATCGAGTCCGACGGTCACGTGCACCAGCGTGCGGTAGCCGGAGGTGCCCGGTCGGTCCGGACAGGCGATGGCGAGGTCGAGGAGTTCGGCCCACGCGTCACCGCGGCGCTGGGGCATGGTGCGGTGGTCGGCCTGGCCGAACTCGTCGACCGGGCGCTTCGCCCCGTAGGCGTCCAGCGCGGCCGCGGTGCGGGCGCCGGTCTCGGGGTCCAGGAGCCCGGACAGTTTCCAGAAGCCGTCCTTGCGGCGCTCGACGAAAACCTCGCGGCGCGGCGGGGCGGGTTCGGGGTCTTTCGGCTCGTTCCCATCGGGGTCGAGGTGTGCGAGCAGATCGGCTCCGGCCTCGGCGATCTCTTTCGGTCCGGCCTCGCGGGCGAGATCGGCGAGGATCTTTTCCGCCCCGGCTCGTTTCTCCGCTGGCACGTCGGACGGGATCGTGCGGAGGAACTGCAGGATCAGGTCGATGTGCTGTTCTCCGAGTGCGCCGTCATCAGCGGCGGTGGCCGTCGCGGGCGCGAACACTGTCGCTTCACCGCCGACCTCCGTCGTGGGGTTTCAAGGCCAACGCCCGGTTCACCATGTCCCGCGCGTCACCCCGGGAGATCCGGGCGACATCGGCGAGCCACGACGCCGCATTCCCATAGCCGTACAAGCCTTCCGCGCCCCGCGACTCGACCTCGGCCAGGTATTTGCCCAACCCGGCCGAGGCCACTCTGATGACCTGCAACAGGTGTGTCACGCCGTGAGCGAGCTCCAGCTTGCCGGCGCGCCACAGCTCCTGCGGCAGTTCGGGAATGGTCGTCTCGGGCACCTCCTCATATTACCGAAATCGGCCACGGAATTGTCGGTAATTTTAAGCGACGATGGTAATCGCACATTTACCACTGATGGGTGATTCGGGTGACTGGTGTCGTGACGCTCGTAACCACCCGCCCTCAGCTCCGCGTCAGCAGTTCGTCTGTCCTTTATAGACTTTGTCGGTGTGGTACCAGGGGTGCTCACGGCCCCTGGTACCGACCTCGCCAGTCGTATCCGTCGCGCCCGTGCCACTGCGGAGCACCTAGGGAAGCCTCGCTCAGTCGCGCCGCCAGGTCACGTCAGCAACGACAGAAGCAAGGTTTCGTGATCAATCCAAGCTGCGTGGCAAAAGTTCTGTTAAGGATTAAGGAGAACGTGTCCGGACGTCGAAGCTTTGAATGGCGTGACCGCCACAGGGAAGCGGCGCTCAAAATCGTCCACAAGTGACTAGAAGCGGGCCTCAGTGCCTGCTTTGAGCACTTTTTGCAGTCTGACAAGAGGTCGTGAGTGGTGAGGACGGTTAAGGTCAAGAGTGCCTTGGATGCCTACTGCATTCCGGCTTCGGCTGATCGCAGGCCTGTGACGGTCCCCTTCCTTGCGCTAGGCGCAAGGAAGGGGACCGTCATGTACCCCGCGAGAGCAACCCCGGCGGCGGCATAGCGGGCACTGGGGTCGTGATGTCATTCGAGGACTGTTGAAGCCACGCCCAGCCCCTTCAGCGATCCGCGCCTGCCTCCGACTTCAGTACGCCAAGTTTGCCTTATTCCTCGACAACCGTCCTTGCCACTCACGAGACCCAGGCTCAGCGTTTCAGGGTGAAGGTGAAGTCTCCGGAGACCTTCCCGCTCAACCGCGCCGCCGAAACCACCTTCCCCTCCTCGATCAGTCTTTTGACCTCACCCCGCGAAAGCCCGCAGCCTTCGGCGATCAGGCGCGCCGGCCGGACGGGAATTCGCGCCGCGAAGCGAACCGAGACGTCCAGAAAGGTCCAGTCACGCGAGGAGCCGGTGTCGAGCCGCCAGGCGCCGTCCCAGTCGAGGGCGATGCGGTTTCGATGCAGTACAGCCGGATCCTGAAGCAGTTCGGCCGCCAGGCCGAGATCGTTCTCGTGCAGCCGCGCCAAAAGCTCAGGCCGGACGGAGCGCACGTGCACCCGCTCCAAGATCGTGAGCTTCGCGGTGTTCTCGCACGCGACACAGCGCACGAGGAGCCAGACGTCGACCAGCTTGTGGTTGGCGTTGACCCGGAATTTGCCGCTTGCCCGGAAACGCCCGGACGCGCAGGCGTGGCAACGGTGGAGGACGAGAGGTAGGCAGGTGGGTACGACCACCCAGTTTTCAAGCACAGGAATACACTCGTTTCAGTGAGAAATCCGCAGCAAAAGGAGGCGCGGCGCCAAGGCGCGACGCGCGACGAAATCAGCGCTCGGGAAATCTCACAGGGTGTACAACGGCAGGCCCTCGGGCTCGACGACGTGGTCCGGGAGCAGGGTAATGACACGGCAATGGCCGCTCCACCGGCTTTCGGGCACGACGAAGGCCCTCACCGGAGAAGCGCGAAGCTAGGAGCGCGCGTCCTCCTTGACCATGTCCGCGCACTTCTCGCCGATCGCCATCGTCGTGATGCACGGGTTGACCGCGACCAGGAACGGCATGGCCGAACCGTCCGCGACCCGCAGGCCTTCGACGCCTCGCACTCGCAGCCGCGCGTCCAGTACGGCCAGCGGATCCCCGTCACCGCCCATTTTCGCGGTGCACGAAGGGTGGTAGACCGTGTTGTGCGTCTTGCGCAGGTAGTCGGCGATCTCGTCGTCGGTCTTGACGTCCTTGCCGGGCGCCAGTTCGGTGCCCGCCCATTCGTCCAGCGCGGGCTGTTCGGCGATCTTGCGGGCCAGTTTGACGCCGTAGGTCATCACGCGCAGGTCGTGCTCGTCGGTGAAGTAGCGCGGGTCCACCTTCGGCTTGTCCCGGTAGTCCCGGCTGCGCAGCCGCACGGTGCCGGTCGACCGGGCCCGGGTGACGTTCGGGGTCAGGCAGAAGCCGTTCTCCGTGGTCGGATACCCCTGCCGGAGGGTGTTCATGTCGAACGGCACCGAGCCGTAGTGGAACATCAGGTCCGGCCGGTCGAGCCCTTCCTCCGTGGTCGTGAAGATACCGATTTCCCACCATTGCGTGGACTCGGTGGTCATCGGTCGCAGGGCGTCCCACTGGATGACGCCCTCCGGGTGATCCTGCAGGTTCCCGCCGACGCCGGGGGAGTCCACCAGAACCTCCACCCCCACTTCGCGCAGATGTTCGGCGGGGCCGATTCCCGACAGCATGAGGAGTTTCGGGGTGTCGATCGCGCCCGAAGACAGGATGACCTCGCGCCGCGCCCGCAGCGGGACACCGTGGATCAGGTCGTCGGCCAGGTACTCCGCGCCGGTGCAGCGGTTGCCGTCGAACAGCAGCCGCCGGACGCGGGCGCCGGTGATGATCTCCAGGTTCGGCCGCTTGCCGATGATCGGGTGCAGGTACGACACGGAGGCGGACGAGCGCGTGCCGTCTTCGCGCGCGTTGATCTGGAACCAGTTCGCTCCGTGCGTCACGGTCCTGCCCGAATTGAACTCGGTCCTCGGGATGCCCGCCTGCTCGCAGGCCCGCAGCAGCGCCACGCCGGTGGGGTCGTTCGGCGGTACCGAGCGGATGGTCACCGGACCGGAGCGGCCGTGGTGGTCACCGGGGCCGTCATTGGTCTCGAGACGTTCGTACAGCGGGAAGATGTCCTTCGACGCCCAGCCCGGCAGGCCGAGTGACGACCATTCGTCGAGGTCTTCCGCCGGCGCCCAGAAGGCGATGCAGGAGTTGTGCGACGAGCAGCCCCCGAGCACCCGCGCGCGGGCGTGGCGCAGGAAGGAGTTGCCGGACTCCTGCGGTTCGACCAGGTAGTCCCAGTCGTAGCCGGATTCCAGCAGGGCCATCCATTTCGTCAGTTCGAGCACCGCCGGCTCGTCCACATCGGACGGTCCGGCCTCCAGGAGTGCCACGGTGACGTCCGGGTCTTCCGAGAGTCTCGCCGCGACCACCGAACCCGCCGTCCCGCCGCCGACGACGATGTAGTCGAACTCTCCGGTCACTGTGCCGCCTCCTCGGGAAGTGCTTCCGCGGCGTGATCGGCCAGGACGCCGCTCTTGTGCCGCAGGACGAACCAGTAGTACGCGAAGCCGGCGACGGCCACCGCGCCGACGAACAGCACGGCCCCCCATTCGAGGTACCAGTGATACGGCTCGGTCGCGTTGTAGACCGCGCGCCGCGGCCAGGCCAGGTTCACCACGATCGCCCCGCCCCACAGCACGCCGAGGATGTTGACCGGCAGGCCCAGTTTGCCGAGCGAGAAGTACCTGGTGCCTTTCCCTTTCCGCGGAGGAGGCCACTGCCCACGCAGGCGGTCGACCAGCATCGGCACGGTGACCAGCAGGTACGCCAGGTAGATCATGATGATGCCGATACTGGTGATCACCGTGAAGATCTGCGGCTGGCCGACGTTGACCACCAGGATCAGCACCGCGATCACCCCGGAGACGATCGCGGGGATCACGGGCGTCTTCGTCTTCGGCGACACGCGCGCCAGATGCTTCCCGGCGGGCAGGTTGTTGTCGCGGCCCATCGCGAACATCATCCGGATCGCCGCCGACTGCACGGCCAGGTTGCACACGGTGATCGCGATGACGACCGCCAGCAGGAAGATCGTGCCGATCGTGCTGCCGAGGACGTCGAGCACGATGAACTGGAGCCCGCCGGTCGCGATCCGCGGGTCGTCGATGTCACCGACGGCCATCAGCGCGAGGAGGAGGATCAGCCCGCCGATGACGAACGACGCGATCAGCGCGCGCAGGATGGCCTTGGGTGCGTTCTTGCGCGGGTCGTGGGATTCCTCGCCGAGCGAGCTGGCGGTGTCGAAGCCGTACATGACGTAGGTCGACGCGAGCGAGGCGATCAGGAACGCCCCGAAGTATCCCCACGGCTGGTCGGCGCCGGTGCCGTTGGTCCGCATGACGACTTCCGGGCCCCGCGTGATGTTCACCGCGAGCGCGACGATCAGCAGGACCGCGGCGATCAGTTCGATGAACACCCCGGCGCTGTTGATCCGCGCCATCAGTTCGACACCCCAGGCGTTCACCAGCGTGGTGAACAGGATCAGGACGGTACCGAGGACGACCGCGTTCACCGCGCTGTCGCCGGAGAAGGAGAAGAACGACGAGATCTGCGGAAGGGTGGTCTGATACGCCAGCGCGACCGCGGCGATGCTGACGATGGAAGCGGTCAGCATCATCCACCCGGCCAGCCAGGCGACGTGCGGGCTGCCGAGCCGTTTCGACCAGTTGTAGATCGAACCGGCGACCGGATAGTGCGCGGCCAGTTCGGCGAACGACAGCGCCACCATCAGCTGGCCGACGAACACCATCGGCCAAGACCACCAGTACGCCGGGCCGCCGAAGCCGAAGCCGAAGTAGAACAGCTGGAAGGTCCCCGTGAGGATCGAGATGTAGCTGATCCCGGCGGCGAAGGTGTGGAAATTGCCGAGTGTTCTTTCGAGTTCCTGTTTGTACCCGAAACCGGCGAGGCCGTCATCGGTAGGATCGCTCATCGGCGATTTCCCCTGTTCAATCGGACGCGGGCTCTCCGGAGAACCAGCGCTGTGGGGCGGGCCGGAGATTCTGGTAAATGTGCTTCGCCTCCGTGTACTCGGCGAGTCCGGTGGGGCCGAGCTCACGCCCGAAGCCGGACTGCTTGTAGCCGCCCCATTCCGCCTGCGGCAGGTACGGGTGGAAGTCGTTGATCCAGATCGTGCCGTGTCGCAGCCGGTTCGCGACCCGCTGCGCGCGGGAGGCGTCCGAGGTGAACACCGCGCCCGCGAGGCCGTAGTGCGTGTCGTTGGCGATGCGGACGGCGTCGTCCTCGTCGGTGAAGGTCTCGACGGTGAGCACCGGGCCGAACGATTCGTCGACGACGGCGCTGCTGCCCTGCTCGACGTTGTCGAGGATGGTCGGCAGGTAGTAATGCCCCTTCGCGAGCTCGCGATCGTCCGGGCGTTTGCCGCCGGTCCGCAGGATGGCGCCCTCTTCCAGCGCCGCGGCGACGTAACGTTCGATCTTTTCCAGATGGGCGGCCGAGATCAGCGGACCGGTTTCAGCCTTCGGGTCGAAAGGTCCACCCAGTCGGATCAGTTCGGCGCGGCGGACGAGTTCGTCGACGAACTCCTCGTGCCACTCCTCCTGGACGATCAGTCGCGCACCCGCCGAGCAGACCTGCCCGGAGTGCAGGAACACCGCGGTCAGCGCGTAGTCGACGGCGGTGTCGAAGTCCGAGTCGGCGAAGACGACGTTCGGGTTCTTGCCGCCCAGCTCCAGCGCGACCTTTTTGATGGTGCCCGCGGCGGAGGCGGCGATGATCTTGCCGGTCGCGAGCCCGCCGGTGAACGAGACGAGATCGACATCCGGATGCTCCGAAAGTGGTGCCCCGGCCTGCGCGCCGGCGCCGAGCACCAGGTTCGCGACCCCGCCGGGCAGCCCCGCCTCGGTCAGCAGCTTCATCAGCATGATCGAGGTGTGCGGAGTCAGCTCGCTGGGCTTGAGGACGAACGTGTTGCCCGCCGCGAGCGCGGGGGCGACCTTCCAGATGGTCTGCAGGAGCGGGTAGTTCCACGGCGTGATCAGCCCGCAGACGCCGACCGGCTCGTGCACGATCCGGCTGAACGCGTCCGGGTCGCCGGTGTCGACGACGCGGCCGGCGTCGTTGGCGGCGAGCTTGCCGAAGTAGCGCAGGCACGCGGCGATGTCGGCCATGTCGTATTCGCTCTCGACCAGCCGTTTCCCGGTGTCGAGCGATTCGGCGCGGGCGAAGGCCGAGGCGTCGCGGTCCAGCAGGTCGGCGGCCTTCAACAGCAGGTCACCGCGCTGGGGAGCGGGCGTGCCCGGCCACGGGCCGGTGTCGAACGCCTTCCTCGCGGCGGCGATGGCCGCTTCGGTGTCTTCGCGGGTGCCTTCGGCGACTTCCGCGACCAGCGATCCGTCCGCGGGGCAGCGGATCTCCCGGTGACCACCGCCGACCGCGTCGACCCACTCGCCACCGATGAAAAAGTCCGCCATCAAGCCCTCCGCGCCCGGCTCCTGCTCAACCGTCGATCAGCGATTATCACGGCCACCCGACGTGACCGCTACTTGGCAAAAGAGACCATGTTCACGCCGTCGGGTGCATAGTGGTGATTTTCTGACATGTGACCCGTGACGCGGCGGACGGAAGACTCTCAGGGTTCCTCCGTAGACTGGTCGGAACGGCGGAAGTGGAACCAGGCGAGGTGGGAGAGTGACGTTGCTCGAGTCCGTGCACGGACCGGCCGACTTGAAGCGGATGAACCCGGAACAGCTCGACGAGCTGGCCGCGGAGATCCGGGACTTCCTCGTCGAGAAGGTGCGGCTCGCCGGTGGTCACCTCGGCCCGAACCTGGGGGTGGTCGAGCTGACGATGGCGCTGCACCGGGTCTTCGACTCGCCGAACGACGCCATCGTGTGGGACGTCGGTCACCAGGCGTACGTGCACAAGATCGTCACCGGCCGTCACGACGGCTTCGGCAAGCTGCGCCAGCTCGGCGGCCTCACCGGCTACCCGGCGCGCTGCGAGAGCGAGCACGACCTCGTCGAGAACAGCCACGCGTCGACCGCGTTGTCCTATGTGGACGGTCTGGCGAAGGCGTTCGAGCTGGGCGGGGGCGGCAGGCACGCGATCGCCGTCGTCGGGGACGGCGCGCTG
The DNA here is from genome assembly GCF_029369745.1 of Amycolatopsis sp. QT-25. NCBI lineage: Bacteria > Bacillati > Actinomycetota > Actinomycetes > Pseudonocardiales > Pseudonocardiaceae > Amycolatopsis > Amycolatopsis sp. QT-25. The sequence continues at coordinate 2,738,632 of NZ_CP120210.1, forward strand.
ACCGGCGGCATGTGCTGGGAGGCGCTCAACAACATCGCCGCGAACCCGCGCCGCCCGGTCGTCCTCGTCATCAACGACAACGGCCGCTCGTACTCGCCGACCATCGGCGGCGTGGCGGATCACCTCGCGTCGCTGCGGCTCAAGCCGGGTTACGAGCGCGTGCTGGACCGCGGCAAGGAACTGCTGAGGCACACGCCTCTCGTCGGCAGGCCGATCTACGCGGCGCTGCACGCGGCGAAGGCGGGGCTCAAGGACGCGCTGAGCCCGCAGATGATGTTCTCCGACCTCGGCCTCAAGTACCTCGGCCCGGTCGACGGGCACGACCTGGCCGCGCTGGAGAAGGCATTCCAGAGCGCCCGTGACTTCGGCGGCGCGGTCATCGTGCACGTGGTCACCGAGAAGGGCCACGGCTACGAGCCCGCGGTGACCAACCAGGCCGACCAGATGCACCAGACCGATCCGATCGACCCGGAAACCGGTCTGCCGCCGGTGAAGGGCCCGAGCTGGACCGGCGTCTTCGCCGACGAGCTGGTGAAGATCGGCGCCGACCGCGAGGACGTCGTCGCGATCACCGCGGCCATGCTGCGCTCGACCGGGCTGCACAAGTTCGCCGAGGCGTACCCGGACCGCTGGTACGACGTCGGCATCGCCGAGCAGCACGCGGTGACCTCGGCCGCCGGGCTCGCCATGGGCGGCAAGCACCCCGTCGTCGCGGTCTACTCCACCTTCCTGAACCGCGCGTTCGACCAGGTCCTGATGGACGTCGCGCTGCACCGCCAGCCGGTGACGCTGGTGCTGGACCGGGCGGGCATCACCGGGCCGGACGGGCCGAGCCACCACGGCATGTGGGACCTCTCGCTGCTGGGCATGGTGCCGGGCATGCGGGTCGCCGCGCCGCGCGACGCCGGCACGCTGCGCGAGGAGCTGCGGGAAGCCGTCGCGGTCGAGGACGGGCCGACCGCGCTGCGGTTCTCCAAGGGTGGCGTGATCGATTCCATCCCCGCCGTCGAACGCGTCGGCGGGGTCGACGTCCTGCGCAAACCCGACGGTGACGCCGACGTCCTGCTGGTCGCCGTGGGCGCGTTCGCGATGCTCGGGCTCGCCGCCGCGGACCGGCTGGCCGACCAGGGCATCGGCGTCACCGTGGTGGACCCGCGCTGGGTCGTCCCGGCGCCCGCCGAACTGGTCGCGCTGGCCGAGCAGCACAAGCTCGTCGTGACCGTCGAGGACAGCGGACGGCACGGCGGTTTCGGCTCCGCGCTGGCCGCGCTCTTCCGTGACGCCGAATGCGACGTGCCGTTGCGGGATCTCGCGGTGCCGCAGGTGTTCCACGACCACGGTTCACGCGAGGAGGTGCTGGCCCGGGTAGGGCTCACCGCGCAGGACGTGGCGCGGCGGGTCACCGAGTGGTCCGCGAACCTGGCGAGCCGGACGCCGGCGCCGGAGGACACGCACCGCTGACATGCGCTGACATGCGCTGACACGCCGACAGCGCCGCTGACATGCGTTGACCAGCGCTGACATGCGCTATGAAAGGTCCTTTCCTTGCAAAATTCGCAAGGAAAGGACCTTTCATAGCGCGCGCTGGGCCTTCACGGATCGGCCCACGCGCCGCCCCATCGTGTCTTACGCCTCCTGGGCGAGCGCGACCGCCGGTGTGGCGACAGGCGCCGCGGGACCGTAGACCTCCCGCGGTTCGGGGAAGAGCTTCACCAGCACGGGATAGGCGATCGCCGCCGTGCACAGCGTCACCACCATGCTGACGTCGACGCCGCCCGCGATGTCCTTGAACGGCCCGGCGATCATCGGGGTGTTGGCGGTCAGCAGGCCCAGCGTCGTCGCCGGGATCCACGCGGCCATCGCGCGCCAGTTCACGCCGCGGGTGAACCAGTAGCGGCCGCCCTTGCGGCCCTGGTTGAACACCTGGAGGTCGTCCGGGTCGTAGAACCCGCGCCGCAGCACGAAGCCGATCATCATGATCACCATCCACGGTGAGGTGCACAGCACGATCAGCGTGGCGAAGGCGTTGATGCTCGAGACCATGTCGAGCACGAAGTTGCCGACGAAGATGAACACGACACTGAGCGAGCCGATCAGCAGCGTCGCCTGCACCCGGCTCAGCCGCACGAAGATCGAACTGAAGTCCAGCCCCGTTCCGTAGAGCGACGTCGTGCCGGTGGACAGCCCGCCGATCAGCGGGATCGCGTACCACAGCGGGGAGATCGCGGTCAGCCCGGTGATGTAGTCGGCCGGGTCGGCGACCAGTGTCGCGGTGGCGATGCCGAACCCGAACGGCAGCAGGGTCGCCACCTGCGCCAGGAACGGCGCGGCCAGCAGAGACCGGCGGCTGTGCCGCGCGGGGATGTAGCGCGTCCAGTCGCCGAGGAAGGCGCCGAACGAGATCGGGTTCGCCATCGTGGTGAGCGCGGCGAGGATCCAGGTCGGCCAGAAGTCCCCGAGGGCGTAGGTGCCGGTGCCTGCGAAACCGGGGTCGAACGTGCCGCCGTAGGCCACGATCCCGAGCAGCATGATCGCCGTGCCCAGAACGACCGCGACCCGGTTCACCAGCAGCATGAAGCGGTAGCCGTAGATGCACACCACCAGCGTGGCGAGCGCGATGACGCCGTACGCGACGCCGCGGAGCACCTCGCCGCCGTCGAAGCCGAAAAGCCGTTGCGCGGCACCGGCGACGGCGTCGCCGCTCACCCAGACCGAGATGGCGAAGAACGTGATCGCCGTCAGCAGGGAAAGGAAGGAACCGACACAGCGGCCGACGACGCCGAAGTGGGCGCCCGAGGAGACGGCGTTGTTGGTCCGAGTGAGCGGGCCGAACAACGACATCGGTGAGAGCACGAGCGCGCCGACGACCACGCCCGCGACGGTGGCGGCCGCCGCCGCCCAGAAGCTCAGGCCGAAGGCGATCGGGAGCGTCCCGAGGATGATGGTGGCGAAGGTGTTCGCGCCGCCGAACGCCATCCGGAACAGGTCGCGGGGCCGCGACGTCTGTTCCTCCGGCGGGATCGGCGCGATGCCGTGCTGCTCGACTTCGGTGACCTTGTCACCCATGTGGACCTCCAAGTACGCGATTCGGCACCGGATTGCGATCGTTGGCTTCGCGAACTAGCGCAATCCGGTGCCGAATCGCGGTCAGGCGAAGCGGGTCATGACGTGTTTGACGCGGGTGTACTCGGCGAAGGAGTAGGACGAGAGGTCCTTTCCGTGGCCCGAGTGCCCGAAGCCGCCATGAGGCATTTCCGAGACCAGCGGCCCGTGGGTGTTGATCCAGACGCAGCCGAAGTCGAGTTCACCCGAGACGCGGGTCGCGCGTGCCAGGTCGTTGGTCCAGATCGACGACGCCAGCCCGTAGGGGACGCCGTTGGCCAGGCGCACCGCCTCGTCCTCGTCCACGAAGGACTGGACGGTGACCACCGGACCGAAGATCTCCTCCCGCACGATCTCGTCGTCCTGCTTCAGGCCCGAGATCACGGTGGGGGAGAAGAAGAATCCGCGGTCGCCGGCGGGGGCGCCGCCGGTCTCCACGCGGGCGTGCGACGGCAGTCGCTCGACGAGACCGCGCACGCGGCCGAACTGCGCCTCGCTGTTGAGCGGGCCGAAGTCCCGGCCGGGCGCCTGCGCGGCGGCGGCCTTGGTGAGTTCCGCGACGAACTCGTCGTGGATCGCCGCGTCCACCAGCACCCGGCTGCCCGCGGTGCAGTCCTGGCCCGCGTTGTAGAACGCCGCGCCGACGATGCCCTCCGCCGCCTCGGCGAGGTTCACGTCGCCGAAGACCAGCAGCGGCGCGTTCCCGCCGAGTTCCAGGTGCGTGCGTTTGAGGTCGGCCGCCGCGACGGTGGCGACGTCGATGCCCGCCCGGGTCGATCCGGTGATCGACACCAGTTCGGTGATCGGGTGCCTCACCAGCGCGCGGCCGGTGTCGCGGTCGCCGCACAGCACGTTGAACGCGCCTTGCGGCAGGTACTCCGCCGCGACCTTGGCCAGCAGCACCGCCGTCGACGGAGTGGTCTCGGCGGGCTTCAGCACGACGGTGTTCCCGGCCGCCAGCGCCGGGGCGATCTTCCAGACACCCATCATGAGCGGGTAGTTCCACGGCGCGATCTGCGCGCAGACGCCGACCGGTTCACGCCGGATCGCCGAAGTGTGCCCCGGCAGGTATTCCCCGGACGCGGTGCCTTCGAGTTGCCGCGCGGCACCGGCGAAGAACCGCAGCGCGCTGACGCACTCCGGGATCTCTTCGTCGAGCACCACGGACCGGATCTTGCCGGTCTCCCGGATTTCCAGCTCGGCGAACTCCTCCGCACGCGCCTCGACCGCGTCGGCGATCTTCAGCAGCGCGAGCTGGCGCTGGGCGGGGGTGCTCTTGCGCCACACCTGGAACGCCCGTTCGGCGGCGGCCAGCGCGGCGTCCACATCGGACTGCTCGGACAGGACGCTGGTGCCGAAGACCTCGCCGGTGGCGGGATCCACCAGGTCGAGTGTCCGGGAGCCCGCAGCCGGTACCTCGGCGCCGTCGACGAAATTGTGGACCTGAGTCATTTCTTCTCCAGGTGGGTCGGCTCGAACATCTTCAGCAGAGCGGGGAGGACGACCACGGACGGCCCCGGCGTTCCCAGCGCGTCGGCGAGGTCTTTCCCGACGGTGTCCAAAGAGGACACGGTGGTGTCGACGCCGAAAGATTCGGCCAGCGCGGCGAAATCCGGTCGCGCGAGTTCGGTGGCGGTGGACCGGCCGAAGGCGCCGGTCAGGTACTCGCGCAGAATCCCGTAGCCACCGTCGTCCACGACCAGCCAGGTCACGTCCAGTCCGTGCTGGACCGCGGTGGCCAGTTCCGCGATGCCGTACATCGCGCCGCCGTCACCGGACACCGCGAGCACCGGGCCGCCGGTCGCCGCCGCGGCGCCGAGCGCGCCGGGCAGGCCGTAGCCGAGCCCGCCCGCGCCCTGCGCGGTGTGGATCGGCGCGCCCTCGGGATTCCATGCCGACCAGGCCCAATAGGCCGCGATCGTCATGTCCCAGAACGTCTGCGTGCCCTCGGGCACCGCCGCACGGACGTCGTCGATCAGCTTGCGCTCGGCATCGAGGGGCTGGGCGTCGAGGCGGGCGCGCACCTTGGCCAGCAGCTCCGCCACCGCGGCTTCGGCGGCACCGTCGGACGGACGGAACGGCACCTGCTCCAGAAGTCCTTGCAGGACAAGGCGGACGTCGGCGTGGATGCCCAGGGCCGGGTAGTTCGACTCCAGCTTCCCGAGATCGGCCTCGACCTGGATCACCCGGCCGCGCGGGACGAACTCGCGGTAGTTGCTGGACAGTTCGCCGAGCCCGGAACCCAGGACGAGCAGCACGTCCGCGACCGAGAGGAACTCGGTGCTGTGCCAGTCTTCGATCCACGATTGCCCGGAAAGTTCGTGGTCCCAGCCGAAGACGCCCTTGCCGCCGAACGTCGACAGCACCGGCGCGCGCAGGGCCTCCGCGAGCGCCTTCAGCTCCGCCCCCGCGCCCGAGCGCAATGCGCCACCCCCGGCCAGGATCACCGGATTCTTCGCCGCCCCGAGGAGTTCCGCGGCCTCGGCGACGAGCTCCGGCAGCGGCACGAGCGGAGCGGGCCGCGCGGTCACCGACGTGATCCGCGGCGACTCCGTCGGCGCCAGCAGGATGTCCTGCGGGATCTCGACCCACACCGGGCCGTACGGCGCGGTCGCCGCCGATTCCCAGGCCGCGCGCAGCGCCGTCGGGATCTGGCTGACGGTGCGTACGACGTGTACCGACTTCACGACGTCACGGAAACTGGCCTGCTGATCGGGCAGTTCGTGCAGGTAGCCGTGCCGTCCGCCGCCGAGCCCGGCGACCGGGATCTGACTGGAGATGCCGAGTACCGGGACCGACGCCGCCCGGGATTCCTGCAGTGAAGCCAGAGTCAGCAACGCGCCGGGGCCGGTCGACACGATCATCGGCGTCACCGGGACCGGGCCTTCGGGGTTCGCCGCGAGCCGGGCACGGGCGTGCCCGTCGGCCGCGAACGCCAGGTTGTTCTCCACCCGCGCGCCGATCACGCGCAGGTCGTCCGTGCGCCGCAGTGCTTCGAACAGGCCGAGCGCGTGCTGGCCGGGCAGGCCGAACACGGTGTCGGCGCCGAGCGCTCGGAGGGTTTCGACGACGACGTCGCCGCCTATCCGTGGTGTCATTCGCTCTTTCCCAGGCTGAGCAGGCTCACCAGGTCGTAGGCGACGTGGGAGGCCGCGATGGCGGTGATCTCGGCGTGATCGTAAGCCGGGGCGAGCTCCACCACATCCGCGCCGACGAGGTTGCAGCCCCGCAGTCCGCGCAGGATCTCCAGCAGTTCACGGCTGGTCATGCCGCCCGCTTCGGGGGTGCCGGTGCCCGGCGCGTGCGCGGGGTCGAGCACGTCGATGTCGACGGAGACGTAGAGCGGGCGGCCGCCGATACGCTGGCGCAGCGCGTCGACGGTCTCGGCGACCCCGCGGCGCATCACGTCGCCGGAGGTGACGATGCCGAATCCGAGGCGGCGGTCCTCTTCCAGATCCCGCTTGCCGTACAGCGGGCCGCGCGTGCCGACGTGGGACAGCGCTTCGGTGTCGAGGATGCCTTCCTCGGACGCCCGCCGGAACGGGGTGCCGTGGGTGTACGGCTCGCCGAAGTAGGTGTCCCAGGTGTCGAGGTGCGCGTCGAAGTGCAGCAGCGCCACCGGCCCGTGCTTCTTCGCCGCCGCGCGCAGCAGCGGCAGCGCGATCGTGTGGTCGCCGCCGACGGTCACCAGCCGCGTCCCGTTCGCGGTCAGCGCCTCGGCCTCGTCCTGCAGGGTTTCGATCGCTTCGCCGATGTTGAACGGGTTGAGCGCGATGTCACCGGCGTCGACCACCTGCGTTTCGGCGAACGGCGAGACGTCGAGTTCCGGGTGATACGGGCGAAGGAGCCTGCTGGCCTCACGGAGCGCGGCGGGGCCGAACCGCGCGCCGGGGCGGTAGGACACCCCGGCGTCGAACGGCACGCCGACGACGGCGACATCGGCACGCTCGACCTGGTCGATCCGCGGGAGCCTCGCGAAGGTCGCGAAACCGGCGAACCGGGGCACCTCGGACGAGTCGACGGGGCCGATCGGGGCGGTGTCACTCACTGCGGGTCTCCTTCGTGGGTAAGGGTTTCAGGACTTCGAAGCGGCGAGTTCCGCCTCTTCTTCTTCGGCGACCGCGCTGCCGTTCAGACGGCGGGTCCACACGGTGAGGATCTCGTCGGAGGTACGCGGGGTGAGGAAGCTGACCAGCAGGTACACCGCCAGGCTGGAGCCGAGCCCCCAGTAGATCGGGCTGTCGGCCTCGACGCCGTCGATGATCATGAACGCGATCACCACGACGGTACCGGCGACCATCGACGCGAGCGCGCCCTGACGAGTGCCGCGTTTCCAGGCCAGCCCGCCGATGATCGCGACCAGCAGACCGCCGACGAGGATGTCGTAGGCGATGGTCAGCGCGTTGACGACGTCGTCCACGACCATCGCGATGCCGAGCGCGACGACACCGAGGATCAAGGTGGTCACGCGGTTCCTGGCGACCTCGTTGCCGGCGTTCTTGAGGCCCAGCTTGGAAAGCAGGTCCGAGGTGCTGACCGTGGAGCAGGCGATGAGCGCGCCGCTGGCGGTCGACATCATCGCCGACAACGCCGCCGCGAGCACCAGGCCGCGGATCCCGGCGGGCAGTTGCTGTTCGACGATGGTCGCGAACGCGTCCTGCGCGCTGGCGAGGTTCGGGTACAGCGTTCGGGCCGCCGTGCCGATCAGCGCGCCGGCGAGGCCGTAGACCAGGCAGTAGACACCGGAGATGACGCCGCCGCCGGTGGCGATGCCCGGCGTCCTCGCGGTGAACACGCGCTGCCAGATGTCCTGTCCGATGAGCAGGCCGAAGCTGTAGACGAGGAAGTAGGTGAAGATCGTGTCGCCGCCGATGGCGGTGAGTTCGAAGTAGCTCTCGTCCAGCCGCGCGGCCATCCCGTCGAAGCCGCCCGCCGAGACGATCGAGACCGGCAGCAGGATGAAGAGGATGCCGATGGTCTTGACGACGAACTGGACGATGTCGGTCAGCGTGATCGACCACATGCCGCCGAGCACCGAGTAGAGCACCACGATCGACCCGCCGATGGCGATCCCGGCCCAGTTCGGCACGCTGAACAGGACCTTGAAGATGGTGGCGAACGCCAGCGTCGAGGTGACGGTCAGCATCAGGGTGTAGCCCCACATGACCACACCGGAGATGGCGCTGGTGGAACCGCCGTAGCGCAGGTCGAGCATCTCGCCGACGGTGTAGACGCGCAGCCTCACCAGCCGCCGCGCGAACAACGTGTGCAGGACCAGGATGCCGACGCCGATCGCGATCACGAGCCAGGCGCCGGAGATGCCGTAGGTGTAGCCGAGCTTCACCCCGCCGACCGTCGAAGCGCCGCCGAGCACCACCGCGGACATCGTGCCCGAGTACATGAACCAGCCGAGGCGGCGGCCCGCGACCAGGTAGTCGGATTTGGTCTTGGCCAGCCGCAGGCCGAACCAGCCCACCCCGATCATGCCCGCTATGTAGAGCGTGATCACCGCGTAGTCACCGGCCACGGTGTCCTCCTTGACGTGGGCTGTTCGCTTCGTTCGGGTCACCGTAGGTTCGCTCGCGGCTGGACCGACATGGGATGATCCAGCCCAAGCGTGAACAATCGAGGACGGAATGACCCAAAGCCGCGATCAGCTCGACTCGGATGTGCATGTCCCGTTACGGGCCGTGGTCGGCAACCCTGAACTGGCACTCGACCCGGTCGTGGAGACATTGCGGCCGGGTGCGCTCGACGCCCCGGTGCGCTGGGCGCACGTCAGCGAGCTGCGTGACCCCGCGCCCTACCTGCTCGGGGCGGAACTGCTGCTCACCGCCGGGGTGAACCTTCCGGCGGAGCCGTCCGAGGTCGACCGCTACGTCCGCCGGCTGGCCGGCAGCGGGATCTCCGCGCTCGGCTTCGGGCTGACACCGGGCACCCACGAGACCCTGCCGGCGGCGCTGCGGTCGGCCTGTGCGCGGCACGGGTTGCCGCTGATCGTCGTGCAGCCGCGGACGCCGTTCCTGGCGATCAGCCGTGCGGTGTCGGTCGCGCTGGCCGAGGCCGGACAGCGGGAACAGCGGCGGATCGCGGCCGCCCGCGAGGCGCTGACCAGGGCGGCGGGCGACGGGCTCGGCGAACTCGCGGGCGCGCTGGCCGGGCGGCTGCGGGCGTGGGTGGCGCTGGTCGGTGTCGGCGACGTCCTCGCCGCCGACCACGGCGCGCCGTCGCCGCTGCCGGACGAGGTCCGGGAACTGGTCGCCACGCTGCGCGCGGGCCGGGGGATCCGCAGCGCGACGACGGAACTGGCCGATGGCACGCACGTCGTCGCGCAACCGGTGTACCCACAGGCGACGGCGTCACATCTGGTCGTGGTCGGCCGGGCCGGGCGGTTCGGCGGCGCGGACCGCTCGATCCTGTCGGTCGGGGCGGCGCTGCTCGGGCTGGTGGGCCGCGCGGGTTCGGACGCGGCCGGACTGGGTGCCACCGCCACGGCGCTGCTGCTGGGGGAGACCGGCGTGCTCGGCGGGGACGAACACCGCCTGGTCGCCGGGATCGCCTACCGCCGAGGGCCGAACGAGGTCGCCGCGCGCTACGACTGGCTGCGCGCGCGGCTCGACACCCCGCTCCTGCGGCTGCTGCCCGGCCCACGCTTCACCGCGATCGTCCGCGAGGCACCGGAGATCGGCGACCTCGACCGGCTCCGGGCCGACGGCTGGCTCGCGGTCGTGGGTTCGCCCGTCCGGCCCGACCGGCTCCCCGAGGCGGGCGCCGAAGTGGAGTTGCTGCTGCGGCGGGCCGCCGCGCTGGAACGACCGGTGGTGGCGGAGGCGTCCGGCCTCGGGCTGGACACGCTGATCGCCCCGGACGCGGCGGCCGGATTCGCCGCCCAAGCGCTGGCGCCGCTCCGTGAACTCGACCGGAAGGGCGACCGCGAACTCATCGACACGCTGCGGACCTGGCTCGCGCACCACGGCGGCTGGGACCGGACGGCCGCCGAACTCGGCGTGCACCGCAACAGCGTCCGGCACCGGATCGGGCAGATCGAACGGGCACTGGGGGTGGACCTGGCGGATCCGGAGACCCGGATGCGGCTGTGGTTCGCCCTGCGATGGGCCTCGTGAGTCCGATCAGGTCACTCTCAGGAAGCTGTGGCAACGTGGGGTCGTGCGAATTCTGGTAGTCGAAGACGAAGAACCCCTCGCCGACGCGATCGCACGCGGCCTGCGGCGCGAGGGGATGGCGGTGGACATCGCGCTCACGGGTGACGACGGGCACGAGAAGGCCGCCGTCACCCGGTACGACGTCGTGTTGCTCGACCGCGACCTGCCCGGGATGTCCGGTGACGACCTGTGCCGCGAGATCGTCGCGTCCGGCGAGCTGACCCGCGTGCTGATGCTCACCGCGAGCAGTTCCGTTTCGGACCGTGTCGACGGGCTTTCCCTCGGCGCCGACGACTATCTCGCCAAGCCGTTCGCCTTCCCCGAACTCGTCGCGCGGGTGCGGGCGCTCGGCCGCCGCGCGACCCCGGCCGCGCCGCCGCTGCTGACTGCGGGTGACGTCGAACTGGATCCGGCGAGGCGGACCGTCCGCCGCGCGAGCGGTCCGGTCGAGCTGACCCGCAAGGAGTTCGGCGTGCTGGAGGTGCTGCTGTCGGCCGCCGGTTCGGTGGTCAGCAGCGAGGAACTGCTCGAACGCGTGTGGGACGAGAACGCCGACCCGTTCACCACCACCGTCCGGGTCACCGTGATGACACTGCGCAAGAAACTCGGCGAGCCGGGCATCATCGAGACCGTCGTCGGCTCCGGCTACCGGGTGCCGGAGCAGGGGACCGCACGCGGGTGAACCTGTCCGGTGCCCGCAGCCTGCGCGCGCGGGTCACGTTGCTCGCGACCGGGCTGGTGGCGCTGGTCAGCCTCTTGTTGCTCTGGCTGACCTGGAATCTGGTCGGTGACGCCGTTTCCGCGGTTCCTCGGTTGCCGCCGGGCACCACGGTGCGGGTCGACGGCGTCGAGGTCGACGCTTCCGCCGTCACCGAGCATCTGCGGGTGTACGCCCGTGAGCGCGTGCTGCTGTTCGGCGCGACCGCGTTCTGTTTCGTCGTGCTGGCGGCGGGGATCCTCGCGTGGACGTTCACCGCACGGGTCCTGCGGCCGCTGCGTGAGATCACCGGGACGGCACGCCGTCTGTCGATCGAATCGATGGGGGAGCGGATCGGTGGGGTCCGCACCAAGGACGAACTCGCCGAACTGGCCGAGACCTTCGACGACATGCTCGACAGGTTGCAGGCCGCGTTCGACGCGCAACGGCATTTCGTCGCGAACGCCAGCCACGAACTGCGGACGCCGCTCGCGGTCATCCGCACCGAAGTCGACGTCACCCTGGCCGACGAGCAGGCCGACGAAGCCGAACTGCGGCGGATGGCAGGCGTGGTCCGCGACGCGACCGAACGGGCCGAGCGGCTGGTCGGTTCGCTGCTGCTGCTCGCGCGCACGGACGGCGCGGGGCTGGTGGCGAGGGAACCGGCCGATCTCGCGGTGATCGTCGCGAGCGCTTGGCGTGCGGTGCGGGCCGACGCCGAGAAACGCGGTATCCGTACCGAATTCGCGACCCAGGGCGCGCCGACGTTCGGGGATCCCGCGCTGCTGGAACGGATCGCGGGCAACCTGCTGGAGAACGCCGTGCGGCACAACGTCGAGGGCGGCTGGCTGGACGTCGTCACGCAGGCCGGTCCACAGTGGTCGGTGCTGCGGGTGCGGTCCTCCGGCGGTCTGCTCGACCCGGCCGCGGTCCCCGAACTGTTCGAGCCGTTCCGCCGCGCCGGCGTCGCCAGGACCGCCCGCACCGGTGCCGGTCTGGGGCTCTCGATCGTGCGGGCCGCGGTCCAGGCACACGGCGGCACGGTGTCCGCGGAACCCGTTGTGGGCGGCGGGCTTTCGGTGACGGTCCACCTGCCCGCTCTGCCTTGACCTCCCGTTGCGGTTACGGTTCGAGAATGGTCCCCAGCATGAGGTTGAACAACGGAACGTCCCTTCCCCAGCTCGGATTCGGCGTGTACAAGATCGGCGACGACGAGGTCGCCGACGCGGTCCGCACCGCCATCGAAGCGGGTTACCGCGCCATCGACACGGCGACCCTGTACGCCAACGAACGCGGCGTCGGCGAGGCCGTCCGCACCAGCGGGCTGCCCCGCGAGGAACTGTTCGTCACCACGAAACTGTGGAACACCGAGCACGGCCACGACTCGGCGTTGCGTGCCTTCGACGCCAGCCTGGGCGAGCTCGGTCTCGAGTACGTCGACCTGTACCTGATCCACTGGCCGCTGCCGTCACAGGACAAGTACGTGGAAACGTGGCGGGCGCTGGAAAAGATCGCCTCCGACGGCCGGGCGAAGGCGATCGGTGTCTCGAACTTCCGGATCCCGCATCTGGAACGGCTGATCGAGGAGACCGGGACGGTCCCCGCGGTGAACCAGATCGAATGCCACCCGTGGTTGCAGCAGCCGCTGCTCCGGAACTTCCACGAGAAGCACGAGATCCTCACCGAGGCGTGGGGCCCGCTGGCGCGCGGCGGGGATCTGCTCGCCGACCAGAAGATCACCACGATCGCGAAGAAGCACGGCAAGACCCCGGCCCAGATCGTGCTGCGCTGGCACATCGAGATGAACCACCTGGTGATCCCGAAATCCGTCACGCCGGAGCGGATCAAGGAGAACATGGACATCTTCGACTTCGCGCTCGACGCGCACGACGGCGCCGCGATCGCGACGCTGGAGCAGGGAACGCGGCTGGGGCCGGACCCGGACACGCTCTCCTGAGCCGTCGCTCACCGCGTTCAGTCCGCTGAACGCGGTGAGCGAGGGCCAATGAGGTGGCGGTCGCGGTACCCAGCGCTTTCCCCGGTGTCGAGCCGGGAGCCGAGGCCGGACCCTACGCCTGCCGGACGTCCACGAAGACCGGATTCCCGTAGAGCCACAGGTCCTCGAACGGGTTGGATCGCCCGATGAGGCCGGCGCTCGGCTCGATGCCGCCGGGCACGTGCTTCTTGCCGTCCGTGCCGCGGGGCCGCACGAAGAACGACTCACGCACGTCGCGGAAGGTGTGCCGGAAGCCGTCCGGGTGTCGGCGTCGGCCACGGGGCCGGTGACCGGTCCCGCGACGAGGTCGGCAGGACGCCAGGGAGATTCGGCTGAACGGGTGGTGTCCGCGCGGCCGACGGACGGCGCTGTGTGATGATCGTCCCTGTGGAAGAACCGCGACGGAGACCCTCGGTACCGCGATGGTTGTTCTGGGTGATCGGCGCGGCCGCCGTGCTGGTCGCCGGAGCCGTGGCCATGACGGCGATCGTGGTGTTCGACAGGGTCGGCACGAAGCTCGCGCCGCCGTCCTCGTCCGTCGTGGCCCTGCCGCGCGACGCCGAACCCGTACCGCTGGGCGGCCGGGAGCTGTGCGGGATCCGGCTGGTGATCTACGCCGAGACCGACGAGGCCATGAGGGCGATCGCGCAGGCACTCCGGGAGGAGCCGAAGGCGCGCCGCGTGCTGACCGAGACCAAGAAGGAGGCGTACGAGCGGTTCAAGAAGCTCTTCGCGAACGACCAGGAGCTGGTGCGGCTCACGGGGCCGGACGTGCTCCCGGCGGTCGTGCATCTCCTGCCCGTCGCCGGAACCGACTTCCCTGCCTTGGCGGACCAACTACGGCGGCGTTTCCCCGAAGCGCAGAAGGTCGACGTGCTCGATCCCGCGGCCATCGTGGCCAAGATGACCGTGACCCCGCCGCCGTGCCCGCCGGAGGGCGAACGCTGAAGACCCGGCTCTCCGGAGGATGGCCGGAGAGCCGGGTTCCCCGCTACATGTCCCGATTGGCCGGGGTCACACCGAAGTCGCGGTTGTCCACTCCGGTGATCCGGACACTTCCGGTCTCGTCGCCGGTGATCCGGACGCTGTCGTCAGCACCCGCCACACCCGCCCCGAGCACCAGACCCAGCACCGCCGCGCCGGCCCCCAGGCCCACGCGCACGACGATCTTCTTCATCGGCTTTCCTTCCGGTTTCCTTGCTTCCCCAGTGCCTGGAAAACCAGGCGTAGGGCGAGTGTTCCGGAAATCGCAGCCATACGCCACAGAACCCACGAAAAAAGCAAAAGGCCACCGCCCGCGATCAAGGGATCGCCGACGGTGGCCTTCTCACTCACTCAGGAGAGCGGCACACTCGCCACACCCGGGGCCAGGAACCGCTTGCCGTTGACCTTCTCGGACACCCCGGCCCGATCCAGGTACGGCGTGATGCCGCCCAGCCAGAACGGCCAGCCCGCGCCGAGGATCAGGCACAGGTCGATGTCCTGTGCCTCGGCGACCACGCCCTCGTCGAGCATGATCCGGATCTCCTCGGCGATCGCCGCCAGCGCGCGGTCACGCACCTGCTCGGAGGTCGACGGGGAGTCACCGCGCTGCCAGAGCTCGGCCACCTCGGGATCGACGGTGGCGTTGCCGTGAGCGTCCCACTGCCAGACGGCCTTTTTGCCCGCCTTGACGAAGCGGTCGAGGTTCTCGCTGACGGTGAACCGGTCCGGGAACGCCTCGTGCAGGGTCTCCCCGACGTGCAGGGCGATCGCCGGGCCGACCAGCTGCATCAGCGTCAGCGGCGTCATCGGCAGGCCCAGCGGCTCGAGCGCCTTGTCCGCGACCTCGAACGGCGTGCCCTCGTCGACGGTCACCAGCACCTCGCCGAGGAACCGCAGCAGCAGCCGGTTGACCACGAACGCGGACGCGTCCTTGACCAGCACGCTCGACTTCTTGAGCTGCTTGCCGAGGGCGAACGCGGTGGCCAGCGCGGCGTCGTCGGTCTTCTCCGCGCGGACGATCTCCAGCAGCGGCATCACCGCGACCGGATTGAAGAAGTGGAACCCGACCACGCGTTCCGGATGTTCGAGCCGCGACGCCATCGCGGTGATCGACAGTGACGAGGTGTTCGTCGCGAGGATCGCCTCGGGTGAGACGTACCGCTCCAGGTCGGCGAAGACCTTCTGCTTGACGCCCAGCTCCTCGAACACCGCCTCGATCACGAAGTCGGCGTCGGCGAAGGCGGACTTGTCGAGCGAGCCGGTGACGAGTGCCTTCAGCCGGTTCGCGCCGTCCGGTGAAACCCGCTTCTTGGCCAGCAGCTTGTCGATCTCACCGTGCACATAGGACACCCCCTTGTCGACCCGTTCCTGATCGACGTCGGTGAGCACGACCGGCACCTTGAGCCTGCGGACGAACAGCAGCGCCATCTGGCCGGCCATCAGGCCCGCGCCGACGACGCCGACCTTGGTCACCTTGCGCGCCAGCGACTTGTCCGGCGCGCCCGCCGGCCGCTTGGCCCGCTTGTTGACCAGGTTGAACGAGTACAGCCCGGCACGGAGCGTGTCGTCCATCAGCAGTTCGGCGAGTCCGTCGGTCTCGGCCGCGTAACCGCGGTCCAGATCGTTCTCACGGGCCAGCTCCAGCAGCTCGACGGCCTTGGTCGCGCCGGGCGAAGCGCCCTGGGTGCGTCCGTCCACAATGGCCTTGGCGCGGGCGATCGCGGCGTCCCAGCCGTCGCCGCGGTCGATCTCGCGGCGGGCCGGGGTGAGCTCGCCGTTGACGACCTTCGCCAGCCACAGCAGGGACTGCTCGAGGTAGTCGGCCGAACCGAAGACCTCGTCCACGATGCCGAGCTCCGCCGCCTGCGCGACCTTGAGCATCTTGTTCTGCGCCAGCGCGTTCTCGATGATCACGGTGACCGCGGCGTCCGGCCCGATCAGGTTCGGCAACAGCTGCGTGCCGCCCCAGCCCGGGAACAGGCCGAGGAAGACCTCGGGGAACGCGATCGCGGCGGTGTTCTCCGAAAGCGTGCGGTAGTGGCAGGAGAGCGCGAGTTCGAGCCCGCCGCCCATCACCGCGCCGTTGATGAACCCGAAGGTCGGGATCTCGGTCTCGGTGAGACGGCGGAACACGTCGTGCCCGGTCTGGGCGATCTCCCGCGCCAGCGCCGGATCCGCGACCGCCTCGACACCGGACAGGTCGGCGCCGACGGCGAAGATGAACGGCTTGCCGGTGACCGCGATCGCGGCGGGTTCCGCGGCGAAGGCGGTGTCGAGCGCGGCGTCGAGGCTCACCAGGCCCTGCGGGCCGAAGGTGTTCGGCCGGGTGTGGTCGTGGCCGTTGTCCAGGGTGATCAGGGCGACCGGCTTGTCGAGGCCGGGCACCTTCACCAGCCGGGTGATCGCGTTCGTGACGACCTCGTCGGGGAAGGCGGCTTTCGCCTGCTCAGCGGTGAAAGTCATTACTTCGCCCCCTCGGAGCCGTTGTAGGCCGGGTTCTCCCAGAGGACGGTGCCGCCCATGCCGATCCCGATGCACATGGTGGTCAGGCCGTAGCGCACGTCGGGGCGCTCGGCGAATTGACGCGAAAGCTGCGTCATCAGCCGGACACCGGACGAGGCGAGCGGGTGACCGCAGGCGATCGCGCCACCCCACTGGTTGACGCGCGGGTCGTCGTCGGCGATGCCGAAGTGGTCGAGGAAGGTCAGCACCTGGACGGCGAACGCCTCGTTGATCTCGAACAGGCCGATGTCGTCGATCGACAGACCGGTGCGCTTGAACAGCTTCTCGGTGGCGGGGACCGGGCCGATGCCCATGACCTCCGGCTCGACCCCGGCGAAGGAGTACCCCACCAGCCGCATGCCGATCGGCAGGCCGAGCTCGCGGGCGGTGTCCTCGTCGGCGAGCAGTGCGGCGGTGGCGCCGTCGTTGAGCCCGGCCGCGTTGCCCGCGGTGATCCGGCCGTGCGGCCGGAACGGCGTCTTCAGCCCGGCGAGCTGCTCGACGGTGGTGCCGGGACGCGGCGGCTCGTCCTCGGTCGCGAGCCCCCAGCCCAGTCCATCCATGCCCCCGCCGGAAGAGCTTCGCTCCGCTGAGTGAACTTTCGTCCGGGTGGCGACCGGGACCAGCTCGGGGCCGATCTTGCCGGTCTTCACGGCCTCGGCGTATTTCTCCTGGCTGCGCGCCGCGAAGGCGTCGGTGCGCTCCTTGGTGATCTCGGGGAACCGATCGTGCAGGTTCTCCGCGGTCTGGCCCATGACCAGCGCCGTCGGGTCGACGAGCTTGTCGGCGATGATGCGCGGGTTCGGGTCGACGCCCTCCCCCATCGGGTGGCGGCCCATGTGCTCGACGCCGCCGGCGATGGCGATGTCGTACGCGCCGAAGCCGATCCCGCTCGCGGTCGTGGTGACCGCGGTCATCGCGCCCGCGCACATGCGGTCCAGCGCGAAGCCGGGCACCGACTTCGGCAGGCCCGCCAGCAGCGCGGCGGTGCGGCCGATGGTGAGGCCCTGGTCCCCGATCTGGGTGGTGGCGGCGATCGCCACCTCGTCGACGCGCTCGGGCGGCAGTTCGGGATGCCGCCGCAGCAGTTCACGGATGGCGTTGACGACGAGGTCGTCGGCACGGGTGCCGGCGTACATGCCTTTTTCGCCTGCCTTGCCGAAGGGCGTTCGCACCCCTTCGACGAAGGCGACATTGCGTACCGACCGCGCGTTCGGCGCGAGCGGTGGTGCTCCTGCGGCCACGAATGCTCCTGAAGTAGAGGTAGTCCTGTCCGCACCCTAGCCCTGGTTACCCGTCGGTAACCAGAATGGTGGCCCGGTCGAGTGGGGGAAGGCACACTCCCGGGTGCGCCCGGTCGGCCGCTTGGCCGATCCGGCGGTGGTGGGGAAGTTGCTATGTTCGAAGTGATCAGGGGGAGGGATCACGATGACATCGCCGGGGCCGGCCGTCACCCGTCGTGCGCTGCTGGGAATGGCGGTCCTGGTGCCGCTGGCCGCCTGCACTCGCGGGACTCCGCCTCCGAGCCCTTCGTCCCCTCCGTCTCCACCACCTCCACCGCCTCCCTCCCGGCAGTTCCATGACCGGCTGATGGAACTGGAGCAGAAGTTCGACGCCAGGCTCGGCGTGTACGCGCTCGACACCGGAAGCGGCGGCACGGTCGAACATCGCGCGGACGAGCGGTTCGCGTTCTGCTCGACGTTCAAAGGCGTCGCGGCGGCCGCCGTCCTGCAGCGCAACCCGTTGTCGCATCTGGAAACCCGGGTCAGCTACTCCCGGAACGACCTGATGAAACACGCCCCGGTCACCGGGTCGCACGTGGCCACCGGCATGACGATCCGCCAGCTGTGCGACGCCGCCGTCCGGTTCAGCGACGGCACCGCGGGCAACCTGCTGCTGCGCGACCTCGGCGGCCCCGCCGAACTCACCGCGTTCACACGCAGCCTCGGCGACACCGTCACGCGGATGGACCGCGTCGAACCGAACATCACCGAGGCCACCCCAGGCGACCTTCGCGACACCACGACTCCGCGTGCTTTCGCCTCCGACTACCGCGAGATCGTGCTGGGCGACACGCTGACGGCGGACAAACGCGACTTCCTCCGCGACCTGCTCCAGCGCAACACCACCGGCGCCGAGCGGATCCGGGCGGGCCTGCCGTCCGGCTGGACCGTGGCCGACAAGACCGGGACGGGCGACTACGGCACGTTGAACGACATCGCCGTCGTGTGGCCGCCGGACCGGGCGCCGATCGTGCTGGCGATCATGTCCAGCAAGGCGACCAAGGACGCTCCCTATGACCAGGCGCTGCTCGCCGAGGCCGCGAAGTACGTCGTCGGAACGCTCGCCTGATCACGCGAGTTCGCGCGAAACCGGTCGCTAGTTGCCGGTGGCGCTGGGAAGCAGGGCGGGGCAGCCTCCGGTGGCATAGGCCGGGTCGTACTCGAAGTGCCACTTTTCGTTGTCGTAGCGGCGGCACCAGCCGAGCGCGCCCCCGTGCTCGTCCACCCACGCGGCCGAGTTCAGCGGCTGGATGTCGACGGCGATTCCCTTGACGTGCATGGACGTCTCCGGTTGCAGCGCCCACTTCTTGGCCTGCTCCACGGAGCCGAACCGCTCGACGGCCTTGTCGAACTCGCGCTGCTGCTGGCCCCGGCTGCGCTTGCCGTCGTTCACGCAGAGCGTGATGTTCTGTGCTTTGGCCTTGGCGCGCATGGCGTTCCACGCCTCGATCACGTCCGGGCGCATACCGAAGGTGTCCTCGTCGACATAACGCTTGTCGACGGCGCACGTCGGGCCGCTCTCGGGGCCGGGGACCTCTTCGAGGATCGCGAGCGGCTGCCCGTTCACCGCCTTGACGGCCACGCCGGTCGCTCCCAGCGTCACCATCGCGATCCCGACGAGACCCAGCGCCACGAGCACGCTGAGCGCGGTCCGGCGGCTGGAGCCGACTGTGGTGGCCACCACCCCGAAACTACCCAGCGTCCGGCGGCCCGCCAGGGTTTGTGACGTTGTTCCCAGATCCGCCCGGAAAGCCAACCGAATCGGAAAACGGCTGGTGAAGGCGGGGCGGGCCGAGGTCGGCGCGGGTGCCCGGTCGGTCGGGTGGGTCGTGAGTGGCGATTCGGGTCGCAGCCCGAATCGCCACTCACGAGACCCTCAGCGGCTCAGGTACCCCAGCCACCCGCCGTACCCGGTGATGTCCTCGGCGCCCGCCACGGCCACCGGTTCGCATACGAACCCGGACACCTCGCTCCCGTCGGCCAGCCGCACCTTCCCGATCGCGAGCGGCGCGGGGACGCCCGCCACGAACTCGCCGAAGCCTGCCGAAGGCAGGTCCCACACCTCGGCCTCGATCGGCTCGCCACCGGAGGCGACCCGGACGAGACCGGGTTTCGGCGGCACGGTGTCCAGGGCGTAGAGCCGGTACTCGGCCGCCGTCGGCCCCGCCGTCACGAACCGCCCGCCCCGCGAGGTCAGTTCGTGGTTCAGCGGTTGCCCGCGCAGATGGGCGCCGACCACGGCGATCCGCGTCCGTCGTGGCACCAGCCGGGCGACGTCGGCGAGGATCCGATCGGCGTACGCGGCGCCGACCAGCATCACGCCGAACGGCAGCCCGCCGACGGTTCCGGCGGGCACGGCGAGCGACGACAAACCGAGCAGGTTCGTCGAGTTCGTGAACCGGCCCAGCCGGGCGTTCACCCCCAGCGGATCGGCCTCGACCTCGGCGATCTTCGGGTGCTCGGTCGTCGTGGGCAGCAGAAGACAGTCCACTGTGGACAGCACGACCGACGCTTCGCGCGAAAGACCGTCGAGCGTGGCGAGGTCGGAGAACAACCGGTGTGCCGGGATGTCCTTCGCCGCGCCGATGATCCGCCGCACGGCCGGATCCACGACGTCCGGACGCGCGTCGATGAACTCGCCGACCGCGGAGTAGCGTTCGGCCACGAAGGCGCCTTCGTACAGCAGACGCGCCGCGTCGAGAAATGCCGATATGTCGACAGTGACGAGCTCGGCGCCCGCCTCACGGAACGACTCGACCGCCGCGGAGAACGCTTCGGCCCACCCGTCCTGAAGAGGCCCCGTCGCCTCCGGCACGCCGATCCGGAAGGGGCGGTGGACCACCGGGAGATCCCGCGGCTCGCTGAGACACGCGAAGGCCGCCGAAGCCTCGTCGACCGTCCGCGCGAACACCGTCACGCAGTCGATGCTCGCGCACGCGGGCACGACACCGGTCGTCGGCACCAGCCCCCGCGTCGGCTTCAGCCCGACGATCCCGTTGAACGCCGCCGGGACCCGCCCGGATCCGGCGGTGTCGGTGCCGAGCGCGAGGTCCGCGATGCCGAGCGCCACCGCGACCGCCGACCCCGAACTCGATCCGCCCGACACGTACGCGGGATCGACCGCGTTCCGGACCGCGCCGTGCGGACTGCGCGTGCCGACCAGTCCGGTCGCGAACTGGTCCAGATTGGTCGTGCCCAGGATCAGCGCCCCGGCCGCACGCAGCCGCGCGACCACGGGCGCGTCCTCGTCCGGCAGGTAGGCGTATTCGGGGCACGCCGCCGTCGTCGGTAGCCCGGCGACGTCGATGTTCCCCTTGATCGCGGCGAGTTTCCCATACAGTGGCAGGGATTCACCCGCGGCACGGCGGGCTTCCAGCTTCTCCGCGTCGGCGAGCACTTCCGCCTCGGGACGCAGGTCGATCCAGATCTCGGGCCGGTCGACCCGCGCGATCCGGTGGTACGCGGCGCGCACCCGTTCCAGCACGCTCATCCCGCGCTCCTTCCCAATACCACCAGCGGCGTGCCGGGAGCGACCTGATCGCCGGGGGAGACGAGCACCTCGACGACCTCCCCGGCGGCCGGCGCGGGGATCCGCGCCTCGGTCTTCATCGCTTCGAGGATCACCAGCGTCTCCGCCGGGTCGACCTTCTTGCCCGGTTCGACGTCCACTCGCCACACGGTCGCGGCGAACGGTGCCTCGACGACGTGTCCGCCGGGCGGGGCCTCGATCTTCGTGGTCGGGACCTTCGCGCCGACGGGCTCGGGACGGGGGTCGAATTCACCCGCCGCCGCCCAGGCCTGCCGCTCCGTCTCGAACGCCGCGCTCTGCGTCGCCCGGAAAGCGGCGATGTCGGCGGCGTTGTCGGTCAAAAACCGTTCGTGGTCGGCCAGCGCGAACTCACCGTCGGTGATGTCGAGCTCCAGTTCCCCCGCCGAGCTCTGTGCCCGCAGGTCCAGCAGTTCCCCGGCGGTCACCGGGTACCACGAGATTCGGTCGAAGAACCGCAGCAGCCACGGTGAACCCGGTTCGAACGATCCGCGCTGCCGCCAGCCGCTCCACACCTGCACGGTCCGCCCGACGAACTGGTACCCGCCGGGGCCCTCCATCCCGTAGACGCACAGGTACGAGCCGCCGATGCCGACCGAGTTCTCCGCGGTCCAGGTGCGGGCCGGGTTGTACTTCGTGGTGACCAGCCGGTGCCGCGGGTCCAGCGGAGTGGCCACCGGCGCGCCGAGATAGACGTCGCCGAGGCCGAGCACCAGGTATTCCGCGTCGAACACCGTGCGGTAGACGTCGTCCACACTGGACAGGCCGTTGACCCGCCGGATGAACTCGATGTTCCACGGGCACCACGGCGCGTCGTCGCGTACGCCCGCCATGTACCGCTCGATCGCCTCGCGCGTCGCCGGGTCGTCCCACGACAACGGGAGCCGCACGGTCCGGCTCGGCACCACGAGATCGGCGGTGCGCGGCAGATCGTGCTCCACCTCCTGGACGAGGCCGAGCAGTTTCGGCACCGGCAGGACGTCCGGATCGACGTGGACCTGCAGTGAGCGGATACCCGGGGTCAGGTCCACGACGCCGTCGAGGCCGTCCGCGGCCAGCCTGTCGGCCAGGGCGTGGACCCGCATCCGCAAGGCCAGGTCGAGCTTCATCGGCCCGTACTCGATCAGCAGGTTGTCGTCGCCGCTGCGCCGGTAGGTGACCTCGGGATTCTCGTCCGAGGTGGACAGCCGGCCGAGGACGCCACCGTCGTCGATCGGCTGCCGGCTCGCCTTGACCACCGTGGCCGGTTCGCCCCGCAGCGCATCCGCGTGTTCGGTGGTGATCGGCACGAACCGCACGGTGTCGCCCGGGCGCAACTGGCCGAGTTTCCAGCGCTGCCCGGTCACCACGGTCGCCGGGCAGACGAAGCCACCGAGGCTCGGCCCGTCCGGCCCGAGCAGGATCGGCAGGTCACCGGTGTAGTCGACGGCGCCGATCGCGTACGGCGTGTCGTGGATGTTGGACGGGTGCAGGCCCGCCTCGCCGCCGTCCTCCCGTGCCCAGCGAGGCCGGGGCCCGACGAGCCGGACACCGGTCCGCGCGGAGTTGAAATGCACCTCCCAGTCGGTGGCGTAGAACGTTTCGACGTCGTCCGGGGTGAAGAACTCCGGAGCGGCGTGTGGTCCCTCGGCCGCGCCGATCTCCCAACGCGTGGTGAAGAGCGGGCGTTCGGCCTCGGGAACCGGTCCGCTGACGGCGTTTTCCGGCGCCGGGCCAGGGGAGAGAACGTCACCGGTCGCCAGCGCGCGCCCGCCATGCCCGCCGAAGCCGCCCAGGGTGAACGTCGCCGCGCTGTCCAGGAAGTCCGGCACGTCGACCCCGCCGCGGACGAGCACGTACGCGCGGAGCCCGGCGGTGCCGGTGCCGACGTCGAGTACGCCGCCCGCGGGGATCTCGAGCGGGGTCCACTGTGGAACAGAGGAACCGTCGAGGGTGACCGGCGACGGCGAACCCGTGACGCAAACGATTGCGGCGTCGGTGAACCTCAGCGAGACACCGTCTACGGTGCATTCGAGCCCGGGCGCGCCTTCGGGATTGCCGAGTGCGCGGTTGCCCAGGCGCAGCGACAGATCGTCCATCGGCCCGCTCGGCGGGACCCCCACGTGCCAGAACCCCAGCCGTCCCGGCCAGTCCTGGACGGTGGTCATCGTGCCGCCCCGCACGACCTCGATCCGCGGTTCGGGATCGGCGATCGCGTCGAGCGTCGCGGTGTCGTGCGTGACTTCGCGCAGCCGCTGATCGGCGGCGACCGCGCGCAACTGGCCGAGGTTCGTCCGGACGCCGTCCACCCGGCTTTCGCCGAGCGCCTCGCCCAGGGCGGCCAGCGCCTCGGCCCGGTCCGCGCCGAAGGTGATCACCTTGGCGAGCAAAGGGTCGTAATGCGTCGTCACGTTCGCGCCGGCTTCGACCCAGGTGTCGACCCGGACGCCGTCCGGGAACTCGGCGCGGGTCAGCAGACCCGCGCTCGGCCGATGCCCGGCGGCCGGGTCTTCGGCGTAGACCCGCGCTTCGACCGCGTGCCCGCGCGGCGCCGGAACGGTGGCGAACATCCCGGTGTCGCCGTCGGCGAGCCGAAGCATCCACTCGACGAGGTCGATCCCGTACACCGCCTCGGTGACCGGGTGTTCGACCTGAAGCCGCGTGTTCACTTCCAGGAACGCGGCTTCTTCGCGGTCCGGGTCGTAGACGAACTCGACCGTGCCCGCCGACCGGTAGCGCACGGAAGCGCAGAGGCCGACGGCCGCGGAGACCAGTTCTTCCCGCACCGTTTCGGGCAAGCCCGGCGCGGGGCACTCTTCGAGCACCTTCTGGTTGCGCCGTTGCAGGGTGCAGTCTCGCGTGCCCAGCGCCAGGACCCCGCCGGCGCCGTCACCGAACACCTGGACCTCGACGTGCCGCGCGTGGGTCACCAGCCGTTCGAGGAACACGCCGGAAGTCGAGAAGTTCTTGGCCGCGATGCTCTGGACCGCTTCCCAGGCGTCCCGCAGCGCGTCGGCGGACGCGCAGGCACGCATGCCGATGCCGCCACCACCGCCGGTGGCCTTGAGCATCACGGGATAGCCGACCGCGGCGGCCGCGGTCTCGGCGTCGGCGAGGGTGTCCAGCAGCCCGGTGCCGGGCAGCATCGGCACACCGGCTTCGACGGCTTTCCTCCGCGCGGTGTGCTTGCTGCCGAAGACCTCGAGATGCTCCGCGGTGGGGCCGGCGAACCGGATCCCGGCCGCTTCCGCCGCCCTGGCGAAAGCGGCGTCCTCGGACAGGAAGCCGTAGCCCGGGTGAATCGTGTCCGCGCCGGTCTTCGACGCGGCTTCGATGATGACGTCGGCGAGGAGGTAACTCTCCCTCGCCGGTGCCGGGCCGAGCCGGACGGCTTCGTCGGCTAGCCGTACGTGCGCGGCCGTGCGGTCGGCGTCGGAGTAGACGGCGACCGTCGGAATGCCCATCTCCCCTGCGGTCCGGATGACGCGGACCGCGATTTCCCCCCGGTTGGCGACGAGCAGCTTCACACGTCACCACCGGTGACGATCATCCGGACCGGCGTCGGGTCGAAGCCGTTGCACGGGTTGTTGATCTGCGGGCAGTTCGACACCAGGACCAGGACGTCGGTCTCGGCCCGCAGGCCGACCTGGAGACCGGGCGCGGAGATGCCGTCGACGATGCCGAGTGTGCCGTCCTGCTCGACCGGCACGTTCATGTACCAGTTGACGTTGCTGACCAGATCCCGTTTGCCGAGGCCCCATTTGGCACCTTCGGTCAGGAAGTTCTCGACGCAGGCGTGCTGGTGCCGCGTGTGCTGGCCGTAGCGGAGGCTGTTCGACTCCTTGCTGCAGGCGCCGCCGATCGTGTCGTGCCGCCCGCAGGTGTCCTCGACGACGGTCAGCAGCGGCGCGCCCTCACCGGTGCGCAGCACACTGCCGGTGGTGAGGAAGATGTTGCGCTGCGCGGCGATCGTGGCGGCCGCGCTGTATCTCTTCCCCGTGTCGGCGGCGTCATAGCAGAGGAAGTCGACGGCCTGGTTGCCGCGGAGATCGATGATCGCGAGCTTTTCACCCTTGCGGAGCACGGTGGAGTACGGCGCCCGCGCGGCGACCTCGGTGTCGGAGACGATCGTCATGCCAGGCCCCTTGCGGTGAGGTAGTCGGCGGTGTTCTCGAAGGCACGCTGCGCCTCGGGCGATGCTGTCCATTGAGGACTGTCCGCAGTGGACGGCTCCGAGCGCTGGGCGAGAACGCGCAGCGGCGTGACCGTGTAGTCCGGGCGTGGATCGAGTGGATGTGCCACGTTGGCGATCAGGACCACGACCGGGAGTTCCGTGCGCAGGACCACGGATTTGCCGGGGCCCGCCGAACCGGTGAACGTCAGCCCGCCGTCCGCCTCCACGTGGACGCCTTGGAAGAGAGACAGGCTCGGCGGGAGATCGCGCGGTGCGAGACCGTGTTTGGCCGCGGCGAGGGTGAACAACGCGTTGCCCGACGGCGAAGCGCCGTGTGGACTCCCGTCGCCGTAACGCTCGACATTTCCATCCACAGTGGACGTTCCGCAGAGGGCATCGTGCTTGCCGCTCTCGTCGGTGACGACGGTCGCGAGCACCCGCGCCTGGTCCGAAAGCAGCGCGATCGCCTCGCCGAGATAGGCGTTCCACTGGACCTTCACCGTGTCCGCCACGTTCAGCCGCTCCCAAGGCTGATCG
Source organism: Amycolatopsis sp. QT-25 (assembly GCF_029369745.1). NCBI lineage: Bacteria > Bacillati > Actinomycetota > Actinomycetes > Pseudonocardiales > Pseudonocardiaceae > Amycolatopsis > Amycolatopsis sp. QT-25. The sequence continues at coordinate 2,764,596 of NZ_CP120210.1, forward strand.
GCGTTGAACAGCAGCAGATGCGCGCAGGCGTCCCCCTCGACGTCGGTCAGCCGCACTTCGGTGCCTCGGGCGAGCACCTTGTGGGTGTAGCCGCCGCCGGCGACGGTCTCGGCCCAGACCAGCTTCGCCGGGTCGATCCCGGGCGGCGGGTCCGGCCAGGTGGCCGCGGGGATGGCGGGCATCGCTTCGGTGACCGTGCCCGCCTGGGCGCGGGCGTGGTCGCGAGCGCCGTACGTGGTCGATGTCGTGCTCATGGAACCTTCCTTCAGGTCGCGGGGACGGGAACCGTGGTGAGCGCGGAGCGGCGGCGCCAGCAGAGATAGCCGGTGAGCAGCGCGGCGCCGACGAACTCGATCGGGAACAACAGGACCCAGACGGAACCGGTGCCCGCCAGGTCGTAGATCTCGGCTCGTGGCCAAGCGATGTTGACGATCATCATCGCGCCGTACCCTACTGCCGCGATGTTGACCGGAATAGCCCATCGTCCCAGGGAGAAATGGCCGGGTTCGGCGGTGAAACGGCCTTGACGGCGCCGGATCAGCAGTGGTCCGGTCACCAGCAGATAGGCGAGGTAGACCACGACCACCGAAGTACCGGTGATGGTGCTGAAGACCGTCGGATTCCCCAGATTCAGCAGCAGAAGCCCGATGGCGAGCACCCCGGAAAGCATCGCGGGCGCGATCGGCGTACCGGTGCGGCCGTTGACCGCGGAAAGCCTCCTGGCGCCGGGGAGCGCGCCGTCGCGGGCCATCGAGTAGATCAGCCGGACGGTGCCGGTCTGGATGGTCAGGGTGCAGACGACGACCGCGATCGCGACGTCGGCGAGGAAGACCCGGCCGAGGGTCTCGCCGAAGACGGCGGTGATCACGTACGGCAGGCCTTTTCCGGCCAGTTGCCCGTCGGTCAGGCTCGGTGCCGCCATCAGCGCGGTGAGGACGACGGCGAGCCCGCCGAGCCCGGAGATCAAGAGCGCGCGGAGCACGGCACGCGGGGCGATGCGGCGCGCGTCCTTGGTCTCCTCGGCGACCGAAGCGGCGGTGTCGAAACCGTAGAGCACGTACGCGGCCATCAGTGCCGAAGCGAGAACGCCGCCGGCTCCCGGGCTTTCACCCGCCGGCTGGGTCACGACCTGCGGGCCACGGACCGCGAACGACGCGAGACCGACGACCAGCACGAGGACGCCGACGAGTTCCGCCGCGACCCCGATGTCGTTGATCCGCGCCATGAGCCGTACGCCGCCCGCGTTGATCGCGGTGGTGACGACGATCAGCAGGGTGCCGAGCACGACCGCGTTGCGGGCGCCGGTCGGCGAGGTGATCGCCGGATCCCCGCCGACGAGCTGGAAACCGCTCCAGACCGACGGAAGGACCACCTGCAGCGCGATCGCGGCACCGGCGAGCGCGACGACGCAGCCCACCAGCATCATCCAGCCGGCGAGCCAGCCCCCGAATCCGGGTGAGAGGTGTTTCGCCCACTGGTAAACCGATCCGGCCAGCGGGAATCGGGCGGCGAGTTCGGCGAAGTTGAGCGCGACGAGCAATTGCCCGGCGATGACCAGCGGCCATGTCCAGAAGAAGAGCGTGTCGCCGAAGGAATAGCCGAAGGCGAACAGCTGGAACACCGTGGTCAGGATCGAAACGAAGGAGAAACCGGCGGCGAAGGCGGAGAAACCACCGAGTGTCCGGCGAAGTTCTTGACGGTACCCGAAGGCGGAAAGGTCTTCGGAAGGCATTTGCGGAGGCTCCTGTCTCAAGGGCCGAATTTCGATCGACTGACCGAAATTAAGCGCGTGCGGAACCTTTCACTCTCCGCCGGTAAGCGCGGTGTCAAGAGATACCGGATTCGGTAACCTGGGCCGACCACCGGACGTGACAAAGATCTTCGCGAAGAAATGGCAGGATCGGATAGATGACGAAAACGACCGGCGTGGGAAGGCCGAGAGCCAGCGGCGCGGCGGCGAGCAAGCGGGAAGCCCGGCTCGCCGTACTGGACGCGGCGGGGGAGCTGTTCACCGGCGCCGGGTACGCGGCGACGACCACCCGAGCCATCGCCGAACGCGCCGGCCTGCGCCAGGCGTCCCTCTACTACCACTTTCCGTCCAAAGAGGACATTCTCGCGGCGCTGCTGGAGGACACCGTCCGGCCGTCACTGGACGTCGCGGGCGGGCTTTCGGCGCAGCTCGCGCCGGTCGGCGCGCGGTTGTGGGCGCTGGCGTACGCGGACATCCGTCTGCTCGGCAGCGCGCGGCACAACCTCGGCGCCCTGTACCTGCTGCCGGAGATCTCGTCGCCGAGGCTGGCGCGGTTCCGCGCCGAACGGGCGGAGCTCAAACGGGTTTACGGCTCGCTCGTCGCGGCGGCCGGCGTCCCCGGTGACCTCGTCGGCATCCGGACCGACCTCGTGTTCGGGCTCGTCGAGAGCATCGCGATCGTCCGGCGTGACCGACCGGGCCTGGCCGTCGAAGCGCACGCCGTCGAGGGGGCCGACAGCGTACTGAGGCTGGCCGGTATCGGCGAACCGGACGCCGAGCTGCGCGAGTCCGCGCGGGCGCTACTGGAGGACTGAAGCCGGGTCAGGCGGCGGCGGTGGCGTGGAGCGCTTTGCTCAGCGCCGCCACTGTCAGCTCGACCTGCCACGGCCGGGCACCGCCGTCACGGAGGACCTGGGCGACCGCGTCTTCGCTCAGCTCCGCGGGCGGGCGCCAGCAGGTGCGGCGCACCAGTTCCGGCAGCAGCAGGTTCTCGACCGGCAGCCGCCGGTCCTCCGCGATCGCGGCCAGCGCCGCGCGGGCGGCGCTGAGCCGGGCGGCGGCGTCGGGATCCTTGTCCGACCACCGGTTCACCGGCGGCGGGCCGTCGGTCTGCTGCGCGGGGGTGGGCAGTTCGTCGGCGGGCAGCGCACGGGCGGCCTGCAGATGCCGCAGCCAGCTCGCGGTGTACTTGCGCTGGACCCGGCCGCTGAACACCGGCAGCGCCTGCAACTGCTCGACGGTCTTCGGATCCGCGGTGACGGCGTTGATGATGGCGGTGTCGGGCAGGATCCGGCTCGGCGCGCGGTCGCGTTTGCGGGCGAGTTCGTCGCGTGCCTGCCACAGTTCGCGCACGGCGGCGAGACCGCGGGCGCTCCGGATCTTGTGCACCCCGGAGGTCCGGCGCCACGGTTCGACCCGGGGGGCGGGCGGCGGCGCGGTGCGGACGGCCTCGAATTCCTGCTGGGCCCACTCGAGCTTGCCTTGGGCGGCCAGCTCGGCCTCGAGCTTCTCGCGCAGCTCGAGGAGCAGCTCGACGTCGAGGGCGGCGTAGTTCAGCCAGTCGACGGGAAGCGGGCGCTTCGACCAGTCGGCGGCGCTGTGGCCCTTCTCCAGCTGGTAGCCGAGAAGGAGTTCGACGAGAGTGCCGAGGGCGACGCGTTCGTACCCGGCGAGCCGTCCGGCGAGTTCGGTGTCGAACAGGCTCTTCGGGCGCAGGTCGAGTTCGGCGAGACACGGCAGGTCCTGGGAGGCCGCGTGCAGCACCCATTCGGCGTTGTTGAGCACGTCCGCGAGGGGTTCGAGCTGCCCTTCGAGCGGAATGGGGTCGATGAGGAAGGAGCCGGCACCTTCGCGGCGCAGCTGCACGAGATAGGCCTTCGGCCAGTATCGGTAGCCGGACGCGCGTTCGGTGTCCACGGCGATGGCCCCGCTGCCGCCCGCGATCTTCACGCAGGCTTCGGCGAGGGCCGTCGCGTCGGCGATCACCGGTGGAGTGCCCTCGGCGGGCTCGCGCAGAAGAACCGGTCCACCGGTGTCCTCGGTGCCGGTCTTCGGGTCCGTCTGCGGTTCTCCGGGTCGGTCGCCTTCCATAGGTGAAGACCCTACGGGACGGGCGGACCGCGCCTGGTCCGCCCGCCCCGCGGGGTTGTTCGCCTTTGTCAGCGGATCACGCCGGCACGCATGGCCAGCGCCACCATCTGAGCCCGGTCACCCGTGCCGAGCTTGCGCCCGATGCGGGAGAGGTGAGACTTCACCGTGAGCGCGGAGAGGCTGAGTTCCTCACCGATCTCCTTGTTGCTCTGGCCGTCGGCGACGAGCTGCAGCACCTCGACCTCGCGCGCGGAAAGCTCGCGCGGGGTGTTGTCGGTGCCGGCGACTCGGGTGCCGGTGGCCAGGACCGGTGCGACGCTCGGGTCCGCGTAGACGCCGCCCTCGAGCACCCTGCGGACGCCGTCGGTCACCACGACCGGCGATGCCGACTTGAGCAGGTATGCCTGGGCGCCGGCTTGGAACGCCGACCTGACCGCGTACGGGTCGTCTGATGAAGCGAGCACCACTACTCGAGGCCAGCCATGGCTACGGAGTTCCGTAACCAGCTCGATGCCGCTGCCATCCGGCAGTCCGAGATCGAGGATCGCCAGGTCACAAGGCCCAGTGGCCTGTGCTCGCGCCCTCGCCTCGGCCACCGTGGCGGCCTCGTGGACGGTGCCCGCACCCATCTGTGCGAGTCTTGCTGAGATTGCCTCCCTCAACAATGGGTGGTCATCGACCACCAACACGGAAAAAAGCTCTTCCCGCGGGTGCGGAACCATGCTCGCCGGCAATGAACCGGCTGGCGTGGATCGGACGGCCTGAGAAATGCCGACGGTAGCCACGTCACTACCTCCCTGGAGTCGGTCGTGCCCCCCGACCGGCACCGGGACTTTCGGCCGTTTAGCCGCGCCAGCTTTAGACCGAAAGTGGTGTCGTCGATGGCACTGTAGCCGCCCTGAGGCCTTCACGGGGGGATCGAATGGGTATCTATCTGAAACCAGCGGTCACTCAGGGAGTTCGTAGTAACACGATCGGGCTAGTACACAGCCGGTGGCTAACACATCGCCGAGCGAACACGATGCACTGGGGATACCGGGGCCCAACCGATCGTGCAGATGAGCCGTGCACCTGCCGGTGCCGCTGCCCGGGACGCCGGGAAAGCAGTGTGCCGGAGCCGGGAAACCGCTCGCGGCGTGGGGGCGCGTCCGTTCGCGGAGAGTCACGAATCGCTCCGCTCAGTGACCGTGATGGTGACGCTCCGGAAGGGCTTCGGGGCGTTTGCGGGCCGACTCGATCTTGTTGCGGACGGTGACAGCCGGATTAGCACGAACGGGGTGGTCCAGACCTCTGTTCGCCCGGCTCCGCGCTGGTCGGGGCCGGTCTGGTCCATCTGCCCGTGAGGCGACCTCCGGCGGCGTACGGACGCTCTGAGGGCCTTGCGGATGAAACAGCCGAAGGCGCCTTCGTCCGCTTCGTCCGCTTCGCGGGTCGTCTTGAGTACATGAAGGCCCCCTTCCTGTACCTAGGCGCAAGGAAGGGGGCCTTCATGTACTTGGGGCGCCGGTCTGACGGCGATAGCAAGGGACCTTTAGTATCGCTAGCTTTTCTAGCGGCGCTAGCTGGCCGAAGCTCGCAATATAACCCGAATGCCATGTCTCGATTGGTGGGAATTCGGCGTGTCGGGCAGCGAAGAGGTCTCTGTGCGGGGTCCCGTCAAGCGCCGAGCTTCAGGAGGACTGGCGCTGTTCGAAGAGGGTCACGCCCACCGGCGGCAACCCGACGACGCTCGCCATCACCTGGCAGAACGCCTGCCCGTGCGGCCGCAGCGCGGCGTCGGTCGGCGTCCAGGACGCCCGGAGTTCCAGATCGTCGGTGCGCGAGGGCCCCGAGATGTCGCCGAAGCGCGCCGAGGATGTTTCGGTGACGGTGCCGCCCAGCGCCGTCCAGTCCGCGCCGGAGCTCTCCAGCGCGTCGGTCAGCCAAGACCAGCCCACGGCCGGCAGGAAGGGATCAATCGCCAGTTCACGATCGAGTTCCGCGCGGACGTACATCACCAGCCGCAGGACCCCGTCCCAGCCCTCCTGGCCGTCCGGGTCGTGCAGCAGCACCAGTCGTCCCGACGCCAGCACGTCCGCCGGCCCCTCCACCTCGCAGCTCACCGCGTAGGACCACGGCGCCAGCCGCTGCGGCGGGCGCATCGTCTCCAGTCGCACTTCGGGGCGGGGCCGGACCGATTGCAACGCCGCGACGGCTTCACGGAAGAGATCGGGTACTGACGTCATCGCGGTCACCAACCGACTGTAGGACGCGATCGTCCGGTTCGGGGCGCAGACGCGCCGAGAGTAGGGCCGTGGAGCGCCCGTGGCACCATGAACCGTGATGTCTCCTTCAGTCGCTTCTTCCGCGCAGACCGTTCCCGCGGCCCGTCGCGCCCTGCCCGGCGCGCCGTTCCTGGCCGCCGCGCGCGGCGAACGCCCGGCCCATACCCCCGTGTGGTTCATGCGCCAGGCCGGCCGGTCGCTGCCCGAGTACCGGGCGCTGCGCGAGGGCACTTCGATGTTCGAAGCCTGCTTCGACCCCGAGATGCTCGCGGAGATCACGCTCCAGCCGATCCGCCGTCACGGCGTCGACGCGGCCATCCTCTTCAGTGACATCGTCGTCCCGCTCAAGGCGGCGGGCCTCGACATCGACATCGTCGCGGGCACCGGGCCGGTGGTCGCCGAGCCGATCCGCGACACCGCGGGCGTGCGCGCGCTGCCGGTGCTGGACCCGGAGCAGGTGGAGCGGGTCGCCGAAGGGGTCGGGCTGCTGGTCGGGTCGCTGGGCGAGACGCCGCTGATCGGCTTCGCGGGCGCGCCGTTCACGCTCGCGTCGTACCTCATCGAGGGCGGCCCGAGCCGTAACCACGAGCACACCAAGGCGCTCATGCACTCCGAGCCGGAGCTGTGGCACGAGCTGGCCGGACGTCTCGCGGACATGGCGATCACCTTCCTGTCCGCGCAGCTGGACGCCGGGGCCGACGCGATCCAGCTGTTCGACTCGTGGGCGGGGGCGCTGTCGGAGCGGGACTACCGCGAGTTCGTCCTGCCGCATTCGGCGAAGGTGCTGTCCGCGGTCGCGCGCTACGGCGTGCCCCGCATCCATTTCGGTGTCGGCACCGGCGAGCTGCTGGTGGCCATGCGCGACGCGGGTGCCGACGTGGTCGGTGTCGACTGGCGCGTCCCGCTCGACGAGGCGGTCCGGCGGCTCGGCGGCGGTGTCGTCCAGGGCAACCTCGACCCGGCGCTGCTGCACGCGTCCTGGCCGGTGCTCGAGGCGGAGGTCCGGCGCATCCACGCCGAGGGACGCGCGGCCGACGGCCACGTCTTCAACCTCGGCCACGGCGTACTGCCCGGCGTCGACCCGGACGTCTTGACGCGCGTGGTCGGGCTGGTGCACGAGCTCCAGCCGTGAAGCCCGTGCACACGGTCGCCGTCGTCGGCGGCGGTATCTCGGGACTGACCGCGGCGTACCGGCTGCGGACGTTGCTCGGCGAAGACGCCCGGATCGTCGTCTTCGAGGCGACGGGCTCGCTCGGCGGGAAGCTTCGCACGGTCGAACTCGCCGGTGAACGCTACGACGTCGGCGCGGAGGCGTTCCTCGCCCGGCGTCCCGAAGCGCTCGCCCTGGTCCGCGAGGTCGGGCTGGGCGGAAACCTCGTCCACCCCACCGAGGCCCGTGCCAAGATCCACGCCGGTGGCTCCGTGCTCGGCCTGCCGCCGGGCACGGTCATGGGCGTTCCGGCCTCGGCCGGCGCGGTCGCGGGGGTGCTGTCGGAGAAGGGCCGAGCCCTGGTGGAGGCCGAGTCGTCGCTGCCGCCGGTGGAGCTGCCCGCCGACGACGTGCCGCTCGGTCCGCTGCTGCGCGAGCGCTTCGGCGACGAACTGGTCGACAGGCTGGTCGATCCGCTGCTCGGCGGGGTCTACGCCGGGGGAGCGGACGGCCTCGGGCTGCGCGCGACGATGCCCGGTCTCGCGTCCGCGATCGATCGCGGCGCACGTTCGCTCACCGAAGGCGCCGCCTCGCTCATGCCCGCCTCGCCGAGTACGGCGCCGGTCTTCGGCACCCTGCTGGGCGGCCTCGGAACGCTGATCGCGCGGCTCGCGGAACTGGCCCGAGCCGAGATCCGGACCGAGACCACCGTGACGGCCCTCGAGCGCACCGCCACCGGCTGGCAGGTCGACGACCTCGATGCCGACGCCGTCCTTCTCGCCGTCCCGGCGCCTTCGGCCCGGCGGTTGCTCGACGGCGTCGCGGAAGCGGCCGCTTCGGCGTTCGCCGAGGTCGAACTCGCCTCGATGGCGGTGGTCGCGCTCGCGCTCCCGCCGGGTACCGCGTTGCCGGAGTCGTCCGGGGTGCTGATCGGCGCGGGGGAGCGGGACACGGCCGGGAAGCCGTTCGCCGCCAAGGCGTTCACCTTCTCCTCCCGCAAGTGGGCGCAGTACGGCGAAGGTCCGGTGCTGGTGCGCGGCTCGGCCGGCCGCTTCGGCGAGCCGGGGGCACTGCGTGCCGACGACGACGAACTCGTCCGCGTGATCCGCGACGATCTGGCCCGGCTGGCCGGGGTCACCGCCGAACCGATCGACACCCTGGTCACCCGATGGGGCGGCGGGCTCCCGCAGTACGGCACCGGGCACCTCGGACTCGTCGAGCGGATCGAACGGGCCGTCGCGGACGTCCCGGGGCTCGCCGTGGCGGGCGCGACGCTCCACGGCGTCGGACTCCCGGCGTGTATCGCCACCGCCGACGCGGCCGCCCGCCGCATCGCCGGGATCACACCGACCCACGAGGGCTCCTGAGCACCGGCAGTGCCAAGATGGCGGTATGGCGCGGCTGAACTACAACGAGCTCAACGACACCATCCGCTACACCGCCTGGTCGGTCTTCCGGGCCGAGCAGGGCAAGCTCGGCGAAGACCGCGCGAAGGCGACCGCGGAGACCACCGAGTACCTCGACGCGCTGGAGGCCAAGGGCGTCGTCGTCCGCGGCGTCTACGACCTCTCGGGGCTGCGGGCCGACGCCGACTACATGATCTGGTGGCACGCCGAGGAGATCGAGCAGGTCCAGGCGGCCTACAGCGGTTTCCGGCACACCCCGCTCGGCCGCGCGTCGGTGCCGGTGTGGAGCCAGGTCGCGCTGCACCGTCCGGCGGAGTTCAACAGGAGCCACATCCCGGCGTTCCTCGCCGGTGAAGAGGCCCGGAAGTTCATCTGCGTCTACCCGTTCGTCCGCTCCTACGAGTGGTACCTGCTGCCGGACGACGAGCGCCGCAAGATGCTCGCCGACCACGGCAAGGAGGCCCGCGACTACCCGGACGTCCGCGCCAACACGGTCGCGTCGTTCGCGCTGGGCGACTACGAGTGGATCCTGGCCTTCGAGGCCGACGAACTGCACCGCATCGTCGATCTGATGCGTCATCTGCGCGGCACCGAGGCCCGCCTCCACGTGCGCGAGGAGATCCCGTTCTACACCGGGACGAAGATGGCCCCCGCCGAGCTGATCGCCCTGCTGCCCTAGTGAACGCACCAGTGGACGCCCGCGTCTGGACCACGCTCACCGGCGACACCCTCGCCGAAGGCGCCGTCGAGGTCACCGGACCGGAGTCGGTGCTGCCCGGGACCTTCCGGGTCGAGGAGGCGGCGACCACGAGCATCGCCGCCGCGACGCTGGCCGCCGGTGAACTGTTGCGGCTGCGGGGGATCGAGCCGGGCAAGGTCTCGATCGACACCCGGCACGCCGCCGCGTCGTTCCGCAGCGAGCAGTACCTCCGCGTCGACGGGGAACCGGTGCCGTTCAGCGCGCCGCTGTCCGGCGACTACCGGGCGAACGACGGTTGGGTGCGGCTGCACTGCGACTATCCGCGGCACGTCTCCGCCGTGTGCTGGGGTCTGGGCGTGCCCGCGACCCGCGCAGCCTTCGAGAAGGTCGTGGCGGCCAAGTCGAAGTACGAGGTCGAGTCGGCGGTCGTCGGGGCCGGCGGGGCCGCCGCCGTGCTGCGTTCCCGCGAGGAATGGCTGGCGCACAAGCAAGGGCAGGCGTCGAGCGGGTTGCCGATCGCCGAGATCCGGTCGCTCGGGTCGTCGGAACCCGTGCGGTTGTTCGAGTCCGATCGGCCGCTGGGCGGGGTGCGGATCCTGGACCTGACCCACGTCATCGCCGGGCCGGTCGCGGGCCGCGTACTCGCCGCGCACGGCGCCACCGTCATGCACATCGGGTCGGCCCAGCTGCCGACCGTGCCGCCGCTGGCCGTCGACACCGGGATGGGCAAGCTCTCGGCGTACGTCGACCTGGAGACCGAAGCCGGGCGCTCGCGGCTGCGCAAGCTGATCGCCCGCGCCGACGTCGTGGTGCAGGGTTTCCGGCCGGGTTCGCTGGTGGCCAAGGGCTTCTCGCCGGAGGCGATGGCCGAGCTCCGGCCGGGGATCGTGGTCGCGGACCTGTCCGCCTACGGCTGGGAAGGGCCGTGGGCGCGCAGGCGCGGGTTCGACAGCCTGGTGCAGATGGCGTCGGGGATCGCCGACGAAGGCGGCAAGACCGCCGGACTCGACGGCCCTGGACCGCTTCCGGTGCAGGCGCTCGACCACGCGACCGGCTGGCTCACCGCGGCGGCGATCATGACCGCCCTCCGCCGGGCGGTCACCGAGGGCGGCAGCCGGCATGTCCGGACCTCACTCGCCGGGACCGCGGAATGGCTGAACTCACTGGGCCGCAAGGAAGCCGGTCCCGCCGGGTTCGACGGCGGCGAATGGCTGGAAGAGGTCGACGGTCAGCTCGGCCGGGTCACCCGGGTGAAGATGGCGGGCACCCTGCCGGGCTCGAATCCACAGTGGACGGAAGCGACGCACGTACCCGGAAGCGACGCACGTACCCGGAAGCGACCGCCCGGTCTGGTGAACCCGCCGCAAGTAGGTGACTAATTGCGGCGTAGCCAGCGCCCGAACCGGCTTCGGGGTTTCGGTACTTCGCCGCGTTCCACGAGCCACGCGCCGAAGGTGTCCGCGTGGGCCCGCGCGCGGATCGCGTCGGTCTTGGGGTGACTCGTCGCGTACTCGCGGAACAGCGCGCCGAACCGGTCTCCGAGAGCCTCGGCGAGGTCCGGGCGAAGGAAGGCGACCAGCCTGCTCCGCTTGTTCCGCAGGACGTCCGCCTCGATACGGAGCCTGTCCGTGGCGAAGCCCGCCGGAGCGTCGCCGCCGGCGAGCAGCGCCTTGAGCAGCTCGGCCTGCCGCGCGGCGAGCCGCTCCCGCGGCGACGTCACGGCGAGACCGCTTCCCTGAGCGCGGCCAGTTCGGCCGCCAATTCGCTGTCCGGCGGGTAGTCGTCGTCGCGCTCCAGCAGGACACCCGGCGGCTCGGTGCGCCGCCGCAGTTCGCGCAGCAGGTCCAGCACTTCCGGGAGCACCGGGTGGGCATGCGTGTCGTGGTAGACGCCGTCGCGTTCGACACCGCCCGCCAGATGCGTGTACGCCAGCCGCTCCCACGGGATCTCGTCGAGGAACCGTTCGGGATCGGTGCCGAGGTTGCGGGCGTTGGCGTACAGATTGGCGACGTCGACGATGAGCAGGCAACCGGTCCGGTCGGTCAGCTCGCGCAGGAACTCCGCTTCGGTGAACTCCGCGTCCGGCCACTCCAGCACGGCCGCGATGTTCTCCAGCGCGAACGGGACCTCCACGATGGACTGCGTCAGTTCGACGTTGTCCACCAGGACGTCGAGCGCTTCCCGGGTGCGGGGGAGCGGCAACAGATGCCCCGAGTCGAGGCCGCCCGCGCGCACGAAGCACACGTGGTCGCTGGCCATCGGCGCGCCGAGCTCGCGAGTGATCTCCGCGAGATGCTCGACGCGAGCGGTGTCCAGCGGTTCGGCCCCGCCCAGCGACAGCGAGACCGCGTGCGGCAGAACCGGCATTCCCCGGTCGCGCAGGGCGAGCAGGGTCTCGGGCAGGTGCCCGGCGTGCAGGTTTTCGGCGACCACCTCGACCCAGTCGACGCCGGGCAGCCGCGCGATCGACAGGTCCAGCTCGTGCCGCCAGCCGATGCCGATCCCGAGCCGGCCCGGCCCGTCAGCCACCACAGCCGCCGCCTCCGCCTCCGCAGGAACTGCCGCCGCTGCACGAGCTTCCGCCACCGGTACTGCACGAGGAGCCACCGCCGGACGAACCGCCGCCGAAACCACCGGAAACCGGAGGCGGGATCAGGGCCGCGCTCAGTTCCTCGTCCGGGTAGTAGGAGAGACCGCCGAACGCGACCGCCGTGGCGGCGGCGCCCAGCACGGCGCCGCCCATCATCGCGCCATCGCTCGCGGTCGCGTCGGGGATCCCGCGCTTGCGCTCCCGCCCGTGGGCGGACCTGGCCCGGTGGAGGATCCGGTCGCCCTCGCCGGTCGGCCGCGGACCCGACCGCTTGTTCTTGACCGCCCGGGCGACCAGCGTCGCGAAACCGGCCGCGACCAGCAACGCGATCAGGAAACCGACGGGGTGGTCACCGGAGATCCCGGCGACCAGGCGTGCCACACCGAGGACGAGCACGGCGAGGTACAGGAAGAACACGACCTGGCGGATCCGCGGCGCCCGGTCCGCGACCACGAGTCCCCGGTCCTCCAGCCCCTTGGCGAGCGCCTGCATCGGCCCCGACATCCGCAGCCGGTCGCGGATGCCGCGAGTCGTGGCGTTGTACCCCGGCCGTGCGCCCTTGGCGACGGCCCTTTCGATCGGGTCGGCGGGCTCGGAACCCGTCAGCTGGAGCTGCTTCGCGCTGCTGACCCGCAGCGTCCCGCGGTCGACCAACGCCGCGATGGCCGTGTCGACCACCCGGTCCGGGCCACCGGCGAGGTAGGCGAGTTCGTACACCGTCGGCTCCGGCCCGCGCCCGGCGGCGCGCGGTGCCTTGCGGCCCAGCTTGACCGCGATCGTCCACCCGAGACCGACGACCAGTGGGAACACCAGCAGGGCGCCATAGATCGCCAGGAAAGTCGGTCCGGGGATGCCCCAGGTGTCTTCCATCGCACGGGCCTTTCGCGAGCAGGTGCACTTACCGTGATCGGACGCTCTTCCGCCCGGTCGTGGTTCCATGATTCGAACATCCGGAGTGGGCTTTCACGACGGCAGTTGGGCCGTCAGAAACTGCCGATCCCGCAGGTACGGGAACCGGCCCCATCACCCCAGGGGAAGGCAGCGAAGCCACCGAGAGCCACCGTGCCCGCCGCACCGGAAACGAGGCCACAGCGCCGGAAGCACCGCCCGAAGGTTCGCTCATCCGAAGACACCGCCCTCCCCGGCGCTGTTCCTGTACACGGGGAACGCGTCGGGGAGGGCGGTGGTTGGCTTCGTTCGGTTACGACTCGGGAACGAGCGTCAGCGAGATCGAGTTGATGCAGTACCGCTGATCCGTCGGCGTGTCGTAGCCCTCACCTTCGAAGACGTGCCCGAGGTGGCTGTGGCACGACTTGCACAGCACCTCGATCCGGCGCATCCCCATCGCGGTGTCCTCGCGGAGGAGGACGGCGTCGGTATCGGCCGGGTCGTAAAACGACGGCCAGCCGCAATGGCTCTCGAATTTCGTGTCGCTGCGGAACAGTTCGGCGCCACAGGCTCGGCACTGGTACACACCGGTGGTCTTGGTGTCGGTGTACTCCCCGGTGAAGGGGCGCTCGGTGCCCGCCTCGCGGAGCACCGCGTACTCGTCGGTGCTGAGCTGCTCCCGCCATTCCTGCTCGGACTTGACCACGCGGGGCGTGGCTCCGACAACGGGTTTCATGCCTTTCACCGGTTCCACGTTACCCCGCGAGCCACGTGATGGCCCGGCCGATGATGTCCCATGCGGTGACCATCACGCCGAGCACGATGAGGATCACGACGAGTGCCGAAATCCACCAGCGCAGACCGCCGAGACGGTTGCTGGAGTCGGCGAAATCGGAGACACCGTCGAGACAGGCTTCCACGGTGAAGTTCGGGCCGCAGCGTTCGATGCGGTCCAGATGCTCGGCGAAGGCACGGGCTTCGGGATCGTACGGGTCGAGCCCTACCAGATCCTCGTCGAACCGAGGATTCTGGCCAGGTCCGAAAGGTCCGCTATCGGCCATACCGGCAACAGTAGGCCACGAACGGCGATTGGCCTACCACCAGCGAGGCGGGTCTCACCATCGCTACGGCCGCGTCAGTTGCCGAGTACTCGCGTGTCGGCGTCGATGAAGTACTGCCCGTCGATCTGGACCACGCGCAGCGCCGGACGCGAGCCGCCGTTGATCGTGATGTTCATGTCGATCGACCCGTCGGGGTTACCGCCGCCGCTGTCGGCGCGCGCCTTCTCCGAGCCGGTGACCTTGTGAGCGGACCAGTAGTCGGCGAAAGCCTGCTCCGAGCCGTACACGGCCTTCGCGGCGTCAGTGAGCTTGTTCCAGCTCGCGGACGTGCCGATCTTGTTCGTATCGAAGAAGTCCAGCAGGAAGGTGCCCACGCTCGAGTAGCTCGTGACCTTTTCGCTCGGGGTCTTGCCCAAGCCGGCCTGCGCGGCACGTGACGAAGACGGGGCACTCGACTTGGGCGCCGAGACGCTGGGCTGCGGGTTCGTCCCGGTGTGGTCGCCGGCCTGAGGGGTGGCCCCGTTGCTCGAATTCAGCACCAGGAACACGATCACGGCGATCACCACGACCGCGGCACCGCCACCCGCGAACAGGACGGCTTTGCGTTTGGCGTCGGCAGGCTTGGCGGGGGACGGCCGCGTCGGGGCGGCCGCGGACGGCGGCGGGCTCATCGCGGCGACCGGACGCGGCGGTGTGTTCGGCGGGGCCGACGACGAGCGCATCGGCATGAAGGCGGCCGTCGGCGTGGGCGTCTTGGCGGGCGGCGGAGGAGCCGCCGCGGCGGACTGCGCCGGCTTGTCGGTCCGTTGCCACGGCGGCCGGTCCCCGCCGGGGATGCCGTGTCCCGGGGTGTCGGGCACGGCGGGCTGTCTGCCGCCGCCCGCTCCGAAGAGCCGCGGCGACGCCGCCGTGCCCGCGGCGGACTCGTTCGCCGCCAGCGCGGCGAGGCGCTCGCGGGCCTCGGCCATCGTCGGGCGTTCGGTCGGCTCGGCGCGCAGGAGGCTCATCAGCAGCGCCGTCGCGGGGCCCGCCTGCTGCGGCGGGTTGATCTGCCCGTTCGCGGCCGCGTACAGCAGCGCCAGCTGGTTGGAGCTGTTCCCGTACGGCGTCTGGCCCTCGATCGCCTGGTAGAGCGTCGCGCCGAGCGCGAAGACGTCGGAGCTGGGCACCGGGTCCGAGCCGCGCGCCAGCTCGGGCGCGAGGTACGCCGGGGTGCCGCCGATCAGGCCGGTCTGGGTGAGCGTCATGTCACCGGCCGCGCGGGAGATGCCGAAGTCGGTGATCTTCGCGGTGCCGGACTCGTCGATCAGGATGTTCCCGGGTTTCACGTCGCGGTGCACGATCCCGGCGCGGTGCGCGGCGACCAGCGCCGACGCGACCTGCTCGCCGATCTTCGCGACGCGCCCCAGCGGCAGCGTGCCTTCGCCGGAGATGATCGCCGAGAGGCTCGGGCCGTTCAGGTACTCCATCACCAGGCAGGGATCGCCGCCGTGCTCGGCGATGTCGAACACCACGATCGCGTTCGGATGCTGGAACCGGGCCGCGTTCTTCGCCTCGCGCATGGCGCGCTGGCGCATGTTGTCACGTTCGGCCTCGGAGACACCCGGCTGGGGGAGGATCTGCTTGACCGCCACCGAGCGCTCGAGGCGGACATCGATGGCACGCCAGACCACCCCCATGGCACCGCTACCAATTTGCTCGACCAGGCGGTAGTGCCCAGCGATCAGCTGACCGGTGTCGATGGCGACTGCTCCTGACACATTCTCTGACGAACACATCCCGGGTGATGGTGGCGTTACGCGACCTGACGGGTCCCGCGCACCCGATCGAGTGTAGCGGGCGATGGTTTCGGTTCCGGCGTCAGCTCGCCGGTGCGGAGGCGGGCGATTCTTCCTCGTCGTGTCCTCCGGGTGCCGGACCGGCTTCGCGCCGGAAGACCGTGAACAACCCGATGGCCCCCGCGGCAGCGAACACGGCGTAACAGATCAGCAGGGCGGGCGGTGTTTCCCCGGTGAGCGCGTCGCCGAGGACGACGACCGCGATCGTGCCCGGCAGGCTGCCGAGCGCGGTTCCGATCAGATACGGGGCGAAGCGGACCGAGGACACTCCGCACAGGTAACTGAACGGAGCGAACGGCACCATCGGGATCAGCCGTAAGGAGGTGATCGCCAGTACCCCGCCGTCGGAAAGCCGGTCGTTGACCGCGCGGACCTTCGCCCGGTGCAGGTGCCGGGTGACCAGATCGCGGCCGAGTGCCCTCGAAAGGGTGAACGAGATCGAGGCGGCGACGATGGTCGCCAGGAGGCCGACGACGATGCCCGTCGTGGCGCCGAGCAGCAGCCCGCCCGCCAGGTTGAACACGGTGCGGGGGATCGGCGCGACCGTCAGTACCGAGTAGACCAGGAAGAACACCAGTGGAGTGGCCGGGCCGGTCTCGGCCGCCCAGGCACGCAGCCCGGCCGGGCTCGGGAGCGGCAACAGGACCGCGGCCGTTACGAACAGGACGAGCACGGTGAGCGCGAGGATCAATTTGGTACGGCCGGACACTGCGTCCACCGTACGGTATCCACCGTGATCGATACCGAGGCGCTGCGGACGCAGCCCGAACTCGTCGGCGAGAACGTCGTGCTCACCCAGCTCGACGAGTCCTACTTCGAGACCGGCTGGGAGGCACTGTGGAACCCGGAAAGCCGCAGGCTGACCGGTACGCACACCGAGTTCACCGCCGACCAGATCCGGACCTGGCTGGCCGGACGGCCGGGTCTGGACGATCGCGCGGACTACGCGATCGTGCGCCAGGACGATCGCGCGCACGTCGGCGATCTCGCACTCACCGACGTCGACAAGGACAACCGCTCGGCGGCGTTCCGCATCGCGTTGAACGGCCCGGAGTTCTACGGCAAGGGTTACGGCACCGAGGCGACCAAGCTGGTCCTGGAGTACGCCTTCGGCGTCGTCGGCCTGCACCGGGTCTCGCTCGAGGTCTTCGACTACAACCCGCGTGCCCGGCGCGCCTACGAAAAGGCCGGGTTCGTCGGCGAGGGGCTCCAGCGGGAAGCGTTGTGGTGGGACGGCGAGTGGCATGACGTCATCACGATGGCCGTTCTGAGTACCGATCCCCGGCCCTGATCGGCGCTACGGTGGGCGCATGCCCAAGAACGGTGAGCCGATCGAGGTCGAGGCAGGCGAGCGCAAGGTCCGGGTGTCCAGCCCGGACAAGGTGTATTTCCCGGCCAAGGGGATCACGAAGCGCCAGGTCGTGGAGCACTACGTCGCGGTCGGCGAGCCGCTGTTGCGCGCGATCGGGGAGCGGCCGACGACGTTGAAGCGCTACCGCGATGGTGTCGAGGGTGATTGGTTCTACTCCAAGCGCGTGCCGAAGGGTGCCCCGGAGTGGGTGGAGACCGCGAAGATCACCTTCCCGTCGGGCCGGACGGCGGAAGAGGTCTGCCCGACCGAGCCCGCCGTGTTCGCCTGGGCGGCGAACCTGAGCACCTTCGACTTCCACCCGTGGCCGGTGCGGCGGCCCGACGTCGACCATCCCGACGAACTCCGCATCGACGTGGACCCGCCGGACGAGGCGGGATTCTCCGACGCGGTCGAGGTCGCCGCCGTGGTGCGTGAGGTCCTCGACTCGGCGGGGCTGGTCGGCTATCCGAAGACCTCGGGCGGCCGCGGCGTGCACGTCCTGGTGCGGATCCGGCCGGAATGGGACTTCATCGACGTCCGGCACGCGGTGATCGCGCTGGGCCGCGAGGTCGAGCGCCGGATCCCGGAGAAGGCGACCATCGCGTGGTGGAAGGAAGAACGCGGCGGCCGGGTTTTCATCGACTACAACCAGGCCGCGCGCGACCGCACCGTGGCGTCGGCCTGGTCGGTCCGCGGCACCCCGCGCGCGACGGTGTCCATGCCGCTCACCTGGGACCTCCTGACCGAAGTGGACCCGGACGACTTCGACGTCCTTACCGCAGGCGCCTTCTACGCCGAACGCGGTGACCTGCACGCGCCGATGGACGAGCGGGCGTTCGGCATCGAGACCCTGCTGGAGTGGTACGCGCGGGACGAACGCGACCGTGGTCTCGGCGAGATGCCGTATCCCCCGGACTACCCGAAAATGCCGGGCGAGCCGAAGCGTGTCCAGCCGAGCAAGGCGCGGAACGACCCCGCTTGATGGCTTGCGGACGGGAACGCATTTCGTGACGACTTGTGCGTTCTCGGTGACCGATTCGTACCGGCGATCCGCTTTTTCTTCGTTTTGCTCCCGGAGTGATTGCGCTTTCGTGTCGATCCAGAAACCAGTCACCGCCGCGCGGTGGATCGATACGAGACTGTGTGACGCACGGGACCCGGCCGTAACGCCGGGCTTCCTGCCAGCGACATTTCCCTCCGAACACTAGGCTGGGGGAGGACGAAGGAGTACCTGTGGACGACCTGATCGCCTTTCTCGCCGCGCGGGTGGGGCAACGCCAGGCGGTGATCATGCAGGCGGTCAAGAAGACCGAGATCGACGAATCGCTCAATCGTGGTGAGACCAAGGTCGTCATCGAAAAGAAGATCCGTTCGCTGAACGACATCGAACTCGACGCGGTCAAGCAGATGATCAACGAGATCGAGGCGACCCGGCGGCTCCTGCAGGCGCACCGCACCACGGTTTCCGAGAAGGTCCCGGGTTTCCCCTTGTACGGCAATGAGTATTGGTGCGAGACGTGCCATGTCCCCGCCGACGAGGCCGGCACGAACTGGTGCCTCACCCTGCGGCTGCTGGCTCTGCCGCACGCCGATCACCCGGACTACAGCGAGCGCTGGCGCCCCTGACCGGGGAATGCCCGCCGGGTGCGGCCGCGTTGACCCGAAGGTGATCAGGCTTTCGGTACTGGACCGGTCCCCGACCCGCCGCGGTGGCGACGCGCCTCGCGCCCTGCGGGAGACGGTCGCCTTCGCGCGGGACATCGAAGCCTTGGGCTATCACCGGTTCTGGGTTTCCGAACACCACAGCGTGCCCGGCGTCGCAGGCTCGGCGCCCACGGTCCTGGCGGCCGCGGTCGCCTCGGCGACCGAGCGGATCCGCGTCGGCACCGGCGGCGTGATGCTGCCGAACCACCGGCCGCTCGTGGTCGCGGAGCAGTTCGGCGTGCTCGAATCACTCTTCCCCGGCCGGATCGACATGGGACTGGGCCGGTCGGTCGGGTTCACCGGTGGCGTCCGGCGGGCGCTCGGCCACGAGAAGGACGACGCCGATCGCTTCGGCGACCAGGTCCGGGAACTGCTGGGCTTCCTCGCGGGCGACCAGACCGCGTATCCGGGCGTGCACGCCGTGCCGGCGGAAGGCCTGCGCGTGCCCGCCTTCCTGCTGGCCACCGGGGCCGGGGCGAAGCTGGCCGCGGAACTGGGGCTGCCGCTGGTGATCGCGCCGGTCCGGGGTGAAGGGCCGCTGCTCGAAGCCATCGAGGGTTATCGCTCCCGCTTCCGGTCTTCCGCGCAGGCTTCGCGACCGTATGTCGTGGTGTCGACGGCGATCGCGGTCGCCGAGTCGACCGAACGGGCCCGCCGGTTGCTGATCCCCGAAGCTTGGTCGACGGTCTACTCGCGGACGCACGGCGTCTTCCCGCCGCTTTCGCCGGTGGAGGAGATCCTCGCCGGGCCGCTGTCGGATCGCGATCGGGAACGGCTGGACCGGGCGCTCGACGGCCAGCTCGCCGGCACTCCCGATGAGCTGGGCGACCGGCTGGCCGACCTCGTCGCGAAGACCGGCGCCGACGAGATCCTGGTGACCACCAGTACCTTCGACCAGGCCGAGCGGCTGGACTCCTATCGCGGGCTGGCCGAGGTCGCCGGGCTGCGCAGCCTGGCGGCCGTGTCCTGACCCTGCCCGTGTTCAGTCCGCTGGATGCGGTCCTTGCGCGTGCAACGAAGGCATCCAGAGGACTGAACGCGGGGGCGGGAAACGCCTAGAGGCGCAACAAGAGCTGGGTGAGGATGCGCTGCGCGGGGTCGTCCAGGTCGATGCCGGACACCTCGCCGGCGCGGCGCACCCGGTAGCGGACCGTGTTCGGGTGGATGTTCAGCTCGCGCGCCGCTTTGCGCACGTCACCGAACGCGTCGAGGTAGGCGAGTACCGCGGGCACCAGGATGCCGCCGTGGTCGGCGTCGTGCGCGACCAGTTCGGCCAGCCGCGGATCGCGGATGCGCGGCTGCTCGCTCACGAAGGCGAGCACTTCCGAAAGCAGGACCTCGGCGCGGACGTCCGCCAGCGAGGCGACGTCCGCGGTCCCGTGCCCGCGCGCCATCGTCGCCAGCACACGGTCCGCGTCGCCACGGGAGGCCGCCGCGTCGGAGAGGCGCGGCACGACACCGCCCAGCGCCGCGCGCACCCGGACGTCGAGATGTCGTTGCGCGGTGCCGACGATTTCCTTGGCCAGCGCCAAGATCCGCGGCTCGGCGTGCTCAGGGAGGTCGGGAAGGAGCGCGTAGACGCGGCCACCGATCACACTCACCAGCGCGCTCCGCCGGTACGCGGCGGTGTGCACGGTGATCAGATGCACCAGCTCCGCGCGGCGCAGCTGCCGGTCGGTCGCGGCGCGGTCGCGGGGGAGCGAGAAGCCCAGCACCATCGCGGGTTTCCCGGGATCGGCGCCGATGTCGTCGGCGACGGACTCCACGTCCAGACGGCCGTCGAGCAGTCCGGCCAGCAGATCCTCGCGCAACCGGAGTTCCGGGCTGGGCAAGGTCCGGTGCCGGATCAGCCGCGGCGCGAGGGCCCGGCTCGCGCCGAGCAAGGCGACTTCCGCGCTTTCGGTGAGCGGATGCGCGCCCTCCTGGACCCAGATCGTGCCCAGCGGCTGCGACCCGGCGTGGATGCCGGCCGCGATCCGCCGCCGGATGCCGAGATCGGGCCGCTCGTCGATGCGGACGATGCCCTCGCCGGCGCGAAGACGCTGGTAAACACCCCATTCACGCAGCATCGCGAGGTAGCGTTCCGGACCTTCGCGGCCGAGGATGGAGAGCCTGCGCAGTTCGTCCACCTCGTCACCGGCCCGTGAATAGGCCAGCACGCGGCTCGCGGTGTCTTCGATGCTGACGAGGCCACCGGTCAGCGTCGCGATGGTCTGCGCGAGCGAGAACAGATCGCCGAGCACCTCGCCGCTGTCCGCCTCGCCACCCGCGCGGGCCGCGTCGACGACGCCCCTGGCCAACGCCTCGACCTGCTCCCAGCGCGCTTCGTGGCCGACCTCGATCAGCGCGATCCCCGCGTCGGCCGCGACGTTCACCACGGCCATGCCGTTCTTGATCGCGACGGCGGCCGCCCCGGACCGTCCCGCCGCCCGGATCGCCCCCGCGGCGGAGCGCCCCCGAGCGCCGATCACCAGGACGAGGTCACCCGGATGGACGTCGGGTGGATCCTCCGGATCGTGGATGACGACGTCGTCCACTCCGACGCCGAGTCCGTTCGGCGCCGCGAGCACTCTGACCAGCGGCTCCCCGAGGGTGGCGAGGACGTGCCGCAGGGAGGCGCCAGGCGTCGTCTGAATAGCCGCTGTCATCACCGAATAGGCCGATCGGACAAGATGGTCACCCTGATTCTAGCCAGTCGGACAAGCCGTCGGCGGGCCGTCCGGGCTACCGTTCGGAGTAAGACCTCATATCCGGCGAAGTGCAGTCAGGAGCAGTCAGTGGACGCCGTGACCCAGACCCCCGCCCCGCAGAACGAGCCGGTGCTGACCTACGCACCGGGCAGCGCCGAGCGCGCTGAACTCGAGGGCGCGCTCAAGTCGCTGGGCAACGCCGACCCCATCGACCTCACCGCGACGATCGGCGGTGAGCAGCGCAAGGGCGGCGGCGAGAAGATCGAGGTCGTCCAGCCGCACAACCACAAGGCGGTGCTGGGCGTCATCCACAGCGCGACCGCGCAGGACACCCACGACGCGATCGCCGCGGCCAAGGCCGCCGCCCCCGGCTGGCGCGCGCTGTCCTTCGACGACCGCGCCGCGATCATCCTGCGTGCCGCCGACCTGCTGGCGGGCCCGTGGCGCGCCAAGCTGAACGCCGCCACCATGCTCGGCCAGTCGAAGACCGCCTTCCAGGCCGAGATCGACTCCGCCTGCGAGCTGATCGACTTCTGGCGGTTCAACGTCGCCTTCGGCCGCCAGATCCTCGCCGAGCAGCCGGTCAGCTCGCCCGGGATCTGGAACCGGATGGAGCACCGCCCGCTCGAGGGCTTCGTGTACGCCATCACCCCGTTCAACTTCACCGCGATCTCCGGCAACCTGCCGACCGCGCCCGCGCTGATGGGCAACGTCGTGCTGTGGAAGCCGTCGCCGACGCAGAGCTATGCCGCACACATGCTGATGCGGCTGCTCGAAGAGGCCGGTATGCCGCCGGGTGTCATCAACCTGCTCCCCGGCGACGGCAAGGCCGTCTCCGAGGTCGCCCTGACCCACCGCGACCTGGCCGGCATCCACTTCACCGGCTCCACCCCGACCTTCCAGCACCTGTGGGCCACCGTCGGCGCCAACATCTCCGGCTACCGCTCGTACCCGCGCCTGGTCGGCGAGACCGGCGGCAAGGACTTCGTGCTCGCGCACGCCTCGGCCGACGTCGACATCCTGCGCACCGCGCTGATCCGCGGCGCCTTCGAGTACCAGGGCCAGAAGTGCTCGGCCGCGTCCCGCGCCTACGTCCCGCGTTCGCTCTGGGCGAGCCTGAAGGACGAGCTGGTCTCCGAGACCGAAGCCATCACTTACGGCGACGTCACCGACCTGGACAACTTCGGTGGTGCCGTGATCGACCGCCGCGCCTTCGACAAGCACGCGGCCGTGCTGGCCAGCGCCGCCGAAGACCCCGAAATCGACGTCATCGCCGGTGGCACCGCGGACGACAGCGTCGGCTACTTCGTGCGCCCGACGATCCTGGTTTCGGACAACCCGGAGCACGAGATCTTCCGCACCGAGTACTTCGGCCCGATCCTCGCGCTGCACGTCTACTCCGACGACACCGACGAGGGCTACGACAACGTCCTGAAGCTGATCGACGAGACCGCCGACTACGCGCTCACCGGCGCGGTCGTCGCGACCGACCGCACGGCCGTCGCGAAGGCGGCCGAGGCGCTGCGCTTCGCCGCCGGCAACTTCTACGTCAACGACAAGCCGACCGGCGCGGTCGTCGGCCAGCAGCCCTTCGGCGGTGCCCGCGCTTCCGGCACCAACGACAAGGCCGGTTCGGTGTTCAACCTGCTCCGCTGGACGAGCCCGCGCTCGATCAAGGAGACCTTCGTTCCGCCCACCAGCGTCCGCTACCCCCACCAGGGCTGAGTTTCTCCAGGAGTCCGTGATGTTGCGTGCCCCGTTGCTCGCCGCCGCCCGATCCCGGCGGATGCGCGAGCTGGTCGAGGTCGTCCCCGCCACCCGATCGGTGGTGAGCCGGTTCGTCGCCGGTGCGAAGACGCCCGACGCCGCCCGGGTGGTCCGCGAACTGGCCGACGACGGCCTCCGGGTCACCCTCGACCACCTCGGCGAGGACACCACCGACGCCGAGCAGGCCGCCACGACCGTCCGCGCCTACGAGGAACTGCTCACCGCGCTGGCGGCCGACGGCCTCGCGTTCGGCGCGGACGTCTCGGTGAAGCTGTCCGCCGTCGGCCAGTTCCTGCCCGCCGACGGCGAGAAGGTCGCGCTGGAGAACGCCCGCAAGATCTGCGCGGCGGCCGAAGCGGTCGGTGCCACGGTGACCCTCGACATGGAGGACCACACCACCACCGATTCGACGCTGGGCATCCTGCGGGAACTGCGCACCGAGTACCCCTGGGTCGGCGCGGTGCTGCAGGCCTACCTGCGGCGGACCGAACAGGACTGCCGCGACCTGGCGACCGGGGGGTCCCGCGTCCGGCTGTGCAAGGGCGCGTACGCCGAACCCGAGGAGGTCGCGTTCCAGGACAAGTCCGAAGTGGACAAGTCCTACGTGCGCTGCCTGAAGATCCTCATGCAGGGCAAGGGTTACCCGATGGTCGCCTCGCACGACCCGCGGATGATCGCGATCGCCGAGAAGCTCGCGATGGAGGCGGACCGCAAGGCGGACGACCACGAATTCCAGATGCTGTACGGGATCCGCCCCGAAGAGCAGCGCCGGATCGCCGGCGACGGGAAGACGATGCGCGTCTACGTCCCCTACGGCGACGAATGGTACGGCTATTTCATGCGCAGGCTGGCGGAACGCCCGGCGAACCTGGCGTTCTTCCTGCGCGGACTCGCCACCCGGGGCTGACCCGGCCCCCGGCGGCACCGTTCCGCCGAAAGACAAAGGGGCCCTTCCCGGTGAAACCCGCCGGGAAGGGCCCCTTCTCCATACTCGTCAGGCCTCCGTGGCCGCCTCTTCCTTGAGCTTGTCCATGTCGATGTCGCGCGCCTGCTGGATGAGGTCTTCCAGCGTCTTCTCCGGGAGCGCGCCCGGCTGCGCGTAGATGACCGTCTTGTCGCGGATGACCGCGAGCGTGGGGATCGAACGCACGTCGAAGGCCGCGGCCAGCTGCTGCTCGGCCTCGGTGTCGACGCTCGCGAAAACGATGTCGTCGTGGTTGCCCGACACCTTCTCGTAGGTCGGCGCGAACTGGCGGCACGGCATGCACCAGCCCGCCCAGAAGTCGATGATCACGAAGTCGTTGTCCGACACGACCTGATCGAAGTTGGCGGCGGTCAGCTCCACAGTGCTCATGCCCGGCGTAACGAATCGGGCGGTACGCACATTCCCGCGAGTGCGCGTAGCGTCTCGGATGGAGCAACCAGGTTTTGCGGGAGGCGCAGATGGCCGACGGTGACATCCTCAGCCGGATCGACGAGCTGGTCAGCGAGGAGCACGAACTCCGTTCGCGGGCGATCGGCACCGGGCTGAGTTCGGACGACCGATCCCGGCTCGCGAGTGTGGAACAGCAGCTGGACCAGTGCTGGGACCTGCTGCGGCAGCGGCGGGCACGCGTCGAATTCGACGAGGACCCGGACCAGGCCTCGGCACGGCCGGTGTCCGAGGTGGAGTCTTACCGGCAGTAACGGCGCACGGGGTCGTCCCTTCCCGCGCGTGAGATGAAGGACGCTTTCATGGCGAAATTCGCCATGAAAGCGTCCTTCATCTCACGGCGGCCGGTGCGGTGGCGCGTCGCGAGTGGTAAGTGGCGTGAGACCGACCCCGAGTACTCACGAAACCCGACACGGCTCAGGCCGGGCACAGGGTCCCGTCGACGGGGACCTTCCCGTCGATCAGGAACGCCCGCGTCGCGTCCGCGACACACGGCGAGAGGCTCAGCGCCCCGTGCCCGGCGCCCTGCCAGGTGATCGTCACCGCGCTCGGCATCTGGTCGGCGGCCCGGCCGGTGCCCTGCTCCGGCGTGACCGGGTCGGTCGCGGTGCCCGCGACGAGGATCGGCGGCGCGCCCGGAGCGCCGGCGGGCGGAAGTGGTTCGCGGCGCACCGGCCACGGGCTGCACCACGCCAGCTGCTGCGCGGCCAGGACACCGAACTGCGGGTGCTTGTCGCGCAGGGTCGTGGTCGCGCGGGTGAGTTCTTCGGCGGAGAGCCGGGTCGCGCTGTCGTTGCATTTGGTCGCGATCGTGCCGTCCAGCCGCGACGGCCGCGCACGGGAGTCCTCCAGCACGGGTTCGGCGAACGCGGCCAGCGGCGTGACGTCGCCGGTCTGCGCGGTCTTGAGCGCTTCCGCGAGTTCGACCCAGCGCTCACGCTGCGCGAGGCCGGAGTAGACGGCGTACAGCGCGATCCCCGGCGTGATCTCCGCGCCGTCGGTGGTCGTCGCGGGGGCGGAGCGGAGCCGGTCCGCGACGGCGGTCACGGCCGATCGCGCGTCACCGATCGGGCAGCCCCTGGCGACGCAGTCGGCGCCGAACGCGTCGAGGGTGGCCTGTGCGCTCGCGGCGACGGATTCCTGCACGGCCGCGGCGTCGGGGGCCGGGTCGGGCAGGCCGTCGAGCATCACGCGGCCGACCTGCGCGGGGAACCGCACGGCGTATTCGGCGAGGACCTTCGAGCCGTCGCCGCGGCCCAGCGCGTGCAGCTTGTCGGTGCCCAGTTGTTTCCGGAGTTCTTCGAGATCACCGGCGGCGCGCCAGCTGTCCATCGCGACCTGCGAGTCGTCCAGTTCGATGGCGCACTGCTGGCCGGCCCTGCGCGCCGCGTCGACGACGTTTTCGAGGTCACCCGCGGCCGGGTCACCGCCGAGCAGGTCGGTGCGGATCTCCGCCGGGATGCACTGCACCGGCGCGGACGTCCCGGTCCCGCGCCGGTCCACGCCGATCAGGGAGAACTTCCGCAGGAACTCGGGCGGCAACGTCGCGGCCAGCCGCGCGGCGTACAGCGAGCCAGGCTCGCCGTCGACGTCGTTGACCACGGCGAGCGGGATCGGCCCGCCACCGGTCTTGACCACCGACAGCCGCGAGAGGCCGCGGCCGGGCAGGTCCGGCGCGTCGAGCGTGGTGGGCACCCTGGCGCACGAGAACTTCAGCGTGTCCGGCACGGACGGACGGCCCAGCCGCTGCCGGGTCGCCTCGTCGCAGTCCTCCCAGGTGATCGACGGCGACCGCGGTTCGGCGAGCGGCGGCAACGGCACCTGCTGCGCCGTCGCCGCCCCGCCGGGGCCGGGTTCGCCGTCGTTGTCGATCACCGCCGGCCGTACCGACGGCCCGGCGGTGCAGCCCGCGAGCACGGCCGAGACCAGGACGGTCCTCAGGATCAGCCGTGGCCTGCGGCGGACGGTGCTGGCGGGGCGCACGGGCTGGTCCTCACTCTCCGGGCATGACAAAGCTCGGGACGAGCTTCGCAGGTGACGTGTCAGGCCCCGGTTAGCGGGTGCGTTTCACCTCGCCGCGGAACACCGCGTCCAGGTCGTAGCGGGCGACCTCGTCGAGCTGGGCGTAGGTGCAGGAGTCCGTTTCGCGGTCGGGGCGCCAGCGTTTGAACTGCGCGGTGTGGCGGAACCGCGACGGATATCCGCCTTCCGTGTGCTCGTAGCCGACCTCGACCACCTTCTCCGGCTTCAGTGGCACCCAGGGGGCTTCCTTCGACTTCCACCGGGTGATCCCGCCGGGGATCCGCTGCTTCTCCCGCACGTTGTCACCCAGCCAGGGGTGCTCGGCGCCGTCGGTGATCAGCGGTGCCAGCTCCTCGGCGAGTTCACGCCGCCGGGTGACCGGGAACGAGCCGACGACGCCGGGGTGGTGCAGCACCCCGTTCTCGTCGTAGAGCCCGAGCAGGAACGAGCCGACCATCTCACCCGGTTCGCCGTCGACGTGCCAGCGCAGCCCCGCGAGCACGCAATCGGCGGTGCGCGAGTGCTTGTACTTCAGGAACACGCGTTTGCCGGGGCTGTACGGCTCGTCGAGCGGTTTGCCGATGACGCCGTCGAGCCCCGCGCCCTCGAACAGGTCGAACCAGTGCCGCGCGATCGCCGGATCCGAAGTGGCCGGGGTCGGGTGGATGCCGTCGGAGGCCAGGTTCTCCAGCCGTTCCCGCCGCTTCGCCGTGGGCTCGTCCAGAAAGGACTCGTCGCCGAGTGCCAGCAGGTCGAACGCGACGAACTCCGCCGGGGTCTCTTCCGCCAGCAGCTTGATCCGGCTTTCGGCCGGATGGACCCGGTCGGTGAGCGCGTCGAAGTCGAGTTTCCCGTCCCGTGCGACCACCAGTTCGCCGTCCAGCACGATCCGCTCGGGCAGCGTGGCCTTCAGCCGCTCGACGACCTCGGGGAAGTACCGGTTGAGCGGCTTCTCCGACCGTGATTGCAGCGTCAGTTCGTCGCCGTCGCGGAACACCAGGCAGCGGTACCCGTCCCATTTCGGCTCGAACAGCAGCCCGCCGGAATCGGGGATCGCCTTCGCCGGTTTGGCGAGCATCGGCCTGATCGGCGGCGTCAAGGGAAGGGACATGACGGCCATTCTCGCCGTATCGGCGCGGTCAGCGCACCCGTTGCGGTGCCGTCGTGTCGAGTTCGATCCGGACGGCGGTCGGCAGGACCTCGACCCCGAGTGACTCCCGCGCGCGGACCAGCACCGTGCGGTCGAGCTGCTCCCAGACCCGTTTCAGGTCGGTGCCCTCGCGTAGCCAGAGGGTGATCCGCAACGCCGGGTTCTCCTTGTCGCCGACCGCGCGGACCCGGGCGCGCCCGACCCCCTCGACGGTCTCGGCGTCGACGCGGACGGCCTCGGAAATGGCCGAAGAGGTCACCACGAGATCTTCGTCGAGTTCGAGGTCCGGACGGCCTTCCGGGCGCAGCGACCGGAAGAACCACCACAGTCCCAGCCACAGCAGAAGGACACCGAGCACGAGGGCGCCGATCCGGGCGGCGAGCGCGTGCCGGGACAGCCAGTCGAGGGCGATCGGATCGACGAGCGGCCGGGTGGCGCGGTGCGTGCCGAGCCATCCCGCGCCGACCACGAGCACCGCGGCCCCGCCGAGCAGGCCGAGGAGTCCGATGAGGACGGTCAGGACGCGTTCCGTGCCGGTGGACCGGCCGAGTGCCTTGGCGGAGACCGAACGGGTCATCGGCGGTCCTTCGGGGAGTCGACGACGACCGACACCTTCGGCCGCCGCACCAGCGGGACGTCTTCGAGCAGACCGGAGACCGTCTTCAGCAGCCGCGGTCGCAGCTCGCCTTCGGTTTCCAGCCTGCTCGTCGCGCGGACACGGATCTTCTTGGCGGTGGTGGTGACCTTCGCGCCCGCGACGTTTTCCTGCGCGCGCACGGTCACGCCCACCAGCCGCG
Source organism: Amycolatopsis sp. QT-25 (assembly GCF_029369745.1). NCBI lineage: Bacteria > Bacillati > Actinomycetota > Actinomycetes > Pseudonocardiales > Pseudonocardiaceae > Amycolatopsis > Amycolatopsis sp. QT-25. The sequence goes on from NZ_CP120210.1 coordinate 2,793,247, forward strand.
CCAGCGAACGCGGCGAGGTGGTCACGCTGACCTCGGTCGCCGGATCGGTCAGCCGGATGGCGCGCCGCCCGGCCGCGGCCGCGGCCACGATCAGCAGCAGCCCCACGACCGCGACGGCGATCGCGAGGTAGTGGACCGGGGGAGCGTTCCAGGACAGTCCCGCGAGCCTGTCACGCCAGTCGTCCCACGGGACGAACAGCGGCCCACGCCCCGGCCGCCACCAGCCCCAGCCGACCTCAAGCGCCAGCAGGACCCCGGCGGCGGCCAGCGCCAGGCCGATCAGGGCGGACAGCAGGCGGACGAACAAACGCATACCGGTTGCTCCTTCAACGGACGCGGGGCGCGATGTCGGGCAGGAGCGCGGAGACCGTCACCGAGACGTCCCGGACCTGGTACGAGGTGATCCGCTCGACCTCTTCGGTGACCTTGGCACGCAGATCGCCGACGATCCGCCGCACCGGCGCCGGATAGTGCAACGCCACGTCCAGCACGAGGTCGACGTCGTTGCCCTCGCCGCCGACCTTCGCGCTCGCGCCGTGGGTTCCCAACCCGAGCCCGGCGATCCGCCGCTCGGCACGGGTGGTCCCGCCGACCTGGTCCGCGGCGTGCTGCGCGATCTTGCGGACCACGGCGGGCGCGATGGTGAGGGTGCCGCGATCCTCCGGTGCGGGCGGGACGGTCATTTGTCGCGGCCCCGGCCGAACAGATCGCCGAGGTCGAGTTCGCCGTCGAGCACCCGGCCGAGGACGAGGCCGAGGACGCCGACGGCCAGCGTCACCAGGAACGCGGTGAAGCCCTGGGTCGCGGCGAGGCCGAGGATGAGGCCGGCGAGCAGGCCGGTCTGGGTCCCGTTCATCACTCGACCCGCGAGATCTCGGTCTCGCCGCCGTTCTCGTCGGGCAGGTGGATGTCGTTGACCGCGATGTTGACCTCGATCACCTCGAGGCCGGTGATCTGCTCGACCTGGCCGATCACGTTGCGGCGCACCGCCCGCGCGACGTCGACGATGCGCGCGCCGTACTCGACGACCACGTCGAGGTCGATCGCGGCCTGCTTCTCGCCGACCTCGACCGAGACACCGGACGTGGTGACCGTGCCGGAACCGGGGATGCGCTCGCGGATCGCGCCGAAGGCCCGCGAGACCCCGCCGCCCAGCGCGTGGATCCCGGTCACCTCGCGGGTGGCGATGCCCGCCACCTTCTGCACCACCACCGACGAGATCGTGGTCTTGCCGGCGGCTCCTTCCTCGTTGAGGGACGACCCCGTGACCAGGGTGTCGGGCCTGCTCGCGCTCGGCTGCGCCATGAAGTTCGCTCCTTCTCGGCCGGTGCCGCGCGACTGGCGCACGCGGCGGTTCCTACGCTCTCACCGACCAGGACACCCGCGCATGCCGAGCCGTCATGCGATGTCCCCCGATTGGGGTAATCAGTTCCGGGAGCCGGTCGTGAGCCCGGGCCCGTTGTTCACGTCACGAAGGTGGTTTCGCGGCCTGCCCGGTAGTACCGAAGCGATCTCAGTCGGGATGCACGTCGACGACGTGGACGTTGATCGCGGGCGGGGCCGAGCCGAGCTGGCCGGTCAGCGCCGCGCCGAGCCGGCGGCGCAGGACGTCCGCGAGCGCCGCTTCGACGCCGAACCGGATGGTGACCAGCACCTGCACCGCGTCTCCTTCCAGCGCGACGGCCGAAACGTGCACCCCGCCGAGGTCACGGCCGATCTCGGCGGCGAGTTTCCTGGTCATCAGCACCAGCGCCCGTTCCGACACCTGGGTCTTGCCGCCCGCCGACGGCAGGTCGAGCGGGGCGGTGGGGTGCTTGCCACGGACGCCGTTGACCGAGCGGAGCACTCGTTCGACGAGTCCCGGCGGTGTCGGCACCGGACGGCTCGCGGCGGCGCGCACCTGCTCCCACCGGGGGTCGTCGCGCGGATCCTCGCTCATCACCGTTCCCCGGATCGGAAGTTGTCACCGAGTTTCGCCAGCAACGCGACCCTGGCGCGGTGAAGGCGGGCGCGCAAAGCGGGCACGCTGACTTCCAGAACCTCGGCCACCTCGTCGTAGGTCATCCCCTCGAATTCTCGCAGAATCAGCGGAATCCGCTGGCCGACGTCCAGTTCGGCGATCGCGCGCAGGACCGTGCCGACCTGCTCGGCCCGCACCACCTGACCCTCCGGGCCGGGCACGACCCCCGCGTCGCCCTCGTCGAGCGGCACGGTCGGTTTCCGGCGGCGGACCTGGCCGAGCGCGCCGTTCGTCGTCACCCGGTAGAGCCAGGTGGACACCGCGGACTCGTACCGGAACCGGGGCAGCGCCCGCCACGCGGAGAGCCAGGCCTCCTGGACGACGTCCTCGGCTTCCGACGCGCTGCCGGTGATCCGCAGCGCCACGCGGTACATCCTGGCCGTGTGCCGCCGGACCAAGGTGTCGAAGGCGCCGTGGTCCCCGGCGGCGGCGCGGGCCGCCAGTTCCTCGTCCGGAACCGGCGCGGTCTCGTTCACCCGCTCTCCCGGCGGCGATAACGCAGCATGGTGAAGCCGTCTTCGAACAGCGCGGACGCGAGGTCCATCCGGCGCGGTTCCGGGGCGGGGCGGCCGTGGGCGATCCGGCTCTCGCCCGCGCCCGCCAGCAGCGGGGCGACGGTCAGGCACAGCTGGTCGACGAGGTCGGCCGCGATCAGCTCGGCGAACAGCGTCGGCCCGCCCTCGCAGTCGACCCGGCGCAGTCCGCGCGCACCCAGCAGGTCGAGCGCCCGATGGAGGTCGACGTCTTCGACCCCGGCGACGAGCACCTCGGCTCCCGCGCGTTCCAGCGCCGCTCGGGGCGCCTTCTCGGTGGTGACGACGATCGGCGAGACCTTGGTGTCGGTGAACAACGGGCCCTCGGGGTCGAGTTCACCGGAACGGGTCACCACCGCGATCGGCGGAACCTCGGACAGCCCCAGCGAAACCCGGCGGGCCGCGCGTTCGGGAGCGACGCGCGCGCCGCGGTAGCCCTCGGCGCGGGCCGTGCCCGCGCCGACCAGGATCACGTCGGAAAGCAGCCGCCCCAGCAGGAAGATCCGTTTGTCCGCGGGGTGCGAAAGCCCCTCGGACAGCTCGTCGACCGCCGCCGCGCCGTCGGCGGAGCTGACGAAGTTGACCTGGACCCAGGGACGGGTCAAGGCGGTCATGTCCTCGGGGTACCCGTAGAGCCGCTCGAGGTCGGCGTCGGAGACGGGTTCCGCCGGTGTCGTTGGCCACAAAAGCTGCACCCCGACATCCCAACACGCGTCCGAGGGCACCGCTGAGCGGGGGATTCGCCCGGTCAGGGAGAGTGAACGGCCGACGCCGGTGCCGTTACCCTCGGCGCATGCCCGCCCGCCTGATCGATCGCCGTCCGGAGCTGTCCGCCGACGAGCTGATCACCGCGCTCGTCCCACCGCCCCGGTTCGACGCGGTCCGGTTCTCCACCTACGTGCCCGATCCGGACGAGCCGAGCCAGGCCGAGGCCGTCGCCACCGGCAGCGCGTTCGCGAAGCGCGTGGCCGAAGCGGCGAACCGGAAACCGAAGTCGAAGCTGCGCGCGTTGTTCGGCGGCGGGGACGAGGCGCCGTCCGGGTCGATGGGGCTCTATCTCGACGGCGGCTTCGGCGTCGGCAAGACGCACCTGCTCGCTTCGACGTGGCACGAAACCCCGTCACCCAAGGCATACGGGACCTTCGTGGAGCTGACCCACCTCGTCGGCGCCCTGGGTTTCGCCGAGGCGGTGCGGCGGCTCTCCGAACACCGGTTCCTCGCGATCGACGAGTTCGAACTCGACGACCCCGGCGACACCATGCTCGTCACCCGCCTGCTGCAGGAGCTGATCTCGGCGGGCGTCTTCGTGGCGGCGACCTCCAACACGCTGCCCGACAAACTCGGCGAGGGCAGGTTCGCCGCGGCGGACTTCCTGCGCGAGATCCAGTCGTTGTCCGCGCGGTTCGGCGTCTGCCGGGTCGACGGCCCGGACTATCGCCACCGCGGCCTGCCGGACGCGCCGCCGCCCGCGACCGCGGAGGAGCTGGAAGCCTCCGCCGCCGCGCATCCCGGGTCCACGGTGGACGATTTCGACGCGTTGTGCGACCACCTCGGCGGGCTGCACCCTTCGCGCTACGGCAGGCTTCTCGACGGCGTGACCCGGGTACACCTGCGCGACATCCACCCGGTTCCCGACCAGAACGTCGGACTGCGGCTGGTCGCCTTCGCCGACCGGCTCTACGACCGCGCCATCCCGCTGGTGGTCTCGGGTGAGCCGGTGCCGGACCTGTTCACCGAGGAGATGGTGAACGGCGGCTACCGCAAGAAGTACCTGCGCGCGGTCAGCCGTCTGACGGCACTGGCGCGCGACGCCGTGCAGCCCAGGTGAGCAGCACCCATGTCGCGCAGACGGTCGCGACGGCGAACAGCGTGCCGCCCACGACGTCGGTCAGGTAGTGGTAGCCGAGGCCGATCATGCCGATCGTGACCCCGCCGAGCACCACCACGCCCACGACCGCGATCACGCCCGTCGCGACCCCGGGACGGGCGAGCAGGACGAGTACGGTCAGCACCGCGACCAGCGCGACGGTATGCCCGCTCGGGTAGGCGAGGTAGGTGTATTTCCAGCGGCCGAAGAGCGGCTTGAGCACCCAGGTGTTCACGAGGATCGCGACGAGCGGGGCGACCATGGTCAGCACCGCTTCGGGCTGGCGACCGCCGACCAGGCAGAGAACGGCGGTGAGGACCGCGACCGGGATGAGGACGTAGGCCTCGGTCGGCGACACCAGCAGCCGGAGAAGGGCCGTGTCGGGGCCGAAGATGCGCTCCACCCACCTGACGGCGAGCTCGTCGGGGCCGGACTGCCTTTGGCCCGAGACCAGCATCCCGAGCACGACCATGATCACCGCGCAGGTGACCGCGACCAGCCCGTACGGCGCTCTTCCGTTCATCCGGCGAGATTACGTGACGGGTGCTCGGTCACCATGCGGGGACGGCTCGCGAGACGAAGGGGCTGCGTTCCGGCTTGGGCTGATCGCAGGCCTTCACGTACTTCGGGCAGGGTGAGGTCGGGTTTCGTCGGCTGTGCCGGTGCGCCTGGAGTACATGAAGGCCCCCTTCCTTGCGCTAGACGCAAGGAAGGGGGCCTTCATGTACTCCCGTGAGAGAACCACGGCGGCGGCTCTTCAGCGATTTCGCGCCTGCCTCCGACCTCGCGCGGAACCGTGCACGGCCATCAACCGGGCATTCGATCGGCAGCAAATGTCCTTTGTGGACACTTATGAGCGCGACCGGCCTCGTCGGCTGTCCAGAAGCCGCGCCACCTATGGGGTGATGGCTCCTCTACTGTGTCGTGCGTGCGGTCAGAGAGCGGCGAAAGCGGCGAAGTCCGCTTCGGTCTGATCCGCGTAGCGCGCGGCGTAAGCCCCGATGGCCTCGTCGAGGGCTTCGTCGTCCTCGAAGTACCCCGCCAGCATCCGCGGATGCAGTGACCGTGCGTGTGCCCGCGCCAGCAACGCGCCCGCCAGGCGGCCGTAGTCGTCGAGGTGGTCCTTCTTCAGTTCCGCCGGATCGATGTCGCCCTTGAGGTTCCGGAACTGCCGCACGATGTACGGCATACCGTCGATGGTCGTCCAGCCGAGCAGGATGTCGGTCTCGGCCTGCACGAGCCGCGCGCCCTCGACGATCCGGCGGCCCTCGTGCTCCGGCGAAGCCAGCCCGAGATACGGCGCCAACGCCGACGGGTTGGCCTGCTTCACTTGCAGGACGAGGTCTTCGCCGGAGTTCCCGTGCAGCAGCGCGACGTAGCTGCGCAGGCCCACGCTGCCGGTGCCGACCACCCGGAAGGCCACGTCGGACACCCGGTACCGCGAGATCAGCGTCCGCCGCGACTCCCGCAGGGTGTCCACATAGGAAACCAAACCGGTGACGACCGCTTCCACCGTCACGTCGTCGACGTGGGTGAGCACCGGCGGGTCTTCGACGAACCGGTGCCGTTCGAGACCGGTCTCGTGGTCGTCGATCCGCCGGGTCCATTTCGCGGTGACCTTGGCGCTGGTGTTCTTCCGCGCCTTCTCGGCCGCTTCCTCGAAGTCGTCGATCAGGTCGTGCGCCTTGACCTCGCTCAGCACCGACGCGTCCGGCAGCGCGTTCCACGACCGCAGGAACGGCAGTTCCGCCAGGCCCCGGATCGTACGCCGGTACGACTTGGCCGCGTCCTCGGCGGCCTCACGGCAGCCCGACTCGCCGATGCCGCTTTCGCGTCCGGCCAGGACGAGGCTCGCGGCGAGCCGTTTGAGGTCCCACTCCCACGGGCCCGGCACGGATTCGTCGAAGTCGTTGATGTCCATGACGATCTGGCCCTCGGGCGTGCCGTACAGCCCGAAGTTCGCGGCATGCGCGTCCCCGCAGAGCTGCGCCGTCAGCCCGGACGACGGCGAACCCGCCAGATCCGCGGCCATCAGCCCGGCGGTGCCGCGGTAGAAGGTGAACGGCGACGCGAGCATGCGCTCGCGCCGCAGTTCCACCAGCTCCGGCAGACGGCCTTCGTTGCTTCGCGTGAAGAATTCCGCCACGCTCGGCCGGCCCTCGCCGGCCGCCGCGTGATCGTGCGCGGACGTCGGCGCCTCGGCTCGCAGCGCCTTGCCCCTGGCGGACCAGTCCTCCGGCGACACCGTCTCGGTGCCGACCAGTGGCCGCTCCACCCATTCCCGCTCGTCTCCCATGGACAGGCAACGTACAGCCCGCCCGAAACGTTCACCGGGTCCTGACGACCTCCGTGATGACGTCGATACCGCGGTCGAGTTCTTCGCGCGTGATCACCAGCGGCGGCGCGATCCGCAGCGTGTGGTCGTGCGTCTCCTTGCACAGCACGCCGCGTTCGGCCAGCGCGGTGGACGCCTCCCGGCCGGTCGGCCCGCCGGGCGCGATGTCGATCCCCGCCCAGAGCCCGCGCCCGCGGACCTCGGCGAGCCCGTTGCCGACCAGTTCGCCGAGCCGCGAGTGCAGATGGGCGCCCAGTTCCCGCGAGCGCTCCTGGAACTCGCCGGTCTTCAGCAGCCCGACCACGGCCCGTCCGATCGCGCAGGCGACCGGGTTCCCGCCGAAGGTGGAGCCGTGCTCACCCGGGCGCAGCACGCCGAGCACGTCCTTGCCGCCGACCACCGCCGACACCGGCATGATGCCGCCGCCGAGCGCCTTGCCCAGGGTGTAGACGTCGGCGCGGACGCCTTCGTGGTCGAGCGCGAGGACGGTGCCGGTGCGGGCGAGACCGGACTGGATCTCGTCGGCGATCAGCAGGACGCCGTGCTCGTCGCACAGCCGCCGCACCTCGGCGAAGTAGCCGGCAGGCGGCACGATCACGCCCGCCTCGCCCTGCACCGGCTCCAGCAGGATCGCGGCGGTGCGTTCGGTGACGGCGTCGCGCAGCGCTTCGGCGTCACCGTACTTGACCGTGACGAAGCCGGGGGTGAACGGGCCGAAGTCGGCGCGCGCGGTCTCGTCGGTGGAGAAGGACACGATGGTCGTCGTCCGGCCGTGGAAGTTCGAGCCGGCGACGATGATCTCCGCGGACCCGTCGGGGACGCCCTTGACGCGATACGCCCACTTCCTGGCGATCTTCACCGCGGACTCGACGGCTTCCGCACCGGAGTTCATCGGCAGGGTCATCTCGGTGCCGGTCAGCTCGGCGAGCTCCCGGCAGAACAGCCCGAGCTGGTCGTGGTGGAAGGCGCGGGAGGTCAGCGTCACCCGGCCGAACTGTTCGACCGCGGCGGCGATGAGCCCGGGGTGGCGATGCCCGAAGTTCAGCGCCGAGTAGCCGGAGAGGAAGTCGAGGTAGGTCTTGCCTTCGACGTCGGTGACCGAAGCGCCCTCGGCGGTGGCGATCACCACGGGCAGGGGGTGGTAGTTGTGGGTGCTCCACTGCTCGTCGAGCGCGATGAAGTCGGCGGTCGTCATGCGTTCAGGTTAGATCCCCTTCCGTCTGCTTTCATCCGGGAAACGTTGCTTTGACCCGTCGTTCGTTGCGCATCGACGCCTTCGGGTGGCGAAATCATGCATCACGGTCTTCGCGCATCGCAGGCGCGAGATCCGGACCGCGGTTATCGTCGCCGGATGGCGAAAAAGGACACCGTCTCCGTCCGGGACACGTTGCGGATCGGCAAGGGGACCGAGCGGCACGATCCGGGCTCGTTCCCGGTCGGGCCGCATAAGAAGCTCAAGGGGCTCGAAGATCTCGCCGCCGCCGGAGGCAGGCTCGCCGCACTGCAGGAGGCCCTCTACGCGGAGGGTGTCGGCGGTGGAAACCGCAGCGTCCTGCTGGTCCTGCAGGGGATGGACACCTCCGGCAAGGGCGGCACGGTGGGTCACGTCCTCGGCCTGGTCAACCCGATGGGCGTACGGTACGCGGGGTTCAAGAAGCCCACCGCGGCCGAGCGGCGTCACCACTATCTGTGGCGGATCCGCAAACAGCTCCCCGCGCCGGGGCAGATCGGCGTCTTCGACCGTTCCCAGTACGAGGACATCCTGGTGCCGCGTGTGCAGAAGCTGGTGCCCGCCGAGGAATGGCGCAAGCGCTACGCCGAGATCAACGCGTTCGAGCAGGAGCTGACCGAGGCCGGGACGACGATGGTGAAGGTCTTCCTCGACATCTCGCCGGAGGAGCAGCTGAAGCGCCTCAAGGCGAGGCTGGAGAATCCGGCGAAGTGGTGGAAGTACGACCCCGCCGACCTCGACGCGCGTGCCCGGTGGAACGACTACCAGAAGGCCTACGCCGACATCTTCGCCAAGACCTCCACGGCGGCCGCGCCCTGGTACGCCGTCCCGGCCGACCGCAAGTGGTACCGCAACTGGCTGATCGCCCGGCTGCTGATCGAGACGATCGAGGAGATGGACCCGAAGTTCCCGCCTGCCGGCTTCGATCCCAAGACGGAGCTCGAGAAGCTGGAAGGCATTGGCGTCTCCGGTTGATCGTCTGAGAGAGTGCGGACGTGACCGACACCAGCCTCGAAGATCTCCCGTTCCTCCGCCGCCAGGCCCGTACCCAGCGCTTCACCCTCGGCGCGCCGAAAGAGTTCAAGGTCGCCCCGGACGGTTCCCGCATCCTGTTCCTGCGGTCCGAGTCCGGCACCGATCCCCGGCACAGCCTGTGGTCGTTCGACGTCGCGTCGGGCGAGGAAACGAAGCTGGTCGACGCGGCCGAACTGCTGGCCGGTGAAGAGGACCTGCCGCCCGAGGAGCGTGCCCGCCGCGAGCGCAGCCGGGAAACCGGTGGTGGTGTGGTCGGCTACGCGGTCGATGACGCCTTCACCGTCGCCGCGTTCTCGCTGTCGGGCAAGCTCCACACCCTCGACCTGGCCACCGGCGCGGTGTCGGTGCTGGTCGACGGGTCGGTCGTCGACCCGCGGCCCAGTCCGGACGGCACCCGGGTCGCCTACGTCCGGGACAGGCGGCTGCGGGTGATCGACCGCGCCACCGGTGAGGACCGCGTGCTCGTCGGTGAAGACAGCGAGGACGGCGAGGACATCGCGTGGGGGCTCGCGGAGTTCATCGCGGCGGAGGAGATGGGCCGCACGCGGGGCTACTGGTGGGCTCCGGACGGGAAGAGCCTGCTGGTCGAACGCTCCGATCGCGCGAACGTGCCGCGCTGGACGATCGCCGATCCGGCCAACCCGCAGTCGGCGGCCAACGTCGTCGCCTACCCGGCGGCGGGGACCACGAACGCGGACGTCACGCTGGCGATCCTCGGGCTCGACGGCTCGCGCGTCGACGTCACGAAGACGGACTGGGAGTACCTCGCCGCGGTGCACTGGTCGGCGGCCGGCAAGCCGCTGCTGTCCGTGCAGTCGCGTGACCAGCGGAACCTCGAGATCCAGGCGGTCGACCCGGCGGACGGTTCGGTCGAGGTCCTGCACACCGAGACCGACGAGCACTGGGTCGAGCTCGCGGCCGGTGTCCCGGCGTGGACCGCCGACGGCCGCCTGGTCCGGGAGAGCGCCGCCGACGGCGACCACCGGCTGGTCGTCGACGGGGTCGCCGTCACCCCGCACGGGCTCCAGGTGCGCTCGGTTCTGCACGTCGGCGACGAAGTGCTGTTCAGCGCGTCGGAAGCCGATCCGACGCAGATCCACGTCTTCCGCACCGAGGGCGGCGAGCTGCGCCGTCTGTCCACTGAGGATGGTGTGCACGTCGGCTCCGGGAACGCTTCGCTGGCCGTGCTCTCGTCGTGGAGCCTGGAGCGCAGCGGCCCGGTGGTGACCGTCGTCTCCGGAGAGAAGACGGTGGCGCGTATCGGTTCCCACACCGTCGACCCGGACGTCGTGCCGAACCTGACCTGGCTGACGCTGGGGGAGCGGGGCCTGCGCGCCGCGCTGGTGCTGCCGACCGGATACGAAGAGAGCGAAGGCAAGCTCCCGGTGCTGCTCGATCCGTACGGCGGCCCGCACGCCCAGCGTGTCCTGCAGACCCGCAACGCCTTCCTGACCCCGCAATGGCTCGCGGACCAGGGCTTCGCGGTGCTGGTCGCCGACGGGCGCGGGACGCCCGGCCGGGGTTCCGCGTGGGAAAAGGAGATCGCGGGCGACCTCGCCGACGTCACCCTCGCCGACCAGGTCGACGCCCTGCACGCGGCGGCGGCACTGCATCCGGAACTGGATCTGGACCGGGTCGCGATCCGCGGCTGGTCCTACGGCGGCTATCTGTCCGCGCTGGCCGTACTGCGCCGCCCCGACGTCTTCCACGCCGGTGTCGCGGGCGCGCCGGTGACCGACTGGTCGTTGTACGACACGCATTACACCGAGCGTTACCTCGGGCTTCCGCAGAAGGAAACGGCCGCGTACGAACACAACTCGCTGATCGCCGGGGCCGGCGACCTTTCGCGGGCGCTGCTGATCGTGCACGGGCTGGCCGACGACAACGTCTTCGTCGCCCACTCGTTGCGCTTGTCGTCGGCCTTGCTGGCCAAGGGACGCGCGCACGTGTTCCTGCCGCTGGCCGGCGCGACGCATATGACGCCGCAAGCCGAAGAGGTCGCGGAGAACCTGATGCGCACGCAGGTGGACTGGATCGTGCGTGAGCTGTCCGGCGCCGTGGTCAAGAGCGAGGAGAACGCATGAAACGGTGGGGCATCACCATTCCGCTGACCGGGGTGCCGCTCGCGGCCCACGAGGAGCTGGTGCGCGAGTTGCCGGATCTCGGCTACACCGACGCGTGGTCGGCCGAGACGGCGGGCAACGACGCCTTCACCCCGTTGGTACTGGCCTCGCAGTGGGCACCGCGGCTGCGGCTGGGCACCGCGATCGTGCCGGTGTACACGCGCGGGCCCGGTCTGCTGGCGATGAGCGCGGCGACCGTCGCGGAACTGGCGCCCGGCCGGTTCGTGCTCGGCATCGGCGCGTCGTCGCCGGTGATCGTGAAGAACTGGAACGCCGCCGAGTTCGAAGCCCCGTTCGCCCGCTCCCGGGACACCCTGCGGTTCCTGCGGTCGGCGCTGGCGGGGGAGAAGGTCACCGAGGAGTACGAGACCTTCTCCGTCGGCAAGTTCCGGCTGGAGCGGCCCGCCGACCCGCCGCCGTCGATCATGCTCGCCGCGCTGCGGCCGGGCATGCTGCGGCTGGCCGCGAAGGAGGCCGACGGTGCCATCACCAACTGGCTCGCCGCCTCCGACGTGCCGAAGGTGCGTGCCGAGCTCGGCCCGGACACGGAACTCGCCGCTCGGATCTTCGTGTGCCCCACCGAGGACGAGGCCGCGGCGCGCGGCCTCGGCCGGATGCTCATCTCGAGTTACCTGACCGTGCCGGTGTACGCGGCGTTCCACGACTGGCTCGGCCGCGGCGACGCCCTCGCGCCGATGCACGAGGCGTGGGCCGCGGGCGACCGGCAGAAGGCGAACCAGGTCATCCCGGACGAGGTCGTCGACGACCTGATCGTCCACGGCAGCCTCGACTCCTGTCGCGAGCAGGTGCAGTCCTACGTGGACAACGGGCTGACGACGCCGATCATCGCGCTGCTGCCGACGGGTGAGGATCCGTTCGCTCAGGTGCGAGGGCTGGCTCCGCGGTCCTGACCGGTCCCTCGAGTGCTATGAAAGGTCCTTTCCTTGCAAAATTTGCAAGGAAAGGACCTTTCATAGCACGCACACGGGGAAGTCAGGCGACGTCGAAGAGTTCCTCGTACCGCGAAACCATCATGTGCGACCCCTTGATCTCCGAGGTCGTCGCCGCGTCCAGGACGCCGACCTCCTCGGCGTAGGTCGCGCCTCCGGAAGGCCCGAGCGGCAGCGAGATCATCGGCCCGCCCGGCGTATGCGCGCGCAGCTCGCCGCCTTCGATCAGCGCCCGGATGTTGGCCACGACGACCTCCGCGTGGTCGCCGGCCACCTTCGCCAGCTTTCCTTCCGGCAGCGCGGTGATGTCGCCGAGCGCGAACACCCGCGGCTGTCCCGGCAGCCGCAGGTCGGACGTCACTTCCACCTGCCCGTTCCGCTGCCGCGCGGCCACCAGCTCGCCGGAGAGGTATCCGGTGTGCGGCGCGCCGCCGTAGCACTGGAACCACAGATCGGCGGTCACCTCGCCGCCGCCGGTGAGTCCCGAGGTGAACGTCTTGGCCTGTCCCGGTTCCGAGACCGGGGGCTCGGCCGGCGAGGTGCCGAGCAGGAGCTCGACACCCAGTCCGTCGAGCTGACGGTGGATCTCCGCGCGGAACTCCTCCGGGAAGCCGGGCAGAAGCTCCTTCACCGGGTCGACGATCGTCACGGCCTTCTCCGGCCACACCGCCTTGATCTCACCCGCCAGTTCCAGGCCCACCGGGCCCGCGCCGAGCAGCAGTACCTTGCCCGCGCCCGCGAGTTCCTCCCGGGTCGCGCGGATCTTCGCCTTCGCCGACGCGCTGTCGTGGAAATCGATCTTCGCCGGGAACGGGTACGCAGAACCGGTCGCCAGCACGACGTAGTCCGGGGTGAGCCGCTCGCCCGAAGCGAGTGTGACGCCGTCCTGGTCGACGCTCACCGCGCGGTCGCGAAGTACTCGTCCTCGTTCGAGAAGCCGGCTGTACGGGTAGAAGAGCCGATCCGTCCACTCGGGATCGACGAGCCCGCGCAAGGCGGCGACGTGGTGGACGAAATCCTCGCGCGGCTCGACGAGCACGACGTCGGTGAACGAGTCCAGTTCCTTGGCGACGGTCGTGCCGCCGTATCCCCCGCCGATGACGGCCACGGTCGTGGTCATGAGACCCCCTAGTTCGTAATGCGTAATGTTCGTATTACAAACTACAGTAGTTCGTACCCCGAACGGTCGTCAAGTAGACTGCGCTCATGACCACGGCCGAAGACCTCGGGTTCGCGACGGCGCTGGTGCGGCTTTCGCATCTGGTGCAGCGGGCTTTCATCGACGTCGGCAGGTCGCACGACCTCACGCCGCAGCAGGCGCAGCTGCTCTGCGTACTGGCGCAGGGGGAGTCGGGCGTCGGGATGACCGACCTCGGCAAGATGCTGAACCTGGAGAAGTCCAGCGTCACCGGCCTGGTGGACCGGGCGCAGCGGCGCTCGCTCGTCGAGCGGGTCGCGGACGCCGATGATCGCCGCGCGCTGAAGATCACGCTGACGGAAGAGGGTCTCCGGCTCGCGAACGCCGCGCACGAGGGTGTCGTCGAAAAGCTGGAGGAGATGGCGGCCGATCTCCCGGCCGACCAGCGTGCGGCGGTCGCCGCGGCCGCGTGGCGGATGGCGGCCGAAGGCTGATTCAGGACCAGATCGCGCCGGCGAGCAGAAGTCCCGCCGCCGCGGCGCCGATCCCGGCGACCATCGTGACGCCCACGTTCAGCGCGGCCCGCGGGCGCGTCTCCTCGGTGAAGAGACGCAGCGTTTCGTAGCCGAAGGTCGAAAAAGTGGTGAGTCCGCCGCAGAAGCCGACGGCCGCCAGCGAGCGGATCCCGTCCGGCTGCCCGCCGTGCAGTGCCCAGCCGGTGAGGACGCCCAGGATCGACGAGCCCGCGATGTTCACCGCCAGCGTGCCCCACGGGAAGGCGGTCCCTCGCCACGCCCGCAGCCGAAGATCGGTCAGGAAACGGATGATCGCACCGAAACCGCCGCCGAGCGCGACGAAGAGGAGGGTCATCTCTTCACCGCGCGAGTGATCTCGTGTCCGGCGTAGACCGCCATCAACGCTGCCGCCACGGTGCCGAAGGCGTACGCCAACCCGGTGAACGGACGTCCGGTCGTCACCAGATCGAGGGTGTCCGTCGCGTAGGTCGAGAACGTGGTGTAGCCGCCGAGGATCCCGACCCCGAGGAAGGGACGCACCAGCCGGTGCGGGGCCTCCGCCGCGGTCAGCGCCGCCATCAGGAAACCGATCAGCAGACAGCCGGAAACGTTGGTGGCGAAGGTGGAGAGCGCGAACTGGCCCGGGGAACGGGGAATCGCGAGCGACAGGCCGTAGCGGGCGAGACTGCCCAGCGCGCCACCCGCGCCGACGACCGCGAGCACGTCCCATCGCGGGCGGGGAGCGGATGCCGCATCAGCCATGGATGGCAGCTTAGAACCGCTGTCCGGGTGAACTGGCGCCCGTGGTGTCGAAGATCGCTCGCCAGGCCGTTTTTCCCTGCTGGACGGTGAATTTTCTCGAAACGTGTCGTAGGCTCGGTGGCGCTCCAGACCGATTTTCGGTCCGTCCGCTCGGCTGAGAAAAAGGTGGCAGGATGGCACAGGAACAGTCAGGTACGCAGGCTCCCGACAGCGGTTTGCTGCTGGAGGTCGAAATGATCCCGACCGCGGTCGACCGCGGGAAGGCCAACGGCGCGGCCGCGGACAACGACGGCAACGACGGCTGAGTGCCCGAAACGCCGACGCTGGCTGACCTCGTGGCTCCGCTCGGGGTCAGCCAGTTCTTCCGAGACGTCCAGGGCGGGGCCTACCGTCGTTTCGAAGGCCGCGCGGGCCGGTTCGCCGACCTGCTGCCGTGGCCGGCGCTGAACGCGATCCTCCGGCAGCATCGCCTCGAGTTCCCGAGGCTGCGCCTCGCCCTCGACGGCACCCCGGTGCCCATGGAGAGCTACACCGATCTCGTCCCGACTCGCCGCAGCGGCACCGTTCCGCGGCTGCGGGCCGCTCCGTTCACCGAGCACCTTCGCGGCGGCGCGACGATGGTGCTCGACGCCATCCAGGAACTCAGCGACCCGATCGGCGACCTCGCCCGGCGCCTTGAGCACGACCTCCGGGAAAGCGTCCAGGTCAACCTGTACGCGGGCTGGGGGGTGACTCACGGCTTCGACGTGCACTGGGACGACCACGACGCGTTCGTCATCCAGGTCGCCGGCCGCAAACGCTGGCGGATGCACGGCCCGACCAGGCCCGCTCCGCTGCACCGCGACGTCGAACAGCCCGAACGGCCCAGTGAGCCGATCGACGACTTCGTCCTCGAAGACGGCGACGTCCTCTACGTCCCGCGCGGGCACTGGCACGACGTCACCGCGGTCGGGGAGATGTCGCTGCACCTCACGCTCGGGTTCAGCCCGGCCACCGGGATCGACCTGGTGTCCTGGCTCGCGGACGAACTGCGGGCGAGCACCGTGTTCCGGCAAGACCTCCCCCGGTTCGGGACGGAGGAGGAGCGGGCGGCCCGTGCCGCCGCACTGCGCGCGGAACTGGAAGCCACGCTGACCGCCGACGTCCTCGACAAGTTCCTCGCCGAGCGCGACTCGAAGGCCCCGGCGCATCCGCGGGTCGGACTGCCCTGGGCGGCGACTCCCGGACTGTTGCCGGACGGCGACGAGACCGAGGTCCGCTTCCTCGTCCTGCGGGCGGTGCTCGAAGAAGGCGACGGCCGGGTGACCCTGCTCGCGGACGGCAGGCGGTTCGTCTTCGCGGCCGCCGCGGCCCCGCTGCTGAAGGCGCTGCTCGACGGCACGCCGCGGGCGGTCGGGCGGCTCGCCGAACTGTCCGGACTCGATCGGGGGACCGTGCGGGCCTTCCTCGGCGAGCTCACCACCCAGGGGCTGCTCTCGGTCGGCTGAAAGTCACAGGGGACGAGAAGTGTGGCGGGAGGTCGGTCGGGGTAAGCTAAGGCATGCCTAAGGTGAAGTCCGGAGTGGTCGGCCGATGACCGCTCAGCTCTCGGACACCCCACTGCCGCACGGTCCGGCGTCGCCCGCCGCTTTGCCGGGCTGCGCCACTGTCGCGCGCATGCTGGGCGCGAGCCCCGCCGGTACCGCGGCGGACATGCGCTGCTGGCTGCTCATCGAGCAGCCGGGCCCCTGGCCTGCCGACGCGCTCGAGAACGTCCTCCACGAGGCCTTCCCCGCCGAGCGTCGTGAGCTGCTCGAAAACTTGAGACGTTCCCACGGGCTCCGCCCGCTGCTGATGCGGCGCCCCGGTAAACATCGGCGCGACCCGGATCGCCCCCGTTCCGTCTATGTCGGCGGCGGCGAGCCGGGGAACCGCTGGCTGGAGCGCCTGGAGATCCGCGATCTGGGCGAACTGGCCGAGCTGGACCTCGAAGCGGTCGCGGACGGCGTCGGCGGGCTCGGCACGCGAGTGGACGGGCCGCTGTTCCTGGTCTGCACGCACGGCACCAAGGACATGTGCTGCGCGGTGCTCGGCCGCCCGCTGGCCTCGACGCTCGACACCAACCACCCCGGCCGGGCCTGGGAGGTCAGCCATGTCGGCGGTGACCGCTGGGCGGGCAACCTGCTGGTGGTCCCCGACGGTTTCCTGCACGGCCAGCTCGACCCGGCCGAAGCGGCGCTGGTCGCCAAGGCCGCCCTGCGCGGCCAGGTCGAGCCGGAGCAGCTTCGCGGCCGGACGTCCGCCCGGACGGCGTGGGCGCAGTTCGCCGAGATCGCGCTCCGGCGGCAGCTGGACCTGACCGGGCTGGACGACGTGCTCGCCGTCCAGGAGGAGCCGCTGCTCGAGTCCGACGCACGGGTGGTCACCGTGCGCGGCGGCCAGGACTTCTACTCGGTGAGGGTGCGCCGCCGGTCGGCGACGCCGCGCGGGGAGAGCCGATGCGTGGGGCTGATCCAGCCCGCCGGGTACGTGACCGAGGAGATCACCAAGCTCTGACGGCGCAAGTAGGTGACCACTTGCGCCGAAGATCACCCACGTTCGAACATTTGTTTGACACCCCTCTAGAACGTGTGTTCGACTGGCCGGGTGCGATGGGATCGACAGCGGGCGGACGGCGGCGAGCCGGTGCTGCCCGGATTGGACGGGTTGGCGCGTTCGGTGCGCGCGCCCGAGTTCGACGGCGTCACCTTTCACGAGGTGCACGCCAAATCCATGCTGAACAAGGTGCCCGAGGGGTCGGGTGTCCAGTTCGGATGGACGGTGAACCCGTACCGGGGTTGTTCCCACGCGTGCACGTACTGCCTCGAAGGCGGCACGCCGGTCCTGATGGCCGACGGCCGGACGAAAACGCTGGCGGACCTGACGCCCGGCGACGTGATCTATGGGACACGCGGGCGCGGCGCGGGGCGCCGTCTGGTGCCCACGGAGGTGCTCGCGCATTGGTCGACGCTGAAACCGGCGTACCGCCTGACCCTCGAAGACGGAACGTCCATCGTGGCCAGTGGCGACCACCGGTTCCTGACCGGCCGCGGCTGGAAGCACGTCACCGGCACCCGGTTCGGCGCGGCACAGCGGCCGCATCTGGTCGGCGGCACCGAACTCGTCGGCGTCGGCAAACTCGTCCGCACGCCGGACGACACCCTCGGCTATCGCGCCGGATACCTGTGCGGGATGTTGCGCTCCGGCGGGTTCTCGGCCGAGAAGGACGCCGCGGACCGCGCGCTCGGCTATCTGCCCGATTTCGGCGCGTCGGTCGGTTTCATGCAAGTGCCGCCTTCGCCGGATTCCCATTGGCAACGCGGTTTCCTGGCCGGGCTGTTCGATCTCTCCGGTGGTTACCGGCACGGCGCGCTGCGCGTCACCCACGACGAACAGGACATCGTCTCGACCTTCTGTGCCGCTCTCGACAACTTCGGCTTCCGTTACGTCAAAACGGAAAACGTCAAATTCAGTCCCTTGTGGACGGTCCAGCTCCTCGGTGGCCCGTCGGAGGAGCTGCGGTTCTTCCATCTCGCCGATCCCGCCGTCGGCTGGAAACGGTCGTTGGACGGCCTCGCCATCGGCCGGACCAGGCGGAAGGTGACGTCCATCGAGCCGCTCGGCATCGAGCTGCCGTTGTTCGACATCACCACCGGCACCGGTGACTTCATCGCCGACGGCATGGTCACGCACAACTGTTTCGCCCGGAACACCCACACGTACCTGGATTTCGACGCCGGACGCGATTTCGACACGCAAGTGATCGTGAAGGTCAACGCGCCCGAGGTGCTGGCCACGCAGCTGCGGCGGCCCGGCTGGACCCGCGAGCACGTCGCGATGGGCACGAACACCGATCCCTATCAGCGCGCCGAAGGCCGGTACGGGCTGATGCCGCGCATCATCACCGCGCTGGCCGATTCGGGCACGCCACTGTCCATCCTGACCAAGGGCACCGTGCTGGCCAGGGACCTGCCGTTGCTGGAGTCGGTGTCGAAGGACGTGCCGGCCGGGCTGGCGATTTCGCTCGCCCTGCTCGACGAGGAGCTGCAACGCCGCCTGGAACCGGGGACACCGGGCCCGCGGGCCAGGCTCGACCTGATCCGCAAGGCGCGGGACGCCGGCCTTCCGTGTTCCGTGCTGGTCGCCCCGGTGCTGCCGTATCTGACCGATTCGGTGGAGGCACTCGACGCCTTGTTCGCGCGGCTGGCCGAGGTCGGCGCCACGCGGGTCACCGTCCTCCCGTTGCACCTGCGGCCGGGCGCGCGGGAATGGTTCGCGCGCTGGCTCGGCCGGGAACATCCGGGACTGGTGCCGAAATATCGCGCGCTCTACGCGCGTGGCGCGTACCTCCCGAAGTCCTATCGGGAGGGGTTGGGCACCCGCGTCGGCCCGCTGTTGCGCCGTCACGGTTTCGGTTCCCGTGCGGATGCCGGAGAGCGAATGCAGGTGACGATGCCCGTGCAGCGTGCGGGAGAGGCGGTGATTCCGGCGGAGCAGCTTAAGAGCGTGTCTTACGTGGTGAGCTTTCGGAGTTTCTTGTGGCAGGTGAGGGCGGCTCCGAGGGTAAGGAAGGCGAGGAAGTGTTCGGCTTTGCGTTCGTAGCGCAGGGTGAGGCGGCGGTATCCGGTGAGCCAGGCCATGGTTCGCTCGATCACCCAGCGGTGTTTGCCGAGTTTGTCCGCGGATTCGATGCCTTTGCGGGCGATGCGGACTGTGATGCCGCGGTCGCGGACCCAGTGTCGGAGCGCGGGCTGGTCGTAGGCCTTGTCGGCGTGCAGCTTGGCGGGCTTGCGGCGTCGCGGGCCTCGGTGGGACTTGACCGCGGGGATCGCCATCACCAGGGGTTTGAGCGCGAGCGAGTCGTGGGTGTTCGCGGCGGAGATCGCGATCGTGAGCGGCAGGCCGGCACGGTCGGACAGGACGTGGATTTTCGAGCCGGGTTTACCTCGGTCGACCGGGCTGGGGCCGGTCAGAGATCCCCCTTTTTCGCGCGGACGGAGGCGCCGTCCACGATCGCACGACTCCAGTCGAGCAAGCCCCGGCTGCCCAGTTCGTCAAGCAGTACACGATGGAGCTCGCGCCATAGCCCGGCCTCTGTCCATTGCGCGAACCGGCGGTGCGCGGTCTGGAAGGGCACGCCGAACGACGGCGGCAGATCCCGCCAAGCACATCCGCTGGTCAGCACGTACACGATCGCCGTGAACACCTGCCGCGGATCCAACGGCGCGGTCCCACCACCCTGCGGACGCGGTGTGAACGCGGGGATCAACGGCTTCACCAGTTCCCACAGCTCATCCGGCACAAGACGCAAAGACAACCGATCAACCACGACCAAGATCATGGCGCATCAGCCACCGGTCGCCACGTAAGACACGCTCTAAATTGCTGTAAGACATCCCATGTCACTTTTGTCCTGGGTGACCGAAAGTCCGCGCGTTTTCGCGCATCAGTGGAAACCTTTTGCCCACACTGGTCGCGTACGGTGGATTTTCTTACCGTGCAACGGATTCGACCGTTCGGCGCAGTGACTTGGCGGAAAACCTTTTCGTGCTTAATCTCATTGGAGACGAAGGCGAGGAGGTGCCTGTTGACCATCCGGACGGATCGCACCGCCGGTGTCCGCCTCGCCTGGACCGCGACCAAGCTGACCAGAGCGGGCAGGCACCCCATCGCCATCGGCAGGCTCGCCGCCACCGTCGGCATGCCCCCGGACGAAGCCCACCGCCTGATGGATCTGATGGGTTTCGTCATCCGTGACGGCCTGGTCGTGATGGACCGCGGCGCGCGCCCGGCCGAGCGCGCCGGCTCCGATCGGTACCGGGTCGACCTGTTCCTGCTGGCCGTCGCCACCGGTGAACCGGTCCACGCGGATTCGGTCTGCCCGGCGACCGGAGCACGCGTCCGCGTCCACTTCACCCGCGAGCGGGTCTTGAGCGTCGACCCGCCACACGCCGTCGTCGCCGCGTCGCGACTGTCCGGGATCGACCTCGCGCTCGGCCAGGATTACGTCGAGGCACTGGTCTGTACCCAGTTCTTCGCGTCGAAGGAGGCGGCCGCGGGCTGGCTGCTGGAGAACATCGACGGCCGGGTCCTGTCCGTTCCCGATTATCTGGCGCACACCCGGCGGATGGTCGCGGCGCTGGAGGCCTGGCCGACGATCTGAACGTCTCCAGGTGAACCCGCGCCCGCGATCGACGTCGGCAGGGCGCGCGATCTGGTCTTTCACGCGAGTTACGGGCTCGATCACGCGAGTCACGTCTCCGATCACGCGAGTCACGGCCCCGATCACGCGAGTTACGGCCCCGATCACGCGAGTCACGTCTCCGATCACGCGAGTTACGGCCCCGATCACGCGAGTTACGGAACCTGAGCGCACATCCGCATCATCTCGAGGTCGGTGACCATGGCTGAACAGCGCATCATCGTGTCGGCGCACATGCGGGACATGTCCGCGCAGGTCACACCCATGGTCGCGTTCCGGCCAAGACCTCGGCTCCGCCGACAGGCTCCTGAGCGCACCCGGCTTGTACCTGGTCGCGTGGCATCAGGGGCGATTCGTTAGCCTTTGACGTCGGCGAAAAGCCGTCGAATCGCAGAATCGTGATGCCGAAGGAGAGCACCCGCAGTGCTTCGCACCCACAAAGCCGGCACCTTGCGTGCCGAGCATGCCGGTCAGACGGTCACCCTCACCGGATGGGTGGCTCGGCGGCGCGATCACGGCGGCGTCATCTTCATCGATCTGCGCGACGCCGGCGGAGTGAGCCAGATCGTCTTCCGCGAGGGTGAGATGGCCGAGCGCGCCCACCAGCTGCGCTCCGAATACTGTGTCCGCGTCGTCGGCGAGGTCGCGAAGCGCCCCGAGGGCAACGCCAACGCCGAGATCCCCACCGGTGAGATCGAGGTGCTGGTCACCGAGCTCGAGGTGCTGTCCGAGGCCGCCGTACTGCCGTTCCCGATCGACGACCGGGTCGACGTCGGCGAGGAGGTGCGCCTCAAGCACCGCTACCTCGACCTGCGCCGCAGCGGTCCCGCGGCCGCGATGCGCCTGCGCAGCGAGGTCAACCGCGCCGCCCGCGAGGTGCTGCACGCGCAGGAGTTCGTCGAGGTCGAGACCCCGACCATGACCCGCTCCACCCCCGAAGGCGCCCGCGACTTCGTGGTCCCGGCCCGGCTCAAGCCCGGTTCCTGGTACGCGCTCCCGCAGTCGCCCCAGCTGTTCAAGCAGCTGCTCATGGTCGGCGGGCTCGAGCGGTACTACCAGATCGCGCGCTGCTACCGGGACGAGGACTTCCGCGCCGACCGGCAGCCGGAGTTCACCCAGCTCGACATCGAGATGAGCTTCGTCGAACAGGACGACGTCATCGCCCTCGGCGAGGACGTCGTGACGGCGCTGTGGAAGCTGATCGGCGCCGAGATCCCCCGGCCGTTCCGGCGCATCACCTACGCCGAGGCGATGGAGAAGTACGGTTCGGACAAGCCGGACCTGCGCTTCGACCTCGAGCTCACCGACATGACGGCGTTCTTCGCCGACACCCCGTTCCGTGTGTTCCAGGCGCCGTACGTCGGCGCCGTCGTGATGGCGGGCGGGGCCGACCAGCCGCGCCGCACCCTCGACGCCTGGCAGGACTTCGCCAAGCAGCGCGGGCACCGCGGGCTCGCCTACATCCTCGTGAACGAGGACGGCACCCTCGGCGGCCCGGTCGCGAAGAACCTGTCGGAAAAGGAGCGCGAGACCGTCGCCGAAGCCGTCGGCGCCAAGCCCGGCGACTGCGTCTTCTTCGCCGCGGGCAAGGCCGCCGACGCGCGGGCGCTGCTGGGCGCCACCCGGCTGGAGATCGGCAGCCGTCTCGGCCTGATCGACGAGAACGCCTGGTCGTTCGTCTGGGTCGTCGACTTCCCGATGTTCATCTCGGCCGAGGAGTCCGACGACGTCGCCGTCGGCGGTGGCAAGTGGAAGGCACTGCACCACGCCTTCACCTCGCCGACCCCGGAGTGGATCGGCAAACTCGCCGACGACCCCGGCAACGCCCTGGCCTACGCCTACGACATCGTCTGCAACGGCAACGAGATCGGCGGCGGCTCGATCCGTATCCACCAGCAGGAACTGCAGAAGCAGGTCTTCGAGCTGATGGGCCTGTCCGAGGACGAGGCGCAGGAGAAGTTCGGCTTCCTGCTCGACGCCTTCGCCTTCGGCCCGCCGCCGCACGGCGGGATCGCCTTCGGCTGGGACCGCATCGTCATGCTGCTGGCCAAGGCCGAGTCGCTGCGTGACGTGATCGCCTTCCCGAAGACCGGCGGCGGGTTCGACCCGCTGACCGCCGCTCCCGCGCCGATCACGGCGGAGCAGCGCAAGGAGGCGGGCATCGACGCCAAGCCCGCGCCGCCGGTCAAGAACTGATGCTCCACCTCAGGGCCGTGTGCCCGCCGGACCGGACCGAGGAAGCGATCCGGATCCTGCGGGCACACACCGGAACCGCGCACCTCGTCGTGCATCACGGGGTGGCGGTCGCGCCCGAGGGCGACTTGATCGAAGCGGACATCGCCCGCGAGGCGACCGACGAGATCATCGAGTCGCTGTGCGGACTCGACCTGGACCACACCGGTGGCATCACGCTGGAGGCGCTGGACACCGCGGTGTCCGACGCCGCGGACAAGGCCGAGGAAGCCGCGCCGGGCGAAGGCGCGGACGCGGTGGTGTGGCAGGAACTCGTCGGCCGCTCCGGCGAGGAATCCCGGCTCACCTGGACGTTTCAGGCGTTCCTGACCATCGCGTGCCTGCTGGCGGCGGTGGGGGTGATCACCAACTCGTCGGTCACCATCGTCGGGGCCATGGTCGTGGGGCCGGAATTCGGCCCGCTGGCGGCCATCGCCGTCGGGTTGGTGCTCCGGCGTGGAGATCTCGTGAAGCAGGGCGCCGTCGCGCTGCTCGGCGGTTTCCCGATCGCGATGGTGATCACCCTCGGTGTGGTTCTGGTGGGCAACGCCACCGGAGCGCTCGAAGTCGGCAAACTCGCGGACAACCACGAGGCGGATTTCATCTACCAGGTGGGAATCGCGTCACTCATCGTCGCGCTGCTCGCCGGCGCGGCCGGGATGCTTTCCATGACTTCGGCCAAATCCGCCGCGCTCGTGGGCGTGTTCATTTCGGTGACGACGGTTCCCGCGGCGGGTTACGCGGTGGTCGCGGCGGTTGCCGGTCAGTGGGAACGGTGCCTTTATTCGGCCGGTCAGCTGCTGGTCAATCTCCTCGGAATCGTTGCAGCTGCGGCCATTGTGCTGATGTTGCGCCGTCGTGGGCAACGATCGAGGGTGATGGAACGTCCGCTTTCCCGCGGATGAGTCCCAGATCGCGTCAGTGCGCGCGGTTGCCCGGATCTCAGTGGTCATGGTTGCTCAGTCACGAGTAGGGTCGGTGACAATGACAGTCGATACCTCCTCTGCCGACGATTCGACCGTCGGAGCTGGAGCCGAAACCCTCGCCGTCGCGGCCGCGGTCGCCGCCGGCGAGTCGGTCCTTTCGCGCCGATTCGGCAGCGCGATCACCCTCGTCGCCCCCGAAGAGCTCGCCGGCAGTGGCCCGGCGACGGTCGTGCGGGCGCGGGTGGCGTCGTCGCCGTTCGCGTTGCCGCGGACCCTCGTGATCAAGCACTACCCCGATCCACCCGAACCGGGACGGCCTGATCCGTTCGCGCAGGAGGCGGTCAGCTACCAGCTGTTCACCGCGCTCGCGCCGGAGGACCGGATGTGCCCGGAGCTGCTGGCCCACGACGGCCGGGATCGTGTCCTGGTGATCGAGGACCTCGGCGGCGTCCCGACGCTGCACGACAAGCTCCACGCCCGTGACGCTCGTGGCGCCGAACGCGCGCTGCTGTCCTGGGCGCGGTCGCTGGGCAGACTGCACGCGAGCACGGCGAGCCGCGAGCCCGATTTCAACGCGCTGCTGCGCCGTCTGGGCGGCCCGGTCAAGCACGAGGACCCGCCGCTGCCCGCGGTCTGCGCGCAACTGCCGGGGCTGCTGGAGGAGCTGCTCGACGTCGAGACCCCGGAGCCGGTGCAGCGCCGGGTCATGCACGTCGCCGAGCGGGCGGGTTCACCGTCCTATCGTGCGTTCAGCCCGGTCGATCTCAGCCCGGACAACAACCTGGTGACCAGCAGCGGGGTGCGCTTCCTCGATTTCGAACGCGGCCGGGTGCGCAGCACCTTGATGGACGTGGCGTACCTGCGGCTCCCGTTCGCGTCGAGCGAGGACGCGCTGGCGCTGCCACCGGGGATGAGCGAGGCGATGATCGCGGCCTGGCGGTCCGAGGTCGTCTCGGTCTGGCCGGGCCTCGCGGACGAGGACGCCCTGGCCGACCACCTGATGGACGGTCAGCTGCTCCTGATGTGGGTCATCACCTGGGAGATCCTCCCGGAGCTGGACCTGCGGCGGCACGCCACGCCGATCAGCCGGGAGGCCGCGCTGGTCACCTGGTGGCGTGAACTGGCCAAGCAATCGCTGCGAGCCCGCCTGACGGACATCTCCGAGCACGCCACCAGGGTCGCCGCGGCGCTCGGGGCCAGGCTGGGGCCGCACGCGGACCTCGCCTTCTACCCGGCGTTCCGGTAGCCGCCGCACGGACTTTTCGCTCGACCGTCCTCACCGCGTTACCCAGGCATCACCGCCGGTGAGTCTGCGTGGCCGATGGTGGCCACCGTGACCGTGATCAGTGTCGAAGTCACTCCGAGTCCCCCACCTCTTCTTCCACCCGCCCCGGCCGTACCGCGGTCCGCGCGCAGACTGGTCGTGCTCGGCGATTCCACGGCCGTGGGCCTCGGCGACCCGCTGCCGAACCGAGGCGGCTGGCGCGGGGTCGGCCCGCTCGTCGCCGAGGCGCTGGGCGTCGAGCCGGACGGCTATCTGAACCCGTCGTTCACCGGAGCGCGCATGGGCTGCGTGCTGACGAAGCAGCTCCCCGCGGCGGTGGCGCACCGGCCGGACGTCGCGCTGGTGGTGGCGGGGATGAACGACACACTGCGTCCCGATTTCAGCGCCGAGAAGATCGCCGCGGACCTCACCGGGGTGATCCGTGCGCTGGCCGCCATCGGCACCACCGTGGTCCCGGTGCGTTACCACGACCACGGCAAGGTTTTCCGCCTACCGGGGTCGCTGCGGCGCGCGTTGAGCGAGCGGGTGGCCGAACTGAACGCCGCCATCGCCGATGTCGTCGAGCGCGAAGACGTGCCGTGTCTCGACCTCGAACTGCTGCCCGGCGCCTACGACCTGAGCGCGTGGAGCGTCGACCGGCTGCACCCGTCGGAGCTCGGGCACCGGATGCTGGCCACCGGGTTCGTCGAACGGCTCACCGAGGCCGGGTTCGCGGTGCCCAGGCCGGTCAGCCTGACCTGCTCGGGGGGCGTCGAACCGAGCGCCGCCGGACACGTCGGCTGGCTGGTCCTCAAAGGCGTCCCGTGGGTGTGGCGGCGGGGCCGCGAATTCGCGCCGTACGCCGCCGTGATCATGTGGCACTCGTTCCGGGAGCGGCTGCGCTGACCTGTGGCCGGAACCGTCGGTGGCTACGGCTACCGTCGACACCGTGGCACAGGACGAACTCTTCACCGTGAACCCCGACCTCGGGCCGCCGCCGGGGCATGCCGAGCCGAGGGAGGTCGTGGGGGACGGGCCCCGCGGAGAGGGGGGCGGGAAGAACGCCGACCCGGCAAGCTCACCGCTGGCGGTGCGGATGCGGCCGCGGTCGCTCGACGAGGTCGTCGGCCAGCAGCATCTGCTGCGCGAGGGCGCGCCGCTGCGACGGCTCGTCGAAGGCGCGGCCCCGGCCTCGGTGCTGCTCTACGGCCCGCCGGGGACGGGCAAGACCACGCTGGCGAACCTCGTCTCGGCCGCGACCGGCCGCCGGTTCGTAGCGATGTCGGCGTTGTCGGCCGGGGTGAAGGAGGTGCGCGGGGTGATCGAGGAAGCCCGCCGCCGCCGGAACTACAACGCCGAGAACACGGTGCTCTTCATCGACGAGGTCCACCGGTTCTCCAAGACCCAGCAGGACGCCCTGCTCGGCGCCGTCGAAGACCGGACGGTGCTGCTGGTGGCCGCCACCACGGAGAACCCGTCGTTCTCCGTCGTCTCGCCGCTGCTTTCGCGGTCGCTGGTGCTCCAGTTGCGGCCGCTGACCGACGCCGACATCGTCGCGCTGATCGACCGCGCGCTGGCCGACGAACGCGGTCTCGGTGGCGAACTCACCCTGACCGAGGACGCCCGGGCGCATCTGGTGCGGCTGGCCTCCGGGGACGCGCGGCGTGCGCTGACCGCGCTGGAAGCGGCCGCGGACGCGGCGAGCGCGACCGAGGCCAAGACGATCGACCTCGCCATCGTCGAGTCCACAGTGGACAAGGCGGCGGTGCGCTACGACCGTGACGGCGATCAGCACTACGACGTCATCAGCGCGTTCATCAAATCGATCCGCGGTTCCGATGTCGACGCCGCGCTGCACTATCTGGCGCGGATGATCGAAGCGGGGGAGGACCCGCGGTTCCTTGCTCGCCGCCTGGTGGTGCACGCGAGCGAGGACATCGGCATGGCCGATCCGACGGCACTGCAGTCGGCCATCGCGGCGGCGCACGCCGTGCAGTTCATCGGGATGCCGGAAGGCCGTCTCGCGCTGGCGCAGGCGACCGTGCACCTGGCGACGGCGCCGAAGTCGAACGCCATCGTCACCAGCATCGACGCCGCGCTCAGCGACGTCCGTTCCGGGCGGATCGGCACGGTACCGCCGCATCTGCGGGACGGGCATTACGCGGGGGCGGAGAAACTCGGAAACGCGAAGGGCTATCGGCATCCGCAGAAAGTGCCGGAAGGTGTTCTGGCGCAGCAGTACCCACCGGACGAACTGGTCGGCCGGGATTATTACGAACCGACACAGCGCGGGGCGGAGCGGACGTTGTACGAGCGGGTGCCGAAGCTGCGGCGCACCGTTCGGGGGGAGCGGTAGCCCGCATTCGGAGTAATGCCAAGGTGATCGGTAACGTTCACTGATCATGGGGATATATCCCCGGTGGCTGGGGGATCACCGGGTTGTCACGCTGGGTGGGATTCCCCGTGCTCGACCACGACGGCGAGCAGAACGGAATCGACAACCTCACCTATGACGATCAAGGACAATTCCAGTGTTCGCAAGTTGATGGCCTCCTCCGTCGCCGTTCTCGCCGCGGCGACCGTCGCGACCGGGGTGCTCGCTCCGGCGGTGGCGACCGCCGCTCCGGCCGGAGCTTCGGCTCCCGCGACACAGATGTCGGATGAGCTGCGCACCGACGCAGCCGCCGTCGTCGGGCTCACGGTCACCCCAGAACTGCTGCGGATCAGTGAAAGCGACTTCGTCCACGAGATCTACCGGGCCGCGAAACTGCGTGGCGAGACCGCGCAGGAGGTCCAGTTCGCGGCACTCGACGCCTACAACGGCGGGTGGACCTCGTTGTTCCTGAAGACCGGGATCTACGAGGCACAGCAGCGGGATCTGGCCCGGGAAGCGATTCGTCAGGCCCGGCGCGCGGAGCGGCAGCCCGCCGCTACGCTGCTCGGCTTCGAGTTGACCTCGATCCTGCTGACCCAGGACGACAAGAACTTCGTCTTCGCGCTGTGGGAACGGGCCGCCGGCGGGTCGTTCGTGAAGTCCGCCGCGGGCAAGGCGTTCAGCGGAACTCCGGCGGAACACAAGGAGTTCATCGTTCGCGGGATCTTCGTCGAGCACCAGCGTGATGTGGACGCGGCGAAGGAAGCGGCCGAGAAGGAAGCCGCGGAAAAGAAGCTCCGCGACGCGCGGGTGAAGGCGGCCGCCGTCGTCGGCATGGACCCTGCCCTGGCCGCGCAGCTCACGGACGAGTACTTCGTGCAGCAGATCTGGACCTGGGACCTGGCGCCTCGGGACTCCGAGGTGTGGTACCAGGCTTACCGCAGCCAGACGCCGGAGCAGTGGCGGACTTTCATCGACACCGGCATCTTCGAAGCCGCGGCCAAGGACAAGGTGGACGCGATCAAGATCCGCGCCGCCGCCGTCGTCGGTATCGAGGCCGGATACGCCAGGTATCTTCAGGAAGGGCCCTTGGTCCGCGAGATCTGGAGCAAGGCGAGGTCCGGGAGTCAGGTCCAGGCCGCCGCCTATCGGGCCCTGCAAAGCGAGTCTCCCGCGCAGTGGCGAGTCTTCCTGGAAACGGGCATTTTCGTCGCCGATGCGGCGGACAAGTCCTGAGGATTTTCTCGGGGCGTTCGTGTGGGTGAGTGCCTGTGTGGCTGCGGCGGGCGAGGGGATGTTCCGTGAAGGGCCCCTTGAGGGACCCAGGGTCCATCGAGGGGCCCTTCACGGAACGGAAATCCCTCGGGCTCAGTGGTGCCGCCAGTCACGAGGGGGCGCGTGAAGGACCCTTTCGCTGAGTTTGTCTGCCGCCAAGTGACGAAAGCGACCAGAAACCATGCCTTGCGGAGAAAATCACCGTTGAATCGGCAGGCGCGAACCAGAACAGTAAAGCTCCCTTGGGATTCTCTTGATCCCGTCCTGGACAGTTGGACCATTCCCGTTCGGTTCAGCGTCGCGCGCCGAACATGTCCGTCAGCGAGTATCCCGCGCATGGACATTCCAGGGTCGGTGTTCCCGACGCGCTGGCGTCGCGTATGTCGATGGCCGAACACCACGAATATCTGAGCCGCCGCTCGATGCTCAAGGTGACCGAGACCGTGTTCTCATCGCGGGTGCGCTACACCGGATACTCGTTCCTCGCCATCGACGTCGAGCCCGCCTGGCCCGGCTGCCGGATCGCGCTGACCGTGCGGACCCTGCGCAACGACGGCGTCGAGATCGACCGGTTCACCCTGCGCCGCACCGCGTGTCTTCACCGGTCGCGGCAAGCGTCGGCTCTCTCGGCGGTGATCCCGGAGACGCTTGATGTATAACGATATATACGGTTCCGCGGGAGAAATCGACATTGTCGGCTGGGCGACGGTGAACGAGCCACCCGATCGTCTCCGCTGTCGAACGCGTCGGTCGGCCAAAATCACCTTTCCGGTGACCGGGACGATCCTCAACGCGGGCACGTGACTCCGACCATGCCCCTCAACGAGTCGTCTGGCCCCGCGGAAGCTCCGACGCCAGGAAAGGTCCTTTCCTTGCGAAATTCGCAAGGAAAGGACCTTTCCTGGCGCGCTGCCGGGCTCGGTCAGGCGGGGGTCCAGAGGGCGGGCACGTTCGGCGGCTCCCAGCCGGGCAGGGACCGGTGGCCCTGCCGGCACACGTATGCCGCGCCGTTGTGGGTCACACGAGCACCGGCGGCGTAGTCGGTGTTCGGCTTCCAGGCGTCGGACGGCACCGTGGTGGTCGTCGTCGGGGTGGTGGTGGTCGTTCGCGTCGTCGTCGGACTGGTCGTGGTGGTGGTTGTCGTACCGGTGGTAGTGGTGGGGGTGGTGGTCGTCGGCGGGGCGCCGCCGCCACGGGGGTGGTCCGACGCGATCGCGTACGTCGTCCCGCCGAAAGTGAACGTGAAGTTCGACGGCGACGCGATCGGCATGTAGTAGTTCAGCCGGATTTCGACGGTGGCGCCCGGCGCGATGGTCTGCCAGGTCGGCACGGTCACCGCGACGTGCTGGAAGTCTCCCTTCATCCCGCCGACGTTGGGCCCGCTGTGGCCCTTGCTCGTGACCGTCAGGCCGAAGCCTGACTGGTCGGACATGCTGCCGGGCGCACTGGTGCCGTAGTCGAACTCGATCTTCGTCCCGCCGGGGATGGTGGTGGTCGAATTGTTGGTGATGCGCATTCGCGGGGTGATCGGGTAGTTCGCGTCGCCCAGCGCGAATCCGGTCAGGTCGACGTTCGCGTTCAGCACCGACGAGGGCGCGGGACGCGACGACTTGGTGTTGCCGTACGGGGCGGCGCCACGCAGGCCGTCGTTGATCTTCGTGATCAGCGTGTCGCCCATGAAGTACTGGCCCTTGGCCTCGTCGAAGGCGTAGTCGCCCGCCAGTTCCCAGATCATGATGCCGCCGATGCCCTTGTCGGCCACGTACTTGGCCTTCGTGGCGAGCGAAGCTTCGTCCTCAGTGGACAGGAACACCTTCTTGTCGTTGTTCCACAGCCACGGTGTCACCATCGTGGTGTCGTAGAACCTGTTGTAGTTGCCCGA
Organism: Amycolatopsis sp. QT-25; assembly: GCF_029369745.1. Lineage (NCBI taxonomy): Bacteria > Bacillati > Actinomycetota > Actinomycetes > Pseudonocardiales > Pseudonocardiaceae > Amycolatopsis > Amycolatopsis sp. QT-25. The sequence continues at coordinate 2,823,929 of NZ_CP120210.1, forward strand.
AACCCGGTCCGTCGGATCGGTTTTCGGGTTGAGCCCGTAGGCCTCCAGATAGTCCGGGGTGATCTCGTTCTCGAGGTTCTTCGCGTGCCACATGGGGTTCGCGCCGGCGGGGACTTCGCCACCGGCCAGACCCAGATCGTGCCAGAGGTTGTCGATGCCGATCGCACCGTTGCCGCACGGCACCGTCGAACCGACCTGGGATCCGGTGCCCGGTGGACACTGTTTCTGATCGGGCAGTGGAGCCTTGCCCCACAGCCCGTTCGTCCCGCCGGACACCCCTTGCCAACCGCGGGTGTAGAACCCGATGCCGATGTTGATCCGGCCGGCTTGCATGGCGCCTCGGAAGTAGTGATAGGCCCAGTCGGTGTTGAGATAGCCCTGCCCGTCGTACTGCGGTGTCGTGTACACCTGCCAGTGCGCGAGTTCCGCGTCGTTGCCCGCGTCGTAGAGCGCCGCGTTCGGCCCGACGAACTGGTTCCACGCGCCGTGCAGGTCGTAGCTCATCATGTTGGCGTAGTCGAGATACCGGGTGACACCGTAGACTTCCTGGCCGCGCAACAACCAGCCGGACGCGGGTACGGCGGCCGTCAGCAGATAGTGCCTGCCGTCGGCGGCGCCCGCCCTGTCGAGCTTCTCGCGCAGCGTGCGCATCAGGTTCTCGTAGCCCGCCCAAAGGGTGCCGCGGTTGGCCTGCGCGATCCAGTAGTCGTCGGGGTTTCCGGCGTAGCTCGCCGACGTCGCGTACTCGTAGTCGATGTCCGCACCGTTGAATCCGTAGGTGCGCAGGAACTCCACGACGGAATCCGCGAAGACGTCGATACCCGCCTGGGTCTGCGTCATCTTGTAGAACCCGCCCGAGGCGTTACGGGTGCCGTCGGGGTTGAGGAAGCCGCCCGTCTCGGCCCAGCCACCGATCGAGATCAGCGACTTCACGGTGGGATTCTGCTTCTTGTACTTGGTCAGCAGGTTGAAATGTCCCTTGTAGGGCAACGACGGGTCCATCTCGGCGCCGGGGACGCCCGGCCATTCCATGCCGATGGACTCGTTGGTCGCGCTCGGCGCACCGACCGACACCTTGTTCTGCGCGTCGACGTGGGCGAACGCGTAGTTGAGATGGGTGACCTTCGACCACGGGATGTTGTTGACCAGGTAGGCCGGTGCGCCGTTCTTGCCGGTGCGCCAACTGGTGAAGTAGCCGATCACGCGGCGGGAATGCCCTTCCCCCAGGGATTCCCGGCCCGCGGTGTCGTAGACGGTGCAGTAGGGGGTGTCGACGCCGGGTGTCCGGTACAGCCCGTCGGGGCGACAGTCCTCGTGGCCTGCCGCGCTCGACGTGGACGGGGTGATGACGACGATCATGAGTCCGGCCAGCGTGATGAGCGACGCCAGCAGAGGGAGTAGTTTCCTGGTTCTCCTTGGCACGCCGAACCTCCGACAGTGGAAGATGGCCCTCGGTCAGAGCAGCTTGGGCCGCTGAACCGGCGTGCGTCAATAGGTGTAGACCAATTTCCGTCCGGTGCCGTACGGCGGAGCGTACCTGTGGTTCGTCAGGTCCGGTCCGGGTCGAGGACGGCCATAGCCTCGGCCGTATCCCGTGCGTGCTATGACGCCTTTTCCCGCGTCACGACGGAAAACTCGTTCCCGTCGGGATCCGCCATCTCCACCCGGTCTTCCCCCGCGCCGAGCCGGGTCGCGCCGAGTGCGACGAGCCGTTCGACCTCCGGAAGTGAGCCGTGCAGAACGAAATGGAGCCGGTTCTGCCCGGTCTTCGGCGTGAACGGCGGTCCGCCCCAGGTGATCTTCGGGCCGCCGTGCGGTGACCGGATCGCGGTCTCCTCGTCCTGATCCCAGACCAGCGGCCAGCCGAGCGCCTTGCTCCAGAAGTAGCCGACCTCCCGTGAACCGTCGCTCGCCACCGCGCCGACGAAACCGCATTCGGCGAGGAACCTGTTGCCCGGTTCGATGACGCAGAACTCGTTGCCCTCGGGGTCGGCGAGCACCACGTGCTCCTCCTCGGGGAGCTGGCCGATGTCGATATGCCTGCCGCCGAGTTCGAGTGCCTTCGCCACTGTCCGTCGCTGATCTTCGAGGGATTCGCTCGTCAGGTCGAAATGCATCTGGTTCTGGCGGGTCTTCGGTTCTTCCGACGGCAGGAAGCGGAGCCGGAAACCGGTGTCGTCGTGCGGGACCAGGGTGTCGCCGTCGGTTTCCCAGGCGAGCAATCCCGCCCAGAAGCGCGCCAGACGTCGCGGGTCGTGTGCGGCGAAACAGAGCGTGTGCAAGGTGACGGCCATAAGCGACGCTAGAAACGACGGCCACCAGAACGCAACCGAATAAGCGGGGAGGTCGTGGGAAGCGGCAACCATCAAGCCCAAGTACCTGAAGGCCCCCTTCCTGTACCCAGGCGCAAGGAAGGGGGCCTTCATGTACTTCTGAGCCTCAGCAGGAGACGCCGGTCCGCCCGTTCTCCACCCGCGCGGTCAGCGTCCGCAGGAACGAGGGGTCCCCGTCCGCGGTGACCTTCACGTCGTACCAGCCACCCGGAACCGGCCAGTCCACCGTGGCCGAACGCCCGGCACCGACCCGCACGACGCGGGTGAACCGCGACGACGAAAGCCGCAGCGTCAGCGCGGTGGTGCCGGAGTTGGACAGCTTGAATTCGACACCCGAGCGCCACGTCGGGAATCGCGTCCGGACATCGACACCCGCGGCGGCCCCGCGACGATTTCCGCGCAGTTCCCACCACGACCGGTTCGGGCCCTGGACGACCACGCGGTACTCGTCACCGGACGGCCGAACGAGTTCCGTGGCCTCCCCGCGGACGTCGCGGTGCGCGGGCTCGGCGAACTCGCCCTTGTACGGGTACAGCGCGAAATGCGCCGAGGAGGAGCCACTGTTGGCCAGCGAAAGCGCCAGATTCCCCGACTTGTCCACCGAACCGGACACCGACACCTGATACGGCAGCGGACGGGACGGCCGCGTGCCGGGCTCGGCCACGGGCAGGCTCTGCTCCGCCGGAGCGGACGGCCGCCACCGGCTGATCGGCGCGGGCACCGGACCGGGCCGGTTCACCCGCGGCTGACGTCCGGCACGCGAGAAATCGAAGGCGCCGGTGAGGTCACCCGCGACGGTCCGCCGCCACTTGCTGATGTTCGGCTCGGCGATCCCGGTCCAGCGCTCGAGGAACCGCAGCACGGAGGTGTGGTCGTACACGGTGGAGTCGACGTTGCCGCCGATCGACCACGGCGAGACGACCGTCATCGGCACGCGCGGCCCGAAACCGAGCGGCTGGCCGTTGAAGTGGTCCGCGTCGTTGGCGGCGTTCCCGGGCGGCATCGGTGGCGGGACATGGTCGAAGTAGCCGTCGTTCTCGTCGAAATTGATCAGCAGCACCGTTTTGGACCACGTCTCGCGGTCGGAAGCCAGCGCGTCGAGCACGCGATAGATCAGGTTCGCGCTGCCGACCGGCGTGGACGCACCGGGGTGCTCGGAGTCCTTCGCGGACGGCACCAGCCAGCTGACCGCGGGCAGCCGCCGCGCCTGGATGTCCGCCTTCAGCCGGGTCACCAGCGTCTCCGGCTCGCTGCGGTACATGGCCTTCTTGAACAGGTTCCGCTCGGCGGGCGTCAGCTTCGCGATCCCGGCGTCGAACTGCGCCAGCAGTTTCGCGCGCTCCTCCGGGGTCTTCTTCGGCAACGCGTCGTAGAACTCTTCGGTGGTGCGGAACTTCTCCTCGACCGAAGCGAGGATCTTCGTGCCGACCTTCTTGAACGGCACGAAGTACTCGACGGCGTTGTCGGTGAAGTTGTCCCACTCCTGGTAGATCTGCCACGGCACCCCGGCGGCCTCGAGGCGCTCGGGGTACGTCGTCCAGTCGTAGCCCTTGTGGTCGTAGGAGTACGCCGCGTTCGTCACCGCGCGGTTCGTCGTGCTGCCCGGTTCGAAACCCGTCGTCCCGGTCCACAGGAAGTTCCGGTTCGGGTTGGTCGAGCCGAAGATCGAGCAGTGGTAGGCGTCGCAGAGGGTGAACGTGTCCGCGAGTTCGTACTGCAGCGCGATGTCACGGCGCTCGTAGTAGGTCATGGTCGCGGGGGTCTTCGCCGCGATCCAGCCGTTGTTCCAGCCACGCGCCCACGCCTTGCCGCTGCCGTTCCAGCTGTGGTCCAGGTCGCCGAGGTACTGGATGTCGTCCGGTTTCCGGCCGGCGAGTTCGGCCGCCTTGCGCACCGAGAACGGCAGCACCGTGCCACCGGCGGGATTCGGCTGCTCGAACACCGATTTCCCCGACGGGAGTTCGAGCGGGTGGGTGTCGGAGAAGCCCCGGACGCCGCGCAGGCTGCCGTAGTAGTGGTCGAACGACCGGTTCTCCTGCATGAGCACGATCACGTGCTCGATGGCGTCGAGTCCGCCGCGCCGCATGGGTTCGGACATGGCGGCGTGCACGGACGGCGGGAGCAGGGTGGTGGCGGCCGCGGCGCCGGTGGCGCCCAGCAACGTACGGCGTGACAGTTCAGGCATGCCCGAACCTTGACCCAGTAACATGAACGTCACAAGAACCGAACCGGTCGACTCGGAGTCGGCAGCCGGAGGACGACACGGCGGTTCCCGTGTGCGCAGTGTCCCGTCCGTACGAACCCTGGATGGCCGTGCTTCCCGAGCGTCACGACGAAAACGACAGTGGGGTGGACCACACGACCCCGAGGCCGGCCGACCCCGGAGGTCGCCGCCGCGTCTTCGTCCGCCGGATCGCGCTCGGTGTCGTCGGCGCCGCCTGTTACGGAGTTCTCCTCCTCGTCGCGCTCTCCAGCGTGCCGGACCTGCCCACCGCGCTGGTCCCCAGGCCGGTACCCGTGCCACCGGCGACGTCCCAGCCGGTCGCCACACCGCCACCCACGACACCGCTGCCCGTCACACCGCCGCCCGTGACCCCGCCGCCCCCGACGACAACGCCGGGCGGGCCTCCAACGGTTTCACCGCCGGAATCGCGGGGAGCGCCGGAGCCAGGCCGGGGAGCTTCGCGTCCGAGCATCAGGACTGCTCCGGTCCGGGCCGCGACCGCACCCGGCTCGCCCGACGTGCGGGCCCCCGCCCCGGCCTCCTCGCCGCCGGGCAACGACCGCCGCAACAGCCGCGCGCCCGACGGGCCGCCCGGGCAGACGAGGCCCCCGCCGCCCAAGGGCGGGCGCTGACGTCCGTCCCCGGATCACTGCGCTGAGTGACCGTCCGGTGGGGTGACCCCGCCGAACGGCCGCTCGCGCGGTAACCTCACGTGCACCAAGACCGCAGACCCTTGAGGAGGGCCCGTGTCGGCAGGGCAGATCGCCGCGCTGATCGCCGCAGGAGCGTTCGTCGTACTCGTCGTGCTGCTCGCGATCGTGCTGTTCAAGCTCGGCCGGACCCTGGACGAGGCCACGATCGCGATCCGCAAGGCGCACGAGAACACCGATCCGCTGCTGATCGGCGCGAACGAGACGATCACGCACGTCAACGCGCAGCTGGAGCGAGTCGACGGCATCACCGCCAACGCGCAGGCCGTCACCGGCAACGTGTCCGCGCTGTCGTCGGTGTTCACCGCGACGCTCGGCGGACCGCTGGTGAAGACGGCCGCGCTGTCCTACGGCCTCAGCAAGGCCCTCAAGGCGCGCCGCAAGAAGGCGGAAGCGAAGGCCGCCCGCCCGGCGAAGCGGGGCCGCAAATGAAGCGCCTCTTCTGGCTCGGCGTCGGCGTGGTCGCCGGCGTCGCCCTGTCACGCAAAGCGACCGAAACCGCTCGCCAGGCCACGCCCACGGGGCTGGCCTCGAACCTGGGCGACGCCGTGCGGGAACTCGCGGGCGCCGTCGGTTCTTTCGGCGCGGAGGTCCGCGCCGGGATGAGCGAGCGGGAACAGGAGCTGCACGAGATGGTGTCCGAACGTTCCGGCTTGAGCACGGCCCTCGAAGGCCCTGCGGGCAGGCACGCGGCTCAGCCGCGTCGCCCCGCCCGGCGAGCTCGCCGGGCGGAGGGCTGATCCGGTCGCGTCCGCGACCGGAAGAGCCAGCCCCCCGCCGTTCCGGCCTGTCCGCACCTCCAGCGCCTTCGCGCGAGCCCGTATACAAGGACGAACCCGTGGAAACACACGAAATCACCCAGCGTTTTCTGAGCCATTTCGAGCACAAGGGACATACGCGCGTCCCGAGCGCGCCCCTGATCCTCGACGACCCCAACCTGCTGTTCGTCAACGCCGGCATGGTCCAGTTCAAGCCGTACTTCCTCGGCGAGGCCCCGCCGCCGTACCCGCGTGCGACCAGCGTCCAGAAGTGCGTCCGCACGCCGGACATCGACGAGGTCGGCAAGACCACGCGGCACAACACGTTCTTCCAGATGGCCGGGAACTTCTCCTTCGGCGACTACTTCAAGGAAGGCGCCATCGAGGCGGCCTGGGAGCTGATCACCAAGCCCCAGAGCGAAGGCGGCTACGGCCTCGACCCGGCACGCATCTGGGCGACGGTCTACGAGGACGACGCCGAGGCGGCGGGCCTGTGGAAGAAGCTCACCGGCCTGCCCGGCGAGCGCATCCAGTCCCGTGACGGCAAGGACAACTACTGGGACATGGGCGTGCCCGGTCCCGGTGGCCCCTGCTCGGAGATCTACTACGACCGCGGCCCGGATTACGGCCGCGAGGGCGGCCCGGTCGCCGACGAGGACCGCTACATCGAGATCTGGAACCTCGTCTTCATGCAGGACGTGCGGGGGGACAAGAGCCCGAAGCACGGCCACAAGCCGATCGGTGAGCTGCCGAAGAAGAACATCGACACCGGGATGGGTGTCGAGCGGGTCGCGACGATCCTGCAGGGGGTCGAGAACGTCTACGAGACCGACCTCGTCCGCCCGGTGATCGGCCGCGCCGAGGAGTTCTCCGGCCGCCGCTACGGCGGCGACCACACGGACGACGTCCGGTTCCGGGTCATCGCCGACCACGCCCGCACCGGTGTCCTGCTCATCGGTGACGGTGTCACCCCCGGCAACGACGGCCGCGGTTACGTGCTCCGCCGCCTGCTGCGCCGCATCATCCGCTCCGCGCGCCTGCTCGGCGTGCACGAGCCGGTGCTGCCCGCCTTCGCGGCGGTCGTCCGCGACACCATGGGCCCGACCTACCCCGAGCTGGTCTCCGGTTTCGACCGCATCGAGGACGTCGTGCGCGTCGAGGAGGAGGCGTTCCTCTCCACGCTCACCAGCGGTTCGCGCATCTTCGACCTCGCGGCCGAGGAGACCAAGCGCTCCGGCGGTGCGCTGCTGGCCGGCGACAAGGCGTTCCAGCTGCACGACACCTACGGCTTCCCGATCGACCTGACCCTGGAGATGGCGTCCGAGCAGGGCCTGACCGTCGACGAAGAGGGCTTCCGCACGCTCATGAACGAGCAGCGGCAGCGCGCGAAGGCCGACGCGGCGTCGCGCAAGACCGGTCACGGTGACCTGTCCGAGTACCGCAAGGTGCTCGAACAGCACGGCGAGACCGAGTTCCTCGGCTACACCGACCTACAGGCCGAAGCGAAGGTCGTCGCGCTGCTCGAAGACGGCGTGCCGGTGCGCAGCGTCGGCGCGGGCAAGCAGGCGGAACTGGTCCTGGACCGCACGCCGTTCTACGCCGAGAGCGGCGGCCAGGTCGCCGACACCGGTGTCCTGCTCGGCGACGGCGTCGAGCTCAAGGTCCACGACGTGCAGAAAATCGTGCCGGGCCTGTTCGTGCATCGCGTCGAGGTGCTCGACGGCGAGATCGGCCTCGGCACCGCGCTGACCGGTTCGGTCGACCAGCACCGCCGCCTGTCGATCGAGCGGTCGCACTCCGCGACGCACCTGGTCCACGCGGCCGTGCGCGGCGCGTACGGCCGGCGCGCGGCCCAAGCCGGTTCGCTGAACTCGCCGGGCCGGATGCGCTTCGACTTCACCACCTCCGGCGGGGTCTCGGCCGACGTGCTGACCGAGGTCGAGGAGGAGGTCAACGACTACCTCCAGACCAACGTCGAGGTGAACACCTTCGTCACCACCAAGGACAAGGCCCTCGAACTGGGCGCGGTCGCGCTGTTCGGCGAGAAGTACGGCAACGACGTCCGCGTCGTCGACATGGGCGAGTACTCCCGCGAACTCTGCGGTGGCACCCACGTCGACCGCATCGGCCGGCTGGGCCTGGTGAAACTGGTGGGCGACTCGTCCATCGGATCCGGCGTGCACCGCGTCGAGGCGCTGGTCGGCACGGACGCGCTCAAGTACGTCCGCAAGGAGCAACTGCTCGTCTCGCAGCTCGCGAACACCTTCAAGGTGCCGTCGGAGCAGCTTCCGTCGCGGATCGAAGACGTGCTCACGCGGCTCAAGAACGCCGAGAAGGAGATCGAGCAGCTGCGCACCCGGCAGGTGCTCGGCTCGGCGGGCTCGCTCGTGGACAAGGCCGAGGACATCGGCGGGATCGCGGTCGTCGCGGAGAAGCTCGGCGAGGGCGTCGACTCGAACGGTCTGCGCGCGCTGGCCTCCGACATCCGCGGCAGGCTCGGCGACCGTCCCGGCATCGTCGCGCTGTTCGCCCCGCAGGGCGAGAAGGTCGCCTTCGTCGTCGCCACCACCAAGGCGGCGCAGGAGAAGGGGATCGCGGCGGGCAAGCTCGTCCCGTCCTTCGCCGAGGCGATCGGCGGCCGCGGCGGCGGCAAGCCGGACATGGCCCAAGGCGGGGGCACCGACCCGGCCGGGACCGACCAGGCCATCGCCTCACTGCGCGCGGCGGTCGCCCAAGGTGGCTGACGACGCTTCCCAGCGGCGCCTGGATCGGCCAGGGGAATCCGATCCGGGGCGTGGCAGGCGGCTCGGGGTGGATGTCGGATCCGTCCGGGTCGGGGTCGCGCTCAGCGATCCCGACCCCATCCTCGCGAGCCCGCTGGTCACCCTCCCTCGCGACGCGGCGGGCGACAAGGACGTCGACCGGCTCGTCGGCCTCGTCACGGAACACGACGTCGTCGAAGTCGTCGTGGGCCTGCCGAGGACGCTCAAGGACCGTCATGGCCCGGCGGCCGAAGCGGCGCTCGACTACGCCGAAAAGGTCGCCGCCAGGATCGCCCCGGTGCCGGTGCGACTGGCCGACGAGCGGTTGACCACGGTGACGGCATCCAGGATGCTGTCGCAGCGTGGGGTGAAGGGACGCAAGCTTCGTGCCGTCGTCGATCAGGCGGCCGCGGTCGAGATCCTGCAGGCGTGGATCGACGCGGTAGCGGCACATCGCGCACGGAAGGGCGATACATGACCGAGCCCCACGGCCGGCCCGAGCGCAGTCAGGGCGGCAGACGACGGTTGCGGGAGCCTGAGGAGGCCATCCAGCCGCCGGCCCCGCCCCGTCGAAGGCCCGCCGAACCCCAGCCCACGGGACGACGGCACATCCGGCAAGAACCCCCCGAAGCGCCGCCCGTGCGGCGTCCGGTGGAAGAACCGCCCCGTGCCCGCCGGTCTCCCGAGGAGCCGCCACCGCGCGTCCGGCGTGCCGCCGAAGAGCCGCCGCCTCCGGCGCAACGCCCGGTCCCGCCGAGGCGGGCTCCGGAACCCGCGGCTCCTTCGCCGCCTCCCGCACCGCAGCGGCGGTCCCCCCAGCCGGGTGGCCGAGGTCTCGGCACGCCCGGCTACGCCCAGGACGAGCCGCCCCGTCCCGGCCGCCGCAGACGCATCGAGGACGACGGCCCGCTCCCGGACGAGCGGCCGACCGACGTCCTCCCCGCGATCCAGGAGGCTCCGATGGCCCGGCGCCCCGGCGCCGCTCCTTCTTCGCCGCCTCAGGGCAGCGAAGCGGAATACCACGAGATCTTCGGCGATGACGCGTACGACGACTATGACGAGTACGAGGATTACGAGGACTTCGACGACGACGATCGCGCCGAGCCGGAACGCATCGAGGACGAGCGCCCGGAACGTCAGGGGCCGCCGCCCAAGAAGCGCAAGAAGAAGCGCGCCGTGGGCTGGATCGCCGCGCTGGCCGTGCTGGTCCTGCTCGCCGGCGGCGCCTACTACGGGTTCACCGAGATCTTCGGTTACGACGACTACGAAGGCACCGGCGAGAGCGACGTCCTCGTCCAGGTGGAGAAGGGCGACTCGACCTCCGCGATCGGCAACCGGTTGCAGGCGGCCGGGGTGGTCGCCAGCGGCAAGGCGTTCGTGAAGGCCGGCGAGGACAACACCGCCGTCTCGCGGCTCCAGCAGGGCTACTACGTCATGAAGACGAAAATGTCCGGTGCCAGTGCGGTCGAGAAGATGACCGCCCCCGCGTCGAAGGTCGGCCAGGTCGAAATCCGCCCGTACACCCAGTTCGACGACATCACCCAGCCCGACGGCAAGGTGACCCCGGGCGTGTATTCGTCGCTGTCCAAGGCTTCCTGCGCCGATCTGAACGGCAAGAGCACCTGTATCCCGGTCGAGGAACTGCGGAAGACCGTCGAGACCGCGGACCTGGCGAACCTGGGTGTCCCCTCGTGGGCCATCGAGGCCGCCACGAAGGCCGAGCACAAGGACCGGCGGCTCGAAGGCCTGATCGCTCCTGGCATCTTCAACGTCAAACCTGGCTGGACGGCCGAGGAACTGCTCACCGACGTCGTGAAGATCTCGGCGAAACGCATCCTCGACGCCGGGTTGAGCGAGCAGTCCAAAGGCGAAGGCAGGACACCGTACGAGACGCTCGTCATCGCGTCGATCATCGAACGCGAGGCGGTGAAGGTCGACTTCGGGAAGATTTCGCGGGTCATCTACAACCGGCTGGCCGACAAGATGCGGCTCGAGATGGACTCGACGGTCAACTACGTTCTCGACCGGCCGACTTTGCTCACGAAACCCGAAGAACGAGATAAAGCGGGCGCGTACAACACGTACAAATCCTTCGGGCTGACTCCGACGCCGATCGCGGTGCCCAGTGCGGAAGCGATCCAGGCCGCGCTGAAGCCGACCGCGGGGGAGTGGCTGTTCTTCGTCAAATGCGAGAAGAACGGGCTCTCCTGCTTCTCGGTGACGAACGACGAGCACAACAAGAACAAGCTGGACGCACAGAGGCGCGGTGTCTACTAACCGCAAAGCCGCGATCCTGGGAAAGCCGGTCGAACACTCGCTCTCGCCCGTGCTGCACGGCGCCGCCTTCCGGGCGCTGGGCCTGGACGGCTGGACCTACGAGCGGGTCGAGACGGACGGTCCCGGGCTGCCCGCGTTCGTCCGCGGTCTCGGTCCGGAGTGGACCGGGCTTTCGGTGACCATGCCAGGGAAACGGGCCGCGCTGGAGTTCGCCGACGAGGTCACCCCGCGTGCGGCGGCGGTCGGCGCGGCGAACACGCTGGTGCGCAGGGAAACCGGCTGGCTGGCGGATTGCACCGACGTCGACGGGGTCACCGAGGCACTGCGGATCGCGGGGGAGTACTCGCCCGGCTCTGGCGACACCGACGACGACGCCGACGACACCGCCGTCGTGCTCGGGGCGGGCGGGACCGCCGCCGCGGCCGTCGTCGGGCTCGCCTCGCTCGGCGTGCGGACGGTGCGGCTCGTCGTGCGGGATCCCGCACGGGCGACGGAAACGGTCGCGGCGGCTCAGCGGGCCGGGCTCGACGTCGAGGTCCTCCGCTGGGCCGAGGCCGACTTCGGGAGGCTCGCGGACGGCTCGGCGGTGCTGGTGAACACCGTGCCCCCGGACGCGGTCCGCCCGCATCTGGCGGAACTGGCCCGGATCGGCTGCGTCCTCGACGTGATCTACCATCCCTGGCCGACCGCGCTCGCCGAAGCCGTCGCCGACCAGGGCGGAAGGCTCGCGACCGGACTGGACATGTTGCTGCATCAGGCTTTCGGGCAGTCCGAGTACTTCACCGGGCAGCCGGCGCCGCGGGCGGAGATGCGGGACGCGCTGCGTGCGGCGACCGGCGGGATATTTCCGCTGCCGATCTCCTGACAAGATCGCCCGGGTTCGATAATCTGGCCGACTGCCTTGAGAGAGGAACGAGGGGTCGTGCCTGAATCCGATCGAGACGATTACACCGAAGAAGACATCCACAACGCGTGGGTCGAGCAGGCTCCGGTGCTCGATTCCACCGTCACGCTGGCCGAATACGACCCGGAGTGGCCCGCCCTGTTCGACCGGGAAGCGAAGCGCCTCAGGGGGATCCTGGGGGAAGACGCGCTGGTCCTGGAGCACGTCGGCTCCACGTCGGTACCGGGACTCTGCGCGAAACCGATCATCGACATCCTGCTGATCGTGGCCGATTCGGACGACGAGGACGCCTATGTGCCGCAGTTGGAGGCCGCAGGCTACCGGCTCGTCATCCGCGAGCCGGAGCGGGAGAAGCACCGAGCCTTCAAAGGCCCGGACACCGATGTCAACCTGCACGTCTACTCGCCGGACAACGGCCAGACCGAGCGGTACCGGCTCTTCCGCGACCGCCTGATCGCGCACGAAGACGAGCGGAAGCGCTACGAGGCCGAGAAACGCGAACTGGCATCGCGCACCTGGAAGTACATCCAGCAGTACGCCGATGCCAAGACCGGGGTGATCGACGAGATCATCGAGCGGGCGCGCGCGGCCCGGCTCGAGGTACTTTCTTCCACCGAGAGCGCGAAAACACAGTACGACGGGTTCGCCCGGCGCTACGCGGCGCACGCCGAAACCAGCAGCACCAACGCCCACTACGACCGTCCCGCCATGGTCGAGCTGGCCGGGGACGTGGCGGGCAAACGGGTGCTGGACGTCGGCAGCGCGGCCGGCCACCTCGGTGCCCTGCTCGCCGCGAAGGGCGCGGACGTCCTCGGCGTCGACGCCAGCGCCGGCATGGTCGCCATCGCCAGGGAGAAGTTCGGGGACGTCGCGAAGTTCGAGACGGCGGACGTCTCGCGGCCGATGCCCTTCCTGGCCGACGGCTCGATCGACGTCATCACGGCGTCGCTCGTGCTGCATTACCTGAAGGAGTGGGCCCCGGCGCTGGCGGAGTTCCGGCGGGTGCTCAAACCGGGCGGGCTCCTGGTGTTCTCGGTGCACCATCCCGGTGAGGACTGGCGCTGGTTCGGGAAGCGGGACTACTTCCGGCTCGAACTGCTGGAAGACGAGTTCCCGGCGGGCCAGAAGGTCCGGTTCTACCGGCGGCCGCTGAGCTGGACGTTCGGCGCGGTGCGGGACGCCGGCTTCGCGGTCGACAGGCTGGTCGAGCCGATGCCGGACGAGGCGATCGCCGGGTCGGACCCGAAGTGGTACGCGAAACTGCGAACCGAGCCGCGGTTCCTGTACTTCCGCACGGTCCGGGAGAACCCCGCAAGTAGGTGACTAAGTGCGGGGAAGGGTGGCATCGTCTCGCTTCCCCAGGTCCCGGATCAGCGAAACGATCTCCCGGCTCACCGGCCTCAGCACGCGCAGCCGCGAGAGTCCCACCAGCCGCGCGATCAACGGGACCGTCCGGTCCACCAGCATCCGGCTGCGTTTCTGGCCGGGGGAGCGGTCGTGGACCCAGAACAGCACGACACCCATCTGGTACAGCCACAGCAGGTCGGGCAGGTCGTCGCGCAGGTCCGGGTCGAGTTTCACGTCGGAGTCGGCGATGGCGTCGCGCATCAGGCCGATCGAGGCGTCGCGCGCGGGCGAAGACTCGTCGCTGAACGGGCTCAGCGGCGAGTCCGGGTCGGCGGCGTTGACGAAGAACTGGGTGCCGAAGCGGTGATACGGCTCGGCGACGTCGAGCCAGGCGAGCAGGACCGCCTTGAGCCGCGCGCCGAAGTCCCGCTCACCTTCGATCGACTGGCGCACGGTCGTCAGGTGCGCCTTGGCGATCTCGTCGTAGAAACCTTGGACCAGCTGGTCTTTCGAGGCGAAGTAGTAGTAGGCGTTCCCGACCGACACACCCGCTTCGGCGGCGATGGCCCGCATGGTCGTGCGGTCGTAGCCGTTCTCGGCGAACAACCGTAACGCGGTCGCCACGATCAGTGATTTGGTTTCCTCACTCTTCGCCACGACTGCACGTTATCCGGTCAGGGGGCGGGGTGCGGAGCGGGCGCCGGGTAGCCGGGGTAGGGCGGTGGTGACGACACGGGCCGCGTGGCCCCGTGGTGGAGGTGCTTGCGCCGGATGCCGTTGAACACCAGCACGTTCCCGACGTGCATCACACCGAGCACGAGCGCCACGGTGCCGACCTTGACCGAGAGCATCTCGAAGACGTCGCGCGCGTCGAGGACGACGTCGTCGCTGGTCAGGAACAGGGTCACGAAGCCCAGGCTGACCAGGTGGAACCCGACGACGAGCAGGTGGTTGACCGACTGCGCCAGCGCTTGCTCGTCCGGGAAGACGTCTTCGAGGAACGTCTTGCCGTGCCTGCTCAGCGTGCGGGCGACCAGCACGGTCAGCGGGACGGTGATGGCCAGGTAAAGCACGTAGGCCATGACTACGGGTTGCATGGAGACCTCCTTTTGAACGTGTTCAAGAAGGGACCGTAGCCGAGTTTTTGAACGCGTTCAAGAGACGCTGTTCATCTGAAGCTCATCCGTGTGGCCGCGTCGAGTGCGTAAGGTCGCACCGACTGTCGCCCTCGAACAGGGAGTTCAAGACCGTGAAACGCATCGCCGCCGTGCTCACCTCGGGCGCCTTGCTGGCCGGGACGCTGCTGGCCGCCGCCCCGGCGGAAGCCACCGTCGGGCACAACGTCCGCTTCGCGACGTACAACGCTTCGCTCAACCGTGGTGCCGCCGGTCAGCTGGTGACCGACCTGGCGCAGCCGGGCAACGCCCAAGCGGGCGAGGTCGCCGAGGTGATCCAGCGCACCCGGCCGGACGTGCTGCTGATCAACGAGTTCGACTACGTGCCCGGCAATCGCGCCGCCGATCTGTTCCGCGAGAACTACCTCGAACGCGGCCAGAACGGTGCCGCGCCGATCGACTACCCGTACGCCTTCACGGCGCCGTCGAACACCGGCGTCGCGACCGGCGTCGACCTCGACCGCAACGGCCAGGTCGGCGGCGGCAACGACGCGCACGGCTTCGGTCTCTTCGAGGGCCAGTACGGCATGCTCGTGCTGTCCAAGTACCCCATCGACACCAAGAGTGTGCGGACGTTCCAGAAGTTCCGCTGGAAGGACATGCCGGGCGCGCTGCTCCCGGACGACCCGGCCACCCCGGCGCCGGGTGACTGGTACTCGCCGCAGGCACTCGACGTGCTGCGCCTGTCGTCGAAGTCCCACTGGGACGTCCCGGTGCGCGTCGGCCGCTCGACCGTCCACTTCCTGGCCGCGCACCCGACGCCGCCCACCTTCGACGGCCCCGAAGACCGCAACGGCACCCGCAACCACGACGAGATCCGCTTCTGGGCGGACTACGTGACCCCGGGCAAGGGCCGCTACATCCACGACGACAGCGGCCGCCGCGGTGGCCTCGGCGCGCACGAGAAGTTCGTCGTCGCCGGCGACTACAACTCCGACCCGCTCGACGGGGACAGCGTCCCGGGCGCGATCTCACGCCTGCTGAACGCGCCGCGCGTCTTCGAGACCCGGCCGGGCAGCGAAGGGGGCGTGCGCGCCGCCCAGGACCAGGGGGGCGCCAACATCGGCCACCAGGGCGACCCCTTCTTCGACACCGGCGACTTCACCGACAACGCGCCGGGAAACCTGCGGATCGACTACGTCCTGCCGTCGAAGGGCCTGTTCCCCTGGCGCGCCGAGGTCTTCTGGCCGCTGCCCGGCTCACCGCTGGCCCGGCTCGACGACGCTTCGGACCACCACCTCGTCCGGGTCGACGTGTTCGTCCCGCGCTGGTGACGGTCAGCCGGCGCCGAGCCGGACGATGCCCGGGCCGGTGAGCGTGGCGAGGCCGACGCTTCGGCCGCTCACGGCCAGGAGCAGATCGGCGAGCGGGCCCCGAACCTCCTCGGGGCCCGTACCTCCGGTCCACTCGGCGTCGGTGGCGATCAGCCTGAGGTCCTTGCAGCGCTTTTTGGCACCCCAGAATGGGCTGACCAGCAGATGCTCCAACGCCGCGATCGACGGCTTCTCCGGCATCGGCCGGGTGATGCCGAGCGGACGGGCGACGTCCTGGCCGTGGATGAGGACGTCGGCGAGCGGGTCGATCGGTTTGGCACCGGGTGAGCGGCGCCGCGAGCCGGCGTCCTCGCGGATCTGGGCGACGAGTTCGGCCGGGGTGAACCGGGCGGCGTAGGCGACGGCCTGGTCGACGTTCATCCGGTCCCAGTCGCCCTTGGCCTCGACGATGCCGGCGAGGGTGTCCTTGAGCCGGTTCCTGGTGGTCTGCGCGAGATGCCCCGCCATCGCGTGGACCGTCCATTCCGGACACAGGGTGGTCACCGACCAGTCTTGCTCGGTGAGCCCCTCGAGGAGATCCGCGAAGCTCAGCCGTTCCGTTTCGGTCCAGGCCGAGATCTCGCCGTCGTTCATCCCGCTCCTCTGTTCTGGGATACAGCTCGACGCCATGAAACCAGAGTCCTCGCCGTCGGAGTTCTTCGAAAGAGCTGAACTAGCCTGAGGGCATGAAGATCGCGATTCTGGACGACTATCAGGAAGTGGCGCTCGGCTTCGGCGACTGGAGTTCCCTCGGCGCCGAGATCGAGGTGTTCACGAAGCCGTTCGCGGATCCCGCCGACGTGGTGGGCCGCCTCCGGGACTTCGACGTCGTGGTCGCGATGCGCGAGCGCACCCGCTTCCCCGCCGAGGTCCTCGACCGGCTGCCCGCGCTCAAGCTGCTGGTGAGCACCGGCCACCGCAACGCCGCCGTCGACGTGGCCGCCGCCCGCCGCAACGGCGTGGTCGTCTCCTCCACCGGGTACATCGCGGCCCCGGCGGCCGAGCACACCTGGGCGCTCATCCTCGCCGCCGCCCGGAACGTGCCGCTGGAATCGCGGAACATGCGCGAGGGCGGCTGGCAGACCACCGTCGGCACGATCCTGTCCGGCAAGACCCTCGGCCTGCTCGGACTCGGCAGGCTCGGCGCCGGCGCGGCCAAGATCGGCCAGGCGTTCGGCATGGAGACCATCGCCTGGAGCCAGAACCTGACCAGGGAGAAGGCCGCTTCCCACGGCGTGACGGCGGTGTCGAAAGCGGAGCTGTTCGCCCGTGCCGACGTCCTGTCGGTCCATCTGGTGCTCAGCGACCGCAGCCGCGGACTGGTCGGCGCCCCCGAACTCGCCGCGATGAAGCCGACGGCGATGCTGGTCAACACCGCACGCGGACCGATCGTGGACGAGGCCGCGTTGGTGGACGCCTTGCGCCGCAAGGAGATCGCGGTCGCCGCGCTGGATGTCTACGACGTCGAGCCGTTGCCCTCGGAGCATCCGCTGCGGAAGCTGGACAACGTCGTGCTCACCCCGCACATCGGCTACGTCACCCGGGAGGCCTACGAGATCTTCTACCGCGACGCGGTCGAGGACATCGCGGCCTTCCAGGCCGGTTCGCCGATCCGTGTCATGGAGTGAGGCCGCGCACCTCGGCCAGCACGGCGTCGGTGTAGGGCGGCCACGCCTCGGCGGCCCAAGGTCCGAAAGCGCGGTCGGTGAGCGCGACGCAGGCGGCACCGGCGTCGGGATCGACCCAGAGGAACGTACCGGACTGCCCGAAGTGGCCGAAGGTCCGCGGTGAACTCGACGATCCGGTCCAATGTGGACTCTTGTGGTCGCGGATCTCGAAACCGAGGCCCCAGTCGTTCGGTTTCTGATGCCCGAAGCCCGGCAGGACACCGGAAAGGCCGGGGAAGACCACGGAAGTCGCCTCGCGCGCCGTTTCGGCGGCGATGAGCTTCGGCGCCTGCACCTCGGCGGCGAACGCGACCAGGTCGTCCACGGTGGACTCCGCCCCCGAGGCGGGGGAGCCGGTCAGCTTGGTCGCCTTCATGCCCAGCGGCCGGAAAAGCGCCTCCGCCTGGTAGTCGGCGAAGGGGATGCCGGAGTGCTCGGTGAGCGCGTCGGCGAGCTGCTCGAAGCCGGCGTTGGAGTACAGGCGCCGGTTGCCCGGCGCGGCCATCGGCTTGTGCTCGGTGAAGGCCAGGCCCGAGGTGTGCGCGAGCAGATGCCGGATCGTGGAGCCCTCCGGCCCGGCGGGGGTGTCGAGTTCGACGACGCCCTCTTCGATGGCGATCAGCGCGGCGTAGGCGGTGAGCGGCTTGGTCACCGACGCCAGCTTGTACACCTTCGTGGTGTCGCCGTGCGTGCCCAGCACGTCACCGGCGGCGGTCACCACGGCCGTGGCGGCATTGTCGACCGGCCACTGTTCGATCTCGCGCACGCTGTCCATGTCCCACACCCTACGAAGCCCGGGCCGGTCGGGGCGGCCCGGGCTTCGGAGAGTCCGCCGACGTCGATCGCGGTCGCGGGTTCAGCCGGGACACACGGCAATCGAGATCAGGCGTCGAGGTCGGTCGCCACCAGCTCGGCGATGGCGTCGACGGCTGCCTCGGCCCCCTCGCCTTCGGCACTGATGACGACCTCGTCGCCGTAGGCGGCGGCGAGCGTCATCAGGTTCAGCACGCTGCCGGCCGCGACCGGGTCGCCACCCGCCTTGGCGATGGACACCGCGACGGGCTGCGCCGCGGCCGCCTTGGCGACCGTCGCCGCGGGCCTGGCGTGCAGGCCCACCTTGCTGGCCACGGTGACGCGTTTCTCCGGCATGTTCGTTCCCTTTCGTGCCTTCGGTTCTGCTGAGCTGAAACTACTTCGCGGGCTTCGCCGCGGTGGCCTCGAGGTCGGTCTCGATCGAGTCGTCCTCACGGCCCGGGGTGCGCAGGTTCCACTTCTTGATCACGAACCGGAAGATCACGTAGTAGAGGACCGCGTAAGCGAGGCCGATCGGGATGAGCAGCCAGACGTTGCCGCTCGCCGCCGGGAGACCGCTGTTGAGCGCGAAGTCGATCGCCCCGGCGGAGAAGCCGAAGCCGAGGTGGATGTCGAGCGCGTTCACCAGTGCCATCGACGTGCCGGTCAGGACCGCGTGGATCAGGTACAGCGGCCACGCGACGAACATGAACGAGAATTCGATCGGCTCGGTGATACCCGTCAGGAACGAGGTCAGCGCGCCGGCGATCATCACGCCGCCGACGATCTTCTTCTGGCTGGGCTTCGCGCTCTGCCAGATCGCCAGCGCGGCGGCGGGGATGGCGAACATGAAGATCGGGAAGAACCCGGTCATGAAGGTGCCGCGGGTGGGGTCGCCCTCGAAGAACTGGGTGAGGTCACCACCGTCGAAGATGAACCACACCGGCACGTTCAGCAGCTGGTGCAGACCGACCGGGATCAGCAACCGGTTCAGCACACCGTAGATGCCGCCACCGACGACCGGGGCGCCGGTGACCGCCTCTCCCGCGGCCTGGATGCCTTCGTTGACCCAGTGGAAGACCAGGCCGAAGGGCACCGCGAGGACCATCAGCACCAGGGCGGTGATGATCGGCACGAACCGGCGGCCGCCGAAGAAGGCCAGGTACGGCGGCAGCTTGACCCGGTAGAACTTCTGCCACAGCAACGCGGTGACCAGGCCGACGATCACCCCGGCCAGCACACTGTAGGACCACTTCATCGGGTTGAGCATCAAGCCCGCGGGCTTCTCGGGGTTCCAGCCCGGCAGCTCGGAGAACGGCGTGAAGACCTGGAGGACGCTGGTGAACACGAAGAAGCCGACCACGGCGGCCAGCCCGGTCGCGCCGTCGCTCTTCCGGGCGAAGCCGACGGCGATACCCACCGCGAACAGGAGCGGCAGCCAACTGAACAGCGAGTTGCCTGCCGCACCGAGAACCTCGGCTACTTTGTTCCAGCCGAGCCCGTCCTCGCCGAGCAGGTCGGGCTGACCGAACCTGTTGAGAAGCGCGGCGGCGGGCAGGGCGGCGATGGGGAGCATGAGGCTGCGGCCGAAGCGCTGAAGGCCGGCAAGTCCCTTGCCTTTGCTCTTCGCCCCCTCGGCGGTGGTGGAGCTCATCGGGTACCTCCGTAGTGAGGATGGTGACCGGAATCCGGGGTGTTCCGGTCCAGCTGCATGGTGACCTGGTAGTGATCGCCCCGGTACCAGGAAGTCATGTCTTCGATCGGTTCCCCGTTGACGCTGGAGACCCGGCGGAAGACAAGAAGCGGGCTGCCGGCGCGCATGCCGAGCAGCCGTGCCGTTTCGCGGTCCGCGGATTCGGCCCAGACCGTCTGCCACGCGTGGTCCGGGCGCAGGTCGTACGACTGGGCGAGTTGGACGTACAACGATCGGGTGAGATCGAGGTCGAGCAAACCGGGCATCCGGCCCGCGTGATACCAGCCGCGTTCGACCGCCAGCGGTACCCCGTCGGCACGACGGAGCCGCACCAGCCGATGCGCCGGCGTCCCGGCGGTCAGGCCGAGGGCGTGCGCCGAGGGGGCGGGCGGGACCTCGGTGGCCGTCTTGACGACCTCCGTGGTCGGCGTCATCCCGCGACGGCGCATGTCCTCGGTGAAGGACATCAGATAAAGCTGCAATTCCATCCGCCTCGCGGCGGTGAACGTCCCCTTGCCGCGCACGCGCGACAAGAGCCCTTCCTCGACCAGCTTGCCGATCGCCGAGCGAACGGTGAGCCGCGACACCTGATAGGTCTCGGCGAGGTCACGTTCCGAGGGGATGGGGGAGCCAGGGGGTAGCTCACGCTCCACTGTGCGGCGCAGAATCTCCCGCAACTGGGCGTGCTTGGGCGTCGGTCCGTTGATCACACGGTCGGACGGCGGCAGTTGCGCCGAAGCGCTCATGACGGTCACCGTCCTTTCGGGCCGGTCGGCTGGGGGAACCCGTACTCGCATCTGGTCCGGAAGATTGGTACGTTCCGGTCTAGACCAATGATCCGATGGGGCAGGATGCTCCGTCGCACGAGCGGGTGTCAACCACCGTTACGCGTTCGTGGCCAGGGATCACGTGCGAGTCGGCGAACGGCGTAGTACAGCTGGTTCGCATGTGGGAAACCGACAGGGAACAGGGAGACCGCGATGGCGGATGACAGGGCGGAAAAGATTCTCGCGGGACTCGGCGGTGCCGAGAACGTCATCGAGGTGGAAGGGTGCATCACCCGGCTGCGGTGTGAGCTCGAAGACATGAGCCTGCTCGACGAGGCGGCGCTGAAGGCCGCCGGCGCGATGGGCGTCGTCCGCATGGGCGCGGGCGTCCAGGTGATCGTGGGGCCGGAGGCCGACACGATCGCCAGCGACATCGAGGACCTGATGTGAGTCTCGAAATCCTGAGCCCCGTGAGCGGTAGGACGACCGCTATGACCGAAGTACCCGATCCGGTCTTCGCGCAGGCGATGGTCGGCCCCGGGCTCGCGGTCATTCCTTCGGGTGGTCGGCAGGACGCGGTCGCTCCGGTGGACGGGACGGTCGTGACGCTGCACCCGCACGCTTTCGTGGTGGCCACCGAAGACGGCCGCGGGGTGCTGGTCCACCTCGGGATCGACACGGTGAAGCAGAAGGGCGAGGGGTTCGCTCTGCACGTCGTCAAGGGCGAAACCGTCCGCGCCGGGCAGCCGGTCGTGGAGTGGGACCCCGAGGCGGTCGAGGCGGCAGGCTACTCGCCGATCGTGCCGGTGGTGGCGCTGGACGCGAAGGCCGAAGTCCTTTCCGGACTGCTCACCGGCGGCGACGTCGAAGCGGGCGACGCGATCTTCACCTGGGACAGCTGAAGCACGGGACAACGGGTCCCTTTAGGACGGATTCTCTGTCCTAAAGGGACCCGTTCGTGTTCGTCAGGCCGTGACGACCTGGCCGTTCCTGACCTTGACCGCGATCGAGGGCAGCGGCTGGTCCGCCGGTCCCTTTTTGACCGCACCGGTCACGGCGTCGAAGATCGAGTTGTGGCAAGGACATTTGAGCTCGGCCCCCTCGGGGACGACCGCGCAGCCCTGATGCGTGCAGATCGCGCTGAACGCGGCCGCCGTGCCTTCGGCGGTCCTGGTGACGATGACGTCCTTGCCGTCGGCGGTCTTGGCGGCTTTGGCCTTGCCGACCTCGAGGTCGGAGAGCGCGGTCAGGGTCTCACCCGGCGCCGCGGCGGGCGGTGTGGTGGCCGAGCCGGACGGCGAGGTTTCGCTTCCGCAGGCCGTGAGGGCCACGGCACCGACGGCCGCGCCGGCGACGGCGGCCCCGGTGGTCAGGACGGTGCGGCGGGAGTGGAGTTCGGCAGTCATGCCCCTACACACGGTCCAGGCGGCCATCCGGTTCAATCTCGGCGTCAGCCGGGGACCGAAGTGAACCGAAAGACCCGATTTTCCGTGTAAAGGCATAGGGGAACCGAACACGCGGAAAAGGGATACGGACATGATCCGGTGGTTGTCGCGGGCGGTCGTGGCGGCGGGCCTGCTCGGCTCCGCATGGGTGCACTACGTCGTCTGGCAGGACTGGGCGTCGGAAACGGCCGTGGTCGGCCCGCTCTTCCTGGTGAACGTCGTGGCGGGCGTGGTCATCGCGGTCGCCGTCCTGGTCTGGCACCACCGGCTGCCCGCGCTCGCGGCGATCGGTTTCGGCCTGGCCACGCTGGGCGCGTACGTGCTCTCGCTGACCACGGGGTTCTTCGGCGTCTCGGAACGCTTCACCACCCAGGCCGAGCTCTGGGGCTTGATCACCGAAGTGGTGTGCGTGGTCTTCGCCCTCCCGTTGCTCTTCGACCGCGAAAGCACGGATCGGTGAAGGAATTCGCGGAGGACCGGCTCATGCGGACTCTGCACGACGAGCACGCGGCGGCGCTCTGGTCCTACGCGCTGCACCTCACCGGCGGAGACCGCGTCCGCGCGGAGGACGTCGTCCAGGAGACGTTGCTGCGGGCCTGGCGCAACGCCAAGGTGCTCGACCAGTCGGAGGGATCGGCGCGCGGCTGGCTGTTCACCGTCGCGCGGCGGATCGCCATCGACGACTGGCGCGCTGCCGAGGCGCATCCGGAGGTGATGACCGGTCGACCACCCGAAACGGTGGTCACGGACGGCACCGAACGGGCCGTTCAGGGCTGGCTGGTCGCCGAAGCCCTCGGCGAGCTCTCGCCGAGACACCGGGACGTCCTCGTCCTGTGTTATTTCCAGGGGTATTCCGTCGCCGACGCGGCGAAGCGGCTGGGTGTGGCCGAAGGGACCATCAAGTCGCGGACGCATTACGCGTTGCGGGCGTTGCGGCTGATCTTGGAGGAAAGAGGGGTGACTCGATGACCGACCCCTTCGCCACCTACGACGCGGCCTACGTGCTCGGAGCGTTGTCCCCGGAAGACCGGTTCGCCTACGAGAAGCACCTTCGCGTCTGCGGCCGGTGCGCCGCGTCCGTGCGCGAGCTGGCCGGAATCCCCGGCCTGCTCGCCCAGGCGGGCGCCCCCGCGCTGCTGGAAGACGAACCGGCGCCCTCGCCGGACCTGCTGCCGACCGTGCTCGAACGGGTCCACCGGGGAAGGCGAATCCAACGGGCCGTCACCACCACCGCGGCCGGGCTGGCGCTCGCCGCCGGTGTCGCGCTCGTGGTCGTCCTGACCGGGCCGGTCGCGACGGCGGGCGACCCGATGACCCCGCTCGGCGACCACCCGGTGACCGCCGAGGTCGCCATGTCCGCCACCGACACCGGCACGAAGGTCGACATGACGTGCAGCTACGGCGGCAATCGCACCGGTGACTACGTCCTGGTCGCCGTCGGTGCCGACGGCGGCACCAGCGAGCTGGCGTCCTGGCGCGCGATGCCGAAGGACACCGCGCACATCGTGGTCGGCACCGCGCTGCGCACCGGCGACATCAAGGCGCTGGAGATCCGCACGCCCTCGGGTCTCCCGCTGCTGCGGATGACCCCCTGATCCCGGTGTCCTGCCAGGCCTTCGGCGCCGGAGACGATGCGGATGGGGGGCTCGCTCCGAAGCTCTCACGCGCTGCCGCTCCGGTCGCCGATCGCGGTACCCGGTAGCGCGCTTCCCTCCCGGCAGCCCAAGTACAGGAAGGCCCCCTTCCTTGCGCCTGGGTACAGGAAGAGGGCCTTCACGTACTTGGGCGAACGGCCGCAGCCCACCCCCTGCCTGCCGAAAGTGCGTGAAAGTTCCTGTCACGAAAAGAAATCCTTGCCTCACCGAGCGCCACCGGCGCACTCTTGATCTTGTGTTCACGTCGATCGCTTTCGCCGTGGCGGGCGCCGGGTCGGCGCTCGCCACTCGCTCCTGCCTGCGCCGGGCCGGAGCACCGGTGACGGCTTGGGCGGCCGTCATCGCGGCGGTGGCGCTCGTCGCGATCTGGCTGCGGCACCAAGCGGGAGCCTGGCCGGCGTGGTGGCTGGCGGTGCCGGCCGTGCTGACCGTCTTCGCGGTTCCGCTGGCGCTCGCCGACCTGAGGTACCGTCGTCTGCCCGACATCCTGACCCTGCCCGCGTACCCGGCGCTGGCCGCCGCGCTGGCGGTCGCCGCGCACGGGGGAGGGGCGGCCATCGCGTGGCGGGCCGCGCTGGGCGCGCTGGTCTTCGGTGGGGCGCACGCCCTCGTCCACGCCCTGTCTCCGCGTTCGCTCGGCGCCGGGGACGTGAAGCTCGCCGGGAGTCTCGGCGCGGTCCTCGCCGCGACGGGGTGGCCGTCGGTCGTGCTCGGCGCCGTTGCCGCGGCGCTCCTGAGCGTGGCGCTCGCGGTGGGCGGCCCCCGGCATCCCACGGTGCCGCACGGGCCCGGCCTCCTGGTCGCGGCGTGGGCGCTCGCCGTCTTCGCCGGACCCGGTCCGGGATAGCCCGGCCTGTACCCGGACAGAGAGGAGGTTGTGACAGGATCTGTCAGGTGTTGCGCTGGATAACCGCAGGGGAATCGCACGGACCCGCCCTCGCCGCCATCCTGGAAGGGATGCCCGCCGGGGTCGAGGTCACCACCGCCGAAGTGGGCGAGCAGCTCGCGCGCCGGAGGCTCGGCTTCGGCCGCAGCCCCCGGATGGGCTTCGAGACCGATCACATCGAGTTCACCGGCGGCGTCCGGCACGGGCTCACCCAGGGCGGCCCCGTCGCGGTCCAGATCGAGAACGCCGAGTGGCCCAAGTGGGAGAAGGTCATGTCGGCCGACCCCGTGCCCGCCGAGGAGCTGGAGGGTCTGGCGCGCAACGAGCCGCTGACGCGTCCCCGGCCCGGCCACGCGGACCTGCCGGGGATGCAGAAGTACGGCTTCCCCGAGGCCCGTCCGGTGCTGGAGCGCGCGAGTGCCCGCGAGACGGCGTCCCGCACGGCGCTCGGCACGGTGGCCCGCGCGTACCTCAAGCAGCTGCTCGGGGTCGAGATCCTCAGCCACGTCGTGTCCATCGGTGGGGCCTCGGCGCCCGAAGGCCCGCTGCCGGTGCCGTCGGACCTGCCCGCCATCGACGAGAGCCCGGTCCGCGCCTTCGGCCAGGAGGGGACCGACGCGATGGTTTCCGAGGTCGACGCCGTGAGGAAGGCGGGTGACACCGTCGGCGGCGTGATCGAGGTGATCGCCTACGGCCTGCCGCCGGGCCTCGGCTCGCACGTGCACTGGGACCGCAGGCTCGACGCCCGGCTCGCCGGCGCGCTCATGGGCGTCCAGGCGATGAAGGGCGTGGAGGTCGGCGACGGCTTCACCACGGCCCGGCGCTGGGGCAGCCAGGCCCACGACGAGATCGACCGCGGCACCGGTCCGGTCGGGGTGACCCGCCGGTCCAACCGCGCGGGCGGACTCGAGGGTGGCATCACCAATGGCGAGCCGCTGCGCGTGCGGGTCGCCATGAAGCCGATTTCGACCGTTCCCAAAGCACTGTCCACCGTGGATGTCACCACCGGCGAACCCGCGGTGGCCATCCACCAGCGTTCCGACGTCTGCGCGGTACCCCGGGCGGGGGTCGTGCTGGAGTCGGTGGTCGCGCTGGTGCTCGCGGACGCCGCGCTGGAGAAGTTCGGCGGCGACTCGCTGGCCGAGGGCAAGCGCAACGCCGAGGCCTACCTGAAGGCGCTCGAGGAGCGCTGGTGACTCCTCGCGCGGTGATCATCGGACCGCCGGGCTCGGGCAAGAGCACGGTCGGCCCGGCGCTCGCCGCCCGGCTCGGCCTGGCCTTCCGCGACACCGACGACGACATCGTCGCGAGCGCGGGCAAGCCCATCACCGACATCTTCGCCGAGGAGGGCGAGCCCGCCTTCCGCGTGCTGGAGGAAGAGATGGTCGCGCAGGCGCTGGCCGAACACGACGGCGTCCTCTCCCTGGGCGGGGGAGCGCCGATCACCCCGGGTACGCGTGAGCGGCTGGCGGGGCACACCGTGGTCTTCCTCAACGTCGGGATGGCCGCGGGCGTCCAGCGCGCCGGGCTCTCGACCGCGCGTCCGCTGCTGGCGGGGGTGAACCCCCGTGCCACGTACAAGACGCTCCTCGACGCACGCCTGCCGGTGTACCGCGAAGTCGCCACGATCGAGATCGACACCGACCGGCTGACCGCCGACGAGGTCGTCGAGGCCGCCGTCATCGGGTTGACCGAGATCAGCAAGGACCGGGCATGAAACGCACGACCGCAGGCGCCCTGCTCGCCGTCGTGGCCCTGACCCTGACCGCGTGTGGTGAGGAAAGGCAACCCGCGGGCGCCGACGTCGTGCAGACGAGTGCGGCCACCAGCGCCGCGCCGGAGGCGGATGTCGCGGCCGACGTCAAGGTCACCGAATGCGACAGCGGCAGCCACACCCCGAAGATCACCATCGAGGTCACCAACAGCACGGATGAGGACGCGCGCTACGCCGTCACCATCGCGATCAAGGACGCCGACGGCAAGGCCTCCGGTGAGGCGTTGTTCGCGAAGAACCGGATGACGCCCGGCCAGAAGGTGACCGAAGAGATCCCGGGGGACACCCCGGTCAAGGGCAAGATCACCTGCGAGGTCGCGAGGGCGAAGCGGCTTCCGCCGAAGTGAGGGGAACGATGACCGAGCCGGTCCGCATCACCGTCAACACCGCCAAGCCGTACGACGTCGTCATCGGTCGTGGCCTGCTCGGCGAGCTCACGGAGCAGCTCGCCGACGCCTCCAAGGTCGCGCTGATCCACCCGCCGACGCTGACGACCACCGCGGAGGCGATCCGCGGCGAACTGGCCGAGGCCGGGATCGACGCGCACCGGGTCGAGATCCCCGACGCGGAGGACGGCAAGGCGCTCAGCGTCGCCGGCTTCTGCTGGGAGGTGCTCGGCCGGATGGGCCTCGACCGCCAGGGCGTGGTCGTCGGGCTCGGCGGCGGCGCCGTGACCGATCTGGCCGGGTTCGTCGCCGCGACCTGGATGCGCGGCGTCCGCTTGGTCAACGTGCCCACCACGCTGCTGGGCATGGTCGACGCCTCCCTCGGCGGCAAGACCGGCATCAACACCGAGGCGGGCAAGAACCTGGTCGGCGTCTTCCACGAGCCGAGCGCGGTCCTCGTCGACCTCGCGACGCTGGAAACGTTGCCGCCCAACGAACTCGTCGCCGGCATGGCCGAGGTGGTCAAGGCGGGGTTCATCGCCGACCCGCGCATCCTCGAACTCGTCGAGCAGGATCCCGCCGCGGCGCTGGACACCACCGGCGAGGTTCTCGGCGAACTGGTCCGCCGCTCGATCCAGGTCAAGGCCGACGTCGTCGCCGCGGATCTGCGCGAGTCGGATCTGCGCGAGATCCTCAACTACGGCCACACACTCGCCCACGCCATCGAACGCCGCGAGCGGTACCGGTGGCGCCACGGTGCGGCGGTCAGCGTCGGCCTGGTGTTCGCCGCCGAACTCGCGCGCCTCGCGGGCCGTCTCGACGACGCCACCGCGGAGCGGCACTCGTCGGTGCTCAAGATGCTGGGCCTGCCGACCACGTACGACTCGGACGCGCTCCCGCAGTTGCTGGAGACGATGAAGGGCGACAAGAAGACCCGCTCGGGTGTGCTGCGCTTCGTCGTCCTCGACGGGCTCGCCAAGCCCGGCAGGCTGGAAGGCCCGGACCCGTCGCTGCTCGCGGCCGCGTACTCGGTGGTGGCGGGCGACGCCCCCCAGGCGGGCGGGAGCGTGCTGCTGTGAAGGTGCTCGTCCTCAACGGCCCCAACCTCGGCAGGCTCGGCCTGCGCGAACCCGGAGTCTACGGTTCGGCCACGCACGCGGATCTGGTGTCCACCTGCGTCGAGACCGGCAAGGAACTGGGGATCGACGTCGAGGTCCGGCAGACCGACCACGAGGGCGAGATGGTCGGCTGGCTGCACGAGGCCGCCGACTCGGGGTGGCCGGTGGTGCTCAACGCGGCCGCGTGGACGCACTACTCGATCGCGGTCCGCGACGCCGCCGTCCAGCTCAAGGCGCCGCTGATCGAGCTGCACATCTCCAACGTGCACGAACGCGAGCAGTTCCGGCACCACAGCGTGCTGTCGGACATCGCCACCGCGGTCATCGCCGGGCTCGGGGTCGACGGGTATCCGCTGGCCCTGCGCTGGATGGCCGCGAACGCGGCGTGAACAACCCACCCGAAATCAAGACCGCGCGGCTGCGGCTGCGCGCGCTGGCCGGTTCCGACACCGAGGCGATCGTCGACCTCTTCGCCGACCCGGCGTTGAGCGCGCATTTCGCGGTGCCTCTCACCGACCCGGACCGGGCCCGCGAGATGGTCGGACGGCGGCTGGCGTACCGCGGCCCGGCGGGGATGGGGCACTGGGCGATCGAACGCGACGGCCAGGTGATCGGCCTCGCCCATCTGCGGCCGTCGCAGGAGCTGCCCGGTGACGTACCCGAGATCGGCTACTACCTCGCGCGGGAGCACGGCGGACAGGGGCTGGCGACCGAGGCCGCCGCCGCGCTGCTGGAGCACGGCCTCGTCGGGCTCGGTCTTTCGTCGGTGTGGGCGCTGGTCGGCGAGTCCAATCTGGCCAGTCGGAAGCTGGTGCGGCGCTTGGGTTTCCTCGACGTCGGTGGCGGCGATCACTACGGCAGCGGACCACATCGCGTCTTCGTCGCGCTGCCCTCGGACCACGGCCGCGCGCACCATATCGAACTGTGGGTCCCCGATCTCGCCAGCGCCGAGGAGAGCTGGGGCTGGCTGCTCGGCGCACTCGGCTGGCGGGAATTCCAGCGCTGGCCCGCCGGGATCAGCTGGAAACACGGCGCGACCTATCTCGTCGTCGAACGTTCTCCCGCGCTCAGCGGCGAAAAGCACGAGCGCACCGCGCCGGGCCTGAACCATCTCGCCCTGCACGTGGAGTCGCGTGAACGGGTGGACGCCTTGGCTGCCAAGGCACTCGAACACGGCTGGACGCCGATGTTCGCGGACAAGTACCCGTATGCGGGCGGTGAGCACCACTACGCCGCCTACCTCGAAAACGCCGATGGCTTCGAAGTGGAATTGGTCGCCCTACCGGGTACTGACGTCACCTGACCGGGTTAAGCCTCGCTACACTCGGCCATCATGCGCCTTTTTCGTGGGGGTCGGCGACCCGCCCGTGCCGTGGTGGCCGTCCTCGCGGCGGGCGCGGTCCTCGTGGCGTGCAGTGACGGCAAGGTCCAGTCACAGGCCGACGGCAAGGGCGGCGGGATCGGCGGAGCCCAGCAGGCCGAGGAAAAGCCGCGGCCGATGGACGTCGAACTCGCGACGACCGATCCGCGGGCCGGCGGCGGAGTGGTGGCCGCGGGCGCTCAAGACGCGGTCTACAACTACGGCCCGACGGTGATGCGCGACGGCGGCAAGCTCCGGATGTGGTGGTGCAGCCAGTACGGCAGCGCGCAGCCTCCCGGCGACGACGTCCTCTACGCGCAGTCGCCCTCGCTCGACGGTCCGTTCACCGGCCCGGGCGGTGATGGCCCGGCGGCGGTGTTCTCGGGCGCGCCCGGCGGTTTCGACGGCATGCACACCTGCGATCCGTCGGTGATCAAGGTCGGCTCGACCTACTACCTGTACTACACCGGCGCGGCGGGCGATCACGCGCTCGGCAACTCGATCGGCCTCGCGACCAGCCCCGACGGGCTCACCTGGACGCGCGCGGCCGGCGGGAAGCCGATCATCGGGCCGTCGCACGACGTGCATCGCGCAAACGTCTACGGCGCGGGCCAGCCCTCGGCGGTGTACCTCGACGGCTGGTTCTACGTGCTGTTCACCGACACCACGGCGAAGGGCGCCGGATGGAACGGCGCCGGGCAGTTCCTGCTCCGCGCCAAGGACGCGGCGTTCACGCGAGGCGTGGAGACGCTGGGGGAGCAGGGCTTCGTGCCCAAGCCCAGCACGATCTCGCCGCGCACCCGCTCACTGGTCGACGGGTTCAGCACGGATCTGATGTGGGTCGGCGCGCTCGACGCCTTCGTGATCGCGCACGAGACCGACACCGGCACCACGCTCACCTTCTGGACCAGGGACTTCACCGCGCAGCCATATCGGCCGGCGGTCATCCCCGGCGCGTGGAAGGAAGGCCCCGGCCTGATCCGGCGGCCTGACGGGCACGCGCCGCTCTCCTCGGGTGACGTCTGCGACCGGGTCCCGTTCGACGTCGTCCGGGCCACGATCGTCGGCGGCGCGGGGGCGCCGACCGACCTCAGACATTTCGGCCTGGACGTCCGCGGCTCGCGCGCCTGCGACGGCGACGCCCGCGTCCGGACCTCGTTCGAAGGTGTCGCGATGCCGTCACCACAGCGGACCATCGACCTGGTGGCCGACGGCACCCTGGTGCGGGTCGACCGGCGTTCGGTGGCGGCGACCCTCGCGAGCGAGATCCTGGACCAGCGGCTGAAGGTCGTCGACAGGTTCCCGCAGGCCGCGCGGCTGAGCGCCGGGGCGAGGATGGTGCGCGCCCCCGGTCGCGGATTCGGCGTGGTGCTCGACGGCAAACTGTTCCCGGTGCCGGACGCGGGCACGGCGGTGCTGAACGACTCGGCCGTCGAGCAGATCAGCGATCAGGCCTGGGACGGTTTCCCGGCCGGTTTCCCGCTCGCGGGCTGATCTTCGCCGTCTCCGGTCCTGGCGACGGTCCTGGTGACACGGCCCCCGACGAACAGGCCGAGCCCGGCCGGGATGAGCACCAGGAGGGCCGAGAAGGCGGCGCCGCCGGTGAGTGCGCCACCGAGCTCCGACACGCCGGTCTGATCGACGAACACGGCGCGGCCCAGCACGTACAGCACCCCCGAGACCGGTCCGGCGATCAGCGCCGCGATGAACCAGTTCCTGCCGCGCTCGGGTGCGCCTCGCCAGGCGTCCACCGCGCTCCAGCCCGCCGCCGCGCCGACCAGGACGGCCAAAGCGAGGGAAGTGGCGAGGGTCTTGTCGGTGGGGTTGAAGACCTCGTACTTGGCCAGCACGGTGACGGCCGTGCCGTGCAGCAGCGCCATCACGAGTCCACGAGTCAGCCACGGTGCCATGCGGTGAGTTTAACTCGCCAGTAGCGATGGGCACGCCCGCGCGGCCCGACAGCCGGTGCCAAGGTCCGTGAAGGCCTCCTTGAGGGACCCAGGGTCCCTCAAGGAGGCCTTCACGGACCACCGAGAGCCACAAGGCGGCGCAACGGGGGCGGCGCATGGGGGCGAAGTGAGCGGTCGGCCCCCTAAACTCCCAGACGTGCGTGAATACTTCTCTCGCCGCCGCGCGGCGCTGCGTTCCCTGCTGGCCGACTCCGGGGTGGACGCGCTGCTGGTCACGGACCTGCTCAACATCAGGTACCTGACCGGCTTCACCGGGTCCAACGCCGCTCTCCTCGTCCACGGGAGCGGTGACGACAAGACGATCTTCTGCACCGACGGCCGCTACACGGTCCAGTCGGCGACGGAGGTGCCCGACCTCGAACGGGTGCTGGACCGGGCGAGTGCGGCCAAGCTCGCCGATCTGGCCGCCGAAAAGGACTTCGGCAAGACCGGGTTCGAGAGTCAGCACGTCAGCGTCGAGCAGCATGAAAGCCTCAAGGTGCGCTTCGACCGCGTCGAGCTGGTCCGGACGCCCGGGCTCGTCGAGCAGCTGCGGCTGGTCAAGGACGAGCAGGAGATCGAGGCGCTGCGCCAGGCGTGCGCCGCGGCCGACCGGGCACTGGAGGATCTGGTGTCCGCCGGCGGGCTCCGGCCGGGCCGGACCGAGCTGGACGTCGCCCGTGACCTCGAAAATCGCATGCTCGGCCACGGGTCGACCGGGCCGTCGTTCGACACGATCGTCGCGGCGGGCGTCAACTCCGCGATCCCGCACCACCGGCCCACTTCGGCCGTGCTCGCGAACGGCGACTTCGTCAAGATCGACTTCGGTGCCACGGTCGACGGTTACCACTCCGACATGACCCGCACGTTCGTCCTCGGCAAGCCGGCGGCGTGGCAGGAAGAGGTCTACGAGCTGGTCCAGCGCGCGCAGGCGGCGGGCTGCGACGCCGTCCTGCCAGGGGCCCAAGTGTCCGAAGTGGACAAAGCGGCCCGCGGGGTGATCGTCGGCGCGGGGCGCGGCGACGAGTTCGGCCACGGTCTCGGCCACGGGGTCGGCCTGCAGGTGCACGAGGCGCCCAGCCTGGCCGCCACCGGCGTCGGTACACTGTCCGCCGGTATGGCCGTCACCGTCGAACCTGGTGTGTATCTGCCCGGACGCGGAGGCGTGCGCATCGAGGACACGCTGGTCGTGCGGGAAGGTACGCCCGAACTCCTCACGCTGAGCACCAAGGAACTCGTGGTCGTCTGACGGCGGCCCGGAAGATCGACACAGGAGACTGCACACTCGTGGCCACCACCAACGACCTGAAGAACGGGCTCGTCCTCAACCTCGACGGCCAGCTCTGGACCGTCACCGCGTTCCAGCACGTCAAGCCGGGCAAGGGCGGCGCGTTCGTCCGCACGACGCTCAAGCACGTGCTGACCGGCAAGGTCGTCGACAAGACCTTCAACGCGGGGACAAAGGTCGACACGGCCACCGTCGACCGTCGCAACATGACGTACCTGTACAAGGACGGCGCGGACTTCGTGTTCATGGACGCGGAGACCTACGACCAGATCACCGTGCTGGCCGAGACCGTCGGCGACAACGCGAACTACCTGCTCGAGAACTTCGAGGTCCAGGTCGCGGTGCACGAGGGTGTCCCGCTGTACATCGAACTGCCGACCTCGGTCGAGCTGATCGTCCAGCACACCGACCCCGGCCTGCAGGGCGACCGCTCCACCGGCGGCACCAAGCCCGCCACCCTGGAGACCGGCGCCGAGATCCAGGTGCCGCTGTTCCTCACCACCGGCGAGAAGATCAAGGTCGACACCCGTGACGGCCGCTACCTGGGTCGCGTCTCCAGCTGATGGCGGGCTCAGACAAGTCCGGCAAGTCCCCGAACCGCGGCGGGCCGATCAGCCGCCGGCAGGCCCGTAAGCGTGCCGTCGAGATGATGTACGAAGCCGCCCAGCGTGGCGCCGACGCGGTGACGCTGCTGGCGGACAGGGTCGGTTCGGTCGAGGTCGATCCGATCGGGGACTACACGATCTCGCTGGTCGAGGGCGTCACCGGACGCAAGGCGCAGATCGACGAGCTGCTCTCGGAGCACGCGCAGGGCTGGACGCTGGACCGGATGCCGCCGGTGGATCTCGCGGTGCTGCGGGTCGGCGTCTACGAGCTGCTGTGGGCGACGGACGTGCCGGACCCGGTCGCCATCGACGAGGCCGTCGGGCTGGCGAAGGAGCTGTCGACCGACGACTCGCCGCGGTTCGTGAACGGTGTGCTCGGCCGCATCGGCACCATCGCCGACCGGCTGCGCGCGGTGTTGTAAATCGCGCTGCCGCGATCGTGCTGCCAGGGCGCTCTTCAGCATTGACTCTCACGTCAAGCTGGAGGGCGCCCTGTCATCACGATCGCGGGGCCTGTCGGCCAAAAGGCGCGACTCCAAAAGATCAAAAGACCTTGGTCGCCTTCGCCTCTGTCACCTTGGCAATGCAACGTTTCCGGCCCCCCGACCGAAAACGTCCTCGCCATTCAGTCCTCTTTGGACGGTCGAGCCTCTGGCGGCAGCACACCCCAGTCGATCAGCTGCTCGGTGAGCTCGCCGGGGGTCATGTCGTAGATGATCGCCAGCGAACGCAGGTCTTCGGTGCGGATGGAGAGCACCTTGCCGTTGTAGTCGCCGCGCTGGCTCTGGATGGTGGCGGCGTAGCGCGCGAGCGGCCCGACCTTCTCCGCCGGGAGCTGCTGGAGACGCTCCAGGTTGATGACGATCTTCGTGGCGGGTTCGGCACCCGACGGCACCCGGCCCTCCGGCAGCAGCTCGACCACCGGCACACCGTAGAAATCGGCCAGTTCGGCGAGCTTCTGCACGGTGACGGCGCGGTCTCCGCGCTCGTACGAACCGACGACGACGGCCTTCCAGCGGCCTCCGGACTTCTGCTCGACCCCGTGCAGGGACAGGCCCTGCTGCTGGCGGATCCCGCGGAGCTTGGCCCCGAGCGCCTTGGCGTAATCGCCCATCTGGTGGTTCTCCGTTTCCTCACCCCCCGACCGGTCGAGGGTGACCGATCCAGGGGACTCCTAGAGTCGAATACTCAGAGTAATGGTTACGCATAGTTGTCACCAGGTCAAGCGGGTGCTTTCGAGAGGCGTTCGTCACCTGGGGCGCGCCACCCGTAAGACTGAGCTCCCGCTCCTGCTAGTGTCGGTTCGATTTCCTCGCCAAGCAGGAAGTCGACGTCCTTTAAGGACCCGTCCAGAGAGGCGGGGAAGGAGGTCCGCCTTGTCGTCACGCCCGCGTGGCGCGGCGGAACCGGCGGGAGAGCGCGAGCTGCTCTCGTCCGGCGATGTCGCGCGCACGATCGCCCGAATGGCTCACCAGGTCATCGAGAAGACCGCTCTCGGTGCCGGTGGCTCGACTCCGCCCGTGTTGCTGGGCATCCCCACCCGGGGTACTCCGCTCGCCCTGCGGCTCGCGGACAAGATCGCCGAGTTCTCCGGCATCCGTCCGCCGACCGGCGCGCTGGACATCACGCTCTACCGTGATGATCTCCGCCGCCGCCCGCCTCGCGCGCTCGAGCATTCGCAGCTGCCGCCGACCGGTATCGACGACGCGGTGGTGATCCTGGTCGACGACGTGCTGTTCTCCGGCCGCACCATCCGTGCCGCCCTCGACGCGCTGCGCGACCACGGCCGCCCG
The DNA here is from genome assembly GCF_029369745.1 of Amycolatopsis sp. QT-25. Lineage (NCBI taxonomy): Bacteria > Bacillati > Actinomycetota > Actinomycetes > Pseudonocardiales > Pseudonocardiaceae > Amycolatopsis > Amycolatopsis sp. QT-25. Next base: position 2,858,910 of record NZ_CP120210.1, read on the forward strand.
CGCGCGGTCCAGCTGGCCGTGCTGGTCGACCGCGGCCACCGCGAACTGCCGATCCGCGCCGACTACGTGGGCAAGAACGTGCCCACCTCGCGCGCCGAGGGGATCGAGGTCCTGTTGTCCGAAGTGGACGGACGGGACACGGTTCTGCTTCGCGCGCAACCAGAAGGAGACCGATCGTGAAGCACCTGCTCGCCACCGACGGGCTCGACCCGGCGCTCGCGACAGCCGTGCTGGACACCGCCGAAGAGCTCAAGCGCACCCTGCTGGGCCGCGAGGTCCGCAAACTGCCGACGTTGCGCGGCCGCACCGTGATCACGTTGTTCTACGAGAACTCGACCCGCACCCGCGTCTCGTTCGAGATCGCGGGGAAGTGGATGAGCGCCGACGTGATCAACGTGTCCGCCTCCAGTTCCTCGGTCAACAAGGGCGAATCGCTGCGGGACACCGCGCTGACCCTGGCCGCGGCGGGCGCCGACTGCGTGATCATCCGGCATCCCGCCTCCGGGGCGGCGCAGCGGCTTTCAGGCTGGCTCGCCGAAGCCGGGACGGCGGTCGTCAACGCCGGGGACGGCACCCACGAGCATCCGACACAGGCGCTGCTCGACGCGGCGACGCTGCGGGAGCGCCTCGGCTCGCTGGAGGGACGCCGGATCGCGATCGTCGGTGACGTCCTGCACAGCCGGGTCGCGCGGTCGAACGTCCACCTGCTGTCGGCGCTGGGCGCGGAAGTGGTGCTCGTCGCGCCGCCGACGCTGCTGCCCGCCGGGGTGGAGTGCCTGCCGGTCACCGTGTCGCACGAACTCGACGCCGAACTGCCCGCGGTCGACGCGGTCATGATGCTGCGGGTCCAGGCCGAGCGGATGACAGCCGGGGGACCAGGGCAGAGCTTCTTCCCGTCGTCGCGGGAGTACTCGATCTCCTACGGTCTCAACGAACGACGGATGAAGCTCCTGCCCGAGCACGCCGTCGTCCTGCACCCCGGCCCGATGCTGCGCGGGATGGAGATCGCCTCGGCGGTCGCCGACTCCCCGGCCTCGGCCATCACCGAACAGGTCCGCAACGGCGTCCACGTGCGCATGGCGGTCCTCTACCACCTGCTTGCCAGCGAAGGGGCCGAAGCATGACCACCGTCCTGATCAAGGGCGCCCGACCCTACGGCGAGGGTGATCCGGTCGACGTGCTCGTCGAGGACGGCGTGATCACCGACATCGGCTCTCTCGACACCTCGGAAGAAGCCGAAGTGATCGAGGCGGGCGGCCAGGTGCTGCTCCCCGGTTTCGTCGATCTGCACACCCACCTGCGCGAACCCGGCCGCGAGGACACCGAGACCATCGCCACCGGTTCGGCCGCGGCCGCGCTCGGCGGCTACACCGCGGTGTTCGCCATGGCCAACACCGACCCGGTGGCCGACAACGCGGTGATCGTCGACCACGTGTGGCGGCGCGGCCAGGCGGCCGGGCTGGTCGACGTGCATCCGGTCGGCGCGGTCACCGTGGGCCTCAAGGGGGAGAGACTCGCCGAACTGGGCACCATGGCGAAGTCCGAAGCCCGGGTGAAGATCTTCTCCGACGACGGTCTCTGCGTCGCGGACCCGCTGCTCATGCGCCGCGCGCTGGAGTACTCGACGGCGCTCGGCGTGGTCATCGCCCAGCACGCCGAAGAGCCCCGGCTGACCGTCGGCGCCCAGGCGCACGAAGGCGAGCAGGCCGCACGTCTGGGTTACCCCGGCTGGCCCGCCTCGGCGGAGGAGTCGATCGTCGCCCGCGACTGCCTGCTCGCCGAGCACGCGAACGCGCGGCTGCACGTCTGCCACGTGTCCACCTCCGGCACGGCCGACATCCTGAAATGGGCCAAGGGACGCGGTACCCGGGTCTCGGCCGAGGTCACCCCGCACCACCTGCTGCTGACCGACGAGCGGCTGGCGACCTACGACCCGGTCAACAAGGTCAACCCGCCGCTGCGTACCGCGTCCGACGCCGAGAAGCTGCGCGCCGCGCTCGCCGAGGGCGTCATCGACTGCGTCGCCACCGACCATGCGCCGCACGCCGTCCAGGACAAGGACCGCGAATGGAACTCGGCCCGGCCCGGCATGCTCGGCCTCCAGACCGCGCTGTCGATCGTGGTCGAGACCATGGTCCGCACCGGCCTGCTGGACTGGCGGGGCGTCGCGCGGGTGATGAGCGAACGGCCCGCCGAGATCGGCAACCTGACCGACCACGGCCGTCCGATCGAGGTCGGTGAACCGGCCAACCTGACGCTGGTGGACCCGGAAACCGCATGGACCGTGCGGGGCGCCGAGCTCGCGAGCATCGCGGCGAACACGCCGTACGAAGGAATGCGGCTCCCCGGCGTGGTGACGGCGACGTTGCTGCGCGGGCGGATCACCGCGCGGGAAGGGAAGATCGCGCAATGAGCGACCGGATTCTGCTGACCCTGGCGGTCTTCGCCTTCTTCCTGTTCTGCGTCTTCCTGATGTGGCGCGGCTGGCGCCGCAAGTCCCGCGCGCAGAGCGTCCAGGTACCGCCGTTCCCGGAGATTCCCGCGGAGCCCGGTGAGGCGTCGCTCGAATCGACCGGGGTCTACATCAGCACCACGACGGCGGGGCACTGGCAGGAGCGCGTGGTCACCCGCGGCGCCGGCCTGCGCACCGGCGCGGTCTGGCGGCTGCACGAGGACGGCATCGCCATCGAACGCGGCGGCGCCCCGGACTTCTGGATCCCGCGCGCGGCCGTCACCGGTGTCCGCAAGGACAAGGGGATGGCCGGGAAGGTGATGGGCATCGACGCGCTGCTCGTCGTCACCTGGCTGGCCGGCGACGTCGAACTGGACACCGGATTCCGCGGCGACGACGTCGACGACTATCCACAGTGGATCGAAGCTTTGCAAGACACTCGCAACGACATCAAGGGAGGTGCCTGATGAGCACCGCGAACGGCACCCGTACACCCGCGGCACTGGTCCTCGAAGACGGCCGCGTGTTCCGCGGCTCCGCATACGGCGCCCGTGGCCGCAGTCTGGGCGAGGCGGTGTTCTGCACCGGCATGACCGGCTACCAGGAGACGCTGACCGACCCGTCCTACCACCGGCAGATCGTGGTCCAGACCGCGCCGCAGATCGGCAACACCGGCTGGAACGACGAGGACGACGAGTCCGCCCGCATCTGGGTTTCGGGCTACGTCGTCCGCGACCCGGCGCGCACCCCGTCCAACTGGCGCGCCAAGCGCACGCTGGACGAGGAACTGGAGCGCCAGGGCGTCGTCGGGATCTCCGAAGTCGACACCCGCACGCTGACCCGGCACCTGCGCGAACAGGGCGCCATGCGGTCCGGTGTCTTCTCCGGTGACGCGCTCGGCACCGACGAGGAGATGCTGGCCGAGGTGAAGGCAGGCCCGCAGATGAAGGGCGCCGACCTGGCGGGCGAGGTCAGCACCAAGCAGTCCTACGTGGTCGAAGCGCAAGGGGAGCGGAAGTTCCGCGTCGCCGCGCTGGACCTGGGCATCAAGTCCAACACCCCACGCCTGATGGCCGCCCGCGGCATCGAGGTGCACGTGCTGCCCTACTCGTCCACTGTGGACGATCTGCTCGCGGTCGAGGCGGACGGCGTGTTCCTGTCCAACGGCCCGGGCGACCCGGCGACCACCGCGCACGCGACGGAGCTGACGAAAGCGGTGCTGCAGCGGGAGATCCCGCTGTTCGGCATCTGCTTCGGCAACCAGATCCTCGGCCGCGCGCTGGGGCTGGGCACCTACAAGATGCGCTACGGCCACCGCGGGATCAACATCCCGGTGATCGACGTGGCGACCAAACGGGTGGCGATCACCGCGCAGAACCACGGTTTCGCCCTCGAAGGCGAGCCGGGCCAGCGCTTCGAGTCGCCGTTCGGCGCCGGGCAGATCTCGCACTATTGCCCGAACGACGACACCGTCGAAGGTGTCCGCGCGTTCGACGTCCCCGCGTTCTCGGTGCAGTACCACCCCGAGGCCGCCGCCGGCCCGCACGACGCGGCCCCCCTGTTCGACGAGTTCGTGGACTTGATGAGCAAGAGCGCGGGGCGGGGAAATGGCTGACCAGGTGAGCGGCCACGACGGCGCGCACCGGCCGAAGGCCTCGCGAGCGCGGAGGCGGACCGCCTTCGGCGCGGACTGCAACGGAATTCAAGAACTCACGGCCCGGTTACGCGTTCGTCGACCGCGCGCCATGATTGACACGGAGAAGGCCAAGTAATGCCGAAGAGGACAGACATCCAGCACGTGCTGGTGATCGGCTCCGGGCCGATCGTGATCGGCCAGGCGGCGGAGTTCGACTACTCCGGCACCCAGGCCTGCCGTGTGCTCCGCGAAGAGGGCCTGCGCGTCTCGCTGGTGAACTCGAACCCGGCGACCATCATGACCGACCCCGAGTTCGCCGACGCCACCTACATCGAGCCGGTCACCCCGGAATTCGTCGAGAAGGTCATCGCCGCTGAACAAGCACAGGGGCGCCCCGTCGACACTCTTCTCGCGACGCTGGGCGGGCAGACTGCGCTGAACTGTGCCGTGGCCCTGTACGAGCGCGGCGTCCTGGAGAAGTACGGCGTCGAGCTGATCGGCGCCGACGTCGACGCCATCCAGCGCGGTGAGGACCGGCAGAAGTTCAAGGACATCGTCCGCGCGATCGGCGCCGAGGTGCCGCGTTCGCGAGTCTGCCACGACATGGACGAGGTCCGCGCGACCGTCGCCGAGGTCGGCCTCCCGGTGGTCATCCGGCCGTCGTTCACCATGGGCGGGCTCGGCTCGGGCATGGCGCACACCGACGCCGAGCTGGAGCGGCTCGCCTCCACCGGCCTCTCCGAGTCGCCGGTCACCGAGGTGCTCATCGAGGAAAGCGTCCTCGGCTGGAAGGAGTTCGAACTCGAGCTCATGCGCGACCGGCACGACAACGTGGTGGTCGTCTGCTCGATCGAGAACATCGACGCGATGGGCGTGCACACCGGCGACTCGGTCACCGTCGCGCCCGCGATGACCCTGACCGACCGCGAGTACCAGCACATGCGCGACGTCGGCATCGCCGTGCTGCGCGAGGTCGGCGTCGACACCGGCGGCTGCAACATCCAGTTCGCGATCGATCCGGCCGACGGCCGCATGGTCGTCATCGAGATGAACCCGCGGGTGTCCCGGTCGAGCGCGCTGGCGTCGAAGGCGACCGGCTTCCCGATCGCCAAGATCGCCGCGAAGCTCGCCATCGGCTACACCCTCGACGAGATCCGCAACGACATCACCGGCGAGACCCCGGCGGCCTTCGAGCCGACGCTGGACTACGTCGTGGTGAAGGTGCCGCGGTTCGCCTTCGAGAAGTTCCCCGGCGCGGACCCCACGCTGACCACGACGATGAAGAGCGTCGGCGAGGCGATGTCGTTCGGCCGCAGCTTCCCCGAGGCGCTCGGCAAGGCACTGCGGTCCATCGACACCAAGGCCACCGGCTTCTGGACCCGCCCCGACCCCGAAGGCGCGACCAAGGAGTCCATCCTGGACGCCCTGCGCACGCCGCACGACGGCCGGATCTACGAGGTCGAGCGGGCGCTGCGCTTCGGTGCCACGGTCGAGGAGATCCACGACGCCTCGGGTATCGACCCGTGGTTCATCGACCAGATCGCCCTCATCGGCGAGGTCGGCGCCGAGATCCGCGACGCCCGGGTGCTGGACGAGCCGCTGCTGCGGCGGGCCAAGCGCACCGGTCTCTCGGACCGCCAGATCGCCGCGCTGCGGCCGGAACTGGCCGGTGAGGACGGCGTCCGCGCGCTGCGCCGCCGTCTCGGCGTCCGCCCGGTGTACAAGACCGTCGACACCTGCGCGGCCGAGTTCGCGGCCAAGACGCCGTATCACTACTCGGCCTACGAGACCGACCCCGCGGCGCAGTCGGAGATCACCGCGCAGACGGACAAGCCGAAGGTGCTGATCCTCGGCTCCGGGCCGAACCGCATCGGGCAGGGCATCGAGTTCGACTACTCGTGCGTGCACGCCGCGATCGCCCTGCGCGAGGCCGGTTTCGAGGCCGTCATGGTCAACTGCAACCCCGAGACCGTCTCCACCGACTACGACACCTCGGACAGGCTGTACTTCGAGCCGCTGTCGTTCGAGGACGTCCTCGAAGTGGTCAACGCCGAGCAGGAGTCGGGCACCGTCGCCGGGGTCATCGTGCAGTTGGGCGGCCAGACGCCGCTTTCGCTCGCGAAACGCCTCGCCGACGCCGGTGTCCCGGTGATCGGCACCTCCCCGGACGCGATCCACCTCGCCGAGGACCGCGGCGCGTTCGGCGAGGTCCTCACCGACGCCGGGCTGCCCGCGCCGAAGTACGGCACGGCGACCTCGTTCGAGGGCGCGAAGCGGATCGCCGACCAGATCGGTTACCCGGTCCTGGTCCGGCCGTCCTACGTGCTCGGCGGACGCGGCATGGAGATCGTGTACGACGAGGAGTCCCTCGCCGGCTACATCCACCGCGCCACCGAGATCACCCCCGAGCACCCCGTGCTGGTGGACCGCTTCCTCGACGACGCCATCGAGATCGACGTCGACGCGCTGTTCGACGGCGACGAACTCTTCCTCGGCGGCGTCATGGAGCACATCGAGGAGGCCGGGATCCACTCCGGCGACTCGTCCTGCGCCCTGCCGCCCATCACGCTGGGGCGGACCGACATCGAGACGGTGCGCCGCTCGACCGAGGCCATCGCGCGCGGCGTCGGCGTCCGCGGGCTGTTGAACGTCCAATACGCGCTCAAGGACGACGTCCTGTACGTCTTGGAGGCCAACCCGCGCGCGTCGCGGACGGTGCCGTTCGTGTCGAAGGCGACCGCGGTACCGCTGGCGAAGGCCGCGGCGCTGATCATGACCGGCTCGTCGATCAAGGAGCTGCGCGAGTCCGGCGTCCTCCCGGCCGAGGGGGACGGCGGCCACCTGCCCGCCGATTCGCCGGTCGCGGTCAAGGAGGCGGTCCTGCCGTTCCACCGCTTCCGCACCCCCGAGGGCCACGGCGTCGACTCGCTGCTCGGTCCGGAGATGAAGTCCACCGGGGAGGTCATGGGCGTGGACGTCTCCTTCGGCAAGGCGTTCGCCAAGTCGCAGGCCGGTGCCTACGGCTCGCTGCCGACGTCGGGCAAGGTGTTCGTCTCCGTCGCCAACCGCGACAAGCGTTCGCTGGTGTTCCCGGTGAAGCGGCTGGCGGATCTCGGCTTCGAAATCCTCGCCACTTCGGGAACCGCGGAAGTGTTGCGGCGCAACGGAATCGCCTGCACCGTCGTGCGCAAGCACTACGAGGGTTCGGCCGAAGGCGAGCAGAACGTCGTGGATGTCATCCTCAGCGGCGAAGTGCAGATGGTGATCAACACGCCGTACGGCAACAGCGGCCCGCGGATCGACGGCTACGAAATCCGCACCGCCGCGGTGTCGCGGGACATCCCCTGCATCACCACGGTGCAGGGCGCCGCGGCGGCCGTGCACGGGATAGAGGCCGTCATCAAGGGCGACATCGGCGTGCGGTCGCTGCAGAGCCTCCAGGCGGCGCTGAAGGCCAAGGCGTGAGCGAGCGGTTCGGGGCGAGGCTGGCGCGGGCGGTCGCGGAGAAGGGACCGCTCTGCGCCGGGATCGACCCCCATCCCGGGTTGCTCCAGGCGTGGGGTCTCCCGGCGGACGCGGGCGGGTTGGAGAAGTTCGCCCTCACGGCCGCTGAGACGATCGCGCCCGAGGTCGCGGTGATCAAGCCCCAATCGGCCTTTTTCGAGGCCTACGGGCCGCCTGGGGTGGCCGTTCTGGCCAAGACGATGAAGGTGTGCCGGGAGGCGGGCGCGCTCGTCCTGCTGGACGTCAAACGCGGTGACATCGGCTCGACGATGGCGGCGTACACGGCGGCGTTCCTGCCCGCCGGCGCGGAACTCGAGGCGGACGCCATCACGGTGTCGCCGTACCTCGGTTTCGGTTCGCTGGCCCCCGCGCTCGACGTTGCGCGGACGCAAGGCAAGGGGCTGTTCGTCCTTGCGCGCACCTCCAACCCGGAGGCGCAAGGACTGCAGAACGCCTTGCTGCCCAACGGAAAAACCGTCGCGCAGGACATCGTCGACACGGCGGCCGCGTACAACGCGGGCGTGGAGCCCCTGGGTGACATCGGTGTCGTCGTCGGCGCCACCATCACGCCGGGAGAGCTCGATCTCGGCAAGCTGAACGGTCCCGTCCTGGCGCCCGGTTTCGGGGCACAGGGGGCCACTCCGGCCGATTTGCGGGTCCTTTTCGGGCCGGGACTGCCGGGTGTGCTCCCCGCGTCGTCGCGTGACGTCCTCAGGCACGGGCCGGACCCCGAAGCGTTGCGTGCGGCCGTTCGGCGGACCCGGGATTCCCTCGGTTCCCTGGAAAAAGGCCAATAGCAGGCCCGGGAATCCGTCATGACCAGCCACCCCCGCATTGTGGGCCGAGGTAACGGGTGGGTACCGTCGCCACACCCACCCAGATTTGAGAACTACCGGAGGAAAACGTGGCACTTCCCCAGCTGACAGAGGAACAGCGCGCTGCGGCGCTGGAGAAGGCCGCCGCCGCCCGCCGCATCCGTGCTGAGCTGAAGGAGCGGCTGAAGCGGGGCGGTACCACTCTGGTCGACGTGTTGAAGCAGGCCGAGGAGAACGAAGTCCTCGGCAAGATGAAGGTCTCGGCTCTGCTCGAGGCTCTTCCGGGCGTCGGCAAGGTCCGTGCCCAGCAGACCATGGAACGACTGGAGATCGCACCCAGCCGTCGTCTTCGCGGCCTCGGCGACCGGCAGCGCAAGGCGCTGCTGGCCGAATTCAGCGGCGAGTGAGCGGCACCGGTCAGGACCACCCGGTGACCCCGGGCGCTGACCGCGGCGGTGAGCCGGTGGCGGGAGTTTCTTCCCGGCACCGGCTCACGGTCGTATCGGGGCCTTCGGGGGTCGGGAAGTCGAGCGTGGCGAAGGAGCTGCGCAAGCTGGATCCGGAGATCTATTTCAGCGTCTCGGTGACCACCAGGAAGCCGAGGCCGGGTGAGGTGGACGGCGAGCACTACCACTTCATCGACCGGCCCGAGTTCGACCGCATGGTCGCCGGCGGCGAGCTGCTGGAACACGCCGAGTTCGCGGGCAACTGCTACGGCACCCCGCGCGAGCCCGTGGAGCGCGCCCTCACGGCGGGCCGCGACGCGATCCTGGAGATCGAACTCCAAGGCGCGCGGCAGGTCCGCAAGGCGATGCCGGAAGCGCGGCTGGTGATGCTGATGCCGCCGTCCTGGGCCGAACTGGTCGGCAGGCTGACCGGTCGTGGAACCGAGAACGAGGCCGCGGTGAAGGCCAGGCTGGCCGAGGCCGAACGCGAACTCGCCGCCGCCGGGGAGTTCGACGAGCGCGTGGTCAACGCCGACGTGCGAGAGGCCGCTGAGCAGTTGCTAAACTTGATAGCCGGCGACAAGACACCCGAAGATTCGGAGCACCACGAGTGACGACTCAGGCCACGCTGCACGAAGAGCTCGAAGGCATCACCAACCCGCCCATCGACGACCTGCTCGAGAAGGTCAGCTCGAAGTACGCGCTGGTGATCTACTCGGCCAAGCGCGCTCGCCAGATCAACGACTACTACGCCCAGCTGGGCGAGGGCCTGCTGGAGTACGTCGGCCCGCTGGTCGAGCCGGGCCCGCGCGAGAAGCCGCTCTCCATCGCGCTGCGCGAGATCCACGGCGGCCTGCTCGAGCACACCGAGGGTGAGTAAGAGCTCGATGGCCACGGCGGCTGTCGAGGTGACCCGGCGCGACTCTGCCGGGAACACCGTTGAGTAAACCCAAGGTCGTCCTGGGCGTGGGTGGCGGAATCGCCGCCTACAAGGCCTGTGAGGTCCTGCGCGGACTGACCGAATCAGGTCATGACGTCCGCGTGGTCCCCACCGAAGCCGCGCTGAACTTCGTCGGCGCGGCCACCTTCGAAGCCCTCTCCGGGAACCCGGTCCACACCGGCGTGTTCACCGAGGTGCCCGAGGTCCAGCACGTCCGCGTCGGCAAGGAAGCCGACCTGGTGATCGTCGTGCCCGCCACGGCGAACCTGCTCGCCAAGGCCGCGCACGGCATCGCGGACGATCTGCTGACGAACACCCTGCTCACCGCCCGGTGCCCGGTCGCCTTCTTCCCCGCGATGCACACCGAGATGTGGGAACACCCGGCCACCCGCGACAACGTGGCGCTGCTGCGTTCACGCGGCCTGGTCGTCGCCGAACCCGCCGCGGGCAGGCTCACCGGCAAGGACACCGGCAAGGGACGGCTCGCCGACCCCGGCGAGATCGTCGACCTCGCCCGGCTCCTGCTCGCCGTGCCGAACGCCCTCTCGCGCGACCTCGAAGGCGTGCGCGTGGTGATCTCGGCCGGTGGCACCCGCGAGCCGCTGGACCCGGTCCGCTATCTGGGCAACCGCTCGTCGGGCAAACAGGGTTACGCGCTGGCCCGCGTCGCCGCCCAGCGCGGCGCCGAGGTCACGTTGGTCGCCGCGCACACCGTCGCGCTGCCGGAGCCCGCGGGCGCGAAGGTCGTCCACGTGTCGACAGCCGAGGAGATGCGCCAGGCCATGCACGCCGAGGCCGCCTCCGCCGACGTCCTCGTGATGGCCGCCGCCGTCGCCGACTTCCGGCCGTCGAACCGGGCCGATCACAAGATCAAGAAGTCCGACGACGCACCCGATCCCGTCGTCGAACTCGCCCGCAACGCGGACATCCTCGCCGAGCTGGTCCGCGATCGGACCCAGGGTCAGGTGGTCGTCGGCTTCGCCGCCGAAACCGGGGACGACAAGGGCGGCGTCCTCGACCACGCCAGGGTCAAACTGAAGCGCAAGGGCGCGGACCTGCTGGTGGTGAACGCCGTCGGTGAGGGAAAGGCCTTCGGCACCGAGGACAACTCGGGCTGGCTGCTGGGGTCCGACGGCACCGAAATCCCGATCCCGCTCGGCGCCAAGGCCGAACTGGCGTCCACATTGTGGGACGCTGTTGTGACCTTGATGAAGCGTCGAGAGTCACCGAAGCGATAGTCAGTAGGCTTGAGTTCAAGCTGAGGGGTGCCTAACTTTCTAGGCATCAGACGTCTAGGTGAGGGAGTGACGGGCACCGTGACCGCGTCCACGAGCAGACTGTTCACATCGGAATCGGTGACTGAAGGTCATCCCGACAAAATTTGCGATGCCATCAGCGACTCGATCCTGGACGGACTGCTGGCCAAGGACCCGCGCAGCCGGGTGGCGGTCGAAACCCTCATCACGACCGGGCAGGTGCACGTCGCCGGCGAGGTGACCACCGAGGCCTACGCGGACATCCCGACCATCGTCCGCGACGTGATCCTGAAAATCGGCTACGACTCCTCGGCCAAGGGCTTCGACGGCAACTCCTGCGGCGTCAACGTCGCGATCGGCTCCCAGTCGCCGGACATCGCGCAGGGTGTCGACACCGCGTACGAGTCCCGGGTGGAATCCGACGAGGACGAGATCAACCGCCAGGGCGCCGGTGACCAGGGACTGATGTTCGGCTACGCCTGCTCGGACACCCCCGAGCTGATGCCGCTGCCGATCGCGCTGGCGCACCGGCTTTCGCAGCGGCTGACCCGGGTCCGCAAGGACGGCGTGCTGCCGTACCTGCGTCCGGACGGCAAGACCCAGGTCACCATCGAATACGCCGGTGACCAGCCGGTGCGGCTCGACACGGTGGTCGTGTCCACCCAGCACGCGGACGGCATCGACCTGGAGCGGATGCTCGGCGTCGACGTCCGCGAGCACGTGGTCGCCCCGGAGATCGCCGAGCTCGGGCTCGACACCTCCAACGTGCGGCTGCTGGTCAACCCGACCGGCCGCTTCGTCATCGGCGGCCCGATGGGCGACGCGGGCCTGACCGGCCGCAAGATCATCGTCGACACCTACGGCGGCATGGCCCGGCACGGTGGCGGCGCGTTCTCCGGCAAGGACCCCTCCAAGGTGGACCGCTCCGCCGCGTACGCGATGCGCTGGGTGGCGAAGAACGTCATCGCCGCCGGGCTCGCTTCGCGCGCCGAAGTGCAGGTCGCCTACGCGATCGGCAAGGCGGCCCCGGTGGGCCTCTTCGTCGAGACCTTCGGCACCGAGACCGTCGACCCGTCGAAGATCCAGGCCGCCATCACACAGGTCTTCGACCTGCGTCCGGCCGCGATCATCCGCGACCTCGACCTGCTTCGCCCGATCTACGCGCCGACGGCCGCGTACGGCCACTTCGGCCGTCCCGAGCTGAACCTCCCCTGGGAGAGCACGGCACGGGCCGCGGACCTGAAGTCCGCCGCGGGCGCCTGATCCGTTCCGTGAAGGCCTCCTTGCCTACCTTGCGGGTAGGGGGAGGCCTTCACTACGTCACCGGTCTGAGCGGCGGGGGCGTGTCGTCCGTCCAGTCACACGTGTCGGCCGCCTGATCACGCGTGTCGTCCCTTCAGTCACGTGAGACCTCCTCGGCCTACGCGGTGCTGGCGTGCCTCTGCCTGCCGGAGGTACATGAAGGGGTCCTTCACGGCGTTAGGCGCAAGGATGGGGGCCTTCCTGTACTGGGGGAGGCGTGAAGACCGAGTTTCTCCGGCTGAGTCGCGTGAAGGGCCTTCCCACGGTGTCGTTGTGACTGGTGGGGTAGGTGGCGTCCCGCAGCGAGTGAGGGGAACGTTGAGAGACCCTGGGTCCCTCAAGGGGGCCTTCACGTCACTCCGCGGCGAGCGCACGTCACTCTGCGGCGAGCGCACGTGGCTCCACGGTGAGCTCACGTGGCTCCGCGGCGAGCGAGACGTGCCCAGCAGCGCGTGCAATGAAAGGTCCCTTCATCGCAAAATTTGCAATGAAGGGACCTTTCATTGCACGCGGTGACGGGCAGTGGCAACACAGTCTGGTAGAGATCACGGGTGAGCAGCAGTCCCGAACCGACCCCGCTGTGGGATCTTCCGGAGCCTCCGAAAGCCGAGCCGGCGCGGAAGGCCCAACCGTCCCGCGCGAAAACCGCCAGCCGCCGCGGCGCGCAGAATCCCGCGCCCGAGCACCCGGTGGCACGGATCGTCGTGGACATCCCGCTCACGCACCTCGACCGCACCTTCGACTACCAGATCCCCGAGAAGCTGCACGAAGCCGCTGTGCCCGGCTGCCGGGTGCGTGTCCGGTTCGCGGGCCAGCTCGTCGACGGGTACCTCGTCGAGCGCGCCGACACCACGGAGTTCACCGGGAAGCTCGCGTACATCGACAGGGTGACCTCCAGCGAGCCGGTGCTGTCTCCGGCGCTGCACACGCTTTGCCGATCCGTCGCGGACCGGTACGGCGGCACGCTCAGCGACGTCCTGCGGCTCGCGATCCCGTCCCGGCACGCGAAAGTCGAGGCCGAGCCGCCCGCCGAAACCGCGTCGACGCCGGAGCCGCCCGAGACCACTGCCTGGGAGCGGTACGAAAGCGGCCCCGCTTTCCTGGAGGCCGTCGCGGAACGGCGTCCGGCCAACGCCGTGTGGCAGGCCCTGCCGGGTGAGGACTGGCCACATCGCCTCGCCGAAGCGGCCACCGTCGCGGCGGCCGCCGGACGCGGGGTCGTCATGGTCGTTCCCGACCACCGTGACCTGACGCGGCTGCACGACGCGTGCGTCGAGTCGCTGGGCGCCGATTCCGTGGTCGCGTTGATCGCCGGGCTGGGGCCCGCGGAGCGTTATCGCCGCTGGCTCTCGGTGCTGCGGGGCGCGGTGCGGGTCGTCGTCGGCACGCGCGCGGCGATGTTCGCGCCGGTCGCCGATCCGGGGCTGTTCGTGGTGTGGGACGACGGCGACGACGTCCACCTCGACCAGCACGCGCCGTACCCGCACGTCCGCGACGTGCTGATGGACCGCGCGCACGCGGCGAAGGGATCCATGCTCGTCGCCGGGTTCGCGCGTACCGCCGAGGCGCAGTTCCTGGTGGAATCGGGGTGGGCGCAGCCTCTCGTGGCGGCCCGTCCCGAACTGCGGGCCGCGGCGCCACGCGTCACCCCGGTCGGCGAGGACTTCGACGTCGCCCGGGACGAAGCGGCGAAGGCCGCGCGCCTCCCGTCGGTCGCCTTCGAGGCGGCCCGGCAGTCGCTGGCGGGCGGATTCCCCGTCCTCGTGCAGGTTCCGCGCCGCGGATACGTCCCGGGCCTCGCCTGCGGCAACTGCCGGACGTCCGCGCACTGCCGCCGGTGCGCCGGCCCGCTTTCCTTGCCGGGCGGGCTGATCGACGGCGCGCCGCGGCCGCCCGCCTGCCGCTGGTGCGGTGTCCCCGAGACGAACTTCCACTGCGCCGCTTGTGGTTCGGTGCGGCTGCGGGCGGTCGTCGTCGGTGCCAAGCGCACCGCGGAGGAACTGGGCCGCGCGTTCTCCGGATTTCCCGTGCGGACCTCGGGCGCGTCGGAGGTTTTGGCTTCGGTGCCGGGGAAACCGGCGCTGGTGGTGTGCACGCCGGGGGCCGAGCCGGTCGCGGAAGGCGGCTACGGCGCGGCGCTACTGCTGGACGGCTGGGCGCTGCTCGGACGGCAGGACCTGCGCGCGGGGGAGGAGACCCTGCGCCGGTGGATGGCGGCCGCGGCACTGGTGCGGCCGGGGACCGAGGGCGGTCGCGTGTTCGTGGGCGCGGAAGCGGGTCTTTCGGTCGTGCAGGCGCTGGTGCGGTGGGACCCGGGCTGGCACGCGAGCCAGGAACTGGCCGAGCGCCGCGAACTCGGCTTCCCGCCCGCGATGCGGATGGCGAGTATCGAGGGCACTCCGGACGCCGTCGCCGGACTGCTCGACGACCTCGCCCTCCCGGAGACCGGCGAGGTACTGGGCCCGGTGCCACTCGGCGAGGTCGACGAGGACGGCAACGCCGAACGTGAGCGCGCGCTGGTGCGCGTCGCACGTCCGGACGGCAAGGCGCTCGCCGCCGCGATCCACGGGGCCGCCGCCCGCCGGGACGCGCGCAAGGCCGCCGAGCCCATCCGGATCCAGCTGGACCCCTTGGAGCTCATCTAGCCTCGCCATTCGGCACCTGGTTGCGATCCTTGCGCGTGCAACGATCGCAACCAGGTGCCGAATTGCGTGGGTCAGAACGTCGTGCCGGGGGTGGCGAGGACGTCGGCGCGCGGCGAAGCGCCCGGAGCGGGCGAAGCGGGTTTGGTGGCCGTGCCGCCGAGGGCGGCGGTGAGCAGGGTGACGATCTGTGAGGAGATCGCCGCCCGCCGGGCCTCGAAGTCGGCGTCGGTCAGCGCCGAAGGATCGGCGGGGGTGCCGAGGACGGGCGTGTGCAGGTGCCCGCCCGCCACACCGTCCAGGCCGAGTCCTGTCCGCAGCCGGTTGCTCCGGTACATCGATTCGTTCGACAGGTAGTTGCCGCCGCCACCGGAAGCGGCGATCTCACCGGGCTTCGGCGCGTCCGTCCGGCAGACCGCCGTTCCCGTTCCCGGGTCGCCACCGTCCGGCCAGACACAGAACGCCTGGTTGTACAGCACCTGATAGGCCCCGGCGGGCGCGGCGAGCATCTTTTCGTACGGCAGCGTGGTTTCGATGAACTGGACGGCCGGCTGCGGCCAGCCGGTGGCGGGCGGGACCGGGCCGCGGACGGGCTCGTCGAGGTTGTCCGGCGAACCGCCGCGCCAGGCACCGGCCCAGCGTTCGATGTCGAAGCGGCCGGGACGGCCTTGGCTGATCGTCATGATCAGCTCCGGGCGGCGGAAGCGGTCCTCGAACGCCCGGCCGTACGCCGCCTCGACGATGCCGGCGTCGAAGTAGCTCCACACCACCGGGAACGACACGGCCTGCACCAGCGCCGGCCCGGTCGGGGTCCGGATCACCTTGCCGTCCAGATGCAGCGCGGCCGCGCCCGACGGGTTCGCGATGCGGACGCCCGCGCCGTTGAGGGTGAACGGGTCGAATCCGCTCACCAGCACCCGGCGCGGTTTGTGGCCGGCCGGGAAGCGGGCGTCGTCGAGGCCGCGGGCGCCGAAGTCGAACGTCTTGAGCAGTTCCGCGCGGGCGGGCGCGGACAGCGGGAAGCGCGGTGTCCACTGCCGCAGCGCCTTGCTCATCAGCAGGCGCGCCCAATAGAGCGGCCGGTCGTCGGCCTTGTCGAGGGTGCCGAGATGGGGGCGGCGGCCCTGCGCGCGGTCGACCGCGGTCCGCCAGAGCCCGTCACCGGCGGTCTCCGCGAGCTTTTCGGCGCGCAAAGCGGTCCTCGTCGTGCAGAGTCGCGTGGTGAAGTCCGAGACGAGCTTGTCGAATCCGGCGAGCCGGACGAGTTCCGGGCCGACCGCCGGGCCACCGGAAGGCATGGTCGCGGTGAGCCGCTTCTCCTCGACGGTGATCGCGGCGGAGTCGTCGAAGCAGGCACGCGCGCCTTCGGCTCGGGCGACGCCGGGGACCGCGAGGACGGGGACGGCGATGAGCAGCGGAAGGAGCACGCCCCATCGCCTGCCGGAAGTCTTCATGGACCGCATTCTGCTCATCGAGGCCGGACCGCACCACCGACGTTCGCAGGGCCGGCCGGGTCTTGTCCGGGGTGGACAGGCGGGGCAGACTCGCGCCATGGCCGCGCACAGAAGCACTCTGGGACGCATCACCGCAGTCACCGCGATCGCCGCCCTGGTCGGCACGGCCGCGCCGGGTACCGCGGCCGCGGCACCACCGACACCCAAGTCCCCGACCGCCGTCGGCTATCTGGGCGCGGTGTCGAGCATCGACGCGGACGCGACCGCGATCGGCACGAAGATCCTGCGTGAGGGCGGCAACGCCGTCGACGCGGCCGTCGCGACGGCCGCCGCGCTCGGTGTCACCGACCCGTTCTCCGCCGGGTTCGGCGGTGGTGGCTTCTTCGTCTACTACGACGCGCGCACCGGCAAGGTGCACACCCTCGACGGCCGTGAGACCGCGCCGTCGACGGCGAACGAGAACCTCTTCGTCGAGAACGGCAAGGCGATCCCGTTCGCCGAAGCCGTCACCAGCGGGTTGAGCGTCGGCGTGCCCGGCACACCCGCCACCTGGGACGAAGCCCTGCGCAAGTGGGGGACCAGGTCACTGGCGAAGGCGGTGAAACCCGCCGAGGACCTCGCCCGTAAGGGCTTCACCGTCGACCAGACCTTCGCCGGCCAGATCGCGAACAACGCCGCCCGCTTTTCGGCGTTCCCGTCGACCCGGTCGCTGTACCTGCCCGGCGGGGTGCCGCCCGCGGTCGGCACGACGTTCAAGAATCCCGACCTCGCCGGCACATACGCGCAGCTCGCCGCCAAGGGCACCGACGTGCTCTACCGCGGCCCGATCGGCGCCGACGTCGTCGACACCGTGCGGAAACCGCCAGTCGACCCCGCGTCGACCCTGAAGGTGCGCCCCGGTGACCTGACCGCGGCCGACCTCGCCGGATACCGCGTGGTCGAGCGGAAACCGACCAAGACCAGGTACCGCGGACTCGACGTCTACGGCATGCCCGCGCCGTCTTCGGGTGGGCTGACCGTCGGCGAGGCGCTGAACATCCTCGAGAACACGAAGCTCTCGAAGCTGGAGAGGGCCGACTACCTGCACTACTTCCTGGAATCGACCCGGTACGCCTTCGCCGACCGTAACCGGTGGATCGGCGACCCGGCCTTCGTCGACGTCCCGGCGAAGGAACTGATCAGCCAGAGGTTCGCCGACAGCCGCGCGTGCCTGATCGACCCCGCGAAGGCCGGGACGAGCCCGGTCGCGCCCGCCGACCCGCGCAAGCCGACGCCGTGTGTGGCGGGGACGAACGCCGCGCCGACGCCGTACGAGGGCGAGAACACCACGCACCTGACGGTCGCCGACCGATGGGGCAACGTCGTCGCCTACACGCTGACCATCGAGCAGGAGGGCGGGAGCGGCATCGTCGTTCCGGGCCGCGGGTTCCTGCTCAACAACGAACTGACCGACTTCTCCTTCACCCCGGTGACGCCGGGTGTGCCCGACCCGAACCTGCCGGGTCCGGCGAAGCGGCCGCGTTCGTCGATGGCGCCGACCATCGTGCTCGAGCACGGCAAGCCTTTCCTCGCCGTCGGCTCGCCCGGTGGCGCGTCGATCATCACCACGGTGCTGCAGATCCTCACCGGCCGTATCGACCGCGGCCGGAAACTCGTCGACGCGATCGCCGAACCGCGTGCTTCGCAGCGGAACTCGGCGGCCGCGCAGGTCGAGCAGGCGTTCCTCGACCAGACCGAGGTGCTCGCGGCGCTGAAGGCCAAGGGGCAGGGCTTCTCGACAGCGCCCGCGGAGATCGGGGCCGCGACCGGGGTCGAACGGCTGCGGGACGGCCGGTGGCTCGCCGCCGCCGAACCGACCCGGCGGGGTGGCGGCTCGGCGGCCGTCGTGCTGCCCTGGCCGCCGAGGTAGGCATCAGGCTCGCGAAGGCTCTTTCAGCTTTCTCGCCTGCCAGGAAAGGTCCTTTCCTGGCGAAATTCGCAAGGAAAGGACCTTTCCTGGCGCTCGACGGCGGGCACAGGGACAGCGAGCGCGCCCCGGCACCGGGGCCCTTCTAGACTGAGCCCCGATGTTCGCCCAGTCAGAGGTATCCGTCCCCCCGGCGGAGGTGCGTTGATGCGCCTCGTCTTCGCCGGCACCCCCGAACCGGCCGTCCCGTCGCTGCGCGCGCTCCTCGCGTCCGAACAGCACGAGGTCGTCGCCGTCGTGACCCGCCCGGACGCGCAGGCAGGCCGCGGCCGCCGCGTCGTCCGGTCCCCGATCGGCGCGCTGGCCGACGAGCACGGGATCGAGGTGCTGACCCCGCCCAAGGCGGGCGACCCCGCGTTCCTCGCCCGGCTCGCGGAGATCGCCCCCGACGCGTGCCCGGTGGTCGCCTACGGGGCGCTGTTGCCCCAAGCCGCGCTGGACATCCCGGCGCACGGCTGGGTCAACCTGCACTTCTCGCTGCTGCCCGCGTGGCGCGGTGCCGCGCCGGTCCAGGCCGCGATCCGCGCCGGGGACGAGATCACCGGCGCTTCGACGTTCCGCATCGTCAAGGAACTCGACGCGGGACCGGTGTACGGCGTGATCACCGAGCAGATCGCCGACACCGACACCGCGGGTGAAGCTTTGGCCAGGCTGGCGGAGTCCGGGGCGAAGCTGCTCGTGTCCACGATGGACGGAATCGCCGACGGCACGCTGCGTGCGGTGGAGCAGCCCGGCGACGGCGTGAGCTACGCGCCCAAGGTGACCGTCGAGGACGCACGCGTGTCGTTCGCCGACCCGGCCACCGCGGTCGACCGGCAGATCCGCGCGGTCACGCCGGAACCCGGCGCGTGGGCGGAGTTCCGGGGCGAGCGGCTGAAGCTCGGCCCGGTGACGATCGTCGACGAGCCGGGGCCCCCGCCGGGTGAGCTGGTCGTGGAACGCAAGCGGGTCCTGGTCGGCACGGCGTCGAAGCCGGTGCGGCTGGGCGAAGTGCAGGCGCAGGGGAAGAAGCGGATGGCGGCCACCGATTGGGCGCGCGGTACGAGGATCGAACAAGGAGAGCGCCTGCAGTGAACGAGCGTAGGGAACGCCGGCCGTCGAGGCCGGAGCGAGGCCGTCCGGGCCCGCGTAAAGAAGGGCCCAGCCGCCCGCCGCAGATCGACCCGGCCCGGCAGGTCGCCTTCGACGTCCTGCGCGCGGTCCGCGAAGACGACGCGTACGCGAACTTGGTGCTGCCGCAGCTGCTGCGCAACCGCCGGATCTCCGGTCGTGACGCGGCGCTGGCCACCGAACTGACCTACGGCACCTGCCGCGCGGTCGGCATGCTGGACGCCGTCATCGGGGCCTGCCTCGACCGGCCACTGGCCAAAGTGGACGCCATCGTGCTGGACGGCCTGCGGCTCGGCGCGTACCAGCTGCTGCGCACCCGTATCCCCCAGCACGCCGCCGTCGGGTCCACTGTGGACCTCGTCCGCGCCGAAGTCGGATCCTGGATCGCGGGTTTCGTGAACGCCGTGCTCCGCTCGGTGTCCGAAAAGGACGAAGAGACCTGGCTGAACGAACTGGCCCCGGACGAGGCCGCCGACCCGATCGGCGCCTACGCGTTGCGGACGGCGCACCCGCGCTGGGTCGCGCGATCGTTCGCGGAGGCCTTGGGGGACAAGGGGCCTGAGCTGAAGGCGGCGTTGGAGGCCGACGACGACCGGCCCGACGTCCACCTGGTCGCCCGGCCCGGTGAGATCAGCGCCGACGAACTGGCCGCCATCACCGGCGGTGACGTGGCCCCGTACTCGCCCTACGGTGTCCGGTTGCCCGCGGGCTCCGGCGATCCCGGCGACATCGAACCGATCAGGGAAAAGCTGGCCGCCGTGCAGGACGAGGGCAGTCAGCTGTGCGCCGTCGCCGTCACGAAGGTCCCGCTCACCGGCTCCGACGAGCGCTGGCTGGACCTGTGCGCCGGCCCCGGTGGCAAGGCCGCGCTGCTGGGCGCGCTGGCGTCGATCAGCGGCGCGACCGTCGACGCGGTCGAGAAGGCGCCGCACCGCGCGAAGCTGATCGAGAACGCCGTCCAAGGCCTTCCGGTGACCATCCACGTCGCCGACGGCCGCGAAACCGGCCTCGAACCGGGCTACGACCGCGTCCTGGTCGACGCGCCGTGCAGCGGGCTCGGCTCACTGCGGCGTCGTCCGGAGGCGCGCTGGCGCCGTCAGCCCGGTGACATCTCGGACCTGACGAAACTGCAGGGCCAGCTGATCACCGCGGCACTGGACCTGGTCCGCCCCGGCGGCGTCGTCACCTACGTCGTCTGCTCGCCGCATCTGGCCGAGACCGAAGGCGTCGTGGGGGAGACCGCGCGCCGCGCCGGTGCCCAGATCGTCGACGCGCGGGAGTTCTTCCCGGGTGTCCCGCAGCTCGGCAACGGCCCGTACGTCCAGCTGTGGCCGCACCGCCACGGCACGGACGCGATGTTCTGCGCCGTCCTGCGGAAGCCGGATTCGGCCGGGTGAGCAGGGTACTCGGCCTGGTCGCGAGCTCGTGCGGCGGACTGGACACCCGGTTCGCCGCACAGCTCGCGAAACCGGCCGCGGACCGCGGCTGGGAGCTCGCGATCACGCTGACCCCCACCGCGGCCCGCTGGCTGGAAGAGACCGGCGTGCTCGGTGACCTGGAAGAATGCACCGAGCTGCCGATCCGCAGTACCTCCCGGCTGCCGGGCGAGTCCCGGCCGCATCCGGATCCCGCGGTGTTCCTGTTCGCGCCCGCGTCCGCGAACTCCGTGGCGAAACTGGCGCTGGGCATCGCCGACAACCAGGCGCTGACCCTGCTCGGCGACGTCCTCGGCACCCCGGGCGTCACGATCGTGCTGGGCTACCAGATCCAGGACACGCGGGTGCACCATCCGGCGTGGCAGCGCCATCTCGACACGCTCGCCTCCGCCGGGGTCACCACCGCGAGGCTCAGCCCGGCGGCCGCGTGGACCTCCGTGCTGGACCTGCTGCCGTCGGTTTAGCGGGCGCAAAACCCCGTGTCGAACGCCTTGGAAAGGTCGTCCGACACCTTGGGCGGCGCGGGATTCAGGTTCACCACGACGTTCACCCGCCTGCCGTGCGGGACGGCGCCCGACAGGTTCGCGTAGCCGACGATGTTCCCGCCGTGTCCCCAGAACCTGCCACCACACGACAACGGCACGGAGGCGATGCCGAGGCCGTACTCCGCGCCGGGGGTGCCGCCGGGCCTCGGAACGGTGCGCTGCATCTCCGCCAGCTCCGCGCGCGGCAGGAGATGGCCGTCGACGAGCGCGCCGAAGAAGCGGTTCAGGTCGGCACCGGTCGAAATGAGCCCGCCGGAGGTACCGGCGGCCGACGGATCGAATTCGGTGTAGTCGGTGTGGCCGGCGGGACCCGGCGCGTAGCCCCTGGCGTGCGGGCGCGGCAACCCTTCTTCACCGCGCTGCGGCAGTGAGGTGCCACGCAGACCCAGCGGCCCGGTGATCCTGCGCCGGATCTCGTCGGCGACGGAGCTGCCGGTGACCTTTTCGACGAGCATCCCGGCGATGATGTAGTTCGTGTTGGAGTAAGACCAGTCCGTCCCGGGGGCGAACAACGGCGGATGCGCGAGGCCGATCGCCACCAGCTCCTCGGGCTCGGCGCCGCGATGACGCCACTCTTCGAGGTCGAGGTCCCTGAGGTAGTCGTAGATGCCGCTGGTGTGCTGGAGCAGCTGCCGCACGGTGATCTTGGTGCCGTCGTTGCCGTTCCCGCGCACCAGGCCGGGCAGATACCGCTCGATCGGCGTGTCCAGCCGGACCTTTCCTTCGGCGACCAGTCGCAGCACCAAGACGGCGACGAACGTCTTGGTGACACTGGCCGCCCGGAACTTCGAACCGTGCGGGAACGGCGTCCCGGTCTCGACGTTGCCGACTCCTTCGCGCTCCGACCACGTCCGCCCGGACGGGTTCGTCACCGTCGCCTGCGCGCCGGGGACCCCGTCCCGCACCAGCGTTTCCAGCGCTCGGTCGACCTCGTCGTGGGGTTCGCTCGCGGCGAGCGCCGGGGTGGCGGTCGTCGCCGCGAGCAGCGCGACCAGCGAACCGATGGCGACGATCTTCCTGCCTGGCAAGGATTTTCGCATGAGACCCAAGCTAGGCACGGTCGAGTGCGCCTGACATGGGGTACACCCCCGCGTCGTACTGGGGTTTGCCTCACTTTTCGCGACCCGGCCGGGGCCGCGCGCCGAGAGGTCAGCGCAGGCTGTGTCCCGGGGCGACGACGCCGGTCTCGTAGGCGAACACCACCGCCTGGCTGCGGTTGGCCGCGCCCAGCTTCCCGAAGATGTTGCCCACATGGGTCTTGACGGTTTCGAGGCTGATGACCAGTTTCGCCGCTATGTCCACATTGGACATCCCGGAGGCGATGAGCCGCAGCACCTCGGTCTCCCGCTTCGTCAGCGAAGACGGCCGGGGAGCGAGGCCGGACGGCGCCGGTCGCGCGGTGACCATCCGCCGGATCGCGTCGGGGAACAGCAGTGTCTCCCCGGCGGCGACGGTCCGGATGGCGTGCGCGAACTCCTCTTTGCGCGCCCGCTTCAGCAGGAACCCGCTCGCCCCGGCGAGCAGTGCGTCGTAGACGTGGTCGTCGTTGTCGAACGTCGTGATCACGAGGACCTTCGGCGGCTCGGAGGTCCCGGTCAGCACCCGCCGGGTCGCCTCGATCCCGTCCACGCCCGGCATGCGCACATCCATCAGCACCACGTCGGGCTGTGTCCGCCGCACCAGATCGACCACTTCGCCGCCGTCACCCGCCTCACCGACCACGGTCAGGTCCGGCTGGTTGTCCAGCAGCGAGTGCAATCCGGCGCGCAGCAGGGGTTCGTCGTCGACGATCAGCACACGCAGGGTCATGAGTGCGACCGTAGCGGGATCGTGGTCACCAGCCGCCACAGCGGTTCCCCGTCGACGGCGGGTCCCGCGACGAGCTCGCCGCGCAGCGCCTCGACCCGTTCGGTGAGCCCCGGCAGCCCGTTGCCGCCGCGGCCGGAAACCGCCGCGTGCTCCACGAGCGGGTTCACGATCTCGATCCGCAACGCGTCGGCGAGCACCGCGACCCGCACGGACACCGGGCCGGGATGGGCGTGCCGCAACGCGTTCGTCAGTCCTTCTTGGACGATCCGGTACGCCTCCCGCGAAAGGGTGGCGGGCAGTTCAGCGGCGGGTCCGGTCAGCTCGTAGTCGATCACCGCGCCACCCGCGCGAGCCCGTTCGGCCAGCGTCGCGGCCTCGCTGAGCCGTCGTTCGGGTTCGCGGGACGACCGGTCCTCCCGCAGCAGGCCGAGTACGTGGTCGAGGTCTTCGAGCGCCGCCCGTGAAGACTCCTCGATGGTGCCCAATGCCTTCCGTACCAGCCGCGGTTCGGAGTCGACCAGTTCGGCGGCCGCGGCGGCCTGGATGGTCGACGTCGTCAGCGTGTGGCCGATGGAGTCATGCAGTTCGCGCGCCAGCCGGTTGCGCTGTGCGAAGTGGTTCGCCCGGCCCTCGGCCGCGGTGACCCGTTCGGCGGCCGAAGGGCCCAGCAGCGCGACCGCGCTGTACTGGAACAGTTTGGTGAAACCGGCGAGGACGTACGCGATCACCACGAGCGTGAAGAACCCGATCGGCAGTGTCCACGCTCCGGCGACGCCGGATTCGATCGTCACCTTCTCCCCGAAGAACGCGATGGGACTGCCGCCACCGCCTGCCCACACCAGGGTCGGGACGACCCCCAGGAACAGGAAGCAGCAGAGGCCGAACAGCACCCAGCCGAGCGCGGTGTGCACGACCAGCCAGGCGGCCGAGCGCCAGCGCTCCGGCCAGGCGACCTTCGTGTTCGGCGGGGGCTGCCCGATCCGGGTGCCCAGTATCTGGTTGGAGAACCAGATACCGACCCGCCGCATCGGCCCCGGCAAACCTGCCAGTGCGGCCAGCACGCCTATGGCGAGCACGCCGTAAACCAGTTTCGCTCGTACGTCGCCCGGGATGAGGACGGCGGAGACGAGCGCGATCGGGAACGGGATCGCGGTGATCGCCATGCCGAGGAAGCCGAACGGCAAGCTGCGGTAGCTGCCGATCCGGACCAGGGGCTCGAGTGGGTTGACCATGAGCGGAACGCTATTCGGCGGCGCGTGCGCGCACCTCCCACCGCGGTGCCATTTCACGTCATACTCCAGACGGGGTCGCCGGTCACAGCCGGTTAGCGGACGTTAGCGGTGTCCTCCTACACTCGGGCGCGTGGCTCACCGACCTTTGATCGCACCCAGCATCCTCTCCGCGGACTTCGCCCGGCTCGGCGACGAGATCCGCGCCGTCGCGGGGGAGGGGGAAACCCGCGCGGACTGGGTCCACGTCGACGTCATGGACGCGCACTTCGTGCCGAACCTGACCCTGGGCCTGCCCGTGGTGCAGTCGCTGCTCAAGGCCACCGACATACCGATCGACTGCCACTTGATGATCGAGAACCCCGACAAGTGGGCCATCGGGTACGCCGAGGCGGGGGCCTACAACGTCACCGTGCACGTCGAGGCCGCGAACGACCCGATCGCGCTCGCGAAGAACCTGCGCGCCGCAGGGGCCAAGGCCGGCCTGTCGATCAAGCCGAACACGCCGATCGAGGACCACCTCGACACCCTCAAACACTACGACACGCTCCTGGTGATGTCGGTCGAGCCCGGTTTCGGCGGCCAGTCGTTCATCGAGGGCGTCCTCGACAAGGTCCGCACCGCGCGGCGCCTGGTCGACACCGGTCACCTCAAGCTCGTCGTCGAGATCGACGGCGGGATCAACGCCGACACCATCGAACAGGCCGCCGAGGCCGGGGTCGACTGCTTCGTCGCCGGTTCCGCCGTCTACGGCGCCGAGGACCCTGGTAAGGCGGTCGCGGCGCTGCGCGAGCAGGCGGCCCGTGCCCGCGGCTGATCCCGCCTCTTGATCCGCCGTCGGGTCAGGAGAAGGAATCGGCCCCGATGGGTGTTGGATGAGGGGAGCACCGTTTTCCGCGACGGTGCGAGCCAGGAGGAGGGCAGCAGGAGTGTTCACCGGCATTGTCGAGGAACTCGGCGAGGTCACCGCGGTCGAGCAGGTCCCGGACGCCGCGCGGTTGACCGTGCGGGGTCCGCTGGTGACCAGCGACGCCGGGCACGGGGACTCCATCGCGGTGAGTGGCGTGTGCCTCACCGTGGTCGCGGTGGCGGGCGGTGAGTTTACCGTCGATGTCGTGCACGAGACCCTGCAGCGCTCCAGCCTCGCGAAGGTACACGTCGGCGACGTCGTGAACCTCGAACGCGCGACTCCGGCGGGCGGCAGGCTCGGCGGGCACATCATGCAGGGCCATGTCGACGGCACCGGCGTCTTCCTCAAGCGGGACGAACAGGGGCTCACCACGTTCGCGCTGCCGAAAAAGCTGTCGCGGTACGTGGTCGAAAAGGGGTCGATCGCGGTCGACGGCGTCTCCCTCACGGTCGCTTCGGTGACCGACGAGGAGTTCTCCGTCGCCCTGATCCCGACCACCCTCGACCTCACCACCCTCGGCCGGAACACCCCGGGTGACCTGGTGAACCTCGAGGTCGACGTGGTCGCCAAATACGTCGAGAAGCTGGCCATGCCGCATCTGCGCGCGCAGGGGGACAATGGCGGCACGGAGGAGCGGGCGTGAGTGAGACGAGTGCGATTCCGGGGTCGGCCGATCTGACCCCCTGTGGAGGCGGGGTGGCCGTGAACGCCGATGCCATCGAGGCGGCGATCGCCGACATCAAGGCGGGCCGCCCGGTCGTGGTGGTGGACGACGAGGACCGCGAGAACGAAGGCGACCTGATCTTCGCCGCGGAGAAGGCCACGCCGGAGCTGATGGCCTTCATGGTGCGCTACACCTCGGGTTACGTCTGCGTGGCGCTGACCGAGGCCGAGGCGGACAGGCTCGACCTGCCGCCGATGTACCACACGAACCAGGACCAGCGCGGCACCGCGTACAGCGTCACGGTCGACGCCGCTGAGGGCATCACCACCGGCATCTCCGCGGCCGACCGGTCGCATACCGTCCGGCTGCTCGCCGACCCCGCGTCCCAGGCGTCGGACTTCCGGCGGCCCGGCCACGTGGTCCCGCTGCGCGCCAAGCAGGGCGGCGTCCTGCGGCGCCCGGGACACACCGAAGCCTCCGTCGACCTGGCCCGTCTCGCCGGGCTCTCGCCGTCCGGCGTGCTCTGCGAGATCGTGTCGCAGAAGGACGAGGGCGACATGGCCCGCCGCGACGAACTGGAGGTCTTCGCCGCGGACCACGACCTCAAGATGATCACCATCGCCGACCTGATCGCGTACCGGCGGCGTACCGAAAAGCAGGTCGAGCGGGTCGCCGAGGCGCGTATCCCGCTGGCGGCGGGCACGTTCCGCGCGGTCGGTTACGACAGCCTGCTCGACGGCATCGAGCACATCGCGTTCGTCTACGGCGAGATCGCCGATGGCGACGACATCCTGGTCCGGGTGCACTCCGAATGCCTCACCGGCGACGTCTTCGGCTCGTTGCGCTGCGACTGCGGCCCCCAGCTGGAGGCGGCACTGGAAGCGGTGGCCAAGGAAGGCCGCGGCGTCGTGCTCTACATCCGCGGCCACGAGGGCCGCGGCATCGGGCTGCTGCACAAACTGCAGGCCTACCAGCTGCAGGACGCCGGCGCGGACACCGTCGACGCGAACCTGCAGCTCGGCGTCCCCGCCGACGCGCGGGACTACGGCACCGGCGCGCAGATCCTGTGCGACCTCGGCGTCCGCTCGATGCGGCTGCTGACGAACAACCCCGCCAAACGCGTCGGCCTGGAGGGCTACGGTCTGCGGGTCACCGGCCGGGTGTCGCTGCCGATCTCGCCGAACCCGGAGAACCTGCGCTACCTCAGGACCAAACGCGACCGGATGGGCCACGACCTGTCCCAGCTGGAGCATTTCGACCAGGTCGGCGCCGAGGTCGACCAGGGCAACGGAGGGGGGAAGCGGTGAGCGGCGAAGGCCGTCCGGACGTCGAACTCGACCTGTCCGATTGTAAGAACATCAGGCTCGGGATCGTGGCCACGCGCTGGCACACGAAGATCACGAGCGCGCTGCTGGACCGCGCCCTCGAGGCGGCCAAGGCGGCCGAGCTGGAGGAAGAGCCGACGGTCGTGCGTGTGGCGGGCGCCGTCGAACTGCCCGTCGCCGCGCAGGCACTGGCCCGCACGCACGACGCGGTCGTCGCGCTGGGCGTGGTCGTCCGGGGCGGGACGCCGCACTTCGAGTACGTCTGCGACGCGGTCACCGCGGGCCTGACCAGGGTGGCGCTCGACGAAAGCACCCCGGTCGGCAACGGCGTGCTCACCTGCGACACCGAGCAGCAGGCCCTCGACCGGTCCGGTCTCCCCGGCTCCGTCGAGGACAAGGGTTACGAAGCGACGGTCGCCGCGCTGGACGCCGCGCACGCGCTGCGGAACCTGCGCCAGCCGTGGACCGAGCGGGGCTTCGTGTGAGCGTCGAGGCGGATGTGACGACGAAGTCCGAGGTCGTGGTGGTGCGGCCCCGCCGTGCCCTGGTGATGTGCTCGGTGCTGGCGCTGCTCCTGCTGGCGACGTTCGTGGTCGTCGCGGTGCTGCTGCGCGGCTCGGACACCGGTGTGATCTTCCAGCCGTCCGATCAGGCGGCGATGATCGGCATCGGGGTCCTGCTCGCCGCGGGCACGATGCTGTTCGCGACCGCGCGCGTGAAGGCCGACGCCGACGGCATCGAAGTCCGGAACGTGCTGATTACCAAGAAGTTCGCGTGGAGCGAGGTGCTTTCGGTGAGCTTCCCGGACGGCGCTTCGTGGGCGCGGCTGGAACTGCCGGACGACGAGTACTACTCGCTGATGGCCGTGCAGGCGGTGGACCGGGACCGCGCGGTGGCCGCGGTGCGGGCGCTGCGGCGGCTGCACAAGGCGGCCTGGGAAGGCTGACGGACCTCTTTCCCGCTCTTTCGCGTGCTATGAAAGGTCCTTTCCTTGCAAAATTTGCAAGGAAAGGACCTTTCATAGCGTTCGGGAGTGAGGGGCCATCGAGTACCCGCAGGCGGCCAAGGGCACCGGAAGCCGCCCGCCAGGTCACCAAGTCCGTGAAGGCCTCCTTGAGGGACCCAGGGTCCCTCAAGGAGGCTCGGAGTCATGGGGTTGTTGCAACACCGTCTGATGGGGGTGGGGTTGTGGTGCGGGTTCATCGGTGGCTGCCGCGGTCGGTGCGGGTGGGGTTTTGGGATCAGGTCCGGGCCGGGGTGGCGGCGAAGCCGGCGGCCCGGGCGGTGGGGCTGTCCCCGACGACGGGGGTGCGGTTGTTCCGGCAGGCTGGCGGGGTGATCGGTAACGCACCTGCTCGGCCTGGTCCCCTCCGGTTGAGCCTGGCCGAGCGGGAAGAGATCGCCTGCCTGAAAGCCGCGGGCCAGGGGCCCCGGGCGATCGGGCGGGCGATCGGCCGTCCGGCCTCGACCGTGTCCCGCGAGCTGGCCCGCAACACCGGTTCCTCCGGCCGCTATCGGGCTGTCAGCGCGCAGCACACGGCCGAGAACCGTGCGAAACGCCCGAAGGCCGCGAAACTGGCCGCGGACACCGTGTTGCGGGACGTGGTGCAGGACAGGCTGAACCGTAAATGGTCCCCGCGTCAGATCGCGCGGAGACTGGTGCTGGAGTTCCCCGACCAGCCGGAGATGCGGGTGTCCCACGAAACGATCTACCAAGCACTGTATGTCCAGGGAAAAGGCGCGCTGCGCCGCGAACTCACCCAGGCGTTGCGGACCGGGCGGGCACTGCGGATGCCCCGCCGGCAGGCCCAGGCCCGCCGGGCCCGGCCCGCGGGCAGGATCCCCGACATGGTCAACATCTCCGAACGGCCCGCCGAGGTCACCGACCGCGCCGTCCCCGGGCATTGGGAAGGCGACCTGATCCTGGGCAAGAACAACAAATCCGCGATCGGGACCCTGGTCGAACGATCGACCCGGTTCGTGATGCTGCTGCACCTGCCCCACGGACGCGACGCCGCCACCGTCGCCGCCGCCATGACCGAGACCATCCAGACGCTGCCGCCGCTGCTGCTGAAATCCTTGACCTGGGACCAGGGCAAGGAAATGGCCCACCACAAAAAGATCACCCTGGCCACCGGGATCGACATCTACTTCTGCGACCCACACGCACCCTGGCAACGCGGAACCAACGAGAACACCAACGGACTACTCCGCCAATACTTCCCCACAAGCACCGACCTGTCCCAGCACACCGCCGCAGACCTCGCACGAGTCGCCGCCGAACTCAACGGCCGCCCCCGCGAAACCCTCGACTGGCACACACCCGCCGAAGCCCTCGAAGCACTACTCTCCAACCAACAAACAATGCGTGTTGCAACCACCATGTGAATCCGCCAGGCCTTCACGGACCCGAACGCTAAAGCGAAAGATCCACCACGATCGGTGCGTGGTCCGACGGTCCCTTGCCCTTGCGCGCGTCACGGTCCACATAGGAATCCGTCACCGCGCCGGTCACGACGGCGTCGGCGTACACGAGGTCGATCCGCATTCCCTTGTTGTTCGGGAAGTTCCCCGCCCGGTAATCCCAGTACGTGAACGGGTGGTCGTACTTCAGCGGCCGCGGGAACACGTCGGCCAGCCCGAGGTCGCGCAGCGCGGCGAGCGCCTTCCGCTCCGGCTCGGTCACGTGCGTCGATTCGGCGAACAGGCCGATGTCCCACACGTCCGCGTCGGTCGGCGCGATGTTGAAGTCGCCGAGCACCGCGAACGGCAGTCCGCGCGCTTGCTCCTCCCGCACGGTCGCCTCCAGCGCCGAGAGCCAGGCCAGCTTGTAGCCGTAGTGCGGGTTCTCCAGGTCACGCCCGTTCGGTACGTACACCGACCACAACCGCAGCCCGCCGCAGGTGGCGCCGATGGCCCGCGCGTCGGTCTTGTCCTCGAAGGTGGGCTCGCCGGTCAGGCCGCGCGTCACGTCTTCCACGCCGACGCGGGACACGATCGCGACGCCGTTCCAGCGCCCGATGCCGTACGCGGCCGTCTCGTAACCCAGTTCCTTCACGGCGTCGAAGGGGAAGGCGTCCGTGCCGCATTTGAGTTCCTGCAGGCACAGCACGTCCGGTTGCACCGAGCCGAGCCAGTCCAGCACCCTCGGCAGCCGGGGTCCGATCGAGTTCACGTTCCAGGTCGCGATCCGCATACCCGCGAGCGTCCCACACCCCACCGACAGCCCGACGCGAAAGGGCCCTCCGAGACGGGTCGCGTCCCGGAGGGCCCTTTCACCGGGGGTGGAGGTCAGACCCCGGTGGTCGAGCGGATCCAGGAGCGGGCCGAAGCGACGCTGCCGTAGTTGTTGGTGCCGCGGACGTTCGAGCCGCTCTGGTTCTGCACGGTCGAAGCGACACCGACCTGGACGCCGTTGTGGACCTGGGGGCCGCCCGAGTCGCCCTTCCACGCCGAACCGTTGATGCCGACGCTCTGGATGGCCGGGCCGCCGTAGGCGTCACGCGAGCTGCCGGTGACGCGGACGTCGGCCACCTTCAGCGCCGCGGCGGGCGGGCCGGTCGGGGTTTCCCGGCCCCAGCCGTAGAGCTTGTTGGTGGTGCCCACCGACGGGTTCGAGCCTGCCAGGCCGATCGGCGTCACACCGGCGTCGGAGACCAGGTGCAGCAGCGAGATGTCGGCGCCGTTCGGCGAGGACACCTTGCGGTCGACCGCGATCTCACGGCCGCCCTGGAGCTGGTTGCTGCCGACGCGGACGCGCATGCCCGTGCCGTCGGAGTCGAGGCAGTGCTTGGCGGTCAGGACCCAGCGCTGGGCGATCACACTGCCCGAGCAGTTGAAGCCGTCCCACTGACGGCCGGGGGTGTTGACGTAGACCTGGGCGCCCCAGCTCACGGCGGGGGCGGTACCGCCGCCCACGATGTTCGGCTGGA
This sequence comes from Amycolatopsis sp. QT-25, assembly GCF_029369745.1. Taxonomy (NCBI): domain Bacteria; kingdom Bacillati; phylum Actinomycetota; class Actinomycetes; order Pseudonocardiales; family Pseudonocardiaceae; genus Amycolatopsis; species Amycolatopsis sp. QT-25. The sequence continues at coordinate 2,890,283 of NZ_CP120210.1, forward strand.
CACCGGTGGGGGTACCCGCGGAGGCGACCGCGCCGGCGGTCATGGTGAGGGCTGCGGCGGCGAGGGTGGCGGCGCCCAGCGTACGAAGACGGCTCACGGTGCAGGAGTCCTTTCGAGCGTCATCTGACGAAGAACCGGGTGAAGTGGCACTGGGACGGAAAGTAATCACCCGATTCACCCGCCAGGAACCAACGAACGTCGGTTCCGGCCGAAAACCCGACTTAGGTCGGTATGAGTGGCGAAATCCGGACCGGATCGTGGGAACCGTCACTCGAAGGGTTGACCGACCCGCCGCTAAGGACGGGGCCTCGTAAGACTGTCGGTGGTGCCCCATAGGCTGGACGACGTGGCTGACCCGACCACCTACCGTCCCTCGCCGGGGAGCATCCCGGACGCCCCTGGCGTGTACAAATTTCGTGACGCCACGAAGAGGGTCATCTACGTCGGCAAGGCGAAAAGCCTCCGCAGCAGGCTGAACTCGTACTTCGCCGACATCACGGGCTTGCACCCGCGCACCCGCCAGATGGTGACCACGGCGGCGAGCGTCGAGTGGACCGTGGTGAGCACCGAGGTCGAGGCGCTCCAGCTGGAGTACAACTGGATCAAGGAGTTCGACCCGCGGTTCAACGTCCGCTACCGCGACGACAAGAGCTATCCGGTCCTCGCCGTCACGATGAACGAGGAGTTCCCGCGCCTGCACGTCTATCGCGGCGCGCGCAAGAAGGGCGTGCGGTATTTCGGGCCGTACGCCCACGCTTGGGCCATCCGCGAGACGCTCGACCTGCTGCTCCGGGTCTTCCCGGCGCGCACCTGCTCGGCGGGCGTCTTCAAACGGCACGGCCAGATCGGCAGGCCCTGCCTGCTCGGTTACATCGGCAAATGCTCCGCGCCGTGCGTCGGCAAGGTTTCCGCCGACGAACACCGCGCGATCGTCGAAGACTTCTGCGATTTTCTCGCCGGCCGCACCGACGCGCTGATCCGCCGCCTGGAACAGGAAATGGCGGCCGCCTCCGAGGAACTGGAGTTCGAGCGTGCCGCCCGGCTGCGGGACGACCTCGGCGCGTTGCGGCGTGCGATGGAGAAGCAGGCGGTCGTCCTCGGCGACGGCACCGACGCGGACGTCGTCGCCTTCGCCCACGACGAACTCGAAGCCGCCGTCCAGGTCTTCCACGTGCGCGGTGGCCGGGTCCGCGGCCAGCGCGGCTGGGTGATCGACAAGGCCGAAGAGATGGACGTCAAGGATCTCGTCGACCACTTCCTCACGCAGTTCTACGGCGAAGAGGCCGAACGCGCGGACGACCCCGAACTCGGCTCGGCGGTGCCGCGCGAGGTGCTCGTCCCCGAACTGCCCGCCGACGCCGAAGCGGTCGGCGAGTGGCTTTCCGGGCTGCGCGGGTCGAAGGTAAGCCTTCGGGTGCCGCAGCGCGGAGACAAACGCGCGCTCGCGGAGACGGTGACGCGCAACGCCGGCGAGGCGTTCACCCAGCACAAACTGCGCCGCGCCGGTGACCTGACGGCACGTTCGGCCGCGCTCGCGGAACTGCAGGACTACCTGGCGCTGGAAACCGCGCCGCTGCGCATCGAATGTGTCGACATCAGCCATATCCAGGGCAGTGACGTGGTGGCGTCGCTCGTGGTGTTCGAGGACGGCATCCCGCGTAAGTCCGAGTACCGGCGCTTCGCCTTGCGCGAAGCCGCGGAGGAAGGCGACGTCGCGTCGATCGCCGAGGTCGTCCGCCGCCGGTTTTACCGCTACCTCAAAGAAAACGCAGGAAACGCAGGAAACGCCGAGGGCGCCCAGCTCGATCCGGATCGTCCGGGCATCGACCCGGAGACCGGCAAACCGCGCAAGTTCGCCTACGCGCCGAACCTGCTCGTCGTCGACGGCGCGGGCCCGCAGGCCACCGCCGCCGCGGACGTCCTCTCCGAACTGGGCGTCACCGACATCGCCGTGGTCGGCCTGGCCAAGCGGCTGGAGGAGGTGTGGCTGCCGGGCGACCCCGATCCGGTGATCCTGCCGCGCACCTCCGACGCGCTGTATCTGTTGCAGCGGTTGCGTGACGAGGCGCACCGCTTTGCCATCCGGTACCACCGGGAGAAGCGGTCCAAGCGGATGCAGGTGTCCGCGTTGGACGGTGTGCCCGGGCTGGGGCAGGCTCGCCGTACCGCGCTGATCAAGCACTTCGGCTCGGTGAAGAGACTCCGCGAAGCGCGGATAGAAGAGATCGAGGCGGTGCCCGGCTTCGGCAGGCGCACCGCGGAAGCGGTCGTCGCGGCACTCGCAGGGGAGACAGTCGCGGCGGCGGGGGAGTCCGGTACGTGATCGCTGAAGGGACCATCGTGAGTGCGCAAGAAGAAGGCCGCGGTTCGGGGATGGAGGTCGCGGTCGTTTCCGGACTGTCCGGAGCGGGCCGCAGTACCGCCGCGAAATGCCTGGAGGACCTGGGCTGGTTCGTGGTGGACAACCTGCCGCCCGAGCTGATCGCCACCATGGTCGAGCTCGGCGCGCAGGCGCGGGGCGCCATCACCAAGGTCGCCGTGGTGATGGACGTGCGCTCGCGCGCGTTCACCGACGACCTGGCCTCGGTCATCAAGGACCTCGACGCCCGCGGGTACAAGCCGCGCGTGCTGTTCCTGCAGGCCACGGACGCGGTGCTGGTGCGCCGGTTCGAGGCCGTCCGCCGCGGCCATCCCATGCAGGGTGATGGCAGGCTCGCCGACGGCATCACCGCCGAGCGCACGCTCCTGGAGCCGCTGCGCGAGGAGGCGGACCTGGTGCTCGACACGTCGTCGCTTTCGGTGCACGACCTGCGCGCCAAGATCGAGGACGCGTTCGGTTCCGAAGCCGGTACCCAGACCCGCGTCACCGTGCTGTCGTTCGGGTACAAGTACGGCCTGCCGATGGACGCCGACCTGGTGATGGACGTCCGGTTCCTGCCGAACCCGTTCTGGATCCCGGAGCTGCGTGACCACACCGGTCTCGAGGGCGAGGTCCGCAACTACGTGCTCAGCCAGGAAGGGGCGGACGAGTTCCTCGACCGTTACCACCAGCTGCTGCGCCTGATCGGCGCGGGCTACAAACGCGAGGGCAAGCGGTATCTGACGCTGGCCGTCGGCTGCACGGGCGGAAAACACCGCAGTGTCGCCATTTCCGAGGAGCTCGCCCAGCGTCTGTCCAATGAGGACGGTATGGCCGTGAAGGTGGTGCACCGCGACCTTGGCCGCGAGTGAACTGCGCGCGGTCGCGCTGGGTGGCGGGCACGGCCTGCACGCCACCCTCACCGCGTTGCGCCGGGTGACCTCACAGGTCACCGCCGTGGTCACCGTCGCCGACGACGGGGGCTCGTCCGGCAGGCTGCGCCGGGAACTGGGGCTGCTGCCGCCGGGTGACCTGCGGCAGGCCTTCGCCGCGTTCGCCGCCGAAGACGGCGGGACCTTGTGGGCGGAGGTGTTCCAGCACCGCTTCGGCGGCGACGGAGCTCTCGCCGGGCACGCGGTCGGAAACCTGTTGCTGGCCGGGTTGTTCGAGGTGCTCGGGGATCCGGTCGCCGCGCTCGACGAGGCGAGCAGGCTCATGGGCATTTCCGGCCGGGTGCTGCCGATGTCACCCGAACCGCTGGAAATTCAGGGTGAGGTTTCGGGGCTGGACGTCGAAAATGCCCAGGCGCTCCGCCGGATTCGCGGTCAGGTGGCGGTGGCGACGACGCCGGGACAGGTGCATCGGATCAGCCTGCACCCGACCGGGCAGGCCGACCGGCCACCGCACGGGTGTCCCGAGGCGATCGAGGCCGTACTCGACGCGGACGTGGTGTTCCTCGGCCCCGGGTCGTGGTTCACCAGTGTGCTGCCCCATCTGCTGGTGCCGGATCTGCACGACGCGTTGCTCCGAACGGAGGCCACGAAGGTCGTCATCCTCAACTTGATCCCCCAACCGGGGGAGACGGCGGGATTCTCTCCGGAGAAGCATTTGGACGTGCTGTTCGAACACGCCCCGGAACTGCGGGTGGACGCGGTCATCGCGGATCGGGACTCGGTGCCCTCACCGGCCCGGTTGCGGGACGCCGCCGGGAGACTGGGCGCGAGGGCGTTGCTGGGGGCGGTGGCTGACCCGGTCGTGACGGGGCGGCATGATCCTGATGCGCTCGCGGGCTGTATGCGAGACGCTCTGGAGTCTCACCGGGGGAGGAGCTGAAGGTATGGAGGGGCAGCGATGGCGATGACCGCCGCCGTGAAGGACGAGCTGAGCCGGCTGGAGATCACCAAGATCGGCCCGCGCCGCGCGGAGGTCGCGTCGATGCTGCGATTCGCGGGCGGGCTGCACATCGTGGCAGGCCGCGTCGTGGTGGAGGCCGAACTCGACACCGGTTCGGTGGCGAGGCGGCTGCGCAAGGAAATCCACGAACTGTACGGACACCAGTCCGACGTCCACGTCGTTTCCTCCAGCGGGTTGCGCAAGGGCACGCGGTACGTCGTCCGGGTGGTCAAGGACGGCGAGGGGCTCGCCCGGCAGACGGGCCTGATCGACCAGCGGGGCCGTCCGGTGCGCGGACTGCCCGCCGCCGTCGTGTCCGGTGGCGTCGCCGACGCGGAAGCCGCCTGGCGTGGCGCGTTCCTGGCGCACGGTTCGCTCACCGAGCCCGGCCGTTCGTCGTCACTCGAGGTGACCTGCCCCGGCCCCGAGGCCGCGCTGGCGCTCGTCGGCGCCGCCCGGCGGATGGGTATCCAGGCCAAATCGCGCGAGGTCCGCGGCGCGGACCGGGTCGTGGTGCGCGACGGTGACGCCATCGGCGCGCTGCTGACCCGGCTCGGTGCGCACACGAGCGTGCTCGCCTGGGAAGAGCGGCGTATGCGCCGCGAGGTGCGCGCCACCGCGAACCGGCTCGCGAACTTCGACGACGCCAACCTGCGGCGTTCGGCCCGCGCGGCCGTCGCGGCGGCGGCCAGGGTGGAACGCGCGCTGGCCATCCTCGGCGAATCCGCCCCGGACCACCTGCTCGCCGCGGGCAAGCTGCGGCTGTCGAACCGGCAGGCCTCGCTCGAAGAACTGGGCCAGCTGTCCGATCCGCAGATGACCAAGGACGCCGTCGCCGGCCGCATCCGCCGCCTGCTGGCGATGGCCGACAAGAAGGCGAAGGAACAAGGCATCCCGGACACCGAATCCGCGGTCACCCCGGACATGCTCGAAGAAGACGAGGCCTGACCGCCCGCGATCAGTCACCTACTTGCGCTGGTTGCGTAGGCACCTACCGCAAGCAGGTGACTGATTGCGGGGCCTCAGGGCTCCTGGGTGCGCCAGTGCGCGAGTTGTTCGCGGACCTTCTCCGTCGCCGGATGGCGCTCCCCCCGGATTTCGACGGAATCGCCCAGCAGTAGCGCCCAATCCGACAGGGCTTCGGTGATCTGACCGGCCTTGGCGCGAACCAGCGCCTGGCCGAACCGGAGGTCGAGAACGTCCGGATGCCGGTCGCCCAGCCGTTCCCGTGCTTCGGCCAGCAGCTGTTCGTACTCCCGCACTGCCGGAAGCGCCTCTTCGGTCAGCGCGCTCCAGAAGGCGATGTTGTGCCGGACGTGGCCGACGATCTCGTCGTCGCCCAGCACTTGCTTCGCCCGCGGCAGCAGTTCCCGCGAGAGACGGAGGGCTTCCTCCCCGTTCCCGGTCTTGCCCGTCGCGACCGCGAGGAGATGCCGTGCGTGCAGTGTCTCGCGATGGTCGGCTCCGAGCGCGTGAGTGGCGTCCCGGACGAGCGCTTCGAACGCGGCACGGGACTCTTCGAAGCGGCCGAGTTGGGCGAGCAGGTGCCCGATGTTGTTGCGGATGCTCAGCACGTCTTCGTCGTCGGCGGACAGCGCGGCGGTCGCGATCGACAGTAGTTCTTCGAACCGGGCGAGCGCACCGGCCGCATCGCCCGCCTTGCCGGTCCAGGTCGCGTGCCGTGCCTTGCAGCGCAACGTGATCCGGTCGGTCTCGCCGAGTTCCCGTGCCGCCCGGTTCGCCCAGGCCGCCCAGCGTTCCCGGTTCTCGACGGGAATGTGGGACGCCCGGCGCTCCAGCGCGGTGAGGGCGTCTTCGCGGAGTCCGGCGAGCCAGAAGTGCTCGGCCTCGTTGGCCGCGGCGTAGCTCTGTTCGAGCGTCGGCTCGTCGTTTCCGGTCACCAGTGCCACCTCCGAGGCCGCCACCGCCAGCCGGGCGTGCAGCCGGGCCACCAGATCAGGGAAGAGACCGGGGGGTGAACCGGCCCACAGAACGGTTTCGTCGGCCAGGCCCGCTCGCGTCCGGCTGACCGAGCTGCCGAGCCCGGCCAGGAAGTCGCGGACGTGCACCCGCCGGTCCGGGCCGCCCGCCGCCCCGCTCGCCGCGGTGAGGATCGAGATCGGGATGGGCCCGCGGGTGGCGGCCAGCGCCAGCAGCTCCAGCAGCACCGCGCGGCCGGGCCGCGGCGAAACCATCGCGGTGCTGGACCGTTCTTCTTCGTCGGCTCGGTCCTCCTGCGTGACGCTGACGAAGGTGACCGTCGAATCGCCGAGCCGGAGCACGTCGCGGTGCGCCAGCTCGGCGTTCGGCACCCGCCGTCCGTTGAGGAAGGTGCCGTTGGCGGAACCGAGGTCGGTCAGCCACGCCGTGGTGCCGTCCCAGCGGATCTCGCAGTGGAGCCGGGAAACCCGCGCGTCTCTGAGCTGAATCGCGGCGGTCCTGCTGCGGCCGAGTGTCGTGCCGCCGAAGGACAGATCGTGGTTCACCGACGGTAGGCCGGGGACATCGACGATCAAGGTCGCCGGTGTGATCCTCGGCGAAGTGGGCGAGCCGGTGTCGTATCCCGGCTCGGGGCTCCAGTCGGCGGCCTCCCGGGGTTCCTCCGGTGGCAGGTCGCCGGCCGGCAGTCCCCACCACCCGTCCGGCGGCACGAGAACGCCGTTCGGCTCCAGCCGGACCCGCACGGCCGGCGGGAGACGCACCGGATGTCTCGCCGTCACGACCGTTTTCACCAAGGCCAGGTCCGGTTCCGTCGACAGGCTCCGGAAAAGGCCGCACAAGCGTTCCTGGACGTCGGGATCGACGTCGTCGAGTCCGTCGATCGCGATCCGCACCGGCGCTCCGGTCCACTGTGGAGCGAGAGCTCGAAGAGGGCCGAGCAGCGCCAGGTCGAAAGCGCTCGCGCCGCTGCGGGCGGTGTCGTCGAGACCGGCGTGATGTGCCTGCTCGGCCTCGGCGAAACCGGCCACGGTGCGCCGCAACTGGCGGGCGAGTTCGCGGGCGAGCCGCTCCGCCGTGTCGCCGCGGGTCGCGAACAACACGGCGTGCAGGAAGTCCGGCGGCACGTACGACCCGGCCACCGAGGGCCGCGCCAGCGCGGCGAGCATGGTCGATTTCCCCGTCCCCGCCTCGCCGGTGATCGCGACCAGCCGGGCGCCGGTGAGCAGATGCCCGACGGTCTCGCCGAGTTTCGGATCCGGCTCGTAACGCGCGGTCAGCCGTTCGATCCGCGGCGCGGCCGGGTTTCCTGCCAAGGGTGAACGCCGCCAGGCTGGGGAGGAGTTCAGCGCGAGCCACAGCCCCTGATCGGCCTCGCTCACCTCACGGGTGCCGTCGAAACCCAGATGGACGGCGGTCTGCGCCGGGCACAGCCCGGTGATGACCCGTTTGAGATCCGCGCAGCGAACGCGTTCGCCGAACTCCGCATGCCCCGACCGGAGTACCGAGACCAGCGACCGGCTGAAACACCCGTTCGCCGCCACACGGTCGTCCGAGGCGGTGAGCAGGTCGAAGCGTTTGCCCGCTTCGCCGACGATCCGCAGCCAGCGTTGCCCCGCCTGTCTCGCCCCGATGCCCGCGTGGCAGGTGTCGAGCAGGATCACCAGGCCGTCCAGCATCGAGTAGCGGCCGAGGAGTTCCTTGATCCGCTGGGCGAACAGGAACGACCCGCGGCTGTCCACCGGCAGGCCGGTGTCCTTGGTGAGGAAGTAGAAGTCGTCGTCGGCGTACTCGCCGTGCCCGACGAGGGAGAGGAACAGCGTCGCCTCGTCTTCCGAGGCACGCTCGAAGGCCGCTACCAGCGCGTCGTCCAGCTCGACCATCGTCGGGTCGACGAGCAGGCCGCGGCCGTCCTCGAGCGCGGGGACGCAGCCACCGATTTCGGGGTCGAGCAAGGCCGTCGAAACCTGGCGGCCCGCGTCGGGGAGGAACGAGAGAAGGTTCAACGAATCACACTGCGACGCGACTACCAACGACCTCCGCTCTCCCACGGAGATCACTTTGTCTCATCGGAGGGGGCACCGGCAAGGGCGGCCGCGATACTGTGCGCCATGGCTCGGATCGTTCTGGTGCACGGCATCGCCCAGGAACAGAAGTCCGCGGACACCCTCGAGGCGGAATGGCTGCCGAGTCTGGCGGGCGGGGTCCGGCTCGCCGGTGACGCCGCGCTGGCCGACACCCTGTGGCGTGACGCCCGGCCCGGTGACGCGCGGATGGCCTTTTACGGTGACCTCTTCCGCAAGGACGGCCAGCAAGGCGGCGCCGACGAACTCACCACCGACGAGTGGGAACTCGCCGAGGTGCTGGCGGGGGAGTGGCTCCGGAACGCGGCCGTCGCGGCGTCCCGCGAGACGGACCGCGAGCGGGCGAGTGCCGAACTGGCCCGGCTCGGCGGTCCGGCGGGCGAAACCCAGGGCGTGCGCGCGGCCGCCCGCCCGGTGGTGAACGCGCTGGTGCGCTTGAAGCCGTTCGCGCGGCTCGGGGTGGCGTTCGCCGAACGGGTGGTGGTCAAGGCGCTCAGACAGGTGACGCTGTATCTCACCGACGAAACGATCCGGGAACGCGTCCAGGATCGCGTCGCCGAGCACATCGGACCGGAGACCGAGGCGATCATCGGGCACTCGCTCGGTTCCGTCGTCGCCTACGAAGCCGCTCATCTGCACGGCCGCCCGCTGCCGCTGCTGCTCACCCTCGGCTCGCCGCTGGGCCTGCGCACGGTGGTCTACGAACGGACCCGCCCGCAGCCACCGTCCGTCCCGCCCGGCGTCGCGAGCTGGGTGAATCTGGCCGACCGCGACGATCTCGTCGCCGCCCGGCCGGATCTCAGCCGGATGTTCCCCGGCGCCGATGGCGTCCTGGACAGCGGCTACACCGTCGACAACGGGGCGAAACCGCACGAGGCGGCGTTCTACCTCGCCAAACGCCGCACCGGCGAGGCCCTCTCCGCCGCGCTCGCCTAGCGTCGCGGTTCGCGTGCCGTCCGTGCGAGTACGCGGGAGCGCATTCCGGCCGGAACTCAGCCGCCTTGTGCGGGAGCGTTCAGGCTGAGCGCCTGCTCGGGCTGCCAGCCCGGCGGACCGAACACGTACCCGAGTTTGTCCCGCCACGACCCGGCCGCGCGGACGTCGCGCAGAATCGAGCCGTACTCGTGGAAACCGACCCTGAACAGGTTGCAGGACTCGACGTTCTTGGTCAGCCCATAGGTCGGCCGCTTGCCCTCGGGGACGAAACTGCCGAACATCCGGTCCCAGAGGATGAGGATGCCGCCGTAGTTCGCGTCCAGATACTCCTGGTCACTGCCGTGGTGGACACGATGGTGTGAGGGCGTGTTGAACACGTACTCGAACCAGCGCGGCAGCTTCCGGATCTTTTCGGTGTGCACGAAGAACTGGTAGACGAGGTCGATCGACAGCCCGGTGAGGATCATCCACGGCGGGATGCCGGCGAAGGCGAGGATCGACCAGAACGGCAGCTGGAAGTACGGGGTCCACTTCTGCCGCAGCGCCGTCGAGAAGTTGTAGTGCTCACTCGAATGGTGCACCTGGTGGCCCGCCCACATGATCCGGACGCGGTGACTCGCCCGGTGGTAGGCGTAGAAGACGATCTCCTGCCCCAGCAGCATCAGCACCCAGGCCCACCAGTCGTACGGGCTGAACTTCACCGGCGCCAGTTCGTGCAGCGCGGCGAAAACGAACAGCATCGCGATACGGAAGACGCCGTTGATCACCACCGCCACCGCGCCCATGGACATGCTGGTCCGGGTGTCCTTGACGCTGTAGCCGATGACGTTGTCGTCGTGACCCAGCACGTGCAGCGCGAGGATTTCGATCGCGACGAACAGCAGGAACACCGGCGTCGCCAACAGCACCGGGTCACTCAAGTGGGCAAGAAACTCCGCCATCGTACTTCTCCCGTCCCGCCCCCGGTTAACTGACCAACAGGTAACTTACCCGAAGGTCATTTACCTGAGGGTAAGATATCCGCCGTGACAGAAGCAAGGGCCGTCGGCACGAAGGGGGTGCCCCGTGAGGAACGGGAGACCCAGATCGTGCGCGCCGGAACGGAGGAGTTCGGCAAGAACGGGTACGCCGGGGCGTCGATGGTGGAGATCGCCCGCCGGGTCGGCGTCACGAAGCCCTTGCTGTACCAGTACTTCGGCTCGAAGGACGGGCTGTATCTCGCCTGCCTGCACCGGGCGGGGGACAGGCTGACCGAAGGGGTCGCCGAGACGATGGCGGAGAAGGGCGAGCCGCCGGAACGGATGCCGCTCGCGGTGCTCTCGGCCATCTTCGAGACGTTCGACAACGACCGGTACGCGTGGAAGCTGCTCCGCGACCCGACGGTGCCGTCGACCGGCGAGATCGCCGGTGTCGCGGTCGGCTATCGCCACCGGCTCGACGGGTTCGCGCTGATCGGCGCCGCGCAGCTGATGCACTCGCGCGGATTGGCCGACGATCGCGACATCGAGGCGATCGCCCAGGTGTGGACCGGCGTGGTCGATTCCCTGATCAGCTGGTGGATCGACCAGCCGGATCAGGACGCCGCGGCGATGACCGAGCGCTGTTCGCGGATCATGCGGAACCTGTTCGGCTGGTAGGCGCCGCCACCGCCGCCACCGCCGCCACCGCGGCCACTGCCGCCTCGCAGTCGGCGAAGGCGAGCGGCGGGCGATCGTCCAGGGGGAACCAGGCGTACTCGGAATTCTCTTCCGACAGCACGATTTTCGCGTCCGGCGGAAGTTCGCAGACGAAGGCGAGGCCGATCGTCGTCAGTCCGGTGTCGCCGTAGACCGAGGAGTACGAACCGGCGAACCGGAGGTTCCGGAGTTCGCAGCCGATTTCCTCGAGTCCTTCGCGGACGAGGTTCTCCTCGGCGGTCTCCGCGCCGGAGAGGAACCCTCCGACGGTGTCCCAGCGGCCCTTTCGCGGCTCGTGCTCCCGCCGCAGCAACAAGATCCGGTCGCCGTCGAGGACCAGCCCGACCGTGGTCGGCAGCGGGTTGTCGTATTTGGTGAAGCCACAGGCGTGGCATTCGGCGTGGATGTCTTCGCCGTCACCGGTGATCCGTGTGCGGTCGCCGCAGCGGGGGCAGAACTTCCAATCCTTCACCGTACGGAGCTTAGGCGTTTCCGTGGAAACGGCCGGGGGCCCGGCGCCGCTCCGGACACCCCGACCGCGACTCAGGACGCGGCGCTGGATCTGCCGCGCAGTTCGACGTTGGCCGTCGAGGCGTTCTTGATCGCCGTCTCGATCTGCGCCATCGTCGAGGACGAGGACAAGCCCGGCACCGTCGCCGATTTCAGGGCGTAGAGCGTGAACGTGTAGGGATGGCTGGAGCCACCGGGGCAGGGGCCGAAGTACTTCTTCGAGTTCGCTCCGCTGCCCATGGCCTTCTGCTTCGCGCCGTTCTGATCCGGAACCGTGTAACCCGCTTCGAGGCCCTCGGGCAGCGACACTGTGGACCCCGAGGACGCCGGGATGTCCCAGATCGCCCAGTGCAGTTTGTTGCCGTTGTCGGCCACGTCGGCGAAAACGACCGCGTAGCCCTTGGCTCCGGTGGTCCCGGCACTCCACGCCAGTGGCGGCGAGGTGTCCTGGCCGGCGGTGCCGTCACCGGCGCAGGTGAACTCGTCCGGGATCGATGCGTTGTCGGCGAACGCGGAACTGGTCAGCTTGAAGGCTCCCGGCTGCGAGGTACCGGGGAACTTCAACCGCACCACGACGTTGTCGATCCCGCTCGGCGTGCCGCCGTTCTTGTCCGCGTTGGTCGAGGTGACCCACAGGCCGCCGTCCGGTGTCTTGGTGACCGAGCGGAGCCTGCCCCAGCGGCCGGAGAACAGCGACTGCACCGAGCCGACGCCGGTGCCCGCCGCGTTGATCCGGGTGGCGAAGAGCTGCTCACTGGTGACGGCCGCGACATAGATCCAGTCGTTGACGATCTCGATCCCGCTCGGCCCGCCGGAACCGGTCGACCAGGTCTTCTTCGGCGCGACAGTGCCACCGCAGGAGCCCTCGGTGCCCTCGCACCGGGGCCAGCCGAAGTTGCCGCCCTTCTGGATCAGGTTCAGCTCGTCCAGCTTGCCGTCGCCGAACTCCGAAGCCCACAGTCGGCCACGGGAATCCCACGCCAGGCCCTGCGGGTTGCGGTGACCGAAGCTCCAGACGTAGCGGGCGTTGCCGCCGGTGGAGAAGAACGGGTTGTCGTTCGGCGCCGAGCCGTCGGGATCGACCCGCAGGATCTTGCCGTTGAGCGACCCCTTGTTCTGCGCGGTGTCCTTGTTCTGCCCGTCGCCGGCGGTGACGTAGAGCTTGCCGTCCGGCCCGAAACGCAGCCGTCCGCCGTTGTGGTAGCGGTTCTTGGCGATCCCGGTGAGCACCGGCGTCGACGCCGAGGACAGCTTCCCCTTGTCGTAGGTCATCTTCACGACCCGGTTGTCGCCGGATGCCGTGTGGTACAGGTAGATCGCGTGATCGGTGGCGTAGTTCGGCGAGATCGCGATGCCGAGCAGACCGCCCTCGCCGTTGGTGCCGACCGCGCCGGGCACCTTGCCGACCGTGGTCTTCTCACCCGACTGTGTGATCCGCAGGATCTCGAACCGGTCCCGTTCGGTCGCCAGCGCCGTGCCGTCCGGCAGGAAGTCGACCGACCAGGCGAGGTCCACCTTGGTGATGTCCTTGTCGTACTCGGGGATTCCACCGCCCGCGACGCCGCTCGTCTTCGCGGTCAATGCGTTGCTCGCGGCCGAGACGTTGCCGTCGAGGTCACGCGCCTTCACCGTGAACGTGTACGACGTGTTCGCCGTCAGCCCGGTGATCGTGGCTTCGAGCGAAGGTGTCGTCGCGACCTTCGTGGTGCCCTGATAGACGTCGTAGCCGGCGATGGTGCCGCTGTCGTCCGTGGAAGCGTTCCACGCCAGGGAGACACTGTTCGCGGTCACCGACGTCGATCGCAGGTTCCCCGGCACCGTCGGCGGCGTGGTGTCCCCGCTGGACGGCGTCGTGAACTGGACGACATTGCTTTGCTGCGAAGGGTTTCCGGCCGCGTCGAAGGCACCGACCGAGATGTCGTAGGCCGTGTTCGGCCGCAGGTTGTCGACGGTCGCGGTGAGGGTGTTGCCGTCGACGGTCTTGAGCACGTTGCCGCCGCGCATGACGTCGTAGCGGACCACGCCGACGTTGTCCGTCGCGGCTTCCCAGGTGAAGGTGGCGCTGCGGGCCTGGATGTCCTTGGCGGCCAAATTCATCGGCGGGGTCGGTGCCTCTGCGTCGACCACTCCGCTCACGGTCAGTTTGTCCGCGTTGGGCCCGCCGTTCGCGGTCGTCGCGGTGGTGCGGATCCTGTTCACCCCGGCGGCCAAGGTGACGTCCTTGGTGACGGTCTTCCAGGTGGTCCACGCACCGGTCCCGGCGAAGGACAGCGTGCCGGCGACGGTCCCGCCGACGCTCAAGGAAACCGGCCGGTCGATCGTGGTTCCGTTGGCGTAGCGGAAAGTCAGCGTCCGGGTCCCGGCCTGTGCGGCGTTCACCGTGTACTCGACGTAGCTGCCGACGACGTTGTCGAAGTTGACGAACCCGGTGCCGGAATAGCCGGCGTGGTTCTTTTCGACGGCGCCTCGGGAGATCGTCGCGGCTTCGGATTCATGGTCGGTCGGTGCCGCGCCGGCGGGCGGAGCCGGCAGGACGGCGAGGGTCATCGCCGTCGCGGCGGCACACGTGAGCAACGCGCGCCACGGTGGTCGGGGTGCCACTGGAGCCTCCATGCGTGAAGTTCGGGGTCGGGAGGTGCAACGGCGGACCGGGCGAGCCCGGCAGGAAAAGAGTTTAGTTAGGAAACTTTCCTATCTATAGAACAAAGCACACACCACCGGGTGCTTCGTGTCAATACTTGCCCACCATCAACACGGAGGGTCACATCCTCGAATGCAATTGGTCCTCTGGATGCGGTACTTGCGTGGGCAAGTACCGCATCCAGAGGACCAATTGCGAACAGAGCAGGAACGTCAGCCGGCGATGTCGGCCCGCGCGATCACCTTCGTGATCTTCGCGCGCACCAACGACTCCTCGGGCACGGCGTTTCGCTTGCCGTAGGCATCGGCCTGCTCGGCGCCCATGTACCGGCCACCGAGCTTGGTCGCCCACTCGAGCATCTCGTCGAGATCGTTGTGCAGCACGGCTTCGGCGGTGAACTGCACGTACGAGAACGGCGGCTTCTGGTCGTCGACGGCCAGCGAGAGCCGTGGGTCGCGCCGCAGCGCCTTCCCCTTGAGGGTCTCCGTGCCGGTGGTGAAGATCAGCTCGTCGCCGTCCGGCCCCTCGTTCAGCAGGAACCACACCGGCGTCACGATCGGCGCCCCGTCGGCGCGGACCAGGCCGAGCATGCCCGTTCGCGTGCCCGCGCTCGCGAAATCCCACCATTCGTCCCGGCTCATTTCACGCATGGACCAGACGCTACCGCCGCCCGGAGCGCCGGGCACCCCGGTCACCCGTGCGGGGCGCCGGGGGCGGCGACTAGCCTGGCCTGCTGTGCGAGACGACGAGCTGACCGGGATGGGGCTGGCCGACGAGGGGCTGACCCGCCGCCTCAAGGCGCTGGCCTGCACAGCGCCCTTGCACGACCTCGACGCGCGCAAGGCGAAGCTGGACTGGGCGGACGCCACGATCTACCAGATGGCCGAGATCGCGCTGCACACGATCGACCAGGTCACCGTGTCGATGGACTTCGACACCGGCGCCGACCATGAACAGGTGATCACCCGGTTGCTGCCGTTCGTCGCGCTCCAAGCGCCCGGCCGCACGCCGGACGAGCACGCCAAGGTCGCCCGGTGGGTGCTCGACAACCTGATCAACGTCGGCACCACCGATCGCGGGTTCCGCCGTGTCTACGGCTCCATCGGCCCGGGCGGGGGTTACCAGCGCCGCCAGTTCGACTTCAAACTGCTCGTCGAGCTGGCCGCGCCCGACGGCGAGGTCTATCTGCGCGCCACCGACGAGGCGATCAACGTCCTCGTCGGCGCATTGGACACCGACGTCGAGTCCGCCCAGATCGCGGCCGAGGTCAAACTGGAGAACCTGATCAACCGCGGCCGCCTCGCCGACGCGAAACTCGCCGCCGAGCAGGCGCGCTACCGGACCGTCCAGTACGGCGAGACACTGCGCGCCAAGCTGGACGCCACCCGGCGCGACGTCCGCGCGGTCGACTGGGAACGCGAGGTCCCGGACCTGCTGGATCAGGCGCTGTCCCATATCGAGTCCCGGTTCCGTGCCGAGAACGCGATCCTCAAGAACATCACCGCGTCGCGGGACGATACCGAGGACCTCGACCGCAAACGCCGCGCGGCCGAACTCGTCGACATCGTCGGCGACTGCATCCGCCGCCACACCCGGCTCCAGTCGAGGCTGGCCGACGCCGGAGCGGTGTTCCGTGCCGAACAAGACCGTCAGCAGTTCTCCGGTCCGCCGCAGCGGGCGACGATCGACCTGTTCGGCCAGCTCCTGATGCCGACGCTGGGCCTGCCGATCGCCCGAGCCGTCGCACCGGCCGAGTCGTTCTTCCACGCCGGTGCCGGAATCTCCCCGCCGACCGTGTCGTCGCTGTCTTCGCTGGTGTCGCTGCTGCTGCGGCCGGCCCCGGAACGCGACCAGCTCGTCGGCGAGATCCCGGAACCCGAGCTCATGCCCGCCGACGTCACCGACAAGTTCGGCGACGAGCAGTGGCGCCTCGCCGACGCCCTGCTCGACCTGCCGGAGGTGCCGCGACGGCTGTCCGGACTGCTCGAAGAGGCCCGCCGGATCGATCCGGGGTTGCCCGCCCTGGTCGCCCTGCGGGCGGTGCACGCCTACAGTCCCGAGGTCGGCGCGGCGCTGCGGCTGGGGGAGCGCCAGGTGCTGCTGGCCGTCGACGACGGCACGCTGCTCGAAGACCCCGAGTTCGGCGGAGCGGATCTGCTGCTTTCGTCGGCCGGGGTCGATCGTGAGGACCAAGAAGAAGAGGCGGAGGTCGCGTGACGACGGGGATTTCCACCGGGGACGTCGAAGCCGCGGCCAGGCTGGTTTCCTTCGGCATGCGCCCGAAGCAGCTGCCGTCACGGGATGTCGTGTACGGCGACCTCGTCCGGCGCTACGGCGAGGACAGGGCGTTCAAACAACTCACGCACGCGGTCGCGGCCGGGCTCGGGCTGATGGTGCTGGAGGTCAACCTCCAGGCCGGTGCCGTGCTGGCGGCGACGGACGAGTCCGTCTTCGAGATCAAAATGGACAGTTACGCGCGGCAGAGCAAGATCCGCGAGCGCCGGGAGACCGAGAAGGTCCTGCACGGGCTCGTCCACCTGGCCACCGCCGCGCTCGGCTACCCGCGCCCGGACGACCTCGCCAACGACACCTACATCGGCCGCGTCAGCGTCGAGCAGGTGGACGCGATGGTGCGGGAGGCCTGCCGGATCCTCGACGAGCGCGCGGCGGCGGCCGAGGCGAACAACGACCCGCTGGCCGACGCGCCCGAGCTCGAACAGGCATGGCGTGCCTACGCCCGTCGTCCGGCGGCCGCCGCGACCAAGGACGGCAGGCTGTCGTCGGACACCACCCGCGGCATGGTCGCGCGGGCACTGCGGTTCCTCGCGGATCAAGGGTTTCTCGTCCAGGTCAGCGGCGAACAGGGCGGGACCTACCGGACGACGCCGCGCTATCAGGTGCAGGTACGGGAACTCGCCGCCGACGCGGCCTTCGACGAGCTGCTCGCGCTGAACGTGGTCTCGGTCGCCAACGGCGGCGGGACGCTGCGCGCTGCCGCGTCGGACACGCTCTAACAGGGGACAGGAATCGATGTACGAGCTTTCGCGGGTTCGCCTGCATTCGGTGGGACCGGCGGGCGCGCGCTACCAGGACGTCGTGCTGGACTTCAGCGGCGTCGGCGCGGCCATCACCGCCCCCAAGCAGGACGCGTTGTTCAGCGCCGGGATCCACCTGGCGGGTGAGGGGCCGCCGCGGCGCCCGTCCCCGGCGAGCGTGCTGTTCCTGGAGAACGGCGGCGGCAAGTCCGTGCTGATCAAGCTGATCTTCTCGGTCATGCTGCCCGGCCGCCGCCAGGTCGTCGGCACGACGAACACCAAGGTGCTGGAGAAGTTCGTCGCCGCCAAGGACGTCTCGCACGTCGTGCTGGAGTGGCTGCAGGTCGAGACCGGCCACCGGGTGATCACCGGCAAGGTGTCGGAATGGCGCGGGCACGTGGTGTCGGCGGATTCGGAGAACCTGGTCGATTCCTGGTACTGCTTCCGTCCCACCCCCTCGCTCGATCTGGACTCGTTGCCGCTGACGTCGGACGGCAGGCTGCTGACGATGTCCGGTTTCCACGACCGGCTCGACAAGGTGCACGTCGGCGAACCGGAACTGGAGCTGTTCTGGACCCGGCGCCACCACGAATGGACCTCCCGGCTCGACGGCCTCGGCCTCGACACCGAGCTTTTCCGGTACCAGCGCGCGATGAACGCCGGTGAGGGCGAGGCGGCGGACGCCTTCGCCTTCAGCACCGACGAGGCGTTCGTCGAGTTCCTGCTGCGCGCGGTGCTTTCGGAGGACGAGCCGAAGGACCTCGCCGAGGTCGTCGCGACCTACGCGCACAACCTCGCCCAGCGCGGGCATCTGCTGTCGGAGCGGGACTTCGTCGCGGGTGCGCTCGATCTGCTCACGCCGCTGGCGGAGGAGGAAGGCGTCGCCGCCGCGTCGCGGAAGCTCGCCGACGCGGCCCGTGCCGAGATGCGGACGCTGGCCTGCCAGGTCGCCGCGCGGGACAAGCTGGAGAACGAGCGGCTGAGCGGGCTCGAACAGCACGTCGACGAAGTGAAGTCCGCGGAAAAACTGGCCGAGGGTGATCACCGCAGGCTCAGCGCCGGAGTCACCGAACTCCGGCGCCTGGTCGGGAAACTGCGGCTGGACGAGGCGCAGGAGAGCAAGACGCGGATCGACGGTGAACTGGTCGAGGCCAAGATCTCCGCCGAGGCATGGCGGGAATGCCCGACCGTGCTCAACCAGCTCAACGCCGCCCGCAAGGCCCGCGATTTCCGGGAACTGGTGGGAAATCGCGAGCAGAAGGCGCGGCCCGCGCTGCAGGCGCGCAACACCGCCGCGGCCGCGCTCGCCAGGGGTCTGCTGGCACTGGCCAAGAACGCGACCTATCAGGCGGCGAAGGCCGAAGCCCATGTCGGTGCCCTGCGTACCGAAGCGGAGAAGGCACAGGAGGAACGCGACGAGTCGGCGAACCTCGCGGCCTCGCGCCGGGCGGAGGCTCGCGGACTGGGCGCGCGGATCGCCGAAATCCGTGAGGAGATCGCGGAAGCCGTCCGGTCCGGCGCGCTCAAGGCGGGGGCGGACGTCGCCGACGCGGCCCGCGCGGCCAGGGCCGAGGCCGAGACGACCGCCGCCGAACTCGTCCGCCGCGAACAGGAACTCGAACGCGTCGCCGAGGATCTGCGTGCCGCGCAGTCGACCGTCAACGACGCGCACCGGCTCGCGGGGTCCACGAAGGACCGCCTGGAGCGCGCAGCCGACGAACTGGACCGCGCCAACCGGCGCACCGACGCGCTCGCCGTCGAACCCCGGCTGGTCGAACTCCTCGGCGCCGACGACGTCGCGCTGGAGACGGATCTGCCGGTACTGCTGGAACGTCTTCGGGAGGCGGTGGCGACCGCGGAGAAGGAACAGACGACCTTGCGGATGGAGGAATCCGTCGACGAGCGCGCCCTGAACGCGCTCGGTTCCGGGGGTCTCCTGCCCGCCACCGAAGAGGTCCAGGCAGCTTTGGACGCGCTGGAAGCCGCCGGGATGACCGCGTGGTCCGGCTGGCGTTATCTGTCCACTTTGGACAAGAAGCGACGGGCCGCCGTGCTGGCCCGTGCACCCCAGCTCGTCTCGGGGATCCTGCTCAACGAGCCGGAGCAGGTCCGGCTCGCCGAAAAGGTCCTGGCGGAGCGGCGTCTGCTGCCCACGACGATCATCCCGGTCGCCACGACCGAGGCCACCACGACCGATCGCCTGCCGGGGGAGGCGGGCATCGAGTTCCTCGTGCCGCCCAACCCGGCCATGTACGACGAAGAGGCCGCCGACGCCGAGCGCGAGGCCATCGCACTCCGGCACGCGGAACGTCAGCGCCGCCTGGAAGCGCTGGCGACTTCGCTGGCCGACGACAGCGCGTTGTCGTGGAAACTCAAGACGTGGCGCGAGGACTACCCGCCGGGCAGCATCGCGACGCTGGCCGAGCAGCTGCAGAGCGCCCGCACCGCACACGAAACCGCGCGGACCACGTTGGAGCAGGCGGAGAAGGAGTTCCAGCGCCTCGGTGAGAAGGCGACCGTGCTGCGGGAGCGGGTTCCCGAACTGCGTGCGGCTTCGGCCGAGGCGGGAGAGCGTGCCCGTGCTCTCGAGGCGCTCGCCGCGCGCGCCGCGAAGATTCCCGAGTGGACGGACGACGTCGAACGCGCGACGGAGACCGCCGAGCGGGCGGAGTCGACGGCGTCCGAGGCGGCGGCGAAGGCTTCCCGGTTGCGCGAGCAGGCGAGCGAGGAGCAACGCACCGCTGACGGGCACCGGCGCACGGCGACGACCGCGAAGTCCGAACTGGCCGAGGTCCCGGGATCGAACGACGTCACCGAGGACGACCCGGTGCCCGTCGAACCGGTGGACGCGTTGCGGCGTACCTTCGCGTCGGCTTCCGAGGCGTACGCGAAGGTCGAGGTCGGCAGCGATCTGCGAGCCGAACTCGAACAGGCCGAGAGTGTCGAGGCGTCCGCGCGGGCGGCCGTCGAGGCACTGGACGACGCCGTCCGCGAACGAGCCTCGTCGTTGCTGGAGACGCCGGACGGTTCCGACGCTTCCGCGCGGGCGGCGGCGCAGGCGCGCGCGAATCGGGCCGTCGCCGTGCTGGAGGAGGAGCGCACCGAGATCGTCGGTCTCGTCGCGACCCGCAAGGCGGAACTGGGCCGGCTCCCGGAACAGCCGTCGGCGCTCGCTCTCGACGCCAGTCCGAAGGACATCGAGCACGGCCTGGAACTGATCGACGAAGCCAGCCTCGAAGTGTCCGCCGCCGCGCGGGAATGGGAGGAACTGCAGGAGCGCCGCGCCGCGGCCGAAGCGACGCTGGAGTCCGCGAAGGCGTCCGCGTCCGGCTTCGGCCTGCTGGCCGAATCCATGGCGCATCTTTTGCCCGACGAAGATGATGAGGCCCCTTTCGACGGCGACGTCGAAGCCGCGCGCGCCAAGCACTCCCGGCTCAACACCGCGCTCACGGAGGCGCAGGACGCCGCCGACGCGGGCGACCGCCGGGTACGGGCCGCGGCCGACCAGCTGGCGCAGTACGCCACGGACAAGCGCTTCGAGAAGCTCAGCACGCCGGTGCGGCAGCAGGTGATCTCCGTCCGCCGCGATCGGCTTCCCGCCCACGCCGCGGAATGGGCGAAGGCGTTACGGCCCCGGTTGCGCACGCTCACCGACGATCTCGCGCAGATCGACCGGCACCGCGGCGGCATCGTCACCCGCCTGCAGGGCATGGTCGACGGCGCACTGCGCACTCTCCGTGCGGCACAACGGGTTTCACGGCTGCCGGACGGTCTCGGCGACTGGTCGGGCCAGGAGTTCCTGCGGATCCGCTTCACCGAACTCGAAGAGAACGTGCTCGCCGAGAAACTGGGCGAGGTCGTGGACGAGGCCGCGGTGGGGAAGACCTCCGACGGCCGGGACGTCAAGCGCGACGGGCTTTCGCTCGTGCTGCGCGGCGTGCAGGCCGCCGCCCCCAAGGGTTTCCGGGTCGACATGCTGAAGCCGGACTCCGTACTGCGGACCGAACGCCAGCGTGTCTCCGAGATTCGGGACGTGTTCTCCGGCGGGCAGCAGCTGACCGCGGCGATCATCCTGTACTGCACGCTGGCGGCGCTGCGGGCGAACAACCGCGGCAAGGCGCGCAACCGGCACTCCGGCGTGCTGTTCCTCGACAACCCGATCGGCCGCGCTTCGGCGGGTTACCTGCTGGAACTGCAGCGTGCGGTGGCGGAGGCGCTGGGCGTCCAGCTGATCTACACCACCGGCCTGTTCGACGCCGGCGCGCTGAGCGAGTTCCCGCTGATCGTGCGACTGCGCAACGACGCGGACCTGCGGGCGGGCCGCAAGTACCTGTCCGTCGACGCGACGGTCCGGAACGCGACCGACGAACTGGGGGAGCCGGACGGCGTCGCCCGCCTTTCGGCGACGCGGCTGTTCACCCGGCCGGCGGAGGAGCCGGAACCGGAGGAAGAGACAGCGTGAGCACGAGGTGGCACGCCGTGCCACCTCGCGCTACCCTCGGTGCATGAGCGTTCAGCACGAGATCTCCCAGCGTGATCTCCGGAACCGGTCCGGCGAGATCATGGACGCGGTCGAGCACGGGGAGACCTTCACCGTGACCCGCAGCGGTTCGCCCATCGCCCAGCTGGTTCCGCTGTGTCGCCGGCACGCCGTTTCCCGGGACCGGTTCGCCACCGGCTCGGCGAACGCTCCGCTCATCGACGCGGACAGGTTCCACACGGACCTCGACGACGCTTTCGCGGGGGAGGCGGACGATCCCTATGGCCGCTGAGGTTCACGGCCTGCTCGACACGAACATCCTCATCCTCCGGCGCGCGATCGACCACGCCCAGCTGCCGGACTTGATGTCGATCAGCACGATCACGCTCGCCGAGCTCTCCGCGGGGCCGCATTACGCCGGCGACCCGGCCGAGCGGGCCCGGCGTACGGACCTGCTGCAGCGGGTGGAGTCCGAATTCGACCCGCTGCCCTTCGGTACCGAGGCGGCCCGGATCTTCGGCCGGGTGTCGGCTTCCGTGCTCGCGGTGAGCAGGACGCCCCGGCGCCGCGTGGCCGACCTGATGATCGCCAGCGTGGCCATCGCGCATCGAATGCCCCTGTACACCACCAACCCGCAGGATTTCGAGGGCCTGAAGGAACTTCTCGACGTCGTTCCGGTCACCCGGCCGGGAAACTGACACGCGTGCGCGGGGCGAAGCGGGGGTGAGACGTCGGTCGGATCCACTCGCCCGATCATGACCTCGCAAAGCCGATGGCTCCCTCCGCATCAGACGCGGCGAAGGGAGCCATCACCCCAGCGCCGGCCCCGTTCACGAACACGCCATCTTTCATCTGCCCCTCGATAGCCCTGTTCGCCACTCACGACCATCAGGGCAAGACCCGCCGGACCATTTCGGTGTTCGAGCTGGAACGGAGCTGAGCGGCGGCCGGCGGGGAGAGCGGCGAAACACGACCGAAGACGCCACGTTGTCTCTAGCATTCCCGCCATGCCTTCGGATTCGCCAAAAACCGGCTACGGGTTCCCCGACCTCACCCCGTTCACCCGCACAGCCGTCCGCCTGCATCCCCGAGCGGGGACACCGACCGCATACGACAGCCACATCGGCGGACCCTTGCTGTGGCCCGCGGACGAGCCCTGGCCGCACTGCCCCGACACCGCGCCGAACGCGGCGGCGCCGGGCGCGATCTACACGCCGACGGCCGGGCTGGAAGCGGCGCACGACTGCGAGAAGGCGATGCCGCTGGTGGGCGTGGCGCAGTTCTTCCGGCGAGACTTCCCGAAGCTGCCCTTCCCCGACGGCACCGATTTGTTGCAGGTGCTCTTCTGCCCGGACCCGCACGACGGCGGCGGCTACTGGGGGCCGGGTGTCCAGGTGGTCTGGCGGAATTCCGCCGGGGTGGCCGAGCTGCTCGCGAGCCCGCCCGAGCCGTTCCGGACCGAGGATTACGAGTATCTGCCGGCCCGGCCGTGTTCGTTCGCGCCGTGCGAGGTCGTCGACCATCCGCGCCCGTCGGAGCTGCCCGCCGAGCTCAAGGCGACGCTGAAGTTCCTCGACGAGCTCGGGAACTTCGTGGACGACGACGTCGAAGACGCCTGGCCCTCGCTGACCGTCGGCTCCAAGCTCGGCGGCCTGAACTTCTGGTGGACGTCCGGCCCTGAAGGCTTCCCGTTGTTCTGCCCGGACTGCGGTGGCGGGCTCGACCTCCTGCTGTCCTTCGAAAGCTCGGAAAGCCGGGACGACGATTGCCCCTGCGACCAGCCGGACGAGGGACCAGGCTGGGAGCTGGCTGCCTCGTCGGTCAACGTCCTCGTCTGCGCCGCCGACGCGACGCACGCGATCAGGCCGCACGCGGACTGATCGCGGTGTTCTGTCGGGGCCCGATGATAGAACCGACCCGTGACCTTCAGGATCGGCATCCGGCAGCGCCGCGCCCGCCTCGCGACCCGCCATCGCCTCACCACGCCCGCGGACTCGGTGCACGCCGCCGCGGACGCGGTCGTCGCGCTGCACGCCACCGATCCCGCGTCGGTGCACCTGTCGGCGTGGGCACGAGTGAAGGGTGACGGCGTCGCGGAGGTGGAAAAGGCGCTCTACGACGAGCGCACGCTGATCCGGATGCTCGGCATGCGCCGCACGGTCTTCGTCGTCGGGCACGAGAACGCGGCGCTGGTCCAGGCGGCGTGTTCGGCCGACATCGCCAAGAAGCAGCGCCGCCTGCTCGAACAGCACCTCGGCACGCAGGGGCACCCGGAGAACGTGCCCGATCCGCAACGCTGGCTCGCCGAGGTCGAAGACGCGACCGAGCGGGCGCTGAAGGCCCGCGGTTCTGCGACGGCACAGCAGCTGGCCGAGGACGAGCCCCGGCTGAGACAGCAACTCGTGATGTCGAAGGGCAAGCCGTACGAGGCGATCGCCAACGTCACCAGCCGCGTCCTGTTCCAGCTCGCGGTCGACGGCCGCATCGTGCGCGGCCGCCCGCGCGGCAGCTGGATCAGCAGCCAGTACTACTGGGCCCCGATGGCGGACTGGCTTCCCCAGGGCCTCGCGGGGTGGGACGCGGACGAGGCCAGAGCCGAACTCGCCCGCAGATGGCTCTACGCCTACGGCCCGGCCCCGATCGCGGACCTGCGGTGGTGGACGGGCTGGACGGTCGGGCAGACCAAGAAGGCGCTCGCGGCCGTTCAGCCGATCGAGGTCGACCTCGACGGCGTCCCCGGCGTACTGCTCGCCGACGATCTGGAGCCCGTCCCGGAGCCCGAACCCTGGGTCGCGCTGCTCCCGTCCCTCGACCCGACGTCGATGGGATGGCTCGAGCGCGACTGGTACCTGGGCCCGCACAAGGCGCCGCTGTTCGACGGCACCGGGAACATCGGGCCCACCGTCTGGGCCGACGGCCGGATCGTCGGAGGCTGGGCGCAACGTCTGGACGGCGAGGTCGTCCATCACCTTCTGGAAGACGTCGGCACGGACGTCGAACGGGCCGTCGAGGCGGAGGCGAACCACCTGGCCGAGTGGTTCGGAGAGGTGCGAGTCACGCCAAGAATGCGCACCCCGTTGGAGCGACGGCTAGCACAGCGAAGCTGAGAGTTTTCCCAAGACGTCCTGGTCGAGCTGGTCTTAATCGATTCTTGACCTGACCCATCGAGTGGTGGAAGTCTCGTCAGGGCAAAGAGGGTCGCCCGAGCACGCACGCTAGGGTTGCGCCCGAGTAAAGGACATCTTTCCGGGGCGATCCCGGACGAGTCTCAAGGGAGTGGCAGCAGTGACGGTTCGCGTAGGTGTCAACGGCTTCGGCCGCATCGGCCGCAACTTCTTCCGGGCCGTGCAGGCCGCCGGTCACGACATCGAGGTGGTCGCGTTCAACGACCTCGGCGACGTCGCCACCATGGCCCACCTGCTGAAGTACGACTCCATCCTCGGCCGCTTCCCGGGCGAGGTCAGCGTCAGCGACGAGGGCATCGTCGTCGACGGCAAGACGATCAAGGCCCTCGCCGAGCGCGACCCGGCCAACCTGCCCTGGGGCGACCTGGGCGTGGACGTCGTCGTCGAGTCGACCGGTTTCTTCACCACCGGTGACGCCGCCAAGGCGCACCTCGCCGGCGGGGCCAAGAAGGTCATCATCTCCGCGCCCGCCAAGGGCGAGGACCTGACCGTGGTGCTCGGCGTCAACGACGACAAGTACGACGGTTCGCAGAACATCATCTCGAACGCGTCCTGCACCACCAACTGCCTCGGCCCGCTGGCCAAGGTGCTGAACGACGCCTTCGGTGTCGAGCAGGGTCTGATGACCACGATCCACGCGTACACGCAGGACCAGAACCTGCAGGACGCGCCGCACAAGGACCTGCGCCGCGCCCGTGCCGCCGCGCTGTCCATGGTCCCGACCTCGACCGGTGCCGCCAAGGCCATCGGCCTGGTCCTGCCGGAGCTCAACGGCAAGCTCGACGGCTACGCGGTCCGCGTCCCGGTCCCGACCGGTTCGGCCACCGACCTCACCGTCACGCTGACCAAGAGCGCGACCCTCGAGGAGATCAACGCCGCGTACAAGGCCGCCGCCGAGGGCCCCCTGGCCGGCATCCTGCGCTACAGCGACGACCCGATCGTCTCGGCCGACATCGTCACCGACCCGGCGTCCTGCATCTACGACGCGCCGCTGACCAAGGTCATCGGCAACCAGGTCAAGGTCGTCGGCTGGTACGACAACGAGTGGGGCTACTCGAACCGCCTCGCCGACCTCGTCAAGCTCGTCGGCACCAAGCTTTCCTGAGTCATGGCGCTGAAGAACCTCGAAGACCTGCTGGGCGAGGACGTCTCCGGCCGGTTCGTGCTCGTGCGATCCGACCTGAACGTCCCGCTCGACGGGAACAAGATCACCGACGACGGCCGCGTCCGCGCGGCCCTGCCGACCCTCAAGCGGCTCGCCGAGGCGGGCGCGAAGGTGGTCGTCACGGCGCACCTCGGCCGTCCCAAGGGCGAACCGGACCCGAAGTTCTCGCTCGCACCCGTCGCCGTGAAGCTCACCGAGCTGCTCGGCGTCGACGTCCCGCTGGCCGGTGACCTGGTCGGTGAGTCCGCCAAGGCCACCGTCGCGGGCCTGACCGACGGTCAGGTGGCCCTGCTGGAGAACGTGCGCTTCGACGCGCGTGAGACCAGCAAGGTCGAGTCGGAACGTCAGGAGCTGGCCGCCGAGCTGGCCGCGCTGGTCCCGGGCGGCGCGTTCGTCTCCGACGGCTTCGGTGTCGTGCACCGCAAGCAGGCTTCGGTCCACGAGATCGCGCGGGCGCTTCCGGCGTACGCCGGCGGTCTGGTGCTGGCCGAGGTCGACGTCCTCAAGAAGCTCACCGAGGACTTGGCTCGGCCGTACGTCGTCGTCCTCGGCGGCGCGAAGGTGTCGGACAAGCTGGGTGTCATCGCCAACCTGCTGACCAAGGTCGACAGGCTGCTCATCGGCGGCGGCATGGCGTACACCTTCCTCAAGGCACAGGGCCACGAGGTGGGGAACTCGCTGCTGCAGGAGGACCAGCTGGAGCAGGTCCGCGGTTTCCTCGCCGAGGCGGAGAAACGCGGTGTCGAGCTGATCCTGCCGGTGGACGTCCTCGCCGCGACGGGCTTCGCGGCCGACGCGGAGTTCGACGTCGTCGACGCGAAGGCCATCCCGGCCGACCGCATGGGTCTCGACATCGGCCCGAAGTCACGCGAACTGTTCGCCGGCAAGCTGGCCGACGCGGCGACCGTGTTCTGGAACGGCCCGATGGGCGTGTTCGAGTTCGAGTCCTTCGCGGGCGGCACCCGTGCCGTGGCCGAAGCACTGGTCGAGAGCGATGCCTTCACCGTGGTCGGCGGGGGCGACTCCGCCGCGGCCGTGCGGCGGCTCGGCTTGCCCGAGGACGGCTTCTCGCACATCTCGACCGGCGGCGGCGCGTCGCTGGAGTACCTGGAGGGCAAGGAACTGCCCGGAGTCGCTGTGCTGGGAGAGAACGACTAGTGGTGCGCAAACCGCTCATCGCCGGCAACTGGAAGATGAACCAGAACCACCTCGAAGCCATCGCGCTGGTTCAGAAGATCGCCTTCGCCCTGCCGGAGAAGTACTACGCGAAGGTCGACGTCGCGGTCCTGCCGCCGTTCACCGACATCCGCAGCGTCCAGACGCTGACCGACGGCGACAAGCTGCCGCTCACCTACGGCGCCCAGGACCTGTCGCCGCACGACTCCGGGGCCTACACCGGCGACGTGTCGGGCCCGATGCTGGCGAAGCTGGGATGCAGCTTCGTCACCGTCGGGCACTCGGAGCGGCGTGAATACCACGGCGAGTCCGACGAACTGGTGAACAAGAAGGTCAAGGCCGCGCTCAAGCACGGCATCAAGCCGATCCTGTGCGTGGGGGAGAAGCTCGAGGTTCGCGAGGCGGGCGAGCACATCGCCCACACCACGACCCAGCTGGTGGAGGGCCTCAAGGGGCTCAAGGCGGAGCAGGTCAAGGACGTCGTCGTCGCCTACGAGCCGGTCTGGGCCATCGGCACCGGCAAGGTCGCGACCCCGCAGGACGCCGAGCAGGTGTGCGGAGCCATCCGCGCCACCCTCGCCGAGAAGTACGGTGCCGAGGTCGCGTCCTCGGTTCGCGTGCTCTACGGGGGTTCGGCCAAGGCCAACAACATCAGTGACCTCGTCGCCTGCGAGAACATCGATGGCGCGCTCGTCGGTGGTGCCAGCCTGGATGGTGACGAATTCACCAAACTCTGCGCACTCGCCGCGGGCGGGCCCCTGCCCTGATCGGGGCACCTACGGGGTAACCTGGGTATCCGGTCCGTCACACAGCAGTGGACGAGTCCAGGAGTACGGTGTGTTCCGGTGGAAAGTGTTCCGATAACGCTGCGCCGCCGGTGGCACACCGTTTTCCTGCATTCTCCAAGAGCGCAGAGGATGACATGAAGCTGTTCCTGCAAATCCTGTTGATCGCCTCCAGCGTGCTGCTGGTGGTCGCCGTGTTGCTGCACCGCGGTCGTGGTGGCGGTCTGTCTTCGCTGTTCGGTGGCGGCATGCAGTCGAGCCTCTCCGGCTCGAGCGTGGCCGAGAAGAACCTCGACCGGATCACGCTGCTGCTGGGCGCGGTGTGGCTGATCAGCATCATCGGCCTCGGGCTCCTGCTCAAGGTCTGATCGATCCAGGTGTTTCGGCGTGCCTATGGGGGGCGCGCCGCCGATCCCTATAGGTGTGAGGATTCATGGTTGGCGGTAACGCGATTCGGGGCACCCGTGTGGGTGCCGGTCCTTCGGGCGAATCGGAGCGGGGTGAGTCGGCGCCACGGCGCCGCATTTCCTACTGGTGCGCCAACGGGCACGAGGCACAGCCCTCGTTCTCGATGGACGCCGAAATTCCCGACGAGTGGGACTGCCCGCGCTGCGGGCTGCCCGGTGGGCAGGACGAGAAGAACCCTCCTGCCGCGCCGCGGACCGAGCCTTACAAGACTCACCTCGCGTACGTGAAGGAACGGCGTTCCGACGCCGACGGCGAGGCCATTCTCGCCGAGGCGCTGGAGCGGTTGCGCCAGCGCCGGGAGATCTAGGACCCGGTGGCGCGGGGCTGAGAGCCCGCGTCCGCGCTCCCGTTGCCGGGGCGCGCCCGTTCGCCGACGCCAAGTTGGCGGGGCGCGCCCTGTCGTCGTGCCAACGCCACGATGGCGCGGCTCGTCCTGCCCTCGATAACGGACCCTCGGCCAGGCGAGTTCAGCGCGGCTCCGCCATCCGGCCGATCACCGGTCGAGCGGGTACCGGGCACGCACCCGGAACCCGCCGTCCTCGGTGTCGGCGGTCTCGAAGCTCCCGCCCAGCAGCCGAGCCCGTTCGGCCAGTCCGGTCAGCCCGTGCCCTCCCGAGGGCAGGGCCGCGCCGGACGTCCGGGCGCGCTCGTTGCGTATTTCGACCTTGAGGGAACCGTGCTCACCCTGGATCCGGATGGTCGCGGTGGCGCCGGGGGCGTGCTTGTGCACGTTGGTCAGGCATTCCTGCACGGTCCGGTAAGCCGCCGCCGAAACCTGGTTGGGCAGGAGGTCGGGGATCCGCTCGACGGTGAGGTGCACCGGGACGTCCGAGCCGCGGATCAGCCGGTCGAGTTCGTTGATCCCGGGGCGCGGTCCGTCGTCTTCGGAGCCCGAGCGCAGCACACTCACGAGTGAGCGCAGTTCTTCGAGCGTCTTGGTACTCAGTTTCCGGATCACCTGCGCGGTTTCGAGCGAACGGGCGTCGGAGGTCTGCGCCTGTAGCGCGCCGGCCTGCATGGCGATCAACGTGATCTGGTGCGAGACGACGTCGTGCATCTCCCGCGCGAGCCGCGCGCGTTCCTCCGCGCGGACGGCGTCGGCGTGGAAGCGGCGTTCGCGGTCGCGGCTGGCGGCGAGTTCGGAGAGCTTCTGCGAGATCTCGGTCCGCGCTCCGATGAGCAGGCCGATGGCCACCGGCATCCCGGCGACGATGACGCCGTAGATCCCGTCCAGAACGTGTTCGCGCCAGCTCAGCTCGACGAAGTCGGCCAGCGGCCATTGGACGAACCGGCAGGTGAAGACGAGCGCGAATCCGGTCCAGGTCTGCCAGTGCATCTGCTTGCGGGTGGCGAGGAAGCCCAGCGCGATCATCGCGGCCAGCTGGGACCAGCCCGCCAGGAACCCGGGGACGGTGACGATCACCGCGAGGAACGGCAGCTTGCGGCGGAAGGCGAGGCCGAGGCAGGCGGCGCCGGAGAGGTAGATGGAGTACGGCTGGGCCTTCTCCGGGATCACCAGCCAGACGTCGAGCGCGGCCAGGAAGATCGCGAGCGTGTCGACGCCCAGCGCGACCAGTGCCGGGCGTTTGATCTTGGCGAACGACATGACCCCGGCGGCACGGCGCATCCGGTCGGCGGCGTCCGCTCCGGAGCCGCCCACCGAGATACCTGGCATCGAGAGACCCTCTGTGCTCATCGCTGGCGACCTCACTCGTCTTGTGGACTTGAATGGTGAGACGTGTTCTTCGCCCGATCGGGACGCGCAGGAACGAACAAATGTGCGGATGCTAACGGGTGGATCTGCGAGGACGGTAAGTTTCCCCCAGTCGGGCTAGCGACTGTCCGGTCACTTTCCGTTCCGCGAACAGGTGCCTGAACGTTCGGTCGGTCGAGGCGCTGACCGGACCACCCGGGCCCGGTGGTCCGTTGATCGTTCCGGCGCGCGGTCGAACCTTCTCTGCCGCCGAAACCGGCAGGACTCGATCTTGGTCACTTTCCGCCCCCAGACGGTCACAGAAGGC
This sequence comes from Amycolatopsis sp. QT-25, assembly GCF_029369745.1. Lineage (NCBI taxonomy): Bacteria > Bacillati > Actinomycetota > Actinomycetes > Pseudonocardiales > Pseudonocardiaceae > Amycolatopsis > Amycolatopsis sp. QT-25. Next base: position 2,920,635 of record NZ_CP120210.1, read on the forward strand.
GTGATGCCATAAATGCCTTCTTCACTACCTTCAGGTTAGGCAAGGAAATCGTCATGGACTTCCGCCATGGGGGTGTCACCCGCCGCGTACGTCTCCCCGCAGCCTTCCACCCCCAGAAGCGCGTGAAGCCCCCTTCCCTCGGCCGAGGGAAGGGGGCTTCACGCGCGAAAGCATCAGCCCGCAGGCGTTTGATACACCTTCGTCAGCTTCGAGGCGGAACCCCGGTCCAGCAGCCAGAGCGTGCGACGGCTGCCGCGTGCTCCCGCCACCGGGAGCTGGACCTCGCCCACCCCGGCCAGCGCCTGCGCGACGGCGTCCGCCTTGGCGTCGCCGCCGGTGACCAGCCAGATGTCCTGCGCGCGACGGATCGCGGGCAGGGTCAGCGAGATCCGGGTCGGCGGCGGCTTCGGGCAGTCCCGCACCGCGACGACCGAGCGTTCCTTCTCGTGGACCGCCGGGCTCTCGGGAAAGATCGAGGCGGTGTGCCCCTCGCCGCCGAGGCCCAGCAACATGATGTCGAACGCCGCGTCGTCGGCCGCCAGAACCTCCGCGTAGGCCGCGGCCGCCGCGTCGACGTCGTCGCCGAACTCGCCGTCCGAGGGTGCCATGGCGTGCACCCGCTTCGGGTCGAGCGGGACGTGGTCGAGCAGCGCCTCGCGGGCCTGCTTCTCGTTGCGGTCGTCCGAGTCCGCCGGGACGAAGCGCTCGTCGCCCCAGTAGAGGTCCAGACGCGACCAGTCGATGGCGTCACGGGCACTGGAGTCGCGCAGTTCACGCAGGATCGCGATCCCGGTGCCGCCGCCGGTGAGCACCACCGAAGCGGAACCCTTGGCGGCCTGGACGTCGACGATCCGGGTGACCAGCCTGGCCGCCGCGGCGGCGGCCAGGAGGTCCGGGTTCTCGTAGACGACGACCTCGGTCTTGCTCATGAGGTGCTCTTCGTGGTCGTGGCCTTGGTGTCCCTGGCAGGGGCGGTCTTCACCGGAGCCGCCTTCTTCACCGGAACGGCCTTGACCGCGGTGCCCGACGAGATCTTGCCGAGCCCGTGGAGCGAAGCCTCGTAGACCTCGTCCGGGTCGAGCCGCCGCAGCTCCTCGATCAGGCAGTCCTTGTTGTTCCGCCGCTGCAGGGCGATGCGGCGCGTCGGCTGGCCCGGCTGGGTCAGCATGCCGACCCGTCCGTCCGGCCGGTGCAGTTCCACCGGGCCGGACCGCCGGTCCAGCGTCACCGAGATGATGCCCGCGGCACCGTTGCTCTTGACTCGCTTCACCGGCACCTTGAGGTACTCGGCCAGCCAGCCGGCGAGCAGTTCGGTCGACGGCGAGTCGGCCTCACCGGTCACCGTCGCGCCGGTGACCTTCTCATGCGGTGGAAGGTCCAAAGCGGACACCAGCTGCGCGCGCCAGCTGGTCAGCCGCGTCCACGCCAGGTCGGTGTCACCCTCCACATAGGCCTTCGCCCGGGTGGTGAGTGCTCTTATGGGCGCCTTCTCCGCCGCCGAGTCGGTGATCCGGCGTTGCGCCAGCTCGCCGAGCGGGTCCTGGGCCGGAGCCTTCGGACCGGTGCCCGGCCACCAGGTGACGATCGGCGCGTCGGGCAGCAGCAGCGGCACGACCGCGCTCTGGCCCTGCGAGGCCAGCGGACCGTAGAGCCGCAGGACGATGACCTCGCTCGCGCCGGCGTCGCCGCCGACCCGGATCTGGCCGTCGATCCGCGGCGCGGCGGTCCGCGCGCCCTTGGCCACCACGATCACCCGCGAGGGGTGTTCCCGGCTGGCTTCGTTGGCGGCTTCGATCGCCTCTTCGAGCTTGTCGTCGTCGTCCGCCACGATGACCAGCGTCAGCACGCGGCCGAGCGCCACCTGACCGCCCTGTTCGCGGATCTCGACGAGCTTCTTGTTCAGCTGCGACGTCGTGGTCGACGGCAGGTCGATGATCACGGACGCCTCCAGTTCCGGCCGGTACGTTCCAGCATTTCGTCCGCGGACGGCGGTCCCCACGAACCGGGCGGGTACGCCTCGGGTGCGCCCTTCTTGGCCCAGTGGTCGAGGATCGGGTCCAGGATCTCCCAGGACAGTTCGACCTCTTCGTTCACCGGGAACAGCGACGGTTCGCCGAGCAGCACGTCCAGGATGAGCCGTTCGTAAGCCTCCGGCGAGGACTCCGTGAACGCGTGCCCGTAGCCGAAGTCCATGGTGACGTCGCGGACCTCCATCGTGGTCCCCGGTACCTTCGACCCGAACCGCAGCGTGATGCCCTCGTCCGGCTGCACCCGGATCACCAGCGCGTTCTGGCCCAGTTCCTCGGTCGAGGTGGAGTCGAACGGCAGATGCGGTGCCCGCTTGAACACCACGGCGATCTCGGTGACCCGGCGGCCCAGCCGCTTGCCGGTGCGCAGGTAGAACGGCACCCCGGCCCAGCGGCGGTTCTGCACCTCCAGCGTCACCGCGGCGTAGGTCTCGGTCGTCGAGTCCTTCGCGAAACCGCCTTCCTGCAGCAGGCCCGGCACCTTCATACCGCCCTGCCAGCCGCCCGCGTACTGCCCGCGCGCGGTGGTCTCGTCGAACGGCTCCAGCGGCTTGGTCGCCGAGAGCACCTTGACCTTCTCCGCGCGCAGAGTGCGCGGGGCGAACGAAACCGGCTCCTCCATCGCGGTCAGCGCGAGGAGCTGCAACAGGTGGTTCTGGATGACGTCGCGTGCGGCGCCGATGCCGTCGTAGTACCCCGCGCGGCCGCCGAGGCCGATGTCCTCGGCCATGGTGATCTGCACGTGGTCGACGTAGTTGGCGTTCCAGATCGGCTCGAACAGCTGGTTCGCGAACCGCAGCGCCAGCAGGTTCTGCACCGTCTCCTTGCCGAGGTAGTGGTCGATGCGGAACACCGACTCCTCGGGGAAGACGTCGTTCACGATCCCGTTGAGCTCCTTGGCGCTCTTGAGGTCGCGGCCGAAGGGCTTCTCGATGACGACACGGCGCCAGGTGTCCTCGCTCGCCTCGGCGAGGCCGGAGCGGGCGAGCTGCTTGGTCACCACCGGGAACGCGCTCGGCGGGATCGAAAGGTAGAACGCGGTGTTGCCCCCGGTACCGCGTTCGGCGTCGAGGTCCTTGACCGTCTGCGCGAGCCGGTCGAAGGCGTTGTCGTCGTCGAAGGTGCCCTGGACGAACCGGATGCCTTCGGCGAGCCGGTTCCACACCGACTCCTTGAACGGCGTCCGCGCGTGCTCCTTGACCGAGTCGTGCACGAGTTCGCCGAAGTCCTGGTGTTCCCAGTCCCGGCGGGCGAAACCGACCAGCGAAAACCCGGCGGGCAGCAGCCCTCGGTGGGCGAGGTCGTAGATCGCCGGCATCAGCTTCTTGCGGGCGAGGTCGCCGGTGACCCCGAAGATCACCAGGCTGGAGGGCCCGGCGATCCTCGGCAGCCGCTTGTCGCGCGGATCGCGCAGCGGGTTGTTCCAGGCACGTGTCACTCGCCGGCCTCCTGTACCGCGCGAACCAGTTCGGCCAGGCCGGCGGCCCGGTCGGTGAGGTGCAGGCGCAGCACCGGGCGGCCGTGCTCCGCGAGCACCTGGCCGTCGCCGAGTGCCTGCGCGTGCTGGAGCACGCCGAGCGTGTACGGCCGGTCCGGGACGTCGAGATCGTCTTCGACGGCGCCGGTGATCTGCAGGAAGACACCGTTCTGGTGCCCGCCCTTGTGGTACTGCCCGGTCGAGTGCAGGAACCGCGGCCCCCACCCGAAGGTGGTCTGACGGCCGGTGCGCTTGGCGATCTCGCCGCGCAGGACCGCGGTCGACGCGTCATCGAGCCGGTCGAGATACGCCTGCACCGCGATATAGCCGTTTTCGGGGGCGGAAGCGAAGAAAGCCCGCAGGATGTCCGCGAGCTTCCCGTCCGTGGCGACGCCTGCCGAGCCGAAAACCTCGACCGCGCCGTCCACAGTGGACGGCTGCTCGCCGCCCTCGAGCGCGTCCGGGTTGTCCAGCAGGGAGCGTGCGGCCTTCTTCGCGGCCTCGACGTCGGGCTGGTCGAACGGGTTGATCCCGAGCAGCCGTCCGGCGAGCGCGGTGGCGAACTCCCACAGCAGGAACTGCGCGCCGAGCGAGCCGGTCACGGAGATCTTCGCGGCGCCTTCCGCCGGTCCGACCGCCACCGGGGTGGCATCGGCCTTGGCGTCGGCGAATCCGGGAGCGCTCGGGCCCTCGACGGCGACGGGCAGGAGCCCGGTGCCCTGCTTGCCGGTGGACTCGGCGATCAGCTGCTCCGCCCAGTCGGCGAAGCCCTTGACCCCGGAACCCGTGTCGCCGATGACGACCTTCTCGGCTCCCTTCTCATGCGCCGCCACCCACGCCGCCGCGAGTGCGACCGCGGGGTTGTCCACGGAGTCGGCGGCCAGCTCGTCGGCCACCGAAGCGGCCTGGTCGAGCAGGCGGGCGACGTCCGCGCCGGCGAGCCCGGCCGGGACGAGCCCGAACGCGGTCAGCGCCGAGTAGCGGCCGCCGACGTTCGGGTCGGCGAGGAAGACCTTGCGGTAGCCCTCCTTCGCGGACAGGTCCGCGAACGGCGAGCCGGGGTCGGTGACGACCACGATCCGCCGGGCCGCGTCGATGCCCGCGTCGGCGAAGGCCTTCGCGAAGATCCGCCGGTGGCTGTCGGTCTCGACGGTGCCACCGGACTTCGACGACACGACGATGACCGTGCGCTCCAGGTCACCGGCGAGCGCGTCGGCGACCTGACCCGGATCGGTGGTGTCGAGGACCGTCAGCGCGACACCCTCGGTCGCTACGATGACCTCGGGGGCCAGCGACGAACCGCCCATGCCCGCGAGGACGACGCGGTCGACGCCCTCGGAGCGCAGGTCGGTCCGCAGTGCCTCGATCTCGCCGATCAACGGCCGCGAGGACTTGTGCAGCGTCGTCCACGAGAGACGGATCGACGCTTCGGACTCGGCTTCGGGACCCCACAGTGTGGCGTCCTGGGACGCCAGTTTCGATGCGACCTGGTCGGCGACGAGCCGCTCCGCGAACGGAGCGGCTTCGCCGGCCAGGGCGGCGTCGACGATTTCGACGCCGGTCGTTTCCCCTGCCATGGTCGGTGATCAGTCCTTTGCTTTTTCGAGCTGCCCGGTGACGGTCTCGAGAAGCTCGGTCCACGACTTCTCGAACTTCTCGACGCCCTCGTTCTCCAGCGTCAGGAAGACGTCGGTGATGTCGATGCCGACAGCGCTCAGCTTGTCGAAGACGGCTTGCGCGTCGGCGCCCTTGCCGGTCACCGTGTCACCGGTGACTTCGGCGTGGTCCGCGGCCGCGTCGAGGGTCTTCTCCGGCATCGTGTTGACCGTGTCCTTGACGACGAGCTGGTCCACGTAGCGGGTGTCGGAGTACTGCGGGTCCTTCACGCCGGTGGAGGCCCACAGCGGACGCTGCGCGTTCGCGCCCGCCTCCGCGAGTGCCTTCCAGCGGTCCGAAGCGAACAGCTCCTCGAACGCCGCGTACGCCAGGCGCGCGTTGGCGATGGCGGCCTCGCCGCGCAGCGCGGTGGCCGCCTCGGTGCCGATCGCGTCGAGCCGCTTGTCGATCTCGGTGTCCACCCGGGACACGAAGAACGACGCGACCGAGTGGATGCCCTTGAGGTCGTGGCCGTTGGCCTTGGCCTGCTCGAGCCCGGCGAAGTAGGCCTCGATGACCGCCCGGTACCGCTCGACGGAGAAGATCAGCGTGACGTTGACGCTGATGCCCTCGGCCAGGGTCTTGGTGATCGCCGGGAGGCCCTCTTCGGTGGCCGGGATCTTGATCAGCACGTTCGGCCGGTCCACGGTCTTCCACAGGTCCTGCGCCTCGGCCGCCGTCTTGTCGGAGTCCTTGGCCAGCCGCGGGTCCACTTCGATGGACACCCGGCCGTCGACCCCGTTCGTGGCGGCGTAGACGTCGCGGAACAGGTCCGCGGCGTTGCGCACGTCGGTGGTGGTCAGTTCGCGAATGCTGGCCTCGACGTCGGCGCCGCGGGCCGCGAGCTCGCGGGTCTGCTCGTCGTACGCCTCGCCCTTCGACATCGCGTTGGCGAAGATCGTCGGGTTGGTGGTCACGCCCACGACGTGCTTGTCGCGGATCAGGTCGGCGAGGTTGCCGGTGTTCAGGCGTTCACGGGACAGGTCGTCGAGCCAGATCGAAACGCCTGCCTCGGACAGCCGCGCGAGCTTGTCGTTGCTCATCTGAGTCCTCTCAGTGGCGCGAAGCGCCTCAGTTAAGGGTGGGTGGTGGGGATGAGGTGGCAGCATCCCCTTCAGTTCTTGGTGTTGGCGATCGAGCGACGGGCGGCGTCGACGACGGCTTCCGCGGTGAACCCGAACTCGCGGAACAGCGTGGCGGCGTCGGCCGAAGCACCGAAGTGCTCGATCGAAACGTTTTCCCCGGCGTCACCGGTGAAGCGGTGCCACGACTGGGCGACACCGGCTTCGACGGAGACGCGTGCCTTGACCGACGGCGGGAGGACGGAGTCCTTGTACGACTGGTCCTGCGCGTCGAACCACTCGACACACGGCATCGAGACGACGCTCGCCGGGATGCCGTCGGCTTCGAGGGTCTTGCGGGCCTCGACGGCCAGCTGGACCTCGGAGCCGGTCGCGATCAGCACGACCTCGGGACTGCCGTTGGACGCCTCGGCGAGGACGTAACCGCCTCGCTGGACGCCCTCGGCGCTGGTGCCCTCCAGCACCGGCACGTTCTGCCGGGTCAGCGCGAGGCCCGACGGGTGGTGGACGTCCTCCAGGACGGCCTTCCACGCGTACGCGGTCTCGTTGGCGTCCGCCGGGCGGACGACGTTGAGACCGGGGATGGCGCGCAGGGCGGAGAGCTGCTCGATCGGCTGGTGGGTGGGGCCGTCCTCGCCCAGGCCGATCGAGTCGTGCGTCCACACGTAGGTGACCGGCGCCTTCATCAGCGCGGCCAGCCGCACGGGCGGGCGCATGTAGTCGGAGAAGATCAGGAACGTCGCACCGTAGGGCCGGGTGCCGCCGTGCAGCGCGATGCCGTTGAGGATCGAGCCCATCGCGTGCTCGCGGATGCCGAAGTGCAGCGTCCGGCCGTAGGGGCTGGTCTTCCACATCTCGGTGGAAGCCTTCTCCGGGCCGAACGAGTCGGCCCCCTTCATGGTGGTGTTGTTGCTCTCCGCGAGGTCCGCGGAACCGCCCCACAGCTCGGGAAGCGGCTCGGCGAGCGCGTTGAGCACCTCGCCGGAGGCCTTGCGGGTCGCGATGCCCTTGGCGTCCGGCTCCCACTTCGGCAGGTTGTCCGCGAAGCCTTCGGGCAGCGTGCGGGTCGACATCCGGTCCGCGATCTTCTTGCGCTCCGGGTTGGCGGCGCCCCACGCCTCGAACTTCTCCTGCCATGCGGCGCGCGCGGTCTTGCCGCGATCGACGGCCCGGCGGGTGTGCGCGATGACCTCGTCGTCGACCTGGAAGGTCCGCTCCGGGTCGAAACCGAGGATCTCCTTCACCGCGGCGACCTCTTCGGCGCCGAGCGCGGCACCGTGGGCCTTGCCGGTGCCCATCTTCTTCGGCGCCGGGTAGCCGATGACGGTCTTCAGCGCGATGAACGACGGGCGCTCGGTCTCGGCCTTCGCGGCCTTGATGGCCTCTTCGATCGCGACGACGTTCTCGCCACCCTCGACGACCTGGGTGTGCCACCCGTAGGCCTCGTAGCGCTTCACGACGTCCTCGGACAGCGCGATCTTGGTGTCGTCCTCGATCGAGATCTCGTTGTCGTCCCAGAAGACGATGAGGTTGCCCAGCTCCTGGCGGCCGGCGATCGAGGAGGCCTCGGCGGTGACGCCCTCTTCGATGTCACCGTCGGAAGCGACGACGTAGACGTAGTGGTCGAAGATGCTCTCGCCCTGCGGGGCGTCCGGGTCCAGCAGGCCACGCTCGCGACGGGCCGCCATCGCCATGCCGACCCCGTTGGCCAGACCCTGGCCGAGCGGGCCGGTGGTGGTCTCGATGCCCTTGGTGTGGCGGTACTCCGGGTGACCCGGGGTCTTCGAGTCCCACGTGCGCAGCCGCTTCAGGTCTTCCAGCTCCAGGCCGAACCCGGCGAGGTACAGCTGGATGTAGAGAGTGAGGCTCGAGTGACCGGCGGAGAGGATGAAGCGGTCACGGGCGGGCCACTCGGGGTCCGCCGGGTCATGACGCAGCGTCCGCTGGAAGAGCGTGTACGCGAGCGGCGCCAGGCTCATCGCGGTACCGGGGTGACCGCTGCCGCAGTTCTCGACCGCGTCCGCGGCGAGCACCCGCACGGTGTCGACGGCCCGCGTGTCGAGGTCGGTCCAGTCGGCGGGCACGTTACGCCGGAGGAGTGGGTTCTTCTCGCTGGTAGAGGCGGTTTCGGACACTGAACTCGAACTCCCCGTCATCAGGTTGTGGCTTCTCTTCCCTCATGGGTAACCCATGTGTACCGCTACTAATCTCAATCGATCCGGAAGGGACGATATTCCTGGTCCGGGCCGTTCGCAGGGGCACGCCGCGAGCTACCGCGGCCAGCCTAATGGTTCGGCCGGTCGAGGACCCGCGATCACCCTGTGGAAACAGCACGTCTAACATCGGGGAAGGGTTCAGAACACTCCGGATCCGGGGCCGCCACATCACCCGGAAGCCTGGTGGGCCCCGCCCCGAAAACTGACGCAGGGAGTGAAATGTCGTTGGTGAACGCTGCGCACGGACGCAGTGACAGCACCAGCGCCGTACATCCGACCGGTGGGCGAGGGTCGCTTGCGGACCCGAGCCACGGGGACGGAGCGCACGGTGGCCGGCGAACGATCCGCCAGGTCGTCGGCGCGTACGCCGCCCTCGCGAAGCCCAGGGTGATCGAGCTACTCCTGGTCACCACGATTCCCGCGATGTTCCTGGCGGGCCGCGAAATCCCCTCGCCGTGGCTGGTGCTCGCGACCCTCGTGGGCGGCACCATGGCCGCCGGCAGCGCCAACGCGTTGAACTGTGTCATCGACGCGGACATCGACAAGGTGATGAACCGCACCAAGCGCCGCCCGCTGGTGAAGGAATCGGTGCCTAGGCGCGGCGCGCTCGTCTTCGGCCTCGTACTCGGTGTCCTGTCGTTCGTCGTGCTCTATTTCACGGTGAACCTGCTTTCGGCGATCCTCGCGATCGTGACGATTCTCTTCTACATCTTCGTCTACACGCTGGTGCTGAAGCGGCGTACGTCACAGAACGTGGTCTGGGGCGGCGCGGCGGGCTGCATGCCGGTCGTCATCGGCTGGGCCGCCGTCACCGGAACCGTCGAGTGGCCGGCGTTCGTGATGTTCGGCGTCATCTTCTTCTGGACCCCGCCGCACACCTGGGCGCTGGGCATGAAGTACCGCGACGACTACGAGCGCGCCGGCGTGCCGATGCTGCCGGTGGTCGCCACCCCGCAGCACGTGGCGCGGCAGATCGTCATCTACTCGTGGGTGATGGTCGCCTGGACGCTGCTGCTGGTCCCAGTGACGAGCTGGATCTACACGACGTTCGCGATCCTGGCGGGCGGCTGGTTCCTCTTCTACGCGCACAGCCTGAACGCGGCGGTGCGGCGCGGTGAGGAGACCAAGCCGATGTCGCTGTTCCACCGGTCGAACACGTACCTGATGATCCTGTTCGTCGCGCTGGCCGTCGACTCTGCCATCGGCCTGCCCGTCATCGGCCTGCCTTTCTGATCTTGTACGCGTGAAGGCCCCCTTCCCCGGCTCAGCCGAGGGAAGGGGGCCTTCACGCGTGTCGGAGGAAGGCGGCGGCGAGGGTTCGCTCCAGGGGGTCGAACCTGTCCGGTCGCAGGGCTGTGGTCGCTCTGTGTAGGCGGTTTGAAGTCCGTGAAGGCCTCCTTGAGGGACCCAGAGTCCCTCAAGGAGGCCTTCACGGACTTGCCACCCCCACGACACCTGTGCCGCGCTGCTTCACGAGAACGTCGTATGGGCACGGGTCTGCCCCTTGCGGCCTTCCTCCCGGTCCGGGTGACCGCGAGGGAATGCGATGATGGCGGGCGCCGTTGTACTCCGATCGGCCCCTGTCCCACCTCTCGAAAGCAGGCTGCTTTTGTCCGTGTCCCCGGACCGGGAACTCGACGCGCTCGAGCGGGACGTCGCGCTCGAGCAGCAGTACGTCACCACCCTTTACCGCAAGCTCGACGTCGAACGCGCCGACGCCCAGCGCAGGCTCGACCGGACGCTGCGCCAGACCGGCGGCACCCCGCAGGCACGCACCGAACGCGACGTCGCCACGACGCTGTACACCGACAGGCTCGCCCAGCTGAGCTCCGTCGAGCAGGGCCTGTGCTTCGGCCGCCTCGACTTCCTCCCCGAGCACGCGGAGGAGACCACCTACATCGGGCGGCTCGGGCTCTTCGACGAGGACGACGACTACCGCCCGCTGCTCGTCGACTGGCGCGCGCCGGTCGCGCGGCCGTTCTACCTGGCGACCGCCGCTTCACCCGAAGGTGTCCGCCGCAGGCGGCACATCCGGTCGCTGAGCCGGAAAGTCGTCGGCGTCGACGACGAGATCCTCGATCTTTCCGCCGCGGACCAGGGCCAGGACCTCGGTCTCGCGGGGGAGGCGGCGCTGCTGGCCGCGCTCGAACGCCGTCGCACCGGTGAGATGAGCGACATCGTCGCCACCATCCAGGCCGAGCAGGACCGCATCATCCGCGCGACGCCCAACGGCGTTCTCGTGGTCCAGGGCGGGCCGGGCACCGGCAAGACCGCGGTCGCGCTGCACCGTGCCGCGTATCTGCTCTACACGCACCGGCAGCAGCTCACCACACGCGGCGTGCTCGTGGTCGGGCCGAACAGCACCTTCCTCCGCTACATCGGGCAGGTCTTGCCGTCACTCGGCGAGACCGGTGTGCTGCTGGCCACGATCGGGCAGCTGTACCCGGGCCTGGACGCCACCGGTCCGGTCACGCGTGCGGCCGCCGAGGTCAAGGGCCGCGCGGTGCTGGCCGACGTGCTGGCCAACGCCGTCCGCGACCGTCAGCGCGTGCCGGAACCGGTGCTGGAGATCGAGTTCGAGCGCGAGATCCTGATGCTCGACCGCAAGACCTGCACCGAGGCGCGGACGCGGGCCCGCCGCTCGCGCCGTCCGCACAACCTCGCCCGGCGGATCTTCGTCTCCGACCTCCTCGACGCGCTGACCCGGCAGGCCGCCCGGAAACTGGGAGAGGACCTGCTCGACGCGCGCGACGTCCAGGACATCCGGGCGGAGGTCGCCGCCGACAGGAACGTGGCCGCCGCGATCGACGGCCTGTGGCCGACGCTCACCCCCGAGGTCGTGCTCGACGAGCTGTTCGCCGACCGCGAACGGTTGCGCAGCGCGGCCGGGAAGGCCTTGTCCGAAACCGACCGCGAGCATCTCTACAGCCCGACGGACGCGAAGTGGAGCCCGTCGGACGTCCCGTTGCTCGACGAACTCGCCGAACTGCTCGGCGAGGACGACACCGAAGCCCGCGCCGAGCGCGCCCGCCGCGAACGGGAAGACCGCGCCTACGCGGAAGGCGTACTCGACATCCTCGAACAGGACGAGGAGATCGTCGACGAGGAGCTGCTGCGCGTGGGCGACGTGCTCGACGCCGAACTGTTCGCCGAACGCCAGCAGCGCCGCAGCGAGATGACCGCGGCGCAACGGGCCGCGCAGGACCGGACCTGGACCTTCGGGCACGTGATCGTCGACGAGGCGCAGGAACTGACCGCCATGGACTGGCGGTTGCTGATGCGCCGGTCCCCGAACCGGTCGATGACGCTGGTCGGCGACGTCGCGCAGACCGGTGCTTCCGGCGGTGCGCGATCGTGGGGTGAAGTGCTTGCGCCCTATGTCGCCGACCGCTGGCGGCTCGAAGAGCTGACGGTGAACTACCGGACCCCGGCCGAGATCATGGCCGTCGCGTCCCGGGTGCTCGCCGACGTCAATCCGGAACTGGAAGCGCCGGTTTCCGTGCGGGAGACGGGTTTCGAGCCTTGGCTGCGTTCCGTGGAGCCGGCTGCGCTCGGCGCCGAACTGCCGGCGATCGTCGAGGCCGAACTGTCCGCCGTGGACAGTGGGACGGTCGCCGTGCTGTGCCCGGCCTCCCGGGTCGCGCCCGTCTCCGAGACGCTCGGTGAGGTGGGGGAGCGGGTGTCGGTGATGGCGGTGGACCGGGCGAAGGGCCTGGAGTTCGACTCCGTGGTGCTGATCGCGCCGGACGAGGTCGTCGCCGAATCGCCACGCGGGCTCAACGATCTTTATGTGGCCCTGACCAGGGCGACCCGTCGGATGGGCGTAGTGCAGACCGGTGACCTTGTTCCGGCGCTGAAGGGTCTTGGCTAAGGTCGGCCGCATGCGCACATTCGGCAAGATCGTGGTCATCGGCGCGGGCGTCCTCGCCCTGGCGGCCTGTGGCGAGAAGCAGAACACCGCAGGTTCCGCCCAGTCGTCCTCCGGCGCGGCCCCCGCGTCGGCGTCGTCTTCGGCCCCGGCCGCCCCGAAGGGCAAGGAATGCACGGCGGAGGACGTCAAGACCACCGGGAAGTTCGGGGAGGCGCCGACCATCACCATCCCGGACGACTGCGACCCGCCGAAGAAGCTCATCACCAAGGATCTCGAGCCGGGCACCGGTGAGGGCGCCAAGGCGGGCGCCAAGCTCAAGATGAACTATTCGCTGGTCACCTGGTCCAACAAGCAGAAGCTGGACAGCTCGTTCGACCGCGGCGAGCCGTTCGACCTTGCCCTCGGCGCCGGTGACGTCATCAAGGGCTGGGACCAGGGCCTCGAAGGGATCAAGCAGGGCGCGCGGCGGCTGCTGATCATCCCGCCGGACCTCGGCTACGGCCAGGGTGGCAACGGCATCGCGCCGAACGAGACCCTGGTGTTCGTCACCGACGCGGTGAGCGTCCCGACCGACAAGGGCTGATCGGGGCTTCCGACGGACCGCTCGTGGCTGGTGATGTCTCCCGCCCGCCCGAGTACATGAAGGCCCCCTTCCTTGCGCCTAGGTACAGGAAGGGGGCCTTCATGTACCTAGGCAAGGTGATTGGGCGGCACAGGGGAAGCTATCCGGCGTACTCCCAGGTGAGCAGGATGACCTCGACCCCCTTCTCGACCTCGACCTTGGGCGGCGAGTCGGTGGGGACGTAGCCCGCGCGGCGGGCGACGGCCTCGCTCGCCGCGTTCCGGGCGTCGATCCGCAGCCGGAGCGGGCTGAGCCCGAGCTGCAGCGCGTACGCGGTGAGCACCCGGAGAGCCCGCGCCGCGAGATCGCGGCCGCGGTGGGCGCGCCCGACCATGTAGCCGAGTTCGACCGGGTCCGAGTGTTCTCCCGGAAGCATCAGCACCACCTCGCCGAGTGGCGTCCCGCCGTCGGCCGTGATGGCGAGCCGGAGTCCCTTGCCTTCCGCTCGGCGGGTGACGCACTTCGCGTAATGGGCCTTCGCCGCCACCTCGTCGAAAGGCGAGGCCAGAGGGGTGAACCGCGCGACGGCGGGGTCGTCGAACAGTGCGGGCATTCCCGCGACGTCGTCTTCGGTCCACTCCCGCAGGACGAGCCCTTCGCCTTCGAGCCGGACCTGTTCCGGCCAGAGCACCGTCACGGGATCAGCAGCAGCTTGCCGGTGGTGCGCCGCCCCTGGAGGTCTTCGTGCGCCTGACGGGCGTCTCCCAGCGGGTAGCGGCCGCCGATCCGGATGGTCAGCGAGCCGTCTCGAACGGCGGCGAACAGTTCGTTCACCCGCCACTCCAGTTCCTCGCGGGTGAGCACGTAATGCGCGGAGGTGGGACGGGTGAGGTACACCGAGCCGCTGCGGTTGAGCAATTGCGGGTCGATCGGCGGCACCGGACCGCTGGCCGCGCCGTAGAGGGCCAGCAGCCCCCGGATCTTCAGGCTCGCCAGGCTGCCGTCCACCGTGGACTTGCCGACGCCGTCGTAGACCACCTCGACGCCCTTGCCGCCGGTGAGGTCACGGGTGACCTTCGCGAAGTCGACCTGGTCGTAGCGGATGACGTCGTCCGCGCCCGCCTGCTTGGCGAGTTCGGCCTTCTCGTCGGTGGAGACGGTGCCGATCACCCGGGCCCCGCGCGCCTTGGCCAGCTGGACGAGCAGCAGGCCCATCCCGCCCGCGGCGGCGTGGATCAGCACGTCGTCACCGGCCTTGACCTCGTAGGCCGAGGCGATCAGGGCGTGCGCGGTGACGCCCTGGAGCATCGTGGCGGCGGCGGTCTCCTCGGTCACGCCGTCGGGGATCTTCACCGCGATCGCGGCGGGAAGCAGCCGGCGCTGGGCGTAGCTGCCGAGCGAACCCTGCCAGGCGACCCGATCGCCGACGGTGAAGCCGGTGACGTCCGCGCCGACCGCGGCCACCGTGCCCGCGCCTTCCATGCCCGGCACGAACGGCGTGTCGACCGGGTAGATGCCCTCGCGGTGGTAGGTGTCGATGTAGTTGACGCCCGCCGCCGCGACGTCCACGAGCAGTTCCCCGGCTCCGGGTTCGCCGACCTCGACTTGCGCCGGCTCGAGGACTTCGGGACCGCCGGTTCGCCGGATCTGCACTGCCGTGGGCATACTTCCTCCTCGTTCAAGGTCGTTCCGACCGGCACAACTATGGCCGACGCCACGGTTATTCCGCGTCACGGGCCTTTCGCGGTTAAGCTCTGGCCGTGGCTGAGACCGAAGAGAAGACCGAGACCGCCGCCCCCACGTCGCGCCAGATCGCGGCCGCCCGTGACTTCGTGAAGCGGCACGGAAAGCCGTCACGCGCGGTGGTGGAGAACATCGGCCGGATCGGCGCCAGGGTCGTGCTCGTGGGCGCCGACGGCGCGCTCGGCGACGTCGTCGTCGGCTCCGTGGAGGCAGGCGAGGCGCTGGTCGAGGCCGTCGAAGACCTCGAGCCCGCCGAATGGGACAGCGAGACCGTGAAGGCCACCAAGATCGGCGCCGAGCACCGCCGCCGGATGGCGGGGAAGTGAGCGGATCCGCGCTCTTCGTCGCCTGCTCCGCGCTGCCGGAAGGCGACGGCGACGAGCACGCCGTTCCCGACGCGCTGGCCGACCTCGGCTTCAAGACTCGCTGGGCCGCTTGGGACGACACGACCGTCGACTTCGGCGCGGCCGACATCGTCGTGCTGCGCGCGACGTGGGATTACGCCGAGCGCCGCGACGAGTTCCTGTCCTGGACCGAAGCCGTGCCCACGCTGGCCAACGCGGCCCAAGTCGTGCGGTGGAACACCGACAAGTCCTACCTCGCCGAACTGGGTGACGCCGGGGTCGCGGTCGTGCCGACTACCCTGATCGCGCCCGATGACCAGGCCCCGCGCTGGCCCAAGGCCGAGTTCGTGCTGAAGCCCGCCGTCGGTGCCGGCTCACGAGGAACCGGCCGGTTCACGGACGGCGACGCGGCCGCCGCTCATCTCGCCGGACTGCAAGCCGACGGGCACACCGTGCTGCTCCAGCCGTATCAGTCCAGTGTGGACAGTGAGGGCGAGACCGCGCTGGTGTTCTTCGGCGGTGTGTACTCGCACGCGTTCTCGAAGGCCGCGATGCTGGGCCGGGAACTCGACGAATCCGGCCTGTACGTGACGGAGAAGCTCGCGCCCGTGCAACCCACCGCGGCCTTCCGTGCGCTGGCCGAAGACGCTCTGGACGCGACAGCGGCGCTGCTGGGCATCCTGCGCGCCGAACTGCTCTATGCCCGCGTGGATCTCGTCGCCGGGCCGGACGGCAGGCCGTCGCTACTGGAACTGGAGCTCGTCGAGCCTTCGCTCGGCTTCCGGCAGACCGACCCCGCGGCCGCCTGGCGGTTCGCCTCCGCCGTCCGCCAGCAACTCGCCTGACGCGCCCCCGCGATTCGGCACCTGCTGGCGATGCTCGCAACGCGCAAGGATCGCCAGCAGGTGCCGGATCGCGGAAGGGGTCAGGCGGGTTTGGCGAGTTTGGCGGCCACGCGCTCGGGCTTCGGCCACCGCACGTCCCGCGCCCAGCCGAACTTCTCGAACAGCCAGATCACCCGTGCCGACACGTCGACCTGCCCGCGCAGGACACCGTGCCGTGCGCAGGTGGGGTCGGCGTGGTGGGAGTTGTGCCACGACTCGCCCATGGACAGGATCGCCAGCGGCCAGAAGTTCGCCGCCTTGTCGCGGCTGGCGAACGGGCGTTCGCCGACCATGTGACAGATCGAGTTCACCGACCAGGTGACGTGGTGCAGGAACGCGATCCGGACCAGCCCGGCCCAGAAGAACCCGGTCAC
Organism: Amycolatopsis sp. QT-25; assembly: GCF_029369745.1. Classification (NCBI taxonomy): domain Bacteria; kingdom Bacillati; phylum Actinomycetota; class Actinomycetes; order Pseudonocardiales; family Pseudonocardiaceae; genus Amycolatopsis; species Amycolatopsis sp. QT-25. The sequence goes on from NZ_CP120210.1 coordinate 2,936,871, forward strand.
CGCACCCCACCACGACCAGCTGATCAGCCCGCCGAGCACCGCGGGCAGCGCGAGACTCAGCGTGATCCACAGCCAGAAGTAGCGGTTCACCACGCGCAGGTCCTTGTCGGCGACCAGATCCGGCGCGAAACGGTCGTAGTTGGTCACTTCACGGCTGAACATCCAGCCCATGTGCGCGTGCCAGAAGCCGCGCAGCAGCGCCGACGGCGACGTTCCGAACAGCCAGGGGGAGTGCGGGTCGCCTTCTCGGTCGGCGAAGGCGTGGTGGCGACGGTGGCTGGCCACCCAGAAGATGACCGAACCCTGCACCGCGAAACTCCCGGCGATGGCGAGCGCGATCCGGAGCGGCCGCCCGGCCTTGAAGGCGCCGTGGGTGAAGTAGCGGTGGTATCCGACGGTCACCCCGAGCGTCCCGACGGTGTAGAACACGACCGCCAGTGCGAGATCGACCCAGGTCATGCCCCAGCCCCACACGATCGGCACCGCGGCGATCAGCGCGACGAAGGGGACCAGCAGAAAGGTCTTGAGGATCAGCATCTCCCCGGAGCCTCGCCGGTGGGAGATCAGGGGTTTGGACGGACTGGCCGGTGCGTCCGGCTCGGTGCTGGCGGTCATACGACACCTCGTGCCTCGACTCGGTGGTGACCCCCGTGCGGGGCACCGAAACGCAGCGTAAGGGCAGCGTCTGGCGAGCACGCCGCCCGGGGGTTACGTCCGGTTTGCCAAGGGGTCAGTTCGAAATGGCGAGTTCCCGTTCAGCGGCATGGGAAACGGGCGTCGGGCCTCGATCACGTGAGCCGCACCACAGTGCCGCCGTCGAAATGATCACCAGTGCGGCGCCGAGGACGTGGGACGCCACCAGCGCCTCCGGTACGCCAAGGGCGTATTGCACCGAGCCCAGGACGCCCTGGGCGAGCGCGATCACCCAGACGAAGGCGTAGCGCCGCCACAACTGCTTCGGCGTTTCACCCCGCATCAACTGGAGCCCGAAGACGGCCAGCACGACCAGGTAGACCACCAGCAGTCCGCCGTGCACCTGGGTGAGCGTCTCGATCGGGGCCTGGAGCCGGTGGGTGCCGGGGTCGCCGCCGTGCGGGCCCGCGCCGGTCACGGTGGTGCCCGCCACGAGGACCGCCCACATCGACACGATGAGCGCGATCAGGGTCTTGCGGCCCGCGTCCGGGATCAGCCAGCGGGCGGGCTCGTCACCCTCCTTGAACGCCCGCAGCAGCAGCACCGCGAGCCAGACCAGGGGAGTGGAGGCCAGGAAGTGGAGCGCGACGGTCCACCATTCGAGTTTGGCGAGCACGGTGATCCCGCCGACGATGGCCTGCAGGATCACCCCGGCGGGCATCGTCCAGGCCAGCTTCACCAGACGACGACGGCTCGGGTGCTCGATCCGCACCCGCCAGGCGGTGATCACGCACAGCGCGGCGACCAGGATGACCACCCCGAACAGCATCCGGTTGCCGAACTCGATCCACTGGTTGAGCGCGTCGAATTCGGGATGCGCGACGGGCACGATGCTGCCTTCGACACACTGGGGCCAGGTCGGGCAACCGAGACCCGATCCCGTGACGCGGACGACCGAGCCGGTGACACCGATTCCGGCCTGGGCGATCACCGCCGCCATCGCGACCGCTCGCTGGACCGTGAACGAGGGATACGGCAGACGCGCTACAAGACTCTGGAACGGCACGCCTCCGATGCTAGAACGCCGTTCCTGAGAGCCTTCCACCGGCCGGACCCGCTGTGTCGGGCGCCTCAGGTGAGTTTCGTGGTCTTGCTCGCCAGCGCACCCGCGACGACGCCCCAGCCGATGAGCACCGCGAACGGGCCCCAGCCGAACGAACCGTCCAGCAGCACCGACCGCAGTCCTTCGGCGAGCGCGCCAGAGGGCAGCAGTTCGACGATCCAGCCGACGCCGGACGGCATCGTCGACGGTGCCAGCAGGATGCCGCCCGCGAGCAGCAGCACGAACCAGACGATGTTCGCCAGCGCCAGCACGGCCTCCGCGCGCAGCGCCCCGCCGAGCAGCAGGCCCAGCGCGCCGAACGCCAGGGTGCCGACGAGCAGGAACGGGAGCGCGCCGAGAAGCCCGCCCAGTGACGGCGACCAGCCCAGCAACGCGGCCACGGCACCGAGGATCACCGCCTGGAGCGCGACCACGACCAGCGCGGCGGCGACCCGGCCGGCGATGAGCAGCCAGCGGGGCAGCGCGGTGGCGGAAAGCCGTTTGAGGACGCCGTAACGGCGGTCGAAGCCCAGTGCGATGGCCTGCCCGGTGAACGCGGACGACAGCACCGCGAGCGCCAGGATCCTCGGCGTGATCCAGTCCACTTGGGACGAATCGCCGAGTTGCGACGACGGCAGGATGTCCAGCAGCGACAAACCGATCAGCAAGGCGAGCGGAATGAGCAGGGTCAGCAGGATCTGCTCGCCGTGGCGCAGCGTCAGGCTCGCTTCGACCTTCGCGTGCGTGCGCAGCATCTTGCCGAGCGAACCGCGTCCGGGGGCCGGGGTGAACGTGCCCGCGGCGAACCGGGGGGCGGGCGGTGTGGGCAGGGTGGTCATGCGCGCAGTTCCCGTCCGGTCAGCTCCAGGAAGACCTCTTCCAGTGTGCGCCTGCCGACCTGCAGTTCCTCCGGCATGACGCCCTGCTGGGCGCACCACGCCGTCACCGTCGACACCACCTGCGGGTCGATCGTGCCCTCGACGAGGTACGTCCCCGGCGCCGACTCGTGGACGAGATGCCCCTCGGGCAGTGCCGCGGTCAGCAGGGCGGTATCGAGTCGCGTCCGGGCCTTGAAGCGAAGCTGCGCGGTCTCACCGGACTCGACGGTCAGCGCCTGCGGAGAGCCTTCGACGACGACCTTGCCGTGGTCCACGATCACCACGGTGTCGGCCAGCGTTTCGGCCTCCTCCATCAGATGCGTGGTGAGCAGCACGCTGACGCCGTCGGCGCGCAGTGCGCCGAGCAGATCCCAGACCAGACGGCGGGCCTGCGGGTCCATACCCGCCGTCGGCTCGTCGAGGAACAGCAGTTCCGGGCGGCCGACGAGCGCGCATGCGAGCGAAAGCCGTTGCTGCTGCCCGCCGGAGAGCCGTTTGAACGGCGTCTTCCTCGCTCCCGCGAGACCGAGGACATCCAGCAGCCAGGCGGGTTCGAGCGGGTTCGCCGCGCACGCGGCGACCAGTCCGAGCATCTCGTCGGCGCGGACGCCGGGATAGGCGCCGCCGCCCTGGGGCATCACCCCGATCCGCGGCCGCAGTGCCGAGCCCTCCCGCGCCGGGTTCATCCCCAGCACGCGGACTTCGCCTTCGTCAGGCCGCAGGAAGCCTTCGCAGATCTCGACGGTGGTGGTCTTGCCGGCCCCGTTCGGGCCGAGCAGCGCGAGCAACGAGCCACGTTCCATCCGCAGGTCGAGTCCATCGACGGCGGTGGTGGATCCGTAGCGTTTCACCAGCCCGGTGATCTCGACGGCGGGGGTGTTCACGACAGGTCACGATACGGCCTCACGCCGGGACCGAATGCTCCGGGGACGGTCTGGACAGCAGTAGCGGGGAAAGGCGATGGACGAGGAACAGCCCCAGTAGCGTGACGACCCCGGCGGCGGCCCACGCGAACGGCAGGACGAAGCCGCGGCCCTCGAAGGTGCTTCCCGTCGTCGGCAGCAGGAACGGCAGGACCGCGGTGACGATCGTCGCCGCCATGCGGAACCGTGAGGTGCCGGCAGCCGCGGCGAGCGGGATGATCGCCCACAGCAGGTACCAGGGCTGGAGCGCGACGTGCAGCACCATCACCGCGCCCAGCGAGACACCGAGGCCGATGATCGGCCGGTAGCGCCATTTGAAGCTGTCCCAGAGGAACTTGACCGTCACCGCGCCCGCGACGACATAGCCGAGCGCGCCGAGGATCGGCACCATCGCGTTGGTGTGGTTGCCGAGGCCGAGGGCGATGCCGAGGACACCGCCGAGCGCGGCGAGTTCCGACGTCGGCGAGATCCACGAGCGGACCAGTCCCGGCGTCTCGAGCGCGCCGACCCAACCGAAACCGAGGCCGGTGCCGTAGCAGACCGCCACCAGCACCACCCCGAACAGCAACGCCATCGGCACCGCGGCGGTGACCAGGTCCTTGATCCGGCCGTGCCGTCGTCTGGCCACCATCACGGTGAAGAACGGCAGCGCGAGGATCGCGTTGATCTTCACCGCGACGCCGAGGGTGATGAGCACCACCCCGAATCCGATGTAGAGCAGTTCGCCCTTGGCCAGCGGGGGAGGCGCGTCGTGTTTGAACCGCACCGGCATCCGCTGGAGACCGACCTCCAGCCCGGCCACCATGAGCCCGATCGCCAGCGCGTCGTTGTGGGCGCCCGCGACGAAGTGGAAGATCAGCAGCGGATTCGCCGCGCCGAGCCACAGCGCGGTCGCGGGCTGGACCCCGAACCGCCGGGCCAGCCGGGGCAGCGCCCAGATGATCAGGACGACGCCGATCAGCGCGAGCCCGCGCTGCAGCAGCACCCCGGTCACGATGTTGCCGCTGCTCAGCGGAGCCAGCCAGCCGCCGAGGCGCAGCAGCAGCGGGCCGTAGGGCGCCGGGGTCTCGCGCCACATGTTGGAGACGCCCGAGGTCAGCGGGTCGGAGACGCCGAGCGCTTCGGCGGGTCCGAGGGAGTACGGGTCCATCCCGCGGGCGACGATCTCGCTCTGCGCGAGATAGCTGTAGACGTCGCGGGAGAACAGCGGCGGGATGACCAGCAGCGGTGCGCACCAGAGCGCGATGGTGCGGGCGAGCTGGCCCTGGGTGGCGAGGCGGCGGCGCGCGGGCTGCGCGAACCGGCCGAGCAGCAGCCAGCTCAGCACGATGATCGCCATCCCGGCCAGGCCCATCGCGAGCGAGACCATCGGGATGCGGGTGAACAGCCGCAGGACCGGGATCTCCTGCACCGGGTTGATCACCGGCGCGGCGCCCGCGCCGAGCGAGCCGAGGGCGAGGAACAGGGAGCCGACCGCGCCGAACCGGCGGACCACGTTCAGGCCGCGCAGTTCCTCGTCGTTCAGCGGCTCCGCTTCGTGCGGGTGCCCGGGAGTGAGAGTCGCCACCGGCCCCGCCGCCGCGTCCTCCGGCTCTGACCCGTCCGTGTCCCGCTGCGCCGGGTGATCGCCCACTGCCACGCACGAAGGGTAGCGATGCGGGGAACAACGCAACTCGGCACCTGGTTGCGGTGGTTGCGCGGGCAAGGATCGCAACCCGCCATCTCATTGCGCCGGAAGGGCAGAAAGTGACCCACGACACTCCGTGAGGCACCCCTCTTTGCCGTCTTCCCGGAAATACGTCACACTTGTGTTGTGAAAAAGACGGGGACGCGGGACGAGGCCGGTGGCGACATGCCCCGCGCCGAGGTCCAGCCTGTCCCCGTACAGGTCGGCCCCGAGGGTCGGACCAGGCACGAAGTGGCCCGCTTGCTGCTGGAACAGGGTCCGATGACCGCTGTCGTGGTGGCCGAGCAGCTGGGGATCAGCGCCGCCGCCGTCCGCCGTCATCTCGACGCGCTGCTCGCCGACGGTGAAGCCGAAACCCGGGACGCGCCCCGCCGCGGTCCCCGCGGGCGAGGACGTCCCGCCAAGAACTTCCTGCTGACCGAAGCCGGCCGGGCCCGGTTCGGGCACGCCTACGACGACCTCGCGTCCTCGGCCATCCGCTTCCTCGCCGAGCACGCCGGGGAAGACGCGGTGAAGGCCTTCGCGGAGGCGCGGGTCGCCTCGCTGGTCGGCCCGCATCAGGACGCGATCACCCAGCACGCGGATCCCGCCGCTCGCGCCGAGGCCCTCGCTGCGGCGTTGACCAGGGAAGGTTACGCTGCGTCGACCCGTCAGGTCGGTGTCGGTGAACAGCTCTGCCAGCACCATTGCCCGGTCGCCCACGTCGCCGCCGAGTTCCCTCAGTTGTGCGAAGCCGAGACAGAGGCTTTCGCGGAACTTCTGGGTACCCACGTCCAGCGACTGGCGACCATCGCACGCGGTGACAACGCGTGCACCACCCACGTACCCGTCGTCTCGACGGGTCACCCGGCCAAACCAGGGCCGGGAAGCACGGCGCCCTCTCCAGGGCGCACAGCACGGATCCCGAATGGAGGGAAACCCGCATGACTGCCGCTGCCGAGCAGCGCACTCCCACCACCGCGCCCATGAGCCAAGAAGAGACCATCGAGTCCCTTGGCAAGTACGCGTTCGGCTGGGCGGACTCCGACGAGGCGGGCTCAACGGCCCGTCGAGGACTCAACGAGGACGTCGTCACCGACATCTCCTCGAAGAAGTCCGAGCCGGAGTGGATGCGCGAAGCGCGACTCAAGGCGCTCAAGCTTTTCGACTTGAAGCCGATGCCCAACTGGGGTGCGGACCTCTCCGGGATCGACTTCGACAACATCAAGTACTTCGTGCGGTCCAGTGAGAAGCAGGCCACTTCCTGGGAAGACCTGCCCGAGGACATCAAGAACACCTACGACCGGCTGGGCATCCCCGAGGCGGAGAAGCAGCGCCTCGTCGCCGGTGTCGCCGCGCAGTACGAGTCCGAGGTCGTCTACCACTCGATCCGCGAGGACCTGGAGGCCCAGGGCGTCCTGTTCCTGGACACCGACACCGCGCTCAAGGAGCACCCGGAGCTCTTCAAGGAGTACTTCGGTTCCGTGATCCCGGCCGGGGACAACAAGTTCTCCGCGCTGAACACCGCGGTGTGGTCGGGTGGTTCGTTCATCTACGTGCCCAAGGGCGTCAAGGTGGACATCCCGCTGCAGGCCTACTTCCGGATCAACACCGAGAACATGGGCCAGTTCGAGCGGACCCTGATCATCGTCGACGAAGACGCCTACGTGCACTACGTCGAGGGTTGCACCGCGCCGATCTACCAGTCCGACTCGCTGCACTCGGCGGTCGTGGAGATCATCGTGAAGAAGGGCGCCCGCTGCCGCTACACGACCATCCAGAACTGGTCGAACAACGTCTACAACCTGGTCACCAAGCGCGCCAAGTGCGAAGAGGGCGCGACCATGGAGTGGATCGACGGCAACATCGGTTCCAAGGTCACGATGAAGTACCCGTCCGTGTTCCTCATGGGCGAGCACGCCAAGGGCGAGGTCCTCTCGGTCGCGTTCGCGGGCGAAGGCCAGCACCAGGACGCCGGCGCGAAGATGGAGCACCTGGCGCCGCACACCTCCTCGACCATCGTGTCGAAGTCGGTGGCGCGCGGCGGTGGCCGCACCTCCTACCGCGGCCTGGTCAAGGTCGCGAAGCGGGCGCACCACTCGCGGTCCAGTGTCGTCTGCGACGCGCTGCTCGTCGACACGATCTCGCGGTCGGACACCTATCCGTACGTCGACATCCGCAACGACGAGGTCTCCATGGGCCACGAGGCGACCGTCTCGAAGGTCAGCGAAGACCAGATGTTCTACCTCATGTCGCGCGGTCTCGACGAGGCCGAGGCCATGGCGATGATCGTGCGCGGGTTCGTCGAGCCCATCGCGCGTGAGCTGCCGATGGAGTACGCGCTCGAGCTGAACCGCCTGATCGAGCTTCAGATGGAAGGGTCCGTCGGCTAGTCATGTCGGTTACCGAGAACAACGTTTCCGAAGCGATGCGCGAGGGCGTGGTCATCCCGGCCACGTCCCGCGCGGAGCGCTTCACCTCCTACGACGTCGAGGCCTTCGAGGTCCCGGGCGGTCGTGAGGAGAACTGGCGGTTCACCCCGATGAAGCGGCTGCGAGGCCTGCACGACGGGTCCGCCGCCGCTTCGGGTTCGGCCACGGTGAACGCCGACGCCGCGCCCGAACTGAAGATCGAGCAGGTCGGCCGGGACGACGAGCGCCTCGGCGCCGCGGGTGTCCCGAGCGACCGGATCGCCGCGCAGGCGTACTCCTCGTTCACCGAGGCCACCGTCATCACGGTGCCCAAGGAGACGAAGACGTCGAAGCCGTCGACGGTGAAGATCACCGGCCCCGGCGAGGGCAAGGTCGCCTACGGGCACGTGCAGGTGCGCGCCGAACAGTTCTCCGAGGCCGTCATCGTCCTCGACCACGTCGGCTCCGGCACCTACGCCGACAACGTCGAGTTCGTGATCGGCGATTCGGCGAACGTGACCGTGGTCAGCGTCCAGGACTGGGCCGACGACGCGGTGCACGTCTCCGAGCAGCACCTCGAGCTCGGCCGCGACGCCACGCTCAAGCACATCGTCATCACCCTGGGCGGTGACCTCGTCCGCGTCTCGCCGACGGCGACCTTCGCCGACAAGGGCGGCGACGTCGAGATGCTCGGCCTGTACTTCGCGGACGAAGGTCAGCACCAGGAGCACCGTCTCTTCGTCGACCACGCGGTGCCGAACTGCAAGTCGCGGGTGATGTACAAGGGCGCGCTGCAGGGCGACGGCGCGCACACCGTGTGGGTCGGCGACGTGCTGATCCGGGCGGCCGCCGAGGCCACCGACACCTACGAGCTCAACCGCAACCTGGTGCTGACGCCGGGCGCGCGGGCGGACTCGATCCCGAACCTGGAGATCGAGACCGGCGAGATCGAAGGCGCCGGCCACGCGAGCGCCACGGGAAGGTTCGACGACGAGCAGTTGTTCTACCTTCAGTCGCGCGGAATCGGCGAAGACGCCGCGCGCCGCCTGGTCGTACGCGGGTTCTTCCACGAGATCCTGGTCAAGATCGGTGTTCCCGAGGTGCGCGAGCGTCTCGAGGCCGCGATCGAAGCCGAACTCGAAGCCGTGGGCGTCTAAGCCCTCGTCCGTCCACATCAGACTTTAGGAAAGAAATGCCTACGCTGGAAATCAAGGATCTGCACGCCTCGGTCACGACCGAGGAGGGCCCCAAGGAGATTCTCAAGGGCGTCAACCTGACCATTTCCTCGGGCGAGACCCACGCGATCATGGGCCCCAACGGGTCGGGCAAGTCCACGCTGTCCTACGCCATCGCCGGTCACCCCAAGTACGAAGTCACCTCCGGGCAGGTTCTGCTCGACGGTGAGGACGTGCTGGAGATGAGTGTCGACGAGCGCGCCCGCGCGGGCCTGTTCCTCGCCATGCAGTACCCGGTCGAGGTACCGGGCGTGTCCATGTCCAACTTCCTCCGCACCGCGGCCACCGCGGTCCGTGGCGAGGCTCCCAAGCTGCGCCACTGGGTCAAGGAGGTCAAGGAGGAGATGGGCAAGCTGGACATCTCGTCCGAGTTCGCCGAGCGTTCGGTGAACGAGGGCTTTTCCGGCGGCGAGAAGAAGCGCCACGAGATCCTGCAGCTGGCGCTGCTCAAGCCCAAGATCGCCATCCTCGACGAGACCGACTCCGGCCTCGACGTCGACGCGCTGCGCGTCGTGTCCGAAGGCGTCAACGAGTTCAAGTCGAACAACGACGCCGGCGTCATGCTGATCACGCACTACACGCGGATCCTGCGGCACATCACGCCCGACTTCGTGCACGTCTTCGCGGGCGGCAGGATCGTCGAGTCCGGTGGCCGTGAACTCGCGGACGAGCTCGAGGAGAACGGGTACGTCAAGTACACCGGCTCCGCCGAGACCGCCGCCGTCTGATCACTGAACTTCACGACTACACCGAGAGGAGTTGGCCCGATGACCACCACCACGGCTAACTCTCCTGATGGACCCTCCGCTGGAACAAGTACGCCGGGCCGGGCCGCACCGCTGGACGTAGCGACCATCAGGGCCGACTTCCCGATCCTGACCCGCACGGTGCGGGACGGGAAACCCTTGGTGTATCTGGATTCCGGTGCGACGTCCCAGAAACCGGTGCAGGTGCTCGAAGCCGAGCGCCGGTTCCTGGAGACCTCGAACGCCGCGGTGCACCGCGGCGCGCACCAGCTCGCCGAAGAGGCGACCGACGCCTACGAATCCGCCCGCGTGCGGATCGCGGAGTTCGTCGGCGCCTCCCCGCACGAGCTGGTGTTCACCAAGAACGCCACCGAGGGCATCAACCTCGTCGCCTACGCGATGAGCAACGCCGCCACGGCCGGTTCGGGGGCCGAGCGGTTCAAGATCGGCCCCGGCGACGAGATCGTCGTCACCGAGATGGAGCACCACGCGAACCTGGTGCCGTGGCAGCAGCTCTGCCAGCGCACCGGCGCGACGCTGAAGTGGTTCTCCGTCACCGCGGACGGCAGGCTCGATCTGTCCAAGGTGGACGAGTTGATCACCGCGCGGACCAAGGTGCTGGCGTTCACGCACCAGTCCAATGTCCTCGGCACGATCAACCCGGTCGAGTTCCTGGTGAAAAAGGCCCGCAAGGTCGGCGCGCTGGTCGTGCTGGACGCCTGCCAGTCGGTGCCACACTTCCCGGTCGATCTCCACGCGCTGGACGTCGACTTCGCCGCCTTCGCCGGGCACAAGATGGTCGGCCCGTACGGCATCGGTGTCCTTTACGGCCGTCGCGAGCTGCTCGAAGCGATGCCGCCGTTCCTGACCGGCGGCTCGATGATCGAGCTGGTCCACATGGAGCAGACCACCTTCGCCGCGCCGCCGCAGCGGTTCGAGGCGGGCACCCCGATGACGTCGCAGGCCGTCGGCCTCGGCGCGGCCGCCGACTACCTGTCGGCGATCGGCATGGAGCGGGTCGCCGCGCACGAGCACCTCCTCACCGAGGCCGCGCTGGCGGGGCTCGGCGAGATTCCTGGCGTGCGGATCATCGGTCCCACCGACATGGCCGACCGCGGTGGACTGGTGTCGTTCGTCATCGACGGCGTCCACCCGCACGACTCGGGTCAGGTGCTGGACAGTCTCGGTATCGCCGTCCGCGTCGGGCACCACTGCGCGTGGCCGCTGCACCGGGCCTGCTCGGTCCCGGCGACCGTGCGCGCGTCGTTCTACGTCTACAACACCCTGGCCGAAGTGGACGCGCTGGTGAACGGTGTGCGTGAGGCGCAGAAGTTCTTCGGGGTGGCGTGACATGAACCTGGAGAGCATGTACCAGGAGATCATCCTGGACCACTACAAGAACCCGCACGGCCGCGGTCTGCGCGATCCGTTCGACGCCGAATCGTTCCAGGTCAACCCGACCTGCGGCGACGAGGTGACGCTGCGGGTGAAGGTCGACGACGGGAAGGTCGCCGACGTCTCCTACGAGGGGCAGGGCTGTTCGATCAGCCAGGCTTCCACGTCGGTCTTGACGGATCTCGTCGTCGGGCACACCGTGGAGGAGGCGTTCACCACCATGGACGCCTTCGTCGAGCTGATGCAGGGCAGAGGGCAGATCGAACCGGACGAGGAAGTGCTGGAGGACGGCATCGCCTTCGCCGGCGTGGCCAAGTACCCGGCCCGCGTCAAATGCGCCCTGCTCGGGTGGATGGCGTTCAAGGACGCCGTCGCCCGCACGACCAACGGAGTTGAGACGGCATGACCGAACAGCAGACCGAAACCCGCGAGGGGCGCACGGCCGCCGACCTCGACGCCGAGACCGCCGCCGTCCCGGACAGCGCCGACCTGGCGAAGGTCGAAGACGTCGAAGAGGCGATGCGTGACGTCGTCGACCCCGAACTCGGCATCAACGTCGTCGACCTCGGGCTGGTCTACGGCATCCATGTCGAGGCGGACAACACCGCCACCATCGACATGACCCTGACCTCGGCGGCCTGCCCGCTGACCGACGTCATCGAGGACCAGACCGGAGCCGCCCTCGTCGGCGGCGGAACCGGGCTGGTCAAGGACTTCCGGATCAACTGGGTCTGGATGCCGCCGTGGGGCCCGGAGAAGATCACCGACGACGGCCGCGAACAGCTGCGTGCCCTGGGCTTCACCGTCTGACGCACTTCGCGTTTCCCGCGCTATGAACGGTCCTTTCCTGGCGAATTCCGCCAGGAAAGGACCGTTCGTTGTTTTGGCGGTGGGGTCGGGACGTTGAGCCGTATAACGACCTATACCGATTCGCGTCGTGAGTGGCGATTCGGGTTGTTGAGGGATGAGGCGGAAGTATCGTTTCGTGAGCTCTGCCGAAGTCCGTGAAGGCCTCCTTGAGGGACTCTGGATCCCTCAAGGAGGCGCCTTCACGGACAGATACACCTTCGCCGAACCGCGTCGCGCCGCAATAGGCTGCCAGGATGATCGCCCGGTCCATCGCGCTCTTCGCTCTCGCCGCCCTGCTGGAGATCGGTGGCGCCTGGCTGATCTGGCAAGGCGTCCGTGAGCATCGCGGCTACCTCTGGATCGGCGCGGGCGTAGTGGCGCTCGGCCTCTACGGTTTCGTCGCGACGCTCCAGCCCGACGCGAACTTCGGCCGCATCCTCGCCGCGTACGGCGGAGTGTTCGTCGCGGGTTCGCTGGCGTGGGGGATGGTCGCCGACGGCTACCGGCCGGATCGCTACGACGTCGTCGGCGCGTTGATCTGCCTGGCCGGAGTCGGCGTCATCATGTACGCGCCCCGAGGGTGATCTCTCACCGGAGGTTTCCCTCGGCGGGGGTGCTTCATCGGGACGATCGTGAGCGTTGTCCGGTCCGCCGGAAAACGACGAAGAGCAGCCGCAATCCCACCAGTGCGCTGACCACCAGCAGGTTGTAGCCGAACATCTGGTGCAGCGTGACCCCTGGCAGCATTTCCGGGCCGGTCGCGCTGCCCAGCAGCAGTACGGCCATCAGCCCGGTGGCCGCGCCGACGAACGCCAGCAGGACTTCGTGCACCAGTCCGGTGACCACGTCGCGGTCGCGTTCGTCGGAGAACAGCCGGACGTTGACCGAAAGCCTGCCCTGTTCCAGCGCGTTGCCGATCCGGTCGACGCGGCGGGGCAGCCGCCGCAGCACCGGCAGGAGCGCCATCAGTTCGTTGGTGGCCGTGGAGCGCAACGACTCCGGCCGCAGTCCGGCACCGACCTGTTCGGCGGCGTAGGCGCGGGATTCGACGACGATGTCGAACCCCGGAGCCAGCGCGGCCAGCGTTCCCTCCAGCGTGGCCAGTGCGCGGAACACCGCGGCGATCGGCGGGGGCACGCTGAGCCGGAAGTCGGCGATCACCCGGAACAGGTCGGTGAACATGTCCAGATCCGGGGCTTGGCCGTGGTTGAAATGCTTGGCCACCAACGCTCCCAGTGCCCGCTCCAGCCGTCGTTCTTCGATCTCGTCCGGCCGGTCGACGATCTCCAGCAGTCCGTCCCGCAACGCGGCGGGGTCGCCGCGGTCGAGGGCGAGGATGAGGTTCTGCAATCCGGCCCGCAGGCCCGAGTCGAGCCGTCCGACGGAGCCGAAGTCGAGCAAGCCCAGCCTGCCGTCGGTGAGCAGCAGGACGTTGCCGGGATGCGGGTCGGCGTGGAAGACGCCACTGCCCATCACCTGGCCGAGCACGCAACGCAGCATCGACCGCGCGAGCTGGGCCCGTTCCGCGGCCGGGACCTGTTCCCTGGCGGCGGCCAGCGGTCTGCCGTCGAGCCGCCGCATCACCAGGACACGTTCGGTGGACAGTTCCTTGTGGACGGTCGGAAGGACGACTTCGGTGCCGGGGGAGGCCGCGGCGACCGCTTCGATGTTCCTTGCCTCCGTGCGGAAATCGAGTTCTTCGAGCAGTGCGTCGGCGAATCCTTCAGCGAGGTCGACCACGCCGAGCGAACGTGCCCAGCCCGCGCGCCGGTCCAGCGCGGCCGCCACCCGGCGGACGATGTCGAGATCCCGGTCGACCAGCGCCTGCACGCCGGGCCGCTGCACCTTGACCACCACGTCCTGCCCGCCGCGCAGTTTCGCGCGGTAGACCTGCGCGATCGACGCGGCCGCGATCGGTTCCGGGTCGAATGCGGCGAAGATCTCGTGCGGGTCGCCGCCCAGTTCCTCCCGCAGCACCGTCGCGACCTCGTCGGCGTCGGCGAACGCGACCTGGTCCTGGAGTTTGGCGAGTTCGTCGATGAACACCGGCGGCAGCAGATCGGAGCGCGTCGACAGCAGTTGGCCGAGCTTCACGAACGTCACGCCGCCCTCTTCCAGCGCCCGCCGCAGGGAGCGCGCGAGTTTGGCGTGCCGGACCTGCGCGAGGCCGGGTTCACGGCGGCCGGTGAGGTACCGGCCGAGACCGTGTTTGATCGCGATCCGGGTGATCTGCGAGTAGCGCCGCGTCCGGGCCGCACGGCGGCGCACCGACCGGATCCGGCCGATCAGCCCGAGCCCCGAACCCGCGGGAACGACGAACTCCGCGACGAACAGGAAGATCAGCGTCGCCAGGAACGCGCCACCCGCCACCGGGACGACCAGCCCGGCGAAGGCGCCACCCGCGTACATCGGGGTGGGGAACGCGCTGACGATGCCGCCCGCGACGAGCCAGCCGAAGCCGGCGGCGCAGAACGCGCGGACCACGCCGATCCGCACACCCAGCACGCGGCGGGCGGCGACCACGAGCGGCCACAGCATCAGCGCGTAGACGGGCAGGGTGAGCAGACCGAGCACCAGGTTCATGCCGAAGAGCACATCACGCGCGGTCCGCGTGCAATTCCCGCTCCGGCGGGACGGTACTCACCCTTGAGAGGGAGCGGAGCCCGAAGTTGTACGTCGTGGTCGCCTCCCGCGGCGCGAACAGGACGCCGAGAACGGCGATCGCCGCCGCCGCGAGGAAGCCGGCACGGAGGTCGACGAGATCGCCGAGGAGGCCGATGAGCGGTGCGCCGGCCGCCTGGCCGAGCGCCAGCATCAGGAAGGCCACGCCGACACCGAACGCGGGCGCTGTCGGATAGGCCCTTGTGCCCCACAGGATCAACACGCCGGTCAGTCCGATGTAGACGGCACCGAAGAGCGCGGCCGCGACGACGAGCGCCGGGAGAGATCGGGTGGCGAGCGCGAAGAGCGCGGTGGCGACGGCGAACAGGACCATTCCCGCCGACCAGGCCCGGCGCAGTCCCGCCCGCGACGTCAGCTCGGCGGTGAACGCGCCTGCCAGGCCGACCGCCCCGAGCACGATCCACACCACCGTGGAGGCGGTCTCGCCGAGCCCGCCGACGCTGACGGCGATGTCGCGGCCGAAGGTCCAGATCGCCGCGCTGGCCAGGCCGAGCGTGGCGGCGGCGGGCAGCAGCCGTCCGGTGGCGGGCGGCAACAGCGGCGACGGCAGGCCACGGGCACGGTCGTCCTTGACCGGCGGCACCACCCGGGCGATCCACAAGGTCACCAGCGCCGAGGCCGCGGCGAAGGCCCACCAGGCCATTCGCCAGTCGCCGATGGCCAGCAACGAGACCGGACCGGAGATCAGCACGCCGAGCCCGGTCCCCGCGTTCACCACGGATTGGGCGCGGTCGCGGCGGGTCACCCGGACGACGCGTGCGACCGCGTCGGCGAGCGAGGGGGAGGCCAGGCCGGTGCTGGCCCCGGCGAGAACGACGCCGAGCGCGAGGATGGCGGCGTTCGGCGCGGACGCGATCAGGGCGGTCCCGGCGGTGGCGGCCGTCCCGGCGGCGAGCGCGCCCGCCCGCGCCCCCCAACGGGTGGTCACGGCGGTCGAGGCGACGACGGCGAGGCAGTACGCGACATAACTCCCCGCCGCGATGGCGCCGAGTGTGCCGCCGTCGAGGCCGAACTCCGTCCGGAGGGTCGGCGCGAAGAGGCCGTAGGCGTACCTCGCGAGGCCGTAGGAGACCGCGATCAGCGACAACCCGGCCGCGGTCAGGGTCAGCTCGCGTTTGTGCGAAGAAACCATCAGCTCTCCTCCAGAGGTATACCGATCGGTATACCTCTGGAGTGTTCCCGCATTTCGCGCCCAGGTCAACCGATCGGTATAGTCGCGGCATGCTGACTCCGGCAGGCGAGCGTGTGCTGAGTGCCGCGACCGAGCTCTTCTATCGGGAGGGCCTGAACGCGGTGGGTGTCGCGGCCGTGGCCGAGGCGGCCGGCGTCACGAAGAAGACGCTGTACGCGTGCTTCGGGTCGAAGACGGAGCTCACGGTCGCGTACCTGCGGCGTCGGCACGACGTCTGGTGGGCGTACCTCGAAGAGCGGCTGGCCGCGGCCGATCGTCCTCGGGCACTGACCGTCTTCGATGCCTACGTCGATCACCCCAAGCTCGGCAGCGACCGCGGTTGCGCGTTCCTCAACGCGGCGGCCGAACTGCCCGCCGGTCATCCCGGGTTCGACGTGATCCGGCGGCACAAGGCCGCCGTACGGGCGAAGTTCGCCGAACTCATCCGTGAGGACGCACCGGAGGCGGACGATCCGGAGAGGCTCGCGGAGCAGCTTTTCCTTCTCGTCGAGGGCGCTGTCGCGCACACCGCGATCGACGGGGACGCGCATCGGGTCACCCTCGCGAGGGAGATCGCGGAGATACTGATGCGGGATCCGGCCGCGGCCGGCACGCGCTAGAAAGAGCGCATGCGACTTTTCGGCCCGCTCGTGGACCGGGCGACCTACCGCAGGTGGGTCTACTTCATCCTCGGTGGCGCCCTGAGCGTGCCGTATCTGCTCTTCGCCGCCATCGTGGTGCCGTCGCTGCTGCCTCTCGTCGTGACGGCGGAGCGCGGGCTCGTCATCGCGGCGATCACCCTCGTCCTGGTGATCGTCGCGTCGTCGTTCATCCCCGCCGTCCGGGTGCTGGAGGGCGCGGCCGTCCGGGAGCTGCTGGACGATCCCGTGCCGGGAGTGACGTTCGGGCCCGCGGGGAACTGGCCCGTCCGGCTGCGGTCGACGGCGATGTACCTGCTGCACGTGGGCACCGGTTGCGCCGTCAGCCTGGCGAGCCTGTTCGTCCCGGTCGGTTTCGGGTTCACGATCGCGGCCCCGTTCACCGGCCGGATCGCACTGTCCACAGCGGATCCGATCGTGGTGCCGAAGGGCTGGGCGGGCGCGTGGATCCCGGTGGCGTTCCTGCTCGGCGTCGTGGCGCTGGCCTACGTGGTGTGGGGAGCGGGCGCGGTACTGACCCGCTGCGCCAAGAGCCTGCTGGGGATCTCCGCCGCGGAACGGATCGCGCAGCTGGAAAAGCGCACCGAACAGCTCGCCGAACGCAACCGGCTGGCGCGGGAACTGCACGACTCGGTCGGACACGCGCTCAGTGTCGTGACCATCCAGGCCGGGGCGGCGCGCCGGACCCTGCGGACCGATCCCGGCTTCACCGAACAGGCGCTCACCGCGATCGAGGACTCGGCACGGGCCGCGCTGGACGATCTCGACCACGTGCTCGGACTGCTGCGCGACGAGGCGTCGTCACGGGCGCCGCAAGCAGGGCTGGCGGAGTTGCCCGCGCTGGTCGAGGCCACGCGGCTGGCGGGCGCCGAAGTGACCGCGGAGGTGCGGGGCGAACCGGCCTCGGTGCCGCCTGTCGTCTCGCGCGAGGCGTACCGGATCTTGCAGGAATGCCTGACGAACGCGCTGCGGCACGCCGGTAAGGTGCCGGTGACGGTCCTCGTCGACGCCGGAGCGGAGCTCTTGCGGTTGCGGGTGGCCAACCCGCTCGGCACCGCGGCGCCGTCGCGGGACGGGGGCGGCCGAGGGCTACGGGGAATGACGGAACGCGTGGAAGTGCTCGGGGGCACGATCACCGCGGGGCGCGCGGACGAATACTGGAGGGTCGAGGTGGCGGTGCCATGGGGGAAGCGGCGATGAGCATCGGGGTGCTGCTGGTCGACGACGAGCAGCTCATCCGGGCGGGGCTGCGGGCGATCGTCGCCTCCGAGCCGGACCTGGAGGTCGTGGGCGAAGCGGCTGACGGGGCCGAGGTGCCGGGACTGGTCTCGCGGTTCCGGCCGGACGTCGTGCTGATGGACGTCCGGATGCCTTCGGTCGACGGGATCCGCGCGACCGCGCATCTCCTGTCCACCATGGACAACCCGCCGAAGGTGATCGTGGTGACCACCTTCGAGAACGACGACTACGTCTACGACGCCCTGCTCGCCGGTGCCAGCGGGTTCTTGCTCAAGCGGGCCCGGCCCGAGGAGATCGTCACGGCGATCCGGACGGTGGCGGCGGGGGAGTCGCTGCTGTTCCCGGCCGCGATCCGGCGGCTGGCCGCGCAGCGGGCGAACCGGGGGCCGCAGGACGGTCTCGCCCGTGCCGGGCTCACCGAACGCGAACGCGAGGTGCTGCGGCTGATGGCGGGCGGACTGTCCAATGTGGAGATCGCGGGCGAGCTGTACCTCGGCGTGCAGACGGTGAAGACACACGTCGGGAACGTGCTCGCGAAACTCGGCGCGAGGGATCGGACGCAGGCCGTGATCAAGGCCTACGACACCGGCTTCGTCACACCGGCGGGCTGAACGCGGCAGGGCTCCCGGTGGGATATCGACGGCACTCGTCTCCTGCTGGGGTCGGGCACGTCGGAACGGCGCGGGGCGCCGCCGGCGAGGTCGACGAACGCTTCTCGGCCTACCACGCCGCCTACGCCCTCTGTCTCTCCCGCAATTCGTCATCTCCTTGCGATGATCCCCGCGCGGACCATCGCAAGGAGATGACGAATCGCGACGGGGTCAGAAGCCGGCGGCACGTTGCGCGGGAAGGCCGCGCGTCGGGATCCCGCGCAACACCTCGACGCGGTCCGAACCCGGCCGTCCGAGCACCCAGCTCGACCCGGGAACCTCCTTGGCGCGTTTCTTCAGCGGCGCCAAGAGCCGGGAAGCGTCCTTGTAGGACCCGATCGCGCCGTGCCCGCACACCAGGGTCGCCAGGGAAACCGTCACCGGCAGCCCGTCGGCCGACCACGGCGTGTCCAGCAGTGCCGCGGCCACCGTGCCGATCTCGTCGACGTCGCAGGCGATCAGGAAGTCGTCCCCGCCGACGTGGCTGACGCGCATCCGGCGCAGCCGGGCCTCGAGATCGGTGAGGGTCCGGCCGAGCGTGCGGATCAGGTCGTCGCCCGCGGCGAACCCGGCGGTGTCGTTGACCGTCTTGAACGAGTCGACGTCCAGCCACGCCGCGACGAACGGCTCCCGCGCGTTGATCCGGCGATCGACGTCCCTGGCGACGGCGTCGCTGCCGGGCAGCCGGGTCAGCGGGCTCAACGAGACCGCCTCCTCGACCTTCGCCTCCGCGACCCCGCGGACGACCTCGTTCACCAGCACCACACCGACACACCGGCCGCGGTCGTCGACCACCACGACGTCGTCACCGGTCCGGCCCCAGTCCGCGTCGGTGACCAGTTCGAGGAATTCGAGCGCGCTCGCGTCGGCGTGGATCGTGTGCGGCCGGTCGGCGAGCCGCGACGCCTGCCGTTTGGCGTGCAGGGCGTGGCCGTACAACCCGGTGACCGCGAGCAGGAACCGCGTCCGGTCGATCGACCACTGTGGACGGTGCCGGTCGTCGATGCCGACGATGCCGCTCGGCCCGTCGGCGGCGGCCAGCACCTCGCGCACGTCGTCACAGGTCGCGTCCTCCGGCAGCGTGGTCGCGGGCCGGAGGAAGTCACCGACGCGGCGGGCGCGGGCGGTGCCGGGGACCAGCGGACCGGGCGCGTCCGGCGCGGGCAGCGGCGCGTGGTCGCCGTCCGGCGGGGCGAGCAGGTTGCCCTGCGCGATGCGCACGCCGAGCCGCCGGGCGGACTCCAGCTGGTCGGTGGTCTCGAGCCCGGTCGCGACCAGGCGGTTGTCGGTGCGGGACGCGAAATGCAGCACCGCTTCGACCACCGCGACGGCGGCCGGGTCGTGCGGCAGGCCGCGCAGCACGCTGCGGTCCAGTTTCACCAGGTCCACCGGCGCCGAAGCGAGCAGGGTGAGCGGGAGGTCGCCGCGGCCGAGGCCGTCGAGCGCGAGCCGGAACCCGAGGTCGGTGAGCCGCCGCATACCGGTGAGCAGCAGGTCGGCGGGGATCTGCGTGAACGGCGGCCCGATCTCCAGCACGACGTCCCTGGTCCGGCGGCCCGCCAGGCCGAGCGCCTCGGTCAGCGGGTCGAAGTGGGCAGGCGGTGCGGCCACCGTCCGTGCGGACAGGTTCAGGTGCAGGGGGAGGGCGGCCTGCGGCTCGCGCAGCTGCCGGACGGCCTCGGCGGCCAGCCCGACGTCGACCTCGGCCAGCCTGCCGCTGCGCCGGGCGTCGGCGAGCAGTTCGTGGGCGGTGCCGCGGCCCGGCCGTGCCAAGGCCTCGAACGCGACGACGCCACCGGTGTGCAGGCTGTACAACGGCTGGTAAGCGAAGCGGACAGCGATCTGCAACGTCACAAGCGCATGTTCGCGGGTGCCGGAAGGAAACGAAATACGTGTCGACTGATGTTCATCGTGCAGGCACCCGGGTTACCTAGAACGGCGTAACGCACGCCACCCGATCAGGTGTTTTCTCACTTGCCATGGTGACAATCGGAAAAATGCCGACATCGCTTCGACGGTACCCGGAAGATCTTCACGACCGCTGGTGAAGGCCCGCTGGAGCGGGGTGGGCAACGTGAAGAACAGATCGAAGAACACCGGTACCGATTCGGACGGCATCCCGCACAGCGCGCGCAACCCGTGTCGCCGCAACCCGTGCACGGTACGCGCCGAGGACGGCCACAGCGCCCGGTGCGCCGCCGTCGCGACCGCGGCGGGCCCTCGGTCCCAGGCCAGGGCGACGGCGTCGGCCACCGGCTCCGCGAGCCGCACCGACGTCGCGACGCTGTACCCGGTCGCCGGGTGCACCAGCCCGGCGGCGGCACCGAAGGGCACCGTCCGGCCGCGCCGGGGCACCGGCACGTCGAGCACGATCCGCACGCGCTCCTCGCGCCCGCGTGACGTCAGCCCCACGGCCTCGAGCCGGGCGCGCAACCGTGCCGCCAGTACTTCCAGCGGCAGACCGGGTTTGCGGGCCAGCGAGGTCTCTTCGACCAGGACGGAGCCGTCACCGAGCGGCAGCACGTACAGGAATCCGGACTCGGTCTCCCGCCAGTCCATGAACACGGCGGTGTCCGGGCCGTCGACCAGCCGCAGCGCGTCCTCGGCCGCGAGGACGGCACCGAACGCCGTCTGTTCGTACCGGTTGCCCCGCGGCCGGGCACCGGAGGCGTCGACATAGAGACCTGTCGCGAGGACCCTGCCGCCATCGAGGCGCACTGTCGACCCCCGAGCGCCGTGGTCCACACCGGACACGGTCCCGGTGACGACGTCGTAGCCACCGTCCAGCCACGTGCGCAGGCCGGCGTTGTCCAGCACCAGGTACTGCCGATCGAGCACATGCGGCCGGGTCCCGAAGGCCAAGGTGGCCGAAGGCGCACAGGCGACGGCGCTTTCCGGCAGCGCGGGCAGCTCGTCGGCCCACAGGCCGTAGGTCGCCCGCCAGCGCCTGCCCGGCGCCGGGTCGATCAGGGTCGTCTCCAGGCCACGCCGGGCACAGGCACGTGCGAGCGCTCGCCCGGCCGGGCCCCCGCCCGCGATCACTACGTCCGCCACCTGGGCAGTGTCTCAAAGCCGCGCCGGATACGGTGTGCCGCATGGAACAGACGGACCCGAGGGCATGGCGGCGCGACCCGGAGAACGCGAACGCCGGGTTCAGCGATCTCGCCACGAGCCCGTTCCGGATCGACCGGGACCGGATCGCCGCCTCGCCGTTCTTCGCCCGGCTCGGCGGCGTGACCCAGGTCGTCAGCGCCGGGGGCGCCGGGTTGCTGCACAACCGGCTCACGCACAGCCTCAAGGTCGCCCAGGTCGCGCGCGCCATCGCCGAGCGGATCAACGCGAGCGGCGATTCCGCCGAACTCGCCGCGAAGCTGGGTGGCTGCGATCCGGACGTCGCCGAGGCCGCCGCGCTCGCGCACGACCTGGGGCATCCGCCGTTCGGCCATCTCGGCGAGCAGACCCTGGACCGGATCGCCCGCCACCGCTTCGGTCTCGCGGACGGCTTCGAAGGCAACGCGCAGTCGTTCCGCATCATCACCACCACCGACGTGCGCGGCCCGTCGGCTTCCGGGCTCGATCTCACCACGGCGGTGCGCGCCGCGGTGCTGAAGTACCCGTGGGCGCGGTTGCACGTGCCCGATCCGCATCCGACCTCGATGCCCGTCCAGCCGCGCGGCGCGGCCGAACCGGCCGACGCCCCCGGCACCGGCGCGAGCAAGTTTTCCGCCTACAGCACCGAACTCGACGACTTCACGCAGGCGCGGGCCCCGTTCGACGGCCGCATCGAACCGTGGCAGCAGACCGTCGAAGCGTCCGTGATGGACACCGCGGACGACATCGCCTATGCCATCCACGACCTCCAGGACTTCCACCGGATCGGTGTACTGCAGCACGCGCCGGTCGCGGCCGAGTTCGCCGGTTGGGTCGACCACGCGCTGGAACTGGCCGGATTGGACGACGCGACCTTGACCGCCGAACGGCGGCTTCCCGGCCGTTCGCTGGAACGGCTGCGCCGCCGGATGCACGCCAAGGACGGCTGGATCGTCGACGACGACGCCTTCACCAGCGCCGTGGCCCGTGTCCGCGCCGAACTCGTCGACGGCCTGCTGGCCACCGGGTTCGACGGTTCCATCGAGGCGGAGCAGGCCACCGCCGCCTTCTCCGCGAAGTGGACCGCGCGGCTCGTCGACGGGGTGCAGGTGGTCGCGTCGCCTTCGGCCCGCACGGGGCACCTCACCCTGCGGCCCGCGCAGTGGCACGAGGTGCAGGTGCTGAAGTTCGTGCACCGGCAATTCGTGTTGCTACGCCCGGAATTGGCGCTGCACCAGCGCGGGCAGGCGAGCCTGGTGACCACCCTGGTCGACGCGCTCGACGCCTGGCTGCTCGACCGGGACGAGTTCTACCGGCTACCGCGACGGTTGCACGACTTGGTCGAGTTGGCGCGGTCCGAGTTCTCCACACTGGCGCGGACGTCGCCGGAACTGCTCATCGGGGCGACCGGGGAACCGGTCACCGGTGCCGACGCCGTGCGCGGTCTGGCACGAGGACGGGCGGTCGTGGACTTCGTGGCATCGCTGACGGACAAGCAGGCGGTGACCCTTTTGGACGGCTTGTCCGGCCGTGCTTCGCAGCCCTGGTCGGATTCGTTCGTCCTGTAGCGACGCGATTACCCTGAACGGCCCACGGCCCGCGCCCGAATCCGGAGAATCTCCCGCCGACGTCACCCGAACGGCTCCTGCCGCCGGCGCACGCTCGGTACTTAGGTTGATCGAGCCGGTGATCGCCGGCGTCGGTCAGCGTGAGTCGGGGCACGCGCCCAGGAATCGGAGGCGCACGTGCGTCCAACCCGTTCTAGCAGGAGAAGAAGAACGATCCTGACCGCGGGCACCGCTGCCCTCGTCACCGCGCTGGGCCTGGTGAGCCCGCCCGTCGCGGTGGCGGAAAGCGGCTCGTCCCCGGACGCGTTCTCGGCGAACACCGTCCGGCAGATCGAGGCCCTGCAGTCGATCAAGAAGAGCCAGCACATCGGTGAGTCCAAAGTGGACAGCCGATTGCTCGTCGAACAGAAACTCCGCGCTCAGCGGATGCCGGCTTCCGCGGTTCCCGCACTGGGGTCTGGGGCGAACGTCTCCGCGGCCGGCACCGTACTCGTGGACATCCGGGGCCAGGTCTCGGAAGAACTCCTCAAGGGACTGCGTGAATCCGGTGCGGGAATTCGCGCGGTGTCGCAGCGCTACGGCAGTGTGCGTGCCGAGGTTCCGCTGAACGCGGTCCCGGCGATCGCGGGCCGCGCCGACGTCAAGAAGGTCGAGACCGCCAACGAGGCGTTCACCGCCCGGCAGCTCGCCGAGCCCGCCACCGCGGGCAAACGGGAGGGCAAGGAACAGAAGGCCGTCCGGATCGCCGACGAGCTGAAGAAAGCCCTCGACGCCAAGGGACGGCCCGGCATCGCGGCAGGACCGCTCACCAGCGAGGGCGACCGCGCGCACAACGCCGACACCGCCCGACAGCAGTTCGGCGTCACCGGGGTGGGCACCAAGATCTGCGCGCTGTCCGACGGCATCGACTCGCTCGCGACGTCACAAGCGCGCGGCGAACTCCCGGCGGGCGTCGATGTGATCCCCGGCCAGGAAGGTGACGGCGACGAGGGCACCGCGATGCTCGAGATCATCCACGATCTCGCGCCGAACGCGTCGCTCGGTTTCGCCAGCGCGTTCAACTCCGACGCCGGTTTCGCCGACAACATCCGCAAGCTGCGGTTCGACGCGGGGTGCGACGTCATCGTCGACGACGTCCTGTACTTCAAGGAATCGCCGTTCCAGGACTGGATCATCGCCCAGGCCGTGAACGACGTGACCGCCGATGGTGCGCTCTACTTCTCCTCCGCGGGTAACGAGGGCAACGTCGCCGACGGCACCTCGGGCCACTGGGAAGGCGACTTCGTCGACTCCGGCAAGGGCGTCGGCAAGTTCGCCGGTACCGCGCACGATTTCGCCGGTGCCGCGGGCAACCAGATCTTCGAGCCGATTTCGGACGCCTCCTCGGCGCGGATTCCGGTCACGCTGTTCTGGTCGGACCCGCTGGGCGCCTCGAACAACGACTACGACCTGTACCTGCTGAACGCGGCGGGCGACGTCGTGGACTTCAGCCAGGACAACCAGACCGGCACCCAGGACGCCTACGAGCGGGTGGACACGCCCGCCGCCGGCGGCATCGGGCTCCGGCTGGCCATCGTCAAGTTCTCCGGTGAAGGCCGTTACCTTTCGCTTTCCGCTCTGCGGGGCCGTTTCTCCGACTCGGCCGATGGTCTCAAGGCCTACACCAGCCCTGGCGTGACCGTGGGCCACTCGGCCGCGCGGGACGCGTTCAGCGTCGCGGCGGCCCCGGCGGCCAAGGCGTTCCCGCGTGCGCTCGAACCGGGCGACCCGGCCAACCCGGCGGGCCCGTTCCCCGGTGCCTTCGGCGCCGCCACGAAGGTCGAACGGTTCACTTCGGACGGTCCGCGGCGAATGTTCTACCAGGCCGACGGCACGCCGATCACCCCGGGCAACGTGTCCGGGACCGGTGGTGAGGTCCGCGCCAAGCCGGACATCACCGCGGCCGACGGCGTCTCCACCAGCGTCACCGGCTTCACCACCTTCTACGGTACGTCGGCCGCCGCCCCGCACGCCGCCGCGATCGCGGGCCTGGTGCTTTCGGGCAATCCGGGGCTGCCCCCGGCCGACGTACGCGAGGCGCTCGTCAACACCGCCGTCGACATCCTGACCCCGGGCCGCGACAACTCCAGCGGCGCGGGCGTCATCCTCGCCGACAAGGTGCTCGCCTACACCGGTGCCAGCCCGCAACCGCTCGCGTCTGCGGGCCGGCCGACGGTCACCCCGGCCGACGGCGGCTCCGCGCTCGACCCGGGCGACACCGCCAAGGTGACCCTGCCGGTGACCAACCGCGGCGACGGCACCGCGACGTCCACCAGTGTCGTGCTCTCCAGCCCGACCCCCGGTGTCACGGTGGCGCCGCGGTCGAAGTCGTACGGCACGATCAGCCCCGGCCAGACCGGCGTGAACGACTTCACCATCACCGTTCCCGCCACGCAGGAACTCGGGGTGCCGGTGGTGCTGAACGCGCGCGTGACCTTCGCGGGTTCGTACTCGCCGACGACCTCCACGTTCTCGCTGCCCGTCGGCACCCCGTCGCCGGTGTCGCGCGACTTCGCCTACACCGGTGCCGCCCTGGCGATCCCGGACAGCGACCCGACCGGCGTGACCGTGCCGATCGAGGTGAGCGGGGTCGGGCGCGCGTCGAAGCTGACGTTCTCGGTGGACGGGGCGGTCTGCAACGCCGACCAGGCCTCGACGACGGTGGGCATCGACCACTCGTATGCCGGCGACCTGGTCGGCACGCTGACGTCACCCTCGGGTGCCAAGGCGACCGTGTTCCAGCGCAGCGGCGGCTCGGGCAACAACCTGTGCCAGGTCGTCTTCGCCGACAACGCGGCCACCGCGTTCAGCTCGGTGAGCGCGGCGAACGCGCCGTTCACCGGCACCTACAAGCCGGCGCAGCCGCTCGGGGGCCTGGCCGCCGGTACGGCCGACGGCATTTGGAAGTTCACCGCGGTGGACGTCGCCGGTGGCGACACCGGGTCGATCCGCTCGATCTCCTTGCACATCAACGGTTTCGTCCAGCCCGCCGCGGTTGAACGGCCCGCGGGCGTGGGGAGGTCGGTCGGACGTGGTCCGGTGAAGCCGGTCTAGTCCTTTTGTGTGAAGGCCCTCTTCCCTGGCTCAGCCGAGGGAAGGGGGCGTTCACGCGCGTTGGGCGCCACCGGCGCGAAGGCGTAACTCGCGTGCTTGAACGTGACACTCGCGTGCTTGGAGACGTAACTCGCGAGTTACGTCTCCAAGCACGCGAATGTCGTCTCCAAGCACGCGAGTTACGTCTCTGAGCACGTGAGTGCGGGGTTGCTGATCCGCTCGGGGCCCGTACGTTGGATCCATGGCGAAGGAGCGGCAGGTGGCGGGCGGGGGCCGGGCGGTCGAGGTCGCCCCGGACCGCCTCGAAGGCTGGTACGCCCGCTTCGCCGTCCGCAACGACGGCGTTCGCTCGACGGAACTCGCGGCGGACACCGTCACGGTCACCGCGGACAACGGCGTCGTCGCCGTCGCGAGCGTTCCGTTCGAACCGCTGAACGCCGAAGGAACCGTGCCAGGTCTCGCCGTCGGCCCGCTCATCGGGCACGCACTCCTCTCCCGACGGATCGCGCTCCTGCTGGTGCGCCGCGGCGGGCACAGTGTCGGGATCGCGCGCGGGGGAGTGGTCGTCCAGTCCAGGACGGACCGGCATCGGGTCCAAGGCCGGTCCGCGGCGGGTGGCTGGTCGCAGCAGCGATTCGCGCGGCGCAGGGAAGGACAAGCACGCACAGCGCTTCGGTCCGCCGCGGAGGACGCTTTCGACGTGCTCGTCCCGCAACTGTCCCGAGTGGACGCTGTGGTCCTCGGCGGCGACCGGCGGGCGCTGGAAACGCTCCGCGAGGACAGGCGGCTGGCACCGTTGTTCCAGCGTGCCGAACGCCGTGTGCTCGACATCGCCGAACCGCGCCGCACGGTGCTCGAAGACGCGGCCGAACGGGCGGTCGCGGTGGAGATCACCCTCTCCGGACCGTGACGTCGGGCACGGTGCGATAAAACCGTTCGACACCGGCCCGTACACTGATCGCGTGGACATCCTCTTGGAGTGAGCTCCTCGTCTGCCCGACGGCAGGCGAGTCGAAGCTGTCCGCTCATCCACCCCTTTCACCGGGAGTTCCCGTGATCACGGCCTCTGGCCTGCAGCTGCGTGCGGGTTCGCGCATTCTGCTCGACGACACCAACGTCCGCATCCAGCAGGGCGACCGCATCGGCCTGGTCGGCCGCAACGGCGCCGGCAAGACCACCTCGCTCAAGGTGCTGGCGGGGGAGGGCGAGCCGTATGCCGGGGAGGTCCGCCGCAGCGGCGAGCTCGGCTACCTGCCGCAGGACCCCCGCGAGGGTGACCTGTCCGTCACCGCGAAGGACCGCGTGCTCTCCGCGCGCGGCCTCGACGCCCTGCTGCGCAACATGGAAAAAGCGCAGACCGCGATGTCGGAGCTGGCGGACGAGAAGGAACGCGACAAGGCGGTCAACCGCTACAGTCGGCTCGAAGAGCGTTTCGCGTCCCTCGGTGGCTACGCCGCCGAGAGCGAGGCCGCGCGGATCTGTTCCAACCTCGGCCTCGCCGACAGGGTGCTGGAGCAGACGCTGCAGACGCTGTCGGGTGGTCAGCGCCGACGCGTGGAGCTCGCCCGGATCCTGTTCGCCGCCGCCGAAGCGGGCGCGGGCGGCAAATCCGAGACGATCCTGCTGCTCGACGAGCCCACCAACCACCTCGACGCCGACTCCGTCAACTGGCTCCGCGGCTTCCTGAAGCAGCACGACGGCGGCCTCGTGGTGATCAGCCACGATGTCGAACTGCTCGCGGACGTGGTCAACAAGGTGTGGTTCCTCGACGCGACCCGCGGCGAACTCGACCTGTACAACATGGGCTGGCAGCGCTACCTCGACGCGCGCGCCACCGACGAGAAGCGTCGCCGCCGTGAGCGCGCGAACGCCGAGAAGAAGGCGTCCGCGCTGCAGCAGCAGGCCGCGAAACTGGGTGCCAAGGCGACGAAGGCCGTGGCCGCCAAGAACATGGCCCGCCGCGCCGAGCAGATGCTGTCCGCGCTCGACGAGACCCGCCAAGCCGACAAGGTCGCCCGGATCAAGTTCCCCGAACCCGCGCCGTGCGGCCGGACCCCGCTCACCGCGGAGGGCCTTTCGAAGTCCTACGGTTCGCTCGAGATCTTCACCGGAGTCGACCTCGCCATCGATCGCGGCTCGAAGGTCGTCGTACTCGGATTGAACGGCGCGGGAAAGACGACTTTGCTCCGGCTGCTCGGCGGAATGGAAACTCCGGATACCGGGGAGACCATTCCAGGTCACGGATTGCGTTTGGGCTATTACGCACAGGAACACGAAACGCTCGACCATGACGCGTCCGTGTGGGAAAATATCCGGCACCTCGCCCCGGATACGGGTGCGCAAGAGTTGCGGAACCTTCTCGGGTCGTTCCTCTTCACCGGTGAGCAACTCGATCAGCCCGCCGGCACCCTCTCCGGCGGTGAGAAGACGAGGCTCGCGCTCGCCGGTCTGGTGTCCAGCGCTGCCAACGTTTTGCTGCTCGACGAGCCGACGAACAACCTCGACCCGGCCAGCCGTGCCCAGGTCCTCGACGCTTTGCGCAGCTTCGCCGGCGCCGTCGTCCTGGTGACGCACGACCCGGGCGCCGTCGAGGCACTGGAGCCGGAACGCGTGATCCTGCTGCCGGACGGAACCGAGGACCATTGGTCGGCGGATTATCTGGAACTTGTCCAGCTTGCGTGACGCCTGCGTCCGTTCGGGTGCTTGATCGATGCCATCCGGCCACTGAAATGGCCCAATGTGATCGCGGTTTCGCCAGTTTTGCGCTCGTCGTCTGGCATTCCGGCGCTCAGTGTTCGATCATTGCGGCGACAGGGGCCGTTATGTGGCCCAGAACACTCTCGGCGGGAAGGCGATCGACGTGGCTGATCTCAAGAAAGGCGCGCGGATCACCGGCAACACGCGTGACAAGCTGGCCGCTGACCTGAAGAAGAAATACGAGAAGGGCTCGAGCATCCGCGCCCTCGCGGAGTCCACGGGTCGCTCGTACGGGTTCGTGCACCGGGTTCTCTCGGAGTCCGGCGTCCAGCTGCGCGGCCGTGGCGGTGCCACCAGGGTCAAGAAGAAGTAGTCACGAGGAAGTAGCGGACTGCTGCGCGGGGGGCGCAGTTCCCTTTCCGGGGACCGCTGGTTCACGGCTTTCCGCGGCCAGGAAGGCCAGCCTGGCGCCGAGCAAAACCAGCGGATAAACCAGGTACCCGTACCTGGTCGCCGGAGTGAGCATGATGAGCGCGACGAGCCCGACGGCCATGCGCAGCAGCGCGTCCGAGCCGGTCGCGGGAGGACGGCGCAGCAGCCAGATCAGGATGGCGACGGCCGCGATCCCGAGCAGGGCGAAGGAAACCGCCGTGCCCACCGGGCCGAGCGAGGCGATGAGATGACCGGGCAACGGGCTCGCCGCCGGTGACTCGAGCACGCCGATTCCCAGCGGGAACCGGAAGACGTGCTCGACGAACGCCCGGGGGTCGACCAGGTAGACGGGTACGTGCAGGGCCAGGGTCGTCACCACGAGCGCCGCGGCGAATCCGGTCAGCGCGCGAGGACCACGCCGGGTGATCACCAGGACACCCAGCACCACGATCGCGGGCGCGACGATGAGTTTCGCGCTGATCACCAGTGCCAGCACCAGACCCGACAGCACCGCCCGGCCGGTCGTGGCCAGCGCGAAGGACAGCACCAGCAGGCCGGCGATGGCCAGATCCGGGCCGGCGACGGCCCAGGTCAGCGCCGTCAGCGGGCAGGCGAGCGCGAGTTGCGCCGCACTGACCGGTATTTTCGGCCACTTCAGCAGCCGCAGCGTCAGCAATACGCACGTGACGGCCGCCAGCGCGAACATCCAGCGCGCGTCGGTGAGGGCGTTCGCGATCGGTCCGCCGCCGAAAAAGGCGCGCGGCAGGCCGAAGACGGTCATCACCGGACCGTATGGCGTGTAATCGTTTACTTCCACCGCGCGACCGAGCGCGGTGACGTCGACGTACGGGGTTCCGTTCTCCAGAAGGAGTTTCGCCGACCGTTCGATCACCCAGACCTCGGGCTGGGCGGCCCACGAATTCGGCGTGACAAGCCAGTCCACTCCGGTCAGACGGCGAATGACGAGCATTCCCAACGGAAGGATCATCGCGAACAGGCCGATCGCCCCGATACCGAGCCACCGCGAACCGAGCGCGCCGGGCAGGCGTTCGCCGCGCCGGGCGGCGACCAGCAGCCAGCCGGAGTGGACTACGGCGAGACCGTAACCTGCTACAGCGAAATTTGCCCACACGCGATAGCCGTAGAATTCCGCGACGACCGTGTTCAGGACGGCGAAGACAAGGCAGCCCGTGTAGAACACCAGGTCCGTGGTCAGTCGTCGCCGGTCGGGGTCCATGGTCACCGGTTCAGGCTACCGACGCTGCCACGTCCGCCGGAAAGAGGACGCGGGAACCGGGAAGCATCCGGTGTACTCCGGTGTTGGTCATGCTTATATCCGGGAAAACTCTCGACTAATATCGAGGTTCTGGGGGCGAGGAGAGGGTTCTCATGGACAACACTTGGTCGCTGATGAACTCGGCGATGAAGTCGGCCGACGTTCCGAAGGGACTGCACAAGGGCACGCTGCGCCGCGTCGCGCGGTTCGCCAGGCCGCATTGGCGGAGACTGCTGGTGTTCCTGGTGCTCACCGTCGTCTCGGCGGTGCTGGCGGTGAGCACGCCGGTGCTGGCCGGGAAGGTGGTCGACGCGATCGTCGGCGGGCACGAGGTCTCGCTGGTGGTCTGGCTGGCCGTGGTGATCGCCGCGCTGGCGCTGATCGATGCCGGACTCGGGCTGGCGGAACGGGCGCAGTCGTCGAGGATCGGCGAGGGGATCATCCTCGACCTGAGGCTCGCGGTGTACCGGCACGTGCAGCGGATGCCGGTCGCGTTCTTCACGCGCACCCGCACCGGTGCGCTGGTGAGCAGGCTCAACAACGATGTCATCGGCGCGCAGCGCACGTTCACCGCGACCCTGTCCGGGTTGGTCACCAACGTGATCCAGCTCGTGCTTTCGCTGGTGGTCATGATGACGCTGTCCTGGCAGGTCACGCTGCTGGCGCTGGTGCTGCTGCCGGTGTTCATCCTGCCGACGCGGCGGCTCGGACGGCGGATGGCCGCGCTGCAGCGGGAAGCCGGCCAGCTCAACGCGTCGATGACCACGCAGATGACCGAACGGTTCTCCGCGCCGGGAGCGACACTGGTGAAGCTGTTCGGCGACCCGGAGCGCGAGGCGGGTGACTTCGGCGCGCGGGCCGGGCGGGTGCGCGACATCGGGGTGCGGACGGCGATGCTGACGCGCTGGTTCCTGACCAGCCTGACCACGGTCTTCGCGCTCGCGCAGGCCCTGGTCTACGGGCTGGGCGGCTACCTCGCCTTGACCGGGGCGCTCGCGCCGGGCACCGTCGTGGCGCTGGCGTTGCTGCTGACCAGGCTGTACTCGCCGCTCACCGCGCTGGCGAACGTCCGGGTGGACGTGATGACGGCGCTGGTGTCGTTCGAGCGGGTCTTCGAGGTGCTCGACCTCAAGCCGATGATCGAAGAGAAGCCGGAGCCGCGCCGCGTTCCCGAAGGACCGGTTTCGGTGGAGTTCTCGGACGTCCGGTTCGGTTATCCCGCGGCGGACCGGTACTCGCTGGCGTCACTGGAAGACGTGTCCACTTTGGATCACCGGGGCGGGGAAGAGGTGTTGCACGGCATCAGCTTCCGCGCCGAACCGGGACAGATGGTGGCATTGGTCGGTTCGTCCGGGGCGGGTAAGTCGACGATCGCCTCGCTGCTGCCGCGGCTCTACGACGTCGACGCCGGATCGGTCCGGTTGTCCGATGTGGACGTTCGGGACCTGGGTTTCGCCGCCCTGCGGGAAACCGTCGGCGTGGTGACCCAGGACGGGCATCTCTTCCACGACACGATCCGGGCGAACCTCGAATACGCGCGGCCCGGCGTCGCCGACGCCGAGATCTGGTCGGCCTTGGAGAAGGCGCGCCTGGCCGAGCTGATCCGGGAGCTGCCCGACGGGCTGGAGACCGTGGTGGGGGAGCGGGGTTACCGGCTCTCCGGCGGGGAACGGCAGCGGCTGACCATCGCGCGGCTCCTGCTGGCGCAGCCGAGGGTCGTCGTCCTCGACGAGGCGACCGCGCATCTGGACTCGCAGTCCGAGGCCGCCGTGGGCGAGGCGCTGACCGACGCGCTCGACGGGCGGACCGCGCTGGTCATCGCGCACCGGTTGTCGACGGTGCGGGCGGCGGACCAGATCCTGGTGATCGAGCACGGGGAGATCGTCGAGCGGGGAACGCACGACGAGCTCCTCGCGCGGGAAGGGCGCTACGCGGCGCTGTACCTGACGCAGTTCTCGGAGGAGCCCGCGGCCGCCTGACCCTCGGGTCGGGCTCATGAGCGGCGGTGGCCGGTGAAGGCCTCCTTGCCCGCCCTGACGGCAGGGAAGGAGGCCTTCACCGCACGATGTCCCGGATCTCGGTCACGGCACGGACGAGCCGGGCAGCTCACCGGAGGGCGGGGACCCGCTCACCGTATTTGGCCAGCAGCGCGGCGTTGGCCTCGTCGCCGCCGTCCACGTTGGAACTGCGCCACAGCGGGACGTCGACGCCCTGCGCCGCGCCGAGGTCCACGACCTCGGCCAGGACCAGGTTCCACAGGAACGCGTTGATCACGGTGGACAGTGGCGCGGTCCGCGGCGCGTCCGGCGGGTAACTCGAGTCGCCGGGGCGGACGTGGGAGTCGAGCACGATGCTCGCCTCTTCGATCAGCGTCGTCGCCGCGCGTCTGGGCGCCGCGGCCACGGACGCGGCCGAACTCACCGCGATGACCGACGCCCCGCGCTTCCGCGCCCCGGCGGCCAGTTCGACCGGGTACGGGTTGACACCCGAGGTCGAGAACACCACCAGCAGATCGTCCGGCCCCGGCGCGCGCTCGGCCAGCACCTCTTCGGCGAGCCCGGAGCGGCGCTCGGTCTTGGTGCTGTGCTGCGCGCCGTGCAGCGGCAGCAGTTCGGGGTGGTAGACCGGGTACACGCAGGCGAGCCCGCCCGCGCGATAGAAGGTCTCGGCGACCGCGGCCAGCGAATGCCCGGCGCCGGCGGTGAACACCAGGGCATCCGCCCGGATGACCCCCAGGATCAGCTCGGCCGATTTCCGGATCTGCGCCGCGTTGCCCCGTTCGGCTTCCGCGAGCCGTTCGGCGACGTCTGCACAACGTTCGGTGGTGCTCACCACATCCGTCCTTCCGTCTGGAGGTCAGCGACGAATGTAGCGCGTGGACCAATGGCCGAAGTGGAATACATCGGGTCATGATCGAGGTCGACCCGACCACTGCGGCCGGGGTTCCGGAGACTGGAGGGGTGCAGGGTGAGCGAGGCTGATCCCGCGGTGCGTACGTGGCGAACACGCGGCCAGGTGAAGGCCGTGGTGCTGGTACTGCACGGCGGCGCGGAGCACAGTCATGCCAGGGTGGCGCCGTGGCGGTTGGCGTACCAGCGGATGGTGCCGCTGGCGAAGGACGTCCACCGGGCGGGACGGCGGCACGGGGTCGAGGTGCGGCTGCTGCGCAACCGGGTCTACGGCTGGAACGACCGCGGTACCGACGCCCTCGCCGACGCGCGCCGGGCCTTGGAACGGATCCACGAGCAGCATCCGGACGCGCCGGTGATCCTCGTCGGCCATTCGATGGGCGGGCGGGTCGCCCTGCGCGTCGCCGACGATCCGGCCGTGGTCGGCGTCTGCGCGCTGGCGCCGTGGACACCACCGGGTGAATCCATCGACGCCCTCGGCGGTCGCGCCGTGCTCATCGCGCACGGGACCAAGGACCGGATGACCGATCCGGTGGCCTCGCATGCTTTCGCCGAACGCGCCGAAAAGGTGGCGTCGCGGTCCGCGCGGTTCGAGATCGGTGGCGAAGGGCACGCGATGCTACGCAGGTCTCGCGTCTGGAACCGCCTCGTACGGGCTTTCATCTTCGAGTTGATCGAAGCCGGGGGAATCGACGAAACACTGAGTGGGGCCTGGGACCGGCCGAGCTCGGAACGGCTGCGGATCCCGGTCTGAACCGGCGGGAGGAGTACTCCATCACCATGAACCACGAACGCATGCTCGCCCCGGCCCGTTCGTACATCCGGGTGCACAAGGCCCTCTTCCCCGGCGGGCTCGTCCCGTCCACCACGTCGGTCGAGCAGGGCACGCCGGCGGGCACCGGGCTGAAACCGGAGGACGCGCGCGAGTCCGGCCAGGACCACACCCGCACCTTCCACCCAGCGGTGGGACGAAAGTACCGACTGGACTTCGATGACGTCTTCAAGCGGATGCAGGAGTTCTGCCCGGCGTACTCCGAAGCGGGGTTCCGCTCGGGATATCTCGAGGTCCACCAGTTCGGATTCGCCGAAAACGGACGATGAACGCCACCCAACCGATGCGGGGTGCCGTACGTCCTTCACCTAGGGTCTGCGGTTGACTGGGCCCTGCACGCGACATCGGGACGGGTGATTCGGCATGACGTATGGAGGCGACGACCGAGGGCGACGGATGCCGCCACAGCGGCCGCCGTCCGGCCGCCCCCGGCGGCACCAACCGGCGCAGATGATGCCGCTGCCAGGCCGGGGGAGCAGCCCGTACGACGAGCGGACGGCGCCGATGGGGCACGGCGGCCGGGAACGCCCCGCCGGTCCGCCACCGCGCCGTCCCGGCCCGCCGCAGCCCCCTCCCCGCCGCCCGGCCGATGGCGCGAGGCCGCCGGCCCGGCGCAAGCGCTGGAGCTTCGGCAAGGTGCTGGTCACCCTGCTGACCGTGTTCGTGGTCTTCCTCGCCGGCGTGTGGGTGTACCTCGAGTTCTCCATCAACCGTGTCGACGCCCTGGCCGACTACTCCGGCCGCCCCGTCGCGGCCGAAGGCACCAACTGGCTGATCGTGGGCTCCGACAGCCGGGACGGGCTGACGCCCGCGGAGCAGGAGAAGCTGGTCACCGGTGACTCCAAGGCCGCCGGCGGCGGCAAGCGGACCGACACCATCATGATCGCGCACGTCCCGGCCAACAGCACCAAGCCGACGCTGCTGAGCCTTCCGCGCGACTCGCAGGTCACCATCCCCGGGCACGGCAAGAACAAGATCAACTCGGCGTTCTCGATCGGCGGCCCGAGGCTGCTCGCGCAGACCGTCGAAGGCGCCACCGGCCTGCGCATCGACCATTACGCCGAGATCGGCTTCGGGGGGTTCGCCAAGATCGTCGACGCGATCGGCGGGGTCCACATGTGCGTCGAGAAGCCGATGGAGGACACCCTCACCGGGATCAAGATCCCCGCGGGCTGCCAGGACCTCCAAGGCCCGCAGGCGCTCGGATTCGTCCGCATGCGGCACAGCGACGCGACCCCGCGCTCGGACCTCGACCGCGTCGCCAACCAGCGCAAGTTCATCGGCGCGCTGGTCAGCGAGGTCGGCAGCCCCGGCACCCTGCTGAATCCGTTCTCGTTGTTCCCGTTGCTGTCGACCGCGCCCGACGCGCTGACGATGGATTCCGGCGACCACGTGCACAACCTGGTGGGACTGGCGCTGGCGATGCGCGGGATCTCCTCGGGTGGCGTCGTCACCACGACGGTGCCGGTGACCAACGGCTCGGCGGAGAACTGGGACAAGACGAAGTCGAAGCTGCTTTTCGACGCGCTGAAGAACGACACGGAGATCCCGGACAGCGCGATCCTGACCTGATCCCGGTTCCCGGCGTCCGCGGGGCCGGAAAACCGGGGGCGCCCGGGGTGGAGGCGAGGCACCATGGGCGGATGGAACCGCCCGCCGAGACCCTCGCCGACGAAGTCGTCACGCTGCGCCGCTGGCAGCCGCGGCAGCTCGAAGCCCTCGCCGCCGTCGCGGGGGATTCCGTTGCGCATCTCGGTGCCTGGATGAGCTGGGCCACCCACGGTTACGGCCGTCGCGAAGCCGCCGACTTCCTGGAGCACACCACCAGAAACTGGGCCGAAGGCAAGACTTACGACTTCGCGATCCTCGTCGAGGAGGAGATCGTCGGCGGTACGGGCATGATCGTGCATCCGGATCGGATCGAGATCGGCTACTGGCTCGGCAGGCACCACACCGGTCGCGGTTTCGTGACCAGGGCCGCCCGGCTCCTGGCCGACGAGGCCTTCCGGCTCGGCGCGCCGGAGATCGAGATCCGGCACGACGAGAACAACGTCGCGAGCGGTGCCGTGCCCGCACGGCTGGGATTCACGATGGTCGGCGCCGAGGCCACCGAACCACCGCTCGCCCCCGCCTGCGCGGGTGTCACCAGGATCTGGCGGCTCAAGCGCCCTTAGTCTCGCGCTCGCGCAAGGCGGCCAGTGCCTTGTCGGCGTGCACGGTGAACTTCAGTTCGCTCTTGATCACTTCGAGCACCTTGCGGTCGGTGTCGATGACGAAGGTGTGCCGCTTGGCGTGCAGCGGGCTGAATTTGCGCCAGACGCCGAACTGTTTCGCCACCACACCGTCCACATCGGACAGCAGGGGATAGTCGAAACCGTGCTTGGCCGAGAACTCCTGCTGTTTGGCGACGGCGTCCGGGCTGATCCCGACGCGGTGCGCGCCCACCTCGGCGAATTCGGCGGCCAGATCGCGGAAATGGCAGCTTTCCGCGGTGCAGCCACCGGTCATCGCGGCGGGGTAGAAGAACAGCACGACGGGGCCGGACGAGAGGAAGTCCGACAGCGTGCGCTGCTCGCCCTTGTCGTCGGGAAGGGTGAAGTCCGGGGCGATGTCACCTTGGTCCATGGACGCGATCCTGTCACGTCAGTGGGCGTGCCGTCCGATGAGCTCGTCGACCTCGTCCCCGGTCGCGGAATCCGCGACGAACGAACCACGCGCCGCGAGCACGCCGTACCGCCGGAGCCGCTCCGCCTGTTCGTGATTGTGGACGCCTTCCGCGCCGATGCGCAGTTTCAGCTCCTTGGCCCTGGCGACCAGCTGGCACAGGTGGCGGACGTCGGCCTCGTCCTCGCCGTCGGCCAGCGCGTCGACCACGGCGCCGGACAGGATCACGTGGCGAACCGGCAGCCGGTGCCGAGGGATCAGCTCGAGATCGTCCGAGCCGGAGATCGTCAGCACGAGCTGGGCACCCAGCTCGGCCAGTACGGCGAAGGAATCGAGCACCTCGCCGTCGGCGTCGAGCACGGATTCGCGGTCCGTGCACAGCCGCAGCGCCTGGGCGGGCAGGTTGTGCCGGTCGAGCTGTTCCTTGACCAGCAGTACCAGATCGGGCTCGATGGCCAGCCGGTTCGGCAGCCGCACGCAGACGTCGGGTGCGGCTTCGCCGAACCTGTTCCGCCATCTCGCGGTGGCGGCGAGCGATTCGGCCAGCAGCCACCGGCCGAGCGGGATGGTCATCCCGGTGATCTGCGCGAGCGGGTAGAACTCGTCCGAGTCCAGTTCGCCTTTCTCCGGATGGCTCCAGCGCAACCCGGCGTTGACCGCGGCCAGCTGGTCGGGATTCGCGAGCTTCACCGTCGGCTGGTAGATCAGCGAGAACTCGCCGTTCTCCAGCGCGCCCGCGATGACCGCGCCGAGCTGGTAGCGGCTCCGGTCCCGCGCGTCGAGTTCCGGATCGAACAGCATCCACTGCGCCTTGCCCGCCTCCTTGGCGCGGTGCAGGGCGATTTCCGCGGCACGAAGCAGATCTTCGGGGCCGCCGTCGGTGACCGGGCGGACGACGATGCCCGCGCTCGCGCTGACCCCGATTCCGTGCCCGCCGAGGTAGATCGGCTCGACCAGTTCCTCCAGGGCCTGCTCGACCAGTGCGATCACCTCGGGCGGCGTGAAGTCGCCGCGCAGCAGGACGGCGAACCCGTCGCCGGACAGCCGGGCGACCGAACCGTTGTGCCTGCCGGTGAACACGGACGTGAGCTTCTTCGCGACCCCGCGCAGCACCTGGTCGCCGACGCCCGCCCCGAGACCGTCGTTGATCACCTTGAAGCCGTCGACGTCGAGGTAGACGAGCGCGACCTGCTCGCTGCCGGACCCGGCCAGCGCGGTTTCGAGGGCGTTGCCGAAGGCGGTGGCGTTCGGGAGGCCGGTCAGCGGGTCGTGCACGTTTTGGTGCAGCAGTTGTTCCTGCAGCAGGTGGATCTCGTTGGCGTCGGCGACCATCAGCACCGGATAGGTCGAGCCGGGCCGGTCACCGGGCAGGTCGGTCAAGGTCACGTCGACCCAGAGCGAGCCTTCCTCGCTGTGGGTCAGCAACAGGCGTTCCTGCTGGGTCGTCCGGCCGGCGGTCATGAGCTGCGAGAGCGCGTTCCGCAGCCGGGCGACGTCGTGGTCGGTGGAGCCGAGACCGGGGATCTCCCGTCCGCGCAGCGCCGTGGGACGGCAGCCGAGGAGTTTGCCGAGTGCGGTGTTCGCTTCGACGATCGTGCCGCTGGGGTCGGCGAGCGCGATCCCGACGGGCGAGGCGGAATAGAGCTTGGAGAAGCGCCGCACGGCGGGCTGGTGATCGGGCTCGGCCCGGACGGCGTCCTCGGCGACGTCGAGCAGCAGCTGTTCGAGTTGCTCCTTGGGAAGCGATACTCCTTTAGTGTCAGCGAGCGTCTCGGCCCATCTCCGAGCCACGTCCACCAACCCTGGCGCGGAACCAGGCTCGGGCACACTTCACCTCTTCATGCGCGGTCTTTGGCCAGCTCAGACCGGGTGTCCGAGCCCATGGGCCCACACTGGGTACGAGCCGACCGGGTGTAGTGCCACGGCATCATGCGCGATCCGGGGTGTCTACCGGCTGAAAGGGTGATCGGCACTACACGACTGGCGACCGGATGTCACCAAGAGTACTCGATCGTGGATGTCCGGTTGGTCCGAGTTCAGCAAGCGGTCAGCCGGATCGGCAGACCGTCCGCCGGGACGGGTAGCGAAACGTAATCCCAGCGTGTGGTGTAGTCCTCCGGGACCGACCACCGATACGCCCGCAGCATCTCGTGCAGGAGCGCCTTCACTTCCAACATCCCGAAATGCAGGCCGATGCACTTGTGCGCGCCGCCGCCGAACGGCATCCACGCGTAGCGGTGCGACTTGTCCTCGCGGCGTTCCTCGCCGAAGCGATCCGGGTCGAACCGCATCGGGTCGGTCCAGTGCTCCGGCGCGAAATGGTTGACGGTGGGGGAAATCCCGACGAGTGTCCCTTCGGGAACGAAGTGTCCGAGCACCTCGGTGTCCTTCACCGTATTCCTGGTCAGCGAAGGAACCGGGGCCACCAGCCGCAGGGCTTCCTTGATCACCAGGTCCAGTGTCTTCAGGGTCTCCAGCGCCTCGATGTCCGGCACGTCGTCGCCGAGCGCGAGGGACTCTTGGCGCGCTCGTTCCTGCCATTCAGGGCTCTTGGCGAGGTGATGGACGGCCGCGGCACTGGCGATGGTCGACGTGTCGTGCGCGGCCATCATCAGGAAGATCATGTGGTTGACGACGTCGGAGTCGGTGAAGCGATCACCGTCTTCGGTGGTGGCGTGGCACAAGGCGGCGAAGAGGTCGTCGCCGTCGCTCGCCCGTTTCGCGGGCAGGTTCGCCGAGAAGTAGCGTTCGAGGACTTTGCGGCCGTGCAATCCCGCCGCCCAGCGGCCGCCGGGAACGGGGAAGCGCACGAGGGCCGTGCCCGCGCGCACGGAATTCACGAACGCGCGGTTGATCGCGCCCGCGTCGTCGCCGGACCGCATGCCCATGAACACCCGCGTCGCGACGTCGAGGGTGAGTTGCTTGAGGGACCAGTAGATCCGCGGGTTCGGCCGGTCCGCCCACGCGGCGATGCCTTCGCGCAGGGCCGGTCCCATCTGGTCGACGTACCCGGTGAGCCGTTGCCGGGTGAACGCCGCCTGCATGATCCGGCGGTGCAGATGGTGCTCGCCGAAGTCGAGCAGCATCAGGCCGCGGTCGAAGAACTGCTCGATGAAGAACTTCCAGCCCTCCTGGGAGAAGGCCTTGTCCTTGTTCACCAACGCGATCTGCGTGGCTTCCGGGCCGGAGAGCGCGACGATGCGGCGGCCGAACGCGCCCATCCACGACACCGGGCCGTAGGTCTCGTAGCGTTTGAGGTTGAACTCGATACCGAAGCGCATGAAGTCCAGCGCGTGCCCGATGACCGGCGGCCCTTCGTCGCCGAGGACGGGTTTGAGGCCGGGCGGGGCGGGCGCGAGTTCGCGGACCGGCCAGGTCGCGCCGAGCCAGCGCCGGTCGACCGAGCGCGGCAAGGGGATCGACGTGAGCGGCGGGACCCGTTCGCGCAGTGCCCCGGTGACCTTTTCGACGGCATTCGCCATGGTGACCATCTCCCCGCTGAGATCGGCTACCGCTCCACCTTCGCACCCTTATTGACGTCCTGACAATACTTCGGCGGAAGTCCGTGAAGGCCTCCTTGAGGGACCCTGGGTCCCTCAAGGAGGCCTTCACGGAACGTCAGGGAAGCTCGGAGCGGACCGGGTGGGTGGCCGCGACCGGTTCATTCACACCGGATCCCTGTTACCTCGACCGGCATGGGAGGCGGGCGAGCCGGTAGCACCCTGGAGTGTGCTCAGTCCCGCAACGAGCCCGCCGGGCACCTGACGAAACGGACGCTCCGCCGTGACCAGAGCCGTGACTCGCGTGACCAGAGCCGTGACTCGCGTGACCAGAGCCGTGACTCGCGTGATCGGAGCCGTGACTCGCGTGATCGGAGCCGTAACTCACGTGTCTGGAGACGTAACTCGCCGGGTGAAAGCCCGCCCGGCGAGTTACGTGTCCGATCACGTGAGTTACGTGTCCGAGCACGCGAGTGGCGAGTTCGGGGCTCAGTCCCAGTCGAGGGCGCCACCGGACTGGTACTCGATGACGCGGGTCTCGAAGAAGTTCTTCTCCTTTTTGAGGTCCATCGCCTCCGACATCCACGGGAACGGGTTCTCGGTCTCGCCGAAGATGGGCGCGAGGCCGATCTGCTGCGCGCGACGGTCGGTGATGAAGTGCATGTACTGCTCGATCAGTTCGGCCGAGAGCCCGAGCATGCCGCGCGGCATGGTGTCGCGGGCGTAGGCTACTTCGAGCTCGCAAGCCTCGGTCAGCATCGTCCGGATCTCCGCCTGGAACTCCTCGGTCCACAGGTGCGGGTTCTCGATCTTGATCTGGTTGATGCAGTCGATGCCGAAGTTCAGGTGGATCGACTCGTCGCGCAGGATGTACTGGTACTGCTCGGCGATCCCGATCATCTTGTTCCGGCGGCCGAGCGAGAGGATCTGCGCGAAGCCGGTGTAGAACCACATGCCCTCGAAGATCACGTAGAACGCGACGAGGTCACGCAGGAAGTTCTGGTCGGCTTCCGGGGTGCCGGTCTCGAAGTCCGGGTTCTCCAGGTTCTGCGTGTACTTCAGCGCCCACGCGTCCTTGTCCGAAATGGACGGGACCTCGCGGTACATGTTGAACAGCTCGCCCTCGACCAGGCCGAGGCTTTCGCAGATGTACTGGAAGGTGTGCGTGTGCACGGCCTCCTCGAACGCCTGGCGCAGCAGGTACTGGCGGCATTCGGGGTTGGTGATCTGGCGGTACACCGCGAGCACGATGTTGTTCGCCACCAGCGATTCCGCGGTGGCGAAGAAGCCGAGGTTGCGCTTGAGCATGGTGCGCTCGTCCTCGGTGAGGCCGTCGGGCGACTTCCACAGCGCGATGTCGGCCTGCATGGCGACCTCGGTCGGCATCCAGTGGTTGTTGCAGCCGGCGAGGTACTTCTCCCACGCCCAGGTGTACTTCATCGGCAGCAGCTGATTGACGTCGGCGCGGGCGTTGATCATCCGCTTGTCGTCGACGTTGATGCGGGCGGCGCCGACTTCGATCGCACCGAGGCCGGTGGCGTCGGTGGAGGCGTCAAAGGTGGTCATGAAAGCTCACTTAACGAGTCGGGGGTCGTGAGCGGCGATTCGGGTTCCGGCCCGGATCGCCGCTCACGACCGGGCGGTCACTGGCAGGCTTCGCAGTCGGGGTCGTCGATCCGGCAGGCGGCGCCTTCGGTGGCGACGAAGTCGACGTCCGAGACCTGCGGCATCTCCTTCGGCTCCGGCTTGGCGGCCGGTGCCGGAGCGGTCACCGGGACGGCCGGGACCGCGGCGGAAGCCGACGGGGCGGGCGAAGCGGCGGGAGCAGAAGCGGAGGGAGCCGGAACGGCGGCGGGCTTGGGTGCCGAAGGTGTGGCCGGGGCCGGGGTGGCCGAGACCGCGTTCAGCTTGCCGTCGGTGCCGCGCAGGGTGCTCTTTTCCACGTGCGTCGCGGACCGCGCCCGCAGGTAGTACGTGGTCTTGAGGCCCTTGTGCCAGGCGTAGCGGTACAGCTCGTCGAGCTTGCGACCGCTGGGTGCCGCGATGTACAGGTTGAGCGACTGCGCCTGGTCGATCCACTTCTGGCGCCGTGAACCGGCGTCCACCAGCCACTTCGACTCGATCTCGAACGCGGTGGCGTACAACGCCTTCAGGTCGTCCGGCACGCGGTCGATCTGGCCGAGGCTGCCGTCGAAGTACTTCAGGTCCGAGACCATGACCTCGTCCCACAGCCCGCGCTCCTTGAGCGAGCGGACCAGGTGCGGGTTCACCACGGTGAAGTCGCCGGACATGTTCGACTTGACGAACAGGTTCTGGAACAGCGGCTCGATCGACTGCCCGACCCCGCAGATGTTGGAGATCGTCGCGGTCGGCGCGATCGCCATCACGTTGGAGTTGCGCATCCCGACGGTCTTGACCCGCTCACGCAGCGGCGCCCAGTCCAAAGTGGACGACGTGTCGACGTCGAGCGCGTCGCCCTGGCGCGCGTCGATCAGCAGCTGCATCGAGTCGATCGGCAGGATTCCCTTGCTCCACAGGGAACCTTCGAACGTCTGGTACTGGCCGCGTTCCTCGGCGAGGTCGGTCGAGGCCGAGATCGCGTAGTAGCTGATGTGCTCCATGCTGGTGTCCGCGAACTGGACGGCCTCGTCGGAGGACAGCGGCACGCCGATCTCGAACAGCGCGTCCTGGAAGCCCATCAGGCCCAGCCCGATCGGGCGGTGGCGCAGGTTGGAGCGGCGCGCCTCCGGGATCGTGTAGAAGTTGATGTCGATCACGTTGTCGAGCATGCGGACCGCGGTGCGCACGGTCTTCTCGAGCCGCTGGGTGTCCAGTCCCTCGGGGGTCACGTGCTTGAGCAGGTTCACCGAGCCGAGGTTGCAGACCGCGACCTCGTCGGTGGTGGTGTTCAGGGTGATCTCGGTGCACAGGTTGGACGAGTGCACGACACCCACGTGCTGCTGCGGTGAGCGCAGGTTGCACGGGTCCTTGAAGGTGATCCACGGGTGGCCGGTCTCGAACAGCATGGTCAGCATGCGGCGCCACAGGTCGACCGCGCGGATCTTGCGGGACACCTTCAGCTCACCGCGTTCGGCGGCGGCCTCGTACTCGCGGTAACGCTCGGCGAACGCGGTGCCGTAGAGGTCGTGCAGATCCGGGGTCTCGTTCGGCGAGAACAGCGTCCACTGCGCGTCGGCCTCGACACGGCGCAGGAACTCGTCGGGCACCCAGTTCGCGGTGTTCATGTCGTGCGTACGACGACGGTCGTCACCGGTGTTCTTGCGCAGGTCGAGGAATTCCTCGATGTCCACGTGCCAGGTCTCGAGGTACGCGCAGGCGGCGCCCTTGCGCTTGCCGCCCTGGTTCACCGCGACCGCGGTGTCGTTGGCGATCTTGAGGAACGGCACGACACCCTGCGACTGGCCGTTGGTGCCCTTGATGTGCGCGCCGAGGCCGCGGACCGGGGTCCAGTCGTTGCCGAGGCCGCCCGAGTACTTCGCCAGCAGCGCGTTGTTCTTGTACGCCTGGAAGATCGAGTCGAGGTCGTCGTCGACGGTGGTCAGGAAGCAGGACGACAGCTGCGGGCGCGTGGTGCCCGAGTTGAACAGCGTCGGGGTGGACGCCATGAAGTGGAACGTCGAGAGCAGCTCGTAGAACTCGATGGCACGGGCTTCACGGTCGTCTTCGCGGATCGCCAGACCCATGGCGACGCGCATGAAGAACGCCTGCGGCAACTCGAAGCGGATGCCGTCGTGGTGCTGAAAGTACCGGTCGTACAGGGTTTGCAGGCCGAGGAAGCCGAAGTCGAGGTCGCGTTCGGCGTGGATGGCCGCGGTGATCTTGTCCAGGTCGAAGGCCTGGAGCTCGGGGTTGACCAGCTCCAGCTCGATGGCGCGCTTGAGGTAGTCCCGGAAATACCGCGGGTACCGCGCGGTCATTTCGTCCTGGCTGGCCTGCTGCGGCACACCCGCGAGGTAGCTGAGCGCCTCGCCGCGGAGCTTGTCCGCCAGCAGCCGGGCGCTGACGTAGGAGTAGTTCGGCTCCTGCTCGACGAGCACGCGCGCGGCCATGATCTGGGCGAGGGCGAGTTCGTCGGCGCTGATGCCGTCGTAGAGGTTGCGCTTGGCCTCGGCCAGCACCGGCTCGGCCGAGACGTCCTCGAGGCCGGCGACGGCTTCGCCGACGACGTGTGAGACGCGGGCCCAGTC
Source organism: Amycolatopsis sp. QT-25 (assembly GCF_029369745.1). Lineage (NCBI taxonomy): Bacteria > Bacillati > Actinomycetota > Actinomycetes > Pseudonocardiales > Pseudonocardiaceae > Amycolatopsis > Amycolatopsis sp. QT-25. Next base: position 2,981,379 of record NZ_CP120210.1, read on the forward strand.
GAGCGGGCGAAGCGAGCCGTCGGCCGCCTTGACGCTGATGGCGACGTCGGACGAAGCGGGCTTTTCGGCCTCACGGGCCTTCGCGCGCTCATCGCGGTACAGGACGTACGCGCGGGCGACCTTGTGGTGCTCGCCGCGCATCAGCGCCAGTTCGACGATGTCCTGGATCTGCTCGATGTGCAGCGCGGTCTCGGGACCGGCGTGGCGGAGCAGGGTGGTCTCGATCTGCTCGGTCAACTCGTTGACCAGGTGGTGGATCCGCGACGAAGCGGCCGCGTCACCGCCCTCGACGGCGAGGAAGGCCTTGGTCACGGCGACCGAGATCTTGTTCGCGTCGAAGGGGGACACGCTGCCGTCCCGCCGGATGACTCGCACGGTCACGGGCGTCGTGTCCGAGGACGAGGGCGGCCGCTGACCGGTATCGACTGACATACGTCACTCCACTGTGTCTCTTGAAAAGGTCTCTCGAAAACTGTCTCTTGAAAAGGGCGCGTCGAAGCACCACAAGGCCGCACAAGGCCGTGCGCTGCGGGTTCACCAAGCTGTCCGACAACCGCTCCCGAGCGGTCTCCCCGTCGCTGGGCGATGTCGGTTCCCAGAGACTACATGTAGGGGTCAGGGCCTGCACGTGCCCCAATGGGTGGCGTGTCGTGGTCTCACCCTGCCGGGTTGGCCGATCACACTGAGCGGCTGGTCAACCCCCGAAAACGAGCTTGAAATCGCGCAGGCAGGCGCTCAGGAGGGGCCGCTGACCGGCGAGGAAGCCGAACGGCCCGGACTCGTTGATCCGCCACTCCGCGATCGCGGGACGCGGGTTCGCCGTCGCTCGGACGGGGCTTCTTTCGAGTCGGCCGTCCAGCATCTGGACGACGTCGAAGGCCGCGGGCATCCGCACCGGGAGACTCGGGCGGGCGGTGAAGGCCGCCGTCGCGATCCAGTCCTCGTGGGTGGCCGCCGAGGCGGTGAAGGTCCGACCGTGGGCGAAGTCGAGCGCGGCGCGGTCCTTGGGGATGCCCCACAGTGCGCGCCCGCCGGCGAGGGAGACCTCGCTGTCGACCCAGATGTCGGTGATGGAACCGGAGAGACGCTCGCCGCGGACGGCGACGGTCGCCAGCAGTTCGTGGTACTGAAGCTGTCCTGGCTCCTGGTAGTCGATCCAGGCGGTGAACACCTGCGCGCGGCCGCCCAGCACCACGGGTTCGGTGCCGCCGGGCAGTGCGGGCAGTTCGCTCACCGGGACGCGCCAGACCGACAGGTACGCCTGGCCCGCCAGGTCCCAGGGCTCCGGGGGATAGGCGGTCACGCGTTGCGCCACGGCAGGTAGGCGGGCAGGTCGGTGTCGACGCGCATGGAGAACTCCGGTGGTCGTTTCTGCAGGAAGGACAGGACGCCTTCGACGGCGTCCGGGCTGGAGCCCAGGCCGCCGATCAGCCGGGAGTCCAGTTCGTGCACGGGGAACGGCGATTCCGCGCCGGCCATCCGGTACACCAGCTGCCGGGTCACCGCGACCGAGACGGGTGAGGTGGTCTTGGCGATCTCGAGGGCCAGTTCACGTGCCTTGCCGAGCACTTCTTCGGGCTCGTGGACACTGTGCACCAGCCCGGCGATCTTCGCCTCCTCGGCGCCGAACACGCGGCCGCTGATCATCCAGTCGAGTGCCGTGCCCATCCCGACGAGCCGCGGGAGGAACCACGCGGACGCGCCTTCGGGATAGAGCCCCCGGCGCACGAACACGAAGCCGAATCGGGAGTCCGTGGAGGCCAGGCGGTAGTCGCACGACAACGTGATCGTGATGCCGGCGCCGACGGCCGCGCCCCGCAGTGCCGCGATCACCGGCTTGTTCATCGTGAAGATCCGCTTCGAGCAGCGTCCCGCCGGCTCCTGCCAGGCCGCGTCCGGACCGGTCTCGGGATCGAAGTCGAGACCACCCTTGGTGAGGTCTGCGCCCACCGAGAAGTCCGTGCCGTTGCCGGTCAGGATCACCACCCGGACGTCTTCGTCGCGGTCGGCCCGGTCCAGCGCGTCGCCGAGTTCGTCGGCCATGCGGATGGTGTAGCCGTTGCGGGCCTCGGGCCGGTTGAGCGTGACCGTCACGATGCGGTCGGCGACCTCGTAGGTGATCTCGGCGTAGGCGCTCATGACGTGAAAGTAAGGCTACGTTGACAGGGTGTCAATAAGCCTCGTTCACTGTCGTCCAGACGGTCCGCGCAGTACTCGACCGCTCGCCGGTATCGCCGCACGCCGACGTCGTAGAGCGCCATCGCGAGGAAGGTCCTCAGCGCCGCCTCGTCCGGGAACTCACCGAGGCCTCGGCGTAGCATCTCGAGCAACTCGTCGTATCGGCCGAGCCCGACCGACACACCATGTCTGTCCTCTGTGGACATGTCTTCACCGGCGAGTGCCCGCTCGCAAAACAGGGCCGCTGCCGCCTCCGGCCCGGCGGAATCGTGCGCCCACGCGGTCTGGTCGGCGATCACGGCTTCCCGAGGGTTTCGCTCGGCCAGTGCGATCGAGCGCAGGCGGGCCTCGTCGGCGCCCCGCTCCCGCAGCCGGACCGCTTCGGCGTGTCTCGGTCACGCGGCGGCACCGTCGAAGGGCGGATAGCTCTCGCCACCGATGCGCTCGGCCACGACGATGTACTCCGCCAGCGCGTCACGCGAACGTGCCAGCTTGGCCAGCTGCTCGTCCAGGCGCCCGAGCCGTTCGCGCATCGCGGCCAGCAGTTCGGGGCAGCCGATCAGCTCGGGCTCCTCCCCGATCGCGCACGGCAGCAGATACGCGATGTCCTCGGACGACAGGCCGGCGGCGAGCAGATGCCGGATCTGCTTCACCCGCAGCAAGGCCGTCTCGTCGTACTCGCGGTAGCCGTTCGTACCGCGGCTCGCCTCCAGGAGGCCTTGGGCCTCGTAGTAGCGCAACTGATGCGTGTTGACGCCCGTCCGGTGACTCAGTTCACCGATCCTCATCGCTTCCTCACTTGACCTTCATACCGGTATCAAGGTCGACGATGGTGCCATGACTGACCACGCGAACACCCCGATATCGGTCGTCGGCCTCGGTCTCATGGGCACCGCGCTCGCTCGCGCGTTCCTGACGGCCGGGCATCCCACGACCGTGTGGAACCGGACGGCCGCCAAAGCCGACTCCCTGGTCGCCGAAGGGGCGCGGCTCGCGCCTTCGGTCGGCGAAGCGCTCGGCTCGGGCGGCGTGACGATCCTGTGCCTTACCGACTACCCCGCTGTGCACGACCTGCTCGGTGATGCCAAGCTGGCGGGCACGACCCTGGTCAACCTGTCCTCGGGCAGCTCCGCCCAAGCGCGGGAAACCGCCGCCTGGGCCGAAAAACAGGGCGCCCGCTACCTGGACGGCGCGATCATGGCCGTCCCGCCGGCGATCGGGACCGCCGAGGCGGTGATCCTGCTCAGCGGGCCGCGGCCGGACTTCGACCTCGGCGCGCTCGGCACGATCAGCCATCTCGGTGAGGACCCCGGCCTGGCGTCCCTGTACGACGTCGCCGGCCTGACCATGATGTGGAGCGTCTTGAACGCGTGGCTTCAGGGCACGGCGATGCTCAAGACCGCGGGTGTCGACGCCACGACGTACGCGCCGTTCGCGCGGCAGATCGCCGCCGGGGTGGCCGATTGGCTGCCCGGATACGCCGAACAGGTCGACAAGGATTCGTTCCCGGCCGAAATCTCCGCCCTGGAGACCGACGCGCGGGCGATGGACCACCTGGTCGAGGAATGCGAAGCGCTGGAGGTGAACGCGGAACTGCCGAAGCTGCTCAAGGCGATGGCCGATCGCGCGATCGCCGCCGGACACGGGGGAGAGCAGTACCCGGTGCTGATCCGGGAGTTCGAGCGCGCGAGGAAGTAGGGCTGGTCGAGCGCAATCAGTCACCTACTTGCGGAGGTGTTCCGGGCGTTGGGCAGCGTTCGCGCGCAAGTAGGTGACTGATTGCGGCGGGCGTGTCAGGAAAAATCAGGCACGCTTGATTTTTTCGGCGCCGGGTGCCAGCCTTCTGCAGAAGACGCGAGGAGGCGGGCATGGCTGACCTGGGCGTGATCCTTGGGGATCTCGCGGTGGAAGCGCAGACCATCGACGACGTGGTGGCGGAGCTGCCCGCGTCGGAGTGGGCGCGGCGGACCCCGGCCGAAGGCTGGACGATCGCCCATCAGATCGCTCATCTGGCCTGGACGGACAAGAAGGCGCTGATCGCGGCGCGTGGCTCCGAGGCCGAGTGGCAGGCCGAGATCGAAGGGCTGCTCGCGACGGGCGAGTCCTACGTCGACGACGGCGCCGCCGAGGGCGCGACGACGCCGCCTCGTGAGCTGCTGGCCGAGTGGCGCGCGGGCCGCGGGGAACTCGCCGAAGCGCTCGCCGTGGTGCCCGACGGGCAGAAGATCCCCTGGTACGGCCCGCCGATGAGCGCGGCGTCCATGGTGACCGCGCGGCTCATGGAGACCTGGGCACACGGCCAGGACATCTTCGACGCGCTGGGCATCGAGCGGGAGAACACCGCCCGGATCTGGCACATCGCCCGCTTCGGCACCCGCACGCGCGACTTCGCCTACAAGCTCAATTCGCTCTCCCCGCCCGCCGAGGAATTCCGCGTCGAGCTGACCGCACCCGACGGCACCACCTGGACGTTCGGCCCCGAGGACGCCGAACAGCGGCTCACCGGGAGCGCGGTCGACTTCTGCCTCGTGGTCACCCAGCGCCGTCACCCCGCCGACACCGACCTGGTCGCCACGGGCACGGACGTCGAGGAGTGGCTCGGGATCGCGCAGGCGTTCGCGGGACCTCCCGGTGCCGGACGGGAACCGGGGCAGTTCGCATGACCCCGATCAGGATCGGCAACGCCTCGGGGTTCTACGGCGACCGGTTCTCCGCCGTCCACGAGATGCTCACCGGCGGTCCGCTCGACGTGCTGACCGGCGACTACCTCGCCGAGCTGACCATGCTCATCCTCGGCCGTGACCGGATGAAGGATCCGAATCGCGGTTACGCCAAGACCTTCCTGCGCCAGATGGAACAGAACCTCGCGCTGGCGAAGGAGAAGGGTGTCAAGATCGTGGCGAACGCCGGCGGGCTCAACCCCGCCGGTCTCGCGGACACCCTTCGCGAACTGGCCGCGAGACTCGGCGTCGACGTCGCCATCGCGCACGTCGAGGGCGACGACCTCGTCCAGCGGGCGGAAGAACTCGGCTTCGGCGAGACACTGACCGCCAACGCCTACCTCGGCGCGTGGGGGATCGCGGAATGCCTGAACGCGGGCGCCGACATCGTGGTGACCGGACGCGTCACCGACGCGTCGGTGATCGTCGGCCCGGCGGCCGCGCACTTCGGCTGGGCGCGCGACGACTACGACGCGCTGGCGGGCGCGGTCGCGGCCGGGCACGTGATCGAATGCGGTACGCAGGCCACCGGCGGCAATTACGCCTTCTTCACCGAGCACGAGATCGGCCTGCCGGGGTTCCCGATCGCCGAGATCTCCGCCGACGGGTCCAGTGTGATCACCAAACACCCCGGCACCGGCGGCGTGGTGAACGCCGGAACCGTCACCGCGCAACTGCTCTACGAGATCACCGGTGCCCGTTACGCCGGGCCGGACGTCACGGCGCGGTTCGACACGCTGACGCTCACCGAGGACGGTCCGGACCGTGTCCGGATCAGCGGCGTCACCGGGGAGCCGCCGCCCCCGACGCTCAAGGTCTGCCTGAACGGGCTGGGCGGTTTCCGCAACGAGACGACGTTCGTCCTCACCGGACTCGACATCGAGGCGAAAGCCGCGCTGGTCAAGGAACAACTCGAAGGCGCGCTCAACGCCAGACCGCCGGCGGACGTCCGATGGACCCTGGCCCGCACCGACCGCACCGACGCCGAAACCGAGCAGCAGGCGAGCGCTCTGCTGCACGTCGCGGTGAAGGACGCCGATCCGGAGGTCGCCGGGCGCGCGTTCAGCGGTGCGGCGATCGAACTCGCGCTGGCTAGCTATCCCGGCTTCCACGTCACCGCGCCGCCCGCGGCCGCCTCACCCTACGGCGTGTACCGGCCCGCGTTCGTCGGCGCGCACGAGGTGCCGCACGTCGCCGTCCTGCCGGACGGAACGCGCCGCGACATCGCACCCGCCGCCGAAACGCTGCCTCTGTCCGATGTGGACGAAGACCGGCTGCCCGCGCCGTTCACCCGGGCACAGGTCCGTCGCGCACCGCTGGGCAAGGTGATCGGCGCCCGTAGCGGGGACAAGGGCGGCAACGCGAACGTCGGCGTCTGGGCGCGCTCCGACGAGGCGTGGCGCTGGCTCGCGCACCGGCTCACCGTCACCGAGTTCAAACTGCTGCTCCCGGAGACCGCGGACCTCGAGGTCCGGCGGCACCTCCTGCCGAACCTGCGGGCGCTCAACTTCGTCGTCGAAGGCATCCTCGGCGAGGGCGTCGCGTCGCAGGCGCGGTTCGACCCGCAGGCGAAGGCACTCGGGGAATGGCTGCGCTCCCGCGAGATCGACATCCCGGAGGCCCTCCTGTGACCGACATCTTCTCCACCCCGGAACGCGTCGAACTGCGCAAGACCGTCCGGCGGTTCGCCGAGACCGAGATCCTGCCCCACCTCGAAGACTGGGAGCGCGAGGGCGAACTGCCCCGTGACCTGCACCGCAAGGCCGGCGAACTCGGGCTGCTCGGGGTCGGTTTCCCCGAAGAGGTCGGCGGTGGGGGCGGCGACTACCTCGACGCGGTGGTCATCGCCGAGGAACTGCACTACGCGGGTGGTTCCGGTGGCCTGTTCGCCTCGCTGTTCACCTGCGGCATCGCCGTCCCGCATATCGCGGCGGCCGGGGATCCGGTGCAGATCGAACGCTGGGTCCGGCCCACCTTGGCAGGCACCAAGATCGGCTCGCTCGCGGTCACCGAACCCGACGGCGGCTCCGACGTCGCCGGGATCCGCACCACCGCGGTGCGCGAAGGCGACGAGTACGTCGTCAACGGAGCCAAGACCTTCATCACCTCGGGCTGCCGCGCCGACTTCGTGACCACCGTGGTCCGCACCGGCGAGGCAGGCGCCCACGGGATCTCGCTCATCGTGGTCGAACGCGGCACACCGGGCTTCACCGTCTCCCGCAAACTGGAGAAGATGGGCTGGCTCTGCTCCGACACCGCCGAATTGTCCTATGTGGACGCCCGCGTGCCCGCGGAGAACCTGATCGGCACCGAGAACAGTGGCTTCGCGCAGGTCGCCACCCAATTCGTCACCGAGCGGGTCTCACTGGCGGTGCAGGGCTACGCGCACGCCCAGCGGGCACTCGACCTGACATCGGACTGGTGCCGCCTGCGCGAGACCTTCGGCCGTCCGCTGATCTCCCGTCAGCTGGTGCAGCACAAGCTCACCGAGATGGCCCGCAAGATCGACGTCGCCCGCACCTACACCCGGCAGGTCGCCCAGCGGCACGTCGCGGGAGAAGAGGTCATCGCCGAAGCCTGTTTCGCGAAGAACACCGCCGTCGAGACCGCCGAATGGGTGGTCAACGAGGCCGTGCAACTGCACGGCGGACTCGGCTACATGCGCGAGGCCGAAGTCGAGCGTCACTACCGTGACGTGCGCATCCTCGGTATCGGCGGTGGCACGAACGAGATCCTCACCGGCTTGGCCGCGAAGCGATTGGGATACACCGCATGAGCACGATCAGGTCTACCGTGGACACGCGGAGCGAGGAATTCGCCACCAACCGCGAGTCCATGCTCGGCAAACTCGCCGAGATCGACACCGAGCACGCCAAGGCCATCGCGGGCGGCGGCGAAAAGTACGTCACCCGCCACCGCAAACGCGGCAAACTGCTGGCCCGCGAACGGATCGAGCTCCTCCTCGACGAGGATTCGCCGTTCCTGGAGCTGTCGCCGCTGGCGGCCTGGGGTTCGGACTACCAGGTCGGTGCCAGCGTGATCACCGGGATCGGCGTCGTCGAAGGCGTCGAGTGCATGATCTCGGCGAGCGACCCGACGGTCAAAGGCGGGGCGAGCAACCCGTGGACGGCCAAGAAGAGCTACCGCGCCGCGGACATCGCCGCGCAGAACCGCCTGCCGGTGATCAACCTCGTCGAGTCCGGCGGCGCGGATCTGCCGACCCAGAAAGAGATCTTCATCCCCGGCGGCCGGATCTTCCGCGACATCACCCGTTCGTCGGCCGCGAAGGTGCCCACGATCGCCCTGGTCTTCGGTAATTCGACCGCCGGTGGCGCGTACCTGCCCGGCATGTCGGACTACGTCGTGATGGTCAAAGAACGCGCGAAGGTGTTCCTCGGCGGGCCGCCGCTGGTCAAGATGGCCACCGGTGAGGAATCCGACGACGAATCGCTCGGCGGCGCCGAGATGCACGCCCGGACCTCCGGTCTGGCCGACTATCTCGCGGTGGACGAAGAGGACGCGATCCGGCTCGGCCGCAGCATCGTCAAACGACTCAACTGGACCAAACAGGGCCCGACGCCCGAACCGGACCACGCCGAGCCGCTGTACTCCGCCGAGGACCTGCTCGGCATCGTGCCCACCGACCTCAAGGTGCCGTTCGACCCGCGCGAGGTGATCGCCAGGGTCGCCGACGGTTCGGACTTCGACGAGTTCAAACCCTTGTACGGCAGCAGTCTCGCCACCGGCTGGGCGAGCATCCACGGCTACCCGGTGGGCATCCTCGCCAACGCCCAAGGCGTGCTCTTCGGCGAGGAGTCGCAGAAGGCCGCGCAGTTCATCCAGCTGGCCAACCAGATCGACACGCCACTGGTCTTCTTGCACAACACCACCGGCTACATGGTCGGCAAGGAATACGAGCAGAGCGGCATCATCAAACACGGCGCGATGATGATCAACGCCGTGTCGAATTCGAAGGTGCCGCATCTGTCGGTGCTCATGGGCGCCTCGTACGGCGCCGGGCACTACGGCATGTGCGGCCGGGCCTACGATCCCCGGTTCCTGTTCGCCTGGCCCAGTGCGAAATCCGCGGTCATGGGGCCGCAACAGCTGGCGGGCGTGCTGTCCATCGTGGCCCGCGCCGCCGCCGCGTCGCGAGGCCAGGACTACAACGAGGAGCACGACGCCGCCATGCGTGCCATGGTGGAGGGGCAGATCGAGGCGGAATCGATGCCGATGTTCCTCTCCGGGATGCTCTACGACGACGGGATCATCGATCCCCGCGACACCCGCACGGTGCTCGGGCTCAGCCTGTCCGTGATCCACAATGGACCAGTGAAGGGCGCCGAAGGCTTCGGCGTCTTCAGGATGTGAGCGGCATGATCGAGAAAATGCTGGTCGCCAACCGCGGGGAGATCGCCCGCCGCGTGTTCCGCACCTGCCGCGATGCCGGGATCGGCACGGTCGCGGTGTTCTCCGACGCGGACGCCGACGCACCGCACACCGCCGAGGCGGACGTCGCCGTCCGCCTGCCGGGCAACGCGCCCGCCGACACGTACCTGCGGGCCGAACTGCTGATCAAGGCGGCCGTCGAGACCGGCGCCGACGCGATCCACCCCGGCTACGGCTTCCTGTCCGAGAACGCCGCGTTCGCCCGCGCCGTGATCGACGCGGGGCTCACCTGGATCGGACCGCCGCCGGAAGCCATCGAGAGCATGGGCTCCAAGGTCGAGGCCAAGCGGATGATGGCCGAAGCCGGGGTTCCGATCCTGTCCGAATTGGACCCGGCCGGGGTCACCGAAGCCGATCTTCCCTTGCTGGTCAAGGCTTCCGCCGGGGGTGGCGGACGCGGAATGCGCGTCGTGCGTTCGCTCGGCGCACTCGCCGAAGCCGTCGAGGGCGCGAGTGCGGAGGCCGCTTCGGCGTTCGGCGACCCGACCGTGTTCTGCGAGCGATACCTGGAGACCGGTCGTCACATCGAGGTCCAGGTGCTCGCCGACGGCCACGGCACGGTGTGGGCGGTGGGGGAGCGGGAGTGCTCGATCCAGCGCCGCCACCAGAAGGTCGTCGAAGAGGCACCGTCGCCGTTCGTCGACGAAGCCATGCGGGAAGCGCTGTTCGACGCCGCGCGCAAGGCCGCGCAGGCGATCGACTACGTCGGTGCCGGGACGGTCGAGTTCCTCGCCGGCCCGGACGGGCGGTTCTACTTCCTGGAGATGAACACCCGGCTGCAGGTGGAGCATCCGGTCACCGAGGCCACCACCGGACTCGACCTCGTCGCGCTGCAACTGCGGATCGCCGAGGGCGAGCATCTCCCGATCGAGGAGCCGGAGACGCGGGGGCACGCGATCGAGGTCCGGCTCTACGCCGAAGATCCGGCGGAGGACTGGCAGCCGCAGAGCGGCAGCTTGCACCGGTTCGAGGTTCCCGCGGCGCGGCGGGAATTCGAGGTGGGCCCGGGTGTCCGGCTGGATTCCGGGTTCGTCGGCGGCCAGGCCGTCGGCGTGCACTACGACCCGATGCTCGCCAAGGTCATCGCCTACGCGCCGGATCGCCGGAGCGCGGCGCGGGCGCTGGCCGGTGCTCTGGCCGGGGCGGAGATCCACGGCGTGGTGACCAACCGCGACCTGCTGGTGAACGTCCTGCGCCACGAGGCTTTCCTCGCCGGCGAGACCGACACGGCGTTCTTCGGCCGGCATGGCCTCGAAACCCTGGCCCGTCCACTGGCCACCGTGGACGCCGTGCGGATTTCGGCGCTGGCCGCCGCTCTGGCGGGGGCGGCCGCGAACCGCTCGCACGCGCGAGTGCAGGGGCGGCTGCCGAGCGGCTGGCGCAACGTCCACTCCCAGGGACAGCGCAAACGTTTCCGCACCGGCGACGACGAGATCGAGGTCGTCTACACCCTCGGCCGGGACGGTCTGCGCGCCGACGGTTTCGCAGGTGTCGGACTGCTTTCCGCCGAGAGCGACGGCGTGGTCCTGGAGGTCGCCGGCGTGCGGCGGAAGTTCGCCGTCGCGCGGTACGGCGACACGGTGTATGTCGATTCGCCGGAAGGCGCCGTCGAACTGGCTGTCGTGCCGAGGTACACCGATCCCGACGCGGCACTCGCCGCCGGGTCGCTCGTGGCGCCGATTCCGGGCACGGTCGTCCGGCTCGCGGTCGAAGCGGGAGACACCGTCAAGACCGGTGATCCGTTGCTGTGGCTCGAAGCGATGAAGATGGAACACCGGATCGCGGCGCCGGCCGACGGCGTCGTGACCGAACTCCCGGTGGTGGTCGGACAACAGGTCGAAGTGGGCACGATCCTCGCGGTGGTAGGAGACAACGAATGAACGCGATGAACTTCACCGAACCCGAGGAGCGCGGCGCGCTGCGGGCCGCGGTCGCCGAACTCGGCAGGAAGTACGGGCACGAGTACTACGCGAAACAGGCCCGTGCCGGGCTCAAGACCGACGAGTTGTGGGCCGAAGCCGGCAGGCTCGGCTACCTCGGCGTGAACCTGCCCGAGGAGTACGGCGGCGGGGGAGCGGGTATCGCGGATCTCGCCGCGGTGCTCGAAGAACTCGCCGCGGCGGGCTGCCCGCTGCTGCTCATGGTCGTCTCGCCGGCGATCTGCGGCACGGTCATCTCGCGCTTCGGCACCGACGAGCAGAAAAAGCGCTGGCTGCCCGGAATCGCCGACGGCAGCGGGCGGATGGTCTTCGCCATCACCGAGCCGGACGCCGGCTCGAACTCGCACAAGATCACCACCACCGCGCACCGCGACGGCGACGGTTGGGTCCTCAGTGGACGAAAGGTCTACATCTCCGGTGTCGACGAGGCGGACGCCGTCCTGGTCGTCGGCCGCACCGAGGACGCGAAGACCGGCAAGCTCAAGCCCGCGCTGTTCACCGTCCCGACCGACGCGCCCGGTTTCGAGTACAAGCAGATCGAGATGGACATCGTCTCGCCGGAGAAGCAGTTCGGCCTGTTCCTCGACGACGTCCACCTGCCCGCCGACGCGCTGGTCGGCGAGGAGGACGCGGCGATCGCGCAGCTGTTCGCCGGGCTCAATCCCGAACGCATCATGGGCGCGTCGTTCTCGCTCGGCATCGCCCGCTACGCGCTGGGCAAGGCCGTCTCCTACGCCAACGAGCGCAAGGTGTGGGGCGCGCCGATCGGCACCCACCAAGGGCTCGCGCATCCGCTGGCCGAGATCAAGATCGAACTGGAACTGGCGAAGCTCATGACGCAGAAGGCGGCGTCGCTCTACGACTCCGGTGACGACTTCGGCGCGGGCGAGTCGGCGAACATGGCGAAGTACGCCGCCGCCGAGGTCGCCATCCGCGCGGTCGACCAGGCCGTGCAGACCCACGGCGGCAACGGCCTCGCCAGCGAATACGGGCTGGGCACGCTGGTCACGGCCGTCCGGCTGGGCCGCATCGCGCCGGTGAGCCGTGAGATGGTGCTCAACTTCGTCGGACAGCACAGTCTCGGCTTGCCCCGGTCCTACTGACTCGTGAGTGGCTAGGACGGTCAGAACCCGTCCTAGCCACTCACGAGCCCACCACGGAAGGCGACCCTCCATGCCCACTCTCCACCACCGGTCATGATCCGCGAACCACAGCAAGAGCGCAGCCGGACGACTCGGCGGCGGCTGGTCGAGGCCGCCGTCGAGACGATCGGCGAGCTCGGCTGGAACGGGACCACCGTCGCGCTGATCGCCGAACGCGCCGGGGTCTCGCGCGGTGCCGCCCAGCACCACTTCCCGACCAGGGAAGATCTGGTCGCGGCCGCGGTCGAGCACGTCGGTGAGATCCAGATCGTGGAACTGCGCGCCCGAGCGGCGGAACTGCCGTCGGGGCGGTCGCGGATCGAACGGGCCGTCGACATGGTGCTCAACCTCTACAGCGGGCCGATGTTCCGCGCCGCGCTCCATCTGTGGGTCGCGGCGTCGACCGACGAGTCGCTGCGCGCGACCCTGGTGCCGCTGGAGGCACGGGTCGGCAGGGAAGCGCACCGGGTGACCGTCGAACTACTCGACGTCGACGAGTCCCACCAGGGTGTGCGCGAGCTGGTCCAGGCCACTCTCGATCTTGCCCGCGGCCTGGGGCTGGCGAACCTGCTGACCGACGACACGAAGCGGCGCAAGCAGATCGTCGCCCAATGGGCGCGGGTACTGGAGCCCACTTTGGCGTCCGCGAAGATGTCGCGGAACCGAAAAGTCACCGACAACGTCCGAGATCTTGTTAACACTGATGGAGCAGCGACCGATAACCCGGTGTGAGTGCTGCCGATTCAGGCGGCTGATCGAGAGAGGTCCACTCCGGTGTCCGGATCAGAGGTCGAACTGTCCCATCGAGCCATGGCGATGCTGCGAGCGGTCGCGGCGCGCCGTGCCCAGATGTCGTGCAGCTGCGAGCCGGATCTCTTCATCGACGGGTTCGCCTGCTGCGATCAGATGACCGCGCACGCGCTGGCTCACGGTGGCTACATCCGTCCCGCCGAGTCCACCGGCCTCTCCGCGGTCATCGGCCGCGTGCCCGCCGAGCTGACCGAGGCAGGCGAGGCCGCGATCGCGGTCACCGCTGCTGCCTGACCCTTCATCGCATCGTCTGTCCGTAGTGGACGACGACCGTTTACAACCGCCTCCCGCGTTCCTAGGATCCACCCCCGGACGAGGCCGTCGCGCCGATCGACGGACCGGGTTGGGAGATGCCGATGGCACGCACGGCTCGCCACGATGCCAGTGGGGACGCCCTGAGCGAGTTGCTGCGGAAAGCCGGTGCCGTGCCTCGCCACCGGGGACCGCGCGAGCCCAAGCACCGGGCTCCGGAGACCGCCGCTCCCGGTGACGAGAAGATCCGGCGGATCTCGGCGCTTGCGGCGGGCGGAGTCGTCGTCGGTGGCGTACTGGTCTTCCTGCTCACCCCGGCCGACCCGGTCGAAGTCGCCCCGGAGATGCCGCTCCCGCCGCCGATCATCGCTTCCCAGGCTGTCGACGCCCCGGGCGACGCGGCTTCTCCGACCACCCCGGCGGGGCCTCCGGGCGGCAGCGTCGCGCCCCCTCCGCCGATGACGGCGTCGATGCACGGCTCGGAGAAGCCGTCCCCGCCGCCCGCCCCGGTCCGTGAGGAACGGCCGGATCCGCGCGCCGGTCACCACGAGTGGTATCACGACTGGTACCACGGCGGATATCCCGGTGGCGGCCGTTGGCCGCAGTGGGGCGGATAGCGCCGTTCGGGTGATCGGCGGCGTCGCTCACCGTCGACCGAGAATCACGATTCGCTCCGGATTTCGTCCTTTCGTGTCTCGTGCCCTTTTTCCCGTGTGCGGGCTTCGGCCCGGTACCTACGATGGTCCGCACTCTCCATTCCTTCCGGAGCAGAGCGAGGGGCTGAACAGGAAAAATGAGTGTGGGGCGACATTCTCCCGCGGTGCAGCTCGCCCGGAGAATGCTGATCAACCGCGAGGTGGGCAACTCCTCCCGTCAGCAGCCGGTGACGCTGCTGCTCGGGCCGGTCGGTTCGGGTAAGACCACGGCACTGGAAGCGATCCGCCAGGATCTGGGCTGGGGTGTCGTGCACGCCGGATTCGATTTCGGGCACGGCGGCAGGGCGGGCACGATCGACGTGCTCACGAAACTGGCCTACTCGTTGTCGAGTAAATGGCGGAATCGACCGAAACCGCAGTTCGTTCGGTTCACCATCGCGCTGATCGCAGTTCAAGCGGAGCTTTCCGGGCGAAATCGTGACGAAGATCTGGCGCAGCTGAAGTCGTTGATCACCAGTTTCCACGGCATCATCTGGACCCCGGCGCTGGACAAAACGCTCGACACGCTGACCGAGACGGCGAAGGCGACCGGCCTGGTCGAACCACCGTATGCGGATCTGTTCCGCCAGACGTTCCCGCATCTGGTCCGGAACATCCGGCCGCGGCTGGGCAAGGCGCTGCGGTCGCTGGCCGACTTCCCCAACGCCGAGGGGAGATCCCCGTTCGACGCGCTGCTCGAACTCAACCGGCTCGCGCACGGCAGCGCCCGCGATGCCAAGGCGGTCACCGAATGGCTGATGGCGGCGTTCCTCGGTGACGTCCGGGAGAACCATCCGCGGATGGCCAGACCGGAGGAGAGGAGCCCGTGCGCCTGCGACATCACGCAGCAGCGCAGGCACTGGCACAACTGGGTGGTGGTACTCGACGACGTCGACCACGCCGGCGGGACCGAGTTCCTCGCCGACCTGATCACCGCGCGGGAACGGCACGCCGTCCAGCACCCGAACGACCGCGAGGCCCACGACGCGCTGCTGGTCATCGCCACCAGCGGGCGGTGGCACGACGACTGGGGCACCGCCTGGCTCGCGCCGTGGAAACCCGCCTCCGGTGCGACGCCCGCCGTCCGGCCGATGGCGGACTGCGAGGAGGCTTCCTACGACGACTGGGCGAAACCCGCCCACGGCGCGCTCGAGTCGCCGTACTACCCGGTCCGGATCTCGCCTCAGCCGATCGGGCGGATCGCGCGCGTCCTCGATTCCGGTGCGCTGACCCCGAAGGTCGCGCTCGCGCACCGGGCGACCGGTGGGCTGCCGTCGGCGGTCGAGCAACTCGCGACACGGTTGCGGGCGAGCGAGGTGCGCGAAGGCGACCGCGATCTGCTCACCACCGATCCCCGTGGCGGGCAGGATCCCTGCTACCGCAGGCTGACCGAACTCGGCCTGACCGAGCATCTCGACGATGTCCACCTCGACGACTTCGTGACCGCGGCCCCGTTCGCGACCGCGCCCTGGCTGATCCCGGACGCCGCGCAGAGCAGGATCGACCAGCCGCACGTCGGACGGATCCTGACCGAGCTGCGCACCTCGTTGTGGGTGACGGCGAGGAACTCGCCCGGTACGACGGACGACCAAGCGGCGCTGCATCCGTGGATCGCCGCGAACCTGGTGTCCGCGCTGGCCCGGCGCGGGAACGGCGACGGGCCGACCTACACCGACCAGTTCGAGGCCCTGCGCGACGACCCGGACACCGCACAGGACCCGGTGCGCCTGGCCTACTGCAACCTCGCGCTGGGCGACATCGGCGAGGTGGTCACCTTCTTCGAACGGGAGTTCAACCGGATCCCGCACGCGGACTGGGTCGCGAAGCTCGAACTGGTCCTCAACGCGCCCGACGATCTGCCACCCGAGCGGGATCACGCGGAGCTGTACGAAGAACTCGTCAACCTGGACAACGCGCGATGCCCGACCGGCCGGTCCGAGATCCGGAACAACGTCGCCCGGCTCATCGCGGCGGGCCGGCTGACCGCCAACCCCTTCGCCGTCCGCAGGCAGGACCAGCACCAGGTGATCGCGAACGCCTTCGCCGCGCTGGCCACCACTTCACACCAACCCGACGTCGGCGCGCTCGTATCGGCCAAGGAAGCCGCCCGGCGCGGCGAATTCCCCTGAACCTGAACGGAACTCCGTGATGTCCTGGCTCGATTCGCTGAGAACACGTATGTCCGAGGCCCGTGAACGCGCGGCGACGGGGCCGCCGGTGCGGCCGCGCGGCTGGGCGCGCCGCCATCGGGTGCTGCTGATCGCGGTCGTGATCCTGCTGGTGAGTGCCGTCCTGGTGTCGTTCAGGCCCTGGGAGTCCTGTGGTTCCGGGCTTCGGGCGGTGAACGCGGACAGGGAGTCGGTCGGCTCGTCCTACGTCTGCGTCGGGTTGAACCTCGACTCCGGCCCGATGCGGGACGACGACCCGCTCGGCCCGCTGGAAAAGCTCATCAAGAGCCGCAACGAGACGGCGGGCGAAAACTTCAAGACCATCGTGGTGCTGGAGAACCTGGCGCCCGATCCGAAGGTCGACAGCCAGCCGTTCCCGTTCGTCCGGCGGGAGATCCAGGGCGCGATCACCGCCGCGTGGCCGAAGAACGGGCCTCCGGGGATCAAGCTCCTGCTGGCCAACTACGGCAGCAACGCCGACCACTGGCACGTGGTCGCCGAAGAGATCGTCGCCGCGGCCGCCGCCCAGCGCATCGTGGCGGTCACCGACGTCGGCACCAGTTCGGAGAACAGCCGGGCGCTGGTGGCCGAGCTGTCCCGGCACGGCATCGCCACGATCGGCGCGACCGTCACCGCGGACAACATGAACACCGACCCGAAGGGCGCACGGATCGACAACTTCTTCCGCGTGGGCCCGACCAACACCGACGAGGCCCGCGCCGCGGCCGGATACATCGCCGCGCACGGCTTCCGCCGCGTGATGATGATCCAGGGAGTCAGCAAGGAGGACACCTACGCGACCACGCTCGCCGAAGCCTTCCAGAACTCGTCGAAGGTCCCGGTCATCTTCACGAAGACCTACGACGTCAAGCCGCTCATCGACACTTCGCGCGAAGCCTATCTGCGAGGGTTGTTCAGCAGGTGGCACAACGACATCTGCGGCGCGAGACCCGATCTGATCTACTTCGCCGGCCGCGGCCTCGATCTCGGTGCCCTCGTGGCGGCACTGGCGGGCGACGGTGCCTGCGAGGGGCTCGACACGGTGACCGTGCTGACCGGGGACGACGCGAGCACACTCGCCGGGAAGCCGTTGCCGCTGAACAAGGACATCAGCGTCCGGCTCCGCTACACGGCGCTCGCCTATCCCGACCAGTGGGATATGTTCACCGCCGATCCGGCGCATCCGACGTACAAGAAGAACTACGACAACTTCATCGCCGAATTCACCGGCACCCATGGTTTCCCGAAAGAGGAACTGTGGGACGGCGCCGCGATGATCGAACACGACGCCGTCGCCGCGGCGGTGGAGGCGGCCGTGCAGAACGTGTCGGCGGATCCGGTCTCGGTGGCGAACGTGTTGCGCAGCATCGATTGCAACTCGCCGGTGCCCGGCGCCACCGGGTTCATCGCGTTCGACCAGGCGACCGGCAACCAGCTCGACAAGGCGTTGCCGATCCTGTCCATCGACCCGGACGGTTCGGTGCATCCGGTCGATCTCGTGTGGTCGCGCGGACGGCCGCTGAACACGGCGCCGGAGTGCGGCCGGTGAAGGGAAGCTGAGCGTTTCGAGTCGTCAGTACCCAGAGCCGAGAAACTCGACCTTCGCATCGTTCCAGTACATGAAGGCCCCCTTCCTTGCGCCTGGGTACGGGAAGGGGGCCTTCATGTACTTCAGAGAGAGCTCGCCGGGCTTCACGGACTGACACCGGTGGGGAACGGAAGTCAGCCGGTGTAACCCGCCACGATCTTGGTGTAGTCGTACTTGCCTTGCGCGATTCCCGCGCAGTTGTTGCAGTCGCGGTTCACCGCCCAGAACGACAGCCGGGCGAGATGTTTGCTCGCCGCGTAGTCGCGGATGGCCCGGAAGTCGGCGACGCTGACGGTCTCTCCCGCCACGTCGGTCTTCCCGTTCATCGACGAAAGCCCGCTGCGCCGGTAGGCCGCGTCGTCGCTCAGGCCGAACGTGGCTTTCACGACGTTCTTCAGCCCGTCCACGGCGCTGCGGGTCTTGCCAGCCATGTCACCGCCGCTGGAGAAGTTGAACGGCATGACCGACCACGCGTCGACGCCCGCGCCGAGTGCTTTCGCCTGGTTGATCAGCCGCTTCCCGTGCGCGTTGGGGCCGCCGACGTCGGTCGGGATGGTGATGACCACGCGCAGGCCGGGATTCTTCTGTTTCGTGATCTTGACGGCGTTCAGGATCCGATCCTGGACCGTGTGGTTCTCGAACTCGTCGGTGTTTTCGACGTCGAGGTCGATCGCTTTGAGTTTGTAGGCGTCGATGACCTTCTGGTACGCGCCGGCGAGCGCCGCGGGGGTACCGCATTTCGGGCCGAGCTTCGTGCCGGACCAGCCGCCGAACGACGGGATGACGTCGCCGCCCTTGGCCCGGATGTTGTCGATCATCGTGGCGTCGGCACCGGACAGCGAACGGCTCCCGTCCCATTTCGGGTTGCAGCCGCCGTCGGAGAGGACGAACGCGAGAGTGAACGCCTTGATCCCGGTGGCGTTCATCGCGGCGATCGGATCCGTCTGTCCCGACCATTGGTACAGATACGGCGAGGCGAGCACGGCGTCCGGGGCCGCCGAGGCGACGGGGGCGAGGCCGACGGCCGTGGCGAGAGCGGCGCCGACGGCGGTGGCCATCCTCGCCCAGCGTCGTGGCGATTTCATAGGTTCTCCAACTGGTACACGCGCGGCGAGGCGCGCAGGTATGGAGCACCTCCGTCTTGACGCGGCGTATCAACCGGGAGGTAACTGTGTGCTCACTCACAGTGGACTGGACCAATGAGGACTGTCAAGAATTCACCGGGATCCCCGGCGGAAACGACCGACCTTAGTAGGGGGTCTTGACCCGGAAAGCGGATCGACACCACCACGATTACCGGCTAGTTTGCCGAAATGGTGGGGGACTCCCTGATGGTGACCGGAAGCCGCGGCCGGAGAGATCGGTTCGCCGCGCCGCGGCGGATACTGGGGTCCTGGAGCCTGTGGGAAGTACCCAGGCGGAGCCTGATCGGGTACCTGCTCCTCGTCGACGCCGCCGCCTTCGCCGCCACCGCGTACCTCTTCGTGTTGAGGCCGCCCACGCCTTCGTCCTTGCTCCCGTTTTCCGCCCTGCTGGCGGGAATGCTCCTCAGTGCGGAGCTCTCGCGCCCCGTCGAGCGGTCTCGCGCCGACACCCGGCTCGGTGCCGGACTGGACGCGGCCTGGATCTTCGCGGGCGCGTTGCTGCTGCCGCCGGCGCCGGCCGCGGCCCTCGTGGTCGCTTCGGCGGCATACCGCTGGTGCCGGATCCGGCGCGGAATTCCCCACCGCCAGGTGTTCGCGGCTTCCGCCACCATGCTTTCCGCGCTGGGTGCTTCGATCGTTCCGGTGTTGCTGGGCGCGCCGCCGTTCCTCGACGCGGCAAGGGATTTCCAGAGTTTCGCATTGGTTTTCGCGACCGGTCTGGTTTTCCTGTCCGTCGACGCAGCCTTGGCCGCGCCGGCGGCCGAATTCGGGGCGGAACCTTCGGGATTCGCCTTCGACGCGGCGATGGTCGCGTTCGGACTGCTGCTCGCGTGGTCGGCGGCGGACTGGCCGTTCGTCACCGTGGTACTCGCGGGCGCACTCGTGGTACTTCACCGGGCGGGGACGATGCGCGCCCTGCGTGGCCATGCGGGTACGGACTCCGGCACCGGACTGCTCACCGCGTCTTCCTGGTCGGACGGTGCCCGCACCCAGCTCGAGTTGCTTCGCGGCCGTGGTGCCGAACTTTCGCTGTTGATGCTCGACCTCGACCACTTCGCGCGGCTCAACGACCGGCACGGCCGACAGGTCGGGGACGACGTTCTCCGTGCCGTGGCGGACACTTTGCGCGCGGAGGTCCGGGCGGCGGACCTCGTCGGCCGGTTCGGCGGCGAGGAGTTCGTCGTCCTGCTGCCCGGCACGAGCCGGTTCGACGCGCACGCGATCGCCGAACGCATCCGGCTGCGGATCTCCTCGACGTACGTCTCACTGGGTGGGACATACGCCGGGGCGACCGTCTCGATCGGGGTGGCTTCGCATCCGGCCGCCGGTGAAACGCTCGACCGGCTCGTCGGCGCGGCGGATCAGGCGCTGCGCGCGGCGAAAGGGGCCGGGCGCAACCGGACCGTCGCTTTCGAGGTCGAAACCTAGCCTTCGGCCGGGACCCCGATGTCCTCGAACCACAGTTCCGGGTGATCCTGGATGAACTCGGTCATCAGTGCGGTGCACGCCGGGTCGTCGAGCAGGGTGATCTCGACGCCGTTCTCCGCCAGCCAGCCGTGCCCGCCCTCGAACGTGGCCGCCTCGCCGATGATCACCCGGCCGATGCCGAACTGGCGCACCAGCCCGCTGCAGTACCAGCAGGGGGACAGGGTGGTGACCATGATCGTGTCCCGGTAGTGCGGCCGCCTGCCCGCGTCCCGGAACGCGGCGGTCTCGGCGTGCATCGACGGGTCGCCGTCCTGGACCCGGCGGTTGTGGCCGCGGCCGAGCAGGACCCCGGCGGTGTCGAAGAGCGCGGCGCCGATCGGGACGCCGCCCTCGGCCTTGCCGAGTTCGGCCTCTTCACGGGCGACGGACAACAGATGCGCGGGATCGATCATCCGGATCACTTTACGGCTCGGTGAACGGCCAAGACGGCTCCGCTGAGGGGTAACGCGAAGCGGAAGGCCGCCAATGCCACCTTCGCGGCTCAATGCGGACCGGAACTGTCCTCGATGTCTGCCACACTCCTTCCATGAAGCGAGCGAACCGATGACCACGGGCACGTCGGCACGGCTGCTGAGACTGCTCTCCCTGCTGCAGGCACGGCGCGACTGGCCGGGTGCCGACCTGGCCGATCGCCTGCAGGTGGACGTCCGCACGGTCCGGCGCGACGTCGAGCGGCTGCGGGAACTGGGTTACCCGGTGCACGCCACCCCCGGTGTCGCGGGTGGCTACCGGCTCGGCGCGGGCGCCGCGCTGCCGCCGCTGCTGCTGGACGACGACGAGGCCGTCGCGGTCGCCGTCGGGCTCCGCACGGCCGCGAACGGGACGGTGTCGGGCATCGAGGAGACGTCGGTGCGCGCGCTCACGAAACTGGAACAGGTGCTGCCCGCCCGGCTCCGGCACCGGGTGAGCGCGCTGAACACCGCGATGATCCCGCTCGGCGGTGTCGTCCCGGTCATCGACGCGGCGGCGCTGACGGTGATCGCGTCCGCGTGCCGCGACCATCAGCGGCTCCGCTTCGGTTACCGCAGCCACAACGGCGAGGTCAGCGAGCGCCGCATCGAGCCGCTGCGCCTCGTGCACACCGGGCGCCGGTGGTACCTGGTCGCGTTCGACCTCGACCGTGACGACTGGCGGACCTTCCGCGTCGACCGCGTCGACGGCGTCCCCGACACCAGTTTCCGGTTCACTCCGAGGGAACCGCCCGCCGAGGACCTCGCGGCCTACGTCTCCCGCGGGATCACGTCGTCGCCGTATCCGCACCAGATGGTGCTGCGGGTGAACGCCTCGGCGGACGCGCTCGCCGAGTACGTGTCCCCGACCGTCGGCACGATCGAGGCCATCGACGAGCACACCTGCCGGGTCCGGGTCGGCTCCAACGACCTTTCCGTGATGCCTTACTACCTCGCCCACTGGGACGTCGACTTCGTCGTGGAAGAGGCGCCCGACGAGGTCAAGGAGAAGCTGAGGCTGGTCGCCGACCGCTTCGCGCATGCGGTCGTGTGAGTCCGAAGTGGACTGTGGCTCGCTTCGCGCGCCGGGCCGGCAGGTCGATCGAGCCGCGCCGGCCCGTGCGATGGTCGGGTGAGGTGCCGGTGTAGCGCGTCTTCGTCGGCTGTGCCGGTGCGCCCGGGGTGTACCCCACGAGAGAGAAACCACGGCGGCGGCCTAGCGGGCACAGGGGTCGGTGATGCTCCTCGGAGGACTTCGCGCTCCCTCACATTCGACTTGGCTTCGGTGACCGGCCGCTGCGGGCGGACCCGGTCGGGCAACAGCGCGATGACCGAGGGGAGCACGCTTTCCTTGCGAGCCGCCGCGCGGCACGTCCTTGAGCGGATAACCGATCGCGCTCGCCTCCACGGCCGGCAACACGTCGGCGTCGGTGTCGTGTGCTGTCCGGGTGTCGGTCGAGGATCATGGAAGACGTGCCTTCGCGGGTTCGACCGGCGGGGCGATGCAGTCCGGGCAAGTACGTGCTCAACGTCTCAACGGGCGCCTCTGGATACCGACCAGTTGGTATGTCACGCTGATGGCGGTAGCGCCGACGAAGGACGATCCGTACTGGTCAGGAGAGTTTCGTGCCGAGCATGCGCAGCACCAGCTCGCTGTACTCCTGGCCCAGTTTCTTGGGGGTCTGGCGGGCTCGTTCGCTGTACCAGCGGGAGACGTCGACGCCGAGCGAGAGTACGGCTCTGGCGGCGGTGTGCGGGTCACCCACGGTGAAGACATCCGCCCGCGCGCCTTCGGTGATGACCTCGCGCACGATCTGCTCGATACGGCGGCGCAGTTTCGCGACGATCTCGAACTCCTCGTCCGGCAGCGCGTGCAGTTCGTACTGCACCACGCGGGCGACGGTGTGCCTGCGGGCGTGCCAGGCCACGAAGTCCTCGACCAGGAGCCGGATCCGCTCGACCGGGTCGGTCTCCCGCGCCACGACGCTTTCGACCAGCGAGAGCGTCTGCTCGTGGCCGTACTTGGAGATCGCGAACAGCAGCGCGGCCTTGGACGGGAAGTGCACGTACAGCGCCGCGGGGCTCATCCCCGCCGCCGAGGCGATGTCACGGGTGGTCGTCGCGTGATAGCCACGCCGCGCGAAGGATTCGACCCCGGCCAGCATCAGCCGCCGTGCCGTTTCCGGCTGGACGTCGGGCCACAGTTCGGCCGACAGCGACACGGTCATCCGCAGATCCTCCCAGAAGCTCGTTCCGGATGGCGGGCTTGACACCGTCTCCGGACCTTCCCATTGTAAGTGAGCGCTCGCTTAGCCAGTGAACACAGAGGAGATCGCAGAGTGAACTCGTTCAAGGATCGCGTCGCGATCATCACCGGCGCCAGCCGGGGGATCGGCCTGGGGATCGCCAAGGACCTGGTCGAGCGCGGCGCGAAGGTGTGCATCACCGCGCGCAAGCCGGAACCGCTGGCCGAGGCGGTGGCCGAACTGGGGGGTGAGGCGGTCGCCGTCGCCGTTCCCGGCAAGGCCGACGACGCCGCGCACCAGGACGAGGCCGTCGCCAAGACCATCGAGACCTTCGGGCGGCTGGACATGCTGGTGAACAACACCGGCATCAACCCCGTGTTCGGCCCTGCCCTGGACATCGACCCCGAGGCGGCCGCGAAGATCTTCGCCGTCAACGTGCTCGCGCCGCTGTCGTGGACCCGCCGGGCACGGGACGCCTGGATGGGGGAGCACGGCGGCGCGGTGGTGAACGTCGCGTCCGTCGCCGGGCTCGGCGCTTCCCCGGGAATCGGTATGTACGGCGTCAGCAAGGCCGCGCTGATCCGGCTCACCAAGGAACTCGGCTTCGAGCTGGGCCCGAAGATTCGAGTGAACGCCGTCGCGCCCGCCGTGGTCAAGACCAAGTTCGCGACGGCGCTGTACGAAGGTCGTGAGGAAGAGGTCTCCGAGTCGTACCCGATGAAGCGGCTCGGCGTGCCGGCGGACATCGCGAGCGCCGTGTCGTTCCTGCTTTCGGACGAGGCGGGCTGGATCACCGGGCAGACGGTGGTCCTCGACGGTGGCGTCACGCTGGCGGGTGGCCTGTGACCGCCTCGTTCATCGGTTCCGGTGTCGTCGTCACCGGCGGGGGCGGCGGTATCGGAGCGGTTCTCGCCCGCCGGTTCGCGGCCGAGGGGGCCAGGGTCGTCGTCGGCGACCTGAACGGGGACGCCGCGGCCGAAGTCGCGAAAGAAATCGGCGGAACCGCCGTCGCCGGTGACGCCGCGAGCGAAGCGGGGGTCGCGTCGCTGGTCGAGGCCGCGCGCGAAACCCTCGGCGAGATCGACGTGTTCTGCGCCAACGCCGGCATCGCGCCGATGGGCGGCGTGGACGCGCCCGAAGAGGACTGGGCGCGGATCTGGGACGTGAACGTCATGGCGCACGTGCGCGCGGCGCGGCTGCTGCTGCCGCCGTGGCTCGAGCGCGGCCGCGGCCACTTCATCGCCACGGTGTCGGCCGCGGGATTGTTGACCAGCCTCGGTTCGGCGTCCTACTCCGTGACCAAACACGGCGCGCTCGCCTTCGCCGAATGGCTGTCCGCGACCTACCGGCACCGCGGGCTCACCGTGCAGGCCATCTGCCCGCAGGGCGTGCGGACGGCGATGCTGGAGAACACCGGCCCCGCGGGTGAACTGCTGATGGGCGCCTCGGCGATCCAGCCGGAGCAGGTCGCGGACGCGTTGTTCGAGGCCATCGCCGCCGACCGGTTCCTGGTCCTGCCGCATCCCGAGGTCGCGGACTACTACGCCGCGCGGGCCACGCAGACCGACCGCTGGCTCGGCGGGATGAACAAACTGCAGCGCAAGGTGGAGCAGGTCACCGGCGAATGACCCCCGGACCGCGCACGGGTTCGCCGTGCGCGGCCGCACCTGTTCAGCCGACTTCGTTCAGCTTTCCCGTGGCGACGTCGAACACGAAACCGCGCACGGAATCCTTCTTGGGGATGAACGGGCTGTTCTTGATCCGCGCGAGCGATTGACGGACGTCCTCGTCGAGATCGTCGAACGCCTCGGCGGCCCAAGCCGGTTTGACGCCGACGTCCTCCTGAATGGACTTCTTGAAATCGTCGTCGGTGAAAGTGAGCATTCCGCAGTCGGTGTGGTGAATGAGGACGATCTCCTCGGTTCCGAGCAGCCGCTGGCTGATCGCGAGGGAACGGATCCCGTCTTCGGTGACGACGCCGCCCGCGTTGCGGATGACGTGGGCCTCGCCCTCCTGCAGGCCGAGAACGCCGTAGACGTTGATGCGCGCGTCCATACAGGCGAGCACCGCCACGTGCTTGGCGGGCGGCAAGGGCAGTGGTCCGGAAAAGTGTGCGGCGTAGTCGGCGTTGTTGGCCAGGAGTTCGTCGGTGACCGACATGGTGGTCCCTTCCGGTTGGAGTGCGGATGATTGCACCGTTCGGATGCACGCATGCGCAACCGTGCCCAGGAGCTGGGACCGGTTCCCGAGGTCGATCTTCGCCGGGCGATCGGCCACTCTCTGGTGTACCCCAGGCCCACCGGCACAGCCGACGAAACCGGACCCTCACCCTGTCGAAGTACGTGCAGGTCTCCTTTCCTGCCTTCAGCGAAGGAAGGAGGCCGTCACAGCCCTGCGACTGATCCAGGGATTGATCGGACGCCGAAGGCAGCCACGGACGCTCGTTTTTCGTCCGCCTGTCGGCTTTGCCGCCTTGCGTCGCGGCACGATCCGCGTCCTCGAAGAAAGCCACGGTGAGGCCAGTGTCGTGGGCCGGGATACCACTGTTTCTCCTCGGCCTGCCGACACCGTCTGGGTGACCCAGTGACGAGCGGAGACCGATGATCTGTGTTGTTCTTGCGGGGCACGGCGACGGACTCGTGACGACGGGCCTTGGCTCGCCGGGCGAGCGAGGTGGATCTGATGGTTCGGAGGACGGGGCGTTCTTGTGGTGTTCGGAGGGATCGTCGCACTCGGAATCGGATCGGGGTCGATCTATCGGGTCGGTGTCCCGGACGGTCGCGTGACGGTTCTCCACGAGCGAGCCGGGGCGTTTCCCGATGGTGTC
This sequence comes from Amycolatopsis sp. QT-25, assembly GCF_029369745.1. Lineage (NCBI taxonomy): Bacteria > Bacillati > Actinomycetota > Actinomycetes > Pseudonocardiales > Pseudonocardiaceae > Amycolatopsis > Amycolatopsis sp. QT-25. The sequence goes on from NZ_CP120210.1 coordinate 3,007,476, forward strand.
GTGGTCCTGGGTGATGCCGTCTATTGGACCACGATGGGAAATCCCGCTCGGATACCCGGGAAGACAGGGGAACAGGGCCTGGACTACTCGCGGCGCGATGGCGGGCTGCACAGGGTGGACCTTGACGGCGGTGGCGCGCGCGACGTGGTCCCGGCCGGGTCGATCACCACCGGCAAGCAGCTCGTCTCCGACGGAGCCACGACCCTGTACTGGGGAGACCGCGAGGGATGCCGCGTGAGCCGTGTGCGGGTGGACGGGACGGGATTGACCGACCTGGTGGTGAACAGCCGTGATTCCACTGGGCGGCAGGAGTGTGTCGGTGTCGCGGTGGATCCCGCCGCAGGGTGGCTGTACTGGACACAGAAGGGGCCGGCGAAGGGTGGGCAGGGCCGGATTTTCCGGGCGGGTCTGGAGATGCCGGACGAGGTGACCGCGTCGGATCGCCCGGACGTCGAGTTGTTGTGGGAGCACCTGCCGGAACCGATCGATCTGGAGATCAGCGGCGACTGGCTCTATTGGACCGATCGCGGGGCCGCGCCGTCGGGGAACACGCTCAATCGCGCACCGATCCCGCTGCCGGGTGGTCGGGGCGCAGCGCCGCAGATGCTCGCGGATGGCTTCCACGAGGCGATCGGTCTGGCCGTGGACGACGAAGCCGGGGTCGTGTACGTGTCCGATCTCGGCGGGCGGATTTCCGTCGTAGCGCTATCGGAAGGACACGGCCGCGGCTCACGGGTTTTCGCGGACCTGCACGAACCGATCTCCGGGATCGCCGGAATCAGCGACTGAACAAGGCACGAAAGGCAAGAGCAGCATGGCGTACACGTACGACTTCGAGGACATCCGCGACCGCCCGGTGGCGGTGTTCGGCGCGGGGACGCTGGGACGGCGGATCGCGCTGATGTTCGCCTCGCGGGGAGGCACGGTGCGGATCTACGACCCGAGTGCCGAACAGGCCGCCGCGGCGACCGAGTACGTGGCGAAGACCTTGCCGGACGTCGTCGCCGAGCGGGGCCACGGTGAGCCCGGCCGCGCGGAGGCCGCGACGTCGGTGAAAGCGGCTCTCGACGGCGCCTGGCTGGCCGTCGAGGCGGTGCCCGAGCGGCTGGACATCAAAATTCCGCTGTGGGGCCAGATCGACGAGGCCGCCCCCGCGGACACGATCTTCGCCACCAACTCGTCGTCCTACCCGTCGCGGCAGATGGCCGAGAAGGTGCGGGACAGGTCTCGTCTGTGCAATATGCACTTCTATATGCCGCCTGGCTCCCCGGCTGTCGACCTCATGTCCGACGGCGAGACCGATCGCGGCCTGCTGGACACCCTGCTGGCGGTGCTTCCTGAATTCGACATTCACCCGTTCGAGGCTCGCAAGGAAAGTGTGGGGTTCATCTTCAACCGCATCTGGGCGGCCATCAAACGGGAATCCCTGGAAGTGGTCGCCGAAGGCGTCGCCCGCCCCGAGGACGTCGACGGGATGTTCCGGATCAACTGGCACCTGCCCGTCGGGCCGTTCCAGATGATGGACCAGGTAGGGCTGGATGTCGTGCTGGACATCGAAAACCACTACGCGGACGAAAATCCCGACCTGCCCACTGGGCCACGGGAACTGCTGCACGGCTATGTCGACGCGGGCAAGCTCGGGGTCAAAACAGGCGAGGGCTTCTACACCTACCAACGGTCCTGAAGCCGCAGCGGGGAGTGGACTTGCTCGGGTACTGATCAGTGATGCCCGCCGGGTGCGGTGACGAAGCCGACGGTCGTTCCGACGACGACCGATACGGTCGCGGCCCCGCACTCGACGGCGTTCCCCGCAGGCACGGGGGCGAACCCGCCCTGCCATGTGGTGTCGTTGTCGGCCAGTGGACCGCGTGGTGAGACTCGGTGATACCGGCTTCATCGAGGGGTAGGGCGAACGTGTCCGGGCGCCGAAACCATGAATGGCGTGATCGCCATAGAGATCCGGTGCGCGAAGACCGTCCACAAGGGACTTCGGAGCAGGCATCAGTGCCCGATCGGGCGTTTTGCGGAGCCTCGCGCCAGGATCGTGAGTGGTGAGGACGCTTAGGATCAAGAGCGTCTCGGACACCGGCTCGGGCTGATCGCAGGCCTTCGTGTATTTCGGCAGGGTGAGGTCGGCTGCGCCGGTGCGCCTTCATGTACCACCCAGAGGCCCTGCACGGAACGACGATCCGCACTTCGGCCGCTCGCTGCGAGGAGGGGATTGGGGGTCCCGTTCCCCATATCTCGACAAACCGACCGGTATGCTGAGTGTCCGCACGAGAAGGAGCCGGCCATGACACCAGCGACCACCCGGAAGGCCGAAACGGGCGGCGAAGATCAGGCCGCCGTGCCGCGCCGTCTGCTGTCGCACGCCACGAAGCTCTTCGCCAAGAAGGGGTTCGACCGGACCTCAGTGCAGGAGATCGTCGAGGCGGCCGGGGTCACCAAGGGCGCGATGTACCACTACTTCGGCTCCAAGGACGACCTCCTTTACGAGATCTACGCCCGGGTGCTGCGCGCGCAGACCGAGCAACTGGAAAAAGTGGCCTCGAGTGAGGCGCCGCTGCGGGAGCGGTTGCGTTCCGCGGGCTCCGACGTCGTCGTCAGCACGATCGACAACCTCGACGACAACACGATCTTCATGCAGTCCATGCACCAGCTCGGCGTGGAGAAGCAGAAGGCGGTCCGCGCGGAACGCCGTAAGTACCACGAGCGGTTCCGCACGCTGATCGAGGAGGGCCAGGAGTCGGGCGAATTCCGCGCGGACAAACCGGCCGACGTGATCGTCGACTTCTTCTTCGGCTCGGTGCACCACCTCGGTTCGTGGTACCGGCGTGGCGGTGCGCTTTCGGCCCGCCAGATCGGTGACCATTTCGCCGATCTCCTGCTGGCCGCGCTGCGACCCGAGTAGCGCTCAGCCCGGCGGCGCGGACACGAGCCGTTCGGCGAACCATGCGCAGCGACGTTCGAGCACTGTTCCCACCTCCCATCCGGAAGTGAAGGCGAGCAGCCCTGTCGCCGCGTCGTCGGCGGCTTCGGGTGGCCGGCCCTGGGCGGCCAAGCTCGATCGCAACGCTTCGGCGTAGTCGGAGTAGGTGAAGCCGGGCAGCTCGGCGACGAGCGCCGTCGTCGTCCCGAGGTGCGAGTTCAGCCCGTCGAAGGACCGTCCGCAACCGCATTCGGAATCCGCCGAATCTTCGCCGTCGTCGCAGCGCGGGGCGATCCAGATCAGCTCGCCTTCGACACAGTGGTCGAAGTCGTTCTCTCGCGTGCCCTGGGTCCTCGAAGTGGCCACGAGGAGCTTCATGATGACTCCCTGTTCGCTCGGATGTTCGAACAGAGTTGTACCGGCGGGGTCCGACAGTTTCCGGGCGGACCCCGCCGGGGGAGCTCAGGCGGGCAGGTCGATCAGCGGCGCGAGAGCCGCGCGATGCCGCCCAGGAGTGCCGAGAGCGATCTCATCGCTCTTCGCGCGCTTCAAGTACAAGTGCGCGGGGTGCTCCCAGGTCATGCCGATCCCGCCGTGCAGCTGGATCGCCTCTTCGGTGGCGTGGACGGCGATGGGGGAGTTGCGGGCCTGCGCCACCGCGACGGCGATCGCGATGTCGTCACCGGAAGCCAGGCAGTCGGCGGCGTACCGCGCGGTCGCCCTGGCGTTGACCAGATCCGTGTACAGATTCGCCAGCCGGTGCTTCAGTGACTGGAACGAACCGACCGGACGGCCGAACTGGTAGCGCTCCTTGAGGTAGCGCACCGTTTCGGCCAAGGCCCACTCGGCGATCCCGAGTTGTTCGGACGCGAGCAGCCCCGCCGCCGTCACGAGCGCGGTGTCCAAAGCGGACACCGCGGCCGAAGAGACGGCGACCCGCTTCGCGGTCACGTTCTCCAAGCCGACGTCGGCGATGCGCCGGGTGAGATCCAGGGAAATCGCCTCGGTGATCGTCACGCCCGCCGACGCCACGTCGACCGTGTACAGGCCGGGACCGTCGGGCCCCACCGCCGGCACGACGAGCAGTTCGGCCACCGAAGCGTCGGCGACACTCCGGACCTGACCGTTGAGCGTGCCGTCCGCGGTCGCGGTGACCGTCGAGGGGAATTCGGAGCCGGGCGCTGTCGACAGCGGGACGGCCAGCGCGCCGATGAGCGTGCCCGCCGCCAGTTTCCCGAGTCTTTCCGTCACTTCCGCTTGGGACGGGTCGGTCGCCAACAGGGCCGACGTCGCCAGGACGGCACTGCCGAGATAGGGCACGGGGGCGACGCTGCGCCCGAGCTCTTCCATGACGACGGCGACCTCCCGCGCCGAAGCGCCGTGCCCGCCCAGTGCCTCGGGGACGGCGAGGCCCGCGGCGCCGAGGTCGGCCGCGAGTGTGCGCCACAACTTCAGGTCGTAAGGCTCCGCCGACTCGGTCCTGGCGATCAAGGCCGCCGGTGCGGCGCGGCCGGAGAACAGGTCGCGGACGCTCGCGCGAAGGTCCTCTTCGACCTCGGAATACAACAGGTCGCTCATCGGGGCAGGTCCTTCCAGGCGACGTCCTTGTCGATCCGCGGCTCGGAGGGCAGCCCCAGCACGCGCTCGGCGATGATGTTGCGCAGCACCTCCGAGGTGCCACCTTCGATGGAGTTGCCCTTCGCGCGCAGATAGCGGTAACCGGCCTCGCGGCCGAGGAAGTCAACGCCGTCGGGACGCCGCATCGTCCAGTCGTCGTAGCGCAGGCCCTCGTCACCGAGCAGTTCGATCTCCAGCCCGGACGCGGCCTGGTTCAGTTCGGAGAACGCGACCTTGACCGCGGACCCCTCGGGTCCCGGCGCGCCCGCGGCGAGCTGCTGCCGCAGCCGCGAACTCACCAGGCGCAGGCTTTCGCCCTCCACCCACAGCTTCAGCAGCCTGTCGTGCAGTTCGGACGTGCGCAGGTCCGGGCGCTCACGCCAGGTTTCCGTGACGACACCGACCATGCCGCCGTCACGCGGGAACTCGGTCCCGCCGATCGCGACCCGTTCGTTCATCAGCGTGGTCTGCGCGACCTTCCAGCCTGCACCGACCGCGCCGAGGCGATGCGCGTCGGGAATGCGGACCTCGCTGAGGAAGACCTCGTTGAACTCGGCCTCGCCGGTGATCTGGCGCAGTGGCCGGACCTCCACGCCCGAGGCGGTCATGTCACACAGGAAATACGTCATGCCGCGGTGCTTCGGCACGTCGGGATCGGTGCGGGTGACCAGGATGGCCCACTGCGACTTGTGCGCGCCCGACGTCCAGACCTTCTGTCCGGTGACCACCCAGTCGTCGCCGTCGCGGACGGCGCGGGTGCCCAGTGCGGCGAGGTCGGATCCGGCGCCCGGCTCGCTGAACAACTGGCACCACACCTCGCGTTCAGTCCACAGTGGACGCAGGAAGCGCTGGTGCTGTTCCGGGGTGCCGAAGGCGAGAATGGTCGGCGCGGCCATGCCGAGGCCGATCCCGATCCGCCGTTTGTCGTTGTCCGGCGCGCCCGCCGCGGCGAGTTCCTTGTCCACGACGGACTGGAGGGAACGTGGCGCGGTCAGCCCGCCGAGGCCCTCGGGGAAATGGATCCATGCCAGCCCGGCGTCGAACCGGGCGTCGAGGAAGTCCTGCCGGGGCGTGCTTTCCGGCGGATGCGCGGCCAGCAGATCGGCCACGCGCTGCCGGAGATCGTCCACAGTGGTCACTTCGCTGCCTCCGCGCGGTACTTCTTCAGTTCACGATGCGCCAGCGAGCGCTTGTGCACCTCGTCCGGGCCGTCGGCCAGCCGCAGCGTCCGCACCTGCGCCCACATCTCGGCGACCGGGAAGTCCTGGCTGACCCCGCCGGCGCCGAACAACTGCACGGCCTTGTCGAGGATCCACTCGACGGTGATCGGCGTGGAGATCTTGATCGCCTGGATCTCGGTGTGCGCGCCCTGGTTGCCGACGGTGTCCATCAGCCACGCGGTCTTGAGCACCAGCAGCCGCTGCTGCTCGATCTTGACCCGCGCCTCGGCGATCCAGTCCTGCACCACGCCCTGTTCGGCGATCGGTTTGCCGAAGGTCTCGCGCGAAAGCGCCCGGCGGCACATCAGTTCCAGCGCGCGTTCGGCCATGCCGATGGCGCGCATGCAGTGGTGGATCCGTCCCGGTCCGAGGCGGGCCTGCGCGATGGCGAACCCGTCGCCTTCACCGGCGACGAGGTTCTCCGCCGGCACGCGGGCGTCCTCGAAGACCACTTCGGCGTGGCCGCCGTGATCGCCGTCGGTGTAGCCGAACACGTGCATACCGCGTTTCACGGTCATGCCGGGCGTGTCGCGGGGGACCAGGATCATGCTCTGCTGCTTGTGCGGCGGGGCGTCCGGATCGGTCTTGCCCATCACGATGAAGATCTTGCAGTTCGGGTTCATCGCGCCGGAGATGTACCACTTGCGGCCGTTGACGACGTACTCGTCGCCGTCCCGCCGGATGCCGGTGGCGATGTTGCGCGCGTCGGAGGAGGCGACGTCGGGTTCGGTCATCGCGAACGCGGACCGGATCTCGCCCTCCAGCAACGGTTCGAGCCACTGCTTCTGCTGCCGCTCGGTGCCGAACATGGTGAGGACTTCCATGTTCCCGGTGTCCGGGGCCGCGCAGTTCAGCGCCGTCGGCGCGAGCCGGAGGCTGCGGCCGGTGATTTCGGCCAGCGGCGCGTACTGGAGGTTCGTGAGACCGGCGCCGTGGTCACCGGGGAGGAAGAAGTTCCACAGTCCGCGCTTGCGTGCCTCGGCCTTGAGTTCCTCGACGATCGGCGGCTGCGACCATTCACTGTCGCGCTCGGCCAGCTGCTGTTCGAAGACGGCCTCGGCCGGGTAGATGTGCGAATCCATGAACTCGAGGAGCTTTCCCCGCAGTTCCTCGGTTTTCGCGTCGAAGGCGAAGTCCATCCGTTATCCCTCTTCCTTGAGAGTCTCGTTGCCGTGCGCGATCAGGGGAACGACGCCCGCGCCGATGCCGTCGAAGCCGGCACCGACGGTCTGGCCCTTGCTGTAGCGGAGGTGGATGCCTTCCAGGATCACCGCCAGTTTGAAGAACGCGAAACCCACGTACCAGTTGAGCCGCGAGACGTCGCGGCCCGACCGCTCGGCGTAACGCGCGACGACCTCGTCGTTGCGCGGGTAGCCCGGCGCGGAACTGGCGTTCGACACGAACCGCAAGGACACCTTGTCGCGTTCGGCGTAGGCCACCAGCAGCGCCAGGTCGGTCAGCGGATCGCCGAGGGTGGACATCTCCCAGTCCAGCACCGCGGTGATCCGGTCGTCGGCGTTCACCAGCACGTTGTCCAGGCGGTAATCCCCGTGGACGATCGACGGCTCGCCCGAAACCGGCACCGAACCCGCCAGCCGGTCGTGCAGTTCGCCGACGCCGGGGAGCGCACGGCTGCGGTTGCCGTCGAGCTGCTTCTTCCAGCGCCGCAACTGGCGTTCGAGGAAGCCCTCCGGACGGCCGAAATCACCCAGCCCCACCGACTCCGGATCGACGGCGTGCAACTCGACCAGGGTGTCGACCAGTTCGTCCGCGATCGCCTTCGTCCTGGCCGGGCCCAGCGCGGCCAGTTCGGTGTCCGAGCGGAAGGGTGTGCCCTCCACGAACTCCATCACGTAGAACCGCGCGCCGATGACGTCGGTGTCCTCGCACAGCAGCACGGTTTCCGGCACCGGGACGGCCGTGCCGTGCAGGCCGGAGATCACCCGGAACTCGCGGCCCATGTCGTGCGCGGTCGGCAGGACGTGGCCCAGCGGCGGGCGGCGGACCACCCAGCGGGACCGGCCGTCGCCCACGAGATAGGTGAGGTTGGACCGGCCCCCCGCCACGACCTGGCCGCTCAGGGCACCCCGGACGAGCCCTGGCCGGTGCTCGTCCAGATGGGCCCTGAGCCTCACCAGGTCGAGGCCCGGCAGGTCGGACTGGTTCATGGTGCCTCCAGCAACTTGCTTTCCGATGACAGTACCGACCGGTCGGTATGTCAGGTAGAGGTGGCCCGGCGAGGTGCCGGAGGTCACCTTCTCAGGCGATCAGCCGGACGACCATCTCCGCGACGCACGCCGGTTTGGGCTCGCCGTCGATCTCGATCGTCCACCGGACGACGGCCTGCTTGCCACCGGAGACGTCGGTGACCTCGACCAGTTCGGCACCCGCCCGGATGCTCGCCCCCACCTTGACCGGCTGCGGGAACCGGACCTTGTTCAGTCCGTAGTTGATGCCCATCCTGAGCCCGTGGACCCGGTAGAGCTTCCCGACGAAACCCGAAATGAGCGAAAGTGTCAGGAAACCGTGGGCGATCGGGGCGCCGAACGGCCCTTCGGCCGCCTTCTCGACGTCGACGTGGATCCACTGGTGGTCGTCGGTGGCATCGGCGAACAGGTTCACCCGGTCCTGGGTGAGCGTCAGCCAGTCGCTGTAGCCGAAGTGCTCGCCGACGGCGTTCTCGAACTCCTGCAGGGAGGCGAATTCGCGCATGGCTCAGTCCTTCGGTCCGCCGGCGACGTAGATGACCTGGCCGGAGATGAACCCGGCGCCGTCGCTCACCAGGAACGACGCGAGGTTGGCGATGTCTTCGGGGGTGCCGACGCGCTGCACCGGGATCTGCGACGCGGCCGCCGCCTTGAAGTCCTCGAAGGACATGCCGATGCGCTCGGCGGTCGCCGCGGTCATGTCCGTGGCGATGAAGCCGGGGGCGATGGCGTTCGCGGTGACGTTGAACTTGCCCAGTTCGATCGCGAGGGTCTTGGTGAAGCCCTGCATGCCCGCCTTGGCCGCGGAGTAGTTGACCTGACCGCGGTTGCCCAGCGCCGAGGTGCTGGACAGGTTGACGATGCGGCCCCATTTCTCCTGCGTCTGGTACTTCTGCACCTCGCGGGTCATCAGGAACGAACCCTTCAGGTGCACGCCCAGCACCGAGTCCCAGTCCTGCTCGGTCATCTTGAACAGCAGGTTGTCGCGGGTGATGCCGGCGTTGTTGACCAGCACGGTCGGCGCGCCGAGTTCCTCGGCCACCCTGGTCACCGCGGCTTCGACCTGTGCGGCGTCGTTGACGTCCAACGCGACACCGACGGCCTTGCCGCCCTCGGCGACGATCGCTTCGGCTCCCTGCTCGACACCCGCCTCGTCGAGGTCCAGCAGGCCGACGGCGAACCCGTCGGCAGCGAGCCGCTTGGCCACGGCGGCACCGATGCCGCGGCCGGCGCCGGTGACGATCGCTACACGGGAGGGGTGTTCGGTCACGGGTGACTCCTCGTCGTCGAGTGGAAGTGACGTCGAGTCTGCCGTACTGAGCGGTCGGTTTGTAGAGATGCCGGGCCGGGACTTTCGCTGTGATCGTGGTCACGACGGATACTCCCGCGCTGACCGCCTCGATGTCAGCGCCTCGACCTGGGGAATCCGTGAAGGCCTCCTTGAGGGACCCAGAGTCCCTCAAGGAGGCCTTCACGGACCGCAGTCTCGACCCGAATCGCCACCTTCACCGCAGGGGCTCAGCTCACCCGCTTGCCGAGCACCTCCGTGATCAGCTTCGGGAGTTCGCCACCGTGCCACGAACTGGGCGAGAACCGCTCCTGCGCGATCCCGGCCCAAGGTTCGCCGTCGTCCAGCGAAATGCCTTTCTCACGGGGGAGGAACGTGCCGATCTCCTGTGCCGCGACGCCTTCCCCGGCAAGGGTCTTCTCGGCGAGCGCGACGTCCTGCGGCCGCACGGCGACCACGAGCGTCCAGTCGCCCCAGGCCTGGGCGAGTGCGAACCGGCCGCGCCCCGACTGCTTGCAGACGTCGGCGGGCGCGTCGGCCAGCTGGACGTCCGTCGTGATGCGCGCGCCGAGACCGTTGGCACCGCAGAGGGTCCGCACGGTCGGGAAGAGACCGTCGGAGACGTCCATCGCGGCGCGTGCCAGCCCCGCCGCGGCGAGCGCCCTCCCGGCGGCCACCTGCGCCATCGGACGGCAGGCGCGTTCGCGGATGTCCGCGACGACGGACTCGGGGAGCCGTGCCTGCTTTTCGACGAGCAACGCGTACGCCCACAGATATCCCGGTGAACCGACCAGGAGCAGGCGATCACCGGCTTCGGCGCCCGCGCGCCCGAGCCGTCCGCCGGGGACGCATCGGCCGATCGCCGTCGCGGTGAGCTGCCGGACCGGACCGTCCCGGAGGTCGCCGCCGACGACCTTGGTGCCGTGGACCTCCGTGCAGTCGTCGACGCCGTCGAGCAGTCGCCGGAACTCGCCCGCGGTGGTCTTCTTCGGGAGGGTGTAGTTGACGACCAGGCCGAGCGGGGTGGCGCCCGCCGCCGCCAGATCGGACAGGTTGATCGTCGCCAGCAGCCAGCCGGCGTGGTACGGGTCCGTTTCCCCCAGGATGGTGACCAGCGGGGTGGGGCAGCTGTCGGTGGTGGCGACCAGTTCGCCGCGAAGCCCTTCCGGGGCGTCGAGGACGGCGCAGTCGTCACCGAAACCGCGCACACCGCCGTAGCGCGGCCGCAGGATGTGCTCCAGGATCGCGTGCTCGCCGAGGTCGCCGAGGCGGACGTCGTCGGCGATCGGCGACAGTTCAGTGACGCCCGACATGATCCGCCAATCGGGACGGGGCGACGTTGTGGTCGCTGGAATAGTTGTTCGGCATCGTGCCGTAGGGCTGGTCACTGCCGGTGGAAGCGAACAGCATCAGGTTGCAGATCCGCGTTCCGGGGTGCAGGAGTACCGGATGCCGCAGGTGGTTCACGATCTCCAGGGTCAACACGGCCCCGGTCTCGTTGCCGAAGCCGGGGCTGACCTGACCGCACAGGACGACGCCGATGCCGAGCCGCGCGTAGTCGCTCGTGCCGTCGACGAGACCGGCGAGCTTCTCCGAAAGCCCGATCTTCTCCAGTGTCGGTGCGAGAACGACTTCGCCGGGTTCGACGCACAGCCTGCCTTCGGCGTCGAGTTCCTTCGGGCGCAGGTCCGGATACGTGCTCCGGTCGGCGATGTCGACGGTGCCGGTCGATTCCAGCGCGAACGCCTCGTGACCGAGCCGCAGGCTGATCGCGGCGGGGCGGACGAGACCGGGCTCGAACGGGGTGATCGTCAATTCCCCGTTCCGGTGCGCGCGTTTGATGGCCCGGTCGGTCAGTATCCCGCAGCGCGGGACGGGCCAGGTCAACGGCACGGCGCCACCGCTTTCGCGACGGCGCCGACCAGTGCCCGGAAATCGGTCTCGGTCAGTTCGCCGTTGGGCTGGTCGTCGGTCTGGCCCGGTTCGCAGTAGACGACGGTGGTGCCGGCGCGGTGCGGCCCTTGGACCACCACCGTGGCGGTCAATCCCGCTTCGATGGGCCGGACGGTGTGCACGATGGCGGTGTCGCACGAGTAGACGTCGCCACGCCGGACGTGCGGGGCCGCCTCCACTGCGAGCCGGGCTCCGCCGTCCGCGAGCAAGGCGGCCGGATTCGCCGGGTCGGCGCCGTAGCGGTACCGGGTGTACGCCTTCCCGCCTTCGGTCGTTTCGCGGAATTCGACCATGTGCAGACCTTCGCCCGCGACGATGGCCGAGGCGAATTCCCACCGGTGGCTGTGCGGATTGGACTCGCCACGGGACGGTTCCGCGGATTCCGGCCAGACGTGGAGCCGGATGCGGAAATCGGCCGAGGCGTGGAGCACCATTTTGGCGAATCCGTTGGGATGCCAGTAAGAACGTTTCGCCGCGGCACGCACGGCCTCTTCGTCGCCGAGGATTTCCTCGAGCCACGAAAGGAAGACGTCGGGAGCGTCCTGGACCCGGTGCGCGACCGCGCGCAGCCAGGGCAGGTCCGCGTCGCCGTGGCGGGGTCGCGTGCCGGTGACCTCACGGAGGAACGCGGGCGCGGTCGTGAGAGCCGAGGGTGGGGTGTCGATCATGGAGTCGTACCTGGAATTCCTGGAGGGCTGAGCGGGGGCCCGGCGGCGGCCAAGGCGGCCGCGCGGAGCGCGGTGACGGCGTCCAACGTCTGCCAGATGGGTAGGTCGCCGCTTCCCCAAGCCCAGAGCCCTTGATCGGCGTCGTAGCGCTCCCAAAGGGTTCCGAGCGCCCGGTTGAGCCGGGGGAGGGGCAGGAAGGGGGCGGTGGCGAGCGCTTGGACGACCCAGGCTGCGGTGAAGTGCCGGATGATGATCCGGGTCGTTCCTTCCCCGTCGGGGCGAGGCCTTTCGAGATCCTCGGCCACGCCATCGTCCGCATGCGACCGGTCGATGAGCCATTGTGTGGCTTCGTCGGCCGCCTCACGGACGTCGTTGCGATCTTCACGGCCGCACAGGACGTCCCGCAGGACGACGACCGACCGTGCGGTGTGCACCACCGAAGCCTCCGGGGCGACGAGCCCGGCTTCGTTCTTTTCCGGCCACAGGCGTGCGCCGCCGAAGTCGAGCCGGGCCGCCAGGAGGGCGTCGATCAGCCGGTCGGTCAGCGGGGCGTCCGGCCGCAGCCGGACCGCCGTGTGCAACACGGCGGACAGCAGGTACGGGCGGGTCCGGCTGTACGGGTCGAGTGACCCTTCGAGCAGGTCCAGCCCTTCGTCGGCGGACATCGTGCTGGTACGGAACAACGCGTCCACCACCGACGCGGTGGTTTCCGGCCGTTTGCCCCCCGCGCGGCCCCGCCAGCCGTGGTCCGATTGCAGCCGGTAGAGATCTTCGGCGAGCGTATGTAGGTCGATGTAGGGATCGCCTACCAACAGCATGGTGTTGATCCCGTACGCGGTGCTGAGAGCCTTCGGCCCGGTGTCCTTCTGTAGGTTGTGCCGCCAGCCCAGCGGCTTGCCGTCGGCGTCGCGGATCAGGTGCCCGGCGAGTTTCGCGCCGACGGTGTGGAAGACCTGCAACAGGGAACGAGAGGTGTCGACGACGCCGGCGTCGCCGAGGACCGATGGGAGGTGTTCGTGGGGGGAACGGGCCGTCTCCGCCAATGTGACCAGCGCGTTCGCGGCACGGAAATGGTCGTCGAGCCGGCGGGCGTTGTGCGCCGACGGCAGGTACTTGCCGGTCTCCCATTGGGTCAGATTCGCCCTGGTGACCCCGACGATCCGGGCGGTCTCCGCCTGCGTCTCGCCGGCGGCCTTGCGCAACCGCCGCAGCTCCCGGCCGACATCCGACGCGGTAACGGTTTCCGCATCGGGGCTTACCGGCTCGCCGCTTGCCGAGGTAGGCTTTATGTAGGCACTTGACACGGACTTACCTACTTTTGGCGGGCATGGAAGGGCGGTGACTGAACGTGCACAACGGGGAGAGTACAGCAAGTGAATCGGACCGTGCCGACGCGTGGGTCAACGTCGTGTCACAAGCCGCGGAACACCGTGAAAGGCCTGTTCTCCCTGGTCCTGGGGCGCATGACTCGCTAAAGGACCAGGGCCGGTACCACCCGGGCGCGACCGGAGAGCGGATGCTGACTGCCATCTGAAGATGACGCTGTGCATCTGAACCCGTTCGTGTCGCCTGTGGGCCACACGAATGCCGGAGTAGGCGCCGTGTGGGCCGACCCGAGTTCGCGCTTGCTGCATCGGGGGTGAACCTCATGTCCCACCACGAGAACCACACGGCAGCGCCATCCTGGTTCGACCGACTTGCCGGGCGTTTCCACGAATGGCTCTTCGCGACCGACGAAGACACCCGCGCGGCCGCTCGCGGCCAGCAGGTCACCCGGGTGCCGAACAGCAGGCGCCGCGTCTACCGCGATCCCCGTTGGGACACCGTCCACGCGTGCGAACCCTGCGGGGGCACGGGGTGGTGGCCCTACGAGGACGCCGTCTGCCCGGACTGCGCCGGTGCCGGTGTCGTCCGCTCCATTCCCGCGGCGGCCGTGGCCGCCGAGCAAACCGCCGGACGGACAGGAGGAAGGTCATGAGCCGTTGGCAGGAACCCCAGGCGATCGCCGAGCTGGCCAGGGAGATCACGGTGGTCAGGAGGCCGAACCCGCTCATCGCTCTCTATCACTGGCGTTACGAGGTCGGCGCGCTCCTCGTCCTCCCGTACGCGCTGTTCGCCCTTTTCCGGGCTGTCGGCCCGATCTGGGGCGCGGTCGTGTTGTTCGGCGTCGCGAATTGGCTGTTCTACTGGCGCGCGGCGCGGCGCTTCCTCCGCGACCGGCTTCGCTCGATCGTCGTGCAGCACCGGTTGCGGACCGGCTTCGCCCGTGCCCGGGTGTGCACCCTCGACGGCAGGCTGCCGGTGATCCTGTGGACCAAACCGCGCGGTGACGAAGTCGAGGTCACCGTGTTCTGCCCGGCCGGGGTCGGCTACGAGCGCATCGAACAGCGGCGTGCCCTGCTGGCGGCGGCGTGCTTCGCCTCCGACGTCCACGTGTACCGCCATCACAAACGCGCCAACGTGGTGCACCTTTCGGTCTGCACCGCACGCTTGCGCAAGGCCACCGAAGACACCGTGGAGGACGAGGTCAGGCCCGGTGTGCCGCCCGCGCGACGATATGCCGGGCAGCCGGACGGTGCCGCCATTCCCCTTTCGGGGACTTTCGCACGAATTCCTCGCGCAGTGCGGCGATGAACTCCTCACCGCGCATGCTCGCCAGCGGCCGCATCGGCCCGGATCGGGTGTGCGCGGTGAAGAACGTGTCCGCGTCCGGATGGACCATCGGGAACGACAACGGCTCGTCCCGTTCGAGCACGGCGCCCCGCAAAGCGGGCAGGAGCCGCTCTTCCCAGGAGCGGTCGCCTGCCGGGACGCGTTCCCGGAGGACGTCCGACAGCACGGTGAACGGCCCTCCCGGCTCGGTGCTGTGCGGCCAGTAGACGACCGAAAGCACTCCGCCGGGGCGAAGCGCGCCGGTCCAGGATCGGAGCGCGGCGTCGGGTTCGGGCAGCTGCTGGAGCCCGAAGACCGAGAGGACCGCGGCGGCGGAGGCCGGTTCGAGTTCCGAGGCGTCGCCCTCGACAACGCGTACGAGTGAGTTGCCCGCGGCCCGTGTCCGCGCTCGGGCGGCCATGCCCGCGGACAGATCGATGCCGACGATCTCGCGGCCGGGCAAATGCCCGGTGAGCACGTCGAGTTCCGGGAAGGTCCCGCAGCAGGGGACGAGAACGGGGCCACCGGGCAGCTGCGCGGGGAGCGCCCGCACCGCGGCGGCGACCCACGGCGCGAACCGGGGGACGTAGTAGGCCTCGTAGCCGTCGGCGGCTTCGTCCCAGCCGCGGGCGACGCGGGCGAGGTGTTCGGCGGTCATCGTGGAGTCTCCGTCGGGGATTCGAGCGCGGCCGACCTTCGCCGCAGGTGTTCGCGTTCGGGTTCGGTGGGAGCGAGCGCGATCGCTTCGCGGTAGGCCGTGAGCGCCGCGTCGTGGCGGCCCAGCCGCCGCAGCAGGTCGGCCCGGGCGATGGCGAAGGGAGGGTAGCCGCGGAGCAGCGGTTCGCCGGTCAGTTCGTCGAGCAGCGCGAGTCCCGCGGCCGGACCGTCGCGCAGGGCGACGGCCACGGCGCGGTTGAGCGCTACGACGGGGGAGGGCGCCAAGGTCGTCAGGACGTCGTAGAGCGCCACGATCTGCGGCCAGTCGGTGGTCTCGACGTCGGCCGCCTCGTCGTGCAGGGCCGCGATCGCGGCCTGCACCCCGTAGGGTCCCGGCGGGCCGCCGGTCAGGGCGGCGACCACCAGGCCGCCGCCCTCTTCGATCAGATCCCGGTTCCAGCGGCTCCGGTCCTGGTCCGCGAGGAGGACCGGTTCACCGTCCGGCCCGGTCCGGGCGTCCCACCGGGCGTGGACGAGCAGCATCAGCGCGAGCAGCCCCGCCACCTCCTGGTCGGCGGGCATCAGTCCCCGCAGGATGCGGCCGAGCCGGATGGCTTCCTCGGCCAGGTCCGCCCGTTGCAGACTCGCCCCCGAACTGGCCGCGTACCCCTCGGTGAAGATCGAGTACACCGCCTGCAGCACACCCGGCAGCCGCTCCGGCAGCTCGTCCGCGCCGGGCACCCGGAACGGGATGCGGGCCTCGCTGATCTTCTTCTTCGCCCGCACGATCCGTTTCGCCATCGTCGGCACCGGGACGAGGAAGGCCCGTGCCACCTCCGGCGTGGTCAGCCCGGCGAGAAACCGCAGGATCAGCGCACCCCGGTCCTCGGCGGGCAGGGCGGGATGGGCGCAGGTGAAGAACAGCCGCAGCCGCTCGTCCGGCAGGCTGTCACCGGCGTCCGCCGCGGGAGCGGGCCCGGCCCGATCCGCTTCCACCTGCAGAACCGCGAGCTTGGCGGCGTAGGCCTGATCACGGCGCAGCCGGTCGACCGCCTTGCGCCGCGCGGTGGTCATCAGCCACGCACCCGGCCGCGGCGGGACACCGTCCACCGGCCAGCGCTCCAGCGCCGCTTCGATCGCCTCGGACGTGACCTCTTCGGCCAGGTCGAGGTTGCCGAAGCGGCGCACGAGCGCGGCCAGGAGCCTTCCCCGTTCTTCGCGGAACACCGCCTCCACCGAAGCCGTCCCGGGCCCCCGCTCGGCCATGGTCAGACGGTGAAATCGGCGACCGGGCGGACGACCACCGAGCCGTCCCGGGCGCCGGGGCAGCGGGCCGCCCAGTCGAGCGCGACGTCCAGGTCCGGTACGTCGATGACGTAGAAACCACCCAGCACCTCGCGGGTCTCGGCGAAGGGCCCGTCGGTCACCGTCCGCTTCCCGTCGCGATCGACTTTCACCGTGGTCGCGGTGACGAGGTCGGCCAGCGACTCCCCGGCGGACCAGATCCCGGCGTCCTTGACCTCCTTGTCGTAGGTCATCCAATCCTCGAAGGTGCACTGGGGCTCGACGTCGCCGGTCGCGGCCTGGATCATCAGCATGTACTTCACGGTGGAACTCCCGTTCTGGGTTACGCACGGCCTGCTTGCCGCACGACACCACTACGAGCGGGAGACCGTCAAATGGACACGACGCCGAGAAAACTTTCAGGAGGCCGCTTCCAGCGCTTCGGACTGCTCGGCCACCGGTGCGGTGACGACGCGGGCGGGGATGAGCAGCGACGCCAGCGCGAGCAGCCCGGTGAGCGCCATCGCGCGTTCGACCAGCCCCAGCGGGATCGCCCGCCACCACGGCTCGCCGCCGTTCATCGAGACCACGATCGCGCCGAGGATCACCCCGAACCAGGCCAGCGCCGCCACCGCGAGCACCCGCGTCACCGCACGCCGGGCGGGCGAGGAGGAAAAGACGGCCTTCGCGGCGAACCACACCGCCAGGGGAAGGGCGACGAAGGCCACCACGCTCGCGATCCGGTGCACCGTCCCGCCGGTGCTCGGCCCGATCGCCCAGTTGTTCTTGGGGAACGCCACGATCACCACCAGGCTCACCGTCCAGAGCGCGCAGAACACCGAGGCCGCGGACAGCGCGGGAAGGTGCTTGCGGCGGATCAGCGCGCCGAAGCCGATCGCCGAGCCGAGCGCGACCAGCAGGACCGCGACGTCGAAGATCCACTTGTACTCGCTCAGCGCGTATTCGCTGATGGTGCGGCGGACCGGGCTGATGCCGCTGGTGGCGGGGAGGACCTGCAACAGCAGGATGAGCAGCGCTCCGCCGGCGACCGAGACCACGGCGGCCAGCAGTGCCAGCGGTGACCGGGCGGTGACCTGGGACGTCGTCATGGTTGAAAGATAACCACTCAACCTGAGGGTTTTCTTAGGCTTTACTGTCGAAATCGACAGGGAAGTCCCGTCTTGGGGCGCGTGTGCGAGTGATCGTTCCGGCACGGTCGGTGAGATCGCTGGGCCGAAAGAGGTGTAGGCGACTTGTGGCGGGTCCCTCGGACGGGGTCCCGGGTCTAGGGTCTCGCTACCGGTGACCTCACCCGGTCACCGGACTGTCCAAGGAGGTCAGTCTGTGGGGTATTCACCAAACCGGCGAAGAGCGGGATGGACGGCGGCGACCCTGGTGCTCGCCGGCACCTTCGTGGCACTCCCGTCGGCCACGACGGCAGGGGCCGCGGACAACGTGGTGCGAGCCGATCAGGCCGTGCCGCGTTCCTGTTTCGCCGCGCTGCAGAAGCCGGGTACCTCCGGCACCGATCGGCGCGAGTTCACGTCCACAGTAGACGGTCTGCTGCAGGCGCGGATCGCGCCCCGTGGTGGCGGCGAGGGTGACTGGGACCTCGCGGTCTTCGACAAGACCACCGGAGCCGTGGTGGCCGCGTCGGCCGCGTTGCGCAGCCACGAGCTCGCCGAAGGTTTTGTCAAGAAGGACCAGAAACTCGTCGTGCAGACCTGCCGGTACGCCGGGCAGACGCGCGACGCCCTGCTGGGGGTCGACTTCCTCGCCCTGACGCCGCAGGGGACGCCGACCGGAGCCGCGCCCGCGCCGCAGCGCGCCGAACTCGTCCGGGTCGAGACGCCCGCCAAGCAGGACAAGGACAAGCTCCTGCGGCTCGGACTGGACGTCACCGAGAAGGCCGACGCCACCGGCGTCGAGGTCGTCCTCGCGAACGACACCGACCGCAAGACGCTGGCGGACAACGGCTTCAAATCGAAAGTGATCGAGCCGGATCTTTCGGGCAAGTCGATCCGCAACGCCAAGGCCGACAGCGAGTACGACGCCAAGACCCGGGCCTCGACCCTGCCGTCCGGGCGCACGAGCTACCGGCACCTCTACGACTACCAGTTCGAGGTCAAGGAACTGGCCCGCAAGAACCCCAAGCTCGTCACGGCGTTCACGCTGCCGCAGCCGACCTGGGAAGGCCGCGACGTCGTCGCCCTCGAGATCGCGACCGACGTCAAGAACATCGCCGACGGCAAGCCCGTCAACTTCACCATGGGCGTGCACCACGCCCGGGAGTGGCCCGCCGGCGAACACGCCATGGAATGGGCCCACGAACTGGTCAAGGGCTACACCGGCAACAACGCCGAACTCCGCGGCCTGGTCGGCCGGACTCGCAACGTCATCGTGCCGATCGTCAACCCCGACGGTTTCGAAATCTCTCGTGAGGCCGAGCCCAAGGGCGACTTTTCGCGGTTCGACTACGAGATGAAGCGCAAGAACTGCAACGTCAACGACTCGCCCAAGGAGTTCGCGACCGGCGTCTGCAAGGCCAACCCCGCCGGCCGTGAACGCGGCACCGACCCGAACCGCAACTACGCGGGCTTCTGGGGCGGCGCCGGCGCGTCGACCCTGTGGCGCAGCGACACCTTCCGCGGGGCGGGCCCGTTCTCCGAGCCCGAGACGCAGAACATCCGCTCGATCGTGTCCAACCGCCAGGTGACCAACCTGATCACGCTGCACACCTACTCCAACCTGGTGCTGCGTGTCCCGGGTGTCGCCGCCGTCCGCCCGCCGCTCGACGAGCCGGCGTACAAGGCGCTCGGTGACAAGATGGCCTCGCGCAACGGGTACACCAGCCAGCCGTCGTGG
Organism: Amycolatopsis sp. QT-25; assembly: GCF_029369745.1. NCBI lineage: Bacteria > Bacillati > Actinomycetota > Actinomycetes > Pseudonocardiales > Pseudonocardiaceae > Amycolatopsis > Amycolatopsis sp. QT-25. The sequence goes on from NZ_CP120210.1 coordinate 3,026,816, forward strand.
GCGCTCTACGACACGACCGGTTCGACCGAGGACTGGTCGTACTGGGCCACCGGTGGCTGGGGCTTCACGTTCGAGGTCGGCCCCAACGAGTTCCACCCGCCGTTCTCCGAAGGTGTCGTCGCCGAGTACACCGGCGTCGCCCCCGCGGCGGGCGCGGGCAAGGGCGGCAACCGGCAGGCGTTCGTGGACATGCTGGCCAACACCGCGGACCCGGCGGCGCATGCGACGCTGATCGGTACCGCGCCGAAGGGTTACCAGCTGAAGCTGCACAAGACCTTCCAGACGCCGACCTCGCCGGTGGTGCAGCCGGACGGTTCGACGAAGCCGCCGATCTACGTGACCGACGACCTGAACTCGTCGCTGGCCTCGACCGGTGGCCGGTTCGCGTGGTCGGTCAACCCGTCGACCCGTCCCTACGTCGCGGGCCGTTACGGCCGTGAGCCGCAGGGGCCGGCACAGCCCGCGATCCAGGTGGCCAACCCGGCCGGGGTCCCGGCGATCAACACGAACTACCCGAACGACCCCACGTCGGAGAGCTTCAAGTTCCGCGTCGACGGGCTCCCCAAGGTGGACAACGGGAAGTTCAGTGTCGACGTCAAGTGGGCCGGCCAGGACTCCGACTGGGATCTGTACGTCTTCGACGCGGCGGGCAACATGGTCTCGTCTTCGGCGAACGGTTCGACCACGGAAGAGCACGCCATCCTGTACGACCCGCCCGCCGGGGAGTACACGGCCGTGCTGGTCAACTACGCGCAGGCGAATCCGTCCACTGTGGACGACTGGACCGGCGGTGTGTCGTTCCAGTCGCCGATCCCGCCGACCTACGGCCCCAAGGAGGCGTACCAGCTGACCTGTACGTCGCCGAAGGGCAAGCTCGTCGGACTGGCGGACGTCTACGTCGACCGCGGCCAGACGGTCGACGTCGGTGAGGTCTGCACCCGTTCCGCGCGGGCGAAGAAGGAGCGCTCGGGCCGGTAGTTCACGAGCGGCAAGGCTTACCGGAAGCGCTCAGGTGGTATGTCCGTGAAGGCCTCCTTGAGGGACCCTGGGTCCCTCAAGGAGGCCTTCACGGACCACAGGGCGCGGCGAGGGAGCGGTGGCTCAGGCCCTTCCGCCCACGACCCGGTCCCGGACCAGGCGCATCGTCGCCGAGTCCACAGTGGACGGCTCCGCCGCCAGCCAGCCGCCGATCTCGTGCAGGAACTGTTCGGGTGTCATCGGCGGCGCGGGAGAGGGGTCCTCGTACTCCGTGGTGATCTCACCGGTCCGGCTCGGATACACGATCATCGCGCCGCGCAGCGCGACCCCCGGCAGGATCCGCCGGTACTCGGCGAGGCTCTCCGTCAGCCTGCTCCCGCCGCCGAGGAAGGCGCGGCCGTTGCGCAGCAGGCGATCGTCGTCGTCGGTTTCGTAGTGCCCCGGCAGCCACAGTTTCGATTCGACGAGTACGAGCCGCTTTCCGCACAGCACCGCGTGGTCGACGTCGGCGAAGACCGAATCCGGCCACGAGAGGCCGTGGAAGATCCGCGCGCCGGGCAGCCGGGTCAGGTAGCGCTCCAGCAGGTCGGCGGTGAGGCGCTCGGCGAGTTCGTCGGCCTCGGTGCCGGGGGTGCCGAACACCCGTTTCCCGCCGAATTCCGCGGCGAAGCGGTTCTTGGCGCGGGAAGCGGCGAGGTAGCCGCGCGCGAGGCGCTGCACCAGCAGCGCGGTTCCGGCGGTCAGGATCAGCCAGACGATCAGGGTGGGGGCCGTGAATCCGACGCCGGTCAGCACCGGCAGCAGCACCAGCACCATCCCGCCGACCGCCGCGACGACCGGGGTGTGCCCGGGCCCGCGTCGCCGTCCGTGGCGCACGCGGCCGTCCTGTCCGGCGAATGCCCACCATTCGAGGTCTTCCGGATCGATCACGACCGGCTCGGGCTCGTAGCCCGGTTCTTCGCCGAAGCGACGCCGCGGCCGCGGCCGGATCGGGACGCGCACGGAGCGCCCGCCCGCGTCGTAGCCCGCGCGCCGCATCGGATCGCTGAGCGTATCGTAGGCCTCGCGGACCAGCTGGAACGTGAGCGCGGAACCCCCGGTGTCCGGGTGATGTGACTTCGCCAGCCGCCGGTACGCGGTCTTGATCTCGTTGACCGAGGCGGCCTTGCCCACGCCGAGCACCTCGTAGTAGTCGACATCGGGCACGGGCGGTTCACCTCCAAAGGGCCGGGCCGCAACACTATTCGGCCGCCGCCGGTCACCCGCAACCACCTCCGCGGCGCGTCGGGGTGACCTCGCGGCATACTGTTTCGCTTGTGGCGGAACGAGGTCCGTCTCCGGTGCGTCCCGGATATCGTGGAGATCGACAACACGCGAGGAAGGACAGCGGTGGGAGAACCGGTCACGGGCACGGCCGCGGGGGTACCGTTCACGGTCTTGCCGCCATCAGTCGAGGTCAGCGGTCCCGCGCCGGTGGTCGTCGCTTGGCACATGATCGACTCGCCTCGCTCCGACGCCGCGTTCGCGGCCGCGTTGCCGCTGGCGGGGGTGCCGGCGTGGCGGGTGTACCTGGGAATGCCGTTGTGCGGCGCGAGAATGGTCGACGGCTCGATGGACGCCTTGCTCGAACGGGCCCGGCGTGACGCGATGCTCGCCTACGTCGATCCGGTCGTCGCGCAGGCGGCGCTGGAGTTCCCCGCCGCGCTGGCGGAACTGCGCGAACGCTTCGGTTTCGACTCGTCGCGGATGGCCGTCGTCGGTGGCTCGCTGGGCGGTGCGGTGGCGTTGACGATCCTGGCCACGCGGGAGATCCCGGTCCGCGCGGCGGTCCTGATCAACCCCGCCGTACGGGCGCGTTCGGTGATCGGCCTGGTCGAAGACCTGCTGGGGCAGGCGTACCCGTGGAGCGACAAGGCAGCACGAGCAGCGGATCAGCTCGACTTCGTCGCACGATCGGGTGAAATATCGGCGCGGGACGAGCAAGTTCCGTTGCTGGTCGTGAGCGGCGAGGACGATCATTCCTCCCTGCGCACCGACGCCGACGACCTGGTCGCCGCGCTGCGCCGGCGGTACGCCCGGCCGGACGACGTCCGCCTGGCCCGGCTGCCCGGCCTCGCGCATCCGCTGGCCGAAGACCCGGGCATCGAACCCGCCCCGCAGCTGCCGATCGCGAAACTGGTCGACGACACGGCCGCCGAGTGGCTGGAGCGGCGGCTGGCTTGACACGCGTCAGCAGGCGGGCGGCGGCACCGATCGGGGCGGGCCGAATTCGAGGCGGAGCTTGTCGGTCTTCGGGATCACGAACGCGACGCCGGTCGAGGCTCGCCAGTTCGCCGGGAGGAAGACGTGCTGGCCACCGGACTGGAGCAGCAGCTTCAGTCCGGTGTACCGGTACTTGTACGCGGCTCCGGCGTCGGCGCATTTCACCTGCACGACACCGTTCGCGGTGAGATTGAGGCTTTCCGCGCTGTACAAGGTCGCGGCCGGTCTCGTCGGGATCACCCCGGCGGCCTCGTAGGCACGGCTGGTGCCGACGGCTCCCGAGTAGTCGCCGACGGACCAGAACAGGCCGATGCTCACCAGGACGTAGCCGGTCACCAATTCCGCGACGCTCGACCGGCCGCTCCCCGTGCTGCGCGAAGTCCAGTGCCGCCAGGCGAAGAGCACCATCAGGACACCGATCGCGAAGCCGAGCCCGGGAGCGCCGGGACGGTCGCGAAGGGGTTCCGGGTCGAGGGCGATCGCCGTCGACGAGACGAGGAGCGCGAGGCCGAGCACGCCGGCGACCGGGGTGCAGCTCCGCAGCAGGCGGTTCCAGGAATCCTCGCCGAGCCGGATCTTCAGGAACCGGGTCAGGATCAGGAAGAGCAGTACCGCGCCCGCCGCGCCGGTCAGGGGCAGGAGCATGCCGTCGACGCCTCGCCCGAAGATCTCGTCCGGCGGCTGGCCGAGCAGCGTGTAGTGCACGCGGAAGTAGATGAAGTACGTCTGCGTGTAGACGAGCCCGAAGTAGTAGAGCAACGCGGTGAGCAGGGTCGTGTTGGCCAGTGCGGTGCCGATCAGCCTGAGCGCGCGCGACGGGCCGGCCGCCGGTTCGCCGGCGGTGGGCTCGGGTCTGCGGAGACCTCGGTGGCTTCGGCGAAGTGAACGCCGGACGCTCATCCGCCCGTGGTTTCGCTCGGTTCGATGCTTTCCGACTTCGGAGGCGCCGAGCTTTCCTCCGTCGTCTCGGGTGCGCACGCCCTGGCCCGGATCGTGATCGTCTTGCCGGGGTGGACCGGATTCGGGCCGATACCGCGGATGCAGTCACCCGCGCTCGCGTCGGCGATCACCACCGAGACCCCGCACCGCCGGGGACTCTTGCAAAGATCCGCGAGGTTCTGCTCGATCGCGTTCTTGGCGGTGGCGGGATCGGTGCCGAGCAGGTCGCTGTTGTACCTGATGGGGCTTCCGGGAACGACGGGCGGACGAGGTTCTTCGGTCCGGGGGCCCGGCGCGGTCGGGACGACCTCGGAAGACGCCGTCGGGGCGGTCTCCGTCGTCACCGTGCTGTCGGTGGTCAGATCCGCCGGAGCGGTGTCGCGGGGAGCGGACGCTCCGCCACAGGCGACCGTGAACCCGAGAGCGACGATCGCGATCGCCGTGCTGATCAGCCGTTTCATGGACCTCACCGTCCCTGGGAAGACGTCCTTTCGGATAAGGACGCAGAACGAAGGCCCCCTGATACGTCCCGGCTTGGGCCGTTCGGGCGTATTCGGCGGATTCCGCCCTTTCGGGCAGTCCGGGGTGGACCGGCACACGACAACTTCGCCGCCCGGCCTTCCGGCACGCCCCAATTTATGTTAAGAAACTTTACTAACTAATCGGGAGGCGCGTTTTGAGTTCATCCCCGCGGCCGGGGCTCGAGCGGAAGATCGGGCCGCTGCAGGCGACCGCCATCAACATGACCCAGATGTGCGGGATCGGCCCGTTCGTCACCATTCCCGCGATGGTGGTGACCCTCGGCGGCCCGCAGGCCATGTTCGGCTGGCTCATCGGCGCGGTCATCGCGCTGGCCGACGGCCTGATCTGGGCCGAACTCGGCGCCGCCCTCCCCGGCGCCGGCGGCACCTACGTGTACTTGCGCGAGGCGTTCGGCTCCCGGACCGGCAGGCTCATGCCGTTCCTGTTCGCGTGGAGCGCGGTACTGTTCATCCCGCTGATCATGTCCACCGGCATCATCGGGCTCGTCCAGTACCTCGGGTACCTGATCCCGGGGGTGGCCGACGACGGCGGGACCACCGGGCTCGGCAAGGTCATCGGCCTCGGCGTCATCGTGCTGATCGTACTGGCGCTGTTCCGCGAGATCGGCGAGATCGGGAAGCTGACCACCGTCCTGTTCGCGATCATGTTGTTCGCCGCGCTCTCGGTGATCGTCGCGGCCTTCACGCATTTCGACGGTGCGCAAGCGTTCGCGTTCACGCCGGGCGCGTTCTCGTTCGACGGCGGAGCGTTCTGGGCCGGGCTCGGCGCGGGCCTGATCATCGCCATCTACGACTACCTCGGTTACAACACCAGCGCCTACCTCGGCGGCGAGGTGCGTGACCCGGGCCGGACGCTGCCGCGATCGATCATCCTCTCGATCCTCGGCATCATGAGCCTGTACTTCCTGCTGCAGCTCGGCGTGCTCGGCTCCGTCCCGCTGGAGGAAGTGAAGAACGCCACTTCGGTCGCCTCCACCGTGCTGGAACAGGCTTGGGGCACGGGCGCGGCGAAGGTCATCACGGTGTTCATCGTGATCGCCGCGATCGGCTCGGTCTTCGCCGGTCTGCTCGGCGGCTCACGGGTCCCGTTCGAGGCCGCGCGCGACAAGGTGTTCCTGCCGGTGTTCGCCAAACTGCACCCGAGACTGAACCTGCCGACGGCCGGTGTGCTCACGATGGGCGTCATCGCCGCGATCGGCTCGCTGTGCACGCTGACCGCGGTGATCAACGCGGCGGTGACGGTGCTGGTGCTCATCCAGTCGCTCGCGCAGGTCGCGGCGATCGTCGTGCTGCGGCGACGGAGGCCGGAACTGGAGCGGCCGTACCGGCAATGGCTCTACCCGATCCCGACGGTCATCGCGCTGCTCGGCTGGGTCTACATCTACTTCTCCGCCACCTGGCTTTCGATCGGGCTTTCGGTGGGCTGGATCGCGCTCGGCGTGGCGGCGTTCTTCGCCTACGCGAAGGCGGAGCACGTGTGGCCGTTCGGGCCCAAGGGAATCCAGGAATCGTTCGCGGGGGCGGCAGCAGAGGGGAACGTGCGGTGACGGGGGACGAACTGATCCTGGGGATCGACTTCGGCGGGACGAAGGTCGCGATCGGGCTGGCCGACAGAGCCGGGAGCCTGCTGGTCACCCGGCGGCTCGACACCGACGCGCAGGCCGGCGCCGGGCAGGTGGTCAGCCGCGCGCTCGCCGCGGCACGGAAACTGCTCGCCGACGAAGGCGCCGCGGACGCCTTGGGCGCGATCGGCGTCGTCAGCCCCGGCATCGTGCTGGAGGACCGCATCCTGCTGGCCCCCAACGTGCCGGGCTGGGAGGAACTGCGGTTGCGCGAACTCGTCGCCGCGGAGTTCGGGGACGTGCCGATCGAGGTGGGGACCGACGCCAAGGCGGCGGCGCTCGCGGAATGGCGATGGGGGGCGCTGGCGGACACCGATCCGGCGGTCTTCCTCTCGCTGGGGACCGGGATCGCCGCGGCGGTCCTGGTCGGCGGCCGGCTGCTGGCCGGCGCGAATGGCGCTGCGGGAGAGATCGGGTACAACCTCCTCTCTCCGCAGGACACCGACGGGTTCGCGGGCGGAGCGGCGCCGCTGGAAGAAGCCGTCGGTGGGCGTGGGCTGGGCGGCCGGGCGAGTGTGCTGCTCGGCCGCCCGGTGACCGCGGGCGAACTGTTCGGCCTCGCCAGGGACGACGCGCAGGCCAAGGAACTGGTCGGCGCGGCGCTCGACGAACTGTCGATGCACGTCGCGAACCTCGCCATCGCACTCGACCCGCAGCGCATCGCCGTCGGCGGGGGACTGGTGCGCTCGGCCGACATCCTGCTGCCCGCACTGCGCGAGCGGCTCGCTCAAGCCGTGCCGTTCCCGCCGGAACTGGTGTCGGCGAAATTCGACCAGGACGCGTCCCTGCTGGGCGCGATCGCGATCGCGCTGGACGCCTGACCGCAATTCGGCACCTGGTTGCGATAGTTGCGCCAGGTAAGCATCGCGTTCAGGTGCCGAATCACGATCACCGACCGAAGCCGCCGGGCGCCCGCTAGATCCGATCTAGCGAAAGTCCGGCGGCTTTCTCGCGCCCAAGGGGTGAGGCGAGAGGAGGTCGGTCATGGACGAGAGTCCGCTGCGGGTCGCGGTGATCATCGGCAGCGTCCGCGAAGGGCGGGTGGGGGACGCCGTCGGCAAGTGGTTCACCGCTCAGGCGGAAAACCGGGACGACCTCGTCACCGAAGTGCTCGACCTGGTCGACTTCGACCTCCCCGCGGGGCTGCCCGAACCGCCTGCCGCCGACATGAAGCGCTTCGCGAGGCTGGTCGACGAGGCCGAGGCGTTCGTCGTCGTCACCCCTGAGTACAATCGCAGCTTCCCGGCGTCGCTCAAGCAGGCGATCGACTGCGCCTACGACGAGTGGCGCGCGAAACCGGTCGGTTTCGTCTCCTACGGCTACCGTTCCCAGGGTCTCCACGCCGTCGAGCAGCTGCGCACGATCTTCACCGAACTGCACACGGTCACCATGCGCGACACCGTGGCCTTCAACCTCCTCGACGGCACCTTCGCCCGCGACGGCACCCCTTTCGACACCGACGGGGAGGAACAGGCCGTGACCACCTTGCTCGACGAACTCGTCTGGTGGGGCCTGGCCCTGCGCGAAGCACGTGCCACCCGTCCCTACGTCTGTTGAAAGCTGTTGAAGGGAAATGAAAATGAGTGAACTGGCCATCGAGGCCTCGGGGCTGGTCAAGGTGTTCGGGGAGAACCGGGCGGTCGACGGGATCGACCTGAAGGTCCCCGCCGGCACCGTGTACGGCGTCCTGGGACCGAACGGCGCCGGCAAGACCACCGCGGTGAAGATGCTCGCGACCCTGCTCCGCCCCAGTGGGGGCGAAGCGCGCATCTTCGGCAAGGACGTCGTCCGCGAGGCCGACGCGGTGCGGTCCATGGTCAGCCTGACCGGGCAGTACGCCTCGGTCGACGAGGACCTGACCGGGACCGAGAACCTGGTGCTGATCGGCAGGCTGACCGGGCACCGCAAACCGGCCGCCCGCGCGCGGGCCGAGGAACTGCTGGCGGCGTTCGGCCTGACCGAGGCCGCGGGACGGCAGGTGAAGAACTACTCCGGCGGGATGCGGCGGCGGATCGACATCGCCGCGAGCATCCTCAACACCCCGGACGTGCTCTTCCTCGACGAACCGACCACCGGGCTCGATCCCCGCAGCCGCAACCAGGTCTGGGACATCGTGCGCGCGATCGTGCGGCACGGCACCACAGTCCTGCTGACCACGCAGTACCTCGACGAGGCCGACCAGTTGGCCTCCCGGATCGCGGTCATCGACCGCGGCAAGGTGATCGCCGAAGGCACCAAGGGGCAGCTGAAGGCCTCGGTCGGCGCGGGCGCGGTCCACGTCCGGCTTCGGGAAGCCGATCAGCGTTCCGAGGCCGAAGCGCTGCTCGTCCGCACGTTGCAGGCGCAGGTGGTGCTCGAATCGGACCCGGTCGCGCTGACCGCGCGCCTGTCGGGCGAAAGCACCGAACAGGGCGCCGCCGAACACGCCTCGCACGCGCTGGGCGAACTCGCCCGCGCGGGGATCATCGTCGACACCTTCTCCCTCGGCCAGCCGAGCCTCGACGAGGTCTTCCTGGCCCTGACCGACCGCACCGCCACGCCTGAGGAGAGTGCAGCTTGAGCACCACGGCAGTCAAAGAAAACGAACCCGTTCTCGCGGCACCGAAGCCCGAAGAGCTAGCCGCCGTCCTGATCTCGAAGAACCGCCCTCCGCGCCCGAGCGCGCTGTCGACCTCGGTCACCTTCGGGTGGCGCGCGATGCTGAAGATCAAGCACGTGCCCGAGCAACTGTTCGACGTCACGGCGTTCCCGATCATGATGACGCTGATGTTCACCTACCTGTTCGGCGGCGCGCTGTCCGGTTCCCCGAAGGAGTACCTGCAGTTCCTGCTGCCGGGCATCATGGCGAGCAGCATCCTGATGATCACCATGTACACCGGCATCTCGGTGAACACCGACATCGAGAAGGGCGTGTTCGACCGATTCCGCACGCTGCCGATCTGGCGGCCGTCGGCGATGGTCGGCTATCTGCTCGGCGACATGCTGCGCTACCTCATCGCGTCGGTGGTGATCCTCGGCGTCGGGCTGATCATGGGCTTCCGCCCCGGCGGCGGAGTCGGTGGCGTGGCCGCCGCGATCCTCCTGCTGCTGGCGTTCTCGTTCGCGTTCTCGTGGATCTGGACGATGTTCGGCCTGCTGCTGCGCAGCGAGAAGTCGGTGATGGGCGTCAGCATGATGGTGCTGTTCCCCCTGACCTTCCTCAGCAACATCTACGTCGACCCGAAGACGATGCCGAGCTGGTTGCAGGCCTTCGTCGACGTCAACCCGGTGACCCACGTGGTCGCGGCGGTGCGCTCGATGATGGGCGGCGACTGGGACGGCGGCGAGATCACCTGGGTGCTGATCGCCGGCGGAGTCATCCTCGCGATCTTCGGCACGCTGACGATGCGGCTCTACAACCGGAAATGACCACCCCGATCGGCGATCACGCGTGACCGGCGGGGACGGCACGCTCGCGAACGCGTTTCACCGTCGACCGGAAACGAGCTGGGGGTGACAAGGTCCCCTGGAGGCTCACAGCCGCCAGGGGACCTTGTCTTCGGGCGCGTAGCGGCACGAAGAACCGGTGGTGACCGACGCGCGCAGGTGCGCGGCCAGCGCCGGATGCTGCTCGTCCAGTTTGCGCAGGGTGTCGCGGATGCGGGCGGTCACCGTCTTGCGGGCGCGTTCGGCCTCGTCGCCGAGTCGCCTGGTGCGGCCGCCGAGCCCGGCCGCGGAGCGCAGCTCGGCGAGCAGCGCGTCCCGTTCACGGTCCAGAGCCGCGGCGCGCGCGTCCTGGCCCAGCCCGGTCGCGGTGTCGATCAGTTCGTCGAGTTCGTTCAGCCGTGCGCGATACCGGGCCTTCGCCTCGTCGTCGAGGACAGCGTCCCCGCCGAGGCTCTTCGCGGCGACGACCTCTTCGCCGCCCACGGGATCGAGCAGCCGGACGGCCGCCACCTCCGATCCCGGCCTGCCGAGCAGGAAATGCAGGTCCCGCAACCCTTTCGAGTCCGGAAGGTGGACGGTGACGCCGTCGAAGCGCAAGGTCCACACGGCTTCGTCACGACGGAACTCGGCGGTGACGGCGGTGGGTGCCTGCGCGTTGTTCCGCGCCCGCGCCACTCCGGCCACGATCTGCCGCATGCCCAGCGCGGTGGCTTCCTTGTCCACTTCGGACAGCAGGGTCGCCGCGGCCGCCGCGTCACCTTCGAGGTTCCGGCCCTGCAAAGCCACCGCCAGCCAGAACTCGGCCTCGGTCGCCCAGACCGTGGCCCTCAGCCGGTCCGCGGAGAGCGCGGCGCCGCGAAGCCGGTCCACCGCGTCGTTCCAGCGTTCCTGCGCCAGATCGAGCCTGCCGAGCCAGAGGTCGACCGGGCCGGAGATCTCGCAGCCGTAAAGGGAAACGAGCCATTCCCCGCTGTAGGGAGCGAGCAGCGCGCGGGCGGCTTCACAACGTTCGGGATCGCGCGAGATCGCCGCTGTATGCGCCTGACAGCGCAACCACAACGCTTCCAGATCGCGAGGGTACGGTTTCGCGTCGCCCGCGAGATCGGTGAGCCGCACGGCCTCCCCGACGTCCTCACGCTGGGCCGCGGTGACCGCCTCCAGCAGCCGGCCGTAGGAGTACCTGCTGCGGGAGATCTCGCGGTGCAATCCGGCGAGATCGTCGAACCGTCCCTCCAGGCACCACCGGGCCCATCGCTGCAGGTGGTGCAGATCGCAGAAATGGGCATCCTCGTTCCCTTCGTGGGCCGAGATCACCTGCTGGATGTACGCCTCGGCTTCGGTGAACCGGCCCTGGAGGGTGGCGATGATGCTCTGGTCGATCCGGGAGGCCAACTGCGAACTCGGCGCGCGGCCGGTGCTCGCGAGGGCGAGGAATTCCTGGTATTGCTCGAAATAGCGGGGATCGCCCTGTTCGAGCTGTGCCACCCACTTGAACGACGCCGCGTAGTGCTCCAATTCCGGATTCGCCGTGCGACGGCCGACCGCGACCAGTTCGTCGGTGAGCCGTTCCCGTTCCGCGGCGCTGCCCGGCCCCCAGATCGCGTCGTGCCGGGCCCACAGGCCGAACAGCAGAGCGGAATCGTCCTCGTGGTCGCGGGCGGTCATCATGACGTGCGCGGAGAGTTCCTGGGTCATCTCCTCGACGGTGAGTTCCTGTCCGGGCTCGCGGCCACAGAGTCGCGCGTGCGCTTCGGTGAGCACCTTGACCGTCTCGTCGATCCGGAGGCTTCGGTGATCGGCGCGGACCAGCGTCAGTGCCAGGCGGGCGAGGAGATCGTCGTCGTCGAGTTCGCGGATGAGCGCGGAGACCTCGTCGAGGACCTGTCTGCCTTCGTCCGACTCGTGGTGACGGGTCAGGTGCGCACCCAGCTCCAGGGCGATGCTCGCCTGCCTCCGCCGGTCCTCCGCGATCTCCATCGCCCGCCGGTAATGCGTGGTCGTCTCCTCGACCGCCATACGGCCGGTGGCGTCGACCGCGGCGGCCAGCAACAGGTCGATGGCCTGGTCCGGATCGAGTTCCCGGCCGGCGAGCAGCGCGTGGCGGGCCATGTCCGCGGGGAAGAGCCTGTCCCGTGACGTCGGCGACTCGCGGGCCGCCGCCACGACCGCGGCGTGCAGTTTCCGGCGGTCCTGTTCGGACAAGGCCGCGTACAGCGTCTCCCGGACGAGGTCGTGGGCGAAGGCGAACCGGCCTTGCCCGTGCACCACGACCAGCCGCGCCGCGACGGCCTGGTCGAGCAGCCGGTCCACCTGGGGCACGGGTGCCGAGGCCACGCCCGCGAGCAGCCTGCGGTGGAACTCCCTGCCGAGAACGGAGGCGGTGGTCAGCAGGTGGAGAACCGGCTGGGGGAGCAGGGAAAGCCGTCTTTGCAGGGCATCGGCCACCCCGGGTGCGATGGTCTCGGCGGAACCGCCGCTGTGCCAGAGCCGTGCGGTCTGCTCGACGAAGAACGGGTTGCCGCCGGTGCGGCGATGGACCTCGGCGACCAGTGCGTCGTCGGGCGCCGTGCCCGCCGTCCTGGCCATGAGCGTGCCGACCTCGTCCGGTTCGAGGCCGGTGAGCGTGACCGAGGTGGCCTTCGCGAGCAAGGGCAGCATGAGCGAGCGAAGCGGGTGATCGGTCGCCTCGACCTCCACGTCCCGGTACGTGCCGATCAGCAGCAACCGTTCGAACCAGGTGTGCTGCGCGGCGAACTCGAGCAGCCGCAGCGACGCGGCGTCGGCCCAGTGCAGATCGTCGAGCACCACCACGATCGGCTGCTCCTGGGAGGCGGCCACCAGCACGCTCGTCACCGCGTCGTACAGCCGGAAGCCGTCCGCGGCACCGTCGCCGCGAGCCTCACCGAGCAGGACGTCCAACTCGCTGTCGGCCATCGCGGCCCAGCGCCCCTGCCCGACCGCGCGCCGCAACCCGCGGATCACCTGGGTCCACGGCCAGTAGCCCGGCGCGCTGGCGGAGTCCCAGCAGGACCCGTTGAGCACCAGGGCACCGAGGCGTTTCGCCTCTTCGGCGGCGCCGGTGACGAGCGTGGTCTTGCCGATCCCGGCCTCGCCGGTGACCAGCACCAGCCCGCCGTGGCTTTCGGCGGCACGGGCGATCTCCGCGCGGAGCACCCCCGCGGGATGGTCACGTCCGATGAGCGCGGCTGACATGTCCGAATCCTCCCAGTAAGGTCCGACAATCTCACGACGCGCACCCCCATGTCAGGCCTTCTCTCCGGTTCATCGTGACCGACAGTGACCGACGTCTCGCGGCCGTCGGGAACCCCACGTGGCGAAAAGCCGACTTCCTGGGCGTGACCGATCGAGTGGGACGGCGGGTGGACGGCCGTCGAAATTCCGGCGCCGCCGGCGGAAGGCGACCTGTTGTGCCAGGTCAGGTGGTCGGCGGCTGGAGTAGGGTGCGGGATATGGGGAGCATTCGCTCGCGCGTGTTGGCTTGGCTCGGCCGCCGCTACCTCGCGCGTCAGCAGAAGAACGGGTTCGACCTGTCCAAGATGTCGATCATCCCGGACAACGCGCTGCTACCGCTCAAGCGCGACGGTCTCGACCCGGTGGCCGAGCTGGGCCGGATCCGCGCGACGGAGCCGATCAGCAAGCTCGACCTGCCGTTCGGGATGAACGGCTGGCTGGTCACCGGCTACGACGAGGCCAAGGCCGTGCTCGGCAAGGTGAGCGAGTTCAGCAACGACTTCACGAACCTGGTCGGGAACGCGGGCGTGACCGAGGACCAGAACCCCGGCGGGCTCGGCTTCGCCGATCCGCCGGTGCACACCCGGCTGCGGCGGCTGCTCACGCCGGAGTTCACCATGCGACGGCTCTCCCGGCTGACGCCGCGGATCGACGAGATCGTCGCCGACCAGCTCGACGCGATGGGGAAGGCGGACGGCCCTGTCGACCTGTGGGAGTCCTTCGCGCTGCCGATCCCGTCGCTGACGATCTGTGAGCTGCTGGGTGTCCCGTATGAGGACCGCGACGACTTCCAGCGGCTGAGCACCGCGCGGTTCGACCTCTTCGGCGGCGCGAGCGCGTCACTCGGCGCGATGACGGAGTCACTGTCCTATTTGGACGACGTCGTCCAGAAGCAGCGCGAGAACCCGGGCGACGGCCTGCTCGGCATGCTCATCAAGGACCACGGCGACGAAATCGACGACCGCGAGCTGGCAGGCCTCGCCGACGGCGTGCTGACCGGTGGCCTGGAGACCACGGCGAGCATGCTCGCGCTCGGCGCGCTCGTGCTGCTCAAGGATCGCGAGCTGGTCGAGGCCGTGCGCGGCGACGACGAGGCCGTGCACAAGTTCGTCGAGGAGCTGCTGCGATACCTGACGGTCGTGCAGATGGCCTTCCCGCGCTTCGCCAAAGAGGACATGGAGGTCGACGGCGTCCGGATCGCGAAGGGCGACATCGTGCTGGTCTCCCTCAGCGTCGCGAACCGGGACGGCGTCCTCGGCGAGGACATGGAGAAGTTCGACGCGACCCGCGAGCCGACGTCGCATCTCGCGTTCGGCTGGGGCATCCATCGGTGCATCGGGGCCGAACTGGCCAGGATGGAACTGCGCACCGCCTACCCCGCCCTGGTCCGCCGGTTCCCGGAGATGCGGCTGGCGATCGAACCGGAGGCGGTGGGCTTCCGGCAGGTCTCGATCGTCTACGGCGTCGACGCGCTGCCCGTGCTGCTGAAGTGATCCTCAGGCGACTCCTCTCGGACGGAACTGGATGCTGATCCTCGGGCCGACCGGTTTGGCGGTTTTGGGGACGGCGTGTTCCCACGTCCGCTGGCAACTGCCGCCCATGACGATCAGGTCGCCGTGGCCGAGGGCGTGCCGGACGGTCTCGCCTTCGCCACGCGGGCGCAGCGCCAGCTGCCGGGCGGCGCCGACCGAGACGATCGCGACCATGGTGTCTTCGGTGCGTGAGCGGCCGGTGTCGTCGCCGTGCCAGGCGACACTGTCGCGCCCGTCCCGGTAGAAGCACAGACCGGAGGTCACGAACGGCTCGCCGAGCTCGTCGGCGTAGTGCGCGGAGAGCTTCTCCCTCGCCTCTGTGAGGATCGGGTGGGGGAGCGGCATGCCCTCCCGGTAATGGCCGAGCAGCCGGGGGACGGCGACGACACGGTCGTACATCTGCCGTCGTTCGGCGTGCCACGGCACGTCTTCGGCGAGCCGGGTGAACAGTTCGTCCGCGCCGGTGAGCCAACCCGGCAGCACGTCGATCCAGGCGCCCCTGGTCAGCTCGGTACGCCGGATACCGTCGAGCGAACCGAGCCCGAGCGCGGCGCACTCGCCGAACAACGACGTCTGCAGGGCGGGGGTCATGGCAACCGAACATACCTCGATTCCGATCAGTTGTCGAACGCGTGTTCGAGTGGGATAAACGACCTGCGTCCGGCGGCGAGTCCGGGCAGGATGGCCGGATGGTCACCACAGCGGAGTCCGCCGACGGCACGCCGATCGTGTTCGAGCGGCGAGGCGCTGGGCCGGTGGTGGTGATCGTCGCCGGTGCGGGTAACGACCGGCACGGCGACGAACCCCTGGTGGCGGAACTGACGGCCGAGTTCTCCGTCGTGACCTACGACCGCCGGGGCCGGGGCGACAGTGGCGACACCGCGCCGTATGCGGTCGAGCGCGAAATCGAAGACTTGGCCGCTGTCGTCGCCTCGCTCGGTGAGCCGGTGACCGTGCACGGCATCTCCTCCGGTGGGGCGCTGGCCCTCCTCGCCGCCGCGGCCGGCGTGCCGATGGCGCGCCTGTCGGTCTTCGAGCCGCCTTATCGCGGCGAAACGGAAGAAGTCCCCGAGGGGTATGCCGGCGAGATGCGCCGCCTGGTCGCGGCGGACCGGTGGGACGATGCCGTCGCGCTGTTCATGAGGTCCGCGGTCGGCTCCCCGGCGGAAGCCGTCGCCGAGGCCAAGGCGACGCCGATGTGGGCCGAACTGCGGTCGTTCGCGCCCACGCTCGTCCACGACGCCTTCGTGATGCGGGATTCGAAGGTGCCGGGCGAACTGGCGTCGATCGCCACGCCCGTCCTCCTGGTGAACAGCAACGGCAGCACGGACTGGTTGAAGGCCGCCGCTCTCGCCGCCGCGAAGGTCATCCCGGGGGCGCGGCAAGTCGAGCTGGACGGCGAGTTCCACAGTGTCCCGCCGGAGCGGCTCGCGCCGGAACTCAGCGCGTTCTACCGGGATCCTCGACAAGGCGCAGGTAGACCGCTCCGCGCGGGGAGATCCGATAGCCGGCTTGGAGGCTGAGCGTCAAGCCGAGGTTCTCGGGCTTGCGGATGTCGGCCTCGAGTCCTCCTGTTCGCGGCCGAGGTGGCATAGATGGATGCGGTGCATCGGGACGTCCGCAGGGCCGCGCAGGGTGCCGCGGACCGCGTTCACCGCCTCGGTTCCCGAGCGGCGGGCGTCGCCGGATCGACTATCCACAAAGGACAAAGCCAGGCGCGAAATCGACGAAGGGGCCTGGCGCGGTTCAAGAGTCCACAAAAGACATCACGACCCCAGTGCCCGCTAGGCCGCCGCCGTGATTCTCGCGCGTCCGCCCCAGGCGCACCGGCGCGGCCTGACTCTCACCCCTGCCCGAAGTGCGACGTCCGGACACGTTCGCCCTACCCCTCGACAACCCTATTCGCCACTCCGACCCGTTCCGGACCTCGGTGCCAGGCGCCGGGATCCGTCCACGCTTCGAGCGTCCGCCTGCTTTCGAACCGGCGGTTTTCCCCGGTCACCGGATCGGTGAACTCGAGAACCTTCGCCAGTAGCTGCAACGGTTCGGTGAAGTCGTCGAGCGGGGTTTCGGTCAGCTCCGGGTAGAAGTCGTCGCCGAGGATCGGCAAGCCGAGGCCGCTCATGTGCAACCTGAGCTGATGCGTGCGGCCGGTCGCGGGGACCAGGCGGTAGCGGCCGAGGCCGCCGCGGTGCTCGATCAGCTCGACGCGGGTTTCGGCGTTGGGCGCTCCGTCGACCTCTTGCGCGGCGATCACTCCGCGTTCCTTGACGATGCGGCTGCTGATCTCGCGCGGCATCGCGACGTCCGGATCGTACCGCGCGATCGCCTCGTATTCCTTGTGCACCAAGCGATCCCGGAACATCGTCTGATACTTGCCGCGAAGGTCGGGAGTGCTCACGAACAGGATGAGCCCGGCGGTGACCCGGTCGAGCCGGTGCGCGGGGCTGAGCGCGGGCAGGTCGAGTTCCCGGCGGAGGCGGACCAGCGCGGTCTGCAGGATGTGCCGCCCGCGCGGGATCGTCGCGAGGAAGTGCGGTTTGTCGGCGATCAGGAAATGCTCGTCGCGGTGCACGACGGAGACCTCGAACGGGACCTCGACCTCTTCGGGCAGGTCCCGGTGGAACCAGATGAACGAGTCCGGCACGAACGGCGAATCGAGGCCGAGTGGTCCGTCCGGGCCGACGATGCGCTCCTCGCGGAGCATCTCCGCGATCCGCTCGGGCTCGACCCGGGGGAGTCGCTCGACCAGGTGCTCCCGCAACGTCGTCCACGGTCCCTCGGCGGGCATCTTGAGCCTCGCGGGGTCGAGCCCGTGGCGGGGCGGGAGCGGCGGGCGGAGCTTGCGTCTCATCACCGCGCACTCTAGCCGCGAAGGCTCATCCGGCCTGGTCTCGGTACCGCGCGAGGTACCGCTCGGTCGCCTCCGCGTCCGCGATCGCGGTGGCCTCGGCGCGGGTCCGACGGCCGATGCCCGGCGGGAAGCCGTTCTTGGCGAGCCGGTGCTCGATGCTTTCCTCCATGTACGCCATCGAATAGAAGTACGCCACGAGCGCGGCCATCAGCACGATCGCCAGCCGCAGGGTGAGCGGGCCGGGCAGGAGGAGCCACGCCGCGCAGAGCGGCGCGATCATCACCGTGCTGCGCGCGACATGCCGCCAGCGCCAGCTTCCGGTGGTCGCGTCGTGGAGGATCCAGTCGTGGTAGCGCTCGGGCAGCCTGCCGCCGAGTGAGTACCACAGCCAGCGGAACACGTCCGGGCGCTTGCGGGGCATCGGGCGACTCCTTCCGTCGATGGTCGTCACAGTACACTAATGATTAGTACACTAAATATTAGCGTCGCCCACGCCACGGCTAGAGTCGGTGGCACGAACGCGGAGGGGCCGGAGATGAAGTCGATCGATCTGGGCGAGGATCCGCTCGCGCTGGAGCGTCAGGTGTGTTTCGCGCTGTCGGTCGCCTCCCGCGGCGTCATCGCCGTCTACCGGCCGCTGCTGGAGCCCCACGGGCTCACCCATCCGCAGTATCTGGTCATGCTCGCGTTGTGGGAGCGCGGCCCGCAGGCGGTCAAGGATCTGAGCATCGCACTGCGCGCCGAGCCCGCCACGCTGTCGCCACTGCTCAAACGGCTGGAGACGATCGGTTACGTCACGCGCAGGCGCAGCGCCGAAGACGAGCGATTGCTGACGGTCGAGCTGACGGAATCCGGCCGCGCGTTGCGTACGGAGGCGGAAAAAATCCCATACCGCGTCGTCGAGAAGCTCGGCATGGAGGTCTCCGAGCTGGAGGCGCTGCACAAAGCCCTGACTCGCGTCATCGAAGCCACGGCTTGAGCGAACCGAAACCGGGGTGTGACGAAATAGGGGTGTGAAGCCGCGCCGAGGTGGGTAATTTCCGTCACGCCAACTCGAAGTGACAGGAAGCTGAGGGACCGTGACCACCTCGACCCCCGCGCCCACGGAAGCAGGTCTGGACCTCGTGACCAGGCTGAACGCCTACCTGGAGGACGTGGCCGCGACGCTGGGGATACGCGGGGAGTCGTGCTCGGTCGACCTGACCGGCCCGGTCGCCGCCCGGATGAGGCTGAACTGGCGGCTCCCCGGCTTCCCTGAACGCGACGTCGACCTGATGTGGCACGAGGAGCACGGTTGGTCGGCCGCCGTGGCGACGCATTCGGGCGACGGCCACCACGTCGTCGTCGCCTATCTGGGCGGCCGGACGGTCGCGTCACAGCCTCGGCTCGTCGCCCGCTTCGCGGACTCCCTGCGCGCCGGCGAACACCAGGACTGCTGGCCCGGCCCGCCGATGTTGCGCACCGCCGGCGGACCGTCCGCGCTGGCGAAGGAACTCGCCGCCTGGGCGTGAGCAGCCGGGGGTGGGCAAGGGCCACGTCGGGCGGGACCGTGAGATCGCCGGGCGACCGCCGAGTCGTCGCGTGGGCGAGCAGGAAAGGCCTCAGGAACTGAAGGTGAGCTTGCCGAGGATGCGCGCGACGACGGCGTCGAGATTGGCGTCGAGGAAGAAGTGGCCGCCCTCGAACACCTCCATCTCGAAGGAGCCGGTGGTGTGCTCACGCCAGTTTTCCACGTCCGGTATTTCCAGGACCGGGTCCGCGTTCCCGGCGAACGCGACGACCGGGCAGCTCACGTCGGTGCCCGGCCGGTAGCGGTAGGTCTCGACGGCCTTGTAGTCGCCGCGCAGCGCGGGCAACGCGAGCGCGCGGATGTCGGGATCGTCGAAGATCGACGCGTCGGTGCCGCCGAGCTTGCTGACCTCTTGGAGGAACGTGTCGTCTTCGGCGAGATGGTGTGACGTCTCCTTCCGCACGTCCGGACCGCGGCGGGCCGAGACGAACAGCGCCGCGGGGACGAGGCCGCGCGTTTCGAGGCGACGGGCGACCTCGAACGCCACGATGGCGCCCATGCTGTGGCCGAAGAGGGCGAAGGGTTTCGGGAGCGCGGCGACGACGTCCACCAGCCGCTCGGAGAGGACGTGCAGATCGGCGATGACCGGCTCGCCCATGCGGTCCTGCCGCCCCGGGAACTGCGCGGTGTGCACCTCGACGGTGGGCGAGAGGGCCGCCGAAAGCGGCCGGAACGCGCTCGCCGAGCCACCCGCGTGCGGGAAGGCGATCAGTCTCGTCTCGGCCGACGGCGCCGGGTGAAAGCACCGCGTCCAGTGGCGAAGATCCTGCCCTGCCATCGAAAATCCCCCAATCCGCGCGCGGACGGCCCGCGCAACACTGGAATGTACGGGGGATTCGCGGCGCGAGTCCATGCTTGTGCGGGGTTGTTCACGTGGGAACACTGGACACCGGCCCACATCCCCCAGGCCTGGCGGAAGGGAGCGAGTGTGGCGGAGGACCTGAAGATCAGGGTCGGGGCGGGGCTGGGGGCCGGGACGGCGACCGAGGAGTTCGGCGCCGCGGTCGACCTCCTGGAGCGGGCCGGCGTCGATTCGCTCTGGCTGCCCGAGGCGGTGTACTCGCCGAGGATCGACCCGGTCGTGGGGCTGACGCACGCACTCGCCCGTACCGCGAACCTGAAGGTCGGCACCGGGGTGATGGTGCTGCCCGGCCGTGATCCGGTCCTGGTCGCCAAACAGCTCGCCTCACTCGCCGCGCTCGCGCCGAAAAGGGTTCTCCCGGTCTTCGGCCTGAAACCCGCGCGCGACGCGGAACTGCCCTTGTTCCCGGTGCCACCCGGCCGCCGCGCCGCGGTGTTCGACGAGTCGTTGCGGCTGATCAGAGCCCTGCTGGAACAGGAAGAGGTGACCTTCGAAGGCGAGTTCTTCCGGGTCGAGGGCATGGGGCTGGGCATGCGCCCGGTCGAACGACTCGACCTGTGGCTCGGCGGGAAGGCACCCGGCGCGCTGCGCCGCGTCGGCAGGCTCGCGGACGGCTGGCTGGCCAGTTTCCTCACACCGGAGGAAACGCGCGCCTGCCGCGCGGCGATCCAGGAGGCCGCCGCGGAGGCGGAGCGAGAAGTCGAGGCCGACCACTTCGGCATCAGCCTCATCGTCGCCGAGAACGGGATCCCGGACGCGCTCGCGGCTTCGGTCGCGGCACGATCCGACGCGGACCCGGCCCGGCTGATCGCGGACGGCTGGAGCGCCGCCCGCGACCTGATCGCCGAGTACCTCGACGCCGGGCTGAGCAAGTTCGTGCTGTATCCGGCCGGGACGGAGCCGATCGAGCGGTTCGTCGAGAAGTTCGTCGAGCACGCCGTGCCGCTGCAGAACCGAGTGGGCGGCCGACGGACCGGGGCCCGGCCGCGGCTCAGTCGAACTTCAGCTCTTCGGTCCGCCGCGGCATCAGCAGCAGCGCGCCGACGCTGAGCACGGCGACCACCAGCATCGCCAGGAAGACGTGGTGAGTGGCGTCCGCGAGGGCGCCGCGCACGAACGTCGTCGTCGGGGTGTCGGGGCCGTGGCCCTCCAGGACGACGCTGGTCGCGTCGACCCCGGACGGCAGACCGGTGACCCCGGCCGGCGGGTCGGCGAAGCGGTTCGTCAGCGTGGCGTTGGCGATGGCGCCGAATATCGCCACGCCGACCGCGCTGCCCAGCGAACGGCTGAACATGTTGGTCGCGGTGACGACGCCGCGGCGTTCCCAGCCGATGGTGGACTGCACGGCGATCAGCGTCGGGCTCGACGCCAGCCCCAGCCCGATCCCGAGGACGAACGCCGCCGCGGCCGCCAGCCAGATCGACGAACCCGCCGTCAGGAACACGGTGAGCGCCGCACCCGCGATGACGATCCCGCTGCCGATCAGCGCGGTGTCCCGGAACCCGATCCGCATGTAGACCCGGCCCGCCAGCGACGCCGAGATCGGCCAGCCCACGGTCAGCGCCGCCAGCGCGAATCCGGCGACGAGCGCGCCGGTGCCGAGCACCCCCTGCGAGAAGGTCGGCAGATACGAGGTGAGCCCCATGAGCAGCATGCCGACCACGACAGCGACCAGGTTGCCGCCGATCAGCGTCCGTTTGGTGAAGATCCACAGCGGCAGCACCGGTGCCTCGGCCTTGCGTTCCACGAACACGAAGGCCACCAGCAGCACCACGGAGGCGGCGAAGATCGCCAGGCTCGGCGCGGACGCCCAGCCCCAGGCGACGCCGCCTTCCAGCAGGCCGAGGATCAACAGCGAACAGCCGAGGGTGAGCAGTGTGGCGCCGGTGTAGTCGATGCGGTGCCGGCGGCGTTCGACGCGCTCGCGGAAGTTCCGGAACAGCATCCACGCCGCCAGCGCGCCGAGCGGCAGGTTGACGAAGAAGATCCAGCGCCAGTCGAGGTACTCCGCGAACACGCCGCCCAGCGTCGGCCCGACCACCGACGAAATGGCCCACACGCTGGCGAGATAGCCCTGCACCCTGGCGCGTTCCTCGACGGTGTACATGTCGCCGACCATGGTCAGCGCGATCGGCTGGATCGCGCCCGCGCCGATGCCCTGCACCGCGCGCGCCGCGATCAGCACCGGCATGCTCCAGGCCGCGCCGCACAGCACCGAGCCCAGCAGGAACGCCGCGATCCCGAAGAACATCACCGGACGCCTGCCGAGCACGTCGGCGAATTTGCCGTACAGCGGAACGGTGACCGCCTGGGTCAGCAGATAGATCGAGAACAGCCACGGGAACTGCGAGAACCCGCCGAGATCGGCGACCACCGACGGCACCGCCGTCGCGATGATGGTCGAGTCGAGCGCGATCAGGCCGGAACACAGCATCACGGCGATCAGGACGGGGCCGCGTTCGGAGCGGAAACCGACCCCTTCCTTCGCGGTGACCGGGGCCGGGGTCGTCATCTGTGGCGGTCTCCTCGGGCTCATGAAGGGGGTCAACTACTTCGCATGGGTAAGCATTCCATGAGGACACCCGGTCATGGGACCGATTTTTCCGTGAGCCATCCCCCAAAATGGGTCGAATGAGCATCTGGATCCGCCCGATCGACCGTGGCTGGGTTGTCCGCGACGTCGTCCCCGGACCCGACGTCGACGAGTTCGCCGACCCGGACCGCGTGGCCGCCGCGCTCGCCGAGGCACACGGCGACAGCCTGCTGGCTGTCCAGCATCCGGCCAGGACGCCGGCCGCGCTGGCGGGCGGTCTCTCGATCGAGGCGGCGTTGCCGCAGGCCAAAGCCACCTTCGACCGCATCCGGAAGCAGCACTACCGGCCGGTCGCCGACGTCGTGGCCCCCTATCGCATCGACGGGCCGGACGGGGCCGCACTGGGCGTGCTGTGCCTGGTCGACCCGGCCGCGGTCCGGGACGACGGGGTGACACGGGTCCGGCACACCGAGGACGTCTATCCGGACGTCGTCGCGGAGCGGGCCGCGATGCTCGCCGGACTCGGTGTCGCCACGAGTGCCGCCATGCTCGTCCCCTCGACCGGCGGCCGTGCGCTGACCGCGCTGATCGAACGGCTCTGCCGGGGGCAGGCACCCAGCCTGTCCACAGTGGATGGTGCGGGCCGCGAACACGAACTGTGGCTCATCGGTCCCGGCGAGGGCCAGTCCGAACTGCTGGGAGCCCTGGACGAGATGGATCTCCTGGTCGCGGACGGAAACCACCGCGTCGCGGCCGCCGCGAACTCCGGGCGCGGCGCGTTGCTGGCACTCGTCACCGGCGGACCGGCGCTGCGGATCGGCCCCATCCACCGCGTACTCACCGGCACCGGATTCGACGCGGACACGCTGGCGCGGCGATGGAAGGACGCGGGATTCGACGTCCAGCCCGGACGGCCGGACCCGCCCAGCGAGGAGGGCGAGGTGACCGTGCTGGCGGGCGCATCGGCCTTCCGGGTGATGCTCGGCAAGGCGGGCGGTGACCACGCCGTGGTCGAACAGGAGCTGCTCCGCGGTGTGCTGGGCGTCGATCCGGAGGGGCCGCACGTGCGGCCGTTGCTGCCGGGCGGACCGGTGCCCGCGGACGTGGACGCGGTAGTACTGCTGGCCCCGGTTCCATACGCGGAGGTGCTCGCCGTGCACGCGGCCGGATCGCGGATGCCGAGGAAGGCCACCTATTTCACGCCGAAACCACGCAGCGGGCTCCTGCTGGCCGAACTCTGACGCCGCGCTTTCGTCGGTGGCCCGGCCTAGGATCACTTCGTGGAACTGCCCGTGATGCCGCCCGTGAAACCGATGCTGGCCAAGGCCGTGCACGAACTGCCGCGCACGCCGGGGCTGCGGTACGAGCCCAAGTGGGACGGTTTTCGCTGCGTGGTCTTCCGCGACGGTGACGAGGTCGTGCTCGGCTCGCGCAACGACAGGCCGTTGACGAGATACTTTCCCGAACTGGTGGACCTGCTCAAGGACGCGCTGCCCGAGCGCTGTGTCGTCGACGGCGAGATCGTGCTGGTCACCGAGGGCGGGCTCGATTTCGAGGCACTCCAGCTGCGTCTGCATCCGGCGGCGTCGCGGGTGACCAAACTGGCCGCGGAGACGCCTGCCAGTTTCGTGGTGTTCGACCTGCTCGCCCTCGACGACCGGGATCTGACGCCGGAGCCGTTCGGGGAGCGGCGAAAGCTGCTCGAAAACGTCGTCGACACGAAGTTCGCGCGGGTGCACCTCACCCCGTTGTCCGAAGATCCCGACCTCGCCCAGGACTGGTTCACCCGCTTCGAGGGCGCGGGGTTCGACGGTGTGATGGCCAAACCCGCCGACGCACCGTACGAACAGGACAAGCGGGTGATGTGGAAGGTCAAGCACCAGCGCACCGCGGACTGCGTCGTCGCCGGATTCCGGTGGCACAAGGACGGGGCCGGGGTCGGGTCGCTGCTGCTCGGGCTCTACGACGACGAAGGCGTCCTCAACCACGTGGGCGTGGCCACCAGTTTCACCGCCGCGAGACGTCGTGAGCTGGTGGACGAACTCGCGCCGCTGCGGGAGAACGCGCTGGAGAGCCATCCCTGGCGCGAGTGGGCCGAAGCCCACGAGGAGGCGGGCGGCCGCCTGCCGGGCGCGGGCAGCCGGTGGGCGCCGAAGAAGGATCTGAGCTGGGAGCCGGTCCGCATCGAATGGGTCGCCGAGGTCCGCTACGAACACGTCGAGGGCACGCGGTTCCGCCATGGCGGGCGGCTCGTGCGCTTCCGCCCGGACCGGGAACCGGCATCGTGCACGTACGCGCAGCTCGAAGAAGTCCCGCCCGCCGAGCTCGCCACCATGTTCACCGAGCTGGGGGAAACATGAAAGCGGAGCCGGTCACGCTGGACTTCGACGGCGTCGAAGTCACGGTGTCCAATCCGGGTCGGTTCGGGGTAGGCAATTCGGCACCTGGTTGCGCTACTTGCGCAGCGCAAAGATCGCAACCAGGTGCCGAATTGCGGTCAGAGCGGTAAGTCGAACGCGAGCTGGGTGTGCACGGCGGGTTCGGCCTCGCGGGTGGACCGGTGGCTCGGCAGGGTCGCGGCGCAGCGCGGGCACGGGGCGACGTCGGTGCCGGTGAGGTCCACCGGCGTCCACCTCCGGGCTTCCTTTGCCCCGCAGGCGGAACGCCGGTAGCGGAGGTCTTCGGAGCGGGTCATCAGATGCGCGGCGGGGGAGTCCTCCGGCAGCGCACCGACCAGGTACCAGCGTCCGGCGGTGGTCGTCATGGAACTGTCCTCCCGATACAGGTGGTCCAGCTCGAGATTCCTTCCGCAGGCCAGTGTCGGCGAGACTCGCCGCGATTCCGGTATTTCGGCCTTCGGCGTGTCGAAGTACGTCCGGTGCCGGCGTGCTCGGCCAGCCGGGAGATCGGGACTCCTGTGTCCAGGGGCGGATCTCGCGTGATCGGGGACGGGACTCGCGTGCTTGGCGGCGTGACTCAGCGCGGGGTGAAGCGGTTTTCGGCGTGTCAGTCCGGAACGAACCGCAGGACGCGCAGCATGCCCCGCTCGTCGACGACCTCGGGATCGTCCGCGACGCATTTCTCGAGACGCGCGGTGACGGCCTCGGTGTCGATTCCCGAGCCGATCAGCACCAGCTCGCTCCGGCGCGGCAGGCCGGACGGCCACGTCGACCGGTCCAGCCGGATGAACGAGCCCACCGTGTGCAGGCCGAATCGGGACTGCCGTCCATTCGGGCCGAAATCGAGGAAACCCTTGATCCGGTAGAGCCCACCGGGACGCTGTTCGAGGAAGTCCATCAGCCGTCGTGGGTCCAGCGGCCGTTCGGCGGTGAAGGCGACGCTGTCGTACGCGGTGTGGAAGTGGTGTTCGTGGTCGTGTTCTTCCTCGCGGAGATCGTCGAACGACAGCTGCCCGGCCCGTTCGCGCGGCCGGGCGTCGAAGAACAGGGTGGGGTCGATCCGCCCGTGGGAGGTGGCGAGCACCGGCGTGCCGGGTGCGATCTCGTCGATCGTGCCGCGCAGTTTCGCCAAGCTGTCCTCGTCGGCCCGGTCGATCTTGTTGAGCACGACGAGGTCGGCGAACCCGAGATGCTCGTCCAGTTCCGGATGCCGCTTCCTCGTCGTCGGGAATTCCGCCGCGTCGACGAGCTCGACCAGGCCGCCGTAAGCGATGGCGGGGTTCTCACTGGCGATCATCAACCGGATGAGGTCGCGTGGTTCGGCGAGTCCGCTGGCTTCGATCACGATGACGTCGATGCCGGCCTCGGCCTCGGAAAGCTTCGCGAGCATGGCGTCGAGACCGCTCGCGTCGACGGCGCAGCACAGGCAACCGTTGCCGAACGACATCATGGTGTCGACCTGGCCGGAGACGGCCATCGCGTCGACCGCGATGCTGCCGAAGTCGTTGACCACGACCCCGATCCGCACGCCCTGCCGGTTGGCCAGCAGGTGATTGAGCAGGGTGGTCTTGCCGGAGCCGAGGAAGCCCGCGACCAGGATGACCGGAATCCGCCTGTCGACCACGATTTTCCTTTCCCTCGGAGCTTCCCGCACTCTAGCGACGGCGGGGGTGGGGCAATACACCGGTCCGGGGAAAGAACAGAAGAGCGGGCGGATGAATGCGCTCGAAAGAGTGACTAACGACGAGCATAAAGCGATCTTGGCCGGGTGTGATCATTGTGTGCGGCGCAATTCGGTGAATCTTCCGCGAAGTCGCACGCCATTCCAAATATTGTCGTCGTCAAGCTTCTTGCCTGCGGAAATGCTGGCAGGGCGGAGTTTCTGTCCTTGGGTGGAGCATGGCTTTCTTTCGGTGGGGTATCGTCTCCCGTCTGGTCCGGGCCCGGCCGGTTCGCCGTTCGGGCGTGATCCTCCGGGTATTTCCCGAGTGCAGGAGGAATGGTGATCGTTCCCGCCGCCGGTGCCGGCGTCGAATTCGGAGAGTGGGAGGCCGAGGTGGCGACGGCCTCCATGCGGGTGACGGATGACCCCCGCTTGCCTCCGGAGAGCGGGCCACGGCGACGGAGCGTGGACCGGGGCGAGGCGGAGGACTTCCTCCGGCTCTTCCATACCGAAACGGACGGCGGGACCGCGGCACCGAGCGAGCGGCTGGATCGGGTCCGCGCCGAAATCGACGCGACAGGGACGTACCGGCACACCACCGCCGAGGTCGAGTTCGGCGCCCGGGTGGCCTGGCGGAACTCCGCGCGGTGCATCGGCAGGCTGTACTGGCAAGGACTCAAGGTGCGGGACCGCCGTGACGTCGTCGGCGCCGCCGCCATCGCCGAGGAGTGCGTCACCCATCTGCGCGAGGCGACCCGAGGCGGCCGGATCCGCTCGACCATCACGGTGTTCGCGCCGGACGGTTCGGCCGGACCCGGTCCGAGGAGCCACAACGACCAACTCGTCCGCTACGCCGGTCATCGGCTCGGCGACGGCTCGGTGCTGGGTGACCCGCGCCACGCCGACTTCACCGAAACCGTCCAGGGGCACGGCCGGCGCCCGCCCGAGCGCAAGGGCTCCTTCGACGTGCTTCCGCTGCTCATCGAATACGAACCGGGGGAGCGGCGCCTGTTCCGGCTGCCGCCGGACGCGGTGCCGGAAGTCCCGTTGTCGCATCCCGACCACCGCTGGTTCGCCGGGCTCGGGCTGCGCTGGCACGCGGTTCCGGCGATCAGCGACATGCGGCTGGTCATCGGTGGGATCACCTACCCCGCGGCGCCGTTCAACGGCTGGTACCTCGCCACCGAGATCGGCGCGCGCGACCTGGCCGACACCGACCGTTACGACCTGCTGCCGGTGATCGCGGACCTGATGGGCCTGTCGACGAACTCGGAGCGCACCCTGTGGCGCGACCGCGCGCTGGTCGAACTGACGCTGGCCGTCCAGCACTCCTTCGACGCGGCGGGGGTGACCGTCGCCGACCACCACACCGAATCGCGGCGGTTCCTCACGCATGTCGCCAAAGAGGAGCAGGCGGGACGCCGGTGCCAGGCGGACTGGAGCTGGATCGTCCCGCCGCTGTCCGGCGGGCAGACCGCCGTGTTCCACCGCTACTACGACGAACCCGATCCGGCCGCGAGACCGGCGTTCCTGCCTCCGGGCCGGCGCTCCGACGGGTGAAGAGGTGAGCCGAATGCGGCGTGTCGACGGGCCGGACGGCGGCACGGGTTGCGGCCCCGCGGAGAATGGTGGCATGACCGCAGTACTCGTCGCCCACGCCGGTAAATCCAGTGGGACAAGGGAGATCGCCGAGGTGATCGCCGCCGAACTGCGGGAAGTCGGGCTGACGGTCGATCTGCTGGACGCGGCCGAAGTCGAAGACGTCGAACCGTACGGCGCGGTGATCGTAGGGAGCGCGCTGTACCACCGGCGCTGGCGGCCGGAGGCGGTGCGGCTGCTCACCGAACACGAAGAGACGCTCCGGAACCGGCCGGTGTGGTTGTTCCACAGCGGGCCCTGCGGGCCGCTGGCCGCCGGCAAACGGGTGAGCCTGCCCGCGGGAGTGGCCTTGCTGGCCGCGAGGATCGACGCCGAGCGCACCGCCACCTTCGGCGGCAGGCTCACCCCGGCCACCGCGAGCGGCCTGTTCTGGAAGATCATGGCTGCGGGCCCCTGGGCGGGCGACTTCCGCGACTGGCCGTCGATCCGGGCCTGGGCCCGCGACGTCGGCCGCCGCGTGCGCATCCGCGTCACCCTGTGAAGTACCGGTTTCGTCGGCGGCCTGTCGTACGATGCTCGCATGGACAAACGGTTCACTGCGAAGCTGCTCAAAAGCCCGGAGAAGGGCGGCTGGACGTACGTCGTCATGCCCGGCTCCGCCGAGTACTTCGGCACCAAAGGGCTGGTGAAGGTCCGCGGGACCATCGACGGGCATCCGTTCCGGAGTTCGTTCATGGCGCTGGGCGACGGCACCCACAAGCTCCCGGTGAAGGCCGATGTGCGCAAAGCGATCGGCAAGGAGGAAGGTGACACGGTGGACGTCGTCCTGCTCGAGCGGCTCGAGGGCTGAGTGGCCGCGGAGTGGAAGCCGTCCCCGGTCATCAAGATCTACGAGGCGCTCGGCGCGGTGGCCGACGGCCGGGTCGAAATCGACGGTGACACGGCGCGCGTCGCGTCGTCGGACAAGGCCAAGACCTACGACGTCCGCCACGATCCGGCCGCGGGCTCGATCACGGCCAACGACAACGGGTCCTACTGGCAGGGCTACCTCGGCTACCCGGGCATCGCGTACTTGATGGCACGCGGCGTGCTCGCCTACGACAGCGGCCTCACCGCCGGGCTGGCAGGCGTGCCGTGGAAGGAACTCGCCACCCGGTACCGCAATGACTGGGCGAAGGTCGAGAAGCACGTCCGCGACGACCTGGCCGGCAAGGGAGTCGATCTGGACCGGTTCGATGCCGGGCTCGCGGAGATTTCGAATCGGTTGGAAGCCTTGGCGCTCACCAAGCTTTCCCCGCGGCTGCGTCCACCCAAGTGACTTCTTGAGTCAGGCGCGGCCACAGCAGTTGTCCGTGAAGGCCTCCTTGAGGGACCCAGAGTCCCTCAAGGAGGCCTTCACGGACTTCCGGCAGGCCGAGCAGCGCCGGTTCCCCCCTGGGGTCACGGCCCGTGCTCAGCCGCAGTGTTCCGCCGGGCTGTCGTACGGCGTCCCGCCCGCGGAACCGCCCCACTTCACGCATTTGCCCGCGGCGGCCGCCCGTACCGGGCCGGCGAACCACGAGAACGACCCGGAGTCGGTGAGCCGGGAAGAACCCGCCACCTCGAGGTAGGCCGACGTCGCGGTCGCGGTTCCGGTGGAGGCGCTCTTCATCGTGGCGACACAGTTCTGCCCGTTGGAAGCGTTGTAGGACAGGTAAACCGTGCCCGCCGTCCCGAGTGGGGCGGAGTCGATCACGCCGTATCCGCCGCCGCACGCCGGGGCGCCGAGGGTGGTCTCGGTGACCGTCGAGAAGCGGATGGTCTCGTTGGCGTTCCCCGCCGGGCCCGCTTCGTACAGCACGCCGACCGAACCCGAGGACAGCTGGACCATGTCGGAGTACGCCGCGTCGCCGCTCCACACCAGCGTTCCGGCGGAATTGCCCTGCCAGTTCGCGCCCTCGTCGAACGAGGACCGGACGACGAGTTCCTTGCGGCGGTCGCAGACCGACGGCGCGGCGAACAGGATCCGGTTGTACTTGCCCGCCTTGTCGGTCGCGGTCATCCGCGCGGTCGAGGCCTGCACCACCGGCGTGATCAGGTCCTCTTCGAAGGTGAACTTGGTGGAGAAACTCGCGCCACCGTCGGAACTGAGGGCGTAGGCGCGGTTCTTCGCGCCGCCGCTCAGGCATTTGTCGCCGTTGTTGGCCTGGTTCCGTGCCGCGGCGTAGACCCGGCCGTCGAGCAGTTCGGTGACGCTGATTTCCTGCGGGTTCAGCGCGGCCGACGACGCCGGGGTGTCGGTGGCGCCGCGCTTCCACGTGACGCCCTGGTCGTCGCTGTAGATGAGTGCGCCGCTGTTCCTGCCGTCGACGGTGTAGCTCATCCCGGCGACGAGCCGTCCGGCGTGCGCGCCGCGGGTCAGCACGATGCCGTGCGACGGGCCGGTCGCGAGCCAGCCCGGCGCGGAGGCGAAGCCGAGCTGCGTGGTGAGCACCTTGGGCGCGGTCCAGGTCTTGCCGTGGTCGTCGCTGATCGAGACGCGCGGAATCCGGTCGCAGTCGGGGTTCTTGACGCATTCCAGCACCGAGAGCAGCACGATCCGCCCGGTGGAGGGAATCACGATCGGCGTCGGATTTCCTTTGGTGTCACCGAAACCTTCGATGACGATCTTCGCCGCGCTCCAGGTCTTGCCGTTGTCCGCCGAGCGTTTCACGACGAGATCGATGTCGCCGCGGTCGTTGCAGAAGCCGGCGCCGCCGTTGCGGCCTTCGGCGAACGCGAGCAGTTCGCCGTTGTTCGCCTTGACGACGGCGGGGATCCTGAAGCAGTCGTAACCTTCTGTTTTCTCTTTGTACACCACCGTGTTCCCGACGGCGGCGGCCGAGACGCGGTCGCCGGTGTCCGGGGTGGCGAGAGAGGTGGCCGGGGATGCGCCGACCGCCGCGGTGGCGACGAGGGCCGCGAACAGGCCCTGTGCGACGCGGGAGATCTTCACGGGAGTGCTCCGTCCTGGCTTCGAATCCTGGTGACGGGACATCAGAGTCCTTCCGGCTCGTACAGCCGTCGTACAAGGCGCGTACAACCCGGTTTTCGGCTTCTGTGTCAGGTGACGCAGAACGACGGCGGTTTCCCTGCCAAGCTCGATCCCGTCGGACACGGCGCGAGATCGGAAAGGGGGAGGGGCCGATGAAGGTGATCGATCTCGAGGGGCGCGAGTGGACGGTCGATCGCCGGTTCGCGCCGTGGCGCCGGTGGGTCCAGCCGATCGCGGGACTCACCGGCGGTTACCGGCAGCACAAGCTCACCGCGGACTGGAAGTTCCCTGCCGACGACGGCACCGGGGAGCGCGAGGAAGAACCCGTGCACAAGGTGGCCCGTGGACTGTGGGGAGCGCTGGCCACCGTGGAACTGCTCCTGCATCTTCCGGTGTACCTGCTGCTGGGACTTCTCCAGCTGCCGGTCCTCGCGCTGGAACTGCTGTGCCAGGGCGTCGCGGGTTCCTTCGCGCGGATGGTGCGGTGGTTCCGGAAGGCGCCGAGGCGGGTCGACGTCGCCGGATGGCACAGGGAACACCGCAGCCTCGCGTCGCTGACCATCCTCAAGGTGCGCGAAGACCTGGCGGCCCCGTTGGTGGCCGAGTTGAGCGGCCTGCTGCGCGAACGCGTCATGTTCGATCCCGGTGATCCGGCCGTGCACGAGGTGCTCACCCGGTTCGACGTGCGGGTGGAACGCCATCGGACCGTGCTTCTTCGGCGATCCGCGTCAGGATCCGCGCACCGATGAGGAGACACTTCGGCCTGACATGGCGGCTCAGTGGTCCTCTGGTGCCAGTTGCCTGAGGTCGGGCAGGCTCCGGACGACCAGCCGCTGCCTGCCGGTGCTGAGCAGCCCGTCGGCGCGCAGGGTCCGCAGTGTCCGGGAGACGGCTTCCCGTGACGCCGACGCGAGTCCCGCCAGGTCGCGCTGGCTGATCCGCAGGGCGATCAGGGTGCCTTCGGGGACGGGGACGCCGTACCGTTCGGCGAGGTCGACCAGGATCGCGGCGATGCGTTCGGCGGCGGTGCTGTCCCCGAATTCGGTGCGGCGCGAGTTGGCGTAGCGCAGGCGGGAGGTGACGATCCGGAGCAACACCACGGAGATGCCCGGGTGTTCACGGAGCACCGAGTTGAACGCCCGCGAGGACAGCCAAAGCCCGGTGACCGGCTCGACGGCGATCGCGGTGGCCGAGCGCAGGCTGCCGTCCATCGACGCCATCTCGCCGATGATGTCGCCCGGATCGCGCACGGCCAGCACGGCGTCGTAACCACCGGTGGACACCGACGTGATCTTGACCCGCCCGGTCATCAGGATCAGCACCCAATCCGACCGGTCACCCTCCCGGATGATCACCGTTCCCGCCGGATACCGGCGTAGTTCGGCCTCGGCACGCAGCGCGGTGCGCTGGCCGTCATCGAGCAGTTCCCAGAGCCTGCCGGGTGGGTCGTGCGGCTCCGCCGCCGGCTGTGTCATGCCTTCTCGTCGCCTCCGTGCGCGATCGTACGAGCAGGCCCGGCCGGACGTTAACCGGGGAGCTCTCGATATGCCTGGGAAAGGCGCTGGACGCCGTCCCGCAGCTGCGCGCCGGTCGCGGTACTGACGTAGCTCAGCCGCAGATAAGGCCCCGGCGCCTCGGCCGCGAAGTACGTCCGGCCGGAGGTGACCGCTACTCCGGCACGGAAAGCGGCGCTGGTCAGCGCCACCTCGTCGGCGAAAGCGGGGAGCGGCTGCCACAGGTGATAACCCCCGGTCGGGACCGGGACGGCGGTCCAGGAGGGCAGGAATTCCCGCAGTGCCGCAACGGTGACGTCGCGGCGTTCCCGCAGCGCGGCGGCGAGGGTCCGCAGATGACGTGGCCAGGCGGGGGAGCTCACCAGTTCGAGCGCGGTTTCCTGCAGCGGCCGCGGTACGAAGAAGCTCTCGACGGCGTGGAGTCCGCGCAGCCGTTCCAGTGCGGGGCCGCGGGCGGCGAGCGCGCTGATCCGCAGGCTCGGTGACGCCGGTTTGGTGAGCGACCGGATGTGCACCACGACGCCGTCGGGGTCGTCGGCCACGAGCGGGGGCGGGGGAGCCGGGCCGCCGGGATGCGCCATCAGGCGGGCGAAGTCGTCCTCGACGACGAAAGCACCGGCGTCGCGGGCGATCCGCAGGACCTCGGCACGGCGTTCGGCGCACAGCACCGCGCCGGTCGGGTTCTGGAACGCGGGCTGGCAGACGAACAGCCGCGCGCCGGTGTCGCGGAAGGCGCCGGCGAGCAGTTCGGGCCGGACGCCGTCACGGTCGATCGGCACCGGGACCGGCCGCAGTCCCGAGGCCCGCGCGATGGCCAGCATCCCCGGATACGTCGGGGATTCCACCAGCACCGGCGCGCCGGGGGCACCGAGCGCGCGCAACGCCGTGGTCAGCGCGCTCTGCCCGCCCGAGGTGATCAGCACGTTCTCGACGTTCACCGGGCTGCCGATGTCACGGGCGAACCAGGCCCGCAGTTCGGGCAGACCGCAGATCGGCGGCCGGGTCCACGCGCCGGGGCGGCGTCCGGCGCGGGCCGACGCCGCCGCGAGTTCGCGTTCCGGCTGAAGGCTGGGATGCGCGTAGCCGCCGTTGAGGTCGACGACTCCCGATGGCGGGTCGCTCAGCGCGGTGAGCACGCCGCTCGCGTCGATGGCGCGGGCGCCGGACTGGGAACTCAGCGCCACCTCCTGCCACGACACGTCCCCGGTCACCGTCACTTCGCGGGAGGGCGGGGCACGGAAGACACCGGCGCCGGGACGGGTGATCACCAGACCTTCGGCGGCCAGCGCGGCGATGGCGCGCGACACCGTCACCGGGCTCACCTTCAACTGCCGGACCAGCTCCCGGCTGGACGGCAGCTTTCCTTCGATCGGATAGCGCTCAAGC
The DNA here is from genome assembly GCF_029369745.1 of Amycolatopsis sp. QT-25. Classification (NCBI taxonomy): domain Bacteria; kingdom Bacillati; phylum Actinomycetota; class Actinomycetes; order Pseudonocardiales; family Pseudonocardiaceae; genus Amycolatopsis; species Amycolatopsis sp. QT-25. The sequence goes on from NZ_CP120210.1 coordinate 3,060,762, forward strand.
TCGGATCGCAGCTGGGTGACCAGGCCGGCGACGCTGCTACCATCGGACATGAGACTGGATGATAGCGCTATCGCGGATCGGACAGTAGCGGTCCGCTCCGGGACCATGCTGGCGGCGCTGGGTGTCCTCGCCTTCTCGTTCACCTTTCCCGCCACCGTGTGGGCGCTCAAGGGCTTCGACGCGTGGACGGCCACCGGGCTGCGCAGTGTCCTCGCCGCCGTGGTCGCCGGCACCTGTCTCCGCGTCTTCCGGGTCCCGCTGCCGCGACGCGATCAGTGGCGTGGCCTGGCCGTGGTCTCCCTCGGCTGTGTCCTCGCGTTCCCGATCCTGACCACGCTCGCGCTGACGACGTCGTCCACGGCGCATTCCGCGGTGGTGGTCGGGCTGCTGCCGCTGGCCACGGCCGTCGTCTCGTCGAGGCTGACCGGGCATCGGCCGTCCCGCCGGTTCTGGCTCGCCGCCGCGGTCGGCGCGAGCGCGGTCGTGGTGTTCACCGTCGCGCAGAGCGGCGGCGGACTGTCCGCTGCGGACCTGTTCCTGTTCGGCGCGCTCGTGCTGTGCGCCTTCGGATACGCCGAGGGCGGCAGGCTGGCCGGGGAAATGGCCGGATGGCACGTGATCGCGTGGGCGCTGGTCCTCGCGTTGCCGGTCACCGGCGCGTTCGCCGTCTTCGGGCTCGCGACCGAACCGTTGCACGTCACCGGAGAGGGAATCGCCGGCCTGCTGTACGTCGCCCTCATTTCGCAGTTCGGAGGATTCTTCGCCTGGTACCGGGGAATGGCCGAAATCGGTGTCACCAGGGCGAGCCAGTTGCAGCTCGCCCAGCCGCTGCTGACGCTGGTCTGGGCGGTCCTGCTGCTCGGCGAGCACCTGCCCGCCGCCGCGCCGGTGACGGCGCTGATCGTCGTCGCCTGCATCGTGGTCACGCAACGATCCCGGAGCTAGATCGACGTCGCGAATCCGCCAGACCGCGGTGCCCGCGCGGTGCTGGGCTGAAGCACATGACCGCTTCGACCCTCGACACCTCCGCGCGGACCCCGCTGAAGGGATGGCTCGCCGTCCTCGCGGTGACGCTGGGGATCTTCTCCCTCGTCACCACGGAGATCCTGCCGATCGGCCTCCTGACCCCGATCGGCGAGGACTTCCGGATCACGCCGGGGACGGCGGGCCTGACCATGACCCTGCCCGGATTCCTCGCCGCGCTCGCCGCCCCCGCGGTCACCGTCGCGGCAGGCCGGCTCGACCGCCGGATCCTGCTGTGCGCGCTGATGGTGGTGCTGGCACTGGCCGACGTCCTCGCGGCGATCGCGCCGGCCTACTGGGCGATGCTGGTCTCGCGAGTGCTGGTCGGGCTGGTGATCGGCGCCTTCTGGGCGATCGGTTCCGGGCTCGCCGAACGGCTCGTCGGCCCTCGGCGGGCGGGCAGGGCGACCGCGGTGATCTTCTCCGCCGTGCCGCTCGGTTCCGTTCTGGGCGTGCCCGCGGGAACGTTCGTCGGCGAGTTGCTCGGGTGGCGGGCGGCGTTCGCGATGATGACGGTGTTCACGATCGGTGTCCTCGCCGTGCTGGCTCTCTCGCTGCCTCCGCTGCCGTCGCGGGGAGCCACCCGGCTCGGCGTCCTGCGTGAGTTGGCGCGCGGGCGGGCGACCCGGCTCGGCCTGCTCGTCACGGTCCTGGTCGTGCTCGCCCATTTCGGGACCTACACCTACGTCACGCCGTTCCTGCACCAGGTGACGCGGGTGAGCCCGGAGTTGCTCACCGTCTTCCTGTTCGTCTACGGCACCGCCGGGATCGCCGGCAACTTCGTCGCGGGCGCGGCGATCGCCCGCGATCTCCGGCTGACCTTCCTCGCGGCGGCGGGATCGATCGGCGTCGCGACACTCGCGTTGCCGTTTCTCGGCGATTCGCAGCCGGGTGCGCTCGCGCTGCTGGTCGTCTGGGGGTTCGCCTACGGAGCCGTCCCGGTCTGTTCGGGAACGTGGTTCGCGCGAGCGGCACCGGAGGCGCCCGAAGCGGCGTCGGTGCTGTTCACTTCGTCGTTCCAGGCGACCCTTTCGGCGGGGGCACTCCTCGGCGGGCTGGTCGTCGACGCGGTCTCCGTCCCGGCCGTGATGGTCACCGGCGCGGTGATCGCGCTGCTCGCGGCCGTCGTCCTCAGCCGAGCGCGGTCAGCGTGACCAGCGCGGTGGTCCCGACCAGCAGCGTGGAGAGCAGGCCGAGCAGCAGGGCGCGGCCGCCGGTGCGGACGAGTTCACCGATCCGGACCGCGCAGCCCAGTCCGAACAGCGCTCCGGCCAGCAGCAGCGTGCAGGCGATCTTGGCGGCGTCGAGCACGAGACCCGGTACGATGCCGGTGCTGCGCACGGCGGCCATCGCCAGGAAACCGAGGACGAACAGCGGGACCAGCGGCGGGCGCTTCCCGTCGACGGGGCGATGCCGTTCGTGCACGCCGACCGCGGCGACCATCGGGGCCAGCAGGACCACCCGGCTGAGCTTGAGCACGATGGCGACCGCGATGGCGGACCCGCCCGCGGGGGTGGCCGCGGCGACGACCTGCGCGACCTCGTGCACGCTGAGCCCCGCCCATTCGCCGATCCGGACCGCGTCGAGCCGCAGCCAGCCGCCGAGGAGCGGGACGGCCGCGATGGCGAGCCCGCCGTAGAAGGTGACCAAGGCGACGGCGGTGGCGACGTCGGAGTCCTCGCGTTCGACGACGCCTTCCATCGCGGCGATGGCGGACGCGCCGCAGACGGAGAACCCGGTCGCGACCAGCATCGCCAGCCCACGCGGCACGCCGAGGAGCCTGCCGAGGCCGATCGTGCCGAGGAAGGTGATGCCGACCGTGAGCACGACGGCGAGCAGCGTGCCGGGGCCCAGCGCCAGGACCGAGGGGAGCGAGAGCTGAAGCCCCAGCAGTACGACACCGGCGCGAAGGAGCTTCTTGGTGGTCCCGGAGATCGCCTTCCGGGTCTCGTCCGACAATGACGGCACCGAGCCGGTGAGGATACCGAGCACGACGGCGATGGTGAGCGCGCTGAGGACCGGGAACGCGGCGCCGGCCAAGTACGCGGCGCCCACACCGGCGCCGGTGACGGCCATCGCGGTCAGGAAGGGCTTCGTGGATCTCACGTGCGTCGTACTCATGGTTCGAGCCTCGTCTCGACGGGGTCACCTCGGTAGCCGGGAACGCGAGGGGTAGGTCATACACTCGGGCTATGACCACACCCGACCTGGACTCCTTGCGTCTGCTGGTGCTCGTGGACGAGCTCGGCAGTATCGGGCAGGCGGCCGCCAGTCTCGGGATCGCGCAGCCATCGGCGAGCAAACGACTGTCCACAGTCGAGCGACGGCTGGGGCTGGTGCTGGTCGACCGGACGCGGCGCGGCTCCGCGCTCACGCCCGACGGCCGGGTCATCGCGGGCTGGGCGCATCGTGTGCTGTCCGAGTTCGACGGCCTGCTCGACGGCGCCGAAGCGCTGCGCACCCAGCACGAGGCGCATCTGCGGGTGGCGGCGAGCATGACGCTGGCCGAGTATCTGGTGCCGGGCTGGATCGGCGAGCTCAAACGCGTCGACCCCGGGCTGTACCTCGGGCTGGAGGTCACCAACTCCGATCAGGCCGCCGAACTGGCGCGGGAGGGCAAGGTCGATCTCGGGTTCGTCGAGTCACCCGGCGCGTTACCCGGTCTGTCGTCCCGGCGGGTGGCCACCGATCGCCTGGTCCTCGTCGTGCCCGGAAGTCATCCGTGGGCACGCAGACGCCGTCCGCTGACCGCGGCCGAGCTGGCGATCACGCCGCTCGTGGTCCGCGAACCGGGTTCCGGGACACGGGAGACCGTGGACGCCGCACTGCGCAAGGCCGGTGCCGGGCCGGTGAAACCGTTGCTGGAACTGGGTTCCGCGTCCGCGGTGCGCAACGCGGTGATCGCCGGAGCCGGCCCGGCGGTGATCAGTGAACTCGCCATCACCAGGGACGTCGCCGACCGCAGGCTCGTGTCGGTCGCGGTCGACGGGGTCGATTTCGGCCGGGAACTACGCGCGGTGTGGCCCGCCGGCCGACGGCTCGCCGGTCCGGCGGCGGCGCTGTTGGGCATCGCGGTCCGGAACGCGAAATCCCGCTGAGTCCCTGCCGTTCTCGGTGGCGGCCCGGAAAGCCGGTCACGCGGCCGGGAACGACGCGCCGGGTCACCGAGGGTCCACTGTGTACGGACATCGGAGGATCACCGTCCACTGGGGACAGTGGGCCGCCGTGGAAGCACATCGAGCCTGCCGCGTGGGGCGGCGAGAGCCGCACGGCCGTCACCGACGCCTGTGGTGAGCAGCGGCTGCCCGACGACCGGTGTCATCCGCGGCCGCGGCGGCTGTTCGCCCCCCGCTGCGGTGCGGCTCGGCCGGGGAGAAGGTCCGGACGCCCAGCCGGTTCGTCCCCGCGGGGCCGTGGGGGCTGGTGGGGGACACGGTGCTCGTGGTGCCCAGGGGGGCGCTGTGACGGCCGTCGATCACCGTGCGGCTTTTACTCCTCCAGCTCTTGAAAAGCCCGCGTGTAGGGACTCTCCTGGAGGGGTAACAGCTTTCCGAAGGTGTGTCCTCGTGCTGGGAGTCGTCATGACCGCGGTGAAGGCATCGCCCCGACCGGACGCCATCCGCTTCGGCGGGCGGAGTCGGCTGCCCAAGGGCAGCGTGTTCCTCAACGTCGTCCGCACCACCGACCACAAGATCATCGGCCTGCTCTACCTCAGCACCTCGTTCGGGTTCTTCGTCATCGGCGGGTTCATGGCGCTGCTGATGCGCGGCGAACTGGGCAGGCCGGGAATGCAGTTCCTGTCGCAGGAGCAGTACAACCAGCTGTTCACCATGCACGGCCTCATCATGCTGCTGCTCTACGCGACACCGAACCTCTTCGCCTTCGCCAACTACATCCTGCCGCTGCAGATCGGCTCCCCGGACGTGGCCTTCCCGCGGCTGAACGCGTTCTCCTACTGGCTCTACCTGTTCGGCGGGCTGATGGCACTCAGCTCGTTCCTCACCCCGGGTGGCGCGCCCGATTTCGGGTGGACGATGTACACCCCGCTGTCCAACGCCGCGCACACCCCGGGCGTGGGCGCCGATCTGGTGATCATGGGCCTCATCGTCTCCGGGCTCGGGACGATCCTGGGCGCGGTCAACATGGTCACCACGATCCTCTGCCTGCGCGCGCCGGGGATGACCATGTGGCGGCTGCCGTTGTTCACCTGGAACATCCTGTTCACCACGATCCTGATCCTCGCGGTCTTCCCGATCCTCACCGCGGCGTTGTTCGCCCTGGAAGCGGACAGAAGGCTCGGCGCGCACGTGTTCGACCCGGCCAACGGCGGGGCGATCCTGTTCCAGCACCTGTTCTGGTTCTTCGGCCATCCCGAGGTGTACATCGTCGCGTTGCCGTATTTCGGCATCATCACCGAGATCGTCCCGGTGTTCAGCCGGAAACCGCTGTTCGGCTACAAACTCATGGTGTTCGCGACGATCGGGATCACCGCGCTGTCCTTCGCCGTGTGGGCGCACCACATGTTCGCCACCGGCGCGGTGCTGCTGCCGTTCTTCTCCATCATGACCTTCCTCATCGCGGTGCCGACCGGAATCAAGTTCTTCAACTGGATCGGCACCATGTGGAAGGGCCAGCTCACCTTCGAGTCACCGATGCTGTGGTCGATGGGCTTCATGGTGACGTTCCTGCTCGGCGGCCTGACCGGGATCATCCTCGCCGCGCCACCGCTGGACTTCCACATCCACGACACCTACTTCGTGGTGGCGCACTTCCACTACGTGCTGTTCGGCACCATCGTGTTCGCCACCTTCGCCGGCATCTACTTCTGGTTCCCCAAGATGACCGGGCGGATGCTCGACGAGCGGCTCGCGAAGCTCCATTTCTGGACCACCTTCATCGGTTTCCACACGACGTTCCTCGTCCAACACTGGCTCGGCAACCAAGGAATGCCGCGCCGCTACGCCGACTACCTGAGCAGCGACGGCTTCACGCTGCTGCACACCATTTCCACCATCGGCGCGTTCCTGCTCGGCGCGTCGGTGCTGCCGTTCGTCTGGAACATCGTGCGCAGCTACCGCTTCGGGGAAGTCGTCGAGGTCGACGACCCGTGGGGACACGGCAACTCCCTGGAATGGGCGACGACCTGCCCGCCGCCCCGGCACAACTTCCACGACCTGCCGAGGATCCGGTCCGAACGGCCCGCGTTCGAACTCCACTACCCCCACATGATCCCCCGGCTGCGTGCCGAGGGGCACACCACCCCGTTCCAGCGCCGCGGCCAGCCCACCCCGTCGGAACTGCTGGTGGACAAAGCGCTGAAGGACGACACCGACTGACCGAGGGAACGAGGTACCGCGCATGATCCCCATGGACGTCGAAGGGATGGCCGTCCTGGCTCCGGAAGCGGCACCGGTGATGTTGCTGCGGGAGCGGCAGGGCGAACGCCGCTGGCTGGCGATCACGATCGGCAGCCCCGAGGCGAGCGCGGTGGCGCTCGCCCAGGAGAAGATCCGGCTGCCCCGGCCCGGCACGATCGAACTGATCGGCCAGGTGGTCGAATCGTTCGGGCACCAGGTCACCGGGGTCCAGGTCACCGCGCTGCGGGACGGCATCTTCTTCGCCGACCTGGTGCTCGATTCCGGGATCCGCGTCTCGGCCCGGCCGAGTGACGCGGTCGCGATCGGCCTGCGGGCCGGGGTCAAGATCGAGGTGGCGGACGCGGTGCTCGAGGTCGCTTCCGTGCGGGTCGAGATCATGGGCTCCGGGCCCGACGCGGAACTGCCCTCGGTGTCATCGGACCCGGTCGCGCAAGAGCGGGAGGTCGAGGAGTTCCGGGCGGCGCTGGACAAGATCGTGCCCGAGGACTTCGGGGAGCCGCCGCCCGCTCCGCCCACCGACTAGTCCCGGAACGCCATGAAAGGTCCTTTCCTTGCGAAATTTGCAAGGAAAGGACCTTTCATGGCGCGTGAGAGGCGGGCGGGCTCTACTGCTTCGCCAGGCCCTGTTCGATCGCCTCGATGATGCGCGGCCGCATCTCGGCCGCGCTGATGATCGCGTCCACCGAGCCGACCTTCACCGCGCGCTCGATGCTGTGCACGCCGTCGAACTCGGCCGCGACCGCACCCAGCTTCTCGGACCGCACCGACGACCGGAGCTCGGCCAGCTCCCCGGCCAGCGCGGCGCGTTCGGCACCGGTCGCCCCGCTGAGCTTCTCGGTGAGCGACCGCACCCGCGGGTCCGCCGCCGTCCGCGCGTTGACCTCACCCGAGAACACGACCGCCGCGGCCGGCGCGCCACCGAGCACGGAGGCGAACGAACCTTCCAGTGCCAGCACCGTCATGTTCGGGTTCAGCGCCTTCGAGAAGACCACGAACGCGCCGCCGTGGTACCGCGAGATCACGGTGAACACGATCGGGCCTTCGAAGTTGACGATCGCCCGGCCGATCTCGGCGCCGTACTCCAGTTGCAGCTTCCGCATCGACTCCGGCGAACCGTCGAAGCCGGACAGGTTCGCCAGCACCACGAGCGGCCGGTTGCCGCTGGCCGCGTTGATCGCCCGCGCCGCCTTCTTCGACGACCGCGGGAACAGTGTGCCCGCGGTGTAGGTGTCCGGTCCGTCGGTGGGCGGGAAACCGCGGCGCGGCACCGAACGCGACTCGATCCCGAGCAGGCACACCGGCCGCCCGCCGAGGTGCACGTCCTGTACGGCCGCGGTCTCCGCGTCCGCCATCCCCGGCCAGCGCTCCAGCACCGGGTGGTCCTGATCCGACAGCGCGCGCATCACGGTGCGGATGTCGAACGGCTTCTTGCGGTCCGGGTTGGCCTCCCGCGAGAAGATCTGGCCGACCGTGGTGAAGTCGCTGTCGACGGCCGCGTGGGGGAAGGACGAGACGTCCCGGTCGATCGGGTCGTTGGTGACCGCCTTGCGGGGACCGGACTCGCCCGGCGCCACGTAGGTGTGGTCGTAGTGCGACATCAGCACGTCCCGCGCCGCGGCGAGGTTCGGCGCCCAGTACTGCGCCTGGCCGTTCGGGCCCATCACCCGGTCGTAGCCGCCGATGCCGAAGTTGTCCTCCGCCGAGACGCCACCGGAGAAGTCGAGCGACTGCTTGCCGGTCAGCACCATCGCGGAATCCGGTGTCATCACCAGGATGCCCTTGGTGTGCATGAGCATCGTCGCTTCGGCGTTCCAGTACGGCTGGGCGCCGACGTTGATCCCGGCGACCACGATGTTGATCTCGCCGCCGTTCTGGGTGAAGTGCACGATCCGCTTGAGCGCGGCCGCGACCCAGTCCATGTTCTCGGTGCCGGACTCCATCGAGATCCGGGCGCCCGCCGAAAGCGCGTACCACTCCAGCGGGATCCCCAGCCGCTCGGCGAGATCCAGCGCCGCGATCACCCGCGAGCACTCCGGCTCCGACAGCGCGCCGAGCGCCTTCGTCGGGTCGCCCAGCAGCACCACGCGCCGGACACCCTCGGGGTACCGCTCGGTCGGCGTGGTGACCACACCGGCGACGATCGCCGCCTTGTTGCGCCCCTTCTTCCGGTCGACCGGAACCAACGTGGCGGTGTCGTCCAGGTCGTACTCGGTGAACGAGCCGAGCATCTCGGTCAGCTCGTACGGGTACACCGTGTCGCGGCGGCGGGCGCGCAGGACGTTCTGGCGGTAGTCGTCGAGCGGGAGGATCGGCTCGGTGACGGGTTCGGAGACCGACATCTGCACGCCACCGCTGACGTCGTAGCCGATCCGCACGGCGACCTCGTTGACCTCGCCGGTCGCGCGGTCACGCTGCCTGCCGAGGAACTGGACCTCTTCGAGACCCGCGCCCGCCGTCGACGGCTGCACACGCTGGGCGACCGTGTCCAGCTCTTCGCCGGTGAGCTCACTGGTCGGCCACACGTACAGCATGATCCGGTTGGTGTCGAAACGCTTCCTCGGCGGAAGTTTCGCCTGCACCCCGCGGATCGCGTCGAGGCACCCCGCCAGCGTGCCCTCGACCGCGGGCAGGGCCAGCAGCTTGCCGTCGTTGTCCCGCAACGGGGTCAGGTCACGGACCTGGGCCAGCGCGACCAGCCGCTGGTCCGCCGGGTTCATCGGCGAGACGCACTTGAACAGGTAGACGTCCTCGTCGCCGGACGGCAACCGCGTGAGGTCGAAGTTCGCCAGCCGCTGCAACTGCATCCGCTGTGCGATCAGCGGGTGCAGGCCGCGGATCAGCCGCTCTTCGCTGAACCCGGTCGAGGACGGGCGGAAGGTGAAGTGGTGATGCATCACCGCACCGCCGTGCCCGGCGACCGTGGTGGTGATCCGCCGGACACGGCTCGGCAGCGACCCGGCCATGAGGACCTCGCGCAGCCCGGCCGCCATCGTGTCGTCGTCGGCCGACTCGTCGTCCCACGTCAGGTAGAGGTCCGCCTCGACGTCGGTGTCGGCGGGCAGCTTCGCGGCGAGATCGGCGACCGCTTCGATCGCCCCGGGCAGCCCGGCGCGGTCGACGGCGGTGGTCGCCATGTGGAACCGCTCGTTCTCGTCGGTGTAGTCACCGGTGACGAACGTGCAGCCGCCGACGGTGACCTGCTGGACACCGGTGAGCGCGCGGTTGCCGTAGTAGCGGCGGCTCAGCACCTCCAGCAACGGGGTGTGATCGGTGCCGGGGCGGCCGATCCGCTGCCCGAGCAGGCGCACCAGCGGCTGCGCACTGGCCAGCATGCTCGCGACGCGCTCGGCGCGGTCCGGCGAATCCGGCTGCCGGTCGAGGTGAGTCAAGTGTTTGCGGACCTCGGTGTACACCTCGGCGCGAGTGCGGCGGAGCAGCGGCTGGGCGAACCAGCGGAACACCACACTGCGCGCCAGGTCGCCGACCACCGGGAAACGAAGCTGGGTGGCGGCGATGAGCGCCTCCAGCGCCTTGCCCGCCGGCTCGCGCATCGACTCGAACGGCTGCGGCTCGGTGAGCCACTGCCGCAGCAGCGCGGTGACGACCGCGACGTCGGACGAGGTCCGCTGCTGGGCGAGGAAGATGCGGAAGACCGCCTCCTCCAGCTCCGGCGTCCGCTCCAGATCCTCGATGCCGTAGTGCGCCAGCACCTTCTTGAGCTTGTTCTGGAACGACTCCGACAGTCCGGCGCGTTCGACGTCGAGGCTCTGCAGGTAGGCGTGGAAGAACTCGCGGGAGCTGTGCACCCGGGTGTCCGTCTTGACCTCTTCGCGTGCCGGCTTGTTGCGCATCAGCTCGGACAGGTCGGCGAACACGGTCAACAGTTCGACCTCGCCCTCCAGCGGGCGGTCGCCGTTGTCCTCCAGCTCGGCACGGGCGGCCAGGTACGCGCCGAGTGTGCGGCGCTCGTCGTGCGGGTCGACGTCGAAGCCGAGCAGGAGGCTGCGCAGATCCTGTTGTCCCCGTGTGATCCGCTGCGCCGCCGACGTGCCGTCCGGCTCCACGGGCAGCTCGATCTCGACGCCGCCGGTGTCTTCGGCGACCTCTTCGCCTTCCTCCGCCAACGGCTCGAGCCGCAGCAGCGGAGCGCCGGTCTCGACCTGGCTGCCGACCGAGACGGCGCACTCACGCAGCTTCGCGCGGAACGGCGCGCGAAGCACCGTCTCCATCTTCATGCTTTCCAGCACCAGCACGGGCGCGCCTGCTTCGACCTCCGCGCCGACCTCCAGCGGCGTCGCGACGACGAGCGCGGGCGCGGGGGAGCGGACGACACCGCCCTCGTCGCGGCTGACGCGGTGGGTGACGCCGTCGATCTCGACCAGGTGGATCGGCCCGTGCGTGCCGGTGACCAGGCGGAACCGGGTGCCGTTGACGGTGATCTGACCGGTGTGCTCGTCGAACCGGTCGACCTCGACGTCGGCGGGGTGCACGTCGCCACCGCCGGCCCAGACGCCGACGCGGAACCGGCGATGGCCGACCCTGGCCACGCTCACGCGGTACGCGGCGCCCCGCAGTTTCAAGTCGAGCGGACGGCCGCTCTCGTGCTGCACCTGCGGGCGGCCACCGTGCGCGGTGGACAGAAGCCGTTGCCGCTCAACGGCTTCCTCGTCTTCGTAGGCCTCGATCGCGGCTGCCGCGAGCGCGATCGCGGAATGGCGGTGCGTGACCAGCTTGCCTTCACCGCGGACCCGGTCGATCCAGCCGGTGTCGGCGGAGCCGTCGATCACCTCGGGCTGGTCGAGCAGGTCGAGGACGAAACTCTTGTTGGTCGCGCCGCCCTCGATGATGACCGTGGTCTGCGCCATGGCGCGGCGCAGCCTGCCGAGCGCCTCGTCACGGTCGCGGCCGTAGGCGATGATCTTCGCGATCATCGAGTCGAAGTCGGCCGGGATCGTGTCGCCTTCGCTGACCCCGGTGTCGACCCGGATACCGGGACCGGTGGGCAGGTCCAGACGCGCGATGCGGCCAGGCGACGGCGCGAAGTCGCGATCCGGGTCCTCGGCGTTGAGTCGTGCCTCGACGGCGTGACCGGCTTCGGCGGGCTGGGTTCCTTCGAGCTTGCCTCCGGCGGCGACGTGCAGCTGGGCCTTCACCAGGTCCATGCCGGTGGTCAGCTCGGTGATCGGGTGCTCGACCTGAAGGCGGGTGTTGACCTCGAGGAAGGCGAACAGCCGGTCACCGGGGTGGTAGAGGAACTCGACCGTCCCGGCACCGCGGTAGCCGACCGCGAGCGCGAGCCGCTCGGCGGACCGCTTGAGCTCGCCGGCCTGCTCGGCGTTCAGCACCGGCGAGGCGGACTCCTCGATGATCTTCTGGTTGCGGCGCTGCACCGAACAGTCGCGGACGCCGAGCGCCCACGCGGTGCCCTGGCCGTCGGCGATGACCTGGACCTCGACGTGCCGGGCGCCGGTGACCAGGCGCTCCAGGAACACGACACCGCTGCCGAAGGCGCGCTCGGCCTCCAGGCTGGTGCGCTCGTAGGCGTCCTCGAGCTCGTCGGCGGAGGTGATGACGCGGATACCGCGCCCGCCGCCGCCCGCGGTCGCCTTGAGCATCAGCGGGTAGCCGATCTCGTCGGCGGCCTTGATGGCGGCGTCGAGATCCGCGACGGCGCCGCGGCTCCACGGCGCCACCGGCACACCGACCTCTTCGGCGATCAGCTTCGCGCCGATCTTGTCACCGAGCTTGCGCATCGCGTCCGCGCTCGGCCCGATGAAGGTGACGCCCAGCCGCTCACACAGTTCGGCGAAGGCCGGATCCTCGGCCACGAACCCCCAGCCGACCCAGGCCGCGTCGGCCCCGGTCTCGGTCAAGGCCCGCTCCAGCACGGCGAAGTCCAGATACGGACGCGCCGACGCCGGACCGAGGTTGTGGCTGATGTCGGCTTCCCGCACGAACGTCGCCGACCGGTCCGCGTCCGTGTAGAGCGCGACGGTCTCGATCCGCCGTCCGGTCTCTGCCGAAAGCTCGCGGACGGCGTGGATGAGCCGCATCGCGGCTTCTCCGCGGTTGACGATGGCGACACGACTGAACACCGACTGAGCCTCCCAAGTACGTGACACGACAGCTGACCGTCCCGTCCGCTCACGCGCGGGACAGTCTCCTGGACCTGTCCAACAGCCTGCCTCTTACCGGCCGGTACGAGAATGTCGCCGGTGGCGCATGCCGAGGGCCGGGTCTTGTAGGAACCCGCCAAAAAGTGTCCTGGAACACCTCTCCGTAGGGCCTGATGACGTGATGAAGTGGACAACTGCGGGATGAACTCGGCGGGCGGGTTCGGGAGGTGTCATCGGGTGTTCACGATGGTTTCACCGGCTGGGGTTCTCGTCGGTGGGCCGGTGTTTCCGGGTGGGGCCCGGTGCGGTGGTGGGATGGCTCGGCTGGGTTGCGGTACCGGGCTTCGGGTATCGGGCTTGCTTCTTGGGGGAGCCGTTGCCGGATTGCGGCGACAGCTGCGGATGCTGGGGATGTCGGGGCAGGGCGTGGCCGCGCGCGAGACCGCAGTGGCGAATCGGCGGCGTGGATTTCGGGCGGTGATGCTTGTGCCGTCGTTTCCGTCGTTTTACGGCGACGAATCGGAAGCGGTTCCTCCGGCAGATGGCGTGGTGGCGGGAAAGCCGTAGCCGTTTCCGGTGATGGGCTCGGCAGTGATTCTTGAGTTGAAGGGCATGGCGGCGTTGGGTTACCGGCGTGGGCGGTGATGCTTGGCTGCCGGGGCGTCGCCGTTTTTCGGCGATGACTCGGGGTGGTGGGGCTGGTCGACCGGGCGGGGTGTGATGACGGGCTGTCGCGAATCTGTTTTGCCGGTGTGGTGATCGGGAGCGTGTCGTTCGGGATCGTCTGTGGGTTCGGCCGGGTTTGTCTTTGGGTCGGTGGTCGTCTCGTCCTTGCTGTGGAACGTCCCGGTATGAGCGGCCAAAGGTCTCGAGCGACGACACGGCGGGAACATGTGAAGCCCGTGCCGAGTCGTTGCCGTTTTTTGGTGACGCTCGCCTGAGGGGCGTGCCGTTTTCCGGCGACAGCCCGGAGCATCGGCGGTTCTCAGGGTGAAGAGCGCGCCAGCCAGAGACAATCACCGCCGTTTTCCGGCGATACTTCGGAATGGCGGGGGTTCGTGCAGGGCCGCGCAGAAGGAAATCCGCCTCTTTGCTCACCGTTTTTGATCAGCGCCAAACGAGGAGCACCGAGTATTGGAGTTTGCACCCGTTACCCACAAGATGAACCACAGTGCGACCAGAATCCCGAAGGGGAGCCAACTGCCCCGGCGAGCCGGAACCTACTGCGGGGGAGGGGCGAGTTCGACGCGGTTGCGGCCACCTTGTTTCGCTCGATACAGCGCGGTGTCGGTGGCGACCAGCAGGTCGTCGACACTGGTGATGTTGGCCGCCGGGTACAGCGCCCCGCCGATGGACACCGTCAGATCCGTGAGCACGGTGTCGCGATCGGGCAACGGGACCGAGACCACCGCCACCTGGTGCCGGATGCGCTCGGCGACCTGGCGCAGCGTCTCCTCGCCGTGGATGTCGGGAATGACGATCGCGAACTCCTCGCCGCCCCACCGTCCGCAGACGTCCTGCTCGCGTATCTCGGCGCGCAGCGCGTCACCGACCGCGCGCAGGACGAGGTCGCCGTTGGGATGTCCGTAGGTGTCGTTGATCGCTTTGAAATTGTCGAGGTCGAGGAACAGTACGCCGAGTTCGCGGCCGGCGCGTGCCCGGCCGAGGTGCTCTTCGGCCAGCTGACGCCAGCGGCGTTTGGTGACGAGGCCGGTGGTGGCGTCGGTGTGCGCGTCGCGCCGGTACTGCGTCAGCAGCAGCCCGCGGTGCAGCGCGACCAGTGCGACGACCACCCCCACCAGGACCAGTGGGTTGGCCTGCGCGAGGACGACGGCCGTCACGAGGCCGAGGCCGAGCGCGCCCGCCTCGAGGATCTGGTCGCCGAAGCCGGAGAACAGTTCGCCGATCGACTTGGGCGGCGACGAGAGCGCGATCGCGAGCATCACCAGCACGGTGTTGATCGCCCAGCGCAGAGCCGCGGCCACGATGATGACGGCGAGATCACCCAGCCCGGCGAGCAGTCCGGAGTCGGGCGAACCGGGGTAGTGGCGCATGCCGAGGCTGAGGACGACGACGGCGGCCTGCGTGCCGCAGAGCACCGTCGCGGCGGAAAAGATCCACCGATGGGGGAGAACCGGCCGTTGGTGTGGCCAGATCCGCAGCCATGCGATGGTGTAGGTCACCACGACCATCGCGGCGGCGAGCACCGGAGGCAGCGCGATGACGGCGGCGACGCTCCAGACCGCCTTGGTGTCGACGTAGGCGACCGACGGGGCTCTGTCGTACTCCCGTTGGCGTTCGATCTGCCGGGTTCCCTCGATCGCGATGGCCGCGCACAGCGTCAAGACGCCGAACCGGACCAGGTCGGAACCGGTCACCGGGACCAGCCGCGCCGTGGCGGCGGTCGAGAGGACTGCGATGAGATTCACGACCAGGACGTAGGAACGCACAGGTCGCGGCAGGCTCCACAGATGCCAGGCCCTGAGTCGCCGCCGCACGCCGCCGAGTCGTCCGTTCACGCACCCTCTTCCGTCGGTGATCTACACCGTAATCGAACCGGGACGGCGGCGACCGCGTTGTCTCCGACGACAAGGCACGCGGCCGCGAATTCGCCCGGACGGCTCAACCAAAACGAGGGAGGTGCACCGATGCAGGACAACAACTGGTGAGTGTTTTGCCGGATAGATCGCTATTTCGAAGGAGGTGAACGTCATGCGGGACAACAACTGGACCTGAGGTGATCCGGCCCACGAGAAAGCGCGGCTTCGTGAAGGGAGGTGAACGTGGTGCGTGACAACAACTGGACGACCCGTCGGGACAACAACTGGACGTGATGTGTCAGGAACCGTGCTCGCCGGCGGATGTCGTCCCGCCGACCGGGCCCCTGGGGTCTTCGGATTCCTCCGGGCCGCGGCGGGACGACACCGCCCGTGACCAGCCCACCCCGGCGACGCAGGCGACCACCACGCCCGCGCCCGCCGCGACGGTGACCACGGTGGTCGGCGCGACGACCTGGGCCAGTAGCCCGGCCGCGGCGATCCCCGCCGCCTGCGCCGTGCGCAACGCCGCTATCGCGACCCCGATCACCTGGCCGCGATGGGCGGCCGGCGCGGCGAGGCTGTACTGGGTCTGGGTGATCATGTCGTGCGCGGAGAACACCCCCGAAATCGTCCACAGCACGACGATGGGGATCAGGCCGGGCGCCCAGCCGGCCGGGAGCAGCACCAGACTGCTCGCCACCGTCAGCGCACCCAGCACCTTGACCTGTCGTTCCCGCGGGATCCGGCTCAGCAGGATCCCGCCGAGCACCGAGCCGACCGGGTTCGCGGCCAGCAACCACGGCAGCGCGTCCGCGTCACCCAGTTCGGCGGCGACGGGGACGGCGAGACCTTCGGGCACGACGTAGAAACCGCAGCAGCAAGCGATGAGCAGCAGCCAGCGCAGCTCGCGGTCACGCGCCACCAGACGGCAGCCCGCGATCAGGGACGGTCGCTCGTGACGGCTGGGCGCCGACGGCGGGAATCGCTCGAGCCCGAAGCGGAGCATGAGCGCGGACAGCGCGAACGTGCCCGCGTCGATCAGCAGCGCGCCGGGGACGCCGAGGCCGGTGACGACGGCGGCACCCGCACCGAAGCCCACCACGAGCCCCGCTTGGTAGGTGGAAGAGAGGACGGCCTGGCCGACGACCAACCGGTCCGGATCGAGCAGCTCCGGCAGCATCGCCTGGCGGGCCGCGTGGAACGGCCCGGCCATGAGCTGCACGAGGAACAACAGCGCGGCCGCGGCGGGCAGCGGGAGACCGGGCACCGCCATCAGCGCGATCAGGACCGCGCGGCCGACGTCGGTCACCACCAGCACGGTGCGACGGGAGAACCGGTCCGCGATGCCGCCCAGCGCCCCACCGAGGAGATCCGGCACGAACGTCAGCGCGTACGTCGCCGAAGCCCAGCCCGCCGACGACGTCCGGTCGAACACCAGCACCGTGAGTGCGACCCTGGCCAACTGGTCACCGGCGACCGAGAGCAGATGCGCGAGCCAGATCCGCCGGAATCCGGCGACCGCGAAGACGCTGCGGAACGACGCCGCCCGGGCTGGCATGCGCTTCAGGCTGTCGTGCGGCGGCCACTTCGCGCAACCCTCGGAGAAATCCGTCCGCCGTGTCGGACCACCGAGGGCGCGTTCGACGTGCGAGCAAGAGAAGGAACGAAGAATCCGTGGCCCGTTGGCGAACACCCTGGCCGCCTACGCCATCTACTCGACCGCGCAGACCGGGATGCGCCTCGCCGCCAAGCTGATCGAGGCGGGCGATCACCTCGGCGCCGCCGAGGGGTTCGGCCCTTGCCGCTCGGCCCTTGCCGCTCAACGGAAAGCGCGTCGGTAGGTGCCCGGGCTGACGCCGGTCGTGCGCTTGAACCGGTCACGGAACGAGGTGGGCGAACCGAAACCGACTTCGGCGCCGATCCGTTCCACGGCGTACTGGGTGGTCTCCAGCAGATGCTGTGCCTGCCGGACACGCGTCCGGTGCAGCCACTGCAACGGTGTCGTCCCGGTCTGTTCACGGAAGTGCCGGATGAGCGTGCGCGTGCTCGTCCCGGCGCGCGCGGCGATATCGGCCAAGGTCAGCTCGCGTGCGAGGTTTTCCTGCATCCAGAGCAAAGTGGGTTCCAGTGCCGCGCCACGGGGGGCGGGAGGATGCCGCAACGCGATGAACTGCGCCTGTCCGCCCTCGCGTTCCAGCGCCATCACCGAAAGGCGGGCGGCGTCGGCCGCGATCGCGGAGCCGTGGTCCCGGCGGATCAAATGCAGGCACAGGTCCAGGCCCGCGGCGGCGCCCGCGGAGGTCAAGATCCGTCCGTTGTCGACGTAGAGCACGTCCGGATCGACGTCGACCTCCGGGTACGCGGCAGCCAACGCCTCGGCGGCGACCCAGTGGGTGGTGGCGCGAAGTCCGTCGAGCAGGCCGGTGGCGGCGAGGACGAAGGTCCCGGAGCAGATCGACGCGATCCGCGTGCCCCTCGCGGCGGCCGAGGTGAGCGCGTCGTGGACGGCTTTCGGCACCGGCCCGGTGGGGTCGGCGGTACCGGGGACGATGATCGTGTCGGCTTCGCTCAATGCTTCCAGGCCCCAAGGCGCGTTCAGGGTGAAGTGCCCGGCGTCGACGTCCGGCCGCTCGGCGCAGACGAGAACCCGATAGCCCGCGCTCCCGTCGGCGAGCCGCGTCCTGGTGAAGACCTCGATCGGCGTCGAGAGGTCGAACGGGATCACCTTGTCGAGCGCGAGGACGGCGACGATGTGCATGACCGCAACCTACCCACCCGGTGGCGGGATCCCGGTGAAAGGCGTCCTTCACGCCACTGGGACCGGGCCCCACCCCGTTCTAGCGTCGAACCATGATGATCATCGCGCCGATTCTCGTCGGCCTCGTCTACGTCGTGCTGATGTCGCTGATCCACGAGCCGCACCGCCGCCGCTTCAACGCGATCATGGTCGCGGGCGCCGGCGCCGCCTATCTGAGCGGCGGCGGCCTCGGGATCTGGGAGTTCGCCTTCACCGCCGCCGTGACCTACGTGGCGTACCGCGGCCTCGAGTCCTGGACGTTCATCGGCGTCGCCTGGCTGCTGCACACCGGCTGGGACGTCGTGCACCATCTCAAGGGCGCTCCGATCATCCCGTTCGCCGAGCATTCTTCGTTCGGCTGCGCGATCTGCGACCCGGTGATCGCGATCTGGTGTTTCGCCGGCGGGCGATCGGTGACGGATTTCCTCCGCGCCCGGGTCGGTTTTCGCCGTCCGCGTCCGTCGGTCAGGTGAAACGACCGAACGAAAGGGGTCTCGATGACGGTGAGCGTCGCGGGAAAGGTGTACGTCGACCCGGCGGAACGGGACCGGTACGTCGCCGGGCACCAGGTGATCGTCGAGAAGGCGCGGACCCATCCCGGGTGCCTCGACGTGGTGATCTCGGCCGACCCGCTCGAACCGGGCCGGGTGGACGTCTTCGAACACTGGGAGTCGGAGGAGGCGCTGAACGCCTGGCGCGCGATCGCGCCGAGGCCGGCGTACTCCGCCGAGATCCTGGACGGGGAGGTCTTCAAACACCGGGTTTCCCCCTCGGGGCCGCCGTTCGGCTGAGTCAGGAGGGGCCGACGATCGGGCTCCACTGTCGCAGCGCGTCGATCGTCACTCCAGGCGTCGTGTAGTACGGGTCGGACGCCAGGATCTCGTCGATCTCGGCGCCGTCGGCGCTGTCGGCGCGGAACACGAGCAACGCCCCGGAATCGTCGTGCCACGGCCCGGCCATGACGAGCCGCCCGGCGGCGTGGAGTTCCGTCAGCCGTTCACGATGGGCCGGCCGGGCGGCCAGCCGGCGGGGATCGTCGTCGAACGTCAGGTGCAGTACGAACATGTCGTGACGGTAGGACGGTCCGCACCGTCTGCGCTGTATCGGACGATACTGCCGTTCATGAGCGATCTGGGCGCACTCCCGGTGGTCCCGCTGTTCGCGGGGCTCGACGCGGAACGTCTGCGGCGGATCGCGGATCGATCGAGCGTCGAGGTCGTCGAAGCCGATCGAGTCGTGGCCGTGCGCGGTGAGCCGGCGACCCGGCTCATCGTGGTCGAAAGCGGCACGGTGACCGCCGCCCGCGAAACGGCCGACGGACGGCGGCTGAGGCTCGGGGAGTTCCCGGCGCCGTGCGCGGTGGACAAGGTCGCCGTGCTGGACGCCGGCGCGCATACCGCCACGTGGTCGGCGGCGACCCGGGCACGGCTGCGGTTCGTGCCCGCTCGTGAGTTCCTGGCCATCGTCGACGATGTTCCGCGAGTCCGCCGTCATGTCCTCGCCCGGCTGGCCCGTGACGTTCGCGAGCTGCAGGACGAACTGGTGCGGGCCAGCTTCGCCGACGTCGCCACCCGTGTGGCGGCGTGGCTGACGCGTGCGGCGGGCCGGTCGGGGACCACGGTCGTGCTGCCGGGCGCGCAGCACGGGCTGGCCGAGGCGATCGGGGCCACCCGGGTCTCGGTCAACCGTGCCCTGCGTGCCCTGGCCGCCGAAGGCCTGATCAGCGTCGGACCGGGTTTCGTGAAAGTTCTCGCGCCCGAACTTCTCGCCCGCCGGGCCCTTTGATGCGAACATATGTTCTATGCCGCCGCCGGAAGGTCCCATCCTGCACGCCGACCTCGACTCGTTCTACGCGTCGGTCGAGCAGCGGGACGACGCGCGCCTGCGCGGACGTCCGGTCATCGTCGGCGGCGGCGTCGTCCTGGCGGCGAGTTACGAGGCCAAGGCGTACGGCGTCCGCACGGCGATGGGCGGCGGACAGGCGCGGCGGCTGTGCCCGGACGCGATCGTCGTGCCACCTCGGATGCGCGCGTATTCGGAGGCGAGCAAGGCGGTCTTCGAGGTCTTCCACAACACGACGCCGCTGGTGGAAGGCATCTCGATCGACGAGGCCTTCCTCGACGTCGGCGGGCTGCTGAAGATCGCGGGCACGCCGAGCCGGATCGCCGCGAAGCTGCGTCAGGACGTCCTGGAGCAGGTCGGCCTGCCGATCACCGTCGGCGTGGCGAGGACGAAGTTCCTCGCGAAGGTGGCCAGCGGTGTCGCGAAACCGGACGGCCTCCTCGTCGTGCCGCACGACGAGGAACTGGAGTTCCTGCACCCGCTCCCGGTCGAGCGGCTGTGGGGGGTGGGCAAGGTGACGGCGCAGAAGCTGCGTGAGCGTGGCGTGACGACGGTCGGGCAGATGGAGGGGTTCGGGGAGAAGGAACTCGTCCGGATGCTCGGCCGCGGCGTCGGCGCCCATCTGCACGCCCTGTCCCACAACGACGACCCCCGGCGGGTGCAGACCGGCCGCCGTCGCCGCTCGATCGGGGCGCAGCGCGCGCTCGGCAGCAGGCCGCGTTCGCCCGCGGAACTCGACGCGACCCTGCTGACGCTGGCCGATCGCCTCTCCCGCCGTCTGCGGTCGGCACGCCGGGTGTGCCGCACCGTCGTGCTGCGGATGCGGTTCGGCGATTTCACCAGGGCGACGCGTTCCCACACCTTGCTGGAGGCGACCGAACAGACCGGCGCGATCGTCGCGGCGGCCCGTGGCCTGCTCGCCGCGGCGAGGCCGCTGATCGACCAACGCGGGCTCACGCTGATCGGGCTCGCGCTCACGAACCTGTCGAAGGACGACGCGATCCAGCTGGCCTTGCCGTTCGGGGCGAAGCCGAAGGACGCGCTCGACGCGACGCTCGACACCGTCCGGGACCGGTTCGGCTCGGCGTCCATCACACGCGCGGTGCATCTCGGGCAGGTCGAGGAGCCGTGGGTACCGCTCCTGCCGGACTGAGGCCCGTCGCTAGGGTGTCCCGGTGGCGGAAGTCGAGATCTACACCGATGGCGCGTGCAGCGGGAATCCCGGCCCCGGCGGCTGGGGCGCGGTGCTGCGGTACGGCACGGTCGAGAAGGAGATCTACGGCGGCGATCCCGGGCCGACCACGAACAACCGGATGGAACTGACCGCGCCCATCGAGGCGCTGGAAAGCCTGAAGCGCCGGGTCGCGGTCGACATCTACACCGACAGCACCTACGTCCGGAACGGCATCACCAGCTGGGTGCGGAACTGGAAGAACAACGGCTGGATGACCTCGGCCAAGACACCGGTCAAGAACGCCGATCTGTGGCGCCGTCTCGACGAAGCCGCCTCGAAGCACGACGTCGAATGGCACTGGGTCAAGGGCCACGCCGGGCATCCGGAGAACGAGCGAGCGGACCGGCTCGCCGTCAAAGGCGTGGAAGAGGTCGTGGGGCGACCCGTGATCCAGCCCGGGGAGCGTCGCCAACGGTGAGGCGGAAGCGGGATCCCGACGCTCAAGCGGGCGCTTGGGCCTGAGAGCCGGCTAGCAGCTGACGTCGACCTTCGCGCCCTTGGCGAAGGAGACGTGGACGTGGTCCAGATGGTTGGCGGTCGCGCCGCCGCGGTCCTCCATGGTGTCCCAGCCGCTGCCGTCGTTGTAGCGCTGGCGCCAGATGACGTAGGTGACACCGAAGTCCTTCTGGTTGGCCAGGAGGTAGTCGGCGATGGCGTTGCCGGTGGCGGTGTCCACCATGAAGTCCAGCGCGAGGCCGGAGGGGTGGTCGCTGGCGTTCGCCCGGCCGGCGACGCCGCCGACGTCCTTGACGCCGAATTTCGCCTTGACGTGGTTGCCCACCTGGGCCACGTGCGGCTTGGTGCCGCCGAGGTCGGTCGAACACGCCGTCGCGGCGGGCACGATCTTCTTGACCGGCGCGGGTGCCTTGGTCGACGTCGTCGGCTTCGGGGGAGCCGAGGAGGTCGGCGGAGGCGGGGTGGTCGTGCTGGAGGAGGGCGGGGTGCTGCTGGTCGACGGCGAGGGAGTCACGCTGGAGACCGGGGGAGCCTGCAAGGCGAGCGCGGCACTGGCCGCTTCGACCTCAGGGGAACCCGCAGTGGTCAGCCACATCGACGCCGGGAGCGCCGTGGCGACCGCCGCCGCGATACCCGCGGGGAGCTTCCACTGCGGAACCTTGTTCTTGCGATGTCTGCCGGCCATTTCGCTGATCACTCACCACTTCGGGGACGGGAACTCGCGTCGGGGGCCGCGAGCTCCGGCAACATTACGAAAAGGACACGGCAATGTCACGTCCGAGTGTGCTCGCCCACAGTTACCTTGATCGGTGAACCAACAAGGGCTCACAGCCGTACCGCCCTGAAAGTGCTTTTCTGTGACCACCGTGAGTGACGAAGTCAGTCCGCCTTACAAAACGGGAAGTACCCCTTCCCGTCCACGGAGGTCACGTTCACTCCCGGGGTGATCGGCGCCCGGGTGGTCGCCGTCGAGGCCGCGATCGTGGTGCAGACCAGCTGGCTGATGGCCTGATCGGACAGTTTTCGCATCCCGACCGGCACCACGATGGTGGTCGGGTCGCCCGGGTGCACGTCGACCCGGTCCAACTCCGTCGGGACGAACGTGGTGAGCCCCTGCGCGGCTTCCCGCTCCGTCGGTCCCTTCAACAGCAACGTGAGCGCGCCTTCGGGGGAGATGAACCCTTCGGTGGGCCGTGTCACCGGGACGACCCGGCCGTCGGAAACGAAGTACAGCGTCAGACCGCCGGCGACGTTGGATCCCGCGGTGGCGCGAATCGACGGACCCGGCCCGGCCAGGACGACGCCGGTCGGCTGGACGCCGCAGGCCGTCACCAGCGCCGCGGCCGCGAGAACGGGCAGCACCCGGATCGTCCTCATCGCGTCCTTCCTTCGAACCGGTGCGGCAGGCGCAGGACGAACCGGGCGCCGCGCCCGGTGTTGGCGGCGGTCAGGTCACCGCCGTGCAGGCGGGCGTTCTCCAGCGCGATCGCCAGTCCCAGCCCGCTGCCCTCGGAGCGCGCACGGGCGGTGTCGGCCTTGGTGAACCGGTCGAACACATGCGGCAGGAGCTCGGGATCGATTCCCGGCCCGTGGTCGTCGACCTCCAGGGTGACGGCGTCGTCACCGGCGCGCAGGCGGACTTCGACCGGTACCGCGCCGTGCCGGAACGCGTTGCCGACGAGGTTGGCCACGATCAGGTCGAGCCGCCGCCGGTCGACGCGGGCGAGAACGCCTTCCGGCAGGTCGGTGTCGAGATCCTCGCCGTCGCGCCAGCCGCGGGCGTCGAGGCTGTCCCGGATCGCCGTCGCGAGATCCCATTCGTCGAGTACGAGTTCGGCCCGGCCCGCGTCGAACCGGGAAATCTCCACCAGGTCCTGGACGAGCCGGGTCAGCCTGCGGGTCTCGCCCGAGACCAGCCGCGCCGCGACGGCGGTGTCCGGCGGCAGCGTTTCCGCGTCCTCGTCCAGTACGTCGGTGACCGCGTTCATCGCCGCGAGCGGCGTGCGGAGTTCGTGCGAGACGTCGGCCACGAACCGGCGGGCGTCGGCCTCCATGGCTTTCAGCTCGCCGACCGTGCGTTCCAGTTCGGCGGCGGTGTGGTTGAAGGTGGTGACCAGTTCGGCCAGTTCGTCGGACCCCTTGGCGGGCAGCCGGACATCGAGTCTGCCTTCGCCGAGCTGGGCGGCGGCGGTGTTGAGCGCCCGGACCGGCCGCAGCACCTGTCTCGCCGCGAGCAGGGCGAGCGCGGCGGCCAGCGGCAGCGCGAGCGCGGCCATCTGCCAGGCGGATCTCGCGAGTTCTTCGATGGCCTGTTGCTGCTGGACGAGTGAGGTCAGCGAGTACACCTCGACGCCGCTGGGCCTGAGCACCCCGTCCGGCGCTCGCACCAGCACCGGCAGGCCGACCAGGAGTTTGGGGAGGGGGTCGCGGTCCACCCGCTGGAACTGGATCCGGGTGTCGTTCGCGATGCTCTGCCGCAGCTCGGGGGAGAAGGTGGCCAGATCAGGGCCGTTGACCGACCGCAGATGCCGGTAGACCGCGACCGCGTTGAGCCGCAGGCTTCCCGCGAAGTCGTTGAGCTGCTCCTGGGTCGGCGGCGTGGACAGCGGGCGGCTGTAGGCGCTGACCCGGTCCCTCAGCTGGTCCATCGCCGCGTCCTGGACGGATTTGAGGATCGCGTTCCTGGCCGAGACGTAACTGGCCCCCGCCGCAGCCGCCGCCCCGATGATCGTCATCGCCGCGAAGGCCAGGATGAGCCGCGGCCGCAGCCCGGAGAGCAGCCTCATGAACGGCCGAATCGGTACCCGAAGCCACGGACGGTCTGGACGTGTTCGGGTTTCGCGGGCACGTCTTCGATCTTCGCGCGCAGCCGCTGGACGCAGGCGTCGACCAGCCGCGAGTCACCGAGATAGTCGTGATCCCAGACGGCGGAGAGGATCTGCTGACGGCTGTAGACCTGTCCGGGCGTGCGCGAGAGCTGCAGCAGCAGTTTCAGCTCGGTCGGGGTCAGCGAGACCGGCTCACCGTCCTTCATGACCACCAGCCCGGCCCGGTCGATGACCAGACGGCCGTGCCGTTCCCCACCGGGTTCGTCCTCGTTCGCGTGTTTCTCGCTCACCGCCCGCCGCAGCACCGCCCGGATCCGGGCGTCGAGCACACGGGGTTCGATCGGCTTGGTCACGTAGTCGTCGGCGCCCGCCTCCAGACCGGCCACGATGTCGAAGTCGTCGCTGCGGGCGGTGAGCATGATGATCGGCACCTCGCCCGCCGAGCGGATGCGGCGGCAGGTCTCGAACCCGTCGATTCCGGGCAGCATCAGGTCCAGCACGACGATGTCGGGCTGGAACACCCGCAGCTTCTCCAGCCCGAGCTCACCGCTCCCGGCGGTGTGGACGGTATGCGCCTGCCGGCGCAGCGCGAGTTCCAGTCCCTCCCGCACGGACGCGTCGTCTTCGATCACAAGGACACTTGCCACGCCGCCATTATTCGGATGTCGTCGCGCGTGTGCGACTCGGCTCGATCTTGTAGCAGAACCATGACATTGTCCGGACCTCCCGGCTAAACGGCGTCGGGACAGTGAGACGTATGGCCCTACTCACCCACGAAGCGAAGCCGACCTCCGCCCACCGCCCGCTGCCGGGACGGCACGCCGAGAGCGGGCGCACCCTGTCCAGGGCCGTGTTCCAGCTCACCACCGGACTGGGCCTGGCCGCGGCGTTCGTCGTGACCTACGTGCTCTTCGTGCACACGTCGGCCGGGCAGCTCGCGGAGAACGGCGTCGTCCGCAGCGCACAGTCCGGTCGATGGTCCACAATGGACTGGGCCGGACCGCTGCGCGACCAGGACATGGTGCTCGTCGTCGGTGCCGCCGGGATCGTGCTCGTCGTACTGGCGCTGCTCCGGCGCAAACCCGGCCTCCTGATCCCCGCGCTGAGCGTGCTCGTGGTCCCGCTCGTCGCCGCGCAGGTGCTCAAGCTCTACGTCCTCGTCCGTCCCGAACTGCCCGACGGCGGCCGCGGGCCGGGGCACAACAGCTTCCCGAGCGGACACGTCAGCGCCGCCACGGCCATCCTGATGGCCCTCGCCTTCGTGCTGCCCCCACGGTTCCGCCCGGTGATCGTCGGGATCGGCGGGGTCGCCGTCGCCTGGGTCGCGTCGTCGACCATCGCCCTGGGCTGGCACCGGCTCAGTGACACGGCGGGTGCCTGCCTGCTGGGCGCGTCGTTCGCCTGCCTCCTCGCCGCTTGTATGACCGCCCGGCGCCGGGACCTGCGCCGTACCCCCGCCGCGCTGGTGGCGCTGGCCACGGTGCTGCCCACCGGGATCGTCCTGATCGGCTTCGCGGTGCTCGACACGGCGACCGACGGCGCCGCCCAGTTCGTCGCCGCGCTGGTGCTGGCCGCCCTCGCCGCGGTGGGTGTCGTGCTGGTCGCGCTGTGGCCGTTGCACGGATCCGCGTTCGAACGGCGGACCGGCGTGCAGACCCGCGTGGTCGACGACCTGCTCGAGACTCGCCTCGTGACCCGCCGCTGACGCGGCTCCCCGGGGCGCTCCCGAATGTCACGTATGGGGCCGGAGTCGGTCCCATACGTGGCATCGGCGCGGGACTCGCGTGCCGGAAAGGCGAACACGCGTGCTCCGTCAGTCCCCGCGCGAGTCTCCGGCCCGGCTCAAGGGTGACGTCGGCGCCCGCGGCGCGGGAGGGAGCACGGAGGGCGCCAGGACCACGCGGTTCCGCCCGTTCCGTTTCGCCTGGTACATCGCCGAGTCGGCCGCGCGGAAGAGCTCGCCGTAGTCCGTCGAGTGCTCGGGCGAGAGCCCGACACCGATCGACACGGTGCAGCCGAGGATCGGTCCCACCGCGCGGGGTTCGTTGGTGGCGTGCCCGCTGGCGAGTTCGGTCAGGCCGGTGATGGCGGTCTTCGCGACGGCTTCCCGGATCCGCTCGGCGATCCGCATCGCCTCCTCGCGGGTGGTGTCCGGCAGCAGGACCGCGAACTCCTCGCCGCCCCAGCGCCCGACGAGGTCGGTGGCACGGGTGCTCTGCCGCAACACGGCGCTGACGCAGCCGAGCACGATGTCGCCGCCGGAATGCCCGTACTTGTCGTTCCACTGCTTGAAGTGGTCGAGGTCCAGCATCAGGAACGCGGTCGGCCGCCGTTCCGTCTGGTCTTCGAGCAGCCGCAGGGCGGCCGGGGCGTGGAAGGAGTCCTCGGTCAGCAGGCCGGTCTTCCGGTCACGCTGGCTGCGCGCGATCGTGTCCGCCAGCGCCTGCGAGAGCCGGGTCGAGCGCAGTGCGACCCCGATCATCACCAGCGGCACCAGTGCGATGTTGACCGCACCGAGGATCGTGGTGCACGCGGCGAGTTGCAGCGCGTAGACGAAGTCCGCGTTGTCGGCCCAGCTGCCGATCAGCTTCTGCCGCCGCCAGCCGCCCCACGCCAGGCCGCGCGCGATGCTGATCAGGAGGGTTTGCGACGCGAAGTACCAGAGCGCGGCGCACACCAGCGAGACGGCGGCCATCGCGATGTCCTCGGTCCGCTGGGGGAGCGTGCCCGACTCGAGCCAGGCGTGCGGGGACGTCAGTTCGGTGATCGTGCGCACGCCGAGGATGGACACGGCGTGCGCGGCGGTGGTGAAGAGGAACGTCGTCATCGCCTTGTGCGCGATGGAGTAGCGCTGCACGCGCACCATCAGCAGCAACAAAAGCGACAGCGTGGGCGGCAGCAGGACGGCCGCGCTGCCCAGCCAGACGGCGGTCTGGTCGATGTGCTCGCCGCGCCGGTCGTCGGCGCGGCGCTGTTCCTCGGGATGCTGCGTCTGGACGAGATACCAGATCGTGCAGCCCGCGATCACGCCGAAACGGACGAGGTCCGTGGTGGTGACGGAGTCCTTGAACCCGCTGTACAGGGCCCAGACGGCGACCGCGACCTCGGTGCCAAGCATCCAGAAGACCGCCGCGGGCGGCAGACGCCACAGTTCCCACCCGGCCGGATGCCGCAAGGTGTTCGAGGCGCGACCGCGCAGCCGCCAGACGCGGGCGGCGGCGAGGCCGACGGTGTCGGCGCACCCCCGCAGCGAACCGCGTGGGCGCTCCGGGACCGGGTCACGGTCGTACTCGGCGAACTCGCTGACGAGGGTCACCTCCATCCGTCACACACCGCACCCGCTCGATCTTGCTGGGTCACCACGACGGGGTGACAGGGGGACCGCGTTGACGATCGCGTGAGACAGGCCGATACCCGCGTTCGCCGGACGCGTCACCGCCGCAAGCTGGCATGGTGACTCGTATGCCTGACGCCGCATACGACGACGCCGCGGTCCCCGTGCTGTTCGGCCCGGAATTCGACAGGGACCCCTCGCCCGCCTACGAATGGCTCCGGGCGAACGCCCCGGCGTTCCGGCTGCCGCTTCCCGGCGACACCTGGACCTGGCTGCTGACCCGGCACGCGGACGTCGTTTCCGCGATGGCCGATCCCCGGTTGTCCAAATGCCCGTCCGTCGCGGCGGACCACTGGCGCCAGGCGAATCTGGGCCTGCCCGCCGACCATCGGCCGTCGCTCGTCCGGCATATGAACAACTTCGAGGGCGAGGAGCACGCCCGGCTGCGCAAGGCCTGCGCCGGCGCGTTCGGCCCGCGGCGGCTCCAGCACCTGCGTGACCGCACGCATCAGCTCGCGAACGAACTGCTGGACCCGATCCTGGAGCGGGGCGAGGGCGACCTCGTCGAGGATTTCGCGTACCCGTTGGGGATCCGGTCGATCTGCGAACTGATCGGCATCCCGGACACCCTGCTGGACGAGGTCCGCCCGCCGGCGCTGGTGGTCGCCGCCGGGGACGTCACCGACATGGCGTCGATGCTCAAGGCGACCGACGAGCTGGACGCGTTGCTCGCCGACGTCGTCGCCCGCAAACGCGCCGAACCCGGGGCGGACCTGATCAGCGACCTGCTCACCCAGGAAGCCGCCGGGAAGCTGACCGAGGAAGAGGTCGCCGCGACGGCGTTCCTCTCCTTGATCGCCGGGCACGAGACGACGATCAGCCTCATCGCGTCCACCGCGCTGACCCTCATCACCCATCCGGAGGAGGCGACCCGCGCCCGCGCGGACGGCTCGTATCTGACGCTCGTCATCGAGGAGGTCCTGCGCCGCGACACCCCGCTGCAGAACACCAGCTGGCGTTTCGTCACCGAGCCGATGGACCTCGCCGGACAGCGGATGGAAGCGGGCGACCCGATCCTGTTGTCGTTGCTGGCGGCCAACCGCGATCCGGAGGTCCACCCCGAACCGCTCGCCTTCCGCCCTGGCGAGCGGCCGGTGCGGCACGTGGCCTTCGGCGTCGGCCCGCACATCTGCATCGGCGCCGCGCTCGCACGCATGCAGGCGTCCGCGGCGTTGGAGACGTTGTTCGGCCGCGCGCCCTCGATGACGCTGACCGTGCCGGAAGACCGGCTCGTGTGGTGGCCGAGCGCCATCACCCGCGGCCTGCACCACCTGCCGGTGGAGCTCTGAACCGGGTAAGGGTTTTCGCCGGCTTCGAGAGGGGGAGACCTTCGTGGCGGTGTTCTGGAGCCGCTACGGCTTGGGTGTCCACAAAGGACCGGTAAGTCGTGAGGGGTACTGACTCCTGTGCCCGCTAGGCCGCCGCCGTGGTTCTCTCGTGGGGCCTTGAGGCACCAGGCGGCGAAACCCGACCCTCACCCTGTCGAAGTAGGTGGAGGGTTCCTTCCCTGCCTTCAGACGGCCCCTTCGAGGCGGCCTCGTAGCACGTTCGCCTTCCGGTCGTCGAGATCCATGACGAGCTGGAGCGCGTCGCGCCAGGCGGCCACGGCCTCGTCGGTCCGCCCCCGCGCGGCCAGCGCGCAGCCGCGTTCGTCCAGCGCGTCGGCCTGCCCCCAGACGTCACCGCAGTTCCGGTAGGCGGCCAGCGCCCGCTCGCAGTACGCGAGTGCCTGGTCGAGCTCGCCGAACCGGCGGCTGGTCCTGGCGAGCGGTACCAGCGCGAAACCCATGCCGTGCTGGTCCGCGTCTTTCGCGTACGCCTCGAAGGCGCGGAGGCCGTGTTCGAGGGCCGGTTCCCGCTCGCCGAGATCGCGGTACGCACGGCCGAGGTGGACGCGCGCGGTCGCTTCGCCGAGCCGGTAGCCGATCCGCGCGTTCACCGCCACGCTCTGTTCGGCCAGCCGCACGGCTTCGGCGTAGTCCTCCCGCTCGTGCGCGATGTTCCCGAGCCCGACCAGCGCCCAGCCCAGGCTCGGGTTCTCGCCGATCTCAGCGGAGATCTCGACGGCCTGGCCGAACAATTCGTGCGCGCGGTCGAGGTCGCCGCGACGCCGGTGCGCCTCGGCGAGGTTGATCGCCGACCACGCCAGCCCGCCGAGGTCGTCGCCCGCCTTCGCGGCCTCGATCGCCACCTCGTGGCTGGAGATCCACGTCTGCCACGGCCTGCCGAGCAGGTGGTAGTCGAACAGTTCCACCGGCAGCCGCCAGCCGATCTCGTACAACCCGTGGTCCAGCGCCAGCCGGGCGACGCCGGTGATGCTCGGCATCTCCGACGCGCACCAGATGTAGGCCTCGTCGAACGAGGCGAACCGGAGCGGCTCGACACCTTCGGGCGCGGGACCCAGGTCGATGTGGTGGTCACGGGCCGGGGTCAGCGTCCAGCTCGCCGCGTTGGCCGCGTGGAGATACCAGTGGGTCAGCCGGGAGACCGCGGCCTGCCGCTCGTCCCGCCACCGCGCGGCGGCGGCCTCTTCGGCGGCGTAGACGCGGAGCAGGTCATGGAACCGGTAGTACCGCGCGCCGATCTGCTGGATGAGATGGGCCTGCGTGAGTTTGTCGAGAAGCCTTCGCGCGTCGTGTTCGGGCAGCCCGACGAGGGCGGCCGCCGCACCCGCGGTGAACCGCGGGCCGGGATGGAGGCCGAGCAACCGGAACATGCGGGCGGTGTCGGCCTCCAGCGCGCGGTAGGACCAGCTGAACGCGGCCCGGACGCCGACCGCGTCGTCGTCGACCGCGAGCAGTTCCAGTCGCCGCCCTTCGGCGACGAGTTCGCGGGCGAGATCGCCGACACTCTGATGCGGATGGGTGGCGACCCGTTCGGCGGCGATGTTCACCGCGAGCGGCAGCGCCGCGCACAACCGGACGAGCCTGCCGACACCTTCGGGATCGCCCGCCGCGCGTTCGTCGCCGATGAGGTCGGCCATGAGCCGCGTCGCTTCGACTTCTTCCAGTGGCTCCAAGGAAACCTGAACCGCGCCGCTGCCGACGACCAGTCCGGACAGCCGCCGTCTGCTGGTGATCAGCACGGTGGTGTCCGGCGTGCCGGGCAATACCAGCCGCACCTGGTGCGAATCGAGGGCGTTGTCCAGGACGACGAGCGTGCGCTGGCCGCGCAACAGGCCGCGCAGCAGCGCGAGCCGCATGTGCTCCTCGGCGGGGATGCGGTCGGGGCGGACACCGAGACAGCGCAGGAGGTCGTCGAGGATGTCCGCGGGTTGCGCGGGGGAGCCCGCCGCGTAACCGCGCAGATCCGACCAGAGGACGCTGTCGAACTCCTCCTGGCGCCGATTCGCCCAATGCAGGACGAGCGCGGTCTTCCCGACGCCCGGCGGCCCGGCCACGAAGACCACTTTGGCGGCTTCGGTGAACACTTTCTGGTCGAGCAGGGTGAAATGTTCTTCGCGGCCGACGAAATGACCAGGCGGCGGGGGGAGGTGCACATACGGTTCCGCGCGGGCGGCTTCGGCGAGCACGATCAGCGTTCCGCCCGCCCCCAGCGCGCGATCGCAAGCCTCGGCGAATTCCGCGCTCGGCGGGGTGAGACCGCGTTCGACCCGGCTGATCAGGCTTTTGTCGACATAGGCGAGTTTCTGGAGATCGCGCAACGCCAGGCCACCGGCCTGCCTCCGCTCCCGCAACGCGCGGCCGAACGTCAGCGCGGCCGTCGAGACCGGCCTCGGTTCCGCGCGTGCTTTCCCGGTCTCACCGGATCTGGCGGAGCCGGAACTTTCGGTCACCAGAAGCACCTTTCTCCCCGCTTCGCGGCAGATCGTGCCACAACCTTCCCACTGCCTGGGTCACAACACGGACACCGGGTGCGCGGAGAGGGGAAGACAGCCCGCAAACTGAGCGAGAACGCGCCCGTCCCCACCGGTGCGCCAGGCGAAAGGGAGGTGGATCATGCGCGACCGTGAAATGTGAGCAGGCCCTGTTCCGCCCTGCGAACAACCGGGCGAGTACTGATCTCCTCGGAAACCGGGCGTGGCCGCCTTTCCCGGCGGCCACGACCGGGACCCCTCGAAACATGCAGGAACGCTTAATGGCGGTATAGATCTTTTCACTTGTCCTGACGAGTCGCCCGAGGCAGCTTGGAGAGGTGTCCAGCGGCCCGGCGAAAGGAACCAAGTGAGCATCGGCGCGCCGGGAACCCTGATCCGGATGGGCGTTCTCGCCTTGTTGTGGGGATCGGGCTTCCTGGGGATCAAACTCGCGCTGACCGGGTTCACGCCCGTTCAGATCACCGTCATCCGCTGCGCCCTGGGCGCGGCCGTCCTTCTCGTGCTGAGCCGCTGGGCCGGGCAACGCCTCCCGCGTGGCCGCCGGATCTGGGGCAGGCTCCTCGTCGCCGCCTTCTTCTGCAACGTCCTGCCGTTCGCGTTGTTCGGCATCGGTGAACTGACCGTCGACTCCGGTGTCGCGGGGGTGATGAACGCGACGACCCCGTTGTGGTCGTTGCTGATCGGCATCGGGATCGGCACCGAACGCCGGATCAGTGTGCCCCGGGTGGGCGGGCTGATCCTCGGCTTCGGCGGCATCCTGCTGATCTTCGCGCCCTGGCAGAGAAGCGGCCCGCTCGGCTGGGGGACACCGGCCCTGCTCGGAGCCGGCATCAGCTACGCCATCGCTTTCGCCTACATGGGAAGGAAACTCGTCGGCGAAGGCGGCCCGATCGCGATCTCCGCCGCGCAAGTGCTGACCGCCACCGGGTTGAGCGCGCTCGCCCTGCCGTTCGACGCGGCACCGGCCGGATCGCTGAACCCGACCGCGTTGATCGCCGTCGTCGTCCTCGGGATCTTCGGCACCGGCGTCACCTTCTACCTCAACTACCGGCTCATCGCCGACGAAGGCGCGACGTCCGCGGCGACCGTCGGCTACCTCCTGCCGGTCGTCTCGGTCGTGCTCGGCGCGCTCGTGCTCGGCGAAGACCTCGGCCCGCGGGTGCTCGCCGGGATGGCGGTGGTGCTGCTCGGAGTCGCCCTGACGCGCTACCTGAGGTCTTCGGCGAGCAAATCCATCAGCAGCCCGTCATGCCAGCCGTCGCCGTCGGTGTCGCGCTCGTAACCGCGCATCACCCCCACCTCACGGAAGCCGACGGCCTTGTAGCAGCGGATGGCGGCGTCGTTGTCCACGGCGGGATCGATCACCAGCCGGTGGTGCCCGCGGTCGTGCAGGAGGTGGCGGGCCATCGTACGGACGGTGTCCGTGCCCAGCCCGCGGCCGTGCGCGGCCGGATCCAGGAAGAGGTCGACCGAGGCGTGCCGGTACATCGGGTCGTCCTCCTCGCCGTACTGGGCGAAACCGCGGACGACGCCGTCCTCCAGCACGGTGAAGCGGGCCGTGGTGGGGTCGTCGAACGGCCAGGTGGGAGAGTCGTCGACCGAACCCCAGCGAGCCCTGACCTCGGCCGTGCCGCGGATCCGCCGCAACGCGGCGACATGGGCTTCGGTGACCGGGGTCAGCGTCACGATCTCCCCGCGCAACTCGGTTCTCAGTTCCCGCTCCGTCCGCTCGTACGAGTGGCGCCAGTCTAGGGAGAAATCGGTGGAGTCGCCGCCGGGACAGCACGGAGTGAGGGTGTCTTCCCGGTCAGGATCAGGTATCAACGAAAGGGAAGGTGGAGGTGGGTCATGGGGAACCCGATCGAGGGACTTCGTCCGGTGGAAGAACTGGTCGACGGCGGCCCGACGGCCGTGCGGGCCGCGGTACTGCGCAAGGCGACCGAAGCGGTCGTCAGGAACGCCCGCGACGCGACGGATTGCCGGATGCTGCTGGAGATGCTGGGGCTGCATTCCGAGCCGTCGGCCCGGGCGGGCGAACAGGCCGCTTGAGCCTGCGGGCTCGTGGGTGGTGACGACGGGTCGGCCGTCCCGGTTTCCGGCGAAGGGAGATCGGCGATGGACGATTCGAGACGTCGAGTGTCCGCGGCCGACGAGCGGAGTGGGAAAGATTCAGGACGTTCGACGGCTTGAATCTTCCCCCTTCGCGCGCACCAGCACTCAGCCGAGGCTTCGGGACTCCTGCGCCGTGGCGCTGCTCAACGCCGCGGCAGCACACAGAATTCGTTGTCCTCCGGGTCGGCCATGACCACCCAGGGATCCGATTCGGGGTCCTCGACGATCCTGGCACCGAGTGACACGAGCCGCGCGACCTCGTCGCGTTGGTCGAGTTCGGTGGGGGCGAGGTCGAGGTGCAGCCGGTTCTTGCCCGACTTTCCCTCAGGGACCGGCTGGAAGAGCAGGCTCGGCACGTCCGGACTCTTCAGTTCGACGTAGGTCACGCCGTGACCGTCGGTCCACCGTGCGGTTTCGGGATAGCCGAGTGCTTCCTTCCAGAACGCGGCCAGTGCTTCGGCCTCACGACAGTCGACGGCGACGGCGAGTATCCGGGTTCGCATGATGCCCACGGTGGCACGGAAGGGTGAGGTTTGCCGGATGCGCGGACGGGCACCCCGCGGGGAACAGATCCACTCGCCGAAGGGAGCACCATGAAGGCCGTCACCTGGCATGGGAAACGCGATGTCCGGGTGGACACCGTCCCGGATCCGAAGCTGATCGAGCCGACCGACGCGATCGTGCGTATCACCTCGACCGGTATCTGCGGCTCTGACCTGCACCTTTACGAGGTCCTCGGCGCTTTCATCGACGAAGGCGACATTCTCGGGCACGAGCCGATGGGCATCGTCGAAGAGGTCGGCTCCGGGGTGACGAACCTGAAACCCGGCGACCGGGTCGTTGTCCCCTTCAACATCTCCTGCGGGCACTGCTTCATGTGCGACCGCGGCCTGCAGTCGCAGTGCGAGACCACGCAGGTCACCGACCGCGGCAAGGGCGCGGCACTGCTCGGCTACACCAAGCTCTACGGCCAGGTCCCCGGTGGCCAGGCCGAATACCTGCGAGTGCCGCAGGCTCACTACGGCCCGATCAAGGTGCCGGACGGCCCGCCGGACGAGCGGTTCGTGTACCTCTCCGACGTCGTGCCCACCGCTTGGCAGGCCGTCGACTACGCGAACGTCCCCGAAGGCGGCACCGTCGTGGTCTTCGGGCTGGGCCCGATCGGCCAGTTCTGCTGCCGGATCGCGAAACACCGGGGTGCGGGCAAGGTGATCGGCATCGATCTGGTGCCCGAACGGCTCGCGAAGGCCGCCGCGTCCGGCATCGTCACCTACGACACGCGCGAGCACAAGCATCTCGGCGACCTCATCCGGGAGGTCACCGGCGGCCGGGGCGCGGATTCGGTGATCGACGCCGTCGGGATGGAGGCGCACGGTGCCCCGATCGGGCGGCTGGCGCAGAATCTCGTCGGTCTCTTGCCCGATCCGATCGGCGCGAAGCTCACCGAGAAGGCCGCGATCGACCGGCTCAGCGTGGTGTACGCGGCCATCGACTGTGTCCGGCGCGGTGGCACGATCTCGCTGAGCGGGGTCTACGGCGGCATGGTCGACCCGCTGCCGATGATGGAACTGTTCGACAAGCAGATCACCTTGCGGATGGGGCAGGCCAACGTCCGGCGCTGGCTCGACGACATCATGCCGCTGATCACCGACTCCGCCGACCCGCTCGGTGTCGAAGGCTTCGCGACGCACAAGCTGCCGCTGGCGCAGGCGCCGCACGCCTACGAGATCTTCCAGAAGAAGCAGGAGGGCGCGGTCAAGATCCTCCTCGAACCGTCGGCGGCCTGAGGTGTCGGCTCTCGGATGGCGGGTATTCGAAGTACGAATCCAGACGAAAGGAGCGAAGGAATGACCACGGCACGAGACATCATGACCGCCGGTGTGACCTGTGTGTCCGCGTCCGACACCGTGCTCGACGCGGCGAAGAAGATGGCCGCCGAGTCGGTCGGCGCGATGCCGATCTGCGGTGAGGACGGCAAGCTCGAAGGCATGCTGACCGACCGCGACATCGTGGTGAAGGTGCTCGCCGAAGGCAAGGACCCCAGGGCGTTGCACGCCTCGGAACTCGCCCAGGGCGAGGCGGTGACGATCGGCGCGGACGACGACGCCGAGAAGATCATGCGCACCATGGCGAACCACCGGGTGCGGCGCCTGCCGGTGATCGACGGCCACCAGCTCGTCGGCATCGTGGCACAGGCTGACGTGGCGAGGGCGCTGCCCAATCCGGCCAGCGGTGAACTACTGGAAGCGCTGTCCTACGACTGACTTGCCATACTCCTTCGGTGGCGTTCTTCGGCATCGAAGGCTATTCCCCCGTGTGGCTCTCCGGACTCGAGACGATCCGGAGAGCGCACGGGGATCGTTTGCGCGCGTTGGTGGGCGGACGACTCCAGCGCGTCCACCTCACTTGGTTCGTCGAGTACGCCGAGTGGCTTTCGGACGCGCCCGTGATAGTGGACTTCGGTGCCGAACGGCTCGAGATCACGCACTGGAAATTCGACGAGCTTTCCCTGACCTGGAACACGATCGACCCGTACGGCAAGCCGGCCTGGGACTGGGGTGACCCGGCCGAGCCCAGCCCGCTCCGGTGGCGGCAGGACGTCTGCCCGGAACTGTCCGCTTTGGAGGGGCAGGTGCTCCAGGACGTCGAACTCCTGCGATCCGTGAGCCCGGACATGGCCGAGGGCATGGTGGCGCTCGGTTTCGTCTTCCCGCGGGGCCGCTTCACCGTCTTCAACGCGCTCGACGAGAACGGCATCGAGTTCGTCGAGCCGGACTCCTCCTGGCGAAGGCACTCCTGACGGGGGCATTCCCGCCGCACAGTGGCGTTCCCGACACCCCGCACGCGGTCGAAGCATGGGCGGACCTGATCGACTCTGTGCCAAGGTGAAAACCGGAACAACCCAAGAGCCCAGGTGGTGACCCCGGATGGCACTGAAGATCGGTTACAAGGCGTCGGCCGAGCAATTCGGCCCGCGCGACCTCGTCGAGTACTCCGTACTCGCCGAGCAGGTCGGGCTGGACAGCGTGATGGTCAGCGACCATTTCCAGCCCTGGCGGCACCAGGGCGGGCACGCGCCGTTCTCGTTCGCGTGGATGGCGGCGGTCGGCGAGCGCACCGAGCGGGTCGTGCTCGGCACCAGTGTGCTGACGGCGACCTTCCGCTACAACCCGGCCGTGGTGGCGCAGGCGTTCGGCACCCTCGGCAGCCTGTATCCGGGCCGCGTCCTGCTGGGAGTCGGCAGCGGCGAGGCCCTCAACGAGGTCGCGGTCGCCCGCATCGAGTGGCCCGCCTTCAAGGAGCGGTTCGCGCGGCTGCGCGAGGCGATCGAGCTGATGCGCAAACTGTGGACGGAGGAGCGCGTCACGTTCGAGGGCGAGTAC
Source organism: Amycolatopsis sp. QT-25 (assembly GCF_029369745.1). Classification (NCBI taxonomy): domain Bacteria; kingdom Bacillati; phylum Actinomycetota; class Actinomycetes; order Pseudonocardiales; family Pseudonocardiaceae; genus Amycolatopsis; species Amycolatopsis sp. QT-25. Next base: position 3,097,703 of record NZ_CP120210.1, read on the forward strand.
TTCCAGACCACCGACGCCACCGTCTACGACCGTCCCGACGGCGGCGTGCCGATCTACATCGCGGCCGGCGGCCCGGTCATGGCGAAGTACGTCGGCAAGCAGGGTGACGGCTTCATCTGCACCAGCGGCAAGGGGATGGAGCTGTACACCGAGAAGCTGCTGCCCGCGGTCGCGGAAGGCGCGGAGCAGGTCGGCCGCGGCACCGGCGACATCGACAAGATGATCGAGATCAAGCTGTCCTATGACCCGGATCCGGCGCAGGCGCTGGAGAACACCCGGTTCTGGGCGCCGCTCTCGCTGACACCCGAGCAGAAGGCGGGCATCGAAGACCCGGCCGAGATGGAGAAGGCCGCGGACGCGCTGCCGATCGAGCAGGTCGCCCGCCGCTGGATCGTCGCCTCCGAACCCGCCGACGCCGTCGAGCAGATCAAGCCCTACGTCGAGGCGGGCTTCGACCACCTCGTCTTCCACGGCCCCGGCCACGATCAGGAGCGGTTCCTGCGCTCGTTCTCCGAGCAGGTCGTCCCGGGTCTCCGCGAACTCGGCTGACCCGGCGCGGGTGGTGGCACCGCGCGACGGTGCCACCACCCGGCTCCAGGGTGGCGGGACCTTGGCGGCCGCTCCCGCCCCCCGCCGGTTTTCCTTGGCCTTTTCCTCGGCGACGTCCTCGGGATTGGCCGCGGTCACGAAGCACTTCGGGGTCACCTAGGAGCTGTGAACATCCTTTGCGGCGGCGCGGGCCGGTGTGGGACGACTACGAGGGCGAGACCTTGCGGGAAGGCATCTGCGAACCAGGCCAGGTGTGGCTGCGCGACGACCACCCTGGCGCTGCGTGCCGCCGCGTTCGCGGGCGGCACGCCGGTGATCAGGACTCGGTGACGAGTTTGCCGATCTCCTGGTCGAAGTCGAACCATTCCGGCTCGGAGCCCGCGGGCACGGCGTCGTAGGTGCGGTCGAGGAACTCGGCCAGTTCCTGTGCCTGAGCTTCGAGGACCGCACAGCCGTCAGGCGCGCTGAGGGCGAAAATCACGATCGAGGTGTCGTCGGCCGGGCTGATGATCACGTCGCCTTCGCCCGATGGGGTGAGGAGCCCGTCCGCGAGCAGGTCACGGCCGAACATCCACCGGACCGTCCCTCCGCCCGAGTGGTAGGCCACCACGACGGCGTAGGGATCCTCCGGGTCGTATTCGAGATCGGCCTGGACCGGCAGCGGGTCCGCACCGAAAGTGCGCAGGCCGAAGACGATCGTCCCCCGGATGAGGTCATTTTCCTTGTCCAACGCTTCAGCCCCTTACGTTCGGTTGCTGTTGATCTTCAGCTATTGATAACCCAATGTGAAGCCTTTTCGTGACCCGAGTTGACAAGGTTCACACGTTCGGCTGAGAGCTGCGTCTCAAGTGCTCACGGACGGTTCCTGCCGGGCACTCGGGGTGAGCGAGTGTGGAATGGCGATCATTCGTGCACAAGAAAGAGATCCGCACGTGCATATTCCGGTGAAGGAAAATAGCCAACCGTTCGGCGGAGTGCATCGTTATTTGTTCTGGCTAACCTCATTGTACGTCGTTCGCGTATTCCAGGAGATCGGCGTGACTCCGTCCTGGACCTCGACGAGCTTGGTCGTTGTGGATCGGGAGGAAGCGACAATGGGCGCACGAGTGACCATCGCCATTCCGGTACGCGAGCCAGGAGCGTCGCCGTGACCGACCGGCTGCCGCTGCGCGTCGGGCAATCCGACATCGACCGGCTGGAGGGCGTCATCGCCGCGCTCCGGGCGCGCGACTATCGGGAAGGCGGCGGGTCCTGCCGGGACCTGCTGCGGGTGCTCGAGCCCTACGGCGCGGCGCTGCGCCGGGGAATGATGTCCGAAGCGCTGGCCCGGCGCCTGGCCGGAGTGGTGGCGGATCTGCACAATCTGCGGGGGTGGACGGAATTCGACTCCGGCCGCCCTGTCCGGGCGGAACGGCACTTCCGGCGCGCGCTCGAACTCGCGGCGGAGGCGGGCAACGACGACCTCGTCGCCAACGTCCGATACCGGATCGGCCGGATGTACCTGCATCACCGCACTCCGGTGGAGGCGCTCGAGCAGTTCGGGCAGGGGCAGGTGGCGGCGCGCCGGGCGGGAAGGACGCTGTCGCAGGCGATCCTGTCGGCGAATGAGGCTTGGGCCTACGCGCTGCTCGGTGATGTGCGCGCGGCGCTGGACAAGCTTTCCCTTGCCCCGGAACAGTTCGCGGATTCCGTCGGTGACGTGAGCCCGTCGTGGTCCGCCTTCTTCACGGCCAACGACCTCGCCGCGATGATCGGCACCGTGCGCACCGAACTCGCCAGGCTCGTCGACGTCCGGCACAGCCGGGAGGCCATTCCCGCGCTCACCGAGGCCATCGACGGCTACGGCCCGGACATGGTGCGCAGCCGGTCGCTGACGATGATCTGGCTCGCGGTCGATCACGCGCTGGAAGGCGACCTCGACCGGGCGGCGGCGGTCGGCCTCGCCGCGATGGAGATCGCGGGCCGAATCCGTTCCGCTCGTACGCGGGACCGTTTGCGGCCGCTGTCGGAAAGTGTGCGCAGACGGGTGGGCGATATCAATGCGCGAGATCTTCTTGACCGGATCGCCACATTTCGGGCCGGCGCCTGAGCACCGCAGAATGGGTGGAGGAATGACCGGATCAATTTCGCCGGGCGTAGGCTCGCGGACATGAAACGGACTTCGTTCGCGCAGTGGCCGTGTTCGATCGCGCGCACCATGGACCTGCTCGGCGACTGGTGGACGCCGCTGGTCCTGCGGGAGGCGTTTTACGGGATCCGCCGGTTCGACGAGTTCCAGCAGGAACTCGGTATCGCGCGGAACACCCTCGCCGACCGCCTGCGCCGCCTGGTCGGGGAGGGGCTGCTGGAGAAGCGCGCGTACCAGGCCGACCCGGTCCGTTACGACTACGTGCTCACCGAGAAGGGCGCGGATTTCTACGGTGTGCTCGCCGCCATGTCGCGCTGGGGCGACCGCTGGCTCGCCGAGGGGGCCGGGCCGCCCGTCGTCCTCCACCACGAGACCTGTGGGCGCGATACGCACGCCGAGGTCGTCTGCGCGCACTGCGCCGCGCCGCTCACCGCCGAGAACACGCGGGCGCGGCTCGGGCCCGGCTACCCGCCGAGGCTCGCGAACCGGCCTGACGCGGTGCGCCGCTTCGCCACGCAGGAAGGTTTGACAACGTAAGTCCATTTACGCAACTATCGAGGTCGCGAGCAGGGGAGGCGACCACGATGGAGTGGACCGGCGCCAAGTACGCCGACAAGCCGACGGTCGGGGCAGGGGTCTGGGTCGACGCCGAGCCGGAGCGGGTCTGGTCGATCGTCTCGAACGTGCGGCTGATGCCGGAGATGAGCCAGGAGGTCCGCTCGGTCGAATGGTGCGACGGCGCGGCCGGTGAAGCCGCGATCGGCAGGCGGTTCGTCGGCCGCAGCGAGCACGCCTCGTTCGGCGAATGGGAGACGACCTCGTACGTCGTCGAATGCGAAGCGCCGCGTGTCTTCGCCTGGGCGGTGCAGGACCCCGAGACGCCGACCGCCGTGTGGCGCTTCACGCTGGAACCCGAGAACGGGGGCACCCGGCTCCGGCAGTGGATGCAGATGGGACCGGGGCGGTCGGGTCTCTCGCTGGCCATCGACCAGATGCCGGACAAAGAGCAGAAAATTGTCTTCGTGCGGCTGCGCGAATTCGAGACCGCGATGACCGGGACCCTCGCCGCGATCAAGGAGCGGGCAGAGGCCGGCGGCGCCTGATGCGCACGGCGACCACGGTCGAGGCCTCGCGCGGCTGGCGGGAAACGCTGGAGTTCGTGCTGGAGGCGGAAAAGCTCGGTCTCGACGACTGCTGGGTCGCCGAGGCGTGGGGTTCGGACGCGCCGTCCGTACTCGGTTACCTCGCCGCGCGGACCGAGCGGATCCGGCTCGGCTCGGGGATCATCCAGCTCGGCACGCGGACCCCGGTGGCGATCGCGCAGGCCGCGCTGACGCTCTCGGACCTGTCCGATGGCCGGTTCGCCCTCGGGCTCGGCGCTTCGGGACCGCAGGTGATCGAGGGGCTCCACGGCATTTCGTTCGCCCGGCCGCTGACGCGGATGCGGGAAACGGTCGCGATCATCCGCCAGGCGTTCGCGGGGGAGAAGATCTCGTTTTCCGGCAAGGAGTTCGAGATCCCGCTGCCGGGGGAGAGCAGGCCGATGCGGCTGTCGTCGGCGCCGAATCCACACATTCCGGTCCACCTGGCCACGCTCTCGCCGAAATTGCTGGAACTGACCGGCGAGATCGCGGACGGCTGGCTGGGCACCAGTTTCGTCCCGGAAGGGGCGGAGGCCTACTTCTCCCATCTCGACGCCGGACTCGCGAAGTCGGGCCGGACGCGGCCGGACCTCGAGGTCTGCCAAGGTGCCGAGGTCGCCTTCGCCGCGGACGAGGACGAGTTGCGCGGAATGGTCGCCGGCCGCAAGGCCGAACTCGCGTTCAGTCTCGGTGGGATGGGCTCGGCGAAGACGAACTTCTACCACAACGCCTACAGCAGGCAGGGCTGGGCCGAGGTCGCCTCGGCGGTGCGGGAGCGGTGGCAGTCGGGAGACCGGGAAGGCGCGGCCGCGCTGGTGACCGACGAGATGGTGCTCGGCACGACGCTCATCGGTACCGAACCGATGGTGACGCGCCGGTTGCGCGTCTGGCGTGACGCCGGGGTCGATACGGTCCGGCTGTACCCGGCGGGGGACACGGTCGCCGACCGGCTCACCACCCTCGGCCGCGCGCTGGACCTGGTCCGCGCATTGGCTTGAGGAATTCGCCCGAATGTCCGCGCCGGTCGAGGTGACCGGCCGAGCGCAGCCGCTCCCGGCTGCGCCAAGCGAGTAGAACTTGTTTCATTTTTCCTCCGGTGGAGAACATGACCTCGCTCGATCCCCGCGTGACATGAAGTCGCTCGGTAGCGCAATCGGTGGTGACCTTCGGCTACGTCGCGGCGAACGACCTCGCCGATCGGCCCGGGGGTCGAGCCGGACCGCGGTGAGGGCGCCGAACACCGTTCGAGGACGGTGACGACACTCTCGCCGAAAGCGTGCCGCGGCTCTGTGGTGCGCACGGCCGGCCCCCCGACCGGTTAAGGTGGCGCCGTTCGCGTGGCATCAAGGGCTGGGGGGTCCGCCATGACCATCAAACGTGCCTATATCACCACGGGGATCTCCGTCGCGCGCTCGTCCTCGCCGCACGGGAACTCCTCGTCGAGCGAGGTCCCGAGGGGGTGAGCCTGCGCGGCGCGGTCGCGAAAGCGGGCGCGTCCACCGCGGCACCGTACCGGCATTTCCGCGACAAGGACGCGCTGCTGGCGGCGGTCGTACTGGAGGGGCACGCCGAATCGCGGGGCCGCCTGCGGGGCGGTGGCGCCGGGACGGTGACCGTGCTCGGGCATTCCTACCTCGGCTTCGCGCTGGAGAATCCGGCGTTGTACCGCCTGATGGCCGGCGCCGGAATCGGCGACCGCGCCGCATATCCGGCATTGGCCGAGGCGCACCGGACGACCCGTGCGGTGCTGGCCGAACGGGTGGGGGAACGGCGCCACCCGGGCGGGATCGCGGTCACGCTGTGGTGCCTGCTCCACGGGCTGGCCACGCTCGTGATCGACGGGCACGTCGAGCGGGGCACCGCCGTCGCGGAAGCCGAGCGCAGTCTGGCGCTTTTGAACCGCTGAGACCTTCGTGAGTTGTGACGCTGCTTTGTCTTCCCGAAAGAGCATGAAACGAGCGACGCCTCACTGACCGGCGCTGAACGAGCGTGCGGCGCCCGCCGGTCCGGGGACCGCGGGAACCGGGTCGCGGCGGGCGGTAAGGACGGCGGCGAGGGCCGCGCCGACCCGGCCGTCCGGAGTCCGGTTCGGTGAGCGCGGCGTGGTGCGCGGCGAGGAGCCGTCCGGCGGCGTCCCGGGCGGCAGCGGGCTGCCCGGCCGCACGGGTACCTCGTCGGCGGGATGCGAACGCGTCTTCGAGCACGCCGCGACCGCCGATGGTCTCCCGCATCGCCGCCCTTCCCCGAAAACAGGCCACACCGGAGAAGTGAAGTGGCCCCGCGGCGGGACGGGATACGCACTTCCGGGCAGCCGATGGGGCGGGGTCGCGCCGAACGGCCCAGCAGGCGGCGTGACCGACACCGCCCCGGAAAACCACCCTGCCGGGTCCTGCGTCCCGGTGCGTTCCTGGCATGCTGGCAAGGTTCGCGCGAACACCACAGCTCCAGGGGGACGTCGACAATGGAGGAGATCCGCCGCCTCGCCGACCGGTTCGATCTCATCGAGCCCGTCGGCGGTGGCTCCATGGGCACGGTATGGCGGGCACGCGACGACGACCTGGAACGCATGGTCGCGATCAAGGAACTCCTCCTGCCGCACGGCGCCGGTGAGCAGAAGGCCGACGAAGCCAAGAACCGGGCGCTGCGCGAGGCCAGGATCGCCGCGCGGCTGGTGCATCCGCACGCCATCACCGTCTTCGGCGTGATCGACGAGCAGGATCGCCCGTGGATCATCATGGAGTACCTGCCCTCGAGGAGTCTCGCGGACAAACTGCGCGACGGGCCGATGGAGGTCGAAGACGTCATCCGCCTCGGGATCCAGTTGTGCTCGGCGCTGGCCGCCGCGCACCGGGCGGGCATCGTCCACCGCGACATCAAGCCCGGCAACGTCCTGCTCGGTGAGGACGACACCGTCAAGATCACCGACTTCGGGATTTCGCGGGCGATGGGCGACGTCCAGCTCACCGCGACCGGCGAGATCTCCGGCACGCCGGCGTTCCTCGCGCCCGAGGTGGCCCGCGGCGAAGACGCCACGTCCGCTTCCGACGTGTTCTCGCTCGGCGCGACGCTGTACACCGCGCTCGAAGGCGGGACGCCCTACGGCACGGCGGAGAACCCGATCGCGTTGCTGTACCGCGCGTCGAGCGGCGAGATCACTCCGCCGGTCAGGTCGGGGATCCTGACGCCGCTGCTGAACCGGCTCCTCGACGTCCGGCCGGACAGCAGGCCGACGATGACCGAGACCGAGCGGGAACTGCGGGCGCTGGCGGCGGGGGAGCCGACGACACTCGCCGCCGAAGAGCCGCCACCGAAAGCACGCAAGGGGATGCTGATCGGCGTGATCGCCGTGTTCCTCGTGCTCGCCGCGGTGGCCGCCGCGGCCGTGGTCGTGGTGCTCAACCGCGAGGAAGACACTCCTTCGGCCCAGGTTCCGCCGTCGGCTTCTCAGTCGCAGCCGGTCATGCCGCCCACTTCGGAACCGGTCGCGCCACCGCCTTCGCCATCCTCCGTGCCTTCGTCGACGCCGACCCCTCCTCCGTCCTCGTCGTCCTCGGCCGCGCCGCCTCCCGCGCAGACGCCGGGGCAGGCGCTCGCGGCCTACTACGCCCTCATCCCGGGAAATCTCCAGGCGGGGTTCGCGACGCTGAGCGACAACTTCAAGCGCAGCAGGAACCAGAGCTTCGAGCGGTATTCGAACTACTGGAAGGACTACCGGTCGGTGACCGTGTCGAACGTGACCGAATCCGGGAACAAGGTGACGGCGACGCTCACCTACGTCAGGGCTTCCGGCGGCACCACGACCGGGCGGGAGACCTTCGTCCTGGTCCAGCAGGACGGCCGGTACCTCATCGACTCGCAGCAGGCAGGCTGAGTTTCCCGGCGAGGCGATGAAGCCAGGCTTCGACCTCGTCGGGGGAGCGGTCCGGGAGGCCGAAGACGGTCTCGGTGACCCCGGCCGCTTCCGGCTCGGCCAGGTTCCCCGGATCGGGCCGGACGCCGAGCGCCGAGATCTCCGGTTCGCCGGCGCGACCCGCTTCGTGCCAGATCTCGCGCAGCCGCCGCGCTTTGTCCTCGATGTCCGTGTCGCCGGGAGTGGTGAGCCAGCCGTCGGCCGACTTCGCGATCCAGCGGAACGTCTTGTCCGTCCCGCCCGCGCCGACCATCACCGGGATGCGTGCTTGAGCCGGTTTCGGCCACGCCCAGCTCGCGCCGAACGAGACGAACTCGCCCGCGTACGAAGCTTCGTCCTGCGTCCAGAGCGCGCGCATCGCTTCCGGGTGGTCGCGCAGGGCCGTCCGCCGTTCGCCGGCTGGGACGCCGGTGATCGGCCAGTTCGTCGACGTTCCAGCCGAAGCCGACGCCGAGGGTGACCCGTCCGCCCGAGAGGTGATCGAGACTGGCGATCGTCTTGGCCGGCGTGATCGGATCGCTCTCGACCGGAAGGGCCACCGCCGTCGCGAGCCGGATCCGGGTGGTCACCGAGGCCGCCGTGGCCGGCGCGACCCACGGGTGCACTGTGGGCGGGTAGCGGTCGTCGGGGAGCGACGAATCGCCGGTGCGCGGGTGGGGGCGCCTCCCGTTCGACCGGGATGTGCGTGTGTTCGGGTACGTGGAAGGCGTCGAAGCCCGGCGGCTTCCGCTGCCCGTGCGGCGGCCGCCGGGGTGATGCCCCGGTCGCTGGTGAACAGCACTGTCCCGTGGCGCACAGCCGCTCACGCTATTAGAACTCGTTTCAGTTCACCGCCGTCGCGTGCAGCTTGACCGGCAGGGCGTTCAGCCGCCAGGTGCCCGGGTCCGGGATCCGCAGCACGCCGTCGGCAAGCGCGAGGTCGGGGAACCGGCGCAACAGGGCGGTGAGCGCGACTTCGGTTTGCACTCGGGCCAGTGAAGCGCCGAGACAGAAATGCGGCCCGTGGGCGAACGCCAGATGCCAGGCCGGTCCGGCCGTACGGCGGATGTCGAAGACGTCCGGATCGGGGAACGCCCGCGGGTCCCGGTTCGCCGCGGCGACCGCGACGGTAACCGGTTCTCCCTCTGGGATCAGGATGTCGCCGATCCGGACCTCCGTGGTGGTGAACCGGGGGATCGTCAGCAACTGCGGGCTCTGCCAGCGCATCACTTCCTCGACGGCACCGGGCATGAGTGCCGGGTCTTCACGGAGCTCGGCCAGCCGATCGGGGCGGGAGAGCAGGATCTCGACGGCGTTGGCGATGACGTTGCCGGGCACCTGGCCCCCCAGGACGAGCTGCCAGACCAGGGCGACCAGCTCGGTTTCGCTGAGCCTGTCGCCGTCTTCGGCCTGGATGTGGAGCAGTTGGGAGATGACGTCCTCGGCGGGGTGGAGCTTCCGGTCTTCGATGGCGGCGAGCGCCCCCTTGACGATCCCGGGGACCGCCTTCGCGAGTCCGGCGCCGTCGCCGGCCGAGATCAAGGCGCCGTACTCGCGCCAGCGGGGACGGTCTTCGGCGGGGATGCCGACCAGCGCGCAGATCACGTCGACCGGCAGCGGGCGCGCGAAGGCCGTGACCAGGTCGATCTCGGTTTCACCGTCGAGGTCGTCGAGGAGGTCGTTCGCGAGCCGCTCGATTCCCGGCCGGAGCGCGGTGGCCTTGCGCGGGGTGAACGCGGGGGCGACCAGCCGTCGAAGCCGGAGGTGTTCCGGCCCTTCGGCCTCCTGCATCGTCCGCATGTAGGGGCGGCAGTGATCGGGGATGTCCATGCGCTGGTAGCTGTTCGGGCTCAGAGCGAAACGGGGGTCGCTCAGCATCTTCCGCGCCTCTTCGTGGCGCAGGACCGCCCACATCGCGAAGCCCGGTGCGACCAGTTTGGCGACCGGGGAGCGCTCACGGACCGGTCCGTAGGTGGTGAACGGGTCTCGCAGGACCTCGGGGTCGGTCAAGGCGATTTCGGGAACGTCGGGCATGGAAAGTCTCCCAGTTCGAATGTTAACGGCATCTGGATGCTGACGGTATCCGAATTCGAGGATGAGAGCAATCATGCCGAAGGTCGTGGGGGTGATGGCCCGACCGGGCCGTGCTTGTCCTGGTGAACGCCAGTCGATCAGGGCGCGGGCCGCTTCGGAGGCGTATCGATCCGTGGCCGGACGGAGGGCGCGCGTGACTCAGCGGACGACACGCGTGACTGGACGGACGACACACTTGATCAGTTGGACGACACGGCGCAATTCCGGCGGCGGAGTGTGTCGTCTGTTCGATCACGCGTGTCGTCCGACTGATCGCGTCTGTCGTCCTTCTGGTCACGGAAAGTCCTGATCGCTTGCTGGAAAAGGGTTTCTAGTGGAGGCTTTCTTGACCGATCGGTCCAGATGTGACTAAGCTTGCCTCGTGTCCCGGGTGAAGGAATTCGACGTCGACGCGGCCTGCGATGCCGCACTGGAGTTGTTCTGGCGACAGGGGTACGAGGCCACCTCGGTCAGTGACCTCGTCGCCGAACTCGGCATCGGCAAGGCGAGTCTCTATGCGACGTTCGGCACCAAGCACGAGCTGTACCTGACCGCCCTGAACCGCTACATCGCGAGGGGTAACGAACGGTTCGTCGAGGACTTCGCGGGGCCGGGGCCCGCGCTCGCGGGGGTGCGACGGCTCATTGAGCGCTACCTTGCCGAAATCCTCGGCGAAGCGGGACGCAAAGGCTGTTTCGTGGTCAACGCCGCCATGGAGATGATGCCGAGGGATCCCGAGGTCGCGAGAGTGGTGGAACGCAGCTGGTACGCGCTCGAACTCGCCTTGCGGATGGCGTTGAGCCGGGCCAAGGCTCAAGGCGAGCTCGACGCCGCCGCCGATCCCGAAGCTTTGGCCGGCTTCCTGCTCACCGTCCTGCAGGGCATGCGGGTGCTGGGCAAGGGGCCGGATCCCGCGGCGCGGGCACGTGCCACGGCGAAGCAGGCCATCGCGGTTCTCGAAACCGCTCGCCGACACTGATAATAGAACGATCGGACCAGAAAGTGGTTAATGTGTCTACTGCGGGGGAACGTTTCAACGGCAAGGTCGTCCTGGTCACCGGGGGAGGTTCCGGGATCGGCCGCGCCACGGCGGCCGCGTTCGCGCGTGAAGGCGCTCAAGTCGTCGTTTCGGGCCGGGACGGCGAGAAACTGCGACAGACCGTGAAGGAGATCAAGGGAGAGGGCGGCGCCGCCGACAGGGTGATCGCGGATGTGAGCGTCAGCGCCGACGTCGAGCGTCTCGTCGCCGAAACCGTGCGGCGGCACGGCAAACTCGACATAGCGTTCAACAACGCCGGTGTCCTCGGCAGTCCCGCGCCGACGGCGGATCTCGACGAGGACGGCTTCGACGCCGTCGTGCGGACGAACCTCACGGGCACCTGGCTGTCCATGAAGCACGAGATCGCCCAGATGCGGGCGAACGGCGGGGGCGCCATCGTCAACATGTCGTCCAACATCGGCTCGCACCACCGCCTGCCGGGAATGGCCGCCTATGCCGCTTCGAAGGCCGCCGTGGACGTGCTGACCCGCACCGCCGCCCGCGACCACATCGCCGAGGGCATCCGGATCAACGCGGTCAGCCCCGGCGCCACCGACACCGGCATGTCGTTCCGGCCCGGCGAGACCGAGACCGGCCGCGCCGAACGGCTCGGCGCGGTCATCCCGCTCGGCCGGATCGGCGCGGTCGAAGAGATCGCCGCGGCGGTCCTGTGGCTGGCCTCCGACGAGTCCGCGTACGTCGTGGGACACGACATCGTCCTGGACGGCGGCGCGAGCGCCTGAGGTTCAGCGGCGCGAAGGCAGCAGTTCCTGCATCTTCGTCTTGATTCCCTGGGTCACCAAGTGCCAGGCGTCGGGTTCGCCCTTGAGGACCGCTTCGGTCATCGACTTCATCTGCTCGAGGGTGGCGTGGGGCGGGATCGGCGGTACTTCGGGATCGCAGCGGACGTCGAGCACGGTCGGCACGTCGGCCGACAGCGCGACGTCCCACGCTTCGCCGAGCATGGCGGGATCGTCGACGGCGATCCCGCCAAGGCCGACTTGCAGGGCGAAGTCCGAATAGGACACTTCCGGCAGGCTCTGCGAGGGTTCGAACCTCGGCGAGCCGCCCATGGCACGCAGTTCCCAGGTGACCTGGTTCAGATCACCGTTGTGGAACACGCAGATGACACATCGCTGATCGGACCACGATTCGCGGTACCGGGCGATCGTCAGCAGTTCCGCCATCCCGTTCATCTGCATCGCGTCGTCGCCGACCAAGGCGATCACCGGCCGGTCGGGATGGGCGAACTTCGCACCGATCGCGTAGGGAACCCCGGATCCCATCGTCGCCAGCGTCCCGGAGAGCGTGCCCCGCATCCGGCCGCGCAGGCGGAGATTCCTGGCATACCAGTTGGTGGCCGAGCCGGAGTCGGCGGTGACGATGGCGTCTTCGGGGATCCGCTCGGACAGTTCGTGCACGATCCGCATCGGGTTCACCGGTTTCGCGTCCAGCATCGCCTGCCGGGTCACCGTCTCGTGCCAGCCGTCGACGTTCTTCTCGATCTTTTCCCGCCAGCTACGGTCGGGTTTGCGTTCCAGTAAGGGAATCAACCGGCGCAACGTGCTTTTCGCGTCGCCGAGCAGGTTGACCTCGGCCGGATAGCGCAGACCGAGGAACCGGGCATCGATGTCGATCTGGACGGCGCGTGCCTGGCCGAATTCCGGCAGGAACTGGGCGTACGGCATGTTCGAGCCGACGATCAGCAACGTGTCGCAGTCCCGCATCATCTCGTACGTCGGCCGCGTGCCGAGCAGACCGATCGAGCCGGTGACGTACGGCAGGTCGTCGGACAGGACATCCTTGCCCAGCAACGCTTTCGCCACACCGGCGCCGGTGAGTTCGGCGACCTCGCGCAATTCGGTGACGGCACCGCGCCCGCCCTGTCCGACCAGGATCGCGACCTTCTCACCCGCGTTCAGCACCTCCGCGGCGCGAGTGACCTCCTCCGAAGGCGGGACGACACTGGCCCTCGGGTGGTCGGGCGGGGAGGACGGCACGTGTTTGAACTCGTGCCGCGGCGGATGGTAGGTCTCCTCCTGCACATCCGCCGGGATGATCAGCGCCGTGGGCGCGCGCTGCGCGATGGCCGTGCGAAAGGCGCGGTCGAGCGCGTTCGGCAACTGTTCGGGGACGTTCACCTCGACGAGGTACTCACTCGCGACGTCCTTGAACAGTGCCTGGAGATCCACCTCCTGCTGGTAACTGCCGCCCATCGCGCTGCGCGCCGTCTGCCCGACGATCGCCACCACCGGCACGTGGTCGAGTTTGGCGTCGTAAAGACCGTTGAGCAGGTGGATCGCCCCCGGACCGGACGTCGCCATGCAGACACCGGGTCGTCCGCTGAGTTTCGCGTATCCGACGGCCGCGAACGCCGCCATCTCTTCGTGCCGCGTCTGCACGAAGCGGGGTTCGTTCTCCGCCGCGCCGAACGCGCTCACCAGCCCGTTGATCCCGTCCCCGGGATAGGCGAAGACCTGCTCCACGTTCCATTCGCGCAGCCTGGCCAGCACATGGTCCGCAACGGTTTCGCTCATGGCCGCCGGATACCGCCACCTTTCGGCGGCTAAACGTCCTCGAGGATCTTGGTGATCCCCGCGACCACGTCCGGGTGCCCGAGGGGCAGCGGTGGCGGGATCCGGTTGTACGGCTCGCCGGTACTGTGGGGGAGGACGTCCACCGCGGTCCCGCCGGATCGCACCCGCCCGGCCAGTTCGGAGGACTCGTCCGGCACCGGGTCGACCAACAGGACGTGGGACGCGACGCCCGGGTGTCGTTCGGCGAGCCTCAACGCGTCTCCGGCCGACTCGCCGGCGGCCACCACGTCGATCGGCGGGCCGCCGGGTTCCGCGTCGCCGAGCACGTCTTCGGCCTGGCTGAGGGCACCGTCGACCGGCAGCCTGCACCAGATCACCTGACGCTGGGCGGTGAGCGGCCGCCAGGTCGCCGGGAGTTCGCCGTGTTTGCCCTCGCCCGCGGGGTCGAGTACCAGCAGCTTCGCCCCGCTGTCACCGTCGGTGACCACCGCGGGGCCTTCGGCGCGGACGGGATCGGGTTCGGCGGTCATGGGTGTCTCTCCTCTAGCAGTTCGTGCGGGGGAGTTCGGGGGAATCGGTGTCCAGCGGCACCGATCTCGAGCGGACGAGTCCTAATTGGACCGTCTGCCGCTTCGTCACCGTTTCGAGTGCCCAGTCGGTGGCGGTACGCAGCCGGTTGCCCGGCATGGCCAGCAGATGGTAGCCGCGGGTGACCGCCTTGGCGGCGAAGCCGGAAAGCGGGATGTGCAAGGGATTCGCCGCGGCCTGGCGGGCGCCGAGATCCACGACGAAGCCGAGATCGTGGTGCCGGTAGGTGCCGTGCGAACCGTGCCCGAGCGACGCGGCCACGTTCCGCCCGGCGAGTTTGCCCTGCCGCTCGGCGTGCTGGGCCGTCATCGGTGTGTATTCGCCCGGCCTGGTCAGATCGGGGACGGCGGCCGCGTCCCCGCACGCGTAGACGTCACGCCGTCCGGGGACGTTCAGCTGCGCTGTCACGACGAGCCTGCCCTTGGCCGTCTTCATCCCCAGGGCTTCGATCAACGGGTCCGGCCGGACACCGACGCACCACACGAGGGTGTGCGTGGGCACGGATTCGCCGGAGGTCAGCGTGACCCCTTTCGCGTCGGCGTTGTCGATCGACGTCTTCATCAGCACCTCGACGTCGCGCTTCCGCAACACCTCGTCGGCGGTGTCGCCGAGCCGCCGGTCGAGTTCCGGCAGGACGCGTTCGGCCAGGTCCAGCAGCAGCCAGCGGATCTTCTGATCCTTCAGCTCGGGATGCCGGGCGGCGAGCGCGGTGGTGAACGCCGGCCCCTGCGCGGCGACCTCCGTACCGGTGTAGCCGGCACCGACCACGACGAACGTGCAACGCGCGTCGCGTTCCGCCTGATCCTCCGCGGAGGCGGCCAGTTCTATCTGGCGGGTGACGTGGTCCCGCAGATAGAGGGCCTCGGGCAGGCCGCGGAAGCCGTGGGCGTACTCGGGCACGCCGGGGATCGGCAGCAGCTTGTTGACGCTGCCCGCGGCGAGCACGAGGCGGTCGTAACCGAGGGAACGTTCGCGGTCCTCGGGATCGACGTAGCTCACGCTGCGGGCGTCGAAGTCGACGGATCTGGCGGTGCCGAGCACCAGCCGCACCCCACGCAACGTGCCGGGGATGGACACCGAAATCCGCCGTGGCTCGAGGATCCCGGCGGCGACTTCGGGCAGCAGGGGGAGGTAGAGAAAATAGTCGGTCGGGTTCAGCACGACGATCTCCGTGTCGTCGCCGACCGACTTGAGGAGGGTCTTGGCCGCGTTGTAGCCGGCGAACCCGCCTCCGACGATCACCACGCGCATGGGATCAGTCCTCGGTGGGCCAGTCGCCGGTCGCCTTGCGGTAGCCGACCGCACCCGCCCGTGCCGTGGCGGCCTTGACCGCGCCGAAGATCGCGCCCTGTGCGGCGGCGGCGACGATCACCTGTGTCCAGGTGAAGTCGCGGTCCGTGGCGTCCGGCGCGTCCTCTTCGCCGCTCACTCGTTTCCAGATCTGCTTGAACGCCATCCCGGCGAGTATCCCGCCCGCGGCACTGACGACCATGTTCAGCGGCTTGTAGAGAACCTTGTTCACGAGGAAGACCTCTTTCGCATGATCAGCCGGATCACCACGAGCAGGGCGAGAACACCGGCGAAGAACGGCAGGGGATTGGCGCGGACGACTTCGGTGCCCTGGCGGAACTTCTCCGCCGCGGGCTCGGAAACCTTCTCGGAGATCTTGGCGCTCGCCTCGTCGACCTTGGCGTCGAGGTTGTCGTTCACCCTCGACTTGACGTCCAGCTTCCGGCCGAGCGCGTCGAGCGTCTCGGTGAGCTCCTCGCGGGTCACGTCGCGATCCGCGCGGGCTTCTTCCGCGTTCTTGGGGAAATCGTTCATGAGCGCACTCCTTGCTTGACGGTCTCGACGTCCTTGCGGACACCCGCGATGGCCTCTTCCGGCACCGGCGGGGTCCCGCTAGAGACCTCCTTCTTGCCGACGAGGGCGGCAAGGCCGCCGATCAGGAGCAGCGCCGCGCCGGTCACCACGGCCGCCAGCCAGGCGGGCATGACCAGGGCGAGCGCGAGGACCACCGCGGTGATCAGGGTGGCGAGGCCGAAGAGCGCGAAAACGCCCGCGGCACCGAACAATCCGGCGCCGACGCCCAGCTTCTTCCCCTTGTCCTGCAACTCGGCCACGGCGAGCCGCATTTCGTCGCGGACCAGGTGTTTGACCTCGTCGCTGAGGTCGGAGACCAGTTCGCCGACCGACTTTTCCGCGGACGGCTTCCGGTGGGCTTCTTCGATCATGGGGCACCTCCTCGGAGCGTTCTGTCCGCCGGGTACCCGGCCTATCGGCCGGTCAATCACGGCGTGTTTCACCCGGCTGAGCGTCGGGTAGCCGAGAAGTGCCGGCTCGAAAAGACCGAACCGACAGGAAGATGTATGAGCACGATCACCGAAATGGTGGACGTCGAAGTCCCGGTGAAGACCGCGTACGACCAGTGGACCCAGTTCGAGAGCTTCCCCCAGTTCATGGAAGGTGTCGAAGAGATCCGCCAGATCGACGCGACCCGCACGCACTGGGTGACCAAGTTCGGTGGAGTGAGCCGGGAATTCGACGCGACGATCACCGGACAACATCCCGATGAGCGCGTCGCGTGGACGTCCGAGTCCGGTCCCGACCACGCGGGCGTGATCACGTTCCATCGCCTCGACGACAACAAGACCCGGATCACGGCGCAGATGGACATCGACCCGGAGGGTTTCGCCGAGAACGTCGCCGATAAACTCGGTGTGCTCGATCGCCGGATCAAGGGCGACATGAAGCGGTTCAAGGAGTTCATCGAGAGCCGTGGCCGCGGGTCCGGCGCGTGGCGCGGCGACGTGGACCGTCCCGGCAGCTGACCATGACCCGGAATCTTCCCTGGAAGACGGCGTTTTCCTGGGGGAGGTTCCGGGTATCTCCGGGAGTGAGGTCCACTACGAAGGGAGCGTTCCGGCATGACTACCAACGCATATGTGGCCTTCCTCGTCATCGGGGTGGCGCTGGTCATGCTCGACGGTCTGATCATCTACCAGAGCGGTAAGCGCTACCTGCAGGGTTCCCAGGGCGACCCGGCCGCGGGCGCGTCGATGACGTGGCTCGTGACGGTGTTGTTCCATCTCGCGACGCTGGGTGTCCTGGCGCTGCTGTCGACCGTCGACATCGGGGGCAGCGACCTTCCGGGTGTGGTGGGCAGGCTGGGCGTTCTGCTGCTGGTCCTGGCCGTCGCGCACGCGATCACCCTGAGCGTGCTTTCGCGCATCCGTGGTGAGCAGGAGGCCGAAGCGGTGATCAACCGGCCCAGGCGTGTCGAGCCCGAGCAGCAGGGCACGACGGTGACGCCGGTGCCCGGTCAGGACGGTCGGTACCCGGCCGCGAGCCCGTCCATCGAACAGCGGGCTCCGTACACGACGTAGGAAGGCGAGTGCCGGCAGGAGATTCCGCCGTGCACGAGAGCGAAGACCGACGGTGGGACGGGCGAGCGCCGTGACGATCCGGAACCGGTCGCGGGTGAGGCGCACGGGCGGCACGAGCCGATGTCCAGGGGACACGATCCACTCGAACCCGCTCGACCGTTGAGTACGGGAAGACCCCTTTCATGGCGTTAAGCGCGGTGAAAGGGGCCTTCGCGTGTCAACGGCGTACCCGATAGCTCAGGTGAAGCACCCGGTCGCCTGGGATCACCACGGCAGGATCCTCCAGGAGGCGCCGCGCGTCGACCGGCCCGAAGTAGCGTTTGCCGGATCCGAACACCACGGGTACGACGTCCATGCGCACCTCGTCGACCAGGCCCGCGGCAAGGATCTGGCCACCGACGTCGCCGGCCGCGACCTCGACCACCCGGTCACCCGCGAGCTCCTGCGCCTTGGCCACGGCCGCTTCGACGCCGTCAACGAAGTGAAACGGCGCTTCCGGGTCCCAGCTTTCGGGCGCGGGCCGATGTGTCACGACGACCACGTGGTCGATCCCGCTCGGAGGCTTGCCGTCCCAGCCGTCCGTGAGGTCGAAAACGTGCCGGCCGGCGATGGTCACCCCGATTTCGTCCCAGTACGGCCGGGTGTGGTCGTAGGACCGCTGCGACACCTTCAGCATGCCGCTCTCGTCCAAGGGGACGTCACCGGCGGACAACCAGTCGAACAGTGGTCCGGGCTGGTCGTTCTCGTCCGCGACGAAGCCGTCCACCGACACCGAGCCGTACATGACCACCTTGCCCACGGGCGCTCCTCTGCTGGGGGAGCCCTCAAATTAGCGTGTCGTGAGCTGTCGCTCTTGTAAGAAATCAATCGGCGGGCAGTGGCCAGCCGTCCAGCGCGTGTCCGGGGTGTTCGCGCAGGAACCGCCGCCGGACTTCGAGGTACCGGGTCGGGGTGAGCCCGGTGAACGCCCGGAACTCGTGGCCGAAGTGGGCCTGGTCGAAGTAACCCGCGCCACCGGCGAGGTCGCCCCAGTCGACCGGTCCGGTGGGGTCGATGGCGAACACGGTGGCGGTGAACCGGTAGGTGCGGGCCAGCCGCTTCGGCGTGACACCGATGAACTCCTTGAATCGCTGTGCCAGATGAGTGGTGCTGACACCGGCCGCCGCGCTCAGGTCACCGATCGCCACCGTCCCGCCGGTCGCCGCGATGAGGCCGCTCATGTGGCGAACCAGCCCCAGTCCGTCGGCTTCGCGCAGCCGTCGCATCAGCTCTTCCTCGAGCAGCGTCAGCATCTCCCGCGGTTCGTCCGCCGTGGCCAGGCGGTCTCGCAGCCCGGCGATGGCGGACCTGCCCCAAACCTGCTCCAGCGTCACCGGGCGGTCACACAGTTCGGCCGCGGGCATCGGCAGGAACGGGGCCGGCCCCCACGGCTTGAAGTGCACTCCGACGGACCGGGTTCCGGGCGGGTACCCGAACTCCCACGCGCGCGTGGGAGTGGTGATCACGCAGCCGTCGGCGTACTCGGCCGTGCCGACATCGGTGCCGGCACGGATGCGGAACGGCGGTCCGAGGTTGACGATGAGCAACGCGGACGGCGACGGCGGCAACGTCAGCCGGGCGTACGGCGGCGCACCCTCCAGGTAGTAGAGGTCGTCGATCAGCCCGTCCAGCGGCGGTCGCGGCACTTTGGACACGTACTGCACGCCTACAGCATCGCCGACGCCTCACGCGAGTGTCGTGAAGGGCCCCTTGAGACGTCAAAGGGGCCCTTCACGACACGAGAGTTCTCAGGGGAAGAAGCCTTACTCCGAAAGCTTGCCCCGCAACTGGTCCAGCGTCTGCGAGAGAAGCCGCGAAACGTGCATCTGCGAGATGCCGATCCGTTCCGCGATCTGCGTCTGCGTGTAGCCGCCGAAGAAGCGCATCACGAGGATGGCGCGTTCGCGTTTCGGGAGCTCCCGCAGCAACGGTTGCAGCGCCTCGTGGTTCTCCACCAGAGTCATCTCGTGGTCCTCTTCGCCGATCGTGTCGGCGAGCGAAAGGGCCTCGGTGGCGTTGTCATGGACCGGCTTGTCGACCGACAAGGTCTGGTACGCCTGGCCGGCAAGCAGCCCTTCGCGCACCTCGTCGACTTCGAGCCCGAGGTATTCGGCGAGTTCGGTCGGAGTCGGCGCGCGGCCGAGCCGCTGCGCCAACGCGGCAGTGCCCTGGCTGAGGGAGACGTGGAGTTCCTTGAGCCGCCGCGGCACCCGGACCGACCAGCCGGTGTCCCGGAAATGCCGCCGGACTTCGCCCATGATGGTCGGGACGGCGAAGGAGAGGAAATCGTGCCCGCGACCGGGATCGAACCGGTCGACCGCGTTGATCAGGCCGATCCGCGCCACCTGCACCAGATCCTCACGGGGCTCACCCCGGCCGGAGAACCTGGTGGCGATGTGCTCGGCGAGCGGCAGCAGTTCGGTGACGAGGCGGGCACGCAGATCCTGGCGACGGCGGGAGTCCTCCGGCAACGAGGACATCTCGTCGAAGAGGGCTTCGCAGTGAGCGTAGTCGTCCGCCTGCCGCGTGAGGGTCTTGCGCTCGCCGCTCACCCGTCGCTCGTTCCCGGGGCCAGGACGAGGTCGATCGTCGTCGTACCCCCCATTTCGCCGGGAATCGGCTCGCATCGTGCGGCCACCGAACCGGCCAAGGTCGTCAAGACGTGCCAGCCGAACGTCGTCTCGCTCGGCAGGAAGGGCGTGGTCGTCCGTGTCGAGATCGAAACGGCGATTCCTTCCGGTACCTCGTGGAACACACAAAGAAGAACGGCTCCCAGTGCAGCGGGCTGAACAAGTTGGGAACAGGCTTCGTCGACTGCCATCTTCGCGTCCGAAATGGCGTCCAAGCCGAATTCCGCACGGGACACCACACCATGGGTGAGCGTGCGGACCAAGGGAATTTGCTCCGCTTCGGCAGGAAGGCGGAGTTCGACCCGATCGGACAATCCGTCCGACTGGGGCCGGGTTTGGGGAGTCAGGCCGCCCCGTCCGTGTGCATCCATTACGAAACCCATCCGTCCGTGGCCTTGGGGTGATCGCGGCGGGGACCCGCCGCGTGACGCGTGATCAACGGCCCAAGGCGCGCTGAAGCTCCTTTTTGGACATCTTCGACCTGCCCTCGACGTTGCGTCGCTTCGCTTCGTTGTAGAGCTGATCCTTCGTCGGGCCGTTCGGGCCCAAGCGGTTCCCGGACCGTTTGCCGCCCCGCCGCTGGGGTGACATGTCCTGGAGGGATGTCCGGCTCGCTTCGCGCGATTCACCCGCCTGCGCGCGATTCTTGTTGACCGTGCGCGCGGCGATCTCCTCGGCCCGGTCGGTGCTCGCG
The DNA here is from genome assembly GCF_029369745.1 of Amycolatopsis sp. QT-25. Taxonomy (NCBI): domain Bacteria; kingdom Bacillati; phylum Actinomycetota; class Actinomycetes; order Pseudonocardiales; family Pseudonocardiaceae; genus Amycolatopsis; species Amycolatopsis sp. QT-25. The sequence continues at coordinate 3,118,397 of NZ_CP120210.1, forward strand.
CCCCGGTCCTTCGCCGAATCCTTGATGTGTTCGTACTGACGTTCTCGTTTGTCACTCCAGGCCTGCTGCGGCATCTGGCCTCCTCTCTTCCCCCGGTCGGGTACCCCGTTCGATTCACCGGATAAACGTCCGGTTGACCCCGGCGGCGGGTGGGTACGCGGAGGTCGGACGCGAAGGAGGCTTCGATGCGCATCGGCTACACACTCATGACCGAACAGGCGGGCCCGAAGGATCTGGTGGCATATGCCGCCGGGGCCGAGAAGGCGGGCTTCGACTTCGAGGTGATGAGCGACCACTATTCGCCTTGGCTGGACGAGCAGGGACATTCGCCGTACGCGTGGAGCGTGCTGGGAGCGGTCACCCAGAGCACCGAACGGGTCGAACTCATGACCTTCGTGACGTGCCCGACCATGCGCTATCACCCGGCGGTGGTGGCGCAGAAGGCGGCGACCGTGCAGGCGTTGTCGGACGGCCGGTTCACCCTCGGGCTCGGCGCGGGGGAGAACCTCAACGAGCACGTCGTCGGACGCGGCTGGCCACCGGCGAACGTCCGCCACGAGATGCTCGCCGAGGCGATCCAGATCATCGGCGGGCTGTTCGACGGCGGGTACTTCAACTACGCGGGTGACCACTTCCGGGTGGACTCGGCGAAGCTCTGGGACCTTCCGGAACAACGCGTCCCGATCGCCGTCGCGGTGTCCGGATCGCAGTCCGTGACGCGGTTCGCGCCGATCGCCGACGCGATGATCGCGGTGGAGCCGGACGAAGCGCTGAGCCGGGAATGGGACGCCACCAGACCCGGCCCGCCCACCAGGAAGATCGCCCAGCTCCCGGTGTCCTGGGGGGAGGACCGCGACGCCGCCATCCAGCGGGCGCACGAGCAGTTCCGCTGGTTCGCCGGCGGCTGGAAGGTCAACGCCGAACTGCCGGGACCCGCGGGATTCGCCGGGGCCACCCAGTTCGTCACCCCGGAGGACGTCGCCGCGGCCATCCCGTGCGGCTCCGACGTCGACCGGATCGTGAAGCAGGTGGGCGAATTCGAAGCGGCCGGGTTCACCGATCTCGCCTTGATCCAGATCGGTGGCGATCAGCAGGAAGGCTTCCTGCGGTTCGCCGAGGACACCCTGCTCCCGGCATTGCGGGGGTGATCACCTGGAACGAGTAAGGCGCCGGTGTTTCCGCGCATCCGAAGGGGAACACCGGTGTGCAAGCCCGCGGACGCGGGTACCAGTGCGACACGGCGTCCTTCACCCAAGGGGGGAACTGATGAACAACGAACTCGGATTGCATTCGGTGCCGGACCTGTTGCCGGAAGGCCGGGTCACCCCGGAGCAGCAGGCGATCCGCCGCAAGGCGGCCCTCGCCGTGGCTTCACGGGCGAGGAGTGCCGAAGACTGCGCGGCCTTGCTGGACATGCTCGGCCTGCACAATGGCGGCCGCAGGAGCTCCGAAGTGGCTTGATTCAGCGACCGCGCGCCGTGACGAGGTCCGCGACGAAGGCCCGATAGGCCTCGTCGCGGTCCGGCGCGCGCAGCACCGCGGACGGGTGCACGGTGGCGAAGGCGGTCGTGTCGAACTCCGCCAGTTCGATGCGTTCCCCGCGGCTTCGGGTGATGCGGAAGTCGTCGCCCAGTAGTGCCTTCGCCGCCGTCGCGCCGAGGAAGATCAGCAGCTTCGGCCGGACCGCCGCCAGTTCGGCGTGCAGCCACGGACGGCACGCGACGACCTCGGTCTTCGACGGTGTCTTGTGGATACGCCGCTTGCCGCGTTCGTCGCGCTGGAACTTGAAGTGCTTGACCGCGTTCGTGACGTAGATCTTTTGGCGGTCGAAGCCCGCTTCCTCCAGCGCACGATCGAGCAGCCGCCCGGCGGGGCCGACGAACGGGGCGCCCGCCCGGTCCTCCTGGTCGCCGGGTTGTTCGCCGACCACCATGATCTCCGCTGTGCGCGGGCCTTCGCCGAAGACGGTCTGGGTCGCGTCGCGGTAGAGGTCGCACCCGCGGCAATCGGACGCCGCCGAACGGAGCTTGCCGAGATCGGCGGTCTCGGGCGGGTTCGCCCCGGGTGCCTTGGTCGCCATGGGGCCCGGATTCCCCGCCCGGCCGTGGGACAAACGGGTTACCCGAACGCCGCGATGGGTAGCCCGCCGATATGTCGATCAAGATCGAACCCGCCGTCGCCTCCCTCCAGGACACCGTGCGTGTCGCGCTGCGGGTCGTGCTGCCCATGCTCGCGGGCGGCGTGATCAAACGACGGCCGCGGGTGATGGCCGCGGCCCAACGACTCCAGCTGGACCGCTCCGCCGTGCACTTGTTGTCCGAGCTTCGCTCCCGGTACGGTCCGGGGCCGCTGCGCCTGCGGGTACCCGGCCGTACGTTCGATCTGGCGTTGTCCGGAGAGGACGTCGGTGAGGTGCTCGCCGCCGCTCCGGTGCCGTTCAATCCGTCGACCAAGGAGAAGCGGGCGGCGCTGGGACATTTCCAGCCACACGGCGTGCTGATCTCGGGCGCGGTGGACCGGCCGCCGCGCCGCGAGTTCACCGAGGAAGTCCTCGAACCGGGCAGGCCCTTGCACCACCTCGCCTTTCCCTTCGCCACGGCGATCGCCGAGGAAGCGGCATCGCTCCGGGACGGCGGCACCCTCGATTGGGACACCTTCACCGTGGCCTGGTGGCGGATGGTCCGCCGGGTCACCCTCGGCGACTCGGCGGCGGACGACGACGCCCTCACCGACGCGCTCGCCCGCCTGCGGAAGGACGCGAACTGGGCGTACGCGCACCCGCGGCGCGACCGGCTCCACGACCGGTTCCGTACCCGGCTCATCGGCCACCTGGAGCGCGCGGAGACGGGAAGTCTCGCCGAAGCCGTCGCCTCGGCGGGCCCGGCAGGCGAGCGGACGATGGAGGTCGTCGCCGACCAGGTCGCCCACTGGCTCTTCGCGTACGACGCCGCCGGGATCGTCACCTTCCGCGCACTCGCGTTGCTGGCCACCCACCCTGCCGCGCTGGAACGCGCCGGTGAAGAGGTCGCCGCCGCCGACCTGACCGTGCCGAACCAGTTCACCTACCTGCGCGCGTGCGCGCTCGAATCGGTGCGGTTGTGGCCGACCACCCCGGCCCTGTTGCGCGAGAGCACGGCCGAAACCCCGTGGGGACCCGCGGGGACGACGATCCTGATCTTCACCCCGTTCTTCCACCGTGACCCCGGATCCCTGCCCTACGCCGACCGGTTCGAACCCGGGATCTGGCTCGACGGCAGCGCGGCGGCCAACCCCGCGCTGGTCCCGTTCAGCGCCGGACCGGCCATCTGCCCCGGCCGGGATCTGGTGTTGTTCTGCGCGAGCACGATGCTGGCGCACCTGATCCGGGACCGCCGCTTCGAGCTGACCTCGGGCGCCGTGCTCGGGCCGGAGCGGCCACTGCCCGCGACACTGGACAATTTCCACCTGAAGTTCTCGACGTTCTCGGACTAGGACTCGTCCTCGACCCATTCGAGCAGATCACCGGGCTGACAGTCGAGCACCCGGCACATCGCTTCGAGAGTGCTGAACCGGACGGCCTTGGCGCGGCCGTTCTTCAGCACCGCCACGTTCGCCGGGGTGAGCCCGACGAGTTCGGCGAACTCGCCGACGCTCAGCTTGCGCTTGGCCAGTTCGACGTCGATGCGGACGACGATCGGCATCAGATCACCTGTTCCAGATCGGACCGCAGGGTGGTGGCCTGGCGCAGCAGCGTGCGCAGCACGGCCATCAGGAGACCCAGCACGGCGACGCCGACCAAGGCCAGGAACAACAGCAGTGGCAGACCAGGGTCTTGGGCGTTGAAGCCGATGTAGAGGAACACGCCCGCCAGCACCACCCAACCGGCGAGGATCGCCCCCACGATGGCGTCCACCCAGCGCAAGGACGCCTCGGTGAAGATCCGGTCCTTCTTGACCAGGGTGAGCAGCTGCCACGTGGCGACGACCACGACCTGCACACACAGCACCCAGAAAACGGAGACCGCCGTCGCCGGCCAGCGCAGATACGCCATCTCCGGGTCCTGCCGCGCCATATGCGCGAACTGCCCCGGCAGGGACATGGTCTGGAAGAGGACCAGGATCCCGAACAGCAACACGAGGAACACTCGGAGAGGCGCGACGGCACGTTGACCTGTGATCATGCATCGAGTTTCGCGTTTTATCTATCGAAAGTCAATCGGTAGTTATCGAGGTTCGGTGTTGGGGGCTGTCACGTCGGTCGAATCCGGGGGATCGACGGTGGGGGCGAGCTCGACGGATCGACGGTGGGGGCGGGCTCGGTGGGTCCGGCGGATCGACGGTGGGGGATTGGGGACACTCGACGTCCCGAACCCTCCATCGTCGCGAGGTCGTGCCGCACCGTGCGGCTGAGCAGGGGAGATTTCGAGGCATGCAACATCCTCTTCTTCCCCGCACCGCCCTGTCGGTCAGCCTCAGCGGAGATGACGGGAAGGAATTGCACGGATACTGGGAGAAACTGTCCGCCGGCGGTACGGTTTCCGTCCCGTTCGAGAAGCAGATGTGGAGTGACGAGTTCGGCATTTCGTGGATGGTGAACGTCATCCGGGCCTAGGGCTTTTCGGCCCGGTCCGATCCTGCCGAAGCTCCCGCTTCGCGGGGACTTACGGCCTCGATCACGCGATTCTTGTCCTATCCCCGGGGAAATCACCGTTCTCCTCTGGAGAGGATTCAGCGGTTCCATCGGGAGGCGAGGATATGAACAGAATGATCGCGGTAGTGCTGGTTTCGGCGGGTGCCGCCGTTTCCGTCGCGGGACTGGGCGGTTGCGGAACACCGACCGTCGGTACACCGGTCACCGTGGTGCGCGAGCTCGTGCCTCCGTCGACGACCACTGCCGTCGTCGTCGCGCCGCCCCCGCCCACTTCGGTGGTCGTGGTGGAGCCGCCGACGACGGTCACGCGGGCACCTGTGGCCCAGCGCCTCACTTCGTGCCAGCGGCTTTTCGCCGAGGGTTACTCCTTCGAGTACGCGTTCGGCGCCTGGGTGACCGCGGGCCGTCCGCTGGGCTGGGACGCCGACCGTGACGGATACCCGTGCGAGCAGTCCTACGGGAACCGGAACTAGAACGTCGATCGAGCAAGTCGTAATCGCTGATAACGGTACCCCCACCCACGTCACCGCCTCGATCACCGCAAGTCCGTGAAGGCCTCCTTGAGGGACTTGCGGATCGGGCGTCCACGAGTTCAGTCAGCGTCAAAGGATTTCGCGATGTGCGGGCTGTGACAGGTCGATCGCGGACCGCGTTTCGCCAGGAGTCGCCATGAGGGGTAGGCATTCGTGCGGCCGTTGCGCACTTCGGTGGCCCGCCCGAGTCCGGCGAGCGTCGGCGGAGCGTCAAACACGGGCGAACGCCGGTCGGTCCCGCCAAGGGGGTGAATTTTCCGCGTCCATCTATCGGACTTTGTACATTGAGTCACCTATTTGTATCTGCTGTACGGCTAATTGGTCCTTTAGGGTTGTGACCAGGAAGGCCACGGGGGTGTCGGTCACGCAGCGCGATTGCGTTACCCCATCCAGGGGAGGAGAGGGCATGGGCAGACCCGAGCGACCGTTGGACGGCACAACCGGTCCGATCGCCGCATTCGCTCACGATCTGCGCGTTTTGCGGAACCGAGCGGGAAACCCGAGCTACCGGGAACTCGCGAGGACGGCACTGTTCGCGCCTTCCGTGCTGTCCAGTGCGGCCAGCGGCCACCGTCTGCCCACGCTCGCCGTGACCTTGGCGTTCGTCTCCGCCTGCGGTGGGGATCGTGCGGCGTGGGAACGACGTTGGCGGAGTGTGGCCGGGAGCGGCGTCGAGCTCAAGGAGGACCGTGCGCCCACGCCACCGCAGGCGGAAGCCCGGCCGGATGGCACGCACGCGTCGGCATCCGGCGTCATCCGCCTCGCCCGTCCGGCCCAGCTGCCCATGGGATCGAGGACTTTCGTCGGCAGGGAGAAGGATCTCGCCGACGCCACGGCAATGATCGGGGCGACCGGCCCGGTCAAGGTGCCGTTGCTCGTCAGCGGGCCGATCGGGGTGGGGAAGATGGCTTTCGCCCTGCGGCTGGCCGAAGAGGTGGCGGCGGACTTCCCGGACGGACAGCTCTACGCCGATCTGGGAGCCAGTGGCACCGGTGGCCCGTCGGCGAACGGGATCGTGCGCGGTTTCCTGCGGGCGCTCGGCGTTCCGGCGCATCTCGTGCCCGACGACCCGATGCAGCGGATCGGGCTGTACCGATCCTTGCTCGCGGAACGCAGATTGTTCGTGCTCCTCGCGGGCGTCAGCGACGAAGGTCAGGTGCGGCCGCTGCTGGGCCGGGCCCCGCACAGCCAGGTCGTGGTGACCAGCCGCGCCCGGCTGCTCGGCCTGGAGGACACGAACCGGATCGAGCTGGACACGTTCTCCCGCGAGGAATCGCTGGCCTTGATCGACAGGATCGCCGGCCAGGGGCGGGTGCGCGCGGAACGCGGCGCCACCGACACGATCGCCGAGTTGTGCGGCGATCTGCCGTTGGCGGTCAACATCGTCGGCCGCAAGATCGCCGCGCGCCCGGAATGGGCGATCGCGTACACGGCGGGCCAGCTCGCCGATCGCGAGCGGCTCATGGACGGTCTCGCCGTGGGAGACGTCAGGGTCCGGGACCGGTTCACCGCCGCGTATGAACGGCTGTCGGCCGCCGAGCGGGAGGCCATCCACCATTTCGGGCAGAGCGGAGCGGGCTGGACGACGTCGATCGGCATCGCCGCGGCGATGGGCATCATGATCGAAACCGCCGACGAACTCCTCGAATCCGTGGTGGACGCCGGACTTCTCCAGCGTGCCCACGTCGCCGGCCGTTACGCGGTCTCCCGGTTGGTCAGCGCGTTCGCCGCCGAGCGGCAACGGGAACCGAGCCCGTTCGCCGCCGCCGTCCCGATGGTGGGCCGCAGGTCGAGAAAGACCGTGTTCGCATCGTCGCGCCGCGAGGCCGTGCGTACCCTGCCGGGTCGTTCGTCCGAGGGGTGATTCGTTCTCCCCGTGTGGCATTTCCGTCAAGGGAACGGGTGAGTCGGCGAAGGCAGCCGAGCGAAACGCGGTCACCAGGCAAGTCGCTGTTCGAGATCGCGGCCCTTCGGGTAAACGCCGGGGAAAGCGGCGACTCCGGGATCGGCCGCGCGGTCGCCATCGCCTTCGCGAAGAAAGGGGCCGACGTGGCGATCGCGTACCTCAACGAGCACGGGGACGCGAAGTACACCGAGGAAGGTGTACGAGCCGAAGGGCGCGAGTGCCTCCTTCGGTCTTCAGGTACCGTTCGAGCGCGCCGCTCACCCCGACGACCTCGCGCCGTCATACGTCTTCTTGGCGTCCAACCGGCTTTCGTCGTACTACAGCGGTGAGGTCATCGCCGCGCCGGGCGGTGAGACGACCGCCGGCTGAGGCGCGCGACCGCGTCGACGACGGCTTCGGGCGCGATACCGTCCAAGCACGGATGGCCGGGCACGGGGCAGAGCCGGGCCCGGCTGTCCTTGCAGGCCGCGTGCTGGTCGCCGAGCAGCGCGGAAGGCACTCCATAGGGCGCCCAGCGCGAGGACGGCACGACAGGGGCGAACAGGGAGACCACCGGCGTACCGACCGCGGCCGCGAGATGGGCGGGGCCGGTGTTGGGCGCCACCACGACGTCGGCCCCGGCGAGCACGGCCGCCAATTCGGACAGTCCGGTGCGGCCGCCCAGATCGAGCGCGTCTCCGGCGACTTCCTTGGTCAGCGTGCTTTCCGACGGGGATCCGGTCACGACGACGTGGTGCCCGGCGTCCAGCAGCGCCCGCACGATCGCGGCCGACCGCTCGGCCGACGGTTGCCTGGCCGGGACCGACGCCGCCGGATGGACGACCACGTAGCGCTCGTCGCCGACGAGCCCGGCCACCGGGGGCAGCGGTTCGCGGATCGCGAGACCTCCGTCGTCGCCTGGGGGCAACGAGAATCCCGCTTCTTCGGCCAGGGAAAGCATCCGGACCGGCTCCGGTGGGTCACCGGCGACACGATGGCGCAGATCCAGCAGTGATCCGGGGTAGTCCTCGCTGATCGCGCCGATCCACGGCACGCCCGCCAGCCGCAGCAGCAGCGCGAGCGGTAACGGGGACTGATGGAACGACGTCAGGATCAGGGCCGAGTCGAGGGAGAGCCCGCGCAGTTGCCGGACGAGCGCGTCGGTGTCCTCCGGGGTGACGGGCGGCGGTTCGGGGTCGATCCACGGCGCGCACCACGTGATGACCTCGTCCACGCCGGGCAGGAGTTCGCCCGCGGCACGGCCCCGCGGCCCGGCCAGCAGGACCACTCGTTCCGCGCCGGCCGCGACCGCGCGGACGCACGGGCCCGCGAGCAGGACGTCGCCGAGGTTGTCCATCCTCGCGACCAGGACGTTTCCCCTCATCGAGAACCCGCGACGGCCAGATGGACGGCTTCGGCCAGATCGCGGGCGACGGTCGCGCGGCGGCGGGCGCGATCGACCTCTTCCGGCAGGGTCCGCGCGGTCGGGATGAGGATTCCCCTGGCCCCGGCCGCCAGGGCGGCGTCGACGTCGGCACCGGTGTCGCCGATGACCACGCAGCGGCGGACGTCCACACCGAGCGCCTCCGCGGCCTGCCGCACGAGCCCGGGCGCGGGTTTGCGGCAGCCGCAGCCGTCGCCGTCGTCGTGCACGCAGACCTGCCACGTGCCGAACGGGCCGAGGATCTTCTCGACGCGGGCGTTCACCGCGGCCAGCCGCTCCGGGGTGATCAGGCCCTTCGCCACCCCGGACTGGTTGCTGACCACACCGATCCTGATCCCCGCCGCCCGCAAACCGTGCAGGAGTTCCTTGGCGCCGGGAACGGGACGGACACCGTCGGGATCGTCGAGGTAGGGCACGTCGATGATGAGGGTGTCGTCCCGGTCGAACAGCAGCGCCTGCGGCCGCCGGGACAGCCGGTGCCGCAGTTCCCCGCGCAGCCGGTGGTAGCAGGCCGCGGGCGGGATGAGCACGCTGGTCAGGAGCATCCGTGACACTTCGCCCGGGGTGAGCGGCCCCGAAGCGATCCGGCGCGCGGCGAACTCGGCGGTCAGCCCCGCCCACACCCCGGCCGCCGCGGTCGCGGCCTTTCGCCTGCCCAGCGCGAACAGCGCCACCGCGCCCGCCGCGCTCACGGTGGCCAGCGCGTGCCGGTCGAGCCGTCCGTGACCGGCTCCGGTCTGCTGCCGCCAGAGCACACCGTGCTTGTGCCGCATGAGCGCGTCGTCGGCGTTGCCCCGCTGGGCACGCAGGCTGGCGAGCGGACCCGACCGTTTGGGCGGATGGACGGTGACGCGTTCGCCCCGTGCGATGAGATAGCCCGCCTTGGCGACCTGCAGGGCAAGATCCGAGTCTTCCCGGTAGGCACGGGGAAAGCGCTCGTCGAAGCCACCGACCTCGGCGAGCACCTCCCGCCGGTAGGCCATGTCGGCGGTGATCCACCGGGCCGTCTCCAGCCCGGCGGTCCCGCGTTCGTCGTCGGTCGGACGGCGGTCCGGTGGCAGCGGTACGACCAGCCGTGCCTGCGACGCCGCCGTCTCCGGACCGAGGGAGAGGAGGTCGGCGGCGAGTTTCCGCGGCCAGTCCGAGCCGATCACCACGTCGTCGTCGAGGAAGGCGATCCACTCGGTCTCGGCACGCCGCCAGCCGGCGTTGCGGGCCGCGGCCGGACCGCGTCCGCCGGCGCGGACCACTTCGATTTCCGTGCTGGACGGGGGAAGCCGCAGTGCGTCGCCGCCGGGCCGGTCGTCGACGACGACGATCCGCGCGGGCCGGGGTTCGGCGGCGGCTTCGATCGCGGCCAAGAGGGTATGGAGGTTCTCCCGGCCGGTCGTCGGAATCACGATCGTGTAGTCGAGGTCGCTCACCCCCTTCCGGTACCCGGGAGCCACGGCCGCAAACGCCGGTCAGGCCGGGATCGCGTCGGTCTTCCGCTGCCACGCGCGATGTTCGCCCAATTGCGCGAGGAACGCGGCGAGGAAGCCGTCGGGCAGGGTCGCCTCGGCCGCGGTGGTGGTCACCACGCCCTCGTCGATGAGGGTCTCGGTGTCGTCGGCCAGCTTCGACGGCACCCCGGCCCGGCGCAGCAGATCCAGACCGGAGCCGAAGGCGGCCACCGGCTTGCCGTGCTTGTAGGCCTCGGCGACGAAATGCACCGCGTAACCGTCACGTTCGAGGAGATTGATCGCTCCCGGGCCACACGGGACGACAACGGCGTCGTAGAGCACCGAAGCCATCGTGTTGAGCTGCCTGTCGGGCCGCAGGGGATCTCCTTCGCCACCCGGCCGGAGTTCGGCCTCGGTCGGGGCGAGGACCTCGACGATCGCGCCCTGGCCGGTCAACGCCTCGACCACGCGGCCGACGCCGATCGTGTCCACGCCGTCCGCGGCGAGCACGGCGATCTTGCGGCCGGTCGGGGGCGCGGGGGGCTGGTTGAGCTGGGAAAGCGCGGGGGAGGAGCGGTCGTGGTGGGGCGTGGCCGGAGCGGCGGGCACGCTCATCCCGATCCCTTCGGCCACCTGCGCCGCCAGGCCGTGGTCGACGTTGGTGAGTTCGGCGATCGTCCGCGCCCGGACCTCCCGGTCCTCGACCTTGCCGAGTTCGAACCGGAACGCGGCGACGATGTGCTCGCGTTCGACCGGGGACATGCTGTTCCAGAACAACGTCGCCTGACTGTAGAAGTCCTTGAAGCTTTCGCTGCGCTCCCGGATCTTGTGGCCCGCCACGGCTTCGGTGTAGTGGCGGAAGACACCGGAATCGGCGATCGCCGGGCAGCCGCCGCCCAGCGAGTTCGGGAAGTAGCTCGTCCGTCCCTTGTGGACGTTCTGCTGCCCGTACCCGTCACGCTGGTTCGTGTGCACCTTCGCGATCGGCCGGTTCACCGGGAGCTGGGAGAAGTTCGGGCCACCGAGCCGGATCAACTGCGTGTCGAGGTATGAGAAGTTCCGCGCCTGCAACAGCGGGTCGTTGGTGAAGTCGATGCCGGGGACGATGTTCGCGGTGTGAAAGGCGATCTGCTCGGTCTCGGCGAAGAAGTCGTCGGGGTTGCGGTCCAGGACCATCCGCCCGACCGGCCGCACGGGCACCTGTTCCTCGGGGCTGATCTTCGTGGCGTCCAGCAGGTCGAAGTCGAAGTCGTGCTCGGATTCCTCGTCCACCAGCTGGACGCCCAGTTCCCACTCCGGGTACTGCCCGGAGTCGATCGCGTCCCACAGATCACGCCGGTTGAAGTCGGGATCCTTGCCCGCGATCTTCTGGCATTCGTCCCACACCAGGGAATGCGTGCCGAGCACGGGCTTCCAGTGGAACTTCACGAAGGTGCCCTTGCCGTCGGCGTTGACCAGCCGGAACGTGTGGACGCCGAAACCCTGCATCATCCGGTAGCTGCGCGGCAACGCGCGGTCGGACATCAGCCAGAGCACCATGTGCAGGCTCTCCGGTTGCAGGGACACGAAATCCCAGAACGTGTCGTGGGCGGACTGCGCCTGCGGGATCTCGTTGTGCGGTTCCGGTTTCACCGCGTGGACGAAGTCGGGGAACTTGATGCCGTCCTGGATGAAGAACACCGGCATGTTGTTGCCCACCAGGTCGTAATTGCCCTGCCGGGTGTAGAACTTGGTCGCGAAGCCGCGGACGTCGCGCACGGTGTCGGCCGAGCCGCGTGAACCCGCGACGGTGGAGAACCGCACGAACACGGGGATCTTCTCACCGCTGGTGAGGAATTCGGCGACCGTGTAGTCGGACAACGCGTCGTCGTAGGCCTCGAAGAAGCCGTAGGCGCCCGCGCCGCGCGCGTGTACGACCCGTTCGGGAATGCGCTCGTGGTCGAAATGCGTGATCTTCTCGCGGGCGTGGAAATCCTCGAGGAGCGTCGGGCCGCGAACACCCGCCGTCAGTGAATCGTTCGTGTGATCGACTCGAACACCCTGCTGCGTCGTCAGCGCGGAACCTTCCGGATCGACACGGTTGCCGTCCAGTTGGTCGTCCTTCGCGTCCTCTCGATGCTGTGCCACAGATCTCGCCCTTCGTGGTGGTGGATTCACTCGCGGCTACCCCCGCGCGGTTTCCGCGAAACGGCGACGTGTGCGAGGCGGCGGCACCGGGTAACCGGCGGGCGGGGACTTCGAGGAGGTGCGAATGACGACGGTGGACCGGCTTGCCGTACTGGAAATCCGCGACCCCGCCGACGACAGTGTCGTCGGCAGCGTCAAGACAGCTACACCCGATGGTGTGATGACGGCGATCGCCGCGGCGAAACGGCTGGCCCCGGGCTGGGCCGCCACCCCGGCCGCCGAACGCGGGGTCGCGCTGAAGGACGCGGCGAGGTCGCTGCGGGCACGGGCGGGTGAGCTGGCCGTCCTCATCGAGAGCGAGACGGGGAAACCCCGCGACGAGGCCGAAGAAGGGGTCCTGGCCGGAGCCGGGACCTTGGAGCAGTACGCCGAGCTCGGGCCGGTGCACCGGGGACGCTCACTGCTGGGTGCTCACTCGGCCACCGACCTGATGGTGCCCGAACCCCGGGGCGTGGTCGTCGCGTTGACACCGTGGAACGACCCCGTCGCCGTGGCCTGCGGGCTGCTCGGCGCCGCCCTGGTCACCGGCAACACGGTCGTGCACAAGCCGAGTGAACGCTGTCCGCACACCGGCGCCTGGCTGGGCAATGTGCTTGCGGAGGCGTTCCCCGAGAACGTGCTGCAAACCGTGCAAGGCGACGGGAGTGTCGGCGCCGAACTCGCGGCCCACCCGGACGTCGACGTCGTCGCGCACGTCGGCAGCACCGCCGCCGGCCGCTCGATCGCCGCGAGCGCGGCACGGACGGGGGCGAAGGTACTGCTGGAGAACGGCGGCAACGACCCGCTCGTCGTCGACGCGGGCGTGGATCCCGTCTGGGCGGCCCGGCAGGCGGCCACCGGGGCCTTCGCCAACTCCGGGCAGATCTGCGTCTCGGTCGAACGGATCCATGTGCACCAGGACGTCGCGGACGCCTTCCTCGCCGCACTGGTCGCCGAGGCGGGCAATCGCGACCTGGCCCCGCTGGTCGACCGGCGCCACCGCCAGGGCGTGCACGCCCAGGTCACGGAGGCGATCGCCCAGGGCGCCGATCCGCTGGTGGGCGGGGTTCTGCCGGACGGTCCCGGCGCCTTCTACCCGGCGACCGTCCTCACCGGATGCACCACGGGCATGCGCGTCCTCACCGAGGAGACCTTCGGCCCGGTCGCGCCGGTGACGGTGGCCGCGGACTTCGAGCAGGCACTCGAACAGGCCGCCGCCGGCGAGTACGGTCTCGCGGCCACGGTGCTCACCCCCTCGATGGCGCACGCGCAGCGGGCCTGGCGTGAACTCCCGGTCGGCACGGTGAAGATCAACAACGTCTTCGGTGGCGCTCCCGGCGGGGCCGCCCAGCCGCGCGGAGCCAGCGGCAGCGGCTACGGCTACGGGCCGGAACTGCTGGACGAGATGACCCAGACCAAGGTCGTCCACCTGGCGCCGCCGGGGGCGTGATGGACCACCGGAGTCGATGGGCGGCGCCGTTCGCCTGGGTCGCCCGTGCGTTCCGGGTGCCGGGAGAGGAACGCCGAAGTCTCGTCCAGACCGCCAAAGCCGCCGCCGCGGCGATGATCGCGTGGATCATCGCGACGTCGGTGCTGCGGCTGCCCCAGCCCTTCCTGGCGCCGTACGCGGCGGTGTTCCTGGTGCAGGCCACCGTTTACCGCTCGTTGCGCGGCTGGGCGGAGCAGGTCGGCGCGGTCGGCGTGGGAGTACTGCTCGCGGCGGGCGCCGGTCAGCTCATCCCCTCGGTGACGGTGGCGCTCGGGCTGGTCGTCTTCATCGGGTTGCTGATCGGCGCCTGGCGGGGTTTCGGCGACTCGGGGGTCTGGGTCGGGATCACCGGCATGCTGCTGATCTCCTACGGCAACGCGACCGAACCGATCCTGCTCGCCGACCGGCTGCTGGAGACCGCCCTCGGCGCGGGGATCGGCGCGGTGCTGAACGCGGTGATCCTTCCCCCGCTGCACGGTGAGCGCCTGCGGGCGGCGACTTCTCGGCTGGCTTCGGCGATCGCCGATCTCCTCGACGAGACCGCGGCACTGGTCCGTGACGGTGAGCCGCCCGAGGCGACCGAAGCACTGTACGACCGGGTGGACGACGTCCGCAGCCTGGTCGCGGAGGCGGAGGACGCGATCGGCTGGACCAGGGAAGGCCGCTACCTGAACCTCCGCGGGCGGCGTGAGCAGGGGGAGGGGTCCTTGCCGAACCTCATCTCCCTGTGGCAGCCCCTCGCCCAGCTGATCGACGCGGTGAGCGAAGCCGCCCGGAGCGAGGAGCCGTTCCGGCATCCCGGCGAACACGCGCGCGGGGTGGTCGGCGATCTGCTCGAAGCACTCGCCGAGGTGGCCCGGTCCGGTGACGCGGACGAGCTCGACCGATGCCGCGAGCTGGTCGACGAGATCGACCAGCTACTCCTCACGCCGACGGACGAAGTCACCACGTCCCTCGGGCTGGGGACGATGGCGCTGCCCGCCCGCCGTCTCGTTCAGCGCCTCCGCGCCGATTAAGCCGGGGCGTCGGCGGGTAACCGTACCCATGACCAGCAGTGGTAAGCGGATCGTGGTCACCGGCGCCACCGGTAACGTCGGGACGGCGGTGGTACGCGCACTGGGCTCGGATCCCGAAGTCGGATCGATCGTCGGCGTGGCGAGGCGCCCCAGTCGCTGGGAGAGCCCGAAAACCGAGTTCGTCACCGCCGACGTCGCGCGTGACGACCTGCGCGCCGTGTTCGACGGGGCCGACGTGGTGATCCACCTGGCCTGGCTCTTCCAGCCCACGCACCGGCCCGAGATCACCTGGCGCTCCAACGTGCTCGGCTCGATCCGGGTCTTCGAAGCCGTCCAGGCGATGCGGGTGCCGGCGCTGGTGTACGCGTCGTCCATCGGGGCGTATTCGCCGAGGGACGACGACCACCCGGTGGCCGAGGACTGGCCGACCCACGGTTCGCCGAACGCGGCGTACACCCGTGAAAAGGCTTATGTGGAAAGGGTTCTGGAGGCATTCGATCGGAGCCATCCGCGGCTGCGGGTGGTGCGGCTTCGACCGGGATTCCTCTTCCAGAAGGCCGCCGCACCCGAACAGCGCCGTCTCTTCGGTGGGCCGTTGGTGCCGGGCAAGCTCGTGCGGCCGTCGTTGATCCCGGTGCTCCCGGACATCCCGCAGCTGAGGATTCAGACCGCGCACACCGACGACGTGGCCGACGCGTACCGGCGCTGTGCGCTCCAGGACGTCAAAGGCGCCTTCAACATCGCAGCCGATCCGGTGCTGGACACCCGTGCGCTCGCGCGGATCTTCGGCGCCAAGCCGGTGAAGGTCCCGGCGGTCTTCGTCCGGCGCGCGCTCGCCGCGGCCTGGTCACTGCATCTGATCCCGGCCACGCCAGGGCTTTTCGACGCCGTCCTGCACCTTCCGGTGATGGACTGCACACGTGCCAGGGAAGAACTGGGCTGGACGCCGCGATACTCCTCCGAGGACGCGATCGCGGCTTTCCTCGAGGGACTGCGGGAAGGTGAGGGATTCCCGACCGAACCGCTGAAAGCTGACGTCGGAAGAGGCCACGAACTGGCCACCGGAGTGGGGGAGCGGCCATGAACGAAAAGGAACTGCTGCACACGCTGACCAAGGTAGTGTCCATTTTGGACAAGACGTCGGTGCGGTTCGCCGTCGCGGGCGGTCTCGCCGTGTACGCCCGCGGCGGGCCGCCGTCCGACCACGACGTCGACCTCTTCCTCAAGCAGGAGGACATCCCCGAAGCGACGGAAGCCCTCGAAGCCGCGGGGCTGAGACGGGTGCGTCCGCCCGAGGACTGGCTCACCAAGGTCTACGACGGGGACTGCCTCGTCGACCTGATCTTCCAGCCCAACCATCGCCCGGTCACCGACGAGATGCTCGACCGCGCTTCGCTGATGCGGGTCGGGCCGACCGCCGCGCCCGTGCTCAACGGGACCGATCTGCTCGTCGACAAGGTGCTCGTCCTCAGTCCGCACCGGTGCGATTTCGGGCCGCTGCTGCGGATCGCCCGCGACCTCCGCGAGCAGGTCGACTGGCACCGGGTGGCGGAGGAGACCGCCGGATCCCCGTACGCGTGGTCGTTCCTGACCCTGCTCGCGGCACTGTCCATCATCGACGGAAAGGAGCTCCCGATGCCCGCGGAAGCACCCCAGTACCTGGTCGCCAGGCTGAGCAAGGCGCTGGCCGAAGACCCGAGGACCGCCGAACTCGGCGTGCACGTCACCGTGCGCGGCGACCAGGTCCGGCTCGGTGGCGAGGTGGCATGCGCCAACCGCAAGGCCGACATCGAGGCGGTCGTCTGCGAACACATCGCGGCCGAACTGGTGCACAACGACGTCCGGCTGGCCGACGTCCGCGAGCCGGCGCGTGCCGAGGAGATCCGGTGATCCGGGTCGCCGCGGTCGGGGACGTCCACCTCGGGGAGGACAACCGAGGCCTGCTGCGGCCGGCACTGGACAACATCGCCGAACACGCCGACGTGCTCCTGCTGGCGGGTGACCTGACCCGGCACGGCAGCATCGAGGAAGCCAGGGTGGTGGCCGACGAGTTCGCCGGGCTCGACGTTCCCGTGGTGTCGGTACTGGGCAACCACGACTACCACTCGGACGCGGCCGAGACGGTCAGCGGATTGCTGGAGGAAAGCGGGATCACTGTCCTCGAAGGCTCGGCCACCACGGTGGAGCTGGAAGGCGGGAAGCTCGGTATCGCCGGGGTGAAGGGTTTCGGCGGCGGGTTCGCGGGCAAATGCGCGAGCCGGTTCGGCGAGCGCGAGATGAAGGACTTCGTCGAACACACCATGGCGGCCGCCAACCGGCTGCGCACCGCGCTGGAAGGGCTCGAACAAGAGCGACCCGACGTGATCGTCGCGTTGACGCACTACTCGCCGATCCCCGGCACACTGCACGGCGAACCGCCGGAGATCCACCCGTTCCTGGGTTCGTATCTGCTGTGCGAGCCGATCGACGACGCCCAGGTGGCGCTCGCGGTGCACGGGCACGCGCACTACGGCAGCGAACAGGGGGTCAGCCCCGGCGGGGTCCCGGTGCGCAACGTCGCTCAACCGGTGATTCGCGCCGCGTATGCGACGTACGTGCTCGAACCCGCGAAGGTACCGGCGTGAGAGAGCGTTCCACGGTCAAGTGAGCGGCCTCGGCGATCGCCTGTCGAGTATGTGCGGCATGGTGTGGGAAGAACTGCCGCCGGCCGACGGGTCTTCCTTGACCGGGACGCCGAGGCCGCCGTCGAACTGGCGACGGCCCGAATTGAGCACCTTGCGTAGCCGGTGCCGGGGTCGTGCTCGGCGGCGACGGGTTTTCGTCGGCTGCGCCGGTGCGCCTGGGGTGACCGTGGGATACATGAAGGCCCCCTTCCTTACGCCAGGCGCAAGGAAGGGGGCCTTCATGTACGAACTATGGCGGCGGCCTAGCGGGTACAGGTGTCGTGGGTGGTAAGTGTCGTCGAGGCGATCATTACCACTTACGACCCCAGGCGAAGCCTCAAAGCGAGCGCACGAGGAAGCTTGATGTCCCTTGTGGACAGTGGAGGCCGGGATCGGCCGGTGTCCGGCTCGCGTCCCGCGAACCCTTCCAGGGGGTCATGGAGACAACCGGTGCGGCAGGGCTCGCGACACGACACGTTTGCCCCACCCTTCGATAAACCGTGTGCCCCGGCTCGGACCTGCGGTCAGGAGGCCGGGTACTGGCTCTCCCGCAACAGGTTCGCCAGGTGGGCGGCGTTGCGCGCCAGGGTCGCGTTGGTCGATTCGACCGCCTCCGGTGTCTCGTCGAGGTCGTTGTAGTCGCCGCCCTTCATCGCCTCGCCGTTCCAGTACGTCCCGCCCTGGGCGGGCACGGTGAAGCCGACGTCGTTGAGGGCCTGGAACAGATCGGCGGTGATCTTGTGCGCGCCGTCCTCGTTGCCGACGACGGCGGTGACCCCGACCTTGCCGAACATCGCGGGCCTGCCCTCGTCGTCCGTTTCGGACAGTGCGGCGTCGAGCCGTTCCAGCACCCGCTGGGCCACACTGGACATGTGGCCGACCCAGGTCGGCGTGGAGATCAGCAAAATGTCGGCGGCCTCGATCTTGCGGCGGATCTCCGGCCAGGCGTCGCCGTCGCCCATGTCGGCCTCCACGCCCGGTTTGACGTCGTGGTCGACCACGCGCACGAGTTCACCGGTGGCACCGTGTTCGGCCAGCTTGTCGAGAAGCTGCTGGGCGATCAGTGCGCTGCTCGACGGCGCGGGCGACGGCTTGAGCGAGCACACCAGTGCGAGGGCCTTCAACGGCTGGGTCATCCTGTTCTCCTGTTCGGGTCGGTTCCGAGCCCCGTATGGGTGAAGCCCGCTTCGGCCAGGGTCGCCGGGTCCAGGAGGTTCCTGGCGTCGACGACGACGGCGCGTTCGGTGGCAGCGGCGAGCCGCTCCCAATCGAGCTCGCGGAACTCGGGCCACTCGGTGAGCACGACCAGCGCCGCCGCGTCCTTCGCCACCAGGTACGGGTCGTCGACGACCTGCACGGTGTCCTGGTCCACGGTTTCGACTCCGGGGTCGTACGCGGTCAGCACCGCGCCGCTCCTGGCGAGTTCGTGGGCGACGGCGAGTGCGGGCGAATCCCGCAGGTCCCCGGTCCCCGCCTTGAACGCCAGCCCGAGCAACCCGATCCGGATGCCCGAGAGCGAACCGTCCGAAACACCCGTGATCGCGCGGCGGATCTTCCGCACCACGGCCGCTCTCTGGCGCGCGTTGGCCTTCATGGCGTCACGAAGGATGCCGAAGTCGACGCCCGCGTGTTCGGCGGTCCGCAGCAGCGCGGCGGTGTCCTTGGGCAGGCACGAGCCGCCCCAGCCGGGGCCGGGGACGAGGAAGGCGGGACCGATCCGGGAGTCGAGTCCCATGAGCCGTCCGACGTCGCGGATGTCGGCGCCGTAGTGCTCGCAGAGTTCCGCGAGAATGTTCACATAGGACACTTTCAGTGCCAGGAAGGCGTTGCTGGCGTACTTCGCGAGTTCGGCGCTCGCCGGATCGGTGAACCACACCGGCGCGTTCGTCTCCCCGTACAAGTCCGCCACCCGTTCGGCCGCCGCCCGGCTCTCCGGCACCGAGCCGATCACGATCCGGTCGGGCTTCAGGAAGTCTTCGACGGCGTGACCCTCCCGGAGGAACTCGGGATTGCTCACCACGGGCAGATCCGGCCGCCCGAGCAACTCCGCGAGCCGGGTCCCGGTGCCGACCGGGACGGTGGACTTGGTGACGACGACGCAGCCGGGAGCCAGCAGGCCGGGCAGAGTGGTCACGACCTCCTCCAGCACCCGGACGTCGGCGTCGCCGTCCTTCCCTTTCGGGGTGGGCAGGCAGAGCAGCACGACGTCCACGCCGGACAGCTCCCGTGTGTCGGTGGTGAACCGGAGCCGTCCACAGCCCAGCCCGTCTTGGACGAGTTCCGTGAGCCCCGGCTCGGCAATGGTGACCTCGCCCCGGTCCAGCTCGTCCACTTTGGACTGGTCGTTGTCGACGCAGACCACTTGATGCCCGAGATGGGTGAAGCACGCGGCGCTCGTGAGCCCGACGTAGCCGGCACCGATCACGCCCACCCGCTCAGTCACGGGAAACCCCCGTCCGAAGCAGGTCTTCGGCCGCCGTGAGGACGCGTTCCTCGTGTAACAGCAGCAGTCCCGGATCGGGGTCGTCACCGTGCGGGTCGCCGACGTCGCCCACCCAGAGGACCGTGTGCTGCCGGGCTTCGGGAGGCGGTCCCCAAAGCCGCGGCGGGGTCGGGCCGAACAGCAGGACGGACGGTGTGCCGTAGGCGGTGGCGAGATGCCCGACCCCGGTGTCACCGCAGATCACCAGCCGCGCCTCCGCCACCGTCGCGGCCAGTTCGGCGAGACCGGCGTCACCGGCGAGCATCGCCTCGTCGGGCAGGCCCGCCGCCTCGGCGACTTCGCGGGCGATCGGCACTTCCGCCGCATTGCCCGTGACGACCACCCGATGCCGTCCGGCGAGGGCGCGCGCCACCCGCGCGTACCGGTCCGGCGGCCAGCGCCGGGCGCCGGACGCGGCACCGGGATGGATCACCACCGCGTCCGTCGCCGGGCTGGGGCCGGGCGGCGGCGGCAGCGCGAGGTCGGTGCGGTCGGCCGGGATGCGGGCAGCCTCGAGCAGGCGGCACCAGCGGTCGACCTCGTGTACCTCGGCAGGCCAGTCCGGACCTTCGACGCCGGGGACGTCCGGATGCCGGTGAGTGATCAGTTCGAGCGGGTCCTGGGCGAGCAGATCGTGGATGCTCTCCGGGCCGCGGCCGTGCAGGTTCACCGCCAGCCGCGGCGGCTCGCCGGGCCAGGACAGGTCACCGAGTCCGGCAATCGGGAGCAGTTCGTCCACCGCGTCGATCAATTCGACGATGTCGCGCAGGTTTTCGCGGGTGGCGAGCACCAGTCGCTCGCCGTCGAAGGCCCGCCGCAACGCCCGCAGCGCGGGAACCGTGGTGAGCAGGTCCCCCAGGCCGAGGGCGCGCAGCACGAGAATGCCGCCGGTCACGGCCAGGACCCTTCTTCCGAAGCGCACACCACGAGTTCGCGGACCTCACAGCCGGGCGGCTGGGAGAGGGCGAACACCACCGACGCCGCGACGTGCTCGGGCTGGTTGAGCTTCGCGTCCGGCGGCGGCTTGTACTGCTCGGCCCGGTCGTCGAAGAACGCCGTGTGCATGCCGCCGGGGACGAGCAGCGTCACCCCGACGCGGCCCGCGAGTTCCATGGCGAGTGCCCTGGTGAAACCGACGACACCGAATTTCGAGGCGCAGTAGGCGCTCGCGTCCCCGGCCACGCGCAGCCCGAGTGTCGACGCGCAGGTCACCACCGTGCCGTGGCTGAGCCGCAGGTGGGGCAGGGCCGCGCGGACGACCGCGGCGGTGCCGAACAGATTGACCCGGACCACCCGCTCCCAGTCCTCTGTGGACACTTCGTCGAGCGCGCCGCACGCGTCCGTCCCCGCCGCGGTGAAGACGCCGTCGATACCACCCGCTCGTTCGGCGAGCTCGTCCACGGCGCTCGCGGCCTCGGCGGAATCGGCCAGATCGGCCCGGACGAAGGCGACGTCGCCTGCCGGTTCGGCGCGGTCGATGACCAGGGGGGTGCCGCCCGCCTCGCGGACGGCCTCGACGGTCGCGGCGCCGAGTCCGGAGGCGCCGCCGGTGATCAGAATGTTGCCGAGAGGACGCATCATGCTCCTTCCGCCGCGGCCACCAGCCGAGAGGTGGAATAACCGCGGATGGTCGGGATCAGGACGATCTCGCCGCCGTGCCTGCGCACCACGGCGCTTTCGGGAAGTTCCGTGTCCGCGTAGTCGCCGCCCTTGACCCAGACGTCGGGGCGCAGGCGGTCCAGCACGGCGGCGGGATCGGGTTCGTCGAACACCACGACGGCGTCGACGGAGGTCAGTTCGGTGAGCAGCCTGGCGCGGTCGCGGGCGGTCACGATCGGCCGGCCCGGTCCCTTCAGGCCGCGCACCGACGCGTCGGAATTGAGACAGACGACCAGTGCGTCACCCAGGGCACGTGCCTGCCGGAGCAGGCTGGCGTGACCGGGGTGCAGCAGGTCGAAACAGCCACCGGTGGCGACCAGCCTGCCGCCTCGCGCGCGGACCCGTGCCGCCACGTCGAACGCGGAAACACCGTGGTGGCCGCTGTCCGGCACCGGTGCGTTGTCCACCGTGGACAAGGTGGCGGCACCGCCGGTCGCCACGAACCGGGCCGCCGTCTCGACCCCGGTGGCCACCGCGTCGGCGGTGGACGCCCCGTCGAGTAGCGCGGCGGCGACCGCGGAGGCGAAGCGATCACCCGCGCCGCAGGTGTCCTTGGCGACGATGCCCGACGGGGGCCGGAACGTCGTGCACGCCCCGCCCTCGGTCAGGACCGCGCCGCGCGAACCGGTGGTGACGCTGACCGCGTCGGCCTTCCAGAGCGCGTGCACCTGCTTCGCCAGGTCTTCGGCGTCGGCGCGGGATTCGGTGAACTGTTCGGCTTCGGCGAGATTCGGGGTGGCCACCCGGACCCCCGCCACGGGCTCCGTTCCGCGCGGGTGCGGATCCCAGACGATCGGGACGGTGGCCGCCAGTTCGGCGAGCAGCGCACGGATCTCCGGATGACCGGTCACCCCCCGGCCGTAGTCGGCGACGAGGATCGCGCCCGCCGAACGCAGCGTCTCGCGGACCTCCGACGTGAGCGCAGAGAGTTCCGCTCTGCCGTCGCCGCTGTCGAGCCGCACCAGCGATTGCCCACCCGCGCGCACCCGCGTCTTGGTGACCGTGGTGCCGCACAAGGGCATCGGCACCACCCGGAGTTCACGTTCCAGCAGCCCGGCCAGGGTCCGGCCCGCCGGATCGCCGCCCAGCGGGGCGACGAGGATCACCTCGGCGGTGGACCGGGCGGCGAGCAACGCGGCCAGCCCGGCGCCGCCCGGCCGCCGCCATTCGCGGGCGAGATCGACCACGGGGACCGGCGCGTCCGGGCAGAGCCGGTCCGAGGTGCCGTCGACGTCGACGTCCAGCAGGGCGTCGCCCAGAACGACCAGCGGCCTCACGTCGGCACCCCGAGCGCGTCGTCCAGCGCCGTGCACAGGGCATGCACCAGCGCGAGGTGGACCTCCTGCACGGTGGCCGTCGACGGTGCCTCCACCGGGATCGCGTCGGCACACAACGCGGCGAGCGGGTTGGGGGAGGGGCCGGTGATCGCCCAGGTGGTGATGCCGAGTTCGTGGGCGGCCTTCGCGGCCGCGACCACGTTCTGGCTTCCCCCGCTGGTCGAAAGGCAGACGAGGATGTCGCCCGGACGGCCGTGCGCGCGCACCTGCCGGGCGAACACCTCGTGCTCGCCGTAGTCGTTGACGATGGCCGTCACGGCGGAGGTGTCCGCGTGCAGGGCGATCGCCGAGAACGGCCGCCGGTCGTTGCGGAACCGGCCCACCAGTTCTCCGGTGAGGTGCTGCGCTTCGGCGGCGCTGCCGCCGTTGCCGCAAGCGAGCAGCCGTCCGCCGGAGGACAGCATGGTGGCCAGATGGTCTCCCCAGTCACGGATCTTCGGCGCCCAGGAAACGGACTTCCCGGCTGCCTCGCTCAACGCTGTGAAGTGTTCTTCGATCACGACACACCTCCAAAAGGTCAAGGGCGGCGGACCACGAAAGGTCCGATGGCGAGCAGGTCGATGGGGGCCGAGCCGAAGCACTCCAGCGCGTCCCGCGGGGAGTCGACCATCGGCCTCCCCGCGGTGTTGAGGCTGGTGTTGACCACGGTGGGCAGTCCGGTGCGGCGTTCGAACGCGCCGAGCATGCGGGCGACGAGCGGTGCCTCGCCCGCCTCGACCGTCTGCACGCGGGCGGTGCCGTCGACGTGGGTGACGGCCGGGATGCGGTCCCGCCACTCCGGCGCGACGTCGTGCACGAAGAGCATGTACGGACTGGGAAGCGGGCCGCGGGAGAACATCTCGCCCGCGCGTTCGGCGAGCACCATCGGGGCGACCGGGCGGAACTGTTCGCGCCCCTTGACGTCGTTCAGCCGCTCCAGGTTGGCCTCGTGCCCGGGATGCGCCAGCAGCGATCGGTGGCCGAGCGCGCGCGGGCCGAACTCCGACCGGCCCTGGAACCAGGCCACGATCTTGTTCTCCGCCAGCGCTTCGGCGACGGCTTCGGCGACGTCGTCCGGCCGCTCGTGACGTACGTTCGCGGTCCGGAGCGTGCTTTCGATCTGCTCGTCGGTCCAGCCGCGGCTGAGGTCGGCGCCGGTCATCGGGGCACCGCGCTCACCGAAGTCGGCAGCGAGTTGCAGAGCCGCGCCCAGCGCGGTGCCGGCGTCACCGGCGGCGGGCTGGACCCAGATCCGGTCGAACGGACCCTCGGCGTGGAGCCGGGTGTTGGCGACGCAGTTGAGCGCGATGCCGCCCGCCATCGCCAGGTCGGTGTGCCCGGTGTGCTCGTGGAGCCCGGCCGCCAGTTCGAGCAGCACGTCCTCCAGGCATCGCTGCACGCTCGCGGTCAAATCGGCGTGGACCCGTCCCGGTTCCTGCCCCGGCTCGACCGCGGGCGCGAACGACGCCCAGTCGATCTCGTCGGTGCGGAACCCCGTCCCGTGGGTGTGCACGCTTTCGGCGATCTGGTCGAGGAACCGCGGCTTCCCGTACGACGCCAGCGCCATGACCTTGTACTCGTCGCTCGACCGGGCGAAACCGAGATGTTCGGTCAGATCTTCGTACATCAGCCCGAGTGAATGGGGGAGCCGTTGCTGGGCGAATTCCTCGAACTTCCCGTCGCGGTACTCGCCCGCCAGGTAGGACGTGCTCTCCCCGCGGCCGTCGGCGACCAGCACCGCGCAGTCCCCGAAGGGTGCGGCGAGCGCGGCCGAGGCGGCGTGGGCGACGTGGTGCCGGACGAACCGGACGATCTCGGGATCGAGCCCGGGCAAGGCCGCTTTCAGGAGCGCGGGAGCGCGGCGGGCGAAATCGGTGCGGAGATCCTCGTTCTTCCCGTCGTGCCCCGCCAGCCCCGGCTCGACGAGCGCCGGGTCGTAGGAATACCCGACCGCGTCGAGGTCCCGGGCGGTGATCCCGGCCTCGGCCAGGCACCACGCGGCCGCCTCGGCGGGCTGCTCCCAAGCGGAGAACGGCACCGGCCGTTTGCCGTGTTTACGCCGGCTGAACCGTTCTTCCTCCGCCGCCGCCACGATTTCGCCGTCGACGACCAGGGCCGCGGCCGGGTCGTGGAAGACGGCGTTGACACCGAGTATGCGCACCGGGCCACCTCTCCGGTCGGGGGGTGCGGGCCGTGACCCGCGCTTACTCCCATAGCGCTACCCGGTGCAGTCGTGGATAAACGACACGACGGGAAAGCCCAGGACGTCGCTACTCAGCGAAGCGTCTCTCCGGGGATCCGGCGCCTCGGCGGCATTCGCGTGTCCGGAGACGGAACTCGCGTGATCGGGGACGTGACTCGCGTGATGGGCGGCGTAACACGACGGGAACCGGGCCGCGCCGTGTCTTCCGGCCGGAGACACGCGTGATCCGGCTTCGGGCACGCGTCTTGCGGCCGGACGCAGGTGAATCGCGGGTTCAGAAACCGGCGGCCGGGTACCGTCCGGACCGCTGCCGCGAGAACCACGCGATCGTGCGCGGGAGGCCTTCGGCCATCGGGACCTCCGGAGCCCAGCCGAGTTCACGGCGGGCACGGGAGATGTCCGGGCAGCGGCGGGCCGGGTCGTCGACGGCGGCCTCGACGTACTCGATCCGGGACGAGCTGCCGGTGACGGCCAAGACCTCTTCCGCGATCCGCAGCACGGTGAGCTCGTGCGGATTACCGAGGTTCACCGGGCCGGGCACGTCGGAGCCGGCCAGCGCGATCAGACCGCGGACGGTGTCGTCGACGTAGCAGAGCGAGCGGGTCTGGCTGCCGGTGCCGGTCACGGTGAGCGGTTCACCCGCCAGCGCCTGGCCGATGAACGTCGGGATCATGCGGCCGTCGTCCGGGCGCATGCGCGGGCCGTAGGTGTTGAAGATCCGCGCGATGCCGGTGTTCACGTCCCGTTCCCGGCGCATCGCGAAGGTGAGCGCTTCGGCGTACCGCTTGGCCTCGTCGTAGACGCTGCGCGGGCCGATCGGGTTCACATGTCCCCAGTATTCCTCGCGCTGCGGGTGCTCCCGAGGATCGCCGTAGACCTCGCTCGTCGACGCGAGGACGAACCGGGCACCGTCGCGTTCGGCGATGTCCAGCGCCTGTTCGGTGCCGTACGAACCCGCGCGCAGCGTCTCGAGCGGGAGACGGAAGTAGTCACGGGGCGAGGCGGCCGACGCCAGGTGGAAGACGGCGTCGAAGGGGCCCGGCGCGTTCATCGGCACGGTGACGTCACGGGACAGGAGGCGGAATCCCGGGCGGTCGAGGAGGGGCGCAACGTTGGCCGGGCCGGCGGTGGCGAAGTTGTCGGCCGCGACGACCTCCGTGCCCGCCTCCAGCAGTCGTTCGCACAGATGCGAGCCGACGAAACCCGCACCTCCGGTCACCAGCGCTCTGTTCATGGCGACGGACTACCCGGTGCGGGCGCCGGAAAAACAGTGTGAACCTGGAGATGCCGGGTAAGCCTTCGGTATGCGTGCATTGGTGATCGGCTGGGCGAGCTTCCGCCACGGCGAGGCGACCGCGGGGGACGTTCTCAGTATGCGAAGGGTCGACGAGGCGTTGTCCACCATGGGATTGCCGCATGATGTGGCCTGGAGTCCGGTCTACCGGCCGGACGACGTGGATTACGAGAAGGTGGATCCGGCGCGGTACAGCCATGTGGTGTTCGTCTGCGGGCCCGCGCACGGATGGCAGGTACGGGAGGTGCATCGCAGGTTCGCGCATTGCCACCGGATCGCGGTGGGGGTCTCGGTGATCGACCCCGAGGACGACACGGTCACGGGCTTCGACCAGGTGTTCGCGAGGGATCACGACGGGCTCGGAACGCCGGATCTCTCCCTCGGCATGCCGACCGGCGAAGTGCTGGTGACCGGGGTGATCCTGGCGCCACCGCAACCGGAGTACGGCGACTCCGGCCACCATGCGGAAGTGCACACCGCGGTGCAGAAGTGGATCGCCGGGGTCGACTGCGCCAGGGTGCCCCTCGACACCCGGCTGGCCTCTTCGGACTGGGAGCGTTGTGAAACGCCGGATCAGTTCATGTCGATCCTGTCGCATCTGGACGTCGTGATCACGACGCGGCTGCACGGGCTGGTGCTGAGTCTCCAGGCGGGTGTACCCGCGTTGGCGATCGACCCGGTCGAGGGCGGCGGCAAGGTCACCGCCCAGGCCGACGCGCTCGGCTGGCCCGCCCTCGTCCGGGCCGAAGAGGCGGGGGACCGAGAGGTGCTCGACTCCTGGTGGCGCTGGTGTTCTTCGGTGCAGGGGCGGGCGGTGGCCGCGCTCCGCGCGCTGCCCGCCGACGACGGGCTGATGCGGGACATGGTGAAGGCGCTCAAATCCCGGCCGGTGCGATGAGCGAGGCCAGGACGACGGTGGTGATCGCGACGCGCGACCGGGCCCCGGAACTGGAACGTACCCTGCGGCAACTCACGGCGCTGCGGCCGCCGCCGCCGATCGTGGTGGTGGACAACGGCTCTTCCGACGGCACGGCCGAGCGGGCGACCGCGTACCCCGGTGTCCACGTGGTCCGGTTGCCGCGCAACATCGGGATGGCGGCCCGCAACCTCGGCGTCGCGGTGGCGCGGACACCGTACGTCGCCTTCAGCGACGACGACTCGTGGTGGGCCGACGACGCGCTCGCCGAGGCCGAGCGCATCCTCGACACCCACGACGACATCGGTCTCGTGGCGGCGAAAACCCTGGTGGGCAAGGAAGAACGCGAGGATCCGGTCGTCGCGCTGATGGCCGACAGCCCGCTGGGCAGGCCCGACGGGTTTCCCGGACCGGCGGTGCTCGGCTTCCTCGCGTGCTCCGCAGTCGTCCGCCGGGCGGCGTATCTCCAGGCCGCGGGGTTCCATCCCCTGTTGCATTTCGGTGCCGAGGAGAAATTGCTGTCCTACGACCTGGCGGCACGCGGGTGGTGGCTCTGTTACGCGGAGGAGGTGCGGGCTCACCATCATCCTTCGCCGGTGCGGCCATCGCCGTCCTGGCGTGAGCGTGCCGAACTCCGCAACCGGATGCTGATCACGGTGATGAGACGGCCGCTGCGCCGTTGCCTCGCCGAAGGGTTCCGGGCGATGGCGAGAGTTCCGCGGGAACCCCACGTCCTCGGCGCGATCGCCGGCGTGTTCCGGCGGTTGCCCCGGGCGCTCGCCGACAGACAGCGGCTGCCCGCCTCGGTGGAGCGCCGGATCCGTGTCCTGGAACACGCACATGGAGGCTGAAGTGCAAGACCGGATCACGGTCGTGGTGATCACGTACAACCGGCGTGCGCAGCTGCTGGAGACACTCGCCTCGATGACGGCACTGCCCGACGCGGCGCCGATCGTGCTGGTGGACAACGCTTCCACCGACGGCACCGCGGACGCCGTCGAAGAACGGTTTCCCGCGATCCGGGTGATCCGGTCACCGCGGAACCTGGGCGCCGTCGCGCGCAATTTGGCCGTCCGCGAGATCGACACCCCTTATGTCGCTTTCTGTGACGACGACACCCGATGGCAGCCGGGCTCCCTGCGGCGCGCCGCCGACCAGCTCGACGCCCATCCCGGGCTGGGGGTGGTGACCGGACGGTGCCTGGTGGAGCCGGCGCTGACCGAGGACCCGCTCACCCCGGAACTGCGGTATTCCCCGGTCCCCGGCCCGGACTGGCTCCCCGGCCCGGCCCTGCTGGGCGTGATGGCGGGCCTGTCGGCCGTCCGGGTCCGCGCGTTCCACGACGTCGGCGGCTTCTCCGAGCGGATGTGGCTCGGGGGAGAGGAGGAGCTGTTCGCCCTCGACCTCGCGGCCAAGGGCTGGTGGATGTGCTGGGACGAGGAGATGGTGATCCACCATGCCCCCTCGACCGTCCGGGATCCGCGGCGGCGCCGCCAGCTCGGCATCCGCAATACCCTGTGGACGTTGTGGCTGCGACGTCCGCCCAGCAGCGTCCTGCGCCGGATGATCGCGGTACTGCGTTCGGCGCCCTTCGACCGGGCGACGGTCGCGGCGGTGGCCGAAGCGGTGCGGGGGATCCCGTGGGTGTGGCGCGAACGCGAGGTGGTCCCGGCGGGCGTCGAACGCGGCCTGGTGCTGCTGGAAGAGTCACAGCGGAACTCGGTCGCCCGGCGCTACGTCGGGTGAGCCCGGTCCAGCGGGGCAAGTAGGTGTCATTCGCGTGTCTGGAGGCGTAACTCACGAGTTACGCCTCCAGACACGTGAGTTACGTTCTCAGGCACGCGAGTTACGCCTCCAGACACGTGAGTTACGTCCTCAGGCACGCGAGTTACGCCTTCAAGCACGCGAGTGCCGACGAAGTGAAGGCCTCCTTGAGGGACCCAGAGTCCCTCAAGGAGGCCTTCACGGACCTATCGCCCGACGCGAACGTCAGGAAGGCGAGGCGGCTGTCGCCACTTTCGTGTCCTCGGTCAGAACGCGGCCGTAGGCGCGCGAGGTGTCCGCTGCCACCCGATCCCACGAGTACCGCGCTCGCACTCTGTCGGCGCCGGCGATCCCGAACGATTCACACGCCGAAGGGTCGCTGAGGAGCCGCCGCAGCGCTGTCGCCAGTTCCTTCGGATTTCGCGGCGGGACCAGCAATCCCGTCACACCGTCGACGACGGTGTCGGTCAGCCCGCCGACGGCGGTCGCCACGACCGGCGCTCCGCACGCCATCGCTTCCAGTGGCACGATGCCGAACGGTTCGTACCAGGGCGTGCAGACCACCACGTCGGCGGAGCGCAGGAGCGCGGGCATCTGCTCCCGCGACACCAGTCCCGGCAGGCGTACCCGGTCGGTGACACCCAGCCGGTCGGCGATCCCGAGCAACCGTCGTACCTCCGGGGCCTCGGTGAGCGGGCCCGAATCCGGACCGCCCGCGATGACCAGTTCCGTGTCCGGTAGCGAGGCCAGCGCGGCGATGGCGAGGTCGAAACCCTTACGCGGAACCAGCCTGCCGACAGTCACGATCCGGTGCGCGGCCGTGCGGGGGGCACGCTCGCCGTCCGGGGTGAACCGGGCCGGGTCGACTCCACAAGGGACGACGGAGGCGCGTGAGCGCGGCAGGCCCATCCGCACGAGTTCGAACACCTCGTCCGAGCATGTCGCGATCACCCGGTCGACCTGTTTGGCGATCATGCGTTCGAGCCGGATCCGCTCGGGCGGGCTCGTGTCGTTCTTGCCCTGATAGCGCTGTTTCACCACGCCCAGCGCGTGAAAGGTCTGGGTCACCGGGATGCCCAGATCCTTCGCCGCGAGGACCGAAGCCAGGCCGGACATCCAGAAATGCGCGTGGACGACGTCCGGCCGGTCCTTGGTCCAGCGAGACCGCAACACGCGGCCGAACTCGCCCATATGCGGCAGCAGTTCGTCCTTCGGCAGTTTCCGCGCAGGCCCCGCCGCAACGTGGACGACGCGGTAGCCGTCGGGCGTTTCGACCGTCGCCGGGACACGCCGGTTCTCGCGGCGCGTGTAGACGGTGACGTCGTGTCCCTGTTTACTCAACGCGGCGGAAAGCTCGGCCACGTGGACGTTCTGTCCGCCCGCGTCGGCTCCGCCGAGGGCGGCGAGAGGGCTGGCGTGCTCGGAAACCATCGCGATCCTCATCGGACTCCTTCCCGCCGCGGTCGGCGAAGTCAAGCGGTCACCTCTGCCAGCAGGGCGTCCCAGCGCTCGAGGAACGCGTCGAGCCCGTAGTGGCTCAAGGCGAACTCGCGCGCGGATTTTCCCGCCAGCACGGCGAAATCGGGTTCGTGGATCAGCTCGCGGTAGGCCTTCACCAATACTTCGACGTCCGTCGAAACGGCGCCGGCGTCGGCCGGGACCGCGAGTACCGCTTCGGTGGTCGCCAGTGCGACGACCGGCATGCCGAGGTGCATCGCCTCGAGCAACGACAGGCCCAGCGACGTCCATCGCGCGGTGTGCAGGTAGACGCGCCGCCGGGCGACCTCGGCGTGCAGTTCCCGGCTGCGCAGGTCGCCACCGGGACGCAGTGCGGGATGACGGCCGTCGAAGTCCTCGCTGCCGATCCCGTACAGGTCGACCGGCGCGATGTCCGCGAAAGTGGTCAGGAGATCGCTCCCGGTGATCCGTCCTCGCCGCGCCGGTTCGTTGATCAGCGCCACGCCGTGGGGCAGCTCTCCGGTGTACCGTTCACCCGGATCGGGGATCCCGTGCGGGACGACCAACGTGGGGGCAAGGCCGGAGTCCCACATCAGGTCGTTGAAGTGGGTCACGTGGACCAGCCGGATGTCGTCACGGTCGGCGAGCGGATGCCGGGTGGTGGCCGCGTGCTCCCGGGGCGTGTTGTGCTCGACGTAGACGGCGGGTACTTCCTTGCCGGGGCGGCGGCGCAGCCATCGCGCGGCCAGCTGGACCTCCTCAGGCCGCTGAAGGATCACGACGTCGATGTCGAGATCCTTCAGTTCGTCGACCGGCACCTCTTCGGCGGAGGGCCATTCGCGGCCGCTGAGCCCCCGTCCCCACGGTCCGCCTTCGGCGAGCAGCGGGAGGTAGCAGCGATGGCCACCGCGCACGAAGGATTCGGTCCAGGAACCGTGGACGTGCCACAGAAGGATCCGGAGCGGGGCCACTTTCG
This sequence comes from Amycolatopsis sp. QT-25, assembly GCF_029369745.1. NCBI lineage: Bacteria > Bacillati > Actinomycetota > Actinomycetes > Pseudonocardiales > Pseudonocardiaceae > Amycolatopsis > Amycolatopsis sp. QT-25. The sequence goes on from NZ_CP120210.1 coordinate 3,149,732, forward strand.
TCATACCCGCAAGTTGCCCGTAGCGGGCGGGCTAAACGTTCTCCGCAGTCTTACTTTGCTTACGGCCGGAAGATCGGGTGGCCGCGATACCGACTCCGAGCGCCACGAGCGCGGTCAGGGCGTGCAGGATGTTGTCGGCCCAGCCGACGTTGACCGCGTCACCGGACAGGTCGGTACCCGCCGAGAGAATGCCGAACGCGGTCAACCCCGTGAACGCCACGAAAGCCAGCCAGCTGTAGGCCAGCATCGTGGACGGCCTGAGCACCGCCGCCAAACCGAGGACGCCGAGCATGGCGCGGATGACATTGAGCATTCCGGTCGCGCTGAAGATCCACAAGGTGTTCTCGCCGGCCTGGTTCGCCTCGGGAAGGAAGAAGAAGCCGAGGACACCCAGTACCAGGTGGACCAGTGCGATGACCAGGACCACCGCTCGCAGCGGGGAGCCTGCCGTACGTCGGTTCATCGGGAACGCCTCCATTTTCGCGCCAGTCCGTGGGATACCCCGGGAAGACGTCGTGAAACGCCCCCGGCCGGTGGAAGCCGGAGGCGATTTCACCCGGTTGGTCAGCCCGATTGCGGGTCGGTGTCGTCGTGGGGGTCACCGGACGACGTGCCTTGTTCTCCTCGGACCTCTTCGCGGTCTTCTTCGTCCTGTTTGTCTTCGCCGCCGGGCTTGTGCTGGTCGTCCATGGCGTTTCTCCTTCGATCGCTTTCCTTGCGGCTACCCGTTTCACGTCGTTTCAACCAGGGCTCGATCAAACGAGCGTGCCCTGGATGTCACTGGCGCGCCAGACCTTTGTGGACGTTTGGCACCACACGATCGGGGTAGTCCTGGGCAACGATGGTGAACCGGAGGGGACATGACCGCGATCTCCAGCGCAGCGATTCCACCTGTCCGAACGCGGCCGTGGCTGCTGCGGCCACCGGGCGTTTATCGCCCGCAAGACGACACCTGGCTACTGGCGAACGCGTTGAGCGCGTCCGGGATGCCCACCGGAGCGAGCGTTCTCGATCTCTGTACCGGCACCGGGGCGCTCGCGCTGACGGCCGCGGCGCACGGCGCGGGGTCCGTGACCGCCGTCGACATCTCCCGGCGGGCGCTGGCCGCGGTCTGGGTCAACTCGCGGCTGCGCCGCCTGCCGGTCCGGCCCCTGCGCGGTGGCCTGGCCGAAGCGGCTAACGGTGGCCCGTTCGACGTCGTGCTGACGAATCCGCCCTATGTGCCTTCCCCGGTCCCGGCGGTCGGGCCCGCGCGGGCGTGGGACGCCGGGCCGGACGGCCGGATCGTGCTCGACCAGGTCTGCGCCCAGGCGCCGTCGTTGGTGGCCCCCGGCGGATACCTGCTGATGGTCCACTCCGCGGTCGCGGGACCGGACAAGTCACTGGAGCAGCTACGGGCGGCGGGATTGACACCGGCGGTGGTCGCCACCCGGGCGATCCCGTTCGGTCCGGTGATGCGGCAGCGCGCGGCCTTCCTCGAAGCGGCGGGCCTGATCGTCGCCGAGCAGCGGCACGAAGAACTGGTGGTGATCCGTGCCGACCGCCCGTAGAACCCGCGTCCGGCTCGACCCCGGCGGGCCCCTCCTGGTGGAGGGGCCGGTCGAGATCGTCATGGACGATGGCGAGACGGTGACCTCGGATCGCTTCCTGGTCGCGCTCTGCGCCTGCCGCCGCAGCAAGCGTTACCCGTTCTGTGACACCAGCCACCGCCGCCGCTCACGGCAAGGGGTGCAGCGGCCTGAGGAGTGAGGTCTTCCCGGCTGACCAGGCGCCGAGCAGATGCTCGGTCAGCCGGTTCTCCAGCAGGTCGGTGGCCTGGATGCCCAGCGCGATGTCCGCCGCCAGTTCCGGTTCCCGGTCGAGCAGGTCCCCGACGACGTCGTGCCGCAGGACTTGTTCGTGCACCGCGTCGGCCTCGATGTGCTCGGTATAGAAGTACCGGCATTCGCCGGGCGCGCCGAGGCGCTCCAGCGCCTGGTCCATTCGCCGGGCGGCGGGCGCGGTGGTGATCTCGGCGGCGGCGAAGTGTCCGACGAGCGCGCCGCGCAGACTCCGGTGCAGACCGAACAGCGACATCATGTTCACCGTCGCGAGCGTCTGGGCCGGGGCGTGGTCGAGGTAGGCGAGATAGTCGCCGGACAGGCCCGCCGCGGTCAGCAGATCCGCGAACAGGCGGGAATGCGCCTGGTCGGCCCGGCCGCCCCCGAACTCGTCGAACTCCACGGCGACCAGCGCCGCCTTGGCCCTGCCCCGCAGGCGCGGGATCACCCAAGCATGGGGGTCGGCCTCTTTGAGGTGGTAGATCGACCGATGCGCGAAGTACTCCTCGACGTGCCACAACTCGCCCTGGTCGCGCAGGAAGTGCGAAACCCCGGCACCGTCGACCGGCTCGACCAGCAGCTCGTCCAACAGGCCCTGGACGTCGTCCCCGCCGGGAACGGCGGCGCGGAGGCCGCCGAGGAAGGCGTGTTCCAGAACGGACCGGAAGCCGAGCAGGCGGGCATCCCATTCCCATTCGGCGTCGACGCCGTCGAACCCTTGGTAGTGCAGCTCGTAGCAGACGTACAGCGCCAGCTGCAGGTCCTCGCCGAACGGATCGGCGTCGGTCGCCGCCTCGAGGTCGAAGTCGTCTCGGCGCCCGCCTGCCAGGGTGTCCACCACTGCGGCCGAGAGCGGGCCGCGGATTTCGGGCAGCCTCGCGGCCACCTCACGGTCGATCGTCGTCATGCCCGGGGAGTACCCGATCTAGCCGTGCGGAACCGTCTCTTCGGTCAGCATCCGCAACACCGCGACCTCCCCGTCGGCGGCGGCCCGGCGCTGCCGTTCGGCACCGGTGCCTTCCTGCTCCAGGCGGCCGAGGAGAGCGCGCACGAGTTCGCGGTCGCCGGTGTCCTCCAGCGCGTGCTCGACATGAGTGAGCAGCGCGGCGACCCGGTCGCCCGCCGGAACCGGCTTTCCGGCCACCGGGTCCACGGCCGGCCCGGAGAGGCCGTGACGCGCGGACGACCACACCGCGGCGGCGGCGATCTGCGGATCCAGCGGCGCGGCCTCCCGCCCGTGATCCAGGTCGGCGAGTGCGGTGCGCACCAGCGCGCGGGTCAGCAGTCCCTGGAGGACGGCCTCGTCCACCGTCGAAGCGGTGTCGGCGACGCGGACCTCGACGGTCGGCCAGCGCGTGGACGGCCTCGCGAGCCAGAAGGTCTGGTTCTCGTCCACCAGGACCCCGCAGTCCACCAGCTTCCCGACCTGTTCCTCGTATCCTGCGGCGTCGGCGAAGTACGGGGCGATGCCGGAGCCGGGGAAACGGCTCTGCTCCACCATCCGCCAGCTCTCGTACCCGGTGTCGCGGCCGCCTTCGAACGGCGAATTGCCCGACAACGCCAGCAGGGTGGGCAGCCATTCGCCCAGGTGGTTCACGACGGCGACCGCGGTCTCGCGGTCCGGCACACCGACGTGCACGTGGCACCCGCACGCCTCGTACGCCTTGACCACGCCGGCGTAGAGCGCGTCGACCTTGCCGAACCGGTCGTCGGAGCCGTAGCCGCGGTCGGGTGAGGGACGCAGGGGAGTGCCGGAGGCGATGATGGCGCAGTCTTCGCCTGCCGCCGCTTCGGCGAGCGAGCGGCGCCCGGCGGTCAAGTGTTCGTACAGCTCGTCGGCGGTTTCGCAGATGCCGGTGGCGGCCTCGATCTGCGTCGGCCGCAGTTCCCGGTGGACCGCCGCGCCGTCCGGTAGCGGACAGCAGATTCGGTGCCGTTCGAGCACGGCCTCGGCCCGGGGGCAGCTCACCCCGGTCCTGGGGTCGACCAGGAGGAATTCTTCTTCGACGCCGATGCCGGTCATCCCCGCTCCCGCTTTCTGGGCAGCGCCCGCACGGCGGGTCCCTGGATCACCGACCCGTCCAGGTCGAACCGCGAACCGTGGCAGGGGCAGTCCCAGGTCTTCTCCGCGTTGTTGAACGCGACGAGGCAGCCCAGATGGGTGCAGTGGGCGCCGACGGCGTGCAGTTCACCGCCCGGGTCGCGGTAGGCCGCGACGAGTTCCCCACCGTCACGGGTCACCTTGGCCTCACCGAGGGCGAGTTCGTCCAGGGAGGCGGGTTTGCGCAACGCGCTGAGGTGGTCGCCGACCAGGAACTTCGCCACCGTGGCGTTGTTCTCCACGGTCGAGATCGCGGACCGGAGGTCGAAACGGTTCGGGTCGTACAGGCTCGCCGACGGGTTGTCGCGTCCGGTCAGCAGATCCGCGAGCAGCAGCCCGGCCGCGGTGCCGCCCGTCATTCCCCATTGGCCGAAGCCGGTGGCGACCCACAGGTGACGACTCGCCGGATGGTAGCGCCCGACGTAGGGGACGGAGTCCAAAGTGGACAAATCGTGGGCCGACCACCGGTGGGTGACCCGGTGCACGGCCGCGTGCTCGCCCGCCCAGCTCGCCAGCCGCTCGTAGCGGCTCTCGACGTCGACGGAGTCGCCGACGCGGTAGTGCTCGCCGCCCACGATCGCGTACGGGACGCCGTCTTCGCGGTAGCTTCGCACGGAGTGGTGCGTGTCGGCGTCCAGGTACATCCCTTCCGGCGGGTCGCCTTCGACCGGCCCGGCGACCACGAGGTCGCGGACCGGGTCGAGCCGGGCGAAGAACAGGCCGCGGTCGAAGACGGGGTAGTGGGTCGTCACCACGACCTCGCTCGCCTTCACCTCGCCGGAACTGGTGCGCACCTTCACGCCCCCGAGTTCGTCGACGCCTTCCGCCCGAACGCCTTCGACGATGGTCCCGCCCGCGCGTTCGATCTCGTCGGCGAGGGCGAGCAGCCACCGGCGCGGGTGGAAGTGCGCCTGTGCCGCGAACTTCACCGCGCCGAGGGCGGGCACGTCGAGATCGACATCGGGGACATAGGAAGCGGGAAGTCCGGCCGTGGCCGCGGCTTCCGCTTCGCGCTCCAGGCTTTCGACCGTGCCGGGATGGGTCGTGTAGACGAAACTGTCGGCGCGGGTGAATCCGCAGTCGATGCCGAGTTCGGCGGTGGCGGCGGCGATCCAGTCCAGCGCGGCCGCCTGGGTGTGGGCGTAGGTCGCGGCGGCCTCCGCGCCTTTGGTCTTGGCCAGCGTGGCGTACTTCAGCCCATGCTGGGTACTGACCTTCGCTGTGGTGTGGCCGGACACCCCCGCCGCGAGGCGGTCGGCCTCCAGGACCAGCACCGAGCGCCCGGCCCTCGCCAGCTCGTAGGCGGTGGTGAGCCCCGCGATCCCGCCCCCGAGCACGGCGACCTCGACCTCGGCGGGCAACGGCGTCCCGGTGCGGTCGGGAGCGGGAGCGGTGTCGAGCCACAGTGAACGCGTTCCGGGCAACTCCGTCATGGCGCCCGGATTCCCGCGTGACGACGCGGGCAAACCAGGGTTTTCCGGAACGCCGGAGCGGGTAGGACTGCCCCATGACCACCTCCTCCAGTCCCCTAGAGGAAAAGAACGTTTTTGTCATCGGTCTCGACGACAGCAACGAGGAGGTACTGAGCCGGATTCCCGGCGCCGATCGGTATCGCTTCCACGGCTTGCTGTCGCCGGAAGAGCTCCAGCACGGGGATATCCCGATCGACGACCTCATGGCGAAGGCGCAGGCGCGGTTGGACGCCTTCGACGGGTCCATCGACGCGATCGTCAGCTATTGGGACTTCCCGTCTTCGACGATGGTGGCCATGCTGTGCGAGAAGTACGGCCTTCCCGGCAACGCGCTGAAGGCGGTGCTCAAGTGCGAAGACAAGTACTGGAGCCGCATCGAACAGGCGAAGGTGATCGACGAGGTGCCGTCGTTCGGCATCGTCGACCTGGAGAAGGACACCCCTCGCCCGCCCGAGGGTGTCGACTACCCCATGTGGCTCAAACCGGTGAAGTCGTTCTCCTCGGAGCTCGCCTTCCACGTGACCGACGAAGCCGAATTCGACAAGGCCGTCGCCGAGATCCGTGCGGGTGTCGACAGGGTCGGCCGGCCCTTCGACCGCATCCTCGGCATGGTCGACCTCCCCGCGGAGGTGGCCGAAGTCGGTGGAGCGGCATGCCTGGCGGAGGGCGAACTCAGCGGTGTGCAGGCGGCGGCCGAAGGCTATGTCTACAAAGGACAGGTCACGGTCTACGGTGTCCTGGACTCGATCAACTACCCCGGCACCACTTCTTTCCTGCGGCATCAGTACCCCTCGCAGCTGCCCGAGGACACCGTCGAACGGATGAAGGAGATCTCCGTCCGGGTGATGGAGCAGATCGGCTTCGACAACGCCACGTTCAGCATCGAGTTCTTCTGTCACCCCGAATCCGGTCAGGCCTGCTTGCTGGAGATCAACCCGCGGCACTCGCAGTCCCACGCGGAACTGTTCGAGTACGTCGACGGGGTGGCCAACCACCAGATCATGGTCGAGCTGGGCCTCGGCCAGGATCCCGGCCGACGCCGGAACCAGGGCGACTACCGGATCGCGGGCAAGTGGTACCACCGCCGCTTCCGTGACGCGCTGGTCACCAGGGTACCCACCCGCGGCGAGATCGCGGACCTGCAGGCGGAGATCCCCGGGGTGAAGATCGAATTGGTGGCCGAGAAGGGGATCCGGCTCTCGGAACTGCCCGAACAGGACAGCTACAGCTACGAACTCGCGCATGTCTTCGTCGCGGCGCAGACCGAACGGGAGATGGAGAGCAAGTACCGCCGGTGCATCGAAGCGCTGCGGTTCGACTTCGAGGAGGGATAGCCCATGCGGACGGTGGCCTCGCTGCCGTACGAGATCACGGAGGAGGACCACGTCTGGATCCCGGTCTCCGACGGCGTCCGGCTGTCGGCGCGGATCTGGCGGCCGATCGCTTCGGACGGCGAACCGGTCCCGGCCATCCTGGAGTACATCCCGTACCGGCACCGTGACCTGACCTCGGTGCGGGACTCGGTGCACCACCCGTACCTCGCGAGGCACGGTTACGCCTGTGTCCGCGTGGACATCCGCGGTTCGGGGGAGTCGGAGGGCGTGCTCGCCGACGAGTACCTCGAACGGGAGCAACTCGACGCCGAGGACGTCCTGGAGTGGATCGCCGCGCAGCCCTGGTGCTCGGGCCGGACGGGGATGATGGGGATCTCCTGGGGCGGGTTCGCCGCCCTCCAGGTGGCGGCGCGCAAACCGCCGAGCCTGACCGCGATCGCGATCTCGTCGTTCACCGACGACCGATACTCCGACGACATGCACTACATGGGCGGCTGCCTGCTTTCGGACAACGTCGCCGAGGCCTCCACGATGTTCGCCTACGCGACGTTGCCACCCGATCCCGCGCTGGCGGGTGAGCGGTGGCGGGACCGGTGGCACGAACGCCTGGAGAACTGCGGCCTCTGGGCCGGCGAATGGCTGAGCCACCAGCGCCGGGACGACTATTGGCGGCACGCGTCGGTCTGCGAGAACTACAGCGACGTCCAGGTGCCCGTCCTCGCCTCCAGCGGCTGGGCGGACGGGTACTCGAACGCGGTCTCCCGGCTGCTGGCCAATCTCGACGTGCCGCGGCGCGGCCTGATCGGGCCGTGGTCGCACAAGTATCCGCATCTCGGCAGGCCAGGGCCCGCCATCGGCTACCTCCAGGAGCTGGTCCGCTGGTGGGATCACTGGCTCAAGGACGTGGAGAACGGCGTCATGGACGGGCCGATGCTCCAGACCTGGATGCAGGACAGCGTGCCGCCGTCGACCTCGTACGAGGACCGCCCCGGCCGCTGGGTGGGGGAGCCGTCCTGGCCTTCGCCGCATGTGCACCCCTCCGAGCACCGGCTTGCCCGGCACCGGATCGCCCGCCCGGGCGAGGAGGTGCCGGAGGAGAACCTGTCGGTGGAGTCGCCGCTTTCGGTCGGTCAGTTCGCCGGCAAGTGGGCCTCTTACAGTGCTCCGCCCGACCTGCCGTACGACCAGCGGGAGGAGGACGGCGGTTCGCTCGTCTTCGACACCGACGAACTCACCGAGCCGTGTGAAATCCTCGGTTCACCGGTGGTGGAGCTGGAGGTCTCGGCGGACAAGCCGGTCGCGCAGGTCGCCGTCCGGCTGTCCGACGTCTCACCGGACGGCAGGGCCACGCGCGTGACCTACGGGCTGCTGAACCTGACCCACCGGGACGGGCACGAGCACCCGGAGCCGCTGGAACCGGGCAAGCGGTACCGGGTGCGCGTCGAGCTCAACGCCGTCGCGCAGGCCTTCCCCGCCGGGCACCGGATCCGGTTGTCCCTCTCGTCGTCGTACTGGCCGCTGGCGTGGCCGCCGCCGGAGCCGGCGATGGTGACCATCCACACCGGACAGAGCACCCTCACGCTGCCGGTACGGCCGATGGCGGAAGCGGACGAGGTCCCGGCGCGGCCGTTCGGCGAACCGGAAGGCACGGAACCGCTGCCCGCGACCCAGGTCGAACCCGGTGAACAGCGCTGGACCGTCTCCCGTGACCTGATCGACTACCGGTCCACGCTCGACATCGTGAAGAACGAGGGCAAGGTCCGCTTCGAAGACATCGATCTCGACGTCACCAGGAACGTGTTCGAGCGTTATTCGTGGCTGGCCGACGACTTCTGTTCCCCGGTGGCGGAGACGTCCTGGTCGATGACGTTCGCCCGCGGCGACTGGGAAGCCCGGTCCGAGACCCGCACCCGGGTGTCCTGCACTCCCACCGAGTTCGTGATCGACGCACAACTCGACGCCTACGAAGGGGAGCGAAGGACGTTCTCCCGCAACTGGCATCGGACGGTTCCCCGTGATCAGGTCTAGGAGGAATCTTTCCGCGAAGTCGCTGCTCGCGTGGATGCGTCTCACCAACCGGAAGCGCGTCTATGCCGAGCTCGACCGCTTCCGCCGGAGCATGCGAAAGCAGCCGGGCGAAGGGTGAGCAGGAGCTGTACTTCCACGGCGGCGCCTACGTGCACCGGATCCGGCACGACCACTGGCACTTCTTCGGGCGGCTGATCGGCCGCACCGGCTGCTCGGTGAGCCTGCCGAGTACCTCGCGCTCGCCGGACTGAACGAGGCGGCCGGACTCGGGGCGCTGACTGTCTACAGAGGAGATCGCACAGCTCGTGAATCATCGCCGGTGAAAACGGTGTAGCTCTCTCGGGAGTGGGTAACCGGAAAAGCAACGGCCGGCGTAGCGAGGTTGTACGTCCGCCGGCCGTGAGGTGGACCGGCGTGGGCAGCCCCGGCGGAGCAGGAGCGCCGGCGCGCCGGTCACCGTGTCCATTTTTCGCACAGGAGCGCTCGATGCAACAGTTGGAGTCCTTGGCGGAACTCGCCGCGCTGGTCCGGCGACGCAAAGGCCTGTACGTCCGCTGGGCCCCGTCTCCCGAACATCGCCCCGGTACGAGCCGGGACGAACTCACCGGCATGGAACTGCCGGGGCTTTCGGTGAACTCCCTCGACCCCGAACCTTGGTGGCGGGGCCAGTCGCTCGAACTCTGGCTGGCCCGGCGGCTTTACGACTACTGCCACCTCAGGCACGACCGGCGCCGGGACACCAAACCCTGGGTGCTGGCGGGCCGGGTGATCGGTTCGGGGCCGGACAACGAGCCGTTGCTGACCGACCCCGAACCCGTGGGGCGAATCTCCACCGCGGTCCTCGACGAGGCTCACGGCCTGTTGCGTGAACATGCGCGGCACGACGCGGACTGGGGTCCGCTGCGCCGGCCCTCGCAACTCGGCCGGAACTGACCGCCTCGCCGGATCACGCGAGTTCACCGTCCCAGCACGGGAAGGACGCCGAACCCACCCGTTATCCCGGCCGGACGGCCAACAGGTCCACGACGTCCTCCGCGCGCTGACGCTTCTCGAACCGTGCGCGCTGCCGGTCGGCCCCGCCGCCTTCGGTGACCAGCCTGGCCAGACCGTCGCGGACGAAGTCGAGGTCTCCGGTCTCCTCGAGCGCACCGGCGGCGAAGGTGACGACGTCGTCGAGCACCTCGTTCGCCGGGGCGAGGTCGCCGGTCCGGAAATGTGGGCAGCGACCCGAAAGTCCTTCTCGCGACGCACGCCAGATCTGGCCACGCAGGACTTCGTTGGACAGGTTCACGGGACGGTCCTCCGTGCCGAGGACCGTGCCGACCAGCCCGCGGATCAGCACCCCGAGCAACGCCGCTTCGCCGGGGGTGGCCGCGACGTCGGCAAACCGGAATTCCAGCGTCGGCTGCTTCTCGGAAAGCCTTACGTCCCAATAGACCATCGCGCGATCGAGGATGGCGCCCGCGCGGAGCCAGGCGTCGACGATGCTTTCGTAGTGGTCCAGCGAGGCGAACAGCGGCGGCGAACCGGCCGAAGGCCAGCGATTCCACTGCTGGTAACGCCAGCTGGCGTACCCGGTGTCGTATCCGTCGCAGATCGCGGAATTGGCGGTCACGGTCAGCAGCACGGGCAGGAAGGGCCGGACGAGGTTGATCACCCGGATCCCGGTTTCCCGGTCGGGGATGGCGATGTGGACGTGACAGCCGCAGGTGTGCGACGTCCGCGCGGTCGCCCCGAAATGTTCGGATATCCGCTCGTAGCGCGGGTTCGGGGTGATGGCGGGCAAGGTCGTTTCCGCCAGCGGCGCGCTGCCGCTGGGCAGCAGGCGGCAGTGCCGCCGGGCGGCCCCCTCGGCCAGCTCCGTCCGTAACGCTGTCAGTTGCCGTTCGGCTTCTTCGTGTGTCGTGCAGATACCGGTGGCCGATTCGGCCTGGGAGCGGGTGAGTTCCTGCTGGAGCTCGCCTTGTTCTTCGTTCGCGGCGTCCACGACGGCGTCACCCGCCGGGGAAAGGCGGCCGTCCCGGCCGACCACGAAGAACTCTTCCTCAACGCCGAAGGTCAGTACGTTGTCGTTCACAACCGCTGATACCCCTGGCCGTCTCGGGACAAACTTTGTTTTCCCAGGTCGAGCTCGGGGTATGTCAGGGCAATGAATCCCGAGTCGGCGGAGCCGCCATATCTGCTGGCCGCACAGGCCGGCACCGTCGTGCGTCACCTCTACGGCCGGTTGCAGACCGGAGAACAGGCCTCGCCCGCCGATCTCTGCCGCACCATCGGGGCGTTGCAGCGGCTCGCCGACGACCTCGCCAACGTCTTGCCGGGCTTGCAGGCCCAACTCGAAGAAAGCCTCCTGTCCGGTCAGATCGGCTCGACCGACACGGCGGCGGAGGCCTGGAACAAGGTCGCCGACGTCGGCTACGCGCTCGCCCAGGCTCGTACGGGCGGTCTGCTGTTGGCCGCGGAACTGCGTGCTTCGCAGCGGACGCTCGGCGAACTCGCTTCCTCGTGACGAGGCGCGCTCAGCCCGCCGGCTGAGCGCGGACCACCGCCACCGGGCAGTGGGCGTGGCGCAACGCCTCGTCGCTGACCGACCCCAGCAGCAACCGCCGGAGATCGCCGTGCTCGCTCCGGCCGAGTACCAGCAGCGCGGCCTCGCTGGACTGCACGGTCAACGCCTGCGCGGCGGGTCCCACCCCGTGCACGAGCTCCACGGAGACATCCGGATAGCGCTCGCGCCACGGCTCGAGCTGCCGGGCGACGAGTTCGTCGGCCACCTCCGGCGGGATGCCGGGTGCCGGATCCAGTACCGGTCCGCCGAGCAGCGGCTCGCTCGCGGGACCTCGAAGCGGCATCCGCGTGACGTGGACCGCGTGCACGGTGAGCCCGTGGCGGGCCGCGAAGTCGAACGCGAAGCCCGCGGCCTGCGCGCTCTGCTCCGAGCCGTCGGTCCCGAGGACGACCGGCCCGCCCGGAGGCGGCTCGTCCCCGCGCACGACCACGACAGGCCGTTCGGCGCTCTTGGTCACGTGGGATTCCGTCGAGCCGAGGACGGCCCTGGTGAACAGCCCGGTGTGGGATTCGCCCAGCACGATCATCGCCGCGTCCGTTTCGTCGGCGACCGAGATCAGGACCTGCTCCGGAGTACCACCGTGCGGACGTCGAGATCGGACTCGGAGCGCTCCAGGGCTTCCGCCATCGAAGCGAGCTGCCGTCGAGCAGGCTCGACGTCGGCTTCGTCGGCGGCTTGAGGGACCGCTTCGTTCAGCGGTGTCGCGACAGGGTTCGAGCCGGGTGGGGGGAGGCGGTCGTGGGTGCAGTACACGAGGACGAGGCCGCGCGTTTTCGCCTCGGCGGCCGCCCAGCGGACGGCGCGGCGCGCCTCCGGCGAGCCGTCGAAACCGGTCACCACCGGCCCCGTACCGGTTTGTCGAGCGGACATGGGACATCACCTCCGACGTGGGCGGTGGTACCCGATTTCGGCGGTTCTCAAGCGGCCGGACGGTCCCGGTCGGTTTCACCGGGCCCGGTGCCCGGGTACTTCCACACATGACCTCTCTGTCGACGCGCCGCGTGCTTGACAAGAAGCACGCCGTCTCGACGCCTTCCGAGCCGCGAGCACGCGGCGGACCGCGAGGACGCCTTCGCCTGCACGTGAGCAGACCGGCCAAAGGGACCGCCGTCGTCCAGGCGAACGGCGAGGTCGATCTCGGCACCGCGCCGCGCCTTTGGGAGATGCTGAGCCAACGGCTCCACGGCAGCGGCACCAAGCTGATCCTGGACCTGTCCGAACTGGAGTTCTTCGGCGTACCGGGTGTCCGGGTGCTCGAACGAGCGCAGTTGCTCGCGCAGGAGACGGGCACACTGCTCTTCGTCTTTCCCGGGGAATGCCGGTCCGCTCGCCGCCTGCTCGATCTTCGTGAAGGTCTTCACGTCCTGTGAGCGCCGCTCGTGAGACGTCACAGGGGCTTGGCGGCCGCACGGGCCGTGAGGGCCGCGTGCAGCAGGGCCACGTGCTCCAGCCGGGTGGGATCCAGCCCGGTGAGTTCGGCGATCCGGCGCAGCCGGTAGTCGACGGTGTTGGGATGGACGTGCAGTGCGGCGGCGGTCTGCCGTCGTCCTCCGCGGCGGAGAAAGGTCTCCAACGTCTGCAGGAGCTCCTCGTTGCCGTCCAGCGGTGCCAGCCGGGTGGCCAGGCGGTCGAGCGCCGGGCCGGGGCGCGAAAGCTGATATTCGAGGAGGACGTCGTCGAGCCGGTACAGCCCGGGCGGCCGCCCGGATCCGGTGGCGACCGCGAGCACGTCTTGCGCGAGCCGCACCGCCGCGGGCACTCCGGACGGTTCGGCCGCGGCGGTGCCGGCGATGACTTCGGCTCCCGCCGTGCGGGCGACGTCGGCGAGGACCCGCTCCAGCCGCGTCCAGTCGCGTGTGGACAGTTCCCCGGCAGCTTTCTCTTGTGGCACCAAAGCGATTCCGCCTTCGGGGGTGAGCGAGGTGAGCACCGTGCCCCGGACCTGCCGCTCCAGTTCGACCCGCAGCCGCCGGAGTTTGCGGCGTCCGGCGACCAGCGGGTCGACCCCGGTGGTGGCCTCGTCCGGATGTGCGCCGACCGACGCGGCGAGCACGATGTAGCACGGCGGCAGGCGCAGCCCGGCCTGTCCCGCCGCGACCTCCGCGGGTGCACCGTCGAGCAGGGTGGAAAGCACGGCGTACCGCGCCGAACGCTCGTCGTCGAACATGGTCCGGCGTTCGTCGAGATACCCCGCGCCGACCGCGGGAGTGACCACTTCCAGATAACGCAGGGTGAGCGCGTTGACCGCGAGGACGTCGGTGACCTCGTCCGGCCGCGCGTCCGGCGTCAGCGACGCCCAAACCACCTGGATTCCGATGTGGTACGCGGTGAGCACGATGTCGACGGGGATGCCCTCCTCCGCGCGCCGGGCCGCCGATTCGCGGAGGAAATCGAGCTCCTCCCGGGTCGGCGTGGACCCGGTGCGCAGAGTGTCGATGAACGAACGCAGGTTCTGCTCGATCACATGCGTGATGTCGCCACTGAGTTCTTCGGCGGGCAACAGGCCGTACTGCGGGATCCGGGAGACGATCTCGGCGAGGACCGTCTTCGCGAGCGACGGCAGGACCTCGGTCAGCCGCTCCGTCAGCGGACGTCCGCCGATGCGGAACCCTGCATCCTGCTCACCCGTCACAACCGCCCATCATGACACCTGGTCAGCGAACGAGCGCGTCCCGTGCCGAATCGAGAGTGGGGTGCACGGTGAAGACGGCGTCGAGGCCGAGCAGCGACATCGGTCGCAGCAGGGCTCGCTCCCGGGTGACGATGATGAACGGGACGCCCGCTTCCTCGGCCTTCGCTCGAATCTGGACAAGGGCGGTGAAACCGGACGAATCGCAGAAGGTCACCGCGGACAGGTCCGCGATCAGCGCCGCCGGGGAGAACAGGAGCTCCTCTTCCATCGCACGGCGCAGGCCGGCGGAGACGGCAAGATCGATTTCGCCCGACACGGTGACGACCGTGTCGGTGCCGGACGTGGTGACCGAGATGTCGAGAGGAGACACGAATCTCCGTGCCGACCGTGGGGGATCGGAAGCGGTAGCGCGATAGTCGGTCAAGTTGACTCCTTGCCGGTACGGGGGGACCGGCGATTGCCCGATGGGCATGCCGGACCCAGAGGAAAGGACCCGGCGGCTGGTGTCTGAACCGCGACTGGCCAACCGTAGCAGCCTTGTGGGCCGACCCGCCGGATGAGCGGTGTCCGGCTCCTCACCCGGGACGCCTCGTAGGCTGAATGCCACAAGCGGCGGATGGGAGGTCGGGGTGACCGGGACGACAACGGCCGAGGTGTCGGCCGAACTGGCCGCGCTCGACGACCCGCGCGCACGTCAGGTGAACGAGAAGCACGGTGACGACCACGGGGTCAACCTCGGCAAGCTGCGCGCGCTCGCGAAGCGGCTGAAGATTCGACAGGAGCTCGCGCTGGAGCTCTGGGAAACGGACGACACCGCGGCGAGACTCCTCGCGCTGCTGATCTGCCGCCCGAAAGCATTCGAGCGTGACGACCTGGATCGCATGGTGCGTGAAGCACGAACCCCGAAGGTGCACGACTGGCTCGTGAACCACGTGGTCAAGAAGAACCCGCACGCCGAGGAGCTGCGCCTGGCCTGGTCCGCCGATCCCGATCCCGTGGTCGCGAGCGCCGGTTGGGCGTTGACCACCGAACGGGTGGCGAAGACGCCCGAGGGCCTCGACCTCGCCCGGCTGCTCGACGTCATCGAGGCGGAGCTGAAGACCGCGCCGGATCGCCTGCAGTGGGCGATGAACCACTGCCTGGCACAGATCGGGATCGACCACACGGAGCACCGTGCCCGGGCGATCGGCATCGGGGAGCGCCTGGAGGTGCTCAAGGACTATCCGACCCCGCCGAACTGCACGTCACCGTTCGCGCCGGTCTGGATCGCCGAGATCGTACGGCGGCGGGAGGAGCGGGTTCAGCCGATCAGGCAAGCGTCGTCGAACAGCGACGGCGTCCGAACAAACGGCTCTTCTCCCTGACCGACGCCGGCGCGGGTCGAGGCGGGTCACGCGCCTCGTGTCGGCCCTTGTCTGACCCTTGCTCACGGTATGACGTTCGAACAGGGAGAGCATTCGCTGGTGTGCCGGGTTCTCGCCGTTCTCGATCGGCGTGCGACCACGAACGACGAAGGAGATCGGCTTGACCGAGCGGAAAACGGGTCCGAAATTCCGTCAGGTGGTGCTGGACTGCACCGACGTCCGCGCGCTGGCGGAGTTCTACCGGCGTCTGCTGGTGTGGGACTACCGCCCCGGGGACGAACCGCCCGCACCCGGCACCGACGACAAGGACTGGCTGGTGCTGAGAAACCCGGACGGCGGCGCGCAACTCGCCTTCCAGCAGGTCGACCGGCTGCCGGAGGCGAGCTGGCCGGACGCCGGACCGGTACCCCAGCAACTGCACCTGGATCTGACCGTGGACTCGGTCGAGGAGCTGCAGGAGCAGCACGCCCGCGTCCTCGAACTCGGCGGGCGGCTCCGGAGCGACCGGAGCGAAGATCCGGAAGAACCGCTGCGCGTCTACGTGGATCCGGCGGGGCATCCGTTCTGCGTCTTCGTCGGCTGAAGGAGCGCGCCGGGTCGGTGTCCGGTAGGCGATCTCGACGGCGTGGTGGAGTGCCGGAGCACGCCCGCTGGAGGCCGACCAGTCGTCTGAAGACATTCAGGTCGCTGTTGATAGCTTCCCGGCATGACGACCGCGCTGATCATCGGTGATCTCCAACGAGGCATCACGGGCGACTACCCGTTCGCCGAGCAAGTCCTGCCGCCGGTCGCGGCCCTGCTGCCTCGTGCCCGCGCGGCCGGCGCGCTGGTCGTGTTCGTACGCTTCGCGCTCCGGGGCAACGGCGCTGATCTGCCCGCGGGGAACGCGATGTTCAAGGCGTTCCACGAGGCGGGGGACACCTTTCACGAGGGTTCGGCCGGGACCGGGCTCGCCCTGCCGGTCGCCGACGAGGACGTGGTCGTGCTGAAACGCCGTGCCAGCGCGTTCGCGGGCACGGATCTCGATCTGGTGCTTCGCGCCCGCGGCGTCGACACCGTCGTGCTCGCCGGAGTCGCGACCAGCGCGATGGTGGCCGCGACCTCCTACGACGCGGCCGATCGCGGCTACCGTGTGACCGTGCTGCGCGACGGTTGCGCCGACGGCGACCCGGCGATGCACGACTTCTTCGTGGACGCGGTCTTCCCGAGCCGGGGGTTCGAGGTCGTGACGTGCGCGGACTGGCTCGTCGACGGCGAATAATCAGGAGACCGGGTCGCCCGGGTATGGCACCGTGGTCGCCGAACCGATCAAGGGGGACGGGATGGACACGAGACGACTCGGGCGCACCGAGGTCGAGGTGACGCGGCTCGGGTTCGGTGGCGGCCCGCTGGGTGGGCTGTTCGCGCCGCTGGACGACGACACCGGGGCGGGAGCGCTGGCCGCGGCCTGGGACGCCGGGATCCGGTACTACGACACGTCTCCGCACTACGGGATCGGGCATTCCGAGCGCCGGATCGGCGAGTTCCTGCGCTCGCGGCCGCGTGATTCCTTCGTGCTGTCCACGAAGGTCGGCCGCCTGCTGGTCCCGCGGGAGCCGGACGGGCGAAGGGATCCCGCGGGCTTCCACGTCCCCGCGACGCACGATCGCGTACGCGACTTCACCCGCGACGGGATCCGGCGCAGCGTCGAAGAGTCCCTGGAGCGGATGGGCCTGGACCGGATCGACGTGCTGTACCTGCACGACGCCGAGGAGTTCTTCGACGACGCGCTGCGCGAGGGCTATCCGGCCCTGGCGGAACTGCGATCGGAAGGGATCGTCGGCGCGATCGGCGCCGGCATGTACGACACGGACATGCTGACCACCTTGGTCGAGGAGACCGATGCCGACGTGGTCATGCAGTCCGGCCGCCACACCCTGCTCGATCACCGCGCGCTCGACACGTTCCTGCCCGCGTGCGAGGAACGCGGTGTCTCGGTGATCGCCGCGTCGGTCTTCAACTCCGGGTTGCTCGCCGTGCCGAGGCCCGTCGCCGGAGCGCACTTCGACTACGAGGTCGCCACGCCGGAGGTCGTGAAGCGGGCGAACGACATCGCCGACGTGTGCGAGGCGCACGGCGTGACGCTTCCGCAGGCGGCCATGGCGTTCCCCCTCCAGCATCCGGCCGTCGCCGGTATCGCGGTGGGAATGCGGTCCGCCGAAGAGGCACAACGCAACGTGGAAGCGTTCGCCGCGGAGGTTCCCGCGCAGGTCTGGACCGAACTGTGTGCCGCGGGCTTGATCCGTCCGGCAGCGATCAGGGTGCTCTGATGGCGTCGGTGAAACAGGTCCAGGTCACCTTCGACTGCGCGGAACCCGAGCGCCTCGCCCGCTTCTGGTGCGAGGTACTGGGGTATGCCGTGCCCTCGCCACCGGACGGGTTCGCCACCTGGGACGACTACAACCGCACGCTGGCGCCCGAGAAACAGGACGCGAGCTTCGCCTGCGGGGACCCGACCGGAGTGGGGCCGCGGCTCTACTTCCAGCGCGTTCCCGAAGGCAAGGTCGTCAAGAACCGGGTGCATCTCTGTGTGCGGGCAGGCCTCGGGCTCGTGGGCGAAGAGCGCCTCGCCGCGCTCCAGGCCGAACGCGCCCGCCTGACAGCGCTCGGCGCGGTCTGCGAGCGGGTCATGCTCGCCGACGGGGAGAACGAGTCCTGCATCGTCATGCAGGACATCGAGGGCAACGAGTTCTGCCTCGACTGAGGTCGGGTTTCGTCGGCTGCGCCGGTGCGCCTGGGGTGGCCCACGAGAGAGAACCACGGCGGCGGCCTAGGGGACCGGTGAAGCCACACCGGCTCCTTTCAGGGATTCCGCGCCTGCCTTCGACTTCAGTACGCCAAGTGTGCCTCACCCCTCAAAATGAGAGACCGGAAATGGTCGGCGGCAAAGGTCGCGGGAACCGTGGTGGCCTGGCCACAGGACGGCGGACATCGGGTGGGGTATCGGTACGGAAGGAATTCCGGGTAGGAGGTGTCGGATCGGCCCGGATGCCGGAGAAAGGCGGTTTCCGGCTACTGTCCGCAAAGGACGGTACGCAGGCGCGGCTCGTCCTCGACGAATGCTCCGCCGAGCGACCGTGTCCCGGCCGCGAAAAGCGACCGGGACACGGAAGACGACGGGTCAGCAGGGCTGCAACAGCCAGCAGAGCCGGTAGTTCGCCCGGTACGTCGCGGCCGTGCCCGGCGCGACGATGTTCTGTGTCCGCGCGCCGCCGTGCGCCCAGCTGGTGAAGGCGTACTTCAGGTTGGCCGGGGGCAGATTCTGCGGGCTGTCCGCGCTGATCGAGTTGGTGGATCCGGCGATCACCGTCCGGGAGAACGGCGTGCGCTGCTGTGTGCCGCCGACGGTGAGCGTCGCTTGGCTGGGATTGGAAGTGAAGCTCAAGGAGACCGTTTTCGGCTGCAGGTCGATGGTCTTGGTACCGGTGCGGCCACCCGAGTCGGTCGCCGTGAGGGTCAGCTGCAGATAGGACGGGTAGTCGTGGTCCGGTGCGACGAACGAGCCGGACGCGACGCCGGGGAAGTCCTGGACGTTGTGCGTATGGCAGGTGCCGTTGGTCGCGCAGTGCCGGATCGCGAGCCGCCAGGTCAGCGCCGACGCCGGAAGCTGGCCGTCCTGGGCGTCGACAGCGCGGCCGGAGAACGAGACGGTCTGCCCGACCGACCAGGTCAGCGAGGTCGCCGGGCTGTCGATGACCGGTACCGGATCGAGGCCTTGCGGGTTCCCGACGGTGACCCGCACGGTCGTGGTCGCGGCGGCGCCGTGAGAGTCCGTCACCCGCAGTGCCGCGTCGACGGCGGTGGCCGAGGTGTAGGTCCAGGTGGGGCTGGTGGCCGACGAGTCGTCGTACGCGCCGTCGGCGTCGAGGTCCCAGGCGTGGGTCAGCGTGTCCCCGGTGTCCGGGTCGGTGGAAGCCGTGCCGTCGAACTGGACCGTCAGCGGCGCGGGCCCGCTCGCCGGGGTCGCTGTGGCCACCGCGGAGGGCGGCCGGTTGGTGCCGCCGGGATGGCTCACGCGGCGGAGTTCGCCGCTGCCCAGCGCGACGTAGAACAGGTCGCCGCCCGGTCCGGTGAGTACCTGCACCGGCGTGTTGACACCGGTCACGAACGGTACGAGCCGACTCGCGTTCGGCTGGCCGTCGACGGCCTGCATGGCCCAGATGCAGCCACGGGAAGAGTCGGAGAAGAACAACGCGCCGGAGTATTCGGCGGGGTAGTTGCTCCCGGACTCGAAGGCGATGCCGCTGATCGAAGAGCCGCCGGTGGGACACGGATCGCTCGCCACCACCTTGGCACGGTGGTTGTAGGCGTAGTACGGCGTGGAGTGCCCGCCGGAGGTGTAGAGGGACTCGCACCGGTCGAGGTTGGCGCCGTCGTATCCGGCCTGTCTGGCGCCGCCCTCGAAACAGGGCCAGCCGAAGTTCTCCGCCACACCGTCGCCGACATCGGCGACGCGGTTGATCTCCTCCCAGGTGTCCCAGCCGACGTCACCCGCCCAGAGCTCACGGGTCCCCGGCCGGAACCCGAACCGGAACTGGTTCCGCGCACCGTAGGCGATCACCCGCCGGGCGTTGGCGTCGGCGCTGTTCGCGAAGGGGTTTCCGGGCACGCCTTCGCCGGTGTCGGGATCGATGCGCAGCACCGTGCCGTTGAGCAGGACCGGCTGCCCGGCAGGGCGTCGCGGCGACTGCGAACGCAGCGCGCCGCCTTCGGCCGCCGGTGGCGTCAGGTTCGTCCCGGCGGGCGAGGGCGGATCGGCACAGGGGTTCCCGACCTGGCCGTAGTCGGTGAAGGTGAAGCTGGCACCGTCGCCGCCGCCCGCGTACAGGGCGCCGTCCGGTCCGAAGGCGAGCGCCCCGACGGAGTGGCTGGGGAATTGCTGGCACCATCCGGTGACCAGCGGCTTCTCGCTGACGGCCGTACCTGCCGAACCCATGGTCAGCTGGGAGACGCGGCCGGTGACGACGCACCCTTTGTCGGTCGCGCCCGGTGGAGTCGGGCAGGTGTCACCCCACCTCGGCGCGGTACCGCCGGGCTCGGCGTCGAGGGTGTAGGAGACATAGACGTACGGCCTGGCGGGAAAAGCGGGGTCGACGGCCAGTCCGAGCAGGCCGCGATCCCAGAAATCCTGGGTCTGCGGACGGAGATCGGCGAAAACCGTCGCCGTCGTGTCGGCGAGCGAAGCGAAGACCTTGACCAGGCCGCTCTTCTCCGCGACGAACACCCGGCCGTCCGGCGCGAACGCGGTGGCGGTCGGTGAGCTGAGCCCGCCGATCGCCACCGTGTCGGTGAAACCGGCGGGCACGGCGGCTCCGGCGGGCGCCACGGTGACGAGCCCGGCGGCGAGCGCGCCGATCAGCGGGCCGACCACACCCACCGCCAACGCACGTCGTGATCTTCGAGTGAACAAGGAACGATGAGAACTCATCACAAGAACTCCTCCTGCGCAGGGACCGAACAGAACGAGGCAGCTGTCGGGTATGGCGTGCCGGCACCGAAAGTTGTTACGTGCCGGAGAAAAATGCGCACAAGTCGCTAAAAGACGGCCGAGCCGGACAGGTACCACCGAAGAAGCCAGGTGGAGAGGTTGGAAACTGAATCACCACGACGACGGAGTGTTCGTCATTCGACAGTTCTTTCGAAGACGATTCCGCTTGCGCGTTTCTCGACGCAGGACATCGCTTCTTGCGGAGAAAGGGGAATCGTGGCTGCCGGCTCTACGATCCCGTGCATGACAAGCCGGTCAACCGGGTGAGCGCGTCGAAGCCGTCGTCGGAGCCGGGCCAGTGCGCGCGGACGGCCTGGAGCCCGGCGCGACGGACGACACCGCGCAGGACGAGGATGACGATGATGGCGTCGTCGGCATAGCCGAGTACGGGAACGAAATCCGGGACGAGATCGAGGGGGAGGACGAGGTAGGCCAGCAGCAGGCCGAGCCTGATCCGGACGCCGCGGGGCAGGGTCTTGTCCGCGGCCAGCCGCCGGATGAGCCGCAGCACGTCGGGCAGCAACCGCAGCGCTTCGCGGAGCAGCCCGCCGCGCGGCCGGGCGAGGACCAGCGCCACGACGAGCGCGAGCCAGGCCACCAGCAGCGCACCGGCGAGGCCGAGCAGCAGATCCCACCAGAACGACCCGGTCGTCACGGTTTCACCGCGCGGAGCCGGGATGTGGTGTGGCCGGGTGCTCCGGCGCGCAGCGCGGCTTCCTCGACGACGTCGCGGGCCTCCCGGCCATCGGGTGCGGCGGAGTAGTCGCGGACGGCGATCTTGTCCAGGCCACTACGGAACCGGGGATTTCCCGCGATACTGTCACGACGGGGAGTGCCTCGGCAGTCGCGGCTCCGCCTCAGCTTCCGTCCACTGTGGATCATCGGTAGGCGCGCAGGAAGACGTCCACCCCGTCGGTGAGGAGCGCGCGGATCTCCGACTCGCCCACCGTGCCCGCCAGGTCGTCGTTGCTCACGTCGAGGGCCAGGCGCATCGTCAGTGCGACGAAGTGCTGCATGGCGCGTCTCGGGTCGGTCAGCCGGAGTCTGCCGTCCGCCGCCAACTTCGCGAACCGTGCCTCCATCATCCGTTCGGGCTGATCGCGCGCCGCTTCCGGCAGCCGCGGCGCCACCGGCGCCTGCGCGCTCAGCCGCCGGAAGGTCGCGTAGTCCGAGGTGGGGAACATCCCTGTCGTCACCCGCTGCGCGAAGCCGAGCAGGGCGTCACGGAGGTCCCTGTCGTCGGTGAGTTCTTCGTCGATCGCCTTGCGCACGGTCGCGACCACGGCGTCGTTGGCGCGGCCGAGGACGCTGCGGAAGAGGGTCTGCTTGTCACCGAAGTGGTCGTAGACGGTGCGTTTGGACACCCCGGCCCGTGCCGAAATCGCGTCGACGCTGGTGAGCTCGTATCCCTCCGACACGAACAACGCCACGGCCGCGTCGAGGATGGCCGCCTGCTTGGCCTGGGCCTGTAACCGCCTGCCCGGTGTCCGCGCGGTCGCTCTCGGAGTCGCCATGTTCTCATCGTATTCTCGGTCGGAGAAAACTGCACCGTGTAGTGCAGTTCCAAGGCGGGTTCGCCGCTTTTCCCTCGTGTACCCCACGAGAGAGAATCAGAGTGGCGGCATAACGCGCGCTGGGGTCGTGGTGTCCCTTGACTTGTTGAAGCCACGCCCGGCTCTTCAGCGATTCGCGCCTGTGCCGACTTCGGTACGCCAAGTTCGCTCGAAACGGGTGTCGAGATCCGTTCCGGAGTCCCTGGTGGACGATCAGGCGCGCCGGACCCCGGCGATCGGGCCATGCACGGCTTTGGCGTCCTGACACCTTTGCTCCATCTCTCAACAGAACCGAGCAGATAGTGGATGTCCGTGACCGGATGGACACCACGCGTGACGGGAGACGTCTCGCGGCGTAACTCTGGCCACACCCGTGTCGTCCGTCCGGCCACGGGAAACGCCGGTGCCGGACCTCGCGCGTGCCAAGGGCGGCGGGTGGTCGAGATCGCAGGCCCGTGTAAGTGGTGAGACAGCCGGAACGACCCGGATCACTCGGCGGGTCAACAAGGTGGCGAGGCCCCAGTCTCGCCGCCCTGGGGTTGTCCGCGCGCCGCATGACAGTGACTTTCCCCCGGCCCGTGAGTAGCGCCGACGCCGACGGTGGACGCGGGGTATCCCGTCGGTGAGCACGGGGAGTCATACGCGTGAATTCACGCCACGCAGTCGATTCCTCGTGAAAACACTTCATGTACGCCGTGCTGCGGTGAGAGACCGACTTCCCGTGCGGTAGAATCCGGGCCCTGGGTGATGATCATCGATTCGGCCTTGTGCCGGCGAATCATCCAGTGGGAAACATGGGGTTTCTCGAGCAATCCGTGTGCTGAGATGAGCTGGACGCTGCGGGTCCGTGGCTCCGTTGTCGGATTCTCGGACCAAGCGTGGGGAGTGACACGTGGGTAGCGTTCAACTGACCGATCCGCCGTCGGTGGCGGATCCGGACCGCGCCGGGGAAAGGCCGACGAGTGAGGGCCGGGTGTCCTCGCGCTGGGGGCTTCTGGGAGGCTCCCTCTCGGTCCTCGTCGGCACCGCGCTGATTGCCGTCCACGCGAGCTTCTACGGCAACTGGATGATCGACGACGCGGCCATCACGTTCGCGTACTCCCGGAACCTCGCCGATGGTTTCGGGCCGGTGCTCCAGCCGGGAGTGGAGCCCGTCGAGGGCTTCTCGAACCCGGTGTGGATGGTGCTGCTGGCCCTCGGCAAGCTGGTCGGCCTGTTCGACCACGGCACGATCTTCGGCGTCCCCGATTACGTCCTGTTCCCCAAGGGACTGGCGCTGCTCTGCTGCATGGCCATCCTGGTACTGGCGTACGCCGGGGCGAAGCGCCTGACGCCTCGTCCGGCCTTGGTCACCCTGATCGCCGGGGCGGCGCTCGCGGCCAACCCCTCGTTCGTCATCTGGTGCTTCTCCGGTCTGGAGAACTCGGTCTACGCCCTCACGGTCACCGCTCTCGCCGTGGTCACCCTGTGCGGCGTCAACTCCGGAACACTCCTGTCGACGAAAATCGCCATGTCGACAGGAGTGTTCGCCGCTCTCGCCGGGCTGAGCCGTCCGGACGGCGTCATCTACGCGGCCGCGTTCCCGATCGTGGTCGCGCTGTTCACCCGCCGCGGCGGCGTGCCCCAGGCCATCCGGGCGGTGCTGCTGTCCGCGGCCGGGTTCGTCGTCCCCTTCGGCGGCTACCTGCTGTTCCGCTGGATCGAGTACGGGCGGCTGCTGCCCAACACCGCGGTCGCCAAGGCGCAACCGCTCCCGACCATCACGGACGTCGCCAAGGCCGGGACGGTCCTCCAGTACGCGGGCTGGCTGCTGGTCGCGGTCGCGATCGTCTGCCTCGCACTGGTCATGCAGAAACCGTCCAAGCTCCGCGCGGGCGTCGTCGCGCTCCTGGTCCCCTTCGCGTTGTCGGTGATCGCCTTTTGCATCCTCCAGGCCGACTGGATGGGGCAGTTCCGGTTCGCGACCCCGATCTGGGCGCTGGGCGCGCTCGGCGGTGCGATCGTGGTCGTCGAGACACTGCGGAACGCGCGTATCCGAGGCCGGATCCTGCTGACGGTCACGCTCGTCGTCGCGACGACCGCGTCGATCAGCGGGTTCTACACCCAGGGCGAAAGCTATCGGGCCGTCCCGAAAACGCCCTTCTGCAGCGTGGTCGAGCGCGACGCCAGGGTCACCAACGGCGTGGCGGACCTGCTCAAACTGCCCGACTCCGCGAAGATCGGCGTGATCGACCTCGGCGGAATGGCGCTGGTCAGCAGGCTCCAGGTGGTCGACCTCGCCGGTCTCGCCGACCGCGTCATCGCCGACTACCTCAGCACCGCCGATTTCGCCGGAGAGCGTCGCTACGTCTTCGACGACCTCCGGCCGGAGCTGATCTCGTTCATCGGCACCTGGGACACCACGCTCGGCTTCGCCCAGGACGAACGGTTCGGGCAGGAGTACGAGGTGCTCTACCGCAGCCCTCGTAACCCGGCCGCGTTCGGCGACGTCGGGGTGTGGGTGCGCAAGGATCTCGTGCGCGACCCCGCCCTTCTCGCCGCGGCACAGCGCTACGTCACCACCGAGACCCAGAAGGTCGTCGCGGCCAATGCGGTCGCGCATCTGCGGTCGTGCGGGGACACCCTCCGCCCCGGCCAGACACCCCGGCCCTGACGCTCACTCGGGCGCGCACCGGTCGACGGCGACCGGTGCGCGCCCGTGCTGTTCGCGTCGAAGCCGATCGACACCGACGCGCTCGGCTCTGGTTCCGGGACCACTACGCGGCGGTCCCCGGCTCGCCGTCGTTCCCGCTGCCGGCCACACCGAAGGGCGCGATGGTGTCGGTTGTCAGGCGAGTCTCGTCCTCTTCGCCGCGCGCTGGGGGAGTTCACGACCTGAGGCTTCACCGCCCTGGCCGCCATCTGATCACGTGTGGTCGGAGTTGGTGTACTGCTCGTAGTGGAGCACGGCGCTGAGCGGGAGACGTTCCCGCCAGCCGTGCCGTTCCAGATCGGGGATCGGCGGCAGGTCGCGCACCGGGCCGACGCACAACCACGCCACCGGGCGGACGTTTTCCGGCAGGCCGACCAGGTCGCGCAGGAACTCTTCCCGGTAGAAGCTGACCCAGCCGAGCCCGAGCCCCTCGGCGGTCGCGGCCAGCCAGAGGTTTTGGATGGCCAGGCACACCGAGTACAGGCCGGCGTCGGCGATGGCGTGCCTGCCCAGCACCGCGGGCGCCCCGCGTGACGGATCGTAGCCGACCACGATGCCGGCGGAAGCCTCCACGATGCCCTCGATCTTGATCCGCGCGAAGGTACGGGCACGCTCGGCGTCCAGTTGACCCGCGAACACCTCGCGTTCGGTTCGCACGTGCTCCCGGAACTTCTCCCTGGCGTCCACATTGGACACGACAATGAAGTCCCAGGGCTGCGACAGACCGACACTCGGTGCCGCGTGAGCCGCGCTCAAGACGCGATGCAGCACGTCGTCCGGAATCGGGGCCCCGGTGAACTCGGCCCTGGTGTCCCGCCGTCGAAAGATCGTCTCGTACAGCGAGCGCGCGTCCGTGTCCTGCCTCATGGGCTAGATCGTGCCTGTTCGGATCGGACCCGCTTCGGCCAGGGCGGTCCGCGACGGCAACGCAGAGCAGGGCAAGGCCTCTGGGGCACACTGATCGCTTCAGCGCCGGCTCGCGGGGTGTCAGTCAGAGAGACGAGCCCAGGCGCGATGTCCGTGTCCGCCGCGATTGTCAGGGATAGCCGGGCGTCGAAGTGGGTAGTCCCTTGGTGACGGTTCACTCGTGGACATGGGGGAAATGAGGTCATGGGGCATCAGTGGTGGTGGGGCGCGTTGGGCGCCGCGATAGCTGTCGGCTGTTCAATGGTGCGGTCGCCGGCGGACCGGAAGTGGCAAGCGTACGTTCTCGAGATCGTCGGCACGGCGGGCTGGATGCTGGTCGTGATGTTCTTGATCAAGCCGTTGGTACCGGCGAACGTTTTCGGAATGGTGATTCTGGTCCTGGCCGTTTCGGGCATACTGGCGGTTCCGCTGGTCACTCGATACAAGGCCAGGCGTAACGACGCTCACGAGAGATCGACGGGAAATTAGGCGAACGGGCAATTCGGGTTTGCTGCGGTCGGTGTCCGGGTCACTGGGGTCGATATTGCCTCATCTGGAAATCGCGGGCTGTGGGCATACTTCAGGGGCGTGTGACGCCGGCGCCGGGTCTCGAAGTCCGTGAAAGCCTCCATGATGGACTCTGGTTCCCTCAAGGAGGCCTTCACGGACTTGTTGCCCACACGCCACACTTGCCTTACCCATTGACGAAGCACCCAGGGAAGGGCTCGCTCAGTCGCGCCGCCCAGGACGCGTCAGCAACGCTAGGAAAGTAAGAGTTCAAGATCAACTCCGGCTAAGTGGCATAGCGTTTTGACGCTCTTTGCAACTTGTGGCACCCCGCGGAACCGTCCTCAAGCCACGCCACATTTCCCTCTCTTCGCACTACGACCGCTCGATCGCGAAGTGGTCCGCCCTGTGCGGCGCCGTCGACGCGATGAACGCTGCTGTCAACCGATCCGGTATCCGGCCTTGGGGACCGTGGTGATCAGGGGAGGGGTCAGCAGCTTCCGTCGCAGACCGGTCAGCAGGACGTCGAGGACGTTCGAGGTGGGATCCGCGTTGATGTCCCAGCCCGCTTTCATGAGCTCTTTCCTGGCTACCGGCCGCCCCGCGTTTTCCAGGAGACAGCGCACCACGGCGAATTCGGTGCGCGTCAGGCTCAGGAGTACTCCGCCGCGCCGGACCTCGTGTCGTCCGGTGTCGAGTTCGAGGTCGCCCGCTCGGAGTACCGGTGGTGGCGCTATCCGGCCACGGCGGCAGAGACTCCGGACTCGCGCCACCATCTCGGCGATGACGAAGGGCTTTTCGAGATAGTCGTCGCCACCGCGCCGCAGGCCGGCGACCCGCTGGTCGGGATCGCCGAGCGCGGTGAGGAAGAGGACGGGGACCGCCCAGCCTTCGGCACGCTTCCGTTCGACGTAGTCCAGCGCGTCGCCACCCGGCAGCAGACGGTCGAAGACGGCGCAGTCGTAGCCGTTGACGAACAGGGCCTCGTCGGCCGGGGCGAGATCGCCGACGGAGTCGACGGCGAATCCGGCGGTGCGCAGAGTGGAATGCACCGCCGTTCTCAGGGTTTCGTCGTCTTCGATGACCAGGATCCGCACTCGACCACGGTAGCCAATTCGGTGGCGCGTGTCCTGTTCCTGCCGATTCGCGCGATCGTCCGCCCCATCCTGGCGCGGACGCTAACCTCCATGGAATGAACGCGAGGGTGCTTCTCGTCGAGGACGACGCGGACATCCGGCTGGCCGTGTCCGCCGAGCTGCGGACCGCGGCGTTCACGGTGGAGGCCGTGGGATCGATCGCCGCGGCGGCCGATGTGCTCGCTTCGGCCGCGGAGCCGCACGCCTGCGCGGTGTTCGACCGGATGCTGCCCGACGGTGACGCCGTCCGGTTCGTCGACGCGCGCAGGCGAGCGGGCTGGACCGTGCCGGTCCTGTTCCTGACCGCGCTGGATTCGGGCAGTGCCCGGGTCGAGGGCTTCGAGCACGGCGGGGACGACTATCTGGTCAAGCCGTTCGTGATGGCGGAACTGCTCGCGCGGGTCGGGAACCTGTGCCGTCGCGGTGAGGGCAGGCCGCCGGTGCTGCGCCACGCCGACCTCGAGGTCGATTTCGCGCGCTGCGAGGTGCGGCGCGACGGCGTCCTGCTTTCGCTGAGCAATCGGGAGTTCGCCATTCTCGAATATCTCGCGACCCGGCCGGGAATGGTGATCTCGCGCGCGGACCTCGTCGAACACTGCTGGGACCTGGAGAGTGAGCCGGTGGCGAACGTCGTCGACGCCGTGGTCAAACGATTGCGCCGCAAGCTGGGGGAGCCGGACCCGGTGGAGACGGTGCGCGGGATCGGGTACCGGCTCTCGTGACCGAGTCCTCGACCGGCCGGTTGCGCCGGCTCCGCCGCCTGCTGACGGTGCTGTTCACCGCGATGAACGCGCTGGGGCTGGTGGTGCTGGCGTGGCTGGTGATCGAGGCGGACGCCGATCAGGGCAGGCAACGGCTCGACAGCGAGGTGCGTCAGGTCGCCGCGACGCTGGCCAGGATCGTCGCCGTGGACGGCGGTGCGATCGTCTTCGCCTACGTCGGCACCGACACCGTCGACGAGCAGTGCCCGCAGTTCGCCGTCCTCCCGGGCGGCGCGCCGGGATTCGTCCCCTATCGCAGCAAACGCGAATGCGTGACCGTGGACGACGCCTTGCTGAACCGGCTGGCGGCCGAGGCGACCGGTGCGAACGAGTCCAAGACCGGCTACGAGACCACGGCCGAAGGACGGCCGGTGTACGTCTCGGCCGACCCGGTCCAGGACCGGGGCGGGCAAGTCGCGGGCGCGTTCGTGGTGGTGGCCGACGCCGAGGGGGTGCAACGGGAGCACGACCGATGGGTGCTGCTGGTGGTCGGCGGGTGTGCGCTCCTCGTGCTCGGGCTCGGCGCGGCAGGTTACGTCATCGCCGGACGGGCCATCCGGCCGGCGGCCGCCGCACTCGAACAGCAGAAGTCCTTGCTGGACGGGGTTTCCCAATTGCTGGACGGGGTCGTACACGATCTCAAGACCCCGGTCGCGGGGTTGCGCGCGCTGGCGGAGACGGCGATGCGGAATCCCGCCGAACAGGCCGAGATGCTGCCCAGGACGATCCGCCTGGCCTCCATGATGGGTGACATCATCGATCTGTGGCCGAAGCGAGCACGGGTCACCGCGGGGGTCGACGAATTGTCGATCGGGCCACTGATGCTCGATCAGCTGGTCGAGATGGTCGTCGAGGACCTGCCTGCCGGTGGTGCGCGGATCTCGGTCACCTCGGTGCCGACTCGGGTCGACGGTGACGCGACATTGCTGAGGCGCGCGGTCGCGAACCTCGTCGGGAACGCGCTCAGCCACGGGCGCGCGCCGGACGAGGAGGCCGAAATCCAGATCACCGTGCTCGACGGCAGGGTGATCATCGCCGACCGTGGACCGGGAATCGATCCGGACGAGGCCGCGGAATTGTTCGAACGATTCGTCAGTGGTGGCGGATCCACCGGGATCGGTCTGGCCGTCGTCAAATGGGTGGCCGACGTCCACGGCGGAACGCTGCGGGTCTACAACCGGGACGAGGGCGGAGCGATCTTCGAACTCGCGTTGCCCGCGGGGAAGGGGGTCGGGACGCGATGAAGAACGCCGAGATCGCCCGTTCGGAGCAACCGGACGCCTGTGGTGGACGCGCTACTCTGCGTCGAACCCACCGAATCACAGCACGATCGGGAAACGACCGTTACGGGACCGGTCCCTGGCGGCATGCGGGACGATCCTGACCGCGACACAGGTGCGAGGGGACACGATGAACCAACCGATGGCGACCGGGGTCTATCGGGCGATCGCCGAGAACGTGCAGCGGGTGCTGCGCGGGAAGCCGGACGTCGTGCGGCTCGCGACCGCCGCGCTGTTGTCCGAGGGGCATCTGCTGATCGAGGACGTTCCCGGGCTGGGGAAGACGACACTGGCCCGTTGCCTGGCCCGCAGCATCGGCGGAAGCTGGCACCGGATCCAGTTCACGCCCGATCTGCTGCCGGGCGACGTGACCGGCGTGATGGTCTACCACCAGAACAACGAGAAGTTCGAGTTCCACCCCGGCGGCATCTTCGCCAACATCGTGCTCGCCGACGAGATCAACCGCGGGACCCCGAAGACGCAGTCGGCGCTGCTCGAGGTGATGTCCGAGCGGCGTGCCACGGTCGATTCGGTACCGCACGACGTCCCGCATCCGTTCCTGGTGGTCGCCACCCAGAACCCGATCGAGATGGAGGGGACCTACCGGTTGCCCGAGGCCCAGCTCGACCGGTTCATGATGCGGATTTCCGTCGGTTACCCCGATCACGACGCCGAGGTGCGGGTGATCATGAGCGACTGCGCGCGGGTCAGCCCGGACGAACTTTCCGCCGTGGTGGACCTGGAGACCCTGCGCCGTGCCATCGACCAGGTGCGCGAGGCCTATCTGGACCCGGCCATCTGTTCCTACGCGGTCCGTTTGGCCGCGGCGACCAGGGAACACGCGGCGGTCCGCTACGGGGCCAGCCCGCGCGGCAGCATCGCGCTGGTCCGCGCCGCGCAGGGGATCGCGGCCACCGACGGCCGCAACTACGTCACCCCGGACGACATCAAGACCATCGCCGGACCGGTGCTCGCCCACCGCCTGGTGCTCACCGCCGACGCCGAACTGAACCAGCGATCGGCCTCCGACATCGTCGGCGAGGCGCTGGCGGCGACGCCTGCTCCCGCCATCAACGCGGTCTGAGCCGTGAGCCGGTCGGGAGGGTTGCGCGCACGGGCACCGATCGCCGCGATCGTGGCCGGTTGCGTGGCACTGGTGGGCGTCGCGATCACCGGCGGGGCGAAACCGATGCCCGGTCTCGATCTGGCGCAGACCGGGCATTGGATCTACAGCTCCGTGCTGGGCTCCGCGTTCCACATCGACGGCTCCGGCAAGCAGGCCGACGCCCAGGTGCCGGTGCCGGGCCTCGAACCCGGCAGCCGGGTCGCGCAGGGCCCCACACACGGCTACGTGCTTCCGCCGTCGAGCGTCGTGGAATTCGGGAAGTCGACGCTCTCGGTGGAGAAGACCACGCCGTCGCCCGCGAACGAATGGCCGGTGGCGGTGGAGACCAAGGGCGGGCCCTACGGCGTGTACCGCCAGGCGGGTGTCGTGATCCGGCTCGGGGACGCCGCCGCGAGGATCGTGGTCGGGGGCAGGCTCGGCGACCCGGTCGCGACCGCCGACGGGCGGTTGTGGCTGCATCGGGTCGACGACGGGCTGCTGTGCGAACTCGTGCCCGGCGCCGTCCGCGTCTCGTGTCCGATCGCGATCCCTGGCAGGCACAAGGGTTCCCTGGCGCTCACCGCGGACGGGCCGGTCTTCGTCGACAGCGACGACGACACGGTGCGGAAGGTTTCGGACGCCGGGCTCGGCGATCCGGTCCGGCTCGGCGTGGACCTGCCGGACACCGCCATCGTGGCGGCCAACGACGTCGAAGGGAAACTGGCGGTCCTGGACCGTCCCGGCGCGAAGCTGCATCTCGTCGGGCCGGCCGTGGCGCCGGTGAGTGTTCCGCTGCCACCCGGTGACTACGTGGGGCTCGCCTCCTCCGGCTCCGTGGTCGCCTTGGTGGACAAGGGGAACCGGGCGCTGACCACCTACGACGGCTCCGGCCGCAAGCGGGACACCAGGCCGATTCCCGGCGGCGCGGAGCAGCCGCCGGTCCGGGGCCAGGATTCCCGGGTGTACGTCGACGGTGCGGACGGTGCGCACGTCCTCGTGGTCGATCCCGGCGGGCAGGTGAACGACGTCGCGGTGACCGGGGACCGGAAACCGGTCGAGACTCCCGTACCGGTGAATCCTCCGTCGCAGGACAAGCCGGCCGACCGCCCGGAAACCGGTACGCTCCCGCCGGTTCCGGCGCAGAACGAGCCTGCCGGCAGGCCGGTCGCACCGGTCAAGCCGAAACCTCAGCCGCAGCCGCCGGTACCCGTTCCCGCGAGTCCGCCGGGTGCGCCGCGTTCGGTCAGCGCGACGCCGGGCGACGCCTCGGTGTCGGTGAAGTGGGGTGCGGCCGCGGCCAACGGCGCCGCGCTCACCGGATACCGGATCACATGGGCCGGTGGGGAAAAGACGGTCGGCGGAACGGTGCTGGCCACGTCGATCACCGGTCTGACCAACGGGACGGCCTACACGTTCACCGTGTCGGCGCTCAACCGCGCGGGGCGGGGCCCCGCCGCCACCTCGAGCCCGGTGACCCCGCAGGCGAGCATCAAGGTCCCCGGCGCGCCGGTGGGCCTCCACATCAGGATCAAGACCGGCGACACCGACGCCAACGTCACCTGGCGGGCCGCGGCGGCGAACGGCTCACCGGTCACCGCCTACCACGTGTCGTGGCGGCGGGCCGATGGATCGGGTGCCGGCTCCCAGCGTCTCGCGGGATCGGCCAGGGCCCACCTCATCGAAGACATCGGGATCGAGCAGCCGCTCACCGTCACCGTGGTCGCCGAGAACTCCGCGGGCCGGGGCAGGGCCGCGACGGTCACGAAACCGCGAGGCGACGAATCCTCGGACCGGAGCATCACCATTTCCCGAGGCGCCGACACGACAGCCACCGGCTGCGCTCCACCCGCTTGTGCCTTCGTGCACATCGTGATGTCCGGCTTCACCCCCGGCAAGACGCTGACCATCTCCTGCCACACCGACGAAGGCGTCCACGGCAGCGAGACGAGGCAGGTCGGCCCGGACGGGAAACTGTCGTTCGACGAATTCCCGCAGGGCACCATCGGGCGCACGATCTGGGTCAGCGCCGAGAGTGTCCAATCGAAGAAGCTGGTCTGGAAGTAGCGGATGCGACTCACAGGACGCGGCACCGGACTGGCGGCCGCCGCGGTGCTGCTGTACGGCGTGGGCGAGCTCGCCGGGTACCCGCTGCTGCGCGCCGTGGCCGGGGCCGCGGTGGGCGCGTTGCTCGCCGGGGTGGCGCTGGCCGTTCGGCGACCGCGGGTCGAGGTACGGCGCGAGGTGTTCCCGGACCGGGTGGAGCGGGGGCGGCCGGCGCTGGCCCGGCTGCTGGTCGGTAATCCGGGGACACGGCGACAGCCGGGGTTCACCGCGCGGGAACACGGTGAGCACGGAGCCGAACTGGCCGTGTCGGTGCGGCCGCTGGCACCGGGCGGCGAGGCGACCTACCACTACGAACTGCCGACGCGGCGGCGCGGCCGGTTCGTCGTGGGGCCGCTGGTCCTCGAACGCGCGGACCCGCTCGGCCTCGTGCGGCGGCCACTTCCGGCCGGGGACACCGCGACCCTGTGGGTCCATCCGAAACTGCATCCGATGCGGGCGCCCGCCACCGGGCACCCCCGCCATCATCACGAAGGGCCGACCACCGACGATTCGCTGCACGGTTCGGCGGATCTGCGTGACGTGCGCGAATACGTCGTCGGCGACGAGGTCCGGCACCTGCATTGGAAAGCGACCGCCAGGACCGGGCAACTGATGGTGCGGGACTACGTCGATCCCGATCACCCGCGGTTCACGCTGCTGCTGGACACCCGGTCGAAGGTGTTGTCCGGGGACGCTTTCGAAGAAGCCGCCGAGCTGGCGGCCTCGCTGGTGAACGCCGCCGCGGCGGCGGGCCATCGGTGCCGCCTGATCACCTCGACGGGCGAGGATCTGACCACCTTCGGCGGAGCGCAGGCCGCGCGGCGCTTGCTGGACGTGTTGTCCGGAGTCCGTCAGGACCCGGCCGCTGACCGGCCGATGATCCCCGTGGCGTTGTCCCGCAAGGGAGTGCGGGGTGGTTGCCTGGTGGTCGTGACCGGCAGGGCCGGTCCGGAACTGCGCGGGCTCGCGGTCGTACGGCCGCATTTCTCGTCGATGTTCGTACTCGGCGTGGGCACCCACGGGCTGGGCATGGACGGTCTCGGCGTGCACGGTGTCGAGGGGGTGCCGCGAGCGCGCCGGATCAGTGCGGCGGACGCGGCCGAGGCGGTGAGCCGGTGGAACGACCTGGTGTGGTGACCCCGCGCAGCGGCGACGTCGCCGTGCTCGGCGCGGCGGCGCTCGGCGGGCTGCTGTTCGGGCCGGTCTTCGGTCTTCTCCCGTTGCTGGTGCCGATCGGGGCGGTGGTCCTGGTGACCTTCGGGGTCACCGAGCTCGGCAGGCGGAGACCGGGCCTCATCCCGTGGCGGCCGGTGTTCGCCGTGGTGGCCGGCCTGCTCGCGGTCGTCGAGACGGTGCTGCCCGCGACGACGGCGGCCGGAATCCCGACGGGGGAGTCGGTGGCGGTGCTCGCCGAGGGGGCGGTCCACGGCTGGCAGCTGACACTGCAGTCGACCTGGCCCGCCCGGCCGGAACCCCGGCTGCTCGCGTTCGTTCCGCTGGCCGTCCTGCTCGCCGCCGTGCTCGGGATCGAGGTACTGCACCGGCTCCGGCGTCCACTGCTCGCACTGGTGCCGGGGCTGCTCGTTCTGGTGCTGAGTCAGGCCTATGTCGCGGTGACCGGCGTCGCCGCGGTCGCGACCGGTCTCGGCTACGCGGCGATCGCCGGTCTGGCGCTGGCGGGCGGCGGAGGCGCCGGGTGGCCGCGCCTGCTCAAGCTGAGCTTGCCCGCCGTCGTGCTCGGTGTCGCCGGCGCGCTCGCGCTCACCGTCGCCGATCCACTGGCGAAACCGGCGTACTCGTTGAAGGACGACGAATCCGTGCCGCTGACGGAGGACGCGGTCGTGAGCCCGCTCTCCGAAGTGGCGTACCGGAGCAAGAACCCGGCGCCGCAGGTCTTTCGCCACACCGGGGACACTCCGGCGTCGAACCGCTGGCCGCTGGCCGTGCTGGACGGCTTCGACGGCTCGAACTGGTTCCCGGGCGGGGGTTTCCGGCGGATGGGCGCGGAGATCGCGCCGGGTTCGGACATCGAGGTCCCGGTGACGCGGCGTCAGGCGGCCATCGAGGTGACCGGTTCGCCCGGCCCGTGGCTGCCCGGACAGGCGTCGCCCGCGTCCGTCACCGGGATCGACGTGCTCGTGGACGAGGCGAGAGGGACCCTCGTCGCCGGTCGGCCGGTGCCGTCGATCCGCTACACCCTCGCCTGGTGGGAGCCCGAAGTCGGTGCGGCCGCGTTGCTGGGCGCGGGGATGGCACGTGGACCGCACGGTGGGCTGGGCGGCCTCGGGACCGTGCCCCCGGCCATCGACGAACTCGCCGACCGGGTCCTGCCGACGTTGCGGCCGTCGTTCCAGACCGCCGTCGCGCTGGAACGCCACCTCGCCGAGAACTACCGGTTGGCCACCGGCGACGACCTGCCGACCGGGCACGGCTGGCCGCAGCTGAGCCGTTTCCTGCTGGAGGACAAACGAGGCACGAGTGAGCAGTTCGCCGCCGCGTACGTGGTTCTCGCGAGGCTCAAGGGAATTCCCGCCCGGCTCGTCGTCGGCTATCGCGTGCCGGAACGCGCCGAGGCGGAGGGCGTGCGCGTGGTCCGCAACGCCGACATCCTCGCGTGGCCGGAGGTCGCGGTGGACAAGGTCGGCTGGATACCGCTGGACCCGGCCGGTGCCGCGAAGCAGAGCGGGACCGGCTCCGCGAGCGGAATCGCCGCCGCCGTGGCGGAGGTCCGGACGCAGCTTCCGCCGGAGCAGAAGTTGCAGAACCCAGAGCTTCCGCCGGGTGAGTCCGAAGAGGACGAACCGGAGGCCGGGGCCGAATGGGGGACGGCCGCCATCGTAGTGGCGATCGGGCTCGCCGGTCTCGTGGTGCTCTGGGGTGCGGGTGTGCCCGCCGTGACCGGGGTTCGTGCTTGGCGACGGCGGCGCCGGCTCGGCCGGGCCGGGGTGATCGCCGCTTGGGCGGAAGCGAGGGACCGGTTGCGGGCACACGGTGTTCCGGTGACCGCCGGTATGACGGTGCGCGATCTGGCCACGTCCGCCGCCGTCTTCGGTCAGCAGTCCACAGTGGACGGCCTGGGGGCACTGGCGCGATCGGTGGACGCCGCTCTGTGGTCCGGGGCCGCGCCGGACGTCGCCGGCGAGGCATGGGCGTCGGTCGCCGAGGTCCGCACCGGACTCAAGCGACGGCCGTGGCGCGCGCGCCTGCGTGCCGCGGTCGACGGCAGGGTCCTGTTCCCGCCGCGTGGCGGCTGAGTCACGGAGTACAGACGGCGCCGCGAATCGGTTGAGGACGGCTTTCGTAGGTGCCTTGGGGATTCATGCCCTGGATCAGGAAGCAGTAGCGCAGCCCTGGCCGCACCTCGACCCGCCGCTGCTCGCTCCGGTGCACCATGATCACCAGCGGTTCCCGACGGCCTTCTTCGGCGAGCACGACCGCGTAGTCCAGCACGGCGTTCGATGTCCACGACAGCTCGACGAAGGTTTCGTGGTCGACGGGTGGGGAAAGGGTGATCTCGACCGGCGCCGCCGGGGGAAGCCGAGAGCCTGGCACCACGGCGTCGTTGTCCGCGGTGGTGAGCGACCAAGGCACGGCGACGGCCGCACAGATCCCGGCGATGACGCCTGTCGCCACGCCGTATTTCCGTTTCCCGCTCGCGGTCTCCGGTGGTGGCTGCTCCGGCCGGGGCGGCTCCAGCACGAGGATCGGCTCGGCGGGCAGATCGAGCGGGATGGCGGGCGGAGCCGCGTCGAGGAGACGGCTCAGCTGAACGTCGGCGTCGGCCGGGCGTCGTTCCGGATCCTTGGCCAGCAGGCCGGCGACGAGCGCCGCGAGTTCGCCGGGGACATCGGGCCGCGTGATCGGCGGAACCGGTTCGGTGAGCACCCGGTGGATCCGCACGGCGGGCTGTTCGCCGACGACCGCGTGGTGCGGAGGCTCGCCGGTCAAGGTCAGGTGGAGAACGGCGCCGAGTCCGTAGCGGTCGGTGCGCTCGTCCATCGTCTGGTCCCGCACGGTCTCCGGAGCGGCGAACTCCAGGTCGTGGAGCGGGTCGTGAGGGAACCTTCTCCGCAGTGTCACCCCGAAGTCGGCCACGACCGGCTCACCCGTGTACCGGAGCAGGACGTTGCCGGGCGTCACCGAGCCGTGCACGACGCCCGCCGCGTGCGCGGCGGCGAGGGCTCGTGCGACGGCTTCGCCGACGAGGAGCGCGTCACGGATGGGCAGGGGTTCGGCCAAGCCCGCGAGGGATCGGTCGCAGCGCGGCATCCGCAAGGCGATCCGGCCCTCGGCCGGCGTGCAGATCTCGTCCACCCGCAGGATCGCCGGGACGTGTGCGGCGGCGGAGAGAGCGGCCTGTTCACGGTCCAGTGCCGCCCTGGTCCGGCGGTCCAGCGAACCCGGGTACACCTTGAGGACCGTGTCGCCGGGGCCCGCCACGATGGTGGCGACCGGGCCGGGCCTGGAGGCGCTGCTCATGGGGCGGCCCCACCCTCTCTTCACCGCGCGGCCGAGACGGCGTTCACGCTACAACAGGCGGCGGGTCACTTCCGGCAGACAGCGCCTCGGATGGGGTAGGCGGCGCTTTCCGCGATCCCGCGTCCGTCGGTCACCTGAACCACGAAACAGTACTTCCGGCCAGGTTCGACGGGAACGTTCGCCGTCCGCAGGCGCCGGACCAGCGTGGTCCGCGCCTCGCCGGTCTCGCTCGTGACGACCACGGCGGAGTCCATCCCGTGCGGCGCGCGCCAGGACAGCTCCACGACGGAGCCGCGATCGATCGGCGGGACCAGCTCCACCCGGGACGCGGGCTCGCTGACCGCCCGCGGAGGTACGGAGTGCGGGGCGGGTCGAGCGAGTGCCGGGGGTGTCTGGTCGGTCAAACCCGGCAGGAGGAGCCACCCGGCGACGGCGAGCACGGACGCGGTGCCGATGGCGAGTACCGGCCGGACGGACTTCCGCGGACGCGCGTTCGCCACGATCATCGGCGGCACGGCCACGGGCGGCCGCTCCGCTGCGCTGTGCTCGTCCACCAGCCCGGCCAGAACCTCCGCCACCAAGGCCGCGCCGGGCGGCCGCGCGGCCGGATCGTCCGCGAGCAGGTTCTCGATGAGGGCGAGGAGGTCGATCGGCGCGTCCTCCCGGTGCAGCGGCGGGCGGTCCGGCCGCGGCAGCACCCCGGTCAACGCCAGGTACAGCACGACGCCGAGCCCGTGCAGATCCGCGCTTTCCGTTGCCGCTCGTTCCGGTGCGAGCAGGTGACTTCCGTGCTGCGGATCTCGGATGAACACCGGGCGCAGGGTGTGTTCGAAGTCGTTGACCACGGGCTCGCCCGACGCGCGGAACAGTACGTTGGCCGGGGTCAGCCTGCCGTGGACGACCCCCGATTCGTGTGCCGTGGCCAGTGTCGAAGCGAGCGCGGAACCGAGCACGAGCGTGTCCGATACCGGCAAGCGCCCGGCGGAACCGACGAGCTGCAGCAGCGATCCCGTGCAGAGTTCGCTCCGCAGCGCGCAACGGCCGCCGGGCAGGTCTTCGATGGCATCCGGGACGAGAAATTGCCCGTCCAGCGACGAAAGCCGCTCGAGTTCTCGTTCGACGAGCAACCGGGTGCGATCGTCCAGCCTGCCGGGGAACACCTTGAGCGCGACGGGCCCGAGCGCGAACACGTCCCCGGCCGAACCCCCGCCGAGCGCTTCCCCGTCCTCCGGTCGCATCGGTTCAGGATAGGCACGGCGACCGCGCGGGCGGGGCGTTGGCAGCTTCCTGCCACGAATGAATCGCCGATGTACCGCCACTGAACCGGGGCGTCCCACGCTGCCTTTCAGCAGCGCACCGGATCAACGAGGTGGGACGGATGAAACAGAAGAACAATCTCCGCCGGGCCGCCGTGTACGGCATCGCCGGACTCGCCACCGCGGCCATCGGCGCTTCCACCGCGAGCGCGCTGGTGGACGACGGTTCCGAGGACAAGGCGGCACAGGACACCGCTCAGGCCGCGAAACCGCAGCAGGCGCAAGTCCCGCCGCCACCGGAGAAGAAGGCGCCCCCGGCGCCGCAAACCCGGGCGGCCACACCGTGGACGGCACCTGCCGCGCCGGTCGCGCCGAAACACGTGGCTCCGCAGGCGGTCGTGAAACCGGTGCTGCCTGCCAGGGCACCGGTCGCGCCCGCCGGCGAACGGACGGCACCGGTGAAGCGGCCGGTGAAGGTCACCCCGGCGGTCAAGAAGCCGTCCACTTCGGTGCCGGTGGTCAAGAAGGCCGCGGCGATCAAACCACGCTTGACGAAGACGGTCACGTCGAAAGCGCTCGCGCCCAGCCCGTTCCTGCGCACCGTCCTTGTCGTTCCGTCACCCGCACCCGCACCGGTGCCGAATCGGATCCAGCAGCAGGTGCGCGACGCGGCCAAGGCGGTCGAGCGGGCGGAAAAGGCACTGGAGAAGACCAAGGCCGACCTGAAGAAGGCCAAGGGGGAACTCGAGAAGCTGCGCAAGAGCGCCGAGAAGCGAGACCACGACAAGAAACGCGAAGACCACGACAAGCCGATCAAGATCATGAACGGCGACCGGGATCGAGCGCGATGACCATCACTCTCGCTGAACGCCCGAAGCTGTCGGCCCGCATCGCCTTCCGCAAGTTCATCACACCGCGGCGCCCGGCCATCCCGCAGCCCCGCTATCTCGTCATCCCGGAAGGGGCGTGGCTCGGCCAAGCTCCGTCCTTTCCGGACAGTGACCCCGTCGAACAGGTCGAGTACGACTACTACCTGCGGCACGAAGACAAACCGCTCGCGAAGAGCGCGGTCACGGGACTCGGGGGCGGAGCCGCGTCGCTCGTCTTCGGGGTGACGACCGGGATGGTGATCGCGAGTCCGCTCGGAATCGCCGTCGGCGTGGCCGCGGGAATTTTCGGTGGCCTGATGGGGCGTTCACTGGCCGAAGAGTTCTGCGAACGCCGCCACGAAGAAGAAACGCAGCCGTGACGGTCACGGCGCCAACACGAAACCGAGGTAATTCCATGAACATCAAGCGAGCAGGTGTGCTCGGCGTGGCCGGCCTGACGACCGCGGCCGTCGGCGCGTGGACCTTCGGTGCCTTCGACGGCACCGAGCAACCGGCCGCCGCCGCGCCCGCCGGGCAGGTCGCGGCCGCCGCACAGAAGCCCACCGCGGTCCCGAAGACGCTGGTCGCGCCGACGACACCGCTCGTCCAGAACGTGGCGCCACCCGCCAAGGTCCCTGTCGTTCCCGCGGCGCGAGTGGTCCCTGTCAAGAAGGTCGCCAAGGTCGCCAAGGTCGCGTCCACCGCCCCGCCGAAGAAGAAGGTGTCTCGTCCGGCGGTACGGACGCCCGTGGTGAAGACCGCCGTCGTCGAACCGGCCGTCACCACGGACAGCCGCGAACTCCGGCTCCTTCCGCTCCCGCCGCGCGTCGGTGTCGTCGGCGGACCCGCCGCGGCGGTACCGGAGAACCTGAAGAAGATCACCGAGTCCGTCGACAAGGCCACCGGCTCACTCGACAAGGCCAAGAAACTCGTCGACCAGGCGAACGCCGAGGTGAAGAAGGCCAAGGGAGAAGTCGACAAGGTCAAGGGCGAGCTGAAGAAGCTCAAATCCGGCAAGCACAAGCACCACCCGGAGAAGGCTGGGAAGAAGGACGGTGGGAAGCGGTCCGAGGCCGGGCACGTATCGGTGAACAGCAAAGGGATGAAGCCCGGTCAGACCCGCACCGTTACGACGTCGAGCCCGGACGGCTCCTCCTGGTCGAGTGCCACGGTCACGGTGAAATGACAGAATGGCCGCCCGGCGAGTACGCCGGGCGGCCACCGGTCTCAGCAGAACTGCGGAACGCCGCTGAAGGCCGGCTCGCCCTGAAGAACAGCACGGTGGGCGCCGGAGAGGACCACGCCCGGTTCGACACCGAGTTCGCCGACGATGATCTCCCGCGCCCTGCGATAGGCGGCCAAGGCTTCGCCTCGCCGGCCGGTTTCGTTCAGTACCAGCATCAGGCGAGCCCAGATGTGTTCGCGTAGGGGGTCTTCGTCGAGCAGGCTGTGCAGTTGGACGAGCGCGTCGAGATCTCTGCCGAGCACACGCCAGCTCTCGGCCAGATCTTCCCGCATCCGCGTCCGGAGACGTTCCAAACGAGTGACCTCGGTGACGGCCGCGGAGCAAGGCATCCCCTCGAAAGGGGTGCCGCGCCACAGGTTCAGCGCGCGCGTCAGCAACTCGGACGCACGTTCCGCCTCCCCGCGGCGCAGGGCCGAGCGAGCTTGGACGGCATCGTGCTCGACCACGTCGACATCCACCTCACCTCGGTCGACGACGATCCGGTAGGCCCCTTGCCTGCTTTCGATCCGTACGCGGTTCGCCACCGGCGACAGGGCGGTACGCAAACCGCAGATGTAGGACTTCAGGTTCCCCCAAGCCGAGGCCGGGGGAGGCCGTCCCTCCCAGGTCACGTCGATCAGCCTGTCCACGCTCACCCACTTCCCGCGATCGAGCAGCAGGGCGGTCATCACGGTGGTCGGTTTGCCCGGTCTGATCGCGAGGTCGGAGCCTGCCGGTGTCCTGGCTTCGAGTGGTCCGAGGACCTGGAACAACATCGGTCGCCCCCTTGCTGGCTTCTTCCGTGACGTGCGGAACCAGGATGCCGGGAGCGCTATGAGGATCCGATGACAGTCACGGACGCAGCGTCGTCGTCGGTAACCCGAGACAAGGCGTCGATATCCCCTGTGTGGCCGGTCGGAGGGACCGGCGGAAGCGGAAGGCCGCGCCCTACGGGAGCGCGCTGATCACGGCCGTCAGGGCGGCGCTTCGCCGTTCCGGGGACGCTCAGTCGTCTAGGCGCCGTCACGGTCCTTCAGTCCGACTTCTTGCCACGTTGCCCGCGCCGGCGGCGTCGAAGCGCGTAGAACACCACGCCCAGCAGGCAGGCGATCCCCGCCGCGGCGAAGACCACGCCGTTTCCCGGGCCCGTTCCGAAGAAACCGATAACGGTCCAAATCGTCCCCGGAACCGTCCAGAACGCCAGCTGTGGATAGGTGGGCGTGGTGTCGTCTTCCACCGCACTCTTCCGTCCGTCAGCCGCTTTCTTCGTCTCCATGACCTGGTTCGGGGGGATCTTACAGTCTTCGTGAAGGCCGTTTACGGCTGTCATCGACCCGCTCCCTTCCCCACATTCGACCTTTCTCCGGGCCTGTCCCGTGATCGGTGTTTCCGGCGTTGTCGATCAGTAGGTCTCGGCTCCCGGCCAGCGGTCACCGAATGTGATGGCGAAAGCGTTGATCACTGGCTTCCAACGCATCGTCCATCGAGCGCGGCCTGTCCCGGTCGGGTCCAGGCTGCGGGTCACAAGGTACAGGCACTTCATCGCGGCCTGCTCGGTCGGGAAATGTCCACGTGCACGGATCGCCCGCCGATAACGGGCGTTCAGCGACTCGATCGCGTTCGTGGAGCAGATCATCGTCCGGATCTCGACGTCGTAGTCGAGGAACGGCGTGAACTCATCCCAAGCGTTGCGCCATAAACGAATCACCGCTGCATGCTTCGCGCCCCATTTCTCTTCGAATTCGTCCAGAGCGGCCGCCGCAGCGTGCGGGCTGGGTGCGGTGTAGATGGGTTTGATGTCGCGTTTCACCGCGTCCCAGCCCCGGCGGGACACGAGCCGGAAGGTGTTGCGGATCAGGTGGACGATACAGGTTTGCACAATGGCCTGCGGCCAGACGTTCGCCACGACGTCGGGCAGGCCTTTGAGTCCGTCGCAGACGAGGAAGAACACATCCCGGATGCCGCGGTTCTTCAGGTCGATCAGCACGCTCATCCAGAACTTCGCGCCCTCGCCGCCGACGCCCATCCACAGGCCCAGGACGTCCTTGCGGCCGTCCACGGTGACGCCGATGGCGGCGTAGACGGGCCGGTTGGCGACCTGCCCGTCGCGGACCTTGACGTGGATCGCGTCGATGAACACAGCGACGTACACCGGGTCGAGCGGGCGGCTGGCCCAGTCGTTCATTTCGGCGACGACCTTGTCGGTGATCCGCGAGATCGTTTCCTTGCTGACCGAGGACCCGTAGATTTCGGCGAAATGCGCCGAGATATCCCCCGTCGTCATTCCCTTCGCATATAGCGACAGCACAATCTCGTCCACCTCGGTCAGCCGACGCTGCCGCTTCTTCACGATCTGCGGTTCGAACGTGCTCTCCCGGTCCCGCGGAACGTTGATCCCGACCTCGCCCGCCGCATCCGAGACCACCGTTTTCGGCCGGGAGCCGTTGCGCACGTTCGTCGACTCACGATCCGGGTCGGCCTGGTTCTTCTCATGCCCCAGATGCTCGGTCATTTCCTCGTTCAGTGCCGTTTCCAGCACGTTCTTGGTGAACAGCTTCAGCAACCCGTCCGGGCCGGTCAGCGCCAGCCCGCGAGCCTTCGCCTCAGCCACCATCGCCGCCGCGGCGGCCTGCTCCGGCGACAGCTCCCGCGCCGGCTTGGACTCACGCTTACGTGGACTCACAAGCTCCGATGTCATCACTCACAGTGCCCATCCCGCCGGACCTCAGCCCGGCGTGTCGGGCCGAAAACACCGATCTTGGAACAGTCCCCCTTCTCCTCGCGATCTGGCTCTGGACTGGTGACCGCGTGGGTCGCAAGGCGCGAAGTTGCGCTGTTCGCCGGTCCCGCCGGCACGGTGATTCCCGTTTACTGCTCGGTAGCCGCACCGTGCGGATCTTGACGGGGGAGGAAGCGAACGTGGTCGTTGAGCGGCGGATCACCCGGCTGGGCCTGGGGTGGACGACGGTCGTGGTGGTGTTGCTCGCTTCGGTGGCCGGTTGTGCGCTTCCCCGCGCCACCACGGGGCCTCCGAGCGGCAGTTCGGTCGCCGGTACGTCGCCCGCGGTTCCGGTGTCCGAGGCACGGAAACTGCTGGGGGAGTTGCAGGTCGCGGTCCGCGGGGTGCTGGACGGGTACGACCGGGACAAGTTCCCGCACTGGAAGACCGTCTCCGGCGGCTGCAACGTCCGGGAGGAAGTGCTGAAGCGCGACGGCGTGCAGGTCGAGGTCGACGAGCAGTGTGCCCCGGTGGCCGGATCCTGGCGTAGTCCCTACGACGGTGAGATGTGGCGGAAACCTTCCGAAGTGGACGTGGATCATGTGGTGCCGCTGGCGCACGCGTGGGTCAGCGGCGCGAAATCGTGGGACCGGGCCCGGCGGGAGCAGTTCGCCAACGATCTGACCCGGCCGCAGCTGCGGGTGGTGACCGACAACGTCAACCAGGAGAAGAGTGACAAGGCGCCGGAGGAGTGGAAGCCCCCGCTGGTGTCGTTCTGGTGCACCTACGCGACCGACTGGATCGTGGTCAAAGCCGGGTACGGCCTGACGATCACCGTCCCGGAACGGTCGGCGTTGTCGAGCATGCTCGACCGTTGCGGATGACACGGTCCTGGTGGCCCG
This sequence comes from Amycolatopsis sp. QT-25, assembly GCF_029369745.1. Classification (NCBI taxonomy): domain Bacteria; kingdom Bacillati; phylum Actinomycetota; class Actinomycetes; order Pseudonocardiales; family Pseudonocardiaceae; genus Amycolatopsis; species Amycolatopsis sp. QT-25. The sequence continues at coordinate 3,194,072 of NZ_CP120210.1, forward strand.
GCGGAACCGCCGTGCTCTGGGGGACCCCTTGCCGGTGGTGAGTGTCCTCGACACCGGCTTCGGCGGCAGGCCCCGCCAGCCCGCTGCTGGACTGGCAGGGCGTGGCCGCTCACCCCAGGCGAACGTCCGACCGACGAGTACCTCCGGAGAGCCAACCTAAACATGCTGATAGTGACAAAGTCGGCTCCGCGACGTTTCGGCGCCGTCCGGCCTGCTGAGGACGAGCAAATCCCGGCGCCGGGGCAGGAGTGTCGGATGCGGCCTTCGAACCCGCGGCGGGTGCTGACGCGCAGATCCGTCCAGGTCGGCCGCTCTCGTGCCGGATTGCGGTATCCGCTCTACGACCGCATCACCGGTATGCGGATGACCAGCCACTGCGTGGACGTCCGGGCGAACGCGGTGCGGCCGACCACGTGCGCCCGGTGCCGTGATGCGAAGGGGGCCAGGAGCGCGACTCGGGGCCCGTCCGAGCCACAGTCGTTTCGACACGCTCCATCAGCAGCGCGAACGACATGACCAGCAACGGGATCACCAGCACCATCCACATGCTTCCTTGGATACCCGGATCTGTCACCGGGCAATCGGTCCCCTCGGTGGTTCCGCCCGGAAGGCCGGCGAAGAGAACACGCCTGAGGGGTGGTTCGGCGCCCTCACCGCAGCGCCTCCCGCCCGGGGGACGGCACGCTAGTCGACCGCGGGCGGCGTTGCTTCATCCGGCCGGTGGTCGTCCCGCGTCTTCTTGCCGAGAGATTTGCCGACGTAGATCAATCCGCCGGCCAGCACCAGGATGTCGTCGACGTAGACCGGGTCGGGCAGCAGATCGAGCGGGAACACCGTGTAGACCAGGGAGAGCCAGTAGGCGACCTTGGTCGGCACCGGCGTGTCCGGCCGATGGACCTGACGGTGTTTCCGAACCAGTTTGACCACGAGGAACAGCGCGAACAGCACGAAGACGATGGCCAGTACCACGGCCACGACACCGAGCGTCGTCCACAGGGACTCCACGCGATCTCCTCTCACCACGACGACAATCGGAGCACGGCACCACCGCCACGGTAGCCCACCGGCTCACCCGGCCGCAGACCGCCGCGATAGTGCGGCGGCAACCGATGACGACCGTCTTGGGAGCCCCGCGGGAGCCGGTCGCGGACGGTGTAGCGGGTCACGCCGTACGACCGGCGCGGTGCTCGGCAAGCGACCGTGGAGGCCGAGGCGCTACGGGCTCCACGGTCGCGGCGAGGGCGTGCTCCCGTGAGCACGCCCTCGCCGGTTCGGATCTCAGCGGACGGTGAGGGTGTAGTCCGTTGTTCCGGTGTTGCCGGTGCTGTCCGTCGCGGTGATGGTGACCTTGTAGGTGCCGCGCTGGTACGGCCCCATGACGGTCATCCGCGCAGTGCCGCCGGGGTTGACGGTCGGCGGGGAGAAGGTCGGCGGATGGGGGAGACCGGTGCCACTGAGCCGGATGGGACCCGTGCCACCGGTGACCGTGATCGTCGCGTTGGCGTAGCCCCCGGGCGGGACGATGCCGGAATTCGACGAGAGGGACGGTTTCGGACCGGTGGTGTTGCCGTTGCCGACCGTGAGCGTGAACTCGGCGGTCTTGGCTCCGGAGGTGCCCTTGGCCGTGATGGCGATCTTGTACGTGCCCGCCGGGGTGCTCGTCGACGGCTGCAAGGTCAGCTTGGCCACGTCACCGGAGTCGATGCTCGCCGAGGGCTGGAAAGTGGCGGTCGTGCCGGCGGGCAGGGCCGACGCGCTCAGGTCCAGTTTTTCCGGTCCTTGGTCGCCTGCCTTGGTGGTGACGCTGGTGGAGACGTGGCTGCCCGGTGCGGCCTTGCCGGAGGCCGGAGACAGCGCCATCGTGAACTTGCCGTCGCCGGGCTGGGTCCCGCCGATCTCGGCGCGGGCCCAGTCACCCATCGCGTTGGTCAGGCGGGCCATGATGCTGTAGCGGTCGCAAGCGCTGGAGCCCCACGACGAGACGCCGACGACCACACCGTCGACGATGAACGGTCCGCCGCTGTCACCCGAGCAGTTGGCGGTGCGCCCGTCGTTGTAGCCGGTGCACACCATCAGGTCGCCGTTGACCCGGATGTCGAAGACCTGGCAGCCGGAGGGATCGTTGACCGGCATGGTGGTCTTGCGGAGTTCGCCGGAGCCGCCGCCCGACGACGTCTTGCCGTAGCCGAGGGAGGTGCCTGACTTGCCCGGCTGGGTGAGCGCGCCGTCGCCGGAGCCCGCCACCTTGGCCCACTGGCTCTCGGGCACCGGGATGTCGTCGACGGTGGTGACCACCGCGACGTCGTAGCCGGTTCGCCAGCCGCCGGAGCCGGTGTAGCCGGGGTGGGTCTTGAACGAGGCGACGGCCGTGCGGAACGTCTCGTCACCCGGGGTGTTCAGGTCGTCGTCGCCGTAGAAGTAGCTCTTGGCCCCGGTGGCGTCGACCATGCAGTGCGCCGCGGTGAGTATCTTGCGCTTGCCGACGACGGAGGCGGTGCAGGACTGTCCCTGCGGGCCACCGCCCCCGACCCGCATGCCCGCGATGACGAACGGGTATTCCTTGACGGTGGTGCGTTCCCCGTTGACGATCCGGGTTCCCCAGTCTCCCGTCCGGAGCTGGTCGGTCGGGGTCGCGGCGACACTGACCTCGTCGGGCGGCGCGGCGGCGGCGGTGGTGGTGGTGTTCACGGCCGGCAGGGCCACCGTGGCCAGTGCCGCGGCAAGTGCTACGGCCAAGCGTGATGTTCTCATCATTCTCCTTCGAAGGAAAGGGAACGGGGATGTCCGTCCACTTCGGTCAGAACGTGATGGACCAGCCCGTGAGCGTGCCGGCATCGAAGCGGTAGGTGTCGCGCACCGAAAGCCGCCACGTGCCGTTCGCGTCCTCGCGTGACGCATCCACCGTGAAGCTCTGGTGCACACCGCCGGATTCACCGACGCCACCCGCGCGCTTGAGCGGGTAGGACGCCCCACTCGGCCCGATCAGGTCGATGTCGAGGTCCGCGGTGTAGGCGTGGTCGATGTCGACCCGGACCGCCAACGATGCCGAAGCCTTGCCCGGGCAGGAGTCCTGGCTCACGGAGGTGTCCACTGCCGTACCCGCGTCGGGGATGGCCACGTCCTGGTCGTTGCTCTTCACCCCGCATTCGGACGGCGTGCCACCGCCGATGTCGCCGACGTAGAGCACCTTGTTGGGCGAATCCGTCCCGGGGTTGGTGATCAGGTCCGGGCTGGCGCTTCGCACCAGCGCGTCGCCGACCTGCTGCGGGGTCGCCCCCGGGTTCGCCGCCAGATACAGCGCCGCCGCGCCCGCGACATGCGGGGAGGCCATGGACGTACCGCTCCCGGTGCGGAACTTCCCGGTGTGATCACTGGAATAGATGTTGCCGCCCGGAGCGAAGAGATCGACACAGCGACCGTAGTTCCCGCCGCGGGTGCGGTCTTTGTTGAACCAGCCGACGGTGAGCGCCTCGGGAACACGCGCGGGGCTGACGCCGCACGCGTCCTGGCCGTTGTTCCCGGCGGAGACCGCCACCACGATCCCCTTGGCCACCAAGGCTTTGACCTGCTCGTCACCGACGCCGAGGACGTCCATGCCCAGGCTCATGTTCACCACCGCGGGCCCCACGGCGTTCTTGGCCACCCACTCCATGGCGCCGACCGTGGCGGAATCCGGACCGGATCCCTTGCAGTCCAGCGAACGCACGGCCACGATCTTGGCCTTCTTCGCCACCCCGACCGTCGCACCGGCGATCGTTCCCGCCACATGCGAGCCGTGCCAGTAACAATCGCTCGCGTCGGTGTCGTTGTCGAGCACGTCGTAGCCGTGGCTCGCCCTGCCCCCGAATTCGGGGTGCTGGGCGTTGACCCCGGAATCGATGACGTAGGCGGTCACCCCCTCACCCGAGTTCGGGAAGGTGTACTTCTTGTCCAGGGTGGCGGTCCGCTGGTCGATCTGGTCCAGGCCCCACGAAGGCGGGTTCGGCTGCTCGCCCGCAGCCCTGGTCGTGCCGTCCTGGTGGACCGATTCGACCGACGGATCGGCGGCGAGACGCCGCGCTTGCCGCTCGGTCAGGTTGCGGACCGCGAAGCCGTTCAGGGTGACCGAGTAGGTGTCGGTCACCTCGCCGCCGTAGCGCCGGGCGAGGGTCGCGGCCTGGCCCTCGGCCGCGGCGCGGGCGCCGTTTTCGAGGAGCACGATGTACTGTCCGGGGTAAGGGTGGCCGGCCTGCGCGACGGCCGCTTCCGCTTGCTGCGCCACGGCTTCGCCCGCGGTGGCCGCCACCGCGGCGGCGGCGACCGCCGCGGCGAACAAGCCCGGGAACGATCGTTTCCTGCGCTCTTGCATCGCTTCCTCCATCATGCGTTCGAGCGGTCATCGGCAGGGGCTGGGACATCAGGCCGCTCGGGAAGCCACTTTTCGGCGTGGGCGACGGGGAAACAAGCGTGGTCGAGACCCGTATGAGTACGGAATCGTGCGTGCGCGCCGAATGCGCGTACTCACGGGGTTACGCCGCCCCGGTGGCCGACTTACCCTGTAGGACAGTCCATTTCGCACGATCACCGGCAGGAGCGAGCATGGGTCATGGTGGCGCGAGACCGCTTCCCCTCCGGTCCGGTTCGGTGCCGATGGTGGGCCGGGACGCGGAACTGGCCGCCCTGCTCGGCGCGGTGGAACACGCGCCGTCGGTCGTGTTCGTGGAGGGACAGGCCGGGGTGGGCAAGACCAGATTGGTCGCCGAGTTCGCCGCGACCGTCCGGGCCAGGGGAGTGCGCGTGGTCGTGGGCGTGTGCCAGCCCTTGCCCGAGCCGTTCCCGTACGGAGTGCTCTTCGACTGTCTCAGCCAGTGCGGTGACCGCCTGGACGACCCCGGCCCGGTGACCGGCGCCCTGCGCGACCACCTGCCCGAACTCGCCGGGCTCCTGCCGCCCGCTCCGCGTGCTCTCGGCGACCCCGGGGCCGAGCGGCATCGGATCTTCCGCGCCGTGCGCGAACTGCTCCGCTCCCTGGGAACCACCGTGCTCGTGCTCGAAGACCTGCACTGGGCGGACGAGGAGACCCGCTGGGTACTGCGGTTCGTGCTGGCGAGCCCACCGCCGGGGTTGTCGATCGTGGGGACCTACCGCCGCGAAGACCTGCCCACCGTGGCCCCGCTCGGCCGTCCCTCACCCGCCCCGCACGGGGTCACCGGCGTCAACCTGGTCTTGCGGCCCCTCGGCGCGGCCGAGGTGCGCGCGATGATCGACGCACTCGTGGCGAAGGAGGTGACCTCGGACCGGTTCGCCGAGGCTGTGCTGCGTGAGACGGCCGGGATCCCGTTCGTGATCGAGGAAACCGTCCGGGCACTACGCGACCCGCTGGTGGACGTACGCGCGGAAGGCGACCTCGCTCAGCGGGCTCTGGACGGGATCGACGTGCCGGTCCTGGTGTCGGACGCGATCAGGGAGCGGATGGGGAGCCTGCCCGACGCCGCGCGGTCCGTCGCCGAGGCCGCCGCGGTGCTGGGCGTACCGGAGACGACCGATGTCCTGAGCGCCGTGGCGGACGAACCGGAGGTGGCGCACCTCGTCGCGCTGACGAAGTCCGGTGTGCTCGTGGAGGAGACGGCGAACAGGTTCGGTTTCCGGGACAACGTCGCCCGGCGGGCGGTCTGTGCTTCGCTGCCCGGCCCCCGGCGACGTGAGTTGCACGAACGTGCCCTGGCGGTTCTGTCGGCCCTTGGCCGGGTACCTGCCGGGCGCCTGTCCGTGCACGCCAAAGCGGCAGGCAGGAAGAGCGAATGGCTGCGGTACAGCGAACTGGCCGCCGAGGCCGCGGAGGAGGTCAAGGACGTGACCGCCGCGGTCGACCTGCTGTCCGAGGTGCTGACCGATCCGGAGATCGGCGTCGAGGACACCAACCGGCTGGCCGCCAAGCTGTGCGGCTACGCCCTGATGGGGCTGCCCGGCGGGGCGGTGACGGCACGGGTCGAGAGGCTGCTGTCGGATCCGAGGCTGGCCCCGGACGTCCGGGGCGAGGTGCACCTGTGGTTCGGGCTGCTGCTGCAGCGCGAGACCGGGGAGGTGGACCGCGGCGCCGACCAGCTCGCCCGCGCCCTCGACCTGCTCGCCGACCAGCCGGAACGCACCGTGCGCGGACTGGCGGCCATGGCGGGCCCGTACCTGGGGAGCGCCTCCATCGCCGAGCACCAGAGCGCGCTCGGCCGGGTGGAGACGATCATCGACCACCTGCCCACCCAAGCCCTGCGGACGGTCCTGCTGGCCACGACGCTCGGCGGGCGGCTCATCGTCGGCGACTCCAGCACCTGGGAGGGCGTCGCCCAGCTGCCGTCCCCTTCCGACGTGCGCGAACCCGACGAGATCCACCACCTGGCCCGGGCGCACTGCAACCTGGCGGACGCGTGCTCGTGGATCGGGCACTACGCGCGAGCTCGGGAGTTCTTGCGCAGCGGCATCACCTTGGCCGAGCGGGCCGCTGCCTTTTACGTCGTCGGTACCGCCGAAGCCACGGCCGTCCGGCTCGACTGGCTCGACGGGCGGTGGGCGGGCCTCGAAGAGCGGATCGACCGCTTGATCGAAACCTACGCGAACCTGTTGCTGACCACCGACCTGAACCTCACGCGAGGCTGGCTGGCGGCCGCACGCGGTGAATGGGTGCGGGCCGAGCAGGCTTTCGCGGCGGCGGGTTCGTACCCACTCGCTCAGGTGTTCCCGGTGGGCGTGTCGGCGGCCGGGGGGATGGCGGGCATGCTGCTCAGCCAGGGCAAGGTCGCCGCGGCGGAGGAACATGTGGAACGCGGCGTGGCGATGCTGCGGAACAAGGGCGCGTGGGTGTGGTCGGGCGACTTGTTGCCGCAGGCCGTGGACTTCTACCTGGCCGTGGACCGCGTCGACGCCGCGCGTCAGCTCGTCGCCGAGACCATGGTCGGCTTGAGGGGTGTCGACGCCCCGCTGGCCAGCGCGGCGCTGATCGGCTGCCGCGCCAGGCTGGCCGCGGTGACGGGCGACCGCGAGGAGGCGGACAGGCGCTACCGGGAGGCGATCGGCCTGCATCACGACCTGGGCCTGCCCTACCGGGCCATCCAGCTCGCGGAGCAAGCCGAAGGGGGCGCCCTCGCCGACGTCACAGTGCTCGAGGTGCTCGCGCGGTCCTACGAATCACTCGGGGCGACGGTCGACGCCGCCACCGCATCCGCAGCACCGGGGTGGCCACGCCTTCGCGACGCGGGAGGCGCGGCTACGGCGACGAACTGTCCCCGCGTGAGCAGGATGTCGCCCGTCTCCTCGCCGGCGGCCACACCAACCGGGAGATCGCCCAAGCCCTGTTCCTGTCCCGCCGCACCGTCGAGGACTACGTCGTCAAGGTTCGCCGTAAATTGAACGCGCCTTCCCGCCACGACGTCCGGCTCTGAACGGCATCGCGAATTCAGGACCGGCTTACTTCGCTGATGCGCCGCGCCGCCTCAACGAATACATCGATGACGCCGAGAAACGACGGCGGTGCGATCCGTGGTGTCGGCGAGGAACTCAGCGTGAACCCGGCCATCGGCACCGGCTCGCTGACCGTCCCGCTGGAGCCGAGCCCCCGGCTGGAACGAGTTAGGCTCCAGCGCTCGAATTATCGAGAGGTAAAGCAAAATTGGCGTACTGAAGTCGGAGGCTGACGCGAACTCGCCGAAGGGCCCTGGCGTGGCTTCACCAGTCCACAAGTGATCCCAGTGCCCGCTATGCCGCCGCCGTGGTTCTCTCTCGTGGGGTACATGAAGGCCCCTTCCTTGCATCTAGCGCAAGGAAGGGGCCTTCATGTACCTCATGGTCACCCCGGGCGCATCGAGTACGTGGTCGTCCGTACCCGGTTCTTCTGCAGTGCCTTCCGGTCGCATGTGCCCCTTTGGCAGCTCTTTGTTCCCTCTTGCCCGTCGCCCCGAACGTTCCGCGGGCGGCGGCGCTGCGACAAGGTCGTGGGGCAGCATCCAGCTCAGGTCGTTCTCGGGGGCATCGATGGTGGTGGGTACCGGCCGCCTTGCTTCACCGCGTGACGGCAGGGAAACGCCGGGTTCGTCGCCACCTGCCGCGGGCGGACGGCGGATCGCCTCCGTGGTCCGAAGAGTCCGCGCGATGGCCAGGTGCTGACGGCGAAGACGGCCGGCCGAGACGTTCGACCCCGCCGGCCCACGCACCGGGCGCGGTCGCTCGAGCCCGCCGAATCTCGATCCCATCGAACTGAGGAGACTTCATGGCCTGGTGTCCCTTCGCGGTGCACAAGCCGCTTTCGGAGAAACCACACCCAAGGGGCCATCACGCCACGCGCGGTCATCCTGCACACCGCCGTCAGCGCCTCGGACTCGCTGTTCGACTTCTTCCAGAACCACTCCGACCTCGAAAGCCACTTCTATGACCGAGAACGGGGGGATCGAACAGTACATGGACACCCGGATCCGGGCTGACGCGAACAAGAACGCCAACAGCTTCGCGGTGTCCATCGAGACCGAGGACGGCCGCGAAATCCGGCCGTGGTCCCAGGCCCAGCTCGCCGCGCTCGTGCGGCTGGTCGCTCGGATCTGCGACACGCACGGCATTCCGAAGGTACAGATCCCGCGTGCCGATGGTGCGGGGATCGGTTGGCACAGTCCGGTTCGGCGCCCCCGGTCCGTGGACGCCGGTGGCCAAGTCCTGTCCCGGTATGCCGCGGATCGGGCAGACCCGCGACGTGCTCATTCCCGCTGTAGCCAGGAACATCCCGATCGAGGAGGAAGAAATGGCGTTCGGTGCCAACGATTTCAAGTACCTGATGTACCAGGAGAAGATCCAGGACAAGGGCAACCTGTCCCAACTCTTCGCCGAGATCAAGGACAACATCCGCGGCCTGATCGCCACGGTCGACGCGCTCACGAAGATGGTGGTCGACAACGAGGCCGACGACATCACCGACGAAGGTCTCGCGGCCGCGCTGAAGGGTCTGCTTCAGGCGGAAATCGGCCCGGTCGTCCGCGAAGAGGTCGCCGAAGCACTCGGTAAGGACAACGCGCAGCAGGCGGAGGAGATCGCCACGCTGGTACTGGCGAAGGTCGCCGAAAAGCTGAAGGTGAACGCGGCTGCCTGACCCAGCGGCTCGGTGGCGTGACCGGCGCCTTGAGTGTGGGAGGTCTGCCGCCTCCCGGCGATACCGACTCGAACTATCTATCGCGCCCGGTAGGCAAAGCCGATGAGGCTTTCGCCTGGCCTGGGAACTCACGCGAGCGGAGTGTGGTCCAGGTTTTTCGTGAGGTCGGCGGGGGTGTCGTAGAGGGCGACGGCGCCGGCTTCGAGGAGTTCGTCGTCACCGAAGCCCCCGGACCGGACGACGATCGCCGGCATCCCGGCTTTGCGCGCGGCTTTGACGTCCCAGACCGAGTCGCCGATCATGACGGCGGGCGCGTCGCGTGGTGCGCCGATTTTCTGTAGCGCGGTGTGCAGCAGGTCGGGCGCGGGTTTCGAGGCATCGACGTCGGCGCTGGTGGTCCAGTCGTCGACGATGTCGCGGGCGTCGAGTTTGTCGAGGTAGACGTCGACGTGGCGCTGCCGGCCGGAGCTGGCCAGGACGAGCCGATGACCGCGCTCTTTGATCGTGCGCAGCAGGTCGCGGGCGCCGGGCAGGAGTGCCATCTCTTCGAGGAGCTTGTCGGTTTCCTCGCCTTGCAGTTCCCGTGCGCGGTCACCGACCCGGCGCTCCAGGTCCTCACCGCCGAGGGCCGTGACGAGTTGATCACCGCCCATGCCGATCAGCCGGTGCAGCCGCCATATCGGGTAGGTCTCTCCGACTCGGCGCAGGGCCCGGTACCAGGCGAGCGCGTGCTGATAGTTGGAGTCGACGAGCGTTCCGTCGATGTCGACAACGGCGATAGGAGAGTCAGCCACAGGCGATGGCTACCCGTGGTCACCGTGCTCTAATCGCGGTTCGTCGGTGGATTCACCCGGTGTGACGGCACTCTCCGCCTGCACGATCACCTCGCGATCTTCGCCATCACCCCTCCCGGCGGACCTTGATCGCCGTATGTCCCCGGCCAGCACGGTGACCGGTCGCACCCGGACGGGTGGACTCGACAGACTGCGCCGTGTGGCGGTGACACGGCAGTTTCGCCCGTATCCCGGCGTCGGCGGACTACCTGGATCCGGCCTACCGGGATCATCCGGACACGATCTTCGAACACCCCGTCACCGCTCTGGAGCTCGATCAGGTCGCCGAGGTCACGGAGGCCTTTCGTGCTCTCATTCCTGGGAACGTGCACGCCGTCGTGCCCGTGGGACGAGACGACGCGGTGGCCGCGTCAGGTGCCCTCGTGCGAGAGGTGACCGGTGATTTCGCCACGTTGCTCTCCGAGCGACACGCCATCCTGCGTGACTTCTACGATGAAGCCGCATGCCGCCGACTCGCCGTGGTCATGTGGTGGGACTGAGCCGACACGACCTCGATACCACCATGATCGGCGGAAACGACTCCGCGACCGGGGGTGGAGGGCTCGTCCGCTGGAGTCGTCGACGGTCTCGGCGTCGAAGGAAGCAAATTCCGGCACTCACTCCTGTCCTGGTCCCGACCCGGCAGCTCGAGATCTCCGAACGGCCGATCCGAGCGCAAGCCCGGACGTGACTTCACCGGCTCCTGCGCGGCACTGGCCAGCCGTACGGAGCCAGCTCCCGTGGGGCGTGGTACGAGACCACCACCCGCGCCGAGGCGTCGACAGGCGAGGACTCACGGCGGGGGCAAGCGGTCGGCGACGGACCTCGCCAAGCCGATGGCCAGGTCGCAGCGCCTTTCCGCAGGGATTTGCGCTTTGGTCTCCACGGTCACGTCGGCCGCTTCGATCCAGTCACCGTCGTCGGGATCAGGGGCGCGATATCGCCGATGGGTGATCGTGATCTCGCAGCCGATGTCGTCGTCGCCGGCGATTTGGCCCGGTTCGACGTAGGCCTCGCGAGAACCCACTGTGATCTTCGTGCCGTCAGGCCCCTCGATCTGTGGCCGTTTGCGGTGGAAGTCGACGATCACTTGGAGCGGGGCCTGTTCCCAATAGCAGGTCCACTGCCCGAAGTCCGGTTCCGGTTTCACCCCGGCGACCCCGAGTACGGCCGTGACGTCCGCCGGCTCGAGCAGTTCACAGGCGTTCAGATTGCGTAGCGAGTTGCCCGGCGCCGCGGCCCTCCGCGGGACTTCACCGGCGGCGAGGACCGTGATCGCACCGCTCGCCACGGCCTCGGCCATCCCACACAGGTCAGCAGGCCGGTTTCCTTCGTGCCGGGCGAACACGCCGATCTCGTGGCCGTCGGGCATCCAGATGTACCGCGGACACTCGCCTTTCCGCGCGGCCGGCCGCTGGATGGGCCCGAGGCGGCCTCGACGGTAGTCCGGCGGCGGCGGATCCAGCACACCCCGGAGCTCCACCCGGACTACGGCGACGTCGGCCTCGTCCTGGCTGAGTCTCACCCGGACGAAGCAGTTGTAGAACGGGCCGAAGTCGGCGTCCGGTTCGACGTCCCCGAACCGGGCGAGGGACGCCACTTCGATCAGGGAACAGGGATCCGCGGTGCGCTCGTCGCCCATGACCCCGATCGCGGAGGGTTCTTGAACCGTGCGCACTTCGGTGACCGGAGAACGCCAGGCGAACCCGGTCACGAACCCCGCCACCAACGCCGCCGCGACGCCGAGAGAGACCGGCACCGATCGATTCCGGATCCACCTGCGGCCGGGGGCGGGTGCGGGCAGTGGGGTGAGTGGTGTGGCCTCGCCGGTGATGTCCTCGAGCATGCGGTTGACCATGCGAGCGGTGGGACGCCGCGCGGGCACGGTCTCCAGCAGTGCTGTCAGCACCGGAGTCAAAGCGCCGACGTCGGGTAAGGAACTCAACTCTCCGGACACGGCGCGGCGCAACTGTGTCCTCGGACCCTGGTCGTTCGCACCCCACGGCGAGCAGCCCACCAGCGCGGCGAACAGCGTGGCGCCGAGGGCGAACATGTCGGCGGGCGGCCGGACTTCCCGGCCTTCGGCGACTTCCGGAGCGAGATAGCCCGGCGTTCCCGCGAACTGAGCACCGCCGGTCTGAGTCAGCTCGGCCCACCGAGCGATGCCGAAGTCTGTCAGCTTCGCGGTGCCGTCTTCGGCGATCAGCACGTTCCCCGGCTTGATGTCGCCGTGCACCATGCCCCGGTCGTGGATGGCGGCCAGGGCGTTGGCCAGTTGGGCGCCGATCCGGGCCGCCGCGGCCGCGGACAAGGGGCCGTCCGCCTCGACGGTCTCCGACAAGCTGCGCGACGGCAGATACTCCATGACGAGCCAGCGGACGTCGGCGTCGAGCACCACGTCGAACACGGAGACGACGTTCGGATGGTGCAGGCCGGCACCTATCCGGGCTTCCCGGCGGAGCTGCCCGTCGTCACCGGCCTGGGACTGCTTCAGCGCCACCACCCGGCGGAGTTCGAGATCCGTGGCGCGCCATACGACGCCCATGCCTCCGCTGCCGATCCGCTTGTCCAGCCGGTAACGTCCAGCGATGACCTGATCACGCACGTGGTCGAGCCTGACAGCATGATTCCGGGAAACGACCGGTCGAAATGACCGCATCCGCACCCTCGCTGTGAGACGACTCCACGAGGCCGCGGACTCGGCGGCCCCTTGGCCGACGGCCTTCGGCGACCCGGGCTTGAGGTGGAATCGGCCGCGTCCGCATCGATGAAGCCGGGATCGCCGATAATGGGGTGATCCCGGTTGGAGGCCTCATGGGAGACGGGCCTTTCCGCGAAGATGTTGTCGCGGAGAATGCCGGTGCCCTCGAAGTCGCCGCCGTGAAAGGCGAGGGAGCCTTCGATCCTGAGCGCCTCGTGATCCGCGGGCGTTCGTTCGCTGGATTACACAGTGGCCCACCACGACATCTGCCATGTCCGGCAAGACCAGCCCGCCGTCCTGCGAGCTGTTGATTCCGAAGTCTTGGAAGACCAGGTCGTGCGCTTCGTCGGCGTAGGCGCCGAATCCCCGGGACCCGGAGGAAGTCAGGCTGCTGAACCGAAGCCAAGAATGGCCACCCATCGCGAACAGGCTTTCGGGCCCTCCACCGCTTCGGGTCGGGGGAGACGTGGAACGAGGGAGGGTGTGCTGCCCCGGCTCTGGGGCGGCACACCCTCCCTCGCAGTTGCCGATACGGGTGCTCAGCGCACGCTCTTGGTCGCGGCGATGTACTCGTTGGACGGGGTGGTGAACGACAGCACCACCCCGACGACGGCGGCGAGGACGCTGAGGTAGCCGACAAGGGAGTTGGTGCTGAAGATGATGGAGAACAATTGAAGTGCGGTGAGGACGGTGAGGACGATCCGCGCCCAGTTCCGGCCGGCGCGGAGCTTGACCGCGAACAACAGGTACAGCAGGGCGAACGCGGCCGAGATCACCAGTCCGACGACGATGACCAAGGTGGCGGCCTGATCGAGCTGGGCTTCGGAGAGCTGGGCTCCGCCCTGTCTGTTCGTTTCTCTGGCGGCTTCGATCAAGGCGTCCTTGTTCGCGAACGCCAGAACAGCACCGAGCAGTCCGATGACCGCGGAGGCCAGGAACGCCCAGAAGGCACCGTTGATCGTGCCGGGGCGCTCCCGGCCGACCGCGGTGGAGGTCTCGGTAGAAGCGGGATGGCTTGGATAATCGCTCATGGTCCAAACCTGGCACGACGGCGTGGCTGTCGCGCGCTGAGCGCCCGTTTTCGTTCCGACAAGAGTGTTCCGGGACGGCGTGGGGCCGGAAGTCCTTTGCTGCCTTGACCATCGGGAGCGGTGATGTCCGAGACGCGCCGTTCGCGGCGACCGTCCAAGCCCGACCGTGAGCCGGCCGTCGCTCCCGCTTGCGGAAGACGTGGACATGACGGACGTCACAAGCGCCGTGGCGACTGGAGTCGGGCTGCGGGCCGACACGGGCTCCCGGGGTCACGTCCGCGGCAAAGCCCTGCGAGATCGGTGAACCCGGCGTGCGCCAGGATGATCCGTGCGCCGGGGACCCGGTGGAATATGCCGAGCAGGGTCTCGCCGGACGGGTCGATCTCCGGACCCGCGTGCACCACGACCGGCGGTGGAGTTCAACGGCGAGGGCGAAAACGCCGGTGAGCCGGTCGTCGCCGAGTCCGAATCGTCACTGGCGGGATGAAGCTCCATCCCTGCCGCGCCGGCCATGACACATCGACGCGCTTCGCCCACCGGGTCGTCCGCCGGGTCGACCCGGCAGAACGCGACGAGCACCGCGTCGTCGGCGGCCGGGTAACCGTCCGGTTCGGTGAGTGGGAAGACCACCGCTCGCGTCCACCGAGGACAGTGCCGGCCGCAGATCGTCCACCGTGGCCGGGAACCCGCTGAGATCCCTGTGTCTCACGGGTGTGGACAGCGAACAACGGGCCTTCGGCGCGAAGCGCGTCCGGCCGGTCGTACCAGATCGTCCGCGTACATCGGGCACGCCGCCACCCGCTCTTCGGTCCAGGGCAGGTGCCCGGCGAGTTCGTGATGAACCCTCGGTTACCTTTGTGGAGTGTCCGCGGTGTGAACCCGGTTTCGTCGTACGACGGCCGTCGCTCGGCGAAGTGAGAGTTCGTACAGGAGACTGAGGCAATGACCGAACGGTTGGCTCGTGCGGTGACGACCCCCTTGCTCTACCTGTTCATCGTGGGTGACGTGCTCGGCGCCGGGATCTACGTGCTCATCGGACAGATCGCCGGTGTGTCCGGGAGCGCGGTGTGGGTGCCGCTGGTGGTCGCGCTGGTGCTGGCCATGCTCACCGCGGCGTCCTACGCCGAGCTGGCGACGAAGTATCCCCGTGCCGGTGGCGCCGCGCACTACACCCAGCGTGCGTTCGGGCCGTTCGCCGGATTCGTGGTCGGCTTCTGCATGCTGGCCGCGGGGGTGGTGTCGGTGGCCGCGCTCGCTCGCGGTTTCGGGGGCGACTACCTGGGGGAGTTCGTCGACTTGCCGCCCGTGCTGGTGATCGCCGTGTTCCTGGTGATGCTGGCCGCGCTGAACGCTCGCGGCATCAAGGATTCACTGCGGGCCAACGTGGTCGCGACCTTGATCGAGGCCGGTGGGCTGGTGCTGGTGATCGGGCTGGGTTTCTGGGTCATCGGACGCGGGGACGCCGAACCCGCCCGGCTGGTCGAACTCGGTACCGCGGAAAAGGGGCCGATCGCCGGGGTGCTGGCCGGTGTCGTGCTGGCGTACTACTCGTTCGTCGGCTTCGAGACGTCGGTGAACGTCGCGGAGGAGACGAAAGACCCGCGCCGGTCCTATCCGCGGGCGTTGTTCGGCGCGATGGCCACCGCCGGCCTGTTGTACCTGCTGGTGGGGGTGGTCGCCAGTGCGGTCGTGCCCGCGTCCCGGTTGGCCGGGTCGAGCGGGCCGCTGCTGGAAGTGGTGCGCGTGGCCGGTGGGGTGCCGACGTGGGTGTTCGGGGTGATCGCGCTGGTGGCGGTGGCCAACGGCGCGCTGCTCACGGGCATCATGTCTTCCCGGTTGGCATATGGCATGGCTCGTGACCGGCTCCTGCCGGCGGTGCTGACGAAAGTACTGCCGCGCCGGCGCACGCCGTGGGTGGCCATCGTCGTGACCACCGGCATTTCCTTGGGGTTGGCGCTCACCGGGGACATCGCCGTTCTCGCCTCCACGCTCGTCCTGTTGCTGCTCATCGTCTTCGCGGCGGTGAACACCGCGGTGCTGGTGCTGCGCAAGGACAAGTCGGCGCCTTCGCATTTCCGTGCGCCTTCGGCGATTCCCGTTCTGGGCCTGGTTTCGTGTGTCTTGCTGGCGACTCAGGTCGAGCCCGCGGTCTGGCTGCGTGGCGGCGCGCTGGTCGCGATCGCCGTGCTGTTCGCGGTGGTGCACGCCGTGGCGACCCGTCGACGTGCCGGCCACCACGACGAAGCACCAGCCCGTGCGCAGGAAGGCCTCGATCGGTTCGAGACCTCCCTGGGAAGCCGGGACGGCGACGAAACCGGGGCGTAGCCGACAAGCGACGCGACGTCGCTTCTGTTTCGGCTCGACGCCACGCTCGGTACACGCACTCAGGGCACGGGAACGACTTCGATGGCGATGACGCAGGTGTCGTCGTCGGTGTCCGCGGTACTGAAGGTGAGAAGCGCGTCGAGCTGTTGTTCCAGGGTGCCGTTGTGCCCCTCGACGAGGCCGACCAGGTGCGAGATGGAGTCCTGGACGGGACGGTCGCGGCGTTCGATGAGTCCGTCGGTGTAGAGAAGCAGGACGTCGCCGTCGTCGAGCCGGAGCCGCTCCTCGTGGTACGTCGCGTCGGGGAGCGCGCCGAGGAGTGTTCCCTGGATGAGCGGAAGGGTGGTGGTACGGCCCTGTTTCCGCAGGATGGGTGGCAGGTGCCCGGCGCGTGCCCAGCGCAAGGTCCGGCTGGACGGGTGATAGAGCGCGGCGACCGCGGTGGCGGTCACCTGGTTGGTGAGGTTGTAGGCGACCACATTGAGCCAGGTGAGCAGTTGGGCGGGCCCGGCGCCGGTGGCGGCGAGGCCGCGCAGTGCGTTGCGGAGGTTGACCATGCCGGTGGCCGCCTCGATGCCGTGCCCTGCGATGTCGCCGACGCACAGAAGGATCTCGCCACTGGGCAGGGCGACGGCGTCGTACCAGTCGCCCCCTACGAGATTCTCCTTCTCCGCAGGCCGGTAACGGACAGCGGCACGCAGCCCGGGCACGTCGAGGGGCGCCCGCGCGGGCGGCATGATCGCGTGCTGCAGTTGCAGGGTGAGCCGGTTGTGTTCGATCGCCTGCTGTTCGGTCGCGGCCAGCCGGTCGTGAGTGGCCGCGAGCGCGACTTCGGCCCAGTGCTGGGCGGAGACGTCCTGGTAGGCGCCGCGAATGGTGATGAGCTTGTTCCGGCTGTCGACGACCGGCTCGGCGACGACCCGGATGTATCGGGAGACGCCGTCGGATCGCTGTAGCCGGAACGCGGTCGACGCCGAACGCCGATGGTGCAGCAGGGCGCGGAGAAAGCGGCCGATCGAGTGGGAATCGTCGGGGTGCGCGTAGTCGGCGAGGCGGGCGAGGGGAGGCGGCGCCGCGGTGGGCGGGAGTCCGTAGAGGGCGAACAGTTCCGAGTTCCACAGCACCACACCCGAAACGACGTTCTCCTCGAAACCGCCGATCCGGCCGAGCCGTTGGGCGTGCTGCAGCAACATGGTCAGCTTCTCGGCGTCGTCCTGCAGGCGGAGGCCGACCAGGATGGTGTCGGCGATCCGGCTGATGGTGATGTCGGCGAGTACGGGCAAGGGAACCTGGTCCACCGAAGTGGCGAGCGTCATGTTCCGGTCCCTGAACGGCTCACCCGTGGCGTAGACCCGGTGGATCGTGTCCAACAGACCGTTTTCCTCTGCCGCCAGCGGATAGACCTCGAGCAGTCGGGAACCGGCGATCCGGTTGCCCGGACGTCCTGCCGGGTCGACGAAGCGAGAATTGACGTGGTGGATCCGGAAGTCGTCGAGCCGGTCGGCCTCGTCGACGCACGGGCACAGGAGAAGGGCGGGATCGGGTAACCGGTCCACGAGATCGACCAGCTCGCCGAGCATCTGCGCGGCCGGGCGGATGGGGGAGCCGGGCACGCCGTCCGTCGCGTTGTCGAGGGTGTGCGCGCACAGTTCCGCCAGTGCCTCCAACTGCCGCCGCAGCCGGTCGGGCTCGAGGTCCGACTTGCCGGGCCAGCAGATCTCGACGACGCCGACCATGCGTCCGCCGGTACCGGTCGGGATGGTGGCTCGGCCCCCCTCGGCCAGGGTGTGCTGCCCGATCGAGGGGAGGCCGGAGTCGCGCAAGGTCGGGAACCACACCAGGTCGCGTTCGACCAGCGCGGAATGCGCGGGTGTCGGCACCCCTGGGGGGACGTAGCACCAGCGGGCCGCTTCCTCGGCGGAGAACCCCGCTGAGCCGGCCAGGGTGAGCGAGCCGTCCGGTCCCGCGAGCCAGACCGCGACCGCCGTCGCCCCGATGGGATGCAGCGCGTGCTCGAGAATCGCTTCGGCGACACGCTGGGTGTCATCCGTTGCCAGGACACCACTTTCCGCGGTCCGCAACCGTACGGCGACCGAACTTCCGTCTTCGTGGTCGTCCGCGTGAGCCAGGAATTCCGCTGCCACGTCGCTGAGCCGGTCTTTCGCGGCCTTGCCGACGACGTCGGCGGCGAACGCCAAGCGCGTCGTTCCGGCGCGTTCGGCAAGCGTCGCGAGCTGCCGTGCGGCGTCTCCAGGACCGCACCGCAGCCGTTCCATCAGCACGCCCTTGGCGAGCTCGATCAGAGCGCGGCCGTCGGCGACGGCGTGCGCGTGGTCGACCTCGCTGCGCAGCCGGGCGACCGTGGCGGCCAGGCGTGCCACGTTGGGCGCGAGGTCGGCGGAATGCTCCTGTGCGGTGTCATCGACGGGCATGTGTCGTTCCCGTCAGGCCGTCAGGTGCCGTTTGAGGCAGGCGATCAGCTCGTCCGTGTCGACCGGTTTGGTGACGTAGTCGTTCGCGCCCGAGGCGATGCTCTTCTCCCGGTCGCCGGGCATCGCCTTCGCCGTGACGGCGACGATGGGCAGATCCGCGTGTTCGGGCATGGCCCGGATCGTCGCGGTGGCCGTGTATCCGTCCATCTCGGGCATCATGATGTCCATCAGGACCAGATCGATGCCCGGCTGGGTGGCCACACGTTCGACACCTTTGCGCCCGTCTTCGGCGTGGAGCACGTGCAGTCCGTGCAACTCGAGGATCCCGGTGAGGGCGTAGACGTTGCGGGGGTCGTCGTCGACGATCAGCACGGTGCGGCCGTGCAGGGTGTTGTCGATGTTCCGGGGGTGGACGGCCGACGCTTCGTCGCCGGGCTGGACCAGTGGCAGGACGGCTCCCGGCTTCTCCGCCGACAAGTGCAGCGCGAGCCGTTCCCGGAGTTCGTCCAGGCCGGAAAGCACCTCCAGCGACAAGGTCTCGACCCGCGCCTGCAGCAACTGTTCCTGGTCGTGGTCCAGCCGCCTGGTGTTGTGCACCAGGATGGGGACGGTTCTCAGGGCATGGTCGCCCTGCACGGCGTCGAGGAAGGTGAACGCGGTCCCGTCCGGGAGATCGAGGTCCAGCACGACGCAGTGGTAGGCGTCGGTGGCGAGGGCGGCGGCCGCCTGTTGTGTCCCGGCCGCGGTGACCACTTCGACGTCGGCGGTCACGACACCGAAGTCCCGGCTGTCGGCCAGGTCTTCGGCCGCGCTCTCGGCGACGAGGGTCAGCAAACCACGCTGGCGTCCTTCGATGACGAGCAACCGCCGGTGGGCCGGAGCGGCGGGTTCCGACGCCGGCTCGGTGTCCGGCTTGTGCGCCGGTTCCCGCCCGATCGCGGGCCGTGCCGCGAAGTCCGGCCGTGCGATCGGCAGGTAGAAGGTGAAGGTGCTGCCCTCGCCGAGGGTGCTCTCCGCGGTGAGGTGCCCTCCGAGCAACTGCGCGATTTCCCGGCTGATCGACAGGCCGAGACCGGTGCCCCCGTATTTGCGGCTGGTCGTGCCGTCGGCCTGCTGGAACGCGCCGAAGATCGATTCGAGCTGGTGTTCGGCGATCCCGATACCCGTGTCGACGACCCGGAAGGCGACCGCCGGGCCGTTCGCGTGGAGGGCGGGAGGCAGCTCTTCGGTCCCGGCCGGGGTGATGTGCAGTTCGATTCCGCCCGTGCTGGTGAACTTCACGGCGTTGGAGAGAAGATTCCGCAAGACCTGGCGCAGCCGGGCATCGTCGGTCAGCAGCTGCGCGGGGGAGTCCTGGCCGACGACGATCCGGAAGTCGAGATGCCGTTGGGAGGTCATCGGGCGGAAGGTCGCTTCGACGTAGTCCAGCAGCTGCCGCAGCGGCACCTGCTCCGGGGTGACGTCCATCTTCCCGGCCTCGACCTTGGACAGGTCCAGGATGTCGTTGATCAGCTGCAGGAGATCCGAACCGGCCGAATGGATGATGCTCGCGTACTCCACCTGCTTGGAGGTGAGGTTTCGGGTCGGGTTCTGGGCGAGCAGCTGCGCGAGGATCAACAGGCTGTTGAGCGGGGTTCGCAGTTCGTGGCTCATGTTGGCCAGGAACTCCGACTTGTACTTCGACGCCAGGGTCAGCTGGTGGGCGCGGGTCTCGAGTTCTTGCCGCGCTTGCTCGATTTCGAGGTTCTTCGTCTCGATGTCGTGGTTCTGGGTCGCCAGTAGCGCGGCCTTCTCCTCCAGCTCGGCGTTGGAACGCTGCAGTTCTTCTTGCTGTGACTGCAATTCCTGCGAACGTGTCTGGAGTTCGGCGGTCAGCCGCTGCGACTCGCCGAGTAGCTCGTCGGTGCGCGCGTTGGCGACGATGCTGTTGACGTTGACGCCGATCTGTTCCATCAGCAGTTCGAGGAAGGCACGGTGCACCGCGGTGAACCCGTGGACCGAAGCGAGTTCGATGACGCCGAGGACCTGGTCCTCCACCACGATCGGGAGCACGATCAGGTTCGCCGGTCTCGTCCTTCCCAGACCGGACGAGATCGCCACGTAGTCTTCCGGGACGTCGTCGACGTTGATCGGGCGCCGGCTGCGCGCTGCCTGCCCGACCAGCGACTGGCCGATCCGGAAGCGCACCACCGGGCCTTCTTCGCCTTCGGGATGCCCGTAGGCGCCGACGAGGCGCAGTTCCGGCATCTCCGTCGTGTCGTCGGCGAGGTAGAACGCGCCGTACTGTGCGGCGACCAGCGGAACCAGCTCGTCCATCACCGCGGCCGCGACGACGGCGAGATCACGGCGGCCCTGCATCAGGCCGGTGATGGTGGCCAGGTTGGACTTCAGCCAGTCCTGTTCCTGGTTCGCCCGGGTGGTCTCGCGCAGCGATTCCACCATCGAGTTGATGTTGTCCTTGAGTTCGGCGACCTCGCCGGAGGCGTCCACGGTGATCGAGCGGGTGAGGTCGCCTTCCGCGACCGCGCTGGTGACCTTGGCGATCGCGCGCACCTGGCGGGTGAGGTTTCCGGCGAGTTCGTTGACGTTCTCGGTGAGCCGTTTCCAGGTGCCGGACACGCCTTCGACCTCGGCCTGGCCGCCGAGCCGTCCTTCACTGCCGACTTCGCGGGCGACGCGGGTGACCTCCGCGGCGAACGCGGAGAGCTGGTCGACCATCGTGTTGATGGTGGTCTTGAGTTCCAGGATCTCGCCGCGCGCGTCGACGTCGATCTTGCGGGTGAGGTCGCCGCGGGCGACGGCGGTGGTGACCTGGGCGATGTTGCGGACCTGGCCGGTGAGGTTGTTCGCCATCGAGTTGACGTTGTCGGTGAGGTCCTTCCACGTCCCGGCGACGTTCGGCACCCTGGCCTGCCCGCCGAGGATGCCCTCGGTGCCGACCTCCCGCGCCACGCGGGTGACCTCGTCGGCGAACGCGGACAGCGTGTCGACCATCGTGTTGATGACGTCGGCCAGGGCGGCGACCTCGCCCTTGGCCTCGACGGTGATCTTGCGGGACAGGTCACCGCGGGCGACCGCGGTGGCGACCTGGGCGATCGAGCGAACCTGACCGGTCAGGTTGGACGCCATCACGTTGACGTTGTCGGTCAGGTCCTTCCAGGTGCCCGAGACACCCCGCACCGTCGCTTGCCCGCCGAGGTTGCCTTCCGTGCCGACTTCGCGCGCGACGCGGGTGACCTCGTCGGCGAAGGCGGAGAGCTGGTCGACCATCGTGTTGATGGTGTCCTTGAGTTCCAGGATCTCGCCGCGCGCGTCGACCCTGATCTTCTGGGAGAGGTCACCGCGGGCGACCGCGGTGGTGACCTGGGCGATGGACCGGACTTGCGCGGTGAGGTTGTCCGCCATGAAGTTCACGGAGTCGGTGAGGTCGCGCCAGGTGCCGGAGACGCCCTTGACGTCGGCTTGGCCGCCGAGGCGGCCTTCGGTGCCGACTTCGCGCGCGACGCGGGTGACTTCGTCGGCGAAGGCGGACAGCTGTCCCACCATGGTGTTCAGCGTGTCCTTCAGCTCCAGGACCTCGCCGCGGGCCGTCACGTTGATCTTCTGCGACAGGTCTCCCTTGGCGACCGCGGTGGCGACCTGGGCGATGTTGCGGACCTGGTCGGTGAGGTTGCCCGCCATGAAGTTCACCGAGTCGGTGAGGTCACGCCAGGTGCCGGAGACGCCCTTGACGTCGGCTTGGCCGCCGAGGCGGCCTTCGGTGCCGACTTCGCGCGCGACACGGGTGACCTCGTCGGCGAACGAGGACAGCTGATCGACCATCGTGTTGATGGTGTTCTTCAGTTCGAGGATCTCGCCGCGCGCGTCCACCGTGATCTTCTGCGACAGGTCTCCCTTGGCGACCGCCGTCGTCACCTGCGCGACATTCCGGACCTGATCGGTCAGGTTGCCCGCCATGAAGTTCACCGAGTCGGTGAGGTCACGCCAGACACCGCCGACGCCCGGCACCTCCGCCTGTCCGCCCAGCCGTCCTTCGCTGCCGACCTCACGGGCGACGCGGGTGACTTCGTCGGCGAACGAGGACAACTGGTCCACCATCGTGTTGACGGTGTCCTTGAGTTCGAGGATCTCGCCGCGGGCATCGACGTCGATCTTCTGCGACAGGTCTCCCTTGGCGACGGCGGTGGCGACCTGGGCGATGTCACGCACCTGGGTGGTGAGGTTGCCCGCCATCGCGTTCACCGAGTCGGTGAGGTCCTTCCAGGTGCCGGAGACACCCGGGACCTTCGCCTGGCCGCCGAGCTGTCCTTCGCTGCCGACTTCACGGGCGACACGGGTGACCTCGGAAGTGAACAGGGACAGCTGGTCCGCCATCCCGTTGAACACCGTCGCGATGTCACCCAGCAGACCGCCGTCCCCGTCCGGCAGCCGAATGCCGAAGTCGCCGTCCCGCACCGCCGTGAGGCCGGCGAGAAGCTGCCGCAGCTCCTCTTCCCCAGTGCGACTCATCGTCGAAACCGACGACCCACTCATCCGCCACCACGTCTCTTCATTCATAGCGTCGAGGAAAGAACCGACTGCCGGTCGAGGAAGTGTTCGGGCGAGAAGGAACGGCCCGCACGGTTACCGATCATAGCGAAGCCGTACTACTCTCCGTCGTGACGGTTGAGACACCAGCCGAGGCCCGCCCGGCGGCGTACCGTACTCGACCTTCTTCGAATCGCTTCGATATGAACGTATTCCGGTGGAACGCCGTGCGGAACTCGTCCATGTCGCCTAGCGCCGTGGACTATTTCGGTGTACCCGTTTCCGGGCCGTACTTCGCTCATTGATTTCGAACTGTGCGAAGAAAGAGTTACATGGTGACATCGGATCGGTGGCAGGCGCCGCGTGCCGGCTCACAGCCGTGGTGCCGTCCACGCCAGGAATCCCCGCGTTCCGCCGGCTCCGAGCCGACGGCCCGCTTTCACTCCGGATCGGGGGACGAAGTGATCCGGCGTGACCGTGTACCCGCACCGTCTTCGGACCTCAGTCCCGATCAGCCTCGAGAGCGGCGGTCTGGTCGGGGTACACGGTGAACAGCTCCAGCATCCCGATCAGCTCCAGCGTTCGCCGCAGAGCCCCGGCGTCGTCGAGTACCAGCCTCAGCGGGACGCCGGCGTCGGCGGCGCGGGTGCGGATCTTGACCAGTTCGCTCAGCCCGGTGCTGGAGCAGAAGGTCACCGTCGACAGGTTCAGCACGACGGCGACGGTGCCCGGAGCGGGTTCACCGTCCAGGACGTCCCCGAGGATCCCGGCGGTGGCCAGGTCGATTTCTCCGGCGGCGCCGATGACGACTTGGCCGTCGTCGTGCCGGGACACCGTGACTTTCAGCGGGCGATCGCCCGTGTCGGCGCCGTCGGGGTGCTGGATGGTCACCGTCGTGCTCCTCGGCAGGTGGGCGGCCCCGCTCACCGATGTCCGGCCGAGCGAGCCATCGGCTTAGGCTGTCAGAGAATAGACCCGCTCGCCCGGCAGGCGCTCCCGCGGAGGGCGCCGAAGGCGCGAGAAGGCCGTGACCGGTTTAGGGTTCTTCACGTGTACGGTTTTCGCTTTCCGGCGGGCGGCCGGTGGTCGTAGCTGGAGGTTTGTGCTCATGGAAACGCAAGACTCACCGTCGGGCTCCGGCGACGGTGGCCCGGGCCTCCTTGACGTCGTGGGTGGGGTGCCGGTCGTCGTGTGGCAGGCCGATGCCCGGAGCGGTGCTTATTCCTTCGTGTCCGAGGAATGCCGGCGCCTGCTCGGGCATCCTGCCGCCGCCTGGCTGGCAGATCCGGCCTTCGCGGTGTCCTTGGTGCATCCGCAGGATCGCGAGCGCTACCTCCGGACGCGCGCCGAAGGCTGGAGCCGCCACGACTACGACCTCACCTACCGTGCGATCGCGGCGGACGGGCGGGTCGTCCGGCTCCAGGAGCTGGGGCGGGTACTGCCCGAAGGCGTCGTCAGCGGTGTCCTGCTCGACGTGTCCGGGCGGCGGCCGGAGACCGAGCGGCAACAGTTCCTCGCCGAGTTCGAGCGAGGGCTCCAGGAACTGGAAGACGCCGAGCAGGTCATGGCGTACGCGGCCCGGCGTCTCGGCGAGTATCTGGGCGCCGATCGCTGTGCCTACGCGGAGGCCGAAGACGACGAAGACCACTTCCTGATGAGCGGCGACCATGCCACGGGTCTTCCGCCGTTGCCCGGCCGGTTCGCGATGTCGGCGTTCGGGAACGGGTGCATGCGCGCGATGCGGGCCGGTACCCCGTGGGTCGTCGCCGACAGTTCGGCGGACGACCGCCTCGAAGCCTCGGACCTGAACGCGTATCAGGTCACCGGCATCCGGGCCGTCATCTGCGTGCCGCTGCTGCGCAGCGGCCGGTTCGTCGCCGCGATGGCCGTCCACCAGGCGACCGTCCGGCACTGGACGGATGCCGAGGTCGACCTGGTGGAGATGATCGTGAACCGCTGCTGGGAATCCATCCAGCGCACCCACGCCGGCCGGGCGCTGCGGGACAGCGAGCAGCGTCACCGGCTGCTCGTGGAACGGGCCACCGACGCGATCTGGATACTCGACCGCGACCTCAGGTTCGACGAGATCAATCCGGCGGCCTGCGAATTGCTCGGCTACTCCCGCGACGAGCTCATCGGCACCCCGATCACCGGCTTGCTCGAGAACGACGGGAGCGACCGCTGGCGAGAGTTCGTCGCGGATCTGGGGAAGGTCTGGGAGACCAGCGACGTCCACCACTTCCGCCGGGCCGACGGGACCGGCGTCGCCCTCGAACTGAACATCCAGGCCACCCCGTCGGGAGTGCAGGCGATCGGCCGTGACGTCACCGAACGACGTCGCCGTGAAGCCGAGCGCGACCTGATGCTGCAACGGGAACGCGACATCGCGGAGACCCTGCAGCGGAGCCTGCTGCCCCGTGAACTCCCCGCACTGCCTCGCATCGCCGCCGCGGCCCGGTATCTGCCCGTCGCCGCCCACGCGCAGACGGGTGGAGACTGGTACGAGTTGATCGCGCTGCGTGGCTCCGTCGTGGCGCTCTCGGTCGGCGACGTCGTCGGCAAGGGACCGCAGGCCGCGGCGGTCATGGGCCAGCTGCGCAGCGCACTGGCCGCCGGCCTCCTGGACGGTCATGGGCCCGCCGCGGCGTTGCACCGTCTCGACGAGTTCGCCGCCCGCATCGAGGGAGCGTCGGGCACCACGTGCGCGTGCTTGACCCTCGACTGGGAGACCGGCGAACTGCGGTGGGCCCTCGCCGGGCATCCGCCGCCAGTGGTCGTCGACGGCTCCACCGCGACACTCCTTCCCGGCGGAGGCAGCGTGCTGGGTGGGCCGCGACGCTCGCACTACCGAGAGGAAACCGCGACCCTGAAGCCCGGAGCTTCGGTGCTGCTGTACACCGACGGCTTGATCGAACGGCGCGACGAGCACATCGACGACGGTCTGCGGCGGCTGTGCAAGGCCGTGGCGGACAACCAGTCCCTGCCTCCGGAACCGCTGGTCGCGACGATCATCGACAGCCTGCTCCACACCGGGCAGGACGACGACGTGGCCTTGCTCGGGCTCAGGCTGACCCCACCGCCGTTGCGACGGAGCCGGCCCGCGGAACCCGGCATCCTCCGGGAGCTGCGCGCGGAGGTCGTTCGCTGGTCACAGCTCGCCGGTATCCCCGCCGAGCTGTACCAAGACCTGAACCTCGCCCTCGTCGAAGCCGTCGCGAACTCCATCGAGCACGCCTACCCGCAGACCGCCGGCGAGGTCGCCTATTCCGTGACCAGGACCGCGGCGGGCAAGATCGAGGTCGACGTGCGCGATCGCGGCACCTGGCGGCCCGAACCGGCCGACAACGGACACCGCGGTCGTGGTATCCAGCTCATCAAGGCGCTGGCCGAAGAAGCGACCATCGAGCAGGACGAGCACGGCACCACGGTCCGGTTCCAGATCGCCCCGCGGACGACCTCGGCCACCGGTACGGTGCCCTCCGTCCTGGCCGCCGGAACATCCGGGAACGTCGCGGTGGACGACACGCCCGACGAACCCGTCGTGCGCTTGGCGGGCGATCTCGACCTGACGACCATCACCGACGCGAGACAGGTTCTGCTCCACCGGATCGAAGCCACCGACGTGCCGGAACTGACGATCGATCTGACCGGAGTGCGGTACCTCAGCAGCTGCGGCATCGCGCTCTTGCTCGACGCCGCGGCACTGGCATCAGGACTGGACACGGCGCTGACGGTGCTGGCGACGGCGGGTTCCATGCCACTGCGGATCCTGGAGCTCGCCGGGTTGACCGGGTCCGACAGCGACCCGCTCACCATCGAGACCGTGCCGGCTCCTTCGGCGAACTGACTCAGGGCCCCGTGCCGGAGTCAGCGCGGGAGGCATGGGCTCCCCGCTCCGGCACGAGGTCACCCAGCGGTGTCCCGGCTCAGGCGATCCGGGGGACCAGGTCGGTCCAGGAGCGTTTCCGGGTGGTGCGGCGCACCCTCGGTGGTGAAGAGCGGGGCGCCCCAGGCGGTCCCATTCCGTCCATGAACGGGATGTCGTCGCTGCCGGGATGAGTCGCCGGACGGCTAAGACCGTCGGGGGATCATCGCGGCACCCATCTGCATCTCGGGGTCGCGCACCTTCCAGCGCCCGTCGGTCCGGACCGCCAAGACCGTCGTCCGCCCGGCGGGGCCGCCGTCGCCGGTTCCCGACACATCGACCACCGCCCTGCCGTCCTCGGCCGCGCCGCGCACCGACTCGATCTTCAGCCGTACCCGCTGGGCCATGCCGTCCTGCAAGGTCCGGGCGAAGTAGTCGTGGCCGGCGGGGCACACGTACTCGTCGAGCGGAAGCCCCGAAGGGTCTGCGGCCTCGACCGCGCTGTTGTATGCCTGAACGAACGCTTCGGCGGCCGCGGAGGGGGTGACGCCACCGTGGTCGTCCTCGTCCCGGCTCAGGACGAGTGCGGTGATACCGCCGCCCATGAGGCCGAGCATGCCGACGAGCAGGCCGACATCGGTCTTCTTCGGTGATGGTCGCTGCTGCCACAGTGGTTCGGTCACCGTCCGAACGGTAGAAGTCTCCGATGAAATTCCGATGACACCGGGTCAGCGTGAGGCAGACCCCCGCGCCCGCCACCGGCCCGAACGAGGTCCGGCTCGAAGCGCTCACGCGATGCTTCGGTGAAACCGCCCGAGGAGAACTTCTTGCTCGCCCGGCCGCCTGGTTGTAGTTGTAAAGGCGTCGTGCTCGCGGTTGCCCGTGGGCTGACGGCTCGCGGTGCGACACCGACCGCATCGATTCGGGGAGGCTGCAATTCCGACCGACACGAACCATCGCCGGCGACCGTGCCCGGAAAACGTGCCTGGGACCGGGCTCTGGTCCGCTCCGGTGAGCAGGCGGACGGGAGTGTCGTGGTGACCCGCGGTTCGGTGACGATGACGCTCCCCGTCCTTCCCGCGCTCGTCTTCGACGTGGTGTGGGAACGGCTTGGCCTCGGGCCTATGCCGTCCCCTCTCGGGGTGCGCCGCCACGGCCGTGATGACGCGGAGCGAGAAGAGCGTCGTGCTCGCGCCAACCGATGGCTGACGTCCAACGGTCTCGGGGACGCGGGCACCCTCGACGACGATCTGCGGGATGCCTTCCGGGCGATGGACGACCGCGGTCTCTCGCTGTCCCTGCGCTACAGCGACTCCGCCGGGGAGGTGGCGATCGGCTGTTTTCCGCAGCTCACCGGCCGTGCGCTGCGTGTGATAGTGCGGGACGAAACCGTCGAACTGGGATGGTTGAACGCGAAGAGGATGGCGGAAGGCATGCTCGAGGCACTGCCCGATGGCAGGCCGGGCAGCGGACGACCCGTCCGGGTAGGCGAACTCGCCGTTGTCCGGTCGGGCCGGGCGTGGCGGCGATCGGGGCTGCTCAGCGCTGGGAAGCGATCTTTGATCGAGCACGGAGTGGACCCTGAGGGCGCCGAGTGGTTCCTGCGGGTTCTGTCGAGGGCGAGGGCGATCGGTCAGGCGAGTGCGGAACGCCTTGGAACTGCGGGAAAAGTACTGAGCTGCGCCCGCCCGCTGTCCTTTGTGGACAGTGTCGATGGCCGGTATGTCGTGCTGCGGAGCTATGGATCGGTCACACTCATGCCTGCCGGTGGTGCTTCGTTGGCGGCCCGGATCAAAGGCCTCGCACACGACGACTTCCTCGAAAGCCGTCCCCTACGCGATAGAGGTGCCTTCAGCCACCTCTGGTGATCCGCGCGGCGTGACTTCCCTCAGCGGCCGGGGCGGGCGTGGGCGACGTGTCTCCTGGACCTCCGCCGGGGCTGGTGGAAGTCCGGAGCCCCACTGCCTTCACGTCAGACCAGGGGCAGTTCCGCCACGGCGTCCGCCAACTGCCCGGCAGTGTCCCCGGCGGCCCATACGTGCCCGTCCGGGCGCACCAGCACGGCGGACGTGGGCCAGGGCAGCTCGGTCTCGTACAGCCGGAGGTCCGCGTTCGTGGCCAGGTCCTTCAACGCCGGGCCGGTTTCGTGGGCCAGCAGCACCGGGCGGCCCGCACGCAACAGGTGCAACTGCTCGCGGGTGGCCGGGAGGCGCCGGCCGGCCAGGGGATGACTGCCCGGATAACGTACGTCCAGCGCCGTCAGCGTGGTGGCCAGCGCGGTGGCCACGTCGGGATGGGTGCGCAGCAGGTCGGCCATGAACCGACGCAGGGACTGTCCCTCCTCGGTGGTGGCGGTGATCAGGGCGGTCTGGGCCTTGGTGTGTTCACCCAGGGCCACGCCGACAGGATGGCGTTCCCGGTGATAGGTGTCCAGCAGGGCCGCGCTCGCCCGGCCTCGCTGGACCGCGGCCAGCTTCCAGCCCAGGTTCATCGCGTCCTGCAGGCCCACGTTCAGCCCGACGCCGCCTGCCGGGAAGTGCATGTGCGCGGCGTCGCCTGCCAGGAACACCCGCCCTTTCCGGTACTCGGCCGCGAGCCGGGTGGCGTTGCCGAAGCGGGACAGCCACACCGGGGAGTGCAGGCCGAAGTCCGTGCCCGCGATCCGGTTCGCCGTCTCCCGCAGGAATTCCAGGGTCGGGGCGGGGGCCGACGGGGCGTACCCGGTGACGCGGTAGCGCCCGCCAGGGATCGGGACCACGATCAGCGCGCCGTGTTCGTTGTGCCAGAAGCCCAGCCGCTCCGGCGGATCGACCAACTCGACGTCCCCGAGGAAACCGAAGACGGTCGAGTCGGTGCCGGGGAAGTCGATGCCCGCCGCCCGGCGCACGGTGCTGCCCGCCCCGTCCGCGCCGACCACGTGGCCGGCGGTGATCTCGTACTCGCCATCCGGCCCGCTGACCCGCAGGGTCACGCCCTGTTCGTCCTGGTGCAGCCCGGACACCTGATGACCGCGCCGGATCACCACCCCGAGGGCCAGGGCGTACCGTTCGAGCAGTTCCTCGGTGCGCAGCTGCGGATGCGCGAGCATGAAGGGGAACGGCGTGGTCAGCCCGCGGAAGTCCAGACGGGCGGGAAGCATGCCGAAGTGCCCGTCCGGCACCGGCAGCCCGCCGTCGAGGAAGGCTTGTTCCTGCCCGCGCATCGCCAGTACCTCGATCGTGCGCGGGTGAATGGCCAGCGCCTTCGAGTGCGGGCTGCGCTGCTCGGCCCGTTCCAGGACCAGCGGCCGCCCGCCGCCCAAGGCCAGCTCCGCCGCCATCCACAGCCCGACCGGGCCCGCTCCGGCCACGATGGTGTCATGTGCCTGCAAAGTGATCACTCTCCCTGGGATCGAGGTGTGCCGCGTGCGGTGAGAGCGCGGTGGACGACCTTGCCGTTCCCGGCCTTCGCGCTCCGGTGAGCCGAGCGCGGGTCGAAGTCGTGGTTCGGTGCGTGGCCCGCCACGCGGGCGTTACATACTGGTGGTGCGGTCGCACCCTGACGAGAGGTGATCGAGATGGCCTCAGCGCGACAGACCAGTGGGCCGTGCCAGGCATGGCCGGAGGACAGCGCCTTCATCCGTGAGGTGCTCGACCGCATCGGCGACAAGTGGACGGTGCTGACCATCGGCACCCTGCGCACCGGCTCGCTGCGCTACTCCGCCTTGCGGGCGAGCATCCCGGGGATCTCCCAGCGGATGCTGACCCAGACGCTCAAACATCTCGAGCGCGACGGCCTGATCACCCGGACCGCATACGCCGAGGTCCCTCCGCGCGTGGAGTACGACCTGACCGACCTGGGCCGATCGCTGATCGACGCGGTGACGGCGATGGCCGAGTGGGCCGCCACCCACCACCGAGAGATCGCCGGCCACCGGGCCACCAGTGAACTGACCGGAGTCGGCCGAGCCAAAGCCGTGGTCCGCGCGTCGGCGGGCTGAGGCGCCGGTGGGGCTCGTCGGTCCGTGGCGTCGGGCACGTCGCCCTCGGCATCCTCGGTGTTCGACTCAGCGCTCGCCGCCTCGTCGATGTCGAAGTGGCACCCGGCGTCGGGATCACCCGCCGCGGGAGCCGCGCTCCGAAGTCCGTCCTTCGCCCTGCTCCTGACACACGTTCATTCGGCTTCCCCACCTCACCGGTAGTGCGTGACACCATCATGAGCGAGTGGGAGGAGGTCTGCAAAAGGCACTTTCAAGTGCGTGGGCAACGACGAGGCCGTCCGGCCGGCCAAATCCACTTCGTGGTCACCGGTCACTACACCTGGCTCGAACCGGGTGACGGCGGGTCGCGACCGGAGCCCCGATCGGGATTCCGGTGCTGCCGACGGATGGACCCGGTGCCCCGAGCACGAAGACCGAGAGTGGTTCCAGTACCTGCCAGGGTGTGGGCGCTGCATAACGGCGACGCCGAAACAACATGCTTTCGGGCGTTCTGACGCGTTCGACAGAGAACCACACTTTACGGTGACGGCCGCGTTCTTCCTGTATTTCCTTGGCGTCGCCGCTGGCATAGTCACGATCGAGCAATTCGCCGTTACCCCTTTTTCGATCCGAGTAAAGGACGGTTCCTTGATGCAGACGGATGCCCTCGAGCGGGTCAGGCTCATCTTCACTTTGTTCGACCGCAACGGAAACGGGCACCTCGAAGCCGAAGACTTCGAAATCATGGCCGCCGACGTCGTCGAGGCGGCTCCCGAATCCGGTGCGGCGGCCAAAGACGCGATGAGGTCGGCGTTCCGGCAATACTGGCGGACCCTGGTCGAAGAATTGGACGTCGATCGCGACGGCGAGATCACCTTCGACGAGTACACCGCCGTCGTCCTGTCACCGGAACGCTTCGACGCCACCATCGGCGCTTTCGCCGAGGCGCTGGCGACGCTGGGCGACCCGGACGGGGATGGTCTCATCGAGCGACACGTCTTCCATGCGCTCATGGCGGCGATCGGTTTCGAACGGGCGAACATCGATGCGCTCTTCGACGCTTTCGGCCCGTCCGTCGCGGACCAGATCACCGTCTCGACCTGGGTGGCCGGGATCAAGGACTACTACAACCCGAAGAAGACGGACATCGCCGGCGATCACCTGGTCACCGGCGCGCCCACGGCCTGAATCCGATATCCGAGCAGCGAAAGGAGCACGGTGGTCCCGACCATCGGGTTGGCCGTCGGCCGCGGTACCGGGCCGGAACTCGCGAACGTCTTCGAACGTGTCCTGACCACCCTCGGGACGGCTGCTTCGACGACCATGCGCATCGTGCGTTCACCCAGGCTGTACCACTCGTACTTCTCCCTCAAGGCCGAAGGAAGCGGATTCGAAGACATCGGCGGACTGACCCGGCAGGACGCCGACCACTACGAACGGTTCTGCCGCGCCCAAGCGAGTGCGGGCGTCACCGCCGTCTTCCGCACTGCGATCAACGCCCAGTCGTTGTACCTGGTCCGCGAGCGGTTGCAGGCGGTGAAGATCGACCTCATCGAGAACGAGGACTCGTCACTGCTGATGGTGCGCGACGAAGCCCAGGGCTTTTACACCGGCGAGAACAGTCACAGCCCCGGTGTCGTCCACCGCACCCTGATGTTCAGCAAGGAGATCACCGAGAAGGTGGTCGCCGCCGCACTGGCGCAGGCGCGGCGGCAGTGGCCCGACGAGCCGGTGGAACGGGTGGTGATGGCCTACAAGTTCCACCTCCTCGACGGCGCTCTCGGTGCCTGGGTGGCGGAGATCGCCGCGCGGCACGGCGTCGAGATCGCCCTCGCCCAGCCGGACACGGTCAACCGCAACCTCATCGAGCACGGTCTGCCGCGGCGCACCGTCGTCATCGGGGCCAACGAATGGGCCGACATCATGCACGTGGTCCTGCTGGACAGGCTGGGTTCCGAAAAGCAGGAAAACCGCTACACCGAGAACATCCACCTGCATCCCGACGTCGCCGGCCTGGTCGAGTACCAGACCGTGCATGGTTCCGCCGACGACCTGGCCGGTCTGGACATCGTCAATCCCGTGGCGACCATCCGGGCCGCGGCGGCGATCGCGGAACGGCATGCCGGCTGCGCGGGCGCGATCAAGAGGACCGAGGACGCTCTCGAGTCCGCAGGGAGCCGGGGAATCACCACACCGGATCTGGGCGGGCACCACTCCACCACGGAGGTGACGGAAGCCGTACTGGACCTGCTGAAACAGCCCGGTCGGCCCGCAGACGCCCTGTCGGCAGTGGAAGGGTGACCGGCACCGCGCTGATCGTCATGGACCTGCAGAACGACTTCTGCACCGGACCGGTCGTGGCGGCCAGGTACGCGGGCAGTCTGTCCACACTGGACGCCGCAGCGGCCGGTGCCGCGCGGGCGGTGGACGTGGCGAGGGCTCGCGGTACCGAGGTCGTCTTCGTCCGTTTCCACGGCGACGTCGAGCATCAGGGTCCGAGCTGGCGACACCGGGACCTGTTGCTCGGCAAGCGGCCCAAATGCCGGGCAGGCACCTGGGGAGCGGAGCTCCACCGGGTCGAGCCGGTACCGGGCGAACGTGTCTTCACCAAGAACGCGCGCTTCGACGCCTTCCTCACCGACGGTTTCGAAGAACACCTCACCCGCAACGGTGTCGGACACCTGGTGTTCGCGGGTCTCTACACCGACGTCTGCGTGGACTCCACCGCACGGACGGCGTTCCAGCTGGGTTTCCACGTGACCGTCCTCACCGACTGCACGACGAGTCTCCACCTGCCCGACGACACGATCCTGCGGTTCATGAGCACCGTCTACGGCGCCTGCCTGACGACCCTCGACGATCCGGAAGCGTGGGCACCGCCCGAAAGGCAGGAATCTTGGCCGGTACGAAGCACGACAGCGGCACCATAGAACACGGTGTCGGCCGGACCGCGCTCATGGTCGCCGCCGCCCGAGCGATCGAAACCCACCGTCCGGACTCGCTCGTCCAAGACGGCTATGCGGAGTATTTCGTGCGTGCCACCCGGGTCTGCGAAGACTGGCCGCTGCGCAACGAACAGGTGCCCGGAGGCGATGCCGACCCGTTGTGGGGCAGGCTCGGGCGCTACTTCGGCCTGCGAACCCGGGTCTTGGACGACTTCGTCCTCCGGGCGACGAGGGCCGGAGGACGTCAGGTCGTGCTTCTCGGCGCGGGCCTGGACTCACGGGCCTTCCGCCTCGACCTGCCCGAGGACTGTGTGCTGTTCGAGATCGACCGCGAGCCGGTGCTGCATTTCAAACAGGACGTCCTCGACACCCTCGGCGCCACAACGAAAACCCGGCGCGTACCGATCGCGGGCGACCTGCGCGGCGACTGGGCGGCCACCCTGATCGACGCCGGATTCGATCCGGCGGAGCCGTGTGTCTGGCTGGCCGAAGGCCTGTTGCTCTACCTGTCCGCTGACGCTGAGCGGAGCCTCATCCACACCGTGGACAGCCTGAGCGCCGAAGGCAGTTCACTGGCGTTCGAAGTCAAACTCGGCGTCGAACGGCCCGAAATCCGCGCGAACGCCGTCTACACCGCGGCGAAACAACGAATCGGGGTCGACCTGCTCACCTTGTTCGACCGGGGATCACGCCCGGACTCCATCGGGGACCTCGAGCGCAAAGGATGGACCGCCGACGTCAAGACGCCCTTCGACTTCACCCGCGAGTTCGGGCGAGGCCCCCGGCCCGAGCCGGACGACGCGCTGGCGAGCAATAGGTGGGTCTTCGCGGGCAAGCCTCGACAATGACGGTGCAAGGCCCTGGTCACATGTCGCGCCTGCCGCAGCAGGGGAGCCGCGTCCGTGTTCCGATGAGAACCGGGGCGGTTCCTCCGGTGGCGGGCATATCGCGGCCTGGCGGCCGAAGACCGAGCGCGATGTCCTGCTACGCCCCGATGTCGTCGTACAGCCGGATGAAAAGCCGGCGGGATGGTCCTTCCGATCGCCGACACCGCTACACCGTCCGTCCACAGTGTCGCGATCGATGGTTCGTGCAGCGGTGTGCGTGGCAGCGCACCAAGGTCCGACGGCGGCTCATGCCCATCCTCATTTCCGGGAAAACCTGCACGCCTGGGATACCTCCTTTGCTGAGGCTCTCCGCGATAGCCGCGGCGGGTAAGGCGCCCGCTCCAGACCAAGTCCGCCGGTCAGGAGCGGGCATCCCGGTCAGGAGCGGTCGAATGCTTCGGCGACCGTGAGACTGTCTTCGTACATGTGGTGCCGGGTGATCAGACCGTCCTCGACGGTGAGGTGCAGCGCGAACGTCATGACGAAACGTTCGCCGGTCGAGGCGACCACCTGCGAGCTCGTGCCCGTCACTGCGGCGTCGATCCCGTCGACCATGATGTGGTCGATGGACACGTGACTCTCGGCGGGTGGGCAGTGCTCGCCGAAGGTCTGGAAGTGGTCGGCGACGTCGGCTCGGGTGGACCGGGGCCGGATCCAGGGCACGGCAGGATGGTTCTCGACCGGCCAGCCGACTCGCCAGTCGATGTTCTGTGCGTACAGTTCCGCGATGTGCCCGGGGTTTCCCTGTCCGCTTCGGCGCAGAAGTTCTTCCACGACCGCCCTGGTTCCTGGCGGATTCCCTTTGGCCACTCCGGCGGCCGGTGCGTCGCCGAACTGATATTCCTGCCGGATCCGCCCGTCTTCGTCCAGCCGGACGAAGATGAATCCGGTCCAGGCGATCTCCCCGCCGCTGGCGGGCACCATGTACGTGGTGAAGCGGATCGCGTCGTGGTGGCCGACGGTGTCCCCCGCGGCCCGGAAGACGAACCCGCCCTGCTCGACCAGTTGCCGGTGGGCCTCGGTGACCCGCGCCTGCAGGGCCGAGTGGCTTCGATACTCGCCGGCGTCGGTGAACTGCACGCCGTCCTCCGCCCACAGCCCGGCAATGGCCGAGCGGCGCCGCTCGGAGTCGGCCTCGTTCCACACGGCGACGTAGCGTCCGACGAATTCATCGACATCGATTCTCATGGGCGGGACCTTAAAACCGGTCCACTGACATCGAATGTCAGTGGAGTTTGGAAGAATCCCCGGTGTGCGCGCGAGCCGTCTGATGTCGCTTCTCCTGCTGCTGCAGAGTCGGGAACGGGCGACCGCTCGCGACCTGGCCGCCCATCTCGACGTCTCCGAGCGCACCGTCTATCGCGATATCCAGGCGTTGAGCGCGGCGGGTGTACCGGTGTACGGCGAGGCGGGCCACGAGGGCGGATACCGGCTGGTCGACGGCTACCGGACCCGGTTGACCGGACTGACCCCCGCCGAGGCCGATTCGCTGTTCCTCACCGGGTTGCCCGTCGTCGCCGCCGACCTCGGTCTCGGCCGGGCCGCCGAGGACGCACGACTCAAGCTGACAGCGGCGCTTCCCCTTGAGCTGAGCGAACGCGCCGCCCGCCTACGGGACCGGTTTCACCTCGATGCCCTGGCCTGGTACCAGGCAGCCGACCACATCCCTCACCTGACCGAGGTGGCCGCCGCGGTGTGGCACCAGCGACGGGTGCACATGCGGTACTCGAGGTGGGAGAGCCCTCATGAGGTGTCGCGGACGATCGAACCGCACGGTCTGGTGTCCAAGGGCGGTCAATGGTATCTCGTGGCCCGCCGGGACGAGCGGTTCCGCACCTACCGGATCTCTCGCCTTCGTGACGTACACGTCCTGGACGAGAGCTTCGACCGCGCCACCGGTTTCGAGCTGGCCGCATACTGGCAGACGTATCTCGATGACTTCGACGCTCGCCGCCACCAGACCCGAGCCGTGCTGCGCCTGTCGCCCACGGGAATGCACCGACTGCCGTACCTGGCCGAGCCCGCGGTCATCCACGCCGCCCACGAAAGCGCCACGACCGAGTCGGACGGCTGGACACGCGTCACGGTCCCGGTCGAAACCGAAGACCAAGCCGTGCGGGACATCCTGCGCCTGGGGCCCGACGCCGAGGTGCTGGCCCCGGCGTCTTTGCGCACCCGCGTCGCCCACACCCTGGCTGCGATGGCTCGCCATTACGAAGGAGAAGGTTCTCCGGCTTCCGGACCTTTCTTCGAATCGAGGAGCAGCGAACCCCAGGATTAGGTTCCTTCGCCAGTGATCATGCAAGCAGAAACGCCGCCGCCCGATGCAAGGCTGAAGCGGCCCACGGTGCGCCGGCGCAAGCGGGAACGTGCGAAGACGGTGCGGCTTTCCCCGTGCAGAGTGACCGAAGGTCTCTTCCGGAGTGATTTCGTCCGGAAGAGACCTTCGGTCGGTCATGACTCTTTGAAGAGACTCGGCGCCTGGTTCTTCACTTTCTTGGCCTTGTTCTCAGCGGTCCTACCGCAGTTCGAATCGGAGCGCAGGTGCCGAAAAGTGAGAGAGGACGCCGATGACCCGGACCGGTCAGATGTTGAGGTACCAGCGCTGGTTGACCCGGTCCCAGTCGCAGGTGTGCAGGCTCAGCTGGTCGTCGTGGCCCTCGTAGGTGGCGCACAGCCCGGTCTCGTCGTTCTTGAGCTGCTTCTGGTTGTGGTCGCCGCGGATCCTCCACCGCTGTGCCGGGTCGTCACCGTTGCAGTCCGAGCCGATGACGCGGCCGTGGTGGGCGGTGGCGCACAGGTCGGTTCCGGTGTTCTGGATGGTGCGGTTGCTCCAGAAGATCCAGTGCTGGTTGTCGCCACCGTGGAAGTCCCCGGTGATGGTGGGCTCGCCGTCCCACCACGTCTGCTGCCACACCCGCTCCGTGCCGTTCGCGGACTCGATCACGTAATCGGCCGGGTCGGCCTCGGCAGCGGCGGCGGCCGGCGCGATCAGCGCTCCGGCGGCCGTGGCGGCGAACAAGGCGGTCAACGCGGTACGCATCAGCATGGTGCTCTCCTCGTTTGCTGGTTTCGGGACCTCCAGTACAGCCCGACCGGCCACGCGTGCGTACTCGATGCACACCATCGGGACGACGGACCACTCACCCTCCGGGCGAACATCGATGGCCATCACTCTCTGTGATCATCGTGGCCGTCCACTCTGGACTCATCAGCACAACGACCGTTCCGAAACCGGGGTGACCCGCGCCCTTCGGGCTGCCCGATAACTCCTCCGTGCCCGGATTTGGCTGCGGTCTATTCGACCGCGAGGAGGGAGATCTCCGCATCGGGTCCGTTCTCTCACCCACAGTTCGGTTCGGGGGGAACCTCGTGTCGAGCACGATGGCCGACCGCGGTACGGCACCGCCGCCGATGGGCTGGCAGCCGATGGACTCCGATCGGCCAGGAGCGGAAGTCGGGTGGCTCGCGGCGGAAGTCCCGAGCAGTTCACAAAGGACGGTGATCGGCGAAACGCTTCGGGCCGGCCCAGTTCGCTGTCTCCGGGGCGTCACTCGCCCCGGAGACAGTCGCTGGTCGACGACGACGTGGAACGGGTCGCCGTCGATCCCGGGAACCTTCACTTCAGGATTGTCGACAACCACCGCGTTCTGGTGATGGCCCATCCGGCGCAGGTGTCGGCGTAGCCGTGTCGCGGCGCGCCGGTAACGCGCCTCGCACGGCTCGGGATCTCGTTCGGCGAAGTAAGCCTCGGCTGAATCGCGTGGGCTGGCCGGGGAGTGCCCGGTGACGGTCACCGCCTCCGGCGTCCGCCCATTCGTTGTGGTGGATCAGCTCGTCAGCCGCGATCGTGAGCCAGAGCCGGCGAGTCGATGGCGCCGAGCGCGGAGCGCAGGGGTGACCGTTCCGATTCCCATCGATCGAAGATGTACCGGGCAAGCGCGTAATCGAGTCCGGTGCCGGCGGAGGCGCCGAAAAGTATGTCGTCGACGAGTTCGGGTTCCTGTGCGGCAAGGCCACCGGCCATGTCGTTGAGCGCGATGACGTCGTGCACGGAGTCGGCGATGACGTGTTCGTCGAAGAAGCGGGTGGCGATCGGATCGAACCCGAGGCGGCGAAGACCGTCGGCCTGGCGTTTGTTCGACAGGGCCGAGGTCATTTCGGCGATGGCGAGGTGTCCGACCGCTGCCGCGCGGAACCGCCGGTGCAGCCCGAACAACGACATGACGTTGACGGTCGCGAGCGCGATGCCCGGTACCAGGTCGAGGTAGGCGCCGTAGCGCGCGTCCAGTCCCATGGCGTTCATGCTGTCCCGGTAGAGGACCGCGTGAATCTGGTCCGCTCGGCCGGAACCGAACTCGTCGTACTCGATCTCGACCAGTGCGGCCTTGGCTTTGTTCTCCAGTCGCGGGATGGCGAACGAGTGCGGATCGGACTCCTTCAACCGGTAGGCCGAGCGGAGCACGATCACCTCGAGGAACTGTTCCTTCGTCGCCTTGTCACGCAGGTACGGGGACAGCGCCGGTCCCGGGAGATCGGCGATCCGGAGCAGCCCGGCCCGGACGTCTTCTCCACCGCGAAGGGAGTCGACGGGGTAGGCCGCGCGAAGTGCGGACTCGAAGGGCGCCTCGAGTTGTCCGCGGACGGCGAGCAGCGCCGGATTCCACTCCCAGCGCGGGTCGACACCCGCGAAACCGCGGTAATGGAGCTCGTAACAGCTGTACAGCGCCAAATGCAGATCGTCATCCGAGAGGGGATCGCCGGTGGGCGCAGGGATGGCGGCCAGGTCACCCGGGTCACGGGACAGGGCGGTGAGCACGACCTCGCTGATCGGTCCTCGGGGTTGTGGCAGCGGCGGCTCCCAGCGCTCCGGGGACAGCGGTGTCGACGAGTCGGCCGTGATGGACATGACTGCGCTCTCAATCGGTCGAGGTGCTCGGGGAAGCCGTCCTGCGGGACTGCCGGACGAGTTTGTGCGAGCTGTCGCACCACGGTTTCTGCCCGGACCGGCCGCAGCGGCAGAGTGCCACGGTCCGGCGAGTGGTGGGAATCTCCTGGCCGTCGGCATCGAGCAACCGGAAGTCGCCCCGGACGAGCAGTGGCCCGTTCCGGTACTCGGTGATCACCACCGGCGAGTCGGGTTTGCGCATGGCCGCGCTCCTTTCGTCACGGTGCGGCGGTCTGCCGCACGAGAAGGTCGGTGACGTCGGCGAAGGTGCCGCCCGCGGCGAGCACCGCGCGCTGCCGATCGGCCGAGGTGCCGTCGATCTTCTTGCGCGCGAGGAGTTTAGCCACCTCGTCGTGGTCACCAGCGTGTTCGAGAGCCGGTCCGACCATGCGCAGCAGGCGGTCGATCAGCTCCCCGGCGGGTACCAGTTCACCGGAGACGGGATCGAGGAGATCGGCGGAAAGCCCGTACCGTGCCGCCCGCCATTTGGCCGCACGAAGCAGCTCGGGCCACGGATCGGGGCCGTCGGAATTCCGCTGGAGCTCGTCGAGCGCGTGCTTCACCAGGGCGCGGCAGAGACCTGCCTGCAGGACGGTGTCGTCGACCGTCGTACAGGAGTCGGCCGGCCGGAACTCGACGGTGCGGTAGTTCGTGCCCGGCCGGACGTCCCAGTAGAGCTGCCCGACGTCGTTGATGGTGTCGTTGCGCGTCAGGGCGGCCATCCGTTCGACGTACTCCTCGTAGGAGGAGAAGACCGGCGGTATGCCGCCCATCGGCCAGCTCTCCCAGACGGTGCCGCGGTAGCTGGCGAAACCGGTGTCCTCGCCCATCCAGAACGGAGAGCTGGCCGACAGCGCGTTGAGCAGGGGCAGCCACGGCCGGACGCGGTTGACCACCTGGATCGCGGTGTCTCGGTCGGGGACACCGACGTGCACCTGACAGGCGCACATCACGTGGGTACGCGCCATCCACGCATAGCGGTCGACGATGAAGTGGGTCCGCGACTGGTCGAGGAACTCCTGCGTCCGCCAGTCCGTCAGGGCCAGCGTGCCGGCCGCGACGATCCGGCCACCCGTCTCCTGCGCGGCGTGGCCGAGCCCGGCGCGCAGTTCGCGGAGCTCGGCACGGACCTGGTCGAGGGTCCGGCAGATTCCGGTCTTGCTCTCGAGCATGCAGGTCCGCAGCTCGGCGCTGTAGCTTTCACGGCCACCGGGAAGCCGATGGGCGAACTCCAGCAGCGCCGTGGTGTCGTTCAGCGGGCGTCGCTCCTGCGGGTCGACCGCGAAGAACTCTTCTTCGACCCCGACGGTAAGCGGCTCTGGCACAGGTGGGATGCCCTTCTGCTGGTGGGTTCAGGGATGGTGGCGAGCGATGTCGTCGCCGAGTACCACCACGCGCAACGGAAGCGTGGTGGCGGCGGCGGAATCGTCGAGCGCTTCCAACCGGTTCGTCGTGGACGCACAGGCGCGCTGGAGGAGCGCCAGTACTTCGTCCGGGGTGACGACGTACTCGGCCGGGCCTCGGATCCGGCGGCAGGACAGGCCGAGGACCAGGTAGTGAGTGACACCGGCCACCTCGATCAACGGTCCGTCCCCGCGGTCAGCCAGTTGCCGGACCAGTCGCCGGTTGGCCACCGTGTGGTCGCCGAGCGGCAGTACCCCGAGTGTCAGCCGGGCTATGCGGTAGCCGGAGTCGTGCAACAACGCGGTCATCGCGCGCGGCGAGGTGTAGCTGCCGATCGTGATCGCCAGTTCGGCGCCCAAGGCGGAGGCGTGGCGAACGACGTGACGGACGAGGCGCAGCCCGTCGCGTCCACCGTCGATCGAAACCTTGCCGGTGCCGTCGGGAGGTACGGGAAGGGGAACGTAGGGCGGGTTGCTGGTGACGATGGTGGGCGCGGATCGGAACGGGCAGCCGGCGAGCAGGTCACTTGTGGTCGCGACGCTGTAATCCGCGACGGAGAAGGTGACGCGTGGGTCGCCCTCCCGCGCGTAGTGCTCGGACGCCCAGGAGACGCTGCCGGCGGCGATGTCCACGCCGTGGACGTGACCGGCGCCCGCGCGCGCGACGGCCAGTGCCGCCGCACCGCTCCCGGAACCGAGATCGAGAACGGCGCAACCGGGTTCGAGGAGGTCGGTGGTGGCCCAGATCCCGATCTCGGTGTCGATCGGGTCGAAGAACACGTCGCGCCGCCGCGGTGGTCGCAGATCGGCCGGGGTGAGGTGGTGGAACCGGGTGACCCGGGGAACGATTTCCGCGGTCTTGCTCATCCTGGACCTCCATTCGTCACCGAAAGTCCGGCTCGGCCGCCGGTCGCGCAGAACTCCAGCACCGCCATCGCGCTGCTGAGCTTCATGGCTGCCTGGCTCCAGGCGATCGATCGGGGTCCGTCGAGCACGGCACCCGACACTTCGTCGCCGCGACACGCAGGCAGATCGTGCATGAACAGCGCGGACGGAAATCGATCCATGAACGCCTGGTCGATGTGGAAGGGGCGGAACGCTTCCCGCCAGTCGGGATCGCTCTTGGCTGTGCCGGTCGTCTGCCAGCGGGTGGTGTAGACGACGTCGACGTCGGTGGGGAGGTCGGCCATCGAGGTGGTCGTCACCACGGTGGCGCCGACAGACGCGCCTGCCGTTCGCGCCGCGGTCAGTTCCTCGCCGGGAATTCCGTAACCCTCGGGCGTTGCGATGATCAATGTGCTGGACGGGACCTTCGCCAGGCCGTGTGCCAGCGCTGTCGTGGTGTTGTTGCCCTCGCCGACGTAAAGGACCGTCACGCCGCTGAGGTCTCCGCGATGCAGCCGGATCGTGGCCAGGTCGCAGATTCCCTGGGTCGGGTGTTCCTCGGTGGCCATGGCGTTCACCACCGGAATTCCGCTTTCCCGGGAGATGGCCCGCAGATCGCGAAGCGGCCCGGCGGTTCTGGCCACCAGTCCGTCGAGCATGGCCCCCAGGACGCGGGCGGTGTCGGTGAGTGACTCGCCGGTGTTGACCTGCAGGTCAGCCGGACCATAGGCCAGGACGTGGGCACCCAGCCGATGGGCTCCGACGGAAAAGGCGGTCCGCGTCCGCGTGGATGTTTTCGTGAACAGCACCCCGATCGCTTTCCCGGCCAGCGGACGGTCGTGCGCCAGCGGGTTCTCGTACAGGTCGACAGCCCTCACGGCAATGCGGTCGAGTTCGTTCTCGTCGAGATCACGCAACGACAGCAAGCCGGACTCGGGACAAACCTGCGGAGCACCTTGGACCGGTCTCATGGGCAGTGCGCCTCACCGTAGTCGGAACGTCACCGGCCTCCAGCTTTCCAGTTCAGTCGTCCGAGCGCATCCGCGAGACGGGCTACTAGGACACGCCGCGCACCCGGACGAAGCCTCGTCGAACGTGCCCGGCATGGACGACTTGATCATGAGCCCTCGCCGGAAGATCGGAAGAGAACCGGTGGCGACGACCTCACGCGGCAGACGGGTTGCCCGCAACCGCGGCGAACCCCGCCCTCGCGCGGCCGACAAGCGGGACGAGCCACTCTCGGCGCGCGAGCTGCATCGGTATCGCGACCGGGGCGGGTCGAGTGCCGACGCGGTGTTTCTCCGATCAGTCCCCTTTCCGGGGGATTTGCTGCTGTGCGCAGGACCGCCTGGTCGAGTACGCAGTTTCGCGGTGAGCCGGGCGATGGCGTCAGCCTCGGCTGTCCGGCGGCCGACCCGGGCCACCACGGCGTCGCCCTCGCGGGAAAAGGTGTGCCGGTGTGTGCACGTGCCACCACCACCTGGCTGTCCACCACCACCGGATAGCGGTATTCATCAGCCTGTCCATAGCGCGCTCCCTGTCGACTCGCACTTCACCGATTTCCCGGAAGCCGGCCTCGTTCGTGTCGTCCCGACTCGGCTGCCGAGCACTTGTGGCCCGTGGCAGGGCAAGCCGCGAACATGTCGATCACCGCCGCGCCGAGACATCGGCCGGACCGCGGCGGCTGGGCGGGTTCGGTCTGCACAACGCATCCGGCTCCGCTGATCAGTGGTGTGCATCGATCAGTCGTTCCGCCCGTTTCAACGTCTGCCGCACGACGATGTTGCCGCGATGGGGATGCAGTCGTCGCTTGATCGAGTGCAGCGCGGAGTGCACGCGTCCGGAGCGGACCCACGAGCACTCGTCCAGGAACCACTGCCAAGTCGCACACGCCCGTTCGGCATCACCCTGGCGTAGCTGCAATGTGGCCAGCTGATGCGTGGTCAGCAGGCGCGCACGTCGCTCGCCGTCCGGCCGGTGTCTCAGCGATTCCCGCAGTGCGTGCTCGGCGCGCCCGTGGTCGCGCAGCAAGATCAGCGCCAGGCCCACGAGGTGCTCGATGTCGGCCCGGTCGGTGCACCCCTTCGGCTCCTGTGGGTCGTCAGCCCCGTCTAGGTACTTCTCGGCCGCCGCCAATCGGCTCAGCGCGGTCTTGCGGTCGTCCAGGGCGGCGTGGGAGACGGCGGCCTGGCCCAGGAGCGCCGCGCGGGTGCCGGGACGCTGGACCAGGCCGATCCGATCCACGGCGGCGTCCGCCAGTCGCGCCGCGCGGCGGTTGTGGCCGAGAAAGCATGCCTGCGTACTCATCCCTCGGAGAACCAGGGCATGGCCGGCGCTGTCGCCCGCCTCGTCGGCCAAGCGGAGCGCTACCCGGTAGTAGCGCTGAGCCAGATGGTGCTGGAGATCGTCGAAACACATGAAGCCGACCAGATC
Organism: Amycolatopsis sp. QT-25; assembly: GCF_029369745.1. NCBI lineage: Bacteria > Bacillati > Actinomycetota > Actinomycetes > Pseudonocardiales > Pseudonocardiaceae > Amycolatopsis > Amycolatopsis sp. QT-25. Next base: position 3,238,348 of record NZ_CP120210.1, read on the forward strand.
GGTGAGCCCGGCCATGCTGCTGACCAGCTGTCCGCCGGTACGTTCGGCTGTGGCCGAGCGCGCCAATCCCATGATGTCGGTCTCCAGATAAGCGACGAGCGCCAAGCGCGCGTGGCCACCACCGAACGCCCGGTCGGCGGCGGCGAAGGCGGCGGTCATCGCCGTGACCGCGGCCAGAAGTCCGGACTGGTGGTCACCGTCGAGGACCGAACGAGCATGAGGTTTCTCCGGGCGTCCGTACCGCCGGGGCGCCGATGCCCAGTCGACCCGGAACGGCTGCTCGCGCAAGGCGGTCCGCCGGCGTGATTCCAAATCCGATCGCAGCAGCCGGTGCAGTGCCGTGAAACCGGATTCTCGTATCGCGAAGGCGGGATCGACCTCATCCGCCGTGGGGTCCGCCATACCCGTTTCCGTCGCGGAGACCGGGCGGCCGAGCCGGCGGGACAGTGCTTCGGCGGCGAACGAAGGTACCGGCGGGCGCGGACGTGTGCCGGACAGCCAATGCGAGACGCTGGTGCGGTCGTAATGCAGGGTGATGCCGGCCTCCGCGGCCACGCGATTCACCGCGAAGGCGAAATTGTGATTGGTCCACCGCGCTTCGGTCAGCAGGCCGCGGAGTAGGTCGTTGTAGGTGCGCTTTCGCGGTGTCACGGCTCTCCTGGTCGGATGCATGTCACCGGCGCGGCAGGGACACCGCCGCGCCGGTGAGGTGATCGGGGCAGGTGGGCGGGATCGCTCGGTTTCCCGCTCGTGACTTCGGTTTCAGTCAACTGGCAGTGCCGGACGGTTGGCCATCGGACGGTGGGGTGAGCCCGGTTGTGAGCACTCGCCGTCAGGGTGAGTGACCTCGGCCGACCGAGAGGCACACAACGTGCGGATCACCTTCGTGTCGTGCACCGGATGGGGTGGGGTGCCTCGCGGTCGTCGGCACACCTGGTTCCGGGTTCGCACAGCGTGTGCGGCTCATATGGCGTTTGTTCTGCTCCTTTTGGCGGCGGTGAATCCGGTCGCGACGGTATGGACTTGCCGACGAAGCGGGCCACGGAAACGAATTCCGAAAAAGCCCCGGCGCGGTGCCACGATTTCAGGACGGAGCTTTCCCGGCCGGAAATGACGCCGTCGAGGCGGATCGACCGCGTTGGGCCCGGTGAACTCCGCATGAACACAACGCCACGTAGCTTGAGTTGATCATGAGAATTTGCTTTCTGGCGTTGCTGACGCGGCCTGGCGGCGTGACTGAGCGCGAGCCTTCCCTGGGTGCTTCGAGGCGACGCGGGCGGCCGGAGGTGACCGGTGTGACCGGCGTGGCGTCGGTGCGGGGGTCGTGAGTGGCGGTCAAACGTGTCGTGTTTTCGGGACGCGAGCCGATCTCGGCTTACCTGTCTGCAAAGGACATAACGACCCTTGTGCCCGCTGGGCCGCCACGGTGATTCTCTCTCGTGGGGTACATGAAGGCCCCCTTCCTTGCGTCTAGCGCAAGGAAGGGGGCCTTCATGTACCACGTCCGCCCTGCGGTGGGTATCCAAGATGCTCTTGGCTCCACGCTCATGACTCTGCGAGGCGAAGTGCTCAGATCGGGCGCTGAAGCCCGTTTCGAAGCCCGTGGGCGCCGGATCCCCGTGGCGATCACGCCATTCAAGGCTTCGGCGCCCGGACACGTTCGCCTCACCCTCAATGGAACGCGAATCGCCACTCGCGACCCCCTGTATCGACATCCCGCGTATCCCTGGCGCCACACCGGTAACAGTCCGTAATGGACAGAATCAGCCAAGGTGCGCGAACTGTCGTCACCGACGATAAACGAGGTAGACCAACTCGGGATACGTGGCATCGCGCATGAACGGGAATGAACGCACTCGACAATTCCGTCACTCTGGAAGTCGAATGGGCGTAATGTCGAGTCGACCGTGGGTGTCCGCGATTTCGCACCGCGAGCGGCCGCGCGGCCGGACCGTCAGCCGCTCGCCGCTTTGTGCCCGTCCTCAGATGGTGGTGCCGATGTCGTGGGTGGTGATGTGGTCGAGGCAGCGCTCGGCGAGGGCGGTGATGGTCCAGGACGGATTGCAGCAGGCGGTGGAGCCGGGAATGAGGGCGCCGTCGGTGACGTAGAGGCCGGGGTTGTCGTGAACGCGGCCGTGGGGGTCGCAGACGGGACCGATGACGGCGCCGCCGAGGGGATGGAAAGTGGTGGGGTCGGCGGCGTTGCCAGGGGCGAACACTCCGCCACTGGTGAGGGTCATGCGGAGGGTGGCGGCGGCGAGGGCGGCTTCGACGTTGAGGTCGGCGGTGGGTGGCCAGATCAGCTGGGCGTTGTCGGTGACCGGGTCGTAGACGAACTTGCCGTGTCCCTCCGGGATACCCATGCCCACGACGTAGGCCGAGAACGTCTCGGTCTCGAACGGGGCGGGCGTGTGGAACAAGGTGACCGGTCCGGTGGCGGCGTCCCAATCCAGCATCGCGACGGGGGACGGTCCGCCTTGGCGGGGGAGGGTGGGGCGAAGCGGGTTGGTGCGCAGGTAGAGGCGGTCGCCGTTGTTGCCCCAGTACTGGCCGACGTCGGGTGGGAGATCCGGCAGGGCTCCCGTGCCGCGGGCGCGGACCAGGAGTTTCGAGGTGTTGGCGGAGCCGGCGTTGAGGAACAGGGCGTCGGTTTCGACGATGACGTTCTCCCGGACCGCGCCATCGGTGTCGATGTGCCGGCAGTGCAGGACGTAGCGGCGATCGGTGCCGGTGGTGATGTCGCTGACCACATGGAGAGGGGCGATGGTGACCAGCCCGGTGGCCAGGGCCTGGGAGAGGTAGGTCCTGTCGGTGGAGTGGCGGGCACCGTTGTTGACACCGTAGAGCACGTCGCCGTGTGCCGACCACGGCGGAAGCTCGCCGCGCAGTTCGGCGCGCACCACGTCCCAGTCCATCGGTTGGCCCACCCTGACCGGCTGTCCTCCGGCGAGGGCGGCGTCGGCCAGGAACTGCCTGCTGGAGGTGTACCGGGTGTGGTTGAGCACGTCGTCCGGGATCGGCGAGTAGCCCAGCATGGCGGCGACCCGCGGGTAATAGACCGCGGCCATCTCGTCGTAGTCCACGCTCGAGGGCATCACCCTGGTGAACAACTCTTCCGACGGCTGCAACGAGATACCCTCGTAGTGCAAGGAACCGCCGCCGACACCGGTGCCGCACAGCACGCTGAGGCCGACCCCGCGGACCCGCTCGACCAGACCGGTGTAGGGCTGGAACACCGCCGGCGGCGACGTGGGCATCACCGGCGTCGGCTCCAGCCAGCTCACCCTGCGGTCGGGGTGGAAGAACCGCGGGAACGTGTTGTCGTGAGGCTGGCTGTTCCACCACCGGCCGCGCTCCAGCACCAACGTCCGTACCCCGGCCTGCGCCAGGCGCAACGCCGCCACCGAACCACCGAAGCCACTGCCCACCACCACCGCCCGGTACGTTTCTTCCCGCGACGGCAAGGCGGCCGGCGCGGCCGAGGCCGTGGACACGGGCAGCACGGCCGCGGTGGCCGCGGCACCGACACCGGCCAGCAGAGTACGCCGGGACAGGCCACTCGCCTCGTTCATACCGATTCCTTTCACCCGCCTTGTCGTGTACTCAACATCACGGGCCCGCCGTGGTGGCGGCAATGGTGCGCTCGGCCCCGGCCACACGATCCGGATCATGTGGTGGCGACGCTCCCACCACGTCCCTTCGCTCCGATGTGCGGCGGTCCACGTGCGTCGCGGTGGTTCATCACGCTTCCGGGCCAGCACGATGAGGCGGCTTATGCGTTCCATCGCGGGGAAGCAGACTCGGTCAGGTGGCTCCGCACCGATGTGCGGTGGGGACGCGGAAGGGGGATGGTGGATGTCAGCCGGTTCCGGAATGCGTTCCCAGGTGTGGAGCGAACAGCTCCGAGACGCGGTGTCGGAACGGGTGGTTTTCGACGCGACAGGACTGGCCGCGGCGGCGGCACGTGTCCGTGAGCCGACCCATGTGATGATGGCCGGTGGTCACTCCGGGGTGGCGTTCGGTCCGACGACCGGTGCGGTGGCGACGCCCTTCGGGGATGCTCACCATGTCGGCACGCTGCCCCCGCTCTACCCCGAGTGGTTGGGCGACCTCACGTTCTGCCGCGACCACGGGACACGCTTTCCGTACGTGGTGGGGGAGATGGCCAACGGAATCGCCACGGTCGGCATGGTGGTCGCCGCGGCGCGGAGCGGCCTGCTCGCCTTCTTCGGAGCGGCAGGTCTGCCTGTGTCCACGGTGGACATCGCGGTGAGCGAGCTGGCCTCCGCTCTGTCCGGACGGGACAACTGGGGGGTGAACCTCATCCACTCGCCCAGCGAGCCGTCGGTGGAGCGCCACTTGGCCGATCTGTTGCTGCGCCGGGGTGTCCGCCGGATCTCCGTGTCCGCGTTCACCGAGCCCACCGCTGCCGTCGTGCGTTGTGCGGCCACTGGGCTCCGGCGTGGACCGCATGGTGTGCGCCGTTCCGTTCACCTGTTCGCGAAGGTTTCGCATCCGGGGGTCGCCGAGCGTTTCATGTCCCCCGCTCCGGCGAATCTGTTGCGGGCGCTGGTCGAGGAGGGCGCATTGACACCGGAGGAGGCCCAGCTCGCCGCTGAGGTCCCCTTGGCCGAGGACATCACGGTGGAGGGGGACAGTGGTGGGCACACGGACAACCGGCCCCTCACGGCTCTGCTGCCCGCGGTCATGTCCGTGCGCGACGAAGTGGTGCGGCGCCACGGTTACCGCGGTTCCCTCCGCGTCGGCGCGGCAGGCGGGCTGGGCACACCGGCCGCCGTGGCGGCGGCGTTCTCGCTGGGTGCCTCGTACGTGTTGACCGGCTCGGTCAATCAATCCGCGGTGGAGTCCGGCTTGTCCGACGAAGCCAAGGCGATGCTGGCCCAAGCGGACATCGCGGACGTCGCGATGGCGCCGTCCGCCGATCTGTTCGAGTTCGGCGGCAAAGTCCAGGTTCTGCGGCGCGGCACGCTGTACGCCTCACGAGCGGCGAAGCTTTACGAGGTTTACCTGGACCACCCTTCGCTGGAAGCGATACCCGAGTCGTTGCGCGTGAAGCTGGAACGCGAAGTCCTGCACGCCACGTTCGCCGAGGTGTGGGCGGAGACCCGCCAATTCTGGCGGGCGACCGACCCCGGTGAGGTCCGCCGCGCCGAGACCGAACCCAAACACCGCATGGCCTTGGTGTTCCGCTGGTACCTGGGCAAGGCCAGCCGATGGGCCATCGCGGGTGATTCCGGCCGCCGCACCGATTACCAGGTCTGGTGCGGTCCGGCGATGGGTGCGTTCAACCGGTGGACCGCCGGCAGCCACCTCGCCGAGCCTGCCAACCGGTCGGTCGCGCAGATCGCGTTGAACCTGCTCGAAGGGGCCGCCTCGGTGACGAGGGCGCAGCAACTGCGCGGCCACGGTGTCCCCGTTCCCCCTACCGCGTTCACCCCCGCCCCGCGCCGATTGGCCTGACCTACCCGGAGTCGCATGTGGACACGATGACCGATCCGTCCAACCCGCGCCAGGTCCCGATCGCCGTCGTCGGAGTCAGTGCGCTGCTGCCCGGCTGCGACACGATCGAGGATTTCTGGCGGGCGGTCCTCACCGGACGGGACCTGATCACCGAGATTCCTCCGACGCATTGGCTGGCGGAGGACTACTACGACCCCGATCCGTCCGCTGTGGACAAGACCTACAGCCGACGTGGTGCCTTCCTGGGGCCGACCGATTTCGACACCCTGTCGTTCGGGATCCCGCCCAAGGCGCTGGCCGCCACCGACACCACCCAGCTTCTCACGCTGGTCGCGGTCGAGAAGGTGCTCGCCGACGCTTTCGGCGGCCGGACACCGCCCGACGGGGAGAACGTCGGTGTCGTGCTCGGCACGGCCGCGGTGGAACTGCTGTACACCATGGCCGCGCGGATGCAGCGTCCCGTGTGGCTCAAGGCGCTGCGCGAGTCGGGCGTCGCCGAACCCGAGGCACAGCGGATCTGCGACCGCATCGCCGCTCACTATCCCGAGTGGCAGGAGGAGACCTTCCCCGGGCTGCTCGACAACGTCGTCGCCGGCCGCGTCGCCAACCGGTTCGACTTCCACGGCACCAACTTCACCACCGACGCCGCCTGCGCGAGCTCGTTGGCCGCCCTGTCGGCGGCCGTGGACCAATTGTCGCTCGGCCGGGCCGACGTGATGATCACCGGCGGGTCGGACACCGCCAACGACATCCTCATGTACATGTGCTTTTCCAAGACACCCGCCATGTCGCCGTCGGGCGATTGCCGTCCGTTCTCCGACCGCGCCGACGGTACCGTGCTGGGAGAGGGCCTGGTGGTGTACGCGCTCAAGCGCCTCGCCGACGCCGAACGCGACGGCGACCGCGTCTACGGCGTGCTCAAAGGGCTGGGCAGCTCGTCGGACGGACGAGGCTCCGCCGTCTACACCCCCGTGCCGCAGGGGCAGGCCCGTGCCCTGCGCCGGGCGTACCGGGCGGCCGGGTATGGCCCGGAGACCGTGGAGCTGATCGAGGCCCACGGCACGGGCACCAAGGCGGGGGACGCCGCCGAGGCCGCCGGGCTGCTCGAGGTCTTCGGCTCCGGTGACGGCAGGCCCCGATGCGCGGTCGGCTCCGTCAAGTCGCAGTTGGGGCACCTGAAGTCGGCGGCGGGCGCGGTCGGCCTGCTCAAGGCACTGTTGGCGGTGAACCACGGCGTGCTCCCCGCGACCGCGAAGGTGGACCGGCCCAACCCGGACCTCCACTGGGACGAGAGCGCCCTCTACCTCAACACCGCGCCCCGTCCGTGGGTTCGCGACGGTTCTCACCCGCGCCGTGCCGCGGTGTCGAGCTTCGGGTTCGGTGGCAGCAACTTCCACGTGACGGTCGAGGAATACCGGCCGGGGGAAGGCTCGACCGCGCGCCGCGCGCCCCGTTTCCGCGCCTTGCCCGCCGAACTGGTCCCGCTCAGCGCGTCTTCTCCGGCAGAGTTGCTCGAGCGGCTGGACGGGCTCGCCGAGAGCGGCCCGTCGACGACGACGGCTCGTACGGCACAACGCGCCTTCCGGTGCGAAGACGCCCACCGTGTCGCCTTCGTGGCGGGCGACCGGGACGAGTTGCTGCGTGAAGTGGACCGGGTGCGGCGACAGATCGAGGCACGGCCGGAGGAACCGTTCTCGACCCCGGCCGGCTCCCACTACGCGGCCGGGGAGACCGAGTCCGGCGGGCTGTGCCTGCTGTTCCCCGGCCAGGGCAGCCAGTACCCCGGTATGGGCGGGGACGTGGCGATGCATCTGCCGAAGGCACTGGCGGCGTGGGATCTGGCCGCTTCGGTCGACATGGGCGAGCACGCCCTGCACGAGGTGGCGCATCCGGTGCCCGTCTTCACCGACGCCGAGCGCGAAGCCCAGCGGGAAACGCTGACCAGCACGGAATGGGCCCAACCCGCCCTCGCCGTGCACAGCCTGGCGCTGCTGGAGGTGCTGCGGTCGCTGGGCATCCGTCCGGACTTCACCGGCGGGCACAGCCTCGGCGAGCTGGTCGCCCTGCACGCCGCCGACGTCATGGACGCGCCGACTCTGGTGCGCCTCGCGCGTGAGCGCGGCGAGCTGATGGTGAAGGTGAACGCGGAGCCGGGGACGATGCTCGCGGTCAGCGCTCCGGCGGCACGGATCCGGGAACTGCTCCAGACCCTCGGTGACGACGGGCTGTGGGTGGCGAACCACAACGGTCCGGACCAGGTGGTCGTCTCGGGCCGGGTCGGCGAGGTCGAGCGTCTGGAGCGCCTCCTGGACGGCGAAGGCATCCGATCGCGACGCCTGGCCGTGTCACACGCCTTCCACAGTCCGCTGGTCGCCGAGGCAGGCGAGCCGCTGCTCGACTTCCTCTCTTCCGTGCCGGTGCACCGGCCGAGCGTGCCGGTGCTGGGCAACCAGGACGCGGCCCCGTATCCGGACGACCCGGACGACATCCGGCGCGTGCTGGCAGGCCAGCTCAGCGCGCCGGTCCGGTTCCTCGAGCAGGTCGAGGCCCTGTACCGCAACGGTGCCCGCACCTTCGTCGAGGTGGGGGCGGGTTCGGTGTTGACCGGCCTGGTGAACGCGGTGCTCGGTGACCGGCCCCACCGGGCGATCAGCACCGACTCCCGGCGCGGCAACGGGGTCGCGAGCCTGTTCGACGCGCTGGGACAGTTGGCCGTCGCCGGGGTGCGGATGGACTTCGACGCCCTGTGGGAGTCCTACGATCGTCCCGAGCCGGAACCGAAGCCGGCGGTGGGCCGGGCGACCGTGCCCATCTTGGGCGCCAACTACGGCAAGCACTACCCACCGGAGGGCGGTGCTGCGGTACTCCCGCCACCGGTGCCCGCGCACCCCGCGTCCCCGACGAACGGCACGGCCACCCGGCCTTCCGTTCCCGCGGCACCGAGTCGGCCCGCACCGGACCCGGCCTGGCTCGCCGCGATGACGGACACACAGCGGGAGACGGCCGCGGCGCACACCGCGTACCAGAAGGCCATGGGAGACAGCCATACCGCGTTCCTGAAGCTGGCCGAGGTTTCGCTCGCCGGCATGGCGGCGGTGATCGGCGACGGCACGGTACCGACAGCGGACACCCCCCGTGCGCCCGAGGTTCCGCCTGCACCCGCGCCCCCGCCGGAGGCGGTTCTTCCCGCCGCACCCGTGCAGTTGCCCGAAGCCCCGGCGAATTTGCCACCGCCGCCCGGGGCCACACCGGACACCGTGCCCGCACCCCTGCCCGCACCCCCGCCCGCTCCGTCCGCCGGGCCGGAACAGGATCTGGAGTCCGTGCTGCTGGCCGTAGTGGCGGACAAGACGGGTTACCCGGTCGAGATGCTCAACGGGGAGATGGATCTGGAGGCCGACCTCGGCATCGACTCCATCAAGCGGGTGGAGGTGCTTTCCGCACTGCGGCAGCAGGTCGACGGATTGCCGGAAGTGAACGCGGCGCGGCTCGGCGCCCTGCGTTCGCTACGCGAGATCACCGACGTGTTCGGCGAGGTGCTGGCGGGAGGAGAAGCAGCCGCCATGACGGCACCCGCACCGGGGCCGTCGGTGGGACTCGACGCGCCGCCGGGCGAGACGTCGAACGGGGCGGGCCGAGCCGCGGTCCCGCCGGAGCGACCCGATCGCCTTCCCCTCGTCCGGCTGGTCAGGCGCGCGGTCCCCGCGCCGCTGCCCGGTCTGCGCGCGACCGGTCTGTCCGCGGGCCCGGTCACCATCACCGCGGACGGGGGCGGGGTCGCCGAAGCCCTGGCCGCCGAACTCGCCGGCCGGGGGATACCGGCGGAGGTGGTGACCGACATTCCCGCCGACACCCCGTCCCTCGTGCACCTCGGGGGACTGCGGCAGGTGGGATCGGGGGGCGACGCGCTCGTGGTCGAGCGTGCGGTGTTCCGCGACCTGCGCCGGGTGGCTCCGCGCTTCCGACGCGAAGGTGGCCTGCTGGTCACCGTGCAGGACACGGGTGGCGACTTCGGTGCGAGCGGCAGGCAGCCGGAACGCGCGTGGCTGGGCGGTGTCGCGGCGGCCGCGCGCACCGCCGCCACCGAGTGGCCGGACGCCACGGTGAAGGCCCTCGACTGCGAACGCGGCGACCGTGGACCCCAGGAGATCGCCCGCGTCCTGGCGGCGGAACTGCTGGAGGGTGGACCGGCATCCGACATCGGGTTGCCGGCCGATGGCTCGCGCACGGCACTCGTCCGGTGCCCCGCCGCACCCGTCGAGCGGGACGACCGAATCGGTCCCGGAACCGTCCTGGTCGTCAGCGGCGGAGCCCGCGGTATCACCGCACAGGCCTTGCGCGGGCTGGCCGAGCACGCCCGCCCGCGGCTCGTGCTGCTGGGGCGCACCCCGCTCGCGGACGAACCGATCGACCTGCGCGACTGTCCCGACGAGCAATCCCTCGTCCGCGTGCTGGTCGAACGCGAACGCGAGCACACCGGAGAAGTGCTCACGCCGGTGGAAGCGGGCGCCCGGGCACGGGACGTCTTGGCGGGTCGTGAGCTGCGGCGTGCCGTGGCCGAGCTGCGCGCCGCCGGCAGCGAGGTCCGCTACCTCGAAGTCGACGTGCGCGACGCGGCGGCCGTGGCCGCCGCGCTCACGTCCGTGCGGACCGAGTGGGGCCCGGTCAGCGGGATCGTGCACGCGGCAGGCGTGCTGGCCGACCAAGCACTCGCCGACAAGACCGACGAGCACTTCGACCGCGTTTTCGGCACCAAGGTCGACGGCCTGCGGTCGCTGCTGGACGCCACCGCCACCGACCCGCTCGAGCTGATCTGCGTTTTCTCGTCGGTGGCCGCCGAGTTCGGCAACGCCGGGCAGGTCGACTACGCGATGGGCAATGAGGTGCTCACTCAGGTCGCGCTGGCCGAACAGGCCGGACGTCCCGGTTGCCGGGTCCGGTCGATCGCGTGGGGGCCATGGCGGGGCGGGATGGTGACCAGGGCGCTGGCCGAGCGATTCGACGAGCGCGGCGTACCGCTGGTCGCCCCCGGCGCGGGGGTCGCGGCGTTCGTCGCCGAGGTGACCGGCGCTCATCCGGACGTCCACGTCGTCGTCGCCGCGGAGGGCACGAGGACCCTGCACGGCGAGCGCCATCTGAAGGCCGACGTGGTGGTCAGCGAGGCCACTCACGGGTACCTGGCCGACCACAGCGTGGCGGGCACACCGGTGCTGCCCGTGGCCTTGACGCTCGAATGGTTCCTGGCGCTGGCCGCGGTGTGGCGCCCCGATGGTCCGGTCACGGTGGGCGACGTGCGGGTGCTGCGCAAAGCCGTGCTGCCCGACCTGGCCAGGGGCGGGCACCGGTTCACCGTCCGGGGCCGCGAGCGGGTGATCGCGGGGGAGGTCGTGCTGGAGGTGGAACTGCTCGGCGAGTCCGGCGCGGCGCACTACCACGCGACCATCTCCGCGAGCGCGGGAGCACCACGGACCTGGTCTCCGCCGTCGAGCGGTGAACCGTTCGACGATGCCCGGGTCTACGACGGCGTCGTGCTGTTCCACGGCCCGCGATTCCAGGTCCTGGACGGCCCGCCCGTGCGCACGGCCGACGGCGCCACCGGTGTCGTGCTCGGCCTGCGGGCGGTCGGCTGGCCGGACGGTCCGTGGCACACCGACCCGGCCGCGGTGGACGGAGCGCTCCAGTTGGCGGGGCTGTGGGCCGCCAAGCGGTCGGGTGGCGCGTGGCTGCCGATGTCGGTGGGGCGGTTACTGCTCGGGCGGGAGGGACCGGTGTCCGCCCCGGTGCGGTGCGTCGTCCGCGTCGGGGACACCGAGCGGGATGTCGTCACCTGCGACGCCAAGCTCGTGGACCAGGCGGGTGAGCTGGTGGTGGAGCTGGCTGACGTGGTGTTCGTGCGGCGGCCCGACGTGCCGGTCGAGGAGCAGGCGGGGGAGAGGGCTGCCCGGTGGGCTCTGAACAGGTAGCGGTCGTGGCGGTGACCGTCCGGACCACGGACGGTCGGACGGTGGACGACCTGCGCCACTGCCTGCTCGACGGTGTGCCGTGGCAGCCCGGTCCGGGGAACGGGACGGACCTGGTGCCGGACGTCGCTCGGGAGGCCGCGCGAGCCGCCGGCTCGTCCTGGGCAGGAGACATCGTCGAGGATCTGCACGAGGCGGTCCGGGCGGTGGCCGAACGCCGGCTCGACACCGCCGTGGTCGCGTCCGCAGGGACCGGCTGCGCGGTCGCGATCGTGCTCAAACGGCACACCGCCGCGCTGCGGGAGGGGAACCGGTCGTTGGCGCTGGTCGAGGACGGCAGTGCCGACCCGGCCGTCGAAGGGCCGCGACTCGACGGGTCGTCGCAGTCCGGCGGGGACCTGCTGCGCGTGGCGTGCGCCGTGCTGGCGATCGCCCATCGGGCCATGCCGAGGCCGAACGCGCCCGCCCGGTTGCTGATCGGCACGCGGGACACCGAGGTGGCCACCTCGGCCGGACCGGTCCGGGTGCGGGTCGGCGACGCGGTGCCGTGGGTGGTGGGGGCCCCGGTGTCGTGGCGCGTCTACTCCGGTGCCGACCGCGGTGAGGTGCTCGAAGCCTTGAGAACCGGACGACCGGGGGACGGCGGACCCGCGAGGCTGGTCGTGTGGTCGGCCGGTGGTGAGCCGCCGCTCGGTGCCGAGTCCGCCGCCGAACAGTGGCTGCGCAGCGGCGGTCCGCGCCCCGACGGGGTGGCGTACCGGGACCGGCCGTTACCGGGGCAGGTCGCCTTTCTCTTCGGCAACGGCGCGGCCTCCTACCCCGGCATGGGCACGCAGTTGCTGCTGGCGTTCCCGGACTTGGTGGCGGGCCTCGAACAGCGCTACGGACCGATCGATGACCTCCTCGGCGCCACCGACGGCTCCGCGTTGCCGAGGGCGTTGCGGCAGATCTGGGGTTCGGGAGTACTGGCGGGGGTGCACCACGGGGTGATGGCGGACCTGCTCGGCATCCGGCCGGACGCCGTGGTCGGCTACTCCTCGGGTGAGATGACCGCACTGGTCGCCACCGGTGCGTGGCGCGACCCGGACGAGGTGGTCCGGCGGGTTCGGGACTCCTGGCTCTACACCGACGGGGTGGTCGGCCGGTTCGACGTGTGGCGCCAGGCGCGCCGTCGCGACGGCGCGGCCGGTGGCGAGTGGTCCTGCCACCTGGTCGGCGCCCCGGCCGACCGGGTGAGACGGGCGATCGAGGGGGAGGCAACCGCGTACCTGATGCTCGTCAACTCGCCGGAGTCGTGCGTGGTGGGCGGTGATCCGGCCGCGTGCGCCCGCGTGGTGAGCCGGCTCGGCGGGCCCTCGTGGGAGGTCGACTACCCGATCGTCGCGCACGTGCCGGAACTGGCCGAGGTGCGGGACCAGCTGTGGCGGCTGTACCACCACCCCACGGTCGACGTCGGGACCACGAGGTACTACTCGTGCGCCACCACCGGCTGGTACTCGCCGACACCGGACGCCGTGGCGGATGCGCTCGCCGCCCAGCTGGTCGGGACGGCCGATTTCGCCGGCACCGTGAGGCGTGCGTGGGAGGACGGGGTCCGGGTGTTCGTGGAACTCGGCCCCAAGGGGTTGTGCGCCAACTGGACGCGTCAGGTGCTCGGTGCACGAGAGCACCTGGCCGTGGCACTCGACGTGCCGGGGGCGGGGGGTGTCCGCCAGCTGCTGCGGGCCGTGGCCGAAGTGACGGCGGCGGGCGTGCGGATGGACGTGCCGGCGCTACTGGGCCGGCTCGTGCGGCCCCCGCTGCACCCCGTACGGCCGGTGCCGCTGGTCGCCCACCACCGGCGTGTGGCCCGGCTGCACCGGGAGTTCGTCGAGCGGGAGGCGGTGGTGCACGACAGGTTTCTCGGCCTGCGCGCCGAGATGGCCGCCCTGTTGCGCGCTGCGGGCGCCACCGTGGGGACCGCTTCGCCTGCGGCCGTCTTGGCTGCCACCGCTTCACCTGTCACTGTCCCGCCTGCCACCCCGCCGGTCACCCGCCCGGCTCCGCTGTTCGGGCGTGCCGAGCTGGAGCGCCATGCCGAAGGCCGGGTCGCGGAGGTCTTCGGGCCACGGTTCGCCGGGTCGCACGGTTCCCGCCGGCGAACCCGGCTGCCCAAGCCGCCGGTGCTGCTCGTGGACCGGGTCGTCGCACTGGACGCGGAGCCCGCGTCCATGACCGGCGGGGTGATCCGCACGCAGACCGACGTCCGTGCAGGTGACTGGTACCTCGACCCGACCGGACGCGTGGCGCCTGCCCTGCTCGCGGAGTTCGGCCAGGGCAACATCCTGCTGCTGAGCTGGCTCGGCGTGGATTCACACACCAGCAAGGAACAGGTCTACCGAATGCTCGACTGCGAGGTCACCCACCACGGCAGTCCGCCGGGTGCCGGCGACACGGTGGACTTCGAGACCACCGTCGAGGGGGTCGCCGAACACGGCGGCGTGCTGCTGGCGTCCTTCCGCGCCGACTGCCACGTGAACGGTGAGCCCCGCTTGACCGTGCGTCACGCCCGCGCGGGCTTCTTCGACCAGCACGAACTCGACGGTGGGACAGGGATCAGGTGGCGGCCGGAGGGCGAACCCTTACCGCAGGGACCGCTGGACCTGCCTCCGCGTCGTGCCACGCGGTCGGCATTCGGCCCGCCCCAGCTGCGAGCGCTGCTCGAAGGCCGACCGGCCGACTGCTTCGGCGACGAGTGGGGACCGACCAGGTCGCATGTGCGCACCCCCCGCATCGCGGGCGGCCGGCTGCGGGCACTGGACGAGGTCACCGCGCTCGACTGGACCGGTGGACCGTGGGGGCGCGGCCATCTGCGTGCGGAGAGCGCCATCGCGCCCGACGAGTGGTATTTCGCGGCTCACTTCGAAAACGACCCGTGCATGCCGGGGTCACTGATGCTCCAGGGCTGCCACCAGGCGATGGCGTTCTACCTCAGCGCCACCGGCTGCACCGTCGAGCGGGACGGGTGGCGCTTCGAGCCGGTGCCCGACCGTCCCGTCCGGCTGACCTGCCGGGCTCAGGCGACTCCTCGCACCCGGCGGATCGTCTACGAGGTGTTCGTCCGGGAGCTGTCGACCGGGACTCGGCCGACGTTGGTCGCCGACGTGCTGTGCTCGGTCGACGGGGTGGGCGCACTGCACGCACGGGAGCTGGCGGTGCGCCTCGTACCGGACTGGCCGCTGGACCAGTGGCGTTCGGGCCCGGTGGTACCGCGCGGGACCGCACCCGCGCTGCCGTCCGCCGAACTGGGCGGGCTGGGTGGTCACCGGGAACCGCGGATGGTCGCGGAAGCCGACGGATTCCGCTTCGACTACGCCTCGTTGCTGGCGTGCGCGTGGGGGCGGCCCAGCGAGGGATTCGGTCCGGCCGCGGCCTCGCTGGACGACGCGAAGCACATCGCGCCGCGCTGCCCCGGGCCGCCGTACCACTTCATGAGCCGGATCGCGGAGGTGACCGGCCCGATGGGCGGCATGCGCGCGGGCACGGTGGCCGAGGTCGAGTACGACGTTCCGGAGCGGGCGTGGTTCTTCGAGCACGAAGATCGCCCGGTGATGCCGTTCGCCGTGCTGCTGGAGGCGGCCCTGCAACCGTGCGGCTGGCTCGCCGCGTACAGCCACGGGTTCGACCAGAACCGCAAATTCCGCAACCTGGACGGCGTCGTGACGGTGCTGGCGGAGGTCGGGCCGGGCGCGGGCGTCCTGTGCACCCGCGCCCTGCTGCGGGAGTCCGCCACCAGCGGGGGCACCACGATCCTGCGATTCGTCGTCGAGTGCCGCCTCGGGGACACCCCGGTGCTGACCCTTTCGACCACCTTCGGCTTCTTCCCGCCCGAGGCGTTCGTCGGGCAGGGCGGCCTGCTCGCCGACCCGGCGCATCGCGCGGCTTTGACGGAGCCGTCGGAGTGGCGCGAGCAGTCGGGCGGCGACCGGCGCCCGGGTACCGGCCTGCCATCGGGTGACATGCTGCGGGTGCTCGACCGGATCACCGGGTACTGGCCTGACGGTGGACGGGCGGGACTGGGACGGGTGCGGGGCGAGAAGGAGGTCGACGGAAGCGAGTGGTTCTTCCGCGCGCACTTCTTCCAGGATCCGGTGCAACCGGGTTCCCTTGGCCTGGAGGCGATGTGCCTGCTCCTGCGGTGGTACGCCTGGCAAGAGGGGCTCGGCCGTGGCGTGGCAGGCGCGCGCTTCGAGCCGGTGGCACTCGGGCGGCCGGTCACGTGGAAGTACCGCGGGCAAGTGTTGCCGGCGAATCGGATGGTGATCGTCACCGCGGACGTCCTCGAGGTGGTCGAGGAAGAGCACGGGTACCTGGTCGTCGCCCTAGCGGAACTGTGGGTCGACGGGAAGTGGATCCACCAGGCGGATTTCGGTCTCCGCGTGGTGGCGGACTGAGAATGGGGCCGGAGCGTGACACGGCGTCGGCCGCATCCGCAATGGGAATTTCCCCAGCGTTAATTGAAGGCCTCCCCGTGCGGATGGGCTGGGCCGAACGTGCCTTCGAATGCGCAATCCGACGGCGGGCAAGCCGCCTGAATGGCCGCTATTGTCTCTCGTGAATGATCGCTACTTTGAGCACTGTCATGGCAGCACCCGTACTTGTCAGCGAAGTGCAGAGGAGTCGTCGGTGTGCCGAGGGACATCCGAGGGTCAAACCGGCGAAGACCTTGCGCTGGAAGAGTTGATCCGACTCGCGCGCACGCACCAGGACATCGCGCATACGTTTTTGAGCCGGGCGGAGAAGATGTGTCGCGAGTCCTCCGCCATCGGTCCGGTCGAAGGCAGTTCCTATTCGCGATGGAATTTCACGGGACGCGAGGACGAAGTTGCGAAACTCCTCGTCGAGGGGCTCTCCAACCGCAGAATAGCCCGCGCGTTGGGTATCTCGGAACGCACGGTGAAGAACCACTTGCACTCCATCTTCTACAAGCTCCGGGTGAGTGACCGCACCCAGGCGGTGATCAGGCTGATGCGCCGCACCTGACAAACGGGCGGTCAGCGCTTCAGCCGTTGCCACAGCCAGGCCCCGCCCACCCCCGTCAGCGTGCCGTAGAAGATCTTGCTCGCCGTCAGTTCCTGGTTCGAGGCGCTCTTCGAGTTCACCGGGATCTGCAGGTCACGATTGGACACGTCCCGCAGGATCCCGCGCGCGTGGTTGTAGCTGCCGTTCGCCGCCAACAGCAGCTCCACGACGCCGCGGGCCAGGTGGGACTCCGAAAAGGTCTCGCAGGCCAGGTCGAGCACGATGTCGGCCAGCTCCGCTTGCAGTACTTCGGCGGCCGACAGCTCGGGCGCCAGGCAGCGAATCGACCCCTCCATGTTGGCGAAGGACTTGCCCAGCATGGGGATCACCGGGCCGATCTTGATGCCCCGGTTGGTCGAGTGGCGCAGAACCCTGGTCAGGGTCATGCCGAAGTCGAGCTCCTCCAGCGACGCCGTCGCGGCCTTGGGTACCAGGGCGGCGACGTCGCCGGTGAACCCGCCGATGTCCGCCCACTGCGTCGGCTTGCCCATCTCCACCCAGGCCCTCGCCGCACCGTCCCCGTCGTTCTGCACGATGTTGATCAGCGTGAGGGCGAGTTTGAGGCTCATCGGGCGGTCCAGTCTGCCGACCATGCCCCAGTCGATCAGGGACGCGCCCCGTCCTGGCTCGACGAAGATGTTGCCGGGGTGGGGATCGGCGTGGAAGAGACGGCCGACGAAGTAGCTGCGGTACATGAACGCCAGCAGGTCGTGAGCGATGGCCATGCGCTCGTCCTCGGCCAGTTCCCCGCGGGCGATCTCGCGGATGGACCGCCCTCCGGCGAGGTCCTGCACCAGCACCCGAGGCGTCACCAGCAGGACCTCGGGCACGGTGAGGAGGTCGAATTCCTCCGCCTGCGCGCGACCCAGGTCCATGTGCCCGGCCTCGGTGGTGAAGTCCAGTTCGTTGTCCACCGATTCGAAGATCAGGTCCACCATGGCGTCGACGTCGACCACGGCGTTGAACTTCGGCCGGGTGGTGGCCAGCAGCTTGCCGGCGCTGCGCAGCACCGCCATGTCCGTGTGCACGATCGAGCGGATACCGGGGCGCTGGACCTTCAGCGCCCCGGTCCTGCCGTCGGCCAGCCGCACCCGGTACACCTGGGCCAGCGACGCCGACCCGAGCGGGTGTTCGGTGTCGATGTGCCGGAAGGTGCGCCGCCACCCGGAGCCCAGTTCCGCCTCCAGGACCGGCTCGAACTCCGAGAACGGTGCGGCAGGCACTCGGTCGTGCAGCTTGCCGAGTTCGTCGATGGTGGCCGCGGAGACGAAGTCCGGCCGGGTGGACAGCATCTGCCCGACCTTGATGTACAACGGCCCCAGCCGCTCGAACGCGGCCCGGATCGCCTGTGCCCGTTCGCGACGGCGATGTTCGGGTTCACCCCCGCTCGAGCTCGTCACCTCGCGCACGGCCAGGCGGGCGAGCGTGGCCGCGAGCAGGCGCACCCTGTGCTCAGCCACAGCCGGCCGTCCCGGTCGGCCCCTCCACGGGGTGCAGTGGCACCACGGTGTCACCGGGTCGCGCGACCGGGGCGGGCCTCGCCGGTGGTCGTGGGGCCAGCAGCGCGAGCAGTCCCGGAGCGGGCAAGCCGGCGTGCTGCCCCGTCAAGGCGTCATCGAACATTTGGACCAGTACCTCCACGGTGCAGTCGGCGCCGTTGCGGCGGTGTGCGCGGAAGCGGCGGCCCGCTTTGACCTCGTCCAGCAACTCGACGAGGTCGACCACACGGTTCGTCTCGATGTCGAAGAGCGTGCCGTCCGGTTCGCGTAGCAGCGCCCGCCGCTTCCGTGTCCGGGCGCCGGCGGCCCGATCCCGAGTCATGACGGCCCTGGTGTGCGTGCCGTCCGGCGCCGGCCCGTCACCTGCTCTTCGACGGCTGGCTGTGGCTGGAGTCGGCGGAGCTCAGCTTCCGTACGGTCTTGGACAGTTCTTCCAGCTGTTCGCGCAGATCCGCGAGGTCTTCGGGGCTGTCCTTCTCCTCGTCCGGGCGCAGCACCCGGCGGGCGGTCCGGCGGTTGTCGTCGTCGACCTCACGGCCGCGGTCGAGCACGTCGTCCACGAACTCCTTGGTGTCGTCGACGATGTTGCCCACGTAGTCGAACAATCCGGTGCGCTTCCGGCTGGTCCTGCTCGTCGTCATGGTCGCTCTCCTCGCGTGATGGTGTCCGGGCCGATTCGGTGAGGTCCGGTTTTTCGACGGACTCGTCCGTGCACGCCGGGCGACGTGGGACCGTCCGGGCCTCTATCGGCACCGGTCGAAAGGCTCTAAGCAGCCACGCCCAGTCTCCGGGCAAGGGGAGAGCGGGCCAATGGTCTTCTCGAACTAGTACCAATGTCACGGGTGAACGGTCTCCCTTTTCAACACGTTCAACAATATGCGTGAGAATGACCGTTGTGCGGCCAATTCTTCCGAGTAGCGTGAGCTGTCAGAGGAATCGACCGAAATGGGCGGCGGTGACGTCGAGTCGAATCCGATGTGGATTTTCGTCAATGTCCATTATCGACGGCGAAAGCGGGTACGACATGAACTCGAGTCCGTTCCGGCACCTCTCGAACTCGGTGTCCTGGGGTGCGGTGCGGGAGATGAACGCGGTGGAGACCATGTTCTGGCGGGTCGACAGCAGCGCGGGGGTGGAGGCCAATCTGCTCGGTCTTCTGCTGCTGGACCGTGCTCCCGATTGGGAGCGTCTCGTGGACCGGCACCAGTGGGTCGTCCGGGCCGCGCCGCTGCTGCGCAAGCGGCTCGTGGAACCGCCCCTGCACTGGGGAAGGCCTTTCTGGGCCGACGATCCGGCGTTCGACGTGACCCACCACCTGCGCCGGGTCCGGCTGCCTTCACCCGGTTCGCGCAGACAATTGCTCGACTTCGCCCAAACGCTGAGCATGTCGCCCTTCAGTCCCGCTCGACCACTGTGGGAAGCCGTTCTGGTCGAGGGGGTCGACGGGCACGGCGCGGCGTATCTGCTCAAGATCCACCACAGCCTCACGGACGGGACGGGTGCCTCCCAACTGGTGTACCTGCTCGTCGATGCCGAGGCCGAACCGGCCGAGGAGAAACTCCTGCCGCCGATGCCGCCGAACCGGCGAGCGGACAACCGCACCCTGCTCGTCGCCGGACGATTCGCGAGGATGCTGGGTCGTCTGCGTCCGCCGCGGGCTCCGTGGAAGGTCCGGCACCGTGCCGCGCCCGCGGTGACCGTCTTGAGCAGTGCCCGGCGCAACGGCGCCGCCCCACGGAGCAGGCGTCCGCCGGATGTGGCGGCGTTGCTCGGGATGGCGAAGTCGTTCGCCCACGCCACCGTGCTCCCGTCGGCACCACCGGCACCCTTGCTGGCGGGACGCAGCCGGTACGCCCACTTCGAAATGGTGGACGTGCCGTTCGCCGCGCTGAGGGCCGCCGGCAAAGCCTGCGGCGGAACCTTCAACGACGCCTACCTCGCCGGGTTGGCGGGTGCGTTCGACCGCTACCACCGGCGCTTCGGCCTGGCACTGGACATCCTGCCCGCCCTGTTGCCGATCAGCGTGCGCCGTCCCGGCGCGGTCGCGGGCGGAAACCATCTGGCCAGTACCCGCCTGGTGCTCCCGGTCGGTGGTCGCACGCCCGCCGAGCGGGTGGGGCTGATCCACGACGCCGTCACCGCCGTGCGGGAGGGGCCCACCCTGCACGCGCTCGGCCTCCTTTCCCGCCCGATCACCCCGCTGCCGCCGTCGGTGGTGGGCCGGATCACCAAGGAGATGTTCCGCGACAACGACCTGCTGGCCAGCAACTTCGCGGGTATCCCGCAGCCGGTGTACCTGGCGGGGGTCAAGGTGGTCGCGATCCAGCCGTACGCACCGCTGCTCCGCGGTGCGGTGAGCGTCGCGCTGGTCTCCTATGTGGACCAGGCGCAGATGGGCGTCAACCTGGACACGGGTGCGATCACCGAACCCGAGGTCTTCGTTCGCTGCCTGCGCGAAAGCTTCGAGGAGGTCATCGGGCTCGCCTCCCGCCAGGAGCCGGCGCGCGGCGAACCCACGGCACAACGCGGTCGCTGAACACCCTTCCGCCGACCACTTCGAGGAGACCTCAGTGACGACAACCGGTGCACACGTGCTCACCATGCCGACGAGAGGCCAAGGACGGAACCAGGACGACGACACCACCGAACTGGTCGAGCACGCCCTTCTCTGCGTCCGGCAAGCCGTCGACTCGTTGGCGCTGGCCACCCGGTTGCTGTCCGATCGGGACGGTTCCGGCACCGATACCGGCGGACCGCGAGTGCCGGCGGAGCCGTCCCGCGGTGACAGATCCGGCGACCTGCGGCTGAGCAACCAGGAGAATCGGGTGCTCACGCTGGTGACGGCGGGATTGTCCAACCGGAAGATCGCGGAGCTGCTCGACATCTCCGACAAGACCGCCAAGAACTACGTGCACACCGTTCTGCTCAAACTCGGCGCCGCCACCAGGACGGAGGCCGCGTTCACCGCTCTGTGCGAGCGCCTCGTCGACCCGGAGGAATGCCGTCGCGCCAGGACGCTCGCCTCGGGTGGGGCGGCCCCTCCACACCTGCTCGTCCCACCGACGCACTGATCGCCGGCAGGACCCGGAATGCCTTCGGCGTCGGAACAGGGCGCGTTCCCGCCGACTGCCCAGGTGCCCGGAACCTCACCCGGAAGCCGCCCCGAATCCCCCAGAGGACATCGATGACAGCACGCAACGCCTTTCTCTTTCCCGGCCAAGGCAGCTACCTGCCCGGGGTGTTCCGCGACCTGGTCGACCGTCACCCGCTGGTCGACGCGACCCTGGCCACCATCGACGACGTAGCAGCCGAGCTGGGACGCGAGCCGGTCTCACCGATGCTCCTCGACGCGGACTCGCCGACGTTGCATGATCTCGTGGACCACGACCCACCCGCCTTGCATCTGGCGATCTTCGCCGCTTCCGTGACCGCCTTCCGGCTGTTGGTCGAGGACTGCGGTGTGCGTCCGGACATCCTGCTGGGACACAGTTTCGGCGAACTGGTGGCGCTGACCGCCGCCGGGGCCCTCTCCCTGGAGGACGGCGCGCACCTGGTGGGCAGGCGGGACGAGTCGCTGCGGCGGTCCAGCGCGCCACCCGGTGGCCTCGTGGCCTTGAACTGCGGCGCGCGCCGCGCACGGCACTTGCTGGACGCGTTGGACGAGTGGAACCTGGCGGTCGCCGCGGACAACAGCCCCGACCAGGTCGCCGTATCCGGACCGGACACCGACCTCCAGCGGCTGGAGGAGGTCGCCGAAGTTCTCGGCATCAACGCGACACGCCTGCGCATCCCTTATCCGTTCCACAACCGTCTCATGGCGGACGCGGCGGAGGACTTCGGCGCACGGGTGGCCGACGTGCCCAAGCGGGCACCGCGGCTGCGCGTCTACTCGTCCCTGCTGGGCCGGTACGTCGAGGACATCGCGGACGTGGAGCGGGTGATCAGCGGTCACCTGGTCCTGCGTGTGCGGTTCCTCGACGCGGTGCGCGCGGTCCACGCGGACGGTGCACGGCGGTTCGTGGAAGCCGGCCCGAAGGGCGTCCTGGCCGACCTCGTGGCAGGCATCGTCCCTGGCGTGACGACCGTGGCGCCGTTCCGCAAGCGCACGGACACCCGGTCGCTGCGGTCCGATGTGGAGGAACTGGCGTCGCAGCAGGAGACTGGCAGGCAGGCGCCCCGTCCGGCGGACGCCCCCGTCGCACCGGTGCGGGTGTCGCGGCGAACCACCGCGCGGGATGACGTCGCACCCACTCCGCCGCGGATTCCCGCGTCCCGCCAACGCCCGGAACCCCGGACTCCCCCCGTGGTGAACGGCGACGGCGACCGCGAGGCCGTGCTCGAGGTGGTACGGGAGCTGTACGCCGATTTGCTGGGGTACCCCCCGGACGCCCTCGAATCGGATGCCGACCTGGAAGGGGACCTCGGCATCGACTCGATCAAACAGACCGAGGCGTTCGCGCGGGCCTCGGAGCACTTCGACCTGCCCGTCGCGGAATCGAAGGTGCGCCTGACCAATTACACGACCCTCGACGCCATCGTCGACCTCCTTCTGAAGCTGCGTGAAGGACGGCGGCCAGTGGGGGCGCGCACGTGAGCCGGTCACCGGGAAAGGCGAAGACGATGCCGAACGAGTTCGCGGGCAAGGTGGTGCTCGTCACCGGCGGCGGCAAGGGGGTGGGACGGGCGATCGTGCGAGAGTTCGCCTCGCTCGGCGCTCACGTCGTCGTCAACTACTTCCACTCCGAGCAGGCCGCTCGGCGCGTCGCGGCGGAGATCGCCGAAGCGGGCGGGTCGAGCGAGCTGATCCGGGCCAGTGTCGCCAAGGCAGCCGATGTCACGGCGATGTTCGAGACCGTGCGCGAGCGCTCCGGCCGCTTGGACGTGCTGGTGAACAACGCGGCGCGCGGCGTGCTGGCGGCCGCCGACACCCTCACCGACGCGGAGTGGCTGAAGGTCTTCGACGTCAACGTGCACGGTGCGCGACGGTGCGCGCGGGCCGCCCTGCCGCTGCTGGCCGAGACCGGCGGGTCGGTGGTCAACGTGTCGTCCATCGGGGCGGGGATGGTGGTGGACAACTACGCCGCGATCGGGGTCGGAAAGGCGGCACTGGAAGCGCTGAGCCGTTATCTCGCCGTCGAGTTCGCGGCATCCGGCGTGCGGGTGAACGTCGCGTCGGCCGGTCTGCTGGACAATCCGACCGCCGAACTGTTCCCTGGCAACGCCGCCATGCGCGAGACCTCCGTCGCGAGTGCCCCCCTGGGCCGGCTGGGGACGGAAGAGGAACTGGCCCGGCTGGTCACCGCGCTGGCTTCCCCGCGCATGTCCTGGGTCACCGGGCAGAGTGTGCTGGCCGACGGCGGATTGTCCCTGGGGCACGCCATGTTGCGGCCGAACTCCCCGGCGGCGGGTGTGGCGTCCGCCCCGCCGGTCACCTCGGCCCCCGACCCGGAACCGGCACCGCCGGCGGAATCGCCACGAGCGCGTACCCCCGAAGGGCCCGCGAGTTCCGGGCCGGAGCCCGGAACGGCTGCGCGCCCGCCTTCTCCGGTGGCAGCGCGCGCCGATGCGCCGCGGACGCGGCTCCCCGCTCGTCCGGCGCCGCGCGCCGCGAACCCCGGCGACGACTCGAACGTGGTGGCGGTGGTCGGCATGGGCCTGGTCCTGCCCGGCGCGAACGGCCCCGAGGAATTCTGGGAACTGCTGCGTGGCGGTGAGCCGGTGTTCGACGAGCCGGGGGAGCGCTTCCGCCGGGATGCCTTCCTGTCGGACGAGCCGGGCGCGGAAGACCGCGCGTACACCTTCCGCGGCGGTTACCTGCACGAGCCGCGCCTGCACAAAGAGGCCAAGGCGCGATCCTGCGCCCAGGACGTTTCGGCGCAGTGGCTGCGGCACAGCATCGCCCAGGCGTACGAGAACGTCACCCGGAGGCCCGAAGACCGCGTCGAGTGCTTCGTCGGTACCACGGTGGAGGGCAACCAGCACCTGGAGGAGTCGCTGTTGGTCGAGCTCTCCGCGCGGCGTCTGCCCGCCCACTGGCCGGACCCGCGAGCCGACCGTGACGCGTTGCCCGAACGCCTGCGCGCGCTGCTGCGCCGGCACTACCCGTTCGCCACCGGCCACGGGCCCGACCACCTGCCCGACCGCGTCGTCGATGCCGCGATCGCCGAACTGCTGCCGCCGGGTTCGCCGTACACCACGGTGGACACCGCCTGTTCGTCCAGCCTCTACGCCGTGGACCTCGGCACGAAGATCCTGATGGCCGAAGGGTGCGACGTCGCCGTGTGCGCGGGCGTGTTCACCAACACCCCGCGGTTCTCGATCATGTTCAGCGCACTGCGTGGGCTGAGCGGCAGCGGTGGCGTGCACGCGTTCGACCGGGCCGCGGACGGCACCCTGTTCTCCGACGGCGCCGGTGCCGTCGTGCTGAAGACCTTGCGCCGGGCACGCGAGGACGGCGACGAGGTGCTGGCCTTGCTCGGCGGGCTCGGCGCGGCGTCGGACGGCCGGGGCAAGGCCGTCTACGCCCCCAACCGCAGCGGACAGGAACGAGCGGTCCGGCGCGCCAGGCAGGTCAACGACCTGGCCGCCGAGGACGTCGACTGGATCGTCGCCCACGGCACCGGCACGTCGGTGGGGGATCGGGTCGAGCTGGACACCCTGGAGGCTCTCGCGCCACCGGCCGGTTACCCGTGCACGTCGAACAAGTCCCTCGTCGGGCACACGGGGTGGCCCGCCGGCGTGGTGTCGCTGATCCACGCCGTCCTCGGGCTGCGTCACGGGCTGATCCCGGCGCAGCGTCCGCTGACCGACCTCTCGGAGGATCTGCGGGAGAAGCGGGTGCGCGTCCCCGCCGCGGACGTGCCGCTGCCCCGGCGGGACGACCGGGCGCGAACCGTGGGGGTGTCCGCGTTCGGGTTCGGCGGCACCGACGCCCACCTGCTCGTGCAGGACGTGCCGCCGGCCGGTCACCCGTTGCCCCGCTCGGTCCCGTGCCCGGACCTCGACGACGTGGTGCTGGTCGGGTGGAGCGCTCACCTGCCCGGCGACCCCTCGCCGGAACAGGTGCGCGCGAGGTTGGCCGCCGGCGAGCCACCGGCGCCGCTCGCCGCGTTCCCGAAGCCTTACCCCGCGCCGTCTGCCCGTGAGCTGCGGATGGCCCCGCGCACGGTACGGACGGTCGACCACACCCAGCTCATGGCCCTCGCCGTCGCCGCGCGGTTCGCCGAGGAACACGGGACGCTCTGGGAAGGGGTGGAGGAGCGCACCGGCGTGCTGGCCGCCCACACCGGTCCGCTCACCGCCGCGATCGCCACCGCGGTGCGCTGCTACGCCGACGATCTGGGAGATCTCCGCGCGCGTCCCGAGGACGGGGTATCCGCGGCCGCTCTGGAGTCGGCCCTGCGCGACTGCCTGGACGAGGTTCGCCGGGAACGCGAGGTCACCAACGAGGACACCCTCCCCGGGATCGGGCCCAACATCATCCCGGCGCGGTTGGCCAACCGCCTGGACCTGCACGGCCCCGCGCTCACGCTCGACACGGGCGCCTCGTCGGCCCTCACCGCCGTGCGGACCGCCTCCCACTACCTGACCGCCGGCGAGATCGACCTGGCACTGGTACTGGCGGTGAACGGCAACAGCACCCCCGAGTTGGCGGCGCTGCTGGACGAGCCGGCGGACCGCTTGGCCGAGGGCGCCTTCCTGCTGGCGCTGGCGAAGAGGTCCGACGCCGAGGCGAAAGGCTGGCCGGTGCTGTGCGCGCTGACCACCGACCCCCGGCCCGACCGGTGCTCAGCGCCCGATGGCACGGCCCGCGCCCGCACCTACCTCGCCGCGGACGGAGCCATCGACCTGCTCGCCGCACTGGCGGGCCATCCGGAGCGGCCGGTGACGGTCACCGGCGCCTTCCCCGGCCCGGCGGTCACCGTCCACCCGGCCATCGAGATCGATGACGCGTCGCGACGCGCGAGTCACGTCGTGCCCGTGCCACCGCGAGATACCGTCACCACGAGACACGTCCCCCGGCTGGAACCGCTGCCACCGCTGCCCGACGCCGGTGGCGCCATACCGGCGGGCTGTCTGGTACTGACCGACGAGGCGAGCGCACCGGCCGTCACGGCCCCGGCCCGCGCGGCGTCCGCGACCGTCGTCGTGGTGCGCCCCGGTGACGATCCCGAGGCTGCGGTGGAGCCGGTGCTCGGAACCTCCGACCGGCGATACCGGCACCTGCGTGTCTACGCGTCTTGTCAGGACGAGCCCGGTCCGGCGGTTCTCCCTCTCGCCCTGCACGAGGCCCTGTTCCTCGCGGCACAGCGCTGCGCCGACGACCTGGAGGAGGGATCGCTCGGTGTACTCCTGGCCGACCCGATGCGGCAGGGGGTGCCAGGGGCGGTCACCGGGATGTTCACCGGCTTCGTCAAGAGCCTGAGCTGGGAACTGCCGGGATGCGCGTGCCGTGTGCTGATCTGCGACGAACCGGTCGAGATGGCCTGGCGGGGGCTGGAAGCAGAGCTGCGCCACGGTGGCGGACTGCCACTGACTTTCCGGCGGTCGGGTACCCGGTACCGGCAGCGACTGCGGCCGGTACCGCCGAGGACGGGACCGCTCCCGCTGCGACCCGGTGACGTCGTGGTGGCCACCGGGGGCGCGCGCGGTATCACCGCCGCCACGGTGGAAGGCCTGCTCGACCACGTGCCGGTGAAAGTGTGGCTGCTCGGGTCGTCGGCGCTGCCGGACGTCCCGGCGGACCTGCTGGCCGCCGCGCAGCAGGATCTGCCACGCCACCGCGCCCGGTTCATCGCCGAGGGCAGGAACTCCGGCGACGGTGCCTCGGTCGCCGAACTCAACCGCGGGTTCGAGCGGCTACTGCGCGCCAGGGAGAGTCTGCTGACGCTGCAACGCCTGCGGCGGCGTCACGGACAGGACTCGGTGCACTACCTGACTTGCGACGTGACCGATCCCGCCGCGGTGCGTGCGGCCGTCGGCACGGTGCTGGCGCAGGACGGCAGGGTCGACCTGCTGATCAACGGGGCCGGTGTCCACCACGCCGGCGACCTGGCCCGCAAGACCCTACGGGAATTCCGCCGCGTCAGGGACGTCAAGCTCGACGGATACCGGAACCTCAAGGACGCGTTCACCGCTTCGCCGCCGCGGTTGTGGTGCAACTTCGGCTCGGTCACCGGGTTGGTGGGCCTGCCCGGCGAGGTCGAGTACTCCTCGGGCAACGACTTCCTCGCCGCCGCCGCACGCCACGAGCGGGTGGTGGGGCAACGCGACGAATACACCATCGCTTGGACGGTGTGGGACGAGGTCGGCCTCGGTGGCAACGCGGTCACCCAGTCTCTGCTGACACGCGTCCAGCGGCTCACCTCGATGAGCAAGGCCGAGGGCGTCGCGCACTTCGTCACCGAGCTGGCCCAGCCCGGTCCCCGCGACTCCGTGGTCTCGTTCATCGGGGCCGCTGAGCGCGAATCGTTCGAACGGCAATTCCCCGGTTACCTCGCCATCCCGCCGTCCGCCGCGCCGACGAGCGGATTCCTCGGCGTGGCGGACAGCCACGACGAGCGGTCGGCCACCTGGCGGCTGGTGCTCGACGAGCACCGGGCCGGCTACCTCGGCGGACACCTCGTCGACGGCAAACCGACCCTGCCCGGCACGATGCTGATGGGCATCGCGGTCGAGGCGGCCCGGGCCCTCCTGCCCGGTGAGCCCATCCACGCGCTGCGCGACCTGTCCTTCTCCCAGTGGGTCCGGGCCACGGCCCGGACCGCGGAGTACCGGATCACCGCGGTGGTCAATCACGGCCGGTCGACGGCCCGGCCCTCGGTGCTGGTGCGCGTCACTTCGGACGTCACCACACCCGGCGGGCGGGTGCTCCGGCGAGACCGCGAGCACTTCCGCGCGACGGTGCTGATCGGCCCGCCGAGGCGGGTGACGACCCCCGTGCCGGGGGAGGACATCGACCAGCCGGTCGGGTCGCCCTACTACGACCCGCGGTCCCCGGTCTTGTTGTCCGGTGGCTTCCGCACCACCAGCGAGTGGCGAGCCGGGCGCTCGGGGGCATCGGCGCTGTGGCGGCCGGACCCCGGCTCGCTGCCGGAGGTGTGCGCGGTGCTGGCGTTGCCGACTCTGCTGCTGGACGGCCTGGCCCGCACCCGTCCGTTGTGCCCGGTGGCCGAGGGCGTGCAGGAGCTGCAGGTGCCCCGCTACGTCCGCCGCGTCGAGTGGTTCACCAACGACACCGACGTCGACCTGGCCGGGCGCCACCCGGCGGGCATCCGCCTGCACTGGGACACCGCGACCGGCGTGTTCTCCGCCGTCGCTCCGGACGGGAAACCGCTCACCGTGATGGAGGGAGTCCAGACCACTCCCAAAGGGCGGGTCGGGATCACCGGTGCCGCGGTGTCGGTCTGAACGCAGCACCCGAGCGAGGAGGAGACGAAGTGGAACTGGACGGCAAGGTCGCCGTGGTCACCGGCGGCACCCGGGGAATCGGCAGGCGGATCGTGGAGCGCTACCTCGAAGAGGGGGCGTCGGTGGTTTTCAGCGGGCGTGACGAGGCCAAGGGGGCGCAAGCGCTCAAAGAGCTCGAAGTGGGCGATCGGGCGACGTTCGTCCAAGGCGACGTCACGCGCAGAAAGGACGCCGAGCGCATGGTCGACGCCGGGGTCGAGCGCTACGGCCGGTTGGACGTGCTGGTCAACAACGCGGGTGGGATGCCGGGCTTCGCGGTGGTCGGCGAGACGGACGACGCCCTTTGGCACGACACCCTCGCGGTCAATCTGCACGCGGTCTTCTACGCCACCCGACGTGCGCTGGCACACCTGGTGCCCCAGGGGTCCGGCCGGATCATCACCCTGTCGTCCATCGAGGGCAAGCAGGCCGATCCGGGGCTCGGGGCCTACGCCACGGCCAAGCACGCGGTGATCGGGCTGATGCGGGCGGTGGCACGTGAAGTCGGCCCGCTGGGTGTCACGGCCAACTGCATCTGCCCCGGCATCGTGCTGACCGACATGATCCGCGAGCAGGGCCCGCTCGCCGCCCGGACTCTCGGTACGACCTACGACCAGCTCGTCGGCTCGTTCACCGGCAAGGCCGCGACCGGTCGCGCGACGACCGTCGACGAGGTCGCCGCGGTCGCCGTCCTGCTCGCGGCCGAGGCGGGCGCCGGGATCACCGGCGCCGCTCTGCCCGTCGACGGCGGCGCGACCTGCTCCTGAGCGCCGGTGTTCGGGCCAGGGGATCGATCGGGATCCCCTGGCCCGAACACTGTCGGCACGGATCAGCGGACCACGGCCGCCGTGATCGCTTCGACCAGGTCCAAGCCGTAGTCGCCGGCCTGGAAGGCCGGGTGCGCCAGCACCCGCTGATGGACCCCGGTGTTGGTCGACACGCCCGCGCAGTCGAACTCGGCCAGCGCCCGGCCCAACCGGCGCAGGCTCTCCGGCCGGTCGTCCCCTCGCACGATCACCTTCGCCAGCAGGGAGTCGTAGAACGGCGGGACCCGGTAGCCGGGATGGGCATGGGTGTCCACCCGCACCCCCACACCGCCCGGCAGGACCAGGTCGGTGATCCGGCCCGTCGACGGCAGCCATCCCTTATCCGGGTCCTCGGCATTGATCCGCGCCTCGAACGCGTGCCCTCGGCTCACCACGCCGTCCTGGTCGAAGGCCAGCCGCTCTCCCGCGGCGACGCGCAACATCCACTCGACCAGGTCGATGCCCGTGATCGCTTCGGTGACCGGGTGCTCCACCTGCAACCTGGGGTTGGCCTCGATGAAGAAGAACTCCTCCGGTCCGGTGACCAGGAATTCGAACGTGGCGACACTCGTGAGACCGATCGCCTCGGCGCCGCGCACGGCCGCGCGATGCAGCTCCCTGCGCAACCGGCTTGGCAGGCCGGGGGCGGGCGCCTCCTCCAGAAGTTTCTGGTAACGGCGCTGCACCGAACAGCAGCGGTCACCGAGGTGGACGATGTTGCCGTGCTGATCGGCGAGCAACTGCACCTCGATGTGGCGAGCTGACGGCACGTACCGCTCCAGGAAGAGCCGCCCGTCGGTGAACAGCCGATCCGCGTTGCGCGTCATCCGCGGGAACGCCGCGATCAGCTCGTCCGGCCCCGGCACCGGGTGCACGCCGGTGCCACCGCCGCCCGCCGCCGCCTTGAGTACGACCGGGTAGCCGATGCGCCCGGCCTGGTCCAGGGCGTCGTCGATGCCGCACAGCGGACCGGTCGAGCCCGGCAGCACCGGTATGCCGGTGCCGGCGAACGCCTGGCGCGTGGCGATCTTGTCGCCCAACAGCGCCAGATGTTCGGCGGACGGGCCGACGAAGACCACACCGGCGTCCGCGCACGCGCGTGCCAGCAACGGGTCTTCGGACAGGAAGCCGTAACCGGGGTGCACGGAGTCGGCGCCGGTCTTGGCACAGCCGTACAGCACGGCGGGGATGTTGAGATAGCTGTGGGTGGCCTGCGCGGGACCGAGGCAGAAGCTGTCGTCAGCCAGCCGTACGGGCAGGCTGTCGGCGTCCTCGGCAGAGTGTCCGACGACCGACCGCAGGCCGAGGTCACGGCAGGCGCGGACGATGCGCAGCGCGACCTCACCCCGATTGGGGACGAAGACCGTCTCAAAGCGCGTCATCGGACACTTCCCCGGCGGGTTCCAGCCGCAGCAGCGGTTGCCGGAATTCCACCACGTCGCAGTCGCGGACGCACACCTCACGGATGATCCCCGCGTGGCCCGCCCGCACGGGTGTGGTCATCTTCATGGCCTCGATCTGCGCGACCTGGTCGTCGGGACCGACGACGGCGCCCACCGCCGGCTCGGCCGAGCCGTTGTCGCCCCGGCCGAGCCGGACCACGCCCACCGCGGGCGCCAAGACCTCCACCAGCCCCGCTTCGCGCGCCGGTTCATCGCCTGGTGGCGACTGTCGCGGCGAGGTGGACGCCGGTTGCGGCTCGACCTCGATTTCGATCTCGACGTCCGGGGTGCGCACGAGCAGGTGGCGCACCGAGTTCTGGTTTGCCGCCGCCATGAGCTGCCGCACCACGTCGACCGGGACACCCGGAGAACCCGTCGGTGGTGCGGGGGCATGGTTGCGCTTTTCGGAGGGCACCGGGGACACGTGCGTCGACACGTAACTACCGCCTCACTGTTCTGCTCGGACCGCGTCCGCGGAGGCTCCCCGGGTACGCAGTCGGTGGTCTCGCCGGGTCAACAGGGCCTCGGGCCGCAGGGTGCCGAACTCCGCCAGGCAAGCGCGCAGTGCCGCCTTGACCAGCCGCACCGCGGCCGGTGGGTCGGTCTGCGCGCCGCCTGCGGGTTCAGGGACCAGCCGGTCGACCAGACCTGCCGCGTGCAGGTCCGTCGCGCGCAACCGCAGCGCTTCCGCGGCTTCGGGGGCACGGCTCGCGTCACCGTGGAGGATGGCGGCGCAGCCCTCGGGACTGATGACGGAGAAGTAGGAGTTGTTCATGGCCAGCAGTGCGTCCCCGGCGGCCAGGGCGAGCGCGCCGCCGCTACCGCCCTCGCCGATGACGACCGACACCAGCGGAACCGGGACGCCGGAAGCGGTCAGCAGAGTCTCGGCGATGGCGCCGCTCTGGTTGCCTTCCTCGGCACGGCGGCCCGCGTAGGCACCGGGTGTGTCCACGAAGGTGACCACGGGCAGGCCCAAGCGCCCGGCCAGCCGGAGCAGCCGGGTGGCCTTGCGGAAGCCGGAGGGATGAGGCATGCCGAAGTTCCGCTCGCCTGCTCTGACCGGGTCGTGCTCCTTCGCGTGTCCGAGGACCACGAACCCGACCTCACCCCACCGTGCCAGCCCTCCGGCCACCGCGGGGTCGTCCCCGGTGTGCCGGTCGCCGTGCAGTTCCACGAAGTCGTCGAAGATCCCGGCTACGTGGTCGAACACGTTGGGCCTCGCCGGATGCCTCGCCAGCCGCACGGCGTCCCACGCGCTGCCGCCTTGCCGGTCCGGCGTCGCGACGGCAGGCGCTTCGGGGAGACCGGTGACCTCCGGCAGGGGCATCGAGCCCGGCACCGGCCGCCCGGTCAGGCAGGTGAGCACCCGGTTGAGCACCCCCGGCAACGCCGGGCGCGGCACGACCAGGTCCACGTGCCCGTGAGTGTGCAGGAACTCGGCGGTCTGGAAGTCGGCGGGCAGCCGCTCGCCCAGCGCCTGGGCGATCACGCGCGGACCGGCGAACCCGGATCTGGTGGCCGCCTCGGCGAGGATGACGTCACCCAAGGAGGCGAAGGACGCGGCGACACCGCCGTAGACCGGGTCGGTGAGGACGCTGACGTAAGGCACGTTCGCGTCGTTCAGTCGCCGGATGGCGTCGCACGCGCGGGTGACCTGGAGCAGGGAGTACATGCCCTCCTGCATCCGCGCGCCACCCGAGCAGGACACCGCCACCAAGGGTTCGCCCCGCTCCACGGCGAGGTCGGCCGCCGCCACCACCTTCTCCCCGACGACGACCCCCATGCTGCCGCCCAGGAAGCCGAAATCCATCACCAGGAGCACCACCGGCCTGCCACCGACGCGCGCGGTGCCGATGACCACGGCCTCCGAGGCGTCCGTGGCGGTGCGGGCCTTGCGTAGCCGTGCCTTGTACGGCACCGAGTCGGTGAACTCCAGCGGGTCGGTGGACCGCAGCCCCGCCAAGTGCTCGGTGAAGCTGTCCGCGTCGGCGAGCTGGGCGATGCGCTCGGCGGCGCTCAGCCGACGGGTCTTTTCGCAAGCCGGGCAGACGCCGTGCGACCGCGCCCAGGTGGTGCGGTGGAGCACGCACTGACAGGACGAGCACCGCTGCCAGTCGCCGGCGGGCCAGTCGCGGAGTCGGTCGAGCACAGCGCGGTCGCTGTCGGGCCGCTCGGCCGGCTGCGGTTCGCCAGTGCCGTCCCCGTTCGTGTCGGCCAGGTCGTGCAGGCCCATTCGTCGCTCCCCGGTGGTCGTCAACTGGTGCGCCTTCACCGACAAGTCTGGAGCGGCAGGGGAATGTCGGCCATGGTCCGTCGGTGCGGGGGATTACGATCCCGGCCGATCAGCCCGTCCACAAAGGACCTGGCTCGAGAACGATCACGCCATCACGACGAGTCGGTCTCTTCTTCGGCGAAGCGGCGTTTCGGCACATGCGGTTCGGCGGCGCTGTCGATGACGTACCGCGTCACCACCTGAAGTCTGATCCCGAATCCCCGGTGCCGGCAATGGGTCGCACGCACAGGGGATTCGGACTCCGGTGGTGCGGTCCCTCCGTTCCGGACGCTCGGTACCCGCGAGTGGAGGAGACGCCGGTGGAGCGCGCATGGTCCGCCGCCGGTGGTGGTCCGCGTGGAGCCGGTCGGGCTGTGAACATCGGGCAACACCCTTGTCCACACGGAGGTCACGGGGTGAACCTCATGGTCATGTCCACCGACGGAAGAGGACGACATGCCGCAGTCGCGGGTACGCGGGAGAACGCGCCGGAAGCTGTTCGCCGGTGTGTTGGTCGCGGGGTTGACGGGGATGGCGGTCCTGGTGACCGGTCTGTCGCAGGGTGCCCTGGCGGCATCGTTCGCCGTCTCGGGAACGAGTTTCAAGATCTCGGCGGATAGATTGCAGGGAACGGGATTCGTCCAGTTCGGAGGGGTGGACAGCGGGGGCGGCGCGGCTCATCCGGTGGCCACCAGCGCTTTCCGTACCGTCGTCCTCGACAACTTCTGCCAGTCGGTCTCACTGCGCTCACTCCCGCTGGTGGGGGACGTGACCCTGCGGATCGCCTCCACCGGCGAAGAGGGCATGGCCGCGACGAACATCGTGCTCGGCGTGGCCGCACTCAGCGGTGACCTCACCCTGGAGAACCCGCAGATCGGTGTGGACGCCGGGCAGGTGTCGAAAGGGCCGGCGGGCGTGGTCGGCCGACCGGGTGGGTTCGCCCAGCAGGCCGACCGTGCCGCCATCGCCATGCCGCGGATGGCGGCTTGGAGTGCCGCCGCCTACACCCTGCGCCTGAAGAACTCCAAGCTGACCCTGCACACCGATTCCGGCGAATGCTACTGACGTCGGTGACGCGGGGGAGGCGCTGATGGGTACGGCACCGGAGCGGGCACGTCAGGCCTGGCGCGACTTCGGACACTGGCGCCGCAGCAGGCCGTTCACCGCGGGCCTGTTCCTGGTGCTGTCCAGCGTCGCGATGATGCTCCCGCCATACGCCACTTTCCGTTGGGGAGACGTGCTCGTTTCGATCACGACGATCGGAGGGGTGTCGGCGCTGCTGATCGGCACGCTGCTCGCGATCTGCGGCCTGTCGCTGTGGTTTCGACCGCAGTTCCGGTTCGCCGCGGCCTTGACGGCGATGCTCTTGTCGCTCGTGGCCCTTGGCGTGACCAATCTGGGCGGCTTCCTGGTCGGCACCCTGACCGGAGTGATCGGCGCGGCGTTGGCACTGGCCTGGACCGACCAGCCACCGGCACCCCGCGGCAAACGCCGATCGGTGCTCCGCTGCCTGATGGTGATCGGCCTCGTCGCGGTCGCGCTCGAGGTGCTGCCGGTAGCGGCGCGCGACGAGGTCACGCCCGCGCGGAGCTGGACCCTCTCGGCGAGCACTCTCCGCCTCTACGGCGTCGTCTACCACGGCATCGAACGGATTCTGGTCGACGGCTCGCCGACCATGACGATGAAGTTCACCGTCAAGCGGATCGAGGCGATCGATCCGGTCCAGGTCGGCGAACTGGGTAACGGCCACGAGGTCGTCACGGCCGCACGGCGCGGCTTCTCCACGGCATCCAGCACGATCGAGCTGTTCACACTGAGGGTGACCGGGGTCGTGAGCCTGCTGGGCCTGGTGGGAATTCCGGTCGACTTCACTCCCGATCGCCCACCGCCCTTGGTACCGCCGTCCGTGGTCCTGACCGAGGTGACCACGATCAACGCCCAGGTGCGTGGCGGAACGATCGTGATACCGAATGCACGACTGACGATCCGGTGAACACGGTGGCGCCCGGTGTTCTGAGAACAGCGACCGCGCGTACGGCGCTTCACGACCAGAGCCCATCGGCTGGTCGAGGTGCAGCTGAAACAGTCAGGGGGAGGACCGATCCCGGCCGCATCGCCAGCGTCGAGAAACCCGCTCCCTCCGGACCTGGTTCAGATGGGTCGGCTGGATCGATGCCGCAGGTGATTTTTTGCTGTCGTTGCGTAGCCGCTGATGACACCGCAGCCTCCGAAGTGGCCCCCGGCCGCCGCTGCAAAGATCCTATCCCGGCCCGTGTTCGGCAGCGATCATGAGGAATCTGGCGATCGACGGCGACCGGCTCCCCGGTCGCCAGAGTGCCAGGGTCCGGTACGGCGTCACGTCGCCGACCGGCCGGTAGACGACGTCGGGGCGGATGTTCACGGCGGCCAGCGAGGCGGGCACCAGAGCCACGGCCTGTCCGAAGGAGACCACGTCCAGTAGCTGGGCGGTGTCACGCACGAGCGGGCCGTCGGCCCGGCGATCGGGGTGGCCCAGCCAGTGGCCGCGGCCGGCGACGCGCGAGTCCTCCCAGCGCGGAGCGGGCTCGGTGAGCAGATCGGCGGCGGTGAGCACTTCGCGTCCAGCGAGCTCGTGATCGGCGGCGAGCGCGGCGACGCGCGGTTCGGTCGTCAGGAGTTCGGTTTCGAGGCCTTCGCCGTTCACACAGGCAGCGATCGCCAGGTCCGCGCGTCCGTCGCGAACCAACTCGGCCTGCGCACCGAAATCGCTCACCACCATGCGGATCTCCGGCGCGGCCGGGTCCGCCCGGAAGCGTTCACGGACACGGTGCAGCAACCGAATGGCCACACCGGGTTTGGCGGTCACCACGAGCGCGTGCCCGACCCGCCGCGTCCGGCGCACGGCGGCGTCCAGGGAAGCGAGCACCCTGGCCGACTCGGCGAAAAGGGTCTCCCCGGCAGGTGTCAGCGCCAGCCGGTGCCCGGTGCGATCGAAGAGTTCCGCGCCGATCCGGCGTTCGAGCCCGCGAATGGCCCGTGACAGCGGCGGTTGCGCGATACCGAGACGCCGGGCCGCGCGGGTGATGTTCAGATCCTCGGCGACGGCGCGGAAATAGCGCAGTTCGCGGATCTCCGGCTCCGGCATACCGCCAGGGTAGGGCAATACACCGAATCGGTATTTCTGTTCGAGCGGGATGTCGGCTGGGGTGGTGGCATGCACCTTCACGAAGTCGCTCTCGTCACCGGCGGCAACAAAGGCATCGGCAAGGAGATCGTTCGGCGGTTGGCCGTGCGAGGACTCACCGTCTACCTCGGCGCGCGGAATCCGGAACGGGGTGGCGCGGCCGGATCGGACATCCGGCCCCTGCGGCTCGACGTCACCGACGAAGCGTCCGTGGCGGCGGCGCTGGAGACGATCGAGGCCGAGACCGGCAGGCTCGACGTCCTGGTCAACAACGCCGGCATCACCAGCGACTGGGGGCTCCGCACCTCCGACTTCACCGCGGCGCACCTGCGCGAAGTGTACGAGGTCAACGTTTTCGGTGTCGTCACGATGATGTCAGCCTGTGTGCCCCTGCTCCGCCGCTCGCCCAACCCGCGCGTCGTCAACCTGTCCAGCGGGCTCGCCTCCCTCACCATGCTGAGCGATCCGGGGATTCCCCTGCCCACCGAAGGACTGCTCGCATACAGCTCGTCCAAAGCCGCGCTCAACGCCTTGACCTTGCTCTACGCCGAAACCCTTCGCGCCGACGGCATCAAGGTCAACGCCGTCAGCCCCGGCATGGTGCCGACCGACCAGAACGCCGGGGCTCCTTTTCCGCGCGGGCACCGCACCGTCGCCGAGGGTGCGGCCGTTCCGGTCCTGCTCGCGACGCTTCCCGCGGACGGCCCGTCTGGTGTCTTCCGCGGCCCGGATTCCCTCGAGGACGTCATTCCCTGGTGAGCCACGTCTTGATCACCGGCCGTGTCGTGCTCACCCCGGTGGCCGATCAGCCAGGAGAGGGCGCGGTTGCCAGAGCGGACAAGGGTGACGTATCCTTTGTATACATTGCATACAAGGAGGTCGATTGGACAAGGTTTACGACGACATCCACGGCCTGATCGTGCTCGGGACGTATGCGGCCGGGCAGCCGATCAGCGAGCAGGAGCTGTGCTCTCGGCTCGGTGTCAGCCGCACACCGGTGCGGGAAGCGTTGCGGCGGCTGCAAAGCGACGGCCTGGTTCGCGCCGCCCGCCGGGGGGTGACCGTCGTCGAACTCGACGCCAAGGCATTGCGTGACGCCTACCTGGTGCGCGCCTCGCTCGAGGCGCTGACCGCGGAACAGGCCGCGCGCCGCCAGCAGGCGGGCGAGCTGTCCCCGGCATCACTGCGCCGCCTCACCGAGTATGCCGACCTGGCCGACGAGGCCACCCGCCTGGGTGATCTGCTCAACGGCGTGGCCCGCAACCGGGCATTTCACCGGTGCGTCGCCGAGCTCGCCGACCTCCCGATGGCGCTGGACGTCCTGGACCGGATCTGGGACCAGATCATCGTTTCGACGCGCGCTTCGTTGACCGCGTCCGCCCGGCCGGCCCGCGTGGACGACGAGCATCGCCGTCTCATCTCGGCCATTGCCGAGGGCGAACCGGACGAAACCGCCGCCCGTGCCCGCGAACACGTCATGGCCACCATGTCCACAGTAGACGAAACGACGAAAGGAAGGCCCACATGAGCAGGGAACACGACTACCGGGTCACGGTGCGCTGGACCGGGAACAGCGGCTCCGGCACCTCCGGCTACCGCGACTACGCGCGCGACCACGACGTCGTCGCCGAGGGCAAGGAACCGCTCAAGGGCACGGCGGATCCGGCGTTCCGCGGTACGGCGGACCGCTGGAACCCCGAAGAACTGCTGGTCGCCGCCCTGTCGCAATGCCACATGCTCAGCTACTTCGCGCTATGCGCCCGCGCCGGGGTGATCGTGACCGAGTATGTCGACTCCGCGAGCGGCGTCATGCGGGAGGAGCCCGGCACAGGTGGCCGGTTCACCGAGGTCGTGCTGCATCCCGAGGTGACCGTCGCCGAACCTGGCATGCGCGACAAGGCGTTGGCCCTGCACGAGCAGGCGCACGAGATCTGCTTCATCGCCAACTCGGTCAACTTCCCGGTACGGCACGAACCCGTGGTGCGGTGACGGACATGCTGCGCGGGTGGCGATCGACCCGCGCGGTCCGCTCCATGCGGTCACCGCGTCCTCGTCGGGGACGGGCAGCCTGTCGTTCTACACCGCTGACCGGCGGTAGGGGATTCGCAGCCGAACGTCGTGGCTGCTGACCCTGTCCGATGTGGATCGACGACCTCCGCCGATCCGACCGAGGCCGGGGCCGCCGATGAAAGGATCGACATCCCCTGCCCCGGTCAGGTCGCCAGGAGCTTGCCCTTGACCTTCGGTACTGTCCGACCGTCGTGCCTCACTCGGCGCAGAGGCGATCACGGTGTCGCGATCGAATCGCGTCCTGACACCCGAATGCTGTCGAGGGTTCAACTCGGGAGAAGTTTCCCGACCCTATGAGGGCAGTTCGTATTTGAAGACGTAGCTGTGCTCACCATTCGGTGCACGAGTGATCTCCATCGTGGCCCGGAGTCCTGTCAGGCCGTCGCTGGCCGAATCCGTGACGACTTCGATGCTGGCGGATCCGCCCTCAGCGTTTCCCTGGGCAGAATGACGCAATACGAAATCGCCTTCTCGGCCATCGATCCGGGCGTGTACCCGCTCCATGCCGACATACGATGCCGAGTCATTGTGGGCCAACACCTGGAGCAGGTTCGCTTCGCTGGTACCCTGGATGCCTCCTTCGAAGGTCTTGGTATTGCGAACGCGGAGAAGGCGAACGCCGCCTCGCTCGTCGTACACGTCTTCATTCCAGCTGTCCAGGGTGAATCGGCCGGTCACTTCGTTCATGAACTCTCATCGATTCCGTGAGTGTGGACACCATTGAGGTGGTGCGTTGTCCACCAGTGGGAGATGGCACTACTTTGCAGTCAAGACTTCTCAGTGGACAAGATACAGGTCATGCAATTCCGGTCGTGATCCATATCCCCGTGGTTATCCGCGGAGCATCGCGCTACCGGCCGCTATGGATCAGACACGCAAATGTTCGAGCTGTGACCCTGAGTCGTGACCCGTGAGCGGGCGGGCACCGTCACCTGGCGTGGCTCCGACAGTCCACAGGGGACATCACGACCCCTGTGCCCGCTCTTGTCGCCGCCGTGATTCTCTCTCGCGGGGGTACGTGAAGGCCCCTTTCTTGCGCTAGGCGCAAGGAAGGGGCCTTCACGTACCCCAAGGCCGCCCCAGGCGCACCGGCACGGCCGACGAACCCCGACCCATACTCTGCCGAAGTGCTCACCGACCTGCGATCGGCCGAAGCCGGAAGGCAGCAGGAACTCAAGACGTTCTGCTCACCACGGCACGGTCTGTTCGACCGAGCCAGTGGGCCCACCGCGAAACTCTCCTGTGGGTCCGGTGTCATCGAGGAGTGCGAGTTCGACGGGGACGGCGGCTGCCTCTGCGACGGTCTGGTGTCCACGACTGAAGGGGGATTCGACATTGAGGTCGGTGGCGACGAGGCCGGGGTTGGCGGCGTTGACGTGGATTCCTTTCGCGCGCAGGGCGTTGGCGTAGAGCACGGTGATCGAATTCAGCGCGGCTTTGGAGGAGCTGTAAGCGAGCAGGCCGCGGGTGGAGATGGGGTGGTGAGGGTCGCTCAGCAGGGCCATCGATCCCAGCGGGCTGGACAGGTTCACCACTCGGGCCCGGGAAGAGCGCTGCAGCAGCGGAAGGCAGGCGTGGATCAGGGCTATCGGGCCGAACACGTTGACTTCGTACGCTTGCCGGACTTGTGCCGCGGTGATCTGCTCGACAGGCGTTCCCCACTCGGTCACGATGCCCGCGTTGTTGACCAGGACATCGAGTTTCCCGCATTCGTTCTCGATCCGGGCGATCGCGGCGTCGACCTGTTCCGCTGCGGTGACGTCCAACTGGAGGAAGCGTACGTCGGTGTCGGCGCCGCCGAGCTCGAGCTCGGCGCTCTTGCCGCGTTCCGGGTCGCGAGCGCCCAGGTACACAGTCATCCCTTCGGCTGCGAGTCGCCGGGTGATTTCCCGTCCGATGCCCTTGTTCGCCCCGGTCACCAGCGCTATCTCGCCCTGGTGTCGGCTCCTCGTCATCGCGGATCCGCCTCTCGGCCGGGCTGCGTGTCGACGAGCGCTATCCAGTTTCCGTCGGGGTCGGCGACATATGAGCGTCGGTGTCCGCCGAGGTGGCGATAGGGCTCGATGAGTATCCGGGTGCCGCCGTCCCGGAGCCGTGCGGTCTCGCGGTCGACGTCCTCGCAGGAGACGACCAGTTCGAAGGTGGAACCACTGGCGGGTTTCAGCCCGGTCGACTTCACCGCGGCCGGGTGGGAGACAGCGAGCAACGAGGTGCCGAGTCGAAGCACGACGTGCTCGGGAGTGTCCTGGTTCGGCCAGCAGGACGACACCGCGAACCCGAGGCGGTCACGGTAGAACTCGAGCGCGGCGAGGGGGTTCTCGGTGAAGATGTTGAGCATGCTGGACGTGGTCGCGGCACTCGGCCGCGGTCCGTCGGAGGAGGTGGCACCGCCACCGGCGAATTCGTCGGCCGCGAAGGTGGCGACAGAGCGGGCGGGGCGGCCGGTGACGACCTCGACGTCGCCACTGACCTCGTCGTAGTCGCCGGCGGCGATGACCTCGTACTGTGTGGTCAGGTCTCGGGCGAGCCACCGGGGGAGCCCGGCGCCGGCCATCGCCTCGACGAGTGCCGCAGGGGGCACCCGGACATGGGTGATCGTCCGTCCGGCGGCTGCGCTCAGGATCGCGGCGGCCTCGTCGTAGGTGTGGGCCTGCGGCCCTGTCAGGGTGTAGGTCCTGCCCTCGTGCCCGTCCTCGGTCAGCGCGACGGCCGCGACAGCGGCGATGTCGTTCGCGTCCACGAGCGCGGTCCGGCCGTCCTGGGCACAGGTATAGATCGCGTCATCGGTTCCGATGCGGTGGAAGTTCTGCAAGTAACCCCCCGGCCGCAAAATCGTGTAGGCGAGTCCGGAAGCCTTCAGTTCACGCTCAGACTCCCAATGCTCTCGCACGAACCCGATCGGCGACCGCTCGTGGGCACCGTGGGCGGATAGCTTGACCACGTGGCGCACCCCGACCGTACGTGCCGCTGTGATGACGTTGTGTTCCTGTGCACGCTGACCGTCGGGTACCGCGGCGGCGGTGGTCAGCAGGAAGAGGCGGTCTGCCCCGGACAACGCGGGTGCGAGCGAGCCCGGATCGGCCAGGTCGACCGGGAAGGTTTCGACCCGGTCCCCGAAGAGGGTCTGCGCCCGGCGCCTGTCCCGGCATAACACCCGAACCTGCTCACCGCGCTCCACGAGGAGACGCACCAGCCGACTGCCGACCGTTCCGGTCCCGCCGGTCACGACGATCATGAGTACTCATTTCTCGAGATGTATTATGGTGGTAAACCACCATAATACATCTTCGTTAGCATCGTCCAGTGACCCCTTCGATGCCCGTCGAGCCGCCCACTCCGTTGTCCTATGAGGTCATCCAGCTGCTGGTCGAGATGAGTGCACGACTGAGCCGGAATTTCGCCGCGCGAGCGGCGGAGCTGAACCTCACGGCCGCCGAGGGGAAGGTCCTGCTCGCCCTGGAGCCGAAGGCCACCTTGTCCATGCGTGGACTGGCTCGAAAACTCGGTTACGACGCGTCGAACCTCACGGGCATCATCGACAAGCTCGAGGACCACGGCCTGGTCGGGAGGCATACGGACCGTGCCGACCGGCGGATCAAGAACATCATGGCCACCGACGAGGGGGCGCGCGTCCGAGACGGTCTCGCACAGCGGCTCCGGGAGGACGCGGGCCCGGTCAGTGCGCTCACTGAACCCGAACTACACGAGCTCCGTGCCTTGCTTGTGCGCGCGATGGACAGCAACGCACCCTGAGGTGGCGAGCGGCAGTACCGGCGGCAGGAGAGCATCCGACGGCCGCGTGGACGCTTTCGAGCGAACTTCCCACTCGCCGCAGGGACCTCGCCGACAGTCACGGTGTCAGCATTTCGCACCGCTGTCGAAGAGAGTGCGGCACCCGCGCCGGCACGGCTGATCCGCCGTCTTCCGGACTGGACGTCGGCACGCTTGCCCGGTGGTGAACCTTCTCAGGTTGTCGGCGACCGGAGCGATTCGCCGAGTTGGTGACCTCCTGTGCGGCAGGACCGGCCTCACGGCCGTGCACGCCGGATAGGGGTTCCCGGATTCATGAGCGCCGCTTGGTCGGCCTCGCCGCCAAGACCCCATCGGCGGTACCGCCAGGTGCCGACCGTCTCGCTCATCGTTCAATATCGATTGCTGTCTCACTCCCTCCGGCTCGTGGTGGCTCGTTGAGGCCTCAAGTAGGCCCATTGCCACAGGAGTTCGACCGGCCCTCGAGAGAACCACTTCAGCCACAGCGTGCTCAAGGCCATGATCAGCGCACTCACGCCCAGGTAGAGAACGATGACCCCCCACGGTCGCGTGCCGGCGAAAGTGCTCGACAATCCGAATCCCCATTCGTAGCAGAGTATTCCGGCGATCAGGTTCTGCAGGATGTAACTGGACAGGGCCACACGCCCGACCGATATGAGCCCCCGTCGTAGTGGGCCTGGCTCGCCCCGCAGCCGGTGCACCAGTGTCGTTACGAGGCCAAGCAGGCCGATCGAAACGAATCCCGCGGTCACATATCGGTCAGCGAAGAACCACGACGCGCCCGAGAACGTCGTGATCAGATTGAGCGGAACACCCACGCCGAGTCCGACCTGCATCAACCTGTCACGCAGCCGCTGACCCTGCCGGGAGTCCGCCAGTACCCCCCGGCGCATCAAGCGCGAACCGAGCAAGAACAGGAACATGCCCAGGGGGATGACGAGCACGGCCTCCGCGCGATAGGTACCCGCCATGACGATCCGATCCGCGACCGCGGCCGGCCAGCTGGTGGTACTCGGCCCGGTGCCGTCGATGGTCAGCGGGACGTGGCGGTAGTGCTGCGCGAGGGTGAGCAATCCGATCACGGTGACGAAAAGCAAACCTTGGAACCAAAGCCAAATGCTGATCACGCGTTCGGAGCGGCCGATCACGAACGCGACCAACGCGGACACGACGGCGTAGTACATCAGCACGTCGAATTCGAAAATCAGCGTGTAATGAACAACTCCTTCAAGGAACAGAAGGGCGGCACGCCACAGGTACCAACCCGGCCAGCGGGCACCACGTTTCTTTGCCGAGCGGTACTGCAGCTCCATGCCGATGCCGAACATCAGTGAAAGCAGGGCAAGAAACTTGCCATTGCTGAGAAAGCGTAACAGCAGCTCGGTCACTCCGGTCACCGAATCCGGCGTCGGCAGATCGAGAAAACCGGCCGCGCCACGCTGATCGGCGAAAATCCAAATGTTCGTGCCCAGTGTGCCGAGAATCGCGACGCCGCGTAAGACATCCAACGCTTCTATCCGGTCGGTTCCCACCTTGCTCCCTTCGTGCTTTCATCAGGTTACGAGTGGAATGCGGGGGCGTCTTCGTGTGCCAGTGGCAGATGTGCGTGGCGGCCCGGGCGCGGACAGGGTGGAAGCCATGCACAAAATCCGGGACGGGTAGCCGAAATCGTTCCGCATGACGCAGCCGGGCGTGGCATCCATCATGGCACACGAGCACGAACAGCGTCGATCGACGCGCTGGCGCCGGACGCTGAAACGGCTGAAGCGCCGCTCGACGTAGTTGAGCTTCAGCCATCTCGATCCGGGTTGGGCCCGGCGCATCTACTACGCACGAAGCGATCCAGCAGTCCGAACCGACGGGCGCGCTCGCCACACTCGTGGTCGACCGCTGCTTCGAGGCATGGGGAGGGCGGACCGGCCTTCGCTCAAGAGGGGGTGTGTCCCCACTGCTCGGGCGGCTCGATCTCGATCACGGTCTGCAAAATGTCGAAATCAGCAGAAACCGGCCACCCGGACTTCTATACTCAGTGATCATCCGGTCAGGCGAGTTCGTGCGAGCACGCACCAAACCGTGTACCGGACCGCTCAGAAGGGAGTCCGGACCATTTCAGACAGTAGAGGCCGTCAGGGCCGTAGGCGGATGAAAAGCAGGAGAGCTGCAGCGGTACTGATCGCGGCGGTGCTCGGGACGTCGGTCGCGGGTACGGCGCACGCCGCCGAACTGG
Source organism: Amycolatopsis sp. QT-25 (assembly GCF_029369745.1). Taxonomy (NCBI): domain Bacteria; kingdom Bacillati; phylum Actinomycetota; class Actinomycetes; order Pseudonocardiales; family Pseudonocardiaceae; genus Amycolatopsis; species Amycolatopsis sp. QT-25. The sequence continues at coordinate 3,282,549 of NZ_CP120210.1, forward strand.
GGCCGTGGGAGCTCAGCGGTCCGTTCCCGAACGAACCGTCGTGCGCCGCGGGAATCACGTCGCTCGCCGTGGCGGGTTACCAGGTGGTGCCGCACTCGCCGCGCCCACCCGCCCACCGGACCGTGACCAAGTCCTGCTTCCCCACCACGTGGGGTCACTACGGATTCCACTTCTACCGGTAAGCAGTGTGCGGGCCCGGTCTCCCGGCCGGTTGCCCGGTCGACTCGTGGCCGGGCGGGCCGTGGGGACGGTTCCCGTTGCCTGGTCGGATGGTCACGACCGTGCGCCGTCGATCATCCGACCAGGCAAACCGGACGAAAACGGAGGGGTCGTCGTGCTCGCGGACGATGGCGATCCTGGCGGGAAGGGCGCCACGTCGGCACAGTGTGGGACGTCTGCCGCGATCGCGGCACTGCCACACGCGGAAAGTCCAGAATCCCGGAACACCGACGACGTCACCTTCCACCGGCATCGCGATGCCGCGGCTTCCCGGTCACATCGTGCAGGAAGGGAAGCAGCGCATCGGGACGCTGCCCCAACGGAAAATCCCGCCGCAACGTCCACACCGTACTGTTGGCCGTCCGCAGCTTCTTCCTGGACCTGCTGCCGCAGACTCTGGAGGATCTGTCTCGGCCGGCACGCCGTCCGCGGGATCGCGCCGGCCGTTGTGAGGTGCGCTGAACTGTTCCGGGGTGTCGCCTTTTCCTCGACGTGATCCAGCCCGCGGACGGTCCCGCTCAGCTCTGACCACGGTAACGTTCGTACTCGGCAGCGGCCTCCGCGATATCACCGTCCAAGATCATGGTCAGCGCGTAAGAGATGGCCTGGACCCACTCTTCCAGTCGAGTCACCTCCGCGTCCGCGATCAAGTCATTCCGGCGAAGCATCCCTTCGGGCGCTACACCCCAGACTCGGCCGAAGTGGCAGATTCCGACCACAGTGGAAACCACCTCACGCGACACCAGGTCAGCCTGCAGTGGTTCGGCAAGAGTCAGCAACGCCGACATGACCTCGTGGAAGTTCTCCTCGCGCAATCCGGTGAACGGCCGCAGAGACCCCAGGAAACCCTGTTGCCAGCGCGGATTCTCGACATCTGGATGCGTGCACGAGTGGAACAGCAGGGCTTCACGGGCATCAGCCGGGGTCACGCGAATACAGTAGCGCCAACCCTTCGCGGCCGAAGACGGCAGTCCACACCGGCCACGATGGTGCGTTGCCCTCGACCGACGGCTGTCGTCGGAGTTGCGTCTGACAGTTCTGCTCAGCGTGGCCGGTCACCTCGTCGGCGATCGTCGAGGCTGGTGGCGAGGTGGCGATGGACGACCTGGCTGATCCGACACGGCGGCGGCTCGGTACTCCCGGCTCCGGCACACTGCGCCGGCGGATCCGTCGGCGTACCGCGAGGACGACCATGACCGCGACGGGCATCCGGTCGATCCGAGGTGGCCGTGCCTGAACATGCGGGTGAACAGCATGCCGTAGGGGTGATGCAATCTCGTCACCGACCAATGTTGTTTCATGTATTGTTCCAGCCGCTTGATCACTTGAGTGCGCGATCAGAAGAGACCGGATTCACGCCTGGCTGGGGCAAGATATGCCCTGGTCAGGCCCTGTCTTGAGGCCTTCGGCCTGATCCAGGCCCGCTTCCATGCAGAGCGTGGGGATCTCACTCGGCCGTGTGGCAGGCGCTACCGCGCCGTTCGGAGGATCGACGTGCTGTGAGAGAACTGGTCAAGTTCCGTCCTGGCAGTCGGATTTCCTTTATCTTGTTGCTGTGCGGTTTCTGGTGGTTGGCCCGTCGGCTGTCTCCCGTGCTGGATCGATCACAACGAAGCTTCACGTCATGCCGTCACATCGCTGCACCGTTCTCTCGCGAGCTCCAGGAGTGATACATGTCCACGATGCTTGTAACGCTTGCCGACCGCATGGTGACGCTTGTCGTCCCGAAGGTTCGCGCGGGAGCGGATTCTCCTTCTCGTCTCGACCTTGCTTCTGCTCCCGCGTAAGAACTTCGTCATAGTGACCGTCGGGGGCGACAGCATGCGGTCGACCGATGCTCCAGTCGCCTTCCCCTGGTGCGGTGGTGCCGAACCGCGGCGAGGGCCGGGTGTCCTGAAGGTGTACCCGACCGTCGACGCCGAAGTGCCTCCGCGTCGACTGCTCTTACTCGGGGCCGATACCGCGCACAGTTTCGACTCACGCCGTACTGGCTGCTTTCCGGCGACGGATCGACACTCAGATTCATAGGCAAAAGGTTATGGGTGCCGCGATAAGTACATGAACGCACTCTTGCTTCGAAGGTTTACCGATGCCAGTCTGGGATGACTGGGTATCGTGATCGCACTTCCAGATGTGCTCACGACAACTGGGGAATTCATATGGAGGTTTCTTCTCGAATGTTCACATTCCGATCGATCGGGCGAGCCAGAGGGTTTGCCGCAGTCGGAACGCTGGTAGCCGGAATAGGCCTGGTGTCAGTCCCGATGGCGGACGCGGCCACACCTGCGTCAATCGACACCACCGGTGGCGCGTACTTCGCCGTACTCGTTCCGAAAGCAGCGCCGCTCGACCCGGCGGAGATGGCGGTGATCGCCAATGAGGGTTCCATCGTTCAGAAATGGCCGCAGATCGGTGTGGTGATCGCCCGCTCCAGGCAAGCCGATTTCGCCGCGCGGGTGCGCCGGCAGGGCGGTATCGCCGGTGTGGGTGCCACGAGGAACCTGGCCGAACTGGGGACGAGGAGCCGAGAGGCGTCGCCTGTACTTCGGGCAGCGACTGCCGAAGACCGTGGTGACATCGGATCGCGGGCATCGGCATCCGGTGAGCCGTTGGCTGCCAATCAGTGGAACATGAAGCTGATCGGTGCCGATCAAGCCAACGACATCAATCCGGGCAGCAGGAACGTACTCGTCGGAGTCATGGACAGCGGTATCGACTCGACGCATCCTGACCTCCGTGCCAACATCGATCACGCCGCTTCGGTCAATTGCGGGACCGACGGGGTCCCGGACAGGACAGAAGCCTCCTGGCAGGACCGGAACGGACACGGCACGCACGTCGCCGGTATCGTGGCGGCGGCCAGGAACGGAATCGGTGTCGCAGGCGTCGCGCCTGACGTGCGCATCGCCTCGATCAAGGTCGGCGCCGCCGACGACTACATCTACCCCGAATCGGCCGTCTGCGGATACATTTGGGCCGCCGAACACGGCGTTGACATCGTCAACAGCTCATTTTCCGTCGACCCCTGGTATCTGTGGTGCAAATCCGATCCGGACCAGGCCGCGGTCGCCGAGGCCGTCCGCCGGTCCATCGCCTACGCCACATCGAGGCAGGTCACGACGGTCAGTTCGCTGGGTAACAACAACTGGGACCTCGCGCACGACATCGTCGACACGTTGAGCCCGAACAATGGAACGCTCTTGACTCGGAACACCGACTCGTCGTGCGTGACCCTTCCGGCCGAGATTCCAGGAGTCGTCGGTGTATCCGCGGTAGGCGCGGCGAAGAGCCGCTATTACGCATCGAATTACGGTACCGGTGTCGCAGATCTCACGGCGCCGGGAGGTGACTGGAGGTTCCAGACCCCGTCGACGCCGGATGCGAACGGGCGAGTGCTGTCCACGGTCCCGGGTGGCCAGTACGGCTACCTGCAGGGAACTTCCATGGCAGCACCCCATGTCACCGGTGTGCTGGCACTTCTGAAGAGCCGCTACCCGATGCTGTCCGGGGATTCGCTCAAAGCCGCTGCCGAAGCCGGCGCGGAGGTTCTGCCGTGCCCCGCCGGTGGCGTCCACGATCCAGGAGGCACTGGCCAGTTCCGCGCCGTCTGTGAAGGAGGCGTGAGTGGAGCGGGCTTCTACGGGAAGGGTTTGGTGAACGCGCTCCGAGCGGTCAGCTGATCGGCTCGAACCACCATAACGTCAGCTGACAACAGAAAAACACTGTTCTGAAAGTACAGGCCGGCCGATGGCGCTCCTCGCGAGTGGCGCCATCGGCCGGCCTGCGTTCGCGCACATTTCGTAATCGCGCCGAGAGTGCCGGCCGCGGTCCTCGGGGCCGACCGCGAGCGCTGCGGTCAAAAGGCCGACGGTGATGCGACGTGAACTTCGCCGTTGTCGAAGTCGGAGTCGCAAATGCAGGACTGGCGGTAGTAGTGTCTGCTGTGAAGTTGTGCACTGGGGGTTCGATGGAAATCAGAATACTGGGTCCTGTATCAGTCTTGACGGATGAGGGACCGCTTGCACTGGGTGGTCCGAAACCACGCACACTGCTGGCTCGGCTGGCGGTGTCGGCTGGCGCTGTCGTGTCAGTGGAACAGCTTATCGACGCGGTATGGGGTGCGGACGCGCTGAAACGCTCCAGAGCGTCGGTGCACACCTATGTGTCCACTCTGCGAAAGGTCATTGTCCAAGGCGGCGGCCAAGATGTGATCACGCGTGGGCCTGGTGGTTATCGGCTCGCGCCCGACGTCGCGTCGATCGACCTCGACGGCTTCTTGCTTTCCGTACGGGACGGGAGGCGAGCGCTACGTGAGCATCGGTTCGCAGCCGCCGCGAAGTCACTCGGCGAGGGGCTCGACCAGTGGCATGGTACCGCATTGGACGGTGCGGACGGTGACTGGACGAGCGCCGAACGGGACCGGCTTTCGGAAATGCGGCTGGCGGCCGTGGAAGACTGGTCAGCGGCCAGGTTGTTCCTCGACGACGGACCGGACGTGCTCGAGAAGCTCGCCGTCCTGGTGCGACAGCATCCTTTGCGCGAAAGAATGCGAGCTCAGCTGATGACCGCGCTGTTCCTCGCCGGCCGGCAGGATGATGCGCTCAGGTGCTTCCAGCAAGGCAGGCAGGCGCTCGCCGAGGAACTGGGCGTCGAGCCCGGGCCCGAACTGCGACAAGTGCACGCGCAGCTCCTGCGTGGTGAGATCAGCTTGCCGAGCGGGCCGACTCTGTCCAGGAGAATCATTCCCCGTCAATTGCCACCGGACATCGCCGACTTCACCGGTCGGGAAACCGAACTGCGCCAGATCAAAGACTTCTGTATGGCGAGCAGCGAGCAAAACGTGATGCGCCTGACGGTGTTGTCGGGCAAACCCGGCGCAGGGAAGACAACGCTCGCCACCCACGCCGCGCACCGGTTCCTGGCACACTTCGACGGCGGCCAACTCTATGCCAACCTCCGCGGGGCCCAAGCGGCACCGGTCGACCCCGCCGACATCCTGGCTCGTTTCTTGCGTGCGCTCGGAACCCCTGACCTGGCCATGCCAACCGACATCGAGGGCCGAACGGCGCTGTACCGAACCCTGATAGCAGACCGCCGGGTACTTGTCGTACTCGACGATGCCGCCGACGAGCAGCAGGTCCGGCCTTTGTTACCCGGTGGAGGTGGCTGTGCTGTGCTGGTGACCAGTCGAAACCGGATGTCGACGTTGGAGGGAGCAGCCTACGTCCATGTCGGCGTGCTCGCCGAGCAGGAAGCTCTCGCGATGCTGGGCAGACTGATCGGCCGGCGCCGTCTGGCCGCACAACAGGCGCCGGCCTTGGACATCGTACGGCTCTGCGGGGCACTGCCGTTGGCCGTTCGCATCGCGGGAGCGCGATTGGCCGCACGCTCCGGGTGGTCCTTGGACGATCTCGCTCGACGGCTGCGGAACCAACATCGGATTCTGCATGAACTCACCGCAGGAGACCTCGAGGTCCGCGGAAGCCTCGTCCTCAGCTACGCCGGGCTTGACGACACCGGTCGTCGCGCACTACGCAGGATGGGCTGGCTTCGTACCGACGTACCCGAATGGCTTGTCGCGGCCTTGCTCGGTTTGCCGGGGCCCGAGACCGCGAAGGTTCTCGAGCGCCTGCTAGACGTGCAGCTGCTCGACGGTGCGGAAGACGATCGCTACCGACTTCACGACCTGGTCCGCGCGTTCGCGATGGAACGTGCGACCGAGGAGGAGACAGCGGGGGACATGCTGGAGGTGGCCAGGCAAGTGGCCGAGCGTTCCCTGCAGCTGGCCGAATACGCCGTCGCGCGACTTCCCGGTGGTGGATCCGCCCGTCGAGTGGTGCCGGCCGACATCGATACCGCCGCGATCGAGGAACAGCCGACAGTTTGGCTGAGGAGGGAACTGCCGGCTCTGATCGATGTGATCGAGTGGTGTTCGCGTCTCGGCGAGGTCGCGCTGTCCGCACGGCTGACGACCGCGCTGACCCCCGCGTTCGCCATGCAGAATTGGTTCGACGAGTGGTGGCACACGCATTCGGTCGTGCTGTCGGCTTCGCGTCGGTCGGATGATCGAGAGCACGAAGCTCACTTGTCGGCGGGCCTTGGCTGGCTCCGTTCGGAACAGGACCGCTACAGCGAATCCGCGGACTTCTATCGTGCCGCGCTCACCATCTACAGCGCGTTGGACGATCGAGTGGGTCAGGGCAAGGTTCTGCTGGAGCTCAGCCTGGTGCGGCGCGACCAAGCCTTCCTGGCGGAGGCCCGGGCTCACCTCGACACCGCGGTCCCGCTACTCGAGGAAGCCGCGGACCGCCGCGGTCTGGCCCGCGCGGAGCACACCCGCGGCGCAATCCTCACGGAGCTGGGCGAACTACCTGCGGCATTGCAAGCCTGCGAACGAGCGGTACGGGCCTATCGGGAACTCGGTGATCAGCGTGCGGTGGCGCTCGCCCTCAGAACCTCGAGTATCGCGCATCGCGCTGCCGGGAATCTCCGGGAGGCTGCCGCGCAAGCCGAGGAAGCACTGGCCTCACTCCGCGTCGAGGACGATCCCACCATGGTCGCCTATGCGGTTCAGTCCCTGGCGAAAGTCAGAATTCGGCAAGGGCTCGGCACCACGGTACGCGACTCGTTACAGGACTGTCTGGCCGACAGACAACTGATGCGAGATGGTTTCGGGGAAGCCTTGCTGTTGAGAACTTTAGGAGAACTCGAACTCGCTGAAGGTGATGCCGTTCAGGCAAAGACTCTGTTGACCCGTGCCCTGGATTCATGGCGCACGCTGGCCGTGCCGCTGTGGGAGGCGAGGACGCTGCGCGACCTCGCGATGGCGCTGCGGGCTCTCGGCGATACTGCTGAAGCGGAGCGGGTGGCGGGACAGGCCCTGGAGATCTTCGTGTGTTACGGCAGCAGAGAAAGCCGCGAACTCCAGATTCATGCGGGTACATAGCGCCTCCTGAAATTCGGCACACCGCGCATGAAATGTGAAGCGCGGCCCCCGGAAAGCCCGGAGGCCGCGCTTCACGGAGAAGCTAGCCGATCTGGATCATGCGGTCGTGGTTTTGGATGTGCTGGACGTCGCCGCTTCCGGTCATGGTGATCCAGGGTGCGTCGAGGCCGTTTTTGACCAGGAAGTTGCCGTTGACGAGTGCGCCGATGTTCGTGCCTTCCAGTTGCCATTCGGTGGCGCGGTTTCCGGAGTTGAGTGTGTGCCATGCGCCGTTTGTGTCGTCTTTGGCGTAGATGATTCCGGCGCTGTTGCTGAAGGCGATCCGGTTGCCGTTCAGTTGGATTTGCCGGACGTCGCCGCCGCCGGCCATGGTCAGCCATGGTGCGTGGATGTTGTCCTTGAAGAGGAAGTCTCCGTTGACGAGTGCGCCGATCCGGTTGCCTTCGAGGGTCCACTGTGCGGCGTGGCCGCCGGGGTTCATGGTGTGCCAGCCGCCATCACGGTCGTCCTTGGCGTAGATGATCCCGGCACCGTTGCTGAACGCGATCCGGCTGCCCTTCAGTTGAATTCGCCGGACGTCACCACCGCCCGCCATCAGCAGCCACGGCTCATCCAAGTTCTCCTTGATGTGGAAGTTGCCGTCGAGGATGGCGCCGATCCGGTTGCCCTCCAACAGCCACTGCCCTGTTCGGCCGTCCGGGTTGAGCACATGCCACGGTCCGTCGAGCTGGTCCTTGGCGTGGATGATCCCGGCACCGTTGCTGAACGCGATCCTGCCGTTGTGCAGACCGATGGTCTTGACGTCGCCGCCGCCTGCCATCACGCGCCATCCGCCGAACAGCCCGTCCTTCAGCAGGAAGTCGCCGCCGATGATCGCGCCGATCCGATCACCGTCGAACACCCAGTGCGACGCCCCGCCACCGTTCAGCGTCTGCCAGGACCCGTCCCGCTCGTCCTTCGCGAAAATGACCCCCGCGGTGTTGCTGAACCCATACCGCGTCACCATCTTGTACTGCGGTGGTACCGAGCCTGCCACCTCACTGAGTAACGACGTAGCCTTGACCTGCGCGTCGTTGTATCGGCCGCGGAGATCGGCACGTGGTCGTTGGACATCCGCCGCGATGTCACCGGCTCGATACGCTGGATGTGTCCGCTCGACATTCATGGCAGCTTGGAAATACCGCACAGCGGCATGATTCACGTTCATGATCTCAGCAGGCGTACCCCACCCTTGGCTGGGGCGCTGCTGGAAGACGCCAAGAGAATCGGCGTCACCACAGCCGAGATTGTTCATATGGGATTCGACCCAACCGGCTTCGAATCCGGACAGCAGCACCCGCTGTGACACTCCGAGCCCGACACCGACCTGATACACGGCGCGGCTGACGTTCAGATCCCGGGTTGCCGGAACCGCGCAAGCGCTGGCCGTGGGGACGGCGCCCGCAACCGGTGTGGCAGTAAGAACCCCGCCCATGATCAGCGCGGCGAGCGCGAATGCCTTTTTAGATATGGACAACACAGAATTCTCCTTACGGCACAAAGCTTCGTCAGCCGATCTGGATCATGCGGTCGTGGTTTTGGATGTGCTGGACGTCGCCGCTTCCGGTCATGGTGATCCAGGGTGCGTCGAGGCCGTTTTTGACCAGGAAGTTGCCGTTGACGAGTGCGCCGATGTTCGTGCCTTCCAGTTGCCATTCGGTGGCGCGGTTTCCGGAGTTGAGTGTGTGCCATGCGCCGTTTGTGTCGTCTTTGGCGTAGATGATTCCGGCGCTGTTGCTGAAGGCGATCCGGTTGCCGTTCAGTTGGATTTGCCGGACGTCGCCGCCGCCGGCCATGGTCAGCCATGGTGCGTGGATGTTGTCCTTGAAGAGGAAGTCTCCGTTGACGAGTGCGCCGATCCGGTTGCCTTCGAGGGTCCACTGTGCGGCGTGGCCGCCGGGGTTCATGGTGTGCCAGCCGCCATCACGGTCGTCCTTGGCGTAGATGATCCCGGCACCGTTGCTGAACGCGATCCGGCCGTTGTGCAAGCCGATCATCTTCACGTCGCCGCCGCCGGCCATGGCGAGCCACGGGTCGTCCAGGCCCTCCTTCATGAGGAAGTTGCCGTCGAGGATGGCGCCGATCCGGTCGTGGTCCAGGATCCATTGCCCTGCTCGGCCGTCCGGGTTGAGCACGTGCCATTGTCCGTCGAGCTGGTCCTTGGCGTGGATGATCCCGGCACCGTTGCTGAACGCGACACGTCCGCCACTCAAGGCGATCTTCTTGACGTCGCCGCCGCCTGCCATCACGCGCCATCCGCCGAACAGCCCGTCCTTCAGCAGGAAGTCGCCGCCGATGATCGCGCCGATCCGATCACCGTCGAACACCCAGTGCGACGCTCCGCCACCGTTCAGCGTCTGCCAGGACCCGTCCCGCTCGTCCTTCGCGAGAATGACCCCCGCGGTGTTGCTGAACCCATACCGCGTCACCTTCATGGAATTCGGCGGAGTGGGGCCGTCTTCCACGATTTTGTTGTATCGCACGGGGCTGAACGTGTTCGTGTAGCTTGCCGACCACGCCCGCTCGACGGCGTTGTGGCCGTAGTCGTATTCCTCACGTACTACGGGGCTCGTCCGTGCGGCATCGTTCCAGCGCACGAACAGGGCGATATGACCTTGGCGCCACAGCGCGTCACCGGGCCGTAGGTCGGCTTTCGCGATGGAGTGCATGACGGCGGGAAGGGTCGCGGTGGAGCGGCTGAACCCCAGATGCCATGCCATCGACACATAGCCCGAGCAGTCCTGTCGGTAGGTCCCGTACTGGTTGGTCCAGGAAACCGACTGGCTGTAGGGGACCCGCTGATCGATCCAGGATTGCGACCGGACGAGTACTTCGCTGCGGGAGATCTGGCCATCGACCACGGAGTTCGCCGCAGGCGCGGCGATCGCCGGGTCCGCGGCCATCACCGGCCCTGCGACTGCGAGACCACCGAGCGCGACCGCGAGAGTGAATGCCGTCAATACAGAGCGACGGCGGTGTGAGCGGGATGGAGACGGATGCATGTCCGCACCCTTTCGACTGGGAGAGTGTCACGTACCAACCTGGCCGACACACCTTCAAAGGAACTCAAACCGCAGGTCGGATGAGCCGCGGGGGGTCGGCGAGGGCGCGGCCCAGGGAGTGCGGCAAGCTTCGGTCATCACCGTGGCGTCCAGGCCGTGGCTGGTGCCGGTGACGGCAGTTCTTCGTCGCCTGCCGAACCGGTCGGACTGATCGGCCCGGCTGAAGTTGTCTTCGGGCAAGATGGTCCCGTCCCTGAGTTCACCTCATCGACGTGCTTGGCCGTGCGCCGTCGCGTCCAGGGATCGCCGGTGGCGAACGCGCATCGCCGGCAGTCGGCGGATCAGATCCTCGGATACGGCAGCTCGGCCGCGGATTACCGGCCCATCGTCGGTTCACCCACGCTGCGGTCAGGCCGAAGGGAGACTTCCGGGTGGCGGGACGAAGTAGCGAAGGGCGGTGATCTCGGCATCTACATACATGCTGTACGTATGTTACGGTGAGGCTCACGCGCCGTTGCACCGCCGCGATCCGGTGGTTGCACCGCCGCGATCCGGTGGGGGAACCCGAGAGCGGCACGCTGAGATGTGCTCTCGTGACCGAGGACTCGGTCACGAGAAGCTTCTGATCCATCGATCGTCCTCTTCGTGACCCTTTGCCGCAGGCGACCTGAAAGGTCTTCGTGTTGCTCGATAAAGTGCCGACCGCTGCGGCGGGTGCTTCTCCAGACGGCCTCGCGGCGGCTTTCGTCGATGCTTTCGCGCAGGGGTGGAGAGCGCCTGCCGATGCCGATGAGCTGGCCGACCACTTCGACCCCTGGCTCCATGCCGACTACCGGTTCACGCAACCGCTGATCCGGGCTCCCGGCTCCGGGCGCAGCGCGTTCCGGGAGAGGTTCGCGCGTCCGATCTTTTCGCTGTGCTCCGATATACGTGGATCGGTGGAGTCCTGGGCGCACCGAGATGGGATGCTTTTCATCGCGTTTCGTCTCGACGTCACCGTCGGCCGCCGCAGGGTACGGTTGCGTGTCTGTGACGAAGTGCTCCTTGACGATGGCCTCGTCGCCGAACGACACACCCATTTGGATGTGGTGCCGTTGCTGGGTGCCATCCTGCGCAGTCCACGTCTATGGTGGCGTGTGGCGAGGTGGCAGTGTGACGACATGATCGCCAAGCGGAGGAAACCGAGAACACGGCGAGCTGGTGGGCGGCTGTTCTCCGGATATCCGGGCTGGAAATGATCGGTGAGAGGAGCGGTCGTGTGCACAGTATCGATCCTGGTCGAGTTGTTTCGAAACCAAGCTGAGTACGAGTCATGAATGCCGGAATCGGTTTACGGTCACATGGCCATTCGAAATTCGGCGACCTGCAGCAGGGCTCCGGGCTCGCGCGCTTTGCCCGGGCTCTGACTGCCTCATCGTCCGAAGAGCCGGATCCGGCAAGGTCGTGTACGGTCTCGTCTCGGGAGGACCAGCTCAAGCCGATATAACGCGGCCCCGGAACTCCTGGGGAGAGCTGCCGGGGCCGCCGCATGAAACGGTCGTCTTCTGGGGGAGAGGTTGGCGACCGTTCCGAAATCAACGCAGTCAGCATTCCCTCAACTGCTGGTTGGCCACTTTAGTGGGACAGGATGGCTAAGATCAAGTCTGCTTGCTCGCGCGGGTAAGCGAGGAGTTCGCAATATCGCGTTACCGGTGCTCAGAACCCTGGGGAACGAATCATGCAAAAATCTGTCGGTCGATATCTTCTTGTCTATATCCGCAGCGTACGTCGGCTTCTGTGGTTTCGTTCGTCGCGGGAATGGCGGGGGATTCGGCACCGTGGCAAGCCGACCGCTTGTGGGCACGAAGCAGTGAGACCACTTCAACGGGTAGATCGGCCACTCGCGCCGTAGGTGCCGACCGGCACTCAGGCTGGAGACCCGCGCGTCGTGCGATTCGTGGCGTATCGTCGGCTATCGTGACCGATCGCGCAGCTCGCCTCGACGGTCGTGCTGTGCCAAGGGGAAGCCGTTGCTCACGACGTCGTCCGGGGCGCGGTCCCGGCTCGTCCGCCGGTCGATCGGGCACCTCCATGTGATCGGGCCGGTCAGGGTCTGCTCGTCTCCGGTTCCTGGACGGCTGCCCGCATGGCTCGGGCCGGCTTCGAGTCCGGCGTCCAAGGCGGGGTCGTACCGCGGTGAACCAGGTGAACGGTCGGTTCAAGCCTGCCGGAATCGATCCGCTGAGCGAGCGACCACCGGCGCGTGAAGAACGGGTCCACGCTGTATCGATTCGGCACGGGCCCATCGAGGCCTCCATCTGCTGCACATGGTCTCCAGGCGGGTGTTACCGCTGGACAAGTAGTATGCGAACGCTTACAGTAAACAGGTGCATATGGAAATGTCTCACGCCGAGACGCGATCAGTGTCCATCAAGGCGTCCCCGGAAATCGTCCTCGACCTGGTGTCCGATCCGCATAACCTCCCTCTGTGGGCCCCGGGAGCGGCATCCGCGGTGCGTCCTGCTGGTGACGCGTGGTTGGTCGAGAGTGGCGGAACCGAAACCCGTATGTTCGTGCGCGTTTCGCGGGAGCACGGGACCGTCGACCTCTTGGTTGCCGAGGATCCTCCTCAGGGAGTGTTCACGCGTGTCCTGCCCAGCGGTGAGGGTGCCGAGTACCAGTTCACCCTTCTGTTCCCCGAGGGGACGCCCGAACAGGCCGTCGCGCAGCAGATGACCATTGTCGAAGAAGAACTGCGGGCGGTGCGTAGACTGTCCGAAGAGCGTCAAAGCAGTAAGTAGCAGTTCGGGCTTGGCCCGACTTTCTCTCGCGCCGAAAATCGTACGGAGTTCATTCCATGTCTGGCCCCGACGCTGAGACAGAGCCCTCGAGCGTGGTACAGCTGCTACGTGGCAGCCGGCCTTTGCGAGCGCTCTTCTCGGCACGAGTGATCTCCTATACTGGGGATTCGCTCAGCCTTGTCACGTTGATGCTTCATGTGGCCAATTCCACCGGCCAGGGTCTGGCGGTGGCCTTGCTGCTTCTGGTCGGCGACTTCGTGCCCTCACTGCTCGGCCCGCTCGCCGGAGCCATCAGTGATCGGTTCGATCTGCGTAAAGTAATGATCACCTGCGAGATCGTGCAGGGCGTGCTGATGCTGCTCATCGCACTCACGCTGCCGCCGCTTCCCATCCTGCTCGCTTTGGTCGGTGTTCGCGCCGTCGCCTCGCAGGTGTTTCAGCCCGCCTCCCGGTCGGCCGTTCCGGCCATGGTCGGCGGCCGGGATCTGGAGGTCGCGAACTCGGCTGTCGGCTTCGGCTCGAACTGCGCCGAAGCGTTCGGTCCTCTTCTGGCCGCCGCCATGCTGCCGTTCCTGGGTATCCGCGGCGTTCTGCTGATCGATGCCGCGTCGTTCTTGCTGTCCGCTGCGATTCTGACGGCCACCAAGCCGATGTCACCCGAGCCGGATCCGGACAATCTGGCGTTGTCGGCCCAGGCACGGGCCGGTCTCGGCTACATTCTGCGCACGCCCGCTGTTCGGATCCTGTCCCTGGGCTTCTGTGCGGTGGTGGCCTTCAACGGGATCGATGATGTGGCATTGGTGCTGCTGGCCAAAGAAGAACTGAAGTCAGGCGACAGCTCCGTGGGCCTTCTGCTTGGAGCAGTCGGTATAGGCCTCCTTATCGGCTACGCACTATTGAGCCGGTTCAGTGCCAGGGCCTCGATGCCTGCGCTGCTGATCGCCGGGTTCTTCGTGAGCAGTGCGGGGAACTTCCTCACGGGTCTTGCCTGGTCCGTCGTCGCCGCGTTCACCGTGCAAGCCACGAGAGGACTCGGTCTTGCCGGCATGGACGTGGCTTCCTCGACCATCCTGCAACGAATCGTGCCGCCGAAGCTGCTGGGCAGGGTGTTCGGCAATCTTTACGGTGCGATCGGGGTGGCGGCCGCACTGTCCTATCTCGGCGGCGGCCTGTTGCTCGACCTCGCCGGCGCTCGGGTCACGTTTCTCGTTGCGGGAGTCAGTGGAACTGTGTGCACCCTGTTGGTGGCACTGGTGCTGCCACGGGCCATACGCAAGCATCGCTGAGTCTGCAGTTCGATGACGCGTACTGAAAGAACACTATGGCGACTCCCGAAGGAGGAAGGTGCGGCGCATACATCATCGAGTGAAGATCTGCTGCGGAAAGCGCCGGCATCACGTGCGGGTCATCGAAGGAGTCAAGCCGGACGGTTGATCGACGCCGAAGACTCGAAATCAGTTGTTCGACGTGTAAAGCCTGGCAGTGCGATCGCTGCCAGGCGCTTGACCGTTCCGACCCGTGAGGCGAGAAGCCGGTGGGTCAACTGCTGCCCGCGCTGTATTCAGCTTCACCTTGAGCCGCGGAATCACGGTGCGGGTGGTATGTTGGTGAACGATTCCCGACAGTGAATCAACGGGTGGGAAGTTCCAGCACCTTCTCCACCAGGGCAGAGTTGCAGTATTCGACGACTTCGATGATTCGATCGTCCGCCAGGCGAAAGATGAAACAGTATGTTTGCTCGTAAGTATCCCCATGTTTCGTCGTGGCATGGCCGCGTGCTTGTACGACCACGCGATCCTCGGCTGCGAGGATCATGTCCGCCTCGCTGCGATAGTCGTCGGAAAACTGCGCCATCAGGGGGCGAAGTAACTTGTGCACCACTTCCGTCTTCGGCTCCCAGACGCCGCCCCATGACCAATCTCCCGGAAAAATCCATCGGCACTCGTCGGCCATGACATCGGTCAGGGCACGAGCGTTTCCCGCTGCCAACTGATCGAACACCGTCGCGAGGAGTTTTCTGTTGTTTTCCGTACTCATGATCCTGACGCTACGCTGGCGCGAGTAATGCGACAAGTGACATCTGCGCATGACTGCTATGCTTGTTCGGCATGAGCGGCTTCACGATTTTGGGTTTACGCGTGGTCCGGGCGGCGGTACGCTATGGCTCGTTTTCCACGGCGGCGGAGAACCTGGGGTATACGCAATCCGCTGTTTCCCGGCAGATAGCCTTGATGGAGAAAGCCGCCGGCGTCGCGCTGTTCGATCGGCAGGCTCGCGGCGTTCAGCCCACGGAAGCGGGACGAATTGTCGCGCAACACGCAGAAACGGTTCTCAATGAATTGAACACGACTGAACAGTCGCTTCGTGAACTGGGCTCCCCGTCCTCTCGTCGGTTACGTGTCGGCGCCTACTCGACGGCGATGGCGGCTCTGGTGCCGGTCGCCATCGCGGAGTATGCGACCCGCGAACCGTCGACCCGCATCAAACTGCGAGAAGGGCTCTCGGCAGCGCTGTTGGCGTCAGTGGTTTCCGGACGGCTCGACATGGCGATAGTCACAGAACCCCAACGTGAACCGGCGGGAATCGACCTCACTCCTCTGCTTGAAGACGAGTTGTATCTGGCCATGCCCGTCAACCACCGGCTTGCCGGCAGGCGTAGCGTCACCGGCGAGGAGTTGCGCGGGGAACGCTGGATTTCAGGAGCCGCCAACCCGGCCGATGGGCTGCTGGGTATCTGGAATCAGTCGACCGAACAGCTCAACATAGACTTCATCGTCCGTGACTGGGTCTCGAAGATCGGCCTGGTGATGGCGGGGCTGGGGCTGGCCGTCGTTCCTGGGCTGATGGTTCCATCATTACCCGAAGGGGTAGCAGTGGCTCAGATCGGAGAAACAAGCGCGAAGCGAGTCACGCTCGCGGCCACGCCGGCAACTGCCGAAGGAGAAGAGCGTTGCCGTGAATTCCTGATCACGTTGCGCGAGTCGGCGATCGAAGTCGGACTCGGAGCGGCTCGACGACTGCGAAACACTCGTTATTCTAGGAGGATGTAGATGAACCGTTGGAATGCGCCGACAATACATCAGTTGAGAGCTTTTCTCGTTTTGGCTGAGGAACTGCATTTCGGTCGCGCTGCTGCACGGCTCTTCATGAGCCAGCCGGCGTTGAGCCGGCAGTTCAACGTCTTGGAACAACGTCTTGGAATCCAGCTCCTTGATCGAAACCAGCGGTCCGTCAAGCTGACGCAGGCAGGTGAGGTCATCCTCCCCAAAGTGGCGGCGGTTCTCGCGGCGACGGACGAGCTCCACCGGGTTTCGATCGAATACTCCGAAACGGTGACCGCGAACTTGATCGTGGGAACGGTCGGCGCCGAGGCGGCTATGGAGCACACACGCCTGGTGATGGCCGAAGTAGTACGCCGGTATCCGAACCTGCACATCGACGTCCGGTTGCTCAACGCCACAGAACAGTTTCGCAGTCTCTACACCGGAGACGTGGACGTCGTCTTCTGTCGCCCCCCTGTTCCGGAGCAGATTCAGACCCATCATCTCGCGACCGAACCCCGGGTGGTCTGCGTGCCGGCCGACGACACGCTCGCGTCGAGAAAGGAAGTGTCCCTTGCGGAACTCGACGGGCGCGTGATGATCGATTACCCGCCCGAGTGCCCGCGGGTTTGGAGGGACTTCTGGGCGGTGGACCCACGCCCAGACGGTTCCCCGGTCAAGTACGGACCGATTGTGAGAGACGTCGAATCGCTGCTGGCCACTGTGGCGCAAGGCAGGGCAATCGCGTTCCAGCCCGCGGCGGCAAAGTACTTCTTTCCGCGTCCGGGCATCGCGTTTCTCGATGTCACCGGTATCGATCCATGCACCTCGGCGCTGGCTTGGCACGCCGAGAGCGCACAACGGCCCGTGGTCAAGGCCATCAGGCTGGCAGCCGAGGAATTGTTCCCTTCTCACAGCTGAGAACCGCGACCTCGCAGCTTCGGCCGGCTACGCGAACAGGGCGGAATGCCTGTGTGGTAGGTCGCGGTAGTGATGGACGTAGAGATGGGCCTGACAAGTCATCCCGCGTACCGAAACCAGCGCAGAGAGAAGCGACGGATCTGCGGCTGGTCGAAGAATGCGAACACTGGGGCGATGATCTTATCGCGGGAGAGCTGAAGCGCAGGCAATTCGGGTATGCATTCTAGTGAGATAAAAATAGCATGTTGTACATGAGACGTGCTCAGGGCTCCTTCAACTGCATCTTCAAGGCTGCCTGATGAAGTTGTCCGCAGGAAATCTTCACTTTTGCTTTTGGCTTTCCCTCATTTCCAATTTATAGCGCATAGGAGAGCTTGCGGCAAGCCCCGGTCGGTTCGGCAGAACCATCGGGGTAACCCAGACGTCAAGGAAGTCGGAATGGAATCATGAGCCTGCCCCCACCGTCCGCTCCACGGCCGGCCAGGATGTGCGGTCCGAAGTCGATGTCGTCATCGTGGGCACCGGCCCGGCCGGGCTGATGCTGGCCTGTGAACTGCGGCTCGCCGGCGTTCGATCCATGGTTCTCGAGCGGCAGCCACAGTTGCGCGAAATTCCGAAGGCCAACGGGCTCGGCGGGCAGGTCCTGGAACTACTTCGTTACCGGGGCTTGCTCGAAAGGTTCGAGGCGGCCTGTGACGCGCCGAGTCATCCCGCTCCTCGCTACCCGTTTTGCGAAGTACATGTCGACTTCTCGCCGCTGTCCGAACCGCCGCTCCGGGGCCTCACCCTTGCCCAACCGATCCTCGAACGTCTCCTGGACGAACGGGCACGCGAAGTGGGTGCGGTCGTGCGCCGCGGACACGAGGTGGTCGGGATCGTCGACGACGGTTCCACAGTGACTGCCGAAGTAGAGGGACGTGACGGACGCTACCTGGTGACCTCTCGATACCTGGTCGGGTGCGACGGCGGACACAGCAGGATTCGCGATCTGGCCGGCATTGAATTCCCGGTAACCGCGTATCCCGAGGTTCATCGGCTCGGACAGGTCACGTGGCCCGATTTGATGGCCAGACCCGAAACCGGCGAAGTCCTCGACTTGCCCGGTGGGGGCAGGGTGAAAGCCGGCTTCACGCGCACAGAACGAGGCGTATTCGGATACGGGGCATTGACTCCGGAGGTGCTGCTCGTCTCCACCACGGAGAAGGAGGCGGTCGACACCGACGACAACGCACCGATGAGCCTGGCGGAGTTCCAGGACAGTGTCCGCCGCGTCCTCGGTGTAGAGATACCTGTCAAGGAGGTGATCCGGCTTTCGCTTTGTCAGTTGCACGCCCGGCAGGCCGATCGATACCGCAGCGGACGAATTCTGCTGGCGGCGACGCGGCACACCTCCTTCCCGCCACGGGCGTGGGCTTGAACACCGGCATGCTCGATGCGGTCGACCTTGCCTGGAAGCTGGGCGGCGGACATCGACGGCTGGGCGCCGACGGGACTGCTGGACACCTATCACGACGAACTTCGGATGGCCGGTATGAGGACCATGCTCCACACGCGGGCCCAGGTGGCTCTACGACGCGGTCAGGACTCCGCCGCCGACGCGCTGCGGACGATTTTCCTGGAGCTGTTCCCTGATGAGCAACCGCTACGCCGTATCGGAGGTATGCTCGCCGGTACAGACGTCCGTTCCCCGCTGCACGCCTATGACTCTCACGTCCTGACCGGAACTTTCGTTCCCGATCTCGTGCTTCATACCGGAAATGACACTACGACGAACATCGCGGCTCTGATGCGGGGCGCGACCGATCTTGCTCGATCTGGCCGATCGAGCGGATCTACGCGACACTGCTCGCCAATGGGAAACTCGCGTCGTCATTCAGGTCGCGAAGACCAGTGACCGGCCGGCCGATGCCCTTCCGATCCTGCCGGATGCCCACGTTGCGTGGACCGCAGGCATCGACGAATCGACGGACACAGCCGTGCTCGCGCTGCGGCAAGCCCTTACCGCATGGTTCGGCACACCTTCGGATACGCGGCCGGAAACCGCTCCCGGTGGAGTGCCGCGGACTCAGGAAGCGGAGACGGCACGAGAGTGAACTAGGTCGAGGCCGGCAGTGCTGAAGGCTGCGCGTCGAGTTCATTGAGAGATAAGGAAACCTCGGCGTAGCGAAGTCGGAGGCAGGCGCGGATCGCTGAAGGGTCTGGCGTGGCTTCGACAGTCCACAAGGAACATCACGACCCCTGTGTGCGCTATGCCCGCTGCTGTGGTTCTCTCTTGTGGGTACATGAAGGCCCCCCTTCCTTGCGTCTAGCGCAAGGAAGGGGGGCCTTCATGTACCCGCGCCCGCCCCAGGCGCACTGGCGCAACCGACGAAACCCGACTTCGCCTCTGCCGAAGTGCGTAAAGGCATCTTTCCGTGCATCAGTGCAGGAGGGAGGCTTCACGGACCTGCGATCAGTCGAAGCCGGAATGCGGTAGGTATTTAAGAAACTCTTGGTGCTGACTGTCGTCATTCAAGACCCGGCGCGAGGCTGCACAAAGTGCAAATCGGGCACTTAAGGGGAGGCGGGATGTCCCTCGTGGACGGTCGAGGCCGAGATCGGCCTGTGTTCGGCTCGCGTCCCGCATACCCTTTTCATGGAGTCAACGCGGGCAACCGGTGCGGCAGGACTCGCAACATGACACGTTTGTCCTACCCTCAATAGTTCGGCGTAGCGGTAGCATCAAGGCGCGATGTTGTTGAAGGGTGGCGAGGTCCAGAAGCCGGTAGGATCCGCAAGGCTCGCCGCCGTCGGACGTTCGCAGCGGTGACGGAGCGGCTGCATCGAAGCGGACGCTCGAACCTGTGGCCGAGGTGCGCAAGAGAAGGAGTGGACACCATTTGCGAATAGTCATCATCGGCGGCAGCGGACACGTCGGCACCTTCCTCGTCCCGCGGCTGATACGCGCCGGCCACGATGTGGTCAACATCAGCCGCGGGACACGAGCTGCCTATGCCGAGGCTTCGGAGTGGCAGCAGGTACGTCGAGTCACCGCCGACCGGCATCGCGAGGACGAGCAGGGAACCTTCGGCGAACGAGTGGCCGGGCTGGCGCCGGATGTCGTGATCGATATGGTGTGCTTCACCCTGGAGTCGGCGAGCGCGCTGGTCGCGGCTCTGCGCGGAAGAACCGGTCATCTGCTGCATTGCGGTTCGATGTGGCGCTACGGGCCCAGTCACAAACTGCCGATCTCGGAGGCCACCGGCTCGGCACCGATCGGTGAGTACGGCATCCAAAAGGACAAGATCGCGCGGATGCTGAAAGCGGAGACTGCCGCCGGAGGGCTGGAAACGACCTCTCTGCATCCCGGGCACCTCGTGGGTCCGGGCTGGCATCCGGTGAACCCGGTGGGCAACTTCGATCCGGTCACCTGGTTCACGCTCTCCTCTGGCGCACCTCTGCAAGTTCCGGGAAGTGGCGCCGAACTGATGCATCACGTGCATGCCGACGACGTCGCACACGCCTTCGAGCAGGCGATCGAACACCGCACCGCCGCGGCGGGAGAGGATTTCAACGTCGTCGCGCCCACCGCCTTGACCGTCCGCGGCTATGCGGCGGCGGCGGCCGGTTGGTTCGGTCAGACCATCGCGCTTGAGCCCGTCACCTGGGAGCAGTTCCGGCGGGCCACACCCCCCGACCAAGCCCAGCACAGCTGGAACCACCTGCACCGGAGCCAGTGCTTGACCATCGAGAAGGCCCGAACGCTTCTCGGCTACGCCCCCCGATACGAACCCGAAGAGGCGGTACTCGAGGCCGTTCGCCGGCTGGTCGAGCACGACGAACTCAAGGTCGCCGCCCCTCTCGTCGTCTGACCACGGGGTGCGACACAGGGGGCCCTTCGCTATGAGGTCCGCCGGGCACGCGAAGAAGCGGGGATGCCGGGACCCTGTGTCTTACCGAACACAGCCGGGCCTCGAGTGTGTGCCTTGCGTCACGCCGTCGAGACGATCGCGTCGGCCGTCGTCGGCCTGACCACCCCCAGCACGTTCATGCAGCGATGCCGCGCCGGGCGACCTGGTCGCTGATCTTCGGACACTGGCAGCGCCGGGCGCCGCTGTGAGAGCGTGACGCGCGCGGTGATGTCTGATAGTGCATCGTGAGTCGAGCAGATCGCATCGCGGGGTCATTGCTTTTCCTGCGGTGCAGGACAAGGCTGAATTCCGCGGACGTCCTCGGATCGAGCGATCGCCCCTGCGGTGATCTGGGTGGCCACGGGCGTCAGATCGAGGGTTTCCTCGCCGGTGCCTCGGCACCACACCTGAATGAAGCGCTCTGCGCGATCGGTGTCGTCGCGTCGGGGGAGTGGGTGGCTTCACCGACGTACTCGGTACTTCTGGAGGCGCTTGCTTTTGCCATGCTCGCATCGCTACCGCCAGGCGAGAATGGCGCAACGATCTTCGCCTGGACGTGAACCGCAGAGGTCTCCGCGCTGGATCAAGTGAAAGGAAAACAGATGTCGTTCTTCAAGAGAGGTCTTGGCATCGTGGTGGTCGCTTTGGCCGGTTTGCTGGTCACCGTGCCTTCGGCGGACGCCGCGACGGGATATGACCGCTGTACGGCGGGGTATATGTGCCTGTTCGCGGGAGATGACGGACAAGGTGCCATGGCACTCTTCCAGATTGGTTCACCGGACTTGTCCCTGCAGAATTTCGATGATCGTACGAGGAGTTGGAACAACAGGAGTTCCAGCTCGTTCTGCATGTATGTCAACAAGAACTACGACAACAGTGCGGGGGCCGGTACCTTTCATGCGGGTACCAGGGGGAACGTTGCCGAATTCAATCGGTATAGCTCACTTCGCCGTTGCTGACGAAGTCCCGTCTCTGCGTGGGCTGAACTTCGTCCCTGGTGTTGCACTTTCTCCCCAGGAACCGCGGAGCTGATCGTGTGGCCGGCCGTGTCTCCGGCCGAGATTCGTGCTGGTTCGCCGGCGTTGATCGAGGACCGGAGAATGGCAGCTTCGATGTGCTTGTGGCCCAGGGTCGGCTGTGCCCGCGTCGTGGCTGAGGGCGGTTGCGTGGTCGCAGATCGCCGAAGATGCTGGTGCGCCGGTCACGCAAGGACGAGTGACGGGATGGACTGCAGAACAGGTCGTGGTCACGGGTCGGCCAACGCAGAGTGCGGGCCTCGGCCGGTTCGTGCGGTAATGCCGCCCACGCCGGCGGGAATCGGTCGTCGTGTCCGATATCGCCAGCGACCCGTTCTGGAAGGCTTTCCAGGCCGGCTTGGCAAGCCAAGCCGGCCTGGACGCCTGCTGGCCGACGCCGATCCTGGCTCATGACAGGGCTTGTCAGGAACCATCGCGACCCGCAGGACTCCGCCCTCGCCCGACTCTTGGCCGGCACCGCGACCCTGGTTGTCGAACGCCACTACAACGAGCTGGCAGGACAAACGCGGAGGGCGAGCCGTCCGGTACTCCAGCTCGGCCGTTCTCGAAGGACCGAGACCGTTTCCGGGGTAGTCATGTGTCAGTGCCATGTGCGTGAGTAACGTCGACCTGTTGGTTCGCACCGATGGCAAGCCCAAAGCCAAGGTGACAGACAGGAGCGCGGGTGTCTCTGGGATTCAGCCAGCTGACATGTCGCCTGGGCGAGAAGTGAAAGGATGGCACCCGTGAAAGGTCAGCCAGAAGCTGTCGGGACTCCGCTGATTCGCACGGATTTCTCCGATCCGGCCGGCTGGGAGGCCTTGCGAACGGCGGTGGAGACACCGAACGAGGACGACTTCCTGGCGCACGTGCACGTCGTGGACGACCAAGCCTATCGTGACATGACCGCCGAGCAGCTCCTGCCGTCGATCGGTCCACATTCGCTCTTCATCGTCGCCGACAGGCGGGCGATGTCTCGATCCGGCTGGCCGTTACTGTGCATCTACCGAGGTGGACAGCGAACTGAACAGCTAAGAGTCATCGCTGGAGAGTTGTGGTCAATCGAGAACAATATTTCCCTGGGGAACATGGACTGGGACGAGTTCACCCGCGCGGCAGACGACGACGGCGTCTTTCGAGGGTTCTGAGCTGTAAATCTCACCGGAATAGATGTGGTGCTTCGCGGTAAGCCTGCTTCCGTTGGGCAGCGACGTCGACACGAACACGATCGCGGGGAACGCCACACGGTCGTCTACCGGCCGGGCTCCGCTGACGTGGCTCAATTCTGGGATCAACGCCTACAGCTCATCCGGATCCAAGCGCGGCGATAAAGCTCTGCCCCGCCCTCAGCACGATCTGTGAAGCCGGAGAAAGCGTGTGGTCACCGGCCAAGGCTGCCTTGACCGACATCCGGTCCCGCATCGGACCGATGAGCCTTGACTTGACTGATACGACGCAGGAGTCAGCACTGCTCCGGCCGAGCTCAGCTCCTGGTAAGCCCGAGGTGCTCAGTCAGGAACTCAGCCCGGTCGGCATACGCGGCCACGTCGTTGATCACGTGCCCCGAGTCGTACCATCGCTGCTGCTTGGGCTGCGGCGCCATTGCGTAGAATTCCTCGGATTCCGCCGCGGTGACACCGATGTCGAACCGCGCGAACTGGTAAAGCACCGGGACCCGCACGTCACCGATGAAATGTTCCGCGTCGTACGGCGCCATCTCGGCCAGAGTCCGCTCGAACAGTTCCGGTGGCAACGACGCCCGCATCCGTGCGACCTCGGGATGGTGGGTGTTGCGCCAGTGATGCGTCAGGCCCGCCATCGGCACCTCCAGTACGAAGCACGCGAACCGCTGGTCGAGCCCGGCAACCACCGCCATCATCATCGCGCCACCGCTGTGCCCGACACCTGCGATCCGATCTGTCCGGCCCAGCAGCAGATCCGCGCCCCGGCGCAGGGCCAGCACCGACCGGCGGATTGCTGCCACCTGGTCGTCATCGACGTACTGGAACTGCAAGCACAATCCGATCCCGCCCGATTTGGCCAGCGCGATCGCCTCCGGCAGGAACCCCTCCGTTCCACTGGTGGTGTGCATGTACAGCACGCCCGCCCTGGGCGTGCCGTTCGGCTCGACCAAATATCCGGTGACGCGGCCACCCTCGGCGTTCTCGAACGAGCAACGGGAAATCGTCACGCCGGGACGGACGGCGAGTCGTTCGGAAGTTTCGTGCAGCGGGGCAGTCGGATCACAGTGCAAGTCGGTCATGGATTCAGTCTATACACGTTCGGCAGCAACCGACCCGCTGTTTTCCGTCTTTCAAAAGCTGGACCTGCTGTTTGCCGAACAGGTGGCGCCTTGCCGCCGGCGTTTCCAGCGGACGCTTCGATTTCATCGTTGCACGGCGTTGCCTGCAGTTCGGGATGAACAACCGGATCGCGCTGAGTTCCTTCGGACCAGTGAACACTCAGTCCATTTCCTGGCGGTGTTCGTGGCGATGATGACGATTTCGTCGTCTGCGGCCGGCTTCAGCCCTGCTCGACAGTTCCCGGACAGCTCCATTCACATCTGGAGGCCTTCACCTGTCAACACGGCAGGCCGAACCACTCCAACCCCGAATTACACCTCAAGTGTTCATTGATGCGAAATATGGCACTTCGATGCTTGTCTGGTCATCGATGCGTGAACAGTGAGGTGGCAGGTATCGGCGTCGAGGCTGGGCTGCCTATACGCGTGAATCTCGGGGCAGCAACCCTGTAGGACCGTGCGGTGTTGACACAGCGAAGACTGTCCCCTCGTCGTACTACTGTGGTTGGGCAGACGGCATCACCGTGAGCTGGGAGAGGCAGGTCCCCACCGGACGGCTCACCGCGTAAGCGATCGCGTCGGCGACGGTAGCCGGATCGAGCAGTTTCCCGCTACGGACCGCCGAGGCGAGCCGATCGCGGATACCGGGATGAGTGGTGTGTGCGAACAGTTCGGTGGCAACGCCGCCGGGTTTGACGTCGGTGACTCTGAGCCCGGTGGCGGCGAGTTCCACGCGCAGGGCTCGGGACAGATAGGACAGTGCGGCCTTCGTCGCGCCGTAGACGGCAAATGCGGAGACGGGGACGTCAGCGCCGGTACTGGAGACGTTGACGACGTCCGCGGCCCTCCCGGCGCTGGCGGCGGCTTGGAGACTGGGGAGCAGTGTGCGAGTCGTGTGGAGCACCGCGCTCACGTTCAGGTCGAGCATCCGCCGCCATTCTTCGTCGCGACCTTCGGTCAGTGGATTGGGGAGCATGACGGCGGCGTTGTTGACCAGGAGATCGACGGTCTTGAGGTCGACACGGTCGGCGAGTGCTTCGACAGCGTGCCGATCGGTGAGATCCGCCGGTATCGCTACGGCCTGGTCGCCGATCTCGTCGGCGAGGGCCTTCAAGCGGTCGGCGCGACGCGCGACGAGAATGACACGAGCACCGTCTTCGGCGAGACGACGGGCGGTGGCGGCACCGATTCCGGACGCGGCGCCGGTGATCAGTGCTCGCCGCCCGGCAAGTGGTGCGGTAGGGGTTGTCGACATGGTCGGAAGTCTGGCCCGCCTCGGATGAGGTATCCAGGGCTGATTTCGACTAGGTCGAATCGACCCATGTTACGGTCTGATCGATCATGGATGATGGAAGCATGGGTTCGGAACTAGGCGGCTTTCTCCGGTCCCGGCGCGCTCGCATCCAGCCGGCCGACGTAGGGCTCAGCCCACAGGGCCGGCGTCGGGTGCCCGGATTGCGTCGCGATGAGGTGGCGGTAGCGGCCGGGGTGAGCACCGACTACTACACCCGCGTCGAACAGGGGAGAGCGACACCGTCGTGGCAGGTGCTGGACGCGGTGGCCGCCGTGCTGCGGCTGGACGACGTCGAGCGTGAACATCTGCTTCGCCTGACCGGTCCGCGGTCGTGGCCACGGCGAGGTGAACAGCACGCGGCGGAGGGTGTGCAAGCCGGAATGCGGGAGATCCTGGTTCGGCTAGTGGATCTACCCGCCGTCGTTCTGGGTGGGACTCTGGACCTGCTTGCGTGGACGCCTCTCGCGGCCGAGCTTCTCGGTCTGCGCCCCGGCGGTGAGCGCAATATGGCGCGCAGGCTTTTCCTGCAGCCGGAGAGCCGCCTTCTTTATCCCGAGTGGAACACCGTGGCCGCGGAAACAGTGAGTCACCTGCGCCGGATTTCGGTAGAACGGCCGTCAGATGCCGAGCTCGTGCACCTCGTGCGGGAACTCTCTGTCACATCCGCCGAATTCGCCCGGTTATGGCGCAAGCACGATGTGGCAGCCGGAACCAGCCGTCGTAAGGTCTTCCACCATCCTCAGGCAGGCTGCTTCGAGCTCGAACCCGAAGTACTGGCCTCTGCCCGTGACCGGCAAACACTGTGCATCTATCGGGCGGAGCCGGGAACCGTCGGCGCGGATGCGCTGGTATCGCTCAAGACGCTGGGTCTCGCAGGCTCGGACGACCGGCTTCGGGAGGGTGTCCTCGCCTCAAGCGGAGCCACTGCTCGCGCCGTCGGCTTGTCCGAACTCGGTGCCCACGAGGTGAGGTTCGGGCCTGAGGCGTCGATCGGTGAGTCAAGCTCATCGTCGACACCGTGGGCGGGCTGTAGCTAGCAGCAGACGGCGGTGTGCGGAACGTCGCCCGGGTGCGCGACGAGCCCGCCGCGTTGGGGCCGTCCTCGTTGTCCTTCTCTGGTCAGACCAAGAAGAGTGCTACCCGCGAGGTGGATCGGACTTCGCTCCCTTGCTGGACTTCGCGGCGGCTGGAAGGTGCGCCCGCGGTCAACCCAGGCACTTTTGGATCGTCGCATCATCGGTAAGGGTGTGCTGTACGCGGATCTTGTGACCGATGGACAGTGTTACGGCGCGAGGCGTCGTCGCACTCGACCAGGCACGGGTGCCGATGGGTTGGGTACAAGAAAGGTACTGGGCGTGACCATCGCCGACCCGCCGGTCAGATATCGACCCGCTGGCCACCCGGTGTGTCGAGGTTGTCTCTGTCTTGTGCCAGCAGGCCAGAGGTAGGCGCCGACGTGATGGTGTGGACGGCTGTCGTTTCTACAGAGTCCACCGTACGGCTCTGGAATTGCCTTGCTGCGTCAGGGCACTTCCCGCGGCGAAGGTTTTTGCGGCGATGGAAACCGCGTGGCTGCTGGTTCCGCCGGGGAGTGTTCCGAGAGGGGTGACGTTGCCGTCGGCGTCCCAGGTGACGGCGTGCGCCTGGTTTCCGCTGAACGAGGCGCCTGAGCTGGTGTCACTGGCGTCTATGCCCCACGCGTAGCTCGCCGAATCGCCGGGGAGGACGCCAAGGTCGGTGACGGCCCCGGTGGCGCTCCAGCGGACGGCATGATTCTGACCGTTCACGGTGGTGGAGTTTCCGACCACGACGCCGTTGTCGTTGATACCCCAGGCCACGGTTATCGACCCGCCGAGGCCGGGAAGTTCGGTAGCGGTTCCGTCCACAGCCCATCGGACAGCTCTGCTCTGGGCCGGCTGTGTCGATACGCCGACGACCACACCGTGATTGTTGACTCGGCGTGCTTCGCTGGCACTATCGCCGGGGAGCGTCCCCAGGTCGGTCACGCCACCGGCGGCGCCCCAGCGCACAGCGTGCCGCTGGCCGGCGCTGGTCGTCGCGTAACCGCTGGCAATACCGCTGTCGTTGATTCCGTAGGCGTAGCTGCTGGTTCCACCGATGCCGGACAGGGCGGTGACGGCACCGGACGCAGACCAGCGGACGGCACGCGGATTGGTTTGTGAGCTGAGCGACGCGCCGGCGGCCGTTCCCGCGGTGTTGACCGCCCAGCTGTAACTGCTCGGATCACCGGGCAGTGCGCTGAGGGCGGTCGCTGTGCCGTCGGCCGCCCATCGGACGGCACGAACGCGGCCGTTGGTATGCGAAGCGCCGACGACCACCCCCTGAGCGTTCACACTCTGGCCCTCGCTCCACAAGTCTCCTGGCAACGTGCCCAGGTCCGTGATCGCGGCGAGTGCCGGAGATGCCGGATCCGGCGTGGCGGAGGCGGTTCCGCCCCCCAACGCGAGCGCGGCTGTCGTCAAAGCCACGACACCGACTCTTCCCCAGAACTTCGACATGGTTTCCTTTCGACGAGGGAGGTCTGTTCCCTTGCTGATCATCGACACGATCCGATCAAAGCGCGTTCTCCGGGCGGAACTGTTGTCGACCGGCAGCATCAAGGCGTGACACGGCCGGCGACTGTTTCTCCTGGGAGTGCAGACAGACGACGCAGGTGCATTTCCACCCGGCTCCCGCATACCCGCAAGCGTCGACCACGCCGCTGACCTCTGGCGTGTTGGCGAAGCTCGCTCCTGACGGCACATAGGTCACATAACAGTTGACCGGTTCTCCGGGACAACCACTTCCGGTGAGCATCAGTTGGTCCGGCCATTTCGCGTTGGTGATTTCCCCGTGGAACCTGCCGTTCTCGGTATTGCGCCAGAGTTTGACGTGGCGGCCTTGCGTCTCGATCTCTTGCACGAGGGTGTACCCGGCGAAGGATGCCGAGTGCGCTCCCGGAGCGAACAAGATCGACGCCAGAGTCATGATTCCCATTACCATACTGATGACAAGCCGTTGGTTTTTTGTCGAACGGTGCATGGAGTACGTCCTTCTTCGAAGGAGTCTCAGGGCGCAGACCCGGCGCCCCGAGTGAATGAGCCGGCGATGAAGCCGGAAAGTTCACTGTAACCACGTGAACTGGGCGGGACCAGGTGCTCGGTAATGCGAAAAAACCGTGACTCGATACCCGCTTGGTTGTCGCCACAGGCCATCGTCCTCAGCTGAACATTCCCGCAAAGGAGACCGCGTCCCGTATGCACATTGATCGCCGCCTTCGTGCGTTCGTCATAGTTTTCAGCAAAGCATGGTGGAAAATACGAAAAAAGCTGAATTACGATGCAGGCGATGCTGAATCAATGCTTTTGCCCGCGCGGTGTGACGAGATGCGATCCGCGCCGGGTAGCGGGCGCACTGGACGGGCCGGCCCCGTGGCGGGCTTGGTCTCAACCGAGGAACTCAAGGTGAAAAAGCAAACGCTTCCCGCCCGACAGGTGAGACGAACAAGGCTATCCGGACCCGATCCCACAGCAAGACACGGCACTACGGTCGCACTGGCGGCCATCGCTACGAAGGCCGTGGTCAACCTTGGTCAGCAGGACACTGAGCGCTCCGACGGCACCGCGGAGGGCCAAATCCGGCCTCGATCACTCCGTCCACGCGGGAGGACTCCGTCGGATCGCCCGTCGTGAAAGTGTCGTGAACGTGCTTGGCTCCATTCGGGTGGCGAGTTGTGGCGGATGGCAACGCGGCCGGGGGTGTGAGGCGTGGTGGGAGTGGCGGGCTCGGGTTACCCGACCGCGGACCACGAGGAGGACGAATGAGGATCACTCGACGAACGACCTTGGCCGGAGGATGTGCAGCCGGTTCTGCTTCCGGGAAGAGTGTCGTGCCTGTGCTGAATCGGCATGGTCGGGGCGGCGCGATGGTGACGACGCTCGCGGTGCTGGGGCTGCTGGCGGGTCCGGTGACCACGGCCTCGGCCGCCGGCCGCGTGGTCGAATGCCCTGGCCGTAACCAGATCTGTGTGAACAGCTTCTACCACGGCGTGACCGGCACGGTCTCTGTCGATGCCGACGTCTACGGGTCCAGCAGCACCAAGTACCGCTGGGAACTGATCCGCCCGAACGGCACCGCGCAATGCTACGGCGAGATGACCGGCGTCGACCCGCCCCGAAGCTGGATCTGCACCGGGGTCGGTGTCGGGCAGTACCAATTGCGGATGTACACCGGCACCAACGGCGGGAAACTCGGCTTCCGCTTCTGACACCGCTCCGCCTCGACACCGTGCGTCGCCGGGCACGGGTGCGGTCCGGCGACCGCGGCATGAGTCGGCTCAGCACCCTCAGCACCCTCCGCACCCTGCCGTGAACGCATGCAGGCATCCGGGGCGTTGCCCTGGATGCCTGCATCGTGCGGTACTCGAGAAGGTGACCTTCCTCGCCCGGCGAACGTCAGCCGGCCAGGATGGCGGCGATGTTCCCGACCGTGCAGATCAGGGAGAGCGCGATCAGCAGTCCCCGCGGGGTCCGGAGTTGCCGGGCGAAGCGGACGGGATCCGGTCGTTGCCGTCGACGGCACCGCAGGACCGGCCCAGAGTCGCTGGAGCGACCGGATCGATCCGCTGCGCGAAGGGAGTTCACCGGCTGGTGACGCGCCGATACCGATTGACGGACAGGGCCATGAACAGCGAGATGAGCCCCAACGACCAAAATGCCGTATAGAGCGCGGCGTGCTGGGCGGGCCAGGCGTCGGGCTGGGGGAGCGCGGCCGGGATCGGATTCGCGAACAGGGTTCGGGCCGCGTTGGCCAGCGCGGTGATGGGGTTCCATTCCGCGATCGTGGCCAGCGGTTCGGGCATGGCTGCCACTGAAACGAAGCCGGAGGAGATGAAGGTGGCGGGGAAGAGCCAGATCAGCCCGAGGCTCTGGGCGACCTCGACGCTGCGGGCGACCAGGCCGATGAAGGCGCCGACCCAGGACATCGCGAAGGCGAACAGCAGGATCAGCAGATAGGCCAGGACGGCGTCGAGGACACTGCCGCGGATGCGCCAGCCGATGGCGAGTCCGCAAAGGCTGGTGACGAGCAGGCTGACGACACTGGTGGTGAGGTCGGAGGTGGTCCGGCCGAGCATCACCGCGACGCGGGACATCGGCAGGGAGCGGAACCGGTCGACGATGCCCTTCTGCAGGTCGTTGGCGAGGCCGATGGTGGTGAACGAGGCGTTGAAGGTGACGGTCTGAGCGAAGATGCCACCCATGATGAACTCGCGATAGGCGTCGCCGCCGAGGCTGCCGCCGAAGACGTAGCCCAGCAGCAGCACGAACATGATCGGCTGCAGGATGCCGGCGAAGATCGAGCCGGGTGTGCGCCGGATGGTGAGCAGGTTGCGCCAAGCGAGGGAGCCGCTGTCGCGGGCGACCCTGGTCAGGACGGTCACGCGCGTACCTCTTTCCGGTCGAGGTCGCCCGAATTCGGCGGCCAGTCGGTGACCCGCGGCAGCACGGCGGTGTCACCGTCCGTCGCCTGCCGGGTCAGCGCCAGGAAGACATCGTCGAGCGTGGCGCGGCGCAGACCGAGGTCGAGCACGTGGATTCCTTCGCCGGTGAGTCCGGCGGCCACGGTGGCGAGGGCGTGCTGGCCGTTCTGCCCGGAGCCGACGGTGACTTCGAGTCTCCGGGCCCGGCGGTCCAGGGCCGGTGGAGTACCGCTGACGGCGGCGAGGACACGGTGTGCCGCGGCGAGATCGCGAGCGTCGGCGGTGATCAGTTCGATCCGCTCCCCGCCCGTGGCGCTCTTGAGTTCGTCGCTGGTGCCTTCGGCGACCACCCTGCCTTCGGCGATGACCGCGATCCGGTCGGCCAGCTGATCGGCCTCTTCGAGGTATTGCGTGGTGAGCAGGACGGTGGTGCCTTCCCGGACGAGATCGCCCACGATGTCCCAGGTGTCGAGGCGGCTTTGCGGGTCCAGGCCGGTTGTGGGTTCGTCGAGCACCACGACCGGGGGAGCGGCGACGAGCGCGCCCGCCAGGTCGAGGCGTCGGCGCATCCCCCCGGAGTAGGTGGCGGCGGGGCGGTCGGCGGCGTCGTCGAGGTGAAAACGGCTCAGCAGGTCGCGTGCGGTCGCGGTGGCCGTGCGCCGTCGCATGCCGTAGAGCTTCGCCACGAGGTAGAGGTTTTCGAAGCCGGTGAGCTTGTCGTCGACGGCGGCGTACTGCCCGGACACCCCGATGGACCGCCGTACCCGGTCCGGTTCACGGACGACGTCGGCCCCGGCCACGAGGGCGCGGCCGCTGTCCGGGCGCAGCAGGGTGGTGATGATCCGGACCGCGGTGGTCTTCCCGGCACCGTTGGGGCCCAGGAGGCCGAACACCGCGCCGGCCGGCATGTCCAGGTCGATTCCGTCGAGTGCGGTCTTGGGTCCGAAGGTCTTCCTCAGTTCTTCGAGCCGGATCGCGGGCTCCGCGGCCATCAGGGTTTCTCCTCGCGCAGCAGGCTTCGCGGGGTGATGTCGGTCCAGTTCCGTTCGACGAAGTCGAGGCACGCCTGGCGGCCGTCGGGACCGAAGGCCGTCGTCCAACCGGGCGGGACGTCGGCGAAACCGGGCCACAGCGAATGCTGGTTCTCGTGGTTGGTCAACACGAGGTACTGCTCATCGGTGGCGTCGAAGGGGTTGGTCATCGTTCATTTCCCTGTCTTGGCTCGTGGCTGGTCGGGGCGGGGTTGCCGGTCGGCGAGGCGCTCGGCGAGGATCGGCCCGATCCGGGCCAGTGCCTCCGGCTGGGTGAGCTGGGCGTGGACGACGTCGACGTCGTGGTTCTCGACGTCGCCGCTGAGATAAGGCATCCAGTCCGCGAGGACCGGGCCGTGCGGGTCACGATCGCGGGTGGCGGTGAAGAACAGCACGTCCGCGTCCACCGGGTGCGGCACGAAATCGCCCATCAGCCGGGCTTGGCTGACGAAGGCGCCGATCATGCCGCCGAGGGCGTCTTCGGTCAGGCTGCCCAGCG
Source organism: Amycolatopsis sp. QT-25 (assembly GCF_029369745.1). Lineage (NCBI taxonomy): Bacteria > Bacillati > Actinomycetota > Actinomycetes > Pseudonocardiales > Pseudonocardiaceae > Amycolatopsis > Amycolatopsis sp. QT-25. Next base: position 3,315,008 of record NZ_CP120210.1, read on the forward strand.
GGTTGCCGATCTGACGGTAGTGTTCGAGCACGCTCGCCCGGTCGAGCCGCACCCCGGCGGGCACCGGATGACCTTGGTTGTGCAAGAGCGCCGCGAACATCTCCGCTTCGTCCGCCGTGTCCAGGCCGTCTTGCGGCGCCTGTGGGTAGGCGTCCAGCACGGTCAGCAGTCCGATTTCCTCACCGGCGGCCTCCAACTGCGCGACGACTTCGTGGGCGAGATTGCCGCCGAAGGACCAGCCGAGGACGTGATACGGCCCGTGGGGCTGGATCGAGCGGATGTGCTCGACGTAGCCGGCCGCGATCTCGGAGATGCTCGCCGGGGCGTACCCGGGATCGGTGAGCTTGCGGGATTGCAGCCCGTACAACGGCTGTTCGGGGTCGAGGTGGTTGAGCAGCCCTGAGTAGCTCCAGGACAGTCCACTGGCCGGGTGCACGCAGAACAACGGCGGACGGTTTCCGGTGGTACGCAACGGCAGCAGGACGTCGAGGTCACCGCCGTCGGCGCCCGCGTCCAGCCGAGCCGCGAGACCGGCCACGGTCGGATGTTCGAACAGCCGCCGGATCGGCAGGTCGACCCCGAAGGCCGCGCGGACGCGGGTGATCAGCCCGCTGGCCAGCAGCGAGTGTCCGCCGAGTTCGAAGAAGCCGTCGTCGATGCCGACCCGCGGCAGGCCGAGAGCCTCCGCGAAGAGCTTGCAGAGCAAGTCTTCACGGGGTGACCGCGGCCCGCGTGAGCCGGTGCCGGGGTCCACCGGCTCGGGCAGGGCCCGCTGATCCAGCTTCCCGTTCGAGGTGAGCGGGAGCCGGTCGATCCGGACGAACGCCGAGGGCACCATGTACTCCGGTACCTGTCCGGCCAGGCGGTCACGCAGCCGGTCCGGGCTCGGCACCGTGGCGGCCGGAACGATGTAGGCGACCAGTCGCCGGGTCGCCGGTTCGGCGCCCTTGAGCACGACGGCCGCCTCGGCGACCGCCGGATCCGCTTCCAGCAGCGCGGCGATCTCGCCCGGCTCGATCCGGAACCCGCGGAGTTTGACCTGGTCGTCGGCGCGGCCCAGGAATTCCAGGGTCGCGTCGTCGCTCCAGCGAGCGAGGTCGCCGGTGCGGTACATCCGGGCACCGGTGCCGCCGTAGGGGTCGGCGACGAACCGTTCCGCGGTCAGCCGGGTCTGGTTCAGGTAACCGCGGGCGACACCGGTTCCGGAGAGGTACAGTTCGCCCGGCACCCCGGCGGGTACCGGCCGGAGCCGGGTGTCGAGGACGTAGGCGCGGGTGTTGTGCACCGGCTTGCCGATCCCCGGCCGGTCCCGCTCGCCCATCGCCGCGACGATGGAATCCACAGTGGACTCGGTGGGACCGTAGAAGTTGTAGGCGGTCAGACCGGGTTCGGCGCGTAGCCGGGTCCACAGCCCGTCGTCGACCGCTTCCCCACCGAGGGCCACCACCGCCGGCCGGTGACCGCCTTCGAACAGCCCGGCGGCCATCAGTTGCCGGAGGTAGGACGGTGTCGTCTCGATGGCGTCGATCCGCTCGTCACGCAGGTACTCGACAAGGGCCCCGGCGTCACGGCGGATGTCGTCGTCGACGATGTGGAGTTCATGGCCGGCGATCATCCACAGCACCGGATCCCAGGACGCGTCGAAGGCGACCGCCGCGGTCAGCGCGACCCGCAATCGCCGGTCCCCGAGTCGGTTCGCGGCGGGGGCGAAAACCATCTCTTCGTGGTGGCGCAGAAGGTTGGTCAGCGACCGGTGTTCGACGACGACGCCCTTCGGCCGTCCGGTCGAGCCCGAAGTGTAGATGACGTAGGCCGGTTGCCGGGCGGAGAGCGGGCGAAGGCGTTCGGCGTCGGAGAGATCCTCATCCCGGAATCCGGTCAGCGCCGCCCGGGTCCGGGGCGCGTCGAGCACCAGTCGTTCGCCGACGGACGGCAGACCGTCCACATCGGACATGGTGAGCACCACGGTGGGGGCGGAGTCGGCGAGCATGTACGCGATCCGGTCCGCCGGATAGGTCAGGTCGATCGGCAGGTACGCGGCGCCGGACTTGAGGACCCCCAGCAACGCGACCATGGTGGCGACCGAGCGCGGCACCGCGACGGCCACGGTGTGCCCGGCGCCGATGCCGCGCTGCCGCAGTAACCTCGCGAGCCGGTTCGCGTCGGCGCTGAGCTCGGACGTCGTCAAGGTGCCGTCGGCCGCGACCACCGCGGTGGACTCTCCGGCTCGGCGTTCGAAGGCCGTGGTGATGGTCTCCGGTGGAAGTGCGCGCCGGGTGTCGTTCCACGTTTCAAGGACGGCTTCGACCTCGCCCGTGCTCAGCAGGTCCAGTTCGGCGACCGGCCGGGCCGGATCGTCGAGGGCGGCTTCGAGCAGTTTCCGCAGCCACCCGCCGATGCGGACGGCTGTCTCACGGTCGAACAGATCGGCGCTGTACTCGATCGTCCCCGAGAGCCCGGCCGGATTCCCGGCGTCGTCTCGCCGCTCGGCCAGTGACAACGAGAGATCGAACTTCGCCGCCGCGACTTCGGCGTGCTCGGCGACCGACACTTCGAGACCCGGTAGTTCGAGCCGCACCGGCGCGGTGTTCTGCAGCGTGAACATCACCTGGAACAGCGGGTGCCGGTTGAGGGTGCGGGCGGGCGCGACCTCCTCGACGACTCGCTCGAACGGGACGTCCTGGTGGTCGAACACGGCGAGGTCCGCCGTGCGGACCCGGCGCACCAACTCGGTGAAGCCGGGTGTGCCGGACAAGTCGGTCCGCAACACCAGGGTGTTGACGAAGAAGCCGACGAGGTCGTCCAGTTGTTCGTCCGTCCGGCCCGCGACCGGAGTGCCGATCGGGACATCGGTTCCGCCGCCCAGCCTCGACAGCAGCGTCGCCAGGCCCGCGTGCAGCACCATGAACAGGCTCGCGCCCTCGGTGGCGGCGAAGTCGGCCAGCCGGGCGTGGATCTCGGCGGGTACGTCGAGCCGGACGATGCCGCCGGTATAGCTCGACTCGGCCGGACGAGGCCGGTCGTGGGGCAGCGTCAGTTCTTCGGGCAACCCGGACAACGTGTCGCGCCAGTATGCGAGCTGCCGCCGCAACGGGCTCTCGGTGTCCTCCTCGGACCCGAGCGATTCCTGTTGCCACAACGCGTAATCCGCATACTGGACCGGCAACGGCGACAGGTCCGCGCGGAGACCGTCCAGCCGCGCGGTGTAGGCGGCGGCCAGATCCGCGGCCAGCGGAGCGGTCGACCAGCCGTCGCTGGCGATGTGGTGCGCGACGAGCACGAGCAGGTGCTCGTCCTCCGCGACCGGCATCAGCGCCGCGCGGAGCGGCAGGTCGGTTTCCAGCGTGAACGGCGTAGCGGCGTATGCGGCGATCGTTTCGGTGAGTCCGGTGGTCCCGGGCCGAAGCAGGGGCAGATCCGCGGGAATCTCCGCCATCGGCACGAGCCGCTGGTGCGGGACACCGTCCGCCACGGGGAAGACGGTCCGCAGGCTCTCGTGCCGCTCGACGACGTCACGCAGCGCGGCGGCCAGCGCCGCTCGGTCGAGTGTGCCGCGCAAGCGCAGCACCATGGGGATGTGGTAGCCGGCGCCGGTGCCTTCGAAGCTGTCGAGGAACCACATTCGCCGCTGTGCGAACGACAGCGGGACACGGTCCGGGCGTTCCCGGCGCCGAAGCCTGGCGCGAGGAGCGGGGCCGTCGCCGATCCGGGAGGCGAGGGTGGCGGGAGTGGCGGCTTCGAACACCGTCCGGATGGCCACCTCCCGGCCGAACCGCGACCGCAACCGGCTGACCAGCCGGGTCACCAGCAGCGAATGCCCGCCCAGCGCGAAGAAATCGTCGTCGGGGCCGACCTCGGCCACTCCGAGCACGTTGGCGAACACCTCGCACAGTTCGGCTTCGAGCCCAGTGCTCGTGCGCCGCGCGGGGACGCCGATGCCGAGTCCGGGGTCGGGAAGCTTCGCTTTGGCGAGTTTTCCGTTGGGAGTCAACGGAAGCTCGGGCAGCGCGACGATCACCTGCGGAACCATGTAGCCGGGCAGTGCGTCGGCCGCCAGACGGCGCAACTCGGCGACGTCGGCGGTACCGGGTGTCACATAGCCGACCAGGCGTTCGGCGCCCGCCGGAGTCCGGTCGACGATCACCGCGGCGGCCGATGCCGCGCCGGTCCCGGTCAGGAAGGCCTCGATCTCGCCGGGTTCGACCCGGAAACCGCGGATCTTGACCTGGTCGTCGGCGCGGCCGGCGAATTCCAGGTCGCCGTCGGCGGTCCACCGCACGCGATCACCCGTCCGGTACATCCGGGCGCCGTCACCGGAGAACGGGTTGGCGACGAACCGTTCCGCGGTGAGCGCGGGACGGCCTCGGTAGCCGCGGGCCAGGCCCGTGCCGTCGAGATACAGCTCGCCGGTGACTCCGGCCGGAACCGGCCGGAGTGCGGCGTCGAGCACGTAGGTACCGACGTTGGCGATGCCGGTCCCGATCACCGGCGCCCGGCTGCCGGTGATCCTGGTGACCACCGAGTCCACAGTGGACTCGGTGGGGCCGTAGAAGTTGAAGGCCAATACTCCCGGGTGGCCGGCGAGGTCCCGCCACAGTGCCGCGTCGACGGCCTCACCACCGAGGGCCAGCACGGTCGGCCGGTGTACCGCGGTCAGCAGCCCCATCGCCAGCAACTGCCGCGCGTAGGACGGCGTGGTCTCCATCGCGTCGATCCGCTCCCGGTCGAAATAGCCGAGAAGGGCTTCGGGGTCGCGGCGGGTGTCGTCGTCGAGCACGTGGAGCTCATGCCCGTCGGCGAGCCAGAGGATGGGATCCCAGGAAGCGTCGAAGGCCACCCCGGCGGTGTGTGCCACTCGCAGGACGCCGCGGCCCGCCGCGGCGGTGGCCGGGCCGAACACCCCCGTGCGGTGGCTCTCCAGCAGGTTGACCAGGCTGCGGTGCGCCACCTCGACGCCCTTGGGAAGCCCGGTGGATCCCGAGGTGTAGAGCAGGTAGGCGGCGTCCTCCGGCATCGGCGCGACCGGCGGCCGCTTCTCGCCGTTCAGCATGTCCTCGTCATCGAGAAGCACGGTGGCCCCGGCACCGGGAACCCTGGCCGTCGTGTCGGAGGTGCCGATCAGGAGGGCGGGCTGGGCGTCCGCGAGCAGGTAGGCGATCCGGTCGGCCGGGTATTCGATGTCGATCGGGAGATAGACGGCGCCGGCGCGCAGCACGGCCAGCAGCGCCACGACGGTGTCGGCCGAGCGGGGAAGGGCCACCGCGACGACCTGACCGGGGCCCGCGCCGCGGGCGGTCAGTACCCCGGCGAGCCGGGTCGCGCGCTCGTCGAGGTCGGCGAAGGTCAGTCGCCGGTCGGTGCCGACCACCGCGATCCGCTCCGGATGCCGTGTGGCGGCGGCCCCGAGCAGTTCGGGCAGCGTGCCGGCGGGTACCGGACGCCGGTGTCCGGCCGATCGGGCGAGCAACCGGGCTTGCTCGTCGTCGGCGAGCACCGGTGCGGTGCGCAGCGAGGCGTCCGGCCGGGTCACCATGTTCTCCAGCAAGGTCACCAGTCCGCGCGTCAGGCGTTCGGCGGTCGCCCGGTCGAACAGATCGGTGCCGAACTCGAGTTCACCGCTGATCCCCGCCGGGGCGCCGTCGGTGTCGTGGTGCTCGGTGAGGGTCAGCGACAGGTCGAACTTCGCGGTCGTCGTGGTCGCCGCCTGCCCCGCCTCGATCCGGAGTCCGGCCAACTCGACCACCGGGGCCGGATTGTTCTGGAGCGTGAACAGGACTTGGAACAGCGGGTTCCGGCCAGGGATCCGCTCGGGTGCCAGTTCCTCCACGACGCGGTCGAAGGGCAGGTCCTGGTGCTCGAAGGCGGCCAGATCGGCGTCGCGCGCCCGCCGGATCAGCTCGGTGAAGGTGGGGTCGCCGGAGAGGTCGGTCCGCAGCACGAGAGTGTTGACGAAGAACCCGATCAAGTCTTCGAGAGCGGGTTCGGTGCGGCCCGCGACCGGGGTTCCGATGACGATGTCGTCGCCGGCGCCGAACTTCGCCAGCGTCGCGGCGAAACCGGCGTGCAGGGCCATGAACAGGCTCGCGTTCTGCTGTACCGCGATGTCGGTGAGCGCGGTGTGCACGCGCCGGGGCAGCCGGACCGGCACGGTCGCGCCGGTGCCGGTCGGCGCGGTGGGACGCGGCCGGTCAGCGGGCAAAGGCAGCTCCGCGGGCAGGTCACTCAGTGTGGTGGTCCAGTGGGCCAGCTGTTCGGACACCAGCTTCTCGTCACCGAGCAGTGCTCGCTGCCAGCGGGCGTAGTCGGCGTATTGCACGGCGAGCGGCGGCAGCCCCGTGCCTTCGCCCGCAGACCTTCGCTGGTAGGAGACGGCGAGGTCATGAGCCAGCGGCCCGAAGGACCAGCCGTCACCGGCGATGTGGTGCACCACCAGCAGCAGTACGTGCTCGATCGCCGACTGGCGCAGCAACGTCGCACGCAGCGACGTTTCGATGGCGAGGTCGAATCCTCGGACAGCTTCTTCGGCGAGCCTGTCGTCGAGCGACCCGGCCGTGACGTTCTCGGTGTCCAGGGTGATTCCGGCCGCCTCGGGAGGCAGGATGCGTTGGTAGGGCTCACCATCGTGCTCGCCGAAGATCGTCCGCAGGCTTTCGTGCCGGGTGACGACGTCGCTCAGTGCGAGTCGGAGCGCGGTGACGTCGACGGTGCCGGTGAGCCGCAGGGCGATGGGCATGAGGTAGTCGGCCGCGCCAGGGTTCAGCCGGTCGAGGAACCAAAGTCGTTGCTGGGCATAGGAAAGCGGTTCGCGTGCGACGCGTGCCCCGGAGGCGAGAACGGGTCGGTGCGCGACGTCCCGCGCGCTCAACCGATCGGCCAACCGCGCCGGCGTGCTCGCCTCGAACAGGTCTCGGATCGCCACCTCGACGCCGAGTTCGGCGCGAATCCGGCCGACCGCGCGGGTGGCGAGCAGCGAGTGTCCGCCGAGGTCGAAGAAATCGTCGTCGACGCCGACTTCGATGACATCCAGGCTGCCGGCGAAGATCGCGCAGAGTTGTTTCTCGGCGTCGGTGGCCGGTGCGCGGCCGGAGGTCACCGCCGACGGCTCGGGGAGCTGTGCCTTGTCGAGTTTTCCGTTGGGCGTCAACGGCAGCGTCGGGACCGGGACGACGGTCTGGGGGACAAGGTGGCTCGGTAACCGTTCGGCCAGCCGGAACCGCAAGCTCGCGGGATCGGTGTCCGAGACGACGTAGGCGGTCAACCGGGTGGTGTCCCCGCAACCGTGGACGACCACGGCCGCCTGCGTGACGTCCGGGTATCCGGTGAGCGCGGCCTGGACTTCGCCGGGCTCGATTCGGAAACCGCGGATCTTGACCTGGTCGTCGGTGCGGCCGAGGAACTCCAGCGCACCCTGACGGGACCAGCGCACCAGGTCACCGGTTCGGTACAGCCGCTCGCCGGAACCGCCGAAGGGGTCGGCCACGAAACGTTCGGCGGTGAGCGCGGTCCGCTCGTGGTAGCCGCGTGCGAGCCCGGCTCCGGCGAGGTACAACTCGCCGGGCACGCCGGGTGCCACGGGTCGCAGGGCCGAGTCGAGAACGTAGGCGCGCACGTTGTCCACCGGGGTTCCGATCACCGGTTCCCGATGGGCTTGAACAGCCGCCATCACACTGTCCACAGTGGCTTCCGTCGGTCCGTACAGGTTGACGGCCAGCAACCTGGTCCCCGCGGACAGTTCCGCCCACAGCGCCGGGTCGACGGGTTCCCCGCCGAGGGCGAGCAGTCTGGGATGACGGCCGGACCGGGCCAGCAGGCCGGAAGCGAGCAATTGCCGCACATAGGACGGCGTCGTTTCGATGGCGTCGATGGCTTCGTCGGCCAGGTAGCGGGCGCACGCTTCGGGGTCGAGGCGGACGGAATCGGGCACCATCCGCAGTTCGTGACCATCGAGCAGCCAGAGCACGGGATCCCAGGCGGCGTCGAAGGCCACTCCGGACAGATGAGCCACGCGCAGCACGTCCTTGCCGGCGGCGGCGCGGCCCGCCGGGAACAGTCGGCGCCGGTGACTCCCGAAGAGGTTGACCAGCGCCCGATGCTCGACGGCGACCGCCTTCGGCTTGCCGGTCGAACCGGAGGTGTGGATCAGGTAGGCGAGATCGGCAGGCCGGAGAGCCTGCGGATCGGCGCCGGTTTCACTTGCCAGGTCAAGGCGATCGAGGACCAGATCGGCCCGGGGGAGCAGGGCTTCGGTCTCACTGTGGGCGATGACGAGAGCCGGGTTCGCGTCCACCAGCAGTGCGGCGAGCCGCTCGGGCGGATGGGTCACGTCCAACGGCAGATAAACCCCACCGGCCCGAGTGACTGCCAGCAGCGCGGTGATCGTGTCCGCGGACCGGGGCAGGGCCACGGCGACGATCCGGCCCGCTTCGGTGCCGAGGTGAGCGAGGACGCGGGCGAGTTGCCCGACCCGGGCATCGAGTTCGGCGAAGGTGTAGGTGTTCGTGCCGTCGCTCACGGCGACCTGGCCGGAGGACCGTGTCACCTGCTGGGCGAACAACTCGGGCAGGGTCGTCGGTGCTGTTCCCGTCGAGGTGGCGTTCCACCGGTTCAGCACGAGGTCGCGTTCGTCGTCGGTGAGCAGTTCGATCCGCGCCAGCGGCGTTGCGGGGTCCGCGATGGCCGCTCGCAGCAGGCGGAGGAATCGCTCATGGTGACCGGCGAGGGTGGCCTGGTCGTAGCGGCGAGGGTTCGCGTCGAAGGTGACCTGGAGACCGTGCTCGGGGGAGATGCCTTGGCACACGATCGACAGGTCGTCGACCGGGCCGACCGAGAGGTTGTGCAGCGCCGCACCGTGCGAGCCGAATTCGATTCGCGGATCGAACGGGAGGATGTTGACCGTCGGACCGTGCAGCCGTTGGTCTCGAGGCAAGCCGAGGTTACGACGCAGGTCTTCGGAGCGATGGCGCTGGTGCTTGAGCGCGTTTCTCACTTCGCGTGAAGTCTGCTTGACCAGGTCGGCCATCGTGGTCGACGGGGTCACGCGCAGGCGCAGCGGAACCACGTTCGACACCATCGCCGGAGTCGTGCGCAGCAACGGTGTACGGCGGGCGGTCACCGGCAGGCCCAGCACCACATCGCGCTCGCCGGTCGTCCGGTGCAGGAACGCGGCGGCGGCCGCGATGACGAAGGGTGCCCAGTCGGTGCGGGACTCTCGCGCGGCGGCGCGCAGATTCTCCGCCTCCGCGACGTCGAGCCGGCCGCGATGCTGGAGGAAACCACTGTCCATCGGGGCGGTCGAGTCGGTGAGCACAGTGGCTTCCGGGCGATCGGCGAACCGTTCCTGCCAGTACCGCGCGTCCGCACGGTTTCGTTCGGACGTCGAGTAGGCGCTGTCTTCGGCCAGCAGATCTTCCAGAGAACCGAAACCGGCCGGCTCCAGGCGATCGCCACGCTGGTGCGCGCGGTAGCCGTCGGCGATCCGGGTGAGCACCAGCGCCGCTCCGTAGCCGTCCACCAAGAGATGGTGGACCCGCTGGTACAGGAAACAACGTGCGGGACCGAGGCGCAGCAACGTCGCGGCGAAAAGGTGCTCCCCGAACACCTCCGGCGATACCGCGAGGTCCGTGCGCAACCACTCCTGAGCGGCGCCCTCAGGATCCGCCTCGGCGCTCAGATCGACGACGGGAAGCGACCATTCGCCCAGTGGCGCGAGGAACTGCCGAGGCTCTCCGTCCACTTCGGTGAATCTCAGCCGCAGGGCCTCGGTTTCTCGTAGTACGTGGCGGATCGCCGCGGTCAGGGCGGGGTGGACGACCGCACCGTCGATATCGAGATATTGCGCGATGGTGAACATCGGGTTACCCGGGGAGAGTCGTTGAGCGAACCAGATTCCCCGCTGTGCGGCGGACAATTCCAGTGTGTTTTCGCGCCTGACTGCCACGAGACCCCGCTTCCGATAGAAGATGACCCCATCCGGCACTTGACGCCGGTGAACATCTCTCTGAGTGCACGGGAAATTCGTCGCCACTCGACCGGGTGGACTGGTCCGGGTGACATGTAGCACCAATGGATGACCGAAGATCGATCTTCCTGTACGGCGTGTATCACCTTGTCGCCAGACAGGAAAGCCGTGACCTGCCCGAAGGGCGGGTCACGGCTCGGAGCTGTCGGCGCGCGGCTTCGCGTCGACCGATCAGAAGATGCTGATGTTTCCGACCGAGATGATCAGGTTCACGATCGACTGCATGAAGTTCATGAGGATTCCATTCCTTGGTCGGGATGTGGCGATCTCCGTCGGACCGTCACCGATCCGGCGTCGGTCGAGCTGTTTTCGTCACGCGCACATCGATGGCTTGCCCGGCGTGAGATGTCCCACGTGGCACCGAGCTGAGCGCATTTCGACGAATCCACCGCGCGCACCGGGTCTGGTGGAAACGAAGAGCGCCGGTGCGAACCGCGTTGTCGGCTCCGCCCCACAAGTGCGCGTTCCGGCCCAGAGCGCCGGCCGCGCTCGACGAGAAGGTCGACGGTGTGGCGGACGTGTTCGCCGTGGTCCTCGGTGTGTCCGGTGGTACGGGCCGGTCACACGCGACCCGTACCACCGGAAGGCCGACGGACTCAGCCGTTGGGATCGCTGGTGTTGACGTCTCCGTTGACGCCCTTGGGGAAGAATCCGCCGGAGGTGACGGCCTTCGGGTTGAGGTAGACGATGTTGAGGACCTGGCCCGGTGTGCGGCTGTAGGCGATGCCGTTGCTGTCGGCCGGCACGATGTTCGCCCGGCCGTTCTTGTCGACGACGCCCTGGTCGAGGTCGGTGGTGCCGTCGAGGCTGTCGCGGGCGTTGGAGAGTTTGACGCTGGCTTCCCGGAGGTCGCGTCCGAGCAGGCCGAGCCCGAGGATGCCGCCGCTGTGCTGGTAGAGCGCGGTGCGGATGTTGGCGGCGTGGTAGGCCTCGACCGCGAGGATCCCGGCTGCGGCTTCGAGGTAGGCCTTGTTGGTGATCAGTGGTGCGGCGCCCTTGTAGGCCGTGACACCGACGTCTTCGAAGAGGTAGGCGGCGAGGAGGAAGTTCTCCTCGCAGGCGAACGCGTCGAAGCTCTGGCCTTTGCGGACCAGTCCTGCCGCCTGTGCGGCGGCGGTGAAGCTGGCCTGGAGGTCGATCGCCGGGCGGCTGACCGCGGCTGAGCCCAGCGCGGTGCGCAGGAACTCCACGTGCGCTTTTTCGTCGCCGGCGATCTCTTGGGCGTACTGCTTCGCCGCCTTGGTCTTGAACCGGACGGCGCGGCCACCGGCGACGCCGCCGTGGGTGCCGGTCCCGGTGGTGAGCGAGTCGGGGAGTCCCCGGCCGGTGACGGCGTGCAGGTAGAACTCGGCTTCGAGGTATTCGAGGTTGAGGGCGAAGTTGAGCACCGCGCCGTCACTGACTCCTTCGGCGGCTGCCGCTTCCCCGGCGGCCTGCCGGACGGTTCCGGCCGACGCGACGGGCCCGGCCAGGCCGCCGAAGGCCCCCGCTCCGACCACCCCCAGGCCCGTTACCCCGGCCGCACGCAGAAAGCGACGGCGGTCTTGCTCGTTCTCCGCACTCCGGTTGATCATCGACGCGGCATAGCGCTTGCCAAACACGAGTGATCTCCTTCCCATCCGCCCGTCATACGACGTATCGGATGTGTCCCGCGTGTCATGACGGCTCGTCCCGGCACGCGGGCGTGGGTCTACGTTGACCTTCACTTTCGAGGCCGTCGAGCTATCGGATTGGTCGATATCGTCCAAGGGGGTGAACACGACTTCCCAGCACACCGAGAACGCGCGAACACCGGCCACGCCGCGGGCAGGCTCCGGACCGGCTGCTGACGGCGACGACCGAGCACTTCGCCATGACCTGGAACATCCAGTTCCTCGCCCCGGGTGGCTGGGAGACGGACCGGGTGCTGCTGGGGCGCCGCCCGGCTCGCCGTCCGCGCCACCGACCGCGCGGCCAGGTACTTCCCGCTCGGCAGTCCATCGAGCGCGGATCAGCGGCCGCCGCCACCGACTGGGGCGCCCTCGCTGCCCCTGTGAGAAACCGACATCGGCCGCTTCGTCGTCGACGGGCACACCTGCGGCGAAAGCCCGGCTGACTCCCGCCTGCCGAGGGCCGGCCGCCGCCGAGGCCATGGAGTGAACCAGCGACGACGGCGACCGGCGGAACGCCGCCGCTACAGCGTTCCCCGCCGGCGGGTGGTCCGAGTCCCGCCGCGCGGCTGAAACCACAGTGTCCTTGTCGGGCACTGTGGACGTGGAAGCGGCCGCCGCGGCTCCGGAGGTCATGGAAGCCGCGACGGCCGCTGAATCCGGGTCACCCGCAAGGGGGTGTCCGTGGTGGCCCGGACGGTACCTAGTTCTTGTTGGTGCCGGGGGTGAGGACCTTGTCGATGACGAAGACGGTGGCGTTCTTGGTGGGGATGTTGCCGCACAGGATCTTGGCGCCGTTGACGGTCATGTTGTCGCCGGAGCCCTCGATCTTGACCGGGCCGCCCGCGGTGTTGAGGCTTTCCAGGGACTTGGCCGACTCCAGGCCCTTGGCGTCGTAGCGCTTGCCCACGACGTGGTACTGCAGGATCGGGGCCAGCTGGTCGGGCTTGCCCGCCAGCTCGGCGAACTTGGCGTCACCGAGGGCGGCGAAGGCCGGGTCCGCCGGGGCGAACACGGTGATGGCCTGCTGGCTGTTGAGGGTGTCCACCAGGTTGGTGGCCTTGACCGCGGCGACCAGCTTGGTCAGCAGCGGGTTGGTCGAGGCGGCGCTGGCCACGGGCTGCGGGCCCATGGAGTCCAGCGAACCCGGGGCACTGCCCTGCGGCAGCTGCGAACAGGCCGGGCCGAACACGTCGGCGTTGGTGGTGACGCCCTCACCCGAGGCGGCACTGGACATCGGGGCCGACATCGAGGAGGACGGGGCAGGCGCCGGGGCACTGCTCGAACCGCCGGACGAGGCGCTGTCGCTGCCATTGCACGCGGTCAGGGCCAGTGCGGCCACCGCGGTGAAACCGATTCCTGCGACGCGAAGCTTGCTCATGTGATTCCACTCCAGTGAAAGGCGGCTGGCTTGTCCTTTGTGGACGAACCGGTTGTTGTTTCTTGTAGGGGATTCGGTACTGCCGGGGTCTCGGATTGGTCGTCCGGGAAAATTTCTCAGGCGGCGGTGAAAGTGACGTTGTGCCAGCCGGTCGCGCCGTCGGGCACGGTTCCCGCGCGCTGGCCGGTCTGGGGGTAGCCGGACTTGTCGGTGGCACGGCAGAACACCTGACGGACACCGGCGGGCAGGCCGACCTCGGCCCACCACCTGCGCCAGGTGTTCAGGTTGACCTCGGTGGAGAGGTCGGCCACCTGCCAGGGGCCCTGCTCGACCCGGACTTCGACCTCGTCGATTCCCGTGTGCTGGGCCCCGGCCACCCTCGGCGACGCGGGCCGTTCCTTTTCGGACGTTCGCGAGGCCGCGGTGCGAATCGATGCGGGACTCGGTCTTGATCGGCGCTTCTCGAGCCCAGCTTCGTTCCGGGGGTGACCAGCCGGGCCGGGAACCCGTGCTCCAGCGGCAGGGGTTCGCCGTTCAGCAGGACCAGCTTGTCGTAGCCGCCGAAGGTGTGGACCGCGAAGTTCTTCGGTGCGACCGGTGTGAGGTCGATGGCACCGTTGCCGACAGCCAGATAGGGCGAGGACATCGGTGAACGCCGCCGCGAAGAACCGCAGCCGAGGTCGCCGCGGAGGCGCGGTGCTCTCGGCCGGGGGCAGTTCGGATGCGGACATGTCCCTGGTTCGGCGCGCGCACCGTGAAGGTTTGGCCTGCCGGCCGGATCGACGCCGGATACCACCCGATCGTGGTCGCGGCGGAGCGTCCGGAGATCCATGCCATACGGACGGCTCCTGCTCCCACGAGCGCGGCACGGGGTCAGCGGCGTACCCGCGTTAGCCCCCAAGGTCGTCGGGGACCTCCAATACGGCCTGGATCGCCTGCTCGTGCGTCGCCACGTCATGCTTGGTCACTTCGCGTGCCCCCATCGGCCAGGCGGTACCCCCGAATTCCTCCGGCGACACGTCGGCTCCCTGTGGGATGACCCGCCACCGCGTACAGGATGAAACGGGTTTCCGCGTCAGTGAAAACGGTTATGTCCCTTATACCGGCCGTGACCGCGGCCGACAGTTCGTCGAGGAGGTTTGTGATGGGCGCTGTTGCGCATTACGTGGAGGTCGATGCCCCAGCTCAGGCCTGTTATGACTGGTGGCGATCGTTGACCCGGCTGCCGCAGGTGTTCTCCGACGTCAAGTCCGTCGAGGCCGTGGACGGCGACGCGACCCGGACCCGATGGAAGGTCGACGGCCCGCTGGGCTCGACGGTGGAGTGGGAAGCACGGATCGTCGAGGATGCCGCACCCCACAAGATCGCCTGGACCACCGCCGAGGACGCTGACCCGGATGTGAAGAACTCCGGTGTCGTACGGTTCGACGACAAGGGAAACGGCCGCACCGGCGTCGAGATCTCCCTTGAGTACGAGCCCCCGGCGGGAAAGCTCGGCGAAGCGGTCGCCTCGCTGCTGGCCGACCCGCAGAACAAGGTCGAGCGCGCCGCGGCGGAATTCAAGACTGTCATCGAGGCCCGCTAGTTCTTTCCCCGGGTGACGGGAAGCACCTCAGCACCTCAGCAACGATTTCGAGAACTCTGGTCCACGGCAGCTCCCTCGCCCTTGCTGCCGTGGACCAGCTCGTCGTCGTTGACCTGGTCAATGGGGTGTCTCGCAGGCCGCGGGCACCGGGCGTACGGGATTCCGCGACGAACTGCAGGCGAAAATGTCGCGGATTCTCGGGATCGCCCGGCGTCCGGGATGCCGTGAGGGCATCCGCCGCTCCTGCTCAAGGGAAAGCGGCGATTCACGGGGTGAGGGCGTCGCTCAACCGTGTGCGCGCGGCGTCGATCATCGCCCGCGAACGCGGGAAGTCGTGCAGTTCGGCGCGCAGGAGGTCCAGCGCGGACAACAGGGAAACGGCCGGAACCTGGCGGGCCGACAGGATCTCCGCGGTCCAGGAGAGGAACGCGGTGAACAGTTCCTCGTCCCCCACGTACAGCGAGACCGTCAGGTATTCGACGATGTGGGCGAGGTCCTCCGCGGTGTGCTGCCGCTGGCGGCTCGTGTACTCGCGCATCGCCGGGACACGGTCCTCGAGACCGGCCAGGATCGCCTTCACCAACGCGCCCGAGGTGCGGGACACGAGGGTGTACTCCTGATCGGCCAGATGCGGCAGGTCGTCGAAGGGCTGATGCCCGGCACGGGGCCGGGGCAGGGGAGAGGCCAGCAGATCGGCCGCCGCCCGCGCTTCCGGCGCCCAGGCGTCCGCGCCGAGCAGCCGCGCGTACCTGCCGTCGGAGCCGAACGCCGCCCCGCCCGCGATGACCGGGGTCGCGGCGGCCTGACAGGCGGTGATCGTCGCGTGCGCGGCGGGCAGGCGGGTGGCCAGCGAAGCCGACAGCGCCACCGCGTCGGGCCCGGTGCGGTGCAGGTGCGCGACCAGATGCGGCGCGGGCACCTGGGCGCCGAGATAGTCGACCCGGAAGCCGCGGACCTTCAGCACTTCGGCGAGCAGCCGCGCGGGCATGGCGTGCCATTCGCCGTCGACGCACGCCACCGTGATGCGGCCCCGGTGCTCCTTCGGCCTGGGGAGCACGTAGCCGAAGCCGGCGAGCACCCGGTCGTTGATCGCGGTCGCCGCGTGTTCCTGCGCCACGGTGAGCCGGTTCGCCGCCCACTCGTGGCCGACCTTGCGCTGGACGGCGCCGACCACGTCCAGCAGCACGGTCTCCGCGTCGAGCCCCGCGCCGAGTGCCTGGACCACGGCCTCCCCGGCCGCGTACTCGTCGCCGGCGGTCACCGCCTGCCACAGTCGTTCGAAGTACTCGGCCGTCACGGGGTCGCGGGCCTCAGCGGTGTACGCGGCGCGGTGATCACCAGCACCGCCATGTCGTCGTGCGGTCGGTGGCCGATCCACTGCGCGGCCAGCATCTTCAGGGGCGGGCCGGACGGTGGGAGCCACTCGTGCGGCTCGACCGGGCCGGATGAGCCGCTGCGCTACCGCGTCCGGCCCAGGGACACCCGGATTCGACGGCATCAAGGCGCGGCGTCGTCCTCCGGTCGAGCGTGAGGGCCTCGAAAGCGAACCTGCCGTTATGAGGTGATCGTCTGTTTTGGCCGGCTCACGCCCTCCGACGCAGTGTTCTCCGGCAGCCTCCGCGTGGCGCGAAGATCACCGGCGAGCAGACCGTCTCGCTCGCGGGGATCTTCGCGGCGAAGTGCGGATCGCCGGTTACCGGATGACCCACGTCGCGCTGTTCCACTCAGTCTGCGTGGCCGTAGGCGGACGCGCGGAACCAGGCGAACATCGAGTGCGGCGACCCCACCGTCGTGCGGGCATCACCATTCACCGTGACACGGCAGGTGGCCGGCGACATTCGACGACCCTCGTGCCACGGGGACGTCCGGAAGGGTCATCGGTTCAGGTGCGTGGTGAGTTCGTGGTCGCTCGGTTCGACCAGGTGGGTGCCGTCCGGCCAGACGATGGTCGGGATCCGGCGTTCACCGTTTTGCAGCGCTCGTACGGTTTTCTCGGCGGTGGTGTTCGCTTCGACGTCGATGTAGTCGTACTCGATGCCTTTCGCGTCCAGCAGGGCACGGCTGCGTTCGACGTCGGGGCACCAGCCGGCGCCGTAGACGGTGAGGTCGCTCATGGTTCACAGCATGCCAGGTCGTTGCCCGGCGACGTGTTCGGCGAGCGTCCGACGCCGGGCCCTTGTGGTGTGGTCAACCCTTCTTCAGGGCTCGGGCGAACATGCGGACGTCGTCCAGGAACAGGTCCGGCTCCTCCATCGCGGGATAGTGCCCGCCGCGGTCGTATTCGGTCCAGTGGATGATCGACGGGAAGTCGCGTTCGGCGAAGCGGCGGATGGCCACGAAGGCGGCGTGGGGGAACACCGCGACGCCGAGCGGGACAGGCAGTGGCGGGAACCTGCCGATCTGCGCGTTGATCGGGAGCTGCTCGACGCTTTCGTAGTACGTCTGTGCCGACGAGCCCGCGGTCGCCGTCAGCCAGTAGATCGTGACGATGGTCAGTAACAGGTCCTTGTCGACCGCGTCCTCGGGCGCTTCGGCCGAATCGGTCCAGTCCTTGAACTTCTCGGCGATGTAGGCGAGTTGCCCGACCGGCGAGTCGGTGAGGGCGTAGGAGACGGTGTTCGGCCGTGTCGAATGCAGCTTCATCGTTCCCGACAGGTCGTCGTAGAAGCGTTGCGACTGCGCCAAGCGGGCCTGGTCCTGCTCGCTCAGACCGTCGAGTTCCCCCGGCTCCCCGCTGGGGGTGGTGGGGAGCATGTTGACGTGGACCCCGGCGACGTGCTCGGCGTCCAGCATACCGGTCATCAGTGAGATCGGGACGCCGAAGTCGCCGCCCTGCGTGACGTACCGCTCGTATCCGAGCCGCCGCATCAGTTCGACCCACGCGCCGGCGATCCGGAGCAGACTCCAGCCCGCGCCCGGGGTCGAGCCCGAGAAGCCGTAGCCGGGAATGGACGGAATGACCAGGTGAAAGGCGTCGGCGGGGTCGCCGCCGTTGGCTCGCGGATCGGTCAGCGGCTCGATGACGTCGAGGAACTCGGCGACGGAGCCGGGCCAGCCGTGGGTGATGAGCAGCGGTGTCGCGTCGGGCTCGGGTGAGCGGACGTGCAGGAAGTGCACGTTCGCTCCGTCGATCTCGGTGATGTACTGCGGGAATCGGTTCAGCCGGGCCTCCGCCGCACGCCAGTCGTACGAGGTGCGCCAGTACTCGGACAGTTCCTTGAGGTAGGCCGTCGGCACACCCCTGCTCCAGCCTTCACCTGGCAGGTCCTCAGGCCAGCGTGTGGTGCTGATCCGGCGGTTCAGGTCGTCCAGGTCCGCCTGGGGGATTTCGACGCGGAAAGGCTTCATGTCGGCTCCATGTCGCTGAATACCCGGAAAAAGAAAAGGAGGTCGCGGTCTGTTCATCTTCTCATCGGAGTGGCAGGAAACGCGTATCAAGAAATGCCGGAATTCACTGAGACCTTCCGCGTGACGTCATGTGGCGGTGCGTGTTCGTATTGGTGGTCAGGTGGTCAGGTGGTGCGGTCGTGTTCGTGGTGGGGCAAGATCAGTGCTGCGGCGGTGATGTCGCCGAGGCGTCGGGGGCGCTGTGGAGGACGCTGTGGGAGGCGTTGCAGGCCTGCTGGTCGGCGGTGAGTTCCGCGTTTTTGGCTTTCTGCAACGGGTTCGTGAAGGTTTCGGGTTCGCCTTCGTAGCCCAGGTCGGCCGACGCTGGTGTCGTGTTCACGGCCGGGCCGCACCCCGGAGGTCCACAGTGGCCACCCATCTCGGGCGGAGACGACTTGGATGTTTCCGCCATGATGGCGATGCTTGCCGTGCCAGTCCACCCCACGGGTCGGCCCTGGGGTGGAGATCCGGTCGGGTAGATCAGTGTGCCGTCCACGAGCACATGCGGATGACCGGCAGCCTTGGCCGCCGGTGGTGCCCCGCGTAACGACGGCCGACGTGCCGCGAGTACCGCGATGCTCATACGCGGTAGACAAGGCGATGCCGTTGTTCCTTGCCAGGGCCGAGATCCGAGTGTCATCAGACCGGACAGGAACAGGACGCTGCCCTCGGAAACCTCCGGAACAGCGGTGTAGGCGACGCTCATCCAGCGTGGAACCCTCTATCAAGTCGATCTGCGGTAGGACCACCTTCATCTCGGAGTTCTGCGCCCTTCTGTTGTGTGGCAACAAGTTCGGCGTGTCGCCACTGCCACGCGGAAGCGCTCGCTGTCCTATTTGATGGCGATCGGGTTGATCGGCGACCCGATGGCGTGCGTGATCTTGAGCGGCGGAGCCGCGAAGAAGAAATCCCAGACGCCGTCGCGGTGACAGTCTTCGGCGAGTTCTTCGAAGTCGAGGATTTCCCCGAGGGACATACCCATGTCGCGGATCAGGATCAGGTGCACGGCGAGGAACGCGTCCGGTGACTCGCCCGGCAGCACCTCTATCGCCCAGTTGTCCGAACCGACGGCCGCCACCTCACGTTCGTGCAGCCAGGCGCAGCATGCCTGCCCGAGACCGGGTTCGCCTGCCATGAACGCCGCCGCATCGCCCTCGCTGAGGAATTTCCGGCGCCACCCGGTACGGATCAGAAGGATGTCGCCCGTGCCGACTTCGACGCCGCCCTGTTTCTCGCACGCCTCATCGAGGTCTTCCGGCTCGATGACGGTGCCCGCTTCCAGCCAGTCGACGCCTTTGAGCGCGGCGATGTCGAGAAGCACGCCGCGTCCGGCGATTCCTTTGGCCTGCTTCTCGATGGAGCAGTGCTCGGCGCCCTTCGTGGTGATGCTGTCGGCGGGAAAGCCGTTGTACAGCAGGCCGTCGTAGTGAACGTGGGCCAAGGCGTCCCACTGTGAGGCGCACTGCAGCGGCATGAGGACGTAGTCGTCCGCGAATCTTAAGCCACCGGGGAAGTCCTGTCCGGCGCCGGTCTCCGTCATCAGGTGCTGGGGGTTGCTCCGGAAGGCACCGTCCTGCGGGCCGCTCTTGTCGAACGGGATACCGAGGTCGAAGATCACTCCTCGGCGGATGAGGCGTCCGGCGGCCACCAGCCGCTCCGGGGTGATGAAGTTGATGGTGCCGCGTTCGTCTTCGGGGCCCCAGCGCCCCCAGTTGCGGAGCCGCTCGCCGACGACCCGGAAGTCTTCGAGTCGGGTGTGCTGTCGAGTCATTGCCGCCTCCGGCGAGGATTCAGGTACTGGTCGGTTTCCGAGGGGTGAAAGGAAAGCCGGCGTCGAAACGTGCCAGTCGCTGCAGCGCAAGGCTAAGTCATGTGCCGTTGTCGCTCAAGCAATTGTCCGTGGAACAGCTCCGCGATGAACAGGTGGGCATTTTGTGAGGAGGCCGGGGTACTGTCCGTATCGGCTGCTTCGGGCGTCCGGCCGGAAGCGCGGGAGGTCGTGAGGGGCGGCTCGCGCGAGTAGCGGGCGGCTGGCCGTGACGAATCCGCCGGGAGGGTGGCTGATGATCACTGTGGGTGACCTCGGCGAGGGGGTTGACCACCGTCGAGGTGACATTCGGCGGATCCGGCGAAATACTTGGCCGGGGATGTCCTCCCGGGCGGGTTCCGTTCGTCGTAGTGGTGAGATGTCCCCGAAGAACGGAGAGACCGTGAAGTACATGCTCCTTATCTGTGTCGGTGACGAGGTCGAGGTGCCCCCGGGCACGCCGAACATCGAGCAGTGGCTGGAGAAGGTGGGCAGCCGTCGTCTGCACGGGTCGGAGATGCGGCCGATCAGCGACGCGACGACCGTCCGGACACGCGGTGGCGACGTCCTGCTGTCCAGCGGGCCGTTCGCCGAGACCGCCGAGCACATCGCCGGCTACGACCTGATCGAGTGCGCCGACCTGGACGAAGCGACCGAGATCGCGGCCGCGCACCCCGTCGCACACTTCGGGTCGGTCGAAGTACGGCCGCTTCACGAGTGAGTTTCGAAGCTGAGATCGCCGCTGTCTTCCGCACGGAGCGGGGTCCCATCGTGGCGACCTTGATCCGGCTGACCGGTGACTGGGATCTGGCCGAGGAGTGTGTGCAGGACGCCTTCGCGCGAGCGCTCGAGCGCTGGCCGCGCGAAGGCGTCCCGCGCCGGCCGGGGGCCTGGCTCACCACGGCCGCGCGGAACAACGCGTTCGATCGGTTGCGGCGCAGGGCCAATGAAGCCACGGTGGTGCGAGAGGCGG
This sequence comes from Amycolatopsis sp. QT-25, assembly GCF_029369745.1. NCBI lineage: Bacteria > Bacillati > Actinomycetota > Actinomycetes > Pseudonocardiales > Pseudonocardiaceae > Amycolatopsis > Amycolatopsis sp. QT-25. The sequence continues at coordinate 3,335,808 of NZ_CP120210.1, forward strand.
CGATTCGTTCCTTGACCGACGAACCGATGGATTTCGACGACAGCGGTATCCGGGACGATCAGCTACGGCTGATCTTCACCTGTTGCCATCCGGCGTTGCCGCCGGAGGCCAGGGTCGCGCTCACTCTTCGTGTCATCGTCGGCCTCACCACCGCCGAGATCGCGAGCGCGTTCATGGTGAGCGAAGCGACGATGACCAAACGGCTCGTGCGCGCCAAGCAGAAGATCCGCAACGCGGGCATTCCCTACCGGGTCCCGCCCGCTCACCTGTTGCCGGAACGCACCGGCGCGGTACTCGCCGTGCTGTACCTGCTCTTCAGCGAAGGCTATGCCGCGTCGGCGGGTGCGGAACTGATCCGGCAGCAACTCTGCGCCGACGCGATCCACCTGGCCACGACCCTCACCCAGCTGATGCCCGACGAACCGGAGGCGCTCGGCCTGCTCGCGCTCATGCTGCTGCACGACGCGCGGCGAGAAGGCCGTGTGGACGACTCCGGTGAGCTGGTGCCGTTGGAACAGCAGGACCGCACTCGCTGGGACACCGGGAAGATCGACCACGGCGTCGGACTCCTCGAGACCGCCCTGCGCAGAGGAAATCCCGGGCCCTACCAGATCCAGGCGGCGATCGCGGCCTGCCATGCCACGGCCGCGGAGACCTCGGCCATCGACTGGGCGCAGATCGCGCAGCTCTACGGTCAGCTGGTGAGCATGAACCGTTCGGCGGTGGTCGAGCTGAACCGTGCCGTGGCGGTGGCCATGGCCGACGGTCCGGCCGAAGGGCTCGCGCTGGTGGACGCGCTGACGGACGCGGGCGAGCTGGACGGCTACCACCTCCTGCCCGCCACCCGCGCCGATCTGCTCCGGCGGATGGACCGGCGAGGCGAGGCCGCGGTCGCCTACCACCAGGCACTCGTGCTGGCGCCGACGGACACCGAACGGCGCTACCTCGCCAAACGGCTCAGCGAGGTCACGCTCTGACCATCGCGGTCCCGTGGTGATGGGCGGCTGACCCGCCCATCACCGGAATGCTTTTCACGGCGACCCGATCGTCCTGCTCGAAGACAGGAACCCTCGACCGTCGAAGGAGGGCTGCGGCCGCTCCAGCCGCCGCAGCCACACCGGCAGGGTCACCAACCCCAGAACGATCATCCCCAGCAAACCGCCGAGGGACGCGACCAAGTTTCCGGACGGGGTGGTCTGCAAGGCCACGTCTCCCTCCATTCGCTGCACCGGGTCGTACAACGCGAGCGCCGAATGTGCCACCACGGCGACCGCGATCGCCCTCGGCAGGAGGGTCCCGGTGCGCCAGGCGGCGAAAGTCAGCCACGCCAACGCCGGCACCAGCCAGATGGCGTGGTGCGGCCAAGTCACCGGCGAAACCAGCAAGGCCGTGAACCCCACCACCAGCATGCCCACCATGGCCTGTCCTCGCCGGGCCGCCCAGACCGCGGCCGCCAGACCCAGCAGGCCGACAGGCACCGTGACGAACGGTGCCCAGCCCGGTACGGCCGAAGTCCCGGACAGCCGGGAGAACAACCCGGACAGCGAATGATTCACCAATGCCGGGAAGTCGGAGACCAGACGCTCGGAACTGGCGAACAATCCACCGAACCAATATCGCCGGGAATCCCCGGGCAGCACCGCGAACGCGATGGCGATCGTGAGCAGCATCCCCGCCACGGCTCGCAGCGCATCCCGCCCCCGGCCGATGCAGACCAGGTAAATCACGAAAATCAACGGCGTCAGCTTGATTCCGGCCGCTACTCCGATCGCGAAGCCGCGCCATCGGTCGGGCAGTGACCGCGAGAAGTCGGTGAGGACCAGCGCCACCACCACCATGTTGATCTGCCCGAGATCGAAATTCACCAGTACCGGGTCGAGCAGAAAATAACACGGCAACATCGCCGTCACTACCAGCGTCATGCGTGCTTTCCGGTTCATCACGCCTGCCATGCCGAAGGACATCCACAGTATGGCGCCCAGCAGTACCGCGGTCGTGAAATTCCAGAGCACCTCGGCGACGGCGCGATCGAACAGGGAGAACGGCACGATGAGCAGTGCCGCGAACGTCGGATAGGCGAACTGCGAGTCCGCGACGATGCCGGCATGTGCTTTGACGTCGTACATCGAGAGACCGTTCAGCACCGCTTCCCCGGCGGCGTGGTAGACCGCGAAGTCGTTCATCCACCAGGGTCTCAGCGGTTTGATCACCGTCGCCAGCAGCACGGTCAATGCCACCGACATGGCCACTACGGCACCCACGGTGAATAGGCGATTCCGTGGCTGCTCGCGATCCTTCTCGAGATCGTGTGTGGTGACCTCGGGCTCCGGCATGACCAAACCCCCATCCACGAAAGGCGTCGCGCGAGTCACGACGCACTCGCCGCGGCGACGCTCTGAGGTCTTCACGGGAGCGGCCTCAGGTGCCGGAAACGTTAACAAGGTCGTTGTTCTCGCGTCAACAAATGGCGTTCCCGGACAGGGCACATCACAAGGTGGCACCGGCGGCGCGATGGTGCACACTAAATGGAGCGGCGGCCCGAGCCGGAAATCGGCGTGACTTATTCGCCACTGGCCGAACAATGTGTTCCGCCGCTTTCAATGGGGTGCGTCAACGCGCGACATCGGATCGAAAGGCGTATCAATGACTCACGTCGACACCGGGTTCACAGGTGCTCCGCCCGAGCCGCTGGACGCCGCGATGATCGAGCGATATCGCCGCGACGGCTTTCTGCTGCTCCCGCCGGAATACCTGACACAGACCGTTTTCGACACGATCACCGCCGCGGTGCCACGACTGCTGGCGGAGGACAGCCCCCGGCGGATCCTGGAGCGCGACGAGCTCACCGTGCGCTCCGTCTACGGGGTGCACCAGACCGATTCGGTCATGGCCGAGCTGCCGAGGCTGCCCGCGCTGCTCGGCGCCGCCCGGCAGATCCTGGACGACGACGTGTACGTCCACCAGTCGAAGATCAACCTGAAGGCGCCCTTCGCCGGTGACCAGTGGGAATGGCATCAGGACTACATCTACTGGTTGCAGAGCGACGGGTTGCGCAAGCCGGATCTGGTCAACGTCGCGATTTTCCTCGACGAGGTGACCGAGTTCAACGGGCCGCTCACCTTCGTGAAGGCCTCGCACCGGAGCGGTCTGCTCACCAGGATCGGGGCCGACGGCATGCCGCTCGGCTATGAGGACGCGCCTGCCTGGGTGGCCACGTTGACAGCCGACGAGAAGTTCCAGGTGGGCACCGCGGTCGTCGAGGAGATGGCCCGTGCCAACGGGCTCGTCAGCCCGAAGGGACCGGCCGGCTCGATGCTGTTCTTCGACCCGAACATCCTGCACGCGTCGGCTCCCAACATCTCGCCGTTCCGGCGGGCCATGTTGATGTACGTGTTCAACGGTGTCCGCAATGTCCCTCGTGGCGTGTCGGAGCCGAGGCCGTCCTTCCTGGCCGAACCGGACACGACCCCGCTTCAGCCGCTGTTCTCCGTCTCCGACTCGAAATAGGGGTGTTGGCAATGCCGGGAGTGATCGAACTCGTTATCCCGAATCAGGCCGAATACTTTCTGCGGAATCCCGCGCTGCACCTCACGGGTGAACAACGGGAAGAGGTGATCCGGTTCGGCGGCACCTACGAATGCGAGCATTCGGTGTTCTGGAGCTCGAACCCGCGGATCCTGCTTCTCCCCGCGGGCTACGACGCCGAGTGGTTCGACGATGTCCACGGCGCGCTCGGTCTGCAGCCGCCGCCGGTGGTGTCCCCGGACGCCCGGTCGGGCCTGCTCGTCCGGGATCTGCTGCAGGACGGCGCCGCGCAGGCCGTACTGCGCAAGCACCTGTCCGGATGCGTCCAGGTGAACGTGACGATGACCGGCCCGACCCCCGACATCTACCTGCTGGCCGCGATGCTGCGGGGCTGGGGGCTGACGGTCGAACTCGACGGGGTGACCGAAGAACACTACTGGAGCAGCCTGTACCTCGACTCCAAGGTGAGCTGTCTCGACCTCGCGCGGCAGCTGCCGGGAGTGCTGGTTTCGGACGGGTTGATCGTGGACAACTGGACGGAGCTGGAGGGTGCCGTGGGCGTCATGACGGCGCGCCACGGCCGGGCCATCGTCCGGAGCCTGCACGGTGTGGCGGGGAACGGAACCCTCGTCGTCAAGGGCGGCGGCTCGCTGGACACCGTGGCCAAGGACTCGTTCTTCACCTTCCCGCTCGTCGTCCAGGAGTTCATCGAGCACGCCGGGGATGTCGGCTGCCCCGCGGTCGACGTGCTGGTCGGGGAAGACGGCGTCGAGGACGTCGTGCTCTGCTCGCTGACGGTCGAGGACGGGCACCTGTTCCGCAGTGTCAACGTCGGTCAGGACGCGTTGCCCGCCGTGTGGGCCGAGCGGGTGGACCAGGTCGCTCACGACCTGGGCACGGCGGCCCGCGACCTGGGCTACCGGGGCTGGATGTGCGTGGACTGCGTCGCGGGGGCCGACGAGAAGCTGTACGTGACGGAGATCAACGCGAGGCGAAGCGGGTCCACCCACGCCGGCGGCCTGCTGCGGCTGTGGGGTGCCGAGCGGGACCTCACCCTGTCCGCGCACTTCATGGTGCCGGTCCCGGAGGGGACGACCTACCGGGAGCACATCAAGCCCGTCTTCGAGCGGTTGTGGGCGTCCGGCGTGCGTGCGTACCCGACCACCGTGCGGGGTGTCGCCTGGCCCGACCCGATCATCGCGGTGATCGCGGCCGCCCCCACCGCGGACGAGGCGGAACGCATCGTCGCCGGAATCAGGGAGGCGGTCAGCTCGCATGCCGCCCCGGGGAACGCGTCCTAGCCGCCAAGACGAACCCTCTGGAGAGGAAAGGCATGTGAACGGATCCCCTGACGTGTTCGACGCGTTGCGAGCCGAAGGCGACGCGGTGGACGGGATGGTCGCCGGGCTCGACGCGGAGCAGTGGCGGTCACCCACTCCCGCTCCCGGCTGGACGGTCGCGCACCAGATCGCCCATCTGACGGCGACCTTCCGGATGGCGGGCCTCGCGGCGTCGGCCCCCGACAGGTTCGTGGCGGTCATGTCCGAACTCGACGACGACTTCACGAAGAACGTGGCCAACGCACTCGCCGAGTACCTGGCGGAACCAGTGGACGTGCTGCTCGACCGCTGGCGGCTCGAACGCGAAAGCGCGGCGAAGGCACTCGAGGCGGTTCCGGTCGGCACACTCGTCCCGTGGCTGGTGAACCCGTTGCCCGCCCCGGTGCTGGCGAGCGCCGGGATCATGGAGTTGTTCGCCCACGGGCAGGACATCGCCGACGCGCTCGGCGTCGACCGTGAACACGATGATCTGCTGCTCGGTCACCTGACCGCGTTCGGCGCGCGGACCTGGACCTTCGGCTACCTCTCCCGCGGTTTGCCGGTACCGGACACCGAGTTCAGGTTCGAGCTGACCGGTGTGTCCGGGACGACCTGGGTGTACGGGCCGGAGAACGCGCCGCAGCGCATCTCCGGTCAGGCGCGGGACTTCTGTCTCCTGGTGACCCGACGGAGACATCGCGACGACCTCGTGCTCACCGCGAGTGGCGACGAAGCCGAGCATTGGCTGGACATCGCGCAGGCCTATCGCGGCCCGGCGGGGGAAGGGCGCGAACCGGGCCAGCACGGCCCAGGGCGTCGCCCGAACCGGAAGGCATGACGATCATCGTCTCCGGCGAGGAAGCCGGTTCAGCCGCGGCGATCTCGGCTGAGCGCTCCTCGTTCGCGGCGCTCCCGCTCGCGGTCACGGTGCCTCCCGGCGCCGTGACCGCGAGCGGGAGCGCGTGGTGCGCTTCCGATGACCGCGGTGGCTCCCGGTGCCGGGACCACGTCCGGAACATCCGGATCCGCTGCTTCCCCGGCAGCGGCGAACACACCCTTCTGGACGGTGTCGCCGTCCACGGCCCGAACCGGTGAAGCCGATGCGGGAACAAGAGAACGACACAGGCGAGACGCAAACCGGCCTCGGCTCGATGGCCGAGGCCGGTGACGCGGCAGCCGCGGTCGACTTCCGGGCCGAAGCCGGTCGCCGTCCCGTCATCGTCTCCACCGGCGGCCTGATCCTCGACGTCGCCATCCCGGTCTGCAACGAGGAAACCGACCTCGAGCCGTGCGTCCGCGGGCTGCGCGCCCACCTCGTGGAGCAGTTCCCGTACCCGTTCCGGATCACGATCGCCGACAACGGCAGTACCGACGGCACCCTGCGGATCGCCGAACGGCTGAGCCGTGAATTCGACGACGTCGAAGTCCGCCACCTCGAAGAAAAAGGAAAGGGCCGCGCGCTGCACGCCGTCTGGTCCGCTTCGGACGCTCCGGTGCTGGCCTACATGGACGTCGACCTCTCGACCGATCTGGCCGCGTTCGGGCCGCTCGTGGCGCCCTTGCTGTCCGGGCACTCCGACCTCGCCATCGGCAGCAGGCTCGCCCACGGCGCGCGGGTGGTGCGCGGACCGAAACGGGAGTTCATCTCCCGTTGCTACAACCTCCTCTTGCGCGGCACACTGGCCGCCAGGTTCAGCGACGCGCAATGCGGCTTCAAGGCCATCCGCGCCGACGTCGCCGAGCGGCTGCTCCCGCACATCCACGACACCGGCTGGTTCTTCGACACCGAATTGCTCGTGCTGGCGCAAAAGGCCCGGCTGCGGATCCACGAGGTCCCGGTCGACTGGATCGACGACCCCCACTCGTCGGTGGACATCATCGCCACCGCCACCGCCGACCTCAAAGGCATCGCACGCCTGACCAAGGCGACGCTGACCGGTCGGGTACCGATCAGCGGCCTGCGCGAACAGCTCGGCCGCGCACCCATCCAGGTCCGGGCGCCGGGCGTGGCACCGAGCCTGGTGCGGCAACTGGTGCGGTTCGCCGCCGTCGGTGTCGCCAGCACCATCGCCTACCTCGTGCTTTTCCTGCTACTGCGGACGGTCACCGGCGCCCAGCCGGCGAACCTCGTCGCACTGCTGGTGACGGCGATCGGGAACACCGCGCTCAACCGGCGCCTGACCTTCGGCATCCGCGGCCGGAAAGGCGCCGGGCGGCACCAGTTCCAAGGCCTCGTCGTGTTCGGCCTCGGGCTCGCGCTCACCAGTGGCGCGCTCGCCCTCGTGCATTCGATGTCGGCCACGGGGCTGCCGCTCGAGATCACCGCACTGGTGCTCGCGAACCTCGCGGCCACCGTCCTGCGCTTCCTGCTGCTGCGCGGCTGGGTGTTCCGCTCCCGTCGCCGACGCTCCACCGAGCGGGAGAGCTGACCCCGGCACCGTGCGCCGAGCGCACCGGGCCCGTTGCCCGCAGGGTCGTGAGTGGTGAAGACACCTCATCGAGGGCCGAGCCGACCAAGGCGTGCTCGTCCGCCGGAACCGGGAAGGGGCGGTCAACGCCAAGAAGGCGCTCGCTCCGTCTCCTGAGCGAGCGCCTTTCGTCCAGCGGGCCGGTCTTCACCTGGAGCGGACCGATCACCAGGCGACCGAGCCGATGCGGCGTACCGCCTCTTCGATCGCGTCCATTCCGGTACAAACCGTCAAGCGGACGTAGCCTTCCCCGCCAGGGCCGAACCCGGTGGCGGGGATCCCGAGTACACCGGCGTCTTCCAGCAGGCGCTTCGCGAAGCCGCTGCTGTCGAGGCCCGGCGGGTTCCGCACGAGGCAGTAGAAGGTCGCCTTGGGGCGCAGGACCTCGAAGCCGGCGGCCTCCAGACCGTCGCACAAGGTGTGCATACGGGTCCGATAGGTCTCGCGCAGTCGGCGGGGGTAGTCGGAGGTGTCGTTGAGAGCGGCGGCGGCCGCGTGCTGAACCGCGGCGAACGTGCCGGAGTCGGTGTTGGTCTTCACCATCCGCAAGGCGGACACGATCTCCGCGTTGCCGGCGGCGAACCCGACTCGCCACCCCGGCATGTTGTAGGTCTTGGACAGCGAGTGGAACTCGATCCCGCAGTCCATGGCCCCCGGCGACGCCAGGAAGGAAGGAGGCGGTTCGGTGTCGTAGTAGATCTCCGTGTAGGCCGCGTCGGAAGCCACCACAAGGTCGTGGGTGCGGGCGAAGCGCGCCAGTTCGTCGAAGAACTCACTGCTGGCGAGAGCGGCCGTCGGGTTGTTCGGGTAACACACCCAGAACAGCTTCGCGCGGGCCAGGATGTCGGGGGGAATCTCATCGAGGGCGGGCAGGAAACCGCGCTCGGGCCGCAACGGCACCCGGTACACCTCGCCACCGCAGAAGCGTGCCCAGGTTTCGTAAACCGGGTACGCCGGGTCGGGCACCAGCACCACGTCGCCGGGCTCGACGTAGGCCAAGGTCAGATGCGCCATCGCTTCCTTGTTCCCCAGCGTCACCAGGACCTCGGTGTCCGGATCCGTCGTCACCCCGAACCTCCGGTCCAGGAAGTTCTTGGCCGCTGTACGCAGATCGCTGGTGCCGGCGTACGGGGGATAGCGGTGCGACGTGGGGTCCATGACGGCCTGCTGGATGGCGGCCACCACCGGGGGCGGGGTGGGCAGGTCGCTGTCCCCGACCCCGAGCGGTACGGGCGCCACACCTGAAGATTCGGCCAGCGCTCGGGTGTCGTCGATGAAGGAGAACAGGTAGTCCTCCACCTCGAGCAACCGCTTGGCAGGGCTTGGCATCGAAGTACCTCCGGATCGCCTAGGAATTTTTCGCCGAAGCCGCTCTCCGCGCCACGGCAGGGATCAAGCCGGTGCGGGAACGTCCCGGGGGCTGTTCTGATAGGCGGCGAGCAGCCATTCCCCGCCGGTCTTCACCGCCACCCAGGTGGCCCTGATGGCGCGTTCGGGTGCGGGTTCGGTCTCGCCGGAGGCGAGCACGCCGCCCTGGGTGACCAGTACGGCCAGCGCTCCGTCGATACGCAGGTCGACCGGCTGCCCGGTGACTCGGGTGCCCTTCAGTTCGCGCGCGAACGAATTCTCCATATGGGCGCGGATCGCCTCGGTTCCCTTGCAGTAGACGCCGGGCAGGATCATCGTGCCGTCGGTGGTGAAAAGCCGGGCGAAGGCGGCTGCGTCGTGTGCCGCCCACGCCGCGACCAGCCGCTGGGGGATGCCCGTGATCGCGGCCTGGTCCGCGGCAAGATCAGTGGTCGTCATCGTTGACTCGCTTTCTCGAATCCGGAGCTGTCGCGAAACCCGGCGCGGAAGGCCGGGCGGGGAGAGGGCGCCGCCCCGTCCGGGACAGCGCCCTCGTTCACCGGGCCTCGGCAGGGGCCAGCAGCCGCACGGGCAGCGTCTTCCAGCCGTTCATGATGAACGTGCCCTGCGGTTGCAGCTCCTCCGCGTCGAGGGCCAGCGACAGGCCAGGGAACCGCTCGAACAACGCGGGCAACGCGACCTGGGCTTCGAGCCGGGCGAGCGGCGCGCCGAAGCAGAAATGCGTGCCGTAGCCGAAACTGAGGTGTTCCTTGTCCGTCCGGGTGATGTCCCATTCGGCGGCGTTCTCGCCGTGCACTTCCGGGTCACGCCCGATCGCGGCGTACCCCATCAGAATCGGATCGCCCTTGGGAATCGTCACCCCGTCGAGTTCGATGTCCTCGACGGCGAACCGCAGCGGCAACATGTTGATGGGCGATTCGGCGCGAAGCGTCTCCTCGATCACGTCGTCCCAGGACGCCCGCCCGTCCTCGATCATCGCCCGCTGGTCGGGATGGGTGAGCAGCTTGTGGACGGCGTGCGTCACCAGGTTCATCACCGTTTCCGAACCGGCGCCGAGCGCGACGAACAACGTGCCGATCAGCTCGTTGTCCGTCATGCCCTCCTCGCCGTCTTCCTCGGCGGAGGCGATCAGGTCGGTGGTGAGGTCGTCACCGGGATGCCGGCGCTTGGCTTCGAGAAGCTGCTGGAACTGTGCGGTCCAGTCACGGACGTTCGCCTCCGCCTCTTCCGGGGTGATGGAGGAGTCGGTGGTCATCTCCCCGCCGCGCAGGATGGCGGCACGGGACTCTTCGGGGATCCCGAACAGGTCGCAGATGATCGACGCGGGCAGCCGGTAGCAGAACATCCGCTTCAGGTCCACGACCTCGCCGGGCGGGACCGCGGCCAGGTCGTCCAGCAGCTTCGTCACGGTCTTCTCGATGTAGGGCTGCATGGCCCGGACCCGGCGCGGCGTGAACGCCTTGACGACCGGACGCCGCAACCGGGTGTGGTCCGCGCCGTAGGTGGTGGTCATGTTATCCATGGCCGTCCAGCTCGCCAGCGGCCAGTCAGAGCGGATCTCGCCGTTGATGTAGGCGTCCCAGTGCTGGCGGGGATTCTTGGAGACGCGCGGGTCGGTCAGCAGCTTCATGGCGAGATCGTGACCGACGACCGTCCAGGCCCGAATTCCCTGTGGAAGCTCGACCTGCGCTATCGGACCTTGTTCGCGGAGGTGCGCGCCCTCGGCGTGCACGTCCTTTCCGGTGGTGTCCAGAATGACGGGACAACGGCTTTCCATGGAAACCTCTCCAAGGGGGCGTTCGGCGATGAGGTCGAAACCGACATTACGCATTCAGTATCCTTGTGCCACCTCACGATGTGCCTCATCGAGTTCGGTTCCCCGAGTTGCTTGAGCGGTGGCGGGCGGAGGGCGTAACGTCGTTCAGCGACACATTTCCCGGAACTGAAAAGTCTCCGGTCGCGATCGATTCCGGTCGACCGAAAGGCAGGAACCCTTCGTGGATCCCTTCCGTATCGATATTCCCCGGATGGAACTCGACGATCTGCGGCGCCGGCTCGCCGCCACCCGATGGCCGTCGGGGTCCGCCGTGCAGGACTGGTCCCGCGGAGTTCCGCTCCGCTACCTCAAGGAACTCGCCGACTACTGGCGTACTGATTACGACTGGCGCGCCGCCGAAGCGCGGATCAACGCTTTCTCCCAGTACCGCACCGAAATCGACGGCGCGAACGTGCATCTGCTGCATGTGCGCTCGCCGGAGCCACACGCCATGCCGCTGATCCTCACCCACGGCTGGCCGAGTTCGGTCGTCGAGTTCCTCGACGTCATCGGGCCGCTGACGGACCCGGCGGCGTACGGCGGAGATCCGGCCGACGCCTTCGATCTGGTCATTCCCTCCATTCCGGGATACGGGTTCTCGGGACCGGACCTGGCGCCCGGCTGGGATATCCACCGGGTGGGCCGCGCCTGGGCGGAATTGATGGACAGGCTCGGTTACCGGCGTTATGGGGCGCAGGGCGGTGATTTCGGCTCGCTGATTTCGCTGGAACTCGGCCGGATCGATCCCGAGCACGTCGTCGGCGTGCATACGAGCATGCTGATCGCACTGCCATCCGGTGATCCGGAAGAAGTGGCGGGATTGAGCCCGGCCGACCAGGTGAAGCTGGATCGGCACGTTCTGTTCGAAACGGAACTCTCGGGTTATTTCAAGCTGCAGGCGACCAGGCCGCAGACGGTTTCGTACGGCTTGACGGATTCCCCGGTCGGACAGCTCGCGTGGATCATCGAGAAATTCTGGGAATGGACGGACTCGGCGGAAAGCCCGGAGGACGCCGTCAGCCGCGACACCCTGCTCACGAACGCCATGATCTACTGGCTGACCGGGACCGGCGGTTCCTCGGCCCAGCTCTACTACGAGTACCGCCGTCAGCTGACCGGCGGGCCGCCCGATCCGCCGATCACCGTGCCGGTCGGGGTGGCCGTGTTCCAGCACGACATGGTCCTGCCGATCCGGCGGCTCGCCGACCGGGACATCAAGACCATCACCCACTGGTCCGAGTTCGAGCGCGGTGGCCACTTCAGCGCGCTGGAGCAGCCTGAGGCGTACGTGGAAGACCTGCGGAAGTTCTTCCGCGGCCTCCGGAACTGACGGACGGGCGAGCGGCTGCCCGGCGACATCGTCGCCGGGCAGCCGCTCGCGGTCAGCCGGGATGGGTCGCGGCCACGCCGGACGACGGCTCGCGTTCGAGCCAGGACGTCCCGGGGGCCGGCCGCCGCACGGCGTGCCGAAGCACCCGGGCGAGCATCCGCGGCCGCATGAGCGCCTGCGGTGGGTCGAGGAGCCCGGCCACCCGCATGAAGCCTTCGGTGACCTTCGGGTCCTTCGTCGCGGCGTACTGCAGCCGGGCCATGTAGGCGTTCCCCACCTTGACCTTGACCGAGCGGTGGCCCTCGACGCCGGGGAAGTCCAGATCGCCGTTGACGGACACCTCCCAGGGCATGTCGATGATCCGACCGACCTCGGTGAAGAATTCGGCGGGCCGTGGACCGCCGCCCCGGCGCAGGTGCCGCCGGAGCGCGGCCGCCTCCATCGCGGCGACGGTCATGCCCTGCCCGTACACCGGGTTGAAGCTGCACACCGCGTCTCCCAGCACGAGCAGCCCGTCCGGGAACGCGGGCAGCCGCTCGTAACGCCGTCGCACACTGGCCGGGAAGCGGAAGGTCACCGGGTCGTTCACCGGTTTGGCGCCGATGATCGCTTCGTAGACGTCCGGAATGGGCAGGGACCGGACGAACTCGAGGAATCCCGCCTCGTCCGTGGGCGGGTGGTCACCGAGAATTCCGGTCAGGGAGAGGTTGACCAGGTCAGGACCGCTCCTGCCGAAGAACGCGCCCCTGGGGTGGGCGGGGGACGCGATCGGGTTGATGGACGGGACACCGCCGAGCATGTCGTCGGTGAGTTCGTACTGCCGGGTGGTGTAAGCGAGCCCGATCCTCACCCTGTCTTCGTCCGGCCTGCGGTAACCGAACTCCTCCAGCCAGGCGGGGGTGCGGGAACCCCGCCCGGTGGTGTCGACCACCAGGTCCGCCGTCAGTGTCTCTTCACCGGTGCCGCCGTCGCGTGCCTCGATCTTGACCCCGACGATGCGGGTGCGGTCCCGGTCGGGTACCAGTTCCCGGATGTCGTGACGCTCACGGAAGGTCACGTTGGGCAGCGCGGCGACCTGTCGCCGGACGTGCTCCTCGAGCATCGGCCGGGGCGCGAGCACGGAGATCAGCCCGGTTCGCGCCGGCTTCAGCCGTCGCGCGTTCAGGTACCAGTGCATCTCGCCCAGATCGCAGCTGGGCACCCCGGCCGCGGTCAGGCCGTCGGTGAGGCCGGGGAACAACTCCTCCAGGATCAGGTGCCCGCGCGCGTGCAGCGCGTGCGCGTGGATCGTGTGCGGGGCACCACGCCGGGGCTCGGTCACGCCGACCACCTCGTCCCGGTCGACGACCAGGACCTCGGCGTACGACTCCGCCAGCACCCGTGCCGCCAGGATCCCGGCCATGCTGCCGCCCAGCACCACGGCCCGCTTTCCGGTCTGGTTGTTGGTCATGGCTCGTCTCTCCGTCTCGTTCGGTCCTTCTGCGACGCCCGAAGGCATTGGACGTCGACGGCAAACACAGGTCGGGCTGCTCCGCCGCGGCGAAAGGCGGTCCGATTCCCTCGAACGGGCACGCGGATCGGCACGATCGAATCGCCGGGTCCTTCTCGGCGAGGATCGGGAATGGGAACAAAGGCCGGAGCGGTTCCCTCGACCATCTCATCGGACCGACCGGGGTCACGTATCACGAAGTGCCGTGTGCCGGTGCGGTTCGCCGTCCGGCGGGTGATACCTGCCGGTGGGCACTATTTGAGGTGCACCGGGTTCTCGGTCACGACGACAATCGGCGGTATGCCCAGGTCGGCGGAATGGTGGCATCGGCCGGACTTCGGCTGCCGAAATCCTGCCGGGTGACGCCCCGGCACCGGTGAATCCTGGAGGGTTCAGGCTTATGGCCGATTATCAGTCAGAACCGATCTCGTCAACCTTCGGTGCCCGGATCTCGGGGCTGGACCTCGCCGCGCCGATCGATCGGGAAACGGTGGACAGCCTGGTCGAAGACCTGATCAGGTATCGGGTACTCGTGGTTCCCGGGCAGAAGCTGGAGCATGCCGACCACATTCGCGTCAGTCGCCTGTTCGGGCCGCTCGACGTCTACCCGGTGTCGAAGTACGTGGTTCCGGAATATCCCGAGGTGCTGACCATCAGCAATATCTTCGAGAACGGCAGCCCCATCGGCCTTTATGACGGCGACGAACAGGAAGAGTGGCATACCGATTATTCCTTCAAGAAAGTGATGAGCAAGGCTTCGATGCTTTATTCGGTGATCGCGCCCGAGGTGGGCGGCGATACGCTCTTCGCTGACACGACGGCGGCCTACGACGAGCTTTCCGACGACCTCAAGGACCGCATCAAGGGATTGCGCGCCGTGCATTCCATGGCGCATCTGGTGGCCGAGGAACTGAAGACCAATCCGCACAAGAAGCCGCTGACGCCGGAAGAACTCGAGCGGACGCCCGACATCGAGCAGCCGCTGGTCCGGGCGCACCCGGTCACCGGTCGTGAATCACTGCTGCTCGGCAGCATGATCATCAGCGAGATCGTCGGGCTGGACCCGGCGGAGAGCACCGCCCTGCTGGACGAACTCCACGCCCACGCGACCGCGGACCGGTACGTCTACCGCCACCACTGGGAGGTGGGCGACCTGGTCATCTGGGACAACCAGGCCACGATGCACACCCGGACCCCGTGCGACAGCAAGCGTCACCAGCGGCTCCTGTACCGGACCACGGTGATGTAGCGCGGTCCCGGTCATGACGAGTGCGAGTCCCTCACCGGGAACCCCGGCAGGTCTGGAAAGGAACTTCTGATGGGTGCGAACGTGGCGGACACCGACGGCCCGAGCGCCGGGCGGCGGGAGTGGATCGGTCTCGTCGTCCTCGCACTGCCGACCCTGCTGCTGTCGCTGGACTTCAGCGTGATCTACCTGGCCGTTCCGGATTTGAGCGTCGACCTCGGGGCCGACAGCACCCAGCAGTTGTGGATCGCCGACATCTACGGCTTCATGATGGCCGGATTCCTGGTGACCATGGGCACCGTCGGCGACCGCATCGGGCGTCGCAAGCTGTTGCTGATCGGCGCGGCGCTGTTCGGTGTCGCGTCGATCCTCGCCGCGTTCTCCACCAGCGCCGGGATGCTGATCGCGGCCAGGGCGCTGATGGGGATCAGCGGCGCGACCTTGATGCCTTCGACGCTGGCCCTGATCAGCACGATGTTCAAGAACCCCCGGCAGATGGGGGTCGCGATCGCCGCGTGGATGGCGTGTTTCATGGGCGGCATGGCGCTGGGGCCGGTGGTCGGCGGCGCGATGCTGGACAATTTCTGGTGGGGCTCGGTGTTCCTGCTCGGCGTGCCGGTGATGGTGGTGCTCCTCGCGGTCGCTCCCGTGCTGCTGCCGGAGTCCCGTGACCCGGACGCCGGGAAACTGGACCTGGTCAGCGTGGCGCTGTCCCTGCTCGCCGTCCTCCCGATCGTGTACGGCCTCAAGGAACTCCTCAAAGCGGGCTTCGCCGTCCTCCCGGTCGCGTCGCTCTTGGCGGGCGCCGTCTTCGCGGTCGCTTTCGTGAGCAGGCAGCGGAAACTCACGGACCCGCTGATGGACCTGAGCCTGTTCCGCGACCGCGCGTTCAGCACCGCGCTGCTGGTCGGCTCGATGATCCCGGCACTGCAGGGTGGCACGTACTTCCTGATCGCCCAGCACCTGCAGGACGTCGAGGGCCTTTCGCCGATCTCGGCGGGGCTTTGGCTGGCGCCTTCGTCGGCGATCATGATCGGGACCATCCTCGTCGCCCCCGTGCTCGCCCGCCGCGTCCGGCCCGCCTACTTGTTCTGCGCCGGCCTGCTGATCGCGGCGGCGGGTTTCGTGGTGCTCACCCGGATCGACGGGCCGGGACAACTGCTGGAACTCTGGATCGGGTACGCGATCATGGCCCTCGGTGTCGGGCTCCCGGCCGGGCTGGGGACCGCGCTCGTCCTGGCGGCCGCTCCGCCGGAGAAGGCGGGTTCGGCCTCGGCCGTGTCCGAGGCGGGCAACGACCTGGGGGTGGCGATGGGGGTGGCCGTGCTCGGCAGCATCTGCACTTTCGTCTACCGGAGCCAGTTCGCCGGGCAGGTTCCGGGCGGGTTGCCGCCGTCGGCGACGGCCGCCGCGGACAACCTCGCGGCCGCGGTACCGGTGGCCGGGCGGCTGCCGTCACCGCAGGGCCCGGAGTTGCTCGCGGCCGCCCGCGCCGCGTTCACCAGCGGCCTCAACACCGTGGCGATCATCTGCGGTGCGCTTTTCGTCGCGCTCGCGGTGCTCAGTGTGGCCGCGCTCCGGCACGTCCCGGCGTCCGGTGCCGAGGTGCCGGACACCGAGCTCGCCGATACCGAAGCGGAGCGATCGTCGCGGCAGTAGCAGGTCCGGACGAACAAAGGGCCCCGGCGGGGAAAGGCCGATCCCGCCGGGGCCGTTCGTTCGCCGGGCTCACGTCGTGGGCACGAGCCACGACCCGGTCCGGCGGGCGGCGGTGAAGCTCGCCCACGACGTCAGTTCCAGCAGGGAGCGGCCGTCCCCGCCACCCACCAGGTAAGCCCGGACGAGCTCGTCGCCGACCTGATGGGGGGAGAGCGCGGTCAGCAGGGCAAGGAGCCCCGCCGTCCGGTCGCCACTGTCCAGACCGGACGTCCGCTCCGTCGCCCACGCCCGGCCGAGACCCGGCGGTTCACCGTCCCACTGCCCGGTCAGGTCGAGCACGAGTGCCCGGACCCGGCCGGGGACCGAGCGCTCCCCGGCGGTTTCGTACGCCCGGGCCGCACGGGCGTAGGCGGACGAGATCGTGGTGTTGCCCGCCGCCCACCCCAGGTCGCCGGGCAACTCGGCTTCGGGCAGTAGGGCGAGCGAAGCACCTGGCTGGACGGTGACGCTCGCCGCGGTCCCCATCATCGTGCCGAGCAGCTTCAGCGCGCCGGCGCGGGCGATGCCCGGCACCCCCGGCGGGAGCGGGCTGTCCCGCAGGAACAGGGTCGCCATCCGGTTGATGTACTGGAAGGCGACCGCGGTCCCCGCGTACTCCGCGAGCGCGGCCGCCGGGAACGGCGCGGGCCGTGAGGCCGCGCCGTCCCGCGTCGCCACGGCGCGCGCCCAGTCCTCGAGCGAAGCCGGCTCCCTGGCGCCGTCGGGCGCCAGGCCCGCCAGCGTCGCTTGGTGCACGCTGACGCAGTAGGGACATTCGTTGCCCGCCGACACGGCGGCGGCCACGGTCTCCTTGCCCGCCCGGCTCGCCACTCCGTCCGCGACGAGTACCTCGCGCAGCAGGATCCAGGTCGCCGCGAGCAGGTCCGGGGCGGGGGAGTGCAGTGAGACGGGCGGGGCGATCAGGCCGAAGTCGCGTTCGCACTGGGCGTAGATCGTCCGCACCCGGCCCGTGGCGGCACCGGGGCGCACGGCGTCGAGATGCCGGATGTGGGCGATGGATCGCCGTCCGGCGATCTTCAGCGGCGTGCCCGCCATCGCTAACGCACCGCCAGATCCGACACCAGCGGCAGCGTGCCGCGGCGGCCCGCGATCTCACCGAGGGGCGAGGGCGCGCCGTACTTCACCGAGACGCCGCGATCCTTCGCGGCTTGGACGATCCCGGGCATGGCGCGTTCGGCGAGTGCCGCGATGGTCAGCGCGGGATTGACCGTCAGCGCGCCGGGCACCGCCGAGCCGTCGGTGACGAAGATACCGGGGTGCCCGCGCAACTCGTGCCGGTCGTCCAGCGCCGACGTGGCGGGGTCGTCGCCGATCCGGCAGGAAGCCAGTGGGTGCACGGTGTACGCGCCGACGACGTCGTTGGTCCACGGCATGACCTTGGCCAGCCCGTCGCGTTCCATCACCGCCTTGACGGCCGCGTCCGAGATCTCCCAGCCGTGCCGGGTGTTCGCGGTCGGCTCGTAGCTGATCGTGCCGCGGCCGAGCATCTGCTGCGAGATCCGGTGGGCGTTACCGGTCGGTGGTGGCGGGCCGAACACGCCTTCGTTGTCGTCCTCGCTCATGGTGAACGTGGTCAGCCACGACTGCCACTTGCCGACGATCTCCTTCTTCTCCCGCCCGAACCAGCTCGGCGCGGCCGCGCCGGGGACCTGAGCCAGGATCGTGCCGAACCCCGGCGGGAAGTACAGCTGTTCCAACGAGAACCGCGAATACTCGGGCAGGCTGGCGTCGAGGTCGTCCCAGCTGGCCACACACGGGCCCTTGCCGATCTGGTTGGCTTCGTAGGCCCGGCCGTCGCCCCGGTCGAGGCCGAACAGCTCACGGGCCCTGTCCTCGTCGACGATCGCGGTGTTGAGCCGTTCCCCGTTGCCGGAGAAGTAGCGGCCGACCGCGTCCGGCATTCCGCCGAGCGCGGCGGCGGACCGTTGCAGGATCACCGGCGTCGCGCCCGCGCCCGCCGCCATGATCACGATCTTGGCGTCGATGACGCCCTCGTCGTGGAGGATCCGGTAGTCCTCCGCGTCGACGGTCGAATAGTGCACCCGGTAGCCGCGGTCGGTGCGCGAGAGCCGCTGTACCTCGTGCAGGGGCCGGATCTCGGCACCGCACGCGACCGCGGCGGGCAGGTAGTTGAGCAGCAGCGAGCGTTTGGCGTCGAACCGGCAGCCGGACATCATCCAGTTGCAGTTGGTGCAGCGGTCGACGTCGATGGCGACGGGTACCGGATTGGCCGTGCGGCCCGAGTGGTTGCACGCGGCGGCGAACAAGCCACCGGCGTAGGTCACCTGGTTCCAGTCCGACATGGACACCGGCAGGGCCTCCGACACGCGGTCGTACCACGGCTCGAGGGTGTCGCGGGAGATCGACGACGGCCACATGCGGCGCCCGATCGAGCCTTGGCGGTCGAAGACGAACTTCGGCGCGCGGGGCATGGCCGCGAAATAGACGACGCTGCCGCCGCCGACACAGTTGCCGCCCAGCAGGCTCATTCCGTCACCGACGACGAAGTCGAAGATCCGGGTATAGGAAGAGCCGAGCAGGAAGTCGTGCTCGAACTCCTCGCTGCGCACCCACGGCCCGCGTTCGAGCATGACGACCTTGGCGCCGCCGGCGGCCAGGTGGTAGGCGGCGACGGCGCCGCCGAAACCCGTGCCGATCACGAGGACGTCGGTGGATTCCGTGCTGTTCACGCGGGGCTCCCCGAGGCAGTGGTGTGCGGGTGGAGTTCGGCGAACTTCCGCCGGTAGGAGTACGCGGGAAAGCGCCAGAGGCCGTCGGCGTCCGGAGGCGCGAACCCGGTGGCGGCCAGTCCCGGATGCCCGGCGGCGAGCGCGTCCACGGTGTGCATGTGCGCGGCCGTGTCGAAGGCCATGTTGCTGAAGAGGGCCAACCCGACCCATGCCTCCTTCTCGGGGTGCCCCGGCGCGAGCAGTTCGCCGACCAGCTCGGTCCGGTCGTCGAAGGAAAGCGCGACGAACGGGGGGATCCCGGAGTCCAAAGTGGTCCCGAGTCTCGCGGCACGGGCCGTCGCGTGTCCATTGAGGACGGTGGTCAACCCGTCCAGCAGGTCGACCAGGCCGGCCGCGGGCGTCTCCAGGAGTTCGATCGCACCCGCCGCCACGGCGCCCTGCCCGGTGGACGCGCCCGCGATCGCCCGGTCGTCCGGCGAGCGCTTCTCCCCGGGGATGATGGTGTCCGCGAACGCTTCGAGCGTCATCGTCCGCCTGCGGCGTTCGGCGTTGTCTGGTGGCATGACTCTGTCTCCTTCTTGGCGGATGTCGGGATGCCGGGATCAGGCGCGGCGGACCGACATCGGGAGCCGGTCGCGGATGCGCAGGGAGAGCATCGCTTCCGGAACGACGCGATAACCGGGGGTTTTGACCAGCTTGAGCGCGCGGGTGACACTCGCGATGACGAAGACCGCTTCGAGCATGCCCAGGCTGTTTCCGACGCAGAACCGCGGACCGGCGCCGAACGGGATGTAGGCGTACCGCGGCCGGTCGGTCGGGTTCGCCGGATCGAACCGGTCCGGGTCGAACTCCGACGGCGCGTCCCAGAACGCCGGATGGCGGTGCAGCGTGTACGGACTGACGATCACGTCGGCGCCGGCGGGCACGGCGTAGCCACCGATCACGTCGGCCTCCTGCGCGATCCTGGGCAGCAGCCACACCGGCGGGTAGAGGCGCATGACCTCTTCCACCACCGCCGCGGTGTAGGTCAACCGGTGCAGGTCCGCGTGGACCGGCGGCCGGTCACCCAGTACGTCGACCGCTTCGGCGTGCAGCCGCTCCCACACTTCAGGATGGCGGTCGAGCAGGGCGAACGCCCAGCCCAGTGTGCTCGCCGTCGTCTCGTGTCCCGCCAGCAGCAAGGTGATCAGCTCGTCGCGCGCCCGCCGACCGGCGGCCAGGGGGTCGTCGTCTTCGGCGGCGGAGGCGATCAGCCGGGTCAGGACGTCGTCGGCGTCCGGGACCGGGCTCTGCCGACGTTCCGCCAGCAGTCTGTCGGCGACTCCGCGCAGGTTGGCACGGGCCGCGCGGAACCGGCGCTGCTTGGCCAGTGGCAGCCAGGACGGCACCAGGTTCATCGTCACGGCTTCGAACATCGCCTGGTCCTGCACGGCTTCGAACGAATGCCCCACCGCGTCGAAGCGGCCGAGGTCGGCGTCCAGCAGGGTCCGGCCGAGTACCCCGAGGGTCAGCCGGGTCATCTCCTGCAGAACGTCGACGGGCTCGCCGTGTTCGTGTTCGCTGAGCCTGGCCACCAGTTTCCCGGCCTCGTCGGCGACGATGTCCGCCTGCCGGGCGATGCGCTTGTGCTGGAAGACCGGTTGGATGGTCTTGCGCTGCTTGCGCCACAGGTCGCCTTCGCTGGTCAGCAGGCCGTCACCGAGTGCCCGTCGTGATTCCGCCAGACCGATGCCCTTGTGGTAGTTCGCGCTGTTGTCCGCGAGCACGTGCTTGGCGTAGTCCGGGTGGTTGAACAGGTACATCGCCTTCGGCCCGATGGCGATCCGCACGGCGTCACCGTGCCGCTGCGCCGCCGACGTCATCAGTCCGAGCCGGTCGGTGAACAGCATCCTCAGCAGGTTGAGCGTGGCCCGGCGCGGTGGGCCTGGGGGTACCTCGCGCCGGACCACGAGCCGGGTGGTCATGTGCGCACAGCCGCGGAGTCGTCCTTCGGCCGCGCACCGGGGTATCCGTTGCCGTTGCTGCTGCCGTTGCCGTTGCCGTTGCCGGGCAGGGTCACGGTCTCGCCCTCTCCCGCTTCACGCAGGTCCGCTTCTCGCTGGGCCCTGGCCTTGTCGACGAAGTACAGCGACCAGAAGAACAAACCGCGGATCAGGCACACCGCCGCCGTGGCGAAGAAGAGACCGTAGGCCACGTGGGCGACCATGAAGAAGCCGTAGAGCAGGGCGATGCCGGAGCCGAACGCCACCTGCGACGCCGGTTTGGCGGGAGTGGTGCCCGGGTCGGTGACCATGTAGTTGGTGAAGAGGACGAAGGCGACCCCGGTCATCATGCCGAGCGCCGCCGGGATGGAGGTGTCGAACAGCCACCCCCGCACGATCGCCTGCAGGGCGAACGTGGCCAACCAGGCCCCGATCAGCCACATCCGGCCGGTCAGCTTCGCGTTGAGGATGGTCCCGGAGATCAGGATGATCGCCACGATCAGCCAGCCGATCCAGGTGTCCACGTTCTCGGTGAAGTGGTAGGGCGGGGCGATGCTCGCCCACGGGAACAGCAACAGGATGACGCAGATCCCGAGATTCGACGGGTTCATGTAGTGCCGCAGCCGACCGCGTACCGGCGCCCGCAGGATCCATTTCGCGCTGACCGCGACCACGACACCGAACACCATCACCTCGATGTGGTCGTTGACGTAGGTCAGCATGTTGAGTGCGAGGCCGGTGATATGGGCGGGGAACAGGAATTCCATCATTCCCTTGGCGCCCCCGCCGGCGAAGCGGGCCGCCCGCCCCTCCATCCTCGCACCGACCAGCTCCAGGATGATTTCGGTGGCGTAGGCGGTGGCCAGCGCGACCAGCGGCCACGACCAGGGTTGTTCGAAACCCAGCACGGTGTAGCCGAGGATGTTGAAGATCGTGATCGAGATGGCGAATCGGCGCAGGGCCGTGATCACCTTGGGATCGTGCCGCGGAGCGGTGTTCTTGCCGTTCTGGACGCCGTCCTTCGGCTGGGCGTCGATCGCGTGCTCGGTCATGTCGGTCACCTCATTTCTTCAGGGGTTCGGCTTGCCCGCCGAGCCGCAGGTCGTGCCAGCCCGCGTTCAGGGAGAGGTCCTGCTGCCGCACCTGACCGGTGCGGTCGCGCCATTGCAGATGGACCTGTACCGGTCCGGACACCTCTTCGCCGAGGCCGATGTGCAGCTCGTGGCTGCGTTTGCCGGAGTGACCGCTGCCGCCGTCCACCCGGCCGATGAGCTTGCGCCCGTCCGCGGTGGTGACGGTCGCCTCGGCGCCGATCACCGGCGAGCCGGTGGCGGCGGAAGGCCCGGCCGAGGACGGTGCGTCGTGGGAAAGCCGCAAGCCGAGGAAGGAGCCCGTGTCCGGACTGTCGTTGTGGTAGAACACCGGCGCTTCCCACTGCCGGGCGACGGCGAGGTCGAGGCGGCCGTCACCGTCGGCGTCGCCGGTGGCGATACCCCGGGTCGGCACCGGTACGGCCAGCCCGAGCTTCGGCGCGAGGTCGGTGTAGCGGCCATCGGAACCCTTGACGAAGAAGTGCAGCGTCTGGTCGCCGGCGAGGTCGTCGCCCGCCTTGAGATTGGGCCACCACAGCGGATTGTCGAGCAGTCCGTCGTTCGCCGTCGCGAGTTCCTGAAGCTGCGGCCAGCGGTTGACCGCGCCCTTGACGAAGCCGGTGGCCTGTGCGATCACCGGGTCACCGCTGTTGTCGAAGTCGGCGATCTTGACGTCCCAGCCCCAGCCGGACCAGGCGGTCCCCGCTTCCGTGCTGCGGTCGGCGTAGGGCGCCACGCCCTTGCTCATCTCGGCCCGCATCCCGGCGTGGTCCTTGGCGTCGGCCAGGAAATGGAAGTTGCTTTCCTGGATGCCGAACGTGGTGGTGATGTTGCTGACGAACGCGTCGTTGAGGCCGTCGTGATTCAGGTCGCCGAAGTCCACGCCCATGCCCTTGAACGAGTCGTTGCCGAGCCGTTTGGACTTGGGCACCCCTGGGGTGTGCGCCCCGATCACGTCGGTGAAGGCGAACTGGCCGGGCTTGGACTGGTTGTACAGCAAATGATCCGGACCGAAGTCGTTTCCGACGTAGAGTTCCGGCAACAGATCGCCGTCGAGGTCGGTCGCGCTGGCCGCGAGCGACCAGCCGGTGTTCGCCAGCCCTGGCAGCGCGTTGTCGAAGCTCTTGAAAGTGGCGCTCGGCCGGTCGCCGCCGCTCGCCCCGGTCCAGCGGAACAGGTACTTGCCGCCGCTGTTGTGGGCGTGTGACATCGAGTGGTTCATCTCGACCCCGGTGCGCACGCGGTCGTCGAGCACCGGACCGTCGGGGAAGTAGTTGCCGATGAAGATGTCCTGGTGCCCGTCACCGTCGAAGTCGCCGACCGTGGCGGCGTTGGTGTTCCACAGTGGACCCGTGTAACGCCCGGCGTCGGAGTTGTCGCCGGGCACCAGTTCGGTTGCCTGGTAGGTGGAGGCGTCGAGCCGGGTGGCGGTGGGCTCGGTGAGGTAGAGGATCGGCGTGCGGCCCCAGTAGTAGGCCAGCAGGTCCATCCGGCCGTCCTCGTCGAAGTCGCCGGGCACGCAGCCCATGGGCGCCATGATGTCGCTCGTCGGCAGCGGTGCCGGGTCCAGTGCGAACGGGGCGTAGCGGTCGCTGCCCGCGCCCGGCGTCGGGGTGATCACGATCTGGTCGCTGCGTGGGTCGACCAGGCACAGATCGTTGGCGCGGCGGTCACCGTCGAGGTCGTTCATCGCGACCGCCGCGCCGACCGAGGAGATCCACGCGCGAATGTGCTCGTAGTCCTTATTCACCTTGCGGATGCTCTGGTGCTTGGCCGCGGCGGGCAGCGCGATCGTCATCGGGGTGAACGCGTACTTGCTCGCCATGCGGTCCTGATCGGCGGAGGCGGCGACCGGGAGGCGCACCAGCAGGTATCCGATCACCAGCAGCACCACCGCGAGGATGCCGGGTAGCTGCTTGCGCAGCGGGCCGAACGTCGTGGTCATCGGTCAACACCTTCCGAGAGAGACGAATTGGTCGGCTGTCTGCCGGCGCCAGATCTCGTAGGCGGCGACTCCGGCCTGCGGCTCGGCCGAGCCCGGGCGGGCGCGGACGGTGAGTTCGGCGGCCTCGTGCGGGCTCATGCCGCAGAGGATCTCGGTGGCGACGCCGGTGTGCGGGACCACCAGTCCCGCCCGAACGCGTGCTTCGGCGGCGAAGGCGCTGGCCTGCGCGACGAGTGGCCAGTGCTCGCCAGACCGCTTTCGCAGCAGTTGGAGTTCTTCCCTGTCCACGCCGCCCGCGTAGGTGGCCGCGAGGGCCGCTCCGCTGTAGAGGTCTTCGTGCCGCCGTGGCGCGAACCCTTCGATCTGGGTGCAGACCCGTTCGGCGTCCGTGCCGCAGACGAACCACAAAGCCCGCCCGATGCCCTGGTCGAGTACCCGGTCGGCATATGAGGCCGGTTCGTCCGGCCAGGAGAACGCACTGTCGACGAACTGTTCCCCGACGTACTTGGCGGTGTGGAAGTAGGCCTGGTGGAACCCGTAGCCGTCGAGGAGGAGCCAGCGAAGCAACGGGTCGTACGCGGTGATGTCGGGCCAGAGGAACCGGGGGAGCCTCGCCAGCGCCCACCCCACGCCGATGTAGGCCATGTAGACGTGTTGTGAGCTTCGGGCGGCCAGCGCGTCGCGGACCCGGCGTCCGCTGGTCAGGGGCAACGCGTCCATGACGGCGAAGCCCATCGCCGCGCCTTCGTAGGCGAAGCCGCGGAAGCGTGACGGCACCTGTTCCAGTTCGGCCTCCGCCTCGGCGACCGTACGAGCCTCCGCGGCGAATCCGTACCCGGTGAGGAATGTTCTTCCCACGGTTTCCAGCAAGTCCTTGCTTGCCGTTGTCTTCACGTGGAACCCGCGTGTTTCGACCTGCGTCGCCTTGACACCGGGTGTCAGGATCTGTCGCCTGAGTGCTCTCAACATGGCGGCCAATGGCTTCTCCGCTCGTGGGCTGGGGTGCGTTTCGTTTTCGGGCAGCACGCCGACTCCGGTGCTGCGGGCACCGGATCGGCGTCACCGGGTTTTCGCGTTTTCTACGTTCTGGATCGGGACGGCTTTTCCCGTGGCGTGGCCGGTTCCGCGAACCTGTCACGGATCCCGCGGCGCCAGAGTTCGTAGGCGGGCAGGCCGTTTTCGCCGGTGGTGACAGCGGTGGCGGCCGCCACTTCGAGCAGTTCGCCGGGACCGCGGCCGGTCAAGGCCTTGGCGGCGACTTCGGTGTGCGGCGGGCTGTATCCCGCCAGCGTGCGAGCACTCACCGCGAAGACCGAACCGACCGCCACCGACGCCGCATGGACACCGGAGGCTCTTCTCAGTGTGGTCAATCCGGGTTCGTCGCACCCGCCGGCGAAAGTGGCGGCCAGGCCCACCCCCGACCAGAGATCGGCGTGGCGTGGTTCGGGAAACCCGGTGACGGCGGCGGCCACCGCGGCCGGGGCACCACCGTGCATGAACCACAGCGCCCGGCCGAGACCCTGGTCCACCGCGCGGGTGAAGTAGTCCGGCGTCCCCTGCCAGGGATAGGGCTTGGGTACCTCCTGGCGATCCACCCAGCGCTTCTTGTCGAAGTAGGCGAGATCGAACCCGTAACCGTCGACCGCCAGCCAGCTCATGGCCGGGTGGAACAGCGAGTCGTCCAGTGACGGCAGCACCTTCTTCCACAGCATCCTCGGCAGTCTCGCCATGGCGAAACCGATCCCGATGTAGGCGAGCAGAAGATGCGGTGCCCCCGGCCCCCGGAGCAGGTCGCGGGTGCGGTGCCCGCCGCCCATCGCGTCGAGCACGGTGAACGCCATGGTGGCGCCCTCGTAGGCGAAGCCACGCATTTCCGGTTCGATCAACTCGAGTTTGCGTTCGAGTTCCCACAGGCTTCGCGTGTCCATACCCCATTCGAATCCGCAGACGACCGCCTGTGGTATCGCTTCCAGTCTGCGGACGGCGTCGGAATCCGCCACGTCGAAACCGCGGGTGGCGAAGGAGACTTCACCGAGCGCGGGGGTCAGGACGAGTCTGCGCAGTGAACCTGATGTGGTGGGCATGGTTCCTCCTGATAAGCGATCGTGGCTCAAGCGGTCGGCCACGTCATCTCAAGCCATGCCCGCTTCTTCGTTTTGATTCAATTGTCAGGAGTGTGTGTCACGGACATGAACATGCCGTGCCATAAGGTGTTCCAGGAGAGAGTGGAACCGAGAGAAATGTCCCTCGAGTTTCGACGCGGCCGCCCCACTTCGCGCAGCCGATTGGGCCATGTTACCGACTTCCGCATTTGTTTCGAATGGTCGTCGCGAACAAGGGCAGACGTGAAGTCGTCGAGCAGGCGAACGGCCCAGCGGGGTCGCTTTCGGTGCACGTCGACTGATCGGGCACTCCACCGAACGGAATGCCGTTGCGACGATCGGGTGGCGTCGCCCGAGAAGCGGGTAGGCAGCGCGTCCTTGCGTGACGTCCCTCACTCGTCCGAGGAGATCGATCCGAAGGGGTCCAAAGCGGTTGCCGATCATGTCATGGCGGGTTCCGTGATTGATTCGATGACATTGTCGTGTCTTGTCCGTCGTTTCGGTGGGCACGGCTGAAGGCGGAGGTTTCGCCCGCCTGGGGCAGACTGTGGGAATCAAGGGTGCACGCCGCCGGTGAGTGTCGATCCGCCGTCGCCGCGTGCCGAATGGAATTCTCCGTACCGAGTAAGGGGATCCATGTTCTGCGTTCCATCGCGATTAACCGAAAGGCGGCCGACCGGATCGATGGCGGTGGAACCGGCCGGTCAACGGGCAATCACCGTGGAGGTGGTGAAAGCGTGAGCAGCACCAGGATCGCGATCGTCGGTATCGGGCTGTGCTACCCGGACGCGGGCTCGCCCCGCGAACTCTGGGAGAACGTGCTGGCAGGACGCCGAGCCTTCCGGCGGTTGCCGGACGAGCGGATGAACCACGCGGACTACTACTCACCGGACCCGGCGGCGCCGGACCGGTTCTATTCGGCGAAAGCCGCCGTGCTGCGCGACTTCGAGTTCGACCGGGCACGCTACAAGGTGTCCGGTGGAACCTACCGCGCGACGGATCTGACCCACTGGCTCGCACTGCACGTCGCCTCGCAGGCGCTGGCCGACGCGGGTTACGCCGACGGTGAAGGGCTTCCGCTGCGGTCGACGGGCGTCGTTCTCGGCAACAGCCTCACCGGGGAGTTCTCCCGCGCCAACATCATGCGACTCCGCTGGCCGTATGTCCGCCGGACGCTCGCGGCGGCCCTGGCCGAGAAGGGATGGACCCCGGAGGAGTCGGGCGAGTTCCTCCGCGAGTTCGAAACCCGCTACAAGGAACCGTTTCCGCCGATCAACGAGGACTCCCTGGCCGGAGGTCTGGCGAACACCATCGCCGGCCGGATCTGCAACCACTTCGATCTGCGCGGCGGCGGCTACACGGTCGACGGCGCGTGCTCGTCCTCACTGCTGTCCGTCGCCACGGCGGCGAAGGCGCTGGAGGATGGTGACCTCGACGTCGTGCTGGCCGGTGGGGTAGACCTGTCCATCGACCCCTTCGAGGTGATCGGGTTCGCCAAGACCGGTGCGCTCGCCAAGGGCGAGATGAAGGTCTATTCCAAGGACTCCAACGGTTTCTGGCCGGGGGAGGGGTCGGGACAGCTGGTGCTGATGCGCGAGTCCGACGCCATCGGGCAAGGGAAGCGGATCTACGCCACGATCACCGGCTGGGGTGTCTCCTCCGACGGCAAAGGCGGGATCACCCGGCCCGAGGCGGACGGCCACCGGCTCGCGCTTACCCGCGCCTACCGCCGGGCCGGCTACGGCTTGGAGTCGGTCTCCTACTTCGAGGGGCACGGCACCGGGACCGCTCTCGGCGACGCCACGGAGATCGACGCGCTGTCTTCGGCACGCCGGGACGCGGGGCCGTCGGCCCGCCCGGCCGCGCTCAGCACCGTGAAGGGCAACCTCGGGCACACCAAGGCCGCCGCCGGGGTCGCCGGGCTGATCAAGGCATCCCTCGCGGTGTACCACCAGGTCATCCCGCCGGGTACCGGGTTCGGCGAACCGCATCCGAAGCTGCTCGACGATTCGGCCGCGCTGTACCTGCCGCACAGCCCCGAACTGTGGCCCACGAGCGAGCCGGTACGGGCCGGGGTCTCGGCGATGGGCTTCGGCGGGATCAACACCCACATCGCGGTCGAGGAGCCGCGTGGTGTCACGCGCCGCGCCGTGCTGGACGGCTGGACCGCGAACGCCGCGGCCGGACGCCAGGACGCCGAGGTCTGGCTGTTCGACGCGGCCGGCACCGCGGAACTGCGAGAGCGGATCGCGAGGGCCGCCGCGGTGGCGGGCAAACTCGCGTTCGCCGAACTGGCCGACGTCGCCGCCGTGCTGGCCGGTGAGCTCACCGGGGCCGCCGTCCGCGCCGCCGTGGTGGCGGCGAACCCCGAAGAAGCGGAGAAGCGCCTCACCGGTCTGCTCGACCGGATCGACGCGGGGGCGGACACCGTCTTCGAACCGGGCGAAGGAACCTTCCTCGGACAGCCGGCCCGCACACCGGCGATCGCGTTCCTGTTCCCGGGGCAAGGTTCGGGCAAGGGCACCGCCGGTGCTCTCCGGCGGCGCTTCGAAGAGGCCGACGAACCCTTCGTGACGGCGGGATTGTCCGGGAACGGCGACCAGGTGGCGACGCAGGTCGCCCAGCCGAGGATCGTGGCGGGAGCGGTCGGCGCACTGCAGGTGTTGCGGCGCCTCGGAATCGAGGGTGTGGTCGCGGCGGGGCACAGCCTCGGCGAACTGAGCGCGCTGCATTGGGGCGGCGCGTTGGACACCGCGCAGGTGCTGCGGCTGGCCGCGGTGCGCGGTGAAGTCATGGCCGCGGCCGGCCGCGGTGGCGGCACGATGGCGGGTCTCGCGACTGGTCCGGAGGACGCCGCACGGCTTGCCGAAGGCGAGGACGTCGTCATCGCCGGGTTCAACGGGCCCTCCCAGACCGTGCTGTCCGGCGCGGTCGCGGCGATCGAGCGGGTGTGCGCCCGAGCGGCCGCGGCCGGGGTCACGGCCACCCGGATCGCGGTCTCCCACGCGTTCCACTCACCGCTCGTCGCGCCCGCGGCCGAGGCGATGACCGAGCGTCTCGCCGAGTTCGACTTCGCGCCGTTGACCGGCCGGGTGATCTCCACCGTGACCGGCACCGCCCTCGCCGCGGGAACCGACCTGCGGGCGCTGCTGCGCGAGCAGGTCCTGGCCCCGGTGCGGTTCCACCAGGCGGCCGCCGAGGCCGCGGGGCAGGCCGACCTGGTGCTCGAACTGGGACCCGGCCGGGTACTGGGCGGCCTGCTGGCCGAGATCGCGCCGGGCAAACCGGTGCTGTCCCTCGACACGGACAACCCGTCACTCGTCCCGCTGCTGCGGATCGTCGCGGCGGCGTTCACCGCGGGCGCGCCGGTGAACACCGAGGCGCTCTTCGAGGGCCGGGTCGTCCGGCCGTTCCCGCTCGACGGCGGGTTCACCTTCCTGGCCAGCCCCTGCGAGGAGGCCCCGGAGAGCTCGATCGGGCAGAGCATGCTCCCGGAAGCCGTGTCCGCCGAGCCGATCGTCCCGGCGACCGACACCGGCGGGTCGACGCTCGACCTGCTGTGCAAACTGGTGGCCGACCGGCTGGAACTCCCGCCCGACGTCGTCGGCCCGGACACCCATCCGCTCGACGACCTGCATCTGAGCTCGATCACGGTCGGCCAGCTGATCAACGACGTGACCAGGGAGCTGGGCCGTCCGGCGCTGGCGGCGACGACGAACTTCGCCACGGTCAGCATCGGTGAGCTCGCGAAGATGATCGACGAGCTGGCCTCGACCGCGCAGGCGGACGAGGCGCCGGACAACGCGGAGCCGCCCGGTGTCGCGACCTGGGTGCGAGCCTTCTCGGTCGGCGAAGTCGCCGAACCCGTCCCCGCGGCCGATGGCGCGACGAGCGCCGGCCCCGGCTCCTGGTCCGTGCACACGGTGGCGGGTCATCCTCTCGCCGAACCCGTGCGCAGGGCGCTCGAGGCCGCGGCCGTCGGCGAGGGGGTGCTGCTGTGCCTGCCGCCCGAGTGCGACGAGTCGCATTCGGGACTGTTCCTGGAAGCGGCACGAGCGGCGCTGGCCGCGCCCGCCGGCAGCCGGTTCGCGGTGGTCCAGCACGGGCTGGGCGCGGACGGGCTGGCCAGGACGCTGTTCCTGGAGTCGGGCGCCACGCCCACGACCGTGATCACCTTCGACGACCCGGCGATCCCGGCCGAAACGGCGGCGGTGCTGGTGGCCACCGAGGTCACCGCGACCACGGAATACACCGCGGCTCGCTACGCGGCGGACGGCACCAGGACGGTACCGGCGCTCACCGCGACGCTGCCGGATCGGGCCGGACCGTCCCCTTTGGACGCCACCGACGTGGTGCTGGCGACCGGGGGCGGCAAGGGCATCACCGCGGAGTGCGCGCTGGCCATCGCACTGGACAGCGGCGCGAAGCTGGCCCTGTTCGGCAGGGCGGCGGTGCACCAGGACCCCGAGCTCGCCGCGAACCTGTCCAGAATGGACGCCGCGGGAGTCGAGTACCAGTACGAACAGGTCGACGTCACCTCGGCGGAGGAGGTCGAGGCCGGGGTGGCCCGGATCCAAGCGGGCCTGGGTGCCGTCACGGCGGTTCTGCACGGTGCCGGGCGCAACCTGCCCGCCGCGATCGGCTCGTTGACGCCGGAGGAGTTCAGCGCGACCTTGGCGCCGAAGGTCTCGGGGCTGCGGAACGTGCTGGCCGCGGTCGACCGGGACCGGCTCAAGCTGCTGCTGACTTTCGGCAGCATCATCGGCCGTGCCGGTCTGCGCGGGGAAGCGCACTACGCCACGGCCAACGACTGGATGTCCGAGCTGACCGTACGGTTCCAGCGGGAGCATCCACGGGCCAGGGCACTCGCGCTCGAGTGGTCGGTGTGGTCCGGCGCGGGCATGGGGGAGCGGCTGGGCGTGGTGGAGGCGCTGATGCGTGACGGGATCACGCCGATCTCGACCGAAGAGGGAATCGCCGTGCTGCGCCAGGCGCTCGGCGACCCGTCGGCAGGACCGGTGCTGGTGGTCTCGGGCAGGCTCGGCGGGCAGCCGACGCTGAACCTGTCCCGCCCCGAACTCCCGCTGCGCCGGTTCACCGACCGGGTTCTCGTGCACTACCCGGATGTCGAGCTCGTCACCGAAGCCGACCTCAGCGTGGGCAGCGACCCGTACCTCGCCGATCATCTGCTCGACGGCGACTACTTGTTCCCGGCGGTGCTGGGCATGGAGGCGATGGCCCAGGTCGGCGGTGCGGCTGCCGGGCACCAGGGCTCGCCCCTGCTCGAAAACGCCGAGTTCCTGCGTCCGATCGTCGTACGCCCCGGCGGTGTCACGACCGTCCGGTTCGCGGCACTCGTACGGGACGCCTCGACGGTGGACGTGGTCATCCGCAGTGCCGAGACGGGCTTCAGCGCCGACCACTTCCGGGCCACCCTGCGCTATCCGCGCCCCCGGCTGGTGGCGGCGGTCGACGGAGCCGAACCTGCGCTGCCGCTGGTCCCGGTGGAACCGGTCAGCGACCTCTACGGCGGCGTGCTGTTCCAGGGCAAGCGGTTCCAACGGCTGCGGGCCTACCGGCGCGTCGGAGCGCGGCGTGCCGTCGCCGAAGTCTCGACGAGTCCGACGTCGGCGTGGTTCGCGCCGTTCCTGCCGCAGGAACTCGTCCTGGCCGATCCGGGTACCCGGGACACGATGATGCACGCGTTGCAGTGCTGCGTCCCCGACGCCACGTTGCTGCCCGAACGCGTCGACCGGCTCCATCTGTCCGAAGTGGAGGAACAGAACACGGCGTACGTCGTGCTCGACGCGCGTGAGCGGTCGCAGGACGGGGACAGCTACCTCTATGACATCGACGTCCGCGACCAGACCGGGATCCTGGTCGAACGCTGGGAAGGTCTCAGGCTCAGGGCGGTCCGCAAACGCGACGGCGCCGGCCCGTGGGTGCCGTCGCTGCTGGGGCCGTATCTCGAACGCTCCCTCGAAGACG
Organism: Amycolatopsis sp. QT-25; assembly: GCF_029369745.1. Classification (NCBI taxonomy): domain Bacteria; kingdom Bacillati; phylum Actinomycetota; class Actinomycetes; order Pseudonocardiales; family Pseudonocardiaceae; genus Amycolatopsis; species Amycolatopsis sp. QT-25. Next base: position 3,367,886 of record NZ_CP120210.1, read on the forward strand.
TGCTCGGGGGCGGGCGCACGGTGGTGGTCGAACCCGAGCCGGTCCGGACGGACGCGGGTCCGCCCGTCGAGCGGCGGGCGCAGACGAAGCTCGCCGTGAGCCGGGCGCTGGGCCGCTCCGTCCAGGTGCGGTACCGGCCTGATGGGCGCCCCGAGACCGAAGGCGCGGTCATCTCTGCTTCGCACACCGCCGGGCTGACCCTGGCGGTGGCGGGCGAAGGACGGCTGGGTTGCGACATCGAAACGGTCCGGCCCCGCACCGAAGCCGATTGGGCGGGCTTGCTGGGGCCGGACGGCATCGCGGTCCGCGACCTGCTGAGCGCCGTGTCGGCGGACGACGCGGCGGTGGCGGGCACCCGCGTCTGGAGCGCGCTCGAGTGCGTGCGCAAAGCGGGTTCGGCCAGTCAGGCGCTGACGGTGGACCGGGTGCTGCCCCGGGGCTGGACGGTGCTTTCCGCCGGTGACACCCGCATCGCCACCTGGGTGACGACGATCTCCGGGGTGGGCGAGCCGGTGGTGTTCGCCGTGCTGGTGGGAAAGGAGTGGTGACATGTCCGGGTACTACGAGATCCGTCACATCGTCGGGTTCGAGGAGACGAACCTGGTCGGCAACGTCTACTACGTGAATTATCTGCGCTGGCAAGGACGATGCCGGGAGATGTTCCTCAAGGACAGGGCGCCGACGGTGCTGGAGGAGGTGCGCGACGACCTCAAGCTCTTCACCCTCAAGGTCGATTGCGAGTTCTTCGCGGAGATCACCGCCTTCGACGAACTGGCGGTGCGGATGCGGCTCGAAGAGCTGACACAGACGCAGATCCAGTTCACGTTCGACTACGTGCTGCTGGGGCGGGACGGGGAAGAGACGCTGGTCGCCCGAGGCCGTCAACGCATCGCCTGCATGCGAGGACCCAACACCGCGACTGTCCCGGCCAGAGTTCCTGAAGCCCTCCGCGACGCGCTCGTGCCTTATGCGTCATCGTCGGCGGTGGGGAGCTCCTGATGGGCGGAAACGTCATACCGGGGCCGGGGCGCGGGTCCCCGGTACTCGCCAGGGACCCGGTGCCCACCCGGTTCCGCGAGACGATGGCCCGGTTCGCCACCGGGGTCACGGTCCTCACCACCGGTGGCGAACGGGTGCACGGGATGACCGCCAACGCGTTCACGTCGGTGTCGCTCGAACCGCCGCTGGTGCTGTGCTGCGTGTCCCGCGCGGCGATGATGCACGAGGCGATCACCGTCACCGGGTCGTTCGGCGTCTCCGTGCTGGGTGCCCGGCAACAAGATCTGGCGAAGTACTTCGCCGGCCGGTCGCGGCCCTTGGGTGCCGCCCAGTTCGACTCCGTCGAGTGGGTACCGGGCCCGCGTACCGGCGCCCCGCTGCTGACCGGCGCACTGGCCTGGCTCGAATGCGAGCTGGTCGACGGGCACCAGGGTGGGGACCACTCCATCTTCGTCGGGTCGGTCTTGGCGTCCACCGTGGGCGCCGGGCACGACGCACTCGTCTTTTTCGGCGGAGCCTTCGGGCGGACGGACCAAGGGCAGGGCGTGACCCGGCTCGACCGAGGGGGAACCTGATGACGGCCACCGGATCGCCGGGCGCCGCCCGGGAAGGGATCGAAGTGGACAGGACGTCGCGTCCGGTGATCTCGTCTTGAGCACCTTCGAGCGGGAAGCCGGCCCGAGGATGCCGCTCGAAGAGCGTGTCGCCTCGGTGGTGTCGATGCGCGAGCTGCGCGAACGGCGGGACGACCTGCACCGGAACACGCTCGCCGGCAGCCACGCGGCCGTGGAACGGCAGCGCGCGAGCGGGAAGCGCACCGCACGGGAGCGCCTGGACCTCCTGCTCGACGAGGGATCGTTCGTCGAGCTCGGCCTGCATCGTCGGCAGCTGCCGACCGGTCCGCTGAGTCCCCGCGAGCGGCCGCGAACCGATGGCGTGGTCGTGGGCTCCGGGACCGTCGAAGGCCGCAAGGTCTTCGTCTACGCCCAGGACTTCTCTCTCTTCGGCGGCTCCTTGGGTGAAGCGCACGCGGCGAAGATCCACCAGGTGATGGATCTGGCGCTGGAGACCGGTTCGCCGTTGATCGGGCTGAACGACAGCGGCGGGGCGCGGATCCAGGAAGGGGTGATGGCGTTGCACGGCTACGGCGGGATCTTCCGTCGTCAGGTCGCCGCCTCGGGCATCATCCCGCAGATCAGCGTGGTGCTCGGCCCCTGCGCGGGCGGCGCCAGCTACTCACCCGCGCTGGCCGACTTCACCTTCATGGTCCGTGACATCGCGAAGATGTACCTGACCGGCCCCGCGGTCGTGAAGGCCGTCACCGGCGAGCACGTCAGTCACGAAGATCTCGGCGGGGCCGCGGTGCACGGCGAGTCCTCGGGGGTGGCGACCTTCGTGTACGACGACGAACCGAGTTGCCTGGAAGATGTCCGTCACCTGGTCTCGCTGCTGCCGTCCAACAACATGGAGCTGCCGCCACGCTCCGCCGCGTCGGGCGCGGACACGGACGTGTGCCCCCGGCTGGCCGAGATCGTGCCGGCGGATCCGGCCAAGCCCTACGACGTCCGGGACGTGATCGCGGAACTGACCGACGACGGCGCGTACTTCGAACTGCACGCGGGCTGGGCGGCCAACATCGTGTGCGCGTTCGCCCACATCGGCGGCGACGTGGTGGGGATCGTCGGCAACCAGCCGATCGTGCTGGCCGGAGTGCTGGACGCCGACGCGGCCCAAAAGGCGGCACGGTTCGTGCGCTTCTGTGACGCCTTCGGCATTCCTCTGGTCACACTGGTGGACGTACCGGGCTTCCTGCCAGGTAGCGACCAGGAACGCGGGGGCATCATCCGCCACGGAGCGAAGCTCCTCTACGCCTATTGCGAGGCGACCGTGCCACGTATCCAGGTGATCTTGCGAAAGGCCTACGGCGGCGCCTACATCGTCATGGACTCTCGGTCGGTGGGCAACGACCTGTCCCTGGCCTGGCCCACCAACGAGATCGCCGTCATGGGCGCCGAGGGGGCGGTGGACATCCTGTTCCGCCGCGAGCTCGCCGCCGTCGACGACCCGCGGGAGCTGCGCGCCGAGCTGCTGGCGCACTACACCGAACAGCTGGTCCATCCGTACTACGCGGCCGAGCGGGGACTGGTGGACGACGTGATCGACCCGGCGGAGACCCGGTCCCTGATCGCCAAGGGGCTGGCCATGTTGCGGGACAAGAGAAGGCAGCCCTTCCGGCGGAAGCACGGAAACGTGCCGCTGTAGGCACGGATGCGCTCGCGGCGGGGGAGATGCGAGGTGCCGAAACACAAGAGAGGCCCGGAGCGAAATCCGGGCAGTTCTTGTGGCCGATGCCGAATTCGAGAGAAGCCGAAACCGGAAGATCAGCCGACTTCCGTGAGTATCGACGACCTGATTTTCAGCAGGGCGAGCACTACCGGTGGATCGATCGTTCGCTTGGGCTTGAGGGTCAGATCCACCGGCCCGCAGGAAACGCCGGCGCCTACGGTCACGGGGCCGCAGGCACCGACCGACAGCCCGAGGTCGCCATCGAGCGGGACACGTAAAACCTCATTGCGATCTTTGGACAACGAGTGCGACAGCACGTACCATTCCCCGCTCGGTACGTCGTCGATGCGGAAGTGGCCCGGCCTGTCGAGCACGGTGCACTTGATCGGACGCCCTTGGGGGATGCGGCCCGGGAACACCCCTACGAACACCATGCCGAGTTCGTCCGGGTGTTGTGCCGTGATCCTCCCGTGCACTGTTCCCACAGTGTGGATACTCCTGCTGATCATGCCTTGGCAGCGCAGCTGGGCCACCCCGCCGCCGCTCCGGTACTCGGTCGGCGAGACCCCGACGGCCTTGCTGAACGTCGTGCTGAAGGTGCCGACGCTGGAGTAGCCGACCAAATGGCTCACTTCGATCACGTTGATGGAGGTGGTCAGCAGCAGCCGTTTGGCCTCTTGCAGCCTGATCGCGGTGAGGAAACGGCCAGGGGAAATTCCGGTCACGCGCTGGAACATTCTGGTGAAATAGAACTTGCTGAACATGGCGACCTGCGCCAGATCTTCGACCGTCACCTTTTCGTTGAAATTATCGAACATGTACCGGACTGCACGCTCAACTGCACGCTCGGAAGAAGTCATGCTTGCCCCAGTCCCCTTGTGACAACCGAACTTGTAATTACTTCAATGTCACTTGAAAACAGTACCAAGTGATTCGAAGGTCGTCAAAGGAAGCCCCCTGCTTATCATGGTGACCGAACCGCGCACTAGTGACCACGGACTTGTTCACCGCAACGGCTCATACCGCAATTCGCAGAGTGATACCTTCTGGGTCGAGTGTCTGACACACGGAAATGGGTGCGGTCCCGAGGAGGCGTGAGACCGGGGTGGGCGTGACCTACGGTGACCTCGGCCGGGGCATGCCCCGCGGCCCCCGGGAGACAAGGGCAAGGTGGAAGACGCGAGCGTACCGCGGTCACCTGCTAAGGGTCGCCTCACGCGGGAGCAGCGGAAACGGGCACGTCCGTGTCGGCGCGCTCGACGAAAAGGAAGCCGGGCGAACGCGCTCGCAAGCCCATTCGCTTTCGCGCCTCCCGGCCGAGGCCGGATCTTGTCGCGCCCCGGATGGCCTGGGCGTCATTTCCGGGCCTTGTCCTCCAGGAGCCAGTCGAGCGCGTCGACGGCGGAGCCGAGGACCGAAATGTGCCCCTCGTCCGGCCGCAGCCAGAGCTCCGCCGAATCGCACCGGCGCGCCAGCCATTCGGCGTGCGCGCTCGGCGCGATCCGGTCCTGGCCGCCGTGGATCAGCAGCACCGGCTGGCGCACCTGCCCGAGGTCGCAACCCCACTCCGCGACATAGGCCAACTCGTCGTCCACCATGCCTCCGGGGTCACCCTGGATGGCCTTTTCCGCGACTTCGCCCAGCCATGACCACTCACCCGAGAGCGCGTCATGGTCGGCCGGGGTGAAGTCGTCCGAGTCGAACTCGCTCTCGGCGAAGAACTTTTCCAGCTGGTCCCGCCCTGCCGATGCGGCGCGAAGCCTCTCTTCGCCGGAGGGGGTCATCCCCGCGAACCAGTCGAGCCCCTCGACTCCCGCAGGGGCGAGCCCCGAAATGCAGACGACACCCGAAACGCGCTCGGGAAGCCGTGCGGCGCACGCCAGCGCGTGCGACCCGCCGCCGGAATGCCCCATCACCGCGAACTTCTCGACGCACAGCGCGTCGGCGATGGCGGTCACGTCGGCTGCCACCGACGAGATGGCCCGGCCGCGGTGCGGCGTCGATCCGCCGTAGCCAGGCCGATCGTGCGACACCCATCGCACACCTCGTTCAGCCGCGGCGGCGAGCAGGGGCTCGGGTGGCGTACCGACGTTCGGGGTGCCGTGATGCCAAAACACGAGAAGGCTCGTTTCGGTGTCGCCCGGGCCGGTGTCGTAGACGCGCAGCGTGCGGCCGTCATCCAGTGCCAGGTCTGTTTCCGTCACCATACGAGGAGCCTAGTACCCCATGAGTTCGCCCTGTCGTCCGGTGACTACTCGGCGTCAGTCCGCGTCCTGGAATCGGGGACAGCGCGTCCGGCCACCGCCGAGAGAGTTGATCTTTTCCGTGTCCGGTCGGTTGCTGACGTCCTTCCTTCGGGTGAAATGGAGAAAATCATGTGAAACTCACTTCTTCGATGTCAAACTCAATGCCGCGTAGCTTATTGATGAATTCGTAAAAAGGTCGATACTCGCCGGGCGATTCCCCGGCTTCGGGTGGCTGGGGTGATGATTCTTGTGTGCGTGACAAGGATGGCCGGAAGTAGGAGCACAAGCCTCTCGAGGCGCTGCGGATGCGGGCGATCGAGCAGGTCGCCGCGGGTGCCCATCCGGAACAAGTCGCGGTCATGCCGGGGTTTCACACGGGTGGCTGGTCAAGGCACGTGAGGGCGGCAAGGCCGCCTTGAAGGCCAAAGCGGTGCCGGACCGCACGCCCAGGCTGCCCGCGACACAGATCTCCCGGTTCTACGGTTCATCGCAGGCGTCGAACCGCGGCAGTTGCCGTTCGAGTTCGCTTCGTGGATAAGGGAAGTGATCGCCCACGAGTTCCGCGAGAAGCTGAGCGTGGTCAGCGTTGGCCGACTGCTGCGCATCATGGGCATGTCTCCGCAGTGTCCCCTGCACCGCGCCTACCAGCAGGACCGGACGCCGTGAAGGCATGGAAGACCGAGCGGTTCCCGGCCATCCGCGCCGAGGCCGACGCGACAGTATTTCGCCGACGAGGCCGGAATCCGCTCGGACATCACGCCGGCACCACGTGGGCGCCGGTCGGGCAGACCCCGGTCGTGGCGAACACCGGAGCCCGCTTCCCGGCGAACGACCAGAATTCGTCAGACACGCCCGGGGCGAGTCACCTGCCGCTTCGAAGGCCGCAAGCGGCTCCCCGCGTGGCCACGTCTCATCCGGAAGTGAAGATCTCTTTGCGTTGCCGCTGGCGCTGTCGTCAGGAATGCACCTCGGGATTGCCCCAGCCCAGCTCCGGCAGGTTGTTGGAGAGGCCGCCCGCCATCCGCGCGCCGGTCAGCAACGGGCTTTCGGTCGTGCCGGGCCGGTAGGACTGCAGCTCCAGGCGCAGCACGTCGGTGACATCCACCCTGAACACTCGTGATCGCCCGAGCCGGACGGTCTTTTCATCCCGCAGCACTCCGTCCAGGAAGACCTGGAAGACCCCCTCTTGGCTCGCGTCGGTCGCGTCGTCGAGGACGCCGACAGTAGACTCGAACCGGCGGTAGCTCCTGCCCAGATTGAAGCTGATCGAGCCTCGCGGGCTCCGCGCGAAGTCAGTGCAGCGGTGGATGACGCTGTCGCCGAAAAGGCGGTTGTCGATTCTGACCGGACCGATCCGCACGTCGGACGAGCGGCTGATGGGCGGGAGACGGGTCAGCCGCATTGAGTCCGGTACTCCGGGGTTCGGGATGCCGTTCGACGTCCCGAGGTGGTCCCGAATCGAGTCGACGAGGTGCTTCAAGTCGTATACCGCCGAGCGGTGGTGAATCCGGAGGTACTGGCGGCGGGTCAGGTCCGCGATCGACGCGGGGAGCTCGGTGACCTCGGGCATCTTGTGGTCGCCGACCAGCACGGGGATGACGGGCCTCCCGCTCGCGATCGCCAGCTCAATCTCGGTGCGCACCCAGTCGGCAGGCGCGTCGATCCGCCGGCCGCCTTCCTTGTCCCGGTCGAGCCAATGCGGCCCGATCACCGCCAGGAAGACCGAGCAGTTCGACGCCGCCTGGATCAGGGCCGGATCGAAGACCACTCCCTTGGGGATCGCCCGGCTCGAGCGGAAGACGTTGTCCTCGCCGAACACCAGGCACAGCTTCTGATCGATCAGCACAGCGGTGTCCTGCGCGTCGCCGTTGCGGAAGTTGATGAAAATCTCGGCCATGGGTTATTCCTTTGCTTCTTCGCAGGTCAGCTTCCGGACGCGACGACGTACGGCGATCCCCAAACCGCGTTACCGCTCCTGCAGGGTTTTCCGGGGGCGGTGGTGAACGACGTCCTGAGCTTCACCGCGAAGACGCCGGCGGGGAGTTCGGCCGACAGCGGCTTGGCTTCTCCCGGATTCACCAACACGGTCTGTATGGCGTTCACCGCGTCGTCGTTGACGAAAACCTCGAACTTCACCCCGAGCTCAGGTGAGGAGGTCGAGTCCGTTCCTACCGCCTTCACCTCCAGCCGAGTGAAGTTCTTGAGGCGAAACTGCTGTTCACGACTGTAGGAACTACTGTTGCACGTCGCCAACGTGTTCCACAGTGAGTTCGGGTACGGCGTCAGCTGCACGTCGTGATCCCCTCGCGAGAAGTTCCATTCGTCGTCGGGGCGCGGCAGATCGAGCAGGAAGACAGGTGACCCCTTGGGTGCGCTCGCACCGTCTCCGGGAACGGCAGGAACCGCCGAGCCGGTGGAGGACTTCGTGGTCGACGTCGGCGGGGCCGTCGTACTCACCGCCGAAGACAGGCTCGTTGGCGGTACGACATTGATCGTCGTGGGCGCGGCTGTGACCTGCGCCGGTCGCGATGTGGTTACACGGCCGACGACGAAGGTTCCTACCAGCAGCAATATGACGGCGACTCCCGCCAGAATCAAGCGGGTCCGCCGTCGTGGGCTCCGCAACCTGCTCACCTTCCGGCCGGCGAGAGCTGACGTCAGCTCCCGAGCGAAATCAGCGTCCCGCGTGACCACTTCGCGAACGTGGAGCTGCAGCGTCTCCGATTCGACGGTTCCCGAAGGTCGCTCGACGAACCGTTCGAAGACCTCGGCGAGGAACGGCTCAGAAAGTCGGGCTTGCACCCGGCTGAGCAGATCCTCCAACGGACCGTTGTACGCGCCGGGCCCCTCTGCCGACTTCCGTATGAGGTAGTGCGACAGCACAGCCACCACCGTACGAGCCAGCTTGTCTTCACTCATTTGAATCTCCGACTTTCCGCTCGCGATTCACTGACCGACGAGCATACGCAAGAGAAACGATCTTCGACACGCAGGTATGGATGTTCAAGTCAGCCGAGATCATTTCGTGAGAATGAACTCGAAGGCCTGATGATTGACCTGAAAATGTCCACTTTTTGCCCACATTCAGCAGTTCTGGACACAGCCTCGTCGACGCATTTCGAAATAGTTTCCAGTTTTCGATATCGATAAGATGCTTTGGCGAAGGTGTTCGATCCTGACGGAGACGAGGTCGGCGCCGTCGACGCGTTTGCCGATGTCGGCCTGTGTTGCCGAACAACATCTGAAGGAGCGGCCCTGGGGCAGCCACTCGATCACTCGGCAGGTGGCCACCTCGAAGCCCACACAGGAGGGCACGTCGGCGTCGGATCCGGTCGCGGCGTACTCGAGACGGAACCGTCCTCCTGAGAACCGGCTGTTCAGCGCATAGTGGGTCTGGGCAGATCCTTCGTGGACGGCCAACAAGAGATCCGCCCCAGCAAGTCACAACCTCCGTCACTCACGGAAGACCACCAGCGCCGACCACGGCACCGCCACGAAGGTAACGAGCCAGGCTCGGATTACTCGTCGACGATGCGGACCATGTGCGGCTGGGCCAAGCAGTAGGCTCAACAACTAAAGAAGCCGTCAAAACGATGATCACCGCGGGTAGACAAAGCAAATGTCCGAGGGGTCCGTCTGCGGATGCTCGTAATCGATGAGCCAGCCGCCGAAGTAGTGCGCCGGATCTTTGCCGAGTACCTGGATAGGCAGGGTGATCGAGCGATAGCGAACGGGCTCAATCGGGATGGGGTCCCTTGCCCTTCGGCTCGGCGGCCGGAGCAGAACCGGCATCGGCTCGCCGATGGCTGGCAGGGCAGCACAACGCGATCGATCCTGGAGAACCCGCGCTATACGGGCTATGCGGTCTTTGGACGGTCGGCTCGGCAGGAAATGCTGTTCGACCCCGATGACGTCGCTGCCGGCAACGTCGTGCGGTTCCGGCGAGCCAAACCGGATCGGGTGGTTCGGTCACGTAAGCCCGCACACCCGAAGATCGTCTCGGTCGAGGACTTCACGCAGGCACAGTCGATCCGGCGAGCTAAAGCGGCCGGCGGGCTCCGGACGGTTCGCAAGGCCGAACGCGCGGGTCGCCCGGTGAAGCACGTGCACCTGTTCCGCGGTCTCATCCGGTGTGCCGGCCTGCTCACGCATCCGCCGCCCACGATCTATCTTCGGAAGGAGCCGCTGCGGGACGCGGTGAACGGCTGGATCGGTGGGTTGTTCGACCGGCAGAGCATCGGGCGAACCGTCAGCCAGCTTGTGGGCGCTCAGCCAGCGCCCCGAGCCGAGGGCGATGGAGCCGCGAGCAAACAGCTGGTGGAGGCGGAGGCCAAGCTCAGGCGCTTCCGGGACGCCATCGCCGCTGGCGTCGACCCGACGGCGCTGGTCGAGAGCATCCAACGAGGCTCAAGCGGACCGAGCGGCGGCGCAGGGAGCATTAGCGGCCGCGGGCGAGCCTGCGGGAATCACCGATGCCGAGGTCTACGCGATGATCGACTCGCTCGGCGACATCGGGGCCGCGCTCGCCGACAGCCAGCCGGGCAAGCTGGCGAGGCTCTACGGGATTTGAGGCTTGACCTGCGGTACGACAACGAAAAAGAGGCCGTCTACGCGACGACCTCTTTGGGTGTGAATAATGCGGGTGTCCGAGGGGGGAATCGAACACCTGTCCGTTGCATCCATGCGCGGGATGCGTGTTCATGGGACCGACCATAGCTGGTACTGGCGGGTTCCTGCCAGCCGGTCGTTTTGATCGCAAAAGCTTTTGAACAGCAACTTTGCGGCTTCTGATAGCTGTGTTGGGCCGGATGTGAGCTCGTGATCTCCTGCGACGCCGTCATGGCGAGAATGAGGGGCCAGGGGGCACCTCGATGTTGTTCGCGGTAGGAGCTGGCTTGGCCTGTCGATCGTCCCTGGTCTCGTCGTCGGTACGCCTGCCAAGTTAAGCCGTTATGGTGCCTCGTTCAGCGGCGCAGCCGAGTCGGCTACGAACATCAGTGAGCTGCGGCGACCCACGGTGGGCCTTCGTGACCAGCTTCCGCCGATGGGTCCTGGCTGCGCGAGTGATCAGTCACCACCCCCCTGCATGGTCACCGGCGGTCAAACAGACCCAGTGGCTAGCTAGTGCCTCATCAAGGAAGGTTGGTGTGGTAACCGTGTTGTGTGGACGTCTGGGTTGTTGATGGCGAGGCTGGTCGGTGGAGGTGAGCCGTGGCGCGTCGGCCGGAGGTGTTCGCGCGGTCGTTGGAGCCGGGGGAAGCGCAGCGGCTGGTCAAGATCACGTGGTCTGCCCGGGATCGGGTGCGGCTGCGGCGGTCGGGGATTGTGCCGGCCTCGGTGCAGGGCCGGTCCGCGGGTGAGATCGCGGTGATGTTCGCCGCGACCGAAGGCTATGTGCGGGAGGTGATCCACGCGTTCGACGATTCCGGGTTCGCGGCGTTGTCCCCAAAATGGAGGGGCGGCCGACCAGCTAAATTCGGGCCGGCCGCCCGTAACCAGATCTGCCGCATCGCCGCCTGCAAACCGGCTGAGCTGGGGTTGCCGTTCACGACCTGGAGCCTGAGCAAGCTGGTCGGCTACCTTGCCGGGCACGCCTGGATCAGGGCCAGTACCGAAACCGTCCGGCAGATCCTGCGCAAGGCGGGCGTGTCGTGGCAGGCAACGAAGACCTGGAAAGCCGGCAAAGATCCGGACTTCGTGGCCAAGAAGATCCGCATCCTCGACCTCTGCGATCATCCGCCTGCCGACGGACGGGTGATCTGTGTCGATGAGTTCGGGCCGCTGAACCTGCAACCCCGCCCCGGCCGCGGCTGGTTCCCCCGCGGTCGCCCGGCCCGGTCGCGCGCCACCTACACCCGCACCAAAGGCATTCGGCACATGTTCGGCGCGCTCGACCTGGCTACCGGGCAGATGTCCTACCGGTTCCGTGACCGCAAACGCTGGCCGCAGTTCCTCGACTTCTGCAAACAACACCGCCGCCGCTTCCCCGCCGGGAAGCTCTACCTCGTCTGCGACAACTACGGACCCCACGCCAAAGCCGAGGTCGCCGCGTGGTGCGCGGCCAACGACATCGAGCTGGTCTACACGCCCACCCACGCGTCGTGGCTGAACTGGATCGAGTGCGAGTTCACCGCGGTCCGCTACTTCACCCTCGACGGCAGCGACTACCCCAGCCACGCCACCCAAGAGACAGCGATCACCGGCTACCTCCGCCGACGCAACCGCCACAGCCACCCCAAACACCACTCCGCCGTCAACTCCAAAATCCGCCGCCCGGATTACCTACCCAACGTTGCTTGATGCGGCACTAGTGGGCGCCGATGACCGGTGGCCCGATCTCGGGGTCATCGCGGAGGCCAACTTCTGGCGATTCTTCGGCAACCACGGGCAAGGCGCGGCAGAAGTCGCACTGAACACCGCCGCCCGCAACCGTAACTACGTCCTCCGGATCGGGTCCCTGCCAGGCGAATGGGGCGACATCGGGCCCGCACTTCTTTACGACGCCGCCAAGGTCCACGTGCACGAATGGCACGGTGACCCCCGTGACGCAGGGTTCCTCGGACGTAACCGCAACCTCGCGGTCATCTCACCGCGAGACCTGCCGGACCAGAAGATGGACCTGTTCGCCACACACGGGCACCCGAACGGGGATCTCAGGCTCCAAGACGTCCACCGGTTCAGGCCCTACGGCCGCCGCACAGTCCGCCCCGCTGCGGTACTCGCCGACTGGTTCGGTCATCCCTCCGGCCCAGAGTTCGAGCCGGACACCTACGCCGAACATTTCGACGAAGTCGCGCACTACGCGCCTCGGATGCTGTTTCCCGACGGAATCCCGGTGCCCGGCGACCATTCCTTCGACTGCAGGGCACTGGACTACCTGTGTGGACGGTGGGTGAAGGACCGCCGTATCGGTGGAGTCGGCTTTCATCACGTCGGTGAGCTTGCCCGGGTCTACACTCCTACGAACTTTCCTGCCCCGAATGGTCGCCCGCCGACGCAGATCGACGGCGCCGTGCTCAACCCCCGGGCCGCGGAGATGCTCGTGCCCGGCAGCGTCCAGGTTCATGAGCCAGTCGAACCCAACGAGATGCGGCCTGGCCGTAGGTGGCGGAGAAACGACCATAAACGGTCCTCGTTCGCACTCAGCTTCACCGCTGACGATACGAGTGGGGCGTGAGCCGAATTTACTGCGTGCATGCGCCTCCGCTTCGGCGAACTCGGATGGCTGTACATCCCGACATCCGCGCGGAATCGGGGTCACGGACACACCGATGCTGCGGTGTTGGGTGTCGGTCACTCGTTAGGTTGGAGATCTGGTGACCCGCCTCCACAATGGATCGAAAACCCCATGGTGACGGCACGATGGCCGGATGCCTGACAAGATCGCGATCGTGGGTGTGGCCTGCCGGCTGCCCGGTGGAATTGACGACCTGGACAGCCTGTGGTCCCTACTGTGCGATAGCCGCGACGTGGTGGGCGCCCCGCCCGCGGACCGGTTCGACCTGGACCGCTATCACGACACCAACCAGATGCGGCCGGGCAAGTCCTACACGTTCGACGGTGGCTACCTGGACGACGTGGCCGGGTTCGACGCGGAGTTCTTCGGGATCAGCCCGCGTGAGGCGCTGAGCATCGATCCGCAGCAGCGGCTGGTGCTGGAGCTGGGCATCGAGGCGCTCGACGACGCCGGAATCGCGCCGGACTCGCTCAGGGGCTCGGACGGCGCGGTGTTCGTCGGCGCGTCGGTGATGGACTATGCGGGCCAGAACATGGTGACGCCGGAGGCGATCGGCCCCTACACGAACTCCGGCGCGGCGCTGTCCAACACCGCGAACCGGCTGTCCTACCACCTCGATCTGCACGGGCCGAGCCTGAAGGTGGACACCGCGTGCGCGTCGGCGCTCAACGCCGTGCACCTGGCGTGTGAGCATCTGCGCCACGGCGGGGGCGGGGTCGCGTTCGCGGCCGGGGTGAACCTCCTGCTCAACCCGATGAGTTACGTCGGCTTCGCCAAGGCGGGTTTCCTGTCGCCGACCGGCCGCTGCAGCCCGTTCTCCGCCGACGCCGACGGGTACGTGCGCGGCGAGGGCGCGGGGGTGGTGGTACTCAAGCGGCTGGCCGACGCGCTGGCCGACGGCGACCGGGTGCACGCGGTGATCGAGGGGTCCGGCACCAACAGTGACGGGCACACGATCGGGCTGGTGCTGCCCAGCGAACAGGCCCAGGAAAGCCTGCTGCACCAGGTGTACCAGCGCTTCGCCCTCGATCCGGATGAGCTGGTCTACCTGGAGGCGCACGGCACCGGAACGCCGATCGGCGACCCCGCGGAGTGCACGGCGATCGGGAACGCGCTGGGCAAGCGCCGCTCCGGCGAGCCGCTGCCGATCGGGTCGGTGAAGGCCAACGTCGGGCACCTCGAACCGGCCTCGGGCATGGCCGGGTTGTGCAAGGCGATCCTGGTGCTGCGGCACCGGCAGATCCCGCCGACGCCGAACGCGAGCCCGCGCAACCCCGACATCGACTTCGACGGGCTGGCGCTGACCCCGGTACCGCGGGCGCGGCCGACCGGCGCGGGAAGCATGGTCGGGGTCAACTCCTTCGGCTTCGGCGGCACGAACGTGCACGTCGTACTCGGCGCGCCGCCCGTCGTACCGCCTGATTTGGCGTCGATTCCCCGCCGGCATGGGAAAGTACTGCCGGTCGTGGTGTCCGGCCACACCGAGGCCTCGGTGGGCGAAGCACTGTCTCTGCTGGATGAACGACTGGCCGGCTGCACGGATTTCCCCGATCTCGCCTACACGGCTTGGTGCCGGCGTGGTCAGCACGCCTACCGACGGGTGGTTCTCGCCGACTCGGCGGAGCAGGCGAGGCGCCGGCTGGCCGAGCCGGGCAGCACCCAGCGCGCGACCGAGCGGGGCAAGGTGGCGTTCGCCTTCTCCGGGCACGGTTCGACCTGGCCGGGCATGGCCGTCGACCTGCTCGACACCGATCCGGTGTTCGTCCGGACCATCGCCGAGATCGACGCCGTGCTGGAACCGCTGGTGGGCTGGGGGGTCGGCGACGAACTGCGTGCGACCGAGCCACGCCTAGGCGACACGAGCGTGGTGCAACCGGTGCTGTTCGCGGTGCAGGCCGGCATCGCCGCGGTGCTGGCGCAGCACGGACTGCGCCCGCAGGCGGTGTACGGGCACAGCGCCGGCGAGGTCGCGGCCGCGTTCGTCGCCGGGGTGTACGACACGACCCAGGCCGTGGAACTGGTGGTGGCCCGCAGCCAGGCACAGGCGAAGACGGCGGGCACCGGCACCATGGCCGCGGTCAACCTCTCTGTCGGGGACACCGAGGCCCTGCTCACGGCTTATGACGGGCGCGTGGAGATCGCCGGGGTCAACAGCGGCACCGACGTCACCCTCGCCGGTCCGCGCGAGGACTTGCGCGACCTGGCCGGGCGGCTCGCCGAGCGCGAGGTCTTCTGCCGGCTGCTGGACATCGACTACCCGTTCCACAGCGCGGCGATGGACCCGCTGCGGCCCGGGGTGCTGGCGGCGCTGGCCGATCTCGCGCCGAAACCGGCGGCCACCGAGTTCGTCTCCACTGTGTCCGGCGGTCCGCTGGCCGGGGAGTCGTTGGACGCGGAGTACTGGTGGCGCAACATTCGCGAGCCCGTCCGGTTCGACACGGCCACCGATCATTTGGTCGCTGCCGGGTTCGACACGATCATCGAGATCGGCCCGCGACCGGTGCTGCAAACCTATCTCAAGCGGGCGGCCAAGGACGGCGTGCTCGCGGTGCTGCCGACCCTGACCATGGCCCACCCGGGGCCGCGCGCCCTGCTGGCCGCGGTCGAGGCCGCGCTGGCCTCCGGAGCGGAGACCCCGCAGGAGCAGTACTTCCCGCGGCCGGGCAGGGTCGTACCGTTGCCCCGCTACCCGTGGCAGCACGAACGGTTCTTCGTCGGCAGCAAGTACGCCTGGAGCGGCGTCCCGGCAGCACCCGACCACGTGCTGCTCGGGGACCGGGCCGCGGTCGCCGACCCGACCTGGCAGTCCACAGTGGATCCGGCGCGGCTGCCGTGGCTGAGCGGGCACCAGGCGAGCGGCACGGCGATCATGCCCGCCGCCGGATACCTGGAGATGTGCTGGGCGGCCGGGCAACTGGCGCTGGAGGCGCCGGCCGAGGCGTGCGATCTGCACATCACCAGGCCCATGGCCGCCCCCGAGGACGAGTCGGTACTGCCGCGCATGCAGGTGTCACTGTCCGAAGAGGACGGTGTGTTCCGGGTGGCCACCCGGAACGGGGAAAACCAGCAGTGGCAGACCCACGCGCGGGGCCGGGCACGTCGGCGGGTGGCCACCGCGCCGCCCCCGCTGGAGCTGGCGGCGATGCGCGTCCGGTTCGCCGGACGCGCTCAGCACGTCGAGCAGGCGGCGCATTACGCCGACGCCGAGCGCCTCGGGGTCGGCTACGGGCCCGACTTCGTGGTGATCTCCCAGCTCTGGGTGGACGGCATGGAGGTGCTGGCCGACTACGATTGCGCACACCTGGACTTCACCGGGTTCCACGCGCACCCGGCGTGGACCGATGCCGGCCTGCAGGCCGCGGTGCACTTCGGCCGGATGCTGCATGGCATCGTCACCAGCGACGACTCCTATCTGCCCGTGGCGATCGGCACCGCGCGGCTGTGGGGCACGCCGACGGCGACCGGCGCGGTGCATCTGCGCTGCCGGGCGATCTCCAGTACCTCCGCCACCGCCGACATCACGATGACCGACGAGTCGGGCAACGTCCTGCTCGAACTGTTGCAGTGCCGTTTCGTGCGAGTGGTCCTGCCCGCCAAGCACGCGGTCCGGCGCCAGCACATCGTCTTGCGCGCGGCACCGCGCGGCCCGGCACCCACCACCGAGGTGCTGTGCCCGCTCTCGATGAGCACGGAGACGCCGGAGGCCAAGTACGACGAGTACCGGCCACGATGGCTCGACTACTCGGCCGCGTTCACCGTGCGGGCCGTGCGCGGCCTGCTCGACGGCGCCGAGAGTTTCTTCACCGAAGACCTGTTCGCCGCCGGCGTCAAGCCCGAGTACGCACGCCTGCTCGACCTGCTGACGTCGGTGGCCGCCGAACAGGGCTTCCTCGAATGGCTCGGTGAGTTCCAGGGCCGCTCCCGGTGGCGGATCACCTCCGCCACCGTCGCTCCGACCGCCGACGCGGTCGCCGCGCTCCCCGAGTACATCTCCAACCTCACCCTGGCCGGGCGGTGCGGGCTGCACCTGGCCGACCTGCTGCGCGGCGAACGCGATGTGCTGGACATCCTGTTCCCCACACAGGGCAGTGACACCCTCGCCCACTACTACGACCTGATGCCGACGCTGAGCCCGTTCCACCGGGCCGCGGCCGAGGCGATGCGGGCACTGGTCGAAGCGTGGCCGCCGGATCGCCCACTGCGGATCCTCGAGGTCGGCGGTGGCACCGGTGCGCTGGCCGCGGCGCTGCTGCCGGTCCTGCCACCGGACCGCACGCACTACGTGTTCACCGACGTCACCCCGTTCTTCCTCGCCCCGGCGGCCGCCCGGTTCGCGCACTACGACTTCGTCGAGTACCGCACGCTGGATCTGAACGAACCCGATGCCGAGCCCGGCACGTTCGACGTGGTGGTGGCCGGCAACGCCCTGCACACGGCCAAGGACGTACGAGCGGCGCTGCGCTCGGTCTCGGATCTGCTGTCCGACCACGGACGACTGCTGTTCATCGAATCGCACGATCCACAGGTGCTGGTCCTGCCGTTCGGCCTGGCACCGGGCTTCTGGGCGATGACCGACCTCGACCTGCGGCGCCACTCACCGCTCCTGCCCGCCCAGGTGTGGCGGGATCTTCTGCCCGACAGCAACTTCAGCGCGGTGATGACCTTGCTGGAGGCAAGGCCGTGCTCGCTGACGATCGCGAGCAGGACACCGCGGACCACACCCCTGCCGCAGGTGCTGCCCACCGTCTCGGGCACGCGCGTGGTCGTCGTCGCCGAGGACGACACCGAGGCCGAGCTGGCGGACGCGCTCACCGCGCGACTGGGCGAGCAGGGCGCGACCGCGACCCGGGCAGCCGTGGGCACCGACCCCGGCAGCTGGTTGCGTGGGCCGTCGACGGACGTGGTGCTGCTCTTGGCCACCACCGGCACGGCCCCCGACGAGGCCGTGAACGCCACCGCTCGCCGGTTCGCGCTGCTGGTCGCGATCGCGACCAGCGTGAGCGACCTGCCTGCCGAAGAGGTGGCCCGGCTGTGGCTGGTCAGCAGGCCGGCGGGCGTCAACCCGGCACCCGAAGCGACGAGCGCCCCGGTCGACGCCGCGTTGTGGGGTGCGACCCGCACCCTCGCCGCCGAATACACCACGATGCCGGTCCGGCGGATCTCTTTCGACCGCCGCGCCCCACTCGATCATCTCGCCCGCGAGGTGCTGGACCCCACCGACGACGACGAGGTGGTGTTCACCGAGGGGGGCCGGTTCGTCCCCCGGCTCCGCGACCTGCCTCCGGCCCCCGCGCTCGACCCTGCCACCCCCTACCGGATGGTCACGCGGAATCCGGGGCACTCGTACCGGCTGGCATGGGTGGCCATGGAACGGCCCGAACCCGGTGCGGGTCAGGTCGTCGTCGAGGTCCACGTGACCGGGCTGAACTACCGCGACGCGCTGATCACGGTGGGCATGCTGCCGGACTGGGTGGTGGAGGACGGGATGGCCGGCGCCAACCTCGGCTACGAGTGGTCCGGTGTGGTCAGCGCCGTGGGCCCGGATGTGACGCGGTTCCGGCCCGGTGACCAGGTCGCGGGGTTCGGCGGGGGCGGGTTCGCCTCGCACGTGCTGGTCGAGCAGGATCTGATCGGCCCCATACCCGCCGGATTCGACCTGACCTCGGCCGGCGGGGCGCCGGTGGCGTTCTTGACCGCCGAGTACGGACTTCGGCACCTGGCGAAGCTGAGCGCGGGCGAAACCGTCCTGGTGCACGGCGCGGCGGGCGGTGTCGGACTGGCCGCCATCCAGGTCGCCCACGCGGCGGGCGCCACGGTGATCGCCACCGCGGGCACCGAAGAGAAGCGGGACGTCCTCCGGCTCCTGGGCATCGAACACGTGTTCGACTCGCGTAATCTCAGCTTCGCCGCCGACGTGCTCGACGCCACCGGCGGCCAGGGCGTCGACGTGGTGCTCAACTCCCTGGGCGGGGAGTTCATCAGCCGCAGCCTCGACGTGCTGCGGTTCGGCGGGCGGTTTGTGGAACTGGGCAAACGCGACCTCTACAGCGGCCGGAACGTCTCACTACGCCTGTTCCTCGACAACATCAGCTACTTCGCCGTCGACATCGACCAGCTGGGCAAGCACCGCATGAAGGAGATCAGCGCGGTCTACGACGAGGTCACGGCCCGGGCCGGGGAGCGTGCCTATCGGCCCATCCCCCACCGGGTCTTCCCCGTCGCCCAGACGGCCGAAGCGCTACGGTCGATCCAGCACTCCCGCCACATCGGCAAGCTGATGGTCACCTTCAACCGGCGCCCGCCGGTGGAGCAGTCCGCGCCCCCGGCGATCACTCTCGATCCCGCGGCCAGTTACCTCATCACCGGTGGCGCGAGCGGCTTCGGCGCGGAAACGGCCCGCTGGCTGGTCGATCGCGGAGCCCGTCAGCTCGTCCTGGTCAACCGGCGCGGTATGGCCGTGCCCGGTGCGGAAGACCTCGTCACCGCACTGGCCGCCCAGGGCGTCGCGGTGTCCGTGCACGCCGTCGACGTCACCGACGAGTCCGCGATGCGGGAGCTGGTCGCGGCCATCGACCGCGGCGGCGCCCCGCTGCGCGGGGTGGTGCACGCGGCGATGGTGCTCGACGACGCACTGGCCGGTGACCTGACCGCCGAGCGGTTCCGGGCCGTGCTGGCCCCGAAAATGGCGGGCGCGTTGGTGCTGGACCGCGTGACCGAGGGCCACGACCTCGATCTGTTCCTGATGTTCTCCTCGGCGGCGGGCGTGGTCGGCAACGCCGGGCAGGCCGCTTATTGCGCGGGCAACCTGTTCCTGGAGGCACTTGCCCGGGCCCGGCGTACCCGTGGACTGGTCGGGCAGACGATCGTCTGGGGCGCGCTGGGCGAGGTCGGCTACGTGGCCCGCAACGAGACCACCGCGAATGCGGTCACCAGAGCGGGCGTCGTGCTGCTGTCGTTGCACCAGGTCCGCCAGGCACTGGACGAGCTGGTCGGCGGCCCCGAAGTCGCGGTGGTGTGGAGCCACGACGGGGAGTTCGTGCGCAGGCTCTATTCGCACCTGACCACCCCGCGTCTCGGCGAACTCACCGGTGGCGACCGGGGCGACGACGACGAGTACGACGACCTGGCCGACAGGCTGCGGGCGGCGTCCCAGGAGGACGCGATCGCCCTGGCTGCCGACACCATCGTCGCCACGCTCGCCGACGTGCTCGGCGTCGACCCCGAGCGTCTCGACCGCAACCGGCCACTGGACCAGCTCGGCGTGGACTCCCTGATGGGCGCCGAGCTGATCGCCAAGATGCGCCGCCGCTTCGGCCGGGAAATCCCGCTGATGCGCCTGGTCGCCAGCAGCGGCATCGACGACCTGGCCAGGTCACTGATCACCTACTTCAAGTCAGAGGAAGCACGATGACCCAGACCCAGACCGCGGTTCGCCACTTCCCTCTCTACATCGGGGGTGAGCGTGTCGACACCGACGAGCGGGCCTACGGCATGGGGGTCCGCGCGGTGCTGGACCCCTCGGGGCCCGAGACGGCGACGCTGTTCCGGCTGCTGCGCGAGGGCAGCGAGGAGGAGCTGCACGCGCACCCGCACGTGTTGTGCTCGGCCGCACTGGCCACCCCGGAACAGGGGCAGGCCGCGCTACGCGCCGCGGCGGCAGCGGTGCCGCGGCTGCGGGCCGTACCACTGGCCGACCGGCTCGGGTACGCCCAGGACCTGCACGAGAATTTCCTGGCGCACCGAGAGGAACTGTCCCGCATCCTGCGCATGGAAGGCTGCCCCGGACGCCTGGTCGAAGCGCAGTTCGACGTGATCCTCGACCTCGTGCGGCCGGAGAGCCTCGATCTCGCCCGTGTTCTGCTACGGCAGGAGATCACCACCGCCGGACACAAGATCGTGCTGCAGCGTCAACCCGACGGCGTGGTCTGCGTCGACCCACCGGCCAACGCGCCGATCTTCGGGCTGATCGCCTCACTGGTGGTGTTGGCGGGCAACGCCGTCGTCGTTCGCGTGCCACGAAGCTGCGCCAGCTCACTGAGCTACGCGCTGCACGAGATCATCATCCCGATCCTGGAATCGCGGGGCGCACCGGCGGGCACGTTCAACGTGCTGTGCGCCGACTACGAGATCACCATGCAGCAGTGGCTGGACAGCCCGCTGGTCGACACCGTCTACTACTTCGGCTCCAGCGAGCACGGGCTCGCGTTGGAACGCAAGTGCGTCGAGCGCGGCAAGCGGGCAATCCTGGAACTGTCCGGCAACGACGGCGTCCTGGTATGGCGCGACGCCGACCTCGAGCACGCCACCGCGGCCCTGATCGAGGCGTTCTACGCCTCCGGCCAGACATGCTTCAGCCCCAAATACGTCATCGCCCACCCCGCCATCGCCGACGAACTACTCAGCCGGCTCGCCGCGGCCGCGTCCGCGCTGCGTCCCGGCGACCCTGAGGACTCCGACACCGTACTCAGCCCCGTCCTGCGCGCCACCGCGTTCCACCGTTGCCTGAACGACGCGCTCGATGCGGGGGCCACCAAGATCTGCGGCGGCGACCAGGTGAACTTGAAGGGCGAGCCCAATCCGCACGGGTTGTTCATCGAGCCGACCGTGCTGCGCGTAGACGGCTTCGCGCTGGCCGAAACCGTCGCCGCGGTCCGCGAGGAGACCTTCTTCCCCCTGCTGTCGGTCGTGGTCCCCGAGGACGGCCCCGACCTGCTCGCGCGCTGCATCGAGTTCCTCAACGGCAACGCCTACGGCCTGCGCAACTCGCTGTGGGCGGAGGACCAGGAGGTGATCGAACTGTTCATCACCATGGTGTCCAACGGCGGCCTGCTCAAGGTCAACGACTCGCACATGGGGCACGCCCCCCACCTGCCCGGTCTCGGTGGAACCGGGCACAGCGGCGGCACCCACGGCGAGGCCGCCTACCCGTTCCTGCGCGCCAGCCGCCTGCAAGCCGTCGCCATCGCGACCACCAGGACCCACCCCCGAGACGCCGTACTCGGCCGATAGGGGCCGCGCGGGAGGGAAACGTCAGCCAGCGGGCTGGGAGGGCAACGGCCACGCGTTGCCCTGGGCTGACGCGGTGAACACCGTGTCCTTGGTGGTGAACAACGCGGTGCCGAACGCCTTGCTGAAGGCATCCAGACCTTCCTGGGTCGGTGTCACCGAAATACCACTACCTTGCACCGCGGTGGGCTGTCCCGGAGCGCCCGTCTTCAGACTCAGCCGGACCTTGCTCGGGTCCGCGGTGTAGAGAGGCAACTCTCCCAGCCACTCGTCGCCGACCTTCAGGAAGGCGAACACCCGGCTGTCGGGCAGCCCACCCCTGAGCCCACTGATCTCCATACGGGCCTTGTCGTTGACCAGCACCACACCACCGAACACCCGCCCCCTGCCCGTACCCGGCTGCCCGGTCGGCTTCACAGTGCCGGTGGTGTACTCCGGGGTCAGCTTGACGCCCTGGACAGTCCGGCCGTCGCTGCCCATGATCGCCGTGGCCGGGGCCACCGCCTGCATCCGGATACCCTGAGTCGCGAGCTGCTTGAGAGCGAGGTCGGTGAGCTGTAGTTCGGCCAGCCCGTTCAACACGGTCAGGTTCTGGTCGCCGGGCTGCGCGGTGGCAACCGCCGACCCGGAACCCCCCAACTGCGCGACCAAGGGTGCCGCAACCGCGCCGCTGACAAAAATACGTCGAGTGATGGCCATAGCACCCAGTGTCGAGCATCCGGGTGGTCCTGTCTTGACGAATGACTCGAAGGTGGGATCCAGCCGGGGGCGCGTCGAGTTCCGGTGACAACGCGCTTGAGGCCCGGTCACGGCGACGGCGGCGGGCTGGTTGGGACTGGTCGCCGCAGGCCCACTGGGCGCCGAGGGCGCTTCCTCCGCCGACCCCAACGCGCACCGGAACTACACGGCCCGGCTGAACAACGCCGCGAACAACAGCAATCGCCTCACCAATACCTGACCAGCGGGTGGAGAAGCTGAATGCCCCTCCCTGTATTTCTGATCCGCCAGGAGGCGGCACACGGACATCCCCGAGATACTGATCGCCGGGCACCAACGTGAACTGATTACCTACATGATCAAGTACGAGCGCAGCCACCCACAGCCCGAGCACATCCCGACGACCTTCCAGCGTGACCCCGATCGCCGCGTAGATCGGCCGGTTCGCGACCTGACCATCCCGGATCTTCACATGCACCGCGTCAATGAACACCGCCGCATATACCGAATCCAACGGCCGCGACTGCCACTCGGCCATCGCCCCGATCACCTAATCGGCAATCCGGGACACCGTCTCCTTCAACACCGACACGCCATAGATCCACGTAAAGTGCGCCGAAGATCTCACCTGTCGTCAACCCTTTCGCATACAACGACAACACGATCTCATCGACACCGCCCAGCCGACGATGCCGCTTTTCACGATCACCGGCTCGAAATCCGAATCTCGATCCCGCGGCACCGCGATCTCCACCTCGCCCACCGCGTCCGAGACCACCGTTTTCGACCGCGTGCCATTGCGCACGTTCGCGCTAGCACGGCCCGGTTCGGCCTGTGCTTCTCGTGACCGAAGGGCTCGGTCATCTCCGCATTCAACGCCGGCTCGAGGACCGTCCTGGTCAGCTGCTTGAGCAACCCGCCCGGGCCGGTCAAGGCCAGCCCCTGCGCCTGAGCCTGCGCGACCATCGAGGCCGCCAGCTCCTCCTGCGCCGACCGCGGCTTCACCGCCTTCCTCTTACCCCCTGATCGTGACGTCACAACGTCCAGTGTCATCACACCGTGCCCAAGCCCGGCGTGTCGGGCCGGAAACACCGTTACTGGGGCAGTCGCGCGTCCCGCTGGAGACATCTCGCTGGCCGCAGCGGGTTCGGTGTCGTGGGACTGTTCCAAGATCGGTGTTTTCGGCCCGACACGCCGGGCTGAGGTCCGGCGGGATGGGCACTGTGAGTGATGACATCGGAGCTTGTGAGTCCACGTAAGCGTGAGTCCAAGCCGGCGCGGGAGCTGTCGCCGGAGCAGGCCGCCGCCGCGGTGATGGTGGCTGAGGCGAAGGCTCGCGGGCTGGCGCTGACCGGCCCGGACGGGTTGCTGAAGCTGTTCACCAAGAACGTGCTGGAAACGGCACTGAACGAGGAAATGACCGAGCATCTGGGGCATGAGAAGAACCAGGCCGACCCGGATCGTGAGTCGACGAACGTGCGCAACGGCTCCCGGCCGAAAACGGTGGTCTCGGATGCGGCGGGCGAGGTCGGGATCAACGTTCCGCGGGACCGGGAGAGCACGTTCGAACCGCAGATCGTGAAGAAGCGGCAGCGTCGGCTGACCGAGGTGGACGAGATTGTGCTGTCGCTATATGCGAAGGGAATGACGACGGGGGATATCTCGGCGCATTTCGCCGAAATCTACGGGTCCTCGGTCAGCAAGGAAACGATCTCGCGGATCACCGACAAGGTCGTCGCCGAAATGAACGACTGGGCCAGCCGCCCGCTCGACCCGGTGTACGTCGCTGTGTTCATCGACGCGATCCACGTCAAGGTCCGCGACGGGCAGGTCGCCAACCGGCCCGTCTACGCCGCCATCGGCGTCACCGTGGACGGCCACAAGGACGTCCTGGGCCTGTGGATGGGCATCGGCGGCGAGGGCGCGAAGTTCTGGATGAGCGTGCTGATCGACCTGAAGAACCGCGGCATCCGGGATGTGTTCTTCCTCGTCTGCGACGGACTCAAAGGCCTGCCCGACGTCGTGACGAACGTCTGGCCGCAGACCATTGTGCAAACCTGTATCGTCCACCTGATCCGCAACACCTTCCGGCTCGTGTCCCGCCGGGACTGGGACGCGGTGAAACGCGACATCAAACCCATCTACACCGCACCCAGCCCGCACGCTGCGGCGGCCGCTCTGGACGAATTCGAAGAGAAATGGGGCGCGAAGCATGCAGCGGTGATTCGTTTATGGCGCAACGCTTGGGATGAGTTCACGCCGTTCCTCGACTACGACGTCGAGATCCGGACGATGATCTGCTCCACGAACGCGATCGAGTCGCTGAACGCCCGTTATCGGCGGGCGATCCGTGCACGTGGACATTTCCCGACCGAGCAGGCCGCGATGAAGTGCCTGTACCTTGTGACCCGCAGCCTGGACCCGACCGGGACAGGCCGCGCTCGATGGACGATGCGTTGGAAGCCAGTGATCAACGCTTTCGCCATCACATTCGGTGACCGCTGGCCGGGAGCCGAGACCTACTGATCGACAACGCCGGAAACACCGATCACGGGACAGGCCCGGTGTCGTTCTCGGTTGTCAGCGGGTGAGGATGTAGCCGTCGTGGGCGCGGTGGTCGCGGGAGCGGCGTAGGTCGGTGAGGGCGAAGGTGCGTTGGAGCCAGCGGTCGGTGCCGTCGTAGCGGGGGTGGAAGGCGGTGCGGCCGTGGGCGGTGACGCGGTTGTCGATCAGTGCCAGGTCGCCGGGGGCGAGGCGGGTGGTGTGCGCGGCGTGGTCGAAGGCGTGAAGGAGTTCGGTCAGTGCGGCGGTGGCGCGTGGAGTGAGGGCTCTGGTGGCGATGTGGGCCATGCGCATATCGGGGTCTTCGGGGGCGCCGGTGAGGATCGGGCTGGGTTCGGGGTCCGGGTTGTCGGTGCCGAAGGAGGGTGGTGGTGCGGTGATGAACTCCGGTGCGGACAGGGTCTGCCGGGTTTCGGGACTCAGCAGTGGGAGCACTTCGCGTAGGCAGGCGGTGCGCAGCCCGGCGACGCGGTCGTGGTCGGGGCGCAGGCACAGCAGCAGGACGTGGTCGGGTTCGTGGGGGTGGAAGGCGTTCTCGTTGTGGAATGTCAGCAGGGCCGAGCCGGTGTTGCCGGAGAACGCCTCGCTGCCGGGGACGGGGACGACGTCCTGCACGAGTGCCCCGGATTTCTCGGCCTGGTAGGCGGTGGGGTCGCCGAGTCCGCAGGCGATCATGGTGAGCACCGCGGCGGAGACGGTGGCCTCGCGTTGGACCGAGTCCGCGACGGCGGGGGTGGGCGGTAGGGCGTCGTGGTCGACCGGCAGGCCGTGGATCACCAGGACCCCTCGGCGGCCGGAGTGGCGTCGGAAGCGTCGGATGCCGCGTCGCAGCACAGGCGGCAGTTCGTCCCAGGCGTCGCGGGCGCGGTCCACCCATTCCGGTGCGTCGACCAGGTCGTGCTCGCCGGAGCACAGGGCGCGGGCGACGCGGTCGATCTCGGCGGTGTCGGTCGGGCTCAGCTCCAGGTCCGCAGCGGCCTCGGTGGCGGCGGATTTCAGCACGGCTTGTCCCTTCTCGGTCCCTGGCGCGGGGATGGTCAGTGCCGCAGGGAGGCGACGGTGTCGGCGATGTAGTGGTCTCCGAAGCGGATCAGCGGCGCGTACTGCGCTGCCCGCCGGTGGCGCATCAGGCGCAGCTCGCCGACGGCGTTGTCCGGGCCCTGGGGAGACTGGGCGATGGAACGCCGCAGGCGCACCATCGAGTAGGCCAGCGCGATGTGGCGTTCGCTGTCGATGAGGTCCGCTTCGAGCAGGGCGTCGCGTGCCCCGGCCAGTTCCGGGTCACTGGCGGCCAACCGCTCGTAGGGATCGGGGATCACGCCCAGGAGTTCTTTCATCGCGGCCCGGAATACCTTGTAGGCGCTGTGCTGCCGCCCGCTCAACGCCTTGTCCACGTTCGGTGGCTGCATGGAAGGGCGCACCGAGGTCGCGTAGTACTCGACCGGGATCGTGCCCGCGTGGGCCATCGCTGCGGGGAACCCGCGCACGAATACGGTCGCGTGCTCCAACCGCTCCAACGCCGCCCGCCGCGACCCCGAGCGCAGGTGGCCCACAGCGTCGGTCACGGCCACCGCCGCGCACAGGTTGAACAGCACATGTACGTGGTGGCCGATGATCCACCGTGCGGTCCACACTCGCTCCAACGATTCCTCGCCACCGGAGTCCGCCACACACAAGGCCGGTGGTGGCGGATCACCAGCGGTGGGCGCACCGGTCAGGTCCAGCACGGCCTGGCGCATGGCCGCGAGCTCCACCGCCAGATCCGCGCCCGAGATCGGGGCGTCGCACAGATCGCGCAGACCCCGGTGCACCACTGAGACACCATGCAGAGCGGCCTGCCGATCGGACAATTCCACCTCACGAACCCGGAAGAACGACTCACTCGTAGACCGCGGCGGCAACTCCTCACCGACGACCGCCCGACCGTCAGCGGATAACGCGCCCACCAACGCGTTCGCGGCGGCTGCGGCCTGCCGCAAAGCCTCGGTGCGCGCCACCGGACCGGCGTGAGTTGGCACCCTGGCCAAAACCTCGGCCGCCTGCTGAGCCTCGGCCCGCACCTCTGCGCCCAGTTCTGCGGACGTCCCGTCGATCCCATCGGCCCGCAACACCGCGACCGGCGGATACCGTGCCGTGCCTGACACATCCATACCCGGGAAGTATTCCGAGGGCGCACACCCACCAACGCCACTGAACGGGTACAGCCGACCCCGTACAGTCGTGCCCTTGCTCACACACGGTGGCGTCCGGACCATCAAAAATGATCCGGCCGGCGGTAAGAAGGGTCATGCGGCGCCGGATTGCCGTGAGCCTGGCCCATTCCGGTGTGCGCAAGCCGGGTGGTGCGAGTTTCGCGACGTGGTGCATATGTCGCCGCGCTGGCCGCGGAGTTCGCACATGCTCCGCTGGAGCCGAGTGATGATCTCCTTGCGAGCAACTAAAGACACCGGACTGCGTAACCTCCCCTTCCGTGACGCCACCCAAAACCAGGTGTGGCTGGACATCTGTGCGCTGGCCCAGGACCTGATCGCCTCACCCAGTGCCTCGCGCTGACCGGCTCGGCCTGCATCATCGAGCCCACACGCGTGCGGCCACGCCTCTTCAGCGTCGCCGGCTACCTTGTGCGCACCGCCGCCGCCTCACCCTCAAAAGTCCCGCCAGTTGACCCTGGGCCGACACCGTGATCACCGCCCACCACCGACTCGCCGCCCTGACCAAGCAGGCCCCGAGCAGCAGCATCCGACGTACCCGCAGAACCAGCCGAGTGGGGCTATACACACTCGCGCCCCGACAGACACAGCACAACAAAGATCAACACCAGCGAACCGGGATCATCTCAGCAAGATCATGAAAGATCGAGGCCTGGCGCGTTACCAATTTTTGACGGGAATCGCCCGAATTAGTGATACCTCTTGAGGCAATCTGTTAATCCCCGTTAGCGTCGGATACTGCACGTTGATGGCATTCACCCATTCGGCCGACCGATGCAGAGGGTTTAAATATGGTGCAGGAAGCCAGGGTCGACGTCAAGACCACCGCCCCGGAGAACGTCCAGGAATTGTCCAATGCGGATCTGGCCGCGATCGCCGAATCGGTAACACCGGGACCGTGGTACGCCACCGAGTTCAGGACCGGCGAGACGCGCAGGGAAGCCAACGATACCTGGGAATTGCTCAGTACCACGCCAAAGACACCTGGCGGCACCGCAGCCGTGTACTACGCCGATGGTCACTCCCGACTGAGCAGGCCGATGATTTTCGCGGACGGTTTCAACTATGGCCCCAGCGATCTTCCCGGCCTTTTCGAGCATCTCAACTCGCCCTACAACGCCGACGGGAAGCGTTTCCTCAGTCAGGTTCTGGCCGCCGGCATCGACGTCGTCCTGCTCGGGTTCGACCAACGTCACGCCGACATCCGAACCAACGCGGGCGTGGCGGTCAACTGCATTCGGCGGGCGATCGCGCAATGTGACGACGATGATGTCTCGCTGATCGTGGGCGGCGTCAGCATGGGCGGCATGGTGACCCGCTACGCGCTCGCCTCGATGGGGGCCAACGAGGAGGACCATCACACCGGCACCTACCTGTCCTACGACACCCCGCACAACGGGGCTTGGATTCCCCTGATCCTCCAGCAACTCGCCTACTTCTTCGAGGAACTGCCCGTCGGCGATCCCGACGCGCCGACGCAGGCGGCACTGATCCGCAGCGCCGCCGCGCAGCAGTTGCTGTGGTCCTGGGTGCCGAACGCCCTGTACTCCGGTCCGACCGCCACCGCGAGCCCGATGCGCACCGAGTTCCTCAACGATCTGCGCAAGATCGGCTGGTTCCCGAAGCGGCCGCGCACACTAGGTGTCGCCAACGGCGCCGGCGACGGCATCGGCCGAGACCTGCCGCCCGGTACGATCGCGTTCGACTGGAAAGCCGGCGTTCTCGCCAGCGCGACCGCGCGGTTCCAACCGGACAACGGCGCGGAGCAGGCGATCGGCGGAATGAACTTCGGGACCGCGATCCGCCGTCCGTTCACGAGCGCCGTGCCCGCTATGGATGGGGCACCTGGGGGGATTCTGGAATCCTTCGGCCTGGTCGCCGACAAGCTGAACATCACGATCGGCGAGGAATACCGCAGCAGTTGTTTCGTCCCCGTCGTGAGCTCGCTGGCACTGGACTTCGACCCGGTGAAATGGGACATCGACCCGTACATGCCGCTCCAGGAGATGCGGGCGGAGCGAAGCCAGCTCGACGAGTTCCAGTGGGACAACGGCAACACCCCGCACGGTGTGATCACCGAACCGCTGGCCCGGTGGATCCTGCCGCGCATCACCGGCTGACCCGAACCGGCCTTGGCCGGTACCTGGCCGGAGGAATCGCCAGGTACCGGACCTTGGGCTGCCGCATCCCGAAAGCCGATGTCCGTCCCCTGTGGACTTTGGGAAGGCGGCGTCACTCTGATCGAGTCCGGGCATCATCTTTCGGCCGCTTCGAGTATCCGATCAGCCGCATTGAGCAGATTTCACCGAAGGGGTGTTCCCCGGACTGTGAAAGTCGAGTTGACCGAGCGGTATAACGACACCAAAGGCAACGGCGAACCCCGCGCGAGTCTTCGATACTCATGGAACATCCTGTGATGCCGCCGAGCGGTCGAGGAGCACTGAGGTGCATGAGCAACCATTGGGCGTGACGCTCTGACACGTGCGGAGCCCTGTCTGAGCACTGCCACATCCCCAACCGTTCGTCGGGAGATGGCACTGTCGAGGGCATGTCTACGACGCAGATGCACTGTTCACGCGAGTATTTCTGCGGCGAGCTGGGGATAATCCCGGTGACCGCGATCAACAACGACACCAGCACCATCTCAGCCTGGGCCGGCAGTGTCTTCCCCTAACACCTCACGGACAAGGTCTGTGAGTACCTCGTCACCGGCGGAAGGTTCTGTCGATTTGAAGGGTCGAGACTGTCTCATTCAGGGCCATCAAGCGCTATGTCCCGGGCGGCCACTGGCTGCTCGATGTAGTCGAATCGGGGCAACACAAGACGTCCTTGAACCGGATGATCGCCCTTCGGAACCTCGCCGCCCACGAAATCCCGCCGGCAAGCGCGAGGGAATTACGGAAATCGGACAACAGCAGATCGGCAGCGCGGGCTCCTGGATCACACGTCAGAACCGATCGCAGCCACGATCGGCACACTGACCAAGCCGGCGGACGAGATCGCCAAGAGAGCACCGTACTGACCGGAACGTCGCTGCCGGGCAAGCACACACCGTCGTTTACCCGCTGGACTGGCGACAGTTGGATATGCGACTTTGGCAGTCGGCGACCCCGTCCTGGCGTTGATTGACAACCGCGTCACCGCCCACGGCCGCGCCGCCTTCCGCCCCGCTACGACGGCGCCGACCGTTGGCTTGCACGTACCTTCGTCCTGGCCGACGTGCGTCGCTCCTGCGATCACCGCCCGCGCGACGGCCACGTTCTCATCCTCTGGCAACCGAGGATGTCACGGCGGAGGTCGATCGGTGTGGCGGACGGCCCGCATACCTGAAATGGCCTCTTGATTCCCTTCGTCTCCTCCGTGGAGAGGTTCGAGGTTCACCCGGACAGCTCACCGGTGCCTGTGCGGAACACTGAGACGAATTTCCCGGCCGCCGATCGCGGCGCAAAGGTGGATCTTCCTGTGTCATTGGGGTGACAGCGGCGAAAGCCGGGTTTCGGACAGCCCGCCGCTGCTACGGTCGAAGTGGCCGGAGAACAAGGCCACGGGGGCTTGTGAGTAGACAGTCGCATTTGTGCTCGAGCCTCATTTATCTGCTTTCTGCACGTATTCGATACTGTGTGAAAGGTGTCAGCAGTGGCTCATTGGAAGAACATCACGGGTGGTCTTTCGGCGATAGCGGTCGGATCGCGGACTGTCGTGTGGGGTGTCAACAGCGGTAGCCAGATCTACCACTACACCAACCACGACAACAATCCGTGGACCGGCATTCCGGGCGGGCTGGCGGATATCGGGGCGGGTGTTGACGGCACTGTATGGGGTGTCAATTCCGGTGGAAGCATCTACCGCTACACCGGGGACACTGAGGACAACGCGTGGCTCCACGTGCCCGGGAAGTTGTCGCGCATCTCGGTGGGGTCGAGGACCAACGTGTGGGGCGTCGACTCGATCGGCGGGATTTTCCGCTACACCGGCGACGACGCCGATCCGTGGGACCGGATCCCCGGTGGTCTGGTCGACATCGGGGCCGCGGCGGACGGCACCGTCTGGGGGGTCAACTCGTCCCAGCAGATCTATCGCTACACCTGGACGGCCAACCACTGGGTCGGCATTTCAGGCGGCCTGAGCAGGATCGACGTCGGCTCCAGAACCAGCGTGTGGGGCGTGAACTCCAGCGGCCAGATCTACCGCTACACCAACGACGACGAGAACCCGTGGGTGGGCGTCCACGGCACCCTGTCAGACATCGGCGCCGGCGCCGACGGCACCGTGTGGGGCGTCAATTCCGGCGGTAGCGTCTTCCGCTACACCGGGGACTCGCCGAACTGATCGCGCAGTCCGCTGATCCGCTCACCGCGGCGGCGAAAGCCGACGCGGTGAGCGGACCCGCAGGCTCGATCTCGCGGCTCCATCGGACGGTCGCGAGATCGGGTCGGCCAGACGGTCCATCGACACCGCAGTGGGCGCACGGTCAGCAAGACATCGTCTTGCTGACCGTGCGAGAAGCGTCCCGACCTCGCACTGGCGCGGGTGTCGGGGTGCGAGGAACATCGTGGCCTAGAGCTACCTCGCTCGGACAAGTGCCAGCTTCACTCAGGCCGTGTGCGTCGCACTCGGTTTGGCGGCCCTTCACCAGGTCATCGAAGTCTGTCCGGTCCGGCTGTCTTCTTCGCCGGCTGTCCGTCCGTCCCGGATCTGAGGACTGGCGGGGGCGTGGGGGTGAGGCTATGGCGGATGGCGGTGGCGAGTGGGGTCAGGTGGGGTTGTTGGAGGAGGGTGAAGTGGTTTCCCGGTATCGGGACGGTGGTGAGGTTGGGCAGGAGTCGGGGGTTCCAGCCGTTGTGGGGGTCGTCCAGGGGCAGGTTGATGTGCCGGTCGCCCCGTAAGACCGGGGGGAAGCCGTCGGTTGCTTTGAAGAGGGTGACTGGCAGGTCGGAGGGCGGCGGCTGGTAGCGCACGTATGCTTCCAGGCTGGCCTGGTAGATGCGGAGCATGGCGAGGATGAAGCTCTCGTCGGGCAGCATTCCGGTGGCGCCGAGGAGGCGGGCGAGTTGTTCTCGCCTGCGTTCGGGGGAGGCGTCGGTATCGAGGGCCGGCCGCTCCGCGGTGCCGGCGGGATCGATGATCCTGTTCATGGTCGCCAGTTCCTCGATGGCCGCTGCCTCGTCGGGAGGCGGCGGGGTCTGTTCCGGGATCGGGACGTAGGTGTCCAGGACGAGGACGTTGGCGATCTCCTCACCGGCGGCTTGCAGGTGCAGCCCGGTCTCGTAGGCCACCAGGCCGCCGAATGAGTGTCCGCCCAGCAGGTAGGGGCCGCGTGGTTGCGCCTGCCGGATTTCCTCGGCGTAGCGCGCGGCCAGTTCTTCGACGTCGGTGTACGGTTCCTCGCTGCCGTCGTGGCCGGGTGCTTGGAGCGCGCTGAACGGGTGCTGGGGGCCGAGTTCCCTGGCCAGGGAGCGCAGATACTGGACGGTTCCGACCGCGCCGCCCGCGCAGAACAGCGGGTGTGCGGTGGTCATGGGGAGCAGCAGCGGGGATCGCCTGGGGGCCGGCATCGTGTTGCGGCCGGCTGTGAGGTGGCGGGCGATAGCGCCGATCGTGGGCTGGTTGACCAGGTCGATGGAGGCCACGTGGGTGCCGAGCAGGTCCGACAGGGCGGCTTGGAGCGAGGCAAAGCTGATGGAGTCGAAGGGGTAGTCGTACAGCGGCGCGTCCAGGTCGATGTCCTGGGGCGGGATGTCCAGTTCGGTGGCGATGGCGGTCGAGAGCCAGGCGCCGAGTTCGGCCTCGTCCAGCCGTGTGGTCCGGGACGTCGGCGTCATCTGTGGCGCGACGGTGTGCGCGGTGGGTGCGGGGAAGAAGCGCCGCGCGAGGTCCTGGGCGTAGCCCATGGTGCATTCGATCAGTTCGAACGCGGGCAGGCTGCCCGCGTGATAGGTGCGCCGTTGGCCCTGTATGTCCTCCAGCCGGTCGAGGATTCCGTCCCGCAGGTCGTCGCTGCCGAAGTGCGGCATGAACTCCCAGCGGCGCTGCAACGTCACCGACCGCACCCTGCCGCCGAGCTGCTTCATGTCCTCACAGAGCAGATCCGCGGTTCTTCCCTCGGAGAAGTCGGGACTGCCGTACACGTAGCCGGTGTACACGTCGCGGTCGTGGTGGCGGTGGTGGAACGACACGCAGCGCCCGGCCGCCGAGCTGCTCCCGGTCCGTTCCGGCAGCAGGTAGAACCCGGATTGTGGCAAGTCCTCGGCAGTGAACACGAGGGTGCGGTAGTCGATGTGGCGTACTTTCGCGGCGATCTCCCGTTCCTCCGGGGTGGCGTCCAGTACCGGCAGGACCCTGCTGAGTGGGACGGTCAGGATCAGGTCGTCGGCCTCCACGACGCCGCCCGTGGTGGTGATCGTGACGCCTTGGCCACCGCGGTCGATGCGTCGGATACGAGCTGCGAGCCGTAGGTCGGGCAGGGTGTCGGCGATCCGCTGCCACAGCCGGCCGAAGCCGCCCGCGACGGTGAACGCCCCCGCGGTCGCCATCAGCTCGGGGTGGTCCGCCACCAGCCCGGTGAGTTCCGCGTACTTGACGAAGTACAGCGCGGGTACGCCGGAGTGCAGCTGCCCGTAGCCGGCCGCGGTGTATCCGGTGCCCAATGCGGCGGCGAGTGGCCCGAGGCGGTTGTCGGCCAGCCACTGGTCCACCGGGGCGGCCAGGGCGCGTGCGGAATGAGAGAGACCGGGTGAGGCGATGTCGGGGAATCGCGCGGCGCGCAGGTCCGTGTAGCGGCGGTGGGCGTCGGAGTTGACCAGGGGTGAGAGATCGGGCGGCGCCCAGGTGCGGGTGGCAGGGTCGGGCACGAGGGTCGGTGTCGCCTGTTCGGTGGGGACGTCCAGCTGGGAGGCGAGCTGGGCCAGGGCGGTGTACCGGGGGGTGCAGATGTGTCCGCCGAGGTCGTAGCTGCGGCCGTCCAGGTCGATGGAGGCGCATTTGCCGCCGAGCGCGTCGGCGGCTTCCAGGACGATGGGGTGGTGGCCTGTGCGGTGCAGTTCGCGGGCGAGGGTCAGGCCGGTGGGACCGGCCCCGACAATGCACACGGTGCGGGCGGGGGTCATGGTGAGGACTCCTGTCCGGACGCGGCGGGCTGCTCGTCGACGGCGAGAGTGGTGGAGGCGCGGTGAACCGCACCGGAGAGGAAGGCTTGCCGGCAAGCGCCGCGGCGGACCTTGCCGCTGGTGGTCTTGGTGACGGTGCCGGGACCGCCGAGGACCACGGCGTGGCACACCAGGCTGTGATCCATGCGGACGTGGTGGCGCACCGCCTGAATCAACTCCTGCCGCTGCTCGGGGCCGAGCCGGGTTTGGCGGGTCTCGACGAAGACCACGACCCGCTCCGTGTCCCCGCCTGGTACCGGTTCCAGGACGAACGCGGCCACTCCGCCCGGCCGGATCAGCGGGTGTGCCTGGGCCGCGCTCGCCTCGACGTCCTGCGGGTAGACGTTCCGGCCGTGCACGATGATCAAGTCCTTGAGGCGCCCGGTGACGAAGAGCTCCGCCTGGTGGAAGAACCCGAGATCCCCGGTGCGCAGATACCTTCGGGGATCGTCATCGTCGGTGACCTTCGCTTGGAACAGTTCCCGGTTTTCCTCGCCGAACCCGTAGTAGCCGGCGGCCTTGGTCGGGGAGTCCACCCAGATTTCCCCGACCTGATCCTCGGGGCAGGGTCTGTGTGTCTGCGGATCGACGATCCGGACCCGGGAATCCGCCTTGGTGACCCGGCCGCTGCCCACGAGAGTGATGCCCTCGGCCGTTCCGGCGCTGTCCGACCCGGCCAGCGGCACGACGCGCCCTTCGGCCAGCGCGGCCCGGTCCACGTGCAGCACCGCGCGGCCGCCCATGGTGACGCTCAATGTGCATTCGGCCAGACCGTACGCGGGATAGAAGGCGCCCTCGGCGAGTCCCGCAGGAGCGCAGGCGTCGAGGAAGCGGCGGACGGTCTCCGGACGTACCGGCTCGCCACCGGAGCACACCACCCGCAGCGACCTCAGATCCCAGCGGGCGCGCTGCTCCCGGGTGCTCTTGCGCACCACGAGGTCGTAGGCGAAGTTCGGTGCTGCGGTGTGCGTGGCACGGACGCGGTCCATGGTCTCCATCCACAGCGCGGGACGGCGCAGGAAGGACATCGGGGACATCAGATAGGTGCTGGAGTTCCCGACGACGGTGGACAGGACGAAGCTGATCAGCCCCAGGTCGTGAAAGTGCGGCACCCAGCACACCCCGCGGGTGTCCGGCCCCAGGCCCAGGGCCTCGGTGTTGGCCTCCACCTCGGCCTGCATGTTGCCGTGTGTGACCACCACACCGCGCGGGGCGCTGGTCGAACCCGAGGTGTACTGCAGGAAGGCGGGCTGCGCCGGGTCCCCGGGCACCCGCCAATCGAGCCGCAGGGGTCTGCTGGGCCGGGCACGGTCGGTGCGCCGCCAGGTCAGGTCCGGCCAGCGCATCCGGTGACGGGCCAAGAGCGACGTGAAGTTCCCGGCCGTTCTGGCCAGCTCGTAGGCGCTGTTC
Source organism: Amycolatopsis sp. QT-25 (assembly GCF_029369745.1). Taxonomy (NCBI): domain Bacteria; kingdom Bacillati; phylum Actinomycetota; class Actinomycetes; order Pseudonocardiales; family Pseudonocardiaceae; genus Amycolatopsis; species Amycolatopsis sp. QT-25. The sequence continues at coordinate 3,403,704 of NZ_CP120210.1, forward strand.
GTCAGCACGGTCCCCGCCCCGCAGTCGGTGGCGATCTGGGTGAAGGCGGCCACGTCGTGGCGCAGCCGCAGCGGGTCGGGCGGGCACACCGGAACCGGCAGCACACCAGCGGCCAGGCAACCCAGGAAAGCCCCGACGAAGTCCAGGGAGGGGGGATACACCAGCAGCGCCCGGTCACCCGGGACCAGGCCCCACCGCGGCAGGGCACACGCCACCGCGTCGGCCTGGCTCGCCAGGTCCGCGACGGTGAGCCGCTGACGGTCTACCCCCTTGTCATCGACGAAGGTGAACAGGATCCGGCCGGGATCCTGCTCGTACAGGTTCAGGAAAGAGGTGAGCAGACTCCGCGTCATCGAAGGGCCAGCGGTCACGCAGAACCTCACAAGGGATCGTCACACTGGTGGCGAATGAACACCCATTACACCCGTTGCAAGGTCCCTGCGGGGATCCTCTAAAAGGAGTTTCCCGGGTGGCCGCAATAGCAGACTCTGTAGTCAGACCGTGCCCTCTCGGCGGTCGGGAGCCTCGCGAGTCGCGGGATCACCCGGCGCCCGTCACGGGGCGGTGGACCGATGAGGCGACCATCGGCCAGGACTGTCAAAACCGTAGGCGTGTGTCCCGACTCGGTGATGGTGGCGAGACGCGAAGTCCGCTGACCTGCAGCTCGCCAAATTGGCTGCGCCGCTTGAGTTGTTCGCTGGCTCGGTCATGGTGGCGAAAGTTCCCTCCAGTTGAGTCGATCACGGGCGTCCTCGGCGGGCGAAGCGGCTGATGCCCAGCTGCGATACCTGGCGCTACAACTGGGAAAGCCCGGAGGTACGGCACCTCGGGCCGATGGCCCAGGACTGGAAAGCGGCATTCGACCTGGGCGACATCGACACCGTGATCGCCGGTGTCGATGCCAACGGAGTCGCCATGGTCTCCATCCAGGCCCTCTACCGGCTCGTGCAGGAACTGCAGACACAGGTCGCGGACCTGCGCGCACAGCTCGACGCCCGCTGACCCCCGGACGCGCCCAGGGAGCAGCAGACCCCGCGCGCACGTCATCCACGTCGAGCACACCATGCTCGATCCCGGTTGAGCAGTGCCGGGCACCGGGACCAGCTGGAAGTACTGAACGCCCGCTCAAACGCCGCTCGCCTTTGGCGGACTCCGCTTCGGCGAGGGCGCGGTAGAGCGAGGCCACCGACGGGCAACGGCCGACGTTCTTGCCAGTCTTGATGGTCAGCTTCCTCGCGATCTCCGGCACCGGGGTGCCCTTGTCCTTCAACGCGAGGGCGAAGGTCAGCATGTCCTCGTCGATCACCTTCGGCCGGCCGCCGTGGTTTCCCTTCGCCGCGGCGGCTTGCTGGCCTTCGAGGGTCTTCTCGCGGATGTAATTGCGGTCCAGCTGCGCGGCGACGGCGAGCACCGCGAACAACATCGCGCCCATGGCCCGTTGGGGTCGTGGATCCCGGCCAGCGGGCCGGTGAGCAACTCCAGTTGAATGCCGCGGACCTCGAGGTCGCCCGCGAGCGCCATCAGCTCGGCGGCGTTACGCGCGGGGCGTTTCAGCTCGTGCACGGTCGAAATCACCGGCTGCTCGGGCGCGGCGTGCTTGATCTAGCTGGCCAGCACGAGCGCCTGATCGAACTCGGGCCGGACCTTGATCCGGCTGGAAATCTTCTCCGTGAACAACCTTGTCGGCATCCGGCCGCGTGCAGCGCGTCGAGCTGGATCTGCAGGTCCTGCTGCGCGGTCGAGCAGCGCGCGTAGCCGATGCAACGAGACGACCCGCCGCTACCAAAACATCCACTGGACGTAGCCGGACCTCCGGGCCAGGGATCTCGCCACTGACGCGGTCCCCGGTCCGGGCCCCCATCGCCTACTTTGCGGCTCGGGACAGCTTCGGGAGTTCCGACCGAGAAGCCCATGCGAGCTAGTGCCGCATCAAGCAACGTTGGGTAGGTAATCCGGGCGGCGGATTTTGGAGTTGACGGCGGAGTGGTGTTTGGGGTGGCTGTGGCGGTTGCGTCGGCGGAGGTAGCCGGTGATCGCTGTCTCTTGGGTGGCGTGGCTGGGGTAGTCGCTGCCGTCGAGGGTGAAGTAGCGGACCGCGGTGAACTCGCACTCGATCCAGTTCAGCCACGACGCGTGGGTGGGCGTGTAGACCAGCTCGATGTCGTTGGCCGCGCACCACGCGGCGACCTCGGCTTTGGCGTGGGGTCCGTAGTTGTCGCAGACGAGGTAGAGCTTCCCGGCGGGGAAGCGGCGGCGGTGTTGTTTGCAGAAGTCGAGGAACTGCGGCCAGCGTTTGCGGTCACGGAACCGGTAGGACATCTGCCCGGTAGCCAGGTCGAGCGCGCCGAACATGTGCCGAATGCCTTTGGTGCGGGTGTAGGTGGCGCGCGACCGGGCCGGGCGACCGCGGGGGAACCAGCCGCGGCCGGGGCGGGGTTGCAGGTTCAGCGGCCCGAACTCATCGACACAGATCACCCGTCCGTCGGCAGGCGGATGATCGCAGAGGTCGAGGATGCGGATCTTCTTGGCCACGAAGTCCGGATCTTTGCCGGCTTTCCAGGTCTTCGTTGCCTGCCACGACACGCCCGCCTTGCGCAGGATCTGCCGGACGGTTTCGGTACTGGCCCTGATCCAGGCGTGCCCGGCAAGGTAGCCGACCAGCTTGCTCAGGCTCCAGGTCGTGAACGGCAACCCCAGCTCAGCCGGTTTGCAGGCGGCGATGCGGCAGATCTGGTTACGGGCGGCCGGCCCGAATTTAGCTGGTCGGCCGCCCCTCCATTTTGGGGACAACGCCGCGAACCCGGAATCGTCGAACGCGTGGATCACCTCCCGCACATAGCCTTCGGTCGCGGCGAACATCACCGCGATCTCACCCGCGGACCGGCCCTGCACCGAGGCCGGCACAATCCCCGACCGCCGCAGCCGCACCCGATCCCGGGCAGACCACGTGATCTTGACCAGCCGCTGCGCTTCCCCCGGCTCCAACGACCGCGCGAACACCTCCGGCCGACGCGCCACGGCTCACCTCCACCGACCAGCCTCGCCATCAACAACCCAGACGTCCACACAACACGGCTACCACACCAACCTTCCTTGATGAGGCACTAGGTATAGATCCACGCGGCGCGCCGCCGCCAGCAAGAAGGGCACTTACGACGTGGTAAACGATAGGGAGGATGGCTAATCGACGGGGCGAAGATCGGTGATGAGGCGGAAGCGTTGCAGAACCGCCAGCGTCGCGTCGTCCACGGCGAACTCGGGGTCTTCCAACGCCGCACGCGTCTCCTCACTGTGCCAGAACCGCTCGTGGCTCGCCCGCCACTCGGCCACGCTGGTGTACCCCTCTCCCTCGTCTACGACGTGAGCGAGATCCACCTGCGCCAGCGGGACGACGCGTACGCCGGTCACCTCGATGACCGCGACTGGACGGTCGTCTGAGTCAATGACCACTGAACGGCTCCCGACTTCCGGCAGCGGCTCGCCCTCATGCTCGTAGTCGACGACGAGGCCGGTGGTGGAGGTCTTGGAACCGTTGACGATTGCCGCGACAAGCTGGTCACGCAGTGGGCCGGGGAAAGCGAACTCAACCTTGTTCATCGACGCGAGGTCTGCAGGCGGGATGGCGTCATTCGTCATGCGGTCACAGTAATGACCCAGTCCACGCAAGCGAGCAGCACGTAGAGGACAGCCTTCTATACCTCGGCGTTGGCCGCGCATCACGCGCCTGACCCTTCCTCAAGGTGGTCTCGGACCCAGGTCAGCTTCTGCACCTGATCGCCGAGCGAGCCCACGGTCTTGCTCAGCCTGCGATCCGCCAAGCCGATGGCGTGTCCGGGGAAGCGCAGGCCCCAGCCGTTGACCAACGCGACGGCAGCACCGTCTCTCGCGATCACATCCGGAAGCAGGCGCTGGATGCATCGTGGTGGGCGACCTTGTCGGCGACTGAAGACCGCCCTGCGGCGTCGCCCGCACGCGGGCGGTTGTCGGGCGCGAGGTTGCCCTCTCGTGGCAATGTCAGATGCTGGTCGAAGAACCTACCGCGGGGGCGGTTCTCAACTCGTGGCCGCGGTCACCTCGGCTGGCGTCCGGTCCATGTCTCTGTTCTGGACTGGATCGAGAAGGGCCTCGACTAGGAGAAATCGAGACCCTGTCGGCGCAGGACCGGCGGAGAGCACTGATCGACCCGGATCAGCGCTCTCCGCGTGGTCACGAAATCAGTGCGTGAAAGTCAGCGTACTTGGGCGTTGGGCTCGAGAAAGGTCCACCCGAGGCCACACTGCACGGTGGCGTTGCCGGGATCTCCCTGCCGTTCCCAGCCGCTGTAGAAGTTCGAGTAGTCCCAGCTGCCGGTAGGAGTCTGGTACTTGCAGCGGGCCACCGCCCGGTACTGCGTGCCGGAAGCAGACGCGTAACAGTAGGCCTTCGCCCCGTTTCCCTCCGGTGATGCAGTGCAATAGCGAGGGGCCGCGGACGCCGGCGACGCCACGGCGATGGACAGTCCGACACTCGTCAGTGTCGCGGCGAGCATGATTTTCGCGGTCCGAGATTTCATCGAAGCCCCCATGTCGAGTTTGTGCCCGGGTGTCCGGCAGGTGTTGCGGACGACCTAGAGTGTGACACATTATTTGTAGATGTCACAATCCTTGGTCGTGAAACCTGCCCGAAGTGGGGGAGCGGTATTCGGGGTCTCTTCGAGCAGTCGTGCCGCGCTCTGGCTTGATGCATAGCGGTAAGCGCCACCGTTGAGGGCTCGCCGCCGCAGCAAGGGCGACTGGTTCGTGCCTGTCCGGGGCGGCGGGCAAGGTGTGGAGCAAGTTCGGCGGGGGCAACGGTGGCTTTGCTGTGTTGGTGGCCGCCCGTCGAACCACTGTGGGCCTGCGAGTGCCTCTCATCAGAACTATGCGAACTGGCTACGACGCAGAGCTCCGCGCCGTGATCTTGCATCCTCAGGGCGGACCGCTGACCGTCGATCTCATCCGACAATGTGCCGGAACTGAATGGCAGTGGCAGGGCTTCCGGCTACCCAAGGTTGTTCAGGCTAGTGCTCCCGCGCCGGCTACGACGTGATCGACAGCTGGTTGGAACGGGCCGGCCAGCTGTCGCCGGGAAGTGCGAGTCTGGGAGGAACACGAGGGGCCCCGAATACATGAGCCCGCCGGCGACTCGGGCAGGCTCGATGTTCACTGTCTTCTCTTCTGCGCGCTGACTTCAACCTTCAGTGTCGGTGGTGTCCGCTCCGGATGCCATAGTCATGAGGTGACCGGGTACTCGTGGCCGGATGCCCAGCGTCTCGGGCAACGGGCTCGTGATGCGTGGGCCGCGACGCTGGCGGTCTTGCCTGTGGGGATGCTCGTTACGGGCGAGGTGATCGGGCGGCAACGGTTCGGTGTCGTCGTGCGTATCGAGGGCGTGCCCGACGCGGTCGGTCTGGTCGAAGTCACGACTGTGCCGCGTGAGGCTTCACTGCCGTCGATAGGGGACACGATCGCCGGCAAGGTGATCGGCCACGTCGAGCACAACCACCAGGTGCACCTCCGATGGCAGGCATCCTCTCCTGAAGATCGCCGTCAACCGTAAGCCAGGACTGACGCCACGGTCGGGTCATGCGAACACGGCCGAAGGTTGTGCTCTGGCGCTGGTGTTAGCTTCTTGACCGTGAATCTTGATCTCGATGGTGGCGTCGAGCAGCGTCCATCCGATTCTCCGTATGTGGAGCGGGTTTATCGCGCTGGGAAGGCCGCCGTGGTGGTGCCGGCGCGGATGCGGTCCCTCGCGAACTCGAATTGGGAGCTCGTGGTGTGGCGTGACCGGGGCGAGACGCAGGTGACTGTGCGCGGCCCTGAGACGGGTCCCACTGTGCTGGACCTAGACCCAAGCCTGGGGGAGGGGCAGACGATCGGGATCATCTTCCAGCACGGCGCCTTCCTGCCGCCGATGCCGGTGCCCCGGCTGGTCGACACCGCCGTGTCGAGTCCGCACACCACGGCCCACTCGTTCATTCTGCAGGGCGAGGAATGGGAAACGCCGACCTACGACAACGCCGACGTCTTCGTGAACCGCCTGGTCCGTGCCGGACTGCTGGTGCGCGATCCGCTGGTCGCCGATGTGCTCCGCGGGGACACGGCCACTCTGGTCACACCGCGGTCGGTGCAGCGGCGGGTGGCCGCGGCGACCGGGTTGACTCAGGGCGCGATCCGGCAGATCGAGCGAGCGAGGCAGGCCGTGATGTTGTTGGGTCAGGGGATGGCCGCGATCGACGTCGTGCAGCAGGTCGGATATCACGACCAGCCACACCTGGCGCGCTCACTGACCCGGTTCACCGGACGCACGGCATCCCAGCTGAGGCAGGCCGGCGGCGAGGAGATGTTGTCGCTCCTGTACAAGACCGAGGTCGCGGTACGCCCCTAGATTTCGTGGTGACACCGGGAGCGCCCGGCACACCGACATCCTGGAGGGCATGTCATGGCAATCACGCAGATTTACGTCAATCTGCCGGTCACCGATTTGGAAGCGAGCACGAAGGTCTATCTGGCGTTGGGGGGAGCGGTCAATCCGGAGTTCAGCGGTGACACCTCTGTCCAGGTGGTGTTCGCTGACGCGATCGTGGTGCAGCTGATGACACGCGGGACCTTCGCGACGTTCACCAAGCGAACCACAGCGGATGGCCCGATCGAGGTGATCAACGCACTGGCCGCCGGGTCGCGCGAAGAAGTGGACCGCCTGGCCGACGCGGCGCTCGCCGCGGGTGCCACCGAGCCACGTGCGGCCCAGGACATGGGCTGGCTGTACAACCGGGCCGTCGACGACCCGGACGGACACTCCTGGGAGCTGCTGGCCTACAACGCGCACGCCCTGGGCGACGACACGCAGAATTGACGCCGGCGCGGTCACCCGCGCCGCTCTGCTCGGCATGGAGTGCGCCTTCGACCTGAAGAACCGCAGCTCCTTTGTCGCCATGATCGGTTTCTTCACGATCTGCCCCCGGTCGTTGAGACGGGTGTCGGTGCCTCGCCCGTTGTCCGACACCGACACCGAGCCGTCGGGATGCAGAGCGACGGTGGCTCGTCCGCCCGCGTTGCTCTCGGCTTCCTCGGCCGCGTAGGCGATGACCTCAAGAATCAGGTGTGCGACACCGCCAGGCGCGAATTCAGCGGACTTTCGCCGATGCGGTCCAGGTGATCGGCATCTACAGAGCCCGCCCAATCGTGTGACGCGTTCCGCCCAGAACTCTCTGCTGCACTCAGCCCGGAATCATCCCAGCCAGGCGGAAGAACGATGGAGGTGACACTCTCGGACGTCCTCAGGGCGTGCGCCGACAGATGGCTTCTACGGTCAGGCTTTCTCGTCACGGTTAACCCACCGACTTCTGTGCCACATCGAGGTTGTCGAGTTGTCGCTGGACGCGTTCGGCGTCGGTGTCGCGGCCCAACCGCAGGTACAGACCCTCCCCCCGGAGACCGACCCGCATCATCGGCTGGTCGTCTTCGATGTGGTGACTCCACAGGTCCCACACGATGCCCAGAGTCTCGCCGTTGTCCGGATCGACAGCGGTCGTGGATCGGAGCAGGCCGACCACATCGGGGATCGCGCGCAAGGTGGCGACCGTTGCCGTGTTGTCACGCCGGACCGCGTCCAGCTCGGGCGGTGTGGTGGTCACGTGACGGACCTTCTTCGCGTCAACCACCTGCGGATCGTCCTTCCTGCCGCCCGACATGATCGGTGGTCCCGCCTCTCCCGAGACCGCCGCCGCACCTTCGCGACGAGTCATTCCGCCCCGGTCCGGCGGCCCCGCGCGCTCGCATGCCTCGTGGGCACCTCACCAAGCGCCACCTGCAGTCGCGGCTGCAGGCAGGACTGGCCGCCCTCGGCCCACTCGGCCGGCCAACAGGGCGAGACCCGTGCCGCGGGCTGATGGATCAGGCGTTGGTGCGGACCCGCTGCCGCCGCGCCTGGGCGGCCGCCTCGGTCGCCACGTCGGCGAAGGCGGTCAGCAGCGCCGTCTCCGCGCCCGCGCGCCACACCAGGGCGACCTCCGAGTGCGGCATGTCCCGGATCGGCACCAGCGACACGTCCGGCCGCGCGTAGTAGCGCGAGACCGATTCCACCACGGGGGATACACCCGAGCCCGCACCGATCTGCGCGAGCAACTCCTGGAACGTGGCGACCGCGGGCCCGCGTGGGATCCGCCTGCCACTGGGGGTGCGTGCCGGGGCGTGGAACTCCCACCAGTACTCCGGCGCTGGGCCCGCGACGTCGACCAGGGTCTCCTCGGCCAGATCTTCGACGCTGATGGATACCCTGCGGGAGAAGCGGTGCCCGGGCGGCACAGCCAGCACCCGGCGCTCCGACAGGAGGATCGGCCCCACGGTCAGGTCGTCCTCGTGCACCGGCAACCGGGTGATCAGCACGTCCACGTCGTCGGAGCGGAGCGGACCCAGCGGGTCGGCGCAGTGGACTTCGCTCATGGTGACCTGGCAACCCGGGTAGCGGTCACGGAAGCGGCCGAGGATGTCGGCGGTCAGCTCGTTGGCCGCCGAGCCGAGAAACCCCAGCCGAAGCACACCGTCGACCTCACGGGCGGCCGCGGTCACCCGGTCGAACACCCGGTGCAACTCCTGGAACACGGGACGCACCTCCTGGTGAAAACTTTTCCCGAGGGCCGTGAGCCGGACCCGCCTGCTGGTCCGCTCGAAGAGCGTCGCGCCCACCCGCCGCTCCAGCAGCCGGATGGTCTGACTCACCCGGGCAGGTGACAGGTGCAGCCGCTCAGCCGTGCGCCGGAAGTGCATTTCCTCGGCCAGTACGAGGAAGCACTCGATCTCGCGAAGTTCCACCCGGACCCCGATCACCTCAATCGTTAAGCCCAGCTTACCGCTTGTTGCCGAGACGAGGATTGTTCACCCGCGCCGCCCTCAGCAGGATCGACGGGAGAGTTCCGACCGCGTCCCGAAAGGTGCCTTACCGATGTCCGCGTCCCAGACCACGACCCCCGGCGTGGGGTCGGACCAGGTCGAGCCGAGGGGGCTGACCGGTCGCCGGCGACTGATGCTGGTGGCAGTCATGACCGGCACGTTCCTGTCCATGCTCAACGACTTCATCGTCAACGTGGCCACCCCCGCCATCCGCACCGATCTCAACACCAGCTTCTCCGAAATCCAGCTGATCATCGGTGGGTATGTGCTGGTCTACGGGCTGCTGCTCGTGCTCGCGGGCCGTCTCGGCGACATCCACGGCCACCGCAAGCTGTTCCTGATCGGTTCCGCGCTGTTCAGCGTGGCTTCGCTGGCCTGCGGTCTGGCGCCGAATCCGTCGATGCTGGTCGTGTTCCGGGTGGCGCAGGCCGTTGGCGCCGCCCTGCTGTACCCGCAGGTGCTGTCGATTTTGCAGCTCAGCTTCACCGGCAAGCAGCGGGCCACCGTGTTCGCCGTATACGGCACCACCATCTCGCTGGCTTCGATAGCCGGGCAGCTCATCGGTGGTGTGCTGGTGGAGGCGAACCTGTTCGACCTGGGCTGGCGCACGGTGTTCCTGATCAACGTGCCGGTCGGTCTGGCCACCTTGGCCATCGCCGCGGTGTCGCTGCCCAGAACCGAGACCACGGCGCGGCCCAAGCTGGACCTGCCCGGCCTCGGCCTGCTGACGCTCACCCTGGCGCTGCTGACCTTCCCGCTGATCCAGGGTAGGGAGTTCGGCTGGCCCGCGTGGCTGATCGCGATGCTGGTGCTGACGGCCCCGGCGTTGGCCGCGTTCCTGGCCTACGAGCAGCGCCGCACCACGCAGGGCCGATTCGCGCTGGTACCGCCCGCATTGTTCCGCATCCGCACCTTCAGCGCGGGCAACGCCATCGCGTTGATCTTCTTCGCGGGCAACAGCGGTCTGTTCTTCCTGCTGCCGCTGCAACTGCAGAACGGTCTGGGCCACTCAGCGCTCTACGCGGGTCTGACGTTCAGCCCGCTGGCCGTCGCGTTCGGCCTCGGATCGATGCTGGCCCTGCGGATCCAGACCAGGGTGGGCAACCACGTGCTGAGCATCGGATACGCGATCAACGTCGTCGGTAACGTCATCCTGCTGGTCTGCGTGATCGCCGCGGGCCCCGACATGACCGGGCTGCTGCTGGCGCCCGCTCTGTTCGTCGTCGGCCTCGGGCAGGGCTTGGGCGTCAGCCCGCTCATCGGCGCCGCACTGAAGGACGTTCCCGAGGGCGACGCCGGGTCAGCCTCCGGTGTCATCCAGACCCTGATGCAGGTGGGAGTCGCGTTCGGTGTGGCGGTGATCGGCCTGATCTTCTTCTCCGTCCTCGGCTCGGCCACCGACCCGCAGAGCTACAGCACGGCGTTCACCTGGGCACTGGTCGCCAGCCCGCTGCTGTCGCTGCTGTCGCTGCTGCTGGTACCTGCCCTGATCGGCAAGAAGCGCAACACCGCCTGACGAAGTCCAGACCGAACCGATCACCCCGTCACCTTCAAACGACGATAGGACGGCGGAAGCGGGATACCGAGCGTACGCTCCGCGGCCTGTATTGTCAGTTCATCGCAACCCTGTGCATGGTTCGCCAGGTCCGGGTTGGCGCGCACCAGATCGATCGGCCGCTCACTCGCTTCGACAGCGTTCATCCAGGCGCTTGGCTCAGCTGATCCGTATCGGCGTTCTCCCTGTGATCCACGAGGCACATACTGTCATCACAATCGCCATGAGAAGTTCCCCGGCCCCGAAAATGGCGGCAGCGATGACCACGTCGCCGGTGATCTTCCCGAGCGCCCGGTCGCCGCGGCCGGCCGCCCAGTCGGCCCAGGCGACCATCACCTTGAGGGTGTCGACCGGGTGGGTGACATCGGGGGCCATCGCGGCGACCGTGCCGCCGGGGTCGCTGACCGCGCCCCACAGTCCTTCGAGCAGGCCTTGGGCGCTGTCGAGCATGCCGCCGTAGAAGTTCGCGTCGGCTTGCTTTGCGGGAGTCCTGCGGTGCCGGCGCCGCTTCGGCTTTCAGCGCCTCGGCGCACCGGTCGCCCTCGCCACGGAGTTGCCGGCGGGCTCGGGACACAATGTCGCGAGCCGCCTGCCGTTTCGCCTCACCGGACCGGTGAAGGACGGCGGCTGCACGACGGCGGGGGCGCCGCGCTCGCTGTTCGCCCGGTTCCGCACGTCGGCCTCCGCCGCTGCGCGGCCGTGGGCCTCGACCGCCCGCTGAGTCTCGCCTCACCCTGCTTTCCCTTGGGCGATCGCTTGCGTGACCCGGGCTTGTGTCCAGGCCAGGCAGTCGGCGAGATCGCGTCAGCGCGAGCGCGGCGTTGTCCAGCGAGTCCCCGGCGGTGCCGTCGTGGACAAGTAGTCACATTGACCGGCGTACGCGGCGAGTCGATCCAGCGACGAGAACACCACCGTCCATCGCCCCCGGTCTTTTAATTCGGTTACTGCAGACCTTAAGAATTCAGGTTCCTGGAGCTTGTGTCTGAGTCCCGTCGGTTCGGAGCGGGAGTGGGTGACGTCGGAAATCCGCCACCCCTTCCGGCCCATGATCGCCTAGGGTTGCGGGCATGTCTCAGCAGAGCCGTGACATCGTCCAGAACGCCTGGAAGGCGTTCGCCAGCCACGACGCGGACCAGATCTCCGCGGTCTTCACCGAGGACGCCGAATGGCTGGCGCCCCCGGGAAACGCCACCGCCGTCGCACTGGAGGGCCCGGCTCATATGGTCGGCAGGAAAGCGATCGTGCAGTTCCTCGCCGAGGACTTCCCGCGCTTTTTCGTGAGTGACGTCACCGTGACCTTCCACGGGCTCTATGCCGACGGCGAGCGCGTGATTGTGGAGGAGACCATGACGGCGACGCTGGCCAACGGCAACCACTACGCCAACGACTACTGCATCGTCTTCGAACTCCGCGACGGACTTGTCCACCGGGTCCGCGAGTACATGGACACCGCTCGCGGGCGCCGCATGGTCTTCGGCGAGGTACCGTAGCGAGTCAGGCGCGGGTTGAGCCGGAACTGCAGAAACACATGACAGATTCCAAAGCGGCTGGATTACGGCGGTTCTGGCTCGAGGTCGAGTCCGGTGTGGGTTTAAGTCAGGTGGCGCCGCCGGATATTGGCGCAACGCCAATGACCATAGCCACAGTTTGCCGAGGTGATGACAAGGCGTCGTCTGATAGTGGAGCAGACGGCGAATCAATCCACTGTAGACGGTTCGGAGTGCGCTCGGAATGTCGACGGGCCAGGTGATCGTCGGCGGAGGGTGCACCGCTGGTTTCCGTGAACGAGAGCGCAGTCGGCGTGGGGTGGCTCAAGCGGTACCAGCACAAACTTGAGGACATCTTCGGAGGAGTGCTGGTCGGCCTGGAGATCAGACTCGGGCTCGACAGGGGCCCTGAGTGCCACCGAAAGCTTTCTGGCCACCAAGTGTCTGGACGTGGACCAAACTGACATCCTCGCCACCCAAGGCGTTGCCGGGCGCCCAGCGCGCCGCAGGCGCACTCATCGACGAGCCTTCTGGTACAGCAAATATATCTCGACGGCAAGTACTACCATCGTGAGGACGGTGACAATTCCCACGCCCCACCAGTTGATCTCCGCGGAGCCGAAAGCGAAATACAAGTCCAAGGTCAGCAGAGCGATCAGAATGAAGTTGGCTGTCCAAACGATCTTCCCGTTTTTCATCAGCATAGACCCCTTCGCGCATCTTTGATCATCGATCGCGCCTGCTTGCACCGGGCTGACGCGGCACCCGGTCACCAGTGTGACAACCCCCGGTGCGGTCCAGCCCGAACAGCAGGACGCGGTTTCCCACGCGTGGTTTGGCCGTGGCTGGCATGAGCCCATAACCAGTGATTCGACCTCACAGTCCACCCGGGAGTGATTCCCAGACCGGGCTTCTCGTTCGTCACAGCCCGGCCCATGCTGCCGGCCCAGGTGCCGGCGGATCCCGATCAGCATTCAGCCGCCGGTGTAGCTTCTCGAAGCTAACCTCAGCTGGTGATCATTCGATGTCTCGTCGGCGCGAACAACTGACACTCACCGATCACCACCGGAACCAGGAGCACGAGCTGACCTGCCTGACCAACCAGCACGACCCGGAGATCCACTCACCAGACTGTACCTGTCGGCTAATCTCGGCACCACCCCGGACGCGGGCTGCGCCGGGACCGAACGTCTGCACGCGGTCACATCCGCGTTCAGCAAGCCCTACGGCTTCGACGTCGTCTGCGCCACCCGCTGCTTGCACCTGCGACACCGGCCAGTCGTTCCTGCATCGGCTCTGCCCCGCCGAGCTGGAGGCAGCCTTCGCCCGCCACGCCGCTTACCGTGTCGCTTTCGTCCGTCCGCGTCGCAGGCGCCATTGGGGTTCCGGCCGGGTGTGGAGCGACAGCACCGGCTCAGTCGTTGGCATGGACACCGTCCACGCAGTTGTCGCAGATCTCGCTTTGTTCGGCGATGATGCCGTGGTCGTGGACCCAGCGTCGGAGCGCGAGTTGGTCGTAGGCCTTGTCGGCGTGCAGCTTGGCGGGCTTGCGTCGTCGCCAGCCGCGGTGGGATTTGACCGCGGGGGATCGCCATCACCGGGGGTTTGAGCGCGAGCGAGTCAGGGGTGTTCGCGGCGGAGATCGCGACCGTGAACGGCAGTCCGGCACGGTCGGACAGTACGTGGATTTTCGAGCCGGGCTTCCCTCGATCGACAGGGCTGGGACCGGTCAGAGATCCCCTTTTTCGCGCGGACGGAGGCATCGTCCACGATCGCACGACTCCAGTCGAGCAGGCCATGGCTGCCGAGTTCATCGGGTAGAACACGATGGAGCTCGCGCCACAGCCCGGCCTCGGTCCAGAGCGTGAAGCGACGGTGCGCGGTCTGGAACGGCACCCCGAACGACAGTGGCAGGTCCCGCCAGGCACATCCACTGGTCAGCACATACACGATCGCGGTGAACACCTGCCGCGGATCCAACGGCGCAGTCCCGCCACCCTGCGGACGCGGCGTGAACACTGGGATCAAGGACTCCACCAGCTCCCACAACTCATCCGGCACGAGACACAACGACAATCGATCAACCACGACCAACATCATGGCGCATTAGCCACCGATCGCCACGTAAGACACACTCTAGAATCAACGTGCCGCGAGATCGGAAGAGCACGTTCGAACCGCAGATCGTGAAGAAGCGGCAACGGCGACTCGCCGAAGTGGACGAGATCGTGCTGCTGTTGTATGCGAAGGGAATGACGACCGGGGAGATCTCGGCGCATTTCGCCGAGATCTACGGGTCCTCGGTCAGGAAGGAAACGATCTCACGGATCACCGACAAGGTCGTCGCCGAGATGAACGACTGGGCCAGCCGCCCTCTCGACGCCGTGTACGTGGCCGTATTCATCGACGCGACCACGTCGAGGTCCGCGACGGCCAGGTCGCAAACCGGCCCGTCTACGCTGCCGTCGGCGTCACCATCGAGGGCCACAAGGACGTCCTGGGGCTATGGATGGGCACCGGCGGCGAGGGCGCGAAGTTCTGGATGAGCGTGCTGATCGACCTGAAGAACCGCGGTGTTCGGGACGTTTTCTTCCTTGTCTGCGACGGACTCAAAGGTCTGCCCGACGTCGTGACGAACGTGTGGCCGCAAACTACTGTTCAGACCTGCGTTGTGCACTTGATCCGCAACACCTTCCGGCTCGTGTCCCGCCGGGATTGGGACGCGGTGAAACGCGACATCAAACCCATTTATACCGCACCCAGCCGGGACGCCGCCGCGGCCGCTCTCGACGAATTCGAAGAGAAATGGGGCGCGAAGCATTCAGCGGTGATTCGTCTATGGCGCAATGCTTGGGACGAATTCACGCCGTTCCTTGACTACGACGTCGAGATCAGGACGATGATCTGCTCCACGAACGCGATCGAATCGTTGAACGCCCGCTACCGGCGGGCGATCCGCGCACGCGGGCATTTCCCGACCGAGCAGGCCGCGATGAAGTGCCTGTATCTTGTGACCCGAGGCTTGGACCCCACCGGCACAGGCCGCGCCCGGTGGACGATGTGCTGGAACCCGTGATCAACGCCTTCGCCACCACCTTCGGTGACCGCCGGCCGGGAGCCGAAGCTACTGATCAACAACGCCGGAAACACCGATCATCCGCGAGCCGCTGGCAGTAGTCGAAGCCGATCCACGGCACGCCATCGGCCGAGGCGCTACCGGTGGTTACCGCAGGCAGGTGATCCAGTAGCTTCCCTCGAGATCCCGGTTGACGCCATGGGTTTCGCTGGGGAAACCGGGGAATTCCCGGTCGAACGTTTCCAGCGCGCGCAGATAACGCAACACGGGACCGTCCGCGTCGCCGGTGCTCTCGCCGGGCATGAGCACCGGGATTCCCGGTGGGGTGGTGACGACCTGCGTCGCGACGGTACGTCCGGCGATGTCGGCGAGGCGCACGGGTTCCGTTCCACCGCGGATGAGGCGTTGGTAGGTCTGCGCCGGGGTGAGCACGGCCGGGGTCGGATGGGTGAACGCCTCGTCGAGCAACGCGGTCAGCTCGCTCTTGCTGAGCTGTGTGTGCATCTGTGCGCAGAGCCCGGACAGCGTGAGGTCCTGATACCGGTCGGGATGGGCTTTCACGAGGTCCGGCAGGACGTCGGTGACGGTCGCCTCCGAATCGTACAGACTCTTGAAGTCCAGCAACGCGTCGAGCAGGGTGCCCCACTTGCCCTTGGTGATGCCCATCGAAAACAGGATCAGGCAGGTGTACGCGTCGGTCTTTTCCACGACGATCCCGCGTGTCTCCAGGTACATCGTGAGAATACGGGCCGGGATGCCCATATCGGAGACGTTGCCCCGCGCGTCCACACCCGGGCAGGTGATCGACACCTTGATGGGGTCGAGCAGGCAGTAGCCGTCCTCCATGCCTTCGAAGCCATGCCAAGGCGCGCCGGGAGCCAGGGTCCAGCAGCCGGGCACGGTGCGCAGCAGCTCGAGTGGGGCGTCGGCGAAGGCGTACAGCCGCCCGGTGGCGGGGTCGGTGACCTCGGTCGGCTGCCAGGTGCCGAAGAACCAGCCGGGCCGGTCACCGGCCTCGCGGATGCGCGCGCCGAGCCGGTCGACCGCCTGGCGGAAACGGATGGCCTCGGTGATCGCCTCGTCGGTGAGCCACCGGCCGCCCGCGCCGTCCATCATGGCGGCGGCCACGTCGAGCCCGGCGATCATGGGATACATCGGCGAGGTGGTGGCGTGCATCATGAACGTCTCGTTGAGCTGCCGGTGCTCGACCGGTGATCTCGGCGAGTTCTTGACATGCACCATCGAGCTCTGCGACATGGCGGCAAGCAGCTTGTGTGTCGACTGGGTGGAGAAGACCGTCGGTCGCACGTCGTCGGGCAGCGCGTCTGCGTCGACAGACATGCCGTAGCGACGGGCGTAGAGCGGATTGAACCGGGCGTAGGCGAACCACGCTTCATCCAAGTGCAGCCGCGGCACGGAAGCGCCTAGCAACTCGGCGACGCGGACGGCGTCGTAGCACAACCCGTCGTAAGTCGAGTTGGTGATCACCGCGTACACGGGGTTCGCGCCGGCGGACCCCTCGGTGAACGGGCTGCGACGGATCTGGGCCGCGACCGCTTCGGCTGCCATGACCGACGGCGGGATCGGTCCCATGAGCCCGTATCCGTTGCGTGTGGGCACGAGGTAGACCGGTCTGCCTCCGGTGAGCGTCAAGCCGTGGTAGATGGCTTTGTGGCAGTTGCGGTCGACGAGCACCAGCTCGTCGGTGGCGATGCTGGCGTGGCAGGCGATCCGGTCCGCGGTGGAATCACCGTGCAGCACGAAGTACGTCAAGTCCGCGCCGAAGATCCGCGCGGCGTTGCGCTCGGCGTCACCGATCGGGCCGGTGTGTTCGAACAGCGACCCGAGTTCGGCGACGGAGATCGACAGGTCGGTGCGGAACAACCGTTCGCCGTAGTAGTCGAAGAACGCCCGGCCGACCGGTGATTTCAGGAACGCCACGCCACCCGCGTGCGCCGGGGTGTGCCAAGAGTACTCGTGCGTGTCCTCGAACCGGAGCAGCTCGCGGAAGAACGGCGGAAGCACGCCGTCGAGGTACCTCTGAGCGGCGACCCCTATCCGGCCGGCGATGAACGCCGGCGTGTCCTCCAGCAGCCAGACGTAGCCGGACACCACCTCCGAAACCCACAACGGAAGATCGTCGACCGAGGCCGCCGTGGTCACCAGGAAGACCGGGAGCTTGGTGTACCTCCCCATGAGCGCCTTCAGCACGGTCTCCGGCGTATCGAGGTCCCAAGACACCAACGCCGCTGAGAGATCCGCCCGGCTTTGCGTCAGTGCCAGCGCGTCCTCGGCCGTGTCCGCCCACGCGACCGCATGCCCCTCGTCGCTCAGGCAGGCGCAGATCCGGTCCAGCTGATCACGCGTCACCGCGCCACTCGAAGGGCGATCCAGCGCTACCAATACCGTTGAGCGAGACACGTTGACTCATTCCGCCGGGCGACAGGTTCTTCAAGCAGTCTTGGGCCGAATGGCCTATCTGTCGATGCCGCGAACGCGTGAGGAATTCGCCCCGGACGGATCAACACCCGCGCGGTTGTTCCTTCCTCACCCGTCCCTGAGCCGCCATACGAGCGATCGAACTGTGCGCAAGAGTGACACGACAGCAGCCGAAGCGAAGCGCGTCCGGTTCGCCCCGCGATGGCCGTTGATGCCCTCCACCTGAAGACCGCCGGGCGGTGAACTGGTTTACAGGTTGCGCCGTGAGCCCGCCGACAAGAAGAACCGCGGCAACAGCTGGACCCAATGTGGACTTCCCCTAACCGATGGTCCGGCGATCGCGGGACCGTCCCGGGTGCTAGTACCAGGTCGATCCCGCGCGGCACCTCGTGCTCGGTCTCATAGCCGGAACGAACGTCACGCAGTTCCACTCAGTGCCCCTGTGGCGACCGGTTGCGCGGGTTGCGGGGGTCGCTACCACGCTCCGCGCTGCCGGGCACATTCGACGGTCGCGGTCGCGCCAGGGTGAACCACAGAGCACTCGCCACGTGAGCACTGGAGCGAACTTGACGGGCGCACCCTGGACGAGGGACAGCGGACCTCCGCAGCGGCGCCTGAAAAGAAGTACCAGAGCGAGCGCGGGGGAGGGGCAGCTGGCTGCAACGATACGAGCTGGCTCCCCGTCCTTGCCGTGTTCACGCCGCGACCGCGGCTGAATGCCGGATCGGGGACGGCTCGACGCGGTCATGCTGTGCCAGGGGGTAGCCGGAGACCGCGCGGGTCGTAGATCCCGGTCAGTGGGCCGGTCGGCAGTTCCAGCTGCGCTCCGCCGCCTGGCAGGTGCGCGGAGAGCGTTATCAGCTCGGCGGCGTTGCGGGCGAGCCGTTTCATCTCGTGCACGGTGAGGATGACCGGCTGGTCCGATGCGGCGGTCTTGATCTCATGGGCGAGCGTGAGCGCAAATGCGCCCGATTTGCTCCAGGTCGGCGAACAGGTAGCCGGGTTCGCCGCCCTGGTCGGGCAGGTCGGGCGTGGTGGACGTCAACTGGGCGGTGCGAAGTTTGGTGGTGCGAAAGCGAGCACATCGGGAAGGGTGCCGTCGTAGGGTTCGACGTCGACCAGTGCGCTGTTGGCGCTTGGCCCTTGGGACAGGCGCGAGCACGGTCGATCCGCGGTGAGGGCGTTTGGGTTGCCGTGGCGGTCCAGTGTTCCGCTCAGGCCCGGCTGGACCGGATCCCACCACGCTCCCGTGGATAGTTGCACGACGCCGGGCATGACGTCGTCCGACAGGACCGCGCCGGCGAGACAGCTGCCCCGGTCGTTGTGGACGCGCACGATCATGCCGCTCTCGATGCCGCGTGCCGCGGCGTCCGAGGGGTTGATCGTCACGGGCTCACGATTGCGGATTTTCGAAGCGCGGCTGTGGCCGCCGTTGTCGTACTGGCTGTGCAGGCGTGAGGCGGGCTGATTCGAGATCAGGTGCAGGGGGAACCGGTCCGACAGATCGGCACGTAGCCACTCCACCGGTTCGAACCACTTCGGGTGCCCGGCGCAGTCGTCGTAGCCGAACGAGTCGATCTCCTCGGAGAAGATCTCGATTCGGCCCGACGGCGTCGGCAGGGGGAAACGCTGCGGATCCGAGCGGAGGGCCTCGAAGTTGCCGGGAAACGGTCCAGTCGAGGCCGGGAGCGCGGCGGTGGAGCTTCGCCAGAAGTCGTCGAAGGCCGGTAAGGCAGCGGTGTCTCCGAGGTGGGCCCTGGTCTGCTCGTAGAGGTGGCGGACCCATTCGATCTCGCTGCGCGACTCGGTGAACTCCTTCTCGTATCCGAGCTGGGAGGCCAAGGCGGTGAAGATGTGGTGATCGGTGCGCGATTCGCCTGCCGGCTCGCGGACTTTCGGCATCGCGACGAGGTGGGGGTCGGAGAATCCGGCGGCGAAGTCGTCGCGCTCGAGGCTGGTGGCGACGGGCAGGACGATGTCCGCGAGCTTGGCCGTCGTGTTCCACCAGGCTTCGTGCACCACCACTGTGTCGGGGATCTGCCAGGCGCGGGTTAACCGATGCAGATCCTGGTGATGGTGGAACGGGTTTCCCCCGCACCAGTAGATCAGGCGAAGCTCGGGCATGGTGAGCCGGCTGCCGTCGTAGTCGATGACTTCACCTGGGTGTAGCAGGGTGTCGGCGATCCTCGCGACAGGGATGAAGTCGGGAACGGGGTTGGGGACCGCGGGTATGGTCGCCACGAAAGGGCGGTCCGGGGCGACGCCTGTGGCGTCCATCGTCGCGTGACCCGCGCCCCAGCCGCAGCCGGGCCGACCGATCGAGCCCGCCATGGCGGCGAGTACTACGGACATCCAGATAGGTTGTTCGCCGTGGTCTGCCCGTTGCACGGCGTAGTTGACCATGATGAGTGACCGTTGGGTGGTGAGGCGGCGGGCGAGGTCGGTGATCGCGTCGCGACCGATGCCCGAGATCTTCGCCGCCCAGGCAGCGTCCTTCCGGATGCCGTCGAGCTCGCCGACCAGATAGGAGGCGAAGCGGTCGAATCCGACGCAGCACCGGCTCAGGAAATCCTCGTCGTGCCACCCGTTGACCAGTATCGTGTGTGCGATGCCGAGCATCGCGGCGGTGTCGGTGTTGGGAATGACGGGCAGCCACTCGGCGTCGAGGAAGCCGGCGGTATCGCTGCGGATAGGGCTGATGTTCACGAACCGCACCCCGGCCTCACGGCACCGGCGTTGCAGGTCCCGTGTCTGGTGCCTGGCCAACCCGCCGGGGTTGATCTGGCTGTTCTTGAGGGCCAGCCCGCCGAACGCCACCACGAGCTCACAGTTCCCGGCGATCTCGTCCCACATCGGCATCCGGCTCTGGTAGCTCCACGGATGGCCGCCGATCACATGGGGGAGGATGACCTCCAGAGCCGCGGTGCTGTAGGTGTTGCGGGAGTCGGTGTATCCCCCGCCCAGCGCCAGGAACCGGTGGAGTTGTCCCTGCGCGTGGTGGAACCTGCCCGCACTCGCCCAACCGTAGGATCCGCCGAACACCGCGCTGTCCCCGTGCTGTGACCGAACCCGGCGGAGTTCATCGCTCACCAGTGTGATCGCCTGGTCCCAGCTCACCTCCACGAAGGCGTCGGTGCCCCTGGCCGTGCCGTGGGCGCGAGGCTCGCCGTTCAGCCAGCCCTTGCGCACCGCGGGACGTAACACGCGAGCGCTGTCGTCGGCGGCCGTCACCATTCCGGGACCGATGGGCGACGGAGCGGGGTCATCGGGCCTCGGCTCGATGCGTATCAACCGGCCGGAATCGACCACGGCGACAAAACTGCCCCAGTGCGTCGCGACCGACATGCGTCGTTCCATCCTGCATCACCTCTGCCGCTGAAGTTTCCCGACCTCGGACAATGGTTGCTCATGCGGCCGGGAGGTGATGTAGTGCAAAAGAGGCCCACGCCGTCCGGCTAGCGAAAAAGAGTCGGTGTCGATCTGCGCGAGCGAGGACGCCTCCGCAAGGGGTCGCTCATCGACGGAGTCTCCGTCCCTGCCCTGCGGTGGGCCAGCGCTGTGTCACCCACGCTAGAGCCGACCGGCACGAAGGACGATGAATCGGGCAGGTCGTCCGGCAGCGACCGCCGTCCTCGTCCGTGACGATCTGCGTCGTCACGGCGACTCTTCCGCCCGACCAGATCCGCAGGTCGAGGGTTTCCCTACGGGGCTCGGATGCGGTGGTGCACAGGCAAGCCCTCAGCCGATGGTCCCAGGCACTCGCGCGCCTTCGCCGTGCGACCCGGTGTCCGGTCCGCTGCCCCGACCTCGGGTGCAGCGGGCCGGACGACACCGTGCGGCCGGTTACGCGGTGATCCTGCCGAACAGGTGGACCGCAGGTGCGTCCGGATCGTCGCCGAAGAAGAATTCCGCGACCGCCCGGTGGTACTCGGCGCGATCCAGTCCGCCCGAGCCGTCCAGGTCCAATGCGTTGAAGACCGCGGCACAGTCCTGCGAGGAGACGTTGCCCGTCAGGCCGAAGATCTCCGTGAATTCCTTCAGGTCGACCTTGTCGTCCCCGTCGAGGTCGATCAGGTCGAAGTAGCAGTCGGCCACGGGCCCGACCTGCTGCGGGTACAGGGCGGGATCGGCCAGCGCCCGCTGGAACCCCTCGGTCATCTCCCGGAGATCGACCTTCCCGTCTCCATCCTGATCCATCGGTGCGATCACATTGGTCCAGAACGCCTCCAGCCCCTCGACGAGCCGGCGGGCGGTCGCCGGCTGCTGCGCGGCATCACGGGCCGCGACGTAACGCTCACCCATCAGCCGGACGTCCTGACAGGTGATGACTCCGTCGCCGTCGACGTCGGCGCCCCTGAACCACTGGCGGTACTTGAGATCACGAATTCCAGTCACGACCACGCAACGTAGGCAGTCCGTTATGCGATTGTCTAGCGGCGCGGCCGCCAGGCAGGGGCGAATCATCCACCCGGATGACGGCCTCTCGCCCACCGGATCTGCCCGCCGCGTGCTGCCGAGTCCGATCGGGGAAGCAGGACCTATCGCCGTTCAGAGGACGCCGCTCCACTTGCTCCGGTCACCACCGCTTCCCGGTTCGGGACTGACCCTGAACATCGCCGAGCAACGACGCCGTGAACGCCGCTGCTGCGCCAGGTTCTGCGGGAGGTCGAGGACGCCGGTGACAACCTGGCGATGCGGGAGCCCGAGCTGCGGCTGCTCGCCGCTGGCGGTCACCGGCATCCGCAGTAACGCCGTGCTCGCCACAGGTGGCCGACCTGCACTACAACGGCGGCCGCCGGCGCCTGCGGTTTCGGAGTCGAGAGATCGTTCACGATGGGCTGGCGAGCATTCCTCTGCGCGGCGAACTGGTATCCACACCCACGGTCGAGTCTGCCATGCCCATTCGCGATGCGACGCACCTGAATGCATGAAGTCATGAGCGCATTACCTCATGCGTCCGACTGTAAGCGCTACCACCATTTTCGCAATTTTATCGGCGAGCCGATGCCGGTATCGCCGTCGCGGCTGTGTTGAGATGCGGTTTCCAGTCCGTGCATACAGAGTCCCGCATGAGCGGCGAGGTCGTGCCGGCTCGCGCAAGGCTGGCCTGTTGTGCTAGGCGCGGTGCAGTATGAGAGCCGGTGCCTGGAGCAGCACGGGCGCAGATGATCAGATCGAGGAGGTAGGCGTGTCGAAATTTTCGTACCGTGTCGCCAGAGTGATGACGGTGATGGCCGGCTGTGTAGTGATGGTTATGGGATTGACGAGCGTCGCCAGTGCCGCACCGGCAGCTCGAAATGGACGTTGCGAGGACGGCGAGTTCTGTCTGAACTACAACCTGAACTTGTCGGGTGCTGTTTCTGATTTCGTCACCTCCATTCGCAATTACGGTTCGACGCAGCCGACGTGCTACGAGTTCATAGGGCCCGGAGCTGGGGCGGGTCAATGCTTGAAGAACAAAGCGAAGTCGGCGCAGAATCGTTCCAGTAGGCCGGTGACCGTGTACTTCAACAGCGATTACGGTGGCGATTCCGAAGGGTTCGCACCAGGCGCAGCGCGTAACTTGAAGCCTGCACTCAGAAACAACGTGGCCAGCCACAGATTCGGCTGACAAGCCGGACGACCGGGGCGGTGTCGCCGCGGCCGAGTATCAGGTGGCGGAACAGGTGCGAGCGGATCGAGCTCGCATTGATGTCCGGTCCGAGGCATGCGCGCTCGTCGACGACACGTCCCGCGACCTCCCTCCGGTTGAAGCTTTCGGCATGGCCAGAGTCCTGTTCTGGAGGTTCAGCAGCAGTCCGCCGTCGCGGTGGTGTCGTGGCCCTGCCGGGCCGGGGGCGGGTCGATTCTGGCGAGGGTGTGGTCGAGTTCGGTGGCGGCGCCCAGGCGGTGGAAGGCCTGG
The DNA here is from genome assembly GCF_029369745.1 of Amycolatopsis sp. QT-25. Classification (NCBI taxonomy): domain Bacteria; kingdom Bacillati; phylum Actinomycetota; class Actinomycetes; order Pseudonocardiales; family Pseudonocardiaceae; genus Amycolatopsis; species Amycolatopsis sp. QT-25. Next base: position 3,427,075 of record NZ_CP120210.1, read on the forward strand.
GCGCAGTCACGGAACAGCCGTGCCGCTTCGGCGGGCTGACTGTGCTGGACGAGGTTGGCCCGGTGGTATTCGGCGCGCCAGGCGATCCGTTCTTCGCCGGTGTTCAGTGCGGCGGCGCGCAGGGTGGTGTAGGTGTCGATGAGCTGGTCGATGTCGAAGGTGGGTTCGATGAGCGGGAGAACGAAGTCGGTCATGGCCGCGGCACGGCGGACCCAGCCGTAGCGGCATGCCCATTTCACCGTGATCATGATCTGGCGCCGTTCCGCGGACGCGCAGGCGCCCACGGTTCGCTCGACCCGGTCGGCAGGGTCGTTCATCGTCGAGCACTTACGTTCCAAAAGACGAGCCCAGCACGGATCTTCGGGCCTCGGCCAGCACCACCCGTACCGTTTCGCGATCGAGCCGGGGCGGCTCGACGTAGCCGCCTGCGGCGACGATCACCGTCGCGACGTCGTGCAGCTTGACATTCGTATGCTGGGAGATCGTCTTCAATGCCGCGAACGCCTGCTCCGCAGACCAGCCCCGTAACAACATCAACATCCCCTTGGCCTGTTCGATCACCGGCAAGGTCTCCAGCGCCCGGCGCAGCTGGTCCCGCTCGACCGAAGGATCCTTCGTCTCCTCGTGTGCACTCACGATTTTCCACTACATCCGTTTTCGGTCTACTGCCGCGTTAGGCGTCAGTTTCGACGGGCTATCCCCTCGCGACGAAGTGGGCGTTCCAGACCAGCGCGCGACCGAGGTTGATCAGGCGGACTCGCTTCCGTTGATCCCAGGCCGTTTGCGGCGGCGAGCGTGGGAGGGCGGGGATACGCCTGTTGCATTGTGTCGAGTGCGGCGCTGATGTCGTGTCCATGTCCCACGGCTCCACCGGGCGCCCCGCAGCGGACCTGGCATGGTGCTGCTACGTCGCCACTTCGGTCCAGGTCGGCATGCCGCGCAGTGTGGAGGAGGCGGCGAGGGCGGGTCGGGGCGTGCCGTCGAAGGGCTCGTAATAGGTAGTGTCGTCGGGCAGGACGTACCAGCGGCTGCCGCCCAGGGACGGTTTCTCGGCGACTTCGTACATGGTCGCCGGTCAGGTCGGGCTCGTCCACTGCGCCTCCAGATCACTCATACGGCCTAGTGTGTCATCAGGTCGAGTCAATCATGTCACTACCTGCCGGGGGTCACTGGTCGGCCGTGGCGGGTTCACTACCTGGTGTTATGTCAGCCACTCGGCTTGACGGCAGACCGCCCGAGGGGTCAGGATCATCGACAAAGTTCGTGCGTATGTTCGAGTGATTTGTCGCTGGCTTCCCCCACGGCAGAGCGTGGGTGGTGTGGAGCTGGTGTGGCGTTCAACAATCCTGCTGTCCCGTGGTCGGAGATCGCCCGTGTGGCCTCCGGCCAGCCGGATGTCCACGGTGACGGGAGCGATTCGCCCGCCTGGTCGCGTAAGCGCGAGGGCTATGCCGGGGCGCCGGCGGATCTGCGGGCAGCGTGGTGACAGCCCGCAGTTCATTCCGGTCCTGGCCGGGATTCGGGTGCCTCGGCCGGCCGGTGGCCGGCCGCGCACGCGTCCTGATCGGGTGCTGGCGGATAAGGCCTACACCTCGAAGGCCAACCGAGCGCACCCGCGCAAGCGTGGGATCCGGGCGACCATTCCGAGCAAGGCCGATCAGGACGCGCACCGCAAGACGAAGGGGTCGAAGGGCGGGCGGCCACCGGCTTTCGACCCCGAGATCTACACACAGCGCCACGCCGTGGAATGCGGCATCAACCGGCTCAAACGCCACCGCGCCGTGGCCACCCGCTACGACAAACTCACCGTCCGCTACGAAGCCACGGTCCAGCTCGCCGCGATCAACGAATGGCTCTGACAGACTTCGATACAGGCCCTAGGCGCGGCATGAGCGAGTCGGAGCGGCAGCACGTTCAGGCTCGGGTGAGGGCGGCGATGGACGCGCAGGTCCTCAACGAGGGGCGGCACCAGGGCGGCCGCGCGCCGTACGGCTACGTGGTCGTGGATGGCGGCCCTCATCCGAATCCCAGGAAGGCTGCGGAGGGTTTCCGGCTGCGGGTGCTCGCGATCGATGAGCCTGCTGCCGAGGTCGTGCGGCGGATCTTCGCCGAGTACCTCGACGGGAAGGGTGATCGCGCGATCGCGAACGGGCTCAATCTCGATGGGATTCCGTGCCCTTCTGCTCGGCGGCCGGAGCAGAACCGGCATCGGCTTGCCGACGGATGGCAGGGCAGCACGACGCGATCGATTTTGGAGAATCCGCGCTACACCGGGTACGCCATCTTCGGCCGGTGGGCCAAGCACGAGACGCTCCTGAATCCTGACGACGTCGGTGCCGGGCATGTGGTCCGGTTCCGGCGCGCGGCACCTGACCGCATTGTGCGCTCACGGCAGTCGGCGCATCCGAAGATCGTTTCTCTTGAGGACTTCACGCAGGCCCAGCTCATGCGCCGGTCGCGGGCTGCCGGTGGACTGCGCGGCATCGCGAAGCTGGAGCGCGACCGGCCCGCTGTCAAGCACACGTACCTGCTGAAAGGGCTAGTGCGCTGTGACATCTGCGCTCGGAGGATGCAGGGTGCGGTGATTCGTAAGGGCATCTACTACCGGTGCATCGCGCGGACGATGGCGCCAGGGTCGCCGGTGCTGGCCGATCATCCGAAGACGGTGAACCTTCGCGAGGACGTCGTGATCCCGCCGCTCAATGCCTGGCTGTGCCAAGTGTTCGACCCGGACAACCGCGACGGGACTGTGGCCGCGATGGTCGGAGCCCAGCCGGGTGGGTCGGGAACGGGACGCGAGGCTGTTGAGAAGCGGTTGAAGGACGCAGAGGCACGGTTGCGACGGCATCAGGCGGCGATTGAGGCCGGTGTGGATCCGGCGGCGCTCGTGGACGCGATGAACCTTGCTCAGGCGGAGCGCCAAGCGGCACGAGAGGAACTGGAGAACCTACCTGAGTTCGCGAGAATCGACGCGGCAGAGGTGTACGCCATGTTGGACTCGCTGGGTGATGTCGAGCGGGCGCTCAACTCGCGGAAGCCGGACCGCATCACGCAGGTCTACCGGGATCTCGGGCTGCAAGTGCTCTACGACAACAAAAAAGAGGCGGTCGTAGTGACCGCCTCTCCACGTGTGGATAACGTGTGTGTCCGAGGGGGGACTTGAACCCCCACGTCCGTTAAGGACACTAGCACCTCAAGCTAGCGCGTCTGCCATTCCGCCACTCGGACTTGCTGATGTGAGAAGAGTATACGTCGCTGGGGAGGCCTCGATCAGGGGGGTCCGTATCGTCACGCAGACCTACATTGAGACGATGATCGGTTACCCTCTGACAGCTTTCGCAGCTCCGACGCAGGACAAAGGCCTGAAGTGCGAAGCGTGACGGCTGGTAGCGCGGAGCGACTGGCCGAGGTGGGCGGCAGGGGAATCAAACCTCCTCACCAGGCGCTACAGGTGCTGTGAAAAAGATTGGTTTCCTGTCCTTCGGCCACTGGTCGGAGAGTGCGCATTCCGAGACCCGGTCCGCCGCCGACTTCCTGCATCAGTCGATCGACCTGGCGGTGGCGGCCGAGGAGCTCGGCGTGGACGGCGCGTACTTCCGTGTGCATCACTTCGCGCGGCAGGCGGGCAGTCCGTTTCCGTTGCTGTCGGCGATCGGCGCGAAGACTTCGAAGATCGAGATCGGGACCGGCGTGATCGACATGCGCTACGAGAACCCGATGTACATGGCCGAGGAGGCGGGCGCGACCGACCTCATTGCCGGGGGCAGGCTCCAGCTGGGGGTCAGCCGGGGATCCCCGGAGCAGGTGATCGACGGGTGGCGGTATTTCGGTTACGGGCCCGCGGAGGGGCAGACCGCCGCGGACATGGCCCGGCAGCGCACCGAGGTCTTCCTCAAGCTGCTCGACGGCGAGGGCTTCGCCCAGCCGAATCCGCGGCCGATGTTCCCCAACCCGCCGGGGCTGCTGCGGCTCGAGCCGTACTCGGCGGGGTTGCGCGAGCGGATCTGGTGGGGTTCCGGTTCGAACGCGACCGCGGTGTGGGCGGCCGAGCAGGGGATGAACCTGCAGAGTTCCACGCTCAAGGACGACGAGACGGGCGAGCCGCTGCACGTTCAGCAGCGCAAGCAGATCGAGGCCTACCGCCAAGCCTGGAGGGAGGCCGGTCACGCGCGGGAGCCGCGGGTGTCGGTCAGCCGCAGTGTCTTCGCGTTGACCAACGACCTCGACCGCGCCTACTTCGGCCGCGATCGGAATTCGCGGGACCAGGTTGGCATGATCGACGAGACGACCAGGGCCATCTTCGGGCGGTCCTATGCCGCGGAGCCGGATGAGCTGGTGCGGGCGCTCAAGGAGGACGAGGCGATCGAGGCCGCGGACACCTTGTTGCTGACCATTCCGAATCAGCTCGGTGTCGAGTACAACGCGCACGTGCTGGAGAGCATCCTCACCCACGTGGCGCCGGAGCTCGGCTGGCGCTGAGAATGCGCGGTTCGGCGGATGGGCCGGGGCGCCTCGCTCGTTACGATCGGGGGATCCCCGGCCATCGGAGGGTCCCATGAGACTGCCCCGATTCCCCTTCCTTTCCGGCCTCGCCCTGGTCTTCTGCCTGGCCCTGCCGCCGACGGCGCAAGCGAGCGCGCCGGCCCCGCTCGGTGGCGGGAGCGTGTTGCAGACCGGTGCCTCGTCCCGGTGCACGGCGGGATTCGCCGCCGTCTCCGGGAACACCGGCTACCTGATCGCGAGTTCCGTCTGCGGCAGGCCCGGCGACACCGTCCGCAGCGCGGGCCGCGTCGTCGGGGTGGTCGCGGCGGCCCAGTCTCCGCCGACGGGCGCGATCGTCATCCGGATCACCAACACGACCGACTGGCGGCTGGTGGGCTCGATCCCGCCCACCGACAGCCGGGTGACGATCACCGGATCGGTCGAAGCGCCGGTTGGCGCGTCGGTGTGCAGGTATGGCACGACCACCGGCTGGCGCTGCGGGATCATCCAGGCGAAGAACGTGTCGATCACTTCCCCCGAGGGAACGCTGACCGGCCTGACCCGCACTTCCGTCTGCGCCGAGCCGGGTGACAACGGCGGGCCGTTCGTCAGCGGGACGCAGGCGCAGGGGGTACTGGTCGGCGGCAGCGGGAACTGCTCCAGCGGCGGCACCAGCTACTTCTTCCCCGTCAACCGCGTCCTGGCGGCCTATGGGCTGACGATTCTCACCGGAACCTAGGACAGCAGGGGAGAGGGTAGTGCCGCGTGAACGCCGGCGTGATCGTCACCTGGGCTTTCCCGGCGGCGGCGAAGATCGTCTGGTGTCCGGGGGCGAGTTCGCCGGCTTCGGCGTTCAGCGCGGCGTAGGCGTGGTCAGCGCCGGGAACGGCGGGCGTCCTGGCGGCAACGTGAATCGCGCCAGGTATCCGGCCGGGACAGGGGCGACGTGTGGCGCCCTCGCCGGCTTGTCCAAGCCTGGCTGGTGCGGGCTCGAGTCCGAAGTGGACGCCGAAGACCGCCTTCGCCACAGGACACCGTTGGTCCGACATGCTCGCCGTCTGGCAGACCGCCGACGAGATCGAACTGTTCGAATCCGGTTGGGCTTTCGATCACTTTTCTCGGATTCGACCGGTCGTGCCTCGAAGGGTGGGTGGCCCTCACCGCGCTCGCGCAGGCCATGAAACGGCTTCGCCTTGGCACGCTGGTCAGCGGGATCCACTACCGGCACCCCGCGCTTCTCGCGAACATGGCCGCGACACCGGACATCGTTTCCGGCGGCCGCTTGGAGATCGGCGCGGGCTGGAACGAGGAGGAATCCGGCGCGTACGGCATGCTGGCCTGGGAGACCACCACATTCCGGGATGAGCACTACCAGCTGACCGACGCCCGGTGTGAACCCAAGGGCGTGCAGAAGCCGCATCCGCCGATCTGCATCGGCGGCAGCGGCGAGAAGCGGACCTTGCGCACGGCCGCGAGGTACTGCACCGGCACTGCGCGGACATCGGCCGGGAGCCGAGCGAGATCACCTTGTCCTCGCACGTCCGCCTCGGCAAGGACGGCGACTACGCCCAGGTCGCCGCCGACGTCGAGGCACTCGGCGAAGCGGGTCTCGACCTGGCGATCACCTACCTGCCGCCGCCGCACACGCCCGCCGTGCCGGAGCCGCTCGCGAAGGTGCTCAAGCCGCTGCGCTGAGGTCTCGAAGGCCGGCCGGGGAACGGCGGCCCGTTGCGGAACCGGCAGGTCCCGCTATACGATGACAGAACTAGAACAGGTTGCAGTTCTGTCCGGTGGGCGGACCGAGGAGCGGACATGGCGAACAGGGCTGCGCGCGGCGACGAGGCCGACTACGTGGTCGTCGGGTCGGGCAGCTCGGGTGCCGCGATCGCGGGCAGGTTGGCGGAGTCCGGGGCCAGCGTGATCGTGCTCGAAGCGGGGAAGAGCGACGACAGGATGCTCGTCAAGAAGCCGGGGCTGGTCGGCCCGATGCACGCCGTGCCCCGGCTCAAGAAACCCTTCGACTGGGGCTACTACTCGGTGCCGCAGAAACATGTTCTCGATCGGCGGATGCCGGTACCGCGCGGCAAGGTGGTCGGCGGCTCCAGTTCCATCAACGGCATGGTCTACGTGCGCGGCAACCGCGCGAACTTCGACTTCTGGGCCGCCGAGGGCAACAAGGGCTGGGACGCCGACAGCGTCAATGCCGCGTACAAGCGGATGGAGGACTTCGAGGACGGCGAGACCGAGTTCCGGGGCTCGGGCGGTCCGATCCGGGTCACCCGCAACAAGACCCCGCAGGAGGGCACGCTCCAGTTCCTCCAGGCGACCGCCGAGGCGATCGGCTGCGAGATCCTCGACGACTACAACGCCGAATCCCAAGAGGGCGTCAGCCTGATGCAGCAGAACACCGCCGACGGCCTGCGCTACAGCGCCTCGCGCGGCTACATCCACCATCTCGCGCCCGCCACGCTGCGGGTCCAGTCCGGCGTGCTGGCGAAGAAGGTGCTCATCGAGAACGGCCGTGCCGTCGGTGTCGAGGTCGTCGACGCGAACAGGGGACAGCGAACGCTGCGCGCGGGCAAGGAGGTCGTCCTCTCGGCAGGTTTCGTCGGGACCGCACACCTGCTGATGTTGTCCGGGATCGGCCACGCCGAGCACCTCAAGGAGCACGGTATCGACGTCGTCGCGGATCTGCCGGTCGGCGACAACCTGCACGACCACATGTTCCACGCGCTGACCTTCCGCGCGTCGTCGAGCAAGAACAGGGGCACGCCACCGTACTTCGCGCGCGGCCTCGTCAGCGAGCTGATGCGGCCCGGCACGACGTTCCTGGCGAACTCGGTCTTCGAGGCGGTCGCCTTTCTCAAGACCTCCCAGGCCGCCGAGGTGCCCGACCTCCAGCTGCACCTCCTTCCGTGGGCCTACGTGACGCCCAACCAGGACGCGCCGATCCGGCACGACGTCGACAAGCGGCCCGCGCTCACCGTGCTGACCACGCTGATCTACCCGAAGAGCCGCGGCACGCTGCGGCTCGCCTCGGCCGATCCCACGGTGGCGCCGCTCATCGACCCCCGGTACCTGTCCGATCCGGCCGATCTCGAAGTGCTCGGCGAGGGCTCGGAGATGGTCCGCGAGATCTTCGGCTCGAAGGCCTTCAACGGCTCGATCAAGGAAGAACTCCACCCCGGCACGGGGCTGCGTGGCCAGGAGCTGCGCGACGCGATCCTGAATCGCGCGACGTCGGTCTACCACGGCGTCGGCACCTGCCGGATGGGTGTCGACGAACTCGCGGTCGTCGGTCCCGACCTCAAGGTCCGCGGGGTCGACGGCCTGCGGGTCTGCGACGCCTCGATCATGCCGTCGATCACCGGCGGCAACACCAACGCGCCCGCCATCATGATCGGCGAAATGGGCGCGCAGCTCGTTCTTTCGGACAACTGACGGAAAGAGGGTCATGACCGTCACACCGCTCGCGCTCACCCGTCCGGCGTCGGTGACCGACGCGTTCCTGCGGCGGCTGGCCGCCCGAGTGCCGGGCTCGTCCGGCGCGACCTGGAAGCTCACCGAGGTCTACACCGGCGACGTGCTCGTCGAGCTGCCCCAGTCGACACCCTCGGACATCGAGCAGGCGTTCGTCACGGCGCGCGCCGCGCAGGAGAAGTGGGCCGCCACCCCGGTCAAACGGCGGCTGGAGGTGTTCAACCGGGCGCACACGCTCATCGTCGACAACGCGCCGGCCGTCGCCGACCTCATCCAGGTCGAGAGCGGAAAGAACCGGCGGATGGCGATCGAGGAGACCTGTGATCCGGCGATGGTGATGAGCCATTACCTGACGCGGGCCGCCAAACTGCTGACGCCGGCCCACCGCGGCGGACCGATCCCGTTTCTGACGACGTCGACCGAGATCCGGCGGCCCAAGGGCGTGGTCGGGATCATCGCGCCGTGGAACTTCCCATTCGCCACCGGCATCTCCGACGCCGTCCCGGCGTTGATGGCCGGAAACGCGGTGGTGCTGAAACCCGACAACAAGACCGCGCTCTCCCCGCTCTACGGCGTGGAGCTGCTGGAGCAGGCCGGACTGCCGAAGGGCTTGTTCCAGGTGGTGTGCGGTGAGGGTCCGGACGTCGGCCCCACTCTGGTCGATCAGGCGAACTACGTGATGTTCACCGGTTCCACCGCCACCGGCCGGGTGATCGGCGAACGGGCGGGCCGCAACCTCATCGGCTGCTGTCTCGAACTCGGCGGCAAGAATCCGATGATCGTGCTCGAGGACGCCGACCTGGCCGAGGCCGTGCGGGGCGCGATCTTCGGCGCTTTCGGCAACACCGGGCAGATCTGCATGCACATCGAGCGGATCTACCTGCCGGAGTCCCGGTACGAAGAGTTCAAGAACGCGTACGTGGCCAAGACCAAGGCGCTCGACGTCCGCGCCGCCTACGACTTCGGGCCCGACATGGGCTCCCTCGTCTCCGCCGACCACCTGAGCCGGGTCAAGGCGCACGTCGACGACGCCGTCGCGAAGGGCGCGACCGTCCTTTGTGGAGGAAAGCCGCGACCCGACCTCGGCCCGGCGTTCTTCGAACCGACGATTCTCGAAGGCGTCACGAAGGACATGCTCTGCGGCGTCACCGAAACCTTCGGACCCGTGGTGGCACTGCACGAGTACCGCACGATCGACGAGGCTGTCGCGTTCGCCAACGACACCGAGTACGGCCTCAACGCCTCCGTCTGGGGCGGTGACGTCGGCGCCGCGCGTGCCGTGGCCGCGCGGATCGAATCCGGCAACGTCAACATCAACGACATCCTCGCCACCGCGTACGCCGCGAAGGGGACACCGTCCGGCGGCGTCAAGAATTCTGGCGTCGGCGCCCGCCACGGGGACCAGGGCCTGCTCAAGTACACCGACGTGAAGAACGTGGCGGTGCTCAAGAAACAGGTCATGGGTCCCCGCGGCGGCCAGACCTACGAGAAGTACGTCGAGGGGATGCTGTCGGGGCTGAAACTCCTGCGGCGCCTGCGTATCCGCTAGACCGTGGCCGGGGAGTCGGTGTGCTGCGGCGCGGCCAGCACACAGGCGATGCTGAGCACGCACATGCCGATCAGCAGGCCGATCGCCGGCCAGACACTGCCCGTCGCCTGGAACAACAGGGTCGACACCAACGGCGACAAGCCGCCGAAAAGCGCGCCTGCCAGTTGGTAGGACAGCGAGATGCTGGTGTACCGCGCCCGCGGGAGGAACATCTGCGACAGGATGGCGGCGATCGGGCTGTAGGTCGCCGTCATCGCGAGGCGCATCGCCACGAACGCCGCGATGATCAGCGCCGCGTTCCTGGTCGAGAGCACCAGGAACTGCGGGGCCGCGAGCACGGCGACGCCGACCAGGCCGAACACGACCACCCGCACCCGGCCGAAGCGATCGCCGAGCCAGGCCGCGCCGAAGGTGACGACCAGTTCGACGAACGCGGCGATGGTCAGCGCGTTGAGCACGAGCGATTCCGAGACGCCGACGGCCGGATCGGTCGCGTACGCCGTCGCGAAGGTGGTGACGAGGTAATAGCCGCCGACAGCGACCGGCAGCACGCAGATGCCCAGCAGGATCGGCCTCCAATTCGTCCGGACGGCGTACAGGACGGGGACGCCGGGTTCTTCGGCGGTTTCCTCGAAGACCGGTGACTCCTCGACCTTCAGCCGCACGACGAGGCCGACGCCGATGAGCAGCACGGACGCGAAGAACGGGATCCGCCAGCCCCACGTGGTGAGCCATTCGGTGCCGCCGATGCTCAGGAGACCGAACAGTCCGGTGGCCAGCAGCGCGCCCGCCGGGTTTCCCGCCTGGGCGAAGGCGCCGTAGAAGGTCTTCTTGCCCGGCGGCGCGTGTTCGACGGCCATGAGCACGGCGCCGCCCCACTCGCCGCCGACGGCCAGCCCTTGGACGAACCTGAGCACCACGAGCAGAATGGGCGCCCACGTGCCGATCTGGGCGTAGCCGGGCAGGCAGCCGACGAGGAACGTCGCCGCGCCCATCATGGTCAGCGTCACCACGAGCGCGGTCTTGCGGCCGACCCGGTCACCGACGTGCCCGAACACGATGCCGCCGAGCGGCCGGGCGAAGAACCCGACCGCGTAGGTGGCGAAGGCCGCCGCGACCCCGGTCAGCCGGTCGCCGGTTTCGGGGAAGAACACGGTGCCGAAGACCAGGCTCGCCGCCGTGGCGTAGATGTAGAAGTCGTACCACTCGATCGTGGTACCGACGAAGGCCGCGAGCCCGGCCCGGCGGGCTCGGCGGAGCGACGGGGTGCCGGTCTGGACGGTCATCGGGCCACCTCGCCGTCGATCCAGGTTTCCAGCACGCGGACACCGGCGATCCTGTCGGGATCGCAGGTGAGGGGATTCTCGCCGAGCAGCACGAAATCGGCGCGTTTGCCGGGGGTGATGGAGCCGAGGTCGCGCTCACGGCCGAGCACCCTGGCACCGGCGATCGTGTGGGCGGCGACGGCCGACCGGACGTCGATCAGCAGTTCGTCGCCGCCGAGCCGGTGACCGCGGCGGGTCGTCCTGGTCACCGCGGTCTGGATGGCTTCGAGCGGGTTCGGTTCCGCGACCGGGGCGTCCGAGCTCAGCGTGATCGGGACACCCGCCGCCTGGAACTCGCCGAGGGGGTTGAAGCGCTCGCCGGGGGTGCCCACGGCGTCCGTGACGCCTTCGCCCCAGTTGTAGTAGTGCTGTGGTTGATTGACCGGATGGACGCCGAGCGTGGCCATTCGCCGGATCTGCTCCGGTGACGGCAGCCCGCAATGCTCGATGCGGTGACGGGCGTCGGGCCGGGGATTTCGCCGCTGCGCGTCCTCGATGGCGTCGAGCACCATGACGATCGCGTCGGGGGACTGGGCGTGGGTCGCGGTCTGGAGCCCGGCCTCGTGTGCCTTGCCGATCAGCGCGGCGTAGTCCTTCGGGTCGTGGTAGAGCTGCCCGGTGCGGCACGGGTCGCCGACGTAGCCGTCCGGGAAGTACGCGGTCCAGCCGCCGAGCGTGCCGTCGGCGTAGAACTTGATCCCCGCGAACGCGAGGCGCGGGGTGCCGAAAGCGCCGTGCAGCCCCATTTCCAAAGCCTGGTCCAGCAGATGCGACAGCAGGTACAGGTGCACCCGGGTCTTGAGCTGCCCGGCTTCGTCCAGCCGCAGGTACAGGTCGAATTCGCGGCGCGTCACCTGGGCGTCGCCGATCGCGGTCACGCCCGCGGCGAGGAACTTCTCCTGCGCGGCGGCCAGCTGCCTCGCGTGCTCCTCCGGCTCGTCCTCGAGATGGAAGTTCGGCCCGTGCCGCCCGACCTTCACCCCGGTGACACCGGTGAGGATGTTGCACGCCGCGTCCGAGAGCTCGCCGGTGAGCTCGCCGCGCTGGTCACGGAAGAACACCCCGCCGTCGGGATCCGGGGTGTCGCGGGTGACACCGTTGCGCCGCAACGTGAAGCCGTTGACCACGCCGCCGTGCCCACTGGCGTTCATGAGATAGACCTCGCGGTCTTCGGCGACCGCGTCGAGTTCCTCCTTGCGGGGATGCCGTTTTTCGGCGAGGTTGCGGTGTTCGTAGCCGTAACCGCGGACGGGCTTGCCCGACGGGGTGTTTTCGGCCGCTTCGCGCAGCAGCGCGACGATCTCGGAAATGGTCGACGCGCGCTCGGGGCCGCAGTCCACCCAGGTCATCATCTGCCCGTACATCAGGGGATGCGCGTGCGGGTCGATGAAACCCGGAAGGAGCGTTCCCGGCAGCCGTCGCACTTCCGGCTCCGGACGGCCGAGGCTCGCGGCGCGGGCCCGGCACTCGTTCACGGAGCCGACCGCGGCGATCTCCTCGCCGAACACGAGCACCGCTTCGGCGCCTTCGGTGGCGTCGTCGACGGTCACCAGCTCATCCGGAAGCAGGATCGTCGCTCTCGCGTCGAGGACTGAACGATCGAGGGGCAACAGACGCATCGCGCGGACTCCAGGGGTTCGTCGGTGAAGTGGGGCGAAGGTAAGCGACGAAAACCTCGAACGCAATCAGATCGGTCGTGCACGGACGGTGTTCACGATCGATACGTCGGTGATGGGGTGCAGAACGTGCAATCCTTGTCGTCCGTAAGCGGTTTTTGTCGATGATATGGTGCTGCGGCTCGGCGGAAATTCAGCAGAGGAGAAATCGTCGTGGACGACGCGTTGATCGCGGCTTTGCGCGCGGACGGCCGGATGAGCGTGGCCGAGCTGGCCCATCGCGTCGGTGCGTCGCGGTCGGCCGTGTCGGCGCGGCTGGAGCAGCTGAAGGCAGACGGTTCACTCAGCGTCGTCGCGGCGGTCCATCCCGAGTTCCTCGGCCTGACCGCGTACGCGCATCTGGCGATCCGTACGTCCGGCCGGTCGCAGGCGACGACGGACGCCATCGCGGCGCTGCCGGCCGCGGCGTTCGTCTCCGCGGTGAGCGGGGAGTACCAGACCGTCGCCGAGCTGCGGCTGCCTGATCCCTCGGAGCTCTACCGCACGGTGGCGGACATCCGGGGCCTGCCGGAGGTGGAACAGGTCAACACGCTCGTCTACGTGGACGTGGTCAAGGGCCTGTTCATGCCCGGCCGTCCATTGCCGCCCTGGTTGCGGCTCGACGACCGCGACCTCGCGATCCTGCTGCGGTTGCAGGCCGATGGGCGAGAAAGCTACGCGCGCATCGCCGAACACGTCGGGCTGTCACCGTCGGCCACGCGCACCCGGGTGCGCTTCCTCGTGGAACACGACGTCATGCGGATCGCGCCGGTGCTCAGCCGCGCCCGGCCGGACGCCGGTCTGGTCTGCGGGCTCGGCCTGAACGTGCGTGGCGCCGGGGAGTCCGTGACGGCGGCGCTCGCCGCACGCGACGACACCGAATTCCTCGCCAGGACCATCGGCCGGTTCGACGTCGTCGCCACCATCGCGGCGCAGTCCGCCCGCGACCTCGACCGGGCGCTGGAGGAGATCAGCGGCAGACCCGACGTCGTGTCCGCGGAGACGTGGGTCCACCTGCGCATTGCCAAGGAACGCTACGAGTGGCCGCTGCCGACGGCGGAAGAACTCGCGCGGCGTTAGTCGTCGTCCCGCAAGGCTTTCGGATTTCGGTCTTGAGCACCTTGCCGATGTGAAACTGTCCCACGACGACCTCGCCGCGTTCGCCGGGCGGCAGCAATCCACCCCTCTCGGACATGATCGCGACCTGGTGCCGTCGGCATCTACGACTACGGTCCGATGAAAAGGCAAAGTGCGCCGGCGCTCAAGTGCTTCACCGGCATCCTGCTACGCGTCATCAGGCGCCAAAACCGGTCTACAGAATAGCCGCGACGTCCGGAACGCTCTTGTCGCATCACGCGAACTGGCGATGTCTTCAGTGGGGCGCCGCGGGGCAAGGGCGGAAGCGAGCTTGCTCTGCCGGGAACGTTTCATTCTTGCTCGGCCTTTATGCCTCTCGATGGCGTGGAGTGCTGTGCCAGACCACCCGGAAGAGGTAAATCTGCGGATTCGCGGTCACATAAAATTACGAACACTTGTTCGATTGATTTGGGGTATTATCGAGGGGTGTCCGAGACCGTTCTTCCCGAGTTGCCGCAGGAGTTGTGGCGTGCCGGCAAGCTGGAGCTTGCTCGTGGTGTGCAGCAGTCTTTGCGGGTGATTCGGATGGCTACCGCTGGGTTGGGGCGGTATTTGGCGGAGATCGAGTCTCGGGGTGTCAAAGACTTGTACGGGTATGGCTGCACGGCCAGGTGGTTCGCTGATGTGGCTGGGTTGTCGGTGGGTGAGGCTAGGCCGGTGGTGAACCGGGCGATCGCGTTGCACCCGACCCGTACTTTGGATGGCAGTGAGGTTCCCGCTGTCGCACCGGCTACTGCTGCGGTGGCTGCGGAGGGGTTGGTCGGGGATGAGCGGATCGAGCAGATCCTGGACATCTTGAAGAAGCTCCCGGCCGAAACCTCCACTGAGGATCGGGCGAGTGCGGAGAAAATCCTTGCCGACCTTGCCCGTGACGCGGGTCCGCGGCAGCTCGTGGACGCCGCGGCGAAACTGCTCGCGTGGCTCGACCCGGACGGGAACGAGCCGAAGGATCCCGAACCTGCTCAGCCGCGCCGGGAAATCACGCTCGAACGCCGGAAAGACGGGTTCTGGAAGCTGACTGGCTTGCTTGATGACGAGACCGGTGCCCGCACCGCCGCTGCTCTTGAGGCGTATGCGGCGCCGCGGCCGGTGGACGAGTTCGGGCAGGCGGATCTGCGCATAAAGTGCGAGCGCATGGGCGACGCCTGGGTCGACATCCTCGACCTCGCGATCGCCTGCCCCGACCAGCCCGGCACCAGCGGGTATCGCACCCTGGTGCACGTCACCATCGGACTCGACGAGCTCAAGACCGGTCTCGGGACCGCGTGCCTGGACTTCATCGGGACCATGACCGCCCGCGACGCCCGCCTCGCCGCCTGCGACTGCCTGATGCTGCCGGTCGTCATGAGTGTGGCCGGGGAGCCGCTGGACGTAGGGCGGCTCAGGCGATTCGTCACACCTGGCCAACGCCGCGCCTTAAACCTCCGCGACGGCGGCTGTGCCTTCCCCGGATGCCACCGCAAGCCCAAGAATTGTCATGCTCACCACATTCACCACTGGGCAGATGGCGGTCCCACGGATCTCCGGAATCTGGTACTGCTGTGCGGTTTTCATCACCGGCTGATCCACCACGGTGACTGGCAAGTCCGCATGGCCGCCGACGGGCTACCGGAGTTCATCCCGCCGCAGTATCTGGATCCGTTACGACGATCCCGCCGCAACACCCTCCACCACGTCTGACCCCGAAGAGCCCGCCAGCCACACCGGCGACGGGCCCTTCGGCATGCCCCCAGGTAAGTCGCTCTCTCGCCAACGGTGCTGAGGCCGTGTCCGGTAAGTCATGTTCGCGGTCTTCGCGCCTTGGCGGCACGGGCGGATGCGGCCGAGCACGGATCCGGCACGAGGCCGATCGGCCGGCACCGTCAGGAACCACCTGGATCACGAAGCCCATCGAACAGAATGAACCCGACCTCCATCCCCTCCCCTTCCAGAAGCGGTCCGATGTTCCAGTGAGCCTTCCACCCTCACTCCGAACGGGTTGGGAGGAGTGCTCATGGCGTTCCCGGACAATGCTCTGAGCGGAGCAGACCGTAGACGAGCACATCGACATACTCGCCGTGTTGGAAGGACCTGCCGTGCATGACACCTTCCCGGCGGAACCCCAGGCGTTCGAGGGCTTTCTGCTCGCCGAGGTTACCGCCATTGGTGAGGGCTTCGATTCTGTTCGCAGTCGTGCGGCCGAACAGGTAGTCCACGAGCAGCCTCTGCGCCACCGTGCCCACCCCCTGTCCACGATGCTCGGGTAGCACTCCCACGCCGATCTCGTAGGTGACACCCGAGGGGAAGCCGCGGGGGCTTCCAGGTCGCGATGCCGATAACCGTGTCGTCGGCCCGCGCGATCGCAACCGCCGCGGACTCGGCGGAGATGTACCCGTCGATCTCCCATCGCTTGCGGCGTGCCCTCGGATCACCGAATCCGGGCCACTCGAACTCGCCGAGCGCATCGGGATCCGTGCAGAGGCGGTCGAGAAAGGCGAGGTCGGCCTCGGTGAACGCCCTCAAGCGGACTTCGTCTGGGCGGTTCGCTGGAGTCATGAAGGCCAGTATCACGCCCGGAACATCATCCGTCAGGCAGTGAGCACTTCCCGACCTTGTGGTGACAGGCTGGGGTTCGTCGGTCCCCAGGCGCTGAATGTGGCGAAGCACCCGATAGAGGAGTTCACGACCAAGATCACTCGCTCGACCAGGAGCTTTCGCCATGCTTGTCTCCCCATCCGCGATCGACCTGTCCGGTTCGCACCTGCGGTTCCTCGCCGGGCACCTGCAACGGCGTCGCCGCGAACGAGGCACTCGGTGGCGCAGGCTACCGGTGCACCGCCAGGCACTGCTCGTGCTCGCGCACCCGCGCTGCGGGGATACCTACGCACGCCTCGCCGCCAATTTCGGGAGAACAAGCGGCCGCACCACCGGTTCCGGCTCGGCGGCCTGGACCTCGCGTTCTGGCACGTCCGTTCGCCCGAGCGCGCGGCGCTTCCGCTGATCCTGACCCCACGGCCGGCCGGGCTCGATTGTCGAGTTCGAGAAGGTGATCGGGCCGCTCAGCCGGTGACCGTCCCCACCGCAGTCTCGCTGTTCCCCGCCGATCCCTGGCTCACCGCGCGACGCTGGGCGGAGCGGCGCTACCGCGACTCGCGTCAGTGGAACGCGGCGGCCACTTCCCAGGGCTGAAGCAATTGAAGCTGCTGGTTTCGGAAATCAGGGACGCGTTCCGCAACGTCCGGCAAAACGGTTAAAAGCGCCAGACCTTCGAAGGGATACGGCGGGAGCCGGCGCTCCTATCGTCGGGTGGCGAACCGGAATCCCGTTGAGGAGCGCCTGATGAAGATCGTGCGCATGATCGGACTGGCCGTCGTGACGGCCTCCGCGCTGGTGCTGTCCATGACGGCGGCGTCCGCACACGACCCCGAGACGGCGGAGGGACAGGCGGCGGCGAGGACCTTCCTGGCCGACCACGTGCCGGCCGAGCGGCACGCCGTCACCGGTACCGCGGCGGGTGTTCCGTGCGTCAACGGCATGGCCGACAAATACCCGTGCAAGAACGTCGATCTGCTCAGCGTGCTTCCGTTGTCCGGTCTCGGCGGCGGGAACGGCAACGACATCTGGGGCTGGACCGATCCTTCCTCCGGCAAGGAATACGCGATCGTCGGCCGGACCAACGGCACCGCGTTCGTCGACCTGAGCGTCCCGACCTCGCCGAAGTTCCTCGGCAACCTGCCGTCCAACGGCGGCAGCAGTTCGTGGCGGGACATGAAGGTGTACAAGAACCACGCGTTCATCGTGGCCGACTTCATCACCGGGCACGGTATGCAGGTGTTCGACCTGACCAGACTGCGCACGGTCACCACTCCGCAGACCTTCACCGCCGACGCGCTGTACCGGGAATTCGGTCCGGCGCACAACATCGCGATCAACGAGGAGACCGGTTTCGCCTACGCGATCGGCTCCAACACGTGCAGCGGCGGTCCGCACATCGTCGACATCCAGAACCCGAAGGCGCCGTCCAAGGCGGGCTGTGTTTCGCAGGACGGCTACACCCACGACACGCAGTGCGTCGTCTACCGGGGACCGGACGCGGCGTACCGCGGCAAGGAAATCTGCTTCAACGCCAACGAGGACACGCTGACCATCGTCGACGTCACCGACAAGGCGAGGCCGGTCCAGATCTCCCGCAAGGGCTACTCGGGCGCGCAGTACTCGCACCAGGGCTGGCTGACCGGCGACCAGCGGTACTTCCTGCTGGACGACGAACTGGACGAGTCGCGCGGCACCGACAAGCGCACCAAGACCTACGTCTGGGATTTGGCGAAGCTGTCCGCCCCGGTGCACACCGGCGTCTACAGTTCACCGGCCACCGCGATCGACCACAACCAGTACATCAAGGGCCAGTACTCCTACCAGGCGAACTACCAGGCGGGGCTGCGCATCCTCGACGTCAGCGGGGTCGCTTCGGCGAAGCTGTCCGAAGTCGGCTACTTCGACATCTACCCTTCGGGCAACTCCGCGAACTTCAACGGGGCGTGGAGCAATTACCCGTACTTCTCCAGCGGCATCGTCATCGTCAACGGCATCGAGCAGGGCCTGGTCGTGGTGAAGCCGAACCTCGGCGGGCAGTGACCGGGGGCGATCGTGCGCAAACCCCGGCTCACGGACTGGTTGTTCCTGGCATTGGCCTTGGTGCTCGGTGTGGCCGCGGTGTTCGTCGCGCTCCGGCCGACACCCGGCTCCGCGCATTCTGCTCACCAGCGGTCCGCCGAGACCGTGACGGCGGACCTGCTTCCCGCCGCGCACAGTGACGGGCTGTCGGAGGCCGAAAGCGGCTACCGGTTCGAGCGGATCACCACGCCCTCCGTCCGGGGCCCCGAGGTGCCGGTCGCTTTCCGGATCCTCGGGCCCGACGGACGGCCGGTCACTCGTTTCCTGGACAACCAAACCAGACAACTGCATTTCTTCGCCGTGCGCGACGACATGAACGTCTTCCAGCACGTGCATCCGACTTTGGACGGCGACGTCTGGCGCACGAGCCTCACCCTGACCGACGGCGGCGCGTACCGGATGTTCGCCGAGTTCGTCCCGCTCGACACCAAGGATCCGAAACATCCGGTGGTGCTCGGCGTCCCGTTCACCGTGCCCGGCGACACCACGTTCGTGCCGGTGCCCGCACCCGCCGCGGACACCGTGACGGCCACGGGTTACCGGGTGACGCGGGTGGACGGGGCGGCCCGGATCCCGTCGCTGCGGGCACAGGTTCTCCGCTTCGCCCTCCGCGGCCCCGACGGCGCGTTCGTCACCGCGGTCGATCCGCATCTGGGTGCGAACGGCCATATGACCGGATTTCACACCATGCTGCTGTCGGCCACGCATCTGCATCCGGTCCAGCCGCTCGGCGCGGCGCTGGCCGGCGGCGAGCTCACCTTCCATTCCCTGTTCTCGGAACGCGGGGAGTACCGGCTGTTCCTCGAGTTCTCCCACGGTGGACGGGTGCACACGGCCGCGATCACGGTCGCGGTCGACTAGATCGGAGGTCGGCCAGGAGGGGAGCCCCGTGGTCCCGGTGTCCGCGCTGGAGGCGAAGCTCGCACGGACGGTCCGGCGTCGAGGCGAAACCTTCCCGCGCGGACGCTGAATCCGACAGAATGACCCCGTGCGAATACTTCGTGTCGTGGTGACGCTCGTCCTGCTCGGTCTCGCCGGTTGCCAAGGCGGGGTCTCCGGTCAAGCCGAGTCCGAGGGCGACAGCTTCACGATCAAGGACGGGTCGCGGCTCGGTTCCGGCCGGTCCTGGCCGAGTTCCCGCCGGGTCCGGCGACAGGTTCGGCGACCGACCGGCAGAGCACCGATCCCGCCGGGCAACAGGCCGCCGCGGCGGCGCTGGACTGCTCGGCGGGTCCGGATCCGCTGGACGGCCGGGACGATCCGGCGCTCCCGCTGGTCAGCTGCGACCGCGTGGAGGGCAGGAGATACCTGCTCGGCCCGGCGTTCCTCACCGGAGCCGACCTCAGCCGCGCGAACGCCCGGCTCGACACGCGGTCGGGAGGCCCGTTCGTCGGGCTCAGCTTCACCGACGCGGGCGCGCGGACGTGGGCCGACTGGACCGCCGGGAACGTCGGCAAGCAGGTCGCGATGGTGCTGAAGAGCCGCGTGCTGACCGCGCCGATGATCCAGTCCGCCATCACCGGCGGGGAAACCCAGATCACCGGCAAGTTCACCATGAACGATGCCCGCCAACTGGCACGCGACATCGCCGGCGCCTGAGCCCGGACCGAACGGCCCCTGTCCCTTCAGTGGCCATGCCGGAGACTCGGGTCGCCGCGGAATACGATCACCGAACCCGACGTTTGAGCGTTCAACTACTTGAGGAGTTGGACAATGGGTTACGAGATCCTGGGCACCCGGCAAGAGCCGACCTTCGGCCTGGACACGTTCGGCGACGTCGAGAACGGCAGGGACGGCCAGCCGGTGAGCCAGGCCGAAGCCATCCGTCAGGTCGTGGCCGAGGGCGTCCTCGCCGACCAGGTGGGCGTGGACTACTTCGGCGTCGGCGAACATCACCGCGCGGAGATGGCGGTGTCCTCGCCGGACGTCGTGCTGGCCGCGATCGCGGGGCGGACCGAACGGCTCCGGCTGGGCACGGCCGTCACGGTGCTCAGCTCGGACGACCCGGTGCGGGTGTACGAGCGATTCGCCACGCTGGACGCCGTTTCCCGTGGCCGCGCCGAAGTCACGCTCGGCCGGGGCTCGTTCACCGAGTCGTTCCCGCTGTTCGGCTATTCGCTGGACGACTACGAAGTGCTCTTCGCCGAGAAACTCGACCTGTTCACCCGGTTGCAGGGGGAGAAGCCGGTCGACTGGTCCGGGACCGTCCGTCCCGCGCTGGAAGGCGCGCAGGCGTTCCCGGTCACCGAAGCGGGCGGTCTGCCCGCCTGGGTCGGCGTCGGCGGGACCCCGCAGTCCGTGGTCCGCGCGGCCGCGTACGGCCTGCCGCTGGTGATGGCCGTGATCGGCGGGTCGCCGGAGCGGTTCACCCCGCTCGCGGACCTGTACCGGCGTGCGGTGAAGGAGGCCGGTCATCAGGAGCTGCCGATCTCGATGCACAGCCCTGGACATGTCGCCGAGACCGACGAGCTGGCCGTCGCCCAGCATTTCGCGCATCACCAGGCCGCTTTCGCCAAGATCGGCGCCGAACGGGGCTGGGGCCCGATGTCCCGTGCCGACTACGACGCCATGGCCGGGTCGCGCGGCGCGCTGTTCGTCGGCTCGCCGGATACCGTCGCGCAAAAGATCGCGTGGGCGGTGCGGACCCTTGGCCTGTCGCGATTCCAGCTCAAATACAGCGTCGGCGCGCTTCCGCACGAGCAGCGCCTGAACTCGATCCGGCTCTACGGCGAACAGGTCGTCCCGCGCGTGAGGGAACTGCTCGGCTAGCCTCGAAGTCGTGGTGTTCGATTCCGAGCGATTCGACCTTCAGCCCTACACCGGTTTCGACATGTCCCGTTACGTCCGGCGGACCTCGTGCAGTTGGGAGGATTCCGGTTGGAAGTCGCTGCTCGTCCAGCGGTTCGAGCACGTTCCGGTCGCCGACGACCTGCGGCTGCCCGCCGTCGCGGATCTCCATCTCGTCCTGCCGCTTTCGGGACGGGCGGTGATGGAGACCCGCGGCGAAGGCCGGTGGATTCGCCACCAGTGGGGGCCGGGACGGCTCGAACTCGCCGTTCCCGGCAAGCCGGTGCTGCGCCGCTACCGCGGGGACGCCTCGATGCGCAGCCTGCAGGTGCACATCCCGGGTCCCTCGGTGGAGGCGGTCGCCGCGCGGCTGGGCGGCCGTGCGGTGGACCACGAAGCGATGGCGGCGTCCGTGGCCGGGGGAGATCCGTTGCTCGACGAACTGGTGCGGGCGGTCGGGAACGCGAGGGAGAACGACGACCTCTACGCCGAATCCGCGGCCGCCTTCCTCACCGTGCACCTGCTCACGCGCCACGCGCGGAAACCGGACCCCCCGAGCGGCGGCCGGGAGGACGAACGGGTCCGCGCCGCCGTCGCGATGATGCGTGACCGGCTGGGTGACCCGCTCAGCGTCGCCGAAATCGCCGATGAGGTACATCTGAGCGTCTACCACTTCATCCGGGTCTTCAAAGAGAAGACCGGTGAGACACCGCATCGTTTCCTCGGCGGGCTCCGCATCGAGGAGGCGCGCAGACTGCTGCGCGGCACCGACCTCCCGATCGCGCGGATCGCGGAAAGGTGCGGGTTCACCACTCCCGGCGCCTTGTCGGCCGCTTTCCTGCGGCACACCGGAGCGCGGCCCTCCGACTACCGCAATTCCTGATCACGGCTCCGCAATTCCGCAGCTGGTGACCCTGGCCGCCCGTTCCTAGGGTGAGCCGGGTGAATAGTTCCGGATTGCAGTCGTACGACGTCACCGCCGAATCGACGGCACCGCCCGCCGCGGTGTGGGCGCTGTTGCTGGACGCCCGCAGCTGGCCGGTCTGGTCGCGGGTGGGTTCCCTGGAAATCGCCGCGTCGCGAGGACTTTCCGCCGACGGGCGAGACGAGGTCGGTGCCGTCCGTGCCTTCCGCACCGGCAAGACGGTCACCAAGGAGCGGATCACCGCCCTCGAACCCGGACGCCGGTTCGCCTACGAGGGGGTGGACGTCCCGGTGATGGTCGATTACCAGGCCTCGGTCGATCTGATGGGAACGCCCGCTGGAGGAACGCAGATCCGTTGGCACGGAACATATCGCGTGGGCAAGGGTAAAGCGTGGATCTTCCGGTGGTATCTCCGCCGCTTCATGCGGGACATGGCGACCGGGCTCGCCGACCACGCCGGCGGCCCGGTCAAGCGGCCATGACGAGGAATCAGTGCCGATGAGCGGTTTCGCGGTGGAAGCCCGCGATCATCGCTTCGGTGCTCGGCGGGTTGAAGGGCTGCCCGAGCGTGCGCATCAGTGAGTTCACGCTGGGACGGTACATCCCGGTCTTGCAGTAGCGGGACCCTTCGAAGGCGCCGACGGTGCCGCCGTCGGGGGAGGGCTTGCCGAGCCAGGTGTACCACTTGGCTCGGCGGTCCCGCATCTGCGCGGCCGTGAGCGCGGAAGCGTTGGGCTCCCGGGGTTCGCGGGCATCGCAAGTGCCGTAATCGTACTCGTCGGCGAGCCCGCCGACGGAGTGCCCGAGTTCGTGGGCGACGATCTGGCTGGCCTGGATGTTGCCGCCCGAGGAGGTCGCGACCCCGCCACCGGCGCCACCGTACTTCGTCGTGTTCGCCAGCATGATGACCTGATCGACGTCCGGCGCGGCCGCGGCGTACTGGTTCGCCTTGGTCTCGTTGACGCACAACAGCCGTTCGATACCGCCGCACCAGAAGTACGAGCCCAGCGCGGTGGTGCGCCGTATCCCCTGGGTCGGATCGTTGGTGATGCCGGACTGCGGTGACACCACGTCGACCTGCCACAGGTTGAACTGTTTGCGGTAGCTCTTGTACGGCTCGATGGCGAACAGCGCCGCGATGCTGGAGCGGACGTGCTGCGAGTACGTGCCCAACTGGGTGGAGGTGTAGCCGTCACCGACGAAGACCAGGTCGAAGGTGGTCTCGCTCGGGCCGTTGGTTTCGATCGGGGTCACCGCGGCGGCGCTCGCGATCTGCCGCGGCGCGGCGGTTCTGTCCGAGGCGGGCCGGGTGACGTCCACCCGGGTGATGGTCCCTCCTGGTTCGAAGGCCTCCATCGATGTCGTGAACCGGGGAGCCGCCGACGCCGTCGCGGGAACGAGTGCGGCGACGAGGGTGGCGGTCAGCGCGACCATGAGACAGGCGCGTCGCATGCGTACTCCTTGCGGGGAGGGTGGGGGAGCAGGAAAAACGATCCCGACTTTCGACGGCTTCCGGCACATCCCAAGTGGCCATAAGGTCCGCGTGATGGACGTCGAGTTACGTCACCTGCGCGTGGTGTGCGCCGTCGCCGACGCGGGCAGCATCACGCGCGCGGCGATCGCCCTCGGGAGCACCCAGCCCGCGCTGACCGCCGCCGTGCAACGGATCGAGCGCGCGTTCGGCGGCACCCTGTTCGTCCGCGGCCGGGACGGCGTCTTCCCGACGGCGTTCGGCGAATGCGTGCTCCGCCGCGCGCGGGCCGTTCTCGCCGCGGCGGACACGATGCACCGGGACGCGGCACGCTGGCTCGCGGAAGGCGATGGACGTCCTGTCGCGTTGGGTGGGATCGGCGGTTCGATGGTCGTGGAACTGGCGGACCGGCTCGGTGATGCCGGCCGCGGGCAAGCGGTTTCGGTGACCACCGAGTTCTCGCCGTCGCGGCTACTGGATCTCGTGGCCGGTGGACAGCTCGACGCCGCCGTCGTCGCCGACTATCCCGGGCACCGCCTGCCGTCCGCGCCGGGGGTGAGGTCACGGCCGCTGGCCACGCAACCGGTGTTCGTGGCGATCGCCGCGGACCATCCGGCCGCCCGTCACGGCGAGCTGGGCCTCGCCGATCTCGCCGGGGAACGGTGGGTGCTCGGACCGTCCGACGGGGCAGGCTGGCCGGAGTGTTTCGAGGAAGCCTGTGCGCGGGCCGGATTCCGGCCGAAGGTCGCGCACCGGAGCACGGAACTGCGGCCACTGCAACGCCTGATCGCGGCGGGCCGGGCGATTTCCCCTTGCCAGGTCACCTTTCCCGCTTCGCCGGGCATCGCGATCCGCGCGCTGGCGGGAGATCCGTTGTGGATGCGGTATCTGATCGTCTGGAGCCTCGAAGGCGCCTTCGGCGGGGACAGCGACGCCTTGGTCGCCGCGGCCGAGGCGGCTTACCGGTCCGACACCGAAAGCAGCCTCACCTATCGCCACTGGCTCGCCCGCCGCGGTGAACCGCTCGCGGCCCGGCGTGCCATCGGGTGACACCTGGTCAGGGAATACCCCTTGTCGGCCGGTGGGTCCTAGCCTCGGATCAGCTCATCGACGAAGGGTAAGAAATTGCGTCTGCGCGCCCTGCTGGCCGCCGCTGTCCTGACCATCTCCACCGCTCCGGCCGCGCTCGCCGCGCCGGACGTCGCCCACGGCACCGACGTCCCACTGGGACGGTTCGGGTTCGTCGCGAAGATCGCGATGACGAAGATCCCCCGCCCGGACGGCTCGACCTACACCAGCTACTGCACGGGTGCGCTGGTCGCGCCCGGCTGGGTCGCCACGACCGGGCACTGCTTCCACGACGCGCACCGCAAGCGGGTCGCGGGCAAGGTGCCGTATCCGACGATGGTGACGCTGGGCCTGGTCGACGAAGCGATCGAATCGGGTGTGGCCCGCAGGGCGACCGAAGTGCTGCAGGCGAAGGAGAACGACGTCGCCCTCATCAAGCTGGACACCCCCGTGACCACGGTGACCCCGCTGTCGGTGCACCGCGCGCTGCCGAAGGCCGGCCAGCAGTTGACGCTGGCGGGCTGGGGCAGTTTGACCGTCACGAATCCCACCCCGGCGACCCGGATGCAGCAAGGCACCGTCCAGGTGGCGACGGTGGCCCCGACGACGCTCGGGGTGCGCGGTGCCGCGCCGTCGACCACGACCAGCGCCTGCACCTACGACTCGGGCGCGCCGTACTTCGTTCCGGAAGGCAAGGGCGGCGCGCTGGTCTCCCTGGAAACGACCGGACCGAATTGCCCGCACGCCGGAATCGAGACGACCTCCCGCGTGGACGTCGTCGCGGACTGGATCGCCACCCATACGGGCTAGCGGACCGCTTCGGCCGGTGGTGGGCCGGGTGGGCGCCTGAGCAGGAGGTCAGTGCGACGACGAAGGCCCGGATGACCGCGCCTCCGGCGCCGTCGGAGCCCCTGTCACCGGATACCGGGGTCCCGGTCCCGGGTGCCCGAGCGGGTCTCCGGGCCAGGACCGGACCGCCCGTTGCCGGAGCCCTCGGAGCCCACTGGGTCCGAGCCCGGGCCGGCCTGGCTCAGAGCGTGAACGCGAGCCAGAGCGCGAGCCAGGCGCAGGCCGCGAAGGCCACGACGACCGCGAACACCCGCAGCCCGGCGGTGGCGATGCGGAGCGACGCGGTGCCGTCGTGCTGACGGTGCGGTCGGTGCTGTCGGTGATTGCCCATGGTGCCGCCCTCCTTCAAAATCAGCTTCCGCCGTCCACGCGTTCTCCGCAGCGGGGATGAGCTGCCCGGGTGACCCCAACCGGGTGAGACCCTCTCGTGATCACTGAGAGGCGAGGTGGCGTGGCCCGGGCCAGCCGACGACGCCGATCAAGCGCGCGAGCGTTCACCACCCCTACGTTGAAGGCAGGGAAAGGAGGCCGTCACGTATTTCGGCAGGGGCGAGGTCGGGTTTCGCGCCTGCCACTCACGACCCCTCGGGTGAAACTCCGCAATGACGCGAAACCGGCAACATCGTAGTAAGAGTGTCCCTGTGGACTGGCAAGGAAAAGGGCTGGAGCTTTTCGGCGAGTTCACTTCCGCCTTCGGCTCCGGCGGCACGTTCGACTGCTCCTCGATTGGTCCGTCGGCTTCCGCATTCAAAGGGCCGGCTGCGGCCTGTCAGAGCCAGCCGTTGTGGGCGGCGAACACCCCGAGCTGGAACCTGCTGGAGACGCCCGCGCGGTCCATCAGGCTTTCCAGGTAGCGGAACAGGGTGCGCCTGCTGACGCCGAGCGCGGCGGCGATCTCGTCGTCCTTGCGCCCGGCGGCGAGCAGGATGAGCAGCTCCCGTTCGACCGGCCGGATCGGTTGCTCGGCCGTCCGTCCTTGCCGGTCGAGGGGGAGCGCCGCGGCCCAGGACGTTTCGAACAGTCCTTCCAGTGCGGAGAAGAGGCTGCACGGACGCACCACGACGATGGACTGGTTGCGATCGGCTTCGCGGATGGTCAGCGCGATGGTGGCCGCACGGTCGTCGAAGAGCGTCAATTTCACCGGGAGTTCCGGAAGCAGCCGGGCCCGTTCGCCCGCCCGCAGGCATGGCAGGATGTTCTCGGCGAGATAGCCGGGATCACCGAACGACGCTCCACTGTAGACACAGCGATAGCCGATCCCGCGCCGCAGTTGTTCCTCCTCCAGTGGGTTCCGGCGGCCGCCGGTGAAGTAGGGCGGGGAATCGAGACGGCGCACCTGATGCCGCACCGAGGTCGCGAGCTGCCGCAGCCGGGGGATGATGGCGTCGCCGGTGACCACTTCGAGCAGGTCCTGCGCGTTCGGCATTCCCGAATGTGCCCGCCGGAAGGCGCGATACGCGGTCTGGACCGCGAGTCGCGCCTCGTGCAGTTCGGCCTGCCGCCGGGTGGTCAGCGCCGTCAGTGCTTCGCTGGGGTTCGCGGGGAGGAACTCTGCGCCGTCCACTCCGGACGGTACCGCGAGTCCGGCGTCGGCCAGTTCTTTCAGTGCCAGCTGCACCGTCTCCGCGTCGTCCTCCCGCCAGGCCAATCCCTCGGCGGTGACGGGGGCGGACTCCAGCATCCGGAGGTAGGTCCGGGCGGCGGTCTCGCCGACGCCCAGTCTGCGCAACTGCGCGCCGAGCCCGTCCGAGGACACGCTTAGACGCCCGAAGTGTCGCGGATCCAGGTGCGGTGCGCCGAGATCGCGGTATGCGTCGAACTGTCCACCTTGTTCCCGGCGATGTGCACGCCGACCTGCTTGCCGCCGACGAAAACCGGCCCGCCCGAGTCACCGCCGTTGGTGAGTCCGTTGCCTCGGCCGGCCTTGATCAGTCCACTCCCGACACTGGTCACCGCCATCCGGGCGACCTTGAGGTACCGCTGCAGGTCGCCGTCTTCGTTGTAGCCCCAGCCATAGACGTATTCGGTGTCGCCGACGGCGACGGAAGTGCCGAGGGGCGCATAGGTCGTGCTCACCGAGCGGTCGAGCCGCAGCAGTGCGATGTCGGCGCCATTGGAGGGCGTGTAGATGCCGGCCACGGCGGCGTACGTCCCGGCTTGGTGGTCGACATCGCCCACCCGGACGGAGTACTCGGCGCCGGGTTCGTCGATGCAGTGCTGGGCGGTGAGCACCCAGCGTGCGCTGATGATCGAACCGGAGCACCACTGCTCGCCGTTCTGTTCGATCATGGCCGCCCACGGGCCGGACCGGGCGTATTCGCCGTCGATGATGGGGGCCGCGCCGACTGCCGGAGCGACCGTCGTGAGCCCCGCCGCGCACAGCAGAGCGGTGAGGAGACCTCGGATACGCATGGGGTGCCTTCCAACGCAGGGGAATCGGGAGAAGGAACGGGAAATCGACGGATCACCCGTTCACGGCCTCGGCGGATCACCATGGATCGCCCGGCCGGACCCGTTACCGGTTTTCCCATGCTAGGCAGGTGGATACGGCGGTCGATAGCGACTAAAGACGGGAGAAGGCCGTTCCGGACCTGGCCTTTCGGCACCACAGTGCCGATGGCACCGATGTGTCAGGGAAAGCGGCGGACGTGGCGGTCCGGCGCCCGGGTGGGGACTTCGTGGCCCGAGGAAGGTCCCTTCAGGACAGAAAGGTTTTCGAAGCCGGGCGCACCACCCGGGTCATTCCGGAATTGCGCTCTGTCTCGTGCTCATCGACGACGGCGCTTCCGGGACGGTGTGGGATCGAGCAGTTCCTCGGCGAGGAGAATGGCCCGGTCCGACAGCGTGCTGGACAGCCGTTCCACCGACTCTCCGATTCGGCCCGCTTCCCGGCGCACGCCCTCGCCCACCGGCTTGCTGTGCCGATCGGCGAGTCCGGCGAGCCTGCTCCCGGAGGCCAGCACCAGATCGGCGAGGCGCTCGCCGAGTTCGGTCAGCCGGTTCGCCGTCCTGCCCGCCCGCCGGGCCACGAGGTCCTCGGTCTCCCGCCGCAGCTCCCGGACTGCGGACCTCGACTCGGTTGTCGTCCCGGTGAGCGCGGACTTCAAGGTTTTTGTCACGTCCATCAGGAATCGACCTCCATGCGGCTTGCCTGGTTCGAGTGTACAGACGTACTCCGAATATGCGGAATACGTGGTTCGCATGCTGTTGCCGCAGAAAAGAGGAACGGAGAGTCGGTGAACAGTCGTAACCGGAAGCGCAGAGCTGACGGGCGGGTCCGTTCCGTCGCGCCGGGGAAGGCTGCCGAACGTGGTCGACCAGTCACACTACGTGCGAGAACTCTCCACCTGGAAGTCGCTCGCGTGACCTGCCCGAGGTTTGACAAAGCGGAACAATGCTCCGTATGTTTGCGGAGCAGCGCTCCGCTTAGCGTGGCGCCGTCACACGAAAGGAAAACCCGACATGAGCACCACGCCTGTCCTTTCGCTCGCTCCGGTGGTCCTGCCGACGCCGGATCGCGCCGTGGACCTGCAACTTCGGATCTCCGCACCGACGAGCGGAAACGAGCTGCCGGTCGTCCTGCTGTCCCACGGCCAAGGCCCGTCGAACCATCTCTCGTCGCTGAACGGCTACGCCCCGCTCGTGAACTACTGGGCGGCGCACGGCTTCGTCGTCATCCAGCCCACGCATCTGAGCTCGCGGACACTGAACCTGCCCTCCGGCGATCCGGAAGCACCGCTGTACCAACGGTCCAGGGCCGTGGACATGAGCCGGATCCTCGATCGGCTCGACGAGATCGAGGGCGCCGTTCCCTCGCTGCGCGGCCGGCTGGACCGGGACAGGATCGCCGTGGCCGGGCATTCGATGGGCGGGCACACCGCGAGCCTTCTGCTGGGCGCCCGCTACACCGACCCCCACAGCGGTACGGAGGTCGACGTCGCCGAACCCCGGATCTCGGCAGGCGTCCTGCTCGCCGCGCCCGGCCGCGGTGGTGACGCCGTCACCGAATTCGTGGCCGAGAACCATCCCTTCTTCCTCAGCGCCGACTTCTCCGCGATGACGACGCCCGCGCTCGTCGTCGCCGGGGACAAGGACGCCTCCACCCACCTGACGGTTCGCGGTCCGGACTGGCACACCGACCCGTACTTCCTCGCGCCGGGCCGCAAGACGCTGCTCACCTTGTTCGACGCGGAGCACGGGCTCGGTGGGGTGTCCGGCTACGACGTCGCCGAGACGACGGACGAGAACCTCGATCGCGTGGCCGCGGTGCAGCGCCTCACCTGGGCGTACTTGCGCTCCGAGCTCTACCCGGGAGAGGGCGCCTGGCAAGTGGCGTGCGAGGAGCTGGCCGCGGTGCCGGATCCGCTCGGCCGGGTCGAGGCGAAGGAGGTCGACACACCGCCGGCCCGACGGTGAGGGTTTCCGTCCTCGCGCTCAGGAAAGCGGCCGGTCCGCGGACACCTTAGTGTGAGGTGACGGGCGGCGATGCTGAAGCCGATCACCGGTTTCGGATCGGCGCGGGCGAACGTGATCACCCGGCACCGACGCGATCAGAGCACGATGTGCGGTGCGCGGCGAACTTGCCACCACAGGATCGTGTCAGAGCACCGGGATCTCCGCCCACACCGTTTTGTATCCGGCGCCGGTGTTCACGCCCCACCGGCTGCTGATCGCCTCGACCAGCGCCAGCCCTCGCCCGTGGGGGCTGGCCGGATCCTGTTTGGCCACGCGGTGCGGCCGCAGGAGCGGGCGGTGGTCATCGACCTCCACGCGCACGACGTCCCTGTTCGAGGGCAGGGAGACCCTGAGTTCGCGGACGCCGTTCGCGTGTTCGTGCGCGTTGGTGACCAGTTCGGTGGTCAGCAGTTCGGTGTCCGCGATGGTCGAGCGACCGACCCCGCCGAGCTGCTCTCGCAGCCAGGCCCGCACCTTTCCCAAAGGCGGGGCGATACCGGCGGGGAATTCGTAAGCCTGCCTTGTTCCCGTGATACCCACGCGTGTCTCCTTAGCGGGTTTCCCAGCTTGGCCAAGAGCATGGGTGCAGTGTGGGAGTACCCAAGGAGAGTGACGTTCACACGCGGGACCGTCCGGCGACCGCGGTGACCCTGATCTCGACCCGCATTCCCGGCGCACCGAGAGCGGGGACGCCGATCGCCGTCCAGATCGGTGCGCGGTCGCCCAGGTGCTCGCGGAACTGCTCGACCATCACGCGGTTGTGGACCTCGCCGAGGAAACCCGGCGTCTCCGGGACGTGGTACGAGTGCACGGCGATCACCTCATGCCAGGTGGCGCCCGCGGTGGCGAGGGTCCGTCCGACGTTCCCGAAGGCCCGGACGATCTCCTCTTCCAGGTCCTCGGGAAAGTTCAGGTCGTCGTCCCAGCCGCCTTGTCCCGAGATCTCGATGCGATCGCCGACGCGCACCGCCTGGCTGTAGCGCATCTCGGCGAGTTGCCGGTCACCGTATCCGGGAGTGGCGAAGAACTCCGGCTGGGGCATGGCGGATCCTCTCGTTGACTTCATGCTTGAAGTCAACGTAGCACGATTTGACTTCACGTGTGAAGTCGGCAGGTGCTGGGTAAGGTTTCGCCATGGCCACCCCGGACCCGGACGAAGCACTGTGGCTGACCCCTGCCGAAAAGGAGGCATGGACCGGACTGGTCTCTTTGGTCCTCCTGCTGCCGGGACGGCTGGAGTCACCGTTGCAGCACGACGCCGGGCTGACCTTGTTCGAATATCTGACCCTCAGCCATATTTCCGAGGCCCCGGAGCGGCGCCTGCGGATGAGCGAACTGGCCTACCTCGCGAACGGCTCGCTCTCGCGCCTGTCCAATGTGGTCAAACGCTTCGAACAACGAGGCTGGGTGAACCGGACCCCTGACCCGAGTGACGGCCGGTACACCCTCGCCGTGCTCACGGACGACGGCTACGACGTCGTGGCCGCGGCGGCGCCCACGCACGTCCGTTCGGTGCGGGATCTCGTCCTCGACCCCTTGACCCCGGAGGATCAGCAGGCGCTTGCCCGGATCGCCGCCAAACTACGGACGCGGCCGGTCGATCTCGCTTAGGCCGGCCCGTCGAGACGGTCGAATGTATCTTGTGCTCGTGTTCCGCGCCCCTGATCCGCTGACGGGGTTCATTCCACGCGAAGAGGGAAACTGTCGTGTTCGAGAAAATTTTCGTCGTTCTGTAGGTGTTTTCGATGTCGCGGGAACCGCGCACGCCAGGTCATGCAGTGGCTCGACGGTGACGAATCGGATCCCCATCGCGTACGGGAATGGGGAATTCGGGGCGGCGAAGGGGATTCCTTGTTCGACATCGGCATGGGAGTGGGCGCGGACCGGCAACAACAACGACTGGCTCTTCGCGGACAACGGCCGACGGCGAAGCGAACATCGGCCTCGCTATTCGGAATCCCCATGACAGGCGGAAAATCTCCCACACGGTGACCGGGCGCCACGGCGGATCCCGATGTCTCACCGCGGTGTCGATCGACGGGGCGACGTTACGACATTCGGTGAATATTCGCCGATGAGTACCGGATGGATTCGGGTTTCGAACGACGAGGCGATCACGGAAAACACGACAATCTTCGGCGCTTTCGTGCAGTAGAGTGAATCGTGCCGAAGATCCTTGGGCTGGACGGCGTAACGCGGACATGGTCTGCGTAGCCCGGATTCCCGGTAACAGCCCGTTGAGCGTCTTGACATGGAGCGTTCGGGGCGCGCGTTAACGAAACGCGGAGATTTCCGTCTTCACAGGAAGCCCACAGGAATTCCGGCTCCGGCCGGGTCTCGAAAGGGAAATCCATGTCACGAAGACCATTGTCAGTCGTTCTGACCGCCGTCACGGCGATGCTCGCGTCCACCGCGGTCGCCGCCGCGGCCCCGCCGGGAGTCGATCCGGCCACGGTCGACCTCACCCTCGACGCGGGGCAGAGCACGACCGTGACCAAGAACGTGACGACCTCGGCGGTACCGCCGAATCCTGATCTGGTCCTGCTCGCGGACACCACGGGCAGCATGGGCGGGCCGATCGGCAACGTGCGGGCGAACGCCGGTGCCATCACCGGCGACGTGCTCGCCGCACAGCCGACCGCGCAGTTCGGCGTCGCCGAGTACAAGGACTTCACTGATTCGGTGCCCTTCAAGGTCAACCAGGGCATCACCGGGGACACGACCGCGGTGCAGGCGGGGATCAACCAGTGGGTGGCCTCGGGCGGCGGGGACACCCCGGAGGCGAACCTGAACGCCCTCTACCAGCTGGCCACCGGCGCGGTCGCCTTCCGGCCGGACGGCACCCGCATCGTCGCCTGGTTCGGTGACGCGCCCTCGCACGATCCGAGCGGCGGGCACACGCTGGCCCAGACCATCGCGGCGCTCCAGGCGGCGAAGATCCGCGTGGTCGCCGTCAACGTCGGCAACCTCGACGCCACGGGACAGGCCACCGCCATCACCTCGGCCACGGGCGGTGTCCTGCTGAACAACGTCCCGGCCGGTCAGGTCTCCCAGGCCATCCTGGACGGCATCAAGTCCATCGAGGTCACCGTGACCCCGAAGGTGACCAGTTGCGACCCGCAGCTCACGGTCACCAACGATCCCGGTAGCGTCACGGTGGCCAGCGGCGAGGTCGCCACGTTCACCGAGACGATCGCGGCCTCGGCCGGAGCCGCTCCCGGCACCTACCAGTGTGTCGTCGACTACCAGGTCGACGGCGTTTCGCGGGGGTACGTCGAGACCACGACCGTGCGCGTGCTCGGGTTGAGCATCGACGACGTGACGGTCGCCGAGGGCTCCGGGGGAGCGCAGGTGCCGGCGACGTTCACGGTGTCCCTGCTCGGCGGTCCCAGCCCGAATCCGGTGACGGTCCAGTACGCGACGGCGAACGGCACCGCGACGGCGCCCGCCGACTACGCGGCGGCGAACGGGACGGTCACGTTCGCACCGGGACAGACGGCCAGACCGGTGACGGTCCTGGTCGACCCGGACACCGTCGACGAACCGAACGAGACGTTCACGGTGCACCTCTCGGCCCCGTCGGGCGCCGGTCTCCTCGACGCGACCGGGGTCGGCACGATCGTCGACGACGACCGTGACGGCGTCTTCTCCTGCACGGGTACCGCGGCGAACGTCCTCGGCGTGACCGCGGCCCAGGCCAATCCGGCGAACCTGCCCTGCGCCGACGACAGCAGCACCGTCGCCGCCGCGACGCTGAACGCCGGCCTGATCAAGGTGGAGACCAAGGTGCTGACCGCGTCGACCGACCTCACGCCGGACGACCAGTCGGCGGCTCCGGCCGCGGGCGATCGCGCGCTGGCGTCGGCCAGGATCGACAAGACGGTGATCAGCACGCTCGGGCTGACCGTCGAACTCGGCGTGATCCAGTCGCAGGCCACGGCGACCTGTCAGCCTTCGCCGGGAGGGCTCGCCCCGGTCCTGGCGGGCAGTTCGAACGTCGCCTCGCTGAAGATCAACGGCGAGTCGATCACGGTGGGCTCGGCACCGCTGACCATTCCGCTGGTCATCGGGTCGCTGAAGCTCAACGGCCAGACCATGGCCAACGGTGTCGTGAAGCAGCAGGCCGTCGCGCTGGACACCGTGCTGACGAAGATCGTGCTCGCGGAGTCGCAGGCCGACCTGCACGGAACCTCGGCGCATCCGGCGGGAAACCCCTGCCGCCGCTGAGCCGGTGAATCCCCGCCGGGGCGGACGGATCCTCGTCCGCTCCGGCGGGACAGGCCGTTCGGTGGCTCAGGAGAGAGCTTCGACCACGGCCGCGGTGGCTTGCGCGAGGAGCTTGTTGTCGATCTTCGCGTCCTTGTCGGCCCGGTCGGTCAGGATCGAGATGACGATCGGCGCCCGGTTCGGCGGCCAGACGACGCCGATGTCGTTGCGCGTCCCGTAGGAAGCCGTACCGGTCTTGTCGGCGACCGGCCAGCCGGGGACGCCTGCCCGGATGTTCTGGTCGCCGGTGGTGCTGGCCCGCATCATGTCGACCAGGATCTTGCGCTTGTCCTCGGGGAGCGCGTCGCCGAGGGCGAAGGCGCGCAGGCTCACGGCCAGAGCGCGGGGTGTGCTGGTGTCCCGCGGGTCGCCGGGCGCGGTGTCGTTGAGCTCGGGTTCGATCCGGTCGGCGTGGCTCGTGGTGTCGCCGATGCCGCGCAACACCGCGTTGAGACCTTCGGGGCCGCCGAGTTCGCGGAAGAGCAGATTGCCGCCGGTGTTGTCGCTGTACCGGAGGGTCGCGTCCATGACGGCGCGCAGCGGCATGCCCGTCGCCACGTGTTTTTCCGTGACCGGCGAATTGACGACCAGATCCTCGGGGTCGTAGGTCACCGTGCGATCGAGATCGGCGATCGACGTCCGCTGAAGGACGCCGCCTGCGCTGAACACCTTGTGCGTCGAGGCATAGGCGAACCGTTCGTCGGCGCGGAAGGCGACCTCGCGGCCGTTCGCGGTGTCCACCGCGTACACCCCGAGTCGGGCCCCGAAGCCACGTTCGAGCTGCTCGAACTCGGCTCGGTCGGCCGGACTGACCGGACTGACCGGACTGACCGCAGGGGCCGACGGAGCCGGAGTGGCGGCGGGCGGCTGCGCGGGAGCGGAACACGCGGCGAGGGACACGACCGAAAGCGCCAGTAGCGCGGCCCAGCGGCGAGAAGTGACGGACACGGTGATTCCTTTCAAGATCGTTCGATGCCCGCAGTCTGTCCAGCCCCGGTCATACTGTCCAAGACACGAATGGTCTTTTTCATGCTTGATTCGCATAGTATGTGGTCGTGGACCTGATCGGCAGTTGCCGGGCGTTCGTGAGCGTGAGTGAGGCCGGGACCTTCACCGCCGGAGCCGCGATCGCCCGCATCCCCCAGCCGGTGGCGAGCCGCCGGATCGCCGCGCTGGAACGGCATTTCGGCGAGCGGCTGTTCGACCGCTCCACCCGGCGCGCCCGGCTCACCCCGTTCGGCCGGGACATGCTGCCCTCGGCGAAACGGCTGGTGACCCTGGCCGACGCCATGGAGCACGACGCGCGGCGCGCCAAACTGCGGCCGCTGCGGCTGGCGATGCCGGAGACCTGCACCGTCCGCGAACTCGCCGAACTCGACGCCGCGGCGCGAGCGCTCGACGTCTTCCTGGAGTTCCGGCAGGCCCCGCCGAGGGAACGGGCGGAACTCGTGCGTACCCAGGAGGTGCGCGCGGCGCTCACGGTCGTCCCCGCCGAAGAGGGCGTGTGGAAGGTGCCGCTCGGCCTGGCGGGCAGAGGCAGGCCGCGGGCGGGGGCCCTGTATCTGGAAACACTGCGGGTCGGCCGGTCCGGCCGCGCGCCTCGCCGGGTGTGGCTCCAGCCCGAGGACGACGTGCCGCCCATCCGCGACCGCCTGTTCCGGATCCGCGACTCGGTGGGGCTGCGGCCCGCGCAGGTGTCCGTCGCCGATTCGCTCACCGCGGCCGCGGCGGCCGCGTTCGGTTCGGACGATCTGCTGCTGTGCTCGCCCGCGCAGGCCGCCGACTCGGCTTGGCCTGGCAGCCGCTCGGGGAGATCCGGCTCGCGCGCGGATTCGAGATCACGGCGGGGCTCGGCGAGGACGCGCAGCGGATCCGGGCACGCTTGTGGTCGGACATCGCCCGATGTCTCGGCGCGGAGGAGACGACGTGAACACCGAAACGCTGCGCACCGAACTGGACGACGGCGGCCTGCGAGGTTCGTTCCTGGTGCGCGATCTCCGGACCGGACACGAGATCGGCATCGATCCCGACCTGGAGTTCCCGAGCGCGTCGCTGGTGAAGATCCCGCTCGCCGCGGCGACCCTGGAGCGGATCCGCCGGGGCGAACTGGACGGTGCGGCGCGGATCGACGTCCAGCCGGGACGGGCCACCGCACCGGGGCCGACCGGCCTGGCCCGGTTCCGGCATCCGGCCACGGTGGCGATCGACGACCTGCTCTATCTGGCCATGGCCATCAGCGACGAGACCGCGGCGGACACCCTCTTCGCGCTGACACCGCCCGCCGAGGTCACCAGGATGACGCGCGAATGGGGCGTTTCCGGGATCACCGCGCGGCATCCGGCCGCGGACTTCAGCGACACCCCCGCCGAACGGTTCGACCCCACGGACGTGCACCTCGCGCACGCGCTCGCGATCAACGCGGGCACCGCCGGGCAGGGTCATCCCGTTCCGCAGCTCGACGTCACGCGCGCGAGTTCCGGTTCGGCCCGCGCGTTCGTGCACCTGCTCGAAGCGTTGTGGAAACCGTCCGAAGTGGACGCCGAGGTGGCGGCACGGGTGCGCGAACTCATGGGGCTCAACCTGCTGCGACAGCGGCTGAGCCCCGATTTCGTCTCCGACGCCACGAGATGGTCGTCGAAGACGGGCACGGTGCTGAACCTGCGGCACGAGGTCGGCGTGGTCGAACACGCCGCCGGCGGGATGTACGCGATCGCCGCACTGACCGCGTCCCGGGTGCCGGCGGCGATCCAGCCGGAGGCCGAAGTGCTGATGGCCCGCGTGGCGCGGGCCCTGCGCGACCACTTGCGGGAAGGGTGACACGGTGCGGTGGCCGACGCGCTCCGTTTACGCAACGGCCGGCGTGGGTATCAGCGGCGCGTGCTCGACCACTCGCACTTCCCGGAACTGAGAGACCAGCGGCTCGTCGTCGACTACGAAGATGCCGACGATCCGGTCCTGCTCCGCCCCGACGGATCGCCGATCGACACCTGGCGGGAGAACTACCCGTACACGACGCGAATGTCGCGCGAGGAATACGAGGTCGTGAAGCGGTCGCTGCAGATCGAGCTGCTGAAACTGCAGTACTGGATCAAGGACACCGGCGGGCGCATGGCGATCCTGTTCGAAGGACGCGACGCGGCGGGCAAGGGTGGCACCATCAAACGGTTCACCGAACACCTCAACCCGCGCGGCGCGAGAGTGGTGGCGCTGAGCAAGCCCACCGAGCGCGAGCAGGGGGAATGGTACTTCCAGCGCTACGTCAACCACCTGCCCACCGAGGGTGAGATCGTGCTGTTCGACCGATCCTGGTACAACCGCGCCGGCGTCGAACGGGTGATGGGCTACTGCACGGACGAACAGTACGAACGCTTCATGCGGCAGGCGCCGACGTTCGAGCAGATGCTCGTCGACGACGGGATCATTCTCGTCAAATTCTGGTTCTCGGTGTCGAAATCCGAGCAGCGCACCCGGTTCCTCATCCGGCAGGTCGACCCGGTCCGGCAGTGGAAACTGAGTCCCAACGACATCAAGTCGCTCGACCGCTGGGACGGCTACACCGAAGCGAAGGTCGCGATGTTCCGCTCCACCGACACGGAGGTCGCACCGTGGACGGTGGTCAAGAGCAACGACAAGAAACGAGCGCGTGTCGAGGCGATGCGCAGCGTCCTCGCCCGGGTGGCCTACGCGGACAAGGACGAGGAGGCCGTCGGCGAGCCGGATCTGAAGGTGGTCGGCGCCGCGGCGACCCTGCTGGAGGAGGGTGAGGACGAGACGTCGCTCAGCCCGACCCCGATCGCGCCGTCGCCGGAGCCCGATCACGGCCCGGGCCTGCATCCGGAAGTGAGTCGTGAGGAGTAGCTGACACCTGGACCGAGCCGGCGTTTTCGCGTGATCGATCGGACGGTACGGGTGATCCTGCGGACGACACGCGTGTCTGAATGGACGACACGCGTGCCGGCAGGCTTAATTTGGTCCTGGCTGACCGCGTGATGTCGAGATCCCGCCATGTCGGGTATCCGCCATCCTCCGGCCGTGTGGGAAACCTGATCGCCCGTCTTCGCTTCGAGTACGGACGTCGGGGGCTTTGTCGAAAGGATCATGGTGATCGGTAGTACGAAAGAGCCGCGGAGAGCCGCCGTGGCCGTGGCCGCCGGTGCGCTCCTGGCCTCGGGCCTGGTGCCGGTTCCCGCCGCGGGTGCGGCTCCCGCGGCCAAGGCCGACCCGGACACCGCGGCGCTCGCCGGCGCGCTGAGCAAGCAGGCCGTGGCCTGGGGTGAGTGCTCGTTCCCCTCCGTCGCGCCGGCGACGGAAGCCGCGCTCAAGAAGGTCAAGGGCCTCGCGTGCGCCACCATCCAGGTGCCGCGTGACTGGCACGACCCGCAGGACGGCAACACCATCGGCGTCCGCGTCTCCAAGACCGCGACCGCCTACCCCGGCACCGGCAGACAGGGCATCGCGCTGGTCAACCCCGGCGGCCCCGGTGGCAAGGGCCTGCCGTGGGGCGCCGCGATGGCGTTGCGCAGCCCCGTGCTGGCCTCGCAGTACGACTTCGTCGGTTTCGATCCCCGCGGCGTCGGCCTGAGCACCCCGTTGAGCTGTAGCTACACCGTCCCGGACAGCACGGATCAGAACGTGATCAGCCGGGCGAAGGTCGAAAGCTGCCTGAAGAACCCGCTGACGAAGTTCATCACCACCGAGCAGACCGCGTACGACATGGACTTCATCCGGGTGCTGCTCGGGGAGAAGAAGACCAGCTACATCGGCTACTCGTACGGCACGTGGCTGGGCACCTGGTACGCCACCACGTTCCCGTCCAAGGCGCACCGGTTCCTGCTCGACTCCTCGACCGACGCGAGCCGCTCGACGCTGGAGAAGACCTGGGACCTCCAGCCGCGCAGCCGGGACCGCCAGTTCCAGGAGGCGCTGCTGCCGTACATGGCGCGGAACGACGCCAAGTACAAGACGGGCACCGACCCGCTCGAGATCCGCCGCGACTGGGAGAAGGCGGGCGGCACCAGGGAATTCGCCGGCCTGCTCAACGCCGCGTGGTTCATCATCCCGGCGATGTACGACACCTCCCAGTACCCGTCGGCGGCGTCCATGGTGGCCGCGCTGGTGAAGGGGCCGGCGCCCACCGGGACCGACGCGGAGAAGCTCGAGCAGGTTGTCGCCAAGGCGCTGACCACCCCGGGTCTGACCGACGCGAACAAGGCGTTCTTGACCAAGGCGAAGGGCAACGCGCTGGAGGCCATCGCGAAGAAGGACTCGGTCGAGCGCAAGGCTTCCTACCAGGGCGGCGCCGAGGTCGAGACCTGGGACGCGGCGTTCGAGGCGATCCGTTGCCAGGACGGCCAGTGGAACCAGAACCTGCACTACTGGAACCGCTGGCAGGCCGACCTGACCGTGAACGCGCCGTTCATCGCGCCGCTCATGGCCCTCTCGGGCGCGCCGCTGTGCGCGTTCTGGCCCACCACCAACGCCAAGCCCGCGCCGGACGCCACGACGTTCCCCGATCTGCTGATCGCGCAGGCCGAACTCGACGCGGCCACGCCGTACGAAGGCGCGCTCGCCACCGCGAACGGCCTGCCGGGCGCCAAGATGATCAGTGTCGACAACGAAGGCAGCCACGGGATCTTCCCGTACGACACAGACTGCGTCGACGACCCGATCGTCGCCTACTTCCAGACCGGGCTCACGCCGAAGAAGAAGTTCACCGGCTGCCAGGGGCTGCCCCTGCCGGGTGAGGACAAGACGGCCGAGATCGGCGGTCACCTCGGGCACGACGGGAAGATCAAGATCAAGATGATCACCGCCGAGGTGCGCAAGGCGAACGAGATCGTCCGTGAGCTGCTCGAAGGCACCGCGACCCTGGCGGCCGACGAAACGGGGATGCCCGCCAACACGTAGTCCTCGAAAGCGTCGAACAGAGGCTTCCGCGAGCACGACACAGCTCGCGGAAGCCTCTTCGGCTGCTGTAATCGCGTTTCCGTGGCACGGGCACAAAGGCCGAGGGCGGAAATTGTCACGTGCGAACGGGGTCGCTTTCCGTGGGTGGTAAGGGTGGTCGGTACGCGACTGCGATTTCGCGTGTCGTCCGCCGGATCACGCGTGTCGTCCACTCGGTCACGCGAGACGGCCGGTCGGGCGGGGTTGGCGTCACGGTCGTCCCTGGGGGACTCGCCTTCACGGACCGGTGAGATCTCCCCGGGAGGAGGGAAAATGGGCCCGACGCTCCTCATGATCGCGTTAGGGGCGTTCGTCACCACCCTCGACAACACGATCGTCGCGGCGGGCGCGCCGTCGATCGCCCGCGATCTCGGCCTCGATCTGCCCACGCTGCAATGGGTGAGCATCGGGTACATGCTCCCGTTCGCCGGGCTGCTGCCGGTGGCGGGCACGGTGGTGGACCGCTGGGGTCAGGCCGCGACGCTGCGGGCCGGGCTGCTCGCGTTCGGGGTCGGCGCGGTGGCCGGTGGACTGGCCACGACGGCGTGGCTCGTCCTCTCCGCGCGGGTTCTGCAGGGTGCCGCCGCGGCGTTCCTGGTCCCGGCCCTGCTCAGCCTCCTGCGGACCAATCTCGACGCGCGAGGGCGGGCGGTCGGGGCGACGGTGTGGACCGCCTCTCTCGCGGCCGCGCTCGCGCTCGGTCCGACATTCGGCGGTGTGCTGAGCGAATACTGGGGCTGGGGCTGGATCTTCTTCGTCAACCTCCCGTTCGTGGCGGCGATGCTGCTGCTCTCGCGGACGGTCGCCCTCGTGGGCCGCGATCCGGCGGCCGGGCGGCCTGCCGTGCTGTCCATGCTGGTGGTGACCGCGGGGATGGTCCTGATCACCGCCGCCGTGGTGGAGTTGGGTGACGGGCGAGCGCTGCTGCCCGCGGTGTTCGGCGCCGCGGGAACGGGGTGCGCGATCTGGTTCGTGGTCAGGGAAAGACGCGGGCGCGAACGGCTGGTACCGGCGGGGCTGACCGGTCAGCGGGTCTTCGCCGGCGCGCTGACCGTGCAGTTGCTGTGGGGACTGGGCGTTTCCGGCGTCTTCTTCTTCACGCCGTTGCTGCACCAGGAATTCCTCGGACTCGGACCGCTGCACGCCGGGTTGCCGCTGGTCGTGGTGGCGGTGGCGGTCGTCGCCGCGACGCCGCTGGTGCCGTGGGCCGTGCCCCGGTTCGGTCCACATCGGACTGTCGCGGTGGGGCTGGCGACGGTGGCCGCGGGACTGCTGGCGATCGCCGCGGTCGACCACGTGCCGCAAGTGCTTCCGCGGCTGCCCGGATTGGTGCTGATCGGTGCCGGGTCGGCGCTGACCACACCGTTGACCTCGTACGCGCTGGAGATCGTGGCGGAGCGGCACGCGGGCACCGCCTCCGGACTGCTCACCGCGTCCCGTGAACTGTCGAGCGCGCTGGGCGTCGCGCTGATCGGCGCCGTGCTGGCGATGGTCCGCACGGCCCGGCTCGACGAGGGCGCCGCGTCCGCGCTGGCGAGTGGCTACACGGCTGGTCTGCTCACGGCGGCGGGACTGCAACTCGCCGGCGCGCTCCTCGCGCTCCGGTTGCTGAACCCCCGGCCGCGCCGAAGTTCGTCCCGAAGTGACAAGCGGGGTGCCCCCTTTCTCACTTCCCGGTGAGCACGTCGGCATCACCGTCGGCGTTTCACCGTCCTTTCATTGACACTCTTCCTGCGGTATCCATACAGTTCCGGACAGACAAAGAACGGTCTCCGGAATGGAATCCGCTTTCGGCAACGGTGCCGTTCCGAATTCACCCGCTCCTGCTCACGTCGTCAACCGAGGGGCCATGGAAACCATTTCGGATTCGGTCGTCGCCGCCTACGAGCCGGACGACGCGCGCGGCGGGGAATCGTTCGCGACACTGCTGAGGTACTGGGCGTGGCGGCTCGGCGACGAGGTCGCCGTGACCTATCTCGACCATCGCACCGGAGCGGACGGCCGGGCGGTCACCCTGTCCTGGCGCGAACTCGACGACCGGGTCGACGTCCTCGCCACCCGGCTGACCTCCTTCACCGCCCCCGGCGACAGGGCGGCGATCCTGGCTCGGCAGTCCGTCGACTACGTCGTCGCCTTCCTCGGCGCGATCCGTGCCGGGCTGGTGGCGGTCCCGCTGTTCGCCCCGGACCTGCCGGGGCACGCGGGAAGGCTGGCCGCCGTGCTGGCCGACTGCGCGCCGCGGGTCGTGCTCACGACCGCCGACGGGCTCGACACCGCCGCCGCTTTCCTCGCCTCGACGGACATCGAGCGCCCCGCCGTGCTCGCCGTCGACACCCCGACTCCGGTCGCGGCCGGTGATCGTTCCTGGCCGCGACCGGAACCAGACGGACTGGCGTACCTGCAGTACACGTCCGGTTCCACGCGGACGCCGGCAGGGGTGATGCTGACCCATCGCAACGCGCTCACCAACGCCCGCCAGGCCTGCGACGCCTACTCGATCGAAACCGGGACGACCTCCACCGTCAGCTGGCTGCCGCTCTTCCACGACATGGGCCTGATCCTCGGGATCGGCGCGCCGATGGCGGCGGGCGTGGCGTCGGTCCTGATGGATCCGCTCGCTTTCCTCGAACGGCCGTCACGCTGGTTGCGCGCCCTCTCCGCCAGCCCCGGCGCGATCAGCGCGGCGCCCAATTTCGCCTACGCCTACAGCGCTTCCCGGGTGACCGAGGACGAAAAGAGCTACCTCGAACTGAGCCGGGTCGTCTCGTTGATCAACGGCAGCGAGCCGGTCCTGCCCGCGACCATCGCGAAGTTCCACGGCGCTTTCGCGGAGTGCGGGCTGCGGCCCGAGGTGCATCGTTCCTCCTACGGGCTGGCCGAAGCCACCGTGTTCGTCTCCGTCACCGAAGCGGGCAAGGCCCCGCGACAGGTCGCTTTCGACCGCGAGCGGCTCGCCGCCGGGCTGGCGGCGCCCGCCCTCCCCGGCGCGGTGTCCACCACGCTCGTCTCCTGCGGGTGTCCGGTGGGACAACGAGTCCGCATCGCCGACCCGGTCACCGGGGCGCTCGTCGAGCCGGGACGGGTGGGGGAGATCCAGGTCAACGGCCCGAACGTCGGCGTGGGCTACTGGGGAAGGCCCGCCGCGTCCGACGATGTCTTCGGCCTGCCGCCGATCGATCCGGAGTCCGGTGCGGGCTGGCTCGCGACCGGGGACCTCGGTGTGCGTTACGACGGCGAACTGTTCATGACAGGAAGGCTCAAAGACCTCGTCATCGTCGACGGCCGTAACCACTATCCGCAGGACATCGAACAGACCGTGGAGACGCATCCCGCGGTCCGGCCGCATTCCGCCGCGGCGTTCGCGATCGAGCACGAAGACGGTGAAGCAGCGGTCGTGGTGGTGGAACGAGTCAAGGGCGCGGACGTCGACATCGCCGTGGTGACCGCGGAGATCCGGAGGGCGGTCTCGGCCGCGCATGGTCTGCGACCCCACGACGTCGTCTTCCTGGCCCCCGGTGAAGTCCCGCGCACCTCCAGCGGCAAGATCAGCCGAGCCCTCTGCCGGAAGTCCTTTCTGGACGGTTCGCTGACCGCGCGGCGGCTCGGGTGACCGCGGAGATCCGCGCCTGGCTCGTCGCGCGGGTCGCGGAACGGACCGGGCTGCCCGCCGGCCAGGTCGACCCGGACCGCCCGTTGCACGAGAGCGGCCTTTCCTCCCGGGAGTCGATGGAACTGGCGGGGGAGCTGGGCCGCCACCTCGGCCGTCCGCTGCCGCCGACCCTGGTGTGG
Organism: Amycolatopsis sp. QT-25; assembly: GCF_029369745.1. Classification (NCBI taxonomy): domain Bacteria; kingdom Bacillati; phylum Actinomycetota; class Actinomycetes; order Pseudonocardiales; family Pseudonocardiaceae; genus Amycolatopsis; species Amycolatopsis sp. QT-25. The sequence continues at coordinate 3,470,912 of NZ_CP120210.1, forward strand.
CAGTACCCGACGATCGCCGCTCTCGCCGCCCGTCTGTCCACAGTGGAAAGCTCCCCGATCGAGAGCGGTGAAGTCCGCGAGGAGGAGCCGATCGCGATCGTCGGTGTCGGCTGCCGCCTGCCGGGCGGGGCGGACTCCCCGGAGCGATACTGGCGGCTCCTGGACGACGGCCGTGACGGCATCCGCGAGGTCCCGGAAGATCGCCGGGACACCGCCGCGCGTGGCGGTTTTCTCGACGACATCGCCGGTTTCGACGCCGCGTTCTTCGGCATCACCCCGGGTGAGGCCGAAACCATGGATCCCCAGCAGCGGATGCTGCTCGAAGTCGCCTGGGCGGCGCTGGAACACGCCGGGATCCCGCCGTCCACCTTGCGGGGCACCCGGACCGGGGTGTTCGTCGGGTTGTCGGCGGGCGAGTACGGCCACCTGACGATGGCCGACCCCGCGACCGTCGACGTCTGGTCCGCCACCGGGGCCGCGACGAGCATCGCCGCCAACCGGCTTTCGTACCTGTTCGACCTGCGCGGGCCCAGTCTCACCCTCGACACCGCCTGCTCGTCCTCGCTGGTGGCGGTGCATCAGGCGGTGCAGAGCCTGCGCCGCGGCGAGTGTGGGACCGCGCTCGCCGCCGGGGTGAATGTGCTGCTCTCGCCCGCCGTCACCGCGTCCTTCGAGCGTGCCGGGGTGCTGGCCCCGGATGGACACTGCAAGCCGTTCGACGCCGACGCGGACGGCATCGCCCGCGGTGAGGGCTGCGGCGTGGTCGTGCTCAGGCCGCTGAAGGCCGCCCGCCGCGCGGGCGACCGGGTCCTCGCCGTGATCCGCGGCAGTGCGGTCAATTCCGACGGCCGGTCCAACGGTCTCGTCGCGCCCAGCCCCGGCGCGCAGGCCGACCTGTTGCGTGACGCGTACGCGGCGGCCGGCGTCGAACCGTCCTCCGTGGACTACGTGGAGGCGCACGGGACCGGGACCGCGGTGGGGGACCCGATCGAGGCCGTCGCGCTCGGCGAGGTGCTCGGAGCGGGCCGCGAACCCGGACGGCCGCTCCTGATCGGCTCGGTGAAGGGGAATCTGGGCCATCTCGAGGGCGCGGCGGGGATGGCGGGGCTGATCAAGGTGGTCCTCGCGATGGTCCACCGGCGGCTGCCGCCGACCCCGCATCATCACGCGCCCAGCCCGCATGTCGATTTCGCCGGTCTCGGCCTCCGGGTGGTCGGTGCCGGAACGGACTGGCCGCGGTACGCCGAAGTCGTGCGGGCCGGGGTCTCCGCGTTCGGCTTCGGGGGCACCAACGCCCACGTCGTCCTCGAAGAGTGGCCCGCCGCGTCGTTCCCCGCTCGCGGGACGCACACCGAAGACCCTCGGGTGGTGGCGCTGTCGGCCCGGTCGCCCGAAGTGCTCCGGGCGCGTGCCGCCGATCTGGCCGATTGGCTCGAAGACCCCGCCCATCGCGCGGTGTCGCTGGACGCGGTCGCCGCGACGCTGGCCAGGGGCCGGGACCATCTGCCGGTCCGCGGCGCGGTGGTGGCCGGGGAACGCGGCCGGGCGGCCGCCGCACTGCGGGAACTGGCCGCCGGCCGCGACGGCGGGGACGTCGTCGTCGGCGAGGCCGGTCCCGCGTCCGACGTCGTGTTCGTCTTCTCCGGTTACGGTTCCCAGTGGCCCGGGATGGGCCGTCTTCTGCTGCGCACCGAATCCGCGTTCCGCGCCGAGGTGGAGGCGCTCGATCCGGTGTTCCTCGCCGAAGCGGGATTCTCCCTGCGCGCGGTCCTCTCCGGGGAGCGGGACCTGCCGGACCTCGCCGCGACGCAGCTCGCGTTGTTCGGTATGCACCTCGCCCTCGCCGGGCTCTGGCGTGCGCATGGCGTCGTCCCGGCCGCGGTCGTCGGCCATTCGATGGGCGAGGTCGCGGCCGCCGTCGTCGCGGGGGCACTGGACGTCGCCGAGGGCCTGCGGGTGATGACCACGCGCGCCCGGTTGCTCGCCGAGGTCGACGCGTCCGGCGACGGTGCGATGGCGGTGGTCGAACTGTCCCCGGCCGAGCTCGCCGAGCTGGAAGCGGAGTTCCCCGGCGTCACCGTGGCGGTGTACGCCTCGCCGGTCCAGTGCACCGTCAGTGGCGGCGCCGGGCAGGTCGAGGCGCTGGTGTCGCACGTGGAGAGTCTCGGCAGGCTGGCGAAGCGGCTGCCGGTCGGAGGTGCCGGCCATTCGGAGGCCGTCGACGCCGTCCTCGGCCGGTTCCGCGCCGAGCTCGACGGGCTCTCCCCGCGACCGGCGGTGATTCCCTGTTACAGCAGCGTTCTCGAGAATCCACAGTGGTCACCGGTGTTCGACGTCGAATACTGGGCGGCGAATCTGCGCCGTCCGGTGCGGTTCAGCCAGGCGCTGGCAGCGGCGACCGCGGACGGGTACGGCGTGTTCGTCGAGATCTCGCCGCATCCGATGGCGCTGGCCGCGATCGAACAGAGCACCGGCGCGCTCGCGCTGCCGTCGGCGAGCCGCAGGATCGACGAACGGACGGCGTTCCTGACCACGCTCGCCCGGCTCCACACCCTCGGGCTGCCCGGGGTGCTCGACCGCGGTGGCCCCCGCCCGCTCCCGGTCGAGCTGCCCGGACCGCGCTGGCGGCATGAACGGTTCTGGCCGCGGCGCCCCGCCCCCCGGCCCCGATCCGATGGCGAGCACCCGTTGCTGGGCGTGCACATCGAACAGCCGACCGGCGACGGGCACCTGTGGCGCGCGGACGTCGGGACGACGGCACAGCCGTGGCTGGCCGACCACGCGGCGATGGGTGTCCCGCTGTTCCCCGCCGCCGGTTTCCTGGAACTGGCGCTCGCGGCGGCGAAGACCACGCTGCGGCCGGGCGGGCGACTACGCATCAGCGGTCTCGAACTGCACCGCGTGCTCCCGCTCGCCGCGCACACCGAGGTGACGACCAGTCTGCGCACGGGATCCGGACTGTCCGAAGTGGACATCTACGCGCGGTCCGCGGACGGGGGCTGGGTCCGGCACGCCGCCGCCCGCGTCGGCGACGGGAACACCGCGGTCGTGCCGTTCGGCGCGGTCGGTGACGACGCCCGGCCGGTCGACCTCTACCCGGTGCTGGCCGCGGCCGGACAGAGCTACGGCCCCGCTTTCCGCGGGCTCCGGGAGGTTCTGGCGGCGCAGGGCCGCGCTTCGGCGAGAATCACGCTGCCCACCGACCATCCCGCGTACGTCCTGCACCCGGTGATCGCCGACGCCTGCCTGCACGCGCTGGCCGCGGCCGCCGGGGACGCGCTGCGCGAGGCCGACGGCGTCTTCCTGCCGCTGACCTTGGGCGAGATCGTCCTCGCCGGTGATCCCCGGCGCGGTGTCCGGGTCGACGCCGTGCTGGACTCGCTCGATCCGGCCGGTGACGGCCTGGTCGGCGGCGTCCAGCTGGTCGACGCCGACGACGTCGTCCTGGTCGAGTTCCGCGACGTCTACTGCCGCCGGTTCCAGCGTTCGGCACTGCCGGTGCCGATGGCGGACCTGCTGTTCGAGACGGTCTGGCGGCAGGCCGGGCCCCCGGCGGCGAAACCGGGGCCGCGCAGCTGGGTGGTCCTGGAGGACGGTTCGCCGTGGGGGCCGGCGTTGCGCGAACGACTCGCCGGGGACGAACTGGTGACGGTTCCGCTCGGGGATCGGGCCGCGCTCGCGGAGATTCTGCGTTCCCGCGACGTGACCGGAGTCCTCGCGTGGGTCCCCACCGCGGCCGTGTCCGACCCGATGCGAGCCGCGCGGGGTGTCGCCATGCTCTCCGGCGTCGTCGCCGAGCTGGCCGACGCGGCGTCCGCACCACGGTTGTGGCTGATCAGCGCCGGTGCCTCGGCCGTCGAGCCCGGCGAACGCGGTGATCCGGGGCAGGGGTGGCTGCGAGGGCTGGTCCGTGTGCTCGCTTTCGAACACCCCGAGCTGCGAGCGAGCCAGGTCGACTTCGACGCCGGGCCGGACCCGGCGCGGTCGTGGGTCGCCGGGCTGGCGGCGGAGCTCCGCGCGGACGCGCCGGACGACGAGATCGCCTGGCGGGAGGGCGTCCGGTACACGCGGCTGCTGGCCCGTCCGGAACTCGGGGAAGCCGGCCGCGAAACCGTGGTGCGCGACGGCGCCTACGTGATCACCGGTGGTCTCGGCGGCCTCGGACTCGTCGCGGCGGAGTGGCTGGCCGGGCGCGGCGCGACCAGGCTGGTCCTTTCCGGGCGCCGTGGCGCGAGCCCCGCCGTCTTGGCGGACCTGCGTGAAGTGGGCGTGGACGTCCGCGTGGTGACGGGTGACATCGCCGAGCCGGGGACGGCCGAAGCGCTGGTCGCCGCCGCCACCGAAGGCGGTATGCCGTTGCGTGGCGTACTGCACGCGGCCGGTGTGCTGGCCGACGGTGCCGCCATCGCCGTCGACGAGGATGCCGTCGAGGCCGTCTGGCGCGGGAAGGCGCTGGGAGCGTGGCGATTGCACGAGGCCACGACCGGACACGAACTCGACTGGTGGCTGACGTACTCCTCGGCGGCCGCGTTGTTCGGCTCGCCGGGGCAGGCCGCCTACGCGACCGCGAACGCCTGGGTGGACGCCCTCGTCGAGTGGCGCCGGGCCGGCGGATCACCGGCGGCGACCATCGGCTGGGGAGCCTGGGGCGAGGCGGGAGCGGCGGTCGGGACCCGGAACCCGGTACTCGAACCGCTCGGCACGGACGAGGCGCTGGCGGCGATGGACGCCGTGCTGAGCCGTGACCGCGGATCGACCGGCATCGCCCGCGTCGACGCCGGGACCGTGCTGGCGCTGTTCCCGCGTCTGGCCGCAAGGCCGTTCTTCGAGATCCTGGTGCCGAAGGAAGAATCGGATACCGCTCCGTCCACCTGGGACGGATTGGACGCGCTGCGGGCGGTCCTGCCGGAAGCGGCCCGCGAGATGCTGGCCGACTATCTCGCCGGCCTCGTCGCCGGGATGCTCGGCCTCGCCGCGGACGAGATCGACCGGCACGTCCCGCTCACCCGGCTCGGCCTGGACTCCCTCACCGCCATGCGCGCCAGGGGTGTCGTCGACCGCGATTTCGGCCTGCCGCTGCCCATTCCGTTGCTGTTGCGCGGTGCCAGCCTCGGCGAGCTCGCCGACCACCTCGCGGAACAGGCCGGGTTCGGCGAGGGAGTCTCGCGGCCCGCCCGGCCGGACGTGACCGTCGGACCGCGCGATCCGGCCGAACGCTGGATCGCCCGGCACTGGCAGACGGAACTCGACGGTGCGGAACCCGGCGTCCACGACGACTTCTTCGCCGCGGGCGGCGACCACGAGGCGGCGAGCCGGCTGCGTGCGGTGTTCGCCGGGCAGCTCGGCGCGATCCCCGACGCCGACCGGCTCTTCGCCACGCCGACGATCGCCGCGATGGCCGATCTGCTGCGTGACCGGATCGAGGGCCGCGGGGACTGTCCCGTCCGGCCGCTGCGCGAAGGCGGCGTGGATCCGGTGTTCCTGTTCCATCCGGCGGGCGGTCCGACGAGCGTCTACGAGGGGCTCGTCCGCCTGTTGCCGGAGGGCAGGCCCGTCTACGGGCTCGAACGGATCGACGAAGAGGACACCGTCGAAGACAAGGCCGAGTGCTATCTCGAGCTGATCCGGGAGATCCAGCCGCAGGGCCCGTATCGGCTGGGCGGGTGGTCGTTCGGCGGCTGCCTCGCCTACGAGACCGCCCGCAGGCTGACCGCGGTGGGGGAGCGGGTCGATCTCGTGTTCCTGATCGACAGCATCCTTCCCTTGCCCGCGCCGGGGAGGCCGGCGGACGAGATCCTGCTGGACCGGTTCGACCGGTTCGCCGAGCACGTCGAACGGACCTACGGTGTCCCGCTGGACATCCCGCGCGAGGACCTCGTCCGGCTCGGTGACGACGAACAGATCCGGCTCGTGATCAGCAGGCTGGCCGCCCAGGTCCCGGAGATGGGACAGGGCGTGCTGCGGCACCAGTACGAATCCTATGTGGACGCCCGGGTCGCGGAACGCTACCAGCCGGGACCCTATGCGGGGCCGGTGCTCCTGGTGCGTGCGCAGGAGCCGCATCCGCTGACCACCGCCCTCGATCCGCGATACCTGCGGACCGACGACGCCCTCGGCTGGGACGTGTTCTGCCCGGATCTGGAAGTGGTGCGGGTGCCGGGTGATCACCTGTCGATGATCGACCCGCCACACGTCGAAGTGGTCGCCGCCGAGCTGTCCGCCCGGCTCTCGGCGCCGAGGGCGGCGAGACCATGACCGATATCCCGTTCGCGCCGACGACGGCGTTCCGGATCGCCGATCTCGCCGCCCGTCAGGACGAAGCCGTCCGGATCGCCGAGAAGCGGGCCGTCGACCGGCAGCACGCCAAGGGCAAGCTGACCGCGCGGGAGCGTGTCGAGCTGTTGCTGGACCCGGGTTCCTTCGTCGAACTCGACCAGTTCGCCCGGCACCGGTGCGCCGAGTTCGGGATGGACGCCAACCGGCCGTACGGCGACGGTGTGGTGACCGGGCACGGCACCGTCGACGGCAGGCAGATCTGCGTGTTCTCCCAGGACTTCACGGTCTTCGGCGGCAGCATGGGCGAAGTGTTCGGCGAGAAGGTCCTCAAGGTGATGGACCTGGCGATGACGCTGGGCTGCCCCGTCGTCGGGATCAACGACTCCGGCGGCGCCCGGATCCAGGAAGGCGTCGTCTCGCTGGCCTACTACGCCGAGCTCGGCAGGCGCAACGCGCTGGCCTCCGGCGTGATCCCGCAGCTCTCGCTGATCATGGGGCCCTGCGCCGGTGGGGCGGTCTACTCGCCGGCGATCACCGACTTCACCGTGATGGTCGACGAGACCGCGCACATGTTCGTCACCGGGCCGGACGTCGTGCACGCCGTCAGCGGCGAGCGGGTCACCGCCCAGCAGCTCGGCGGTGCCGCGGTGAACAGCGAGGTCTCGGGCAACGCCCACCACCGGGCGGCCGGCGAAGAGGACGCGATCGACTGGGTGCGAACGTTGCTCGGCTACCTGCCGTCCAACAACCTCGACGCCGTCCCGCAGTACGCCGACGAAACCGATCCCGGACTCACCGCCGCCGACCTCGAACTCGACCGGCTGGTGCCCGATTCGCTGAACCAGGTCTACGACATGACCGAGGTGATCGTCCGGCTCGTCGACGACGGCGACTTCCTGGAGGTGCACAGCGGCTTCGCGCCGAACATGATCTGCGCGTTCGGCCGGGTGCGGGGCCGCACCGTCGGTGTCGTGGCCAACCAGCCGCGGCATCAGGCCGGCGTGATCGACATCGACGCCTCGGAGAAGGCCGCACGGTTCGTGCGGTTCTGTGACGCCTTCACCATCCCGATCCTCACCCTCGCCGACGTCCCCGGCTACCTGCCCGGCGAGGCGCAGGAACGGCACGGGATCATCCGCCGTGGCGCCAAACTGATCTATGCCTACGCCGAAGCGACCGTGCCGAAGGTGACCGTGGTGATCCGCAAGGCCTACGGCGGCGGCTACGCGGTCATGGGGTCGAAGCACCTCGGCGCGGACGTCAACCTGGCCTGGCCCACCGCGGAGATCGCGGTGATGGGCGCCGAGGGCGCGGTGCGGGTGCTGCACCGGCACGAACTGGCCGCGCTGCCGCCGGAACAGCGCTCCGCCGAACAGCGGCGGCTCACCGAGGCGTACCGCGAACGGCATTCGAATCCCTACGTGGCAGCGGAACGCGGCTACGTCGACCAGGTCATCGCGCCGTCGCAGACCCGCCTGCAGGTGGCGCGGGCGCTGCACGCGCTGCGGACCAAACGGCAGACCCTCCCGGCCAAGAAGCACGGGAACATCCCCTTGTGAGCGAGGAGAAACGATGAAGCGAACGTGGCGGTGGGGTGCGCTGGCGCTGTGCTTGGCCGCCCTGCTCGGGAGCTCGGTCCCGGCGAGCGCGGCACCCACACCGGTCACCGCCGACAACGGCGCGAAGGTCGTCGAGGAGACGTGGCTGGACGCGCGCACCGTCGACCTCAAGATCAGTTCCCCCTCGCTCGGTACCACCGGGATGGTCCGCCTGCTCGTGCCCGCCGGCTGGGCCGCGCAACCCACGCGGACCTGGCCGGCGCTGTACCTGCTGCACGGCTGCTGTGAACCGGTGGACTACCGCTCCTGGGACCAGTTCACCGACGTCAAGGCGTTCACCGCGGACAAGGACGCCCTCGTGGTCATGCCGACCGGCGGGCCCGCGGGGATGTACACGAAGTGGTGGAACTTCGGGCTCAAGAGCACGCCGGACTGGGACACCTTCCACACCCTGGAAGTGCGGCAGATCGTCGAACGCGGCTACCGGGCGGGCACCCGCCGGGTGATCGCCGGGCTGTCGATCGGCGGATACGGCGCGCTCGCGTATTCGTACAAGCACCAGGGGATGTTCGCCGCGGCGGCGTCCTACAGCGGCGTGCCGAACACGCTCAGCCAGGGAGCCCCGCTGTTCATCCAAGGAATCCTCGCCCGTGCGGGGATCTTCAACTACCTCGAACTCTGGGGGGACAGCTGGGGCATGCGGCCGCTCTGGACGGCGAACAACCCGTTCGACCACGTCGGCGACCTGCGCGGCACGGCGCTCTACATCTCCTGCGGGAACGGGAAAACCGGCCCGCTCGATCCGCCGGGGCGGTCCGACATCTTCGAACCTCAGGCGCTGGCCTCCTCGGTGAGCTTCACGGACCGGTTGAAGGCCAAGGGGATCCCGGTGACCGTCGACTACTACGGCGACGGCACGCACAGCTGGCCGTACTGGCAGCGTGCGCTGCGCAACTCCTGGCCGGTACTGGCAGGTGGACTCGGCCTTTGACCGGGTCGTGAGCGGCGATTTGGGTTCGGCCCGAGGTGTCTTCGATATCTACCCGATCGCGTGTCCGTGAAGGCCTCCCAAGGGGGTCACGATCGGTGACTGTTTGCTTGCTGTTCGCTGTACGCTTGTGTGCATGGTCGAGGGGGATATCGGAGGCCACGAGGCTGTCGTGGCGGCGTGTGCCCAGGCGGTCCGATCTGGGAGACGAACACCGAGGAGTTCGAGCTGGTCTTCGCCCGGGCCACGGTGTGTGGTCGTCGGCCTGCTCGGCCAGGTGTCGAGGTAGTCGAGGTCGAAGGACGCGGGACGTGGACGTTCGTGTTCTCCACACCGCAACGGCTCGCCGCGCACTACGGAGACTGCGACCTGTACGCGACCACCGGTGCTGATCTTCTCGAACAGTTGCCGGTCGGCATCGGGGTGATGCTGGACCCGGACGACGACCACCGGATGCCCATTCTGAATCGAATGGTGCCACCCAAGGTTCTCGCAGCGGTCCGCCGCCGACATGAGCACCACTCCGGCAAAACCGGCGGCTTGGACGCCGTCTCGCACCTTGAACGGCGAGAGCGCGTGCGGTGAGCTGGGACGGACCAGGGTTCCATGTTGACATAGAGGTGCTGGAGGGCGCTGCGAAGGGAATCGCCCAAAGCGTCCATGACCAGCAATCCTTCGCACTGCGAGGTCTGTGTGGCGACGCCGCTCTCTATGGGCACTCCGGCGTGCACAGCGCTCTCGCGGACTACTGCGCGCGATGGAGTCAAGGACTCGGCACGCTGACCGAGGACGCCGAGGTCGTCGGCGAGTTCCTGGAGCACGTCGCCAAGGCCTACCGCGGCACCGATGCGGCCGCGGCAGAAAACTGCGCCTGGACCCCGGCGAGGCGGTGGTCGAGGACTGATGGCCGAGCTTGGTGAGACATCGGATCCGCGTACCCTGGTGCCGGGCGATCCGGAAGCGATCGAAGAGAACGCCCGCGTACTGCATGGCCGACGCCAGGCAACCGGTCAAGTCGGTGACAGCCTCCGCCGGATCGATACCGGCTCATGGACCGGTCCAGCCGCAACGAAGTTCCATGACAAATTCAGCTATGAGCCGCCTAAATGGCTCGCTGCGTCCGATTCGTTCGAGGCGGTGGCCGAAGGGCTGTCCGCCTATGCCCAGACCCTGCGGTGGGCACAGGGGCAGGCCAGCGACGCTGTCCGCGTGTAGGACCAGGGGCAGACAGCGACTGCCCGCGCGAAGGCTCACCATGACCGCAACGTCGCCAACGCGGACGCTCAGAACCGGCAACGTGCGGCGAATGGCGACCCGACACGCGTCGCCGTCGCACCGTTCTCCGACCCTGGCGAAGCAACCCGGCAAGCGGCGCGCGACATCCTCGGCCGCGCGCGCCAGCAACTCACCGAAGCCGGAGATCGCGCTGCCGCGATCATCTCCGACGAGGCCGGCGGTGCGCCAACGGCCTCGGACTGGCTCGACGACGTCGGCGGTTTCGTCGCCGACTTCGGCGAAGGCGCCTGGAATGCCTTCTCAAGTTCCGCAGAGGGGATATGGAATCTCGTTTACCCCATCGGGGACCCAGGTAACCCCGATCATGACGGGATCACTGATATCGCCTCGGCGGCATGGCACGACGTCACGCACCCGGTGGAGTTCGGCAAGCAACTCATCGGCTGGAACGACTGGGCCGATCACCCCGGCAGGGCAAGCGGTCAGATCGTCGGTGGCCTGCTCCTTGGCGGGGCAGCGGCCAAATTCCTCAAGAATGCCCGCGCCGGGGAGAAACCGGACGCAGGTGGGGCGCCTCCGGTCAAGGCGAAGCTGTCCGAATACTTCGACCCGAACGGTGCGCCGCCGAAGGCGTCCGATCTGACACGCTATGCCGATGCGCAGGGGTGGCAGAAGCAGCAAACCCCGACCGGACCGGCGAAGTATGTCGATGACAACGGCGTGGTCCGAATGACCATCAAGGAGGGCAGTGGCCGGACTCCGGGCAGCGAGAACCCCCACGTCGAGCTGCGCAACGAGGACGGGGTCCGCACCGACCCACACGGCAATCCGGTGAGCAGGAAGAGCCCCGGTAACCACACACCGATCACCTGGGACCAATGAGCGCATGAAGAACTACACCGACTTCGCCGATCTCGCGCACGTCTTCCTCGAAGACAGCTACGTCCTCGCGATCGACGAAACTTCCGTCTCCCTGGCCTTCGAGCTGGACCTTGTTCTCACTCCCTCGCATCCGCGCTACCACGAGCCGCGGTCCGGCGAGCAGCACTGCTACGTGGACGCCGTGCTCACCGTCTCCGGTGCAACGAAGACCGACTGGGTCACGCGGTCAACCCAGACCTTCCACGACGCCACCGGCGAGGAAGACCTCGGCAACATCGACAGCTTCCGTTACCAGGATGGCTATTACGAAATCACTGGCGACTGGGGCCGCGTTCGGGTCTTCTCCACGGCCGAACCTAAGCTCAACATTAATGAATGACGAGTCGCACTGCGCGACTACGGGTTGCAGGAAGGACCCTCGGCGTGATCATGGACGAGCCGTTGTGCATGGTCGCCGAGACCAGAACGGCGACCGTGCACGCGCGCTCCGCTTTCGGCCACGTGGCCTGCTTGAGAAATCGATGGACGACGCGTGAGTCGCGTCGAGGCCGGACTGGGTGTGGTGTTCCGACGGACGTGCCGGCCGCCGACGCTGGGCGACGACCCCCATCCCGTTCGGGAATCCGGATACGACGAGTGCGTGAAGATCAGCGAAACCCGTCCCGCGCCGCACTGGAAGGACGCGAAACGCCGCACCGGCGACTTCCTGCCGCTGGCTGCTCTGCGCGAGGAGACGCTGGAAGCGCGCAACGACCCGGCGCGGGAATACAGCTTCGCCGGCACCGGCTGAACCAGGGGTGTCGCAGTCCCTGCGGTGGGCGCCCAGGCACCTCCACGCCACGCGCACCGGAACCCAATTCGCCGGAATGGCGCGGCTGTGGAAGCTTGTCGTTCGCCGTGAAGGAGGCCTTCACGAACTTTCGGAGCCCTTGAATATTACCGCAATCAGGTGACGAATTGCGGGTGGTTACCCGGCCGCGATCAGTTCGGCGAAGCGTTCCGGGCTGACGTTCCCGCCGCTGATGATCACGCCGACCCGCCCGGGACCGGGGATCCGCCCGCTGAGCAGCGCCGCGAGACCGGTGGCCCCGCTCGGCTCGATGACGAGCTTCAGCCGTTCGAACGCGAACCGCATGGCCTCGCGGATCTGGTCGTCGGTGACCAGCGCGATGTCGTCGACGAGGTTCCGGTTGATCGAGAAGGTCAATGCGCCGGGGATCTCGGCGGCCTGGCCGTCGGCGATGGTCCGCGGCACCGGGATCGACACGCGTTCTCCGGCCTCCAGCGAGCGTTTGGTGTCGTCGCCCGCGGCGGGTTCGACGCCGACGACCCGGATGCCGGGCCGCACGGCCTTCGCGGCGGTCGAGCTGCCCGCGATCAGGCCGCCACCGCCGACCGGGACGACGAGGGTGTCGAGAAATTCGGCGTCCTCCAGCAGTTCCAGCGCCGCCGTGCCCTGTCCGGCGATCACGTGCGGGTGTTCGTACGGCGGGATGAGCGCGAGGCCGCGTTCGGCGGCCAGCGCTTCACCGATCGCGACGCGGTCGCCGGTGTACCGGTCGTAGGTGACGATCTCGGCGCCGTAGCCCGCGGTGGCGTCCTTTTTGGACTGCGGGGCGTCCTCCGGGATCAGGATGACCGCGCTGCTCCCGAGTTCCCGCGCGGCGAGCGCGACAGCCTGGGCGTGGTTGCCCGAGGAATAGGCCGCGATGCCCTTGGCCAGCTGCTCCGGCGAGAGCCGCGAGGCGGCGTTGTACGCGCCACGGAACTTGAAGGCACCGACGCGCTGAAGGTTCTCGCACTTGACGAAGACCTCGGCGCCGACGAGGTCGTCGAGGGTCCGGGACCGCACGATCGGGGTCCGGTGCGCGACACCGGCCAGCCGGGTGGCGGCGTCACGGATGTCGTCGATGGTCACAGGGGCGGTCATGATGCTCCTTGCTCGCGGATTTCGGCGAGATAGTTGTAAGCGGAGGCGCGGGAGATCCCGATGCGGGCGGCGACCCGGGGCACGGCCCGCCGCATGGCGAAGACGCCCCGCGCGTGAAGACCGCGGAACAGGTCGAGCCGTTCTTCACGGCTGAGCGCGGCCCAGGGTTTGTTCAGCCGGAGCTGGTGTTCGTCGACGATCGCGTCCACCACCGCGTCGACGTCGTCGCCGAAGGTGGTGGTCGGTGTTTCGGTGGCGGCACCGACATCGGCGAGCTCACCGACCAGGGTCTTGAGCCGGCCCAGCGCGGTGACGTCGAGGTTCACGCACAGCGCGCCGAACACCGAACCGCCGCTGTCGCGCAGCAGCATGGTCGAAGACTTCACCAGCTTCCCGGACGCCGTCCGCGTGACGTAGTTCAGCTGGTCTTCGGCGTCGTCGCCGCGGGCGAGCAGGCCCATGCCGATCTCGCTCATCGATCCGCCCACCCGGCGGTCGGTGACCGAGCCGGCGATCGCGACCACGGATTTCTCCGGACGGCGGAAGTCGTGCACCACGACCTCGCAGAACGAGCCGAGCGTCGCCGCGATGCCGTCGGCGACCGGGGCGAGCGCGTCGAGGATCGTGTCCTGCTCAGACATCGCGTACTCGGGCGAGAGCCTCGACCTCGACGGCGCCGCCATAGGGCAGGGACGCGGCGCCGACACAGGTCCGGGCGGGCCGGGGTTCGGCGAAGAATTCTTCGTAGACACGGTTGAGGCCGTCGCGGTCGGCGATGTCGGTCAGGTACACGACGACCCTCACCACGTCGGCCCGCGTCGCGCCCGCCGAACGCAGCGCGGCGTCGAGGTTGGCGAAGGCCTGCGGGCATTCGGCGTCGAAGCCGCCGGATACCAGTGCCCCGGTCCCGGTCACGCCCAGCCGTCCGGACACGGAGACCAGGTCGCCACTGCGGAAGGCGGGCGGATACGGATGCTCGGCGGTCACGAGACTGACTGTATAAGCCTTGGATGAAAAGTCCAAGCGGCTATCGAGTGACGTACCGCTCACGGCGAGGAGGGCGGTGTGCCGCCTGCGCGCACTCCGATCGCCGCCCGCCGATCTCGCTGCCGTCCGGTTGATCGTGAGTGGCGTTTCAGGTGCCAGAGAGCCGAAGGGCGACCGCGCTCGCGGCCTGGGCTGAGCCTTCCCGGCATCGCTCAGACCACCTCGAAGTTCGCCATCATCGCCATGTCCTCGTGTTCGGCGTTGTGGCAATGGAAGACGTAGCGGCCGCGGTAGCCGTCGAAGCGGGCGATGACCTCGACCGACTCGCCGGGGCCGAGGTCCACGGTGTCCTTGACACCGCCGTCGAACGGCCCTGGCGGTCGCCCGCCCCGCGAGAGGATCCGGAAACCCACCAGGTGCAGATGCACGGGATGGTGGATGTCGGCCACGAATCGCCAGATCTCCACGTCCCCGAGGCGGGGGCTCGCCGACATCAGGTCCGGCGAGAACGGTTCCCCGCCGATCACCCAGCCCGCGCGACCGTGGACGGTGCCGGCACGGAACGAGAACTCGCGCGTGGTCGTGGCCTGTTCGCGAGTGAGCGGCGGAATCTCGCCGAGCTTCGCCGGGATCCGGCTGTCGTCCGGTGCGCGGCGCGCGACGACGAACCGCATGACCCGGGCGGTCGAGCCGGTGCCGAGCCGGTTCACCAGGGTGACCTCGGTGCCGACCGGATACCGGCCGAAGTCGACGACGAGGTCGTACCGTTCCGCCGGCGCGAGGGGAAGGTGGTCGTGTTCGCGCGGCGCGTCGAGGAGGCCCTGGTCGCCACCGATCTGGACGAAGCCACCTCCGCCGGGTGGTGGCGGATCCAGCGCCAGGTCGTAGCGCCGGGCGTTGGAGCCGTTGAGGACACGCAGGCGGTAGTTGACGGCCGCCACCTCGTGTGTCGGCCACGGTGCGCCGTTGACCAGGATGACGTCACCGAAAACGCCCTCCACATAAGCGCTTTCCACACCCGGCGTGGTCCGCAGGGACCGGTCGAGAGAGGGATACGCGAAGGCGCCGTGCTCGTCGAAAGAGCGGTCGGCGATCATCAGCGGCAGTTCACGGTCCCCGGCCGGGAGCCCCAGCGAGTCTTCCTCGTCGTCGCGGACCAGATGGAAACCGGCCAGGCCCCGGTACACGGCCGGACCGGTGAAGTCCATGCGGTGGTCGTGGTACCACAGGGTCGCGGCGCGTTGCCGCAGTGGGAAGACGTAGTCGCGTTCGCCGGTCGTGATCTTGGCGCGCGAGTCGGCCATGCCGTGTCCGGTGTGCCCGGTGAGCCAGCCGGAGCGCGGCAGGACGAGGTCGGTCGGATAGCCGTCGGACTCGGCGGGCGTGTGCCCGCCGTGCAGGTGGACCACGGTCGGGACGGGAAGTTCGTTGCGATGGTGCGCCACCACCGTCCGGTCCCGCCGTGATTCGATCGTCGGACCCGGGAAGATGCCGTCGTAGCCCCAGATCGGCGTCCGGACACCGGGCAGGATCTCGGCCGTCGCGGCCCGCTGGGTGATCGTGTAGTGGTCGGCGTCGGCGGTCCTTTGTGGACGCAGGACCGGCGGGATCGGCAGCGGTACCCGGAACGGCTCCGGCAGCGGGAGTGCGCTGCGCAGCAGCTCGCCCGTTCCCGGCGTGCCCTGCGCGAGCAGGCGGGGAGCGGTGATCCCCGCGGCGACGAGGACGCCGGCCCCACCGGCGAGCCCGAGGAAGGTCCGGCGGGGGAGACGGCGGCTCATCGGCCCGCCCGCGAGGGCTGCGGCCGCCAGACGGCGATGGTGGTCAGCATCGTTCCGGTGACCAGGGCGACGCCGAGCGGGACGTGCAGATCGAGCGCGCCCGCCATTCCGGCGAGGTACTGCGCGGACTCGCCCGCCGCGAGCAGCAGGCTGATCCAGAACAGCCAGCGTGGTCCGCGCGCCAGCCACAGGACCAGCGCGGCCAGGAGCTGCGCGTACGCCAGGTAGGACACCGCGTCGGCGCCCCAGCGATGCAGCCAGAGCATGTCGTAGTCGCCGCCGAGATAGCCACCGGCGAACACGGGCTGGCCGATGATCGCGACGGCGTGGGCGGTCACCAGCACCCGGTTCAGCACCAGCGTGCCGTTCGCCCTCCGGTTCGGGCCGGTCAGGGTTTCACTCACGTGGTCGAACGTAAGAGCCGTCGCCTTATGCTGTCCAAGACAAGATCGGTCATCTGCTCATAACAGGCGAGGTATCAGCAGTGGATCTTCTAGCGCTCCGATACTTCCAGACCGTCGCCCGGCTCGAACACGTCGGCCGCGCCGCCGAGAAGCTGCGTGTCGCGCAACCCTCGCTCAGCCGGACCCTGGCCAGACTGGAAAACGACCTGGGGGTGCCGCTGTTCGACCGCCACGGCCGCCGGATCCGGCTCAACCGGTTCGGCACCGCGTTCCTCCGCCGCGTCGATCGGGCACTCGGCGAACTCGACGACGCCCGGCAGGAACTCGACGACGCCGCCGGACTGGACCGCGGGGCGGTCACCGTCGCGGCCGAGAGTCTGCTCGTGCTCACCGAACCGCTGCGTACCTTCGTCCCCGGTCATCCGCTGGTGGACGTGCGGCTGTCCCAGTCGTCGGGGGAGGGGATGGCGGAGAAGCTGCTCTCCGGTGACGCCGACCTGTGCGTCACGTCGCAACCGTTGTCCGGCACCGACATCCACAGTCGCGTGCTGCTCGACGAGAAGGTGATGCTCTGCGTGCCGTCCGGTCACCGGCTCGCCGGACGCGGTCACGTCGGGCTCGCGGATCTCGAGGGGGAGCCGTTCCTCACCACGCGGCCCGGTTACTGGCAGCGTGCGCTCGTCGACCGTCTTTTCGCGAAGGCCGGTCTTGAGCTGCACGTCGTGTGCGAGGGCGACGAAGCCGCGGTGCTCTTCCAGCTCGTCGACGCCGGACTCGGCATCGCGCTGGTGCCCTCACTGGGACTGCGGGCGGGCACCAGCCCGACGGTGGTCTGGCTCGACGTCGACGATCCGGACTGTCGCCGGGTGCTCAGCGTCGCGTGGCGCGAAACCACCTATCTTTCCGTTGCCGCCCAGCGTTTTCGTGACCACATCATCGACTGTTTCCACGCACGGGCCGAGCCCCGGTCACGGTGACCAGGGCCCGGCCTTCGGACGTGCTTACGGGTTGAGCGTGACGCTGTAGGCGCTCAGTGCTTCCCCGATGGGCTGGTAGTACGAGGTGCCGCTGCCCTTGCCGGAGGTGATGCCGAGCCCGACGCTGCCGGAGAAGAGGCAGCCGCCGGAGTCACCGGGGTTGGCCAGCGCGTTGGTCTGGATCAGCTGGTGCACCGCGCCTTCTGCGTAGTTCACCGTGACGTTCAGCCGCTGCACCGAACCGGACGTGAGCCGGGTGGTGCTGCCGCTCTTGCTGATCCGCTGCCCGACGGTGGCGGTACCGGCGGAGGCGATCCGCTGGGTGGAGCCGTTCCACAGGGTGACGGCCCCGGGCGCGCTGCCGGTGGTGTTGCGGATCAGGCCGTAGTCGTTGGTCGGGAAGCTGGCGCCCTGCGACGGTCCGACGTTCCACTGCGACACCGCGCGGGTGCAGTGCCCGGCGTCGAGGATGTAGTTCTGGCCGCCGCGGTTGGTGTTGAACCCGACCGAGCAGCGGGTGCCGCCGCCGGTGATGGCCTCGCCGTTGTAGATCGCGGTGTGCATCTCGCCGGTGGTCCGCTCCACCCGCACCCGGTCACCGAGCGCTTCGGCGGCCTTCACGAGAGCCTCGGTGCCCTTCGCCGCGTCGGAGATGGTCAGCACGACCTGGTTGCTCTTCGGGTCGAGGCCGATCGACGTGTGCGCGACGGCGGGGAGCGCCTGCAAGGCGTTCTGTGCCCCCGCCAGCGCCGCGCTGGAGTGCTTGACCACGCGGGCCCGGGCCCCCGTCGCGGTCACCTGGTCCGCGGCGGCCTGGTCCAGCACGTTCACCACCGGCTTGGCGGCGTCGTCGAGGTAGCCGTCGGCGGCACGGGCACCGAGCGACGCGGTGACCTTCCGCAGCGTTTCGACACTGGCCGTCTGCGTCCGGAGGAACTCGACGGCGGCGGCCTTGCTGATCCCGGCTTCCGAGGCGAGAGACGTCACGGCTTCGTGCTGCACCGTGGGGGAGTAACCCGCGATGGTGGTGGCAGTGGCCGTGGACGGGGCGAGAAAGCCGATGACCGCGGCTGCGGCCACCAGTGTGGTGGCGGTACGAGCCAGGGGGTTTGTGCGCATACCGGTTGCTCACTTTCGCGAGGGAGGATCCAGCGCGAGGGGTGGCCGCACTGGACGCGGTGGGTAGCCGGGCACGGTCGAGCCTGCCCGGCACCGGTGATCCGGTGCCGATCATGGTGAGCGCGTCCCCGGCGGGCGGGTACCGACTTTCGTTGGACAGGAAGAAAGATAGGTACCGCGAAAGCGGGCTACCGACGTATACGCGCACAGTAAACGCGGTCGCCTCGGGAGCAGGGGAGAGGGCGGGTGCTCGTCGGCCCGGAACGGCGATGGATCCCGGAGTTCTCAGGTCCGGTACGGCCCATGGTCGCCGATGTCCGGACTCACGTGCGGATGCTGGCCCTCTTGTCCGGGCACCGGCGTGACGGTCGGCTGCCAGACCGCGTCCTTCGGCGTCTGCCTGGTCGTGCGATCGGCGTCGAGCCTGTTCGGAGACTGGAAGCGGTCGGCCTCGCGCTCGTGGAAGTGGGCCTCGACGACGTCGTCCTGTCGCTGGCGGGCGAGCACGGACAGGGTGAGTACGTGCGCCACGGCCATCAGCAACAGGAAGACGCCCAACCTGCCCACCAGCGCGGCCAGCGAACCGGACCACCCTGGTCCCACGACCGAAAGCAGGGCCAGCACGCCGATGGCGACCAGGTGGAAGACGGTGACCACCATCCACGCCGCCGATCCGGTCCCCTCGCCGCCCTCTCGTGGCCGCAGATAGCGCCGAGCGCCCCGGTAAAGGATCTGGCCGTCCGCGACGATGAAGATCAAACCGATGATCAGGAACCCCGGAAGCTCGTTGTCGGGCATCTCTTCCTCCTTCGTTCGCTGTCGGATACCCGGGGACGGGAGTGTGCCGAGCTTTCGGGCCGGGTCTTACCGGATCGGGTGACCCGAGCCTGGTCGACGGAGTGACGCTGCTCGCTCTCCGTGCTGAACAGCGCCGGAAGATCCCGGCAAGACCGCGCCATGCCTCAGCTCAGCCGAGAAAACCGGACCCTCACACCTTCGGGGTGCCTCCCGGCATCAGTCGAGGACACGTCGCAGGTACTTCGCGAAGCGCTCCCCGATGAGCCGGTGCGTGGCCGCGTCCGGATGCAAGCGATCGGGCAGCGGAAGCTCGGCATGGTCGGCCTCGCCGTACAGTGCCTGGCCGTCGACGTAGCGCAGATTCGGCTCGGTCGTGCTCCGCTCCTCGACGATCCGGGCGAGTTCCCTGCGGATCACGGTGAGGGTCAATTTCCCCGCGGCGGTTTCCGCGGGATCACCGGTGGCCCTGAACCGCA
Source organism: Amycolatopsis sp. QT-25 (assembly GCF_029369745.1). NCBI lineage: Bacteria > Bacillati > Actinomycetota > Actinomycetes > Pseudonocardiales > Pseudonocardiaceae > Amycolatopsis > Amycolatopsis sp. QT-25. The sequence continues at coordinate 3,490,325 of NZ_CP120210.1, forward strand.
CTTTTCCTTCCCGCAGGCCGTCGGGGTCGAACTGGCCGGGCCCCGGGGTGTGCTCGTGGATGGGGCAATGGATCGGTGAGACGACCAGCACCGGCGTGGTGGGATGCCCTTCCCGGATGGTGTCCAGGAAACCGTGCACCGCCGGGCCGAACGCGCGCAGCCGCATCAGGTCGGCGTTGACGACGTTGATGCCGATCTTGACGCTGATCAGGTCCGCGGCCGTGTCCCGCAGCGCGCGGGCGGTGAACGGATCGAGCAGCGCACTGCCACCGAAGCCCAGATTGACCAGTTCGACGTTGGCGAGAGCCGCGGCCGTGGCGGGCCAGATCCCGGTCGGGGTCGCCGCGTTGGAGCCTTGGCTGATGGAACTGCCGTGGTGCAGCCAGGTCTTGCGGCCGCTCGACGGTGCGCTGTGGACGGCCGCGTCGGTGCGCAGGGCGACCAGCCGGGTCGTTTCGTTGTGCGGCAACCAGATTTCGACGTTCTTCTCGTCGGCGGGCAGGCCGGTGAAGCGCACGGTGCGCACGGGTCCGAGCCGGTGCGTTCTGGCGCCGGTGGCCATGTCGACGCTGATCGTGTCGCCTTCGGTCACGCTCGCTCGTCCCGCGAGCCTGCCGTCGGCGAGCAGCTCGAACACGCCGTCGGGCCGGGGTGGCACGCCGGCGAGGACCCGTTTGGTGGCGATGACGTCCAGTTCGACGATCGTGGCCGCGGTGCGGAGGACCAGCCGCACGCCGGACGGTTGCGATTCCGCCGTGGCCAGCTGATCGTCGGGGATCTGCCGCCTGGCGCGTGCGGGCAGCCGGTGGGGGAGGACACCGCGTTCGGTGTACTCGAGGTCCAGTGCGCCGCGGACGAGGGCGGCGGTGATCGGGGTCGTGCGCATGTCTCCGGTCATTTCGTTCGGGGCCAGGCGCGCAGCAGGAGGTCGAGCGCGTCGAGGATCTCGGTCCAGCTCTCCTGCGAGCCGGGGGAGCTGTGGCTGAAGCCTCCGGCGGCCTCCAAGCCGACGTAACCGCTGAAGACGCTGCCCAGCAGGCGGACGGCGTGCGTCTGCTGCGGTTCGGCCAGGTCGTAACCACGGAGCATCGCCCGCATCAGCTCGGCGTGCCGGACGCCGGCACTGGTGACGGCCTTCTCCGGGGCGAGCCGGAACCTGGCGGCGGTGAACCTGCCGGGATGTTCGAGGGCGTAGTCGCGGTGGACGTTCGCCAGGGCGAGCAACGCGTCCTTGCCCGCCAGGCCCGCCACCGCGGTGGCGGCGCGGTCGGCGAGTTCGGTCAAGGCCAGCAGGGCGATCTCGGTCTTCAGCTCGTGGGCGTTCCTGACGTGCGAATACAGACTCGCCGTCTTGACGCCGCATCGCTTCGCGAGCGCTGTGGGAGTCACCTGCTCGAAGCCGATCTCGTCGGCCATCTCCGCGCCCGCCCGGACCACGCGTTCCGTGGTCAGTCCCGCTCTCACCATGCTTGCCAGTCTACCATAATACATTCGGAAATTGCCTAACACAATTAGGAACGGGAAAGTTGGGTTCGGTAGCGCCGGGTGCGACGAAGACTGGGTGCGACCGAACGAAGGCGAGCGTGACGAACACAGTGGACCCGGCCCATGCCCGGGACGGGCGCCTGAGCGGTCACCCTCGACCGAGGTTCCGTGACCGGCCCGAAGTGCCGGCGCTCTGGTGCCACCCCGCCTCGGTGACCGGCTGCCCGCGGACCGAGCGCCGCCCGGAAATCTGGAGTCATCTTGACGCCACTCGCCCTTGTCCGCGGTTTCCTGGCCGGGATCGTCTTCGGGACGACCCTGTGCGCGTTCGTCGTGGGCATCGTCATCGAGTACGTTCCGCTGATCGTCGCCGGCCTCGGACTCCCCGTCGGTTACGGGATCCTGCGCTACCTCGCCGGGGTGCCGCGCCGCGCCCGCGAGGCGGCGACCGTCCCGGTCATCGCGCTGGCCAAGATCGAGAGCCTCCGGGCGGGCGGCACCGAGACCGGCGACATCCCGGTCGACTTCGTGCTGACCGTGGCCCCCGACGGCGAGACGTCGTACCGTTTGAAGGTCACCCACGGCATCAACCTGGTCGACATCCCGAATCACCGGCCGGGCAACGTCCTCGTCGTCCAGTACCCGCCGGACCGGCCGTGGAAGGCGCGGATCGTGGAGCGGCCGTCACCGGAGTGGGAGCGTCGCGTGGCCGCGGCCGCGATCGAGTCCGCTCCGGAGTCCACTCTGGTGCAGGAACCGCCGGAGGGCTGCGCTCACGGCGCGTTCACGATCCTCGGGGTGCTGCTCGGCGCCGCGCTCGTGCTGTTCCTGTTCCGCGCGGAGTTGTTCACCCCGGAAGCACCGGCGCCGACGGAAGAGACCGAGTCCAGCGTGACCACGTCGTCCTCGGGATCCGCGACCGTGGACGTCGACAGATCCCTGCTGGGAGAAGGGGAATTGCGCCGGGCGATCGACGCGCTGGCGCAGGCCGCGGACGTTTCCCGGGTGCTCACCGCGGTCGTCGAGGACCGGCGGCTGACCGTGGTCTTCGCGCCGACGGAGGCCCGGGTACCGCGGTTCGACCTCCGCGAACTGGCGGCCGACCGCGTGCCCGCCCTGGTCAGGAGGGCGACGGCGACGATCGAGGTCGGTTCGCCGCAGACCTGGCAGGTCACGATCGTCCCGTTCGGGACCGCCGTGAGCAGCAGGGTGATCGTGACCGGCCCCGGCGGCAGCGGCTCACTCGCGGACGGTGGCTGAAGCCGCGGCCCTCCCTGGTCGGCTCGTCGTCGTAGCGGCGCTGGTGCGGTTCGGCGATCTTCGCGCCCACTGTTGGCCAGTGGAAGCCTTTTCTCGGCACGTCACGTCAATCTCGCAGCGGAGGCAGGAGTTCGCGTCGGTGAAAATCGCGCTTGGACATGCCCGGACTCGGTAGCGTGCGGGTATGACCGCCGAGATCTTGCCCGCCATCGCCGGAGAGATCCTCACCGGAGAAGCGGAGCTGTCCGTCGTGAGCCGGGACTGGGGAAACCTCGTCCACGCCAGGCCTGGCCTGGTGGTGAGGCCCGCTTCGGTGACCGATGTGGCCGTGGTGCTCAGGTTCGCCGCCGCGCGCGGGCTGCCGGTCGCCGCCCGCGGTGCCGGGCATTCGCCGTACGGTCAGGGACAGGTCGAGGGCGGGATCCTGCTGGACATGACCGCGCTGCCGCCGCGCCGGGTGGTCACCGGCGAGCTGGTTTCCGTGGACGCGGGTGCTCGCTGGCGTGAGGTGCTGGAAACGACTCTGCCGCACGGGCTGACCCCTCCGGCGCTCACCGACTACCTCGAGCTGACCGTCGCGGGCACGCTGGTGGTCGGCGGGATCGGCGGTGCCGCCCACCACCACGGCACCCAGACCGACAGCGTGGTGGAACTGGAGGTGGTCACCGGCGCCGGCGAGGTGGTCACCTGCTCGCGCGAGAGAGACAAGGACCTGTTCGACGCCGTCCTCGCCGGTCTCGGGCAATGCGGGGTCGTCACCCGCGCGACCCTGCGCCTGATCCCGGCCCCGGTGCGGGCTCGCCGGTGGAAGCTCTACTACGACTCCCTTCCGGTGTTCCTGGCCGATCAGCGCGCCGTCGTCCGCGATGGACGTTTCGACTACGTGGAGGGCCAGCTGATCCCCGTCGACGGCGGTTGGCGGTACATGCTGGAGGCGGTCGCCTACTCCACGCCGCCCGGCGAGCCGGACGAAGACGCGCTGCTGCACTCGCTCGATTTCGGCGAATCCGAAGACGAGGACACGACGTACTTCGACTTCCTGAACCGGATGGCCGACGGCGAGGCGGCCTTGCGTGCGGAGGGAAGCTGGTTTCATCCCCACCCCTGGCTGAACGTGTTCCTCACCGACGACACGGTCGAGCACTTCGTGGCCGAAACCCTCGCCGTCACCGGCGAACCCGAACTGGGTGCCACGGGACTGATCCTGCTTTATCCGGTGCGGAACGACCGGTTGAATACCCCGCTGTTCAGCGTGCCCCCGGGTGAGCTCTCGTGGCTCTTCTGCCCGCTGCGCGCCGGTTCCCCCCACGACCCGCTGCACAACGCGCGTTTGCTGGAACTCAACGTGGAGCTCTACCGGAAGGCACGGGATCTGGGCGGTAAGGCATACCCGACCAACGCGCTGCCGATGTCCACAGAGGACTGGCGCGTGCACTTCGGCCCCGCCTGGCCGAAGCTCGCCGAGGCGAAGGCCCGGTACGCGCCGGGCAACCTGCTCAACCCGGGGCAGCGGCTCCGGGTGCCTTGAGGACCGCGGCCACGACCGGACATCCCGGACACTGTAGAAAGGTCCGATGCGGGATTTCTTCAAGGGTTTCCGGATGTTCGGGCAAGGGCTCGGCATCCTGGCGCGATCGCCGAAGCTGCTCCTGATCGGGGCGTTGCCCGCGGTGCTGACCACGCTGCTGCTGATCGGCGGGATCGTCGCGCTGGCGTTCTGGATCGACGATCTCTCCCTGCTGATCACCCCGTTCGCCGACGACTGGTCGCCGGGCTGGCAGACGACGGTCCGGGTGGCGGTCGGGGTCGCGGTGTTCGGGGCGGTGCTGGCCATCGCCATGATCGGGTTCACCGCGCTCACCCTCGCCGTCGGCGGGCCGTTCTACGAGCACATCGCGGAGCAGGTCGAGGACGACCTCGGCGGGGTGCCGGGCGCGGTGGACCTCTCGTGGTGGCGGTTGCTGGTGATGGGCCTCAAAGACGGGCTGTCCCTGGTGCTGCGCTCGCTGATGTTCACGATCCCGCTCCTGCTCGCGGGCTTCATCCCTGTGGTGGGGCAAACCGTCGTGCCGGTCCTGCTGGCCTTGGTCACGGCGTGGTTCCTGGCGCTGGAACTGATCGCCGTGCCGTTCTACCGGCGCGGGATGGATCTGAAGCGGCGGCGGACGCTGTTGCGCCGCCATCGCGCGCTCGCCCTCGGACTGGGGCTTCCCGTGTCACTGCTGTGCCTGATCCCGTTCGCCGCGCTGATCGTGATGCCGATGGGCTTCGTCGGCGGCGTACTCGTCGCCCGCGAGGTCCTCGCGGCGGAAGCGGCCTGAGCTTTTCCGATGCTTCCCCGGTGGTCCGTGAAGGCCTCCTTGAGGGACCCAGGGTCTCTCAAGGAGGCCTTCACGGACCGTCGAGCATCCGGCCGTGTACTAGCCGACGGGTTCGATCCAGATGGTGCGGAATCGCGGAGATCGTGTTCGACCGGCTTTCACGGGCAGCGCTTCGGGTTGCTCGCGACATCCGCCGGCCGCCCGTCACGCGTCACCGACCGGCCTCGCCACGACTCTCGGATAGAGTCGCGACCGGTACGAGGGGAGGTCGGTTGACGACGGAATCGGGCGGGCCCCGGCTGCGTTCGGCCGTCCTCACCCAGGCCTGGCAACGCATCGACGGTGTCGAGATCCTGTCGTCGGCCGACGGCGGACCGCTGACCCGGACGATCAAGAAGATCATCGACCCGCTGGTGATCCGCACGGCGGCGCGTCCTCGGCTGGGGCGTCCCGTGCTGGACCAGGTCGCGGCGGCGGAGGTGACGGAGCTGCTGCTGGCCGACGCCGATCGGTTGCGTGCGACGGCCGCGTGGTTCACCCACCTCAAACGCCGGCGCCGTGCCCTGCGCATCACGGCGGGCAACGTCCAGGACGTCTGTTTCCCCCTGGCGTACGAGTTGGCCACGGGCTTCGGCACACCCGGTCCGGACGCGGCGGAGACGGCCGCGGCGGCGCTGCGGGAGCTGCACGGCGAGAGCGGCGCGGCGGGTGTCGACCAGCTCACCGCGTATCTCGCGGATCCCCGGCGTTCCGCGGAGCTGACCGAGGAGTTGCATCACCGCTGGTACGCCGAATCCCCCTTGCCGCACGACCTTTCCGCCCTCCGGACGTTCGTCCACGAGCTTTCCGACACCGCCTGGCGTGCCCTCGCCGATTCGGCCGCCGGGCACGCCCTCGGACTCGGGCTGCGACGGCCGGGCGGGGCCCGGTCCCTGACCGAAGCCGTCCGAGAGATTTCCGGGCTCCCGGCTCCGGATCTTGGACTCCAGCGCGGGGAACGCACCGCCGTCCCACCTCTCGACCGACGCGACGAAACCGGGGCCGGACTCCTCGAACGCAGTGTCGAACGACGGGTACGCGCGACCTTGCGCCGTCTTCCTCCGGACGAGCGGGCTCCCGTCGCCGACCTCGTCGACGACGAACTCGCCAGGGTCGCCGCCGGATTCGGGCTCGGCCAGCCGGCGTTGGCCGTCTGCTTCGCGCTCGGTGTCGTCCTCGCGCCCGCGTTGCGACCGCTCGACGGCGCGGCGCCCGCGGGTGTCCCGGAATTCGCGCGGCGACTCAACGCCCAGGTGGCGCGGGAGGGCTACGTCCTGCACGCCCGCCGCGCCCTCGCCGGGACCACGCCGCTCACGCCGCGGCCCGACGCCGAACTCCTGCGCGATCTTCGCGAGTTCGCCAAGCAGTTCCTCAGCCGGTTGTGGGTCCGGCTGCACGGTTTCGACGTCCGGGGTGACCTGCCGGCCGACGCCGCGGACGTACGCGATCTCGTCACCGGTGTGGTCCGTTCGACGTCGCTGGATCTGCGGACGAAGGTGCGCCGCTCGCTCACGGCCCGTCTGCCGGATCTGGAGGCCGTCTCGTGACACATCCGGTGCACACACCCGTACTCGCGGCCGACGGCGGCCTCATCCACTTTCCCCTCGCCGATCTCCTCGCCGGCCGGACGACCACGATGCACCTCGAACTCACCGACGCCGGGGCGGCCGAGCCGTGGCTGACCCGGCTCGCGGGCGCGGAAGCCGGTCTCGCCGCGCTCGGCCAAGGCCAGGCGGACCTCGCCGCCACGCCGGAACTGGGCCGACTCGCTTTGCTGCTCTGGCTGCGTCGCTGGTGGCCCGCCGGTCCGTCGCTCGGCATTCCCTCGCTGAATCCGGCGTTGCTGGACCTCGAAACGGCGGTCGCGACGGCGGACGTGGAGGACGTGGCCGAAGGCATCCTCGACGGTTTCGAAGCCACCCCGGCCGAGCTGTTCGACACGGCGATCGCGGACGACGGCCTTCTCGTCGCCGCGGCGCCGGTCGCCGCCGAAGTCCGGGCGCTGTGCACTCGCCTCGCGGCTTGGTTCGATGACCAGGACGACGCCGTACGCGCCGAAGCGGCGGCGGAAGTGCCGGCTCGCTTGGAAAGGGCGGTACCTGGCCAACGTGCGTACGCGCTGGCCGCGGGTGTCGATCCGGCCACACCCGGCGAAGGCGTACTCGCGAGCGGACGAGCGAGCGTCGACTGGGCACGAGTGCCGCCGGGCATCCTGGACGCCGCGGAGGACACGGTGACGTGGCGGATCGTCGCCGGCGCGGCCGCCACCCGGCTCGAAGTCGCTGTCGCGGGCGCGTTCGCCGACGCGGCGATCACCGCGTTCGCGACGCACGAGGGCGAGCCGTTCGCGGAAGTGCCGTTGTCGCTGGGCGCCGGGCGGTTCACCGGCACGGCCGGCCTGGACGAGGCCGCGGCCAGGCTCGCCGCTCGTGTCCTACCCGGACAGATCACCCTTGTCGTCGGCGTGACGGACGAAGGGGTCGCCGAGACCACGGCGGAAGACCGGGCGGAAGTGGTCGCGCTCGTGCGAGCCCGCCCACCGGAGACCAGGACGCTCGCCGAGCGGGCGGCGGCCGCTTCCGCCGACGAGGAGTTCTGACGTGCTCGTCGGCATGCCACCGCCCCGGAATCCGCCGGACCGGCCGCTCCCGCCCGGACTGGGTCCGGCCACCTCACACGGGTACAACTGCCGTTGTGTCGCACGGCATTTCGGGCTCGATCCGGAGCCGTACGGCGAACTGCCCGCGTGCTCGCTGTCCGAACGCCAGTACCGGAAACTGCTCGTCGACGCGGTCAAGCTCCAGGACAAGGCCAAACGGTTCGCCGTCACCCGGGACGTCGTCGGCGCGCACCGGACGTACGGCAAGATGCGGGAGATCGCGCAGCGGCTGGACCGGACGGATCTCGATCTCGCCGCGGTCAGCGATCTGGCCACCGTCTGCTATTCCGCCGGTGACCTGCGCAACGCTCGCCAGTGCGCCGAAGCCGTGCTCCAGGTCTTCGAGGTCAGTACCACCGCGATAGTCCATTATGGACAATACGCCGAACTCCGGATGATCGAAGGCTCCCGGGAGGTCGCCGAGCGCGTGCTGATCTCCTTGAGCACGGAGGAAGGCGATGTCGTGAAGGCACGCGAGCTGATCGCCGGGCAACGGCGCCGGGCGGCGCTGCGCAAGGAAGAGGGGCCGGAACAGTATCCGCCCGAGTTGCTCGACGTGCATGGCGCGGACGAGCTGGAACTGCGGATCTTCGACGTGCGTGTCCAGATCGCCGCCGGGGACATGGCGGGCGCACGTGCCGCGCTCGAAGAGATCCTGGCGGCGTTGGCCGCGATCGCGGAGATCGACGAGGTGCGAGGGCAGGTGGCGGCGCTGCAGGCGATGGCGCGAGCCGAACGGGCCCGCGTCCGCCAGGCGGGCGGCGAAGACGCCGACGCGCGCGCGGATCTGCTTCGGCTGAGCGCCCAGGAGGAAGGCCGTCCCCTGGCCGCGCGGGCGAGCATCGAACTGGCGGCCGGCCGGGCCTTCGGCGGCGACCTTCCCGGAGCGGTCGCCGCGATCGTCGCCGCCCGTGACGAACTCGCGGACGCGGGTCTGAACGGTGATGTCGCGGAGGCGAGCCACGCGTTGGGCACGCTGCTGCTCTACACGGGTGACGTCGCGCAGGCGAGGGAACAGTTCGAGCACGCGGGAAAGCTCTGGACGGCCAACGCCGACGTTCCGGGCCTTCGGCGGCTCGACGTGGCGCTGGCCCGCTGTGCCACGGCCGAAGGCGACTGGGCGACGGCGGGGGAGCACGTGACCCGCGCCCGGGAGTCGGCGCGGACGTCGGGGGACTGGCCGGATCGCCTGCACACGGATTTCGTGGCGGCCACGGTCGGCTTCGCCCACGGCGAGCACCTCCGCTCGGTGCTGGATCTGCTGCTCCCCCTGGCGCTGGCGGCGGCGGAATATCGCTTCGAGTTCACCGCGCCGCAGGCACGAACGGCCTGGGCCCGCGACGTCGCCGGCCCGGCGACGGAGATGCTGATGGCGCTGCTGGCCAGGCTCCAGGAGCCGAGGCTGGCGGCGGAACTGATCGAGCGCACCTGCGCTGCCGGGGCGTACACGGGCGTCGAGGGGCGTTCGCTGGACCTCACCGGCGCGCCGCCCACCCTCGAAGTGGAGCCGGTGGCCGAGGGACTTCCGTTGGCGGCGCTGGGTTCCGTCACGTCGTCGCTTCCGTTGCGGCTCGCCCCGCCGCCCGCGCTGCGCTGGTCGCCTTCGTCGCCCATGGAGCTGGACCCGTGGCTCCGCCTCGCCGCCGAGCGATATCAGCTGCCCCGTCCGGTCGCCGAAACCGTCGAGACCTGGCCCGCCGCCAAGCCCGGGCGCGAGACGTTCCTCCTGCGCTTCGCCGACGCCGGGCACACCTTCCTGACCTGGCGGACCACGGAGGATCTCGACACCGTCCACACGCATCCGATCGACTTCGCCCTGGTCGCGACCGCTCGTCAGGTTCTGGACGCCGCGTCCCCCACGCCCCGCGAAGGCGAGAGCGTCGCCGACGCCGTCCGGCGCTCGCTGAGCGAAGACGCGTTCGGCAGCTTCGCCGGGGAACAACGTCTCGCCCGCGTCCTCGCCCTCGATCTCCTCCCCGCCGACCTGGTCGCACGGCTCCGGCGTGCCGCCGACGGCGGAAACCGCCCGCTCCTGCGCGTCCAGCCGTCCCCGAGCCTCGCCGGTGTCCCGTGGGGACTGCTCGCCCTGCCCGACCGGCGGGCAGGCCACGTGCTCGGGATCGACGAGATCGGCACCTGTTTCGACGGTGACGAGCGCGTTCTGGACGTCGCCGACGTCTCACTGCTCGCCCCGGCCGCGATCCCACGCCGCCCGTCCGCCGCCGAAGGCCCGCCCGGCTATCTGCTCGACCCGCGTATCCCCGGCCAGAGTGCCTTCGGCGAGCTGGGTTCCGTGCTCGGCAAGCAGGAGGCGACGTCGCCGCTGATCCGCCATCTCGACGCGCGGATCGCCGAAGGTCCGGTCCTGCCCGCCGCCGGACGCGGGCTCGAGCTGGTCCGCCGTACCGACACCGACCGCCGGCTGCTCGCCGAATTCTTGTCGCGGCCCTGTTCGCGCCTGGTGTTCGTGGGACACGTCAGCCGGGTCCGCGACGAGTACGGCGCGCAGACCGCGGTGCATCTGTCCTGTTCGGCCGAGCTCCCCGGCACGGCCGCCCCGATCGGCACGCACCGGCCGTTCACCGCCGCCGACCTCGTGTTGTCCGGAATGGACACCATGCCCGCGAGGGTGGCGTTGATCGGCTGCGCCAGCGCGAGCGATTTCGGCCTGGCCGAACCGTTCGGTGTGCTGCTCGCCGCCGTCGCGGCCGGCGCGAGGCTGGTCGCCGCGACGGTCTGGGCCTTGCCGACTTCCGCCGCCGTGCCCGGTGCGGACCCGATGTCCGAACTCGTGATCGCCGTCGACACCGCGCTCGCCGGGGAGGATCCGGTGACCGAGCTGTGCGCCTGGCAGCGGTCACGGCTCGCCCGCTGGCGCGAGAAGCCCGAACCGGCCGGCTCGCCGGTCTTCTGGGCGCCGCTGACCTGCCTCGACGCGACCGACGACGGCAAAACCTGGGTTCGGTAGCAAGCCGGTCCGCCCAAGCTGTGTCCAACACGAACGACACGGCGAAAGGCGGGACTGATGTTCAAGAAGATCCGCGACAAGATCAACGACGCGACACAGCAGGGCATGGCGCGTGGTGAGCAGGACTTCCACCGCCACGCGGAACAGTTCCGGCAGGCCGCCGCCGCGCAGGGTCACGACATCACCCCGCGGCTGCCGACTCCGCAGCTGGCCGCGCAGGCCTTCCGGAGCCTTGGCTCCGACCCGGACATGGCGGCGTTCATGGCGCTGCCGATGGACGAGCAACTGCGCCAGCAGCGGGAACTCCAGGCGTACGGCACCGAACTGCGGCGACTCTACGACACCTGCGAGCCCGCCACCCTGGTGATCCGCGCGTTGGAGCCGACCGGCCGGAAGATCGCCGGACAGGCGCAGTACACCGCGACGCTCGAGGTCACCCGTGCCGACGGCGCCACCTACCGGACGGTGACGCAGCTGATCGCGCCGTTGGCGACGATCCAGCAATACGCGCCCGGAACCCGCCACGAGGCCCGCGTCGACCCCGCCGACCCGGCGAAGGTCGCCGTGTTCGGCCCGATCGCATAGCGCGGAGCAAGTCGAACCAAGAGTGTCTGGGATACCTACTGCATTCAGGCTTCGACTGATCGCAGGTCCGTGACGGCCTCGTTTCCTTCGCTGATGGCAGGAAAGGGCGTCACGTACTTCGGCAGGGGTGTGGATCAGGTTTCGTCGGCTGCGCCGGTGCGCCTGGGGCGGACGCGGGGAAGAACCACGGCGGCGACAATAGCGGGCACTGAGATCAAGGTTTCCTTTGTGGACAGTTGCAGTCACACCAGGCTTCTTGAGCGATTTCGCGCCTGTCTCTGATTTCAGCACGCCACGGTCGACTTGCCTCTCACTAGTGCTGGTAGCGACGCCGCGACTGGCCCGGAGAAGTGACCATACGCATGAACCCCTACCGAAGGCTCGCGAGCGCGGTCGCGGGTTCACCACCAACAGAGAGGCGACGGCTATGTTCGCGTCCTTCGAGTTCGGCCTGCCGGGAGACCCTCGGCGGACTCGCCGTCCCGGCCTGCGCCTGTGGCTGCTCGGCGTGCCCACGACGCTCGCCTGGGCGGCCGTGGGCTGGTCGGGTGCACTCGGGCTGCTGGACGGCCTCCGGCTGATGTCACTGAACCGCGTCGACGCGTGGGGGCCCGACGCGGGCCCGGCGGTTTCGCTCGTCCTGTTCTTCAGCGTCTCGATCACGGTGGCTTCGTCGCTCGGGTTCGCGATGCTGTGGGGCGGCGGGATGTCACTGCGGGGAATGGGCGTCGGCTTCCGGGCGAGCAGCCTCGCCGCGTCCCTCGGGGTCGCGCTGGGCAGCGGCGTCGCGATCCCGTCCTGGACGCCGCCCGAGTCGGTGGGGCACCGGCTGCCGTCCGACCCCTGGACCGAGGCGGACTGGATCGTCTACTACGAGCCGTATCTCGTGCCGGCGGTGGCCGGGGTGACGGCGCTGGTCATGATCATGGTGCTGGGGCGGGCTTTCGTCGCCAAGGCCGAGGCGGACGACCGTGCGCAGGCGCTGGCCCGGACCGGTCGCCGGGTGATCGGGCACGTGCTCGGTGTCGAGTTCACGAACGTCTGGGTGCTGGGGAGTCCGCGGTTCCGTGTCCAGGTCCGGTTTCCTGCGGACGGCGGTGAGCGGACCGTCGTCGCGACGATGATCACCTCGCCGACGCAGGCCCCGGCCCGCGGTTCGACGGTGCGGGTCACCTACGACCCGCGGAACCCCGATTCGGTCCAGGTGGATCCGGACCCGGCCGATCGGGCCGCCGGCGGAGACTTCGGTGCGTTCCTGCCTCCGCTGTTCTGATCGCCCTCTACACTCGCGCGGATGGACGAACAGACGGCAGAGGTGTCCACCGCGTCAGCGGTGCGCAAGGCGATGATCCGGCTGGTCCCGTTACTCGGGCTGCTCTATCTGCTCAACTATCTCGACCGGGTCAACGTCGGGTTCGCGGCGCTCACCATGAACGCCGACCTCGGCATCAGCTCGACCGCCTACGGGCTCGGCGCGGGCCTGTTCTTCGTCGGGTACTTCTTCTTCGAGGTGCCCAGCAACGTCATCCTGCACAAGGTCGGCGCCCGGATCTGGATCGCGCGGATCATGGTCACCTGGGGCATCGTCGCCTCGGCCACCGCGTTCATCCAGGGCGAGGTCAGCTTCTACATCGTCCGCGTGCTGCTCGGAATCGCCGAGGCCGGGTTCTTCCCCGGCATCATCCTGTACCTGACCTATTGGTTCCCGCGTAAACAGCGGGCCAAGATCGTCGCGCTGTTCTTCCTCGCGGTGCCGCTTTCGTCGGTCATCGGGAGTCCTGTTTCGTCCCTGCTCATCAAGCACGGCGACGGTGTCCTGGGCTTCGACGCCGGCTGGCGCTTCATGTTCTTCGCCGAAGGGGTGCCGTCGATTCTGCTCGGGGTGGCGGTGTTCTTCCTGCTACCGAGCAAACCGAAGGACGCGAAGTGGCTGACCACGGGGGAGCGCACGGCGTTGCAGACGGCCATCGACGCGGAAGACTCCCGTGCGGTCGGCAAGGAGGTGAGCACCCGATCGGCGCTGACCGATCCGCGGGTGCTCGCCCTGAGCGCCGTCTACTTCGGGATCATCTTCGGCCTCTACGTGCTCGCGTTCTTCCTTCCGCAGGTGATCAAGGGCTTCCAGCAACAGTTCCAGACCGACTACAGCATCGTGGAGATCGGGCTCATCACGGCGATCCCGTACGCGGTGGCCGCCGTGGCCATGGTGCTGTGGGCCCGCCATTCGGACCGCACCGGCGAACGGGCGGGGCACGTCGCCATCGCCGCGTTCGTCGGCGCGGTCGCGATCGCCGGCGCGCTGTATCTCGGCTCGCCGCTGTGGGTGATGATCGCGGTGACCCTCTGCGCGGTCGGTGTGTTCACCGCGATCCCGGTGTTCTGGCAGCTCCCCAACGCCTTCCTGACCGGAGTCGGCGCCGCCGCCGGAATCGGCCTGATCAACTCCTTCGGCAACCTTTCGGGTTTTGTCGGCCCCTACCTCACCGGCTGGTTGCAGGGATTGACCGGGAGCTTCCGCGCCGGGATGTGGGTTGTCGCGTTCTTCATGGCGATGGCGGGGGCCATCGCGTTGACTTTCCGCAACAAGGACAAGACCGCGATCAAGTGAGGTGGTCGAAGTCGCCGTTCACCCACCGGATGTGGGTTTCGGCGCTGCGGCGCACCACGGCGGCCGACAGCGGGATGTGCTGGGAAAATCGCGCTGGAACGACATCCAGTCCGGCGCGAGCCCACCCGATATCGTGTCCCGGTCAGGATGCCGCCGTCCGGCGTCCTGACCACGGCGTTGCCGCGCATATGCCCGCCGAGCCGGACGAGTTCGAGGCCCGGCAAGGGTTCCACCCGCTCGTCCCGGAACTCGAACGCCGGATTCGGCGCGGGCAGCCACTCGCGATTGCGTTCGTCGACCAGAACGGCGGATCCCGGAGCAGGGTGCCCGCCGGGGTCACCGCGACGAACGACCAGTGCCCGATCGCGAACGCACCGGGGAGGCTCGGGAGTGGCGGGGTGTTCGAGACCGCACCTGCCGCAAATCCACCTGATCGACAGCTTGCGACCTCCAGCGCACTGGAGGTCGAGACGCGTCTTCCCCCGGCTCGCCGAGCCGGGGGAAGACGGGGGTTCAGCTGACGGTCGTCTTGCCGAGGACGGCGTCCTGGCCGGGCGGGTCGAGCGCGAGCTGGACGTCGAACTCGCCGAGGGAGCTGTCGGTGACGATGTGCGAGGTCGCCGCGGCGTCCACGCTGCTGGTGGCCTCACCGGCGGGGGTCCCCGCGGGGACGGTGAAGTCGACCTTGCCCGCCGCGGTGAACTTCAGCGGTCCTTCGGCGGGCACCTCGGTGTCGGGGATCGGCAATTCGATGGGGATCGCGATCTTCTGCTCGCCGAGGGCGATGTTCACCTTCGAGCTGATCGTGCCGGAGAGCTTCTTGGCACCGACGAGCCGCAGCCCGTCGCCCGCGGCCTGACCGGCGTCGACGTCGAGCGTGAAGGGCACGGAAACCGGTTCCCCGGCCTTCGCCGCCGCCGGGATTTCCGCCTTCACGACCACCGCCACCTGCTGGTCGCCGATGAGGGGGAAGCCGCCCTTGTACGTGAGATTCTTTTCGACGGCGGCAGCGGTTCCCGCCGCGGCGAACATGACCGTGCCGGCGACCGCGGCCGCGATCCCGGCCGCGCAGAACCGCCGAACACCCTTCCGTACGAGGGTTTCCGTCATGTCAGGTCCTTTCGTCGTTGAATGGGCTCGCAGCCGAATGTAGGTGGAAAGTCACCAACGAGGAAGGGAAAGATATCTTGCTTTTTCTTTACGCGCCGATCTTGTCACGCGTAGGTGGAATGACGTTTTCGTGAATTGTCACGCAAGAGCGGAAAAGGGAAATGCGCGCCATGTTCTTGTCATCCCGGTGACAGGTGAGCTTGGTGACGGGAGCCGAGGACGGGCTCCTAAGGGGACCTACGCGTGAACCCACGCCGCTATCGCGGTGGCCGGACGCCATGACCGCCCACGGGACGTGTTCTGCCGGGTCGCGTCCTGCCGGCGTCGATCGCGGGGTGGGTTCACCACCAGGCACTAAGGTCTTGATCGTGACCGAACGACCCGAGCCTTGGCATCGCCGGACCCGCACGTTCCTGCGTGCGACGGACCAGCGTGGCGAACTGGTGCGCGGGGCGCGGTTCCTCCGCGGGCTCGTCCCGGGGGACGGCACGCCCGGTGACCCGTTGGCGCCGTCGACGGGCCGCTCGTCCGACCGGCTCGCCCGCCTGCTCACCGAGGCGGGTGCGGACCGGCCCAGCGCCACCCGTGAGCTGGGACTGGCCGCCGTGCAGGCCTGGCAGGCCGTCCGCCGGACCGGGGCGCCGCCGATGTCCGCGGACGGGATCACGGTGCTGTTCACCGATCTGGTCGGCTTCTCGACCTGGGCCTTGCAGGCGGGCGACGAGCGCGTGCTGGAGTTGCTGCGTTCGGTCGCCGAGGTGACCGAATCGGTCGTCGCCGGGCATCGCGGCAGTATCGTGAAGGGGCTCGGCGACGGCGTGATGGCCGTGTTCGCCGACCCGGGTGAGGCGGTGAAAGCCGCGTACGAGACATGCTCCGCCGTGAGCGTGATCCAGGCCGAGGGCTACCTGCCCCATCTGCGCGCGGGGCTTCACCGGGGCAACCCGCGCCGCGTCGGCAACGACTACCTCGGCGTCGACGTGAACATCGCCGCCCGGATCATGGCCGCCGCCGACGGCGACGAGGTGCTGGCCAGCGGAAGCGTCGTCGACGAGCTGGACCCCGGCGCGGTGCTCGTGCGCCCGCGCCGGAATTTCCGTGCCAAGGGCACCCCGAAGGATCTCCGTGTCTACCGCGTCGTGCCCCGTTATTCCTCCTGAGTCGTCGAAGGTGGTGACACGAGCACCAGCCAGGAAAGACCGTGAAGGCCTCCTTTCCCGCGTCGAGCAGGGAAGGAGGCCTTCACGGATCGCACGTCAGCCGGGCATGTCCGAAGGCTGCGAATCCAGTCCCGCCCGGGGCTTCGGCCAGCCGCCGCGCGTGAAGTCCGGCACCGCGACCGGCTTCCCTCCGCGCTCGAGGGAGACCACGCTCAACGGAACGGGGGAGCACCAGGCCGCCGAGTCGTAGACGTCGATGTCCGGCACCAGCCCGGCGCGCATCTGCTGCACGATCCGCCACTGCAGCACGTAGTCCATGCCGCCGTGCCCGCCGAGGTTCGGATCGTCCTTGAGCTTCTTCCACAACCAGTGGTCGTGGCGTTCACGGTACGGCCCGAAGTCCTTCCACGCGTGCCCGCTGTGGTCGGGCTCGACGTAGACGCGGGCGGGGTAGTCCTCCACGATGCCGCGGCTGCCGGCGAGGCTGTTGATGCGGCTGTACGGCCGCGGCGAGCTGACGTCGTGTTCGGCGCGGATGATCCGCCCCTGCTCGGTCTCGATCAGGCAGGTCACCAGGTCGCCGTTGACGTAGGTCTCCTTCCACGACGGATGACCCGGCGGCATGTGGCGTTTCCGGTAGTCGGCGAGCCCCTTCGGTTCGGTCGCCGTGGCGCGCAACGTGGCGAACCGGTCGCCGCGGTTGACGTCCATACAGGCGGCGATCGGCGCGAGGCCGTGCATCGGATAGAAACTCGCCGTGCTGCGGGTGTGCCACTTCCGGCGCCACGCGTCGGTGTAATACGTGTCGGAGAACAGCAGTTCGCGCAGGTCGTGCAGATAGCCGCCGTGCCCGTTGGTGACCTCGCCGAAGACGCCCTCGTGCGCCATCTTGAGGATGGCCAGTTCGTTGCGGCCGTAACTGCAGTTCTCGGCGAGGAACAGGTGTTTGCGCGTCTGCTCGCTGGTGTCGACGAGGTCCCACAGGTGGTGGAGTTCGGTGGCGATGGGCAGTTCGACGCCGACGTGCTTGCCGGCCAGCAGGGCGGCCTTGCCCTGCGGGTAGTGGAACTCCCACGGCGTGGCGATGTAGACGAGATCGATGTCGTCGCGGGCGAGCATCTTCTTGTAGGCGTCGGAGGATCCGCCGTACTCGGCCGGGCGCGGGCGCCCGTCGGCGGCGAGCTTGTCCGCGGCGGCCTTCGCACGCTCGGCGCGGATGTCGCAGACCGCGGTGACCGCGGCACCCGGTACGGCGCTCCACCCGCCGATCATGGACATCCCGCGATTGCCGAGACCGATCATCCCGATCCGGACGGTCCGGTGCCGTGCGAACGGCACCCCGATCATGCTGCGCTGACCAGGACGGCGAGGCGCGCTTTCCGCCTCTTCGGCTGCGGTCGCGTTCGTCGGGATCGCGGCGAGCGCCCCGGCGGCGAGCGCGCCACCGAACAGTGTCCGCCGGGAGACAGAGGGCAGGTCGGCCATGAAGAACACTCCTTCGTGTCACCTTCGGTGCCCAGACCTTGTCCAATCGCCAATGGACATGTCAAGAGATGCGTCAAAGTAAGCATTAAACTGCACTAATGTGCAGTTTGACTGTTCGTTCGCGGGTGCTTCGCGCAACCCGGGTGCGCGCACACCCGGGTCACGCTCGCGCTCAGCGGCGGATCAGCACCTGGTCGATCGACTTGCGCACCAGGTTCGGCACCACACAGTCGTCGGCCGGATAACCGACCGGGATGACGGCGAACGCCTTCTCGTTTTGGGGCCGTTCGAGCAGTTCGCCGAGGAATCGCATCGGCGACGGCGTATGCGTCAGCGCGGCCAGCCCGGACAGATGCAACGCCGTGATCAGCATGCCGACCGCGATGCCCACCGACTCGTCGACGTAGTAGTGCTTGTGCTTGGTGCCGTCCTCGTCGAGGAAGTAGCGCTGCTGGAAGACCACGATGAGGTACGGGGCGTCGGTGAGGTGGGTCTTGACGGAATCGGTACCCAGGGGGCGCAAGGCGGAAAGCCACTCTTCGCCGAGCCTGCCCTCGTAGGAGACGCGCTCCTCCTCTTCGGCCGCCTCACGAATCCGTTGTTTGGTCGCGGCGTCCTCGATGAGCACGAAGGTCCACGGTTGCTGATGAGCGCCACTGGGGGCGGTGGCGGCCACCGCGATGGCGTCCACCAGCACCTGCTCGGGTACCGGATCGGCCGAGAACATCCGCACGGTGCGGCGGGTGTCCATGCGGCGGCGCAGATCGGCGGCGGTGGCCAGCGATTCTGCCGCGGGCATGCGGGCCGGACGGTAGGGCACCGGCTCGAAGGGGTCGCCGTAGGTCGGGGTCCACTGTGCTGTGGTCATGATCCCGATTGTGGTGGCGGACCCGGTTTTCGGGAAGCCCCGGAGCGGGGTTATGTCCCTGGGGTTATGCCGCCATCCGTCTCAAGTGGACGGACGCCGGTCGTCGTAACGAGCGGGTCGTTCCGCTACCTAGAGGGCCACTTAGCGGTGGTCGCGGCGGACAGATAGGTACCTGTTGCACGACTTTCGTCGGTGTCAGATTTCTCTTGCCGCGCCCCAGAATCAGCACACTCGTCCCCATCGCGCGACCGAACCCGGGTCGCAGAAATGAGTCGGAACCATGCGACTGCGCTCCTTCGCCCTGATCGCCGGCACCGCCTTCGCGGCGCTGCTCGGCGTCACCGCCCCCGTGGCGTCCGCCGCGGAACCGTCCTCCGATGTCCAGCCGATGATCATCGGCGGCCAGAACGCGTCGAGCGGCCCCTGGGCGGCCAGGCTCTTCGCCAACGGCAGGCAGACCTGTACCTCGACGATCATCGCGCCGCAGTACATCCTGACCGCGAAGCACTGCGTGGCCGGCAGCGGCACGTTCACCTTCCGGATCGGCAGCCTCGACCAGCAGAGCGGCGGCACCATGGCCACCGGCTCGACCGTCACCCGGCACCCGAGCGCGGACCTCGCCATCGTGCGCCTCACCGCCCCGGTGAACGCCACGTACTCGCCGCTGGGCACCACCGCCAACGTCTCCGTCGGGCAGACCGTCCAGGTCTACGGCTGGGGCGCGACCAGCCAGTGCGGCTCGGAGATCAACTGCCAGTCGCGCTACCTGAAGGTCGCCAACGTCTCGGTCACCTCGGTCTCCTGCCGTGACTACAACGGTGGCATCGCGGTCTGCGCGCGCCGCGGCGACGGCATCACCGCCGGCGGGGACTCGGGCGGCCCGATGTTCGCCTCCGGCCGTCAGGTCGGCGTCGCGTCGACGAGTGACCGGCAGACCACGACCGCGTACACGAACATCACGCGGTACCGGCCCTGGATCCAGCAGATCGCCGGCGTCTGACGGCTGACTGTGGCGGAGCCCTCCCCGGCGCTTGCCGGGGAGGGCTCCGTGCCGGCTATTTCGTCGTGTCGGCGGGCCGTGGGTTCGAAGGTCGGCGGGCCGTGGCCGATCGCGCTCACGGCTTCGGTTCGGGGAGCGTGGCCGTCCGCCGCGCAGCCTCAGGCCGGCGCGGCGGACGGCATACCCGCTGCGACCTCTCGGTCGCCTGGCGGTGGACAGGGCCTTGCTCTAGTCGGGACGGCCGACCTGGGTGTTCGACAGGTCGAGACCGATCGCGAAGTCCGCCGCGTAGCCGTTCCCGGCCTGCTGTGGACGCAGCAGCATCTGGGCTCCGCCACTGCGGTAGATCGCGTCCCGGCTGTTGGTCGTGTCGGCCGGGCCTTTCCGCCGGTACGGCTCGGTGCGCAGATAGGCCGCACCGAATTCGGGGGTGAAGTAAAGCTGTGAGGTGAATTCGTACGGCCGGCCGTTGGTTCCGACGGTGCGTATTTTGAGGTGGATGTGCAGTGTGCGTCCCGTATACCAGCCCGGCAGAATGGTCGTGAACCGGGCCGCTCCCGATTGGTCGGTGTTCTGGTAACCGCGCAGGAAACGGCGGCCGCGACTGCCCTGGGACGGAATGTCGGAGTACAGCCCGAACGCGTCGCACTGCCAGAGGTCGACCATGGCGTCCGGAAGTGGCGTGCACACCTGCTGGCGAATCTGCTGAACGGTGAAATTGAGTGCCAGCGGAGTACCGGCGACCAATTGCCCGGTGGATGGCTCGCTGCGGATGTCGGAGCGGTTGAGCCGTTCGTCGACGAAGTACGGACCTTCCATTTGTTCCGGCTTGACCACGCAGTCCAGCGTGCAGACCTCGGGTGTGCCGGTGCCGGAGGTGGTGGCACTCGCGGTGGCGGCTCCGGCGACGGTGAGCGTCGCACCGGCTGCGCCGAGGAGAATCAACGCCTGCCGCCTGCCGAGTACCCGGCCTACAGGTTCATCATCGTCATGCATGGGTTTCCTTTTCGCCGAATGATGGGAGCGAGGGAACTGAGCGCGGCAAGGGCCTGGTTCAGGGTTGCCGCGCGCATTCGATTGTCCACCACGGCTCGTTCACTGTCGACAAATTTCACTCTCGCGCATCATACTTCGAAGTAGGCAGCTTTTTTTGATGGGGCCATATTCTCGAACCGCTATTACGGCATTTCGCCTACGAAGCCTCGAATTCCGATTGGAAAAGTCCACAGTGGCGGATATTTCGCTCATCGTCGGACAAACTCGTAGTCCTCGGGCAGTTCAAGCGCGGTGAAGCTCGGGCGTGGATATGGAGGCCCTGCGTGCCCGGTGGTTGGCCACGTTGACGCGATTTCCGCACAATCCCGGCATGCAATAGCGCCGCCGTCCGGGACGCGTCGTGTCGATGAACGCACCTCGGCAAGCGGGTGCGCCACAGGCGCGGAACCGTGCCACGCCGAGGGTCTGGACGACGCCGAGTATTCCGACGCCACAGCTCAGGGAAAGCGCGTCGAAGACGGTCGCGCCCGGCCGGAGCGAGACGGCCCATCGAGCGCGGCCGGAGGAGGTGTCGAGGGTGACGTCACCGAGCGAAGAGGTGAGCGCGGTGGCGCCGGTGATGAGCCGGGCCCGGTCCGGATGGTCGATCAGCTCCCGCACCGTGTCGCGTAGCCGGTGAACGGCACGCACCTCACCGGTCCGGGTGGGCTCAGGCAGTGAGTGAAGCTCGGCGAAGGTGGCGAGAGATGTCAGGTCGGGCAACTTGTCTTCACCGTGCCAAACCTCTGCGGCGGTGTTGACCAGCTCAGTAGCGATGCCCGCCGCCCGGACGTAATCGTCTAACGCTACTTGCATCCCTTACCGGCCTCTCGTACGTTCACGGTCAACCGCTACTTTAACCCTTACTCGGAGGTGCTCCGTGGAGATCGACGCCTTGGTGTTCGACATACTCGGCACGCTCGTCGACGAACCGGCGGGAATTCGCGCGGCCGTCCACCGAGCCGCGCCGGATGCCGACGCGGACGAGCTGGTCGGCCGATGGCTGAGTCACGTCGAGACCGAGCAGCGGCGCATCGTCGAAGGGGTGCGGCCGTACGTCCCGAGTGACGTTCTCGATCGCGAAGCAGCCCAGTCGGTCACCAAGACGGACGTGACACCGAAGCTCCCGACATGGCCGGACACCGTCGAAGGACTGACGAGGCTTGCCGAGCACTACCCGATCATCGGCCTTTCCAACGCCGGCCGGACGGCCCTGCTCCGGATGAACGCCCACGCCGGCCTCCGCTGGCATCAAGCCCTCTCCGCCGAGGAGGCGCGGACCTACAAACCGGACCCGGCCGTCTACGAACTGGCCGTCGAGCTGACCAAGACGAAGCCGGAGCGGTTGCTGATGGTCGCCACCCACTCGTGGGACCTGAGGGGAGCGCAGAGCGTCGGTCTGCGGACCGCTTACGTCGCCAGGCCCGTCGGCGACCCGCCCTCGGCGGCGGATCGCTTCGACTTCCATGCCGAGAGCCTCGCCGATCTGGCCGCTCAGCTCGGGAAAAGTCGGATGTGAGCAAAACTGTCGGTGTCTCCCGCTAGGTTCTTCCCAGTCCCCACCGAGGCACCCCGCAAGGAGAAGATGCGTTGTCAGACTGGGAAAGAGCGAGCACGGCCCGAGTGTTGCCACCTGCCCGCCCGCGCAAACTCGCGAAGGTCCCGTTCGTCGAACTGGCCGACGGACGGGTGCAGGGTGTGGTGTCCAGCGGATCGGACATCGGGCGCGTGTACGTGTCGTCGGTCGCGGCGAGCACGTACGAGTTCGCCTGTAGTACCAACAACAATCGGCCTTGCGGCGGGGCGCGGGGCATGTTCTGCAACCACATTCTCGCCTTGCTCGACGAAGCCGCTCTCCAGTACGGCGCCGAGCGTGTCGCGAGACATCTGCGCGTAGAGCCTCCCGAGCCGACCGCGCGGGCCATTTCGCAGACCATGGGCGCGACGCGGCCGTCGCAGGGCGACAACACCGCCGCCGCGTCCGTGTTCAGCCAGTTTCTGCGGCACCTGGCCTATCTGGAGTTCGAAGCGTCGACGGCGCCGGTGCCGGAACTGCACTGGTTCCCGCCGACCAGGGCGGTGGGATGATGCGCACCGATCTGCTCTCCGACCCCATCACCGGGCTCGACGAGGCACTGGCGGTGGCCGACGCCTTCGACGACGTACTCGTCGCCGGGCTGCTTCGTCCGCAGAGGATCGGCGGTTTGACCGAGCTGGCTGAGGCTCTCGCAGGGTCGCCGCTGGCAGCGAGAGTCGCCGAAGCGGTCGAGAAGACGGCGGCCGGGGCGGCGGGGGAGGACCACTTCGTTTCCCTCGCCGCGGCAAGGATCGCGGTGTTCGGTTCCGTGCACGACGCTGTCCTCGCGCGCCTCGCCGAGGCGACCGGCAGGCCAGGGGAAGAGGAGGCCGTCCGGCGAGTGTCCGCTTCGGACTCGCCGAACCTGCTGGCCGCCGCTCGTTCCTGGCTGTCCGATCTGGCCCGTGCCGGCTGGCAGGGTATCGACCACGACCTGATTTCGGCGTCGGCGCCGATGATTTCCGCACTGCTCGCCGAGCCGAGCCTGCGCCGGCCGGCCGTGCTGCTCGACGGCTTCGCGGCGGAGCTCGCCGCGTCCTGTCCCGGTGCGGCGTCGGAGCGCGTTCCGGCTCGGCGCTGGGGTGACCTGTGGTCGCGCGGAATGCTGCTGACCTTGCCCGCGGCCACGCCCGCGCACGGCACGGTCACCGGCCGCCTGCTGCCGCTCGGGGTCGACTTGATGGAACATTCGACGGCCGCGCAAGCTCAGGTCCACGCCGTGTTCGAGCCCGAAGACGGCAGCACGCCGCGGCTCGTGCGGGCGAGCGTGACAGTGCCGAAGCCGGACACGATCGTCGGCGCCGGGATCTGGCAGTTGCTGCGCCCGCGGCTTTCCCTGCTGACGGCGATCGGCGAGGGCCGCTCGATGGAGCTCACCGGGATGCCGGTCACCGCCGAGGGCGACCTGCTCTGGCAGGACGGGCATGCTCGCGTCGGTGAGCCCGCGGATGCCTTCTCGACCGCGCGTGTCGCATTGCCGAAGGCCGCCATGCCGTCGGTCGCGCCACTCGACAGGCATCCGGTCCGGATCGCCGTTCCCGTCTTCCTCGAGGGGTACGGCATCGAGGGTGAAGAAGACGCGCTCACGTTCACGTTCGCGGGAAACCACCTCGCCGTCGAGACCGACCGCATCCCGGTCGCCGGTCCGTTGACCCCGAAAGCGGTCGCGAGTTCCAGCGCGTGCATCGGCCTGATCCGGTGGGACGGCGGATTCCGGCTCCAGCCGCTCGCGGTGGAGACCACGGTGCGCAAGAAGACCACCGCCGTGCACGCCGGAGCCTGGGCCGGGGGCACCACGGACAAGGCCGGCGTGAAAGCCGAGAAGGCGGCCACCGAGGCCGCGGCCGTACTGCGTGAACGCGCCGGAAGGCTGTTGCGGAAATGACCGAATCCGAGGACAACCGCCGTCAGGTCCTGTACTGGCGGCTGCTCGCCCGGCTTTTCGACACCGAGGAACAGGCCGCGCTCGAAGCGGCGAGTGTGGCCGTGGTCGAGGACATCGGCCTGCCGTCCGCTCTGCTGGATCCGCACGTCGCGGTCGACTCGGTCGTCCAGCGTCATCCGGAGCTGGCCGCCGAGTTCGACGGGCTGATGGTCCCCGGAGCCGAAGACGATCGTGACAAGGCCGCGGAGGTGCGGCGCGCCGCGCTGGTGTCGAAGGTGCTGTTCAACGTCTTCGCCGCGGCACCCGCCACGGTGACAGCCGGGCAGCTGTCCGGCTGGCAGGCCGACGCGGGCTGGTTCGAGCGTGCGCTGGGATGCCGGCCGGGTGAGCTCCGCGGCGGTCGTCCCGGTGGTGCTCCGACCGGGCTCGGCGGCACGGGAGGGGGCGGCGCTCCCGACTTGAGCACCCTGCTTCCGGGGATCGGGCCGGAACTCGGCGCCATCGAGGCCGACCTCGTCAAGCGGATGCACCTGCGCGAGGTCCTCGCCGATCCCGCGCTCGCGGCGAAGCTGAGCCCCAGCATGTCCCTCATCGAACAGTTGCTGCGGGACAAGGACAACCTGTCCGGAGTGGCCCTGGCCAACGCGAAGTCGCTGATCCGCCGCTACGTCGACGAGATCGCGGAGGTCCTGCGGACCCAGGTCGAGAAGGCCTCGACAGGCAAGGTGGACCGCTCGGTCCCGCCGAAGCGCGTGTTCCGCAACCTCGACCTCGATCGCACCATCTGGAAGAACCTCACCAACTGGAGCCCGGAAGAGGAACGGCTCTACGTCGATCGCCTCTACTACAAGCAGACCGCGAAGAAGACCACTCCGCAGCGGCTCATCGCGGTCGTCGACCAGTCCGGTTCCATGGTGGACTCGATGGTCAACTGCGCCGTGCTGGCCTCGATCTTCGCCGGACTGCCCAAAGTGGACGTTCACCTGATCGCCTACGACACCCAGGCGCTCGACCTCACGCCGTGGGTGCATGATCCGTTCGAAACCCTGCTGCGCACCAATCTCGGCGGCGGCAACGACGGCATGGTCGCGATGGCGCTGACCCGGCCGAAGATCGCCGAGCCCGCCAACACCGTGGTGGTGTGGATCTCCGACTTCTACGAGACCCGCGTCGAGCAGCTCTTCGAGAGCATGGCCGCGATCCACCGGTCCGGGGCGAAGTTCATCCCGGTCGGCTCGGTCACCAGCGCCGGCCGGGGCAGCGTGAACCCCTGGTTCCGCGAGCGCTTCAAGGATCTCGGCACGCCGGTGATCTCCGGCCACATCACCAAGCTCGTCCACGAACTCAAGACCTTCCTCACCTCCTGAACCGTTCCGAAAGGCAAGACATGTCCGACGTCCTGCGTGCCCCCGCCGAACTCAAGTACGCCGAAGAGCTGGATTGGCTGGAGTCGATCGACGACAGCCCCAAACCGTTCGCCTGGCGCCTGTCCCCGAAAATGGTGCGCCTGTTCGTCCTCGGCGCCGAGCGCGCCGACGGCCTCGACCGCGAAATCTCGCAGAAATGGTTCGGCGACCGGAGCATCGTCGAACGGGCCATCGTCACGCTCGCCTCCGATCGCGGGCTGCTGCTGATCGGCGACCCCGGCACCGGCAAGAGCTGGCTCGCGGAACTGCTGGCCGCGGCGATCTCCCGCAACTCGACGCTCGTCGTGCAGGGGACCGCCGGCACCACCGAGGACCACATCAAGTACTCGTGGAACGTCTCCATGGTCATCGCCAAAGGCCAGTCCCGGGAGTCGATGATCCCGTCGCCGATCATGACCGCGATGGAGGCGGGCTCGATCGGCCGGTTCGAGGAGCTGACCCGGTCCACCAGCGACGTGCAGGACGCGCTGATCTCGATCCTGTCCGAGAAGTACATCTCGGTACCGGAACTCGACAGTGACGGCATCGTCTTCGCCAAACCCGGCTTCTCCGTGATCGCCACCGCCAACAGCCGCGACCGCGGCGTCAACGACCTGTCCTCCGCGCTCAAGCGCCGCTTCAACTTCGTCCGCATCCCGGTGGTGACGAACAAGAAGAGCGAGGCGGAGATCGTCCGTTTCCGCACCGAGGAGCTGCTGCGCCGTCACCAGATCGAGCTGGACGTGCCGCCGACCCTGCTCGACGTGCTGCTGCGCAGCTTCGGTGACCTGCGTGCCGCGGCGACGTCGGCGGGCAGCGACGACGAGAAGCTGGAGTCCGCGTTGTCCACCGCCGAACAGATCGGCGTGCTCGAAGACGCGGTGCTGCACAGCAACTTCTTCGGCGAGCGGGCACTGACCGCCCGGACGCTCGCGTCGTCGCTGGTCGGCTCGCTCGCCCGTCGTGAGCCGGAGGATCTGGCGATCCTCAACAAGTACCTGCACGGCGTCGTCGAGCCGCGCAGCAAGGACGAGGGCGGGGACTGGCCGGAGTTCCTCGACGGCGGCCGCGACGCGATCGCCACCCTCTCGTGAGCGGCGCCTTCGAGGCGCTGCGCGGCCAGCTGCAGGAGGCCGCGGCCGCCTTCGCCGACGGGCCAGGCGCGCTGGAGGGCATCCTGCTCGGGCTCGTCGACGACGTCGACCGCGCGGTGCGGGAGCCGCTGGAGATCTTCCCGGTCTGCCACCATTCCCCGGCTTCGGCCGTGGCGATGGCCCGGAGGTTGCGCGAGAAGCAGCCGAAGGTGGTGTACCTCGAATTGTGTGAAGACATGGCACCGTTGCTGACCGAGTTGCGCAACTGCCGTCTTCCCGTGGCGGTGCAGGCTTTCGCGACGGAGGTGAAGGGGTTCCCCGCCGAGTGGGCGCCCCTGTCCGTCGTCGCTCCGATCACCGAGGCTTCGGCCGAGTACCAGGCGATCGCATACGCCCTCGACACCCCCGGCGTCGAACTCGTCCTCGTCGACCGGTCGGCCGACCACGTCTTCCAGTGGAGCGAAGGCGAATCCTCCCCGGAGCCGGACGCGCCGCCCGCGGAGGAAGAGGCCGCACTGCACGGTGACGCGGTCGGCGTCGAGATCGGCGACCTGCGGCCGCGGTTCGCCGAACTCGAGGAACACCTCCTGCGACACGGACGCGTGCGGCACTGGTCGGAGTGGTGGCACCAGTACGTCGAGCTGCCGCTCGGCGACAGCGACCATGACACCTACCGCCAGGTCATGTTCCTGATCGGCAGCCTGTTCCGCCGCCTCGCGCCCGGCGACACCCGGCGCGTGCGGGTGGACGAAGACCGAGAGCGCTACATGTGGACCCGCATGCGCGAGCACCTCGCCAGCTCGGGCGCCGATCCCGCGGACTGCCTCTACCTCTGCGGCGCGTTCCACGCCGCCAGCCGGGTCGCGGAGTTCGGCGTCGAAGGCACGGACGGATTCGTGATCAGCCCACGCAGCGCGAGCACCTGGCAGTACGGGCTGATCCCGTCGAGCCACGCCTCGATCGAGGCGCAGTTCGGGCTCGCCGGCGGATCGGTGTCGATCGCCGCGACGGAGTGGGCGAAGAACCTCAAGCGCACCAAGGTGAAGCAGTTCCGGCTGGCCGGGCAGGTGGGCGTCCCGAAGCGAAAGAAGGCCGCGGAACTGCCGGCCCAGACCCCGGATCCGGTGGCGTCGGATCGGCTTTCCGGGTTCCTGCGACGGCCTCCGGTGCTCGACCGGCTGGACGAGACGGAGCTGCTGGGCTGGTCGGTCGAGATCGTGCGGGCGGCGCGGCGCAACGGGTACCTGTCCTCGACGGCCGACGCCATCGCGGTGTTCGAGACGTCGATCCTGCTGGCGGGCTTGCGTGACCGAGCCAAGCCGACGCCGTACGACTTCCAGGACGCGGCGGTCACCTGTATCGAGAAGGACGTCGTACCCGGCAGGCGCGACGTGCGCCGGCTCGTCGAGATCATGATGGGCGGCGACCGGATCGGCCAGGTCGGCTACGACGCGTTGCCGCCGCTGGCTCGCGACGTGCACGACAGGCTCGAACCTCTCAACCTCAAGCTGCAGCAACGAGGGGTACAGCGAGCGCTGCTGGACATCGCTTCGAAGCCGGAGCTGGAGCCCTGCTCCGATCTGCTGTGGATGCTGCGGTACCTGATGCCGCACGGCGCGGCGCGGCCGATCATGGGGGAGCGGCGGCTCGGTGAGCGGCCGATCCAGGAGTCGTGGGATCTGGCGCTGGGCACTCACCAGCGGGCCCTCATCGAGCTGGGTTACGAGGGCGTCAGCATCGAACAAGTGCTGGAGCAACGGCTTCGGCGTGCCGCCTACCACCCGCAGGCCACCGCGGCGAAGGTGCTCGGAGCGGTCGAGGACGCGACGCTCTACCTGCGCGGCGCCCGGCTGGCAGGGGAGCTGGGCACGCGTGCGCTGGAGGTGCTGGCCACCGAACGCACGGTCGACGGCGCTCCGGAAGTGCTGCGGCGAGTGCGGAGGCTGCTGGCGCATTACCGGACCGGCGAGCCGGTGCTGCCCCGGTGGATCGAGGACTTCGTCAGGACGGGGTACGCGCACTACTGCACCCTGCTCCCGGCGGCCTTCGCCGACGAAGAGGCCGGTGTCGAGCAGGTCGCCGCCATGCTGGGCTTCCTGTTCAGCATGGAGGCGCTCGCCTTGTCGCTGGGGTGCGACCGTACGCAGCTGGAGCTGGCGATCGCCGGATCGCATCCGGAGGAGCCGTCGAAGGTGGCGTTGCTGTGGGCGGCTCAGGTCCAACTCGGCGGCCTCTCGCGGGCGGAACTGCGTGAGCGGTGTGCCGGATTGCTGGCGAACCCGTTGGTGCTGCCCGCTTACCCGCGCTATCTGAGCGGCTTCGTCCACGCGTTGGAACCGGCGCCGGGATTGGCCGACTTCGTCGTCGAGGCGGTGTCGAACGCCTTCGCCGAGCTTCCGGACAGGTTGCTGTTGCCGTGGCTGCCGACGTTGATCACCACGCTGCGGTCCCGGGGTGCGGAGCTGGTGCCGCTGCTCGTGCGGGAGGCCGGGCGGATTTTCCCTGGTCGTCTCGCGACTCTCGACGCATGGGTCCCGCCCTGGAAGAACCAGCCGGAACCACTTGCCTTACCGAGGAAATCAGGTGGGAGCGGGCTCGCGCTGCTGGCCGCGCACCCGGCGGCCTGTGACGCCGTGGCGGGGCTTCTGGGGTGCGACGAGCCCTGGGGCAGCGCCGCACCCGGCGGTTTGGTGCTGCTCGAGCGCTATCCCGATTCCGCCGCCGCGCTGGAGGAGGTACTCAGCGGGTCGTGAACAGAGCGGGCGGTCGCCGGGTGTCCGGCGACCGCCCTGACGGTCAGTCGGCGATCCAGCTTCCGTGGAAGCCCAGCGGCACCGGCCTCGGCAGATGGATGCGCGCCAAGGGCTTCGCGGTGAAGTCCTGTGCCGACAGGATCACCAGATCCGAAGCGTTGCGGTCGGGGTCGTTCACGTAGGCGAGGGCGTAACCGTCGTCTTCTGCCTTACCGCGGGACGACGGCACGAACACCGCTTCGCTCGCGTCGGCGCCCCGGCCGAAGCGATGCACCTCCGAGTGTCCGTTGCGCAGGTCGTGCTTGATCAGCGCGTTGCCGAAGGTGTCGGCGGGCTTGTCCAGGTAGACGTCGAACAGTTCGCCGGGGGAGGCCGAGTAACCGTACCGGTGCCGTCGTGACACCAGGTTTTCGTTGACCCGGGGGAACTCCTGTGGCCGATCGTCGAGCACACGGCGCCGCACGCGACCCTTCGCGAGGTCGATCGTCCAGCGCTCCAGCACGGGTGGCCCCGACGCCGAAGGGCCGCCGAAGCCCTGCTTGCCGGACACCTCGAACGGTGCCGGCATCGTCGTCAGGTCGACCACCACCGTGGAGCCGTGGTCGTAGGCGTTGAGCGTGTGCGAGTAGAACACCGGGTCCACCCCGAACCAGCGGACCGGACCACCGTCGCGGTTCAGCACGCCGACCCTGGCCGGATGTTCCCTGTTCCACTTGTAGGGCACGATCTTGCCCGGTTGCGGATCGAAGGTGACCGGCACGTCGAAGACGACCACGTAGTTCTCCGTGAGCCCGAAGTCGTGCATCATCGGGCTGTCGGTGACCGGGATTCGGGTGGTCCGCACGACGCGGCCGGTCCGATCGATCAGCAGGTGCCGTACGTGGTCCCAGGTCGGGTGATAGGTCACCGCATGGAGTTCGTCGGCGCGCGCGTCGAACTTCGTGTGCGCGGTGTAGGAACCCGCCAGCGAGCCGCCGAAATCGAAGGGCCCCAACGTGTTCAGCTCGCCGTCGAGTTCGTACGGCGGTGCTCCGGATTCCTGCAGGGCGAGGATTCGGCCGTGATGGCCGATCACATGGGTGTTCGGCGCGAAATCCTCGGGTGGCACCGGCCACGGGTACCGCTCACCCAGTTTCGCCGCGACACCGGACGAACGTACCCAGCGGTTGCGGTACCACTCGGCCTTCCCGTCGCGCAGCCGGACGCCGTGCACCATCCCCTCACCCAGCATCCAGTGGTGAGCGCGCGGATCTTCGAGCCCGAGGACGTTCGGCCCGGTGCGCAGGTACCGCCCGCAGAGGTCCTTCGGAACGCGGCCGGTGACCGGCAGGCCGAACGCGGTCACCTCCTCCTTCACCGGCGCGAACGCGCCTTCGACGAACGGGTGACGCGGCTTCGCCGGAGTCGGCGCGGCGTAGGCGGCCCCGGTGCTCCCGGAGGTCGCGGCGGCTCCTCCGATGACGAGCGCGGCCGCGCCACGGAGCACGTTCCGCCTGGTCGGTTCGGTCATGATCATCCCCAGTCCGTGAAGTAATTGTGTACGACATGAACAGTACATGCCTTTACCGGTTGTGGGTGCGACAATGCCCCGATGGACGACGTCGAGATCGACTTGCTGCCGCCGGGTACCGCGCTGGCCTGGGGGCACACCCCGGCACCACGGCGCGGACCGAAGCCGGGTTACAGCCTCGCGCAGATCGTCGACGCGGCCATCGCGCAGGCCGACGCGGAGGGTTACGCGGCACTGTCCATGCCGTCGATCGCCAAACGGCTCGGCGTCACCGCGAACGCGCTCTACCGGTACCTGAGCTCCAAGGAGGAGTTGCTCGTCCTTGTCGCCGAAGCGGCTTGGGGGCCCCCGCCGGAACCGTCGTCCGGCGACTGGCGCGCTGCCGTCACGGCGTGGGCCCGTGCGCTTCTCCTGCGCTGCCGCCGGCACCCGTGGCTGATCGACCTGCCGGTGCGAAGGGCGCCGAGCACGCCGAACCTGCTGGGATGGCTGGAGAACTTCCTGGAGGGGATGGCAGGCTCGGGCCTGAGCGTCCAGGACGTGACCGGGTGCGCCGTCCTCGTGGACGGATGGGTGCGCAGCACCGCTTCCCTCCTCCGAGACGTGAACGCGCACCCTTCGGATCAGGTCCGGGCGCTGAGCGCGTTCCTGGGACCGCGTCTCGAGGGGCGAGGTTATCTGCGTACCGCCGCCGTGATCTCCGAGGCGTACGGCGCGGAAGGCATGGAGGAGGCCGACGTCGAGTTCGGTCTCGGTCGCATCCTGGACGGCATCGAGGCGCTCATCGAGCGCCGCTGAACACCTCGTCGAGCCGGTAGTCGACGATCTCCGCCGCGCGATCCGAGGTGTAGGCGTCGACCATGATCGCGGTCACGAGGCCGGCGGACATCGTCGCGAGCGCGTCGGCCTCCAGCGTGGGGTCGACGCGGGCGGGGACGCTGCCCTTCGCCTGCGCGCTTCGGAGCAGCTCGGTGAGCGCGCGGGTCAGGTGCGGCAGAAGCGGTTCCTGGCCGGGGTCCTGACTTCCGCGGATGACATCGACGGCGAAGTAGGCGATCTGGACCGCGGCCAGCATGCGGCGGCGTTCGCCGTCCGGCAGGACGGCGGTCAGTAGGCGCGCACGATGGTGCGTTCGTCCCCGGTCGCCATCTCGTCGAGGGGGTGCTCGAGGGAACCGGCCACGAAAAGGTCCACCTTGCCGGTGTCTCGCGAGGCGGCCGGCTCGCTTTGAACCTCGCCACCCGGACGACCGACCGGCTGGCCGGAGTCGTCACCTTCGAAGCCGCGGGGTTCGGCGCGATCGGCCGGAGCTTCCTCTGGTGGAGCTTCGGCGAGATCGTCCGCTGGTTCTTGCCGAAGTGGCTGCTCCGGCTGGTGGCGTCCGGCGATCCCGCGGTGCGGCACACCGTGCGGCCTCTGCTTTTCGCTGCCCTCAAATACGAACAGCATCTTCCTGAGATGCACCTGTTCGGCGACGAAGAGTTGTCCGCGATCGACGTACCCACCCGGATCGTGGTCGCCGAACGCAGCGTCATCCTCCGTGCTCGCGAGGTGGTGGCCCGGCTCGGGTCACTGAGCCCGCACATCGATGCCGAGGTCGTGCCCGACACCACGCACGGGCTGTCCCTGGAGAGACCGGAGCTGGTCACCGCCCGGATTCTCGAGGCTGCGCAGCACGCCGGCGCGGTGTCGTGACCTGCGCGGAGGCGTGACGACCGGGATGCGGCCGTCACGCCCGCGGTGCGGTCAGGCCGCGACCGCCGTGGCGGACCACGACGGTGAGCGGCCGAGCAGGGCGACGATCGTGTCCAGGCCGGACGGCCCCTTCTCGTCGACGGCCGGGCCGAACGCGGCGCCCGGTGCTTTCCGGTTCTTCCCGTCCGGGATCGCCTCGGCGAAGCGCAGTCCGGCTTCGAGCACCTCTCGCTGGAACTTGAGCGGCAGGCCGAGGGTTCGGGCCACGTCCCAGGAGTGCGCCAGGTAGTCGACGAAGTGGAAGCCCAGAGCCTGCTCCGCGGTGAAGGTGATTTCGGTGGAGAACTCGGGAAGGGCGAATTTCCGGTCGGCGAGGTCGTGGGGGACGAAGGCGTTCAGCACTCGCTTGACCGAGGCGCGGTAGGTCTCCACGGGGTCGTCGCCCAACGGGAGCAGCCGCCAGTGGTCGAGGCCGGTCTCGCCCTCGGCCGCGGCGGCGAAGCCGTGGTGCTGAGTGGCCATGTGCGCCAGCAGGCCGTGCAGGGTCCAGGCGCTGCACGGCGTCGGTTTGGTCAGGTCGGCGGGCGTGATCTTGGTGACCAGGTCCAGGCTGGCACGGGTCACGATGGCGTCGAGAATGCGGAGCTCGTCGATAGGCATAAGCACATCATCTACATATGCACACGAGTTAGTCAACCGGTTTCACCGATCAGGTCGGTATGGTCTGCGCATGGCGGAGCAAAGGAGGCCGGACCTCGCGGCGATGCTCGGCGGGCTGATGCGACGGCTGATGAACGCCGAGACGCCAGTGCTGGCCGAGCACGGGTTGACCATGTGGGGCTACGTGGTGCTGAGCGCGCTCGACGACGGGCCCGTCCGCACGCAGGCCGCCCTCGCGAAGGCGATCGGCGCGGACAAGACGCGGATCATCGGCACCCTCGACCGGCTTCAGGAGGACGGGCTGATCACCCGCGAGCCGGATCCGAAGGACCGCCGGGTCCGGCTGCTGGGGATCACCGAAACCGGCCGCGCCGCGCGGAGGTCGGCCCAGGCGAAGATCCAGGAGGAGGAAGAACTGCTGCTCGCGCAGCTTTCCGCCGCCGATCGCGAAGCCTTCCTTCGCGCCGCGCAGGTGCTGTCCGAGACGCGGTGACCGTGACCGGTCGTCAGCCGAGTTCCTCCACGACCATGCCCGCCGGACGGCCCGGCGGCGACCGGCGCCACCAGGCGCCGAAAGCCTGTGCCAGCCGCCGTGGCACCTCGACCTGCGCGCCGCCTCCGTGGAAGTCGATCGTCACCGGCACACCGCCGATTTCCGTGAAGCCCCCAACGGATTCGGCGGACCAACTTCGCGTAGTCGGCGCTGGCGGAGACGAACGTGACCACCTTCGCCGCCCCGATCCGGCGTGCTTCCCCGAGGACGGCGTCTTCGAGCACGCCGGACGGCCAGTCGCCGAGTCCGAGTTTCCGGTCGTAGTAGGAGATCGGCTCATCGGCACGCAGGAGCCCGTAGCCGCGGCTGAGGATCAGTGTCCGGCCGGACGCGGCGGCCTCGCCCAGGGCGCCGCCGACGTTCCGGTAGAAGCTCCCGCTGTAGCGGAGCCACGCGGGCCGCAGCCCCCCGTCGTCGACCTTGGACCTCGCCAGGACATCGGCCCGCGCGCGAAGCATCGCCTCCGGCCAGACCGCGCCGGTTTCCTCGGCCTGCCCGCCCCGGTTCTTGGCCTTGGAAGGGCCGAGAACGATCAGCGCCTCGCGCGGATCGATCGCGTCGAGTACGCCCGTCGCCTCCATCGAAAGGATCCTATCGGCGACGCGCCGACCGGACGCCGATCGGTCCCGGGCATGCTGGAGGGAGCAGACCGCGGAAGGGGGACCATGCCACCACTCGTCGTGCACGGCCTGTGGTCCCCTGGTCGCGGCCTCCTGCTTTGGGGCGAACACGGCGACCGTCCGGCGACGACGTCGATGCGGCCGTCGAGCGCGGCCCGGCCGCATCCGTTCGCCGCGTCGGTCGCGGATCTGACCACCCTGCATCCCGGCAAGCCCGCGTCGGCCGTCCTGCTGCTGCCGTCGCGGCGAAGCGGCCCGGTCGCCTCGCCCGAACTGGGCGTGCGGGGTCGTCCGCCGCAGGAACTGACGCTGTCACCCTGGTCGGTGCCGGCGCTCCTGATCGACCCGTCCGAACTGGGGGACCCGGCCGACACGGTCAGCTACGGCACCTCCGTCCGCCATCTTCGTGCCGTCGTACGGCTGGCGGACGACCTGGTGCGCCGCGGCCGGGTGCTTCCCACGCTCGTGCGGAACCAGATCGTGGCGCGGGCGCGCTGGCGGCCGGTGGCCCGGGGCGGCGACGCGGTCGCGGTCCGGGCGCTGATCGCGGCCACCCCGCCGGTCGGCCGGGCCGAGCACCCCGGACCGGATCCGGCGGCGCTCGTCACCGACGCGCTCCACACCCTGGTCGACGCCGCGGTCCGCGATCGGCTGGCCGCCGCCGGACACGCCACGGAAAGCGACGGGCGCGAAGGCCCCTTCGGGTCGTGGCTCCACGCGCTGAAGAGCGCCGACGACCGGATCGGCCAGTCGCCGGGGCGGATGGGGATCGTCGCCGAGGGCATCGCCGCCTGGGACGCCGTCGGCGACACGGACCTCACCGAGGGCACCGTCTGCGTCCGTCTCGACGAAGTTCCCACGCTGCACGGCCCGGCCGACGATCCGGACGACCAGACCGGCGACGGCACCAAGTGGCAACTGCGCTTCCTCCTGCGTTCCGCGGCCGATCCCAGTCTCCTGCTCCCGGCCGAGGACGTCTGGTCCGGTAAGGCGGGCGCGAAGTTCACCGACCCCGAAGGTCTCTTCGCCGCCGAGTTGGAGCGGGCCGCCGAGGTGCTGCCGCTGCTGCGTCCCGCGGTCGAAGCCGAGAAGCCGGGCATCCACGACCTCACCGTCGCCGAAACCGTGGAATTCCTAGACGGTGGTGCGGACCAGCTGGTCGCCGCCGGGTTCGACGTCCAGCTCCCGGCGAGCTGGGGCGGCAGGCGGAAACTCGCGCTCAAGCTGTCCGTCCGCGGCGCGCCCGTCGACCAGGCCGCCGTGCACCGGCTCGGCCGCCACCAGCTCGCCTCCTACCGGTGGGCGCTCGCCGTCGGGGAGGACGCGCTGACCGACGAGGAACTCGCCGGGCTCGCCGCCGCGAAGTCGTCGCTGGTGCGGCTGCGCGGCCGGTGGGTGAGCGTGGACCCCGAACTGCTGCGCGCCGGTCTCGAGTACCTCCGCCGCGACCCGGACCGCGAGAAACCGCCACTGCCCACGCCGGCGGACCTGCTGGCCCTGCTCCACGGCTTCGACGACACGCCGCTCCCGGTCACCGAGGTCACGACCGACGGCTGGATCGACGACTTCCTCGCCGGCCGGGTCCAGCGCACCATCGAACCGGTCGAGCCGCCGCCGGCGTTCCTGGCGACGTTGCGGCCCTACCAGAGCCGCGGCGTCGCCTGGCTCTCGTTCATGGCGTCGATCGGGCTCGGGGCCTGCCTCGCCGACGACATGGGGCTCGGCAAGACCGTGCAGCTGCTCGCGCTCGAAGCCATCGAGCGGACACAGGACGACCGGGGACCGACGCTGCTCGTCTGCCCGATGTCGCTGCTCGGGACGTGGCAGCGCGAAGCGGCCAAGTTCGCGCCGGAGCTGCGTGTCCACCTCCATCACGGTGCCGATCGCGAGCACGGCGCACGGTTGACCGCGCGCGCCGGCGGGGCGGATCTGTTCGTCACCACCTACTCGACCGCCGCCCGCGACGCCGACGAACTCGCGGGCATCCGGTGGCACCGGCTCGTGCTCGACGAGGCGCAGGCGGTCAAGAACCAGAACACCGCACCCGCGCGGGCCCTGCGCCGGATTCCCGCCCGGCACCGGATCGCGCTGACCGGGACGCCGGTGGAGAACCGGCTCGCCGACCTGTGGTCGCTTTCGGATCTGCTCAACCCCGGCGTCCTCGGTGGCAGGCAGGAGTTCCGCGAGCGGTTCGAGGTGCCCATCGAACGCCGGGGCGACCTTCCCGCGGCCACCGAGCTGCGGCGGCTGACCCGGCCGTTCCTCTTGCGGCGCCTCAAAACCGACCCCACCGTGCTCGCCGACCTGCCCGAGAAGATCGAAATCCTCCAGGAATACCGCCTCACCCGCGAACAAGTGACGCTGTACCGCGCCACCGTGGACGAGATGATGACCAAGATCGCCGACAGCGCCGGGGTCAAACGGCGCGGCAACATCCTCGCCGCGATCACCAAACTCAAGCAGATCTGCAACCACCCCGCGCAGCTGCTGCACGACGGCTCGCCGATCGGGCACCGCTCCGGCAAGGTCGACCGCCTCGAAGAGCTCCTGGCGGAGATCCTCGACTCCGGCGATCGCGCGTTGTGCTTCACCCAGTTCGCCGAGTTCGGTCATCTGCTCGTGCCGCATCTTTCGAGCAGGCTGAACGTTAAGATCGCCTTCCTGCACGGCGGGTTGTCGCAGCGGCGCCGCGACTCGATCGTCGAGCACTTCCAATCGGGCGAGGGCCCGTCGATCCTGCTCGCGTCGTTGAAGACCGGTGGAGCGGGACTGACGCTCACCGCCGCCACCCACGTCCTGCATCTCGACCGATGGTGGAATCCCGCGGTGGAGGAACAGGCCACCGACCGCGCCTTCCGCATCGGCCAGCGGCGCAGCGTCCAGGTACGGAAGTTCGTCTGCCCCGGCACCATCGAGGAGCGGATCGACGCCGTCATCGCCAAGAAGGAAGCGCTGGCCGGCCTCGTCGTCACCGACGGGGAGGACTGGCTCACGGAACTGTCCACCGCTTCGCTGCGCGAAGTCTTCGCGCTGGGCCGGGAGGCAGCCGATGACTGAGGGATTCCGCCGGGCACTGGACGAGCTGGACGTCCACAAAGGACTGGTGCCGCCCTGTCGCGTCGACACCCTCACGGTCGGTCCCGGTGCCGCCGTCGCCCGGGTGCGTGTGACCCGGCAGCGGTTCCACGAGGTCCGTATCGGCCTGCCGACGTTCGGTAAACAGGTGTGGACGGCGGTCATCGCGGCCGTCGCCGCGGACGAGGCCACGAGAACGGCCCTGCTCGACGGCCGGATCCCCGACGACATCGATCGCTTCTTCGCCACGGAGCAGGTGCCGCTCTTCCCCGAGGCGGGGTGGGAACTGTCGCTGGACTGCACCTGCCCCGGCACCCGCGTCCCGTGCGATCACCTCGTCGCGGGACTCATCGCGCTGGAGGCAGAGGCCGACCCGTTCGCGATCTTCGCCCTGCGCGGCCGCGATCGCGCGACTCTGCTCGAAGAGATCAGGCGGCAGGCGGGTGCTCGCGTGACGGCTCCGTCTGCGGACGACAAGACGCCCGGCCTCGACGAGGTGATGGACGACTTCTTCGGCTGGGGCCCGGCCGGGGACGTCACGAACACACGACGACCGGCGGCCGGTGACCCGCCGGGGCTGCTCGACGAGGTACCGCCGCTCAAGGCCACCGTGGACGGAAACTCGGTCACCGCCTTGCTGCGCCCGCTCTACCGGTCGCTCACCGGTCCGGAGTGAAGAGAAAACCGCCAGCGAAGAACGGGTCCGGTCTGGTAGTCATCGAGGATGAGCGATCAGCCGACAGCGGCGGAGCTGGCCGACGAACTCCTCGACGTACTAGCGACCGAGATGCCGTTGATGGCGACCTTCGACAGCATCCCCGGACACGATCACGAATTACGCGACGTCTCGGAGGCCGGTGACGCCCGGCTGAGGGAGCGAGCCGTCCGGATCGCCGGGCTCGCCGCGCGGTCCACGGATCCGGACCGGATCACGCTCGGCGTCGTCGCCCACCACGCGGAATCGCTCCTGACCAGGCTGGACTTGCGGAAGATCGAGTTCACCCTGGCGGATCAGATGGCGGCCGAGGGCACCGGGGTGCTGTCCTGGCTGCCCCAGCTGGAGCCGTCGGGGGAGCAGGCCGAAGAGGACTACCTGGCCAGGCTGGCCGCTTTCCCGGAGTTCTTCGCGGCGTTGGCCGACCGTCACCGCGCCGGGGTCGCGGCGGGCCGGACCCCGGTGGACCGCGCGGTGCGCGGCGCCGTCGACCACATCGACCGGTTCTTGGCCACCGAACCCAACGCGCTGCTCGTCCCGCCGCTGACCGGTGACCGGGTCGCGCGACGGGAACGGCTGTTCGTCGAGAAGGTGCGCCCGGCGCTGGTCGCCTACCGCGAGACACTCGCCCGCGAGATCGCCGGACGCGGCCGTCCCGACGCCCAGCCGGGCCTCTGCTGGCTGGAAGGCGGCAAGGAGAGCTACGCGGGCCTGGTCAAGACACACACCACCACCGGGATCTCACCGGAGGAACTGCACGAGACCGGCCTCGAAATCGGCCGGGCGCTGGACGAGGAATACCGGCGGCTCGGTTCGGCGGTGTTCGGCGAGGACGACCCCGTCGCGGTCCGGCGGCGGCTGCGCACCGACCCTTCGCTGCGCTGGCGGGACGCGGACGAGATGATCACGACCGCGACGGAAGCGGTCGCGCGCGGGCCACGGCCGCCGCGCCCGGCTGGTTCCGCCGGGTGCCGTCCGCCGAATGCGTCGTGCGCGCGGTACCGGAAGCAGACGGGCCTTCGGCCGCGCAGGCGTACTACATGCCGCCGTCGGCCGACGGCGGCCGTCCGGGCGTCTACTCCACCAACGCCTACCGGGTGACCGAGCGGTTCCGGTTCATCGCCGAGTCGGTCGCCTTCCACGAAGCCGTTCCCGGACACCATTTCCAGGCTTGCGTCTCCTACGAGCTCGACGGCGTGCCACGGCTGCGCAAGCTCGTCCCGCTTTCGGCGTTCGACGAGGGCTGGGCGCTCTACACCGAACGGCTCGCCGACGAGATGGGCTTGTACTCCGACGACGTGATGCGCCTGGGCATGGTCGCCGAAGACTCCCTGCGCGCGGCCCGGCTCGTCGTCGACACCGGACTGCACGCGTTGGGCTGGACCCGGCAGCAGTGCGTGGACTACCTCGTCCAGCATTGCGTGCTGAGCGACGTCGAGGTGCGGTCCGAGACCGACCGGTACATCGAATGGCCCGGTCAGGCGCTGTCGTACATGACGGGCAGGCTGGAGATCCAGCGGCTGCGCGCCTTCGCCGAGGAGCGGCTGGGCGAGGCCTTCGACATCCGCGACTTCCACGACGTCGTGCTGCGACAAGGACAGGTGCCGTTGCCCGTGCTCGGCGACATCGTGCGGGAGTGGGTGACGAGCACGCGCGGCGCCGCGTGAGCGGGCTCAGTCGCGTTTCGCGAGCGTCGCGACTTCGGCGTCGGCCGCCGGCCGATCGGCAAAAGCGGCTTAGGCTTCTCGGTGACCACATCACGAGCGAAG
This sequence comes from Amycolatopsis sp. QT-25, assembly GCF_029369745.1. Lineage (NCBI taxonomy): Bacteria > Bacillati > Actinomycetota > Actinomycetes > Pseudonocardiales > Pseudonocardiaceae > Amycolatopsis > Amycolatopsis sp. QT-25. The sequence continues at coordinate 3,530,219 of NZ_CP120210.1, forward strand.
CGGGAGACACCGTGGCGATCCCTGCACAACTGGTCTCGAAAGCACGGGAGCACGTCGACTCGGGTGCGTTCTTCGCCGAGCTCGCGGACCTCGTCCGGTATCCGACCGTGAGCGATCGACCGAGCGGCCGCGTCGCCATCGAGGCCTACCTGGACGAGGTGCTGACCCCGGCACTGACCGCGCTCGGCTGCTCGGTGGCGATCCATCCCAATCCGGACCCCGGCGGCGGCCCGTTCCTGCTCGGTACCCGCGTCGAGTCGCCGGAGTTGCCGACACTGCTGTGTTACGGCCACGCCGACGTCGTCGACGGGCACGAGGGCCGGTGGAGCGAAGGCCGGGATCCGTGGACGCTGACCGCCGACGGGGAGCGCTGGTACGGCCGCGGCTCGGCGGACAACAAGGGGCAGCATCTGCTCACCCTGACCGCCCTCAGGCTGCTCGTCGCCGAGACGGGCGCGCTCGGGTTCAACCTCAAGTTCCTGTTCGAGACGGGGGAGGAGATCGGTTCGCCCGGTCTCGACGAGTTCGTCGCGGCGAACCGGGAAACGCTGAGTGCCGACGTCCTCATCGCGTCCGACGGCCCGCGCCTGGACGCGGCGACCCCGACGTTGTTCCTCGGGGCGCGGGGCAGTGTCCGGATCACCCTCGACGTGGACCTGCGTCCCGACGCCTACCATTCCGGGAACTGGGGCGGCGTGCTGCGCAACCCCGCCACCACGCTCGCCGGGGCGATCGCCTGCCTCGTCGACGGGCACGGCCGCGTCCAGGTGCCGGAACTCCTGCCGCCCGGACTCCCGGACAGTGTCCGCGCCGCGCTCACCGGGCTCGAGATCGGGAACAAGCCCGGCGATCCCGCGCTGGACGAACACTGGGGCGATACCGGGCTGACCGCGGCCGAGCGGCTGTACGGCTGGAACACCCTCGAAGTCCTCTCGCTGGGCGCGGCCGACATCGAGCGGCCGGTCAACGCCATTCCCGGGCGCGCACGCGCGATGCTGCAATTGCGCTACGTCGCGGGCACCGATGTCGGCGGAGTGGGCGAGGCCATCACGAAACACCTTGCCGCGCAGGGGTTCTCGATGGTCGACGTCATCGCCGAAGGTAGCTTTCGCGCCAGCCGCACCCCTGTCGACGATCCGTGGGTCGGCTGGGCGAAGGGCGTCCTCGACGAGGTTTCCGAGCGTCCGGTGGTGATCCTGCCGAGCTTCGGCGGGGGACTGCCGAACCACGTCTTCACCGATGTTCTCGGCCTTCCGACGCTGTGGCTGCCGCACTCCCACCCCGGATGCCTGCAGCACGCGCCCGACGAACACCTGCTCGCGTCGATCGCCCGCGAAGGGCTCGTGCTCGCCACGGCGTTGTTCCACGCGCTCGGGCGGCGCGGCGAACTCGCGTGATTCCCCGGTCTCGTGGCAGGTAGCGCTGAAAGTCCTCCGCTCGCGTTGCATGGCAAGGCGTCGACGAACCGCACGCGGCGCGGGTACTGGCACGGTGCCGCGGTCGCTTTCGCGTGTTTGCAGTGCAAGCGTCGAGAAGGCGCGATGAAACTCAGGGAACGAGGTCGGCCACGGCTCGGCGCAAAGTGGTGCGCACGGTCTCGGCGTCGTCGAGGTTTCCGCCGTGAAGCGCGCCGTCGCGGAGGAGGACGAGAGTGCGGGCGGCGTGGTCCGGGTCGGCATGACCCGCATCGCGAGCCAAGTCGCGAAGGACGCCGAAGAACCAGTCCCGGTGGTCGCCGATGACCTGGCGGACCTGATGTGCGGGATCGGGATACTCGGCCGCGGCGTTGAGGAACGGGCAGCCGCGGAAGTCGTCGTCGAGTGTCCGGTCACCGATGATGCCCAGTGCGGCGAGCAGCGCTTCGCGGGCGGGTCTCTCCTCGGTCGCCGCCTCCACACCCGCCCGGATTCGCTCGCTCGTGGTGCTCAGGTAGGCGGCGACGAGGTCGTCCTTCGTGGGGTAGTGGCGGTAGAAGGTCGCCCTGGTCACGGCCGCCTCGGAGACCAGGCGCTCCACGCCGACGGCGTGGATGCCTTCGGCGTAGAACAGCCGTGACGCTGTCTCGAGCAGCCGGATCTTCGGATGGACGTCCCGGTCGACAGTCGGCATCACTCGATCTTAGAGAAAGAACGGTCATTCCACCAGGACGCCTTCGTCACGTTGCGGAAGGTCGAACGGACGAGCATTCTGCAAGCAGAAAGACCGATCGTTCTTCTTGCTTCGAAGGAGTCGTCCATGACCAATCAGAAGCCCACCATCGTCCTGGTCCACGGTGCTTTCGCCGATTCGTCCAGCTGGAACGGCGTCGTTCCCAAGCTGCGTGAGCAGGGCTATGCGGTGCTGGCCGCGTCGAACCCGCTGCGCGACATCGAGTCCGACGCGGACTACGTCGCCGACGTCGTCAACGGCGTGGACGGCCCCGTGGTGCTGGCCGGGCATTCCTACGGCGGTGTGGTGATCAGCCGCGCGGCCACCACCGCGCCGAACGTCAAGGCGCTCGTCTACATCGCCGCCTTCCAGCCGGAGGCGGGGGAGAGCGTGTTCGAGCTGTCCGGCCGGTTCGAAGGCGGCAAGCTGGGCCCGGACACCACCAACGTCCTCGCCTCCCAAGGTGAGCTGTCGATCAAGCCCGAGAACTTCTCGGACGTGTTCGCGGCCGATGTCCCCGCGGAGACCGCCGGCGTCATGGCAGTCACCCAGCGTCCGGTCACCGAACGCGCGCTCGGCACGCCGTTCGACGGCGAGCCCGCCTGGAAGAGCCTGCCGTCGTGGGCGCTGATCGCCGAGCGGGACCACGCGATCCCCGCCGCCGCGCAGGCGTTCATGGCCGAGCGCGCCGGTTCGGAGGTCACCAGGACCGACGCTTCGCACGCCGTCTCGGTCTCGCGGCCGGACGTCGTCGCGGAGGTCATCCTCGCGGCGGCCGCCAAGGTCGCTTGACAGGCGAAACCCCCACCGGAGAGACTGCTAAAACGCTTTGGCAGTCTCTCCGGGGAGAACCACGTGAAGGTTTTGGTGCTCGATTCGAGCCCGCGTCGTGAAGGCAATTCCTGGGCTCTCGCCCAAGCACTGACCAAGGGAGCGGAGGAAGCGGGACACACGGTCGGCTTCGCCCGCCTTTCCGATTTCGTCGAGTCGCCATTGGGAGACTGCCGCGCGTGCCGGCTGAGCGATCGGTCCTGTGGCATCGCCGACGGCTACGAGCGACTGCTGTTCGACCACGTCCTCCCGGCGGACGCGCTCGTCTACGCGACCCCGCTGCACTGGTACGGCATGACCGGCAGGCTGAAATCCTTCTTCGACCGGCTTTTCTGCTACACGTCCGGAAGTTCGCCGCACACCGCCGAAGTCGTGCCCGGGCTGATGAACAAACGCGCCGCCGTGCTGATCTCCTGTGAGGAGAGCTACCGCGGCGCGACACTCGGGCTCGAAGCCCAGTTCCAGGAACTCACCCGATACCTGCGTCAGGATCTCGCCGGGATCGTGGTCGGCGTCGGTAACAGCCGGGGCGAAGTGGAGCGCGATCCCGCCCGGCCGCTGGCCGCCGCGGCGGACCTCGGACGTAGGCTGGGCGACGCCCACGTCACCGACTATCGGCTGGACACCGACCGGCCGAACCGCGTTTGGGGACCACCCGTGGAGGCCTGAGTGTCGCCGACCATCCGTGACGTCGCCGCGGTCGCGGGGGTCTCGATCACCACCGTCTCGCACGTGCTGAGCGGGCAGGGCCGGATCTCCGAAGAGACCCGGCAGCGCGTCGCGCGGGCGGCGGCCGAACTCGGTTACCAGGCCAGCGTGCACGCACAGCAACTGGTCACCCGGCGCAGCCGCACCTTGGCCATTCAGCTCGCGAACTCCGTCGACGCGGGCAGCGCCTGCGCGCTCGTGCCCAATTCGGATTACTTCCTCGAAGTCCTCAACGGGGCGGCCGAGGTCGCGTCGCGACGGTCGTACGCCTTGCTTCTGACGCCGAAGGAAGCCGACCTCGATCGGCTGAACGCCTTCGCCGTCGATGGCGCGATCCTGGTGGATCCCCGCGGGGACGAGCCGTTCTTCGCGACCGGCTGGTGCCGTGACCGGCCGCTGGTGACCGTCGGGCGTCCGATGGCGGCACCGTGCCCGGTGCCGGTCGTCGTCGACAACGACCTGGTCGCGGCCGCTCGGCTGATGCTGGATCACTTGGCGGACAACGGTTACCAGCGTCCGGCGATGATCACCACCGACACCCGCCGCTCTTACGCGGCGGACCTGGTCGCGGGATACCGGGACTGGATGAAGGCACGGGGGCTGGAGCCGGTGGTGGCCGAGATCGACGAACCGCCGACCACCGAAGGCACGGCGGAGGCGCTGGGCAGGCTGCTCGACCGGCGGGTGTGCCCGGACGCCGTCTTCACGACGTCGGAGAACCTCGCCCTCGGTGTCCTCCACGAGGTTCGTCGCCGTCGGCTCGCGGTGCCCGGCGGGCTCGGGATCTGCAGTGCGGTGGACAGCGGATCGCTCCGGCTCACCTCACCACAGGTGACCGGCATGTTCGTGCACCCGCGCGAGGTGGGCGGCCGCGCGGCCACGGCGTTGATGGACCTCATCGAGGGAACGGCGTCCGACGGCGAGCCGCGCCGGATCGAAGTTCCCGTTCGCCTGAACGCGCGGGAATCCACGGCTCGCTGAGTGTTCCATCGAGGGGCAAACTGGCGTACTGAAGTCGAAGGCAGGCGCGATTGGCTGATGGGGCTTGGCGTGGTTCCAAGTCCACAAGGGACACCTCGACCACAGTGCCCGCCATGCCGCCGCCGTGGTCCTCTCCCGTGGGTCGCCCCAAGCGCACCGGCGCAGCTGACGAAACCCGACCCTTGCCCCTGCCGAAGTACGTGACGGCATCCTTCCCTGCCTTGAGAAGGGAAGGATGCCGTCACAGACCTGAGAGCAGCCGAACCCCTCATCACACGCGCAAACCAGGCACGCTTGTGCCGTCACCTGCAGCCGCGCCGGCTGTGTCCGCTAGGGGGACGCGGCCTCCTCGACCGGCGAACCGGCCGCCGAGAGCCAGGCTTCGGCGAGCAGGCGGTGGCCGAGCGGGCTGGGGTGGACGCCGTCCGGGGCCAGCGTCGCCGCCCCGTGTTCGGCCGCCGCGCGCGGCATGAACAGATCAGCGCGGACCAGTCGGGCGGCGAATTCGGTCGCCACGTCGATCGCGGTTTCGACGCGGGGTGCCAGATCGTCGAGCCATTCCCGCTGTTCCGGCTTCACCGGCAGCAGGAACGGCGTGATCACGTACAACTCGGCCGGCAGGTGCTGCCGCGCGTCGGCCAGCAGCCGGGTGTAGGCGGCGCGGAACTTGGCGATCGGGCTCGGGAGGCCGCGGTCGAAGGTCCGCCAGGTGTCGTTGATGCCGATCTTCACCGTCAGCACCGTGGGGCGCGCCGCGAGGACGTCGGTGGTCCAGCGGGCCTCGAGATCGTAGATCCGGTTGCCGTTGACGCCCCGGTTGAGCACCTCCGGCCCTTCGCCGAGAAGGTCGGCGATCTGCCGGACGTACCCCTTGCCCAGCGACGCGGGATCGGCGCGGTCGCGGCTGGAGTCGGTGATGGAGTCGCCCGCGAAGAGCAGCCTGTCGGCTTCGGTGAACCTCACGCGCCCGCCTCGATCAGCTTCCGCAGGGAGTCGGCCTCGCCGGGGATCAGGTCCGGATCGTTGTCCGGGACGAACTCCAGCAGCGCGTCGAGCGGCCGTCCGGTCTTCGCGAGCAGGCCGAACGCCCGCGTCCACAGCTCCGCCCTGGCGCTCAGCGGATGCCGTTCGTTGCTGGGCCACCACGAGAACACGTGCACCGCGCGAACCCGGTCGAGGACCAGCTCCAGCCCCGCCAGCGCCTGGTGGTCCGGCAGGTCCTGGGGCGGTTGCCAATAGGTGCCGAGGTTGTCGCGGCCGACTTCTTCGAGCAGCCGGACGGTCGATGCGGCGGTGTCGGTCAGTGTTCCGCCGTGGAACTCCAGCGCGACCTCCAGACCGTGGTCGCCGGCGACGTCGGCGGCCTCGCGGAGACCGGTGACGACCTGCGCGCGTTCGTCGGGATCGACGTCCTCGGAACCGGCCTTGCCCGCCCACACGCGGATCCGCGAGGCGCCGAGCCGGTCCGCGGTGGCGGCGATGTCGCCGAACTTCCCGGCCTCCATCGGCGTGGCACGGAAGTAGGAGCCGTAGGAATCGCAGGTCAGACCGTGGCGTGTCATGGCTTCGCACGCGCGCCCGGCCGCCCAGTCGTCGCCGGGGCGGACGTGGACGTCGGCGCCCCATTCGATCACTGGCAGCCCCGCTTCCTCGGCACGGCGCGCGACCTCGTCGGCGTCCAGCCGCCGCAGCGTCACCGAACACAGTCCCGGGCGGATCATTTTCCCTCCAACACTTGAGTGCTTTCGCGCAGCACGACCTCACCGGTGATCGGCTTGACCCGAGGTCCGGCCGCGCGGTCGTCGAGGATGAAGTCGAGCGCCTGTTCGCCCATGCGCTCGATCGGCACGCGCACGGTCGACAGCGAAGGCCTTATGTCGCGCAAGGTGATGATGTCGTCGAAGCCCGCGATCGCGATCTGCGCGGGGACCAGCAACCCGTGGTCGCGGCAGGCGGCCATCGCGCCGACGGCCATCACGTCGTTGACCGCGAAGACGCAGCCCCGGAAACCGTTCTCGATCGCTCGTACCATCGCCGCGTAGCCGCCGTCGCGGGTGAATTCCGCACGCAGCACGTGGTTCTCGGGCAACGGCAAGTGGTGCCGGGCGAGCCCGTCGCGGAAGCCCAGGACACGATCCCGCGAGGTCAGCAGGCCGGGAGGCCCGGCGAGTACGAGGAAGTCCCGATGCCCGAGTGCGGCGAGGTTGTCCGCCAGATCCGCCGCCCCGGCGCGGTTTTCGAGCATGACGGTGTCGAACGGCAGTTTCCGCTGCCCGATCACCACGACCTGCCCGTCGGCGGCCTCGAACGCCTTGAGTTCCTTGGTCAAATTCCGTTGCAGGGCACTGTCCTCGTTACGCGATCCGGCCAGGATGACCGCTCGCGCCCGCTGCCCGCGCAACGTGGTGACGTACTCGAGTTCCTTCTCCGGACGGTGTTCCGTGCTCGCGATGGTGACGGCCAGCCCGTGCCGGGCGGCCACCCGCATCACACCGGACGCGATCGAGGAGAAGTACGGGTCGACGATGTCGTGCACCAGCAGCCCGATGACGTTGCCGCGGCCACGGGCCATCGCCTGCGCGGGCACGTTCGCCGTGTACTGCAACCGTTCCGCGGCCCGCAGTACCGATGCGCGCAGTGTCCCGCTGACCTGTCTGGTGCCGCCGTTGAGCGCCCTCGACGCCGTCGCGAGCGACACTCCCGCCTCACGGGCGACGTCGGCCAGGGTGGCCGAACCCGCGGCGCGCTGCGGCATGGTTCCTCCTCGGAGTCTGGCGGTGGGCTCACGCCGGCGTGGGCTGACGCCGGCGTGAGCCCGGTTCGCTACGGAGCGCCGGGGCCGACGTCCGCGGGGGTGAGCGGCCGGTTGGCGATGGCGGCCGTCGAGTACTCGTCGGCGCCGACGTCACGCGAGCTGCCGCGAGCCTGACCGTCGATGTCCAGTGTGACCGGTGCGGTCGACAGCGTCGCCGCGTTGATCGCCGGGCTGCCCGCGGCGAGCCGCGAGATCCCGTCGCTGCCCTGTACGAGCTTCGGGTCGATCCGGCGGAAGGTGCCGGCCGGGATGTTCCCGTTCCCGCCCGCACCCCACAGGATGTTGCCCGACCAGGTGAAGTCGCCCGTGGTGCTCATCGCGACCAGGTCGCCGTTGCCGCCGACGAAGAGGTTGTCCGAGATCGTGCAGTCGCGCGGTTCGATCGTCCGTTTCGTCTCGCCGGACAGTGTGCCGCTGTTGTTCAGCAGCGTGTTGTGCGCGATGAGCACGCGGTCCGCCGCGTCGTTGCCGCGCCGGGATTCCTTCGATTCACCCGGGAAGTGATCCCGGACGGAGCCGCTGCCGACGACCAGCGCGCTGCCGGACACTCCGGCGATGTAGTTGTTGAGGATCTTGTGGTCGTTGCCGTAGATCCGGATGCCTTCCTTGCCGCCGAGGATGAAGTTGGAGTCGACGACGGACTTGTTCCCGTGGCGCAGCACGATGCCGCCGAGGCTGTTCCGGATGGTGTTGTTGCGGATGAAGTTGCCCGACGACTTGACCGAAATCGCCTCCGGGTCGCCGTTGGCGCGTTCGAAGAGGTTGAACTCGACCTTGGCGCCGGCGGTGCTCAGCGCACGCGGGCTGACGCCGAGCCGGATCGGCTCGCCGCCGTTGTCACCGGGGAAGGTGTGATCGGAGAAGTAGTTCCGGAAGACCTCGACGCCCACGGCCATCTTGTCTTCGTCCGCGCCCTCGATGCAGAGCATGACGCCGAGTGTCGTCTTGTGGTGGAAGTGGTTGCGGTCGATCTTGCTGTTGTCGGCGCGGACCATCACCCAGTGCAGGTCGGCGATGTCGGCGAACTGGAGATCGTTGCGGGTCAGCCGGATCCGCGAGCAGTTCGCCGGGATCTCCAGCGTGGTGCTCTGGCGGAACTTGAACCCGCTGATCGTGACGCCGGTGGAGTCGTCGAAGACGAAGCTCTGCTCACCGTTGAACGTCACCCCGCCGCGGGACTGGGCGACGATGGTGATCGGCTGGTCCTTCGTGCCGCGGCGGCCCTTGACGCTGATCGGCTTGCCCGCGGGCACGGTGTAGGTGCCGTTGTTCACGGTGACGACCGTGCCGGGACCCGCCGAGTCGAGCGCGTTCTGCAATTCGGTCAGCGAACTGACGTTCAGGGCGCACAGCCTCTTCGGTGTGGCCGCCGCCGTCCCGGCGGTGACCCAGGGGACGGTGATCAGCGCGGCGCCGAGGGTGGCGCCGCTGAGGAACCTTCTGCGATCCATGATGCCTCCGTGCTCAATCGGTGGGGAGGGTTTCGGCGGCGGGGCTCTCTGTGCTCAGGAACAGTTCGATGACCGGGACCGGGGTGTCCGGTTTCCGGATGGGGAGCTTGAGGGTGAGCGTGCCCTCCGGCTGCCCGCCCATCTGGGTGTTCTGCGCGGTCTGTCCTGGTTCGGTGTGCACTTGCCGGATCTCCGAGGCGTCGTCGAGCAGCTGGGCGTAGCGCACCCGCCCGGCCAGCCCCGGCAGGTGGACGTGGTTCATCGGCCAGCTGAACAGGTGCAGGTACAGCCGGTCACCGCGCCGGGTGTAGCGGCCGTCGGCGGGCGCGGTGAACTCGGCCGGGCCGCAGCCGCGGATGGCGCGTTCGTGCCGGTCCATCCAGCGGCCGAGTTCGCCGAGCACCTCGAGCGCCCGCGGGTCGATCTCGCCCCGGCCGTTCGGCCCGACGTTGAGCAGCAGGTTGCCGTCCTTGGACACGCCGTCGACCAGCATCCGGATCAGCAGCTCCGGGCTCTTGTAGTCGAGGTTGTCACGGTCGTACCCCCAGCTCCCGTTCAGCGTCTGGCACGCCTCCCACACCACCGGGACGCCGTCGCGGGTCATCGGACCGGACGGCTGGTACTGCTCCGGGGTGATGAAGTCGCCCGGGATTCCCGTGCGGTCGTTGACCAGGATGCCGGGCTGGAGTTCGCGGACCAGCGCGAGCAGGCCGGGGGAGTCCCAGTCGTCCGGGCCTTTGCCACCCCACCATTCCTTGCGGCCCTTGTAGGAGAAGTCGAAGAAAAGGTAGTCGATGGTGCCGAAGCGGGTGAGCAGTTCGCGCACCTGACCGTGCAGGTAGAGCCGGTACTCGGTGATGTCGGCGTACTGGTGCGCCGCGATGTACTCCGCGTCGTCCCGGCGGGGATGGGTGCCGTCGACGGGGAAAGCGGGGTGATGCCAGTCGATCAGCGAGTGGTAGAAGCCGACCTTCAAGCCTTCTTCGCGGCAGGCGTCGACGAACGGGCCGAGCAGATCCTTGCCGTAGGGCGTATTCGTCACCTTGAAGTCGGTGAGGTCGCTGTCCCACAGGCAGAAACCGTCGTGGTGCTTGGTGGTCAGCACGACGTAGGTCATGCCCGCGGCCTTCGCGGCCCGCGCCCAGGAACGCGGGTCGTACTTGTCCGGTTCGAAGTGGTCGAAATAGACGCGGTACTGCTCGTCGGTCAGCTTTTCGCGGTTCTGCACCCATTCGTGCCGGGCGGCCAGCGAATACAGTCCCCAGTGGACGAACATCCCGAACCGGGCGTGGGTGAACCAGGCGGTGGAACTCACTTCAGGATCGCTCCTTGATCATCGGTCAGCCCTTGAGCGCGCCGGAGGCGAGGCCGCGGACGAACGAACGCTGGAAGAACAGGAACGCGGCGACCGAGGGGAGCAGCGCCAGCAGCGACGCGGCCATGATCACGCCCGGCGTGACGTTCGTGTCGATCCGCAGGGTCCGCAGGGCCAGCGGCAGGGTGTAGGTCGAGGCGTCGGTCGACACGAGCAGGGGCAGCAAGTACTGGTCCCAGATCATCGTGAAGCCGAAGACGCCGATCACGCCGAGCGCGGGCTTGCACATCGGAAGGATGATCTGCGCGAAGATCCGCAGATCGCCGGCGCCGTCGATCCGCGCGGCCTCTTCGAGTTCGCGGGGAACGTCCTTCATGAACTCGGTCATCACCAGGATCGAAAAGGCCCACGCGCCCAGCGGCACGATCATCCCGGCGAGGCTGCCGATCAGGTTGAGGTGCACCACCGGCAGATCCGAAAGGATCAGCGACAGCGGGATCGCGAGGATCTCCTCCGGCAGCATCAGCGTCGCCAGGATGGCGACCAGCACGAAGGTCATGAACCGGAACTTCTTGCGTGCCAGCGCGTAGCCGGCCAGCACGGAGACGATGACCTGCAACAGCAGGCCGAAGCCGACCACCAGGAACGAGTTGAGCAGGTACATCCCGACGCCCAGATCGAAGGCGATGCCGAAGTTGTCCAGGGTGGGGCTCGACGGGACGACGCTCAATGCCGTCGGATCGGACACGTTGTTGAACGCGCTGACCAGCAGCGCCAGCAGCGGCCCGGCGAACACCAGGAGCAGCAGGGTGTACAGGACGAACTTCAGGATCCGTCCGCCCGGCGACTTCACGGCGTCGAGGCCGAGTGCCGAATCGTTGGCCGCGGTCATGCGTCTCGCCTCCGTCGGAGCACCTGGACGAACAGCGTCAGCACGAGCGTCGCGAGGAACAGCAGGACCGCACCCGCCGCGCCGACGCCCAGCCGGTTCTGTTCCAGGCCGAGTTTGTAGATCAGGGTCATCGCCACCTCGGTCGAGCCGTTCGGCCCGCCGTTGGTCAGCAGGAACACCTCGGTGAACACCCGCAGGCCGCGGATCGCCGCGAGCACGAACAGGATGGAGAACACCGACCGCAGGCCCGGCAGCGTCACGTGGAGGATCTTGCGCCAGCGGGAGGCACCGTCCACGGTGGCCGCTTCGTAGAGACCGCGGTCGATCCCGGCCAGCCCGGCGAGGAAGATCATCATGTCGTACGGCGCGCCGCGCCAGATGCCGGTGACGATCACCGAGACCATCGACGTGTCGGGATCGTTGATGAAGCCCGACGGCCCCAGCCCGGCCAGGCCGAGGATGGAGTTCAGCATCCCGTCCTCGGTCGGGTGGTACATGATCCGCCAGAGTTCGGCGACCACCGCGATCGGCACGACCACCGGCAGGAACGCCGCCGACCGCAGGAACTTCAGCCGTTTGCTCTGGCCCTCCATCAGCAGCGCGAGCGCGAGGCCGATGACCATCGAGCCGACCGTCTGCCCGACCGCGATGATCACGGTGTGCCAGATGGCGGAGTGGAACGCCTCGTCACCGAGGACGGTGCCGTAGTTCTGCCCGCCGACCCACTGGTTGCCCAGGTACGGCTGGACGTCCTGGAAGGACATCGTCACCGCGGTGATCATCGGGATGAACTTGAAGTACACGAACAGGATCAGGGCGGGGGCCAGGAACAGCCACGGCGTCCACCACTTCCCGTCGCGGTCGCTGCGCCTGCGGGCCTTCGGCGCGGGCGCCCGCTCGGTGGCGGGACGGTCCGCGCCGACGGCCGCCGGCTTGGCGTGATCTACGGTCATGACGCGCTGATCCCCTGTTGCTGCAAGGTCGCGGTGAGCTTGGTGTCGAGTTTGGCCAGTTCCGCCTTGGTGTCGAGCTTGCAGTCGGCGATGAGCGCGCTGACCGTGTCGGCGGTGTCCTGGCGGACGGGCGTCCAGTTCGGGATGGACGGCGCGTAGTGGCCGGACTTGGCGTAGATCTCGGCGTAGGTCTTCCACCGCGGGTCCGGGCGGACCTGGGCGATGTCGACGTTCTTGTTCACCGGGAGCTGGACGATGAAGGCGGTCTCGCCCTCCATCCCGATCTTCTGGCCGTCGGCCGAGATCGCGAAGTCACCGAAGGCGTCCTGTCCGGCCTGGTTCGGCGAACCGGCCATCATGTAGATCGACAGCCCTTCGGCGAGCACGTCCGCGTTCTTGGCGCCTTTGGGCATCGGGACGACCTCGTACTTGTCCTTGCCGAGCGCCTTGTCGAAACGCGGCAGCAGGTACGGGCCGACGACGTACATCCCGGCCTTGCCCGCTTCGAAGGTCTCGTTGGTCGCCGGGGTCGGCATGGTGACCGAACCGGGCTGGATCACGTTGTCCTTGCAGCCGAGGTCGCGGAACCACTGCACCGCGGCGGCGGATTCCGGCGTGCTCATCGACGGCTTGTACTTGCCGCCTCCGGCCTCGGTGATGAAGTCGCCACCCGCGGCCCACAGGAAGTTGGAGAAGTACCACGAGGCGTAGCCCCGCTTGGTCGACAGCGTCGCGTTCAGGCCCGCGGTGTCGTTCTTGCCGTTGCCGTCGGGGTCGCCGGTGGTGAACGCCTTGGCGAGGTCGACGAGCTCCGGCCAGCTCTGCGGCACGCTCTTGCCGAGCTTCTCGCGCCAGTCCTTGCGGATCAGCAGCGCCGAAGCTTGTGCGCTGTAGGGCAGGCCGTACAACTTGCCGTCCGGGGTCTGGTTGGACTTCAGCGCCTGCTCGGTCAGCTCGGCGGCGTGCTTGATCTTGCCCTGTTCGATCTCGCGCACGAGCCCCTGGCTCTTCAGCGTGCCGACCTGCGTGACGTCGTTCATCACGATGTCCGGCAGGTCGCGCTGGGCGGCGCGCTGGGCCAGCTTCGTCTCGAAGTCGTCGAAGATCGCGGTGACCTGCACCTTGAACCCCGAGGCCTTCTCGAAGGCTTCCGCGAGCCGTTTGGTGGCCTGCTCACCCGCGCCGCCGGGGGTCGTCCGGGTCCACAGTTCCAAGGGCGCCTTGGTGTCCTGCGCGACGTTCGTTCCGGCGGGGCCTGCCGAGCAGCCCGAAAGGACCAGCGCCGAGACAGTGAGTCCCACGCCGATCCACCGCGATTTCCGCATCGCTTCTCCTGTTCACTGTGGACCACGCTGTCTACTTCGGTGGGGACGGTAAGCGCTTTCCCGACTCGAGGTCAATGGTCCGATGATTACGAATTTCAATCGGCCGGGTCTGCTTCTGCGTGGGTCTTGCCACGCGTGGACCGGGGAAAGCATCCGATGTATGGTCGCCGACGGAGGTAGGGATGACCGAGCTGCAACACCGGCCGACGGCACTTCTCGTGATGGAGGAACGCCGCCGCGACGACGTTTACCCCGAGGCGGTGCTGAAGGAGATCGGCACGCTGGTGGACCTGCGTGAGCCGCTCACGCGCGAGCGACTGGTGGAGGATCCGGCGGCCATGCTAGGCGTGGAGATCCTGCTGTCCGGCTGGGGTGCCCCGGTGCTGGACTCCGCCCTCTTGGGGCACGCGCCGGACCTGCGCGCGGTGCTCGTCGCCGCCGGATCGGTCCGGCCGCTCACCACGCCCGAGTTCTGGGCGCGCGAGGTGCCGATCGTGTCCGCCGCGGCCGCGAACGCCATGCCGGTCGCCGAGTTCACCCTGGCCCAGGTCCTCTTGGGACTCAAGCAGGTGCACCGGATCTCCCGGGAGATCCGGGAGCGGCGGGCCTATCCGCCGGACCCGAGGGTCGCGGGCGCCTACCGGTCCCGGGTCGGTCTGCTCGGCCTCGGCGAGATCGGTGCTCTCGTCGCGTCGCATTTGCGTGGTTTCGACGTGGACGTGCTCGCGAGCGACCCCGTCGTCGACCCGGCGACCGCCGCCGAACTGGGCGTGCGGCTGGTGGATCTGGACGAACTGTTCGCCACGTGTCCCGTGGTCAGCCTGCACGCGCCGCTGCTTCCGGAGACCGAGGGACTGGTGAACGGGGAGCTGGTGGCCAGGATGGGCATCGGCTCGACCCTGATCAACACCGCCCGCGGCGCGGTCGTCGACGAACCGTCGGTGATCCCGGTGCTGCGCGACCGCCCGGACCTCACGGCCGTCCTCGACGTCACCTGGCCCGAACCGCCCGAGCCGGACTCGCCGTTGTACACATTGCCGAACGTGGTGCTCACCCCGCATCTGGCCGGCGCGCTGAGTGCCGAGCGAGCCCGGATGGGCGAACTCGTCGCGCGAGAGCTGCGGCGCTTCGTCCTCGGGGAGTCGCTTCAGCACGCCGTCGCCCCGGACCGGGCACATTTGCGGGCGTGACGCTCGCTGTTCGAGAGACCGGTCCGCGGGGCGGTGTACCTGTGGTACTGCTCTGCATGCCCCGGGCAGCGAAGCGGGCACTGGGGACGAGTTCGTGCCACGACTGACCGGTCGTCGTGTGCCGGTCGTCGACCTGCCGGGGCGTGTCCGGGGGAGTTCCTCGGGGCGGGATCGGTTTCGCCGGACGCCGACGCCGCTCGTGCCGCGACACGTTGACGGGCGCCCCCCGGTTCGTATAACGCCCTATACCGCGTGCCCGTTGGCGGCCAGCACTGCCGCGAGGCCCTCCTGCAGGTCTTTGACGAAGTACCCCGGCACCTCCAGTGACGGGAAATGCCCCCCGGCCTCGGGTGACCGCCAGCGGACGATCTGCCGGTATCGCTCCTGTGCCCAGGGGCGCGGATACTTCTCGATGTCGCGGGGATAGACGGTGATCGCCGACGGAACGTCGACCCGGAGATCGGGATCGAGCGAGTTGTGACTCTCGTAGTAGATGCGTGCCGACGAGGCGCCGGTCCGGGTCAGCCAATACAGGGTGACGTCGTCGAGGACGCGGTCTCGGGAGATCGTCTCGAACGGGCTGTCTTCGGTGTCGGACCACTCGGCGAACTTATCGAGGATCCAGGCGAGAAGCCCGACCGGTGAGTCGACGAGCGAGTAGCCGATGGTCTGCGGCCGCGTCGCCTGCTGTTTCGCGTACGCCGCCCGGTGATGCCAGAAATGGTGGGTTTCCTCCGCCCACTCTCGCTCGATCGCCGTCAGCCCGTCCGTGGTCAGCCCGGGCGGCCCCTGGGCGAACGTCGTGTGGATGCCGAGCACGTGCGCCGGGAACCGGCCGCCGAGAACCGTGGTGATGTTGCCGCCCCAGTCGCCGCCGTGGGCGGTGAACCGGTCGTAGCCGAGTCTGCCCATCAGCTCCACCCACGCGGCCGCGATCTTCTCGGTGCCCCATCCGGTGGTGGACGGCTTGTCGCTGTAACCGAAGCCGGGTAGCGAGGGAACCACGACGTGGAAAGCCGGCGCGCCCGGGTTTTCGGGAGCCGCCAGCTCGTCCACCACATCGACGAACTCGGCGATGCTGCCCGGCCAGCCGTGCGTCAGGACCAGGGGAACGGCATCCGCGCGCGCGGACCGGCGATGCAGGAAGTGGATGCCCAGACCGTCGATGGTCGTGCGGAACTGGCCGATCCGGTCGAGGCATTCCTCGAAGGATCGCCAGTCGTACCCGGTGCGCCAGTAGTCCACGACATCGACGAGGTCGGCGAGCGGAACGCCCTGTCCCCATCGGCGATCGACCGTCTCGGCCTCCGGTAGGCGCGCCGCGGCCAATCGTGCGCGCAGATCGTCGAGGTCGGCCTCGGACGCGTGGGCTTCGAACGGCCGGACATCGCTGGTCGGCTCGGACATGGGGACCTCCTGTCGAAGTGGAACCGGCTAAGGCGGTTCTAACAGATTTTCCGGCGCGTGTGCAACCGGCTAAGGTGGTTCCATGCCTGCTGGGTTCCCTGACTTCCGCCTCGGCACCGTGCTCGCGACCAGCTTCACCGCGACTCTGACGGAGCGTTGCGGTGACGCGGTGGAACGCATTCCCACGCCGCACCGCCTCGTCGACTGGCTCGCGGTGAACGGCCTCGCCGTGGACTCCTGCACCACCGCCCAGCTCGAACTCGCCCGAGAGCTGAGGGAATCGATCCACGCCGCGGCGACCGGGGCCGCGCTCGGAACCGCGCTCCCCGCTTCCGCCGTCCGAGTCATCAACGACCGCAGCACCGAGGGCAGGGCCGCGGCCGTCCTGACGCCCGAGGGCAAGCGGCGATGGCGGCTCGGCTCGGATTCCCGCGTGGAAGACGCCCTCAGCGTGATCGCCGCCGACGCGGTCAGCGTCGTCGCGGGCGAACGCGACGGGAAGCTGGCCCTGTGCGCATCGCCGACCTGCCGAGCCGCCTTCTTCGACACCAGCCAAAGCCGCACCCGCAAGTGGTGCGACATGAACACTTGCGGGAACCGTCAGAAGAAGGCGCGGTTCGCTGCCAACCAGCGGAAGAAGTCTCTCTGAGGACAATCGCCAATCGGTGCCGCCATCCCGCCTGACGCGGTGATTCTCGGACGGGTGCAGTCAGGCGGCGGGCCGAACCGCGCGGGACCACGTGAGGAGTTGCCGCCGGTGCGCACAACGTTGGCCGTGCCACCTCGGGCTGGGAACTGTCTCACCAGAGGCGAACGATCTCCGCGGACGACGGCTCAGCCGTCGTGAGTGAAGCGTGTCGGCTCGTGGCCGACGCGAATGCCTCGCTTCCGAGTTGCTTCACGTCGAGATGGCCCGAACCAGGATCGTTCGACCACGGGAACCATGATCGATGCCGAGGTTCCCTCGGATATGTGGTCACGGGTTACGTGCTCGAGTTCCCGCTCGTCTCGCTATGGAATTCCTCCGCCCCGAAGCCGGTCTCCGTAAAGTTCGATCCGTGGTCGACCTATGTTGTTGAATGCGGTCAGTCTTGCCGGGAAAAGGCGACAGTGCTCGGAGGCGTTGGTGGCGTGATATGACCGCCCGAGTCGTTGTCGGGAAACGGCGACAAGCCGGGGCGAGGTTGGCTTCGTGACATCGCTGTCTTGGTCGTTGCCGGAATATGACCACGGCTTCGGAGGCAGTGGTGGTGTGAGATGGGTTTCGGCGCGCGGCCGCTCTGCCTGTTGCCGTGGATTGGCGACAAGTCCGCGGCGATGGCGCGAGGTTGTTGAGAGGTAAGTCGACCTGTCGTGTGTAGGGCGCGTGGTCATTCTGTGTAGGCGGTAGTTGGTCGCCTTCGCTATCTTCAGATGTGCTCCCTGGTGGCAGTGGGACGGCTGTGACGCCAGCGCCGGGTTCGCGAGTCCGTGAAGGCCTCCTTGAGGGACCCAGGGTCCCTCAAGGAGGCCTTCACGGACTCGCCACCCGACACGACAGCGTTGCCTTACTCCTCAGTAATGTCGGTGGCATCGCTGTCTGGTTCGTTGCCGGAAAACGGCGAAAGGGCTCAGAAGTGGCGTGAGGTCGGTTCGCGGCGTGGAAGCCGCTCGTACCGAGTGAGATAAGCGCGGTCCGGAACAGACGAGCAGGTAGTACTGATCCGCCATCGTGAAAGAAACTCAAGGGTTCAGAGGTGTCCACGGTGGACGGGCACGGCGAAGTCCGCCGCCTTCTGGTCGAGGATCTTGTGCGTCCGATCGGCGAGACCGCTCCACACCTTGTGTGGCCCCCGCCGGCAGCGACTGGATGATCAGCGGTTCCCCGCTGCCGTCCGCCCGGTGTCACGCCGCGTCGTCGACCGTCACGTGAATGCGGGCGAGACGTCCAGGGCGGCGGGTCCGTAGACCGGCACGATCCGGAGATTTCCGCTCGGTACCGCAGCACGACCAGGCCCATCGCGAGCTGCTCGGGCAAGGACGTGTCCACGACCAGCGACGGCGGCACCACCGGGACGGCCGAGGAGGCCGCCGCGCCCGTCGGACGACGTCACAGGTGTACGTCGCCGTGACACTTTCCGGTGACGGCCCGGTGAGCAGGCCGGATCCGGGGAATACACGGGTGTCGACCCGTCGGGTGGAGGAAAAGGAGAGAACGATGAAGTCACGTATGGCCGCGCTGGCGGCCGCAGTCACGTTCATGGTCTCCGCGGGAGCCGTCACCGCCTCGCCCGCCGGCGCGGACCCGGTGCCGGGCAACCCGCAGCAGTTCTACGTGTCGTGCGCCGTCGACCTGCTGGGTAGCCCGGTGAGTTGCCTGGAGTCCGACGAAGCACACGCGACACACGTCTGCCAGTACGTGTTCACGATGTTCGGGATCGGCCTCGACTGCATTCAACGCTGAGCCGGCTCAGGTACCGAGCCAGCCGGGGTTCGCCGCGGCCCAGCCGGGAAGACGATGGCGGATCGCGCCGGGCTCCGAGATCGCCTGCGTCAGTCCACTTCGGACAGCGGCGACATCGACGGGTGAACCGTCGCGCCACAGCAGAAGATACCGCGTCCTCAACGGAACGCCGCGCAGGGCCACCACCGGACCGGGCATCGTGGTACCGGAATCGAGGGACGGGACCGGCGCGACCGCACGGGGATCGTTCCGGACGGTCTGCCACAACGCCGTCGGTTCCACTTCCCGCACGGTGATCGCACCGAGGCCGGCGCGAGCGCACTGATCGGTCAGGTGAACGCGGAACCCCTCGTCCACCCCCGCCACTGTCCACCAGGCCGAGCCGACCAGTTCGGCCAAGGACACCTCGCCGCGTTCGGCGACGGGATGGTCCGGGGACACGAGCACGAACACCGGCTCCGTTCCGACGGGAAGCAGGTGAACGCCCTCCGGCGGAACGATCTCCTGTCCGGGGTGGTCCACGTACAGCGCCAATTCCACCGTGCCGTCGAGGAGCGCGGTGAACAACGCGGTCCTGCCGGTCATCGTGTCCAGTTCGACCGGACGACCGGGGGCAGTGGCGGCGACCACGCCGCTCAACGTCTCGGTGAAGACGGTCGGGAACGCGCCGATCCGGAGCGGACTTGCAGGCGGTGTGCGGTGGAACCGGCGGATCGCCGATTCGAGTTCGTCCGCCGCGGCCAAGACCCGTTTCGCGTGTTTCAGCAGCACGACGCCGAGCGCGGTGGGGCGGATGCCGTGCCGATCGCGTTCGAACACCGTCCGCTCCAGCGCCCGCTCCACCCGGTGCAGTTGCGCGCTCAGCGCGGGCTGGGAGAGTCCGAGTGCGGTCGCGGCCGTCGCGAGACTGCCCGCCGACGCGATCGCGTCGAGAAGGCGCAGATGCCGGACATCGATCTCCGACGGCCAGGAATGGCCGTCCCCGGGACCGATCAGGGGGCTGATCACAGGTCGTCCTCGTCGATGATCGTGCGGAGCTTGTGCAGCGCGCGGTGCTGGGCGACCCTGACCAGGCCGGGGCTCACCCGCAGGATCGCGCCCGTCTCGGGCGCGGTCATGCCGATCATGATCCGCAACCGGAGGATCTCCTGCTGGATGCCGGGCAGGGTGCTCATCAGGCGCGTCAACCGGTCGTGGCCGTCGGCGGCGAGGGCGTGGCGCTCGGGTTCGTTGGGCTCGGGCGTCGCGCGGTCGGGCGGATCGGACGTGGGCTCCGATCGGTCCCGTGCTCGCCATCGGAAGGCGGCGGTGACCTTCCGGGCGGCGATCCCGAGGACAACGGTGAGGAAGGAGCCGCCGGTGGTCCGGGCGGTGGGCAGCGCGGCGAGCACGGCGAGGCAGGTTTCCTGGGCGACGTCCTCGGCGGCGATCACCCGCGCGTCGGTTCCGTCCATCCGGCTCCGGCAGTAGTTCGCGACCACCGGCTGGACGATGCTCATCAACTCGTCGGTCGCCGCGGGATCACCGCGGCGGGCGCGGGGGACGAGGGATTCGAGCTCCGCCGCCTCCGCGCCGCCGTCAGGGGAAGGAGCCGCCCCCGGCGAGGTGAGTTCGCCGGGGGCGGTCCAGGTCAGGCGAGTTCCCAAAGCGCGGGCACGTTCGGCGGTTCCCAGCCGGGCATGGAGGTGTGCGGCTGGATCACCCGGTAGTTGCTGCCGTCGTAGCTGGCGGTCGCGCCGGAGCCGTAGTAGGTGTACGGCGCCCAGGTGCCGCCCGGCGGGTTCGACGTGGTCGGGCTGGTCGGAGTGGTCGGGGTGGTGGTCCTGGTCGGCGTCGTGGTGGTGCTGGACGGCGGGTTCCCGCTGACCGTCAAACGAAGGTTGTAGACGCTCAGGATCTCCGAGATCGGCTGGAAGTAGATGGTGCCGCCGGAGGTGCAGTTGCCGGAGCCACCGGAGGTGACGCCCTGCGCCTGGTCTCCGGTGAGCCACGAACCGCCGGAGTCACCGGGCTCGGCACAGGCGTTCGTGCGGGTCAGGCCGGTGATGGTGCCCTCGGGATAGGTGACCGAGGTGTTCTTCTGCAGGATGGTGCCGCAGCGCCAGCCGGTGGTGGAGCCGGAGCGGCACACCGAGGAGTTGACCGGGGCCTCGGTCGAACCGGCGACCGGCACGGTGCCGGGGTAGCGGTTCACCAGCGGACGCGGGGTGTTGCCCGCGTCGGTGCGGACCCAGGCGTAGTCGTTGCCGGGGAAGCTGGAGCCGGCGACGGTCCCGCTCGGGTTCGAGGTGCGGGTGCCGGTGGTGCCGCAGTGCCCGGCGGTCACGAAGCCACCGTCGACGGCGAAACCGATGGAGCAGCGGCCCGAGCCGAAGGTGTAGGCGTTGCCGCCGATGATGTCGATCAGCGGGCGCGGGTCTTCGGTGCTGGCTTCGACCCGGACCAGGTCGGACGGCACGCCGGAGTCGGCCGCCCACGACTTCGCGGCGGCTTCCCCGCCGGCGTTGGCGAGCACCACGATCGAGTTGGTGGTGACGTCGGTGAACCAGCCGGGCACGGTGTTCGGTGCCTTGCCGGACTTGGCGTCCAGCCGCAGCTTCGCCGCGTCGAGATCGGTGGCACTGCGGGCGACGGTCTTCGGGATCGCGCCCGCGGCGCGCACCAAGTCGGCCTGGGCGGCGTCGGTGACCGCCACGGTGAGCGTGGCCCCGGTGCCGTCCAGCCACGAACCGGCGTACGACGTGCCGAGCTGCCTCTTCAGCGTGTTGTCGGCGACCGCGGCGCGCTGTTCGCTCGCGAGCCGGAGCTTGGCCTGCTCGGGGCTGATCTTCAGGTCGCGGGCCATCGCGGCCAGCATTTCGGACTGGGCCTGGTCGCCGGCGGTGGCTTGCTGACCGGCGCTCGCACTGGGGGTGAGGGCGATGGCGGTGACCAAGCCTGCCCCGGTTATGGCCGCGGCAGCCGCGGCTAAGATCTTTCTGTTCATGTCGGCGCTTTCCTCGAAACTGGCGGGGGAGGGGGATTCGTCCCCGACCGTACGAGGCGCCTCACTCGACTGGTACATACCATTTGGGTCATATCGCCCGGCTTGAACGTGGGATGATATGGCGGGATTTCCTGGCGATCCGGCCGATGAATCCGTTGCGGTGCAACGGTTCAGTCATCAGCGGAAGAAGCCGGAGCCAGCCGCCCGAGCCGATCCGGCACGGCGTTCCCTGTCGTCAATACCGTACTTTTGAGGGGTAGGGCAAAGGGAAGACCGGAACTTCTCACAGAGTGAGGAAGTGCCCGTCGTGCCGGAAGGGCCGGCCACGCACGGATGCGCGGCCGGATCAGCCGGGTCACCACCGGGCGGTGATCAGGTGCGCGGTCACAGCGGCGGCGAACTAGACATGCTTGATCGGGGCCGCGACCCGGAAATCTCGCGAAGAGGGAACGAGTGCGGCGGCCGCCGGAGCGGCGAAGCAGACGACCGCGCAGACCGCCAGAACCGGCGCCGCCCCGAACCGGTCGATCGCGGGCGCGATGAGGGCCAGCCCGGCGGGCGCCAGGCCGTAGGAGAACAGGAAGTCCAAAGAGGACACCCGGGCGAGCTTGCCCGGCTCGACCTCCCGCTGGGTCGCGGTGAACCAAGGGACGTTGAACAGTTCGATACCCAGCCCGGCGACGGCGTAAGCGGCCACGACGAAGGCCGGATGCACCGGGAACAGCAGGCTCAGGGGCGCGAAGCCGTAACAGCCGAGCCCGATCAGCGCCGCCCAGCCCTGCCGTCCGGGGCGCCAGCGCGCGATGACGACCGCACCCGCGAGCGCGCCGATCGTGTACGCGGTGAGCCCGGCGGCCAGGACGGCTTCGGTGTCGTAGCGGTCGCGGCTGACCAGCGGCAGCACGACGCCGGTGGCGGAATAGCCGGTCGCTATCACGGCGGTCAGCGCGCCGAGCCCGGCCAGGAACCACGGATGACGGCGGGCCTCGCGGAGGCCGTCGGCGAACTCGCCGAAAAAGCGGGCCTTGGTCGTGGCCGGGGCGGGGGCGAAAGACCCTCGCGGCGGGATCAGGGCCGCTCCCAGCCACAGCACCCCGGTCCCGATCACCAGAGCCGGCGTCGGGACGAACCGGGAGAGCAGGGCGGTGAGACCCGGTGCGACCAGGGTCGTGACCCGGACGGCGAGGGTCATCGCGGCGTTGGCCCGCTGCCGCCGATCCTCGGTGATCACCTCCGCGGTCAGCGCCTGGAACGCCGGGCGGCACGCGCCCTGTCCGACGCCGACGACGGCGGCCGCGACGGCCGTCAGCAGGACGGAACGGCCCATGCCCGCCGCGATCGGGGGAGTGGCGACACCCGCGATGAGACCGGCCCAGAGCACGACCCCGCGCCGTGAGTACCGGTCGGCCAGCACCCCCGCCACCGGGACCGCCACGAGGAACCCGGCCGTCCGCGCGGCCAGCACGATGCCCAGGTCCACGGCCGAAAGCGACCGTTCCAGCACGGCCAGTCCGAGGATGAACGGCAGTGCCCAGGTCGCCAGTCCGGAGGCGGTGTTGCCGGTCCAGAGCCGGACGAACGACAGGCTGCGGAGCACCGGGTGACGATAGCAAGGAGAGACAGCGGGCCCGGTCGCGCTCTACTCTGCCTCCGTGCGCACGCCGACCCCGACCCGAGGCCCGGCCCGGCGCCTCCGCGGCGGGGCCGTGGGGGTCCTGACCGGCACCCTGGCGACCGGCGCCCACGTCGGGACCAGCGGACGTGTCCCCGACCTGGGCGTGGTCGTACTGCTCGTCGCCCTGCTGAGCTGGGTGGCGTACGCGTTCGCGGGCCGGCGGCGCGGCCCGCTCGCCATCCTCGGCCTGGTGGCCGGCGGGCAGGTGGCGATGCACGCTTGCCTGACCTTCCTGACCTGGCAGTCGCATTCCCGGCACACCGAAGCCCCGGACAACGGCCTGGCCATGGCGGCCGGGCACGCCGCCGCGACCCTCGTGGTGGTCGTGGTGCTCGCGGGCGCCGAGCAGGTCCTGTTCGCGCTCACGGCGCTGATCGCCTCGGTCCTGCCGCGGCGTCCGGCCCCGCGGCCGGCGACGGCGCCGCTGCGGATCCGCGTCCCGCTCGCGGTGGAGTTCCCCGCGAGCGAGGCGCTGCTGCGTGACGTGCTCTCACGGCGCGGTCCACCGCTGTCGTTCGCCTGATCCCCGAAACCCTGCCGAGCCATGCCCCGGCAGGGCTCAGCACGCGTGCCGTGAACATCCCGGCGCGCGGCGCAGGCGCACGCCTCCCCACCGACGCCTCAGGAGTTCCCCATGGCAACGCAAACCGATCCGACCACGAGTCCACCCCGCACGTCCGGCTGGCGCGGACTGTTCCTCCGGCTCCACTTCTACGCCGGTGTCCTCGTCGGCCCGTTCGTCCTCATCGCCGCGCTCACCGGCGTTCTGTACGCGGCGACCCCGCAGTTGGAGTCCTGGGTCTACGCCGATCAGCTCCGGGCACCCGCGGGGCTGAACCAGGTCTCCCTCGCCGACCAGGTCAAAGCGGCTCAAGCGGCCAACCCCGGCGGTGACCTCGTCGCCGTCCGGCCCGCTCCCGAACCGGGCGACACGACCCGCGTGCTCTTCGCCCAGGACGGGCTCGGCGAGTCCGAACGGCGCGCGATCTTCGTCGACCCCGCCACCGCGCAGGTGCGCGGGGACCTCGTCGCGTACGGCTCGAGCGGCGCCTTGCCGTTCCGGACCACCCTCGACCAATTGCACCGCAACCTGCTGCTCGGCGAACCGGGACGGCTCTACAGCGAGCTCGCCGCCTCCTGGCTGTGGGTCGTCGCGCTGGGCGGTCTCGTGCTGTGGGTGAGCCGCCGCCGCACCCGCCGGAACGAGAAGGCCGAGTCCGCCCGCGGGAAGTCGGTGCGCCGTCACGGATCCGTCGGCCTGTGGGTACTGCTCGGCGCGCTGTTCCTTTCCGCGACAGGGCTGACGTGGTCGACGTACGCGGGTGAGAACGTCTCGGCACTGCGCGAATCCCTCGGCTGGGCCACGCCGGCCTTGCAGGTGACCGGCGCCGATGAACACGCCGGACATGCCGGGCACTCGGGTCACGGTGAAGCGCCCGCCGCGAAGCCCGAGAGCGTGGACGCGATGCTCGCTTCGGCTCGTGCCGCCGGGATCGATGCGCCTTCGGTGGAGATCGGACTGCCGACCGAACCCGGCGCTCCTTGGCAGGTGGCGGAAATCGAACGCGGCTGGCCGACGCAGGTCGACGCCGTCGCGGTCGACGAGACCACCGGGCAGATCCTGGGCGAGGTGCGGTTCGGCGACTACCCGCTGATGGCCAAGCTCGCCCGCTGGGGAATCGACGCGCATATGGGTGTGCTGTTCGGCTGGCCCAACCAGATCCTGCTGCTCCTTCTCGGCGTCGGCCTGGTCACGCTGGTCGTGCTCGGCTACCGGATGTGGTGGCGGCGCAGGCCGACCCGGGCCACCGGGCTGACCTTCGGGCGGCCGATCCCGCGCGGGCAGTGGCGCAAGGCCCCGCTCGCGCTGGTGGTGGGTCTGCTCGTCCTCGCCGCCGCGATCGGCTGGTTCGTGCCGCTGTTCGGCCTCAGCCTGCTGGCGTTCCTGGTGATCGACCTGCTGCTGGGCCTGCGGTCCCGCCGCCGGTCCGCGCCGGAAGCCACCGACGTCACGGTATGAGTTCCGCGCTCGCCGCCCACGACCGGGCGGCGAGCGCGGTGTCGGCCAGCTTGCCCCGAACCGGTTCCCGCCGGGGTGCACCGCGCAGGCCGAACAGCCGGGGGCCGAACATCTCGCCACCGCGCACGGCGGGATCGAGGACGGCCCGGACGGCGGGCCAGGCCCCGGCTTCCTTGCCCTGCAACAGAAGCCCTGCCGGAAACTTCCGCCCGCCCGGCGCCGCGTGCACCGGCCTCGGCGGGGTCAGCGAGTCGAGCGCGCCACCGGGATGGTCGACGACGCTCAGCACCGTGCTGCCTGCGGCGCGCAGCCGCCTGTCGAGTTCGAAGGCGAACAGCATCTGTGCCTGCTTCGACCGTGCATAGGCGCGTTTGGGCTGGTAGTCGCGTTTGCTCTGGAGATCGTCCGGATCGAGCGCCGCGGACTTGCCCACGAAACTGCCCGTGGTGACGACGCGGCCGGCCTCCGCCGCGGCGAGCAAGGGCATCAGTCGGCGCACCAGCACGAAATGGCCGAGGTGGTTGGTGGCGAAGGTCAGTTCGAGACCATCGGTGGTCTCCTGCCTCGGCTGATCCTCCAGGAGCACGCCCGCGTTGCACACGACGGCGTCCAGTCGCTCGATTGCCAGGGTGTCCACAGAGGACTCGATGGACGAGAGATCGGAAAGTTCGAGCCGCAGGTGCCCGAGGTTCGCGTCCGGGACCCGGGACCGGATCGAGGCCATCGCGACGTCGGCCTTGGCGGTGTTCCGGCTGCCGAGGAGCACGGTGGCCCCGGTGCCGGCGAGCTGTTCGGCGACGAAGTAGCCGATCCCCGCGTTGCCGCCGGTGACCAGGAAGGTCTTGCCGTCGGCTCGCGGCAGGTGGTGGACGTCCCAGTGCGTCATGACGGCCTACCTCTCGACGTCGAAGTCACTCCGAATATACACTCACTTCGATTTCGAAGTGATTTCGATGTAGAGTGACCGCATGGGACGGACCGAGCCGAACAGGCGTGAACGCAAGAAGGCGGCGACACGCCAGGCCCTCTCGGAAGCGGCGCGAGAGCTGTTCCTGGAACGGGGATTCGACGACGTCACCGTCGCGGAGATCGCGGAGGCCGCGGACACGGCGGTGTCCACGCTGTTCGCGCACTTCCCCGGCGGCAAAGAGGCGCTGGTCCTCGGCCACGGGCACGAACGCGAGGCGGCACTGGCCGCCGCGGTGCGTGAACGAGCCGAGGGCGTCTCGATCCTGGAGGCTTTGCGAAACTTCCTCGCGACTCGCGGTCCGTTCGCTCCGGATCCCAGCCCGCTGGCACGCCGTGTCGCGGACCTCGTGCTCGCCACCCCGGCATTGCGCGCCTCCGCCAGGACATTGTGGACGGGCTGCGAGGACGCGCTCACGAAGGTCATCGCCGAAGAAGCCGGACAGGACGATTTCTCCGTACGGTTGCTGGCCCGCTATGTCCTGGAGGTCCCGGACCTGGCCGGTGCCGAGCCGGATCCCGCCGCGGCGCTGGAAGCCGCTTTCGTCTTCCTGCGGCGAGGCTGGCCGGGGTTCTGAGCGCGGGGCCGGGTACTCGTTTCTCGCCGCTTCGTGCACCCACGCCGTGCCGCTTCAGCTGTTCTCGGGTGCCGGCGGAAAGAGCTGGTCGAACACGTCAGTGCGGCCTTACGAGGAATTTTTCAAGCGACAAGGGAAGACGGCGTCCCGGGTTGTCGAGAGCGGGGCACTTCAGGCTGTCAGGTACTCGGTCACCAAGTCGCCCAGCATCAGGCGATAGTGGGCACGGCGCGCGGGGTCGAGCATGTCGCGGCCGAAGATCGCCGAGAAGGTGTGCCGGTTCGCGAGGCGGAACACGCAGAACGAGCTGATCACCATGTGCACGTCGAGCGCGTCGACGTCGTCGCGGAACCGGCCTGTCTCACGGCCGCGATCGAGAATGCGGGTGAGTACGTCGAGAGCCGGGTTCGCCATGCCGGACAAGGCTTCGGATCGCGCGATGTGCTCGCCGTGATGGATGTTCTCGATGCTCACGAGGCGAATGAAGTCCGGGTTCGCCTCGTGGTGATCGAAGGTGAGCTCGGCGAGCCGGCGGATCGCGTCCTCGGGTTCGAGGTGATCGACGTCCAGATCTTGCTCAAGGGCGCGGATGGTCGCGTACGCTCGCTCGAGAGCGGCGACGTAGAGCTGTTCCTTGCCGCCGAAGTAGTAGTAGATCATCCGCTTCGTGGTGCTCATGCGATCGGCGATCTCGTCCACTCTCGCGCCGGCGTAGCCCTTGTCGGCGAACTCTCTGGTGGCCACCGCGAGGATTTCGGCGCGAGTGCGTTCCTTGTCGCGCTGGCGCTCGACCTCGGACGACGGTACGGCCACCTGACTCCTTCCGAACCGCTGGCGGAGGCCTCACTCTAGCGCAGCCATCTCGCGTCGGCACCGGTATCGGGCTGTCGCTGAACCCGGCGCTGCGCGAACGGAAGCCGGTGAACCCGGGCTGCGTTGTCTCTGGCGGGTTTGTCTCTGGTGGTGGCTCCGCGAAGGCCTGGTGGCCGGCGGTCGGCGATCGGGACATCCGTTCGACGTTGGACAGTGTCCTGCGCCGAACTGGTCGGGACGCGGCTTTTTCGAGATGGCGCAAGAGATCGGCGAATATCGCTCAGTCCGGCCTTTGAGGCTTGACCCGTTTCTGTCGGTGGCCGGCCGTAGGTTCCTTCCGTGGCTACCACTGGGGCCGAACTCATGGCCGTTCTCGAGGAAATGACCGATTCCGAGCGTTTGGAGAAGATCAACGTGTTGGTGGATTCCCTGGACGACAGGGATTCCTTGCAGTTAGCGAAGAAGGCCAGTATCGCACTGGCCCGCATCGAGGCGCTTCGGTATCGGGCGTTGTCGCGGTTGAGCAAGGTGCGCGGTGGCGTACGGAGTGTGGTGCAGGAGGTGGCGATGGAACTGTCTCTTGTAGACGGTTACGCCGGCTCCCTCGTGGCGACCGGGGTGGCGTCGACGTCGCGATTGCCCCGGACGTTGTCGTTGATGGACCGCGGGAAGGTCGGCGGGTTCGCCGCGCAGAAGGTGGCGGAAGCGACGGCGTGGCTGTCCGATGAGGACTCCCTGGCGGCCGATGCGGCACTGGAGTCACGAATACCGGACAAGAACAGCGAACAGGTCCGGAAGGCCGCGAGCTACGCGGCGACCAGGGCCGACCGCTCCGGTGCCGAGAGACGCGTGGCCGAGCGCAGGGCGGGCCGCCGTCTGTCCATGGCGCAAGGCGAGGCCGGAGTCGCGTCGATCGAGGTAGTGGACGGGCCGGTCGAGAAGGTCGCCGCGGCGTACCGACGAATTCACCGGGAAGCGCATGCGCTCCGAAACCAGGGGGATACGCGGACGATGGACCAACTCCGGGCGGATATCGCCCTCGCCCTGCTCCTCGGTGGGCAGGGCGGCGTCTCCGAGCGTGCCGAGGTGTTCCTGTACATGGACCTCACCACGTACCTGGGTTTGAACGACGATCCCGTGAAGATGGCCGGACACGGCTACCTCCCGGCAGGCCTTGGCCGTCACATCGCCACAGGGCCGGACACTGTTCTCCGGCGCATCATCACCGACCCGCTCAGCGGCCAAGTCCAAGACCTGGGCAGAACGCGATATCGCCCCGATGCGGCGACGGCGGAGTTCGTCCGTGTGCGGGATCGCGAGTGCCGAAGACCCGGCTGCGATCGGGCCGCCCACACCTGCGAACTCGACCACTCGATCCCTTGGCAGTTCCAAGGCGAAACGAACGTGGCCGACCTGGTCACCTACTGTCGTCGTGACCACCGGCTGAAAGACGAACCCGGTTGGATCCACCGCCTCGACCCCGACGGCAGCCTCACCGTCACCACGCCCACCGGGCAGACCCACGTCAGCACACCGCCGCCGTTGCACGAGCCACGGCCGGATTCCCTGCCGTTCTGAGGCATTGCCGGGAAACGGTGACGGGTGGATGGCTGGCTCGCGGTCATGGGTGCGGTCTTGCGGCGGATGGCGGGGTGCGGATCAAGAGTGGGTGGTAGGCCGAGCGTCGCGGTTTGACGTGTTGCCGTCGGGTGCTAGGTGGCCGGGGCGTGGGTGCCGTTTCTGACGGTTAGGGGTTGATCGTTGCCGTGAAACGGCGACGGGGGAGGTGTCGAGTTACCGGCTCGCGGTCACCGGTGTGGCGTTGCCGCGAAATGGCGACGTCGCGAGTCCCGGCTCCGGTCGAGGCTCTCATCCAGGCAGGGTTTCCCGGCCTTGTCCCGGTCGTTGCCGCTCGGAGGTATCTGAGGTGAAGGTGCCATGTCCATAGTGGGTCAGGTCGGTGTCGCCGCGAAAGGGCGAAATCCATGTCGCCACTTGAGACTATTTGAGAGGTAAGCAAGGTGCCCGGACGTCGAAGCCTTTAATGGCGTCATCGCCACAGGGGATTCGGCACGCCCAGGACCGTCCACAGAGGGCTTCGAAGGGTTTTTAGCGCCCGATTCGGCACTTCATGCAGCCTCGCGTCGGGGTCATGAGTGGTGAGGACAGGTTAGGGCCAGAGTGTCTTGGATACCTACTGCATTGCGGCTTCGGCTGATCGCAAGTCACGTACTTCGGAGGGGCAAGGGTCGGCTGCGCCGGTGCATCTGCGGTACATGAAGGCCCCCTTCCTTGCGCTAGACGCAAGGAAGGGGCCTTCATGTACCGCACGAGAGAGAACCTCGACGGGCGGCATAGCAGACACAGGGGTCGTGACGTCCTTTGTGGACTGTTGAAACCACGTCAAGCCCCTTCCGAGATTTCGCGCCCGCCTCCGACTTCAGTACGTCAAGTTGCCTTACCCCTCAATAACTCGCCCGTCCACTTCACCGGCTCGCGGTCGCCACCGTGAGAGGGCGACGTGTCGGGTCCGGCTCACGGCGAGACTCGCCTACGGCAGCGCGTTGCCGTTGCCTGGCAACTGTCCATGGCGGTCAGCGCACGGCCGGGACCAGCCCTCAGCCCCCCGCCTCAGCCCCAGCCCTAGACAGCCGAACCCGGTTCAGAACCCAATCGGCAGTCCCGCGTAGTTCTCCGCCAGCCCCGCCCGCCCCGCCTCGCTCCGTGCCAGCCACCGTAGCTGCGAAAGTTGCAACTGCTGGTCGAACGGATCGTCCGATCGGTGCAGCATCGTCGTCATCCACCACGAGAAATGTGTGCACCGCCAGACCCGGCGCAGTGCGGTGTCGGAGTAGGCGTCGGCGAGGGCGGAGTGTTTGTCCCGCACCAAAGCCGTCAAGGCGGGAGCGAGGAGCGCGACGTCGGCGACGGCGAGGTTGAGGCCTTTGGCGCCGGTGGGCGGCACGATATGGGCGGCGTCACCGGCGAGGAACAGGCGGCCGTGCCGCAGGGGCTGCTGCACGAAGCTGCGCATCGGCAGCACGCTCTTGTCGGTGATCGGCCCCGGCGTGAGCGTCCAGCCGTCCTGGCCGTGGCCGAGCCGGGTCGCGAGGGCCTCCCAGATCCGCTCGTCGGACCAGGTGCCGATGTCGGTGCCGTTGGGTACTTGCAGGTACAGGCGGCTGACGGTGGCCGAACGCATCGAGTGCATCGCGAAACCGTCGGGATGCCAGGCGTAGATGAGCTCGTCGGTCGACGGGGCGACGTCGGCGAGGACGCCGAGCCAGGAGTACGGGTAGGTGCGTTCCCAAGTCTGCTTCGCGACGTCGGGAATCGCGGTGCGGCAAGGCCCGAAGGAGCCGTCGCAGCCGACGATGACGTCGGCGTCGAGCCGCTGCCGCATACCGTCCGCGTCGGTGAAGGTGAGGTGGGGCCGGTCGGTTTCGATGTCGTGGACGGCGGTGTCGGTGACCTCGTAGTGGATCTGCTGCCCGGCGGCCGCTCGCGCCTTGCCCAGGTCCTTCGTCACCTCGGTCTGGCCGTACACGGTGACGCTGCGCCCGACCAGGTCCACGAAGTCGAGATGGTGCCGCTCCTGTGGCCATTGGAGATGGATGCCGCGGTGCTCGTCGCCCTCGCGGTCGAGCCGGTCGGCGAGACCTGCTTCGCGAAGGAGGTCCACGGTGGACTGTTCGAGGATGCCTGCGCGGATCCGGGCCTCGACGTATGCCCGCGAGCGGGTCTCCACGATCACCGATTCGACTCCGGCCAGATCGAGCAGATGTGACAGGAGCAGGCCCGCCGGTCCGGCACCGACGATGGCGACTGGGGTGCGCATGACCGGATTCTGGCCGCGTGGCGGGCGAACCGCTAGCGTCCGCTTCCACTCAGTGAAACCGGCAGGCTCCGTCCGATTCCGGCGGCCGCGACCTGGAGCGCGGAGATCAGCCGTGCCCGGCCGCGGCTCAAATCGGGGACGACCAGGCCGAGCGCCGCGACGACCTCGCCGCCGGACGACCGGATCGGGACGGCGATCGAGCAGGCGCCCCGGCTCATCTCCTCGACGGTCTGCGCGAAACCCTCCCGGCGTACGCGCCGCAACTGCTCGCGGAGCCGTCCGGGCTGAGTGACGGTGTACGGCGTGACGCGGGTCAGCGAGGCGAGCACCTGCCGTCGGAGGTCTTCCGGAGCCCAGGCCAGCAGCACCTTCCCGATCCCGGTGGCGTGCAGCGGCAGCCGTCCGCCGATCCGGCTGACCACCGGCACGGACGCGTTCCCGGAGATCCGGTCGAGGTAGAGCACCTCGGCACCGTCCCGCTCACCGAGATGCACGGTGGCACCGGTCGCGCCGTAGAGATCCTGGAGGAAGGGAGCGGCGACCTGCCGCAGTTCGAACTGGACGGGCGCGAGCAGGCCGAGGTCCCACAGTCGCCTGCCGACGGCGTACCGATCCTCGCGCCGCTCCAGCGCGCCGAGGCCCACGAGTTCGCGGGCGATCCGGTGCGCGGTGGGCAACGGCAAGTCGGCGCGGCCCGCGAGTTCGCTCAGCGACAGCTCACGATGGTCGACGTCGAAGGCGCCCAGCAGCGCGAACGCCCGTGACGTGACACTGGCCCCCGGCGTGGACACATTCCCGGCCATCCGCACATTCTCTCACCGAGCGGAATCAAGGCATCAGGATCAGCCCGGCCCACAGTCCGGCGACGGCGAGCACGAGGGACGCCGGCACCGTGAGCAACCCGAGCCGGGTGAACTCGCCAAGATCGGGCCGGGTGTCGTGCCGGTGCAGGATCCGCCGCCACAGCAGCGTGGCCAGCGAGCCGACATAGGTGAGGTTCGGCCCGAGGTTGACCCCGATCAGCACCGCCAGTACCACGGGGGTGCCGCCCGCGGCGGCGAGCGGCAGCAGGACGAGCACGGCGGGCAGGTTGTTGATCAGGTTGGCCAGGACGGCCGCCACCGTGGCGGCGCCGAGCAGGGCGAGGAACGACGTCGAAGTCGGCACCAGGTGGCTGAGCGCTTCGTCCAGCCCGTTGTCGACGACGGCGCGGACCACGATCGCCAGCGCGAGCACGAACGCGAGGAACGGGATGCTCGCCGACCGCACGATCGAGGACGGCGAGGTCCGCCGCTGCGCGAGGGCGCGGCAGGCCAGGACGGCGGCACCGGCGAACGCGGCCCAGGCGGGGCTGACCTCCAGCGAGGACGTGAGCACGAACCCGGCCAGCGTCAGGCCGAGCACGACCAGGACGAACGCCGGGACCTTCCCGGCCGGGACAGCCTTGCCGCCACGAGGCCGGGCCGCCAGGTCGGCGGCGAAGAACCGGCGGAACACCAGATATTCGGTGAGCACCGCCGCGAGCCAAGGAAGGGTCATCAGCGCGGTGAACCGGAGGAACGAGACACCGGTCGCGGCGACGGCGAGCAGATTGGTCAGATTGGACACCGGCAGCAGCAACGAGGCCGAGTTCGCCAGATGCGCACACGCGTAGGCGTGCGGTTTGGCTCGCGCGCCCATCCGCGCGGCGGTGGCGAACACGACCGGGGTCAGCAGTACGACGGTGGCGTCCAGGCTGAGCACCACCGTGACCGCCGCGGCGACCGCGAACACGGCGGGCAGCAGCCGCTGTGGCCGTCCCCGGCCGAACCGGGCCATCAGCGTCCCGGCCGCCTGGAACAGGCCTTCGTCGTCGCACACCTTGGCCAGGACGAGCACCGCGCCGAGGAAGCCGACGACCGGGGCGAGCCTGGCCACCTCGTCGACGGCGTCGGGGACCGAGATCGCCCCGGCGGCCAGCACGATCCCCGCGGCGGGAACGGCGGCGACCGCCTCCGGAAGGCCGCGTGGCCGGATGACCGCGAAGGCCAGGACGATCAGCAGGAGGGCGATGGACACCATCTCGCCGGGAATGCCCGTCAGCGCGAACCTCCTTCTCATGAAGTCGTACCCGGCAATCTAGCCTGGGCGGATTCGGCGTCCGGACGCCGTGAGGAAACGGGGCTCGCCGGGTTCGACCTCGTGTCCGAACAGGTCACCGCGGGGCGCTGGGAAGCACTCCACCAGAGGCGCGAAAACGAGCCTGGGGCGGCCGGGCTGCTGCTAGGCTGGCGGCAGTTGCTTGCTCGCACGGGAAGATCCCCGGCCGCTGCACCGGAGCCGCACGTTTCTTCCGAGGAGCCTTCATGTCTCTTCCCCTCGCCCGTCGTATGGACGGCGTCACCAGTTCCCCCGTGCGCGATCTGCTCGCGCTCACCGCCCGCCCTGGCGTGCTCTCCTTCGCCGGCGGCATGCCCGCGCCGGAACTGTTCGACAGGGACGGCCTCCGCGCCGCCTTCGACCGGGCGCTCGCCGACAAGGCCGTGTTGCAGTATTCGCCCACCGAAGGGAATCCACGGCTGCGTGAGCTGCTCGCGCAGCGGCTGGCCGGTCGCGGGCTCCCGACCACTGTGGACGATCTTCTGGTCACCACGGGTTCACAGCAGGGTCTTCAGTTGCTGAGCACCGCGTTGCTCGATCCCGGAGCCACCGTGCTGGTGGAGGAACCGGTGTACCTGTCCGCGTTGCAGTGTTTCCAGCTCGCCGAGGCGCGGATCGTGCCCGTTCCCGGCGACTCGGAAGGGATCGATCCGGCCGCGCTGGACGAGATCGCGGCCAGGGAACACCCGTCGCTGCTGTACCTCGTCCCGACGTTCTCGAACCCGTCCGGCCGGACGATCGGTCCCGGCAGGCGTCGCGCGCTCGCGGAAGTCATCGCGCGCCACGGGTGCTGGCTCGTCGAAGACGATCCGTACCACGAACTGCGGTATCGCGGTGAACGCGAAGAACCGATGTCGGCCCGTCCGGAACTCGCCGAGCGCGCGATCCACCTCGGCAGTTTCTCGAAGGTGATCGCCCCGGGGATGCGGCTCAGCTGGCTCCGGGCGCCGAGGGAGCTGGTGCGCCGCGTCGCGATCCTCAAGCAGGCGAGCGATCTGCACACCTCGACGGTCGATCAGGCGGCGGCGGCCGAGTACCTGGCCGCCGCGGATCTCGACGCCCACGTGCGGACACTGTGCGCGGCCTACCGGGTGCGCCGCGACGCGATGCTGGCCGAACTGCCCGCGATCACGCCGCCCGGCACGACCTGGACCGACCCGGACGGCGGGATGTTCGTCTGGGTCACCCTTCCCGGCGGGACGGACACGGACGCGCTGCTTCCCGAAGCGTTGCGCCATGACGTCGCTTTCGTGCCCGGTTCGGCGTTCCAGGTGGGGGAGCCGGACCGGTCGGCCTTGCGGCTCTCGTTCGCCACGCACGCGCCGGAGACGATCGCCGAAGGACTGCGACGGCTGGGCAAAGCCTTGTCCTAGCCTTGTCCTAGCCGCTGGGCGGCTCAGCCGTGCGGAAAGTGCGGCGGTAGCTGTCCGGCGGCACGCCGACCGTCCGGTTGAAATGCCGTCGCAGGGTGGCGGCGGTGCCCATCCCGGTGGCTTCCGCGATCAGGTCGACACTGTCGTCGGTCCGCTCCAGGAGCTCCTGGGCGCGGCGGATGCGCTGGTTCAGCAGCCAGCGCAACGGGGTCGTCCCGGTCACCGACCGGAAATGCCGGGCCAGGTTGCGGGAACTCATGGTGGCCTGGCGGGCGAGGTCCTCGACGGTCAGCGGCCGGTCCAGCCGTTCGCTGATCCAGGGGAGCAGCCCGCCGAGCGGATGGTCGTCCTGTTCGGGCACCGGGGCGGTGACGAACTGGGCCTGCCCGCCCGCTCGGTGCGGCGGGACGACCAGGCGGCGGGCGACGGTGTTCGCGACCGCCGAACCGTGGTCGGAGCGGACCAGGTGCAGGCACAGGTCCATCGCGGCGGCCTTGCCCGCCGAAGTGAGCACGTTGCCGTTGTCGACGTAGAGGACGTCCGGATCGACCTCCACCGACGGATGGCGGGCGGCGAGGACGTCGGTGTGGGCCCAATGCGTCGTGGCTCGACGGCCGTCGAGCAGGCCGGCGGCCGCCAACACGAACGCGCCCGTGCAGAGGGACGCCACCCGTGCGCCCGCTTCGTGGGCGGCCCGCACGGCGTCGACGAGGTCCGGGGGCGGATCGACGCCGACGTCGGCCCAGCCGGGGACGATGACGGTGTCGGCCCGCGCGAGCTGGCCGAGCCCGTGGTCCGGTTCGAGGAGGAAGCGGCCGACCTTCACCGGCTCCGACCCGCAGACGCTGAAGTCGTACCAGGAGCCGGCGAACCCCGGCAGGCCCGTGCCGAAGACCTCGTGGGCGATGGCCAGCTCGAACTGCAGCATGCCGTCGGAGGCGGCGAGGGCGACCGTGCTCATGTCCGAAAGTGTACGCAGGATGGCGTTCCGGACACTGTCGGCGGACGGGAACCGCCGACAGGATGGTCCACAGTGGATCGATCGAGAACGGGAGAACCCTCATGGGTACGTACGACGTCGCGGTGTTCGGGGCTTACGGGCACACCGGGCGCTTCGTGGTGGCGGAGTTGCGCGAGCGCGGTTTCGGTGTGCTGGCGGTGGGACGGGACGAGGTGAAGCTGCGCGGTCTGCCTTGGCCCGATCTCGACATCCGGCAGGCGTCGGTCGACGACGCGGCTTCGCTCGACCGCGCCTTCGAGGGCGCCGACGCGGTGATCAACGCCGCCGGGCCGTTCGCCGACACCGCGGCTCCGGTGATCGATGCGGCACTGCGGGCGGGCGTCCCGTATCTGGACGTGGCGGCGGAGCTCGAAGCGAACATGGACACCTTCGCGCATTTCGCCGACCGCGCCGCGGGAGCGACGGTGATCCCGGCGATGGCGTTCTTCGGCGGGCTCGGCGATCTGATGGTCACCGCCGCGATGGGCGACTGGACGTCCGCCGACGAAGCGCACGTCGCCTACGCGCTGAGCAGCTGGCATCCGACCGAAGGGACCCGCGCGGCGGGCAAGGTGTCACGGGAGCGGCGCGGTGGCCGGCGGATCCGGTTCTCCGGCGGCCGGATCGAGTATCGCGACGACGCGCTGCCGGAACTGGACTGGGACTTCCCCGCGCCGTTCGGGACCCGCGCCGTACTCGGCGAGTTCACGATGGCCGACGTCGTCACCGTCCCGAGGCACCTCGCCATTTCCGAGGTGACCACGTACATGACCGTGAACGCGGCTCGTGAGGTGGTGACGCCCGAGACGCCCCCGCCCGGATCGGACGGCTCCTCCTCGCAGGAGTTCGTGGTCGACGTCGTCGTGCGATCCGGTGGCGTGGAACGGCGGATCGTCGCACGGGGCCGGGACATCTACGCGAGCACGGCACCGCTGGTGGTGGAAGCCGTGCAACGGGTGCTCGACGGCCGGACCGAGGCGACCGGGGTCGTCTCGGCCGGGGAGGTCTTCGACGCGGCCGACTTCCTGGGCGCGCTGGCCCCGCGGATCACCGTCACCGGGTGACACCTTCCCGCCGGCCTGGATGCGGCAGCCGCGCGGGCGGGGCCTCGCCGGGCCGGTACTCGAAATGCCACCACTCGTTGTCGTAGATCCGGTAGAGGGCGAAGCGGGCACCGTGCTCCTCCAGCCACTGCGCGCCTTCGCGCGGCCGGACGTCCAGCGCGGTGCCCCGGACGTGCGCGGAATCTTCCGGTGACAGGACCCGCTTTCGCCCCGCCTCCGCGAGGAAGAGGCGATGCTGTTCGGCGGCGTCACGATGTCCCGAGGTGACGCCGAGAAGTGTGCCGTGCCGCCAGAACGCCTCGGTCCTGGCGGCGGTGAACGCCGCGAGGGTGCCGCCGGTGAGCCCGGCGAGGTTCTCGGCCGGGAACCGCAGCGACAGTGCCCAGCCACAGGCGAGCCGCCGGGCGTGGCGGGGGGACCGCGGCCACGCCGGGATCAGCAGCAGCGCCGCGAGGACACGGGTGATGGTCGCGAGAACGAGTTCTTTCACGCCGTTCAGCGTCGGCGCCGTTTGTCCGAGGCCGATCACGGTGACGTGCGCGGACGTCGACGAAAAGGTCACCGTTCCGTACGAAGCACACGTGACGGAACGAAGACATTCCGCGGACGCTTCGTGGAAACAGGATGGACATCATGGCGTGTCATGGACGAGCCAGTCGTCGGCATGCCCATGCTCACCGCGCGCAACGAGGACATCGACGTGGTGACCGGGCTCTTCGGGGATTGGCTCGGCGGCGGTGCGCGGATCACCCCGCGGGCCCGGAAGTGTCCCGAATCACCGGTGCCGGTCCCTCGCTTTGTCCGGATCCGCCCGCTAGCTTAGGCAAGGCTAAGCATAGGGAACGGGGGTTGTGGCGTGGATGGGATCGAGGGCAAGGTCGCGCTCGTCACCGGAGGCGCGCGCGGGATCGGGGCGGCCGTCGTGGACGGGCTCGTCGGAGCGGGCGCGGTCGTGGCGGCGGTGGACCTGACGGAAGGGCCTTCCCGGGACGGCGTGACCTCGTTCGTCGCGGACGTCGGGGATCCGGCGGCCGTCGCGCGGGTGGTCGACGACGTCGAACGCGAACTCGGGCCGATCGGGATCGGGGTGTCCGTCGCGGGCGTACTGAAGCCGGGGTCGGTCTGCGAGACGAGCGACGAGGATTGGGCGGCGACGTTCGCGGTCAACTCCACCGGAGTCTTCACCGTCCTTCGCGAGCTCTCCCGCCGGATGTCGCCGCGCCGGAGCGGTGTGCTGGTGACGGTCGGATCGAACGCGGCAGGGGTCCCACGGACCGGGATGGCCGCCTACGCCGCCTCGAAAGCCGCGGCGACGATGCTCACCCGCTGTCTCGGTCTCGAACTCGCCGGTTCCGGCATCCGCTGCAACATAGTCTCGCCGGGCTCCACCGACACCGAGATGCAACGTCTACTGTGGACGGACGAGAACGGCGCGGACCGTGTCATCGCGGGGGATTCGGCGCAATACCGCGTCGGCATACCGCTGGGCCGGATAGCCGAACCCGCCGATATCGCCGACGCCGTGCTGTTTCTGGCCTCCGATCGAGCGCGGCACATCACGATGCAGAATCTCTACGTCGACGGCGGCGCCACGCTGCGCGGGTGATCTCGATGACGCAACGAAGACTTCTCGGGCCCCTACGATTAGGTTAGGCTAACCGAAAGGCGTGTCCGGGGGTCGCGTTCCGCGCCGGACGGGGCACCACAGGGTGCCGACCTGGTCAGTAGTATTCGCGAAAGGGAATCCAGTCGTGTCCTCACCTGCACCGGCCCGACCAAGGCCGGTCCACCAGGCGGCCGATCTGCTGGCGGCATACCTGCCCGGATCGTTCTACTACTCGTCCGCTCGAGGGTCGCTTCTCGCCGACGGGGTGTACTCCCCGGTCCACGCGGCGCCGGGCAACCGGGCCCGTGCCGCCGCCGAGATCCTCGACGCCGCCTTGGTGGCGGGAGTGGCGGAACCGGTGGTGGCCGGGGCGATCGGGTTCCGGCCCGACGCGCCGAGCAGCCTGGTGGTGCCCGCCGTGGTCCGCCGGGCGGGAGCACCGGAGAGGGGTGGTCCGGTGGCACCGCTCGGCGGGGCCTGGTCGATCTCGCCGCGGCCCGCGCCGGAGGTCTACACCTCCGCGGTCGCCAGGGCGCTCGACGAGATCCGCGACGGTGACCTGCGCAAGATCGTGCTGGCCCGCTGCCTCGACGTCACCGGCGGAGACCCCGTCGCCGTGCCGCGGTTGCTGGCCCGCCTCGTCCACGCGGACCCGGCCGCCCATGCCTTCGCCGTGGACGTCAGCGCACCGGGTGATCCCGCGCCGCGCACCCTGCTCGGTGCGAGCCCGGAGTTGCTGGTCTCCCGCCGCGGCCGGGTCGTGACGGCCAATCCGCTGGCCGGGTCACGGCCGAGGGTGGCCGACGACGCCGAAAACGCCCGCCGGATCGATGAGTTGCTGGCTTCCGGAAAGGACCGCGACGAGCACGCCCACGTCGCCGCCCAGGTGGCCGAGGTGCTGGGCCGGTTCTGTGTCGACCTCGACGTCCCCGCCGAACCCGAGGTGATCGGCACGCCCACGATGTGGCACCTCTCGACCAGGATCAGCGGACGGCTCGCCGACCCCGGCGACGCCGGTTCCTCCGCGCTGGGGCTGGCGGAAGCACTGCATCCGACACCCGCGGTCTGCGGCGTGCCGACAGCGCTCGCCCGCGACACGATCGCCGCGCTCGAACCCGAGGACCGGGGCTATTACGCGGGCCTCGTCGGCTGGACCGACCAGGACGGTGACGGTGAATGGGTCGTCACCATCCGCTGTGCCGAGGTCCGTGACCGGACGGTGCGGCTCTTCGCCGGCGCGGGCGTGGTGACGGGTTCCGATCCGGAGGCCGAACTCGCCGAGACCGGCGCGAAGTTCGGCACCCTGCTGCGCGCGCTCGGCCTGGAGGGAGCGGCGTGATCCCGGATCACGTGCCCTGGCCACCCGAAACCGCCGCGCGGTACCGGGCTTCGGGACATTGGCGCGGACAGACCTTCGGCAAGCTGCTGACCAGCCTCGCCGAGGCGTACGCCGAACGCCCCGCCGTGATCGGCGAGACCGCCCGCTGGACCTTCGCCGAACTCGACGAGCGGGCGCACCGGCTCGCCGCCGGGTTCGCCGGGGCCGGGATCCAGCCGGGTGACCGGGTCGTCGTGCAACTGCCGAACGTGCCGGAGTTCGCGTCCGTCGTCTTCGGACTGTGGCGGGCCGGCGCGC
Organism: Amycolatopsis sp. QT-25; assembly: GCF_029369745.1. Lineage (NCBI taxonomy): Bacteria > Bacillati > Actinomycetota > Actinomycetes > Pseudonocardiales > Pseudonocardiaceae > Amycolatopsis > Amycolatopsis sp. QT-25. The sequence goes on from NZ_CP120210.1 coordinate 3,570,372, forward strand.
TGCCGGTCTTCGCGCTTCCTGCGCACCGGGCGAGCGAGTTGCGGCACTTCGCCGAGCAGAGCGGGGCCGCGGCGATCCTGACCGTCGGCGAGCACGAACGGTTCGACCACGCGGTTATGGCGAACGCGGTCGCCGCCGAGATCCCTTCGGTGCGGAACGTCTTCGTCGTCGGCACGGAGGAGTTCGCCGTACTCGAAGCGGCGGCCCCGCGTGCCCTGCCGGATCCGGATCCCGCCGCGGTCGCGTTCCTCCAATTGTCCGGCGGCAGCACCGGCCTGCCCAAGCTGATCCCGCGCACGCACGACGACTACCTCTACAGCGTGCGGGAAAGCGCCCGGATCTGTGGTCTGCGGCCGGAAAGCGTGTACCTGGCCGCGTTGCCGGTCGCCCACAACTTCCCGCTCAGCTCGCCAGGGCTGCTCGGGGCCCTGCACGCGGGCGCCGCCACGGTGTTCGCGCCGCGTCCCGACGCAGACACCGCGTTCCGGCTGATCGAGGCCGAGGGGGTGACGATCACCGGGCTCGTGCCGCCGCTGGCCGCCGCGTGGGCGCAGGCGGCCGCGCGCACCACCCGTGATCTGTCCTCTTTGGACGTCCTGCTGGTCGGGGGCGCCAAATGCGCGCGCGAACTGGCCGAGAAGATCGGGCCCGCGCTGGGCTGCCGTCTGCAGCAGGTGTTCGGCATGGCCGAAGGGCTGGTCTGCTACACCCGGCTCGACGATCCGGACGAGTACGTCCTCGCCACCCAGGGACGGCCGATCTCGCCGGACGACGAGATCCGCGTCGTGCACCCGGACGACCCACTGTCCACTTCGGACGACGTCGTGGCGCCGGGCGAGATCGGCGCGCTGCTGACCCGCGGCCCGTACACGATCCGCGGCTACTACCGCGCCACCGAGCACAACAAGACCGCGTTCACCGAGGACGGCTTCTACCGCACCGGCGATCTCGTGCGGCAGCATCCCTCGGGACACCTCGAAGTCGTCGGCAGGGCCAAGGAACAGATCAACCGCGGCGGCGAGAAAGTGGCCGCGGAAGAGGTCGAGAACCACCTGATGGCCCATCCCGGCGTACTCGACGCCGCCGTCGTCGCGGTGCCGGATCCGTATCTGGGCGAGCGCACCTGCGCCTACGTCGTCGCGGTGCCCGATCCGGATGTCGCCGAACCCGGCGCCGCGGAACTGCGCCGGTTCGTGCGCGAACGCGGGGTGGCGGCGTTCAAGGTGCCCGATCTGGTCCAGGTCGTGCCGGAGTTCCCGGTGACCGGGGTCGGCAAGACCAGCAAACGCGAGCTGCGGGCGGCACTGACCGCCCTGGCGAAGGAGAAGTGAGAGTGTCGCTGCCCAAGATCCAGCCGTACGCCCTGCCGACGAAGGCCGAGCTGCCCGCCGGACGGGTCGGCTGGAAGCCCGACCCCGCCCGCGCCGCGCTGCTGGTGCACGACGCGCAGCGGTACTTCCTCGCGCCGTACGAGGGATCCCCGGTGCCGGAGATGGTGGCGAACATCGCCGCGCTGGCCGACGCCGCCCGAGCCGTGGGCGTTCCGGTGTTCTACACCGCGCAGCCCGGTCACCAGGCCGCCGAGGACCGAGGCCTGCTCACCGAGTTCTGGGGTGAAGGCATCGGCGCGGTCATCGAGGACGACCCCTCGGCCGCGGACGTGGTGCCCGAACTCGCCCCGAAACCGGGTGACACCGTGCTGACGAAGTGGCGCTACAGCGCGTTCCAGCGCAGCACCTTCACCGAACAGCTCGCCGAGGCGGGCCGGGACCAGCTGCTCGTCACCGGCGTCTACGCGCACATCGGCTGCCAGGCCACCGCCGTCGAGGCGTTCATGCGTGACATCCAGCCGTTCCTGGTGGGCGACGCGGTCGCGGACTTCTCCCGCGCACGCCATGACCAGGCCTGCGAGTACGTCGCACAGCGCTGCGGCGCACTGACCACCACGGCCGCCGCGCTCACCGCGCTGGCCCCGATCCACGCCGGAGCACAGCGATGAGCTTGACCGTCGAGAAGATCCACGCCGACGTCGCCGAACTGCTCGGCTGCGACCCGGCCGAGCTGTCGCCGGAAACCGATCTCACCGACCTCGGCCTCGACTCGATGCGGATCATGGGCCTGGTCGAGCAGTGGCGCACCGAGGGGGCGGACACCCTCGAATTCGCCGACCTCGCCGAACAGCCGACCCTCGGGCACTGGACACGGGTCCTCACCGGGAGCGCCGCGTGAACCGCGCCGACCATCGCCACCGGCACCTCGAGCGCATCGCCGAGGTGCGCGGGGGAGCGCACGCGGAGAAGGTGCCCTACCCGATCCGGGTCCGGCAGGCCGAAGTCGTCCGCACCGAGATGATCGGTTCCGGGCTGCTCCGCGTCACCCTGGGCGGTCCCGGAACGGCGGGATTCGAAGCGCATTCACCCGACGAACACGTGAAGGTGCTGTTCCCGGAACTGGATCCCGAGCCGAGGCTCCCGGTCCAGGACGGCGACATGCTGCGCTGGCCGAAGCCGTCGCCGACGTCGCGCGAGTACACGGTCCGCCGGTACGACCAGGCTTCCGGGGAACTCGACCTCGACGTCGCGCTGCACGAAGGCGGGCTCGGCGCCGGCTGGGCCGAGGCGGTCACGCCCGGCACCCCGGTGCACGTCGCCGGTCCGCCGGGCGGGCTGATCGTGCCGCACACCTACGATCGCTACCTGCTCGCCGGTGATCTCACCGCGCTACCCGCGATCGCACGCTGGCTCGAAGAGCTGCCACGCACCGCCGCGGGCTGGGCGTTCATCGAGGTCACCGACGCGGGCGAGGAGATCGAGCTGTCCGCGCCCGAAGACGTCGAGGTGCACTGGCTGCATCGAGGCGACGTCGCACCGGGCGCCTCCGACATGCTCGCCCGCGCGGTCCAGACGATCGAAGTTCCCGCCGGTGAACGGCTCTACGCCTGGGTCGCGGGCGAGGCGGGGCAGATCAAACCGCTGCGCCGCTGGCTCAAGAACGAGCTCGGGCTCGGCAAGGACGACCACGACGTCACCGGTTACTGGAAACGCGGCGTCGCGGACTTCGACGACGACCACGACCACTGATCCCCGCCCACCGAAGAACACCGAAGAACACCGAAGAACGAGGAAAACCATGCGCACCACCAGAACCCGACGCCTCGCCGGAGCGATCGCGCTCGCGTTGACGGTCGCGACCGCGGCCACCGCCTGCGGTTCCGGCGAAGACGGCAAGGCCGCCGAGGGCGGTCAGACCCGGGTGTTCGCCGCCGACAACGGCCAGATCACCATCCCGGTCTCGCCGAAGCGGGTCATCGCCACCGGCTACGCGGTTCCCGCCCTGCTCGAAGCGGGCGCGCCGCTGGTCGGGGTGTCGAGCTGGAAGCGCGGCATCCCGCTGTTCAACGAGCAGGAGCGCAAGAAGTACGACGAACTGGCGAAGGTCGCGGGCGAGTCGGCGGCGGAGACGAACTACGAGGCGATCGCGCAGGCGGATCCGGACCTCATCGTCATCGGCGTGCCGAAGCCGGTGCTCGCCGACATCGACCTCAAGCGGCTCGAAGCGATCGCGCCGGTCGTGGCGATCGGCCCGTCGGTGCCGTCGATGTGGCGCGAACTGTCCCGCAAGCAGGCCGACGCCGCCGGCGCGACCGCCGGGTTCGACGCGATCAAGACCGCGTACGACACCAAGGCCAAGGGACTGGCCGAGAAGTACAAGGCGGTGCTGCCGCAGCTCAAGCTGGGCCACGTCGGTGCCTACGGCGAGGTCGCCAAGGGCAACTTCCAGCGTGAGTTCAGCGGTTCCTGGGGCACCAACATCGCCCAGGACGTCGGCGCCACCTACTACGGCCAGGTGAAGGTCAAGGGCGGCGGCTCCAAGGACGTCAGCGAGTACCCGTCGATCGAAGAGCTGTCGACCGCGTTCACCCAGGCCGACGCGATCACCTACTCGGTCAGCGCCGACGGCTCCGTGCCCGCGCCGGTCAAGTACGTCCTCGACTCGCCGCTGTGGAAGGAACTCCCCGCGGTCAAGGCGGGCAAGATCTACCCGTTCCGCTACACCGAGGCCGCCACCTACCGGGCCGCGACGTCCACCTTGGACGCCGTCGACCAGGCGTTCGCGCCGCTGCTCAAGCAGTGACCGGTACCGGGCGGTCCGCGCTGCTCGGCGCCGCACTGCTCGGGCTCGTCGTGATCGCCGTGCTGAGCGTCGGCATCGGCGCGCACGCCATCGCCCCCGGCGAGGTCGTGCGCGCCCTGCTCGGCGAGGGAAATCCGAGTGACCGGGCCGTGGTCCTGGACATCCGGATGCCGAGGGCGGTGCTCGCGACCGCGGTCGGCGCGGCACTCGCCGTCGGCGGCGTGCTCGTGCAGGCCTTGTCGCGCAACGCCCTGGCCGAACCCGGTGTGCTCGGCGTGACCGCCGGGGCCGGGTTCGCCATCGCGGTGGGTTCGTCGTTCGGCCTCGCCGCGTCGGCACCCGCCGAGCTGGGCCTGGCGGTGCTGGGCGCGCTCGGCGCTTCGGCGCTGGTGTACGCGGTCGGCAGCAGGTCGCCGCTGCGGCTGGTGCTCGCCGGGACCGCGCTGAGCGCCGTGCTGCTGGGGCTCACCCTCGGCCTGCGGCTGCTGTTCCCGGAAACCTTCGACGTCTACCGGTTCTGGTCGGTGGGTTCGCTGGCGGGCCGGGAACAGGCGCCGACGACGGTCCCGCTGCTGATCATCGGCCTGTCCCTGCTGGGCGCGTTCGCGGTGAGCCGTCAGCTGAACGCGATCGCGCTCGGGGAGACGGTCGCGCACACGCTCGGCGCGAACGTCGCCCGCGTCCGGACGGTCACCCTGCTGCTGATCACGCTGCTGGCGGGCGCGGCCACCGCGCTGGCCGGGCCGATCCTGTTCGTCGGGCTGATCGTGCCGCATCTGGCCCGGCGGGTGGCGGGCGCGTCGATCCCGTGGCTGATCGCCTTCGCCGCGCTGCTCGGCCCGGTCCTGATGCTGGCGGCGGACGTCGGCTCCCGGGTCCTGCTGCCGACCGGCGAGGTCCCGGTCGCGATCGTGACCGCCTTCCTCGGCGGCCCGGTGCTGATCTGGGCCGTCCGCAAGTACGGGGCGGCGCCGCTGTGAACTCCGTGCGCACTGTGCGCCCCCTCGTCCTGCGGCGCGGCCGGTTCTCCGCCCGGCTGGAACGCCGCACCCTCTGGTTCTTCGTGGCGATGATCGTGGTCATCGCCGGGCTGACGCTGCTCGGCCTCTGCTACGGCGCGGCGTGGGCGAGTCCCGCCCGCGTGTTCGCCGCGCTCACCGGTTCCGGTGGCGGCCCCGGCGTGGTCATCCGGGAATGGCGCTTGCCGCGAGTGCTGGCCGGGCTGGTGTTCGGGGCCGCGCTCGGGCTGGCGGGCGCGATCTTCCAGAACATCACCCGCAACCCGCTCGGCAGCCCGGACGTGATCGGCCTCGACGCCGGCGCGTACACCGGCGCGCTGTTCGCGATCACCGTGCTTTCGGGGACGTCGACGCAGCTGACCGTCGGCTCGGTGCTCGGTGGCGTACTCACGGCGGCGATCGTGTACGCGTTGTCGCTCGGCGGCGGGCTGTCCGGGCTGCGGCTGATCGTGATCGGGATCGCGATCAACGCGATGCTGACCGCGGTGAACTCGTGGATCGTGCTGCGCGCGGAACTCGAGATCGCGATCGCGGCCGTCGGCTGGAACGCCGGTTCCCTCAACGGGGTCGGCTGGGACGACGTCGCGATCCCGTTCGGGGTGCTCGCGGTGCTGTTCGCCGTGCTGTTCACCAGGGCGCCGGCGTTGCACCAGGCCGCGCTCGGCGGCGCGCTGGCGGTCACCACCGGCGTCCGCTGGGACCGGTTGCGGCTGGTCCTGGTGCTGCTCGGGGTCGGCTGCACGGCCACGGTCACCGCGGTCGCCGGGCCGATCGCGTTCATCGCGCTGGCCGCCCCGCAGATCGGGCGGCGGCTGGCCCGCACCCCCGGCATCTCGCTGCTGCCCGCCGCCCTCACCGGTGCCGTGCTGCTGACCAGCGCCGACCTGGCCGCCCAAATGCTGCTCGCGCCGGAAGCGCTGCCGGTCGGTGTGGTCAGCACCGTGATCGGCGGCGGCTATCTGATCTGGTTGCTCACCAAGGAGGTGCGGCGCACATGAGTGCCCGCTTGACCGCTCGGGACCTGACCCTGCGCTACGGCGACCGGGTGGTGTCGACCCGGCTCACCCTCGACGTGCCCGACCGGGCGTTCACCGCCGTCGTCGGACCGAACGCGTGCGGCAAGTCGACGCTGCTGCGCGCGTTCGTCCGGCTGCTGCGGCCCGCCGAAGGCGAGGTCCTGCTCGACGGCAAGGACGTCGGTTCCTTCCCTGGCAAGGGATTGGCGCGGGAACTCGGTTTCCTGCCACAGGATCCGGTCGCACCGGAGGACGTCCGCGTCCGGCAGCTGATCGCGCGCGGCCGGTTCCCGCATCAGTCGCTGTTCGCGTCGTGGTCCGAAGAGGACGAACGCGCGGTGATCGAGGCGATGACCGCGGCCGGGGTGGCGGGTCTGGCCGACCGGCCGGTGCAGGAGCTTTCGGGCGGACAGCGGCAGCGCGTGTGGGTGGCGCTGGTGCTGGCGCAGAAGACGCCGTACCTGTTGCTCGACGAACCGACGTCGTTCCTCGACATCGCGCACCAGTACCAGTTGCTGGGGTTGCTGGCACGCCTGCGCGACGAGGGCCGCACGGTGATCGCCGTCCTGCACGACATCAACCAGGCCTGCCGGTACGCCGACCACCTCGTCGCGTTGCGCGACGGCCGGATCGTCGCGGAAGGCGCGCCCGCCGACGTCGTCGACGCCGAGCTGATCAAGGAGGTCTTCGATCTCCCCAGTGTCGTCGTGCCCGACCCGGTGACCGGAACCCCGATGGTGGTGCCCTCATGCTGACCCTCACCGGAGCCCAGCTGGGCATCTGGACCGCGCAACGCCTCGAACCCGACTCGCCCTACTACGTCGTCGGTGACGTCGTCGAAATCGACGGCGAGACGGCCGTCGACGTCGACGCGCTGACCGAGGCGATCCGGGCGACCGCCGAGGAGGCCGACAGCCTGCGGTTGCGCGTCTTCGACACGGCGGACGGGCCACGTCAGGTGGTGTCGGACGACGCGGTGCCGTCGCCCGCGGTGGTGGATCTGCGTGGTGAGGCCGATCCGGTGGCCGCGGCGCAGACACGGGTCGACGCCGAACGCCGACGTGTCGCCGAGGCGTGCCGCGACATGGTGGACCGGCCGCTGTTCGCCCATCTCGTACTGCGGCTTTCCGAATCGCACGTGTGGTTCACCCAGCTCGGGCACCATCTGGTGTTCGACGGCTACACCGCGGCGATGCTCGCGCGCCGGACGGCCGCCCGCTACACCGCTTCGGTCCTGGGCAAGGAAGTGCCGCCCTCGACGTTCGCGCGGTTCGCCGATCTCGTCGAGACCGATCGTGACTACCGCACCAGTGAACGCTTCGAGCGGGATCGGGAGTACTGGCGCGAGCGATTCACGCCGTTGCCGGACCTCGACGACGGCAGTGGTGCTTCGGGACCTCCGGAAAACACGGTGACCGCCCGATCGGTCTTGCCCGCTTCCGACCTGGCCCGGTTGCGAGAGCTGGGCAAACGCGCCGGGACGACCTGGGGCGACGCGCTGATCGCGTGCTACGCGGCCTTTCTGCACCGTGTGCTCGGCTGGACCGACGTCGTGTTCGCGATGCCGTTGATGTGCCGGGAAGGCGCGGCGCTCCGGACCCCGGCGATGGCGGTCAACGTGCTCCCCCTGCGGGTCACGGTGCTCCCGGAGGACTCGGCGACCGAGCTGACCGCACGGGTCGCGGGCGCGCTGAAGGAAATGCGTACACACCAGCGGTATCGCGGCGAAGATCTCCCGCAGGACCTGGCGGTGCCCGGTGCCGGGGCGCTGCTGCACGGCCGCGGCATCAACCTCAAGGCGTTCGATCTGAAGCTCGACTTCGCCGGCTCGCACGGCACGATGCGCAACGTCGCCGGGGGACCGCCCGAGGACATGGGCCTGTCGGTGCTCCCGACCTCGGACGGCGGGTTGCTGCTCGGCTTCGAGGTCGACGCGCGGACCCACGACCAGGCCGCCGTCGACGCCAAGCTGACCGCGCTGCGCTGCCTGATCATCGCGCTGACCGAACCGGACGGCCCGGCCGTCGGTGGCGCCGACCTCGTTCCGGCGGGGGAGCGGGGCGCGTTGCTGGAGGCGTGGACGACGCCCGCTCCGGACGCAGACCTTCTCGGCGTACCCGAACTCCTCGCCGAACTCGACCCGGGGCGGACGGCCCTGGTGTCCGGTGACGAACGGCTGACCGCGGGCGAACTCGTCGATCGGGTGCACCGGCTCGCGCGGGCCCTGCGGGCTCGCGGTGTCGGTCCCGACGACGTCGTCGCGCTGGCGCTGCCGCGGTCCGCGGACCTCGTCGTCGCCTTGCTGGCGGTGCTCGACGCCGGGGCCGCGTTCCTGCCACTGGACCTCGCGCATCCGGCCGAGCGGCTGCGGGAACTCGCCACCGAAGCCGGCGCGGTGCTCACGATCGCCCTGGACGCGGAGATCGTGCCCGGGCCGCAGCTGCTGCTCGGCAAAACCGATCTGTCCACTCTGGACTCCTCGCCGCTGGAGATTCCGCGGCATCCCGACCATCTCGCGTACGTCATCTTCACCTCCGGCTCGACCGGGCGCCCCAAGGGTGTGCTCGGCCGGGTCGGCGGGCTGGCGACGCTGCTGCGTCATCACCGCGCGACCACGGTCGCCGAGACCGAACGCGCCGCGGGCAGGCGGCTCCGGGTCGCGCACACCTATTCGTTCGCCTTCGACTCCGCGCTCGACCAGCTGATGTGGCTGCTGTTCGGGCACGAACTCCACGTCTACGGCACCGACGTCGCCCGTGACGCCGACGAACTGCTGGCCGCGTTCGCCCGCGACCGGATCGACGTCGTCGACACCACGCCGTCGATGGCCGCGCCGCTCGTCGACGCCGGCCTGCTCGACGGCCCGCACCGGCCCACGCTGCTCGTCCTCGGCGGCGAGGCGACTCCGCCCGCGCTCTGGCACCGGGTCGTGGCGTCCGGGGTCCGCGCCCGCAACATGTACGGCCCGACCGAGGCCACTGTGGACGGTGCCGGATCCTGGCTGGACACCGGGGAACCGACGATCGGGACCGCGGTCCCCGGTACGGCGGTGCGGGTGCTCGACGCCGCGCTGCGCCCGGCGCCCGCGGGTTCACCGGGCGAGCTGTACCTCGCCGGACCGCATCTGGCCCGCGGTTACCTCGGCCGCCCCGGCGCGACCGCCGAACGGTTCGTCGCCGATCCGTTCGGCGCGCCCGGAGACCGGATGTACCGCACGGGTGACCTCGTCCGCTGGGTGCCCGGCCGGGGGCTGGAGTATCTGGGCCGCCGCGACGGCCAGGTGAAGGTGCGCGGCCACCGCGTCGAACTGGGCGAGGTCGAGGCCGCGCTGGTGGCCGTTCCCGGAGTGCGTGCGGCGGCGGCCGCCGTGCGCGGGCCGAGGCTCGTCGGCTACGTCGTCGGCGAGGTCGACCCGGACGAGGTCCGTGCCGAGCTCGCCGGCCGGGTGCCCGAGCATCTGGTGCCCGCCGCGGTGGTCGTGCTCGACACGCTTCCGTTGACCGCCAACGGCAAGATCGACCGGGCCGCGTTGCCCGCCCCGCGCGCCGCGGCCGGTCGCACCGCGGCCACCGAACGCGAACGACTGCTGTGCGCCACCATCGCCGAGGTGATCGGCGTCGAAGAGGTCGCCGTCGACGACGACTTCTTCGCGCTGGGCGGCGACAGCATCACCGCGATCAGCGTCAGCAGCAGGCTGCGCGCGCACGGTCTCGACCTGCGACCGCGCGACCTGCTGGCCCGCCGCAGTTTCGAAGCGCTGGCCGCGGCGAGCGCGGAGATCGGCGGGCCGGCCGCACCGCCGGACGAACCCGTTGGTGAGGTACCCGCCCCGCCGATCGTCCGCGCCCTGCTCGACCCGCATCCGGACGTCAGGACCGTCGCCGGGTACACGCAATGGACCGCGATCCGGCTCGCCGGGGGTCTCCCTCCCGCTCTGCTGACCGAAGGTGTCCAAACGCTGCTGGACCATCACGACGTCCTCCGGCTGCAAGTGGATGACGAATTGCGGGTCCGGGAACGCGGCGCGGTGAAGGCGTCCGACGTGGTCGTCGAGGCGACCGGCGAACCCGCCGAGGTGGCGGCGCGACTCGCGGGCTCGCTCGATCCCCGAACCGGGGTGCTCAAGGTCGCGTTGCTGCCGGATCACCTCGTCATCGTGCTCCACCACCTCGCGGTCGACGGTGTCTCCTGGCGGATCCTGCTGCCGGACCTGCGCGCCGCGTGCGACGGCGAACCGCTCGCACCGGTCGGGACATCTTGGCGCCGGCACGCGCTTGATCTCGCCGAGCAAGGACATTCCGGTGCCCGGCGCGGCGAACTCGAGCATTGGCGCGGCGCGCTCGACGGCCCGCGTCTCGGCCACCGGCCGCTCGACCGGGCCGTCGACACGGTCGCGACCGCGCGGCGTTCGGTCACCCTCGCCTCGCCGGAGCAGACCGACGCGGTGCTCAACAGCCTGCCCGCGGCCTATCGCGCCGGGCCGGACGACGTCCTGCTCGCCGCGCTCGTGCTCGCGCTCCGAACGTGGCGGCGTGCCCCGGTCGAGGCCGAAAGCGTGTCCCTGGAAGGACACGGCCGGGATCGGCACGGGATGGACCTCTCGCGCACCGTCGGCTGGTTCACCGCCGAACATCCCTTGCGCGTACCGGCCGGAGCGGTGGCGGCCACCACGGACCGCGACAGCGCGCTCGAGGGCGGCGCCGCGGCCGGGAGGCTGCTGCGGGCGGCCAAGGAGGCCAAACGCGCCGTCCCGGACGACGGTGTCGGCTTCGGTGTCCTGCGCTACCTCGACCCGCTCACCCGGGACGAACTCGCCGCCGTTCCGCCGCCGGACGTCGTCCTGAACTACCTCGGCCGGTTCGCCGCGCTGCCCGGCACCGGCTGGCGGCTGCCGGAGGAGGACCCGTTCGCGGTCACCGAACCGGCCGCCAAGTCGCTGGAACAGGTGCTGGCGCTGAACTGCTTCGTCCGTGAGGACGGCCGTCCCCGGCTCGCCGTCGAATGGACCGCGGCAGGCGAGGTCTTGCCGGAGGAAAGCGTCGCGGCGCTTCAGGAAGCCTGGTCGCGGACGCTGGAAGCCCTGGCCGCGCACGCGGCGCGGATCGGACCGGACGGCGGTGGGCTCACGCCGTCGGACCTGCCGCTGGTCGGCCTCGACCAGGCCGACATCGACACGCTCGAACGCCGGGGCCGGGTCGAAGACGTGCTGCCCGCGACCCCGTTGCAGACCGGGCTTTCGTTCCACACCCTGGCGCGGGGCACCGAAGACACCGACGTCTACGTGGTGCAGGCCGTCACCCTGCTCAGCGGCGCGCTCGACGCCGGACGCATGCGGGAGGCCGCGGCGGAGGTGCTGAGGCGGCATCCCGCGTTGCGCGTCCACCTGCACACCACCGACGGGGGCGAAGTCGTCCAGGTCGTCCCCGCCGAGGTCACCCTGGACTGGCGGCACGCGAGCGTGTCACCGGAGCAGGTCGCGGACGAGTGCCGCGCCGAACTCGCGCGGCCGTTCGATCCGGCGGCCCCGCCACTGATCCGGTTCTTGCTGCTGACCCTCGGCCCGGACGAGCACCGCCTGGTGCTCACCAACCATCACGCGCTGCTCGACGGCTGGTCGATGCCGCTGGTCGGGCGCACGCTGCTGGCCACCTACGCCGAACTCGGCGGCGGCCCCGCCGCCCCGGTCGCGCCCCCGCTTTCGGAGTACCACCGGGTGCTCGGCGAACGCGACCCGGACGCGGCGCTGGAAGCGTGGCGCGAGGCGCTGGCCGGGCTCGACGAGGGAACCCGGCTCGCCCCGGCGAGTGCCGAGTCCACTGTGGAGCGCCCGGATCGCGTCACCGTGGAACTGGGCGAGGAGTTCAGCGAGCGACTACGTGCTTTCGCCCGCGAACGCGGGATCACCCCGACGACGGTGTTCCAGACCGCCTGGGGAGTGCTGCTCGCCAGGCTGACCGGCCGCCGCGACGTGGTCTTCGGCTGCCCGGTCTCCGGCCGCCCGGCCGACGTGCCCGGAGTCGAGCGCATGATCGGGCAGCTCGGCAGCACGATCCCGGTGCGAGTGCGCTTCGGCGCCGCGGAAACCGCCGCCACCGTCCTGGAGCGTGTGCACACCGAAAGCGTCCGGCTCACCGATCACCATCACGCCGGACTGCCGGACATCCAGCGCGCGGCCGGCGTCGGCGACCTGTTCGACACGATGCTGGTGATGGAGAACTTCCCGCTCTCCAGCCGCGCCCGCACCACCCTGGCGCCCGGGCTGGATCTCGTCGGGGTCGACATCACCGACGCCACGCACTACCCGCTCACGGTGATCGTGCTGCCCGGCGACGAGTTCACCGTCGGCCTCGGCTACCAGCCCCAGGCGTTCACCCGCGAGGAAGCCGAGTCCTACGGCCGCTGGCTGCGTGCCGTGCTGACCGAGATCGTCACCGATCCGGCCAGGCCGGTCGCCCGGTTGCGCGCACTCGACGCCGACGAAGAACGCGCGATGCTGCGTCTCGGGGAAGGACCGGAACCGAAGCGCCAACGTGGCGGCATGCTGGCGGAGTTCGGCCGCTGGGTCCGGGAGACGCCGGACGCCGAGGCCGTCGTGTGCCGCGACCGGAGCCTGACCTACGCCGAACTGGACCGCCGCGCCAACCGGCTGGCGAACACCCTGATCGACGCCGGCGTGCGGCCGCAGGACCCGGTCGCGGTCCTGCTGCGCCGCGACGTCGACCTCGTGGTCGCGTTGTTCGGCGTGATCAAGGCGGGCGCGGTGCACGTGCCGATGGATCCGGACTACCCGGCCGACCGGCTCGCGTACATGCTCGACGACATCGGACCCGCCGCCGTCGTGTCCACTTCGGACGTCGAGGGTCTTCCGGTGGTGAACCCCGCTTCGCTGTCCGCGAAAGACACGGATCCGGCCGTCCGGCTCGGTGAAGACGCGCTCGCCTACGTCATCTACACCTCCGGCACCACCGGCAAGCCCAAGGGCGTGGCGGTGCCGCACCGCGGCGTCCCGAGCCTGATCGCGTTGCAGGAGGACATCGTCGGGATCGGGATCGCCGAACGGTACCTGCACTTCGCCTCGACGAGTTTCGACGTCGCCTTCTGGCAGTTCATGCTGCCGCTGCTGTCCGGCGGCACCTCGGTGATCGCGCCGGAGGAGGTGCGGATCTCCGGTGACGACCTGCTGGCCTACGCCGCCGAGCATCGCGTCACCGGGCTCAACCTGCTGCCTTCGTTCCTTTCCGCGATGCCCGACGACGCGACCGTCGACCCGGACGTGTTCTTCGTCGTCGGTGCCGAACGGCTCGACCCGGAACTGGCGCGGCGCTGGGGGAACCGGCGGGCGCTGTTCAACGCCTACGGGCCGACCGAGGTCACCATCAACTCGGTCACCTGGCACTACGACCCGGCCGATCCCGGGCCGCTGCCGATCGGCCGTCCCGATCCGGAGGTCCGCGCGTACGTGCTCGACGGCGGCCTGCTCCCGGTCGGGACGAACGTCACCGGCGAGCTGTACCTGGCCGGGCCGAAGCTGGCCCAGGGGTACGTCGGCCGGGCCGCGCTGACCGCCGAACGGTTCGTCGCCGACCCGTTCGGGCCGCCGGGGGAGCGCATGTACCGCACCGGCGACCTGGTCCGCTGGCGGCCGGACGGGCAGATCGTCTTCCTCGGCCGCGCCGACCACCAGGTCAAACTGCGTGGGTTCCGGATCGAACTCGGCGAGATCGAGACCGCGCTGACCGCGCACGACGACGTGCGCGCTTCCGCGGTGATCGTCCGGGAAGACCGGCTGGTCGCCTACTTCGTCCCCGTGGACGGCACCGAACCGGAAGCGGCCGCGCTACGCGAACACCTCGCCGCGGAGCTGCCCGCGTACATGGTGCCGACGGCGTTCGTGGCGCTGGACCGGCTTCCGCTCGGTCCGAGCGGCAAACTCGACCGGGCCGCGCTGCCCGCGCCGGAAGCCCGCTCCGATGGCGGGCGCGAACCCGCCACCCCGGCGGAAGCGGTGCTGCTGCGGGTGGTCCGCGAGCTGCTCGGTCCCGACATCGGCTTGGACGACGGGTTCCTGGACGCGGGCGGGGACAGCATCGCCTCGCTGCGGGTGGTCTCCCGTGCCCGTCGCGCAGGGCTGCACCTGACCGCTCGAGACGTCCTCGAAGGCGGCACGGTCGCCGGGATCGCCGCTCGCTGCGGTGCACCCGAACGCGCCGAGGAGGCGCACGCGGTCGGTGACGCCCCGCTTACGCCGATCATGCGAGATCTGTTGCTGCGTGCGGGAAAGGCGGCCGACGGGTTCTGTCAGTGGACCGAGATCTGCGTGCCTTCCGCGGCCGACGTCCCTCGCTGGCGGTCGGTGCTCGACGCCGTCCTCGCCCGCCACGACGTCCTGCGCGCGCATCTGGTCGAGGACGCGTTGCGCGTCCCGGACGTCGGCGTCGTGACCGGTGCCGACGTGCTCACCGCCGTCCGTGCGTCCGGCGATCCACGTGCGGTGCTGGACGCGCGAGTCGAGCGGATCGTGGCGCGGATGGACCCGCGCACGGGGCCGCTGCTGCGGGCGGTGCTGGTGGACGCGGGGCCGGAGCGGCCAGGACGGTTGCTGCTGGTGGCCCATCACCTGGTCGCCGACGCGGTGACCTGGCGTGTGCTGCTCGACGACGTCGAACAGGCCTTCCACGGCAACACCCTGCACCGGCGCGGGCAGTCGTTCCTCGGCTGGGCGCGGTCGCTGCGTGCCGCCGCTCCGCATCGAGCGGACGAAGTGCCGTACTGGGGGGAGATCGCCGCCGCGCCGGCGACCACGCTCGGCCGCGCCGGACTCGATCCGGCACGCGACACCGTGGCGACCGCGCGGCATCACCGGATCGACATCGGCGAGGACACCACCCACGCCGTGCTCACCGCGCTGCCCGCGGCCTACCGCACCGGCCCGGACACCGTGCTGCTGACCGCGCTCGCCCGGGCGGTCGCCGCCTGGCGGGGGATCGCGGCCGATCTGCTCGTCGCCGTCGAGAGTCACGGCCGGCCGGGGCACATGCCGGACTTCGCGGGCACGGTGGACCTGGCACAGACCGCCGGCTGGTTCACCGCCGTGCATCCCGCGCGGATCGCCCCGCCCGCCGGATCGCTGCCGGAGGCGCTGCGGGCCGTGCGTGACCATCTGCGCGCGGCGGGAGACGGCCTCGGGCACGGAATCCTCGGCGTCGGCGGCCCACGGCCCGAGATCGCCTGGAACTATCTCGGCCGGTTCCCCGAAGCTCCGGTGGAGGAGACCCTGTGGCAGCGCCCGCCGGACGCCGATCCGCTCGGTTCCGGCGGCGGCGCGGAGATGCCGCTGCCGTACGCGCTGACGGTGAACGCGATGGTTCCGGACGGCGGCACCCTCGGCGTCCGCTTCACCTGGCCGTCCGCGTTGTTCACCGAGGACGAGATCGCCGTGCTGGGCGAGCACTTCCGGCGCGAACTGGACGCCCTCGCCGCCGATGTGCCGGGGCCCGGTGAGGTCCTGCCGCTGACGCCGTTGCAGGAAGTGATCCTGCGCGAGTCCCGCGCGGCGGAAGAGGACCCGTATCCGGTGCAGGCCGCGTTCACGTTGTCCGGCGACCTCGACGTCGAGGCGCTGCGGACGGCGGCGACGGCGCTGGTGCGACGGCAGCCGAACCTGGGCGCGGTGTTCCCGGCGTCGCACGAGGTCCAGGTGATTCCGGTCGAGCCGAGGGCCGGTTTCCGGGTCCGTGAAGTGTCCGAATTGGACACCGCGCTGGACGAGGAACTCGCCGAGCCGTTCGACCTGGCCCACGGTCCGCTGTGGCGGGTCGCGGTGCTGCGGCACGGACCCGGCAGCCAGACCCTCGTGCTGACCGGTCACCATCTGCTGTCCGACGGCTGGTCCGCACCACGGATTCTCGGTGAGCTGTTCGCGCTCTACGCGGGAAAGCCGTTGCCCGAGCCGGTCCCGCCGACCCGGTACACCCGCCTGCTCGCCGCGGCCGACCACTCGGCCGACATCCGGGCATGGCGGGTGGAGCTCGACGGCCTGCCCGAAGGCGACCATCTGCCGCGTACCGGCGGATCGGGTGATCCCGCTCTGTTCACCGTGGACGGTCGGCTGGTCGCGGAACTGACCAGGCTGGGTTCGTCGCGCGGCCTCACCGTCAACACCCTGTTGCAGGGTGCCTGGGCGGCCGTGCTCGCCACCCACGCCGGGCGCCCGGACGTCAGTTTCGGTGTGATGACCTCGAACCGGACGTCCGATGTGGACGGTGTCGAAGAGATCATCGGCCTGCTGGCGAACAGCGTCCCGGTGCGGGCCCGGTTCACCGGGACGGTCGCCGAGGCCCTCGCCGATGTGCAGGCACGGCAGCAGGCGATGGCCGCCCACCACCGGATCGGCCTGCCCGAACTCGCGTCGCTCGCCGGCCGTGAGCGGCTGTTCGACAGCCTGCTCGTGTTCGAGAACTACCCGGTGGACCCGGCGAAGCTGCGCGAACCCGCACCCGGCCTGACCGTCTCCGGGACCAGGTTCCGGGAACGGACACACCATCCGGTGAGCGTCACCGTCGTTCCCGGCGAGCACGGCTGGGAAGGTGTCCTGTACGCACGGGACGCCGACGCGCGGTCGCTGGCCGGAGCTCTCGTCGGGTTCCTCCGGGAGCTGCCGTCCTGGCTGGACGGCGACGCCGCCCGGTTCGTGGGCGAACGGTGACCGCGCGCCCGATCGACGCCGCGCTGTGGCGCACGGCGGCCGTCCTGGTGCTCGGCACGTTCATGGCGACCTTGGACAGCACGATCGTCTCGGTCGGCGTCGACACCCTCGCCGACGAGTTCGGCGCGCCGGTCACCGGCGTCCACTGGGTGACGACGGCGTACCTGCTGGCCGTGGTCACGGCGGTGCCGGCGTCGGGCTGGCTCGCCGACCGGTTCGGCGGCCGCCGTGTGTGGCTCGCCGCCGTCGCCGTGTTCCTGCTGGCGTCCCTGTTGTGCGCGCTGGCGCCGACACTGCCCGCGCTCATCGCGTTCCGTGTCCTCCAAGGACTCGCGGGCGGCTTGCTGCCCCCGACCGGGCAGGCGTTGCTGGCGCGGGCCGCCGGAGGAGACCGGATCGGCCGCGTGATCAGCGTCGTCGGTCTCGTGCCGCTGCTGTCTCCGGTGCTCGGCCCGTTGGCGAGTGGCACGATCCTCGCCGTCGCCGACTGGCCGTGGCTGTTCTACGTCAACCTCCCGGTCGGCGTGGTGGCCGTGGTCCTGGCGCGGCGCTGGGTCCCGGCGGGCGAACCCGGCGGCAAGGGCGAGCGCTTCGATTTCCGGGGCGCGCTCCTGCTCTCGCCGGGGCTCGCGGTGCTGGTCTTCGGGCTCACCTGGTTCGACCAGGGCTCGCCGGTGGTCGCCGGGATCGCGGTCGCGGCGGGCGTCGTGATGCTCGCGGCGTTCGTGCGGCACGGTCTGCGGGCCGAAGCACCCCTGCTGGATCCCCGGTTGTTCACGAAGCCACCGTTCGGGGTCGCCGCGCTGGCGCTGGTCCTGCTCGGCGCGTCGGTGTTCGGCACGATGTTCCTGCTGCCGCTCTACCTCCAGCGCGGTGCCGGACTGTCCACCTGGGAAACCGGGCTGCTGCTGGTGCCGCAGGGCATCGGCGCGGCGGCCGGATCGGTGCTGGTGAACCGGCTCGTCGACCGGCTCTCGCCACGCACGCTGGTGCTGAGCGGGATCGGGCTGGTCGCCCTCGGCACCGCACCCTTCACCCAGCTCGGCCCTGGTCTCCCGGACTGGGTGATCGTGGTTTCCCTGCTGCTGCGTGGTTTCGGCGCGGCACTGATCGGCGCGCCGGTGATGACGATCGTCTACCGCCGGGTCGAACCCGCCCGGCTGCCCCGCGCGGCCGGGGCGCTCAACCTGCTCAACACGCTTGGCGGCTCGATCGGCACAGCGGTGCTGGCCGTGGTGCTGCAGGCCCGGCTGGCCGCGCGCGGCGCGGACGTCGCCGCGGCCTTCGCCGACGCCTTCTGGTGTGTTCTCGGCCTCGCCGTCGTGGCGGTCGCCGGTGCGACGCGGCTGCCCCGGACCGGGGTGGCCGCCCCCGACAAGAAGAGAGGTCACGCGGATGCTTGACCAGGACACGCTGCCCAGCCCGGCCGAAGTGGCCACGGGCGGTGTCGTGCCGGACGAAATCGTCCGGCACCGCGAAACCGTCGCGGACGTACTCGCCCGGCGCGACTCCCGGCTGCTCGTCGTCGTGGGCCCGTGTTCCGTGCACGACACCGGCGGCGCGCTCGAATACGCGCACCGGCTCGCCGAGGCGTCCCGCCGGTTCGCCGACGACCTCGTCGTGGTCCTGCGTGCCTACCTGGAGAAACCGCGGACCATCGCGGGATGGACCGGTCTGGTACCGGACCCCGGCCTGGACGGCAAAGGCGATCTCGGCTCCGGTGTCCGAATCGGACGAAGATTCCTCGACGACGCCGCCGCGACCGGCCTGCCGCTGGCGTACGAGTTCGTCGACCCGTTCCTGGCGCCCTACTTCGCCGACACCATCAGCTGGGGCGCGATCGGCGCGCGGACCGTCGCCAGCCAGCCGCACCGGCAGCTGGCGTCCTGGCTGCCGATGCCGATGGGCATGAAGAACTGCGTGTCGGGACGGCTGGACACGGCCATCGCCGCCGTCCGCTCGGCCGCGCTGCCCCACGTGTTCCCGGGCGCCGCGGCCGACGGACGCCCGCGGATCCAGCGCAGCGCCGGGAATCCGGACGCCCACCTCGTCCTGCGCGGCGGTCCGAAACCCAACCACCACGCCCACGCGGTCGCGGACGCCCTCGACGCGCTGACCACCGCGGGGCTGCCGCACCGGCTCGTCGTCGACGCCTCGCACGGCAACAGCGGCAAGGACCACAACCGGCAGCCCGTGGTCGTCGCGGACCTGGCGGACCAGATCTCGGCGGGCAACGACGCGCTGGCCGGGGTGATGATCGAGTCGTACCTCTCCGACGGGCGACAGGACGTGGGCTCGGCACCGCCGCGGCCCGACCTGAGTATCACGGACGCCTGCCTCGGCTGGGAACGGACCGTTCCGCTGCTGGAATCCCTCGCCTGCGCCAACGCGGTGCGGCGCATCGCCTCGTGAGCGATTACCGCTTCGGCTGATCACAGACCTCGGAACACACGCCTCCTCCGAAGTACATGAAGGCCCCCTTCCTTGCGCCAGGCGCAAGGAAGGGGGCCTTCATGTACCGGGGGCTTACTTCTTCCAGACGATCGGGTCGTCCTTGTACGCGTCACCGTCGCTGTAGGTGGCACCGCCGACCTCGCCGCCGTCCCGGACGGCCTGGAGCTCGCAGGTGTCGTAGGTCGCGCCGACGGTCTTGAAGTCCTTCTTCGCCGACTCGGACTGGCAGTTCGGGGTCTCGCCGGTGATGATCACGCCGGTGCTCTTGTCGTTCGGGCCGACCGCGCGCAACCGCACCGTGCTGTAGGTGAGGTCCGTGCCACCGACGTTCTCCACCGTCATCCGGATGTACACCGGCGTCATGCCTTTGGCCTTGTCCCCGTACGCGGCGAGGTCCTCCTTCGGGCCCAGCTCGATGGACTTCACGGTGATCGCGATGGTGCCGGTCTTGTCGGTGCCGTATTTGAACGGGACGACGGCGCGGTCGCCGACCTTCAGTGCGCTGCCGGGCGCGGTGGCGTCCGCGTTCGAGACCGGGACGGTGCCGCTGGTCGCGGGGGAGGACGACGCGGCCGACGTCGGCGCGGGCGACGGGGCGGGGACGGGGCTGCCCGACTCCCCTTTGCCGCCACAGGCGGAAAGCAGCAGCACGGCGGCACAACCGGTGGCGGACAGGGCGATGCGGTCGAACTTCATGGATCTCCTCGGACTCCCCGCCGAATCCTGCTCCGGCGTTCTCGCCACGCACCGTAATCGACGGAGGAGCAGGGCGGTGTGGGCCATTCGCACCACGAATGATCACGAAAGGGTTGCGCTGATCGGGGCAACGCGGGGAGCGGTCACTTCTTCCAGGTGATCGGGTCGTTTTCATCCCCGTCGCCGTCGCCGAACGACACGCCGCCGACCTCGCCACCGTCTTTGACGCCTTCGGTGTCGCAGGTCTCGTAGGTCGCGCCCGGCGTGCTGAAATTCTCCGGCGTGGTCTCGCTCTTGCAGGCCGCGGTGCCACTGGCCATGATCACCTTGGTGCCCTTGCCGCTCGCGTCCACCGCGCGCACCGACACCGAAGTGTCGGCGCGATCCTCCTTCGGCCCGATTTCGACCGACTTGACGGTGATCGCGATCGTGCCGGACTTACCCGCGTCGCCGAACGGGACGACGGCGATCAGGGCGGTGCGGGCGGACTTCATGGATTTCCTCGGACTTCCGCCGAACCTGTACCGGCGTGCTCGTCACGCACCGTAGCCGGAGTCGGGAATAGCGAGTGTGGCCCGTTCGCACCACAGCCGATCACAAATCGCTTACGCCGATCAGGCCGTCCTGGATGGCCCGCGCGACGAGCGCGGCCTTCGTGGGGGCGTCCCGGCCGATCTGGGCGTACTTGACCCGGATCCGCTCGAGATGCGAGTTGACCGTGTTCGGCGAAATCCCCAGCCGGTGCGCGACGAAGTCCTTGGATTCGGACTGGAACCACTCGATGAGCACCTCGGTCTCGCGCGCGGAGAGGGCGGGACGCCGCTCGGAGCGGTCCCCGGCCAGCGCGCCCGCCAGCGAGGGCGGTGTGTACGACCGGTCGGCCGCCGCCGCGCGCACGGCTTCGAGGAGATGCTCGGCGCCCTCGGCCTTGGTGAGATAGCTGAGCGCGCCGAGTTCGAGGCACTGCAGGACGGTCTCGTCGTCGGCCCGCATCGAATAGACGACGACGCGACGGCCCGCCTCGGTGAGCCGGCGCAGGTCGCCCATCGCCGGGGTGGTGCTGTTCAGATGCAGGTCGAGGATGACGACGTCGGCCCGCGCGCCCTCGCCGATCCAGGCGGCCCGCACGTCCTCGCCTTCGGCCACGACGGTGACCGGTGGGCTGCCCGAGGACAGCCAGTGCACGACCCCGGCCCGCACGGCCGGATGATCGTCGACGACCACCGCGGTCAGTTCGGTCGCGAACGCCATTTCGCCTCCATCCACGATCGTTCTCCCAGTGCGTGCCATTCGACGTCGACGGCGCCCGATCCGTTCGCTACCGCCCCGGATTCACCGTCGATGATCGCCGCGACGCGGATCTCGTCACCGGTGCGCAACACGCTGACCCTGGCCCGCGACCGGGCGGCGACCAGCGCGGTCATCAGCGGACCGGTCAGTTCGCGGCGGACGCCGGTCGGGATCGGCGCCGGTTCGCCGCTGACCGCCAGTGTCACCGTCAACCCCCGCCGCTCGGCGAGATCGACGCAGGCCGAGACCTCGTGCAGCAACGGATCGGGCACGTCGTCGTTCTCCGCGAACAGCCGCCGCAGCTGCGTGGCCGCGAGCGCGCAGCGCCGCCGGACCGTTTCGTCGCGCGGGTCCAAGGTGCGATCGGCCAGACCGGCGAGCAGCGGCAGGGTGGCGCCGAGCTGACCGGCGAACCGGCTTCGCTGGTCGGCTTCCCGCTCCTCGGCGAGTGCCTTGCGATGGGCCTGCCGATCGCGTTCCGCCGAGGCTTCCGCGGCTTCGCCCGCCCGCCGGTCGACGACCCCGATCAGCGCCAGCGTCGCGGCCTGGAAGGTGAGCACGCTCAGCCCGACGATCACCAGGCTGCCGATCTCGCCGCGATCGGTGGGTGCCGAACCGAGCTGCCGCGAGAAGGTGATCGTCGTCTGGAGGACGAGCGCGCCCATCGCGAACGCGGGGCGGTCCAGCAGCAGCACCAGCAGATGCCAGCCCGCGAGGCCGGACGCCCAGTCGTCGTCGCCGAGCAGCCGATCCGGTGGCAGCGACCAGATGGCGACCGTCGACGCGGCGAGGACCACCACCGACCCCGCGAGGGCGGCCGGCCAGGGGACCGGTTTCCAGCGCAGCACCCACCACGCCGCCACGACGAGCACCACGGCGAGCGCGGTGAACGCGCTCCGGTCGGCGGTGCCGTCCAGCCGCGGCAGGCTCAGCCCGGCCTGGATCACCGCTGTCGCGAGCAGGACCGCGATCCGGCAGCCGCCGAGTACCCGGTCCGCGATCTCACTCATGCGGCCACACCAGGACCACCGTGGTCCCCGCGCCGGGCGAGGAGGTGACCTCGGCCCGGCCGCCTGCCGCGGCCATGCGTTCGACGAGCGAACCGCGCACCCCTCGCCGCTGCGCCGGGGTCCGTGCCGGGTCGAAACCGCGGCCCTCGTCCCGGACGGTCACCCGAACTCCGCCTTCCACCGTCAGCCTGGCCTCGCCGACACCCGCGTGCCGATCGACGTTCACCAGCGCCTCACGCACGGCCCGCACCAGTGCGAGCGCGGCCGACGCCGGGATCGGTGGCACCGGCGACCAGTGCGCCTCGACCCTCACCGGGCTTTGCGCGAGCACGCCGCGCAACGAGGTCTCGAGATCGACCACGCTGCCGGGGCCGGATTCGCCGGTGAGGATCGCGAGATCGCGGCGGGCGTAGCCGGCGACCTCGGCCGGGTCCGCCGTTTCGCCGCGCTGCGCCACCGTGAGGAAGGTGGCCGCCGCCGTGTCGTGCAGGACGGCCAGATACTCCCGCTCCCGCAGTCGTCGTTCCACGGCAAGGGATTCCTCCCGCGTCAACCGGGCCCGGCGCTCACGGAGGTGGTCGACCCGGCGCGTCGTCCGCGACAGCAAGAGGAAGGCGCCCCGGGCGAGGGTGGCCTCGAGCAGCACTCGCAGTACCACCGAGACACCGCCCTCGAAACCGAGCGGCACCACCTCGATCGCCAGCAGACCGGCGAGGGCGGGCACGGTGATCTTCGGCGGCCACTCCCACTGGAGGGTGATCGCGGTGATGGTGAGGACGTTCAAGGCCCATTGGTTCAGCTCGCCCGTTTGGGGCGCGGTCAGGAACTGTGTTCCGCAGATCGCCGCGGCGCGCACCAAGGCCAGCGCGAACGCCACCGGCCTGCCCCGGCCCGTCCTCCCGGCCAGGTACTCGGCGACGCCGGTGACCAGGGCCAGCGCGAGCAGGCCGAAGGCAAGCGGGAGCGCGCCCGGCGGCGTGGCGAGCACGCCGAAGACGCTGATCACCAGCAACCCGGCGCCCCTGGCCGGACCGGCGAACCGGCCGACCACCCGCAGGAACTCCGCTTCGACGGAGGTCTCACGATCGGACGGCACGGCAGCAGTCAAGCAGACGCCCTGAGCGGCCGCAGGTCCAGTACCGGCCGGTGGCCGGTGCCGTAGAGGGTGTCGTCGACCACGACCGCGTACCGGTCGAGCACCACGACGTCACCGAACGCGGGCACCTGGCGCCAGGACGGCGTGCAGTCGACAAGGTCGACGCTTCGCCCGTCGACTTTGTTCGTACTTCGGCGGCACCGTTCAGGTCGCCGGAACCGCGAGAGCGGGACGGTCCGGAAGGACTTTCGCAGGGAATTTCTTCGGTTTTCGTCTTTCACCTGGAATCTCCCTGTCGGGACGACAGCGGATGTGCACGAATGGGGTGGGTCACCTCTCTCGCCCGGTCGGGGGTATTTCCCGTTTCCGGTTGTGTTCACCCGGTCGACGGGCACAAGAATCGCCCCATGCGCTCAAGGCGGTTCGCCTCTTTTTCTGCCGGTGCCGCCGCCGCGGTGTGCGTGGCGGCCCTCGTGGTCACCGATGGCGCGGTCGCCGCCCCCTTGCCGGGCGGACTGGGACCGTGCGTCGGTTCCGCCTGCCCGGACAAATATCCGCCGGTGAACAACAACGGCTACGCGGGCCGTGACAACGGCATCAACGTCTATGTCGGCGGCGAATTCCGGGTGCGCGAAGCGGCGGCGGAAGCCGAAGGCCGAGTCGTCGTCCTCGGTGATTTCGACATGGCGAAACGAGCGGGCGCGTCCTCCGTCTACAACGTCGGCATCGCCGGTGTCGGATCACGCGTTCCACCGCCGGACGGCGCGGACTTCCTGAGTACGGGCGGAAACGTCACCGTCGCGGCGGGTCAGCGGCTGCTCGCCGAGGGCGGTGTCGTCCGGCACGCCGGAACCGTCACCGGGACGGTGGCCGGCGACGTCGAAAAGGACCCCGACGCGGTGAAACCCTATGTGGGCCTGCGTGAGGATCTCCGGGTGGCCAGCAAGTGCTACGCACGGGAAGGCACCACGCCGCGCCCGGCCACGGGCACGGCGACCAACCAGGGATATCGCACCCTGTTCACCGGCGACGGCAAATCCGCGCTGCAGGTGTTCACCGTGGACTTCGACCTGACCGGCCGCACCGGAGGCATGCAAGGGATCGAATTCGAAGGCATCCCGGCGGGGGCGACGATCCTGGTCAACATGGTGGGAGCCGCCCGGACGATCAACACCTACACCGGCGACCTGAACGATCAGGACCCGCTGAACAAACTGCGGGAACGGCTCCTGTGGAACTTCCCGGACGCCACCAAGGTGAAGATCGCCGGTGGCGCCCAGTTCCAGGGAAGTGTGCTGATCGGTGAGCCGGAAAGCACCACGACCGTCACCGCGTCCGGAATGAACGGCCGCTTCTTCACCACGGGCTCGCTCGTGCACACCTCCGAAGCGACCGGTGGGGGCGGACAGGAGTTCCACGCCTACCCGTTCGACGGCGACCTGCCCGAATGCGGCAGCACACCGACCACGACGCCGAGCAATTCCACGTCCTCGTCGAGCTCTGCGAGCCCGACGAGCAGCAGTTCGGCCACGTCGACTTCGACCACGTCTCCTTCCACCTCGACGACGCCGACTTCGTCCCCGTCCACGCCGAGTCAGACGAGCACCACCTCCACGTCCACCACCACGACCAGCAGCAGTTCGGCGACGAGCAGCAGTTCCTCCGGCAGTACTACGTCATCGAGTCCGACGAGCAGCGGCACCGCCACGTCGTCGAGTCCGACGAGCAGCGGCGCCACGTCTTCGAGTTCGAGTAGCACGGCATCGACGACCAGCAGTTCGTCGAGCACGACACCGGGGCCCGAGGTGACCGGTAGCACCACGCCGGGGCAGCCGGGAGCGACCACCCCCGGCGGTGGGCCGACCGACAATGGACCGCTGGGTTCGACCGGTAGCGAGCTTCGGGGACTGCTGGTCGCCGGTCTGTTCCTGCTGCTCCTCGGTGGCGTGCTGGTAGTGCTCACCATCAGGTCGAGGCGCCGCGAGTCCTAGTGGGGAGGATCCCGTTTCCGATGAGGGCGAACGAAGGACTGTCCCCTAAAGAGATCCCAGACTCCAACCGGCCGACAAGGTCGGTCGCGCGCGAATGTCCACAAGGGACAGCTACGTGGCGCTTCGGGCGCGAGGCCGTCTCGGTGTAGGGATGCCGCCAGGCCGGAAACGGACGATGTGTGGTGAAAGGTAAGGCAAGTGTGGCCGGAGTGAGCCTCTGCCCTGCAGTGTCCACAAGGGACACCACACCCCCTGCGCCGCTAGGCCGCCGCCGTGGTTGTACCCCGGTCGCCCTAGGCGCACCGATGCAGCCGACAAATCCCGACCCTCATCCCTTGTGGACGGTCGAGGATAAGCTAAAGCTCCTCGGCGAGGTCACTTCCGCCTCCAGCGCCAGCGTGCACGTTGTCTTACCACTCCCGAAGCGATCACCCGAAACGATCGCCTCCGTCACGACACCTACGGATGCCGCCAGGCCAAGAAGGTCTCCAGCGTGGTCAGCCGGTGTTCCCGTACGGCCAGTTCGATCTCCCCGGCCGGGGCGTTCCGATCGAACAGGTCCAGGATGTTCTGGTGCTCCCGCACGGATTCGTGCGCGCGACCGGGGACGAAGCTGAACGTCGACGTGCGCAGTCCGGCCAGCCGGTTCCAGCCGCGGTTGACCAGATCGAGCACCTGGGGGTTGGGGCAGGTGCCGAGCAGGACGCGGTGGAAGTCGCGGTTCAGCGCGGTGAACCGCGAGGGTTCGAAGTTGTCCAGGCAAGCGGTCAGTTCCGCGTTGAGTCCCTTGGCCTCGTCCAGTGCCTTGCCGGGCAGCGTCGGCGCCGCCAGCGCGGCGGCGTATCCCTCGACCAGCGCGAGTGTCTGCATGGTGTGCTGGTAGTCGCGTTCATCGGCCATCGCCACCTGCGCGCCGACGTTGTGCTCGTAGGTCACCAGCCCTTCGGCCTCCAGCCGCCGGACGGCCTCGCGCACGGGCACGGTGCTGACCCCGAGTTCCTGCGCGATCTGCCCGAACACGAGGCGGTAACCGGGGGAGAAGGTGCCGTCGTCGATTCTCGCCTTGATCCAGTGGTAGGCGATCTGCGACTTGCTCTTCGCGGCCGAGTTCACCGCGTCGCCGGCGGTCACGAGTAGTGCAGCCAGACTGACTTGATCTCGGTGTAGGCGTCGATGGCCCACGGCCCCATCTCGCGGCCCCAGCCCGACGCCTTGTAGCCGCCCCACGGCGCGGCCATGTCCGGGATCGGCGGCATGTTGACGAACACCGCCCCCGCCCGGATGCCGTTGGCGAACCGCTGCGCGACGCCGAGGTCGCGGGTCCACACGGTGGCCGCGAGCCCGTACTCGGTGTCGTTCGCCCGCGCGAGCAGCTCGTCCTGATCGTCGTAGGCGGTGACGGCGAGGACCGGGCCGAAGATTTCTTCGCGCATGATCGTCATGTCATCGGCGACACCGGCGAACAGCGTCGGCGAGTAGAAGTAGCCTTCGCGGTCGATGCTCTGGCCGCCGGTGACCAGCTCGGCGCCCTGTTCGCGGCCGGTCGAGACGAGGAAGTCCACGTGCTCGCGGTGCTTCGCGGACACGAGGGGCCCGAGCTGGGTCGACTCGTCCAGGCCCGGTCCGAGCTTGAGGCCCTCCAGCCCGGCGGCGAGTTTCGTGACGAACTCCTGCTCGCGCTTGCGTTCGACGAAGAACCGGGTGTACGCGGCACAGACCTGCCCGCTGTTCAGCGTCGCGCCCGCGAGGTTGCCCGCGACGGCGGCGTCGATGTCGGCGTCCCCGGCGATGATGCTGGGTGCCTTGCCGCCGAGTTCGAGCGTGAGCCGCTTGAGGTTGGACTCCGCGCTGGCGGTCGTGATCAGCTTCCCGACGGCGGTCGACCCGGTGTAGGACAGGTGGTCGACGTCGCCGTGCTTGCTCAGGAGCGCGCCCACCGCGCCGTCACCGGTGACCAGGTTGACCACCCCCGGCGGGAACCCGGCCTCGTGCACCAGCTCCACCAGCCGGATGCTGGTCAGCGGTGTGACCTCGCTCGGCTTGATCACCACGGTGTTGCCGGTGGCCAACGCGGGCGCGAGCTTCCACACCAGGATCATCAGCGGGAAGTTCCACGGCGTGATCAGCGCGTTCACCCCGACCGGCTCGCGGCGGGTGTAGTGCAGCGTGTCCGGGAAGGACACCGGGTTGGTGGTGCCCTGGATCTTGGTCACCCAGCCCGCGAAGTACCGCAGGTGCTCGGCCGCGCCGGTGACGCTGACCTGACGGGAGATGCCGATCGGCTGCCCCTGGTCGCGGGTCTCGAGCGCGGCCAGCTCCTCGTGGTGCTCGTCGACCAGCGATGCCAGCTTGAACAGCAGCGCGGCCCGCTGGACCGGCAGCAGACCCGCCCAGGCCGGGTCGGTCAAGGCCTTCCGTGCGGCGCCGACGGCCGCGTCCACGTCGGCGGCCGACGCGGTGCCGACGTCCTCGATCACCTGGCCGGTGGCCGGATCGTACGTCGGCAGGGACCCGCCTCCCGCGGTGGTCCACTGTCCGTCGATGAACAGGCGTGTGGCCATGGCTAGCTCCTCCTCGACCGGTGTGTGATCGAGTATCGGGCGCCGTGCGGTCCCCGGTCTTGCCCGCCAGGGCACGCCGATTGTCGGCCAGCGAAGCGAATCCGCCGGGCGGGGCCACGCCTTGCGAGGGTGAGGGACATGGACGTCATCGTGGTGGGAGCGGGTTCGGCCGGTTCGGTGGTCGCCAGGAGGCTGGCCGACTCCGGAGCGTGGGTCACCCTGCTCGAAGCGGGCGGGCCGGACACCAACCCGGCCATCCACGACCCCTCGCGGGCGGGGGAGCTGTGGCACGGCCCGGAGGACTGGGACTACTACACGGTGCCGCAGCCGCACGCGGCGAACCGGCGGCTGCATCTGCCACGCGGCAAGGTGCTCGGCGGATCGCATTCGCTCAACGCGATGATCTGGGTGCGCGGCGCCCCGGCCGACTACGACGGCTGGGAGCTGCCCGGCTGGCGGTGGGACGACGTGCGCCCGGTGTTCGAACGGATCGAGAAGGATCTGCTCGAAATCGTGCCGAACGAGCCGCTGCACCCGATTCAGCGGTCCATCGTGGACGCCGCCGTGCAGACCGGCCTGCCGTTCAACCCCGACTACAACGGCGACGAGCTCGACGGTGTCTCGGTGCAGCGTGTCACCACGCGCGACGGCAAACGGCTCAACACCTGGCTCGCCTACGGACTGCCCGCCGCCGAGCGGATGACCGTCCACACGGGAGCGCTCGTCCACCGGCTGTTGTTCGAGGGCGACAAGGTGACCGGCGTGCTGGCCGAGGTCGACGGCGAACTGCGCAAGGTCTTCGCCGACGAGGTCGTGCTCGCCGCCGGCGCGCTGGCGTCACCGGCGATCCTGCTCCGCAGTGGTGTCGGTCCGGCGGACGAACTGGCCGTTCACGGCATCGACGTCGTGGCGGATCTGCCGGGAGTGGGGAAGAACCTGCACGATCACCTGCTCTCGCCGGTCATCTTCGCGACCGACCGCCGTCAGGTCGACCCGCCCGCGCCCGGTCGTTCGGTCACGCAGACGCATCTGTTCTGGCGCAGCCGTCCCGGCTTGGCGGTGCCCGACACCCAGCCGATCCACTTCAGCGTACCGATGTACGAGTCGTGGATGACCGGCCCGGAGACCGGGTTCTCGCTGATGGCGGGCATGGTGACGCCGCGCAGCCGGGGCAGTCTGCGGCTTTCGGGGCCGGGTCCGCTCGACGTGCCGCTGATCGACCTCGCCGCGCTGGAAGACCCGGCCGATTTCGAGAGCCTGGTCGCGTCGGTGGAGCAGTGCCGGGAGATCGGCCGGGCGGCCGCGCTGGCGGAGGACTGGGGGGCCCGCGAGCTGTATCCGGGACCGGGCGCCGACGTCGGTGCGTACGTCCGGCGGACCGCGATCACCTACCACCACCAGGTCGGGACCTGCCGGATGGGCACCGACGCCGGATCCGTGGTCGATCCGGAGCTCGCCGTCCACGGCTTGAGCGGACTCCGGATCGCCGACGCGTCGGTGCTGCCGCGGGTGACCACGGGCAACACCAACGCGCCGGCGGTGCTGGTCGGCGAGCAGGCCGCCCGGTTCATGCTCGGCCGATAGTGCGGCGCAACCAGGAGGCCCGGGCGGCGAGCGCGGCCCTGGTCACCTCGCTGTCCGGGGCGATCCGGTCGAAACCGTGGTACGCGCCCGCCCAGACGTGCAGTTCCGTGGGCACACCCGCCTGCCAGAGGCGCCGCGCGTAGTCGACGTCTTCGTCGCGGAAGATCTCGGCCGCCCCGACCTCGATGAAGGCGGGCGGCAGGCCGGTGAGGTCCTCCGCGGTCGCCGGGACCGCGTACGGCGAGGTCTGCCCGTTCAGGAGGGATCGCCAGCCGAACTCGTTGGCCTCCCGGCTCCACACGCCGCGTTCGGCGAATTCCACCGTGGACGCGGAGTCGTTGCGGCTGTCGATCATCGGGCACAGCAGCAGCTGACCGGCCGGCGCCGGCCCACCGCGATCCCTGGCGAGCAAGGCGAGTCCGGCGCTGAGCCCACCGCCCGCGCTGCCGCCGCCGACGATCAGACGGCCGGGGTCGAAACCGAGCTCGTCCGCGTGCTCGACCATCCACGTCAAGCCCGCATAGCAGTCTTCCAGCGGCGCCGGGTGCGGATGCTCGGGAGCCAGCCGGTAGTCCACGGTCACCGCGACGAAACCGAACTCCTCGACCAGCCCGACCATCCGGGGCAGGTCGGCGAACCGGTCGTCCAGCACCATGCCGCCGCCGTGGATGTTGTAGAACCCCGGCGCGCCCCGGGCGTCCCGTGGTTTGACGACGGTGACGACCACGCCGGTACCGGGCACCTCCCGGTCTTCCCAGACCAGGTCCCGGTCGCCGATCGCCTCGGCACAACCGAGGTTTCCCTCGGCCAGCGCCCGCCGGATGCCCGCCAGCGAGCCGGTGCCCAGCGGCGGTCCGGCAGGCAGGCCATCGAGAGCCGCGGCGAGTTCGGGATCGAAGGCCGTCACGGTCCCTCCGGATCGACGACGCCGCGGTCGGCCCAGTACGGCTCGACGAGTTCGCGGAGCCGGTCCGCGCCCACCCGCTCGACGAGGTCCACCGCGCCCAGGTTGTCCTTGAGCTGCTCGGTGCTCGTCGCGCCGAAGAGGGTGGTCGTGTTGGCCGGATGGGTGAGGGTGAACGCGAGGCACAGCTGCGCCGGGGTGGCTCCCAGCTCGGTCGCGATCTTCGCCAGTTCCGGAGCGGAGGCGGCGATTCGTTCGCGGATGTCGCCGGGATCGCGGCCGACCTGGCGCGCGCCGCTGTTCTTGCCCAGCAGGATGCCGCCTTCGAAGATGTCCGAGGACTGGAGCGTGACCCCGAGTTCGCCGAAGATCTTCTCGAAGGGTTCACCGTCCGGAATGGACCGTCGAGCGACGCTGTACTTCAGCTGCGCGATGGCGGGCCCGGGCACGTTCTCCGCCGCGGCGAAGTCGTGCAGGGCCTGGATCGTGGTGGCGGACCAGTTGTTCACGCCCCATTGCCGGAGGAGCCCGGCTTCCCGGAGCTCGTTCAGGTCCAGCACCAGCCGGTGCAGGTCGGTGTCGGCACGCCGGAGATCGCCCAGCACCACCAGATCGGCGTGTTCGACCCCGGCGCGGAACAGCGCGTTGTCCAGCTGTTCGCGGAGATTCCGCTCCGGATAGCCCTCCAGCCAGAGCTTGGCCGAAAGCAGGTAGTCGTCGCGGCGGAGGCCGGCCGCGCGGACCATGGCGGAGAACAAGACGTCGGTGAAGACCGGGGTGGCGCCGGGAAAACCGTAGACGCCGACGTCGAAGAGCGTGATCCCGGAATCGACCGCGGTGCGGACCAGGTCCACCGCCTCGCGGAAGTCCATCCGGTCGTAGGTGTGCCAGGAGCCGAGCGAGAGCACGCCGGTGAGCGGCCCGTCACGGCCGATCCGGCGCTGGGGGATGACGGACATGGAATCTCCTAGGGGAGGCGGGGATCGATGACGGCCTTGAGCTCGCCGAGCCGCGACATCGACTCGACGCTCCGGGACGCTTGGGAAAGACCGACGGGCGCGCTGAACAGCTCGTCCCACGGCAACCGCTCGGCGAACGTGCGGAAGAAGTCCACCGAGCGGTGGTAGTCGGCGATGTCTCCGTTGAGCGAGCCGACGACCGTGAGTTCCTTGCCCATCACGGTGCCCAGCGCCACGGGGGAGGGCGCGGGACCGGTGGAACCGACGATCGCGACCGTGCCGCGCTGGGCGGCGAACGCCACCGCCTCCTCGCCGATGGTCGGCCCGCCGGCGAAGTCGAAGACGTGGTCGGCGCCGCGGCCGCCGGTGAGTTCCTTGACCCGCTCGATGCGGTCTTCCGTGCCGCCGCCGACCGGAATCGTCGCGGTGGCCCCGAAGCTCTCGGCCGTCTTCAGCCGGTCGGCGGGACCGCCGATGGTGATCACGTCGCCCGCGCCGGAGATCCGCGCGACGGCGGTGGCGAACACGCCCAGCGCCCCCGCGCCCTGCACCACGACCGTCGCGCCGGGCCGGATCCCGCCCGCCCGTGACACCGCACGCAGCACGGTTTTGCCCGCGCAGCCGGACATCGAAGCCCAGGTGTCCTTGACGTCGTCCGGCAGAAGGAGTTTGGCCGCGCCGGGAGTCACGTAGCAGTAGCGCACGAGGCCCCCGGTCGCGTACGGGAAGACGTCGGAGCGCTGGAGGAAACCGTATCCGCGCTTCTCACAGGCGACCGGTTCGCGCAGGATCGTGCAGCCGTGACACTTTCCGCACGTCGACTCGGACCAGCCGATGCGGTCGCCCTCGGCGATCTCGCGGCCGAGGGTGTCGGTGGTGCCCGGTCCGACGGCCACCACCTCACCGACCATTTCGTGCCCCAGCACCATCGGGAGCATGCCGGGGAAGGTCATCTGGCCGGACCAGAGGTGCACGTCGGTGCCGCACAGCGTGGTGCAGGTGATCCGGACCAGCGCGGCGCCCGGTTCCGGCTCCTCGGGCAGCGGGAGTTCCCGCAAGGTGAGCGCGGAGCCGTGTTCGGTGAGCACCGCCGCTTCGGTTCTGTTGACCATCTTTTTAGTCTACAGTCGTAGGAGAAAAAGTCCAGATCCTGGAGGAAACCATGCCGTCGCAACGTATTCGTCCCGCATCACTCGTGGTCCGCGGCGGTCCGATCCTCACCTTCGACCCGGCGGGCACGGTCGTGCGGGCGATGGCCGTGCGCGACGACCGGATCGTCGCTCTCGGCGACGTCGCGCTGGACCACATCGGCCCGGAGACCGAGGTGATCGATCTTGCGGGCAGAACCGCTTTGCCCGGTATCAACGATTCGCACCTCCACGCGACCTGGCTCGGTGCCCGGTGGCCGGACACGCTCATCGGTGGCGCCGGATTCACCGGGGGAGAAGAGAAAACGGTCCGGACCGCGGCCGAGCGGCGGGCCGCGATCCTGCGCGCGGGCGAGCTGTGCGCGTCACTGGGCATCACGAGCTACACCGAACCGGGGCTCGGCCCGGGCGAGACGGGATGCTTCGGCGCCGAGGTGCTGGAGGAATACGCGGCGCTGGCCGCGGAAGGACGTCTGCGCGCGAGGGTCACCGCGCTGCGGCTCTTCGGCCTGCTCGACGGCGCGAGTTCGCTCGCGGCCTTCCGGCGCGGGCTGGCGACGCCGTCACCGGCCGCGGATCCGTTGTGGCTCACCGTTCCCGGCGTGA
Source organism: Amycolatopsis sp. QT-25 (assembly GCF_029369745.1). NCBI lineage: Bacteria > Bacillati > Actinomycetota > Actinomycetes > Pseudonocardiales > Pseudonocardiaceae > Amycolatopsis > Amycolatopsis sp. QT-25. The sequence goes on from NZ_CP120210.1 coordinate 3,603,545, forward strand.
AGATCTTCGCCGACGGCATCCCGCCGATGCGTTCCGCGTGGACCCATCACTGTTACGCCGACGGTTCGCACGGTGCGCTGCTCGTCGACGGCGACGACGATCCGGATCGCGCGGGCAACCTCGCCGCGATGATCCGGCTGGCGCACGACGCCGGAATGACGGTCGCCGTGCACGCCACGGGGGACCGCAGCATCGAGGCGGCGCTCGGGTCGCTTCGCCGCGGTGACCACCTGGTGCACGGTGATCTGGTGACAGTGGATCAGCTGGCGCGGATGGCGTCGGCGGGGATCGGCCTGACCACGCAGCCCGCGATCGCGGTCGCCATGCGGGGCATGCTCTCGGACGCGCTCGGTGCCGAGGCCGGTGCCCGTGCCTGGCCGCTGGCGGACATGCTGAGCTCGGGTGTCCCGCTGACCTTGAGCAGTGACGCGCCGGTGGTCACTCCTGACTGGCGGGTGCACATCGCGGCGGCGGCACGGATGCTGAACGTGTCCGAAGTGGACGGGAAACTGATGGCCCGGTTGCTGCGCTGCTACACGGTCGCGGCGGCCGGACAGGACGGGGCGGCGGACTGGAAGGGCTCGCTGACCGTGGGCCGGGTCGCCGACTTCTGCGTGCTGGCGGCGAATCCGCTCGAGGTCGCGTGCGCGGACCTGCCGGACGTCGGTGTCGAACTCACCGTGTCCGGCGGCCGCGTCGTGTACTCAGGTGAGCAGTTGCCCGCCGTCGACCTGGAGGCTCACCCCGGTGAGATGGCGGGCGTCGGCGGAGGCGAGGAACAGGACTGACGGCACCACGTCGGCGACGGAAGCGATGGTGCCCAGCGGGATCCTCGCTTCCCACGCCGCGCGGGCGGCGCTGTCCGAGGCGAAACCGGCGGTCATCGGGGTGAGCACCGGGCCGGGCGCGACGGCGTTGACGCGGATGCCGTGCGGTGCCAGTTCGAGCGCGGCCGAACGGGTGAGTGCCTCGACGGCGGCCTTGGTGGCCTCGTAGTGACCGAGTCCGGGGGTCGGCTGACGGGCGCCGATGGAGGTGATGTTGACGATGGCGCCTCGCGTGCCGGCTTCCAGCATGTGCGCGCCGACCGCGCGGGTCATCAGGAACGTGCCGCGGAAGTTCACCCGCGTGCACAGATCGAAGATGCCGATGTCGAGCCCCACCAACGGTCCGCCGCCGCCGGCGAGACCCGCGTTGTTGACCAGGACCTCCACCGGGCCGAACCGATCGGTGATCAACGCCAGCGCCGCGTCGACCGAGCCGGGGTCGGAAATGTCGAGTTCGACGTGTTCCGCGCCGAGCTCGCCCGCCAGCTCGTGGGCCGCGCGGGCGTCGACGTCGGCGATGACGACACGGTCACCCGCGGACTGGAAGGCTTCGGCGACTCCACGGCCGATGCCACTGGCGCCGCCGGTCACCACTACGAGTCTCTTGTTCATTCTACGATCGTAGACTAAAACTTGTTTCCGTTGCCAGCGAAAGGAATTCTCGTGTTCGAGAAACAAAACGGACTGGGCTTCACCACTTCGGCACTGAGCCTGGGATCGTGGAACACCTGGGACCGCATGGACTTCGACGACGCGGTGCGCCTCATCCGGTACGCGATCGACGCCGGGGTCACGCTGTTCGACGTGGCCCACTACGACATGGGGCCGCATGCCGAACAATCGCGCACGGATCTTCTTTTCGGTGAGGCCGTGCGGGCGGCCGGGATCGACCGCGACGAGTACCAGCTGTGCGGGAAACTCTGGCTCTGGGACTACCCGAACACCGGTTTCGCCGAGCAGCTCGCGACCTCGTTCGACCGCGTCGGTGTCGACCGCGCGGAAGCCGTCGTGGTCGGCGACTACTTCGAGCGCCCGGACATCCCTCGGATCGTCACCGAGGTGGCCGAACAGATCCGGCTCGGCCGCTTCGACGTCTGGGGCGTGAACAACTGGCAGGCCGCGGACCTCGACCGGGCACTGGACTTCGCTTCCCGCGAAGGGCTTCCGGCACCTGCTTTCGCCCAGCTGAAGTACAGCGTCGCACGGCGTTCCATGGCGGAAGGTCCTTTCTACGGCGCGCATTTCGAGGCCGGTCGGTTGACGTTGCAGGCGTCGGACGTGTTCGAAGGCGGTGTGCTGCTCGGCAAGACCCCGTCGCGGAAGATCGGCGCCGATCCGGGGGGAATCCGGGACGCGATCCGTGCCGCCGCTTCGCGGGTCGCTGCCGTGGCCGCGGATTTCGGCGTCAGTCCTTCGCAGCTGAGTGTCGCGTTCTGCCTGGCCTACGAGCCGGTGGCCAACGTTCTGTTCGGAGTGAGCCGGATGGCTCAGCTCGAAGACAACTTGGGCGCTGTCGCGTTGGCCGCTTCGCGGGGCGCCGAGGTGCGGGCGGCTCTGGAGGATCTCTGGCTGGACCGGGACGTGGCGGCGGACGGAACTTTCTGAACCCCTTTCGCGACTGCGTTGAAGGACGCTTTCCTGGCAAAATTCGCCAGGAAAGCGTCCTTCAACGCAGCGGTGAGCGCACCGGACCCGGATCTCGCCGCTCCTCGCGACGCGGCCGGAACCGGAGTCGCCTGCCAGCCTCCGGATACCGGCAAAGGGTCGTTCAGGACAAAGCTGTCCTGAACGACCCTTTCATGACACACGCGGAAGCCGAAGGACCTCAGCCGAGGAACTCCAGCACAGCGGCCTTGAACTCCGGACTCCGCAATGCCCCGCCATGATCGCCGGGTACTCGCACCAGCGAGGCTCCCGGCACCAAATCGACCAACGTCTCGATGCCCTGGCTCACCGGATCCTCGACACCCGCCACGAACCGGGTGGGCACGGACACGGCCCCGGAAACCGGCGCGAAAGGCTCCGCCCGCAGGTCTTCGATGCACCGCGCGAGCGCGGCGGGGTTCCGTCCCGGCGCGGTGATCATGTGCGCGATCATCCCGGTCAGGGGATCCGACGGCACCTTGCCACCGTCGGCGAACGCCAGCGCGGCCGCGACGTCGACCGCGCCGAAGGGTTCGAACGGGCTCACTCCCGCGAGCACGAGCCGCCGGACCGGCGCTTTCCCCGGCAGTTCCCAAGCCAGCCGCGCGCCGAGCGAGTAGCCGACGACGTCCACTTCGGACAGCTCGGCGACGAGCCGGGTCAGCTCGGCGGTGATCGCGGCGGCACCCAGCGAGCCGGAGGGAGCGGGGCTGGAGCCGTGCGCGGGAAGATCGGGCACGAGCACCTCACGTCCCGCCGCGGTGAGTGCGGCCGGCCACCCGGTGGTGATCCAGTCGGTGTGCCCGTCGGAGGCGAAACCGTGCACCAGCAGCACAGGCGGCCCTGAAGCGGCCTCGGGGGCGAAACGACGTACGGCAAGGGAAGTAGTGGCAGACAACGGAATCCTTTCTCAGCTGCCGGAGGGGCGGCGGGTGCGCAGGCGCTGCATCTCGCTCAGCGTCCGCGCGCGGGCGTCGACGGCGATCCGCAGCGACGAGCCGATGAGGTTCAGCAGGAACACGCACACCATGATCATGACGCCGGGCGCGATCACCAGCCAGGGCGCCTGCACCAGGTACGACCGGCCTTCGGCGATCATGTTCCCCCAGGTCGGGGTCGGGGGCGCGATACCGAGGCCGAGGAAGCTCATCGCCCCGTCCACCAGCATCGCCGCCGCGGACAGGATCACCACCTGCACCAGCGCCAGCGGCAGCACGTTCGGGAAGACGTGCACGAGGAGGATCTTCCCCTTGCTCATCCCCGAGACCCGCGCGGCGCCGATGTAGGCGCGGCCGGCGATGCCGAGCACCCGGCTGCGGATGACGCGTGCGGTGAACGGCGTGAAGATCACCGTCAGCGCGATGAGCTCGGTCCAGATGCTCGCGCCGAGCGAGATCGCCAGCGCCATCGCGAGGATGATCGCCGGGAACGACATCCAGGCGTCCATCACCCGCATCAGCACCGCGTCGACGGCGCGGAAGAAGCCGCTGATCAGGCCGATCACCAGGCCGGTGAAGGCCGCGCACAGGGTGATCAGCGCGGACAGCCCGAGCGACGCCCGGCCGCCGGAGACCAGCCGGGAGAGCACGTCACGGCCGAACGAGTCGGTCCCGAGCGGATGTGCGGCCGACGGCGGCAGGAGCCGGTTGACCGGGTCGGTCGCGCTGACGCTCGGCAGGAAGAACGGCAGCACGACCACCATCAGGACGATCACCGCCAGCAACGCGGTGGTGATCACCAGCATCCGGTTGCGCCGGAACATCCTGGCCGCCCGGCCGGACGGCGGCGTTTCGCGTACCGGCGACGTCTTTTCCACCAGTGCCACGCTCACGAGACACGCACCTTCGGGTCGAGCAGCGCGTACGACAGGTCCACCAGCAGGTTGACCAGCACGAACAGCACCGCGACGAACAACGTCACCCCCTGGATCAGCGGGAAGTCGCGAGTGGACACCGCGCCCATCAGCAGATGGCCCAGCCCCGGCACGACGAAGATGGACTCGATGATCACGATCCCGCCGACCAGCATGGCGAAGTTGCTGCCCAGCTGGGTGATCAGCGGCATCAGGGCATTCGGCAGGACATGCTTGGTCATCACCTGCCGCTCCGACAATCCCTTGACTCGCGCGGTACGCAGATACGCCAGCGGCAGTTCACCGAGCAGGCTTTCGCGCAGGGTGAGCACGAACAACGCCGTCTGCCCGATGACCAGCACGGTCAGCGGCAGCACCAGCGCGGGCACCGCCGTCGCGGGATCGGTGAACAGGTTCTCGTAACCGCTGGAGGGGAACCAGCGCAGCGTCACCGAAAACACCAGCACGAGCATCAGCGAGATCCAGAAGTCCGGCATCGCCATGCCGAGCGCGGACAACCGGTCCAGCGCCCGCGCCACCGGGTTGCGCGGTGACACCGCCTGCCACGAGGTGATCGCGACCGAGAGGAAGAAGCTGATGACCGTGGACAGCACGGCCAGGGTCAGCGTCGGCAGGATGTGGTCGGCGACGACGCCGAGCACGGGCGCGTGATAGGTGATCGAGGTCCCGAAGTCACCGTGCAGCACGTTCCCGGCCCAGCTGAGGTACTGCTCCCACAGCGGCCCGTTCAGCCCCATGCTCTCCCGTAGGGCATCGACGTCGGAGGGTCGCGCGGTCGGGCCGAGGATGGCCTGCGCCGGGTCGCCGGGGATCAGCCGGATGACGAAGAACATCATCGTCCCGACGATCGCCAGGATGATCACCAGATCGCGCAGCCTGCGCAGCAGCAGACCGGTCATGACGCCAGCCAGGTGTTCCAGAAGACGCGGTAGAAGTCGCCGTAGCCCTTGAGCTTGGGGGAGTAGGCTGCGTAGAGCTTCGACTGGCTCAGGGTGATCACCGACAGCTGCTTCCAGGTGAACGCCTGCAGCTTGTCCACCACCGCCTTCGCCTGCTCAGGTGTCGTCGAGGCGTTGAATTCGGCCATGAGCCCGTCCAGCTCGGGCGAGGACGAACCGTTCAGCGTGCCGAGGGTGAGCGCGGGCATCTGGGCAGGCGAGGTCAGCGCCGAGTCGAAGAACAGCGTGGTGATGTCCCAGCCGCCCGGTTCCTTGGTCAGCGTGCCGAGCATGGTGGCGAAGTCGAAGGTGTCGATCTTGGTGTTGATGCCGATCTTCGACAGGCTGTCCTGGATCAGCACCGCCCACTTGCCGAACTCCGGGTACGAGTTCGTGGTGACGATGCGGATCGTGGCACCGGCCGTGATCCCGACCTCGGCCAGCAGTTGCTTGGCCTTCTCCGGGTCGTGCCGCTTGTAGACCTCTTCGCCCGCGGTCGAATAGAACTGCTTGTTGTCCGGTGAGGCGAACGCGCCGGTCTCGATGGTGAGGTCCTTGCTGCCGCCGGTCGCCGCGTTGATCGCCGGCTTGTCCAGCAAAAGGTTCAGCGCCTCGCGGGCGCGGGGGTCGGCGAACTTCGAACCGGTGTTGAAGTTCGGGATCACCACGTTGTCGTTGCCGCCGGGCAGGTTGTGCACGACCACGGCCGGGTTGTCGCGCAGCGGCTCGTACTGGTCGTTCGTGGGCATGATGTGGTCCCACTGGCCGGTCTGGAGGCCGTTGATCAGCGCGTCCTGGTCGGAGACCACCTTGTAGGTCACGGTGTCCAGGTACGCGTGCTTGGCGCCCGCCTGCCCGCCCCAGTCCTCTTCGGACCGGGACTTGTAGCCGGAGTACCGCTCCAGCACCAGTTCACGGCCGATGTCCCAGCTCTTGAGCTTGTACGGCCCGGTCCCGATCGCCTTGTCCTGGGCGAAGCCGGTCGGCGCGACACCGGTGAGGTTCTTCGCCTCGTAGATCTCCGTGCCCGCGCCGGCGAGTTCGTTGATCAGCGGATACCGTGGCTGCTTGAGCTTGATGGTCACCGTCGCCGGGTCGGCGGGCGTGATCGCCTCGATGTCCGGCGTGACCAGTTGTCCGGTGCGGTGCACCTGCTGCCATCGTTTGAGGCTCGCCACGACGTCCTCGGACGTCAGCGGGCTGCCGTCGTGGAAGGTGACGCCCTGGCGCAGCTTGAAGGTGTACGTGAGCCTGTCCGGGCTGGTGGTGTAGTCCTCGACCAGCATGGGCCGGGTGGTGAACCCGCGGTCCACCTCGAACAGCTTCTCGTACATCATGTTGCCGATGTGCGCGGTCACCTGACCGGGGTTCGCGACCATGTCGAGGGACTGCGGGTCGGTGGGCACGGCGACGTCGAGGTTGCCCCCGCGGACCGGGGGACCATCGGCGGCCCCGCCGCCCGCCTGGCTCCCCATGCACGAGCTGATCAGCAGGACGGTCGCCAGGCCCAACGCGGCCTTGGTCAAGGTTCGTCTCATGGGTTCCGCACTCCAGTGTGGGGGTGGGCGGGCAGTTCGGGATTCGCCGCGAGGAGACGGCGGGTGTACTCGTGCCGGGCGCGAAGCCGGATCTCGTCCGGGTCGCCGATCTCGATCAGTTCGCCCCGGTACATCACGCCGACGCGATCGGCGACCGAGAGCACCAGGCTGAGGTTGTGCGTGATGAACAGGAAGCTGAGCGCGCGGGTGCGCCGCAGTTCCAGCAGCAGGTTCATCACCTGGCCCTGCACCGAGACGTCGAGCGCGGAAGTGGGCTCGTCGGCGACGATGAGGTCGGGTTCGGCGGCGATCGCGCGGGCGATCGAAACGCGCTGCCGCTGCCCGCCGGACAGTTGCGAGGGCAGTTTCTTCGCGGTGTCGGACGGGAGGCCGACCTCGTCGATCAGTTCGGTGACGCGGCGGTCCAGTTCGGCGCCGCGGAGGCCGGTGAGTTCCCGCAACGGTTCGGCGATGATCCGGGCGGCGGAGTGCCGGGGATCGAGCGAGCTCTGCGGGTCCTGGAAGATGAGCTGGGCGCGGCGGCGGAACGCGCGCTCGTCGCCGTCGAGGCCGGACGGCGTGCACCGGTGCTCGCCGAAGGTGATGGTGCCTCCGGTGGGTGTCTCCAGCGCGCTCACCAGCCTGCCGAGCGTGGTCTTGCCCGAACCGGATTCCCCGACCAGGCCGAAGAACTCGCCGGGCGCGATCTCCAGCGACACGTCTTTGACCGCGTGCACTCCGGGTTCGCGGCTCAGCGAGAAGCGGCCGCGTCGTCCGTACACTTTGGACACCGCGTCGATGACGAGGGCGGTGCCCTCGCCGGCGCCTTCGGTTTTCACGCGGCTCAACGACCTGGTTTCGGTCGCCACCGCCGATTCACCGTTCATCGCGGCTTCGAGCAGCGCTTCGGAGATGGTGGGGAAACCGTCGCGCCTGCTCACGCCGAGCTGGGGGACGCAGTCGAGCAACGCCTTCGTGTAGGGATGTTTCGGCGCGTGCAAAATGTCCTTTGTGGACCCGATCTCGACGAGTTCGCCGCGGTACATCACCGCGATCCGGTCGGCGACCTGCGCGGCCACCCCCATGTCGTGCGTGATGAAGACGCAGGCGGTGCCGTGATCGCGGCGGACACGGTCGAACAGGGTGAGGATCTCCGCCTGCGTGGTCACGTCCAGGGCGGTGGTCGGCTCGTCCGCGATCAGGAGGGCCGGGTCGGCCATCAGTGCCAGCGCGATCATCACCCGCTGCTGCATCCCGCCCGACATCTGGTGCGGGTACAAGGAAAGCACCCGGTCGGTGTCGGTGAGCCCGACCTCCTTCAGCAGGCCGCGTGCTTTCGCCTCGGCCTCACGGTGCAGCGGAGTGCCCTTGCGCGCGGCCTGGCGCGGCAGGGAGCCGGGCTTCCGGTACGCCTCGATCAGCTGCTTGCCGACCCGCTGGCTCGGGTTCAGTGAATCCAGCGCCTCCTGGAAGATCATGCCGATCCGCGGGCCGCGGTAGGCGCGCATCTCGTCGGGCGAAAGCCGTGTGACGTCCACGCCGTCGACGGTGATCGCGCCGCGGGTGAACACCGGTGCGACGAACTCCAGCAACCGGATGACCGACAAGGCCGTCACCGTTTTACCGCTGCCGGATTCGCCGACCACGCAGAGTGTCCGGCCTTGTTCGAGGTCGAACGAGAGTTCGCGGACCAGTTCGCGTTCGGTTTCGTCGGCGATCACGCCGACGGTCAGTTCTCGTAATTCGAGCAGGGTCATGAATCCCCTTTCCCGAGCCCGCCCGAAGCGGACCGCACTGCCGGGGAACGGGCCTCCGGCGGGGGTAGTTCTACGCATGTTGACACTGGGCGGGGGTGCTGTCAATGGGTATATTCTACGAATGTAGGAAGTTGATATCCGGCAGGTTTTTCCTGGTGGTAGGCGAAAACTTGCACTGGATTCTTTTGTCTACACCTGTAGACTCTCGGCGGAAACGAGCTAAGGAGGGCACCCGTGAGCGGGTCGACCAAGACTGCCGGTCCCGAGCGGATCGTGGACATCGCCGTGGGCTACATGGCGGCCAAGCAACTCTTCGCGGCGAGCCGGATCGGCCTGTTCACCGCGCTCGCCGACGGGCCGCTGACGGCCGCGGAACTGGCGGGGAAGACCGGCAAGCCGGAGAAGATCACCCGCATCCTCGGTGACGCCATGTCATCACTCGGCCTGCTGTCCCGTGTGGACGGACGGTACGAGCTCGCCGCCGACGCGGCGGAGTACCTCGGTGGCGGCGACCTCGACCTGGCGCCGTTCCTGACCTTCCTGGACTCGATCAGCTACCCGCATTGGCTGCAATTCGGGCACACGGCCGACAGTGGCGAACCCGGGAAGCTGGAGATGGACGACGCGCGCTGGGGCACCTTCATGTCCGGCGTCATGACGTACAACGCCCTGCACGCCAAGATGCTGGCCGGCGCGTTCGATTTCGGCTCCCATCGCAAGCTGCTGGACCTGGGTGGCCTCTCGAGCGCGTTCGCGGTCGAGGCCATGAAGACCACCGCGGAACTGCACACCACGTTCGTCTTCGCTCCTGGCTTCACCGAGTCGGTCACCACCGCGGTGGCCGACGCGGGCCTGGCGGACCGGGCGACCGTCGTCGGCGCGGAAACACCCACCGCGCGCCCCGAAGGCGAGTTCGACCTGGTGATGGTCAACCACGTCGTCCACCGGTTCGACGCGAAGCAGAACGCGGACATCCTGCGCAACGCCCGCGCCGCGGCGGCGCCGGGGGCGACTTTGCTGCTGCTCGATTTCTTCCTCGACGACGACGCGGTCCAGCGGTCGATCGACGCGCTGCACGCGGGGGAGTACCTGGTGATCGACGGGACGGTCGTCTACCCGGAGGCAGAGGTCCGCGCATGGCTGAGCGGGGCGGGCTGGCGGGTCACCGACCGGCTCGCGCTGCCGGGCAGCCCGCGGGTGCTCGTCGCGGAAGCGGTGTGACCGTGACCCTCGATCCGGCCGTCAAGGAACTGCTCGCCCGCAGCGCCCCCTCGGAGGCGCCGGTCGGGCCGCTGACGGCTCCCGAGTTGCGTGCCGCCTTCGCCGCTTCGTGGCGACGCCCGGATTCCGTCGAAGAGGTCGCCTCGGTCACCGACCACGTCCTGCCCTCCGGCGTGCGCGTGCGGCTCTACCTGCCCGAGTCGGCCGGTCCGGTGCCCGCGTTCGTCTGGATCCACGGCGGCGGGTGGACGATCGGTTCGATCGACGAGAACGAGGTCGCGTCGCGGGCGGTGTGCAACGTGGCCAGGGTCGCCGTCGTCGCGGTGGACTACCGGCTCGCGCCCGAGCATCCGTTCCCGGCGGCCCCGGACGACTGCTACGCCGTCGTCGAATGGCTCGCCTCGGGTGGTGCGGGCCCTGCGGTCGATGCCGGGCGGATCGCGATCGGCGGGGAGAGCGCCGGAGGCAACCTGTCGACGGTGGTCTCGATGATGTCCCGTGACCGGGGCGGCCCGCCGCTGGCCGCGCAGGTGCTGATCTGCCCGGTCTACGGTCATCCGGACGACGGTTTCCGGTCCTATGCGGACTTCGCCGAAGGTTTCGGCATGACCGCCGGGGCGATGCGGTTCTTCTTCGAGCAGTACGTGTCGGATCCGGCTCAGCTGAACGATCCGTATCTGCTGCCGCTGCGGGCCTCCGACCTGACGAGGCTCCCGCCGGCGCTGGTGCTCACGGCCGAGTACGACGTCCTGCGGGACGAGGGGGAAGAGTTCGCGCGGCGGCTGACCGACGCCGGGACACAGGTCGAGCTGACGCGGTATTCGGGCCAGATCCACGGGTTCTACGGCCTCTACACGGATCTTCCGGCTTCGCCGCGCTCGCACCGGCACGTGGCGAGCTTCCTCACCCGGGTCTTCGACCTCCGCAATTAGTCACCTACTTGCGGTATCGGCAGGAACGCCCCTTTCGGGACCGAAAGTGTCCTGAAAGGGGCGTTCACGACATCCAGCGGCGGCCAAGGCGTCAGGGGCGGGTGAGGCGCTCGAAGAACGACTCCAGGTGCTGCCGCTGCAAAGCGATCGTCGAGAACTCCCCGGCGACCAGGCTCATCACGTTCGCCCCGGCGTTGATCAGCACGATCTCGTCGACCAGTTGCTCGTCGGGGGTCTCGGAGACGATGTCGCCGTCCTCCCGGCCCTCGGTGAGATACCGGTGCAGCAGCCCCCGCCACGAGCGGACGTGCTCGAGGTACTTGTCCTGCAGTTTGGGGTTGGTCAGCGAAAGCTGCCAGAAGGTGAGCAGGACGCGCCCCGCGGCGATGCGGTCCTCGTCGATGGGCATCGACGAGACGCACAGCTCGCGGAGCGCGGTGAGGCCACGCAGCTCGTCCAGCTCCACGTACTCGCGCATCATGCCGAGCGCGCGTTCGTAGGTGGCCTGGATGATGTCTTCCTTGCTCGGGAAGTACAGCTTGAGCGCGCCGTTGGCGAAGCCGGCGGCCGCCGCGATCTCACGCATGGTGGCGGCCTCGATCCCGCCCTGGGTGATCAACTCCCAGGTGACGTCGACGATATGGCTACGCCGCTCGTCGTGGTCGATGATCTTCGGCATCGGCAGACCTCCCGCACTGGTTCTTCTACCAGTGTAGGAGATCAGGCACGGTGATACACGCGGTGCCCGGCGAACCACGTTTGTGTCACCTTTGTCTTGACGAGCGCGGCCGCGTCGGTCCGGAACGGATCACGGTCGAGGACGACGAAATCCGCCGACTTCCCGGGGACCAGCGAACCGGTGACGTCGCCCAGCCCCATCGCACGGGCGGCCGCGAGTGTGAAGACCTCGACCGCTTCGGCCAGGGTGATCGCCTGCTCCGGCCACAGCGCTCCGGGGAAGGTGCCGGTCGGGTCCTGCCGGGTGACGAGACCGTGGATGCCCTCCCAAGCGTTCGGGGATTCGCTGACCGGCCAGTCCGAACCGCCCGCGACCAGCGCGCCCTCGTCCAGCAGCGACCGGTTCGGCTGCATCCGCCCCGCCCGGTCGCCGGGCAGCACCTCGGCGATGGCCGCCGGGATGACGCCGGGCACCCACAAGAACGGCGAGATGTCCGCGGCGACGCCGAGCGCGGCGAAGCGAGGAAGGTCGTCGGGGTGGACGAACTGCCCGTGCGCGACCTGGAACCGCGCTTCGGTGAAGCCCTCGGCGCGCAGCTTCTCGACGGCGTCGAGCGTCGCGCGCACCGACGCGTCCCCGGTGCAGTGGACCTTGGCCGAGAGCCCGGCCGCGGCCGCGGTGCGCAGCCAGCCCACGAGTTCTTCGCCCGGCATGGTGGTGGCGCCGTGGTGACAGGCTCCGTGGGCGGCGTCGGGCAGATACGGTTCCAGGAACGCGGCGGTCCTGGTCGGCGGCACACCGTCGAGGAAGATCTTCACGAAGTCCGGCCGGTGATGCTCGCTCCGGTACTGCCCGGCGACCTCCAGCAGCGGTGCCCCGATCGGGTCGAAACCGAAGATCGGGTCGTTGATCAGCAGCGACGACACGACCCACGCGCGCAGTTCACCCGCGTCGTCGAGCGACTTCAGCGCACGCAGGATGTCCGAGGAGACACCGGCGTCCTGAAACGCGGTCACGCCGTAGGAGTGCAGGGTGCCGATGCCGTGCCGTGACGCGGCCACGTGCTGGGCCGCGGTGAGTGTCCGGGTCTCGCTGAGCGCCCGCTCGACGGCGACCCCCGCCGCCTCGAGCAGGACGCCGACGGGCTCGCCGGTGGAAGGATCGCGGACGATCTCCCCGCCCGCCGGGTCGGACGTCGAGGCGGTGATCCCCGCCAGTTCCAGCGCCCGGCTGCTCACCCAGCGGTTGTGCCTGCTGTCGTCCGAGAGCATGACCGGCCGCCCGCCGGCGGCCTCGTCGAGCGCGTGCCGGGCCGAAGACCGTGAAAGGGCGCTGACCAAAGTGGACGCCCAGGCACCCCCGACCACCCACTCGTCCGGCCCGAGCCCGGCGGCCCGCGAGCGGACGGCCGCGAGGATGTCGTCCAGTCCGGCGTCCGGTCCGAAGTTCAGTTCGAACAGGGCGGCGCGACCGGCGAGGGCGTGGTGGTTGTGCACGTCGACCAGGCCGGGCATCACGAAAGCGCCTTCGAGGTCGACGACCTCGGTGTTCGGCCCGCGTTCGATGTCCTCCAGGGCCAGCACCTTGCCGTCCTTGATCGCCAGCGAGGAGGCCCAGGGCCTGCCACCGTCCACTGTGTACACGGTGGCGTTGGTGAAGACGATGTCGGCGGTCAAGGCTCAGCTCCCGGCGGGGTCGTACGCCTCGGGGTGCACGGTGGTGCTCAGCAGCTTGCCGTGCGCGCCGAAGGTGAAGTGGGTGGGAGTGTTCCCGGTGGCGTCCAGTCCGAAAAGGACGCCGTGCGAGCGCAGCCGTTTCGCGTCGCGGTGGTCGGCGACGGTCACCGAAGCGCACGGGATCACTTTCTCCCGCCAGGCGAAGACGTAGATCCCCGGCCGCAGTTCGTAGACCGAGTTCTCGTCGGTGTCCGCGAGCCCCCTCTCCGGACCGGCGAGGCACTGCCACGTGTACCAGTGCGGGCTGAGGTACACGTGCTCGTAGGCGTGCTCGGTGCTGTACACCCACAGCACCCGGCGCCCGACCAGCGACGTGGTCGGGGCGAGCGGCTCCCCGGTCGGTTCGACGCCGCCGATCGTGGCGGCCACGAAGGACTGAGTGACCCGGGGCGAGGTGTCGCCGATCTTGCTCAGCACCAGGAGGGCGCGGCCGCGGCGCAGGTCCAGCAGCAGCGTGAACGCCTCGTCCTGCCGCGCCTGCGGGTGGAACTGGACGTAGTACAGGTCGTCGTCGACCAGGAACGTCTCGCAGCGGTCGGTACCCGTGCCGTGGTAGCTCCATTCGATCCGGGTGCCCGAGAAGGCCGCGGAGAAGGCCGTGCCGTCTTCACAGGCGAGCTCGAAGGCGCGGCCGTGCAGGTCCCCGACCGTGGGGGCCTTGTTCGCGTCGAAACCGGGGGCCAGACCGTCCAGCGGCAGCCAGGTGGAGGTGTCGGACAGGGTCAGTTCGGGCATCGATGAGTCCTAGTGTCTGGTGATGAACCCGCGTCCGCGATCGACGTCGGCAGGGCGGGTTCACGCATTGGTCGCTTTTCGGGGTAGATCTTCGGCTCCGCCGACAGGTTCCTGATGCTCGTGGGCGGAACAGTGCTCGCCGGAGGCGCCGGAAGGCAGGTCGAGGGCCGGGTTGCGGTCCAGGAAGCCGTAGGGACGCAGGGAGAAACCGGAGTAGTCGACCGGCATGACCGGCCAGTCCTCCGGACGCGGGATGTGGGTCGGGCCGAAGACGTGCCACAGCACGAGATCGGTGTCGACGAGGTCGCGGTCGGCGGCGGTCCAGGCGGGCAGGCCCGCTCCGCCCGGATGCGCGTTCGGCCGGTCGCCGGCCGGGAACCGTTCGTCCGCGCGGTACGGCGTCGCCCACAGGTGCCGGGAGGCGAACGTCGCCCGTTGGTGGACGGTCGATTCCGGCTGCGCCATCAGGGTCGCGGACGGCCTCGGCACGAGCTGGTACGCCGTCGGCGAGCCGAGCCGGTTGGTCCGGTCCGCGCTGCGGATCTCCCACACCCGTGCCTTGGCCGGATCCGCGTGCCGCCGCGCCTCCCGTTCGGTGCGCAGCGGGGTCTCCTTCCAGGTGAAGGCGTTCCCGTACGGATTCCGCTCGCCCATCGGCACCCGTTCGACGTCGACCTCGACGAGCGAGTTGCGTTCGCCGTCGATCGCCACGTCCAGCCGCGCGCAGAACAGGTGCTGGTGCACCGGCGCGAACAGGCCGGGCGCGATCTCGTTGGCGTGCGGATGTTCCGTGCCGGGGTGCGCGGCGCCGGCGAAGACGATGCCGGTGGCCTTCGCCTCCAGTTCCACGGTGCCGTCGAGGTAGAGGTACCAGAAGAAGCCGTAATCGTAGTTGCCGATGGTGGAGATCGACGAGATCACCAGCCGCCGTGACCGGCGCACCTCGGCGCGGCCGGCGAGATCCGTGTGCTTCCACAGGATCCCGTAGTCCTCCTCGTGGAGGCAGATCGCGCGCGGGATCTCGACCGGGTGACCGTGGTCGTCGGCGACGAAGGCGGGGAAGTAGTGGATGACGCCGAGGCAGTCGCAGCCCAGCCGCAGGTCGTTGCCGTTCTTGCCGAGCAGGTACTCACCCGCGTCGAAGTAGCTGATCCAGAACCGGCCGGGTGCGGTGTCGCCGTAGGGCACCACCATTTCCGGCACCGAGGCCCGGTGGAGCACCGAGCGGTCCTGGAACGAGATCCCGTGCAGGGTCAGGCCCTCCCTGGCGTTGAAGCCGACCCGGAGCTTCCAGCCCTCCCAGCTGACCTCGTTGCCGTCGATGGTGAAGCTCGGGCCCTCCGGCTGGGTGATTTCGATCGGCTTGAGGGTGGTGCGGGCCGGGACGTCGTCGTAGCGGCCGTGCTCCGGCGGGACGGGCACGTCGCCTTCGTCCTCCACCCGGATGACACGCTGCCCGGTCAGGTCGATGTGCACGATCAGACCTTCGACCGGATGTGCCCAGGGGCTGTCGGATTCGTCGTCGCGCAGGAACGTCAGCGAGCGGATGACCCGGCCGGTCTCGTCGGCCCTGCCGAAGAAGCCGGGCGCCAGGGGAGCGCAGAAGGCGTGCCCGATCCGGTCGCCGAGCCCGCGCCGCTCCATCGCGGCCTGCCACTGCGGCGACGCCTTGGTGATCGACGCGGCGAGGTCGTATTCCTCGAACAGGTACGCGGGCTGGCCTTCGCCGCAGTCCTCGGTGGAGACCACTTCGCGTTTCGCCAGCGAAACGACCACGTCGCGGGCCTGGCCGGTCGCGGTGTCCAGCAGCGTGTACTGGACGCGGCGGTCGGGGGCGGCGTCGCCCTTTTCCGGCTCCACCGGCAGCACGGCCGGGAACCGCGTGGTCTCGGTGAGCAGGCCCTCGCCGTCCAGGATCGCGCGGCCTGCGGTGAGTTCGTCGGCGGTCAACGGGTCGAGCGGATGCGGCCTGGTCATGCTTCGCAGTCTTGCCGGTCCGCCCCCGGCTGAAAAGGCCGCCGTGCGGCTGCGGACAAGAAGGGTGCACTGATGGCCAAGCCCCGGTCGCGGCCCGGACCGGAGGATGGCGCCATGCGACTGGATCTCGCGGGCAAGGCCGTGCTGGTGACCGGCGCGGCGTCCGGTATCGGCCTTGCCTGCGTCGATGCCTTCCTCGCCGAGGGCGCGCGGGTCGGCGCCCTCGACCGGGCACCGGTGCCCACCCTCGCCGACGGCCTCCTGGCGGTCCAGGCCGACGTGACCGACGAGTCGTCGGTGGCCGCCGCCGTCGGTGCCGTCGCCGACCGGTTCGGCGGGCTCGACGTCGTCGTCGGCTGCGCCGGCATCTCCGGCCCGGTGGGGACACCGGTCACCGAAACCTCGGCGGCGGACTTCGCCGCGCTCCTGGCGGTCAACGTCACCGGCCAGTTCCTGCTGGTCAAACACGCCGCGCCGTGGCTCACCGCGTCGGGTGGTTCGGTGGTCCTGCTGGCGAGCGACTCGGCGTTCACCAGCGCGCCCGGCATGGTGCCGTACTGCGCTTCGAAGGGGGCCGTGGTGGCGATGACCAGGGCCCTGGCGGTCGACCTTCCCGGCGTCCGGGTGAACTGTGTCTGTCCCTCGGTGGTCGACACCCCGATGGCGCGCGGCGATCTCGGCGAAGCGCTCGACGATCCCGCGTTCCCGGTGCAGGCTCCGGAGGAAGTCGCCTGGCAGGTGCTCCATCTCGCGTCCGCGCGTTCGCGGACGGTCAACGGCCAGGCCGTGCTCGCCGATTTCGGCGTCTCGGCCCGTTCCGGTTTTCCCGCTTAGAAAGGACTCCGCAAGTGAAGAAGGTTGTCGCGATCACGGGTGGCGGTACCGGTATCGGTGCCGCGGTGGCCCGCCGGTACGCCGACGAGGGTGCCCAGGTGGTGGTGCTCGGACGGCGGCGCGAGCCGCTGGAAAAGGTGGCGGCGGAAACCGGGGCGTACGTCGTCACCTGTGACGCCAGCGAACGCGAAGCCACCGAGAACGCCGTGGCCGAGATCGTCGGCAGGTTCGGCAGGCTGGACGTCGTGGTGGCCAACGCCGGCGGGCACGGCCTGTCTTCGGTGGTCGACACCGGCGACGAGGAGTGGGAACTGGCCCTGCGCTCGAACCTCTCCAGCGCGTTCGTGTTCTGCCGGGCGACGCTGCCGTCGCTGGTCGAAACCGGTGGTCAGGTGGTCATCGTGTCCTCGCTGGCCGGACTGTTCGCCGGGCCGAACGTCGCGGGCTACACCGTCGCCAAGCACGCGCTGATCGGCCTGACGCGCTCGATCGCCCGCGACTACGGGCCGAAGGGCGTCCGCGCGAACGCGGTCTGCCCCGGTTGGGTGCGCACGCCGATGGCGGACGGAGAGATGGACCAGTTCGCCGAGGCCGCGGGCTTCGACGGCGGTCACGCCGAGGGCTACCGGCGGGTCACCGCCGAGGTCCCGCTCCGCCGTCCCGCCGAACCGGAGGAGATCGCCTCCATCGTGCGGTTCCTGGGGTCTTCGGAGTCTTCGTACATCACCGGTGCGGTGATCGTGGCCGACGGCGGCGCCCACGTCGTCGATCTGCCGACGCTGGCCTTCGAACGGGCGGGCATGGGTTCTCATTGAGGGGTGAGGCAACCGTGGCGTACTGAAGCCGGAGGCGGGCGCGAAATCGCCGAAGGGTCTGGCGTGGGCTCAACAACCCACAAGGAGCTTCACGCCTCCTGCACCCGCTATGCCGCCGCCTCACCCCTGCCGAAGTCCGTGAAGGCCTGGCGGATTCACATGGTGGTTGCAACACGCATTGTTTGTTGGTTGGAGAGTAGTGCTTCGAGGGCTTCGGCGGGTGTGTGCCAGTCGAGGGTTTCGCGGGGGCGGCCGTTGAGTTCGGCGGCGACTCGTGCGAGGTCTGCGGCGGTGTGCTGGGACAGGTCGGTGCTTGTGGGGAAGTATTGGCGGAGTAGTCCGTTGGTGTTCTCGTTGGTTCCGCGTTGCCAGGGTGCGTGTGGGTCGCAGAAGTAGATGTCGATCCCGGTGGCCAGGGTGATCTTTTTGTGGTGGGCCATTTCCTTGCCCTGGTCCCAGGTCAAGGATTTCAGCAGCAGCGGCGGCAGCGTCTGGATGGTCTCGGTCATGGCGGCGGCGACGGTGGCGGCGTCGCGTCCGTGGGGCAGGTGCAGCAGCATCACGAACCGGGTCGATCGTTCGACCAGGGTCCCGATCGCGGATTTGTTGTTCTTGCCCAGGATCAGGTCGCCTTCCCAATGCCCGGGGACGGCGCGGTCGGTGACCTCGGCGGGCCGTTCGGAGATGTTGACCATGTCGGGGATCCTGCCCGCGGGCCGGGCCCGGCGGGCCTGGGCCTGCCGGCGGGGCATCCGCAGTGCCCGCCCGGTCCGCAACGCCTGGGTGAGTTCGCGGCGCAGCGCGCCTTTTCCCTGGACATACAGTGCTTGGTAGATCGTTTCGTGGGACACCCGCATCTCCGGCTGGTCGGGGAACTCCAGCACCAGTCTCCGCGCGATCTGACGCGGGGACCATTTACGGTCCAACCTGTCCTGCACCACCTCCCGCAACACGGTGTCCGCGGCCAGCTTCGCGACCTTCGGGCGTTTCGCGCGGTTCTCGGCCGTGTGCTGGGCGCTGACAGCCCGATAGCGGCCGGAGGAACCGGTGTTGCGGGCCAGCTCGCGAGAGACGGTCGAGGCCGGCCGCCCGATCGCCCGCCCGATCGCCCGGGGCCCCTGGCCCGCGGCTTTCAGGCAGGCGATCTCCTCCCGCTCGGCCAGGCTCAACCGGACCGGACCAGGCCGAGCAGGTGCGTTACCGATCACCCCGCCAGCCTGCCGGAACAACCGCACCCCCGTCGTCGGGGACAGCCCCACCGCCCGGGCCGCCGGCTTCGCCGCCACCCCGGCCCGGACCTGATCCCAAAACCCCACCCGCACCGACCGCGGCAACCACCGATAAACCCGCACAACCCCACCCCCCATCAGACGGTGTTGCAACAACCCCATGACTCCGAGCCTCCTTGAGGGACCCAGAGTCCCTCAAGGAGGCCTTCACGGACTTCCGAACGGTCAGGATTCGCCCAGGTAGGCCGAGTGCAGGGTGCCGGGGGAGTCCAGAAGGCCCTGCGCGGAACCCGCATAGGTGACGCGTCCCGAAGACACCACCAGCGCGTCGCTCGCCACCCCGAGGGCCAGATGCGTGAACTGCTCGACGAGCAGGATCGCCGCGCCCTCCTCGGCGAACCGGGTCACCATCGGCAGCAGCCGGGTGAACACCACGGGCGCGAGTCCCAGCGACATCTCGTCGATCAGCAGGAACGACGGCCGCGCGGCGAAGGCACGGGCCAGCACCACCATCTGCTGTTCGCCCCCGCTGAGCAGTGCCGCCGGTGAGTCGCGGCGTTTCTCCAGCTCGGGGAACAGTTCGAAGAGTTCGTCCGCCCGCGCGCGGGTGCGCGCGGTCAGCATCAGGTTCTCCAGCACGGTCAGGCTGCCGAACACCGCGCGGCCCTGCTCGATGTGCGCCAGCCCCCGCCGCGCGCGGGAGACGCGCGACTGCTTCGTGATCTCGTCTGCTCCGATGTGGACGGTGCCTGCCGAGGCGGGCACCACCCCCGAGACGGCCTCCAGCAGACTGGTCTTCCCGGCGCCGTTGGGGCCGACGAGCGCGGTGATCCGGCCCGGTTCCAGGGTCAGGTCGACGCCGGAGATCACCGGCCCGGCGCCGCGGGTGACCGTCAGTCCAGCTATCCGCAACGCGTTCACAACAGCTCCGTTTCACCCATGTACGCCTTGAGCACGGCCGGATCGGCGAGCACTTCGGCCTGCGGGCCGGAGGCCAGGACGCGGCCGAAGTCGAGGACGGTGATCGTCTCGCAGACCGAGCGCACCAGGTCGAGGTCGTGCTCGATGAGCAGCACCGACACCCCGAACCGGGCGGGCACCTGCCGCAGCCGTTCCCCGAACGCGACGTGCTCCTCGTGCGGAAGTCCCGCGGCCGGCTCGTCGAGGAGCAGGACGCGTGGCCTGGCCAGCAGATGTCCGACGACCTCGACCAGCCTGCGCGCGCCGACGTCCACTTGCGACAGTGGAGTGCGGGCGGAGGGGCAGCCGAAGAAGTCCAGTGCCTCGCCGATCTCGCCGTCGGTGGGCCGCCGCCTCGCCAGGAACTTGAGGTACGCCCCGACCGTCAGCCCCGGCGGGACGCGGTCCTGCTGGAACGTCCGGCGCAGGCCGGCGCGGGCCCGGTTCGACGGCGATCCGGTCAGTGGGGCGCCGCCGAGTTCGACCCGGCCCTCGGCGTTCGGGAGGAAGCCACTGATCGCGTCGACCAGCGTCGACTTGCCCGCGCCGTTCGGCCCGATGACGCCGAGCACCCCGTGTTCCGGCACCGCTATGTCCACAGAGGACAGTGCGGCCACGTGCCCGAAGTTCACGCTCAGCCCCCGCACGGTGAGCACCGGTGGGCCGGGCGCCTTGGCCTCGACGTCCGTGGTCTCGGCGGCGAGGTCGAGTTTCGCCGGTTCCCTCTTGGACCGCCGGTACCAGACGTTCCGCACCGTGGTGCCGAGGTTCCCGCCACTGGCCAGCGCCTGGACCCCGAGCACGCCGAACACCACGAAACCCCAGTCCTGCGGGATTCCCCAGCGCTTCAGCAGTTCCGGCACACCGACCCACAGCACCGCGCCGAACACGGCCATGTCGATCAGATGCGCGCCCGACATGATCGCCAGCACGTACAGCGCTAGCGACTGGATCGCGGTGAAACTGGCCGGGAAGGCGAGCCCGACCTGTCCGGTCAGCAGGCCTCCGCTGATCCCGCCGAGGGTGGCGCTCACCGCGAACGCGGTCAGTTTCGACATCCGCACGCTCGTCCCGGCGGCGGCCGTCCCGCGTTCGGAGAACGCCACCGCCTGCCAGGCACTGCCCCAGCGCCCGCGGCGCAGGAAGTAGACGGCCAGGCAGCACAGCACCAGCACGACGATGGCGAGCTGGAAGTAGGACCGGTCGTCGGAGAACGCGTCGGGCCGTTCGACCGAGATCCCGCCGGCGACGCCGGGGAACTGGAGTTGCACCAGCGCGAGGTCGGCCGCGGCGGCGAGCCCCAGGGTGACGACGGCGAGATTGATCCCGCGCAGCCGCAACGCCGGGAGTCCGACGAGCACCCCGACCAGCCCGGCGGCGAGACCGCCGAGCAGCAGCCAAGTGAGGAACCCGCCGGGCGCCTGTGCCTCGTTCAGCGCGGACACCGTCCACGCGCCGACCGCGCCGAAGGTCAGCTGGCACAGGGAGATCATTCCCGCGCTCCCGGTGACCACGCCCAGCCCGAGCAGCGAGATCCCGGCGACCACGGCGCTCATGCCGAGGTACACGAAATACCCGTCGAGCCCGACGCTCAGCCCGTAACCCGCCGCGATCGCCACCAACGCGACGACGAACGGCATTCCTCGTTCAGCGAGCCGCATCCCACACCTCCTTGCGCTGCGACCAGAGCAGCAGCGCGACGATCACTGCGAACGGCAGGAAGTACCGCACCACCGAAAGGCCGTCGACCTGCGCGGCGGCGCCCTGGATCAGACCGAGGCCCAGCCCACCCGCGACGGCGAAGTCGAGACGGCGGAACCCGCCGAGCAGGGCCGCCGCGGCCGCGGGGACCACCAGCATCGCCAGCGAAGTCGCGTCGTTGGACTGCGACGGCGCCACGATCGAGATCACCAGCGTGCTGACCACCCCGGTGACCGCCCAGACCGCGACGCTGAGCCGTTTCGCCGGGATGCCCAGCAGTTCGGCCGTCGTCGGACGTTCCGAAAGCGCCCTGAGCTGGACTCCCGCCGAGGTCCGGCTCAGCACGATCCGGCTGGCCACCGCCACCAGCACCGCCAGCGCGACGGTGACCACGGTGACCTGGCTGATCACCACCCCGCCCACGGTGACCGCCGGTCCGTCGAGAATCGGGTGGAACGGCTGCGGTTTGTTGCCGAACAGGATGAACGACACCGAGATCAGCAGGAGCAGCACCGCCACGGTGACCGCCGAGCGGGTACCGGTGTCCGCCTCGGCGAGCCAGGTGGACACGATCCAGCCGAGCAGCGCGCTGAGCAGCCCGCCGAGCAGGATCCCCGCCACCGTGGCGAGCCACGTCGGCAGTCCCGCGTGGACGGACAGGAACACCGCCACGTAACAGCCGAACATCCCGGTGGCGGACTGGGCGAAGTTCACCACCCGCACCAGGCGCGACATCAGCGTCAGGCAGACCGCCAACACCGCGTACAGTCCGCCGGCGGCCAGGCCGGCCAGCGCTCCCTGCAGCATCATTTCCTCCTGGGTGAGAGGGAGGGGCAAATGGCCGTCCGGTCCAGGTGGTCGTGAGTGGTGATTCGGGTCGGAACCCCGATCACCACTCACGACCCCCGCGACCCGCCACTTACCTCTCCCGTTACTTCTTGGGAATCCGCAGCCAATCGTCGGCGACGAGCTCCCACTTGTTGGAGCCGGAGGCGAGCTTGATCGGCCAGCCCGCGGTGTTGTCGTGGTGGGTCTGGCCGGGACCGAAGACGTACGGTGTGCCGACCATGGGGTCGGTGATCGGCTTCATCTCGCGCAGCGCCTTGGTCACCGACTCACGCGTGACGTCCCCGCTGATCCCCTTGACGACGTCGAGAAAGTACTTCGCCGCCAGGTAACCGCCCTGGCTGAACGAGGTCAGCGGGATGTTGTTCTTGGTCATCAGCTCACGCCAGTCCTTGTTCTGCGGGCTGGTCGAGTCGGTGAACGGGTAGAACTCGGCCGGCACGTACACCCCGGCACCGGCGTTGGTGATGGCCTTGGCGTAGTTCTCGCTGTAGACGCTGGTGAGCAGCAGCCACGTGACGTCGTTCCACCCCTGCGCGGCGGCGGCCTTGAGCTGCCCGATGGAGTCCGGTTCGACCGGGTTCACCGTGATCGCCTTGCAGCCGGCGTTGCGGGCCTTGACGATGTAGGAGGTGTAGTCGGAACCACCGTAGGGCACGGTCGCGTCGAGGTACTTGAGCTTCTTGCCGGTGATGGCCGACCACTCGTCGATGGCCGCCTGGTACGACGGCAGCGTGTTGCCCGCGATCTCCAGCAGTCCGCAGATGTCGTTCAGCTTCAGCGTTTCCGAGCCGTAGAGCAGGGTCAGCGTCATGTCGTGGTACGGGCCGACGTTGACCGGGCCGATGTTGGGGCTGGTGAAGCACGCCGGGTCCACGCCGATGCCCTGCATGGACAGGATCTTCTGCTGCTCGTAGTACTTGTTGTTGATCTCGCACTCGATGAGGCTGGACGAGCCGACGAGCGCCACCGCTTCGTCGCGGCCGACGACCTCACGGGCCGCGGCGGCGGCCGCCGCCGGGTCGCCCTTGTCGTCCAGGGCCTTGTACTCGATCTGCCTGCCGTTCACGCCGCCGCTCGCGTTGGCCGCGTCGAAGACCGCCTTGGCCGCCTGAGAGGCCTCGGGGAAGGTGGCCGCGCCGCTGAGCGCGTTGACCGAACCGACCACGATCGGTCCGCTCGAACCGCTCTCGGCCCCGGCGCAGCCCGCCGTGGCGAGCAGGACGGCGGCGGCGAGGGCGACGAGGCGCCGCGCGGGTCTCACCGGTTCTCCAAGGCGTCCACGACGGGCACGGAGTCGACGATCTGCTCGAACGAGAGCACCTTGCCGCCGTCGAACCGCCACACGTGCGCGACCCGGGCGGTGAACGAGCGACCGGTCTCGCGGTGCTTGCCCTGATAGGTCCCGAGGCCGATCACCGTGTCACCGGCGTCGAACAGGTCGCCGAGGGTGAAGGTGTAGCCGTCCCAGTCCTTCGCGATCGCGCCGAAGACGTTGTCGCGCACTTCCTCCGGGCCGGTGTAGGTGCCGGCGTAAGGGAAACCGGCCGCCTCCGTCCAGGTGGTGTCGGGGCCGAGCGGGGCCAGCATGCCCGCCAGGTCGCCGCGGTCGCTCGCGGCGTAATGCGCGGCGATGATGTCTGCATTGGACATTCGAGCTCCTTGAGGTCTTTGGTGAACCGCTGCCGCGATCGAGGGCGCTCAGACCGGTTGCGCGTCGGGGTAGGAGACGGCGCCGAGCGGGTAGATGTGCCCGCCCGCGCGGGAGTGTTCCGACCGGCCGTCGCCGGTCAGGCCGAGGAAGACGCCGGTGGTCTTCAGCGCGTAGCCGAGATCGTGCAGCCACACACTCGCCACGGCGATGCGGAATTCGCGGAAGCAGAACAGGTAGAGCCCGTCCTGGAACTTCCACACCGTCGACAGGTCCATGTCCCCGTGGCCGCGCTGCACACCTTCGAGGCATTGCCAGGCATAGCGTTGCGAAGACACGTACACGTGCTCGTAAAGGTGTTCCGGGCTGTAACGATAGATGTTGCGCTTGCCGATCAGATCGCGCGACGGTCCCGGTACCTCGCCGGTCGGCGTGCCCGCGTCGGTCGTGCCGGACCAGAACGTCTGGGAGACACGGGGAACGCCCTCGACGTCGTCGGCGCCGATGACCGAGCGCACGGCGAGCGCGCGATGCGTCGTCGTGGAGAAGACGACGGTGAGCGCTTCACCCTCCACGCTGGTGTGTGGGAGATTGACGAAGAAAACGTCTTCCCGGACGGCGACCGCGTCGTACGGATCCTTGATGCCGTTGCAGGAAACGGTTTCGGCGTCCTCGAATCGCAGCGCGAGCGTCGTTCCGTCATCGAGGGTGACGGTGAGCGCACGTCCTGACAGGTCCGCGTTCGGCAGGCGGTAGGTGGCTATTCCGGCGGCGAACTCGTCATAGGTGCGCCACTGTTCCTCTGGTGCTTCGGGCATGCGGTCATCGTCGAGGTGACCGCCCCGGAAGGGCCAGCCCTCACGCGCTGGGTGGCAACAACCGATCGCTCACGGTCAAGCCGCGGCGCAGTTCGCTCGGCGAGCAGCCGAATTCCGTCTTGAACACCCGGCTGAAGTGCGGTGCGTCGACGAAACCCCACTTCGCCGCGATGGTCGCGACGGGCCGGGAAGTGTGCACGGGGTCCAGCAATTCGCGGCGGCAGTGTTCCAGCCGCCGGGTGCGGATCCAGCTCGAGACGGTCGTGCCCTGTTCGTGGAAGAGGCCGTGCAGATGCCGGGTGGAGATGTAGTGCTCGGCGGCGATCTGGGCGGGGCCGAGGTCGGTGGAGGAGAGGTTCGTGTCGATGTAGGCGAGGACACGGCGCATCAGTTCGTGGTGCGGTCCGGCCGTCGAGCGGGCGAGGTCGAGTTCGCTGGCGAACAGGGTGGCGAGCAGATCGACCGCCGTATGCGCGAGCCGGACGCCCGCCGGCCCGCCGAGCTGGTCGAGGTTGCTGCCCAGTTGCGCGAGGAAGGGCACCACCACGTTGCCCATGCCCCGTTTGCCCGACATCGGCACCGCGGTCAGCTGGCCGACCAGGTCGCGGGGGAGATCGATGAGCCGCTGCGGGAACATCACCACGAGCGTGCGGAAGTCCTCTTCGAACGCCAGGGTGTACGGCCGGTGCGTGTCGTACAACGCCACGTCACCGGGGCGCAGCATCGCCTCGCGGTCGTCCTGCACCAGCAGGCCGGTCCCGGCCAGGATCAGGCTCAGCTTGTAGTAGTGCCGGTCCGCCCTGGCGATGAGCTCCGGTGTCCGCTCGACCACGTGCGCCGACGCGGTCACCTCGGTGAGCTGGACGTCGTCGGCGCCGCAGGTGCGGATACGGCCGCGGAACTGGTCGCGGTGCTCGCTCGTCACGTGCAGCGGCACGAAGGATTGCGACACCACCGTGCGGAAATCGGTGAAATCTCGCGCGACCGTGGTGGTCGTCGGATCGGCGGTGGCGGTGGTCACGAGGTCACCTCGCAGCATCGGGGGGTGAATTTCATATACGATAAGCGATACGATGCTGTCGGGCAATGATCCCGAGGTCAGTCGGCGAGGCGGAACAGGAAGGTCCTCAGGACGACGTCGGCGGGTACCACCGTGCCCGTTGCGTGACGGCCGACGTCTTCGGTGAGCACTCGCGCACTGAACGGAGTCATACCGGGACCGGTGACCACGAGGTCGACGACTTCGGCGCGCACCCGGTATCGGCGAAGGCGGGCACATCCGGGGCTTTCTTGCCTTCACGGTCCGTCGTCACGCGTGTGACGTCACAGCGTCGATCACCCGTGAACGGATTTCGCCGTCCTTTGTGGAGCTTCGCCGGTCGCCACCGGCAGCGTGCCGTGGATCGGTGGGGCACTGGTACTGCCGGCGGTTCCGGTGGTGTGGCGGCGAAGAAGTTGAGCGAACACCGATCCCTTCACGCGAGCGCGGCGGGGAGTGTCTCGAATCCGCGCAGGATCCGGGTCTGCCGCCGCCGCGCCCCGTCGAGCAGCCGGAGGTCGGGGAAGCGTGCGAAGATCGACCGCAGCCCGATTTCCCCTTCCATCCTCGCCAGCGAAGCGCCGAGACAGTAATGCCGCCCGGCACCGAACGACACGTGGTCGCGCGCGTTCGCGCGCTCGACGTCGAAGGTGGCCGGGTCGTCGAAGATCTCCGGGTCCCGGTTGGCGCCCGCGAGCACGGTGCTCACGATCGCCCCGCGGGCGACGCGTGTCCCGCCGATCTCGGTGTCGCGCGCGCAGAGCCTGCCGGTGAGCAGGACGGGCGGGTCGTAGCGCAGGATCTCGTCGACGGCGTTGCTCCACAGATCCGGGTCCGCGCGCAGTTTCGCGAGTTCGCCCGGATGCCGGGTGAGCAGGGCGATGCCGTTGCCGAGGAGGTTGACGGTCGTTTCGAAGCCGGCCGCCAGCACCAGTCCCGCGGTGGCCTTGAGTTCCCGCTCGGTCAGGCCCACCCCGTCCTCACGGGCGGCGATGAGCTTGCTGAGCAGGTTGTCGCCTGGGTTCGCCCGCAGTTTCTCCAGATGCAGGGTGAGCCACGAGTCGAACTCGGCCAGGGTCGCTTCCACGGTGCGGAAAGTCCGCCACGGCAGGCCGAGGTCGAGACTCGGGGCCGCGGCACCGCCCAGCGCCAGCACCTTGTCGCGTTCTTCGAGCGGGACGCCGAGGATCTGGCTGATCACGGTGACCGGCAAGAGGCCGCAGTACCGCTCGATGAGGTCGACGGGATTCTCGGGGTCGAGTCCGTCGAGCAGTTCGTCGGTGATCGCCTGCGTGCGATGCCGTAGCTGCTCGACGGCGCGGGCGGTGAAGACCCGCGTGACCAGCTTCCGGTAGCGCGTGTGGTCGGGCGGTTCGCTCGCGAGCAGCGACGGCGGCTCTATCGGATGGATCAGGCCGGACGACGACCAGGCGACGAGCCGGTTGAGCAGCGGGTTGTCCGGGACGAATCGCACGGTTTTGAACGCGTCGTCGGTCAGGATCTCCTTGCACGCCCCATGCCGGGTGCTCACGTGCCCGACCCGGGTGGTGGCGATGGCGCCGTGCGAGCGGATCTCGTCGAACAGCCCGGTGAGGTCCGCTCCGCCGCTCGCCTCGACCGAAAGCCTGCCCTGGAGATCACCCCGGCGCGCCGCGGCCCGAAGCGCGACGCGGGGGAGCGCGTGGCCGATGCTCCAGCGGGTGACCGGTTTGGCGATCTTCTCCGCCCGGCGCCGGAAGGTTCGTGCGGGAGCGGTCTTGAGAGTGAACATCAGGACTCCGTCCGTGCGGGTCCTTCGAAGGTATCGGAACGACGTGTCAGTAGCGAGCCGCTCCGATGGCTGCGGACGCGCTTCCCCCTCGGTAAAGTTCTGCACTTCCGGCGGGCCGGGGAGTGCTTGTGGGCGGCTACGGGTTCGACATCGCGCTGGTCGCGGTGCTGGTGGTGCTCAACGCGGTGTTCGCGGGCAGCGAGATGGCGCTGATCTCGCTGCGCGAGGGGCAAGTGCGGGCATTGGAACGGGACGGCCGCGCCTCGGCCCGGACGCTGGTGCGGCTCGCCCGCGATCCGAATCGCTTCCTGGCGACGATCCAGATCGGCATCACGCTCGCCGGGTTCCTCGCCTCGGCGACGGCGGCGGTGTCCCTCGCCCAGCCCCTGGTGCCGCTGCTGAATTTCCTCGGTGACGCCGCCGGGGCGGTGGCCGTCGCGCTGGTGACCATGGTCCTCACCTTCCTGACGCTGGTGCTCGGTGAGCTGGCGCCCAAACGGCTGGCCATGCAGAACGCGCTGCGGTGGGCGTTGCTGGTCGCGCGCCCGCTGAACCTGTTGTCGGCGATTTCGCGGCCCGTGGTGTGGGCGCTGAGCGTGTCGACGAATTTCGTCGTACGGACGCTGGGCGGCCGGGCGGAAGCCGATCCGGAGCAGATGTCACCCGAGGAGCTGCGGGAGCTGGTCTCGGCACAACGCGGCCTGAACGCCGAGCAGCGCATGATCATCAACGGCGCCTTGGAGATTCACGAACGACGGCTGCGGGAAGTACTCGTCCCCCGCCGGATGGTGCTGACGCTCGCGGCCGAGCTGGATCTCGAGTCGGCGCGCAGGGAGCTGGCCGAGTCCGGCCATTCCCGGGCACCGGTCGCCCGCGGCGGCCATCTGGACGACGTCGTCGGGGTCGTGCAGTTGCGCGACCTGCTCGGTGACCACGAAGACCTCGCCGAGGCCGTCAGGCCGGCGGTGGTGTTCCCCGATTCGCTGCGGGTGTCGGACGCGCTGCGGAGTTTCAAGGCCGAGCGGGAGCAGATGGCGCTCGTCGTCGACGAGCACGGCGCCGTCGCGGGCATGGTCACCCTGGAGGACCTGCTGGAGGAGATCGTCGGTGAGATCTACGACGAGACCGACCGCGACGTGCTGGCCGTCCGCGACGGCAACGACGGTTCACTGGTCCTGCCCGGCACCTTCCCGGTGCACGACCTCGTCGACGTCGGGGTCGAACTGCGGGACACGCCGCCGGGGGAGTACGCCACGATCGCGGGACTGATCCTCGTGCTCCTCGGCCGGATCCCGGAGAAACCGGGCGACCGGGTGGCGCTCTCCGGCTGGACGGCCGAGGTGCTCGGCGTGGAGCATCACGCGATCACGCGGGTGGCGCTGCACCGGGGAGCGACCCACCGCGGACCGAATGCGGAGCGGTGAGTTGCGCCGGGCGCGTCCGGTTGGCAGCGTGCCCGGTGTCCCGCCACGAAGAAAGGTGTTCCGATGCCGCAAGACCAGCCGGATTTGAAACCCCGTTCGCGTGATGTGACCGACGGTCTGGAGCGCGCGGCGGCCCGCGGGATGCTTCGCGCGGTCGGGATGGGCGACGACGACTTCGCCAAACCGCAGATCGGGGTGGCGTCCTCGTGGAACGAGATCACCCCGTGCAACCTCTCGCTCGACCGGCTGGCCAAGGCCGTCAAGAACGGCGTGCACGCGGCGGGCGGCTACCCGCTGGAGTTCGGCACGATCTCGGTGTCCGACGGGATCTCCATGGGACACGAGGGAATGCACTTCTCGCTGGTGTCCCGCGAGGTGATCGCCGACTCGGTGGAAACGGTGATGATGGCCGAGCGGCTCGACGGCTCCGTACTGCTGGCGGGCTGCGACAAATCGCTGCCGGGCATGCTGATGGCCGCGGCGCGCCTCGACCTCGCCTCCGTCTTCCTCTACGCGGGTTCGATCATGCCCGGTCAGGTCGACGGCCGGGACGTCACGATCATCGACGCCTTCGAGGCCGTCGGCGCCTGCCTGGCAGGCAGGATCACCCGCGCCGAAGTCGACAAGATCGAACGCGCGATCTGCCCCGGTGAAGGGGCCTGCGGCGGCATGTACACCGCCAACACGATGGCGTCGGTGGCCGAGGCCCTCGGCATGTCGCTGCCCGGATCGGCCGCCCCGCCCGCCGTCGACCGGCGCCGTGACGGGTTCGCCCACCGCTCGGGGGAGGCCGTCGTCGGGATGCTCCGCCAGGGCATCACCGCGCGGCAGATCATGACGATGGAGGCGTTCGAGAACGCGATCGCCGTCGTGATGGCGCTGGGCGGTTCGACCAACGCCGTCCTCCACCTGCTCGCGATCGCCCGCGAGGCGGAGGTCGACCTGCGCATCGACGACTTCAACCGCATCGGCGACAAGGTCCCGCACCTCGGCGACCTCAAACCGTTCGGTAAGTACGTGATGAACGACGTCGACAAGGTCGGCGGCATCCCCGTGGTGATGAAGGCGCTGCTCGACGCGGGGCTCATGCACGGCGACGTGCCCACCGTGACCGGCAAGACCCTGGCCGAGAACCTCGAAGGCATCGCGCCCGCCGGGATCGACGGGGAGATCATCCGCCCGCTCGACCGCCCGATCCACCAGACCGGCGGGCTGACCATCCTCAAGGGATCACTGGCGCCCGAAGGTGCCGTCGTGAAATCCGCGGGCTTCGACGAATCGACGTTCACCGGCACCGCGCGGGTGTTCGACGGCGAACGCGCCGCACTCGACGCGCTCACCGAGGGCCGCATCGTCGCGGGGGACGTCGTGGTCATCCGGTACGAAGGCCCGAAGGGCGGGCCCGGGATGCGCGAGATGCTCGCCATCACCGGCGCGATCAAGGGTGCCGGGCTCGGGAAGGACGTCCTGCTCATCACCGACGGCCGGTTCAGCGGCGGCACGACCGGCCTCTGCGTCGGCCACATCGCGCCGGAAGCCGTCGACGCCGGGCCGATCGCGTTCGTGCGCGACGGCGACCCGATCACCCTCGACGTCGCGAACCGGACACTCGAGGTCGAGATCGACGACATCGCGTCCCGCCGGGAGGGCTGGGCGCCCAAGCCTCCGGCATACACGCGCGGCGTGCTCGGCAAGTACGCCAAGGTCGTCCGCAGCGCGGCGCACGGAGCCGTTTGCGAGTAGGCCGGCCGTGCGGCGGACGACGGTCTCGCGTGTCTGGATGGACGACACGCGTGAGGGGGGCGGACGACACGCTTCGGACCTTCGTGCTTGGGAGGTGCCCGCGTAAAGGACACCGGTGACCACCACGAACGGGTGACGTGCAGGCCGAGTGGACGCGAGTACGTAATTCACCCGATGTGCCCCGCTACTCCGCGGTAGCAGACTCGGCGGCCCGATTCCCGCCGCTCCGGAGGTCGATGATGACCCTGACCGCGTCCCCTGCCCCGGCCCGTTCCGCCGCCCTCGTGATCGCCCGCGTGGTCGTGGACGGGATCCGGCATTCGCTGCCCGAGCACGCGTCGCTGTTCGACGCGCGGGCGACGGAGTTCGTCGCCTCCGTACTGGAGCACGACAGGAAGTACGCCGCGCTGGGCATCGCCGCCGGTGCGGACGCCTTCCGCCAGGTCGGTGTCGCCGAGTACGCGGCGGGCAAGGGGCTGGAGCGGCTCTCCCGGGCGTTCCATTCGGCGGGCCGGGCCGCGCTGCCCGTGCTGGCCTCGCTGTCCCGGCTGCCGGGGGCGGGCTCGTCCGTGATGGACAGCGGGGTGGAGGCCCTGCTCCGCTGCGCCGACGTCCTGATCCGGCTGTCGACCGCGGCCTACCGCGCCGCGCACACGCCTTCGGTGGCCGAGCTGCGCCAAGACCTGCTGAAGGAGCTGTTGGGCGGCCGTCCGCCGGCGAAGTGGGCGGCGCTGGCGGCCGAGGCGGGCTGGATACCGCCCGCCAGGGTGGTGGCCGTCGCCGCCGAACCCGGCGCGGTCCGTGCCTCGTTCGGCCCGGAGGTGCTGGCCGACCTCACGGGCGAGTACCCGCATCTGCTCGTGCCGGACGACCTGGAGATCGGCGGTGTCCTCGCGGGGACACGGGCGGCGGTCGGACCCGCGGTGGCACCCGCCGAAGCCGCGGTGTCCCTGCGCTGGGCCCGGCGGACGCTGGAACTGGTCCGCCGCGAGGTGATCGAGGACGGCCCCCTCGTGCGCTGGTCGGACCACCTGACCACGCACTGGCTGTTCGCCGACGAGGTGCTCACCTCCGCGCTCGTCACGCGCAGCCTGGCGCCGATCGCCGATCTGCCCGCGAACGAACGCACCAAACTCGCCGAGACCCTGGACGCCATGCTCGCCGCTCGCGGCGGGGCCCCCGAGATCGCGGAGAACCTCGGCGTCCACCCGCAGACGGTGCGCAACCGCCTGCGCCGCCTCCGGGTCCTGTTCGGCTCGCGGCTCGACGACCCGCAGGCCCGGCTGGACTTGCGGATCGCCTTGCGCGTCGAGCTGCTCACGCCGGAACCGGCCGGGACGGCCACCCCGATCAGGGCGGCGTGAGGCTCACCCCGGGTCGGCCGACCGGGTCACCCAGGTGGCGACCTGCACGCGGTTGGAGTAGCCGAGTTTGGTGAGGATGTGGTCGATGTGGGTGTCCACCGTGCGCCGCGCGATGCCGAGCCGGTCGGCGATCTCCTGGTTCGTCAGCCCCTCGGCGACCACGTGCGCGATCTCGGTCTCGCGTCTGGTGAGCACCTGCGCGGCCGGTGCCCGCGGTTCGGGGGCCCGTTCCTCGAGGGCGTACGCGATGGCGTCGACGACGGGCATCGCGGCGCCGTCGGTGAACTCCTTGACGGCGACCTCCCAGCCCAGCGCCGCCGTCACGACCTCGGTGTCGGCCTGCAACGGCTCGGAGAACGCGGCGTACCGCGTCGGCCACGCGCCGACCGTGCGCCAGACGTCCATCGCGGCGCCCTGGAGGATCGCGGCCCGGTTGGGGCGGCCGGTGCGGGCCGCGCAGCCGGCCATGACGGTGAGCGTGAACCCGACGACGACCCGGTCGTCCACCCGCTCGTGCAGGCGCAGGACCTGCTCACAGCACCGGCTCGCCACGGCGAGGTCGCCTTGGAGGTATTCGGCGGCGGCGAGCGACCACAGGGCCCAGCCCCGCCAGAAGACCTCGCCCCGCCGCTCGCAGCGCTCGACGGCTTCGGCGAGCACCGCCCGCCCCCGCTCCATGTCGCCTTCGAGCGCGACGGCCAGCCCGTGGTTGTAGCTCGCCCACAGGTCCGCGCCTTCGTCGCCGTGGGCCCGGAACAGGTCGATGGCCGTGCCGAACAGCCGGGCGGCCTCGGACATGTCGTCGCCGATCAGCGCGGCGTAGGCACGCACGTGGAGTACATACGCGGCGGCGAGTTCGTCGCCGCTCGTCTCGGCTTCGGCGGCCGCCCTGTCCAGCATGTACCGATGGGCGGGCATGTCTCCCTGCACCACCGCGAGGAAACCGGACAGCCACAGCCCGTGCGCCCGCTCCGGGACACCCGGTGCGGCGACCTCGTCGAGGCGGCGGACCCACATCCGGCCTTCGGTGTTCAGCCCGCGGACGATCCAGAACTCCTTGACGTCACGCAACATCCGCAGCCCGACGACCGCGTCCTCCGGATCGCCGGTGCAGTAGTCGAGGGCGACGCGCAGGTTCGCGTGCTCGCGGCGGAGCCGTCCGATCCAGGCGAGCTGGTCGGTCTCCAGCCATTCGGCGGCGTACCGGCCGGCGAGTTCGGCGAACCAGTCCCGGTGCCGTTTCCGGAACTCCGCCGTCCCGCGCGTCTCGCCGAGCCTGTCGACGCCGTACTCGCGCACCGATTCCAGCATGCGGTACCGCACGCCGCCGGGGTATTCCTCACGCAGCAGGATGGACTTGTCGAGCAGTCCGTCGACGACTTCGAGGACCCGCTCGCGCGGCAGTTCGCCGCCGGAACACACCTGTTCGGCCGCGTCGAGGTCGAAGCTGCCGGAAAACACCGACGCGCGCGCCCACAGCAGGCGTTCGGGCCCGGTGCACAGGTCGTGGCTCCAGTCGATCAGGGCGCGCATGGTCTCGTGCCGCTCCGGCCGCCCCCGCCGGTCCTTGGTGAGCACGGAGAACTGCCGGTCGAGCCGGTCGGCCAGCTGGCGCAAGGACAACGCCCGCGCGCGGACGGCGGCCAGTTCGATGGCCAGCGGCAGCCCGTCGAGCCTGCGGCACAACCGGATCAGCGGCTCGGTGTCCTCCTCGGTGAGCCGGAACGACGGCGCGACCGCGGTCGCGCGGTCGACGAACAGCCGCACGGACTCGTCGTTCATCGCGTGTTCGAAGGAATCGCCCGGTACCGGGATGGCCAGCGGCGGCACCGGCAACACCCGTTCGCCCGCGACGCCGAGGGATTGCCTGCTCGTGGCCAGCACCTTCACCCGCGGGCAAGAGCGGACCACGGTGTCGGCGAACCAGGCGCAGCTGTCGACCAGGTGCTCGCAGTTGTCCAGCACCAGTAGCAACCGGCTCGCCTGGAGCGCCTCGACGACCACTTCGATGGCCGGTCTCGCCGAGCGGTCACCGAAGCCGAGGACGTTCGCCACGGTCGGCACCAGCAGCGCGGGTTCCCGCAGCTCGGCGAGCGAGACGAAGGCGACCTCGTCCGCGGTCGCCTCCCGGTGGGCCGCGGCGACCCGCCACGCCAGCCTGGTCTTGCCGACACCACCCGGCCCGGTCAGCGTGACCAGTGACGACGTCTCCAGCAGGCGCCGCGCCTCGCCGGTTTCGGCGTCTCGGCCGACGTAGCTGGTCGCTTCGGCGGGATCGGCGGGCCACCCCGGAAGCGAGCCGACTCCGTCCGCCATGCACTCTCCCGCCATCGACCGGACCCGCGATTCCGTCCGATGTAGACGGAATCGCCCGGCTGCGGATACTAGCGGACCGGCGTCCTCCCAGCGGGACGCTTGATCACCGGGATCGCGCGTCCGGCCCGCCGTCACCGTTCCGGCGGCCACGAGCAGCAGGAACAGGAACGATCGGCCACCCCGCTCACCGGGAATCGCAGGCAGCCCCTACCTCTTGATTCGCGTCGCGCCCAGCGTCGCCGTCACGGGGCCGGGAGCACATCGGCAGCGTGTCGCGCTTCGCGTCCTACCAAAGTCGAGTCCGGTCGCGACCGAGGTCGGGGCTCGGATCGTCCTGGATCCGGCTGCGCCACGCCGGCCGGGTCGACGATGATGGGCCGGTGATCACCGACCCCGGCGCCCAGCCGCTCCTCCGTCCGTGGGGGCAGGTTTGGCGCCTGCTCGCGGCGGCAGCGCTGGGCGTGCTGCTCTGGCTGCTCACGGCGTCGCAACTGCCGGTGGGCGCGGCGGGGCCGAGGGTCACCTGGCTGATCACCGGCGATCCGCTGATCGCGATCGCCTGCCTGATCGCCCTGCTGTGGCGCCGTCGCTTCCCGGTCGTGATCACGATCGCGGTCATCCTCGCCTCGACGGTTTCGGTACTGGCGGCCGGCGCGGCCTTGCTCGTGCTCTGTTCGCTGGCCGCCCGGCGGCGACCGGCCGAAACGGCGGTCGCGGCGGTGTTGTCCGTGGTCACGGGGCTGCTGATCGTCGACCTCTATCCCCAGCGGGAGGTGCCGGGACCGCTGTGGCTGCTGATCAGCGTGCCCGCCTTGCTGGTGGGCATCGTGGTGGCCGTGGGCGCGGCGATCGGCGCGCGGCGGGAGGAGCTGCGCTCCCTGCGGGAACGGGTCGAAAGCGCGGAACGCGAGCAGGCCGCGCGGGCGGCCGAGGCGCGGATCGTGGAGCGGCACCGGATCGCCCGCGAAATGCACGACGTCCTCGCACACCGGGTCTCGCTGGTCGCCATGCAGGCCGGGGTGCTGGGGCACCGCCCGGATCTGCCCGCCGACCAGATCGCGGAACTGGCCCGGGGGATCGCCGAAGGCTCCCATCAGGCGCTGGAGGAACTGCGCGACGTTCTCGGCGTGCTGCGGGCGAGCCCGGAGGAACTGGAGCCACCGCAGCCGTCGCTCGCCGACCTGCCCGCGCTCGTCGCGGACGCGCGGGCGCTGGGACTGGACGTCACCTTGACGGTCACGACGTCGGGCGAACCACCCGACTCGATCGCGAGGACCGTCTACCGGATCGTGCAGGAAGGGCTGACCAACGCCGGCAAACACGCGCCAGGGGCCGAAGTGGTCGTCACGGTCGAGGGAAGAGCGGGGGCCGGCCTGCGGGCGACGGTCCGGGATTCCGGTGCGGCGCGGGCGATCACGGGCGCGCCCGCGTCCGGATACGGCCTGCTCGGCCTCTCCGAGCGGGTCGGGCTGGCGGGTGGCGAACTGGACCACCGCCCGGAACCCGGCGGCGGATTCGTCCTCACCGCGCGGTTGCCGTGGCCGGTCCGCGAAGGGAGCGACTGAATGGACGACGAGCGGGTACGGGTCGTGCTCGTCGACGACGAACACCTGGTGCGGATGGCGCTGCGGCTCATCGTCGACGGCGAACCCGACCTCATCGTGGTCGGCGAGGCCGCCGACGGCGACACCGCGATCACCGTGGTGGGCGAGCAGCGGCCCGACGTCGTCCTGATGGACGTCCGGATGCCCGGTCGCGACGGGCTGAGCGCGACCGAGGAGATCCTCCGCCGCCCGGGTCCGCCGCGGGTCCTGGTGCTGACCACCTTCGACTCGGACGAGATGGTGCTGGGCGCGCTGCGCGTCGGCGCGCTGGGCTTCGTCCTCAAGGACACCCCGCCGCCCCGGATACTGGCGGCGATCCGGACGGTCGCGACCGGGGAACCCGCGCTTTCACCCGCCGCCACGGCCCGCCTGATCGCCGCGGCCACCGGACCGCATTCGTCCGACGCGCGTCGGGCGGCCCGCGAGACCGCTCGCGCGCTGCTGGCCACCCTGACCGACCGTGAACGCGAGACCGCGAGCGCCATCGCCGAAGGGCTGTCCAACACCGACGTCGCGCGGCGGCTGGACATCACCGTCGCGACGGTGAAGGCCCACACCAGCAGCATGCTCGCGAAACTCCGCGTCGAGAACCGGGTCCAGATCGCCCTCCTGGTCCGCGACGCCGAAGGCTGAAACTTTCTCCGGCTCGGTGTCGAATCCGGCGTTCCCCGGTCGACGCAGTGTCGAAAGCAGTGCTGAACGACCAAGGAGAACCCAGATGCGCACCCTGATCGCCACCGCCTTCGTCTCGCTCGACGGCGTCGTCGAGGCGCCCGGCGGGGAGCCGGGCTACCGCAATTCCGGCTGGACCTTCGACGGCATCCAATTCGACGAAGCGGCGTACGAACTCAAGGGCCGCGAGCAGGAGGAAGCCACGGCGATGATGCTGGGCCGGGTCAGCTACCAGGCGTTCGCGCCGGTGTGGCCCACCATGACGGAGGAATTCGCCGGCTACGACGCGATGCCGAAGTACGTCGTTTCGACCACGCTGCGGGAGGAGGATCTCGTCGGCGACTGGGGCGAGACCACGATCCTGCGGTCGCTCGACGACGTCGCGAAGCTGAAGGAGACCGAGGGCGGGCCGATCATCCTCCACAGCAGCGCGGAACTGGACCGCGACCTCGCCGACGCCGGACTGATCGATCGTTACCACCTGCTCCTGTTCCCGGTGCTGCTCGGCGCGGGCAAGAAACTCTTCAGCGACACCGACAAGGACAAGCAGAACCTCGAACTCGTCGAGAGCGAGGCCTACTCCAACGGCGTCCAGAAGCTGGTCTACGACGTCGTCCGCTGATCGGACGCGCCGCCGCCGCGACGGACCGAGGCGCTCAGCACGGACTGGCCGTCCGGGTCGCCGGCGCCGCCTCAGGCGGTCAGGTGGCGGGGCAGGGCCAAGCGAGCCGGACCCTGGTCCCGGTGGGCGTGCTCGTCACCGAGACCTCCGGCGCGAAGGCACGGATGATCGGCAAGCCACGGCCGCCTTCCGCGCGGCGTCCGTCGCGCCAGCGGCCCTCGTCGGCGACGGTGATCTCGAGTCGGCCGTCCTCGTGGGCGGCGGTGATCGTCATGAGGTTGGCGTCGGTGCCGTCCGGGTACGCGTGCCGGACGACGTTCGTCATCGCCTCGTAGGCCGTGAGCTTGAGATCGTCGGCCAGTTCCCGGGGGAGACCGTGGTCGAGGGCCCATTTGGCCAGAAGGTCCCGTAGCGCGGCCGCCTGCGCGGGGACGGCGGCCACCTCGAGGGTCAGTTCGTCGGCGGTCTGGCGTACCGGCTCGTCGATCGGCATCACGAAATTTCTCCTCGTCGCCCGCCGCGGTCCACGACCACCGGATCCGGTGACCAGATCAGGGCACCGGCCGGATCGGGACACGAGTGCCGCGCGACCCGGTGTCGCCATCCGATATGTTCGAAAGCAGCGGGATGCCGATCGTAAGGGGTGGATGACGGTGACGAGCGGAGACGGTGACAACCGGGAGATCCCGTTCTCGGTGACCGTCGTCAGGCCAGCGGGCACCGAGGTCGTCATCGCGGTGGCGGGGGAGATCGACCTGACGACCTCCGAAGACCTGAGGGAGACCTTCGAGGCGGCGCTGGAGCCGGCGCCCGGCAGGCTCGTCGTGGACCTCGAAGGGGTGGACTTCTGCGACTCCACCGGTCTGGCGACCCTGGTCAGGATCAACGACCGGTGCGGCACCCAGGGGGTCGACCTGAGTTTCCTGCCGTCACCGACGATCCGGCGGCTGGCTTCGAAGACCGGCCTCTCGACGCTTCTGCCGCTCGCCGGGTCCTGAGTGCCGGGGCGGTCAGCGGTTCGTCACTTCGCGGATCGCCTGGTCGAGATGCCGGTACACGGCGATGCGGGCGTCGACCCTGAACAGCTGCAGCAACCGCAACACGGGCCGGGTGTCGGCGACGAGCCCGGTGGTGCGGTGTTCGGACTGGGCGCGCGCCGCGGCGGATTCGATGACCCGCAACCCGGCGACGCCGAGGAAGCTCACCTGGGTGAGATCGAGCACCGTGGTCGCGGGGAGACGGCCGGCCAGTGCGAGTTCCAGTTTCCCGGCGGTGGCGAGGTCGATCTCCCCGGACGCGGCGACGACGAGGAGGTCTTGGCTCCACCGGATGCGGCGGACCTGCAACAACTCCTCGTCCGACGGACGCGGTGCGGGAACGCCTTGGCGGATGACGGTGCGGAGGAGGGGGCCATCGCGGCTGCCTCGAGTGGACGGAATACGTTCGGTCATGATGCTGATCTCCCGGATAACCGGGGATGAGACGGACAACGGGCAAGCCTGCACAACAGCTGCGCAAGTCAACTCGCCGCCGCGTCGCCCCGGGAAAATTCTGGGCCGCGGACATGCGGGTCGTTCCAGCGGGCTGGTGGACTCAACCGCACATACTGCTCACCGTACGCTGCTCACCACGTCTGGCAATACCACGTGCGGTTAACGGTGGGATTCATCTCGGCGCACGATCAATTCCGTAACGCCTTTTCCCAGGTATGGACCCACTTTTCCAGGGGATTCAACGCGTCGAGAAGCTGTTCACCCAGTGGGGTCAGGCGGTAGCCGTCTCCGCCCGTTTCGGCGATGCGCGCTTCGGTGAGCTCGGCGAGCCGTGTGGAGAGCACGCTCGACGACATGAATTCGCAGCGCCGCTGGAGTTCCCGGAAGCCGACTTCGCCTTGGCGCAGTTCCCAAATCACCCGAAGGGTCCACCGGCGCCCCAGCAGATCGAGTGCGGCCATGAGCGGGCGGCCGGTTTCGGAGCCGCGGACCGGCCGCCCGGGCCGCGGGATCGGGTGATCGGGCATGGACGTCCCCTTGCGCTTCGACTTTCGAAGCAGCATAGTGGTTCGAAAGTCGAAGCACACGAGGTGGTCATGGCACGTATCGCCCCATTCGCCCCGCCTTACGAGGCGGACGTCGAGCAAGCCCTTCGGAAATGGATGCCGCCCGGTGTGACACGGGAGCCGCTGGCGCTGTTCCGGGTGCTGCAGCGCCATCCGGGACTGGCCGCACGAATGCGCGTCCTGGGCGCCGGCCTGTTGACGCACGGGGAAGTGCCCGCGCTGGACCGGGAGATCGTCATCGCGCGGGTCACCGCCCGATGCGGATGCCGCTACGAATGGGGTGTCCACGCCGCGGTCTACGCGGCGACGGTGGGTTTGACGCCGGATCGGCTCGAAGCCACCGTTTCCGGCGATTCCGGACATCCCGCCTGGTCCGCGCGGCATCGCGCGCTGATCCGCGCCGTCGACGAACTCCACGACACGGCAACGGTTTCCGATGGGGCGTGGGCCGCACTCGCCGAGCACTATCCGGCCTCGCAACTGCTGGAGCTGCTCGTGCTCGCGGGCTGGTACCGGACGATCGCGTACGTCGCCAACGGAGTCCGTCTCGAAGAAGAGTCTTGGGCGGCCCC
Source organism: Amycolatopsis sp. QT-25 (assembly GCF_029369745.1). Classification (NCBI taxonomy): domain Bacteria; kingdom Bacillati; phylum Actinomycetota; class Actinomycetes; order Pseudonocardiales; family Pseudonocardiaceae; genus Amycolatopsis; species Amycolatopsis sp. QT-25. The sequence goes on from NZ_CP120210.1 coordinate 3,643,442, forward strand.
GTATCCCGGCCGCTAGGGCCGGCGCGAGTCGATTTCCCCGGTTTCGTCCCGTTCCTGCTTCGAGGCCTTCCACGAGGCGAGCACGCACAGGAGTGCCGCCACGAAGCCGGCCGCGGTGAGTGTCCCGGCCCAGGCCGTACCGGTGGTGGCGAGAAGGTGGAGCTGGACCACGGCGGTGCACGTGTGGACGACCGCCAGGCCGAGCCACAACCGTTGCGTCGTCATCGCCCTGCCTCCGCTCGCCCGGTACGGGGTCGATCGCGGCGGGGCGTGATCGGGTCACCTCGTGACACAGAGCCGAGCCGTAGCACACGGCGGAGTCGCCTTACCCCGCAAGAGCGCGATCGTGCGACTTCGGTTCCCGCCGCGTCCGGCCCGCCCGGCGCCCACCGGTCCAATAGCGACGAGCCGACCCGGCCCTGCGCGGTGTCGCCGTCGTCCTGCCAGGCGTCGAAGCACCGTTCTCGAAACCGTAGGAGCTGCCTCCCCGTCGGAGGCGTGTCATGATATCCGCGAACTTGATCGGCAAAGCGAACGATTCGTTCTTCGATCGTACGATATGGCGAACGACAAGGGGAAGCGGTGGAGGACGACACGCCCTCGATCCGGGACATGCTGGCGGTCAATCTGCGCGCGGCCAGGGCGGCGAGGGGTCTCTCGCTCTCGGAGCTCTCGCGACGGTCGGGTATCGGCAAGGCGACGCTGTCACAACTGGAGTCCGGCGCCGGCAATCCGACCATCGAGACCGTGTTCAGCCTGTCCAGGGTGCTGGAGGTGGCGATCTCGGATCTGCTCGACCACCGGGCGGGCGGTGGGCTCACCGTGGTGCGCGGCGCCGACGTCGAAGTGCTCAGCGGGGAGGGAGTGGATCTCCGGTCACTGCGGCGGATCGAGACCGGAGACGGCGTCTTCGAGGTGTACGACCAGGTGGTGCGCGGGGACGCGCCGCAGCGCTCCCAGGGCCACTTCGGGGTCGAGCACACCATCGTGCAGTCGGGTTCGCTGCGGGTCGAGGTGGCGGGCCGGGCAGTCGAGATCGGCCCGGGGGATTACGTCGCCTTCGACGCCCGCGAGCCGCACTGCTACACCGCTTCGAAGGGACCGGTGCACTCGGTCCTGCTCCTGCAGTACCGCGCCGACGAACGGCTCGACGGCCGGCCGCATCCCGTGCTGAAGGGCTGACCGGGGCCAAGGTCTTGACACCTTTTCAGAGGCGAACTTACGCTTCGATCGTTCGCTTTACCGAACGACGGAGGGTCGATGAACCGAACGCGCGTGGTCGTGGCCGGTGCGGGCATCGTCGGCGCCGCGTGTGCCCGTGAGCTGAGCCGGGCGGGTTTCGACGTCGTGGTCGTGGACCGCGGCCGTCCCGCCGGGGGCGCCACCTCGCACGGCGAGGGCAACATCCTCGTCTCGGACAAGGGGCCCGGCGCCGAACTCGAACTCGCGAAACTCTCGATCGCGCTGTGGCCGCGGCTCGTCGCCGAGATCGTCGACGAGGACCCGCGTGCCGCTTCGGCGATCGAGTACGACCCCAAGGGCGGTATCGTGGTCGCCACCACGGACGACGGCGCTCGCGCTCTCCCGGCGTTCGCCGCGTCGCAATCCGGTGTCCGCGCGGAGCCGTTGTCTCCCGGGGAACTCGCCGAAGCGGAACCCGCGCTGACCCCTGCGGTGACCGCCGCGTTCCACTACCCGGAAGACGCCCAGGTCCAGCCCGCGGGCGCGGCGCTGGCGCTGCTGGGCTCGGCGCTGCGTCACGGCGCCCGGCTGCGCTCCGACACCGAGGTACTGGGCGCGTCCGTCCACAACGGACGGATCACCGGCGTCCGCGTGCCCGGCGAGGTCGTCGAAGCCGACATCGTCGTGAACGCCGCGAGCCCGTGGGCCGGGCAGGTGTCGGCGCGCCTCGGCGCCCCGATCGCGGTCCGCCCTCGCCGGGGCGAGGTGCTGGTGACCACCCCGATGCCCGGTGTCGTCCGGCACAAGGTCTACGACGCCGATTACGTCGGCGCGGTCGGTGCCGATTCGGGGGAGTTGCAGACCTCCGCCGTCGTCGAGTCGACCTGGGGCGGCACCGTGCTGATCGGTTCGTCACGCCGCCGGGTGGACTTCGACGACGCGATCCGCCCGGACGTGCTGAGTGCCATCGCGGGCAAGGCGCTGCGGCTGTTCCCGGCACTCGCCGACGTCGCCATCATGCGTGCGTACGGCGGTTTCCGGCCCTACGTGGACGACCACCTTCCGGTGCTGGGCGAGGATCCGCGGCTGGCCAACCTCTGGCACGCCACCGGGCACGAAGGTGCCGGGATCGGGCTGAGCGTCGGTACCGCCCGGTTGCTGCGCGAACTGCTGACCGGGACGGAGCCCGCGATGGGCGTCGGAGAGTTCACCGTGGACCGTCCGGCGGTAGTGGCGGAGGTGGCCGCGTGAGCGGAGGGCCGAACGGCGCCGGTACTTCGTGGCGCACCTGGACCACCTGCGGCGGTTTCTGATGAACGAGCCGCGCGGCCATTCGGCGATGAGCGGCGCGATCCTGCAGCCGTCGACCACGCCGGACGCCGACTGGGGCGTGGTGTACATCGAGGTGTCCGGCTGCCTGCCGATGTGCGGGCACGGCACGATCGGCGTGGCGACCGTGCTGGTGGAGACCGGCATGGTCGAGGTGACCGAACCGAAGACCTTGGTACGCCTGGACACCCCGGCCGGGCTGGTGCACGCCGAGGTCGAGGTCCGGGACGGCCGCGCCGAACGCGTCAAGCTCCGCAACGTCGCGTCGTTCCTCGCCGAACGGGACGCGGTCGTCGAGGTGCCCGGCCTCGGCGAGGTGCGTTACGACCTGGCCTACGGCGGAAACTTCTACGCCATCCTCGGACTGTCCCAAGTGGACATCCCGTTCGACCGGGCGGGGAAGGACCGGATACTGGCCGCGGGGCTGGACATCATGGCGGCGATCAACGGGCAGCGCCCGCCGAGACATCCGGCGGACCCGCTGATCGGCGGCTGCAAGCACGTCCAGTTCCTCGCTCCGGGGTCGGACGCCCGGGTCTCGCGGAACGCGATGGCGATCCATCCCGGCTGGATCGACCGGTCGCCGTGCGGCACCGGTACCTCGGCCCGGATGGCCCAGCTCCACGCCCGCGGCGAACTGCCGCTGCACACGCCGTTCGAAAACAGCTCGTTCATCGGCACCACGTTCACCGGCGAACTGGTCGCCGAGACCACCGTCGGCGGCGTCCCCGCCGTGGTGCCGGAGTTCTCCGGGCGCGCGTGGATCACCGGCAACGCCACCTATCTGCTCGATCCGGACGACCCGTTCCCCGCAGGCTTCGTCCTCTGAGCGACAGTGCGGTCCGGAGCCGCAATTCGTCACCTGCTTGCGACGGAAGGACACCGCAAGCAGGTGACGAATTGCGTCAGGGGGAGACCACGATGCCGGCCTGCACGATGTGCCGGAACTTCTCCGGCTCGGCGAGGACGCCGATGTCCGCCAGCGGATCCCGGTCCACGACCAGCAGATCCGCGTGCGCGCCGGGGGCCAGCGTGCCGATCTCGCCGGTGAGGTTCAGCAGGTCCGCCGCGGTCGAGGTCGCGGAACGGAGCACCGCCAGCGGGGACTGGACCTCGGCACGCAACCGGAACTCGTGATTCTGGTGCCGGTGCATCCCGCCGAGCAGGTCGGTGCCGTACACCAGTTTCACCCCGCCCACGGCCGCCCGCTCGAGTGCGGCCATGCCCGCGCCGAGCACCTCGTCGACCTTGCGCCAGCTGGATTCCGGCAACCCGTGCTCACGTCCTTCCTCCTTCAGCGCCCAGTACGTGACCAGGGTCGGCACCAGGTACGCGTCGTGCCGGAGGAACAGCTCGACGCTGCGGTCGTCGATCAGGTTGCCGTGCTCGATCGACCGCACACCCAGTTCCAGCGCACGGTTCACCGCGCGGGCGGTGTAGGCGTGCGCGGCGACGTACCGGTTGGCCGCTTCCGCCTCCTCGACGATCGCGCGCAGTTCCTCGGCGGAGTACTGCGTCGAGTCGATCCGGTCGGTGGGGGAGGCGACGCCGCCGGAGGCCATCACCTTGATGTGGTGCGCCCCCTTGCGCAGTTCGTCGCGCGCGGCCGCGCGGACCGCGTCGACCCCGTCGGCGACCCGGCCCAGACCGGCGCAGCACGGGTGGTCTTCACTGGCGTTGGCGCCTCGGGTCCGGCTGTCGCCGTGCCCGCCCGTCTGGCTCAGCGCGCGTCCGCAGAACAGCAGGCGCGGACCGCGGAACAGGCCCTCGGCCTGCGCGTCGGCGAGACCGTAGTCGGCGCCGGAGGCGTCACGGACGGTGGTGAAGCCCCGGTCCAGCATCCGGCTCATCGTACGGGCGCTGTGCGCGGCCACGTACGACGGCGACGACGTCGGCAGCGACCCCAGGTCCGCGGTCGAGGCGGTGACGTGCACGTGGGCGTCGACGAGACCGGGGAGCACGAACGCGCCGCGCAGATCCTCGGTCCGCGCGTCACCGGCGGTGAGACCCACGCCGATCTCGGCGATCCGGCCGTCGGCGCACCGGAGGTCGCCCTCGGTGTACTCGCCCTCGACCGGGTCGAGCAGGCGGGCGTTGCGCAGCAGCAGCGATCCGGTCATCGGGTCTCCTCCAGGAGTTCACGCAGGGCCGGGGCCGCCAACGGCGCCAGGGAACGGGCGACCGCGACGGAATCGTCGTCGTAGCTGCCTTCGGCGTCGAGGATGTTGAGGACGCCGAGGGTGCGGCCGTCGGCCACCACCGGCACGTTGATCACCGCACCGCAGCCGAGCCGGTCGATGAGTTCGTGGTCGGCGAAGATCTCCCGCACCGCCGCGCTGTCCGGGCCGAAGTAGGGCTCCTGCCCGGTGATGCACCGCTCCAGCCAGCCCGCCGCCACCTCGACGGTCTTCTCACCGCCCACCGGGTACTCGACCGGATGACTGCTGTGCACGCGCCGCAGCGCCCGCCGTTCGGGCACCCAGGCCAGCACGGTGAACAGCCGTACGCCGATCGAGGCCCGGGCCTTGTCCTCCACAGTGGACAGTGACACCGTCACTTCGTCATCTCCTTCGCGGTTTTCACGGGTGCGCCGTGTTCGGTCAGTTCTTCCAGGGAACGGCCGGCGGTGGACAGGCCGAACACGACCACGCACACCACCCCGGCCGCCAGGACGGCGGTGGTGAGGCCGAAGACGCCCGCGAAGCCGAGGCTCGCCGCGGACAGGCCGATGATCGTCGGGGCCAGGATGCTGCCGACCCGGCCGAACGCGCTGGACAGCCCGGTGCCGCTGGCGCGGATCCAGGTCGGGAACACTTCGGGGGTGTAGGAGTACACGCCGGCGTAGGTGCCGTTGAGGAAGAACGACAGCACCGCCCCGGCCAAGGTGATCGACCACGGCGCGTCCATCTGGCTCAGCCAGAACGCGCTCACCGCCGAACCCGCGAGGTACAACGCGATGGTGTGCTTGCGGTCGAGCCGTTCCGACAGCCACGCGGCGGAGAAGTACCCGGGGATCTGCGCCAGGTAGATGATGATGGAGAACTCGAAGCTCTTCGTCACGGTGATGCCCCGCTCGACGAGCAGCGTGGGGATCCAGGAGAAGAAACCGTAGTAGGAGAACGTGATCACGAACCACACGGTCCAGATCACCGCGGTGCGGCGGGCCATCGCCGGGCTCCACAGGAACCTCAGCGCACTGAGGAGATTGACCTTGGGGGTCTCCGTCGCGGGCTTGACGTCGGTCTCCGCGACGGCCGGGAGTTCCCGTCCCGTCGCCTTTTCGACGTCCCGCTCCAGTTTCGCGACGATCTTCTCCGCCTCGGCGTGCCGTCCGTTCGCGACGAGGAACCGCGGTGATTCCGGCAGGGAACGGCGCCACCACAGCAACATGAGGATCGGCAGCGCGGTGATCAGCTGGGCGACCCGCCAGCCTTCCGGCACCGTCGGGACGACGAACCGCCCGATCAGCGCGGCGGCGACGAAACCGAACGAGAAGAACCCGGCCAGCGCGCCGACGAACCAGCCACGTCGTCTGGCGGGCACGAATTCCGACAGGAACGGCGCGATGATCGCGCTTTCGGCGCCCGCGCCCGCCCCGGCGAGCACCCGGGCGCCCAGGAAGACCTCGTAGTCGGGGGAGAACGCGGCGAGTACCGAGAACACCGCGTAGAAGGCCAGCGCGTACATCATGACCTTCTTGCGGCCGATGCGGTCGCCCAGCAGACCGGCCGCGATCGCGCCGAACAGGAAGCCGAACGGCGTCGCCGAACCGATCAGCCCGAGCTGCCCGTTGTCGAGGCCCCACACGGCTTTCGCGCTCGGCAGGAGGAAGGCGACGACGGCGGAGTCCATCCCGTCGAAGGTGTAGCCGAGTCCGCCGATGAGCAGGAGTTTGTAGTGGGGACGGCTCAACGGAAGCCGGTCGAGTCGGGCCAGAAGCGTCATGGGGAACGCCTTCCGTGGTTCGGGCGACTGGGGGTGAGGAGAGTGCGGACAACGTATACTGCGTTTCGCGCAAACTGCAATGGTTGTTGCAGGGTGGTCCGGCGGGCACGATGCGTTACCGTGACGCGGTCGAGGAGGGCGTGCGTGACAGAAACGGAAACCGACGACGGTTTCGAGGCGTGGCTTCGGGCTCGGACGCCGGAACGCGGCCTGCGGCCGAAGTCGGCCGCCGTGCTGGAAGTGCTGGTCTCGCAACCACGCCGGGCCTCGTTCGGCTCCACGGCGGAGCTCGCCCAGCTCGCCGGGGTCAACGTCGCCACCGTCACCCGCACGGCGCAGGCACTGGGGTTCGCCGGTTGGCCGGCGCTGCAACAGGAGTTGCGGGCGCGATACCTGTCGTCGCTGAGCGCGCCGCAGGTCGCCGAGGAGCACCGGGACGTCGACTCGCCGGGGTCGGCCTCGCTGCGGCGCGACCTCGACAGCCTCGCTCTGCTCAACCGGCGATTCGCCGAGGACGAGATCCGCGACGTCGCGCAGGCCGTCGCCGCCGCACGCCGCACGGTCGTGATCGCCGACGGCAGTTACGCCGCCGTCGGGATCGCCTTCGCGCACAACGCCCGCCTCGCCGGCTACGACGTCCACGCGATCACCGCGGGCGACGCCGAACTCGCCAACGCCACGGCAAGACTGACCTCCGAAGACGTTCTCATCGCGATCAGCTTCTGGCGGCTGTACGAGAGCACTGTGCTCGCCGCGAACGAGGCCAAAGCCAGGGGAGCACGCGCCTTCGCCATCACCGACGCGGCCAGTCCCGCGCTGGCGGGCGCCGTCGAGCAGGTGCTGATGGTGCCGGCCGAGGGGGTGACCTTCTTTCCGTCGCTGACCGCGGGGATGAGCCTGGTGCAGGCGATCGTCGCGCAGCTCGCCGCCGTCGATCCCGCCCGCACCGGGGACTCCATCGAGGCGGCCGAGGCCATGTGGTCGCGGTTCGACCTGCTGCACCGCCGTCCTGGATCGGCCGATCGGACAGTGCCGAAAAGGCCGACCGGACGAGGCGCGTCCGCCGGATGACCGATCCGCCGCCCCCTGCCGGGAGGTGATCCTGGTTCCAGGCCGCCGGAACAGGTGGCACGGGAATCGAGGAGGCCGAAATGACGATCATCGCGACCGTGGGTGCTTACGCCGGGCTCGCGCTCCTGGGACTGATGGCGGCGACCCCGCTGCTGGTCGAACTCGACCAGCGCTTCCCGGTCACCCGCCAGGCGAAGGCGGCCGAACGGGAACGCCGCCTGCCCACCCGACTCGCTTCGGCGTGACGCAGAGCACAGATTCGCGCGACGACTACCTCACGTGAGTGATTCACGCGCTGCCAGCTCGTGACGTTGCGTCGTGCTATGGAACGCTGAGTGACGTGACCGTGGACTTCTGCACCAACGCCGAACCCGCCGACGCCTTCGCGGAGTTCCGGAGGAACATCGACGAACTGACCCAGGCGTTCATCGACGCCTGCCGTCAGGGGCGCACGCCGGGCGACGCCACCCTCGACCTGTTGCAGCGGGTGCACGGCGAAGACCGCAACTGGGTCGTCGTCCACCTGACGTTCGCCATCGCCGCGCTCGCGCATCAGCGAGCCCTCGCCGTCGCTCGCCCAGGTGGCGCGACGGGTGCGCCGGAGCGCGCGTTACTGGCTTCCGCGAGTGACTGATCCGACCATCTCCGCGGTCATCGCCGTGCTCGCGGGTTTTGTGCTCGCGGGCCTCCTGGCCGTCCCGTACATCGCCGCGAGCTACCGGCGCCGCGGCGAACTCGGGCTCTGGCAGGTCCTGCTGGTGTTCGGGTTCTTGGTCTACACCATGTCCCTGTGGACGTACACGTTGCTCCCCGTCCCGGAGACGACGACGGCGTGGTGCGCCGAACACGCGGCCGGTCATCTGCAACCGCGACCGTTCCGGTTCCTCGCCGACATCCGCCGTGAACAGGCCGGGACGGGCGTCCGGGCGGTCCTGCGCAATCCCGCCGTCCAGCAGGCGGTGTTCAACGTCGCCTTGTTCGTGCCACTGGGGATGTTCGTGCGGCACCTGTTCCGGCGAAGTTTCCCGGCCACCGTGGCGATCGGGTGCGCGGTCTCCCTGTTCATCGAAGGTACCCAGCTCACCGGGGTCTGGTTCCTGTTCGAGTGCCCGTACCGGCTCGCCGACGTCGACGACCTGCTGACCAACACCCTCGGCGCCGCCGTCGGCTTCGGGCTCGCCCCGTTGCTGCGGCTGCTGCCGGGGAACGAACCGTCCGCGCCCCCTGGTGTACCGCGGCCGGTCACCGCGCGCCGCCGTCTGCTCGGGATGGCCGTCGACGTCGTGTCGGTCGTCCTGCTCGGCACCACCGTCGCGCTCGTCACGACGCTGCTGCTGGGCGAGCCGGACACCGTGGTCACGGCGCTGATCGGCACGCTGCTGCCCGCCCTGCTGCTGTTGTTCGTCATTCCCGTCGCGGGTAACGGCGCCAGCTTCGGCCAGCGGATCGTCTTGCTGCGCCCCGCCGGACCGGACGGCGGGAAGCCCGCCCCGTGGCGGATGGCGGTGCGATTCCTCGCCGGATCGGGCGGCTACTTCACCTTGCTGACCCTGGCTGAGGCGGTCAACGGCGGGTTCGAGCTCGTCGCGAATCTGCTGTTCTTCGTCAGCGGCGTGCTCGCGATCCGGCCTCAAGGTCACCAAGGACTGTCGGGACTGATCGCCGGGCTGCGAGTCGTCGATGTGCGTGCCCGTGAAGTCGGGAACGCCGGTCCGTGAAGGCCTCCTTGAGGGACCCAGAGTCCCTCAAGGAGGCCTTCACGAACCGGCCACCCGACGCGACGACGCGCGCTCGCCAACCCACCCGATCGGGTCGACCCCGCCGATCCCGCGAGTCATTGCGCCGGGTGGCGGGTGCGAGCGGGAACACTCCCGGCGGTGGACGTGGAGTCGATGGACGAGGTGGCCGACTGCCTGCTCTCGGTGGCGTGGCACATCTTCCCGCTGATGGGCAGACCACCCGCCAGTCCGGGGGACCGGCCGGAGGAGATCCGCACCCTTCTTGTCGACGCCTGTCACGACGCCGGGATGCGCGCTCGTGAGTGGGCGGCGGCGCACGGAGCGGGAACCGAGGACGACCGGCGGCCCTTCCTGCGGCTCGCGGAAGTCGGGACGGACGCGAATCTGTTCCTGGGCATGGTTTCCGGCACGCTGGTCGCCGATCGCGAGCGGGTCCGCCGCCGCTGGGCCGAGATCGAGGCGCTGGTCCGGGAGGCGGGCGAACTCGCCGAACAGGTCAAGGGGCGGCCGGTGAGCAGGCCACCCCTTTCCCTGTGGTGATCAATCCTTCTCGAGTGTCAGGTCGTAGCGGTTGAGCACCTCCTTGACGGGTTGGAAGAACGTGGTGCCGCCTTCGTCGCAGTTCCCGGAGCCGCCCGAGGTCATCCCCTGCGCCTGCACCAGTTTCGTGCCGGAACCCGAAGCGGGACGGCTGACGAACGAACCGCCGGAGTCACCGGGTTCGGCGCAGGCGTCGGTCCGGGTGAGGCCGTGCACGATGTTCCCGTTGCCGTAGTTCACCGTCTGGTCCAGTGCTTCGACCCGTCCGCAGTGCCAGTGGGTGGTGATCCCGGACCGGCAGATCCGGCCGCCGACACCGACCACGTCCGCACCCTCGATCCGCACGTCGGATCCGTCCTCGTAGCGGTCGACCCGAGGCGGCGTCGAGACGTCGGAGTGGGTCACCTTGACCGTGCCGTAGTCGTTGCCGGGGAAGGACGACCGCTCGACCCTGCCGATCGTGCCGTCGACGCCGCGAACGGTGCCACCCAGTTCGGTGCAGTGGCCCGCGGTGATCACGTAACGATCATCGTCGTCGTAGGCGTTGAACCCGACCGAGCAGGCGCCACCGCTGAAGTAGAGACCCTGCCCGCCGATCACGCTCCACAACGGCCGCGGCGCGCTCTTCACCTGCTCCATTCGCACCGGGACACCGGCGGCCGCGGCCCAGGCCCGACCGGCGGGATCGCCGCCCACCACGCTGACCACGACCTCGTTCGCGGGCGCGTCGACGTACCAGCCGGCGACCGTGTCCGGCACGCCCTGGGTCCTGCCGTCCAATGTGGACTGGATCTTCTTCAGGTCGGTGGCGCTGTGCCGGAGTACCTTCGGGATCGCGCCCGTGGCACGGATCCGGGCCGCCTGGCTCGCGTCGGTGGTACCGGCGACCAGTTCGCCGGTCGTGGCGTCCAGCCAGGAACCGGCGAAGGCGGCACCGAGCGCGGTGCCGAGTTTCTGCTGCGCGGCGGCCAACGCGGCCGGGCCCGCCGCCTCGCTCAGCACCGAGGTCGCCGCCGATGCCGGGGTCGCGAACGCGGTGACGGCTGCCGCGGCGCCGATCAGGACGGTCATGGTGCGCAGAGGACGTCGAATCACGAAAACCTCCGTGGGATCGTGGAATTCGGTGCAGGGTGTGGATCGGGAATCGACGTTACGACAGCACCGCGTCGGCGAACGCCGCCATTTGAGTAGCGCTCACAATTCCCCTTTCCGGCGCAAACGAACGCGCCATCGCCGGGTACCCCTCACTCTTGTGAGTGGAGCACGCCCGAATTACCGTCCCCGATGTGCTGGCGGAATCGCGACAATCCGCGACGGGTCGCGGCATTCGGGAAAGCGATCTTGCGGTGTTCGTCACCCGATGGTGTGCGACTGACCCCGTTTGCCCGTATCGGTGACGAACAGGTCTCGTCCGGATTCACGCCGTTCCGGCCACGGTGCGCCGAACTTGCTGCTTGTATGACGCGGGTCGCGCACCCGCTGACTGATCCGTCGGTCGGTTCGACGAGATCCAGAACCCGCGGCCGTGGCCGGAGGTACACGAGGGGATCAGGTTCTCAGGCGATCGAGCGAGCCGTCCTCACCGAGGAGCTGGGTTGCCACTGTTGGTGGCAGGTCGACCACCACGGGGCGGGTGAGTTCAGCCTGTCGCCCGCGCCCGAGCTGAGGTTGGCCGCGCAGCGCACCACCCGGATCCGGCTCACCCATGAGACGCGTGGCGTTGCCCGCGGCGGTTCGCCGATGGTCCGATTTCGTTCGTGATCGACACTGGAGGGAAAACCGTGAACAATTGAAGCGAATGCCACGTGACTCAAGTCAATCGACCCGTTGACCTGAGCTTTCTCGTCGGTGAGCGACAGCTTGCGCACCTCGGCTCATGGTGTCCATCTGGACTGTTGCCGGTGCGGCGCCAGGGGTACGCGGGTACAAGGTCGTGAGTAGCGCTTCGTGTTCTCACGCCTGCACCACTGCGGGGCACCGGGGGAGCCCAATCCGGCCGACGAGCCGCGATTCCGGGATTTCGTGGAACTGCCTCACCGAAGCGAGTCGGCTTCCGCAGGAGCATCCGCCCCCGGAACGGGGAGCTGGAGCGGAATTCAAGATGATTGATCTCCGGATCGCCGGGTAATCGCCTCCTGCCGGCCCCTACCCGCCGGATGGAGCCCAAACGGAGTTGAGGATTATGGCGAACGCCTACGAAGAGAAGACGATCGATCTTCAGTCACCGGCCGACCGGTTGACCGTGCCGAAGCCGCGCGGCGAGTCCGACGCCATGGACGAGTGGGCCCTCGATCTCGAGCCCACGATCGTGCTCGGCCGGGAGTGAGGATCGACAAAGGGCGGGAAGCCGGTTCCTTCGGCGACGGCCGAATGAACCGGCCCGTTCTCGTATAAGCCGCTTCTTGTCCTTCCGGGCGCGGCCGGCCTTCTCGACCAGTTCGCGCTTCGACATGCGGGCACGCCGGGGTCCTGAGTTCGCGGGCCCGTGGGTGCGCTTCTTGCGCCGCCCGCGCTTCTCCTTCACTCGCGGATCACTGCCGGAGCGTCCTGAAACCCGCCCGCCGCCGAGGCCGATCAGGGGCGCCACGAGACGCAGGGCCGGGGACCGCCGCCGCGGTCTCCTCGAGCCGTCGGGCGTGCTGGACCTTCGCTTCGAAAGCGGGACGGCGGGCGGGTTCAGGGCGGGCATCACCTGCCCTTCCACGTTCGCTCACGGATCAGGAAGAGCGGTGATCGGCGGAGGGGACCGTTGCCGGTGTCGAGGCTTTCCCGTGGGCAGGCCGCCCACGAGGTCGTCGGCTCGAACCGGGAAGCCGGAACGACGCGGGCCGGTGGAGCGTGAAGGTGGCTTCAGCGAAGCAGGGGGAGAGATGTCGAAGCCGGCGGCCACGATCTCGTCGAAGTCGGCACGTAGCCAAGCCACGTCGGCGTAGATCAGCTCGGCGAAAGCGCTGGTCACCGACGTATCACGCAAGGTGTCCGGCATTTCGATCACTTCCCCGGCAACGTTCGTCGTCCGACACCAGGTCATGTACCGCTTTGCTCAATATCTATAGTAAACGCTACATATTATGCCAAGGCGGCACTGTAAGTATTCTGTGGCGGCGAGGGGAAAGCCGGAGTGTCGTGGCTGGTCGATTCGCGTTTCGCCCACGGTGTGGGTGGAACCCTCCGAGTGGCGGAGTGAACCTCATTGCCGCGTCGAGCAGCCGGCGCCGCAGTGCCGGCGAGGACGAGCACTAGGTGGCGATCGGCATGGAACCGCACTTCGACGGAGTGATCCTGAAGGGCTTGCATCGGTATGTGAGCCTGGTGATCGAGGCGCTGGGGTTGCACGGAGACGCCTGCTGCGTGCAGCTCGAACCGATCGCGAGCGCTTACATCGCCCTCGAACGAAGACTTCCGAGCAGACCGGACCGCGATGCCGCCTTGCTGTGGGACGAGCGACACGGGTGGGCCATGGCCGCGGAGACCAGCAGCGGTGCGGACCTGATCGTCGTCGGGTACCACGGTCTCGAACTGCTGCCGCCGCCGCGGGTGGTCGCCAGGTTCGCGGAAAGCATCTACTCGGACGAGGCCACGGCGTTGCTCGACCCACCGCCGCTCGGGGAGGCCGAGGCGGGAGACGGGCTCGCTCTCCGTCTGGCCACATACACGGGCCTCTCACCACACGTGCGGTGATCGACTCGACCGGGCGGTATCGCCACGACCGACACGATCGGCGGGATGGTGTGACGCTGTTCGGCATCGGAGGTGCCCGCTCCGCCGTGGCCCGGTGCCGCCCGAGTATCCGAGCGCTGCCGCGATCACTGACGCTGCCGGGCAGGCGCTTCGGAGATCCCCCTCGCGGCGCTGCCAGCTAGCTGTTACCTTGGGTAACAGTGAACTCCGGTAACGCCTAGTCAGGGAGGTCCGTATGACCAGCACCGATGTGCCACGCACCGTGGAAGCGGCCGGTGCCGGCCGCCACGAGACCGCGCGGCGGCTCCTCGATTCCTCCGCGATGCTGTCCTACGACCCCGCCACCGAGGTGGACTGGGAGACGCCGTTGGACAAGGACTTCCACGGTGCCAGCCCGGAGTGGAGCACCCTCTACGGCACGAGTTACTGGGCGGAGATGACCTCGGAGCAGCAGAAGGAGCTCACGCGCCAGGAGGCCGCCTCGGTTGCGAGCACCGGCATCTGGTTCGAGATGATCCTGCAGCAGATGGTGCTGCGTGATTTCTACGCCAAAGACCCGACCGACCCGGCGTTCCAGTGGGCCCTGACCGAGATCGCGGACGAATGCCGGCATTCGATCATGTTCGCCCGCGGGGCGGAGAAGCTCGGCGCACCCCCGTACCGTCCGCGCAGGATCGCCGTCGAGCTCGGCCGCGTCTTCAAGGCGACGGCCCGCGGCGAAGCGGCGTACGCGGCGATCCTGGTCGCCGAAGAAGTCCTCGACGTGATGCAGCGCGACTGGATGCGCGACGAGCGGGTGGTCCCGTTCGTGCGGACCATCAACAACATCCACGTCGTCGAAGAGTCGCGGCACATGAAGTTCGCCCGTGAGGAGACGCGGGAGCAGCTCAAGGGCGCGGGCTTCCTGCGCCGCCGGATCAACGCGCTGGTCATCGCGATCGCGTCGTACTTCATCGTCAGCAGCATGATCAACCGGGACGTCTACCGGAACGCGGGACTCGACGCCCGGCGCGCGCTGCGTGAGGCGAAGGCCAATGAGCACCACAAGGCGATGATGCGCTCCAGCTGTGCCGGGCTGATGGAATTCCTCGGCTCGTGCGGGCTGCTCACTCGGCAGGCCCTGGTGTTCTACAAGCGGGCGAACCTGATCTGACATGGCCTTCGCGATCACCCAGACCTGTTGCAACGACGCCACTTGCGTGTCGGTCTGCCCGGTCAACTGCATCCACCCGACACCGGACGAGCCCGATTTCGGCACCACGGAGATGCTTTACGTCGATCCGGCCTCGTGCATCGACTGCGGAGCCTGCGCGGACGCCTGTCCGGTGGACGCGATCTTCCCGGTCGATCTGCTGACCGATTCGCTGCGGGTCTACGCGGGGCTCAACGCGGAGTACTACGCCGGCCGCGAGACCGCGGCCGATCCCGCGCCGAACTTCCACCGCTGGAGTCCTCCGACCTTCGACCGGGCCATCCCGAGCGACTTCGCGCCGCCGGACATCGCCGTCGTCGGCACCGGGCCTGCCGGCATGTACGCCGTCGAGGACCTGCTCCTGCACACGAACGCGCGGGTCACCCTCATCGACCGGCTGCCGGTCGCGGGCGGGCTCATCCGCTTCGGGGTGGCTCCGGATCACCCTGCCACGAAACGGATCGGTGAAACCTTCTCCCGGTTCCACGAACACCCTCGGCTGCGGATGCGCCTGGGCACCGAGGTCGGCCGCCACGTCACCATCGACGAGCTGGCCGAGCGCCACGACGCGGTGGTCTACGCCGTCGGCGCCTCGTCCGCACGTGGTCTCGGCCTCGACGGTGAAGACCTGACGGGCAGTGTCGCCGCGACCACCGTCGTCGGCTGGTACAACGGCCACCCGGACGTACCGGCGAACGCGGTGGACCTCTCCGCGGAACGGGTCGTGCTGATCGGCACCGGCAACGTCGCCTTGGACGTGGCCCGGATCCTCACCGCCGATCCCGCCGCGCTCGCCGGCACCACGATCGCCCCGCACGCCCTGGAACGATTGCGTACGAGCAAGGTCCGTGAGGTCGTCCTGCTCGCCCGTCGCGGGCCGGAGGACGCCGCCTACACCTCCCCGGAACTGCTCGCGCTCGCACAGCGGGCCGGCGTGCCGCTCGTCGTCGACGACGCGGACCCGCGCACCGTGGCCGCGATCGAGGCGGGCACCGGCAAGGCGTCGCTGCTGCGCGAACTCGGCCGCGAGACCGTCGACTGGACCGCGCCGCCGGTCGCGGACGCACGCCGGATCGTCCTGCGCTTCCACTCCGCTCCCACCGAGCTCGTCGGCGACACACAGGTGCGCGGTCTTCGGGTCACCGGTCCGGACGGGCCGGTCGAGATCGCCGCGGGGCAGGTCGTCCGCGCGGTCGGCTACCGCGGAATCCCGGTGCCCGGCCTGCCGTTCGACGAGGCCCGTGGCACGATCCCGAACACCGCGGGCCGCGTCGACGGCCGCAGCGGCGCTTATGTGGTCGGCTGGATCAAACGCGGTCCTTCGGGTGGAATCGGCGCGAACCGCACCTGTGCCGGGGAAACCGTCGCGACCCTGCTGGAGGACATCACGTCCGGACGGCTTCCGGTGCGGGCACGACGGTCACCGATCGCCGCACTGGCCGCCCGCTTCCGCGGCCGGTGAAACCGGTCTGGGCGTGCCGCTCCGGCCCTTGACGTCTCGACGGTGAAAATCCGGGGGAAGAATCCCCGCAAACGACGTCGAGGCGGTCGTACGGGCAGGAACAGTGTCTGTGGCCGAGGAATGCGCTGACCACCCCTCGGCCCGGCAGGTGCTCAAGGCTCACTCGACTGCCGCGGTCGATCACCTGGAAGCGCAGAAGCGGGGCGGCGGACGTCCCGGCGCCGCCCGATCAGCCGGCGATCCGGCCCACAGGCCTCGCCGGCCGGGTACGCAATGCGCAAAGATCCGCGGCCACCCCCGGCGCGGCGCGCGGCAATCCATTGGAGCGTTCGGGCCCGGCGAGGTCCACCGGGCCCGAACGTCGCCCGATCAGCTCTTGAAGTACCCGTTGAACAGGATTTCGCTGATCTTGGTGGTCGTTTCCTGTCCGGTCTCGTAACCGTTCTGGATGACCTTGGTGTTGTTCATGAGCGAGAGGGTGTAGCGCTCGTGCGGCCCGACGAAGCCGACCGAGTTCATGATCCAGGAGCCGTCGTCGTTGTCGTCGGACCAGCCGTTCTTGTTGCCAGGGCGGGCGGCGGGACCGGCGCCCCAGACACCCCACTGCTGGTTGACGTCGACGGTGCGCATCTCGCGGACGATGTAGTCGCGGTGCTGCCGGGGCAGCTTCGTCAGGACGTGGTTGATCAGCCGGTCCAGGTCGTTCGCGGTGGTCAGGATCCAGCCCCAATGATGCGGGTGCTGGTCGGTGAACCGCATGTCCGTCATCCCGTACGACGGGAAGCGCTTGGCGAACTCGGCCTCCCCGCCGTAGCGGGTCCACAACGTGTGGGCGGCGGCGTCGTCGCTGGAATTGAGCATCCGGTGCATGAGGTCCCGGTCTTCGGCGGTCAGCTGGACAGCCCCGGAATCATTGCGCAGCAACAGATCGACGACCATCGCCAACTTCGGGGTGGAGCAGGCCCAGATGAGGGTCCCGGCGGCCTGGCTCCGGTAGACGGCCCCGGTCCACCGGTCCCGGAGGACGATCCCGGTGTCGCCGGGCCTGCTGTCGGCGTAGGCCTGCGCCCGCGCGATGCGTACCTGGAGTTCCCGGTCGAAGCGGGTCGTCGCCCCGGCGGGCGCGGCGGATGTCAACGCGACGACCGCCAGTATCGCGGTCAGCATGACGAAAAGTCTCTTCATGTGCTCCCCAGGTTCCGATATCGGTTGTTCCTGAGCTTGAAGGCGTTCATCGGTACCGGAGGTTGCCACAACCTGTCGAATAGTGACACCGGTCACATTCGGAGGATGCCGTCCACTATGGACGACGGTGGCGCGGGCACCACCACGGATCAGCGGGTCGACCCGATGGTGAAGGCCGCGGCGGACCGCGATGCTGGAGCCGAACGATCCGAAGTCCTCGAACGAAGGAAAAGTATGTCGAGAGTGAATTCCGTGCGCCGTCACCTGATCCGTGCCGCCAGTGTCGCGTTGGCAGGGGTCTTCTGTGCGATCGCCCTGCCCGGCAGTGCCGACGCCGTGGTGAACGGGAAGAACTCCACCGAGCGCTATGAGTTCATGGCCTCGATCCCGGAGATCGTGCCGGAG
Organism: Amycolatopsis sp. QT-25; assembly: GCF_029369745.1. Classification (NCBI taxonomy): domain Bacteria; kingdom Bacillati; phylum Actinomycetota; class Actinomycetes; order Pseudonocardiales; family Pseudonocardiaceae; genus Amycolatopsis; species Amycolatopsis sp. QT-25. The sequence continues at coordinate 3,661,173 of NZ_CP120210.1, forward strand.
CTGAACAACGCCGAAGGGGTGTGCGGGGCCGTGCTGGTCCACCCGCAATGGGTGGTGACCGCGGCGCACTGTGTCGACCCGGGGAACAACCCGGCTCGGCCGGAGGGAACGGTGCGCATCGGCAGCCAGTCCCGGACCTCCGGCGGTACCGTGCGCACGATCGACCGCATGGTGCGCCACCCCGGCTACCAGCCGGGTGAGCCGAACAAGAACGACATCGCGCTGGTTCGCCTGGACCGCCCGGTCGCACAGAAGCCGATCCGCATCGCCGACCGTCCCGGCAAGCCCGGCACGCCGACCCGCCTGATGGGCTTCGGCACCACGGTCGACACCGCCGATATCGCCAAGGCGGTGTTCCCCGAGCGGCTCCAGCAGCTCGACACCCGCCGCGGAGCGGTGTCGGAATGCTCGCCCGATTACGCGGACTCGACCCGGCTCTGCACGATCAGCCGCAAGCGCGGCGCGATGGCCTGCATGGGCGACTCCGGCGGCCCGCAGGTCCAGCGCGGGAAGGGAGGCCGGTGGGAGCTGATCGGCGTCACCTCCGGCCCTGGCGACGACGACGTGCCCTGCGCCAACGGGCCCGGCCTCTACACCAGCGTGCCCGCCTACGCCGACTGGATCCACCGCACCATCCGCTGATACCGCCTGGACCCGGTCAGCGTGACCGGCTCTTCGGGGCCGGTCACGCTGACCGAAGTCGGCTGTGCGGGTCGTGCCTTCGGCAGGGTTCAGCAGGCCCTGACGATGACCGAGTGCGCCTTGCTGCCGTAGTCGAGGATCTTCACGTCCTTGTTCCCCGCGGGCACGCGCACCTGATAGGTGCCGGGATCGACCGGGTAACCGAAGTAGCTTCCGGCCGGGGCGGCCCCGGTACCCGCGATCATCAAGCCACCGCGGTGGATCGTGGTGGGGACCGCTTTGCCGCAGTTGTTGGAGATGTAGATCTTGCCCTTGGTCGCGGCGGAGGCGGGTCCTGCGCCGAAGACCGAGATGGCCAGACCTGCGGTGGCCAGAACGGTGAGAGCGCGCCGGGCGGTCGTCATGGTGCTCCTCTGGATGGTGGTCGGACTCGGCCACAAGATATCGGCGGGGACGTCCGTGCCTTGTCGGTCGAACGGACCACATCCCCTCGTCTGGCCGGGTGAGGTGAGTCTCGTCCGGTCGGTGACTTCGACGGCATGCGAGTGTTCACCGACGAGTTCCTGTCCGGTGATCCCGTCGCCGTGGTCCACGACGCCGGCGACCTCACCGCCGAACAGAGGGCGGCGTTCGCTCGCTGGACGAACTGAGTGAGACCACATTTCCGCTCTCGCCGACCGACCCGGCTGTCGGCTACCGACTGCGGATCTTCGCCACCGGCTACCGACTGCGGATCTTCACCACGAGCCGCGAGTCGCCTTGCGCGGGCCACCCGACGCTCGGATCCGCTCGTGCGTGGCTGAAGCGCGGCGGAGACGGCAGGTCGCCTGGTGCAGGAGTGCGGCGCCGGTCTGGGTCGCGATGCAGTTCGCCTCGGCCGCATATGTCGCCGCGCAGGGCACGAAACTGCACTGCTGCGGGCGCGTGTGCGTCGAGCAGTCCGACGGCGAGATCCGGGTCGGTGGCGGCACGGTCGTGGATGTCACCGGTCACGTCGCACTTTGAATCGGTCGAAAGTGTCCGGCGCCCTCGTGGCAGCACACTTCGTGACCGGCTAGTGTGCGGTCGTCGATGCGTTGCCCTGCACGAAGGTCTTGGGGGATCGGGATGAGCATGGATGAGGCCGCACGGGTGGCCGCGTCGGTGGACAAGGTATCGGTGGGGCGGGTGTACGACTACCTGCTCGGTGGGACGCACAACTACGCCGTCGACCAGGCGTTCGCCGAGAAGCAGCTCGCCGTGCTGCCGGAAATCCGGGATTTCGCCCGCGCGAACCGGGCCTTCCTCGGTCGTGCTGTCCGTTTCATGGTGGGGCAGGGGATCCGGCAGTTCGTGGACATCGGGTCCGGGCTGCCGACGCAGGGCAACGTGCACGAGGTCGCCGATGAGGTGGCACCGGGTGAATGCCGCGTGGTGTACATCGACAACGAGCCGATCGCCCAGGCACACGCGCAGATTCTGCTCGAAGAGACGGCGGACCCGGCCCGGCATGCCGCGTTGGATGCCGATTTCTTCGACCGGCGGCTGCTGTGGGACCGCGTGCTGGACACCGGTCTGATCGATCGGAGCGAGCCCATCGGGCTGCTTCTGGTCGCGCTGTTGCATTTCATGCCCGACGAGCGGAATCCGCACGCCGCGCTCGGTTTTCACCGCGCGATGCTGCCGCCGGGCAGCTTCCTGGCGGTGTCGCACATTCACGTGGCGCCCGAGGACGTCGAGACGCAGGACGCGGGCAAGCGGGTGGCGCAGGAGTACGGGCGCCGGACCAATCACGCCGCGATCATGCGCTCACGAGAGCAGATCGCCGAGTTCTTCGGAGACCTGGAGTTGGTCGAGCCCGGTCTGGTGTGGCTGCCTCGATGGCGCCCCGACATCGCGGGCGCCGACAAGGACGCCCCTCGTTCGCGCGGCTTGGCGGGCGTGGCACGCACGCCTTGAAACCTGTAAGGCTTCGAGGTGGGCGGACCTCGCTTGGCAGGGAGGCAGGCGTAGTGGGGAGATGCCACGACTCCTGTCCGATCGACAGGCGAAGCGTCGCCCAACGAGGATGGTCCTTCAGCAGCGGGTGCTCATCATCTCTGTGACCGTCGTGTTCATGCTCATCTCATATTCAGCGTCTGGGAGAAGTAGGCGTCGCGCACAGGTAGCCGTCCGGGTCGCCGAAGTAGCCGCACCTGGCGGTGGCCGTCTTCTGGACCACGCTGCCGCGGCTGCCAGGGCGTTGTGGATGGTTTCGTCCACCACTTCCTGGAGCCGGGGTCGACGTGGAACTAGGCGTCGCGAAAGCCGGATGCGTCTGCGGCCACCGACGTCGCGCGCCGCTGCCTCCATTCGTAGAGAGTCAGCCGCAGGAATTCTTCGCCAAGGCTGAACGTCGAGGAGTCGCAAAGGTTACTTTTCGAGGCGAAGCTGCCCGTTTTGCATTATTGCGGCGTTCCGCGACGGGGTCGTGAGTGGTGAAGAGCGTTTATTTGAGGGGGAAGGCAAACGTGTCGTGTGGGGTGGCAAGTCCGTGAAGGCCTCCTTGAGGGACCCAGGGTCTCTCAAGGAGGCCTTCACGGACTTCAAGAACCGGCACTGGCGTCACAGTCGTCCCATTGTCATCAGGGAGCACATCTGAAGGTAGTGAAGGCGACCGGCAAAGCGCTGCGCAGAGCGACCACATGCCCTGCACACGACTAGTCGACTTGCCTCTCGATAACGCAGTGCACATGGGTCACGATGGCATCGACATCAGGAAAAGTCCTTGGTGGAGGGCAAAGGAGCGTCAGGAATCGCCTGCGGGTCCGCTGCGCCGCCGATCCCTGCATGTCATGTTGCCTTACCCCAATAACCCCTTTTGCGATTCAGGATCCCGCACACAACCGTACATACAGTCAGCAACCGGACATTCGATCGCCGAGGGCTGACCTTGGGAGCACGGCCCCATCGGCTGGTCCTGAAAGCCGCTTACACGCGAAGTACCAGATGGGCGAAGCCGTCCCGTCGTGGCTTGCGGCAGTAGCCTGAAGTTCCTGACCTCCTCGTGGAGACCTTTCGCAACCGCCTCAGTGACCATGGGCGACTTCGAGGCCCTCACTCTGCGCCAGCGCTCGGCCGATAACCGGCAACCTGTTCGTCTCCTGGCAGGCCACTCATCCACGCCTGCGACCCACAGTGACCCCGTGGGGCCACCCGAATGCGGCAAGGTGGCCCTCACGGAGTGTTTTCCCAGTTCAGACATACAGTGACCCCTGGTTGTGAGCACCTGTTCGGGACCCGCTAAAGTACTCACATCGCACTCCACGGAGCGCGGGTCCGGGCTGTGGCGCAGTTTGGTAGCGCACTTGACTGGGGGTCAAGGGGTCGCAGGTTCGAATCCTGTCAGCCCGACCGGACGAAGCGGGTCTCCGCAGCTCACCAGCTGCGGAGACCCGTTTTTTCTGTGGTCGGAGCGGTAGCTCCGGCGCGGTGCGGTGCTCGACGACACCCGAGGACGACGTGTGGCGCTCCGAAGTCGAGGAGCGGCACCGCATCGTCTGGATGACCGACGCACGTTCAGTGTCCGCCACGCTGCACGAGTACGGCCGAGGCGGTAGCTGCGAACTCCTCGGTGCCCCGGTCGACCGCCCCGCCCAGCGTGGTCGACCACGGCCAGGCGGTATCGGAATCCGGCGGTGCCGGGGTGCCGGTGACGAACACCGGCACCCCGGGAACCGTTACTTCAGCGAGTTGTCCACGGTGGTCATGAGGGATCCGGTGTCACCCGACATCTCCCAGGCCATGACTCCGAGCAGTCCTCTGGTCTTGAGCCAGGCGACCTTCTGCTGGATGGACCAGGCGTCGTCGAAGGTCCACCATTGCCCGCCGTTGCCGGTGTAGCACGACGTGGCCACTGCCGCGGTGTCGTGCTGGACGGCGCAGTTGGGGACACTGGCCAGGAGATTCGCGTAGCCACGAGTACCTGCTTCCTCGGGGAACTGGCCTGGCGCGGCTCCTGTCGCGCTCTGCCATTCGCCCTTCTTGCCGCCGTCGGCGACCCCTTGCCAGCCTCTCCCGTAGAAGGCGAGCCCGAGGGTCAGTTTCCGTGGATTGGCCCCGGCCTCGGTGTAGGCGTTGATCGCCGATTCGACGCTGAACTTGAAGTTGTACGGATCGTCCGCGTCGGCGTAGAGGTTGCCCTGATGACCGGTGCGGTTCGGCTCCCACGAGTTGTCGCTGCCCGAGCCGTGGAAGTCGTAGCCCTGCACGTTCGCGACGTCGAGGTAGTCGAAGATCTTCGGGATCTCCCAGCCACCCTTCACCTTCGCCGGGTCGGCGGGGGTGAACGCCTGTAGTTCGTACCGCTTGCCGGTGGTGGCGCCGTAGGCGTCCATCTGCGTGCGGAACTCGGCGAGGAGGGCGGTCAGGTTCGTCTTGTCGTTGGCGCTCCAGTGGTTACCGGGGTGCCCGTCGGGGCTGCCCGGCCATTCCCAGTCGATGTCGATGCCGTCGAAGATGCCCGCGGCCGTTCCCGGCCCGCCGGCTCCGCCGTACGCCTTGACGTTGCCCTTCAGGTACGTGTCGATGCACGACGCGACGAACTTCTGCCGCGACGCGGCGGTGGCCGCGACATCGGAGAAGTACTTCGAGTAGGTCCAGCCGCCCAAGGAGATGAGGATCTTCAGGTTGGGATACTTGGCCTTGAGTTTCTTGAGCTGGTTGAAGTTGCCGCGCAGCGTTTCCCAGCCGGTGTCGCCGACACCGTCGACGGACTGCGCCGCGGACATCGGCCGCGAGTAGTCGGCTTCCGCGTCGCCCGCGCCGTCGCCCTGGTTCGGGTCCTGGGGATTGGACGTCGTTCCCTTGGTGACGCCGGACAGACAGGTGTGGTTGACCGGGTCGATGTTCCCGAAGGCGTAGAGCAGATGGGTCAGTTTGGCGGCCGATCCATTGGTCACCATGTTCTTCACGAAGAACTGGCGGCCGTAGATGCCCCACTGGACGAAGTAGCCGACCCGGGCGTACCCGTTCACGATGTCGCCGGTGCGAGCGCTGACGGCCGCGCTCGCCGCCGACACGTTGTCGTACCCGTCGCGGGCTTTGACCGTGAAGGAGTATGAAGTGGACGGTGAAAGGCCGCTCACCGTCGCGGTCGTCCCGGTCACCGTGGTGGCGAGCGTCGTGCCGCGGTAGACGTCGTAGGAGACGACCCCGGTGTTGTCCGTGGACGCGTTCCACGCCAGTGCGACGGAGCTCGACGTGACCGCGGTCGAGCGGAGGTTCGACGGCGCTGTCGGCGCCTGGGTGTCGTCACCCGGGTCGTTGGTGGTCACCGCGAGCGCCGGGGTGGGCGGTGACTTGGTGTCCTTGCGGTCCTTGGCGACGACGGTGAAGCTGTAGGCCGTGTTCGGTGTCAGCCCGGTGATCCTCGCTTCGGTACCGGTGACCGAGGCCGCCAGGGTGGTGCCCTGGTAGACGTCGTAGCCGGCGACGGGCAGCGAGCCCGGTGCCGACGCGTTCCAGGCCAGCGCGGCGGTCGTAGTCGTCTTCGCCACGAGTCGCAGGTTGGCCGGGGTCGACGGCGGTGTGTCGCCCGAACCGTCGCAGTTCGCGTCGTCGATCCGGCACGTGGTCGGGGCGACCGCCGAGCTGAGCCGGAAGGAGGGGCTGTAGGGATACGTCGAACGGCTCGGCGCGAGCGATTTGATGTAGAACGCCGGGGTGAGGGTGACCTGGTCGCCCGACTGGGAGACCGTGGCGTGGGAGCCGCTCGTGGCGGTGACGCCGGCGGGGACGGTGAAGGTGATGGACCAGTCGGCGACGGTTTCGCTGCTGGGGTTGGTGACGGTGTATTCGCCGGTGGTTCCGGTCAGGGTGAAGGCGGCGCGGAGGCGGCCCGCCGCTAGTGCCGGAGTACCCGCGGCCACCAAGAGCCCGGCGGCGAGGAGTGTCACGGTGAGTGCGCTGAGTAGTCGTTTTCGGGTGCGTCTCATGGCGGTTCTCTCCAAAAGAGGCGGCGAGACTGACCTGCTCTGAAAGTGGCGCATGTGGTCTAGACCACATTCGAATGTAGCGCGAGATACGTAAAAGGTCTAGACCGATTCGGCCGTCGTGAACCCGTTCGGCCGCGAGCGCGGATAGCAGGTGACACTGAACGAACAGCGAAGGGCGGTTCATGAGCTCATCTGGAGCGGATCCGGGCGATCTCGAAGACGCGGAACTGATCGCGAGATCGGTGACCAGGCCGGACTGGTTCTCCGCGATCTTCGACCGGCATGCCGCGCACATCCACCGCTACCTGGTGAGGCGCATCGGGCCCGCCGCCGCCGAGGACGCGCTGGGCGAGGCGTTCCTGGTGGCCTTCCGCAAACGCGAGGGCTACGACACCGAGCGCCGCGACGCCCGGCCGTGGCTTTACGGCATCGCCACCAACCTCGTGGCGCAGCGGCGTCGTGAGGAGGCCAAAGAGCTGAAACTGCGGGAAGCCCTCGGCCCGCCGGTTCACGAGGAAGGACACGCCGAGCGGATCGCGGAGCAGGTGACCGCCGCGTCGATGGGGAAACTGCTGGACTCCGCGCTGGCGGAACTGAGCGACGGCGACCGCGACGCGCTCACGTTGTTCGCCGGAGAAAACCTGAGCTACGGGGAAGTGGCCTCGGCGCTGGGCATTCCGCTCGGCACCGTCCGCTCGCGGCTCAACCGCGCCCGCCGGAAGGTCCGCGAGACGCTGGGGCACCCGGAAATCACGACTTCGAAGGAGATCGCCTCCCATGGATGAGCTGAAGCTGATCGCCGAGCGGACCGCATCGGTGCCCCTCGCGGAATCCGACGCGCTCGGCTCGGCACGCGCGCGATTGATGGCCGAAATCGCCGCCGCCGGGACGGAGAACGTCGTGCCGCTGAAGAACCGGCGGCGCTGGGTCTGGACCGGGGTGGGGGCGGCGGGCCTGGCCGCGGCCATCACCGCCGTCGTGGCGCTCGCCCCCGCAGGACTGGAACCGCCCACGGCCACCGCGGATCCCGTGGCCGTCCTGCGCGGCGCCGCCGCGGCCGCGCTGAAGACACCGGACACACCGCCGAAACCGGACCAGTTCATCTACACGAAGACCAAGCAGCCCGACGGTGAGCGGGAATCGTGGATTTCGGCGGACGGCACCCACGACGGGCTGATCAAAATGGCGGACGGAAAGTCCTTCCCGCTTCCGGGCTGCCGGAACGGGCGGGCGCAGGCGTACAAGGGCGAAGAGCCGCTCAAGGGCGTCATGGAGCCGTGCACGCCACGGCCCGGCTACCGGGTGGATCTCCCCACCGACGCCGACGCGATGTTCGCCTACCTCAACGCCGACAATGCCGACCACAGCGGCGAAAAGAACGACTACAACGCGATGGGCAAGGATGTCGTCGCGCTGGCGAACGAGACCTACCTTCCGCCCGCCGTCCGGGCGGCCCTGTTCGGCGCGGCGGCCAAGGTGCCCGGCCTGCGCGCCGTCGACAACGCCAAGGACGGGGCGGGCAGGCCCGGTGTGGGCATCACCTGGCCGCTCAAGCCGGAGGACGACCCCAAAATGGCGAAACCGGAAATGATCGTCTTCGCCGCTGACACGTTCCTGTACCTGGGCGGGAACGGGACGGCGGTGACCGCGTCCGGTGTGGTGGACGCGGTCGGCCAGCGGCCTTAGCGGATCAGCGGCCGGTGAAGGTCGCCTTGCCGGGGCCGTCGGCGAGGAACGACTTCACCGCGCCGCGCAGGTCCTCGGTGTCGAAGAGCCCGGCGGCGATCGTCGTGATGTGCTCGTTCGCCTCGGCGACGCCGCCGTGCTCGTAGTGCTCGAGAACCTTTTTGGTGGCCGCGTGCGCCCTGGTCGGCCCCTGCGCGAGGTCGTTCGTGAAAACGCGGACGGCCTCGTCGAAGCCGTCGATCGGGAAGACCCGGTTGACCACGTTCCAGCGTTCGAGGGTCGCGGCGTCGTAGGTCGCGCCGGTCATCACGAACTCCTTGGCGCGGCCGACACCGGCGCGGGCGGCGAGCCGCTGCGTGCCGCCCATGGTCGGGGTCAGGCCGACGACGCGTTCGACCAGGCCGAATTTGGCCTTCTCGCTGGCGAGGATGATGTCGCAGGCGACAGCCACCTCGAAGGCCCAGGTCAGGCACAGGCCGTGGGCGGCGAACACGGTGGGGAACGGGAGTGCGGCGATCCGGTCGGGGATCGCCAGCATCTCGTCGAAGAGCACCTTCGCATCGGCCGCGCTCGACTGGGCGTCGAACAGGGAGACGTCGACGCCACCGCTGACGATCTTCCCCTCGGCCCGGATCAGCGCCGCGCGCGGCGGCGTGGCCTCCAGTTCGCCGATCGCCTCGCCCAGTTCCTGCTGGAGTTCCGCGGTGTAGAGGTTCAGCGGCGGCGAAGCGATGGTGAGGACGGCGATATCGCCCTCGCGGTCGAGGCGGATCGAGGTGGCCAAGACGAGTTCCCTCCGCTGGATCGGTTTCCGTGACCCTAGCCGGAAGAGTCCGCGAGTTCGTCCCATTGCGCCTGTGCTTCTGGTCGCCATTCGACGTGCTTGCGGTGGAAGAGGTCCGCCGCGCGCACGCCGCTCCAACCGTCGGGGAGGAGTTTCAGCGGAAGACGCGGATCGAGGAACGGGAAGCTGCGCCATTCGTGGACGAGCTCGGTCTGCGCGCGCAGGACGCCACGCTCACCTGAAGGCCGCAAACCGGTGAAGCGGTCGATGAAGTCTTCGTAACGGTCCTTCAAGTCGCTGAGGTCCCAGGATCGCGCGACCATCGTCTCCTGGTCGCCGACGTCGCCATAGGCGGCGGTGAACGACATCGCCTGCGCGTCGAGGCCGAGTTCCTGCACGATCTGCTGAGCCTCCCGCTGGCGGCTGAGGTCCGGGCTGACCCAGACGCCCGCCACCGGCGAGCCGAAGCCTGCCCACGTCAGACGGGTGCGCAGCCGGTGCCGGAGGTCCCGCTTCGCTTCGGGGACCGACACGATCAACATCAGCCAGCGGCCGTCCCAGGCCTTCTCCTCGTTGCCGAAGGCGTAGATCCGTTCCGCGCCTTCGGTCAGCAGGCGTCTTCCTGGCGGGGTGAGCGACCAGCGCACTCTTCGTCCGACGCGTTCGGAGACGACCCAGCCCTCGGCGGAGGAGCGGGCCAGTGCCTGCCGTGCGGACTTTTCCTCGATGTCCAGCACGCGCAGCGCCTCGACCAGCGTCGACGTCCAGATCGGCCGGTCACGGGGCAGGACGTACTCGCCGAGGATCGTCATCAACAGGGATCGCGCGCTGGCATGACTGACTTCTCGCCGCCTGCTCAACGTGGGCCTGCGAGTACCGCCTTTCTGCTGGTGGACGACGGGGACCTGGGTGGCGGAATCCGCCATTTGCTGTCACCGACCTCAATGCTCAGGGGTTCGTTCGGGTCCAGAAGAACAACCAGGTTACCCACGTTGCGTGATCGCTTGGATACTTGCCACTCTTCCGAGGGACCACGAGCTGTTCATTCGGTCCCCGTAGACTTACCGATCTCATGAGCGCCACACTCGTTGCCAAAAATCTCGCCGCCGGCCACGGCGACCGTGTTCTGTTCTCCGGTCTCGACCTGGTCGTCTCCCCGGGTGAGGTGATCGGTCTCGTCGGCGTCAACGGCGCGGGCAAGTCGACCCTGCTGAAAACCCTCGGCGGTCTCGTGCCGCCGGAAGAGGGAAGTGTCCGGCTGAACCCGCCGACAGCCACCGTCGGTCATCTCCCGCAGGAGCCGGAACGCCGCGCGGGTGAGTCCGTCCGCGCGTTCCTCTCGCGCCGCACCGGAGTGACCGCCGCGCAAGCCGAACTCGACGCCGCCACCGAAGCGCTCACCGCGGGTGAACCCGGCGCGGACGATGCCTACGGGCTGGCCCTCGACCGGTGGCTCGCGCTCGGCGGCGCCGACTTGGACGACCGGGCGGGCGAGGTCGTCGCGGACGTCGGGCTCACCGTCCACCTCGACCAGCCGATGATGTCGCTCTCCGGCGGGCAGGCGGCCCGGGCGGGGATGGCGTCGCTGCTGCTGAGCCGGTACGACATCTTCCTGCTCGACGAGCCGACCAACGACCTCGACCTCGACGGTCTGGAACGGCTCGAGCGGTTCGTGACCGGGCTGCGCGCCGGGACCGTGCTGGTCAGCCACGACCGGGAGTTCCTCGCCCGCACCGTGGACCGCGTCGTCGAACTCGACTACGCGCAGCAGCAGGTGCGGACCTACGGCGGTGGTTACGAGTCGTATCTGGAGGAACGCGCCGTCGCGCGGCGGCACGCCCGCGAGGAGTACGAGGAGTTCGCGAACACCAAGGCCTCGCTCGAAGCGCGCGGCGCGATGCAGCGTTCGTGGATGGAAAAGGGTGTCAAGAACGCCCGCCGCAAGGCCACCGACAACGACAAGGTGGGCCGCAAGTTCCGGAGCGAGGCGACGGAAAAGCAGGCTTCGAAGGCCCGCCAGACCGACCGCATGATCGAGCGGCTCGACGTCGTGGAGGAGCCCCGCAAGGAGTGGGAACTGCGGATGGAGATCGCCGCGGCGCCTCGGGCGGGTGCGGTCGTGGCGACCTTGCGCGGTGCGGTGGTGCGGCGGGGTGAGTTCACCCTCGGACCGCTGGACCTGCAGATCGACTGGGCGGACAAGGTCGCGATCACCGGGGCCAACGGCGCCGGGAAGTCGATGCTGCTCGCCGCCCTGCTCGGGCGGGTCCCGGTCGACGAAGGAGCCGCGTCGCTCGGCTCCGGTGTCGTGGTCGGCGAGGTCGACCAGGCACGGAAGCTGTTCCTCGGCGACCTTCCGCTCGTCGAGGCGTTCGCCCGTGCGGTACCGGAACTCGCCGACGCCGACGTCCGGACACTGCTGGCGAAGTTCGGGCTCAAGGCCGCGCACGTCCTGCGGTCGGCGGCCACGCTGTCGCCGGGGGAGCGGACCCGGTCGGCGCTGGCGCTGTTGCAGGCGCGCGGGGTGAACCTGCTGGTGCTCGACGAGCCGACCAACCACCTCGACCTGCCCGCGATCGAGCAACTGGAGTCGGCGCTGGCGGAATACCCGGGGACGCTGCTGCTGGTGACGCACGACCGGCGGATGCTGGACGCGGTGGCGACGACGCGGCGGCTGGAAGTCGCCGACGGGAAGGTCACCGAGCTCTGAGCACGAAGTACAGCGCACGAAGAGATCGCGCTCACCAGGATCACCACGGCCATCGCGGACGCGTAGCCGACGTGGTTCGCGTCGAGGACGTCGAAAGCGATGGTGGCGGTGGTGCCCGATCCGGCCCGCCGTTGGTGACCACCTCGACGTGGTCGTAGGTCTTGAACGCCGAGATCAGCAGGACGACGGTGTTGATCGTCAGTGCCGGGGCGAGCAGGTGGTGGGCGTCGTGAGTGTTGGAAGTACGTGAAGGCCCCCTTCCTGTACTTAGGCGCAAGGAAGGGGGCCTTCATGTACTGGGGATGGGTTTCCGCGCTGTCGTCGCGGCTGGCGCCGAGCGGCGCTAAAACGCGATCGGTACCAGCGGCTGGAAGTCCTCAGTCACCGACCTTCGCGATCGCCACGATGTTCTCCGGCCGCACACGCACGATCACCTTCCCCGGTGACGTCGCATAGGGCAGCCAGCCCTCGATCGCCTCCGGCCCGGCCTCCCCGAGGTACCGCTGAGCGATCCGCGCCGAACCCTCACGAACCCCCTCGGGCTCGGTGACGATTTCCGCGACCCCCTCCACGCTCACGAACGAATAGGGCGGGACGGGGTCGTCGACGACCACCGACACGCGCGGATTCTCTTTGAGTGCCCTGCCTTTGACGGTGTCGGCGCCCAGATTGACCAGGATGTCGTCCCCGTCGGGGGCGAACCAGACCGGGACCGCGTGCGGCCTGCCGTCCGGGCGGACCGTCGCGAAGACGGCGGTGCGGGTGCCTTCGGCGAGAAAGACGCGGCGCTGTTCGGCGGTCATCTTCTCCGGCATCGCTTCATCCCTCCAGGGTGGCGTCCAGGCCGAAGGCCGGGAACAGGTGGCTGTCGAACGTGGTGAACTCCGCGGCCTTGCCCTCGACGACGCGGACGAGATCGAGTTTGAACGCGCGGAAGACGGTGTCGCCGGGACGCCGCAGGTACGAGGCGAACGCGGGCATGCGGTTCGCGTCGACCGCGACGGCGCGCCATTCGCCCATCTCCTCGGCGATCCTGCCGTGCCGGGCGAGGTGTTCGAGCCCGATGTAGCAGTGGGGTTCCGGCGGCATGGTCACGCGGACGTCATCGCGGACCAGACTGCCCAGCGTGCCGAAGTCGCCGCTGTCGTGAGCCTCGACGAGTCGCCGGACCAGCGCCCGTTCCTCTTCGGAGGGCGCGGCGGCGGACCATTCCCCGCGCCGCTGCGGGAGGCGTTCCCGCAGGGTGGCGCGGCCGCGTTGCAGGGCGCTGTTCGCGGCCGGGACGGAAAGGTCGAGCAGGGTCGCGGTCTCGGCGGCCCGCCAGCCGAGCACGTCGCGCAGGATCAGCACCGCGCGCTGCTGCGGTGGCAGCAACTGCAGGGCCGCGAGGAAGGCGAGTTCGATGGTCTCCCTGGCGACGGCGAGCGCGTCCGGTTCGGCCTCGGACGGCGCGATCTCGTCCAGCAGCCGGTCCGGATACGGCTGGATCCACGGGACTTCGGCGAACGAGCGCAGCGACGGCATCCGTCGCTCGCTCTTGCGGATCGCGTCGAGGCAGGCGTTGGTGGCGATCCGGTACAGCCACGCGCGGAAGTTGCCGCCGTCGAACGTGTCCAGCCCGCGCCACGCGTTGAGCAGCGCCTCCTGGACGACGTCCTCCGCCTCGTCGAAGGAGCCGAGCATCCGGTAGCAGTGGACGTGCAGTTCCCGCCGGTGTCGTCCGGTGAGCGCGGCGAAGGCGGTTTCGTCGCCCGCCTTCGCCGCGGTGATCGTGTCGGTCATGGCGCCTCCCATCGAGTGTTCCTACCCGATGTAACGGCGCCCTTCGCGGGAACTCATCGGTCCCGCGACGACTTTTTTCGCGGGACGGTGCAGGGGCAGGTCAGGGCCGGCTGGTGAGGTAGCCGCCCAGAGTGCGGAAGTAGTCGTTCGCGGCCAGTTCGGTGCCGTCCTCGGTCCGCACCCGCTCGATCACGAGACCGTGGGAACGGCCGCGGCGTGCTTCCGGCCCGGCGACGATGACGACACCTTCACCTTCACGGATGAAGATTCGCCCGGGAGTTCCGCCGTAGTTCCCCGCCGACACCGAGGAACGCACGACGCGCAGTTGCTTGCCGCGGTGGTAGGTGAAGGCGTTGGGGTACGGGTCGGACTGCGCGCGCACCAGCCGCTCGATCTCCTCGGCGGGCCATGACCAGTCGATGAGGCTGTCTTCGAGGGCGCGCTTGTGGAAGAAGCTGGCCTTCGACCTGTCCTGTTCGACCGGCGTGTAGTCCCCGCTCGCGATGAGCTCGATCGCCTCGGTGGTGATCGGGGCGATGAGGTCGACCGTCCGGTGGAAGAGATCGGTCGTCGTGTCCTTCGGGCCGACCGGGACGGACCGCTGCAGCACGATGTCGCCCGCGTCGAGGTCGGCGTCCATCAGGTGGGCGGTCAGGCCCACTTCCTTCTCGCCGTTGATGAGCGCCCAGATCAGCGGCGAGAAGCCGGCGTAGGCGGGCAGCAGCGAGTCGTGGACGTTCAGTGTGCCGTGACGCGGCATTTGGAAGATCTCGGGCGGCAGCCAGGTGCGCCAGTTGTTGGCGACGATCAGGTCGAGATCGGCTTCCTTCAGCTCCGCGAGCAGTTCCGCGTCGTCCGGACGCTGGCGCAGCAGCGCGCGGATCCCGTTGGCCTCGGCGAGGTCCGCGACCGAATCGGACCAGATCTTCTCGTAGGCGTGTTCACTTTTCGGGTGGGTGACGACGAGGGCGACATCGTGCCCCGCGTCGATCAACGCACGCAAGGTGCGGTGTCCCCAGGTCTGGTATCCGAACATGGCGACCCGCATGGGACCGGCCTCCTCCTGGTCGAGGGATGAACATCACCACTGAAAGTACTAGTTGAGCCTCACCTTACTTAGGTTAGGGTTCCCTGGTCTTTTGTTGCGAAGTACCGAGATGCGGCTGAGCCGCGCTAGGGGTTCAAGATGGCACGAGCAGTGGCCGGTGAACGGGTTCCGGTCTACGACGTGGTCGGGGTCGGGTTCGGGCCTTCCAACCTGGCGCTCGCCATCGCCGTCACCGAGCACAACGGCGCGTCCGGAACGGAGACGGTCACCGCCCACTTCCTCGAGCGGCAGCCCTGTTTCGGCTGGCATCGCGGGATGTTGATCGACAACGCCACCATGCAGGTGTCCTTCCTCAAGGATCTGGTGACGATGCGCAACCCGACGAGTTCGTTCAGCTTCCTGTCGTATCTGCACGACAAGGACCGGCTGGTCGATTTCATCAACCACAAGAACCTGTTCCCGCTGCGGATCGAGTTCCACGACTACTTCGAATGGGCGGCGGAGAGGGTCGACGATCTGGTTTCCTATGGCACCGAAGTACTTTCGGTGACGCCTGTCTTCGACGGCGACGAGATCGTGTTCTTCGACGTCCACGCCCGCACCGGCGGCGAACTGGTGAACCTGCGCGCCCGCAATCTGGTGATGGGCACCGGGCTGCGACCGAACCTCCCCGTGGGGGTGACGCCGGGCACCCGGATCTGGCACAACAGCGAACTGCTGCACCGGCTCGAGGGCATGGCCGCCGAGGAACCGAGCCGGTTCGTCGTCGTCGGCGCCGGTCAGAGCGCGGCCGAGGTCAGCGCACTGCTGCACGATCGCTTCCCCCTGGCCGAGGTGTGCGCGGTGTTCGCGCGGTACGGCTACAGCCCGGCCGACGACAGCGCGTTCGCCAACCGCATCTTCGATCCCGAGGCGGTCGGGCGGTTCTACGAGGCGCCGGAAGCGGTCAAGGAGCGCTTGATGCGCTACCACGGCGCGACCAACTACTCGGCCGTCGACATCGAACTCATCGACGACCTGTACCGGCGTGTCTACCGCGAGAAGGTGCAGGGGATCGAACGGCTGAAGCTGATCAACGTCTCCCGTCCCACCGAGGTCATCGACACCGGTTCCGAAGTGCGGGTCACCGTCGAGGCGCTGGAGACCGGCGAGCGGACCGGTATCGACGCCGATTTCGTCGTGTACGCCACCGGGTACAGCCCGGCGGATCCGACGCCGCTGCTCGGTGAGCTCGCCTCCGCCTGCATGCGCGACGCCGGGGGCAGGCTCCGCGTCGAACGCGACTACCGGATCGTCACCGAACCGCCGCTGGACGGCGGGATCTACCTGCAAGGCGGCACGGAGCACACGCACGGCATCACGTCGTCGCTGCTGTCCAACACCGCGGTCCGGGTCGGGGAGATTCTTCAGTCCATTGTGGACAGGCGGGGTGCCGGCGTGTCCCGGCCCGACTACGCGGTCAGCGGGACCGGACCCGCCTGACCCGCTGACGACGTGGCACGCCTGGCAGGAGGCCGTGCTGACCGAAGAGCCCGCCCGCCGGGCCGATTCACCGGCCGTACAGAAGAGGAACAAGGAATGACGAACCCGTTCGAGAACCCCGACGGTACGTACCTGGTGCTGGCCAACGACGAGGGTCAGCACAGCCTGTGGCCCGAGTTCGTCGAGGTCCCGGCGGGCTGGACCACGAAGTTCGGCCCGGCCTCGCGCTCGGAGTGCCTCGAGTACGTCGAGCACAACTGGACCGACCTGCGTCCCACGTCGCTCGTCGAGGTCATGGAGTCCTGACCCGCTTCGGTCCGTGAAGGCCCCTGGCCGGTTCACGCGTGTTCGTCCCTCAAGGGGGCCTTCACGGACTTGTGCTGTTCAGAATCGCGACGGACTTCGTCCATAAAACGTGAGTAGCGTTCGGGTTATGGATCGAAGAGCGTTCATGGTGGCCGCCGGTGGCGCGGCGGCAGGGGCAGCGATGCTGCCTGGTCAGGCGGAGGCGCGACCCCAGGGGCAAGCGAAGTGGGGACCGCACTGGCCGGTCGTCCGCTTCAACATCCTCAGCGACATCCAGGGGGACCTCGCCGACTTCGGCAAGGCGCTCGACGACCTGCACGCGATCAACCCGGGCAGCGCGGGACTCGGTATCGCGGGGGATCTCACCCCGCGCGGCTACGACTTCGAGTACGCCCAGCTTCGTTCGACCTTCGACAAGCACCCGCATCCGCGTGAGGTCGCGTGGGCCATCGGCAACCACGAGTTCTACGTCCCGAAATGGCGGGATCCCGACACCCTGGCCCAGGAGACCTGGCCCAACGGGACGACCGAGGACTCCCTTTTCCGCAGCTTCTACCGGTTCGCGGGCCGCAACACCGTCTACTCCGAGACGTCGTTCGGCGGTGTTCCGGTGCTCTGCCTCGGAACCGAGCGGTACGCGAAGTACCACGACCCCAAACTGTGGGACGAGGTCTGGATGAGCGACCGGCAGTTCACCTGGCTAGAACAGCGCCTCCGGTACTGGTCGAACCGGCGCAGCCCGGTGATGGTGCTGACCCATCATCCGCTGCCCAACACCGTTTCCGGGACGCACAACAAGCTCTACCGGTCCGACTACCTCCAGCCCGACAGGCTGCTTTCGATCCTCGGCCGTCACCGGGACGTGTTCCTCTTCTCCGGGCACACGCACTGGGATCTGAACCTTTCGGACTGGGTCGTCCGCCGCGTGGTGCCGGGCACCGGCAATCTCGAAGGGTTCACCGTCGTCAACACCGCCGCCGTGCAGACCGGCTGGACGGATGACGGCAAGGGCGGTGAAGTGTCCCTCGGCGGCGCGTTCAACCAGGGGCTGCAGGTCGAGGTCTCACCGGGCTCGGTGGTCATCAAGGCCCGGGACTTCACCACGAAGACCTGGCTGAAGCAGATCACCGTTCCGCTGCACGACTCCTGGGGATTCCCGCACTGACCGTCCCCGCACGGGAGGGTTCGCGCGCCACCGGATCAGTCGGGTCCTGCGGAGTGGCAAGGAGGCCTTCGCGGATCGGTGGGCGTCGTCACCAACGCGACACCCGCCGTTCCCGAGCCGAGCACGGAACGGGGCCGCGAGCGAAGAAGCTCGCGGCCCCGTTCTCGCCGGTCGACGGTTTAGTTCGTCGAGGTCACCGGTGTGCTCGGCTACATCTGGTTCGCCTTCGCCGGGGCGGCGATCGCGTCGGTCGTGGTGTACGTCCTCGGCTCGGCGGGCCGCAGCGCCACCCCGGACCGGCTCGTGCTCGCCGGTTCGGCCGTGATGGCGGTGCTCCAGGCCTACATCGTCGGGATCCTGCTGCTGCTGCCCGAGACGTTCGACCAGTTCCGCTTCTGGAACGTCGGTTCGCTCAGCGGCCGCAGAGGGGACGTGTTCTGGCAAGTCTCGCCGTTCGTGGCGGTGGGCGCGGTGATCGCGCTGCTGCTCGCCCGGCCGCTCGACATCCTCGCGCTCGGCGACCAGACCGGCAAGGCGCTCGGCGCCCACGTCGGCCGCACCCGCGTGCTGGGCGCGATCGTCGTGACCCTGCTCGCCGTCGCCGTCTTCCTCGTCGGCGCGGTCAGCATGACCACCGGCGACTCCCCGTTGTCCGTCGGCGAGGTCATCCGGACGTTGTTCGGCTTCGGGGACCGGAGCACCGAATTCATCGTGACCACCCTGCGGCTGCCGCGGCTGCTGACCGCCTTGCTGGTCGGCGGCGCGCTCGCGGTCAGTGGCGCGATCTTGCAAAGCCTGTCCGGAAACCCCCTGGGCAGCCCGGATTTCCCCGGCTTCACCGAAGGCGCCGCCGCGGGCGCGCTGCTGACGATCATCGTCGTGCACGGCGGCATGCTCCAGGTGTCGTTGGGCGCGCTGGTCGGCGGCGTCGTCACCGCGGCCTTGATCGCGTTGCTCGCGCTGAAAGGTGGTGTGCACACGTTCCGGCTGATCCTGGTCGGCATCGGGGTGAACGCGATGCTCATCGCCTTCGACTCGTACCTGATCACCAGGGTCGCTTGGCAGGACGGCCTGGCGGCGCAGGCCTGGCTGGTCGGCGGGCTGAACGGACGCGGCTGGGAACACGTCGGCCCGGTCGCGATCGCCATCGCCGTCCTGCTGCCGCCCGCCTTGGTCTACGGCAGAAGGCTTTCCCTGCTGGAGATGGGTGGACGACTCGGCCAAGGGGCTCGGCGTGCCGGTGCAGCGGAGCCGGCTCGTGCTCCTCGGGATCAGTGTGGGGCTGTGTTCGATCGCCACGGCCGCCGCCGGCGCGATCGCGTTCCTGGCGCTCACCGCGCCTCAACTGGCGAAGCGGCTCACGCGGTCTTCGGGCCCGGGGCTCGCCGCGGCGGCGCTGATGGGCATGCTCCTGCTGGTGACGAGCGATCTGATCACCCAGCAGTTCCTCGCCGGCCTGCCCGTCGGGCTGGTGACCGGGGCGATCAGCGGCCTGTATCTGGCCTGGCTCCTGGTTTCCCGGCGCGGGGTCGGCCGGGTTGCGCGCTGACCGGCTCGATCGGCGCCGGTTCGCCGAAGCGGGTCAGCGCCAGCGCCGCCGACACCGCGAGCACGAACCCGACCGCCGCCACGGCCGTGAACCCCGGTCGCGTGGTGTCGCCCAGCACGACAACCCCGATGAGCGAAGGGAAGACGGTCTCGCCGATCACCATCATCGCGGTCGAGGTGGTGACACTGCCGCGGTGCAACGCGGTGGCGTAGAACAACATCGCCAGCGCGCCCGCCACGCCCAGGGTGTAGACGGCGGGGTCGGTCAGCAGATCCGGCGGGGCGAGACTGGTGAGCACTCGGCCGGAAAGGGCGACCACACCGAAGCACAGGCCCGCGATCAGACCCAGCGCCGGCGTCCGGATCCGCCGCGGCGCGCGGCCGGCGAACATTCCCGCCGTGCCGAGTACGACCACCGCGCCGATCAGCACGAGCCGGAAACCCGGCCCGGTCGCCGACGAGCCCTCGCTCTCCGCCGACATGCCGAGCAACGCGAGCCCGGCGCAGACGACGGCGACCGCCGTCCACTCGCGACGTCCCAACCGGACGCCGAGTGTCCTCGCCGCGACCGCGGTCACGGCGAGGCTTCCCGCCAGCGCCGCTTGGACCACGAACAGCGGCAGCACGCGCAGAGCGGCGAGCTGGGCGACGAACCCGAGCACGTCCAGCGCCAGCCCCGCGACGAACTTCCACTGCCGCAACACCCGCACGAGCAGCCGGGGATCGACGCGGTCCTCGGTGCCCGAGGTCGCTTTCGCGGCGATCGCCTGCAGCACCGAAGCGACGCCGTACGCACAGGCCGCGAAGAACGCGCAAACCAATCCCCACCACATGGATCATCAGCCTAGACCCGTTCCGCTGTGTACAGTGGCCATATGTCGAACACGAGTTCGAGTGCCGCCGAGCCGGTGGCGCGAGCCTGGCCGGACGGGGTCGCCGAGGACGAAGCCGGGATCCAGTGGGACTTCCTGCGCTTTCTCCGCGCCACCGCGGTGAACAAGGTCGCCGGGCTGACCAGGGAGCAGGCGGCCGCGACGCCGCTGCCGGCGTCCCAGCGGATGAGCGCGCTGGGACTGGTCAAGCATTTGACCGCCGTGGAGCGCTGGTGGCTCTCCATCGAAGCGGGCGGTGCCGAGCTGCCTTCGCTGTGGGACGGCTCACCGGATCCGAGCTGGGACCTGACCGAGGACGACGACCCGCGTTCGGTCGTCGAGGCGTACCGCGCGGAGTGGATGCTCTCGGAGTCGTCGCTGGCCGGGATCTCGCCGGACGACCGCGCGCGCCGGTCGGGGAAGTTCACCGTCCGGTGGGTGCTCGCGCACGTCGTTCAGGAAACGGCGCGGCACGTCGGGCACCTGGACATCTTGCGAGAGCTGGCCGACGGGACCACGGGGGAGTAGCGCCGTAAGGTGTGCACATGGCTGACAGGCTGTACTTCCGGCAATTGCTCGCGGGCCGTGACTTCGCGGTGGGGGATCCGGTCGCGACGCAGATGGTCAACTTCGCCTATCTGATCGGCGACCGGGAGACGAACGAGGCCGTCGTCGTCGACCCGGCGTACGCGGTCGGTGATCTGCTCGATCTGCTGGAAGCCGACGGCATGCGGCTGACCGGAGTCCTCGCGACACACCACCACCCCGACCACGTCGGCGGCGAGATGATGGGATTTTCGCTGCCGGGGATCGCGGAGTTGCTGGAGCGCGTCCAGGTACCGATCCACGTCAACACCGCCGAAGCCGAATGGGTCCGCCGGATCACCGGTGTCTCGGGGACCGACCTGCGCTCGCACGAACACGACGAGGTGCTGGAGGTCGGCGCGGTGCCGATCCGGCTGCTGCACACGCCGGGACACACGCCCGGCAGCCAGTGCTTCCTGGTCGACGGGCGGCTCGTCTCCGGGGACACGCTGTTCCTCGAAGGCTGCGGCCGGACCGATTTCCCCGGCGGTGACGCGGACGCGATCTTCCGGAGCCTGCACTGGCTCGCCGGGCTGGACGGGGATCCGGTCGTCTACCCGGGTCACCAGTACTCCGCCGAGCCGTCGGCGAACCTTTCGCGGGTGAAGGACACGAACTTCGTGTACCGGCCGAAATCGCTGGAGGAATGGCGGTCGATGTTCGGCGGCTGACCGCGTCCCGTTTCCGCAATCAGGTGACCAATTGCGGGAGAAGGCGTCCGGATCGCGGGACGCGGGGCTCGCTGGTTGACCAGTCCGGCTCCGGGAGCCGAAGCTCGGAACCGTGACGCTCAAGCTGCATTGGTTCCTGCCCACCACCGGTGACGGCCGGACGATCGTGGAGCATTTCCACGCCAGCCGCGCCGCCGGGGCGTCCGCCGCCCGCGAGCCGAGCCTCGACTACCTCGCGCAGGTCGCCCGCGCCGCCGAGGCCAACGGCTTCGAGGGCGTGCTGACGCCGACCGGGACCTGGTGCGAGGACGCGTGGCTGACGACGGCCGCGCTCATCCGCGAGACGAGCACCCTCAAGTTCCTCGTCGCGTTCCGGCCGGGAACGGTGTCGCCGACGCTGGCCGCGCAGATGGCCGGAACGTTCCAGCGAATCTCGCGAGGACGCGTGCTGCTCAACGTCGTCACCGGCGGCGACGCGGTCGAGCAGCGCCGTTTCGGTGACTGGCACGGCCACGACCAGCGTTACGCGCGCACCGGCGAGTTCCTCGAAATCGTGCGCGGTGTGTGGAGCGGCAAGCCGTTCGACTACGCGGGCGAGCATCTCGAAGTCGAGGGCGCGACCACGCGAGCGGTGCCCGATCCGGTACCGCCGATCTACTTCGGTGGCTCGTCCGCGGCCGCGCTCCCGGTCGCGGCGAGACACGCCGACGTCTACCTGACCTGGGGCGAGCCGCCCGCGCAGGTCGCGGAAAAGATCGCCAAGGTCCGCGAACTCGCCGACGAGCAAGGACGGAAACTCCGGTTCGGCATCCGGCTGCACACCCTTTCCCGTGACACGTCGGCGGAAGCCTGGGCGGAGGCGGGAAAGCTGCTGGAGGCGATCGATCCCGAGCGGATCGCCCACACGCAGGAACAGTTGTCCGCCAGCGAATCCGTGGGCCAGCAGCGGATGGCCGCGCTGCACGGCGGGAAGACCGACGGCGGTGTCCGCGGTCTGGAGATCCACCCGAACCTGTGGGCCGGGATCGGCCTGGTGCGCGGCGGCGCGGGCACCGCCCTCGTCGGCAGTCACGGGGAGGTCGCCGACCTCATCGAGGAGTACCACGCGCACGGCATCGAGGAGTTCGTCCTCTCCGGGTACCCGCACCTGGAAGAGGCGTACTGGTTCGGAGAAGGCGTGCGGCCGGAACTGCTCCGGCGAGGGCTCGTCGCGTAGCCGTCAGAGCGTGCGGGACAACGCCAAAGCGGCGGTCCGTACCGCGGGCGCGACCCGGTTGGTGTGCATGCGATTCGCCCAGCCGGAGATCGACAACGCCGCACCCCTTGCGCGTCGAGCAGTGGGCTCGCCGCACAGACGACCCGACGCCGGATTCCTCGCGTTTGAACGCGATTCCTTCGCCGTGGATCTTGGCGAGCTGACGGCGCAGCAGGCCGGCGGCGGTGATCGTCCGCACGCTGATCCGCGGCAACCCGGCGTCGATCACTTGTGTCACCACGGATTCCGGGGAAAACGCGAGGATCGCCTTGCCGACGCCGGTGGCGTGCGCGGGAAACCGGCCGCCGATCCGGGACGGCAGCGATGGCGCGTCGGGTCCCCGCAGGATGTCGAGGTAGACGACCTCGGTGCCCTCCAGGACCGCCAGGTGCACGGTGTTCCTGGTCGCCTCGCGGAGATCGGCGAGATACGGCCGCGCCGCCTCGACCGGTCCACGGCGCCGCACCGCGAGCTGGCCGATTTCGAACAGTTCCAGCCCGAGCCGCAGGGTGGCGTCCTCGCGTTCGAGCAGCCCGGTCGCGACCAGCCGCCCGGTGAGCCGGTGGACGGTCGACTTCGCCGGTCCGGTCCGCCGCGTCGGCTCGGAAACGCCGAGCGCCTCGTCGCCGGGACGGAAGGCCGAAAGCAGCGCGGAGATCCGGGCGGCGCCGAGGCCGTCCGCTCCGGTTCGTTCCGGGTCGTCGTTCCGCTCAGCGGCACGCATGGGTCGAGTGTGCCCCCTCCGCTCGGGGAGCGTCACCTGGCATGGGGCAACGGAAAGCGGTGGCCGCGATCGTCGGTCCCGGGAACATCGGCACCGACCTGCTCGCGAAGCTCCTGGAGGACGCGGGTGAACGCGTCACCGCGCTGGTGGCGGAATTCGGGGACCAGGCCCAGGTCGGCTACCACGGACACCAGAATCTGAGCTTCGGCGTCGCGAACTTCGCCGTCGCCTACCGGGCGGGTGCGCGGCGGATCGACGGTTCGCTCGTGGCGCTCGGCGCGGGCGCGGGCAACTCGCCGACCGAGGTCCTCGCGGCGACGTTCGAGCGGCTCGGAATCCGCACCGGCGTCGACAAGGACGTGCTGATGGACCCGGCCGAAAACGTCGTGAAGCCTTACATCACGCGGCTCCGGTGATGGACCGCTCGTCGATCGTGCAGGGATTCGCCGGGGTGTATTCGAGTTTCCTGCTGCGCGCCGCCGAGCGCTACGACGTTCCGGCGCACGAAATCCTTTATCGCGTCGGTGCCGCGAAATACGTGGGCGGCCAGGAGGACATGATCATCGACATCGCCCTGCGGTTGGCCGCCGAACGCGGTCAGGGTCGACGGTCGGCCCCGAGGACGAGGCGGACGCAGTGGTCGATCAGGCGCTCGCGGCTGACCTTGAGCGAGCCGTCGAGGTAGGCGATGAACACGTTGCTCAGCGCGCCGACCAGCCCGATCGACGTCATCCGCCGCTCGGCCGCGTCACCGTGGGACAGCTGCCCGCTGACCAGCTCGGCGAAGGAGGGGAGGAGTGCGATCCCGCGGGTGGTCAGCGCGGGATCGGTGATCGGCGCGAGCAGGAGCACGCGGCCTTTGCGCGGATCGTCGAGCATCAATTCGACGAAGGCGCGGACGGCGGCCTTCGCCCGTTCGGCGGGTTCGGCCGTGTCGCTGACGGCGTCGACGAGCGCTTGCCGCGCCTGCTCGCCGATGTGCTCGTAGACCGCGACGACCAGTTCCTCGCGGTCGGTGAAACTCTCGTAGAAGTACCGCTCCGTCAGCTTGGCGTGACGGCACACCGCGCGGACGCTCATCCCGGCACTGCCTTGGGTACCGAGCAGGTCGAGGCCCGCGTCGACGAGTTGTCCCCGTCGCGCGGCCCTGCGGTCGTCCAGGGTCGTGCCTGCCCAGCTCCGGCCGGCCATGATCGGCTCCTCTTGTTGACTACGACCGTTGTCAAATTCTGACCTGACAACAGTTGTCGTCGATTTAACCAGCTCAGTCAGAAGACCGGGGATGACACCACCGCGGCCACTCGGACCGGATTCGCTGACCTGGAAGTAACTTCGGCGACTGGCGCGGGGTGCTCATCGCGCTCTGGGCCGGATCCATGCAGAACATGCACCCCGGCCTGGGCGCGGGTGTGGCGGAGCATTCGCGGTTCTTCGAGGAGCGCTGGCAGCGGCTGTTCCGCTCGCTGTACCCGATCGGGGGAGTGGTCTACGACGGCCCGCGCGCCCGGCAGACCGCGCTGGAGGAGCACGGCTACCACGATCGGATCAAGGGCGTCGACGAACACGGGCGGCGCTATCACGCGCTCGACCCGGACACGTTCTATTGGGCGCATTCGACGTTCTTCGTGAGCGCCATCCGCATCGCCGACAACTTCTGCGGCGGGATCGGCGAGGCCGGGAAGCGGAAGCTGTTCGACGAGCACGTCCAGTGGTACGAGATGTACGGCATGAGCATGCGCCCGGTGCCGGAATCGTGGGAGGACTTCCAGCTCTACTGGAAACGCATGTGCGAGGACGTCCTGGAGGACAACAAGGCGCCCCGCCACGTCCTCGAGATCCAGGCCCTCGCCAAACCGCATTTCCTGCCCTGGCTGCCGGGTTTCGCTTGGAATCTCGTCCGCGGGCAGGTGGCGCGGAATTTCGTCTGGCTGACGATCGGCCTGTGCGACCCGACGATCCGCGAGCGGCTCGGCCACCCCTGGACCGAACGCGACGAGCGACGCCATCGCCGCGTGGGAAAGCTGATCAACGCGTGTTCACACTGGTCCCGCGCGATCGCCGCTACCACCCGCGTGCCAGGGCGGTCTGGCGCCGGGAGCGTGGCGAACCGGCCCCGGACGCGCCGGTGGTCGAGACCCCCGCGAGGAACCTTCCGCCGCTTTCGGAGCGGGGCAAACCCGAGCACTACTCACCGAACGTCTGACGGGAGCCGAGGGGTGGTCCGTGAAGGCCTTCTTGAGGGACTCTTGGTCCCTCAAGGAGGCCTTCACGGAATTCAAGACCGGTGCCCGTCGCGGTCAGGGAGCGACCACCTCGCCTCAACGGCAATACGTCGATCACCACCTACCAGGGATTCTCGATGAAGCTTGGTCGGTGGCATGGGCGCGAAATCGGTCAACTTCCACCACGACGTCTTCGCCCGGATGGGGTACGAGGACGTCGCGGACCGGGTCCAGGAGCTGTACCTGGCCGGGCGCGAAGACGAGGCGATCGCCGCGATCCCGACGTCGCTCGTGGAGGACATCTCGCTGATCGGGACGGCGGAGAAAATTCGCGACGAGGTCGCCGCGTGGGAGGAGACCGTGATGACGACGCTGCTTCTGCGAGGCGATGCCGCCACGCTCACGAAGGTCGCGGAGTCCCTGTCGTAATCGCGGCTGAAAGCTACGCGGTACCCGCGCCCTGCCTGCCTCAAGAAGGAACCCTGCGCCGAATCGCGCACGAAGTGGCCCGGCCTTTGGCGGGTTGCGACAGTGAGGCCCATCACGTAGCGTCCCCGCCACGAACATGAAGTCGGTTCATGTTCGTCGCGGGAGGTGCGACTCATGACGGTGAGCCGGAGGCGGGTTCTGGCGGGCGCGGCGGCGGTGCCGCTCGCGGCGGGCGTGCTCGGCGCCCGAAGCGCCGCAGCCGCACCACAGCAGGGTTTCCGCGTCGGCGTCGGTCTCGCCGACGTCACCGGTCCGGCGGCCGAGAACGGCATGATGGGCTACTCGATGCCGCAGCAGCAGACCGCCGGCATCCACCTCCGCACCCGCGCGCGGGCTTTCGTAATCGACGACGGCGCCAAGCGGATCGCCTTCGTCACCGCCGACCTCGGCGCGCTGTTCCAGTCCGTCCACCAGGGCGTGCTGCGCAAGCTCCAGGCCGCGTACGGCGACCTGTACACCGCGCAGAACGTGCTCCTCAACGCCACGCACACCCATTCGGCGTGTGGCGGGGATTCCCATTACGCCGCTTACGATCTGGCGATCCTCGGCTTCCAGCAGCAGGTGTACGACGCGCACGTCGACGGGATCTTCGAAGCGATCGGCCGGGCGCACGCGAACCTCGCTCCCGGGTCGATCCGGCTCGGTCGCGCCGAACTGACCAAGGCGAGCGTCAACCGCTCCCGCGAAGCCTTCGACCTGAACCCGAAGGCGGACAAAGACCACTTCCCGCAGGCGATCGACCCGGCCGTCACGGTGCTGCGGTTCAGCCAGAACGGTGTCGACGTCGGCGCGATCGGCTGGTTCGCCACGCACGGTACGTCGATGAGCAACGGCAACCGGCTGATCAGCGGCGACAACAAGGGTTACGCCGCCTACGCATGGGAGCACGACCACGCCGGCGTGCGTTATCTCGACGGGAACCCGCGGTTCGTCGCCGCGTTCCCGCAGACCAACACCGGCGACATGAGCCCGAACCTGAACCTCGGACCCGGCACATCCGAAACCGAGTTCGAGAACACCCGCACCATCGGCGACCTCCAGTTCCGCGCGGCCAAGAGCGCTTTCGACGCGGCCCCCGAAGCCGTGACGGGGGGAGTCGACCACCGGATGTGCTACGTGGACATGTCCGACGTCGCCGTCGACGCGAAGTACACGCCGAACGGGCGGCCGCAGCGCACGTGCACGGCCGCGATCGGCGTGTCGATGCTGGCGGGGAGCCGCGAGGACGGCCCCGGCCTCCCGCTCCCGGAAGGCGTGAAGAACCCGTTCGTCGACTGGCTCGGCGGCATCGACGCGCCGATCCCGCAGGCGCTCGCCGACGCGCACGCGCCGAAGGTGATCGCGGTGCCGTTCGGCGCGATGAAGCCGTATCCGTGGACGCCGGAGGTCCTGCCGCTGCAGCTCGTCCGGATCGGGCAACTGCACCTCGTGGCCGTGCCCGCCGAGCCGACCATCGTCGCGGGGCTGCGCCTGCGCCGGACCGTCGCCGCCGAACTCGGTGTCCCGCTGGAGAACGTGCTCGTCCAGGGGTACGCGAACGCGTACAGCCAGTACGTCACCACACCCGAGGAGTACGACTCGCAGCAGTACGAGGGCGCGTCCACCCTGTACGGCCGCTACACGCTTCCCGCCTATCAGCAGGAATTCGCCAGGCTCGCGGCCGCGATGAAGGCGGGGACGACGGTTCCGCACGGGCCGGTGCCGCGAGATCTGCGCGGCAAGCTGATCAACTTCCAGCCCGGGGTCGTGTTCGACAGCGCGCCCGCGTTCAAGGGCTTCGGAGACGTCCTGGCCGACGCGAAGAGCACCTACGCGCGCGGTGAACAGGTCGCGGTCGAGTTCGTCACCGGGCATCCGAAGAACGACCTGCGGCGCGGTGGCACGTTCCTGGAGATCCAGCGGCTGGTCGAGGGCAAGTGGACCAGGTACGCCGACGACGGCGACTGGGACACGAAGTACCACTGGGCGCGTACCTTCGTCGCCGAATCGAAAGCCGTCGTCCACTGGAAGATCCCCGCGAACGCCCCGATCGGCAAATATCGCGTGGTCCACTTCGGCGATTGGAAAAACGGCTGGAACGGGGCGATCTCCGCGTTCAGCGGAATCTCGCGGACGTTCGTCGTCTCCTGACCCGGGAAGGATCCTTCGTGCGGAAGCTCGCCGTACTCGCCATCGCCGCCGTGATGTTCGCCGGAACCGCCGTGCCCGCCCAGGCCGCGGTCTCGGTGAAGGTCATGGCGTTCAACATCTGGCAACTGCCCTGGATCGCCGGTCCGAACACGGCGGACAGACAGGCCAGGGCTCGTGCGGCCGAGGACGTCATCCGCGCGAACGACGCCGACGTCGTCGTCCTGGACGAGGCTTTCAGCGCCCAGGCGGAGGAAATGCGGAACCGGCTGAAGGATGTCTGGCCGCATCAGACCCCGCTCGTCGGCCAGTACTGTGGCACCTCGCCGGGCTGGACCACGGTGAACGGGAACTGCTCGAATTCCCCCGTCGTGGTCAACGGCGGGGTCACCGTGCTGAGCAAGGCACCGGTGACCCACCAGCACCAGCTGGTCTTCCGCCATTCCCACTCCGGCACCGCGGACCACCTGTCCAACAAGGGTGCCGCGCTCGCCCGGCTGGTGGTCGCCGGCAAGCCGCTCTGGGTCGCCGGCACCCACCTGCAGGCCGACGAGGGGCCGGAGACGCTGCCGAAGGCGCACGACGTCCGGATGGCGCAGCTCGGCGAGATCCGGGACCTGGTCACGAAGTACGCGCCCGCGGCCGAACCGGTCGTCGTCGCCGGCGACCTGAACATCGAGTACCGGGCGGGACAAGCGCGCAAGGACTCGCTCGGCCGGACACAGGTCCAGCAGGGTGAAGCCTTCCTGGGCGGCGTCCTCCGCACGACGGGCGAAGGCTCGTACACCTTCGACGCGGTCACGAACCCGAACGCGGCGAAATCCGTTCCGGCGACCTACCGTGACTCGCTGGACTACGTCGGCGCCGTACGCGCGGGCGGCCGTCCACTCGCCGCTGTCGGCCCGGTACGGCTCGTGCATTACGACGGTGGCACGATTCCCTCCGACCACTACCCGGTGGTGGCCAAGATCCAATACTGAGGCCTGCATCGGGTGAATCGCCTCGAGGAGGATCATGGCATCGCTGCCAGCACGGACGAGGTACCGCTACTCGCTCGGCTCGTTCGTCACCGGCGCTTTCGGCACCGTTCCCGGCCTGCTCCTCCTCAAGTACCTCACCGACACGATGGGCGTCGCGGCGGGGGTGGCCGGTCTGATCGTGTTCGTTCCCAAAGCGTGGGACGTGCTCTTCAACCCGATCGCGGGGCGGTTGTCGGACGCGGACATGGTCCGCACGGGCAGCCGTCGCCGGTTCCTGCTCTACGGCGGCATCGGCGTCTCGATTCTGTTCGCGGCCCTGTTCGCGCACCCGGGACTCGGGGGCCCGGTACCCGACGCGATCTACGTGATCGTCGTGTTCCTGTTGTGCGCCACCGCGTACGCGTTCTTCCAGGTGCCGTTCAACGCCCTGCCCGCCGAGCTGACGGACTCGGCCGAAGAGCGCACGAAGCTGACCAGCGTCCGGATCGGCTTCCTCGCGGTCGCCATCCTGGTCTCCGGCGGGGGCGCACCCGCGATCACCGAGCTCATCGGCGGTGTCGCCGGATACCGCTTCATGGGCCTGTTCATCGCCGTGGTCATTTTGCTCGCGACGCTCGGCGTGTACTTCGGCCTGAAAGACGCCCCCGTCGGCGCGCTGCGGCCGAACACGGTGAGCCCGCGTGCACTGCTCCGGACGCTCGCGGGATGGCGGCCGTTCCGCTGGCTGCTCGGGGTGTACTTCATCCAAGCGCTCGGCATCGGCACGGTGCTGGCCGCGATCCCGTACTTCGCGGAGCGGATCCTCGGCAGTTCGGGTTATTCGACGGTGCTGTTCGTCGGGTTCGTCGGCCCGGCACTGCTCACCATGCCGCTGTGGCCGCGACTCGGGGCGAGCGTCGGGAAGCTGGCCGGGTTCCGGATTGCCACCGCCGCGTTCGGCGTCGGCCTGCTCGGGCTCCTCGGCGCCGAGGTGTTCCCGTTCGCCGTCACGATGGTGTTCGTCGCCTTCTGCGGTGTCGGCTACGCGGGGATTTCGGTGTTCCCGCTGGCGATCCTGCCGGATCTGATCAGTGATGAGGAGGGACGGACCGGCGAGACCAGGGCCGGGGTCGCGGCCGGCGTCTGGACGGCCTCGGAGACGCTGGGGCTCGCGCTCGGACCGGGCCTGTGGGGGGTCGTGCTGCAGTTCGGTGGGTACCAGTCCGGCCTCGACGCCAAGACCGCGCAGCCGGACAGCGCGCTCACGGCGATCCTGCTCGGCGCGTCGATCCTCCCGGCCGTGCTGATCGTGCTGGGCATCCCGCTGCTGCGCAGGTCGGTGCTGGAGCGCCGGTCGTGACTGCCGAGGACGTGCTGAAGGAGCTGCGGGAACTGCGCGCGGGCGACCTGCCCACGCACGGGGGCCGGACGCTCGCGTACGTCTACGACAGCGGTCTGTCCGAAGTGGACCGACTCGGCGCGGCGGCGCACGCGCTGGCCTCGTCGGCCAACGGCCTGGATCCGACCGCTTTTCCCAGCCTGCTGCGGATGGAGAACGACCTCGTCGGCACCGCCGCGCGCCTGCTGGGCGGCACGGCGGAGACGGCGGGCTCGGTGACCTCAGGTGGCACCGAGTCGTGCATGCTCGCGGTCCTGGCCGCCCGCGACGCGCGTCCGGACGTGTCTTCGCCGAACATCGTGCTGCCCACGACCGCGCATGCCGCGTTTCACAAGGCGGCGCATTTCTTCGGTGTCCGCGTGGTTTCGGTACCGGTCGATCCGGTGACCTTCCGCGCCGTTCCCGAGGCGATGGCCGCCGCCGTCGACGACAACACGGTCCTCGTCGTCGCGAGCGCTCCGTCGTACGCCCACGGCGTGCTGGACCCGATCCCGGAGATCGCCGCGCTGCTCGACGGTGTCCGCTTCCATGTCGACGCCTGCATCGGCGGCTGGGTGCTGCCGTACCTGGGATCCGGCCCGTTCGGCTTCGGCGTTCCCGGCGTCACCAGTGTCTCGGTGGACCTGCACAAGTACGCCTACTGTCCGAAAGGCGTGTCGGTTCTCTTGCACGCCAACGCCGGCCTTCGCCGTCCGCAGTACTTCGCCAGCGCCGACTGGCCCGGCTACACGATGCTGAACACCACGCTGCAGAGCACACGGTCCGGTGGCCCGCTCGCCGCGGCGTGGGCGGTCGTGCGCCATGTCGGCGACGAGGGTTACGCGAAGCTGGCCTCGGCGGCACGCGACGCGGCCGTGGAAATCCGTGCCGGGATCGAGGCGCTCGACGGCTTGCGCGTCCTCGGCGATCCGGTCTCGACCCTGCTTTCGTTCACCGTGACGGACGGTGCCGGCTTCGACCTGTTCACCGTCGCGGACGAGATGCGGGAGCGGGGCTGGTACGTCCAGCCGCAGTTCGCCCACGAATGCTCGCCCGCGAATCTGCACCTGACCGTTACGGCCGCGAACCGGGGGAGCGAGAAGGACTTCCTGACCGATCTCGCCGCTTCGGTCGTGGCTGCCCGGGAGGCCGGGCCGGTCGTCGTCGACCCGCGCGTGGCCGAGTTCGTCGCCGCGCTGGACCCGGCGACGTTGACGCCGGAACAGTTCGCCGGGCTGCTGGCGGCCGCGGGTCTCGGCGGTGCAACGGGCCTGCCCACCCGGATGGCGGAGATCAACACCTTGCTGGCCACCGCGTCCGGTCCGTTGCGCGAGCGGCTGTTGCTGGAGTTCCTCGGCGCGCTGTACACGGCTTCCTGATCCGCCCTTGACGCAATCATTCGGTTGCTATACAAAGATATAGCAACCGAATGATTGCTACTTGAGGAGGCCGTCGTGGGATTCCCCGACCGGATCGAACGCACTGTCGAGATCGCCCATCCGCCCGCGAAGGTCTGGGCCGCGCTGACCACGGCCGAGGGCCTGGGCACCTGGTTCGGGAACCAGGCGAGCATCGATCTGCGGCCCGGTGGTGAGGCCGAGATGAACTGGGACGAAGGGCACAAAGCACAGATGCGCGTCGAGCGTGTCGAAGAGCCGAAGATCTTCGGCTTCACCTGGAACATCTACGGTCTCCCCGACGACGACCCTCGCCGCACCTACGTCGAGTTCACCCTCGAACCGGCCGGCGCGGGCACCCGGCTCACCGTCGTCGAGTCCGGCTTCTCCCAGCTGCCGGACGAGGCGCACCGGGTCGCGGTCGACGGGAACACGAAGGGGTGGGCGGCCGAACTGGGTGAACTGATCGAATACCTCGATGCCGCCTGACACCGAAGCGATCGCCGAACAGGTCTTCGTCGCACTGGCCGACCCGAGCAGGCGGAGCGTTCTCGCCGTCCTCGCCGCGGACGGCCCGGCCACGGCGACCGATCTGGCCGACCGGCTGCCGATCACGCGGCAGGCCATCGCCAAGCACCTCGCACTGCTCACCGACGCCGGGCTGGTGATCCCGGAGCAGGGGGAGCGGCGTCGCGTCCGCTATCGGCTGCACTCGGCGCCGATGCAGGTCGCCCAGCAGTTCCTCGCCGCGCTCGCCCGCGACTGGGACGGGCCGCTCGCGGCACTCAAAGACCATCTGGAGGGAACATCATGAGTTTCACGATCGGTTTCACCGTGGACCGGACACCACAACAGGTCTTCGACGCCTTCACCGACGTCCGCGGGTGGTGGTCGGAGGAGGTCGTGTACGCCGGCGACGAGTTCGAGTACCACTACGAGGAGCTCCACCACTGCCGGATGCGGATCACGGAGTCCGTGCCGGGCCGCAAGGTCTCCTGGCTGGTCCTCGAGAACCACTTCGGCTTCACCCGCGACGAGACGGAGTGGCTCGGCACCACGATCACGTTCGAGATCGCCGAGAAGGACGGCAAGACCGAAGCACGCTTCACCCACCACGGGCTGGTCCCGGAGTACGAATGCTTCGACGTCTGCCGCAAGGCATGGACCTTCTCCGTCGGCACCAGCCTGCGGGAACTGATCACGACCGGCGAAGGACAGCCGAACCGGCGAAGTGTCCTGCCCGCGGAGCTGGCCGGATGAACATCGTCTCGCCGGCGGAATGGGAAGAGGCGCGGCTTCGCCTGCTGGTGAAGGAAAAGGAACTGACCCACGCCCGTGACGCACTCGCGGCCGAACGGCGGCGCATGCCGTGGGTCGCGATCGGGAAACCGTACGAGTTCGACGGTCCATCCGGCACGGTGGACCTGCTCGACCTGTTCGAAGGACGCCGCCAGCTGATCGTCTACCGGGCCTTCTTCGATCCCGGTGTCGAGGGTTTTCCCGAGCACGCCTGCAAAGGCTGCTCACTGGTGGCCGACCAGGTCGCGCACGTCGCGCACCTGAACGCCCGCGACACCACCTTGGCCTTCGCCTCGCGGGGCACGCAACCGGACATCGCGCGGCTGAAGGCGCGGATGGGCTGGACGATGCCGTGGTACACGATCACCGGCGACTTCGACGTCGACTTCGGGGTCGGCGAATGGCACGGCACCAACGCCTTCATCCGCGAAGGCGACCAGGTGTTCCGCACGTACTTCGTCAACGATCGCGGCGACGAGGCGATGGGGAGCACGTGGAGCTACCTCGACATCACCGCGCTGGGACGGCAGGAGGAGTGGGAGGACTCGCCGGTGGGACATCCGCAGACGCCGCCGTACGAGTGGTGGAACTGGCATGACGCCTACGAGGATGCCGCTTCGTCCGGCGGCGGGTGCTGCTCGGGGTCTTGACCTCGGACTAGGGTCCGACCGGTGGAGAGCCTGTTTCTGACCCGGGTGCTGGACGCGCTGCGTGCGGGGGGCGACGAGGTGCTGTTCCTCCAGGATGGCCGGGAGACCGGCTATGCGCGGGCACTCGGCCTGGTACGCCGGATGTACGCGGGGCTGCCGGAACGCGGAGTGGTCGCCATCGACGCCGGCAACCGGCCGGAAACCGTCCTCCTGCAGATCGCCGCACAGCTACGGGGTTCTACAGTGCTGCTCGTCGCCGCCTCGGCGAGTTCGCCGGATCGCTTGGCCGCGGTCGAGGCCGCCGGGGTCACGACCCTGGTGACCGAGCAGCCGGCGGACTGGCCCGCCGGCGACGCGCGGGTGAGCACACTCGACGAACTGGTGGACCGCGACGGTACCGACCCGGTGGCACTGCCGGCGTCGGTCTCGGTCATCTTCCCCACCGGCGGTACCACCGGGACGCCGAAACTCATCCGGCACAGCGGGATCTACGACGGGATGGCGCAGATCTTCGCGCCGGATCCGGCGGGGCCGGGACGCACGCTGCTGATCGCGCCGATGACGCACATGACCGGCAACGCCACCGTGCTCGGGGCGATCCTGCGGCGGGAGAGTGTCGTGCTGCTGCGGGGCTTCGACGCGGGCGCGGTGCTGGACGCGATCGCGGAACACCGGATCACCACGCTGTCCCTCACGCCAGCGCGCCTGGCCGAGGTGCTCGACCATCCGGCCATGACGTCCACCGACGTCAGCAGTGTGCGGCAGCTTTCGCTGGGAGCCGCACCGCTTCCGCCGAGACGGCTGGCCCAGGCCCTCGAGGTGTTCGGACCCGTGGTCGGGCAGGGATACGGGCTCACCGAGGCGCCGATGATCGCGAGCATCTCCGCGGCGGAGCTCGGCGGGCGGCCGGAGCGGCTCGAGTCCGTGGGCCGGATCGTGCCGGGGATGGAAGCCAGGATCGACGACGGGGAGGTCCTGGTGCGTGGCCTGGCCATGATGGTCGGCTACCACGGGTCGGCGCCGATCGGGGACGGCTGGCTGCGGACCGGTGATCTCGGGCGGTTCGACCACGAGGGGTACCTCTACCTGCTGGACCGGGCGAACGACGTCATCATCACCGGCGAGCACGGCACCAAGGTGTACTCGACCGTGGTCGAGAACGCCCTCGCGCGGCATCCGCTGATCCGTTCCGTGGCCGTTTTCGGTGTGCCCGGTGACGGCGGCGAGGGCGAGCGGGTCCACGCCGTGGTGGTGCCCGTCGTCCCGGGAGCGCTGACGGCCGAAGAAGTCCGGGCGCACGCCAGGGAGTTTTTCGGACGAGAGCATTTCGTACCGTCCGATGTGGATTTCGCCGACGCGCTGCCGCTGACGGCGATCGGCAAGGTCGACAAGCGGGCGCTCCGGGCGCCGTTCTGGTCCGGGCACCGCCGCCACATCGCCTGACCGCGCCGCACACGCGTGTCGTCCGTCCCGGCACGTGTGTCGTCCCACCGAGCACGCGAAACCGCCACTCGCGCCCAGGCGGCACTCATCCGATCCCTTACTGAACCTGGTCGCTGAAGCGGCTTCGGCCGATCGCAGGCCTTCACGCACTTCCACAGGGTGAGGTCCGGTTTCGTCGGCTGTACCCCTCACGAGAGAAAACCAAGGCGGCGGCCCAGCGGACACTCGTTCACCGAGAAGTGTCCCGAATGGACACTCGCACCCAGTCCGCTCGCCGCCAGGCCGACTCCTGCCTCAGTGGACGTGCACCGCTTCCCACTCCGGGAACGGATCCGCGCCGCCCGAACCGGCGGCCAGGCAGGACCGGAGCGAGTCCAGCAGGGCGTCCTCCTCCAGCCCGACCCCGATGAACACGAGTTCCTGCCGCGGCGCCTCTTCGACACCCTGTGGCTCGAACCGGGCGACCGACCCGGCCTGCGACCACAACCCGGTCACCCCCGGCCGCGACGTCAGCGAGAAGAACCCCTTCGACCGCAGGACCGTTCCGAACTCCCCGGAATCGAGCCTGCCGACGAAGTCCCACAGCCGTTCCGGATCGAACGCCCGCCCGGCACGGAAGACCACGCTCGAAATCCCGTACTCCTCCGTCTCCGGAACGTGATCACCGTTGAGTTCGGCCACCCAGCCGGGTGCCTCCTGCGCGCGCTCGACGTCGTAGCGCCCGGTGCCGAGCAACCTGTCGAGAGGGACCCGGCCGTGGGTCGAGACGATGACCTCGGCGGCCGGGTTGAGTCGCCGGAGCACCGCCGTCAGCCGGTCGAGGGAGCCGGGCGGGACCAGATCCGCCTTGTTCAGCAAGAGCACGTCCGCGAACTCGATCTGGTCCATCAGCAGGTCGCTGACCGTCCGCTCGTCCCCGTCGTACTGGTCGAGTCCGCGTTCGGTCAGCGCGTCGCCGGTCGCCAGTTCCCGCTCGAAGTTCACCGCGTCGACCACGGTCACCATCGTGTCGAGCCGCGCGGAGTCCAGCAGGGTGGCGCCGTCCTCACGGGCGAAGGAGAACGTCGCCGCCACGGGCATCGGCTCGGAGATCCCGCTCGATTCGATGAGCAGGTAGTCGAACCGGTCGTCTTCGCACAACCGCGAGACCTCGTCCAACAGGTCGTCGCGCAAAGTGCAGCAGATGCAGCCGTTGGTCATCTCGACGAGCCGTTCCTCGGTGCGGGACAGGCTGTTCCCGTCCCGCACCAGCGTGGCGTCGATGTTGACCTCGCTCATGTCGTTCACGATCACCGCCACCCGCAGCCCTTCGCGGTTGGCGAGGACGTGGTTGAGCACGGTCGTCTTGCCCGCACCGAGGAATCCGGACAGCACCGTGACCGGCGTCTTCACTCTCCACCCTGATGGCCGTGTTCGCTGAAGAAGTGTTTCATGAGCTTGCGCGGCACGAGCTTGGTCTCGCCGTTCAGCTTGATCGGCACGAGATCGGGCACGGCCGCCTTCCACCGCGAACGCCGGGACCGGGTGTTGCTGCGCGACATCTTCCGCTTCGGGACGGCCATTACTTCGACCCTCCGCGCCGTCCGTAGCGGCGATGGAACTTCTCCACCTGTCCGGCGCTGTCCATGATCCGCTGGGTGCCGGTCCAGAACGGGTGCGACGACGAGCTGATCTCGACGTTCACCACCGGATAGGTGTTGCCGTCGCTCCACTCGATGGTCTGCTCCGAGGTGGCGGTGGAGCGGGTCAGGAAGGCGTCCCCGGTGGAGAGGTCCTTGAACACCACTGGGTGGTAATCGGGGTGGATTCCCGGTTTCACTCTGTTTCGTCCTTTCGGTTCGACACGTTCACGTCGTGCTTTTCGGGGTCGATTTCCGTGTCTTCACACGGTTCTTCGTGCCACTCGCCGAACGGATCGGGGTAGCGGAGCCATTCCTGCTCCCCGGCGGCGAGTTCCTCTTCGGTCAGCAGCGCCTCGTTCAGGGCGGCTTCGATCTCCTCCGGGGTGGCCTGATCGGTGACGACGACCAGTTCCTGCGCGCGGTCACCGAACAGCGGGTCCCAGCGCAGGGAAGCGAGGGTGCGGCGTTCGGGGGAGACGTCGGCCCAGTCCGGACCGTCCGGGGCGGCGAGCCAGGCCCCGGCGTGCCCGACACCGAGACCACCGCCCGCGGATTCGATCCACAGCGCCATGTCGAGCTGACTCGCCACCCAGAGCCGTCCCCGGGTGCGAACGACGCCGTCCAGCAGGACGTCGATGGCGTCGTGGAGCCGCTCCGGGTGGAAGGGGCGCTGTGCGGTGAAGGTCAGCAGGCCGATACCGCAGTCGGTGTGCAACGGTGGCTCGCCGCGCAGCAGCGGTCCGTGCATGTCGGTGACCTCGCCGCGCCGGGCATCGGAGGGGACGGCGTCGAGAACGGTCTTCCCATCCACAGTGGACAGTTCGACGCGGGGGATCGACGGTGCGACCCGGTCGAGCACAGCCGAAGCCTTCGCCGCGGACCAGGCATCGGTCGCCGCGCCGGCGAGGACGAGCAGGTCGGCGAATTCGACTTGGGACAGCGCGACCTGGGCGACGGTGCGTTCGTCCTCGGGGCTGGCCCGCAGGTTCCGTTCCGCCAGCGTGTCGTCGCCGGTGCTGTCGGCCAGCCAGCCCGCGCAGTCGACGACGGTCAGCACGGCCCGCAGGTCGACGTCCTCGATCACCGGCCGCTCGCCGACGAGGACGTTGTGCAGCGCCCAGCTGACCGGTTCGGGCTCCATCGCCTCGTCGAGCCGCACCACGATGCGCCGCACCCGAGGCATCCGGGAGAGCTTGCGCAGCAGCGGGAGCAGGTCTTCGCGCACCGTGCACGAGACGCAGCCGTGCGCCAGTTCGAGGACGGTCAGCTGGTCGCGGTCACCGAGCCGGATCCGCCGCCGCACCACTCCGGAGTGAATCCGCCTCAGGTCGTGATGCACGACGGCGGTGCCGGGCTCGGCGAGGCGCAGCCGCTCGGCGAGGTCGGCGTTCGGTCCCGGTGCGAGGCCACTGATCAGGACGAGGGGCACGCGGGGGTTGTCGGTCACTGAAGCTCCGGGGCGTCGAGGGCGTTCTGGTTCGGCTGTGTAGAGTAAATGAAAACGACAACCGATATCAACTTGGGAGGGTGTATGTCCGCCGTGTGCCAGGTCACCGGCCGCAAACCGGGCTACGGGAAGCAGGTGTCGCATTCGCATCGGCGCACGTCCCGGCGCTGGGAGCCGAACCTGCAGGCCAAGCGGTATTTCGTGCCGAGCGAAGGGCGCTGGGTCCGGCTGCGGGTCTCGGTGAAGGGCATGAAGACCATCGACAAGCGGGGGATCGAGGCCGTCGTGGCCGAGCTCCGCGCGAAAGGGGTGAAGCTCTGATGGCCAAGAGCACCGACATCCGGCCGATCATCAAGCTCCGTTCGACCGCCGGCACCGGCTACACCTACGTCACCAAGAAGAACCGCCGGAACGACCCGGACCGCATGGTGCTGCGCAAATACGACCCGGTGGCGCGCAAACACGTCGAGTTCAAGGAGGAACGCTGATGGCCAAGAAGTCGAAGATCGCCAAGAACGACCAGCGCAAGGTGATCGCCGCGCGCCACGTCGAGCGCCGTCGCGAGCTGAAGGCCACCATCGCTTCGCCGTCCGCGTCACCGGAGGAGAAGGCCCTCGCGGTCTCGGCCCTGCAGGCGATGCCGCGCGACGCCAGCGCGACCCGGATCCGCAATCGTGACACCGCCGACGGCCGCCCGCGCGGCTACCTGCGGAAATTCGGGCTTTCGCGGGTCCGGATGCGGCAGATGGCGCACAACGGCGAACTGCCCGGCGTCACCAAGTCGAGCTGGTGAGCGCGATGGGCAAGCCGAACCGTGACCGTCCCGTCAAGCGCAAGACGAACCTGTTGCGTGCCGCCAAGATCACCGAGGTCGACTGGAAGGACGCCGATCTGCTGCGGAAGTTCGTCTCCGACCGCGGCAAGATCCGCGCCCGCCGGGTCACCGGGCTGACCCCGTGGCAGCAGAAACAGGTCGCCACGGCGATCAAGAACGCCCGCGAGATGGCGTTGCTGCCCTATCCCCGCGCGGGACGCTGACATCGCCGGTCCGGGCGGTGCGACACCCCGCCCGGACCGCGGCCGCTATGGGAGAATCGGCCCCATGACGGAGAACCCCGGACAGGCCGAAGAATTCGATCCCGAACTGCTGGAGCTGTGGGCGAAGGTCTTCGGCTTCGCCCGTTCGGGGGCGACCGCGGAGCTCGCCGCGTACGTCGACGCGGGTGTCTCGGCGAATCTGACCAACGACCGGGGCGACACGCTGGTCATGCTCGCCGCCTACCACGGTCACGCGGACACCGTCGCGGCGCTGATCGAACGCGGTGCCGACCCGAACCGCGAGAACGACCGCGGCCAGAGCCCGCTGGCCGGCGCGGTCTTCAAGAACGAACCCGAAGTCGTGAAGGCACTTCTCCAGGGCGGCGCGGACGCGACGGCGGGGGAACCGTCGGCGATCGACGCGGCCAGGATGTTCGGCAACACCGAGCTGCTCGAGTTGCTCCAGGGCTGAGGCGGTGCTCACTTGGATCGCGGTCCGGGCCACTGAATCCTTACACTGCCCCGCATGGATGACCCGCATTACCTTTCCGGCCTCGACCTGGCCGGCCGTCGTGTCGTGCTGATCGGTGGCGGGACGGTCGCCCAGCGCCGCCTGCCGCGGTTGATCGGCGCCGGCGCGCGGGTCGAACTGGTCTCGCCGAACACCACGCCGTCGGTGAGCGCCATGGCCGACGCCGGGGAGATCGTCTGGCACGAGCGCCGCTACACCGAAGGCGACCTCGCCGACGCCTGGTACGCGCTGGCGTGCACGGACGACCCCGAGGTCAACGCCGCCGTCTGCGCCGAGGCCGAACGCGCACGGGTGTTCTGCGTCCGCGCCGACGACGGAGATCTCGGCAGCGCGGTCACGCCGGCTTCGGGCAGGCACGGTGGCCTGCTGGTCGGCGTTCTCTCCGGTGGTGAGCCGCTGCGGTCGGCCACCGTGCGGGACAGCATCCTCGACGGCCTCCGCGCCGGCACCGTCGCCGACGGCCGCGTGCCGGACGTCCATGACGACCTGCCCGGCGTCGCCCTGGTGGGGGGTGGCCCCGGTGACCCGGAACTGATCACCGTCCGCGGCCGCCGTCTCCTCGCCAGGGCCGACGTCGTCGTCGCCGACAGGCTGGCGCCGCGCGAACTGCTCGACGAACTCTCGCCCCACGTCGAGATCGTCGACGCGGCGAAGATCCCGTACGGCCGCGCCGCGAGCCAGGAGGTGATCAACTCGACCCTGATCGACCGGGCCAAGGCGGGCAAGTTCGTCGTGCGGCTCAAGGGCGGCGACCCGTATCTGTTCGGCCGCGGCTTCGAAGAGGTCCTCGCCTGTGCCGAAGCGGGCATCCCGGTGACGATGGTCCCCGGCATCACGAGCGCGTTCTCCGTCCCCGCCGCGGCGGACGTCCCGGTGACCCATCGCGGTGTCGCGCACGAGGTCGTGGTGGTGTCCGGTCACGTCGCACCGGACGACGAGAAGTCGCTGGTGGACTGGGAACTGCTGGCGCGAATGCGAGGCACGATCGTGCTGATGATGGGCGTCGAGCGCCTTCCGCTGTTCGCCAAGGCGCTGCTGGCGGGGCGGCCGGGCGACACGCCG
Source organism: Amycolatopsis sp. QT-25 (assembly GCF_029369745.1). Taxonomy (NCBI): domain Bacteria; kingdom Bacillati; phylum Actinomycetota; class Actinomycetes; order Pseudonocardiales; family Pseudonocardiaceae; genus Amycolatopsis; species Amycolatopsis sp. QT-25. The sequence continues at coordinate 3,702,052 of NZ_CP120210.1, forward strand.
GTGGCGATCGTCGAGGACGGCACCATGCGCACGCAGCGGGTGCTTCGCTCCACTTTGGACAAGGTGGTCGACGACGCCGCCTCGGCCGGGGTGCGCCCGCCCGCGGTGATCGTGTTCGGTCCGGTGGCGGGGCTGGCTCAGCCCTCGCCGGCACCCTTCGAAACGTAGAACCAGTCGGTCCCGTCGTCGCCGGGCGAGTCGAGGTGGGCCGCCCGGACAAGGCCTGCTCGCAGCGCCACCCGCTGTGACGCCACGTTCTCCGGCCGGACACGGGCGATCACCAGGTCGTCCGGCCGGTGGACGCGGGCCCAGCCCACCACCGCGGTGGCGGCCTCGCCGGCGTATCCGGCACCCCACGAGGACGGGAAGAACCGGTAGAAGAGGTTCAGGACCGCGCGGTGCCGGAAGCCGACGATCTTCACCCCGCAGAATCCCAGCGTCTCCGCTGAGCCGTGCGGCCGGACCGTCCAGTACCCGAAGCCGTACCGGTTCCACTGGTGCGACCAGCGAAGTAGCAGCAGCTCCGCGTCTTTGCGCGTCTCCAGCAGATCCGAGGGGTTGTGCGCGCAAGCCTCCGGATCGGTGTGGAGGGCGAAGATCGCGTCGAGGTCTTCGGGGCCGGGCCGGCGCAGGAGCAGACGCGCGGTCCGCAGCTCCTCCACCCCCGTGTCCGGGGCCGGCGCCGCGTCACCGGTCATGGCAGCGCGCCGAGAAGCCGGTGATCGACTCGGTCAGGCGGGTCGGGTCGAGGCGCAGTTCGACCGGGCTGCGAGCCTGGACGAACTCGGCCGCCGGCATGTCCGCGGCCAGCGTGTCGGCGTCGCCGAAGGGGTGGATCGGGTCGCGCTCGTGGCCGATGACCAGTGCGGGGGTCTCGATCTTCCGCCGGACCGATTTGGGCGGCGCGATCCGGCCGAACAACACGCCGTGCAGGAGGGCGGCCATCGGCGCGGGCTCTTGGGACAGCGTGTCGGTGACGACGTCGACCCACTGGTTGCCGTGTGGCACGAGTCTCGCCGCGAGCGCGACTCCCCGCACGGTCACCGGCAGGAACCGGGCGGCCATGAGCAGCGGTGCGAACGTGATCAGCCCCGCGACGATCGCGTTGTCCAGCACGGGCATCTCGACGATCAGCCCGAGCGCGCGGTCCGGCGCGGCGACCCCCACTTCGAGCGCGACGTTGGCACCCAGCGAAGTCCCGCCGACGACCGCGGCGTCGATCTCGAGATGGTCGAGCAGCGCGACGGTCTGCTCCGCGAACGCGGGCATCGAGTACAGCCACGAATCGGTGGGCCGATCCGAATCGCCGTGCCCGAGCAGGTCGAGTGTCACCACCCGGAAACCGGCCCGCGCCAGCTTGCGGGCGAGCGGGGCGTGCATCCGCCTCGTGAGCATGATGCCGTGGGTGAGCACCACCACCCGGTCGCCGGAGCCGAACTCGGTGTAGGCGAGCCGGTGACCCGCGTAGGTGAAGGATCCCGACAGCTCGATGGGCCGGGAGGAGCGTCCGCGTCCGCGCGCGGTGCCGGGCGCGGGCGGGTCGGCGACCGCGATGGCGCTGCTGGCCGGGCTCATATCCCACCGTCCTTCGTCGATCGTCGGTACTGACCGGTAGTACCAGGAAAGCATCTCCGGGGTGGCCGGGCACAGTGGCCGTTGGCAACCTGTCGATCACATGAGTCAAGATGACCTCATGACCGCTACAGCCGACAGTCTTCCCGATCTCGTTTCGCTCGGGGTGGAGATCGACGGGCACGTCGCCGAAGTGACGCTGCTCGGTCCGTCCAAGGGCAACGCGATGGGCCCCGATTTCTGGCGTGAGCTGCCGATCGTCTTCCGTGCGCTCGACGCGGACTCCCGGGTCAGGGCGGTCGTGCTGACCGGCAGTGGCAAGCATTTCTCCTACGGCCTCGACCTGCCCGCGATGATGCCCGGCTGGGGCGAAATGCTCGGTGGCGACGCGCTCGCGGGCCCGCGGACGAAATTCCTCGACGAGGTCAAGTCCCTCCAGGCGAGCGTGTCCTCGGTCGCCGAATGCCGCAAACCGGTCATCGCGGCCATTTCCGGCTGGTGCATCGGCGGTGGCGTCGACGTGATCGCGGCCGCGGACATCCGCCTGGCGAGCGCGGAGGCGAAGTTCAGTGTGCGCGAGGTCAAGGTCGCCATCGTGGCCGATCTCGGCAGCCTGCAGCGGCTCGCGCCGATCATCGGCGAGGGACACCTGCGCGAACTGGCCCTGACCGGCAAGGACGTCGACGCCGCCCGCGCGGAAAAGATCGGCCTGGTCAACGACGTCTACGCCGATCAGGAGACGCTGCTCGCCGAGGCTCGCAAGCTGGCGCGGGAGATCGCGGCGAACCCGCCGCTGGTCGTGCAGGGCACGAAGAACGTGCTGTCGGCCAACACCGAACGGCAGGTCGCGGACGGCCTGCGTTACGTCTCGGCCTGGAACGCGGCGTTCCTGCCCAGCAAGGACCTCGGCGAGGCAGTCCAGGCCTTCCTCGAGCGCCGCGCGCCCGAGTTCACGGGAGAGTAGAAAGAACCGGCGGCCAACCAGGACCAGGAGGACGATCGTGAGCGCTTCGGAGGCCTACCGCACGTTCCGCGAGGCACGGGACTATCTGCTGGCCCATCGCGAGGACTACGAGACCGCCTATCGAGACTTCACCTGGCCCCGGCCCGCCGAGTTCAACTGGGCGCTGGACTGGTTCGACGTCGTCGCGGCCGACCCGGCCAACCAGGACCGGTACGCGCTGTGGATCGTCGAAGAGGACGGCATCGAGAACCGCTGGACCTATCCGGAGATGGCGCGGCGGTCGAACCAGGTCGCGAACTGGCTGCGCTCGCTCGGCGTGGCGAGGGGCGACCGGCTGATCCTGATGCTCGGCAACCAGGGCGAGCTGTGGCAGACGATCCTCGCCGCGATCAAACTGGGCGCGGTCATCATCCCCGCTTCGACCCTGCTCGGCCCGGCGGACCTCACCGACCGGGTCGAGCGGGGCGCGGCGAAACACGTGGTGATCCGGTCCGCCGACGCGCACAAGTTCGAGAACGTCGAGGGCGACTACACCCGCATCGCCGTCGGGGAACCGGTCGAGGGCTGGCAGTCCTTCGTGGACGCCTACGAGGAAACGGGCACTTTCACCCCCGACGGCCCGACTGCCGCGGAGGACCCGCTGCTGCTGTACTTCACCTCGGGGACCACCGCGAAGCCGAAACTCGTGCAGCACACGCAGGTCTCGTACCCGGTCGGACATCTGTCCACCATGTACTGGATCGGCCTCGAACCGGGTGACGTCCACCTCAACATCTCGTCGCCGGGCTGGGCGAAACACGCGTGGAGCAACGTCTTCGCACCCTGGAACGCCGAGGCGACGGTGTTCCTTTACAACTACGCCCGTTTCGACGCGGTTTCCCTGATGACGCAGATGGAACGGTGCGGCATCACCAGCTTCTGCGCCCCGCCGACGGTGTGGCGGATGCTCATCCAAGCGGAGCTGACCGTGCTGAAGACGCCGCCGCGCAAGGTGGTCGGGGCGGGCGAACCGCTCAACCCCGAAGTGATCGACCAGGTCGAAAAAGCTTGGGGTGTCACGATTCGCGACGGTTTCGGGCAGACCGAGAGCAGTGTCCAGATCGCCAACACCCCCGGGCAGGAGGTCGTGCCGGGTTCGATGGGCCGTCCGCTGCCGGGATTCACCGTGGCGCTCGTGGACCCCGTCACCGGCGAGCGCGCGCAGGAAGGCGAGATCTGCCTCGACCTCGAGAAGCGGCCGGTCGGGCTCATGGCCGGATACGCGGACGACGAAGAGCGCTCCGCCGCGGCCTTCGCGAACGGCTTCTACCACACCGGGGACGTGGGTTCGGTCGACGAACGCGGTTACCTCACCTACGTGGGCCGGACCGACGACGTCTTCAAGGCATCGGACTACCGGATCTCGCCGTTCGAACTGGAAAGTGTCCTGCTGGAACACGAGGCGGTCGCCGAAGCGGCCGTCGTCCCCGCGCCCGACCCGATCCGGCTCGCGGTACCGAAGGCGTACGTCGTCCTCACGAACGGACACGAGCCCACGGCCGGCACCGCGCTGTCCATCCTGGCCTTCTGCCGGGAACATTTGGCCCCGTACAAGCGAATCCGGCGGCTGGAGTTCGCCGAGCTGCCGAAGACCATTTCCGGCAAGATTCGGCGGGTCGAACTCCGGGGACGCGAAAACGACGCCGCCGAACGGCAGGCGGGGGAGTTCCGCGAAGAGGACTTCCCGCAGCTGAAAGGCTGACCGCTCGGCCGGGTCTACCACGACCACGTTCCGTGAAGGCCTCCTTGAGGGACCCAGAGTCCCTCAAGGAGGCCTTCACGGACTCGCCGAGACACAGCCCCTTGACAGGGCCGTGTGGGTCGAACGACCCACAGCGCGGTAACCGGAACCGGGCTAGCATCCCGTGCGGTGAATCGTTGACAACCCGTGGGGGTCACGGGTCTCACCTTCCCTGTCTCGAAAGGTGTTCCTGTCATGCGCATTCGTTTCCTCCTGCCGATGCTCGCCCTCGTGGCCGGGCTCGGTACCGCGGTCGCCACCCCGGCGGCCGCCGATCCAGGCCCGGTGGCGGCGGGCGAAGTGTCCGTCGCGGACGCCTGTTACTCCTGGGGCCGCACGTTGGCCGAGGGCGCGTCCGGTGAGGACGTCCGGCAGTTGCAGATCAGGGTCGCCGGATATCCCGGTTACGGGGGTGTGCTCGCCATCGACGGCCAGTTCGGCGCGGGCACCAAGGCCGCCGTCACCCGCTTCCAGCAGGCGTACGGGCTGGCCGCGGACGGCATCGCCGGATCGGCCACGTTCACCAAGCTCTACGCGTTGCAGGACGACGACTGCACGCCGGTCAACTTCACCTATGCCGAACTGAACCGGTGCAACTCCGACTGGTCGGGCGGCAACGTCTCGGCGGCGACGGCGAAGGCCAACGCGCTGGTCTCGATGTGGAAGCTGCAGGCGATGCGGCACGCCATGGGCGACCGGCCGATCGACGTCAACGGCGGCTTCCGCAGCGTCGCCTGCAACAACGCCGTCGGCGGGGCGACCAACAGCCGTCACCTCTACGGCGACGCGGTCGACCTCGGAGCGGGCTCGCAGGGCTTCTGCGGGCTGGCCAAGCAGGCCCGCAACCACGGCTTCAGTGAGATCCTCGGCCCGGGCTACCCCGGCCACGACGATCACACGCACGTGGCACACCGCTCTTCCCGTTTCTGGTCGGCGTCCTCCTGCGGGATCTGACCTCGTCACTCCCAGCGCCACAACGACGGCGGCCGTCCTCCCTTGGGGAGGGCGGCCGCGTGTTCGGTGGTGCGCCGCAGCCCGGGGACCCGTTCCATGGTCCGGCCGAGATTGGCCGGATAGGGGCGATCCCCGGTCAGCGCCTCGGTCGCGTCCAACGCCTGCGCCGTCGTGAAGATCGGGCCCAGAAGCCCGGCGGTGAACGCGACGTCCCGCCACAGCTGTTCGGCCAGCATCGGACGGCAGTCCGCCACGATCCGGTCGTGGTCGAAAGCCAGCGGCGGGACCTCGTCCAGCGGCGCCCAGACCACGTTCCCCGGGTCGTCGAGCGCGGGTTTCATGGTGGCCCACAAGGCGACGGAAAGGGTGGGACCGCGAGGATCACGGTTCGGCTCGTCGAAGGTGGCGAGCTGTCCCGTCGCCGAGAGCGCCTCCGGTGGCAACCCGAGTTTGGTGACCACCGCTCGGAGCGCCGCCTCCCGCAACCGCTCGCCGAGCCCGAGCAATACCCCGGGCAGGGCGAGTTCGCCTTCGAACGGCTCGGCGGCACGCGGCGCGATTCCCAGCAGCACGGTCCGCGTGCCGGGGGCGAACCGCACCACGAGCACGTCAACGGACACCGGAGTCGACTCGATCACGCGTCGATTGTCGACCTCGCCGCCGCGACCCGGTAACCGGCCCTGTCCGGGCCGTGTCCGGTGACGGCCACCGGCAGCCGTTCGCCGAACCACGCCAGCGGATCCGGCAGGTCGACGGCGGGGGAGCCGTCACCGGTCACGACCTTCAGCCCTGTCGCGTCGAGATGGGTCACCGCGAGCGCGTCCACGCCGTCGCAGGCCGCGATCGCGTGATCGAGCAGGGCAGCGTCGAGATGGCCCGCCCGCCACGCGCCCTGGAAGTCGCCGGTTTCGTTGTGCGCTTCGGGAAAACGGGCGAGCACGGCGGCGGACTCGGTCGGCAGCGGCCCCGCGCCGTGCCGGGTGAGATAGGTCCGCGTGACCCCCACCACCGTGTGCGGGCGCCCGCCCAGCAAGGCGCGGGCGTTGTGCGGGGTGGTGGTCGACCAGGTCGTATGCGGGTGGAACCCGTGGTGCTGGTCGAGGAGAACCCCCTGCGCTCCCTCGAAGACCAGCCGCCCGGCGTCCGCCAGCCGTCCTGTCTCGCCGCCGTCGGTGACCCGCACCGCGTCCGCGAAAGCGCGGTACAGCGCCACCAGTTCGTCCACCGTGTGCGGTGGCGTGGCGAGCGGGGCGTAGAACCGCGCGAGCGCGTCCAGTTTGCGCCGCAACACCGACGGGGTGGCGCAGTCGGCGACCGTGGGTGCTTCCCCCGGCGTCCCGATCACCTCCTGGCCCTCCACCACCGCACCCGGCACGGCTCCCGGCAGCAGCGAGTACCAGACGGTCTCGCCGATGCCTTTCCCGCACGAACCGTGCCGGTTCGCGCCCCGGGCCTCCTCCCTGGCGCGGTTCGCGTGGATGTGGAACGGAGTCGTGAGCAGGGCGCTCCCGTCCACGCTCAGCAGCGAGAGCGGGTTCCGGACGCCTGCCGCTTCGAGCCGCCGCGCTTCGGCGGCCAGCGCGAACGGCTCGACGAGCACGAACCGCGACAGATGGGTGGGCACACCGGCGAACGTGCCCGCCCCGAACTGACTGAACGTGTGGTGCCGACCGTCCACGACGACGTTGTGCGCGGCCTGTGCGCCTCCGTTGAACCGGACGACGGCGGTGGTGGGGCGGGCGGCGCACAGGGCGTCGACCACGGCACCCTTGCCTTCGTCGCCGAAGCCGAGCCCGACCACCACCACGTGGCCGTCCAGGAGACTCATCGCAGCACCACGTCGCTCGGGCCGCCGGCGTCGGGCACCGCCGAGGTGACGACCGACTTGGTGCCCAGTTTCGCCAGCGCCTTGCCCACGGCCGCGCTCTCGGCGACCGAGCCGACGTCCGCGAGATCGGCGAGCGCCCGGTCGACGTCGACGACCCGTTCCTCCAGCCCGATGGTGGCCGCGATCAGCTCGCACACCGCGCCGGGATCGTCGAGCTTGAGGAAGTTCTGGCCGAGCAGACCGCTCCAGTGCTCACCGATCTCCGGGTCGTGGTAGTACGACGACTGGTTCGGCAGCACGAAGTAGACGTGCCACTTGCGGGCGAGCTCCCGGTACACCGAGGCCGGGTCGATGTCCTCCCGCACGTCGTCCCCGATCACGTGGCGGAGGTGGCGTGCCTCCAGCACGGGCTTGTTCAGCTCGTCGCCGATGATGAACAGATAGCCCTTGCGGCCGCGGTTCTGCCAGGCGTCGGTGACCACGTGCCTGGCCATGAAGTAGGCGGCCAGTTCGTAGGATTCGCTCTTCTGCCCCCCGCCACCACCTTCGAGGAAGATCGTGCGCAGCTGCTCGTCCATCCGGTTGTCCGATTCGAACTGCCCGATCTGCAACGGGACCCGGTCGCTGTCGGCGTCGCCGATCGCCCCGAACAGCACCTGCGGGTCGGCCAGGTAGCCCCGGCGCTTGAGCAGGCCGTGCAGTTTGCCGAGCTTGCCCTGCATGATCCGCGGCACGCGGCGCATCGAGCCGGTGACGTCGAACAGCACCGCGATCGGTGTCGAATCGGCGTGGTCGGCCGAATCCCGGCATTCCCGGACGGCGTTCAGCGGGTCGAGCGCGGGCGCGACCTTCCACTCTCTCGCGGGTTTGGCGCGGAGATCGGCCGTGTAGCCGAAATCGTCCTCGCCCTTGGCCGCGCGGAAGGTCTTCGCGGCGGCGTAGGCGTTGTCGTCCCAGTGTCCGTGTCCCATGGTCAGGCTCCTGTCTCGGGGATGGTGAAGGGTCGGAAAGTGCGGGGGCCGTACAGGTCGTCGAGCAGTTCGTCGTACTCGTCCAGCAGATCGGCGGCGTCGGGTCGTTGTGCCGGGACGTCCTGGGTGCACCACGTCGCGAACTCGCGTTGGCGGGTTTCGTCCGGGGCCAGCAGGTCCAGCATCATGCGGTGGAGCAGGTGGACGTCCGTCGCCGCGGTCATCGGGAGTCCTTTGCGGACTTCCGGCGGATAGTCGATGGAGTTGTCCGTCGCCAGCGGGAGCACACCGTCTTCGACGGCGAAGGACCAGCCGGCGAGGACGATGCCGTGCTGTCCCGGATGGACGAGCACGTTGTCCGCGGTGAGGTGACCGTGGACGACACCCGCGCGGTGCGCGCCCGCCACGGCGCGCAGCAGGCGGCGGTGCATCCAGGCGTAGTCGCGGCCGTCGAGCCCGCCGGGGAAGGCCTTCCCGATATCGGCGAGGGTGACGAAGCCGTCGACGAGTGGATCGAGGACGCTGAACGCGCGGTCGCCCCTGGCCACCGGCCCCGAGGTGTCGAGCAGCCGGGGGTAGTAGGGGCGCAGCCACCGGTGCCGTTCGGTGAAGCCGTCGAGGGTGCGCAGTGCCGCCCATTCGGCGTGGATCAGCGGGTTGAGCGCCGGGTCGCGGACGAGTTTGACCAAATGGGGGCCCGTGGTCCGGTAGATGGTCGCGACACTGCCCACCGCGTGCGGCTCGGTGAGGGTGTAGGCGGAGGTCGCGGTGGTGACCGTCTGGCGCCGGGCGCGTTTCCACTCGTCGTGGAGGCGGTTGAGGGTGGCCGCGGCCCGGTGGGCGCGCTCGTCGCCGGGGTTGCGGTCGGGATGGAGCAGGGCCGCCAGCTCGCGGTGGCGATGGCGGGTGAACAGGGCGGCCGCGTCGACCGTGTTCTCGATCATCGTCATGGCGTCTTCCCTGGTGAGCATAGTTTGAGTCTATACGACTCTTACCTTCGTGGGCAAGGGGGTGGGTACAATTCCCGTTCCTCCCGGCGGCTTCGGGCAATAGAATGGGCGAGCCGAACAGGGGGGTGTTGGTGGTCTTCCGCGAACCGGATCGGAAAGACGGGCAGCGCACGAACACGATGATCATCGCGTTCGTGCTCGGGATCGTCTGGGGAACCGTCGCCGCCTTCGTCGGGCGGTGGACCGTCGAAGGGCTGGCCGGCACGTACGACGTGCGAGCGGTGATCTCCGAGTGGAATTCCACCACCACCGAAGGACAGCACGGTCCGCGTACCGGCTACGAGGTGCTGGCGATCGCCGAAGACGGCCGCGCGATCGAACTGCCGACACGAGATGCGTTCGGCCTCGCGGATCCGGTGGTCGCTCGGCTTTCTTCCGTGACGGACCGGGTTCTGTCCGTGCGCGGGGCCGCCGACGTCGTGGAAGCCCACCATCCGTGGGAGAAGATCACGGCGATGTCCCTCGGCTGGGTGCTCCTGGCGCTCGCGGCCATCTTGCTGTTCAGAGTGGCGAGACCAGGGGCCGCGCGGAAGGCGCTGTTGTTCCTGGCCGGGCTGGCCTCCGCCGCGTTCGTGGTGCTTACCCCGGACGGGTTCGGCGACCCGGCCTATCGTGAGGCGGCCGACCCCGTCCCGAATTTCTGGGAACTCCGTCGCGACCTATGGGGACCGCCGCCGGTGTTCGCCCGTGGACAGACCGCCGTATCCGGGGAAGCGGCCGTGCGTGTGCTCGACAGCAGGCCCGGACCGCCCGGTGGAGCCGAGGCGTGGTTGAGCGGATTCCACGTCCTCACCTTGCGGATCGAGGCGTCCCGCCTCGGTGACACAGCACTGGAGTTGTCGGCCGACGAACACGGTGAGCCTGAGCGGGTCAAGGACTGTGCGGGCGCTCCCGGCTCTTTCGACGGCACCACGGGTCTCGTCTGTTTCGTGGTCCCGCCGGGATATCGGCCCGGGTACCTGCTCGTCGGCGAACTCGACCGGGAAGTCCTGCTGAAGCTCCAGTGATCGACGAAAGGACTCCGATGTCGGAAAAAGCGCGGAAGTCCGGAGTTCTTTCCCTGGTTTTTTCGATCGTTCTCCCTTTTCTGGTGTTCATCGGCATCGTCGGGGCTCTTCTCGGTTCCAGCATCGGCGAATTGAGCACCGGTGAGGACGTCACGGTCACCGAGATCTCCGGGTGCACCGCGGAGGGTTCCGCGGTGAACGGCCGGCCCCCTTACTGCTCCGGGAAATGGCGCTTCGCCGATGGTCGTCCCGGAAGCGGCCGGATCCTCGGCGAGGAGATCGCGGCGGGGGACACGGTCTTCGCCGGGGACGGATTCGCCTACCGGACGAGATCGCCGTTGATCTGGAAGATCTCGGCGGGTGGCGCGCTGGGTCTGTTCCTCGCGGGAATGGTGATGGTGGGCGGCGTCATGTACCGGCTGGACGTGGGCAAGCGGCGTTGCGAAGACTGAGCGTGCGCGACCTTGTGTCCGGCCACAGTGGACTGTGGGGTGACGCCTGCCGCGAGCCCCGATCGTCCGGGGCGGCTGAGGCTCAGGAACGGATCGCTTCGATCTGCCGCTCGTCCTCGGTCGAGCAACTCGTCACCGGTTCGTTCGGCCCGCTCCCGCACGTCCAAGCACCGATCACCACCGGACCGGGGCCCTGCGGTGAAGCCGCTTCGGCGGGTGTCAGCTTGGCGAAGTAGTCCGTGAACACCTGGGTCGCTTCGGCACAGTCGGTCTTGCCGTTCGCGACGACCTTGTTCTTCGCGCCCTGGAGCCCGGCGACCTCGCCGCAGGGTGTCCCTGCGGGCACCGAGGCGGCGGCGGGGGAGGACGGCGCCGGCGCGGCGGCGGGAGCGGGATCGGCGCCGCACCCGCTCAGCAGGGCGACGGCGAACGCGGCGGGAACTACGGCGAGGCTCTTCATGGGCCCTTCTTCTCGGGGATGGTTCATTCGACGGGGACGACGGCGGCGAACACGTTCTGTTCGCCCTTGCTGCAACTGGTGCCGCCTTGCGCGGCGGGAGCGCCGGAGACGCACAGCCATCCGGCCACGGCCTCGCTGACGGGTTCGTCCGAGCCCGCGGACTGACGTCCGGCGATTGTCCTGTGGAACGAACCGACGATCCCGGTCGCGTCCGTGCAGGAGACCCCGGGCCCGTTGAGCACCTGCAGGATCAACCCGCTGGCCGCGGTGACCGTGCCGCACGAACCCTGTACCGGTTCGGCGGGTTTCGGCTGGGAAGCGGAATTCGGTGCAGCGGAGGAATTCGGCGCGGTCTGCGATGGGATCGGCGGCACCGACACGCTGGACACGCCCGTGGGGAGCGAGGGCGGCGAGGCCGACATCGAGGTGACGGACGGTGGCGGATCTTCGCCCGAACAGGCGGCGAGCGTTCCGGCGACGGCGCAGGCCGCGAACAGGCGCCACCACGTTCCCGTGGTCGTCGAGACGGGCAAGGCGATCCTTTCGTCGGCCGGTGGTGGCCGGCCCATTCTGACCCGGCCGGGCCCGATGCCGTGGCAGTGCGCCACGTTCGATTCGCGGGAGGCTATCGCGCCCGCGGCGCCACGGTACGCGAGGACCGCGCAACGACTGTCCATTGTGGATGATTAACATGCCGTTCACAGCGCGACAACACCCCGCTGTCGTCGCGAACCGATCGGACGAATCCACGCCGGATCCGTTAACGCGCGGCCCCGTTCTGCCGAAAACAAAGGTAGCGCTCCGGCGTGTCCCAGTCCCCGCCACGAAACCGTGAGAGTGATGAAGACCGACGAACAGACCGACCCCGCGTCACCCCTGGCCATCGCACCGGCGAGCGCGGAGCTGCCACCGACGGCACCGTGCACCGTCGTCTGGTGCGGGGGCCGCCCGTACGTCCTCGAGAGCTCGGCCGGCCACAACCGCTGGGTGGGCACCGATCACCGGGGCAGGCCCGTGGCACTGACCAGCGCGGATCTGCAACGCCGCGGCTGGACGCACACCCGGGCCAGCTGACGCGGGAGGGCGTGCGCCCCACCGACTAGGCTGAGCGGGTGAGTACGCCCCCCGAACCGAGCATGACCGGCGAAGAGCCTTCCCTGCTGCGGCAGGCCCTGAACGTCCCCAACATGCTTTCGATCCTCCGGCTCGCCGGGGTGCCGGTCTTCCTGTGGCTGCTTCTCGGCCCGAAGGAGGACGGCTGGGCGCTGGGGCTGCTCGTGTTCAGCGCGCTCACCGACTGGCTCGACGGCAAACTCGCCCGCTGGCTCAACCAGATGTCCCGGCTCGGCAGGCTGCTGGACCCCGCCGCCGACCGGCTCTACATCCTCGCGACCCTCATCGCCTTCCTGATCCGCGACATCGTCCCCTGGTGGCTGGTGGTCCCGCTGGTCGTCCGCGAGGCCGTGCTGGGCGTCTGCGTGCTGCTGCTCCGGCACCGCGGCTTCGCCCCGCCGGAGGTCACCTACATCGGCAAGGGCGCCACCTTCGTGCTGATGTACGCCTTCCCGCTCCTGCTGCTCACCCAGGGCGGATCCGACCTCGCCGCGATCGCCCGGCCGATCGGATACGCCTTCACGGCCTGGGGTGCGGTCCTGTACGTCTATTCAGGCGTGTTGTACGTCGTCCAGACCGCGCGGGCGCTGCGAACGGCCGAACCCGGCGAGTTGCGGGAGGCGGCGGGCGCGTGACCCGGCGGGATGCGAAACTGCGCGCGTCGGTTTCGAGTGCGGGCTGAGAAAGGGGAGCGGCGTTGTCCACTCCAGAAGAACTGCGGTACACCGAGGAACACGAGTGGGTCTCCGTGCGCGACGGCGGGCTCGTGCGCGTGGGCATCACGGAGTACGCCCAAGACCAGCTCGGTGACGTGGTGTTCGTCGAACTTCCCGAGGTCGGCAAGCAGGTCGGCGCGGGGGACACGTTCGGCGAGGTCGAGTCGACCAAGAGCGTTTCGGAGCTGTTCGCCCCGCTCGACGGCGAGGTGGTCGCGGTCAACGACGCGGTGACCGAGTCACCCGAGCTGATCAACAGCGACCCCTACGGCGAGGGCTGGCTCATCGAGCTCCGGCTGGACGACGCGAGCTCGGTGGAATCCCTCCTGGAGGCCGAGGCCTATCAGGCACTGATCAAGGAATAGCCGCAGGCCGCGGCCCTTCGGGAAGAGTAGGGGGAGCCGCGGGCCGGAGATTCGATCAGGCACGGTACGTTTGACCTCCACACGTTCTTGAGTAGTGGCAACACACATGCGTTAGGAGAGCTCAGGTGAGCACGAACGACGGGCCCGGCGTTCCCCCGGAGCAGTCTCCGGAGCGGACTTCTGTCTTCCGGGCCGACTTCCTGGCCGACGTCGAAGGCACTGAGGCTCCTCCGGCTGCCGAGGCCCCTGTCCAGGGTGTGGACGCGCTGCCCGCGGGTTCCGCGCTGCTGGTCGTCAAGCGGGGCCCGAACGCGGGTTCGCGCTTCCTGCTGGACCGCGACACCACCAGCGCGGGACGGCACCCGGACAGCGACATCTTCCTCGACGACGTCACGGTCTCCCGTCGGCACGCGGAGTTCCGCCGTGAGGGTGGCGAATTCGTCGTCATCGACGTCGGCAGCCTCAACGGCACCTACGTCAACCGCGAGCCGGTCGACCAGGCCGTCCTCGCCGGTGGCGACGAGGTCCAGATCGGCAAGTTCCGCCTGGTCTTCCTGACCGGCCAGGGGCACGGGGGCCAGGGGGCACGGTGACGGCGGCCGGGCGGCCTGATCGGGATGCGTCGCAGCGCGATGGGTTGAGCATCGGGGCCGTGCTGGCACAGCTGCGCGGCGATTTTCCCGATGTCACCATCTCCAAGATCCGGTTCCTCGAGGCGGAGGGTCTGGTCCAGCCGGGCCGGACCCCGTCGGGGTACCGGCAGTTCGCCCCGGCGGACGTGGAGCGCCTGCGGTTCGTCCTGTCCGCCCAGCGGGACCACTACCTCCCGCTGAAGGTCATCAAGGAACAGCTCGACGCGGCGGATCAGGGCGCCGCGTCCGCCGAGCACACCGCGGCGATGCCGCGGCTGCCGCGGAAACTCGTTTCACTCGACGCCCCCGGGGAGAACGGCGGACTGCCGTCCCCCGGGGACTTCGAGGCCGATCGCGAGATCAGGCTGACCGAGGAAGATCTGCTCCGCCAGGCGGGCATCGACGCCGCCACCCTGGCTGAGCTGCGGCAATACGGTCTCGTCCGCCCGGGTGCGGCGGGGTTCTTCGACCCTGACGCGGTCCTCGTCGCGAAGACCGTGAAAGCGATGACCGAATTCGGTATAGAGCCGAGACATCTGCGTGCCTTCCGGGCCGCGGCCGACCGAGAGGTCGGCTTGCTGGAGCAGATCGTGACCCCGGTGTATCGGCATCGTGACGAGGACGCCCGGGCTAGGGGTGACGAGGTCGTCCGGGAGCTCGCCGCGTTGACCGTGGCGTTGCACACGCTTTTGGTGAAGGCCGGAATACGGGCGGTCACCGGCGGGTGAACAGCCCCAGAGGACCGGGAGCCGTTACACGGCCACATGTCAATGACTGAATGTTCGGCACCCTATGCCGTACCGTGAGAGTTGGGTTTGCCACGGGCGAACCGAGAATGTCGGAGACAGCGAGCACAGCGCTCGGAAGACGGGTAGCGTCGGGGGTGCCGTCGCTTGATCGTCGAGACAAGCGTTGCAGCCCGTGCGCACGAGAGGGAGGCGAAGCCCGATGAGCGAGATGCGCGTCGTCGGCGTGCGGGTGGAGTTGCCCGCGAATCAGCCGATCTTGTTGCTACGGGAAACCGAAGGCGAGCGTTACTTGCCGATCTGGATCGGCTCGGTCGAGGCCACCGCCATCGCCTTGGAGCAGCAGGGAGTCCGTCCGGCCCGTCCGCTCACCCATGACCTGCTCAAGGAGGTCATCGGAGCGCTGGGCCGCGAACTGGAGCAGGTCGTCATCACCGACCTGAAGGAAGGCACGTTCTTCGCGGAACTGGTCTTCGACGGGGACATCCGCGTCTCGGCGCGACCGAGCGACTCGGTGGCGCTGGCACTGCGGGTGGGGGTCCCCATCCACGCCGTGGACGCGGTGCTGGAGGAAGCGGGCCTCATCATCCCCGACGAGCAGGAGGACGAGGTCGAGAAGTTCCGCGAATTCCTCGACTCGGTCTCGCCGGAGGACTTCCGCGGCGCGGACACCTGATTCTGGAATCTTGACGACGGGGCGGCGCCGGTGGCGCCCCCCCGTCGTCGTGGTCGTGAGGTTCGCGGCGTGCGTCGGCGACGGCCGACTGGCCGCGCTTGAAGTACATGATGGCCCCCTTCCTTGCGTCAGGCGCAAGGAAGGGGGCCATCATGTACTTCGGCGTGGGTGCGGCGTGGGTGTGACGGCCGCTGTGACCGCCGGTGCAGCTGGGGCCAACGTCCGGCTCCGGCGTCCGTGAGGGACTCTTTCACCCCCTTCAGGGCAAGCAGGGAGGCGGTTCAGGCGGCGGTCGCCTTGACGAACAGGTCCGCCAGCTCCCGGCCGTACCGCTGCAGGTCCAGCTTCGGGTCCGCCGCGAACTTCGCCGCGACACCGTCGATGGCCTGGGCGATCGACAGCGCCATCACGTCCGGCGCGAATCCGCCGAAAGCCCCTTCCTGTTGTCCCTGCCGTAGCTGCCGTTCGAGCCGGCCGGTCCGGAACTCCTCGACGAGCGGCGCCGACATGAACCAGCCCTCGGCGTCCGAGCCGCTCGAAGCCATCTCGACCATCACCCGCACCAGCTCCGGATACGAGCCGAGGAAGGCGATTTCCGACTCGATGTAGCCGCGCAGCAGTCCAGCCCGGTCGGTCGTGCCCTGGATCCGCTCCTCGAGGAACTTGTCCTTCATCCCGGTCGCGGTGGTGACCACGGCCTGCATCAGGCCCGCCTTGTTGGTGAAGTGGTACGAGATGATCCGGGTGCTGGACAGCCCGGCCCGCTCCTTGATCTTCGCGAACGACGTCTTGTGATAGCCGAGGTCGGAGATCGTCGCGATGGTGGCCCCGATGATCTGGGCCCGGCGGGCCGCCTCGGTGACCGACAGCCCCAGCTCCGCCTGGACCTCTTGAAGGGCACTCTGGGTGGAGGAATTTACTTGCATGAGTAAAAATTAACACGGGTGAGTAAAAGTGGCAAGCAGGCGACCGGGGAGGTGCCGTGCTCGACAAGCCTCAAGAAGAGCTTGAGGCCGACCGCGCGTCGCGTTGACCGGTTTGCCGGACGCGCTTACCGTCAATGAGGGTGAATCGCCAAGGTGTGATTCGGATGTCTGGGGCATTCGTCTTGACGAGGAACTCCGGTGCGGGCTCACCCGGGTCCGCGCGGCTTTGTTCGCCGGCCGCCAGGTCGGGCGAGGGGAGGCATGGCGTGGTCGAGGCTGGTAGCCCTCAAGAGCCGCTCGTTCCGGTCGCTGACGGCGAGCAGGGCGAGCTGTTCCCCGACTCTTCCCTCCCGGACGAACTCGTCGGTTACCGCGGTCCCGCAGCTTGCCAGATCGCCGGGATCACCTACCGGCAGCTCGACTACTGGGCCCGCACGAAGCTGGTCGCGCCGAGCATCCGCACGGCGCACGGTTCCGGTTCGCAGCGGCTCTACTCGTTCAAGGACATCCTCGTCCTGAAGGTCGTCAAGCGGCTGCTGGACACCGGTGTCTCTTTGCAGAACATCCGCGTCGCCGTCGACCACCTGCGCCTGCGCGGAGTCCGCGACCTCGCCAAGGTCACCTTGTTCTCCGACGGCACCACCGTCTACGAGTGCACCTCGCCCGAAGAGATCGTCGATTTACTGCAGGGCGGGCAGGGTGTCTTCGGGATCGCGGTCAGTGGCGCGATGCAGGAGATCAGCGGAACCATCCACGACTTCCCGGCCGAACGGGCCGACGGCGGCGTGATCGAAACGGCCACTCCGGACGAGCTCACGCAGCGCCGTAACGCACGTCGCACCGGCTGATCATGAAGCCGCGCGGGCGGCAGGGTAGGCTCACTTCCGCGGTCGACGAATCCGCGCGGGAGAGACCGAGCCGATAACCGTTGAGCTCGGCGCCGAAGGAGCAAGTCCTCCCCGGAACCTCTCAGGCACCCTGGACCGCGCGGAAGAGACGCCTCTGGAAAGTGGTTCGCCAGGTCACAGCCTGGCGGCCCCGCCGACGGTGCAAGCCCGGCGCAACACTCGGGCGAAACTCTCAGGCGCCCCCTCGGGGGTACGGACAGAGTGGGGAGGGCCAGGACGATCCGTCCCGGCCCCACCCCGCGTCTTGGGAGGTCCCCGATGGAGCCTGTCTCACTGGCCGCTCTCGAATCCGGAACCCCTTTCGCGGACCGGCACATCGGTCCCGGCACCGAAGAACTCGCGCGCATCCTCGACGTCGTCGGCGTCGCCTCCCTGGACGAGCTCGCCGAGCGGGCCGTCCCCGCCTCGCTGCGGGAATCCGCGACGCCGCCGGAGCTGCCGCCTCCCGCCACCGAGACCGGCGCGCTCACCGAACTCCGCGCGCTGGCCGCGCGCAACCGGCCGATGGTCCAGATGATCGGGCTCGGCTACCACGACACCGTGACCCCGCCGGTGATCCGCCGGAACGTGCTGGAGAGCCCGGCCTGGTACACCGCGTACACGCCGTATCAGCCGGAGATCTCGCAGGGCCGCCTCGAAGCGCTGCTCAACTTCCAGACCATGGTCGCCGAGCTGACCGGCCTGCCGATCGCCAACGCGTCGATGCTGGACGAGGCGACCGCCGCGGCGGAGGCGATGACGCTGGTCCGCCGGGCGGGCAAGGCGAAGTCGGCCCGGTTCGTCGTCGACGAGGACACCCTTCCGCAGACCATCGAGGTTCTGCGCACCCGCGCCGAACCGCTCGGTATCGAGCTGGTGACCGCGGATCTGTCCCAGGGCATCACCGGACTCGGCCTCGGCGGCGACTTCTTCGGGGTGCTGCTGTCGTATCCGGGCGCGTCGGGTGTCCTCCGCGAATGGGACCACACCATCGCCGAGGCCAAGGCGCTGGGCGCGGCGGTGGTGATGGCCGCGGATCCGCTGGCACTGACCCTGCTGCGGCCGCCCGGTGAACTCGGTGCCGACGTCGCGATCGGGTCGACGCAGCGGTTCGGTGTTCCGATGGGCTTCGGCGGGCCGCACGCGGCGTACCTCGCCGTCCGGCGAGGGCTCGAACGGCAGCTGCCCGGCCGGCTGGTCGGGTTGTCGAAGGACGCCGACGGCGCGCCCGCCTACCGGCTCGCGTTGCAGACCCGCGAGCAGCACATCCGCCGTGAGAAGGCGACGAGCAACATCTGCACCGCCCAGGTGCTCTTGGCGGTCATCGCGTCGATGTACGCGGTGTACCACGGTCCCGAAGGGCTGCGCGCCATCGCGAACCGCGCGCACCGGATGGCCACCGTGCTCGCGGCGGGGCTCGCCGAAAGTGGTGTCGACGTCGTGCACGGCGAGTTCTTCGACACCGTGATGGTCGCCGTCCCCGGCCGCGCGACCGGGATCGTCGCCATCGCCAGGGAACTCGGGGTCAACCTTCGGCTCGTCGACGCGGACCACGTCGCCATCGCCTGCGACGAGACGACGACCCGCGACCATCTCTGCCTGGTGTGGAAGGCGTTCGGGGTCGCGGTGTCCGATGTGGACTCCCTCGACGCGGACACCGCCGACGGCTTCCCGCCGGATCTGCGCCGCACCAGTGCTTACCTGGCGCATCCGGTCTTCCACACGCACCGCTCGGAGACGGCGCTGCTCCGGTACCTGAGGGCGTTGTCCGACAAGGACGTCGCGCTCGACCGGAGCATGATCCCGCTCGGCTCCTGCACGATGAAGCTCAACGCCACGGCCGAGATGGAGCCGATCACCTGGCCCGAGTTCGCCGGTCTGCACCCCTTCGCGCCCGCCGAGGACGCGGCCGGGCTGCTCACCGTCGTGAAGGATCTGGAGCGGTGGCTCGCCGGCATCACCGGTTACGACGCGGTCTCCCTGCAGCCGAACGCCGGGAGCCAGGGTGAGTTCGCCGGGCTGCTGGCGATTCGCGCGTATCACCGCGAACGCGGGAACGCGGCACGTGACGTCTGCCTTATCCCGTCCAGCGCGCACGGGACGAACGCGGCCAGCGCGGTCATGGCGGGGATGCGCGTGGTCGTGGTGAAATGCGACGACGAGGGCAACATCGACCTCGGCCACCTCAAGTCCACCGTGGACGAGCACGCGGACGACCTCGCCGCGATCATGATCACCTATCCCTCGACGCACGGCGTCTACGAGGACACCGTCCGCGAGGTCTGCGCGCTGGTGCACGACGCGGGCGGCCAGGTGTACGTCGACGGCGCGAACCTGAACGCGCTGATCGGGGTGGCGCAGTACGGGAAGTTCGGCGCCGACGTCTCCCATCTCAACCTGCACAAGACCTTCTGCATCCCGCACGGTGGTGGCGGGCCGGGCGTCGGCCCGATCGGCGTGCGCGCGCATCTGGCGCCGTACCTGCCGAACCATCCGCTGCAACCGGACGCCGGCCCGGCCACCGGCGTGGGCCCGATCAGTGCCGCGCCGTGGGGGAGCGCCTCGATCCTGCCGATCTCCTGGGCCTACGTCCGGATGATGGGGGCCGAGGGCCTGCGGCGCGCGACCCTGACCGCGGTCGCGAACGCCAACTACGTCGCCGAACGTCTCGCCGCGCACTATCCGGTGCTGTACTCCGGGCACGAGGGACTCGTGGCGCACGAATGCATTCTCGATCTCCGCGCGATCACCAAACGGACCGGCGTCACCGTCGACGACGTGGCGAAACGCCTGGCCGACTACGGCCTCCACGCGCCGACGATGTCGTTCCCGGTCGCGGGAACACTCATGGTGGAGCCCACGGAGAGCGAGGATCTCGGCGAACTCGACCGCTTCTGTGCCGCGATGATCGCGATCCGCGGCGAGATCGAAAAGGTCGCCGAGGGGGAGTGGCCGGTGGCCGAAAGCCCGCTGCGCAACGCCCCGCACACCGCGCGCTGTCTCGCCGGGGAGTGGAATCGTCCCTACAGCAGGGAGATCGCGGTCTTCCCCGCCGGTTTCACCGCCGCGAAGATCTGGCCTCCGGTGCGGCGGATCGACGGGGCCGCGGGCGACCGTGACCTCGTCTGCTCCTGCCCGCCGCCGGAGGCCTTCGCCTGAAGCTCAGCCGGGCATCTTGTCGAGAAAGCCCAGCACCTGCTTGATCCGCCCGTCCTCGACGGTGATGACGTCGAAGCCGATCGCCAGCGGTTCTTCCGCGCCTTCCGGCGCGAGGTACCACTGGAACCGCGCGATGTCGTGGTGCGCGTCGGGAACGGCAGGCAGGCTGAACTTCAGACCGGCGAACTGGGCCTGCGCGCCGGCGATGAAGCCGTCGACACCGTCGTGGCCGGTGACGGCGCCGAGCGGGTCGGTGTAGGTGGTGTCCTCGGTGAACACTTCGGCGATGAGCGCGCGGCGCTTGTCCGCGTCGGTCTCGTTCCACACGGCGATGTACTGCTCGGCGACGCGCTGGATGTCCGACATGGTGTCTCCTCGTTTTCTCGGGATTTGTCCGATGCCGCAACGATGTCGGCTGTCGGTGGGTCCCGTCGATTACGCGGGAGGTAATGGCGGCCCTTCGCCGGTGGCCGTAGGTTCGTGCTCGTGACGACCACAGTGACCGTGAGCCGCGCGGGCCGCCCCGTCGGCGAACTCCTCCGCGAATGGCGCGACCGCCGCCGGATCAGCCAGCTGGATCTCGCCATCTCGGCGGACATCTCCACCCGCCACCTGAGCTTCGTGGAGACCGGCCGTTCCCAGCCCAGCCGCGACATGGTGCTGCGGCTCGGCGAACATCTGGAGGTGCCGTTGCGGGAACGCAATCAGCTGCTGCTGGCCGCGGGTTACGCGCCCGCGTACGCGGAAAGCGGCCTCGGTGCCCCGGAAATGGCGGCGGTCCGCAAGGCGGTCCGCCAGCTCATGACCGGGCACGAGCCGTATCCGGCCGCCGTCGCCGACCGCTGGTGGAACCTGGTCGACGCCAACTCGAGCATCTCGATCATGACCGGTCTGGTCTCGCCCGTCTTGCTGACGCCACCGGTCAACGTCCTGCGGGTGACACTGCATCCGGAGGGGATGGCGCCCCATGTACTGAACCTGGGGGAGTGGCGGGCGCACCTGCTGGGCAGGCTGCGGCGGCAGGTGACCCAGACGGCGGATCCGGTCCTCACCGATCTCCTCGAAGAGCTGCTCGGCTACCCGTGTGCGGATCCCGTCCCCGAAGTGGAGGTCCCCGGCCCGGGCGACATCTTCGTCCCGTTGCGGTTGCGGCACGAGGGCACCGAGCTCACTTTCTTCAGCACGGTCTCCACCTTCGGGACGCCGTTGGACATCACGGTCGCCGAGCTGGTGATCGAATCCTTCTTCCCCGCCGACGCGGACACGGCGGAGTATTTGCGCGCGTACGCCGCGCGCGGGGAGCATTGACGCGGCCGATCACGCGAGTTACGTGTGCAAGCACGCGAGTTACGCCTTCGCCCCGGCCGGACCCGTTCTCTTCACGAGCTTGCAGGAACGGGAAAGGCCCCTCCCGAGCGGTGAAGGGGCCTTTCCCGTAAGTCCGAGGCCTCAGGTGGCCTTGATGCCCGCGGCGGCGAAGTCGGCCTGCTGGGCGGGCTGCTGCAGGAACTGCCGGAACGTCTGCGAGGCGCGCATCTGGACCTCGTCGATGTTCTTCCCGGCGAGCCCGACGAGCGGGTAGTCGGCCGAACGCGCCGTCGCGACCGACTGGGCGGGCGATCCGATCAACTCGGGCTTGGCGGTGTTCAGCTCGGTCACCCAGTAGGAGGACTCGGGGATCCAAGCGGCGGGAAGACCGCCGATGGCGTCCAGGTTGGTCCGGCCGACGAGGCCGTCGAGCACGGAGGCGGAGGGCAGCGCGTCGATCTGGATGAGCACACAGTGGTCGCGGACCACGGTCGCGGCGTTGTTCCACCGCTCGGCCGCCGCCCGGACCGGCTTCTCGATGCTGGGGGTGACGATGACCCGCATGGGGGTGTCGCCGGCGCTGCAGGCCTTGGCCTGGGCTTCGGCGCGGGTGTTGAGCTCCCCGTCCGCCCAGTTCCAGCCGAAGACGCCGATCGCGACCAGGACCAGGAGGACCAGGCAGGCGATGGGCCACTTGGCGATCCGTCGCCGCGGGGCCTTCTTCCCGACGATCCGGTGCGAACCGGTCGCCTCACCGCGACCTTGAAGCCGCTTCGGCGGATCGAGGGGATGCGGCACCGGCTCTTCGGCCACGCTGTGTCGCCCCATCGTTGTCCTTTCGAAACGTGCGCGCTCGCGCTGCGTATGCAACCAAACCGTTATCACTCTAACAGGGGAGGATGTTACGGGGAATGCGGCAACTCACAGTTGTTTTCCGCGTGTCGCGGGTGCCTTTTTCAACTCGGTCAGGAGTCGTTGGCAATGCGCTATCAGCTGCTCACGCAGCGGCGCGGCCCGGCGGGCGAAACCGGCCTGGGCGCGGGCGTACTCGGCCCGGCCCTCCGGGGTCTCGATGCGCACAGGTGAATACCCGAACTCGGCCAGATCGTACGGGCTGGCCCGCATGTCCAGCTCACGGATGTCCGCTGCCAGCGCGAAGCAGTCCCCGACCAGCTCGGCGGGCACGAACGGGTCGAGTTTGTACGCCCATTTGAAGAGGTCCATGTTGGCGTGCAGGCAGCCCGGCTGCTCGAACTCGATCTGGTTTTCTCGCTCCGGCCGCAGCGTGTTGCGTGGCCGGGCGGGTTCGGTGAAGAACCGAAAAGCGTCGAAATGTCCGCACCGGATCTCCAACGACTCCACGACGCCGTCGGTTCCGGTGGAGCCGAGCCGGAGCGGAAGTTGTGAGTGACGAACCTCATCCGCTGATTCCCGGTAAACCATTGCCCATTCGTGCAAGCCGAAACAACTGAGTCTCGGCGAGCGGGACGCCGTCGCGGAAAGCAGCCCGAGGACGAATTCGGCGGTCCTGGCCCGGCCCTCGGTGAAGCCCGCCGGATCCAGCATGACCCCGTCCGGTGTCTCCAGGTAACCCTTCCGCTCCAGGAACCGGCGCGCGGACGCGCCTTCGAGCAGGACATTCGGGCCCGGCTGCCAGCGTTCGACATGCCCGGGCCGGTGCGAGTAGTAGGTGAAGAGGAAGTCGAGCACCGGATGCTTCTCGCCCCGCGAGCGGCGGCGCTGGTGCGGGGTCGTCCAGCGCCGCATCCGCGTCACGTGCTCGTCCTCCCGTGCTCGCCACACGGGCTCGGGAAGAACGATCGGACCGGTCACGACATGACGTGGGTACCGTCGCGGACGGTTCCCACGTACTCCTCGACGAGGTCTTCCAGCGTGACGACGCCCACGGCGGTCCCCGCCGGGCTCAGCGCCCGCGCCAGATGACTGCCTTCCTTGCGCATCGCCGACAGCGCCTCGTCCAGCCGGGCGTCGGCGTGCAGTTCGGTCAGCGTCCGCGTCTTGTCCGACGGCACCACGGTGCTCGGGTCCTCGCCCACGAGGTCGAGGATGTCCTTCACGTGGATGTAGCCGGTCAGTGTCCCGTCCTCGGTGCATACCGGGAAGCGGGAGAACCCGGTCGAGGACACCGCACGCTCGACGTCGCCCAGCGTGGGCGAGCAGGGCAGTGTCGTCAGTTGTGCCTTCGGAACCAGGACGTCCGCCACCGTCTTCTCCACCGAAGAGAGCGTCTTGCTCAGCCGCTGGTGCTCGGAGTGCTCCAACAGCCCTTCGCGCCGCGACTCGCTGAGCAGTTCGGCGAGTTCGTCGGAGGTGTAGGCGGTTTCGAGTTCGTCCTTCGGCTCGACCTTGACCAACCGCAGCAGCGAGTTCGCCACGAAGTTCAGCAGCCAGATGAACGGGTTGGCGACCTTCACCCAGGCCACGTGGACCGGGACCAGCCACAGCGCCAGCCGCTCGGGCTCGGCGATCGCGAGGTTCTTCGGCACCATTTCGCCGACGAGGACGTGCAGGACGGTGATGAACGCCAGCGCGATCGCGAAGGAGATCGGGTGCAGCAGCACCTCCGGAATCCCGAACAGTTCGAAGAAGCCGGCCAGCCGGTGGGCGATGGCGGGTTCGCCGAGCCGCCCCAGCAACAGCGAGCAGATCGTGATGCCGAGCTGCGCGCCCGCGAGCATCAGGGAGACGTTCTTGCTCGCGTTGATGACGATTTGGGCACGGGTCTTTCCCTGCTCCAGCAGGGCTTCCAGCCTGTCGCGCCGCGAGGAGATCAGCGCGAATTCGGCACCGACGAAGAACGCGTTGGCCAGCAGCAGGACCACGACGAGGAAGATGTTGAACCAGTCGCTCATCGGGCGGGCTCCTGTTCGAAGGAGGTGGCGGTCTCGCTGACCCGGCGGACTTCGACCTCGGCGATGCGGAGACGGTCCATTTTGGTCACCGTGAGCCGCCAGGCGTCGAGCTCGGTGGCGTCGCCGGGGGAGGGGATCCGGCCGAGTTGCTCGAGAATCAGCCCGGCGATGGTCTCGTAGTCGCCGTCGGGCATCCGGAATCCGGTCTCGTCGGTGACCTCGTCGGCCCGAAGCTGTCCCGAAACGAGCCAGCTATCGGTGCCGACCCGCTGGGAAGACGGCGCTTCACGCTCGTCGTGTTCGTCGCGGACGTCGCCGATGATCTCTTCGACGACGTCCTCCAGCGTCACCAGCCCCGCGGTGCCGCCGTACTCGTCGACGACGATCGCGAGCTGGAACCGGGAATCACGCAGCCGGTTGAGCAGCGAGTCGCCCGGCAGCGATTCGGGCACCGTCGGGATCGGCCGCATGACCGAACCGATCCGCACGGTGGCACGCTGGGCGGCCGGGACGGTGAACGCCTGCTTGATGTGCACCGCGCCCTGTACGTCGTCGAGATCCTCGGTGTAGACCGGGAACCGCGAAAAGCCGGTGCGGCTCGAGATCTCGATGAGGTCCTTGATCGTGTCGTTCACGGTCAGCGATTCGAGTTGCACGCGCGGGGTCATCAGCTCGTCGGCCGTCCGCTCGCCGAAGCGCAGGGACTTGTCCAGCAGTTCGGCGGTCGACGTGTCGAGCGTGCCGCTTTCCGCGCTGGAGCGCACGATCGAGCCCAGTTCTTGCGGCGAACGAGCCGAACGCAGTTCCTCCTGCGGTTCGACGCCGAACTTGCGGACGAGGAAGTTGGCGCTGTTGTTCATCAGCGTGATGAGCCAGCGGAACAGCGACGAGAACCGCGAGTGGTACCCCGCGACGGCCCGCGCGGTCTGCAACGGCCGGGCGATCGCGAGGTTCTTCGGCATCATCTCGCCGAGGATCATCGACAGCGACGTCGCCAGCACCAGCGCCACGGCCAGCGACACGCCGTTCGCCACGCCTTCGGAGAACCCGATGGCGGTGAACAGCGGGTGCAGCAGGTCGCCGATCACCGGTTCCGCGAGATACCCGGTGATCAGGGTGGTGATGGTGATCGCCACCTGCGCGCCGGAGAGCTGGAACGAGAGCGTGCGGTGTGCCTTCTGCACGGTGAGCGCGCGCCGGTCGCCGACCTGGCGGACGTTCGCGTCGACCGTGCTGCGCTCGAGCGCGGTGAGGGAGAACTCGGCGGCGACCGCGAGACCGGTGCCGACGGTGAGCAGGAGGAACAGGAGAATGCCGAGCACGGCGAGCAGGACTTCCATCATTTCCTGCCGGCGGGATCGGCGGGAGAATCCGCGGAACAGCCGGGTGTGCCACCCGGCTCGATACTGTCACCAGGTGACTGCGCGTCGCGCACGAAAAGAGTCACTCCTCGATCGAAACCAGCGAATACCACCGCTGTACTGCGGCGATAGGACAATCTTAACGCGTTCCCCCGGCCGCGTGGGCGCGGTGCCGCCGCACGCTCTCCTCGACCAGGTCGAGCACCGGGCCGAGATCGTCCCCGGGCTGGCCCATCGCGAGGTGCGAGACGAGCCCTTCCAGGACGAGTTCGAGATACGCGGTCAGGACGTCGACGTCGACGTCGTCGCGCAGGATCCCGGCGTCGCGCTGGCGCAGCAGACGGCGGCGGGTCGCGGCGGTCAGCTGATGGGACCGCTCGGCCCAGCGGGCGCGGAACTCGGGGTCGGTACGCAGCCGCCGGGAGACCTCCAGCCGCGTGCCGAGCCAGTCGGCGGGATGCTCGCTGCGGTTCGTCAGCAGCTCACGCATCACCTGGACGAGGCCCTGCTCGGCGACGACGTCGGCCATGCGGACCGCGTCGTCCTCGGCCAAGGCCAGGAAGAGGGACTCCTTGTCGCGGAAATGGTGGAAGATCGCACCGCGGGAAAGACCCGTGGCTTCTTCCAACCGCCGGACAGTGGCCCCCTCGTAGCCATAACGTGCGAAACACACGCGAGAGCCGTCGAGGATCTGGCGCCGGCGTGCGTCGAGGTGATCCTGGCTGACCCGTGGCATCCTGGAATCCTGTCACCGGGAACCCGGTCAATGCAATCCGTACGTACGTACTGTGACCAGTTCGCGGGATGTTCGGCCGATCGGGGAACCGGCCGGGTTCGCAACACGTCCGACTACTCGGCCGGATCGGCTGACACGCCGTCCGCCGCTTGGCTACGCTTTGTCCGTCACGGTGCGTGAATGCTGAGGGGAAGGTGCGGGCGTGAACATCATCGACGACGCCGCGAGCGCGATCAAGGCCGTCTGGGGTGACCTCACCACGCCGAAGGAACCCACCGTTTACGGCGGTGGCGGCGGTGGTGGCGGCGGGTTCGAGATGAGCCCGGAGGAGCTGAAGACCGTCATCGGGCTGTGGCAGGACGAGCTGAAGAAGGTCGTCGACGACGGCGACAAAATCGGATTCATCTTGGATGACCTGATGCCGCCGGGACAGGACGAGGCCAGCGCCAGTTATGTGAACTCCGGTGTGGACTCCCTGTTGTCCCTGCAAAAGCAGAACGATTCGATGAAGGCTTACATCGAGGGCTACATCGAGAAGCTGGAGATCGCCCGCACGAAGACGATGGCGACCGACCAGGCCAACACTCTGCGTACGACCTGAGGATGCCGAACATGTTGAGGAATCGCGCCGCAGTGGCGGCGCTCGTGTTCGTTTCCGCCGCGGTCGCTGGTTGTACCGGGGAGACTTCTGGTACAGCTACGCCGACCCCGGGAACCTCGCCGTCATCGGCGTCTTCGGCTGCACCGGAGGATCCGAACGTCCCGAAGGTGGCCGATCCGCTGGACGCCTCGGCGTTCGTCGGCAACGTGTGCAAACTGCTTCCGCCCGCCGCAGTGACGGAACTGGGGTTCGCCGGGTCCGGTGATTCGAAGGGTGAAGGCAGCAATCCTGGTTGCAGCTGGCAGATTCGTGGCAAGGCCGACAGCCTGCTGATCATCCTCGGCAGCGGGAACCGGGAAAAGGGCATGGGCGGTCTGGCGGGCCTGCGCAAGGCCAAGGAAGCCGGACAACTGAGGTTCCTCGAGCCTGGCCCCGAAGTCGACGGCTATCCGACCGTTTATTACGGACTCCAGGACCGGCGAGCGGGCGGCAACTGCGATCTCGCGGTCGGCGTCGCCGACGACCTGGCGATCAGTGCGCATGCCGGGGGCTACGACAATGAACAGGAATCCTGCGGGAACGCGCAGAAGGCCGTGTCGGCCATGATCAAGACACTCAAGGTGGCATGAGGATGGACGGCAAACAGATCTACGAGAACTTCACCCAGGGCGACACCCGCAACCTGCGTTCCGCGGCCGATCGCGTCGCGGAACTCGCTGATGCCTATATCGAGCGCGGCATGGCCATCAAGTCCCTGCAGTCGCGGATGTCCTCCTCCTGGACCGGATCCGCCGCCGACGCGGCGAACGCCGGTGCGGGCCCGCTCGAGCAGGCCTTCAAGGAGACAGCGAGTCCGCTGTTCACCACGAAGGCTTCGGTCACCACGCAGGCCGACAGCTTCGACGATTCGGGGTCGTCCGTCGTCCCTGTGCCGCCGAAGCCGGACAAGCCCAATCCCTGGACCACCGGCCTGAAGGGCGCGATCCCGATCGCCGGGCCGTTCATGGTCAACAACGACATCAAGAACTACCAAGAAGGCGTCGCGAAGCACGAGGCGGCGAACCAGACCAACGTCCGTGTGATGGACCAGTACGATTCGGTCACCAGCAGCACGAGCTCCAGCCTGCCGACCGATTACGGCGTGCTGGAGAACGACGGCGCGAACGTCAGCGTGAAGACCCCTGGTGGACATCCTCCGATCGACCCCCCGCCGGTCATCCCGGTGAAGCCCGGCAGGAACGGCGGCGGTGACGACAACGACGGCACCGACACCAGCGGCACGGACGACAACGGCACCAGCCAAGGCCAGAACCAGAATCAGAACCAGAACAAGCCCGGTGCCGACCAGAACCAGGTCAAGCCGGGTGGCAATGACGATCGTCCGGTGAACCCGCGGGACAAGCCCGGCGGTGACACCAACATCACGACGCCGACCCGGAAGCCGGGTACGGGGGACACGACGCTCCCGTCCGGCGGTGGCCGGGGCAGGCCCGGGCCGACGACCGAGCTGCCGGGCAGGAACCCCGGAGGCGGACCCGGTGATTCGGACAACGTCATCGGCCTCCCCAACGGACCGGGCCAGAACCACAACCCCGGCGGCACCGGGCAGAACCCGCCCGGAGGCACCAGCGGGCGCAATGTTCCCGGGCCCAACAGCGCGGCGGGCAGGCTCCTCGGTGGCGAGGGCGGCACCGGTGGCCGCGCGGGTGGTCCTGGTGGACTTGGTGCTCCTGGTGCTCCTGGTGCTCCTGGTGCACCGAATTCCGGCGGTCTCGGCGCGGGCAAGGGTTCCGGCATGGGCTCCGGCATGGGCGGGCTCGGTGGTCTGGGTGGCGCCGACGTGGCCGGTGGCCGTGGTGGCGCTGGCCGCGGTGGCGCGGGCCAAATGGGCCCGATGGGGGCAGGTGGCAGGCGTGCCGACGGTGACGAAGACGACGAGCACCAGCGTCCCGACTACCTGATCGAGGCCGACCCCGACGCGATCTTCGGCACCGACCAGCGGACCAGTCCGCCGGTCATCGGCGAGTAGCGGATGACCGTCAGAACAGGCCGGGTGGACGTCCCGGTCGAAGCCTTGGCGGTGCTCGCCGAACGCGAACGCGTCGGCGACCTGCACATCACACTGCGCCCCGAGCCGCGCTGGCTGTCCAGGACGGCCCGCGCGGAGGCGGACAAGCGAGTGCAAGCGGCGTTGGCGCAAGCCGGGCTGCTGGATTCGAGCGGCCGCGCGTCGGTCGACTTCCTGGATTGGCTTCCGGTGCTCACGAAACCGGCCATCGAGTACTACGGCTGGGTGAACACCGGAGGCGAGACCTACGGCGTTCTCGCCGCTTCGCTGGGCCTGCAAGCGGTCCTGGCGGTGGCGTCCGGCGACTGGGTCGGGCTCCAGGAGATCGATCGACGGCGGCTGCCCGAAACGCTGATCGAGCAGTTGCCGCCCGTGCCCGCGGGCGGCGGCAGGCTTCGGACGGTCCGCGCGTACGAGCTCGAAGAGGCGGCCCGGCGCGGCCCGGACACGCATTCGCTGCCGCCGGTGATCGCGGACATCGTCAGCCTCGTGCAGCGGCCGGTCGAGGGGAGCGGCGAGCTCTACGTCGGCAAGCGGGACGAAGTCGGCAGGCATGTGGCGGTCGAGGATCCGCTCCACTTCGCCGACACCGACTGGGGCCGGTACCTCAGCTACACGACCGGGCAGGGCAAGGACGCGGTGGTCCATATCGGACCGGCCGGCCCGTCGGAACTGGCCGACGCGCTCCGGCACGTCTCGGGAACCCTGCCCGGCTAGGAGTCAGTCCTGTAAGACCGCTCCCGCACGCCCAGCCACAGCCAAGTACCTGAAGGCCCCTTTCCTTGCGTCTAGCACAAGGAAGGGGGCCTTCACGTACTTGAAGCACGCGCGCCCAGGCGCCCATCCCGGCTATTGTGACAGCGCTGTTGTATTTTCGGCGAGGTTTGGGAGGACGAGAAAGTGACACGGCTGTATCCGGAAATCGAACCGTACGACCACGGGATGCTCGACGTCGGGGACGGGCACCTCGTGTACTGGGAGGTCTGTGGGAACCCCGGCGGCAAACCCGCCGTCACGCTGCACGGCGGCCCGGGAACGGGGTGCGGTCCCGGACTGCGCCGCTACTTCGACCCGGCCAAGTACCGCGTCGTGCTGTTCGACCAGCGTGGCTGCGGCCGGAGCACGCCCCACGCGGGCGAGCCGGAGGCCGACCTTTCCGCCAACACCACCGACCACCTCCTCGCCGACATGGAGCGGCTTCGGGAGCATCTGGGCATCGAGAAGTGGCTGCTCTTCGGTGGTTCCTGGGGCTCGGTGCTCGCGCTCGTGTACGCCGAGCGGTATCCGGACCGGGTCTCGGAGATGGTCCTGATGGGCCTGGCCACCGGACGCCGGAGCGAGACCGATCTGCTCACCCGCGGCCTCGGTGGCGTTTTCCCCGAGGCCTGGGCCAAGTTCCGCGACGGTGTGCCCGAAAAGGACCGTGACGGCGACCTGGCGGCGGCGTACCTCGAGTTGCTGATGGACCCGGATCCGGCGGTGCACGGGAAGGCCGCGGCCGACTGGTGTGCCTGGGAGGACGCGATCGTCCCGACTTCCCCGCCGTACCAGAGTTTCGAGACGCCGGAGTTCCGGCTCGCGTTCGCCAGGCTGGTCACCCACTACTGGAGCCAAGGGTCCTTTTTGGACGAAGGCGTGGTCCTGCGGGAGGCCGGAAAACTGGCCCATATCCCGGCCGTGCTCGCCGAAGGAAGCCTCGACCTGGGCAACCTCATCGGCACCCCGTGGGAATTGGCGCACGCGTGGCCCGGCAGTGAGCTGGTGCTCATCGACGAGGTCGGCCACAGTACTCAGGACGAGCCGATGCGCGAAGTCCTCATCGGCGCGACGGACCGCTTCGCCTCCTGATCCACGTGAAGGTTCCTTCCCTCGGCTCATCCGAGGGAAGGAACCTTCAGGGGATCACGAGGGCGGTGGCGGCTTCCGGAACCCCGGCGGCGTCCGGATGGGTGGTCCCAGCGAGCCGCAGGCCGGTGGTGCGCGGGGCGATCCGGTCGAGGTTCCAGGAACTCAGCAGCAGTGCCACCTTCGCCCGCATCTCGGTCCGCAACCGCAGGAACGAATCGGCGGGATCGGCGCCGACCTTGCCGAGCAGCAGCCACCAGCCCACGCGGCCGCGCCGGCGTTGGCGACGAAGTCCGGGATCACCGGAATGCCACGAACCGCTAGAGCGGCTTCGGCGTCGGGTGTGGTCGCCACGTTGGCCACCTCGATGACGACCTTCGCCTTGACCAGGCCCTGGTTCCCGGCACGCAGCGCGTAGGAGATCGCCGCCGGGACGAAGATGTCGGCTTCCGTCGCCACGATCTCGTCGCGGGGTAGCAGGTGGACGTCGGCGGGGAGGCGGCCGCGGTCGATCTCGCCGTAGGAGTCACGCAACTCCAGCAGCGCGGGGATGTCGAGGCCCCCGGGCCGGTACAGCGTCCCGGCGGCGTCGGCGACCGCGACGACGGTTGCCGGCTTCGTGCGGATACCAGGCCGCGCGACCGCCCATCGTGCCGATGCCCTGCACAGCGACCGTGGTCTTCCCGACCGGCCACTCCCATGCGTCGGCGACACCCAGGCAGGCCTGTGCGACGCCGTAGACACCGCGGACGCGGTCCGGGACGGCGAGCTGGACCTGTCCTTCGTGATCGACTACTCCGACGCGCCGATGCCCTGGGACGCGGGTTTGGAGCGCGCGGTGATCGCGGTCGAACGGCTGCACGCCGCGGTACCCGCCGGCGCCGTCCCCACGGGCAGCGCCTCCCTGCTCGACCTGGCCGAACATCCGTGGATCCTCGCCGGCCCGAAGAGTCACTTCAGCCGTGCCGTGCGCGCCGCCTGCCATCGACACGGGTTCGAACCCAAGATCGACCACGAGGTCGAAGAACAGCCCACGGCGATGGCGATGGTCCGCGCCGGACTCGGGGTGACCCTCGTTTCGGATCTCGGGCTGGGCCTCCGGCCGCCGGGGCTCGACGTGGTCGCGTTGACCACACCGTTGCTCCGGACGGTTTCGATCGCCTACCGGACGACTTCGAAGCTGCGGCCCGCCTTGCGGCTGGTGGTCGAGGCGGTCCGCGACGCGGCTGCGGCGCTGGGGCTGGGCACCGAGCCCGCTTTGCCCTGATTCGTCCCGTCCTGAGAGGTGGGCCGCCGATCCTGCCCGGCGAGAACCGGCCTGAATTTGTCGGACCTCGCGTGTAGCGTCCGAAGTCGAGGTTCCTCATTGATCGGACAACCGACTGGACGGCGGAAAGATGACTACTGTTCATGATTTCCCCGAGAAGTCCGGGAGCGCGTCGAACGCGACGGCGAAGGTCCTCGCGGACCGCGCCGAGGGCGAGGCGTATGTGGCTTCCGTGTGCTTCAAGCACGGGCCACCGAGACTTCTCGGCGTAGAGCTGGAATTCATCGTGCACTACGCCGACGAGCCCGCCCGGCCGCTCGACCCCGACGATCTCGCCACCGCGCTCGGCCCGCACACCCCGCGGACACTGCGCCCCGACAGCCCCGCCCTCCCGCTTCCGGCAGGTTCACCACTGAGCCTCGAGCCCGGATGTCAGGTGGAGATCTCCGCTCAACCACAGACCACGCTGCGCCACCTGGACGCCGTCGTCTCGGCCGATCTGGCCCACCTCGAAAATCTTCTCGCCGCCCGCGGCCTGTACCTGGGGAACTCCGGGATAGACAGGTATCGCGCCCCCGCCCGCAAACTGGGCACACCGCGCTACGCCGCGATGGAACGCCGCTTCGCCCCCATGGGCCCCGGGGGCGTGACCATGATGTGCAGTACCGCCGGCCTGCAGGTCTGTGTGGACACCGGGGAAGCAGGCGACCTGGCCGGCCGCTGGGCCGCCGTCCACGCGCTGGGTCCGCCGTTGCTGGCCGCCTTCGCCAATTCCCGGGTCCACGCCGGACGCGACACCGGACACGCGTCCGCGCGCTGGCTGGCCGTGATGGGAACGGAAGACGTCCGCACCCGCTCGGCGGAACCGACCAGGGATCCGGCCGGGGAGTGGGCACGCAGGATCCTGGACACCCCGCTGATGGTCCTGCCCGGTCGCGACGGCCGCTGGGACGCGCCGGATTCCCTGACCTTCGCCGACTGGATCGACGGACGGGGCGAGGGGGCCCGGCTCGGCAGGCCGACCGAGGACGACCTGGCCTATCACCTGACGACTTTCTTCACCCCGGTCCGTCCACAAGGGTATCTGGAGATCCGCTACCTGGACGCCCAGCCCGCCGCCAAGTGGCTGCATCCGGTGGCGCTGGTGGCCGCACTTCTCGCACGTCCGTCCACCGTGGACAGAGTGCTCGAACTGTGCGAGCCCGTCGCGGGCCGATGGGAGTGCGCGGCCCGGTTCGGCCTGGCCGACCGGGCGATCGCCGCCGTGGCGAGCGAGGTGGTGGATCTCGGCTGTGCCGAACTCGGCACGACCGGTCTGCCGCCGGAGACCATCACAGAGATCAGCGAGGGTGTCCAGTCCCTCGTGCACGGTTCGAGGAGCCACCAGTCATGAGCGTGGAAAGCACCGAGACCGACCCGCTTCGCGCGCTGAGCCCGCAAGACCTGCGGGTCCACGCGGCCGAGGCGCTCACCAGGGCCCGCGAGCGCAGTGTCGCGTTGACGGACGTCGACGACGAAGAGCTGGTCCGCCAGCATTCGAAGCTGATGTCGCCGCTGGTCTGGGACCTCGCGCACATCGGCAGCCAGGAAGAGCTCTGGCTGGTGCGCGACGTCGGTGGCCGCGAGGCGCTCCGGCCCGACATCGACGACATCTACGACGCGTTCCAGCACGCTCGCGCGGATCGCCCGGAGCTGCCGTTGCTGGGCCCGCAGGAAGCCCGCAAGTACGTCCGCGAGGTCAGGGAGAAGTCCTTCGACATCCTGGAAACCGTTCCGCTGCAAGGCAGGCGGCTCACCCAGGACGCCTTCGCCTTCGGCATGATCACCCAGCACGAGCAGCAGCACGACGAGACGATGCTGGCCACGCATCAGCTCCGCACGGGTGATCCGGTGCTGCACGCGCCCGCCCCGCCGCCGTCGCGGTCCGGGCCGCTGCCCGCGGAGGTGCTCGTGCCCGGTGGCGCCTTCACCA
Organism: Amycolatopsis sp. QT-25; assembly: GCF_029369745.1. Lineage (NCBI taxonomy): Bacteria > Bacillati > Actinomycetota > Actinomycetes > Pseudonocardiales > Pseudonocardiaceae > Amycolatopsis > Amycolatopsis sp. QT-25. Next base: position 3,736,301 of record NZ_CP120210.1, read on the forward strand.
TGGGCACCTCCGCCGAGCCGTGGGCGCTGGACAACGAACGTCCCGCGCACGAGGTCGCGGTGGCGGCGTTCTTCATCGACACCACGCCGGTCACCTGCGGGGCGTACGCCGAGTTCCTCGACTCCGGGGGTTACGGAGATCCGAAGTGGTGGAGCGAACGAGGCTGGGCGTACCGCAGCGAGCACGGCATCGGCGCGCCGCGCTTCTGGAAGCGGGAACAGGACGGCTGGTGGCGGACGCGGTTCGGCGTCTACGAGAAGGTGCCCGCCGCGGAACCCGTCGTCCACGTTTCCTTCCACGAGGCCGAGGCGTACGCGGCTTGGGCCGGGCGGCGCCTGCCGACGGAGCAGGAATGGGAGAAGGCCGCCCGGTTCGATCCGGCGACCGGCCGTTCGCGCCGGTTCCCCTGGGGCGACGAGGAACCCACCGCCGAGCACGCCAACCTCGGGCAACGGCACCTGCGGCCCGCGGAGGTCGGCGCGTATCCGGCGGGTGTCTCGCCGCTGGGCGTGCACCAGCTGATCGGTGATGTCTGGGAATGGACCAGCAGCGGATTGGAGGCGTATCCGGGATTCGCCGCGTTCCCGTACAAGGAGTACTCGGAGGTGTTCTTCGGCGGGGACTACCGGATCCTGCGCGGTGGCTCGTTCGGCACGGACGCGGCGGCCATCCGCGGTACGTTCCGCAACTGGGATCATCCGATCCGGCGGCAGATCTTCTCCGGTTTCCGCTGTGCCCGGGACGCGCGGCCGAGCGAGGTGGGCTGAGCGGCATGTGCCGTCACCTCGCGTATCTCGGTGAGCCGCGTTCGCCTGCCGGGACGCTCTTCCACGTCCCGCATTCGCTGCTCGTGCAGTCCTACGCCCCCGACGACATGCGGGGCGGTGGCTCCGTCAACGCGGACGGGTACGGCCTCGGCTGGTACGCCGAAGGTTCCGAGCCGCTGAGGCTCCGCCGGTCCGCTCCCTTGTGGACGGACGGGGATCTGCCCGCGCTGGCCGGATCGGTTCGGTCGCACGCCTTCATGGCGGCGGTCCGGAACGGGACCACGGGGATGCCCGTGGTCGAGGCGGCGAACGCACCGTTCACCGGCGGTGGTTACCTCTTCAGCCACAACGGGCTGGTGCGGGGCTGGCCGGATTCGATGGCCGAGCTCGCCGCGAAACTGCCGATCACCCGTCTGCTCACCCTGGAGGCGACCACGGATTCGGTACTGCTGTGGGCGTTGCTGCGTGAGCGGCTCGAAGCGGGTGAAGACCCGCTCGCGGCCCTCACGTGGCTGACCGGAGTGGTCGAAGAGGCAGGGCCGGGTTCGCGGCTCAACCTCCTGCTGACCGACGGCCGGACGCTCATCGGGACCGCGTGGACGCATTCCCTGTCCTATCGGGACATGGGCGACGGTGTGCTCGTCGCCTCGGAACCGTGCGACGACGATCCCGGCTGGACTCCCGTTCCCGACCACCACGCCGTCCGGGTGACCGGCGCGGGCGTGGAAATCATCGCCCTGCAAGAAGACGCCGCCCTCGAAGCCGATCGGAGCCCTGAGGCACGATGACCGAAATCGACCTCGACGTACACCACAGCGAATCGGACATCACCGAGCAGTTGCGCGCGGACGTGCGCGCCGGCCTGGAGGCGGACCAGAAATGGCTGTCGCCCAAATGGTTCTACGACGCGCGTGGCAGCGACCTGTTCGAGAAGATCACCGCCCTTCCCGAGTACTACCCGACTCGCAGCGAACGGGAGGTGCTCGCCGCGCGCGGCGGCGAAATAGCCGAAAGCTCGGGCGCGCACACCTTGGTCGAACTCGGTTCCGGATCGAGTGAGAAGACCAGGCTCCTGCTCGACGCGCTGACGAACCACGGCACCTTGAAGGAGTTCGTCCCGCTCGACGTCTCCGAAACCGCGCTCGCCGAAGCCGCGGAAGCCATCACGGCCGACTACCCGTCCCTCGAAGTCCGCGGCGTGGTCGGCGATTTCACCCGGCATCTGGCGTTGCTGCCGGGTGACCGGCCGCGACTGGTGGTCTTCCTCGGCGGCACGATCGGCAACTTCCTGCCCGCCGACCGCGCCACCTTCCTGCGCTCGGTGCGCGAAGTGCTCGACGAAGGGGAGTGGCTCCTGCTCGGGACGGATCTGGTGAAGGACCGGGAAACGCTGGAGCGTGCCTATGACGACGCGGCCGGGGTCACCGCCGAGTTCAACCGCAACATGCTCCACGTGCTCAACAACGGCCTCGGCGCGAACTTCGACCCGGCCGCGTTCGACCACGTCTCGTATTGGGACGAGGAGAACGAATGGATCGAAATGCGCCTGCGTGCCCGTGCCCCGCTGACCATCGACATCCCCGGTGCGGATCTGCGGGTGAAGTTCGCCGAGGGCGAGTACGTGCGCACGGAGATCTCCGCGAAGTTCCGGCGGGAGGGAATCGCCGCGGAACTGGCCGAAGCCGGTTTCTCGGTGGAGAAATGGTGGACGGACTCGGAATCGCGGTTCGGCGTGAGCCTGGCGAAATCTGTCCGCGGCTGACCCTCTCACGGCGCCCGCCCGCGTGCTCGGCACGAAACGGTGGCCGATGAAGCTCGCGGGCGGGATCATCCGGTTGGACAAGAGACTCCACCGTCTGTTCCAGGGGAAGGTGAGCCTGGTCGCGCTGGCCGGGTTCACCTTTCCTTCGGCTGACCACCACCGGCCGTGAGAGCGGGCTTTCCCGCGCTACCAACCTCCTTCACTTCCCGCACGGGAGAGGTTCGTGCTCGTCGGCTTCAGTCGGGGGAGGCCGAAGGATTCCGCGTGGACACACCACCCGCGCGCGTGTCCCGACGCGGTCGTCGCGGTGGCGGGCAAGGAGATCCCGGTCAGGGCCAGGGAACTCCTCGGCAGCGAGTACGAAGCGAGGGGGAAACCGTTGCTGGACTTCTGGCCCGGTTACTCCATGGCGGAGCGGACCGCTCGCCGTGTGTCGCCGAATTTCGAGTTGAAGGCCACCAACTGACCGGCTCGTACCATCCTTTCGGCCGGTGACTGGATTACCGGCTTGTGCGAGGCTCGCTTGGTGTCACGCGCCGTGACGTCGGTGGCGCACCGCGCGACGTGATCCGTCACGTCGCCAGCCGAGGGAGGAGTCGTTTTGCCGAGATCCACAAGGAGGCCGGTGCGCGGTTTCGCACTGGTAGGGGCACTCGTGGCCGGCGCCGCGTTGACCGGTGCGGCCGGGACGGCGGTCGCCGCACCGGAAGCCGGGCCGCCCGCGGCCCAGGTCGGCGTGACGGCGCCGGTCGACTGGGGTGCCTGCACGGCGGACCAGCTCCGCGGTGTTCCCGCCGACCAGGTCAAGTTCTACAGCTGCGCGCGGTATCGCGTGCCGATCGACCACGACAACGCGGCGCTCGGCACCATCGACATCGCGATGCTGAAGCGGGCGGCGAAGACGCCCGACAAGAAGGTCGGCTCGCTGTTCCTCAACCCGGGCGGCCCAGGTGGCTCCGGATTCCGGATGCCGATCGGCGCGGCGAACTACTTCCAGCCACAGGTGCTGGACCGGTTCGACCTGATCGGGTTCGACCCGCGCGGGGTCGGCGCCAGCAACCCGCTCAAATGCTTCACCACGCAGGAGGACGCGAACGACGTCTTCGCCGCGCAGATTCCCGTGCCGTTGTCGCGGCAGGAGATCTCCGGCACGCTCGCGTCGTACCGCGACTACGGCCGGTTCTGCAAGAACAACGCCGGTGCGTTGCTGAACCACATGTCCACCAAGGACGTCGTGCGTGACCTCGACAAGATGCGGGCCGCCGTCGGCGACCGGAAGCTGACCTTCGTCGGCTTCTCGTACGGCACCTTGATCGGATCGACGTACACGTCGATGTTCCCGAAGCAGAGCCGCGCGATCGTCATCGACGGCAACGTCGACCCGGCACTGCGCACCAGCGACGGCGTGCAGTACGACCGCGAGCGTGCTCGCGGGTTCGAGATCGCGCTGGACGCCTTCCTGCGCAAGTGCGCGCAGGTCGGGCCGAAGTGCTCCTTCAGCTCGGGCACGCCGCGGGAGAAGTTCGACGAGATCCGTGATCACCTGCGCCGGCAGCCGATCAAACTGCCGGACGGGAGCAGCTACGACATCAACGCCTTCACCGGCACGGTGGCCGGGGTGCTGTATTCGCCGACGTCGTTCCCGCCGCTGGCCGACGACCTGCAGGCGCTGTACAACGTCGTTCACCCGCCCGCGGTGCAGACGCAGACGGCGCAGGCCGTCGAGCTGAAGGTGCTGCGGTCGGGAGCGAGCGGACGCGCGGACGTGAACCCGGACAGCCCGTATGTCGGCGACGACTCCTACTTCGCCGTGAACTGCTCGGACAAGAAGATCACGATCAAGCAGGACAAGGTCCCGGCCATCGCCGCGAAGTGGGAGAAGGAATCACCCACTTTCGGTCGCTACCAGGCGTTCTCGGACGTGGCGGGCTGCCCGGTGTGGCCGGTGAAGAAGCCGGACGTCTACCGTGGCCCGTGGCAGGCCAAGACCGACACCCCGGTCCTGGTCGTCGGCAACTACTACGACCCGGCGACCCAGTACCTGTTCTCGAAGCGGATGGCCGACCAGCTGGGGAACGCCCGGCTGCTTTCGGTCGACGCCTTCGGGCACTGCATCCTGGGCGACTCGCTCGGGGTGGACAAGGCGACGGCCGACTACCTGATCGACCTGAAGGTCCCGGCCAACGGCCAGGTGTTCCAGCCGAACGTCCAGCCGTTCGAAACCACTGCCTGATTCCCGGCTCGTGAACCCGAAGGCCACCGTCGCGACGGTGGCCTTCGTGGTGTCCGGGGACCGGTCCCGGACACCTCGTCCTAGGGTTTCCGACGGGGAGGCCGGATCCCCCGGACGGGATTCCGGTTCGGGTGCCCGGGTGGGTAACCAGGGCACCGGCTACGGCCGAGTCGCGGCGCCGGTGTGCCTGGCTCGCCCCGCTCCGACCGGCGCCGGAAGCCGCCCGCTGGGGCATGCTGGTCGAATGGATCCCGTTCGCACCGCCCGCGATCTCGTCACCGCTCGCTTTCCCGGCGCACGCGCCGCGATTCTGGGCGGAAGCGCGAACACCGTGCGCCGCACACCGTTCTCGGATCTCGACATCGTCGTGTTTCTCGACGGCCCGCCCGCGCCGTACCGCGAGACGACCGAGCACGAGGGCCTGCCGGTGGAGTGGTTCTGCCACACCACGGACTCCTACGCCGAGTTCGTCGAGTGGGAGACGGCGAACCGGCGTTCGCCCTTACTGCACATGTGCGGCGAAGGTGTCGTGCTGCTCGACAGGAACGGCTCGGGTCACCGGACGCGCGAGGACGCCCTGGCGCGGTTGAGCGCCGGGCCTCCTCCGCTTTCCCGCGCCGAGCTGGAAGATCGCCGTTACGGGCTCACCGGTCAGCTGGACGATCTCGCCGGCGCGGACGATCCCGACGAACTGCTCTTCATCGCCGACAGGCTGCTGATCACGGTGGCCGAGTTGATCCTCGTCGCGGGAGGACGGTGGCGCTCACACGGCAAGTGGTTGCTCAGACGCCTCCGGGAAGCCGAGCCGGAGATCAGCCGCCGCCTTCTGCGTGGATACCGGCAGGTGGTGTGCCAGGGCGAACCCGCACTGCTCCAGCAGGTCGCCACCGGTGTCCTCGACGATCTCGGCGGCCGTCTCCACCCGGGCTATCGCCGAGCCGCTTCCCGCTAGGTCGAGTGTCGACGTTCGCGTAGCTGTCCAGACCGTCGTCCGTGGCGTACGCGTCCTCGACGCCGACCCGGCCCAGCGCCGGCTACGTGACACGATCCACGCCGCGTTCGGGTCGCCCGGTGGTAGAGTCCCGAAGGTTGATCAACACCGATCGAGTACGAAAGCGAGGTGAGCGGCACATGCCGGAAGACAGTTCTGGATCGACCGGAAGTGGTCGCCGTTCACCCGCGCCCGCGGTGCGCTGACCTTCTCCGGTCTCCTTCCCCTGTCTGGCTTTGTGTACGCACGCCAGAAAAGAGCCGGAATCATGAACACCTTCGAAATGCTGCTCAGGGTCGGCACCGGCGTCGGCCTCGGCGCCGTCATCGGCATCGAGCGCCAATACCGCGCCCGGATGGCCGGACTCCGCACCAACGCCCTCGTCGCCGTCGGCGCGACCCTCTTCGTCCTGTTGTCCGCCCACGGCTTCGGCGGGCTGAACACCAGCGGCGACGTCGACCCGACGCGCGTCGCCGCCCAGATCGTCTCCGGTATCGGCTTCCTCGGCGCCGGGGTGATCCTGCGGGACGGGCTGAACGTGCGCGGACTCAACACCGCGGCCACACTGTGGTGCTCGGCGGCCGTCGGTTCCCTCGCGGGAGCGGGACTTTACGTCGTCGCGCTGGCCGGGACGGTGGTGATCGTCGGGGTCAACGTGTTGTTGCGCCCGCTCGGCGGCGTCGTCGACCGCCGGCCGGAGCACCGGGCGGAATGCGCGGAGCGGGAAGACCGCGAGACCGCCGAAAATCGGCCGGGGTAAGCCGCGAAAGCGACTCTGACAATTCTTCACCTGGCGAAAGTGGTTATCGCAACGTCTCCTCCGGCCGATCCGCACAGGGCAGCGGATGGAAGGACATGAAGGCCCCCTTCCTGTACCTAGGCGCAAGGAAGGGGGCCTTCATGTCCTGGGGAAGGTGTGGTGCGGTACCGGAGAATGCGAAAGGCCCCTTTCCCCGAAGTGCGGGGAAAGGGGCCAGCGCGGAAAGTGCCTACGCCTGGGTCATCTTGCGCAGGACGTACTGCAGGATGCCGCCGTTGCGGTAGTAGTCCGCCTCACCAGGGGTGTCGATGCGGACGTCCGCGTCGAACTCCACCTGGGTGCCGTCGGTCTTCGTCGCGGTGACGTGAACCGTGCGCGGGGTTTCGCCGTCGTTCAGCTTCGTGATGCCCGAGATGTCGAACGTCTCGGTGCCGTCGAGGCCGAGCGACGAGGCCGACTCGCCCGCCGGGAACTGCAGCGGGATGACGCCCATGCCGATCAGGTTCGACCGGTGGATGCGCTCGAACGACTCGGTGATCACCGCACGCACACCCAGCAGCGAGGTGCCCTTGGCCGCCCAGTCACGGGAGGAACCGGAGCCGTACTCCTTGCCGCCGAGGACGACGAGCGGGATGTTCCGCTCCGCGTAGTTCTGCGCCGCGTCGTAGATGAACGCCTGCGGGGCGTCGTCCTGGGTGAAGTCGCGGGTGTAGCCACCCTGCACGTCGTCCAGCAGCTGGTTGCGCAGCCGGATGTTCGCGAAGGTGCCGCGGATCATGACCTCGTGGTTACCACGACGCGAGCCGTAGGAGTTGAAGTCCTTCTTCTCCACGCCGTGCTCGGTCAGATACTGCGCGGCCGGGGTGCCCGGCTTGATCGCGCCGGCGGGGGAGATGTGGTCGGTGGTGACCGAGTCGCCCAGCTTCGCCAGCACGCGCGCGCCGGAGATGTCGGTGACCGGGGTGGGCTCCGCCTGCATGCCCTCGAAGTACGGGGGCTTCCGGACGTAGGTGGACTCCGCGTCCCAGTCGAAGGTCTTGCCCTCGGGGGTCGGCAGCGACTTCCACCGCTCGCCACCGTCGAAGACGTCGGCGTAGTCCTTGGTGAACATCTCCTGCGTGATCGCGTAGTCGATGGTCTCCTGGATTTCCTGGGCCGACGGCCAGATGTCCTTCAGGAAGACGTCGGTGCCGTCGGTGTCCTGGCCGAGCGGCTGGTTCTCGAAGTCGAAGTCCATCGTGCCGGCGAGCGCGTAGGCGATGACCAGCGGCGGCGACGCGAGGTAGTTCATCTTCACGTCCGGGTTGATGCGGCCTTCGAAGTTCCGGTTGCCCGAGAGCACCGAAACCGCGGTGAGGTCGTTGTCCTGGATCGCCGCGGAGATCTCGTCCGAGAGCGGGCCCGAGTTGCCGATGCACGTGGTGCAGCCGTAGCCGACCAGGTGGTAGCCCAGCTTCTCCAGGTACGGCCAGAGGCCGGCCTTGTCGTAGTAGTCGGTGACGACCTGCGAACCCGGCGCCATCGAGGTCTTGACCCACGGCTTGACCGCGAGGCCCTTGTCGACCGCGTTCCGCGCGAGCAGCGCCGCGCCGAGCATGACCGACGGGTTGGAGGTGTTGGTGCAGGAGGTGATCGAGGCGATCACCACGGCGCCGTGATCGAGGACGAACTCGCCGCGGTCCGGGGTGCTGACCTTGACCGGGTTGGTCGGGCGGCCGCTGTGCCCGTTCGCCGCCGACTGGAGGTCGACCGCGCCCTCGTCCTTGAAGGAAAGGGCGGCCGGGTCGCTGGCCGGGAAGGACTCCTCCACGGCTTCGTCGAGGTTGGTGTGCGGGGCGTCCTTGTCGCCGCCGACGTAGTCGTGGATGGACTTGCGGAACGAGTTCTTCGCGTCGGTGAGCTCGATGCGGTCCTGCGGGCGTTTCGGGCCGGCGATCGACGGGACGACCGTCGACAGGTCCAGCTCGATGTACTCGGAGTACTCCGGCTCGTGCGACGGGTCGTGCCAGAGGCCCTGCTCCTTGGCGTAGGCCTCGACGAGCGCGACCTGCTCCTCGGAGCGGCCGGTGAGCTTGAGGTAGCGGACGGTCTCCTCGTCGATCGGGAAGATCGCCGCGGTGGAGCCGAACTCCGGGCTCATGTTGCCGATGGTGGCGCGGTTGGCCAGCGGCACCGCGCCGACGCTCTCGCCGTAGAACTCGACGAACTTGCTGACCACACCGTGCTTGCGCAGCATCTCGGTGATGGTGAGCACGACGTCGGTGGCGGTCACCCCGGTCGGGATCTCGCCGGTGAGCTTGAAGCCCACGACGCGCGGGATGAGCATGGAGACCGGCTGGCCCAGCATGGCGGCCTCGGCTTCGATGCCGCCGACACCCCAGCCCAGCACGCCCAGGCCGTTGACCATGGTGGTGTGCGAGTCGGTGCCGACGCAGGAGTCGGGGTACGCCTGGCCGTTGCGGGCCATCACCGTGCGCGCGAGGTGCTCGATGTTGACCTGGTGCACGATGCCGGTGCCCGGCGGGACGACCTTGAACTCGTCGAAGGCGCCCTGGCCCCAGCGCAGGAACTGGTAGCGCTCGCGGTTGCGCTCGTACTCGATCTCGACGTTGCGCTCGAAAGCGTCGGCGCGGCCGAAGACGTCGATGATGACCGAGTGGTCGATGACCAGCTCGGCGGGGGCGAGGGGGTTGACCTTGTCCGGGTCGCCGCCGAGGTCGGTGACGGCCTCGCGCATGGTGGCGAGGTCGACGACGCAGGGCACGCCGGTGAAGTCCTGCATGATCACGCGGGCGGGCGTGAACTGGATCTCGATGGACGGGTCGGCCTTGGCGTCCCAGTCGCCGAGCGCGCGGATGTGGTCGGCGGTGATGTTCGCGCCGTCCTCGGTCCGCAGCAGGTTCTCGAGCAGGATCTTCAAGCTGTAGGGAAGGCGCTGGGAGCCCTCGACCTTGTTCAGGCGGAACACCTCGTAGGAGGCGTCGCCCACCTTCAGCGTGTCTTTGGCGCCGAAGCTGTCCTTGCTGGCGGGTGCGGTCACTTCTAACTCCAGTGGCGGGTCAGTTCGGTGAGTTCTCCAGGCCGTTCGGGCCGGCCGGGAGCGAGTCTTGCGCACCCCCACCGTAGGTCCGGCCGCGGGATGGCACACCTCGTTCGTCCTTTCAAACAGTACGCCTGTCCTTTTTGACATTCAAGTCGCCCCCGGGGTGGGGTCTTTTTCCGCTCACTTTGACATTCAAGTCGCCCCCGGAGTTCCGGTTCCCTTCCGCTCCCTCCGGGAAGCAAGCCAGCACGCGGGTCGTGAAGGTCTCACCGACCTGCGGCCGTTCGAGTGGCGAAACGTTCGTCTGTTCGTCCCCCGTTGAGGGGAATTGGTGCCTACGGTGTGTAAGTTTCCGGTGGTGCTTCTGGTATAGCTGTGACGGCAGGGGCACAGTGAGTCATCGATCAAGATCAGGAGGCGGGCGAATCGTGCGTGGTGAAGCCGGGTTCGGGACGCGTGCCCGCCGTGGCATGACCATCGGCGTGCTCGCCGCCGCCCTGTTGCTGGGGGTGACGGGCACGGGGCTCGCGGTTCCCCCGCCCCCGCCGAACCCCAGCGACTCCCAGATCGACTCCAGCAAGGCCGAGGCCAACGCCAAGGCCGGTGACGTCGGCAGGCTCACGAACCAGCTGGCCCAGGCCGAGTCCAAGCTCGCCCAGCTCAACGACGCCGTCGAGCTGAAGATGGAAGAGGCCAACAAGGCGAGGGTCGACGCGGAGAGCGCGCAGGACGAAGCCGCCCAGGCCGATCGTGAGGCACAGTCCGCGCGCACCGAATCCGACGCCGCGCAGGCGACCATCGACAAGGCCCGCGCCGACCTCGACAGTTTCGCCGCAGCCAGCTTCCAGCAGGGCAGCACGGTCGGCTCGGTGTCGGCGTACCTGACCGCCAACAGCCCGAAGGAACTCCTCGGCCGCGCCCAGATGCTCGACGCGGTCGGCGGCAGCAGGCTCAACGCGCTCGACACGATGAAGCGCGCGCAGACGGACAAGTCCAACAAGGACGCGACCGCCCGCAAGAAGCTGGAGATCGCGCAGGAGCGCAAGCGCGCGGCCGACGCGGCCGAACGCGAGGCCGACAACGCGCGGAGCGCCGCGCAGCACGCGCAGGACACCCAAGCCACACAGAACCAGAAGCTCGAAGCCGACAAGGCGAGCGTCGAGAAGCAGCTCTTCGAAGCGCAGCAGAAGGTCAGCGGCCTGCAGGGGCAGCGGCAGCGTTACGAGGACTGGAAGGCGCAGAAGGCCCGCGAAGACGAGGAACGCGCCCGTCAGGCAGCGCTCGCCGCGTCGAGGCCTGGCCCCAGCGAGGGCGGGGACGGCCGTCCGACGGCCAGGCCCGTCCAGTCGGCGCCCGCCGGGGCGAGCGTCGAAGCCGTCATCCGGCGGGCACTGTCGCAGCTCGGCGTGGTCTACGCCTGGGGCGGTGGCAACACCGGCGGTCCGACGCGTGGTATCCGCGACGGTGGCACGGCCGACCGTTACGGCGACTACAACAAGATCGGCTTCGACTGCTCGGGCCTGATGATCTACGCCTTCGCCGGAGTGCGGTCGCTCCCGCACTACAGCGGCTACCAGTACAACACCGGGCGGAAGGTGCCGCTCTCGCAGATGCGCCGCGGCGACCTGCTCTTCTGGGGCGGCAGCGCGCGAGGCATCCACCACGTCGCGATGTACCTCGGGAACGGGCAGATGGTCGAGGCACCGCAGTCGGGCCTGCGGGTCCGCGTCGCGCCGGTGCGCTACGGCGGCATCATGCCGTACGCGATCCGCTTGATCGGCTGAGCGTGTCTCACGCGGGGATCGTGCTGGCGGGCGGCGCCGCGCGCCGTCTGTCCGGGGTGGACAAACCCGCGCTTCCCGTCGGGGGGAAACCGTTGCTGGCCAGGGCGCTGGCCGCGCTCGAGGACGCGGATCCGGTGATCGTCGTCGGCCCCGAACGGCCGGGTTTCGGCGACGTCGTCTGGACTCGGGAAGCTTCGCCCGGCACCGGACCGGTGGCCGCGCTGGCCGCGGGACTCGCGTTGGTGCGCACGGAGATCGTCGTGGTGCTCGCCGGTGACCTCGCGGGTGTCCGGAAGTCCACTGTGGATCGACTGGTGGCCTCGCTCGGTGGCGCCTCGGGCGCGGTTCTTCTCGACGGTTCGGGGGAACGTCAGTGGCTGCTCGGCGCCTGGCGTGCGGAGGCGCTGCGCGCGGTGTTGCCGGAGACGGTGGAGAACGCCTCGCTGCGCCGGACGTTGGGTGGGCTGAACATCGTCGAGGTGCCCGAGGAGCCGGGCGAGAGCGACGACATCGACACCCCGGAGGATCTGGACCGGTTCTCTTAGCGGCCGGTGAGCCCGCAAGGTCGGTGAAGGCGAGGGCGGTAGGGCCGCGGCGTACGAAGTACATGAAGGCCCGTACCCGTACCCAGTCGGGCACGAGGGGGTGCCGGGTTCGGTGGTGGATCGGTCGCGCCGCCGACACCGGCCATGCCTGCAACTCCTTCAACACCGGCATGGACTCCCGACGCGAACACACTCGGCACAAGCAAAGGGTCTTCCTGTGCTGGGGAAGTGGTGCCCGGCCACCCGGTCGCCTCACCGCCAGCAGGCGTCGCCGAGGCCTTCACAGCCGTCATACCGCTGATCGGGTTGGCTACCTTCACGAACGGCTGTGTCACCGACCACTACGGTCACATCCGGACGCAGAACCGCAAGCGGGGAACACAGGAGGCACGAGTGACCGAGCCCGGCTACGCCGACGGCGCGCAGCAGCAGCCCGGAACGCCGGCGCGGGACGCCCAGTTGCTGGAGCGGACCGTGTTCGAGGTCAAGCGGATCATCGTCGGCCAGGACAGGCTGGTCGAACGGATGCTGGTCGGCCTGCTGGCCAGGGGGCACCTCCTGCTCGAAGGCGTCCCCGGTGTCGCGAAGACCCTCGCCGTCGAAACCTTCGCGCGAGTGGTCGGCGGCTCGTTCTCGCGCGTGCAGTTCACCCCGGACCTGGTCCCCGCCGACATCCTCGGTACCCGGATCTATAGGCAGGGCGCCGAGCGGTTCGACGTCGAACTCGGCCCGGTGGTGGCGAACTTCGTACTCGCCGACGAGATCAACCGCGCGCCGGCGAAGGTGCAGTCGGCGATGCTCGAGGTGATGGCCGAGCGGCACGTGTCGATCGGCGGCCAGACCTTCCCGATGCCCGACCCGTTCCTCGTGCTCGCCACGCAGAACCCGATCGAGAACGAGGGCGTGTACCCGCTGCCCGAGGCGCAGCGCGACCGCTTCCTGTTCAAGATCGTCGTCGAGTACCCGACCGCCGAGGAAGAGCGCGAGATCATCTACCGGATGGGCGTCACCCCGCCCACCCCGCAGGAGGTGCTGAGCCCGGCCGAGCTGGTCCGGCTGCAGAACGTCGCTTCGCAGGTCTTCGTGCACCACGCGCTGGTCGACTACGTCGTCCGTCTCGTCCTCACCACCCGGACGCCGAACGACCACGGCCTCGCCGACGTCGCGGGCTGGGTGTCCTACGGTGCCTCGCCCCGTGCCAGCCTCGGCATCATCGCCGCCTCGCGAGCGCTGGCGCTGGTCCGCGGCCGCGACTACGTGTTGCCGCAAGACGTCGTCGACGTCGTTCCCGACGTGCTGCGCCACCGGCTCGTGCTGTCCTACGACGCGCTGGCCGACGGCGTCCCCATCGACCACATCATCACGCGGGTGCTGCAGACCGTGCCGTTGCCGCAGGTTTCGGCCCGTCCGCAGGGCGGCGCCGGGCAGGGTGGCCCGGTTCCGGCCGGCGCACCCGTCAGGTAAGGAACTCGCGTGAAGAACGAGAAGGGCGAACGTCCTTCCTGGGCACCGCCGGTACTCCGCGGGGAGCGGATGGAGGCGGGCCTGCGCACGCTCGAACTCGACGTGCGCCGCCGTCTCGACGGTCTGCTGCAGGGCAATCACCTCGGCCTGGTGCCGGGGCCCGGTTCGGAACCGGGAGAGGCCCGGCCGTACCAGCCCGGTGACGACGTCCGCCGGATGGACTGGGCGGTCACCGCGCGGACGACGAGCCCGCACATCCGGGAGACCGTCGCCGACCGCGAGCTGGAGACATGGCTGGTGGCGGACGTGTCCGCGAGCCTCGACTTCGGCACGGCGCTGTGCGAGAAACGCGACCTGGTCGTCTGCGCGACGGCCGCCGTCGCCCACCTGACCGGCGGTGGCGGCAACCGCATCGGCGCGCTCGTCTCCAACGGGGCCGGCAGCATCACGCGCATCCCGGCGCGCGGCGGGCTCCCGCACGCGCGGGGACTGGTCCGCAAGATCGCCGAGACCCCGCGAGCCGAAGAAGGTGTCCGCGGAGATCTAGCCGCGGCACTGGAGAAACTGCGCCGCCCGCCCCGCCGTCGCGGGCTGGCTGTCGTGATCTCCGACTTCCTCGGTGACCTGGAATGGCAGCGCCCGTTGCGCGCGCTCGGCGGGCACCACGACCTCATCGCCATCGAAGTCCTCGACCCGCGCGACCTCGACCTGCCCGACGTGGGCACCGTCGTGCTGGCCGACCCGGAGACAGGGAAACAGCGCGAAGTGCACGCTTCGGCCTTGCTGCGCAAGGAATTCGGCGCCGCGGCGCATGCTCACCGGCAGGAGGTCGCGGCCGCGTTGCGCCGGGCCGGTGCCGCGCATCTGGTGCTGCGCACCGATTCGGACTGGATCGCGGACATGGTCCGGTTCGTGGTGGCCCGCAAGCGCCGCTGGTCCGGTGGTGTCGCGTGAGCCTGACCGGATTCGCGTCGCCGTGGTGGTTCCTGCTCCTGCTGGCGGTCGCCGCGGTGGCCGTCGGCTACGTGCTCTCCCAGCGCGCGCGGCGCAAGCGCACCATGCGGTTCGCCAACTTGGAACTGCTGGAGAAGGTCGCGCCGAAGAGCCAGGGATGGGTGCGGCACGTTCCCGCCATGCTGATCGTGCTTGCGCTGCTGGTGCTCACCGTCGCCCTCGCCGGGCCGACGGCCGAGCAGAAGGTGCCCCGCAACCGGGCGACCGTGGTGCTGGTGATCGACACCTCGCTGTCGATGGAAGCGACCGACGTCGCCCCGACCCGGCTGAAGGCGGCCCAAGAGTCGGCGCGTTCGTTCGCGCAGAACATGACTCCCGGGGTGAACCTCGGGCTGATCTCCTTTGCCGGGACGGCGACCGTGCTGGTCGCGCCGACCACCGACCGCGGTGGCGTGGTGAAGGCGATCGACAACCTCAAGCTGGCGCAGTCGACGGCCACCGGTGAGGGGATCTTCGCCGCGTTGCAGTCGATCGAGAGCTTTTCGGCGATCGTCGGCGGCGCGAAAGGCCCGCCGCCCGCCCGCATCGTCCTGATGAGTGACGGCAAGCAGACGGTCCCGGACGATCTGTACGCCCCGCGAGGCGGCTACACGGCCGCGCAGGCGGCGAAGCAGGCCCAGGTGCCGATCTCGTCGATCTCGTTCGGGACCACGCACGGTTCGGTCGACATCGACGGCAAGCCGCAGGACGTGAAGGTCGATGACGAATCGCTGGAGGAGATCGCCCGGCTTTCGGGTGGCGATTTCTACAAGGCGGCGAGCGCGGACGAACTGAAGCGGGTGTACGACGACCTCGGCGAGCAGATCGGGTACGAGCTGAAGGACGCCGACGCGAGCCGTCCTTGGGTGATTCTGGGGACGCTGGTCTTGATGATCGGGGCCGCGGCTTCGCTCTTCCTGGGGCAGCGACTGCCCTGATCCGGCTCTCGAGAGTGCTATGAAAGGTCCTTTCCTTGCAAATTTGGCAAGGAAAGGACCTTTCATAGCATGAGGGAGAGCCTCAGGGAGTCGCGAAGCCGTTCTGCCGCCAAGCTTCGTAGACGGCGATCGCCGCGGTGTTCGACAGGTTCAGCGACCGGCTCGTCGGCAGCATCGGCAGCCGCACCCGGTCGGTCACCTGGGCGGACTCCTGCACCTCCGCGGGCAGCCCCGCCGACTCCGGCCCGAACATCAGCACGTCTCCGGGCGCGTACGCGACGTCGGTGTGCAGCCGGGTCGCCGAGGCGCTGAACGCGTGGACCCGGGCGGGAAGCAGCGCGGCCCACGCGGCGTCGAGATCCGCGTGGACGTGGACGCGCGCGAGGTCGTGGTAGTCGAGCCCGGCGCGGCGCAACTGCTTGTCCTCCAGGGTGAAGCCGAGCGGCTCGACCAGGTGGAGTTCGCAGCCGGTGTTCGCGGTCAAGCGGATCGCGTTACCCGTGTTGGGCGGGATTTCCGGGCGGTAGAACAGGATGCGGAACACGAGGGTTGATCGTCTTTCGTTCACGGGCGCTTCGCCTGAGCGCGGCCGGGTGGCCATCAAGCCGGACGAGCATGAGGCCCGCCCGTGACCATCCCACCACAGGAGGGCTTCATGCCTTCGCTCCCACACCCCCTGTCGCGGCGTCGCTTCCTCGGTTATGGCTCCGCCGGTGCGGCCGCCGTCCTGCTGGGAACCGGTGCCTGGAACGCCGCCGGCGCGATGCCGCTCGCTCGCGGTGCCGGAAACCCCTTCACCCTCGGTGTCGCGTCGGGTGACCCGTTGCCCGGCGGTGTCGTGCTCTGGACGCGGCTCGCGCCGAAGCCCTACGAAGCCGACGGCTTCGGCGGTATGCCGCGGACGCCGGTCCGCGTCGAGTACGAGGTGTCGCTCGACGAGCGCTTCCGCGCCGTGCTCCGCCGCGGATCCGTGGTCGCCACGCCCGAACTCGGCCACTCCGTGCACCCGGAGATCCACGGCCTGGCACCGGACCACGAGTACTTCTACCGCTTCCGCACCGGGGGAGAGGTCTCGCCGGTCGGCCGCACCCGGACCGCGCCCGTCGCGTGGTCGTCGCCACGCGAGCTGAACTTCGCGTTCGCGTCCTGCCAGAACTGGGAGGCCGGGCACTTCACCGCGTACGAGCACATGGCGGCCGAGGATCTCGACCTGGTCGTGCACCTGGGCGACTACCTGTACGAAAGCGGCGTCACGGGCGTCGGCCGCGGCACCCCGGTGGGATCGCAGTTCAAGGGCGAGACCTTCGACCTGGCCCGCTACCGGCTCCAGTACGCGCTCTACAAGTCCGAAGCGCCGCTGATGGCCGCGCACGCCGCCTTCCCGTGGATCCACGTCAACGACGACCACGAGGTGGAGAACAACTGGGCGGGTGACATCTCGCAGATCGACAAGGAACCGGACCAGGACCGCGCGGTGTTCCGCCGGCGGCGCGCCGAGGCGTTCCAGGCGATGTACGAGCACCTGCCGTACCGCATCGCCCAGCTGCCGAAGGGGCCGGACGCACGGCTTCACCGGCGGTTGAGCTACGGCACGCTGGCCGACTTCACCATGCTGGACACCCGCCAGTACCGCGACGACCAGCCGTGCGGCGACGGCCAGTCGGCGAACTGCACCGAGCGGTTCGACCAGGAGCGCACGTTGCTCGGCTCGGAACAGCGGAAATGGCTGCTCGACGGCTTCTCCCGATCGCGCGCGCGGTGGCAGATCCTCGGCAACCAGGCACCGATGGGGCAGACCGACACCGACGCGGGCGAGGCCACGAACGTCCACCTCGACCCGTGGGACGGCTACGTCGCCGACCGCGACCGCGTACTCGCCGCCGCGCAGGACCGCGGGGTGCGGAACCTGGTGGTCATCACCGGCGACCGGCACCAGAACTACGCCTGGGACCTCAAACGCGACTTCGCCGACCCGGGTTCGCCCACCGTCGCGAGCGAATTCGTCGGGACGTCGATCACCAGCGGCGGCAACGGCGCCGACATGACGCCCGCCGGTGAGAACCTGCTGAAGGCCAATCCGCACATGAAGTTCTTCAACAACCAGCGCGGGTACGTCCGGGTCAACGTCGACCGGCGGCGCTGGCGGAGCGACTTCCGGGTGGTGCCGTTCGTCAACACCCCCGGCGCGCCGGTCAGCACGCGGGCCAGCTACGTCGTGGAGGACCGGCGCCCCGGCGTTCAGTCCGCCTGAGCGGGAAGGAGGGCGGCGTACACCTCGCGTACCGACGCGGGTGGCGCCGCCTTCTTCAGCGTCTTCGAATCGACGAAGACATAGCGTGTCTTCACTTCCGTGCACAGGTCGCCGCCGCGGGTGATCTCGAAGTCGATGATCAGCGACGTCGTGCCGAGGTGGTCCAGGTACACGGCCACGACCAGTTCGTCGTCGTAGCGGCAGGGCGCGCGGTAACGGAGGTTCGATTCGGCGACCACGACGTCGACGCCGTGGTCCAAGGCCGCTTGGTGGGAGCCGAAGAGGACTCTCTCCACCTCGAACATGGCCATGTCGATGTAGGCGAGGTAGTTCGCGTTGAACACGATGCCCTGCGCGTCGCATTCGTGGTAGCGCACGCGCAGCGGCATTTCGACGATCGGTTTCCGTGGCTCTGGCACGGTTTCCAACGTACGCGAAGGACTCCTTCCCCTGGCTGCCGAGGGAAGGAGTCCTTCACGGGGCTCAGTCGATGAAGTCGATGTTCGGATGGCGCGGCGATTCACCGTGGAACAGGTGCCGGTCGCGGCCCTTCAGGTGCAGATCGAAGAACGCGCCGATGTACTCCCGTTGCGCCGCCAGCGAGCGGCGGGGATCGATGGTGCCGATGACCGCCTCACGCTTCTCCGGCGCCACGCGCGAGCCGAGTTGCGGCACGACGACCTGAAGATCGCTGTAGGCCATGTGCGTGCTACCGCCGCGCAACAGCAGATCCCGCTTCCAGCCTCGCTGGTTGGCCCAGAAGTCCGCCCAGCTGCGGTCGAAATCGGGCTGCTTGTGCGTGTGCTCCAACGCCTTTCCGTTCTCGTCGACGCCCTCGGCGCCCATCAGCAGGAACGGCCGGTCCAGACCGCGTTTCGTGACCTCGCCGGGCACGTAGGCACTGCCCGGTGGGTAGCCGAACGCGGTCGCCATCGCGCCGTCCAGGTTGATCCCGGCGTCGATCCGGCGGTCGTGCACCATCGTCTCGCCGGAGGTGAACCCGCCGTAGGAATGCCCGTAGGCGCCGACCCGGGACAGGTCGAGCGACCAGCCGAGGCCGCGGGGGAGCTGCCGCTTCTCCGCGTCGGGATTCTCGCCACGGGCGATCTTCGCGAGCTGGTCCAGAACGAATCGGAAGTCACCGACCCGTGCGTCGAGCGCTTTCTTCATGAATTCGGGCCCCTCACCCGGTGGAAGGGCCGGTTCGAGCCGCCCGCCGGGGAATTCGACCGCCGCGCTCTCGTAGGTGTGCGAGAGCGAGACGACCACGTAGCCGCGACTCGCCAGATCGTCGACGATCGCCGAGTACGTCTCCCGAGGGCCGCCGAAACCGGGGGAGAAGAGCGCGACCGGCTTGGGCGCGCCGTGCGCCGCGGGAACGCCGAGCTCGGCCCGCCGCTTCGCCGACGCCCAGTCGATGGAGCCGGCCGGGAGGCCGAGGTAGTCCTCGCCGGACAGCGCCTGGTCGATGACGCCGCTCATCCCCGGCGTGAGCCACGGCGCGCGCGGCCCGTCGGCGAACCGGTCCGCCGGATAGGTGACGGTGACCATGAGTTCCCGGCGCCGTTCCGGTTTCCACGGATCGGGCCGGGAGCCGTCGACGAGGTGGAGGTCGGTGGTGCCGATGTCGTAGTGGCCGGTGAGGGCCGGTGCGGTGAGCTTGGCCTGATCGGCCGCGACGGCGGGGGCCGCCGTGGCGAGCCCGCCCGCGAGCGCGAGGCCCGCGATCAGCGCCGAACCCCGCGCCACCCTGGTGTGTCTCGATGACACTGCTGGAGTCCTTCCGGATCGGGGCGGCCCGGTGGCCGCCTGCCCCGACCCTGGCAGCGCTCCACGTCGGCGCGCATCCCTCTGAAGATGGAGTGCGGGTCACCCGTGCAGGGCACGATAGGCCGACGCGGCCCCAGGGTGCAGCGGGACCTTGCCGGTGCCGATCAGGGTCCGGACGTCGAGGAACTGGGTCCCGACGGCGGGGGCCGGGACGAGGTCGGCGGCATGCCCGGCCAGCACGCGTGTGACGGCGGCCGCGACGTCGTCGGGCAGCGAAGGCGCGGCCAGCAACAGGTTCGCCACGCCGATCGTCCGAAGTTCGCCGACGCCCTGGTATGCCTGTGCCGGGACGTGGACCTGGTCGTACACCGGCCCGTAGCCCGCCCGCAGTGCCGGCAACTGGGCGTCGAGGGGGAGCAGGGTGATCGCGGTGGTCCGGTTCAGTTCGGTGAGCGCGGGCGTCGGGATCCCGCCGGACCAGAGCAGCGCGTCGACCTCGTGCGCCGCCAACGCGTTGATCGCTGCACCCAGCAGCAGGTTCTTCGCCCGCACCGGCACTTGGGCGCGGGCGAACAGCCGCGCGCTGAACACCGCCACGCCGGAACCGCTCGCGCCCATCGCCACCGGCCGTCCGGCCAGATCGGCGAGCGAGCGCACGCGGCCGTCCGCGCGGACCACGAGCTGGTGGTAGTTCTCGTAGACGCGGCCGATGGCCGAAAAACCGATCGGGACGGAGAACGGTTCCGAGCCGGTGAAGGCGGCCTCGGCCACGTCGCCGAGGACAAGCCCGAGATCGGCCCGGCCGTCCCGCAGCCGTCGCAGGTTCTCGACACTGGCCTCGGTGGCGACGGCGGTCGCGTGCAGCCGGGGCTCCGCGCGGTTCAGCTGCTGGGCCAGCAGTTCGGCGAAGGCGAGATAGAAACCGCCGCTCTCACCGGCCGAAATGACGACCTCCCGCGCCGGCCCCCGGTAGCCCGTCGTGGAACAGCCCCCGAGGGTTGCCAGGCCGGCGAGGATCGCCGTACGCCGGGTGACGGTCATGGCGTCCCTCCCGTGGCGAGAAGGAGTTCGACGCGGACTTCGAGCCCGTGCGGTTCGGCTTGGCGCAGCTCGAGTTTCCCGCCACGGGCGAGCACATGCTGGTTCGCGATCGAGAGGCCGAGTCCCGTCCCGCGCGGCGCTCCGTCGCCGCCTGCCCGCCAAAAGCGTTCGGTCGCCCGTTCGCGGTCCTCTGTGGACAGTCCAGGACCGTTGTCGGACACGAAGACGGTGGCGGTCGTGTCACCGGTCTCGTAGCCGGTGGTGATCGTGGCGCCGCGGCCCGCGTAGCGCACCGCGTTGTCCAGCAGGACGTCCAGCACCTGGGCAAGATCGCCTTCCGGGCACCGCACGGGCACCGGCTCGTCGTGGCCTGCCGACGCCGCGAGCCGGACTCCCGCGTCGTCCGCCGAGGGACGCCACGCGTCGACCCGTTCGGCCAGTACGGCCGGGAGGTCGCAGGGTTCGTCGCCGGCTTCACCCGCGGCGAGCCGGGTCGCGGCGCTTTCGGCGAGCGCCAGCGCGAGCAGCCCGTCGAGCAGGGACTCCAGGCGCTCGACCTCCGCGACGGTCGCCCGATAGGCCCGCTGGCCGTCCCCGCCGACCCGCGCGGCCAGCGAATCCACCCGCAGCCGCAAGGCGGCCATGGGATTCCGCAGCTGATGCGACGCGTCCGCGACGAGCCGCCGCTGCTGTGCGGACGCCTCGACGACGGCGTCGGACATCCGGTTGAACGACGTCGCGAGCGAACGCAGCTCGCGGGGTCCGGCCCGGTCGGGGACCTGTGCGCGATGCCCTTCGGTCACCGCTTGCACGCCGTTCTCCAGTTCGTGCAACGGCCGCACCATCCAGCGGGCCAGCAGGACCGCGAGCAGCACGAACACCGCCGCGACCAGCGCCGCGCCCGCGACGATCGTGGCCCAGCGGGTGGCGACGCCGGCCGCCGCCGCGGTCACCGACGCGCGAAGGACGACCACACCGGCCACCCTGGTCCCGGTACCCACCGGCCGGGCGAAATAGACCGGATCCACCGACCACGGGCTCAGCTGTTCGGGGCCTTTGGCCGGCTGGTTGCGCAGTGCGGCCTCGACGAGCGAGCGGACCACCGGTTCCGAGGCGGTCATCCCGCCGGTCTCGACGAGCGGGCCTCCGCGCGCGTCGACCACCACGACGGCCTCGCCGTACAACGACGAATACCGCTCGGCGTCGACCGCCAGCACGGTCGGGTCGGCGGCGTCGACGGCCTGCTGCGCCAGGACGACGAACCGGTCGACGTCGGCGTGGCGGGCGATCACCAGCTGCTGGGTCCGCTGCGCGGCGGTCGACCCGAGCAACGGGATCGCGAACGCGGCGACCACGGTCAGCGCGAGCGCGACGAGGACGACCAGCAGCCGGGTGCGCACCGGTCAGTCCCGGCCCAGCCGGTAGCCGAAACCCCGGATGGTGGTCAGCAGACCCGGGCGGTCGAGCTTCGCGCGTAGCTGGGTCAGGTGCACGTCGAGGGAACGGGAGACGGCGAGGTAGGCGTCACCCCAGACCTCGTCCATCAGCTGCTGGCGGCTCACCGCGGTTCCCGGCCGGGCGGCGAGCACCGCCAGGACGGCGAACTCCTTGGCGGTGAGCCCGATGTCGTGCCCGTCGACCAGCACACGGCGCGCGCCGAGGTCGATCTCGACGTCCTCGACGCGGACGACGCCGTCCCGCGGCGTGACCGAGACCGCGGCACGCCGGACGACCGCGTCCATCCTCGCCAGCAGTTCGGCCAGGCGGACCGGTTTGGTCAGGTAGTCGTCGGCGCCGAGCCGCAGCCCGCGCACCACCGACCGTTCGTCCCCGCTCGCGGTGAGCACGAGCACCGGCACCGGGGAGACCTGCCGGACCTTCCTGAGCACGTCGAGCCCGTCCATGTCGGGCAGGTTGAGGTCCAGCAGGATCACGTCGGCCGCGCGATGGCGATGCAGCGCGTCGCTGCCGCGGATCGCGTGGGAGACGGTGTGCCCGCGCGTCTGCAGTGCTTCGACGAGCGCGTCGGCGACACCGGCGTCGTCCTCGACGAGCAGCACCCGCACGGCCACACCTTCCCGCCTAGCCTTCGCGGCCGGACACGAGCTCGGGCTCGGGCTTCTTCTTGTCCAGCTCCGAGGTCTTCGAGGTTTCCCGCATTGTGCCGTACACGATGAGCGACACCAGGACACAGCCCGCGACGTAGAAGAAGAACACCGATTCGTGACCGGCCCCCTTCAACGCCTGCGCGATGAGCTCGGCCGTGCCGCCGAAGATCGCCACGGTGAGCGCGTAGGGGAGACCGACACCGATGGCGCGGATCTTCGTCGGGAACAGCTCGGCCTTCACGATCGCGTTGATCGAGGTGTAGCCGGTGACGATCACCAAGCCGGCCAGCATCAGCAGGAAGGCGAGCACCGGCTCCTTCGTCCCGCCCATCAGCGTCATGATCGGGACGGTCAGCAGCGTGCCGGCGATACCGAAGAACAGCAGCAGCGGACGGCGGCCGATGCGGTCGGAGAGTTTGCCCGCGAACGGCTGCAGGATCGCGGCGACGAGGATCGCGCAGAACAGGATCAGGGTGACCGTCCGGCGCGGGATGCCCGCGGTGTTCTCCATGAACTTCTGGCTGTAGGTGGCGAAGGTGTAGAACGACACCGTGCCACCGAGGGTGAGGCCGACGACGAGCGCGATCTCCTTGGGGTACTTGACGAGCGCGCGCAGCGTGCCCTTGTCGCCCGCCTTCTTGCCGGTGCCGGACGCCTTGGCCTCCTCGAAGCTGGCCGACTCGTCCATCCCGCGGCGCAGGAACATCACCACGACCGCGGCGAGCGCGCCGACGACGAACGCGATCCGCCAGCCCCACGACGTCAGCTGCTGCTCGGTCAGGATGGCCTGCAACAGCAACTGGAGACCGAGCGCCAGCAACTGGCCGCCGTACAGCGTCACGTACTGGAAGCTGGAGTAGAAGCCGCGCTTGCCCGGAGTGGCCACTTCGGACAGATAGGTCGCGGAGGTCGAATACTCACCGCCGACCGAGAGCCCCTGGATGAGCCGGGCCACCAGCAGCAGGATCGGCGCGGCGATGCCGATCGTGGCGTAGGTCGGCGTAAGCGCGATCATCAACGACCCCGCCGCCATCAACGTGACGGAAAGCACGAGTGCGCTTCGCCGTCCGAAGCGATCGGCGAACCGGCCCAGCATCCAGCCGCCGAGCGGTCGCATGAGGAATCCGACGGCGAAGACCGCCGCGGTGCCGAGGAAGGCCGCCGTCGTGTCCTTGGTGGGGAAGAAGGACTTGGCGAAGTACGTGGTGAAGGCGGCGTAGGCGTACCAGTCGTACCACTCGACCAAGTTGCCGATCGAGCCGCGCAGCACGTTGCCGACGACTCGTTTCTCGTTTACGGGCGGCGACGCTTCGCCGATCCGGGTTGTCATCTTCGACCTCCTGTGTTCCGGCTCACGGTGAACAATCCACGACCGCCGGGCAAGGTTTCGGCGCGGTTCCTAACATCCGCTTAGGACGGTCGCGGTTACCCGGAGGTAGGGGTGGCGCGGCTCCGGCGGACACCGGGTGAGCCGATAGCCTCAGTGCCGTCAGCGCGACAGGACGAGGCGAGGAGAGCTGAAGTGGGACGGTCGGTACTGGTCACCGGCGGCAACCGCGGCATCGGTTTGGCGATCGCGAAGGACCTCGCAGCGCAGGGGCACGAGGTCGCGATCACGCACCGCGGTTCCGGAGCGCCCGAAGGTCTCTTCGGGGTGCAGGCCGACGTCACCAACGCCGAGCAGATCGACGCCGCCTTCAAGCTCGTCGAGGAGCACCAGGGCCCGGTCGAGGTCCTCGTCGCGAACGCGGGCATGACCGACGACACCCTTCTCATGCGGATGAGCGAGGAGCAGTTCACCCGCGTGGTGGACGCCAACCTCACCGGCGCCTACCGGGTCGCCAAACGCGCCTCGCGCGGCATGCTGCGCGGCAAGTGGGGCCGCTACATCTTCATCTCCTCCGTCGTCGGCCTCACCGGCTCGGCCGGTCAGGTCAACTACGCGGCGAGCAAGGCCGGTCTCGTCGGTCTCGCCCGTTCGCTCGCGCGTGAGCTGGGATCGCGCAACATCACCTCGAACGTCATCGCGCCGGGCTTCGTCGCCACGGACATGACCGGCGAACTGGGCGAGGACCGCAAGCAGGAGATCCTCGCCCAGATCCCCTCCGGCCGGTACGCCGAGCCGTCGGAGATCGCCGCCGCCGTCCGTTACCTCGCCTCCGAAGAGGCCGGCTACGTCAACGGCGCGGTGCTGCCGGTCGACGGCGGCCTCGGCATGGGCCACTGACGTCCCCGTTTCCCCGTATCGATCGAAACCATCCGGACTGGAGGTCCCGTGCCAGGACTGCTCGAAGGCAAGCGCCTGCTGATCACCGGCGTCATCACCGACGCCTCGCTCGCGTTCCACGCGGCCAAGATCGCGCAGCAGGAGGGCGCGAAGGTCGTGCTCACCGGCTTCGGCAGGCTGTCGCTCGTCGAGCGCATCGCCAAGCGCCTCCCCGAGGCGGCGCCGGTGCTGGAGCTGGACGTCACGAACCAGGAGCACCTCGACTCGCTCGCCGGCCGCGTCCGTGAGCACGTCGACGGCCTGGACGGGGTGCTGCACTCGATCGGGTTCGCCCCGCAGTCCTGCCTCGGCGCGCCGTTCCTGGACGCCCCCAGCGAGGACGTGAAGGTGGCCGTCGACGTCTCGGCGTACTCCTTCAAGGCACTCGCGGTCGCGACCCTGCCGCTGCTGTCGCGTGGTTCGTCGATCGTCGGCATGGACTTCGACGCGCGCGTCGCGTGGCCCGCCTACAACTGGATGGGCGTCGCGAAGGCCGCGCTCGAGTCGGTCAACCGCTACCTGGCCCGCGACCTGGGCCCGCAGGGCATCCGGGTCAACCTGGTCAGCGCCGGCCCGATGAAGACCATGGCCGCGAAGTCGATCCCCGGCTTCGCGGATCTGGAGAACGGCTGGGGCGATCGGGCCCCGCTCGGCTGGGACAGCTCCGACCCGGACCCGACGGCGAAGTCGGTCTGCGCCGTGCTGTCGGACTGGCTGCCCGCCACCACCGGCTCGATGATCATGGTCGACGGCGGTCTGCACGCCACCGGATTCTGAGGTCTCGACGCGCCGGCTTCTGAGGTACATGAAGGCCCCCTTCCTTGCGCCAGGCGCAAGGAAGGGGGCCTTCATGTACTTCCGGCGTCAAGGGAGAAACGCCTGAGCCACGTGCCACGAGTCCTCTTGTCGAGCAGTGCGTAGAACTCGCGGATCTTCGCCCGGCTCCGGCGCGGGCCGATCCACGGGACCAGCCCGGTCGCCCCGGGGATGTCCCACGCGACGCTGTCGGCGGCTAGTTTCGCAGGCTCGGCCGGTGTCCCCTGTGGACATTCGGCGGAAAAGCTCGGCAAGGGTGGCTCGGGTTCGTTCGGGAATGATTCTCCCTACCGTATAACGGGTT
Organism: Amycolatopsis sp. QT-25; assembly: GCF_029369745.1. Lineage (NCBI taxonomy): Bacteria > Bacillati > Actinomycetota > Actinomycetes > Pseudonocardiales > Pseudonocardiaceae > Amycolatopsis > Amycolatopsis sp. QT-25. The sequence goes on from NZ_CP120210.1 coordinate 3,762,137, forward strand.
CGCGCGGCAGGCGGGTGTCGTCGGTGCGCTGGACACCGGCGGCGAAGGTGAGCACGACGACGGTGACGACGCCGAGGCCGACGCTCACCCACGCGACGCTGGGATAGCCGAGACCGGCGTCGATCGACTCGCCGCCGAGCCAGGGGCCGACGGTGTTGCCGACGTTGAACGCGGCGGTCGTACTCGCGCCGACCAGCGTGGGCGCGTTGCCCGCCACGGCGAAGGCACGGACGTTCAAAGCGGGATTGACGCCGAATCCGGCGACACCGAACAGGAAGACGGCGAAGATCGCGACCGGCGTCGCCGGGCCGGACAGCGCGAGCAGCACCAAGGCGAACAGGGCGACGGCGAGGCCGCCGTAGAGGGTCGCGAACGGCCTCGCGTCGGCGAGCCGTCCGCCGACGGTGATACCGATCAGCGCGCCGAGCCCGAAGAGCGAGAGCACGCCCGGCACCCAGCTTTCCGGTAGCCCGGCGACTTCGGTGAGCAAGGGCGCGAGGTAGCTGAAGGTCGCGAAGATCATCGCCTGCGCGAACGCGATGACGCCGAGTGCCAGCCAGAACCGGCCGCCGCGGTAGAGCCGCAATTCGGTCGCCACGTCGGTCTTGGTTTCACCGTCCTGCGTTTCCGGGACCAAGGCGAAGACCCCGATCAACGCGACGACGGTCAGTGCGGTGACCGCCCAGAACGCGGCCCGCCAGCCCGCGTGCTGGCCGAGGAAGGTGCCCGCCGGAACGCCCGCGATGTTCGCGATGGTCAGCCCGCCCACCAGGATGGCCAGTACGCGGCCGCGGCGTTCGACCGGGACCAGTGCGACGGCGGTGGCCGCCGCGACCGCCCAGAACCCGGCGCAGGCGACGGCGCTGAGCACACGGGTCGCGAAGAGGAGGGCGTATCCCGAGCCCAGCGCGCCGACGACGTGCGAGACGCTGAAAACGACGAGCAGGGCCATGAGGGTGACGCGCCTCGGCACCCGCAGCGTCGCGATCGCGAGCAGGGGAGCGCCGACGACCATGCCGATCGCGAAAGCCGAAATGAGCAGCCCGGCCTCCGGGATGCCGACGTCCAGGTCGGCCGCCATCCCGGGCAGCAGGCCGGTGATCATGAACTCGGACGTGCCGAGCGCGAACACGCTCAGCCCGAGGACGAAAACTGCCAAAGGCACGGGGCTTTCCCTCCAGTTTTGTATTGATCAGTACAAAATATGGGCAGCGTCGCGCATGAGGTGGTCCGGGTGTCACTTCGCGGCGATCGCGTCCAGCGCGATGGCGGCGACGGCTTCCATGGTCGCCCGTCCGGCGCCACGACGGGACATCAGCCGCAGTCCGGCGACGGTGCTGTGCGCGAACTCGGCGAGGGCGCCGGGCTCCCGGTCGCCGTCGATCGTCCCGTCGAGCTGGCCTTCCCTGGCGCAGGCCGAGAGCAGGGCGAGATGCCGTCCGGTGTCGGCGTCGATCCGCGCCTTGACCTCGGGATCGCGATCGCCGAATTCGGCCACCGTGTTGACCACGAGGCAACCTCGGCCGTGGTTCGCGACTTCCTCGTCGATCGTGTGCGCGAACAGGGTGCGGAATCGCTCGAGGCCGGTTCCGGACTCCTCCAGCAAGGCCGTTCTGGTCGCGATCCCGCGTTCGGCGTAGTGGTCGAGCGCGCGCAGGAACAGTTCGTGCTTGCTGGTGAAGGTGTTGTAGATGCTGCTGCGGCCCAGGCCGGTGGCTTCGCAGAGGGCCTGCGTCGACGTGCCTTCGTAGCCGCGAAGCCAGAACGCGGCCATGGCGTGCCCGACCGTGGCGCGTTCGTCGAATTCCTTGGGCCTGGCCATGCGGGTGACCGTATCAGATTTTGGATCGATTGGTTCAAAATGGGCCGGGTCAGCGTGCGGGGCGCCACAAGAGCAAGATGGCAGGGTGGGTTACGACGCGCTGCTTTGGCTTTCGTTCGGTGGTCCCGAGGGACCTGACGAAGTGATGCCGTTCCTGGAGAACGTCACGCGGGGCCGTGGGGTGCCCCGGGAACGGCTGCTCGAGGTCTCCGAGCACTACCAGCACTTCGGCGGGGTTTCGCCGATCAACCGGCTGAACCGGGACGCGATCTCCGCGGTGGAGAAGCAGCTCGCGGCCGCCGGGATCGAGCTGCCCGTCCACTTCGGCAACCGCAACTGGCGGCCGATGGTCGAGGACACCCTCGCCGAGATCACCGAGGCGGGCGCCCGGCGCGTGCTGGTCTTCCCCACGAGCGCGTACGGCGGCTACTCCGCCTGCCGTCAGTACGACGAGGACATCGAGCGTGCCCGTGCGTCGGTCGGCGACGGTGCGCCGGAACTGGTGAAGCTGCGGCAGTTCTTCGACCACCCGCTGTTCGTCGCCGCGTTCGCCGACGCCGTTCGCGCCGCGCACGCGAAGCTGGGGAACCAGCCGGGGACCAGGACCGTCTTTTGCGCCCACTCGGTGCCCGAGTCCGCCGACACCGCGTCCGGGCCGCCCTCGGAAGGCGGCCGGCGCTACTCGCGGCAGATCGCCGAGGCCGCGCGCCTCGTCGCGGCCGAAGCGGGAATCGAGACCTACGACGTGGTGTGGCAGTCGCGCTCCGGCCCGCCGCAGGTGCCGTGGCTGGAGCCGGACATCGTCGACCACATCGACGCGCTGCACGCGGAAGGCGTCACCTCGGTGGTCGTCTGTCCCGTGGGTTTCGTGTCCGACCACCTCGAAGTGATCTGGGATCTCGACAACGAAGCCGCCGAACGGGCCGCGGAGCACGGCATAGGCTTCGCGCGGGCCGCGACGCCGGACGCCGACCCGCGTTTCGCCGAGCTCGTCGTGGAGCTGATCCGGGAGCACATCGACGGAGCGCCCGCGCGGAAGCTGTCGCCGTTCCCGTCGGCCGGGTGCACGGTCAACGGTGCGCCTTGCGCGATCGGATGCTGCGAGCCCGCGAAAAGGCCCGCACGTTCTTGAAGGGCCCAGGCCTGGTGAGTGGCAAGGACGGTTCCAACCGTCTTGCCACTCACGAGGTCCAGCACCGGCGATGTCCCGTGATCCGACGGACGACACGCGTGACTGGATGGACGACACGACGGTGGCCGGGTTCCGCCACGAGTCGTCCGCCCGATCACGTGTGTCGTCCGTCGGATCACGCGAAACCGCCACCCGCGCACCGGCTCGCGAGGTCGATCGTCGTCAGGCGGTGATCCTCGACAGGTGGAGGTCGATCAGGGCGATAGCCTCTTCGCCGGTCTGATAGCCGAGCAGCACCGCGTCGCCGAGGCCGGAGACCAGCGCCAGCAGGAGCGCGGCCTCGCTGACCGGGTCCAGGGTGGCCACGAATTCGCCGTCGTCCCGTGCGGCGGCGAGCATGGCCGTCACCGCGTCGCGGAGCCGGCCATGGCCGGTCCGGAAGTGACCGGCGATCTCCGGATCCTTGAGCGCGCGCATCAGGAAGGCGTTGGCGACCAGCGCGTCGTCCCTGGCGGCCTCGTCCAGGGGAAGCAACGCGATGAGCAGCTCCCGGACGTGAGGTTCTGACGGGGTGGCGATGCGCTCCTCGAGTCCGCTTCGCAAGGTGGTCGTCGCGAAGCGAAGCATGTCGTCTCTCGACGCGAAGTAGTGCTGGACGAACCCTTTGGAGATGCCGGCTTCGGCCGCGACTTCGTTCAGGCTGACTCCTTCGAGTCCCCGGTCGGCCGCGATGCGCCGGACGGCCGCGGCGATCTGCTGCCGCCGGTGCTCGTGATCGACTCGTTTGGGCACCCGTTCCTCCTTTTGGCAGTCCGATCGGATTGCCAACTTCTCGCCCATCTTTTACAATCTTATCGTACTGTAAAGGAGGGGTGGTCATGAAGGTGGGCGGATTCGCCTCGTCGGAGGCGCGGGCCGAGTACGAGGCCGTCTACGAACGGGGTCTGGCGGCGTTGCCCGCGCCGGCCGGGATCCACGACGTCGAAACGGCGTTCGGGGTGGCGCGCGTGTACCGGTTCGGGCAGCCGGGTGGAACGCCGATCATGCTGGTGCCCGGCCGCGCCGGGACCGCGGTGATGTGGGAACCCAACCTCACCGCGCTGCTCCGGCACGGCGAGGTCCACGCGGTGGACCTCATCGGCGAACCCGGCCGCAGTGCACAGACCGCCCCGATCCGGAACGGGGTGGACCAAGCCGCTTGGCTGAGCACCGTGCTCGCCGAACTCGACCTGGCGACGGTGCATCTGATCGGGTACTCGTTCGGTGGCTGGCTCGCGGCCAATCTCGCCGCGCGGGCGCCGGAGCGGCTGAGGACACTCACCCTGATCGACCCGGTGCTGACCTTCGGCGGCCTGACCGCGGGACTGGTCGTCCGCGCCACGCTCGCCGCGATCCCCGGCGTCGGCCGCTGGGCCCGGCCGTCGTTCCTGCACTGGATCTCCGGCGGTGCGGAGGTCGACACCACGGATCCGGTCGCGCGGGTGATCGACGAAGGCATGCGGACCTACCGCATCGCCCTGCCGTCGCCCAGGTTGATCACCGACGCGCAGTTGCGCTCACTGCGGATGCCGGTGCTGGCCCTGATCGCCGGACGGAGCGTCATCCACCACCCGGACCGCGCGGCCGCGCGGGCTCGCGAGCTTCTGCCGCGGGGACAGGTCGAACTGTGGCCGTCGGCGACCCACGCCATCGCGGGCGAGGCGGCGGACGAGGTCAACGCGCGGATCCTGAGGTTCCTGGCAGCAGAGGAAACACCGTCGTGACCGCGCACGGCAGGAACCCGACGCTGTCCTTGCTGCTCTGGGACGTCGCGCTCCCGTTGGCCGTGTACTACGGCCTCCGGCTCGCCGGGCAGAACGAGCAGGTCTCCTTGCTGGCCGGGGCGGTGGTGGCCGGGGCCCGGATCGCGTGGGTCGCCGTCCGCGAACGGTCCTTCGACGGCTTCGCCGCGTTGCTGGCAGGCGTGCTCGGGGCCGGGCTCGTGCTTTCGCTGGCCAGCGGTGACGCGAAATTTCTGTTGCTCAAAGAATCCTTCGCCACCGCGACCGCCGCGATCGTGCTGCTGGTGAGCTGCTTCAGCCGCACGCCCATGGTGCTCGTCGCCGTGCGGGCCGGTTCCAACGCGGCCAAACGCACCGAGATCGACCGCCTCGGCGACGAGGTGCCCGCTTTCCGCCGGGCGTTCACCCGGATGTCGGCGGTGTGGGGAGTGGCTCTGCTCCTGGAGGCCGCAGTCCGGGTGCCGCTGGTCTACACCTTGTCCGCCGATGTGATGAACGCGCTCAGCGTGGCCTTGCTGATCGCCGTCATCGGCGGGCTCTCGCTGTGGTCCGTCCGGTATGCGGAGAAGATCCAGAAAAGGCACTCCGTGACCACGTGAAGGGCTACGGGTGCCGGTCCGCCTGCTCGGCGAACACCCGCACCGCTTCGTTGATCGCCGCGGACCGGGCGTTGCGGACGGCCTCGGTCAGCGGTCGCAAGGCCTCCGCCCGCCGAAGCGCCGCCGACGCGGAGAGCGCGCCGCCCGGATCGTCGGATTCGGCGATGGCGAGGATCGCCGCGATCTCCTGGGATCGCTGAAGCACCCGTAGCGCCCGGCCGGGCATCCCGGCGGGCCAGGGCGCGTCGGTGGCCGCCCGCAGCCGGGCCGAGAGTTCCGCCCGCACGCCGGGTCGTTCACTGGCGACGTCCAGCGTCTGGAGCGCGCCCGCGCTCGACCGGATCGCGTCGGTCAGGCCGTGCTCGGCCTCGCCCAGCGGGCGGTATTCGAGGACACCCGGCGTGGGCACCGAGTACACGGTCCATCGCATGAGCCCTTCGGCGATGGCTTCGGGGACGACGCCGTAACCGAGATCCGGCAACAGGACGGCCTCGCCGGTCCGCAGAGCGGCCTCGGTGAACTGCCCGCCACCACCCAGCCCCCGCACGTCACCGGGCACCGGGAGCAGCAACTGCATGCTTTTGGCGCCCTGTGCGCGCAGGGCGAGCAGCAGCTGGACGGGGGTCGCCGCCCGGTTGAACGCGAGCGGCAGGTCGAACGCCTCGGCGGCCGCCGCGTCGGCGGCGACGAAGTCGTGGGCGTCGGCCCAGACCTGAAGGGCGTCAAGGACGTCGTCGGCGGCGGCGGCTCCGTTCAGCCACGCCGAAGACCAGACCGCGAGGGTCGCACTAGGACGGCACACCGGACTGATTTTAGTCGTGCTTCCGGCGAAACCCGGAAACGGGCGCGTTATCGAGGGGGAGGACACGGACACGTCCCGGAGCTGGAGTTGCTTCACGTCGACAGGGGCCACGGTCGCGACGTAGCGTCGAACGGGTGAACGATGTTCCCGCAAACCTGCCCCGCACCGCCGGGGACCTCCGCGCGGCGGGTCACCTGCCGCGGTCGATCAACCAAGAACTGCACGACAACCTGCTCGCCAAGCTTCGCGCCGGGGAAGACGCCTGGCCCGGGATCGTCGGCTTCTCGCGCACGGTGCTGCCGCAGCTGGAACGCGCGTTGCTGGCCGGGCACGACGTCGTCCTCCTCGGCGAACGCGGCCAAGGCAAGACCCGGTTGCTGCGCACCCTCACGGGACTTCTCGACGAATGGACACCCGTCATCGAGGGTGCCGAGCTGGCCGAGCATCCACTCGATCCGATCACCCCGGAATCGCGCCGGCGCGCCGCCGAGCTCGGCGACGCCCTGCCGGTGACCTGGCGCCACCGCGACGAGCGGTACACGGAGAAACTGGCCACACCGGACACCTCGGTCGGTGACCTGATCGGCGACGTCGACCCGGTGAAGGTCGCCGAAGGCCGCAGCCTCGGTGATCCCGAGACCATCCACTTCGGACTCGTCCCGCGCGCCCACCGCGGGATCGTGGCGATCAACGAGCTGCCGGACCTCGCCGAGCGCATCCAGGTCGCGTTGCTGAACGTGATGGAGGAGCGCGACATCCAGGTGCGCGGCTACACCCTGCGCCTGCCGCTGGACGTGCTGCTGGTGTCGACGGCCAACCCGGAGGACTACACCAACCGCGGCCGCATCATCACGCCGCTCAAGGACCGGTTCGGCGCCGAGATCCGGACCCACTACCCGCTCGACGTGGAGTCGGAGATGGCCGTCGTCCGGCAGGAGGCACATCTGGTCGCCGAGGTCGGCGAGCCGCTGCTGGAGGTGCTGGCCCGGTTCGTGCGGAACCTGCGCGAATCACCGGTGATCGACCAGCGGTCCGGCGTCTCGGCGCGGTTCGCCGTCGCCGCGGCGGAAACGGTCGGCGCGGCGGCACTGCGCCGGTCCGCGCTGACCGGCGAGGAACCCGCCGTGGCACGTCCGGTCGACCTCGACGCGGTGCCCGCCGTCCTGCGCGGCAAGCTCGAATTCGAACCGGGGGAGGAGGGCCGCGAGACCGAGCACCTCGTGCACCTGCTCCGTCGGGCGGTCGCGGAGACGGCCCGTTCGCGGTTCGCCGGACTGGACCTGCTGCCGCTGGCCGACGCCGTCGAGTCCGGGCATCTGGTCACCACCGGGGAACGCGTGCCCGGCAAGGACATCCTCGCCGCGCTGCCGGAGCTACCCGTGCTCCACGACGTCGCCGCGCGCGCCGGCGTCGGCCCGGACGAACCGCCGGGGCGGATCGCGGCCGCGGTCGAACTGGCGCTGGAATCCCTCTTCCTGTCGAGGAAACTCGCCAAGGACTCCGACGACGGCACCACCGTCTACGGCCGATGAGCGCCGTCCCGGAGGGCTACTCGTACGGGCCGTGGCACGACGGCCCCGATCCGCTGGCGCCACCGGCGGATCTGCGGGACGCGCTCGACGAGATCGGCCGCGACGTCATGGCGGGTGCCTCGCCCCGGTCCGCGCTGGAAGAGCTGTTGCGGCGCGGCACTCCGCGCACCGCCGGACTCGACGAACTGACCAGGCGGCTGTGGCAGCGCCGGTCGGAGATCCAGCGGCGGCACCGGCTGGACGGCACGCTTCAGGAAGTTCAGCGGCTGCTCGACCAGGCACTGGAAGCCGAACGGCGCGCGCTGTTCCCCGATCCGGACGACGACGCCCGCTTCCGTGAGGCTCGGCTGGACGCGTTGCCACCGGGGACGGCGGCGGCCGTGGGCGAACTCGCCGGGTACGACTGGCGTTCGCGGGAGGGCAGAGAGCACTACGAGAAGATCCGAGACCTGCTCGGCCGTGAGCTGCTGGATTCCCGCTTCGAGGGGATGAAGGAGGCGCTGCGGAACGCCGGGCCGGAAGAGGCCGAGCGGGCCAACCGGATGCTCGCCGAGCTCAACGGCCTGCTGGCCGCGCACGCGCAGGGCGACGAGAACGTCCCGGAGCGGTTCGCGGAGTTCATGCGCGAGCACGGCGAATTCTTCCCGGAGAACCCGAAGAACGTCGAGGAGCTCATCGACGTCCTCGCCGCGCGCGCCGCGGCCGCGCAGCGGATGCTCAACTCGATGACCCCGGAGCAGCGGGCCGAACTGGCCGAACTGTCGCAGCAGGCGTTCGGCGATCCCCGGCTCGCGCAGCAATTGTCCACTTTGGACGCTCAGTTGCGCGCGCTGCGGCCCGGCGAGGACTGGACTTCTTCGGAACGGTTCCGGGGCAACGATCCCTTGGGCCTCGGTGAGGGTGCCCGTGCGATGGCCGATCTCGCCGAACTGGACGCGCTGGCCGAACAGCTCGGCCAGTCCTATCCCGGCGCGCGGCTGGAGGACATCGACGTCGACGCGCTCGAACGCCAGCTCGGGCCGGAGGCCGGCGTGGACGCGCGGCGGCTGTCCGAACTGGAACGCGAGCTCCGGCGGCAAGGTCTCTTCGAACGCGCCCCTGACGGCACGCTTCGCTTGTCTCCCAAGGCTTTGCGTCGACTCGGGGAGACGGCGCTCGCCGACGTCGTGCACGCGCTGCGCGGCAAGACGGGCCGGCGGGAGACCGAATCGGCCGGAGCCGCGGGCGAGCCGACCGGCGCGACCAGGCCGTGGCGGTTCGGGGACATGCAGCCGTGGGACGTCTCCAGGACGGTCCGCAACTCCGTCCTGCGTTCGGTTTCGGTAGGTGAGCGGTCGGTCCGGCTGGACGTCTCCGACGTCGAGGTGATCGAGACCGAGCACCGGTCGCGGGCGGCGGTGGCGTTGCTCGTGGACACGTCGTGGTCGATGGTGCAGGAGGGCCGCTGGCTGCCGATGAAGCGGACGGCGCTCGCCCTGCACCAGCTGATCAGCACCCGGTTCCGCAACGACGCCCTCCAGCTGATCACCTTCGGCCGCTACGCGACGGCGATGGAACCGGCCGAACTCGTCGGGCTGGAGGGCGCTTGGGAACAGGGCACCAACGCCCAGCACGCCCTGCTGCTGGCCGGACGGCACCTGCGGCGGCATCCCGACGCGCAACCGGTGGTCCTGATGGTCACCGACGGCGAGCCGACGGCGCATCTGGAACCGGACGGCACCGCGGAGTTCGACTATCCGCCTCAGCCCAGGACGTTGCTCAAGACGCTGTCCGAAGTGGACCGGATGGCGAAACTGGGCGCGTCGGTGACGGTGTTCCGGCTGGGGGACGATCCGCGCCTGACGGCGTTCGTCGACCTCGTCGCCCGGCGCTCGGGTGGCCGTGTCGTCGCTCCGGATCCGGACGGGCTCGGTGCCGCCGTGGTCGGCGACTATCTGCGTACGAGGAGGCGCTGAGTTCACCGCGGCCGGGCCGCGGAACAGCCGGTTCGGCTACTCCGGTCGTGTCCGGCTCCCACCGGACGGGAACGGCGCGGCGGCTCCGCTTACAGTCGGGGTATGCAGACTTGGTCATCGGTCGACGTGCCCCGTATCCCCGGCACCCCCCGTCCGCTGCGGCTCCACGACACGGCGACGGGGCAGCTCCGCCCCACGGCGCCCGGGTCGACCGCCCGGATGTACGTCTGCGGCATCACGCCGTACGACGCGACCCATCTGGGGCACGCCGCCACGTATCTGACGTTCGACCTGGTGAACCGCCTGTGGCGGGACGCCGGGCACGACGTCCACTACGTGCAGAACGTCACGGACATCGACGAGCCCTTGTTGGAGCGCGCGGAGCGGGACAAAGACGACTGGGTCGTCCTCGGCATGCGCGAGACGGCGCTGTTCCGTGAGGACATGACCGCGTTGCGGGTGCTGCCGCCGCGGCAGTTCGTCGGTGCCGTCGAGAGCATCCCGGAGATCGTCGAGGTCATCGCCAAGCTGCTGGCGAACGGCAGCGCGTACCGAGCCGACGACGCGGAGTATCCGGACATCTACTTCGCCCACAACGCGACCGGGCACTTCGGTTCGGAGTCGAACTACGACGCCGAGACCATGGCCGAGTTCTTCGCCGAACGCGGCGGCGACCCGGACCGCCCCGGCAAGCAGCATCCCCTCGACGCGTTGCTGTGGCGGATGGCGCGGCCGGGCGAGCCGTCGTGGGAGTCCGAACTGGGCGCGGGGCGACCCGGCTGGCACATCGAATGCAGCGCGATCGCGGTCAACCGGCTCGGCCTCGGCTTCGACGTCCAGGGCGGCGGCTCGGACCTGATCTTCCCCCACCACGAGTACAGCGCCGCGCACGCGGAGGCCGTCGCGGGGGACCGGCCGTTCGCGCGGCACTACGTGCACGCCGGGATGATCGGCCTCGACGGCGAAAAGATGTCCAAGTCGCGCGGGAACCTCGTGTTCGTCTCCCGGCTGCGCGCCGACAAGGTCGACCCCGGCGTGATCCGGCTCGCGCTGTTCGCCGGTCACTACCGCGAGGACCGGCCGTGGACCGAGCAGTTGCGCACGGACGCCGAAGCACGCCTCGCGCGCTGGCGCGAAGCCGTCTCCATCGGCACCGGTCCGTCGGCGGAGGACACCGTCGCGCGACTGCGTGACCACCTCACCGACGACCTCGACACGCCCAAGGCGCTCGCGGCCGTCGACGCGTGGGCGGAGCAGGCGCTGAACCGCTCCGGCACCGACCCGGCGGCCCCCGGCCTGATCCGGAACGCCGTCGACGCGCTGCTCGGCGTCGAGCTCTGAAACGTCGAACTCGGAAACACTGCTGGGGCGGAGAAACCCCTCCGCCCCAGCAGTGTGTATAACGCCCTACACGACGACGCGGCCGGCCTCCAGCCGGAGGTGGTCACCGGCCCAATCCCGCCGCAGCCACCGATCGTGCGACGCGACGACGACGGCACCCGGCGCGGAATCGAGCGCGGCGAACAGTTCCTCGGCCAACGTGAGCGAGATGTGGTTCGTCGGCTCGTCCAGCAGGAGCACCTCCGGCGGCTCGGCGAGCAGCAACGCCAGCGCGAGCCGCCGCCGCTGCCCGACCGACAGCGCGCCCACCCTGGTCCCGAGATCGCGCGGAGCCAGCAGGCCGAGACCACGCAACGGGGGAGCGTCCTCGCCGAGGGCTTCGGCGTAGGTCCGCTGCGCGGTCTTCTCCGGCTCGGCGAACGAGACGTCCTGCGCCAGCAGGCCGATCCGCACTCCGCGGCCGGAAAGGACGGTCCCGGAGTCCGGCGTCAGCGAGCCGGCGAGAACGGACAGCAGCGTCGACTTCCCGGCGCCGTTCCCGCCGGTGATCAGCAGTCTGGACGTCGTCGTGACGTCGAGAGTCGCCAGGCGCAACCGCCCGGCGATCTCGATGTCCCGGACCGAGATGGCCGTCTTGTCCTCACCGGGTTCGCCGGTCAGGCCGCCCCGGAACCGCAGCGGCGCGGGCGGTTTCCGCACCTGGTCGCGTTCCAGTTCGTCCAGCCGCGACTGGGCGTTGCGGACCCGGCGTGAGATCTGCTTCTGCACCCTCCCGGTCTTGAAGTCGTAGAGCATCTTGGCGTTGTCGCGCTGCGGCCGGTCGTGCGCGACGGCGCGTGCGGTGACGGCCACCGATTCGCGCAGTTCCTTGAGTTCGTCCTGCTCTTCGGCGTAGCGCTGTTCCCAGCGTGCCCGTTCCGCCCGTTTCTGGTCCAGGTAGTCGGAATACGTGCCGCCGTACCGGGTCGGCCCGCCCAGTGCCGGGTCGAGGTCGACGATGTCGGTGCATACCGCGTCGAGGAACACGCGATCGTGCGACGACAGCACGAGGACACCGGTCAGCGACGCGAGATGCCGTTCCAGGAACTCCATCGCGGCGTCGTCGAGGTGGTTCGTCGGTTCGTCCAGGATGAGCGTGCCCGGCCGCCGGATCAGCAGCGCCGCGAGGCCGAGCCTCGATCGTTGCCCGCCCGACAGCGTGCCCAGTTCGCGCGCCGGGTCGATGCCGGCGAGCCCGAGACCCGCGCAGACCACCTCGGCCCGCCGGTCGGCGTCCCAGAGATCGTGCGCCTGTGCCCATTCCAGGACGCTGCCGTACTCGTCGAGCACGGCGGCGTCCTCCGGACGACGAGCGAGCGCTTCGGTCAGTTCGCCGAGTCTCGCCGACGCTCGCCGGATCTCGGTGAGCGCGTCGTCGATGACGTCGGAGAACCGTGCGGTCAGCGGAAAAGGCAGTTCCTGCAAGAGGAAGCCGAGGTCATCGCCTCGCAGTACCTCACCACCGTCAGGCTCTTCGACCCCGGCCAGCAAGCGCAGGAGCGTGGACTTGCCGACGCCGTTCTCACCGACCAGTCCGAGCCGCTGTCCCGCCGAGGCCGTCAGATCGACGCCGTCGAGCACGACACGGGCACCGTAGGAATGGACGAGGTCTTTGGCGATCAGGGAACGAGACATACGACATCACCGTGTTTCTTCGGACAGGAGGGATCCCTGCCGGGCGTCGTGGCTTACGGGAGCAGCGCTCGACCGAAGCCGCCTCGGAGCGGGGAAGGGGTGATGTCAGTCGTCCATGATGGGAGCAGTCTAACGCAACCGATGTAGCGTTAGTCAACCCCTCTTTTCGGGGAAACCCGATCGCAGGCGCGCGGCCTCTTGTTCGGCGAAGGCGCGTCCGTCGGTCATGACGCCGAGAAGCGCGGCGAGCTGACGCCGGTCGAGCCTGCCGAGACGGTCGCCGAAGAAGCGGGCCATGGGGGAGTAGAGGTCGGCGATGTCGTCGAGCCGGTCGGGAAGCGGGCGGATCGCGATCCGGCGGCGGTCCGCGGGATCGGGTACCCGCTCGACCAGGCGCTGTGCCTCCATCCGGTCGAGCATCCGGGTCACCGCGCCGGTGGTCATGCCGAGAGCGCGCGCCAGTCCGGTCGGCGAGGTCGCGGCGCCGCTGATGACCAGCTGGAGCCCGTGCAACTCGGTGGCGCTGATGCCGAGCCGCTCCGCCATGGCCGTCTGGAACAGGACGGTCGCGCTGACGAACCGGGGGATCTCCAAAGTCACCGCGGTGGCGAGTTCTTGCTGGTCGGACACGTACTTCCCTGAGTCGATAGTTGAGCTGTGCAGCTACTGCAGCGTGCAGCAACTGTCTGGACAAGGTATCCGAATGCCGTTTCTCGCAGGCTTGACATCTTGCCGGGTAGCGGCGAATCTGAAAGGGAACTTTCGAAAGAATCCTTTCAGATTGGATCGGACGATGACCGGATTGCCGCCGCGCAAGCGGATCGAAGACGTCGAGCTGATGCGGGCGCTGGCGCATCCGCTGCGCTCGGCGCTGGTGGACCACCTCATGGCGGTCGGTCCGCGGACCGCGAGCGACTGCGCGGCGGCCGTCGGGTCGACCGCCTCCAACTGCAGCTGGCATCTCCGTCAGCTCGCCCAGCACGGCCTCGTGGAGCGGGTCGAGGGGGAGGACGGGCGGGAGCGGCCCTGGCGGGCGTGTCAGGTCGGCATCGAGTTCGGCGACGACCCGGCGCTGCACGGCGCGCAACTGGCGGTCGTGGGCACCACGCTCGCGCGGGAGAAAGAGCTGACCGAGCGCTATCTCGACGCCGCCGACCGGCTCGGCAAGGAATGGCGGGACGCGTCCGGAATCAGCAACTACTCGCTGCGGGTGACCGCGGCGGAGCTGGACGAGCTGGTGCGGGGGATCGACGCGCTCGTGCGGCCCTATGTCGGCGCGATCCGTGAAGACACCCCTGCGGAGGCCCTCCCGGTCCACTTGGGACTGCGGGCCTTCCCCCGCATCGACGCCGAGGGGAAGCCGAGTAGATGAAACCGTTGAGAGAACCCGCCTTCGCGCGGCTGTGGATCGCTGCCTTCTTCTCCGAGACCGCCGAGTGGATGCTGCAGATCGCGTTGCCGGTGTTCGTCTTCCAGGCGACCGGTTCGGCGGCCACCACGGCGTTGAGCATCGTTCTCGGCCTGGTGCCCGCGGTGCTGCTCAGCCCGGTCGCCGGGGTGATCGCGGATCGCTGGAACCGGCGGCTGGTGCTGTGCGTGGTGTGCGCGGGGCAGGCGTTCGTGGCGCTGCCGCTGCTGTTCGTCGCGTCCGGCGGTCCGGTGTACGTGCTCTACGCGGTGATGGCCGCGCAAGCGGGTCTGGCCTCGTTGTTCGAGCCGGCCCGCAACGCGCTCGTGCCCGAACTGGTCACCCCCGGGGAACTGGTGGGTGCCAACGGTCTGATGAGCATCAACGGCAGCGTCGCTCGCCTCGTCGGCGGCTGGGCGGGCGGTCTTCTGCTCGGGTCCGGCGGCCTGGGCCGGGTCGTGGTGGTTTATCTCGGCGTGCTGGTGATCGGTGCGGCCCTGCTGGCGCGCCCGTTTCCGCGCGTCGCCGCGCCGAAAGCGGCAGGACCGCACGAACCGGTGTTGCGAGCCTGGATCGACGGGCTTCGCGAGATCGGCCGCGAAGGACGTCTTCGCCTCGCCGGGGTCGTCGTGGTGCTGACGTCACTGGCGCAAGGGATGTTCCTGGTGCTGTTCGTGGTCTTCGTACTCGACATCCTCGACGGCACCGAAGGCGACGTCGGCCTGCTGCGCGGTGTGCAGGCGCTCGGCGGGCTGGCCGCGGGGTTCGCCGTCGCCACCGTCGCCCGCAAGGTCGCGCCGGCCGCCTTGCTCGGCTGGGGCGGGCTCGCGCTCGGTCTGCTGTCGGTGGTGATCTGGAACCTGCCCGCGCTCACCGTGTCACTGCCGCTGGGTGTCTTCGTCGGACTCTTCGGCCTGGTCGGCGCTCCGGGGGTGCTCGCCGGTTCCGGGCTGCTCTCCCTGGTACAGACGACCGCTTCCCCCGCACGGTCCGGCCGCGTGCTGAGCACGGTGTTCGCCGGCACGGCGGGGTTCACGGCGCTGGGCGCGCTGCTGACGGGCGCACTGGTGACCGTGCTGGGCACCGGGGTGCTGCTGAACGTCCAGGCGGGGCTGCACATCGTCTCGGCGTTGGTCGTGCTGGGCGTGTCGGCGACCGGCAGGCCGCGTCGTGACGCGGTCTCGGCGGTTCCCCGGTCCGAGTGAAGCTACGGTGGTGGAGTGCCGCATCTCTTCGCCACCAGCGATCTCCACGTCACCCATGAGGGCAACGCCCCGCTCGTCGACGAGGTCGTCCCCCGGACCCCGGACGATTGGCTGCTCGTGGTCGGCGACGTCGCCGAACGCGCCGAATCGGTGATCGGGGTGCTCAAGACCCTGCGCGAACGTTTCGCGAAGGTCGTCTGGGTCCCCGGCAACCACGAACTGTGGACCACCCAGAAGGACGAATGTCAGCTACGGGGCCAGCCGCGCTACGAGCATCTGGTCGAGCGCTGCCGGGAGATCGACGTCCTCACCCCGGAAGACCCGTATCCGGTGTGGGAGCACCAGGACAAACCACTGACGATCGCCCCGCTGTTCGTGCTGTACGACTACAGCTGGCGGACCCCCGCGGCCGACGGGCTGCCGATGCCGGCGGCCATCGAGCAGGCGCGCGAGGCGGGTGTGCTCTGCACGGACGAGTTCTTCCTGCACCCCGATCCGTATCCGAGCAGGCAGGCCTGGTGCGCCGACCGGGTGAAGATCAGCACGGAACGGCTGGAGGCGATCCCCGAGGACCACGGAACGATCCTCATGTCGCACTGGCCACTGCACCGCCACCCGACCGAGCCCCTGTACTTCCCGGAATTCGCGCTGTGGTGCGGGACGACCGAGACCGAGGACTGGCACCTGCGCTTCCGGGCGGAGGTCGCCGTCTACGGGCACCTGCACATCCCGCGCTCGACGGAGGCGGACGGCGTGCGGTTCGAAGAGGTCTCGCTCGGCTATCCGCGCGAGTGGCGGAAGCGGTCGCGGGGGCCGATCCCGCTGCGGCGCATCTTCTGACGCCTAGTGAGTGTCCAGGACGGTTCCGATCTCTGTTCAACGGTCTGAATCCTCCCCACTCGACCGCCTGAGCCCGATCAAGGCCGGAGCCCGGACCGTGGAGGAACATGAGACGACCGAGTCCGTGAAGGCCTCCTTGAGAGACCCAGAGTCCCTCAAGGAGGCCTTCACGGACCGGGCTGGAGACCTACCGCGGCCAGAATTCACGTAGGTACCCGAGAGAGATACGAGACCGCGCGCTCAGCCTCGTCCGGGGCCGTCCTGACCGGGGCGCCGCCGCCGCAGGTACCGCTCGAACTCGGCCGCGATCTTGTCCCCGCTCACGTCGTCCAGCGTGAACTCGGTCTCCGCGTCACCGCGCTCCTCGAGCCCCCGGACGTACTCGCTGATCTCCTCGTCCTCTTCGGCCATCTCGGTGACCGTCCGCTGCCACTCCTCGGCCTGCTCGGGAAGCGCGCCGAGCGGGATCTCGACGTCGAGGACGTCCTCGAGTTTGTGCAGCAGCGCGAGTGTGGCCTTGGGCGACGGCGGATGCGAGACGTAGTGCGGCACGGCCGCCCAGATCGACACCGCCGGGACGCCCGCCTGCACGCAGTAGTCCTGCAGGACGCCGACGATGCCGGTCGGCCCCTGATAGTTGTTCAGTTCCAGGCCGAACTGCGAAGCCGTGTCTTTGTCATACGCCGTCCCGGTGACCGGGACGGGCCGGGTGTGCGCGGTGTCGGCCAGGAGCGCGCCGAGGGTGACGACGGTGACGACGTCCAGTTGCTGGATGTACTCCAGCAGTTCGGCGCAGAAGGCCCGCCAGCGCATGTTCGGTTCGGGGCCCTGGACCAGCACGATGTCCCGGCTGATGCCCTCCGGGCGGCACACGGAGAGCCGCGTGGTCGGCCAGTCGACCCTCCGGGTGACGCCGTCCACCATGCGTACGGTCGGTCTGCTGACCTGGAAGTCGTAGTACTCGTCCGGA
This sequence comes from Amycolatopsis sp. QT-25, assembly GCF_029369745.1. NCBI lineage: Bacteria > Bacillati > Actinomycetota > Actinomycetes > Pseudonocardiales > Pseudonocardiaceae > Amycolatopsis > Amycolatopsis sp. QT-25. Next base: position 3,779,198 of record NZ_CP120210.1, read on the forward strand.
CTCAGCTCGCTCAGCGGTGTCGCATCCCAGTTGAGCTGGAGATGCTCGACCGCCCGGCTGGCCGCGTCACCTGCGTCGTTCCATCCTTCGAAAGCGACGATCATGATGGGCTTGGTGTCATCCGGGTGGTCGCGGCCGGGCCGCTGGGTCTCGTCGACGGGCTCACTCACCGGACCAGCCTACGACCAGACGGCCGTGCGGCGTCGGGCGTGTCCGGTGGCGTTTCGTCGTGACGAACCGCACGGAGCCGACGTAATGCGGCATTTCGGGCGACGACCGCGGCGCCGACGTGAATCGGTCTCGGCTACCGTGGGCCCCGAAAGGTCCATCAGATCGTGAGGGGGAGCCGTGACCGAACCGTCCACACCGGACGGACTCGCCGCCGTGCTGTGGGATATGGACGGCACGCTGGTCGACTCGGAGAAGCTGTGGGACGTCGCGCTCTACGAGACCGTCGAAACCCTCGGCGGCACACTGACCGGGCAACAGCGCCTGAGTCTCGTCGGGTCCAATATGGACGACACGGCCGCGTTCCTGCTCGAAGTGTGCGCCAAACCCGTCACCCCGGAGTCGATCGCGGAGATGGGGAAGTGGATCCGCGAGCGCACGGCCAACCTCTTCGACGGCCCGCTCCCGTGGCGCCCCGGCGCGCGGGAACTGCTCGAACTGTTGCGCGCCAACGGCGTCCCGATGGCGCTGGTCACCTCCACCGAACGGTCGCTGACCGAACTCGCGCTCGACACCATCGGCCGCGAGTACTTCGCCGCCACCGTCTGCGGTGACGAGGTCGATGGTCTGAACAAGCCGGACGCCAGGCCGTATCAGCTGGCCGCGGAGCTGCTGGGAGTACCGGCATCCCGCTGTGTCGCGATCGAGGATTCACCGCCGGGCGCGGCTTCCGCGGTCGCGGCGGGCTGCACGGTGGTGGTGATCCCGAACGACGTCGACGTCGCACCGGGAGAGCGGCGGGTGTTCCGTTCCTCGCTGGTCGGGCTCGACGTGCCCGCGCTGACCGCGCTCCTGCCCTGACCGCCATGTCGCATTTCCGCTAGACCGCGGCCCGTGCGGTCGGCGATGCTGACCGGGTGCATGAGGATTTCGAGCGCTGTGTCCGCGCGGTCCAGGCGAAGGACGCCCGGTTCGACGGCTGGTTCTTCACCGCCGTCCTGACGACGCGGATCTACTGCCGGGCGAGCTGCCCGGTCGTCCCGCCCAAACCGGAGAACATGTCGTTCTATCCGAGCGCGGCCGCCGCACAGGAGGCCGGGTTCCGGGCCTGCAAACGGTGCCGTCCGGACGCCAGCCCCGGTTCACCGCAGTGGAACGAGCGCGCGGACCTGGTGGCCAGGGCGATGCGGCTGATCGCCGACGGCGTCGTCGACACCGACGGGGTGCGCGGTTTGGCCGCCCGGCTCGGCTACAGCGTCCGGCAGGTGGAGCGGCACGTGCGCGCCGAACTGGGCGCCGGCCCGCTCAGCCTCGCCCGTGCGCAACGCGCGCAGACGGCGCGGCTGCTGATCGAGACGACCGGCCTGTCGATGATCGACGTCGCCCTCGCGGCGGGGTTCGGCAGCGTCCGCACCTTCAACGACACCGTCCGCGAGGTCTTCGCGTTGTCTCCGACCGAACTGCGGGCCAGGGTCCGTACCGAGCCGTCGACCGCGCCCGGGACGCTGAATCTGCGCCTGCCGTATCGGAAGCCGCTGTTCCCGGACAACCTGTTCGGCCATCTGGTCGCGACCGGGGTCCCCGGCGTCGAGGAATGGCGTGACGGCGCGTACCGCCGGACGCTGCGGCTTCCGCACGGCCCCGCCATCGTCGCCCTCAGCCCGGAAGACGGCTACATCGGCTGCCGTCTCTCGCTCTCGGACCTGCGTGACCTCCCGACCGCGATCAGCCGTTGCCGCCGCCTGCTCGACCTCGACGCCGACCCGGTCGCGGTCGACGACGCGCTGGCCGGGGACCGGCTGCTCGGGCCGCTCGTGGCCGCCGCGCCGGGCAGGCGGGTACCGAGGACGGTCGACGGTGACGAATTCGCCGTCCGGGCCGTGCTGGGCCAGCAGGTGTCCACCGCCGCCGCCCGCACCCACGCCGCCCGGCTGGTCCTCGCGCACGGCGACCCCGTCGACGATCCGGACGGCGGCCTCACCCACGTGTTCCCCGACGCGGCCGCGCTGGCGGAGATCGACCCGGAAAGCCTCGCGATGCCGCAAAGCCGCAAACGGACCCTGCTCGGCCTCGTCGCCGAACTGAACGACGGTGGACTCGACCTCGGCGCGGGAAGCGACTGGCAGCAGACCCGGGAGAGGCTGCACGCGCTGCCCGGCTTCGGCCCGTGGACCGTCGAGAGCATCGCGATGCGCTCGCTCGGCGACCCGGACGCCTTCCTCCCGACCGACCTCGGCGTCAAGATCGCCGCGAAAGGGTTCGGGCTCGGCCCGGCCGCGTTCGCCGCCCACGCCGAACACTGGCGCCCGTGGCGCGCCTACGCCGTTCAGCACCTCTGGGCGACCGGAGACCACCCGATCAACCGCCTGCCCGCAGCCTGAAGTGCAGAGGAACGCCATGCGCACGCACACCGTCATCGACAGCCCGTACGACAAGCTGACCCTGGTCGCGGACGGCGAAAGCCTCTGCGGGGTGTACATGGTCCAGCAGCGGCACCGTCCGCTCGAGGAGAGCTTCGGCCATCCGGATCCGGGCTCGCCGATCTTCGTCGACACCGAGAGGCAGCTTGAGGAGTACTTCGCCGGCCGGCGGAAGGATTTCGATCTCCCGCTGAGCTTCGGCGGCACCGCGTTCCAGCGGATGGTCTGGGAGGGGCTGCTCGAGATCCCGTATGGCGAGACGGTCTCCTACGGCAGGCTCGCCCACCGGCTCGGCAGGCCCACCGCGTCGCGCGCGGTCGGGCTCGCGAACGGCAAGAACCCGATCAGCATCATCGTGCCGTGCCATCGCGTGATCGGTTCCACCGGCGATCTCACCGGTTACGGCGGCGGGGTCGAACGGAAGCGGCACCTGCTCGATTTCGAGCGCGGCGGCTCGGTGCTGTTCTGAAGTGTGAAGCGAGCGGCGCCACACCGGCCCGGGGCAGCGCGAGACGGGCGCGGATGGAAGGATCTCCAGACTGTGAAGACCTTCGATGAGCTGTTCGCCGAGCTTGCCGAGCGCGCCCGTACGCGCCCCGATGGTTCCGGCACCGTCGCCGCGCTGGACGCGGGAGTGCACGCCCAGGGCAAGAAGGTGCTCGAAGAGGCGGGCGAAGTGTGGATCGCCGCCGAGCACGAATCCGACGACAGGCTCGCGGAGGAGATTTCGCAACTGCTGTACCGCGTACAGGTGCTCATGCTCGGCCGAGGACTGTCGACAGAGGACGTGTACCGGTACCTGTGACGCGTCCGCGTCCGGAAAACCAAGGAGAGACAATGTTGCGTGTCGCCGTGCCGAACAAGGGAGCCCTCGCCGCCGCGGCGTCGGAGATGCTCGGAGAGGCCGGCTACCGCAAGCGCCATGAGGCCCGCGACCTGACCGTGCTGGACACGGTCAACGAGGTCGAGTTCTTCTTCTTGCGTCCCAAGGACATCGCGATCTACGTCGGCTCCGGCGAGCTGGACCTCGGCATCACCGGCCGCGACCTCGCGCTCGACTCCGGTGCCCCGGTCGAGGAAATCCTCGGCCTCGGCTTCGGCGGCTCCACGTTCCGCTACGCCGCACCCGCGGGCCGGGACTGGACGGCCCAGGACCTGCACGGCAAGCGGCTCGCGACGTCGTACCCGCGGCTCGTACGCGAGAATCTGAAGCAGCACGGGGTCGAAGCGGAGGTCATCCGCCTCGACGGCGCCGTCGAGATCTCGATCCAGCTCGGCGTGGCCGACGCCATCGCGGACGTCGTCGAGTCCGGACGGTCGTTGCGCCAGCACAACCTCGTGGCCTTCGGTGATCCGATCTGCGTGTCGGAGGCGGTGCTGCTGCAGCGCGCGGGCACCGAGCACACCCGGCCCAAGGACCAGCTCACGGCCCGGTTGCAGGGTGTCGTCTTCGCCCAGCACTACATGATGCTGGACTACAACTGCCCGCGGTCGCTGCTCGACGCGGCCATCGCCATCACGCCGGGTCTCGAGTCGCCGACCGTCGCGCCGCTGGCGGGCGAGGACTGGGTGGCCGTGCGGGCGATGGTGCCGCGCAAGGAGGTCAACCGGATCATGGACGAACTCGCCGAGACCGGCGCCAAGGCCGTGCTGGCCTCGGACATCCGGGCCTGCCGCCTCTGACCCTCCAGTCACCGACGCTATGAAAGGTCCTTTCCTTGCGAAATTTGCAAGGAAAGGACCTTTCATAGCGTTGGCTAGCGGGGCCGGTTCGGCTTCTTGGGCATGAGGTCGTAGAGCTTCTTGCGGGCCCCGTTGTCCTTCGCGCTGCGAGTCACCGACACCTCGGTGATGAAATCCTCGAAGACGAAGTCCTCGTCCGCGGGCACGATCGCCGCTGCCGGATGGTTCCGCAGGTAGCCGTCCAGCGTCTCCGCGATCTCCCGGAACGAGAGCGCCTGCAGGGTTTCCGGCGCGTACGTCGTCACGGGCACGCCGTGGGCCGCGGCCTCGTTCATCACGACGCCGAGCGGCACGTGCGACAGCATCGGAATCCCGAACGTGTACAACTCCTGCAACGCCGCCGCCGCGTAGTGCGAGATCGGGCGGCGGTACAGGCCCGGCACGAGACCGTAGTAGGCGATCGGCGGGCGGCCGACGGTCTGTTCGACGTACCGCACCTGGTCCGCGAGCAGGCGCAGCGCGCGGATGCTCGTCCGGTCCGGCTGCACCGGCACGAGGATCCCGTGCGAAGCGGCCAGCGCGTTGTTGGTCAGCACGTCGAGCGCGGGCGGGCAGTCGATGACGATGTGGTCGTAGTTCGCGAACTGGATGACCCTGGCCAGCTGCCAGCCAGGGACCCGGAACTGGTCCAGCCGCCGGATCAGGTCGAACATGCCCGGCGACGTCGGGATGACGTCGAACGCGCCGCCCCGCCCGACGTTGCTGCGCGGATGCCGCACGGCGAGTTCCTCGATCGGGCCCTTCCACACCTTGGTCAGGGCTTTCGCCAGGCTGGGCATGTCCGGGGCCACCTCGTCCAGCCCGAGGAGTTCGGTGGTCGCGTGGCCCTGTGGGTCGAGGTCGATCAGCAGCACCCGGCGACCGCGTTCGGCCAGTGCGGCCGCCGCGCCCACGCTGAGTGAGGTCTTGCCGACCCCGCCTTTCTGGTTGACCACCGAGGTGATCTGCATGCCGAAGCGCTCCCTGCGTCTGTTGTTCCGGGAAGGCTATTGGAAACGGGCTCGGAAAGCGCGTCTATCAGCCCGCCTGTCGCGGTCTCACCAGCAGCGCCTGCGCGCCGGAGGCGATGGGGCCCGAGGCGTCGTGCAGTGTGGTGGTCGCCGTGCCGATCCCGTTCGGGCCGACCAGCGTGGCCGCCTCGACCCCGAGCCAATCGCCCAGCGGCGGACGGCGGAGGTGCACCGTCAGCTCCGAGTTGATGAACCACCACTCCCGCGGGTCGAGGAAGTTCGAGATCCCGTTGCCGGAGTCCGCCAGGACGAACAGCCGCTGCAGCGCGCTCGGCTTCTCGCCATCGACGAGGGCGACCCGCTGACGGCCCCAGACGGTCGCCGGGCCGGGGGTGTCCGGCGAACCGCTGATCCGCCGCCATTCGACCGCGTCGAGGTAGCCGCCGTGCCAGCTTTCCGGCCAGCTCGGCGGCGGAAGGCCGTCCGGTGGCGGCAGCGGGGGACCTTCGGGAGTGGCCACCGCGGTGGTGTCCGAGGTCGCGATCCGCCATGCCGCGGCGCGGGCGACGACTCGCTCACCGCGGGAGAGCTCGGCTTGCAGCCATTCGACCGATCGGCCCGGCCGCTGCACCCAGGCTCGCGCCGAAAGCTCCTTGAGCGGCGCGGGACCGAGAATCTCGATCGTCACCCGCGCCAGCTGGCTCGCGTGCGGCGCGTCGAGCTCCTCGAGCGCGCGGACCAGCAACGCCGAGGGCGGCCCGAAGTGCTGCGCGTCCGGCGTCCACGGGCCGGCGGTGTGCGGGGTCGGGAGGAAGACGCCGTCGCCCGACGGCACGTAGAAGGCTGCTGTCACCAGGGCACCCTAATCCGCACGGTCCAAAACGGACTCTTCCCCGGGATCCGGCTCTGGCCAGCCGGGATACGGCGGGGGAGTGCCGCCGTACTGCGGGCAGAGCGCCTGATGGTCGCACCACGCGCAGAGTTTGCTCGGATTCGGCCGGAAATCGCCGGTCTTGCCCGCTTTGAGGATCGCCTGCCAGATCGCCTCCAGCGTGCGCTCGAAGCGGATCAGCTCGCCCTCGTCGGGCGTGTAGGCCAGTGACTGCCCGTCGGTGAGGTACATCAGTTTCAGCTGGCGCGGCACGACACCGCGAAGCCGCCAGAGGACCACGGCGTAGAACTTCATCTGGAACATCGCCTTGGCCTCGCCGATCTCGCGGGGCGCGGCGCCGGTCTTGTAGTCGACGACGCGGATCTCGCCGGTCGGCGCCACGTCCAGCCTGTCGACGTACCCCCGGAGCAGCACCCCGGAGCCCAGTTCGATCTCGACGTGCAGCTCGCACGCTTCCGGCTCCAGCCGGCGCGGATCCTCGAGGCCGAAGTAAGTGTCGACGAGCTGTTCGGCCGAGGAAAGCCACGAGGTCACGGCCTCGGGATCTTCCTGGTCGAACAACTCGATCCATTCGGGTCGTTCCGCGGCCAGGTTCTCCCACGCCGGCGCGAGCAGCTCCTTGGCCTGAGGCGGCGTGCGCTCGTCCTGCGGAAGGGAGAACAGCCGCTCCAGCACGGAATGCACCAGCGTGCCGCGCAGCTGGGCCTTCGTCGGGATCTCGGGCAGTCTGTCGACCGCTCGGAAGCGGTAGAGCAGCGGACATTGCTTGAAGTCGCTGGCACGCGACGGGGACAGGGCCGGCCGACGGCGCGGGACTTCGGCGCCGGGCGGCGGATCGGCGGTGACCGTGTCGGTGTCGGGCATGGGACGAGGGTATCTCCGGACACCGACAGTTCTCCGCCCGCGCATCGGCGCGGCATGACCGACACCACTCGGACGGGAAGGGCGGGTCACCGCTACCCCACACCTGGGCATCTACGCTCTCTTCCATGGCGGTGACGGGTGAGCAGGGCCCGCCTCGACGAGGCGTGGCACCAGAGGGCGGGCTCCTGCTGTTCCGCGTCTCCGGGATCCCCGTGCTGCTGGCCCCCTCGTGGTGGATCGGCTCTCTGCTCATCGTGGTGCTCTACACGCCACTGGTCGAACGGTTCCTGCCCGGCGCGTCGACCCTGACCTCCTGGCTGCTGGCGGCCGCGTTCGCGGTCCTTCTCGGACTCTCGGTGCTGGCGCACGAACTCGGGCACTGCCTGGTCGCGCTGCGCCTCGGCATCCCGGTCCGGCGGCTGCGCCTGTTCCTGCTCGGCGGGCTCTCGGAGGTCGCCAGGACACCCCGCCAGCCACGGCAGGAAGGGCTCGTCGCCGCCGCGGGACCGGTCGTTTCCTTGCTGCTCGGCGGTTTCTGCGGACTCCTGATGTTCGCCGCCCCGCCGGAAAGCGCGGCGTGGCTGCTCGTCGCGGAATGCGCCGTCGCGAACTTCGCCGTCGGGATCTTCAACCTCCTTCCCGGGCTTCCGCTCGACGGCGGCCGTCTGGTCCGCGCCGGGGTCTGGGCGGCGACCGGCCACCGGGAGAAGGGCACGCGGGTGGCGGTCGCCGGTGGCGGCGTCGTCGCGGCGGGCCTGGTCGTCTGGGCGCTGTGGGGATTGGCCGCGGGCAGCGAAGACCGCTGGCTCCGGCTCGGCGTCTGCCTTGTGACGGCGTGGTTCGTGATCCTCGGGGCGCGAAGCGAACTCGCCGCCGAAACACGCCGAGGCTGGCCTGAAGGCGTGCGGTTGAGCGAACTCGTCCGGCCCGTCCTTCAGCTTCCCGCGGAGAGCCCCGTCTCGGACGCGTTGGCCGCTTCGGCGGGCCGTGGAGTGGTCCTGGTGCGTGCCGACGGCGTCGCGGCCGGGCTGCTCGACGAGACGGCCGCCGCGCGCCTGGCCGGGACGTCACCGCACGCGCCCGCGGAGCTGGCCGCGGAACCGATCCGCGCCGACACGGTGCTGCTTTCCTCCGAGTCGGGGGAGGAGATCGCCGAGCGGGTCCGCGAGACCGCCGCGTGGCAGTTCCTCGTCGTGGACGACGAGGGCAGGCCGGCCGGGGTGCTCCGGCGCGAGGACCTGCGTGCCGCGATGACCCGGAGCCGACCCCCGGCGTAGCGCGGTGCGGCCACCTGCGAGGATCGGTCGTCCCGTTCGAGGCACTCTTTCCCGCCGAGGACGCATGGGCTCAGCAGTTGTTCGCGCGCGTGTGGAGGTTCCGTGTCGGTCCGTGGGCCGTTTCGTGTTGGTGACCGGGTTCAGCTGACCGACTCGAAGGGGCGGCACTACACCATGGTCCTCGCCGAGGGGCAGCAGTATCACACCCATCGCGGCGCGCTGGCGCACGACGACGTGATCGGGGCGCAGGAAGGCTCGGTCGTCACCTCGGCGGGCGGCAGCCACTACCTGGCGCTTCGCCCGCTCCTGCCGGACTACGTGTTGTCGATGCCGCGTGGCGCGCAGGTGATCTACCCGAAGGACGCCGCACAGATCGTGATGTGGGGCGACATCTTCCCCGGGGCCCGGGTGCTCGAAGCGGGTGCCGGCTCCGGTGCGCTGACCTGTTCCCTGCTGCGAGCGGTCGGTTCGGAAGGCACCGTGCGGTCCTACGAGATCCGGGACGACCACGCCGAACACGCCGAGCGGAACGTCGAGAAGTTCTTCGGCCACAAACCGGACAACTGGTCGCTCACGGTCGCGGACCTGTCGACGCACACCGGCGAGGTGGACCGTGTCGTCCTCGACATGCTGGCGCCTTGGGACCAGCTCGAGACGGTCGCCGCGCATCTGGTGCCCGGCGGCGTGCTGACGGTTTACGTGGCGACGGTCACACAGCTTTCGCGGATCACGGAGGCTTTGCGGGACCAGCAGTGCTGGACCGAGCCGGAATCGTGGGAGACCCTCATGCGGCCCTGGCACGTCGTGAGTCTCGCGGTGCGGCCGGATCACCGGATGGTCGCGCACACCGCGTTCCTGCTGACGGCGCGCCGTCTGGCCGACGGGACCGTGTCGCCGCGGGTCCACCGCCGCTCCGGCAAGGGCTAGCCACTCAGGTCAGCCGATCGTTTGCTGTCCGTGAAGGCCTCCTTGAGGGACCCAGGGTCCGTCAAGGAGGCCTTCACGGATCGAAGACCAAGGGAAAGCCGTGCGATGTCAGGGCACGCACCACTTGCCGTCGCGCTTCTTGAGCGGGAACGGCGTGTCCTTCCGCCCGCCCGCTCCCTCGACGTGCACGGTCACGGTGGCGGAGTCGCCTCTCACCGCGGGCGGGTCGGGGACGGTCGCGGTGACCTTGCCGGCCGCGTCCCACTTCCGCTTGAGTTCGGCCAGATCGGCCGAGGACTGCTGGACGCAGGTGAGCGTGCCGAACGCCGTCGCGTCGTGATCGACGATGGCCGCGGCGATCGCCTTGCCGACGACCTCGACCGCCGCCACGTCCGGGTCCACCGGGACGGGACGGGACGCACTCGGCCCCGCCGAAGGCGTGACGGTGTTCGACACGGCCGGGTCGGAGCCGGACGGGGCCACCAGCAGCAGCCCCACCACGACCCCGGCCACGACCGCGCCACAAACCACCGCGGCGGCGGTCAGTTTGTGGCTCACCGTCACCGGTGAGTCACTTCTTGTCGGCCTTGATGTCCTTGAGGCACCACAGTTCCGACTCCTTGGCCGCGGTGATGGTGCCTTCCGCCGTCTTGGTGCCCTGGGTGGCGCGGTAACGGCCGGTCGCCCGGTCGCCGCTTTCCTTGGCGGGCTGGGTGATCTCCAGCTTGATGGGGTCGAGCGGCTTGCCCTCGTCCTTGGTGTTCTCGCTGCGGCAGACCAGGTCGAGGAACGTCTTCTTGTCACCCGCGCTGTAGGAGGTCGCGGCACTCTCGAAGACTTCCTGAGGCGAGGCCTTGCCGCCGGGTGCCGGACCGGAGCCCTTGGTCGCCGACGTGCTCGGCGAGCTGGACTTGCTCCGGGTCGAACTCGGCTTCTGCGCCGACGAGGACGGGGCCTCCGACGGGGCCGCGCTGCTGGTGGGCGGCGCGGCGGTCGGGTTGTCGTCACCGGAGTTCAGCGCGATGACGAGGGCGGTCACCCCACCGCCGACCAGCACGACCGCGCCGATCGCGATGCCGACGATCAGGCCCGTCTTCTTTTTCTTGGGCGGCTCGCCCCCGTAACCGCCGCCTCCCTGCGGGTACGCGTTGTAGCCGCCCTGCTGCCCGTAGGGATCCGGCTGGCCGAACTGCTGCGTGCCGCCCGGGTATCCCTGCTGGGGCTGAGGTCCGCTCTGCGGATAGCCACCTTGCTGCTGGCCGTACGGGTCCTGGCCGTACTGGCCGCCCCCGGGGTATCCCTGCTGCGGCTGGGGGCCGCTCTGCGGGTACCCGCCCTGCTGGCCGTACGGATCTTGTCCGTAGCCGCCGGGCTGTTGCGGCGGGTAGGTCATGGCTGTTGCCCCCTAGCTGTTCTGCGAAAATGCTCAACACGACGCGCCGGTCGACCTCCCCGGCGAACGTCGCCCGATGCTAGCCATCGAGCCGGTTCGCCGCTCGATTAGGGCCGAACTGATACCGGGAACCCGTTTGCACCCGGACGGAGCCGGGTATCCCGCCGCAGGTCAGGCCAGGTGGACGGATTGTGACCAGGAGAGTGCCGGACCCGGCACCGGGATGGCCCCTTGCGCGTGCCGAAGGTACGTGCTGGGGGGTCGTCCGGAAGGCGACGCGCCGATCTTGTGATGCGGAAAGGCCTTTTAATGTCGGTGATCGCCGGTACCGTGGAATGAAAAGCACTCCGAGGAGGTGCCCGATGCATCATGACCTTCCCGGAGGTCGGCGCGAGGAGGCCGACCCTTCAGAAACGACCGGAGCTGGAATCACGTCCGACGAGCAGGCACGACAAGTTCGCTTCCTCGAGGAGGAAGTGGCCCTGCTGCGCCGGAAGCTCACCGATTCGCCACGTCAGAACCGAGTGCTGGAGCAGCGACTCGCCGAGGCGTCGGACCGAGTGAGCCAACTCACGGAACGCAACACGAAACTGGTCGAGACGCTCCGCGAGGCGCGTGGCCAGTTGCTCGCGTTGCGGGAGGAGGTCGACAGGCTGGCCCAGCCTCCGAGCGGTTACGGCGTGTTCGTCACCGCGTACGAGGACAACACGGTGGACGTGTTCACCGCGGGCCGCAAGATGCGGGTCTCGGTCTCACCCGCGGTCGAAGTGTCATCGCTGCAGCGCGGACAGGCGTTGCGGCTCAACGAGGCGCTCACCGTCGTCGAAGGCGGCGACTTCGAGCGTATCGGCGAGGTCTGCGCGTTGCGCGAGGTGCTGGCCCCGGACGTCGAGGGCGGCAGCCCCCGTGCGCTGGTGGTCGGGCACGCGGACGAGGAGCGGGTCGTCCTGCTCTCCGATCCGCTGGCCGGACAGCCCCTCAAGCCGGGCGATTCCCTGCTGGTGGACTCGAAGGCCGGTTACGCCTACGAGCGCGTGCCGAAGGCGGAGGTCGAGGATCTCGTACTGGAGGAGGTGCCCGACGTCCGGTACGAGGACATCGGTGGTCTCACCCGGCAGATCGAGCAGATCCGCGACGCCGTCGAGCTTCCGTTCCTGCACGCGGATCTCTACCAGGAGTACCAGCTGCGCCCGCCCAAGGGTGTGCTGCTCTACGGGCCTCCTGGCTGCGGTAAGACCCTCATCGCCAAGGCGGTGGCCAACTCGCTCGCCAAGAAGGTCGCCGAAGCCCGCGGCGACGCGGCGGACGGGAAGTCCTACTTCCTGAACATCAAGGGTCCGGAGCTGTTGAACAAGTTCGTCGGGGAGACCGAGCGGCATATCCGCCTGATCTTCCAGCGGGCGCGGGAAAAAGCCTCCGAAGGCACCCCGGTGATCGTGTTCTTCGACGAGATGGACTCGATCTTCCGCACCCGCGGTTCGGGCGTGTCCTCCGACGTGGAGACCACGATCGTCCCGCAGCTGCTCTCGGAGATCGACGGTGTCGAAGGCCTGGAGAACGTCATCGTCATCGGCGCCTCCAACCGTGAGGACATGATCGACCCGGCGATCCTGCGGCCGGGCCGGCTCGACGTCAAGATCAAGATCGAGCGTCCGGACGCCGAAGGCGCGAAGGACATCTTCTCCAAGTACCTGTCCGATGGCCTGCCGATCCACGCGGACGACCTCGCCGAGTTCGGCGGGGACCGCAGGGCGACGTTCGACGCGATGATCCAGCACACGGTCGAGCGGATGTACGAGGAGACGGACGAGAACCGGTTCCTCGAGGTCACCTACGCCAACGGTGACAAGGAAGTCCTGTACTTCCGCGACTTCAACTCGGGCGCGATGATCCAGAACATCGTGGACCGGGCGAAGAAGTCGGCGATCAAGTCGGTGCTGGAGACCCAGCAGCCCGGCCTGCGCGTGCAGCACCTGCTGGACGCGATAGTCGACGAGTTCGCGGAGAACGAGGACCTGCCCAACACCACCAACCCGGACGACTGGGCCCGGATCTCCGGCAAGAAGGGCGAGCGGATCGTGTACATCCGCACGCTCGTCACCGGCAAGAACCAGGATTCGGGGCGGGCGATCGACACCGCCACGAACACCGGTCAGTACCTGTAAAGCAAGCCGAAAGGGCCCTTCGCCGCAGCATCTGCGGCGAAGGGCCCTTTCGCGTCACACGGGTACGGATTCCTCGACTTTCTTGCGCACACCCAGCCGGCCGTGGGCGGCCAGGATGCCGAGGACGACCAGCAGCGCGCCGACAGGCTGGTTCCACGCCAAGGGTTCGTCCAGGACCAGGACACCGAGCAGCACGCCGACGACGGGTGTGAGGTAGGTCACCGCCGAGGCGTTCGACGCGCCCCACGCCGCGATGATCGACGCGTTCCAGGCATAGGCGAGCCCGGTGCCCAGCGCCCCGAGCGCGATCATGCTCAAGACGATCGGCGTGTCGAGACGCACCGGCGTCGTCGCGATGAACGGCGCGAGCAGCAGCATCACGACGGCGCCGCAGCAGACCTGCCCGAGCGCGATCGTCGGCGCGTCGAGGTCGCGCCAGGAGATGAACCGTCGCACGTAGACGAACGAGATCCCGTAACAGGTCGTCGCGCCGAGGCACGCCAGTTGCGCGGTCAGTTCGTGGGAGACGTCGATCCCTCGCCAGACCCCGACGATGATGAGCACGCCGAGGAAACCGAGGATCAGGCCGGTCGTGCGGGCCTTCGTGAAGCGTTCCGACGGCAGGGCCGCGGCGGCGATCAGCATGGTGATCAGCGGGGTCGTCGCGTTGAAGATGCTGGCGAGCCCGGAGGAGATGTACTGCTCGGCCCAGGAGAACAGCAGGAACGGGATGACGCACAACAGTACGGAGACGACCGCGAGATGGCCCCAGAGCACCGGGTCGCGGGGGAGTGGCTTGCGGCGCCAAGCGGCGATGGCGATCAGGGCCACCGCGCCGAGGCAGACCCGCGAAAGCGCCACCTGAGCCGGCGACAGGCCGGTGAGACCGACCTTGATGAACAGAAAACTCGCACCCCACACGATCGCGAGTGCCGCGAAACGGATCGCGATACTGAAACGTCCCAATTGTCCTACTCTCGAGTTCGCGTCTTCCGGCACAGTGAATCGGGAATCCACTGTGTACTCCAGCGGTTTTCGGACGAGGTGTTCCCCGCCTTCGCGTGGCGGTCCGCCGACCTGCGTATAACGACCTATACTCAATGGCCGTGAGCGAATCCTCTGAGCGCCCGCGCGCGCCGATCACCGAGGCCGATGTCCTGGCGTGGCTGGAGACGACGGCGGCCGCCGTACGGGCGGGGGAGGTGAGCGCTCCCGAACTCATCGAGATCCTGGGGGAGTTGCGCCGTGCCTCCGCGGCCTGCGCCGACGCCTCCGACTGGGCCCTGCTCGCCGCCAGGGAGGAGGGCGCCAGCCTCCGTCAGATCGCGCCCGTCTTCGGCAAGGGTTACGTCCGGGCCCCGGCGGCCCGCCTCGAAAAGCTCCATCGGCAGGCGCAGAACTCGAGCCAGTGGCTCGCGATCCTCCGCCACAAGAACGAAGGAGCCCGGTGACCGCCTCGGAACCCCGCACCGGCGACCGGATCGCCGTCGGACTGGCGGCGCTCGGCAGGCCCGCGTACATCAACCTCGGCCGGGTCGACGCGCTGCCGCCCGGACGCGGGTTCGAGGCGATGCGCGCGGCGACCTACGACGTGCTGGACGACGCGTACCGCGCGGGCGTCCGGTGGATCGACGTCGCCCGTTCGTATGGTTCTTCGGAGGAGTTCCTCGCCGGTTGGCTCACCGATCGCGCCCACCAGGACGTGACGGTGTCGAGCAAGTGGGGCTACCGCTACGTGGGGGAGTGGAAGCTCGACGCGGAGGTCCACGAGGTCAAGGAGCACACCGCGGCCCGGTTCACCGAGCAGTGGGCGGAAACCGTTGACCTGCTGAGGAAAGCGGTTTCGCTCTACCAGGTCCACTCGCTCACTGTGGACAGTCCACTGTTCACCGACGACCGGCTGATCGGCGCGCTGGCCGAACTCGCCGCCGGCGGTGTCCCGGTGGGGTTCTCCACCTCCGGCCCCGCGCAGGCCGACGCGGTCCGCCGGGCGTTCGAGCTGGAGGTCTCCGGAACACCGGTCTTCAGTGCCGTGCAGTCGACGTGGAACCTGCTCGAACCCTCCGCCGGCCCGGCGCTCGCGGAAGCGCACGCCGCCGGGAAGCGGGTGCTGGTCAAGGAAACCGTCGCGAACGGACGGCTGGTGGTCGAGCCACCGCCACCGCTCGCGCGGATCGCTCGTGAGCACGGGGCCGGTCCGGACGCGGTGGCGATCGCGGCCGTGCTGGCGCAGGACTGGCGGCCGGTCGCGGTCGTCGGCCCGTCGAGTACCGCTCAGCTCGCGGAGAATCTCCTTGCCACGAAGGTGAAACCGACCGCGGACGAACTCGGGGAGCTGGCCGCGCTCGCCGAAGAACCGGTCGCCTACTGGCGGCACCGGTCCTGCCTCGGCTGGCAGTGAGGGGCTGGACTAGTCTCGCGGCAAACGTCGGGCGGGTCACCGGGGAGGCTTGAGGGTGCGTCATCGGCAGGTGCTCGCGGTGGCGACGGTCGCGCTGTTCGGTTTGTCGGGCTGCGCCGACCGTCCCAACGACCTCGACACCTATTACGACGACCCGGCACCGACGCCCACGGCCGAGCCCGTGCAGCCGTCGGTGAGGCCGCAGGCCGCACCGATGCCCCCGTCCTCGTCCCCGGCCCCCGCGGCCGTTTCCGCCGCGCTGCTGACCGACGAGGACGTCGCCGGGGAAGAGGTCGTCCCCGGTGTGGGCGAGGTGTCCGGCTGTCTGACCGGGCTCACCCGCGACACGAGCCGCTCGGCGACGTGGTCGTATCCGAGTGGCTCGAAGCTGGAACACCAGGTCACCGAGTACACCGACCGGGGTGCTTCGGCCGTCGTCACCAGGGCGGACTGTGCCGGCAAGAAACTGACGCTGACGAAACAAGCCGGGGTCGAGATCCAGCGCGCCTGGTGCGAGGGCACGACGTGCACGGTGCTGCTCGCCAAGGGGAAGCTCGTCTCCGCCCTCAGCGTGACGGCCGGCACCGGAACGCGGGCGACGGACGCGGCGAAGCGGCTGTTGCCGATCGTCGCGGAGCGCCTCCGTTCGGCTTAGGCCGAGTCCTGTGCGGCTTCCCGCCGGAACCACTCCAGCGCACCGAGACGGCCGTCCGGGATGAACCGGCTCTCCGGATCGTCGAGCCACGAACGCAACTCGGCCAGCGTCAGCCAACGTCCTTCCACGACCTCGGACGGTTGATGGACGAAGGGGCCGTCCCAGCGTGTTTCGAACGCGAAGTTGTGGCAGCGGATCGTGTCGTCGTCGGTGACGTGGACGAAAAGGGGCCGCAGTTCCACTCCGTGAACACCCAGTTCTTCGGCGAGTTCCCGGCGCGCGCACTCCTCCGGGGTCTCACCCACCGCGACGATGCCACCCGCCCAGCAGTCCCAAGTGGAGGGATAGACATCCTTCGTGGGAGTACGCAGGTGCACGTAAACGGAGCCACCGTCACTCGAACGGACCAACACCACACCCGCCGCGTGCCACAGCCCTTCGGCACGGACGCGGGACCGGGTGGCCGCTCCCACCGCGGTTCCGTCGAGGTCATAGAGCGCAACGAGTTCGTCACTGCCTGACATGGGGGGCATCGTCGCACGGCCCCGACCCCGTAGGGTGGTGGGTATGCGGCGGATCATGGGAACCGAAGTCGAGTACGGCATCGCGGTGCCGGGCGACGCGACGGCGAACCCGGTACTCACCTCGACCCAGGTCGTGCTGGCCTACGCGGCCGCGGCCGACATCCCGCGGGCGAGGCGGGCACGGTGGGACTACGAGGTGGAATCGCCACTGCGCGACGCCCGCGGGTTCGACCTGACCGGCCCGAGCGGCCCAGGGCACGACCCGGACGTCGAGGATCTCGGTGCGGCGAACGTCATCTTGACCAACGGGGCGCGGTTGTACGTCGACCACGCGCACCCCGAGTACTCGGCCCCCGAGGTGACGAACGCGCGCGACGCGGTCATCTGGGACAAGGCGGGCGAACGGGTCATGGAGGAGGCGGCACGCAAGGCCGCCACCGTGCCCGGGCAGCCGCCGTTGCAGTTGTACAAGAACAACGTCGACGGCAAGGGCGCGAGCTACGGCACGCACGAGAACTACCTGATGCAGCGCTCGACGCCGTTCACTGCGGTGATCGCGGGGCTGACGCCGTTCTTCGCGTCCCGGCAGGTGATGACCGGTTCGGGACGGGTCGGTGTCGGGCAGCAGAGCGAGGAAGCCGGTTTCCAGCTCTCGCAGCGCTCCGACTACATCGAGGTCGAGGTCGGCCTGGAGACGACGCTGAAGCGCGGGATCATCAACACCCGCGACGAGCCGCACGCCGACGCGGACAAGTACCGCCGTCTGCACGTCATCATCGGCGACGCGAACCTGGCCGAGTACTCCACGTACCTCAAGGTCGGCACGACCGCGCTGGTGCTGGACCTGATCGAGGCGGGCATCCGGTTCGACGACCTGAAGCTGGACGAGCCGGTGCGGGCCGTGCACCAGATCAGCCACGACCCGACACTGAAGGCGAAGGTGTCGCTGGCCAACGGGCGCAAGTACACCGGGCTGGACCTCCAGTTCGCCTACCACGAGATCGCGTCGGCGAACCTGGAGCGCACCGGCGCGGACGAGGCATCCAAGGAGGTCCTGCGGGTCTGGGGCGAGATCCTGGACGCCTTGGCGCGGGACCCCCAGGAATGCGCGGACAGGCTGGACTGGCCGGCGAAGCTGCGGTTGCTCGAGGGCTACCGCGCGCGGGACCAGCTGGCCTGGGGCGCGCCGCGGTTGCGGCTGGTCGACCTGCAGTACTCGGATGTCCGGTTGGACAAGGGCCTGTACAACAGGCTCGTCACCAGGGGTTCGATGAAGCGCCTGGTGACCGAGGATGAGGTGCTGGCGGCGGTCACGACGCCGCCTTCGGACACCAGGGCCTATTTCCGGGGCCGCGCGCTGGAGAAGTACGCCAACTCCATCGCCGCGGCGTCGTGGGATTCGGTCATCTTCGACGTCGGCAGGGAATCGCTGGTGCGGATCCCGACGTTGGAGCCGTTGCGGGGTACGAAGGCCCACGTGGGGAAGTTGCTGGACGACTCCGCGACCGCCGAGGAGCTGGTGGAGGCGCTCACCGGTTCGGACTAGCGGGATTTCCTTTCATCGGGGTTAAGCGATCACGGATCCCGCGGAATGTCGGGACCGCTGGGTAGGCTAGGAAACATCGGCCACACCGGGAGGCGAGATGGCTCAGGAAAAGATCGAAAAGCATGGCGGCGGCGACTCGGACGAGGAGTTCGAGGGCGGCGGTCCGGCGGGGCAGGAACGGCGCGAGAAGCTCGGCGAGGACGTCGACACGATCCTCGACGAGATCGACGACGTGCTCGAGGAGAACGCCGAGGACTTCGTCCGCGCCTACGTGCAAAAGGGCGGCGAGTAACTCGTCTTCCGGCGGCCATCGCGGCCGCCTGTGGGGAGCCGGCGGATCACACAGATGGGAACTTTGAGCACGTATGGAACACACCTCGGGTAAGTCGGCGCTGCCCGCCGCGTACTTCTCGTCGGCGACCTCGTCGTTCTCGGACTTCCTTCGGGCGCAGGCGCCCGAGTTGCTCCCGGAGCGACGGGTCTCCACCGGGGCGGGCGGGCTCGACGCCCCGCACGGCACGACGATCGTCGCGGTCAAGTTCGCGGGCGGGGTGCTGATCGCCGGCGACCGGCGGGCCACGTCGGGCAACCTGATCGCTTCGCGCGACATGGAGAAGGTGCACGTCACCGACGAGTACTCCGCGGTGGGCATCGCGGGCTCGGCCGGCCTCGCGATCGAGATGGTGCGGCTGTACGCGGTCGAACTGGCGCACTACGAGAAGATCGAGGGTGTTTCGCTCTCGCTCGACGGCAAGACGAACAAGCTCGCCGGGCTGGTGAAGTCCAACCTCGAGATGGCGATGGCGGGGCTGGCCGTGCTGCCGTTGTTCGTCGGGTACGACCTCGACGCGGAGGACGCGAAGCACGCGGGCCGGATCGTCTCGTACGACGCGACGGGCGGACGTTACGAGGAGACCGCCGGCTACCACGCCATCGGCTCGGGATCGCTGTTCGCGAAGGGCTCGCTGAAGAAGCTGTACGACCCGGACGCGGACGCCGAAGCCGCGATCCGGACGGCGGTGGAGGCGCTGTACGACGCGGCGGACGACGACACCGCGACCGGCGGGCCGGATCTGGTGCGCCGGATCTTCCCGACGATCGTGACGGTCACCGCGGAGCAGGGTGCGGTGGCGTTGCCGCTCGAGCGGACGACCGCGGTGGCCGAGGCCATCGTGGCCGCACGAGCCGAGCGCGGGCGCTAGCCCTCTCCCTGTCCCCTTCCCGATGAGAGCCCGAAAGAGCGGAGCACCACAGTGACGATGCCGTTGTACGCCTCTCCCGAGCAGCTGATGCGGGAGCGTTCCGAGATCGCGCGCAAGGGCATCGCGCGTGGCCGGAGCGTGGTCGTGCTCAAGTACCGCGGTGGCGTGCTGTTCGTGGCCGAGAACCCCTCGGCGACGTTGCACAAGGTGTCGGAGATCTACGACCGGATCGGCTTCGCGGCCGTGGGCCGCTACAGCGAATTCGAGAACCTCCGCGTCGCCGGCATCCGGCACGCGGACCTGAAGGGCTACCAGTACGACCGGCGGGACGTCAGCGCGCGTGCGCTGGCGAACGCGTACGCCGCGACGCTGGGCAGCATTTTCACCGAGCAGCTGAAGCCGTTCGAGGTGGAGGTCTGCGTCGCCGAGGTCGGCGCGACGGCGGCCGAAGACCAGCTGTACCGGTTGACCTACGACGGCTCGATCTTCGACGAGCCGAAGTTCGTCGTGATGGGCGGTCAGGCCGACACGCTCACCACGAAGCTCAAGGAAAGTTTCGAGTCGGACATGGAACTGGATGCGGCGCTCGGCGTCGCGGTGAAGGCGTTGCGCGCCAACACCCCCACGCCCACGAACGGCGACTCGGACCCGGTGAAGCTCGAGGTCGCCGTCCTGGAACGGGAGCGGCGCGGCCGCAAGTTCCGCCGGGTCACCGGTGCCGCGCTGGACACGCTTCTGCCCGCCGAGCCGGAGGAGCCCGCGAAGGACGAAGCCGAGGGCGAGTCCAAGAAGGACTGAGACTCGATTACAGGAAGGCCCCCTTCCTTGCGCCCAGCGCAAGGAAGGGGGCCTTCCTGTACCCCGGGCGCACCGGCACAGCCGGCGAACCCGACCTCATCCCTGCCGAATACGTGAAGGCCTGCGATCGGTCGAGGCCGGAATGCAGTAGGTATCCAAGACATTCTCGGCCTTGACTGCCCTGGCTGCCTTGACTGCCCTTACCGCTCATGACCCGGCGCAAGGCCGCACAAAGCGCTCGAATCGGGCACTGGGGCCGCTTCGAAGTCCTTTGTGGATGGTCCTCGGCGCGCCGGATCCCTGTGGCGATCACGCCATTCAAGGCTTCGGCGTCCGGACACGTTCGTCCTACCCGTCGATAACCCGAATCGCCACCCACGACCACCTGGGCTGCGCTTCCGCGACCGTTGACACGCCGAACGCCGTGAAGGCCTCCTTCCCTGCCTTGAGAGTGGGGAAGAAGGCCTTCACGGGCATCAGGTCGCGTCGGTCAGCGACCGGGCCGGGCCTCAGGCGGGGCCGCTGCCCCACCACTGGCTGCGGCCACCGGCGATGAAGCTCCACAGCTGGAGCCGCGTGCCGTTGCTGGCCGAGTTGCCCTCCGCGGTCAGGTAGCGGCCACTGCTCGGGTTCTGGAAGCGAACGTAACCCTCGGGGTTGACGGTGCCGCCCCACCACTGGTTCTTGGCGCCGGCGATGAAGTCCCAAAGCTGGACGATGGTGCCGTTCTTGTTGATGGTGTTGAGGTCCGCGTCCAGGTAGCGGCCGCTGGCCACGTTCTGGAAGCGGGTGTAGCCCTCGGGGTTGTCGGTGATGTAGAACGCCTGGTGGTCCGCGTCGAAGTTGCAGTCCCAGAGCTGCATTTTGGTGCCGTTGCGGTTGATGGTGTTCAGGTCGGCGTCCCAGCACTTGTTCGTGTCGAGCCCGGACGGGATGAGGAACATGTCCGCGTCGGCGAGTCCGGCGGCCTGCGTGCGCGCGCCGGTGGAGGTGCGCTTGACCGGGATGAGCTTCATACCGTGCACGCTGACCGTCTTGAACCCGTCGCCGGTGGGCTGCGGGGCCGCGGTGGCGGCGGGCGCGGTGACCAGGGTCAGGACACCCGCGACGGCGGCGACGATCCCTGCCATGCGCTTCATTTTCGTCATTCTCTCCCCTTTGTGGAAAGCGTTTTCTCCCAGTGGATGAGGAGAAGCGGTAGTCATCGGGCCACGACGAATCGCGCTCCGAAGGCACTGCCGGTGAATCCCCCTCGTGGAAGGCTCCGCGTAAACCCCCGAGAAGCGGACCTTCTCCGAACATCATTCAGGTCTGAACCACGGCCGTCGAGGAGATTTCCGAGAGCGGCAATAGGGCAGTTCAGCGATGTAACGGAATGGCCCGGCTCACGATCACACGGCGACGACTTCGAGCAAGGCGAGGGGATCCGTGCGCATCGAGCTGACGTTGCAGGACCTCACGCGCGTCCGGCTCGCGCCCGAAGCCGATCCCTTGGCCGAGCTGGTTTCCAGCCTGCAGATCCTGCAGCGGCGCGACGCGGGCTCGGCGTTGTTCAACCGGTGGCGGCACCGTGTCCGGCACGGGTTGGCGGAGTCGGCTTCGGTGCTGCTGTGGTTGTGCCGCCCGTACGCGCCGATTCCGGCTTTTCTCGTTCCGGAAACCGACGAAGCGGGCTTGGAGGCAGGGCTCGCGGAGATCGCCCGGACCGACTCCGTTGGCTTGAAGTCGGCGTTGCGCGACGTCCCGGTGAACCGCCGGCTGCCCGCCTGGGCGGCGGGATTGCCGGACGGGGACACCGCCGGCCTCCCGAAGCTCGTCCAGGCTATGCAGGACTACTTCGACCTTTCGCTGGCGCCGGGATGGGAACCGGCGCGGGCCCAGGTCGACGCGGACCGGGGGATGCGGGCCCAGTTGATGCTGAACGAGGGCGTGGACGCGGTGCTGGCGAGTTTGCGGCCGCTGGTGCGCTGGTCGTCCCCGGTATTGGAGGTCGGCGACGGAACAGTCGGCTCCTGTGGTGCGGACGGCGCCGGGTTGATGATCTCGCCGACGTATTTCGCGGTGTGCCCGGTGGTCGTTCCGGCGGCGGGCCGGGGGGCCGTCCGGCTGCTCTGCCCGTCGGTGCGGCAGGCGGCCCCGTCGACCGGGTACGGCCGCGACGTACGGAGATCGCCGGACACCGCCCTGGCCGACCTGCTGGGGCCGACCAGGGCGGCGACGCTGGCCGTTCTCGCGTCCGGCTGCAGCACGTCGGAGCTGGCTGCCCGGCTCGGCGTGACTCCGTCGGCGGCCAGCAAGCACACCTCCGTGTTGCGGCGTGCGGGGCTGATCACCACCGCGCGTGACCGCAACGCCGTGCTGCACTCGCTGACGCCGCTGGGCAGCGCCCTGCTGGACGCTTAGAGCCGGTAGACGGTGAGCGCGCTGGGCCGCGACCGGAAGCGGAAGTCGTTGCCGAGCGGGCCGACCTCGCCGTCGGTGGCGACGCGGCGGTTGCCGTCGAGCAGCCGGACGTGCAGCTCCGGGACGTCGAGTTCCTGGTAGACGTGGCTGGCGTTGAGGCTGTTCGTGATCGTCGCGAGGATGAACCGTGCCCGCGAATACGGCACGTCGGCCCGCAGATAGCGGACGTCGAGCAGGCCGGTGTCGAGCGCCGGGCGGCGGGACGGCGCGAGCCCCTTCGGCGAGTAGGTCCCGTTGCCGACGAACAGCAGCCAGATGCTGATGCGCTTGCCGTTGAGGGTCACTTCGAGCGGCTTCGCGCGCCGGAGGGTGCGGGCGAGCGCGATCGCCGCGGACGGCCACTTCGGATGCCGCTTCTGCAGCCTTTCCCGGATGCGGACCATCTCCGGGTAACCGCCGAGGCTGGCGGTGTTGACGAAGTAGCGGTGGTCGTCGCCGTCGTTGATTTCGACCTCGCCGAGGTCGACTCCGACGGCGTTGCCCGCTTCGGTGGCGGCGTCCGCGTCGGGCATCGAGCGCATGCCGATGTCGCGGGCGAAGTGGTTGAGGGTGCCGGCCGGGATGAGCGCGAGCGGCAGATCGTGGTCGGACGCGACGGCGGCCACCGCGGCGACCGTTCCGTCACCACCGGCGACACCGAGCGCGCGCACGGTGTTGTCGTGGGCGGCGATCTCTTCGCAGAGCTGCTCGCGCAGGTCCCGCTTCTCGTCCGGGTACAGGATGGTGGCCTTGGGCCAGGCGAAGCGGGCTTCCTCGGTCGGGTCCTTGCCGTCGATCCCCGAATGCGGGTTGATCAGCACGAGCATGTCCTCCCCGTCGCGCATCTCGGGCGCTTCGGCGGTGTGCGCGGTGCGACCGGGGACGTCGGGGTGCAGCGGCCACCAGTGCCGCGTCAGCAGGCCCGCGCCGATGCCGATGCCGATGCCCACGCCGACGTCACTGGGCCAGTGGACGCCCGTGTGGACCCGGGAATAGGCCACGGCCACGGCCAGCGGGGCGAGCGCGGCACCGGTCCTGGGCGATTCCATCGCGACGGCCGTGACGAAGGCCGCCGCCGACGCCGAGTGGCCGGAGGGGAACGACGACGAGGTCGGCCGCCGGACGAGGCGCCGGTGCATCGGCACCTCTTCGGCCGCGGGACGGCGGCGGGGGAACAACGGTTTGCCGATCAGGTTCGCCGCGGCGCTGGCGCCGGCGATGGCGGCCACACCGCGAAGCGCGCCCCGGCGCGTCGGCCCCTTCTTCGCCGCGAGCAGGACCGCGACACACCACCAAAGCTTGGATTTGTCCGCACTTTTGGAGAGCGAGGTGATCACGTCGTCGGCCCGTGTCCTCGGGAGGGCGGCGCTGCGGGCCATCAGCCTCCGGTCGGTTCGCCCGACCTTGCGGAAAGGGCGTTTGAGCTGCTTTAACACGGATTCACCGCTTCCGGGTCGGGATGTCATGCGCGTGATACCCGATCGGGACTTCCCGCACACCTTTCACCGAATGCAACGTACCTACCGCGTGTCGCCGCCCGAACGGCGCACCGTCAGTGGGCCCGCACCGCCTACTCTGGTGGAATGCAGCGGCGGATCTTTGGCATCGAGACCGAGTTCGGGGTCACGTGCACCTTTCACGGGCAACGCAGGCTCTCCCCGGACGAAGTGGCGCGTTACCTGTTTCGGCGTGTCGTGTCCTGGGGGCGTTCGTCGAACGTCTTCCTGTCGAACGGGTCGCGGCTCTACCTCGACGTGGGCTCCCACCCGGAGTACGCGACAGCCGAGTGCGACGACCTCGTCCAGCTCGTCACGCATGACAAGGCAGGCGAGCGCATCCTCGAGGACCTCCTGGTCGACGCCGAGCGGCGGCTGGCGGACGAGGGCATCGGCGGCGACATCTTCCTGTTCAAGAACAACACCGACTCGGCGGGCAACTCCTACGGCTGCCATGAGAACTATCTCGTGACCCGTGCCGGGGAGTTCTCGCGGATCGCCGACGTGCTGCTGCCGTTCCTGGTGACCCGGCAGCTGATCTGCGGCGCGGGCAAGGTGCTGCAGACGCCGCGGGGCGCGGTGTACTGCCTGTCCCAGCGAGCGGAGCACATCTGGGAAGGCGTCTCCAGCGCCACCACGCGTTCGCGGCCGATCATCAACACCCGCGACGAGCCGCACGCCGACGCCGAACGCTACCGGCGCCTGCACGTGATCGTCGGCGACTCGAACATGGCCGAACCGACCACGATGCTCAAGGTCGGCTCCGCGCATCTGGTGCTGGAAATGATCGAAGCGGGTGTCCAGTTCCGCGACTTCACCCTGGACAACCCGATAAGGGCCATCCGCGAGATCAGCCACGACCTCACCGGCCGCCGCCAGGTGCGGCTCGCCGGCGGTCGCGAGGCGTCCGCACTCGACATCCAGCGCGAGTACCACGCCCGCGCCGTCCAGCACGTCAAGGAGACCGGTTCGTCACCGCAGTCCGAGCGCGTCGTCGAGCTGTGGGGCCGGGCGCTGGAGGCGGTCGAGCAGCAGGACTTCAGCAAGATCGACACCGAGATCGACTGGGCGATCAAGCACCGGCTGGTCGAGCGCTACCGCAACAAGCACGACCTCGACCTGTCGAGCCCGCGGATCGCCCAGCTCGACCTGGCCTACCACGACATCCGGCGCGGCCGCGGCATCTTCGACCTGCTGCAGCGGAAGGGCCTCGTGCGGCGGGTCACCGACGACGGGGAGATCGAACTGGCCAAGGACACCCCGCCGCAGACCACGCGGGCGAAGCTGCGCGGTGACTTCATCGCCGCCGCGCAGGCCGCCGGGCGTGACTTCACCGTGGACTGGGTGCACCTCAAGCTGAACGACCAGGCACAGCGGACCGTGTTGTGCAAGGACCCGTTCCGTTCGGTGGACGAACGGGTCGAGAGGCTCATTTCCTCGCTTTGAGCCATCCTTGCTCAGGGCCGGCCGACCCCCGATCGTCACTCCTGTGTGCCGTGGAGGTCGCTGTGGGTTTGAGCCAGGGAGGGCAAGGCGAACGCGATTCTTCGACCGAGGGAGAGGTGCGCGATGCGCCGTGCGTTGCTGGTCCTGCTGGGCGCGGTCGTCCCGCTGGCGTTCGCCGGTGTCGCGCAAGCCGCGCCGGAATGTCCCGCGCCCGCCTGGACGGAGACCCCGACGGGTACGGACGCTCGATTGCGCGGACTCGCCGCGGTGGATTCGCGCACGGCGTGGGTCAGCGGGAGTGGGGGCACCATCCTGCGCACCACCGACCGCGGCCGCACCTGGAAGCCGGTCGCCCCGGCCGGCACCGAGGCGCTCGACTTCCGCGACATCGAGGCCTTCGACGCCGAGCACGCCGTCGCCCTGTCCATCGGGGCCGGCGACACGTCCCGGATCTATCGCACCGACGACGGCGGCAAGAGCTGGCGACTGGCCTTCCGGAACAGCGACCCGGCGGCCTTCTACGACTGTGTCGCGTTCTTCGATCACCGGCGCGGCCTCGCGATGAGCGATCCGGTGGACGGCAAGTTCCGGTTGCAGTCCACTTCGGACGGTGGCCGGACCTGGCGGCCGGTGCCGTCCGCGGGGATGGTTCCCGCGCTCGACGGCGAGTTCGGGTTCGCCGCCAGCGGCCAGTGCCTCACCACGTCCGGCCCGCGTGACGCCTGGATCGCCACCGGCGGTGGCGCCCGAGCACGGGTCCTGCACTCCGGCGACGGCGGCGAGACCTGGGCGGCCGCGGACACCCCGTTGCCCAGCGGCGCCTCCGCCGGGGTCTTCTCGGTGACTTTCCGGGACCCGCGGCACGGCGTGGCCATCGGTGGCGATCACGCGGCGCCGAACGCGCCGGGTCCGGCTGTCGCGCTGAGCGCGGACAGGGGGCGCACCTGGCGGACGCCGTCCGAGGCGCCGGTCGGCTACCGCTCCGGGCTGGCCTGGCTGGGGAACACGGTCATCGCCGTCGGTCCCGGCGGAAGCGATCTGAGCCCGGACGGCGGGCGGCACTGGAAGTCGTTCGACACCGGATCGCTGGACTCGGTCGCTTGCGCGCGCGGGGCGTGCTGGGGGAGCGGGGCGAACGGCAGGGCCGTCCGGCTCAGCGGGGTTTGAGCGCTTCGGCGGCAGGTGTCGCGTGGGCCGAGCGGGTCGGGGGTGGCAAGTAGGGTCAGCACACGAATCGCCACTTACGACCCCTTCGACCCACGAGCTTTCGAGGATCATGACCGCACGAGCCGAACCCGTTCCGGAGGCCACCGAGCACCTCGTCGAGGTGCTGAAGGCGCTCGCCAACCCCATCCGGCTCCAGGTGCTCGGGTGGTTGCGCGAACCGGACCGGCACTTCCCGCCGGAGAACGCGATCGCCGACCAGAACGAGGTCGGCGTCTGCGTCAGTCATCTCCAGGCGAAGCTGGGGCTCGCGCAATCCACGGTGTCGGCGTACCTGGCGTTGCTGCAGCGTGCCGGCCTCGTCCGGTCCACCCGCGTGGGGAAGTGGACGCACTATCGCCGGGACGAACAGCGGATCGCGCAGCTCGTCGACCTGTTGGGACGCTCCATCTGAGCTCGATCGGAACAACATATCGAAGATATGCGATACTCCGATATGTTGCACTCGATCCGAGGAGAGACAGATGGAACTGGGGCGTTTCGGGATCTGGACGTTCGACTTCGAAGACCAGCCCGCGAGCATGCTGCGGGATTCGGTGCGGGAACTGGACGAACTGGGCTGGCCCGCGATCTGGATCCCGGAACGGGACGGACGGGAAGCCCTGACCCACGCCGGATTCCTGCTCGCGTCCACCGAACGCATGACCGTGGTCAACGGGATCGCGCGGATCGGCTCGCGCGGGGCGCGCTGGGCCCGCGGCGCCGCGCTCCTGCTGGCCGACGGCTATCCGGGGCGGCACGTGCTCGGGCTCGGCTTCGGTGGCGCGCGTCCCGGCGTCGAGCCGCTGGAGGCCATGAGCGACTATCTCGACGAACTCGACACCATCACCAGCGCGAACCCGTTGCCCGCTGTGCCGATCCGCCGGTTGCTCGCCGCGTACGGGCCGAAGATGCTCGGACTGGCCCGTGACCGGTCCGAGGGGGCGCACACCTATCACGTGCCGGTGTCGCACACCGCCCAGGCGAGGGAAGTGCTGGGACGGAAGGCGTTCCTCGGCGTCGAGCACGCCGTGCTCTTCGAAACCGACCCGGGCAAGGCGCGCGAGATCGCTCGCGAGCATCTGCACGTCTACCTGACGTCGGAGTACAACGTCGCCAAGTTCCTCCGGCTCGGCTACACGGAAGCCGATCTCGACGGCGGCCGCGGCAGCGACCGGCTCGTCGACGACCTCGTGTTCTGGGGCGACCTCGACACCGTCACCGCGAAGCTGCACGGCCATCTCGACGCGGGCGCCGACCACGTCGGGGTCCAGGTCATCGGCGTCCGCCCCGGCGACTCGGCCATGCCGCACTGGCGTCGGCTGGCCGAGTCGCTGCTGCCGGGCTAGCGGACCTGCCCGGTCGGGCGGACCACGATCTCGTTGACGTCGACCGAGGGCGGCTGCGCGAGCGCGTAGAGCACCGCCCTCGCGACGTCGTCGGGTTCCAGTTTCGGCTTGGCCTTCGAGTCCTCGGGGATCATCGAGGTGTCCACCAGGCCCGGTTGCACGACGGTGACCCGGACGCCGGTGCCGATGGCCTCCTCGCGGATCGATCCGGCGAGCCCGGTCACCGCCCATTTCGTCGCCGAGTAGAGGTTCCCCGGCCGGTGGTAGCGCCCGGCGACCGAACCGGTGAGCACGAGGTGTCCCTTCGATTCCGCCAGCGACGGCAGCGTCGCCCGTGCGGTGAGGGCGGTGCCGTAGACGTTCGTCAGCACCATGTCCCGCCACTGTTCGGGGTCCGCGCCGCCGTCGCCGAAGAACGAGACCACGACGCTTTGTCCCGCGTTGGCGAAAACCGCGTCCAGCCCGCCGAAGGTGGTCTTCACCGTCTCGACCGCGGAGGACAGCGAACCCCAGTCGGTGACGTCCGCCGCGACCGCGAGCGCGCGATCCTCGCCGAACTCGGCGACGAGGGGGCGCAGCGCCTCGCGGTCGCGGGCGAGCAACGCCAGCCGGAACCCGGCCGCGGCCGCCCGGCGTGCGGTGGCCTCGCCGAGACCGCGGGAGGCACCGGTGATCAGCAGTACTCGATCGTTCATGCCTCCAAACTAGGCGGCTCGTACGAGTCCCACTCGGGCACCGGGTCGCCGGCGAGGGACGCGCCGAGCCGGTCGAGATAGAAGTGCCAGCCCTTGGCGATGTCCGAGGTGTCCCAGTCGGGTCTGGGCGTCCGGTGCACGAAGTCGAGCACCGTTCCGTCGCCGTGCGGGGTCAAGGTCAGCTCCACCTGCCAGGTCGGCTCGCCGGTGTTGTGCAGATCCACGGCCAGCCGTTTCGGCGGATCGCATTCCCGGATGACGGCGGGTGCCGGTTCGGAGCTTTCCTCCGCGGTCATCGACAGCATGATCGTGTTGCCGACCCCTGGCTCGCCCGTCCACGTGCCGAACCAGCGGGCCGTCCGCTCGGATTCGGTGAGTGCCGACCAGACGTCTTCGATCGGGTCGGGATACTCGCGCCGGAGTTCGAGCCGGGTTTCTTCGTTGTCCATGATGCGAAGATAACCCTAGGCTTAATTAAGCGTCAACTTATCTGTCGGTGAATGCGGTCGACGCCGAACTCGTACCTGACCGGTTCCCGGTACGGGCCCCGGGCTCCCCGTGCACCCAAGGACTTCCCGACCATTTCAGGCGAATTATGGGGCGTTACTCTCCATCGGGAAGTACGCACCTCGAGGTGCCCAGCCCACGCGGAGGTACGCGCACCGTGGTCACACGTCCGGCACAGGACCGGCGAAACGAGGAGAAACGGGCCTACGACGCCTATCTCGCGGCCTGCCCCGCCCGAAAACTGCTCGACGAGGTCTCGGGTAAGTGGGTGAGCCTCGTCCTCGTCGCACTGGGCGACGGGCCCCAGCGTTACAGCGACCTCTCCCGCAGGATCGACGGCGTCAGCCCGAAGATGCTCACGCAGACCCTGCGGACCCTGGAACGCGATGGCCTGCTGACCCGGACCGTCACCGCTTGCGTGCCGGTGCGTGTGGACTACGAACTGACCGAGCTCGGCCGGGGCCTCCGGCAACTGCTGGCGGGGATCAAGGGCTGGGCCGAGACGCGATTCGAGGAGGTCGAGACCGCCAGGAATCGTTACGACGCGCGATCGGCGGCTGTCACCACCGGGTCGGACGGCGCGGGCTAGGGTAGCCGGGTGTCCACCGCTCGCGCCGAACGTCTGGTCAACCTGGTTCTGGCCCTCCTGTCCACTCGGCAGTACCTCACCGCCGAGCGGATCCGGGGCATCGTGCCCGGGTACGCCGACGCGGCCAGCGACGAGGCGTACTTCCGGATGTTCGAGCGCGACAAGACCGAACTGCGCGAACTCGGCATCCCGCTGGAGACCGGCCGCAATTCCGCGTTCGACGCGATCGACGGCTACCGCATCGCGCGGCGTGACTACGAACTCGGCGAAATCGACCTCGCGCCCGACGAGGCGACCGCGGTCGGCCTCGCCGTCCGGCTCTGGGATTCCCCGGAACTGACCGGTGAGGCCCAAGGCGCGCTGGTGAAGCTCCGCGCGGCAGGGGTCGAGGTCGACGACCACGCCCCGACCGTCGTCGAGCCCCGCGTCCGCGCCGAACCGGCGTTCGGCCCGCTGCTCGCCGCCGTCCAAGCCGGGCAGGCGGTGCGCTTCGAGTACCGCCGCAGCGGTTCGGCCGAGCGCAAGATCCGCACTCTCGAACCGTGGGGCGTGGTGTCGTGGCGGGGCCGGTGGTACGTCGTCGGGTACGACAGGGACCGCGGCGCGCCCCGCTGCTTCCGCCTTTCGCGCGTGACGGGGAAGGTCGAGGCCTTCGGCCCGCCCGGCGTCGTCGAGCGTCCGGAAGGGGTCAATCTGCTGCGGATGGTCTCCGCGAGCAGCAGCGAAGATCCATCGGCGGTCACCACGGCCAGTGTCTGGGTCGCCGACGGCAGGGCGGCCGGAGTCCGCCGCCGCGGCCGGGTGGTCGGCCGCAGCGACGCCGGGGGAGAAGAAGGCGACCTCGTGGAGATCGCGCTGTTCTACCCCGAATCCGCCGTCGACTGGCTCACCGCCCACGGCCCGGACGTCCTCGTTCTCGAACCCGAGGTGCTCGCGAAGTCGGTCTTCAGCCGTCTCGAGGCCATCGCGCACGCCGGCGGTGCCCGATGAGCGCCACCGGACGGATGCCGCGGCTGCTCGCACTCGTGCCGTACCTGCTCGCCCGGCCGGGGATCAAGATCGACGACGCCGCGCACGACTTCGACGTCACGCCCAAGCAGCTGCGCAAGGACCTCGAACTGCTGTGGATGTGCGGGCTGCCCGGCTACGGCCCGGGCGACCTGATCGACCTCTCCTTCGAAGGCGACACGATCGTCGTCACGCACGACGCCGGGATGAACCGCCCCCTGCGGCTCACCGGCGGCGAGGCGACGGCCATGCTCGTCGCGCTGCGGGCCTTGGCCGAGACGCCCGGCGTGGTCGACGCCGACGCGGTCCGCCGCGCCATCGCGAAGATCGAGGCCGCCGCCGGCCAGGCCCAGCCGTCGGGGATCGTCGTCGGCGGGGGAGTGCGGGAGGGCAAGAAGACCGCCGGCACCCGCGAAGCCGTCCGGTCCGCTCTCACCGCGAAGCGCGCGTTGCGGATCCGGTACTACACGGCGTCGAAGGACGAGATCACCGAACGCACCGTCGATCCCATGCGGCTGCTCATCGTCCAGGCGGTCGGGTACCTCGAAGCGTGGTGCCGCCGTGCCGAGGGTGTCCGGCTGTT
Source organism: Amycolatopsis sp. QT-25 (assembly GCF_029369745.1). Taxonomy (NCBI): domain Bacteria; kingdom Bacillati; phylum Actinomycetota; class Actinomycetes; order Pseudonocardiales; family Pseudonocardiaceae; genus Amycolatopsis; species Amycolatopsis sp. QT-25. Next base: position 3,810,441 of record NZ_CP120210.1, read on the forward strand.
CCGGCTCGACCGCATCGACGAGCTCACCGTGCTGGGCGAACCCGCCGTCCCGCCGGCGCACGCGCGGCCCACTGACCTTTCCGATGGTGTTTTCCGGCCCCGTCCCGATCAGCAGGAGGGCGTCCTCGTCCTCGACCCCGACGCACGCTGGGTAGCCGAGTACTACCCCTGCGAGGAGCTCGACGAACTCGACGGCGGGCGGCTGCGCATCCGAATGCGGTACGCGGACGAGTCCTGGATGGTCCGGCTGATCCTGGGGCTCGGCGGAGACGCGCAGGTCGAAAGCCCGGCGGCGCTCGGAGAGGCGGTTCGTCAGCGGGCGGCCGACGCACTGGCCCGGGCTCGTCACCTAACGTCAACCTACGAGCAGTAAGGTGACGCCGTGTCGTACCTGCCGAGCATCGCCCTCGCCGTCGCCGGGCTGCTCCTGCTCCTTGTTCTGCTCCTCAAATTACGCAGAGTCTTGCGCGTGCTCACCCATACGATGAGCATGGTGGCTACGAACACCCGGAAACGGACAGGGCTCCTTCGCGCCCGGTCGGCCGCGCTCCACGTGGCGATCGCGGAACGACGTGGGCTCGAAAACCGGTAACATCACCCCTGAGACATTCGAGAAGGAGGCCGCAAACGATGAACGCGCTGCAGCCGTGGCACATCATCATCCTGGTGCTCGTCGTTGTCCTGCTGTTCGGCGCCAAGAGGCTTCCGGACGCCGCGCGGTCCATCGGCAAGTCCATGAAGATCTTCAAGGCCGAGACCAAGGACATGGCCGGGGACAAGGACAAGGCCGCCGAGACCGAAGAGGTCGAGACCAAGCAGCTGCCGCAGGCCACCACGCCCGCGCCTGCCGGGACCGCGCAGGACAAGCAGGTCGCCGACCTCCAGCGCCAGCTCGACGAGCTCAAGAAGCAGCAGGCCGCCACGCCCGCTCCGGCCGAGCAGGTGCAGAAGAACGCCAGCTGAGCGGTCTTCGGTAAGCCAGCTTCCAGCCAGCCCAGCGGAGCCTGTTCGCGGATGAGCGCGCCGAAGTCGCGGCGCGCTCATGGTGGACCCTGACGAGAACGGACTGTCCAGTGGCGGATTCCGCCTCCGGTGAGGAGCGCCGCGGCCCGAAGCGGCGCAAGCGCAGTCGTCGGAGCAACCCCGACGGCACGATGACGCTCATCGAGCACATCTACGAGTTCCGGCGCCGTCTGGGCTTCGCGCTGCTCGCCATCCTGGCGGGCGGGATCATCGGCTTCCTCTGGTTCCAGACCAAGGTGGGGCCGATCCCCTCGCTCGGCCAGATCATGACCGGCCCGTACTGCGGCATCCCGTACCAGCGCAGGCTCGGTGGAGAACTCAACGGTCCCTGTCAGCTGCTCCAGACGGTCCCGTTCGAAGCCTTCATGATCCAGTTGAAGGTCGGTCTCGCCGCGGGCGCGGTGCTGCTGGCCCCGCTGTGGCTCTATCAGATCTGGGCGTTCATCGCGCCCGGCCTCTACTCGAAGGAGCGCAAGTACGCGCTCACCTTCGTCTTCTTCGCGTCGATCCTGTTCGCCGCCGGCGCCGTGCTGGCGTACCTGCTCATCCCGCACGCTCTCGAGCTGCTGATGAACTTCGGTGGCGACCAGTTCATCACCGCCCTCACCGGTGACAAGTACATCTCGTTCATCCTGTCCCTGCTGCTGATCTTCGGCGTCAGCTTCGAGCTGCCGCTGTTCGTGGTGATGCTGAATCGCGTCGGCGTCCTGAAGTACCAGATGCTGAAGAAGTGGCGCCGCGGCCTGATCATGGTCGTGTTCGTCTTCGCCGCCTTCGCGACGCCCGGTTCGGACCCGTTCTCGATGATCGCCCTGGCGGGTGCGCTGGTGGTCCTGCTGGAGATCTCGATCCAGATCGCGCGCTTCCACGACCGCAAGCTCGACAAGGAGCGCGGCACCGAGGGCTGGGACCAGCTCGCCGACGACGAGGCCGCGCCGTTCGACTACACGCCGAGCAAGATCGACGAGGAGCCGTCGGCCGCCACGAACGGCAAGCGCACCAGCACCGACGACGTCACCTGAGCCGGGGATGCACGCGGCGCTGGCCGTCCACCCCGCCTCCGGTGACGGGGCCGCGGGACGGCTGATGGAGTCGGTCGCGGCGCGGCTGCGGCCCGTCGTGGACCGGCTCGACGTCCTCGTCGCCGACACGGTCGAGGAATCCCGCGCGCTCATGACCGATTCGCGCGCGGCCGGGCTGGACGTCCTAGTCGTACTCGGTGGCGACGGGGCGGCGCACCAGGGTGTGCAGTTCTGCGCCGAATCCGGCGTCGCCCTCGGCCTCGTGCCCGCGGGCACCGGCAACGACTTCGCCAGAGCGCTCGAGCTCCCCGGACGACCGCACGTCGCCGCCGATCTCGTCGCCAGACGGATCGCGGGAGGAAACCGGCGGAGGATCGACCTCGGCCGGGCAGGCGGCGAATGGTTCGCCACGGTCCTGTGCTCCGGTTTCGACGCATTGGTCACCGAACGCGCCAACCGGCTGACCTGGCCTCGCGGCCCCCGCCGCTACGACGTCGCCATCCTGGCCGAACTCGCCGCGTTCCGGCCCCGGCCGGTGGTGCTCCGCACGGACGTCGAGACGATCGAACTCGACGCCACCATGATCGCCGTCGGCAACACCCCGTACTACGGCGGCGGCATGCCGATCTGCCCCGGCGCGGACCCGGAAGACGGCCTGTTCGACGTCACGGTCGTCGGGAACGCGACCCGGAGCGATCTGCTCCGCATGCTGCCCCGTGTCCGCTCCGGCCGGCATCTGACGCATCCGGCGGTGCGGACCCTCAAGGCCGGTCGGATTCACCTGGCGGGCAGCGAGCTGCCCGTCTACGCCGACGGCGAGCCGCTGGGCGGACCGCCGATCGACATCACCTGTGTCCCCGGCGCGCTCACCGTCCTCGGCTGAGTCCCGCGTAGTCGCCCGCGCGTTCCACCTGCCCGCGGAACGTCGCGGCCGACATCAGTTCGCCGCGCGGGAGGAACACCCCGCCACAGCGATGGCAGAACCACGCCTGCCGCCAGTACGCGAGCGCGTCGGGGATCCCTCGCCGGATCCGCGCGTTGCGCCGCAGCCGGAGCACGAACAGCACGGCGAACAGCGCGACCAGCGCGAAGGCCCCGGACGGGAAGATCCAGGCGCCGATGGCCGCGCCGACACGGCCACCCGCGGTCGGAGCCGGGTTCTCGGCGAGCACTTCGGTGGCGAACGAGGCGAACACGAACGCGGGGATCAGCATGACCAGCGCGAGGGTCAGAAAGCATCCGCCACCGCGGAGCACCGGGTACGGGTCGAGCGCCGCAGCGGTAGCGGTCACCGACACACCGGTGTGCGTCGTCGCGGTGTAGACCACGCCATCGCCCGCAGGGATGGCCGTCATGCCGCCTCGCACCCGGTAGGTGGTCTGGCCGCTCTGGAACACCGCCGGCACACTCTGCACCTGGTCGACCTGCGCGCACCGCGGGCAACCGATCTGCATGGCGTCCCCTCTCGATCCCGGATTCGGCCCTTGGATGACACAGGCGCGTCGGCCGTTCCCGCGATCGTCACACCGAGTGCGAACTGTCGGTGGGGTATGGAACCCTGACGAAGTGGTCAATAGCCCTCCTCAGACCCCGGCCGAGGCCTACGCCGCCTCCCAGCGCCGCGGCCGGTACCCCCAGCTGACCCGCTTCGCGGCGGAATCGTCGTTCGAATTCGACGACTTCCAGGTCCGCGGTTGCGAGGCGCTCGAAGACGGGCACGGCGTGCTCGTCTGCGCGCCCACCGGTGCCGGGAAGACCGTGGTCGGCGAGTTCGCGGTGCACCTCGCCCTCGCCGAGGGCCGCAAGTGCTTCTACACGACTCCCATCAAGGCGCTGTCGAACCAGAAGTACGCCGACCTCGTCGCCCGCCACGGCGCGGACGCCGTGGGCCTGCTGACCGGTGACACCTCGATCAACGGCAACGCGCAGGTCGTGGTCATGACCACCGAGGTCCTGCGTAACATGCTCTACGCCGGGTCCTCGACCATCGGCGAGCTCGCGTACGTGGTGATGGACGAGGTCCACTACCTCGCCGACCGGTTCCGCGGCGCCGTCTGGGAAGAGGTCATCCTCCACCTGCCCGAGCACGTCCGCGTCGTCGGCCTGTCGGCCACGGTGAGCAACGCCGAGGAGTTCGGCGAATGGCTGGTCGAGGTCCGCGGGGACACGACCGTCGTCGTCGACGAACACCGTCCCGTGCCGCTGTGGCAGCACATGCTGGTCGGCAACCGGCTGCTGGATCTGTTCGCCGGCCAGGAGGAACACGCGCCGGACGCCGAACTGCGGATCAATCCCAGCCTGCTTCGCCGCACGGAGGAGATCGGCGGCCGGTTCGCCCCGGCCGGCCTGCGCGGGCCGAAGGGACGGCGAGGAGCGCCGTCGCGGATGCCCAGGTACCGGCCGCCGTCCCGCACCGACACGGTCGAGCGGCTGGACAACGCCGGCCTGTTGCCCGCCATCGTCTTCATCTTCTCCCGCGCCGGCTGCGACGCCGCGGTCGGCCAGTGCGTCCGGTCCGGTCTGCGGCTCAACGATCCCGAAGAGGTCGAGAAGGTCCGCCGGATCGTCGCCCAGCGCACCAAGGACCTGCCCGAAGGAGACCTCGGCGTCCTCGGTTTCTGGGAATGGCGTGAGGCGCTCGAACGCGGTATCGCCGGACACCACGCCGGGCTGCTCCCGGCGTTCAAGGAGACGGTCGAGGAGCTGTTCGTCCAGGGCCTCGTGAAGGTCGTCTTCGCCACCGAGACACTGGCGCTCGGCATCAACATGCCCGCGCGCACCGTGGTGCTGGAACGGCTCGTGAAGTACAACGGAGAGGCGCACGTCGACCTGACGCCGGGGGAGTACACGCAGCTCACCGGGCGAGCGGGGCGGCGCGGCATCGACGTCGAGGGGCACGCCGTCGTCGCCTGGCAGCCGGGGATCGACCCGAAGCAGGTCGGCGGCCTGGCCTCGACCAGGACGTACCCGCTGCGGTCGTCCTTCCGGCCCGGCTACAACATGGCGGTGAACCTGGTCGCCCAGGTCGGCGCCGAGGCGGCCCGTGACCTGCTGGAACAGTCGTTCGCGCAGTTCCAGGCCGACCGGTCGGTGGTCGGGACGGCGCGGCGGATCGAGCGGAACAAGGAAGCCTTGCGGGGCTACGCCTCCGCCATCACCGGCGATTTCGACCAGATGCTGGAGTACGTCGACCTGCGCGCGAAGATCTCCGCACGGGAGAAGGCGCTCTCGCGCCAGAACACGTCGGCTCGCCGGGCCGGCACCGCCGAGTCGCTGGAGAAGCTCCGCAAGGGCGACGTCATCGCCGTGCCCGCCGGGCGCCGCGCGGGGCTCGCGGTCGTCGTCGATCCGGGGCTCGACCCGATTCGTGAACCGCGGCCGGTGGTGGTCACCGAGGACCGCTGGTCCGGGCCGCTCTCGGTCTCCGACTTCCCGTCGCCGGTGGAGGCGCTGGGGAACATCAAGCTGCCGAAGCACATCGAGCTGCGTTCACCCAAGACACGGCGTGACATCGCGTCGAGTCTGCGCAACGCGGGAATCTCCTTGCCGGGCAGGCAGAAGCGTCGCGCCGGGGCCAATGAGGACGGTGAGCTGGCCGCGCTGCGGCGTGCGCTGCGCGCGCATCCGTGTCATGGCCTGGCCGAACGCGAGGCGAACCTGCGCTGGGTCGAGCGGTATCAGCGGCTCACCGCCGAGACCGAGCAACTGGAACGCAAGGTCGCCGCGACCACGCATTCACTCGCACGCGCCTTCGACCGCATCCTGCGGCTGCTCGGCGAACGCGGGTACCTCGGTCCCGAATCGAAGGGCAACGGCGAGAACCGCGTCACCGAACACGGCAAGCGGCTCACCCGCCTCTACAGCGAGTCGGACCTGCTCGCCGCCGAATGCATCCGGCACGACGTCTGGAAGGGCCTCACGCCGGCCGAACTCGCGGCGGTCGTCTCGACGCTGGTCTTCGAGGCACGCCGGGACACCGCCGGAGAGCCTCGTCTGCCGGTGGGCAAGGTGGTCGACGCCTGGCAGGCGACCACGCGCCTGTGGATGGAGCTCACCGAGGACGAGCGGCGCCACAAGCTGAACCGCACCCGCGAGCCCGACGCCGGTTTCGCCTGGCCCGTGTACCGGTGGGCTCGCGGCGAGTCGCTGGAGAAGGTCCTCACCGCCGCCGAAGCGAACGGGCAGGAGTTGTCCGCCGGTGACTTCGTGCGATGGTCGCGGCAGGTCATCGACCTGCTGGACCAGATCCGCGACGTTCTCGGGAAGGCGGATCCGGTCGGGGCGGCGGCATCGGACGCGGTGAAGGCCTTGCGGCGCGGAGTCGTGGCGGCCGGGGGCGCGTAAAGGACTTCTTCCCCGGTACATGAAGGCCCCCTTCCTTGCGCCTAGGTACAGCAAGGGGGCCTTCATGTACCTCACCGGCGCCTGGAACGTTCGTAGCGGGAACCGTCCTCGCTACTGGCGAGACGTTGGGCCGACCGGCGGAGTGACCACGCCGCCGGTGTGCGCACGGTCGCGGCCAGTTGTCCCGACACCAGCCGTGAACAGTGGGCAGGGGTGCCAACCTGTGGTTGGATCGCCCACGACGGTCGGTGATCCGGCCGGTGACGATGGCGGAACAGGCGGAGGCGAAACGATGAGCACGCCGTATGGCGGCAACGACCCGCAGCAGCAGCCCCAGTGGGGGCAGCAGCCGGGCTACGGGCAACAGCCGGGCGGCACTCAACCGCCGAGCGGCCCGCAGCAGCAACCGCAGTGGGGCCAGCAGCCGCAGCACGACCCGTCGCAGACCCAGCAGCAACAGCCGCATTGGGGTCAGCAGCCCGCGCCCTACGACCCGGCCCAGCAGCAGCCGGGGTATCCGCAGCAGCAGCCCGGTCACGACCCTTCCCAGACGCAGCAACAGCAGCCTCAGTGGGGTCAGCAGCAGCACTACGGCCAGCAACCGGGCTATCCGCAGAGCGGGCCCCAGCAGCAGCCGGGTTACCCCCAGAGCGGCCCGCAGCAGCAGCCGCAGTACGGGCAGCAGCCCGGTCAGTACGACCACGGCCAGAGCCAGTTCCAGGGCGCCCAGGGGGAGGCGCCGGACAAGCCGAAGTCCAAGAAGGGCCTGTTCATCGGGATCGGCGCGCTCGTGGTGATCATCGCGGCGGTCGGCATCCTCGGGTTCGTCACCCCCGGCTGGTTCAACACCCAGGTCTTCAACAACACCCAGATGCAGACCGACGTGCAGAAGCTGCTCACCGAGACCTACGGGATCAAGGACATCAGCGCGGTCACCTGCCCCGCCGGCCAGGAGGTCAAGGACGGGGTGAAGTTCGCCTGCACCGCGACGATCGAAGGCAAGCCGCAGGAGGTACCGATCACCGTGAAGGGTGACACCGGCAACTACGAGGTCTCGCCGCCCGCCGTCACCAAGTAAACGACGGGCGCCGGGCACGGTCGATCCTGCATGATCGGGTCATGAGCGACTTTTCCGTGCGGCCGCTGCGGGCCGACGAGGACCGTGCCGCGACCGATCTGTTCAGGCGTGCCTTGCACGTCAAGGAGATGACCGACGACGAATGGTCGGCCATCGCCGCGTCGATGCAGCCGGACCGCGGGTTGGGCGCGTTCGACCCGGAACTGATCGGCACCGTCCGGTCCTTCGACTCGGAAGTGACGCTGCCCGGCGGGGGCACCACGCCGCTCGCCGCGGTGAGCCTCGTCGGGGTCCGCGCCGACCGTACCCGCCGCGGTGTGCTGACGGCGTTGATGCGGGCCCAGTTCGAGGATTTCGCCGCCCGCGGCGTCCCCGCGGCGATGCTGCACGCCTCCGAAGGCGCGATCTACGGACGGTTCGGTTACGGTGTCGCGGCCAGGGGCAAGTCGATCGAGATCGACCGGAGTCGTACCCGGTTCCGCCCCGAGGTACCGGCGGGCGGGCAGATCTCCTTGCTCGATCTGGAAAGCACGATCGAGCAATGGCCGTCGCTCTTCGACGGCCTTCCGCGCACCCGGCCCGGCATGATCGCGCGGAGCCCGACCCTGTGGCCGGGTTACGTCCGGGAGGTGCGCCGGGCGACCGCTCCGGTCGCGACCGCCGTGCACCGAGGCCCGGACGGCACCGACGGCTATGTCACCTACACCGTCGAAAGGGCCCACTTCGGCGCACCGGCGGTGATGAAGATCCAGTCCTTCCATTACGCGAATCCCGACGCGTTCGCCGGGTTGTGGCGTTACCTGCTGTCCGTTGACCTGGTCGACCGCATCACCGCCGAGAAACGGCCGCTCGACGAACCGGTCGAGCTGCTGTTCACGGACCCGCGGCACGCGACCGTGCAGAAGATCCAGGACGAGGGCTGGCTCCGGCTGGTGGACGTCGCCGCGATGCTCGACGCCCGCACGTATCGGGGCGAGCCGATCGTCGTCGAAGTCATCGATCCGTTCCTGGAGCACAACTCCGGCCGGTACCGTCTTTCCGAGGACGGCGCCGCCCGCACCACCGATCCGGCGGATCTCGAACTGCACGTCGACACCTTGTCGATGGTGTACCTCGGCGGCTGGCGTCCGTCGGATCTCGCGGCCGCCGGACGCGTGCGAGCCACCGGCGAAATCGCCCTGGAACGGGCGGACCTGCTGTTCGGCACGCGAGAGAACCCCTGGTGCGGTACCTTCTTCTGACGTTGGACGAGCACACCGGTGGGGGTGGAGAAGCTTGAGCAGGCGAACCGTCGCGACGGTCGGTCTGTGTTGTGCCGCTTTCGTCGTACCGACGGCTTGTTCGGACACCCCGGTGCCCACGCCGGCGACGAAGACCGTCACGGTCCCGCCGACGACGAGCGCCTCTTCGAGTTCGAACGCGTCCGGCACGTCGGGTGGTTCGTCCTCCACCGTTCCGGGCAGGGTCTTCGACCCGAGGACCATGCAGGCGGACGTGCGGAAGATCCTCACCGAGACCTATCGGCTCAGTGCGGTCGGCGACGTGCTGTGCCCGTCGAACCAGACGGTCAAGGACGGAAGCACGTTCACCTGCACCGTGCAGGTCGGCGGCAAGGGCAAGACCGTCACGATCACCGTCACCGGTGACGACGGCCGCTACGAGGTCGGCGCGCCCGCCTGAAAACCGGTTGGGTTCGCCGGGGCCGGACGGCAGGATCACCCGCTATGAGCGAATTCCCTGTGCGTGCCGTGGCCGAAGGCGAACAACGGGCCTGCCTAGAGCTCCTGGTGGAGTCTTTGCACGGCAGGCCCGCCTCGGACGAGGTCTGGGCGAAAATGGCGCCCTCCTGGCCCGCCGCCGGGAAATTCGCCGCCTTCGACGACCACGGCACCCCGGTGGGGATCACCAGCTCGTTCGACGTCGAGCTCACCGTCCCAGGTGGACAGAAGCTCGTCACGGCGGCCGTCGACGGGGTCGCCGTCCGCGCCGACTGGACCCGCCGCGGGATCCTCACCTCGATGATGGCCGTCCAGTTGGAGGAGTTCGCGGCACGCGGTGTCCCGCTGGCGGCGCTGCACGCGTCGGAAGCCGTGATCTACGGCCGCTTCGGTTACGGCGCGGCCACCTTCGGCAAAGGTGTTTCCGTCGAACGCCCACGCGCCCGGCTCCGTGACGGCGTGGGACGGGAAGGAGTCGTCAGGTTCGCCACCTGTGCCGAGGCCGTGGAGCGCATTCCCGCGCTGTACAACAGCTTCGAGGGGACGCGGCCGGGGTTCGTCGCTCGACCGGCACACTGGTGGCCGGGTTTCTTCGAGCGCGTGGTCACCGGGAACGACGGCTATCGCGTCGCCGTCCACAGTGGACCGGACGGGGACGACGGTTTCGTCGTCTATCAGACCATCGACGCGCGTGACCGCCAGGCGCCGGAACGCGGAGCGATCCTGGACATCCGGGAGCTCCACGCCGCCACGCCGCGCGCTTGGGCGGGACTGTGGCGGTTCCTGCTGTCGGTCGACCTCGTCTCGGCCGTCACCGGACGCGGCCGCCCACTGGACGAGCCGATCGCCGAACTGCTCACCGATCCGCGTGCCGTGAACACCATCGAGGTCATAGACGACCTGTGGCTACGGCTCGTCGACGTCTCCACCGCGCTGCGGGCCCGCACTTACGGCACCGCCGAACCCGTGGTGTTCGAAGTGCTCGACAAGCAGCTCCCGGGCAACAGCGGCCGTTACGTCGTCGGCCCGGACGGCGCGGAGCGGACGACCGCCGACGCCGATCTGCGGCTGGACGTCGCCGCCTTGTCGTCGCTGTACCTCGGCCACGGTCTCTTCGGTGAGCTGGCCTTGTCAGGCCGGGTCGAGGTGCTGGACGAGGCGGCGGTCGCCCGTGCCGACTCCCTGTTCCACACCGCGCGGTCGCCGTGGTGCGGAACGTTCTTCTAGCTCCCAAGTACATGAAGGCCCCCTTCCTGTACCTAGGCGCAAGGAAGGGGGCCTTCATGTACTTGGCAAGGTGTGAAGGGCGGGTTTCCGTGTCCTAGGCCGGATTGCGACGAGGTTTGATCCGCACCTGCGGCAGCTTGGGTGCGGGCAACCACGCCGTCGTGCCCTGGTAGCCCTCCACCCGGCCGAACCGGTCCGCCTGCGCCTGCCACGCCTCGCGGTATCCGGCGATCTCCTCGTGGCTGCGGCCCACGAAGTTCCACCACATGACGAGTTCCTCGGTGAACGGAGTCCCGCCCAGCAGGAGCACCCTGGCCGGCTCGGTGCCCGAGTTCGTCAACTCCAGCCGTCCGGCGCCGGGTGCGAGATAGGCGAGTTCTCCGGTGCGCAGTGCTGCTCCGGCGACGGTGACGGAGCCGATGTCCTGCAGGACACCGTGTTCGAAGGCCGGGTCGACGTCGAGGGCGAGGGTCGCTCCGGGCTCCACGAGGAGTTCGGCGCCCAGCAGGGGAGTGAACGCCGGGATCGGTGAGGTGGTTCCGGCGAGGCTGCCGAGGAAGACCCGCGCCGTGGCCCCTGGCAACCGGAGCGCTGGTGGCGCGTAGTGCCGGAAGTCCCGTGCGGTGTCGCGATGCCCGTCCGGCAGCGCGATCCAGAGCTGGACGCCGTGCAGCGTCGTGGTGTCCGGAGTGGACACTGTGGTGACCTCGGAGTGCGCGATGCCGTGGCCGGCGGTCATCAGGTTCAGTTCACCGGGCCGGACCACGGCCACGGTGCCGATGCTGTCGCGATGCTCGATCTCGCCGCTGAACAGCCAGCTCGCGGTCTGCAAACCGGTGTGCGGATGCGGCGCGACGTCCATCCCGCCGGAATCCGACACCTCTTGCGGACCGTAGTGGTCGACGAAACACCACGCTCCGATCAGCGACCGTCGCCGTTGCGGGAGTGTGCGGCGGACCCGGATGGCGCGCGGACCGCCGAGCGGGACGTCGCGCGGGGTCAGCACGGTGACACCCTCGCCCGGCCGCTCCCGGCACAGCGACTCGGCCGGGTCGGCCTCGGTGTTGCTCACGGCTTGGGGAGCGCGGCCAGCAGGCGCTCCACCGAACGGCCGAGATTCCAGCGCTCCGCCAGTTCCGCGACCTTGTCCGGGTCGGCGGGTTCGGCCGGGACGGTGTCCGGCCGGGACTGCTCGACCGGCGCGTCGGCCGCGACCCGGACGACGGTCGGCGCGACCGCGAGATAATCGGCGGCATCGCTCAACCGCAACCGCGTCTTGAGCGGCACTCGCGAGTCGCCGGCGTCGGCCGCCTCGATCAGCTCCTGCAGCGAACCGAACTGGGTGATCAGCTTCGCCGCGGTCTTCTCGCCGATCCCGGCGACGCCCGGCAGTCCGTCCGAGGGGTCTCCGCGCAGCGCGGCCATGTCGGCGTACCCGGGGCCGGCGTTCGCGGCCGGGATCCCGTACTTCTCGGCGAGCTCGTCCGGGCCGAGGATCTCGGCCTTGTTCCAGCCCTTGCCGACGTAGACGACCACGGTGGACGTCGGTTCGTGCCGGACCAGCTGGAACAGGTCCCGGTCTCCGGTGACGACCTCGACAGGGGAGTTCTGCTCGCGGATCGCGAGCGCGCCGATGACGTCGTCGGCCTCGTACCCGGCGGCCTCGGCCGTCGCGATGCCGAAGGCTTCCAGCAGGTCCAGGATGATCGGGACCTGCGGCGTCAGCGTGTCCGGCACCTCTTCGACGTCGCCACCCTCCGGAACCTCTTCGGCCACCCGGTGCGCCTTGTAGCTGGGCAACAGGTCGGTGCGGAACTTCGGCCGCCAATCCGCGTCCAGGCACGCCACGAGCCGGGAAGGACGCCGGTCGACGAGGATCCGCGCGACGGTGTCGGTGAACCCGCGTACGGCGTTGACCGGCGTCCCGTCCGGGGCGGTCATCGACTCGGGCAGTGCGTGGAACGAGCGGAAGTAGAGGCTCGCGGAATCGAGGAGAGCGAGTGGTCCGGTCACGCGGACAGCCTGCCATGTCCCGGCCCGGATGTCCGTTGAAGGACCCGACCCCCAGCCGAGTCCTCCACGGGACCGGTCAGGCCGCGTAGGGCCGTACCCGGCGGGCGTCGCGCAAGGCGTTGGCCCACCAGTTCAGCTGGTTCAGCAGCGTGGTGGCCGCGACGGAGGCGCCTTCGAAGTCGTCGTGTTCTCCGTCGGGGCCGAAATGGTTCCAGGCGTAGGGGAAACTCACGGTCTCCCGGATCGTCGCGGCGTGGAGTTCGGCGAAGACCGGGCGCAGGTGCTCGACCGCGCGCAGGCCGCCGGAGATCCCGCCGTAGGAAACGAAGGCGACCGGCTTCCCATGCCACTCGGGGCCGGTGGCGTCGAGCGCGGTCTTGAGCGGGCCGGGGTAACTGTGGTTGTACTCGGGGACGATCACGACGACGGCGTCCGCGGCGGCGACGCCGGGGGAGAGATCGGCAGGGGCTTCGGCCAAGTCGATGACGGTCAGGGTGACGTCGTCGCGCTGTTTGGCGCGGTCGAGGAACCAGTTCGCGACGACGGGAGCGAAGCGGCCCTCGCGGACGCTGCTGATCACGACGGCGAGCTGGTAGGGCGAGTTCGTTGTCATGCCCAAGACCGTAAAACCTACACTTAACTTGAAGTCAAACTCCGGAGTCGCGCCATGAAGCCGACCAAACGCAGAGGATCCTTTGCAAAGATATCTCTGCGGTTGTACGGTGAACGCCATGGGGAAGAGCGAGAGGTATCTCGCGCGAGTCGACGGCCGCGTTCTCCGGGCGCTGTCGCATCCACTGCGCGTCAAAATCCTGGAGTTGCTGCGGGAGGACGGTCCGGCGACGGCGTCCGGTCTGGCGAAACGGGCGGGGGAGAGTTCCGGGACCACGAGCTGGCATCTGCGTCAGCTGGCCGAATCCGGGTTGATCGCCGAGGACACCGAACGCGGCAGCAGACGCGACAGGTGGTGGAAGGCCTTGCACGAGGGAGACCGGATGCGCGCCCGGGACTTCATCGACGACCCGGATCTCGCCGGTCCCTTCACTGCGTACGCCCACACGATGGTCGAACGCCGCTACGCCGCCGAAGCGCAGTTCGTCGCCGAAGCACGAGACTGGGCAGACGAGTGGATCGACAAGGCCGTCTTTGACGACTCGCGGCTCTCGCTGACGCCGGACGAGACCGCGGCGCTGACCGACGAGATACTCGAAGTGGTCAACCGCTACCGCCGTCCGGAGCGGGACGGCGACACCCAGGTCCGCGTGCAGTGGGCGGCCTTCCCGAGGAAGTCCCGGCCGGAGACGCCATGAGCCGGGGGCCACTGGGGGCCCTGGTCGTGGCTTCGGGGATCTCCTCGGCCGGGGTGATGATGACGTTGCTCGCGATTCCTTGGTTCGTGCTCCAGAGCACGGGCAGCGGCACCAAGACCGGTCTCGTGACCGCGGCCGAAGTCTTGGGGCTGATGGTCGCCGCGATGCTGGGCGGGCCGATCGTGGACCGGGTCGGCACCCGCCGGGCGAGCGTCGGCGCGGATTTGCTGACCACCGTCACGGTGCTCCTGATCCCGCTCGCGACGGGCACGACGGGGCTCGGTCTGCCCGGACTGATCGTGCTGTCGTTCGTGATGGGCGTTTCCCGAGGACCCGCCGACACGGCGAAGCAGGTGCTGCTTCCCGGCGTCGCCGAACTCGGCGGTGTTAGCGTGAGCCGGGCGGCGAGCGCCGTCGAAGCGGCGATGAGAACCGGCCGGATGGTGGGCGGACCCGCCGCCGGTGCGTTGATCGCGCTGATCGGCCCGATGCCGGTCCTGTTCGTCGACGCGGGCGCGCTTTTGCTTTCCTCGGCGCTGGTGTTCGCGCTGATCCCGTTGGCGGCCGGTCCGCCGAGGCCGCCGTCTGGTGGATATCTCAACCAGCTGCGCGAAGGGCTCGGATACATCAAACGCGACGCGGTACTGCGCGCGGTCGTCAGCATGCTAATGCTCACCAACAGCCTCGACTTCGGACTGCTCGGCGTCCTGTACCCGGCGTATGGCGACCAGGTCCTGCACAGCACCGCGCTCATCGGCGCGATGATCACCGCGGTCGCGGCGGGCGCGCTGCTCGGTTCGGCGATCTACGGCTGGGTGGGCCACCGATTCTCCCGGCGTACGGCGATCCTCGTCGCTGTCGCGATCGAGGGCGCGCCGCGATTCGCCTTGCTCGCGCTGGAACCCGCGCCGGCCGTGCTGCTCGCCGGACTCGTGGTCACCGGGATCGGGGCGGGCGCGCTCAACCCGATCGTGCTCCCGGCGGTCTACGAACGGGTCCCGGAAGCCGTCCGGGGCCGCGTGCTCAGCCTTCTCGTGGGCGGGGTGCTCGCCGCGATGCCGCTCGGCTCGATGGCGGCGGGACTGCTGCTGGACGGGATCGGTCTCGTCGGCGCGCTCGCCGTGTTCGGTGGCCTGTACCTGATCGCCGGCACCTTCCCGGCGATCTTCCGGGTCTGGCGTGGACTCGACGATCCCGCCCCGATCGGGGGTGACCGGCCGGTGAGCCGAGGGACGCGGACCGACTAGGCTCGCCTTCATGTCGCGCCGTTCCCTGCACAACCCAGCCCCCGACGCCGCCAGTCTCCGCGCCCGCCTCGACCGGGCCCGTGCCGCCGCGGCCGCCGCGGACACCGACGCCCTGCTGATCGCACCCGGCTCGGACCTGCGCTACCTCATCGGCCAGGCCGGGGGCTCCTTCGAACGGCTGACCACGCTGGTGATCCCGGCCGACGGCGTCCCGGCCCTGGTGCTGCCGAAGCTGGAGGCCCCCGGGTACGCCGACGTCCCCGCCGACGAACTCGGCATCGAGATCGTCACCTGGGTCGACGGCGACAACGCCTACGAACTGGTCGCCGACCGGTTGGGGCTCGCGCCAGCCGGTCGGCGAGGCCGCGTGGCGGTCAGCGACTTCACCCCGGCGCTGCACGTACTCGCTTTCCGCGGCGCGCTCGGTGACGCCGAGCAGACGCTGGCCGGGCCGATCGTGCGCGAACTGCGGATGCGCAAGGACGCCGCCGAGATCCAGGCGCTGCGTGACGCGGGCGCGGCGATCGACCGCGTGCACGCCCGTGTGCACGAGTGGCTGCGCCCCGGCCGCACCGAGGCCGAGGTCGGCGCGGACATCACCGCCGCGATCGTCGAAGAGGGCCACACGCACGCCGACTTCGTGATCGTCGGCTCGGGCCCCAACGGCGCCAGCCCGCATCACGACGTCTCCGAGCGGGTCATCGAGCGCGGCGACGTCGTCGTGGTCGACATCGGCGGCCCGATCGCCGAGGGCTACAACTCCGACTCCACCCGCACGTACGCGGTCGGCGAGCCGCGGGACGCCGACGTCGTCGAGACATACGCGGTTCTGCAGCGGGCGCAGAAGGCCGCCGTCGACGCCGTCCGCCCGGGTGCGACCGCCGAGTCGATCGACGCCGCCGCGCGCGACATCATCGCCGAGGCCGGGTACGGCGAGTTCTTCATCCACCGTACCGGCCACGGCATCGGCCTCGACGTGCACGAGGAGCCCTACATCATCAAGGGCAACGCGCTGCCCCTCGAGCCCGGCATGGCCTTCAGTGTCGAGCCCGGCATCTACCGGCCCGGCCGGTGGGGTGCCCGCATCGAGGACATCGTCGTGGTCACCGAGGACGGCGTCGAGCCGGTCAACCAGCGTCCGCACGACTTGATCGTGCTCGACGCATGACCGGTGGTCTGGAGCCGCTGGACCAGGCGATCGTCCAGGAGCTGGCCGCGGACGGGCGGCGTAGTTTCACCGACCTGGCCGAGCGGGTCGGCCTGTCGGTGTCGGCGGTGCACCAGCGGGTGCGGCGTCTGGAGCAGCGCGGGGTCATCCTCGGGTACACCGCGCGGCTCGACGGGGAGCAGATCGGCCTTCCGCTCACGGCGCTGATCTCGCTGACGCCGAACGATCCGGCCGCCCCGGACGACTATCCGCAGCGGCTCGAGCACATCAAGGAGATCGAGTCCTGCTACTCGGTCGCCGGTGACGAGTCGTACATCCTCCTGGTCCGGGTGGCCTCGCCGCTCGGCCTGGAAGACCTGCTCCGCCGGATCCGCGAGTCCGCCAAGGTCTCGACCCGGACCACCGTGGTGCTTTCGACGCCGTTCGAGGGCCGCTCGCCCACATTGTGAGAGCAGAGAACGGGGCGGGGTTGCGCGGCGCTGGTACGATAAAAGGTATGGCAACACGTAAGGTCACTCTCTCGCTCGACAGTGGTGCGCTCGAGTTCGCCGAGCGGGCCGCCAAAGCACACGGGATCTCGGTCTCGTCGTGGTTGTCCAAGGCGGCCCGGAGGGAAGCCGTCCGCACCGGATACACCCCGCAGCGCGCCCCGGTCGCACCGTCCGCCGAAGCGGACGAGGCCGAGTTGACGGCCGCGGAGAAGGATCTGCGTGCACAGGGGTGAAGTCTGGACGTACCACCCTCCGACCGAACCGGCCCGGCAGCGCACCGTCGTCCTGCTGTCCTCGGACGGGGTGAACGAATCCGAGCGGCCGTGGCTGCTCGGCACCGAACTGCTGGACCGTGACCCGCAGGACATCCTCGGCGTCGCCGTCGACGCGCGTTATTGGGTCTCCACGCTGAACCTCACGCGTCTGTACCGGCCGTGGTTCGACGAGAAGATCGCGGAGATCGACCAAGAGGTCCAGGAGCGCATCGACATCGCGTTGCGCGCCGCTCTCGACCTCTAGCCACCCGAGTTACGAGTCCGAGCACGTGTGTTACGCGTCTGATCACGTGTGTCGCGTGTCTGGTCACGTGTGTCCCGGCGCCGAGCACGCGGCTAACGGGCGATCACTTCGGGTGCGGCGTGCAGTTTGCCGTCGGGGCCCGAAAGGCACGACGCGTTGCCGCCGCGGGCGGCGAGGAACTCGGTGAGGCAGTTCGCGATCTGCGCGTGCCCGTTCGCGTTGGGATGGAACGACTCCTGCAACGCGTGGCTCGCCCGGTCCGCCTGGCCGAGGTCACGCAACTGCAGGGTCAGCCTGCTGAACCATTCGTTCGCCGGGTCACTGCTGCACGCCTCGTGGCCGGCGCCCGCCCGTGACAGGTCGAGGAATCGCGCGCTGGTCGCCCTCGAAGCCTGTTTGAGCCCTTCCGACAGGACAGGGACGCCCTGACGGCGCATCCACTCCAGATCCTCGGTGCGGAACGGACAGCCGTTGAGACTGCGCAGCGCCTCCGGGATCTGAGGGCCGACAGGCGAGGCGTACGACATCAGCACGAGCTGGTAGTCCGCCGGGACGTAACCGGCCTGTGCCAGCACCTTCTTGACGTCGGCGACGGCGTTGGTCACCTTCGGCACCATGGCGTCCACTTTGGACTGCCAGGTGGTGCGGAGAGCCGCGCTGCACGGCGGATTCTGCGGGGAGAACCAGGCCTTGAAGCATTCGTTGACCTGAGCGGAGAACTTCGGCTCGTCGTTCGCGCCGATCGCGATCACCACCGCGGCGACCCGGTGGTCCTTGATCGTGTTCGCCAGCTGCTGTGCCTGTGACGGTTCGGTCCACTGCTTGGCCTCGCCGAGGGCGATCTGCTCCGACGGCGCCCCCGAGCACGCGAGGTTCACCCGCGCGGTGACGCCGGGGATCTCGACCTGCTCGACGAAGGCGTTGGGGGAGCGGTGGCACCAGTTGCCGCCCTGCCCGTTGGTCGTGGGCGTGTAGGCGCCCGCGCCCTCACCGGAGACGGTGCTGTCGCCGATGGCGACGACCGTCAGCGGCCCCGTTCCCGGTGGGCCTTGGCGCGGGGACGGCTGCCCTGGGCGGCTTTCCGACCCGGTAAAGGCAATGAACCCGACGAGAACCACCACGAACGTGAGCGCGAGAGCACCCCACCACCACCGGAAACGTCGCATCGTCCTCGGATTCTACGGACACGTGGCCCGACAGGGTGATCATGGTGGTGTGACGGTCGCGATGTCCGGCCGGCCCGCCTCCGGCAGGTCCCTTCCGGCCGCCGACTCCGTCACCATGCCGAGCACGGCAGGGAGCGCGGGTTCGCCGTTTCCGGCGACGAGGCCACTTCGGTGAAGGCAGTGTCACTCCCCAGCGGCATGAACACAGACCGCTCCGGCACAGGCTGCGCGACGACCGGCCCGGCCTCGTGACCCCGATACCGGCGACCAGACCGAGCACGGTCGCGGCCGATGTTCTCGAAGGCAATGGTGTGCTCGCCTTGCGAACGCAAGGCGAACCTCGCGCTCGATCGCCCGCGCCGCGAGCGGCTGAGCACCGCCTTCACCGCCCTGGCCGCGGCGGACCACATCAGGTGGAAGTGCCTGATGCGGCCCGCCGCCCGGCTCAGCGTTTACGCCAGATGGAGACCTCCAGGTCGGTGATCTCGTACCGATGGCCGTCGGCCCGGGTCAAGCTCGGTTCCATGTTTTCCGACAGCGGCTCGAACGCCTCACCGAGGATGTTCGCGAGCTTGGTGGCCGACGCCCGCGGAAGTGCCACGAGCAGCAGTCCTCCGGCGCGAAGGAAATTCTCCGAGCCGACGAGCGGACGCAGGCAGCCCGCCGCGCCACCGAGCCGGTCGAAGGCGTCCGCCACTACCACGCCGTCGAACGTGCCGAGCGCGGCGGGCGGACGGCCGGATTCGGCGAGGGTGAACGAGACGCTGCCGTCCGGCGCGATCGACGGCCGCCGCGCGTGCAGTTCCCCGCGTCCCGGCACCCGGTAGCCGATGTCCCATCCCTCGGCCAGCCGATCCGCCGCCGCGACGAACATGGGCCGGTCGTCCAGGCCGACGACCTCGATCGGCCGCTCGGCCAGCGAGAACGCCAACCCACCCGCCGCGGTGGCGAGATCCGCGACGCGGCGCAGCTCGACTCCGGCTTCGGCCGCGGCCTCGGTGAACCTCCTCGCCAGCCGGTCCGGATACAGCGCGGTCGCGGCGAGTGGATGCCCGGACCGGCCGAAGGCCTGTTCGGCGGTGCCGTACTGACCGAGCAGCGCCCGGTCCAGTTCCGCCCGCGCGTCACCGTCCAGCGTGGATTCCGGTGCCACGACCAGCCGGATCCCCGCCTGCTGCAGGAAATGCGGCCGGTAGAAGTGCCGCGCCCAGATGCTGCCCAGCTCGCCGGTGCTGATGTACGCGCCACCGACGATCAGCTGATGCTGCCCGCCGAAACTGGGCACCGAGAAGTCCTCGTAGTACGGGTGCGGGGTGAAGCCCTCGAGCGGGTTGAAGGTGTCTTCACTCCAGGTCCACAGGTTGCCGGCGGCGTCGTGCAGGCCCTGCGACGTCGTCGGCGAATGGTCGACCGGGCCCTCCGAACCCCAGGCCAGACCGAGGTTGATGCCGGCGTCGCGCAGCTGCCCGCCGTCGAGGCGCATGACCACGTCGTCCTCGACGCCGGGACGCTCCGGCAGGTCGCGGAGCAGGAAGTACTCCGCTTCGGTCGGCAGCCGGTACTCCCGTCCGTCCTTTTCGGACCGCCAGGCGGCGAAGGCCTTGGCCTCGTGGTAGTTGACCACCACCGGCCAGTCCCACGGCATGTCGATCTCGTCGAACAGCGTGCGCAGCCGGAACGCGTGCAGCCCGGTGGGGCCGGTCGGCACCCAGAACCGCGGCCACTTGGTGTTGCGGAAGCGGCGCCACGCCTCGCCCTCGGCCGACCACAACTCCGGCCGCCGGTACCCGCCGTCGGCGACGAACTCGTGGAACTCGCCGTTGCTCACCAGGCAGCGGGCAGCTTCGAAGTCCGGCAGTTCCTGACGGCGGGAGCCGTACGCGCTGTCCCAGCCGTACGACGGGAAGGACAGCGGCTTGCCCAGCTGTGCCGTTCGCCCTGGCACGGTGACGGTGCCGTTGGCGGGCACGGAACCGGCTTCGGGCTTGCCGGACCCGGTGGTGCGGCGCAGCGGCGACGGCGCAGGCCACGCGGTGGGCCGTTCGACCAAGCGCGCACGCATTTCGCGGATCAGGACCGAACTGGTCTCCAGGTGGATGCGATCGTGCTCGATGGACAGCAACAGCGCCCAGGCCTGGTCGTCCATCGTCACCGGCCGCCCGAGGTCGGGGGCGAACGGGGTGGTCTCGATGATGCCGACCACCGTCCGGTACACCTCGGCCCGGTAGTCCTTCACCTCCGAAACCGACGGCCACACCATGTCGTTCTTCGACATGTCGTCCCACGAGTTCTCGTCGACACCCATTTCCAGGACGTGCTCGAGATAGGCGTCGATCGGCGCGTCCAGCAGCCCGGCGACCCGCAGCTTGTTGACGTACAGCGAGGTCGTGTGGCCGTAGTAGAAGATCATCGGGTGCCGCAGGTTGTGATCCGGCGGGCGGTAGAACGCCTCGGCGCCGTTCAACCCGGCGAACAGCACCTCGTGCAAGGTCCAGGCGTTGTCGAAGTAGTCCAGCACCTCTTCGCGGCTGCATACGGACAGGTCGGGCAACGGCAGTGCGCTGATCTCGCCGGACTCGGCGACACCTGGGCAGCGGCCGGGCTCGGGGCGGATCCCGGTGTACCACCACTGTGGATCACGGGCCCCGGTCAAGCGTTCGTCGGCGTGCTTTACCGCATTTCTCTCCCAAGGTTCCATGGTGACCGTCGGCGTCATCTGACCTCACTTCGGATCGGGCACGGGGGGCGGGTGCCGAAACCGTCGCATCTCCGAAAAGGTCATTTCCTCTCCTGTCGTGCTTCGAATCGCTCTCCGGAAGAAGTCCGGCTCGGGATCGCAATCGGGAAGATGTCCGTTGATCACGGCGGATGAGACCGTCGCTGTTCCGACTCGCACCGGTTGAGGGGGGAAAGGCTTGTCGACGAAGCCCTGTGTCGTGCTCGTGGACACCTACGAAACGGCCGATCACGGGTTGCCGCAGACCGCCCGGCACATCGCGCCGACGTTCCTGGCGCTGGGCGCGGAATGTGTGCGCGTGCAGAGCGCGCCCGACGCGCCCGGGCAGTACCGCAAGTCCTCGCCGACCATGAGCAACTATCGCGAGAACATCGTCCACGACGGCGATCTCGCGAAAACGCTGGACGCGCTGGCCGCGCACGAGCCGGTCGCGGTCGTGGCCGGTGGCGAGTACGCGGTCGCCTTCACCGACGAACTCAGCGAAGCGCTGGGCGTGCCGTCGAACGGCACCGCGCTTTCCCTCGCCAGACGGGACAAATCCGTCATGGGCGAGGCCGTCGCCGCGGCGGGGCTGCCCGTCGCCCGGCAGTTGCTGACCGCGGACGAGGCCGAACTCGCCGCATGGCACCGGGAGGTGGGTGGGCGGATCGTCGTCAAGCCGAACCGCAGCGCCGGTGGCGACGGGGTGTCCTTTTGCGACACCCCGGAGCGGTCGGCCGAGGCGCTGCGCACGATCACCGGCCGCCAGAACGTGTTCTCCGAGGACAACGACTTCGTCATCGCTCAGGAGTACCTCGCCGGCAGCGAGTACATGGTCAACACGGTGAGCATGGACGGCCTGCACCAGGTGTGCGACATCTGGAAGAGCTCGCGGTTCGCCGTCAACGGGGTGTCGGATCTGCTCGGTGCCTGCCAGCTCGTGCCGAGGCGCGGGCCGGGCCACGACGAACTGGTGAACTACGCGTTCGCGGTACTCGACGCGCTGGGCATCCGGCACGGCGCGGCGCACGTCGAAATCAAGCGGACACCACGAGGCCCACGGCTGATCGAGGTCGGTTCGCGGCTCTCGGGTGGCGACCTGCCGCATCTGGCCCGGCTCGCGATCGGCGAATCCCAGCTGGACTGGATGGCCGACGCGGTGCTGCGGCCGGAGCGGTTCCGCGAGCGGTGGGGTGAGGACTACCGGATCCGGCGGCACTACGCCTGGTCCGCGTTGCTCTCGCCGGTCGAAGGCACGCTCCGCCGGTACACGGTGCTCGACGAGATCGAACGGCTGGAGAGCTTCCACGAGATGTTCGTGCTGACCCGGCCGGGTCAGCCGTTGCGCCGCACCATCGACGACACGACGTTCCCGGTGGTCGTCACGTTCATGCACGAGATCGAGGAGTACGTCCTGCGCGACCTCGGCACGCTGCGCTACCTCGACGGTGTCGCCTGCTACGAGCTCGAACCATGACGGCGCCGGGGTTTTTCCGGACGCGGCTCGGCGGGCTGCCCAAATCGTTCTGGGTGCTGTGGACGGGCACGCTCGTCAACCGGCTCGGCACGATGGTCCTGCCGTTCCTGGCGCTGTACCTGACCGGTGAGCGCGGCCTTTCGGTGGCGACGGCGGGAACCGTACTGGCGCTGCTCGGCATCGGCCAGGTGTTCTCGCAGCTGATCGGCGGGCTGCTGGCCGACCGCATCGGCAGACGGGCGACGTTGACCGGCGGCATGCTCGCCACGGGCGCGATCATGGTGGTACTGGGGTACGTCGAGCGCCTCGAACTGATCGCGGTCGCCGCGCTGCTGCTCGGGCTGGCACTCGACGTGTTTCGCCCGGCCACCCAGTCGATCGTGGCGGATCTGGTGCCCGGCGCCGATCGAACGCGGGCGTTCGGGCTGTTGCTGTGGGCGATCAACCTCGGCTTCTCGATCGCGATGGTGCTGGGCGGCACGATGGCCCGCGCCGGCTTCACGACGCTGTTCTGGGTGGACGCGGCGACGTGCGTGCTGTTCGGCCTGCTGGTCTGGCGAGCGGTCCCGGAGACCCGCGGCGGTGGCCGATCGCGGGAGCCGGGTGGCTTCACCGTCGTCCTGCGCGACCGGGTCATGGCGGGATTGATGCTCATCTCGCTGGTGGTCGCGTTCGTGTTTCTGCAGAGCCTGGCCACGTTGCCGCTGGCGATGCGAGAAGACGGCCTCTCGCCCGCGGGGTACGGCCTGGTGATGGCGGTCAACGGCATCGTCATCGTGGTCGTGCAGCCACTCGTGGGCCACCGGCTGGGCCGTGGGGACCCTTCGCGGGTGCTCACGTTCGGAATCCTGCTGACGGGGTTGGGTTTCGGCGCCACGGCCTTCGCGTCGACGACACCGGCCTACGCCGCGTGCGCCGTGGTGTGGACCCTCGGCGAGATCGTGATCCAGTCGGTGGGTGTCGCGATCGTGGCCGAACTCGCCCCACCGCAGCTGCGCGGCCGGTACAACGGCGCCTACGGTACGGCGGCGGGCCTCGCCGCGTTCGTCGCCCCGCTCGGCGGCACCCAGCTGCTCGTACTGGGCGCGCCCGTGTTGTGGACGGTCTGCTTCGGCCTGTGCCTGGCCGCGGCCGTGGGACAGTGGCTGCTCGGCAACGCGGTCCGGCACCGGATGGACGCCACGCCCGTTCCCGTGGCGGTCGGCTGACTCGGCTCATCCGTCCAGTTGGATTCGAGGATCGTCGCGCCGGGCCCGGTAGCCTCGTCGAGGGCCACGGTCCGCTAGCGGCTTTCATGATTTCGGATGAATGGCCTTGTGGCACCGAAGCCGCTCTTGGGATGTGTCCAGGGGGCGAACTCGCGTGATGGGAGAGCGATCTCGCGTGCTTGGAGGCGGAACTCGCGTGATGGGAGAGCGAACTCGCCGGGCCGGGTCAGCAGTTCGTCAGGAAGTGCCGCAGCACCCGCGTGCCGAACCGAAGCCCCTCCACCGGGACCCGCTCGTCCACCCCGTGCGCCATCGCCCGGTACGGGAAACCTTCCGGGAGCCACAGCGGCGCGAAGCCGTAGCAGTCGATCCCGAGCGGGCTGAACGCCTTCGCGTCCGTTCCGCCGCCCATGCAGTAGGGGACCACCACGGCTTCCGGGTCTTCCGAGCGCAAAGCACCTGCCATCGCCTCGAACCACGGCGAATCCACCGGTGCCTGGACCGGCGGCTGGTGCGCGACGAACTCGCGGGTGACACCCTCGCCGAGCATCGCGTCGATCTCGGCGAGCAATTCCGGTTCGGCGCCGGGAAGGACGCGGACATCCACCTGAGCCTCGGCCGACGTCGGGATCACGTTCACCTTGTAACCGGCGTCGAGCATGGTGGGTGTCGTGCTGTTGCGGACGGTCGGCACCACCAGCGCCCCGGCGGGCCCGAGCCGCGCGATCGTCCCGTCCACATCGGACAGATCGACCGGGACGCCGAGCGCTTCCCCGGTGCGTTCCAGGAACGCCCGCACCGTCGGGGTCAGCTGGACCGGCCAGCGATGCGCGGCGATCCTGCCGAGCGCGGTGATCAGCCGGGTGACCGCGTTCTCGTCGTTGGGGCGCGATCCGTGGCCCGCGCGGCCCCTGGCGGTCAGCCGCAGATGCGCGGTGCCGCGTTCGGCCGTCGCCACCGGGTAGAGCCGCACGGTCCGGCCGTCGGCGGCGGGAACGTGGTAGGTGTACGCGCCCGATTCGCTGATCGCGGCCGCGCAGCCGTCGAACAGGTCCCGATGCGCCGCGGCGAGCCAGTGCGCGCCGTACTCGCCCTTGTCCTCCTCGTCGGCCACGAACGCCAGGACGAGGTCACGCCGCGGGCGGGCGCCGGTGGCGAGGGCGGCGAGCACCATCGCGCAGAAGTCCTTCATGTCGACGGCACCGCGGCCCCAGAGGAACCCGTCGCGGACCTCGCCCGAGAACGGGTCCACCGACCAGTCGGCCGCGTCGGCCGGGACGACGTCGAGATGTCCCTGCACGAGGAGTGCCGGCAGGCTCGAATCGGTGCCGGGAACCCGGGCGATCACGTTCGCGCGCCGGGGCGCGGACTCGATGATCCTCGCGTCGATCCCGAGCCCGGACAGCAGCGACGCCACGTACTCGGCGGCTTCGCGCTCGCCCGCGGAGTCCCCGTCGCCCCGGTTCGTGGTGTCGAACCGGATCAGGCGCGAGCAAACTTCCACGACATCCAGGTCAGCCATAGATGCCCTGCACC
Organism: Amycolatopsis sp. QT-25; assembly: GCF_029369745.1. Lineage (NCBI taxonomy): Bacteria > Bacillati > Actinomycetota > Actinomycetes > Pseudonocardiales > Pseudonocardiaceae > Amycolatopsis > Amycolatopsis sp. QT-25. The sequence goes on from NZ_CP120210.1 coordinate 3,835,704, forward strand.
GCCCCGGCCGCGATCGCCGTGACGATCTTGAACGCCTTCATCGCTTCGGTCATGTCCGGCGCGTCGAAGCCGACCCGCCGGACGCCGAGCTGTTCCACCGTGGGGATCACCGCCACCGCCTGCGCCAGATGGCTCGCGTCGAACTCGACCTCGATCCGGTGCGGGGTGGTGAACCGCTCGACCCGGCCCGCCCGGTTCATCCCGTCCGCCGCGGCCGAGGACAGCAGTTCGGCGGTCCTCGCGGGCGGAAGGCAGATCGCGGCGTAGCGGCTGACGCACTCCTTCACCGTGACCAGGCGGGCCTCCGGCGCGTAGTCCTGGGCGTCGTCACAAGCCTTGTCGTCACCGGACACGACGAGTACCGGGACGCCGTACTCGGCGGCCATCGCGGCGTTGAGCCTGCCTTCGCTGGCGGGGACGTCGTCGAGCCACACGCCGGTGATCTGATTCTCCAGGTACGTGTGGGACAGCACGCCGTCGAAACCGGCGCCGGCGTGGTAGCCGAGGAAGACGACACCCTCCACACCGGTGTCGATGCCTTGCATCATCGAGAGCGGTTTGTGCCTGCCGGTGAGCATGCGTGCCCGGCCGTCGAGGTCTTCGAGCAGAAGATTCCGCTGGGAGGAATGCGCCTCGTTGACCAAAACGTCGGTCGCGCCGGCGTCGAAGAGGCCCGCGATGGTGGCGTTGACGTCGCCGGTGAACAGGCGCCGGAATCGCTGCCACTGCTCGGTGCCGGGGATGACGTCCTCGGTCCAGGTGACGCCGGTGGCGCCCTCCATGTCCGCCGAGATCATGATGCGCATGCGGGGCACCCTAGTCGAGGCTCTTCGCCCTCGCCGTCGGGATCAGGGCCAGGAGCCGGAACGCGGATGGACCGCCCAGGCGCGTTCCCAGGCCGCCATCCGGTGCCGGTCGAGCACCAGCCGGACGACCCGGTGAAACAGGACCAGCGAGGCGACCACGGCGAACCAGAGCCAGAGGCCGACGAGCACGGAATCGAACACCGCCGTCGACGCGGTCCGCGGTGCGGTGGTGAGCTCACCGCGGGCGGCGATCCAGATCGGCACGGGAGATCCGGCGGGGCTGCCCGGTGTCGCGAGGACACCACCGGTGTGCCGTGCGCCGCGCGAATCGGTCCAAGTCGCCTCGGTGGTCGCGTTGTCGGTCCCGACGCTCTCGCTGTCGACGATACGAACGGGTGCGGCCTTCGAGAGAAACGCCGTGGCGGCCTGACGGCCGACCGCGTCGGTGGCGGCCGCGGCGACCTGCCTGGCGTGATTGGCCGAGCCGGCGGCGGCGACCGGGACGGTGAGCAGCGCCGCGAGGAGGAAAAGCTTGAGAAGAAAAGCTTCGAAGCGGTCGGAGGCACGGGCGAGCGAGTTGTGACCGGGAAGGAGCCGTCGCCGGAACCGGGCGATCGGATCACTGGACCCGTGCACGAGGAACCCCATTCCCTCAGACCGCGAAACCCGCGGCTTCGATTCTCGGTCAGCGGGGCGCCGCTGTCGCGGTATGGGGACACAAACCACTCCGTGAACCCGTACACGACCTTTAATTCGTTTTGCCCGCCCGCGAGTCCCGGCTACCGTCTTCGCCATGGGGATTTTCTTCAACCTGTGATTCTCGTCTTCGACGCGGCCCTGGCGTAGAGCCTTCGCTCCGCCGGGCCGCGTCCTTCCGCACGCGCTCTTCTTCCTTTCGAGAATCCAGGAGGACGCCCCTATGCGTACCCCGTGTCGACATCCCGGAACACAACTCGTGCTCTCCGGTGTCACCAGGCGTTTCGACGACCATGTCGTGCTCGATCAGATCTCCTTCAGCGTCAAACCGGGGGAGAAGGCGGGCGTCATCGGCGACAACGGTTCGGGCAAGTCCACGCTGCTGAGACTGATCGCCGGCCGCGACCGGGCGGACAACGGCACGGTGACCGTCACCGCGCCCGGAGGGATCGGCTATCTCCCGCAGACCTTGGAACTGCCCGATACCGCCACGGTCGGCGACGCGATCGATTCCGCTCTGGCCGACATCCGGGAACTCGAAGCGCGGCTGCGGGCGGCGGAGACGTCGCTCGAGACCGCCGAAGACCTCGTTCACTACGGAGACCTGATCACCGCTTACGAAGCCCGCGGCGGTTACGAAGCCGACGCCAGGGTGGAGGTCGCCCTGCACGGGCTCGGGCAGCCGGGCCTCGATCGCGGCCGCGCGCTGGGCAGCCTGTCGGGCGGGCAGCGGTCCCGGCTGGCGCTCGCGGCCACCCTGGCCGCGTCACCCGAACTGCTGTTGCTGGACGAGCCGACCAACGATCTCGACGACGAAGCCGTCGCCTGGCTGGAGAACCACCTCCGCGGGCATCGCGGCAGGATCGTCGCGATCACCCACGACCGGACATTCCTCAGCCGGGTCACCACCACGATCCTCGAAGTCGACGCCGATCGCCGGACCGTGCACCGGCACGGCAACGGTTACGCGGGTTATCTCGCGGCGAAGGAGGCCGCGCGTGCCCGGTGGGTCCGGGAGTATGAAGAGTGGCGGCTGGAAAAGGCTCGCTACGAACGGCTGGCGGACGTCAACATCGACCGGTTCTCGGCGATTCCGCGCAAGGCCCCGGCGGCCTTCAGCGGGGCCGGCGCGTTCCGGGCCCGCTCCCGGGCGCACGGGGCGATGAGCCGGATCCGGTCGGCCCGCGAGCGGATCCAGCGGCTCGACGCCGACGCGGTGCAGCCTCCGCCGCAGCCACTCCGGTTCAGCGCGCGGATCGCCACGGGTGAGGCGGAAGCCGATCGGTACGTGGTGAAGGTGGACGACGTGTCGGTCGACGGCCGTCTGCCGCGGACGTCGCTCAGCGTGCTGCCCGGCGAACGGATCCTCGTGACCGGACCCAACGGCGTGGGAAAGACGACGCTGATGCGGGTGCTCGCCGGGGAACTGGCACCGTCGACGGGATCCGCGGAGCGTGCGGGCAGGATCGGGTTCCTGCACCAGAACGGCGGGCTCGCCGGTGACGCCCGAACCGTTCTGGCGGTCTTCGCCGGGGACGGTGACGAGGACGAGGCGGCCGAGAGGTTGCTGTCGCTGGGCTTGTTCCGGGCTCCTGATCTGCGCAAGCCGGTGAGTGACCTGTCCGTCGGGCAGCGGCGCAGGCTGGAACTGGCCAGGCTGGTGACGGCCAGGACCGACCTGCTGCTGCTCGACGAGCCGACCAACCACCTCGCCCCGGCTCTCGTGGAAGAGATGGAACAGGCGCTCGCGGAGTACTCCGGCGCGCTCGTGGTCGTCACGCACGACCGGCGGCTGCGGCGGACCTTCGAGGGTAGGCGGCTCGAACTGGTCACTTCGGCGGCATGAGCGGTTCGTCCACTTCGGCCGGATCGAGACAGCTGTTCGGCCCGGCCGATTCGGTCTCGTCCCACCGGCTCGGCGTGCGCCCATTCGGCACCGAAGCGACCGGTGGTGACGCCTGCTCGGCCACGAGACGGAGGTCGTCGGCGTGGTGACCCGAGGACAGCCGTCATCCTGCGATGTGGACGCGTGCACGGTCGAAAGTGTCGCGCATAGTGAGACGGCGGCCACCGAGGACAACACCCGGCGTAACCTTCTCCGATGCTCCGGCCACTTCGTCGATCGTTCACCGGTGTCCGCCACCTTCCGGACGCCACTGCGGGTGAACGGCGTGAACAAGAGGCCTTCCGGGGGCTTCGACGACGACGTTGGGGAGATGATCGACTTGACCGGCAGCACGGTCCGACATGCCGTCTATCTGCCGCCTTTCGGCCCGTTCGGTGAACCTGGGGTGCTCGTCGACCTCGCCGTGCGCGCGGAGGCGGCGGGCTGGGACGGGTTCTTCCTGTGGGACCACTTGGTCGCGGACACCATGCCGATCGCCGACCCGTGGACGACTCTCGGCGCGATCGCGCACGCGACCAGCCGTCTGCTGTTCGGTCCGATGATCACGCCGCCCGCCCGGCGGCGCCCGTGGGTGGTCGCGCGGCACGCGTCGACGGTCAGCCGGCTCTCCGGCGGTCGGCTGATCCTCGGCGCCGGGCTCGGTTCGGACGAATCCGGTGACTTCAGCCGGTTCGGTGAGCAGACCGACCTCCTGACCCGATCGGCGATGTTCGACGAAGGCCTCGACGTCATCCGCGCGATCTGGTCCGGCAACCGGTTCGACCACGACGGCGCGCACTACCAGGTCGCCCTCGCCGAGGCCCCGCCCGAGCCGTTCCGGATCCCGATCTGGGTGGCCAGCTCCACCGACAACCCGCGCGTCGTCCGGCGGGCGGCGACGTGCGACGGGATCTTCCCGAACCCGGAAGACCACACGCCGACCGCCGAAGAGATCACGGAGACCTACCGTGCGCTCGGTCTCGCCGGGCTGGAGCCGGGGCGCCCCTTCGACGTCGCGGTCGCCGGGAACGCGAGCCCGGCGTGGGAGGAACCGATCAAGGTCGATCTGCCCGCGCTCGGGCGAGCCGGGATGACCTGGTGGATGGAGTCGCTGATGCATCTCGACCCGCTCGAACTTTCACAGAAGATCGTGGACGCCGGTCCGCCTCGGTGGTGAGCGGCAGCTCGGCTTCGTGAGTGGGTGGCAAGGACGGTTCTTGAGGCAAGGTTTTGTGTTGCGAGCCCTGCCGCACCGGTTGTCCTTGTGTGCCCGATTTCGGAGCTTTGCCTGGGGGTCGCAAGTGGCGATTCGGGTTATTGAGGGGTAAGGCAATCTTGGCGTACTGAGACCTGGTCTCAAAACTCGGCGTGTCGCTAGGTGAACCAACGGCCCGCCCCTGGCTCCGCACCGCCCGCCTGTGGGCCCGGCCCGACGGACCGGAGGTCTGTCAGGGAGACTGGGGGCCAGTGCCCGCCCTCTCGACCTGGAGCCTTTTATGCCGCAAGGGACCGTCCGTTGGTTCGACGCCGAACGGGGTTTCGGCTTCCTCGCGCCCGAGGACGGCTCGCCGGACGTGTTCGTGCACGCCTCCGAGATCGTCGGGGACGGCGGCGCGAAAGTGCTCCGCGAGGGTCAGGCCGTCGTGTTCGAGGTCGGCGAGAACGACCGCGGGCCCCAGGCGCTGCGTGTTCGCGTCACCGCCGATGCGGCCACCGGCAGCGCCGTGGGCCTGCTCGGCACCGTCAACTGGTACGAGCCGGGCAAGGGGTACGGCTTCGCGTCGCCGGACGGCGGCGGCGCCGACATCTTCGTGCACAGCTCCGCCATCGTGACCGGCGGCGTGGTCACCGAGGGGCAGCGGGTGGCCTTCCTGATCGTCGAAGGCGAGCGCGGCCCGCAGGCCGGGTACGTGATCCCGCTGGGAGCAGGGGCCGGCTCACCCGCTGCGGCTGGTATCGCCGACGGTGCCGACGGTGCCGACGGCACGGTGGCCTGGTACGACGAGGACAAGGGCTTCGGCTTCATCAACCCCGACTCGGGCGCCGGGGACGTCTTCGTTCACGCCCGGGCCCTGGCCGAGGGGCTGACGTGGCTCGCGGAGGGCGACCGCGTCGCCTACGAGGTGGCTGGTGGAGACAAGGGCCCGCAGGCCCGCGACGTGCACCTGGTCCGGGGCACCGAGCCCCAGACGGCGCCGCGGCGGTCGGCACCTGCCGCGGCCGCGGGGCCGGCGGCGCGGGACGTGCCCGTACGAGGCGGCGAGGGCGTCGTCGCGCGCTACGACGGCGACCGCGGCTTCGGCTTCATCACCCCGGACGCAGGCGGCGACGATCTCTTCGCCCACGTGTCCGTGATCATGGGGTCGGAGCCGCTGCAGAAGGGTGACCGGGTCCGGTACGCGGTGCGTCAGAGCGACCGGGGCCCGCAGGCCGACCGCATCGAACGCCTCTGACGAGGCGGCCCCACCGACGGCTGATCACTTCCCGACGAGAGTGCGCGGACCCGGCCGAGGCGGGACTTGCCCTCAATCCCGCGCCGGGCGATACGGACCTTGATACCGCGGCGGGTCAGGTAGCGGCGGTAGTCGTAGCCCTTGCCGGCGCGCAGCTTGTCCGGTCGGCATCCTGGCCGGCCCGCCCGGCCGTGGTGGCCGCGCACGGTCGGGTTCGTGTCCAGCAGCGGCTCGAACAGCATGCTGTCGTGGGTGTTTGCCGCCGACAACATGATGTGCAGCGGTAGCCCGTTCGCGTCGCACGGAACGTGGTACTTGGAGCCGGCTTTACCCCGGTCAGTGGGGCTGCGGCCGGTCAGCTCGCCCCCCTTTTCGACCGCACCGACACCGCGTCGATGCAGCCTCTGGTCCAGTCGAGCTCGTCGATGTTCGACAGCTCGTCGAGCACGAGCTGGTGCAGCCGGTCCCACACGCCGGCGTCCTGCCACTCACGTGACCGCCGCCACGCGGTGTGCCCGGACCCGCATCCGAGCTGCTCGGGTAGGTCTTCGCCAGCGGCAGCCGGTGTCGAGCACGAACAAGATCCCCTCCAGCGCGGCACGGTCATCGATCCGGGGCCGCCCACCCGGACCGCGCGGCGCTGGTCGGGACGGGATCAGGGGTTCGATCAGCTCCCAGAGCCGGTCTTCGACCCGCCGCTGCTGCGTCGTCTTCGCCACGACTGCCCACGGTCGACGACCAGGACCGGCAGGTTACGCAGTGACACACCCTTAAGTTGTGAGGCCAGGTCTGAAGTCGGAGGCACACGCGAAATCGCTGAAGGGGCCTGGCGTGGCTTCATCAGTCCACAAAGGACATCACGACCCCTGTGCCCGCTATGCCGCCGACGTGGTTCTCTCGCACGGTCCGCCCCGGGCGCACCGGCGCAGCCGTTCTGTGGCCCGGCTCGCCAGGACCAGGCCACAGAACCGCCGCGTATCGCGCCAGCCGGTCAGGGCCGTGGGTCGCGCGGTGTCGCGTCGATGTACCACTCGCGGTTGAACGCGAGGCCGAAGAGCGGTGCCGGAAGCCGGGTGATGACGCGCATCAGCGGCGCGAGCCTGCCGGTTCCCTTCACCTGGGTGGAATGCGCGGCGATCGCGGCCTGCTTCTGGCGCGCGAAACGCCGGACGTCGAAGGTGTGGGTGATCTCGGACTTCGCGCTGTAGGCGCGGAGAAGCATGTCGATGTCGTAGCGGAACGGTATCCGGAACAGGCGCACGATCCGCACCAGGCGCGCGACGGCGTCGCGGGGGATCGTGGCCTCCATCAGCCGGACGTCACCGGCGAGTCCCGCCGCGCGCTTGCCGACCTCGTGCACCTTGACGTGGTCTCGGTGGCCGTAGCCGCCGTTCCGGTCGTAGCTCAGCAGTACGGACGCTTTCTCCTCGCGCAGGATCGCCACGAGCCGGGCGGCCGCTTCGTCGGTACTCGCGCGGACGAAGCGCACCCACCCCGGAGGATCGGAACAGAGGATCGCGCCGTGGCCGCTGCCGGCATATCCGAGGTGTACGACTCGCGCGACACCCAGCACCGTCGCGCTCGCCTCCAGTTCGGCCCGGCGCGAAGGTTCCGGGCCTTTCATGCCGATGGCGGCGACCACGAGCACGACTCGGTGCCCGTCCGCGGCGGCGCGGGCGAGGGTGCCGCCGGTCAGCAGGGCTTCGTCGTCCGGGTGGGCGTGGAAGGCCACGATGGTCGTCACGCTCCGAGGATGCCCGAGGTCGCCGAAACCGTGGGTGGTCAGGTCTTGACCGTCCGTCGATCCCGTGGGTAATCTCTCCTTTACTTTCCGATAGTAAGGAAAGTTTCCTATTTAATTCCGCCGCCCTGACCGTCGGCGCGCCGACGCCGGTGCCGTCGACGCGAGAGGAGAAGCCGAATGCGTTGGGACAAGATCCGTCTCCGGGTGACGGCCGCACTGGCCGCCGGACTGCTGGCCCCGGTCGCGGCCGCGAGCACCTCGATGGCGACCGAGACCGGCACCGCCCCCGCAACGCAGGCAGCCGTCGCGCTGCCGCCGGGCAGCCCGGCGGCCGTCAACGGACAGCTGAAGGTCTGCGGCCTCCAGCTCTGCAACTCCGCCGGCAAGCCGATCCAGCTCCGTGGCATGAGCACCCACGGGATCCAGTGGTACAGCCAGTGTGTGAAGACCGCTTCACTCGACGCGCTGGCCAACGACTGGAAGGCCGACGTCCTCCGGATCTCGATGTACATCCAGGAAGGCGGCTACGAGACCAACCCGCGCAAGTTCACCGACATGGTGCACTCCTACATCGAGGAAGCCACCAAACGCGGGATGTACGCCCTGGTCGACTGGCACCAGCTCACCCCCGGCGATCCGAACGCGAACCTGAGCCGCGCCAAGACGTTCTTCACCGAAGTCGCCCAGCGGCACAAGGACAAGACCAACATCATCTACGACATCGCCAACGAGCCCAACAACGTCAGCTGGGACCGCGTGCGCAGCTACGCGGAACAGATGATCCCGGTCATCCGCGCCCAGGACGCCGACGGCGTCGTGCTCGTGGGCACCCACGGCTGGGGTTCGCTCGGCGTCTCCGACGGCCGCAACGAGACCGACATCGTCGACAACCCGGTGCGCGCCACCAACTTCATGTACACGTTCCACTTCTACGCGGCGTCGCACAAAACGGAGTACTTCACCGCGCTGAGCCGGGCCGCGAGCAAGCTCCCGCTGTTCGTGACCGAGTTCGGCACCCAGACCGCGAGCGGTGACGGCGGCAACGACTTCACCAACTCGCAGAAGTACCTGGACTTCCTGGCGTCGAAGAAGATCAGCTGGACCAACTGGAACTTCTCCGACGACAGCCGTTCGGGCGCGGTGTTCAAGCCGGGCACCTGTTCGGGCAGCTCGTTCACCGGCACGGCTCCGCTGAAGCCCGCCGGGGTCTGGATCCGGGACCGCGTCCGCACCGCGGACGACTTCCCGACCTCCTGAGCCCGGCAGCGCGCACGTCGGGAAGGGTTCGTGCAGGACACGGAATCCCTGAACGAACCCTTCCCGACAGTTCAGCCGAGCGGTTCGAAGTCGAGCGCGGCGAGGCGGTCCGGGTCGGCGAGGATGTCGATCGCCGCGATCTTCCCGTCCACCACGGTGAAGGCGAAGACCGTCGTCGGGACGCCGTCCGAGGTGGCGACCATTCCGGCCGCGCCGTTGACCAGGGCGGGTCGCGGTACCCCGCCGGTGCCCGCCGACCGGAACACGAGCGCCCGGCCCGCGACCGCGGCCGCGCCGCGTACGAAGCGCGTGGTGCCCGCCGGGGCCGCGCCGCCCTCGGCACGGAGGATGACATCCGGGTCCAGTACCGAAACCAGCGCGTCGAAGTCGCCGTCCCGCGCGGCCGCGAAAAACGCGTCGACGACTGCCCGCTGACGGCTCAGGTCCGCGTCCGGGGTCGTCGGCGAGCCCTGCAGGCGACGCCGCGCGCGGCTGGCGAGCTGCCGGGTCGCCGCGGAGGACCGGCCCACGATCGGCGCGATCTCGTCGAACGGCAAGGCGAACATGTCGTGCAGCACGAACGCGAGCCGTTCGGCGGGGTCCAGGGTGTCGAGAACGACCAGGAGCGCCAAGCCGACCGAGTCCGCCAGCAGGGCCTGGTGTTCCGGGTCGATCCCGTCCTCGCGACCGATGATCGGGTCGGGGAGCTGCGCGCCGAACGGATCCTCCCGGCGCGATTTGCGTGAGCGCAGCATGTCGAGGCAGATCCGGCCGACGACGGTGGTCAGCCAGCCGCCGAGGTTGTCCACGTCACCGGACTCCGACCGGCTCAGCCGCAGCCAGGCCTCTTGCACCGCGTCGTCCGCTTCGCTGAGCGAACCGAGCATCCGGTACGCCACCGCCCTCAGCCGCGTCCGGTGCCCTTCGAAGCGTCGCGCCAGCCAGTCGTGTTCGTCCACGGTTCCCATCCTTCATCGCTCGGTCGCAACCCTGACGGATGGGGACCCGGCGATGTGACAGCGAGGCTCAGGGCCGTTTCGGGTAGCCGCCATCGACCTTCTTCACCGGCTTGTGGGGGAACCGGCGCTCGGCGTAGGCCTGCGCCGCCGAACCCTCTCGTACGTACAGCGGCTCCACCTTGTCCTGCAACGGTTTCACCACGGTGCCGAGGAAACCGCGGCGGTCGTCGAGGTACGGTCCGAGCACGTCTTCGCCCGCCGGGCAGACGGCCATGCAATAGGCGGCCTTGTAATTCGGCTTGAACGCGAGGCTTTGCCACATCGACACGTTCTCCGCGTCGGTCACCCTGGACCGGAAGTCGGCGGCGTCCTCGCTGTCGGCCACGGTCTGCGCCCAGTCGGTGAAGCCGCTCATGAACTCGCGATAGTTGTGCGTCGAACAAGCGAGGAAGTCGAACTCGCCGGTCTTCGAGATCGCCCCGATCGGGCAAGCCGCCACGCACAGCTTGCACTCCAGGCAGGGGTTGTACTCGAGGGGTTCGCCGTGGCCGGACACCTCGGCGTCGACGAGCAGTGTCGCGAGGAGCACGAAGTTGCCGAATTTCGGGTGGATCACGTTGCGGTGCAGTCCCATGGCGCCGAGTCCGGCCGCGACGGCGACGGTCTTGTGCGCGACCACCCAGATCCGACCGGGATAGTGCTCCATCTCCATGGGGAACGTCGCCGACGGGTTGATCGCGCGGTACCCGGCGTCCTGCAGCGTCCGGACGATCGTGTGCCCGGCTTCGTTGATGATCTCGCCGCTGCGGTGGAACTCCTGGTTGGCGACACTGCGGGCGGGGGAGCGGACGTCGTCCCGGTTCATCCGCACCACGAGCGAGACCAGGGTCTTGGTACCGGGAAGTGCGCGCAGGACGTGTTCACGTTCGCCCGCCAGCTCCGGATGGCCGAGCGGGACGGCCGCCGCGTCGTCGGCACCGGCGGCGAGACAGATCTCCTTGAGCCAGCCGGCGTCGATCACCGGTGACGGCTTGTCCCGCGGTTGGGCGAGCACCGCCCGCACGGACGGATGGCTCGCCAGTTTCTCGGGAAGCCGATCGCTCACAGCGCCTCCAGGATGGTCGCGTTGGCCTGGCCGCCGCCTTCGCACATCGCCTGCAGGCCGTAGCGGGCGCCGTGATGGTGCAGCGCGTTGACCAGCGTGCCCATCAGCCGGGTCCCGCTCGCGCCGAGCGGATGGCCCAGCGCGATCGCGCCGCCGTGCACGTTGACCTTGGCCGGGTCGGCGCCGGTCTCCTGCTGCCACGCCAGCACGACACTGGCGAACGCCTCGTTGATCTCGAACAGGCCGATGTCTTCCAGGCGCAGACCGGCGCGCCGCAGCACTTTCTCCGTCGCCGGGATGACGCCGGAGAGCATGAGCAGCGGGTCGGAGCCGGTGACGGCGAAACTGTGCAGGCGGGCACGCGGACGCAAGCCCAGTCTGACGGCGGTCTCGCTGGAGGTGATGAGCACGGCGGAGGCGCCGTCGTTGATCGGGCTGCTGTTGCCCGCGGTCACCGACCAGTCGATCTGCGGAAATCTCTCCGAGATCGTTTGCTCCTGGAACGCCGGGCGCAGCTTGGCCAGCGTTGCGAGGTCGGTGGCCGGCCGGACGGACTCGTCGGTGGAGACCCGGCCCGACGGGGTCTCGATCGGCACGATCTGGCTCGCGAACCGGCCGAGCGCGTGCGCCCGCGCCGCCTTTCGGTGCGAGGACACCGCGAACTCGTCCATCGCGGCGCGGCTGAGCGACCATTTGGCGGCGATGAGTTCGGCGCTGATCCCTTGGGATACCAGGCCTTCCGGATAACGCGCGGCGACGCCGGGGCCGAGGGGATCGGTACCGGGCAGCACGTTCGACCACATCGGGACGCGGCTCATGGACTCGACACCGCAGGCGATGACGACGTCGTACGCGCCGGCCATCACGCCCTGCGCGGCGAAGTGCACGGCCTGCTGGCTGCTCCCGCACTGCCGGTCGACGGTGGTCGCGGGCACGGTCTCCGGCAGCCCGGCCGCGAGTGCGGCCCACCGTGTGACGTTCTGGGCTTGTTCGCCGACCTGGTCGACGGCGCCCCCGATGACGTCGTCGATCAGCGCCGGATCGAGTCCGTTGCGTTCGACGAGCGTGCGCACCGTATGGGCGAGCAACTGGACGGGATGGACCTCGTGCAGGGCGCCCCCGGGCTTGCCCCTGCCGATCGGGGTACGGACGGCGTCGACGATGACCGCGTCGTGCACGGCTGCCTCCAGTGGTGAGTTGGAATCTCCAACTCACTGTCGCATCGGGTGGGTTGGAAATCAAGACTCACTGGGTTTACGCTGGTCGTATGACCGAAGGGCCGAGGGACTGCTCGATCGCCAACGCGATGGAGGTGATCGGGGAGCGCTGGAGCCTGCTCGCGCTGCGCGAGGTGTTCTTCGGGGCACGGCGGTTCGACCAGATCGTCCGCAACACCGGGGCGAGCCGGGACATCCTGACCGCGCGGCTGCGCAAGCTCGTCGAGGCGGGAATCCTCGAAAAACGGCTCTACGAGGAGCATCCACCGCGCTACGAGTACGTGCTCACCGAGGCGGGGCACGCGCTCGACCACGTGCTGCTGAACCTCATGGCGTGGGGCGACCGGTACGTCACGGACGGGCCGCCGCCGACCGTGTGGCGCCATTCGTGCGGCGAGGTCCTCGCACCGGAGACCGTCTGCGCGCACTGCCAGGAACCGGTGCGGGAGAAGGACATGACGCTGGTGCGGAGCAGTAGGCGTACCCGTTCCTCCGGCAGTCCGTGAAGGCCTCCTTGAGGGACCCAGAGTCCCTCAAGGAGGCCTTCACGGAACTTCGCCGTGCTCGCGAGCTTCGTGGCCGCCGACCACGATGGCCGTACCCGCGGGGAGGTCACCGAGTCGGCGGGGATGGTGCTTCTCGGCGGCGTGAGCAGGCTAGTCGTCGTCTTCTTCGGGCGTCGTCGGGACCTGTTTGCGCGCGACGTGGACGAGCAGCCCGATGATCACCACGGGGCCGACGAAGATGAGGATCTCGTCCCAGCCGCCCTGGTGCATCATCATCACCCGCGCCGCGACGGTCATGAGCCGGAAACCAGTGCGATCCCGAGCGCGGTGTAGCCGATCATCAGCGCCAGCATGGGGTACTGCCCCACCTTGACGTAGTTCGCGCGCAGCACACCGACGGAACGGTCATGCGCCGAGGTCACGGCCAGCACGTGTCCCACGACGATGCCGGCGATCTGCACCAGCGCGATCACGCCGGTCGAGACGACCGTGTAGTCGATCGCGCGGCCGAAGCCCTGCTGTCCGGAGAACACGGCGAACGAGAAGTAATGCGCGACCGTGTAGCCGACCATGATCGGGACCAGCGACGGCGCGAACGCGGGATAGGGGTCGAAACCTCGTCGCAGATACGGCCTGGTCAGGCTGATCGCGCCCGCGTACGCGCCGTAGGTGAGCGCGATGCAGGCCGCGAGCCCGCCGGTGCCACCGAGCACGCCGGCGTCCAGCGACGTCCAGAACGGGAGCCGGGTCAGGCCGTCGAACGCCGTCGAACCGAGCACCACCAGGATCAGCGCGGTCAGCCACGGCGCGGGGGCGATGGTGAGCAGGCCGTCCAGCGGATTCCGGACCACGAGCCGCCCGTCACCGCGTCTGCCGAACGGGGACAAGGCCGCGATCAGGCGCGCGTAGACCTCGAAAGCGTCACCCCGGTCGAACCAGCGCGGACCATGCACCACGCCGAAAGCAATATGTATAACGGCATATACGGTGCAGAAGAAAGCGATCGCTCGTGGCGAATCCGAATGCGGGAACACCAGTTCCAGCCAGAGAAACGCCAGGAGACCGACGATCGCGGGCAGATAGCCCAGCCGGTCCGGGAGTTCGCGACGCCGCGCGGGGATGAGCGACGCGATCGTCCTCAGTGGATTCAGTCGCCGCCAGACCGGGCCGAACAGGAGCGAAAGCGGGACCAAGCCCACCCAGAACCAGACGTAGAACCACGCTGGAGCCGGATTGTCGGCCGAGCTGCCCGGCCCGGCCCACGCCATCGCGAGGAAGCCCGCGAACAGCGCCACGCCGGCCACGCGCGACACGACCCGCGAGAACGTGCTGTCGACGAACCGCTGCAGGGAGAGCGGAAGTGCGCGGCCGGCGTCGGCGCCGCGGAGCCTCGGCTCCTTCCAGAGCACGGTGAGCGCGAAGAAGGAGACGACGACGGCCCCCGCTCCCGCGTAGAGCGCGAGCCACAGTGGCACCGGCAGATCGGAGCGGCCACCGAGACCGTGTGCCAGGATCATCCGCTCACCCGCAGCTTGGTCACCGCCGCGCCGCTCTTGTGCAGTTCCACCTCGAAGATTCCGTCGACGTTCGCGGTGAAGGCGACCGTTCCCGGCACCCCGGGGGCCAACTGGGCGGCCTTGTCGTAGCCGTGGACGTGCAGTTCGTCCGCCTGGTCGGAGGTGACCTCGAGCGCGACGTTCTCGCCGGTGCGTATCGCGACCTCCGCCGGGCCCGCCGTGCGCTTGCCCTCGGTGATCGAGAACTGCACGGTCCGGGCACCCGTGCCCGGCGCCGGTTCGGGCGATCCCGAACAGCCGGTCACGGCCAGCAGTGCGGCCACGGTGATCCCGCAGATTCCGCCGTTCCTCCGCATCGAGGTCCCTCCAAGTCGTACGCCCCGGCTTGCCTGGCCGGAGCCATGCCTCTATCGTGTTACCCCAAGGTAACAGTTACTTAGGTTAGCAGGAAGGCGAGCACGGTGTTCATGGCTCAGGAGAGCCCGCCCGCCGGCGGCGCACAATTCGGGCAGATCGTCATCGCGGGCCTGATGTTCACCGCGGTCTTCCTGCCCTTGGCCCTTTTCGTGCTCCGCGAGCGTGCGGGGAAGCGGACCGTCATCGGCCGTGTCGCCGACTGGATGGGTGACTTCAGCGGTCTGCCGCGTTGGGCGGCACTGCCGATGTTCGTCGCGTTCCTTTCCGGGATGTCGGCGCTGATCGGTGTCTATTGGGACGTGCCGATCCACATGGAGCTCGGCCGCGACGAAGGTCCGCTCGCGAACCCGTCGCACTTCCCGATCTACTTCGGACTGATGGGCATCTTCGCCAGCGGCGTGCTCAGCGCGACCCTGGCGACGAAGAACCTGCCCAAGCGCACGTTCAAGATCG
This sequence comes from Amycolatopsis sp. QT-25, assembly GCF_029369745.1. Lineage (NCBI taxonomy): Bacteria > Bacillati > Actinomycetota > Actinomycetes > Pseudonocardiales > Pseudonocardiaceae > Amycolatopsis > Amycolatopsis sp. QT-25. Next base: position 3,850,719 of record NZ_CP120210.1, read on the forward strand.
GTCCGCATTGGCGGGCACCGATGGGATCCATCCAGATGATGGCGACCGGACTGGTCGGTATCGCGGGATTCCCGCTCGACGACGTCTGGCACCGGTTGTTCGGCCAGGACGTCACCGAATGGGGGCCGACGCATGTCCTGATGATCGGCGGCGGTGTCTGCGTGGTCCTGGGGCTGCAATTGCTGCTCGGCGAAGCCCGGCAGGTCGGTGCGACCGGGCCGGTCGTGCGCCTGCTCGGCCCGGTGCTCGCCGGTGCCTGGATGATGGGCGCTTCGGCGTTCCTCATGGAGTTCGACCTCGGTGTGCCGCAGTTCCCGATGCTGTCGCAGGTCGTGCTCGTCGGCCTGATCGGCGCCTGGACGCTGACCTACGGACGGCTGTCGTGGGGTCCTGGCGGCGCACTGATCGTCGTCGCGGTCTTTCTCGCCTCCCGTGCTTCGTTCACCGTCATCCCGCTGTTCGCCGATCTGCACGTGGCCTCGTTGCTGCCGTACGTCGCCGAAGCGGTGATCATCGAGGTCGTCGCACTGGCGATGCGGAGCCGTCAGGGCTACCCCTTCGCCGTCGTCGCCGGTCTGCTCGTGGGAACGGCCGGGATGCTCGCCGAGGCGGCGTTCACCCGATGGCTGATGCCGAACCCGTGGCCGGTCTCCCATCTGCCATTGTTCGTCCTGTTCGGCACCGGCGCCGCCCTGGCGGGCGCGTTCATCGGTGTCTGGCAGTACCAACGGGTGGAGGAGACGGCGACACAGGTGCCCGCGACGGGCCCTCGGCACACGGTCGGACTCGTCGGCGCGCTGGGCGCGGTCGCCCTGATGTCGGCCGTCGCCGTCCCGCAGGATCCGGCTGCCGGATTCACCGCCGACGTCAGGCTGACCGAGGCCGCGGCCGGGCTGCCGATCTCGAACCCGCACGGAGGTGGCCTGCCCCGATGGGTCGACGCGACCGTCACGATCTCCCGTCCCGAGCTCGCCGACGACGCCGTGTGGCTGAACGGTTTCGCCTGGCAGGGTGGCGACTTCTTCACCGCGCCCCTGGAGAAGATCGGCGACGGGGTGTACCGCACGGTCCAGCCGCTGCCGGTGTTCGGGCAGTGGAAGACCGGGATCCGCGTGCATGTCCCGAATCGGGTGATGGGGCTCGCCCCGATCTACGCGCCCGCCGACCCGGCCGCGAACGCCCCGGCGATCGACGCGGCGTCCGGAACCCGCCCGTTCATGTCCGAGATCGAGTTCCTGCAACGGGAACGGAAGTCGGAGACGCCCGCCGTCCTGTGGACGGTCGCGTACGTGACCGTGGGGCTGATCTTCGCCGGCATGTGGGCGCTGTTCGCGTGGCTCTACGCGGCCGCGGCCACCGCGCGGCGGCGTGAGGTCTCCGTGGGCTGACCCCCTCCCGCGATTCGTCACCTACTTGCGATGGTTGCGCCTGCCCGACCGCAAGTAGGTGACGAATCGCTTCGCTCACACTTCGCCGCACGTATCGATTGAGCATCATCGGACGCAAGCGTTCTGCAAGCACGCTTCCCTTGAATGCCCAGGACAGTGCCCGTGTCATCGCCTCGCGCGACAGAACGGTGACTCAACGCAACTGTGATAGGACGTAAAGTAGCTGCCGGCCACGCGACGACATCCGCCGCGCACCATCGGTGTTGGCCAGTCATTGCGCGGTTACCGCGACATGTGGTTACTTTTCCGCCTCAGGGGTTGGGACACAGCGAGTTTCGATGGGGTGGTCTTCGTGCGCACTGAGCGTTTTCCGAAGCGACGACGCGGTCTTCGCGTGGTCGCGGTCCTTGCCGCTTCGGCGGTCGCGACGGTGCCTTTCGTGCCCGCCGCGGCGGCACAGCAGCAGGGCAAGGTCCTCCGGGTGGCGCTCACGACCGGCATCGACCACCTGAATCCCTTCACCGCCCAGCTGGCGGCGTCGACCCAGGTCGGCCGGTTCACCTACGAGTTCCTCACCCTGCCTTCGGCTGAGGACACTCAGCCCACGGGTGGCGTCGCGGAGTCGTGGAAGACCTCGGACGACAAACTCACCTGGACCTTCACCATCCGTCAGGGGATGAAGTGGTCCGACGGCAAACCGGTGACCGCGCAGGACCCGGCGTACACCTTCCAGCGGATGCTCGACGACGAGAACGCCCGCACCGCGAACGGCAGCTACGTCTCCAACTTCGCGTCGGTGTCGGCGCCGGACGACAAGACGCTCGTCCTCAAGACCAAGGCCCCGCAGTCGAGTATGACCTCGCTCGACGTCCCGATCGTGCCCAAGCACATCTGGGAGCCGATCAAGGACCTCAACGCCCCCTCGACCGACGAGATGGCCGTCGTCGGTGTCGGCAGCGGCCCCTATCTGCTGACCGAGTACAAGAAGAACGAGTTCGTGAAGTTCAAGGCGAACAAGGACTACTGGCGTGGCGCACCCAAGGTGGACGAACTGCAGCTTCTGCAGTTCAAGGACGCCGAGGCCGCCGTCAACGCGCTGAAGCAGGGCGAGGTCGACGTCATCAACCGGCTCACGCCGACGCAGTTCGACGCGCTCAAGGGCGAGAAGAACATCACCACGAACAAGGCGCCGGGCCGCCGGTACAACGAGCTGATCATCAACTTCGGCGTCAAGAACGTCCTCGACCAGCCGATCGGTGACGGCAACCCGATCCTGAAGGACGTCCGTGTCCGCAAGGCGATCGCGCAAGCCATCGACACCGAGACCATCGTCCAGAAGGTGATGAACGGCTACGGCCAGCCCGGTACCGGGGTCGTGCCCGCGATCTACAAGGCCTACACCTGGACTCCGTCCGAGGCCGAGAAGACCAAGTTCGACATCGCGGCCGCGAACGCCACCCTCGACCAGGCGGGTTACGCCAAGGGCGCGGACGGCATCCGGGTCGCCCCCGGCGGCGCGAAGCTGGAATTCCGGCTCGCCGGCCATGCGAACCGGCCCTTCGACCAGCGCACCGCGCAGTTCGTCAGTGGCTGGCTCAAGGACATCGGCATCGGCGTCAAGCAGGAACTCGTCTCCGACGACGAGCTGGACGACCGCACCACCGCGGGCAACTACGACCTCGCGATCTCCGGCTACGGCACCTCGCCCGACCCGGACTACGCCCTGAGCCTGAACACTTGCGCCGGCCGTCCGAACGCGGAAGGCAACGGCGGCAGCTCGTCGACGTACTTCTGCGACCCGCGCTACGAAGACCTGTACAAGAAGCAGCTGACCGAGTTCGACCCCGCCAAGCGCGCCGAACTGGTCAAGCAAGCCCAGGCCGTGCTGGCGGGCGAGTACGTCGACGTCGTCCTGGACTACGACAACGTGCTCGAGGCCTACCGCTCGGACAAGTTCTCCTCGTTCACCAAACAGCCGCAGCCCGACGGCGCGATCCTCGAGCAGTCCGGCTACTGGGGCGTCTACGGCGCCACTCCGGCCGACACGGCCGCCGCGGGTGCCGAGGAAAACAGCAACACCGGATTGTGGATCGGCATCGGCGCGGTCGTGCTCGTGGTGCTCGTCGGTGGCGGCGTGCTGCTCGGGCGGCGCGGCAAGTCGGCCGACGACCGGGAGTAAGAGCCGGTCGGCGAAGCCGGCACATTCTCCGAGAAAGGGACATGAAGCGTGAACCCGCCTGGCCGACGGCTCCGCTATCGCGGTGGCAAGGCGCCCTCCCTGCTCACGGTGACAGGGACGACCTGGTCGTGCCCTGCCGACGCGATCGCGGACGCGAGTTCACCGACAAACGCCAAAGGACCGCGTTGACCGAAGCACTCAGTTCCCTCGACCAGACCCCGGCGCTCGTCGATCCCGGCGAGCGCCGGGGTGGGACCGGCACCGCCCGGTTCGTGCTCTCCAAGATCGGCGGCGCGCTGGCGAGCCTCGCGCTCGTCGTCGTGCTGGGGTTCTTCCTGTTCCGGACGCTGCCCGGCGATCCCGTGCGGTTCATGGTCCGCGACCGGCCGACCGACCCGAAGATGATGGCCGAACTGCGTGCGCAGATGGGCGTGGACAAGCCGCTGCTGCGGCAGTTCTGGGACTACGTCGCCGGTCTGCTCCAGGGCGACATGGGGGTCTCGTACCTCCAGCGGCGCCCGGTGTTCGACATGGTCGGCGAGCGGTTGTGGCCGACGATCCTGCTGGTCGGCAGCGCGACCGTGCTCGCCGTCTTGCTCGGCCTGTGGCTCGGTGTCCGCGCGGGCTGGCGCCGGGGGAGCAGGTTCGACAAGGTCCAAACAGGACTGGCGCTGACGCTGTGGTCGGTACCGCAGTTCTGGCTCGGGCTCATGTTGCTGGTGGCCGGCAACGGTCTCTTCCCGAGCCGTGGCATGCATTCCCCCGATGTCGAGCCGGGGTTCTTCAGCGAAGGGCTCGACGTGCTCCACCATCTGGTACTGCCGTGCGTGACCCTGCTGGTGGTGTTCTACGCGCAGTACATGCTGGTCATGCGGTCGTCCCTGATCGGCGAGATGAATTCGGACTACCTCACCACCGCCAGGGCCAAGGGGCTGCGCGACGACCTCGTCCGCAAGCGGCACGCCGTGCCCAACGCGCTGCTGCCGACGGTGACGCTGGTCTTCATGCAGTTCGGGATGGTCGTCTCGGGCGCGGTCTCGGTGGAGGCCGTGTTCAGCTGGCCGGGCCTCGGGCAGCTGCTCTACGAAGCGCTCCGTGGGCCTGATCTGCCTGTCCTGCAAGGGGTCTTCGTCACCCTCGCGGGTGCGGTGGTGCTGATGAACCTGCTCGCGGAGCTGCTCTACCGCGTGCTCGACCCGAGGGTGCGGACGGCATGACCACAGCGGAAAAACCGAGTTCGATCGTCTGGCGCCGCCGCCGTGAGGCCGTGGCGAAGCGCTGGCACGAGTTCAGGACGAACAAGGCCGGCGTCTTCGGGCTGGCCTTCCTCGGCCTCCTCACGCTGCTGGCCGTCCTCGCGCCGGTGATCTCGGACGAATCCGGCCTCGATGTCACCAAGGCCGAAGGCGCTTCACTGGACCCACCCAGCGGGGAGTTCTGGCTGGGCACCGACATCGACGGCCGTTCGGTGCTGCTGATGACGTTCTGGGGCGCACGGATCTCGCTGCTCACCGGCTTCTCGGCGGCGTTCCTCTCGGTGCTGATCGGCACTCTCATCGGGATCGCGGCCGCGCACTTCGGCGGCTGGCTGTCCGGGCTGCTGCTGCGGTTCACGGACTTCTTCCTGGTGCTGCCGTCCCTCGTCCTCGCCGTGGCGCTCGCCTCGGTACTGGAGCAGGGCACGATGACGGTGATCATCGCCATCGGCGTCACCGCCTGGCCCAGCACCGCGCGCCTGGTCCGCGCGCAGACCCTCACGATCGAGGGCCGTCCGTACATCGAGCGCGCGAAGGCGCTCGGCGGCGGTCACCTGCACATCGTCGGCAAGCACGTCCTTCCCGGCGTCATGCCGCTCGTGCTGGCCAACACCACACTCGTCGTGGGCAACGCGGTCATCGCGGACGCGACACTGGCGTTCCTCGGGGTCGGCAACCCGAACACCGTCTCCTGGGGAGCCATGCTGCAGACCGCCTTGAACAACGGCGCGATCAGCAAGGGCGCCTGGTGGAACCTGCTGCCGCCGGGTATCGCGATCGTCGTGGTCGTTCTCGCCTTCACCCTCGTCGGACGCGCGCTGGAGACCGTGCTGAACCCGCGCCTGAAGGGACAGCACGCATGAGCCCCTTGCTGGAACTGAAGAACCTCGGCGTCACCTACACCACCGGAAGCGGTGAGGTCGCCGCCGTCCGCGGGGTCGGCCTCGTGCTCGAACCCGGCGACACCCTCGGAGTGGCAGGGGAGTCGGGGTCGGGGAAGTCGACGGTCGCGATGAGCGTGCTGCGGCTGCTCCCGCGTTCGGCCAAGGTCAGCGGAGAGATCCTGCTGGACGGCGAAGACGTCACGGCCATGAAGTGGGGCAGGTTGCGCGCGGTGCGCTGGGCCGAGGCCTCGGTCGTGTTCCAGGGCGCGATGCACGCGCTCAACCCGGTCCGCCGCATCGGCGAGCAGATCGCCGAGCCGATCCGCCTGCACCCGCCCGGCGGCAAGGCACTGTCGGACGGTGCGATCCAGGCCAAGGTCAAGGAACTGCTCGAACAGGTCGACCTGCCGCCCGGCCGCGCCGGGGCGTACCCGCACGAGCTGTCCGGCGGTCAGAAGCAGCGCGTCATGATCGCGATGGCGCTGGCTTGCGCGCCGCGGCTGATCATCGCGGACGAGCCGACCACCGCGCTCGACGTCGTCGTCCAGGCACAGGTGCTCGACCTGCTGGGCAGGCTGGTCGCCGAACAGGGGATCGGGCTGATCATGATCAGCCACGACCTGTCGGTGCTCGCCGCGACCTGCCGCCGGATCGCGGTGATGTACGACGGCGAAATCGTCGAGGAACGGCCGAGCGCGGAGCTGATGAACGCGCCGCGGCACGAGCACAGCAAGGCGCTGGCGGCCGCGTTCCCGACCGTCGGCGACCCGGTGTCGCGGTTCGCGCCGGCCACCAGCACGCCGCTGCCGCCCGAACCGGAACGCAGTGGCGACCAGCCCGCACTGCTGGAGGCCGAGGATCTGCGCGTCAGTTTCCGCGACCGCACCGGTAAGCGGATCGACGCCGTCGCCGGGGTGAGCCTCCAGGTGCGGAAGGACGAGATCGTCGCGCTCGTCGGCCAGTCCGGCTCGGGCAAGACGACGCTGGCCCGCACGCTGCTCGGGCTGCAGAAACCCGACTCCGGCGCGGTGCGGTACGCCGGGAAACCGGTTCCGCTCGGCGGCGCCGGGCTCAAGGCGTACCGGCGGCGGGTCCAGCTCGTGCTGCAGGACCCGACGAGCGCGCTGAACCCGAACCACACGGTGTACGAGGCCGTCGCGGAAGGTCCCCGCATCCACGGAATGACCGCGAACGAGCACGACCTCGTCCTCAAGGCACTCGAAGCGGCCGAACTGCGGCCCGCGGAGAAGTTCCTCGACCGGCTCCCGCACGAGCTGTCCGGCGGGCAGCGGCAGCGGGTCGTCATCGCGGGCGCGTTGGCGCTGGACCCCGGCGTGATCGTGGCCGACGAACCGGTGGCCTCGCTCGACGCTTCGGTGCGAGGGGAGATCCTCGCGCTGTTGCTGCGCTTGCGCCGTGAGCTGGGTCTCGCCGGGCTCGTGATCACGCACGACCTCGGGCTGGCCTGGAACATCGCCGACCGGGTCGCGGTCATGTACCGCGGGGAACTGGTGGAGGTCGGTACCGTGGAGGAGGTCCTGCTGGACCCGAAACACGACTACACGAAGTCGCTGCTCGCCGCGTTGCCCGGTGGTACCGCGCGGGAAACACCCATTGCCACGCACACGCACAGGCGCGGTGTGTAACCTCCAATCTCGAAATGGCGACCACGACAGACCCCCCGCAGACGCCCTCGGCCGGTTCCCTCGGCGAGCGGCTCCGGGTGCCTTCCCGGTTCCCGTACCGCACCATCGCGATGGGAACCATCGGCAGCACGCTGCTGATGCTGGCGGCGCTCGGTGCCGGCGGCATCCTCGTCCGTGACCCGATCCTGGGGCACGGACCATTGTCGTGGATCCGCTACGGCCACGGCCGCATCCTCGCCAACGCGACGCTCTACACGGGCTTCGGGCTGATCATCTGGGCGTGGGTCCGGCTCGGCCGCTACGCGCTCGCCGGGCGGATCGCCAGCCGTCCGATCGTGATCGCCGCCGCCTGCTGGATGGCGCCTCTGCTGGTCTCGCCGCCGTTGTTCACCCGCGACGTCTTCTCCTACCTCGCGCAGGGCGCGCAGCTCCTCAACGGGCTCGACCCGTACGCCAACGGCCCGGCCGAACTGGTCGTGCTGCCGGACGTCGTGCAGAACGTCCACCCGCTGTGGCAGACCACGCCCGCGCCGTACGGCCCGCTGTTCCTGCTGATCGCCAAGGGGATCGTCTCGGTCACCGGCAACGACATGATCGCCGGCGTCATCGCGACCCGGCTGGTGCTGATGATCGGCCTGGTCGGAATGCTGTGGTCGCTGCCGCGGCTGGTCAAGCACCTCGGTGGCAAGCTGCCGATCACCCTGTGGCTCGCCATCGCCAGCCCGATGACGGTGATCCACCTCGTCGGTGGCCCGCACAACGATCTGCTGATGCTGGGCTTCCTCACCGTCGGCGTGCTGGCCGCGCTGGAGCGCAGACACGTCGTCGCGATCGTCCTGGTCACCATCGGCATGCTGATCAAGCCCACCGCGGCGTGGGCGCTGCCGTTCCTGGTCTGGGTGTGGGCGAACCACCTGCCCGGCGACCGGAAGGTGGCCGACTTCCTCCGCGCGGGCGCCGCGTCGGTCGGGATCTTCCTGCCGGTGTTCGTCGCGGGCACCTGGCTGTCGCTCGGCTCGGTCAACCTCGGCTGGCTGACCGGCCTCAAGGCGCCGACGCTGATCGCGAACTGGATGAACTTCCCGACCGGGATCGGCGAGATCTTCTACTCGCTGGTCAACCTGGTGATCGACGTCGAGGTCTCGCCGTTCGTCACCGTGTTCCGGGCGATCGCGATGGTCGGCCTGTTCGTCTTCGCCGGCCGCCAATGGTGGCTCGCCCGCGACGGCGGCAACCCGGCCGTCCACCGGATGGCGATCGTCCTGCTGGCCGGCGCGATCGTCCCGCCGCCCTCGCTGCCGTGGTATCTGACCTGGGGTTTCGTGGTCCTGTCCGCGTTCGAATGGCGCCGCCGGAACCTCGCGGTCGTCGTCGCGGTGTCGGTGTTCGTCACGCTGGTCTACTACCCGACCGGGGAGCAGGCGCTGTACGACTGGTGGTTCATGGCGGTCGTCGTCGCGGCGAGTGTGTACGCGGCCGCTTCACTGCTGCGGCCGGATCCGATGGGGATCATTTCGGCTTGGCGGGGGAGGCCGGTGGAGCAGTTCCTGCCCGCCGAGGCTCCTCGCTCCACCTGAGTTTCGAGTACATGAAGGCCCCCTTCCTTGCGTTGGACGCAAGGAAGGGGGCCTTCATGTACTCGGGGGCAGGGCAGCCGGCGTCATTAGCGGGGGCTTGGCTGAAGGTGGTAGGGGCTTCTGTCGTCGCTTCTCAGGCGATGCCAAAAACTTGGGCGGCTGCCAGGCGCTCGCCGAATGTATAACGACCTATACGGTCTCGCGATGGCGTTGTCACCGCAAAGCAGCAACAACGCCGAAAAAGAAAGCTCAAGAAGCCCGCCACCCACTCCACGAGTGGACCAGCGTGCTCACCACGGCGTGCGGCGCAGGTTGTGCCTCGTACTGCGGATATTTCTCCCGCAGCAGCCGCACCGGCAGTGCCTGCTCGTGGGGGTCGGTCAGCACCCGGGCGACCCCGTCCGCCCGGGCCCACCACAGGCCGGTCCAGTCCTCGGCGTAATGGTCGGTAAGAAAACCGACCACCGGGTTCTCCGCGATGTTCTCCAGCCGTCGCAACGCCGTGGTGCTTTTCGGCTTGTGGTCGATCGCGAACGCGACCGAGTCGCCTTCGACGACGAAGGTCACCGGCACGAGGTGCGGCTTGCCGTCCGAGCCCGTCGTCGCCAGCCTCGCTACCCGCTCGCCTTCGAACCGTGACCGGGCTTCCGCAGCCGTCATCCGCATGCCGCGACCGTACCTAGCGCGAGCGTCGCACGCGGAGCACGTTGTCCGAACGCGTTCCGTGCTGTCCCTCCGGTCCGGGGGAATCGTGCGTGATCAGGTCCTGCCGTTCCACGGTCCAATCACCGTCGGTGAGCACGATTGTTTCGAGCACCTCGGCCGTCGTCGGGAAGTGGACGTCCTTGTGCGGTGGCTCCTCCATCCACGTCGGCCAGCCCGCGTGACCGGCGACGACCAGGGTGCCACCGGGGGCGACGGCCTCGGCTGCGCGGCGGAGTGCCTTGTCCCGCTCGTCGTCCTCCGCGACGGGGGAGTGGAAGAACTGCGCGGAGACGAGATCGAAGCGACCCTCCGGGAACGATTTCGCCAGGTCGTGACGTTCCCAGACGATGCCCTCGACTCCGGCCGTTGCCGCGTGCGCGGCGGCGCGTTCGAGCGCGACCTCCGAGATGTCGACGGCGGTGACCCGCCAACCCTGCTGCGCGAGCCAGATGGCGTCGCCGCCTTCGCCGCAGCCGAGATCGAGCGCCGTGCCCGGGGTGAGCGAGGCGACCTCGTGCACGAGGATCGGGTTCGCCTTACCGCTCCAGACCTGCTCTTTGTCTCGATAGAAGTCTTCCCAGAACTGCTGTGTGGAATCCATGTCCGAAAGATGCCCTCGGCCCGGCCAAGAGCGCAAGTTCCGTTGCCGTTATGGCAAAACGCGGAGGGTGCCCGCGTCCGCGTCGAGGGTGGCCCGCGCACCGAGGGGGATGGTCGGTGACGCGGGAACGTGTCCGACGCCGAATTCCCACGCCACGGGCACCCCGAGCGGTCCGAGCCGGTCGAGCATGAGGCCACGGATGGCCTCGGGCTCACCGCAGGACCGCCACGAGCCCAGCACGAACCCGCGGACACCGTCGAGCCAGCCGGAACGCAGCAATTGCGTGAGCATCCGGTCGATCCGGTAGAGGCTCTCGGTGACGTCCTCCAGCACCACGAGCGCGTCGCGTGCCGAGCCTTGTTCCGGAGCGCCGAGGCTCGAGGTCAGCAGGGCGAGATTGCCACCGATGAGCGTGCCGGTCGCGGTGCCCGCCACGAGCGGCGAAGACGTCGGCGACGCGATCGTCCGCACGGAGTCCGGCTCGAACAACGAAAGCCGCAGGTGTTCGGCGGCGACCGCGTCGAACAGGGTGGTCGCGGGCATGGGCGAGAACAGCGTCTCCAGGCCCAAGTGGACGTTCACGGCCAAGTGCAGTGCCGTCACGTCGCTCGATCCGGCGAACATCTTGGGTCCGGCCGCCCGCAGCGCCGCCCAGTCGACGAGGTCGAGCATCCGCTGTGCGCCGTAGCCGCCGCGGGCGGCGAGGACGCAGGTCACTCCGGGGTCCAGCCAGGCGCGGGTGAACTCGGTGGCCCGTGCCTCGTCGGAGGCCGACAGGTAGCCGGTGGACGCCGCGCGGACGCACTCGCCGACGTGGACTTCGACGCCCCAGCCGCGGAGGACCGGCAGCGCCTTGTCGACCAGGTCCGCCGGGACGGGGCCTGCGGGGGCGAACAGGGCGATCGTGTCACCCGGCCGCGTTTTCGCCGGCCTCACCGGCTCAGCCGGAGTTTCGGTACGCCGGGCGTCTCGAAGCCGAAGACCTGCCCGTAGAACGACAGCTCCGCTTCGAGTGCGGCCACGATGGTCTCCGCCTTCCGGAAACCGTGTTGCTCGCCTTCGAACCTCAGGTAGGCGTGCTCGATGCCGCGCCCCGCCAGCCCGGCCACGAACCGGTCCGCCTGCTCCGGTGGGCAGATCTCGTCCTCCAGCCCCTGCAAGAACAACAACGGGCCGGCGAGGGTGTCCGCGTTGTTGATCGGCGACCGGTCCCGGTAGCGCTGTTCGCAGTCCGGCAGCGGCCCGACCAGCCCGTCGAGGTAGCGCGACTCGAAGTCGTGCGTTTCGCCGCCGTCCCCGGTCCACTGGCCGAGGTCGAGGATCGGGTACATCACGGTGCCCGCGCGGTAGGTGGTCGTGGTGGTCAGCGAGGCGGCGGCGGTGTACCCGCCGGCGCTGCCGCCGCGGATCGCCAGCCTGTCGCCGTCGACGGTGCCTTCGGCGGCGAGGGCCTCGGCGACGGTGACACAGTCCGCGACGTCGACGACGCCCCACTGTTCCCGCAGCCGTTCGCGATAGGCGCGGCCGTATCCGGTCGACCCGCCGTAATTCACCGTGACCACGGCGATCCCGCGGCTGGTGAAGTACGCGATCTCGTAGTCGAGCACCGCGCTGTCCCGGCCGGTCGGGCCGCCGTGCGGGTACACGAACAGCGGCGGGCGTTCGCCGTCCGGCGCGGCGAAGTCGGCGTTCGCGGGCAGGTAGACGAAAGCCGGGATCTGGTCGCCGTCGTCGTTCTTGAAGATCCGCTCCACCGGCGTCGGCAGGTAGGCGGGCGACGGTGGTTCGGGTGCCGGCGCGAGTTCGGTGACTGTCCCGCCGTCGAGATCGACCTTCACGACGGCGCCTTCGCGGGCCGGGCCCGCCGCGACGCCGACCACGTGGCCTTCGTGTACCGCGAAAGCGTTGGCGGACCACGCGGTGAGGTCGGCGGCGGCCGCCACCGGGGTCACTTGCCGCGTTGTCTCGTCGAGGATGGCGAGCTTGCCCGAGGCGATGACGGCGAACCGGCCGTCCCCGAGCGGCGCGAACCAGCGTGCGCCGAGTTTCCACTGCGCACCGCCGATCTCCTGCTCCGACGGTGCGAGGTTCGTGATGCCGCCGTCGAGTCCGACGCGGTGCAGATTCCACCAGCCGTCCGGGTCGAGCAACGCCAGCAGGCTGTCCGCCGTCTCCCATTCGACCTGGCAGACGGCGACGTCCGGCGCGCCGGCGAGTACGCGGTGGGGTCCGAAGGTCCCGTCCTCGCGGAGTTCGGCGACGCACAGTTCCGTGCCGTCCCAAGGCATCGCGGGATGGTTCCAGCCGATCCACGCCGCCCGCCCGCCGTCGGGTGAGAGGTGCGGCGCGGTGAGGAAGTGGTGGCCGGCCGTCAGCACCCGTTCAGGGCCGCCGTCGAGGGGGACGGCGATGAGGTCACGGGCGATGTCGACGCGCCGGGGGCCGGTGCTGCGTTCGCGCACCAGCCAGACTTCACCGGTCCGGCCGGGCCGGAGGTCGCTGTAGCGGATCTGGTGCGGGGTGGCCGGTTCCGGGGTGAGCGGGGTCGTCTCGCCGGTGGCCAGGTCGCGGCGGTAGACACGCTGATCGGCCCAGTGGGTGAAGACCAGGTCGTCGCCAAGGACGAGCCAGGGGCGGCCACCGTATTCGTGGACCCGGTTCCGGACGTTCCAGGGAGGGGGAAGGACGTCTTTGACCGTGCCGTCGGCGCGGGACCGCACGAGGGTCACGCGGCCACCCTCACCGGTTCTCGCTTCGGCCCACCACACCTCGTTCCCCGCCGTTGCCAGCCATTGCGCGCTGCCTCCCGAGGCCGCGACATCGGCGGCCGACAGGGGAGACGTCCAGGTGCCGTAAGGGGCGATCTCAACCACAGGAGAAGAGTAGGTTCGCCCCCTTTGCCCATGACGGTCCGGGCGCGGCGGTTTCGCCCTGGGCTGAACCTTGGGGCGGCGGGTGCCGATCACGGGGTCGTGGCCTAGGGTCAAAGGTGCCATGTCTCGCGTAATCCACGTCTTCCGCCAGCCCGACCGGTTCGTCGCCGGAACCGTCGGTGAGCCCGGCGACCGCACCTTCTACCTCCAGGCGTCCGAGGACGTCCGCACGATCAGTGTGACGATCGAGAAACAGCAGGTCGTGGTCTTGGCCGAACGGCTCAGCTCGCTGCTGGAAGAGGTCGCCAGCCGGTTCGGCGCGGACGTACCGGCCGACGCGCCCGACGAGCTGCTCGACGTCGACCCCCTCACGGTTCCGGTCGAGGAGGAGTTCCGCGTCGGCACCATGGGGCTCGGCTGGGACGCGGACAGCAGCGCCGTCGTCATCGAGCTGCTCGCGATGACGGAGGGCGAGGTGGACGAAACGGTCGTTCTGGACGACACCGAAGAAGGCCCGGACGCCGTCCGTGTCTTCCTCAGCCCTGGCGCGGCGCGCGCTTTCGCGGAACGAGCCGACCGGGTGGTCAACGCCGGTCGCAAGCCGTGCCCGCTGTGCGCCGAGCCGCTCGACCCGGCGGGCCACATCTGCCCGCGGCAGAACGGGTACCGGCGCGACGTCGACGTTCTCGAGGACTGAACGGGGTGACGGAGACTTCGCGGGAGCTGGTGACGCGCGGCAAGATCGACGTCGAAGGCAGGCTTGTCGACGCTTCCAACGTCACGCTCTTCTGCACGATCGAACTCGACGGCGTCTCCGGCAACGTCGTGTACAAGCCGGTGTCCGGTGAGCGGCCGTTGTGGGACTTCCCGGACGGGACGCTCGCCGGCCGCGAGGTCGCGACGGCCATGGTCGCCGAAGCTTCCGGGCTCGGCGCGATCCCGCCCACGGTGTTGCGCGACGGCCCGTTCGGGCCCGGCATGGTGCAGCTGTGGATCGAGACCACCGAGGAGGAACTGGTCGACGTCCGGTCACCAGGTGATCTGCCGGAGGACTGGCGCGTCGTCCTGCACGCGCACGACCGCGACGGTGAACCGGCGGTGCTCGCGCACGCGAATCGGCAGGGGATGCGGGAACTCGCCTTGCTCGACATCGTGGTCAACAACACCGACCGCAAGGGCGGCCACGTGCTCGCCGGTGCCGACGGCCGGGTCTACGGCGTCGACCATGGCATCTGCCTGCACACCGACCCGAAGCTGCGGACGGTGCTCTGGGGCTGGATCGGTGAGCGGCTGACCGAGGCCGAGGCCGGCAAGCTGCGTGGCCTGCGCGAGCGGCTGGACGGCGAACTCGGCGACGCGCTCGGCGAGCATCTCACCGGCTTCGAGATCCGAGCGCTGGCCGAGCGCACCGAACTGCTGCTGGCCGAGGGTGTCTTCCCGGAGCCCGGCGACGACTGGCGGGCTGTCCCGTGGCCGTTGTTCTGATCGACGACGAGGCGCGAGCGCGCCTGGTCGCGCGGTTCGGCGAAGACGTCACGGCGTGGTGCGACGCACTGCCCGCGCTCGTGACCCGGCTGGCGGCGCGGTGGGGGCTCACCGTCGTCGACGCGAAACCCGGCAACACCGGCCGGACCCTGATCTGTGCCGGGGACGACGGCGCCAAGAAGGTCCTCAAACTGACGCCGGATCACGCGATCGCCGAGTCCGAGGCCGCCGCGCTGCGGGCGTGGGACGGCTGCTCGCGGGTCGTGCAGGTCCTCGCCACCGCACTCGCCGACGGCGCGATCCTGCTGGAAGGCATCGATCCCGGCACACAACTGGGGGAAGCCGGGGCGAACCTTCCCTGGGCCGAGGTCGGCGATCTGCTGGCCCAGATCCACGTGGTGAGGCCACCATCGGGTTTTTCGCCGTTGGAGGATCGTGTCGCTTTCATGTACCGGCTGGCCGAGCGCAGGCTGCGCGGTTCGGTGGCCGAGGCCACGCTTTCGCTGGAGACCCTCGATCGCGCCCGGCTACGGGCACTGGCACTCGCGACCGGCGGGGGAGCGAGGTCGATCGTGCACGGCGACCTGCATCCGGGCAATGTCCTCGACGGCGGGCCCGGCCGGGGAGCGGTCGCGATCGATCCGCGCCCGAGCGTCGGTGATCCGGCCTTCGATCTCGTCGACTGGGTCACGTTGCCGATGAGGGAAGGCGGCACGCTCGAAGACGGTTTCGACGCGATCGCGCCGCATCTGCCGGGCTTCGACGCCGAGCGTGTCCGCGCGTGGTGTGTCGCGCTCTCGCCGCTGGTCGTGATGCGTCCGCTCGACCGAGGTGAGCGGACCCCGTTCGTCGAAGCGATGCTCCAAATGACCGCCTGACCGGCGTGGCGGGGAGACGCCGACTCCGTGCCCCGATAGCGTCGAACGCCGTGCGCTCCCATTCGTACGACGACGTGTTGTCCGGTCCGCGCAAGCGGAAGATCCCCGAGGTGCCCGCCGAGCCCGGGCTCGTGGTCGAGGACCCGGCCAGCGGCTATTGCGGTGCCGTGGTGAAGATCGAGTACGGCAACGTCGTCCTCGAAGACCGGCACGGCAAGCACCGCGTGTTCCCGTTGAATCCCGCGGGTTTCCTGCTCGAAGGCAAACCGGTCACGCTGGTGCCCGCGAAGGCGGCCCCGAAGACCCCGGTCAGGCGGATCTCCGCGTCCGGTTCGGTCCAGGTCCAAGGGCTCAAGGCCAGGGTCGCGCGCGATTCGCGGATCTGGGTGGAGGGCAAGCACGACGCCGAACTCGTCGAACGGGTGTGGGGACACGACCTGCGCGTCGAAGGGGTGGTGGTGGAACCACTCGATGGTGTGGACGTGCTCGCCGAGCGCATCGACGAATTCGGCACCGGAACCGGCCGTCGCCTCGGTGTGCTGGTGGACCATCTGGTCGTGGGCAGCAAGGAATCCCGGATCGTCGACGGAATCCGCGACGAGAACGTGCTGATCACCGGGCATCCGTACATCGACATCTGGGAGGCTGTGAAACCCTCCGTCGTCGGCATCCGCGGCTGGCCGAAGATCCCGCGTGGCACGGAGTGGAAACAGGGAGTCTGCGACGCGCTCGGCTGGGGCGAGCCGTGGGAAGGCTGGCAGCGCGTCCTGGCGGCGGTCGGCAGCTACCGGGATCTGGAAACGCCGCTGATCGGAGCGGTGGAGCGGCTCATCGACTTCGTCTCCGACCCGGGTGAGGAATCCTGAATGCCCGGTTTGCGCGGGGTCACTCAAGGTCACGCGTCGGTCACGTCGGTTTCGCTTCTTCGGTATGAAACGGCGCGATCTGGGAGCATGAACGCATGACAGGCGCGCTCATCTGGCTGATCGCCGGGATCCTCTTGATCATCGCCGAGCTGCTCTCGGGTGACCTGTTCCTGCTCATGCTGGGCGCGGGAGCCCTGTTCGGGGCCGGCTCCGCCGCGCTGACCGGGAACCCGTTCATCGACGTCGCGGTGTTCGCCGTCACCTCGGTCGGGATGCTCGCCCTCGTCCGGCCCGCCCTCAAACGCCGGTTCCTCGCGGGACCGGACATCAAGACCAACACCGACGCGCTGATCGGCGCGCGAGCGGTAGTAGTGTCCACAGTGGACGTCGAAGCCGGGCAGGTGAAGCTGGCGGGTGACGTCTGGTCGGCCAGGGCCATGACCGAAGGGGAACCGATCGCCCCGGGGACATCGGTGACGGTCGTCGAGATCTCGGGTGCCACGGCGGTCGTCTCCGCCGAGCTGTGAGCCGGACGGCCGAACTGCAAGGGTTTCTACGTAAGGGGAAGGTAGTTGTCAGAAACAGTGGTGTTCATCGTCGTCGGATTGCTCGCGTTGTTCGTGATCGTCGTCGTGGTCAAGGCGATCATGGTGGTGCCGCAGGCGCAGTCCGCCGTGATCGAACGGCTGGGCCGGTTCCGGACGGTGGCTTCTCCCGGCCTGACGTTTCTGGTGCCCTTCCTGGACAAGGTGCGGGCACGGATCGACCTGCGCGAGCAGGTCGTCTCGTTCCCGCCCCAGCCCGTGATCACCGAGGACAACCTGACCGTGTCGATCGACACGGTCGTGTACTTCCAGGTGACCGACTCGCGTGCCGCGGTCTACGAGATCTCGAACTACATCGTCGGTGTCGAGCAGCTGACCACCACGACGCTGCGTAACGTCGTCGGTGGCATGAGCCTCGAGCAGACGCTGACCTCGCGCGACTCGATCAACAGCCAGCTGCGCGGGGTGCTCGACGAAGCCACCGGCCGCTGGGGTATCCGCGTCGCCCGCGTCGAGCTGAAGGCGATCGACCCGCCGCCCTCCATCCAGGATTCGATGGAGAAGCAGATGCGTGCCGACCGTGAGAAGCGCGCGATGATCCTGACCGCCGAAGGTCAGCGTGAATCGGCGATCAAGACCGCGGAAGGTCAGAAGCAGAGCCAGATCCTCGCCGCCGAAGGTGCCAAGCAGGCCGCGATCCTGAGCGCGGAAGCGGAGCGGCAGTCGCGGATCCTGCGGGCGCAGGGTGAACGTGCCGCCCGGTACCTGCAGGCGCAGGGTCAGGCGAAGGCCATCGAGAAGGTCTTCGCGGCGATCAAGGCCGGACGTCCCACGCCCGAGGTCCTGGCGTACCAGTACCTGCAAACCCTGCCGCAGCTGGCGCAGGGCGACGCGAACAAGGTCTGGATGATCCCGAGCGACTACGGCAAGGCCCTGGAAGGCTTCGCCCGGGCGCTCGGTGCCCCCGGCGACGACGGCGTGTTCCGCTACGAGCCGCCGAAGGAAGACCCTGTCGAGAAGCCGGACCTCGAGGACGAAGAGGTCCAGGGCTGGTTCGACACCTCCAGCGACCCGAAGGTCGCCGAAGCCGTCGCGGCGGCGGAAGCCGTGGCACGCAAGGAAGTTCCGGCGCTGGGCGTCGCGACGCCGAGGCAGGAGCCGCCCGCTCCGCGTCAGGTGCCCAAGGCCGCGCCCGCTCCCGAGCCGGAGGCCGCTCCGGAGCCGCCGCAGCAGCAGATTCCGCCGCCCTCGCGGTTGCCGCAGCCGCAGTCGCCCGCCGGCCCGCAGGGTGGCCCGTACCAGGTGCCGCCGTCGCAGGGGTCGGGCGGCGGGCCGTTCCCGCAGCAGGGCCCGTTCGGTGGGCCGCAAGGTGGTCCGCCGCCGCAGCGCTGAGTCAGGTGAGGAAGAGGGCCGTCCCGCTTGGGGGCGGCCCTCTTTCGTTTGCTTTAGGGCCGCTAGTCCGTGAAGGAGTCTTCGGCGGTACGCAGGGAGTACACGACAGCGGAGAACACAATGGTCGGCACCGGGAACGGGCCTTCCGCGGACAGGTCATGCACGCACGTCGCAACATGAGCTGTCGTCGGCAGGTTTGCGACGGCGGCCGGCCCGCGCTATGGTGTCCACCGATTTTTCTTAATTGATAAGCTGCTCAATTTCTTCGACGCGGCATGTCAGGCGGGTGGAATTGATTCCAGTTGAAGTGATCCGGGCGTCCTCGATGACGTCGCGTGCGGCATCTAGCTCGCCCGCGCGAGCGTAGGATTCGGCTAGCCAGGTTTGATACAGGGCGATTTCACGCACGTGACTGGCTTCGTATCCGTTAATAGCCTTAATGAGAAGCGGAGCGGCCTCCGCAGGCTGCCCGATCTCGATGTAACAGCGACCGGCCATGACGTCGATTTCGTCACGGTTCAGCCAGTAGACCCATTCCGGCTCTTTGATTCCAGCGGAGCGCGCTTCGTAGGCGTCGTCTACGGCATTCAATGCTCTACGTGCGGCCTCGGTGTCCCTGGACTTGGCAGCAGCCCAGGCCACGCGCTCTAGCAGCAATGCCTTGGCAACGGGTGTCGCGCGCTCGGCGCCCTTGACGGCAGTCTTCGCTAACAGGGCCGCATCGACAGGGTTTCCCACGTTCGTCATCTGGTATGCGAGCGAGGAAAGCAGTTGCCCGGCAAGCGTCTGGTCGCCCGCGTCCCGTGCGGCGGAGACTCCGTCCAGGTACACCCGCTGCGCTTCCTGGTAGTGCCCTGCGTCGCTAGCGACCCAGCCGACGAGCTGAGAGAGTTCGCCAAGCGCGACGAGAAGCCGCTTGCCGATGTTCTCGGTATAGCTCCCGATTTCCACGATTTCCATCGTGTCTGCCAGCTCCCGGTGAACGATCGGCATGAGGTCCCCGCCGCCGATCGTGTCGTCCAGGTAGCGGAGATCGATAACCCGCCGTTCGATCTCGGAAGTCAGGCTTTCCCCGACCCGCCGTCCAGAGGTTCGGTGCACAGCGACAGGCGTGGCCGCCACGAGCCACTCGTGTGCCATCCGAAGAGGGTCCTGTTTCGGGCCGTAGAGAGCCTCCGCCGAGACGTTGAGCGCGCGTGAATATGCCGTCACATGCTCCGGTCTCACGGTCCGTTTGCCGTTCTCCAGGAGGCTCAAGTAGGGCTTGGTGTAGTTGGTCTTGGCGGCCATCGCGGACAGGCTGAGGTCGGCGGCCTCGCGTGCCGCCCGCAACCGCTGCCCTAGCTCAGCCATGCCCATCCACCACGTCTGTAAACCCTTGTAAACAGCGGCGCTATTCCAATCATGGCGTGTGACGACCAGGCTACCTGATGTGAACAGGTCAACCACCAGCCGAAGGAGGGAGATGACAGCACTGGACGACAGGCCTCGGCGACTCGCCAAACGGTTGTTCGTGTCGCGTGCGGCCACGTACGAGTGGCATGCCTTTATCGACGGCCTTGCGCACAGCTACCTCACTGGCCAGGTTGAAAATGATTGGCCGCCCCTCCTGACGCCTTGGTGCGAGGAAACGCAGGCATACCCGCTGAAACATGATCGAGCGAGCGTGACGCAACATCGCGTCCGGCCCACGCCGGACCGGATCTGCGCACGCTGTGTCCACCGAGTGCGCACAGCGAACCAGGAAGCGCGCCGTGGAGAAGCGTGACCGAGAGCTTTTCGCTCGGCTTGCCCTGATCAACCACGAATACGGCGACATCGTCCTTCATCTGTTGTCGATTCAGTACGACGAAACGGAATTCGCGCGGAGCCTGCGGACACTCGGTGAAGCCCACACCCAGCTTGGCCACGAACTCACAGAGCGGGCGGTCGAGTTGACTAAAGAAGGGCTCGAACCCTAGGCGCCCGGTCGAGGCAGCCGTGCAGCCCCCGAACGGGTGCGTCGGCTGGTTCCTCGTCTTTGACGTGGCAAAAAAATGGTTCATGAAGAGGAGAGAGAATGACTATCACCGTGGAAGAAATCACCGGGCAAGGCCTTGTCTCCGAGAAGCTGTTCAACCGGCTCGTGAACAAGGTCTCCAAGGAACACGACATGACGCGCGAGTTCGCCGCGCGGATCATGGATCAGGCCCTCGCGTATCTCGGAGCCTGCTCCGGGGCGTCCGAGCCGCTGTCTCCGAGTGAGACCGTCGACATCGGCTGGCACACCTTCATTCTCTACACGCGCGAGTACGCCGCGTTCTGCGACCGCGTAGCAGGCCGGTTCATCCACCACGAGCCCACCGACACCGGGGCCATCCCCTTCACGAAGACTCTGAAGGATTCGATGAGCGCGACCATGAAGGCCCTGCGCGATGCCGGGTACGCCGTCGATCTTCCGCTGTGGACCGCGTCGGCAAAGTGCAACCAGTGCACGGACGGGTGTACGCACTCCGGCGGCGACACAGGATGCCATCAGTACCAGGTGTGCGCTGATACGGTCCCCGCGTGATGGAGCGATTCACCTGGGATGACCTACCGGTCACCATCCACAGCGCGGTCCAGGCGCGCCTTGGTTCGATCACCGTCGTGCGAGAGATCGAACAGGGGCAGAACTGCAATGTCGCTCTCGTGCTGCGCGGTGATCAGGGAGACGTCTTCCTGAAGGGCGTTCGAGGTGTCAGCCCACAAATGCGCTGGCTTCGGAACGAGTCCGGGGCCGGAGAACTCGCTCCCGGAGTAGCCCCGGAAACCCGGTTCAGCGAAGACATCGACGCGGAGGCTCCCTGGCTCATCGTCGGTTTCGAGTACGTCAACGGTCGTCCCGCCGATCTGTCTCCGGGATCTGACGACCTCGCGACCGTCGCCACGACAGTTGCCAGGATCAATGGGCTTTCCGGCGAAGCGGCACAGCCCCTCAGCAAGCGCTGGGCGTCCACCGACTGGTGGACCAAACTCGCGGCCGAGGCCCCGGACAAGGTGGCGGGATTCAATCCCGAGGAGCTGACCGACTGGTGCCGTGCGACCCCCAGCCTGATCGAGGGGGCCGCTCTGCTCCACACCGATCTCCACGAGCACCAGTTCATGATCGACGATGATTCGTCGTCTGTGCGGGTGATCGACTGGGGACGGCCTGCCTCGGGCGCGGCATGGGTAGATACAGCCTTCTTGGTCGTGCGGCTCATCGCGGCGGGCCATGAGCCGGGCGAGGCCGAGGAGTGGGCGTCAACGGTGCCGTCGTGGTCCGAACGGACGGATAAAGCAGTCACGGCCTTCGCCTGCTATGTAGCTGGACTGTGGAGCTACCGAGCCGCGACAACTCCGTTCCCCGGCGCCACCAGGCTCGCCACCGCCGCAAGGCAGTATGCCCGGCACCGCCTGACGAGCTAGTCCAAGCGAAAGCGCCGGGGGACCGCGAGTCGCTCGTGATGCTCCCGTTCTTGCCAACGCTGCGCAGGTGACGCACAAGGCCCCCACCTGCGCGAAGGTGAGGGCCTACTGCTCGTGTACCGGTACACGCTGGGTACACCGGAGCACCGAAAAGGGCCGGTAACGACCGTGCTAACCGGATCGATTTTCGCTGATCAAGACCCTCTCGACGCGTTTTATACAAGTCAGAACCGGTCATTACAGAAGGAGGCCTTCACGACTCGTTTCCCGGGCGCTGAAACCCGGTCGTCACTGGAGTTCGTCCCTGGTCGAGGGTGCAGGGTGACGCCATGGACTCAGCGGCTTTCGTTCAGCTTCTGAGGAAAGCGAGCGTCCGGTACTCGTCGACCACGGCGGCGAGTTCGGCGATGCGGGTCTGTCCGGCCTCGACGAGTCGTTGCCCCGCACTTGACCACTGCTCGAGGTCGGAGGACATCGGCGGGATCTCGGCCAGGATCTCCGCGCTTTCGGCGAGACTGAGTCCGACGCGCTGGGCGGCGACCGCGAGCCGGATCCGGCAGATGGCGTCGATCGTGAACCGGCGCGCGTTGCCGGTGGTGCGTTCGGCGGTGACTATCCGGTAGCGCTCGTAGTAGCGGACGGCGTTGGCCGAGACCTTGGCCTTGTTCGCGACCTCGCCGACGGTCAGCCGGGCGTGGTCCCGGGATCGTGCCGGCGTTGTCATGTCGTGTTCCGGACGAGTTCCGCCGCCGGAATGGGCTTGGTCCGCAGCCTGACCACCAGGGCGAGCACCATGACCGCGAGGACACCGACGAGAGTCAGACGATACGCGTCGACGATCTCCCCGGTGAGCGCCGCGCCCGCCGCCGGATCGCTCAGCGCGGCGAGCCCCTGCCCGGCGGTGGCGGCTGCGATCAGGCCGGTGAACACCCCGCTCACCACCGCCGTGCCGACCGCGCTCGCGATGGTGCTGGACAAGGGAAGGATCGCGGAACCGGACGCGAGATCCGGGCCGTGCAGGTGCCGGCCCGCGCTCACGATGGTGGGCAACATGATCGCCCCCGTACCCGCCCCCTGCAGTACTCCCAAGATCGCCA
The DNA here is from genome assembly GCF_029369745.1 of Amycolatopsis sp. QT-25. Taxonomy (NCBI): domain Bacteria; kingdom Bacillati; phylum Actinomycetota; class Actinomycetes; order Pseudonocardiales; family Pseudonocardiaceae; genus Amycolatopsis; species Amycolatopsis sp. QT-25. The sequence goes on from NZ_CP120210.1 coordinate 3,873,520, forward strand.
GCACCGGGTAGGGCGTGTCCGGTGTCAGGACGAGGATGGTCAGTGCGGTCGAGACGATCGCGAGACTCAGCCCGGTCCCGACCACGATCCGCGGGCCGAAGCGTTCCAGGACGCGGGCGGCGAACTGGATGGTGAGGCCCATCCCGATCGTGCTCGGCACCATCATCAGCGCGCTGATCAATGCCGAATCGCCCCGCATCAGCTGAATGTAGGCGGGCATCAGCAGCATCGAGCCGAAGTACGGGCCGGCGTACAGGACGAGGACCGCGGCGTTGCGCCCGAACGTCCGGTCCTGCAGCAGCCGGACGTTCAGCAGCGGTGCGTGATGCCGCCACGACCTCCGGATGAACACGGCCATCAGCGCCAGACCGGCGGCGACGATGGCCGCTCGGACGTTCATGCCGACCGTCTCTTCGCTGAATCCGTACGCCACCGCGACCACACCGGGGACGAGCAGCAAGCCACCGGCGAAATCGATCGGAGCGCGTTCCGCCGACGGGATGTCCGCGGGCACCCAGCGCAGCACGCCGGCGACGCCGAGCAGGGCGGGCGGAACGGTGATGAAGAACAGTGCCCGCCACGACAGGTTCTCCAGCAGAAGCCCCCCGAGCATCGGACCGAGGATCGGCCCGATCAACAAGGGAAGACCGGTGATCGTGGTCATCCGGCTCCGGCGTTCCGGGGCCACCGCGCCGAATCCGATGGTCATCCCCAGCGGATTGATGAGGCCGCCGGCGAGGCCCTGCACCGCCCGTGTGGCGATCAGCCAGCCCAGCTCGCCGGCGGCTCCGGCGGCCGCGGACGTCACCGCGAACACGAGCAGCGCCGCCAGATACACCCGGCGCGCTCCCCAGCGCTGTGCCAAGGTCGCCGCGAGCGGCATCGCCGCGACCATGCCGAGCGCGTAGGCGGTCGCGATCCACTGGATCGTGGTGAGCGACGCGGAGAACGTCGTCATGAACCGTGGCAGCGCGACGGCGACGATCGTGGTGTCGAGAACGGCCATCAATCCGCCGAGCGCGATCACCGAGGCGATGCGCAGTTCCTGTCCGGTCAGGCGATTCATGCCGCATTCGCCTGAGCCGCGACGCGTCCGGCGCGCAGGGTGCGGGCCCACCAGCCCAGTTCCGTCATCGTCGCGGCCAGTGCGCCGCGTTCGCCTTCGGTGCCCTCGTATCCGTTCGGGCCCAGGCGGGTCCACGGTGCGGTCAACAGCACCGCGTCGCGGATGGTGGTCGCGCGCAGTTCGGGGAAGATCAGCCGTAGCTGCTCGATGGCGCGGATACCGCCCGAACCGGCGCCGTAGCCGACGAACGCGACGGGTTTGTGCGCCCATTCGGTGAAATGCCAGTCGATCGCGTTCTTCAGCGCCGCCGGGAAACTGTGGTTGTACTCCGGGGTGAGGACGAGGTAGGCGTCGGCCACGCGCAGCCTGGCGCTGATCACCGTCTCGGTGCCGCCGGGCTGTGTTCCCTGCAACGGCAGATGGATGTCGGCGAGGTCGATGGGGTCGACCTCGAATCCGTCGAGCGCGGCGAGTTCGGTCAGGAGCCAGCCGGTGATGGCGTCGGCGAAGCGTTCGTGCCGGACGCTGCCGATGATCACGGCGAGGCGAAGGGGGGACTGGGTGGTGCTCTCTGTGGTCATGCCGAAGACGCTAAAAGCTCGTCCTAGGATGAACTCAAGCTCTTGCGGTCCTGGTCACGAACTCTGGACCTCTATTTAAGTAGAGGTTGTATGGAGATCAGGATTGAAACGTAGGAAATCTCCTACATATGGTTGCGGCATGAACATCGAGCGCGTCCAGTTCCTCACCGTGCCGGTCACCGATCAGGCCAAGGCGTGGGACTTCTACGTCGGCAAGCTCGGTTTCGACCTGCTCGTCGACGTCAATGGGCCGCGCGGTCCGTTCATCATGGTCGGCTCCTTCCAGCAGAGCACCGCCGACATCGATGCCGACATTGCGGAGCTTCGTGCTCAGGGCATCGAGGTCGGCGACGCGGAGGAGATGCCGTGGGGCCGTGTGACGTCGTCGAAGGACCCTGACGGCAATGTGATGGGGTTGCTCGAACCGTCCGGCTACGGCAACGGGCCGCGCTAATGCCGGTCGACGACGACGTCTTCGCCGCGCTCGCCCACCCGGCCCGCCGCGAAGTGCTGGACATCCTCCTCGACGGTCCGCGGGCGGCGGGGGAGATCGCCGAACGCTTCGACATGCGGCGGCCCAGCCTGTCGGAACACCTTCGGGTGCTGCGTGAGGCCGGACCCGTCCGGGAAGAGCGACAGGAGCGCAACCGCGTCTTCTCTCTCTCGAAGCCGCTCCGTTGCGAGAGGTTTCCGACTGGCTTTCACCCTACGAGCGCTACTGGCGCGGCAAGCTGGGCGACCTGCTGGACGAGGAGAAGTTCTGAACGACGAAGACCCGACGGCCGTTCACGTCGACCGGTTCCTGGCGCATTCGCCGCGCAAGGTGTGGCGCGCGCTCACCGAACAGCAGTTTCCGGAACGCCGGCTCCGGATGCCGAATGACATCGAACCCGTGGTGGGACACCGATTCGAGCTGCTCGCGGACCCTATGCCCGCCACCGGATTCGAGGGTGGCCCGGTCGCCTGCGAGGTGCTGGCCGTCGAGCCGGAACGATGGCCGAGCATCAGCCGGGGTCCGGAGTGGACGGTCACCTGGCGGCTTCAGCCGGAGGGCGGGGGACCAGGCTGTTCCTCACCCATGAGGGCTTCGATCCCGACGACGAGTTCCAGCGGATGGCACGCCGGGTCATGGGCGGGGGCGGGCGCACCGGGGTTTCGAAGGCGCTGGCGCGTGTGCTGGACGAGATGCCGGACTAGTGGGTGCTCGCGCGTGAGGCGGTTCCGGCGTTTCGGTCTCCGCCGGAATCCGACCTCGGCTCGGTCGCGCGGGTGAGTGGGGAAGGTCTGAACCGGGTCGACCCCGCGACGATGGAGGAATCGGGAACACGAGGTCCCGATTCCTCCATCGTCGATCCGGAGACCCGAGTCGTCGGACAGGTCCTCGACATCGGGTCTAGGATCCCCGCTGTGACGGACGAGAGACCGCTCCGAGCCGATGCCCGCCGTAATCGCACACGGGTGTTGGAGGCTGCGGAGCGCGTCTTCACGGCCAAAGGCACCAGTGCGCCGACAGAGGAAGTCGCCCGCGAAGCCGGCGTCGGAGTCGGCACCGTTTTCCGGCACTTCCCGACGAAAGAGGCGCTTCTGGAGGCCGTGCTCTTCGCACGCCTTCACCGCTTCGTCGACGAAGCGGAGGCAACGGTGGCTGCCGACTCACCCGACCCGGGCGCCGCGTTCTTCGGGTTCCTGATCGGCTGGATCGAGATGTCGGGTGCCAAGAACGCGTACTTCGAAGCCCTGTCGGCGGCCGGAGTCAGCATTCCGTCGACCGGGTCGGTCATCGGCGTGCGCCTGAAGGACGCGCTCGGCGTCCTGCTCAGCCGGGCGCAGAGCACCGGCGACGTCCGCGAGGACCTCAGCGTCGACGAACTGATCCCGGTGATCATCGGAACGGCGAAGGCTGCGGAGCATGCCGGGCCGGAGCTCCGGACCCGGACGACCTGCATTCTCTTCGACGGGCTTCGGCCGCGTCAGACGTAGGGGTCCATCGTCGGCCGCTTCGGCGCGAGCTCGTCGCCCGAGGATTCGCCACGCAGCCTGCGCTTGATCCACGGAACGGCGTGCTCCTTGCCCCATTGGAGATTCTCGGTGCGCCGTGCCTGTGTGCTCAGCAGTGGTCGCGGTCCGAGTCCGGCGGGCGTCAGCTTGTGCGGTTCACCGAGCGCGTCGAGTACGGCGATGGCGATCTCGTTGTGCCCCGACGAGTTCAGGTGCAGGCGGTCCGGTGCCCACAGTCGCCTGTCCCGCAGTTGCCGCATCGCCCACATGTCCACCAGCAGCGCGCCGTGCCGCGCGGCGATGCCGCGGACGTGCTCGTTGTAGATCGCCACGCGGCCCCGGATCCTGCGGAACAACGCGTCTTCGACCCCGTCGACACCGGTGAAGAGGATGACCCGTGCACCCGTGGCCACGACCTTGCCGACAGCGATGTCGTAGTTGTCCATGAGAGCGTCGATGTCGACCTTCGGCCGCATCAGGTCGTTGCCGCCGGCATACAGCGTCACGAGGTCCGGGTTCAGCGCGAGCGCCGGGCCGAGCTGTTCCGCGAGGACCTGCCCGAGGAGTTTGCCGCGGATGGCGAGGTTGGCGTAGCGGAAGTCCTGGTGGTTGGCCGCGAGCGTGGCGGCGACGCGGTCTGCCCAGCCGCGCACGCCGTTGGGCGACGACGGGTCCTCGTCGCCGACACCCTCGGTGAAGGAATCCCCCAGGGTGACTAAGCGCTTGCTAGTAGTACGAAGCACGGGATAGATCCCCGAATCGGTGATGGCATACCGGAGATGCTAATGCCGCGTCGCGATCTGAAGAGCACCGGGCGCCCTATGTGGGCGAGGTCTTCGTGCAGCGTGACGGACCTAGGGAGGCCCCGCCCGCCGCGAGCCGATCGTGTGAAGTTGTCGCAGCAGTGGCTGAATGGAATCGCCTGATGACACTCCGTACCCCGTCGATCTGGGAGGCTGTTCAGCTCTATCGCCGCCCGTCGTTCCTGTACTGACAGGGGAGTCAGTGCAGGAACGAGCTCAGCAGCGTGTCGCCGCTGGTGGCTTCGGCGCCGTAGAGGGAAAAGGAGCCGTGGACCCGCTTCTGCCGTACAGCGGTGGGCGTTTAAACGGAGTGAAGGTGCCGGTCAAGGCCGGGGTCCGGTATGAGCGGAACAGAGAACCCCGGTTGGTGTCACATTTGTTGACAGTCGTGCCCGTAGGTTCTGGCCGACACAATCCGATGACGCAGCGTCATGGTCGGCCCCGCCGACCAACCCGACCGCGCCACCACGAGGTAGCGGAGATCGCCGGCCTCGGCGCCTTGTGTCCGGTGGCACGTTGATCACTGGTTGTGCCGGTGATTCCGCGGTGATGATTCACTCGCGCGCCGGGGTCACAGCCGGACCGGTCCGAGGTCGCGGGCCAACGTGATGAACCGCTCCGCCGCCGGCGACAGCGGCCGGTCCGGCACGGCCAGGGCCAGCTCGATCGGCGGTGCGGCCGGGACCAACCGGGCGAAGGTCACGTCGAGCGGCCCGCGCCCGGCGACCGAGGCCGGCACGACGGCCACGCCGTACCCGGCGGCCACCAGGCCGACCACGGTGTCCATGTCGACGGCTTCCTGCGCCACCCGCGGCTCGAAACCGGCCACCCGGCACCGGGCCGTGACCGTCTCGTGCAGGCCGGCACCGAGACGACGCGGGTTGCGCACGAACGGGTCGTCCCGCAACGCCGACAGGTGGATGGCGGGTCGCCCGGCCAGCCGGTGCTCCGGCGGCAGCACCGCGACCAGTTCCTCCCGTGCGACCGTGATCAGCTCGAACTCACGGGCACTCGGATCCGGTAGTGGCGGGCGGAGGAACCCGACGTCAAGAGTGCCGGCCCGCAGCCGCTCCACTTGCTCGGTGGTGGTGAGCTCGGCGAAGTTGACGGTGACCGCAGGGAACCGTTCACGAAAGGCCCGCAGCAGGCGCGGCAGTGGTGCGCCCAGCGCCGATCCCACGGTGCCGACGGCGAGGGTCCCGTGCTCTCCGCGTCCCGCCGCCCGAGCACGCTCTGCTGCCGCGTCGAGCCGCTCCAGCGCCGCACCGGCGTCGGCGAGGAAAGCGGCACCGGCCGAGGTCGGCGCCACGTTGCGGCTATCCCGGTCGAACAAGCGCACCCCGAGTTCGCGCTCCAGCGCCGCCACCTGCTGGCTGATCTGCGACTGCGCGATGGCCAGGGATGCGGCGGCGCGGCCGAAGTGCAGGTGCTCCGCCACCGCCGCCACGGCCCGTAACCAGCGGATCTCCATCATTAGAGTCTACTGATCGATCAGCTGAAATCCATTCTTGAAGCGGCATCGATTGGGTCGGCGCGACAAGGTGTTGAATACCTGACCCCGACATCAAGGAGAATCATGCGCACCGCTGTCGTCACCGGAGCAGGCACCGGCATCGGCCGCGCCGTCGCCGTCGCCCTGCACGCCGCCGGCCTCCACGTCATCGTGACCGGGCGGCGGCTGGATCCGTTGGAGGAACTCGTCGCCGATCTCGGCGGTCGCGCCGTCGCCGTCCCGTTCGACGCATCCGACCCCGCCGCCGTCGAGGCCGCTCTGGAGAAGCTGCCCGAACACGTCCACGTCCTGGTGAACAACGCGGGCGGAAACACCGACTTCGACCGGAACGCCCCTACCGGCCTCGCCGCGGTCGCCTCGGCCTGGCGGGCGAACCTGGACGCGAACCTGCTGTCCGCGGTACTCGTCACCACCGCCCTGCGGGACCGGCTGCGGCCCGGCGGCACGGTCGTGCACATCGGATCGATCGCCGCGGACAAGGGCGCCGGTGCCTACGGCGCGGCGAAGGCCGGCCTCGCGTCGTGGACCGTGGACCTGGCGCAACAGCTCGGGCCGGACGACGTCACCGTCAACACCGTCGCGCCCGGCTACGTCATGGACACCGAGTTCTTCCGGGACCGGCTCACCGACGAGCGCCGGGCGGCCCTGATCAAGGCCGCCGCCACCCGGCGGCCGAGCACGCCCGACGACATCGCCGCAACGGTCGCGTTCCTCGCCTCGCCCGGCGCCCGGCAGATCACCGGCCAGTGCGTCGCCGTCAACGGCGGCGAACGCACTACCCGCTGACCGCTCCAGCAACTGTTCCCACCACGTCGGCGGCGATGGCCATGACGCGGACCTGACTTCCGTCTGCCGATTCCAGTCCCTACCCGGCATCGGCGTCAGGACCGCCGCCCAGATCCTCCTCGAACCGGAACAAGCACCAGCAGCCACCTCGTCGAGGTCGACATGAGTGAGTGCTCCCGCAGCGGTCTTGGACGCGTCGGCTTTGCCGGGGATGGCGCGGATCGAGGTCACCGCCGCTGACCTGTGGGCCACTGGCATCTCGCCCGATTCTCACTCTGTCGAGTACCTGCGTTAGTGGCTCACCGACCACGGCGCCGTCACCGCCGCCCAGCTTGGCCAGGCCGAGGACGGGGCACGGGTGTGGATCGGGGCACGGGTGTGGATCGGGGGAGTGGTCACGCACCGGCAACGCCCCGCCACCGCCGGCGGGATCACCTTCTTCACCCTCGGGGACGAGACCGGCATGGCCAGCATTCTCGTCTCGCCGGTCATGGTCCACACCTACCGGAAGGTCCTGCAGGCCGGCAGCGCGTTGCTGTTCCGCGGCATCGCCCAGATAGCCGAGGGAACCGCTACGGTGGTCGCCGATCACGTACGACCGCTGGATCTGCGGGACCTGACAGGGAAGTCGAGGGACTTTCGATGACCGGTCCGGCAGTGGCGCACGCTGGAAGTTCCCCTCCGGCCCGGCACGGGCACATCGGCACGATGCCCGTGGGGCCGCGACCTCACGGTCGCAGGGGTGCGGCAAGGCTGGTCGCAGGACTACCAGTCGCCAGAATGGACGTGCGAGGCGTGTCATGCCCTGTCCGCGGGGTCCGGAGTGCGGGCGATGATCGACCCCGGCCCCGTCCGGCACGTCACCGAAGACCACGTTGACGAGTACGGCCTGCGCCTCGTGCTGCTCCGGCCCGCCCACGGCGGCCGGAATCGGCGCCATCCAGCTACGCATGGGACACCGCGTTCGGCGAGATCCGATTCTCCTTGTGCGGCCCTGACCGGCGCGCCGTCCTCCTCAGTGTCGACGTGGAGGACAAGCACCGGCACCGGGGCGCCGGGCGGGTACTGGTGGCTGCGACCCGAGCACGCGCCACCCGCTACCACTGGACGATGCTGCCGCTGGGCGAGGATCCCGTCGCCGTCGCGTTCTGGGCCACAGTAGGAGCACTCGGCCCCCAGAATCCGCACCCATGCACGCACCAGAACGACGCCCAGGTCGTGCCCGCAGAGGCGAGATGGACACAGTGGTGGTGACAAGCGGTGCAGCATCATGGCCCTCCACCATCACCGACCTCGCCAGGCATTTCTCTCGGAACGGCGCACGGGTCGGGAAAACCCTCTTCCGCATTTGTTCAGTGAGTACCTGTGTGCTACGGCCTCGTACCCTGGGCTCAGATGGTCAGTGCACCGGCTGGGGATAATGCTCGTTCTGGGTAGTGAAGGGGTGTTCCGTGTCGCGTGGTGTTCCGTTGAGACACATATCCACGCCAGACAATCCGCAAGCACTGGATGCAATACACGAGAGCCGGACCCGGGCCGGGCGTCGTATTTCGATAGCATCGACCATCCATCGCCCGTGGGATCGCAGTGGAACGGGAGCGGAGTTGCTCAACGTGGTAATGTCATGACGGGTAGTCTGCCGAGGCGGCCTTTTACCGGCCTGCTGGTCGCTCAATTCACCTCGGTGCTCGGTACATCGATGTCGGCCTTGGCAATCCCCTGGCTGGTGCTCACCTCAACCGGTAGTGCCACCCGCATGGGACTGATTGCCTTCGCGGAGATGGCACCGTATGTCGCGATGCAGGCACTCGGTGGACCGTTGATCGACCGAATCGGCGCCAGGCGGGTATACGTTCTTGGTAACGCCGCGGCGGCGGCCGCGATATGCGCGATTCCAGCCCTTTACGCCGCTGACCTTCTCCCCTTGGGAGCGCTCGCTTGCTTGGCGGCCGCCGCCGGGGCGGTCCGGGGTTTGGCCGACTGCGCGGGCCAGGTCCTGGTGCCCGGCACGGCAAGTCTGGGGGCGGTTCCGCTGGAACGCGCCGCTGGACTGCACGGCAGCGCGAACCAGACCGGCCTGTTCGTGGGGGCCTCGGTAACCGGCATCTTGGTGTCGGCGCTTGGAGCTCCGACCGTCGTGCTCATCGACGGCATCAGCTTCGGGCTCGCCGCCGCGCTCGTAGCCTTGCTCGTCCCGGCAGCCGCCGAGCCGCAGCGGATTGAACGGCGACTGAGCACACGTCAATACGTGGCGGACCTCGGCGAGGGCGTACGGTTCATCCGTACCAATCGGTTGATGCTCGCGCTGGTGGCCATGATCGCGGTGACCAACCTGCTCGATCAGGGCATCAACGCAGTACTCGTGCCGGTATGGGTCCGCGAGCGTCTGCAGCAACCCGACGCACTTGGTCTCATCGCCGGCGCGCTCGGCGCGGGAGCCATCATCGGCGCACTCATCGCCGCCTGGCTGGGACCGAGACTGCCCAGACGGATCGTCTTCACCTTCGGGGTACTCATCGCCGGTGCTCCCTTGTCGCTTGTCCTAGCTCTGACCGGCACCCTGCCGATCGCACTGGCGGTCGCGTTCGTCGCCGGGCTCGGTACTGGAGGACTCAATCCGATCCTCAACGCTGTGCTCTACGAGCGCATCCCGCCCCAACTACGTGCCCGCACGCTCGGCTCCCTCAAGGCCAGTGCCTGGATCGGCACTCCGATCGGCCCCCTGCTCGCGGGCAGCCTCATCGAAGCCATCGGCCTGCGCAGCACCCTTTTCGCCTTCGCGGCGATCTTCTTGGTCGCCACCGCGGTACCGGTGATGTTGCCCGTCATGCGGAACATGAACCGCGCTCCACACCTGCGAGCCGACGGAACCGAAGCGCGAGACAGCGAAGTCGTGGCGGAGTCCACCTAGCACCGGCGCGGGCACCTGTCGAGAATCCGCAAACGCAGCTCCGGACGACATCCCATCAAGCACCAACTGTCGCCATACGCACTGTGCAGTGCCGCGGTGAGTGGTGCAGCGTAGGGCGGGGCGGCGTTGCGGACCGGGTCGAAGTCGGTGCACAGGCCGATCATCGCCGAGCTGGCTTCGCCGAAGCCGTTGCGGGTGCCGGTTGCGGGGGCGGACGGGGCTTGGTCGGCGGGCCATGTCGCCGCGCCGGCGTTCCGCTGCTGTCGCGCATCGATATACAGACGATTATCGAGTGCGAGGTATCTGCATCAGCACGCTCTTGAAGGGCGCTGAATGATCCGGGCATGATACGGGGACAGGCTGGTGAGCTGAACAGGAATACGTGGTATTCGTAGCTGGAGACTGTGCGCGGGGGAAGACGCCGGTCGAGTGCGGAAATCTACGCATCGCCGATCGTCCGGTTCGGTCTGTTCCAGGTATTCACTGGCAAGCGGATCCCGAGGCGTCAGCCTGCACTATTGCTTCGAGCGAGGAGAAAGAAACATGCGATGGTTGAGAGCAGCGGTGGCGATGATCGGTGTGGTGACAGCACTTGTCGTCGCGGCGCCCGCGGCGTCGGCTTCGTCGTCCGGCATTACGAACGAACAATACTGTAATCGTCAGGTCTGCATGGAGGTGAACAGCAAGAGCGGGGGCTACTACAGCGTCCGTGCGGCCTTCCGGACCAACCCGCCGATGGGCGCTACGCACTGGGGTCACTTCCATCTCTGGGGGCCCGGCCTGGACAAGTACACCCCCTCTCAGGAACGACCTGCCTACCAGTGGACCGAGTGGTTCCTGGCTCGCGGGGTGGGCACCGTCTGCGTGGAGGGCTGGTCCCGTTTGTACGGCGAGATGAAGTCGATCGGGTTGCCCTGCGGCCCGACTCACACCTGACGACACGAAACCGTCGCCGGTGGCCAGGCCGCGACAGCGGCCAGGAATCCGTTCGTGCGGTGAGGCGGCCGAGCGTCAAGGTGATCGTGTGATGACAGTTGTCAGACGTGCGCATTACGAGAAAAGTTCTGCTTTCCTGGCTTCATGCAGCGACAGCGAGCTTGCTGCGCTCGTGGAAGTAGGGTGCACCGATAGCGTGGGTGTGGGTGGCGGCTCGATGGTCCTCGACGTCGACGGGGTGTCGGTGTTCGCCAAGCGCATCCCGCTGACCGACCGGGAGCTCGCCAACCCGGGCTCCACCGCGAACCTGTTCGATGTGCCGGTGTACTGCCAGTACGGCGTCGTTAGGGCGTGTCCTGCGGATCTTTTTCATGATCGTGTGCAGATGATGGATCGTGGTTGGTCGTGGTGAGTTGACGGATAAGGCGTGGGCGGTGATCGCGCCGTTGCTGCCCGCGCAGTCGGGGCAGCGGGGTGGCCGGTGGCGGAGTCATCGGCAGGTGATCAACGCGATTCTGTGGCATGAGCGCACAGGTGCGCCGTGGCGTGATCTGCCTGAACGCTATGGGCCGTGGAAGACCGCGCATGAGCGGTTGCGGAAGTGGACTGCGGACGGGACGTGGGACCGGGTCTTGGAGCATGTGATCGTCAAGGACGACTCACTCGGGACGTTGGAGGATCATGTCGAGTTCGTGATCTCCGTGGATTCCACGAGTGTCCGGGCGCATCAGCACGCCGCGGGTGCTCGGAAAAAAGGGGCTGCGCGGACTGGATCGAAGACCTCGCCGTCGACGGGGAATGCCTCGGACGCTCCCGAGGCGGACTGACCACCAAGATCCACCTGGCCGTCGACGCGGCCGGCCTGCCGTTGGCGGTGATCCTCACGCCCGGGCAGGCCGGGGACAACCCGCAACTGCTCCCGCTGCTGGACGAGATCCGGGACATCGACGTGAATGGCCAGAGAGTGCGGGTCGGGCGGGTGCTGGCCGACAAGGCCTACACCCACCCGAGCACCCGGAAGGCGTTACGGGAGCGCAGGATCAAGGCCACCATCCCCGAACGCGCCGACCAGATCACCCGACGCAAGGCCAAAGGCAGCGCCGGTGGCAGACCACCGGCCCTCGACCCCGACCTCTACAAACTCCGCAACGTCGTCGAACGATGTTTCAACCGCCTCAAACAATTCCGAGGCCTGGCCACCAGGTACGCCAAACGAGCCGCCTACCACCGAGCCGAGATCATCCTCGCCTGCATCGTCCTCCACCTCTGATGAATATCCCCAGGACAAGCCCTAGTCCCGGATTCACCGCGTGGCGTGAGCTGGCCGCGAACATCATCGTCACCGACGCCGTGCTGGCCGGCGAGACACAGGCGTTCTCGATGCTCTATCACTGGCGCGTACTGCCCGGCCGTTCCCCGGTCGCGGCCGAACACGCCGACATCGACACGGTTGTCGCCGCCCTTGGTGGCAGTCCGGCCGTGCGTGCCCGTCTCGAAGCGCTGTCCGCCGCATCGTGCAGCCTCGTGCTGTTCTGCGAATACATCCCGCACCCGGCACTGGACTGGCTGCGTGAGAACCCGGCGGACAAGGCCGCCACCGTCGAGCGGCAGTTCTCGCATATCGTGAAGTTCCTGCGCAGCCGGCAGCTGCTGCACATGGACGGACACTTCGGCAACATGCGCATTGACGGGGAGCGGATCCATCTCACCGACTTCGGGCTGGCTACCTCGCCACGTTTTGACCTGTCAGCTGCCGAGCGCGACTTCGCCGAACGTCATGCCACGCATGACGAGGGCTATGCCGCCATGCGACTGGTCGACTGGCTGGTCACTGACGTCTGCGGCGTGCCGGTGCCGGCCACCGGCGGCCCGGTCGCCCGCAACGAGTACGTACTCCAGTGCGCCACCGGTCATATCCCGGACGACGTGCCGCCAGTCGCGTCCGCGATCCTGACCCGCCACGCACCCGCCGCCGCGAAGATGAACGCCTTCTACTGGAGCCTGTTCGACGGCGAAATCCACACGGAATACCCCGGCTTGTAGGACAAAGTTGTTGGCGGCTGGACGGTCGGCGGCAACTCTGCGCTCGTATGGCATGGATCTGTTGCGGTGGTGGCGTTTCCTGCGCGCGGTGGATGTCGACTGGAACCGGGCGACTTGGGTGGAGGCCCGCGATTTCAGTTGCTGGATACAGCTGACGGTGAAGCAGCGTCTTCTGCTGAGCGATCGCAGCGAGGTCGGCAGAGGCGACGTGTCCGTTGCGGGAGCACCGAATCCGGTCACTGGCAAGCTCGCGTTGGGAGATCGGTACGCGCCGGCGACAGGGGCGCACAGCGAGGCGGTGTTGCGTGGCTTCTACGACTTCCACCGGGACGCGGGCACCGGCCCGATCCTCAACCCGTTTCCGCTCGACGCGTCCCGCAGGTCCCGGCGCGCGCACGCGCATCACAACACGATGGACGGGTGGGCGCGCGAGCGAGTGGGACGATATCGCCCGAAGGTGCCGCAGCGAATACCCCGGGCGATTCCCGATCAGCTGTTCAACGACCTGTTCGCCGCGCTGCCGTCCAACCGGGACCGGGCGCTGGTGGCGTTCTGGATCTCGACCGGAGTGCGCGCATCAGAGCTGCTGGGTACGCGGCAGTGCGACATCGACCCTGGCCAACAGTTGATCACCGTGGTGCGCAAGGGAACCCGGGCCGCGCAGCAGGTCCCGGCGTCGGCGGACGCGTTCGTGTGGTTGCGCTTATACCAGGAGGAGTCGCACGGTCAGATCCTACGGGGCCGGACCCAGCCGGTGTGGTGGACGTTGCGCCTGCCGCGGCGGCCGTTGAACTACCACGCAGCACACCGCATGTTCGAGCGCGCCAACGTCGTACTCGGGTCGGACTGGACACTGCACGACCTGCGCCACAGCGCGGCGAGTCCGCCAACTCGGCCTGCAGCCAGGACAAGCACGATCCACAGCCCTGTTCCAACTGGCTACAGACCTGCCCGCTGCCGTCCTGGCCAAGATGCTCGGCAGCCACCTTAGCGTTGCGGTCGCCTGGCAACGCACCAGCAGTGGAGACTGGGCCACCTACGCCGCAGAAGTCAGCCGCCGTCCGGAAAGGACATAGATGGTCATCGTCCGCCCCTGCCAGGAACAAGACCTCGCGCTGCTGCGCGCGCACATCCCCACACCTGGACAACCCGACCGCCACGCCACACGATTCGAACGCCAGCAAAGCGGTCACAGCACGTTCTTGATCGCCTGGATGGACGATCTGCCGGTCGGGGCCGGCGAAATCTTCTGGCGAGGCTGCTCCGCTCCCGAGATCAACCAGCACTACCCAGACTGCCCGGAACTCAACGGCCTGGACGTCTGGCCACCCGAACTCCGATCCCAGGGCATCGGCACAACCATCATCACTGCCGCAGAGGACATCACCCGCCATCGCGGCCATCACCGGATCGGCTTGGGCGTTGAGGACGGAAACTCCCGAGCCGCAGCCCTCTACTTGCGACTCGGCTATCAAGAAACCGGCCGCAACTACCTCGACCGTTACACCTACATCGACGCCGACGGAACCCGACACGACATCGCGGACCCCGCACGGTTCCTCGTGAAGAACCTCGACCGGACCACTAGCTAACACCAGCCAACGAACCCAACAGCAGGATCGAACATGCCGCCAATCGACCCATTCGGACAGTTGCAATATCTGACGTCGCCAGAGGCCGTCTATCCCGCCGAGACGATCGAAGCTCACCAAGCGTTTATCGCCCGCCGCCGGGCCACCAGGCCGAGCGAAGAATACCGGACCCCGACCGACGAGGAATGGAACTTCTTCCTCGCCCACTTCGAGAAAAGGAAAGTGTCAGTTGGGACCTGCGCCCGAGCATTCGGATCACCCTGCGTCCATGAACACGCTTGTGTGAGGTGCTCGCTCCTGCGGCCTGACCCCACGCAACGCGTCAGGTTTGAAGAGATCCGCGACAATCTTGAAGCCTGCATCATCGAGGCGAAACGCGAAGGCTGGCTCGGCGAAGTCGAAGGACTCCAGGTCAGCTATAGCGGTGTCAAGGACAACTCGCCCAGATCGATGCCAAGCTTCAGCGAACGACGGCAACGACCGAACTCGGCATGCCCGTGATCGGGTCCATCTCTGGAAGGGCTTTTGTCCCATGAGAATCAAGTTCAGAGAACAACCCAGGACACTGTCACTGATCAACTCCGCCAGCGGCCTCACACGCCTGATGCCATTGCCACGCGGGATTACGACTCGGCAGCCAGGGGCCGAACAGAGTTTCGTACTCCTCACCCGTCCGGACGAGGAGTACGAAATCAGGCGCAGTAGCCGAGACTGCAGCATGCAGGCGTTCCAGCAAAACCGAGATGGGCGGCAGTTCCAAGTCCAGCGCCAACGCCAGGCGAGCCCGGTGAACCCCCAACGCCGGTTCATCATCGAGCTCGTCGCGCCCCAGGTGCTCGACAGTTGTCCGCATGGCCGCCAAGTCACCGGCTCCGGAGAATTTCAGACAGTCCTGCCAGGATGGCAGTCCAATCATGATCTCCAGTGCAGTGGCGAGGCTCTGGCCGATCAGACCAGCCTGTCCCTCGGAGCTGGCGTACAGGAGAGGGCGAACGGTTTGCCGATCACCGCACAGGAAGAACGTCCCTCCAGTGAAGTCACCCGCAACACCTTCCAAGGCAACGCCCGACGACAGTCGGACTGGCTCGGCATGGTCGCCGCGAGAGAGATCGAACTCGCAAACATGGCACAGCAGCTCGGCGAGACTGGAGTCTCGCCGGATCAGGTTCAGAATGTCGTCGTCGATCTTCATGCCGCGGACGTTAACAGCAGAGCGGACACTCCAGGTCGGACAATCGGTTCAAGTTCAGAGAAGCCCGTATTCGGTGTCCCAGGCTGCGGGTGTCGCCAACGCAACGGCCGCGGCACCAGGTACAAGATCGGATGTCCTCCAAGTCCAGTTGAGAACGGTCCGGGAGGACGGCCGGGAGGGCCGCATGTCCCCGCTGGGGCAGACATTCGCCGAGTACGGGCGCATCGACAAGACCATGCACCTGCTCACGCTGTGCGACCCGGTGGACGACACCTACCGGCGCCGGATGAACCGGCAGCTCACGGTGCAGGAATCCCGGCACCGGCCGGCGCGGAAGATTTGCCAAGGCCGGCACGGCCAGATCGTGCAGGCATACCGCGACGGGCAGGAAGACCAGCTGGCCGCGTTCGGTCTCGTGCTCAACGCGGTCGTGCTCTTGAGGATCCGCTACCTGGACGCCGCGGTCGCCGAGCTGGAAGCCGCCGGACACGTCACCGACTAGGTCCGGCTATCTTCGCTGAAGACAAGCACGTCAACTGCCTGGGCCGGTACGCGATCATCTCCTCCCAGCCCGCGCAGGGCCTGCGCCCGCTGCGCGACCCGGATACCGCGCAGGACATGGAAAGAGATTTCTGAGCAAAGGTCCCTGACCTGGCTCGCTGCTTCTGAGCATACGACCAGGCGCCAAACTCAAGGTATCGATCTCCACTACAGAGCGCTGACCAACGAGAACGTCACGAAGAACCGGGCCTGACACACCGACCACGCCATCACGGCCGGGGTGTCAGGTCCTGCGTGCCGACGACCTTCAGGAGCCGCAGCGCTTCGTGCGACGGCGTGCCCGGCGCGGCCGTGTACAGGATGATCCACTGATCCCGCATCGGATCGTGCAGTGCCTCGCACTCCAGATCGAGCCAGCCGACCTCCGGATGCCGGATCCGTTTGCTGGTGGAGCGCGACACGTCCACGTCCTGTTCGGCCCAGCGGGCGCGGAAGTCGGCGCTGGCGCCGGACAACCGGTCGACCAGCCGGCGTACGCTGGGATCGTTTTGGGTAGCGGGCGGCAGCCGCGCGCAGGTCGGCGACGGCCTCCCGGGCGAACCGGGCGGCGCCATCGGCGTCGTAGCAGTCCCGCGCGACCGGGTCGGTGAAGAACCGCCAGATCACGTTGCGTTCCACTGCCGGCACCGCGCCGAAGTCGATGATCAGCGCTGCCGCCATCGCATTCCACGCCAGCACGTCGTAAATTGCGTCACACACCATCGCCGGCGTGTCGTCCAGCCGGTCGAGCAGGTGCAGAACGCCGGGCCGCACCTCCCGGACAGGGCCGGGCAACGGCCCGGGAACCTCTCCGACCAGGTGGTGCAGATAGGCCAGTTCGTCGGCGGACAATCGCAGTGCCCGGCCGATCGCGGTGATCATCTGCCGCGACGGCCGCGGTCCCTTGCCCTGTTCTCGCCCACAGACCTGCCGGTGGACAACCTGCGCGAGGTTTACGAGACCAACGTGTTCGGGGTGGTCGCGGTGACCAACGCGATGCTGCCGCTGCTTCGTCGGTCGCCGGCTGGCTACATCGGCAACGTATCCAGCGGGCTGGGCACGGTCGCGTTCCTGACCGACCGGGACTCGCCGCTGTGGCAGTTCGCCAACCTGCTCGCCTGCAACTCCTCGAAGGCGGCGCTCAACGCGGTCACGCTGATCTACGCGAACACATCGCGGGACAGCGGAATCCGGGTCAACGCCCTGTCGCCTGGTTACTGTGCGACCGACCTGAACAACCACAGCGGCCACCTCACCGCGCACGAAGGCGGCGCACACATCGCCCACCAGGCAACCATCCCTGACCACAACACGACCGGCGTGTTCCTCAACGAAAACGGCGGCACCTACCCCTGGTGAACTGATCGGTGACCGACACCGGCTACCGGCGAGTGTTTCATAGGTGGTCACCTATGAAACACGGCGGCCACACGGCTGCATCCAGAGCTAACCGCGTTTCATAGGTCGGTTCATTCGGTTAGACGTATGAAACCATCTCGGGTGAGCGACGACGACTTCCTGGCCGTAGAAGGCAACGACTGCCCGATGTTGTCTTGTGCGGCCCCGGCCGGGTCGCCCTGCCGGGGCCGCGCAAGGGCAAGGTGAAGGCCGCGGGCATCACCCGAATTTTCTCCGAGAAGATCTCTACCCACGCCGCCACCCGGCCCGAACTGGACAAGGTCATGGCCTTGGCACGAGAGTTGCGCACCTCCGGCGTCGCGGTCACTCTCGTTGTCCACGAGCACAAGCGCCTGAGCCGCGGCCTGGAACTGGCCGCGCTGGCCGAGCAACTGAAGATCTCGGACCTCGGCCTGGAGTTCTTGACCGGCGAGCTCCAAGGACAGCACGACCCGTCCGGGATCGTGTTCACCGTGCTGGCCGCCTTGTCCGGCATGGAACGCGAGTACATCCGTGACCGAATCCTGGAAGGCCAGGAGTCCGCCCGAGCACGTGGCAAGGCATTGGCGGCGCCGCCGTCACCGACGACGCCATGCTGTCGATGGCCCTGCACCTACGCGAGCAGAACCACAGCCTGCGTGACATCGCCGCTCAGCTTGTGATCACCACGGGCAAGAAGAAGGGCCAGAGTCCTTCCCCGGCCACGGTTCTGCAGATGCTTCGCGACCACGAGCAGACCAACAGCATCGAACTGGCTGCCCGGCAGCCCCTGATGCACGAAACGAAGCGGCCAGTCCCTGACCTTCGGTTCTTGGCTTAGCGCTAACGGCTGTACCGCTGCTGCTCAACCCCGGATGAGGCAGCAGAAGGCACATGTGGAACGACCGCAGGGTTGTGAGCGCGAGCTTCGCCGCGCGATCCACGCGCGGGAGTCGATGGCCGGCAGCTGCACGTGACCGCGACCCGCGCAGCCGGGTCAGGCCGGGATGGTGGAGACCGCGACTCCGAATTGCTGATCGAGATCGTCGGCGAGCCGGCGAGCCGCGCCACGAAATGCGGCGGCGTCGTCTTCGGCGGAGAACGTTGCTTCCACCGGGATCAGCTGGCGCACTGCCCGTGAGCCCTGCGCTTGGTGATAGGTGCGGGAGAGCGCGTATCCGCCGCCGAGCCGGTTGTCGACCGCGACTGGGGCCTGTTTTCGATGTGCTGACCAGGGATGTTCTTGAGTTGCGTTGTCAGCATGGCGTGTCATAGATCGCATAGACGAGGTCTCCGGTAGACCGATCAACGACCAAGCTGATCCAGAACACCGGAGACCTCGTGTCCAGCCTAGCGGCGACGGGGCGAGCCGACCTGACCGACGCGCAGTGGGCGATCCTGGAGCCGCTGCTGCCCGTCGGTAAGAAACCCGGCCGCCCACCCTTGTGGACTAAACGCCAGCTCTTGGACGGTATCCGCTGGCGGGTTCGTGTCGGTTCCCCGTGGCGTGACGTCCCACCGATGTATGGCTGCCGGCAAACCGTCTATGGCCTTTTCCGGCGCTGGCAGCGTGCTGGTGTGCGGGCGCTGATCTTGGCGGCGCTGCAGACCCGGGCCGACGCCGCCGGGCTGATCACCCGGGAGGTGAGCGTGGATTCCACGATCAACCGGGCGCACCAGCACGCAGCAGGAGCCCGCATCGACAGCGAACTGCAGAAAGAACCGCCAGGTGGTATCGGCGAGCCCGAACCCGCCGACCACGCGTTGGGCCGGTCGCGGGGAGGCTGGACGACCAAGCCGCATCTGGCCACCGAGCAAAACCAGAAACCGTTGTCGTTGCCGGTGACCGCCGGTCAATGTGGTGATTCGCCGCAGTTCGAGGCGGTGCTGGCCAGGGTCCGGGTCGCGCGTGCTGATGGTGGGCGAGCCCGGACCCGGCCGGATCGTGTCCTGGCGGACAAGGCCTACAGTTCCCGCGCGAACCGGGCCTATCTGCGGCGGCGCGGGATCGCGTGCACGATCCCGCAACCCTCTGACCAGGTCCGGCATCGCCGCAACCGCGGCCGGGCTGGTGGCCGGCCACCAGTGTTCGACCCACAGATCCACAAGCAGCGGCATGCGGTCGAGTGCGGCATCAACCGGCTCAAACGCAACCGAAGCGTGGCCACACGATTCGACAAACTCGCCGTCCGCTACGAAGCAACCATCCACATCGCAGCCATCAACGAATGGCTACGCCATTGAAACACGCCCTAGCGGAAGACTGGTCTGCTTGTCTCGCAGTAGCGCGGCGCGGGCCAGGATCGTCCCGACACCGCCGAGGCCGCGGCCAACGCGACCGCTTCCGCGATTACGGCGTCGGCGAGCCGGTACGGGACGAATAAGGCGTCGTCGCGGGTACCTCGGGCCATCTCGACACCGCGCGTGAACTCGGACAGCCCGATTGTCACCGCGATCGACCCGTCATGGTGAAGTTCCACCAGACCCAGTCGACCAGCTCCTGGGGGTTCGACGAGTAGTGGTTCGATCGGATGACCCAGCGCCGGAGCCCGGTCCTGGCGTTGTTCACCGCGTTGTCAGGGAGCTGCTGCACCAGCAGCGGAACGTTCTCGTAAGAAGTCCCGAAGATTACGGAGACCAGACGGCGCGCGTCGAGCATCGTCGCCGCAGCCCGTTCGCGCTCCGGCCGTGCGAGCAGCAGTGAGAGGGGCGCGACCGGCCGAGCGAGCCATTCCGACGCTTATCGAGGTCGCCCGCCGGCAGCCGCACCGGTATGCGCTGATGTTCAGCACTCCAGCGGGCACTTCGGCCGCCATCGAGGCCGCGAGCCGTCTCGAGAAGGCCTTCCTCACCCTCGTCGCCGAAGTAGTCGGTGAGTCCGGCGCGCACCGATACGGCGCCCTGCTGATGTCCAGCGCGCACGGCATCGCGGGAATGGAACTCACCGGGCATCTGTCGAAGGACACGTGGCAGGTCAGCGTTGAGCAACTCGTGCACATGCTGGTCTGCGCCATCCAATCCAGCGTCGAAGCGGCCGGCCCGCGCGGCTGAACGGCCACGGGCACCCTGTTCCGATCGGCCGCTTGACCGGCCGTGCAGGGTTCGTGTCCCGGTGTGTATCGGGGACTGGTCTTGCCGCGCCGGACCGGCGAGGATGACCCGGTCCGTGACGAGAGGGAGCGCACGACATGGTCAAGGTCCACGGCAAGGCGGAGGCCGAGCGGCTCCGTGAGGAGCTGCGTGAACAGCGGCGGCCACCCGGGCGCGTCGGCGACGCGGCGGAGGTCGAGGAGCCGTCCGGTGAGGGCGCGGCGGCGATCGTGGCCGACGGCGGAGACCGCATCGAGCTGGACTACCGGGAGATCGCGGATACGCAGAGGTTGCTGGGCGAACACTTCGCCGAGCTGCGAAACTGCCTGGCGGAGGCCAGGGAACTGGGCTTGCCGCCGGCCGACGGCAAAGGGCCGGTGTCGGTGCCGATGCGGCGTTCGTTCGCCCGCCGCGGGGGTGCGGGGGAAGGCGGCGTCCAGCTCGCGCTCGAGTCGTATTTGGCCGAACTCGACGCGTTGCGCACCGCGATCGGCATGGTCGCCGAGCGGCACGCTCGCACCGACGAAGCCGCCGCATCCGCTGTCGATGTCGTTGCGAGGGGGACCGATGAGCGGTGAGTACCACTCCGAGAAACATCCGCCGAGCCGCCGGGCACTGGCCAAACGGCAAAAGCTGGTCCAGAGGCGCAAGGCGAACCTGCGAGAAGGAGCGTTCGGGAAGATCAACTGGGAGTGCTACGAACACCGCCAGCTGTGGGACATGATCAAATCGGCGGAGCCGCGGAAGCTGGACGAGCAGACCAGGCGGTGGAACCGGCTGGCCGAGAACGTCGACGCGGAAACCGCCGCGGTCCGCACGAGCGTGCAGAAGCTGTTGCTGTCCTGGCGCGGGCCATCGGCGGCGCAGGCCGCGGAGTCCGTGCACCGCCTCACCACCTGGGCCAGCGAGGCCGCCCGGACCTCCTGGCAGATCGGCGAGGGGCTGGAGGCCTACACCGCGGCAATCGTCGAAGCCGGCCGCAAGATGCCGGAGCCGGTGCACTACCACGCTGAGCGCTGGTTCCGTGACGGTTACGCCGTGAAGGCGCTCGACGGTCCCAATGGCGCCTACATGCTGGACGACCTGCTCGACGACAAGCTCCCGTCCAAGCAGGAGGCTGATCGAGCCAAGGCCGAGGCTGTGCGGGTCATGAGCCAGTACGAAGAGGCCAGCCACGGCATCCGGCATCAGCTGCCGCGGGGATTCGAGACCGCGCCGAAGGCGGCCGATCTCCCGAACCACCCGGTGCCGCTGCCGCTTCCGGTCACTCCGCCCCCCGGCCCACCGCCACGAGACCGCCCGCGCGCCGAACCGCCACCATCTCGGCCGACCTCGCCGGTGGTGCCGCCACCGGTCGTCCACGGTCCGGAAACGGTGAGCCCTATCGAAGAAGGCACCTATGCGGCTTCGGCAGGCGTCGGGGATTGGCCGGGAGGCGGTCCGACCGGTGCCGCCGGACCGGGGCAGGGCGCGGGGTACGGACCCGGCACGGCTCTGCCCGGTCTCTCCGCCGAGGACGCCGCCAAGCACGGCCGCGGTCTCGTCGGCGGGGCCGGGAGCGGGTTCGGCGGGACGGGCCCGGCCGGCGGTTCCGGACAGGGCACCACGGCCGCCCGGGCCGGCGCCGGGGGCGCCGGTTTCGGCATGTACCCGCCGATGACCGGTATGCAGCGGGAAGAGGACACGGAGCACCGCGACCGCTACGGCAGCGGTTACGACCTGCTCGACGATCTTCCGCCCGCCTATCCGCCGGTGTTCGGCGAATGAACGGTTACCGCGCCGAACCGGAGCTGATGCGCGACCTCGCGCGTCGGGTGGAGGACGTGGCGGAGGAGCTGAGGACCGCCGTCCGGCTGACCGACTGCCTCGCCGTGGACGAGCTGGGACCGCCCGGGATCGCGTCGGCACTCGACGGGCTGATCCGGTCGTGGGCGGACTCGATCGGTGCCGCGCACACCGAGATCGCCCGCGCCGCGTCCGGGATCCGAACGGCGGCGAGGGCCTACGAGGACACGGATGACGCCGCCGCCCGGACACTGCGCCGCGCGGCCGGAGGCACATGACGCACGGGTTCGGAGGCCTCGGTTTCGACCCGGTGCCGGGCGACGCGGACGCCGTGGCGGTCGCCGCCCGCAAATGCACGGACGCGGCCGCGCACCTCGACGCGGTGGCCGCGGCGCGGATCGACGTGCCGCGCGAGTGGGAGGGAGACGCCGCCGGAAGCGTCGCCGCCCGCGCCGCCGCGGCGAGGACGGCGCTCGAACCCGCGCCCGCCGTGTTGCGCGCGTCGGCCGCCATCCTCACGGAATGGGCCGGCACCGTGGTGGCCGGAGTACGGCGAGCCGAGCAGCTCGACCGGCGCGCGACGGTCCTGCGGCGCGCGCTCACCGACGCCGCGGACGCCGTCGAGGTCACGGAGACGGCCGTCCAGTTCGCCACCGGCGCGGCAGCGGCCACGGCACAAGCCGAGCTCGCGGCGGCGAAGGCGCGCCACGAGGCCCTGCAGCGTGAGTTCGACCGGATCCTGGAGCAGGCCCGTGCCTTGGAAGCGGCTCATCGCGCCGAGGCGGCCCGGATCGAAGAGCGGCTGAGAGCGCTCGGCGAGCCAGGCACGACCTTGGGCGAGGCGCCGGACGGCGCGTCGGTGTTCGCCGAGATCTCCGGCGGCATGGCCCGGTTTTCCGCGCTGGGCAGGGAACTGGCGGCATCGCTGGCCCGTGCTCCCGGTTCCGCCGTCACTCCGCCCACCGGTGCCGTGGGCGCCTTCGCCTCGGCCGTGGCACCGGGTGGGCGGTGAAACTCACCGCCGTCCCAGGGATCACCCCGGTCTCCCTCGCGTCGGTCGAACGGACCGTCGCCGAACTGCGCACCTTGCTGATCCGGCTTCGTGGCCCCGACGCCGAACGCGATTTCGGGCTGGAAGCCGCCGCCATCCAGGCGGCCGAACGCGCCCACGAGCATCGTGCGGGCCTGCTGGCGGTCGCCGAACATCGCGACGCCGACCCGGCCTTGTTGATCGCCGGGTCGGTCCCGGTCGAGCGGCCGCTGAGTGTCGAGGCCGCCGCCGGGCTGAGCTGGTTCGCCGCCGACACCACACCGGGGATCCGCGAGGTCAGCACGGCGACGACCGCCCGCGGTTATCCGGTGGTGATCGTCGAGCGGATCGCCGTGGACGGGCCCGCCGCCGGAGCACAGCTCCAGGCGGTCGTGCTCGATCCGGGGCGCCCGCGGGTGGTGGTGTTCACCTTGCACTCACCCGGCGGCCGTGGCTGGCTGGACGTCGCCGCGCTCGCGGGCGCGCTCGTCGCGGGGGTGGATCTCAGTGAGCCAGCGTGCGTTCCCTGAACTCGCGAGGTGTCTGCCCGACCGCCTTCCGGAAGGTGCGCGAGAAGTGGGCCGCACTGGTGAATCCGCAGTCTTTGGCGATTTCGGCGATGCCCCGCCCGGCTTTCGCCGGATCCGCCAGCAAGGTCTTCGCCCGCTCGACCCGCAGCCCCTTGATCCGTTCGGAGATGCCCTGCCCGTCGTCGAACAGCTGATACAACCGTCGTCGAGAGATGTAGAGGGCCCCGGCCACCTGCTCGGCGCCCAGCGCCGGGTCGGCGAGATGACCGCGCATGTACCGCACCGCCTCGCGACGGCGGGTCGCGAGCGCGTCGGCACGGTCGAGCTCGGCCCGCAGCACACTGCGCAGCACCAGCTCCGCGAGTCCGCGCAGGTGGTGGGCGAGGCCGTGCGGATCGAGCGCCGGGCCGACGGCGAGGACGTGGGCGATCGCGCTGGAAACCAGCGCGCGCAGCGGCGCCTCGACGTCCACCGGGCGGAACATCAGCGGTCGCAATTCGGTGAAGGACAACGACAGTTCCGCCGCCGGAAGGGTCAGCATCACGACTCCGTGCCGGCCCGGTGCCTCGGTGTCGTACCCGCCGACCGGCACGACGTGCAGGACACAGCCCGCGAACCCGAGTTTCGCGCCGTCCTCGGCGACCGCGCGCGGGATCGTGCATCGCAGGAGAAGCTGGATGCCGTCCGGGTCCGCCCGGTGGTCGCCGAGAATGGCCGCGCGCACGGCCGCGGCACCGGAAGCACGGACGACGAGCTGTCCGGTCGCGACTTCGGGTTCGGTCATGGGCACCGTTCGCGGATTCGTCGGGATTGCGGTGTCATTGTCGTCGTTCGATCGATATCGTGCCCGCCTGCACAGCGGCACCAAGGGAGGGGGGCCATGGCACGGCGTTCGGGTAGTTCGGCGGGCATCGTCTTGTCACATCTGGAATTCGATCTGCTGTGGGCGGATCTCGGAAACGGTGACCTGCCGTATCCGCTCGATGTGGCTTCGCACGGCGAGACCATGGAGGAACGGGCAGACCTGGGCGAACGCGTCTTCACGGGGTTGGCCGAGGCCGGTTTCACCAGCGGTGACGACCTCGATCCCGCACTCGAGGACCTGTTCGTTCTGCTGGGCTCACCGGCCCTGTCGGTGGACGCGCTGGTGCTCGGCGAACAACCGTGGCGGATGCTCGCCGCCGTCCGCGGTGTCCACGGCGTGCTGGCGGTGCTCGATGACAAGGACCTGGTCCTGGAACCGATGCGCGCGATCGAGCTGGTGCCCACCGTCGGCCGGATGCTCGGCGACGGCGTGCCGGGCCCTGGCGAACAGATCCGCCTGCCACGAGCCGCCTTTTCCGCGGCAATGGACGGCTTCGCGAAAGCGGGTTACGACGGGTTCGAACGCGCGCTGGCCGAAGCCGGGATCACCGGGCGGAGCGTGCGGCCGCTGGCGACCATGGTGACCGCCGCCCGGTACGGCGCAGGGCAGCTCGCGGCCAACGGCAGCCGCGGCCGGAGCCCGGTACTGAGCTGGTTCGACACCGAAGCGGGCCGCTACGTCGTCACCCATGAGAACGTCGGCGGTGAGCCGTGGGTGATGGTCACCCCGGCCGACGCCGGTCGGCTCGCCGAGCGACTCGGCACCCTGATCGAAGACGTCTCGTGACCGGGAACGCGAGGCGGGCAAGGCGAAGGCGTCGGTGATGTCGTCCACAACGGACTCACCGGTGTCGAGCGCCACCGCGGTCGTCTCCCCGGTGAGAGCGCGCCGTGATCGAAGTGGAGCCCGATCGGTTCCCGTACAGGTCGACGGTCACCGTGAGTCCACCGGCGCGGGCCTCATCGGGTTACCGCCGCCAGCCTGCCTGTCACGGTAGTCGGTGTCGGCGTGCCCGCGTCTTCTTCGGCCGCGCTGAGCCGGTAGCCGCCGGTCATCGTGGTGCCTCAGCGGCCGGTCGCTCAGGCGGGAGGGCCCAAGACCGCGCCTGTGCCCTCCCGCCGACAGATCACGAGCAGTACACGTCGCGCCTCGGCAGCTTTCCCGACATCAGGAAGTTCGTCGTGGTGTTCAGCGCGCAGGCGTTGTCGCCCAGGACGTACACGCCGTGGCCACTGGCGTCCACGGTCACCAGCCGCGAACGGGCACCGAACTTCTCGTCGATCAGCTGCCCGCCCCGCAGCGGTGTCGCCGGGTCCCGCCGGTTCTGCACGACCAGCACGTTCTCCGGCCCCTTGTCCGTGACCGCCACCGGGGGCTCGGCCGGTGCGTAGGGCCAGAACGCGCACGGCGTGATGTTGGCTCCGGCGGCGCCGTAGAGGGGGTACCGCTCACGGTCTTCGGCCACACCTCGTTGATAGGTGCGCACGTTCGAAGGCCAAGCGACGTCGTTGCACGTCACCGCGAGGAACACCGACCACGGGTTGTCCGTCGGCGACGGCGCGGCCGCGGGGGACAAGCGCTTCGCCTCGGCGGCGACGCGTCCCGCCGTCGCCTTGTCGCCGTCACGGACCGACTGCCACCACTGCGCCGTCTGTCCGTACCTCGTCTTCCCGTAGAGACCCGCGAACGTGGCCAGCCGGAACAACCGCCCGTCGAGGCCGTTCACCGGCGTCTTGTCCAGTTTCTCCGCCAGCGCGAAGTACGTTCTGCGCATCTCGGCGGCTGTACGGCCGAGACCGTAGGACTCGTGCCGTGCCGCCACCCACTTCGCGAAGTCCGGGAAGGTCTCCTCGGCGCCCAGCCCGAACCTGCGCAGCCCCTCGCGATCGAGGTGGGTGTCGCCGACGTTGCTGTCGAGCACGATCCGGTCGGACTTCTCGGGGAACATCGAGGCGTACGCCGCACCGAGCGCGGAGCCGTACGAATACCCCAGGAAGCTGGTCTTCTCTTCACCGAGCGCGACCCGGATCCGGTCGAGATCCCTCGCCATGTTCGCCGTCGTGATGTGCCGCAGCCTGCCGTCCTTGTCGTTCGCGGCACACTGGGTGGCCACCCCTTCGGCGATCTTCGCCTGCTCGACGACCGCCGCTTCGTCCACCGCGTACGGCGGGATGTTGCCCAGGTACTCCTGCTCGGCCGTGAATCCGCAGCTCACCGGAGCGCAGTGCCCGATGCCTCTGGTGTCCATGCCGATCACGTCGTAGCGGTCCAGGACACTCGCGGGCATGCCGTGCGAGGCGAGATCCGCGGGGAACGACAGTCCCGACCCACCCGGACCACCCGGGTTCAGCATGAGCACACCTCGCCGCGCCGCCGGTTTCGTGCCGGCCAGCCGGGAGATCACGACGTCGATCCGCGCGCCCTCCGGCGTCCGGTAGTCCAGCGGCACCGGCACGGTGGCGCACTGCAGCACGATGCCCGCGGGCACCACCACGTCCTCCGGACACGCGCCCCACGTCAGCGTCTTCCCCGGCTCGGCCGCCCCGGCCGGCGCCGCGAACAGCGGCACCGTGAGGCCGAGGAGCACGGCCAGTGCCCCAATTCGTTTCCGTCTCGACATCTTTCCCCGATCTCGAAGTGATCACCGACGGGCGTATTCGAGACCGTGCCCTCGGGGCATGGTCAAGCCGCTTGACCGTGCCCCTGGGGCACGGTGTCCAATGCGGGGGATGTCCTGGAGCACACGGGAGCTGGCGGAACTGGCCGGTACGACGGTGAAGACCGTCCGTTACTACCACCGGATCGGGCTGCTCGACGAGCCCGAACGAGCGCACAACGGCTACAAGCGGTACCGCGTCGAGCATTTGGTCCGGTTGCTGCGGATCCGGCGGCTGGTGGACCTCGGTGTGCCGTTGGCCGAGATCCCGGCGATGGCGGGCTCGGACGAGCGCACGGAGCAGACACTGCGCGCGCTGGACGAGGAATTGCGGGCGAGCATCGAACGGCAGCAGCGGATGCGCGACGAGCTGGCGTTGATCCTGCGCCGCCGCAACCTGGTGGACCTGCCACCGGGCTTCGACGGGAACGTCGAGGGCATGCCGGAGGAGGAACGGGCGTTGATGATGATCTTTTCGACCGTGCTGGATCCGGCGACGATGGCTTCGCTGCACGAGCTGCAACCGACGTCCCGGCCCGCCGTGCAGACGGAGTTCGACGCGCTTCCCCCGGACGCCGACGACGCGACGCGGCAGCGTGTTGCCGAGGACCTCGCGCCACTGGCCCGCAGTCAGTACGAAGCCCGGCCCGGCCTGCTGGACGCGAAGACGTGGGAAGCCCTCACCAAGCCGGTCGTTCTCCACGGAGTGGCGGATCTGTACAACCCGGCCCAGCTGGACGTCCTGCAGCGCGTGAACGCGCTCCTCGACCTCACTCCACCGGAAGGGACGCCCTGATCATGGTCAAGGAACTCAAGCGACGGTGGCGGCTGTCCAGGGTCCGGGCCGGGGACGGCTCCGCGCTGGTCGACTACCGCCGATGGCAGCTCTTCTCCCGTTCGCTGTTCTTCCTCGAGCTCGAAACACACGTCTACGCGGTCGACGTCCGGTACCTCGCCGACGCCAAGACCCGGAAGCAGCACGAAGACGCGGCCGGAAGAAGTCCCGCCGCGCTGTACCGGGACGGCGTCCAGCTCTTCCGGTCCAACCTTCCGGCGGCGTTCCCCGTGCCGGGAGGCGTCGTCGAAGTCGCCACCAGCGCGGTCGGCCTGAAGCGCATGCACTTCGTCCCCGACCACGGCGTCGAGCGGGCACTGCGTCCTCATCCTCGTTCGCAGGAAGGACTGCGGGCGCGGTTCGGGCGGCGGTTCCCCCGCACCAGTGCCGCGATCGGCGCGATCTCGCTCGTGGTCCTGCTGATCGCGCTCGTCGTCGGCCTGCTCCAGGGCGCGGAGGCCGTCACGAAGATCCCCGTCGTCGCCGGACACGTCGGGACGTTCACCTCACCGGTCCGGCCGCCGCAATGGGCGAAGATCACGCTCAGCGTGGCGGGAGTCTTCTGTGCCATCGAACGCGCGCTGAGGCTCCGGTACAACCGGTTGATCGACTCCGTCACCTCTTGAGGTGGTACGGGGGTTCGACGTTCCGGGGCTCGGGTACTCGGTGAGATCGACAAGACACCGAGCGTGAGGAGATGCCGCATGCGGCGGACGGACCTGGAGACCGTGGACGTGCTGGGTGTCGCCTTCCCCAAACCGTCACGGACGCTGGGGCGGGTCGCCCGGGGGCTGGCCGGGCTGGCGCTTGTTCCGCTGGAAGGCATCCCGGGGCGCGGACCGCGGCGGGCGGTCTGGTCGTGTCCCGGCAGGCTCTACATCGAGACACACGGTGTGAAAGGGCCGGACGGCGCCCGCGTCGCCCGGCGGGTGGAACGAGCCTTGGCGGAGCTCCCCGGCGTGCGATGGGCGCAGGTGAACGCGCCGACGTCGCGCGTGGTCGTCGCGGTCGGAGATCCGGAGCCGCGGCGCCTGGACCTGATCCGCGCGGTCGAGCGAGCCGAGGCCGAGCCTGCTTCCGACGCCGAACGCGTCGAGGAGGACGAACTCCACCATCCGGCGGACGGCACCACGGCGACCCGGCTGCCGTCCACGCTCGCCGCCGACGCCGCCGGGCTGATGCTGTCGGTGGCCACGAAGATCATGCCGTGGGCGCCGTTGCCGACGGAGGTCGCGGCGCTGGCGTCCTTCGTCGACCTGCACCCGCGGTTGCGTGCCGTGGCGGACCGGAAGCTGCGCGGACGGGAGCGGGCGGATTCGGCCACCTCCATCGGAGCGGCGCTGGTCCATGGTCTCGCGGCCCGCAGCGAAGGAACGGTTCTGGACATCATGGTCCGGAGCACCCAATGGCGGGAGGCCAAGGCGCATCAGCGAGCCTGGTGTGCGGCCGAGTCCAAGCTGGTCGGGCAGCGCGAGCACGCCGGCGCCGAATCGGTGGAGAGCGAACGACCGTGGCCGCTCCCGGAAAGTGCCGCCGACCGGCACGCGCGCCGGTCCATCGCCGCCGGGACCGCGGCCGCCGCGGTGACCCTGCCGTTCGTCGGACCGAGGCGTGCCGCCGCGGTCGGGATCGCCGCGTTGCCCAAGGCTCCCGCCAACGGCGCGGCCGCTTTTTCCGCCCAGCTGGGCCAGGTCCTGGCCAGGCGAGGAGCGCTGGTGATGGACCGGTCCGTGCTGCGCCGGCTCGACCTGCTCGACACGATCGTCATCGACACCACGGCGCTCGGCGCGGGGGCAAACGTACTCAGCGATCTGGTCCCGTTGCCCGGTGGTGACCCGGTGGACCTGACGGCCGCCGCTTTCGCCCTGTTCGACCCGGAAAAGCCCGAGGTGATCCGGCGGGACGGCGAATGGACACTCGGCCCGGTCGACGAGCTGGACGTCACCGCCGGCGAGCGATTCCCCGAACGGCAGCGAATGCTGGACCAGGGCGCCCAGCTGGTGCTGGGCCTGGTCCGTGACGGGCGGCCGGCGGGGCTGCTCGCCGTCACGCAGGAGCTCTCGCCCGACGTGGACGCGTTGGCGGCCGCGGCCGCGTCCGCCGGGGTGCGGGTGGTCCAGACCGACGACGGCGTGGTACTCGACGCCGTCCGCGAACTCCAGGCGTGCGGTGGCGTGGTCATGCTGGTCTCCGATGACCGCCGGGCGCTGGGGGCGTCCGACTGCGGAGTCGGGGTGCACGAGGACGGAACTCCTCCGCCGTGGGGCGCACATGTGCTGATCGGCCGGGACGTCGGCACGGCCGTCCTGCTCGTCGAGGCGATCACCGCCGCCAAGGCGGTCGTCCGCGACTCGACCATGATCGCGACCGCGGCCGGCGGAATCGGAGGCGTGACCGCGCTCAGCGCCCGCCGCAGGCCTGCGGCGAGTGCCCTTCGCGCGGTGAACGCCGGGGCGTTCATGGCCTTCAGTGACGGGATCTGGCGTGCTCGCACGCTCACCGGCGAGCGGAAGGCTCCTTCCTCGGGCCGCGTCGCGCCGCCGTGGCATTTGATGCCGGCGGACCTCGTACTCGGCCGGCTCGGCTCGGGTCCGCGTGGTCTGGACGAACGTGAGGCCCGGCGGCGGGCGCCCGCCGATCGTGCGGGCGGCGAAGGCACCGCCGGCACGAGCATCGCGAAGGCGTTCATGGCCGAGCTCGCCAATCCGCTGACGCCGGTCTTGGCCGGTGGGGCGGCGGTTTCGGCCGCGGTGGGCTCTCCGGTCGACGCCGCGCTGGTCGCCGGGATCGTCGGGGTGTCCGCGTTGATCGGCAGCGTGCAGCAGGTGCACACCGATCGCGCGCTGGCCGGGCTCTTCGAACGGTCCGCGACGGTGACCACCGTCGTGCGCGACGGTGCCGAGCGGCAGATCGTCGCCGACGCGCTGGTGCGGGGTGACGTGGTGTCGCTGCGGTCCGGTGACGTCGTGCCCGCGGACTGCCGGGTGCTCGAAGCGACCGGCGCGGAACTCGACGAGTCCTCGCTGACCGGGGAGTCGCTGCCGGTGTCGAAGACTCCGGCGCCGGTCGTTGCCGCGGAAATCGCCGAGCGGGCGTCGATGCTGTACGAAGGCACCACGGTCGCCGCGGGCAAGGTGTCCGCCGTCGTCGTCGCGACCGGAGACGACACCGAGGTCGGGCGGGGATTGGCCGCCGCACGCGGCGCCGCCCCCGAGACCGGGGTCGAAGCCCGGCTCGCCTCGCTCACCAAGCAGGCCTTGCCGGTCGCGGTCGGCTCGGCGGTCGCCGTCGCGGGCGCCGGACTGGTCCGCGGTGTGCCGCTGCGGCAAAGTGTCGGGGCGGCGGTGAACCTCGCGGTCGCGTCGGTACCGGAAGGCCTGCCGTTCCTGGTGAACGCGGCACAGCTGGCGGCCGCCCGCAGACTCGCCGAACATGGCGCGCTCGTCCGCAATCCGCGCACCATCGAAGCCCTCGGGCGGGTCGACGTCCTCTGTTTCGACAAGACCGGCACGCTCACCGAAGGCAAGCTCAGCGTCAGCCAGATCGACGACGGCAGGACCGCCGCCGCGGTGAGGCGACTGAGGAAGAGCCACCAGGCGGTGCTGGCCGCGGCCGTCCGCGCGACACCTCGGGCGGAGAACCCCGAGGAACTCCCGCATCACACGGATCAAGCCGTTCTCGAGGGCGGCATCATCGCGGGCGTCGACGCCGGCGACTGGGAGAAGACCGATGCGATCCCGTTCGAGCCGTCACGGGGATTCCACGCGACAAACGGGAAGTTCGGCGACCGGTACCTGATGTGCGTCAAGGGCGCGCCGGAGACCGTCCTTCCCCGGTGCACCCAGCACGGTGACCGGCCGATGAGTTCCGACGGGCGGGATCGGCTGGAGAAGCGGGTGGGCCTCCTGGCCGCCGCCGGGCACCGCGTACTCGCCGTCGCCGAGAAGACCTTGTCCGCAAAGGACTTTTCCGAAGACGACGTCGACGGTCTCCGGCTGCTCGGCTTCGTCGCCTTGGCGGATCCGGTGCGGGACAGTGCCGCACCGGCGGCCGAACGGTTGCGCGAGGCCGGAGTTCGCACGGTGATGATCACCGGCGATCATCCGGCCACCGGCGAGGCCGTCTCCGAGGAGATCACCGGCCGCAACGGCGACACCAAGGTGCTCACCGGCGCGCGGATCGACGAACTCGCCGACGAGGAACTCGATCGGGAACTCGCCGACGTCGACGTGATCGCCCGGTGCAGCCCGGCGCAGAAGGTCCGGATCATCCAGGCGTACCAGCGTGGTGGCCGGGTCGTCGCGATGACCGGCGACGGCGCGAACGACGCGCCCGCCATCCGGCTCGCCGACGTCGGGATCGCGCTCGGACAGCGGGGCACGGCCGCGGCGAGGGCGGCCGCGGACCTCGTGGTGACCGACGACCGGCTGGAGACGATCGTCGCCGCGCTGGTGGAAGGCCGGGCGATGTGGGCGTCGGTCCGCGAGGCGCTCGGCATCCTGCTCGGCGGAAACCTGGGGGAGATCGCCTTCACCGTGCTCGGCTCGGTCGTCACCGGGCGCTCCCCGCTCACCGCTCGCCAGTTGCTGCTGATGAACCTGCTCACCGACCTGGCGCCCGCTCTGGCGATCGCGTTGAGCAGGCCGGACAGCGAGACCGTGCCGGAACTGCTGCGCGAGGGACCCAGCGCGTCACTCGGAAACGCCCTCCGGCGCGACATCACCACACGTGCGGTGACCACGACCCTCGGGGCTTCCGTCGCGTGGACCTTGGCGAGGCTGACCGGCAGGCAACGGCGGGCCAGCACGATCGCGCTCGTCTCCCTGATCGGTACCCAACTCGGGCAGACGCTGGCCGTCGGTGGCCGGGACGGCACCGTGCTCGCCGCGGGGCTGGGCTCCGCCGTGCTGCTGGCGATACTGGTCCAGACCCCCGGGGTCAGCCAGTTCTTCGGCTGCACGCCGCTCGGGCCGGTCGGCTGGGGGATCGCGCTGGGCAGTGCCGGAGCGGCGAGCGTCGGCGGCCTGCTGCTCGGGCAGCGAGGCGTCGAAACGTAGCGGTGGTGGCCCCTTCCCTCGGCTGTGCCGAGGGAAGGGGCTGTGAGACAGCGAGGACTCAGTGGTCCCAGCGAATGCCGATCCGCCAGTTCACCGGGTACTGCAGGGGACCGACGGTCAGGGTGTAGTAGCTGGCAGGCAGCACACAGGATTGCGTCTTCGCCGGGGCGTGGATGTAACCACCACCCGAGCACTTGCCGATCGTCCACTTGAACCAGTGGTCGGGCGAGCCGGGTGCCGCGCTGGCGTCGAGATCCACGTGAATGGTCCCGCCGGGGAAGAAGCCCGACGCGAGCGAGCAGCTTGTAGTCGTGTAACACTCCTTCGGCCCCGCACCGCCGGCCGCGTGGGCCGCACCGGCTCCCGCGATCGCGGTGCCCAGTACGGTTCCGGCCACGAGCGCGGCCGCTCCGATCTTCTTCACTATGACTCCCCAGTCAGGTTTTCTTCGCCTCGTGGCGATTTCCTGGAGACCCTACTGGACCAGGACGAGCCTGTACGGACTTTCGCCTTTTCGCCTGGCGGCCACGGCTGGTCCACTGTGGACGAGTCATGGCGGATGTTTCAGGAAGCGGGTTCCACCGCCGTCTCGGACGCCGCTTTCCTGCCGCGCATCTCGGGTACGACGGCCGAACACAAGATCGACCGAAGCATCCTGTCCGATTCGGACGGTGGAGCCGTTGCTCCTCCCGGCCCAGGCGACCGCGAGCGCTACCGGGGCCGGACGCCCGCGAGGACGGCGTCCAGGCTCGGAAGCCAGCGCTGCCGGGGGTCCGGTGCCGAGAGCCATTCCGCGTGGGCTTCGGCGCGTCCGGAGTCGACCGGCAAGGGAAGCAGTGCGCCCCAGGCGAGCACTTCGACGTGTGGTGGCAGGGAGATCCGAGGCGGGATCAGCCCGTCGGACTCGGCGAGGATGGCCACGCGCGGGCCCTGCTGGGTCAGCACCGCGATGGCGGGACCCTCGCAGCCGGTCTCGGCGAGCCGGGTGAGGACCTGGGCACCGTTGATCTTGGGCAGGGTCACCGCGCAGATCCCGCTTCCCAGCACCAGGAACGGCTGCGTGCCACGCCATTTCAGGGACCAGCCGAAGAGACGGCTGTAGAACGCGTCGCCCCGTGGGCGGATCGAATCCACCGAACCCACTGACGAGCGGGACTCGATCGGAAGCACTTGCTGGTCCAGCGACATCGTCGGCGCCTTCCGGACGGCGGACGGGACACGACGGCCCCAGGAGCACCGTCAGCGTAACGGCACTCAGTGCCACTAGCAAGTGGCTGCTACCGTCCCGCTATGACCGATTCGCCGCGCCGGGCGCCGGTGACCAGGGCCGGGGCGACCCCCGCGGGCCGCCGCCGGTTGCGCCGCGCCCTCGCCGCCGCGGCCGTGGACCTGTTCGTGGCCAAGGGCTACGAGGCCACCACGGTGGACGAGATCGCGGCCGCCGCGGGGGTGGGCCGCCGGACGTTCTTCCGGTATTTCGACGCCAAGGACGACGTGCTCTTCGCCAACCACGACGAGATCGTGGCCGAAATGGAGGAGACGTTCGCCGCCGCGGCTCCCGATCGCGACCCGGTGGAGGTGGCCTGCGCCGCCGTCGGCCTGGTCCTCGACTCCTACGCCGCGGAACTCGACGTCTCACTCAAGCGGTTCACCCTGACGCGGACGGTGCCTTCGTTGCGGGACAAGGAAGTCGCGACCGTCGACCGCTACCAGCGGGTGCTCGCCCGTTACCTGGGGGCACGGTTCACGGAGCAGGGCGACGAGACGGCGAGCCTGCGCGCGGCCGTGGCCGCCGCGGCGATCGCGGCCGCCAACAACCACGTGCTCCGGCGTTGGCTGCGCAGTGGCGGGCAGGACGACATCGCGGCCAGCGCGGCGGAGGCCTTCGCGCTGGTCATCGACGCGTTCAGGGCCGAACCCGACGCAGCGGACGACGCCGAAACGACGGTGGTCGCCGTCTTGACCACGGCGACCCCGCTGCACGCCGTCATCGCCAAGGTGAACGCCGCTTTGAACGAGTCGTAGCCCTCTTTGGCACTCAGTGCCATGACGGGAGTCGAAGGTAGGGTGACTTCCGATGATCACCCGACAACGCCTGCGAGCGTGGTGGGATGCCCTGCGCTACACGGCATTCACCGGAACCGACGCCCCGCCGGAGCGTTCGGCGGGGTTGCGCTGGCTGCGTGCGCTGGCGATCGCCGGATGCGGACTCTGGGCGGGTTTCGTCACGTTCTCGACCGTCTCGGTGTCGCCTCCCGCG
Source organism: Amycolatopsis sp. QT-25 (assembly GCF_029369745.1). Taxonomy (NCBI): domain Bacteria; kingdom Bacillati; phylum Actinomycetota; class Actinomycetes; order Pseudonocardiales; family Pseudonocardiaceae; genus Amycolatopsis; species Amycolatopsis sp. QT-25. The sequence goes on from NZ_CP120210.1 coordinate 3,908,966, forward strand.
AAGACGTTCAACGTGCTCGTCACCGTGCTGCCCTGCCTGCTCGCGGTGCGTTCGCCGCTGTGGGGATGGCGCACGCTGATCGCCGGCGTCGTGAGCACCCCGCTCACCCTGCCCGGCATCGCCGCCTCCTGGGGCTGGCCGTGGGCGCCGGGCCTCGCGCTCACCGCGGCGCTCGTCTTCTACCTCGTGGGGGAGAGCAACGATCAGGCGGAACTGACCTGGGCGGGACTGATCTCGTTCGGTGCCGCCACGCCCTTCCTGAAGGATTGGCGTGACGCGGCGCTGCTCGTGCTGCTGGGCGGGATCGCGTTCTTCCTCGGCAACACGGTCCGGCAGCGGAGGCTCGCCGAAGAAGAACGCGCGGCACAACAGGAACGCCGGCTCGCCCAGGAGACCCGGGCGGCCCTCCTGGAAGAACGTGCCGGCATCGCGAGGGAGCTGCACGACGTGGTCGCGCACCACATGTCCGTACTCGCGGTGCGCGCGGACTCGGCGCGGTTCCGGTTCGCCGATCCGGCCAAGGCCGGCCGTGAAGCCGAGATCTGGCAGGAGTTCGCCGATCTCGCCGGAACCGCCCGTGAAGGACTGACCGAGCTGCGCAGGCTGCTCGGCGTACTCCGCTCCGAGGAGCACGCGCTGCCGACTTCGCCGCAGCCGGGACTGGGCAGGGTGGTCGAACTCGTGGAGGGGGTGAGGGCCGCCGGCACGGCGTGCGAACTCCACCTGCGGGGCGACCTCGACACCGTCCCGGTCGGGGTCGCGTTGTCGGTGTTCCGGATCGTGCAGGAGGCCCTCAGCAACGCGATCCAGCACGCTCCAGGGGCGCCGATCTCCGTCGGACTCACCGCCGGGCCGGAGTCCGTCCGGCTGCTCATCGAGAACGGCCCCGGCGACGGTCCGAGAAGGACGGAACGGACCGGGAGCGGACACGGTTTGCTGGGCATGCGGGAGCGGGCGGCTATGCTCGCGGCTGATCTTGAGACAGGGGAGCGGCCGGACGGTGGTTTCCTCGTCGCGCTGACCGTTCCGCTCGATCGTGAGGGGCATCCGCAACCGTGATCTCGGTGGTCATCGCCGACGACCAGACCATGGTCAGGCAGAGTTTCCGCGCCGTGCTCGACGCACAGCCCGACATGCGGGTGCTGGGGGAGGCCGCGGACGGGAACACCGCCGTCGCGCTGTGCGCGGAACTCGCACCGGACGTCGTGCTGATGGACGTACGCATGCCCGAACTCGACGGGATCGAGGCGACCCGGCGGGTCGTGGCGGAACGGCAAGCAGTGCGCGTGCTGATCCTCACCACCTTCGACATCGACGAATACGTGTTCGGCGGGCTGCGGGCGGGCGCCAGCGGCTTCCTGCTGAAGGACTCCCCGCTCGACGACCTGGTCACCGCGGTCAGGGTGGTGGCCGCCGGCAATGCGTTGTTCGCGCCGACGATCACCAGGCGGTTGATCGGCGAGTTCACCCGCACCCACGCCTCGGCGCACTCGGGTCATTCCCTCGTGACCGAGCTGACCGCGCGTGAGACGGAAGTGCTCCGGCTGGTCGCTCGCGGCCTCTCCAACACGGAGATCGCCCAAGCGCTGGTCATTGCGGAACAGACGGCGAAATCCCATGTCAGCAGAGTTTTCGCCAAGCTCGGGGTGCGTGATCGTGCGCAAGCGGTCATGGTCGCGTACGAGGCGGGGCTGGTCGTGCCGGGAACCACGCCCTGATACCGGGGTAGGGGCAGGCGAGAAACCGGGTACCGGGGTAGCGGCGCCAAGACGGTTCCCCGGGGCGATGTCTCCTGGCGTGGTTCCGGAGATCGTTCCCCCATGAAGTGGTCACGAGGGCGACGCCTCGACCCGGCGCTGATCGTGGTCGGCGCAGCGATGATGGTGTGCGCCTTGGTGGCGCTCGGCTGGTGGATCCGGGAGCTTCCCCTCGGCGTCGATTCGGCGGTGTACCGGGCAGGCGGGTTCGCCGTGGTGCGAAAAGAAAGTCTCTACTCGCCCTTGCGGGCGCTCCCCGGCTGGGCGCCTGAGCTGCCGTTCACCTACCCACCGTTCGCCGCGCTGCTGTTCAGCTCACTGACCGCGCTGCCCACCCAGCTGTGCTGGGGTCTGCTCGCGCTGGCGGCCGCGCCGTCGCTCTACTTCGCGCTCCGGCCGTTCGCGGACCGGGCCCACCTGCCGCTTCTGTTGCTCGGCGCGTTCGCGCTCCAGCCGGTGTGGCAGACCATCGGTCTCGGGCAGGTGAACCTCGTGCTGATGGCCGCCGTGGTGACGGATCTGCTGCTTCTGCGTGATTCGCGCCGGTGCGGAATCATGATCGGGATCGTCGCGGCCGTCAAACTGGTCCCGCTGATCTTCATCGTCCACCTCTTGGTGGCGCGGCGTACCGCCGACGCGGCACGGGCACTGGCGGCCTTTCTCGGTGCGACGGTGTTCGCGATGGTCGTCCTGCCGGCCGACTCCGTTCGCTTCTGGACATCGGCGATCTTCAACGACCATTTCGCCGAGATGAAGGGCTGGGTGGGAAACCAGTCGTGGCAGGGATTCGTCGCGCGGACCGTCCCGGAAGGACGGACGGCCACGGTGGTGATCGTGGTGTCCGGCGTGGTTTTCGCGGTATTGTCGATGTGGTTCGTGCACCGCCTTCACCGGGCGGGTGACGACCGGGCCGCGGTGCTGGTCACGGCAGGATGCTCCCTGCTGATCAGCCCGATCTCGTGGACCCACCACTGGGTGTGGGTGGTGCCCGCCATCGGCTTCTTCGCCGCCGGGGGGCATCGCGAAGTGGCGCTGGCGGTCGCCGTCGTGTTCACCGGATGGACGGTCGCCGTGGTCCCGGGCGGCGGGGGAGCGGAGCGTGACTGGAACCTCGTACAGGCTTTGATCGGCAACGCCTACCTGCTCACCCTTCTCATCGTGGGATTCTTTCGCCTACCTTGGCGTATAACGCTATATATGCTTGGGCAATTCGTTTCCACGTCTTCACGTTCGAAACGCCAAAATGCCGGCGACGACGCAGACGCGGGTCGCGGCCGGCAGAATCCGGTACACGGTGATCACGCTCCAGGGAATCATGGCAAGCCGACGGCCACCAAGGCGCCGAACAGCGGGGTGGGGCAACGGGTAGTAGAGGACGATTGGGACGAAGATCCGGACCGAGTTCAACGCGGCGGCCGGTGGTGAGCATCCTTCCGGGGCGGCCCACGCGAGGGTCGCGGCGAACGTCAGCGGACCCAGGGCGGCGGTGACCGTGGACTTCGTGTTGAGCGGCCCGGCGACGAACACGACGCCGACCACGATGGCGGCCATCAGTGGGGAGACCCCGGTGAGTCCTTCCCGGTAGGGCTTGAGTTGCTCGTCGGACACCGCGGCGTTCAGCGCGTACCGAACCATTCACCTGCTCATCGCCGCTCAGGCAAGGAATCCGTTCCTGGAGAGGGCGTATCGGTCATTGGGGGAGAGGGGCAGCGGTTCAGGTTGTTCGCGATGCTCGGCTCCGCCAGGGGAGTCGGACGTATGCGCCGGCACATCGAGAACGCCGAGCATCGCGTCCCGGAAGACCGAAAGTTCGTCGAGGCGGCGGAACTCCCGGCGAGAGACTGACCTTCCTTCACCTGTATAACGCCCTATACGATAGGGGTTTGTTGAAATCATTAACGAATTCGAAAAATCTCGCTAGGACAGGACAAGCTTGATCAACCCTTGGCGAGCAAGCCAAGAAAGAAGACTCGGATGTCCTCGGCCAGGAGGTCTGGCACCTCCATCGCGGCGAAGTGCCCGCCACGCTCGAACTCCGACCAGTGTCGGATGTCGTACAGCCGCTCGGCCAGCGATCGCACGGACTGTGTGATGTCGGACGGGAACACCGCGACGCCGAGCGGGACCGGACACGGCTCGGTCCCGCGCGGGGTCTCGTGGTGCAGTCGCGCGGAGGAGGCCGCGGTCGCGGTCAGCCAGTACAGCGAGACGTCGGTGAGCATCCGGTCGTCGCTGACCGGTGAGCGAGGATCCGTCCACTGCGCGAAACGCTCGGCGATCCAGGCCAGTTGGCCGACCGGGGAATCGGTCAGCGCGTAGCCGAGGGTCTGCGGGGTCGCGGCCTGCAAAGCCTGGTACGGCGGTCGATTCGCCATCAGCTGCCGAACCCTGTCCACTCGGGCTTCGTCCTTTCCGGACAGTTCGACACCGGGTTCCGGCCGGGTCGGCAGGTAGTTGACGTGCACGCCGACGACGCGGCCGGGAGCCGCCGAACCGAGCGCGATCGAGATGCCCGAGCCGAAGTCGCCGCCTTGTGCGCCGTAGCGCTCGTAGCCGAGCCTGTGCATCAGTTCGGCCCAGGCGCGCGCGATCCGGGTGACGTCCCAGCCGCGTTCGTGGGTCGGGCCGGAGAAACCGTAACCGGGGATGGACGGAACGACCAGGTGGAAGTTCCGTGACAGTGGCTCGATCACGTCGAGGAACTCCAGGAACGAACCGGGCCAGCCGTGGGTGAGGATCAGTGCGAGCGCGTCCGGATTCGCGGACCGGACGTGGACGAAATGGATGTTCTGGCCGTCGATTTCGGTGGTGAAGTGAGGAAGCTCGTTGAGCTCGGCTTCGTGGGCGCGCCAGTCGTAGCCGGTGCGCCAGTGCTCGGCCAGTTCCTTGAGTCGTGCCAGCGGAAAACCGTAGTCCCAGCCGGCGTCGGCGATCTCGTTGGGCCAGCGGGTGCGGGACAGGCGGTCGTGGAGGTCGTCGAGGTCGGTTTGGGGGATGTCGATGCGGAAGGGCTTGATCACGGTCTTGGCTCCCAGTGGTCATTTGGTGCATAAACATTTAGCTAGTCAACGTTTGGTACCCGAACGATACCGTAATCGTTCGGGTCCCCAACGATTGGTTAGACTCGTCACATGGAGAACTCGTCCGAAGAGATGCCCGTCCGGTGGCAGGGGCTGCCCAGCTGGCTGCTCACGCAGACCGCGAACCACGCGCATCGCCTGGTGACCGACGGGTTCTCCGCCGTCGACGGCCGGGGCTACCACTACCGCGTCCTGGCGACGCTGGAGGAGCTCGGGCCTGCCAGCCAGGCGACTCTGGGCCGTCGCAGCGGAATCCACGTCAGCGAGATGGTCGCGACGATCAACGAGCTCGCCGAACGTGAACTGGTCGAGCGTGCCCCGGATCCCGCCGACCGGCGCCGTAACGTCATCTCGTTGACCACCGCGGGCAAGCGGCAGTTGCGGAAGTTGGAGAAACAGCTGGCCGAGCGCCAGGACGAACTGCTCGAACCGCTGTCACCCGGGGAGCGGGAGCAGCTCAGCGAGCTGCTGTCGAAGCTGCTGGACCACCACGACCGGCGGATCGGCGCTGACCTCTCGTGAGGAGCGATTCGGGTTCTGCTGAGCCTTCTCTCGGGTACCTACTGCGTGACCTGCGGTATTTCTTGCGTGATGCCGCGTGGTGAAGTACCTGAAGGCCCCCTTCGCCTAGGCGCAAGGAAGGGGGCTGGGGAAGGCGTGCAGGAGAAATCCGGAGGCCGACGGCTTCGACCGTCGGAGCCGTGGGCGGGGCGGGGCAACACAAGATCGAGGTTGGCCGCAAGCCTGAGTTGTGGCCTTCACCACCTGGTTCGAGCTGAAAAATCTTCGGGAACGAACGACGAACTGACCTCACATTGTGGACACTCTGATCGTGCTCCGAGAAGTCGACGACCTCGATCGACCCGCTGTTCCCGAGACGGCGCCCCGGCAGGGGCGTCCAGCGCGTATGTTCGAGAGAGTCTTCACGCACCTGTCCTGGTCGCCTTATCCGCGGGCGATCGCGCTGTACGTGGTCATCCGCACGGCGAGTGTCCAGTTGCTGGACCTGCTGGCCGCCCGTCGTGGTGCGACGCTGACCGATCGGCTGACCGCGTGGGACGGTCAGTGGTATCTGCGGCTGGCAGTGCACGGGTACGCGGATCTGCCGGGGACGTTGGACGCGGCGAGGCAGCCGTATTCGGACGCGCCGATGGCGTTCTTCCCGCTGTATCCGAGGCTCGTCGGTGCGGTGATGTGGCTCGGGTCCGACGTCGTGACCGCGGCACTGACGGTGTCGGTGATCGCCGGTCTCGTGCTGGCTTGCGGGCTGATCCGGATCGGGCGTGCGGTGTCGCCGGATGGGGGTGACCGGACCGGGTTGCTGCTGGTGGCGTTGTGGGCCGGGGCGCCGATGGCGATCGTGTTCTCGATGGCCTACACGGAAGCGGTGTTCTGTGCTTTCGCGGTGTGGGCGCTGGTGGGGGTGCTGGAGCGGCGCTGGATGCTGGCCGGGCTGTGCGCTTTCGCGGCCGGGTTGTCCCGGTCGACGGCGGTGGTGCTGGTCGCGGTGGTCGTCGTGGCGGCGGTGATCGCGGTTTTCCGGCACGCCGAGAAGCGCTGGTGGGCGTTGGCGGGAGCGGTGGTCGCGCCGTTGGGGGTGGCGGGCTATCTGGGGTTCGTCGCGTACCGGACGGGCAGTTGGACCGGCTGGCAGGACATCGAGTTGCGGGGCTGGAACACCGAGTTCGATTTCGGGGCGGAGACCGCGGATTCGGTGTTGGTGCGGTTGACCGGGGACGAGTCGGTGTTCAGCACGGTGACGGTGTTGTCGCTGCTGGGCGCGGTGGCGCTGGCGGTGGTGGCGGGGTTCGTCCGGGTGCCGTGGCCGCTGACGCTGTACGGCGTCGGTGTGCTGCTGCTGGCGATCGGGACGCGGGGGCTGCCGGATGCGAAGATCCGGTTCATCCTGCCGGCTTTCCCGCTGCTGATCCCGATCGCGATCGGGTTGTCGAAGCGGCGGACGGTGACGGCGGTGGCGGCGGCGACGGCGTGGGTCGTCCTGGGTGCGTGGTTCTCCGCTCATGCCCTGACGGCCTGGCAGTACGCGATCTAGGCGAACTCACGTGGGGTGGCTAGCTCGCCCGCCGGGTGCGGTGGTCGGCGACGTGGACCCTGGTGGCGCAGCGGGTCGAGCAGAAGCGGCGCCGGCCGTTGCGGGAGACGTCGACGTAGACGGTTTCGCAGCCTTCGCGTGAGCAGACGCCGAAGCGATCCGGGGCGTCGCAGACGAGGTGGGCGAGCCCGCCCGCGGTGTAGGCCCGGATCCGGGAGACGGTGCCGGCGTGGGTGTCGACGTAGTGCAGGTGGGGGGCTTTGCCGTCGTGGGTGGAGATGTAGGGCTTGGACGCGGAGTCGTGGAGCAGCGCGTTGACCAGGTCGACGCGTGCGGCCGGGTCGGCTTCGAAGACGCGTCGGAGTCTTTCGGTCCAGGCGATGATCTCGGTCGATTCGTGCTCCTGTACGGCGGCGACGGTCATGCGGTCCTCGAAGATCGCGGTCAGGGTGGCGGGGCCGGCGGTGTCGCCGAGGTTGACCAGTTCGGCGGCGATCTGCGCCGCCGCTCCGCCGTAAGGGTTGAAGTGCATTGACTCATTACAGCATGATCGGGGCATGGAATCGACCATGTGCCCGCGTTGCGGATGGCCGCTGGCGGAACTGCCGGGAAGCGTGCCGAACACTCAGCGGGTCTCCCAAGGGAGGCTTGAGTACGTCCGGTGTCTGTGCGGGAGCTGGCTCACGCGTGTCGAAGGGGTGGTGATCGGCGCGACGAGGTCCCGGCTGGGGCAGGCTCAGCTCTGACGATGGCGTGCGTCGGCGAGCAACTGCGCGAGCGCGTGCACGGGGGAGGTTTCCAGCTTGTGCCGGTGCGCGTCGTAGCGGTCGCGGGTGGTGCGGATGTCGGCGTGGCCCAGTAGATCCTGGACCTTCTGCACCGGGACGTCGTTGGCGAGCAGCAGGGTTCCGGTGGTGCGCCGCGCGGTGTGCGGGGAGATGGTGTTCGCTTCGGCGAGTCCGGCGGCGCGGGCCTGTGTCCGCAGGAGGAACCAGACATCTCGTTGCGCCAAGGGTTTTCCGCCGGGTTTGGTGCTGTCGTAGCGGTGGGGCATGGTCGCGAGCAGTGGTCCGGTCAGTTCGTCGGGGCGGACCCCGCCGCGGGCGGCGCGCAGGTCGAGGTAGCGGTGCAGCGGGTGCAGGGCGGCGGGTACGAGCGGGACGAAGTCGCGGTGGCCGCCCTTGGCGGTGTAGCGCAGGATCGTGTGCCCGGAGTCGGTGTCGAGGTCGCGTACGGTGGCGGTGGTCAGGCCGGAGACGCGCAGGCCGGTGTAGAACAGGATCGCGACGACGGCGGCGTCGCGCCAGGACGCTTCGGTGTCGTTGGCGCGGGCGCGGTTCTCCATGTGGTTCAGCAGTCTCGCCGTCGACTCGCCGCCGAGGGCCGGTAGTGGCGGGGTCTTGCCGGTTTTGGGCCGGTTGACCGCGGAGACCGGGTTGCGGTCGGCGATGTCGTTGGACTGCAGGTACCGGTACCAGCTGGAGATGCCGGCGAGGGTGCGCGCGACGGTGGAGTCCGCGGCGGGCCGGGGCAGGCCGTCCCTGCCGGTGACGGTGAGGGTGTTCTTCCAGGCGTCGACGTCGGCGCGGCGGGCCGTGAGCGGGTCGAGTCCGGTGCGGGCGCACCAGCCGAGCCAGGCGGCGAGGTCGGCGTAGTAGGCGCGGCGGGTGTGGTCGGTCTTGTCGGTCTCGAGCCAGAGCGTGGTGATGTGCCGGATCGCGTACCGGTCGAGCGGGTCCGCAGGTGGCAGGGCGGGCAGCAGCGCGACGGCTTCGGCGAGGATCTGCCGCCGGTTCTCGGGCCTGGTCTCCGGCAGCCGGGTCGTCGGTGTTTCCGGCGCGGTGGGCACGAGTTCGGCGGACATCGTGATCATCCTAGCCGGGGGACGCGTTTCGTTCCGCTGTCGACAGGGCCGGGAAGCACGGCCGGGCGGTGGTCTCGGGAAAAGCGAGCTGCGGAAAGGCCGGTGGGGCCGCTTCGGGCCCCACCGGCCTTTCCGATTCGCCGTCGCTCAGGTGTAGTAGCCCTCCACGGGGACGCGGGCTTCGTCGTACAGCGCGGGGCCTTCGAGCCGGACAGGCGGCGCGGTGGACGGCGGCTTGAGCGCGGTGACCTGGTCGCCGGAGAGGGCGAACACGACCCTGCCCAGGCCGGAGCGTTCGATGGCGCCCTGGCACATCCCGCACGGCTGGCAGCTGGTGTACATCGTCGTCGCGGCGGCGAGGGCGGGTTCGAGTTCCCGGGCGGCCCAGACGGCGAGTTTGAGTTCCGGGTGCAGGCTGATGTCCGATTGCGACACCGAGGTGTTGTGGTCCTCGGCGAGCACCGTGCCGTCGGGGCCGACGAGCAGCGAGCCGAAGGGCGGGTCGCCGTCCGTGCGGGATTTCGCGGCCAGTTCGATGGCGCGGCGGAGGAACTTCTCGTCTTCTTCGGTCATCGTCGGTCCTGTTCGGTTCGGTAGCGGCCCAGTTCCCAGTGTGCGGCCACGGTCGCCAGTGCCTGCCAGGCGGCTTCCGGGCGGAGTGTCTCCTCGGGGTCGCCGGAGAACGGGTCGAGTACGACCGTCTCGGCGCCGAGGTGGCGTAGCCGGTCGAGGTCGTCGACGATCTGCTCGATCGTGCCTTCCCCGGCGAGGCGGCCGGGTCCGGTGACCGGACGGCCGGTGATGTTCAGCAGGATCCGCGGGGTGAAGGCGGGGACGGGCCGGTTCTGCGCGTCGGCGATGGTCTTGACCCTGGTGAGCGCTTCGGTGAGCCAGGGGAGGGTGGCGCGCAGCGGATGCCAGGCGTCCCCGACCCGGACGGCGCGGCGGATCCCGGCGTCGCTGTTGCCGCCGACCCAGATCGGGATGTCCCCGGCGCGGTAGTCGGCGTCGTCGGTCCAGGCCTTCCGGACGGCGTCGAGGTGGCCGTCGGTCAGCTTCCCGCGTTTCTCGAACGGGACGTCGAGCGCTTCGAACTCCTGGCGGGCCCAGCCGGACGCGACGCCGAGTACGAGCCGTCCGCCGCTGAGCTGGTTCAGGTTCGCGGCCATGCGGGCGATCAGCAGCGGATGCCGGTACGGGACGATGAGCACGGTGGTGCCCAGCCGGATTTCGTTCGTCACGCCGGCGAGCCAGGACAGCGTCGTGAACGGTTCGTAGAACGGCGCCGGATACTGCTCGGCGACGTCAGGGGTGATGGCGACGTGGTCGGACACCATGAGCAGGTCGTAGCCGAGGCCTTCGACCGTGGTGGCCCAGCCGCGGAGGATTCCGGGATCGGTTCCCGGTCCGAAATTCGGGACGTTGACACCTATTCGCACAGGTCAAGGCTATCGGCGGAGCGTGGAGGCCGGGAAGAGATCTTTCCCGGCGTACGGGCGCCTCCGCCGTGGATCTGCCGGTATTCTGCGCGGATGGCCGAGACTCTCGACGTGACCGACTGGGCGATCCTGGTGGAGCTGCAGAAGGACGGGCGGCTTCCGCTCACCGAGCTGGGGAAGCGGGTCAGCTTGAGCGCGTCGGCGACGACCGAGCGGGTCAAGCGGCTGGAGTCGGCCGGGGTGATCACCGGCTACCGTGCCGAGGTCGACCTGGAGAAGGCCGGGTACGTGGTGCTCGCGGTAGTGCGGCTGAAGTATCCGGGCAGTAAGCACGCGCCGTTGCACAAGCTCTTGGCGGAGCGGACCGAGATCCTCGAATGCCTGCGCACGACCGGTGACGACTGTTATTCGCTGAAGATCGCGGCGCCGTCGATGGGACGGCTGGAGGAGATCGTCAACGAGCTCGCGCTGTTCGGGAGCACGAACACCAACATCGTCTACAACCAGACCTTGCGTTATCGCGGTCCGCAGGGCCCGTGAGCAGGCACGGGCCCTGCGGAGGTCAGTTCCCGGCGGGCTGGCTCACTTCGGCTTCTCCGAACCACCGCCACAAAGCCGTGAGCAGCTCTTCCTGGTCTTCGCCCGCCCACGCCACGTGCCCGTCCGGCCGCAGCAGCACCGCCGGTACCTCGAGCTCTTCGCTGACGTCGACGACGTGGTCGACCCGGTCCGCCCAGTCCCGCACCGAGAGCGCGCCGGTCTGGTCGAGCAGCAGGCCGCGGCCGCCGCGGGTCAGTCCGTAGAGATGTCCCTGCTCGAGTTCCAGATCCCGCATCCGGCGGCCGAGCAGCTCGTGTCCTTCGCCGAAGTCGTAGCGAATCGCGGTCGCGGTGATCCTCTCGGTCAGGAACAGGCTCACGTCCTCGAACTCCATCAGTTCCGCCAGCAGCCGCCGGACGGCCTGCGAACCCGGATCCAGCGACATCAGCTGCATCTGCGCGCGGGTGTTGTCCAGCACGGCGGCGGCCACCGGGTGCCGTTCGGTGTGGTAGGTGTCCAGCAGGTCTTCCGGCGCCCAGCCGTTGACCGCGGCCGCCAGTTTCCAGCCGAGGTTGAAGGCATCCTGGACGCCGAGGTTGAGTCCCTGCCCGCCGACCGGCGGGTGGATGTGCGCCGCGTCGCCCGCGAGGAACGCGCGGCCTGACCGGTAGCGCTCGGCCAACCGGGTGGCGTCGCCGAAGCGGGAGAGCCAGCGCGGCGAGTGCACGCCGAAGTCGCTGCCGGCGATGGCCTTGAGCTGTCGTTTGATCTCGTCGAAGGTCGGCGGGATCCGGGGATCCTCGGCCAGTCCTTCGGCGGGCACCCCCACCCGGTACACCCCGTCGCCGATGGGGGAGAGACCGAACCGCAACTGGGTCTTGCGGACCTCGGTCATCACGGCGAGCACCGTTTCCCAGTCCTCGGTCAGTTCCATCTCGCCCAGCAACGTCTCGGTGGTGGCGGGCTCGCCGGGGAAGTCGATCCCGAGAAGCTTGCGCACCGTGCTGCGGCCGCCGTCGCAGCCGACGAGGTAGCGCGAGCGCAGTGTCGTCCCGTCGGAGAGTTCGACGTCCACGCCGTCCTCGTCCTGGCTCAGGCCGGTCAGTTCGCGACCGCGCCGGATGTCGGCACCCGCCTCGGTGGCGTGTTCGTCCAGCAGACGATCGGTGATGGTCTGCGGGATACCCAGGATGTAGGCATGGGCACTGTCCAGTGGCGGCGCCGGTTTCAGGATGCCCGCGAAGGAGCCGCCGACCGGGTACTTCGTGCCGTGTTCGAGGAAGCGCTCCAGCAGGCCTCGCTGGTCCATCACCTCGATGCTGCGGGTGTGCAGGCCCATGGAGCGGACGACCTTGGTCGGTTCCGCGTCCTTCTCCACGACGACCACCTGGACGCCGTGCAGTCGCAGTTCGGCGGCCAGCATCATGCCGGTCGGTCCGCCGCCGGCGATGATCACGTCGATCAAAATTCCCCCGATTGTCGAGCTTGTGTTGTCCGGCGGGAGATTCTGCGGCACGACCGGGGTCTTGCCGCAAGCCCCGGGGTGCGCTATAAGTTGGAAGTGGCAGGGAGCGTCGATCTCCCTGCTTTCGTCATTTCGGTCCGCTGTGGACGGTCAACTTCTCTGTGAAAGCAGCGCTTTGTTCTTGCCCGCTACGTCGAACATGTTCGTGACGAACATGTTCGGTACAGTGGAGGCATGGCACCCGAGAAGAGCCGCCGGGAGCGTCCGGCCAAACCCGCGCTGACCCGCGACGGCATCGTCGCCGCCGCGGTCGCGATCCTGCGCGAGGAAGGCCTGCGGAAGGTCACGATGCGCCGCCTGGCGCAGGAACTCGACACCGGAGCGGCCTCGCTCTACGTCTACGTGCGCAACACCGCCGAACTGCACGCGGCGATCCTGGACGAACTTCTCGGCACGATCGCCCCTCCGCCCTCCGAAGGCGGCTGGCGCGACCGGCTCGAACAGCTGCTCACCGGCTACACCTCGACACTGCTCGAGTATCCCGGTCTCGCCTTGTCCGCCCTGGTGGCCCGCCCGAGCGGGGAGAACTACCTCGTCCTGGTGGAGAACCTGCTCGCCCTGCTCGCCGAGGGCGACGTGCCACCCGAGCGGCGTGCGTGGGGGATCGACATCCTGCTCCAGCACGCCACGGCGACCGCCGCCGAGCACGCCGAGCAGAACTCACCGGATGACTGGGGCGCGCTGGCCCGTGCCGTGCGCGACGCCGACGAGACCACCCACCCCCGGATCGCCGCACACGCGGCCGACCTGCTCACCGGACGGCCGGAACAGCGGATGTCGTGGGGATGGCGGGTGCTGATCACCGGAATCACCCAGACCGGCCTGCCACCCGAAAGGAACCCGACATGACCGCACACCACCCCGTCGCGATCATCGGCGCCGGACTCGGCGGCCTCACCCTCGCCCGCGTCCTGCACGTCAACGGCATCGAGGCCGCGGTCTTCGACCTGGAGGCGTCCCCGTCCGTGCGGGCACAGGGCGGAATGCTCGACATCCACGTCGAATCCGGCCAGGCGGCGCTCCGGGCCGCCGGACTGCACGACGAGTTCCGCTCGCTCGTGCATCCCGGTGGGGAGGCCCTGCGCATCCTCGACCGGCACGCGGTGGTGCACCGCGAGGAGACCGACGACGGCGACGGCGGACGTCCCGAGGTCGCCCGCGGTGACCTGCGTGACCTGCTCCTCGGCGCCTTGCCCGAGGGCACTGTTCGCTGGGGCGCCAAGGTCACCGGCACGCACCCGCTCGACGGCGGCGGACACGAGGTCACCCTGGCCGGTGGCACGACGTTCACCACGGACCTGCTGATCGGCGCCGATGGCGCGTGGTCCAAGGTCCGGCCCCTGGTCTCGGCCGCCGAGCCGGCGTACGAAGGCATCTCGTTCGTCGAAGTGCGGCTGAACGACGCAGAGAACCGCCACCCCGCGAGCGCCGCGCTCGTCGGAAGCGGCATGTTCTTCGCGCTCGGCGAGGCCAAAGGATTCCTGGCGCATCACGACACCGCCGGCAGCCTGCACGTCTACGTCGCGGTGAAGACCGGCGAGGACTGGATCTCCACTGTCGACTTCAGCGACACCACCTCCGCGAAAGCCGCCGTGCTGGCCCACTTCGACGGCTGGGACGCGGGCCTACGAGCGCTGATCACCGAAGCCGACGGGGAACTGACCCCGCGGCCGATCCACGCGCTGCCCGTCGGCCACCGCTGGGAGCGCGTCCCCGGCGTCACGCTGCTCGGGGACGCCGCCCACCTGATGTCGCCGTTCGCCGGCGAGGGAGCCAACCTCGCGATGCTCGACGGCGCCGAACTCGGCCTTGCCCTCGCCGCCCACCCCGGCGACCCCGAAGCCGCTCTCAGCGCGTACGAGACGGCCCTGTTCCCGCGCAGTGAGGCCTCGGCGGCCGAATCCGCCGAAAGCCTCGACCTCTGCTTCACCGAAGACTCCCCGAAGCCTTTACTGGAAAGATTCGCCTCCTACCGTTGAGGCAACCATCGCGCGGCGCCGGGCGTGTACCCGGCAGACGATCGAGGGGGAACAGTGGCGAAAGGCACACTCAGTTTCGAAGAGATCGCGGTGACCAGGAAGTGGCTGGCGAAACACGGTGTCGAGGTGGTGACACCATCGAGACTGCTCGCCGCCCGGATCGGCCCCCGCCTGAGCCGGACGATGTCCGGCCGGTTCCGCTGGGTCGCCGGCGCGGTGGCGGTGAGCGTGCTGCTGGGCATCGCCTACGGATCCCTGGGCTTTCGTGACGGCGAGGCACCGGGCAGTGTCTACTTCTGCTTCATCTGCGGTGCCGTGCAGGTCGCGCTCTGGCGGTCCTACCTGCGCCGCGAGCGGGAACTGGGCCCGCTTCCGGTGATGGACCGGCGGTCCGCGCGCCGGCCGTCGGCTCTCGGGATCCTCGGCGGCTGGTACGCGTCCTCGTTCGTGCTCACTTTCGGCGGCGGTGCCGCTCTCGCCCTCGCGATCTTTCTGAACACCCCGGCGAAGGCGTACGCCACGGGCTGGTTCATCGCGCTCGGCTGGGGCGTCGTGTGCTGCTCGGTGATCCTGGTGAGCACTTTGCGGCGGCCCGTCCACGCCGAAGACAGGGCTTCGATGGCCATCGACACCGAACTGCGCGTCATGGACAGCCAGGCAGCGGTGCCTGGCTTCTACGCGGTGATCCTTCCGCTCGATCCGGTGGCCGGCGACGGCACGCCCGCCGGGTTCACCGGCTGGCTGATCGCCTATGCCGTGCTCGGGCTGGGGACGACCGTGCTCGGTCTCCGGCGACATCACCGCCGTCCCGCGTTGCCGCCCGGCGACTACGAAACCCCGGTCGGCTGCGAGCGCCTGGCGTAGGCGCGGGCGGCGCGGACCCTGTCGCCACAGCGCACGGAACACCACTGACGCCGTCCATTGCGCAGGAAGAACCGGGTGCACGGCGGCGACCCGCAGGCGGCGATCCGCTCCGCGTCCGGCCCGGTCAGCAGGTCCGCCGCGTTGGCGGCGAGGGTAGCCAACGCGTGCTCGACGAGCTGGGTGATCGGATGCGACGCGGTGCGGTACAGCCCCCGGACGGGGTCCCAGCGCAGGAGTTCCGCGGTGGGGGCCTTGCTCAGCGCGTCGTTGACGGCGTTGAGGGCACTTTGCGGAGCCGGATCCGAGCAGGATCTCGCCGCGAGCAGCACACGGACCTGTTCACGCAACGACCGGACCAGGCCCGCGCACATCTCCCGCAGACCGGCGTCGACCGGCGCGAGCCCGTGCTCGGCCAGCCAGTCCGTCGCGGCGGCCGGAGTGCCGAGGAGATCGGTGAACCGGCCACCGGGCAGCGCGACGGTGGTGTTGGCGAGTGCCAGCGCGACGTACTGCTCGGCGCCCGGAGCAGGGGGAAGGGCAGCGGTGTCGTCCACGTTCTCATGGTAGGCGCCGGGTTCGACCCTGAGGAGCCTCACGGACGCTGTTGCACTATTCCGTGAGAGCCGACTAAGGTCACTCACGGAAAGCACAGTATCTATCCGTGAGGTGGACCATGATCCAGATCAGCGAACAGCTTTCCGTCCAGGTCATCGGCGGGCCGACCGCGCTGATCGACTACGGCGGCCTGCGGTTCCTGACCGACCCGACCTTCGACGAGCCCGGCGACTATGCGAGGCCCGACGGAAGACCCGGTCTCACCAAGACGGTCCCGGCCTCGGTGAAACCCGAGGACCTCGGCCACGTCGACGCCGTCCTGCTCTCCCACGACGAGCATCCCGACAACCTCGACAACTCCGGCCGGAAATTCCTGGGCGAGGTGCCACTGACCCTCACCACGCCCAGCGGCGCGAGCCGGCTGGGCGGCACCGCGAAAGGACTGGCGACCTGGGAGACCGTCGAATTGGGATCCGTGACCGTGACCGCCGCCCCCGCGCTCCACGGACCGGAAGGCGCGGAGAAGATCACCGGCGAGGTCGTCGGCTTCGTGCTCACCGGCCAGGGCCTGCCGACGGTCTACGTCAGCGGCGACAACGCCTCACTCGACGTCGTCCGGCAGGTCGCCGACCGGTTCGGCCCGGTCGACACCGCCGTGCTCTTCGCCGGGGCCCCGCGGCTGAAGCCCGTCTTCGACGGCGCCCTGCTCGTCCTCGACAGCGCACTGGCCGCGGAAGCGACGCGAATCCTCGGCGCCCGCACGGTCGTCCCCGTGCACATCGACAGCTGGGGCCACTTCACCGAAAACCGCGCGGACCTGGAGGCCGCGTTCACCGCCGCCGGTCTGGCCGATCGGCTGCGGTGATCCCTCGCCCCGGCCGGCTCGAAACGCCACCGGGAACGGTTGCTGTCGCTTCTCGGCACCGCGCTGACCTGGACGGCCCGGGTTCTCCCATGCCGCAGGGATACGCTCAGCGACACCACTGCGACATGGGGGACACCAGAGCGGCGCCGATAGCGGGCCGCACGGGCTCATGATCCGGTTTCCCGGTGGTTCCGGAAGATGTGCGCGCTCCGCCGATGTCATATTGGGCCATATGTCGAACAGTCCCGAAACCCCCGCGGAAACCGACTACGACACCTTCGCCGAAGCATATGCGGCCGAGAACGAGACCAGTCTCATGAACGCCTACTACACGCGACCGGCGATCCTGGATCTGGCCGGAACCGTGACAGGCAGGCGGATTCTCGACGCGGGCTGTGGAGCGGGCCCGCTGTCCGAGGCCTTGCGCGACCGGGGCGCGATCATCAGCGGCTTCGACTCCAGCGCGAAAATGGTCGAACTGGCCCGAAAGCGACTGGGCGCCGACGCTGCTCTTCAGATCGCCGACGCGGGCAGCCCGCTTCCCTACCCCGACGCCGCGTTCGACGACGTCATCGCCGCCCTGGTACTGCATTACCTGGAGGACTGGACCGCGCCGCTCGCCGAGATCCGGCGCGTGCTGAAGCCGAGCGGACGGCTGATCATGGCCGTCAACCACCCCACCGTCTTCAAGCTGCTCCATCCCGAAGCCGACTACTTCGAGACCGTCAAATGGTCTGAGGAGTACACCTTCCACGGCCAGAAAGCCGTGCTGACGTACTGGCACCGGCCACTGCACGCGATGACCGACGCTTTCACCGCGGCGGGGTTCCGGACGGCCGTCGTCAGCGAGCCCTACCCGGCACTGGGCGCCCACGAGCGTTTCCCCGAGGAACTCGCAGGCAAGACCGCGTTCCTCGGCTTTCTGTTCTTCGTCCTCGAAGCCGAATGACAGGACGTGGCCCGTCCGGGCAGGCCACGTGGTTTCTCAACCCAGCACCGCTTCCGGGGACCCACCGTCGCTGAGGTACGTCGGCGGCTCAGCAGAGCCGTGCGCGGCCCGGTCCTTGGTGAAATCTCTCGCCGTCCGTGGGGATGAACAGATTTCCGGAGCGCGTGCCTTGTGCCGGCCCCTCGATGCAGTCGCTCTGGCCGACAAGGCGGGCGTTGACCAGGCAAAACGCTCTCAGATGGCCGCTGGGCGCCTAGTTCGCCCCTCTTGGTGTCTTCGGTTCGACTTCGATCGCTTCCTGGCGGGCCCGTTCGCGCCCTCATTCGACCCACTTTCCGTGGCACTCAGTCATAAGAGGCATTATCACTGTGTGCACACGCTCGAATGGTTTCGCGTAACTTCCACGTGTAAATGGTTACGCGTATCACGTAAACGGACAAAATGACCAGCTGGTGCCGTGAACGCGACGGAAGATGAGATGAGAGAGTCGGGACAACCTCGACCCGTCCGCGGCGACCGTCAGCTGGCCCTCGTGAGCGCTCCGCAGGCGTGGGCTCGAAGCCGCCGTCATTCGCAGCGGGGATCCCGCACGCCCGGCTGCCAGGTCGTTTCGCGCACCCAGCGTGGTGAAGAGGCGGCCACCACGGAGAACATCGCCTCGGCAAGCGCGAACGCGGCGACGCCAACGAGATCACCGTGAACGCGACCGGACAACCATCCAGTGGCCGCCACAGGCGGGGCCGACTACCTCAGGGGCCGACAGCGGCCGTAGCGCATACCGACCTCCGGTGACGGCAATCCGGCCGCCGCCCGCGCGGGACGAAACTCCGGCTCACCACTGCGGGCATCCCGGCGGGCCATACGAAGAGGCTCCTGCCGGTCGTGCGGGCACGCGCTCGTGAAGCATCCCTGATCTCGGCCGGCTCAGGGAAGGACGTGGCCGAGCTTGTCCAGACCCTCGCGGATCCCGTCTTCGATGCGCCGGTACGTGTCGGCGCCGGTGACCAGGCTGTCCGCGACGCCGCCGACCGTCTCCACACCCGCCGTCAGCCGATCGCCGGCCGCGGTGAGGTGCCTGGTCATCGTGTCGCTGAAGGTGACGGCGGCGGGCACCTCGCCGAGCAGATGCGACACCAGTTGCAGCCGCGACAGGGTGCCGGCCGCGCCGCTCAAGGTGGACGTCGCCCCGTCCAGGACACCCGCGGCGCCGACCAGCGAGTCGGGGTCGGTCTCGTATCCGGCGTCGCCGGGGGAGAGCGCGCCGTCCGGGTCGAGGCCCAGCTCTTCCAGGGAGATCCTGGTCAGCTCGGGCTCGTCCCACTTCTCGCCCGGGTTCTTCTGATAGCCGTAAGCGCCGGATTCGTGCGCCAGCACGATCTCACCGTCGATCTCGACGGCTTCCTCGACGCCGTGCGAGTCGTAGCCGTCGTCGTTGCCCGGCTCGCCGCCCTTCAGTTCGATCTCTTCGCGATCGTTGAAGTCGTACCACTCCGGTGTCCGGTCCTGTGCGTAGAACTTGCCGCTGTGCCCGTCGGACGAGGAGAAGATGAATTCGTCGTCGCGCACCACGACGCCCTGGACGTTGTCCGGTGTCTCGATCGGCTCTCCGGCCTTGTCCGGCTCGGGTGAGCCGTTCTCGCCGACGGGGATTTCGTAAAGCCGGTTGTTGGCGTAGTCGCCCACGAAGAGTCTCCCCTGGGCGTAGGTGACATAACTGTGGGCGGGTGTGGCGACCACGTCGATCGCGGTGACCGGTTCACCGCTGTTCTGCGCGGCGTCGAGTTCGGCCTTGTCGTAGACGTACACGTGTCCGTTGGACGACACCCAGACGTGTTCGCCGTTCGTGGCGACGCCACCGGTGTGCGTGGGCGCGCCTACCTCGCCGTTGCCGTCGAGATGGACGTTCCCCGTTTCTCGGCCCGTCTCGTAGTCGACGTAAGTCAGCCTGCTCGGCGTCAGCCCCGGACCGATCGGGTTGTCGCCGGACCCGTCTCCGTCGCCGTCGTGGTACGAACCCACGAGCAGGTTCTTGCCGTCGTAGGCCAACCCCTGAGAAGTCCACGGCCGGCCAGGGGCGACGCCGCTGATGTCGGCGTTGCCGTCGCTGTCCCAGCCGCCGCCGGTGGTGGTCGCCAGCGCGTTCAGCTTGCTTTCGTAGGTCTGCTGCGCGGCGGTCAGAGCATGGACCGTCTTCATCGCGATCTCCGGCGCTTCGAGGAGATCGCTCAGACCCAGCTTCCGCCACGGCGTGATGGCCGCCTCCGCCGACGCTCGCAGCGCGGAGTACGCCTTCGCGGCGCCCTTGACGGCCGATTCCGCGATGCCGAGCTGGGCGTACACCTCGGCGAGGTTGCGCGAGGACTCCTTCGCCTTGCCGACGAACTCCGCCGCCGCCGTACCGCGCCAGGACCGCGCCGCCCGCAGTGCGCCGTCGGAGATCCCGTCCGCGACGGTCTGCAACGACTTCCTCGTGTCGGCGATGGTGGCACCGACCTCGGCGATGCCTGCCACGTCGCCCGAGGTGAGCCTGGCGTACAGCGGTTCGGGATCCAAGAACGGCATCGGCTTCTCCTCGGGCAACCCTGGTCAGGGGTGGGTCGTGCGCGTTCAGACGCCGACAGGCGGACACCGGTTCCCGTCGTCCTCGACATCAGCGACTTGCAGGTTCCCTCGATATCAGCGGATCGATTCTCAGGGCGGTGGCCAGCGCGAACCGGCCCGCCGGATCGTCGATCGTGCCGCCGAACAGCGTCCGCAACTGCCGGATGCGATACCGGACGGTCTGGACGTGGACGTGCAGCTCGACACCGATGGCCTGGGGCTGATCCGGCCGCGCGAGCCACGCCGCGAGGGTCGCGGTGAGCCGTTGCCTCGCCGGTCCGGGCAGACCGGCCAGCGGGGCGAGGACCTCCCTCGAGAACTCGGCGGCGAGTCCGGGATCGGCGGTCAGCAGCAGGTCGATGCGATGATCGGTGGTGTGGACGAGAGGGTCGCCGCCGAGGGCGCCGGTGCGGGTCAGCCACCACAGCGCGCTCGCCCGGCGGGCGCTGAGCGCGGCCGAGTGAAGTGGCACGACCGGACCCACCCCGGCCTGGTCTTCGCCGAGCAGCTCCCGCAACCGGCCGAGATACCACTTCATCCGGTCGGCGGGCATGACCACGGCGGTGAGGTCTTGGTGGCGGCCGATCAACACCCGTCCCGGCATCCGGTCCAGCAGCTGCGGGGCGACATCGGCGCTGGTGACGGCGATGACGAGGCGACCGGGCAGAATCCACGCGGCCTGGCCGGCGGCGTCGTCGAGCACGTCCCTGGCGGCGGCCGGTTCGGTGAGAAGGAGGCCGAGGAGCCGGTCCCGCCGCGCCTGCCCGGCCCGCGCCGCCTGTGACCGCGCTTCGGCGTATCCGTCGGCGGCCGCGGCCGAGAGCTCCGCGATGAAGGCGAAAAGCGCCTCACCGAGTTGGACGATCGCCTGGGTCGGCAGGTCCACGGCCGGCGCAGCCGAGGTGAGCTGCCGCCAGACCCCCAGCGCCGCCGACTGGTAGAAGCCGAGCATCTCCTCGAGGCTGCGGCCCGCGGTGTGCTGGGCGCGGCCCTGCGCCCGGTAGACCTGGCGGTCGGTGGTGATGTCGGGATGGCCGATCTCGCTGAAGAAAGCGTGCAGCGCGACGTCGAGGGTGACGTGGAGGTTCGCCGCCGTCCGGTCGTCCAGCGGAGTGCGCAACCCGGCGCGGACCTGGTCCATCGCGGCGGACGCGATCGCCGCGATGTCCGGCTCCAGCCGGGTCAGCACCGAGGCGTCCAGCCTGCGCCATGGCTGTGCCGACGCCTTCGTCATAGAGGGAACCTACAAAACCCCGAGCTGGAACGCGCGCCTCCGTTCTAGTGGTTTTCCGCTGCTCAGCGGACGCTGTCCGCAGCATTCGACGACGCATGCAGGAGGCGGCAGTGACACGTACGCGCTGGGCAAGACTCGCCCGGATCGCCGCGGTGGCGGGCACCGCACTGACCCTGGTCGGAATCGGGACACCGGCCCTCGCCGCGGCGGAACGTCAGGTGTACGTCGCGATGGGCGACTCGTTCTCGGCGGGCTCCGTGGTCCTGCCGCAGTCGGATCTGCTCACCTGCGCCCGGTCCGCGGTCAACTACGCCGGTCTGCTGGCGAAGCAGCTCGAGGTCGACGAACTGCGCGACGTCACCTGCGGCGCCGCGACCACGGCTCATTTCACCAACCCGCAGAAAGGCATCATCTCCGGCACCAATCCGCCGCAGTACGACGCGCTCTCGGCCGACACGACACTGGTAACCGTCGGGATCGGCGGCAACGACGTCGGGCTGGTCGGGCTGGCGACGTCGTGCGTGAACCTGCTTCCCGTCGGCGCCTCGTGCAAGGCGGCCAACACCGCGGGCGGGGTGGACAAGTACGCGACCGAGATCGACGCCTTCGCCGCGACCTACGGCACGGTCATCGAGCAGATCCGCCAGCGCGCACCGCGGGCCGAGATCGTCATGGTCGGCTACCCGACCGGGATCAAGTCCGGCGGCTGCTGGCCGCTGGTCCCGGTCCTGCCGCAGGACGCCGACTACATCCAGGCCAACATCGACCGGCTCAACGCGCGGATGGCCGAGCAGTCCGCCGCGCACGGCGCGAAGTACGTCGACATCCGGACGCCGAGCATCGGGCATGACGCGTGCCGGCCGATCGGCGTCAAATGGATCGAAGGGCTCATCCCGTCGGTGGTGAACAACAGCTTCGCCCCGCTGCACCCGAACGCCGCCGGACTCGCGGCCGTGGTGCCCAGTATCCGCAAGGTGCTGTAGCGCGCCGACGCCAGGAAGGGACCGTTCCTTGCGAAATTTGCAAGGAACGGTCCCTTCCTGGCACGCGCGGGGACCGGGATCAGGCGGTCGGCGCCCAGTACAGGAGCCGGTTCGGGGAACCGGAGCCCGGGTTCGTCACCTTGCCGGGGGTGGCCGCGTTGATCAGCGCGGTCGCCACCTGCGCGGGGGTGGCGGTCTTGTTGTTCTGCAGGAACCGGGCCGCGACACCGACCACGTGCGGGGTCGCCATCGACGTGCCGCTGATGGTGTTCGTCGCGGTGTCGCTGGTGTGCCACGACGACGTGATGTTCGTGCCCGGCGCGAAGATGTCCACGACGCTGCCGTAGTTCGAGAAGCTGGATCGCGCGTCGGTGTTGGTGGACGAGCCGACGGTGATGGCCTGGGTCACGCGGGCAGGGGAGAAGCCCGAGGCGTTCGCGTTGGAGTTCCCGGCGGCCACGCCGTAGGTGACGCCCGCGGCGATCGACCGGCGGACGGCCTCGTCGAGGGTGGTGGAGGCGCCGCCGCCGAGGCTCATGTTGGCCGCGGCCGGTTTGACGTGGTTGCTGGTGACCCAGTCGATGCCCGCGATGACGCCGGCGGTGGTGCCGCTGCCGGCGTTGTCGAGCACGCGGACGCCGTAGACCGTGGCTGCCTTGGCGATGCCGTACTGCGCACCGGCGATGGTGCCGGCGACGTGGGTGCCGTGACCGTTGCCGTCCTGGGCGACGGCGTCGTTGTCGACGAAGTCGTGGCCGTTGCGGGCGCGGCCGCCGAAGGTCTGGTGGCTGATCCGCAAGCCGGTGTCGATCACGTAGACGTTCACGCCCGCGCCGGTGCTGGTGTAGCCGTATTTCTGGTCGAGCGGGAGGTTGCGCTGGTCGACGCGGTCGAGTCCCCAGGACGGCGGGTTGGTCTGGGTCGCGTCGGCGTGGACGACCTGGTTCTGCTCGACGGACGCCACCGAGGGGTCGGCGGCGAGCCGCTTGGCCTGCCACTCCGGCAGCGTCGCGGAGAAGCCGTTGAGCGAGCTGCTGTAGACCTGTTCCACCTTCGCGCCGAAGCGGTTCGCCAGCGTGCCCACGACGCCGGTGTCCTTCAGGGTGACGATGTAGCTGTTCGGGATCGCTTCGGCGGATCCGGCGGCGAGGATCTGTCCTTCGGCGGCGTGCGCGGGAGCGGCGGTCACGCTGATCGCCACCGCGACCGCGCTCGCCATTCCGGCACGCGACAGCCAACGTGTTTGTCTCGTCTCTCGCATGTGTTCGTCCTGTCGTTCGCGGGGGGACCGGCCGGTCAAGACCACAGCGGCGGAAAGCGGTCCAGCTCGACCGCATGGGGCGGCACCTGCCGACGCCCACGAAGATCGAGGTTATTGAGCGTTTGACATGTCCGATATCGACTGAACGGGGCAGGACCTGACCTTCGTCTGGCGGCCATTGGCGGTGGGTGCCCTGCACGGAAAGTGCGCCTCGGTCCCTCCGTACCCTGGGACGGAACCCTGCCGAGCGTCTGGAGTCCGAACCACCGTGCCAGCCCATTCCAGCCTGCGGGCCGACTGCGAGAACTGCTTCGGCCTGTGCTGTGTCGTCCCGGCCTTCGCCGCGTCGGCGGATTTCGCGATCACCAAACCGGCCGGGCGGGCGTGCCCGAACTTGGGCGAGGACTCCCGGTGCGGCATCCACGACAAGCTCCGCGGAAAGGGCTTCACCGGCTGCACGGTCTACGACTGCTTCGGTGCGGGCCAGAAGGTCTCCCAGATCACCTTCGACGGCGAGGACTGGCGGAAAGCGCCGAAAACGGCGAGGACGATGTTCGCGGTGTTCCCGGTCGTGCGGGATCTGCAGGAACTGCTCTACTACCTCACCGAGGCGGCGTCGCTGCCGACGTCCGCGCCGATCCGTGACGAGCTGTCCGAGTTGATCGACCGGACGGAGCGGATGACGCTGGAGACACCCGGGGTGCTGCGGACACTGGACGTCCACACGCATCGGGGCGCGGTGAACGGACTGCTGGTGCGCGCGAGCGAACTCGCCCGCGCCGAGGTGCCGGGCAAGAAGAAGGACCGGCGCGGTGCCGACCTCATCGGCGCCAAGCTCAAGGGCGCGAAGCTGCGTGGCGCGCTTCTGCGCGGGGCGTACCTGATCGGTGCCGACCTGCGGGGAGCCGATCTCCGGCGGGCGGACGTCACCGGGGCGGACCTGCGTGACGCCGACCTGCGGGGCGCCGATCTGCGCGACGCGCTCTTCCTCATTCAGTCCCAGCTGGACGCGGCGAAGGGCGACGCGACGACGAAACTGCCGGCGTCGCTCTTCCACCCCACGCACTGGTGACCCCGCGTTTCGTCATCCGGATGCGGTAGTTCGCGGCACCGACCACCGCATCCGGATGACGAAACGCGGCGGGCTGCGAGACTGGGTGGATGCGTGCCGATCGCCTGGTGGCCACCCTCCTGCTGATGCAGGCCCGTGGCCGCGTCACGGCGTCCGAACTGGCGGGCGAGCTCGAGATCTCCGTCGCCACCGCCCGGCGTGACCTCGAGGCGCTGTCCGCGGCGGGCGTGCCGGTGTATCCGCAACCCGGCCGGGGCGGCGGCTGGTCGCTGATCGGCGGCGCGCGCACCGACCTCAGTGGACTGTCCGCGCCGGAGGCGCAGGCGCTGTTCCTGCTCGCCGGTCCGGCAGCGTCGATCTCGCCCGAGGTCAAATCCGCGCTGCGGAAACTGGTCCGGGCCCTGCCCGACACCTTCCGCGCCGACGCGCGGGCCGCCGCGGACGCGGTCGTGATCGACCCGGCTCGGTGGGGCGAGCGCGAGAAGGAACGGCCCGAACTGCTCACCGTGCTGCAGGGCGGGATCGTCCGGCGCCGCAAAGTCCGGTTCGGCTATGCGAAAAAGGGCGCGGAACCGGTCGAGCGGGTCGTGGATCCGTGGGGGCTCGTGGACAAGGACGACATCTGGTACCTGCTCGCGGGCACCGAGAAGGGCCGGCGCACCTTCCGCGTCGACCGCATGTCCGACGTCGAGGTGAGCGACCTGCCCGCCGGGCGCCCGGACGACTTCGAGCTTTCACGGGCGTGGGAGCAGGTCGTCGACCGGGTCGAGCAACGGCGTGCGGGGCTGGACGCGACCGTGCTCATCGCCGAGCGGCATCTGCCGATCCTCCAGGACCACTTCGGGCGGCAAGCACGCGTCGAGGAGACGCTCGACGACGGGCGCGTGCGGGTGACGGTCTCGGCGCCGGTGGCGTGGATGGTCGCCCGGCAGCTCGCGGGCTGGGGCTCGACGATCGAGGTGCTGGGGCCGCCGTCGGTCCAGGAGGAACTCGCGCGGATCGGCGCGGAACTGGTCGAGCGTTACGCGACCCCGGTGCGGTAGCCCTGTGGGCTGACCCCGTGTTCGCGTTTGAACGCGGTGCTGAGCGCGAACGAACTGCCGTAGCCGACCTGTCGGGCGACCGCGCCGATCGTGACGTCGGGATGCTGGCGCAGGAGATCCGCGGCGAGCGCGATCCGCCAGCTCGCGAGGTAGGCCATCGGCGGTTCGCCGACCGCGGCGGTGAACCGCCGGGCGAACGCGGCCCGTGACACTCCGGTGTCGGCGGCGAGACTCGCCACGGTCCACGGTTGGGAAGGCTTGTGCTGCAACAATTTCAGCGCACGCCCGACGACGGGGTCGCTGTGCGCGCGATACCAGGCGGGGGCCGCGGCGCCGGGCCGGTCGAACCAGGTCCGCAGCGCGGCGACCAGGAGCAGGTCGAGCACCCGGTCCAGGACGGCTTCCTGACCGGGCGTGTCCTTGACGATCTCCCCGGCGAGCAGCGGCACGAGCGGGTTCTCCCACTCCTCGTCCCGCACGACCAGCAACGACGGCAGCGCGTTGAGGAGCCGTTTGCTGATCTCCCCTTCCAGCGGATAAGTGCCGGTGAGCAGCACGACGGGACCGTCCGGATCGCTGCCCCAGGTACGGACGCCGAGATCGGACAGCTCGGTGAGGTGCTGTCCGTCCGGGGTCAGGCATTCCTGTCCCGGCAGGATCACCGCCTGCGGCGGCGTTGCCGGGTCGTCCGCGACGAGATACGGATCCGGGCCGCGGGCGACGGCGATGTCGCCGGTGCCGAGGCGGACCGCGTCCCCGTGCTCGGGCACGACCCAGGACTTCCCGCGAACCTGCGCCATCACCGTCAGCGGCGCCTCGTCCGCGACACGGAGCGACCACGGTGGGGTCATCACCGACTTCAGCAGGAACGCGCCGCGGGCGCGGGGTCCGTCGAGCAGACCAGCGAGAGGATCCATGTCGAAAAGTGTAGACGATGAAACATGGAAGAGAGCCTTTGAACTATGTTACGTCTCAGCTTGTGCCGCTTGACTATGGGGCATGACAGAGACGAAGAACAACGAGACGGTCCTGGTCCTCGGCGCGACGGGCAAGACCGGGAGCCGCGTGGCGCAGCGGTTGACCGAGCGGGGGATCGAGGTGCGGAAGGCCTCGCGGCCGGCCTTCGACTGGGACGACCGGTCGACCTGGACCGCCGCGGTCTCCGGAGTCACCGCCGCCTACCTCACCTACTACCCCGACCTCGCCTTCCCCGGTGCCGCCGAGGCGATCCGCGACTTCTCGAAACTGGCCGTGGAGCACGGAGTCCGGCGGCTGGTCCTGCTGTCCGGCCGCGGCGAGGAAGAGGCCGTGGTCAGCGAACAGGGTGTGCGGGACTCCGGTGCCGAGTGGACGGTCGTGCGGTCGAGCTGGTTCGCGCAGAACTTCAGCGAGCACTTCCTGCTGGAACCGGTGCTCGCCGGCGAGATCGTGCTGCCCGCAGGCGAGGTGACCGAGCCGTTCATCGACGTCGAGGACATCGTCGACGTCGTCGTGGCGGCGCTGACCACCGACGGGCACCACGGCCAGGTGTACGAGCTGACCGGGCCCCGACTGCTGGGTTTCGCGGACGCGGCGGCCGAAATCGGCAAGGCTTCGGGGCGAGAGATCTCATACGTTCCGGTTTCCGCGGCGGAGTTCGCCGCGGGAGCGGCCGAACAGGGCGTGCCGGAAGAAGAGATCGAGGGCCTGACCGACCTGTTCACCCGCGTCCTCGACGGCCGGAACGAATCCCTCACCGGTGACGTCGAGAAGGTGCTGGGCAGGCCCGCGAGGGACTTCTCCGACTACGCCGCGAAAGCCGCGGCCACCGGGGTCTGGAATCGATGAGACGAGCGGGAATCGGAAGGGAGGCGACAGGAATGGCGACGCTGAGCGAGATCGTCCTGATCGCGGCCGTCATCACGGCGGGGTTGATCGCGGGCTTGTTCTACGCCTACACGTGCTCGGTCATGCCAGGGCTGGGGCGGGCCGACGCCCGGACCTATGTGACCGGGATGCGGGAGATCAACATCGCCATCCTCAACGGCTGGTTCGCGATCAGCTTCGGCGGCGCGCCCCTGCTCGCCGCCGCGGCGGCGGCGCTGCACTTCCGGTCGGAGCTGCGGTCCGCGTTGCCGTGGCTCATCGCGGGGTTCGTCCTGCTGCTGGTGATGCTGATCGTGACGATGGCGCTCAACGTGCCGCTGAACAACGCGCTCGAAGCCGGTTTCGACGGCGACGACACCGACTTCGAGGCGTTGCGGGCCCGGTTCGAGGGTGTCTGGGAACGGTGGAACCTGGTCCGGACCTTGGCCGCGATCGGCGGCTTCGGCGCTCTGGTAGGCGGGTTGATCGTGCACGTCCGCACCTGATCCGCCTCACGGCGCGTGTCAGGAAAGGGCCGGTCGAGACGTTCTCGTCCTGGACGACCCTTTCCTGACATCCGGGGAGGCCTCAGGCGTCGAGTACCTCCCGAAGCAGCGGTGCGAACGCGGCGGCCTCAGCGGCGAAACCACCGTGGTCACCGGGGAAGCAGACCGGTTCCACCCCGAGGAGGCCGGCGGCGAGCACCGCGGCCTCGTGCGCGGGCTGCCCGGCCGATTCCTTGCCGGCACCGACGACGATCCGGGTCCCCGACGCCTTCAGCGCCGCGTAGTCCGGAGTGGATCCACCGATCATCTTCATCAGGTGCACGACGAAGAACTCGAAGTTCTTCCGCATCTGCGGTGGAAGAGCACCCGCGTCCAGCTCGAAGCCGGCATCGGCCATGAACTTCCCCATCGCCGCCTCGATGCCGTGCTCGCGGTGGAGGTGCGACAGCTCGTCGGGATCGACGCCGGGCTGCTCGTCCAGCAGGCTCGTCAGCGGCGGTTCGTGCGCCACGAGCGTCCGCACCCGCCCGGGATGGCGGGAGACGAGCTCGAAAGCCTGCATGCAACCACCGCTGGAGGCGAAGACCGCCGCGGGTTCCTCGCGCACGCTGTCGAGCAGGCGCAGCGCGTCGTCGGCGTGGACTTCGATCCGTTGCTCCTCGCCGGGATCGTCGAGGGTGCTGCGAGAGATCCCGAGCGGGTCGTAGGTGATCACCGTGTGGTGCTCCGCGAGCAGACCCGCGATCGGGGCGAACACGCCGGAATCCGCCGCGCCACCGGGGATGCACAGCAGAACCGGACCGCTGCCGGTGACGGTGTGGTGCAGCCGGGCGCCGGGGACGTCGAGAACGGCCATGGGATGGCCCCTTTCCTCGTCGGGACTTGTCGCCCTTCCGACGAACGGCGCCGCCGGGGACAGACACCCCGGCGTCAGGAGATTTCGGCGAGTCTTCCCGAGAGATAGGCGCGCTCGGCGTCGGTGGCGGCGAGCGCGAGCGCCTCGCGGCAGGCGTCGGCGGCCTCCTCGAACCGGTCGAGACGCCGGAGCAGATCGGCGCGGGTCGCGGGGAGCAGGTGGTAATCCGGCAGCCTGCCGGTGAGCTTCTCGACTCTTCACGGAAGGCGCGGATGATCGTGGCGTCGAGGTCGGAGGTCACCGGAGCAATCCTTCGAGCAGTGGAACGACCTTCTCCGGTGACGGGTACGCGGTGACCTCGTCCCGCGACCGCGCGGCCGTGTCCCGATAGGACGGTTCCCTCAGCACCGTGGTCACGGCGTCGCGGATGTCCTCCGGCGTGGCTTGGACGACGTCGAGGACCGTGCCGAGCCCGAGTGCGCTGACGCGGTCGGCGTTGTGGGGCTGGTCGGCACCCATCGGCAGCACCACCATCGGGAGCCCGTGGGCGATCGCGCCCAGCAGGCTGCCCGAACCGCCGTGGGTGAGCACCACGTCGCAGTAGGGGAGGACGTCGTCCTGCGGCAGGTACTTCGCGAGGTGGATGTGCTCCGGCTGGCGCCCGAACTCCGCGGGGTCGACGAGGTTCCCGACGGTCACCACACACGTCGCGTCGACCTCCCGCAGCCCGGCCAGCGCACGGGCGAACAAGTCACCGGATTCGGTGTTGAAGATCGTGCCGAGGGTGAAGTAGAGCGACGGGCGGCCCTCGACGTGCCAGTCCGGCGTCTGCCCACGGCCGGGAACGGGACTGTGGAACGACCGAGTGGTCGGCGGCAACGGAAACCGCGGATCGCGGAAGCTCGCGGGGAACGGTGAGAGCACGAGATGGCGGTAGGCCATGTCGAGATTCCGCTGCGGGAAGAGCCCGTGAGCGGCTCGGACCTCGTTGAGCGCGTCGTCGACGAGTTCGGCACGGATGAGGGCGCCCGCCGCGGTGACCAGGACGGTCGCGTGGGGGATACCGCGCTTCTCGGCGGCGATCATCGCCCCGTGATCGGCTTCGTCGCACACGAGCAGATCCGGTCCCCAGCTCTCGCAGAGCGCCGAGACGTCGTCCGCGCGCAGGGGAGCGGCGCGGCGGACGAAACCGTCGCGCAGGTCGGCGTCCTCGCGATCCCTGTCGACGGGCAGCAGCGGGCGGCGTGCGCCGTCACCGCCGAAGTTCGGGCCCGACGGGAACGCGGTGAAACCGGCCGCCTCGACGATCGGGATCATCAACGGCTCACCGGTGACCGCGATCGTGTGGCCCGCGTCGGCGAGCGCGCGGGCGATCGGCAGGAGCGGCCGGAAGTGACCATTGCCGCCGGCGAAGGTGAACAGCACACGCATGCCGTCGACCCTATCGACGGGACCGGCGGTTCCCCCGGCGTTGCCTCGCTTCCCGCCCGGCGGGGCAGCGCTACCCTGCTGCGGTGATCGATACGGACGCCGACGAGGTCCGGCTGTGCGCGCTGGAAGGCTGCGAGAACCCGCTGCCCCCGCCCGCGGTGGACGCCGAGGGGAAACGCAAGGGCGGCCGGCCTTCCGCCTACTGCAGCAAGACGCACGCCGACGCCGCGTCGCGTGCCCGGAGGGCGGCCGCGGTGGCGAGCGTGGCCGACCCGCTGCTCGAGGTACGCCGGATCGCCGACGAGTTCACCCCGGCCGCGGCCTCGCTCGTGGAACTGCTGGACGCGATGCGCTCGCGGTTCGACGACGCCGCCGAGGCGGCGCTCGGGCGGGTCACCGAAGCCGAAACCGACGCGGCCACGGCCCGCCGCGAGGCCGAGGACGCGCAGCAGGCGGCGGCGAAGGCCGACACGGCACGCGCGGCCGCGCTGGCCGCGTCCCGGGACGACAAGCTGGCCAAGGCCAAAGCGGAACGCGCCGTCGAACAGGCCTTGAAGGACGCCGAGGAGACCCGCCGGCGTTCGTGGACCGAGGTCGCCGCCCACGAACGCGCCCGGGGCGCCGCGGAAGCCGCGACCGTGGCGGCCGAACGCGCTCGCGACGCGCTGGTCTCCGATCTCCGGACGCTGCGCGAGGACTTCGCGGCCGTCCGGCAGGACAAAACCCGGCTGACGGCCGAGCTCGGCGAGCGGGACACGGCGCTGGCGCGGGCGGTGGCCGAACTCGAATCCTTGCTGGACCGGCTCGACGAGGCGAAGGCCAGGGCGACGGTGTCCGAAAAGGACTGTGCCGCCGCGCGAGAGGAATCGGCCGGGCTGCGGGGCGAGCTCGACCGTGTCCGGGCGTCGCTCGCGGAGGAACACACGGCCCGCAGTCTCGCCGAGGCCCGGGCAACGACGCTGGCCGAGGAACTGGCACGGGCGCAGGCCCGTGCCGCCGCGGACCAGACGCGGTACGACGACATCGTCCGGCAGCTTGCCGAACTCGCCCGTCCTCCGGTCGTCGAAGAAGCGGCTGTGGAGGCTTCCGAGCTGAAGTAGAGTCCACCGGCTGTGGACCGGGACCAAGGCGGCGGAACCGGGTGCCGAGGGTTCCGCGGAGGCCGACCCGGAGTGACGTTTCGACCAGCGGAGCCGTGGATGGTTGGATCGGAAGGCACCAACGCCTCGTGGACGGTGCTCCGCCGCGTCGTGCTCGGCACGTTCGCCTGCGTCGCCGCGGTGATCGTGCTGCTCGTCGGCCGCGTGGTGCTCAGCGCGACCGGCCTGGCCGCCGATCCGCACGGCTACGGGATGTTCGCGGGAATCCTGCTCACGGCCGTCTTGGCCCCGGTCGCGCTGGCGCTGTGGCTGCTCTATCGCTCACTGCGACGACGCGGCAAGTGATATGCGGGGAGAGTGCAGACGCGAAATCGCCGAAGAAACCTGGCGTGGCATCAACAGTGCGCGAGGAATATCACGACCCCGATGCTCGCCAGGCCGCCGCCGTGTTCTCTCTCTCGGGGTACATGAAGGCCCCCTTCCTTACGCCTAGTGCAAGGAAGGGGGCCTTCAAGTACCGCCCCACGGTCGCCTCAGGCGCACCGGCGCAGGCGGCGAAACCCGACCCATCCCTGCCCGAAGTCCGTGAAGGAATCCTTCCCTGCTTCACGTACGGAAGGAGGCCGTCATGGATCTGCGATCGGCCGAAGCCGGAATGCGGTAGGTGTCCAAGGCACTCTTGGACCTGACCGTCCTCACCACTCAAGACCTGCGCGAGGCCGCGCGAAGTGCTCAAATCGGGCGCCGCGGTCCGTTTCGAAGCCTCTGGCGGATGGTCGTGGGCGCGCCGGATCCCTTCACGATCGCTGCCTGTTCACCAGCTGCTCGACCCCGTCCAGAATCCGCGCCAGCCCGAACCGGAAGGTGTGCAGCGGCGCGCTCGCCGCACCGTGCGTCTCCCCGGCCGTCTGCCCGATCCGCGCCGCCAACGGAAAGAGCCCGGCGTCGGCTTCGGGGATCTGCGCGAGCACGGGAGCGCTGGCCGTCCACCATTCCGCGTCGGTCAGCCCGGATCGCCGCACGAGACTCGCCGATTCGACCGAACCGCGCGCGATGCCCTGGACGAATCCGTTGACCATCGCCACGACGGCGTCCATTTCCAGGTCGGTGAGCCCGATCGCGTCGACGGCTTTCAGTTCGCGTTCGTGTTTGGCGAAGGTGTGCGGACCGAGGGGGAGACGGCCGGTGGTGAGCTGGAGCATCCACGGATGCCGGTGGTACATCTCCCAGGCGTCCTCGGCGAGGATCGTCATCGTGACCCGCCAGTCGTGGCTCTCCGGGGGATCGGTCAGTTCGTCGTGGACCCGGTCGATCATCAGGTCGAGCAGTTCGGCGCGGCCGGGAACGTAGGTGTAGATCGTCATGGGGGAGACGCCGAGCCGCTCCGCGCCCCGGCGCACCGACAGCGCGGTGATGCCCTCGGTGTCGGCCAGCTCGATCGCGGCCCTGACGATCTCGTCGACGGTGAGCTTCGGTTTGGGGCCACGACGGGGTTTCTCTCGCACACCCCAGAGCAGTTCGATGGTCCGCCGTGGATCGCCCGTGCCGGTGTGGTCCGCGCCTGTCATCACGTTCTCTCTACAGTGTACAGAGTTGTGTTATCCTGAACTGTACACCGTACAGAGATTGGGGTCGTGTGGCGTCTCACGACGGTTTCGGCAGTGTCGTTTTCGAGCCGAATGATCCTCCTCGGACCAGCGGATTCGTCTTCTGGAACGCCGAGGGGAACACACCGGGGACCGGGGAGGTGACAGTCGCCCTTCCCGAGATCGTCACGGTGCCGTGCGTACGGCTCCCGATGACCGAAGCGCTCCCCGCGCTGCTGAGGCTGCGGGAGAGCGACGATCCCTCGGCCCGCTTCTGGAGCACGGCGGCCACGGCGGCGCTGAAGCTCGCCGAGGCGGGCAGGCTGCTTCCCGGGCTCACGCAGTCCGATGTGGACGCCTGGCGCGCGGGTCCGCTAGAACCCGCCGACGCCGCCTGGCTGCGCGAGTTGGCCGAAGCGATGCCGGCGCGGGCACGCGCGATCCCGGACGAGCAGAACCTGCTCCCTGCCCGGTATCCGTTGCTGCGCGCGTTCCTCGACGCCGTGGCCGACACCCTTCCCCGCACGCCCGCGGCCGCACAGGCCGCAGGCGTCAAGGCGTTCGCCGCCGCGCCCGCGCACCGTCTCCCGCAGCTACGGGACTGGGCGGCCGAGGTCGCCGCAGGCCTGGATTCCGGGGTGCGGGTCTCGGTGCGGATCGAGGCACCGGGTGACGACTTCACCACCGGCCGCTTCAGCGGGGTCGTCCAGGTGCACAGCCTCGCCGACCCCGGCGTGCTGATCGACGCCGCCGCGCTCTGGTCGGGTGACGACCGGTTCGGCCCGCGAGCGCGGATCGACGTCATGCTGGCCCTGCGCCGCGCCGCGCACCTGTGGCCACCGCTGGCACCCCTGCTCGGCGCCGCGGTGCCCGATGAGGTCGCGCTCGGCGACAGCGACATCACCGAACTGCTCACCACCGGGGCGCCCCTGCTGGCCACGGCGGGTATCGAGGTGCACTGGCCCGCCGATCTCGCCCGCGACCTGAGCGCGAAGGCCGTCGTGGGCGGCGGCGACGCGCCGCCGGACGACCTCCCGTCCTTCTTCGCCGGCGGAACGCTGCTGCAGTTCGACTGGCAGCTCGCGCTCGGCGGCGCGCCGCTCACCGCGGCCGAGATGGACGCGCTGGCCGAGGCGCACCGTCCCGTCGTGCGGCTGCGTGATCAGTGGGTGCTGGTCGATCCGGCGCTGGCGGCGAAGGCACGAGACCGCGCGCTCAAACCGCTGACGCCGATCGACGCGCTCGGCGCCGCCCTGAGCGGGACGACCGAGGTCGGCGGTGAACGCGTGGACGTCCTCACCGACGGCTGGCTCGCCGCGTTGCGGGAGCGGCTGCTCGCCCCACCCGAACCGCAGGCACCGCCGCGAGGGCTGGCCGCGACCCTGCGCGACTACCAGATGCGCGGCCTGCAGTGGCTCACCGCCATGACGTCGATCGGTCTCGGCGGCTGTCTCGCCGACGACATGGGTCTCGGCAAGACGATCACGCTGATCTCGCTCCACCTGCAGCGCGCGGACGGTCCGACCCTGGTCGTGTGCCCGGCCTCGCTGCTGGGGAACTGGGAACGCGAGATCACCCGGTTCGCCCCCGGTGTCCCGGTGCGCCGCTTCCACGGCACCGAACGCTCGCTCGAAGAACTCGGCGACGGCTTCGTGCTCACGACCTACGGCACCCTGCGCGTCGATCCGGAACCCCTCGGAGGCGTCCACTGGGGACTGCTGGTCGCCGACGAGGCCCAGCACGTCAAGAATCACCGCTCCGGCACGGCGAAGGCGTTGCGGACGCTGAAATCGTCGGCGCGGGTGGCGCTGACGGGCACACCGGTGGAGAACAACCTCTCCGAACTGTGGGCGATCCTGGACTGGACGACACCGGGGCTGCTCGGCACCATGGCCGATTTCCGCCGCGTGTGGGCGAAACCGGTCGAGTCCGGAAAGGATCCCGACGTCGCGGAACGGCTGTCCCGGCTGGTCCGCCCGTTCCTGCTGCGTCGCCGCAAATCCGATCCGGGGATCGCGCCGGAGCTGCCCGCCAAGACCGAGACCGACCGGCCGGTGACGCTCACCGCCGAGCAGGCGGCCCTGTACGAGGCGACGGTGCGCGAACTGATGGCCGGCATCGCCGGCAGCGAGGGCATCGCGCGGCGCGGCCGGATCGTCAAACTGCTCACCGGGCTCAAGCAGATCTGCAA
Organism: Amycolatopsis sp. QT-25; assembly: GCF_029369745.1. NCBI lineage: Bacteria > Bacillati > Actinomycetota > Actinomycetes > Pseudonocardiales > Pseudonocardiaceae > Amycolatopsis > Amycolatopsis sp. QT-25. Next base: position 3,944,145 of record NZ_CP120210.1, read on the forward strand.
CCACCCCGCGCAGTACCTCAAGGAACCGTCGGACGCGGTGCTGGACGGCCGGTCGGGCAAGCTCGAACTGCTCGACGAACTGCTGGGCACGATCCTCGCCGAGGACGGCGCGGTGCTGGTGTTCACGCAGTACGTGGCCATGGCGCGGCTGCTGGAACGTCATCTCGCGCAGCGCGGGATCGGCACGCAGCTGCTGCACGGCGGCACGCCGGTGCCCAAACGAGAGGATCTCGTGCGCCGTTTCCAGGCCGGTGAGGCGCCGGTGTTCCTGCTGTCGCTCAAGGCCGCGGGGACCGGGCTCAACCTGACCCGCGCCGATCACGTCGTGCACTACGACCGCTGGTGGAACCCCGCGGTGGAGGATCAGGCGACCGATCGCGCGTACCGGATCGGGCAGACCAGGCCGGTGCAGGTGCACCGGCTCATCGCCGAGGGCACGGTCGAGGACCGGATCGCGGCCATGCTGCGGGAGAAGCGTGCGCTCGCCGACGCGGTGCTCGCCGGCGGCGAGGCCGCCCTGACCGAACTGACCGACGCGGAACTGGCCGATCTGGTCGAGCTGAGGAGTCGCCGATGAGTACGCCCGACGATCGCGTCCGTGGCTTCCCCGCCTTCGGGCGGCAGGGTGGACACGGCCAGTTCGCCCGCTCGTGGTGGGGTCGCGCGTGGATCGACGCGATGGAGGACACCGCGCTGGACCTGCGGCAGCTCAAACAAGGCCGCAAGTACGCCGCAGGAGGCAGGGTGGGCCCGATCACGGTCAGCCCCGGTCGGATCGCCGCCGTGGTCGACGACGAGGAAGGCCAGTACCGCACCGAGGTCCGGCTCGCGGAGCTGACCGAGGACGAATGGGACCGGTTCCTCGACCGGGTCGCCTCCCGTGCCGGGCATCTCGCCGCGCTGCTGGACCGGGACATGCCACACGACCTCGTCGAGGCCGCCGACGACGCGGGGGTGCATCTGCTGCCCGGCATCGGCGACCTGGACCCGGACTGCGACTGCCCCGGCTGGGAACTGCCGTGCCGCCACGCCGCGGCGCTGTCGTTCCAGGCCTCGTGGCTGCTGGACGCGGATCCCTTCGTGCTGCTGCTGATGCGGGGCAAGGGGGAGCGGGAACTGCTCGACGAGCTCCAGCGGCGCAACGCGCCCCGGTTCGTGCGCACCGGGGACGACGGCGACCCGGCCGAGCGTGCCTACGCCGACGAGCCGGGACCGTTACCGGATCTCGCCGCGTTCGCACCGGCCGGTGGCCCGACCGTGCCCGGGGCGCCCGATATCCTGTCGGAGACCTTCGCCCTGCTGGTCGCCAACGCGGGGCAGGCGGCCGGTGCGCTGCTGACGTCACAGCCGAAGCTCACCCGCAAACAGGACGCCGTCCGCCTCGCCGCCACTCGTCCGGAGGTCACCGACAGGCTGCGCCCGGCCGAGAACGGTGAGGACTTCGACCGAGCGGTGCTCGCCTGGCGGCACGGTGGCCGGGCCGGTCTCGAGGTATTGGAGACCGTGTGGACACCACCGTCGCAGGCGATGGGCCGCGCGCGGGCCGCCTACACCGAAGTGATGGACGATCCCGGTCAGGGCCTGGAGGTCGAGCGCAACCACTGCACCGTCCACGGGACCGGCGTGCAGGTGCGGCTGGGCAAGGACGGACTCTGGTACCCGTACCGGGATCAGTGGCCCGCCGGCGCGCCCGAAGCCGATCCGGGTGCGCTGTTCGCCGCCTTGCTCGGCTGATCCCACTGCCGTCCTCGCCGCAGCTCGGCCAGCTGCGGCGAGGACAGGTGGAGGATCCGGTAGCGGACCTCGTCCGACTGCGGCGCCTCACCGGCCCACAGGCTGTATCGGATCACCTGCCAGCTCCGCGGATCGACGGCCAGCGCGCCCGAATGCGCGCCGTCCCGGCGCAAGTGCTCGCGCAGCCCGTCGAGAGCCTCACCGAGGAAGGCGACCGGGTCGGTCTCGTCGGGGATCCGCACGACGTGCTTCCCCGCCGCGACCGGAGGAGTGCCGTAAGCGGGTCCTTCCTCGAAGCCGAGCACCGTCCAGTGCTGCACGGCAGGTCGGCCGAAGGATTCGACGATGCCGCTGAACGGGCCGCCGAACAGGAACGCGTTCATCCCGGCCTCGTCGTGCCACAGGTAGAACGGCGAGTACTGGTTCAGCGTCGAGCCGTCGACGCCGCGCTCGCGGATCCCGTAGACCTTCAGCCCGAGGCCGCCGAAGTCGTCGAGCAGATGCCCGCGCGTGGCGACACGCTCGCGGATGATGCCCATGTCGTAGCCGGCGGGCAAGGTGATCTCGTACTGCATCGCATGCATGCCGTACATACTAGTAGGTACGGGAGGATCGATGTTCGACGTCGAGGAACGCGCCCGAGTGCGTGACGAACTGATCGCCGCGGCCCACAGTGACGGGGACATCGTCGGCGCCGCTCTCGTCGGGTCCACCGCCCGCGGCGTCGAGGACCGATGGTCGGACCTCGATCTCGTCCTCCAGCTCGCCGACGACGCGGAGGAGCCCGCCGTCGTCACACGCTGGACTCGATTGCTCGACGAAAGGTTCGGGGTCGCCGACACTCTCGACGTGATGTCGCGCGAAGGCGTCCGCTATCGGGTTTTCCTGCTCGACTCGTCGCTCCAGGTCGACCTGTCGTTCTGGCCCCGCGACCAATTCCGTGCCACCGAAGACGGCTTCCGGCTCGTCTTCGGCCAAGCCAACGAGCCGACGAGCTCGTCGGCTCCCAGCAGTGAACAGACGATCGGCATGGCGTGGCTCCATGCGCTGCACGCCCGCTCGGCGATCGCCCGCGGACGGTCGTGGCAAGCCGTCATGATGCTCGACGAGCTGCGCGACCAGATCATCACCTTGTTGTGCCTGCGGCACGGCTTGAATCCCTGGCGCGGCCGTGAGGTCGACCGCCTGCCCGCCCACGCGCTGGAGACGCTGAGAGACGGCCGGGCGACCTCGGTCGGCTTGCCGGAACTCGAGCGGTCTCGGCAGGTCCTGGTCCGGCACTACCTGACCGTCGTCGAACAGCACGATGCCGAGCGCGCGGTCGCCCTTCGTCGTGCGCTCGAAGACCCCGTCACTTCTTGTTGAGCCGGATGATTCCCTCGTCGCCCCGCACCGCGACGACGGCGATCCTCTGCCGGTTGATCTGATGGACCATCCCGGCCGGACCCGACACCGCCCCGCCCATCCCGCCGGAAGCGGGGGCGAGACCCACCTTCCCGGCCTGGACCGCGACCGAAAGCGGACCGGCGCCACCCTCGTTGGGGATCTGGTCACCGGTCCGCACCAGGACCTCGCACTCACCGTCGGAGCAGGCCTTCAGATCACGTCCGTCCGCCGCGACGAACGGTGTGCCGGACGGGGCCACCGCCTCCATCATCGGCCCGCTCCCGGCGGAAGGAGCCGAACTCGCCACCGCGAAGATCGGCGTCGGCTCGGCCGTCGCGCAACCGGAGGCGAGCAGCACCGCGGGGACCAGGAACAGGCATCTTCGGCGATCGACCATGACCGACGAACGTAGCCGACGCACGAGCGTCTGGATGCACCCGAATTCCGCAATCCCGCGGCTGTTCGCAGTGCTCAGCGCCGGTCCGACCGGAAGAATCGACCCGACCGGCGCGCCACGTGGCCGTCCCGGTACGGAGAGTCCGGAACCCCGGCGAGCCGAACCGCTCAGATCTCGGCGCGGCCGATGATCGCCTTGGTGTCCACACCGGACGGAAGTGTCCCGAACGCGACACCCCAGTCGCCGCCCAGCCGTGACGCGCAGAACGCGTCGGCCACCGCCGGCGTCCCGTGCCGCACCACCAGCGACCCTTGCAGGATCAACGCCATCGACTCGACCAGCCGCCGCGCCCGGTACTCGATGTCCGACAGATCGGACAGCTCCTTGCGCAGTCTGCCCACCGCGTCGTCCAAGCGCGTGTCGGCCCCGGACGCCCGCTCGACCTCCGCGAAGAACGCCGCCACCGACTCAGGCTGCTTCGCCATCGCCCGCAACGTGTCCAGCGCCGCGACGTTGCCCGAACCCTCCCAGATCGACATCAGCGGAGCCTCACGGTAGAGCCGCGGCATCCCCGACTCCTCGACGTACCCGTTCCCGCCGAGGCATTCCAACGCCTCCACCGCGTGCGACGGACCGCGTTTGCACACCCAGTACTTCGTCACCGCCAGCCCCAGCCGCCGGAACGCCCGTTCGTGCTCGTCGTCCGGCCGGTCGGTGGCCGACGCCAGCCGCATCCCGACCGTCGTCGCCGCCTCGGACTCCACGACCAGATCCGCCAGCACGTTGCCCATCAGCGGCTGATCCACCAGATTCGCTCCGAACGCGCGACGATGCCGCGCGTGGTGGACGGCCCGCACGGCGCCGTACCGCATCCCGGCCGCGCTCCCGACCGCGCAGTCGAGCCGGGTGTTGTTCACCATCTCGATGATGGTGCGCACCCCACGGCCCTCCTCGCCGATCAGCCAGCCGATCGCGTCGTCGTACTCGATCTCCGACGACGCGTTGGACCGGTTGCCGAGCTTGTCCTTCAGCCGCTGCAACCGGATCCCGTTGCGCGTTCCGTCCGGCAGGACACGGGGGAGCAGGAAACACGACAGCCCACCCGGCGCCTGGGCCAGCGTCAGGAACATGTCCGACATCGGCGCCGAGGTGAACCACTTGTGCCCGACGATCACATGGCTGCCGTCACCGAGTGGCCGCGCCGTGGTGGTGTTCGCCCGGACGTCGGAGCCGCCCTGCTTCTCCGTCATCGACATCCCGGCGATGAGCCCACGTTTCGAGCTCGGCTCACGCAGCCCGAAGTCGTACTCCGTCGCCGCCAGCAACGGCTCGTACCGCGCGGACAGCTCGGGATCGAACCGCAACGCCGGAACCGCCGCGTACGTCATCGAGATAGGGCACGTGTGCCCCGCGTCCACCTGGCCCCAGACATACATCTTCGCCGCCCGCGCCGCGTGCGCACCCGGCCGGGAATCCCGCCAGGGCGCCGCGTGCAGCCCATGGGACACCGCGACGTCCATCAACTCGTGCCAGTACGGATGGAACTCGACCTCGTCGATCCGGTTCCCGACCCGGTCGTGCGTGCGCAGCACCGGCTCGTTCTCGTTGACCAGCCTGCCCCACTCCTGCGCCTGTTCACTCCCGGCCAGCCTGCCGAGCGCGTGCACCTCGGCCACCGCCCAGCCCGCGTCCGCCCGCTCCAACCCCTCCAGCAGCGCCGGATCGGCGGCCACGTCGTAGTCCACCGGCGGCGGCACCTGATTGGTGACCTCATGAGTGCTCGGCATCGGAACCTCCCAAGGAACGCAGGACGAAAGTGCGCAGCCCGGACACCTCGTCCGCACTGCCGGTGGTCAACGGGCCGATCAGCACCTCGGCCGCCGCCCCGACCAGCGCCGCCGCGGTGACCTCCGCGTCCTGAGCGGGCAGCACCCCGGACCGGACGCCATCGGCCACGTGCCGGGCCACGACGTCGCGGAACGCGCGCCGGAACACCAGCCGCTCGGCCTCGATCGGCGCGTCGACGGGCTCGGCCAGCAGCGCGTACGCCATCCGCGGGGTCTTCAACGCCCGGCTCGCGAAGGTGTCGAAGACCGCCACCACCCGATCGGCGGGCGTACCGGGCCGCTCCGACACCGCACGCACCGCCTCGACCTCACCGGTGACGACCTTCCGGAACAACTCCACGACCAGCGCGGCCTTGGTGGGGAAGTGGCGGTACACGCTCCCCACCGCCACCCCCGCCCGCTCCGCGACCGCCGACACGGAACAGCCCGCGTAGCCACGCTCGGCCAGCTGCTGCACGGCGGCGGCGAGGACGGCGTCGCGCTGGGCGTCCAGTCGTTCCTGGACCTTCGGGGTACGGCGATACGGCACCCAAGAAGTGAAGCAGTGATTCACACCTTCAGTCAAGGCGCCACCCCGCCTCCACGACACCCCACCCGCCGCACCACGAACCCCGCATCACCCGATGGCATGATCGCCGCTATGACCTGGACCGCCCCCGAGGCCACCGCCGCCCACGAGGGAGTCCTCCTGCCCTCCCTGCCGCCCTGGCACCGTGGCACCGTGGCACCTTCCTCCGCAAACTCCCCGACCTCACCGAAGAACAACTCGCCACGACCACGACCACGAAACCCTCGACCAGATCCGCCTGCCCGACGACACCTTCGACGTCAGCGGAAACCACGTCCAGCTCCGCAAGCTCCACCTCCACATGACCGGCGAAGAAACCCGCCACAACGGCCACCCAGGAGCCTGACCATGGAATACGGATTCATCGGCGCGGGGGAGATCACCGCAGCCATCGTCGAAGGCCTCAGCAAGGACATCGCCGACCCGCCCTCGATCTCCCTCTCACCCCGCAGCCGCAGCGTCGGCCAAGAACTCTCGGCCCGCTTCGCCAACGTCGAAGTCCGCGACAGCAACCAAAACGTCGTCGACAGCGCCACGACGATCATTCTCGCCGTGCGCCCGCCGCTCGCCGAAGAAGTCCTCCGAGACCTCACCTTCCGGCCCGACCACGTCCTGATCAGCGCCCTCGCCGGCGTCCCCCTCGACCGGCTGCGCGACTGGGCCGCCCCCGCGGGCGAAGTCGTCCGGAGCATCCCGCTGCCCCCGGCCGCCCGTCGCCAAAGCCTCACCGCGATGTACCCGGACAACCCCCGAGCACGGGCGCTCTTCGACAGCATCGGCGGCAGCGTCGTCCCCGACGCCGAGAAAGACCTCGACATCTTCAGCGCCGCCACGGCCACCTTCGCCGCCCACCTCGACTACCTCCGCACCATCGCCGCCTGGATGACCGATCAGGGCATCGACGACACCACGGCGACCACCTTCACCAGCCACATCTTCGGCCAACTCGGCCATTCCCTGCTCCAGCGGAACGGCGACCTCGAAACCCTCACCGGCAAACACATGACCCCCGGCGGGCTCAACGAACAACTCCTCACCGACCTGCGCACCAACGGCGTCTCCGACACCGTCCGGCACGCCCTCGACGGCATCCTCACCAGACTGCGAGACAAGTGACCATCATCGACCGGCTCCGCAAAGCCGGATGCGTCTTCGCCGAAGACGAAGCCGCCCTCCTGACCGAAGAAGCGCGCACCCCGGCCGAACTCGACGCCATGGTCCGACGCCGCGTCGACGGCGAACCACTCGAAGTCATCCTCGGCTGGGCCGCGTTCCACGGCCTCCGCATCGCCGTCGAACCCGGCGTGTTCGTGCCGCGCCGACGATCCGAACTCCTCGTCCGCCACGCCGTCACCCTCGCCGGACCAGGAGCGGTCGTGCTCGACCTCTGCTGCGGCACGGGCGCACTGGGCGCCGCCATTGCCGCCGAACTCGGCGAAATCCGGCTCTACGCGGCCGACATCGAACCCGCCGCCGCCCGCTGCGCCCGCACGAACGTCGCCGAAGCCGGGGGAGAGGTCTTCGAAGGCGACCTCTACACCCCACTGCCCGCATCGCTACGAGGCCGCGTCGACATCCTGGTCGTCAACGCCCCGTACGTCCCCACCGACGCCATCGCGATGATGCCGCCCGAAGCCCGCGACCACGAACCCCGCGTCGCACTCGACGGCGGGCACGACGGCGTCGACGTCCACCGCCGCGTCGCAGCCGAAGCTCGACAATGGCTCGCACCAGGCGGGCACCTGCTCATCGAAACCGGCGAAAGCCAGGCCGCAAGCACCGCGGAAGCCATGTCCCACAACGGATTGATCCCCGAAGTCATCACCGACGACGAGCTGTACGCCACGATTGTCGTCGGGGCCAGGGGATAGGGTCGCCGCCGTGACCGACTACCTCCAGACCACCCGCACCGCCTACGACACGGTCGCGGCCGACTACGCCGAACTCCTCCGCGGCCACCTCGCCGGATCCACCTGGGATCGCGCCATGCTCGGCGCGTACGCCGAACTCGTCCGAACCGCCGGCGGCGGACGCGTCGCCGAAATCGGCTGCGGCCCCGGCCGCATCACCGAGCACCTCCACGAACTCGGCCTCGACATCCACGGCGTCGACCTCTCTCCGGAGATGGTCGCCGTCGCCCGCAAGTGGTACCCCCACCTGGAGTTCCAGGTCGGGGAGATGCCCGGTCTGTCCATCGAGGACGGTGCACTGGCCGGCGTCGTCGCGTGGTACTCGATCATCCACACCCCGCGCGAGCGCCTGCCGGAGATCTTCGCCGACTTCCACCGAATCCTCGCCACCGGCGGCCACCTGCTCGTGGCCTTCCAGGTCGGCGACGAAATCCGGCACATCGAGCACGCATACGGCCACGACATCTCCTGTGACGCGTACCGGCTCTCACCGGAGAAAATCGCCGAACAACTGGGGGAGGCCGGGTTCGGCGTGCTCTCCACCCTCGTCCGCGAACCGTCCGAGGAATTCGAGAGCACGCCACAGGCCTACCTGATCGCCCGAAAACAGTAGATCAAGGACACCGAGCCTCGACGAGCCAGGCCGCCGAGCCGTAGAAAACGCCTCGGCCGGTCTGGTGTTCGGCGAGATCGGCCCGCAACACCCCGACAGCTCCCGCACGCGTGGCTTCGTCCACCTCACTCAACCGCCCGCCATGCTGCTCGACGATGAAATCGGCCGCGTCATCGACGTCCTCACCGAAGTACATCGGCTTGTTCACCGCGGTGCACCGCACATCGACGTACCCGGCCGAAGCCAGCAACCTTCCGACCTCGACCGGGTCACTGAGCGCGAGATCCGAAGACGGCACCTCGCCCCCGGCCGCGAAAACCGTGCGGAACGTGGTGATCCATTCGTTGAGCCGCGACGGCTGCCACGTCAGCAGCACCAGACGGCCACCAGACCGGGTCGCCCTGGCCAGATTCGAGAACGCGGCCAGGGGAGTACCGAAGAACATCGATCCATGCCTGCTGATCACCACATCGAAACCCGCCTCGGCGAACGGATGGACCTGCGCGTCCACCTGCTCGAAAGCGGCGTTGGAAAGACCTTCTGCCTCGGCGAGCCGACGAGCGACGCCGAGCATCTCACGGGAAAGGTCCACACCCAGCGCGGAACCGGCAGTTGCCAGCCGCGCCGCGTCCCGCGTCGTCTGGCCGGCACCACAGCCGACATCGAGGACGTGGTCAGCAGGCCCGACATCGGCCGCGGCGAAGAACGTGTCGCGATAGGCGGCCACACCGTTGTCGAATCGCTGCGCGCGCTTCGCCCAGAGCAGGCCGTCATCACCGTCCCACGCCTTCAACATCCGCTCGTTGGACGGATCGACACGCACAGCGGTGCTTTCGGACATTGCGGCAACCCCCGGATTCGGCCTTCCGACGACGACCCTAGCGCGAACCCGTCAACGGAACGCCGCGATGCACCGGGCTCCGTCGTCGCTCAGGTCTGCCGCCTGACGAATGGGGCCAGGGAACAGCAAGCGCGGGGACTGCCAGGGCACACGTGACCGACCTTACTTGACATAATGTACATTATCGGCGCTTCGATCGACCTGGAGATCAGGACCGAGAGGGGTCTCTGGCGGGAGCCGAAAGGGTCCTTCACCGCATGCCATACAGGGGAAGCTCCCATCGGCGCGTCGCACCCGACCACGGCCCCCTCCAAAGCTCCGCAGACTCAGCTGGCGCGTGATCCGCCGAGCCGACGCAGAGCGCCCCCGGGAACGCAAAATGGATGCCCGATCACTCAGCCCCAATACGTCACTGTGACGAATCAACCTGGGCACCTTGGGGGTCGAAGTCAATCCGTGAGGGCGCCGCCTGGGTCATCTCGTCAGCCTGGCCGCCTGAACGGCCGCCGCCAGGCATTCGGAGCTACCCGCGGTGACCCACGTGTCACGAAGGAGTCTGGAAGAAAATCTGACTAGGACGTCCCGTCTAGACACCCAGAGGACGGCGAGCGAACCCAGATCCCCCGCGAGGGGCGTCCGGAGCCGCCACTCCGTTTCATGCATAATCGCTATTATGCATGAGATTGAATATAACCGAGTGTAAGACTGTCGGTGCCATGCGGTACAAGATGCTCATGAGGGTTTCCGAGGCACAACAAGCCTTTTTCGCCGCACGACGTCCCCGCAAGGACTCTCCTCACACCACCGACGCCTACCGGCGCGACCTCGCCGGCATCACCGCTCTTCTGCTCCGCGAGCTCGACCTCTCCCCTGACGACCTCACCGTCGAAATGCTCACCGCTCAGGCCCTTCGCAACGCCTTCGGTGCCTTCGCGGACACTCACGCGAAGAGTTCCGTGCTGCGCGCGTGGTCGACCTGGAACCAGTTCCTCACCTTCTGCGTGTCCGACGGGTTGCTCGCGGGCAATCCCATGGGTGCGGTCGCGCGACCGAAGGCGCCTCCGTTGACGCCGAAACCGTTGCGGGGCGAGGAAACCCCGGAGCAATTGCTCGCGGCAGCCGCCGACGGTTCGCGCCGGACGCGGGATCCGTGGCCGGAACGGGACGTCCTGGTGATCGCGCTCGGGCTGGTCGCCGGGTTGCGTGCCGCCGAGATGCGCGCGCTGACCGCGCGATCACTGGTCGGCCGTCAGGGCGAGATGCGGTTGCACGTCCACGGCAAGGGTAGCCGTGACCGGTCGATCCCGGTGCAGCCGATCATGGAGAAGATCATCGAGGAGTACCTGGCTTCCTGCCGTCGTCGCTTCCCGCGGCAGCGGTTCGGGCCGTCCACTCCCCTCCTCCGGGATCGTGCCGGCGAGCCGATCGGCCGTGGCGCGCTCGAGTACCTGGTCAAGTCGTGCTACCGGTGGGCGGGGCTGCACGACCGTGTGCCGGTCGGGGCGAATCTCCACGCCTTGCGGCACACTTTCGCGACTCGGCTGGCCGAGGACGGTGCGACGGCGTCGGAGATCATGGCGCTGCTGGGGCACGCGAGCTTGGCGACCAGTCAGAACTACATCGAGGCGACCGGTCGTGAGCAGCGCGCGGCGGCCGCGAGCAACCGGACGTACCGGGCGTTGGACGGGATCGTGTAGGTCAGCGGAGCTGTTCGAGGTCTTTGGCGGCTTGGGCGATTTCGCCGGCGAGGCCGCGGAGCTCGGCGACGGACGCGCCGTCGTCGGCCGCGGTGACGACGTCTTCGGCGGCGCAGCGGAGTTGGAAGAGCCTGTCCTGCAGGGTGGCGATCTCGGTGTCGGAGAGGACGACGGCGTCTTCGGGGAGACCGCTGCGCTGGAGGGCGGTGCGGCGTTCGTAGGCCCGCTGGCGGCAGGATTGCCCGCAGTAGCGGCGGCGCCTGCCGACGTTGCCGCCTTGTTCGAGCCGTCGGCCGCACCATCCGCAGTGTTTGGGTGCTCCCGCGCGACGTAACTCGGACACCTCTTCGGCGGACGTCTTGGGGTGTTCGGCGACTTCCCTCACGGATCAGACCCTAGCTGGCCATCCGGCGATCATGCCGGGGCCACGGCCGAAGTGCACACTAGTGGGGTGCCGACCATGTTCCCGTACCTCGCCGACCCGCTCCCGCGTGCCTTCGCCCATCGGGGCTGGCATCTCGGTGATCTGGACGGACTGGAGAATTCGCTGCCGGCGTTCCGGCAGGCGGTGGCGGAGGGGTATCGGTATCTCGAGACGGACGTGCACGCGACGTCGGACGGTGTGGTGGTCGTGCACCACGATGCCGCGCTGGACCGGACGACCGATGGCGCGGGGTTGATCTCCCGGCAGACGTGGGCGCAGTTGCGGAACGTCAAGGTGGGGGGTCGTGCGCCGTTGTCACGGCTGGAGGACGTCCTCGAAGAGTTGCCGGAGGCGCGGTTCAACATCGACGTGAAGTCGAACGAGGCGGTGACGCCCTTCGTGCGGACGATCGAGCGGACCGGTGCGCGCGACCGGGTCGCGGCGGCGTCGTTCTCCGACGCGCGGCTCGCGCGGATCCGGAAGCTGGCGGGGCCGAAGCTGGTGACGGCGATGGGGCCGCGTTCGGTGGCGGTGATGTGGGCGAACGGGTTTCTGCCGCTGCTTCCGCTGCGGGCGTTGTCGCGGGGTGCGATGGCGCAGGTGCCGGTGCGGCAGGGGCGGTTGAAGGTGGTGGACCGGGCGTTCCTGCGGCAGGCGACGCGTGAGGGTTTCGAGGTGCACACGTGGACGGTGGACGATCCGGCGGAGATGCGGCTGCTGCTGGATCTGGGGGTGCACGGGATCGTGACGGATCGGCCGGATCTGCTGCGTGAGGTGCTTCGGGAACGCGGCGCTTGGCCCGCGTGACCCGCAATTCGTCATCTGCTTGCGTTCACTCTCGGCGCGAGCAGGTGACGAATTGCGGGTGGTGAAGCGCTATCGGGGTGGTTTGCCGTTCCAGGCGGCGTCCCAGGTCTTGGGTCCGAGGCGGCCTGAGTCGTTGATGCCGTTGGCGCGCTGGAGGGCGAGGACGGCTTCGCGGGTCTTGTCGTAGTAGCAGCCTGTACCGGTGAAGCCGTAGCCGAAGGCGTTCATCCGGAGTTGGAACTGTTTGAGCGGCGCAGCGCAGTCTCCGTAGGCGTAGACGACGCCGGGCCAGGCGGGTTTGGGGCCGCCGGACGGAGCGGGCGGGGCGGGCTTCGGCTTGGGTGGAGGTGGCGGGGCGGGTTGTCCTCCTCCGCCGATGTAGGCGGAGTCCGCATAGGACGGGACGCGTTTGCTGCGGGCGTCCTTGTCGTTGCGGAAGCCGAGTTTGCCGGCGCATTCCCAGGGTTGCCAGCCGCGCATGCGGTACAGGTAGAGGGCCCGGTGGTCCTGTTCGCGGGGACTGGCCTGGTCGGGGCGTCCTTGGCCGCCGACGCTGCGCCAGGTGGGCAGGTCGAACTGGTAGGCGCCGTAGTAGCCGTTGCCGGTGTTGATGTTGTAGCGGCCGCTCGATTCGCACATGCGGAGCTTGGCCCAGTGGGAGGCGTGGGGGTCCGCGGCGGCGGATCCGGTGGTGGCGATTTGCAGGCTCGTGACGGCGAGAGCGAGCAGGAGCGTTCTCGCCACTACGCGGTGTGCTGTGCGAAGGCGATGGGTCCTCATGAGCGGGAACAGTAAATTCCGGACACTTGCTTCACAACCGTCACGCCAGCCTCACACGAAACACACGTCGCGCGTGGCGGTGACACGCCGGTGATGGTCGCGGAGGTTGCCGGGAAGGGTTCGTCTCGCGTCGAAACGAACACGGTCCCGTCTTGTGCCGGACAGGCGGGCTCGATGACCAGTAGTCTCCCGCTGACCTCGACGTTTTCGACTTCAGGAGCAGTGCATGACGGTGGCCGTGACCCGTGAACGCAAGCGGGTGTGGCGGGCTTGGTACCTCTACGACTGGGCCAATTCGCCGTTCTATTCGTCGGTCATCACCGTCTTCGGAGCGCTCTATTTGAGCGATATCGCGTCTGCGGATGCCAGGGTGAATTTCACCCTTAACGGGGACAGGGCGTGCACCGATTCGAGTGGTGCTTCGAGCACGTTGCAGAACTGCGCCGTCTCGTTGTTCGGACTGCACTTCCCCGCGGGTTCGCTGTGGGGGTATCTGCTGTCGATCGCGACGGTGACTCAGGTGCTGGTGTTGCCGATCGCCGGCGCGATCGCGGACCGGAGCAGGCACAAGCGGCGGATCCTCGGCGGGTTCGCGTTCCTGGGCGCGGTGGCGTCGGCATTGATGTTCTTCATCGCGGGGACGAACTGGGAGGTCGGGGTCTGGACGTTCATCGTGGCGAACATCGGTTACGGCGGTGCGCTGGTCGTCTACTACTCGTTCCTGGTGGACATCGCGGAGCCGGACGAGCGGGACGCGGTGTCGTCGAGGGGGTGGGCGTTCGGGTATCTCGGCGGTGGTCTGGCGTTGGCGCTTCAGCTGGGGTTTTTCACGGGGCATGGCTTCTTCGGGGTGAGCGAACATCTGGCGGTTCAGATCTGCTTCCTGACGTCGGGGATCTGGTGGGCGGTGTTCACCGTCCCCGCGGTGCGCGCACTCCCCCGGACTCAGGTGCCGAAGTCGGCGGAGCGGGGGCTGTCGGTGCTGACGGCCGGGTTCGCGGAGCTGAAGCAGACGATCAAGGAGGCACGGGCCTATCCGCTGACGCTGGCGTTCCTCGGCAGCTACCTGATCTTCACCGACGGGATCACGACGGTGGTGGCGGTGTCGGCGCAGTACGGCAAGGACGAGCTGAAGTACAGCACCGAGGTGTTGATCGTCACGATCCTGGTGATCCAGTTCCTGGCGTACGCCGGGGCGATGGTTCACGGTGCGATCGCGGCTCGGATCGGGGCGAAGAAGACGATTCTGGGGAGCCTGGTGGCCTGGGTGGTCGTGTTGTGCTTCGCGTACTTCATCGAGGCCGGTCAACCGCTGCAGTTCTACGCGGTGGCGGTCGGGATCGGGCTCGTGCTCGGTGGGACGAACGCGTTGTCGCGGTCGTTGTTCGGGCAGATGATCCCCGAGGGGAAGGACGCGCAGTACTTCTCGCTGTACGTGGTGGGTGAGCGCGGGACGTCGTGGCTCGGTCCGTTGTTGTTCGCCGCGGTCGGGCAGATCACCGGTTCGTTCCGGTACGCGATCATCGCTTTGGTGATCTTCTTCGTGCTCGGTTTCGTGTTCGTGTGGTTGGTGCCGGTGCGCCGCGCGATCGAGGCGGCGGGCAACCGGCCACCGGCGGTGCTGTGACGGCGGGGTGTGCCGATAGGGTCGAGCGTCGTGACCGTACTGAAGGAGAGTGGCCCGGACCCCACGGACGCGTTGTCGTCGGTGCCGGTGGCGGGCTCACGGCGGGGTGTGCCGGTCGTCGGGAAGTTGAAGTTCTGTTACGGGCCGATGGACTGCGGGAAGTCGACGTTGGCGTTGCAGATCGACCACAACCACGCGCGGCAGGGTCGTCGCGGGATGGTGCTGGTGCGCCACGACCGGTCCGGTGAGCCGCAGATCACCAGCCGGATCGGGTTGACGCGCAAGGCGATAGAGGTCGGGAACGAGACCGACCTGCGGTTGCTGGTGCGTGAGCAGTGGGCGGCCGGGCGGCACGTGGACTACTTGATCGTCGACGAAGCGCAGTTCTTGTCGCCTGATCAGGTGGACCAGTTGGCTGAACTGGCCGATGACGTCCAGATCGACGTGTACTGCTTCGGGATCGCGACGGATTTCCGGAGCATGTTGTTCCCGGGGGCCGCGCGGTTGTTCGAGCTGGCGGACGAGTTGCAGCCCGTTCAGGTCGAGGTGTTGTGCTGGTGCGGGCAGACGGGGCGGTTCAACGCGAGGGTGGCCGACGGCGAGGTGTTGCGGGCCGGGGACACCGTCGTGGTGGCGGATACCGAGCAGTTGGTCGTTGAAACTTCATCGGCATCACGTTCCGAGGGCGAACCGAACACGGTCCGTTATCAGGTATTGTGCCGACGGCACTTTCGACTGGGCGACCTGGGGCCCGCCTCGGCCCAACACGGTCAGTTACGGTTGACGTGACAGGCGTACTACTAGCCCATCTGGGGGATATCCGCACCAAGATGGCCGTATTGACGTCACGCCAGAGCGCGAAAAGACTCCTACTAGGAGAAGCTGTTGCCACCGGGTGACACAGCTCATCGTGAGCAAGGACATGCTGTTCAGGGAATCCTCTGACCCCCATCGTCGTTGCATAGGGTGAGCATCACCCTGGCTCCACCCGGAGCTGACTGAAAGGACCCCCATCATGGCCGACCGTGTTCTCCGTGGAAGCCGGCTGGGAGCGGTCAGCTACGAGACCGACCGCAACCACGACCTCGCGCCCCGCCGCACCGTGCGCTACGCCTGCCCCAAGAACCACGAGTTTGAGGTGCCGTTCTCCGACGATGCCGAGATCCCCTCGGTGTGGGAGTGCAGGCTGCACGGCAGCGAGTCCGAGATCGTGGACGGCGGGCAGCCGGAGCAGAAGAAGGTCAAGCCCCCGAGGACGCACTGGGACATGCTCCTGGAGCGTCGTTCGATTCCGGAGCTCGAAGATCTGCTCAACGAACGTCTCGCCGAGCTGAAGGGACGCAGGACCACCCGGTCCGCCTGACGCACGGCACAAGTAGCTAGCCCCACCAAGAACCGGCGAAGCCCCCGCGACCTCCCGCCGCGGGGGCTTCGCCGTGTCACGAGGACTTGCCCGCCTGAGTACATGATGTGACTACTGATGCAGGTGGGCGAACGTGACGATCATCGAGTCCGTGAAGGCCTCCTTGAGGGACCCAGAGTCCCTCAAGGAGGCCTTCACGGACCAGGCCAGGGGCCGGCCCGGTGATGGGCGGAACTCCGGGTGACCCGGTCAGCTGGGGAACATGCTGGTGACGTTGACGAAGGTGCCGGTGATCCCCATCGCGTCGTCCGAGGCGAGGAACGCCAGTGTGCGGGCGACCTCGGCGAGCCGCGGTGACCGCTTGGTCATCCGGGCCTCCCTGAGGCCGTCGAGGACGTTCTGCACCATCTCCGGGCTCGCGGGCAGCTGGTTGTTCACGGCGGAGAGCTTCTCGGGGGTGAACGTCTCCGGGATTCCCGCGACCCAGATGCCGAGTGCGCGGACGCCGTACGGCCCGATTTCGACGGCGAGATTGCGCAGGTAGGTGTCGAGCGCGGCGTCGACCGAACCGGTCGCGCCCATCACGGGGCTGCCCTGGGCGGATCCGCTGTCGAGAGCGAGGAGCACGCCGGAGCCCTGCGCGATCATGTGCCGGGCGCCCGCGCGGGCGGTGATGAAGTTGGTCGTGACGCCGGTGGTGATCGGGCGGACGAAGTCCTCGACCGACATCTCCACGAGCGGGGTGCCCTGGACGTCGCCGCGCGGGACGAGGTTGAGGGAGATGTCGAGGCTGCCGGCCTCGGTCACGACGGACGCGGCGTGCGCGTCGACGGCGGTCTCGTCCATGGCGTCCACGACGGCGATTTCGGCCAGTCCCCCGGTCTTCTCGATCTCGTCGGCGAGCTTCGTCAGCGGGGGTTCATGGCGGCCGGTGAGGAAGACGCGGGCGCCGCGGGCGGCGAACTCTTTGGCGACCCCGCCGCCGATCGATCCGCCCGCGCCGTAGATGACCGCGTTCTTGTTCTGGAGGTTCATGAGCGTGTTCCTTCCGCGTGATCGGGTTTCGACCGTTGAGACGCGGAAGGAGCGTGGATCTCATCGGTCCTCAGCTGATCGTCAGCGGCAACCCGAAGGCGGGGAACAAATGCGGTTCGAAAGCGGTGATCTCCGCGACCTTCCCCTCCTCGATCCGCAACACGTCGAGCACCTGTGCGCGGTAGATCCGGGTACCCGGACGCCGGACGTAGCCCGCCGCGGCGGGGAGGCGGTTGGCGGTGGCCGGGAGGTGTTTCCATTCGCCGAAGTACGTCGGCGACGCGGGGTCGAGGGACTGTGCGACGAAGTCGAGGAAGACGTCGCGGCCGGAGAACCACAGCGGGTTCGGCGGCATCGTGACCAGCACGTCCTTCCTCAGCAGCTGGGCCATGACCCGGCTGTCGCCACTGCCGGTGGCGGCGGCCATGTACCGCCGCAGGATCGTTTGCTCCTCCTCGGTCGGCTGGACGTTCCGTGCCCAGTCGGTGCGGCGTTCCGGCAGGCGTTCGCGCAGGGTGGGACGGGCGCGCTGGAGTGCGCTGGTGACCGAGGCGACAGTGGTGTCCAGCAGTTCGGCGGTTTCCGCGGCCTTCCAGCCGAGGACGTCGTTGAGGATCACCACGGCCCGTTGCTTCGGCGGGAGATGCTGGATCGCGGCGAGGAAGACGAGTTCTATCGTTTCCCTGGTCTCGGCGATCTCACCGGGTTCGGCTTCCGCCGAGGGGAGCTGACTGTCCGGGAACGGCTGCAGCCAGGGCAGGAACTGCGGAGGTTCGCCTTGCTGTTCGACGCCGGGCAGCGAGTCGTACGGGCGCGGAATCCGTTTGGTGCGCCGCAGGAAGTCGAGGCAGGTGTTGGTGGCGATGCGGTAGAGCCAGGCACGGAAACTCGACCGGCCTTCGAAGCCCTCGCGGCCGCGCCAGGCTCGCAGGAACGTTTCCTGGACCAGGTCTTCGGCGTCGTCGTAGGACCCGGCCATGCGGTAGCAGTGCACGCGCAGCTCTCGTCGGTGCTGTTCGATCTTCCCGGCGAAGGCGACCTCGTCCACGGTTTCCGTCACGGGCACCGGTGTGACGCTTTCGTTTTCGGCCCGCAGCGCCAGTCGAGCGATGCGCCGCAACCTGCCGACGTCGGAGGTGAGTGAGGTGAGGTCGGTGAGGAACACCTCCAGCGGCCGAGGCGCCAGCCGGTTCGCGGCGCGGCCGACCTGGGCGATGAGAGCGTCCACGTCGGGGGCGGGGTCGTGCCGTGACCGGTAGGCCCGCTGGCGGCACGCGGCCGAGCAGTAGAGGGCCACACGCCCGCGCGAACCCGCTCTCGCCGGCAGTGGGCCCTTGCACATCCCGCAGACCTTGCCGGTCACGGCTCACCTTCCCCCGGAAACGTCACACGCGGTCGAGTCACGCATTATGCGGCTCGGTACCCCGGGATGTCCTCGACACGGTGATACACCGCCAGACCGCGGGAGAGCGCGATGGCGACGTCCTGGTCGGCGCCGGTCGACTCCCCGGGCAGGCGCAGGACGGCGTCGCAGTGGTGCAGCAGCCTGTCGGCCGTCGGGTACATGATCTCCTTGGCGATCGGGTCGGCGACGGTCCGCCCGCCCGCGCCACGCAGCACCGGGAGCGCGACCCACTCGCCGATCATCGGCACGTGCCCGCTGCGGAAGATCGGCCACGCGGCCGCTTCGAGCCGGGCGAGGTTGCGGGCGAGGAGCTCGGGGTCGTCACCGGTCCCGGAGCGGAACGGCCCGGCGATGAGGATCAGCAGAGGTTTGCTCATGAACCGGAAGCCTAATGTGCAACAATCGGCAAGAACAAGGAGGAACGTGCACATGTTGGCTGCGCAACGCCGCGACCTGCTGCTCGAACGCTTGAAGACCGAAGGCCGGATCGTGGCGAAGGACTTCGCCGCCGAACTCGGCATATCAGAGGACAGTATCCGCCGCGACCTGCGGGAACTCGCCGACGCCGGACTCTGCCAGCGGGTCTACGGCGGAGCCTTGCCGGTCTCCCCCGCCACCGCGGATTACGCGACGCGTATGGCCGTCAGCGTCGCGGGCAAGAACCGGATCGCGAAACGTGCGGCAGCGTTGATCCGGCTGGGATCGACCGTCATCCTCGACGGCGGGACCACCGCGCTCGCGTTGGCGAAAGCGCTCCCCGTCGACCTCGAAGCGACGATCGTCACGCACAGCCCCACGGTCGCGGCCGCGCTCGTCACGCATCCGAAGGTCGAGGTGTTCCTGATCGGCGGACGGCTCTTCAAGCACTCGGCCGTCACCTGCGGAGCGACCGCGGCGGAAGCGGCGATGAGCGTCAACGCCGATCTGTTCTTCCTCGGCGTCACCGGCGTGCACCCGCAGACCGGGCTCACCACCGGCGACTCGGACGAGGCCGCGATGAAACGCACCCTCGCCAAACGGGCGGCCGACACCTACGTGCTGGCCAGTTCGGAGAAGATCGGCGCGGCCTCGCCGTTCACCGTGCTCCCCCTCTCCGACGTCGCGGGCGTGATCACCGACGCGCCGCCGGGCGAACCGACGGTGAAGGAGCTGGGGAGGCTCGGGGTGAGCGTGCTGGGGGTCAGCTCTTCTTGACCAGCCCGCGAAGCTGCTGCCAGCGACGCTTGATCCCCCACAGGCCGACCAGAACGATCGCCTCGCGCACGACCGAACCGCTCATCTTCGACTGACCGACCTCACGTTCGGTGAAGGTGATCGGCACCTCGACCACCTCGAACCCGGCCAGCGCCGTGCGGAACGCCAGGTCGATCTGGAAGCAGTAGCCGCGCGAGGCGATCTCGTCGAGCGGGAGCTTCTCCAGCACCGTGCGGCGGTACGCGCGGAAGCCCGCGGTGATGTCGTTGATCTTCGTGCCCAGCGCGATCCTGGCGTAGAAGTTGGCCCCCCAGGACAACGCCTTGCGCTGGAACGGCCAGTTCACCGTGTTGCCACCGGGAACGTAACGGGAGCCGATGGACAGATCGGCGTCCTCGAGTGCCGCCAGCACCCGCGGCAGATCCTCCGGCGCGTGCGAGCCGTCGGCGTCCATCTCGACGATGGTGGCGTAGTCGCGGGCGAGACCCCAGCGGAAACCCGCGACGTACGCGGCGCCCAAGCCCGCCTTCTCGGTCCGGTGCATGACGTGGATCCGCTCGTCGGCCCTCGCGAGCTCGTCGGCGACGTCACCGGTCCCGTCCGGGCTGCCGTCGTCGACGACAAGGGCGTTCACGTTCGGGAGTGCGTCGAGCAGACGTTCCAGGATCGGACCGATGTTCCCCCGCTCGTTGTACGTCGGGACCACCACCAGCACCGGGTCGATTTCCTGGGCCCCCCGTGGCGCCTGCGCCATCCGCTTTTCCTCCGTGTTCCGGCGGGTCAGCCCGCCGCTTCCCTCGTTGCCTTGGCGGCGCTCGCGCGCCGGGTGCGGAAACGGTGCACGTACCCGCCGGTAACCCCGGCGATCGCCAGGGCCAGCAGCCCGTACTCCGTCGTCACACCGAGTAGATCCGACAGCGTAGTCTGCTGCCTCAGCGGTACGCGCCCCACCAGGGAGTCTGCGGTGAACAGGCTGGTGGAGGCCGTGATCGAACCGTCGGGCGCGACGATCGCGCTGACCCCGCTGGTGGCGGAGACGATTACCGCGCGGCCGTGTTCGACCGCGCGCAGCCGCGACATCGCCAGCTGCTGGTAGCTCATCTCCCCCGGTCCGTACCAGGCGTTGTTGGTCGGCACGACGAGCAGTTCCGCGCCGTCGGCGACCGACTCCCGGGCGGGGTAGTCGAACGCGGTCTCGTAGCAGATGAAAACGCCCACCTTGGTCCCCGCGACGGACAGGGCGGCGTTGGCGCCGTCACCCGGTGTCATGTTCGCCACGCTGTCGACGAACGGTGTCACCAGCTTCGCGAGCTCACGGGCCGGGACGTACTCGCCGAACGGGACGAGCTGCTGTTTGGCGTAGCGCTGGCCCGGGCCGGTGACCGGATCCCAGACGAGCGCGGAGTTCTGCGCGCTCCCGTCCGGCAGGCGGACCAACGCGCCGATGATCGCCTGCGTGCCGTAGTCGCGGACCAGCTGATCGACACCGGTGTCGCCGGTGCGCATGGCCATCGCGGTCTCCGGCCAGATCAGCAGATCGACTTTCGTGTCGCTCGCCTTGAGTTTTTCGAGCAGGCGAGCGCTTTCGGCGAGGTGGTCGTCCCGGAGCTCGTCGCGGCGGCCTTCCAGGGCCAGGCCGATGTCGGGGGCGTTGCCCTGCACCGTGGCGACGGTGAGTTCGCCGTGCTGCGCCTCGGTGCCGATCGTCGGCCACATCGCGAGACCCGCCACCACCGGCACCAGTGTCAGCGCGGACGTGGCCACCAGGGAGCGGCGCGGATCCGCGCCCTTCAGCCGCAGGCACAGCGCCGCGAGCCCGAAACCGGTCAGCACGACGGCGAGACCGACCAGCGGAGCGCCGCCGATCGAGGCCAGCGAGACGAAAGCGCCCTCAGGCTGGCTGAAGGCCACCCGGCCCCACGGGAACCCGCCGAAGGGGAACCACGTCCGCGGTGTCTCCAGCGCGATGATCACGAGGGCCGCCCACAACGGTCCGAGCGGAAGCCGCCACACCACGGTGGCGAAAGCCCCGCCGAAGCCGAGATACACCGAGAGCGCCATCGCCAGCCCGAGCCACGGCCACGGTCCGAAGCCGGGGCCGAGGAAATCCAGCAGCCACGTCAGCAGCGGCAGGAAGAACGCCACCCCGAACACGAACGCGTAGCCGAACGCGCCCCGGAACCGGCGTCCGTGCACCACCAGGGCGAAGCCGGTGAACGCCAGCGGCGCGAGCCACCACAACGGACGCGGCGCGAAACTGAGGTACAACGTGAAACCCGACGCCGCGGCGACGAGGAAACGCAGGAGCCAGGCGCGGGAGAACCGCTTCCGAGGCGCCGCTTCGGGATCCGGGTTCGTCACGGTCGTGGACACTCCTGAACCCTAGGCCGCCCGGGTGAACACGTCGTGGATGACCTGCCCATCGCGGACCGTGCGCAGGCAACGGGGCAGCGTCGCCCCTTCCGCCAGGTTCGGCAGCGGCGGGACACCCGCCCGCGGATCGGTCGACCAGCGCTGCACCCGCGAGTCCGGCGTCGCGACGACCAGGTCCGCGGCGTCCCAGATCGCGTAGTGCGCGGGAGCACCCGGAACCAGGCTGCCGGTGACACCGTCGTCGACCCCGGCGGCGCGGTGTCCCGCCCGGGTGTGGGCGGTGAACGACGCGCGAGCGGACAGCCCCGAGCCCGGGGTGCGGTGATAGGTCCCGGCGCGGACGGTGGCCCACGGGTCGACCGGCGTGACGGGGGCGTCGGAGCCGAAGGCGAGCAGGAGCCCTTCAGCGGCCATGGCGGCGAAGGGGTTGAGCGTCGCGGCCCGCCCGGCGCCAAGGCGCTCGGCGTACATACCCTGATCGCCGCCCCATTCGGCGTCGAACCGCGGCTGGACCGACGCGACCACGCCCCAGCCCGCGAGCGCCTTCGCCTGGTCGACGTCGATCATCTCGACGTGTTCCAGCCGGTGGTGCCGGGCGGCCAGCGCCCGGCGGCCGACGGTCTTCTCCGCGAGCCGGAATCCGTCGACGACCTCGGCGACGGCGGCGTCGCCGATGACGTGGAAACCGGCCTGGAGTTCGGCTTCGGTGCAGGCGCTGATGTGCTCGGCGATGGCAGGGGCGTCGAGGTAGAGCGTCCCCGAGCCGCCGGGCGCGTCGGTGTACGGCTCGTGCAGGGCGGCGGTGCGGGAGCCGAGTGCGCCGTCGATGAACAGGTCGCCCGCCACCCCCCTGGCGCCGAGGGCGCGGGCGGTGTCGACCCCGCCGCGTTCGCCCCAGTAGCCGATCACCTCCGGCAGTCCCGGTTCCGAGGCGAGCGCGAGCAGGTCGGTGAGGTCTTCGGCGCCGGAGATGTCCGGGCCCGCGCATTCGTGGACACTGACGACTCCGCGCGCGGCGGCTTCGGCGAGGAAGGCGCGCTGTGCTTCGCGGCGCTGCCGCGGCGTGATCGCCTCGCGTATCGCGGCACGCACGAGATGGTGGGCTTCACGGGTCAGCGGTCCATCGGCCGACCAGCCCGGTGCTTCATGCACTCCGGTGGCGAGCGCGACGAGAGCGCTGGAGACGAGCGCCGAGTGGACGTCCACTCGGCTGAGGTACACCGGGGTTCCGTCCGAGGCTTCGTCGATCTCCACGCGGCTGGGCAGCCTGCCGTCGGACCAACGGGATTCGTCCCACCCGTGCGCGACCAGCACCTGACCGGGCCGGACTGCGTCGCGGACCGCGGCCAGCAGTTCACCGGCACCGCGAATCCCCGCGAGGTTCAGCCCGGTGAGGTGCAAACCGGTCGCGGTGGCGTGGACGTGCGCGTCGACGAAGGCCGGGGCGACGAAGGCGCCGTCGAGGTCGAGCACCTCGGCGTCGGGATGCAGTACCTTGGCCGGCCCGTCCTGTCCCACCCAGACGACGATGCCGTCGGTGACCGCCATGGCGGTGGCGTCGGGAGCCGAGGGGCTGTAGATGCGCCCGCCGAGCAGGAGCGTGGTTCGCGCGTTCGTCACCCTCCCGAGTTTGCAGCGTGCGGACGACGACGTGACCGGCGGGTCGGCATGACTTCGACACACTACGCAAACAGGAATATTTACGTCTTCCGAACGATGTGACAGGATATTTTCACGCGTTTCCGACGACGAGGAGTACAAGTGACTGCGATCCAGGAACCGACCTCGCCGGTGGCCGCCTACGATCAGCCCTACGACTACACCCGTGTCGAGCTGATCGAACCCGATTGGCGCCGCTTCCCCGGCTGGCACGACGTGACCGAGGCGGAGTGGCGTGACGCGCAGTGGCAGCGAGTGCACTGCGTCCGCAACGCCAAGCAACTGCGCGCCCTCATGGGCGACCTGCTCGAGGAGCGCTTCTACGAGGACATGCTCGCCGACCAGCGCGAGATGGCCACGATGTCGATGCTGCTGCCGCCGCAGATGATCAACACCGTGGCGCCCCACGCCGGCACGGACCCGGCGAAGGTGACCGAGGCCTGGTACGCCGACCCGATCCGCCGCTACATGCTCCCGGTGCGCAGCGACCGCGACACCGAGTGGCCGAGCCATCCGCACTCCGAACGGGACTCACTGCACGAGGCGGAGATGTGGGTCGTGGAGGGGCTGACGCACCGCTACCCCACCAAGGTCCTCGCCGAGATGATCTCCACCTGCCCCCAGTACTGCGGGCACTGCACCCGAATGGACCTCGTCGGCAACTCCACCGAGCAGGTCGAGAAGCACAAGCTCTCGCTCAAACCGGTCGACCGCCAGGACGCGATGATCGACTATCTGAAGAAGACCCCCGGCGTGCGTGACGTCGTAGTCTCCGGCGGTGACGTCGCCAACGTGCCGTGGCCGCAGCTGGAGTCGTTCCTGATGCGGCTGATGGACATCGACACCGTCCGCGACATCCGGCTCGCCACCAAGGCTCTCGCCGCCCTGCCGCAACACTGGATCCAGCCGAAGGTCGTCGAAGGCCTCGAACGCGTCGCCGGCACCGCGCAGCGCCGCGGCGTGAACCTCGCGATCCACACCCACGTCAACCACGCCCAGTCGGTGACCCCCCTGGTCGCGGAAGCCGCCAGGACCGCACTCGACGTCGGCGTCCGCGACGTGCGCAATCAGGGCGTGCTGATGAAGGGCGTCAACGCGACCCCGGCCGAACTGCTCGACCTGTGCTTCGCCCTGCAAGGCGAGGCGAACATCCTGCCGTACTACTTCTATATGTGCGACATGATCCCCAACGCCGAGCACTGGCGCGTGGCCGTCTGGGAAGCCCAAGAATTGCAGCATGCGATCATGGGTTACCTGCCGGGCTACGCCACGCCGCGGATCGTCTGCGATGTCCCGTACGTGGGCAAGCGTTGGGTCCATCAGCTCGCCGACTATGACCGTGAGCTGGGCATTTCCTACTGGACCAAGAACTACCGGACCGGGATCGAACACGAGGACCCCGAAGCCTTGCGGCGTCGCTACCCCTACTACGACCCGATCTCCACCCTGCCCGAAGCCGGCCAGAAATGGTGGGCCAGCCAGCACGGCTGACTTTTACATGTACGTAGATAAAACCGGTGGCTCCAGACGTCGTCTGGAGCCACCGGCAACAGTTGGTCGGGAGCGATTCGGACTGCATCTTGAGCGCTAAACGCTCGGAGCTTGACGAGCCTGAGCCCCGGCCGGCAAGTTGGGCGAGCACGCTTGGCGTCCGCGTCCCATATCTCACCAAAGTTATCTGACCTGCGCAGACATCGTCACCAAGTGTTGACAACGCTTCCCAGTCGATCCAAGAGCCCTCCTCGGCTGGGCGCCGACAAGCCTGCCGAGGGACTTCCAGAGTCACGCGCTTGTCATGGGTGTCACCACTGCTCGATCTCCAGGTTTTGACCGTCCCAACCAGCGGCGCCAAGCTATCTCTGATCGAGAAACGACCCATGGAAGAATGAAGCAGGCCAATGTGGACATTCGGCTATTGAAGCACAAGGAACGTTTTCGCGGTTGACTTAAACGGCGTAAAGCGTAGGGGAATTCGTTTATTCAAACATTCACTTAGAGGTCCAGGCGGCCACGGGAAGCGCTCAGAGTGAATTTTCAGACTAACCAGTGTGGTGTGGTAAGTACGTCTTCGGATTGCGGCTCATCTGGCGGTCACAAGACGCTTCCTGTAACGACTCTGATCTTGTTACCGTCTGTCACGGCATGGCTGTGAGTGACGCGTTGCCGATGAAGTACTCGGTGATCAACCGTGGTCTGCGACCCGCCCGGGTGGCGATCGTGTTCGACGGGGGCGACAACTGGTCCTACTGGGCCCGTCGCGCTCTCTTTCTCGCTGGAAAGATCTGGGGCGGGGCTGGGTTCGCCCTCGTCCCACACCGAGCCGGGGTCGTCGACCCGATCTTGCTGAGGGCATGCCGTGCCTACGACCCGGATTACGTCGTCGCCTTCAGTCACACCCTTGGCGAGTGCGGTCACTTTGCGTCAGAGAGCTTTGCCGTCAACGACGACTCCGGGAACCCGCTCAAGATCGGCGAGCCGAAGATGATCGACCGGACGTTCTTCAGCCCCGTTTCCCGGGTTTCCTGCTGAGCGGCGCACCATCGCGAATACCGGCGGGGGCCTCGTCCGACAGGGCACGGTCCCCGCTGTCCGCCGTGCTTCGGTCCAGGATCGCGTGTGCGGGAGATGGTTGAGTACCTCGCCGGCGTCACCCAGCCCGACAATCAGCTGAGAACGCTCGCACGGCGGCCGCCATCCATGAAGTCATCGGCGACAATTACGTCGGGCCCGGCCAGTTGCGGCCAGGCCCGACACTTTCGGTTCACCAGAGTGGGTACACGTTGTCCTTCGGCGCGGATTCCGTTTGCCCGGCCAAGTCTCCGCGGCCCTCCGGCCGACGCCGGAGCATCCCTCGCGTCCAGCGCGCGTGCAGGCGGAGCACCGCGTCCAGCAAGCCCATCACAGCGCCGCGACGATCAGCTCGGCGGCCTGCCGGTACCCCTCGCCCCGGCAATGCAGCCTGTCCACGAAAGTCCAGCCGCGGAACCGGTTCGCCGGCATGTCGACGAACCGCACACCCAGTTCACCGCACCGGTTGCCCAGTTCCTCCGTGTAGCGCGGCCAGGCGGCCAGTGCGTACTCGCGGATGCGCTCCCACGACTGCCCCAACTGCCGGTCGTGCAGTCCGAGCAGTGGCTGCTCCTCCGGAACGTGCGAGCGGGCGCTTTTGTCCACGAAGGGCTGCGCGCAGAACACGATCTGGCCGGGATCACCGGCGAGCCGAACCAGCGAACGCAAGTCTCGCAACTGTCGTTCGAGAGCGAGCGTGCGACGCTGGTCGAAGGTGAGGCCGCCGGGGCCTTCGGGCTCGGGAACACTCCGTACCGCGCCGTTCCGGCCCGGCCTCGCCTCACCTTCGATCAGCGCGGCCACGTCGTGCATCGAACGCGTCCCAACCTTCAGCAAGGTCTCTTCGAAGAACAGCGGACCGTATACGTCGTGCGGCCGGTTCGTCTGCAGGCCGGCGATGAGGTTGTTCGCGCCGGAGCAGACCACCACCTGCCCGTCGCCCTCGAGGAACGGCAGGGCGGCCACCAGTTCATGGGTCGAGGTTCCGGCCCGGATCCCGAGGTTTCGCCAGCTCCGGCCGGTAAGGTGGGCGAGGTGAGCCGTAACGGTGTCCTGATCGGACTCGGCGCCCACCCCGAAGACGAAGGAACCGCCGAGCACCACGCCGTCTGCCGCCGGGGTGGCGCAGTCCACCACCCCTGACGACGTCGGGGTCCGCCGGAATCCCTGGTAGTCGGTCGAAACGGTGGCGGTCCGGACACCGCGGGGCGCGGACATCGCCACCCAGGGGTGCACTCGCGGCTCCAGACCGTCGTAGATCTCCAGCTGCGGAGCAGCCTCGTACCGTCCATTGAGGATCGCCGAGTCAACTCTTTTTGACCACATGATGACCCATAACCAGCGTGTCCAATCCGCTGCGTAGGAAGGTGGAAATGGCGTTGGCCGGGTTTTCGACCATGGGTTCTCCCTTCAGGTTGAAGGAAGTGTTGAGCACCACGGGCTGTCCGGTGTGGACCTCGACCGCGTCGAGCAGTCGCTCAAGCAGATCGTCTTGGCCAGGGTGGACCGTCTGCAGACGCGCGGTGCGGAAATGGCTCGCCGCGCCGAGGTCGGCCTCGGCCTGGGGCAGCACCGGCAGGACCATGAGCATGAACCTGGTCGGGTCCTGCAGCACAGGGCCCCCGCAGAGCTGCCCCGCCGCCCGCGCGGCGGCCATCGGGGCGAACGGCCTGAACTGTTCGCGGAACTTGACCTTCTCGTTGATACGCGCCTTCATCCCCGGCGATCGCGGATCCGCCAGGATGCTGCGATGGCCCAGCGCCCGGGGACCCCATTCCGATCTGCCCTGGTACCACCCGACGACCCGTCCCTCGGCGATCTCACCGGCCACCAACGCGGGCAGCTTGTCATCGTCGATCTCTTCCGCCGCCATACCCCACGCGGCGAGGGTGCCGGAGATCCGCGCGTCGTCGTAGCCGGGCCCCAGGTACGCGTCCCGGCCGATGTAGCGACGGGGACGGCCGAGTACGACGTGGTAACCGTGCAACGCGGCGCCGAGCGCCGCACCGGAGTCGCCGGGGGCAGGCGGGATGTACAGGTTCTCGAAGGGGGTACGCGCCAGCACCGCGGCGTTCGCCAGCCCGTTGAGTGCCACTCCTCCCGCCATCGCGAGGTTCGGTGAGGGGTGCACCCGGTGAGCCGCGCACGCCATCGCGACCACGGCGTCTTCGCACAGCTGCTGCACGGACGCCGCGACATCGGCGTAGTACCGATCGACCGCCGTGCGCATCCGCCCCGTTTCCGGATCGAAGTCCATCCGCCGCGCGGGATCGCGTGGCGGATGCCCGAGCAGTTTCACCAACCGGTCGCTGAAGGCGCGACTGTCACTCTTGTGGAAATCGAAGTAGCGCAGGTCAAGCGAAAGCGACCCGTCCTCGGCGATGCGGCAGATCTTGGCCAGCTCGTCCCGGTAACGCGGCACTCCGTAGGCGGCCAGTCCCATCACCTTGAACTCGCCCTCGTTCACCTCGAATCCGAGGTACTGCGTCAGGGCGGAGTAGAACAAGCCCAGCGAATCGGGGAACTCCAGAGCCGCGCTGAGTTCGAGACTGTTGCGAGTACCCGAGCCGAGGTCGGTCGAGGCCCGCCCCAGCGTCGCGGTGGCCCATTCGCCGACGCCGTCGACGGTCAGCGTCGCGGCGTCGGCGAAGGGTGACGCGAACACGGCGCTGGCGGCGTGCGCGATGTGGTGGTCACAGAACAGGATCCGGCCAGGGTCGATGCCGAGGGCACGGACGATGGTCGAACGGATCCAGATCCGTTCGTCCGCCCACGAGGCCAGGCTGCGCCGGAACACGTTCCGGCCACGTGGCCAGGACGCGATTCCCGTGACGAACGTCCTGGCGAGTTTGACCAGCGGTCGCTCGTAGAAGACGACCAGATCCAGTTCGGAGCCGCGTACGCCGGCTGCCCGGAGGCAGTGCTCGATCGCGGCCGCGGGGAAGGAAGCATCGTGTTTACTGCGGGAGAATCGTTCCTCCTCCACGGCTGCGACGACTTCGCCGTCCCGTATGATCGCCGCGGCCGAGTCGTGGAAATAGCAGGAGATGCCGAGGACCGTCGTCACGTCATGCTCCGGCTGTTCCGGCTCGCGGACGCCTCGGCGTTCCTCCAGCCACGGCTCCGGCCGAGCCGGAGCCTTCGCCGGGCGATGGTCCTGGCCGCGACGCAACCTGTCACGAGAACACACGCGGACACCACTATCTTCACCATGCCAAGACCTCTTTCGAGCGAGGCGGAATCGGTAACGGAACTCGTAGCGGCTCCGATGCCGCTACGCGGGAACGTGCTTCTCCACCCGGGCGACGACGTCCGGATTCATCAGCGAGGCCGGAGGTTCGACGAGGCCGGCGACCTTCAGGAACGCTTCGGTCAGCGCGGGGTCCGAGGTGGCCGCGTCGGTCAGCCGGGCGATGAACTTGTTGCCCTCCAGCACATCCGGCGTTCGCTCGCCGGGCACGCCGGGGTAGTCGAGGTCCCCGTTGGTCGAAATGGTCCAAGGATCGTCGACCACAGCGGCGATGTCCTGCCGCAGCCCGAGCGAATCCGACGGCGTGCCAACGGAAAGCCGGTCGCGCAGCGCGATCACCTGCATCGCGCCGACCATCATGCCTTGACCGTAGACGGGGTTGAAACTGCACACCGCGTCACCGAGCACCACCAGTCGATCCGGGAAGCGGACGAGCCGTTCGTAGTGCCGCCGAACACTCGCCGGGAAGCCGAAGGTGACAGCGTCGGTCATGGGCTCCGCGTCGCGTACGGCTTCGTACACCTCGGAAACCGGGAGCGACTTCGCGTAGGCCAGGAAACCTTCGGGGTCTTTCGGCGGCCGGTCACCGAAGATGCCGGTGAGCGAGAGGATGCACGTCTTGGGGCCGACGCGGCCGAAGAAGGCACCCCGCGGATGCGCGGGCGAGGCGACCGGGTTGACCGACTGGGTGTCGTCGAGCATTCCCTCGCGCCGGTGGAACAGCCGGGTGGTATAGGTCAGGCCGATCCGCATCCGTTCCTCCGGCGGGCGTTCGTAGCCGAGTGCCGCCAGCAGCGCCGGGGTGCGCGAGCCACGTCCGGTGGCGTCCACGACCAGATCCGTTTCGAGTTCAAGCACACTGTCCTCTGCGGTCAGGAGACGGACACCGGTGATCCGCTCCCGGGTCGCGTCGGTCAGGTACCCGACGAACTCCACCTGTTCGCGGTACGTCACGTTCGGCAGCGAAGCCGTCAGCGACCGCAGGATGTCCTCGATCACCGGCCGCTGCGCCCCGATGGACAGCAGACCGGTTTTCGTCTGCCGGATCAGCCGCGCGTTGAAGTACCAGCGCATCTCGCCGAGATCGGGTACCGGGATCTCGGCGCGCTCGAGTTCGGCGGGCAGGGCGGGGAACAGTTCGTGCACGATGCGGAAGCCGCGGCTGTGGAACGCGTGGGCGTGCGCGGCGTGCGGTGCCCCGCGGCGCACTTCGCGTACACCCAGCACTTTGTCCCGGTCCACCACGATGACTTCCCGATAGGTCTCGGACAGCACCCTGGCCGCCAGAGTCCCGATCACGCTTCCCCCGAGCACGATCGCTCGGTCGCCGACGAACTGGTTCACGGGTATACCTCCTGGGCATAGCGATGAGAGTGACCGCCTTGGGTCATGGTCGGTTCTTGGCGCGACACGAAGCACGGAGTACGCCGAGCATCAATCCGGGACGCATCAGCGCCTGCGGGGGGTCGACCAGACCGGCCACCCGGAAAAAGGCCTTGGTGAACCTGCCGTCGAACCGCGCGGCCGCGTGCAGCCGGGCGATGTAGGCGTTGCCGATCCGGGTCTTGAGCGTCCGTTTCCCTGCCACCCCAGGGAACGCGAGATCGCCGCTCGCGGAGATCTCCCACGGTACGTCCACGATCGGGACCAGCTCACGGAAGAAGTCCAACGGCCTGGCCGGACCCTCGGCAAGATGCTCGGACAGGGCGAGCGCTTCCATGGCCGCGACGGTCATCCCCTGGCCGTACACGGGGTTGAAGCTGCACACGGCGTCACCGATGACGAGGAACCCCTCGGGGAACCGGGTGAGCCGGTCGTACCGGCGGCGCACGCTCGCCGGGACACGGAAGGTGACCACTTCGTCGATCGGCACGGAATTCCGGACCGTGTCGTGGATCTCCGGCGCGGAAAGGGAACGCGTGAACTCCAGGAAGCCCTCATCGTCGCGTGGCGGGTGGTCACCGAGGATCCCGGTGAGGGAGAGCATGGCGACCTGGTCGTTCAGTTTCGCAAAGAACGCACCACGGGGGTTGGCGGGCGAAGCTACGGAATTGATCGACAGATCGGTGCCGTAGGGGTCGGAACTCAGTTTGAACAGGCGGGTGGTGTAGGCGAGGTCGATCTTGACCTTCTCCTCGGGTGGACGCTGATAACCGAGTTCCGCCAGCCAAGCCGGAGCCCGGCTCCCTCGTCCGGTCGAATCGACGACGAGATCGCCGCCGATCACTTCCTCCTCGTCTGTCCCGCCCTCACCGCTGACGCGGACACCCGTGATCCGGCCGCCATCGCCGGTGCCGACGATTCCGTGGATGACGGTTCGCTCCCGCAGTTCGACATTGGGCAGCGCGGCGACCCTCGCCCGCACGCTGGCTTCCAGTTCTGGTCTGGTCGCCGACACGCTCAGCAGGCCCGACTGTGCCTGCCTCAGCGGGTGACCGTTGAAGTACCACCTCAGGTTCCCCGCCAGGTCACAGCTGAGCACACCCTCGGCGGTGAGTTCCGCCAGCAGGCCGGGGAACAGTTGCTCAAGGATCTGCTGCCCCCTGGCCAGCAGTGCGTGCGCGTGCCGTCCCTGCGGCACACCGCGCCGCGCCGCGGTCATCCCGACGAGCGTGTCGCGGTCGATCACCCGCACGTGGCGGTAGTGGTCTGAAAGCACGCGGGCGGTCAGGAGCCCCGCCATGCCACCGCCCAGGACGACGGCGTGTTCTCCGAGGTGTTCGCTCACCATCGATGGCTCTCCCTGTCTCCGGATCCGGGTCAGCCGGCCTGCCGGACGGCGGACATCTCCGTCTGGAAGGTCTGGACCTTGTTTCCCTTGGCCGCGAAGACGTCGACCTGGCCGCTCGAGGTGAACAAGCCGTCCGCGAGAACTCCCTGCTGGAAACCTCGAACCCCCCAGCCGCGCAAGAGATCGTGGTCGAACTCGAAGCGGACGACGTCGCCATCCTGGCCCCAGGTCAGGCTGCCGGTGAACCCGGTCGACGTGTTGACGACGCCCTTGCCGTCCGCGGTGAAGGTGAAGACCGCGTGCCGGGTGACTTTCCGCTCTGGGCTCTCTTCGATCGCGGTGACCGACCACTTCCCCACCAGGGAGTCCGCGGTCTCCCCCGCACTCAACCGTCGCGCGATGTCGGCTCGCAGCGCCCTCTTGTCGATCTTCCCGATATTGGTGACCGGTAAGGTATCCACCTGGATCACGCGATCCGGCAACTTGAAGGGGGCCACCTCGGCCCGGTTCATCACCGCCAGCACGTCCACCAAGGACACCGCGATGCCGGGACGGCATACGACGTACACGCAGACGCGTTCGCCCAGTTCCGGATCCGGCATGGCGACCGCGGCGGCCATCGTCACACCGTCCACCCGTTGGGCGAAATCTTCCACTTCCTCCGCGGAGATCTTCTCGCCCCCGCGGTTGATCAGGTCCTTCTCCCGGCCCTCGACGACCAGGTTGCCGTCCGGCCGCAATCGCACGATGTCACCGGTCCGGTACCAGCCGTCCGCAGTGAACGCCCTGGCGTTGTCCTCCTCCGCGCGGTAGTAGCCGCGGAGGGTGTAAGGACCACGAGTGAGCAGCGATCCTGGTGTGCCCACGGGTACCGGATCCCCGTTCTCGTCCACCACCGCGAGTTCGTCGGCCGGGCTCATCGGCCGTCCCTGGGTCGCCACCCGCACGTCTTCGGGATCGTCCAGGCTAGTGGCGCACACCAATCCTTCGGCCATCCCGTATCCGTGCTGGAGCGTGCAGCCCAGCGTCCGGCCGACCCGGACCGCGACCGGCTCGGCGAGCGGGGCGCCCCCGACCATCAGGACCCGCAGCGAACCGAGATCCGCCCGCGAACCCGCCTCGCGGTGTTCGAGCCAGCGGGTCACGATCGTCGGGACGGCGGCGGTGATCGTGACCCGCTCACGTTCGATGGCCGCGAACGCGGCGGCGGCGGCGGTGAACGAGCCACAGACCACCCGGCCTCCCGCGAGGAGGGTGGCGAGCACCCCGCCCAGCTGGAAGTTGTGACTCATCGGGAGTACCGCGAGGTTGACCGTATCCGGACCGAATCGACCCGATTCCCGGCACAGCCGCAAGTAATACGCGAAGTCATCGTGGGTACGCGCGATCAGTTTCGGCTGTCCGGTGGTCCCACCGGACAGCAGGAAGAGCGCGATCGCGCGGGAATCGGGCAGCTCGGAACCCGGATCACCCGCCGCGGCGCTGAGTGCCCGCAGATCGTGGTTGCCATCCTCGATCTCGTCTCCCGCGACGAGGACATACTCGATCGTCGGTGCCTCGCTGACGACCCGGCGCGCCATCTCCTGGTGGTCGAAACCGCGTGTATCGGCGGCCACGACAAGGGCACGTGCCTCGACTCGCCGTCCGATGCCCACGATCTCGTGCGCCCGGTGCGCGGGCAACGCGAGGACTGGCAGCAGTCCGGATCGGAAGCAGGCCAGCAGGACGACCACGAGTTCCCAGCAGTTCGGCAGCTGCACCACGACGCGATCGTCCACTCGCAACCCCAGCGAACGCAGGCGCCCGGCGAGACCTTCCGCGCGCGCCATCAGTTCCCGGTACGTCAGCCGGATATCACCGTCGACGAGCGCCGTCTCGTCCGGCCGGCCGGACGCGACGGCGGCGAAGTACTCGGCCAGCGGGCGTCCTTCCCAGTATCCCTCGTCGACGTAACGAGCGACGATGTCGTCCGGCCAGGGCGTGAAGCCGGCGCTGCTGGGCTGGATCAGTGCTGAGGCCACTTTTTCTCCTCCCCTATCGGGCTGGAACGATTACCGCGAAATGCTTCGCTGCTGCGTCTCATGCTGGCCGCAGACACGGCTCGATCACGTCTTCAACCCTGCTTGCGGTGCGCACGGTCGAAGACGTGCCCGGAATCGGCGGCCTGGCACGGTACGACTGATCAGCCAACGGTTTTCCGAACACCGAGAACACTGTTGATCCAGCCGGAAAAGACCACCGCATCGGAGTTCGCATGAAGCCTTTTCGTATCGATATCCCCCAACGGGAACTGGACGAACTGAAGCAGCGTCTCGCGCAGACTCGATGGCCCGACGCGGGTCCTGAGCCAGGCTGGGCGCGAGGAATCCCTCTCGACTATCTCAAGGATCTGACCAGGTACTGGCTCGAGGACTACAATTGGCGGGCCGCCGAAGAAAGGTTGAACTTCTTTCCGCAGTTCACCACCGAAATCGACGGCGAGAACATTCACTTCCTGCACGTCCGTTCCCCCGAGCCGGACGCCGTCCCTTTGATTCTCACCCACGGCTGGCCGGGTTCCTTCGTCGAATTCCTGGAAATGATCGAACCGCTGACCGATCCGCGG
Source organism: Amycolatopsis sp. QT-25 (assembly GCF_029369745.1). NCBI lineage: Bacteria > Bacillati > Actinomycetota > Actinomycetes > Pseudonocardiales > Pseudonocardiaceae > Amycolatopsis > Amycolatopsis sp. QT-25. The sequence goes on from NZ_CP120210.1 coordinate 3,978,959, forward strand.
AAGCACGGCGGCGATCCGGCCGACGCGTTCCATGTCGTCGTCCCCAGCCTTCCCGGATTCACGTTCTCCGGTCCCACCAAGGACACGGGCTGGGACATTCCGCGGATCGCCGATGCCTGGGCGGAACTGATGCGACGGCTCGGCTACGACCGGTATGTCGCGCAGGGCAGCGACTACGGGATGCTGACGTCATTGCAGCTCGCACTGGCAGCCCCGGACCACGTGTCCGGTGTGCACATCAACATGCTGGTCGCCTTCCCGCCGCAGGACGACCCCGCCGCGATGACCGGCCTTGACGAGGACGAGCAGGCCCGGCTGGCGCACGCGACGCGGTTCGCGCTGGACGGTTTCGGTTTCCAGAAGATCCAGTCCAGCCGGCCGCAGACGCTCGCCTACGCGCTCACCGACTCACCAGTGGGTCAGCTCGCGTGGATCGCGGAGAAGTTCAAGGAATGGGCGGACGCGCCCGACGTGCCGGAGGACGCGGTCGCCCGCGATCACTTGCTGACCAACGTCACGCTCTATTGGCTGACCGCCACGGCCGGGTCGAGCGCGCAGATCTACTACGAGTCCGGCCGCCTCCCCGACCAGTTCAACCAGACCTGGGGCGGCCCCTGGCCGGTCACCATGCCGGTGGGGATGGCCTTCTTCCCGAAGGACGTGTCCCGGCCGATCCGCCGATGGGCCGAAAAGACCATCCCCACCCTGACGCATTGGACCGAGTTCTCCGGCGGCGGCCACTTCGCCGCGATGGAGCGGCCGGACGACCTCGTACGCGACATCCGCACGTTCGTCGCCCGGAACGTCCGGCACCGCTGACACCCGCGACCTGAGCGAAACCCGAAGCCGCGCTGGAGATCTCCGGCGCGGCTTCGGGTTTCGCGGGATAGGCGGCTGGTCAGCGAAGACGTACCGACACCTCGAGGCCGTCCCCGAGCGGGATCTCGATGGTCGAATACCCGTTGGCGGGATCGTGCACGTAGTCGTGATAGTCGCGCAGGATCTCCCCGCCACCGGGAACGCCGTCCGAGACGACGAGTGCTCCCTGGCGCAGACTCGGCTCCACCAAACGCAGAACCTCCAGGTGTGTTCCCGGGAAACCGTCGACCAGCACCAGGTCGACCTCGCCGGGCAGATCCCGCAACGTGGTCCTGGCATCCCCCTCACGGATCTCGACCAGGTCGTCCAGCCCTGCCTCGGCGAGGTTGGCGCGCGCGGCCCGCACCTTGTCAGGGTGCAGTTCTGTCCCGATCACCCGGCCGTCGCCGTTGTCCCGGACCGCTGAGGCCAGGTAGATGGCCGAGACACCGAACGAGGTGCCGAACTCCACGACGGTCTTCGCGGTGGCGAACCGGGCGAGGAGATGAAGCAGGTTCCCGGTTTCGGCGGACACCGGGATGCGCAGCCCGGCGAACAGTTCGCTCATTTCGGCTACCGGAAGGTCGTATCGCGGCCGGTCCGGAACGCGGCGCGCCCGGTCGGCCAGCTCGCCGCCGAGTGCCACGAGTTCGGGACGTTCCCGCCTCTCTTCGGCGCGCAGACGGTTGAGCACGCGGCGCACCCGCGCCGTGGTCAAGGTGTTCATCGATGCCCTTCTCTTTGGTCGGTCCGGTCAGACAAGGGTCACGCCGCCGTCGACCGGCACGAAGAGTCCGGTCAGCCGTTCGGTCAGGTCGCCCACCAGCGCCACAACGGTGTTCGCGACGTCCTCGGCGCGGATGATCGGCTGCAGCGGGGTCTGTATGGCGATATGTTCGATGATCGTCTGCTGATGCGGCCCCGCGTTGGCGTCGGTGGGAACGAAACCGGGCGCGACGTTGTTGACCCGGATCCCGTCCGGGCCGAGCTGCTGGGCCAGCAGGCGGGCCACACTGTCCTGGGCGCTCTTCGCCACCGCGATCTCGGCAGGCGCGGGAGCGCTGTTGTGCGTCACGGACGCACCGATGAAGATGATCGAACCACCGCCGAGCCGTCGCATACCCGGCACCACCTGCCGGCAGCAGGTGAGAGTGGCGTCGAGCTGAGACAGGACGGCGCCGCGCAGCCCTGCCACTCCCTTGTCCGAGTCGATGAAGGACGGTACCGAACGTCCGACTTTCGAACTCAGGTTCCGGGTGTCGCCGATGACGTTGCAGACCAAGATGTCGATCTCGCCGAGTTCACGGACCGTCCGTTTGACCAGCGCGCGCACGTCCTTCGGTACGCGAGCGTCGCCCTGGACGGCGATCGCCTGAGCCCCGGTCTCCTTGATGTCACTGACAACCTGGTCAGCTGTGTCCACATTGGAGTGGTAGTTCACGGCCACCGACGCGCCGTGCCTGCCCAGCGCACGTGCGGTCGCCGCTCCGATACCACGGCCCGCTCCGGTCACCAGCGCGGTTTTCCCCGCCAGCAGGCGCTTTGGATCTTCCATCCCCTGTCCCTCCTCCTCGATCGTGGCGACTATCCCGCCGCGTCCAGCAGAGCGGGCCCGTACGCCGAAGCGGCGGCAGACAGCTGGACGGCGTGATGGGTGGCCGCGCAGCTGACATCGCGCCAGAATCGCTGGGCGGGGACGTCGTCCGCGAAACCGGACGGACCGCCGAGCCGGACGAGCCTGTCGACGGCGGTGACCGCGAGATCCGTGGCGATCGCCGCGTCGCGGCGGAGTCGTGCCCGCTCACGCCGGCCGAACCGGCCTTCGTCGCACTGCTCGGCGATCCGCTCGATCACCAGGCGAGCCGTGTCGATCTCGCCGGCTGCACGGGTGAGGACGAGATGGACGGCTCCTCCGGCATTGCGCGTGCCACTGCGGTCCCGCTTCGCCGCCTGCCGGGCGACCGCGGCCTTGAGCGCCCCGGTGGCGGCGCCGACGATCGGAACCGCGAAGGTCAGCCCTCCCGCGGCCCGCAGCGGGGCCCGGTGACAAGCCGGCAGCGACGGATCGTCGAGTCCGTTGGTGAGCGAGGTACGCGGAAACGCGCGGTGGGCGGGCACGAACACGTCCTCGACGAGGAGCGTATTGCTCATGGTGGCCCGCATACCCGTCGAGTACCAGGTGTCTTTGACGACGTAGTCCTGCCGTGGCACCGCGAAGAACATCGGCGGCTGAGCCGGGTCGCCGGGTGCCGGTCCGCAGACCAGCGCCCAGCCCGCCACCTCCGCCCCGCTGATGTAGAGCCATTCACCGGAGATCCGCCAGCCGCCTGGTTCCTCGCTCACCCGACCTGCCGGTACCAGTGCGCTGGCGACGATCTGATCCGGGCTGTCGGCCCAGAGCTCGGCCTGCGCCTGTTCGGGAAGGAACGCGGCGAACCGCCCGGAGTACGCGAAAATCGAGGCGAGCCACGCCGCGGAAGTGCAGCCTTCACCGACCAGCGCGACCGCGGAAACGGCTTCGGCGAAGCCACCGGCGAGCCCGCCCCATCGGGTGGGCACGAAATGTCGGGCGAACCCGGCCGCCACGATCGCGTCGATGACGGTTTGGTCCAGTCGCCGCGCCGCTTCGCCGTCGAGGGCTCGTTCGGACGCCAATGCTCTCGCCGTCTCGGCTGCTTCCAGCAGTGACGGCTGGGTAGTGGAAGTCATCGTCATTCCTTATCCGCCCGGAGAAGGGCTTAGGCCGTGCCTCTCGATTCACCACCGCGGCGACCACCGCGCTGCCGCGCCTGGTCCTGGGCTGAAGGCGTTTTTCACCGCGTCTCACGCGATGAAAAACGCTTTCGTCGCGTCACATGCGTGGAAAGTCCCCTTCAGCCCCATATAGCGGGTCGGCAGTGGCGATTCGGGTGCGAACTGGGGGACACGGCTCAGATCGGACTGTTCTGGTAGGCGGCGAGAAACCATTGCCCGTCACGGTTGACCACGACCCAGGACGCCCGGATGGCGTTCGCGTCGGACACCTCGCTCTCACCGGGCTGGAGCACGCCGCCCCGGGAGAGCAGGACAGCGGCGTCCCGGGCCAGCGGACGCAACCCCAGAGGCTGGCCGGTAACCTGCGTGCCCTTGTACTCATTCTGAAAGGCCGACTTCAGGTAGGAGCGGATATCCTCCCGGCCGTTCCGGTAGACGCCGGACAGGATCATGGTTCCGTCTTCGGTGAACAAGTCGGCGAACGCGTCCGCGTCGTGGTAGGCCCACGCCGCGATGACCCGCCGGGTCAAGGCGGCGATGGCCACCTTGTCCGATTCGGACAGTTCCTCGCCGGGCCGGGTGCTCGTGCTCATCGCGTCCCTCCTCAGATGTAGAGCGTGTCAGGTTCCAGTCCGCACAGGACTCGTCCGTACAGCTCGTTGTTGGTGTTCGGGTTCATCAAGGCGTGCAGGTTCACCGCCTGCACGTCACGCTGAATTCGCTGGATCGGGACGTCGGCGTAGATCGACGACCCGCCACTGGCGGAGGCGAGGACGTCCACCGACTCCTTGACCAGCCGGGCCACCGCCCCCAGATCAGCCCTGGCCCGGACGCGTTCGGTCAGCGTCCAGCCGACGTCCTCGGCGCCCTTGGTGTCCACGAGGCTTGCCAGGCGGTGCGCGTGAAACTCCGCCGCGTCCAGCTTCTGGGTCGCGTCGGCCACCTGCAGGTGGGTCAACGGCGCCTCTCGCTGGCTGTCGTAGCCGGTGTAGGTGATCTTGCGGTTCGGCAGCCGCTTGAGGAAGGCATCCTTGGCCGCCCGGCCGAGGCCGAGCAAGGTGCCGACCGAAGACGCGGAGGCGACCGGCAGCAGCGGGACCCGGTAGATCGGCGACGCCGCGCTGAGGGCGGATGCCGAGTTCCCGCGTAACACCTCAGTGAGCGGCAGCACCCGTTCGCGGGGGACGAACAGGTCCTTGGCGACCGTGCTGACGCTGCCGGTCCCCCGCATCCCCGAGGTCTGCCAATCGTCCACGACCAGCAGGTCCGTCATTGGCACCAGCGCGACGACCGGATACGGCTGCCCGTCCGGCGGCGCGAGGATCGCGATGACCTCCTGCCAGTGCGCGTGCTGGGCGCCGCTGATGAAGCCCCACTTCCCGTTGACCACGATCCCCCCGTCCACGGGCGCGGCCATGGCGGTCGGGCTCAGGGTTCCGCAAACCCGCACGTCCGGGGTGGCGAACACCTCGTCCTGGACGGCGTCCGGGAACATCGAGGCCATCCACGCGGGAATCCAGTACACAGACGTCACCCAGGCGGCCGCGCCATCGCCGCGGCCGAGTTCGGTGGCCACCTCGGCAAGGGTGCGGGTATCGGCCTCGTATCCGCCATACCGTTTCGGATGGCGCAACCGGAACAGCCCGGCTGTCGCGAGCGCCTCGATCGAATCGTTGTGCAACCGGCGATTATCCTCGGCCCACGCCGAGTTTTTCTGCAGGATCGAACGCAACGCGGCCGCCCGCTCGACAACCTCTCTACGCATATCCAGATCGGACGTCAACACATGCCGCTCCTCGACGTAAAATGAATTGAGCAAGGGCTAGCCCGCAGACACTCCACGAAAGCATCCAACCCCGCTCGATGGCCATCTCGGAAAACAAAGCATTGCAATTTCGCCGAATCGGCCGCGTCTCCATCCGTGTCCTGACAGCACCGCGCCACACTCGGTCGCCATCCCGGCAAATCGGATATAACCTCCCTTTTTGGCACATTGCGTCTAAATAACTCCGCGCGAGCACAACCGCCGGACAGGTAACGCCAATCAGGTTAGATACCAGCACTGATCCGCACAGAGAGCCACCTTTAGGCTATTCGTGTACCTCGGCGACTCCTGATCAGCGGTACTGGATCAAGACAGGCGATGCCGTAGCGTCAGCTCACTAGCCCATTAGATTGTCGATCTCTTCCCTGCTGCCCGCTTGATCACACAACAGTCAAACATCAGCTAGATTGGACCCCGCGCCAAGCACTGAGCAGTGTCTGAAAATTCCTGTTCAGTAATCGACCGGAGGCTGGTCGATAGGACTATGGCAGTTCACTCAGGGGGGGGAACGCTTCGTGATCAACGATGCCATCGAGAAGGCACTACAAATCATTCATTCACGGTATTCCGAGCACCTTACCGTCGAAAGTATCTCTGCCGAGATATTCGTCAGTCCGTTCTATTTTTCGCGCGCTTTCCAGCGGGTCACCGGAATCCCGCCCAGCCGCTACCTGAAAGCGCTTCGCCACTTCGAGGCCAAGCGACTGCTGATGACGACGTCCCTGACGGTGTCCGACGTGGTCACCTCGGTCGGCTACGCCAGCGTGGGAACCTTCTCCAGCCGCTTCCTCCGCGAGACCGGCATGACGCCGACCCAGCTGCGCGACCCTGAAGTGCAGCAACTGTTCGCCGCGGTCGGCCCCAGGTTCCGCGTGATGCCCTCGTTCGAGACGACCATGGCCGTCAGACGGTCTTATCCTGCTTCATCGAGACCGGCAGGATCAGTGGTCAGCCGCATTTCCTTCCCCGGTGAGTTGGCTCCGGCCGACATAATCGTGGGCGTCTTCGACAGCATCGTCCCGCAATGCGCGCCGGTCGCTTGCACCGTACTCCGGCGGTCGCGCGCGGTCGAGGTACTCCTCGGGCGGGTCCCCATTGGTCGCTGGTCCGTCGTCGCGCTGGCGGCGGGCGCGGACGCCGACAGCGGAGAACCACAGCTGATCGGCGTGAGCAAGGTGTTCACGGTCCGCCCTGGCCGGACCACCTCCGCGGAGGTGCTGATGCATACGCCGCAGTTGAGCGATCCGCCGATTGCGACGGTGTTCGCGCCGCCACCGTCCCGTCTTTCGGCGATGATCCCCACCGCTCGGGCCGGCGGCGACCTGGCGGAGGCCTACCCGAGGGCGCTCCGCGACGGCGAGGGGTGGGCAGGCCGGGTGATGTCGTCCCGATGACCGGAGAACTCCCGCGGAGCAGGACTTCCCTGACCGCAGACACCGAGGCGATCAGCGACCAGCTCGCCAGGCTGGCTGCGCGACTGCGCCCTCCCGCGGCGCCCGCGGATCCGGTGCTGTGGGCCGCGGCGGCCGCGCTGGACACCGCTGAACTGCTGCTGACCGGATACACATGTCATCAGCAGGGCGCTCCGGTCGCGTGCCGCGGCGCGCTGCTCGAAGCACTGGGCAGCGCTCGCGCGGCGGTCGGCGCGGTGACCCACGCACTGCGGGACACGGTGGGTACGGCGTGAGCGCACCCGCTTATAGCGACCTTGGACAGAGGTTGTGCTGAATCGATAGCGGCACGCCACAGCCTGAAATCGCCCCGCTCCACTTCGAGCACAAGATCGACTCGACCGGAGGAAGCCTTCAATGCAGCTTGCAAAACACCCGGCGCCATCAGGCGCGGACCTGAGGCACCGCCGATGAAACGCCAGGCGGTCATCACCGGCATCGGCGTCCGGGCACCGGGTGGGGCCGGGACGAAGGAATTCTGGGACCTGCTCACGTCCGGCCGCACCGCCACCCGGCGCATCTCCTTTTTCGATCCGAGCCCGTTCCGATCCCAGGTGGCGGGTGAATGCGACTTCGATCCGGTCGCGGCCGGACTGGACGAACGCGAGATCCGCCGGATGGATCGGGCGGCGCAGCTCGCCGTGGTGTCGGCCAGGGAATGCGTGGCCGACAGCGGCCTGGAGTTCGACAGCGTCGACCCGCACCGCGTCGGCGTGACCGTCGGCACCGCCGTGGGCGCGGCGACCAGCCTGGAACGCGAGTACCTGGTGCTGTCCGGTGGCGGACGCGACTGGAGTGTCGACCACCGGTACGCCATACCGCATCTGTTCGACTATCTGGTACCGAGTTCGATGGCGACCGAGGTGGCCTGGTCGGTAGGTGCGGAGGGCCCGGTGGCGGTGATCTCCGACGGATGCACGTCCGGCCTGGACGCCCTCGGCCACGCGGCGCAGCTCATCGAAGAGGGCTCCGCGGACGTGATGATCTCCGGCGCGGCGGACACCCCGATCACCCCGATCGCTGTGGCCTGTTTCGATGCCATCCGCGCGACCACACCGGACAACCACGACCCCGCGACGGCGTCCCGGCCGTTCGACGCCACCCGCAGCGGCTTCGTTCTCGCCGAGGGGGCGGCGATGTTCGTCCTCGAGAGCCATGAGCACGCCGTTGCCAGGGGCGCCCGGATCTACGCGACGCTCGCCGGCTTCGCCACCCGCTGCAACGCCCACCACATGACCGGGCTGCGCCCCGACGGCCGCGAGATGGCCGAGGCGATCCGGCGCGCTCTCGAGGAATCCCGCGTGGATCCCTCGGACGTCGACTACGTGAACGCACACGGCTCGGGGACACGGCAGAACGACCGGCACGAAACGGCCGCGTTCAAACGCAGCCTCGGCGAACACGCGCGCCGGGTTCCGGTGAGTTCCATCAAATCCATGGTCGGCCACTCGCTGGGGGCCATCGGGGCCATCGAGATCGCCGCTTGCGCCCTCGCGTTGTGCACCAACGTCATCCCGCCCACCGCCAACCTGCGCCGGCCCGATCCGGACTGCGACCTGGACTACGTGCCGCTCACCGCCCGCGAGACGCGGGTGGACACGGTGCTCTCGGTGGGAAGCGGGTTCGGCGGCTTCCAGAGCGCCCTCGTGCTGCGGTCCCCCGAGGCGGTACGGGGATGAGCGCCGTGCCCGAAACGGGCGATACGCGGGCCATCGTCACCGGAATCGGGGTGCTCGCGCCCAACGGCTGCACCGTCGAGGACTACTGGTCCGCCGTACTGGCGGGCAGGACTGGTATCGCCCCGCTCAGGGGCGAGCACTACGACGGCTATCCTGCCCGGCTCGCCGGGCAGGTAACCGGCTACGACACCGCAGAGCGGCTACCGCCGGGGCTCCTGCAGCAGACGGACCGGGTAACCCGGCTGGCGCTGGCCGCGGCGGAGGACGCGCTGGCCGACGCCGGGGCCGACACCCGGCAGCTGTCCGAGTACGACCTGGGGGTCGTCACAGCGAACGCGACCGGTGGCTTCGAGTTCACCCACGTGGAGATCCAAAAGCTGTGGACCCGCGGCCCGGAGTACGTCAGTGTGTACGAATCGTTCGCCTGGTTCTACGCGGTGAACACCGGGCAGATCTCCATCCGGCATGGTCTGCGCGGCCCCGGCGCGGTTCTGGTGGCCGAACAAGCCGGTGGCCTCGACGCGCTCGGGCAGTGCCGCCGGGTCCTCAGGAGCGGCACCGGTCTGGTGCTCGGTGGCGGACTGGATTCCGCACTCGACCCGTGGGGCTGGGTGTCGCAGCTGGCGGGCGGGCGGATCAGCGCCGGAACCGACCCGTCGACCGCCTACCTGCCGTTCGACGACCGTGCCCGCGGCTACGTCCCCGGTGAGGGCGGGGCCATCCTCGTCTTGGAACGCGAAGAGTTCGCCCGCGCTCGCGGCGTCTCGGACAGCTACGGGGAGATCTCCGGCTATGCGGCCACCTTCGACCCGGCACCGGGCTCCCGGCGGCCACCCGGGCTGGCCCGCGCCATCCGGCTGGCCGTCGCCGACGCCGGACTGACCCCCGCCGATGTCGACGTGGTCTTCGCCGACTGCGCCGGTGTACCGGAACTCGACGCGGCCGAGGCAGAGGCGATCGTCTCGGTGTTCGGGCCGTACGGCGTTCCGGTCGCGGCCCCGAAAGCGCTCGTCGGCAGGTTGTACTCGGGTGGCCCGCCGCTCGATGTCGTCACCGCGCTGCTCGCCCTGCGCGACAGCTTCATCCCTCCCTGCGGGCCCGCGCTCCGGCCGGACCCGCGGCACCGGCTGGACCTGGTGACCGGCCTGCCGCGCCACGCCAGGCTTCGGCACTGCCTGGTCGTGGCGCGAGGTGTCGGCGGCTTCAACGCGGCCGTGGTGATCAGCGGCCCCAACCGACTGACCGGAGATACCTGACATGACACTGGACGAACTGCGCGCGATCCTCGTCGAATGCGTCGGCGCGGTGACCGGGCTCGACGGTGACTTCGCCGACGTCGACTTCGACGAACTGGGGATCGACTCGCTCGTGGTCATGGAGACGACCGCGCGGGTCAGGCAGCGGTTCGGGGTGGTTGTCCCGGATGACGCGACCGCCGACCTGCGGACGCCGGCGGCTCTGCTGGACGCCATCAACGCCGTGCGTCCCGCACTCGATTAGGCGAGTCCCGGCGTGGCGCGGTTGTCGCGTTAGGACAGTGGGTCCATGAAGGACTCCTTCCCTACCTTTGTCTCTAGTATATAAGGGCGTTCGGGCGCCTCCGGCACTGACCCTCGAGTTCTTGACCCGAGAAAAAATCATGCGGCCCCTGACCTCGGCCAGACGCGACGATTCGAGAGGTGACGATGCAGGAATAGGCCCTTCCTAGGCCCAGCACGATTTTCGATTCAGACACGACTCAGGAAGGGGATAGCCATGACCGAGTACAGCACGCATTCCATCACCGTCCCGGCCCCCGTCGACCAGGTGTACGACCTGGTCGCCAAGGCGGCCGACTGGCCGGCGCTCTTCCCACCGACCGTCCACATCGAACACCTCGAACGCGGCGAAACCCTGGAGCGGTTCCATATCTGGGCGCTGGCGAACAACGGTGTCAAGGACTGGGTGTCGAGGCGGACGCTGGACCGCGTCGCACGCGTGATCACCTTCCGGCAAGAAGTGTCCCGGCCGCCTGTCGCGGCCATGTCCGGAACCTGGCTGTTCACCCCCACTGCGGACGGCGGCACCGCCGTCGAGTTGCGGCACGAATACACTCCGGTCGACGACGACCCGGGTGCGTCGGCCTGGATCCGCCAGGCGCTGGACACCAACAGTGCGGCGGAACTGGCGAGCCTCAGCCGGGCCGCCGCCGGAGGCGCCGCCGCCGAGCGGGTCCTGCGCTTCTCCGACTCCGTGCGGATCGCCGGCCCGCACTGGCTCGCTTACGAGTTCATCGACGAGGCCCAGCACTGGCCGGAACGGTTGCCCCACGTCGACGACCTCGATTTGACGGTCGACGACGATGGAGCGCAGCGAATGACGATGACCACGATCGCGCCGGACGGTTCCCGGCACACCACCGGTTCGACGCGAATCCGCCTCGAGTCGAGCATCCTCTACAAGCAAACGACCCCGCCGCCGTTGCTTTCCGGTCACAGCGGCCGGTGGATCTTCGCGCCGGATGGCGACAGCTGTGTCGTGACCTCTGAGCACACCGTGGCGATCGACCCGGACACCGTCGAGAAAGTCCTTGGCACGGGCAAGACGCTCGCGGACGCACGCGACTTCGTGCGCGGCGCGCTCGGCGGCAACAGCCTCATCACCCTCAGGCACGCCAGGGATTTCACCGAGTCCCGCGCCACCACACCGAAGCGATCGACATGAGTCCCGCTGAGCCGCGGCCCTACCTGACCGAGCTGGCCGACGGCGTCTTCGGCTACATCCAACCCGACGGCGGCTGGTGCGTCAGCAATTCCGGGGTGATCACCGGAGGCGGCGAAGTTGCGCTGGTCGACACCCTCGCCACAGCGTCGCGCACGCTCGCGCTGCGCGTCGCCGTCGCCGATCTCGCCGCCGGACCGGTCCGCACCGTGATCAACACGCATTTCCACGGAGACCATACGTTCGGCAACCAATTCTTCCCGGACTCGACCCTGATCGGGCACCGACAGACCCGGACCGAAATGCTCAAGGCCGGGCTCGGTCTCACCCGCTTGTGGCCGGACGTCGACTGGGGACAGCTTCGGGTCACTCCGCCCACCGTCCTGCTCGACGACCGGGCGACCCTGTACGTCGGCGATCGCGAGGTGCGGCTCATCCACGTCGGCCCGGCGCATACGACAACCGACGTCGTGGTGTGGCTGCCCGAGGAGCGGGTGCTGTTCGCCGGCGACGTGCTCATGTCCGGGTGCACACCGTTCATCCTCATGGGATCACTCGCCGGGTCGCTGGAGGCGATCGACGAGCTGGCTCGCCTCGACGCGCGGGTCGTGCTCAGCGGCCACGGGCGCGCGACGGGACCCGAGGTGCTGGAAGCCAACGCCAGGTACCTCCGCTGGCTCGGCGACGTAGCCGCGGCAGGACGGCGCGCCGGGTTGTCGCCGCTGAAACTGGCGAGGAACGTCGGCCTCGGAGAGTTCGGCGAGCTTCTCGATCCCGAACGGATAGTCGGAAACCTGCACCGCGCCTACGCCGAAGTCGGCGGTGCCGCTCCCGGTGCCGATCTGGACGTGCTCACGATCTTCGCCGAGATGGTGGAATTCGGCGGCGGACGGCCACCGGCCTGCTGGGCGTGATGGCCCCCGGGGCGCAGTGACCGCGCCCCGGGGCTGCCGTCATTCGTCGCGGGGGGTGGACTCGAAGCTTCCGGAGAACGCGCCGAAGTCGGTCAGCGGGAATACTTCGAACTCCAGGTGCGCACTGATCGGGTTGTCGTAGATCGCCGCGAGAAGCTCTTCGTGCGACGGGACGTCGATAATGAACAGCCCACCCGAAGCACCTACCCGCGTCCAAGCGTGGAGGACCAGCCCCCGGTCCATCAGGCTCTTCATGTAGGCCACCCCGGTGGGTAGCCGGCGGCGGTACTCGTCACCGGTGATACCGCTCGGCGCCTGGTTTGCCAGCACAGCGAACTTCGCCATTTTCCACTCCATTCGTCGTTCTCGGGAAATCCGTGGCAGTTTCTTCGCGGATGAAGTCCGCGCACCGCTCGCCGACCATCAACGCGGGTGCGTTGGTGTTGCCGCGGGGGATGATCGGGAAAACCGACGCGTCGGCGACCCGCAACCCGTCCACGCCGTACACCCGGAGCCGCTCGTCCACCGCGGAATCCTCCGGGTCTCCCATCCGCACCGATCCGCTCGCGTGGAAGGTGTGCGCACCGGTCTGGCGGATGTGGTCGACGAGCGAGGCCCGATCTCCGCCGGGTATCAGCGCACGCCCGAGGTGATGGGCGAGAGGGCGCCGTGCGGCGATGTCGCGCAGCACCTCTAGCGCGTGCAAGCAAGCCGCCAGTTCCTCGTCCGTGGACACCAGATTCAGCCGCACCGACGCCGTCGTGTCCGGCCGTCGGGAGCAGATCAGCACCGAACCGGTACCGGCGGGCGTCAGATAGGACGCGCCCATGGTGACGGCGGGGACGGGATGGCGGTGGCCGTCGGCGCTGAAGAAGACGGGGGCGAACAGGAGCTGGAGGTCCGGCGCCGCCAGCGCGGGATCGCTGCGAACGTGCGCCAGCGCCTCGCCGACGTTGCTGGTGAGCTTCCCGGTCCGGCGTAGCGCCCACTCCGCGAGATAGCGGAACCGGGGCAGGTTTCCCCGTCCGGTCACGTCGTTCAGCCCGACGGCACCGGACGCGGACTCGAAGTGTATCGACACCAGCGGATGTTCGGCGAGGTTGGCACCGACCGCGGGCTGGGCCACCTGGATCGGTACGCCGACCGCGCGCAACCGGCCCGGCGGTCCGATCCCAGACCGCTGAAGAATTTCTGCACTGCCGAAGGTCCCGCCGCACAACACGATCTGTCCCGTCGCGACCGCGACGTGCGGTCTGCCGCGTCGGATGTACTCGACCGCCACCGCACGGCCGCGGCGCAACCGGACGCGATCGACCAGTGCCCCCGTCAGGATCGTGAGGTTGGGGCGATCGCGCGCCGGCCGCAGGAACGCGGTGGCCGAGTCCTGCCGTGCGCCACGCCGTTGGGTGACCTGCGGCCGCCCGACGCCGTCCTGCGTAGCGCCGTTGAAGTCGTTGTTCGACGGGATGCCCGCCGCGAGTGCCGCGTTGATCCAGTCATCGCTCAGCAGGTCAGGCGACGGAATCGTGGTGACGCCGAGCGGGCCCCCGACACCGTGGTAGTCGTCCCTGATCTCCTCGTTGTGCTCCGAGCGCCGGAAGAACGGCAGCACCTCCCGGTACGACCAGCCGCCGGCGCCACGGGCGCACCAGTCGTCGTAGTCCAGGTGGTTCCCGCGGATGTAGAGCATCAGGTTCATCGACGAGCTGCCGCCCAGCATTCTGCCCCGCGGCTGGGCCAGCACCCGGCCGCCGTAAGTGGGCTCCGGCTCGCACCGGTAGTCCCAGTCCAACCGGGACCCGAACTGCGCGCCGAAGGCCAACGGGATCCGTACCTGGGGCACCCGGTTGGAACCGCCTGCTTCGATCAGCAGTACCCGGTGGGCCGGATCTTCGGAAAGCCTTGCGGCGACCGCGCATCCCGCCGTTCCCGCGCCGACGACGACGGTGTCGAAACCACGCGGGCTCACCTCCCGGTCCAGTCACGATGCGGCAGGTAAACCGACTGCGGCTCCCGGTAGGCGGCGAGCGCCTCCGGACCGAGTTCCCGGCCGAGCCCGCTGGCTTTGACTCCGCCGAACGGAGCCATGATGTCCACTGTGTACCCGTTCACGCCGACCGTCCCGGTGCGCAGGCGCCGCGCGAGAGCGAGACCGCGTGCCTCGTCCGGGGTCCAGACCGTTCCGGCGAGCCCGTACTCGGTGTCATTCGCCAGCGCCACCGCCTGCTCGGTGTTCTCGTACTCGAGCACGGCCAGCACCGGCCCGAAGATCTCTTCGCGGCAGACGATCCCGTGGTTGTCCAGGCCGGTGAACACGGTGGGCTCCACGTACCAGCCGCGTTCTCTCGTGGCCGGGCGGCCCCCGCCGGTGGTGACCCGCCCGCCCTCGGCCCGGCCGGCGGCGATGAAGGCTTCCACCCGCTCGCGCTGCCGGGCGGTGACCAGCGGCCCCAGCTGCGTGGCGGGATCCAGCGGGTCACCGATACGCAGCCCGGCGGCCATCGCGGTCACGGCGTCGACGACCTCGTCGTACCGGCGTCGCGGCGCGAGGATCCTCGTGGACAGAAAGCATGCCTGGCCGTTGTTTCCGAGTGTGCCTGCCGCGAGTTCGGGAAGGACGGCCGGCAGATCGACGTCGTCCAGCAGGATCGCCGCGGACTTCCCGCCCAGCTCCAGCGTCACCGGACGCAGCAGACGACCGCAAACCTCGGCGATCGCCCGTCCGGTGGCGGTGGAACCGGTGAAGGCGACCTTGTCGACCCCGGGGTGGGCGACCAGATGCGCGCCGACCTCGGCGCCACCTGGCACGATCGAGACGACACCCTGCGGAAGGCCTGCCTCGACGACCGCTTCCGCCAGCAGGAAAGCGTCGAGCACGGTGTGCGGAGCCGGTTTGACGACCACTGTGCAGCCAGCCGCCAACGCGGGGGCGAGTTTAGCGAACGTCAAGGTCTGCGGGAAGTTCCACGGGACGATGGCGGCCACGACGCCGACCGGATTGCCCCGCACGATGATGGTACCGCCCGCCATGCCGCGGCGCGGCACTTCTGCCTGTTCTTCGGTGACAAGCGCCGAATAGTAGCGAAGCAGCGCGGCGGGCGCGGAGCCTTCGCTTCGAGCACCAGTGGTGACCGGCATTCCGTTCTGCGTGCTGACCCGGCGGACGGTCTCGGCGTTACGCTTGTCGAGGGCGTCGGCCAGTCGCAACAACACATCCGCCCGCCGTCGTGGCGACCACGCCGCCCAGCCACGCGGATCGTCGAAGGCTGCCCGAGCGGCGGCGACCGCCCGGTCGATGTCCGCCGCGGTACCCTCCGGTACCCCGCCCAGCGGCTCCTCGGTGGCCGCCGAGACGACCTCGATGCGGCTTCGGCCCTCGGGCCGCGTCCAGCGGCCCCCGACGAGCAATTCCTGGTACTCGATGGTCATGGGCGCTCCAAGACGAAGGGGTTCTGTCCGAACTTCATCGTGTCCGGAAGTCCTTTAATCCGGCTAATGTCGCGGGATAGAGACCAAGGTGACGCGAAGTTGCCTTCACCCCACCCGCGACCACGAACGGCTCTCGACGAAGTCATCCTGGAGATTCGTTCGGGACATGCGTCCATTATGGAGAGCTGTCGAGCGCGACCACTCTTTCGCCGTTAAAGCGAAGGTCGAGGTCATTCCTCCACTGTGGTTGCGGAAACCGTTTCACACCAGGGCATGGAGGACATCGATGGCGGACAGTACACGCGCGGTCGCCTTGGTCACGGGCGCCACCCGGGGTATCGGGCTGGCCGTGGCCGAACGACTCGTCCAGGACAGCCTGCGGCTCTTTGTCTGCGCCCGCACGAAGGACGACGTCGACAGGACCGTCCGTGCGCTCGGCGCGAACGGTGCCGAGGTAAGCGGCGCGGCCTGCGACGTGACGTCTTCCGCGTCGGCGGACGAACTGGTACGCCAGGCCGTCGAACGGTTCGGTCGCGTCGACGTGCTCGTCAACAACGCGGGCCGCAGTGGCGGCGGGCCGACCGCCCAGCTTACCGACCGGCTGTGGAAGGAAGTCATCGAAACGAATCTCGACAGCGTGTTCTACGTGAGCCGGGCGGTGCTGACCGCGGGTGGCATGCTGGACCGCGGTTCCGGGCGGATCATCAACATCGCGTCGACCGGCGGGAAACAAGGGGTGGTCCTCGGCGCCCCGTACTCGGCGTCCAAACACGGCGTCGTCGGTTTCACCAAGGCGCTGGGCCTCGAACTCGCGAAGAGCGGGGTCACCGTCAACGCGGTCTGCCCCGGCTACGTGGAAACCCCTATGGCACGGGAGGTACGGTCGAACTACGCCAAGATCTGGGAGATCGACGAGGACGAGGTGCTCAGCCGGTTCAACGCCAAGATCCCGCTGGGGCGCCACACACAGCCCGCCGAGGTCGCGGGCCTCGTGCACTACCTGACTACCGAAGCCGCCGCCCCCATCACGGCGCAGGCCATCAACGTCTGCGGCGGATTGGGCAACTATTGAGCCAGAACCCCGAACCGGGGCAGGGCACTCCTCGGAGTGCCCTGCCCCGGTTCGGTTCGTTTCGGTTCAGGCGATCGAATCGCTGTTGACCGCCCGGCGCAGCACGAGCAGCTCGCCGTTCTCGCGCACGAGGCTGTCGACGATCTCGCCTGCCCAGTGCAGTTTCGGCGGCTCCCCCGGCGCGGTGTTCGTGACCAGGGCGTAGCTCACGACGTCGTACCGTCCGGGACCGCCTTCCTTGATCACGCTCATCGACATCCAGTGCCGACGCCGCTCACCGTTGCCCGCCAGCTGTTTGGCGAAGTCGTCGAGTTTGCGCACGATCGCCTGCCTGCCGTGCGCGGTGGACTGGTGTTTGACCGGGGTGAACTCGCAGTCGTCGGCGAACGTCTGGGCGAACTCCGCGTACCGCCCGTTGTCCATCGCCTGGACCTGGCGGGCGTAGAAGTCCTGGATCTCCGCCATGATCTCGTGGGACACCACTGCTTGTGTCATCTTCTCCTCCTCGGTGAGTCGGCCGTGTTCCGGTCCGGCGACGCGGAACGAGAACCGCGGGAAAGGCACGGATGTTCAGGCACGCAGCACCGACATCGGCAGCCCGCCGCGAATGCGCAGCGACAACATGGCCTCGGGGACGATCGGATACCCCGCCGCCTTGACCAGTTTGAACTCCCGGCACAGCGCCGCGACCGCGAGAACCGCTTCCAGCATGCCGAGATGCCTTCCCACACAGAACCGTGGTCCGGCTCCGAACGGGATGTACGCGTACCGCGGCCGTCCGACCGCCTTCGACTGCTCGAACCGGTCCGGGTCGAAGCGTTCCGGCTCCTCCCAGAAATCCGGATGGCGGTGCAGCGTGTACGGGCAGACGACCACGTCCGCGCCGGCGGGCACCGGATAGCCGTCGATCTCGTCGGCGTCCCGCGCGACCCTTGGCAGCAGCCACACCGGCGGATAGAGGCGCATGACCTCCTGGACCACATTAGTGGTGTAGACCAGCTTGGGCAGGTCCTGGTAGCCGGGCGGCCGATCGCCGAGCACCTCGACCGCCTCCGCGTGCACCCGCGCCCAGACGTCCGGATGCCGGTCGAGCATCGCCAGCGTCCAGCCGAGCGTGCTGGCCGTCGTTTCGTGCCCGGCCAGCAGCAGCGTGATCACCTCGTCCCGCGCCTGTTCCCGGCCGGATCCGCCAGCCCGGGAGAGGGCGTCCTCGCCGCCGAAAGAGTCCGCCCGGCTCGATACCACCCGGTCGGCGAGCCGCCGGAGTTCGGCCTGGGCCGTTTTGAACCGCCGTCGCCCGCGCAACGGGAGCCAAGACGGGATCATCCGCAACGTCACGGTCTCGAACATGGCCTGCTCCTGCACGGCGTCGAAGTGGCCGGCCAGTACCTCCGCCGGGCCGAGGTCGGCGTGCAACAATGTCCTGGCGAGCACGCCGACCGTCATCGTGGTCACCTCCTCCAGCACATCGGCCTGTTTGCCGTCACCCCAGGCGCCCAGTCGCCGCACCAGTTCGGCCACCTCGTCGGTGACGATGTCCGCCTGCGCGGCGACCTGCTTCTGGTGCAGCGCGGGCTGGATCGCCTTGCGCTGCTTTCGCCACAGTTCGCCTTCGCTGGTCAACAACCCGTCGCCGAGCGTGCGCCGCGCCTCCGCCAGCCCGATTCCCTTGCGGTAGTTGTCGTTGTTGTCCGCGAGGACGTGCTTGGCGGAGCCCGGATGATTGAACAGATACAGATCCTTCGGCCCGATCGCGATGCGTACCGCGTCCCCAAACCGGCTCGCCGCGGTCGACATGAGGGCGAGCCGGTCGGTGAACAGCATCTTGAGCAGACGGGGGGTCTCACGGCGCGATGGGCCCGGCGGAGCGCCACGACCGGGACGTCGGCTCATCCCGTCGTCCTCGGCGGGATCGCGTCGACGGTCAGCTGTCCGGGTGTGTGCCCGCTACCGGCTCCTGACAGCCGGACGACCATCGAATCGTCGAGGGTTTCGTCGCGTCCCTCGGCGGAACGGCGCCGCGCGTCCTCCCTGGCCCGGCCCTTGTCGACGAAATGGAGCGCCCACAGGAAAGCACCACGGATCAGGCAGATGGTGGCGGTGGCGAAGAACAGGCCGTACGCGATCCCTGCGCCGGTGAGTACGCCGTACACCACCGCGATACCGGCACCGAAGGCGAATTGCGGAGCCGGTTTCGAAGGTGTTGTACCCGGGTCGGTGACCATGTAGTTGGTGAACAGCACGAACGCGACGCCGGTCATCATGGTGAGCGCGGACGGGATCGCGGTGTCCAGGACGAGGCCGCGCACCACCGCCTGGAGGGCGAAGAAGCCGAGCCAGCCCGCAATGAGCCAGATCCGCTTGGTCAGCATCGCGTTGAGTACCGTGCCTGACGCCAGGATGACCAGCGGGATCACCCAATCCCAGAACGAGCCGACGTTCTCGGTGAAGTGGTAGGGCGGCGCGATACTCGCCCATGGGTAGACGAGCAAGATGACAGCGATACCGAGGTTCGAGGGGTTCATGAAATGCCGCAGGCGACCGCGGACCGGCGCCCGCAGCATCCATTTGGCCCCGATCGCGACAGTGACCCCGAACATCATCGCCAGTACCTGATCGTTGACATAGGTCAGCATGTTCACGGCGAGGGCGGTGATGTGCGCGGAGAAGAGGAACTCCACAAGCCCTCGGACTCCGTTCCCGGTGAACCGCGGGGCACGCTGTTCCGCCCACGACGCGACCAGTTCGAGACCGATTTCCACAGTGTAGGCGGTGACCATCGCGATGATCGGCCACAGCCACGGCTGCTCGAACCCGAGGACGGTGTAGCCGAGGATGTTGAAAACGGTGATCGAGATGGCGAACCGGCGCAACGCCGTGATGACCTTCGGGTCGTGCCGTGGCGGGCCCTGTTTCTGCTCGGTCATGGTCTTCATTTCTCCTTCGCCTGAGTACCGAGGGAAAGGGTGTGCCAGCCGGGGTCGAGCCTGAGTTGTTGCCGATGCGGCTGCCCGCCGGAGTCCCGCCACTTCAGCTCGACCCGCACCGGCCCGGTGACGTTCTCGCCGAGTCCAATGTGGACGTCCTGGCTTCGCTTGCCGGAGTGGCCACTGCCGCCGTCCACGCGTCCGATGTGGACACGCCCGTCCGCGGTCGTCGCGGTCACCTGGGCGCCGATCACCGGCGTTCCCGGGGCGGGGAAGGGGCCGGGGGTGGCGGGGTCGTCGCGGTAGAGCTTCAGACCGAGGAAGGAACCCGCACCAGGACTGACGTTCTGATAGAACACCGGTGCGTCGAACTGCCGGGCCACCGCGAAGTCGAGCCTGCCGTCACCGAAGGCGTCCCCAACGGCGATGCCGCGAGTCGGCACCGGGGCGCTCAGGCCGAGTTCGCCGGCGACGTTCGCGTACCGGCCGTCCTTCCCCTTCACGAAGAAGTTCATGCCCTGATTGCCCGCGATGTCGTCGCCCTGCCGGACGTTCGGCCACAGTTGCGGGTACTGCACCGTCAGGTCGTTGGACGTGGCGAGTTCCTGCAACTGCGCCCAGCGGTTGGCCTCGCCCTTCACGAACCCGTTGGTCTGTGCGATCGCGAGGCATCCGCTGTTGTTGAAGTCCGCCAGCTTCACGTCCCAGCCCCAGCCGCCCCACGCCGTGCCGCGGTCCGTGCTGAGATCGGTCCACGGAGCCTCGCCCCGGCTGAACGCGGCGTGCGTCTGCTCGTCGTTCTTCGTGGAGTTGACGAAGTGCAGGCTGCTCTCCTGGATGCCGAACGACGTCGTGATATCGCTGACGAAGAAATCGTACCTGCCGTGGTCGTCGAGGTCACCGAAGTCGATGCCCATCCCCTTAAACGACGTGTCGGCGCCAATCCGCTTGGACTTCGGGACCATCGGGTCACGCGGGGCGTGCAGCCGCTTGAACTTGATCCGGCCGTTCGCCGAGACGTTGTGCAGGAGCGCGCTGCCACCGTGGTCCTTACCGACGTACAACTCCGGCAGCAAGTCGCCGTCGAGGTCGTTCGCCGCCGAAGCCAGCACCCATCCCTTCGAGGAGATGTCGTCGGCAGGTAAGGCGTCGGGCACCACTTCGTAACGGGCCGAAGGCTGATCGCCACCGGTCGCCCCGGTCCAGCGCAGGACGTGCGCCGGGCCTCCGTTGTCCGCGTGGGACAGTGAGCTGTTCATCACGACCCCGCCCGACTTGGTGGAATCGAGCACGTCGCTGTCAGGGAAGTAGTTGCCGATATAGATATCCGGGTGGCCGTCCCCGTCGAAGTCGTCGACGGCGACCGCGTTGGAGTTCCACTTAGGACCGTCGTAGGTACTGCCACCGGTCTGCGAGACCAGTTCGACCGGCGTGTAAGTGCGAGCGTCCAGACCGGTCGCGTTCGCCTTCGGCAGAAAGAGGATCGGTGTCCGCCCCCAGTAGTAGACCAGCAGCCCCATCCGGCCGGATCCGGTGTAGTCACCGGGAGCGCAGCCCATCGGTGCCATCGTCTCGGTCATCGGCAGCGGGGAGGCGTCCAGGGCGAACGGCTGGTATCGCTGTTCCATTCCCGGGACCGGGGTCACCACGACCTGGTCGGTGCGGGTGTCCACGACACAAAGATCCTCCGGTCGCCCGCTGCCGCTGAGATCGGCCATCGCGATACCGGCGCCGACGGACGAGACCCAGCCGGCGATGTCACGGTAGGCCTGGTTCACCTTGCGAATCGACTGCTGCTTCGGCGCGTCAGGCATGGCGATGGTCATCGGAACGAACGAGTATCGGGAAGCGAGGGCCCGCCCTTCGCTCGCCGAGGTGGTCGGCACCCGCGCGACGGTGAACATGGTCACCACCAGCAAGGCCGCCACGATACCCGGGACCAGCTTCTTGACTCTCGTACTCACGTACCAGCACCCCCAAGGGTCACGAACTGGCGGGAAATGGCCCGCCTCCAGGTCTCGTAGGCGGGCAGTTCGCCGTCGACCGGATTGGCCGGACGGACCTCCAGAGTGGCCAGCGCCGCTTCTTCGGCAGTGGTGCCACAGAAGATCGAAGTCGCGAGTTCGGTGTGCGGCCCCACGATTTCGCCGCGGACCCGCGCCTCGGCCCCGAACGCGCATCCTTGAGCCAGCGCCGGGAGGCAGGACCCCGCCCGGTCGCGGAAGCGCAGCAGTTCCTCCTTGGTCGCACCACCCGCGTAGGCCGCGGCCAGCCCCGCACCGCTGTACAGATCGGACCAGCGCGCGGCCGGGAACTTCTCGATCAGCTCGGCGACCACCTGAGGATCCGCCCCGCCGACGAACCACATCGCACGCCCGATCCCCTGGTCGACGACGCGGTTGGCATAGCCGCCGCGGGCCTTGTCCGGCCAGCCGAACGAGCGATCCTGAAACTGTTCGTGCACATACTTGCGGGTGTGGAAATAGGCTTGGTGGAAGCCGTAGCCGTCGAGCACCAGCCAGCGCAGCAACGGGTCCAGGTTTTCGGCGCTCGGCCAGCGGAAGTGCGGCAGCCTCGCCATCGCCCATCCGATGCCGACGTGAACGACGTAGACGTGCTTGCTGCCCGCCTCGGTGTCGAGGAACCCGGCCACCCGGCCGTCACCTCCCAGCGGCAGGCCGTCCAACATGGCCAGTCCCATCCCGGCGCCCTCGTAGGCGAAGCCGCGGAACCGGTGGGGAACGGACGTCAGGAACTCCACGGTTTCATGTACCGAGTGCTTTTCGACCGCGGTACTGTAACCCTCCAAAAAGGAGCGTCCGACGGTTTCCAACAACTCCCGAGCCTCGGGATCCTTGTCGTGGAAACCCCGGACCTCGATGGTGGTCTCGGCGATGCCGGGGGTGAGCAGCTTTCTCCTGAACGCTCTGAAGGCTGCTCCCGGTCCGGGCGATCGCCCGGATGGCGACAGCTCGGAGGGTTGTTGCGACGACATGTGGTCACTCCTCATACAGCGGGTTCGATGGCGTGCGTTCGTTGTTTGATCCGCTGCCGCCAGCGTTCGTACGCGGGTTCGTCGGCGGTGCCCTCGCCAACAGCGGTCGTGTCCGCGATCTCGACCAGTTCGTCGAGACCGGCGCCGGTCAAGGCGCGCGCGGCGGCTTCGGTATGCGGTGGGGTGTGACCGGCGAGCGCCCGTGCCCGCACCGCGAACACGCAGCCCACCGACAGGTCGGCCCGGTATTCACCGGCGGCGAGAGCGAGCGCGGCGAGCTCGTCCGTAGCGCATCCGCCCGCGAAGGCCGCCGCCAACCCGACCCCTGCCCACAGATCCGCGCGGCGGTGCGCCGCGAAAGCGCCGACCGCGGGGCTCACGTTTGCCGGACGGCCGCCGTGGACGAACCACAGCGCACGACCGATCCCCTGATCGACGGCGCGCAGGAAATATTCCGGCGCGCCCTGCCATGGATAGGGTTTCGGCACTTCCTGGCGGTCTATCCACCGCCGCTTGCCGAAGTACGCGAGGTCGAAGCCGTACCCGTCGACGGCCAGCCAGCACATGGTCGGGTGGAAGATCGACGCTTCCAGGTCGGGCAGTACCTTCCGCCAGAGCATCCGCGGCAGCCGGGCCATCGCGAAGCCCACTCCGATGTAGGCGAGCAACAAGTGCCTGCTTCCCCGCCCGCTCAGCAGGTCGCGGGTCCGCGTGCCACCCGCGGTCGCGTCGAGCACCGTCAGCGCCATGGCGGCACCTTCGTACGCGAAGCCGCGCAGATCGGGTTCTATCAACTCGAGTCTGCGTTCGAGTTCATCGAGACCACGCGTTTCGATCCCCCACTCGAAACCGCAGACAACTGATTGCGGAACGGCTTCCATACGCCGCGTCGCCTCATTCATCTCAATCGCAAAACCCCGGCCGGAGAAGCCGACCGACGCTAATGACGGAGCAAGGACGAGGCGCCGCAAAGATCCCGAGACAGTAGCCATGATCTCTCCTAACAAATCCAATCGTGGGCCGGATGGATTCCAGAGGGCGTCTTCGCAGCTGCCCACCATCGTTCGGGCATGGACACCGTTGGAGAAGACGGCGGTCACGCCATCCGAATACCGTGATCAACGACCGTCGACCACATAACTTGCGGAGTCGAATTCGTGTCCCATTTTCCGCGGAACAGGAAGCTGCGTGCAGTATGACCCCACACCGGATCGCAGTTGTCGGCATCGGGCTGTGCTATCCCGACGCGGGTTCGCCAGCCGAACTCTGGGAGAACGTGCTGGCCGGGCGCCGGGCGTTTCGGCGAATTCCGAACGAGCGGTTGAACCTGGACGACTACTACGCGCCCGATTCGTCCGCGCCCGACCGGATGTACTCGACGAAGGCCGCCGTCCTGCGCGACTTCCACTTCGATCGGGTCAAGTACCGGGTCTCCGGTAGCACCTACCGGGCCACCGACATGACGCATTGGCTGGCGCTGGAAGTCGCCGCGCGGGCGCTGGCCGACGCGGGGTTCCCGGACGGTGACGGCCTTCCTCACCAGACCACCGGAGTGGTGCTGGGCAACAGCCTTGGCGGCGAGTTCGCCCGCGCCGGCATCATGCGCCTCCGGTGGCCCTACGTACGGCGGACGCTGGCGTCGGCACTGGCGGACAGGAACTGGCAACCGGATGACGCTGCCGAGTTCCTGCAGGAGCTGGAAGAGCGGTACAAAGCACCCTTCCCTCCGGTAAACGAGGACTCCCTCGCCGGCGGGCTCGCGAACACCATCGCGGGCCGGATCTGCAATCACTTCGATCTGCGCGGCGGCGGCTACACCGTCGACGGCGCCTGTTCCTCGTCGTTGCTCTCCGTGGCGACGGCAGCGCGGGCGCTGTCCGACGGCGAACTCGACGTCGTGCTCGCGGGCGGCGTCGACTTGTCCATCGATCCCTTCGAGACAATCGGATTCGCCAAGACCGGGGCACTGGCCACCGGCGAGATGAAGTTGTACGACCGGGATTCCAACGGGTTCTGGCCAGGTGAAGGTTCCGGGCAGCTGGTGCTGATGCGCGAACAGAACGCGATGGACCGCGGGATGCGTGTCTACGCCACGATCACCGGCTGGGGGGTTTCCTCGGACGGCCGAGGGAGTATCACCCGGCCGGAGGCGGACGGGCACGCACTGGCGCTCTCCCGCGCGTACGCCAGGGCGGGGTACGGGGTGGAGTCGGTTTCGTACTTCGAAGGGCACGGCACCGGTACTGCGCTGGGTGACGCCACCGAGATCGCCGCGCTGTCCGCCGCGCGGCGGAATCAAGGCCCCTCACGCAAGGCGGCGCTCAGCTCGATCAAGGGGAACTTCGGGCATACCAAGGCCGCCGCGGGAATCGCCGGGCTGATCAAGGCCTGCCTGTCCATCCACCACCAGGTCATTCCCCCTGGTACCGGGCAAGCCGACCCACATCCCGGGTTGCTCGGCGACACGGCCGCGCTGTTCGTGCCGTCGGAACCGCTGCCGTGGCCGTCGGAGGAGGACGTACGCGCCGGGGTGTCGGCGATGGGCTTCGGCGGGATCAACACCCACATCGCGATCGAGCAGGTGCGGGGTGGCCTCCGTCGCGCGGAAATCGACGCGCGGATCATGAGCGCCGCCGCCGGGCGGCAGGACGCCGAGGTGCTGCTGTTCGACGCGCACGATCCGGCGACCCTGCGCGCCCGCGTGGCACGGGTACACGCGATGGCGGGGAAACTCGCGGCCGCCGAGTTGGCTGACGTCGCGTTCACCCTCGCCGGAGAGTTGACCGGAGGCCGTTGTCGCGGCGTGGTGGTGGCCGGTACGCCCGAAGACGCCGAGCAGAGGTTGGCGGCCCTGCTCGATCTGATCGACGCCGGCGAGACACGCGCGTTCCAGCCACGCGAGGGCGTGTTCCTCGGAACCGCCGCGGCGGTTCCGCATATCGCGTACCTGTTCCCGGGTCAGGGTTCCGGGAAGGGAACCACCGGCGCGCTCCCCCGCCGGTTCCCCGACGCGGCGGAGCCGTTCGCCGCCACCACGGCCGGTTCCCCGCTCGCCGGTCGACCGGCGACCGAAGTGGTCCAGCCGAGGACGGTGGCGGCGTCCGTGCTGGCCCTACGGGTACTGCGTGGCCTGGGAATCGAGGCGCAGACCGCGACCGGGCACAGCCTGGGAGAACTGAGCGCCCTGCATTGGGCCGGTGCGCTCGACGCGCATCAAGTGGTCGGGCTCGCCGCCGTCCGCGGCGAAGTCATGGCGATCGCGAGCCGCGACGACGGGGCGATGGCGAGCATCGCGGCCGGGCGGGCCGCGACCGAGCGGCTGCTGCCCGGCGACGAAGTGGTCATCGCCGGGTTCAATGGGCCCGGCCAGACCGTCGTGTCAGGGCGGCGGGACGCGGTCGAGCGGGTCTGCGCCAGGGCCGTCGAATCGGGTATCGCCGCGACGACGGTCAACGTGTCCCATGCCTTCCACTCCCCCTTGATGGCACCCGCCGCGGAAGCCTTCCACCACAAACTCGACGGCTTCGCCTTCGCCCGGCCGAACCGCAAGCTCGTCTCCACGGTTACCGGTGACGTGGTGGATCCCGACACCGACCTGCGCCGCCTGCTGCGGAAGCAGGTCGTCGAACCGGTCCGGTTCCACGAGGCCGCGGTGAAGGTCTGCGCCGACGCCGACCTGGTTCTCGAACTCGGACCAGGGCGGGTGCTGGGCAACCTTGCCGCCGAAATTGTCCCGGACAAGCCGGTGCTGTCACTCGACACGGACAGCACTTCCTTGCGGCCCTTGCTGCGCGCGATCGGCGCGGCCTTCGTCCTCGGCGCCGAGCTGAATGTCGAGGCGCTGTTCTCCGGGCGAGTGGTACGCCGGTTCCCGCTGGACGGCGGGTTCACCTTCCTCGCCAACCCTTGCGAACAGGTTCCCGAATCGGCGACCGGCCGGGTCGTCGTGACCGACGACGCCGTCCCGGAGCCAGTGGACACCGCGACACGGGGAGAGAGCTCGACCCTCGACGTGTTGCGCAAGCAGGTCGCGGAACGCGTCGAACTCCCGCTCGAGCTGATCGGCCCGGACACCCGTCCACTCGACGAGTTGCACCTGAGTTCGATCACGGTGGGGCAAGTCGTCAACGACGTCACCCGTGAGCTGGGCCGCCCCGCGTTGTCGGCCACGACGAGCTACGCCACGGTCAGCCTTGGCGAGCTGGCCGCGTTGATCGACCAGCTCGCGGGGACGGCACAGGGCGACGACGCGGTCGCGGGCGAGGTGCCCGGGGTCGCGCCGTGGGTGCGCGTCTTCCAGGTCGGGCACATCGCGAGAGACACGCCGGTCCCGGCGGCGGCCGGGCGTCCCGGAATCTGGAAGGTTTACGCGACCGAGGGGCATCCGCTCGCCAAACCCCTGCGGGACGCGCTGGAAGCCGCGGGCCTGGGCGATGGCGTGCTGCTGTGCCTGCCCGCGGAGACCGATGAGTCCTCCCTCGAACTCGCGCTCCGGGCGGCGCAGGCCACACCGGCCGACACCCGGTTCGTCGTCGTCCAGCACGACGCGACCGCGAGCGGCCTGGCCAGAACGCTGTTCCTGGAAGCCGTCTCCGTACCGACGACCGTGGTCGTCCTCGCCGAGCCGTCCATCGCCCCGGAAGCGGCGATCCGGCTCGTGACCGCGGAAGTCGCCGCCACCACCGGTTACTCGGAAGCGCGTTACGCGGCGGACGGGACCAGGGCGGTGCCGGAGCTGACAGTCACCCGGCTGTCCGCCGACGGTTCGCATCCGCTGTCCTCCGACGACGTCATGCTGGTCACTGGAGGCGGCAAGGGAATCACCGCGGAATGCGCGCTCGCCATCGCCGAGGACTCCGGGGTGGGCCTTGCCCTGCTCGGCCGTGCCGACCCGGCGGAGGACGCCGAGCTTGCGGCGAACCTGGAACGGATGGACCACGCCGGGATTCGTTACCGGTACCTGCGCGCCGACGTCTCCTCGCCGCCGGAAGTCGACGCGGCCGTCCGCCGCTCCCGCGCGGAATTGGGCGAGGTGACGGCGATCCTGCACGGCGCCGGGCAAAACGTACCGAAGGCGATCCGCTCACTGACCCCGGAGGACCTCCAAGCCACCTTGGCGCCGAAGGTCGCCGGCCTGCGCAATGTACTCGACGCGGTCGATGAAGACCGGATCAAACTGCTGGTGAGCTTCGGCAGCATCATCGGCCGGGCAGGTCTTCGCGGTGAAGCGCACTACGCCACGGCGAACGACTGGATGTCCGAACTGACCGCGGAGTTCGGACGCCGTCATCCACGAGCACACGCGCTCGCCGTGGAATGGTCGGTCTGGTCGGGCGCGGGCATGGGCGAACGGCTGGGGGTGGTCGAGGCGCTGATGCGCGAAGGAATCACTCCCATCGCCGCCGAGCAAGGCGTCGCGGTCCTGCGGCAGATGCTGCGCGACCCCGCCGCGGGGCCGGTGCTGGTGGTGTCGGGCCGGACCGGCGGGCTGCCGACCCTCCCGATCCCGCGTCACCAGCTGCCGCTGCGGCGGTTCACCGAGCGGCTGCTGGTCCACTACCCCGGAATCGAACTCGTCGCCGAGGCGGATCTGACGGCGGGCAGCGATCCGTACCTCACCGACCACCTGCTCGACGGCGACCTGCTCTTCCCTGCGGTGGTGGGGATGGAGGCGATGGCGCAGGCGGCGGCCGCGGTGAGCGGCCAGGTCGGCACGCCGACACTGGAGGACCTGCGGTTCCTGCGTCCGATCGTGGTGCGGCGGGGCGGCTCCACCACGATCCGGATCGCCGCGCTCGTCCGTGACCCGGAGACCGTGGAACTGGTGATCCGGAGTGAGGAGACCGGGTTCGGCGCGGACCATTTCCGTGCCACTGTGAGGTATCCGCGTCCCCGCCTCAACGGCGGCGCCGATCCTCTCGACCTGCCGCTGGTACCCGCCGATCCCACAACCGAGTTCTACGGCCCCGTGATGTTCCAGGGCAAGCGTTTCCAGCGGGTGCTCGGGTATCGGCGGGCCGCCGCACGGCACGCGGTCGCGGAGGTCGCGGTGCGCCCCGGGGAGTCTTGGTTCGCGCCGTACCTGCCGCAGGAACTCGTGCTGCCGGATCCCGGGGCCCGCGACGCCGTCATGCACGCGTTGCAGTGCTGTGTTCCCGACGCGACCTTGCTTCCGGAGGGGGTCGATCGGCTGTATCTGGCCGATCCCGGCGCCCACGACCGCGTGGTCCTGGACGCGTACGAGCGCTTCCAGGGCGGTGACACCTACACCTATGACATCGACGTCCGCGACGTCCGCGGCACGGTGATCGAACGATGGACGGGGCTCCGGCTCCGGGCGGTACGGCGTCGCGAGAGAACCGGTCCCTGGAGCCCCGCACTGACCGGAGCACATCTGGAACGCTCGCTCGAGCGGGTGCTCGGCGGCCGCCGCGCGGTCGTGCTGGAACCCGGACCCGCGGTAGTGGACCGGCGCGCGCGGACCGCCCTCGCGCTGAGCAGGGCGCTGGGACGGCCCGCACGGATCCGCTACCGCCCGGACGGCCGCCCCGAGACCGACGGGGCACTGGTGTCCACGTCGCATTCGGGTGAGCTGACCCTGGCCGTTGCGGGCGCCGAGCCACTGGCGTGCGACGTCGAGACGGTCCTCGACCGCACCGACCAGGACTGGGCCGGACTGCTGGGATCGGACGGGCTCGCCGTACGGGACCTGCTGGCCAGGGAATCGGGTGAACTCGCGGCCGTGGCGAGCACGCGAGTGTGGGGAGCTGTGGAGTGCCTGCGCAAAAACGGTGTCGCGGACCCGAAGGTCACCGTGGAGGCGACCCTGCCCCACGGCTGGACGGTGCTGTCCGGCGGCGACGCGCGGATCGCTACCTGGGTGACCACGATCCTCGGCGTCGAGCGACCGGTGGTGTTCGCGGTACTGACGGAAAGGACCCGATGACATGGCCGGCTACTTCGAACTGCGGCATATCGTGGGATTCGAGGAGACGAACCTGGTCGGCAACGTCTACTACGTGAACTACCTGCGCTGGCAAGGACGGTGCCGGGAGATGTTCCTCCACCAGAAGGCGCCGACGGTGCTCGACGAACTGCGCGCGGACCTGAAGCTGTTCACCCTCAAGGCCGAGTGTGAGTACTTCGCGGAAATCACCGCGTTGGACGAGCTGTCGGTGCGGATGCGCCTCAACGAACTCACCCAGACACAGATCCAGTTCAGTTTCGACTACGTCGTGCTGCGGCCGGACGACCGGGAGGAACTCGTCGCACAGGGCCGCCAGCGCATCGCCTGTATGCGGGGCCCGAACACCGAGACGGTCCCCACCCGCGTCCCGGCGGCGCTGCGGGAAGCGCTGGCACCCTACGGCGGGAGTGGCCAGTGCTGAACGAACAGAGCACCAGTCTGACGCCGGGCTCCTTCCGCGACGTGATGTCTCGGTTCGCCACCGGCGTCACGGTACTGACGACCGGCGGCGAACGAGTGCACGGGATGACCGCCAACGCGATCACCTCGGTGTCGCTGGAGCCGCCGATGCTGCTGTGCTGCGTGGCCCGCACCGCTGTGATGCACGAAGCGATCACCAGCACCGGCGCGTTCGCCGTCTCCGTACTCGGCGCCAGGCAACGCGTACTGGCGAAGTACTTCTCCAGTACGCGCAGGCCACTCGGAGCGACACAATTCGCAGACATCGATTTCGTGCCGGGTCCACACACCGGCGCGCCCCTGCTGACCGGGGCGCTGGCCTGGCTTGAGTGCGAGCTGGACACCGCCTACGACGGCGGAGACCATTCCATCTTCGTCGGCGGTGTGCGGTCGGCCGTCCGCGGTGCGGAGCGTGACGCGCTGCTGTTCTTCGGCGGTGCGCTCGGCCCGGCCGGTCCACCGGCCGCGAAACAAGTGCTGAGCTGATATCGGAACCGGCGAACAGCACACGGACGTGCTGCCTTGTCCGCTAGTGCTGTGGCCAGATAGGTTTGCCGGGTTGTCAGGCTGCTGTAGTGGTGCTGGGGCGGCCGTCCCAGCGGATACCTCTTCGCTGCGGATGCGGGCTCGTTCGCGGCGTTGGGCGCCGAGGACGTCGGGGTGCCGGGCGTTGGCGTCGTGCCACCGCCTGCCGCTCTTTCACGGCATACCTTGCCCAGCCTGCGGGACCGCGACAGCGAAGGTGCATGGGTATCACCACCGTACGGTGGCGGCCGTGCCGGTCGACGGTCGCCAGGTCGTCGTCCGCCTGCGCGTACGGCGGCTGGCCTGCCCGACTCAGAACTGTCCGCGGCAGACGTTCCGGGAGCAGATTCCAGGACTGCTGGAACGCCATCAGCGCCGCACAGTGCGGCTCCCCGGCGGATATCCCATGTGGCGCAAGAGTTATGCGGCCGGGGGCGGCGGCACGTCTGGCCGGCCTGCTCGCTGTACCCATGTCCCGCAGCACCGCGTTGCGCCGTCTGCGGCGCCTGCCGCTGCCCGGCTGACAATTCCGCGGATGATCGGCGTGGACGACTTCGCCCCGCGTCGCCGCCAGCGCTACGCCACCATCATCGTCGGTGCCAAACCGGCCGACGTGTCGCGGTCCTGCCCAGTCGCGACGCGGCCACCTACGCCGAGGCTGTCCGCCGCGCTCTGCCGGACGCGGTGCAGGCCGGTGACCGATGGCACCTGAGGCGGGATCTTTGCGGCAAGGTTCTGCTCGAGGTCCGCGCGCACGCCCGATTCAACCCGCCCGCCCCGGCGACGTTCACGAGCAGACCACTCGCGAACGCTAAGCAAGATCCACGATTTTCTCGGCCAAGAAGTCGGTCTGCTCGACTGCTCCCGCCGTCTCGGGGCCTGTCCCGAGCTGACCGCACTCGCCAGTCTGGTACGCGGCTTCGCCGCACTGCTGACACCGGCTGCGGGTAACGATGTGAAGCTCACCGAGTGGATCACGGAGGCTCGCGCCGCTGCCTCGGCCGAAGGACTCGATTTCGGGACAGCGGAAAGGTCTCCAGCCGTGAAGCGGTTCCTGGACGGATCTACTGCACGACCGGAGGCCTGCGTTCTCTCGGCCACCGGCTGGACCGGTGGTCACTTTGTGGCTCAGGAAAGGAAGAATCGCTCGAGCAGCGGAGCCCCGGTGTGCTGGGGGAACATATGCCCCTGGCCGTCGAGCACCAGATGCTCGACCCGCGGAAGCAGGCCGACCAGCTCGGAGCAGGCGTTGCGCTGCCATTCGGGGCTTTCGCCGCCCTCGATTAGCAGCGTCGGCCGGTCGACCTTCCGGACGACGTCGGCTGGAATGGACCCGTCGCCCACGATCACGCGTTCGTAGACGAGAGTGTGGGCGAGTCCTTCGATCAATGGCCAGACGGGATGGTTGCGGATCTTCTCGACGAAGTCATCGCCGTTGCCAACGGCCTCCTTCTGGAACATGACGATCGCTTCTTCCCGGCGTCCGGCCGCGATCAGGGCCTTGAGCCGGGGGAGATAGTCTGGGGCGACGACAGGTTTGGTGCCTCCCACGGAGTACGGCGGTTCGTAGAGAGCCAGCTTCTCCATGGGAAAGCCGCGCGCGGCCGCGTGCATGGCGATGATCCCGCCGGTGCAGTTGCCGAAGACGTTGGCGGGTTCGCCGATCGCGGCGAGCACCGCGGCCAGATCGTCGACCTCGTGGTCGATGGTGTACTCGTCAGGGTCACCGTCCCCGCTGTCCCCTCGGCCGCGGCGGTCGTAGTTGAAGACGGTGAACTTCGTTGAGAGCAGGTCCACCAGTTGGGTGAACATGATTCGCTGGTTCAGCCCGCCGCTGATCACCACCACCGGCGGGCCGTCGCCTGCCCGTTCGACGGCGATCAGGGTGCCGTCGGCCGAGGCCACGGTCGCGAGCGCTGGTTTGATCGTGTCCGGGGTCTGCTGAGGAATCACTTTCGTTGCCCTTCTACTTGACGGCGATGGGGTTCACCGGAGAACCGACGGCACGGGTCACCGGGAGCGGCGGCGCGGCGAAGAAGAAGTCCCATACGCCGTCGCGGCGGCAGTCCTCGGCGAGCGCCTCGAGGTCGAGGATTTCGCAGAGCGACATGCCCATGTCGCGGATGAGGACCATGTGGACGTTGAGCGGGGCATCCGGGAACTCACCCGGCAGAACCTCGATGGCCCAGTTGTCGGACCCGACCGCTGCCACCTCCCTCTCGTGCAGCCATTCGCAGCAGTCCTGGCCCAGTCCCGGCTCGCCTGCCATGAACGCGGCCGCGTCACCGTCGTGCAGAAATTTGCGGCGCCAGCCGGTGCGGAACAGCAGGATGTCGCCACGGCCGACGGTCACGTTTTGCGCGGCGCACGCCGCGTCGAGGTCTTCCGGGCTGATCACGGCGCCCGCGGTCAGCCAGTCGACGCCCTTGAGCGCCGGGAAGTCGAGCAGCACGCCTCGTCCGGCGATCCCGTTCGCCTGTTTGTCGATCGAGCAGTGCGCGGCGCCCTTGACGGTGATATCGCGGGCGGAGAATCCGTTGTACATCTGGTCGTCGTAGTAGACGTGCGCCAGAGAGTCCCATTGCGACGAACCCTGAAGTGGCATGAACAGATAGTCGTCCGCGTACCTGAAACCACCGGGGAACAGTTGTTCGTCACCGGTCTCCGCCATCAGGTGGACGGGATTGATCCGGCCGTTGCCGGACTGCGGACCGTTCTCGTCGAGCGGGATACCGAGGCCGAACACCGTGCCACGGCGGATCAGCCCGGCGGCGGCGACGAGCCGGTCCGGCGTGATCAAGTTGACCGTGCCCCGTTCGTCGTCGGCGCCCCAGCGTCCCCAGTTCCTCAGCCGGATGCCGAGGGCGCGGAAGTCTTCGGTCATCGCTTCGCTCGCTTTTCCAGCGTCCGGCGGAACTCGCGTACGTCGCCGACGAAGAGATCCGGTTCCTCCAACGCGGCGAAATTGCCGCCGCGGTCGAATTCGCTCCAGTGCACGAGGGTCGGGAAGTCACGCTCGGCGAACTGGTGGACCGGCACGAACGGCGCGTGCGGGAAGACCGCGACACCAAGCGGGGGTTCGATCGGGTCGTACCGGCCGGAGGTCGTAGTGATGGGCAGGTAGTCGGCGACCTCGTAGTAGAACTGGGCCGACGACGCGCCGGTCCGGTTCAGCCAATAGCTCATCACGATGGTGAGGATCCGGTCGCGGCTCACCGCGTCTTCGGG
This sequence comes from Amycolatopsis sp. QT-25, assembly GCF_029369745.1. Lineage (NCBI taxonomy): Bacteria > Bacillati > Actinomycetota > Actinomycetes > Pseudonocardiales > Pseudonocardiaceae > Amycolatopsis > Amycolatopsis sp. QT-25. The sequence continues at coordinate 4,012,742 of NZ_CP120210.1, forward strand.
AACCTGGTTCGAATCGGTCCAGTCCTTGAACTTCTCGACGATCCAGGCGAGCTGGCCGACCGGGGAATCGGTGAGGCCGTAGCCCACCGTATGCGGTCGCGTAGCTTGCAGCTTCATGGAGCCGGCCAGTTCTTTGACGAACCGGGCCGAACGGTCCAGCCGCGCCCGGTCGCCGGCATCGAGGCCCGCCAGTTCGGCAGGGTCGTCCGTGGCGGGTGCCGTCGGCAGGGTGTTGAGGTGGACGCCGATGAGGTGTTCCGTATCCATCGCCGCGAGGGCGAGGGTCACCCCACAACCGAAGTCGGCCGCCTGCGCCAGATAGCGGTCGTAGCCGAGGCGCCGCATCAGCTCGGCCCACGCACGCGCCACCCGCGGGCTGTCCCAGCCCGCCTCACCGGTCGGGGAGGAGAAGCCGAACCCGGGGATGGACGGGATCACCAGATGGAACGCGTCCGCGGGGTCATCCCCGGTGGCACGAGGATCGGTCAGCGGGCCGATCACTTCGAGGAACTCCGCGACCGAACCCGGCCAGCCGTGTGTGATCAGCATCGGGACGGCGTCCGGTTCCGGGGAACGCACGTGCAGGAAGTGGATGTCCGCGCCGTCGATGGTGGTGGTGAACTGGGAAACGGCGTTGAGTTCCGCCTCGGCCTTTCGCCAGTCATAGCCGTGCTGCCAATATTCGGCCAGCTCCCGCAGATACCGCTCCGGGACGCCCCGGTCCCAGCCGGTGTCGGGGAGCCGGTCCGGCCAGCGGGTGGCGGCGAGCCGACGGTTCAGGTCGTCCAGTTCTCCTTGTGCGACCTTGATCTGGAATGGACGCATACAGGTTGTCTCCTTCACAGGTTGGGTACGGGCAACGGAGAATGTGACGATCAGCCCGTGAATCGCAGGCGGTCCACGGCTTCCGGACCTGTTCCCGGTGGGTCCAGTCCGGGCTCGGCGGTGAGGATCGCCCGGTGCAGGCGTTGCAGTTTTGGGGCAGGCTCGATCCCGAGTTCGGAAACCAGTGAGGTACGCAGGTGACCGAAGATCTCCAGTGCCCGATTGCGGTTCCCGGAGCGATAGAGCGCCAGCATGAAATGCGCGTGCAATCCTTCGTGAAACGGATGCGTCAGCACCAACGCCGCCAGTTCGGAAAGCGTGTCATGGTGACGGCCGAGGCGCAGTTCCGCCTCGATCTTCCGTTCGGTCACGGTAAGCCTCGACTGTTCGAGTCCGACGACCTGTGCCGCTATCAGATGGCCGTGTTCGACGTCCAGTAGCGCAGAGCCCTGCCATTCCGCCAGAGCGCGCCGGTAGGCGGCGACCGCCGCACCGTCGTCCCCGGCGACCAGCGCCTGGTCGCCGTCAGCCTGCCAGCGACGATATTCGTGCAGGTCCAATTCGCCCTTGCCGAGCACAAAGGCGTACCCGCCATTTCGCGTCTGCAGGAGTTCCTTGGCTACCTCCGCGGAGCTGAGACCGAACGCGCGGGCGAACAGCTGGCGGAGGTGCAGAATGTAGGTCTGCACCAAGGTCTGGCCGCTCTTCGGCGGATTCTCGCCCCACAACTCCGAAATCAACGTGGAAGTTGCGACCGTGCGATTTTCGTTGAGCAACAACAGGGAAAGCACTTTGCGCGGCTTCCTGGCAGTGGGCACAGCCGTCACCTCGGCACGGCAAACCGAAAGCGGTCCCAATATCTTGACTCGCAAACTGCCCATCTCCCCGGATTTCGATCAGTAACGGATTCCGCGCGGGCGTCAACCGACCGCACAACCGTATCCAGCCGAAAGGGTTAGTTGCGTCTCCGGAGCTGCCCGCTCGACGAGTGCGGCGATCTCCGTGACACCTATTCCGAGGTTGAATCCCTTGGCGTGGCGCGCGATTCGAGGTAGCGCTGTTCCGGCACACTGAGGGTGAGCCGTGCGGCCGACTGGTAGTAGGAGCGTGCCCGCTCGTGATCGCCCGCCATGTCCAGCAGGTGTGCGCGAACGGCGTCGACTCGATAGTGCCCTTCGAGGGCGGCGTCACCGGCGACCTCGTCGAGCCGTCGCAGCCCGGCGTCCGGGCCGTGGACCATCGCCACGGCGACGATCCGGTTGAGCGTCACCATCGGACCAGGTGCGATGCCGACGAGGAGATCGTAGAGGCCGAGGATCTGCGGCCAGTCGGTGTCCTCGGGCAGTTTCGCCTCATCGTGCACGGCGGCGATCGCGGCCTGCAGCTGGTAGGGGCCGAGCGGCGCACTGGTCAAGGTCTTGCTGATCAGCTCGATCCCCTCGGCGATCGCCTTGGCGTCCCACCGGGTGCGATCCTGGTCGGCGAGCGGTACGACGCTCCCGTCGGATCGGGTGCGAGCGGGGCGGCGGGCATCGGTGAGCAGCATGAGCGCCAGCAGACCGGAGACTTCGCCTTCGTCCGGAACCTGCTCGTGCAGCTGGCGGGTGAGCCGGATGGCTTCGGTGGTGAGTTCCACGCGGTTGAGTGCGGTTCCGGAGCTGGCCGTATAACCCTCGTTGAAGATGAGGTAAAGCACCTGCAGTACCGCTGTCAGCCGCTCCGCCTGTTCCTCTGGCGGAGGCATCCGGAACTGGGTGCCGCTGGCGCTGATGCGCTTCTTCGCCCGGTTGATGCGCTGGCTCACGGTCTTTTCCGGGACGAAGAACGCCCTGGCGGTCTCGGCGGTGGTGAGGCCGCCGACGGCTCGCAGCGTCAGCGCGAGCTGGGAGGCTTTGGTGAGTTCGGGATGACAGCAGAGCATGAGCAGCGTGAGCGTGTCATCGACGGCCGGGACCGGCTCGGGCTGCGTCAGCGCCAGCAAAGCGGCTGTGTTCTCTCGCTGCTGGCGGGCCAGCTCGTTCCGTTGAAGGTCGATCCGCCGTCGGGCCGCGGCGGTGATCAGCCAGTTCTTCGGATTGTCCGGCAGCCCCTTCTCCGGCCACTGGAGCGCGGCGGCGAGCAGGGCCTCCTGGACGGCGTCCTCGCAGAGGGCGAAGTCGCCGAACCGGCGGCACACGGCATTGAGCACCTGCGGCGTGAGATCGCGCAGCAGGTGCTCGACACCCTGTGTCGTGCTCAGAAATCCATCGCCTTCACGTTCTGGATCGGCCGCACTTCGATCTTGCCGTACTGCGCGTCCGGTACCCGGGCTGCGTGCTCGAGCGCCCGCTCGATGGTGTCACACTCGATCAGGTAAAAACCGACCAGGTGCTCCTTGACCTCGGCGAACGGGCCGTCACTGGTCACGGTCTTGCCGTTCTGCACGGTCACGCATTTGGCGAGGGACGGATCGGCGAGGCCCTCGCTGAGGATGAGTTCACCGGACTCGTCCAGCGACGTGTTCAGTGTCATGTGGGCCCGGCCGAACTCCATGCGCTTGTCGTTCGGCAAATCCTCCCAGATATCCCGGAATGTCGGATTGCTGTGGATCATGATCAGGTACCTCACGCAGGTTCCGCCTCGCCCTCGATGTTCTTCGGAGAATTTTTCGCCACAAGTGTCGCCTTCTGGATCTCAGCTTCGACGTCCCCAGTGTAGGAGCCCACAGGGGCCTCCTCGCGAAGCAGTTCGGCAGACAAGCCTGCTCGGGCACCAGTTGCCCGGCCAGGCTGCGGAAAAGGAGCTATTGGTGCGGAAGATCGTGGCCGGCCTGGCCATCTCGCTGGACGGGGTGATCGACTCGCCCCCGAACTGGATGATGTCGAACGCCGAGATGGAGGAGGTGATCCAAACCGGTATCGCCGAGTCCGACGCCATCCTGTTGGGGCGGAACACCTACGTGGAGTTCGCCCGGATGTGGCCGGGTATGGGCGAGACGTTCCCGATGGCCGCGTTCATGAACAACACGCCAAAGTACGTCGTGTCGAGCACCCTGACGTCGCTGGACTGGAGCGGGTCCACCCTGCTCGGTGCCGATCTCACCGATGAGCTGGCCAAGCTCAAAGCACTGCCGGGGAAGAACATCAAGATCCCCGGCAGCCCGCAGCTGGTGCGTTCGCTGGTGCTCGCCGGTCTGCTGGACGAACTCAGCCTGATGATTCACCCGATCGTGCTCGGGTCCGGTGCCCGGCTGTTCGAGGCCAAGTCCGAACGGGCCGACCTCGAACTCGTCGCGAGCAAGACGTTCGAGAACGGCGTCATCTCGGTGACCTATCGCCCGAAGCAAGCCTGATCGAGGAGGAAGACCGTTGTCCACTGAGTCGAACGAGAAGGGGCTGACCGCGACCTCGGAACCGGACGGCCCCGGGCTTCCCCCCGAAGCCGCCGCCCCAGCGGACCCGCGGCGGTGGCGCATCCTGGCCGTACTCGGCCTCGTTCAGTTCATGCTCATCCTGGACGTCACCGTCGTGAACATCGCGCTGCCGCGTATCCAGGACAACCTCGGCTTTTCCGGCGCGGGACTGGCCTGGGTGGTCAACGGCTACGTCGTCATGGCGGGTGGCCTGTTGCTGCTCGGCGGACGGCTGGCCGACGTCTTCGGGCGACGGCGCCTGTTCTTGATCGGCGTCGTGGTCTTCGCGGCGGGCTCGATCGCCTGCGGTGCCGCGACGAACCCGGCGACGATGATCGCCGGCCGGGTGGTGCAGGGGGTCGGCGAGGCGCTCACCGCTCCGGCGGCGCTCGGGCTGATCGCGTTGATGTTCACCGATGCCAAGGAACGGGGTAAGGCGTTCGGCATCTGGGGCGGCCTGGCCGGGCTCGGCGGCGTCACCGGTTCGGTGATCTCCGGTGCGCTGGTGGACCTCGTGTCCTGGCGCTGGATCTTCTTCATCAACCTGCCGGTCGCCGTGGTCGCTCTCGTGCTGGTGCCCATGCTGACCTCTGAGAGCCGGATGACCCGCGAACACGTCCGGCTGGACTTCAGCGGGGCGATCGTGGGCACGCTGGGCCTCGGCGGTGCCGTCTACGGCCTCCTGCAGGTCGTTTCGCATTCGTGGGCCTCGTGGCAGGTGTTACTTCCCCTTCTCGGCGGGCTGGCGCTGCTCGGCGCGATGGTGGCGATCGAGGCGCGTTCGTCCGCGCCGCTGATCCCGCTGAGCTTCTTCGGCAACCGCACCCGGTTGGTGGCGAACGTCGGCACCCTGGTCAGCACCGGGGGCTTCTTCACCTATTCCTATCTGCTGACCCTGTTCGAGCAGCAGGTGCTGCACTACAGCCCGCTCACCGCCGGATTGTCCTATCTGCCGTTCGGCGTGGCGATCGGGCTCGGCATCGGGCTCAACAACGCGCTGATGCCGCGCCTCGGTGTCCGGGTGACCCTGACCATCGGGTTCATCGGCTCCGCGGTGGGACTGTTCCTGACCGGCATGCTCGACGTCGGCTCCAGCTACGCCGGCGGTGTGCTGCCGGGCATGATCATCCTCGGTATGTTCACGGGGGTGGCCATCCCGGCGTCGACCAGTGCCGCGCTGCACGAGGTGGACGAGCAGAACTCCAGCCTCGCCTCAGCCGTGCAGAACGTCATGCAGCAGATCGGCGCGGCCGTCGGTATCGCCTGTCTGGTCGCGCTCGCGCTCACCCATGCCACCGACGAGTTGCGCTCCGGGGCGGATCCCGCCGTGGCCAGCGCGAGCGGGCTCGCGCTCTCCTTCTGGTTCGGCGCGGCCTTCATGGTGGTCTCCGCCGGGCTGGTACTCGTCTTGCTCGGCAACCCGAAGGCGGCGGAGTGGGGGGCGCCCAAGGAAAGCCCCGCCGCCGCCTGACCATTCCCCTCTTGAGAGAAAAAGGAGTAAACCATGTTCGACACGACCAGGACTTTCAGCGGATTCTCGGTGGACGACACCTCGGCGGCCCAGAAATTCTACGGCGAGAAGCTGGGGATTCCCGTCACCGAGGAATGGGGGATGCTTCGGCTCCGTCTCGCCGAGGGACGCGCAGTGCTCGTCTATCCGAAGGGTGACAAGCACAAGCCCGCCGAGTACACGATTCTCAACTTCCCGGTCGACGACATCGAGGACGCGGTGGAGAAGCTCACCGCGGCCGGTATCAAGCTCGAACCTTTCGACGGCGTCGACGACAAGGGTGTCTTCCGGCTCGGTGGGCCACTGATCGCCTGGTTCCGCGATCCCGCCGGGAACATCCTGTCGGTCGTCCAGGAGAACTGACGGCGGGATGGGGGTGGGCCTCCGGCTCACGGCGGGCCTCGACGTGCTTGAAGACTGGGCCGTAGGTGCGACCCAGGCCGAGCGCAATGTCGTTTACGAGACCCTTTTCGCCATTGGCGACGGGTCCGTATCCGTCGCGCGCGACGTCTTGGGCGGTCCCCAGGATTTCAGCGATGTCGTGGTCGTCGTGCGGCGACACCTTGTCTTGAGAATTGCCATTCACAGCGCGGGTGCGTCATTTGAAATCCGCTATGTCGGTGCGCCAGATAAAGAGACAATTGACAAATCTTACGGTGATTTGTAACGTGAATAGCGGGCGGTGCGATTTAGGCGCCGATTGACCGCCCGAAATCCTATTCAGAAATCGTGAGAGCGGAGTTTTCATGACCATGTCGAGGGTACGAGCGAAGATCGGTCTCGCCGCGGTTCTGGGGCTTTCCATGCTTCCGCTGGCGACGTCGGTCGCCGCGGCCTCGCCCCTTGCGCCGGCGGAGCCGGTCGTTACCGTGTCGCCGGCAACGGGGCTCAGTGACGGCCAGTCCGTCACTGTCACCGCGAGCGGCTTCGCGGCGAACACCACGTTGACTATTTCGGAGTGCACGCCCGCGGCGAACAACTCGGGAGCGTGCAAGGAGGTGCCGCCGCTGACGTTCTCGACGGACGCCAGCGGTTCCGGTAGCACCACCTACACCGTGAAGAAGAACTTCGACAGCGCGCTGCCGGATGGCACGCCTGCCGGGAGTGTGGACTGCGGCACCGCGGTCTGCTTCATCGGCGTCCGCGACTCGCAGGCGCAGTCCGGCGGGCAGCAGGTCTTCTTCTCGTAATAGCTAGAAGGTGGTGACCCTGGGGCTTTCCTCAGGGCCACCACCCACCAACAATCGTGACTCAGGGTATGGACGGAGCAAGGACATTTACGGGGACATCGAGATTCGCGGTGCGCGTGAGAACAATCTCAAAAGCGTGTCGCTGAATATACCCAAGCGCAAGATCACGGTGTTCACCGGAGTCTCGGGATCAGGAAAGTCATCGCTGGTCTTCGGGACCATCGCCGCGGAGTCCCAGCGGCTCATCAACGAACCTTTCCGCTGTTCGTCCAGTCGTTACTGCCGCACTACGGCCGTCCTGAATCCGATTCGGTGGACAACCTGTCCGCGGCGATCATCATCGACCAGAAGCGGTTCGGCGGTAACTCGCGTTCCACGGTCGGCACCGCGACCGACAGCTATGCCCTGCTCCGGCAGATCTTCGCCCGCTGTGGAAGCGGCGGACCGGTCAGCGTGCGGGCGTTCTCCTTCAACGACCCCCAGGGGATGTGCGTCGAATGCGAGGGCATCGGCCGGGTTTCCGCGGTGGACCTCGACGCGCTGGTGGACCGGGACAAGTCGATCAACGAGGGCCCCATCCGGTTCCCGACCTTCGCGGTCGATTCGCGCTTCTGGGGGCTGATGGTCAACTCGGGCTTCTTCGACAACGACAAAAGCTGCGGGACTTCACCGAGGACGAATGGCACAAGCTGGTCCACCTCGGTGACACCAAGATCGAGATCGTCTACGCCAGTAAGACCTTCAAAGCGACCTATGAGGGTTTGCTACCCCGTTTCAAGAAGAACTACATGTCCAAGGGACCCGTAGAGCTGCAACCACATCTGCGGGACGCCTACGAAAAGGTGGTCACCTCCCAGCCCTGTTCCCTCTGCGGTGGTACCCGGCTGAGCCAGGAGGCGCTGGGCACCAAGATCAAGGGAAAGAACATCGCGGACTGCGCCGCGATGGAGGTCTCGGATCTGGCGGCGTTCGTCCGCGGTATCAAGAAGGCCACGGTCGCCCCGCTTGTCACGGCGCTCGGCGAGAGGCTGGAAAGCCTGGAGCACATCGGGCTCGGCTACCTCAGCCTCGACCGGCAGAGTTCCACGCTCTCCGGTGGCGAGTCGCAGAGGGTCAAGATGGTACACCACCTCGGATCCAGCCTGACGGACATGACCTACATCTTCGACGAGCCCAGCGTCGGCCTGCACCCGTACGACGTGCACCGGCTGAACGAACTGCTCCGCCGCCTGCGCGACAAGGGCAACACCGTGCTGGTGGTCGAGCACAAGCCGGAGATCATGGCCATCGCGGACCACATCGTCGACATGGGCCCTGGCGCGGGCCGCAACGGTGGCGAGGTCGTCTTCGAAGGCGACTTCGCGTCGCTGGGCGCTTCCGGCACGTTGACCGGTGACCACCTCGACAGGCACGCCGCCGTGAAGGCGAGCCTGCGGAAGGCCACCGGGAAGCTGGTTATCGAGAACGCCTCGTTGCACAACCTGCGGGACGTGACCGTCGAAATCCCCGAGGGCGTGCTGACCGTGGTCACCGGTGTGGCGGGATCCGGTAGGAGTTCGCTCGTCCACGGCTGCCTGCCGAAGAGCTACCCGGACGCGACGATCATTGACCAGAACGTGGCAAAGGGATCGAAGCGGTCCAACCCCGCCACCTAACACCGGAATGCTGGACCCGATCCGCAAGGCTTTCGCCTCGGCCGGCAAGGTGAACGCGGCACTGTTCAGCGCCAACTCCGAGGGCGCCTGTCCGGATTGCCAGGGGCTCGGCCACATCTACACGGATCTTGCCCAGCTCGACCCCGTCGTCACTGTCTGCGAGACCTGCGAGGGCAGGCGCTTCACCGACGAGGTCCTCAAGTACAAGCTGCGCGGCCGTGACATCAGTGAGGTGCTGGGGCTCTCCGTCGTCGAAGCCCTCGACTTCTTCACCGAGAAACCGGTCCTGCGCACCCTTGAGGCGCTCGCGGAAGTGGGACTCGGCTACATGGCACTGTGGCAGCCGCTCAGCACGCTGTCCGGTGGCGAGCGCCAACGCCTCAAACTCGCCAGTGAGCTCGGCAGGACAGCGCAGATCTACGTGCTCGACGAGCCGACCACGGGGCTCCACATGGACGACGTCGACAATCTCATCGGACTGCTGGACCGGCTCGTGGACGACGGCAGCACGGTGATCGTGATCGAGCACAACCTGGAGGTCATCGCGCGGTCCGACTGGGTCATCGACCTCGGCCCCGGCGCCGGACACGACGGTGGACGTGTTGTTTTCGAGGGCACACCGGCGAAGCTCATCCGGAACAAGGAATCACTGACCGCGCGATACCTCCGCGAACTGCGGAAGTAAGGAGGACGACTCATGTCCGTCGCCTTCCCCGGCGAGACTCCGGTGTACCGCAAGGCCCGTGACGAGCTGCTGGCGCGGGAGATCGAACTCCGCCGGTTGACCGAGGCAGTCGCCGAGGCGCGGCGGCGGCTGCCTCCGGGTGGTGTGGTCCCGGAAGACTACGTCTTCCAGCAGGCGGAGAGCGACGGTGCCCCGGCCGAGGTCTGGATGTCCGAGTTGTTCTCTGCGGGCAAGGAAAGCCTCGCCATCTACAGCTTCATGTTCGGCGAGGAGCGGGACGGGGCCTGCCCGATGTGTACCTCGCTACTCGATGGTTTGGAGGGTGCTGCCGGACACCTGGCGGAGCGGATGGCTTTCGTCGTCGTCGCCGGATCGAGCGTATCCCGGCTTCGGGGGTTCGCGAGCCAGCGCGGATGGCGCCACTTGCGCTTGCTGTCCACCTCGGGCAACGATTACAATCGTGACTACTTCGGGCAGACCCCGGATGGCAACGACACCTCGATGATGAATGTCTTTCGCCGCACCGGGTCCGAGGTACGGCATTTCTGAGATCCGAGATGTTTTACGTCCCTCCGGAACCCGGTCAAGACTTCAGAGCGCTGGATACGCTCGGAGTGCTGTGGAATATGCTCGACCTCATCCCCCGGGGCGCGGTACCGACTGGCGCCCTGAGCTGAGCGATTCCTGAAGCATTCCCGGAATGACCCGGCCCTTCCCCAGAGGGCCGGGTCTTTTCGTTTCCGCGCCAAGAACACGGGCGAGTCCGATATGGACAGTCTTTGAAGCTGCCCGCTCTCGCCCGGCGCCGCTCGCAGGACAGGTCGGAAGACGTCCGGCACCGCCCGTCGTGATGTCCTGATCCGAGCAGGTTCCGAACCGTTCCGCCCGGCGGTGCGACCGTCCACGACGGACTCGCTGTCAGGGCAGACAAGGAGTTGCTATGCCAACCGGTGACGGCGATCGCATGACCATGACGCTGGAAGCTTTCGCGGACACGATCATTCCTGGGGAGAAACGAGGATCGGACGATCATGCCATCGCGGGCGCCACGACCGGTCCCGGCGCGGTCGCGTCCGGAGCTATCGAGGTGCTGGAAATGCGTGCGCCGGGACTCGCCGCGGGACTGGCGGGCTTCGCCGACCGGCTGAACGAGCACGCCACTGCCTACTCCAGGAAACATGGCCTGCGGTTCGGCGGGGCGCTGCCGCCTTTCGTTGCCCTTCCCTTCTCGCACCGCACCAACCTGGTCTTCGAGCTGACCGCACCCGACCACGCGGAGAAGGACGGATGGGTACTTCTCGCCCTGTTCAGCAATATGGCTTTCGACACCGCTCCGCACCTGCACACCGTCGAGGCCCTGGAATCCGGGCATCCCGGGCTGACGACACTGGGTTTCGCACCGCCGGATTCCGATGGATTATGGCGATTTCCCCGCTTTTCCTACGGTAGGCGACTGGCGCGCCGTCATCCGGACACCACCCCTTCCGGGAGCCCGGCATGAGCGTCGTCGAAAGCACCGACGTGGTCGTCGTCGGCAGTGGGTTCGGCGGAGCGATCGCGGCATACCACTTGGCCGCCGGCGGTGCCCGCGTGGTCGTCCTCGAACGCGGTCCGTGGCTGACCGGCAAGGACTTCGACCACGATTACCTTCTCGGCTCGAGCTACACCAGGGTCTTCGATTTCGTCGCGGGCGACGGTATGAGCGTTCTCGGCGGGAACTGCGTCGGCGGCGGCAGCGTCGTTTATTTCGCGGCCCTGCCGCGCGCTCCGCGGTTCGTCTTCGAGCGGCGGGGCAGTATCGGCCGTCGCATGTGGCCGTCCGCGATCAGCCGCGAAACCTTGGAGCCGTGGTATGACCGGGTCGCCGAATCCATCCCGGTGTCCCAGCAGGGATGGGACGACGTCTCGTACGCAGGCGGTCTGTGGGCCGCTGCCTGCGACCATGCGGGAGGTACCGCGAACCCGGTGCCGGTCGGCGTCGACAACACCCAGTGCACCAACTGCAACTGGATGATGTCCGGCTGCCGTTTCGACGCCAAACGCTCACTGCTGTTCAACTACCTCCCCGGCGCGCTGGCGCACGGTGCCGAGATCCGGCCGCTGCACGAGGTCGAGCACATTGCCAGAAAGGAAAATGGCGACTACCGAATCCATTACGACGTCATCGACGACGAGGACTACCGGGTGCACACCGGCTCCGGAACCATCGACGCGAAGATCGTCATCCTGGCCGCGGGCGCCGGTGCGACCCCGGTGATCCTGCAGCGATCGGCGGTGGCACTGGGTGGGATGCCCGAAGCGGTCGGTCGCTACTTCTCCGGGAATGGGGAGCGGCTCAACACGGCTGTCATCGACGAAGAGCGGGTGCGCGACGTCCTCGGACTCGATCGCGGTGACGGGAGGGCTTACGAGGCGAATCAGATCGGCAAGGGTCCGGTGGTCGCCAACTGGGACCACCTTGACGGCTCCCTGCCGGAGTACTCGCGGTACTCGCTGGAGCAGCTGTACTTTCCGCCAGGGCTTGGCACCGTTTTGGCGCAGGTGCCGGGAAAGCCCGAGCCGGGCTGGTTCGGGGTGGAGAAGAAGGAGATGCTGCGGCGGTGGAAGTCATGGCTGATCATCTTTTCGATGATCGAGGATGACAACGAGGGGATCTTCGGGCCACCACCGCCCACCGGCAACGCTTACCGCATCTCACAGCAGATGCTCGGTCGCGGCACCTTGTCCTATCGGCCGACCGCCAACACGCGGCGAGCCTGGGCGGAATCCGACGCGGAGGTGAAGCGGATCCTCGAGCTGGACGGGCTGGCGAAGGTTGCGCCGTGGACGAACGACCTCGTCGGCGCGTACACGGTGCATCCGCTCGCCTCCTGTCGGATCGGGGATGACCCGCGTACCTCGGCGCTGACACCCGGGCACGAACTTCGCGGTCACCCCGGAATTTTCGTCACTGATGGCTCGGCCGTGCCAGGCGCGCTGACCGTCAATCCGGCGCTGACCATCTCCGCGCTCGCCGAGCGCGCCATGCCGGGAATAATCCAGGCGGCGCGGGAACGGAACATCCCGGTGAGCGCGGGCGCGCCGGTCCCCACCGCGACCTCCACCCCGGCGGGTTCTTTCCGGTGAGCCGGGCGGACTCTGTGCTCGACCGGCTGCTGCGAACCGCGCTTCGCCTGGCTCCGCAGCGGTTCCACCACGTCAGCCGACCCGGTGGTCGGCTGACGCCGGACCGGCTCGAGGCGATACGTCGTCAGATGAAACGCGAGTTCGGCGCGTTTGCGCCGCCGGTGGCGCTGCACTCGCAGTCGCCACCGGTGCTCTCCGTGGTGTGGACGATGTTGCGGGAGACGTTGGTCGTCACCGGGGCGGTGCCGCGCGCGGTCAAGGAGGTGATCGCGACCGAGGTGTCGGCTGCGAACTCCTGCCCATACTGCGTAGAAGTACATGACGCGGTGCTTGGCGCGCTGACCGGTAACAGAGACGATACCAGCCGGGACGCGGCTGCGAGCTGGGCACGGGCGAGTGTCCGGCAAGACACCGCTCGTTCCGCCGGACCGCCGTTCACCGCCAGGCAGGCGCCGGAGCTCATCGGCGTGGCGGTGACCTTCCAGTATCTCAACCGGATGGTGAACGTGCTACTGGAAGCGTCACCGCTGCCCTCAGTGGTGCCCATCGTCATACGGAAGGGTGCGCTGCGGGCGCTGGGACAAGCGTTAAGGAGACCGGCTGTCGCGCCACATCCGCCGGGGCGATCCACCGCATTGCTGCCACCGGCCGAACTGCCTGACGACCTCGTCTGGGCGGAGCCCAATCCGGCGATCGCCGACGCGTTCGCGCGTGCCTCCGCCGTGTTTGAAGAGGCGGGCGCCCGGTCGGTACCACCGCGGGTACGCGAGCTCGTCGTGAATCGGCTCCGCGATTGGGATGGTCACCCACTCGGGCCCGACGGCGGCCGCTTGGACGAGGCGCTGGCGGGACTTCCCGAGCAAGACCGGGCCGCGGGCCGACTCGCGTGGCTGGTGGCACTGGCCCCCTATCGGATCGACGATCAGGTCGTCGGGCAGTTCCGAGAGGCAGGTGGGGACGAGACGGCTTTGGTGGAGCTGACTGCGTGGGCCGCTTTCACCGCGGCGCGTACGGCCGGTGCCTGGCTGCTGAACCTTCCCTCCGGCGGTGTCAGCGCGCTCGACGGTGCCTCGCAGGACAGCGTTGAGGACGCGGGCTGAGTCGCGACGTTGAGATCTTGGTGTCGAGAACACGCACATCCAGAGAGAGGAAACGCCCGTGACGGCGATGCCCCGAGTCCTTTCCGACTTCCTCGCCGAGGGCGACGACCTCGACGACCTGCTCGCCGGCCTGACCACCGGCGAGTGGCGGCTCCCGACGCCAGCACCTGGCTGGACGATCGCGCACCAGGTGGCCCACCTCGCCTCCGTGTTCAGGATGGCGGCGATGTCGGCGTCCGCGCCGGATCAGTTCACCGCGATGGCCGCGAGCCTCGGGGACGACTTCGACGCCAATGTGGCGCGTGCACTGGCGGAGTACCTCGCGGACCCGCCGGAGCGGATGCTGCGGCGCTGGCGGGCCTATCGCCTTGCCAGCGCGGAAGCGCTGAACACGGGGCCGCTGGACAGAATCGTGCCTTGGCTGGTCCGCCCGATGCCGGCGGAGTTCCTGGCCGCGGCCGGGGTGATGGAGGTGTTCGCACACGGGCAGGACGTCGCGGACGCGGTCGGCCTGCGCCGCGAATACACCGACCGCATCGTGCACCTGGTCGAGTTCGCCATCCGCAACCGGGACTTCGGGTTCCAGCTGCGCGGCCTGGCCGTGCCGGAAGAACCGTTCCGATTCGAACTGGTGGGGCCGTCAGGTGCGCTCTGGAGTTACGGCCCGGAGGGCGCCGCCCAACGGGTGACCGGCTCCGCGGTCGACTTCTGCTTGCTGACCACACGTCGTCGTCATCGGGACGACCTCGAGGTGACGGCAGTGGGCAAGGACGCGGATCGATGGCTCGACGTCGCTCAGGCGTACCGAGGCCCCTCGGGCGAAGGCAGGCGCCCTGGCCAGTTCACTGGTGCGTACGGGAGTGGCGTTGCCGGTCAGCGAGCAGCCGAATGACATGGCCGCGCAATGCGCACCGGTCGTTCTGGCGCGGCACGCTCGGGGTGGCGGTCTGTGCGGTGGTGCTCGCCTCGGTAGTGGGCTTCGTCCGGGCCTTCCACATGCCCGAGATGTCCACAACAGACTCAGCGGCTGACCCGGAAGCTATCCGGGATGCTGCTGGCGGAGATGCCAGAGATGTTCGTCGCCGGTACCGGCCTGCTGGTGCTTGTGGGCGCGGCTCTGATACTCGGGCCAGTGTCGAGGCGCCCGCCACGGTCGACCGCGACTCGCACCGGGATCGGCGGGCGGCGCACGGTCGCCGTGATCGCCACCGCGGCGCTGACCATCGACATCAGTAAGACGTCCACTCTCGGCTTCGTCATCCCTGGGATGCGCACCGAGTACGGCATCGAGGCGTCCACCGCGTCCCTGCTCGCGGTCGGCGGCCTCAGCGGCACGGCCGTCGGTGCGCTCCTGTTCAGCCGCCTCGACGCGAGGATCGGCCGCCGGAACTGCTACTTGGTCGCCACCCTCGGCTTCACCGCGACCAGTTTGTGCGGCACCATGCCCGATTTCACCGGCAACGTAGTGATGTGCTTCCTGATGGGCATGGCGGTCGGCGGTTTGGCCCCGATGCTGATCACTGTGCTCAGCGACCTCTTCCCAGGGCGCCGCCGAGGGGCGATCGTGACCGGGCTGTCCGTCGTCGCCACCGCGATCGGCTATCTCGTCGCCGCTGGATCGGCGTTGTGGCTGGAACCGGTGTTCGGCTGGCGCGTGCTGTGGCTCATCGGGGCCCCTACTGGGCTGCTGCTGGCGATCGCCACCGCCTTCGTTCCGGAACGCCGAACCGGCACGAAGGCCAAACGAAGTCGTTCTGCGGCGCCCGATCTCGCGACCGCGTGGCTGGCCAGAAACACGCTCACCGTCCGATTGCAGCGGGTGTACGCGTTCGCGATCGGGCTGACGACATTCGGCCTGACTACTTGGGTGCCGTCCTTGTCCAGAGCCGGCGGGCTGTCACTGGCGACAGCGAACTCCTTGCTCACCGGGGCGGCCGTGGTCATGGTGCTGTGCGCGGTGCTGCTCGTGTTCGCCTACAACAGGTTCGGTCCGGCGACCCTGACCGTGTGTCTGGCCATGTGCACCGCGGTGTTACTGGTGGCGCTGGCGGTATCCGGCTGGGGAGCCGCCGTGCCGTGGCTGTCGGCTGCCGTGCTTGCGGTCACCCTGCTTGCGGCCAACACCATGGCCGCCGTCTTCCTTCCGGTCGCGGCAGATTTCGCCGAGGACGCTCGACGCGTACGTGTCGCCGGTTCGGTGTCGTTCTTCAACCGCCTTGGCGGGCTCACCGGACCGTTGCTGCTCTCGCTTATCGTTTCTTCGCTGACAGAGGTGTTAGTGGCGATCGCGATGCTCGCGCTGTTGTGCGGCACGGTCGCCTGGTACACCAGTCACCGGTATCGCCTGCTGCAGAAGTCCACATCGGCGCTTGATTGACGTGCTCCGGACTTGCCGTGGCTTACTTATTTTTTGGGGGGTAGGGCAAAGGCGGCGTGCTCAGGCGCTCGCCCGCACGCCGACCTCGGGTGTTGCGAAAGTGGCTTTCGCAACGCTTCCGCGGCTCCGCCGCCCACGAGACCGCAAGACCCGGGGTGAGGGGGACTTTCCCCTCGTGCGACGAGGAGAAAGTCCCCCTCACCCCGCTGATCACCGCCGGACTTGGCACCCGACAGGACATCTTTGCCCTACAGCTCTAAAACCGCCTCTTGCCCGAGACGGCCATCCCGTCGGTGACAAGACCAGCGAAGGTGAACCTTCTTAATAGGGATTCACCGGAATACGGGAGAAAGGACAACGAGCTTCGTTACCCGCAGGTGAGGACCACCCGGTGGAGTTCGCCTGTCTAGCCCGTACAGCGAGCCGGCAACGGCGGACGGTAAAGCCGCCGGCTGCGGCTCGGGCTAAACAGAGGGACATCCCATTTCCAGCCTTGTGCCCGTCAGTGGTGTGGGGCGCACGCTGATGAGGCTGCCCAGGTAGAGGTCGGTCGCACCCCGGGCCGCGGCAACGCTGTCGGGGTGGAACCGATCAACAGACAGAAGTCACGATTGAGGTGCGACTGATCGGCGTAGCCGCAGAGCACGGCGGGGCTGGGCAGCGGTGGCGGGTTGACACCTGTCGTGAACCGGATCGCGTGATGACATCGCGCCAGCTACGGTCGAGCGACTTGAGTATTTCCGGTTCATCCAGGAGCCAGCTCGACAACCGCCGGTCGAGAATCCGGAACCGGTGGTTCGAATCCCGCGCCTCGTGCAGCCTTTCCCGAAAAAATATGACTGGTGTGCGCCGAGGAGATCGTCGAATCCCACACTGGTACGGCTTATCTCCCGTGGCACCGCTTCAATCGCGGAGACGGGCGGGGTTCAGCGCCAACGAACCGGGCGGACTTACATTTTCCAATCCAAGGGCACTGGTCTCCGCTGAACTCGATTTCACATCTCCGGAACGATGAGCAGTTGCTCGCCGCGAGAAGCAACACGCAGGGTGGCATACTTGTCGGCGTGTGGGTCGGCACCTGGGACAACCGGGACGAGTACTGGCACTGCGCTCCCCCGGAAATAACCGCCATCTCGGTGTCCTGGTCGAAAATGTCGTCATCGGCTGTGAGCTGGGGATTCAGGCGGCCGGTAGATAGTCGTTGAGTAGTCCTGCGAGGCGTCGTGTGCGCTTGATCCGGTCCGGCGGGGTGGGCAATGGGATCACGTTAGGGTCGTCATCGGGTGCTCGTAATTCAACGCCGTGGCCTTGGTGGCTGCGGCCGGCGTTGTAGTGGTCGACGTACGTCTCAAGCACGTGGCTGAGATGGTTACGTCCGGTGATAAGCAGCCGGTCGGTGCCTTCGCGGCGGAGCGAGCAGATCCAGCGTTCGGCGATCGCGTTCATCCGCGGTGCTTGTGGCGCGGTAAGCACCATGTCGATGCCGATAGAGGCGAACGCCTCGTCGAAGGCCGCGGTGAATTTGGCGTCCCGGTCGCGGATCAGGTGGGTGAACCGGTGTCCGCTGTCTTCAAGATCTGCAGCGAGGTTGCGGGCCAGTTGGGCTGCCCAGGCTCCGGTCGGATGGCCGGTGACGCCGAGCAGATGGACCCGTCGGGTGCGATGCTCGATGACGAACGCTGCGTACAGGCGCTTGAGCGTGACGGTGTCAATGTGGAAGAAGTCGATCGCGAGAAGACCGTCGGCTTGGGCACGGAGGAACGTGCGCCACGTGTCGCCGCGGCTGTTGGGCGGCGGTATTCGGTGGCTGCGCAGGATCCGGCGGATGGTGAAGGCGGCGATGCGGTGCCCGAGTCGGCGTAGCTCGCCTTGACGCGGACCACGCCCCAGGTTCGGTTCTCCATTGCCAGGCGCACGGTCAGCGTGGTGATCTCATCGCTGGGATTGGGACTCTTTGGACTACGGTGTCGGGAAACGCGCCGCGGATCGCGTCGGGCAGTCCGGTCAGGCCGTCGCAGCAGGCGATCAAGATGTCTTTCACGCCACGGTTGCGCAGGTCGGTGACGACCTTGGCCCAGAACTTCGCCGCTTGGGTGTCGGCGATCCAGAGCCCGAGGGCATGTTTGCGGCCTTCCATGTCCACGCCTCCTGCAGGCTCCTGACGCTCACCCCGCACTCCGCCGCGACGGACGCCATGATCACCGGCTCGGCCAGGTGATCACGCAGATAGTCCATCGCACGCCGGACGCGTGCCGAAGGTGCGGCCGAAGACTCCGGGCTCAGGGCTTGGCTGAGATTGTTCGGCTGGCACAACAACAGTGACTCGATGGCGACTTGTTCGAGCTGCCACAGCAGCTGCGGCCGGGAGGACGCGAGGCCCGAAACGGAGAGATCCACCAGCGACTCCAGCAGCCCGCCGAGCCTTCCGACGGCACGGTCGAGGCCCAGTTCGAAGTGGACCGGGCCATCGGCGCCGATCAGCGCCGAGGCGACCGACTCGACGCGCCAGCGGTCCAACCGGACGACCACCTGGTCGAACCCGGAGCCGAGCGCGAACTCGAACTCGTGATACGGACCGATGATGACGCCTTGACCGCGAGACGCCTGCGCCTCCGAACCGCCGTACCGGAACACGGCCCGGCCGACGACCGGAAGCGTCAGCAGGAAGTCGTCCTCTTCGGCCATTGCGGGCGAGACGGTGACGTCCGAGATACCTCACCCAGGTCTACCGTGCACGGTTCCTCGACGGCGACATCGTGACTCCCGCCGCTGACGTGATCATTACCGAGACGGGCACATCACTGGAACGGCTCCACCTGTCCACCCCTAGCAGTCGACGGTGGCCGCTGAACGTGTCACTTCCGGCGATGGCCAAAGACATGGGGCCGGACGGAGGCCCGTCGATGATCCGATGGCTAAGCCAACAGGTGACGAACCGGGCGTCAATCGAAATTCTACCCGCCACTCTCGAGAAATGGCTGCAAGCATGGCCAAGCGTCCTATTCCTTGACGGGTTTGATGAAGTTACCGCTCCGTCGCTAAGGCAACGAGTGGTCGACGAGATCGCCGAACTCGTCGACCACGCCGACAACCTCGACGCGGACCTGTTCATCGTCGTCACCACACGACCGACCGGGTACACAGAGCGGATCCTGCCCGCCGAGTTCGCACAAATCGACCTGGACTACTTCACAATCAGCGAAGCTGTGGCCTACGGAAGGCACGTGACCACCCAGCGCCTTCATGACGACGTGTCAATGCAGGAGCAGGTACTCGAGCGCTTCGATCGGGCGGCGTCCGCACCAGCAACCGAACGACTCATCAAGACACCGCTTCGAGTCTTGATCCTGACTTTCATCTTGGAGAACTTGGGAGACCTGCCAGCGACACGGTACGAGTTGTTCTGGTCGTACTATGACACTGTTTACAAACGTGAGCAGGAAAGACCCACAGCTCACCGCAGCTTCCTCCGCGGACATCGCGACGATATTACCGAGTTGCACGAGCGCGTAGGACTGCTGCTGCACACCCACAGCGAAAACACCGACGAAGCCCAGGCGCGCCTTCCTCTGACCAGCTTGAGGCAGCTGGCTCACGATCGGATGATTGAGGTCGGGCATGACGACATCGATGAGGCAGATGATCTCGCCGATCGGATCATCGACATCGCAACCACTCGCCTGGTACTCCTGGCCGCAGACCAGGACGAGACCGTATCTTTCGAGGTCCGCAGCCTTCAGGAACTCATGGCTGCCCGGGCTCTCGTCAACGGCGACGACGACACCATCTGTAAGAACCTTACTGCCACGGCACCAAGCCCGCATTGGCGCAACACATGGCTCTTCGCAGCAGGCAAGCTCTTTACCGAGAGTGATCACCGGCGCACTCTCGTGTTGGACATCGTCAACGGCTTCGACCACAGCAGTAATGATTGGCCGGGGTGGCTCTACCCTGTTGGCCCCGAACTCGCCGCTCACCTGCTCGACGATGGCATGGCCGAAAGCAAGCCGACTGCGTTGAAAGCGCTGGTCACTATTGCACTCCGGTGCCTCCACGGCCCGATGCCAAAAGCATTCGCCGCCGTAGCTGCCGGCCTGTCGTACGCCGCGAAACACAAGGCACTTCATGCGCTCATCCGGAACGAACTGCGCGCGGCATTCGCCGGCAGTCCCACCACCGCTGGCGTCGCCAGCATGCTGATGCTTGAATCATCCGGAATCACGATGGTCCCAGGGCAACCCAGTCCAAGCGCCATGAAACGCATCGCCCAGATTTGGCAATATACCCCACCGAAAGGGCCAACAACGAAAATTGGCAAACTGCTGCGCAAGCCGCTTTCCGACCTTCACGATCAGCCAGGCGCTGCGCTTCTAGAATCGGTACTCGACGAGTGCGACAAACTAGCCCTCTTCAAGATGCCCGACGGCAGCTTATGGCCAGCCGCCGTTCCTGCATCCTTTGACGGCCGACGACTCAACACCGTCCTCGACGACCCCGACGCATCCACTCTCCTTGACCTATGTCTCGGAGATCTCGACCCTCTCCATTGGACCGCACGTTCTCTTCTCGCGCAAGCCGCGTCGTCGACACGGTCACGACGCCCCGTGAATGGAGAACTAGTGGTGAAGTACCTGCGCTGAACTACATACGGGAGCGTCGATCTGCGTACCCAGCTCGACCTCACCTTTTGGGTCGATAAGTGCGCACTCGTAACAGCCTGAGCGTTCCCAACTCGCGTTGTGGCAGTTTGCTTTCTGCGATTACACGAACGGGCTGGGACAGTTCCTAGTTCGCGACATAACTGCAGTTCTCTTTGCCTTCAACCAGGACCAAACGGTCGGTCTCATCGGTGACAGTGCACCGGGTAAGCACAGCATCCGCGGTTCCAGACCAGGTGATAGCTACAGTAGAGCCCTTCGGTGCGACAATCTTCCTAGAGAGCGGTGTGCGCGAGTTCGGCAGTGTCTCCGATCCGACTCCGCCAGGTACTGAGGGGTCGGTGTACGACACGTGTTCGCCGCCGAACCCGCCGACGTTGAGTGTCACCATCATCGGCGCAGCGCTTGATACAGGCGAGACCGGGTCTGCAGCGCTCCCATCCGAGCAGCCAGCCAGCAGTACCGCGACACCTGCGAGAATGTAAGCCTTCATAAGGGTTCGAGTCGCACGTCAACCCGATGCTGTTACGCGTTGGCGGGCGCATCGCCCTTCAGCACTGCATGCACAAGGAGAGTCCAGCTCACTTGCGATCCAGTCGAGCGCCTGGCACGTAGCGGAGCAACCCCGTCTTCGCGCGGAGCGCAACCGCAGGGTGAGCCAGGCCTTGACGAGATTGGGACCGGGTGGCTGGCCACCACAGCACGATTACAGCGCCCGCGGTCAAGACGGCGATCACGGCTACGACGTTCCACATCGTGGTGCGGGTCGGCCCCGACGCGCAAGAACGCCTGCTAGACCCGGTCTTGGCCTGACAACGCCGACCGTCAGGCCAACGGCCAACTGTAGTCGCTATCGGGGTCGTCGAGCCAGATGAACTGTTTGCCGGGGACGTTCAGCGCGGTAACACCGAGCCGGGTGGCGTCCGGTTTGTCGAGGGTGTCGAACAAGGCGACGGCGTGCTCCACGGTGTCCCACAGCCGGTAGGGCCCGGACTGCCGGACCGCCCACGTGCCTTCAGCCAGGGGCGCCAGGTCGGCTTCGGCGCGGGCGGGACCGCGCTCGGCGACGACGACGCCGTGTTCGACGCTGCCTCCGAGCCGAAGGCCAGGGGCGTGCAGCCAGAGGAACAACGCCAGATCGGGCCATTCCAGGAGCACAGCGGGGTTCACAGCGGTGGTGCCGTAGTGCGGCATCCCGGCCGCAGCCGCCGACGGGCTCTGGCCGGGGGCGAACGGGCTGGTGACGTCGGTACGCATCGGCATGAACAACACGGGGAACGGGTCGATGCGGCCGCTGACTTCGTCGTCGGCGGTCTTGTCGAGCACGAGCAGCGGCCCAGCGGCGCCGGCGTCGAGGGGGGCGATGATCCGGCCGCCGTCGGCAAGCTGGTTGATCCAGGCTGGCGGGATCGCGGTGACCGCGCAGGTCGCGATGATCCGGTCGAACGTCATCTCGCCCGGCCAGCCCGCGAACCCGTCGCCTGCGGCCAGGTGCGGGTGGTAGCCGGCTGCAGTGAGGTGTTCTTGGGCGGTGTCGACCAGCTTGGGGTCGAGGTCGAGGGAGAAGACGTTGTCCGCGCCGAGGCGATGCGACAACAGGGCGGCGTTGTAGCCGGTGCCAGTGCCGATCTCCAGCACCTGGTGTCCAGGTTCGGCGGCGAGCCGCTCCAGCATCACCGCCATGACCGCCGGCTTGCTCGAGGACGAGCTGGCGATCTCCCGCCCGGTCGTGTCGTCACTGGCAGGTCGTGTCTGGGTGGCCAGGGATTCGTTGGCGTAGACCGCGTCCAGCCAGCCTGGATCACCGGTGCTCAGCGAGGCGGGACCGTTAAGGATGTGCGGGACGAACAGGTGCCGGGGCGTCGCGGCGAACGCATCGCGCCACGCCGGGTCGGCTAGGACACCGTCGGCAGTCAGCTCGGCGGCGAGGGCGGCCGCCCGGGTTTCCCAGGTGGCGGTGTCCAGGGCGTCCACGGTCTACTCCTCGATCAAGGCGTCGGCGATCGCCGCGGCGATCGGCAAGTCGCATTCTTCGGCCAACCAGCCCCAGGCAGCAACCGCGTTCGCTTCGAGACAGGTCCACGTCCTGTCAGGTCCGACGACGAAGTCGAACGCGCTGAACGCCAGCCCCGCCGCGTCCAGGTACCGGACGATCCCCGCCCGGACGTGGTCAGGGACGTCGATTACCTCATACGTCAAGGCGTCGTAGTCCGAGCGCCAATCTACCAGCGCCTTTTCGCTGCCGGCGTGGATCGCCACCGGGAAAAGCCGGTCACCGACCGCAGTCACGCGAGCCTCGAACCACTTCGGCTGCCACTGCTGAACGAGGTGCGCCGTCACCTCGATGCCGTCTAGTGAGCCGAGTTCGTCGCGGCCAAGACGGCGGGTGTAGACCAGGGCTTCGCCGCCGGACTCGTAGACCACCGGCTCGGCCAGCGGCTTGACTATCAGCTCCCCGAACCTCTCCGCGAACTCGCGGACGGCGTCAGCGTCGTTGGTGATCAGCGTCGGCGGCACGGTCAGGCCGGCCTGAGCCAGCGTGGCCAGCTGCCGCGGCTTGTACGCGGCGTCGGCCAGCGCCGAAGGGTGCGAGACCCAGCGCACTGGCAGGCTCGCCCGCACGCCACCGAGCCCGACCCGAGCCTGCGCTCGGGAGAACCGCAGGTCGGGACCGGACATCCCGGCCGGCATCACCGGTTCGGTCGGCTTGCCGTAGTAGACCGCAGTGACCTCGTGCAGCGGGACGTCATGCTCGGCAGTGAGCAGGGAGCCGCGCCAGCCCTCGGCGTCCGGGGTCAGCTCGGCGCCGAGGGAGAGGCTGAGCGGGAAGTCGCCGACGTTGACCACGTGGCGGCGAACGCCGCGGGCGTCGAGTTCCCGGCCGACCGCGGCGGCCGCCCAGTCCTCCCGGATACCGACGAACAGGACCAGCGGATCGCGACGCTCAGTCATCTGGGGTGGTGTAGGAGTCGTCGATCATCTTGCCGTCCTCATTGCACTGGCGGGGATGCAGCGTGTCGTGAGCTGTAGTGCGATGCTTGGCCTCCGGCCGCACCGTGATCCGGCGTGCACGCACACCGCGCAGAATGAACGGCCGGACGGTGCTGGGATTTTCATCGCTGAGCGGCCGGGCGCCCGCGTTGACCGGGAACCGCTGGACCGTCGGCATCAGCGGATCACCGGCGCCTACGGATGCGGTGTCGAACTGCGACATGCTGATCTCGGCCTCCCGACTTGGGGTGTGCGGTGGCGTTGGCCCGTTGTCAACCCTGCTCAGGCCCAGGCATCTGGGCAAGATCCGTCCGAGCGAACCTCCTGGTCACGTCGGCGCGGCCGCAGCCACGACTCGCTCTCCGCGGCGCTGAAATCGGCAGGATGCCAGGCGCAGCGGTAATTCGTTGTCCGCCGAGATCTCGCGCGCGTTCTGCCGCAGCCACAGCGCAGGAGCCGCAGCAGGCTAGTACTCCAGCCGGACTTTGTGATGTCGCTGGTGGGCTGCCTGAAGACAGGTGCGGCCACCAGTTGATCATGGTCGGTTGTGTGGACTAACCCTGATCGGCTGGTGGCCGCAGGCCCCAGCGTAAACCCTGACCGGTGGGCGGTGATGTTCGAGGAGATGATCACCCGGATCGCCGGCCGGTTCACCCGCGTCGAACCCCGCCGACGAGCACGAACACTGCTGCTCGGGCTGCTGTCGGACCTGCCGGACAAGAACTGCTGGACCATCTCCGAACACGCCGGCGACGACACCCCCGACGGGATACAACACCTGCTGCGCAAAGCAGTCTGGGACGCGGAGGAGGTCCGCGACGACCTGCGCGACTACGTCACCGAACACCTCGGCGACACCGGTGCCGTGCTGGTCGTCGATGAAACCGGTGACCTGAAGAAAGGCGTTCACACCGTCGGAGTGCAACGCCAATACACCGGCACCGCGGGTCGCATCGAGAACGCCCAGGTCGCGGTTTACCTCACCTACGCCACCGACACCGGCCACGCGTTCATCGACCGAGCCCTCTACCTCCCGAAATCCTGGATCATCGATCCCGAACGTTGCGCAGGCGCCGGAATCCCTACCGACACTGTGTTCGTGACGAAACCCGCGCTGGCGACCACCATGATCGGGCGCGCTCTCGACGCCGACGTCCGTGCACAGTGGGTCGCCGGGGACGAGGTTTACGGCGCCGACCCCCACCTGCGCAAGAACCTGGAAAAGCGCGGTATCGGCTATGTTCTCGCCATCGGCCGCGACCGCCGGGTCAGCACTCCAGCCGGCGTGCTGCGCGCTGACGGTGTCGCCGCGAGGCTGCCCAAGCACGTCTGGCAACGCCTCTCCGCCGGCGCTGGCGCGAAAGGACATCGCTACTACGACTGGGCTTTCGCCGACATCGACACCGACGAGCCCGACGGGCACCGGTGGCTGCTGATCCGCCGCCACCGCACCACCGGCGAGCTGGCGTTCTACCGCTGCTACTCGCCCGAACCCGTGCCGCTACGGATCCTGCTCCAGGTCGCGGGCCGCAGATGGACGATCGAGGAATCCTTCCAGACCGGCAAAGGCCTCACCGGGCTTGATCAACACCAGGTCCGACGCTGGACCTCCTGGCACCGCTGGACGGTCATGGCGATGCTCGCCCACGCGTTCCTCGCCGTTGTCGCGTCCACCGAACGAAACACCGAACCAGCAACCGCCGGATGGATCTCGTTGACCTGCAACGAAATCCACCACCTATTCACCACACTCATCAGCCGACCGATCCTCGATGCCGCGCACCGGATCCGCTGCTCGACGTGGCGCAGACGCCACCAATACCGCGCCCAACAAGGCCACTACCAGCGACAATCGACCCACGAACCATGACCACCACGAACTACGACTGAAGTACTAGGCGAGTTCAAGCGTTACAGCGGCAGGCACGCGCAGCTGTAACACATTCGCGAGGGCGGCAGACTAGTGATGCAGCGCCGACGTCGAGCGGCTACTCGCCAACACTTCAGGAGTTCCTGCACCGTGCAGATTTCCCAGCATCAGCGCCGTCAATCAGAATACGCTTCGCACAGTCGGCCCAGGCGCATCTCTCCTGCTGGCCACGACAATTGGGTGTTCCAGATTTTGAACTAGGCTTCACTGAAACAATTCTTCTGACCGTGTGCGGCAGCAACATGTCATGAAGTTGCATCGGCCGGGATCGGCCAGCCATGGTGATACCACCACTCGCGACCCCGGCCTGCAGGTAAATCCGTCGCACTGTCAGATGTTGCCTTCTGATCAATTGCCGTCGTCGCCGTTTCCGCCACCACTTCGCATAGCCGATCACCTCCACTTGGAGATGGACGGTCCGGACGGGGTGGTCGTGGTCTTGCGACCGTCGGCCGACGCACAGGGCACTCCCGTCAAGAGAGGGAAAGCAAGTGGTCTCAGCTGGGAAAACCGAGCGCGCTGAGCCGTGCGCGCAAGTCCGCGGCCGCGGACTGGTAGCCGAAGGGACCGACGGAACCGTCCGTCGTCTCTTTCAGCCATCGTTCGGCCAGGCGTACCAACTTATTCGCCAGGCCGATGTCCGCTTCGGGGTTCTCCGCGATCCCGTACTCGACCGCCTGCAGCAGGACCGGAGCGGCGCGAAACGCGAACAGGCTGTCTTCCAGCGCTGGCAAGAGACGATGTGGCTGGTAAGGCGGTTCGGCCATGACCTGGTGTACCCAGGTGTGCGCTTGACGCACCCACTGCTCCGCCTCCGAATGCTCGCCCCGGTCCGTCAGCAGGGAGGCGAGGCCGGAGGCGGCATCCGCGGCGAGATAGCGACTGCGGGCCAGCGGCCGAATGTCGCGGTCCCGGTTGTACAGCCGGGACCGGCCGGGAATGACCGACGTGGTGAACAGGTGGACAGCGGCGCGCAGGTCCTCGATGTCGTCCTTACCTGCTCCCAGGAAGGCCGCGTAGTTGTGCAACTGGAAGCTGAGCCCGCTGTGATCGGCCTCTGGGGCGAACAGGTCCACCTCGACGGTGGCCGCGAAGGTGCCCCAGTACCGGCGCAGCGCCCCGCCGGCGTCTATTCCCCGCAAGCCGGTCGACCGCAGCGCGTTGAGCTCGATGCATGCCACCACCAGCAGATCGGCCAGCAACCCGGGATCGATCCGGTTCGCCTCCCCGGCGTCCAGGCAGGCATCGGCGGCGGCCATCACCGCCACGGCGGACTCGGGCCTGACGTGCCCGGCGTGCCGCTCGGCACTGGCCTGCTGTACCGCCAGCCGCAGCCTGCTGTCCACCACGACCGGCTCGTCGGGATCGAAGGCCTGATCGAGCAGTTCGGACAGACCGCGGACCAGGTCGGCGAACTCCGGCCCGGCCAGCCAGGCCGATGGTGCGAGCAAGCCCATTTGCCGGATGATGCCCATCACCGCCAACACGAACGCGCGCCGCGTGAACAGCGGCATGCTGGCCAGTTCGCCGGGCTGGGGCAGCCGGAACGGTACCGCCATCGCTTCGGCCAGCGCGTTCCCGGTCTCGTCCCTGCCGGGCAGCGGCCCTCGCCCGTACGCCCAGGTCTCGACCAGCTCTCGAACCAACCCGGACGAGGGGACCATGGCGTAAACTTGCTCCTGGCCCGGGACTCGCTCGGTCACCCAGATATGCGCGACCCC
This sequence comes from Amycolatopsis sp. QT-25, assembly GCF_029369745.1. Taxonomy (NCBI): domain Bacteria; kingdom Bacillati; phylum Actinomycetota; class Actinomycetes; order Pseudonocardiales; family Pseudonocardiaceae; genus Amycolatopsis; species Amycolatopsis sp. QT-25. The sequence continues at coordinate 4,039,901 of NZ_CP120210.1, forward strand.
GTCCGGGGTCCCCATCTCCACCAGCAACCCGATCAGCTGGTCGACCACTCGGTCGCCGACACCGCTGCCGAGGCCGGTCGGTTCTTCGTCGCCGACTCCCGGCAGAATCCCGGTGACGTTGAGCCGGGCAGCCGCGATCCCGTCGAGGAACCCCAAGTCCTTGGGGCGCATGACGGGATCCGGAGAACGCTCGGCCGCGACGGCGCCGATCTCGCACCTAGCCCTTGCTTGCTCGGCGAGCCGCGGCGCCAACGAAAATTGCGGCGCCGCGAGCGACGCGCGCTGAATCACCCGCGCGGTGAGTGCCGCGGACACCAGCGCGGGCTGCGACCGGTACACCTCGATCGCAGCGGCGGACCACGCGGCGATCCACTGCATGGGCGGGAGTTCGCCGCCGTCGGCCGTGCGCAGCATCCCCAACGCGGTCCTGATCGCCTCGGCGACCGGGCCGAGCAGCACATTCGTCGCGGTGAGCACGACCGCCGCCTTGGTGTCCGGGCCGAACCGGTTGACCGTCGCCGCGACGATCTCGTTGGGCAGCGTCCCGCCGTCGCCGGGCAGGACCGCGCGGTCGTGGACGGACCACTCGCCCTCGCGCTCTTGGTCCCGCAGCCGAGCCGCGGCGGCTCTCGTCGGCAGAGGGGCGCCGCGAGCGATCTCCGAGACGGTGATCGCGCTGAAATCGCAGACCCAGGTTAGCGGATGGAACGGGTTGCACTCGGTGGGGACGCCGAACAGCGGCGCGACCTTGCGGGCCAACCGGGCGGGTACCAGTTCCGAGCGCTTCTCGACCAACTGGGGCACGACCGCGGGCAGCAACACCATCCTGCATTCCACCTCTCCGCTAGACCAATTGTGTCACATCGGGCGGAGGCGCCGTCGCCCCTGCCCAGGCCGTGACCTGGTCCATCACAGTTCCATCACCCGCTCGCATAAAAACCTATGTAAGTGTAGAAAGTTTGCCATGTCTTCCCTTTTGTCCCCCGTTCGGTCTCCCCGACCCTCGTCCGAACTGTCCACCGAGGTGGTCCGCGCGGCCTTCGACGAACTACGCGAAGTCCGTGAACAACTCCATTCCAGCCACCGAGTCCCGCGTTGCGACCTCCGCCTGATCCTGCGTGAGCTGCGCTATGGCCAGGCGCCGCCCGAAGAGGTGGAGTCGCACACCCGGCTCGTGCTCTCCGGCGACTGCGTGTGCCGGGACCTGGTGGCCGACGTACTGCATGTCGTCACGACCTTCCTGACGGAGCGCGGCGCCACGATCACCAATCCGCCCGGCGCGGTGCGCGTCCACGTGCGCAAACGCGTACACGACGTACTGCGGTCCTACCGCTGCGCGCGCGGCGCCCAGGCCAAGCCCAAGCAGGCACGCGGCAACCGCTACGGGCGAGCGCTGCCCGACGAGGAGCACCGCGCGATGTTCGGGCACCTGGTCGACGAGGCGGGCTACTCCGCGCCGCTGCCGGGAGACGGCTACCTGGTGCGCAGGCTGGCGGAGCGGTGTGCCTCCGAGTTCGACAAGCCGGTGCCGTACTACCTCGAACGGGTGCCCACGATGCTGAGCACGATCCGGCGCGTATGCAGCACTGGCGCCCGGGTCAACGTCGGCACCAGCGCCTCTCCGGAGTACGTGACCTGGTACGACGCCTACATCGATCGGCCGCTGGGGCGCAGGCCGGACACGACGGTCATCTCGCTGTCCGAGGACGGCGCCTCGCCATGGGGCTGCGATCACGTCGCCGACCCGAGCGCCCAGTCGGCGTTCGCCGCCGTGGAGGTCAGGGACGCCGATCCCGACCCGGACTCGGTGGTGATCGACACCGTGGTGACCCGGCTGGCCGAGGTGCCGCCGGACGATCGGGAGGCGGACCTGCGGTCGGTGCTGCTCGGTTTGGCCGACGGCGGATTCCTGCCCCGGCAGCGAGCGGAGTCCCTGCTGTCCGACCAAGACGAAATGGACAACGTGATGTCCCAGGTCCAAGCGGTCATCGAGGCGCAAGGAGGAAGAGTGAACAGTGGCTGACGCATCCACTTCGCACCAGGAGGCACTCCGGCTGGCCGCACGACTCCGGACGAGCCCGGACCTGATCGACCTGGCGACGGCGGCCGAAGCGGGGATCGACCTCCTTTACGCACTCGAGGCCGACGCCGGCACGGAGGATCTGCGCCTTGTGACCGGCTTGATCGGATTCGCCGTCCGCGCCGCACCCGCCCACCCGTCGCTCCCCCAGTGGTGGGGTGAACTCGGCGTCGCGCACGGGTGGATCGCCGAGCAGACCGGCTCCGCGGCGGAGTACGGCACGGCGATCGCCTGCTCGCTCACCGCGGTGTCCGCCCCACAGGCTCCGCCGGAGGTGGCCGAGCGGGCCGCCGTGGAGGCGGCGAACCTGACCTGTTCCCTGCTGCGCTCGGGCGAGGTCACCCCCGGGCGGGCACAGCAGCTGATCAAGGCCCTGGACGCGATCTCACTGTCCTGGACCGATGCCCTGAACGCCGTGCACTTCGAGTTCGGGCGGGCGTGGACGCTGCGATGGTCCTACCCGCTGACCGCGGACGTCGCGGAACTCTCGCGCGCCGCCGACATCCTGCGCCAAGCGCTGACCGCACCAGTGCTGGCGGAAGCGACAGAGGACCACACCGACGGTTTGGATCTCCTCATCACCGTTCTCGAACACCTCTACTTCGCCAAGCATGATCCGACGCTGCTGGAAGAGGCGCTCGTCGCCGCGGTGAAGGTGCGCGAGCTGCTGCCCGAAGACCACGAGTCGCTGCCCGAAGCGCACGGCGTCGTGGCCGCGATCGCCGACGAGATCTTCTGGAGCAGCGATGGCGAGGCGAGCGCGATGCTGGAAACAGCGGTCACGTCCTTCGCCGCCAAACGCGCCACGATCGGCTTGGACGACGACGAGACCGTCTCCTACGCACTGCTGCTCCAGGTACGCGGATGCGACGAGGAGGACGTCTCCGCGTTGTCCGCCGCTGTGGAGATTCTCGAGACACCTGAGCGGGCGCAGGGGGCGGAGGTGGTGCTCGCGGGCCTGCACGAGCTTCTGATCCGTTTCGCGGGTTCACCACACGCTTGGCAGACCATTGACTGGGCGAGCCGCGCGCTGGCCCTTGACGACCTCGGCCCCGAAGTCGTCACCCCCTTGCACGGCAGCAGGATCATCGGCCTCGCGGCCGCGCTGGAGGCGTTCGGTGGAGACGAGGTCGCGGCCCGGTACGACGTCGGCGCCATCCTCGCCGATGCCTGGACCGAAGCACTGGCGGGTGACGGCGCCGATCGTGCGGAGCTGGGGTTTCAGACCGCCCGGCTGCGCAGCCAGTGGGTGGCCGACAGGTTCCCGCTCGACACGGACCTGACGCAGGCCGCCACCGTCGAACTCGCCGATGCGCTGCACCGGGTGCGTCCGCATGCCGATGAAGACCACGAGCCGGGGCTGGCCGCCGCGGTCACCGTGGTCGAGGACTGGGTTCCGGTTCTCATGGGTGAAAGGGATCCGGGCCCACTCCGCGCCGCGTTGCAAGATCGTCGTCGCCAGGGCTCGACCGACGCGGACAACATGTTGACGTGGTTGGACCGGTGCATCGCGCTGAAGGCGACGCTCGACAGCGGGCAACCGGCAGGACCGCACCTCCAGGAAGCGTTAGCGGGCCTGAGTGCGCTGATGCCGAACTCGGAGCAGGAAACCGGCGCAGGTGCTTTGGCACGCCTCTTCAAAGCGTTCGCCGAGACGGCCGGCGGCGACACCGCCACGCGGTCGGCCGCCTGCCTGAAAGTCATCAGGCTGTGCGACGAACTGCCGCCGAACATGATTTCGAGCCCCCTCGTCCGGCAGATGCGCGGTTTGGTCGCCGCCCGGCTGGCCGTAGGCGGTCACGACGGCGATCAAGCCGAACCCGCCATCGAAGACTTGGAACGGGTACTGGAGAACCGAGACGGTCATTGGCCGGAGGCCGACACCCACGTCGCCGAGTCTCTCGGGCAATTGCTCCGGCGACGCGGCGGCCCTGGGGACGCCGAGCGCAGCAGGCGACTGGGGCTGCGCGCACTGGCCTGGCAAACCTGGTACGTCCTGACCCGGCCTGACCGGGACCGCGGCGGCCCGACACCCAGGTTCGCCCACGTCGTGGGTGATTGGTGCCGGGAAGACAACGCGAACGACGATCTCGTCCGGGTCGTCGAGGCCGAGCGAACTGTAGCGCTGGCACGAGGTACCGGAGCCGCGTTGCTCCACAGACACCTCGTCGATGCCGGGCGTGCGGACCTCGCCGAGGAGTGGGTGGCCGCGAACGAGGCCGACGCCCCTTGGGCGGCCCGGCACCCTGATCTGGTCTCCCGACTGTCCGAAGGGGACGAACAGGCCCTGGCCGAGCCGCTGGGACCGGAGGAGATCCGCCCCTTGTTGCGTGGCCTGGGGTTGGACGCCCTCGTCTACCTCGTGCCCCGTAAGGCGACGGCCGGCGGGCTGATGGTAGTCGTCCCGGCCGAGGGCGCGGCGACCAGTGCCCAGTTGCCGTTGCTGACCGAGGAGTGGTTCACCAAGAACACCTCGGCCGAGCCTGCCGCCCTCGGCGGCTGGGCCTGGCTCGCGGGCGGCGCGGCCGTACTGGCCGCCGCCAAAGCCGTGGCACCGGGGAGAGTCCCCCGTGTCGCGGTGGTACCGGGCGGCATGCTGAGTTCGGTGCCTTGGGCCGCGGCTTGGCGCGAGACGGGCGCAGGTCGCACACATCTGGTCGAGGACGTCCAAATCACAGTCGTCCCTTCGGCGCGCCTACTCGCCCGTTCCTCACCTGCGGGCGGCGAACCAGTGATCCTGCGAGGTGACTCGGATCTCGACGAAGTGAGCAGCCTGCTGGTCAAGGGCACGCGCTCGGTGGTGAGCGAGATCTGGCCGGTCGCGGACGATTCGGAGCTGATCTCGCTGTTCCGGCACTACCTCGGCGAGATGACGGCGAATCCGGCCGCCGCACTCCGTGAAGCACAGCTGCGGATGTTGGAGAACCTTGGCGACATCGCGCGCTGGGGCGGATTCGCGCACTTCGGGGGATGACGATGCGGCCGTCCGTCAAACGGGACTGTGGGACTGAACACCGAGGAGCTCAAGTGGATCGCGATGGCGACCGCGGTGGCCGCGCTGCTGATCGTGGCCGCGACCAGGTTCGCCGCCGCGATCAGGCTCCGGCGGCACCGGAACCTGATCACCGACGCGCTGGAGCGCATGTGCGCGCTGCTGCCGGAGCCGTCCACCAAGCCGCGGCTGCAGGGTTTGGGCCACGACGTGGTGGAGGTGCTGGCGCGGCAGGACATCGCCGCGTTGGCGTTGCGTGCCAAGGACTCCCCCGCCGCGGAGAGCACGGAGGGCCTGGCCTTGCTGATCTCTGCGGATGCGGTGACGACGACGGTCGAACCGATCCACGCGGACCGGCCGGACGACAGTGTTTGGGAGGGGACCGCCATGGCACCGAGCGTGGGTGAACATCCTCAACTCAAGGAAATCACCGAGCAGATGGGCCGCAGCAGCATCCGTCAGGTCGCGATCGGCCGGATGGTCCTCAGCGAAGGCGACCGGTTCGGTTTCCCCGGAGCCGAGGCCAAGGAGTCTCTGTCGGCGGCGCTCGATCGAGCACGGCTCGCCGTACACGACGCCGAGCGGCTGGCCGAAGACGAGGGCCCGCTGGCCGCACTCGCCGCGTTGACCGCGATCACCATTCCCGTGCCGGAATCGGGGTTCCCCGGCCAGGCGGTGGCGGACGAACTGCGCACCCAGGTCAACACCTTGGCCCGGCTGGGGATCCGGCACCACACCGCCTTATCGCACTACAGACAGGCCGAGAGTCGAGAGGAGCGGCGATGACCAGCCCCACCTCGGAGGGAACCTACGGCAAGCGCGACCGGCGCATCGACCGGCGGCGCGGCCGCCGTGACGGCAAGCGCCGCACCCCCGCCTACAACGACGTGCTGGCGATGATCTCCCAGGAAGGCGCGATCACCGCGCCCTATCCCAAATACCTCCAATGCATCGCGCTCGACGAGATGGCCGAGCAGCTGGCGGACTACGTGAAACAGAACAAGCCGCGGTTGGAGGCACTCGAAGTCCTCCGGCGGCAGTACGCGAACACCAGAACGGAGCTCGACCGCGCCACCGACGGTGTCACCGCCGCGGAGGTCCCGCTCACGGAGGCGGAGCTGATTCCGCGCAGCCGGGCCGAGACCCGGCCTGACCAGGCGGTCGTGCTCCGCAGCAGGCGTGAAGCCGCGCGGGCGAGGCGGATCGTGGCAGCGCATGACGGGGAAGCCTCGCTGCACCGCGAGCTCGGCGAACTGGACGGCCGGATCGCCGCCGCCGAGCAGGTGATCCGTTCCGACTTCGTGCTCGCACAGACCCGGGCCAAACAAGTCAGCGCCCGCAGCGCGATGCGGGTCAGCGCGTACTGGGAGCACTTAGTGCTCGCACACGCGGAGGGCATCTACCTGGCCCCGGCGATCAGGTACACGAGCCAGGTCCTGCCCTCGTGGGTGTACGAATCCCCGACCGGGGAGCCGGAAACCCTCGGGCAAGGGGACTACGAACTGCTGCACGTCATCGAGCACGTCCGTCCGACGACGCAGGAATCCGAATCCGAGGCCGGCATCGAGCCGGAGAAGCACGAGAAATCCGCATGAAAATCAGGAAATCCCGGATTGAACGGCTCCCGCGTTCGATCGAGAAGCGGCTGCGCGACCTGCAGAAGCGGGAAGCACCCGACATCGCGACGGCACAACTGAAGAAGGACATCGACCGAAGGCTCGCGGCGCTCGGCGAGGGCGCCGACCCGGCGGCGAGCATCAAGAACTACGTCTCGGCGCACAAGGCCGAGTGGACGCTGAAGGTCAAGGACGAGCACAACCGGCGGCTGACCGAGATCGGCGGCCTGGCGACCGAAGCCCACGCACTCGTCGAATACCGCCGGATCCTCTGTGAGGATCAGCGGGACGTCCTGGACGACCTGGATTCCGCGGTCGCGCACGCACTGGAACGGGTGACCGACCCGGACGCCCCGTACCACGAGCCGATCCGCAGAAGCGAACGCAGAGGCGGGAAGAAATGACCGATCCAGGGCGACCGATGACGGTCCTGTCCCAACGCAGGCGTGTGATCCGCGGAGATGCCTCGCTCATTGTCGGCCTGCCGTGGACCACCGGGTTCCAGTACCTCGTGCTACTGGCCGCGGCCGCGGTGGACGTCGTCGCCTTCAACCAGATCCTCACGCAGGCGATCGACGAATATGAGGAGGTGCTCTGGGGGTTCGTCGGCGGATTCACCGTCGTCTGCCTCGCGCTCTCGCACACCGCGGGCAAGCAGTGGAAGGAGTCGTCGCTCCAGCGTCACGCGCCCAACGCGCGCTCCATCGCCCTGGTGTGCGGCGGGGTCTGGCTGGCGCTGGGGCTGATGGCCTTCCTGTTCCGCTGGTTCTACGTCGCACCGGTTTCCGGCGGTACCACCGTCGAGGTCGAGAGCCAGGCGCAGTCGCAGGTGTCCGACAACGCTGCACAGGGCAACTACCTGTCCGCGCTCTTGTTCCTCGTGCTCTATCTGGGCACTGGCGTCCTGTCCGGCGCCATGGCCTACAAGCTGCACAATCCGGCCGCTCAGCAATGGGCACGAGCGGTGGCCAAACGCGCCAAGGCGGCGACCCGGCTGGCCGAGCTTGAAGCAGGGCTGGTGACGGCGGAAGAGCTCACCAAGCAGGTCGGGGAAATGCGGCAGCGAGCCGACCAGGACATGGTGCTGTTCCTCGCGCTGCCGGACAGCGCGACGGCCAAGGTCCTCGCCGACACGGAACTGAACCTGCTCGGCCGCGGCATGGCCGTCGGCGAACACCGGCAGCAGATCACCGGCGCCGATGGAGACAACCAGAACGGGAAGGACCGACGATGACCTCTCTCCGGTTCCGCGGAGACGGCGGACGCCTGCTTCACGGCGTGGTCGCGGCGACCGCCGCGGCCGCCCTGTTGACCGCGTGCAAGGAAGACCCCACCGTCCCGCAGGGAGACAGCCCCGGCCCCCAGCCGGGTGAATGCGTTGCCGCCACGGACAAGCCGGTCAGCCTGGTGGTGGGTGCGCGGATGGGCAGTCAGCGGCCGAACGTCGCCGCCGAGGTGAAGGACCTGTTGTCCGGCGCGGTAGCGCGTCAGCAGGGCGTCCAGGTGTTCCGGGTCGACGGCGAGCCGTCGCGCGCGGTCAAGGTCTCCCCCGTGATCGACGGCAAGAACGAGCCCCAGCGCAAACAGCAGGTCGCGACCGCCGTCCAGCAGATCACCGCCGCCGTCACCGACCTCGGCGCGAAAAAGCCGGAGGCGGACGGTCTTTCCGCGTTGTCACAGGCGGCGAAGCTGACGGACGACGGCGGCACGATCGTCTTCATGGACTCCGGGCTCTCCACCGCGGGCGCGGTGTCGTTCCTCAACGGTGGCATGTTCGACGCCGACCCCGGCGAGGTGGCGAACTTCCTCGCCGCCAAGCAACTCCTGCCTGCCATGCAGAACAAGACAGTGCTCCTCGTCGGGGTCGGCCTGACCGCCGAGCCACAGCCCGCGCTGGACGACAACCTCCAAAAGCGGGTCACCGCGCTGTGGGAGGCCATCGCGGCGAAGGCAGGCGCCAAATGCTCGGCGGTGGTGCAGGTGCCCAGCAGGCGGGAGGCCGCCAAGTCCGACCAGCCGGTCTCGAAGGTCGCGCTGCCCGCGCCGGTGGTGTTCCGGGCGTGCGGTACGACGGTGTTGCAGGACAGCGGAACGGTCGGCTTCCGTCCGAACAGCGCGGAGTTGCGGGACGAGACGGCCGCGCAGAATACCTTGCGGGAACTCGTCTCCCAGCTGACCGCCGGCTCGCAGAAGGTGAGTCTGATCGGTAACACCGCCACCTTCGGCCCACCTCAGGACAGTGCGACGCTCTCCAAGCAGCGGGCCGAGACGGTGAAGACACTGCTGGTCCGGGCGGGGATCGCCGCCGAACGCGTCGACACCGTCGGGGCCGGGCAGACCGGCAAGTACCACAAACCCGACATCGGCTCGGACGGGGCGCTCGACCCGGTCCTGGCCGCGCAGAACCGGTCCGTGGTGGTCGAAATGTCATGCGCCGGATGAGGCTCGAGGTGGTAGCGGGGTGACCGCACCGGACGGTGCCCCGCCGACGGTGTCCGATCCGGGGCGGGGTCCGTCGGTGCCGCAGGGAGGGCCACCGACGGAGGTCGACCCGGGACGGAGCCCTCTCGACGGGGGCGCCCAGACCGAGGTCGAACCCGGCCGCACCCGGCCCGCCGGTGTGCGACCGGACCTGCCCGCCCGGCTCGCCGAGCGGTTCAGGATCGAACTCGACATCACCGGGTCGGGCAACCAAGCCGACGTCTACCACGTGGTCCGGCGGGCCGACGACGCTCAGCGGGTGCTCAAGGTCCATCGGACCGGTTGGCGACCGGACAACCGGGTCGTCGAGTTCCTCCGGCAGGACTGCCCCGAGCATGTCGTCGGCTACGAAGAAGCCGGGGTGGAGGAACTCGACGACCGGTTCTACGCGGTCATGCCGCATCTGACCGGCGGGAACCTGCTGGACATGCGCAACCGGGCGCCCTCCGGACTCGCCCCGGACGTCCTCACCGAGGTGGTGCGCCAGGTCGCGTCCGGTCTCGCCGGGATCCACGCGGCAGGCATCGTGCACCGAGACCTCAAACCCGCCAACATCCTGGTCGCCGCCAGGGAACCGCTCACCATCGCGATCGCCGACTTCGGCATCTCCATCCCGGTGCCGGCGGGCGAGGCCTACACCGACGATGCACGGGTCGGCACCCTCCCCTACACCCCGCCGGAGTTCGTCGTCGGCCAGGTGCGCCCGGCCTTCGACTGGTGGTCCTTGGGTGTCTGCGTGCTGGAACTCGCCACCGGGCAACCACTTTTCCCCGGTATCGACGAAGCCCACATCATCCGCTCGCGGATTATCTCGCGCCCCCTCGACACCGGCGCGGTCGCCGACGACGGCATCCGACTTCTCTGCGACGGCCTGCTGACCATCGATGTGGAAGAACGTTGGGGTGCCGAGGAAGTCGCAGCCTGGCTGCGCGGCGAACGGCCCGAAGTCAGCGCCACCGCGCGGCCGTCCACACGAGCCCCTTCCGCGACGCGGCCCTATGTCTTCGTCGGACGTGAGTACTGGGACAGACAGGACCTCGCGGCCGATCTGATCAACGACTGGGGCCTGTCGCTCGCGGTGCTGTGCGGGGACGACAGCGAACCGCGGAACAGGTTGCTCACGTGGCTGAAGTCCTTCCCCGACAACGGTGTCCGCATTCCACCGCCGCCGCGCCGAGCACCGGCCGACGTGCGGCTGCTGCACCTCATCCGCGCGGTGGACCCGACTTACCCGCCCTGGTACCGCAGGTGGAACATCACGCCCGGCCACCTCGCCACGCTCGCACAGGAGGGGTACGAGGGCACCATTCCGAGCACGGACGTCGTCACCGAACTGTGGGACCACGACCTGTTCCGACTGCTCCGCACCGGCGGCTCGAACCAGACCATGGCGAGCGGGCTGGGGCTCGCCGAGACCAGCGGCCGATGGCGAACCGAACAGGAGCGGCTGGCCGCGCACGCGGCCGCCGTGCCGGACGTCGACGCACGGCGGGCCGCGGAGCGCTTCCTTCGCGAGGAACGAGGGCGGGCCCTGTCACTGGCCCTGCTCGCCGCCACCGCCAACACGGAGAACAGGCGGGAAGTCCAGCGCAGGCTCGACGAGCAGGCTCGGACCTTTCGGCTGAGCTGGTTCTCCACGCTCGTCATCGATCCGGACCATCACTGGGTGGCGATGGCCCTCGCCTCGCACGCGGAAGCGGAGTCGGCGCGCCTCGCCGACGAGGAGCGTGCCCGCAGAGCGCATGAAGATTGGTTACGCCGTACCGAAGGCCTGCGCGACTGGTCACGCAGGCAGAACCGCCCGCAGGCGCTCAGCCACGCCGCCGCCGGGGTCGCCGCGATCGCCGCGTTCCTCTTCGCGCTCGTCGGACTCGGCGATGTGGCCGACGTCGCCTCGGAAGCCCAGATCGTCAGCTCCTGGGTGGGTGTGGTGGCCGCGCTGGTACTCGGCCTCGTGTCGGAAGGCGTGCTGGCCTGGGACAGCGGCGGCCGGTTCCACCCCGCCTATTCGCTGCTCGGCGCGGGCCGGGTGGCGCTGGGCAGGCTGGCGAGGAGCCTCGTCGCCCGCAGGATCGCAGGCCCGGCCTTGCTGGCGGCGGTGGCGGCACTGGTCGTTCTCACCGTCTTCTCGCCCGTTGTCACGCCTTTCCTGGTCGCGTTCCTCCTGCCCCCGTGGGCGTTCCAGCGATACCTCGCCTGGCGGGCCCAGGATCGCCACGAGCACGAGATCCTGGCGCGCCCTCGTGAAGGCCGTCCGTCACCTAATCGATGAGGAGGTTGCCATGAGTTCTGGAACAGTGGCCGTCGCACCTGTCGGCCTTCCCATCGTCGCGGCGGGAGCCCTGGTCGCGGGAGCGCTCGCGGTGACAGCCGGCGCCGTACTGGTGGCCAGGGCGGTCAACACCGCCGCCGAAAGTGCGGTCAAGGCGATCGGCGAGTCGGGTGCACGGCTGGAGGCCGAGATCGCCGCCATCGAGGCGACGGAGGAGGCCGGGCAGTGGCGTCGGCGCGCGGTGGCCGACGTCGTGGCGGTCAACGCCCGGCTGTGCCTCGTCCGCGAACGTGCCAAGGCGGCCGGGGTGGCGCTGCCCGTCCCGCGACCGCTCAGGCTCTCCGCTGAGCTCAGCGCCGCTCGCGCGGTGCAGTGGGTGTCCGAAATGGACGGTGAGATCACTCGGCTGAACAGGCAGCTGGACGCGGCCGCGCCGCCGCTACGGGTCACGATCACCACGAGGACCAGTGTGGCGGCGGGCGACATCTCCGCCGAGCTGGTCCGCCACCGCGACGCCGCCGCGGATCGGCACGTCAAAAGGCCGACGGTCGTCGCCTCCTCGTCGATCACCGACGTGATCGGCCTGCTCGACCCGGACGCCACCGCGCGGGAGCGCGACCAGGTGCTGGCCGATGCCGCCGCCATCCCGGGCCGCGCCGAACAGTCCCCGTATCTCAGCAGCCTGCGATCCAAGATCGTGACCAGGCTCAACCCCGGCATCGAGCGGCGCAGGCTGGCCGCCACCTGGTTGTCGAGCCTGGAGGACGGCCCGCTCGCCGAGGTCGTCGCCACCGTCGACCCGCCCACCCCGCTGCGTCGCACGGTGGCCGCCCTGCGCGAGGTCGTCGCGGGCACCCGTGACCTGAGCCCCGAACTGCGCGCCGAGGGCGCCTGCCTGATGACGTGGGCGGAGGACGTGGCCGGACGTGCGTTCCTGCGCGACCTGGTCCGCAAGTGCCTGACCGAAGACGGTCACGAAGTTCTGGAGACCTTCGAGGGCGAGGAATTCACCGGGCTCCGCCTCGCCCGCCCCGAATGGGGGGATCAGCACTCCACCGTGGTCCGGGTGCGCGACGGCAACATCATCGAGCACCACCTCGAAGCCACTCGCATACCCAAGAGCGACAACGACAAGGCGGTGGACGAGGAGCGGTGCGCGATCACGAACGCGGGTATCGAGTCCGTCGCGACCGCGGCGGCCGCGGCCGGGGTGCGGATCCGGCTGGAAGAAACCGCGCCGCAGGTTTCCGGGCATGCGCTCGACGAAAGCACTTACGTGGCAACGAAATACCGACACAAGGACGGCAGATGACCATCGACTCCGAAGGCCGCCGGATCCCCGCGTTCGCGGGTGAGATCGCGGGCACGCTGGCCGTGCACTCGCAGTACGTGCTGCACGGCAACATCCGGGACTCCTTCCTCGTCAGTGACGGCGGCGCCCTGCAGATCATGCCGATGCTCCCGCTGCTGTGGCATGTGCTGCGCCCCGCCGGATTCGACGCACTGGTCACCTACGACGCCGTGACGGGGGTCGACGTCTACCCGGCGACCGACGAGGCACGCCGTGCCGTGGACGACGTACTGGGCAACAACGTCCGTGGCAGGCGCCCGTCACTGGAACGGCTGCGCACACATCTGACCAAGGTGGTGGGGGTGGCCGAGCAGGCACCCTTGGAGACCAACAACGCCCGCCCCGCGGCCGGCGGGCAGGTCGTCAAGGCGGGGCGGCCCGCCGCACGGCTCGCCTTCGTCGTCGATCACGCTTCCCGGCTCGTCCGTTCGCCCGCTCAGCTCGACGAGGGCGAGCGAGACCAGTTCCTGTTCTTCCAGAAGCTCGCGCTCACCGCGTCCCGGCACGAATACCCGGAGTGGCCGCGCGCCCTGTACAACCCGATCGTCTGGCTGGTGGAGGGTGAGCGAGACCTGCCGGTCTGGTTCGCCGCCGGGATCGAGGCCATCCGCACGGTCGCCGCCCCGATGCCGACCCTCGACGAACGCCAGGACATGGCCCGTCAGGTCATTCCCATGCTTCCCAAGGCCACAGTGGAGCCGAAGCCGGGCCGAGTCGCACCCGAGGAAGAGATCGCCGGTCTCACCGAGGGCATGACGCTCGAGTCCCTGCTCAAGATCGCCAGACTGGCGACCGACCGTGACCTTGGCGTGGACCGCATCGCCGACGCCATCCGGATCTTCAAACTCGGCATCGACGACAACCTGTGGCGTCGCACCAGTGTCCGGACACAGATCACCGAGGGCCAGAAGGTCATCGCCGAGCACGTTCTCGGCCAGGAACGGGCGGTGAGCAAGACACTGGACATTCTCAAACGCGCGGCGCTGGGACTTTCCGGCGCCCAGGCGGCGAATCCGGGCCACCGGCCGCGGGGTGTGCTGTTCTTCGCGGGCCCCACCGGAGTGGGCAAAACCGAGCTGGCCAAGCGAGTCGCCAAGCTGCTCTTCGGCGACCCTCATGCCTACCTGCGGTTCGACATGAGCGAGTTCGCCGCCGAACAGGCCGCGGACCGGCTCATCGGCGCGCCTCCCGGCTATGTCGGCTTCGAGGCGGGCGGCGAGCTGACCGGAGCGGTGCGCCGCAGGCCGTTCCAGGTGGTGCTGTTCGACGAGATCGAGAAGGCACACCCGCTGGTGCTGGACAAGTTCCTGCAGATCCTCGAAGACGGCAGACTCACCGACGGCCAGGGCATGACCACCTACTTCTCCGAGTGCGTACTGGTGTTCACCTCCAACCTCGGAATCATGAAGACCGACCCGGACACCCGCACCACTCATCGGTTGATCGAGCCGGGCGCCCCCTACCCGGAGCTGGAACACAGCGTCCGCACCGAGATCCGCAACCATTTCACCACCGAGCTCAAGCGCCCCGAACTGCTCAACCGGTTCGGCGACAACATCGTCATCTTCGACTACATCAGCCCGGAGGTGGCCCTGCAGATCTTCGAGCTGCAGCTGCGCAACGTGGTCGCCAAGGTGCATGCCGAACTGGGCGTACGGCTGGAGCTGTCGGCGACCCCGCACGCGCAGCTCGCCCGGCTGTGCACGTCGGACCTCGAGAACGGTGGCCGCGGTGTCGGCAACCTGCTGGAGAGCAACCTGGTGAACCCCTTGGCCAGGAAGCTGTTCGACCAGAACGCCGGGCAGGGCGATCTGGTCGAGGTCATCGAGGTGCATCCCGGCGACAGGGATCAGGGCCCCACGCTGACCGCGCGGATCACTCCGGGCGGCGCTTGATGAGCCGAGTGTGCTCACAGGACAGCTCGGAGATCTTCGACGACGAGGTCTCCCTGTGCCCGAAACACCTGTGCCACCTGGTCGAAGTCAGCGAGCAGGTACCGCCTCCACGGGACGGCCGCGACGACGTGTCCGGCCGGGACACCGAGCAGCGGACGCAGTGGAGCCACGACCGCTGCTGGCATTGCGGGGAGGAAGCCGCCGCGGGCAACACGCAGTGCACGAAGATGGCCTGCGGTCGTTCACTGACCCCGCCACACCTCCATATCAAGTTTGCGGGCGGGGAAGTCGAGCTCTCGGCGGGTGTCCGCGCCGAGCTGGGCAGGCTCGGCGAATACCAGCGCCTGTTCCAGAGCTACCCGAACGTGTCCCGCGCCCACGCGGTGGTGCAGGTCCGCACCGACGGGACCGCCTGGATCGAGCCGCTTCCCACCCCGAACGGGACCTTCCTGAACGACGTCGAGATCCAGCCCGCGCTGAGCCGCCGGTTGGCGTCCGGCGACCGGATCCGGTTCGCCCGCAACGCCGAGGGCTCGATCACCCTCTACGAACGCTAGCCAGGAGAACTCGCCGTGACTCATCCCCCGCAGAACTCGTTCGCAGCGCGGGTGTTCGGTCGCCGCCGTCCGGTGGCGCGGCTCGAGCCGCGTCTGCCCGTCGCCACCGAAGAGCCGCGCACCCCGGCCG
This sequence comes from Amycolatopsis sp. QT-25, assembly GCF_029369745.1. Classification (NCBI taxonomy): domain Bacteria; kingdom Bacillati; phylum Actinomycetota; class Actinomycetes; order Pseudonocardiales; family Pseudonocardiaceae; genus Amycolatopsis; species Amycolatopsis sp. QT-25. The sequence continues at coordinate 4,055,275 of NZ_CP120210.1, forward strand.
CGGTGCTCATCGCCGAGGCGAGCGCGCGCGGGGAGGCCGACGCCCGCAACCACGTACGCGACGGCTGGTCGTTCACCGACCCCTTCCTCGCCGTACAGGATGCCGAGGCGGGGAACGAGGACTACGTGAACGTCCTGCGTCAGCGGTGCCGGGCCGCGGTCGCGTCAGCACGGGACCGCCACCTCTCGGTACTGAATCAGACCGCGCCGCTGCGGGCGCGGCGGGACGAGGCGCGGCAGCGGATGGCGGGCGCGCAGCTGAACATGAGCCGCCTCGCGGGGCAGGAGGCATGGCTACGGGAGCCCGACCTGGACCGGCCGCCCGCCGCCGAGGACACCCCTGCCGCGGAGCAGGTGCCCGTGGACGATCCGGTATGGGAAGGCGAGACCACGGCACTCGGAATTTGGTGGCGGGTGCTCATCCTCGCCGGTATCGTCGCCGCGCTCAGCCCGTTGCACTTCCTGGTCTATCAGCATTTCTTGGGGAATGCGCTGCCCGGCGCCGCCTGGGCTCTCGGGATATCGTCGGCGTTGCTGATGGTGCTGGGGCCACATGTCACCGCGCTCATGGTGCGCTCCGGCCACGCCACCGGCAGCGACGGTGCCCTCACACCGGCGGCGGCGGTCCTGGCGCTCGCCTGGGCGACGATGGCGATCCTCCTCGGCATGGTCGCGGCGGCCGTCGTCGGTGTCGACCGGGTCCGGCTGGCTTCCCTCGACATCACCGGCACGACACTGGTGGTGACGTTGACGGCCGGTTTGCTGGTCGGCGGCTCCGTCTCGTTCATGATCGGCCTCGCCCGCAGACACCCGTTCCAAGAGGCCTATGCGGAGAACCGGCGCCGTTTCGAGGCGCTGGACGAGGAGCTGCAGCAGGTGGTCCTGCGGCTCGATCCGGGTTTCGCGGACTTCGGCGCGGTCGTCCCGGAAAACGACGACCGCCAGCCGGAGACCCTGATCGAGGCCATCCAGGCCGCCTACCGGGCGGCGGAATACGCCTACTTCGACGCTCTGTCCGCCACCATGGGTGACGCGGCTTTCACCGAGGCCGTGGAGCACCGGTTGAGCGTCCTGCGTCAGGAGGAGATCGGATGAGCGCCTGGTTGTGGATCAGTCAGACCCACTACCCCGTCCACGCACTGGGCCCCGGGAACCGGCTGACCGTGTGGGTGCAGGGTTGTACGTTGTCCTGCAAGGGATGCATGTCGCGGGACACCTGGTCCGCCGACGGCGGTGTGGAGACCTCGGTCGAGGATCTCGCCGAGCTGTGGCGGTCCGCGGTCGGACAAGGTGCCGACGGATTGACGGTGAGCGGCGGGGAACCGCTCCAGCAGGCCGATGGCCTCTCCGCCTTCCTCGCCGCCGCGGACGAGGTCCGGCGCGGTGCGGCCCGGGAGCTCGATTTCCTCGTGTACACCGGTTACGACGAGGACGAGCTGGACGAACCGCGGCGAGCAGCACTCTCACTCGCCGATGTCGTGGTCTTCGGCCGGTTCGAGGTCGCCAACCCGACCGAGCTGGTGTGGCGGGGATCGGCGAACCAGCGGATGGTCCCCCGGACCGAGCTGGGCGAGCTCCGCTACGCCGACTTCATCGACTATGCGCCCGAGCAGGGACCACTCCAGATCGAGGTGCGCGGCAACGACCCCTGGATCATCGGCACACCCCGCAAAGAGGCGCTGCGCAACCTCGACCGGTCCTTGAAAGGTGTCGGGCTCCGAATCACCGACACCACCTGGCGCCCCTGAGGCGTGATCGCCGTCCAATCACGCATGATCGCCGCCCAAGCACACGTGATCGCCCTCCAAGCACGAACAGGACGGCCGGGCAGCCCGACATGGCGAGAAGCGGTCTAGTCCGACGTTCGAGGTGATCATCCACCCGCTCCGGAATAGGCACTTGTCACCAATTCCGGTCCGGTCCATCGAATCCGCGGAAAACGGCTCCTAGCTTCGGTTTTACCGACGCAATCATGAATCCCAGGAGCCTTCCGATGGCCGAGAACGACTTCTTCCGCACTGCTCCCGACGAGGTCCGGCGGCTGGCGAGCCGGGGCGAACTTGCCGACCGCGCGGCCATCGCCCGCGGCGACGCCCGCAGGTGCCTGCGGGCGTCCGTCTTCGAGATCGCCCAGCCGGTCGTATTCCGGAATCTCACCAGAAAGCTGGAACTCAAACGCGGCCACGACCGCTGTGCCGTAGCGGTCCACAATCTCGCCGACAGGTGCCTGGACCGCTTCCACGACGATATGGAGGCCGTTGTCCACGACGTGTTCCACAACGCGCGCATTCCCATCACCTCACTGGAGGGCTGGATCCACAGCCGTCTCTCCTACGCCACCGTCGACGGCTACCGTCGCCGCCGCAGCGAACGCGGTGCGCTGCAGCGCCCCAGGGTCCCTCGCTGGCTGGCGGCCAAGCTGGACGAGGACCCGATGCTGACCGCGTTGGCCGTCGACATCTTGGAGTTCGCCGGCTCTGACATCGCCATGGGCCCCGGTATCTGGCCGACCGAGCAGTGGGCCGAGTACCGCGTGGCTCGCGGCAGCGATCCCGCGACCGCCCTGCAGGTGGTCGAAGAGGCGACCGAGGTGGTGCTGACGGCCATGCGCGCCCGGCCAAAGTGGTATGCCGACTACGTGGAAAGACCTCTGGGACACAAGCGATTGCTGTCGGTCTCGCTGTCGCGGTTCCCGTCGGAGGACGGCGCCGACCCGGCCTTCCGTCTGGAAGAACCGGACGCGCTCGCAGAGCGGGCGGCGATCGCGATGGCGGCGATCGACCGCCGGATCGCCGGCGGCGAGGTGCCCGAAGCCGTTGTGGTGGAAGTGGTGTCGTCGGTGTTCCACGACGAGCCGTGGACCGACGGCCCCACGGCGGTGGGCCGCGTCCTCGCCGCCGTGGCCGCCCGGTGAAGAAACGTCCGTCCGTCAAAGAAGAGAAGACGCGATCGAGGAGGCTGCGTGGAGAACGGACCGGACGCCCCGGCTGAGGTGGAAGTCGTCACCCGCTGCCGGGCCACCGTGGACGCGATGGCCGCGGGCGCGGTCGAATCGACCGACGTGTCCTCTTTCTTGGCCGAGCTGAACACGCTACCCGAGGGACACCCCCAGCGCAGCGAACTCGCGGCCACGATGGTCACCCTGCTGACCAAGGGCGGCGGCGCACCGCCCATGAAGACCATGAGCGATCTCGGTGCGCTGCTGAGCATGGTGGACACCGCGCCGCCGCACTTACTGGCCTGGCCACAGGCGCGAGACTCGGGACGCGCTTTCCAGCTCGCACACGAGGTGCAGCACCGGGAGGTCGACGACGCCGCCGCCATCGCCGAGCTGGACGAGCTCGCGAACAGGCAGGCGGACGCCCCGCCCACGCTGAAAATGATCGAGGCCGCCCGCAGAGCGGTACGGCTCAGTACCGCCTTTCACCGGGGTGATCAGAGCAGCATCTCCGACGCGGCGAAAGCGCTGGAGGACTTGATCGACCGAGCCGGCGACGTGCCGCAGGCTGCACCTCTCCGGGAAATGCAAGCCACGATGCGGGACTATCTCCGCACGATGCACACCGGCGACTGGGGAAAGGTGCGAGACCTCCTCGGCCGACTGGGCAGCAACGCGGCCGCCCTTGGCCTGGACCCGACCGACTTCGCGCTGCCAGTGGAGGGCGAAGCGTTACTGAACCTCGTATCCGGTCCCGAACCCGACCACAGCGAGCTGACCACCGACGAAATCATCCGGAAGTACGCGGGTGTCGATGCGGGAGCCGGGGGCAAACTCGCCGCGACCATCGCCCTGCTACGCGGCGGCGACGAGACCGACCTGATCCGAATCGACCGCGCCATCGAACTGACGAGGGAGGCGGCGGACGAGCCCGGCCCTCTGCGGGACGCCGCCCGAAACGGGATCGCCCTCGGTCTGTGGCAGCGGGCGGAAGTCCTCGGCACCACTGAAGGCCTCGACGAGGCCCAGCAGGTACTCGAAGACCTCATCGATGACATGCGTGGCCGCGGTGGCCCGGCCAACCGGCTGTGGACCGACGTCCACCACATGCTCGCGCAGATCAGGCGGCGGGTGGGCAACCGGCGCGAGTCCGACGTCGCGGGCCTGGAAGCCATGTACCGGTTCGCCCACCAGGCCCTGGTGGAGTCAGATCCGGCCGTGGCCAGGATCGGGCTGCGGGAGGCCGCCACCTCTGGCATGGACTTCGCCCGGCAGTGCTTGGTCACCGGGGACTACGCGCGCGCGATGGACGCGTTGGACGCCGGCCGCGGCCTGATGCTGTTCGCCGAGGTCGAAGTGCTCGACCTCGTACCGAGGCTGCGGGCGGCGGGTCGCGATGACCTGGCCCGCCGCTGGGAGGTCGAAGGACCGATGGCCTCGGGACTGCGCGCCGAGGCCATCGAGGTTCTGGTGGCGGCCGCGGGCGGGGTCGACAAGCTGCTCAAGCTGCCGACGCCCTCGGAAGTCCGAGCCGCACTGCGGGCCGTGGACGCGGACGCCCTCGTCTACCTCGTTCCCACCGAAAATCAGCAGGGGGGAATGGCCCTGGTGGTACCGCGTGAGGGGCCGATGGCCTACCTGCCACTGCCTTACCTCCGCGTACGAAAGGAGGCTGAGGCCGAGGGATACCTGGCCGCGTTGTCGGAGCTGTCCCGCGAGCTGTCCCCGGCCGCGCAAGCGCCCTTCACCGACCGCCTGGACGAGCTGTGCGAGTGGGCCTGGCGAGTGGCCATCGGCCCGCTCTTGGAGCGCTACTTCACCCGTGACGCGGAGAAACGCGACCGGACACCGCGGATCGTGCTCATCCCGATGGCGGAGCTGGCGGCCATCCCCTGGCAGGCCGCGCGCAACGCGGAGGGCACTTATGCCGTGGAGCTGGCCGCGTTCTCCCAGGCGGTGTCGGCGCGTGAGTTCTGCGCCAACGCCACCCGGCCACCGGTACGGCTGACCTCGACCGGCCTCGTCGTCGGTGACCCGCGAACGGAAGGTCTCCCACGGGATCTGCCCGCCGCCCGGCTGGAGGCCTTCGAGGTGCACAAAGCGTTCCTGCGCGCGGCGAAGTATGTGGGGCGCCGCCCGAACGGCTCGGTGAGTCCGTCGGGGCCGGGCACCGCCGAGCAGGTGCGGGCCTGGCTGGCCGCCGACAAACCACAGGCGGGAGCGGTCCTCCACCTCGCCTGCCACGGCCAATTCACCTCGGACGAGCAAACGGCGAAGGCAAGCCTGCTGCTGGCGCCCGATCCCGCGGGCGGCCATGGCGAGCTGGGCGCGGACGAGATCGTGCGGCTGCTCAACAGCAACCCGAACAGGCAGATCGGTCTCGTGGTGATGGCCGCGTGCCACACGGGCCGGTCCATCCACGGTTACGACGAGGCGTACAGCCTCGGCACGGCGTTCCTGGCCGGCGGCGTCCGCACGGTCCTCTCCACGCAGTGGGCGGTGCCGGACGAGGCCACCTCGATGCTGATGTACCTGTTCCACCACTACCTGAGAACGGAGCGGCTGCCGCCGTGGCAGGCGCTGCGCGCGGCTCAGCTCTGCATGCTCCGCCCGGAAACGCCCGTGCCCGACGCCATGCCCGCCCACCTGCGCGAGCTCGTCGGCGGCCGCGAGCACGCCGGGGTCGTCGGCTGGGCCGGGTTCATCCACGGCGGTCATTGATCAGCCCAGACCGGAGGAGACCGGATGTCCTACACCACCGAGACCATCGACGAGCTGCGCGCCCGGCTCGCGGGACTCACCGGACCCGCCAGATCGGAGCCGCTGGGCAGCCTGGCGCAGAAGCTGTATCAACGCATGATGGCGGCGCCGATCGAGTCCCCCTCGGCGCGGGCAGACTTGGAGGAGGCGATCCGCTGCGCCGACGAGATCTACGGCTACCACCGCGAAGGCGACCCGCAGCGGCCGCAGGTCGCGGCGTTCCTGGGGTTCCTGCTCGGCTTCCGCGATTCGCAGGTCCGGCACGGAGGCGAACGGCCTCGAGCCATCGCGCTGCTCGAGGAGGCCATCACACAAGGAACGTTCACGGCGTCCTATTCGGCGATCCTGCGTGTGGTGCTGTCGACGCTGCTGATCACCAACTCCGAGCAGCGGCTGACCGAGACGATGTCGCTGTCGCCGATCGACATGCTCGCCGGGCGGCGCTCGCCCGCGGCCGACCCGAACCTCGACCGCGCCGAGCAACTCCTGCGGACAGTGAGCCAGACGGCTGGAGTGTCGACTGACGTCTTGGACATGGCCGAGCTGATGCTGCAGATGTGCGGGCTGATGAAGACCATGCACGGCATCGGGGCCAACCCCTTGGACCTGTCCGCGATGCAAGGCCTCTTCATGCGGTTCGCCGACATGAAGAAGCGATTCGACGCCGGTGGCACGGGTGTCGTCGGGTTGATGCGCACGGTGCTGGAGCCGGGAGCGGGAATCCTCGACGTGCCACGTGACGAAGTACCCGTGATCATCATCGAAGACGAAGGGGAAGAAGGTGCGAACGAGCCGCGCGGGCTGACCCCGGCTGTCGACCCGCCGCGACCTGCTCGACATGACCTGATGCGTTCCCTCGTGGACTTGCTGTCCCTCGAACAGGACGGCTGGAACGAGACGGCCCGGCTCCTGCTGCCGGACTCGGCCGCGCCCGATGTCGAAACCGTCGACGACGCCATCGCCTTGGCCAGTGAGGTCATGGAGAGCGACGATGCCGAACTGTCCGAAGAGGACACCGCGCTGGCCCACTTCGTCTACGCCACGTTCTTGTGCTTGCGACAACGCGCGGACTCCCACGGCGACGGCACCGACTCCGAACTCGGCGCGCAGGCCTTGCTGGCCGCCGTGCGCGCGCTCCCGGCCGGCCACTCGGCCCTGCCGGTGGTGCTGCGCTCGTTGGGTGCCTTCCTCTCCCCCGGGCGGCCGCTCGCCGGACTGGAGACGGTCGCGGCCGGATTCACCGGACGCCTCGACGCCGCACTGGCCACCGGGGAGCTGGGCGCGGACCGTGCGGCGGAACTGCACGCCCTGCGCTGTGCCTGCCGGGCCGCGTTCGCCGCGGCCGAGCTGCGCAAGGCGATCGAGGGGCTGCCCGCGGACTACCCCTGGCCCGTGTCGCTGAAGGCCGCGACCCAACCGCTCGGCTGACGCGCAGCGTGAAAGGGACAGCGGTGACAAACCGGTTCTTCGGGCGGGTCGCCGAACTCCGCCTGCTCTCGGAGCTGCTGGCTGCCGCAGCCGAAGGGCGGCCCACGGCCGTGGTGCTCGACGGTGAGGCCGGTACCGGAAAGACCCGGCTGTTGCAGGAGTTCGCACGTACCGCGCGAGAGTCCGGCGCGTTCGTACTGGCGGGCGGCTGCCTGGAACTGGCGGGCGACGGCATTCCGTACGGACCTCTGACCGAGGCGCTGCGTGGCCTGGTCCGTGCCGAAGGCGAGCGGCGCGCCAGGGACCTGGCCGGACCGGCTTGGTCGGAGCTGGCCGATCTGATCTCCGACTTCACCACCGGCCCCGGGCCCGCCCCGGGATACGGCGCGCAGGCCAGGGTGTTCGGCGCGGTCTCCCGGTTGCTCGACCACCTCGGCGGCCAGAAACCTTTGCTGCTGGTGTTCGAGGACGTCCAGTGGGCCGACACCGCCACCCTGGATCTCATCGCCTTCCTGGTGCTCACCAACTCCGATGAGCGGCTGATGCTGGTGTGCAGCTACCGATCGGGGCTCCGCACCGGGCACCCGTTGCGGGTCCGGTTGACCGAGCCGGAGTTCGTCCGCCGCACCCGCAGGATGACGCTGCCGCCGTTCAGCCGCAAGGAGCTGCGGTCCTTCGTCGCCATACTGACCGGGGAGGACGTCAGCCCCGAGCGGGCCGACGAGTACTTCACCCTTTCCGAGGGCAACCCGTACTTCACCGAACAGCTGGTCGCCGAGTCCGGATCGGGCGTCACCCGCATCCCGCCGTCACTGCACGACCTCATGCGTGAGCGCCTCGCCCGGCTCGGGCAGCACGCGGGCGAGCTCACCAAGGTCGCGGCAGTGGCGGGCCGCCGGGTCGGGGACGCCCTGCTGGCCCGGATCTCCGGTCTAGACGACCAGGCGCTCGACGCCGCGCTCACCGAATGCCTCGAACGACGAGTACTGGTTGAGGACGGAAACGACGCGTCGTACCGGTTCCAGCACGCCCTGCTCCGCGAAGCCGCGTACGGGATGGTGCTCGCCCGGGAACGCAAGCGCCTGCACGCCCAGTTCGCCGAGGCGCTGGCCGAGGAGACGCCGTCGAACCCTCACTTGCTGCCTGAGCTCGCCTACCACTGGTTCGCCGCGGACGACGCGCGCCGGGCACTGCACGCCTCGGTCGGCGCAGGGGACCTCGCCATGCGCCTACGGGCGTTCACCGAAGCGGAAACCCAGTACGCCCGTGCGCTGGATCTGTGGCCGCGGTTGCCCGAACCGGAGCAAGTCACGGGCACCACGCTGACGCAGGTGCTGGAGGTGGCCGCGAACGCCGCCCGCTGGGCCGGGCACCTCCGTCAATGCGTGACTTGGGCTCGCCGGGCGGTGGAAGCCGCGAACGGGGCGGATCTCGTGCTGCGCGGTGGCCTGCACGAGCGGCTGAGCAGCTATTTGTGGGAGGCGGGCGACGACGAGGAGTCGCTGGCCGAACTGCGTTCCGCGGACCGCCTGCTGACCGAGGTACGGCCGAGCGCGGCGGGCTCCCGTGTTCGTTCCGCCCTCGCCACCGCGGCGGTGAAGTCCGGGCAGTGCACGGAAGCACTCGAACTCGCTCTGCAGGCCGAAGCGGAAGCCGAAACGGCGTCTGCGGGTCCGGAAGTCGGGCGCGCGCAGATCAGCCGGGGGCTGGCGCTGTCCGGTCTCGGCAGACACGACGACGCGATCGCGGCCGTGGAAAGCGCACTGGGCATCGCCGAAGCGGAAGATCAGCTCGAAGACCAGCTACGAGCCCGTGGCAACCTCGGCGTGTGCTTCGAGCGTGCGGGCCGGATAGCCGAGGCCGCCGAACAGTTCCAGCTCGGCCTGGCGAAAACGAGGGAGTTCGGCCTGCTCGACTCCCGGCAGTCGGCGCTGCTGGCGAACAACGCCTGCGCCACCCTGTTCCAGATCGGTGAGTGGGACAAGGCGGCGGTCCTCGTCGAGGAGGTGCTGCGCTACCACCCGGCGCGAGAGACCACGTTCCAGCGGCTGACCAAGGCGGAGGTCGACCTGGCGACCGGCCGGTTCGACGACGCCGAACGGATGTTGGAGAGTGTGCGGAATTTGCCCAGCACGCAACCGCGGTTCCTGAGCCCCCTCTACCGCTGCCTCGCCGAGCTGGCCGCCGCTCGCGGCGACCTGGAGGGCGCGCTGAGGACTGTGCGGCACGGGATCGAGGCGGTCGCCGCAAGCGAAGACGCGCTGCTGGTGTTGCAGCTCTGCGCCTATGGACTTCGGCTCGCCGCTGACTGGCCAGGTCCCTGTCCGCCGCCGGAACTCCAGGTCTTTACCGACGAAGTGGCCTCACGGGCGACCGGTGGCAGTGATCCCGAGACGCAGGTACTCGCCGCGCTCTGTGCAGCTGAGCGAGCCAGGGCCGCGGGCGTGGATGACCCGGCGACGTGGAACGGGCTCGCGGATTCGTGGTCTGGTTTGGAACGACCGTATTCCGAGGCGTATGCGCTGGCCCGCTCCACGGAAGCCGCCGCCCGGGCTCACGACAGACCGGCCGCGGCCGAGGCGGCTGCGGAAGCCGCGAGGATCGCGAACAGGCTCGGAGCCGAACCGCTGGCCGAGCTGATCCAGCGGATCAGCCGGGCACACAAGCTGTCGAGCAGGGTCCCGGCCCGGCCGAAGAGACCGTTCGGGATCGCCGACCGCGAGCTCGAAATCCTGGGCCTCGTCTCCCAAGGATTGACCAACCGCCAGATCGCCAACCAGCTGCAGGTGGCCACGTCCACCGTGGCCAACCAGCGTGCGTCGGCGATGCGCAAGCTCGACGCCAAGAACGCCCCCGACGCCGTGCGGATCGCCCGCGAGAACGGGCTGTTGGGGAACTGATGGACCGCGAGGACAGGCCAGGGCACGGCCCGGGTCTGGTTCCGCGTACCTGGAACCTGGAGGGAAACATGACACGCAGGGCACTGTTGATCGGCTCGAATGCCGGGGGGCTGTCCGGCACCGGCAACGACACCGCCGCGATGGCGGCCTCGTTGGCACGTTGGGGTTTCACACCGGTGGTGTGCGACGGAGAGAACGCCAGCCGGGCGGGAATTCTCGATGCGTACGAACGGTTGATCAGCCAGTCGGGCCAGGGCGACGCCGTCGTCGTCTACTACAGCGGTCACGGCGCCTACGCCAAGGATCCCTCGCTCGCCGACGGCATGCCAGGGCCGGGGGTGGTGCAGTACATCGTGCCGACCGACTTCAAGGAGTCCACAGAGGACGATTTCCGCGGCATCGCCAACGTGGAGCTTTCCCTGTTGCTCGACAGGCTCACCACGCGCACCCGCAATGCCGCGGTCATCCTCGACTGTTGCCACTCCAGCGCTCTCTCTCGCGATCTGGAATTTGGCGGCGTGACGAAGGCCTGGCCCCGCGCCGTACCGCCGTACGTGGCCCGGGCGCATTTGGACTCGCTTCACCGCGACGGCTCCGACCTGTCGAGGTTGAACCCCCGTGGTAATCCGGACGCGGTTCGGATCGTGGCCTGCGCGACGAACCAGTGGGCCTACGAGGCGCTCAACGACGATGACGTGCCCATGGGCTACTTCACCGACGCGCTCACCCGTACGTTCGACTCGCTCGACCCGCAGGCCGGGCGATTGTCGTGGGCGACCGTTGCCGACCGGGTCCGGCAGCTCGTCCTGGAGCGGTGCGGGGTACAGCGGCCGGAGGTCGAGGGACCTGGTGACCGGGAGCTGTTCGGGATCGAATCGGTGGATCAGGTCGCGTCCTTGCCCGCCTCCCGGCAGCGTCAGTGGATTCGCATCGCGGGTGCCCGGCTGCTCGGCTACAAGGAAGGCGACGAGTTCGCTATCTACCACGAAGACGACCTGCTCGGCGCCGTGGTGATCGAGTGGACCGACGGCCATGCGGCCTTCGGCAGGTTGCAGGGTCCCTCGCCCGATCTGGAGCTTCCCGTGGGCGCCTTTGCCCAGTTGATCGCCACGGCAGTGCCGTCGCTCCCGGTTTCTCTCGACGCCGGGTTGGATTTGCTGATGAAGCAGGTGCAGGCGGAGCCGACGCTGCGTGTGGCCTCGCCGGATGAGGCCGAGGTGGTGCGCGTGGCGGCCGGCTCCGAGGGCATCGCACTGTACGACATCACCGGTCCGCTGAACCAGCCGAAACCTGACGCCGATCAGCTGCTGGGGGACCTCAAGCGGATAGCGCGAGCGCGAGCGTTACTGCGCTTCTGCGAAGATCCGGGTATGGCGTTGCCCGTGCCGGTTCGCGTCGAGCTGGCGCGGGTCGTCGATGGTGTCGCGCACCCGCTGCCAGCAGGCGGTGCCGTGCTCCACCCTGGTCAGGCAGTCTGCGTGGTGGTGCACAACGATAGTGACCAGTACCTGTATGCGTCCCTGCTGGACATCGGTGTGTCCTCACAGGTCACTTTGCTGAACCCCGCGCATCCGAGCGGCGTGCCCATCGCGCCACACCAGCGATATGTCTTCGGCGGGGACGACGTGACGGGTGCGCTACCCGGTTTCGAGCTGAGCTGGCCGTCGTCAGTGCCACCGGTGAGGCCCCGCCGGGAAACGATCATGGTCCTGCTCGGCGAGGAGCGCACTGATGCGATCGTCCTTCAGCAGGGTGGCGTGCGCACGGGTCGGCCACTGAACCGGCTGGAACAGCAGCTCCGGCGATTGGGTGCCCAGGACAGCAGAGAACTCATCACACCGATGCTGACGCGCCCGGTGCGCTTCGCGGTGCGGACCCTCGACTTCGATGTCGTGGCGACGCCCGCACCGCGTGCCGAGAGGGCGGTATTCGAGGTCGACGACCGCCCAGACCCCGTTGCCTCGAGTGAAATCGGGCCGCCTGCCAGGGTCGCCATCCGGCTGCCCGCGTTGGTCGTGCACCACAATCGCTCGTTCCGCAGCCAAGACTTCCGGCTCGACATGCTGGTCATGACCACCGGCGCCGACGGGAAGGTCGGCCATCACACCCACACCGCACGGTTCAGCGGGGCGGTAGACGGCACCCGGCTCAGCGTCGCGGACAGGCCGGTGTTCGTGGGAGAGGTGCGCGAACGACTGGAAATCGCAGTATGGATATCACCGGACGCCGGGAACGAAGTGGACTTCTCGGTATTGGCAGGGGATTCGGCCGCCGAGATCGTCGACTCCGCCCAAGTCTTGCTCGCGGCGTCGTCGGACCGGGTCATCGGCCTGTACCGGGCAGGCTTCCGAGCCGATGAACGGTTCGGGGCAGTCCGGCTGAAAACGGAGAACACGGTCCGCACGGCGGACTTCACCTTCGATCTGACCATCGACGAATCGCTCGTCCGCGGTCCGTCAGTTCTTCAGTAGCAGCCAATCCCCCAGGCGAAAGGAAACGGCAATGGAGACCAAGCGAGTCAAACTCGGCGACCAGATGTGGAAGGTGAACGCGGCCGAGGCGGCCTCGTTGGCAGCCACCATCGAAGCCGCCATGTCCGAAGAGAAGGTCGTCAAGCTCGCCCTTCTCGCCGGCGATGGCACCCCGGCCACGGTCATCTTCAACGGCAAGGTGGCCTTGCTAGCCGTCATCGACGATGGCGCAGTCCCTCGGCCGACCGAGATTTCCGGTTCCAGGACTTGAGTCGCTCGGCCCGCGCAGTCCTGCTCGTCGCAGCGTCTACCCCGAACGTTCTGCCTGATACGACTCAGATCAGCCGTTTCGAGGAGTCGATCACGACTCAATGCCGCTATATGAGGAGCAATATCTGGGATATCTTCTCTGGCGACAACGTCATCAGTTCGTCACCATCGATCCGTCGTTCGGCAGGGAGACGAGCACTCAGGCCGTCACAAACGAGTCGACCTGGGTCACGGCAGAGGCGATTGCGCGGGCAGGCGACCCTGACATGGCTCGACGTTTCGTTCGATCCGTCCGAGGTTGGCCCAGGCACTAGGCCGCCCTGCGCCCAATGACCGCCATAGCGGTCGCGGCCAGTGACCACGATGGCGCCGAGCCGCGCGCCCGCTCGATCGACGATCCGGGCGACAGGATTGCGGCGCTGTTGGTGGTGGCAAAGGAGGTCTCTGAGTCAGGAAAGCGCAGCAGGGGCTGGCCACCTGCTCGCCGACGGCGAACAGAACGCACATCGGCTTGGTGGCTCCGCAAGGTCCTCCCGGATGCTGCGTGAGATCGTGGCGACGACCGCAGCGACGCCGAACGGATCGCCCGTTCGATCACGATCCAAGAAGAGCAGTTCGAGCGCTGCTCTCCGTCGCCAACGCGACCGCACGAGCAGGCGCCGAAGAGGCAGCCGAACAGCTGATATGGGATGCTATTACAACTACTCTCTGCAACAGGCCCAGGCCCTCGGGGCGATCATCGGGCACATCGCGTCCGAGCGACGACCTCACCTACTTGCTCACCAACTCAAGCTCGTCCGTTGTACGAGGCAGCACCGGAACTACTTCAGTGGACGCCGAATCAACCCGGCCGCGCTGGCGTTGGAAATGCTCCCAGACAAGATCCAAGAGCAAGCCCGCTACCTCGACGAGATCCCAGCACCCAGCGTGATCGCCCTCAACAGCATCGCCGCCGGCGAAGCCGTGAACCACTTCATGCTCGCCGTCACCAACCTCCACACCGACGACGACGAACACTCCTTCCTGCACTTCCCCCGCAACGGACAGCGCGCCTACCAACAAGCCCGCCGCGACCCAAGCTGCCCCACATGCTCCAACCTCGGCCACCTCGCACGCGACGAGGACCTCTCATAGGCCTTGCCTCCCTATGTTGCATGGGCAGGGGGACGTAGAGGTCGTGACTGGGTGCCGACACTGCGTAGTTTCATCACTCCCCCAAATCTGGCTTAAACCAGCATGACGAGCGTCCGTCAACAGGCGAAGGTCCCACGGCATGCCAGCTTGGAAACACACCAACCCGCGCCAGACACCAACGGCCTCGGACCTGCCGTCCAGCACCGCTCACTCAATCTAGCGATAGCGCACCCGACAACGGGTGCCACGATTGATGGGGCCTTGCGATCTATGCCTGCTGACAAGCTGGTGACAGGCGCTGTTAAAGTTACCTTTCTGTGACTTTCGCGGGCGACCCAGAAACGGCCCAGAGATCCATTGTGGACGTTAACGAAAGCTAACCACCAGGTCAACGAGGCCCTCAGACGTCGGCCTGCGCCAAACTTCGCTTAGTGCGACATGATCCCCAACGCCGAACACTGGCGGGTTTCCGTGCACGAAGCGCAGGAACTCCAGCACGCGGTCATGGGGTATTTGCCGGGCTACGCCACCCCGCGGATCGTCTGCGACGTGCCCTACGTCGGGAAGCGCTGGGTCCACCAGCTCGCCGACTACGACCGCGAGCTCGGGATCTCCTACTGGACCAAGAACTACCTGACCAGCGTAGACAGGGAAAACGTCGCCAACGCCGACGAGGCACTGCAGCAGCGCTACCCCTACTACGACCCGATCACCACCCTCCCCGAAGCCGGCCAGCGCTGGTGGCGGGACCAGCCCCCGATGGCCTGACCGGCCAGCTCATCGAGTAGGCCGCCGAGGGGGCGTTTGGGCGCATATGGGAGCTTCAAACGCCCCCTCCGTCGTATCGGCTGTTTGTGCTGGTCAGAACCGGTTGGTACCGGTTGCGACCGGACCTCAAAAGGCCCAGAAAAGGCCCAGGAGATCCACAGTGGACGGTCAGGCGGACCGGAGGCTAAGCCAGAGTGAGTCACTCGACGGCATGCCGCCCAGACGTAGCCCGACCCTCCTTGTCGCATTCTTCACGCGGGACCACAAGGGGACATTGAGGCGTTTCCCGCGACTCGACACCGCAAATTCGGCTGTTGAAGGAAATGTACGGTGCTAACGTACGTTTTACGTCGACCACCATGTTCGATTCATCAAGTAAAAGTGTATGGTGCTAATGCGGTTCTCGCGCCGATCGCCATATTCCTTGCTGATTACTGACAGTAGTCTCGACGCAGCCTTGTAGGGCCGTGGCCTGCAGTTCAGGTCCTATTGCCGACGCGCACGTGCAGGGCGGCGTGGGTGATACCTGCGGGTATCACCCACATTTTGCGGTGACCAAGAATCAGGTGCTCTGTCGTGCGGCGACCGCCACTGTGAAATAGGGGTGGCTGCGCTCGTTGGGGCTGTGTTGATGGCATTCTGGAGTGGTGTCCAGGTTCTCGCGTTCCGAGATGGAACTTCGCCCGTCGATGCTGCGTCGGTACTCCGACAAGACCATCAGCTGTTACCGTGCCCGTCTCGCGCACTACCAGCACTGGTGCCACATCCGCGGCTATCAGACCGGCTCCAACGCGATCACGACCGCCAAGCTGCTTGAGTACGTCGACGACCAGATCACCCGCTGGGACGATACCTGCGACCAGGACACCGACGCCTATCCCAAGTACCGGCCCGACACCATCCGCCAGACCATCAACGCGCTGGTCTTCTGGGCCGAACGCAGCACGGGCCAGGCGCCCGACGACCGCGCCGCCAAACAAGCCCTCTGCGGCTTCACCGATACCTTCAACCGAACCCACCCGCCAGCGTGGCGAGTCGCCGGACGACGATCACCACGACCACGCCGTGCCACGGCCCCGCGTCCGCTCGACGACTGCCGCGAGCGGCCATGACCACGCGCGAACAGGAACTCGCGCCGGCCCAGCGAGTTCAGCGCCTCCTTCGTCGATGACGAAACCCTGATCACCACGCTCCACACGGCCTTGTCCTGGAGCGGGATAGCGGCCTGAACGGGGGTTCGTCCCCGGACCGGTGGCCCGAAAGGACAGCGGGTGCCCGACCGGCGGCGCTGCCACCGTGAACCATGCGCGGCAGTCCGCGGCACCGGCCGAACACGGCATCGACCTCTGGCTCGCCCCGTGAGCCGCTGCTGCGATGCCGGCATTTCCTACTGCACCCATCGGATTTACCGGGCCGGCGTGGGGATGGGCCACGTCGGCCACCAGGCCTGTGGCTCCTGCCAGGTCGTCCTGCTCGGCAAGATCCGCCTCTGCCATGACACGGGCGCGGGATCGGCCCCAGCGTCCTCGGCCAGCTCCGCCGTCACCTCTCGGCCCTCACCCCCGGCAGACGGGAACTCGGCCGTTCTCGAACCGCATCCGCACCGCCCACCCACAGCATCGACCGAGCAGCTGCGTGACCCCTTCCGCCTCGTCCCGGCCTCGCCGCCTACGCCGAATTGTCGGTGGCCGATGCCATGATCGACCCACCCCGAGACGTCCTCGGGGTGGGTGGGTACCCGAACTGGGCGGCGTCGCCGACGTCGCCCAGCCACCCACCTCATGCCGTAACCGATCACGCCGCTGCCGAAGCGGACCCGAAGGTACATCGACACAGCCGGCCCCAATCGACGCCACCTGATCAGCAAGAGCGCGACGTACCGACGAAGGCACCGGCGTCAGGAAGATCCGCTGCCGGCGGCCTCTCCGGGTTGCCACCCGGGCCCACGCGCGTGACCACCCACAACAGCTTGTCGCATATCGTGAAAATACCGACATCGAACGAAACAAGCGCCTGGTTCGCCAATCCTGCCTTTTCAGCAGATGTCTCACGCAACCACTGCGAGATCAGCGAAAGCTCTGACAGAAACCTTTTTTCACACGTTGACGCAAAGGCAAGAGAACCGACGACGCAGGGAGACTTCCTGAGTCTCGCAGATGCCTCCCACAGTCGCCCAGGCGAGGCCTGCAGCGTCGACTGAAATCGAGTGGAACCCGTTGCGCGGCACCTGCTCATCGACGACGAAGGGCCCGGCGTGCTCGTCACGCCGGGCCCTTGTCGTGCCTGCCAGGCAAGAACTTTCTCATCCGGCTCGGTTGCCATCTCGCTGCGGTCGCGCCCGGAGACGCGACGCGACCGGACCACCACGGTTACGGACACGACAGGGCGCAATTCTCGATTAACTGAAATTCCGGCAATCGTACGAATCTGTTGGTCGCACGCGCACTCGGGTCTTGCGCCGGCGACGTCCGGCGCGCTACGTTCCGAATGTCGGGAACGCCTCACATGAAGGCGCTGACCCGGTCCGTTTCGATAGTGCGGTTTCAATATTCCCCGATGGGCGTTTCCGTTGTTGCGCGACACATCACTTGCGCAACACAGGGAGGAGTTGGCACACATGGTACTGACGGAAAACCTGAAAGCCGAGATCGGCCAGACGATGGCCGACCTACTCAGCAACGAGCCGATCGAGGTGTCGGAGTCGACCCCGTTCACCTCGGACGTGCTGGAGGAGAACGGCGACAACCGCCTGGCAGCGTGGGAGATCACCTATTCGACCCACCACAACCCGGACGTCGCGGGCCCCTGCTGATCATTCATCACCTGCTCGGGCGGTGCGCGAGCGCACCGCCCGAGCAGGTCTCGCTTTCTTAGGAGGTTCTGAGCCGATGACGACAGCCGTGTCTGACGACGTCTGGATCGGGGTCGACAACCTGCTGGACGCGTACCTGGGCGTCGGGTCTGATGACTATCTCGCCATCGTGTACAGCCCCGAGTGCCGCGAAGTGGCCGCGTGGGTCACGGTCGCCGCGAAGCGGCGAGCAATCAGCACAACCGCGGTCGGCATGGCCGCGATGACCGATCCCGGACTGGCCACCCGGCTCGCGACAGCCCTCCCCCTGCCCGGCTCGCTTCCGGGTCGAATGGTGGTGTTGACCGTCGAACGGGACAGCATGTCTCACTTCGACGTGTTCCGGGACCTGACCACCGCCCATGGCGCGGACCGCTGCAAGGTCGTGCGGATCATCAGCGGCAGCGCCGAATTCTTCTCGCAGACCATGTTGCTGCCACCGGAGACCCTTTCCGCCTACAACGCCGCACTCCTGCGCCGGCTCCGCACCGCGGGCGCGGCCCGCATCACCACACCGAGCGGCTCGGACCTGAGCGTCGAGTTCGACCACGACCGCTACCAGTGGACGAGCAACCGCGGAATAAAGGGCGGTAGCGGTTTCCTCATCCTGCCGCCCGGCGAGGTGGCGACCTTCCCGGCGCGTATCAACGGCACCCTGGTCGCGGACGCCGCGTTCAACGTCAACGTCTTCACCCGCCTCGACGCCCGTCTGCGCGATCACCCGGTCACCGTGGAGATCGTGGACAGCACCGCTGCGGACTTCATCTGCGCCGACCCGGACGTGCGCCGGCTGCTCGAGCTGTGCTGGGATCTGCCACATGCCCGACGCGTCGGCGAACTCGGGTTCGGCACCAACGCCGGCGTCACCGCACTCACCCCGCTGAACTCGCATATCAACGAGCGGTTGCCCGGCGTGCACATCGGGTTCGGACAGCACAACCAGGACATCAAGATCATCGATTACTACTGCGAGGTCCACCTTGACCTGATCGCGTCCGGCGGACTCGTGACGACCGACGTCGATGACGAACCGATCGACCTCGGCGAACCCCGCGACGACGGCTCACCGCACCCTGACGGAGTGAACGACGAGGACATCGACGGCGACTGCTGCGCCCTCACCGTCGACCAGTGCCTGATACTGCGCAACGGCTGACGACGGATCGGAGCACCGGCGCTCGCCGCCGGGGAATGGGGCGCTACCGTGGACCACCCGCCGGACGAACACGTCTTCGGCTTGACCGTGCCCGGCCTGCCCGACGACTGGCGGGCTGTGAAGGCCGTGATAGTCCTGGAGTGCCTGACCCCGACCGGCGCGGACATCCGGATGATCGTTTCAGGTGCGGTGCGGTGGGAGGTGCTGGGCCTGCTGGAAGCCGCCCGCATCAGGATGACCTCCCTGAACGACGGCAAGGGCGGGCAATGGTACTCCCAGCGGGAGTAAGCGCGCTGCGGCACGACCCGGTCTTCCGCCGCTACCTGGCCGTGCGCGGGCAGTCCGCGCTCGGCACCGCGGTGAGCGCCGTGGTCGTGCCGCTGCTCGCGGCCGTGGTGCTCGGCGCGACGACGAGCCAACTGGGTGTACTGCTGGTCGTCACCTACAGCGTCCGGCCCGCCGCCCGGCTGCTAGCGGCGGTCGCCGCGGAACGGTCCACTCGGCGTGTCACCATGCTGCGACTGCTGGAGTTGGGCCGCTTCGCCTCCGTCGGGCTTGTCCCGGTGGTGTGGTGGACGGGACACCTCACCATGTGGTCCCTCGTCGCACTGACCGCCGTGACATCCGCGCTCACCGGGTGTTTCACCGCGTATGCAGTGCCGGTTGTGGTCGACCTGGTCGACCGGGACTCGTTAGCCCGCGCCAACGGCCTGATCGGCACCGTGACCAGCGCGACCCAGGTCGCCGGTCCGGGCTTGGCGGGGTTGTTGCTGCAGGTGCTGACGGCACCCGTCGTGCTGTTGGTCGACGCGGCGACCTACCTGGCGTCAGCATTGCTGCTACGCGGACGAGAGCCGGTGCGCCCACTCGTCGAGGGCGACGCGGATGCCGGGTTCATCGGCGTCGCGCGCGGATTCCTGGTCGTGCTGCACAAACCCTTGGCGCCGATCGCCGTCGGGGCACTCCTGGTGACCGCGTTGAACGGTGTGGTGGGCGCGGTCCTGCCGATTTTCGCCACCCGCGACCTCGGTCTCGCGCCGGGCACCTACGCGTGGCTGCTGGCGGCCGGCGCAGCCGGCGGAATCGCGGGTGGCGCGGCGGTCGGAGTGCTCGCCCGCCGGATGCCGACCACGCACGTCGCACTGCTCGCCCTGCTGCTCATGGCCGCGTCGCTGTGGGCGTTGCCGCTGTCCCGGCCGGGCTGGTCGGCGGTGCTCGGTCTCGCCTGGTACGAGGGGATCGGTAGCTTCGCGGGGGTTCTCTACATCGCCGCCCTGATGACCGCGATACCCGCCGTCGTGCCGATCCACACGATCGCGCGGGCCTCGGCGGCAGCCATGCTCATCCCGGAACTGGGCATGGCACTTGGTGCCGCGCTGAGCGCGCTCGTCGGCGACCTGGTCGAGCCCAGGCACCTGCTGGTGCTGGCCGCGAGCACCTCGCTGCTGGTATGTCTCTCGATCTGCGGACACCGGGTCACCTCGCGACGCGGCCGTTCGACACCAGCGTGACCGTGACCGCGTGCGAATCCAGATGGCACATCGGCGACGTCGTCGATGACTGGCGTCCCGCCCACAACACCGCAGGCTGATCGAGCAGGTTTTGGACTCCGAAGCAGCAGCTGCGGGTTCCCGGGACCGCCCTGCTGGCACGCGCGTCGACGCCTCGCGTGCTGGTATCAGGCCTACCGCAAACCCCGCGAAGGAGAACCCCCTGTGCCGCAAGGGAAAGAAAACGTCAACACCCTCCACAGAAGCGTCCGCGCCCGTGTCGAGCACGCCCTGCCGCACACGAAGTCCCGGAACATCCTGCGCGACTGCCGCCGCACACGCGACGGCGTCCACCACGCCACACGGCGTCGCCCACATACGCAACCTGACCATGACGGCCTGACCGGCCGGCCCCACCACCGTCATCGACGCCCACCAATACTTCGATCATTACGGGACAACCTTCGGGCTGGACGTCGCCCATTCCCGTCAGTACCCGAGCTGTCGATTGGCCCCTCATTCGTCACGTGGGATTCGCGGGCAGAGGGAAGATGAAACCGGTCTGCCCGGTCCCCTCGCCCAGGTGCTCGGGCCCGACCACCTGAGCACCATGCTGGTTCCACAATGTCGTGCCGCAGGGCGTACACACAGGCCGGCTCGCGCCGCCGGCTATCGGTGTCCATCCCTGATTCCGGATGACGGCCATTCCGTTCATCTCGGCATGCCGATCGACTCCACCAGGTACGCGAACCAGCAAATCGCCGGGCTGAGCAGCCCCTCGCTGCGCTCTGGTGAAGTCATCCCCGCCGTTCTGCGTGACGACATTGAACTCATTGCCTTGACCGTCCCGCACCCTGATCACGGACACCGTATTGTATTCCCCGGTTCGCGAGTTGAGAATGCGATGGTAGTACGAGGCCCGGTCGCCGAGATCGGCCGCGAGCTGTTCCTGGCACGGGGTGAGCCCGAGCGGATCCAGCCAGGTGTGCGGGTTGGGCACGTACTGGTGGGGGTTGGCTCCCCCTCGCAGGCCGATCGGATCGGCACTGCTGTATCGGGCGGAAGCGGGATCGTAGTGGCGCAGAACGTTGTAGTTGAAGCCGGTTTCCGGGTCGTGGTACTGGCCGGGGAAACGCAACGGGGTGCCGGTTCCCGCGCCGCCCCGGCTCAACGCTGTTCCACCCCACAGGGTCGTGCGGTGGAACCAGGCCACGTCACCCCGGTCGTCCACCAGCTCGGTCGGAGTGCCCACCAGATCGGTGATGATCGAATAGAACCGTTCGTCAATCCATTGCTGCGGCGCGTGGCGCAGTGGTGATCGGTCGGTCTGGGTCAGCGGACGGCCGGTGCCCGGTTCGTAGTTCCACACCGTGACGCGGGCTTCCCCCGGACCGGCGCCGTTCGGCACGCCGTACGTGTGCGCCTGTTCGGCCAGCACGAGCCCGTCCCACGCGAACTCGATCTGCTCCAGCACCTCGGAGCCGTCGGGAGTGAGCCGCTGCTTGGCGATCCGGCGGCCGAGCGCGTCGTAGTGGTATCGCCAGCGGGTGCCGTCCGGAGTGAGCACCTCGGAAAGGCAGTCGTCGTAGTTCCAGAAGTAGCGCCAGGTGTCGGGGCGGCGAGACAATCGCTTCCGTTGCCGCAGCACCACCCGCCCCTGCGCGTCGTGCTCGTAGCGGACGTTGCCGGCCCGGCGGATCAGGGTGCCACGGTATTCCCGCTCGCCGAAGTCCTCGACGGCCGGCTCGGGAGAGGTGGGCCACGACGCGTGCGCGACGTTTCCCGCGGCGTCGTAGGCATATCGTTCGCTCCAGCCCGGGCCGGTGACGGCCACGACCCGGCCCACGCGATCGAGGTCGAACCGGCGTGGACCGGTGAGCCGATCGTCCATGGCTGCCAGGAAACCGTCTTCGCGGTACCGGTAGGAACGTTGCTGTGTCTGGGTTCCCGTGGCGTCGGTGAGTGACTGCGTCCGCAGCCGGTGGTTGGCGTCCCAGGACTGGGCGAGTACCGCCTGGCTACCCCATTCCCGCCGGGTTTCGTTGCCTGCGCTGTCGTAGTCGAAGCGCACCGTGCGCCCGGCGGTGTATAGCGAAACGGGCCGGGGGCCCGCGTCGTAGTCCCACCCGCTCTCGGCTCCGGACGGCGTGCGGCGGCGGACAAGCCGACCGAGTGGATCGTAGACCGAGGCGACGGTGCGGCCGTTGATGGTCTCGGTGAGCACGCGTCCGTCCGGATCCCGGCTGAAGGTGACGCGCGCGTGCGGGTTCGTTGCTTCGACCACGCGGCCCACCGCGTCGTAGACGAACGTGGTGACCGCCGCGCCGTTGCGGCGTTCCACGACGCGCCCGAGGACGTCGTAGCGGAACTGCGCAGTCTCCCCCGCACCGTTGACGCGTTCGACCAGCTGCCCGGCCGCGTCGTGCCGGTAATTCAGCACCCGGCCGTTGAAATCGGTCTCCCGCACCAGATCGCCCGCTGCGTCGTACTCGTAGCGCCACACCAGGCCTTGCTGGTTGGTGACGCTGGTCAACCGGAGTTCGGTGTCGTAGCCGTACTCCATGCGGGTGCCGTCGGGACGGGTCTCGGCGGAGGGCAGGTCGGCATAAGTGACCTCGGTGCGATGGGTCTGGCCGAGGGTGTCGACGTGGGTACGCAGGTTCCCTTCGCCGTCGTAGATCCACCGTTGCGTGGTCCCGTCCGGCGCAGTCTCCCAGGCAGGCAGGCCGTCTACGGTCCACCCGAACCGTGTGGTTGCCCCGGCCGGATCCACCACCGCGCAGACCCGCCCGAAACCGTCCCGCTCGTACCGGGTGACCGCGCCCGAGGGATCGGTGACCGACACCGGCAGTCCGGCGTCGTTGCTCAGGATAGTGCGCACGCCGCCGAGAGGGTCGGTGATCGTCGAGAGGTTCCCCTGCTCGTCGTAGCCATAGCTGCTCGCGCGGCCCGCCGCGTCGATCGCGCGGGTGAGGTTGCCGCGCTCGTCGTATTCCTGCCGTGAGACCGTCCCGTCCACCGCGACCACCGCCACCGGCAGCCCGAGACCGTTGTGCTCCAACCGGGTCTGCGCGCCATCCGGCCGAGTCACCGCCACCACATTCCCGAACTCGTCGTGCTCGTACCGCACCGTCCGGCCCAGCGGATCGGTACGGGTGAGCAGCCGGTCGAAGGCGTCCCATTCCGAACGGACCTCGTGCCCGGCCGGGTCGACCTCACGCACGGTCTGGCCCAGTTCGTTGAGGTGGTAGACGGTCTGCTGCCCCAGCGAGTTGGTCCACCGCCGCACCTTGTCCTCGTACGCCATGGTGCCGCTGAGGAACCCACCGGAACCCTCAGCCCGCACCACCCGCCCCTCGGGGTCGTAGCCGTAGCGGTACCAGGAACCGTTGCGGTCGGTCCAGCCGGTCATCCGGCCTGCGCCGTCGTAGCTGAACCGCAGCGGCGCCCCGGAGGCATTGGTGACCTCGGTGAGCCGGTCGCGCTCGTAGCCATAGCGCAGCAACAGCAGGTCAGCACCATCGTCGGCGCCACACAAGTACAGCGCGCGGATCATCCCGTCCGCGGCCTCGACCCGGATGCGATAGCCCCCGCTGTGCCGGATCTCGGTCGGCGCCCCGGCTTCGTCACGGACGAACTCGATGCGGTGCCCGTTGCGGTCGGTGATGGCGTGTAAGGGCAACACTCCGGTACCGCCGCCGAAATGCAGCGTCCGGCCCTGCTCCGGCAGGGTGACCGTGTAGCCCTCGCCGGTCAACGCAAGCGGCCGCCGTGGTCCTGCTTGCGGCAAGGACTGCGGCATCGGATGCGGGTAGCACAGGAGCGTGCCGTCATCGCCGGCGAAAGACACCCCTTCCTCGTCGACTTCCAGCCGTTGGTCCACAGTGGACGCCCAGTTCGGGCCGAACGACCAGCCCGCCCGGTAGGAGGACAGGTGCACGCGGCGCAGCACCAGCGTCAGCGCTCCGGCAAGCTCGACATCGGTCTGCGCGAGCACCACGTCACCGCTGGCCACGTCGATCGGATCACCGCAGGTGTTCTTGTTCTTGTCCGGTACCCCGTCCTGCCGCGGACCGCGGCTGTTACCCCGAACACCCGGTCCCGCACCCGAAGTGGACGTCGAGTCGTTCCCGCCGGAAGGGCCACGACCCGGTGGCGGTGCCTCGCCTGGCCCGTCTTTGCCGCCGTGCGTGCCGCCCGGCTCCGTCTCGCCGTGCGGCCGCGAACCGCCGCTGTTGCCGCCGGTCGCAGCGGTGTTCGTCGATCCCGAATCCGCACTCGAGGTCGTGGTCGAGTCCCCGGACGAGTTGCCATCCTTGCCCGGCGACCCCTTCGGAGGGTTGATGTCCTTCGGTTTGGGTGCGGCCTTGGGCTTGCCACCCTTGATGCCCTTCAGCGCCTTCCCTGCGTCCTCGAAGAGCGTCCCGGCCTTCTTCAGCAGCGGCACCAACGCCTTGAGCGCCTTCACCAGCTTCGTGGTGACGCTCGCGATCTTCGACGCCGTCTTAGCCACCGCAGCCACCACCTGCGGCACCACCCAGGTCATCCCGATGCCGAGCGTGAACACCACCTGCAGCGCCCACGAGATCAGATGCCCGACCAACTCGGCGATGATGTCGCGGACGAGTGTGCGAACCGCGGCCACCACCTCGCCCGCGGTCTTCACTCCGCTGGCCGCGCCCTCGCAACCCTTCTGCGCGCTGGTCATCAGAGTCGCGGTGTTCCCGGCCTGCTTGCGGTACGCGTCCGCCGAGTCGCCGCGCCAGTTCTGCAGATCCTTTTCGACCAGATTTACCAGCTCCGCCGAGACGCTCTCCAGTTCCTTGGCGACGTTCGTCCAGGTCTCCGACTGCGCCGCGATCTCGTCCGCGTTCCCCGTCAGCGCGTTCAGCGCCTCCTTCAACGGCCCGACATGCTCGATCAACCAGCCGACCCCGGCCGCGAAGACCGCGCCGACCGGGTCCATCGCCATCGTCAGGGCATCTAGCGCGGTCCCCACCGCGCCCATCGCGACCCCGGCCCAGTCCTTGCTCTCGATCGCCGACTTCAGCCCTGTCGCGCTCTCCAGCAACGGAATACCGGACACCGCCGTCGTCGAGTCCTGCACCGGCGCGATCAACGGATTGCTCACGAGAAATCCTGCTCACTTCCAAGTCGGTATCGTCTGCGGCCGATCAGCGGCGATGCGACGAAGTCATCGAGGGCCGAGGAGGGTTGCGGTCTGGTGTCCGGTCCCGACCACCCAGTCGGTCGCGTCGTCAGTGCCACGGCCGGGCGCTCGCCTCACGGCCGTGGCACGCTCCCCATCGCGCTCTTCTCCGGGTACGTTCGGCCGCGCCCTGAATGCAAGGGCTCTCAACATCATCGTGAATCCCTCCCCATTTTACGCTCCCCAGCTCACCACACCGGCTTACCGGCGCACCACCCCGCCACGAAGTCACCCCCTGACCGAGCCATCCCCTGTATAAGGACGACATCCGCCGACTGCAGTCGATTGAGAGGAACTCGGCCCGAAAGGACCTTGGAATTGGAACGAAAGACTCTGTACGGCCGCAACCCGCGGCACCTGCGAACAAGTCAGCCCGGCCAGTGGAAATCCTCGACGCTTTGAGCACACCGCCGTTGTGGGTGCTGACGGCAAGCGGCAGGCCGGTACAGTTAGAGAGCGCCTGGGTCTTCGCACCCAGTTTGACACGGTCGACTGGTCCATCGCCACACCGACGCCGACTCGGCGGCAGACCGCAGTTCGTCGGTCATGAACTTCATCATCGCGGCCCCTGGAGAACAGCTACAGGTTCATCTTCGAAGACCGCGCCGCCTTCGGCATCGCCCGGCTGTGCCAACTCCTCGATGTCCGACGCCCCGGGTTTCTACGAATGCCTCGCCGCGGCGCCCGCGGTAAGGATCGTGATCACGACGGCCATGGTCCACATCGCGGCCGGCGTCAGCTCCCGAAGCCGTCTCCCCGAGGTGCTGCTGGGCGTGGGACGTGCGCCGTCGGTCATGACCATCGACATCGCGGAAACCGACCCGGATGGTGCAGAGCCGAGCTGACATCGTACTTCGATACCCTCGACCGTCTGTCGCACAAGGTCTGCAATGGAGCCGGAATGGAGTCGCTCAACGTGGTAATGTCATGACGGAGAACCTGTCACGGCGGCCGTTTACCGGCCTATTAATCGCCCAATTCGTCTCAGTGCTCGGCACATCGATGTCGGCCTTGGCGATCCCCTGGCGGGTGCTCACCTCAACCGGCAGCGCCACCCGCATGGGCTTATTGCCTTCGCTGAGATGGCACCGTATGTCGCGATGCAGGCGCTCGGTGGACCGCTGATCGACCGAATTGGTGCCCGTCGGATCTACGTTTGGGGCAACACCGCGGCAGCGGTTGCGGTGTGCGCCATTCCAGCCCTCTACGCCGTCGACCTACTCTCGCTGGGTGTACTCGCTTGCCTGGCGGCCGCCGCCGGCGCGGTTCGGGGCCTAGCCGACTGCGCGGGCCAGGTCCTGGTGCCCGGCACGGCAAATCTGGGGGCGGTGCCGCTGGAACGCGCCGCTGGGTTGCACGGCAGCGCGAACCAGACCGGGCTGTTCGTGGGAGCCTCCGCGACCGGGGTCTTGGTGTCGCTGCTTGGAGCTCCCACGGTCGTGCTCGTCGACGGCATCACCTTCGCCCTCGCCGCCGCACTCGTTGCCCTGCTCGTCCCGGCAGCCGCCGAGCCGCAGCGGGTTGAACGGCGACTGAGCACACGTCAGTACCTGGCGGACCTCGGCGAGGGCGTACGGTTCATCCGTACCAACCGGTTGATGCTCGTGCTGGTGGCCATGATCGCGGTGACCAACCTGCTCGACCAGGGCATCAACGCAGTACTCGTGCGGTATGGGTCCGCGAGCGTCTGCACCAACCCGAGGCACTCGGCCTTGTCGCCGGCGTACTCGGTGCCGGAGCCATCATCGGCGCACTCATAGCCGCCTGGTTGGGACCGAAGTTGCCCAGACGGGTGGTCTTCACCATCGGGGTGCTCGTCGCCGGTGCTCCCTTGTCGCTTGTTCTCGCCCTGACCAGCGCACTGCCACTTGCGCTGACTGTCGCGTTCGTCGCCGGGCTCGGTACTGGAGGACTCAATCCGATCCTCAACGCTGTGCTCTACGAGCGCATCCCGCCA
This sequence comes from Amycolatopsis sp. QT-25, assembly GCF_029369745.1. Lineage (NCBI taxonomy): Bacteria > Bacillati > Actinomycetota > Actinomycetes > Pseudonocardiales > Pseudonocardiaceae > Amycolatopsis > Amycolatopsis sp. QT-25. The sequence goes on from NZ_CP120210.1 coordinate 4,082,606, forward strand.
CAGCTGCGCGCCCGCACACTCGGCGCCCTCAAGGCCAGTGCCTGGATCGGCACTCCGATCGGCCCGCTCCTGGCGGGCAGCCTCGTCGAAGTCATCGACCTGCGCAACGCCCTCTTCATCTTCGCGGCGATCTTCTTGGTTGCCACCGTAGTGCCAGTAATGTTGCCCGCCATGCGGAGCATGCACCGCGCACCACGCCCGGGACCCGACGGAACTGAAGCAAGAGACAACGAGGCCGTGGCGAAATCCACCTAACGCCGACCGTGCACTGTCCTCTGGACATCCTCGGTGAGCGGACGGGGCTTATAACCGCGCCGGGTTCCGCAGTACCAGTTCTCCCTGCCGCACGGCGCCGCCGCGGTGGCCGAACCTTTGGCTACATGCTCAGCCTTGACTTCCCGATGAAAGACGGGCTGCGTCGGTTCTGTCGCCCGACGGCGTCTTCGTATCGGGTACGTCCAGTCGCCTGCGCATCGCCCACAAAGTCAGGCCTAGCGGACTCCTTCTGCTGCTGCGCCTCGGCAGGGCAGGCGGTCATGACCGCCTGCCCTGCCGAGGCGCAGCCTGTATCCGCTTTCGTCCGCCGGAGCCGGTTTGCCGCGGTCTCCTCCTGGGACGTCGACATGTAGGGCCTTCTTCCAAATCAGCGTTTCCCTCGTAGGGGCGAGGGCGCAACGTCAACACGTTGGTGCCTATCCGGTCAGAGCAGCTCCCACTCACCCGGCAGGGCGTGCAAGACCTCCTCAAACGACTCCGCGGTACGACCTCGCACCCACAGCACCTGCCGACCGTCCTCACGCAACACCAGATCGGGACCAGCGAACCAGCGAATCCCGGGACCAGTCTGGGACGCTGGATATTCCGGCATCGGCAGCCGGGCATACAGCTGCTCCAGCAACGCGACATCCTGCTCGGTCAGCTCTCGGTGGCCACCGAGCTCATCATCGCTGAACAATGACTCCGATAGCACCACCTCGACACACGCCAGCGAGAACCGATCAAGCCATGCATCCCACGACTCAGCCTGCTTGTCCTCCAAGTCCGGCCGCATCACTACCGGCGGATCCGCCGCGTCCAGATCAGCCAGCGGCACACCCCAAGACGCGGCGCCCTGGTTCTCCACCCGGAAGACCAACACCTCTCCGGCCTCATCCACGTCGAGTTCGTCCGGACTGAACAGCTCGTCCTGGTTACTGGTGAGATCCGCGCGCCGGCCGAACAACCCATACGCCTCGCGCAACGCAGCCGGAAGACGCAACCCCAACCGATCCTCGGCCGCCGTCAGCTCTGCCTCACCGCACCCATCATCCTGCCCCAACGGCGACATCCAGTGCGCTGCGAAGCCCTGGATGAACCGCCAAGCCCCAGCCCGATCCCGAACACCCCGCGCCACTTCCCCAACGAGATCAAATGTCGACGACATGCTGCGGAAGGCTACCGGGTAGCCATCGACGGACGGAGCCCCAGATAGATCGACACCCTCGACTCAGGACCGTTGCCGGATATTCGCAGTAACTCGCCCCTACTCGGGAAACTCACGGCTTCGGTTCATCCGGGACACCGATCCCCGCGCGTGGGCCGACCTTGTCGAGTTCGACGAAGCGATCCGTCACGGCAGCCCCCGCGCCAACGCCAACGGCAAACCGCTGCGCGGACAGTTCTTCATCCACCGCTCACTCCAGCCGCTCGACCAAGTCGACCTCGACGCCACACGCGGCACCGCCAATGCCGAAGAAGACGACCCGGACGGCTTCAATCCGTTCTCCTGCCGTAGCGGCGCACCCATCCCCACCGCCTGAACCTCCAGCGCCTGTCAGATCCGCCGCGCCGGGGGACTGTTCCAGGATCGGTGTTTCCGGCCCGACACGCCGGGCTGAGGTCCGACGGGATGGGCACTGTGAGTGATGACATCGGACCTTGTGAGTCCACGCAGGAGTGAGTCCAAGCCGGCGCGGGAGCTGTCGCCGGAGCAGGCCGCCGCGGCGGCGATGGTGGCCGAGGCGAAGGCGCGGGGGCTGGCGTTGACCGGCCCGGATGGCCTGCTGAAGCTGTTCACCAAGAATGTGCTGGAAACCGCATTGAACGAGGAGATGACCGAGCATCTCGGGCATGAGAAGAACCAGGCCGACCCGGATCGTGAGTCGACGAACGTGCGCAACGGCTCCCGGCCGAAAACGGTGGTGTCGGATGCTGCGGGCGAGGTCGGCATCAACGTGCCACGGGATCGGGAGAGCACGTTCGAGCCGCAGATCGTGAAGAAGCGGCAACGCCGTCTTACCGAGGTGGATGAGATCGTGTTGTCGTTGTATGCGAAGGGAATGACGACCGGGGAGATCTCGGCACATTTTGCCGAGATCTACGGATCCTCGATCAGCAAGGAAACGGTCTCGCGGATCACTGACAAGGTCGTCGCCGAAATGAACGACTGGGCCAGCCGCCCGCTCGATCCGGTGTACGTGGCCGTGTTCATCGACGCGATCCACGTCAAGGTCCGCGACGGGCAGGTCGCCAACCGGCCTGTCTACGCCGCTATCGGCGTCACCGTGGATGGCCGCAAGGACGTCCTGGGCCTGTGGATGGGCATCGGCGGCGAGGGCGCGAAGTTCTGGATGAGCGTGCTGATCGATCTGAAGAACCGCGGCGTCCGGGACGTGTTCTTCCTCGTTTGCGACGGCCTCAAAGGCCTGCCCGACGTCGTGGCGAACGTCTGGCCGCAGACCATTGTGCAGACCTGCATCGTCCACTTGATCCGCAACACCTTCCGGCTCGTGTCCCGCCGGGACTGGGACGCGGTGAAACGCGACATCAAACCCATCTACACCGCACCCAGCCCGGATGCCGCAATAGCCGCGCTCGACGAATTCGAAGAGAAATGGGGCACAAAGCATTCAGCGGTGATTCGCCTGTGGCGTAACGCCTGGGACGAGTTCGTGCCGTTCCTCGACTACGACGTCGAGATCAGGCGCATGATCTGCTCCACCAACGCGATCGAATCGTTGAATGCCCGCTACCGGCGGGCGATTCGCGCGCGAGGACACTTCCCGACCGAGCAAGCCGCGATGAAATGCCTGTACCTTGTGACCCGCAGCCTGGACCCGACCGGGGCAGGCCGCACCCGATGGACGATGCGCTGGAAGCCCGTGCTGAACGCCTTCGCCATCACATTCGGTGACCGCTGGCCGGGAGCCGAAACCTACTGATCAACAACGCCGGAAACACCGATCACGAGATAGACCCCGCGCCGGCCTGAGCGGGCCGGGCACGTCGGCCTGTTGCCGGTGCCGCTGAACGGCGACGGGGGGACATCGGGGGGAAGCCAGCGACAAACACTCGAACATCTGTACGGCCTCGTCGCCGATCGTGCCAGTTCGAAAGTCGAGTCCCCGACTGTGACGGACCACGCTATCTGTCACCTGATCACGCTATCTGTCACTTCGGGAACTTGAAGGTTCCGTGGTCGATGGCGTGTTCGAGTTCGACTCGGTAGGGAGCGAACGCGTTGATGTGACGGTGATCGCTAGTTGTCACCTGTGAACGGTATTTGTCACCAGGTGGTACGAGCCCGCGAATCGCCAGCACGGTTCCGCGTGGCCCACGCGGGCGTCACGTTGGCGTGGCGACCACATTCACCCGCTTATGGTGCCGGTCACATCGGCGCACCCTTTCAGCGTGGTGTCCCGAGCGGACAGTCAGATTCGGACATCCCGACAGCCGGGTTCACACAAGAGCGCCTCAGGCCGTCCTCCATACGAATGGCGCACACCGTGCGTTACACCGGACCAATGCCCACACCGAGAGTATTCAAGAAGCTTCTCTAAAGTGTCCTGTGAAATACCTGACGGTGTCGGGCAAGTTGCCCAATAATGGGTACTGCGTCACTGGAAGGGCCGCGAACGACTACTACTCGCCAACTCATGGTCAGCCTGACTCGGACAGATGACCACTGCCGAGGGAGTGTGATGACCTGGATTGGAACGCATGGCGTGGGTTTTCGCTCGTCGTTCCCATCGGCTTATCGTCGATAATCTCCGGTCGCTCTCCGCATGCCGGGATTCGTTTCCGCGCGCTCAATCCTCTCGGGCCTTTTCGCGGTGACGTCCTTGCCGAAATACCCGGACATGGCCGCTCACGGTGATGCCGTTTCCACACCATCCTGCACGGGGTCCGACCATTTACCTCCTCCACGAGAAAGGCTGTCATGAGCGAGACGACACGCCGTAACCTCCTCCGATTCACCGCCGCGGCCGCCGTGGCGGGTGCTGCCGGGGCTGCCTCGGGCTACGTGGCACGGTCCGAGGCAGCCACCGGCCCGAACCTCCCGGCCGCCGAGGGGCCGGAGCGGGCCTTCCTCGCGCAGAGTCCGGACGCCATCCGGGGTCTGAAGTGGCGCGGGGCGCAACTCACACCGCCCCCCAACCCGACGCTGACGGCCCGGTTCGACACCCGCGGCCTGCCCTACGCCACGGCGGCGTTCTCGCTGGCCAACAACAACCTCGACACGGTGGCGCTGCGGGTGGCGAACATGGGCGACCTGCCCGACGGCACCACCAGGCAGCAGCGCGACGACGAGGTCATCAAGCTGCTGCGGGAACTGCACCGCCAGGGGATCAAGACCTACCTGTTCAAGCGGCAGTGGTTCCAGCGCAGCGGTGTCATCATCAGCTACGAGCGGCCCTTCACCGAGGCCGGTGCGGACGAGTTCATCGACGACATGAGCAGATTGATCAATCGTGCCCGGCAGGAAGGCATCGCCGGCGCGCTGCACGGCGTGGCCGCGATCGAGACCAATCTCAACAACTGCGCCGAACTGCGAGAGCGCGCCCTCTACGTCGCCCGCGGCATCAACGGCCGTACCGACAACTGGCTCAGGTCCCGCACGCTGTTGATGCCCGGTGCGGGCATGGGGCCGTACTTCAAGGGCATCCACAACGGCGGCGAGGCGTGGCTGACCCAGCTCAGGGCGCAGACCGGTTACTTCGCCCTGATCTACAAGCACATGCGCAGCCAGGAGAACGGCCTGTGCCGGCTGGAGAGCCTCAACGGGCAGTGGGACCAGGCCGTCGGCTGGGACGCCGCCAAGACTCCCGAGCAGCAGATCGCGTTCCTGCGCACCACGATGGGCATCTCCGACCTGGAGTGGTACTTCCGCACCCACCGGGCCGAGTACCCGAACCACACCCACGTGGTGTTCTGGGGTGACCAGGGCGACGGTGTGGCCGGCCTGTCGGCCCGCGACGGCCAGCCCCAATGGAACTACAACACCCTGCGCGCCCTGCACCGGCTGCTGGTCAAGGCCAACCGCTGGCACGGTCATTTCTTCAACTTCCCCTTCACCCGCGAGGGTGCCACCAAACACGACCTCTGGCGGTATCTGATCACCGTCGCCGGCGACGGCAGCAACACCCGCAGGAAAAACTGGGAGTGGAACCGGTCACGTACCCACAGGGTCTGGGACGAGTGGCACATGTGGCCGCAGGAGACCGCGGCGTACTGACAGGCCCGTGTCCGCGGTCCCGCACCCCGGTGGCCATCACGCGGACGACCTCCCACGACCACCCGGCCGGAAGGCCACGCACAGAAGAGACACGGTTGACATGAGATCGAAGAAGGCAATGTTCACGGTTTTGGTGGTGGCGGGCGTGGTGGCCGCCACCGTGTCACCGGCCGCCGCGACGCCGGACGCACCCTCCTCCGGAACCGGAGACGTCGCGATGAGCAGACCGGCGGCGGACGTGTATTGGAGAGGCTCCTGGGCGGCCGCTCAGCAGCCGCGCAACCCTTACGTCCCCGGTTGGTCGCAACGCGGTTTCACCGACCAGTCGCTGCGGCAAGTCGTCCGGACCAGCGTCGGTGGCACCCACGTGCGCATCCGCCTGTCCAACCTCTACGGCGACACCCCGCTTCCGGTCACCGGCGCCAGCATCGCCCGCACCGAAGCCGGTGCCACGCTGCAACGCGGGTCCCAGCGCCACCTCACCTTCGGCGGCAGGCAGTGGGCCCAAATCCCGGTCGGGACGGAACTGGACAGCGACCCGCTGCTGCTGCACACCACACCGCTGGAACAGCTCACCGTGACGCTGTACTTCGCCCGCCACACCGGCCGCGCGACCTACCACAGTCGGGCGACCGCGACCAGCTACTTGGCCAACGGCGACCACCGCGTCGACCCCACCGGCACCGCCTTCACCGGCAGATCCGGCTCCTGGTACTTCCTCACCCGCGTGGACGTCCGAGGCGACCGGGCACACCCACCCGACGGGATCGTCGCACTGGGCGACTCCATCACCGACGGCTACGGCTCCACCCCCAACGCGAACAACCGCTACCCCGACGAACTCGCCGAACGCCTCGTGCGCACCAACACCCCCCGCCCGGTCCTCAACGCCGGCATCAGCGCCAACCGCGTGCTCAGCGACTCACCCTGCGGCGGCGAATCGGCCATCGCCCGGTTCCGGCGCAACGTGGCCACCCAGCCCGGCGTGCGCACGGTCATCGTGCTCGAAGGCATCAACGACATCCGCACCCAAGGCGGCACGACCGGCTGCGCGCAGGGCGCACCGATGATCACCACACAACAGCTGATCGACGGCCACAGGTACCTAATCAGATGGGCCCGCGACCGCGGACTCACCGCGATCGGCGCGACCCTCCCGCCGTGCGGCTGCGCCGGCGGCGAGGAAACCATGCGCACCGAACTCAACCGCTGGATGCGCACCACCGCGGGCACCGCGGGCGGCTACGACGCCGTGGCCGACGTCCACACGACACTGGCCGACCCTGCCAACCCCCGCACCTTGCGCCCCGCCTACGACAGCGGTGACGGCCTGCACCCCAACAACGCCGGCTACCGCCGCATCGCCGAAACCATCCCCCTCGCAAAACTGTAACCATCCCAGCGACACCGTCCACCAGCCCCAGGACGCACTCGGGTAGCCTCGTCGTTTGTAGTGACTGAGGCGGGCTTGGTGTTGTCGTCGGCGGCGGAAGCGTGACCAGGACCAGACGTGCTCGGCTGCGTCGGTGACACGCAGGACCAGCTTGATGAGCAGGAGTCGTATCTTCGGTAGCGTGAATCCGATCATGTCTGGCTCGTCGACGCCGATTCCCCTTTTATCGCAAGGGAGCTGGCGGCGAGCCAGGCGTGGGCGAGCATTGACAGTGTGCTGTGGGCGTACCAAGCCCACCACGATCAGGCCTGGTAGTGGTCGAGCCAGGCTTCGTTTTTGGCTTGCCGGAAGTATTCCTCGATCCGCCAGCGGGTGCCGGCGATCCAGGCCAGATCCAGCAGTGTCGATCGGCGGGGTCCGTAGCAGACGTAGTAAGCGGTCTCGGTCGGGTCGTCAATCGAACGCCGGGCGAGTAGCCAGTGCCCACGCCCGGTCCGCCAGCTGATGCGCATCGGGATCCGGGCCCAGTCACTCGCGGGGCCCGTGCGCCCGCGCCGCACTCGCGCTCGGCGCCCTGGCCGTGTGGTCATTTCGACGGACCCCGCGGAAATCCCTGCCGTGTCAGGATTAGCCGGTAAGGGCGGCTTGATGCTGGGGAGCGAAAATGGGGGCGATGATCGCGGCACTCGCCGCGGGCTGCGCGGTGGTGGCGGTGTTCCTCTCCGGTGACGCGGTCCGCCCGGACCGGCCGGATCTGGAGGTGGCGCTCGTCGCGGCGGCGTCGGTGCTCGCGGCCCTGCTGGCGTTCGGGAAAGCCCGGGGAACGCGGATCACCTCGGTGGTCTTCGCCGCCGGCGCCGCGGGCTGGGCGATCTACTGCCTGAGCACCGACATCGGCAGCGGTACACCGGGTAGCTCGACGGGAGTACTCGCAGTAGCCGCCGTCGTCACCTTGGTGGCGACGGGACTCACGGCGAGGAGTAATGCGCGTCGGCTGCGGTGGTGGCTCGCCGTCCCCTTGGTGGTGGCGCTCGCGGTGGGGACGGTCACCGCGGCCGTGATCGTGCCCGCGCAGGCGGTGCGGTCTGTGACGGCCGCGACCGTCGCGGCGCCCGCGATCGCCGACCGGGTCACGAACCGGCCGTGGAAGTGGACCCCGCCCACCGAGGTGCGGGACGCGGTCGTGGCGGGCGCCGGAGTCGTGATCGGCGGAGTGGACAGCGACGTCACCGCGCTCGACGGACCGACCGGCGCGGTGCGCTGGACTTACGCCCGGCCGGGCGCCCGCCTCCGCGCGCTCGTCCCCACTCCGGACAGGCTCCTGCTGCTGGCCGTCTACGGCGGTTCCGGCCGTGACCACCTCACGGTCCTCGACGCGTTCACCGGAGCACCGGTCCAGGAGACACTGATCGAAGAGGCGAGCGGCGCCGACCTCCTCGCCCCGACCAACACCATACTCCCCGCGATCACTTACCTGGGGGACAACAATTTCCGCGTCAACGCGCTCGACCTCCGCACCGGAAAAGAACTCTGGACGTGGACCGCGCCACAGGGCTGTGTCTCCCCCTTCGCGCTGCCCGCGAGCGGCCGTGACGTCGTCCTCGCGCCGCTGCTCTGCCCGGACCGGCTCAGCGTGCTCGGTCTCGACGAACGCACCGGAACGCCGCGCTGGGAACACAAGTTGCCGGTGACACGCCCTTCCGACGAGAAGGCCGACTACTACCTGCACTCCGCCCTCGACGGCGGCACCGTTTCCCTGTCGCTGCGCTATGCCGGCCTGGCCAGTGGCGCCGGCACGGACGTCGTACTCGACGCCGCCAACGGTGCCGTCGTATCCACAATGGACCCCAAGGCGTCGAAGCGGATCACCCTCGGCCCCGTGGCCATCGCGGAACGCAGCACGGACGGAAAGGTCACCGAGGCCACCTTGGACGGCGGGGTGGCCGTCGACCTCGCCGCCTGTCCGGACCGGCGCGCGCAAGCCACCACGCCGACGGCGTATCTGCGTCTGTGCGTCCTTCCCGGCGGCGCGGTGGTGGTGCACCGGCAGGAACTCGACGGCTCACCGGCGTCCACCCTGCCCGTCGACTGGCCGCCGTCCACCGACCCAGCCGGCGCCCTGAACTCCGGCTTCACCCGCCACGCGCTCCTCCCCGCACCCGGCGCGCTGGTCGCCGTCCGCGACGGCGCCACCCCGGTCATCGGCTACCCCGCCGGTTGAGCTCGGCGCGATTTCGTGGATTGACCAGGCGTGAACGGGTAACCCCTGCGAGTGGACCGAATCGCCCCACCGCATAGACCTCGTATACCCCACCCTTCATGAGCCGGAACTTCGGGGGTCCGAGGTACTCGAGCCCGTACGCGGGCTGGAGCCACTGCCCGCCCTCCTCGACCCGACACTTCACGATCATCGTGCTCCGTCCCTACGCGACTTTGTCGATCCGGCATTGACGGGGCGCGGACGCCCCCTCAACCGTGGCATACCGCTCGCTAGTCCAAGCACCATCCGACCAGCGGGTTCTCGATAACCGCAGGTCAGCGCCCTGCCGGAACCTGACTGGCAGTGAAGGGTCACGAAGGCTGTTCTCGCAGGTCAGGACGTCCCCATTGACGCGACCCAGGGGATTCACGAGCAAGTATGTTCATCCGGAACGTGGTGCCATCGGTCACCAAGACGTTGCGCGTGGCACGATCAAACGGCCGGGCCGCGTACATTCTCGGTGCGGCCGCTCTCACCTGCGAGTAGCTCGGTGATGCCAAGCCCAGCGACTATGGTCACGCTCTTCTCCTTGTTCAGGAAGCGCAAACCCATGAAGTTGTCGCCGGTCGTGAATCCCGGCAGCGCCCACACCCGCTCGTAGGGGATCGTGACCGGGCAGAAGGTGCGGAAGGTGTAGACATTGCGCCACAAACAGCGGGCCGGATCCGGGACCCACAGTCGACGGGCGAGTTCGTCGTTGCGCAGGAAGCAACCGACCGTCCCGATCCCGCGCGCATGCTTCTGCCCCGTGAGAAGTACGAAATCCCCTGCGTCGAGCGTGTCCATTTTCCTGTCGTGCTGTGCGGTCGCGCCCCAGAAGTGAGCTTGCCCGTCCGGGTGCTCGGCGTCCAGTTCGGCACGTTCCGCAGGGCTCAGCACCTCGGCATACCACTGACGCCGGAAGGGCACCGGCCGCTCCAGCGTCAGTGCCCAATGCCGCCGCGCCTCTTTCGTGCGGTACGACGGCTGAATAATCACCCGCATGGTTTACGGTTGCCCGCCTCGTGCCCGCCGAAACCTGGGTTAGACGTGGGAGTGCCGATGCGGGACGGCGGCGATGAACTCCTTGGTCTCGGGAAGCACGTCCGCCCGCAGATCCAGGATCATGGTGGGACCGGGAAACGCCCACTCCCGGCCGAGGCCTGCACACGAACGCCTGGCTGCACACCGGGACTGGGCTCGCGCGATGCGACGAGTCGTCGAGCAGCCTGTGGCCCGCCCAGGCGCTCGCCTGCCTGGCCCGAGCCCGTCCCGGCCAGGATGCGCACGAGACAGCTCGGGCCGGACCGATAGGGACCGGATCACGCGCCACCGATGTCGGCGTGCCAGCTCGTAAGAAAGGAATCCTTCCATGCCCACCTTCGAACTCACGCGGCCAACAACGATGCCGGCGGACGAGCACAGATCAGCCGCCGCGCCACCCGGTCGCGCGGTGGGCGTGCCTCCGGTTGTCGGGCGGTCGTCTTGGGCAGGATTTAGCAGGCCGGGCCCAGTGACCTGACCAGGTCAAGCATCTCGGCGTGGTGCAGTGCGCCGGGGTTGCGCGCGACGGGATGGATATGGCCGTCGATCTCCAGGGCCACCAACCCGTGCATCCGGCCCCACACGCGCAGCGCGAGCGCCGCCGCGGCGGGCGGGACGTCCGGAAGGTCCTCCTGAATCTTCGCGACGTACTCGGGGTGCAGATCCGACCAGGAACTCTCATCCACCTGGCCGTTGCGCCCGTTGAGCCACGCGGCAGCCACTAGTTGGGTCAGCTGGCGGCACACACGGCGAGCGGTTCGGTCCACCGGCCCGTCCTCAGGCGGCTGGTAGCCAGGAACGGGGTGCCCGTAGAAGAGCCGGAAGCCCTCCGGGTGAGCCAGCGCCCATTTCCGTAGGCCCTGGCCCCAGGCCACCAGCCTGCCGCCGGGGTCGGTGTCGGGCACGGCTTGGGTGGCGTTCTCCAAGGCCTCGGCAAGCGACGCGCCGATTCCGCTGATCAGCGCGGTGATCAAATCATCCCTGGTGGGGAAGTAGCTGTATATGGCGCGCGCAGTCATTCCCATCTCACGGGCGATGCCGCGCAACGAGATCGCTCCCGGCCCCGCGTCGGCCATCTGTCGCAGCGCGATCGCCATGATTTCCCGGCTGGTCTCCGCCCTCAACCGATCCCGGCGGGTAGGCCTGTCCGCACCGGAGGCGTTGTCGATCTCACTCACCTTGACAGGATACAACGTTTCAATACTCTTACGTGTGTCATTAGTACACACCGTGTCCAGATTTGAGGATCGCATGCCGGCTTACGTCATCGTCAACGTCGAGGTGCTTGACGAGGAGGCGGGCTGGGCCTACGCCCCCGTGGCCCAGCAGTCGATCCTCAGCCACGGCGGCCGCTACCTGATCGCGGGCCCCACGCCCGAACCCGTGGAAGGCACCTGGGACTCACCCCGGATCCTGGTCATCGAGTTCCCCGACATGGATCGGGTCCAGCAGTGGTACGACTCCCCCGAGTACCGCCGCGCCCGGCAGATACGGGACGGCAAAGCCCGAGTGCAGATGCTGTTCGTCGAGGGCTCTCCACCCGAGGGCTTCTCCCTCCCGGCCTGACCACACTCGACACGAAGGGCGAGAGAATCCCCCACCGCCAGCCCGATACGGGACCCACCTCCGCGCCAGCGTCATCTTCGCCAGCGTGGACCAACACCGTACTGGCCGCGACCCGGCCGACTACGGCCTTTGCCGCACGACTGGTCGGTGGGTGGGTGGTTCCCACCCTTCCCGAGGTCAATTCTGCGTGTCGTCGCCCAGGGCGTGCGCGTTGTAGGCCAGCAGCTCCCAGGAGTGTCCGTCCGGGTCGTCGACGGCCCGGTTGTACAGCCAGCCCATGTCCTGGGCTGCACGTGGCTCGGTGGCACCCGCGGCGAGCGCCGCGTCGGCCAGGCGGTCCACTTCTTCGCGCGACCCGGCGGCCAGTGCGTTGATCACCTCGATCGGGCCATCCGCTGTGGTTCGCTTGGTGAACGTCGCGAAGGTCCCGCGTGTCATCAGCTGCACCACGATCGCGTCAGCGAACACCACCTGGACAGAGGTGTCACCGCTGAACTCCGGATTGACCGCTCCCCCCAACGCCAGATAGACCTTCGTGCTCGCTTCCAAATCGGTGACCGGCAGATTGACGTAAATCTGCGTGATTGCCATGACATGCCCTCCAGGATGTCGGTGTGCCGGGCGCTCCCGGTGTCACCACGAAATCTAGGGGCGTACCGCGACCTCGGTCTTGTACAGGAGCGACAACATCTCCTCGCCGCCGGCCTGCCTCAGCTGGGATGCCGTGCGTCCGGTGAACCGGGTCAGTGAGCGCGCCAGGTGTGGCTGGTCGTGATATCCGACCTGCTGCACGACGTCGATCGCGGCCATCCCCTGGCCCAACAACATCACGGCCTGCGTCCTCCGCGCGCAGGCTGGCACCCAGACCGCCCGCTGGCGCAGGACACGCTGCACAGCCTGACCGTGCCCCCCGCCGCACCGCCCGGCCGGCACGTCCCCGATGCCCGCGGAGCCGTCACCCTTCCCGCCGCGGCCCGCCACATGCGCGGCATCGAACCCGACCGGCCTCTCGTCCTCGCCGCCTCGACCCACGAACAGCTACTCATCGTCCACCCCGGCAGGACCATCGCCCGTCTCCTGACCGAGCACTACCGCGACGTAACGGAACTGGGTCATGACGCCTGACCCCGCCAAGCTTTTCTCCGCCAGCGACCCGATCTTGGTCCATCCCTGGCTTACCCGGTTGGCATGACACGGCCCGCGGCTCGAGGGCAGACATGACCGGCGTAACGCACAGAACAGCACATACGACTACGAATCACCTCGTGTCAAGGAGGATCCTTGTGATCAAGGTCGTCGCCCTCTTCGCCGCAGCGGCTGCGGCAGCGGTCACCCTCACGGCCTGTTCCGGTCGTGACACCGGCGATCTCGGTGTCGACGGCTTGACTCCCGCCCCTGCTTCGACACCCAGCTACACGCCGCAAGGGTCCTGCCCTCCTCTGCAGACCGGACAGTCATGCATCAATGGGCAACTGGTCCAGTCCAGCCCGACCAGCGAAGCTCCGCAGTCACCGCCCCAGGTCGAGTCCAGTCCAGCCAGCGTGGCTCCGCAGTACCCGCCCCAGGTCGAGCAGGCCCGTGGGTCCGCGGAGTCGTATCTCGGCTACAGCGCTTTCTCGCGAAACGGCTTGATCGATCAGCTGTCCTCGAAGTACGGCGACAGCTACCCGAAGAACGTCGCCACCCAGGCGGTGGACAGCCTGGATGTCGACTGGAACGCGCAGGCAGCCAAATCGGCACAGTCCTACCTGGACTACACCTCGTTCTCGTGCACCGGCTTGATCCAGCAGCTGTCATCGAGGTACGGCGGGCAATTCACCAACGCCCAGGCCAAGTTCGGCGCACACCAGACGAAGGCGTGCAAATGAGGTCCCGCCTTTGAACATCGCCGAACACTCCGCTCCCCTCGCGCCGCACCTGTCGCCGGAAGATCGGCCGAATCCACGTAGCCGTCCGGCAACGCATCCCAGCACCCAGCGTGATCGCACTCGACAGCCTCGCCGCCGGCGAAGCCGTGAACCACTTCATGCTCGCCGTCACCAACCTCCACACCGATGACGACGAACACTCCTTCCTGCACTTCCCCCGCAGCGGACAGCGCGCCTACCGGCAAGCCCGCCGCGACCCAAGCTGCCGTACTTGCTCCAGCCTCGGCCACCTCGCACGCGGCGACGACCTCTCATAGGCCTTGTCTCCCTACACCCCGACAAGTCTGCCGCAGCGCGGTAACTCGCCGTGAGGTCATACGCCTTGAGAATCTCCCTGTTTCATCACCTCGCGCAGCCTCGCCGCACGACGATCTGGACGATCTACCGGGGAGATATCTGCCATCCACGGGAACCCAGGACGACCAGCGGGGCCTATCTGGCCCGCTATAGGGAGTATTCACTGGCCACGAACATCATTCATCAGCTAACTCATACTTAGCCTAGTTCAGGGATAGCGGGGAAGTACTTGTAGAGCTTACTGTCAACATGGACTCCACGAACCCTTGGAACGCGTTGAGCGGGCTCCAGATGGAAGCGAGACCAAGGAACGGCGAATTCATGCATTTGCAAGCGGCCCAGGATCTCTTCAGAGATCCACTATGGACGTTTGCGACAGCTAACACAGCAGGTAAAGGTGGCACGAGGCGACGGCCTACGCTCAACTTCGCTCTGTGCGACATGATCCCCAACGCCGAGCACTGGCGGGTTTCCGTGCACGAAGCACAGGAACTCCAGCACGCGATCATGGGCTACCTGCCGGGTTACGCCACCCCGCGGATCGTCTGCGACGTGCCCTACGTCGGAAGCGCTGGGTCCACCAGCTCGCCGACTACGACCGTGAACTCGGCATCTCCTACTGGACCAAGAACTACCGGACCGGGATCGAGCACGAAGACCCTGAAGCCTTGCAGCGTCGCTACCCCTACTACGACCCGATCTCCACCCTGCCCGAAGCCGGCCAGCGCTGGTGGCGCGACCAGCCCCCGATGGCCTGACCGACCAGCCCGCCAGGTAAGTCCACGAGGGGCCGTTCAGGCTCATGCGCGAGCTTGAAGCGCCCCCTCCGTCCGGGCCGGACACGCGGCACGTGTGTCCGGCCCGGACGGAGTCAGCGGGCGTCCGTCCGGGCGGGACGCGGCTTCATAACCGGCGTGGTGGTCATGGGCGGCGGGAGTACTGCATGGAGCGACGTCAGCTTCGCGATCACGAGGCTTGGCTCCGGGTCAGTCCGGCGACAGGAACACGACGATGTCGGTTTCCTTGCCTGGCCGGGGCTCGGGTTCACGCCATCCGATCCGGCGGTAGAAGGCGAGCGTGTCGTGGGCCTGATGCCAGGTCAGCAGCCAGGCGCGAGCGCCGGGTGCGGTCGCGGTGAGATTCGACAGCAGTCGCCGTCCGAGTCCGGTCCCGCGGGCGCGGGAACGCACCCCGAGTTCGTCGATCTCGAACGCTCCGACCAGCAGTTCACCGACCCGGTCGATGCCGAGCCGCTCGGTGACCTTGGAGTAGGCGCGATCGGCGCGAAAGGGAGCCGAGGTGGTCCAGCCGGTAACGAAACCGTCGACCTCGCCGGTGTCGGAAAAGGCCAGGATGGCGCGGAAACCGGGACGCCGGGCATCTGCCTCCAGCCGCTCCCGGAACGCCGACCGGGTCTCCTCCGGGTCCCGGTGTTCCCACGGCGGAGCGGTGAAGACGTCGACGTAGGCGTCGACGAGCTCGTCCGCGACAGTGACGACATCGGAGCCGAAATACCTCATGGTGACTCAAGATACCGACGCAACCCGACTGATTCCCGCACGCCGGACGACCCTGCCCCAGCCGCTTCGTCAGCGGATCGCCGACCTGATCGCAGACCTCCGAGCCAAGGCCGGCGGTGGCCCGCTCCCGCCCAGCATCACGGCACTACAGCAAAGCTTGCCGACGCCCGCGCCCTCATCCAGGAATTTGAAGCCCGCGAAGCTCAGCTACTCGCCCAGAGACCCTCTGCGCTGTCATCACCGAACTCACCCATGAAGCCACATCGACAACGTCATAACGCTCCACACAGGACGGAGCCGGGCATGACCAAGGCCATCGGTTTGGCTTCCAGATCACTGTGCTCTCGCCCAGGAGCGAGTGCGCCAGCCGGGCATGCCCTCGTCGAGCCAACGTTCGACGACGCGTCGCCACGCGTCGTCAGGAGCGGCTTCCCGCACGTCCTCCCAGTTCATCTGGGCGGTGTCGTCGTCGATGAAGAGGACGTCGAAGTAGGCATCGAACGTATCCGCAACAGTGGCCAGGACATTACGTTCAGTCAGTCCTGTCCACTGCGGCAGCCCATGTACGAAGGCAACCAGCCGCCCGCTGTTCTCCGGGCTGAGATCGAGGAACAACGTGTCGTTGCCGCCATTACGAGCAATCGGGAGCATCCACTCCATCGAAACGTGCTCAGCCAGCGGGCCGTCATTTCGCCGTCGGTATTCGCCGAGGACGGTGCCAGAGCCGTACTCACCGTGCTGGTCTCTTCCGACCTGGTGGAGCTCGGTGAAGCCGATGACCTCTCCCGCTTCGCCGGGAGGCACACGGATGTCGTACTCCAGACTGCCGCCGTTGGCCAGTTCGATGAAGGCTCGGTATCCGCTCGGAAGCCGGCCACCGATCTCGTCTTCAAGCGCCTTGAGTTCGTCGGGATGCACGGCCGTGAACGGGCCGAAGATCATCCGCCCTCGGTAGTAGCGGGTCAACTTGTCCTCCATCACGCGATTGTCCCAGCATCCGCCAAGCGGCGATCACTGCCGCCTGGGCACCGGCGCCACGACGCGGTCAAGCTCCGTGTTGGACGGAGCCGTCGGACATGACCAGCGCCGCGCGTGTCGGGCAATGAAGGGATGACCGAAGACCACCTTTCACCCGCACCGGCCTGAGTCTGCGCACCCACCAACTCCGCACCGTCGCCGACTACCTCCGCTTGCGTGACCCGGCCCCGGAGCTGCCGTTCAATCCCGTCCTTCCAGGACAGTCGATCGCGACTACGGGACTGAACGAAGTTCGGTGTGATTCCTGATCTTGGATGTGCACCTGATGACCGACATCAGGTCCGGCGTGCGAAGACAGACACGGTGCCGTTGTCATGCAGGAAGATCTCGGCACAGTCGGGCCCGGCCATGCTGCCGCCTTCGCGTGTCGCGGCGAACCAGAAACGGGCCGCGCGGCTGAGTGACTGCTGGTCAGCCGTCCTCTGGCTACTTCTCCAAGATGGGGCTCAGGAGCCGACCCAGACAATTACGAGAGATCGAACGGGGCGGGGAAGTGGCCTTCCCAGATCTGGCGGGATGCCTCTTCGGGATAGGGCAGAGTCTTCGATTCGGTGTTCAGGACGCGGGTGAGGTGTCCGCCGGGCCGATGGGCGGACCAGCCCGCGTCGCCGGTGGTGACGAAGCGGACCCATGCCTCCTGGAGTTCGCGGGAGAGCGCGACGGCCTCGGAAGGGGGCTCCTCGCCGATGAGCTGGGTGCCGACGGGGCTGTCCAGCGTGCCGAACGCCAGGGGCACGTCGAGGCTGTGGCAGGCGCCCAGGATGCCGCCGAGGGCCGGAGCAACCCAGCTCAGTTCGAACAGGTACGAGGTGCCGCCGGCTGCCGCGTTCGCCTCGGCCAGCTTCTGTGACGGCATGCGGAACAGGGCGTCGGAGTACACCGTCTCCACCAGCTCCTCCGGGCCCGCCTGCGGGAACGCGGCACGGTAGGCCCGCGCGCCGTCCGGCTGCGGGGCGTGCAGCTCCAGGGCTGCGTGGGCGTCCTCTTCGGTGAAGGTGCCGTGCCGTCCGCTCATGACGCTGAAGTACCGGAATTCGTCCCGGGTGTGGCCGACGAGCAGTTCGGTCCCGCTCGCGCGCGCGCCGGTCAGCGCGGGCCAGGGTGTTTCCTGGAGGACCTCGCCGTCGACGACGGGGCACAGCGCGGTGCCGGTGTCCGTGAGGCGTCCCCAGCTCTGCCGGTGCGCGTGGAGGCCGGCGTTGAAAGAGGTGAGCTCGGCGGCCAGGTGCCATGGGTCTATGTCACGCAGGGCTGCGGCGGTGGGGGCCGTCGCGCCGAGCCGGTCCGTGAACGCGGCGGTGACCTGCCGTGCCAGCGCGGGAGTGCTGTGCAGCCCCGGCACCGAATGGGCGATGGCCCGCCGGAACAGGCCGCGCGCGGACTTCATCGTCAGCAGGGCGGCGACCGAGCCCGCCCCGGCGGACACCCCGCCCACGGTGACCTGGCCGGGGTCGCCGCCGAAGGCGGCGATGTTGCGCTGCACCCACTCCAGCGCCGCGATCTGGTCGAGGAATCCGCGGTTGGGCGGCACGTCGTCGAGGAACGCGAAACCCTCCGCGCCCACGCGGCAGTTGATGGTCACCACGACGACTCCCGCCTCGGCCAGCGCTGCCGGGTCGTACATCGGGTCGCTCGACGCCGCCGAGAGGTAGCCGCCCACAGGGATCCAGACCAGCACCGGCAGTCCCGCCGCGCCGGGATCCGGGGTGCCGACGTTGAGCGTCAGCCAGTCGGTGCCCTGCGGGGGCACGTCGATCGGCAGGGACAGCGGCACCACGGGGCCGAACTCGTCCGCCTGCCTCGTCCCTTCCCAGCGGTGCGGCGGCGCGGGCGCGGCGAAGCGGAGCGCTCCGACCGGGGGCTGGGCGTAAGGGATGCCGCGGAACACCGCGTGCCCCTGCCGCCGGCGCCCCTGCACCACGCCTTCCGTGGTTCGTACCTTTGGCTGTTCGGACATGACGATTCCTTCCCTCGCGTGGACCCCAGGTTATGGGTCAGATGTATTATGTCAACCGTATTGGAACAGTTCCGGGTACGAGGGAGGGACCGGCGATGCCGAAACAGGTGGATCACCACGGACGCCGCGAAGCGATCGCCCGCGCACTGTGGCGGGTGGTGGAGCAGCGCGGCGTCACACAGCTGACGATGCGCATGGTGGCGCAGGAAGCGGGCATGTCACTCGGGCAACTGCAGCACTACTTCGCCTCCCGGACCGCCATGCTCTCCTTCGCCATGGATCTGGCATCCGAGCAGACCTCGGTGCGCATACACCGGGAGCTCGAAAAGCTCGGCGATCGTCCGCACCCCCGTGACGTGCTGCGACTGACGCTCGCGGAAATGCTCCCCCTGCACGCCGACGCCCGCGCGACCAGCCGGATGAACGCCGCCTACGTCCTGGAGGCGCTGCACGACGAGGCCGTGCACGAGCAGGCGCGCCGTGGCCTCGTCCAAGGGCGGGCCCTCGTCGAGCAGTTGGTCCGCCAGGCGATCGCCGACGGGCACATCGACTCCGGCCGCGACCCGGCGATCGAGACCAACCTGCTCCTCGCCCTCGCCGGCTTCACCCCTCTGATCGAACTCGACGTGATCGAGCCCCAGGACGCGCTCGCCGCGATCGACGTGCATCTGGACCGGCTGTTCGGAAGTACGCGACCAGCCCCGGACACGGGGGCAGGTGGGACAAGGTCAGCTCCAGACCGCCGCGTTCGCCGCACTCCGTGAGTCGCTGGCATCGACTTCTCGCGGGATTCCGCCCGCTACGAACACCACGACGTGATCTCGACGCTGCTGCCCGCTGGTTCCGGAGCACCACGTTCGACGAGGCCGCCGCCGCGCCGAATCGCCAACGCGTCCTGTGGCAGCGCTACCGGACCTTCGAGGAACTCGGCCGCGACCTCGACCTGTTCGGCGAAGCCGACCGACCTGGTGCCGGACCCCACCTGGCTCCGAAGTCGCCGATCCTCGTCGGCGGCGGCCGGCTCTCGGCGCCGTCGATCGGCCGGCACAACGCCGAACTGCTGTAGTTCGGTCTCCGTGTCTGTTGGTGAACCCCCGTCCGCGATCGCGTCGGGCAGGGCGCGACCTCGGCAAACCTCTCACGTGTACGAACAGAGGCGCCCTGCCACCGCGATAGCGGGACTTTCGGTCTTAGCGGCTTCACGCGTTATGCCTATTTCGCGAGGCACGTCGCAGCTCCGCCAACAGGTTCTCAGTGATCCGCCGCTGAGCGGTCTTCGCTCGCCGCCCACGATGACAGGAACCTGAGGCCGTCGTGGGCGGCACTGCCAGGCTCGGCGGTCCAGACGATGAGCTGCTGCTCGGGGTCACTCGTACAGGTGAGCGCGTCCCAGTCGAGCGTCAACTCGCCCGCGACGGGGTGGCGGAGTGTCTTGCTGCCCCGCTCGCGGGCGGTGACGCGATGATCGCCCCACCACGTGCGGAAGTCGCCATCCTTCATCGACAGTTCACCGACCAGGGCGGCCATCCGCTGGTCGTGTGGGTTGCGGCCGGCCTCCATCCGCAGCATCGCCACAGCGGTGCGGGCCATCGGCTCCCACTCCACGTGCAAGGTCCTGAAAGCGGGGTCGGAGAACATCAGCCACACGTAATTCCGTTTCTTTTCCGGAATGTCCGAGAAATCGACCAGCAGCGCGGAAGCCATCCGGTTCCAGCCGAGAATGTCCATTCGCCTACCGAGCACCAGTGCGGGGCTCGTGGTCAGTTCATCCAGCACCCGCAGCAACTGCGGTGACACCTTCTGTGCGGAGTGGCGGCGTGGCCGTTCGGCGTCTTTTCCGGCGAGCTCGAACAGGTATTCGCGTTCGTCGTCGTCCAGATGCAACACTCGCGCGAGGACGTCGAGCACCGATGCGGATGCCTGCCTGCGTCCCTGCTCGATACGGGTGTAGTAGTCGGGGCTGATCGAGGCCAGAAGGGCGACCTCCTCACGGCGCAGTCCCTTGACCCGCCGCTTGGCGCCGGTCTCGGGCAACCCGACCGTCCGGGGGCTCACCTCCGACCGGCGGGCCTTGAGAAACTCCCCCAGTTCGTTGGCGTGGTCGTCGCTGCTCATGACCTCATTGTCGCAACAGGTGCAACTCGGGAGCCTGGGCCAATTGTGTCCCTGGACAGTGGTGTGGGGGGCTGAAACCGTCCCATTGTAGGAGCGAGTGAGGCGGGTGAGTCTCGAATACGAGGCCGAACGAAACGTCCGGCCGAAGAAAACTCATGTAGTCCGTGAAAAGAAAGATCCCGAAGATGAAGACGAACGTCACCTTCCCGAGCGCCGGGCTCGCGCTGGCCGGTCTCCTGTTCACCCCGGACGACCACACCGGCACCCCGCTGCCCGCCGTCGTCGTGTCCCACCCCAGCGGCGGCGTGAAGGAGCAGACTGCCTCGATCTACGCCGAGCGCCTGGCTCGCGAGGGGTACGCCACCCTGGTGTTCGACGCCGCGTATCAGGGCGAGAGCGAGGGCCTGCCCCGTGGCTTGGAGAACCCCTTCCAGCGTGCCGAGGACGTCCGAGCCGCGGTCACCTACCTGACCACCCGCGACGACATCGACCCGGCCAGGATCGGCGCACTCGGTATCTGCGCCTCCGGCGGATACGTCCCGTTCGCCGCGCAGACCGACCACCGGATCAAGGCCGTCGCCACGGTCAGCGCCGTGGACATCCGCAGTCTGCTGGTCGAGGGACTGGGCCGCATCCAGGGCCCGGAGGTCCTGCAGGCCATGCTGGACCAGGCGGGCGCGCTGCGCACCGCCGAGGCGCGGGGCGAGGCCCCGGCCGTGCAGAACTGGGCGCCGGAAAGCCCCGAAGGGTTGGAGGAAGCTCCGACGCTGTACCGCGAGGCGCAGGACTACTACCGCACCCCGCGCGGCCGGCACACCAACTCCACCAACGAATGGGCGCTGCGCAGCATCGACCAGATCGCGCAATACGACTCGTACGCGATGATCAAGCTGATCGCGCCCCGGCCGCTGCTGATGATCATCGGCAGCGACGCCGACACCGGCTACTTCAGCCGCGAGGCCATCGAGAAGGCCGACGAGCCCAAAGAGCTGTTCGTCATCGACGGTGCCACCCACGTCGCCCTCTACGACCAGGACGAGCACGTCACCCCCGCGGTCACCAAGCTCACCGGATTCTTCGGCGAGCACCTGACCGCCTGAACGAGAGGAGAACACCCATGGAATCCGTGACCTTCAAGAACCGCACCTGGGACGTCGCCGCCGACGTCCGCTTCCCGGAAGGCTTCGACCCGGCCAAGAAGTACCCGGCGATCATCTGCGCCCACCCGATCAGCAGCTGCAAGGAGCAGACGTCCGGCAGCATTTACGCCGAGCGCCTGACCGAACTCGGCTACGTGACCCTCGCGTTCGACGCGTCGCACCAGGGCGCGAGCGGCGGCGAGCCGCGCCACCTCGAAGACCCCGCCACCCGGGTCGAGGACTTCCGCTGCGCGATCGACTACCTGGTGACACTGGACTACGTCGACGAAGACCGCATCGGCGTGGTCGGCGTCTGCGGTGGCGGTGGCTACGCCGCGAACGCCACGATGACCGACCACCGCATCAAGGCGCTCGGCACCGTCGTCGCCGCCAACTACGGACGGCTCATGCGCGAAGGCGATCTGAGCGCCAACGCCGCGGTCGCGACACTCGAAGCGATCGGCAAGCAACGCACGGCCGAGGCCCGGGGCGCGGAGCCGCACATCACCACCTACATCCCCACCTCGGTCGAGGAGCGGGAAAAGGCCGGAATCACCGACATCGACATCGTCAACGCCGTCGAGTACTACACCACCCCCAGGGGCCAGAGCGCCGGCTCACCCAACAAGCTGCGCTTCTCCGGCCTCGAAGCGGCGGTCGGCTTCGACGCCTTCCACCTGGCCGAGGTGCTGCTGACGCAGCCGCTGCAGGTCATCATCGGCGACGTGCCGGGCGGATTCGGGTCCTACCGGGACGGATTCGAACTGTTCGACCGGGCCCGCTCCGAGAAGAAGGACATCTTCGTCGTGCAAGGCGCGAGCCACTACGACCTGTACGACCAGCCGAAGTACGTCGACCAGGCGCTGGCGAAACTGGGCACCTTCTTCGAAGAAAACCTCTGATCAGAGTACGAGTAGCTTGGTCACCACGTTGGTCGGGTAGATGGCGGTGTAGAAGCTCATTCCGCTTGGCGCGACCTTGGCGGCGAGCCCGCTGACAGGCTTCATGTGGCTCAGCTCTAATGCAGCATCGGGGACCAGCGACGCCGAGATGATGGCGAAAGCCTCTTCGGTGAACTGCAGCGCGCCGATGGCCGATCAGCTTGGTTGCGGGCTCGTCGGCCATCGGCGTGACACCCCGCCTCGACAGGCTGTTCACCCGGGTCGTGGAAAGGTTCGCATCGGCATCGACCCCGCATGACCCAGCGTCGCGTGACGAAGCTATGGAGAACGAGACTGTGGGCGCGAAGCTTGATAGAGGCATAGGCGAAAGGAGTGACACGATTCGCGAGTACTTGTCGCGACGCAGCGAGCCGGCCTTCCCCCTCACTCGTTAGAGTGCACTTTTCGGTTGAGGTTCCAAGGGTCACGACTGGATGGACCACCACCTGGCAACACCAAGACCGGCCATTTTTTCCTTACCCGCTTGACTTCTCATGTGCAGACAGCGTCGATCGCGGTGTTGTGCTCATACGCAGGAAGAAGGTCCGGGAAATCCTCGATTCAACCGATGGTGTCAACATCGTTTCACTCGACGGCAAGATGCGTGATTCTTGGGCTAAAGTACTTGCCCCGCAACGAGGTCTGAGTAGTTGATGTTGTCACCAGGGTTGCGGCACCCCGTGCGCCACGGGAACGTTCATGAGGCATCATGTTCGACAGCAAGGCACTTGCTTCACCCGTTTCAGGGGCAGATACCGGCCTCTGTCGCCTTGTATGGATTTGCCGTCCGGATGTCCGCCCGCTCGCTACGTCATGAATATCGAGTTCTGCCCGACCTGTGACCGCTTGACCGTGCCGTGCACTTCGCCAGTCCGTGAGAGCCGATCCGGCGTTGTGGCGGTCACCGGCCTTGGGCACTGGCCACGAGCAGAAATGCGCCGTGAGTGCCGGACGCGCGGCGATTCGACGTGATCGAGCTCGACGTGCTGCTGACGAAAGCTCGGCGGCACCGGGCACGCTCGGGCGGTTCGCTGACCTAGGCCGCGAATAGGAGTATTGACCAAGTGGATGTGACGAACGGAGTCACCCTGTTGCTCGTCGAGAAGTTCGGTGTCACACGGCCCGCCGTCGAGCAGGAAGCCGCGTTGTACGCCCTGGGCTTGGACTCTCTCGCTCTGGAGGAATTACGGCTGCTCATCGAGGAACGGTGGCAAATCGATCTCGAGGACGTCCGGCTGACGTCCCGGGAGACGGTGGGCCAGTTGATCACGGCCGTGCAGAGCAAGGTGCCGGAGTGATGGGACGGTCATCGGGTCGGCTCACCGCCGCTGTGACCGGCCTGGGTCTCGTCACGGCGGCCGGAGTCGGCACCGACGCCACCTGGCGTGGTGTGACAGCGGCCGAGGCCGCTCCGGCCGTGCGCCGCCGGACCGAACTCTCCGGGTTGTCCTGCGATTTCATGTACACGATCGACGGGCTGGACACCCAGGCGCTCTTGGGTCTGCCCGCGTTGCGCATGATGGACCGATTCTCGCAACTGGCGGTGATCGCGGCCAGGGAAGCGGTGGCCGACGCCGGTGTGGACGCGTCGGCCTGGGACGCCGGCCGGGTGGCCGTGGTCATCGGATCAGCGCACGGCGGTCTTCCGTTCTACGACGAGCAGAGCACGGTGCTCGCGGAGAAGGGCGCGCGTCGCGTGTCGCCGAAGCTCGCTCCGATGACCACACTGAACAGCGCCGCCAGCAGTGTCTGCCTGAACCTCGGTGTGCGGGGACCGAGTCTCGCGGTGGCGACAGCGTGCTCCTCCGGCACCGTGGCGATCGGGACAGCACTGCAACTGCTTCGCTCCGGTGCGTGCGACATCGCGATCGCCGGCGGTGCGGAGTCGGTGTGTTCCCGGCTGCTGATCGCCAGCGCCTGTCAGATGAGGGCGGTGTCGACCCGTCGAGACGACCCGGCCACCGCCTGCCGTCCATTCGACGCGGACCGCGACGGTTTCGTTGTCGGGGAGGGAGCCGGTCTTCTGGTTCTCGAACGAGAGGACCATGCCAGGGCCCGCGGCGCGCGTGTGCGAGCGGGGATCGCCGGGTACGGGGCATCGAGCGACGCGTACTCGGCGGTCGCGCCCTCCCCTGACGGCAAGGGCATCGAGGATGCGTTGCGGGTAGCCCTGGCGGACGCGGACATCGACCCGGGCGAGGTCGGCCACGTCAATGCCCACGGCACGTCGACGGTGATCAACGACCTGACCGAAGGCACCGTTCTGCACCGTGTGCTCGGCGACCGCCCGCTGGTGACCTCCACCAAGGCGATGACCGGCCACACCCTGGGGGCGGCGGGCGGCATCGAGACCGCTCTGACCGCGCTCGCCCTGCAACACCAGGTGGTGCCTCCCACGGTCAATCTGCGGACGCGTGACCTCCGCATCCCGATCGACGTGGTCGCCAAAGAAGCCCGTCCGGCGTCCTTCGACTGCGCGGTGAAGACGTCGATGGGCTTCGGCGGGCACAACGCCGCACTCGTGCTGACCCGAGCCTGCTGACGCGGCGCGCTGCTCCGAAGGGGAAGGATCATGCTTGAGGAAATCGTCCGCCGGCTGTCGGTCGACCACGTGCGGTTCGCTTACCGCCTGCTCCGGCATTCCGCGCCGGTGACCGAACCGGTCATCGTGATCGGCGGTGGGCTGCAGGGCATGCTCGGCTGGCCCAGCATGGACGACCGGATCGCGCCGGTGACGTCTTTGATCACCGCGGATCTGCCCGGCATGGGTGATGCCGATCCACTACCTGCCGAGCTGGGCACCGAACTGTTGTGCGCGGCGATCGACCGGATACTCGACGACCTCGGTGAGCCGCGAGTCAACCTGTTCGGCTTCTCCTACGGTGCCGAGCTGGTCTTCCGGTGTGCGCAACGCAGGCCACAGCTCGTCGCCCGGTTGGCCCTCGGCGGTGCTGTGCCCCACACCACCGCGGCGCAACGTGACCAGGTGCGCCGGGCGGGCGACCACCTGGCCGCCGGTCGCATCGCAGAGTTCGCCACCGCGGCCGCCGAAGCGCAACTCTGCCTCGACGAAGAGCACTACATCCCGCGGCGGGACCTGGTCTACCGGTATGTCAGGCGGTCGATGCTGCACGCCGCGACAACCACCCCGAACCTGATGGACTATCTGCAGCGCGCTCTGCTCAGCGGCCAGTCGTTCACCGGGGGGCTCTCCGGCGTGCCGACGCTCGTGTTCACCGGCGAACACGACACCATCAGCTCACCCGCCCGGCAACGCGCTTTCGCCGCGACCGTTCCCGGCAGCCGCTTCCGCACGATCAAGGACGCGGACCACTGGGTCGTGCTCGAACGCGCCGGCGACGTGGCCGACCTGGCGCTGCGGTTCTTCACCGACCGACCCTTGGATACCGCCACCTACCTCACCGGTCACGTCACTACTTCGCCCGGACCATGAGTTCCTTCGCAGGAAGGTCTCGGCTCCGATCGACACACCGTGGTCGAACAGGGCGGTCCGCCCGAGACACCCGCCCTTTCCAGGGCAACCGTCTTGAGTGAGCGTGCCCGAGCTGAGTGCCGAACTCACCGCGAAGACCGTCTCGGCGTGCTGCGTCACCAGGTGGGTGCACCGAGGCTGCGGGAGATCGAGCGGGCGGTCTCCCGAACGGCCGCGACGAGGTCGCGACGGGGCTGACGGTCCTCATCGCAGACCCGTTCGATGGCGCCCGTGATCGCGATCGCGCCCACGGTGAGGTTGCGCTCGTCGTGGATGGGCGCGGCGATGGAGGCTTCACCGTGCACGAGTTCGTCACGGTCCATCGCCCAGCCCTCCGCCCGGATCAGGTTGATCTGCTGGAGTAATTCGTCTCGCCGGATGACGGTGGCAGGTGTCTTGCCGGGAAGGTCGATGCTGTCGGCCAGGATGTTCCCGCGCAGGTCGAAACCGAGGAGGGTTTTGCCCAGCGCGCTGGCATGGAGCGGCAGCAGCGTTCCGACTTCCAAGACCTGGAGGCTGTCATCCGGGCGGAACACATGGTGGATGACGAGCACCTTGTTCTCGTGCACGGTGCCGATCCGGACACTTTCGCCCGAGCGAGTGGCCAGGGAATCCGCCCAGCTGAGGGCTCGGGAGCGCAGTTCGTTGACGTCGAGGTAGACGTTGCCCAGGTGCAGCAGCGTCGGACCCAGCCGGTACTTCCCGCCGGCGCCGATCTGTTCGACGAACCCGACGTATTGCAGCGTCTGCAGGAGTCCGTGCACCGTGCCCTTGGGCAGGTTCATCGCGTGGGCCAGTTCGACGACGCCGAGCTGGCGCGACCCCGAGGCGAGCAGTCGCAGGATGGTGGCCGCGCGTTCGACCGACTGGATCCGTTCTGGCACGCTGCCACCCTAACGATGCCATCGGCGCGACCGGAGATCACGACCCGTCCGGCCCCTCCTCGAACGGGGCTTGTCCGCTGAACACCTGGTGGGCCCGCTCGCGGTCGAATTCCTTGGTCCAGGTGCCGATGAGGATGGTGGCGATGGCGTTGCCGGCGAAGTTGGTGAGGGCGCGCGCTTCGGACATGAAGCGGTCGATGCCGAGGATGAAGCCGACGCCGTCGACGAGTTCGGGGCGGTGTGATTGGAGTCCGCCGGCGAGGGTGGCGATGCCGGCGCCGCTGACGCCCGCGGCGCCTTTGGAGGCGATGATCATGAACAGCAGCAGGGAGATCTGCTCGCCGAGGGACAGTGGCTGGTCTTGTGCGGTGGCGATGAACAGGGTCGCCATGGTGAGGTAGATGGCGGTGCCGTCGAGGTTGAAGGAGTAGCCGGTGGGCACGGTGATGCCGACGACGGGTTTGGAGACCCCGAGGTGTTCCATTTTCGCGATCAGGCGCGGGAGGGCCGATTCGGACGAGGAGGTCGAGAGGATCAGCAGGAATTCCCGGCCGAGGTAGCGCAGCAGGGTGAAGATGCTGATCCGTGTGCCGAGCCAGAGCACCGTGCCGAGTACGCCGAACACGAACACCAGGCAGGTCAGGTAGAAGCCGATCATGATGACGGCGAGGCCGCGCAGCGCGCCCCAGCCGGTCTCGCCGACCACGGCGGCGATCGCGCCGAACGCGCCCACCGGGGCGGTCCACATGATCATGGCGAGGATGCGGAACACGAGCCGCTGGATGTGCTCGACGCCGCGGCGGATCGGTTCGCCCTTGGTGCCGAGTTTCTGCACGGCGAAGCCGGCGAGCAGGGCGACCAGCAGCGTCTGCAGCACCTGGCCCTCGGTGAACGCGGAGCCGAAGCTGGTCGGGATGATCCCGAGCAGGAAATCGACGGTGCCGTCGCCACCCTCGGCTTGGGTGTGGGCCTTCGCGGCGGCCGCGGGGTCGAGGTGCAGGCCTTCGCCGGGGTGCAAGAGGTTGCCGACGACGAGGCCGATCGCGAGCGCGAACGTCGACATCATCAGGAAGTAGCCCAGTGACAGCAACCCGACCTTGCCGACCTTCGCGGCCTTCGCCACCGATCCGATACCGAGCACGATGGTGCAGAAGATGATCGGGGAGATCATCATCTTGATCAGATCGACGAAACCCGTGCCGAGAGGTTTGAGCTCCCTGGCCAGCCCTGGCGCGGCGAACCCGACCACCACACCGAGAACCACCGCCACCACCACAGCCAGATACAGATAGCGCATCTTGTCTCGACGACGCGGCGCCGCTTCAGACGTTGCAGGCACTTTCGCTTCCGAGCGTGTCATTGGACGCGTCCGTTCCACGACGCGGCCATGAACTCCAAGGCCGCGGGCAGTCCGCTGGTCCAGTAGGACCACTCATGGGCGCCTTCGCGTGCGATGAAGTGATGAGGCACGGATTTGCGGGTCAGTGCGGTGTGCAGCTCGACGTTGCCCAGGAAGAACTGGTCGTACGAGCCGCAATCGAGGAACCAGGCGGTGCGGGACATGTCCGCGGTCGATGACCGGGTGATGGTGTCGAGCAGGTTCCACTGCCGGTAGAGCGGGTTGGCAAGCCGGGCGCGGCCGCGCAGATCCGCGCCCCAGGCACGCGCGAAGCGCCAGTTGTACTCGGCGACGGGCAGGGCGATCATTTCCTCGGCGGTGCGGTGCCCGACGCTGAAGCCGAACGCCGCGGCGAACAGACCTGGTCGCCGTAACGCGAACGACAGGGCGCCGAAGCCGCCCATGGACTGGCCGCAGATCCCGCGACGGGCCGCGGTGCCCCCTGCACCGTGGGCGTTCTCCACATGGGGAACGAACTCGTCGAGGAACATGGCGGCGTAGCGGAACGTGCCGTCGGCGTCGTCCATGTAGTAGGTCACGAACTGATCGGTGGAGGATCTGGTGGTGTCGCGGCGCGCGTCGGGCATCACGACCAGGGTCGGTGGTAGCCGTCTGGCCGCGATCGCCGCGTCGACGATCTCGCGGACCCGGCCGAGCTGCACCCATTCGGTGTGATCCCCGGTGAGACCGTGCAACAGGTACAGGATGGGGTAGGTCCGTGTCCCGCCGCGCCGGTAGCCAGGCGGCGTGTAGAGCGAATAAGGCACGTCCGCCCCCAGAATCCGGCTCCGCATCCGGAGGACGGTGGTCTCCCCCTTCGCTCGGTCCGTGGCGTCGGCACTCGCGTTGCCGAAGAAGGTCGCGGCCGTCGCGGCCGTCGCCGCGCCTAGCACAGTTCGTCGCTGAACCATGTGATGTCCTCATTTCCGATGTCGCTCGCTCTGGCACGCGAGCCGCCGTAAACATACGCAGTTCGACAATGCCGAACAAGAGGCAATCTGAAACCCAGTCTCCTCGGCTTTCAGCTCCGATCTAACGACCGGGAACTACGTTCCCCGGAAGTCGCTCCAGATTTGTTCGACATTGTCGAACAAAGTTTCTTGGCGACGAAGGTCTGCTGTGGCAGGTTCGAGCCAGCCGCCGGATGCCCCACCGGCGCGAGGCCGCGAGCCGGAAGCCGAGTCTCCGCGGTCAGGTGAACTCAACGAGGAGAACTGCATGCGAATCCAGCTCACGACCCGCAGAAGCGCTGCCGTCCTGTCGGCGGTCCTGGCCTGCGCCGTGCTCGGCGGTACCGCCCACGGTGCGACACCCGCGCCACAACCGGCCGCGTCGGTGGCCGCGAACGCCTACGAACGCGGCCCCGCACCGACCGAGGAATCGGTTCGTGCCCCGCGGGGCACGTTCGCCGTGTCGTCGGTGACCATCGCGCGTGCACAGGTGACCGGGTTCGGAGGCGGGACGATCCACTACCCGACCGACACCAGCCAGGGCACCTACGGCGGCATCGCCGTCGTCCCGGGGTACACCTCGCCCGAGAGCGCGATCGCGTGGCTGGGGCCGCATCTGGCGTCGCGCGGCTTCGTGGTCATGACCATGGCGACGATCAACACCCAGGACCAGCCCACCTCCCGCGGCAACCAATTGCTCGCCGCACTGGACTACCTCACGCAGAAATCCCCGGCCCAGGTCCGGCAGCGCCTCGACGGCACCCGGCTCGGCGTCATGGGGCATTCCATGGGCGGTGGCGGCAGCCTCTATGCGGAATCGATCCGCAAGACCATCAAAGCCGGCGTCCCGCTGGCCCCCTACAACCAGGACAAGACGTGGGAGTCGATCACCACACCCACCCTGCTTCTCGCCGGCACCGCCGACAACGTCGCCGGCATCTCGCAGCACGCCCGGCCCATGTACAACAGCATGACCAGGGCCCGTGAACGCGGTCTGATCAACGTCACCGGCGCCGATCACGGCACCTTCACCAGGGAGCACCCGGTGATCGGCAAGTTCTCCGAAGCCTGGATGAAGCGGTTCATCGACAACGACACCCGCTACAACCGGTTCCTGTGCCCCGCCACCACCGGCAACGGTGTCAGCGAATTCCAGGCGACCTGCCCGATGTCCTGATCCCGCGGACTCCTCGTCAGTGGCTGTCCCCCCAGCAGGGAGCGGGCAGCCACCGACTCCACTACGTACAGGGCGATCTCCGTAGCCTTCCGGATTCCGAAACCACCGCGGGGCCCGGAGACTGATGCTCTCTCTGTCCGGGCAACCCCTTTGCGAGGAGCCATGACCCCCGTCCGAGCCGACCGACGCGGCCGGTATGTCGCGGCCATCGACCAGGGCACGACGTCGAGCCGCTGCATGATCTTCGATCGCCGCGGCGGTATCGTCTCCCTCGCGCGCCGGGAGCACCGTCAGATCTTCCCCCAGCCGGGCTGGGTGGAGTTCGACCCGCAGGAGATCTGGACCTGCGTGGAACAGAGCGTCAAAGAAGCCTTGGCCTACGCGGGGCTGACAGCGTCCTCGCTCGCCGCCGTCGGTGTCACCAACCAGCGCGAAACAACCGTGGTGTGGGACCGGGTCACCGGGGTCCCGGTGCGCAACGCCGTCTCCTGGCAGGACACCAGGACCTCGACCACGATCGAGTCCCTCGCGGCAGGGTCCGACATGGACCGTTTCCGCGAGAGATCGGGTCTCCCGCTGACAACGTACTTCTCCGGACCCAAACTGGCGTGGCTGCTGGCCGACACCCCCGGGCTCGCCGCGCGTGCCGGACAGGGCGACGTGCTGTTCGGCACCATGGACAGCTGGCTGATCTGGAACCTCACCGGCGGACTGCACGTCACCGACGTCACCAACGCCAGCCGCACCATGCTGATGAACCTCGCCACGCTCGACTGGGACGAGAGCATCCTGCGGGAATTCGGGATTCCCCGGGCCATGCTTCCCGCCATCCGGCCGTCGTCACACTCCTACGGCCTCGCCACCGGAGTCCTCGAGGGCGTGCCCGTCGCGGCCGCACTCGGCGACCAGCACGCCGCCTTGTTCGGCCAGACCGCGTTCTCCCGCGGAGACGTCAAAAGCACCTACGGCACCGGCAGCTTCCTCCTGCTCAATACCGGACACGAACCGGTGCGATCCGCGCATGGCCTCCTGACCACGGTGGCGTTCCAGCTCGATGGCCACCCCGCGTCCTACGCGTTGGAAGGGTCGATCGCGGTCACGGGCGGACTGGTCCAATGGTTCCGCGACACCTTCGGTCTCATCCATACCGCCGCCGAGATCGAAACCCTCGCCGCGACCGTTTCCGACAACGGCGGCTGCTACATCGTCCCCGCCTTCTCCGGTCTGTTCGCCCCGCACTGGAACGCCACCGCCCGCGGCGTGATCACCGGTCTGACCAGCTACGTCAAACCCGGCCACCTGGCCCGCGCGGCCTTGGAGGCGACTGCCTGGCAAACCCGCGAAGTCGTCGACGCCATGCGCGCCGACACAGGCACCACACTCACCGAACTACGCGTCGACGGCGGCATGACCGCCGACAACCTGCTCATGCAGCTCCTCGCCGACACCCTCGGCATATCGGTCAGCAGGCCGACCGTCGCCGAGACCACCTGCCTCGGCGCCGCCTACGCCGCCGGCCTCGCGGTCGGCTACTGGGCCGATCTCGAGGTCCTCAGGAGCAACTGGCACAAGGCCGCCGAATGGCATCCCCGCCTCGACGTCCAGCTCCGAGAACGCCGCTACCGCAAATGGCGCAAAGCCGTCCGCCGCAGCCTCGACTGGATCGACGAGGACGACTGACACCCCCGTTGGGCCCGGCCGTCGCCATCGGACCGGGCACCTCACCCGACGACACCGTCCACAACCGCAGCAAGGAATCCCATGCGCACTGCATCCGTACTCCGCCGCGGCATCGCGGCCTGCCTCCTGGCACCGGTCGTGGCAGGCATGATCGCCGCTCCCGCCGTAGCCGGCCCGGGCGGTGCCCTGCCCAGGGTGACCGGCCCGATCGCCCAGGACAGCCGGTCCCATGCCTTCGGCGCCGCAGCCCACCAGGCAGTCCCGGAGAACCTCGCCGCCGGCGGATACACCGAGGCCGAGTACTTCATCAGCGGCCAGGCGAACGTCTACACCTGGCCGGCGGGTGGCCCGGCCGTCGTCCGCACCCCGAATGCTCCCTACACCACACGGCTACTGGTACGGAAGCCCGCGGCGGGCAAGCGATTCAGCGGCAAGGTCGTCGTCGAGATGCTCAATCCTTCGAACTTCTTCGACCTCAACATCGGCTGGGCGATGCTGCGCCGTCAGCTCATCGCCGACGGCGACGCCTGGGTCGGGATCACCGTCAAACCCGTGTCCGTCGCCGCGCTCCAGAACTTCGACCCCGGTCGTTACGCGCCGCTCTCTCTGGCCAATCCGCTACCGGTCACCGATCCGGCCAATTGCGCCGACCCGCTCACGCTCTTTCCCGGTGACAGCTCCCGCACCACCGAGAACGGCCTGGCGTGGGACATCTACAGCCAGGTCGGCGCTCTCCTGCGCAGTAACCGGACCGACAACCCTCTGCGGTACCGAGAACGCCACAACCCGCCAGTCCAACGGCTGTACGGGTTCGGCTACTCGCAAACCGGCGGCTACCTCTACAACTACGTCAACGGCATCCAGCCGCTCGTGGTGCGCGCGAGCGGACGCCCGCTCTACGACGGCTACCTCGTCGCGGTCGCCGGGGGCTCCTTCGTGGGCGCCGCGCCGATGAACCAATGCGACCCCGCACCACCCATCGGTGACCCCCGCAGGCAGTTCGACCACGCTGGAACACCGATCCTGCATCTGATGTCCCAATCGGACTACCTGTGGGGAATCGACTCCCGGCGCCCCGACAGCGACATGCCCGGCGACCGCTACCGCGGTTACGAGATGGCCGGCGCCGGCCACGCCACCCCCGACGAACTGCACGCATCCGCCAAACCGGCCGACATCGTCAAAGCCGGACGGCAAGTGCCGGCCCCCGGCTGCGATCAGGGTCCCCGCAGCCCCTTCCCCAGCCAGATCTTCTTCGACGCCGCATTGCGCAACCTCGACCACTGGGTCACGGGGAAAGCGATCCCGCCTCGCGCCGCCCCCATCACCGTCCACAACGGAACACCGGCCACCGACCGCTTCGGCAACGTCATGGGCGGCCTGCGCTCCCCCTACCTCGACGTGCCCACCGCCACGTGGTCGGGAACATCCACCGGCCCCTCCTTCTGCGCCATCGCCGGACACGTCACCCCGCTGCCCGCCACCACCCTCGCCCAGCTCTACCCCACCCACAACCACTACGTCCGCCAGGTCGCGGCCAGCACCGCCGGCCTGGTCACCGCCCGGTATATCACCCCCGACGACGGCGCCCGGCTGATCAGGGAAGCCATCCATGCCCCCGTCACCGACCAGGGCCCAGCCCCCGGTCAGCGACCCCAGCGTTGACACCGCGCGGCACCACGAGCAGGTTGGCCCTCCCCGAAGGAAAAAGGCCAGGTCGCGCGTAGTGCCGGCTATCGGTCGCGGACCGGCCGGCTGCCTCGCGGTGCCGTACGATTCGGCCGCATGTACTGGCTCGATCGCCGCACCGACGACACCGGTCAAGGCCGCTTGACCAGCTATTTCGGGCGGGACGCCGAAGGTGCCGAGGTACGCGGGCTCCTCGGGGCCGGACGACTGACCACCCTGACCGGACCGGGAGGAGTGGGCAAGACCCGGTTGGCGATCACGGTGATGCGGCAGACCGCGCCGGACTACGCGGGTGGCGCGGTGTTCGTCGGCCTGGCCGAACTTCGCGACCCCGCCTTGCTCGCCAACCTCATCGCCGACCGCCTCGGCCTGCACGACCGGCCCGGCGAGACGACCCTCGACACCGTGCTCGCCCACCTGCGGAATCAGGCGCTTCTGCTCGTGCTGGACAACTGCGAGCACGTGGTCGGCGCGTGCGCCGACGTGGTCGAGGCCATCCTGCACACCTGTCCGGGCGTCGTCGTGCTGGCCACGGGGAGGCAGTCCCTCGACGTCCCGGGCGAGCGGGTACTGCCGATACCGCCGCTTCCCGTCCCACCCGAGGCCGGGTCCCACGCGCCCAGGGACTTCGCCTCGGTCCAGTTGTTCCTGGACCGAGCGCGGGCGGTGGTGCCCTCCCTCCAGTTCGACGAGGACACGCTCGATGACGTGGCGCTTCTGTGTCGACGACTGGACGGTCTGCCGCTCGCCATCGAACTGGCCGCGGCGCGGCTGCGTGCACTGTCACCGCGGCAGATCGCCGACCGGCTGGACCGAGGTCTGCCGGTGCTCACCACCGGTCCGCGCACCGCCCCGGAGCGACAACACACCCTGCGCGCCACCATCGACTGGAGCTACCGGCTGTGCTCGCCGGCCGAGCAGGCGATCTGGCAGCAGGTCTCGGTCTTCGCCGGCAGTTTCGAGCTCGCTGCGGCCGAGTTCGTCTGCGCCGGGACCGACACTCCGAACGTGCTCGATCTGATCGACGGTTTGCTGGACAAATCCGTACTCCTGCGCGAGGACCACGGCGACGTCGTGCGGTACCGGCTGCTGGAGACGCTGCGCGAGTACGGCCACGAATTGCTCACCGAGTCCGGCGAACTGACCGAGACGATGCGGCGCCACTGTCAGTGGTACGACCGGCTGACCGCGAGGGCCGAAGCGGAATGGGTCAGCTCCGCACAGGACGGCTGGGTGACCAGACTGAATCACGAGCACGCGAATCTGCGGGCCGCACTGGACTGGGCGCTGCGGCAACCAGGCGAGGCCGTGTCCGCGTTGCGGATCGCCACCCGGCTCGACGAGTACTGGACGCTGCGCGGATCGCTCGCCGAAGCCCGCACGTGGCTCGGACGGGCGCTCGCCACGACACCGGCCGACCATCCCGACCGCCCGATGGGGCTGGCGGTCTGCGCGCTGCACGCGCTCTGGCAGTTCGACGTCGAGAACGCCGAGACACTGCTGACCGAGACGGACACACTGCTGCGGGCGACCTCGACGGAACCAGCACAGACCTTCGTCAAGCATGTCCGCGCGCTGGGTGCGATGTTGCAGCGCGACTTCGAGTCGGCTGCCACGTGGTCAGCCGCCACCGCGGCATCCTTCCGGATCCAAGGAGATCTTCGCCGTGAATTCCATCCACTGTTCATCCTCGGCGTGAGCACCTCTGTACTCGGAGATCTGGACCGGGCACGCGAGGTCGTGAGACGGATGCTCTCACTGACCAGAGCGGCGGGCGAGGCGTACTACCTCAGTATGGCCGAGTACGCCTGCTCGTGCGTCGAGGCACTCTACGGCGACGCCACGATCTCGATGGAAGCGTCCCGCTCGGGTCTGCGAGCCGACTTGCGAATCGGCAACCGTTTCGGTGCCGCCCACCATACCGAGATTCTGGCGTGGGTGGCAGCAAGGCAGGGCGACCACCTGCGGTCGGCGATCCTTTTCGGCGTTTCCGCCAGGCTCTGGTACCTCGTCGGGTCCTCCGCCGAGGCGGCGGGATCTCTTGCCGTGCCGCATTTCGACCACCTGAACAAGGCCCGCGCCGCCCTCGGCGACGTCCGCTTCGACCAGGCCCGTGCCGCCGGCGAAGTCCTGCCCGACGACACGGCGATGGCCTACGCGCTCGGAAAAACCATCGCACCCGCGGATTTGGGCTTACCGGGCGAATCGCTCACCATCCGCGAACGAGAGATCGCCTCCCTCGTCGGCGCGGGACTGTCCAACCGGGACATCGCCGCAGAACTGGTCATCTCCGTTCGCACGGTGGAGACACACGTGCAGAACATCATGGCCAAATTCGGCGTGAGCAACCGCACCCGGATCGCCACCTGGATCACCTCCGGCGACTCTCACCGAATTGACGTCGCCGAAGGCCTGGGCAGATGAACCGAAGTCGAGGGCGCCGAGCAGCGATCCACCGACCGTCCGCAGCGGCGGCAAGCACCTGCGGCGGCCGGTCGGCCGCGCTGCACCACCTCCTGCTCGACGCCTCGGCACCGGTGGTCGCAGGTTGCCCGGCTTCATCGACGGTGGTGGTCACCGCACGCGCCGGGAGTTCGCTATGGCCCAGGCCGACAGATTTACCGCACATTGCGCGAAAAACCCAGGCTAGGACCGCAGCGAGAAGCGATTGACGACGTTGGTGTGCGAGTGTCCGAATTCCGCAGTGCGGAGTCGGATACCGGGACGGATGGCGTTCTCTCTGGCGAGGTGGATCCGCCATCGGTCGGGAAGTCGTTCTGGGGGCACGACATGCGGCAGCATCTCGGTGAAGGCGAGCAAGCAGGCATCCCGCACCGGCAGCGCACGCAGGCGGCCGAGGTCTTCGGAGGACAGCCCGCCGGCACCGGCGATCTCGACCGGCCCGGCAGGGATCGCGCTGCCATCGCCGAGTATGCGGGTGACGCCCTGCAGACCTGCCAGGCACAGATCCACCGGAACCCGGGTGATGGCCTCGGCCACCGGCGACAGCTCCGAGGCGACTGACAGGGCCTCGAGCAGTCCTCGTTGCATCACGGGGAGGTACTCGGCTTGGAAGTACCCACCGACGCAGGGGATACCGCGGGCGAACGCGAGAGTCAGGAAACAGGTGAACAGGGACGGCAAAAGAGAGCCGGTCCGCAAACCGTCGAGAACCGCGGCCGGCGTGAAGTCGTAGGCCGCGCCGCCGCCGACCAGTCTGGGGACCGGCTGGTCGAGGCCGGTCATGGTCAGGGGAACGCGTCGCCCCTGCGTGTCCAAGGCCCAGAAGAACACCGTGCCGCCTGGTGGATCGCCGAATTTCCAGCAGCCCTTTCGACTGTCCAAAGCAGACAACAGACGAAGACGAGTAGCCGGTTCGAACAGGGTGAGTGTGGCCAGACTCGACGGATCGAGCAGATCCTCCTCGAGCAGTGCGGAGCAGACGTCTTCGATCTGGATGCTCACCAAGGGCGGCATGTCGCTATCCTCGGAAAGGCGCCGCCACAGCGCGGAGGTGACCCGTGCGGCCTGTTCGGCGTAGCCGGGCAGTCCGAGCACCGTGTCGTCGCCGTAATGTTCGGAGAGGACTTCGGCGGCCGAGCGAGCCGTGAATGGAGTCAGCTTGTCCTCGCGAGCCGCGTCCCGCAGTCGGGCCAACGCTCGGATGAGCATGGTCCGATCCCATGGCCCCGCGGCCCGCACCGTACTGCGCTTCACCCGGTTCGGGAGCACGGGAAGCCGCAGCGGTATCCGTTCCAGCGCCCCGTCTCCCGGATCGTCATAGAGCCGGAGTCCCATCGGATAGGTCAGGTTGTTCATGCTGATGGAGCCGAAACCCAGCACCACCAGTGCGTGCCGCCGCGAATCCGGCCGGACCGACGCCAACAGCAAGGTGCCCTGCACAGAATCGGCGAAGGTGTCCACTCCGAAATGGTTGGCGGTGGGCACGGCGGCGGCGGTGAGAAGCTCCCGTCGTGCCGCGTCGGCGGTGGCCGCACCGTACAAGCCTGTCGCCTCCCGATGCACCGCCCGGACGAAATCGTCGCGCGGTTGCCAACCTCGGGACGGCTGGTCGCGCAGGTGGTCCACCAGTGTGCCGAGCGAGTGGCTGCCGAATTCGGTCAGCAACTTGCGCATCGGCCGCGAGTACTCCGTGGCGAGAGCGGCCAATTCCTTCCCGGCGGTCACCGTGGTCTCGCTCATTCCGGCCAGGGATACAGCAAGATTTTCCCGCATTCACGGGCGATTTGTGCCTCGAACGCGTCGGTGATCCGGTCGAGCGGAAGACGGTGGGTGATGTAGTGATCGAGTTCGCCGGGCACAGTGCGGATCACGTTGAGCAGGCGCTGGGCGTCGCGTAAGTTGATATCGAGGCTGCCTTGCAACCGAACTCCTTTCTGCACCAGATGATCGTCGATGTGGACGGGCAGGAAGGAACCTTCGGCGATGAAGGTGACGGTGCCGAGCCGGGCTACGCATTCGAGGGCGATTCGCTGATACGGCTGCTGTCCCGAGCACTCGAGCACGGCGTTGGCACCTTGTCCGCCCGTGAGGTCCAGGATTGCCTCCCGGGCGTCCGTGGCGGAGGGGTCCACCACGGCGTCACACCCGAGTTCGCCCGCCAGAGCCGCCCTGTAGGGACTTCGGGACACGCCGATGGCCCGCGCGCCCCTGGCCTTGACGTTGAGTACGCCACCCAAACCGACGGCGCCCAATCCGGTGATCAGCACCGAATCACCAGGGTGCAACAGGGTTCGTTGCAGCGCCCCGTAAGTGGGTCCGAGTCCACAGCAGATCATGGAGGCGTGCTCGTAGCTCAAGTCGTCGGGAATGGGAACCAGCAGATGCTCGGGCTTGATCGCGTACTGCGCGAATCCGCATTCCCCTGACTCGCTGCCGCACACTTGGCGCGGGTCGTCCGGAGCGCAGCAGTGCGCGTAGTACCCATCCTGGCAGGAAACGCAATGGCCGCAAGGATAGCCACACAAGGCCACCACCCGGTCTCCGGTGTCGAACCGCGATCCCGGCCGGGTGGCGACCACCTCACCCGCCATCTCGTGCCCCAAGGAATCGGGCCGGTTACGCTCCAGGTAGATCCCGTCGCGATAGGCCAGGTATTCGTTGCACATCGGGGCGACCCGAACGCGGAGCAGTGCGTAGTCCCGGTCGATGGCGGGCATGGGTTTGTCGGCGAGTGCGCACCGGCGGGGTCCGTCGATCCGGATGGTCCGCATCGTTGTCTCCTCGTCAGGTCAGATAGGTTTCCGGCCCGCCTGCCCGGCGCATGTCCGCGGTGACGCAGTGAAACGATCCCCCGAAGCTGTACACATGCCGGAAGTCCACCGGGAAGCAGTCGAACCCGGCACTGGTGAGCACGTCGATGAGTGGTTTTTCCTGACGCTCGACCACGACTGTCCGTTCGTCCAGTGAGAGTACGTTCATACTCACCCAAGGACTGCAGAAGTACATCGGCCACTCCGCCGGCAGCGTCGGCTCCGGCGCCTCGATGATCTTCCAGTCCTTGAACAGATCGTTGTGGATGTACCGCTCCGGGTTGACCAGCAGCACACCGGGCGCGAGCGCCGCGAGAGTGGCGTCGATATGCATGGCGTGCGGGTCGTTCACCGTGATGCGGTGTACCTGGAACTCGTCCCCCAGCGCCCAATCCAGCCAGCGGATGCCGAACGCGTTCGTCACATGGGATTGCTGGGCCACGATGTCGTTGCCGAAACGGAGGAAGTCGGCCGCGTCGAACACCGGCTCGAACTCGGTGATCGCGTAGTCGGCCGACTCGGGGCCGTGCTCGGTGCGGAACAATTCGTCGGTCAACAGCGGCTGCGGCGCCTGCAGCCAGCCCGCCCCCGCCTGGAAGTAGGACTTGATCAGCTCCCGGTAGGCGTGCACCTCGTGGTAGCGGCAGCGCCAGGACATCGGTGCCTCGACAATGGTCGTGCCGGCGACCAGCAGCAGATCTCGCGGCATGGCGGCATAAAGCCCGCCGTTGGTGCGCCAATGCGGGGTGGCGAATTCCGCCGAGTGGTCGACGACCGCCGGTCTCCGTACTTCGATTCCCTCACGCGCCAGCATATCGGCGAAGTCGTCGAGCTCGCGGCAAGCGATGTCGAGGTGTTCGCCGGGAAAGTTTTGGCCGCCTCGGTGCCGCAGCAGCCCCGGCACACCGGGCGGCATGACCGCGGCCATGGACGGTTGCCAAGTGGGGAACACGCCGCCGTCGAGTCTGCCGA
Source organism: Amycolatopsis sp. QT-25 (assembly GCF_029369745.1). NCBI lineage: Bacteria > Bacillati > Actinomycetota > Actinomycetes > Pseudonocardiales > Pseudonocardiaceae > Amycolatopsis > Amycolatopsis sp. QT-25. The sequence goes on from NZ_CP120210.1 coordinate 4,122,794, forward strand.
CCACCACCTCCTCGAGCGGATCCCACTCGGTATAGGAACTGATGACGGCCCGGCTGGGCTCGGTCAGGCTCATGCTCGTCTCCCCCTTTGCTCGAGCCGGGCTTCTCAACCGTCGGCCAGCGGACACTTCGGATGAAGGTCTTCGTTGCTGTCGGTGAGAAAGTACTGACGCCATTCGTCGTCGGACAGTTCGTCGTGATCACCCATGCTGGGATGCCTGCCCACTTCGTCCCAAGCGGCCAATCGCGCCCGGATCCGTTGCCGGGCGATGTCTCCGGCCGCCGTGCCCACCTCGATGCCGGAGAACACACTGCGCAATTGGAACACCAGTACAAGGCAGTCGCACAGATTGCGGGAAAGCCGCCGCTCGTTCAACGGCGTCAGCGCGAACACGAAGATCGACTGCCCGGCGAAGCAGAACTGCCAGCCCGGCTCGGCCGGATCCCGTGGGACGTCCGCCGGCCACGGCTCGCCATCGTGATCGAGCAGGTAGGCCAGGATGGACCAGAAGCGCCGGTCGTAGTCGAGCTGGGTGCGTTCGGACTCGCGCGGCCGCACGAACACGGCCAGCGGCTGCCGTCGCTCCGGATGACTCAGCGCGGTGTGGACGAAGCGTCGCATGTCGTCAGGCAGGCGCGTCGGCTCAGCCTCATTGACCCAAGTGGCGTACAGATCTCCGCGCAACAGCGCGGTCCGGCCGAAATTGCACGGATAGTCACCGCGAGAAAGCAACGTGCCGAACTTGCCCGACTGTTCGCGTACCCACGGCGGACCGTTCAGCTCTTTACCGGGTTCGAGCGTGACCAACCTGCTGTCCGACTGCATGCCACCCCCTCGTGGATGATCATCGGGACCGCGGCGAACACCGAGTCGACCGCTTCCGTTGTGACACCCGGATTCGGACGGTAACACAGCCCTCGCGCGATTCGCCACCGACAGAAAGTATGGGAACCACCCGATGATCATATTACTTGATCAAATTCATGCGACGGCGCCAATTGTCCATTGAGGAGTTTCCCGACCGGTACACGATTGTCCCGGTTGCCGGGTTCTTGGCAGAAGGGTAGCGTGCGCCGTATCGGCACTTCTCAATGATTTGATCATTGTCAGGGGGAACCGTCCCATGCGTACAGAGTTTCAGGACGTGGGCTGTGAGATACTCGCCGAGGGATCCGAAAAGATCCATGACTGCGACCCACAGTGGGTGCGCGAGCTGCTCAGCCGCCATGGCTGGATCGCCTTCACCGGTTTCGACGTGACCGTCCCCGAGTTCGAGGCGTTTTCCGCGCGGTTCGGCGTATGTGCCAACACCAGGACGGTGCACTACCCACCGGGTGGCGAAGCGCTCGGGTTTCACGCCGAGGATGCCTACAACCCGTACCGCCCGGACACTTTGTGGTTCCTGTGCGTATTCGAAGGCAGCGACGGAGGGGCACCGACCGGAGTGGTCGACGGCGTGCGGTTGCTTGCCGAACTCGAGGATCCGTGGCGGGAGTTGTGTTACCGCAACGAATTGCGCTTCGATCGACGATGGGCGGCGTCACTGTGGCAGCAGGCCGTCGGAAAAGACGCGAAGGACGAGTTGGCTGCGGCGTTCCGGCGGATCCCTCACCTGGAGTACACCTTTCTGCCGAACGATGACGTCCATGTGAGTTACCGTGCCCCCATTGTGACGAAGACCGTGAACGGTACCGACAGTTTCAGCAACACGATGCTGCAGGCCATCACCGAGCCGTCCTTCTACGGAATGTCCTTCGCGGACGGTTCACCGGTCCCTCCCGAACTGCCGGAACTCATTCAGCGGAAGGCGCTGGCCGCCGAACAACATCTGCACTGGCGACGCGGCCGGGTGGCGGTCATCGACAACATCCGCATGATGCACCGCCGAGCCGAGTACTCCGGGAAAGATCGCGATCTCCGCGCGCGGCATTGCGAAAACTTCTATGGGTCCGAATTCCCGCCTGCCGACACCCCGGTCCGGGCATGGGCCAAGTCGCTCATTCAGGGCGACGAAGCCTATCCCGTTGCCGTGGGCCCGCTGTCCAGGCGGGCCTGAACCGACCAGGGAGGGCGAATCATGCGAACCACCCCGGTCCCGTTCGACAAATACACGTCTTTCGGGAACAACTTCCTCATCATCGACGAGACGGCGAACCCGCTGCCCGGTGACAGCGAACGCGCCTCGCTGGCGAGGTGGCTGCTCGACGGCGCCTTCGGCCTCGGCGGTACCGACAACGTGCTCTACCTGACCCGGCTGGGCAGGAATACGGCCGCCGGCTCGGTGGTCGCGACGGAGAACCCCGCAACTGGGGCCGCCGACTTCGAATTCCGCATCTTCGAACATGACGGCGCGGAAACCCTTTCGTGCGGAAACGGCTTGCTCTGCACCGCGGCGTTCCTCAACGCACGCTACGGCCACCGGAACGCGGTCGTGCTCACCGAGGTGCCGAGCGGTGACCCGCGTCCGGTCCGGCTCGGCACCGGCGAGCGGGAGGGGACCACGTGGATCAACGTCGGTGAGCCCCGGCCCGCGCCTGCCGAACTGTTCAATCGCACCGAACCACCACCGAGTTCCCGTATCGACCACGTGACCGGAATCGAGGTCCCGTTGCCCGCGGAGGCGGCGTGGGCGGGGGGTCTGCCCCCAGTCCTGTCGCTGAGCGGATACCTGACCTTCACCGGGGAACCGCATCTCGCCCTGATCAGTGGGCACGGTCTGCCGGAGGAGCTGGAAAAGGTGCTCTTCATCGAGCCGGACGGGCAGGGACCGGAACTCGTCGGGCGGCCACCGGCCCCGGAAGTCCGCGCCACGCTGGCGCTGGTCGATCACCTGGGCCGCCACGTGAACGACACCTACCGCCACCTGTTCCCGCAGGGCGTGCACCTGAACTTCGCCCGGCGGCTCCCGGCCGGGGCCGTCGAGTACCGCACCTACGAACGGGCTATCGACCGCGAGACCCTCGCCTGTGGGTCAGGGGTCATCGCCATGGCTTTCGTGCTGCGGGCACTCGGACTGACCAGCGGGGAATCCACCCGATTCCGGCCGCACCGGTGCCGCTGGTTCGTCCCGGACGCGGAACTCGTCGTCACCAGCGGCGCCGACGGTTGGAGTCTGACAGGGATGCCGCTCCTGGTCGCCCACGGCGAAGCCCGAGTGCCCGCGTCGGTGCTGCGCTGAGCGCCACCGCGAACCGAGGGAAGTGGGAAAATGGCCGAAGCGGAACCCGATCCACTGGAAGTCACCCTGCGGGCCTCGGGCCTGACCGTGCGGCCGGTGCCCCGGCTGGGACGACCGTCCGCGGGCGAGATCGAAGAGCTGATCACCCGTCGCCGCCGGCCGGCGATTCTGACCGGCATGATCGAAGACTGGCCTGCCAGGACGGACTGGACGCCACAGAAGCTGATCGAGCGCCACGGCGGCAAGACGGTCACCGCACTGATGGATCTACCCGCCGACGGTGTGCTCATGCCGGACCGGCAAAGTGCCTACGAGCGCACGCTCACGTTCGCGTCGTTCGTCGAAACCATGCTGACCACGACGACCGCGAAACCGTGCTACTTGGCCTACACGCGCGTCGCCGACATCCTTCCCAGCGCGGACTACGACTTCGCCACCCTCCTCGGGCGGGCGGACGACGACACCGGCGACACCCGGGCGTGGATCGGCTCGGCCGGGACCAGATCGATGTTCCACTCCGACCTCAAGGACAACCTGTTCTGCCAGATCTGGGGTCGCAAGCACGTCGTGCTGCTGCCCTGGGAACACAGCATGGCCGCCTACCCGTTCCCGGACAACCTGGTCAACAGTCAGGTCGACCTGGCGGAGGTCGACCTCGGCCGGTTTCCCCGACTGCGGGAGGCTCCGTTGCTGGCCGCCACCATGAACCCCGGTGACGTGTTGTTCATGCCGCGGGGATGCTGGCACGACATCCGTTCGCGCAGCCCATCGATTTCGATCAACCACTGGTTCGGGGAACCGATGGGATTCGCCGACTACGCCGGGCTGCTGACGCGCCTCGGGCCTCGGTACTGGTCGGCCACCCTGCGCGACTTCTTCCGATACGGCGTACTGGGTCGACCGCAGCGCGCCGACTTCTTCTTCACTCCCGCGCCGACGGGCAAACGCCTGTACGACCTGGTCCGGCACGGGAACTTCTCCAAAGACAACGATCCGGCGGACCGATGACCGCCGCCAGTTCTCCAGCGGAGGATCCCGTGTTACCCCACACTTACACCCGGCCCGTCACCGACTCCGGCTTCGAGCAGCGGCTCATCGACGGCATCCGCCCCATCGCCGAGCATTTCCTGGCCGGCGCCCTGCACCACCTGTTCGACACCGGCGTGTTCGACGCGCTGGCCGCCCGGCCGGACGGCCGGACGCCGGAAGCGCTCGCCGAGGATCTGTCCCTGGAACCGGAGCGCCTGACCGGTCTTCTGCGGTACCTGGCGAACGAGGGCGTGATCGCCTTCGACGGCGACACCGCCAGGTTGACCACGCGCGGCCGGGGATACGGGGAATTCCGGGCGTGGTACACGATGATGATCGGCGGCTACACCTCGACACTTTCCCAAATGGGGCCGGCCCTTCGCCGTGGTTCCGCCTACTGCACTCGCGAGGGCCGCTATGTCGGGCTCGGCAGTTGCGAGGTATCCCGGTATGACGGAATGCCGATGACCCGGGAGCTGCTGGCGCGGGCGGGCGCGGACTGCGGGGAACTACTCGATCTCGGTTGCGGGAACGGGTTGTATCTCGTGGACTTCTGCCGGTCGATGCCGGAATTGCGGGCCTGGGGGGTCGAGCCGGATCCAGGCGGCTATCAGGAGGCCCGTGAGCTGGTCGGAGAAGCCGGGCTGAGCGATCGGGTCCAGGTGATCAACGCCTCGGCCACGGACTTCTTCGCCGCGCCGCCGGAAGGTTGCCGTCCGGACTTGACCGTGCTCGCCTTCGTCCTGCACGAAATCCTGGCCCAGCGCGGCCGGACGGCGGTGGTCGAACTGCTTCAGGGGCTGGTCAAGGCGTTCCCGGCACTGAACGTGGTGGTCATCGAAGTCGCCGACGAGAGCGCCGATCCCGCGATCATGCGGCACGGCCTGGCCACGAACTTCTGGAATCCGTATTACCTCATCCATTCCTTCACCGAACAACAACTGGAGAAGAAGTCCTTCTGGGACGAACTCTTCGAGGACGCGGGTTTGACCACGGTCGCGTTCGTCACCACGGACGAGACGGTGGACTCGACCGGTTTGGAACTGGGCTACCTGCTGCGCGGCCCCGGACACAGCTGAGGAGGCGCACTTGCCCGCACCGGAGCAGGCCGAGCGGATCATCCACTGGGCCGACGCCGAATCCGTGCCGAGCCCGGTGCTGCTGCTGGCGCCCGGAATGGCGCACCATGCGGTGGACCGGCTGCGCCGTGGCCTCGGCATGCGCGTTTCGTACGCCACCAAGGCGAACGCGTCTCCACGGCTGCTCACCGAACTGGCAGGTCTTGTCGACGAATTCAATGTCACCAACCTCGCCCATCTGCGGACGTTGCTCGATCTCGGCGTACGGCCGGAGCGCATCGCCCTCGTCCATCCGGTGCTGCCGCGGGAGAGCCTGCAGGCCGCCGTCGCACTGGGCGCGACCCGGTTCGTGGTGGACGACGAACGTGGTTTCGACGTGCTTCGCTCGGTGATCGACCGGCCGCGGGTGACTCTCCGGGTACTACCGCCCGCTCCAGGGCAGTCGGCGAGGTCGGTCGTCCGCTTCGGAAATACCGTCGAGGCGGTGGAAGATCTGGCGATCACCGTGGCCGGCGCGGGAGCGACGGTCGAAGCCCTTTCGTTCTTCGTGGGCGCCGCGGGGAAGGACCTGGAGGCGGGCACCCCGTTCCGGCTCGGCGTCGACCTGGTCGCCGAACTGCACGGGAAGCTCGCCGCACGGGGACTGTTCGTGCCGACGATCAACATCGGTGGTGGTTTCCCCGGCGCTCAACGGCAGTTCCACCGGCGGCACCCGGAATTCTTCCCCGGCATCGCCGATCGGCTCGTCCGCCGGTTCGGTGACGAAGTGGACTTCCTTTGTGAGCCCGGGCGGTACCTGAGCGAACCCACGCTCATCCTCTTCACCCGGGTGATCGCCGATCGGGTCCTGGGTGGACGGCGGCTGGTGCATGTGGACGCCAGCGCCTACGCCACGCTGTTCGAGTCCTGCTTCATCGGGCTCGGTACCGACCCGCCGATGGTCCGCGCGAGGCCGGGGTCGCCGGCGCGGCCCGCGGACGTGGTGGGCCCTCTGATGGATTCGTTCGACGTGGTCCGGCGTCAAGCCGACCTGCCCCCGCTCGAACCGGGCGCACCGCTGCTGGTGCCCAACGTCGGCGCCTACGCCTTCGGCTACTCCGCTACTCCGGAAGGACTGGTGCCCCCGCCGGTCGTCGAGCTGCCCGACCGGCTGAGCGCCGCTTTCCACGACGTGTGGTTTCCCTGAACGGAGGCAGCCCCGTGGACATCGCCATTCCGCCCGTGAACCCCCGTGGCCGGCCGGAGGACGTCCGGATCGACGAGTCGAACGACCCAGTGGTGACCGTCGAACCCGGAAACGGTATCCACGCGGCACCCGCCTACCACGCCCGCGGCGTTCCCGGTGCACCCGACCGGATCCAGCTCCGCGCGGGCGTGCTCGACAAGCTGCGCCAGGTCACCGCCTCCCTGCCCGCCGGGGTCGACCTGCTCGTCTGGGACGGGTTACGCCCGCTGCGGACGCAGGCGGAAATCGTCGAATCGTTTCGCGCGTCGCTGCCGGAAGAAGGCCGTGAACAGATCGTGGAACGCTACCTGGCCCCACCACCGCGTTCGGAAGCGGAATTCCGGGCCCAGCCACCTCCGCATTCCACCGGCGGAGCCGTGGATCTCACCCTGTGCGACACCGATGGCGAGCCGCTGGACCTCGGCGCGGGTTTCGACGAGTTCGACGACGTGTCCTGGCTGCGGTACTACGAAGAGAACCCCGGCAACGGCGGACTGCTCTTCCGCGACCGCAGGCGGGTCCTGTACTGGGCCATGATCGAAGCAGGTTTCTCGCCCTATCCGTGGGAATTCTGGCACTACGAGTGGAGTACGCCGGTCGCGCAGGCTTACCACGGTCATCCCGTCGCCGAATACGGGCCCGCCGTGCCCTGGGAACGCTGAGGCGATCCGCGGTGCCGAACGGGGGGTACTACGCTCGGTGGCTCAGTGTCGAGCGAACACGGGAGAACGACCATGACCACCCGGCGTTCAGCGGCGTTGAAGCGGCTACGTGCGGCAGCCGCGTTCCTGCCCGCGCCCGGCGCACTCGAAACCGCTGTCGCGGCACTGGGTTTCGTCCAGTACGACCCGATCCGCCGTCCGGCCCGCGCCCAGGATCTCATCCTGCACCAGCGCGTCCGCGGCTTCCTGGCAGGCGACCTGGACCGCTGTTATCCCTCGTCGAAGCTGGAAGAAGACTACTTCTACACCTATGGCGTCCTGCCCTCGGCGTACAGCGAGTTGCTGCACCCGCGGGGCGGTGGTTCCTTCGAGCCGTCCGGGCCGGCCGCGGCGGTGCTCGGCCTGCTCCGCGAACGCGGGCGGTTGACCCCGCAGGAGGCGGCCACGACGCTGGGGCGGGCATCGGAGACCAACGACTGGGGCGGGGTGTCCTCGGCCACCACCCGCGCGCTGGAATACCTCCACTACCAAGGATTCGCCCGGGTCTCGGGCCGGCTCAACAACCGCAAGGTCTACGCTCCGCGCCCTCCGGTGGCGCAATCGCTCGAGCCCGCCGAACGCCTCGCCGAATTGACGCTGCTGATGGCAAAGCTCCTGGCTCCCGTGTCGGCCGCCGGCCTGCGACGGGCGTTGACGCAACTGCACAACAACGGTGGCGCCCTGCCAGGGAACGACCGCGTCGTCACCGATCTGCTGCACCGGGGGGCATTGCGCAGAGACGTCGTCGAAGGCGTGACCTATTTGACGCCGGTCGACAGCGTGCCGGGGGAAAGCCGGCGCCAGGTCCGTTTCCTCGCCCCCTTCGACCCCGTGGTGTGGGACCGCACCAGGTTCGAGCACCTGTGGGGCTGGCAATACCGCTTCGAGGCATACACGCCACCGAAGAAGCGACAATTCGGGTATTACGCCCTGCCCCTGTTCTGGGGCGACATCGCCGTCGGCTGGGTCAATCTCACGGTGAACGGCGGCGCACTGGACGTGGCAGCCGGTTTCGCCGACACCGCGCCCACCGGCCGAGCTTTTCAAGTGGCCTTCGACGCCGAAGTGACCCGGATGGAAGCCATGCTCGGCCTGGGCTGAACCCGAGGTCATTCACCGGTCGCGCCGTCGATCGACTGCCGGACGACGTCGAGCTGGCCGACGTGCCGGGCATACTCCTGTACCAGATGGAGAAGAATGTCGCCGAGAGCGGGCGCCTCTTCCGGCCGGGTGAATCGGCCGCCGAGGGCCGCCACGTCGGTCATCTCGGCACCGGCGATCACCTCGCGAGAAATCTCCAGTTCCGCCTCGTACCGCTTGAACACCGCCGACGGAGTGTCAGCGGAAAGAATGACGAATTCGGCGGAACGGTCGTCGTCGCTCACCCAGTCGGGGTACGGATCGACCTGTCTGGCGGCGAATCCCCACTGCAGCCAGCGGCGTTCCACCCAGCCGAGATGCTGCACCAGCCCCAGCGGGGACCAGGTCACCGGCGGCACCGGAGTGGTGAGCTGCGCTTCGGACAGATTCGCGCATTTGCGCACCAGAGCATGCCGGTACCACTCCAAGTGTTCCACCAGGTTTTCCCCGAGGTCACCGCCGTAGCGCTCCGACCGCTCGATCACCAGGTTTTCGCTCACCGGGAAAGACATGCGCCAACAGTAAACGATGCGGGAAGGGCGGGGCGCCCATGATCGACGAGTCCTCGGCGGACAAGCGTGCTAGCTTGTTCGACGGCCACGGATGCCAACCGGCTGGGAGGGTGGCGGCATGCGAGTCCTGGTGACCGGCGGAGCCTCCGGAATAGGCGCGGCGATAGTGCGCCGTTTCGTCGACGACGGTGCCGACGTCGCCATTCTCGACCGCGACGAAAACGCCTTGGCACAAGCACTGCGCGACGAGCCGCGGATCGCTTTCGGGCTGACGGCCGATGTCGCCGACGCCGGCGCGGTACGGGCGGCGTTCGAGGATCTCGACCGCCATTGGAGCGGGCTGGACGTCTTGTTCAACAATGCCGGCATCAGTGCACGCGCCACCTTCCTGGAAACGACGGAAGACCAGGTGCGGAACACCTTTTCGGTGAACCTGACCGGTGTTTTCCTGGTGGCGCAGCAAGCCGCGAGCCGGATGTTCGCCGCCGGATCGGGAATCATCGTCAACACCGCCTCCGTGAGCGGACTGGTGGGCATGCCCGGATACGCCCCCTATAACGCCAGCAAGGCCGGTGTGCTGTCACTGACCCAGACCTTGGCGCTCGAACTCGCGCCGCGGATCCGGGTCAACGCCATCTGCCCCGGCTACGTGCTGACCCCGATGCAGGAGGCCGAATACAGCACGGAGGAATTGAGGGCCTGCGAAGCCAGGATTCCGCTGGGCCGCTGGGGAAGGCCCGCCGAAATCGCCGCGCTGGGCGCCTACCTGGTGTCGCCGGACGCGGCGTTCATCACCGGCCAGGCAATCGTGATCGACGGCGGGGAGACCGCGGGCGGCCTGGCGAGCATGGCCGGGTGACCGGCCGAACTTCGAGCGGGAGAGGCAAAATGGACACTGATTCGAGGGGCAGCGTCTACGACACCCGGGCGTGGACGTCCGCTTGGGCCGCCTCCACGATCGAGCGGCAGGAGGTGTTGCGCGAGCACGATCCGCCCACCTACCTGCTCGACTATTCGCCGTTCTGGCACGGGTACGAGATCGACACCGGCCTCGGCCCGACGTGGAAACGCCCGCTGGTGACGATCGGTTCGGTGTATTCGGTGTTCGGCCCAGAATATCTGGCCGCCGACGAGACCACCGTCGCCCACGTGGTCGAGGACGCCCTCGGCCGGGCACGGGATCGCGAGGCACACGGAGTCCTGGTGCTCAATCTCCGTGAGGAATTCGCGCGCCGTTGGAGCGCCTGCCGTCCTCCCGCCCTCACCGTGCGCCTGGACAACACCTACTACCGGGTGCCAGGAGAAGGCGCCGACCCCGTGATGGGCGATCTTTCCAAGAGCGCCCGTACGGACTGGCGGCGGCGCTGGCGGCGGGCGACCGAAGCCGGTGTGCGGATAGTCGAGGAACGGAGTCCGAGCGCCGACGCCATCGAAGAGATCATCGGCTTCGCCAACGGATCGGCGATCCGGCACGGCTGGCCGGTACTCTACGACCTGCCGACCATGCAGGCCGTTCTCGCCACGCCCTACGGCAGGCTGTTCCGAGCGGAATTCACCGGGCGCACGGTGGGGGGTTTCCTGGCGCTGGAGCACGACGGGCAGTTGCATCTGTGGGTCGGTGGCATGGACCACACCGCGGCACGGGAGGCGAGCCCCTACCTCTTCCTGCTCTACGAGCTACTTTCCCCCGATCGGGAAAGCCGCTGGCGACGGATCGAATTCGGCCGCGGCAACGACGACTTCAAACGTAAGTACGGATTCCGCGAAGAGCGGCTGTGGTCGTTGTGGTACCCCGCGACAGAAGACGACGCCGAATTCTGCGAACCGCGGTTGCGCGCCTTGCACGGGGAGCTCGCTCGTTGCCAGCACACGTCACCGGAGATGTTGTGAACTCGAGGGCCACTTTCGGCGGGCTCACCTCCGAACAATGGGATCGCCTTGCCGGACCGCATTTCTATTCGTCGAGCGGCTGGCTGCGATTCTGCGAAACCGACTACGGATCCCCCAGTGACGCCGTGGTCGTCTTCGACGGTGACGAGCCGGTTTGCGCGGTGCCCACCGTGACCGCCGGTGAGTTGCCGTCCTGGTCCCGGTACCACTGGAACAACGGCCTCGCCGAACGCGAGCTGCCACGTATCGACGAATCCGGACTGCTCGTCGGCTCTCGGGAGGGGTACCAGACGAACCTGCTCAGCGGAGACCGTGAACCGGCCACCGACGCGGTCGCCGACCTGATCGACCGGCTGCGGCACCGGGTGGGTCCGGACCGATCCTGTGTCGCCATGTATCTGACTTCCGAGGACGCCGGCGCCCTGCACAAGGCCGGCGTCACCGCACCGCCGGTCCTGCTCGACGTCGACGCCTGGATCCGCATTCCGGACGGCGGCTGGGACGCCTGGCTGGCATCGCTGTCCGCCAACCGCCGCCGCATGGTCCGGCAGGACGTCCGGAAGTTCGACCAAGCCGGGCATACCGTGTCCCACGCCAAGCTCGCCGACCACTACCGGGACCTCGGCGGGCTCGCCGCCGCCACGCTGAATCGGTACGGCCACCAGACCGACCCGAAGACCGAGTTGGCAGCGCTCGAGAATCACGCGAAAACCCTCCCGGAGGACGCCACGGTCGCCCTCTGCCATACCGCGGCCGGGGAACTCGCGGGCTTCTGTCTCTACTACCCCTGGCGCGGCACCTTGTACGTGCGTTGGGTCGGTTTCGACTACGAACTGCTGCAGGACGCGTCCGAGTACTTCAACCTGATGTACTACAGCACTCTTCGCCACGGTGTCGAAAGCGGCGCCGGATGGCTGCACGCCGGGATCGAGAACACCGTGTCCAAAGCGTTCCGCGGTGCCGACCTGCGCCCGCTGTGGCTGGTCGAGCTCTCCGGTCAGGCAGCGCTCACGAACGCCGCCGAAAAGATCAGGCAGCACAACACCGAGCTCTACCGCCGGTACGCGGACAACCCGAAAACGGCTCCGAACCTGGCCCCGCCGTCGCAGTGGGACCTCGGCGGCTGGGCGATGGACCCGCCGTGACCGACGGGAAGGCCGATACCGGCCGCTCCCGGAACCTCTGGCACAACACCGACTTCACCAAGCTCTGGGGCGGCGAGACACTGTCCCAGGTCGGCAGCCAGATCACCCTGCTCGTGCTACCGCTCATCGCGATCCTGCACCTCGACGCGGGGGCTGAACAACTCGGCTGGCTCAAGGCCGCGCAGACCGCGCCCGTCCTGGTGATAGCGCTCCTCGCCGGAGTGTGGCTGGACAACCACCGCCGCCGTCCGCTGCTCGTGCTGACCAACCTCGGCCGGGCGGCCCTGCTGGGCTTGATCCCCCTTCTCTTCCTGGCCGATGGGCTCACCCTGGCCGCCGTGCTGGTGATCAGCGCACTCATCGGCACGCTCACCGTGTGCTTCGACATCGGCTATGTGTCCTACCTGCCGACGCTGGTCGAGCGAGATCAATTGGTATCGGCGAACGCCCGGCTCGAATCCACCTATTCCATCGCCGAGATCGGCGGCCCGGGGCTCGGCGGCCTGCTCGTCGGCCTGCTCGCCGCCCCCTTCGTCCTACTGGCCGACGCCATGACCTATCTGCTCGCGGCCATCGGCATCAGCCGGATCAAACGAGTCGAACCGCAGCCGCCGCCCCGACAGTCCCCGTCGCTGTGGCGTGACATGCGTGAAGGAGTGCGGTTCACCTTCCGCGACGGTCATCTGCGTATCCTCGCCGCCCAGTCGGCGGTGTTCAACTGCTTCGAACAAGCGATCTTGACGCTGTACCTGCTGTACGGCATCGAGACACTCGGCTTGTCGGCGAGCCTGCTCGGCGGACTGCTGGCCGCGGGGAGCGCCGGCGCACTGGCAGGCGCGCTGTTCGCCGGCCGCATCGGGCGGCGAACAGGCAGCGGCGGCGCCACCGTGCTCGCCATGGCGATCAGTTCGGTGTCCTTGTTCGCCGTACCCGCCGCGACCGGGGCACCGGCCGCGGTGATCACCATCCTGCTCGCCGGTCTCGTACTGCACGGGGCAGGCCTGGCGGTGTTCAACGTCTACGCACTCAGCATCCGCGCCGAAATCGTGCCCTCCCACCACTTGAGCCGCGTCACCGGGTCGTACCGCCTGGTCATCGACGGCGCCGTCCCTCTCGGCGGTCTGCTCGGCGGCTACCTCGGCGCCTTCGCCGGACTCCGCGCCGCAATGTGGCTCTGCGGAGCCTGCCTGACCATCAGCTGCGTCCTTTTCGCCTTCAGCCGCATGCGTTACTACCGGGGGCCGGAGACAGAGACGCGGTCAGCGTAGGGGTTGTGGCGCCCATCGGGGTGGTCTCAGCGGGTATCGAGGATGAAGTCGATCGCTCAGTCCGGAGCGTGCCGACTCGGGTATGTCTTCCACGACCGCGGTCGGCGCATGGCGTTGCGGATCACGTACACGACACGGGTTTGGACCACGGTGTCGGGGAAGCGCCGCGGATCGCGTCGGGCAGTCCGGTCAGGCGATCAGGATGTCTTTCACGCCACGGTTACGTAGGTCGGTGGCGACCTTGGAGGTGACCACACCCTTCTCCTTGACCCGCAGGCCGTCGACATACAGGATCGGGTACAACTCCTCCAGGGGCCGGGATCGCCATAGTGCGATCTCGTCGGTCACCACTTCGATCATGTTGGAAATCGGTGCCACGCGAATACAGCTACTCACGCGGCACCGCCGGCTCGACCGGACCATTCGAGGTCGACGCGGTTTTCGGGGACCTGCCATTCCGGGAGTTCCCGGACCCGTTCCGGGCAGGGTCGTCTTTCTCATAGCCGAGATGATGAGTCATTTCGGCGTCCAGCGCCCGTTGAGCACCGCTTTGGTCATCTCGTTCAGCAATTCTTGCGCCCCCAGCGCTCTACCAGCGCATCAAGCATTTCGGTGGCAAGGCGCGCGCGGGCGCTTCACCGGCAGCGGCACCAGCAACGGCCATACGATTCCTTCTCGGCCACAGATAGAGCCTTTCCGAGGCTCCTCCAGCGACCCGGTCCAACAGCAGAGCGCTCTCTCCCTTTTTCGGCGAGGTCGGCCGGTCGCGCCGTTCGTGATAGCCGGAGCGGAATATGTTCAAGACCCGGCGGGAGCCTTGTCGCCGAGCCGGTCTCGTCCGTGTCAGCCTGGGCCATCCAGGAGCGTCAGCGCCTCTTTCGCGTTCTGCTTCGCGATCCCCTGCATGAACGCTCGGTCAGGGAAGTCCCCGTCGAGGAGACGCAGTGGACCGGCCACCAGCGACAGACGCATCGCGAGCATGTAGAGGGCGAGCCGCTGCGGATCGAGACCAGGCCGCGCCAGCGCGGTGTACTGCTCGCCGAAGCGGAGCTGGAGGAAGACATGCTCCCACTCGACGTCGAAGTACATCAAGCCCTCGATGTCGATCAGGACGGGGTGCCCGTCGGTATCGACCAGGACGTGGTCGGGTCCGAGTTCTCCGTGGATCAGGCCGTATTCCGTGCGAGGGCTCACCCGATCGGTCAGTTCCTGCAGACGGTGGCGCAACGCGGCGCGAGCTGCCGCGATGCGCTCGTCGCGCCCCGCCGCCTCCTCAAGGTCCCGCAGGGCGCGGTCGAGAACTCGTCGCTCGCACGAGACCTCGGACACGAATCCGCCCCGCTCCAGCAGGTCTACCCTGCCGTAGTAGTGGCCCTGGTGTCGATGCATCACCTCGAGCATCTCGGCAAGGCCGCCCAGGGCTTTCGCGGCGCGCGCGGGATCGGTTACGAAGAGGGCTTCGAGCGTGCCGCCGGAAACATCCTCGACCACGGCGACATCCGCCGGACAACGGCGCCGGCTGTCATCCACCAGATGTATCCGCGGAACCCGTACCCCGAGTCCGTCCAAGTTACGCTGCGCGGCCAAGAACGAGACCAGCGCGGAAGCGGGCGCGAACGGATCAGCCGGGTCGACCTCTCGCGCGCCTGGCCAGAAGTTCTCGGCTTCGGCCCAGCTGTAGACGATCACGCTGGCTGTGCGGGTTCCATCAAGGCGGACCCGGTACACCCCCTTCTTGCTCCCCCCGCGCAACCGGTCCACCGTGACTACACGGCATCCCGCTCCCAACGCGTCACGCCCCAGCCCCGACAGGTCTTCGATGTCCGCGAATTGCCGCATTCGCGAAACCTACCGAAGACGACGCCGCGCGTGCCGCCGGATAACTTCCGCAGCCTCCGACTACCGACGAAGGGCCCGCGCCCGGGACGCCCCTCGCAGCAACGACGAGGCAACGTCATCTGTCCGCAACGCGCCCGGCCGCGACGCTGGATGCCTGCTCGTCACCTCGGACACGACCACACCCTTCGGCAGCTGGCCCATCGTCGCCTACCAGGCACCAGACCCGGCGGGACTGTGGTCCGGGCCCAACCCGATCTACAACCCCGCCCGAAGCCAGCCAAGACCGCTACGCCTGCAACCCGACGCTGATCCCCGTGACGCACAACAGCTTTTGTGCTGGCCTGCAACGTGAACAGCACGATCGCCTCGCGATCTTCACCAGCCGCTGCGCCTCCTCCGGCTCCAGCGACCGCACGAAAATCTCGGGCTTACGTGCCGTGGCTCACCTCCTCCGGCAACCCTCGCGATCACCAGCCCGGATGTCCACGTGACACGGTTACCACGTCAACGTTCGTTGATGGGGCACTAGCTGGTCCCGAGCGTCTTGTTCGCCTCGTCCAGTCGGCGCGCGATGTCCACCAGTGCGTCCAGGTGACCACGGGTGAGGTGGTCCATGAAGTGGTGCCTGACAGAGGCGAGATGCGCGGGCGCCACCTCTTCCAACACTGAGAGACCGTCGTCGGTCAGCGTCAGCAGGCAGCCCCGGCCGTCTTTCGGGTCCGGGGAGCGGCGCAGCAGCCCGCGCGTCTCCATTCTCGTCGCGTGCCGGGAGAGCCGGCTGCGCGACCAGCCCATCTTGTCCGCCTGCTCCCCCAGGCTGCTGGTGTTCTCCGCTCGCTCCGAGAGCGTGCTGAGTACCTCGTAGTCGGCTTCGGACAGGCCCCGTTCAGCCAGATCGCGAGCTGTTCCAGTCTGGACCGTCACCGTGATCCGGAGAAAAGCCCGCCACGCCCGTTCCTCATCAGCGGTCAGCCAGCGCACTGTCGTTGACATGTAAACAAACTAGCATCTAGGTTCGTTTCCATGTCAACGAAATCAACTCGGGTCCTTGTCCTGACGTGCAGCACCCGGCCTGGAGGGCTGGGGCCGTCAGTGACGCGGTGGTGGCTCGACACGGTTGCCGAGCGGGCCGCGAAATCGGGTGTCGAGCTGGAGCCGGTGGCACTCGGCGACCTCGACCTGCCTTTTCTCGATGAGGAGGAGCACCCGTCCTCCGGGATCTACAAGCACGAGCACACCAGGCGGTGGAGCGCACTCGTCGACTCGGTGGACGCGATCGTCGCGGTCATACCGGAATACAACTTCGGCATGCCGGCGACGCTGAAGAACGCTTTGGACTATCTGAGTGCCGAATGGGCGTGGAAGCCGATCGGGTTCGTCAGTTACGGCAACACCTCGGCGGGCACACGGGCCGTGCAGCACGCGAAGCAGATCGTGACCGCGCTGCGCCTGGTTCCCCTCGGGGCCACCGTCGCGATCCGCATCGGCGAGGCGGTGGCTGCGGGCCGGCTGCGGGCGAACGCTTCCCGAGACGAGATGGGCGTCGCCCTGCTGGAAGAACTCGTCCGTGTCGCGAACGCGCTGCGGCCGCTACGCGAGCGGCTGCGTGACACGACCTCCGCAGGCCCGCTCGCAGGATCCTACACGCGACGATTGACCCCGGACGACGCCGAAGAGGTGGCCGTGCTGCAGCGATGCTGCTGGGTGGACGAGGCCCTGCTCAACGACACCCTCGACATCCCGGCCTTGCGCGAGTCTCTCGACGAGGTGCGAGAGTGGCTCGCCGACTGGCACGTCAGAGGGTTGTGGCTCGACGCGCGGCTACTGGGGATGGTACGAGCGCGTGCCGTCGACGGTGACTGGCAGATCGGCAGACTCGGCGTGGTGCCCGATCTGCGCGGCCGCGGACTCGGCCGCTGGCTGCTGCGCGGCGCCGAGTCCGTCGCGGACGCGGACACGCGGCGGGTCCTGATATTCACCGGCGCCAACAGCACGCGCAACATCACTCTCTACGAAAGTGAAGGCTACCGCCGGATCCCGGTGGCCGGACCGGCAGGGGCCGTATGCCTGACCAAAGCGATGCCGCAGGAGCGCAGGAAGGGATCATGGTGACAGGCCGGACATTCGATTGGATCACCCCCCGATGAGCTCCGGGCATCGCCAGGCCGCACAGGAATTCGACTCCGCCGAGGCCAGCCGGGACCGTCTCACCTCCGGAGACCACGAGCACGCCACAGGCCCAGGGCACAGCACTGTTCCGGTGGCTCGCACAAGCGATGCACGCCGCCCTGGCCGCGGCGGTCGAGCTCTACGAGTCCGTATGTCACTACCGGCAGCCCGCTCGACACCGTCGACGTCCACCACCCGGAACCGGCGTCCGCTCGCCCTGGCGACCGCGAGCAACGGTCACGGTCGCACTTCAGCGATCGAGCTCACGGGCTTGCCATCGCCGCGGTCAGCCGGGCTTGATCTCGATGGAGATCGCGGCGCGTACCCGCTTCTCGAGTTCGTCCAGTTCGCCGGGGGTGGCCGCGTCGATGAAGAAGCTGACCGAGCGGTCGTCGGAGCTGGCCAAAGGCACCAACTCGGTTCCTCGCGGCTGGTGGACCAGGACCGCACGCAAGGTCGGCGCGTCCTCCGGGGTGCCGGGCAGGATGTCCGGCCACACACCGCTGGAGCCGATCCAGACCGGGTCCACGTCCGGCCACTCGACCTTGACGTCGGCCAGGAACCCGGTCTCGTGCTCGAGATAGACCTGCCGCGCGTAGCGGGCCGGATTCGGGTACGACGCCGGCTCGCCGAGGGCGATGCGGATGATCTCCGGTTCCAGCGGGGTTCCGGTGGCCAGATGGTAGAGCACCAGGAGCCCGTCGCCGGGTGTTCGGCCGGCGATCTCCATCAGCCGGGGCACGCCGTCCCGACCGATCCGCCATTCGGAATGCGCGATGCCGTCGGCGAACGCCAAGGCGCCGAGCAGGGCGCGGTTCGCGCTGAGCACGCTGTCGCGAACACCGTCGTCGGCGGTCGGCACACTGTGCGCGAGTTCGACGAAGGTGCGGGCGTGCGTGTCGGTGGTCTCCTTGCCGGTGACCGAGGCGAAGACGACTTCTCCCCTCTGCACGAGGCTTTCCACCGAGTATTCCGGGCCGTCGACTTTCTGCTCGACCAGGACGACCTCGTGGCCGGGGTAGTCGGGAAGGCGACGCCTCAGCTCGGCCTCGTCCTGCACCGTCTCCACGCCGGAGCTGGACGAGCGGCCCGCGGGTTTGACCACCGCCGGATAGCTGATGCCGGACAGGTCCGCGGTTTCGCGATCCCCGGCGGGAATGGTCAGTGACGGCGGGCTCAGTTCCGGGGCGTACCAGCGCTGCAGGAACTTGCTGCGGCAGGCCCGGCTTGCCCGCAGACCGGGTGACGGGACGCCGAGCGCGTCGCAGAGCAGACCGGTCGGCTCGGCCAGGTAGTCGCCGACGGCGTAGGCGCCCACGATGTCATACCGGTTCCGCCAGGCGGTGGCCTGCGCGATCGCCCCGGCGAGAAAGGCGCCCTGGACGGTGAAATCACCCGAGACGTAGCCGATCTCGGTGATCTGCGACGCCGGGTTGCCCGGATCGCCGATCGCCTCGGTCGCCTGGTCACGATAGGACTCGGCGGTGATCACCAGGACACCCAGGCCCCGCCGGGTCAGCTCGCCGAGATAAAGCGGATTTCGCCGGATCACCGGGAAAGAGCCGGTGAGAATGACGGCGCCGGGCTTGCCTGTCCGCTGCGTCATGCTGCCTCCTCGCTGGTCGGCGGATCGGTTCAGAGGTCGTTACCGGTGAGGCGGATCGGCAGGCCCCACGCGGCGAGGCGGTCGAGCCAGCGTGCGGCGGCTGTCGGGTCGGGGGCGCCCTGGACCAGACCCGCGGGCAGGGCGCCCTCGAGCAGTTCACCGATGCCGAGGGCGAGCGGCAAGGACACACAGCGGGCCATGGCACTGGCCCCGGGGTCGCCGACGAGATCCAGCGCGTACCGGCCGGACCAGGTGCGCCCGTCCGCGCGGCGTGCGGACAACTCCACGGCCAGCACCACTCGGTCCCGGTCCTGCGGACGGGTCGGGTGACGGGCGGCGAGTACATCCGCGAGTTCGCTGATCCGGTCGGAGTCGCCTCGCCGTAGTTCGGCGAACACGTCCGCCCAGGCGTCGAGCCAGCCGTCCAGGCGCAGGGTGCCGCGCACGAAGGTGTCCAGCCGCCAGGGTTCCGGCACCCCGTACTGGCGGATGTAGGGCAGGCTGTCGCGATTCGGATAGACCTCGAACTGCTCGCCGTCCAGCTCCAGCGGCCGCGCCACCTCCCACGGGCGATCGGCGACGTGTTTTTCGCCCGACTCGACGTAGTGCGCCGGGGTGAGCAGCGCGGTGAGGACGCCGCGCGGGGCCCAGCTGAACCGGTAGCGGAACTCGTTCGGTTCGGCGGGCACCCCGCCGCAGTAGGAGGTGAACGCCGCCGTGACGCGGGCGTCCGGGCCCAGCGCCCGCGACGCCCGTTCGACCAGGACGTCGGCGAAGAGGTGATCGATGCCCGGGTCGAGTCCGATTTCGGTGAGCACGGTGAGCCCCGCCGCGGCTGCCTTGTCCGCGCCGTCGCGGATCGCGTCCGAGGCGTAGCTGCTGCATGCGAAGTGCGCGCCGTTGTCGAGGCAGATCCGCAGCAGTCCCGGATGTTCGGTGCCCGGCAGCATCGAGACGACGACGTCACCCGCGTCGACCTCCGCGGCGAGCGCCTCGGGCGTGAACGCCCGTGGTTCACCCGTCACGCCGAGCCGCTTCAGGCAGTCTTCGGCCTTGGTTTCGGTGCGGCCCCAGAGCACGACGCGGGTTTGCTCGGCCAGGACCGCGAGGCCGGGGCCGGTCGACAGGCCGGTGCCGACCCAGTGCACGGCCGGGGTGTCAGACATGGTCTTCCTTCCGGTTCAGGTCATGGCTCGCGCAGGCGGCGGTGAACGCGGCGGAAGCGCGCCGCCAGACACCTGAGTCGCTGAGTTCCGCCAGATACGGCGCGAGCTCCGCGGCGAAGTCCACCGTGGACTCGGCGGGGAGCAGCGACGGCAGGTTGTCGATCGCGATCACGTCCAGATCACCGATCCGGCGCACCGGATCCCGCCAGGTGGTGGTCTCGTCGTAGATCGGCAGCGCGTGGCACGGCGATCCGACATCGCAGGTCACGTCGGCGACCACGGACAGCCTCCGGGGACGGCGCAGCGTCTCCACGGTCAGGAACGGGTTGATCGGACCGGTGGCG
The DNA here is from genome assembly GCF_029369745.1 of Amycolatopsis sp. QT-25. Classification (NCBI taxonomy): domain Bacteria; kingdom Bacillati; phylum Actinomycetota; class Actinomycetes; order Pseudonocardiales; family Pseudonocardiaceae; genus Amycolatopsis; species Amycolatopsis sp. QT-25. Next base: position 4,143,085 of record NZ_CP120210.1, read on the forward strand.
AGGACCGCGTTGACCATGATGTCGTGGTCGAGCAGAGCCGTCACGTCGAGGTCCCGCGTCTCTTCCAGATCCCACCGTGTCACGTCGGCGCCCGCCGCGGTGAGCGCGTCGGCCGCCCCGCGACCGCAGCGGCCGAGCGCGCCGATCACCAAGGCACGCGACGGTTCCGCCTCCGCCCGGAGTGCTTCGTCCAGGTTCTCGCGGGACATGGGCACGAGCGGTTCGGAGAGCCGGCCGCGATGGCGCAGCACGGCGAGGGCGGCGCCGACGTAGCCCGCCCAATAGCCGAAGGCGGCGACGCGACGGCCTTCCTCGTCGACGAGGCTCTCCAGATCCAGAAGCGCCCCTCCGCCTTCGGTGAAGCGACGCAGCAGTTCCCGCGCACCGGGCTGGTTCTTGTAGGCGTGCCCGAAGTAGATGTGCCGGTGCCGCAGTACGGCGGGGTGCTCGGGCAATTCCTTCAGCCCCAGTACGAACACGTCGTCCGAGGCGTCGGGCCAGCTGCCTGCCGGGACAAGCGTGCAGCCGGCGGCGGCGTAGTCGTCGTCGCGGAACACCCGTCGCGACGACCGTTCCACAGTGACCTCGACGCCCCCGCGGATCACGTCGCGGGCCGAATCCGGGGACAACGGCGCACGGCATTCGGTCGGCCGGAACTCCTCGCGCATCAGCAACCGCGCTCCGCTCACAACACCAGCTCCGTACTCTCGTCCGTGGGCTCTGCCGTCGCGACCTCGCGAAGCAGCGGCTGTTCCAGAAAGAACGCGAACGAAGCATAACCGCGCCAGACCCGCCGCCACTCCCCCGCCACCGCCGCTTCGCCGCTGTTCCGCCGCACCCGGTCCAGGTAGGCGACGATGATGTCGGCGGCCTGTTTGGCATGGCCGGCGGAGAAGTTGTCGATGGTCAGATGCGCCTGCTCGTAGCAGTCGTCGAAACCGTGGTGACGCAGCTTCTGGATCTCGTGCAGCCGCATCTCCCCGGAGCCGAACATCTCGATCGCCAGGTTGTAGCCGAGGATCTCGTTGTAGAACCGGTCCGGGAGCAGGCACATCGACAGCTGCTGCAACGCGAAGCCGTACATGTCGTCGGGCAGTTCGTCCTGGTCGGTGAACTCCTCGGTCCGGATGTGCGGAAGGTCCCGGCCCTGGCTGACCATCGCGCGGCGGGTCAGGGTGAGATGGTTCTTGCGCACATCGCCGTTGCCCATCTCGTCGGCGTGAATCCTGAACAGCATCCCGTCGCTTTCCCGTTCCCGGCGGCCCAGCCTGCCGACGCGGTGCAGCCAGGCGCCGTCGATCAGGTAGGTGAGCTGATAGGTGCTCTGCTCGAACAGCACCTCGTCGGCGTCCGGGACTTCCTTCAGCGGTTCGTACGGCTCGACCAGCTTCTCCCAGTAGATCTTCTCCGCTCGCGCGTAGAGCGCGTCGGCGTCGTACTCGAAGAAGCTGGCGTCGGTGTAGCGGCCGCCCGCGCCGTGTTCGAACAGCACCTGCGCGTCGGCGAAACACCGCTCCGCACGATCGGCGGCCACCTGCAGGGTCGCGGCGTGGTTCTCGATGTTGACCAGCCGGTAGAACAGTTCGCGGTCGTCGGACGGCGGCGACGCGTCGAACACGACGTCGTCCGGCCGGGCGTCGCGAATCGCGGCGGACCAGCGAGCCGCGAGAGCGTCGCCGACGGTGTTCGGCCGCACGGTGATCGAGGGCTTGGCACCCTTGTGCACGGTGGCGATCCAGTCGGCGAGCACCTTGGCCTCGCGTTCGTCGAAGATGCCGAACATCGAGCCCCCGAACCGGGTCGCGGCCAGGAACCGGCAATCACCGTCCGGTTGTTCGACCAGGTACGGGGATTCGCGGAATTCGGCGAGGAATTCGGCGAGCGCGACGGGGTCGGCACCGGCCGCGATACGGCCGAATCCGGCGAACGTCTCCACCAGTGTCCGATCGCCCAGCGTGACCCGGCCGTGCTGCTTGCCTGCCAGCGGCGCGTGCCGGGAGATCACTTCGGCGACCTTCGACTCCAGGGTCTGAGTGCGCCGGAATTCGAGCAGCTCGATGAGCAGGCCCAGATGTTCCCGTTCCAGCGACAACGTCAGTTCGACCGCGGCCAGCACCCGCCCACGGTCTTGCGGGCTCGCCTGACCGGCGTACTCGGCGAGCAGTGCGTCGAGATCGCCCGGCGGGATCGGCGGCGGTGTGCCCAGCAACCGGTCGTCGATCCCCAGCCGGTGGAACGCGTGGTGGACGCCGACGACCTCGGGCAGGAAGTTGGCGGGCAGCACCGCGAGCGCCAGCGGGAAACACGCGAGCAGGATCGTCGCCGGCCGGGCCTCGGCCCGGTCGAGGAAGTCGGCGGCGGCGACGTCGGGCAGCGCCGCCCCGGCGTCCTCCAGCGCACGGGTCCGGCGGTGCTGTGCGGATTCGAGCGGGTTCCCGCCCCCGGCGAGGACGACATGGTGGCCGAACAGGCGGTTCACCACGAGGGCGGGCTGGGTGGCGGGCTGCGACACCGCGTCGAGCCAGCAGCCGTCGAGCAGGGCGATCACCCCGCGCTGGCGCAGTAGATCGGCGCGGACCTCCCGGTCTGCCGCGGCGAGGGACGCGTGCGCCGGGACGAGCTCCGCGCGGGCCTGTTCGACCAGCTCGCCGACGGCGGCGGGCAAGTCGTCCACGGCCCGCACTCGGGCTGGCGCGAGAAAAGCGTGCAGGACCCGGCGAGCGAGCAACAGGGTCGTCTCGGACTCGCGGTCCTGCAACAGCGTGCGGAACACCTCACGCGGACCGGCGGCGATCACCTCGTCGACGGCCTCATCGGTGCCTGGCGTGAAGTGGAACGGCCTGGGTGGCAAGGCGGTCGTGGTGTCGTCGGGGACGAGGGTCGGCTCAACGGCCATCGGTCGCTCCTTCCGGTTTGCGGACCAGGATTCCGATGCGGGAACCGGGAACGCTCGCTGCCAGCAGGTAGTGCCCGCCGGGACGGATCCGGTCCTCGGCTTCGCGATCGGCGAGGTTGATCAGCGGGTCGGCGGCGAAGCAGTGGCCGATCCGGGTGATGTTCGTGGTGTCCAGCTGGCCGGGGGCGAAACCGGCTTGTCTCTCCTTCATCACCAGCAGCGGCAGGTAGATGTTGGCGTGCAGCAAGGCGTCCAGTTCCCTGGTGTCGATCCCGCGTGCGCCGAGAAGCCGCTCGTTGACCTGTTTGGCGAGGTCGGAGCTGATCTCGGACGACCAGTCCAGTGAAGCGGTCTCTTGCGCGGACGCGCAGCCGAGGATTTCGTAGCCGCCCCGCTCCGCATCGACCAGGCAGGCGGCGCCGCCGTCGCTGAACAGCGCGTATCCGGTGATCCGGGCGTCCTCGTCGAACACCCGATCCGCCGTGACGACGAGAATCCGCCGGAATCGCCCGCTGCCGACCAGCGCGGTGGCGAGGTCCAAACCGGACAGCAGGTTGACACAACGGCCCAGATTCGTGCCGTAGACGGGAATGTCGCTGAGACCGAGGCGGGTCAGCATTCCCCGGAGGAACGTGCCGTGTCCTTCCGGCGGCACCGGCAGGTAGGTCGAACAGAACACCAGGGCGTCGACCTCGTCCGGATCGGTCCCACCGGCAAGCAGGGCTTTCCTGCCCGCGTCGACGGCGAGGTCGTCGAGTCCGCGCTCGGTGCGGAACACGCTGCCCCAGCCCCACAGTCCGGGTTCGAAGGCCAGCCCGTACCGCTGGGCCTTGGCTTCCAGCCCGGGCAGGGCCGCATGGTCGACCTCCTGCTCTCCGAGCACGTAACACGGATCGCTGAGGTACACACCGGTGGTCATCAGATGACCTCCACATGGGTGGTGGCCTCGGCGTGCGCGCGCAGCAGGGAGAGGACAGGTTCGGGGTCGGGGTCGAAGTAGAAGTGCCCGCCGGCGACACGGAACCGCTCCGGGGGTTCGACACATTCCTTGGCCCACGGCGCGACCTGCACGTCACCGACGTGCGGATCCTCGGTGCCGACGATGACCGACACCCCGATCTCCAGCGGCGGCGACGGCCGGTACCGGTATCCCACGGCCAGGTCGAAATCCGCCTTGAGGCCGGGCAGCAGCAGGTTCAGCACGTCCTTGTCCGCGACGACCTCGGGCGGGAACTGGCCGAAGTACGCCAGTGCGTCGGCGAATTCGGCGCCGTCGAGGTCGGCGATCCGGCGCACCCGGTCCGAGGGCAGCAGCGAGGGGGCGGAGACCCCGGACGCGGTCAGGTGACCGACCGCGGGCAGACCGCGCAGTCGGCGGGCGACCTCGAAGGCCAGCAGCCCGCCGAAGCTGTGGCCGAACAACTGCGCCGGCCGCGGATCCGCGGCGACCTCGTCGGCGATCGCGGCGGCGAGGTCGTCGGCGAGGTCGTCGAACACCGGCAGTGGTTCGTGCGCCCGGTGCGCTTTGCCCGGCGGACAGACCGCGACGACGTCGACGTGGTCGTCGAGACGTTCCTGCCATTCCAGGTAGACGCGCGGATCACCGCCCGCGTACGGGAAGCAGAAGACTCTGGCGGGGCGATCACCGCCGCGGGTGAGGAAGCAGTCGGGCACCGGTGCGTCTCCTCTCAGAGCGTGAAGGTTTCGGTGGGCGAATGGGCCGGGTCGCCGGGACGTACGTGCAGTTCTCCCCGATCCGGCCGGAGCACGACCGCGGCGACGGTCCTCTCGCGACGGATGTCGCCGTTCCCGGCGACACGTACGGGAGCACGGGACAGCAGCGCGAAATGGTCCTCTGTGGACGCCTGTTCCGGCAGCCGTTCGATCCCCGCCTGACCGGCTTTGAGCCGCTGGAGCGAGAAGTTGCGCGCGAACACGGTCAGTTCGTCGCGGGGGGCGAGGTCCGGATGCAGGAAGTGGTTCGTGTGCACGGATTCCGGCCCCTCGGTCGACCGCAGGTCGTCATCGGCGATCTCCACCCAGGCGGTGGTGGTGAGATCGCACAGGGTCACCGAACGCGAGCTGGCCAGCCGCAGGCCTCGTAGGGTCTCCACGGCTTCGGCGACGTTGTCACAGGTGTCGAGCAGATGCCGGATCGCCAGATACGGCGACGGCCCGTGGCGCCATTTCCCGGCCAGCACCAGATTCAGCCCGACGGCGAGGCCGGCGTCGTTGACCCCCAGATAGCCGAGCAGACCGCCGAAACTGAGCACGAGCGACCGTCGCTGCCCTGTTCGGACGTCGAGGACGGCGAGGTGGTCGTCGAGATCGCCGTTGAGGTCGACGGTCTGCGCCAGCACGGGTCCGGAGCCGGTTCGCGCGTAGGTGGTGCAGTCGCCCATCGTCGGCAGCTTCTGGTAGCCGAGCACTTCTCGGCGCATCTGCAGCAGCACCGCCTCGTCGTGGGTGATGCCCGCCCCTTCGGCCAGGCCGCGGATCTCCGTGCCCAGGTCCGGCATCTGTTCGTCGATGGCGCGGGCGTACTCGGCGAGGTCCGGGCGTAGCGCGTCGAGACTCAGCGGGTCCGGCGACAGCGCGTTGAGCCGGGCGAGACGGTCGCCGAGGAAATGGCGCAATTCCGTCGCCAGCGTCTCGCCGTGCGCCCGGCCTCGGGTGAACGCGTCACCGTGGGCACGGACGCAGGGGACGGTCACGAGCCACGCTCCGTGACCTTCTTCCCCGCGAGCAGGGTGGCCGCCACGCCGGGCCATTCGGCACGCAGAACGCTGTAGTAGACGGCGTCCCGGCGGCGGCCGCCCGGCATGGGATTGAAGCTGCGCAGGACGCCCTCCTCCACCGCGCCGATGTTGCGAAGCCCCTGACGGGCCTGCTTGTTCAGCACGTCCGTCTTGAATTCGACCCGCTCGGCGCCCAGTACGTCGAAGGCCTCGCGCAGCATCAGGTACTTGGCCCAGTGGTTGACGCCCTTGCCCTGGAACTTCGTGCCCAGCCAGGACCAGCCGATCTCCAGCCGTCCCGCGTCCTGGTTGATACTGCAGAAACTCATGCTTCCCGCGATCAGCCCGGTTTCCCGCTCGGTGATCACGTACACGACCCGGTCGCCCTTGGCCTGGTCGGCGAGGGCGGCGTCGAAGAACGCGTCGAACTGCTCGTCGGTCTCGATGAGCTGCACGAAGTAGCGCCAGATCGCCGAATCGAGTGCGATCGTGCGCAGCGGCTCACGGTCGGTCTCGGCTATCGGCCGGAGCACCACGTGGTCGTCGGCCAGTTCGGTGCGAGCGAGTTCGGCCCAGCGCCGCCCGCTCATTTCGTCACCGCCCCGGCGAGCGCGTGGGTGACGTCGCGCAGGGTGCGCATGGCCGCCACGTCCGGCTCGGTGAACGTCTCCAGGCCGACTCCGGTGTCGTCGCAGGCGGACATCAGGAACATCACCTTCTGCATCGAGGTCAGGCCGTAGCCGTCGGCGAGATCGCGGTCCGGGTCGATTTCGGCGGGTTCGACGGGCTTGCTCAGCACCCGGGACAGGTTGTCCCGCACCGCGTCGTCGATGGTGGACGGTTCAGCAGACATGGACGCTCCCCTGGTCATCGTGGATCTCGTCGTGGTAGCGGTCGGCGATCCGCGACCGCAGCGGTTTGAACTGTGAACTGAGCAGCCCGTTTCCGGCGCTGAACGGTTCGGCCGCGACGACCACCTTGCGGATCTGCTCGTCGGTTCCGAAAGCCGCGTTGGTGCGGGCGAGCTGTTCGGCGATCGCCGCCTCGTCGGGGGGCAGCGACGCCGGGGACACCACCGCCACCAGATACGTCTGGGAGGGGCAGAACAGCACGCATTCGGCGATGGCGGGACTGGTGCGCATGTGGTCTTCCACCGGGCGCACCACCACCTTCCGCCCGTTCTCGAGCACTATCACGTCGTCGGCCCGTCCCTTGATGTAGAGATAGCCGTCGTCGTCCAGCTCCCCCAGGTCACCGGTGCGGACCAGCCCCGGCTCCGGGAACACCCGTTCCGACGCGCCGGGCGGCGCGAACTCGTAGCGATCGCACACCGGAGGTCGGCTGCGCACGCTCACGACACCGTCACCGTCGATCAGGACCTCTTTGTGCGGCAACACCTTCCCGACGCTTCCGGGCCGATGCGCGCCGGGATGGTTCTTCGCGACGACGCAGGTCTCGTTGAGCCCGTAGCCCTCGTAGATGGGCAATCCGGCGTCGGTGAAGAACCGGAGGACGTCCTCGGCGGCCGGGGCGGAACCGGTCCACAGGTAACGGATCCGGTCACCGAACACGCGGCGGGCGCCCTGGGCCAGCGCTTCCGACGGCGGGAGCTCCGGGCCGGCCCTGGTGACCTGCTGCTCGATGTAGGCCTTGGCGGTGGCGAAGAACCCCGGCACCCCCATCACCACGGTGGGCTTGACCCGGCGCAGCGTCGGAAACGCGGCCTCGTAGGTGCTCAAGGTGACGTCGTGGCCGAAGCGCAGGGCCGAATAGATCCAGTAACGCTGTTGCAGGACCGCCAGCGGCAGGAAGACGAACAGGTTGTCATCGGCGCCGTGCCGGAAGATCTCCTGTACGGCGCCGATCCCGGCGTCGATGCTGCCCGCCGACGCGGTCATGCCCTTGGGCTCGCCGGTGCTGCCCGACGTGAGCTTGAGGCTCGTGAAGTCCTCCGGCCGATAGCGCACCGGTTCGGGTGGGACGGCGTCCTGGTCGCCGGCCAGCGCGCGGACATCGGTGAGCGGCTTGACCCGGTCGCCCTCCCCGTCGGCGAAGAGCAGGGTCAGGCCGTATCGGACGGCCAGTGCCGGGTCGGCGTCGAATTTGGCCGGGTCGAAGCCGACGGTGACCGCGCCGACGCGCAGGGCCGCGAGGTCCAGCAGCACCCACTCCAGGCAGTTGGGCGCCAGGATCCCGATCCGGTCACCGCGACGGAGACCGGAATCGACGAGGGCGCGGGCGAGCCTGCCCGCCATCTCGTGCACCTCCCGCAGATCGAGCTGTTCGGTGCGGTCGAGCCGGGCGAGGTGCAACCGGTGCCCGGGTTCGGGCGGTGTCGTGTTGATCTCGTTCAGCACCCGGACGGTGGTCCCGGATTCGGTGGTGGTCATCGACGGTCCCTCTTCGACGGGGCGGCGGCGATCATCGCGGCCATGCGGCGCACGGTGTCCAGTTCGGGCAACCGATCCAGCGTGAAGCCGACGCCGAACTGTTTCCGGACGCCCGCGAGGATCCGGGCCGCGGCCAGCGAGTCGCCGCCGAGGTCGTACAGGGTCGCGGTGGCGGGCGGGGCGTCGACTTTGAGCACCTTCGCCCACAGCTGCGCGACCTCGTGCTCCAACTCGGTGTCCGGCGGCGCTTCGGTGACGGCGACCGCGTCGGATTGGTGCCGCTGCAACCGGGCGCGGTCGACCTTTCCGTTACGGGTCAGCGGAAAGGCATCGTGCCAGTACACTCCGGACGGCACCATGTAGTGCGGAAGCACGTCACGCACCAGCTCGCCGAGCTCGCGGGCGGTGGGCCGCTCGACGCCGGCGGGCACGAGATGCGCGATCAGCCGGTCGCCCCGGGCGCCGGACTCGCGGGCCACCACGGCGCGGCGGACGGCGTCCAGTGCGACCAGCCGGGTCTCGACCTCGCCCGCCTCGATGCGGTAGCCGTTGACCTTGATCTGGAAGTCCGACCGGCCGAGGATCTCGATCTCGCCGGTGGGCAGCCACCGGCCCAGGTCCCCGGTGCGGTAGATCCGTTCCCCGCGGACCGGGTCGTCGAAGAACCGCTCCGCGGTCCGCTCCTCGTCGTTCCAGTAGCCGCGCGCCAGACCGGTGCCCGCCGCGCAGATCTCGCCGGTGACCCAGTCCGGCAGGTCGCGGCCCGCCGCGTCGAGCACGTAGGCCCGGTTGTTGGCGTTGGGCCTGCCGTAGGGGATCGACTCCGAGCCGTCCTCGTCGGTGCCGACCGGATGCGAGATGTTCCAGATGGTCGTCTCGGTCGGCCCGCCCAGCGAGATCACGTCCAGTCCGGGGCGGATCGCCCGCAGCGCGGCCGGAAGCGCCGGGGGCAGCCGGTCGCCGCTCATCATCACCAGCCGCAACGTCCGCAGGGACTCGGCGCCGTCGGCCTCGGCCTGTTCGAGCAGCAGCCCGACGATGGCGGGGACCGAGTTCCACACGGTCACCCCCGCCTGGTCGCACAGCCGCAGCCAGTGCGCCGGATCGGCCGCTCGGTCGGCATCCGGCAGCACGACGGCCGCCCCGGCCGACAGCGCGCCGAACACGTCGTAGACCGACAGGTCGAACGAGAACAAGCTGATACCGAAGAACCGGTCACCGGGACCGACGCCGAACCGGCTGTTGCAGTCGGCGACGACGTTGGCGACCGCGCCGTGGGTGACCATGACGCCCTTCGGCCTGCCGGTGGTGCCGGAGGTGTAGAGCACGTACGCCAGGTCGCCCGGATCGGCGTCGGGCAACGGGCTCACCGGCTCGACTGTCTCCGCGGGGTGTGTCAGGTCGAGGTCGAGAACCTCGCGCTCGTCGTCGCTGTGGCCGGAGTTGGTCAGGACGAACCGGGTTCCGCCGTCGGCCAGCATGAGCGCACGCCGCTCGGCGGGCAGTCCGGCGTCGACCGGCAGATACGCGCCTCCGGCGAGCACGACGGCGAGGATGCCCGCGACCTGCTCGGGGCCGCGGGTCATCACCAGCCCGACCGGCTCGTCGCGGCGCACTCCGCGATCACGCAGCCAGCGCGCCGCGCGCTGGACGTGCGCGTGCAGGTCGCGATAGTCGATCTCGGCCGTACCGGTGATCACCGCCGGAGCGTCCGGAGTGGACTGAACCTGTGCCAGGAAGCGCTGGGGCAGAACCGGGTCCGGGATCTCGGTGGTGGTGTCGTTGACCTCGGCCCGGCGGGCGCGCTGGTCGTCCGGGCGCAGGTCGAAGGTCTGCCGTGACCAGGCGTCCGGGTCCCGCAGTTCGCCGAGCAGCCGCTGATATCCGTCGATCAGCGCGTCGACGAGCCCTTCGGGGAACAGCTCGTCGACACTGTCGAACTGCACCACGACCCCGCCGTGCTGCTCGTAGGGTGACACGTCCAGCCACACCTGCGGGGTCTGGCTCTCGGTGTACACCTCCGGCCCGAACAGCTCCATCGCCGACCCGTCGACGCCTTCGTAGCCGATGGCGCTGTTGAAGGTGTAGGGCATCCGGGCGTCCGCGCCGTCCTGGCGGGCCAGTTCGCGGAGCACCTCGATACCGGAGAAGTGCCGGTTGTCCAGCGACTCGCGCAGCGATGCCTGGATGGCCCGGGCCCGGTCGGCGAACGGCCCGTCGGCCTTCGACTCCACCTGTATCAGCATGGTCTCGCCGAAGTTGCCCAGCGCGGTGTGGATCCGGGGATGGATCGGCGGCCGGTTGGCCACCGTGGCGTTGAGGGTGAACCGCTCGCCCGCGCCCCAGCAGGCCAGTACTTCGGCGTAGACCGCCAGCAGCAGCCCCGACGGGGTCAGCCCGTGCCGGGCGCCCAGCTGTTTCAAGTTAGTCCATTGTGGACGATCGAGCCGAGCGAAGCGAGCGGTGAACCGGGCTTCCGCGATCGCCGCCGGGCCGGTGCGCAACGGCAGATCCGGATATGGCGCCAGGTCGTCCAGACGGGCCAGCCAGTAGTCCTTCGACCGTGCGGCCGGGGTCTTGGTCCGGGCACGCTCCCGCGCGGCGACGAAGTCGGCGAATCTCGCTTCCTCGCCCGCGTCCGCCGTCGCACCCGTATACGCGGCGTGCCACTGCTGGAAGAACAGGAAGATGCTGATCGCGTCGAGGACGAGGCCGTCGTGGTCGACGTGCAGCAGCATCTCCTGGTCGGAGAGCAGGGTGACCGCGACGGCGAGCAGCGGCGCTTCGTCGGCCGGGAGGCTGCGGTGACCGCGTTCGGCGCGCACCGCCTCCCGGTGTGCGTGCTGCTCCTCGGCGGACTTGCCTCGCAGGTCGTACCGGACGATCGGGACGTGCGCGGAACGCTGCTCGATCTGGGTTCCGTCCTCGGTGAACCGGGTGCGCAGGATGCCGTGCCGGGCCACCACCGTGTCGAGCGCGCTCTCCAGCCCGTCGATGTCCCAGCTACCGGAGATCTCGTGGTAGATGTGGCTGGCGGAGCCGATTTCGACCTGCCGGTCCCGGCCGATCAGATAGCCGCGTTGCAACGCGGTCAGCGGCACGCCGGGCGGGGTGTCCAGATATTCGACCAGTTCGGCTTTGTGCGCCTTGACCTTCGCGATCAGTTCGGCGTCCATCCGCTCGCGCGGCCCCTGCAGTTTCAGGTCCGAACCCGAGAGGCTGACGTTGAGCCCGCGCGAGCGCAGTTCGCGAACCACCCGAGCCGGGGTCTCTCGTTCGATCGTGGTCATCGGCTCACCTCCGCGTGCTTGCGCACCACGTCCTCGGGCAGCTCCTTGACCAGGGTGTCGGCGAGCTCGGCGACGTCGCCTCCGGTGAACAGCGTCTCCAGCGAGACGTCGGCGTCCAGCTGGTCGGTCAGCTGATACTGCAGTGCGACGGCTTGAATCGACTGCATTCCCAGCTCCGCCAGGGAGAGATGCGCCACCGGCTCGTCGGCGGGCAGCCTCAGCACCTCGCGGACCATGTCGGACAGCCAGGGCAGCAGTGGCGACTCGGCGGCGGTTTCCTGTTTCTCCCCGAAGAACGTGCGGCCGGCGAGGGTCACGGTGGTTCCCGCGGGGACCAGTTCCACCGTCCGCGGCCAGCTCCGTTCGGCGGGCAGTCCCAGTGCTTCGGCGAGGGCACCCGCGAACCGGGGCACCACCGGGGTACCGCAGGTGGCCAGCAACCGGGCCGCGGCCACTTCGAGCGCGAGGGCGGTGCGCGCCTCGTCGGCCCAGTCACCGATCTGCGCGGCGGCCGACTCCCCGGCCGCGAACACGCGGGTGTCTTCGACCAGGCCGAGAAGGTGGGCCGCGGCGGAGTTCAGAGAGAAACCGTCGGCGCCCAGTGCACGGGTCAGCGCGGTGAGCCGCTCGGTGAGCTTGGCCAGGAAGGCGGTGTGTTCCGGGGTCCAGATACCGGCGTCGGGGACCTTGCCGCCGTGGTCGCGGGCGAGCCGCTCGCCCAGGCCGGCGAGCCAGCCCTGCCAGTGGCCTTCCAGCGTTTCGCGGGTGAAGACGTCGAACTCGTCCGGATCGAAGTTGGTCCGCCTGCCCTCCGGGCGGGTCAGTGCCAGATAGAGCCGGTACGCGTCCGCGGTCTCCGGGCCGAGCACGTCGCGCCCCCACACCGCGTGACGGCGGCTGGTGGAGAACTTGCTCTGCTGGAGCAGGTAGAACTCGTTGACGTGGTAGTCGATGTCGGGCTCCCAGCCCGGATACGCCGCCCGGTAGAGCGCCGGGTACGCGATCGGGTGGAAGAAGGTTCCGTCCGCCCCGAGGAAGTGCACGATCTTCCAGTCCGGGTCCGGATCGGCGGCTTTCCAGTCATGGCCGACGCGCGCCCCCAGGGCGCCGATGCCGTGCAGGAAGCTGTAGGCCAGGTCGACCCACGACCAGATCACCTGTCCGTCCACATCGGACTCGTCAGGAGGCAGTCCCCAGCCGGAGGGATGGGTCAGCGGGAACTCGACGGGGCCGCGGGAGAGCACCCGGGCGGCCAGTTCCTTGACCGAGGCGGGTACCCGGCCCCGGCGATGGTGGTCACGGACGTAATCGGCGAGTTCGTGCAGGGACAGCTGATAGCGGCGCACGGTGCCACGGCGGGGCGGGGCGCCGGACTCGACCGACACCGGGTTGCCGAGGTCGGCCACGGAGTTGGGCTCGCGGCAGCCCTCGCAGATGTTGCCGCCGGTGGTCTGCCCGCAGGACGGGCAGGTGCCGGTGACGCCGGATTCGAAAAGGTACTTGCCCGATTCCGGGTCGAACAGCGCGTCGGCCTCGGTCAGCCGGACCGGAGCGGAGTCCGCCAGCGCGCCGAAGAAGGCGCGCAGCCCCTCCGGGTAGGTGTCGTCGACGCTGGTCGCGGTGAACTGATGGACTTCGATGTCCATCGCGGCAAAGGTTTCGCGGATCCGCTCGCTGTAGTGGGCCGCGGTGTCCAGCGCGCTGCGGCCTTCCTTCGCCGCGGCCGCCTCGACGTAGTTCTGGTAGTCGTCTGTACCACAGAGGTGCCATGCCTGGACGCCGTTCATTCGCTGGAACCGGGTGTAGGCGTCGGCGGCGAAGAACGGTCCCGCGAGGTGCCCCAGATGCAGATCCCCGTTCGGGGTCGGGGCGGAGGAGAACACGAAGACCGGACGCTCACCGAACCGGCGGCGCACCGATTCCCCGGCGGCGGCCGTCGCACGGGTGAGGTCGCGCCAGAAGAACGACACCAGTACCAGGTCGGTCTCCCCGTTGTTGGTGACGTAGTGGGTTTCGAACGGGTCGAACCGGACGACCGTCCCGGCCTCGATCCGATGCGCGGCGCCGTCGACGACCAGGTCGCCGCCTCCGGCGACGAGGACCCATATCTCGGTCTCGTCGTGCTGGTGGGTCAGCGACCGCACGCCGGGTGCCACCCGGCCCCAGGACGCCCCCACGCCCAGGTCGCCGCCCGTACCCGGATCCAAGGTCGCGACATCGATGCCGAACGCCCGGGTCAGTCCTTCGCCGGTGAACGTACTGATCTCCACGATCAACTTCCTCCCATGTCGAGCAGGTCGGCCGCGCGGGCGGCGATGGCGGGCCCGAGCCGGTAGCCCGACCCGTTCGCCGCGCCCGCGAAGACGACCCGGCCATCGCCGAGCGCGCGCACCGTGGGCTCGCCGGTACCGCTGTAGGCGTCGCAGAAGACTCGTCCGGAGAGTCGGCCGGCGGCCATCGCGGGAGCGTGCCGCCGGAGGATCTCCCGTGCTTCGTGCAGGTTGTGTTCGGTCAGCCCTTTCGACGGGGCGTCCGGATCGACGTCCCATTCCGAGCAGGTGTAGCTGAAGAGCCAGTGCCCGCGTTCGGGCAAAGGCAGCAGAAAGGCGTCTTCGCGCTCGAAGATCACCGCCGCGTCGTGCGGGGCAGGCCGTCCGCCGACGTGCAGCGCGACGACCTTCTTCACCCTCGCCTCCAACGGGGCCACCATCGCCCGCCACGCGGGGGCGGCCAGCCACGGTCCCGGCGCGAGCACCACCTTGCCCGCGGTCAGCTCCTCGCCGGTGCCCAGCCGCAGGGCGACGCCATCCCGGTGCTCGGTCACCGCGTCCACTCGGACCGCTTCGCCTATCTGGGCGTCCGTGCGCAGATCGGCGGTCAAGGCGCGGGTCACCTGGGCCACGTCGGCGTAGTGGCCGCCTTGGACCGACCAGGCGGCCGCACCCGGCGGCAGGCTCACTTCATCCGGCAGGTCGCTGGTGGCGGTGAGCTCCGCCTCGGGCAGATAATCCGTGCGTAATCTCGGCTCGTCGGCGGCGGTGCCCACGACTCGCATGGCCACCGGACGAAGAGGAAGCCCAGGACGGTCCTGGACCAGCTTCCGGTAGTGCTCATGGCTGAAGCGGGCCATTTCGCGCACCGCCGCGGTGGCACCGCGCGGGATGTGCAACCCGGCCGACCGCAGCGAGGCTCCGCCACCGACCAGTTCGCGGTCGAGCAGCAGCACCGACGCCCCCGGCGCGCGCCGGATGATTTCGCGAGCGGTCAGGCAGCCGATGATGCCCCCGCCCAGCACGGCGATGTCGACCTGGTCCCGGACGCCCGCCCGTCGGCCGCCGGCGGCGGCTCGGTGTGCGGTACCGGCCGTCGCCGCGCTCACGTCCGGTCCAACGCGTCGGCGGTGTGCTTGCCCGCCCAGTCGATGAAGGGCTCCAGCTGTTCGTTGGAGTGCACCCCGAGCAACCGGTCCATGATCCGCTGGCTGCGCCATGCGACCAGGCTCAGATTCGGGTCGGCGAGGCCACGCTGCTCGCGGACCCCGTTCTGCAGGAACACCGAGCGGTCGCGGGGACCGTCCCAGCGGATGGCGAAATCCTTGTCCACGTTGTATTCCTCGCCCTCCCGGGCGAGCCTGTCCTCCAGCGGCGACAGAAAATCCGCTGTCGCGGGGCGATAGCCGGTGGCCCACACCACGGAGTCGGCTTCGACGTGCTCGACCAGGCCCGGGTCGTCGTTGCTTTCCACGGTCAGATCCCACGCGTCGCGGTCGGCGGTGACACCGGTGACGGTCCGGTTGGGCAGGAGGGCGAAAAGGTCATCGGCGCCGTCGACGAACCGGCGGGCATAGCAGCGCTGATAGATCTCCCGCAGTGTGGACTCGGAGATCCCGTCGCTGGTCAACACGTTCTGCGCGTTGAGCGCCACCCGGGCGGGTCGGTCGAGGTCGAAGAAGTAGTCGGAATAGCCCGGAACGAAGTACTCGTTGGTGAACGGCGTGTCGTCGATCGGGAAGTAGTTGTGCCGACGGGAAACCCAGGTCACCCGACGCGGAAGTTGGTCCACGGGGCGGGAAAGCAGGTCGAGGAAGACCTCGGCGCCGGATTGCCCACCACCGACCACCGAAACGCGCTTTCCGGCGAAATCCCGGCTTTTGGCTACGAAATCAGCGACGTGGAACTGTGATGCGCCCAGTTTTCCGCGCGCGGGTTCGGGCACCCAGGGTTTCGTACCGATTCCCACCACGATGTTGTCCGCCGTGGCCGTTCGCTTGGTGGTGCGGACGACGAAACGCGACCCGTCGAAGTCGACCTCACGGACTTCTTCGCCGAAGCGGACGTTTTCGTTGGACGCACTGGCCCACTCGAGGTAGTTGCGGAACTCCTGCCGGGGCACGGCCTCGAATCGGGCGTTGATGAAATGATAGATCCGGCCTTGTTCGTGCAAATAGGACAGGAATGAGAACCGGCTGGTGGGATCGGACAGCGTCACCAGGTCCTTGAGCAGCGACACCTGCAGGGTCGCGCCGGGTATCTGTTGTCCATCGTGCCAACCGAAACGCTCTTCTCGATCCAGGAAGAGGTTCGCGATCCCGTCCCGGCCGTGCAGCAAGGACGCCAGGCTGAGGTTCGCGGGCCCCACGCCGACGCCGAGGCAGTGGTAGTGTGCCGTCTCCTGTTCCGGACGACGCGGTAGAGGAGCAGTCACCTCGCGACTCTCCCCTCGCGCGCCGCGCCGGGCCGTCGTGGTTCGCTGTCATGGATCGTTTCGCGCATCGGGACCCCTTCCCGTACTGCCGTCACCTGACCTGTCGTGAACGTCCGCAGTGCGTCGCGCCGATGATGGGTGCTCTCAGGCGCGATCGACCCAGCCCGGTTGGAGAAAATGCCGAAGTGGCTTCGTTCGCTGGATCGGAGCGACTGTCTCCGACGCTCGGCGCACCCCAGGTCCCACCGTCGCGATCAAACCGTCGCGGACCAGGACCACACCATGATCAATTGGCGCGTCAGCTTTGTCATCGCCATCACTGACGCCATCGGCAACGCTAGCACGTACATCACCGACAACACACGGCGGTTGGTGATCTTTTGATGAACCACGACGAAATCTCTGTGTTTTATCCGTTTTCTTGCACCGTCCGCCACGTTCACGCCACCACCTGGCCGACCTCGACACAGCCGTTCCGACCATAGTCTGTCCTTTATGGACATAGCGATGGATCTTCCACTCGCCCTTCGGCTTGCGCCGAACGTGTGAAAATAGTTCTGCGGCTTGTCACTTCCCCACGTCCTGCCAAGCTGGAGCCGTGAAAGATCCGGAGGAGATTATCGATAGCCTGACAGGAAACCGGCTGACGACGATCACGGGGGGCGCTCCGCCTGCCAGGACCGAAGCGATCATCCAGGCCACACGGGCCGTGAAAAACGATTATTCCAGTGTCACGATCCTGACGGCCGGCCGTCTCCCGGATACGTTCGCGCAAGCCGCGGCCGCCGCGTTAGGAGTCGTGGAGCGACCGGCCGAGCCTCTCTTCGAGGCCTTGCGCGCACCATTGCGGCACGGCCGTCCGCTACTGGCCGTCCGGGGCTGCGGCCACGACTGCGCGGACGTCACCGAACTGATCGCCGATCTGCTGGAGCATTGCCCGAATCTGACGATCTTGGCCGAATCGTCCGATCGGCTTCGCATCCGCGCGGAACACGTCATCACCTTGCCCGGCCGTTGGAACCCTCCTGACGAAGAGAGAATCGCGCGACTGGCCACCTTCTCCGCGCACTGTCGCACTTTCGACGCCAGAATGGCGGCGGCTCTGGCGGGAGTCACGCCGGCCGAGGCCGAGGCCACCCTGTCCCGGCTGACGGCGGAGGGCCTGATCCAGCGGGATGAGGACGGCTGGCGCCTGTCGCCGGAGGTTCACGAGATTCTGCCCCCGCCGGGAAACGACGTGATGGAGCGGCGCGTCGGTTGGGCGGCGGAAGAATCCGCAGAGCTTCGAGCCGCTGTCGAGACCGGCGGAGACTGGCGTGACCGGTTCGACTTGATCGCCGATGACCTGCGGGCCACCGTGCGCGCGGCGACCGGACCGGATGCTCGCCACCACGAAATCGCCCGCACCTTGGCCGAACTCCTGTACGCGCGACAATTGCTGGCCGAAGCACGAAGCACCTTCGAACTGGCGGCCGGGCTGGCACCCGACGACCGCACGGCGGCGCGTGACCTGCGCTCCGCCGCCGACGTCGCCATGAGTGAACATCGGGGCGAGCCCGCGTTCACGCTGCTTCAGCGGGCCGCGGAACGCGCCATGTCGGGCGGTGACGGATCGGGAGCGGCGATCGCCCTCGCCTACGCGGTCTGCGTCGGGAACCGGTTCCCGGCCACGTTCACCGATCTGGTCCCCCACGAACGGCTGGTCACCCTGATGGCCGAAGCCGAGCATGCCGCACCGGACGGCGATCCGGTCGCCGAGGCCTATCTCGCGGCCGCGCGGGCGTGGAACGCCACCGGCGAGAAGACCACCCCCGATCCGGACCTGACCGTCATCGCGCTGGACGCCGCCCGTGCCACCGACCAGCCGGTGCTGATCTCCGCGGCGCTGGACGCGGTGGCCAGCGCGGACGGCGCCGCCGGCCGCTTCGCCCGCGCCCACCTTTCCTCCAACGAGCGGCTGTCACTGTTCGAGAAGCTCCCCCGCCACGAACCCGGCATCGGAGTCGAGGTCATCGACACGCTGCACGTCGTGCCGCTGGTCGCGCTCGCCGCGGGAAGGCTTCCGGACGCGGTACGCGCGGCCGAGACGTCCTGGGAAGACCCCTTTCGGGGCCTCTACATGCGGGCGAGCAAATTCGTCGTGCCGCTTTCCCTCAGTGGCCGGTTCGACGAAGCGCTGGAGTACGCGGAAACCACCTGGGAGGCATGGGAACGTCTAGGCCGTCCTGCGGCCCGCTGGATGGCTCCCGCGGCCTTGGCCGCAGGCATGGTGCACGGCCTCCGCGGGAACACCTCGGGCTACGACACCTGGGCGGACCGGGCACTGACCTTGTCGGAGCCCGGCGTGCACAGCGGGCTCCGGGAGAGTTTCACGGCATTCGTCGTCCCCCGTGTCGCACTGCACCACGGTGACGTCCGGACCGCGGAAACCGCGGCACCGATACCGAAAGGTGAGTGGTACGACAGCCCGCACCAGTTCTACGACGCCTACGCCTGGGCGGTCGCCGCGGAGACCGCGGTCGTGGCCGGCACTCCCGGGGCGGAAGCGCTGCTGGCCACCGCCGAACCCGCCGCGAAAGAAAACCTTTGGGCGGCGGCATGTCTGGCCCGCGCCCACGGCAGGGCGCACGGCGACCACGCAGCGGTGAAAGAAGCGATCGCCGGTTGGGAAACCATCGGCGCCCGCTTCGAACGAGCCTGCACCCTCTGCCTGCTCCCCGAGCGGAGGGCGGAGGGTGTCGCGGAACTGGCCGCGCTGAACTGCCGACCTCCCGCCACGCCGCTATGATCGAAAACCGGGCCGTGAACGCGGCCGGACGCAGGCCGTCAGAACGCACTGTGAAGCGGCGGCCCCCAGCGGAAACGAGGGGATCGAAGCCGGCCGTGGCCACCACACCCCCGACGAACGACCTGCGCGCGCTCGCCGCCGCGGGCGTCACGATCGTGCTGTGGGCCTCGGCCTTCGTGGTGATCCGGGACGCGGGCGAGCACATCTCCCCCGGCGCGCTCGCTCTGGGCAGGCTCGTCACCGGCGCGCTGGCACTGGGCGCGTTTCTCATGCTGCGCAGGCAAGGGCTCCCCCCGAAACCGGCATGGCCGGGCATCCTCATCGCGGGAGTGGCGTGGTTCGGCGTCTACATGGTCGCCTTGAACGCCGGTGAACAGCGGATCGACGCGGGTACCGCCTCACTGGTGATCAACCTGGCACCGATCCTGATGGCGGCACTGGGCGGCTGGTTGCTCAAGGAAGGGTTCCCCCCGCAGCTGATGGTCGGTCTGGCGCTGGGATTCGCCGGCGCCGTCCTGGTCGGATTCGCATCGTCGGACGGCGGGAGCGCGAGCCTGCTCGGCGTGCTGCTGTGCGGCCTCGCCGCGGCGGGCAGTGCCACCGGCGTGGTCGCGCAGAAGCCCGCGCTACGGCACGCCACCGCTCTACAGGTGACGGCGTACGGCAACGTGGTCGGGGCGGTGCTGTGCCTGCCGTTCGCCGGAACGCTGGTGCGGGAGGTGTCGGCGGCACCGGCGAGCGCCGTCCTGGAGATCGTGTACCTCGGCTTGTTCCCTACCGCGCTGGCGTTCTCCACGTGGGCCTACGCGCTGTCCCGAACCACAGCCGGGAAACTGGGCGCCACGACATACCTGGTACCCGTACTGGTGGTTCTCTTGAGCTGGGTGGCACTCGACGAGATCCCCGCCGCGCTGTCGTTCGTCGGGGGCGCGCTCTGCCTGGTCGGCGTGGCGGTCTCCCGCCGCCGATCCCGAAAGACCGTGGAGGAATCTTGACCGTGGAAGAACTCTCCCGAACCGGCTTCGAACGGGTCGTCGTCGACCGGGATGCGGCAGGCGCGGCACGCTCGATCGTCGTGGTGCACGACACGCGTCTCGGCCCGGCGCTCGGCGGCGTGCGCGTGCGCCCCTATCCCAGCGAGGACGAGGCCGTCTCCGAATGCCTCGCCCTCGCCCGAGCCATGACGGTCAAAGCCGCCGCGGCAGGGCTGGACTTGGGCGGCGGCTGGAGCATCATCCCCGCGGATGTCTCGGACAAGACACCGGAACGGCTACTGGCTCACGGCCGGGCGATTGCCACGTTCGGGGGACGGTTCATCCCGGTGAACGACATCGGCACCGATCAAGCCGACCTGCGCAAGATCGGCGAAGTGACCTCGCCTGTGTGCGCACAGGGCGATCCTTCGCCGTGGACAGCTCTGGGTGTGTCGGCCGGAATCAAGGCATGCACTCGTTTCTCCGGACATGCCGACCTGAGAGGCCTGCGAATCGGTGTGCAGGGCGCGGGCAATGTGGGAAGCGCATTGGTCCGTCTACTCGTCCAGGACGGCGCGGAGGTTCTGGTGAGCGATGTGGTCGAGGAGCGCGCCACCGCACTCGCCGCGGAGACCGGTGTGACGGTGGTTGATCCCGGCGAGTTGCCGACCAGCGAATTGGACGTCTTCGCGCCCTGTGCGCTGGGCGAGGTGATCACCCCGGACACAGTGGACGACCTGCGGTGCCGGATCATCGCCGGTGGGGCCAACAATGTGCTCGCGTCCTCGGATCTGGCAGGTCGACTGCGCGAACGGGGCATCGTCTACGCGCCGGACTTCTGCGTGAACTCGGGTGGCGTCATCTTTTTGCAGGCGCAGATCCTGAGCCACACCGAAGAAGCAGCGCGCAAGCAAGTCCTCAAGGTCGGGGATGTCATCTCGGATCTGCTGGAACGCTCGGAAAGTCGCGGTATCACGACCACTCAGGCCGCGGACGAACTCGCGCAAGCGCGACTCGACGAGGCATAAGGGATTCGAGTCTGCGCCAGCAGCGAAGGCACATGCGGCGGAACCAGTGCAGCTCAGCGAAAGTGCTTTCGAGAACCCAGCGGTGGACGCCGAGACCGGCGAAGCGCTCGCTCGTGCCTTGCCGCCGGACAGCTCGACGCGTATGCGCATGGTGGGGCTGGGCGCGCCACCTGAACCATTCACCCCCACGACGAAGTCCCGGTCTCCCCCGCTTCCGGGGTTTTCGTCGTGTCACGGGCATCACGGTATGAGGTTCAGGGGTGGGCACTCTCGCATTGCCGAAGCCACTTTTCCCGTAGTCACACGCCCACACCTCTCGCCGCCGGACCCATCGCAGCCAACGCTGCCACCTACCCCGACGTGCCTGCGATCGACCAGCGTCGTCACGGCGAGGAGGAAAGCCCGATGGGAGCACGCGGAGCGCAGCCGACAGCACTCAAGGTGCTGCACGGCGACCGCCCGGACCGGATCAACCACGCCGAGCCGATCCCGCCCGAGAACGAGGTCACCCCACCCCTGCCCGCCCGTCGATGCGGCCTCAGGCAACGAAATCGGGGCTCCGGCACCGCAACTGTCGCCGGCCGGTGTCGAGCGTGATGCCGTAGCTACCGGCGAAAGCATCGTCGGCGGCGATCACATGCCCATACGCACGCCTCTTCAACATGCGGGATGGCGTCACTGTGGTCACGACTGTGCCGCCAGCCCGACGACCGGGTCAGCGGTCGTCGGACCGTGGGCGATCCGGAGCCCGAGGATTGGCCGTCACCGCCGGGGACAGGCTCAACTGTGTCGAGCGGGATCGGCAAACGCCGCCAGCCCTGTGCGCCAGGCGCTGTCGAGGTCCGCGTCGGGCGGGAAACGGCCGTCGAGTTCGAGGATGACCATGCCGTGGGCGAACGCCCAGACAGCACGTGCCCGGTTCATGTCGCCGCCGACAGCGCGCATCAGCGGCAGCGCGGTCGCTTCCTCGGCCCCGGGCGGCAGCAGGTGGCGAGGGAGGGGGCCGGAGTTCATCAGCCGGTAGAGATGGGGATGCGCGAGCGCGTAGGCACGGTAGGCCGCCGCGAGCGCGACCAAGGAGTCGGCTCGTGCCAGCGCGCTCGCCAGCTCCCGCATGGCGAGCGTGATGACCTGCGCTTCAACCGCACCCTTGTCCGGGAAGTGCTTGTAGAGCGACGGAGCGCGGATGCCCAGCCGGTCGCCGAGCGCCCGCATGGTCAGCGCCGCGGAGCCGCCTTCGTCGATCAGCACGCGTGCTGCGTCGACGATCTGCCCGGTCCGCTCACGCACGCCGGCTCCCGTCATGCTCACGCAGGCCGTAACCGAACGCCCGATCCAACGCGATATGCGCCAGCCAGCCGAGCCCCGCTGTGAACAACGGTACCCAATCCCCCAGTCCACCGGCGCTGTAGACGACCAAGACGGCCAGCGGAATCCATGGTCGATGCATGACGTTGTAGTAGGGCACGGCTTTCGGCGACAGCTTGCCTTTGCCGGCAACGCCGGCGCCGATGAGCATCGTCAGGTCGGGTGCGATCAGCAACAGGAGCGCGGCGACCAGCGCCGAACCGCCGTGGTTGATCACCTCGAGCACGATGAAAGCCAGTAGGAACGCCGCCAGAGCGGCCCATGCCACCCGCTTCGCGACCTGACGGGCGGGTGTGACAACGACAGACATGGAACCCCCAGTTGACGGCTAACGTTGTTAGCTTGAGTTTAAGGCTAACGCCGTTAGCCGTCAACTTGCCCAAGACTTCCGGCAGCTGAGCCGAGGGGACGCGTATGCATGCTCGCCCTGGACCGACATCCACCTCTGTCGTGTTGAGGACGTTTCGCCGGCTCGCAGGCGGATCGCTCCCGGCGCGGCTCAGTCGCCCGGAGCGATCCAGCTTGCGTGGTCACCGGGTTGTGCCGATGGTGGGCATCCCGAGGTCGATCTGGCGGGTGATGGGGTGATCCGCAGCGCGTCGGCGCGCTTGTCGCGCAAGCACTGAATGGTGCGCGCAATCCCCTCGATCTCACCCAGCCGGCCCTCGGACGCCGCGCGCTTTCCGGTGGCGGGTCGGACGTCTCGTTCGAGGTCTTGTCACAGGGTGCCGGACTCGATCAGGTCCTCGATCGCCTGTCGTAGCCAGGCGTTGAAGTCCGGGAACCGGTGCCCGCGCTGCTCCCAGCCGCGGGTCGCGCCCACATGCACGATCGCGACGTCACCGCGGTCGAGATCCCAGCAGGCCCAGTCGTCGTTGTCCTGCCGTCTGGCGAACATCACCAGGCGCCGATGTGGATACGACTTCGCCAGTATCGCGTTGCTGCGTCGGAGCAGGTCGCCTTCGACGATCCACCACGGCTCAAGGTCGGTGAGCCCCAATTCGACAACGCGAACGAATTCCGGCGGGTAGTCGAATCCGTCGGGCAGGTCGTCGACAGACAGGAGGTCAGCCACTTCCGGTCCCCGTCTTCTGTAGCCACTCCTCGAGGGAGGCATAGTCGGCCGCTGTCAGGCCGTGACGGGGATCGATCCGATGCAGCAGAGCAGATCCGTGATGGTGTGCGGACACCCAAGCCCGATCGGTGTCGGTGATCTCGTCATCCACCCAGGCGAAGGGGCGCCCCGCGGCCCAGTCGACGAGGCCACGAGTCTTCCAATGCAGACCGTTGCGTTCGTCCTGCTCGTCGACGCCGGATGGCTCCGGCCAGATCACGACTGCCAACCGCGGCAGCCCGATCCGTGGTGCGATGCACTCATTGGCGTCGTGCATCCATGTGGTGGCCCAGACCAGTTCACACGGCAGTGCCGCCAGGCGAGGGCCGTGCTCGGGGTTGATTCTGCTCAGCAGCGGGTTCGAGCCGTTCTGCTGTGGATCTGGCGTTGTCCGGTAGGTCGGATACTGTCGCGGCGCGAGACCGAACGGGATGAGCGGCCCGTCAACGTCAAGGAAGAGCAGCGGACGCTGTCCAGAACCACCGGTCACAGGCCACACAGTAGCGGCTTTCACCCGACGGGCGGGCTCGATCAGAACGAACTCCGCGGGCGTGGCGACCGAGCCGCCATCGAAGCCGATAATCGCTGGGCGTTGGTTCACCGCCTCCTGCATGACGACACCGTCACCATCCATGACCGAGTCGCCGGTCTGCTCCTGTTCGGACAGCCACTGTCAAATCGTCCACGGCGAAGGGAACCCCGGATCGTGCTGGGCAGGTCGAGGCTGCTGTGAGGTCAGGATTTGCGGGTGGCGATCCGAAGGAACAGCAGGCCGACCAGGATCGCCACCGCTGAACTGATCGTGGCTAGTGGCACGTCGTGCGCGGTGCTCACCCCGGCGATGCCGCCGATGATCAATGCCACGGCGATGGCGAGCGCGATGACACGCTGGGACTTCGAACGGGTTTCGGACATGTCGGATCTCCTCGTGTTTCGCAGGTTCAGTGCAGCGATGACCAGAAGCCGCACTGGTGCGCGGCGGCCGGGTCTACTGTGGATGGACGATCGGTGTCGGCGGTGAACTCGTGCACCTTCGGCGTGGCCGGGTCCCACGCCGGCCATTGGCCGGCAGTTCTCGTGTCACCAGGGTTTCCGGTGCGCGCGAACGTCGACCAGGCGGCGATCATCCGTTCGGCCAGTTGCCGCTGGGCCGCCGTCAGCGGATACGTCGAACCGTCCAGGCGCACCGGCTTTCCTTTGACGTCGAACAAGTAGAACAGTTCGGAGGCGTGCGAGGCGCCGGGCTGGAACGTCGGCGGCACCGGGATCAGTGGCGGCGCGGTGGGGTCGGCGAAGCGGTAGCCGAACACCGGGCCGCGCGCCGCGAGCGCGGTGTCGGTCTGCTGCTGCGGGCAGGCGAATCCGGAGTCGGTGTAGGCCGCGGCCCAGGCCAATCCCGGCGTCGGGTAATCACGCAGCGGGTACTGCTGCTGGACCGCGGCCGCGTCCGCGCCGAATCCCTTGGCCAGCAGTTCCGGGTACTGCGCGGCAGTGATCGGTTTGCCGAGCAGTTCGTAGACGCCGGCGACCATGCGCTGCTCGTCCGCGGTGTTCCCGGACAGTACCGGCACGTCAGGCGCCTGTTTCAGCCCGTCCCGTGGATCGACCGGCAGCGTCGTGCCGCCCACTGTGGCCGCGGTCGCCGTCCCGGCTTGGGTGAGCAGCTTGTCCACCGGCAGGGCGCGCAGGCAGCCGAGCTGGTCACCGCCGGGCGGGCAGCCGAGCGTGGCCGCGGCCTGCGCACTGCTGCGTTCGGCCTGCGCCTTCGGCCGCCAGAACGCGCCGAACGCCGGGCTCTCCGGACCGGACGCGTTCGCCGCGAGCGTGGTGTGGCACGAGCCGCTCTGCAGAATCGCCTTGCTGAACAAGCCTTTCGCGGCGGGCGAGGTGAGCTGACCGCATATCGCGACCGCGCCGCCGGACTGGCCGAACAGCGTGATGTTGCCCGGATCGCCGCCGAACGCCGCCGCGTTGCGCCTCAGCCAGGCGAGCGCCGCCTGCTGGTCCTGCAGGCCGTAACTGCCACCGTCGGTCATCCCCGACAGCGCCAGGTTGCCGAAGATGTTCAACCGGAAGTCGAGGGTCGCCACCACCACATCGCCCTGGACGGCAAGCCTGCGCGGGTCGTACTCGGTGCCGGCGCCGCTGCTGAAACCGCCGCCATGCAACCAGACAAGCACCGGTTTCCGGACCGTGGCCGAGTTCGCCGGCACGGTGATGTCGAGGTAGAGGCAGTCCTCGGCGGTGCTGCCCTCCGGCGGATTGCCCACTTGCGCGCACGGCGGGCCCGGGGTGGACGCCTCGCGCACCCCGTCCCACGGGCGCACCGGTTTCGGCGGCGCCCAGCGCAGCGGACCGGTCGGCGGTTCGGCGTAGGGCACGCCCCGGAACCGGACGATGTCGTTGTCCCGCACACCGCGCAGTTCCCCGGAACCGGTGTGTATGTGCGTCGGATCGGCCGCCGCCTCGTTCGTGCAGGCCGTCGATCCGACCGTGGTCACGGCAAGCAGCAGGGCAGTGGCGAGCCTGCGACGGGTGGTCACGCGGCGCATGGAGATCGGCCTTCCGGTCGGGATCGGGAACACCGCGCAAGCTATGTCACCTGTAGTCGGCGCCGCGACTCGCGGACGACCAGTCCTGGCGGATCGTTCGTCGGAATCCGTGCGACGAAAGTCAGCCCGGTCGCGACGAACGTCCACACCTCGGCCCGGCCCGACTGCGGCCGGGCCGAACCGGGCCTACCATCCCGGGGTGGCCACGACGGACGAATCCGGCCGGCCGGTGCGCGACGCCCGGCGTGAGCGGTACCTGCTGATCATCACCGCGCTGCTCGCGCTGCTCGGCACCGGGTTCGCCGCGGCCGTGCTCGGCGAACCGTGGCCGGGCCTCGCGGCGCCACTGGGCATCGGGCTGGCCGGGCAACTGCTCGCGTCGGCACTCGTGGCGGGCCTGCCCGCGCGCCCCGATCTCGGCCTCGGCGCCGTGGTGCTCGTGGCGTCGCTGCTGCGGTTGATTCCCTCGCCGTGGCAGCATCTGCTGGCCGAGCAGGCGGTGCCGTGGGTACCCGTCGCACTGGCCTGGGCGACCGTGCGGGTCGTCGAATGCGCACGGACGCCGCGGCAGCTCCGGATTTCCGCCGCGATCGCCGTCGCACACGTGGCACTCGCCGGCGTGCTCGACGGGCTGGACGGCACCCCGGGCTCGGCCGGGACAGCGGTGCTCGGGGCCGCCACACCACTGCTGGGCGGGCTGGCCGCGAGCCTCGCCGTCCGGTTGCGCCGGGCCCGGCGGGACCGGGTCGCCGCCCTGGCGCGCGAACGGGAAGCACTGGCCTACCGGGCCAGGGCCGACGAACGACAACGGCTGGCGGCCGATCTGCACGACACCCTCGGTCACTTACTGACGCTGTTGGTGTTGCACGCCAACGCGTTGACCGTCAGCAGCAAGGAAGCCGAGACCCGCTCGGCCGCGGAACGGATGAGCGGACTCGGCAACGCGGGACTGGACGAACTGCGGAACATCCTCGCACTGCTCGACGCACCAGCCGGTCCGGCATCGGTGCGGCCGGGCAACCGACCGGCCGACGATTCGCCGGAGACGCTCGTCGCCAGGGCGGTGGAAGCCGGGCAGCGGGTGGAGTTGCGCCGCGAGGGGGAGCAACCGGAACTGCCACCGGCGACCGCGAGCACCGTGTCCAGGGTCGTCCAGGAAGGACTGACCAATGCGCGCAAACACGCGCCGGGCAGCGAAGTCCGGGTCACCCTGGCCACCGACGACGACGTGCTGCGGGTGACCATCCGCAATGGACCAGGAACGGCCGAGGGTAGCGGCACCGGTTCCGGGCGGGGCATCGAGGCGATGCGCAGGCGGGTCGGCATGCTCGGCGGTAGCTGCGAGAATGCCGCCGAATCCGGCGGCGGCTACGCTGTGCGGGTGATCCTGCCCCTCGACGGGGCGGCCCGTACGGACATCCGGGATGGTACGTGGACCGAGCCGACGCAGTAGAGCTGACTGCCGATGACGTCGTGCATGTCGTCGTGGTCGACGACGAGCCCATGGTCGGTGAGTTCCTGCGCACGATTCTGTCCGACACCGGCCGGATCGTCGTGGACGCGGTGGCCTATGACGGTGCCGCGGGCACGGAGGCCGTCGTCCGGTACCAGCCCGACGTCGTGCTGATGGACCTGCGGATGCCGCAGGTGGACGGGATCGCGGCCACCGCGGAGATCCGCGGCCTGCCGCAACCGCCGGCGGTGCTGGCGATGACCACAGTGGACACCGACGAACACGTGCTGGCCGCGCTCGATGCCGGGGCGAGCGGGTTCATCCTGAAGACCACACCACCGAGCAGGCTGGTCCCGCTCGTGCTGGCCGCCGCGGCCGGTGCCTCGGTGCTCTCCCCCGAAGCGCTGCAACGGCTGCGCGACAACAGCAATGCCGCCAGCACCAAAAAACCCGAGCCGGATCCACGGCTCGACGCGCTCAGCGACCGCGAACGCGAAGTGCTCGCCCTACTCGGCGAAGGACTGACCAATGCGGACATCGCCGCCCGGCTGTACCTGAGCGAGGGCACCGTGAAAGGCAACGTATCCCGGCTGATGACACTGCTGGACTGCCAGAACCGCACCCAGCTCGCACTGCACGTCGTACGCAACAGAGATTGACCTGCACTCCTTGTCAGTCCTTCAGGTGTCTTGGCCGACCCCCGGCTGGGATGCCGTGCGCGTCGAGCTCCGCGGTCGGCAGGGGTCGGCACCCGCAGGTTCTTCGCCGGCCGAGGGACCTTGGTGAACCGGCCGGTGTGGTAGGCCCGGCGACCGCGCCGGAGCGGGACCGGCACGGTGAGCCCGGCTCGGCCAGGCAGCGCGGGCACGGGTGCCGCTCGACCTCGTCAGCGTCGGACAGCACGATCGTCTCGGTGTGCGCCATGCCCGAATCGAGAAGAATTCCGGCCTGCGGAGGTCGCGTGGCCCGTTCTCGGAAACGACCGGTCATGAGGCGAGGCAACGACGATGAAGGGCAGCACGGGAGGTCGGTGAAGGTATCCGTGTTCGGGGCAGGCATGGATCGGCGATTGGCGCGACGATGGAGTGGTGACCAAGACAGGAGTGCATGATCTCGGCGGATTTCTGCGGAGCCGGCGCGAACGCCTCACGCCGGAGGAGGCCGGCATCGGGCCCGGCGCCACTCGTCGGCGCGTCCCCGGGCTGCGCAGGGAGGAGTTGGCTGAGCTCGCCGGGGTCAGTGTCGGCTACTACACTCGACTCGAGCAGGGGGTCAGCGTCAGCGCTTCCGGCGCTGTCATCGACGCGCTGGCCGCTGCGTTGCGGCTCGATCCGGCCGAGCACGAACATTTGCGGATCCTTGCCGCACCGAGACGGCCGACTCGCCCTCGTTCCCGCAGGAGCAGGCTGAGGCCCTCGGTCCGTGACTTGCTCGCTGCCATCCCCGGCACACCGGCGATCGTGATCGATCATCGCGCCGATGTTCTCGCGTGGAACGACCTCGGGCACGACCTGCTGGCCGGTCACGTCGATTTCGACGCGCCGGACATGCGGACAAGGCCCAACATCGCCCGAATGCTGTTCCTCGATCCGCATCACCGCGCGTTGTATCGCGACTGGCACGGCAAAGCGCAGGTCACAGTCGCGGCCCTGCATCAGGCGGTCGCACGGCACCCGGCCGATCCGGAGCTGGAACAGCTCATCGGTCAACTCGCCGCCGACAGCCCGGAGTTCGCGCGGATGTGGGCGCGACGTCCGGTCCGGACCTGCTCCTACTACCTGCGTGAACTCGATCATCCTGCCGTCGGGCGCCTGACCCTGGCGAACGAAACGGTCACGTTGCCTGACGATGACCAGCAGATCGGGCTGTTCTACGCACGTCCTGGCACCCCTGACGCCGACGCACTCACCTTACTGGCACAGAGCCTCGAACGACGCCGCGTCCCGAAGACCCCATCTCGGAAGGAGAACACGCGATGAGGATCGTCGTCGTCGGCGGAGCGGGCACCATCGGACGACGATTGGTCCCCGCACTGCGCTCCCGGAATCACGACGTCGTCGTAGCCGGACGCACCTCGGGCGACGTCCACGTCGACCTGACCTCACCCGCGACGATCGAAGCCATGTATCACGAAGTCGGCCTGGTCGACGGCGTCGTGAGTATCGCTGCGCACGGCGCCCTCGACGAGTTCGAGGCGCTGACCTCGGAGGCGCTGTACGAGAACATGCGGGCCAAGTTCTTCGGGCAAGTCGATCTGGTTCTGACCGGCCAGCACCACTGCGCCGATGGAGCCTCCTTCACGCTGACCTCCGGCATCTTCGCCGACCAAGCATGGCCACACGTCACCGGCGGTGGCGTCATCAGCGGTGCCCTGCACAGCTTCACCTTGTCGGCCGCGATCGAGCTGCCGCGACGTATGCGGATCAACGTGGTCAGCCCCACGATGATCGGCGACTCTGCCGACACCTTCGCCGAACACTTTCCCGGCATGCGCCCAGTGGCCATGGACGAACTCGTCGATCACTACCTGGACTGCATCGAAGGCGGCAGCACCGGCCGTGTCATCCGTGCATACGGATGATCGCGCTACTCGCGTCGGATCTCGCAGCCTGGTCCAAGGCTGGCCACGACGACGGCGACGAACCGGTTCATCCGGCCTTCCCGGCCTCGATCGCCCCGACGGACTCCTCCCTCGGCTCGCGGCTGACGTAGGTCGATGCCTCCAGGCCGTTGCCCAGGGGGACCTCCACGGAGAAGAACCCGTTCGCGCTGTCACGCACGTGATCCAGGTATGGCCGTGCCTGTACGCCGAACCGGCGCGTGGAGTTCGCGTAGATCTGCGCACCGGGCCGTAACGCGGGCCGCAGAACGGTGAGCGCGTCCAGGTACGAACCCACCCAGCCGTCCAGGTACACCAAGTCGACCTGCTCGCCGAAGCCCTTCAGGCTCGTCACGGCGTCTCCCAGCAGGAGCCGTACGTGGGAGTGGAGGCCGGCCGCGGTGAAGTTCCAGGTCGCGTCCCTGGCCTTGCGTGGGTCGATCTCCGAGGTGAAGACGGTCCCGTGCCCGTTGTCCCGCAGGGCCGCGGCGATGTGCAGGGTGGAAAACCCGTATGAGGTGCCGAGTTCGACCACCACGTCCGGTTTGATCGATCGGACCGCCGAGTACAACAGCAGTCCGATCTCCGGCGGTGACGCGAAGGCACCGTCCCGGTAGACCTCAAGGACGTCACCCAGGTCCGGTTGCGCGTCCGTACCACGCAGCAGCCGGTCCAGCGCCGGCTCATCCCCCGAGTTCCATCCGTTCCGGTCACCGATCCGGTCGAGCACGCGCCGCACCTTGGCCTCGTCGAGAGCCGTCCCGCCGTTGCGCATCCGCTGTCCTTTCAGCCGTCAGGGTCAGTTGTCCGCGAGGAGCCGCATCGGCTCCTCCACGCAGTCGGCCACGTAGCGAAGGAATCCGCCCGCCACGGCGCCGTCGCACACCCGGTGGTCGAAGGTGAGGCCGAGCTGCACCAGATCGCGCAGTTCGATCCCGCCGTCGTGGCCCCACGGCCGGGCCACGACGCGGCCCACGCCGAGCATCGCCGCCTCCGGGTGGTTGAGCAGCGGCGAGGCACCGTCCACTCCGAACACTCCGTAGTTGTTGAGGGTGAACGTCCCGCCCGACATCTCGGCGAGCGACAGCTCACCCGTGCGGGCGCGATCGACCAGCCGGGCCATCTCGGCCGCGAGCTCGGCGGTGTTCAGTTCCTGCGCGTCGCGCACCACCGGGACCACCAGTCCGTCCCGGCCCTGTGCGGCGAACCCGAGGTGCACGGCCCTGTGCAGGACCAACTCGCCGCGTTCGGCGTCCACAGTGGAATTGAGATCGGGATATCTCGTCAGCGCGGTGACGCAGACGCGGCCGAGCAGGGCCGACAAGCCGATCGGCCGGGCATCGGTGCTGATCCGCCGCCTCGCCGTGCGCAGCTCCGTCGCGTCGGCGTCCACCCAGCAGGTCGCGGCCGGGATCTCGCCGTGGCTGCGGGTGAACCGGTCGGCGGCGGTCTTGCGGCGGCCGCGGATCGGGACGCGCTGGGCCCCGTCGTCCGCCGCGGGCCGGGTGGCGGCGACGACGTCCGCGCGCACGATCAGTCCTGCGGGCCCACTGCCGCGCAGCTTGGTGAGGTCGACGCCGTGGTCCTTGGCCAGCCGCCGCACCACCGGTGAGGCCACCGCGACGGCGCCGCGCGCCGGGGCCGCCGCGGTACCGCCGCGAGTGGCGGGCTCCCGGCCGCCGAACAGGTCACGCCGGTTCCGCGTCGAGCGCCGGGTGGTGCCGTAACCGACGAGGACCGGGCCCGAGCCGGGATCGGCCGCGACCGGGGCTTCCTCGTCTTCGCCCGCCACCACCAGCAGCGGTTTCCCGATGGGGAGTGTCTCGCCTTCTGCCGCGCAGAGCGCCGTGACGATGCCGCCATGCGGGCTCGGCACCTCGACGGTCGCCTTCGCGGTCTCGACCTCGGCGACCGGCTGGTCCACGGCGATCAGGTCGCCGACAGCGACGAGCCACCGGACGACGGTGGCCTCGATCAGGCCTTCACCGAGGTCAGGGAGCAGGAATTCACGCGCCGGCAAGGGAGACACCTCCCGGACGGCCGTCCCACTGCAGGCGCGCGAGGGCGTCGAGCACGCGGTCCACACTCGGCAGGTGGTGGCTCTCGAGCTTGGGCGGCGGGTACGGGATGTCGAACCCGGTCACCCGCAGCACCGGCGCTTCCAGCTGGTGGAAACAGCGCTCGGTGATCCGGGCGGCGATCTCCGCGCCCACTCCGCCGAAGCCGGTCGCCTCGTGCACGACCACCGCGCGGCCGGTCCGGCGCACCACTTCGCAGATCGTCTCGTCGTCCAGCGGGACGAGGCTCCGCAGGTCGAGCACGGCGACGTCCAGTCCCAGCGGTTCGGCCGCCTCCGCGGTTTCGAGACAGACCTCGAGGCTCGGCCCATACGTGATGAGCACGGCGTCCCGGCCGGGGCGGCGCACGACCGCGCGGCCGATGGGCGGCACGTCGAGGGTGCGGCGGAAGGGCTGCTTGCCCCAGTACAACCGTTTCGGCTCGAGGAACACGACCGGGTCATCACTGGCGATCGCTTGCCGCAGCAGGCCGTAGGCGTCATCGACGGTGGCCGGGGTGACGACGTGCAGCCCCGGGGTGTGCGTGTAGTACGCCTCGGAGGAATCGCTGTGGTGCTCGACGCCGCCGATGCCGCCGCCGTAGGGCACCCGGACGGTGAGCGGCAGCGAAACCGCACCCCTGGTCCGGTTGCGCATCTTGGCGGCGTGTCCGACGAGCTGCTCGAAGGCCGGGTGGGCGAACGCGTCGAACTGCATCTCGACGACCGGACGGGCGCCGTAGAGGCACATGCCGATGGCGCTGCCGAGGATCCCTGCCTCCGCGAGCGGCGTGTCGGTGCACCGGTCCTCCCCGAATTCGGCGGTCAGGCCGTCGGTCACCCGGAACACGCCGCCGAGCGCACCGACGTCCTCCCCCAGCACGTGCACGGACCGATCCGCCGCCATGCTGTCGCGCAGGGCGGCGTTGAGCGCACGGGCCATGCTTTCTTCGACGTCCCCGGGAGCGGGCCGTACCCGGGGACTCGTCTGGACACTGGTCACGGCGGGCAATTCCCTTCCACGTCATCGGAGAGCTCGGCGAGCAGGAATTCCCGCTGTTCGAGCAGCTGGGGGGTCGGTTCGGCGTAGACGTGGTCGAACAGGCCGAGCGGGGCGACGGCGGGCTCGACGTGCATCCGCGTTCGCAGGTCGGCCGCCATCCGCTCGGCCGCGGCGCGGGCCTCTTCGATCGTCCCGGTGTCGAGCCTGCCGGTCTCCCGCAGATGACGTTCGAGTCTGTCCAGCGGGTCGCGTTCACGCCACGCCTCCACTTCGGCGGTGGAGCGATACCGCGTCGCGTCGTCGGCGTTGGTGTGTGCGTCGACGCGGTAGGTCAGCGCCTCGACCAGCGTCGGGCCGCCACCGTCGCGGGCGCGGTCGACGGCTTCGGTGAGCACGCCCAGCATCGCCGGCGCGTCGTTGCCGTCGACGAGCACACCCCGGACGCCGTAGCCGACGGCCTTGTGCGCGAGTGTCGGCGCCGCGGTCTGCTTGGCGAGCGGGACGGAAATGGCGTATCCGTTGTTCTGTACCAGGAACACGACCGGCGCACCCCAGACCCCGGCGAAGTTCAGCGCCTCGTGGAAGTCACCTTCGCTGGTGCCGCCGTCCCCGACCAGCGCCATCGCGACGACGTCGTCCCCGGCGACCCGCGCGGCGTGCGCCAGGCCGACCGCGTGCGGCAGGTGGGTGGCCAGCGGGGTGCACAGCGGCGCGACCCGGGTGGCGTGCGGGTCGTAACCGGTGTGCCAGTCGCCCCGCAGCAGCGTCAAAGTCTGCACCGGGTCGACCCCTCGCAGGACGACCGAAAGCGTGTCCCGGTAGGTCGGGAACAGCCAGTCCTGAGTGGACAGTGCCAGTGCGGCGGCCACCTGGCAGGCCTCCTGCCCGGTGGACGAGGGGTACACCGCCAGCCTGCCCTGCTTCACCAGCGCGGTCGCTTGCTCGTTGTACCGGCGTCCGAGCACGAGTTCGCGGTAGAGGCGCAGCAAGTCCTCCGGATCGAGATCCGCCGCGGCGGGAGTGCCCAGCACGCGCACCGGATCGTTGCCGGGCAGCAGCGCCGTGGCGTCGGGCCGGACGAGGGCGGTGTCTTCGGTGAGCGTCATCCCGCCACCGCTTCCCGGCGGCCGACGAGGACGCGGGTCCGCAAGGTCAGGACGTCTTCGCCGTCCGCGCCCGCGGCGGCCACCAGCAGGTGCACCACACCGGTGTCCGGGCGGCGCGGATGGCCGACCGCCTGCTCGACCTCGGCGCGGACGGCGAGCACGTCACCGGCGAACACCGGCCGCAGGTACCGCACCTCGTCCAGACCGTAGGAGCCCCGGCAGGTCGAGTCGGCGAGCAGCTGCGAGACGTACAGCCTGGTCGCGTGCGCGGTGGTGTGGTTCCCGCTCGCCACCAGCTTGCCGAACGGGCCGGCACTCGCCGCCGCTTCGTCGATGTGGAAGGGCATCGGGTCCCATTGCCTGGCGTAGCCGATGATCTCCTCTTCGGTCATCGCGACCTGGCCGAGCTGGTGCTCGTCACCGGTCACGAAGTCCTCGAAACAGCGCATGCCGTTCTCCTTCCCTCCGCGGCCCGGTCCTCGAACACCATCGCGAGTTCGAGGGCCAGATGCAGGGACTGGTCGTGGTTGAGCCGCGGATCGCACGCGGATTCGTAGCGGGTGCCCAGGTCGTCGAACCCGATGCCCGAGCTGCCGACGCATTCGGTCACGTCTTCGCCGGTGAGCTCCAGGTGCAGGCCACCCGCGTGGGTTCCCAGCTCGTGGTGGACCGCGAAGAAGCCCCGCACCTCGCGCAGGATGTCGTCGAAGTGGCGGGTCTTGTGGCCATCGGGTGCGGTGATCGTGTTGCCGTGCATCGGATCGCAGATCCAGATCGCCGGGGACCCGCTGTCGCGGACCCGCTCCACCAGCGGCGGCAACAGGTCGCGGACCCGGTCGGCGCCCAAGCGGGCGATGAAGGTGAGCCGACCCGGCTCCCGATCCGGGTCGAGCCGTTCGGCGAGCGCCAGCGCCTCTTCCGGCCGCACCGCCGGCCCCAGCTTGACCGCGACGGGGTTGCGCACCCGGGCCGCGAACGCCACGTGGGCGCCATCGGGCTGACGGGTGCGTTCGCCGATCCACAGGAGATGGCCCGAGCTGCCGTAGTCGTCACCGGTGCGGGGGTCGGTGCGCACCAGGGCCGTCTCGTAGTTCAGCAGCAGCGCCTCGTGGCTGCTGTAGAAGTCCGGCGCGCGCAGATCGCTGTCCGCCCCGGCGTATCCGGCGAGGAACCGCAGTGCCATCGAAATCTTCTCGATCAACTCCTGGTGCCGCTCGTTGCGCGGGCCGCGGGCGGCCATCTCCCGGATCTGCTCGTGCAGCGCCGTCAGGTCGATGCCGTCGTGTCCGATCAGCGCGCTGATCTCGTCGAGGGTGTCGGCCGAGGAGCGGTACGTGCGCAGCAGCCGGTACGGATCGATCCGGCGCGCGTCCTCGGTGAATTCGACGTCGTTGACCGCGTCGCCCAGGTAGGACGGCAACGTCACGCCGTCGCGGGTCTCGACCGGCCGGGATCGCGGTTTCGCGTACTGACCGGCGATCCGGCCCACCTGCACGACTCCGAGCCCGGAGGCGCAGGCCAGGATGACGGCCATCTCCCGCAGGCAGCGCAGCTTGCCCCGCACCGAGGCAGGTGTCGTCTTGGCGAACGTCTCGGCGCAGTCACCGCCCTGCAGCAGCATCGCGCGGCCGGACGCCACGTCGGCGAGGCGGTCACGCAGCCGGTCGCACTCCCGAGGCGCGACAAGCGGCGGATAGCCGGCCAGTTCGGTCTCGACCGCCACGATGTCGGGGCCGGTGGGCCAGTCCGGCTGGTGCGGCGCGCGCTCGGCGCGCCACGTCGGCAACACGGTCATGTTCGTGTCCTTCCGGGCTCGGTGCCGCGGCAGAGCCGCAGGAGGGTTTCGGCCAGGGCGCCACCGGTGCCGCCCAGCGCGTCGCGATAGCGCCCGATGACGACCTCTTCACGCCCTTCGGCGATCCGCGCGCCACCGGTCTTCGTCCGCCGCTGCTGAATGCTGCGGGAAATCTCCAGCCGCTGCCGCAGCAGCGCGATGATGGACCGGTCGAGCTGGTCGATCCGGGCCCGGTCGGCCCGGAAGTCCAGAGTTCCTTGCTGCTCGGGCATTGCGTGCTCCTATCTGCCGCGGTAGCTGTGGAGGGTGACGTGGACCGGTTCGGCGCCGTCCGATCCGGCGAAAGTGCGGCGGCCGGGCTCTTCCCAGGCGGCGGGCTCGGTTTCGCGCAGGCTCGCCAGGCTCCGCCGTGCGAGGTCCTGATAGGTGCGGGTCCCGTTGGCCTTCCAGTCGATCTCGGCGTCCGTCAGCTCGCGCAGCACCTTCGCCGGGCTGCCCGCGATCAGGGAGCGCGCGGGCACCCGGGTTTCCGCCTTGACGAAACTCATCGCCCCGACGAACGACTGGTCCTCGACGATGACTCCGTCCATCAGGACGCTGTTCATTCCCACCAGCACGTCCCGGCCGACCTGGCACCCGTGCAGCACGGTGCCGTGGCCCACGTGCCCGTTCTCGCCGACCACCGTGACCGAACCGGGGAAGCAGTGCACGACACAGCCGTCTTGGATGTTCGCCCCGGTACGGACCTCGATCCGGCCGAAGTCACCGCGCAGGCTGGCCAGCGGGCCGATGTAGCAGCGGGGGCCGATCAGGACGTCGCCGATGAGGACCGCGTCCGGGTGCACGAACGCCTCCGGGTCGATGACCGGGACCACTCCGTCGATCTCGTAGACGCGAGCCATCTGCCGCGTTCCTTTCGTTCCGGGGTCAGACGCCGAGACCGAGTTCGGCTTCGGCGTCGAAACCGTGGATCCAGGCGACGTTGTCCGCGAGGTGGGTGAGCCGCTCGTCGCGCTTCAGCGCCTCCGGCCCGTCGGGGACCTGGAAGCATTCGCCGTTGGTCCGCGAGCCGATTTGCAGCTGCCGAGACCTGGGCTTGCGCAGCGCTTCGTACCGGCGCAGGGCTTCGGCGATCCCGGCCGGTTCACGGACGCCGGCGAGCCGGCCCGCCAGCACGACCGCGTCCTCGATCGCCTGATTCGCGCCCTGTCCGTGGTGCGGCAGCATCGCGTGGGCGGCGTCGCCGAGCAGCGTGACCCGCGAAGTGCTCCAGCGGGATAGCGGTTCACGGTCGTACAGCGCCCATTTGCCGATACTCCGTGCCCCGGCGAGGATCGACGTGACCACGGTGTTCCAGCCGTCGAACGCCGCCACCGCCTCGCCGACGTCGCCGCGCGTGACCCAGGATTCCCGTCTCCAGTGCCGGTCGGGAACCACGCCGAGGAAGTTGATCAGCCGCCCGCCGCTGACCGGGTAGCAGATGAAGTGCCGCCCCGGTCCAGGGAACAACCAGAGCGCGGGCTTCCGCGGATCGAAACCCGGACCAGGTGGGAGGTGGTCGATCGGGGTGAGCCCGCGCAGGCCGCTGGTACCGGAGAACGTCGCCTCCTGCGGACCCCACAGGGCCTCCCGCAACGCGGAGTGCACGCCGTCGGCCCCGATGACGATGTCCGCCCGCGTGGTGACACCGTTGTCGAAGGCCAGCTCCACGCCATCGGCGTCCTCGGTGACCGAAACGCATTTGTGGCCCAGGTGCAGGGCACCGTCGGCGAACCCGTCCAGCAGCAACCGGTGCAGGTGGCCGCGGTGCACCGTGTAGTACGGCGAGCCGAATCTGCCGGTGTAGTGGTCACCGAGCTCGTGGGAGCAGAACACTTCGCCACCGGCCCACCGGTGGAACTGCGCGTGTGACGGCAGCACGGCGTCGGCGCGCAAGGCGTCACCCAAGCCGAGACGCTCCAGCAGCCTGCTGGCGTTGGCGCCGATCGCCACCCCCGCGCCGACCTCGGCGAACTCCTCGGCCTGGTCGTAAAGCGTCGGCTCGAGGCCTTGGCGGCGCAGGGCGACCGCGGCGGCGAGCCCGCCGATGCCGGCACCCACCACGGCGACCCGCGGGGACGCCTGCGCCGCGATCACCGGGCGGCCGCGGAGTTTTCCAGCACCGTGGCCAAGGTCTGCTTGGCGCGGCGCTGTTCCTTGTCGTCGATGACGCCGAGGTCGATCGCGGCGAAGTCGATCCTGGTCACCGCGGCGGGACGGCCCGCCTGTTCGATGACGACCTCGTGGGAGAACACCAGCTGCTCGGGCTTGTCCAGGTCGGCCTGCAGCACGGTGAGGCGAAGGGTGGCGCCGACCGGGAACAGGAAGTTCTTGAACGTCGTGTTCATCGCGTTGATGACGAGGTAGTAGCGGCGGCCGGGGGTCCGGCTGAGGAAGAACCGCTCGGTCACCGCCACGAACATCTGGCGCGCGGCCTCGACCGCCACCATCCCCTGCACGTGTGGCCGGGTCTGCGCGTCGACCACCAGCTCGTTGTCGTTGTGCAGCCGGAGATCGGCGGTGAAGACCTCGGGGGTCTCCTCGGTGAGGTTGGCCACCAGGACGTTGTGCGCCTGGCCCTTGTGCAGCTCGTGCCGGTCGGCGATGACCTCTTCCGACCGCAGGAGGCTCACCTCGGACTTCTCGACGCCTCGCCGCGTCAGCGCGGCCAGCAGATAGGTGCCGGAATAGTCGTCGATCCCCTGCCCTATCAGGATTCGCAGCGGCCACGGCCCTTGGTCGAATTCGCCTCCCCCGATCGCGGCGACGAGTTCGCTCAGCGACCAGGCGCCGACCGACTCGGCGAAATCGCGGAAGCGGTCCCCTACGACACAGATGACACGGGACGACCCGGTTTCGGACATCGCGGATACCTCCAGGTGGCTGCCGTCAGCGCGGCAGATCGGAAAACGGGGCGTGATAGGCGCCGCGGTGGAACACCAGCGGCGGCGCCGGGGTGGTGTCGAGCCCGACGACCGAGCCGATCACCAGGACGTGGTCTCCGAGCTCGACACAGCGGTAGAGCTCGCATTCGATCGTCGCGGGACTGCCGTCCAGCACCGGGCAGCCGGTCTCGGGGCCGGAGTGCCAGGCGCCGACTTCGGCCAGTGGCGGCCGGCTTCCGTACGGGCGGCTCAGCGCCTTGGCCACCTCGGCCGTGCCGGACCCCAGGATCGAGGCGGCCCAGACCCCGGACCGGCGCAGGCGGTTGAGGAAGGTCGAGTCCTGCCGCAGGTAGAGCGAGACCAGCGGCGGGTCGAGCGAGACGGAGGTGAAGCTGTTCACCACGACCGCGTCCTCGGCCTCCCCCGGTCTGCCGTGCACCAGGGTGGACACGACGCAGATTCCGGTCACCAGCTCGCTCATCACCGTGCGCAGGCGGTCCCGGCCGTCGGCCGATGCGGTCACGACGGGTCACCTCCCGCGCAGCGCCGGGCTCTGGGGCCCGTGCAGATGCGGCAGCTTCCAGCCGTCGACGTCGTACTCCGACAGGCAGGAGTCGACCAGGCCGATGTACTCGTCGAACTTGCCGGTGGCCTGCTGGGCCTGCAGCGCCTCGAACCGGATCTGCTCGTGGTTACCGGCGTAGTTCATCTCGTACAGCTCGTGCCTGCCGCCGAACTCGGTGCCGACCGCGTCCCAGATGAGCTTCATCAGCTTCACCCGCTCCTGCGCGGGAACGCCCCGGCCGCGGATGTACTTGTCGAGGTATGGGCGCAGCTCGGGCACTCCCCAGTCCGCGGCGTCGGAGTTGTTGTAGATCAGCGCGCTGCCGAGGTCCTTGAAGAAGGTCTTCTTGATCTTCGGGTACACGCTGGTGGCCAGCACCCGGAAGGCCATCGCGGTCTCGCCGTTGGGGGCGAGCGTGCCGTCGGGCCAGGGCGTCGGGTTGTGCACCATCGAATCGATGAGGCCCCAGAACACGCTGCGGTAGGACAGGACCTCGCCGAGCCGCCCCTGCACACCGCGGTAGTCGAGGGTGCCGGTGGTGTCGAGGCCCTTGGCCAGCAGGCCGGTGAGGAAGTCGAGCTTCACCGCGAACCGGACGCAGGCGTGCAGCATCGCGCGGTAGAAGAAGCCGGAGCCGACGAAGAAGTTGTTGGCCTTCTCGACGTCGTAGCAGAACACGTCCTCCCAGGGCACGAGGACCTGGTCGAACACGAGGATCCCGTCGTTCTCGTCGAACCGGCTGCTCAGCGGCTGGTCGAACGGGGTGCTGGTGGCCGAGGCGACCTGCTCGTAGGACCGGCGCGAGATGATCTTCAGCCCGGATGCGTTCATCGGCACGATGAAGAACGCCGAGAACTCCTTGCCGTTCTCCGGGATCCGCGCGTAACTGCCGACGAAGATGTGCTGGGTCACGGCCGCGCCGGTGCCCACCACCTTCGCCCCGGACACGACGAGGCCGGCGTCGGTCTCGCGGTCGACGGTGAGGTAGACGTCTTTGTGCTCGGTCATCCCCCGGTGGCGGTCGATCGGCGGATTGACGATCCCGTGGCCGATGAACATCACCTTTTCCTGGGCCTTGCGGTACCAGTTGGCGGCGTTGTCCTCGAACGGCGCGTAGTGGTCGCCGTTGGACCCCAGTGTGGACAGGAACGCCGCCTTGAAGTCCGGCGTGCGGCCCATCCAGCCGTAGGTCATCCGCGACCACTCGGTCATCGCCTCGACGCCCGCCTGCAGGTCCTCGACCGTCCGCGGTGCCTTGAAGTAGGGATGGGTGAAGCCACCGTTGCCGGTGTCGGTCGGTACGATCAGCTTCTTGCTGGTGGCCGGATCGTGCAACGAGTCGTAGAGCCGCGCGATGGAACCGGCGTTGTTCCGGAACGCCGGGTGCGCGGTGACGTCCTCGACGCGCTCACCGCCGATCCAGACCTCACGCCCGTCCTTCAGGCTGTCCAGGTACTCGGCACCGGTGTAAGGAAGTTCCACGGATCCGGGTCGCGAAGTCGTCATCGTCCACCTAGTTTTCGTCTCATTCGTCCGTCCGCTACAGCGTCTCCGGCCCCGGCCCGGTCCAGTACCCGCCTTTTGGTACTAGCCGTTAAGAAGTATGGCGAACGGGGCCGTGAATACCCGGACGAAAGGTGGGCGCATTCCCGTGACTGCGACTCCGCGCGCACCACGGCATTCTTACCCACGGAAAGATTCGGATAACCGGAGGCGAACCGGGTGTTCAGCCCACCATTTCCCGATGGCAGACGTCGCGGAACTGGTGGCGCAGCCAGCGGTGGGCCGGGTCCGCGTCCATCCGGGGGTGCCAGGCCTGGGAGATCGCGACCGGCGCGCTGATCGGGAGGTCGACCTCGGCGAGGCCGAACCGGCCGATGGCCGAGCGGAGCAGCCTCGACGGCACGACCGCGACGAAGTCCGACGCCGAGGCCACTTCGAGGGCCACGTAAAACGACGCCACCACCAGGCTCACCCGGCGGTTCAGGCCTTCACGCTGCAGAAGGCCGTCCAGCGGGCCGTGGGTCCGCCCACGGCGCGAGACGTTGACGTGCGGGTAGGCCGAGACCTGTTCGAGGGTGGCTTCACCGGTTACCAGTGGATGACCCTTCCGCACCGCGATCACGAATCTGTCGTCGAACAGCCACTCGACCCGGACTTCGGGGCCGAGATGCCCGATCATCCCGATGTCGAGGTCGATTTCCCCGTCGCGCAACGGGTCGACGTCCTCCCCGCCCTCGGCCGTGAACCGCAGCACCGCGTTCGGCGCGCTCTCGCCGAACCGTTTCACCAACGGGCCGACCACCGCCGACGCCAAGCCGTCACTGGCGCGGACCACGAACGTGCGGGTCATCGAGAACATCTCGAGCGGGTCCTTCGGGCGTAGCAGCTCCGATGCCTCCTCGACCAAGCCGCGAACCCGATCGCGCAGGGCCAGCGCGTGCGGAGTGGGCACGAGCCGGCGACCCGCCCGCACGAGAATCGGGTCGCCGAGCTCGAGCCGTATCCGCGACAGCGACCGGCTGACCGAAGGCGCGCTGAGTCCCAGCTTCTTCGCCGCGCCGGTCACACTGCATTCCTCCAGCAGCGCGTCGAGAACGACGAGCGTATTGAGGTTCAGGGCCTTCATCTCGCCAGTTTATCCAGCGAACCGCGCCGCGAAACGAACTTTTCGGAAAACCAGGGCCGTCCCGGCCGCCCGAAAAGGCAGATACTTGAAAACTCAGCTACTCGCGATGATCGGGCTCACCGTATTTCCAATAGCCTTTGGTTGAGAATTCATCGCGATCGAGACCCCATTCGTTGACAAATAACATTCGCGCCTGGTTCACTGCGCCGCCCTCGCCCGCGACCCAGATCACCGAGCCCGGAGCAGGTTTCGGGAGCGCACGCAGCGCCGGGGTGATC
The DNA here is from genome assembly GCF_029369745.1 of Amycolatopsis sp. QT-25. NCBI lineage: Bacteria > Bacillati > Actinomycetota > Actinomycetes > Pseudonocardiales > Pseudonocardiaceae > Amycolatopsis > Amycolatopsis sp. QT-25. The sequence goes on from NZ_CP120210.1 coordinate 4,185,335, forward strand.
AACGTGCCCTTCTTCATCCCCTCGCTCCGGCGCAGCGGGTACACCGACGTCACCGCCGGATCGGTGGGGGGCAGCAAGTGCTCACCGCCCTCGAGCACCACGGTCACCTTGCCGTGCCCCTCGGGCAGGGAGCCGAGGATCGAGGCGATCGCCGGTGCGGCGCTTTCGTCGCCGGCGAGCAGGTATGGCGTTCCGGGTTTCGGATGGGTGAACCCGCCGCGCGGCCCGGCCACCGTCACGACCTCGCCGAGCAACGGCGATTCCGCCCACCGGGCCACCGGGCCGTTGCCGTGCAACACGATGTCGAGTTCGATCTCGGCGGAGCGTTGCCGTCGCACCGTGTAGGCCCGCCCCACCTGCGCTCCGGTGTCGGGGTCGACGACGAACAACTTCACCCAGCGGGTCGGCCCGTCGAACCGCACACCGTCGGCGCCGCCGAGCACGAGCGTGATCCGCACGAACGGCTCCGACAACCGGACGACGTCGACCACCGACGCCGGGACGCGGTGGCGGACCGGCCGCGTCCGGGTCATTCCCGCCGCCCCTCACGGGCTTGCCCGACCACCGAACGCGCCAGCTCCTCCAGGAAATCGGGGCTCGACGAGATCCCGAGCACCACTGACCGGTAGTAGATCGGGCCGAGCAGCCGGTCGAGCAGTTCGGCGAGCTCGGCGTCGCCCGTGGGCGCGCAGTCCAGGCGCTCCAGCACGTTCCGCAGTCCGGCCAGATCCCGCCGCCGCTGCGCGAGCAGGAAACCTTCCCGGAATCGCTGGGCGGTGTCGAGGTCGTGCAGGGCTTGGCCGATGAGGCTGTGCATGACGGCACCGGCGGCTTCGTCGCGCAGGAACGCCTGCAGCCGCGAGAGCTGGCCGACCAGCTCCGTCAGCGGCTCACCATCGCCGTTCTTCCAGGCCAGCGCGGCTTCGCCATCTTCTTCCAGGTTGTCGAGGAGGATCTCGACCTTCGACTTCCACCAGCGGTAGATCGTCTGTTTGGCGACTCCCGCGCGGTTCGCGATGGCCTCGATCGTCACCCCGGCGAAACCCCGTTCCACCAGCAGGTCGTCCGCGGCGTCGAGCACGGCCTGCCGGGCGCTGACGTTGCGACGGGGTCCCGCGTGCCCGTGAGGGTTCTTGCCGGTGGACGGGCGTGTGCTGGTCATTTGGCTGCTTTCTTGTGGCTGGTCAGACTGAGCAGCACCCCTGCCGCGATCAGCGCGACCACGATCGCGAACGTGGTACCCGCGACCCGCAGGCCGGACAGCTGGATGAGCACGCCCACGCCCACCGCGGGCAAGCTCAGCATCCCATACAGGATCGCGAAGAAGGTGGACACGGCGGCGCCGCGCAGCTGGGGCGCGGCGCCCGTGGTGATCGCCAGCATGCCGCAGCCGATCGCGATCCCGGTGCCGAAACCGGTGGCCACCGCGGCGAACAGCAGCGCTGCCAGCGAAGCGGCGAGCACGGCGAGGGCGACGAGCACCGACGCGAGGATCAGGGCCGAACACGCGACGGGCAGGGCGATGGCGGGCCGCATCCGCCGGAGCACGAGCTGACCGAGCGCGGTGCAGGCGAACGCGAGGAACACGACGAAGCCGGTCAGTGCCGGACTGGTCAGGTGCAGTTCGGAGGCCAGCAGGATGCCGGTGACCGCGGTGAGGACGCCGAGCACCGCGAAGCCCGCACCACCGGTCATGGCCGAACGCAGGAAGACGCCGCGGATCTCCCGCGGCACGTGCAGTTTCTGCGGGGCCAGTTTCAGCTTGCCGGTGACGGTCACCGTCTCGGGCACGAACGCCTGAGAGACCAGGGCGATCAGCAGCAGGCCGCCGTGCACGATCCACGGCAGGCGCAGCGGCGCGATCCCGGTGTCGGCGAGCAGTCCGGCGATCAGGTTGCCGCAGGCCAGCCCGCCCATGTTGGACAGCAGGGTGACGATAGGCGCCCTTCCCTTGCGCGCCGACGGAAACAGTTCCATGATGCCGGCCGTCGCCGCACCGGTGACGAGCGCGGCGGAGAAACCGGACAGCACACGACCGACGAGCAGGCCGGGCAGGCCTTGCGCGGTCAGGAACACGACCGCGGCGACGCCGGCCAGCAGCACCGCGGCGAACACCACCGGCTTGCGCCCGACCTGGTCCGACACCCGCCCGAAGACGAGCAAGCCGGCGACGACACCAACGGCGTAGACGGCGAACAGGATCGTCACGGCCAGCGAGCCGAAGGCGAACTGCGATTTGTAGAGCGGGTACAGCGCGGTGGGCACCGTGGTGCCCACCATCACGGCCCAGAAGGCGAAGGCGGTGACCGCCGCCCACGGGCCACGCGAGCGCTCGACGGCATGCGGTAAGTCGGGCGACGTCTGGATGTTCGACATGCGGAGCGCTCCTTGCGGGGTTCAAAGGGTCAGGCGTTGAGCAAGGGTGGAAAGGGTCTCGAACGCGGCGACCGGGCGCTTGTCTATACGCAACGTTGAGTCTCGATAAAAGCATAGACGCACCGTTGCGTCAACGCTTCACCGCAGGGGCGGTATCCGAGACAAGCACTTCGGAAAAGAGCTTCTACCTGCCGGTTTCCACCAAACCCAGTCGCAGGGCGCTCAGGACCGCCTCTGTGCGCGACGCCACCCGGAACTTGGAGAAGACCGTCTTCAAGTGCACCTTGACCGTCCGCTCGGAAATGCCCAGCGTCCGGGCGATCAACCGGTTCGACTTGCCTTCCGCGAGCTGGCGGACCACCTCCAGCTCGCGCGGCGTGAGCTGGCAACCCTGTCCTTGCCGCAGGCCGGAAACGGTCCTCCCGACCGCCTCGCCGCCCTCGGTGTCCAGCGGATAGCCGATCACCGTCTTGACGAACTCCGCCGGCTCCTTCGGATGCATTCTGGAAAGCAGCATGATGATCATGCTTTGGGTTTTCAGTACCTCACCGAGCAGGTACGTCATGCGTTCTGAAACGGATTCGTGAAAATCACCATTGGCCACAGGCATAGAAGTCCCCCAGATACAGTGAAGGCAGGTATTTCACGCGTCATCGCGGATACCGCGACCTGTCGATGTGGGCAGGTCGTCGCAGGTGGTAGGCCGAAGGCCCCCCGATCGGCTGGACCGAGTCTAACCTCGACCTCGCGGAGCCGACAACCACAACACTGCACAAAGAGACTTTTTGCCAGGCGCAACAATCGGAGTCCGCCAAGGATACCGTCCGAGAGGCCGGGACCTGCGCCGACACGAATTCGAGGAAAGAAATACGTCAACTTCGATCACGATAACGCATCAATTGATCATTGCGTCGCGGACGGCACCGGGGAGCCGCCGGACCCGGACCGCGAGAGCCGGGCCTGCCCGACCGCCACGGAGGGCGGCGGGACTTGGTGATTCCCCTGAACCCGGCGTGCCGAGGTGTGCCGCCACCGCCCGAGAACAGCCGGGACGTATCACGTGAACATGACCGACCACCCCGGTGACGCGATTCTCTACCGGCATCCCCGACCAAGCCCATCCGAAGATCCAGATCGGCAGGCGTGGTCGACCACGGCGTCACGACTCAGGTACGGCTCAGGAGCCGCCTGGCTCCCGCGACGACCGCGGTCGCCAGCAGCCAGCCCGCGACCACCAGCGCCATCGCCACCATTTTGTCGGTGCCGACGGGATCCCACGCCTTTTCCTGGCCGAGGTCGACGACCGGCACCACGAGATCGAGCGCGTAGACGAACGGATCCCAGGTGGGGTGCTCGTTCTGCTTGAGCGGGCGCACCGGATGGCCGGAGAACCACCATCCCCCGGTGCCGACCATGGCTGTGAGCCACACGAGCGCCCTTGTCGGAACGAATCCGTACCCGAACAACGCGTCCTGGATCCAGCCCCAGACCCGGCCCGCGAAGTGACGGCGGCGCAGGAGATGCCGTTCCCTTGCCAGCCGGACCGTCCGGGCGGACCGCTCGTCACCCGCGCTCTGATAGTGGGCGGCCAGTCGCTCGAACGAGGCCGCGCTCACCTCGGGATCACGGGTGAGCCAGCCGATCCGCTCGCGGGCCGTCAGGGACTGCGTGGCCCCGATCCGGCCGTACCCCAGTCCTTCCAAATCCAGATCGCCATCGGCGGGCCAGGCCGAAACCGAATCGATCAGAGAGCTGACCCGTACGTCGCGCAGGATGAGGCGCCCACTCGGAGCGACGCGGGTGTCCAGCCTGAGACGCGAGGTCGTGAGCCTGGTGAGGTTCGCGGAAGTCGGCGATCCGCGCAGTTCGGCGTCGTGGAACGTGACGATGTTTCCCGCCTGCATAGCGAGCAGATCCACCGGACCGGACGCGACGAACCCATACGCGGCGAAGAAGCCGCCGCTCACCGTCACGATGCTCGCGTCGACCTCGCCCACCTCCGCCCCGTCGAACACGATGGAGTTCGCCAGTTTCGCCTCCCAGAGACTTACTCCTCCGGTCGCACGGAGTCGATTGGCGATCAACGACCCGGACGCCAGCAGCCGCGGCGCGTAGAGCGCCCACTGCTCGCCGGTGCGGATCGTGGCCTCCGACAGGACGACGTCGCCCTCGATCCGGCTGCTCGTCAGGGTCACCGGAGCGACCACGTCCCGGTCCGGCGTCCGTATCGGAGTCTGCACCTGGTCACCTTTGCGACGGCGAAACTCCTGTGCGGCGGACCGCGGCCCGTACTGGTTCGCCTGCCCTATCCGGGCCTGGTGCAACACGAGGTCGCCACCTATCCGGGCGCCGGCGGCGAGGAAGGCGTCCATCTCGGCGCCGGACAGCTCGACCGAACCGACGGTCGTGCCCGTGAGCATCAGCTCGCCGGAGATCGCGCAACCCGCCAGATCCAGGTCACAAGCCAGGCGAAGGTGAGAGAGATCCAGAGAACCGATGATGCGGATATTGCGGATCCGCAGGGGGTGCAGTGACGATATCTTGTGCCGCGCGCACGCCAGCAGAAGTTCTCGTACTTCTTCCGCGGGCATCGAAAGGCTGCGGTCGATTCCGTCGATCCCGCCGTCGAGCACTGTTTTGACCGAGTGCCGCGACCTCCCCCGGCGATTCAGCACTGATTCCCTCGTTTCCGTCGACGGCGAATCACCGAATATAGCGACGGATCCAAATCATCGCTGTCGTCGGCGGTGACCACCAGCTGTTCGGGGTGGAGCCGGTTCACGCCGCCACTCCGGCGCACGAACGCTGCCGGTGATCGCGACACCGGTGCAGGCACTCGGCCGGGGTGAGCATGTCGAACATGGCCGCACCCTGCCAGCGGTCCGACCACGCTGGTCAGCTTCAAGACCAGCACACCGGTGCTCCGAACGGCTACCGCAGTCACCGCGATGACACCCAGGCCGATCACCCCGGCCAGGTAGAGCAGAGGCTCTGCCGGAAGGCGACCGGCCGCCACCCCGCGGAACACGAGGCGCATGATCGGTGTGACCGCAGCGGTCGGACGCCGCCGGCGTAGTGGCATGGGCTCCACGGCCGCATGCGCAGGCCAGTCACCTTGGAACGGTTTCTCATTGACGAGAACGACTCTTGCCTTGTCGAAAGATCAAGGCAAGAACAAAAGCAACCGCAAAGCGCCACGTTAGAGCGGATTCACACCGTCGGGATGACGGTATTTATCCTCTGGCGAAATCGCCACCCGTATCCCTGAGTGCATCTGGCGAGAATTTCCCCGAAAGCGGGACACTGTAACGAACAAGTACTGCGTGAGCATGCGAAGCTTGGTCCGAATGCAGCAACTTTCGAGGCCGATCACGGGATTCAGTGGTTTATTGAGAAAATTGCGGTAAAGCTTCGGGCATGAGTTCATCACGTAAAAGAATCTTCACTGTTTTTGCCGTCGCCGCGTTGTCGCTGGGGACCATCGCCCCCGCCCAGGCGGACCCCATCCAATTGCCGGGCATCAGCGAACCGAATCCCGAGGACCCCGGTGCCGGCGGCGGCTCCGGCGGCAGCACGACCGCCGCTTACGTCCTGCAAGGCGTAATCCAGACCGAGGGTCTCCAAAGCGACGGGATCAGCAAACGGGTGAAGATCCGCGGCTATTCCCGTTTCGCCACCCCGGGCAACGACCGGCGCGACGCCGACTACATCAACATTCGGTGCACCGCCACTGGCCCGGGCGGCTCCGCCACGGGCGACTACGACTCGGAGAACGACGGCGCGCTCATCGACGTGCACTTCGAGACGCCCTGGATCCCCAACGGCGCCGTGTTGCGTACTGTCCACGTCGCCTGCAGCCACTACGCCACCAAAAGCGGCGTGGTCTACGAGACCACCAGCGCCACCGACATCGCCGTCCCGTACTGACGACCCCGCGCCTGACAACGTCCATTCGGCCACCAGTCCGCATGACGACCATGTAGGCCGCACGCACCGAGAAACCGGCGAAGTCCGACGAAGATCCGTGCCTCACCGCGCCGGATTCACGGTACCGAGGACCGGAAAACCAGCTGTACCGGGTCGAGATACATCGCGGTGGAAGGCTCACCGACAACGACAAGCCGACCTTCAAGTGGTCGCGGGAAAACGCGTCGGTGACGTTCGGCGTCACGGCCATCGACGAGAAGATGGTGACACTGACCGACCTCGGCCGCGACGCGAAACTCGACCTGGACATCGGCGACTGGGTGGAGATCCTGGACGACGCGTACGAGGCGCGAGGAGTTCCGACACCGCTGTTGCAGGTCGTCGACGTCGACACGGAACGGTTCCGGGTGGAACTGAGCGACACGCCCGGTTCCGACGTCGGCCGGCTCGGCGCGCGGCATCCGTTCCTCCGGCGATGGGATCACCACGCGTCTCCCCGGCGAGGCGCCACTCCCCTCGTCGAGGGCGCCGTACTCCTCGAGAGGGAAGGTAATGGATCGACCTGGAAAACGGGATCGAGATCTGGTCCGCGCCTGGCGGCACGTACCGGACCGGCGACCACTGGCTGGTCCCCGCCCGCACCTTGACCGGAGACGTCGAATGGCCACGAGACGCCCAGGGCAGGCCGCTGCTCCAGGACCCCCGTGGCATACGGCACCACTACACGCCCTTGGCCCGGATCCACGGCGAGGCCGCCGACGACCTCCGTATGGAGTTCGAAGCCGCTTCCATACCCCGGCCCTGACCCGGCCGCCAGAGGCGCCGAGAAAGAAGGTCATCGGCGGGTCCTCAGCCGGTCACGGCCACCCCTTCCGGTTGCTGACCGACAGGTACCAGGGCGACCTGCTTCGACGTGGCGGTGTCGATCACCGACATCGTGTTCGACGCGGTGTTGGTGATGTAGACGAAGCTGTTGTCCGGGGCCGCGGCGGCTCCCTCCGGTCGTCGATTCACCGGGGAGGTGGAAGTAGTGCCCAGGTTCGGGAAGTTGATGACCGAAATGGTGTCGGCCCCCGCGTTGGCGACGTAGACGACATCGCGTGGCGTCGCCGACAAGCCCATGGGCGCGTCGCCGACCGGGATCGTGGCGTTGGGGCGGCCGGACGTGGTCCCGGCGACGGTGACCGTGTCATCGCCGGTGTTGGCGACGTAGATCCGGTCGCCGCGCGACCCGATGGTGATGCCGGCCGGGAAGCGGCCGACCGGGATCGTGCCGACGGGCTTGTCGATCCTCGTGTCGATCACCGTCACACTCGCCGCCCCGTTGTTCGTGACGTAGACCCGGCTGCCGTCCGGACTGGCGATCGGCGTGTGCGGCAGACGACCGACCGGAATCTCGGCGACGGGCTTCTGTGTGGCGATGTCGATCACCGTGACCGAGTCGGAGCCGAAGTTGGAAACATAGGCGTGCGTGCCCGTGGCCGTCACACCGAACGGTTTGTCGCCGACCGGGATCGTGGCGACGACGAGCTGAGTGCGGCTCTCCAGCACTGACACGGAGTCGGACAGCTCGTTGGTCACGTAGACCAGATCGCCGTTCGGCGACGCGCCCACTCCCACCGGGCCGTCACCGACGCCCACGGTCGCGATCACCTCGCCGAGCCGGGTGTCGTAGACGGTGACGTTGTCCGATCCGGTATTGGCCACGAAGACGAGGACCTGCGGCGGGTAGGCGGCAGCCGGAACCTCGACCACCAGGGCGACGGCGATCACCATAATGGTGACAAGGCGCCGGGCGGGTGACGGTAAGACCCACCCAGAGTTGGATGTACGCCTTCTCCAGAGAGTAGGCATGGAACGGCTCCTCTATGACGGGAAACAAGAGGTGAAAAGGGCAGAAAGCGACCAGATGGTGCCGAGGCGGTAGCCGGTGCACCCACGGCGAGAACGCTGGTGAGCGTCCGAACGTGCCGTCGCTTGCCACCCTAACGGCCTAGGCTTCGGCTTCGCTGCGTGAAAGCCACAGATATCACACGTTGAGTGACAGGGGGGCCACCTGTGCGTGACGATTCGGACGTTCCGTTACCGCCGACCACGACACATTTATTCGAGTAAATGAATAGGTCAAGAAGATGATCACACGTACAGACGCGATTCGACGGCTCCACAAGAGACAGGGATCGGCGGAGAAAGCAAAGTTCTCACACGATGGTGCCCCCGACTTTCGTGCGCCTTCGTCACCGACCGTCAACATCGCTGTTCGGCTCGCGCAATGACTCCCACCATCGGGCCATCGACGGCCTCGGCGGTCCAGCGGGATGGCTTGTCACGGGCCTCCGCCCGGCCACCGCACAGCGCACGTAGCGGCGGCCCGGCTCACTCCGGGAAGTACCCGGTCAGGAGCAGCATCCCCGCCGCCGCCACTTCGACGCAGCAGTAGAACCAGATCGGGTAGAACCCGGTACGCCGATCCACGGCACGGGAGAACACTCGCCCGGCCGCCATCCCGGCAAGCGCGAGTGCGACGACGAGAATCGCCCCTCGCTGAAACTCGCCACCCCGCACCACGGCGATACCGAGCACCGCGGCCATGGCGATACCGAATCCGCCGTAAACGGCCCTGATCTCGGAGCGGCTCTCGGGAGTGTCCGCCACCATGCGGAAAGGACGGATCAGGGCCGCAGGCGCGGCGAGCGCGTAAGTGCCCATGGCGAGAAAGAACAGGGCGACGGTCCAGGGCACCACCGCGCTCATGTGTCCTGCCTGCCGAGCAGCACCGCGCCGCAGGACAACACCAGCAACCCGGCCACATCGGCCCATGCCACCCGCGTCAGTTCGGTGTTGACCGCCGGGGTCACCAGCGCGATCACGGTGAAACTGCCGAAGCTCACCGCGTTGACGGCGATCGCCGCGGCGCGTAACCGCGGCCGGAACGCCGCCAGTACAGCCAGACCACCGACCAACGCGAGCAGCAGGGCACGATGCCTCATCAGCGTCTCCAGGTCGGCGCCGGCGATGTCGACACCGTAGGCCGCGCTCGCTCGCCCCGGGGCCACCAACCCCACACCGGGGAGCAGATTGAGCAACCCCGCCGCGACCAGCATGACCTGCCCTGTTCGTCGTCTTCGCATGTCGACTCCTCTCGTCGTGTGCGATCATGCTGGGGATGAACGAGGTGCCGCTTCCGGAAACGTGCTGTCCCGGCGAGCAGGCGACGGTGTGGATACGGCTGCGCTGTGCTGCCTACCTCGGACCGTCGCTGCGGCTGGGCGAGCATTCCGGTTCGGTTCCTTGCTTCGCCCTGGGGGTCGACGCGCCTTTCACCATCCGGGTGGCAGAGGCGGGCGAACGACGTGTCCGCAGCGCCCTGATAGCGCCCCGCGCCCGGCACCGGTTGACCGCTGGACAAGGGCGCATGCTGTTCGCCTATCTCGATCCCGGCTCGGCTTGGGTGGCACGGACGCGCAACCGGATGGCGGGGCGGCTCGGCCCGGCAGTCCGGTTCGGCCACGACCGGGAACTGGACTTGGCGGAGCGGCTGCGTGGCACGGAGCGGCCGGACCCGATACGTCTTCTCGGCCTCGTGGAGGACGCAGGGGACTCCCGAGACGATCGGATACGCACGGCGTTGGAAATGATTTTCGCCGACCCCGGCGCACGGTTGTCCGTGGCAGAGGTGGCGCACGCGGTGAATCTGTCGTCATCGCGGTTCCAGCATCTGTTCACCGCGCACACCGGAACCAGTTTCCGCCGCTATCGGCTCTGGACCAGAATGCTGCGCGTCGCGGGTTCGATCGGGGCCGGGGCCGACTTGACCACCGCGGCCACCGACGCGGGTTTCGCCTCGCCCGGGCACTTCAGCGACAGCTTCCGCGTCATGTTCGGTCTCAGTGCCAGCCGATTGCTCACCCCCACCACTCGGGTCCTCGCCACGGAACCTGTCGCGCCCCTCTCGACGACGGCGTAGACCGCACGGGACTCGATGCCTCTTCTGGTCGAAGTCCCGCTACGGGCCGTGGGGCGGGGCGTCACGCGTCGGGTCGGTCCCCTGCCTGACGGGCCAGTGTCGGAGGACGCCCGCAGGGCTTCCGCACACGTCAGTCCCAACCGGGAACCTCGCCGTTGTGCCGGTACTCGCTCGGCGGCAGGCCGAACTCGCGGCGGAACGCGCGGCTGAAGTGGAACTGGTCGACGTAGCCGACGGTGCCGGCGACCGCGGCGACGGACATTCCCGTGCCGGTCAGCAGCCGAGCCGCGCGGTGCAGGCGGCGGGTGCGCACCTCTCGCATGGGACTGTGGCCGGTGACCCTCGAGTAGAGGTGACTGAAGCGCGACGGCGACAGCCCGGCGATGGCGGCGAGCGAGTTCAGGGTGTGCGGGGCCTCCGGTGTCTCGGCGATGAACTGTTGCACGCGGGTGACGCGCGGGTCAGGGCCCCGTGGTGCGGCGGGAGCACCGGCGAGGCCGGCCAGGCGCACGATCTCTTCGAGCGCGCACCTGGCGAGAGCCTGCTGGTCGGGGCGGGCGGCGAAGGCCGGGAGATGGACCGGCGACGGCGGGAGGTGATCACCGGTGAGCCGGGCGTAACGGCGGAGCCGGTCGAAGGCGGCCTCGATGGCCTCCGCGGCGCCACTCGCCGAGGGTGTCAGATGGCGACTCGCCGCGAGCCAGTCTCCCCGTGGTGCCCGGAAATGTGCCCACGACAGCGACCATTCCTCGGCGTCGGGCGCGACTCCGTAGGTGTGCCGCACGCCGGGTTCGATCAGCACGAGCTGCCCCGCGCCGGTTGTCAGGGCCGTGTCCCCGTGGTGCATGACGCCGCGCCCCCGCGTTGTCCACATGAGCAGCCAGCTCGGCGAGCCGGTCGGCCGGATCGCCTCGATGCGTTTGGTGAAGGTGCTCTCGCCGACGACGAGCAACCCGGCCGGAGGCGAGGGCGTCACAGCAGGATCTGTCATCCCCCCGGCAGGTTCGACCATGTCCGCGCCGCCCCGTCCTTTCTACAGTCGAATCCGTCGAGACCCCCACAGTGGAGGCAGAACATGAAGCAGTTGATCGATTCCGGCGACATCGCCGACGACGTCGCGGCGCTACGGGAGCGCATGTCCGAGGACGGTTACCTCTACTTCCCCCGCCTGCTGCCCAGCGACTACGTCACCGGTGTTCGCGCCGACATCGCGGCCGTGCTCCACGACAGCAGGTGGCTGGCCGCCGGCACCGAGCCGCACGAGCTGCGGGCGTCCGACCGGGCGGTCGAGGAGGGCGAGTCCACCTTCTTCGGCATGTACTCCGCCGTACAGGCGACGCAGTCCTTCCACGAGCTCAGCGAACGGGAGGAGCTGCGCGGCCTGGCTCAGCGGCTGCTCGGCGAGGAGGTCTTCTGCCACCCGATGCACATCGCCCGCGTCACGGCGCCGACGCCGCGGGCCACACCCACGCCCGCTCACCAGGACTACCGCCTCATCCAGGGCGCGGTCGACACGCTGACCATGTGGATCCCTCTCGCCGACTGTCCCTCCGATGCCGGCGGGCTTGAGGTCCTCGCCGGGTCGCACAAGCTCGGCGTGCTCGGTGTGTCCCAGGCGGAGGGCCCCGGCGGGGTCACGGCGCAGGTGGCGGGCAGCGGCGTGGACGACTGGCGCAGCACCCACTTCGGCCAGGGGGACGTGCTGATGTTCACCAGCCTCACCGTGCACGGGGCCCGCCCCAACCTCAGCGACCGGCTGCGGTTGTCGGCGGACATCCGGTGGCAGGCGAGGTCGGAACCGGCGGCCTTCATCGACGGATACGAGCCGTTCCGGCCGCACTTCCACCCCGACGTGCCCGACTGGCCCACCCTGGCCCGGGGCTGGACCTCGACGACCAGCATCGAGATCCCGGAGGGGCTGACCTATGTCCGCAAGTTCGACTCGATGAGCGAACACGTGCCCACCCCTCCGTCCCGGTTCAGGTGACTACGCCGGTCGGTTTCCCGGTGCGGGCCGGACCCGGTCGAGCTTCGGCGGCCGGACCGGCGACCTCGCCTCCAGGTACCTCCAGAGCGCGTCCGCGCCGGAGTAGCTGCTCCGATCCTGGTTCCTGGCCTCGAAGAGCGCCGTGAACCCGGGTGTGGCGTTGCGGGCGAAGAAGTTGTTGGCCAGCGTCGCGATCCGGTACTCGCGGCCGGCCTTCACCGGCTTCCCGTTGATCCGGATCTTCTTGAGGTCGACGTGCTGCCCGAGCGGGGCGTCGGGGTCGTAGGTGTAGGAGACGTTGCCGGAAACGGCCATGTGCCGATACGCCACGGCACCGTCGGCCCCCCGCTGCCATTGGCTCTCGATCAGCTCGTCGAGTTTCTCGCCGGTCACCGTCCCCCGCACGACGGCCGGGCCGATGCCGTTCTCGTAGACCGTCCCGAAGACCAGCTCGGAGAACAGCACCCGTCCCGGCGCGTCCGCGGGATTGGCCGGCTTGGGGGCGAAAGGTATGTCTCGCAACAAGATGCCCGGCATCGCGACCGCGAGATCGGCCTGTCCGTCCTTGTTGGCCGCCCAGAGGAACGCATCGGCGGTGACGTTGCCGAGCGTGGACTCCTCGTCGGTGCCGGAGGTGCGGGTGAGATCGCCGGTGACCGTGGCGACCTGCTGGTCACCCCGCGCGGGGAGCCGGTCCTTCCAGTACTTCGCCATCCGCTGCACCTCGGGATCCGGTGCGACGTCACGGGTGTTGGCGTGGCTGACCGACTTCGTCCGGTCTCGGCGGACATCACCGGTCACCGGGTCCAGCTCCAGGTCGATCTCGTTGATCAGCCTGCCGTGGTTCGCCGCTTCCACCACCGGGCGGGGATCACCGGCCGGGTCGGGCAGCATGCAGTTCACCAGCGCGTGCCAGTGCCCGCCGACGATGGCGTCCACCGCCGGGCTGATCTGCTCGTTCATGTCGGCGAGCGGGCCGAACGGTGCGGTGCAGTCGTTGTACCCCGCCCCGTTCGCTTGCGAGAATCCTTCGTGCACCACGGCGACGATGGCCTGGACGCCCCGCCCGCGCAGCTCCTCGGCGTAGCGGTTGATCGTCTCGACCTCGGGCAGGAACTTCAGTTCGTTCGGCCAGTAGGAGAGCTGCTCTTCCGGCGTGTGGGTGGTCGTGGCGTGGATGAATCCCACCGGGAGCGTGCCGCCGCGACCGTCGTCGACCTGCCGCACGTGGTAGGGCTCGACCAACGGCCGGCCGGTGGCTTCCTTGATCACGTTCGCGGAGTAGTAGTCGAAGTCCGCGCCCTGGAAGCGTTGCCCGGTCGAGTCGGTGAAGCAGAGGTCGCGGTCGGGGCGGCCCCGGCAGGTGCCCTTCATCATGTGCTCGAGGTAGGCCGGTTTCCGGTCGATCTCGTGGTTGCCCACGGTGGAGAACTGGACGCCGATCATGTTCAGGTACTCGATCGTCGGCTCGTTCCAGAACCACGCGGTCTCCGACGGCCAGCCGGAGAAGTCGTCGCCGGCGGAGAACAGTACGGAGTTCTGCGGTGCGCGCAGCCGCTTGAGGTGCGAGGCGAGATATGCCCCGCCGCCCACGGTTTTCGCGGGCTCACCCGCACGTGAGCCGGGCACGGTCGTGGTGTACTCGCCGAAGTAGCCGTGCAGGTCGGTGATCGACAGCAGCTGCACGGGCACCCCGGGCGCGGGCTCGGCCGTCGCGGCCGGTGCCAGTGAGACGGCCAGCAACGCGGCGGTGGCGATCGCCGCCGCTCGCCATCTCTTGGGTGATGCGGACATGGCAGACCTCTTACTTCTCGGGGGTGAGCAGGGCGTTGCCTTGTTTGACAGCCTCCCCGGCGGCGTCGGGGACAGTGACCGATCCGAGGTACATGTCGTTGAATATCTGGTTGATCTTGGGTTCCGCCGCGGCGAAGCCGGACACGATCGGGAAGTTCACCGTCTTGCCGCGTGCCTCGTCCAGGAACGGCTGGGTGTCGATGCCCTTGGCCTTCCAGTGCTCGACGTAGCGCGGGGCGAGGTCGTTGATGGCCGGGAAGACGTAGCCGCCCTCGGCCATGATCGCCTGCGCCTGCGGGGTGGCCAGGAACGACACGAGCTGCTTGGCCTGGTCGGGATGCTCGGTGCGGGAGTAGACCGCCTCACCGAGGCCGTTGATGATCACGACGCGGCCTGCCTTGCCCGCGGGCAGTGACGCGGTGCCGATAGGGAAGGTCGAACCGGGGGCGACGAAGGGCAGCAGCGCGTTGTTGGCCGGGAAGACCGCGACCTCGCCGCGCTGGAACATCTCGGTCGCCCGGCCCGCGGGCGGGTTGGTCTGCTCGGCGGGCGGGGACACGTGCCACTTCTCGATCAGGTCGACACCCCACTGCAACGCCTCGACCGAAGCGGGCTCGTTGAAGTTGAACGTGCCGTAGGGCTTGGTGATCGTCGTGCCGCCGTTGCTCGGGATCCAGTTCAGCCACTGGGTGCCCGAGTGGTTCCAGGAGGCGAAGCCCCACCGCTTGACCTTGGCCGGATCGAAGCCGGATTCATTGGGGTGCTTGCCGTTCACGTCGACGGTGAGCTTCTGCATCAGCGGCAGGAACGTCCCGGACCCGTCGGGCGCCCAGGTCAGCGGTTCGGTGGGCATCTCGACGCCGGCCTCGGCGAAGAGCTGCTTGTTGTAGAGCATCCCCGGCACGCCCCAGTCCTTGGGGATGGCATACATCTTTTCTTTGTAGGTGAAGGAATCCACGACGTTGGGGTGGTACTTGTCCTTGGTCAGGCCGGATTGCTCCACGGCGGCGGAGACGTCCATCAATCCGCCCTGCGTTGCCAGTTCGGGGAAGTTCGCGGGCGTCATCCAGAACACGTCGGGCGCGGTGCCGGAGACCATCTCGGTGACGAGCTTGGTCCAGTACTGGTCGTAGGGCTGAAGCTCGATCTTGACGTCGATGTCGGGGTGCTTGACCTTGAACGCCTCGAAGACCTTCTCGTACCCCTTCTGTTGTTGCTCGTCCCAGATCCGGTAGGTCAAGGTCGTCTTGCCGTTGCCGTCGCCGCTGCCGCCGCAGGCGGCGACCAGCCCGACCAGCGCACCGACTGTCAGCGCGCTGAGCACCTTCCGCCGGGAAGTCGAGAGCTGCATGGGGACACTCCTTCGGGTCACTTGAGTCCGGTCAGGGCGACCGACCGGACGATGTAGCGCTGGAAGAAAACGAAGACGAGCAGCATCGGCAGCAGCGTGAGCAGGCTGCCTGCCATCATCCGGGTGTAGTCGATGCCGATTTCCGAGCGCAGGGCGGCGATCGCGACGGTGACCACGCGGGTGTCCGCGCTGCTGGTGATGATCAGCGGCCACAGGAAGTTGTTCCAGGACGAGATCACCGTGACGATCGCCAGCGTGGCCAGGATCGGCCTGCTCAGCGGCAGGATGATCCGCCACAGGATGGTCAGGTGCCCCGCGCCGTCCACCCGCGCGGCCTCCTCGATCTCGCGCGGGATGCTGCGGAAGAACTGGCGCATCAGGAAAATCCCGTACGGTGTGCCGAAGACGTACGGCGCGACCAGCCCGTACCAGCTGTTCACCAGGTCCAGCTCACGCATGATCAGGAACAGCGGGATCAGGGTCACCACGTTGGGCACCATCAGCGTGGCCAGGTACAGCCAGAACAGCGAGTCGCGGCCCCGGAAGTCCAAGCGCGCGAACGCGTACGCCGCCAGCGTGGTGAAGATCAGCTGCCCCACGGTGAGGATGGTGACGAAGAGGAAGGTGTTCAGGATGGACAGTGCGAAGTCCGACCCCAGCAGCGCGCCGAGGTTCTCCAGTGTCGGCGAGGACGGCGGCGCCCACGGTGCCGCCTCGAAGAGCTCGCCGCGCGGTTTCAGGGCGGTCGAGACGATCAGCCAGTACGGGAAGACCGACATGGCCGCCCCGATGATCAACGTCGCGTAGAGGGCTGCGCGGCGGGAGGGCCGCCGTCGCCGGGTGGTCGTGGTCACGGTCGGCCCTCTCAGGTCAGGTCGTAGGTCGTGGTGCGGTTGAAGTACCGGACCTGTGCCATGGTGACCGCGAGGATGATCAGGAACAGCACCATCGCGATGGCGGAGGCGTAGCCGAACTCGAACTGCCGGAACGCGGTCTGGTAGATCGTGTAATTGATGACCTCGGTGCTGTTGCCGGGACCGCCGTTGGTCATCACGAAAACGGTGTCGAAGACCTGGAACGAGCCGATCACGTTGGTGACGAGGACGAAGAACAGCGTCGGGCGCAACAGCGGCAGTGTGATCGCGAAGAACTGCCGGACCGGCGACGCCCCGTCGAGCGTGGCCGCCTCGTAGAAGTCCTTCGGGATGGTCTGCAACCCGGCGAGGAAGAACAGCATGTTGTAGCCCGCGAACTGCCACACCTGCGTCGCCGCCACCGCGGGCAGCGCGAGGCTGGGCGAAGACAGCCAGCTCGGCCCTTCGATCCCGAAGATCGCCAGGAAGGAGTTGACCGCGCCGTTGGCCGGGTCGAAGATCCAGCCCCACACCAGGCCCATCACCACCGGCGTCGCCATCCAGGGCAGGACGAACATCGCGCGGAAGATCTTCACGCCGCGCACTCGCTGGTTGAGCAGCAGCGCGAGCAACAGGGCCAGCGCCGTCTGCACCGGGATGGTGAGGACCACGTACGCGACGGTCACCAGCAGTGAGTGGCCGATCCCGCCGTCGGCGAAGAGCCGCTCGTAATTGGCCAACCCGACGAACTCCGGCGTGGCCAGCAGCTTCCAATCGAACAGGCTCAGCACGGCGACGATCAGTACCGGCAGCAACAGGAACGCGACGACGCCGAACAGGCTCGGGGCCACGAAGGCATACGCGGTCAGGGTTTCCCGCGCCCGCCGCCGACGTTTTCGTGACGGCACCGGCCGGGTCGAGACCGGTGGCGGCGGGGTCGGCACCGTGAGGAGCTGAGCCATGGTGGACTCCCTTCGAAGAGTTCAGGCCGGACCGGTTGACGGCGTGAGCAGCTCGCGGGTGCGCGTGGCTCCCCACTCGTCGAGGTCGGCGAGACGATCACTCGAACACCTCCACCCACCGCTGGAGGCCACGTGCTCCGCCCAACCGGCGCGGTCTTCCACGCGCGGAGACACCAGCAGGCAGTCGGGATCGTTGACCCACAACCGGCCGTGCATGAACTCCCGTGCCGCCCCGGCCAGCCGCGCGCCGAGCTGTGAGGGCTGACTGACGTCCCCGGATTCGGGTTCGACGGCGACCGCGGTGTCCGGGCTGACCCGCATGGCGTCGACCAGCCCCACACTGGGCAGCATCGGTGCGCCGCAACCGAGAACGGTCGAGTCCGGGCCGACCGCCTCGCGGATGATCCGCATCCCGGCCACGTAGGCGTCGTGCCCCGACACGTCGGCGTGCCGCAGGCCGGGGTGCGCTCCGGCGTAGACGTAGTCGATCTTGAAGAACGAAAACCCGGTCGCCACGAGGGAGCTGAACACGCGGCCGAGATGCTCCGCCGCGGCCGGGTGCGTCACGTCGAGCACCGCGATGTCCCGGTTCCACTCACGCATCGCGGGGGTGCCCCGCACCAGCCAGTCCGGATGCTCGGTCGCCACCCGGCTGTCGGCGGCGACGAAGAACGGCGTCAGCCAGATGCCCGCGCGCCGCCCGGTGTCGGCGACGCGTTTCGCCACTCCTTCGAGGGATCCGAAGCCCGGCCGGATGTCGAGCCAGTCCCCGATCGCGCTCTGGTACCCGTCGTCGAGCTGGATGATCTCCAGCGGAAGCTCCAGTCGTTCGGCGTGCACCAGGGTGTCGGCGATGTCCTGCTCGGTGACCTTGTTCCAGTGCCCGTACCAGCTGCTCCAGCCCGGACCGAGTGGACGGACCGCCGTCACGCCACCGCCTGCCGCCACCTCCTCGGCCCAGGCGACGAGCGCGCGCGGGAGGTCGGCGTGCTCGGTCTCCCGGACAGCGCCCAGGCTGGAGACGACGAGCCGGTCCCCGAGCGCCTGCACGCGGATGGAGGGGACTTCGGCGGAGTGATCCACCGCGGACCACGACCGCACCGGGCCGCCGTCGCCCGGGTCGATCACGACAAGTCCCTCACCCTGGAAGCCGGACTCCGGCATCGGCCGGTCGAAGCGGAAGCAGCTCGCCGCGATCTGCGCCGACGACGGCCGGGGCGAGGTCGCGTCCCCCGCGTAGGTGCCGGTGGGACTCCAGGACTGCCAGCCCTGCTCGAAGACGCGCGCCCGGGCCGGCACGCAGGCAACTTCGGCGATCGGGTGGTACATCGGCGTCCCTTCATGGTGGTTTTCGTTCGTTTATGCGTATTTGATTCCTCGAATGAGCGCTATATGCTCACTCTAGGCGGTAACCGAACAGAAAGAAACATGTTTACGCATACCGGGAGGCAGCGACCATGAGCCACGACGACGCGCGAAAGCGGGCGGCGCACCTCGTTCCCCGACCGCACTCGGTGCTGCTCGGCACGGGGGTGCTCCAGCTTCCGGCCGAACTCCCGGTGTGCCTGGACGTGCCGGCGGAGGAACGGGCGGCGGTCCTGCGAGCGATCGCGTTGCTCCCCCTGACCGGCAAGGTGGGCACCGAACCCGCAGGTCTGCGGGTTCTGCTCCGCGCGGGCGCGACCCCTCCCGAGGGCTACGTACTCGACGTGACCGAGGCCGGAGTGACCATCACCGCGGCGGACCGTTCCGGGGTCGTGTACGCCCTGCAAACCCTGCGCCAGCTCCTGCCCGACGCCGCCTACCGGCAGGCCGCGCCGTCGGACATCCGGTGGGTCGCACCGGTCATCCGCGTCGAGGACAGCCCACGATTCCGCTGGCGCGGAATGCTCCTCGACGTCGCCCGGCACTTCCTGCCCAAGCGGGAGGTGTTGCGCCACCTCGACCTGATGAGCACGCACAAGCTGAACACCCTGCACCTGCACCTCAGCGACGACCAGGGCTGGCGGGTGGAAAGCCTTCGCTTCCCGCGTCTGCACGAGGTCGGCAGCTGGCGGGCGACGAGCCAGGTCAGCCACTACTCCGACGAGGTCGTCCACGACGGCACACCGCACGGCGGCTACTACACCCGCGGCGACCTCGCCGAGATCGTCGCCTACGCGGCGGACCGCGCGATCACGGTCGTCCCGGAGATCGGCGTTCCCGGCCACACCGGCGCCTTGCTGGCCGCCTACCCGGAGTTCGGGTCCCCGTCCGTGCCGGCTCGCGCGGTGCACACGAACTGGGGAGTGCACGACGCGCTCCTGGCACCGTCGGAACGATCCCTGGAGTTCCTGCGCCTCCTGTTCGACGAGCTGCTCCCGCTGTTCCCTTCCCCTTACGTGCACGTGGGTGGCGACGAGTCCGTCCTGCGGGCGTGGGACAGCGACCCGGTGGTGCGTGCGTTCGCCGACGAGCGGAGGCTCTCCGGGAGCGCCGAGATCTTCGCCGCCCTGATGGCCGAAGTGCGGCAGATGCTGGCCCGGCACGGCAAAACGCCGGTCACGTGGGACGACAGCTTCGCCGCGCAAGGAACCGCCGCCGACGCGGAATCGACCGCCACGCTGGTCATGGCGTGGCGTGGCGCGGAGGTCGCCCGCCGGGCGGCGGCGGCCGGTCACGACGTCGTGCTCTCGCCGGTCATGCCGACCTACTTCGACTACTTCCAGGAGGCCCACCCCGACGAGCCGCTCGCGATCGGCGGCCCGGTCACCCTCGACGACGTCGCCTCGTGGGAGCCGGTTCCGCAGGACTGGTCCGAGGCCGAGAGTGCTCGTGTGCGAGGGGTCCAGTGCCAGATGTGGACCGAGTTCGTCGAGGACCCACGACTGGTCGACTACCTTCTGTATCCACGAACGTGTGCTTTCGCGGAGATCGCTTGGGGCTCCCGCACGCGGGATCTCCACCGGCGGCTGCCCCGCCACCTCGACCGGCTGGCGGCGGCCGGAGTCGAGTACCGCCCGCTGACCGGCCCGGCGCCGTGGCAGCGCGGCGGGACCGGCCGGCGAGCCCATCGCGCCGGCATTCCGATGGCCGAGCGCCTCGCGAACTACGCCGACGCGGCCGCGACCGGAACCGTGGCGGACGTCCCTGACGCTTAGAGAATCCTTCGCGCGGTGACGGTGCACAGACGCCGTCACCGCGTCGGAGTCCGGATCGATCGGGCGAGGTCCAGCGCGTCGACGTGGTGCGGGTCCTCGGCCAGGAGCGCGGCCAACCGATCACCTGCGCGTGCGTGCTGCCCATCGAGAACGTCGAGCTGTGCCCGTAAAAAGCCTACTCGACGCAGCTGCACGGCGGCCGGGTCCTCGGTGAACAACAGCATCGACGGCAGCGAAGTCGCGAAGTAGTCCACGGTCGCCGGACTCGCCTCCAACGTGTCGCAGAAGGCGCGCAATGCCTCGGTGAGCCGGTCGGCTTCCTCGGTGCGACCGAGTCTGCGCAGCGCGAGCACCGAAGAGTAGGTCGCCTCGGAGTAGGGCTGGGTGCTCATCCCCAGGAAGTCGCCCTGCTGCGCGGCGGCCAGCTCCCACGCCGCCCGGTCGCCGAGCACGTCACCCCGCATCACCTGCAGCTGGGCGGTGTTCGCGAGCGGATGCCTTGCCTCGCTGAGGGATTCCGGCGGCGCAACCGCATCGTCCGGGCTGGACCGCGCGCGGCACAGCCGGTCCCACACGCGCAGCACGTCACCCTCACCGCCCTCCCACGGCTGGAAGGTGCGGCCGAGCAGCAGTTCGCGGGCCTCGTCGAGCCGGTCGGCGGTGATCAGCAGGTGCGCGAGCTCGATGGTGGCGTCGTCCCGCGTCTCGACCAGGGCGCGGTTGCGCAGGAGCCAGTCCAGCCGTTGCCCGGGCGGCACGCCGCGCCTGGCACTGAGCTGGTCCCGCTCGAAGATCAATCTGGCGTCGTCCCCCGCGACGGCGAGCGCGGAATCATAGGCCGCGCATGCCTGGTCGGCGTCACCGAGGTGGTTGAAGGCCGCGAGCCCCAGATTCCGCCACACCACGGGATCATCCGGGTCGATCGCCGCCGCGGCATGCCAGGCCGTGCACGCGTCGTCAGGACGTCCGTTGGCGTAAAGCCAATGGCCGAGCAGCGCGCGAGCCCGCGCGTCCGTGTCGTCGGCGTTCGCCGCACGCTCCAACGTCAACGCGTCGTCCAACCGCGAAGGAAAACACCATGTCGCGTCGATGTTCTGCGCCCGCTCCACGGCTTCGCGCGCCTCGTGGTCTCTGCCCAGCCTGCGCAGCACCTCGGCTCGGTAGTACTCCAGCAACGGCCCGACCGCTGTCTGTCCGATCGCGCGAGAGCCCTCCCGCTCGCGGGCGACGTCGAGCACCCGCAGCGCCGCATCGTGCTCACCGACGCCGATGTACTCCAGCGCGATGTCGAGGCAGGTCTGCGCGTCCGTAGTGAGAGGCAGGCCAAGCAGATCGCGCGTCCACCAGTCCAGGGGATCAAGCACACGGGTGGCTTCGGCGAGTTCAGCCGCTTGACCGTCTTTTCCCATACGACGCAACACAACTACCCGAAGCGCACGGGCTTGCAGGTACTCCGGCTCGGTGCGCAGCACATCCTGAAGCCGGGCCAGTGCCTCCCTGTTCCGGCCGTGTGCGGCGTCGATACGTGCCATGCGATAGCCCGCCGGTGCCCGCCACGTACGCGCCCAGGAGCTGGAACCGTATGCGTCGTAAGCCTCTTCGGCCCGGCCCAGTCGCTCCAGCACGAGACCGAGGCAGTACAGCGCGGTCGTGTCGGCCGGATTGGGATTCAACGTCGTCAGCCGGGAAACGGCTACTCGCAACAACTTCTCCGCCTCAGCGAATTCGCCACGCTGATACGCGCGCCCAGCGAGCCCGACGTTGGCCGCGACCTGCTCGGGGTCGCGGCGCACTGCCTCACGCCAGTACGGCTCCGGCGAGCGCGTCGCGTGCCGGTACTGATCGAGGTGCGCGGCGATCACGGCCAGCTCTTCCACGGTCGGTACGTCCTCGGGGGCGGCGGGCTCGCGTGCCGGGGTGACTTGATCGTCCGCGCTGGGAACCAGGGAATCCCACTCCACCAGCAGTTCTTCACCGTGGAGGACGCGCAGCTTGAGACGATCAGCGGGCCGCGTCAGCGGGATGCTCTCGTGGAAGGGCTTGCCCGGCGCGATGTCGGCGCGCACCTCGGCGACCGCGGCCCCGGTGCCGTCGACGAGCGACAAGCGGCATCCGGGGCGGTCCGCCGTCACCGCGACCCCGACCCGCGCGCTCGTTCCGTGGAGGTCCACCCGCACCGCGGCGTCCACGGTTGCCGCCTGCACCGGGCCGATCTCCTGAATCGGATACCAGAACTGGGAAAACACCTTCGTCTCCCCGGGCGCGATGAAGGAGAAGTCCGGCTGGTTGTCGGTGAAGACCCCGGCCATCAATTCGACATAGGCCGAACCGTCGTCGGTCAGATTGCGGCCCCACGCCGCACCGAACTCCGAAGCCCCCCAAGTCCACTGCTTCTTCCCGACAGCGATCTGCCGATCGGCGACGTGCACGAACCCGGCCCGCGCGGCGTGGTCATAGCCGCCGAGGAACGTCTCCTTGCTGCCCACACACATGTACGAGGTCGGCACCGGGATGTTGCGGTACCAGTCAAGGCGGTCGCCGCGGACCCGCACGCCACCGGCGACCGTGCCGACCTCGTCGTGCCGGGCCGGGTAATCGACCCCGTAGTAGGCCCGATCCGCGGCGGGAAAGCCGGTCGTCGCGCGCTTGGCGTGATCGGCGACCACGCGCACGTCACGGGGGAAGAACGACTGGTAGTTCTCGTCCGCTCGCGCGGCGATATTGGTCCACCACAAGAACGTCCGGGTCCGCTCGCAGCGGTTGTACAGCCGCACCCGCAACTCCACGACAGCGCTGCCGGGTCGCATCCGGACGCCGTGCATCCCCTTCATCCGGTCGAAGGGGTCGTGGTCGGAGCACCACACGGTCACGGCGCCATCGGGCTCGTGCTCGATCTCGACGTCGGTCGGCAGGAACGTGGCGGGGCGATGGTGCTGCGGCCAGTTGAACTCGACTCCGCCGGAGATCCACGGGCCGGTCAGGCCGACGAGAGCGGGCTTGATCACCGGGTTGCGGTAGAAGAAGTCGTAGTCTCGGGTGCGGTCGAAAGCGACGTGAACGCGGCCACCGAGCTCGGGCAGCACCATCAACCGCAGCCAGCGGTTCTCCAGATGCACCGCGTCCCACTCCGCCGGGGCCTTCACCGGGCTGATCCGGTCATGGAACGGCAATGGATACACCCGCCCGGAGGAGCCCTGATAGACGCGCCGCTCCAGGTAGGCGGGATACCGGTCGGGCGCCTCGGGAAGGTAGCTGTCGATCATCACTCCCGCCCGCCACGCCGCGACCCCGGCCTCGGCGTGCTCGGCGGGGCGGGGCGGCAGGATCAGCGTCGATTCACCCTGTGACATGCGGCAACGCTATGACCGCACACCCGTTCGGCGGGATGGCCGAACCGACCGAGTTACCTGGACTATTCGACGGCCGGCTGTACGGTGTGCGGATGCTACTGCCCGATGGCTTCCCAGGTCAGCGGTTGCGCGTGCTGCCGCGGCCGCTGGTGGCGTCGGCCCTGCGCAAAGCCCCGACCTCGGGCCTGCTGGTCACCGACGCGGGGTACTTCCCGAGCGCGGCCAACCACGGCATGCACCGCCCGCGCAGCGCACCGGAAGCCATCGTCATCGTCTGCACCGACGGCGTCGGGCACTGCGAGGTCGACGGCAGGGTGAGTGAGATCAGGCCGGGAAACGCCCTCGTGCTGCCCCCATCCCGCCCGCACTTCTACTGGGCGGACTCGCGCGACCCCTGGACGATCTGGTGGCTGCACGCCGCGGGCTCCCAGGTCTCGGAGCTGCTCTCGGTCGTCACGCCGGACGGCGGAGAAGCCATCGTCGAGGTGCGCGACGCCTACCGCGCCGTTTCGGCGATCGACGACGCCATCGGCTTCCTCGAACGGGACGAGACCTTCCCGCACCTCATCTCGGCCTCCGGCGCGGGCTGGACCCTGCTCGCGCAGCTGGCCGCGGACGCGCTGACCGAAGCCCCCCAGCCCACCGAGCCGGTTCGCCAGGCGCAGGAGTACCTGCGGCACAACTTCGCGAAGCCGGTGATCGTCAAAGAGCTGGCGCGCACGGCGGGCCTGTCCCCCTCGCACTTCGCGGCCCTCTTCCGGATGGCGGCGGGCTGCGGCGTGGTCGAATACGCCAAGCGCCTGCGGATGGCCCGAGCGCGCGAACTGCTGGCCACCACGTCCCGTGACATCTCCGAGATCGCCAGGACCATCGGCTACAACGACGCGTTCTACTTCTCGCGCACTTTCCGCAAAGAACACGGGTGCAGCCCCAGCGAGTACCGACGCGGGAAGAACTAGTTGTTGCGGACGTCTGGACTTGAGCGTGGCAGGTGAAGCCGATGTGCTTGGCCATATCCAAACCCAGGCGTGGTCCGCGCACGGCGACGTGACCGACGGCATGAACGACTCGGTGACCTACGCCTACGATTCACTCAGCAACCTCAAGGGCGGCGAACTTGCCAACAGTACGACCGCGTCGGCGGGTTATACCGACACCGCGCACCCGCATCTGCCCACCCAGGTGTCGGACCGCTCCGGCATCTGGGTGGGCCGGTCACCAGCGCCGCCGCCGGGGATCGTGGCAGGACTCCCGGCGCGATCAACGATCGCCACCGTCACCGCCATCAGCAATATAGTGCTCAACTGCACCTGGTGACCTCACCGAATTCGAGGGAGAAATGAACACGACGAGTAGAACCACGAGCACGGTGTTCCTGGTCGTATCCGGGATCCTGCTTATCACCCTCATCGTGCTGGCGGTCGTCTGGCCCACCACGCCGACCATCGTCCTGGCAGTGGTTCTCGCGTCGCTGTTCGCGTACTCTGCCTTCTCCTTGAAACGCAAATGGGGAAAGTTGCGATAGCAGCAGCCAACCGACAACGATGGTGGAGAGCTCAGGAACTACTGCACGGTCTCCGCCATCTCGTCACAGAGGGGAAGCGGGCACTCAAGTTGGACCTCGATCGTTTCCGGACGCCGGCGTGGCCGCCACCTGGGACACCGAGGCTGGCTCCATGACCGTGTCAGCTATGGCTTCAGTAAGCTGAAACGGTGAAGATCCGGCCCGCCACCCCAGACGATGTGGAGGCCTTGGTGCCCTTGTTCGAGCACTGGGGGCATCCTCATGACCGTGACGGCGTCGTGGAGATTTTGGATCAGTGGCAGGATCTTCCTCACGGCGCCCTTATCGTCGCCGACGACTGCGGCGATATCGTTGGAATGGCCGCTGTCGTGGCGAGCCCGCGGCTGGCCGACGCGGAACGCAACGCCCACCTGCAGGGGCTTGTGGTCGCCCGGCACCGACTGCGCACCGGGGTAGCGAGCATGCTGCTGACCGCCGCTGAGGACATGTCACGGAAATGGGGTTGCGTGCGACTGGAACTGACCACGACACGCACACGCGACGCCGCTCAGCACTTCTACCGGGCGCGCGGCTACCGCGAAACCTCAAGCCGTCAGGAACGCTTCGTCCGCGAGTTCCACACCAAGACCGTGGACCCGATGGACTGAAGCGCGGACCCGCCAGTCAGGGCGCCACCCGCCTCGTCCGTCGCTCTTACACACTCTGTATTACCCGCGTAGGGTTGAACGACCATCGTGCCCTGACTCTCGCGGCTGCTAGCCAGCCAGGGAATCTCCGAGACCGAGCTCCCGAACAACGTGGGTGGCTGCCAGCGGCTGTCGCTATGAGTTCGCAGGCGGCGTAGTAAAAGATGTCACGTGCTCGGTGGACCAGGGGGGCCAAACGGGGCCCGGTTCATAAGCTCCAGTGCGCGGCAACAACAGAGTCACCAGCGCGGCCAGCGCGAAGAACCCGGCGCACACCAGAAGCCCTCCGTCGAAGCCGACGACTGCGGCGAGCCCGGCTAGCCCAAAGGCGCGAAGGCGCGAAGGCGGAGCGAAACCTCCGAGCGCCTGTCACAGGCGCAGTCCAGCCACGGGCAGGTACGTGCGGGCGGGGCCGACCATAACGGGTCGGCCCCGGCTCATCACTGCGCTGATTGGTCACCGGCCTCGGCCAACCTCGACTGTCTGGAGCGCGACAGCTCGCCTACGCCGACCAGCGGGGAGCGGCTCGTTCCCTGATCCAGGCCTCCGGCTTCGCTGACCATTGCCACGGGTCAACGGGCTACCTGCCTGGTGGTCGGGCCGACCTCGGGTGGATGCCGGACTCGGTGAGCCCGGTTGGCGGTGCACCAGATGTCGGAGCCCGCGTAGCGTCGTCGCCATGTCCAAGGGACAGAAGCCCGCTCCGAGCTTCTGGGGCCTGGTGGGCCGCGTGGCCGGGGCCCTGTTCGGGGTCGCCCTGACGAGCGCGGCCCTGCTGATCGTGACCGGCGAAATCGCCGTCGAGAACGGCGCGGGCGAGCCCATCACCAACATCTTCGTCCGCATACTGCTCGGGCTGGTCGTCGGCGCCGTGGGGTTGGGGACCGTGTGCGGCGCGATCGAAGGATTCCCCGAAGGGCCGCACAGCAGCAGCGAATACGCCGGCAACGAGAGTGGCTTCGACGGCGACGGCGACATCGATATCGACTGAAGGCCCCCGGCAGGTTCGGACAACTTCTCCGGCCTGCCACCAGTGTGACGGCGACAAGATGTGGTCGAACTGTCTAGGGCGACTCCTACGCCGGGCCCGACCTCTCCGACTATCTCGGCAGCGGGAGTTCGACTCCGCGCTGCGACGGAAACCGGTCGCTCCCGACGGCTCCGACGCCGTGTGGGCATTCCGCTGATCGGACGCGGTCCGGCGGCTGGTGCCGGCACACGCGGGCCAAGCCCGCGCCAAACCGATCGGCTACCCGGCAGACGAACGGGTTGCCGAATACTTCGACCTGGCGAAGCACTTTCCTTCCCCGCGAGGACTGGTGCCTGAGGCGTGCACGGGGCGGCGCGAGCGGAGATTCACCGCGCCGCCCCTGCTCAGCCGGCAACGGGCCGTGCGCCCACCCCGCGATCACCGTCGCCCGCGACCCGGTGTCCGCCCTCCCCGAAAGAACGGGTAGCCGAATACCACGTACTTGGCCGGGCGTACCCCGCCAAGTACGTGGCTCCGGTGACCAAGTGCCGGAGCCACGCACCTGCCCATGTCTGTGCACCGGCGCACGGGGGGCGAGTTCGGCGCCCTACTGCGAAGCCATCCGTTCGCGAAGGCTGCGCGGACGCATGTCGGTCCAGACCTCGTCGACGTGGTCCATGCACTCTTGACGAGTGCCCCGGTGTCCCGTGGCGCGCCAGCCCTCCGGAATCTCCTTCTCCGCCGACCAAAGGGAGTACTGCTCTTCGTCGTTGATCAGTACCTGGTAGGTGTTTTCGTCAGCCATTCGACTTTCCTTTCGTATCCAGCATTTCCGTTTTTTCGGGCAGGTCCGCGCTGTTCTCGCCGACACTTCGGGGGAATCGGCGGAGCGTGGGGTTGAAGGTGGCCAGAAGGGTGACCGCGGCGATCGCGCCCGCGCAGACGAGCACGGCGGTGGTGCCCGGCAGCGCGTCGACCAGCCAGCCGCCGAGCGCGGGGCCCGCGGCGGCGGCCAGGCCGCCGGTCACCCCCATCACGCCACCGAGCCGCCCGCGCAGCTCGTCGGGGGTGAGCAGCAGCTGGTAGGTGCTGATGGTGGTGTTGGCGGCGGGGGGAAGAAATGCCATCGCCGCGAACAACAGGCCCATCAGATATCCATTGTGGACCAACGCCGCGAGCGGGGTGAGCACGGTCAGTGCCCAGAACACGCTGATGATCAGCACGTACGGATCGAGTTTGCGGTGCAGGTACGGCGCGGCCAGCGCACCGAGGATGCCGCCGCCGCCGAGCATCGCGGCCATCACGCCGATCTCGCCCGCCGGGACGCCGCGTGAGTCCGCCAGCACGATGATCACCAGGTAGTACGCGCTGAAGAACAGGTTCAGGCAGATCGCGCAGACCGCGGTGATCCGCACGTGCGGCTGGTGCCACACCCAGCGCAACCCCGCGACGATCTCCCGGCCCAGATGCGGGGTCGGCGCCCGGTGTTCGATCGGCTTCGGTGGCAGCCGGACGAACAGCAGGGCGGTGAAGGCGACCACGTGGGCGATGACGTCGAAGACGAACGGCACCATCCGGCCCAGTGCGAACAGGAACCCGCCGAGCGCCGTGCCGGACAACTGCCCGGCGCTCGACCGGGCCGCGTTCATCGCCACCGCCGACGGCACCTGGTCCACGGTGACCAGCCGGGGCAGGCTGGCCTCCTCCGCGGGCTCGAACAGCGCCCGGCACAGTCCCATCACCGCGGCGACGGCGATCATCATCGCCACGTTCGCCACCCCCCACCACAGTGCCGCGACCAGGGCGGCGGCCGCGAGCCCCTGCACGGCTTCGCAGGCCAGCATGATCTTCTTGCGGTTCCACCGATCCACCAGCGCCCCGGCGGGCAGCCCGGCGGCGAGCTGGGCGATCGCGACCGCGCCGAGCACCAGACCGGACTGCGCCGCCGAGCCGGTGACCGCCAGCACCAGCAGCGGGAAGGCGATCATCGACGTGCTGAAACCGGCCTCCGAGATGACCTGGCCGCCCCACAACAGGCGGTAGTCGCGGTTGCGCGACAGCAGCGTCGTCATGCTCGCTCACCCCGGACGTCTCGGGCCATCCGGCGCAGGGCCGTGGCGAAGTCCGCGGCGACCGCCTCCACCGTCGCCCGGTCGTGCCGGTCCGGGCGGTGGAACCAGGAGAACTCGAGCCGTCCTTCCTGGACGCCGCCGACCACCTCCAGCAGATGGCCGCCCGGGTCCGCCGGATCCTGCTCGTGGCCGATCGGCGCGTGCGATGCCCGGTAGAGCCCGGTCCCGGCGGCGGTGTCGTCGCCCTGCCCGAGGTAGTTGAACGAGATCTGCGGGGACCGCCCGCCGAGTTCGGGGAATCTCCACTGGCGGAGCGCGCCGAAGCCGAAGCCGTTGCCGGGCACCGCCCGCAGTTGCTTGCGCACGGACTTCACCAGCTGACGCCAGCGCGGCTCGTCCTCGGTGGTGACTTCGAGCGACAGCGGGAACAGCGTGGTGAACCAGCCGACCGTCCGGGTGAGGTCGACGTCGTCGAAGATCTCCTCCCGGCCGTGGCCTTCCAGGTCCACCGCGACCTGCTCCTCACCGGTCCACCGCGCCAGCGCCCAGGCCAGCGCCGCGAGCAGGACGTCGTTGATACGGGTGCGGTAGGCGCCCGGGGCGAGGTGCAGCAGCGCGTCGGTGTCGTCGGCGTCGAGCCGGACGGTCACGGACTCCGCCGGGGTGCCGGGGACCGGCTCGGCCCGGTCGACGGGCAGGTCGCGGGCGGGCAGCACCCGCGACCAGTGGTCGCGCTCGTGGTCGAGCCCGCCGCCGTCGACGAACTCCCGCAGCCGGCGCGACCAGTCCCGGAACGACGTCGTCTTCGCGCCGAGGTCGACGGGATCGCCGTCGGCCGTCTGCCGGTAGGCCCGCTCGAGGTCTTCCAGCAGGATTCGCCACGACACCGCGTCGATCACCAGGTGGTGCGCGGTGAGGAACAGCAGCGGCCCCGTTTCGCGGGTGAACAGCACGGCCTTCAGCAGCGGGGGCGCGGACAGGTCGAACCCGGAGTGCGCCTCGTCGGCGACCTCCTCCAGCAGCGCACGTTGCTCCTGCTCGTCCACCGTGGACACGGTCTCGATCCGCAGCGCCGTCGGTGAACCGACTGGATCGTTGTGCTGCCGCCACTCCCCCTCGACGCGCTCGAAACGCATCCGCAGCGCGTCGTGGTGGGCGACGACGGCGTCGAGCGCCTGCCGCAGCACCGCCGGGTCCACTTCCGGATCCAGTTCGACGAGAACGGACTGGTTGAAATGGTGCGGGTTGGTGGTGTGCTCGTCGAAGAACCACCGCTGGATCGGGGTCAGCGGCACGTCCCCGGCGACGGCCTCCCGCTCGTCCGGCTCGGCTTCGACGGGAGTGACGACCTTGGCCAGTTCCGCGACGGTCCGGTGCCGGAACAACGCCTTCGACGTCATCCGCCAGCCCGCCTGGCGGGCGCGGTGCACCACCTGGATGCTGAGGATGGAGTCCCCGCCCAGCTCGAAGAACCCGTCGTGGGCGCCGACCCGGTCGAGGCCGAGGACTTCCGCCCAGATGTCGGCGAGTGCCCGTTCCACCGGCCCCTGTGGCTCCGTGAACGTCGCCGCCGCGACCACCGGCGCGGCCGGCTCGGGCAGTGCCTTGCGGTCCAGTTTGCCGTTGCGGTTCAACGGAAGCGCGTCGAGCGGTACGAACGCCGAGGGGATCATGTACTCAGGCAGCGAACGGCCGAGGAACTCCCGCAACACGGTCGCGTCCGGAGCGTCCGCCGCGGGCACCAGGTAGGCGACCAGCCGTGCCTGCCCATCGTCCTTGCGGGCCACGACGACGGCTTCGGCGACGTCGGGATGGCTCCGCAAGGTGGCTTCGACCTCTCCCGGCTCGATCCGGAAGCCCCGGATCTTGACCTGCTCGTCGACGCGGCCGAGGCACACCAGTTCGCCGTCGTGCTGACGGATCACGATGTCACCGGTGCGGTACATCCGCTCCCCCGGTTCGCCGAACGGGCACGCGAGGAACCCGGCCGCGGTCAGCCCCGGCAGCTCGAAGTACCCACGGGCCAGTCCGTCGCCCGCGATGTACAGCTCGCCCGCGATCCCGGTGGGGACCGGGTCCAGCCCGGCGTCGAGTACGTACAGCCGCGTGTTCCAGATCGGATGTCCGATCGGAACCGCGCCCGCGGCCAGTTCCTGTCCTGGCCCGACCCGGTACTCCATGCAGCCGACGGTGGTCTCGGTCGGACCGTACTCGTTGATCACCACCACGCCGGGGTGGTCCGCGCGCCAGGCGTCGGCCACCGAGCCGAGCAGCTGATCCCCGCCGACCACCAATTCGTCGGTCGGCGAAAGGTCAGCGTCGTCCATGACGTCGAGAAGCGGCAGGTGACCCGGCGTGGCCTTGAGGAAGGTGGGCGGCTGGTGCGCCGGGGCGCCCGCCACCCGGATCAGACCGCCCGCGAGCAGCGTGCCGTAGAGCGTGGTCACCGTGAGATCGAAGGAGACCGACGAGTGCAGCACGGTCGTTCCGCTCAGGCTGGGATACGTCTCGGCCGCCCAGCGGAGGAAGTTCAGCAGGCCGCCGTGCGTGGTGATCACGCCCTTGGGCTTACCGGTCGACCCGGAGGTGTAGATCACGTAGGCCGGGTGGTCGGGCAAGGGCCGTATCCCGGGGTCGGTCTCCGGCCATCTCGCGGTGTCCAGTACCGCTTCCCGGTCGTCGAGCACCGCCAAGGGCCGTGAGTCGCCGAGCACGGCGGAGATGCGTTCCGGTGGGTACAGCGGGTCGATCGGGACGTAGGCGGCTCCGGTCTTGAGTACGGCGAGCAACGCCACCAGCAGTTCGGCGGAGTTCGGCAGCACGATCCCGATCCGGTGCTCCGGTCCGGCCCCGGCCGCGATCAGCCGATGGGCCAGCCGGTTGGCGTGCCGCTCCAGTTCGGCGTAGGTGAGGGTGAGGCCCACGTCGGTGACCGCGGGCGCGTCCGGGGTCCGCCCGGCCTGTGCCCGCACCAGTTCCGGCAACGTCGCCGTGCCCAGCGGCCGCGTGGTGTCGTTCAGCGTGTGCAGGAGATGGTGCCGTTCGCCGGCGGTCAGCAGCGGCAGTTCACCGAGCGGGCGGTCCGGGGCGGAAGTGACGCCTTCGAGGATGAGCCGCAGCCAGCCGGTCAGTCGTTCGATCGTGGCCTGGTCGAACAGGTCGGTGTTGTAGTTCACCGCGCCGCGCAGGCCGCCGTCGTGTTCCTCGAACTGCACGAGGAGGTCGAACGCCGCCGTCGCCGAGGGCAGCGCGATCTCCTCGGCGGCCAGCGCGCCGCCCGCGGGCACCGGATCGCCGGTGTTCTGCAAGGCCACCATCGCCTGGAACAGCGGCGTACGGCTGACGTCGCGCTCCGGCTGCACGGTGTCCACGACCCGCTCGAACGGCACGTCCTGATGGGCGAAGGCGCCGAGCACGGTCTCCCGGACCGAGCTCAGCAACTCACGGAACGTCGTGTCGGCGTCCACTGTGGACCGCAGCACCAGGGTGTTGACGAAGAAGCCGATCAGCCGTTCCAGTTCCGGCCGCTCCCGGCCGGAGGTCACCGTGCCCACCGCGACGTCGTCCTGCCCCGACCACCGGCCCAGCAGAACCTGACAGGCGGCGACCAGCGTCATGAACAGCGTGCCGTCCTGCCCTCTGGCGAGACTCTTGAGCGCGGTGACCAGTCCGGCCGGGACTTCGAACGCGTACCAGTCGCCGTTCGTGGTGCGCACCGCGGGGCGGGGCCGGTCGGTGGGCGGTTCCAGCGGCGACATGCCGTCGAGCCGGTCGCGCCAGTAGTCGAGCTGATCCGCCAGCAATTCGCCTTCGACGACCTGCCGCTGCCACACGGCGAAGTCGGCGTACTGGATCGGCAGATCCGGCAAGTCCGGCTCCACGCCGCGAACGGACGCCGTGTACAGCGCGTCGAGGTCGCCGGCGAGCACACCGGACGACCAGCCGTCGGTGACGATGTGGTGCAGCACCAGCGTGAGCACGTGCTCCTCCGGCGCCAGCCGGATCAGCCTCGCCCGCAGCAGCGGGCCGGTCCGCAGGTCGAACGGTTGC
This sequence comes from Amycolatopsis sp. QT-25, assembly GCF_029369745.1. Lineage (NCBI taxonomy): Bacteria > Bacillati > Actinomycetota > Actinomycetes > Pseudonocardiales > Pseudonocardiaceae > Amycolatopsis > Amycolatopsis sp. QT-25. The sequence continues at coordinate 4,218,346 of NZ_CP120210.1, forward strand.
CGCACCTCACGCTCCAGCGTCTGGTCCAGCGCGGCCGAGCGGTCCTCTTCGGACAGTCCACTCAGGTCGTCCAGCGGCAGTTCCACCGCGTACGGCGCGCCGACGAGCTGGACGCCGTGTCCGTTGTCCGCGTCGAACGTCGTCCGCAGTGCCTCGTGCCGGGCGACCAGGGCGGTGAGCGCGTCGGTGAGCGCCGCGACATCGAGTTCGCCGCGCAGCCGCAACGCCGTCGGCGACACGTACTCCGTGCTGTCCGGCTCGAATTCGTCGAGGAACCACAGTCGCTGCTGCGCGAACGACAGCGGCAGCGGGCCGTCGCGGTCGGTCACCGGAATGGCCCGGCCTGCCTGCCCCTGCTCGGTCACCGCGGCGGCGAACCGGCCAAGGACCGGGTCGGAGAACAACGCGCGCGGCGACACTTCCGTGCCGAAGGCGGCCCGCACCCGCGACACGATCCGCATGCTCAGGAGGGAGTCACCGCCCAGTTCGAAGAAGTTGTCCTCGACGCCGACCCGCTCCACGCCGAGCACGTCGGACCAGATCTCCGCCAGCGTGCGCTCGGCCGAGGTCCGCGGTGCCACGTACCGCGAGCCGGTGCCACTGTTCTCCGGTGCGGGAAGCGCGCGCCGGTCGACCTTGCCGTTGCGGGTCAGCGGGAGCCGGTCGAGCACCACGAAAGCGGACGGCACGAGAGGGCCGGGTACGGTGCGGCGCAGCCAGGCCCGCAGTTCGGTGCCGTCGGGTGCCTCGTCGCCGGGCACGACGTAGGCGGCCAGCCGCCGGTTCCCCGGCTCGTCTTCGCGGGCGATGACGACGGCCTCGGCGACGGCGGGGTGCCCGAGAAGGGCGGTTTCGATCTCGCCCGGCTCCACGCGGAAACCGCGGATCTTGACCTGCTCGTCGAGCCTGCCCAGGTAGTCCAGTTCCCCGCCGGTCGTCCAGCGGACGCGATCGCCCGTCCGGTACAGCCGTTCGCCGGGACCGCCGAACGGGTTCGCGAGGAAGCGGTCGGCGGTGAGCCCCGGACGGCCGAGGTAACCACGGGCGAGCTGGACCCCGGCGAGGTACAGCTCGCCGGGCACACCGGCCGGGACCGGCGAGAGCGACGAGTCCAGCACGTAGGCCCGGACGTTCCCGCTCGGCCGCCCGATCAGCGGCTTGTCCCCGTGCACGCGGCGGAACACCGAGTCCACCGTGACCTCGGTGGGGCCGTAGTAGTTGTAGACGGCCGTGCCGGGTATGCCCGCCAGCTCACGCCACAACGCCTCGCCGATCGCCTCGCCGCCGACCATCAGGGTGCCGGGCCGGTGCGCGCCGGCCAGCAACCCGTCGGCCAGCAACTGCTGGAGGTAGGACGGCGTGAGATCGAGGAAATCGATCCGCCGCTCGTCGACGTAGCGGGCGACGGCCCGCGGATCGACGCGGGTGTCGTCGTCGAGGACGTGCAGTTCGTGTCCGTCCAAGAGGAACAGCAGGCCGTCCCACGAGGTGTCGAAGGAGAACGCCGCGGTCAGGGCCGCGCGCATCCGGGTCTCGGCGGCGTCGGCCAGGTAGACGCGGCGGTGGTCGGCCAGCAGGTTCAGCAGAGCGCGGTGCTCGACGACCACGCCCTTGGGCAGTCCGGTCGACCCGGACGTGTAGATGACATACGCGGCGTGGTCCGCCTCGGCGCCGGGGAGCTCACGTGGTGAGGGCTGGTCGCACCAATCGCGGACCCGAGCCGGGTCGTCGAGCACGACGGCCGGGTTCGCGTCCCGCAGCAACCACTCGAACCGGGTGGCGGGCAGCTCCGGATCCACCGGCAGGTACACCGCGCCCGCCTTGAAGATCGCGAGGGCCGCGATGACGGACTCGGCGGAGCGGGGCAGCACCACCGCGACCACCCGCTCCGCACCCGCACCCTGCTCGGCGAGATGGCCCGCCAACCGGTCCGACAGCTCGTCCAGGGTCGCGAAGTCCAGGACGGTGTCCCGGAAGACCAGGGCGGTTTCGTGCGGGGTGCGGGCCACGTGCGTGCGGAACACGTCCAGCACCGTGCCCGCGGGAACATCGATCGCGGTGTCGTTCCAGTCCACCAGCAGCCGGCGGCGTTCCCCGTCGCCCAACGGGGACAGCTCGGTGACGCGGCTTTCCGGTTCCTCGCTGATCCGCCGGACCAGCCTGGCCAGGTGCCCCGCCAGCCGTTCGGCCGTCGCCGCGTCGAACAACCGCGGGTCGTAGGACAGCTCCAGCCCGAGCCGGTCGTGCAGGTACGCGGTCAGGTTCAGGGGGAAGCTCGTGGTGTCGAGCGAATCGACGTCCCGCACCACGACGCCGTCGCCGCCTGCCGCCTCGTCGATCGGGTAGTTCTCGAAGACGACCACACTGTCGAACAGGCCGGTTCCCGCCGGCACGTCGGTCAGCGCCTGCAACTGCGCCAAGGACAGGAAGTCGAACCGCCGCGAGTCCACCTGTTCCGCCTGCGCCTCGCGCAGCCAGGCCGCCACGGTCTGTCCACTTCGGACACGCATGCGCGTGGGCACGGTGTTGATGAACATGCCGATCATCGCCTCGACGCCGGGCAGTTCGGCCGGCCGCCCGGAGACGGTGGTGCCGAACAGCACCTCCTGCTCGCCGCTGTGGTGCGCCAGCAGCAGCGCCCAGGCGCCCTGCACCACGGTGTTGACGGTCAAGGCCGTGCGCTTCGCCATGGCGTGCACCCGCCGCGACTCCTCGGGCGAGAGTTCGAGCAGCACCGTTGCCCCGGATTCGGCGCGGTGCGCCTCGACCGGCGGCCGGTCGTACGGCAACGGCGTGGGCGCCTCGACACCGGCGAGGAGGTGACGCCAGTGGCGTTCGGCCTCCTGGCCGTCCTGCTCGGCCAACCAGCCGAGGTAGTCGCGGAACGGGCGCCGGGACGGCACTTCCGGCCGCCGTCCGCCGGTGAGGGCCGCGTACCGTTCGCACACCTCGCCGAAGGCCTGCGCGGTGCTCCAGCCGTCGAGCAGGACGTGGTGCGAGGTCCACACGCACTGGACCTCGTCGTCGGTCAGCCGGGCGATCGCCAGCCGCATCAGCGGCGCCGTCGTCAGGTCCATGCCCGCGGCGAGGTCTTCCGCCAGCAGGTCCGCCAAAGCGGACTGTTGATCTTCTTCGGGCAGGCCACGCCAGTCGAACTGCCGGACCGGCACCGGAACGTGGCGCCGAACCACCTGCAACGGCTCGTCGACGCCCTCCCACACCACGTGACTGCGCAGGATCGGCGTCCGGTCGACGAGCTGCTGCCAGGCTGCACCGAACGAGACGGGGTCGGCGACACCGGAGAGCCGGAGCCGGAACTGGTCGAAGTACGCGGTCGAATCCGCGTCGACGAGACTGTGGAAGACCATGCCCGCTTGCAGCGGGGTCAACGGGTAGACGTCCTCGACGTCCCGGCCGTCGCCGGCGATGCGGTCGACCTGGGCCTGGTCGAGCCGGGCCAGCGGGAAGTCCGACGGCGTGCGGCCCCCGGCGTCCGGCAGGGCGCAGTGCGCGACGATCTCCCGCAGGGCTTCGACCGTGCCCTCGGCCAGCCGCCGGATCGTGGCCTCGTCGTGCAGGTCGGCGGAGTACTCCCAGGACAGCCGCAGCCGCCCGTCCTCGACGACGCCGATGACGTCCAGCAGGTACGTTCGCGGGCTCTCGTCGGCGATGTCCCGGCCGAGCGACTCGTGCCGCTCCTGGTAGAGGCTCTCGCCGGACGGTGCGACGTCCCACTGCCCGTGGTAGTTGAACGAGATCCGGGGCGCCGGGTCGTCCCGCAGCAGGTTGGCCGAGGTTCCTTCGCGGCCCAGATAGCGCAGCGCGTCGTAGCCGACGCCCTTGTTCGGTACCGCGCGCACCTGTTCCTTGACCGACTTCAGCTCCTCACCCCAGCCTGCGCCCGGGCGCAGGCTCAGCGCGACCGGGAACTGGGCGGTGAACCAGCCGACCGTGCGGGACAGGTCGAGCCCGTCGACGATCTCCTCGCGGCCGTGGCCTTCCACCGCGATCACCACGCGGTCGCGACCGGTCCACCGGGCCAGCACCCGGCCGAGGGCCGCCAGCAGGACGTCGTTGACCTGTGTCCGGTACGCCGACGGCACTTCGTGCACCAGTGCGGCCGTTTCGGCCCGGCCGAGGCTCACCGACACCGTGCGCGCCGAACTCGCCTCGTTGCGGCCGGGCCGGTCGACCGGCAGATCCGGATTCGCGTCGCTGAACACGGTCTTCCAATACGCGAGGTCGTCGTCGAACCCGCCGTCCCGGACGTGACCGGCCAGTGACCGCGCCCAGGCGGTGTAGGACGTGCCGACCGGTTCGAGCTCTTCGCCCCGGTAGGCGGCCTCGATGTCGGCTAGCAGCACACGCCACGACACGCCGTCCATGACGAGGTGGTGCACGGTGAGGAACAGCCGGGGCGCCTGGTCTCCGGGGACGAACACGATCGCGCGCCATAGCGGCCCGCCGGTGAGGTTCAGTGAACTCTGCGCGGCGAGCGCCGCCGCGTGCATCCCGTCGTCGTCCCCGGCGGACAGGCGAACGATCCGCGGCACGTCGTTCTCGTGTGCCGCCGGTTCCTGGACCCACTCACCCGCCGCCATCGAGAACCGCATCCGCAGGGCGTCGTGGTGCGCCATCACCCGGCCGACGGCGTCGGACAGGCGCGTGGGGTCGACGTCCGCCCGGAGTCCGACGTGGACGGACATGGTGAAGTGGCCGGTGTCGAGGCCGCTTCCGAAGAACCACGACTGGATCGGCCCGAGCGGTGCGGGCCCGGACGGTTCGACGGCCGCGGCCTGCTCCGGCACCACCCGCGCCTCGACGATCGAACCCAGTTCGGCCACCGTCTGGTGGAGGAAGATGTCCTTCGAAGACAGGGAAAGCCCGGCCTTCCGGGCCTTCGACACGACCTGGATGCTGAGGATCGAGTCGCCACCGAGGCCGAAGAAGTTGTCCTCCGCGCCGACCTGGTCGACACCCAGCACCGCCGAGAAGATCCGCGCCAGCTCACCCTCCGCCGACGTCCGCGGGGCCACGTACCGGCTGCCCGCCTCGACCTGCCCGTCGGGCGCGGGCAGGGCCCGGCGATCGAGTTTCCCATTGGCGTTCAGCGGAAGTGCGTCGAGGCCGACGAACACGGCAGGCACCATGTGCGGGGGCAGCGTGCGGCCGAGGAACTCCCGCAGCGTGGTGGTTCCCGGCACCGCGGCGCCCGGCGCCGGGACCAGATAGGCGACCAGGCGGCGGGTTCCGTCCGCCTCGTGGGCCACCACGACGGCCTCGCCGAGGTCCGGATGCGAGGCCAGCGCGGCTTCGATCTCGCCGAGCTCGATCCGGAAACCCCGGATCTTCACCTGATGGTCGGCGCGGCCCTGGTACTCCAGCACGCCGTCGCCGGTCCAGCGGACGAGGTCGCCCGTGCGGTACATCCGGGTTCCGGGCGCACCGAACGGGTCGGCGGTGAACCGGTCCGCGGTCAGGCCCGGCCGGGCGAGGTACCCGCGGGCCAGACCCGCTCCCGCGACGTACAGCTCGCCGGTGACGCCGGGCGGGACCGGGGCGAGCGTGCCGTCGAGCACGTAGACCCGCAGGTCCGGGATGGGCACACCGATCGTGCTCGCCGTGTCCGCCGCGGCCAGCGGCCGGTGGGTCACGTGGACGGTGGTTTCGGTGATCCCGTACATGTTGACCAGCTCCGGCCCGGCCGGATGCCGCCGGTACCACTCGCCGAGCCGCGCCGGGTCCAGCGCCTCACCGCCGAAGATCACCGTCCGCAGGCTCAGCTCGGGACGCTGTTCGCGGTCGGCCTGGATCAGCTGATAGAAGGCCGACGGCGTCTGGTTGAGCACCGTCACCTTCTCGGCGGCGAGCAGGGCGAGGAAGTCCTCGGGCGAGCGGGCGACGTCCTGGCCGACGACGACGAGTTTGCCGCCGTGCAGCAGTGCGCCCCACATCTCCCAGACCGAGAAGTCGAACGCGTAGGAATGGAACAGCGTCCACACGTCCCGCTCGTCGAAGCGGAACCAGTGACGAGTGGCTCCGAAGAGCCGGGTGACGTTGCGATGCGGGATCACGACGCCCTTGGGCTTGCCGGTCGAACCGGAGGTGTAGATGACGTAGGCGGTGTCGTCCGCGGTCAGCCGTACGGCCGGGTCCGTGGCCGGATACTCGACGGCCTCCAGGGCTTCGCGGCTGTCGAGCACCGCCACCGGGTTCGCGTCGGCGAGCATGCCCTCGATCCGCGCGGCCGGGTACGCGGGGTCGATCGGCAGATAGCCGGCACCGGACTTGAGTACCGCCACCATGGCGACGACCTGCTCGACCGAGCGTGGCAGCACGAGCGCGACCAGTCGCTCCGGGCCCGCACCGAGCCCGATCAGCCGGTGTGCGAGGCGGTTGGCGCGTTCGTCGAGCTCGCGGTAGGTCAGGCTGTCTCCGCCGTGGGTGACGGCCACGGCGTCCGGAGTCCGCCGGGCCTGCGCCTCGAACAGCTCGGGCAGCGTGGTGTCCTGGCCGGACGCCTCGTGGCCGTTCCACTCCCGCAGCACCCGGGAGCGTTCGGTGTCGGTGATCCACGGCAACCGCGCCATCGGGCGCGCCGGGTCGGCCGCGACACCGTCGAGCAGGACGCGCAACCATCCCGACAGCCGCTCGATGCTGGTGGCGTCGAACAGGTCGGTGTTGTAGTTGACGACCCCGTCCAGGCGTCCGGCGACCTCCTGGAACTGGATCATCAGATCGAAGGTCGCGGTCACCACCGGCGGTGCCAGTTCCTCGACGGCGAGGCCCGGCAGCGCGGCGTCGCCCTCGGGGGTGTTGTGCAGCACCACCATGACCTGGCACAGCGGGGTGCGGCTGGTGTCGCGGACCGGTTGCAGGTCGTCGACCACGCGGTCGAAGGGGACGTCCTGGTGTGCGAAGGCGTCCAAGGTCAGCTCGCGGACGTCGTCGAGGAACGCGTCGAAGGTCCGGGAAAGGTCCACTTCGGACCGCAGCACCAGGGTGTTGACGAAGAACCCGATCAACCCTTCCAGATCGGCGCGTTCCCGGCCGGAGGTGACCGTGCCGACCGCGACGTCGTCCTGTCCGGACCAGCGGGCGAGCAGCAGCTGGCAGGCGGCGAGCAGGGTCATGAACAGCGTGCCGTCCTGGCGACGGGAAAGCTCCTTCAGCCGCGCGGTGGTGGCCTCCGGGACACTGAACTCCAGCAGTGCGCCGTTCTTGGTGCGGACGGCCGGGCGGGCGCGGTCGGTGGGCAGCTCCAGCGGTGGGACGCCTTCGAGACGGTGGCGCCAGTACGCCAGTTGTTCGTCCAGCATCGCCCCGGCCAGCCGTTCGCGTTGCCAGACCGCGAAGTCGGCGTACTGCACCGGCAGGTCGGGGAGGCTGAGGCGCTCCCCGCGGACGAAAGCGGTGTACAACGCGCTCAGGTCACCGGTGAGCACTCCGGACGACCAGCCGTCGGTGACGATGTGATGCAGCACCAGCGTGAGCACGTGCTCCTCCGGTGCCAGCCGGATCAACCGGATGCGCAGCAGCGGGCCGCGGCGCAGGTCGAACGGCGCCGTCGACGCTTCGGCCAGCGCGGCGGCCAATTGCCGTTGTCTGTCCTCTTCGGACAGTCCGCTCAGGTCGGTGAGCGGCACCCGGACGTCGGACGGCGGGCGCACGACCTGCGTTCCGTGCCCGTCGACGGTGTCGAAGGTGGTGCGCAGGGCCTCGTGCCGGGCCACGAGCGCGGTCAACGCCCGGTCCAGGGCCTCGATGTCGAGGTTCCCGCGAAGCCGCAACGCCATGGGCGAGACGTACTCGGTACTGCCCGGCTCGAACTCGTCCAGGAACCACAAGCGCTGCTGAGCGAACGAGAGCGGTGCCGTCAACGCGCCGTTCGTCCGGTCCAGGACCGGGATCGCGGCCTCGCGCCCGCCGGAACGCGGCAGGGCGGCGGCGAGCCGCTCGGGAGTCGGCGCGGAGAACAGCAGCCGCGCCGGCACCTCCACCCCGAGCGCCGCCCGAAGCCGGGACAGGACCCGGATGCCGAGGATCGAATCCCCGCCGAGATCGAAGAAGTTGTCCTCGATCCCGATCCGCTCGACGCCGAGCACGTCCGCCCAGACTCCGGTCACCAGCCGCTCCACGTCGTCGCGCGGGGCGACGTACCGCGCGCGGGCGGCCGAGAAGTCCGGTGTCGGCAGGGCGGCCTGGTCGAGTTTGCCGTGCCGGGTCAGCGGCAGCCGATCGAGCGACACGAAGGCCGAGGGCACCAGATAGTCGGGCAGGGACCCGGCCAGGAAACGCCGGAGCTCACCGAGGTCCGGGCTTCCGCCATTCGGCACGAAATAGGCCACGAGCCGGTTGCCGTTCCGGTCCTCCCGCGCCACCACCGCGGCTTCGGCGACCGCGGGGTGCCGCAGCAGGGCGGCCTCCACCTCGCCGGGCTCGACCCGGAACCCGCGGATCTTGACCTGCTCGTCGCACCGGCCGCGATAGTCCAGCACCCCGTCGCCGGTCCAGCGGACGAGGTCGCCGGTGGCGTACATCCGCGTGCCGGGTTCACCGAACGGGTCGGCGACGAACCGGTCCGCCGTCAGCCCCGTACGGCCGAGGTAACCGCGAGCCAGCTGCGTGCCGCCGAGATAGAGCTGTCCCGCTACTCCGAGCGGTACGGGTGAGAGCGTCTCGTCGAGGACGTAGGCGCGGAAGTTGCCCAGGGGACGGCCGATCAGCGGGCGGTCACCGGACACCGGGGTGCACACGGCGTCGACGGTGGTCTCTGTCGGCCCGTAGTAGTTGTGGGCGGTCGTCCCTGGCAGCTCCGTCAGCTCGTGCCACAGGGTCTCCCCGATCGCTTCGCCGCCGAGCATCAGGTGTCTCGGGCGGTGCGGGCCGTCCAGCAGTCCGGCGGGAAGCAACTGCCGCAGATAGGACGGGGTCAGGTCGAGGAAGTCGATCCGGTGCCCGGTGACGTACCGGGTGAGCGCGTCCGGGTCCAGCCGGGTGTCGTCGTCCACGAGGTGCAGTTCGTGGCCGTCGGCCATTAGCAGCGGCCCCTCCCAGGACGTGTCGAACGACAAGGCCGCCGTGCCCGCCACGCGCAGGCGGCCGGTGCCGAAGACCCGCCGGTGGTTGGCCAGCAGGTTGACCAGCGCGCGGTGCTCGACCACGACGCCTTTCGGCTTGCCCGTCGACCCGGACGTGTAGATGACATACGCGGCCTGATCGGGGCGAGGGCCGGCGGGCACCGCCGTGTGCCCCGTGCACTCGAAGTCCTCGTCCACCACCACGACCGGATCCGCGTCACGCAGCAGCGTCTCGACGCGCTCCGCCGGGAGAGCGGGGTCGACCGGCAGGTACACCCCGCCCGCCTTCAGCACGGCGAACAGCGCCACCACGGCCTCCGCCGACCGCGGCAGCATGACGGCGACGATCCGCTCCGGTCCCGCTCCCCGCCGCACCAGCTCCCCGGCGAGTTCGTCGACGCGCCGCGTCAGCTCCGCGTAGTCCAGTGCCTCGTCACGGAACACCAAGGCGGTCTCGTGGGGGGTCGCCGCGGCCTGGGCGTCGAGCAAGTCCACGACGGTCGTGTCCGGTACGTCGATCCCGGTGTCGTTCCACTCGACGAGCATCCGGCGCAGTTCGACGTCGGTCGCCAGCGGAAGCCCCGCCAGTGGCCGGTCCGGCTCGGCGGTGACGGCGTCCAGCAGCACGGCCAGATGGGCGATCAGCCTGTCGATGGTGCCCGCGTCGAACAGCGCCGTGCTGTATTCGACGAGCCCGGCGAGCGCACCGTCGCGTTCCTCGAACTCGACGGTCAGGTCGAAGTTCGACGACTTCCGCTCGACACCGACGTCCTCGGCCTCGAGCCCGTCGAAGGACGGCTTCGCCCCGGAGGCGCTGTGCAGCAGCACCATCACGTCGAACAGCGGGCTGCGGCTGGGATCGCGGTCCGCGTGCACGGCGTCGACCAGCCGCTCGAACGGGACGTCGTCGTGGGAGAAGGCGTCGAGCACCGTTTCCCGCACCTCGCCCAGCAGTTCACGGAAGCTACGAGACAGGTCCACAGTGGACCGCAGCACCACGGTGTTGACGAAGAAGCCGACCACCCGCTGCAGTTCGGGCCGGTCACGGCCCTGGACGACCGTGCCGACGGCCACGTCCTCCTGCCCGGCGTAGCGCGCGAACAGCACCTTGCAGGCCGCGAGCACGGTGGTGAACAGCGTGGTCTCGCCGGATCGGGCCAGCTCGGCCAAGCGCGCGGCCGTGTCCCGCGGCAGGCTGAATTCGCGCACCGCGCCTTCGGTGGTCCGGATCGCCGGCCGCGGCCGGTCGGTGGGCAGTTCCAGCGGGGCGAGCCCGCCCAGCCTGCGCTGCCAGTAGGTGAGCCGTTCCGCGAGCACGTCGTCGGTCAGGCGTTTTCGTTGCCACGCGGCGAAGTCGGCGTACTGGACCGGTTGCGGCGGGAGCACGGCCCGTTCGCCGCGGACACCGGCGTTGTACAGCTCGGCGAGTTCGCCGGTGAGCACGCCCATCGACCAGCCGTCGGTGGCGATGTGGTGCACGCACAGCAGCAGCACGTGTTCGTCGGGCCCGGTCTTGCCCAGCCACGACCGCACCAACGGCCCGCGCTGGAGGTCGAACGGCCGCGAGTACTCCTCGAGCAGGACCCCGTCCAGTGCCTCGGCGTCGACGTCCACCACCGGCAGCGGCAGGCCCGCCGGCGGATGGATGATCTGGACGCCTTCGCCGTCCATCTCGTCGAAGGTGGTCCGCAACGACTCGTGCCGTTCCACGAGGGCCCGGAGGGCTTCCGCCAGGGCCGGAACGTCGAGTTCACCGGTCAACCGCAAGGCCAGCGCGCTGTTGTACTCGGCGTCGTCCGGGTGGAGCCGATCGAGGAACCACAGGCGCCGCTGGGCGAACGACAGCGGCAACGGGCGGTCACGGTCCGCGGTGGGGAGCACGTCCGCCCGCCCGGCCGCGCCGGCCATCCTGGTGCGCAGCTTCTCCCGCAGTTCGGGAGAGAGCGCCGCGATACGGTCGGATCTGGATGACGTCATGGGTGAGTCCTCAGAGTTCGATGGTGGGGTCACCGGAGGCGAGGAGTTCGAGATCCCGCAGGATCATCTCCTCGACCGTCTCGGCCAGTACGGCCACGGTGCGGGCGGTGAGCACGTCACGCGGGGTGAGCCGGATGTCGAACACCGCGCTCGCCCGGGAGGCGATGTGCAGGCTCCGGATCGAGTCCCCGCCGAGCTCGAAGAAGTTGTCGTCCGTGCCGACCCGCTCCAGCCCGAGCACCTCGGCCCAGATTTCCGCCACGACACGTTCGGTGTCGGTCTCCGGGGCGGTGTAGGCCGGTCGCGGTTCGGCGGTCTCCGGGGCGGGCAGCGCTCGCCGGTCGAGCTTTCCGTTGCGGCTCAAGGGAAGCGCTTCGAGCCGGACGAACACGGCGGGGATCAGGTACTCCGGCAGCGTCCGGCCGAGGAAGGTCTTCAGCTCGTTCGCGGGCAGCTCGTCACCCACCAGGTAGGCGACGAGCACTTTGGCCCCCGGCCGGTCCTCCCGGACGATCACCGCGGCCTGGGTGATCGCGGGGTGGGCGGCCAGTGCCGCTTCGACCTCGCCCGGTTCGATCCGGAAGCCGCGGAGTTTGACCTGCTCGTCGACCCTGCCGAGGAACCGGACGCGACCGTCGGTGGTCCAGGCGGCGAGGTCCCCGGTGCGGTACATCCGCGTACCCGGCGGCCCGTACGGATCGGCCATGAAGCGATCCGCCGTCAGGCCGGGACGGGCGAAGTAGCCACGGGCGAGCCCGGCTCCGCTGACGAACAACTCGCCCGGTATTCCCGGCGGAACCGGTGTCAGCCCGGGATCCAGGACCTGGACGCGCATCCCGTCCAGCGGACGGCCGATCGGCACCACGTCCGGCACCTCGTCCACAGTGGACATCGGGAAGGACGTGGCGAAGGTGGTCGTCTCGGTCGGACCGTAGCCGTCCACCACCCGCAGACCAGGGCAGTTACCCAGCACCTGCCGGACGGCGGCGGCCGGGACGACGTCGCCACCGGTCCAAACCTCACGCAGGCCGGTGAAGCAGTCCGGAGCCTCTTGGGCGAGCACCCGGAACAGACCCGCGGTGAGCCACAGGCCGGTCACGCCGTCCTCGGCGATCGCGTGCCGCACGGCGTGGGCGTCGAGGTCGGCGGGCGGTGCCACGACGACCGTGCCGCCGTTCAGCAACGGCACCCACAGCTCGTAGGTGGTGGCGTCGAAGGCCGGCGGCGAGTGCAGGAGCACCCGCTCGTGCGCGCCGCCCGCGAACCGCCGGTCCGCCGCCAGCGCGGCGACGTCACGGTGCCGGACGGCGACTCCCTTCGGCGTCCCGGTGGAGCCGGAGGTGTACATCAGGTACGCCACCTGCTCGGGATCGACCACCACGCCGGGGTCGTGGTCCGGACCTGCCTCCGGCTCGACCACGACGTGTCCCTCGTGCACCCGTGCGAGGGTGTTCAGCCAGGTCTCGTCGGTGACGGCGTAGCCGACCCCGGTCAGGAGAAGACGCAGGCGCTCGTCCGGGGCACGGGTGTCCAGGGGTACGTAGACGCCACCCGCCTTGGCGATGGCGAGTTCGGCGACCACGAACGCGCTCGACCGCTCGGCCAGGAGGCCGACCCGGTCCTCGGGCCGGAGTCCGAGCGTGCGCAGCCGGTGCGCGAGCCGGTTCGCCCGCCGGTCCAGATCCGCGTAACTCAGGGTCTCGCCACCGGCCACGACCGCGGGCGCGTCCGGACGGTCGCGGACCTGTTCGGCGAACATTTCCGGCAGCGAACGGACCGCCGGTTCGTCGCCGGTGGCGTTCCAGTCACGCAGCACGAGCCGTTCTTCGTCGGCGTCGAGCACCGGCACCCGGCTCAGCGGACGGTCGCCGTCGGCGGCGAGTTCGCGCAACAGCAGGAGCAGCCGCCCGGCGATGCCTTCGATGGTCGTCCGGTCGAACAGTGCGGGGTCGTAGCCGAGTTCCACCGCCAGCCGCGGTCCCGGCGACGAGACCACGGTGATCGGGAAGTTCGTCGTCTCCAAGGCCGCCAGATCACGGACGCGCAAGCCGTGCTCGGCGGCCGCGTCGTCCTTGATCGGGTAGTTCTCGAACACCACGAGGCTGTCGAACAGATTCACGCCGCCGGGCAGCCCGGTCCAGGTTTGCAGCCTGCTCAGCGGCACGAAGTCGTATCCGCGCGCCTCCGCCTGAGCGTTCTGCAGCTCCTTGAGCCACCGGGCCACCGTCGCCGAACGGTCGACGCCGGCGCGCACCGGCAGGGTGTTGATGAAGATGCCGAGGATGTCGTCCACTTCGGACAGTTCGGCAGGCCTGCCGGACACGGTGGCGCCGAACACGACGTCGCGGCGTCCGCTGTACGCCGACAGCAGCAGCGCCCAGGCGCCCTGGACCATGACGTTGAGCGTGAGGCCGTGCCGCTTGACGAAGCCGTCGAGCCGGGCGGTGTCCGGTTCGTCCAGCGAAAACGGCAGCCAGGTCGCCGAGCAGGTCGTGTGGGTCTCCGACGGCATCCGGTCGAAGGGCAGTGGTGTCGGCTCCCCCACGCCGTCCAACGTCCGGCGCCAGAACCGTTCCGCCTCGGCGTCATCCCGTCCGCCCAGCCATTCGAGGTAGTCCCGGAAGGGACGCCGGGACGGCAGCGGGCCTCCGGCGTGGGCCGCGCACAGGTCGGCGAGCACGCCGAACACGCTCCAGCCGTCCAGCAGGACGTGGTGGAAGGTCCACAGCACCTGTGCTTCGGTGTCCGAGAGCCGGGCGAGGGCGACGCGCATCAGTGGTGCACGGGCGAGGTCGAGACCTTCCTCGCGATCCTCGGCCAGCAGACGCCGCAGCCGCTTCGCGCGTTCGGCTTCGGACAGATCCGTCCAGTCGAGCCGCCGGATCGGCAGCGTGACGTCGCGGTGCACGATCTGCACCGGTTCCGCCAGACCGTCCCAGACGAAGGCGGTCCGCAGCACCGGGGTGCGGTCGAGCACCTCCTGCCATGCCCGGGCGAGCACGTCGAGGTCGGTGACGCCGTCGAGGACGAACGTCGCCTGTTCGAAGTACAGGCCCTGCTCGCTCTGCGACAACCCGTGGAAGACCATCCCGCCCTGCATGGGGGTCAGCGGGTAGACGTCCTCGACGGCGCGGCCGTCGCCCGCCAGCCGGTCCACCTGGGACTGGTCGAGGGTGGCGAGCGGGAAGTCCGACGGGGTCCGGCCACCCGCGCCGGGTTCGGCGCAGTGCTCGATGATGCCCCGCAGCGCGGCGAGCAGGCCGTCCGCCAGCGCGTCGACCGTGGACTCCTCGTGCAGGTTCGCCGAATACGACCAGGACACTTCGAGCGAGTCCTGCTCCACCCTGGCCACGACGTCGAACGCGTGCGTCCGCGTCGCCGCCGCGTCCAGGTCGGCGTCCAATCCCCCGCGCATGGCGCGATAGAGGCCGCCGAGGTCCCAGTCGAACCGGCCGAGGTAGTTGAAGCTGACCGGCGCCTCGATCCGCGGCGCGGTCCCGGCGAGGTGGTGCAGGGCGCCGTAGCCGATGCCACGCCGGGGTACCGCCCGCAACCGTTCCTTCACCGCCTTGAGCGCGCTGCCCCAGTCCGTGGCCGTCTCCAGCGCGACCGGGAACATGCTCGTGAACCAGCCTGCCGTGCGTGAGAGGTCGACGTCGTCGAACAGGTCTTCGCGGCCGTGGCCTTCCAGGTCGACCACGATCTCCCGTTGCCCGGTCCAGTCGGCCAGCACCCGGCCGAGTGCGGTGAGCAGCACGTCGTTGACCTGGGTGCGGTAGACCTCGGGCACGTCCCTCAGCAACGCCTTGGTCTCGTCCGGATCGAGCCGGACGGTGACCGAGCGGGCCGAACCGATCGTGTTCTCGCCGTCGTGGTCGGCGGGCAGCGTGGCAGGCCGCGGGACGGCCCGCCAGTACGCCAGTTCGTCGTCGAAGCCGCCCGCCGCGGTGTGCTCGGCGAGCCTCCGCGCCCACGAACGGAACGACGTCGTCTTCGGACCGAGGTCGCCGCCGCGGTACGCGGTTTCGAGATCCTCCAGGAGGATCCGCCACGACACGCCGTCGACCACCAGGTGGTGCGCGGACAGGGAAAGCAGCGGCCCGCCTTCGCGAGGACGGGACAGGACGGCCGAGAACAGCGGGCCGTTCCGCAGGTCGAAGTCCGTTGTGGACACTTCGCCGATACGCAGTACGTCCACCGGCTCCGGTGGCGCGTTGTGCTGATGCCAGCCGTCCTCGGCGCGCACGAACCGCATCCGCAAGGCGTCGTGATGGTCCAGGACGGTGATCAGCGCGGCGCGCAGCGCGGCTTCGTCGACGTCCTCCGCGAGTTCGACCAGGACGGACTGGTCGAACTGCTCGGGCTGGGTCGCGAAGAACCAGTGCTGGATCGGGGTGAGCGGCACGTCGCCGGTGACCGGGCCCTGCTCGGCGAGGGTGGGCGCCGGACCTTGCGCGCTCGCGGCGAGCGCCCGGATCGTCGGATAACGGAACAGGTCCTTCGGCAGCAGCCGAAGCCCCGCCCGCCGGGCACGCGACACCACCTGGATGCTGAGGATCGAATCGCCGCCCAGTTCGAAGAAGTCGGCTTCCGCGCCCACTTCCTCGACCCCGAGCACCTCGCCCCAGATCTCGGCGAGCGCACGTTCGGCGTCCGTACCGGGGGCGGTCCACGCGGTCACCGTCCGGCTGAAGTCCGGCGCCGGCAGTGCCGCCCGGTCGAGTTTCCCGTTGACGTTCAACGGAAGCTCCTCGATGGGGACGAACGCGGCCGGGATCATGTAGTCCGGCAGCTCACGCCTCAGGAACTCTTTCAGCTCGGTCGTGTCCGGCACGTCCGTCCCGGCGACGACGTAGGCCACCAGCCGCTTGACTCCTTGGTCTTCGCGGGCGAGCACAGCGGCCTGGACCAGGCCGGGGTGGGCCCCGAGCGCCGCTTCGATCTCACTCGGCTCGACGCGGAAGCCGCGGATCTTGACCTGCTCGTCGACCCGGCCGGTGAACTCGAGCTGCCCCTCCGCCGTCCACCGCACGACGTCCCCGGTGCGGTACATGCGCTCGCCCGCCCGGAAGGGGTCGGCGACGAACCGATCCGCGGTCAGCCCGGCGCTGCCCAGATAGCCGCGGGCCAAACCCTCCCCCGCGAGATGCAGTTCGCCGGGTACGCCCGGTGGCACCGGCCGCATCGCGCTGTCGAGGACGTAGGCCCGTGTGTTGTCCAAGGGCCCGCCGATCGGGACCACGTCGGGCACCTCGCCGACCGACGACATCAGGCGCACGGTCGCGAAGGTCGTGGTCTCGGTGGGGCCGTAGACGTCGGCGACCACCGTGCCGGGGCAGGCTTCCAGCACCCGGCGCACCGCGGTGGCGGGGACGGCGTCACCGCCGGTCCACACTTCGCGCATCCCGGCGAAAGCGCCGGGGGCCTCTTGTGACACCAACCGGAACAACCCCGTGGTCAGGAACGCCCCGGTGACCCGGTGTTCGGCGATGACACGGGCGAGCGTGTCGACGTCGAGGTCACCGGGTGGCGCCACCACGACACAACCGCCCGCCAGCAACGGCACCCACAGCTCGTAGGTGGAGGCGTCGAAGGAATGCGGTGAATGCAGCAGCACCCGCTCGTGCGCTCCGGTCCGGAACCGCCGATCCCAGGCCAGCGCCACGACGTCGCGATGGCGCGCCGAGACCCCCTTGGGCGTTCCCGTGGAACCCGAGGTGTAGATGACGTACGCCAGGTTGTCCCGATGAGGCGTCGGAAGGCGACGCGGCGCGGACGGCGCGGCGTCCTCGGCGATCAGGACCCGCCCGGGGTGGAGGGAGCGGGCCACCGGCTCCCACGCCCGGTCGGTCACCAGCACCGAGACCCCGGAGAGCAGGCTCTTGAGCCGTGTCTCGGGCGCGCGGGTGTCCAGTGGCAGATACGCTCCGCCCGCCTTCACGATGGCCAGTTCGGCGATCACCAGCTCGGGCGCGCGTTCCATGAGCACGCCGACCGGTTCCTCGATGCCGAGGTCCAGCCGTTGTGCCAGCCGGTCCACGCGGGCGTCCAGCTCGGCATAACTCAGCTCGACACCGTCGGCGGTCAGCGCCGGCGCGTCCGGCGTCCGCCGCACCTGCTCGGCGAACAGTTCGCCCAGCGTGCGTTCGGGTACCGGATTCGCCGTGTCGTTCCACTCGACGAGCACCTGCCGCCGTTCGGCGTCGGTGAGCAGGTCGATCTCGTCCAGCGACCGGCCGAGACCCTCGCCGAAGCCACGCAGGACGCCGGTCAGCTGCCGGGCGATCCGGTGCGCCGTGGCCGGGTCGAACAGATCCGGGTCGTAGCCGAGGTCGATGGACAACCGGTCGCCCGGCGAGGCGACCACACTGAGCGGATAGTTGGTCGTCTCGACCGCGTCCAGCGCCCGCAGCCGCAGGCCGTGCGCGGTGGCCGCCTCCTCGTTGATCGGGTAGTTCTCGAACACCACCAGGCTTTCGAACAGGTTCGCCCCGGCGGGCACGCCGCTCCACCCCTGCAACCGAGTCAGCGGCAGATGCCCGTACCGGCGGGATTCGACCTGGCCCGCCTGTAGCTCCCCCAACCACGACGCCGCGTCGACCGCGCCCGCCACGGTGACCCGGACCGGGAGGGTGTTGATGAAGATGCCGGCGATGTCGTCCGCTCCCGGCAGGTCCACCGGTCGCCCGGAAACCGTGGTGCCGAAGCAGATGTCGCGGTCGCCGGTGTACCGCGCGAGCAGCAGCGCCCACGCGCCCTGCAACAGCGTGTTCACCGTGAGCCCGGCACTCCGCGCGGTCTCCTGCAGCCGGGTGGTCTCGTCCGTGTCGAGTTCGACGGTCAGCCAATCCGACGAGCGGGTGGTGTGCGCCTGTGCGGGCGGCCGGTCGAACGGCAGCCGTGCGGGCGAAGTGAGGTCGCCGAGCACGGTCCGCCAATGCGTTTCGGCGAGCCGGTCGTCCTGATTCGCGAGCCACTCGACGTAATCGCGGAACGGACGGCGGCGGGGCAGCTCCTCGGCTTCCCCGCGGCTGAACGCGCCGTGGCAGGCGAAGACGTCGGACAGGATCCCGAACACACTCCAGCCGTCGAGCAGCACGTGGTGGAAGGTCCACAGCACGCGGACCTCGGTGCCGGACAACCGTGCCAGCGTGAGCCGCAGCAACGGTACGGCCGCCAGGTCCATTCCCTCGTCCCGGTCACGGTCCAGGAGCTCCCGCCAAGCGGTCTCACGCTCCGCTTCGGACAGTGCTCGCCAGTCGTGCTGGGTGACCGGCACGGCGACCGCCCGCCCGACCACCTGCACGGGCTCGTCGACGCCCTCCCAGACGATGCGCGTGCGCAGCACCGGCGTCCGGTCGACCACGCGCTGCCAGGCCCGCGCGAGGAGCTCCGGATCGGTGACCCCGTCGAGGACGAACGCCACCTGCTGGAAATAGACCCGCTCCTCGCCCTGGGACAAGGCGTGGAACACCATGCCGGACTGCATCGGCGTCAGCGGATGGATGTCCTCGACGTCGGGGGTGGCGAGCCGGTCCACCGTCGCCTGGTCGAGCCGGGCGAGCGGGAAGTCCGACGGCGTGCGGCCCCAGGCACCGGGCTCGGCGCAGTGCGCGATGATCGAACGCAACGCCGTGACCAGTGAATCGGCCAGCCGGGCGACCGTCTCCTTCCGGTGCACGCCCTCCGCGTAGTACCAGGAGAATTCCAGTTCGTCGCCTTCGACGCGGCCGACGACATCCAGCAGATGCGCCCGGACCGAGCGCGGGGAATCGTCCGATTCGAGACGGCCGGACTCCGCGGCGAAACGGCCGAGGTAGTTGAAGCTCACCTGAGGTTCGATCTCCGGCGCCGTCCCGGCGAGGTGACGCAGGACTCCGTAGCCGATGCCACGCCGGGGTACCGCCCGCAACTGCTCCTTGACCGACTTCAGCGCCGTGCCCCAGTCTTCCGGGACGTCGAGCGCGACCGGGAACAGCGTGGTGAACCAGCCGACGGTCCGCGACAGGTCGACGCCGTCGAACAACTCCTCCCGGCCGTGTCCCTCCAGATCCACCAGCACCCGGTCGCGGCCGGTCCAGTCGGCCAGCACGCGGCCCAGCGCGGTGAGCAGCACGTCGTTGACCTGGGTCCGGTACACGTCGGGCACCGCGCGCAGCAATGCCGCGGTCTCCTCGGCGGCGAGGCGCGTGGTGACCGCACGCATCGCCGCGGCGGTGTTCGGGCCGTCGCCGTCCACCGGCACGGCGGGCTCCGCGGCCGTGGCGTGCCAATGGCCGAGTTCGTCGTCGAACCCTCCCTTGGCGGTGTGCTCCGCCAGCCGTTCCGCCCACTCCTGGAAGGAGGTTCCACGCGGACCGAGGTCGACGACTTCTCCGCGTACCGCTTGCCGGTACGCCTTGTCGAAGTCCTCCATGAGCACCCGCCACGACACGCCGTCGACCACGAGGTGGTGCGCGGACAGGGTGAGCCTGCCGGGCGCGGACAGCGTGGCGCGCAGCATCGACCGGGTGGCCAGGTCGTGCTCCACCGGTGTGTCCAGGACCTCGGCCGCGGGATCGACCGGGGCGTTCACCTGCCGATGGCCGTGGCCGGCCTGCTCGAACCGCATCCGCAGCGCGTCGTGGTGCTCGACCAGCGCGGCCAGCGCGGTACGCACCGCGCCCGGATCGGCCGGAGCCGGCAACTCGATTTCGACGCGTTGATCGAAATGTCCCGGATCGTCGGTCTGCGTGGCGAAGAACCACCGCTGGATCGGGGTGAGCTCGACGTCGCCGCTGATCGGGCCCCGGTCGACGGTTTCGTGGACGTCGCCCGCCGAAGCGGCCAGTTCGGCGATGGTGCGGTACGTGAACAGGTCACCGGGCAGCAGGTCGAGCCCGGCCTGCCGGGCGCGGGAGACCACCTGGATGCTGAGGATCGAATCTCCGCCGAGCGCGAAGAAGTCGTCTTCGGCGCCGACCCGCCCGACCCCGAGCACCTCGGCCCAGATGTCCGCGAGCACGGTTTCGCGGCCCGGCCGCGGCGCCAGGTAGGCGGTGGCGCGCTGAGCGCCGAAGTCGGGCACGGGCAACGCCCGTCGGTCCAGTTTCCCGTTGACGTTCACCGGAAGCCGCTCCAGTGCGACGAACACCGCGGGGACCATGTAGTCCGGCAGGGTGCGGGCGAGGAACTCCCGCAGTTCGCCCGTGTCCGGCACGCCGCTCTCGCCCACGACGTAGGCCACCAGGCGTTTGACGCCGCTGTCCTCCCGCGCGAGCACCGCGGCCTGCGCGAGGGCGGGATGCGCACCCAGCGCCGCCTCGATCTCCGCCAGCTCGATCCGGAAGCCGCGGACCTTGACCTGCTCGTCGACGCGGCCGACGAACTCCAGCTGCCCCTCAGCGGTCCACCGCACGATGTCCCCGGTGCGGTACATCCGCTCGCCGGTGCCGAAGGGGTCGGCGACGAACCGGTCCGCCGTGAGACCGGGATTGGCCAGGTACCCGCGAGCCACGCCCTCACCGGCGATGTGGAGCTCACCGGGCACCCCCGGCGGCACGACGGACAGCCCGGCATCGAGGACGTAGGTCCGCGTGTTGTCCAGCGGTCCGCCGATCGGCACCACGTCGGGCACCTCACCGACCGAGGACATCAACCGGACGGTCGCGAAAGTGGTCGTCTCCGTCGGCCCGTAGACGTCCGCGACCACGGTGTCCGGACAGGCTTCCAGCACCCGGCGCAATGCCGCGGCGGGGACGGCGTCACCGCCGGTCCACACCTGCCGCATCCCCGCGAAGCACCGTGGATCCTCTTGTGACACCAGCCGGAACAACCCCGTCGTCAGGAACGCCCCGGTGACCCGGTGCTCCGCGATCACCCGGCGAAGCGTCGCGACGTCCAGTTCCCGTGCCGGCGCGACGACCACACAGCCGCCGTTGAGCAGCGGTACCCACAGCTCGTAGGTGGAGGCGTCGAAGGAATGCGGTGAATGCAGCAGCACCCGCTCGTGCGCTCCGGTCCGGAACCGCCGATCCCGCGCCAGCGCCACGACGTCCCGCTGCCGCGCGGCGACCCCCTTGGGCGAACCGGTCGAGCCCGAGGTGTAGATGACGTAGGCGAGCTGGTCACGATCGGTCGGGACACCCGGCGCCGTCGCCGGTTCGCCCGCGGCGTCGTCCACCGTCAGCAACTGTCCACACCGGAGCTCTTCGGCCTGCGGCCGACGTGCCGTGTCGGTGACCACGATCTTCGCTTCGGCTTCGGTGAGCAGCAGGCGCAACCGGTCCGCCGGTGCCCGCAGGTCCAGTGGCAGGTAAGCGCCACCCGCCTTGGTGATCGCCAGCTCCGCCACGACCAGGTCGGCCGAGCGGTCCATCAGCACCGCGACGCGCTCCTCGGCACGGACGCCGTGCCGCAGCAGCAGATGAGCCAGCCGGTTCGCCCGTGCGTCGAGTTCGGCGTAGGTCAGGGACCCGGTGTCACCGGCCACCGCGACGGCTGCCGGAGTGCGCCGTACCTGAGCTTCGAACAACGGCGTCAGCGCGGCTTCCGGCAACGCCGCGCCGGTGGCGTTCCATTCGTGGACCACGCGGTTTTCCTCGGCGTCGGTCAGCATCGTGATCGCCGAAACTCCCACGTCCGCCACGCCCCGCAGCAGCACGCCCAGATGTGTGGCGAGCCGTTCCGCCGTCCCGGCGTCGAACAGGGCCGGGTCGTAGCCGAGCACCAGCGACAGCCGGCGTCCCGGGTAGACGACGACGCTGAGCGGATAGTTGGTCCGCTCCGCCGCTTCCAATTCCCGTACCCGCGGCCCGTCGGCGAGTTCGTCG
Organism: Amycolatopsis sp. QT-25; assembly: GCF_029369745.1. Taxonomy (NCBI): domain Bacteria; kingdom Bacillati; phylum Actinomycetota; class Actinomycetes; order Pseudonocardiales; family Pseudonocardiaceae; genus Amycolatopsis; species Amycolatopsis sp. QT-25. The sequence continues at coordinate 4,240,214 of NZ_CP120210.1, forward strand.
ATCGGGTAGTTCTCGAACACCACGATGCTGTCGAACAGGTTCGTCCCCGCCGGGACACCGCTCCAGCCCTGCAGCCGGGTGAGCGCGAGGTGCCCGAACCGGCGTGAGGAGACCTGCCGGGCCTGTGCCTCCCGCAGCCAGTCGACCAGCCCGGCACCGCCGTCCACGCGCATCCGCACCGGCAGGGTGTTGATGAAGATGCCGGTGATGTCGTCCACCCCGGGCAGCTCGGGCGGTCTGCCCGAGACGGTCGCGCCGAAACAGACGTCCTGCTCACCGCTGTATCGCGACAGCAACAGCGCCCACGCGCCTTGGACGACGGCGTTCACCGTGAGCCGATGGCGTTTCGCGAACGTGTACAGCCGGTCGGAGGCGGCTTCGTCCAGCTCGGCGGCCACCCGGTCGGCGGATCTGGTCGTGTGCCCGCGGGCGGGTGTCCGGTCGTAGGGCAACGGTGTCGCCGCGGACAGCTCGGCGAGCTCGTCTCGCCAGTATTCTTCGGCGGCCCGGTCGTCCTGGCGGGCCAGCCAGGCGAGGTAGTCGCGGAACGGCCGTCGTTCCGGCACCGCCTCGTCGTCGTCCCGGGCCAGCGCGTTGACGTCGGACAGGACCTGGAAGACACTCCAGCCGTCGAGCAGCACGTGATGGAACGTCCACACCACCCGCACGGCGTCATCGGGCAGCCTGACGATGACGAGCCGTGTCAACGGCGCGCGGGCCAGGTCGAGACCTTCCTCGGCGTCGGCCTCGAGCAACCGCCGCAGTGCCTCCTCTTGCTCCACGGTGGACAATTCGGTCCAGTCGAGGTACGTGATCGGCACTGTGACATCGCGTTCGACCAGTTGCAGCGGCGACGGCACGTTCTCCCAGACGATCCGGCTGCGCAGTACCGGCGTCCGGTCCACCACCCGCTGCCAGGCCGCACCGAGCCGCTCCGGGTCGGCGACGTCGTCCAGCACGAAGGTCAGCTGTTCGAGGTAGACCCGGGTGCCGCCCGGCGCCAGGGCGTGGAAGACCATCCCCGCCTGCATCGGGGTCAGCGGATAGAGGTCCTCGACCGCGCGGCCGTCGCCTGCCAGCGCGTCCACCTGCCGCTGGTCCAGCGCGGCCAACGGGAAGTCGGACGGTGTCCGGCCGCCCGCCCCCGGCTCGGCGCAGTGCCGGACGATCTCCCGCAACGCGTCGAGGAGCGCGTTCGCCAGCCCGTCCACTGTGGACTCGTGGTGTACGCCGTCGGCGAAGAACCAGTCGAACTCCAGCGCACCGCCGTCGATGCGGCCGACGACGTCGAGCAGATGCGGTCGGATCTCTTCCGGGGCGACCTCCAAGGTCAGTTCACGGCCGGGCGCGGCGTACAGGCCGCCGTCGGCGACCGGCGGGTCGAACCGGCCGAGGTAGTTGAAGCTGACCGCCGGGGTGATCGCCGGCGCCGTCCCGGTGAGGTAGCGCAGGACGCCGTAGCCGATGCCGCGGCTGGGCACCGCACGCAACCGCTCCTTGACCGTCTTCAGCGCCCGGCCCCAGTCACCACCGGCTTCCAGTGTCACCGGGAACAGGCTGGTGAACCAGCCCACCGTCCGTGACAGGTCGGCGTCCTCGAACAGATCCTCGCGGCCGTGGCCTTCGAGGTCCACCACGACGCGGTCGTGGCCGGTCCAGTCCCGCAGCACCCGGCCGAGCGCGGTGAGCAGGACGTCGTTGATCCGGGTGCGGTACACGGCGGGCACGTCACGCGTCAGCGCGGTCGTCTCGGCTTCGGTCAGCCGCACGGTCACCGACCGGGCGGCACCGGCGGTGTTCGGCCCCGTGCCGTCCACCGGCACCGACGTGTCGCCGTCGAAGTCCTGCCAGTAGGCCGATTCTCCGGCGAACCCGCCCGCATCGGCCCGGTCGGTCAGCCGGCGGGCCCACTCGAGGAACGACGTCGACCTCGGTCCGAGGTCGACGGCCTCACCCCGGACCGTCTGCCGGTAGGCCAGGTCCAGGTCCTCCAGCAGTACTCGCCAGGACACCCCGTCGACGACGAGGTGATGGGCGGCCAGCCGAAGCGTCTTGCGGCCGTCCTCTTCGGACAGCCATGCCCGCAGCAACGGCCCGCGTCCGAGGTCCACTTCGGACGGTCCGGCGAGCACGTCCACCGGGCCGGGTGGCGGGTTCACCTGACGCCATCGCCCGTTCGCGCGCTCGAACCGCATCCGCAACGCGTCGTGCTGCTCGACCAGTGCCGACAGCGCCGTGCGCAACGCGGCCTCGTCGACATCCGCGGCGAGTTCCATCGACAGCGACTGGTCGAACCGCTCGGGCCGCCGGGTCTGGGTGGCGAAGAACCATTCCTGGATGGGCGTCAACGGCGCCTCACCCGACACCGGCCCCCGAGTGGTCGCTCCGCCCGTTTCGGTGGCCGTGGCCGCCAGCGCGGCGACGGTCTGGTGCCGGAAGAGGTCGCTGGTGCTCAGCGCGAGCCCCGCCCGGCGCGCACGGGCACCGACCTGGATGCTCAGGATCGAGTCACCGCCCAGGTCGAAGAAGTTGTCCTCGACCCCGACCTCGTCGAGCCCGAGCACCTCGGCCCAGATGCCGGCCAGCACACGCTCGGGTTCCGTCCGCGGTGCGGTGCGGCGGACGGCCGTCGGCTCGAGCGCCGGTTCGGGCAGCGCGCGTCGGTCGAGTTTCCCGTTGGGGCTCAGGGGAAGCGCGTCGAGCAGCACGATCGCCGACGGCACGAGGTAGTCCGGCAGCACCTCCGCCAGCGAGCCGCGTACCGCCGTCGCCTCCGGTGCCGTGCCCGGTGCCGGGACGACGTAGGCCACGAGCCGTTTGCGGCCGCCGTCCGGCCGCGCGAGCACCACGGCCTGCGCGACGTCCGCCCGTTCGGTGAGCACGGCCTCGATCTCCGCCGGCTCCACCCGGAAACCGCGGATCTTGACCTGGTCGTCGGCCCGGCCGACGAACTCCAGCGTGTCGTCGGACCGCCAGCGCACCAGGTCACCCGTGCGGTAGCACCGGCTTCCCGGCTCGCCGAAGGGGTTGGCGAGAAAGCGTTCGGCGGTGGCGCCCGGTCGGTCGGCGTAGCCGCGGGCCAGGCCTGGCCCGGCGACGTACAGCTCGCCCACCACTCCGCGAGGCACCAGCCTCAGCCGGGCGTCGAGCACGAAGGCGCGCATTCCGTCGAGTGGGGTGCCGATCGGCACGACGTCCGGCACGGAATCCGGTGACGTCATCCGGAAGGCGGACGCGAACGTGGTCGTCTCGGTGGGCCCGTAACCGTCGACCACGGCCAGTCCGGGACAGCAGGCGAGCACGCGACGGACCGTCTCCGCCGGAACCACGTCGCCGCCGGTCCAGACTTCACGGACACCGGTGAAGCAGTCGGGTTCCTCTTGCGCGACAAGCCGGAACAGGCCCGCCGTGAGCCACAGCGCGGTCACGCCGTGCCGGGTGATCAGCTGCCGCAGCCGGTCGACGTCGAGGTCCCCCGGCGCGGCGACGACGACTTCGCCGCCGTTGAGCAGCGGTACCCACAGCTCGTAGGTCGACGCGTCGAACGCCAGGGGCGAGTGCAGCAGCACCCGCTCGTGCGCGCCGCCGGTGAACCGGCTGTCCCCGGCGAGCGCGACGACGTCCGCGTGACGCACCGCGACGCCTTTCGGCAGGCCGGTGGAACCCGAGGTGTACTCGACGTACGCCAGATTGTCGGGGTTCAGGTCGGGGTTCGGCCAGGCACCGGACTCCGCCGGGACGACCACCCGAAGTGGCCGCGGGTGCACGTCCGCGGCCACTCCGGCCCACGTGGAGTCGGTCAGCAGCAACGCCGAGCCGTCGAGGATCCGCCGCATCCGCGCGGCGGGCGCACGCAGGTCGAGCGGCAGGTACGCGGCGTTCGCCTTGAGGACGGCGAGGACGGCGACGACGAGGTCGGCCGAGCGGTCCATCAGGATCCCGACGCGGTCTTCCGGCCGCACACCCAGCTCGATCAGGTGACGGGCGAGCCGATCGGCGCGGTCCTGCAGTTCGCGATAGGTGAGCGAGGTGTCTCCACAGGTCACCGCCGGCGCGTGTGGTGTCCGGGCGACCTGGTGGTCGAAGGCCGCCGGGACGGTGTCGACCGGGGCGACGGGCCCACCGGCGGGAAGCAGGAACCGCCGGTCCTCGTCCGTCGTGAGCGGCAGGTCACCGAGCGGCCGGGCGGGATCGGCGGCGATCCCGGTCAGCAGGGTCTCCAGCCGGGCGGCCAGGCGTTCGACGGTGACGGCGTCGAACAGGCCGGTGCTGTACTCGATCGCGAGCTCGAAGGTGCCGTTGCGCGGCCAGAACTCGATCACGAGGTCGAAGCGGGCGGACGGCCGCGGCAGATCGTGCTCGGTGACCCGGAGTCCGGCGACCTCGTGCGGCCGCACCAGCGGGCTCTGCAGGACGACGACGGCCTGCACGAGCGGCGTCCGGGAGGCGTCGCGTTCGGGGCGTACCGCGTCGACGACCCGGTCGAACGGCGCGTCGGCGTGCGCGAAGGCGTCCAGCACGGTCTCCCGGAACTCGCCGAGGAAACCGGTGAACGACCGGTCGTCGTCCACCCGCGAGCGCAGCACCAGGGTGTTGACGAAGAACCCGGTCAGCTTCTCCAGCTCGGCGCGGTCCCGTCCGGTGACGGCCGTGCCGACCGCGACGTCCTGCTGCCCGCTGTGGCGGGCCAGCAGGATCTGCACGGCGGCGGTCAGCGTCATGAACAGGGTCGCGCCGTGCTCGTGGCCCAGTGCGGTGAGCCGGTCGACCAGCGCCGGGGGCAGCGGCCGCCGGTGGACCGCGCCCTCGGTCGACCGCCGCGCCGCGCGGGGCCGGTCGGTCGGCAGGGCGAGCGGTTCCAGGCCGTCCAGCCGCTGCCGCCAGTACGCCAGATGCGGGCGCAGCACCGGGCCGGTCAGCCGGGAACGCTGCCACGCGGCGAAGTCGGCGTAGCGCACAGGGAGTTCCGGCAGGGTCTTCCCGGCGTAGAGGTCCATCAGCTCCTCGGTGAGGATGCCGATGGACGCGCCGTCGGTGACGATGTGGTGCTGGCAGAGCACCAGCAGGTGGTCTTCGTCCGCCAGCTCGAACAGGGTGGCCCGGGTCAGCGGGCCGTTCCGGAGGTCGAACGGCCGTGACAACTCCTTGGTCAGTTCGCCGTCCAGATCGTCCACTGTATGCACTGTGTGCACACTGTCCATATCGGACAGTCGGCGGATCTGGAGCGGGATGAGGGCGGACGCGGCGATCCGCTGGACGCCCTCGTCGTCCACCACGTCGAAGGTGGTGCGCAGGGAGTCGTGGCGGGCGCAGAGCAGGTCGAGCGCGTTGGCGAGGGCATCGACGTCCAAGGGACCCGAGAGCCGCAGCCCGACACCGGTGTTGTTCTCGGTCGCGGCGTTTCCGGAAAGCTCGTCGAGGAACCACAGCCGCTGCTGTGCCGGGGAAATCGGCACCGGCCGATCGTCGGGAGCGATCGGGATCGGCTCGGCCCGGGCCGGGTCCGGAGTCTCCGGCAACAGCCGGGCGAACCGTTCGACGGTGGAGGCGTCGAACAGTGCCTTCGCCGTCAGCTCCGTCCCGAATTCCTTGCGCAGCCGGGAAAGCACCTGCACGACGAGGATCGAGTCGCCGCCCCGGGCGAAGAAGTCGTCGGTGGCGCCCACCGGGCCACCGCCCAGCACGTCGGCCCAGATCGCGGAAACGCGCCGCTCGGCGTCGGTCCGCGGCTCGACGTACTCGGTCGCTTCCGCCGGGGGTGCCGGTAGGGCGCGCCGGTCGACCTTGCCGTTGGCGTTCAACTCCAGGCCGTCCAGGACGACGAATGCCGAGGGGATCATGTAGTCCGGCAGTGTCTCGGTGAGCAACGCGCGCAGACCGGTCGGTTCCCCTCCGCCGTCGCCGCGGGTGACGAGATACGCGACGAGTCGTCTGCCGCCGGGCCGGTCTTCCCGGGCCACGACCACGGCCTCGGTGACGTCGTCGTGCCGGCGCAGCACGTCTTCGATCTCGCCGAGTTCGATGCGGAAGCCGCGGATCTTGACCTGCTCGTCGGCGCGGCCGAGGAACTCCAGCTCGCCGCCGTCGTTCCGGCGCACGACGTCACCGGTGCGGTACATGCGATCACCGTCGGGGCCGAACGGGTCGGCGACGAACCTCTCCGCGGTCAGCCCCGGCCGTGCCTGGTAGCCGCGTGCCAGCCCCGGCCCGGCGAGATGCAGCTCGCCCGCCTCGCCGTCGGGGACCGGGTTCAGGCCGGTGTCCAGCACGTAGGCCCGCATGCCGTCCAGCGGCCGCCCGATGGGCAGGCGTTCCGGCACCGAATCACGGGACGCCAGCCGGTGCGAGGTGGCGAAAGTCGTCGTCTCGGTAGGCCCGTACCCGTCGACCACGACGAGACCCGGGCAGTGTTCGAGGACGCGGCGGACCGGCCCTGCCGGGACGGCCTCCCCACCGGTCCAGACCTCCAGCACGCCGCGGAAGCAGTCCGGCGCCTCCTGCGCCACCACCCGGAACAGCCCGGCGGTCAGCCACAACGCCGTCACCCCGTATCCGGACACCATCCGGCGCAACGCCTCGACCCCGAGGTCGCCCGGCGGTGCGACGACGACGGTGCCACCGCTCAGCAGCGGCACCCACAGCTCGTAGGTCGACGCGTCGAAGGCCGGCGGCGAGTGCAGCAGGATCCGCTCGTGCGCGTCGCCGAACCGGCTGTCGGACGCCAGCGCCGCGACGTCCCGGTGCGTCACGGCGACCCCCTTCGGCACACCGGTCGAACCGGAGGTGTACATGACGTACGCGAGCTGGTCCGGATCCACCACCGTGCCGGGGGAACCGGAGGGTTCGCACTCCAGGGTGGGGTCGTCGAGGCGCTGCGCGTGGACGCCGGGAAGCGAGCGCTCCCGGTCGGTGAGCACGATCGAAGCTCCCACTTCGGCGAGCACCCGCTTCGACCGCGCTTCGGGAGCTCGCGCGTCGAGCGGGACGTAGACCCCACCGGCCTTGACGACCGCGACCTCGGCGACGACGAAATCGGCCGACCGCGCCAGGCTCACGGCGACCGGGTGTTCGGCGCGGACACCGAGCCGCACCAAGCGGTGCGCGAGCCGGTTGGCCCGCTCGTCGAGTTCACGATAGGTCAACGGGGCGAAGTCCCCGGTCACGGCGATCGCGTCCGGGGTGCGTGCCACTTGACGCGCGAACAGTCCGGGAAGGCTCACGCCGGCTTCCACGGCCGGCTCAGACGGGTGGGCTCTGGCGATGTCCTGGGATGTCATGAAACGTCGAACCTTCCGAGCGCGCGTCGAGGACCGTCTCGAGTGAGAGACGGCGGGGACGAAGACAAAGGGAGATGAAGACCGGCCTCGGGCCGTACGGCGGCGTGACCGCCTCAGTGACTCACCCGCTCGGCGAGACGCCCACCGACCTGCAAGGCGGTGACGCGTCCGGTGCGGGGGTCGCGGACGATGCGGCCGCAGTCGGCCCGCAGTCCGGTGGCGGGGTCGGGGACCGACATCGTCCCGCAGTCGTAGAGGGCCAGGTCACGATGGACCTCACCGTCCACCGTGAGGCACACGACACCCTCGGTGTCGGTCTCCACGACGTACTCCAGCTCCCCGTTGCGGTAGCCGCCGCGGCTCTCGGCCGGCACGGTGACCCGCCGGGCACGTTCGTCGCGCGCCCGGTAGTCGGGGATGTCCAGGCCGAGCGCGCGCAGCTCACGCAGCACCGCGGACCACAGCGCCGCTCCTCCGACGGCGTTGGTGGTCAACGCGACGATGGTCTGCCCTTCGCCGTCGATGCGCAGGTGGCACGACGTCCCGTCCGCCGTGCCGTCGTGGCCCAGCCACGTGGTGTGCTTGCCCTGGAACCGCGCCAGCCCCAGTCCCCAGCCGTCGGCGAGGCCGAACGGTTCCGCGGCACCCGGGGCGTACATCTCCTTCGCGGTCTCCTCGTCCAGCAGACAGGGATTGCCCAGGTGGACCTGCCCGAACTTGATCAGTTCGCGCGCGCTCAGCGCCAGGCCGCCCACGGGAGCCAGCACCGGGGCCAGCATCTGCTCGACCGCGCGGGGCCGGGTGCCGGGACGACCGGCGTGTCCGCTGGCGGTCGGCTCCCGGCCCGCGCAGCCGACGAAGGCGGCGTTCATGCCCAGCGGGCGGATCAGGATCGTTTCGAGGGCCTCCTGCCACGGCATGCCGGTCGCTTCTTCGATGAGCATGCCGACGAGCGCGTAGCCGACGCTGGAGTAGGAGAAGGCGGTGGCCGGGGCGCAGACCAGCAGCTCCGGATGCAGCCACCCGAGCAGGTCGCGGCGGCTGGAGCAGTGTTCGGCCGGGTCGGAGGGCAGGCCGCTGGTGTGCCCGAGCAGCTGGCGCAGTGTCAGCAGGCCGCCGAGCTCGCTGCCGCGCAGTTCCGGGAGGGACTCGCCGATGGGGGTGTCGAGCTCGAGGTCCTCGTCGGCCACCAAGAGCATCGCGAGCGTCGCGGTGAAGGCCTTGGTGATGGACCCGACGGGCACCGTCGAATCCACACTCATCGGGCGGTCACCGGCTTCCACGCCTGCTTCGGCCACCGAAAGCTCGTCGCGGTGCCACACCGCCAGCTGGGCTCCCGGCACGTGGTGCCGCTGGATGAGGGAGCTGAGCACCCCGGCCAGCCTGCCTGGCGGGATGGGCCGGACCGACCGCCTTCCGGGGGTTGCGGGAACACACGACTCTGCCACTGACGAAAACACTGAACTGACCTTCCGAATGCTTGGAACTGCCACAAGAGAAATCGCATGTAACCAATGATCGCTGTGGCGCCCTGGAAGTTCGCCGCGCATCATTCTCGCCAAGAGACGCTTCACAGATTGCCCACCCGGTCCGGCTTTCGATACCACCAAGTGGACCAATCAGGAAAACAATCGAAGATCATTCCGGTCCACAATCAATAAGCACACGATTGCCAAGATCGCACTTCGAGCGAGGACCCTGAAATTGGCCACCGGTCAATTCCAAGCCCTGGAACCGGGGACCGGATGCCCTTGATCTCGGGTCTCACCTGGGGTATTGCGGTGCCGCCGCCATCACCGGACACCGGCACGGCGGAAGAAAACCCACACATTCGACTTCGGCATGAAACTCGTCTGGCCAGTAGACGGCAAAAACTGGAAGAAATGTCTCCACGCGCAAACAACGTTCTATACCCAGAAAAAAACTGTTCAAACATGTGACTTGCAAGTAGGTGCCCCTGCGGACCGGTATACGATTACGGCCGCTCCGGCCCCGTGCCCGGCGAACTCCATCCGGCCGGCTCACCGAGTGGTCGGCGCGCGAGTCTCACCACAGGCGACACCGCTGTTCCGCCGTCGGGTTTCCGGCTGAACTCGGGTGAGCGTGCGGCAGGGTGTTTGAGTCGCGGCAGCGAGGTTAACCGTGCCCGCATGAGACTCCCCGCGTCCTCGCTCCTGCTCGGGTTGGGCTTCGGTGGCTTCATCGACGGCATCGTCGCTCATCAGATTCTCGGGTGGCATCACCTGCTGTCCAGCTGGTACCCGCCCGACACTCCGGAAGACCTTCATCTGAACATGGTCGGCGACGGCCTGTTTCACTTGCTGTGCTTGATCTTCGTCGTCGTCGGCGTCGTCCTGCTCAACCGCGGCAACCGGTTGCCCGCTCCCGTGCTCTCGGGCGGCGCGCTCGTGGGCTGGGGGGTGTTCAACCTCGTCGAAGGCACGGTCGATCATCTGATCCTCGGCGTCCACCACGTCCGCCCTGGCACCCACCAGCTCGCCTACGACCTCGGCTTCCTGGCGCTGGGCGCCGCACTCGTCATGATCGGCACCCTCACGGCACGACATCACGAGAGGCGCCTGAACGACGTGCGTGATCGCTAAGTCGAACGTTCGCGGTGATAGTGACGAGCGGCTTTCGCCCGGTTGCCGCAGGTTTCCATGGAGCACCAGCGTCTGGTGCCGTTGCGGGTCGTGTCGTCGAAGTACAGCGTGCACACCGGATACGCCGAACACCGCTTGATCCGTTCCGGGCGTGCGCGCAGCAAAGTCAGGTACCCGTATGCCGCGAGCCATGCGGGGTGCCAGGACGGTTCCTCGACCTCGATCACCTCTTCGGGGCCGCCCTCCCTCAGTTCCGGCCGTAAACGGCCTCGCGCCAGCACCGCGTTCAGCGCGCGTTCGGCGGGATCGCCAGGCCTTTCGAGCACCTCACGCAGGACGGAACGCGTGTGGCGCAACGGTTCCTCCGCGCCCGGCGGATCAGGGAGGTCCCACTCGGCCAGCCAGCCGCCGATCCCGCCGGGTTCGTCGAAGACGTCCTGTCGAACACCACGATCGGGCCACGTGGTGTTCAACAGGTCCAAAGCGAGGGGCTCGCCGGACAGAGGACGGTGCAGCACATCGACATCCTACCCTTCGTCGCTCGCTTGACAGGTTAGGTCGTCGCCTGCTTGTCTCTAACCGCTCTAAACAACTTAGATGGTTAGATCCAGCCACGAGGAGTTTCTCCATGCCCACAACCACCCGTCCAGCCGGATTCGACGAGGTGTCCCACCGCACCCAGACCGTCGACGGCCACAGCGTCTTCTATCGCGAGGCCGGCGACCCCGCCGCACCGACGGTGGTGCTGCTGCACGGCTTTCCCACGTCGTCGTACATGTTCCGGACGCTGATCCCCGCGCTCGCCGATCGCTACCACGTCATCGCCCCCGACCACATCGGGTTCGGGCACTCCGAAGCCCCGTCCGTCGACGAGTTCGACTACTCGTTCGAGAACCTGACCGCGGTCACGATCGGGCTCATCGACGCACTCGGGTTGGACCGCTTCGCCCTTTACATCCAGGACTACGGGGCACCCATCGGACTCCGCATCGCGAGCCGGCATCCGGAGCGGGTCAGCGCGCTGCTGGTGCAATCCGGCAACGCCTATGTCGACGGCTTCACGCCGTTCTGGGACGTGCTGTTCGCGCACGCCAAAGACCGCGAAACCCACGAAGCAGCCGTACGCGAGCTCCTGGAGCCCGCGGCAACCCGGTGGCAGTACACCCACGGTGTCCCCGCCGACCGGCTCGACCGGCTCACCCCGGACACCTGGACCCTCGACCAGGCTCTGCTCGACCGCCCCGGCAACAAGGAGGTGCAACTGCAGTTGTTCTGGGACTACCAGTTCAATCTCGACGTCTATCCGGCCGTGCAGCAGTACTTCCGCGAGCACCGCCCGCCGACCCTCGTCACCTGGGGCGAACACGACGAGATCTTCGGCGCCGACGGTGCCCGCGCCTTCCTCCGTGACCTGCCCGACGCCGAGTTGCACCTTCTCGACGCCGGGCACTTCGCCCTCGAGACGCACGGCCCGGAAATCGCCGCGCTCATCCGGGACTTCCTCGGCCGCACTTTGCGCTGACCTCGATCGGCGCCGGGACTGCTCCGTGTGCGATCAGCCCAGCTTGAGCCAGCCCAGCCCCAGCGCGACGACGAAACCGGTCGCCATGACGACACGAGGACGCCGATGAGGACCAGCCAGGCGACAGGCATCGCCTTGGACGGCATCGGCTGTTAATGCGAGAGCCCGGACGTCTGAGCGGAGTCGGGCGGTGTGGCACCCGGTGACACACCGCCTCCTGGTTCGAGGCCGGGGGTCTTCTCGGGATCCGGGTCGGGCGGCGAGGCGGTCATGCCGTCCGGGTACCGGATCGCGGGCGACGAAACCCATGCGGGCACCGTCGGTTCGCCGATCAGCCGAGCTGGGGGACGTCGTTCGGGAAGCCGACGGGCAGCCGATACATCCCGCGGGCGGTGCGGCCACCGGCGAGCCAGCCGTGGAAATGGATGTGACCATCGACGACGTCGGCCCCGCCCGGCGCGTCGACCTTGCCGCCGAGCAGGTCGGTGGACAGGAACTGCGCGTCGGCTTTCACGAACGGTCCGCTCAGCGAGGGTGCCGAGGCGTAGCCGGTGTGATAGCCCGAGCTCTGGAACGTGTCGGCGGAGTAGAACAGCAAGTACCGGCTCGGCGTCTTCACCACCGCCGGCGCTTCCACGATCCCCTTTTCCGAGGTGAGATCGGCACGGAGGAGTTCGGTACGCGGGCCGGTCAGGGTTCGCCCGTCGGCGAGCAGTTTCTGCGACCAGATCGCGGCCGGGGGCCCGACCGCCGCGCCATCGCTTTTGTACAGCAGATAACGCGAGCCGTCGGAGTCCACGAAGGTCTGGGGATCGATGTCACCGCTGTCACCGGGTACGCAGACCAGCGGCCCTTCCCCGACCGGCATGTACGGACCTTCGACCTTCGAGGCTGTCGCGACGCCGATGCACATCTCCCCCGCGGGAGCCACCGCCGCCGAAAAGTAGAGCAGGAACGTGCCGTCGGAAAGCCGGGTCACGTCGGGGGCCCAGAACCCGCCGTCCGGCTTGGCCCACTTCGGCACGGCCGCCAGAGCGTCGCCGACCACCTGCCAGGGGCCTTCCGGCGCCGGAGCCCGCGCATAGGGCACTTTCACCGTGCCGGTGCTCGTGGAGAAGGCGAGGTAGCCGGAGTCGGTCTTGACGATGTCGGGGTCCGGAAAGTCCTGGCCGATGAGCAGCTGCGGCGTACCGATGGCGAAGGCCGGAGGCGGGGCGGTCAGCGTCATGACCACGACCACGGCGAGGATCGCGAAGCGGTGCCTGAACTTCATAACCGATTTTGTCGACGCGACGACGCGACCGGCAGCCTCACCGGGTCGCTGTCACCGGGAAGCATGTACTTGGCCGTTCACCCGGTTCCACTGGATTCGTCCGTCTGCCGACGGGGTAACCCAAATTGATACGCCTATGCATATAATAGGCAGTAGGCAACCATCTTGGGTTGAGGTGACGCGAGGAGCGAGCATGATCAGAGGCAAGTGGATCCCCGGTCAGGCCGCGGACTTCTCCGGAGAAGTACTGATCAGCGTCACCGCGTTGACCCTCGACGACTTCCGGAGCACGCCGGGCGCCTACCGGGCGGGGTACCTGCTCAGCCGCGAGTGGCCCCGGCTGCCCGGCGCGGTAGGCCAATGGCTGTGGGCCGAACCGCTGCGCCGGCGCCTGGGCTCCGTCTCGGTGTGGCGTGACCACGAAGGTATGCGCGGGTTCGTCGGATTGCCGGCCCACGTGGCGATCATGCGCGAGTATCGCGAACTCGGTACCACCCGAGCGACCACTTGGAGCACCGGTGACGTCGATGCGCGAGTCATCTGGCGAAGGGCGGCCCGATGGCTGCGAGACGCCCGTTGAGCGACAAGGCTTACCAGCGCTCCTAGTGATGATGGGATCACGGCGACAGGGCAGTACCGGAAGACGGCAGATTCACCCCTGACAGCGGCTGAGCCCGGCTCAGCGAGCGGCCGTGGTGACCGACGGCGACGAGGCGAAGGGGACCAGCAGGCGAGCCGCGCCGCTGCCGTCGGCGGGCACGGACCAGATGTCGCTTTCCTTCCCGGTCTCGCGCGGCAAGCCGTAGGCGATCGTGTCGTTGTCGAGCCAGACGGCCTGATCGTCCACACTGCGTGTCTCCGCGAGCGGGATCTCCCGCATCGTGGCCAGGTCCAGCACGTGTTCGCGCCAGGGCCGGGCATCACCGTCGGCCACCCGCTTCTTGAAGGCCAGTTTCGTGCCGTCCGGCGACAACGACGGGCATTCCGCGTTCTCTCGCAGCGTGCGCGCGTTCCACGCCTCGTTGTCACCCTGCACCAGATGGGTCCGCCCGCCGGTCGCGACCGTGGCGTAGAACATCCGCTGGTCGGCGGCGAACGTGACGCCCCAGTAGTTGACGTCCTCGCCGCGATGGGACGTCTCCCCGATCCGCAGCGGAATGCCCTCGATGTTGCTCGACAACTCGTTGCGCTCGCGATCCATGATGGCCGTACGCGTGGAGAAGCTGCCGGGCTGAGAGTAGGAGTCACCCGTGACGAAGGTGGTCCAGCTTCCCATCCGGCCACCGGGGGAGAGCTTCGCGCGGTTGGGGATGCCGGGGACGTCGACCCGCTTGGTCTCGCCGAGCGCGGTATCGACGAACCGGGCGACCGCGCCGGGCATGGGCGTGGGTTCCTTCGCCAGGCACAGGCCACCGTCCGCCGCGGTGTAGAACCGTTCGCAACTCAGTGAACTGACCCGGCGCGGTCCCCCGGGTTCGGCGACGGGGACCGAGGCGACGTTCCCGTAGCCGGGCCCCGCCGCACCGTTGCGGAACAACAGTCGCCCCGGCTCCCCCAGCACGACCGGCCGGGCGGAATCCACCGCGACCGTCGCGTCGGCCGTCCGCCGTTCAGGACTCTTCGCCTTGGCCTGCACGACGTACACCACCGAGGCGGCGGCGAGGGCGGCGACACCCGCCAGCGCCACGACGAACTTCGCCGGAAGCTTCACCCTGTCTCCTTTCCCCGTCACCGGCAGCGGAACGGGCCCGCCTTGTCGAGCAGTTCCCCGTTGGTGCCGATGATCTCCCAGGAATAGGTCTTTCCCTTGAGCACCAGCTTCATCACCCCGTGCTTGCCCAGGATCTTTTCGACGCCTTCACGGGCCTTGTAATCGAGATAAAGACTGTCGCCGCCGATACCGGCGATGACCGACCGTACGCCGTTGGCCTCGTCGACGTGCCCGTTGACGTCCAGCGGCTTGGTCCGCTCGTAATGGTGATCGTGCCCGGCGAACACGACGTCCGCCTTCGCCCTGGCCAGCTCGTTCCACAGGGGCGCGATGCTCTTCGCGTCTCCGGAATTGCCCGAGTTGAAGCGCGGATGGTGCCAATACCCGGCTATGCAGGACTTCTTGGTCTTCGCGAGGTCCTTGCGCAGCCACGCCACCTGCTCGGCACCCCCGCCGTTGTACACCGGGTCCGAATCGAGCGCGACGAAATGGAAGGCGCCGACGTCGAAACTGTAGTACGGCTTTCCCTTGGGGGTCGCGATCTTGCCGAAGTATTGTTCGTACCCCGCCAGCTCGTTGTTCCACTCATGGTTGCCCGGAGTGGGTTTGGTGATGCGCTTGAACTTTCCCCACGTCTTGTCGTAATAGGAACGGAACTCTTCGATGGTGCCGTCGACGTATTGATTGTCGCCGACCGTCAGCACGTACCGAGTCTTGATCCTGCTCACCAGCTCCGCCGTCCGCTGGTGCTCGGACGGCAGCTCCGGCTTCGCGATGTCGCCGGCGAGCGCGATGACGATACCGTCGGCCGCCGACGGCCGGGTGGCCGCCTTCACCGGCACGGTCGACCCGGACAGGTTCCCGGCCGCGTCCCGTGCCCGCACCGCGTACTGGAAGTCGAAACCCGACGCCAGTGACGTGTCGGTGTAGGAAGTCGTCGCGGTCCTGCCGATGACGTTGCCGTTGCGCAGGACTTCGTACTCCGCGACCCCCACGTCGTCCGTGGACGCGGTCCAGCCGAGCGTGATGCTCTCGGTGGCGGACGACGTCTGCCGGAGCCCGGTTGGCACCGACGGCGGCTGGATGTCACCGTCGCCCGTCCGGACGCCGTAGACCTCCAGTTCCCACAGCGAGTACCCGTAAACGGTCGCCCGCGCCGTGCCGAAGATCCGGACGTGCCGCGCGGAGGTGTTCAGGCCGGTGAACTCGTCGAGGCCGCCGTCGCTGCCCACGACGGTCTTCACGTCACGCCAGTTCTGGCCGTCGTCGGACGCTTGAACCTGGTAGTCCTTGGCGTGGGCCGATTCCCAGAGGATCTTGACCCGGCTGATGTCCGCGGGACCGCCGAGGTCGACCGCGATCCACTGTGGATCGCCCTCCAGACTCGCCCAACGTGTGGTCGAATCACCGTCGACGGCCAGAGCGCCACCGAAGCTTTCGTTCTCGACGGTGGAGGTAGTGGTCCGTTTGCCGGCCGACAGCAGGGATTCCGCCGGTCCGGCCGTGGCACCGGAAGCGGTCACGGGCTGAGCGAGCAGGACGATCGCCGCGATCGCGGCGGTGCCCGGCTTCACCATTCGATTCACTTGCACTCCTGAAGGGACCTACGTCGTCGTGGACAACACGCCCGGGTCCGGTGCCGCGTACGGCACCGGACCACGGCCGTCAGCGGCAGGTGTACGGACCCGCCTTGTCGAGCACCTTCCCGGCGGTGTCGTAGATCTCCCAGGAGTAGGACTTCCCGTTCAGCACCAGCTTCAGCACACCGTGTTTGCCGAGAATCTTTTCCACCCCTTCACGCGCCTTGTAGTCGGTGTAGAGGTAGTCGCCGCCGATACCGGCGATCACCGACCGCACGCCGTTGGCCTCGTCGACGTGCCCGTTGACGTCCAGCGGCTTGGTCCGCTCGTAATGGTGATCGTGCCCGGCGAACACGACGTCCGCCTTCGCCCTGGCCAGCTCGTTCCACAGCGGCGCCATCTGCTTCTTGTCGCCGGAATTGCCCGAGTTGAAGCGCGGATGGTGCCAATACCCGATGACACAGGACTTCGTGTTCTTCGCCAGGTCGTTGCGCAGCCAGGTCACCTGCTCGGAGCCGCCGCCGGTGTAGATCGGATTCGAGTCCATCGCGACGAAGTGGAAGTCACCGATGTCGTAGCTGTAGTACGGCAGGCCCTGCGGGTACGCGATCGCGCCGAAGTACTCCTTGTACCCCCGGAGCTGGTCGTCCCACTCGTGGTTGCCCGTCGTGGGCTTGGTGATGCTCTTGAACTTGCCCCACGTCTTGTCGTAGTGCGCGCGGTACTCGGAGATGGTGCCCTTGTGGTACTGGTTGTCACCCACGGTCAGCACGTACCGCGGGTTCATCCTGGCGACCTGGTTCGCGGTCGCCTGGTGCGTGGAGAAGAGTTCCGGATTGGCGATGTCTCCCGCGAGCGCGATGGTGACGGGTCCGGTGCCGCCGGGTCCGGTCGCGGCCCTGATCGCCGGACTCGCCGCGGAGACGTTGCCCGCCGCGTCCCGTGCCCGCACGGAGTAGCCGAATTCCGCTCCGGACGCCAGCCCGCTGTCGGTGTAGGTGGTCGTCGCCGTGGTCCCGACGACGTTCCCGTCGCGGAGCACCTCGTACTCGGTGACCCCGACGTTGTCGGTGGACGCCGTCCAGCCGAGGGTGACGCTGTCGGTGGTGGTGGCCGTCGCGGCGAGGCCGGTCGGCGCCGTCGGGGCCTGCGTGTCGCCGCCGCCGACGCGATCACCGTAGACTTCGAGCTCCCACAACGAATAGCCGTAAGCCGTGCCGCGAGCCGTGCCGTGGACGCGGATGTGACGTGCGGCGGCGTCGAGGCCGAGGTGTTCGTCGATGGCGCCGTCGCCGCCGACGATCGACTTGAGGTCCGTCCAGGTCTTGCCGTCGGCCGAGCCCTGGATCTTGTAGGTCTTGGCGTACGCGGCTTCCCAGTTCAGTTTGACCTTGGTGACGGTCGCGGGGCCGCCGAGGTCGACGGCGATCCATTGTGGATCGATCCCTTCCTCGCTCGCCCACCGGGTGGTGGCACTGCCGTCGACGACGTTGCCGCCGGCGAACTCAGGGCCTTCGACCGACGAGGTCGTGGTCGGTTTGCCCGCGGAGAGCAGTGTTTCCGCTTGCGCGGCGGTACCGGAAGAGATCAGCGTCTGCCCCAGCAGGACCAGGGTCGCCACCGCGACACCGGCCAGGGGTGTTCTCCGTTGCATGCGAACTCCTCGACGTTGCGGAGTCGGCGAGTACCGGCGGTGGGCGGCGTCGTGTCGGCCGGAGTCGTCCTGACATTCGTTAAGTAAGTTTCCTAACGATTGGAGTGTAGAAGGTTCTCGAACTCACAGTCAACGGGTGGCCACCCGGTATTCGGCATCATTCGGTGGCAAGGTCGCGGCCATGGTGACGCTGGATCGGCTCGTGAACGTCCTGGGTGGCTACGGGGCGCGGTTGTGGTGTTGCCCCGTACCGCGCGAGGCGGCGTTGCGCGACGTGGTGATGCACGACGCCGCCGACCCTCGCGACCTGCGTGGGGACGTGTATCTCGCCGTCGGCACGGACTCCGTCACGACGGCCGTCGACCTCGCCGCCGCGGCACAGGCTTCGGTCGTCCTGGTCCGCGGATCAGCGCAGCCGGACCCGGAGGTGGCCGAACGTGCGGAACGCGGCGGTGTCGCGGTGCTGCTGGTCGAGCCGGACGTGTCCTGGGGGCAGCTCGCCGGCGTCGTCTACGGGCTCGTGCTCGAAGGCCGCGAGACCGAGTCCGGTCGCGGGCCGACCGACTTGTTCGCGCTGGCCGACAGCCTCGCCGACGCGCTCGGCAGCGCGGTGACCATCGAAGACCGGCTTTCCCGCGTCCTGGCCTACTCCAGCCGTCAGCATCAGGCCGACCGGGCACGGCTGGAGACGATCCTGGGCAGGAAGGTCCCGGAGCCGGTCCGCGAGCTGTTCGAGCGGCGCGGCGTGTTCCGCCATCTCGCCGAGTCCGACGAGCCGTTGTTCGTCGAAGCCGATCCCGAGCACGGGCTGACCGGGCGCATGGTCGTCGCGGTCCGCGCGGGCCGGGAGGCGCTGGGCTCGATCTGGGTGGAATGCGACCGGCCGCTGACCGACGCCCGGCGTGTAATCCTGCGGGACAGCTCGCGCACGGTCGGCCTGCACCTGCTGCGTTCCCGGGCGAGCGCGGACCTGGAGCGGCAGGTCGAATCCGATCTGGTGATCCGGCTGGTGGAGGGCACACCGGACGCGGCGGCCGTGCTCAGCAGGCTCGGCCTGCCTCCCGGCCGATTCCGCGTGATCGCGCTCCAGGCCCACATCGGCGACGAGCGTCACGCCGCGCTCCTGCTCGCGTTCGAGCGGGCGACCACCGGTTTCGGCTGGTCACGGCCGGGGCGCAGCACCCTGTTCAGCAACACCGTCTACACCGTCCTGCCCGGCGACGACGTCGAGGCGGCCAGGGCGTGGGTAGCTTCGATCCGTGCGGCACTGCCCCGCCAGGTGACGATGCTCGCCGGCATCGGGGCGGGCGCGACGTCGGCGGAGTTGCCTGCCAGCAGGCGGGAAGCCGACGAGTGTCTCGCGCTGCACGACGTCCGGCCCGCCACGAGGTCCGCGATCGCCTACGACGAGGCCTGGGACGACATCCTGGTGCAACGGCTGCGAGCCGCCGCCGCGTCCGGCCGGGCCCCGGCCCGCGGCCCGATCACCGAGTTGCGACGACACGACAACGCGAACGCCACCAGCTACGTCGCCACGTTGCGAGCCTGGCTCGAGGCACAAGGCGACCTCGCCGAAGCCGCCGAGCGACTCGGCGTGCACCCCAACACGATCCGCTACCGGCTGCGGAAGATGGCCGAGGTGACCGAACTCCGGCTCGACCAGCCCGCGAAACGGCTGGCGATGATCATCGAGCTCGCCGTGTCCGAACCCCCTCCTTGACCGTTCCGACCAAAACCACCCGCCCGGTTTGTCGGATCCGGACAATCGCCGCGGCCCGTTTCCGAGCCATCCTGACCGCGACAGCACCACTCGTGCAGCGGAGGAATTCATGGGCGATCTCGACCGGATCGACGGCGTCCCGCGTTCGGCGATCGTGATCGGCGCCGGCGTGGCCGGCCTGTCGACCGCGTGGTTCCTGCAGGAGCGCGGCGTCGGTGTCACGGTGCTGGATCGCGAAGGCATCGCGGCGGGCGCGTCGTGGGGTAACGCCGGCTGGCTCTCCCCCGGACTCGCGATCCCTCTCAACGAACCCGGCGTGCTTCGCTACGGACTGCGGACGCTGCTCGACCGGCAAGCCCCGCTGCACGTTCCGCCGTCTCCGGATCCGCGGCTGTGGTCGTTCCTCACCCGCTTCGCCGCCAACTGCACCGGCCGCTCGTGGACTCGCGCCGTCGAGGCGAACTCACCGCTGAACGCGGAATGCCTGGAGGCCTTCGACGTCCTCACCGCGAACGGGGTGGACGCGCCGACCACAGAAGCGACGATCACGGCCGCGTTCGAGACCGCCGACCAGGCCGCGGGACTGATCACCGAACTGCGGCACCTCGGGGAGGCCGGACAGGACATCTCCTGCACCCGGCTCACCGCGGCCGACCTCGCCGCGCGGTTTCCCCAAGCCACGGCCAGGCTCGGCGCCGGTGTCCGGATCGACGGGCAGCGCTACGTGGACCCGGGCCGGTTCGTGGAGTCGCTGGCACGGGCGGTGGTCGGCCGGGGCGGCACGATCCGTCACCGGTTCGAGGTCGCGTCCCTGCGCGCGCACCGCCACGCGCTGAGCGTGCGCTCGAAGACGGGTCAGTCGGTGAACGCCAACGCGGTCGTGCTCGCGACCGGGGCCTGGCTGGGAGAGCTCGGCAGGAAGTGGGGAGTCAAGGTCCCCGTGCGCGCCGGACGCGGCTACTCCTTCACCGTGCCGACCGACCGTCCGGTACCCGGGCCGCTCTACCTGCCGGGCATCCGCGTGGCGTGCACCCCCTACCAGGGCGGCCTCCGCGTGGCCGGGACGATGGAATTCCGGAAACCGGACGCACCACTGGATCCGGCCCGGATCGACGCGATCATCGCCTCGGCGCGGCCGTTCCTGACCGGCCTGGACTGGGACCGGCGCACCGACGAATGGGTCGGCTCCCGCCCGGTCACCACCGACGGGCGGCACGTGATCGGCGCGACGAGCACGCCCGGGCTCTACGTCGCGGGCGGGCACGGGATGTGGGGACTGACCCACGGCCCGATCACCGGACGCCTCCTGGCCGAGCACATCACCACCGGCAAGCAGCCCGAGGCCCTGCGCCCCTTCGATCCCCTTCGCTGATTTCGGATGACGATGCCACCAGACCATGAAATCCCACCCACCGAACAGTCCGAAGTGGACCGGCTCCGCGCCGAGAACGCCCTGCTGCGCACCGAGAAGGATCTTCTGCTGAAGGCCGCGATCGGGTTCGCCACCGACGCCGGGGCCTTCCAGCGGCGGCACCGCAAGCCAGAGACCCGCTGACCGACGCGGGACTCACCCGAAGGTCTGTGGGGGCCGGGTCCTTTCCGCGCCCGGCCCTCACGGACGTGACGATCGAAAGGCGATCATCACCATGACCATCGTCTCGCCAGGCCCGTTGCTCACCTCGCCAGGCCCTTGGCTCACCCCGGAAGCACACGCGCGCCTGGTACGCGAGCTCGCCACGTTGCGGCGCCCCGGCACCGACGACCGGTACGGCGACGACGAGATCGCCCACCACCTCCACCGGCAGGCACGGATCCGGCAGATCGAAGACATGCTGCGCGGCGCCGTCGTCGGACAGGACCCTCCCGACGACGGGATCGCCGAGCCCGGCATGGTACTCACCGTCGAGTACGACGACGGCGACACCGAGACCTTCCTGCTCGGCACTCGTGACGAGGCGGGACACGGCGACATCGAGGTCTACTCCCCCGATTCCCCACTGGGCCGCGCACTGCACGGCGCGAAACCGGGCGACCGGCGGGAATATCGCGTACCCAGCGGCGGAGCCGTGAGTGTCACGCTGCTGGACGCGAAGCCTTACAGCCGTCATCGGGAGGGCGCTCACTGACGGTTCGGTGCGGCGGGCAGGGTCGCGCTCAGGTGTAGTGACCTGAGACGTCACGAACGGGTCGACGCGTAGTCGGACGAGCTTGCTTCGAGGCCGGCCTCCGGGTTCGGTGTGGATCGCGACATCTGCACCGGCTGCCCGGAGGCTCTTCGCTCGGTGATCTGGTCCAAGGGGATGACCGGAAGCACCGCGGTCGCGCTCTGGCGACGAGCTCGGGTTTTCCCACCGTCAATGGAATCGCTGTCCGGCGAGTGCTGACCGACAACGGGTCCTGCTGCAAAACCCGCCTCTGACGCGACACTCGCCAACGCCGAGGTCAGCCAAACGCACCCGCCCGTACCGGTCCTAGATCAACGGCAAAGTCGAGCGGCTCAACCGCACCCTTCTCGAGGAATGGGCCTACACCGCCCCTGCCACTCCGAACGCCGCAACGCCTACCCCGGCTGACTGCACACCTACAATCACCACTGCGGCTACACCGCACTCGGCCCCCCGCATTCCCAAACTCCAGGCCAATACATCTAGTCATCTACTTGCTTTGAGCAATCGTCGTTTGCGACCCAATCACCCGCCAGTGGTAAACGTGCCAGATACATTATTGCTTAAAATTACGAACGCGTGTTCGAATAATTGCGGTATTATGGAGGGGTGTCTGACGCTCGCCTCTTGGCAACGTCTGGGAGAACCACCCTCGGCGACCGAGGCCGCTGAGTCGCTCAACGAGCGCCCGGACTTGATCTGGGAGTGGGGTGAAAGCGGCCGCGACGGCAGGGCCGGTCCCCTGTGGGCCGAATCGGGCGCGGCGCTGCACGAACCCTGGATGGCCTACCCCGGCGTCGTCCCTTTCGGCCAGCTCCAGGGGCACTCCACGGTCGTGCGGTTCACCGACCGGACCTGGCGGTGCGCCGGACGGATCCGGCAACGCACGACGGTCGATTGGCACGCCCGCCACGTTCGCGTCCGGGTCGGAGGGCGCGTGTTCATCGGTGTCGATCCGGGACATGGCCGCACCGGCGCCGCCGAGTGGTGGCCGCTGGTCCTCGACGATGCCCGCGTCACGGCCCAGAGCCCGCGTTAGATCGTCTTGTGTGGACGTCGACGAGCACCGCCATCTGTTCGGCGTCGTCCATCACGAAACCGGCTGGGAACCCGATGTTCCACCACTCCCGCGCGGGGTCTCGGCGGGACTCGTCGTCGACCCAGCCACCGGCTGGATCGACGCGGTGAACCAGCCGAGGCGACGGTCGCCGAAAAGCGGGCCGCGGCCGATCCCGAAGTCGATGAACTGCGGCGATTGCTCTGCGCCGAGCCACGCGGGCACGCCCCCAGGTACGGCGGGTTCGTCGTGGCCCGAACGATCCGGCTGCCCATTTCGGCGGAATTCCGAGGCGATCCGGCCATACGGTTTCCAAGAGCGTCGGAGTGGTGATGCAGGACTGGACGATGGCCGGCCTGCTGACTCGAGCATGCCTCGGGCGGGCAACGTGAACATGCGGTATCAGCGACCTTCACGCTCGCGGAGCACGCGGGCTTCCCGGCGGCGCGAATCCGCTCGTTTCGGCCAGTTGTGAATCAGGTCGTAACCCGAGATGCCCTTGCCGAAGCTGCCGTGCGGCAAGCCCGAGCGTGGAGATCCGGGACCGCACGTGTCCCGAATCCCCACGCTCGCCTAGGACTCGTCGAGGAGATCCTCGAGCAGGATGGGAATGTGCCGGACCCGGATGCCGGTGGCGTTGTGGACGGCGTTCGCGACCGCCGCCGCCATGCCGACGATGCCGATCTCGCCCAGCCCTTTCGCGCCGACCGAGTTGTGCAGCGTGTCCGGGTACTCGACGAAGTGGACGTCGACCTCGGGGATGTCCGCGTTCACCGGGATCAGATAGCTCGCGAGGTCACCGTTGGCGAAGCGTCCGTTGTCCTCGACCTCCAGACCCTCGTGCAGAGCGGCCGAAACACCCCAGATCATGCCCCCGATGATCTGGCTTCGCGCCGCCACCGGATTGACGATCCGGCCGGAGTCGAATACGCCGAGCATGCGGGACACCCGGATCTCCCGTGTCCACTTGTGCACGCGGACTTCGCAGAACTGGGCGCCGAACGAGCTGAACGAATGTTTTGTCACCTCTTCGCCGGGCGCCGAGGAACCGGTCACCGACAGCGAGGGACGCTTCAGTGCCCCCAACAGCTCGCCGAAGGTCATCGTCCGGTCTCCGGCCAGCACGCGGCCGTCCGCATAGGACACGTCCATGCCGTCGAACGGCGCGCCCGGCGCCGAGGCCAGCGCCAGCAGTTCGTCGATCGCCTTGGCGGCGGCGATCATGATGGCCGTTCCCGCGCTCGCGGTGGCCGTCGAGCCGCCGGACATGCCCCCGGGCGGCAGCTTCGAATCACCGAGCCGCGGCGTCACCCGATCCGGCGAGATGTCCAGCGATTCGCCACCCACCAGGGAAAGCACGGTCAGCAGGCCTGTTCCCGGGTCCGCTCCGCTGGTCGCGACGACGGCCGTGTCGTCGGGCAGCAAGGTGACCTCGACCGTCGCCGGGAAGCGCAAGGCGGGAAACATGGCCGTCGCCGTTCCCATGCCCACGAGCCAGTCTCCGTCGGCCCGTCCTCGAGGCGCGCGATCCACCCAGCCGAACCGCGTGGCGCCGATGCGGAAGCATTCGTCGAGATGCTTGCTCGACCATTGCAGATCCTTACCGGGTGGAGCGGTCGAGTTGTTTCGCTGACGCAGCTCGATCGGGTCCATGCCCAACGAGACCGCGAGTTCGTCGATCGCGCTCTCCAGCGCGAAAGACCCGGGTGCCTCGCCCGGTGCCCGCATGAAGGTGGTCGGCGGGAGGTTCAGCGGCACGATTTTCTGGCTGATGGCCAGGTTCCGAGTGGCGTACCACTCGCGGGAGGTGCCGTGCGACGTCGGCTCGACGAACGACCGGTCCAGCGGTGTGCTGCACCACGAGTCGTGGCGCAGGGCGGTGAGCGTACCGTCGTGTTCCGCGCCGAGGGCGATCTTCTGCACCGTCGCGGCACGGCCCGCGGTCGCGGTGAAAACCTGTTCCCGGCTGAGCACGGCTTTCACCGGCCGTCCGAGCACCCTGGCCGCCGCCGCGGCCAGGAACGCCGGGATCGAGGTGCGGCCCTTGCCGCCGAACGCCCCGCCCACGAACGGATTCACCGCGTGCACCTCGGACGGCTCTGTGCCCAGTGCCATCGCCAGCTCCGCCGCTTGAAGGTTGGCTGCCTGGTTGCCGCTGTGGATCGTCAGGCCATCGGGCACCCACACCGCGACCGCGGAGTGCGGCTCCAACGCGGCGTGGTTCTGGGGCGCGGTGGTGTAGGTGGCTTCGACGACCACCGGGCTCGCGGCGAGCGCGTCCTCGATGGACTCGACCCCGGGAGCGAGAACGGCGAGGGTGGCTGGTCCACCGTCCCTCCCGGGTGGCGCGTCTTCCGCCGAAGCCAGGCCGTCCTCCAACGAAGTCAGAGCGGGCCTCGTCAGGTAGGAGACCTCGACGAGCATCGCCGCGTCGCGCGCCTGCTCATAGGTTTCGGCCACCACGAAGCCGATCGGCTGGCCGTAGTAGGTGACTTCCTTGTCCTGCAAAGGAACCCAGGTCTCACCCATGAACGGTGTAGCCGGGGTGTCCAGTTCCAGCGGGTCGAACGGCGTGTACACATCGATCACGCCCGGAGCGCCCTTCGCCGCCGTGACGTCCATCGCCTCGATCTCACCGTGCGCGATCGTGCTGAGCACGACGTACCCGTGGACCAGCCCGGGGAAGGTGTGATCCGCCCCGTATTCGGCCCGGCCGGTGACTTTCAGCGGCCCGTCCACCCGGCTGGTCATCAGCGGCTCCCCTCGGTCAGTTCGAGCAGTGCGCGGACGATGGTCCGCCGCAACAACGACGTCTTGAATCCGTTCCCGGACAGCGGGCGCGCGCCCTCGGCGGCCAGCGCCGCGGCATCTTCGAAGGCCGAGACCGTCGCGGGCGCGCCGCGCAAGGCGGCCTCGACCGCGGGCAGCCGCCAAGGCACCGTCGCCACGCCACCGGCCGCGACCCTGGCGTCGACGATCCGCGAGTCCTCGACCCGCAGCGCGACCGCGGCCGAGCACAGCGCGAACTCGTAGGACTGCCTGTCGCGCACCTTGACGTAGGTGGAGTTCGACGCCCAGTCCAGTCGCGGAACCACGACTTCGGCGATCAGCTCGCCGGGCTGGAGGTCGGTCTCCACCTCGGGGGTGTCACCCGGCTGCCGGTGGAAAGAAGCCAGTTCGACAACACGGGTCCCGGTCGTGCTGACCAGCCGGAGTCGCGCGTCGAGGGCGACCAGGGCGACCGCCACGTCGCTGGCGTGGGTCGCCACGCACGAATCGCTCGTGCCCAGCACCGCGTGCATCCGGTTGGCACCCGAGATCGCCGGACAGCCGCTGCCGGGTATCCGCCGGTTGCACGGCATGGCGACGTCCCGGAAGTACGAGCAGCGGGTGCGCTGCATCAGGTTCCCCCCGATGCTGGCCATGTTCCGGATCTGCTGGGACGCGCTGAGCAGCAGTGCCCGTGAGATCGCCGGATACACCCCGGGGTGTGCGGCGATGTCGCCCATCCGCTCCAGCGCACCGATCCTGAGCCCGTCGGCGGTGTCGATACCCCGCAGCGGCACCGCGTTGATGTCCAGGACCTGCGGTGGCGTCAGGACGTTGAGTTTCATCAGGTCGACGAGCGTGGTCCCGCCCGCCAGGAAGGTGCCGGGTGAAGAGACCGCCGCCTCGACGGTCTCGGGCGCGAGCAGCTCAAAGGGACGCATCGGCCCTCCTCGCCTGCTCGACCGCCGCGATGATGTTCGGGTACGCCGCGCACCGGCAGAGGTTGCCGGACATGAACTCACGGACGTCCTCGACGTCCTGTTCGACGGCGGCGACGGCCGACATGATCTGCCCGGAGGTGCAGAATCCGCACTGGAGGGCGTCGCGGTCGACGAACGCCTGCTGGACCGGATGCAACCGATCCTCTGTGGACAGTCCTTCGACCGTGGTCACCGGCTGCTTCACGGTGGCGGCCAAGGTGAGGCAGGACAGCACCGGCCGTCCGCCGACGTGCACCGTGCAGGCGCCGCACTGCCCTCTGTCACAGCCTTTCTTCGGGCCGGTGACGGCGAGCCGCTCCCGCAGCGCGTCCAGCAGGGTCACCCCGGGTTCGAGACTCAGGTGTTCCGTCCTGCCGTTGACTTCGAGTGAGATGTCCACTGGATCTCTTTCCGCAGATCGTCCGGGCACGGGCCCGACGGCGTAGGTTGAGGTGGTGGGAGGCTGTTCGCGAACCGAACCGGATATTCATCCGCTTCAATTTTCAAGTTAGCGGATTACAATCCGCTTGGCAATGTCGATGTTTCCCCCTGGAGTCGCTCCAGGTCACCCGGGTTCCTCGGCTACATTCACCGGAACGGCACCGGCGGACGGGAGGGAAGATGACGACGGGATCGGTCAATCCCCGGCGCGCGGACACCCGGCGCAACCACGAGCGCATCCTCGCCGCCGCGGCGAAGTCACTGGCCTGCTCGGGCGAAGTGTCGTTCAACGCCATCGCGAAACAGGCCGAGGTCGGTGTCGGCACGGTGTACCGGCACTTCCCCACCCCGGAAGCCCTCATCCTGGCGGTCTACCAGCGCGAAGTACGCCAGCTCGTCGACATCGTGCCGAGCCTGCTCGAGAAATACTCGCCAGAGCAGGCTTTCCGGACGTGGACCACCGATCACCTGGCGCATTACATGATGACCAAACGCGGCCTCGCCGAAGCCTTTCGTGCCGCCACGGCCTCGCGCGGCGAGCTGCCCGCGGGGGCCTACGAGGCCATGGTCGGCGCGGTGTTCAAGCTGTTGCAGGCGAATGTCGACGCCGGCACCGTCCGCCCGGACCTGAAGCCCGAGACCGTCCTGCGTGGGCTGGGCGGCCTGCTGTACCTCGACCCGAAGGGTGAGTGGCGGCGCGACGTCGCGAGCCTCCTCGACTTGCTGTGGCGCGGGATGGGCACCGTCCGGTCCTGACGTCGCTCAGAGATCACCTCGGCACCGGGAAAGTCCGCAGACCGGCGATGTGCTCCTGAAGCGAAACCCACACTCGTCCGGCCGGTCCGACTTCGACCACCGGGCATCGAGGAAGGGGCGCTACGACATGCGCACCCGGCCGAGGTATTTCTGTCGCAGTTTCGAAAATTACGGCGACCCCGGACGGCTCCGTGTTACGTCCAATGCGTTATTCACCCGCGAACGAGTGCGCCGTCGCTCAAGTAGGCCAAGTACAGATCCAGTGCGGCCTCGAGGTGATCCGCGGATCCGGTGGACATCAGGATCGTCACCCCGCCCTGGATCGCCTCGATCAACGCGGCCGAAGCGCGGGTCGGGTCGACGTCGCGGCTGATCGACCCACCGTCCCGCATCTCCTCGATGCCCGCCTGTACCTGACGTTGCCACCGCTCCAGAAGCTGTCTGGTGATCGCCTGCGCGGCCGGTCCGTGCCTGCCGATCTCGGTGATCAGCACCCCGAGCGGACAGTGCACCCCTTGGCGCCGGTATCGCTCGATCACGACGTCACGCCACTCTCGCCACGATTCCCACGAGGTCGGCCGTCCGAGGTACGGCTGCTGATCCTCGATCACCTGCCCGGCCTCCCATTCCGCCACGGCGATCAGCAGTTGATCCTTGCCCTCCGGAAAGTAGTGGAAGAGCTGGCTCTTGCCCGTGCCGCTACGACGGCAGATGTCGTCGAGGGTCGCCGCTCCCACGCCGTGCTCGCGGATCTCCTCCGCCGCGGCTTCGATGATCCGCCGCCGCGTCGCGGCGCCCTTCTTCGTGAGCACAAGACCTCCCGAACCCTGCCGGCGAACGCCGGGGGACGGCCCCACCGGAATGCATGGCTACGGCCACTACCGGGTGGGCTTCACCCGAGTGGGCGGCCGCTGGCTCATCGCCGGACTCCGCAGCACCCAACTCCGCCTGGACTGGACCTACACTCCCGAGGAGAACCGATCATGACTCTCGAACCGTTCGTCGTCGACGTCGAGCAGGACGTCCTCGACGACCTCCGGTCACGGCTGAAAGCGACCCGATTCGCACCCGATCTCGACAACGAAGACGAGGTCTTCGGCCTGAGTACCGCCTACCTCAAGCCGATCGTCGAATACTGGGCCGACGGTTTCGACTGGCGGGCCGTCGAAGCGCGGCTGAACAGCTATTCGCATCATCGTGCGGACATCGGCGGCACCCCCGTGCATTTCATCCGCGAGCCGGGCAAAGGCCCCGCGCCGATTCCGCTGCTGCTCATGCACGGCTGGCCGTGGACCTTCTGGGACTGGAGCAAGGTCATCCGTCCGCTCGCCGATCCGGGCGCGTACGGCGGCGACCCGGCGGACGCTTTCGACGTCGTCGTCCCCTCGCTGCCGGGATTCGCGTTCTCCACCCCGCTGACGAACGGCAAGGAGAACTTCGTCAGCATGGCCGACCGGTTCCACACGCTGATGACCGACGTGCTCGGCCACCGCCGCTTCGGGGTCGGCGCCGCCGACTACGGTGCGCTGGTCGGAGCCCAACTCGGCCACAAGTACGCCGGTTCGCTGCACGGTCTCCACCTCGGCAACGAGATGCCGCTGAACATCTTCCAGGGCGACCGCCACTGGGACCTGACCGGCGGCGCGCCGATCGACCGGCTGCTTCCCGGGCCGCGCGCCGACATGGTCGACTTCGTGCACACCTACGTGTCCCATGTCGCGGTGCACATGCTCGACGGCCAGACGATCACGCACGGCCTCAACGATTCCCCGATCGGGCTGCTCGCCTGGATCCTGAAGCGATGGAAGAAGTGGAGTGATCGGAACGGGGTGTTCGAGGACGCCTACCCGATGGACCACATCCTCACCAACGCGACGATCTATTGGGTCAACCAGGCCATCGGCTCTTCGATTCGCGTCTACAAGAACGCCAATCGCCATCCGTGGCAGCCGTCGCACGACCTGACCCCGGCGGTCGAGGCCCCGACGGGATTCACCTTCCACCTCGGTGACGCCGCACCGCCGGGAGCCCACGACCGCGACCAGCGCATCGCCACGTTCAAGAAAGGGGCCGGTCACTTCTACGCCGACGTCCGCCAGGTGAACGTCCACCGGAAGGGTGGCCATTTCGGACCGTGGGAGAACCCGGACGCGTGGATCGTCGATCTGCGCAGCACTTTTCGCTCGCTGCGCCGAGGTCGCGGTCTCCGCTCAGGGCCGAGGGATGTTGCGCAGGTTGGCACGGGCGAGATCGATCATCCGGCCGACACCGCCTTCGAGGACGACCTTGCTCGCGGCCAACGCGAATCCACCGAGCTGACCGGCGGTGATGTGCGGTGGGACGGACAACGCGTTCGGGTCGGTCACGACGTCCACCAGCGCGGGGCCGTCGTGACTCAGCGCTTCCTCGAGGGCCGCTCGCAGCCGGGTCGGGTCGGTCACCCGTTCGGCTCGCAGGCCGGCACCGCCGGCGATGGCGGCGAAGTCGACCGGGCGGTGGTCGGTCTGGTGATCGGGCAGGCCGTCGACCAGCATCTCCAGCTTCACCATGCCCAGCGAGGAGTTGTTGAACGTCACGATCTTGATCGGAAGGTCGTGCAAGGCCACGGTGAGCAGTTCGCCGAGCAGCATGCCGAGTCCGCCGTCGCCGGACATCGACACGACCTGGCGTCCCGGATAGGCGAACTGTGCGCCGATGGCGTGCGGCAGCGCGTTGGCCATGGTGCCGTGCAGGAACGATCCGATGACCCGGCGGCGCCCGTTCGGAGTGAGGTACCGGGCGGCCCACACGTTGCACATGCCGGTGTCCACCGTGAAGATCGCGTCGTCCGCGGCCAGTTCGTCCAGCAGGTCCGCGGCGAACTCCGGGTGGATGGGAATGTGCCGTTCGACGTCGCGAGTGTAGGCGTCGACGACCTTTTCCAGGGTCTTGCAGTGCTCACGCAGCATGCGATCCAGGAACGTCCGATCGGTCTTGCGCCGCAGGAGCGGCTGTACGGCTCGCAAGGTCTCCCGCACGTCACCGTGTACCGCCGATTCGAGCGGGGTACGGCGGCCGAGCCGGGTCGCGTCGTGGTCGACCTGCACCGTCCGGGCCTGAGGAAGAAAGGAGTCGTAAGGGAAGTCGGTGCCCAGCAGGAGCAGCGGATCGGCATCGTGCATGGCCCGGTAGCAGGCGCCGTAGCCGAGCAGTCCGCTCATTCCGACGTCGTAGGGATTGTCGTACTGGATCCATTCCTTGCCGCGCAGGCTGTGGCCGACCGGCGCCTGGACGGTCGCGGCCAGTTCCATCACCTCGGCGTGCGCGCCGCGCACCCCGGCACCGGCGAACACCGTGACGGTCTCGGCCTCGTTGATCAACTCGGCGAGCCGCGCCACCTGGGGCTCGGGCGGCACGACCGTGCCGTGTTCGGTGACCGGCACCCCGCTCCCGGTGGGCGCCGCGGCCTCGAGGTGCGCGACGTCGCCGGGCAGCACCAGCACCGACACCTCGCCGCGGGACAACGCGTGCTGCATGGCGATACGCAACACCCTGGGCAGCTGAGCGGGACGGCTGATCTGCTCGCAGTAGCCACTGCAATCGACGAACAGCCGTTCGGGATGGGTCTCCTGGAAGAACCCGGTCCCGATCTGGGCGGACGGGATGTGCGAGGCGAGCGCGAGGACCGGGGCACCGGTGCGGTGCGCGTCGTAAAGGCCCTGCACCAGATGCGTGTTGCCGGGACCGCAGCTGCCGGCGCACACCGCGAGCTTTCCGGTCAGCTGGGCCTCGGCGGCCGCGGCGAACGCGCCCGCCTCCTCGTTCCGTACGTGCACCCACTCGATGCCCGGAGTGCGGCGGATCGCGTCGACGACGGGGTTGAGGCTGTCCCCGACCACGCCGTAGATCCGTTCCACCCCGGCCTGCACCAGGATTTGGACGAACTGCTCGGCGACGGTGGGCTTGGCCATCACGACCCCTTCGGTACTCCGGCGGTAGGACTGCCCTTCATGATCCACGTGAGCGCCCTGCCTCGCAGGACTTGTCCGACGCCCGGCTGAAGATCGCTGAACTCCGCCTCCACGCGGACACGCCGCCTGATCGACTTCTCTTCGCGGGGAGCTACGCGGTGGTCGCCAGACCGGTTTCACGGCCGAGGTCGTGCTCGTCTTCCGTCTGCGTGCGCGACACCATCTTCGCGACCAGGTCGAAGATCGGCGTGGCTTCCTGCGGGAAGGTCACGCTCTGCTGGTTCACGCTTTCGGCGATCATGGCCTACTGCTCCTCAAGGGTGACGACTACAGCGACCATTCACTCTAACGGCCGCGTCGTGGTGACGCGCCGTATTCGGAGATTTCCCTCGAATCTTCCCCAGGGACGCGGCTTCGCCCTCGCGGTCACAGGTACTGACTCAGGTCATGGCCCTTCGGGTTCTTGATCCACTCGGTGCCGTCGGGTTTGGTGAACTTGCCGCTGATGGTGTCGAACTCGGTCCCCAGCGGGGGCAGATCCGGCAACGGGACGTCCATCTTGCTGTCCATCAGCCGTTTGGCGATGTCCGGGGTGATCCCGGTGTACTGGGTGTTGATCTCGATGTGGGTGCGGATGCCGCGTTCGAAGTCGTTGGGCGATTGGGGGAACTTCACCTCGTCGCTGGGCTTGACCCGGAAGTCGATGCCGATGTCGGAGGCGTCCCGGTTCGCCAGGGCGTTCTTGAGGTCGACGTAGGTCTGCAGGCTCGATTCGAGCTTCTTGTAGTTCATGTTCGCGGTGTGGGTCAGCGGGATCATGTTGTCCGCGGTGCCCGGCCCGCCCATGTCACCGTTCTCGAGGTGACCGCGGATCCACTTCTCGTCGGCGCTCAGGAACGGGCTCTCGCCCGGCTTGGGATTCCTCTTCGGGGTGTTCTCCAGGGTTTCCACCAGCTTGTCGCTCAGGTTGTTCTCCCCGTACACCTCCCCGTTCTGGTCCGTCTTGTTGCGGATGATCGCGTTCTTGTTCAACGCGTCCACGTCGGTGACCTGCTTGGGGTCCGGCGTGTTGACGAAGTCCTTCCCGCGGGTGGAGTTCTTGTCGTAGGTGGCCCGGACCTCTTCGGTGGTGCCCGCCTGGTTCTTGGTGCGGCCGCCGCGGTTGGCGTTGTCGTTCTCGGTACGCGGACGTTTCGCGCTGCCACCGGTGTTGCCCGCGTTGTGCCCGGCCCCGCTGGTGTCCGGGCCGTCGACGTGCTTGCGTTTCTTGGGGCACCACACCAGGCCGAGTGGATCCGAGCCCGAGGTCGGGTCGTGCGGGTAACCGGCCGGATCGGGCCCGGCGGGGAGGCCGAGCGGATCCTGGCTGAGGTATCGAGCGGTGGCCGGGTCGAAGTAGCGGTGCAGGTTGTAGTGCAGCCCGCTTTCCGCGTCGAGGTACTGGCCGGGGAACCGCAGCGGCGTACCCGGGAACCCGGTCAACGGCATGCCCCACAGCGTCCAGCGGCCGCTCCAGCTCGGGGTGCCGAGCGGGTCGAGCAGGTCGGTCGGGGTACCGATGGTGTCGTTCACGAAAGCGCGGAACCGGGCAGGCGTGTTGCCGTGTTCGGTCTGGGTGACGGGTTCCTCGGTGTCCGGCCGCCGTTCCCAGGTGGTCACGGTGACACCCGCCGGGCCGGTGTGCGCCTGCTCGATCAGCGAGTTGCCGTCCCAGACGAAGCGCGTCCGCTCGGCGACCCGGCCGTCCGGGGCGAGCAATTCCTTCACCGTGCGACGGCCGAGCGGGTCGTAGCGGTACCGCCAGCGGCGGCCGTCCGGCGTGGTGAGACCGGTCAACCGGTTGCGCGCGTCCCATTCGTACCGCCAGATCCGGTCGCCTTCGCGCCGGGCGGTACGCCGTCCGCTCCCGTCGTGCTCGTAGCGGACCGCTCCGGCGCCCGTGATCGTGTTGCGGTCGTAGGTGCGCGGCCCGGCCTCGGGGTACGCGACGTTCGTGGTGGCCCACCGCACGACCTTGCCCGCCCGGTCGTAGGCGATGTCCTCGCGCACGGTGTCGACCAGGTGGGTGGTGATCCGCCCGGCCGCGTCGCGTCCGAAGGATTCACCGCCCGCGGCGTCGCGGATCGCGGTGAGGTCGCCGTCGGCGGACCTGGCGAACTCGCGGTGCCGCAGCACGGTGCCCGCCGCGTCGGTGAGGGTCTGGCCGATGATCCGGTCGTCGGCGTCGAACTGCTGCCGCAGCCGGGCGCCCCGGTCCACACGCCGCTCGATCGGACGGCCTTCGGCGTCGTAGACGTAGTCGACGACGTGCTCCCCGGTCGACAGCGCGCTCGGCCGCTCCTCCTTGTCGAAGGACCACACACTGGTCGCGCCGGAAGGGGTTCGACGACTGATGGTCCCTTCCGCGGAGTCGTACGCGAAGACCACTTCCAGCCCATCGGTGACCGTACGCACCATCCGGCCGTTGTCGTCCCGTTCGAACTCCACCACGGACTCGCCGTCGTCCGCACGGACCAGTTCGCCCACCACGTCGTAGGCGTAGTTGGTCTCCGTGCCGTCGGTGCGGATCCGGACCAGGTTGCCGATCAGGTCGTAGCCGTACTCCGTGACTCGCCCGGCTGGGTCGACGGACCGGACGAGCTGCCCGGCCGCGTCGTAGGCGTAGGTGTGCGCCCGGCCGTCGAAATCGGTCTGCCGGATAAGACGGCCGGCGGGATCGTATTCGTAAGTCCAGGCCAACCCGTTGGGGTTGGTCACCACGACCGGCCGCAGCTCGGTGTCATAGGCGTACTGGGTCCGCCCGCCCGCCGGATCGATCTCCGCGGTCAGCATGTCGAATGGGCCATACTCGCGGCGGGTCGCGCGCCCCGCCGGGTCGACGTGCTCGATCTCGTTGCCTTCGCTGTCGTAGCGCCAGCTCTGCCGCTCGCTCAGCGAACCGACCCGCCAGGCCCGCAGCCCCTCCACGGTCCAGCCGATCCGGGCCCGCCCCCTGCCGTGCGGGACCGAACGCGGCCTGCCGAACAGGTCGTGGTCCTCGGTCCCGGTGTCGTCGGCACCCGGGCCGGTCTCGAGATTGATCGAGCCGGAAACGCCGACCGGATCCTGCCGCGGGTCCGGCCCCATGCCGTCCGGGTAGGCCCGATAGCGGGTGTGGTCGCCTTCGTCGGCCACCAGTCCGTCGACCGCGCCGTCGTCGGACCGGTTCACCAGCACGACACTGCCGTCGGGCCGGGTGACCTTCGAGATCTCGCCCTCGGCGTTGTAGGTGAACCGGGTGGTCCGGCCGAGCGGATCGGTCTTCGACCGCATCCGGTCCCGCTCGTCCCAGGTGAAGACGGTGGTCGCGCCGAGCGGATCCGTCTCACGCACCACGTGATGCGCGGCGTCGAGTTCGAAGACCGTGACGTGGCCGAGAGAATCCGTGTAGCGCGTTCGCCTGGGCTCGTATTCGAAAGTGCAGTCGAGGAACCCGCGGTCCCCGACCGTGCGCACACAACGTCCGGCCGCGTCGTAGACGTAGCGGTACCAGATCCCGTTGCGGTCCTGC
The DNA here is from genome assembly GCF_029369745.1 of Amycolatopsis sp. QT-25. Taxonomy (NCBI): domain Bacteria; kingdom Bacillati; phylum Actinomycetota; class Actinomycetes; order Pseudonocardiales; family Pseudonocardiaceae; genus Amycolatopsis; species Amycolatopsis sp. QT-25. The sequence continues at coordinate 4,275,222 of NZ_CP120210.1, forward strand.
CATTCTGCCAGCCGGCCGTCCGGGTCGTAGCCGAACCGCAGGGCCCGGCCGGAGGAGTTGGTCACCTCGGTGAGGTTGCCCGCGTCGTCGTAGCCGTAGCGCATGACGACGACGTTCTGGTCCCGCACCGGATCGGTCATCCGCAGGGCTTGGATCCGGCCGCGGGAACGGTCGATCTCCAGCACCCGTCCATCGGAATGCCGCCAGCGCACACCCGCGCCGTCGACGTCGTGGTCGACCTCGATCCGAGGCCCGTCCTCGCCGAGTTCGAACGCGGTCAGCGGCAGCACTCGCGACGGCGCGCCCGGGACCGGGGCGAAGTACAAGGTGATCCCGGAATCCCACGTCTCCAGCCGGTAGGTGCCCATCTCGTCCACGAGCAGTGCTCGCGAAGGTCCGGCCGGTGATTCCGTCGGCCGCCCCGGCTCTGGCAACGGGAACGCCGGGGCCGTGCCGTCGTCGGAAAAGAACCGGGCGTGGTCGGCGGTGAGCTCCAGCCGCAGATCGGCGGTCGACGCCCAGGAGCGGCCGAAGCCGGTGCCCGCCCGATAGCTCGACATGTGCGTGCGGCGGATCCGGATCGGCAGCGGTCCGGCCAGTGACAGATCGTCCTGCACCATCACGACCTCGCCGGTGGCGATGTCGATCGGGTCGCCGCAGAGGTTCATCTCGTCGGGCGCGGTCTGCTTGGGCGGCGGGTCGGTGCGGGCCGGGGGCGGGCTCCCGTTGCTTCCGCCACCACGGCTGCCGCCTGCCCCCGAGGGGGTGACGTTGTCCCCCGTCGGACCGGTGTTGCCGTTCTTGTCCCCGCCGCCCGGACCACCCCTGTCCCCGCCGGAGCCGCCCTTGTCGCCGGACGGGCCGGTGTGGTCACCGGAAGGACTGGTGCCGTCGTCCTCGGCTCTTGGTTTGGGCTTCGGCCCGGGTGCTTCGACGTTGAGGTCCTTGGGCTTGCCGGACGGCTTGACCGTCCCGCCCTTGAGGTTCTTCAACGCCTTCCCGGCGTCGGCGAACAGGTCGTCCGCCTTCTTCAACAGCGGGACCAGGCCCTTGAGCGCCTTCACCAGCTTCGTGGTGAGGCCGGCGATCTTCGACGCGGTCTTCGCCACCGCCGCCACCACCTGCGGCACCACCCACGCCAAGCCGATGCCGAGCGTGAACACCACCTGCAGCGCCCACGAGATCAGGTGTCCGATGAGTTCGGCGATGATGTCCCGGACCAGCGTCCGGACCGCGGCGACGACTTCCCCCGCCGTCTTCACCCCGCTGCCCGCGCCTTCGCTCCCCTTCTGCGCGCTTTCGATCAGCGTGGAGGTGTTCTGGGCCTGTTTGCGGTACGCGTCGGCCGCTTCTCCCGTCCAGCTACCGAGGTCCTTGTCGACCAGATCCACCAGCTCGACCGAAACGGTCCCGAGTTCCTTGGCGATGTTCGTCCAGGTCTCCGCCTGTGCCGCGATCTCGTCCGCGTTGCCGGCGAGCGCGTTGAGGGCCTCCTTCAACGGGCCCACGTGCTCGATCAACCAGCCCACGCCGGCGGCGAAAACCGCGCCGAACGGATCCATCACGGCCGTCAGCGCGTCCAGCGCGGTGCCCACCGCGCCCATGGCGACCGAAGCCCAGTCACCGCTCTCGATCGCCGACTTCAGGTCGAGCGCGCCCTCCAGCAACGGCACGCCCGACACCGCCGTCGTCGAGTCCTTGACCGGCGCGACCAACGGATTGCTCATGGCTTGATTCAAGCATGAGCCGGAACGGCCGCGGCCGACACCGGTTCAGACGAGCGTCACCAGATGCGCACCTCGTACACCCGAACGGTCCCGGGAAAGCCGACCCCCTGCCGGTATCCGAGAGTGGTCGACTCGTACCGGCCGTTCCGTTCGTAGTTGACGGTCGCCTTGTTGTTGCCCGAGAAGATGTTGTAGACGCCACCGATGTTCGTGCCCGTGACGCCGCCGTTGGCGAAGCACCGGTTGGTACCCATCCCGTTTCCGAACGAGATGTCCAGTTTCAGGAAGTCGTCCCTGTCACCACAGGCGACCTCGCCGATGGCGAAGGCGGGGCTGGCGGGAATCGCGACGAGCAGGCCGAGGGCGGCCGCGCCGACGACCGAAAGCCTCTTGAGACTCTTTCGCACGGTGGCAGGATTTCCTTCCTCGCAGGAGTGGTCGCCCGGTTGCCGCACTGGGCATGGACGAGCGTATCCACGCTCGGGTGGCGAGGAACGAAATGATCGCGACGCCGCCTGTTGTGCACCTCGACGCTGTCCGAAAAGGCAAAGGGCGTGCCGAAGATCACTCGGCGCGTTGAGAGTCCTTTGTGGACAAAGGGGTGACGGAGGCCTCGTGCTCGCGCCGGGTGAGCACCAAGGGGGCGTCTTCGGTGATGGCCACCGTGTGCTCGGAGTGGGCCGTGCGTGAGCCGTCGGCGGAACGGATGGTCCAGCCGTCGTCGTCGAAGATGATCTTGTCGGTCGTGCGGGCGAACCAGGGCTCGAGCGCGACGGTCAGCCCCGGCCTGAGCTTCAGGCCGCGGCCCGCTTTGCCCTTGTTGGGGATGTGGAGTTCCTCGTGCATGGTGCGGCCGATGCCGTGGCCGCCGAACTCGGTGTTCACCGGATAGCCGTAGTCGCGGGCGACCGCCCAGATGGCCGCGGAGATGTCACCCAGACGGTTGCCGGGACGCGCCACTTCGATCGCCGCCTCCAGCGCCTCTTCGGTGGCGCGGATGATCCGCAGGTCCTCTTCGGCGGGCGTCCCGACGATGACCGTGCGCGCCGAGTCGGCCGCCCAACCGTCGATCTTCACCGCCAGATCCGCGGTGAGCACGTCCCCGTCGCGCAGCGTGTAGTCGTGGGGCAGGCCGTGCAGGACGGCGTCGTTGACCGCCAGGCAGACGACGTTGCGGAACGGCCCCTTGCCGAAGGACGGCGCGTAGTCCCAGTAGCACGACTCCGCCCCGCGTCGCCGGATCATGCCGCGTACGTGGTGTTCCAGGTCCATCAGGTTGACGCCGACGTCGGCGAGCCTGCCGACCTCGGTGAGCACCTCGGCGACGAAACGCCCGGTCACGTGCATGCGGTCGATCTCGGCGGGCGTCTTCAGTTCGATCATGGGGTCCTCGCGTGGCCGGTGGTATTATTATACCGGCACCCTAACACCGCCGGTATGATAATACCAAGCAGGCCGGATCCTGCCCCCGTGTCGTCCACCCGATCACGCGTGTCGTCCATCTGGACACGCCTGTCGTCTGCCCGCGGGCAGTGAGGGATAGGGCAAACGTGTCTTGTGCGAACCCTGCCGCACCGATTGTCTCGTCGACTCCAGTGCCCGCTATGCCGCCGCCGTAGTTGGTACATGAAGGCCCCTTCCTTGCGCCTAGCGCAAGGAAGGGGGCCTTCATGTACCTCAGGCGTATAAGTATCCAAGGCCCTCTTGGCCCTTGCCTCTCAATAGGGTCCCTGAGGTGACACCGGGGACACCGGACCGCAGCGCTCGATCGCCTCGATGAGGATGTCGCAGGCGAGGTCGATCTCCTCGGCGGTCACGGTGAGCGGGGGCATCAGCCGGATCACGCCGTCTTCGCGGCCGCCGAGTTCGACGATCAGTCCTTGCCGCAGCGCGTACGCCTGCACGGCGCGCGCGTAGCCGCCTGCCGGGCGGCCGTCGCGCGGATCGGCGAGTTCGATCCCCTGCATCAGGCCAAGGCCTCGAACCTCACAGACCCACGGGTGACCGCACAGGGCGCTGAGACGTAGTTCGAGCTGCCGCCCTCGGCTCCGGACATTGCCCAGCACGTCGTCCCGCCGGACGATCCGGACGGCCGCGGTCCCGGCGGCGAACGCGGCCTGGTTCCCCCGGAAGGTGCCCGTATGCGCGCCCGGTGCCCAGCCGTCGAGCCGCTGGTCGTAGAAGATCACCGCCACCGGCAGTCCCATTCCGCTCAGAGCCTTCGAGGCGATGATCACGTCGGGTTCGATGTCGTAGTGCTCGAACGCGAACCACGTTCCGGTGCGGCCGCAGCCGGTCTGCACCTCGTCGACGACGAGCGGGATGTCCAGCTCCGTGGTCAGCGCGCGGATACGCCGCACGAAGTCGCGGTCCGCCGGGATGATCCCGCCTTCGCCCTGCACCATTTCGAGGATCACCGCGGCGGGAAGGGGAATCCCGCCGTTGGGATCGCGCAGGGACCGCTCCAGCAAGCCCACGCAGTTGGTTTCGCAGGTGTCCGGCGAAAGGCCCACCGGGCACCGGGCGCAATAGGAGTACGGGAAGAAGTGCACACCGGGAACGCCGTTGGCGATCGGCCGTTTCTGGGCGACGAGGCCGGTCAACGCCATCGCCGCGTGACTCGAGCCGTGGAAACCGCCCTGGAACGAGACCAGGTCGCCTCGTCCGGTCGCGGTCTTGCAGAGCTTGATCGCGGCGTCCACGGCATTGGCCCCACCGGGACCGCAGAAGTGCATCCGCATCCGCGAACGCAGTTCGGCGGGCAGCATGGACAGCTGGGCGTCGACGAAGTCCCGTTTGGCCGGCGTCGGGAAGTCCAGGCCGTGGGTGAGCACGTGCAGTTGTTCGGTGGCCGCGTGCACCAGTTCGGGATGGTTGTGGCCGAGAGACAGCACACCCGCGCCCGCCAGGAAGTCGAGGAAGACGTTCCCGTCCATGTCCCGCAGATAGCTGCCCTGTCCGCCCGCGATCGCGATCGGCAGGTGGCGCGGGTACGCCCGCGCGCTGGATTCCCACTGTCGCTGGTGTTCGAGGAACTCGGCCGAGCGCGGACCGGGCAAGGTGCCCTCGACGTGAGGCGTCTGCCTCGCCGTGGGGGTGTGCGTCATGGCAGTCTCCTTACCGCGGTGATCTCTTCCGCCGGGTCGAGTTCGACCGCCGGATTGGCGTGCCAGCGGGTTCGTGCCGGGGCCGCCGTGCCCTTCATCAAGAACGCGTCGGCCTCGGCGATCACCCCCTCCGCCATCGTCACTCCATAGTGGACGAACGCACCGGTGCTGATCGTGCACCCCGCGCCGATGGTGATGTAGTCGGACTTGAACAAGCCGTCTTCGAGCGAATGTCCTTGGACGACGGTGTGCAGGTTGAGCACGCAGTCGTCGCCGATGCTCACCAACGACCGCTCCGGGATCGCGCATCCGTCGTCGAAGACACGGTGTCCGATCCGGACGCCGAGGCAGCGCAGCAGAAAGGGTCTGACCGGTGTCCCGTCGAACAACGCGAGGTAGCGGGCGGGGCTGAGCTTCCAGAACCGTTCGTGCCGCCAGAAGGCCGGATCGTAGATCGAGCAGAATCGCGGCCGCATCTTCCGGAAGCCCTGCACACCGAGTTCCGCGAGCATGAGGAACGAGACCGAGAACATCAGCGTCGCCACGATTCCGGCACCGATGGCGAGTGGACCGAACCGCTCGTGCAGGACCCCGGCCGCCGCGCCGATCAGCAGGACTCCGAGTAGGTGGAGCCAATGCACCAGTAGATACACGAAAAGCGTGACGGTGTTGTGCCGGTTCTTCGCTCGCAGACCCCGGCGCAGGGCGTCCCCGGTGCCGAGATGGTCGAACGCGGTGTCACGGCGGACGGTCCGGGGGATCTCGAACGCGGGTGACCCGAGCAGACCGACGTTCTCCCTGATCGGCCCGTCCAATGGGACGAGAACTTTGGTGGCCAGCAGACAGTTCCGGCCGATCCGCGCGTCCGGGGGGTAGGCGATCTCGTTGCCCAGGAAAGCCTGAGGTGCGACGGCGGTCCTCCGCAGCCGGAACGACGAGGCGGAGAAGTCCGCGTTGAGCAGCGAAAGGCCGTCCGAGACCATCGTCCCGGTGCCGACCGTGCTGAGGAACGGCGTCTCGTGCTTGACCTCGACCCCGAAGTTGGATCCGGTCTGCTGGACCTTCGACAGGTCGTACCCCAGCGCGCGCAGGTAGTGCACGATGTAGCTGCTGTCGCCGAACAGGTAGGTGAACGCACGCAGGTTGGTCAGCCGCGCGATCATCCGCTGGATCGCGAAATGCCTCCCGTAGAGCGGGTAGACCCGGTCCGGCCGGAGGAACAGGCCGAGCAGACGCGGAATCGTGAGGACGACGGCCAGCCCGGCGAACAGTGCCCCGAAATACACCAGCGCCGAGTAGGCGATCTGGCCGCGATAGAAGGTCCAGCTCGTGAAGTCCACCGTCTTCGTGAACAGTCGCTCGGTGAGCACGTCCGCGCCGCCCAGCGTCACGGGAAGCGTCACCAGCAAGAGGAGCAGCAGACTGAAGGCGCTGAAGACGAAAGGTCTGAACCTGCCGGGTGGGCCGGTCGGCAGTGCACGGTAGTCCACGGTGGACGGACGGGCCGGCGACCCGTGCCAGCTCTCACCCTCGGGGACGGACTGTCCGGCGGTCAAGGACGACGAGTGACCCAGTTGTGCGTTGTCGCCCAGTGTCGTGGCGATGTCGAGCACGGTCATCTCACCGACGAAGGCGTGATCGCCCAGGGTGACCCGGCCGGTCTGGATCCTGCCCGTTCTCGCGCGATAGCACGAGAAGTAGGCGTCCTTCCGGATGACCGCCCCGTCGCCGACGCTGAGCAGATCGGTGCAGATCGGCGGATTCCGGGAAAGGATCACGGCACCCTTGCCGATGTCCGCACCGAGTGCCCGCAGGTACCAGGAGTACAACGGCGTGCCGGTGAACAACATCAGCGGACTGAACCTGATGAGCGTCTTGACCGTCCAGAAGCGCAGATACCCGGGCCCCCACAGCGGGAACTCTCCCGGCTTCCACCGTCCGACGAGCGCCCACTTCGCCAGGACCGGCACCACGGAGAGAACAACGAACACGGCGAGCCCAAGACCGACAGCCCGCGCGTAACCGACGACGAGTCCGGTCGCGGCGGCGAGCCAGGTGAATCCCGTGTCCAGGAGCCAGCCGGAGCCGGCGGCGTAGGCGAGGAAGGCCAGGAGCTGAAACACTCCACAGAGGACATATGACGCCGTGGACGCCCGGCGCGGCTCTTCGGCGCGGGCGACCGTGCCCTGGGCCGAGGTGGGAACCGATTCCGCGAGATCGCGAACGGTGGGATTGAGGTACACGTCCTTCGCCGACAACGGCGCGACGTCGCCGCGTTCCCGCACCAGCGCGCAGAACTTCGCCAGCAGCAGGGAGTCGGCGCCGTAATCGTCGAAGAAATGTCCCGTCGCCGAGATGCGCTCGATCCCGAGGACCCGTTCCCACGCCTCCGCCAGATGGAGTTCCGTCTCGGTGGCCGGTGCCACGTAGCCGACATCGCTCGCGGATCTTCGCGGGCTGCTGGGCGCCGGAAGGTTCTTGCGGTCGGCTTTGCCCGCCGGTGTCAGCGGGATGTGGTCTAGTCGTTCCAGATAGGCGGGCACCATGTAGCCCGGCAGCAGTTCCGCCAGGCGACGGCGAAGTTCTGCGGGATCGATGTCCGACCCGTCGTGCCGCAGGCTGTAGTAGGCGACCAGTTCGGTCGTTCCGATGTCCGGATGGTGGGTTTCGACCACCGCCTGGGCGATCCCGGGAATCCGGAGCAGGACCGATTCGATCTCGGTGAGCTCGACGCGGTAACCGCGGATCTTCACTTGGGTATCGGCCCGCCCGTGGTACTCGATCTCCCCGTCCGGGGTGATCCGGCCGAGGTCGCCGGTGCGGTAGATGCGGTGGGAGGGGTTGGATCCGATGCCGAGGAAGTCCGGGATGAACGCCCGCTCGGTGAGGTCGGGACGGTTCAGGTATCCCCCGGCGAGACCGATCCCGGCGATGCCGATCTCCCCCAGCTCACCCGCGGCCAGCGCCCTCGGCTCGGCCGGATCGAGGATGACGACCGAATAGGTGGGCAGGGGCACCCCGATGGTCACCGGCCGGTCCGGGCGCAGTACCGACCACGTCGCGGTGACCGTGGCCTCGGTCGGGCCGTAGACGTTGAGGAACCGTCTGTCCGCTCGGTACCAGCGGCGCACGAGGTCTTCGGGGCAGGCTTCTCCGGACACCAGGAGGAAACGGAGCCGTGGCAGATCTTCGTCGAGGCTGGCCAGCAGGGTCGGAACGCAGGCCAGCGCGGTGATCCGGTGCTCCCGCAGGAATTCGAGGAGATCGTGGCCGACGAGCGCCGCACCGCCGGGCTTGGGCACGAGCGTCGCGCCGCACAGCAACGGCACCCAGATCTCCTCGACCGAGAAGTCGAACGCGATCGTCATGCCCTGGTACATCCGGTCGGTGCCCCGGATGCCGTACACGTCGGCGGCGACGCTGACGAAATTGCAGATCGAGGCGTGGTCGATCGTCACACCCTTCGGCCGCCCGGTCGAGCCGGACGTGTAGACGACGTAACAGAGTTCGTCCGCCGGAGTGCCCTTCTCGGCCGCGCTGAGTCGTTCACCCGGGAGGGTGGCGATCCGGTCCGCGTCCTCGTCGAGGCAGACCAGCTCGACGCTGCCGGGTTCGAACCGGTCGCGCAGACCGGAGAGCGACACCACCAGCCGGACACCGGCGTCGCGGACGATGTACGCCAGGCGGTCGTCCGGGAAACCCGCGTCCAACGGCACATACGCCGCGTTGACCTTGAGCACGGCCAGCATCGCCACGTAGGGATGAACCGGTTCGTCGAACAGCAACCCGATCCGGTCGCCGGGCCGCACCCCACGCGCCCGCAAGTGGCGAGCGAGTCGATTGGCCCGCTCGTCCAGTCCGGTGAAGGTGAGCTTCGTGTCCCCTGCGTCCACCGCGAGGCGATCTCCGAGATCCTCGGCGCGCAGCCGGTCGCAGAGCCGCTCGTACAACTGCTCGAGCCGGTCGCCGACCCGCCATCGAATCCGCTGTTCGTGGCCGTCGCAGGTCAGGACCAGGCCATCGGTGGTGAACAAACCCGACGGTTGTCCGTACGGGCTCATGTCCCGTCCTCGGCCAAGCCGAACGAGTCGTGCAGGGCGCGGACCGTGGTGTCGACGGCTTCGGCGGGGATCACCGCGGTGAGACGCGACTGCGACGTCGTCAGCGCCGGCACCGTGACCCGGTGGTCGGCGAGGACCCGCAGCAACCGGGGCAGGAACCCGGGTGGGTCGAGCAGCGCGGTGCCGACCACGGAGACCGAGCCGAGCTCGTCCCGAACCGAGGAGCGGGCGTCCAGCTCCGTCGCGAGTTCGGCGATCGGCAGGCGGGGTGGCTCGGAACCCCGGACGATGAAGCGGAGTTCGCCGGGATCGGGCCAGCTCAGGTTGTCCGGTCTCACCCCGCATCTCGCGAGCAGGGTGAGCACGCGGGCGTAGTGATCCGGACCGTCGGCGGAGACCTCGACCCTGACCAACCGCACATCGCGTTCGTGTGCGATGCCGATGACCCGCGGAGTGCCTTCCAGCGACGATTCCCCCGCCGTGACGACGGTGGAGGGACCGGTCTCCGAGGAATGCGTCACCCGCACCGCCACCCCATGTCGCCGCGCGAGCTCCACGGATCTGGGATGCAGCACGCGGGCCCCGAGTTCGGCGAGTTCCACCATGGCGTCGTAGGAGATCGTCCGGACGGGACGCGTGTCCGGGACGATCCGGGGGTCGGCCGTGCGAACGCCGTGGACGTCGGTGCGGATCTCGCATTCGGCACCGCCGAGCGCGGCCGCGAGCGCCACCGCGGTGGTGTCGGAACCACCTCTGCCCATGGTCAGCAGTTCGCCGTCGGCGTTCCGCCCCTGGAAACCGGCGACCACGACGACCTGCGAGTCACGCAGCCGCGTGAGGATCTTGCCGGTGTCGACCCGCGCGATGGTCCCGGCCCCGGGTTCGCCGGCCACCTCGATCCCCGCTTGGTCACCGGACAACGACACGGCCCGGACCCCGCGCTCGGCCAGCGCCATGGCGAGCACCGACGCGGAGACCTGTTCGCCGGTCGCCATCAACTGGTCGAGCTCCCGTGGATCCGGGGACTCGGCGAACTCCCCCGCCAAGGCGATCAGCCTGTCGGTGCTGTCCCCCATGGCCGACACGACCAGGACCACCTGGTTCCCCGCTTCGGCGATCGCGGCCACTTCGGCGGCCACGTCGCTCACCATTCCCGGCGTGGCCAGCGAGGATCCACCGTATTTTCGTATGACCGGCCCTTCGTTGCGCGTCTTCTGCAAAGGCAGGTTCAAGCTGAGTTCCAGGTCCGGAGAAGAATTCACCAGTTTCCTTAGTGATCGCCGCGGCGGCCGGGTTCGAATTCGGACAATCAGCCCACGGCGGTGGCTCAGTCCTGCGCGTTCGGGCCGACAAGAATGGAAAGTAGTGCGAGAAACTTTGAACGGGTACCTCCGTAAGTACCAAAGACCGGACGACGCCTTTTCGCAGGTCATAACCCGATGACAGCGCGCAACGTTATAGCTGCGAACAGCGGAGTTCGATGGAATCGAACCGGAAGAACGACGTATTCCGAGCTGCTTCGAAATTCGAAAGAGCGGCCGCGTCGAGGAACGAATTTTCTTGTTCTCCGGAATCCGCGAGATCCTTTTACGTATGACGCCGGACGCGCCCCCCGATGACCTGACGGCCGCCACGCGCACCGCCGCCGGACGAACCACCCTCGCCTCGCCCACGCCGACCGGCTGATGAACCGGACGCGGATGCCTCGGCCGCACTGACGCCGCGTGAGACCGAAGTGTCGGCCCTGGTCGCCGACGGCCTGCCAACCAGGCCATCGGCGAGTGGCTCCACCTGACCGAAAGCGCCGTGAAATCCCACCCGGCCCGCCGCTGGGCCCTTGTGCCCGCCAGGCCGCCGCCGCGCATTCCCTCCGGGGGTACATGAAGGCCCCCTTCCTTGCGCTAGGCGCAAGGAAGGGGGCCTTCATGTACCTCACGGTCGTCACGTCCGGCTCAGGCACACCGGCGCAGCCGGCGACACCCGACCTCACCCCTGCCGAAGTACGCGAGGCTGCGCGAAGCGCTCAAACCGGGCGCCGAGGCCCGCTCCGAAGTCCCTGTGCGATCAGACCATTCAAGACTTCGACCTACGCACACGTTTACCTCAATAGGTCCCTCGAGGAGGCCGTCACGGCACAGGCTCGAGGTCAGTGCCCGAGGACGCCGCTCACCTCGTTCGGCGTTCCCGGAACGGTGCCGGTCGCGGTCTTCGCTCCGGAGGCGAGATCGATCGAGTGGATCTCCTTCTTGCCGGGATCGGTGACGTAGGCGGTCCCGCCCCGGACGAAGATCGCCGGGCGCGGCTGCTGCCACTCGATCGGTTCCTGCCAGGTACCGAGGACGGGGATCTTCCGCGTCACCGCACCGCTCACCGGTTCGATCACGTGGATCTGACCGTCGGTGCCCAGCACCAGCGCCTCACCCTGCGGGCCACGGGCCAGCGACCGGAAGGTGTAGCTCGTCCCGATGTCGACGTGCTTGAGCGTGGCCTTCTCGGTGTCGATCAAGGAAATCCGGGTCGGGCGTTCGAGTTCGGCCGCTTCGTCGACCTTGTAATCGCCCAAGGTGATCGGGGAGACGTCCGAGCCCGCCTGGTTCCCGATGCGCCCGTAGGGATCCGGGCTGGTCACCTTGGTGATGACGCCGTTGCGGTAGATCAGCGCGCCGGTCTGGCAGCCGACCACGACCGCTTCGCCACGCGCGGCGGCTTCACCGTGCACGCCGGGGCACTGCTCGTTGCGCGCGATCTCCTTCTTGTCCTTGTCCAGCACCACGATTCCGGACCGCTTGTCCGCGTTCCCCACGGTGGTGAGCAGCTCACCGTTCGCGAGTTCGACGGCCACGCCATGATGCGCTTCCGGCGTCTTGTGCTTCGGCGCGGGCAGGGCCGCGGTACCGATCGTCTTCGGGTCGAAGACCGTCACCTCGCCGGTTCCGTCGGCGAACAGCACCGTCCTGCCCGCGTGCCGGACGACGTGTCCCGGCTTGGCCGCCTTCACCTCGTTGTCCGTCAGCACGGCACCGACGGCGTCCAGGACCCGGAACCCGGTGGACGTCGAGACCAGGAGGTGCCGGTCGTTCCCGGCGGGGTTGAGCCGGTTGAAGCCCTCCAGCGGAAGGTTCTTGGCCTCCTTCAAGGTCTTCCCGTCGAGCAGGACGATGCCGCCGTCATAGGTGACGGCCACTGGATCGGCGACGACCGGTGCCGGAGCCGGAGCCGGGTCTTTCCCGGCCTCCGCCGGCGGCTGTTCGGTCCCGCAGGCGGCGAGTGCGAGCGTGCTCGCCGCCGTCGCCATCAGCGCGAGATATCGGGTCTTGCGTGCCATTTCACTGTGCCTTTCGTCTGTTCCGATCAGGAACGGGTCAAACCGGTGGTGATCGATTCGGTGTTGGCGCGCATCATCTCCAGATAGGTGGCCGCGCCCTGGCCTGGTTCACTGAGCGATTCCGAGAACAACGGGGCCACCTGGACGTGCAGCCCGGCCTGCTCGGCCAGCACCCGCGCGAGCCGGTCCGGTTGCGAGGAATCGGCGAAGATCACCGGAACCCCCGCCGCGCGGACGGTGTCGGCGAGTGCCTTCAGATCCGAGGAACTGGGAGAAGCGAGCGTGGTCCCGCCGGGGATCACCGCGCCGACGACGTCGAACCCGAACCGCTGGGCCAGGTACCCGAACACGTGGTGATTCGTGACGAGCTTCCGGCGTTCTCGCGGGATCCCGCCGAACTTCTCGGCCATCATGGAGTCGAGCGCCTCGATTTCGCCGCGATAGCGTTCGGCGTTGGCGCGGATCACCGTCTCGTCGACCCCGTCGACATGGGCCACGACCTCGTCGGCGATCGCCTTGACGGTGTCGCGCACCCGTGCCGGATCCGTCCAGAAATGGGGGTCCGGCTTGTTGTCTGCGTAGCTGATCGGGTTCACCCGCTCTCCGGCGGGCAGCGACGGCACACCGTTTTGCTCGGCCGTGCGGACGGTGCGCAGCATGCCTTCTTCGAGACCGAGTCCGTTGTAGACGAGGAGACCGGCGCGTTCGACCTGGGCCGCCTGCTGCGCGGAGATACCGAACGAATGCGGATCGGCGTTCGGCTTCATCAACACGGTCACTTCGGCCTGATCGCCGACGACGGCGCGGGTGATGTCACCGAGGATGTTCGTCGTGACGACGACCGACCTGCCGCCTCCACCACTGCCGGAGCAGCCGGCCGCCGCCAGCAGCGCCACCACGAACAGGGCCAGCGCCCGCCGCCTCATCGGCCGGTCTCCACGATGTGACCCGCCTTGCCACCGACCTTCAAGGTCCTGGCGCGACGGAGGTTGTCGTTGTAGTCGATCTCGTACACCTCGGACGAAAGCGGGTTGTTCAGATAGGCGCGGGTCGTATCGACCTGGATCGTGGGGGCCTCGGCGGTGGTCGCTTCCGGGGGCAGGAGCGGGATCGCCGCCTGTTCCTTCCCGGTGCCGTCGAAGGAGCGCAGCTTTCCGTCGCGGGACAGCACCAGCAGCGGACCGCCCTCGCCGACCGCGTTCACCGCGGCGACCGGTCCGGTCATCACGTACTGCCAGCCGCGGCGGGCGACGTCCAGCGACCACACGGCGGACTCCCCCGCCCGCGCCGCGAGCGTGGAGCCACCCGGCCGGTGGAAGAAGGCGGTGGCGCGTTCCGCCGCGGTGACACTGCGCGGGTACGGGATCTTCACCCCGGCGAACGCGCCGTCCTTTTCGGTCACGAGCAAAGCGCCGTCCGCGCAACCAAAGACGACACCGCGCCGGGTCACCGCCTGTCCTTGCAGGTCAGGACACGGCTGAGCGATCTCCGCCACGGCTTTGCCCTGACGGTCATGGACGCGCACTCCGCGAGCGAGCGGCTTGCCGGCGTCGGCCACCGTGGCGATGATGTGCTCGCCGTAGGGGATCGCGATCCCGGTGTGCGGTTCGCGCGTGATCTTTCCCAGTTCGGCCACGGATCCTTTGTCGAGCGCGGCTCGGTCGAGCAACGTCGTCGTACCGTCCGAGTAGGACAGAGCGGAAACGGCGGGATCGCTGTAGGCCGACGAAAGCTGTTTGCCGGGTGCCACGCCGACATCCCTGGCCTTCGCCCGGTAGTAGTGGACATGGTCACCGTGGTCGACCATCCAGGAACCGCTGTCGATCACCCGGATCGTGCCGTCGCGAGCGGTCAGGTAGCCGAAGCGGCCGTCACCGGTCACGGCCCGCACGCCCTCGACTCGCCCGACCTCGTGCACCTCCTCGGTGATGAGGTCCACGACGCGGACGGCACCGGTGCCGGTGTCGGCGACGATCAGCCGTGACTGCGCCTCGGCCGCTTCTTCGGCGCCTTCGACGTAACCGTGCGGGACTTCCGCGGCCACCTCCTTCGGCTGTTCCGCGCCGCACGCCACCAGGGCCAGCGCCGCGACGACCGCCGTCACTGCTTTCAGTTTCATCGTGAGCACTCGATCTCCGGGGTCAGGGAACGGAATCGCTGTCGTACGAAGGACAGGAACGCGGAAAGGAAGAACAGGAGGACCGCGCCGGCGGCGATGGTCGCGCCCGCCGCGGTGCCCCCATGCCAGGACACGAGCAGGCCGCCGACCGTGGCGGCGGCACCGAGCAACGCCGCGATGAGCATGATCGTGGTGATGCGCCGCGACCAGAAGAGTGCCGCCGCGGCAGGCGCGATCAGCAAGCCGAACACCAGCAGCGTCCCCACCACGCGGAACGACGCGACGATCGTCAGGGTGACCAGCCCGAGCAGCACCGCGTTGGCCAGGCGTGGCCGAAGCCCCAGCGTGTGCGCCTTGCGGACATCGAAGGTGAGCGCCGTGAACGAGCGGTGCCCCGCCAGTGCCACCACCCCCACGACGAGCAGGGTGATCACCAGGCCGACCAGGTCGCCGGAGCCGACGGCGAGCACGTCACCGAACAGGAATCCGGTGAGATCCACCGCGAACGACCGCGAGTGCGACACGATGATCACGCCGCCCGCGAGCATGCCGACGAAGAGCAGCCCGATGGTGGTGTCCTCGGACAGCCGCCGCGAACGCCCGAGCGCCGTGACGCCGAGCGCCATCACCCCGGCACTGAGCGCGGCGCCGATCAGCAGGTTGACGCCGGTCAGCGAGGCGATGGCCACGCCGGGCAACATGCCGTGCGACATCGCGTCGCCGATGAAGGCCATGCCGCGCAACACCACCCAGGTGCCCACGACGGCGCACACCGCCGAAACGAGCACTCCCGCCACCAGCGCACGCTGCACGAACGACACCTCGAAGGGGATCAGCAACCACTCCACGCGTCACACTATAGTGGTAATGATTGTCATTATCTGGAAGAGGGTGGGATGACCCCGGACACGACGGCACTCAGGATCGACCGCGCGCACGCGCACTACGGGCCCCGCGAGGTACTGCGCGGGATCACGGCTCAGGTGCCCTCGGCACGGCTCACCGCGATCGCCGGCGCGAACGGCGCGGGCAAGTCGTCGCTGCTCAACCTCGTCGCGGGCGTCTTGCCGCCGACCACCGGCTCGGTGACCCGCCGGGATCCGGGGCGTGTCGCCTACGTGACCCAGCAGAGCGAGGTGTCACGATCACTGCCGATCACTGTGCGCGCCACCGTCACGATGGGGCGCTGGGCGCACCGTGGTCATTGGCGACGACTGTCCAAGATGGACCGCCGGATCGTCGGAGAATGCCTGGAGCGATTGGAGATCACGTCGATCGCGGACCGGCTGATCGGTACGCTGTCCGGCGGTCAACGCCAACGTGCGCTGGTGGCGCAGGGGCTGGCCCAGCAAGCCGGACTGCTGCTGCTCGACGAGCCGTCCGCCGGCCTCGACCTGCACGCCCGCGGCCTGATCGAGGAGGCCTTGCGCGCCACCCTCGCCGAAGGTACGACGATCCTGCGGGTCACGCACGACCTCGAGGTGGCGGGGCGGGCCGATCACTGCCTGCTGTTGCGGGACGGCCGCCTCGTCGGCGAAGGTGCTCCGGCTTCGGTGCTGACCCCGGAGCGCGTGGCGGAAGCGTGGGGCCTGCCGACCCGTCTCCAGTCACCTGCTTTCGCACCCAAGGCGGCCGATGCTCGCTAAAGTGGTCCGCCGAGCGAGGGGGCATCGAGTGGAAGAGACATGGCGGCGCATCATGGCCTCGTTGTCCGAACACGCGCCCGTCACCGCGCGGGAGATCCGGCCCCCGGCGCCGATCGCGCACGTCGAACGCCTGCGAAACCGGGTCGGCCTCGAACTCCCGCCCGAGCTACTTGCTTGGTGGGCCCTCATGGACGGCGTCGACGACCAGCACGTCCGCGGAGCCGGATACCTGATCCCGAAGGGCTACCTGCCTTTGTCGGTGGCGCGAGCCGAGGACGAGTACGCCGGACAGTCGCAGTATCCCGACCCGGGCTGCTGCGCTCCCGGAGGAACGCACCGCAAGCAGGCCGGTCAGGACGGATTTCCGTTCTGCACCGCGCTGCTCCCCATCGGCCGGGCCATCGACGGAGGCCTGCTGTGCGTCGACCTGCGGTCGGGCGAGCACCATGCTGGCCTCATGGAGTGGTACGCCAGCGACGGGATCTACCGGTCCGGCTGGGCGAGCGTGACCGAGATCTTCGAGGAGATCGCCGAGGGACTCGACAACCACCTCCACGAGCGTGAACCGCGCTATCGCGAACGACATCCCGTCATCAGCGACGGCGAGCTCAGCTGGCCCTGACCGACGATCAGGGCCTTCCCAGCAACGCCGCGACGGCCTCACGCGCCTGCCGAGCCGGAGCCGGGTCGCCGTTGATGCCCGCCGTCACGATCGCTCCCTCGGCGAGCAGGTACACCGGCTCGGTCGCCGCCGACCCCGCGGCCCGCACCCAGGCCTCGATCTGCTCGTGGAACGCCTGTTTGTGCGCCCGCACCTCGGCAAGGACCGCGGCAGAGCCGGGACCGACCTCGCCGTGGGCGTTGATCCAGGCACAACCGCGGAAACCGGGTTCGGCGAACCATCCGGCAAGCCAATCGAAGATCGACAGCACCCGTTCGCGGGGATCCTGGACCCGCTCCACATAGGTGGCCAAGCTGCCCCGCCATCGTTGATCACGACGTTTGAGCATCGCCACCACGAGGTCGTCCTTGGCCGCGAAGAACCGGTAGATCCGCTTCAGCGAGAGGCCGGACGCGGCGCGGAGCTGGTCCATGCCGACCGCCTGGATGCCGTTCTCGTAGAAGAGTTTCTCGGCCGCGTCGAGCAGGGCTTCGTGGTCCAAGCGGTTCTGCTCGTCGGTGACGGCGGCCGGCATCGAGGCTCCCTTGACGTCGAGAACGGTCGTTCCCTATGGTAGGCCTCGAATCTGGAGAACGCACGTTCTCTATCGAAGGAGCCAAAAGTGTCGGAAAATCGCCCGCCCTATCCGCCGTTCACGCGGGACACGGCACTGCGGAAGGTCCAAGCGGCCGAAGACGGCTGGAACACTCGCGATCCCCGCCGGGTGGCGTCGGCGTACACGTCCGACTCCCTCTGGCGGAACCGGGACACCTTCATCCGTGGCCGCGAGGAGATCGTCGCGTTCCTGACCGCGAAATGGGAACGGGAACTCGACTACGCGCTGCGCAAGAACCTCTGGGCGTTCACCGACGACCGGATCGCCGTCCGGTTCCAGTACGAATGGCACGACCGGACCGGTCGGTGGTGGCGCAGCCACGGCAACGAATTGTGGGAGTTCGACGAGCATGGCCTGATGAGCCGTCGTGAGGCGAGCATCAACGACGTGGCCATCGCCGAGGGTGAGCGGCGCATCCGCGGCCCGCGCCCGGCGGAGGAACACGGAACCGACTTCCCGCTCCGATGAGGCCCTTCAGTCCACGATCGCGGCGATCTCCCACAACCCCAACGACTTGTCGGCGTAGGCCCCGCCCTCTTCCGTGCACCCTTCGACCAGCACGGCCAGCGGCTCCGGGAATCCGAACGGCGCCCGGCACAGGTTCAGCGGCCGCCAATCGCCCGTCGCGATGTCGGTGTTGGTGCCCAGTTCGGTGAAGGTCGTGGTCAGCAAGTACCGGGAGCCACTTCGCTCGAGGTTGCGCAGCGCCCGCTCGATGTCGGCGAAACTCAAGTGCACCAGACAATCCCGGCACAGGACGAGATCGGCCGCCGGCAGCGGGTCACCGGTCAGGTCGAGCACCCGGAACTCGCGGACCGGATCGTCGCGGAACCGCGCGGCGTTCATCTCGATCAGGTCGGGGACGATGTCGGCGCCGATGTACCGGTCGAGGTCGAGGTCGACCTCACTGAGCCAGCCGTAGTCGCCGCACGGGAGATCGAGCAGGGTACGCACCCCGAAACGATCGAGGAGGCCAGGCAGCCGGTCGCTCAATTCCCGTGTCTGGACCGACTCGGAACCGGGCCCGGAAACCGACGACGAACTCCACAACCGGGATCGGAAGATGTAGGTGAACCGATCCTGTGTCCCCATGCATTCGAGCTCTTCGGCGACCCGCCGGAAGTTGCGCTGCGCCGTGGTGATCGGTCGTTCGTCCACCCCTGCATGGTAGATCGATTTTCACGAATTGCCGGAAGGCGGCATGAGCGCGTTCTCCTCATGGTCGAGTTCGGTTTGCAGGATCCGCAGGCTGGCGTCCGGCAAACGGCCGGCGTCACGCCAGCGAAGGAGTTCTTCCCGTTGAGCCTCGATGATGCTGTGCCGGGCGCGGACGGCCGCCTCGTATTCCGGAGCCCGTGGCGTGAGCGGATTGTCCTCGAGGTAGGCCAGCCGCGCCCGATAGCGTCGTTGACGGCCTTGGAGGTTCTTGCGCAGCGCCGCCACCGCCTCGTCCGGCACGTCGTCCTCCTCGACGAGCTGGTCCAGCCGGGCGAGCGCCGCGTCCACGGCGGCGCTGCGTGCCTGGTTGCGCAGCCGGGCCTCGTCTTGGACGTCGGCGCGCAGGCCGAGCCGGTTCAGAAGCGGCCCGAAAGTCACTCCTTGGCCCACGAGCGTCACCAAGACCACCAGGAACGCCGAGAAGAGCAACAGATCGCGCGTGGGGAACGGACTGCCGTCCTCGGTCACGACCGGAATCGCGAACGCGGCCGCGAGCGTGATCACCCCTCGGGTGCCCGCCCAGCTCAGGCCCGCGATCTCCTTGCCGGTCAGTGCCCGCTCCGCCGCCTCTCCCGTCTCGTCCGCGCTGCCGAGCCGGGCGTGCAGCCGCCGCGGGAAGAGCTGTGTCAGCACCAGCCACAGCGGCCGGACCAGCAGGACCGCGCCCACGGTGACCACCGCGGTCGAGACCACCGAGCTGACCGGGTAGCCGCCGAGCCCGGCGATGACGGCGGGCAGTTGCTGGCCGATGAGCAGGAAGACGAACCCTTCGAGCAGGTAGTTGACGAGGCTCCACACCGCACCCGTCTGCAACCTGCTCGCTCCCGTCTGGAGTCGGGGCGTCTGATGTCCGACGATCAGCCCGGCCACCACGACGGCCAAAACGCCCGAACCGTGGATGGTCTCGCCGAGCACGTACGCGGTGAACGGCGTCGCCAGCGAGACCGCGTTCGCCGACAGGGGGTCTGCCAGGACACGGCGGGACAACCGCACCAGGAACGCCACGACCACACCGACCAGCAGGCCACCGATCGTGGCCAGGGCGAATTCACCGGTCGCGAGACCGAACGAGAAGCTGCCGCCGACCGCGACGGCGAGCGCCATCTTGTAGATCGTCAACGCTGTGGCGTCGTTGAGCAGGCCCTCACCCTCGATCAGAGTCGACAGCTTCGCGGGTAACCCGACCCGGCGGCCGACGGCCAGCGCCGCCACCGGATCCGGCGGCGCGACCGCCGCACCGAGCGCGATGGCGGCCGCGAGCGGAATCACCGGAACGAGCCAGGTCAGCAGCCCGCCGACTGCGAAGGCCGTCGCCAGCACCAGCAGGACCGAGAGACTGACGACCGAGCGCAACCTGCTGCGGATCGCCAGCAGACTCGAACCGAGCGCGGCGTTGTACAGCAACGGCGGAAGGAGCACGTCGAGGACGAACTCCGGCTCCAAGTGCAGATTCGGCCCGGGGAGCAGGGCGTAGACGAGCCCGACGACGGTCAGCAGCACCGGATCCGGCAAGCCGATCCGATGGCTGATCGCGCCCACCACGACGATGACACCCAGCATGACCAGCACGAACCCGATTGCACCCAACATGCCTCTTGTTCTACCTGACGGAAAACCGGTCGCCGTGGCCGGTGTGTCCGATCCACTGTGGACCGGGCGGGGCGAGGTCAGGCCGGCGGCACGCGCGGTGGGCAGGGTGGTCGGTGACGATGGAGGATTTGGGTCGACGAGTGTCCCGGATCCTCCATCGTCAACAGGCTCTGCCGCGTGCGCGGATGGCGGTTTCGCGGGACTGGAGGGACGACACACGTGTTCGGCGGGACGGCACGCGTCGGCACGGTCCATCGGATCTTGAGTGCCTCAGGTGCCTACCGATTCCGGTTGCGGTTAGTGCCGAGCCAACGGCTACGCGCGAAAGCCCCCTGCGCTCGGCTCGATCCGAGGAGACTCGACGTCGCACCTTGCCGAGTACATGAAGGCCTCCATCCTGTACCTAGGCGCAAGGATGGGGGCCTTCATGTACTCGAACCGGCAAGAAGAGCATCGGCACTCCGGCTTCGGCTGATGGCCCCCCGAGTCGCCACCGTCTCGCCACGTCCGCTCCGCGTCGGCGACGTCAGCCTGTGATTCGTTCACCTGCTCTTGATCGACGACTTCGCGCGCCACGCCGGTCACGGCGACATCCTCCGCGAACAGTTCCTGGCCGTAGGGACCACCCGGTCAGCGCAGTCACTCCCCGTTGGTGAGCCGAGCGAGGTCACCACCGATGGCGAGCGGACCGATCGAGTGAACCCAACGTGAGCACGGATGCTCGGAATTGGCTGAAATTGACCGCGGCGCACTTTTGCGATCAGCATTTTGCATAGTGCCAGGTCGTCGCGTACAAAGGCACCTACTTGGCATCCACCTGCGAAGATCAGTGCTGCATCGGATGGCGTGGTGATCTGGTCCGTCACCGGGAAGGCAAGTCGCCGGGCCGTGGAGGCATCCCGACCGCGTTGGACCATTCGGCGTCACCCGCTACTTTTAGTAATTTTCGGCGTCACCCAGACCGTTGAGCGACGCGTGCATACCGTTCAGCGCGACACACGCTGTACGACTGAACGGTCACAGTGCGCTTTCGCCAAGATGTTCTCAGCCGCACCGGTGAAGAACCGGTAACGCACGCGTGGCCCCCTGCTGTCACAGGAGGCCACGCGGATTGTCCCTTCGCCCGCTCGCTAGAACAAGGACAGGACAGCCGTGACCATACAGCCTGATAACGCGAAGACACCAGACGACGGACCGCCCCGACGGGTCAAGGTCGTCATCGAGCACATCGAAAAGCCGGCACGGCGGGTCGCCACCTCCGCGGAAATGCTCCGCGCGGCACGGCCGCTGCTGAGGAGCGCTGGGCGCCACCGCAAGGAACAGACCCGGGACAGCTGGCTGTGCCTGGCGATGACGATTCTCGCCGGCTGGGCCCCGACGCTGCGGATGTGTCTCCTGCTGGCGATCGGTGGCGGGATCGTCTTCGGTGTCGTCAAGATCAGCACACCGGAGATCGGCGCGTCGGCAGGGACGTTCTTCGGTCTCCTGACCCTCTTCGGCGCCTGGATCGTCAAAGCCCGCCAAGGGAACCACCGGCGGGAGCCGAGTCTGTAGCCCGAAACGCCGCCCCGTGCCGGCCACCGCCGGCACGGGGCTCCGGCATAGTTGGAAATTCTCCACATTCGTCCGGCGTCTTCCGGTTGAATTACCGGGAAGTCCCGACATGTGAGGAGATCTCGTGCGGACAGCTAGAAGACTGGGGGCCCTGGCCGTTTCGGTGCTGGCAGCGGCCACGGCACTGAGCAGCCCGGCGTCGGCAGGCACCGTGCAGTCGTTCCACACCACGCTCGACCCCGCTTCGATGCGGGAGTCGGTGCGATACCTGGTCGAGAACTACCAGGTCGACGAGCAGGAGGCGATACGCCGTCTGGAATTGCAGACCGACGGCCTCGCACTGGACGAGCTGCTGCGGCGCGATCGCGGCGCCGAGTACGGCGGCATGTGGCTCGACCAGGACAAGGGGCAGCTGGTCGTGGCCATGACCGAGCCCGCGGCCGCCGAGCCGTATCTGCGAGCGATGCCCGCCCGTTCCGACGTTCGCACGCAACGGGTCCAGTATTCGTTGCGGCAGCTCACGGCGGTGAAGGAACGCGTCGCCACCAAGGTCGGCGCAGGGCCGGAAGCCGTCTATCTTCCGGCGGTGAGTGAGTCCGAGAACCGGGTCGTGCTGTGGGAACGCGGCTGGGTGGCGCAGGAGAAGGCGGCCATGCGCGCCGTGACCGCCGAAGTGAACACCGCTCGCCAGGCAGCGGCCGCGGAATCCGGCATGGTCGTCTCGCGCGTGCTGGCGAATCCGAACGCACTCTCGACGGCGAACGTGGATCCGGGTTTCTGTCATCCGCTCTACTGCACCGGTCACGGCCCGATGCGCGGCGGCATCCGGCTCGACATGAAGCGGGACAACGGCACCTGGGGTGGCTGTACCAGCGGTTTCAACCTCCGGTCCACCGGCGGCGGTTTCCCCGGCAAGGGCTGGGTGCTGACCGCGGGACACTGCATGCGAACGAAGACCAACAACACGCCGACCCAGCACAACGGCAACGACGTGCTCCAGCAGCACGGCATCGAGAAAAGTTCGTACCCGTACGACTACGCGGCCCTGCCGTATGTCGACGACGCGGCGGCGACGAACTGGCTCGAAGGCCAGACCGGCCGCAACCGGGTGCTCAAGTACTGCCGCAACGGTGGCATGGACAGCAACGGTGACACCCCGTGCGGCGCACAGGCCACCTCGGTCGACGAGTACATCACCGGCACGCGCAAGCTCGCCGACATCAAGGCAGGCTGGGTCGTCTGCGCCTCGGGGAGCGCGTCGAGCGCGGTGAACTACCCCGATTCGGTCGACAGCGGCGCGGGCGCGGGCTACCTGGTCGGGACCCGCTGCGGTCGTGTCCTCTCCACGGACGTCGGCATCAACACCGACCTGTGCGCTCGTCCCGGCGACAGCGGCGGACCGCTGTTCAGCCAGGCCGATCACACCGCCCTGGGCATCCTGATCGGCAACCAGCAGTCCCGCTCGGGTCCCTGCCAGGCCGGTGAGCTGAACAACTACGCGCCGATCGAGACGATCACCACCGATCTCAGCGAGCGGATCGCGAGCCAGGGATCGAAGTTCGCGGTGATCACCGCTCCGAACGGCTGATCACCAACCGCGTGAGAGCCCCTTCATCGCAAGACGCGATGAAGGGGCCTTCACCAATTTTCTCAGGTTGTCAGCAACGGGCCTTCGTACCGCAACGAGTCATCCTTGCCATACACCCGGACCGTCAGCTCCCGTGGCTCCCACGGTGCGAACACTTCGTCGATCGTCCGGGGAACCG
The DNA here is from genome assembly GCF_029369745.1 of Amycolatopsis sp. QT-25. Lineage (NCBI taxonomy): Bacteria > Bacillati > Actinomycetota > Actinomycetes > Pseudonocardiales > Pseudonocardiaceae > Amycolatopsis > Amycolatopsis sp. QT-25. The sequence continues at coordinate 4,298,612 of NZ_CP120210.1, forward strand.
GCCCCAGGTCGACGTCCACGGCGAAGGTATGCGCCACGATGTCGGCTTCGACGACGGCGCCGTCCGCATCGGCGACCGCCAGGCGGCTCACCCCCGCGTCGATCGCTCCGAGCACGCCCGGCCTGCTGCTCCACACCGCGAATCCGCGCTCGGCGGTGTCGCTTCCGTACCCTCTGCTCATGATGTTGAACAGCGTGCTGTCCCCCTCTCGGAAGATGCACTCCGCCTCGGCGCCCGAATCGTTGTAGGCGAGCAGCCGCCCGTCCGCGCTGCCCGCCCGGAGCCGGGCGCCGGTGTGCCATCCGGCATGTGACACCGCCTCCGCCGAGCCCGCGGTCTCCGCTGACCGATACAGCTCACTGAGGGCCGTCAACTCCACCGTCCACTGCTCGACTTGTTCATCCCTTGCTGGGGCCACTACGCGTGAACTCTCCTCTCCGACTGTCCACAATGGTCGTCGTCGAGGCTGGCACACCCGGATGTCGCGCACATCGGGGTTTCCCCGGAGATCGCTCAGGCCCGCTGCATGGTTCCGGGCAACCGGCAGGCGTTAGGCCGAGCGGAGCAATCTCGCGGGTTTCACGTCATGAGGGTTTTCCTCGGCCGTCGGAGTGTCGCCGGGGCCAATACCGGCGACACTCCGACGCAGAGGGGCAAGGCTGATGACCGCGCAGTGCACGATCACGGACGAGATCGGCGAAATCGGTGTCTGGTTGACGGGCGAATTCGACGGCCGCGTGCCCACGACCGTGATCAGCCGGGTGCTCGACGCGAGCAAGCGCGATCTCGAAGGACGCATCGACCCCGAGGAATCGGGCGAGATGTTCTACACCCTCTGCCGGTTCCGGCTCCTGCGGATCGTGGGTGCCGACCAGCGGATCACCGTCAAGATCCCGCGCCGTTCACGGTGACGGTCTTGAGCTCCACGTACTGAGGCATCCCCCATCGAACCCGATCGGCGCGCCGTTGACGGTGACCGTCCCGGCGCGGACCCGCCGTGCGACGAGTCCGGCGACGACCTCGTCCCGGCGCCGAGAGGTGGATCGGGGAGGTTGCCCCGCTCGACCATCCCGGGCACGGTCGTGCCGGACCAGAGCGCGCATGAGGCGGCACTGTGGCATTGAGTCGTGCGAGACTTCCTGAACCGCCCTCTCACAGACAATGTCGCCGGTAGACACTCGTCACCCCACTGCCTCCACGGAGCGGCGATGTCACGCTGAGTGTGCGATGGTGGCGACATGGCCGCTTCGCGCAGACAATTCCCCATGTCTTGGACCACCGTCATGCCGATCCTCGCCATAGTCGTCCTGGCGCTGAGCTGGGGCCGCGAGCTGGGCCCGGTGCCGGTGGCCGTCGTCGCGCTGGCGCTCGGCGGGACCGTACTGGCCGCCGTTCACCACGCCGAAGTGGTCGCGCATCGCGTCGGGGAACCCTTCGGCTCGCTGGTGCTGGCGATCGCGGTCACGGTCATCGAAGTCGCGCTGATCGTGACGATGATGTCCTCCGGCGGCCCCGAGGCCGGCACGCTGGCCCGTGACACCGTGTTCGCCGCGGTGATGATCACGATGAACGGCATCGCGGGCATTTCGCTCCTGGTCGGCGCCCGTCGCTACGGTGAGACGCATTTCAACCCCGAAGGCAGCGGCGGCGCCCTCGCCACCGTGGCGACACTCGCCTCCGTCAGCCTCGTGTTGCCGACGTTCACCACCAGTACTCCCGGCCCGGCCTTCAACGGGACGCAACTGACCTTCGCCGCTGTCGCCTCACTGCTGCTCTACGGCCTTTTCGTGCTCACCCAGACCGTGCGCCACCGTGACTTCTTCCTGCCCGTCGACAGCGAGGGTTCCGTCAAGGAGGAGGAACACGCCGAACCGCCGACCAAGAGGGCCGCGCTGACCAGCCTCGGATTGCTGCTGGTGGCGCTGGTCGCCGTCGTCGGCCTGGCGAAGGTCGAGTCCCCGGCGATCGAAGCGGGGGTCAGGGCTGCGGGCTTCCCGCAGTCGTTCGTCGGCGTCGTGATCGCCATGCTGGTCCTGCTGCCGGAGACCCTGGCCGCGACCAGGGCCGCTCGGCGCGACCGGATGCAGACCAGCCTCAACCTCGCCTACGGTTCGGCGATCGCGAGCATCGGGCTCACCATCCCGACCATCGCGCTGGCGTCGATCTGGCTGGACGGACCGCTGCTGCTGGGCCTCGGCGCGACCCACATCGTGCTGCTGGCGCTGACGATCGCGGTCAGCGTGCTCACCGTCGTCCCCGGCCGCGCGACCCGGCTGCAGGGCGGGGTGCACCTGGTCCTGCTCGGCTCGTTCCTGGTCCTCGCCATCAATCCGTGACACGAGTCCTCTTCGGACGGTGTTCTGTCGGTGGGCGCGGGTAATCTCTGCCCGGTGAACGCTCGGGACCGCATCCAAGAACTCGCCGACCAGATCGTCGTCCTTCGCGACGCCTACTACCGGGGCTCGCCGAAGGTGGCCGACGCAGACTACGACGCGATCGAAGACGAATTGCGCGGTCTTCTCGAGGCCAACCCCGAGCTGACCCCGGACCCGAATCCGCTCGACCAGGTCGGCGCGCCCGCCGTCCTGCACGCACCCATCCGGCACTCGCGTCCGATGTTGTCGCTGGAGAAGGCGACCAAACCCGAGCAGGTCGTAGCGTTCTTCACCCGCTTCCCCGGCCAGCCGGTGGTCGTGATGCCCAAGCTCGACGGCCTGTCGCTGGCGCTGGTCTACGAGAACGGGCGGCTCGCCAGGGCCGTCACCCGCGGCGACGGGACCACGGGCGACGACGTGACCATGCTGGTGCGTGCGCTGACCGACGGTGTCCCGGACGAGGTCGACGCGCCCGGCCGGGTCGAGGTCCGCGGCGAGGCCGTCATGCTGCGCTCCACTTTCGCCGCCTACAACGAGGTCCACCCGGACAAACCGCTGATCAACCCGCGGAACGCCGCCGCCGGAACCCTGCGTGCCAAGGATCCGGCCACCGTCGCCGAGCGACGCCTCCAGTTCTTCGCCTTCGACCTCTCCACGGAACCCGACAGCGCGGAAACCGATCTGGACAGCGCGCTGAGCACGCTCGGGTTCGCCGCCGCCGACATGCGGCGCTGCGAAGACGCCGAGGCGGCGCAGGCCGTCATCACGGCGATCGAGCAGCAGCGCAACGACCTCGACTACGACCTCGATGGTGCCGTGCTGCGCCTGGCCGATCGTGACGCCTACGCGGCCGCCGGAACCCGGTCCAGCTCCCCGCGCGGCGCGCTGGCGTTCAAGTTTGCCGCCGAGGAGAAGACCACGGTGCTCGCCGACGTGGTCTGGGATGTCGGCAAGACCGGCAAGATCGCTCCCGTCGCGTGGCTGGAGCCGGTGTTCGTCGGCGGGACCACCGTCACCCGGGCGACACTGGCCAACCAGGAGGTCATCCGCGCCCGCGGCATCAAGATCGGCGACACCGTGCTGGTGCGCCGCGCGGGCGACGTGATCCCGTTCGTGGCGGGTGTCCTCGACGCCTCCAAGCGCACGGGCGAGGAGCGGGAGATCGTGCCGCCGTCGGTGTGCCCCTCGTGCGAAGAACCGTTGACCGAACAGGGCAACAGCCGGGAACTGTTCTGCACCAACGTCGCCTGCCCCGCACAGACCGTCCGGCGGCTGATCCACTGGGCGTCGCGCGCGGCCGCGGACATCGACGCGATCGGCGGGGTCTGGATCGAGCGGCTCGCCGAGGCCGGGATGCTCGAGAACCCGTCGGACTTCTACCGGCTCACCAAGGAAACACTGCTGGAGTTCGACCGCATCGGCGAAATCTCCGCCACCCGCATGATCGAGTCCATCGACAAGAGCCGCGCCGTCGGCCTGCGCCGGGCGCTGATCGGGCTGGCGATCCCGATGGCCTCCGAAGGCACCGCCGCGCGGTTGTGCCGGGCGGGCTTCGGTTCGCTGGAAGACGTCGCCGACGCGGGCGAAGAAGGTCTCGTCGCCGTGGAGGACATCGGCCCGAAGGTCGCCGCGTCCCTGATCGAGCACCTCACCCGGCTGCGTCCCGAACTCGAGCGGCTGCGGGAGGCCGGCGTCTCACTGGACGTGCGCGAAGAAGACCTTCCGCCGGTCGTCGCGGCCGGCGCGCCGCTGGAAGGCAAGACGGTCGTGGTCACCGGATCGATCAGCAACCCCCGGTCCGGCGAAAAGGTGCCGCGCCCCACCTTTCAGCGGCTGTGCGAGAAGGCGGGCGCGACCATCGCGTCGTCCGTCTCGGCGAACACAGACCTGCTGATCACCGGCGCCGACGTCGGGGCGAGCAAATTGACGAAGGCCGAGAAGCTCGAGGTCGAGGTCGTGGACCAAGGCGTGATCTGGCAGCAGTTGATCGAGGCGGGAGTCGTCTGACGAGTGGCAAAGAGAGCTGTTGACGGGTAAGGCAAAAATGTCGCGTGGGTGCCAAGTCCGTGAAGGCCTCCTTGAGGGACCCAGGGTCCCTCAAGGAGGCCTTCACGGACTTCAAAACCGGCGCTGGAGCCACCTACGCGGCAGTGGGGTTTCAACGCGCCTTACCACTCACCGCCCGGTACCGCGGACTCGTCGAATGCCATTCGAAACCGCCGCCCATCCATCCCCGCAACCCACGCAAGAACCGTTGCAGTTCAAGGGAAGGCACCGCACTCAGCCGCTCGTACGCCGCTTGGAAGTCGCGGACGACGTCGTTGTGCAGTTCGACGGTGATCGCTGTGGCCTCCTCGATCGAGCATTTCCGGTCGCCGGCGATCAGCAGCACCGCGTTGCAAGGCGGCGACTCGTCCTCGAGGTCTTTGGCGACCGAGTGCACGTCGTTGACGAGCACGGCGGCCGTGCCCGCTTGGATCGCTGCCTCACGGACCCGCGGGTCGTAGTAGAGGTTCGACGTCAGCTCGTAGCCGCCGAGGACGTCGATCAGCGTCATCGACGTGTAGAAGCTGTCGTGCTGCCGGGCCGCGAGGTACTCCCAGGCGGGCGGGTATTTCCCGCTGTGACGCCAGGCCGCGTACGCGGTCCAGCTCACGAACATCGCGAAAGTCGAATAGCAGACACGTTGGACCTGCGCGGCGGTCCCGGCTCGCCGCAAGAAGCCCGTCCCCGAGTCGAGGGCCACCAGGACCCGGTCGTTTCGCAGCGTTTTGTCGAGGTCGCGGCTGAATTCGCCCAGCGACGGCACCGGGTCCATGGCGGCCATCGCGAGCGCCAGCTTCGGCGGCAGCTCCGCCGGCACGGCGCCGAGCGACGTGTCGTCGGCGTAGAGGTCGTCGGCGGCCCACCACGCGGCGTTGAGCCGTGCGGAGATCAGCAGTTTGTCGGGATCCTCGCAGTCCGGGTGGGCGAGCATGACGAGCCTGCCGAACCCCGCCTTCCCGATCTGCTCGCATTCCTGCTCATCGAACCCGCACTCCCCCGCCCACAGGACCAGTCGCCTGTCGACCTCCTCCGCGAGCGGATCGTCGACGCGTTCGGTGACGGGGCAGTACAGCGGCGGCGCGGACCCGTCGCCCCACGGCCGGTAGGCGTAGGCCGGGTCGAGAGCGGGTTCCCCTGGCGGCGGAGTTTTCTCCACCGCCGGGGAAACAGCGGTCAACCGGGCCGCCAGCCGAGCGGCTGACGTGCCCAGTCCGCTCGGACCGGCCAGTAGTGTGGCGAGCGCACCCTGTTCGGTCATCGCTTACTCCGATGGTCTGGCGGGATCAGACGCGGTCCGCGGCGATCAGCAGATAGTGGAAGCTGCCTTCGCGATAGGCGTCCAGGAACGGGCCCTCGATCCCGGTCGCCACCGAAGACTTCGCCCGCAGTTCCCAGTACGGGATCGTGTCCGGCGTCAGGTCCACCACCGAGATCGGCACCAGGTCGTTGGCCGTCATGGCCTTGAAGTACTGGCTGCGCGGATGGATGTTGCAGGTGTAGTGCTGGTCGATCTGCGCGACGGCCTTGGACCGGCCACCGGTCACGTCGTTGTAGCAGCCGGTGATGGTGACGTAACGCCCGCCGAACTCCAGCTGTCGCGCGTGCTCGGCGAAGAGCTCGTAGAGGTCCACGTACATGGTGCTTTCGTTGTTCCAGATCGCCTTGCGCGACCCGGTCTCGAAGCCGGTGTCGAGCATGTTCCGGAAGTGGTAGCGCACCCGGTCGGCGACGCCCCTGATCTCCGCCTGGTGGTTGGCGAACTCGACCTGCTTCTCCGAGATCGAGATCCCGTCGACGTGACAGCCGAACCGCGCGTTGGCCATGATGCTGGTTCCACCACGCCCGCAGCCGGCGTCGAGGAGCCGGTCGTCCGGTTCGACGTCGCCGAGGTGGTCGAGCAGGACGTCCGCCTGCGCGGTCTCCAGCCGGTGCATCTCGGCGATGATCCGCTCGTCACGGGTGTTCTCCGGGCCTTCGAGCACCGACCAGTCGACCTCGCCGATCCCGTAGTGGTGGTGATAGAGCCCGTCCACATCACCCAGACGCAGGTTGACCGGGTCCTTCTCCTTGTTCCAGTACGACGCCACCGACTTCTGGTATTCGGTGCGCAGCACCTTTGTGGGAGCGGGGGTCCGGGCGATGGTCACGTGCGTGGTCCTTTCTGGTGCTTTGTTGTTCGTCGTCGTCGCCGGCCGGGGTGTCACCGTGCGACCTCGACGTTTTCCAGGACGCCGAGCGCGTCGGGTACGAGCACGGCGGCGGAGTAGTAGGTGCTGACCAGGTAGTTGGCGATCGCCTGTTCGTTGATGCCCTCGAAGCGCACGTTCAGGCCCGGTTCGTACTCGTCGGGAAGACCGGTCTGGTACAGCCCGATCACGCCGTTGTCCTCCACGCCGGTCCGCATGGCGAGAATCGAGGACGTGCCGCTGTCGGTGACCGGGATCTTGTCGCAGGGCAGGATCGGCACCCCACGCCAGGCGGTGACCACCTTGCCGTCGACCGTGGTGCCTTCCGGATACAGGCTGCGGCGGGTGCATTCCCTGCCGAACGCGGCGATCGCGCGCGGATGGGCGAGGAAGAACTTCGTCTTGCGGCGACGGCTGACGAGTTCGTCCATGTCGTCCGGTGTCGGCGGGCCCGACCTGGTCTGGAACCGTGATTTGAGGTCGGCGTTGTGCAGCAGCCCGAATTCGCGGTTGTTGATCAGGTCGTGTTCCTGCCGCTCCCGCAGCGCCGACACGGTCAGCCGGAGCTGTTCGGCGAACTGGTCCATCGGCCCGTTGTAGAGATCGGTCACCCGCGTGTGCACCCGCAGCACCGTCTGCGCGACGGCCAGGTCGTACTCGCGAGGTGAGATCTCGTAGTCGACGAACGTGCCCGGCAGCGGTGGCTCGCCGTCGTGCCCGGACGCCATCTCGATCTCTGCTTCGCCCTTGGCGTTCTGGGGCCTTCCCTTGTGCGCCAGCATGTCCTGTACGTGGCGGCGCATCGCCTCGGACCGGCCGTTGAGGTCCGCGAAGTCGCCGGCGCGCAGGGTCAGCACGATGACCGGGGTGACGGCCTTGACGGTGAACGGCCAGTTCCGGTCGATGCCGGCGAGCATTTCGTCACCGAAGTGGTCGCCGTCGGCCATACTCCCGATGGTGGCTTCGGTGCCGTACTCACCCGGCGCCACCTTGGCGACCTTGCCGTGCGCGACCAGTACGACCTCGTCGAGCGGTGAACCGTGCCGGACGATGATCTCGCCGGGCCGGTACTCGCGCTGCACGAATCGGTCGGCGAGCGCGGTGAGGGTGTCGTCGTCGTCGAAACCGCGCAGCAGCGCCAATTCCGCGAGTTCCTGTGGGACGACCCGGACGTCGGTGCCGACGTTGGTGAAGCTCACCCGCCCGTCACCGATGGCGTAGGTCAGCCGCCGGTTCACCCGGTACGTGCCGCCGTTCGCCTCGACCCAGGGCAGCATCTTCAGCAGCCACCGCGGCGTGATGCTCTGCATCTGCGGCCGCGTCTTGGTGGTCGTCGCCAGGTTCCGCGCGGCGGCGGGGCCGAGACTGAGCCGCCGGTCGGCCTCCGGCGTCGTGGCGGTCATCCTTCGCGGCCGAGTTCGGCGGCTTCGAGGACGGCGAGCGCGTCCGGCACGAGCACGGCGGCGGAGTAGTAGGTGCTGACCAGGTAGGAGATGATCGCCTGCTCCGAGATGCCCATGAACCGGACGTTCAGCCCTGGCTCGTATTCGTCCGGCAGGCCGATCTGGCGCAGGCCGACCACGCCCTGGCTCTTCTCGCCGGTGCGCATCAAGAGCACGGAGCTGGTGGCGGTCTGGCTCACCGGGATCTTGTTGCACGGCAGGATCGGGACCCCACGCCACGACGGCACCTTGTGCCCGCCGAAGTCGACGCCGGTCGGATAGATGCCGCGTTTGCTGCATTCTCGGCTGAACGCGGCGATCGTGCGCGGATGCGCGAGGAAGAAGCCGGGTTCCTTCCACACCAGGGCGAGCAGGTCGTCGAAGTCGTCCGGCGTGGGCGGGCCGGTGCGGGTCGCGATGCGCTGGGAGAAGTCGGCGTTGTGGAGCAGGCCGAAGTCCGGGTTGTTGATCATTTCGTACTCTTGGCGCTCGCGCAGCGCTTCGATGGTCAGCCGCAACTGTTGCTCGGTCTGGTCCATCGGCTGGTTGTAGAGGTCGGAGACGCGGCTGTGGACCCGGAGCACGGTCTGGGCGACGCTCAGTTCGTATTCACGCGGCGAGGTCTCGTAGTCGACGAACGTGCCGGGCAGCAATGGCTCGCCGTCGTGCCCGGACGAGATGTCGATCTCGGCCTCGCCGAAATCGTTGGCACGCCCGGAGTCCTGCGTCGCCCGCTCGATCTGGGCCCGCAGCGATTCGGATTCTTCCAGTACGCGCTCGAAATCCTGGCGGGCCAAGGTGAGCACCGTGCAGGCGGTGGCCGCCTTGGCGGTGAACTCCCAGATGCCGTCACCGGCGACGAGGGCCTGCGCGCCGAAGTAGTCGCCGTCCTTGACCACGCCGAGCGCGGTCTCGTCACCGTAGGGGCCGGGACCGGTCTTGGTGATCTTGCCGTGCGCGATGAGATAGACCCGATCGGCCCGGTGACCGAATTCGACGAGCACATCGCCAGCCGCCACTTCCTGCTGCTCGAAGCGGCGGGCGAGTTCGGCGAGCACCTCTTCGTCGTCGTATCCCTTGAGGGGCTTCAGTTCTCCCAGTTCCGCCGGGATCACGCTCACGTCGGTGCCGGCCTTCACGAAGGTCACCCGTCCGTCACCGACCGCGTAATTGAGCCGCCGGTTGACCCGATAGGCACCACCGTTGACCTGAACCCATTCGAGCATCTTCAGCAGCCAGCGGGACGAAATTCCCTGCATCTGCGGAACGGATTTGGTCGTGGTCGCCAGGTTGCGCGCGGCGGCCCGGCCCAAACTCAGCCGCGGATTTTCCGGTCCCTGAACACCTTCGGCGGCAGTGCCCGATTCGGTCACGGTCACAGCAAGGTCCACCCTTCGATAGTCGTGCGAACAAACAAGAACCACAAGTCGCGGCGTGCCGGTCGTACCCCGAAGTGCGGCCCCGCAGGATCAACATAGCAAGGTGTTTTTCCCGCACAAGCGCACTTTCAGGTAATAAGACAAGGCCACCCGAATGCCGATTTCACCTTTGTGCGGGAACGGTTTTGCCGCGTTACTCGACGCTTGAATCCGCCACACAATCGGTTCAGCATTTGTGCTGAGGTGTCATGCGAGGCCGCGCCGGGACTCCTGGGTGTACCCGCGATGCGGCCGTTGGAGTGGCCGCGCCGAACACTTTCGGGTCGCCACCGGATCCGCGTTCGGCATCCACTCGACGGACAGCGACGAAACAGAGGGTCGCGTTCGGACACTCCGTCGTGTCACGGTTCAGCCCCTTGCCGATATGTCAGCGACGGATGTACTGTCCTGCCCGTGCTGACGTGTGAGACCCAGGGCGCCGCGCTCGCCCGGCTCGGCCGCGCCCTGGCCGACCCGAACCGTTGCCGGATCCTGGTCGCCCTGCTCGACGGAGTGAACTACCCCGGCAGGCTGGCCGGCGAGCTCGGCTTGAGCCGCTCGAACGTGTCGAACCATCTCGCCTGCCTGCGCGGCTGCGGACTGGTCGTGGCCACCTACGAGGGCAGGCAGGTCCGCTACTCGCTGGCGGACGCGCATCTTGCCCGCGCGCTGCGGGAACTGGTCCAGGTCGTCCTCGCCGTCGACACCGCCGAGCCCTGTGTGGACGATGCCGTCCTTCAGGTGCTTCCATGAACTCCTGCGCGGACGGCTGCTGCGACACGAAGTCCGGAGTGGACGCGGCTCGCCGTGTCGCGCTGTCGCGCCGGGTCCGGCTCTTGGTCGCCGCGACGATCACCTACAACGTCGCCGAGGCGGTCGTCGCCATCTCCGCGGGCACCGTCGCCTCCTCGACCGCCCTGATCGGCTTCGGCCTGGACTCGGTCATCGAAGTCGCCTCCGCCGCGGCCGTCGCCTGGCAGTTCTCCGGCAAGGACCCCGAGGCCCGCGAACGCACCGCGCTCAAGGTGATCGCGGTGTCGTTCTTCGCGCTCGCCGCGTACGTCACCGTCGAATCGGTTCGCGCCCTGTTCGGCGCCGACCACGCCGAGCACTCCCCCGTCGGCATCGTGCTGGCGACGATCTCCCTGCTCGTGATGCCTTTCCTGTCCTACGCCCAGCGTCGCGCCGGGCGCGAACTCGGCTCCGCGAGCGCCGTCGCCGACTCGAAGCAGACCTTGCTGTGCACCTGGCTTTCCGGTGTACTGCTCGTCGGCTTGCTGCTCAACAGCCTGTTCGGCTGGTACTGGGCCGATCCGCTGGTCGCGCTCGTCATCGCCGTGGTCGCGGTCAAGGAAGGCCGCGAGGCCTGGCGCGGCGAGCACTGCTGCTGAACGGAGCGTCCTGACCCGGTCCGCACGCCGGAACCGTTACCGGACCTCAGGCCGGCGAAACGGCTCGTCGCCCGCAAATGAGCCGCGTCGTCCACGACTTCGAGTCGACAGCCCAGGCAACTTCGCGTCATGCCGAACGGCTGACGGCTTCCCAGGCCGCTTCGATCATCCGGAAGATCTCGTCCACCGCCGCCTCGGGATCGGCCGCTTCCCGGCCGACCGAATAGGCGTCGATCGCGAACCGCGCGATCGCGCGGCAGGCCGTCGTCGACCGGGACAGCTCCGGATCGGCCACGATGGCCGCCGCCAGGAATTCGGCGTGGCGCAGTCTCATCGAGTCCTCGTACTGCCGCAGCGCGGGTGATCCGTCGATCATGCGCCGGATCGGAGCGACGCCGTCCGCCGTGCAATGCCGCACCATCGCGTGGATTTCTCGGCGCAACGCGGGAATGAGCGGCTCTTGCGGTGCTCGTTCGGTGACCGCCCGCGTGAGACCTTGCTCGAAGTCCCCGTCGTGTTCGAACACCAGGGCCTCTTTCGAGGCGAAGTGGGAGAAAAGCGTGGTGACGGCGACGTCCGCCTCCTCGGCCACCTCGCGGATGCCCACCGCGTCGTAGCCGCGTTCCGAGAAGAGCCGGAGAGCGGTATCGGCGATCCTGTGGCGGGTCGCGGCCTTCTTTCGTTCACGACGCCCGGTCGGCACGGTCATGCGCTGACGCTATCAGAACCAAAACAACAACGGTTTCAAAACACTAACCGTTAGTGCTACGGTCGATCGCATGAGGAAAGTGATCTTCACCGAGTTCGGCGGTCCGGAAGTCCTGAGGCTCGTGGACGCCGAGGCTCCACACGCGGGCCCAGGTCAGGTGCGCATCGCCGTGCGGGCGGCGGGAGTGAATCCGGTCGACTGGCGGGTGCGTGAAGGCCAGGTCCTCGGTGCCCATCCGACCGTGCTGCCGTCCGGGGTGGGCTTGGACGCCGCCGGCGTGGTGGACGAGATCGGCGAGGGTGTGGCCGATGTGGAGATCGGCGACTCGGTGTTCGGCGCGGGTTCGGACACCTACGCCGAGTTCGCCGTGCTGACGGCGTGGGCCGTGACGCCCGAAGGACTGACCTTCGCAGAGGCGGCCGGATATCCCTCCGTGGTCGAGACCGCCCTGCGTCTCATCCGCGAAGTCGGCGTACGACCCGGCGAAACGCTGCTGGTCAGTGGCGCGTCCGGCGGGGTCGGTTCGGCGGTGCTGCAGATCGCCCGCGAGCACGGCATCGCGGTGATCGGCACGGCGAGCGCCGCGAACCAGGACTATCTACGCGGTTTGGGAGCGGTCGCCACGACCTACGGCGAAGGGTGGGTGGAGCGGGTGCGGCGGCTGGGCCGGGTCGACGCGGCTCTCGACCTGGCCGGGGCGGGTGTGCTCGCCGAACTGGTCGAATTGACCAGGGATCCGGGCAAGGTGCTCACCATCGCCGACCTCAGCGCGCCCCGGCTCGGCATCCGGTTCTCCGGGGTGGCGGGGAGCGTGCCGGACGCGCTGGCCGAAGCCGTCGACCTCATCTCACAGGGCAGGCTGCACATCCCAGTCGAGAAGTCCTACTCACTGGCCGATGCCGCGGCGGCCCATGTCGACAGCCACGCCGGGCACACGCGCGGCCGCCGGGTCATCGTCGTCTGAACCGGTTCAGGCGGTGGCGGCGGGAAGGACCACCACGCCGTCGTCATCGGCGTAGAGCGTGTCGCCGGGAGTGAAGGTGACTCCCCCGAAACCGACCGGGACGTCGACGGCACCGATGCCTGCCTTGGAACTCTTGCGCGGGTTGGTGCCGAGTGCCTTCACGCCGAGCGGGAGCCCGGCGAGCTCGGCGCTGTCGCGGACCGCGCCGTTGACGACCACGCCCGCCCAGCCGTTGTCCACGGCGGACTTCGCGATCATGTCGCCGGTCAGCGCACTGTGCAGCGAGCCGCCGCCGTCGACCACCAGGACGCTTCCCTCACCGGGAGTGGCCAGCAGCTTCTTGACCAGGCCGTTGTCCTCGTGGCAGGAGACCGTCCGGATCGGGCCCGAGAACTTCCGGTGCCCGCCGAACTGGCGGAACTGGGTGTCGCAAACGCGCAACCGGTCGCCGTGTTCGTCGACGAGATCGGCGGTGGTGAAGGAATCGATCACGTGCCCGAGTTTCTCACGTCGCCGCGGGCGGGAACACCGAGTCCAGCACGTGGGTGAGGATGGCGGCGGGGTCGGCGGCCGGCGCGACCGCCTGACGCAGGGCGAGCCCGATGCCCAGAGCGCCCAACATCACTACGGCTTCCTGGAGCGGCAGGGCGGGTTCGAGGCGGAGCCGCAGCGCATGCTCGGCGAGCAGGGCGACGACCTCGTCGTCATGGCGCCGCTGGATGGCGGCGACGAGGGCGGCGGTTTCGGGCTGCTGCGCCGTCGCGGCGAGCACTTCCGCGGCCGCCGCGCTCCATTTGGCGGCGTCTTCGTCCACCACGTCGACGGGAGCCAAGGCCGCGATCACGTCTTCACGGCAGGTGGCGAGGGCAAGAGTTCTCCTCAGCTCTGCGAGGTGGCCTTCCGCGCCGGCTTCGACGATCGCCAGCCACAGCCCTTCTTTGCCGCCGAAGTGCTTGTAGACGGCGCCGCGGGTGTATCCGGCGTCGGCCGCGATCTCCTCGACCGTCGCCGCCAGGAAGCCGCGCCGCAGGAAGACCTGCCGTCCGGCCTCCAGGAGGTGTTCGTGGGTGCGCCGCTGCTGTTCGGCCCGGGTCAGCCTGGTCATCGCCCGCCAATTCAGTAACAGAACGTTTCTGGATACACGATGATACTGTAGCGTCCGGTGCATGGAGTTCCTGGCACCCGTCGCCGCGTTTCTCAGCCTTCCCCTCTTCCTGGCCGGGTTCGCGTGGTACGCGGCGCGCGCCCGCCGGGCCGGTGTCAGTCAGTCACTGCTGGCGCCGATCGAGGAAATCTGGGATCCGATCTCGTACAAGACCAACATCGAGATCCAGATCGAGGCCGAACGAAGTCCGGAGACCCCCGCACCCGGAGACCCGCCGGAGCCGAAGTGGCGGCTGTAGCGTCAGTACCCGACGGTGAATTGCCGGTCCTCGCCCCGGATTCTCGAGGTCGTCCACGACGGCGAGGGCGAGATCCTCCGCCGAGATCCCGGACGAACCGTCCTCCGCGGTGACGAGGCGATGGTCCGCCGCACCGGCGGCACGAACGCCGGTCGTCGATCACGAGACCGCCGGACGGTGACCGCAACGGCCCCGCGCCGCCGATCGGAGCCTGTCATTCCCGAAGCTCCGACAACGGCGATCTTCACCGTACGATGCCATTCTTTTCCGTCTGCGGCGTGCTTTGGCCTGCCACGATCGAGGCCAGGGCGAGGGCGAAACCGGCGAGCTGGACCGGGCCGAGCACCACCGCGCCGAGCACCGCGGCGACCATCGGCGAGAGCAGGCCGAGAACCGCGACCGAGGTGACCGGCAGGGACGTGATGCCGCGGAACCACAGGACGTAGGCGAGCAGGCCGCCGATCAGGCCGAGCCAGAGGTAACCGACAGCCGCGTTCAGGTCGATGGCGGGCGGCGCGCCTTCGACCACGAACGTCACCGGCACCAGGAACAACCCGCCCGCGGTCAACTGCCACGCGGCGAACGCGGTCGGCCCCACGTCGGCCGGGCGTCCCCACCGTTTCGTGAGCGTGACGCCGAGCGCCATGGTGCCGGCGCCCCCGAGTCCGACGACGACCCCGACCAGGTCGAAGTCCGCCGCGGGACCGATCACGACCAGGCCGACGCCCACCATCCCGACGATCCCCCAGGCGAACCGCCACGCGGACGGGCTCTGCCGCAGCACCGCCACGGCGAGGATCGCGGCGAGGAGCGGCTGGGCGGCGCCGAGCGTGGCGGCGACCCCGCCGGGCAACCGTTCGGCGGCGACGAACAGCAGGGGGAAGAACGTCCCGATGTTGAGGACGCCGAGCGCCGCCGCCTTCAGCCACCACCTACCGCGCGGGAGAGTGCGGGTGATGGCGAGCGCGATCAGTCCCGCGGGCAAGGCGCGCATGAGTCCGGCGAACAGCGGATGCCCCGGCGGGAGGAGTTCGGTGGTGACCACGTAGGTCGTCCCCCAGACGACGGGAGCGAAGGCGGTCAGGGCGGTACCGAGAAGTCCGGCCGAGAGGGGGGTGGTCAGCGGTTTCACGCTTCTCAGCTTCACCGCGGCCCATCAATGAGTCCAACACATGTTCGTCACTTGATCCATCGTGATTCACGATGGGTGCATGGAGCTTCAGCAGCTGCGGTACGTCCTGGCGGTGGCGGAGACGAACAGCTTCACGCGCGCCGCGGAACGTTGTCTCGTCGTGCAGTCGGCGCTGAGTCACCAGATCGCGCGGCTGGAGCGTGAACTCGGCGCGCGGCTGTTCGAGCGCACGAGCCGCCGGGTGCGGCTGACCGCCGCGGGCGAAGCGTTCCTGCCCGCCGCCAGGCAATGTCTCGAAGCCGCGGAACGGGCCGGTTCGGAGGTCGCCGCGGCCGTCGGCGAGATCCGCGGACGGCTCACCGTCGGTGTCATCCCGACCGTCGCGGCGGTCGACGTCCCGGCGGCGCTGCACACGTTCCGCGGCCGGTACCCGCACGTCCGGATCGGGTTGCGGGTCGGGGCGAGCGAAAAGCTGGTGGAGCAGATCAAGGACGGGGCGATCGAGGTCGCGTTCCTCGGCCTCCCGGTGGCCGACCGGCCCCACGGCGTGGCCACCTGCGAGCTGGGTCATGACGAACTCGTCGCCGTGGTGCCGCCGGGACATCCTCTCGACGGCGAGTCCGAAGTGGACTTGGAGCGGCTTTCGACCGAGGTCTTCGTCGATTTCCCCGCCGGATCCGCGGGACGGGCCCAGACGGACCGGGCTTTCGCCGCGGCGGGGATCACGCGGGAGGTGGCCTTCGAGGTGACGGCCGCCGATTTCATGGCGCGGCTCATCCACCAGGGTCTGGGCGTGGCGCTGCTGCCGTCGAAGTACGTGCCGAACCTGACCGACGTCGTCACCGTGCCGGTGCGGGACGCGCCCGTGCGGATCGAGCACCTCGTCTGGAACCGCTTCACGGTCACTCCGGCCGCGAAGGCGTTCCTGGCCGTGCTGGGCGTGGCACAGGTCGACGGTGCCGGTCCGTGAAGGCCTCCTTGAGGGACCCTGGGTCCCTCAAGGAGGCCTTCACGGACCGGTGATGCCTCCGTGATCAGGCGACTACTCGCGACCTTCCTTGATGATCTCGTAAAGGCTGGTCCAGGAGCTGCGCCCGTGTCCTGCGGCGATCGCCCGGTCGTAGTGCGATTTGATCGCCTCCGGCAGGACTACGTCGATTCCGGCGTCCCGGCTCGCCTGTACGATGTGGTCGGCGGACGCGCCCATCATCGTCACGGACGCCTCGTCGCCGGGGTGTTCGCCCTTCTCGACCTGTTCCACGGCGGCTTCCAGGTAGAAGTCCATCATCGCGAAGTTGTCCTTGGCATAGGGGAGGAACTTCGCGATCGGCACTCCGGCCGAGCGGATGAGCGCACTCGCGTGCAGGAACACCGAGAGCGAGTTCAGGAAGATGTCCAGCTGCGCCTGGTAGAACAGCTGCGCCAGGCGGACGTCCTCGCCGAGGAAGTCCGGGCGTCCGATCAGCGCCAGGATCTCCCGGTACTTCTCGAACACGTCGTTGGGGCCGCTGTAGAAGACGTACGCCTCTTCTTTACCCACCAGCATGGCCGGCACCATCACCCCACCCGCGATGAACCGCCCGCCCCGGGCCTCGACCCAGTCGGCGGCTTCGCGCGTCCTCTCCGGGGTGTCCGAGCTGAGGTTGACGATCACCTTGCCCGCCAACGCTTCCTCGGCCCTGCCGAGAATGTCGTACATCGCCGCGTAGTCGGTGAGACTCAGCAGCACCAGCTCCGACGCCGCCACCGCGTCCGCCGGCGTCTCGGCGCGCACCGCACCCGCGGCGACGAGGTCGTCCGCGCGGGCGGTGGTGCGGTTCCAGACGGTCACGCCGTGGCCGTTCTCCAGCAGTACCCGGACCATGGCCTGTCCCATCGGGCCGAGCCCGATCAGTGTGATCATCGTGTTTCCTTACTTCTTGAGGAGTTCGATGACGCCGATCAGGTCTTCGGCGCCGTGTCCGTCGGCGACTCGTTTGTCCATCAGTGGCTGGAGCGGCGTGAGCAACTCGGCACTGATGCCCTGCTCCTCCGCGGCCAGCGCCAGATTCGGGAAGCCGGCGGCCTGCATCCCGACGTTCGACACCACGTCGGTCAGGTAGTCGCCGTCGTCGATCTGCTCGGCCGCGCGCTCCAGGAAGCCGCTCATCGCGTCGATCCAGCTGCGGAGCAGCGGCGCGAATTCGCGCGCCTTGACCCCCGCCGAGCCGACGAGCGCGTACGCCTGGATGACGCCGATGATGTACCCGTACATCCCGCTGAGCAGCGCGATGTCGTGCAGTGGCGCCAGTCCGGGGTCGGCACCGAGGTAGTTCGCACCGCCGAAGGTGTCGAGGGCGGTGCGGGCCCGGCCGAAGACGGTGCCCGAACCGCTGTACAAGACGAACGCCGCGGGAGTGCCGATCATCGGCGGGACGGCCATGATCCCGCCGTCCAGGTACTCCGCGCCCAGCTTCTCGGCCCAGGCGGCCATCTCGCGTGCCTGACCGGGGGTGCCGTTGGTGAGGTTGATCAGCTGCCGTCCGGCGAGTCCGGCCGCCACGGGGTCCAGGACCTCGTGCACCGAGTCGTAGTCGAGCAGGCAGGCGATCACGATGTCGTTCGCCGCGAGAGCCTCCGAGATGGTCGAAGCGACCGAAGCTCCCTTCGCCGCCACCGCCTCGGCGCGGCTCGCGGTCCGGTTCCACGCGGTGACCGGATGCCCCGCGGCCAGTAGTGCCTTCACGAGCGCGGTTCCCATCGCGCCCAGCCCCAGTACCGTCACCGGGGTCTTGCCGTGTTCGCTCATGGGACCACCGTGACGGCGCCCGCGCACGGATCGCTGCGGGTCCGCGCACGGTCTTGTCGGTGGTCCGCGCTAACGTCGGTTTCGTGCGTTTCGGAGTGCTGGGACCGCTCGCCGCGTGGACGACCGCGGGCGAGCCCGTCGTCGTGCCCGAGGCCAAGGTCCGCCTCCTGCTCGCCGCGTTGCTGAGCCGGGAGGGCAGGGCGGCGTCGGTGTCGGCGCTGACGGACGACCTGTGGGGCGAACATCCGCCGGGCAATCCGGGTAACACCCTGCAGACCAAGGTCTCCCAGCTGCGCCGCACGCTGGAGCGGGCCGAGCCGGGCGCCAGGGAGATCGTGACGCACCAACCGGCCGGGTACGTCCTCGCCGTCGAGGCCGGTGACCTGGACGTCCACCGGTTCCGCGCGCTCACCGCCCGCGCCCGCGACACCGTCGATCCGCGAGCACGGGCCGCGCTGCTGGCGGACGCGCTGGCCTTGTGGCGAGGTCCCGCGTACGCCGGATTCGAGGACGAGCTCTTCGCCGTGGCCGCGGCACAGCGGCTGGAGGAGGAGAGGTTGCTCGCCGAAGAGGACAGAGCCGAAGCCCGGCTCGCGCTCGGCGAACACGGCATCCTCACCGGGGAACTGACGGCTCTGGTCTCGCGGTATCCGTTGCGCGAGCGGCTCCGCGGGCTGCTCATGCGCGCCCTGTACGCGTCCGGGCGGCACAGCGAAGCGCTGGAAACCTACGCCGCGCTCCGGGCTCGGCTGCGGGACGAGTCCGGTCTCGAACCGGCGCCGGATCTCGCGTCCCTGCACCAGGCGATCCTCGTCCGCAGTCCGGAGCTCGAGCCCGTCCGCGCCGCCGAGCCGGTGCGCGGGAACCTGCCGGAGTCACTCACCGAACTGATCGGCCGCACCACGGCGGTCAAGGAGGTCGGCGCGCTCGTCACCGACGCGCGGCTGGTCACCCTCACCGGCCCCGGTGGCGTGGGCAAGACCAGGCTCGCCATCGAGGCCGCCTCGAAGCTCGCGATGGCCGACGGCACCTGGCTCGTCGAGCTCGCGGGCCTGGACAACGTCGAGTGCCCGACGTGCCCACCCGAGGACCTCGTCGCCGTCGTCCTGACGGCCGTGCTGGACCTCCGTGAGGAGGCCAACTCGGCGAAGTCGGTCACGCGGTCACTGGCCGATGCCTTGCGGGACAAGGAGATCCTGCTCGTCCTGGACAACTGCGAGCAGGTCGTCGAGCCGGTCGCGGCGCTGGTGGAACGGCTGCTCACGGCGGCGCCCCGGCTGCGTGTGCTCGCCACCAGCCAGGAACCGCTCGGGCTGCCAGGGGAGAACGTCTGGGCGGTGCCGCCGCTCGAGCTGCCCGAGCAGACGGATCTCGCCGCCGTGCGGGAGTCGAGCGCGGTCCGGCTGTTCGCCGCCCGCGCCGCGGCGGCCGCTCCGGGGTTCGCGCTGGACGCCGGGAACGCGGCCGTCGTCACCAGGATCTGCCGCACGCTCGACGGGATACCGCTGGCGCTCGAACTCGCCGCCACCCGGGTCCGGACGCTCGGCGTGCACGAACTCCTCGCCCGCCTGGACGACCGGTTCGGCCTGCTGTCCTCGGGGAGGCGGGGCGGGCCGCGCCGCCAGCAGACTCTCCGCGCGATGATCGACTGGAGCTGGGGTCTGCTGAGCGAGCCCGAGCAGATCGTGCTGCGCAGGCTCGCCGTCCACGCCGAAGGCTGCGGGCTCGACGCGGCCGAGTCGGTGTGCGCGGGCGGCGGCATCGCCGCCGCCGACGTCATGGACCTGGTGTCCCGGCTCGTCGACAGGTCGCTCGTGGTCAGCAGGCCGGGCCGTTCCGGCGAGCCGCGGTTCCGGCTGCTGGAGTCCGTTTCGGCGTATGCCTTGGAGCACGCCGAGCGGGCCGGTGAACTCGACGAACTGTCCTTGCGGCACGCCCGTTTCCACGTCGAGCTGGCCGAACGCGGTGACACGGGGTTGCGCGGGAAGGAGCAGCGGCGCTGGCTCGACAGGCTGGACGCCGAGGGCGCCAACACCCGGCGCGCGCTGGAAACGCTGCTGCGGCTGGGAGAATCGCGGCTCGCGGTGCGGCTGGTGAACGCGACGACCTGGTTCTGGTTCCTCCGCGGGCGGCTCACCGAGGCCCGTCGCTCGCTGGACCTCGTGCTCGACATCGACACCGGCGACGAGTACGCGCAGGCGCTCGGCTGGCGCACCGGGATCGCCGTCCTCGACGGCACTGGCACCGAGGGCGCGGCCGAGGACGCCGTGTGGGGGATGGCCGATCCCCTCGCGCGGGCGCGGACGCTGTGGTTCCTCGGCTACGCGTGGTCCACGATCGGCGACCTGTGCCGGGCGGAGAAGCTCACCCTCGGTGCGCTAGGAACCGCTCGTGACATCGGCGACGACTGGACCGCCGCGGCCGCGCTGAGCGACCGGGCAGCCCACCTGATCGCCGGCGGAGACCTCACCGGAGGCGGCCGGATCGCCGCGCAGAGCACCGGGATCTTCGACGGGCTCGGCGAACGCTGGGGCTGGCTTCAAGCGTCGTTCGTCGTCGGCGTGCTGGCGTCGATAGCCGGGGATTACGATCACGCCGCCCGTGTCCATCGGGAAAGCCTTCGCCGCGCGGAGGAGCTGGAGCTGTGGCCGGAGGTCGCCTATCAACTGTCCTGGCTGGGGCGGACGGCACTGCTGACAGGGGATTTCGCGGGGGCGAAGGAGTTCCACGAGCGGGCCAGGACGCTGGCCGTCGAGCACAGCTTCAAACCCGGCGAGGTCTACGCCGAGACAGGGCTCGCGCTCGGTGAGCGACGCCAGGGACTGTTCGAGGCGGCCGAACAGCGGTTGCTGTCCATATTGGACTGGCATCGCCGCGTGGAGTCCGAAGCGGGCAGCACCCTCATCCTCGCCGAGCTCGGGTTCATCGCCGAGCAGCGCGGAGACACGGCGAAGGCGAAGCGGCTCCAGCTGGACGGCCTCGCGATCGCCCGGCACGGCGAGGATCCCCGCGCGATCGCCCTCGGCCTGGAAGGTCTGGCCGGGGCGGAAGCGGCAGCCGGTTCGTATCGCCAGGCCGCGCGGCTGCTGGGTGCCGCGGCGGCTTCGCGGCGATCGATGGGCGCTCCCCTGCCGAAAGCGGAACGCGGCGACGTCGACAGGATCACCGGCGTCGTCGTCGCGGCACTCGGAGAAACCACGTTCTCGGCGGAGAGCGCGGCCGGTGAAACGACTTCGATCGATCAGCTGGTGGCCGGCGATCGGTAGACATACCTCAGCGTCATCCCGACGAAACCGCTGACAGTTCACGGTGCCTCGAAGCCTGCCGTCAGGGTTTCGTGTTCGTGTTGACGGAGGAGACATCGGCTTTTCGTCCTTGCGGCGCATTCGGCACACTGCCCAGCAGGACGACCGTGCCGCAGCACCCTGGCCAACCGATCCGGACGAACACATTCGCTACCCGGAGTCACAATTCGACCCGTGGTAGTCATTCGATCGGCTCCGGATCACCACAATGGACCAGGCCTTACTTCACGTCCGCAACAAACGGTGATTCCTTTCTGTCGCCCAAGCGCCCCGACCGGTAGCGTGCGTATCCATGCGGGTGAGGTGGGGGGCTCCCGGCGGGCCCAGGGTGACGATGCCGTGGCGAGCGGCTCCAAGGGCGGCACTGACCAGTCCGCTGACTTTGCTCATCGCGGCGGTGACCGCCTTACTGGCCTGTTTTCTCGGCACCGCCGCCGTCCTGCAGGCCTCGGCCGCGGGCGGTGCCGCGGTGACGTACCAGTCCGGCATCGCGTGCCCGGACTACCACGGCCCCGTCTTCAGCAAGGACAACGTCCCCGCCGCGGTCGCTCCGCAGGTCGTCGACTCCGTCCGCCGCAACGCCCCGGCGCACGGTTTCTCCCCGCCGGTCACCTCCCGGTACACGCCGTACCTCACCGGCACCGAATTCAACGGCGATCCCCACTACAAGGTCGTCCTCGCCCACCGGGACCAAGCGCTTCCGGGCCATCTCGACCTGGCGGACGGATCGGCGAGCGCCGGATTCTGGCTCGGCACCGTCGTGGCCGGGGCCGAGGGGATCAAAACCGGGACCACACCGAGCATCCGCGGCACCTCGTTGCCCCCGGTGACCGGGCTGTACCGCGACCTCGCCGACCCGGCGCCGCGCTGGTGGTGCTCTCAGCAGCGGAACGCCGTCGTCAGCAGGCTCGCCAACGATCCGCTCGACTCGGTCATGTTCGCCACCGACGGAAAGACCTTCGACGACACGGTCCGCGCCTTGGGCATCCCGGCGATCAAGACCCTGCATCTGTCGTTCTACGAGACTCCTCCCCAGACCGTGAGCGAGGCCGAGGACCTACAGGAACGTTCGAAGGCGCTCATCGCCGCCGTCAAGGCGGATCTGGGCGCGCGAGGCCTCGGTGACGCGATCGTCGGCTCGCTGCCGTTCGAGCGGTCGGTGGAGATCAGCAATCAGGCCGAATCGAATGTCCTGATCTCGATCCTGCCGCTCGCGGCCATCAGCATCCTGGTCGGCTGCGCGGGGATCGGCACCGTCGCGTTGCAGTGGTACCAGCGGCGGCATCCGCAGCTGAGGTTGCTGTCCGCCCGCGGCAGCGGTCCGGGCGCGCTGGGCATGCTCGCGGTCGCCGAACTCGGGCTTCCCGTCGTCGCCGGTGGAGTGGTGGGCGCCGTCCTCGCGCGGCTGCTGCTCAGGGTGTACGGACCACCGGGTGCGCTGGACGACGGGGCGGTGCTCTGGGGGTCGCTCGTCGCGGCCGCCATCCTGCTCGTCTCGCTCGCGCTGCTCGCCGGGGTGATCTCCGTGCGCGCCCACCGGGAGTTCGAACTCGGCCGCGTCCGTTCCGGAGGCCGCCGGAGGGTGCGGATCCTGGCGTTCTTCCCCTGGGAACTGCTCACCGCCGGGGTCGCGCTGCTGGGCTGGAACCGGCTCGTCGACTACAGCAAGGGCTCGCGGATCGGCAACCCGCTCCCCCAGGTCGACCCGCTGGCGCTCACGTACCCGGTGTTCGTCGTGCTCACCGTCGGGCTCATCGCCGCACGGCTCGCCTGGCTCGCGCTGCACGCCTCACATCGGGCGCGGCTGTGGTCCCGGCCGGCGCTGCAACTGGCCATCCGGCGGCTCGCCAGCGCCCGCGCGCCGGTCACCGGCGTGCTCGTGATCGGCACGCTGGCCATCGGGACGCTGGCGACCGGGATCGGCATCGCCCGCGGCCAGGAAGAGGCGCTGCAAACGAAGTCGGCCATCTTCGTCGGGGCCGAGACGAGGGTCGACACCGAAAGCGTCGTCGGCACCGGGCAGGTCCGGTTGCCCGCCTCGGTCGGCGACACGACCACGATCGTCGGCGAGCTGACCGGCACCGGCAATGTCGTGCTGGTCGTGGACCCGCGGACCTTCCGCCGCGCCGCCACGCTCGGCCCGCTCGACGGCGCCGAGGTCGACCGGTTGCTGGACGGCCTGTCGAACCCCGGCGCCGGTGTGCCGGCGATCAGGATCGGGAAGGACGCGGCCGGGAAGACCGCGCTGCCCGCCGGTCTCGGCGACGCCAGGACGGTCGGCGAACTGCCGATGTTCCCGATCATCGGCACCAACGCCGGGTACGTGATCTCCAGGGAATCGCTCGGCACCGCGCAGCTACGCTCCGTGCCCAAGTGGAGCGTGCTGTCCAGCTCGTCGATGACCCAGGTGACCGAGGCGCTGAGCTCCGTCGGGGTGGCGACCGCGGTCAACCGCGTCACGCGTGGGTCCGCGCTCGACGCGCTCCCGTTCTACGTCGTGTCCTGGACGTTCTCGTTCATGGCCTTGCTCGGTGCCGTGCTCGGCGTGGTGGCGGTGCTGTCGCTGCTGGTCGCGGTCGAAGTACGGCGACGCCAGAACGCGCTGGCCGGGGCGCTGGTGCTGCGGATGGGAATGCGGCCGCGTGCCCTGCTGGCGAGTCATCTGATGGAACTCGGCGCGCTCAGCGGGCTCGCCGTGGTCATCGGTGTCGTCTGTGGTGTCTCGGTCGCGGGGCTTTCGGTGCCGCGCTTCGACCCGGCGACCTTCCTCCCGCCGCAGTCGACGCTGCCCGACCCGACCCCGCTCGCTTTGACCGTTCTCGCCGTCGGTGTGCTCGTCGTGGCGCTGGCGGGCTGGATCGCGATGCGCTCGGTGCGCACCGCCCGGACCGCGGAGTTGATCCGTGCCTGAGAAACCCCTCTTCCGGCTGCGCGGGATCGGCGTCGACTACCAGACGCCGGCCGGTGTCGTCACCGGCGTCGACGACGTCACCATCGACATCCCCGCGCGGGGGATCACCGTGCTGGCGGGGCCCTCCGGCTCCGGCAAGTCCACCCTGCTGCGGACACTCGGCCTGTTCGAGCAGCCCGTGCGGGGCACGATCTCCTTCCAGGGCACCGAAGCAGGTGAACTGCGGCATCGCGACCGGCGTGCACTGCGGCGGAACCACCTCGGTCTGGTGTTCCAGAACCCGACCGACAACCTGCTCGCGTACCTGAGCGTCGCCGACAATCTCCGCGCGGCGGCGGAATCGGCCGGAACGGAATGCCTGCCGGACGACATCCTCGACCAGTTGGGTCTCGGCGGGACCGGCGGCTGGCGGATCTCGGCGCTGTCGGGCGGGCAGCAGCAGCGCCTCGCGTTCGGCTGCACGCTGGCCCGCCGCTCGACCGTCGTGCTCGCCGACGAGCCGACGTCCCAGTTGGACGAACGGTCCGCCGACCGGGTGCTCGACACCCTGAAGTACCTGGCGGGTCAGGATTTCGCCGTCATCGTCGCCTCGCACGACGACCGGCTCATCGAACTCGGCAACCGGGTCGCGCGGATGCACAAGGGCAGACTGGAAAGAGTCGAAGAACGAGAGGTCGTGCCGTGATGGCGGAACCCGCCCTCGAGGCCGTCGGGTTACGCCGCCGGTTCCCCCATCCCAGTGGGGACGTCGAAGTCCTGCGCGGGCTGGAACTGCGGGTGGCCGCGGGCGAACTGGTCACCGTGTCCGGCCGGTCCGGTTCCGGCAAGAGCGCGCTGCTGGCGCTGCTGTGCGGTTTCGACTCGCCCGATTCCGGCAGTGTCCTGCTGGACGGCATCCCGATAGCGGGTGCGCCGCCGTGGCACACGTGCGCCGTCCTGCCGCAGGCACTCGGCCTCGCGAACGAACTGACGATCGCGGAGAACGTGGCGCTGCCGTTGCGGCTCCGCTCCGACGTCCCCAAACCCGGCGCGAAGGACATCCACGCGCGGGTTTCGGGGCTGCTGGAGGAACTCGGGATCGGTGACCTCGGCGACCGCTACCCGCTCGAGGTCTCGTTCGGGCAGCAGCAGCGGGTCGCGCTCGCCAGGGCGGTCAGCGGGCGGCCGCGGGTCCTGCTCACCGACGAGCCGACAGCGCATCTGGACGCCGGGAGCACGCCGCGCGTGCTTCGGCTGTTGCGGCGCTGCGCCGAGGAAGGCGCCGCGGTCATCGTGGCGACACACGACGACGACGTGCACCGGATCGCGGCCCGGCGGGTCCGCCTGCTGGACGGCGTTCTCTCCTGACCGACCCATGTTGTTGCGTCAGGTGGCCGGTCCGTGAAGGCCTCCTTGAGGGACCCTAGGTCCCTCAAGGAGGCCTTCACGGACCACAGGGCTCGACAGACCACAGGGCTCGACAGACCGCTAGGGAGCGACAGGACCTGCCTTCCCGTACAGGTCGTTCCCCGCCCAGTTCACGATGTCTCGCGAAGGCCGCGAAGGCGGGACCGGCACGAAGTTCGCGGCGTCGTCGACGCTTCCGGTGCCGTCGTATCCGGCCCGCAGCGGGTACGGGAACACCGGCCGGGTGCGGAAGACCTTGCCGTCGGCGTCACGGCCGGTGGCGATGGTCCGGTCCGGTGCGGTGCCGCGTTCGACCCAGGAGACCAGTTCCTTCAGCGGGTCGTACTCGGTCAGCTTGTCCCCGGTCGCGCAGTGGTACAGGCCGGGCACCATGAACAGCCGCGCCCAGCTCCGCGTCGCGGCGGGGCCGCCGTTGGCGCGGGTGAGCCGCTGGTAGTAGTCGATGGTGCCCGCGGCGGGGATCGCCTGATCCGCCCAGCCGTGCCAGAGCACGAGTTTCCCGCCCGCACGGCGGAATTCGCGCAGGTCCGTCGACATCGCGTTGGAGCGGACCCCTTCCGGGATCAGCCGGTCGAATTCGCGGGCCGTGAACGCGAACTTCCCGACCGACGAATGCGGTGTCCCGATCGGGTAGGCCATGTACTTCAGGTAGTTGTCGGCGAGCGCCTGCGCGAAGGGGACGCCGCCGGTTTCCGGTGACGGGACGATCCAGCCGTACCAGGAGAGCTCGGAGCCGACGGTCTGGCCGCCGGGGTACAGCTTGCGGCCGCGTTCGTCGGTCGGCGGAGCGTAGATCTTCTCGGTGGCCTCGACCTGTGCCGCGGTGAGGCAGCCGGCGTTGTCGGTGCCCGGCGGGCAGGCGATCGTGGCCGGGTCGAAGCGGCAGGTGCGCGGGTCGGCGACGGCGCCGTCGACGAGGCCGTCGGATTTGTCGCAGGTGGACAGTGCGGCGGCGTGCAGGGCGGGGAGTTTGTCGGCGGTCAGGATCGGCTTGCCGCCGGCGCCGGTGTTCACCTTGGCCAGCCAGGTCTGGTAGACGCCGATCAGCGGGCCCCAGTATCCGGCGGGCGCGCCGGCGACGATGCCGTCGAAGTCACGCGGGTAGCGCTGGGCCAGCAAAAGCGCCTCGCGGCCGCCGTCGGAGCAGCCGCTGAAATAGGACTTCTTGGGCGGGGCACCGTAGAACGCCGTGATCAGTCGCTTCGACGCCTTCGAGACCACGTGCGGCGCACGGAACGCGAAGTCGTCACGCGCGGCCTGGTCGTTTTCGGCCCACTTGCCGTCGTCGACCACCGAGGGGGTCGTGCCGACGTGACCGTCGTCGGTGGCAGCGACCGCGACGTCGCCGCCGTGCGGGAGGCCGCAGTCGGCGAACGGCGGGGTGTCGACCACCCCGCAGAAACCGCCGCAGCCGAACTGCAGGTACCGGCCCGCGTAGGTCTTGGTCGGCAGCCGGAGCTGGAACCGCACAGCCGGTTCGACGCGGCCGCGGACGTCGCAGTTTTCCGGCTCGGTCGCCGTCGCCGGCACCACGGTCGCGGTCTCGACGTGCGTGACCGCGCCGGGAAGGTCGTAGGTCCGCACGAGTTCGGCGCAGGTGCGCACCGGGCGGAAGGTGGTTTCGCCGGCGGTGGCCACCGGAGCCGTGAGTATCGAGCCTGCCGTGATGAGCGCCGCCACGCCGAGTATGGACAACCGCCGCATTTCCCCACCCCAGTCCTCGGATCGGCTTCCGTCGACTCGTTCACCCTGGCCCTGCTCTCGTCGGTTGTCCACCGGATTCGGGGTCAGCCGGGTTGTCCAGTTCGGGCCAGGTTTGTCCGGGTGTCTTGACATCGATGTCACAACCGAGTTCTTCTCTCTGGGCGTCACCGGTCCCCCCGCGAGAAAGCATTGGTGCGACGATGCCCCGAAGCGTCAGACCCTGGGTTTGCAGCCTTCTGAGTGCCACGGTCGTGGCCTCCGGGCTGGTAGCCCTCCCCGCCACCGCCGAAGAAATCCCACCGGACTTCCATTCCTCGTTCGAGCCGGGCGAACCGGAGCCGACGTGGAGCGACACCGTCGACCTCGACCCGTCGGGTCGGCCGAAGGCCTTCGGGGTGGACGGCGCGAACGCCACCACCATCCCCGGTGACATCCGCGGCAAGGTCACCGAGACCTCCGCCAACAGCGAGAACACGCCCAACGAGGGAGTGTCGAACCTCGTCGACGGCTCGACCGACACCAAGTGGCTGGCCTGGACACCGACCGGCTGGGCGCAGGTCACGCTGTCCGAGCCGACGTCGATCACGCGGTACGCGCTGTCCTCGGCGAACGACTTCGACAACCGCAACCCGCAGGACTGGACGCTGCGGGGTTCCGCCGACGGCCAGAACTGGACGGAGCTGGACAAGCAGACCGGGCAGAAATTCAGCGAGCCGCTCCAGACGAAGGAGTACCGCCTCGCGGCCGCGAGTGCCGCGTACAAGTACTTCCGGCTCGAAGTCACCAAGAACAACGGTGGCCCGATCATGCAGCTTTCGGAGCTGCTGCTGGCCAACGAGGACCCGGCCCCGCCGGCGCTGCCGAACATGCGCAGCTTCACCGACAGCGGCCCGCGCAGCGGCTACACCAGCAAGAACCGGGTCGGCTTCACCGGCCTGCGGGCCTTCCGCTACTCCGGCAGCCACCAGGCGCGAGGGCACGGCTGGTCGTACAACAAGATCTTCGACGTCGACATCCCGGTGGCGGCGACTTCGGAGCTGTCGTACAAGGTGCAGCCGGAGTTCGTCCGCGGTGACCTCAAGTACCCGAGCACGAACGTCGCGGTCGACCTGGCGTTCACCGACGGCACGTACCTGAGCCGGCTCGGCGCGGTCGACCAGTACGGTTTCGGGCTCTCACCACAGGGCCAGGGCGCGAGCAAGGTGCTCTACACCAACCAGTGGAACCTGGTGCGCTCGCAGATCGGCGTGGTCGCGAAGGGCAAGACGATCGACCGCATCCTGGTCGGCTACGACAACGCCGACGGGCCGGGTTCGCTGCAGGGCTGGCTGGACGACATCAAGGTCTCGGCGACCCCGACGCCGCCGGCGAGCCTTCGCCCGTCCGACAACGTGCTGACCACACGCGGCTCGCTGTCGAACGGCTCCTTCTCGCGGGGCAACAACATGCCCGCGACCGCCGTCCCGCACGGGTTCAACTTCTGGATCCCGACGACCGACGCGGGCACGTTGAGCTGGATGTACTCCTACCACTCACGCAACAACGAGCAGAACCTCCCGGCGCTGCAGGCGTTCTCCGCCAGCCACGCGCCGAGTCCGTGGATGGCCGACCGGCAGACGTTCCAGTTCCTGCCCTCGACCGCGTCCGGGGTGCCGAATCCCGACCGTGAAGCGCGGAAGCTGCCGTTCAAGCACTCGAACGAGACGGCGCGGGCGCACTACTACGGCGTCGACTTCGAGAACGGGATCAAGACCGAGGTCGCGCCGACCGATCACGCGGCGCTGTACCGCTTCGAATTCCCCGGGGCGGACTCCAACCTGATCTTCGACAACGTCGACAACAACGGCGGGCTCACCCTCGACCCGGCGGGCAGGTCGATCACCGGGTACAGCGACGTGCGCAGCGGGCTGTCCGCCGGCGCCACCCGGATGTTCGTCCACGCCACCTTCGACAAGCCGGTGACCGCCGGTGCGAAGCTGTCGACCGGTTCGGGTGAGCAGAAGCGGGACAACGTCCTCGGCTACCTGAAGTTCGACGCGGGTGCGGACAAGACGGTGAACATGCGGATCGCGACCTCGCTGATCAGCGTCGACCAGGCGAAGAAGAACCTGGAGCAGGAACTCGCCCCCCACGCGACGCTCGAGTCGGTCGCCGCCACCGCACAGCAGGCGTGGGACGAGAAGCTCAAGGTCGTCGAGGTCGAAGGCGCCTCGAAGGACCAGCTGATCACGCTGTACTCGAACCTCTACCGCCTGTTCCTGTACCCGAACTCGGGGTTCGAGAACGTCGGCACGGTCGAGAAGCCGGTGAAGAAGTACGCGAGCCCGGTGTCGCCGAAGACCGGCCAGGACACTCCGACGCAGACCGGGGCGAAACTGGTCGACGGCGAGTTCTTCGTCAACAACGGGTTCTGGGACACCTATCGCACGGTGTGGTCGGCGTACTCGCTGCTCAGCCCGGACACCACCGGCAAGCTGGTGGACGGGTTCGTGCAGCAGTACCGCGACGGTGGCTGGATCTCGCGCTGGTCCTCCCCCGGTTACGCGGATCTGATGACCGGGACGAGTTCGGACGCCGCCTTCGCGGACGCCTATCTCAAGGGAATCAAGGGCTTCGACGTCCAGTCTGCCTACGACTCGGCGATCAAGAACGCCACGGTGACCCCGCCGAACGGCGCGGTCGGCCGCAAGGGCATCGACGAGGGCACGTTCCTCGGCTACGCGCCGAACACCGCGGACCACGGGTTCTCGTGGGCGATCGAGGGCTACGTCAACGACAACGCCATCGCGAACATGTCGAAGAAGCTCTACGACGAAGCTCCGGCGAACGACCCGCGCAAGCAGGAGTACCTGGACAACCACGGGTACTTCACCGAGCGGGCCACCCAGTACGTGAACGTGTTCGACCCGAGTGTCGGCTTCTTCCAGGGCCGGGACGCGGCGGGCAAGTTCACCCGGAGCAAGGAGGAGTTCGACCCGGAGGTCTGGGGGATCGACTACACCGAGACCAACGCGTACGGCATGCGGTTCTCGGTTCCGCAGGACGGACAGGGCCTGGCGAACCTCTACGGCGGCAAGGCGGGGCTGGCGGCCAAACTGGACGAGTTCTTCGCCAAACCCGAGCAGGGCCTCAAGTTCGGTACCTACCCCGGCGTCATCCACGAGATGACCGAGGCGCGGGACGTGCGGATGGGCATGTACGCGCATTCCAACCAGGCCGCGCACCACACGCTCTACATGTACGACTACGCGGGTCAGCCGTCGAAGACGCAGGCGAAGGTCCGCGAGGCGCTGTCCCGGCTGTATGTCGGCAGCGAGCTGGGCCAGGGCTACGGCGGCGACGAGGACAACGGTGAGCAGTCGGCGTGGTGGCTGTTCGGGATGCTGGGCTTCTACCCGCTGCAGGTCGGCAGTTCGGACTACGCGATCGGCTCGCCGCTGTTCACCAAGGCGACCGTGAACCTGCCGGGCGGCAAGAAGATCGTGGTCGACGCGCCGAAGAACAGCGCGAAGAACGTCTACGTGCAGGGCCTGAAGGTGAACGGCAAGCCGCAGACCTCGACGTCGCTGGCGCATGCGACGATCGCAGGAGGCGGGACGCTCGACTTCGACATGGGGCCGAACCCGTCGTCGTGGGGTACCGGCCCGGACGACGCGCCGAAGTCGATCACCAAGGGCGACGCGGTGCCGGCACCGGTGCACGACCTGACCAAGCCGGTCTCCGGTGGGGACGCCGCGTTCTTCGACAACACGTCGCGGACCGAGGCGAAGGTCGAGGCACCGATCCAGTATCAGGTGCCCTCGACGAACGAGGCGGGTTCGTTCTACACGCTGACGTCGGGCAAGGGCGCCGGTGACGCGAAGAGCTGGGTGCTGAAGGGTTCCTACGACGGGAAGACGTGGGCGGTCGCCGATCGGCGGACCGACCAGAAGTTCTCGTGGCGGCAGCAGACCAGGGCGTTCAAGATCGCGAACCCGGCGCACTACGCCTACTACCGGCTCGAGGTCACCGCGACCACGGGCGGGGAGGCGTCGCTGGCGGAGTTCGAGGTGCTGGGCAAGCCCGACGCGGCGTGCACGCAGACGATCACGGGCGCGCACAAGGGTCCGCTGACCGTGCGGAACGGGGTGACCTGCGTGGACGGCGCGACGGTGTCCGGTCCGGTGTCGGTGTCGGCGGGGGCGAGCCTGATCGTCCGCGGCGGGACGATCTCCGGTCCGCTGACCGCGAACGGCGCGGCGCAGCTCGTGCTGGATCGGACGAAGGTGAACGGTCCGGTGACGATCACCGGGGCGACCGGGCCGGTCTCGATCGAACTGACCGAGATCGGCGGACCGGTGGCGTTGACGGGCAACAAGGGGCCGGTGCTGGCTGCCAGCACGATCGGCGGGCCGCTGGCGTGCACGGCCAACTCCCCCGCTCCGACGGACCACGACCTGCAGAACACCGTCCGCGGCCCGGCCGCCGGGCAGTGCGCGAAGCTGTAGGCCTCCGGTGAGTACGTGAAGGCCCCCTTCCTTGCGCCAGACACAAGGAAGGGGGCTTTCACGTACCCGGGCCACGCAATTCGTCATCTACTTGCGATCGCGGAGGATGCCGATGCCGACGAGAGCCGCGCGGACAGCAGGGTGAGCGCGGGACCGGCGCGGCACCAGTGCCCTTGCCTCCCGAGTCGGGTACGGAGTCTTTCCTCACGCGTTCAGTCCTCCGGACACGGCACACCGAGCCGGGCTCACGCGTGCGAGTTACGGTGGCCTGGTGACGATCACCGGGTTCTTCTCCTCCTTCGAAACGGGTGATCCGCAGCCGGTGGATCCGGCCTTGCGCGTCGGCACCGGTCCGCGGTCGTCACCGACCGCGAAGGCCGACGTCGGGTTCACCGGCGCGCACGCCCTCCGCTACGAGAACACGCTGCGCGCCACGCTGTTCGAAGTGGACATCGAGGTCACCGGTGACACCGAACTGTCCTACGTGGTCTTCCCCGAAGCGGGCACCGGCTACCGCGGCACCTTCGTGGCCCTGGACGTCGAGTTCGCCGACGGGACGTCCGCCGGGTTCACCGCCGCCGGGCAGGGCCTGGACAAGACCCTGTACGTGGATCAATGGAATCTCGTGCGCCGCGGGCTGGGCGCGTTCACCGGACGGCGGATCGCCCGGATCGTCCTGGTCAGCGAACCACCGGACGGCGAGGGCGCGGGCTGGGTGGACGACGTCCGGATCACCGAGCGCGCGACCGGGATCCGCGAGCCGGTGGACCACGTCCGCACCACCCGCGGCACGCAGTCCAGCGACGAGTTCTCGCGGGGCAACAACTTCCCCGCGACCGCGGTCCCGCACGGCTTCAACTTCTGGACCCCGGTCACCGACGCGGGTGTCACCAACTGGATCTACAGCTACCACCGGCACAACGACGCCGCGAACCGTCCCGCGCTGCAGGCGTTCGCGCTGTCGCATCAACCGAGTCCGTGGATGGGCGACCGGCACACCTTCCAGGTGATGCCGGGGATCGGTCCGGTCGAGGCGGACCGGACCCGCCGCGCGCTCGCGTTCTCCCACGACGACGAGATCGACCGGCCGCATCACTACGGTGTCCGGTTCGCCAACGGCATCACCACCGACATCGCGCCGGCGGATCACGCGGCGCTGTTCCGGTTCACCTTCCCGGGTGACCGCGGCTGGCTGCTGTTCGACAACGCCCGGAACCGGGGAGGGCTGCGGCTCGACGCGGCGAACGGTGTCCTCACCGGTCACACCTGGGTGCGCAGCAGGTTGTCGGCCGGGGCGCGGCGGATGTTCGTCCATGCCGAGTTCGACGTCCCCGCCGAGAACGGCGGCAGGATCCGGCGCCCGGTGTGGCGCACGGTGACCGGGTTCCTGGAGTTCGCGGCCGGCGAGGTGACGATGCGGATCGCGACGTCGCTGATCAGCCTCGCGCAGGCCAAACGGAACCTCGACCAGGAGATCCCCGCCGGGACGACCTTCGAGCAGGTGCGCGCGCAGGCTCGCGCGCAGTGGGCCGAGGTGCTGGGCCGGGTCGAGATCGAGGGGGCGACCGAGGACCAGCGCACGACGTTCTACTCCAATCTCTACCGCCTGTTCCTGTATCCGAATTCCGCACACGAAGTCACTCCGCGAGGAGTCCGTCACGCGAGCCCGGTCATCCGCCGCCTCTGGCCCAGCACCCGCACCAGGACCGGCGCGAAGGTCGTGGACGGCGAGATGTACGTCAACAACGGCTTCTGGGACACCTACCGCACCACGTGGCCCGCGTACGCCCTGCTGACCCCCGGCAGGTGCGGGCGGATGATCGACGGGTTCGTCCAGCAGTACCGCGAAGGCGGCTGGATCTCACGCTGGTCCTCCCCCGGCTACGCCAACCTCATGACCGGCACCAGCTCCGACGTGGCCTTCGCCGACGCGTACC
This sequence comes from Amycolatopsis sp. QT-25, assembly GCF_029369745.1. NCBI lineage: Bacteria > Bacillati > Actinomycetota > Actinomycetes > Pseudonocardiales > Pseudonocardiaceae > Amycolatopsis > Amycolatopsis sp. QT-25. The sequence goes on from NZ_CP120210.1 coordinate 4,332,217, forward strand.
TCAAAGGCGTGCGCGGGTTCGACGTCGAGGCCGCGTACGAGGCGGCGTTGAAGAACGCGACGGTGACGCCGCGCGGGCAGAGCGTCGGCCGGAAGGGCCTGCACGAGTCGATCTTCCTCGGGTTCACGCCGACGTCGGTCCATGAGGGACTGTCGTGGGCACTGGAGGGCTGCGTCAACGACTTCGGCCTGGCCAATTTCGCCGAGGCACTCGGCCGGGACGACGACGCCGCGTACTTCCGGCAGCGCTCGCAGCAGTACACGAACCACTTCGACCATCTGATCGGGTTCTTCCAAGGCCGCAACCGTGACGGCAGCCGCCACTTCGCCGCCGAGGGCTACGACCCCGAGGCGTGGGGCGGCGACTTCACCGAGACGAACTCCTGGAACACCGCCTTCTCCGTTCCCCACGACGGCGCCGGGCTCGCCGCGCTGCACGGCGGCACCGAAGCACTGGAGTCCAAACTGGACACCTTTTTCGCGACGCCGGAGACCGGCCGCAAACCGGGTTCCTACGGCGGGCTGATCCACGAGATGACCGAAGCGCGCGACGTCCGGATGGGACAGTACGGGCATTCCAACCAGCCGTCGCACCACATTCCCTGGATCTACAACCACGCGGGCGCACCCGCGAAGACGCAGCGGATCGTGCGGGAAGTCCTGCGGCGGCTCTACCTCGGGAGCGACCTCGGCCAGGGCTACCCGGGCGACGAGGACAACGGCGAGATGTCCGCGTGGTACGTCTTCGCCGCGCTCGGGTTCTACCCGCTGGCGATGGGCAGCCCCGAGTACACGATCGGCGCGCCGCTGTTCACGAAGGCGACCGTGCACCTCGAGAACGGGAAGGACCTGGTCGTCGAGGCGCCCGGCAACACCGGCGACACCGTGTACGTCCAAGGGCTGACGATCGACGGACGGCCGCACGAGAGCACCACGCTCCCGCATTCCGCGCTGGCCGAGGGCGCGGTGCTGAAGTTCACGATGGGCGAGCGACCGTCGGACTGGGGCCGCTCCCCCGTCGAGCCCGCCGACCCGCGACCGCTCACCGACATCACGGCGGGCGACGGCCCGCTCTTCGACGACACCACCAAGACCGAGATGACCTTCCCCGGCCGTGAACCCGTCATCGAGTTCCCCGTCGAGGACGCTTCCCGCGACGTCGTCCTGTACACGCTGACCTCGGGAACCCGCCGCGGTGATCCGCGTTCGTGGATGCTGGAGGGATCCGACGACGGCGAGCACTGGACGCTGCTCGACCAGCGTGCGGGCGAGACGTTCCGCTGGCGCCGGCAGACGCGGCCGTTCGCCCTCGCCGAACCGGCGCGGCACGCCCGATACCGTCTTCGCGTCACCTCGTCCACCGCCCGGCGGGTCACCCTCGCCCAAGGAGAGCTGCTCGCCCGATGATCACCCGCATCACCCAGGCCACGACCGACCGTCTGGTCGCCTCCGATCCCGGCCTGGTCCGGCTCCGGCTCGGCTTTTCGGCCGTCCTCAGCATCGTCGTCGCGGTACTGGCCATCCTGCCGTTCCACCAGCCGCTCACGGTCACCCTCGTCGCCGCGATCGCCGCGATGACCTCGGCCTTCACCGTCAACGACGAAACGCCGGGCAAGCAGGCGGTGACGCTGGTACTCGGGCTGGTGCTCGGCGCCGCGTCGCTCACCGCGGCCAGTGTGGGTTCGGCGGTGCCGCCGCTGGACAGTGTCGTGTTCGTACTGCTGATCTTCGTCGCGGTCTACGCCCAGCGGTTCGGCTCGCGCGGGATCGCGCTGGGCTCACTGTCGTTCTTCCTGTTCTTCTTCGCGATGTTCCTGCAAACGCAGTTGAACCAGGTCCCGGTGCTGCTGCTGGCGCTGACCATCGGCATCGCGGCCAACGCGGTGGTCCGGTTCGTCCTGGTGCGCAGGGACACCGACGCGGAGTTCCTCCGGATCCGGCGGGCGTTCCGGGCGAGGCTCGCCGCGGTGGTACGGGCGGCCGAGGACCACCTCGCGGTGGGCGGCAGCGAGCGCACCCGCAAGCGACTCCGCCGGACGAACGCCCGGATGCACGAATCCGTGCTGCTCATCGAGGACACCGCGCCGGAGGTGACCGGCGCGGATTCGGCGAACCGGCTCCGCCGCCGGGCGATCGAGGTCGAATTGGCGGTGCAATGGCTGACGATCACGGTGCAGCGCACCTGTGCCGAAGATCTCGACGAGGACGTCCGGGACGACCTGATCGCACGGATGCGGCGGTTCCGGTCGCTGATCGAACGCGATCCCCGTGAGCTGCCGCTGATCAGCGAAACCGAAGAGTTCAGCAAAATGCTGGTCGAAGGCAGCCGGATCGACGAGCACGCCGAACCCGGTGACGGCGTCCGCCGCGCGCTCGCCGAACTCGCACTGGCCGATGTACGGGCACAGCGGGTCGCCGAGCACGACGTCTCCGATGCCGCCGACGATCCCGAAGACCCCGAGGAGGAGAAGTCGTCGGCGTTCGCCTACGACAACCAGACACGCAGCGCCATCCAAGCCGTGGTGGGCGGCGGGCTCGCCGTGCTCGGCGGGGAGCTGGTGTCGAGCCAGCGGTGGTACTGGGCCGTGTTGACGGTGTTCGTGGTGTTCATCGGCTCGTCCACGGCGGGTGCCACGTTCGTCAAAGGCGTCCGGCGGCTCGGCGGCACGCTGATCGGGATCGTCGGCGGACTGGTGCTGACGCTGCTCGTCTCGGGCAGCGTGCCGGCGACGCTGGCGCTGATCCTGGTGTGCGTGTTCGGCATGGTCTACATGGCGCGGGTGTCACAGGTGATCATGGCGTTCTTCGTCACCAGCATGCTCGGGCTGCTGTACAGCCTGCTGGGCACGTTCAGCATCGAGGTGCTCTGGATCCGGGTCGCGGAGACCGCCGTGGGCGCCGCGGCCGGGGTGCTGGCGGCGGTGGTGATCGTGCCGGTGCGCACCCGGGCGGTGATGCTGGACGACGTGTCGGCGTTGCTGGAGGAACTGGACGAATTCGTCGAGAAGGCCGCCGGCCTGCTGACCGGTGCGGAGAACGTGAGCGTAATCGAGAAGTCACGTGATCTGGACCGGGCGGTGGACAAGGTCCGCACGACGATCGAACCGCTCACCCATCCGGTCAATCTCAGCAGCCGCCGCGACTACGGCTGGCACGTGCTCACGACGGTGGAAACGATCGCGTTCCGCGCCCGGCACGTCGCGGCGCGAGCACAGCCAGGGCTGCTGCTCACCGAGGCGGACCGGCTGCTGCTGTACACCGGGCGGATCCGGGAGAACACCGCGGTGCTGAGAAAGGCGATCGGCGACCCCGGCGGCTCGGGACACGGGACGCTGATCCGCGACGACGGCACGCCGGTGGCGGACCGGATCGACGATCCGCGGGCGCGTTCGGTGCTCACCAGCCTCGGGCATCTCGACGAGACGGTGATCGCGCTGGGCCGGGTGTTCGGGATCGAGGCCACAGACCCGGTGCTCTCCGGGAAGCCCTGAGCGGCGCACCCTGGTCCGGCCTCGTGGGTGGTGCGGACGGCGTCAACCGTCCGCACCACCCACGAGGGTTGCGGCCACCGCCTCACCGGCGCCGCCTCAGGGGTCAGCTCTTCGGTTTGGGACAGGTTTTCCAGGAGAAGTGATAAGTGGTCTTGATGGCACCGTCGGTCGAGTCCATGGTGACGAAGCTGGTGGTCTTCTTCGGATCTGAAGTACCGACCGCGGCCCGCAGTTCCGTGTTGATGTTGAAGTTCCGGTCCTCACCACAGGGTTTGTAGACGATGGCGCCGACTTCGATCTCGTCGGTGAACTGCCAGTTGTCCTCGAACGGGCCCTTGAGGTTGTGATTCACGAAGGACGTCGGGGAATTGCCCTGGAAGTAGTAGTTGGCTCGTTCCAGTCCGGTGGCTCCCGCGGCCAAGGAGGCGAAGCCGCGGTAGTCGGTGCCCGCGATGCCGTAGGTGAAGCCCTGCGGCACGTGGACATAGAGGTTGAGCTGGCAGTTCTTGCGCAGATCGGTCGGCTTCGCGCCGACGCCGACCTGCGCGGTGTATTCGCTGTAGGTGACCGTGAACGCGGTGTTGTCCGGGGACACGGAAACAGCCGCCGTACCCGGTCTGCATCCGGTTCCGTTGACCGTCACGACATCGATGACTATCTTGTCGGACGGCAACGGAGGCGGCACCCAGGCGTCCGGCGTGACGACCGAGGACAACAGGGTCACGGCAGCAACCAGCACGTTGAGCATGGGATCCTTCCCAAAGCTTCCACACGGCGGAACTGGGCGGATTCGAGGTCAGCCAGAGGTTCTTTCCCGGCCCGCCCGCCGATCGGGACGAATACGGAATCGGTCACCGGAGACAGGGATGACCGCCGAAAAGGGGTCGTCGAGAAGACTCACCGCCGCCGCGCCGGGCGACGACGAGCTGTGGAATCCTCGTTCAGAGCGGCCAGGTCCTGAACGGGCACGGGTGGACGGCCTTCTTCCGGAGCGGGAAGCAGGCCGTCACCCTGGTGGAGCGGTCAGGAGGCCGGGCAGGTCTTCCAAGAGAAGTGGTAGGTGGTCTTGAACGCGCCGTCGGTCGAATCCATCGTGATGAAACTGGTGGACTTCTTCGGATCCGACGAACCCGCACCGACCCTCAGTTCCGTGTTCACGTTGAGATTCCGGTTCTCACCGCACGGCTTGTAGATGATGACGCCACCTTCGGCCTCGTCACGGAATTGCCAGTTGTCCGACAACGGCCCGTTGACGGGATGACTCACCTGCGCGGTCGGCGAATTTCCCTGGAAGTAGTAATTCGCTCGTTGCAGTGCCTTCGCACCGGATTCGAGCGAAGCGAAACCGCGGTAATCGGCGCTGGCGATACCGTAGGTGAATCCCTGCGGTACATGGATGTTGAGGTTCAACTGGCAGTTCTTCCGGAAGTCGGTGGGCTTCGCGCCGACGCCGACCTGGGCGGTGTACTCGCTGTAGGTGATCGTGAAAGAACTGTTGTCCCTGGCGACGGCGACCGCCGACGAGCCCGGCGGGCAGCCGGAACCATTGACGGTGACCACGTCGATGACGACCCGGTCGGGCGGAGGTGTCGGCGGCGGCGACATGCTGTTCGGCGTCGTCATCGACGAGAAAAGCGATATGGCGGCAACCACTGCATTGAGCATGGGATCCTTCCCGAAAACTTCGACACGGGGGCGGGGAACTGGGCGGACTCAGGTTAACGAAACGATCTTCACGATGCCGCCCGCCGATCGGACGCAATTCACCAGCGCACCCGGTGCCTGAAATGACATTATGGTCTGTAACCGTTTTCCTAAGCACTGGAGAACGCCACCCGGACCGGAAAACACCATTCGTTTCGCACGATACGATAAGGCTTTCGTGGATTCGGTGTTGACGATTCCGGCGAGACAGCGCACGAGCGGAGACCGACCACCCCGGAGGGGCCCACGGGCGCACCCGCCACATGGAGAACGTGGGCCTGATCACCCGACGACCGCATCGATCAAGAAAACAGTGACTGGACGCACCCGAACGGCGACTCGGGACAGGACTAGCATCGCGGTACAAGTCGATGTCGCCTCAAGCTGGAGAACCGCAATGACCCAAGCCCCTGTCAACGTCACCGTCACCGGTGCGGCCGGCCAGATCGGCTACGCGCTGCTCTTCCGCATCGCGTCCGGTCAGCTGCTCGGCCCGGACACCCCGGTGAAGCTGCGGCTACTGGAGATCCCGCAGGCGGTCAAGGCGGCTGAGGGCACCGCGATGGAACTCGACGACGGCGCGTTCCCGCTGCTGTCGGGCATCGACATCTTCGACGACCCGAAGCAGGCCTTCGAAGGCGCGAACATCGCCCTGCTGGTCGGCGCCCGCCCCCGTGCCAAGGGCATGGAGCGCGGCGACCTGCTCGAGGCCAACGGTGGCATCTTCAAGCCCCAGGGTGAGGCCATCAACGCCGGCGCGGCGAGCGACATCAAGGTCCTCGTGGTCGGCAACCCGGCCAACACCAACGCCCTCATCGCCCAGGCGCACGCGCCCGACGTACCGGCCGACCGCTTCACCGCGATGACCCGCCTCGACCACAACCGCGCCCTCGCGCAGCTGTCGAAGAAGCTGGGCGTGCCGGTGACCGAGCTGAAGAAGGTCGCGATCTGGGGCAACCACTCCGCGACCCAGTACCCGTCGATCGCGCACGCCGAGGTGTCCGGCAAGCCCGCGACCGAGGTCATCACCGACCAGCAATGGCTGGCCGACGACTTCATCCCGACCGTCGCCAAGCGCGGCGCGGCGATCATCGAGGCCCGAGGCCTGTCCTCCGCGGCGTCGGCCGCCTCCGCGGCGATCGACCACGTCCACACTTGGGTCAACGGCACCCCGGAAGGTGACTGGACCTCGGCGGCGGTCGTGTCCGACGGCTCCTACGGCGTGCCGGAGGGCCTGATCTCCTCGTTCCCGGTCACCGCCGCGAACGGCGAGTACAAGATCGTCCAGGGCCTGGAGATCGACGACTTCTCGCGCGCCCGCATCGACGCTTCGGTCAACGAGCTGGCCGAAGAGCGCGACGCGGTGAAGAAGCTCGGCCTCATCTGAGCCTGATCCGCTTCACGAAGGCGGCCGCGTCCCCCGGGACGCGGCCGCTTTTTCGCCGTCGATGATCGAGTCGAGATTCCCGCGGGTGACCTCCAGCTCGCCGATCGCCGCGTCGATCCGGTCCCGCTGCTGCCGCAAGGCGTCGACCAACTCGGGACAATCCGGGGTCAACCAGCCGTCCTCGTCGACGATGCAGGGCAGGATCTCCACGATCTGCGCGGTGTTCAGCCCGGCCCCGAGCAGGATCCTGATCCGCCGCACCGCCGCCACGTCGGCGTCCCCGTACACGCGATAACCGCTCGGCCGCCGCTGCGGGGTGAGCAGGCCTTGCTCCTCGTAGTACCGCAAAGCGCGCTCGCTGACACCGGTCCGCCGCGCGAGTTCGCCGATCCGCATCCGCACTCCACACTTGACTCTCACGTCGATGTCAAGGTTTAGCTTAGCCGCCATGACCACCGTGACCGTCCTGGGACTCGGCCCCATGGGACACGCCCTCGCCGCCGCGTTCACCGCCGCCCACCACCCCACCACCGTCTGGAATCGCACACCCGGCAAGGAAAACAGCCTCGACGCCACCATCGCCACGACCGCGGCGGAGGCGATCGCGGCAAGCCCGCTCGTGATCGTCTGCGTGCGCGACTACGCCGTGGCACGGTCGATCCTCGACACAGACGCACTCAAAGGCCGCACGCTGGTGAACCTCAGCGGCGGATCACCCGGACAGGCCCGCGAGATGGCGACGTGGGCCACCGAACACGGCATCGACTACCTCGACGGCGTCATCATGGCGACCACCGACGCGATCGGCGGCCCGGACGCGGCCCTGTTCTTCAGCGGCCCCGCCGACGTCTACGAAACACACCGCCCCACGCTGGCCGCACTCGGCGAGAACGCGCAGTACGTCGGCGACTCCCCCGGCCGCGCCGCCGCGTTCGACGCGGCCTTGCAGGACATGCTCTGGACCGCCATGAGCGGAGTGATCCACATGTTCGCCCTCGCCAAAGCGGAGAACCTCGGCGCCACCGACATCGCCGCACACGCGAAAGCGCTCCTCGGCTTCTTCCCCGACATGATCGACCTACTCGCCGAGCAGGTCGCCACCGAGAACTACGCCGGCGACGCGGGCACCCTCGAAGCCACCGCCGCGACGATGGACCACATCCTCGACACCGTCCGCGCGCACGGCCTCGACAACGGCGTCCTCACCGCGGCCCGAGCCCAAGTACAACAAGCAATCGACACCGGCCACGGCTCCGACGGGTTCGCCAGGCTAGCCGCGCTCCGGTGAGGACCAGCGGTCGTGAATGGCGATTCGGATCCTGCAATAACCCGAATCGCCATTCACGACCCCGGCCAGACGTCCCGAATCCGCGTCGCGTCGGACAGGTCGACGTTCGTGCAGCCTTCGCCGAGAGTGCCCACGTCGAGCAGACGGGATCGGACTCGGCGATGAGCCGATTCACCATCGACGGCGGCATCCAGAACCGGGTGCGGGCGACCCTGCCCAGCACGAGCAGCGCCTGGGCCGCCTGGGCTCCGGGATCCAGAAACCCCTCGAAGAGGACCGGTGTCCGGACGTCTCCCTCGACTTGCTTCAGCAAGACCTCGGTGACCACCTGGAAACCGTAGCCAGGACCTTCGGCAGTCTTAGCGGATTTGTTTAATCCCTTAATATAATTTTGCTAATCGTCAACCTGAATAGTTCGTTATACACTTTGAACGGCAAGTCAGCCCGGCTGCGCTTGCCGCCTGCGGTAGGCGCGCTGTTGGCAGGCTCGCGAGCAGTAGTCCCGCGGCCTGCCTCTCCCTCCCCCATCCAGCGGTTTCCCGCAGAGGACACACTCCCCTCCTCTTGTTTCGTCACGCATTACCTCACTCCCCTGGTTGTCGACGAGCGCCTGGACGCCATCGAGGGTGCACCGCAAGCCGAACTCGAAGGGTTCCAGAGGCGTGTCCATTCCCCCGTCCTTCCACAGCCTCTCCAGCGCCGGATAGCCGTCCAGGCGCTCGAAGAGGGACTCGCGTTCGCTCCACCAGCGCTCATGGGACACGCCCGTGCGTCGCTGGAGTTCCGCGGTCTCCCCTGCCTGACGCGCGACGGACTCGACGAATCCGCCCACCAGGTTCACCACCGCGATCACCTGCGCCGGCCGCAGGCCGCTCCGAGAAGCCACCTCGAGGGCGTGGTCGTATCCGGCCATGATGTTCGGCCCCGGCAGGCGACGGGTTCCGGCACTGTGGACCAGCCATGGATGCCGTCGGTGCAGCTCCCATGCCCGCCGGGCCCAGCGTTCCAGGCCCGCTCGCCAGCCGAGTCCGCCCGAAGGCTCGATCGGGAGTTCGCCGTGCACGGCGTCACGCATGAGTTCCACCAGTTCCGCCTTGCCGGGAACGTACCGGTAGAGCGACATGGTGGTGGTGCCGAACCGTTCCGCGACCTTGCGCATCGACAGTGCCGCGAGCCCCTCGGCATCCGCGACTTCGATCGCCGCGGCGACGATCCGGCCGAGACCCAAGCCCGGCCGCTCCGGCTCGGCGACTCCCCACAGCAGCTCGATCGCGCGCTCCGGATCCGGCTGCGTGTCGTCTTCCGCCACCTGCCACTCCCTTGACTCTCCGCACTCGAACATGTTTATCTAATAAACCGAAGTATATCCCATAAACTTCTCCCAGGAGCGCTTCAGCATGCCCGAAACCAGGTTCTTCGTGTCCCCCGACGGCAGAGACGACTGGGCCGGCTCTGCCGATCGGCCTTTCGCCACTCCGAAAGCGGCACAAGAAGCCGTCCGCGCCGTCACCGCCGGGATGACCGGCGATGTCGTCGTCAGCTTCACGGCAGGCGTCCATCACCTCGAAGAACCCCTTGTCTTCGACGACGCATCGGGCGATTCCGGCACGAACGGATTTCGCGTGATCTACCAGGCCCAGGGCTACGGAACAGCTGATCAGGTCGAGATCGAAGTGAGCGGTGGCCGCGTGATCACCGACTGGACGACAGGCGACGACGGTGTCTGGACGGCGCCGATCGGCGACCTGGCACCGCGACGGCTCACCGTCGACGGCCGCCCCGCCGCACGAGCGTCCCGCGCGGGCGGTCTTCCGGGTCGCGTGACGAAAACAAACGGTGGTTACGTCACGGACAGCACCGAACCACAGTCGTGGCCGGACCCGTCCGGCCTGGAGTTCGGCTACCCCGGCGTCTACCCGTGGTCCGAAGCCAAGCTCGCGGTCGCGTCGATCTCCGGCGACGCCTCCTCGTCCACGATCATCATGGCCCAACCCGCCTTCGACCACGCGAAGTCTCTCTACGACGCCAAGTGGTACGGCGCCGGCGGAGACGGCACTTGGGACGGACTCGCCGCGCCTTCCGTGATCGAGAACAACGTGGCGTTCCTGACCGAGCCGGGAACCTTCGCCGTCAGCCGCACCGACGCGGAGGGCCACGTCCTCCATTACCGCCCGCGCCCTGGCGAGAAGATCGGCAAGACCGTGGCCGTCGTCCCGATGCTCGAAACGCTCGTCAGCGGACAGGACGTGCACGACCTCGTGCTGCGCGGTTTCACTTTCACAGACGCGACCTGGTACGGCCCCACGAGGACCGGTGGGTACCTGCACTATCACGGCAACGCCCGTTTCGAGCGAGGCGACTTCCAGAAGATCGACCTCGGTGCCGATGTGGGCTACGTCCACGTGCCCGCGGAGCCGGTTCAGCTACCCGCCAACGTCAGTCTCACCTCGGCCCGCCGGGTCACGCTGGAGGGCAACCACTTCACCCGCCTCGGCGCGGGAGCGCTCCTGATCGAGAACGGCACCGACGTCGAAATCCGGGCGAACGTCTTCGACGAGATCTCGGGCAGCGGGATCGCCGTCCACACGAGCACCCGGGTTTCGGTCGAGGACAACCTCGTCCACCACATCGGCACCGAGTACCGCGGCTCCCCCGCGGTCCTCGTCGTCGAGTCCGTCGAAACCACCGTGGCCCACAACGAGATCCACGACGTCCCGCACAACGGCATCGTGGTCACCGGCGGCGAGCGGGCCAGGGGCACCCAGGTGATCTCGAACCTCGTCGAACGCAGCATGGGGAAGCTGATGGACGGTGGCGGGATCTATCTCTCGGCGCCGCAAGGCTCCTCGTTCGCCGGTGGAGCGATGGTGCGCGGCAACGTGATCCGTGACGTCCTCACCTCGTACAACTTCGGCCTCTACGCCGACTATGGCGCCGCGTGGATCACCGTCCTCGGCAACATCGTCCACCGAGCCGACATCCCGATCACCCTTCAGGTGGGTCCGCCGCTGGAGAACGTCGCCTTCGTCGGCAACTTCTGGGACACCCTGCCCGACGGCTACGACACCCCGCCCGCAACGGTGACCGTGGCCGGGAACACCGTGCTGCCCAAGGAGAGTTTCGACGAGGCGGTCCGAGCGGTCCCGGCGGGCGCCGACATCCTCGCGCAGGCGGGCCGCCGGGGTCTGCGACGATGATCAGCGCTCCTGCCGGACACGTGTCCGGCAGGAGCCGCTCCGGCCACGATCCCGAGGAGACAAGCACCATGTCGGCCCAGTCCACGGAAGCCCCCGGTATCCGCCGTCACCTCGCGCGGGTCGCGACCGAGGTGCTCGCCCCTTGGGTCTGGGTGCTCGGTCTCCCGTTGATCGTCGCTTGGAAGGTCACCGGTCAGCACCTCGGCGAGACGGTGCTCTGGGGTTCGATCGTCGGTGTCACCGGCTCGCTGATCCCGATGGCCGTGATCGTGCGCGGCGCCCGGAAAGGCAAGTGGGACAGCCACCACGTGACCGATCGAGCCGGACGGCTCGTTCCGTTCGCGGTCTGCATCGGCTCGCTGGCCACCGGATTCGTCGTCCTGCTCGCCGGCGGCGCCCCGTACGAGATGATCGCGCTCGCGGCCGCCGAACTCGCCTGCCTGGTCGCCGCGCTCGCGATCACCTTCGGCCGGAAGTTCAAGATCTCCATGCACGCGATGGTGGCGGCAGGTGCGGCCGTGATGCTGATCCGCGTCTACGGCCCCTGGCTCGCACTCGTCTTCCTCGGTGTCGGCTGGGTCTGCTGGTCCCGCGTCGAACTCGGCGATCACACCAAGGCCGAAGTCATGGCCGGAATGGTCGGCGGTGTCGTCTTTGGCGGTGCTGTTTTTTTCTGGCTGAACATGATTCTGACGTGAGCCGAACCGTATAGGCCGTTATACACTTTGCTTGAGACGCCCGATGGCTCGGTGGCGAAGAACCGCTCCCCTGCCCCGACCACGGCGCGGGCGAGCGCGTTCGCATCGCTCCCCGCCGGTAGCCGCACCCATAGATGCAGCCCGCCCTCGGGGAGGCGTGCGACAGTCCACTCAGGACACTCCCCCGTCGGCGCCGTCCGAGCGCGGTTCCCCTGCCCGGACACTGGAAGTGCCCAGGCAGGGAAATCGTCAGGGAATCAGGCCCCGGCGAGGCCGCGACGTTTCAGCAGCGACTCGATCTCCGGGTCACGGCCGCGGAACGCGCGGAAGGCGGCCATCGGGTCGACGCTGCCGCCCCGACCGAGCAGTTCACGGCGGAAGTGGTCACCGTTTTTCCTGGTGAGCCCGCCGTTCTCGCGGAACCACTGGACGGTGTCGGCGTCGAGGACCTCACTCCAGATGTAGGAGTAGTACCCGGCGCTGTAGCCACCGCTGAAGATGTGCGCGAAGTAGGTGGTGCGGTAGCGCGGCGGCACGGCCTCGAGCGCGACACCGGCCTTCGTCAGCGCCTCGATCTCGAACCGCTGGACGTCGTCGACGTGATCCTCGGTGCCGAGCGCGTGCCACGCCTGATCGAGCAGGGCCGCCGCGAGGTACTCGGTGGTCGAGAAGCCTTCACCGTACTGCTGCGATGCCAGGAGCTTGTCGATCTGCTCCTGCGGCAGCGGCTCACCGGTCACGTGGTGCTTCGCGTAGTTGGCGAGCACCTCGGGCCAGAGCATCCACATCTCGTTGACCTGCGACGGATACTCGACGAAATCACGAGGGACGTTGGTGCCGGAGAACATCGGGTACTCGACATCGGAAAGCAGCGAGTGCAGGGCGTGCCCGAACTCGTGGAACGCGGTGACGACCTCGTCGAAGGTCAGCAGGGTCGGCTCACCCGACGGCGGCTTCGCGACGTTGAGCACGTTCACCACGACCGTCTTGGTGCCCAGGAGCTTCGTCTGGTCGACGAAGTTGTTCATCCAGGCGCCACCGCGCTTCGAGTCGCGGGCGTAGTAGTCGAGCAGGAACAGGCCGAGTTCCGCGCCGTCCGCGTCGAAGACCTCGAAGATCCGGACCTCCGGGTGGTACTTCGGCAGATCCTCCCGCTCGGTGAAACTCAGGCCGTACAGCTTGGACGCGGCGAAGAAGACCCCGTCGGTCAGCACCCGGTTCAGTTCGAAGAACGGGCGCAGGGCCGCGGTGTCGACGTCGAACCGGTCCTTGCGCACGCGTTCGGCGTAGAACGCCCAGTCCCACGGCCGCAGGACCGCGCCCGGGATGTCGGCTTCGAGGTAATGCCGCAGTTCCTCGGCTTCGGCCTTGGCGTTGGCGGCCGCGACCGGGGCGAGGCGTTCGAGCAGGCCCACCGCGGCCTCGGCGGTCTTCGCGGTCTCGTCTTCGATGACGTACGAAGCGTGATCGGGGAAGCCGAGCACCGCGGCCCGCTCCGCGCGCAGCCGGACGAGCTGGGCCACGATCTCGTTGTTGTCGGACTCGTTGCCCCGGTTGCCACGGGACACCGACGCGGTGAAGATCCGCTCGCGCAAGGCACGGTCCTCCAGCGAGGCCAACGCGGCCTGCGCCGTCGGCAGGGTCAGTTTGAGGACGTATTCGCCCTCCTCGCCGGCGGCCTCGGCGGCCGTGGCGATCTCGGCCTCACCCAGTCCCGCGAGTTCCGCGACGTCGTCGACGACCACGGCGAGTTCGTTGGTGTCCTTGAGCAGGTTCTGCTGGAACTTGGTCGACAGGGTCGAAAGCTGTTCGTTCAGCTCACGCAGGCGCTTCTGCCCGGTCTCGGGAAGGCCGGCGCCGGCGCGGCGCACGTCGGTGTGGTGACGCTCCAGCAGGCGAAGCGCCTCGGGGTCGAGACCGAGTTCTTCCCTGCGCTCGAACAGGGTGTTGATCCGGGCGAACAGCGCCGGGTTCAGGTTGACGGCGTCGGCGTGCGCGGCCAGCCGCGGCGCCATCTCGGCCTGCACGCGCTGGATCTCGTCGTTCGCGTTCGATCCGGAGAGGTTGAAGAACACGCTGGAGACGCGGGACAACAGCCTGCCGGACTTTTCGAGCGCGACGATGGTGTTCTCGAAGGTCGGCGGCTCCGCCGAGTTCGCGATCGCGTCGATTTCGGCGGCGTGCTCGGCCAGCCCCGCTTCGAAGGCGGGAAGGAAGTGTTCGTCGGCGATCCGGTCGAACGGCGGAAGGGCGTAGGGCAGCTCACTCGGCGCGGCGAACGGGTTGTCCTGCGAAATCATCGGTGTTGCTCCCGGGTCGTCGAATCTGCTGATCCGGCCACCTTACGGGCAGCGAGGGGCCGGTGGATGCCGTCCGTGGCGTGACGCCACGCCACGGCCGTGGTCACGCTCCGGTGGTACCGCCCACCACCGCGTCGGAGCTCCGCTTTCCCTTGCCCCGCTTGGCTTTCGTCTTGGATTCCGGGGGCGCGATACCGGTCAGGTCGCCGCCGTTGTCGTTGACGCGCAACACGAACGGACGAGTCTCGGTATACCGGACGACCGAAACCGACCCCGGATCGACCACGATCCGCTGAAAGGAATCGAGATGCTGGCCGAGCGCGTCGGCGAGGATCGCCTTGATCACGTCGCCATGACTGCACAAGAGCCACACCGCGTCGTCCCCGTGTTTCGCGGTGATCCGGGCGTCATGCGCGCGGACGGCCGCGACCGACCGGGCCTGCATCTCGGCGAGCCCTTCGCCGCCGGGAAAGACCGCGGCCGAGGGATGTGCCTGCACGACCCGCCACAGAGGTTCCTTGAACAGGTCCTTGAGCGCGCGACCGGTCCATTCACCGTAGTCCACTTCGGACAAACCGGGCTCTTTGACCTTGTCCATCCCGCGCGCCTCGGCCAGCTTCGCGACCGTCTGACGGCAGCGGAGCATCGGCGAGACGACCAACTCCGCGAGCGGGACCGGCGCCAGTCGTTCGACGAGCGCGGCCGCCTGTGCCCGGCCGGTGTCGTCCAAGCCGATCTTGGGCGTGCGCCCGGCCAGGACACCCGAACCGTTCGCCGTCGACTTGCCGTGGCGCAGAAGGATCACAGTACTCACGTGGCCCACCCTACGTGTCGTGCTTCGCCCACTCCCGCAATTCGGCACCTGGTTGCGATCGTTGCGCGTGCAACTACCGCAACCAGGTGACGAATTGCGCAGGATTCACAGGTGCGGACCCGCGCCGGGATCCAGGACGCCGGTGAAGATCAGCACGAACAGCAGGGCACCGAGCACGAGCCGGTAGATCACGAACGGGACGAAGCTCTTGGTCTTGATGTAGGACATCAGCCAGGCGATGACGGCGTAGCCCACGCCGAACGCGACCAGCGTCGCCAGGATCGTCGGCCCCCACTGTGCCGGGGCGCCGTCCTTGCCGATGTCGGTCAGCTTGTACAGGCCCGAGCCGAACACCGCCGGCAGCGCCAGCAGGAAGGAGTACTCCGCCGCCTCCGCGCGGGTGTAGCCGAGCAGCAGCCCGGCGCTGGTGGTGCCGCCGGAGCGGGAGACGCCCGGGATCAGCGCCAGCGCCTGTGCGAACCCGAAGCCGAGGCCGTGCGGCACGGTCAGGTGGTCGAGCGTGCGCTGCTGCTTCCCGATGCGGTCGGCCACCAGGAGGATCAGCCCGAACACGATCAGGGTGGTCGCGGTGATCCGCAGGTCACGGAAGGTTTCGTCGATGGCGTCCTGCAACAGCAGGCCCAGGACGACGATCGGCATCGAGCCGACGATGATCAGCCAGCCCAGCCGGGCGTCGGGGTCGCGGCGCCAGTCCTTCTGGTAGATCGAGAAGAACCAGGCGCGGAGGATCTTCCCGATCTTGCTCGAGAAGTACAGGATGACCGCGAGTTCGGTGCCGATCTGGGTCACCGCGGTGAACGCGGCACCCGGGTCGTCCCAGCCGGCGAGCGCCGCGGTGATCCGCAGGTGCGCGCTGGAGGAGATCGGCAGGAACTCCGTGAGGCCCTGGACGAGACCGAGGACCAGTGCTTCGAACCATCCCATCAGGCGACACCGGCCAGGGCGATCGCTTCGGCCGCGATCTCGAGGGCGCGTGCGGAGCCCTCCGGATCCGGCATGGACGGCGCGACGGTCAGCGTCGTGACACCGGACTCGGCGAAGGCCCGCATCCGGTCGGCGATCCGCTCCTTGGGGCCCAGCAGCGACGTCGCGTCGATGAACTCGAGCGGGACGGCCGCCATGGCGCCCGCGTAATCCTTGCCCAGGTACTTCTGCTGGACGTCGGCCGCTTCGCGGTCGAAGCCCATCCGGCAGGCTAGCTGGTTGTAGAAGTTCTCCTCCCGGCTGCCCATCCCGCCGATGTACAGCGCCGCGTACCCGCGGACCGCGTCGGCGCAGGCCTCCCAGTCGTCCCCGACCACCAGCGGGACGGTGGGAACGACGTCGAAGCCGTCGAGCGAGCGCCCGGCCTTGTCGGCCCCTGCCTGGATCAGCTTCAGTTGCGTATCGGCGTGCTCGGGCGAGTAGAACACCGGCAGCCAGCCGTTCGCGATCTCACCGGTCAGTTCGAGGTTCTTCGGGCCGATGGCGGCGAGGTACACGGGGATCTCTTCGCGCACGGGGTGCACGGTCAGGGTCAGCGCCTTCCCCGGTCCGCCGGGCAGGGGAAGCTGGAAGTGGTCGCCGTCGTAGCGGACCCGGTCGCGGCTCAGCGCCTTGCGGACGATGTCGACGTATTCGCGGGTGCGGCCGAGCGGCGACGCGAACTTCACCCCGTGCCAGCCTTCGGACACCTGTGGGCCGGAAACACCGAGGCCGAGGCGGAATCGGCCACCCGAAAGCGTGTCCAGGGTCGCGGCGGTCATCGCGGTCATCGCCGGTGTCCGCGCGGGGATCTGCAGTACCGCGCTGCCCACGTCGATCCGTGAGGTCTGCGCCGCCACCCACGCCAGCACCGTCGGCGCGTCCGAGCCGTACGCTTCCGCGGCCCAGACGACCGCGTAGTCCAGGTCGTCCGCCTTCTTCGCCAATGCCAGGTTGGCCGCGTCGTTCCCCGCGCCCCAATAGCCCAAGTTCAGTCCGAGTCGCACGGCGTGAATGTATCCATCGGAGTGTCACTCCTCCGTTCAGGGTGTTGACAGCCGATGACCCGCACGGTGGTACTCGACGACGACACGCTCACCTGCTCCGTGTCACCCACTTGCCTTCCGGCTAGGCTCGCCCGTCGTGGAAAAACGACAGCTCGGCCGGTCGGGACTTCGGGTCTCGCGGATGGCCCTCGGGACCATGACGTGGGGTGGCGACACCGACTCGGAGGAGGCGGCCAGCCAGCTGGTCGCGTTCGTCGACGCCGGGGGCACCCTGGTCGACACCGCCGACATCTACGGCGAGGGCGAGAGCGAACGCGTCCTCGGCGCGCTGCTCGGCGACCTGGTCCCGCGTGACGACATCGTGCTCGCCACCAAGGCCGTCGCCCGCCGCGCCGATGGCCCGTTCGGCGGTGGAGCCTCGCGCGGCGCGCTGCTGAGCGCGCTCGAAGGTTCGCTGCGCCGGCTCGGCACCGATCACATCGACCTCTGGCAGCTGCACGCCTGGGACACCACCGTTCCGGTCGACGAGACCCTCGGCGCCCTCGAGTACGCCGTGACCAGCGGCAAGGTCCGCTACGTCGGCGTCTCCAACTACTCCGGCTGGCAGCTGGCGACCGCCGCGGCCCGCAGTTCCGCCGTCGCCCCGCTGGTCTCGACGCAGGTCGAGTACTCGCTGCTGGAGCGCGGTGTCGATCGTGAGGTCGTCCCGGCCGCGGAACACCACGGCGTCGGACTCCTGCCGTGGGCACCGCTCGGCCGGGGCGTGCTCACCGGCAAGTACCGCAGCGGGACACCCGCCGATTCGCGTGGTGCTTCGAGTGTTTTCGCGGGGTATGTCGAACATCACCGGACCGAACGCGCGGCCCGGATCGTGCAGGCGGTCGCGACGGCCGCCGACGGCCTCGGGACCTCGCCGCTGGCGGTCGCGCTGGCCTGGGTCCGCGATCGGCCCGGAGTGGCCGCGCCCGTGGTCGGAGCCCGTGACACCGGTCAGTTGACCGGCTCGCTCACCGCCGAGGGCATCATGCTCCCGCCCGCCATCCGCTCGGCGCTCGACGACGTCAGCGCGATCGAGGTCGGATACCCGGAACGCGGCCTGTGAGCCGTCCGAACACTGGATTAGGTGACTGTTGAGTGACACCGGCGTGACGTGGTGGAGTTCCTGGAGGATGCTGGACAGGTCCGTTCGACGAGTAGCAGGTGGAGGCACCAAGGTGGGTCGGCTGTCCGCCGTTTCCCGGATCGCGATCCCGCTCGCCGGTGCGCTGGTGCTCTCGTCCTGTAGTGCGGACGACACCCCCAACGACACCTTGCAGATCGTGCAGAACCCCGTCGCGGCGACCGCGGCGGTCTCCCCCGCGGTGACGACCAAGCCCGCGGGTGCGGTGTTCGCCGGGCCGGGAGTGCGGGCGCTGGTGACCGACGAGGCGAGCAAGACGCTGGTCGTCGCCGTCTCGGAGCCGCCCTCCCTGCGTATCTACGATCTCGCCGTCCTGGGGGCCCCGAAGACGACCGTGGCCTTGCCCGGTCCGGCGGAGCGGCTCACGGTGTCGGGTTCCCAGGTCCTCGCCAGCGTGCCCGGCAAGAGCCTGCTGGCGAAGGTCTCCCTGCCCGATGGCGCTCTGGAGACGGTTCCGGTGGCGGGGCAGCCGTCGGCCGGACTCGCCGACGGCGACGCGACGCTCGTCTCGGTCCGCGACCGCAAGGCCGTCGAGGTGCTGACGAAGAACGCGGACCCGAAGACCATCACCGGCCAGATCTACAGCGCCGACGACGTGCTGGACACCGGCGACGGCGTGGTCGTGCTGGACAAACTGCGCACCGCCTTGTTCGCCGTCGACCTCACCGAAGGCAAGATCGGCGAGGGTTTGCGTGCCGGCGACGGCGCGGCCAACGCCGTCACCGACGACCTTGGCCGTGTCTTCGTCACCGACGCGCGGGCGGGTGCGCTGCTGGCGTTTTCCACGACACCGTTGCTGCTTCGCCAGCGCTATCCCGTCCCCGGCGGGGCGTACGGCCTCGTCTACGACCGCCCGCGTGGCCTCGTGTGGGTCACGCTCACGGGACGCAACGAGGTCGTCGGCTTCGACGTCCGCGGCGGGGAGCCGATCGAGAAGCACCGGTTCCCCACCGTGCGGCAGCCGGATTCGGTCACCGTCGACGCCCGCGGCGGCCGCGTGGTCGTCGGCTCGGCCATCGGAGAAGGGATCCAGGTGATCACGCCATGACAGTGGTGGACGAGGCGGTGGTCGAAGGGGATTGGGAGTACCGGCGGCTGCAACTGCCTCCCGGTGTCTCCCGGCGGGCGGCGGCGACGCAGCTGTCGATCCACGCCGAGTTCGCCGGTTGGGAGCTCTCGACCGTCCGGCTCTACTCCGATGGGACCAGGAGGGTGTGGTTGCGCCGCAAGCGCACCGCCACTCCCCTGCCCGGCCTCATCACCTGAACACCCGGCCGAGCCAGCCGGCCCAAAGCGCGTCCTGTTCTGCGGAGTCGACGTCGCCGAACAGGTGGTGCATCGCGACCATCGGCCCGGCGAAACCGCGGACGAACCTGAGGAGCGCGTCCTCGGTCCGGATCCCGACCGTCTGCACGTTCGCGAAGTAGACCTCGCCGTCCACAGTGGACACAGCGCCGGTGGACAGGCGGACCTTGTCCCCCGTTTCCGGCCGCCCGGCCAGGCCCAGTTCCCGGCCCAGCTTCAGCCACGCGCCGTCCCAGTCCTCGATCATCGGCCCGAAGACCGTGACCGGCACCGCCCGCCTGCCCGCGAAGCCGTTGAGATACTCCACCAGGGTGCGGAAGAACAGCTCGCCACCGGCGGTCATCGCCTCGAACTCGTCCTCCCAGTCGTCGCCGGGCAGGAAACCGCTCGTCACGGTCCGTAGCACGGTGCTGCCACCGGAACGGCCTTCGATGAGGAATTCGTAGGCGACGAACCGCCCGTCCGGCGCGGGTTCCGTGCCGTGGACGAGTCGTTCCAGTGGATCCCACGCCGTGATCGCCGACGTGGGTTCGTAGCCGCCGAAGGCGGTCTTCACGGTGCCGCCGACGCCGCCGTCGACCTTGTTGCGCCCCATGAACCACGACGTGATCCCCGGCCCGGTGGCGATGGCGTCCCAAACCTGTTCCGGTGTCGCGTCGACCTCGATGCGGTCGGTGATCTCGAATTCGTGGCCCATTCAGCGCTCCTCGGGCTCGGTTTCGACGCTCGGGTGGACGGCGACGACGATTCGGTGGTCGCGGCCCTGTTCGGCGCCTTCGTCGTGGTATCTGCTCACCAGGTTCGTGATCGCGACGGTGAGTTCTTCGGCGAACGCGGCCCTGTCCGCGGCGGAGGAGAACCGCACTTCGCCGTCGATCGCGAAGGTCGCGACCCGTTTGCGCGCCTTGGCCGAACCGGTGATCAGCAGGCCGACGTCGCGCACCAGCCTGCCTGCCACCGCGAGCAGCCAGCGCGCGGACAGCCGGTCCGGCGACTGGGCCGGATCGGGCTGCACCGCCGAAAGCGCCGTCGGTGAAATGACGTAGGAGGACGCGGTCGCGCGCATCATGCGTTCGGTGACGTTGCCCTTGCGTCGTTCCTCGACGAGCTCGACCAGCCCGTGCTTCTCCAGCGCGCGCAGGTGGTAGTTCACCTTCTGTCTCGGCAGGTCCACTCGCGCAGCGAGCATCGTGGCCGAAGCCGGTTCGGCGAGTTCGGCGAGCAGCCGGGCCCGGACCGGATCCAGCGACACTTCGGCCGCTTCCGCGTCCTCGATCACCGCAACGGAGAACATGGCAAGAAGATGGCACCGAAAAGAGAATTTGTCAAGAACGTCAGGCTTGTCGGCGAGCTCGGGACACCAGGGCGAGCAGGCGCGGAACCACCTGCGGCGCCGCTTCGAGCGGCACGACGTGCCCGACCCCGGGCAGCACCACGGCCGTCCCGTTCTCCACGGCACCCGCCAGTTCTTCGACGTCCGCCGTGGGCACCAGCCTGTCGCGCTCTCCCACGATCGCGGTCACCGGCACCGCGCCTACCTGCGACAACGCCGATTCCCGCAGGTAGGCGTCCAAGGCAGGCCGGAACGCGGACACCGTCTGCGGCCAGTTGCCGCGGATCATCCGCACGGTCAGCTCGACATCGGCGGGTACCGGGTCGTCGCCGAAGAGCCACCATCGCAGCCCGGCGGTCACCGCTTTGCTCGTATGGTCCCGCACCAGGCCGATCAGCTTCGACCCGAACACCATCTCCAGGTCCCGGCCGAGTTTCCCGAGGGCGTTCGGCCAGATCGCGTCCGGGGTGACGCCGCCCGCGGACATGGCGAGCAGCCCGATACCCGCCACCCGCGCCGCGAAGACGTCCGGATGGCGCTGGGCGAGCGACAGGATGGCGAGACCGCCCATGTCATGGCCTGCCAAGACGACCCGGCCATCGGGGATCACCTTCTCCAGCACCTCGGCCAGGTCGTCGGCGAGCTGCCCCATGGTGGCCGACGCGGCCCGGACCGCGCCGGATTCGCCGTGCCCACGCTGGTCGTACGTCAACACCGAAACGGGTTCCTCCGACGATTCGGCTGCCTCGGCCAGCACCGGCGCGATGGCGCGCCAGCTCCGCCTGTCGAGGGCGTATCCGTGGAGGAGCACCACGGTCACCGGCGCCGACGAAGCACCCCAGCGCTCGAAGTACAGGGGTGTGCCGTCGGCCGCCAGCAAACCGGGCATCAGGCCGAGCGGAGGAAGCGGTCGAGCACGCGCACGCCGAACTTCAGCGCGTCGACCGGGACACGCTCGTCGACTCCGTGGAACAGCGCGGAGAAATCGAGGTCCGCGGGCAGCCGCAACGGCGCGAACCCGAAGTTGCGGATCCCGAGCGTCTGGAAGGACTTCGCGTCCGTGCCACCGGAAAGCATGTACGGGAGCGTGCGGGCACCCGGGTCCTCGGCGAGGACCGCGTTGGTCATCGCGTCGACGAGAGCGCCGTCGAAGGTCGTCTCGACCGGCGGCAGCTCCATCCACTCCTTCTCGATGTCCGGGCCGAGGATCTCCTCCAGTTCGGCGTTGAACGCTTCGAGACGGCCGGGCAGGATCCGGCAGTCGACCGAGGCCTCCGCGACCGAGGGGATGACGTTCGACTTGTACCCGGCGGTGAGCATCGTCGGGTTCGCCGTGTCGCGCAGGGTCGCGCCGATCATCCGGGAGATGTTGCCGAGCTTCGCGACGGAACCCTCGATGTCGTCCTCGGGGAAGTCCCAGCCGGTGATCTCGGTGACGCCGTC
Source organism: Amycolatopsis sp. QT-25 (assembly GCF_029369745.1). Classification (NCBI taxonomy): domain Bacteria; kingdom Bacillati; phylum Actinomycetota; class Actinomycetes; order Pseudonocardiales; family Pseudonocardiaceae; genus Amycolatopsis; species Amycolatopsis sp. QT-25. The sequence continues at coordinate 4,354,347 of NZ_CP120210.1, forward strand.
CAGGAACTCGCGCACGGAGTCGGTCATCACCAGCGGGAAGCGGTGGTTGCCGAGCCTGGCGACGGCCTCGGAAAGCTTGGTGACGGCGTTGTCGCGGTGGATCATCGAACCGTGGCCGGCGGTGCCCCGCACCCGCAGCTTCATCCAGCGGATGCCCTTTTCGGCCGTCTCGATGAGGTACGCGCGGACGTTGTCCTTCAGCGTGATCGAGAACCCGCCGACCTCGCTGATCGCCTCGGTGACCCCTTCGAACAGCTCGGGCCGGTTCTCGACCAGCCACTGCGCGCCGTACTTGCCGCCCGCTTCTTCGTCCGCGAGGAACGCGAAGACGAGGTCACGCGGCGGGACGATGCCGTTGAGCTTGTAGTGGCGGGCCAGCGCGAGCGCCATGCCGACCATGTCCTTCATGTCCACGGCACCGCGGCCCCAGACGTAGTCGTCTTGGATCGCGCCGGAGAACGGGTGGACCGACCACTCCGAGGCGTCGGCCGGAACCGCGTCGAGATGACCGTGGATCAGGAGCGCGCCGCGCGAAGGGTCGGCCCCCGGCAACCGGACGATCACGTTGTGGCGGTCCTTGCCGCCGGACTCGACGTAGGTGATCTCGTAGCCCGCGTCGGTGAGCTTCTCGGCGACGTACTCCGCCGCGGCGCGTTCACCCACCAGCGTGTCCGGGTCACCCGTGTTGGTCGTGTCGATGCGGATCAGTTCGCTGGTGAGCGTGACTGCCTCTTCGGCGGCTGCTGCGATCAAATTCGGTTCGGTCACCAGGCATTCCTACCATTGGTGGAGCCGACCGACCCGTCACGACCGCCGCGCGGGCACGTGTGAAGACCCACTCCCGGCCGCACCACCGCAGGCGGCAGCCCAATCGGCAACCCGCACTCGAGTGCCTCCGTCAGTGCACGACTAAGACGCCGCAAGTCGAAGCCTCAGGAAACCAGGCCTCGCACGACAGCACCGACCCGAAACGGACAAATCGAGCCACTTCTCGGCCGGCGACTGTGGTCCGGCGTCGACCGGACGACGAGCCATAACCTCGGGCTCCGCCCAGGCCGCCACACGGACACCGGAGGAAAGCCTTCGCGGCGGGGCCCCGCCCCGGTCGCCTGCAGGCCGACACGCGTTCGAACTGGTCAGAACCGATTGCGACCGGACGTCCCACAGCGGGCCCAGCTTCCCACGGGAGGCGCCCAGCTGAACAACACAGGCACCCGGCTCACGATGCGGCGATTCTTGCATCGCCACGGCCGTACTCCGCGCCTTCCGGGCCGACGCCGCCAATGGATTCCCAGCGACGATTCCAGCACTAACCTCGACGAGGGCTCGCTGATTATGCGCCAACCCCTGCTTTGATTTAGCGGAAGACACCAAATCTCATCTGCCATTTCGACCCCAGAGGACGAGGGTCAAGAACTCACCAGATAGGGAGAAGATCGGATCTCTCGATGGCTGGATGCGCATACTCAGGATGCGGCTCGTCCGGCACAAATTCCCAGGTCATGCGAAATGCGGGCATCGAGGCCATGCAGGGCTCGGCGTCATCTCACCGCTGAAGATATGGGTGATACCTGCGGGTATCACCCATATCTTGCGGTGGCCGAGAATCGGGTGACTCAGCGCGTCGCACGCCTGAACGCGGAACGAGGGTTCGACGCTCGCCGAGGCCAAGTTGATGGCATTCTGGCGCACGCCTCGCGCACTACCAGCACTGGTGCCACCTTCGCGGCTATCAGACCGGCACGAACGCGATCACGACCACCAATCTCCTCGAGTACGTCGACGACCAGATCACCCGCTGGGACGACACCCACGACCAGGACACCCACGACCAGGACACCGACGCCTACCCGAAGTACCGGCCCGACACGATCCGGCAGACCATCAACGCGCTGGTTTCTGGGCCGAACGCAGCACCGGCCAGGCACCCGACGACCACCCCGGCTCACTCTGGGCCGGGCAACGCGGCAGGCTGACCCTCTCCGGCATCACCCAAGTCGTCCTCGCCGTCAACGTGGCGCCGGAAACCAGGGTCTCCGCCCCATCGGCTACGCCGTACCTCCGGCACCCCTCGAAGAGGCGGCGCCGACGTCGCCCAAGTCCAAGCTTTGCTTGATCACGCCTTCATCGAAGCTTCCCCCGATACCTCCAAGCTGGGAAAGCTGAACAAGCGTCCATCATCGGCACCGACGGAGCTGACGTTGACCGATTCTTTCTTCACGACCCCAGCGCGAACGGGCTCGGGCCGACGCCGACGTCAACCTTGCCAGTGAGCTCATCGTGGAAATGGCCGCGAGCGAAGGGCTGAGCAATGAATGCAAAGGCTGTCGCCAACGTTCACCGGTCCCATTTGCGAAGCCTGAGCTTCTGTCGGCGAATGTGTGGTGCCCCGGTCAATCGAATACCGGGGCACCACACAGCACGGTTCTCATCTGGGTCCTGGCTGTCTCCCGCCGACGTCTCGGCCATCCCTGATTCCACCGAGGCCAGCGGGTGATCCGCCGCCACCTGCCATCAACGGTATGGTCAACGCGTCGGCCACGGCGTTGGCCGAGACTGTGAATCCTCTGCCGAGGGTTTCGGCTCCCGCGCGGACGACGTTCGCTCCGTGGCGGACCGTTCTACCGACGGCCTTGCCGGTGATGTGCGCGCCGCGTACAAGATGCCAGGTGGCCGGAGTGACTCCTTCTTGCAGCAGCCATCGGGCGCCTTGTTGTGGGCCATAGGAGACCCATTCGAGGACGTTGCGCTCACCGATCTTGAATGAGCCCATTCCAGCGAAGGAGGCGCCGACTCCGGTAGTCACCAAACCGTTGGACATGAGTCCGGCCATCGGACCGCTCACCACAGTCGCGCCGATTGCCTCGCGCGCGGTGAACCAGCTGCCCAAGACATCGCCAAATCCTTCGTTGATGGGCCTCATACGCTCCCGGTACTGTCGGTAGGCGGCTTCGTACGCGGTCTTCTGAGTGATCGCCCTGGCCTTACGCGCAGTGACCACGGCAGCATTGGCCCGGGCACGGGTGACCGAGCGCTTGGCAGCCTGAATGCTCTTGATGCGTTTCACGTGCCGCGACATCGTGGCTCGCTGGGCTGCGGCACGAGCTTTCGCCTTGACCGCTTTGTTGTAGGCGAATCGGGCCATCGAGAACGCGAGGCCCCACAGTTTTCCGGTCGGGTCGCTGAAGCTGGCGGGGCTGTTGTTGGCGTAGGCGTAGGCGTTGAGCTGTTGCGGGTTGTCGGCGTCCAGGACGGGGTCGACGGAGGTGAATCGGCCGGTGTCCGGGTCGTACTGTCGGACTCCGACGTTGACCAGCCCTCCTGGTTCCTTCGCTCCCATTTGGAATCCGTGCTCGTTGGGCCACGCCGCCGTTTGGCCGCGTACTTCGCCGAACGGCGTTTGCCTGCGCTGCACCACTTCCTGTGACTTTTCGGCTACGGCCGTATGCGCGGTGCCCTGGGCGTCGGTGACCAGCCACGTCACCCCGGCGATGGTGCGCTGGGCGACGATGGCGCCTCCGTGCTCGTAGAACCTGATGCCGTCGACCTTGCCGGTGGCCCGGTCGAACCGGACCTGGGTGTCGGAGAGGAACAGTGTGGTGCCGGTCGGGTCGGCGCGGACGACCCGGTTGCCTTCGGCGTCGTCGACGTAGGTCGTCGTGCCGGTGCGGTCGGTGGTGGAGACGAGGTTTCCCTCCACGTCCCAAGTCATCTTCTGGTCGCCGGGCCTGCCGGTGGTGTTGCCCAGTTCGTCGTAGGCGTAGCCGTCCGTGCGTGTCCCGGTGTTGTCGGTCGTGCTGGTCGAGGCCAGAGCGTGCGGTTTCGCCGACTTCGCCGCCGGATAGGTGTAGGTGGTGGTGACGTCACCCGTCGGCGTCGCGTGCCGGACGCGGCGAGTGCGGTTGCCGACGGCGTCGTAGTCGAAGCTCTGCCAGTAGGGCGCGGGACCTCCGAGGCCGGCCGTGCTGGGTGCCGCCGCGCAGTCGCCGGACGTCGGGGTCCAGGCCCCCGTCATCCGCTGGTTGTGGTCGTAGGTGAAGCACTGGGTGTCGGCGGAGGCCGCCTCGGCGATCCGGGTGACGTTGCCCGCCGGGTCGTAGTCCTGACTCACATCGGACACGACGGGTGCACCGGTTTCTTTGGTGGTCAGGGCACGGGTGAGTCGCCCGGTGGGTTCGTAGCTGTATTGCGTCTCCATCAGTTTGCCGGTGGTGCCGGTGGCGAAGGTGTGCACGCCGGTCTGGCCGAGGTTGGTGTATTGGGTGGCCGCGACGTAGGTGGTCACCGGTCCGGTGCCGAGTTTGGACTTCAGTACCGAAGGTTTGCCCAGATCGTCGTAGCCGTATTCGACCACTTCCGTGGGCAGTTCGCCGACCTGCGGGTAGGTGCTGGTGACGAGCTGACCGTTCGCACGGTAGGTGTTCTTGAACTCGTAGACACCGGCGAGCTTGCCCGCCGGGGTGCCCGCGGTCTCCGGGATGGTGATCTTCGTGCCGGTCGGCTGGTAGTGATTGTCGTAGCCGGTGACCTCGCTGGTGTAGGTCTTGCCGTCCTGGTGGCGGATCGCCGCGTCCAGCTGACCGTCCTGCTTGTCGTCGTAGATCCACTCGGCCCGTTTCACGGCGCCTTCGTGCAGTGCGGTACGCCTGCCGAGGACGTCGTAGGTGGTGGTCAGGACGCGGCCTTTGGCGTCGGTCGTCGTGAGCTCGTCTCCGGCGGTGTCGTAGGTGCTCTTCGTGGTTCCCGAGTCCGGGTCGGTCGTGGACGTGCGACGGCCGCGAAGGTCGTAGCCGTAGCTCCACGTGTTGCCCGCGGGGTCGACGACGGTCGCTTCCAGGTTTTTGCGGGTGTAGGTGTATTTGGTGCTGTCGTAGGGCCCGGTCGGTGTGCCGTCCCGGTACTGGCGTAGCTCGACCTTGCGGTCGCGGCCGTCGGTGACGGTGCTCGTCGCGGTGCCTCCCTTCGGCGGGGTGACGTCCACGCGGTCGCCGCCGTAGACGGTCGTGGTGGTGGACTGCACCTGGTCGTAGGCTTTGACCACTTGGGACACGGGCCGGTCGGCCGCGTCGAACGTGGTCAGCACCTGATTGGGGATGCCGTTGTCCTGCAACGCGACGAACAGTTCGGTGCCGGGTGCGCCGCCGACCGGGTAGGCGGAGTTGGCCTTGACGGTCCGGCCTGCCGAGTCGTGGACGGCGTCGCTGACGACACGCCCGGACGATCCAGGGCCCTGAGTCTGGCGTTGCCGCAGGAAACCGTCGTAGAGCACCGTGGACGTCACGTAGCGCACGTCGTCGGGATGCAGTTCGGCCGTGATGACGGAGGTCGGCGCGTCCGCGCGAAACAGGTACGTGTGCTTGACGTGCGGCTCGGCCTTGCCCTGTAGGCGGCCTGGTTTCCAGACCGCGGTGAGGTGACCCAGCGGGTCGTGCGCCTGGCTGGTGATCTTGCCGTTGGGGTCGGTCGTGCCTACTTCGGCCTCGGCCCAGGCCGGTTCCACGGTGGTGGTCGTGGTGTGCCCGAGAGCGTTGGTCTCGGCAATGGCCGTCACCGGACCACCGGTCGCCGGGGTGAACACGGTCTTGGTGAGCGCATCACGGGCGTCCCAGGACTCCACGACGCGGCCGTGCGCGTCGTACCCGGCACGCGAGACGGTCGTGTAGCCGCGCGCACCGCCGGACAGGGAAGAGATCTCCTCGGTGCGGGTCTCGTCTCCCTTGGTCGGCGCTAGGCCGAAGTCGCGGCCGTCGTAGGACGTCCGGGTGTCGCTGACGATCTCCTCGTCGCGGGTGGGCTGTTTGTCGCAGGACAGAGCGTAAGTCTGCTCACGGGACGGGAACTCGATCAGCCAGCGTCCCTCGTCCCGGACGTATTCGGTCCTGGTGCACTGGTCGTCGTCGGCCGTGTTCTCGTCGCCCAGGTCGTTCTCCGCGACGGGAAGCCCATGCTTGTCGAATTCCGTCGTGGTGCGGGTGCGGAGGTATCCCCGGCCACCGTCGAGTGCGACACGGTGCCGGGTCGTTCCGTCGGCGACGAAACGGGCCTGCACCGTGGCACCACCGCGGACGTCGGTGGCGGTCGGATCGGACAGCCACGGGTCGACGATCTCTCCGGAGATCTCAGCGCCGCCAGGTCCGGCGAGGGTACGTTTCTCCCGCGCTCGTCCCTCCAGGCCGGGGCTGTCGGGCACCTCGACGTTCTCGGAGTCCTTGACACGTGCCGGTCGTTTGCCGCCGCCGGGCAACTGGTCGCCGTCCATGCCCCGGAAGTAGAGCGTCTCGCCGTGGCGTGCTCCGGTGCCGGTCCCTTCGGTCACGCGGACTTTCTCGTAGCCGCGCCAGCCGTTCCACGTGCGGTATTTGCCGGGCACGGTCTCGTCTTCGGTGTGGTGCCAGGCCGCTCCGCCGACGTACTCGTAGGCCGTGGTGCTCACCGGGTTGCCGCCGGTATGGTCCACTTCGGACACTGAGGTCACGACGTACTTGTGGAAGTAGTCGATCTTGGGGTCGGTATCGCCGGTCCTGGTCCAGTAGGAGGGGAAGCAGCGCAGTGTGTTGGTCTCGGGCGCGGCGGGCATGGTGCCGCCCGCGGCGCAGTGGGGATCGGAATAGCCGACGACGATTTCACCGCCGGTGCCGTTGCGGATGCGTTCGATGCGGCGCCACTTCATGGGCGGCGCGGTGTCGGAGACCGCGCGTACCCGGTTGTCCCGTGCCATTCCGGTGAAGGTGGTTTCGGGCATGTCGAGCGTGCCGCCGACGTGGCCGGTGTGGGTGATGCCGTCCAGCCACAGGCCGGCGCGGGTGTTGTCGCCGGGGTCGGGGTAGGAGTGCCGCAGCGTCCACGAGTCGACCGCGCGGCGCCCGGTGCTCCCGGCGACGTTGGTGGAGAGTTTGCTCAGGCGTTTGGTCGTCCAGAAGGTCGGACTTGCCACGCGGCACGGGCTGCCGGTGCACTCCAGGTCCCAGGGAACGTCCTTCCACGTGGTGGCGTTCTTGGTGTCACAGTCGGCTTCGCAGCGGTCGGCGACCTCGACCACGACCTGCATGGGCACATGGCCGTACTCGGAGTCGGTGCGGGTGCCGTAGTCGATGCGGGTCAGCCAGCCGCCGCGAACGTAGTCGGTCGCTTTGGTGGCGTCGTTGTTCCGGGCGTATTTGTTGCTTTCTTTGGTGTACCACAAGGACATGGAGTTGCCGTGGGTGTCCACCACGTGGTCGAGGTTCCAACGCCACGCCTGGGAACAGGAAGGACCCGTTTGGTCGGCTGTGCGACACGGATCGGTGCCGTACACGGGAACCGTCCACGTGGAGTCGGTCTGTGGACGGCCCTCGGCCCAGCCGGGCAAACGGTTCCGGCCGAACCAGAACTCGGTGCCGTGCCGGTCGGTGACCACCCAGTGCTCGCCGTCGTTGTCGCCGTTGACGGCTCCGGTGCGGCGCTCGACGCGCATCCCGGCGTCGTGTCGGGCACGGAACTTCCCGGTGACGTCGTCCCGCACCAGTTCGACGGTGCGCCCGTCCAGCGACAAGACGGCGTTGTCGGAGACCCAGCACTGGTCTCCGGTCTTGGCGACTCCTCCGCCCATGTCAGTGCAGGAGCGGTAAGACCGCTCGATATAGCCTTGGGTGAACGAGAATCCCTCCCCCACCCAGCTCGGCTGGTTGTTGGTGGCGGCGGTCATCCCGTCGACCGATTGGCTGGAATAGTCCAGACGAAGCTGAGGAGCGGGCCCTTCCAGAGCAGGCGGAGTGCGCATCGGGTACTGCCAGGAGAAGTCGCCGGACGAGCCGCCGAATTCCCAGGATCCGGAGGCTTTGAGTTCGGTGGCCTTGAAGTCGCCCGAACTCCCCTCAGGGCCCGCCGCCAGCGCGACCAGGCCGCCGGCCGGGACCCTGCCGGAAACCTTGGTGCCATCGTTGACCGACGGCACTGCGATTCCGGCGCACTTCGGATCGCCGGGCGTGTCCACGGCGCAGGCGGGCAGGCTGAGCAGCCGGAGCCGGTTGCCGTAGTCGGCGCCGAAAGCCGAGCGGAACGCCGAGTAATCCACAGAGAGGTCTGCGTGGCCTTTCTCTGCGTGGGTGTTGCTCTCCAAGCGCATCAGCACGGCCCAGGAGCCGCGTTCGGCCGCATTCCGGTCCAGCACCTCGACGCTCGCCGTGCCCGCCGCTCCCACCGGGGTCACGCTGACCGGTAAGCCACCCACACGGGCATTCGTGGCCTGCCGGACGGCGGCCTTGCCCGGCTGCGGCCACACGGGCGCGGGAACAAGCTTGCGAGCCGCTTCGTCGTCGGGGTCGGGCGCATAGGGCACCGAGGACGCGGTTTTCCCCTCCACCACAGGATGTTGTTGCGCCTTCAGCCGCTCATATGCCGCGGCGGGTGCCGCCGTGGCGACGGCCAGCCCGGCGACGAGAATCGGCACCAGTGCCGCCGCGCATCCTCTGCGCGCCAGGGACTGTAACGGTCTTTTCTTCTGCACGTGAGTCATCCCCTCGATGTGGTCACTGCTGGTAGAGCGCGGTGATTTCCAGGTCTGTCGGCACGCCGGCCAGCACCCGGACGTCGTCGAGACCGCCGAACCAGGAGTCGGAGTCGGCGCCGTTCCATCGGCCTTGGCCGACTATCAGGGGCCCGGTGGAGTCCCAGGACGTCGGGGCCGACACGGTCGAAGCCAGTTGCCCGTCGACGTAGAGCCGGACCTGACGCGCACCCGGGTCATGCACACCGACCAGGTGCGTCCACCGCCCCGGCACCGCCTCGCCCGTCGAATAGGCGCGGTGCTGCGCGGGGTTGTCGACGTCGGCGCCGGTGACGGCGAACGCCCACTTCCGGGATGTCGCGGCGTATTGGAGCAAGAACGGGCTGGTGCGTGAACCGTGGCCCGCGACCGCCGCCTGCCATCCCGGCGTCGGCTGGTCGATCTTCACCCAAGCGGATACCGCGAACCCGGTCGTGGACCGCGTCACCGGCCCTTGGGTCGTCCCCGGCCTGCCGCCGGTGTGGATCGAGCGTCCCGTCCCACTGTGGCCCTCGCGCCTCCCCCAGCCGGGATGGGTGCCGCCGGGAAAGGTCAAGTGCCTGCCGAAACCGGAAGTGTCCAGCGCGGTGGCCCCGGACTCCTCCTCGAAGAGCCAATCTCCGACCGGGGTGGTCGCGTTGGCCAGTTCGGTGACTTCGCTGAGATAGATCCGGCGGGGCCAGACCTGGACGTCGGCCAGCTCGCCCTGCCAAGGATCGGCGGCACCGGGGCCACGTCCCAGAACCAGCGGGCCGGTCGCGGCCCAGGCCTCAGCCGGAGCGACGGTCTCCCCGGCATGGCGCCCGTCGACATACAACGTGAGCTTGCGGGTCGCCGAGTCGTAGGTGCCCGCCAAGTGAGTCCACACGCCGTGACGCGCAGGATGGATGGAGGACGCCGTGCTGCGTGCGGCGGTGTCGCTGTCGCCCTGCGGCATGGAAAACACCCATCGATCACCGGCACGGCCGAGCGCGAAGCCGCCCACGTGAGTGCCCTCTTGGGTGACGGCCGTACCGGCGGGCGCGGTCGAGCGCACCCACGCGGCCACGCTGAAACTGTCGGCGGTACCGACCACCGGTCCCGCCGTGGCCGCGGTACCGCCGGCCAGGGCGGTGGGGCCGCCGAAGAGCCTGCCGGGTGCGCCGAGGGCACCACTGCTCAAGGTCGCCGGTTGCCGTCCGTCCGCCGTGTCGGCGAGAGTCGGACCGGTCGCTTCGTCCAGCTTCCAGCGGCCGACCGGGGGCGCGCCCGAGCCGACCCGGAAGTGGTACTGGGCGGTGCCGGACTGGTTACCCGCCCTGTCCACCGACCGGACGTACAAAGTGTTGGTGCCGCGCCATTCCGGCGTCACTCCGGCGGTCGCCGTGCCGCCGAGAGCGGTGGCCGGCACGAAGTGCGCGGGCGGGTCCGCGACGCCCACGAGGTAGCCGGCGACGTCGGCGACGCCCGCCGCCGCGAGCGTGAAGTCTCCGCTGACACCCACCCCACCGTGCACCACGCCATCGGATGGGTAGCGGCCATCGGCGGTGGCGATGGCGGGCGGCACGTGCGGGCGAGTCACGTCGACGTAGAACTCGCAGTACGCGGACTTCTCACCGGGGTCGATACCGTCGTGGGACTGGCTCTGGAAGGCGTAAAGCTTCCCGTCCGCCAGCGGACCCGCCATGCGGAACTGGGCGACGGCCCCGGCGGGGATACCGGGTACGAACGTCGATTCCCAGGTGACGAACCGGCCACCGGGCGACTCGCGCTCGCCACGGGCGAAGTAGGTGTCGTGGATTTGGCCGTCCTCATCGCGGGGGCGGGCACGCAACGTCGGGCTGGTCGTACCCACATAGAGCGGCTGTGCGCCACACGCCTTGCCCTCGACGCTGAGCTGGTCGGGAGCCTGGGGGTAGGAGTTGTACTCGACCGACAGCGCCGTGCGGTTCTCGTCGAACTTCTTCCAGCCGGCGTTGATCGTGCCCTCGTCACCGGCACGCAGGCCGAGGGTGAGGGTCCCCCAGCCGGTGCCGTCCTGCGCGGCCTTGGTGACCTTGTCGCCACCCCATTCGCTGTACCGCCCGGCGTCCCGGCAATCGTTGTTGTTCGCCCCCGCCAGATAGCTCGACCACGGCCACGAACCCCAGTGGTTGGCCCACGTCGTACCGGCGTTGACCGAGTTGACCAGGTACAGGTCGGTCCACGTGTCGGAACAGGAATAGGTGTGCTTGAGGTAGGAGCTGAACCAGGCGCGCAACACGTGCTTGCTGCGCAGGTTCTCCATCGGGAAGGTCCAGATCGCGCGGTAGCGTTCCCACCCGTCGCCGCTCTGTTCGACGTAGCCGACTTTCGCGCCCTCACCGCGGTCATAGGACCAATAGGACTGATCCGGATGCCGTTCGTTGATCATGGTCCAGTTCGCGGCGCCCACGGTGGTCGCAGGAGCTACGACCGCTGGATAGGCGGCGGCGGAAGTCAGCCGGGCCAGATCCGCGTCAGGGTCAGGAGAAAGTGTGCGCAGCGCGGCGACGAGTTCGGCGCTGCCCGCCGCCTCGCGGGACTTCACGCTCAGCGCGGTGACGACTCCGCCGACGTCGAGGGTGGTGGTCAGGTCCACTCCAGGCAGGGCCTCGCGGTAGACGGCGGTTTTCCCGTCGAGGACAGGAACCGGAAGGGCGCGCGGCCAGGGCAGGATGCGGTCGCCCGACGCGAACAGCGGGCCGGCGCCACCCCCCGACAGAGTTGCTCGCAGCGACGACATCGTGGCGGTCACCCGGCCTCCGGCGTCGCGGCGGAGGGTCGTGTCGACCGGGGCCCAGCCGCCGCCGGGAAGGCGCACCCGCACCGGTCTCGCGTTCACGACCGCGGTGAACGTGCCGCTGGGGTTGGCGAACACCTGGGAGGTCTCCGACTTCAGGCCGGCGACCTCCACCCGCCGGTCGAACCGACTGGCGGCCACCGAGGCCGAAGCCTCGTCGGGCAGCTCGGCGGGTGCCGCGACCGCGATGGCGCCAGTCCCTTGCACAGCCCCTGACACCACCGCGGCCACCATGAACGCCACGATCGATCTTCGCTTCGCCACCCTCGCCCTCCCCAGTCCGAGAGCGACGGAAGCGCGGCCGTGTGCTCCCGCCGGCGTGGCGGGCCGCGTCGCTCGAACAGGACCGTAGGGCGGCGAACGCGGTAGCCGCTGTCGTCACACTTGCACGGCGCTGTCACGCGGTACCGGTGCCCGGCCGGGTGTGCGCGGAAAGCAGCGCCTGGATCTCTTCGGCGGTGGCGTCATCGCCCTCCCGCAGGCACCGGTCGTAGGCCTCCCGCCAAACTCCGTGTGCTTGATCGACATCGCCGAGCGCGAGCAGCGCGTGCCCCAGTCCCACCCGCAGCGGCACCGCCGACCTGGTCACGTGGACCTCTTCGACGAGGTCGATGGCTTCCCGATAGGTTCCGGCGGCGGTGTGATGATCGCCTGCGCCGGCTTGCACTGCGGCGATGGTCTCCAGACCGGCGACGATCCGCGAGGGTTCTTTCCCTTTGCGGAAGATGCCGAGGGCTCGCCGGGCGGGTTCATCCGCCTCCTCGAAGCGGCCGAGCCCGACGAGGGTGTCCGCGAGGTTGTTGAGGGCCATCGCGATGGACAATTCGTCGCCTACGGACTCGTGCAAGCGGACGGCTTCCCGTAGTGGTTCGACGGCCTCGGCGAACCGGCGCCCCCAGTTGAGGGCAGACCCCAGGTTGAGCAGCGACGTGCCCTGTTCCGCGAGGTCGCCCAGCTCGCGAAAAACCTCCAGCGCGGTGTGGTAGCAGAAGATCTGCTTTCTCCGGTCGGCGACCCGGCCGTAGCCGGTGCCCACACCGTTGTAGCACTTCGCCCGCAGGAACCGGTCCCCGGCCGCGGTCGCGCTGCGGATGGCGGCCTCCCCCATCGCGACCATCCGCCGCCAATGCCCACGCAAGTAGAGGTACTGCCAGCACAGCTGGAACAACACCGCGGCTTGAACGTGCAGGCCGTGCTCGTCCGCGCCGAGGACCAACTTCGCGATCGTGTCGATTTCCCGGTCGAACCAGGCGACGGCGGCATGGTGGTCGGGGAAGTCGACCAGCGGCACGCCGGGACCGGCCGGAGTGATCGGCATCCGGTGCGCAGTGCCGCTGAGGTGACCGCGCGCCCGCTCCGCAGTGTGCACATAATGCGCTACCAGCCGTTCGATGGCCGCCGGCGCGCCGGGCATTGTCGCCGCCTTGTCCCGCGCGTATTGCCGCAGCAGGTCGTGCAGTTCGAACCGGTCGGGCAACCGCTGCTGGAGAATGCTGACTTCCGCCAATCGCCCGAGCGCGGCACCCGCGTCCGCCGTCGGGATCGCGGCCAGTGCGGCGACCGCGTGCCTGCCGATGGTGTCGCCGGGAAACAGGCCCAGTACAGCGAAAACCGCCGCGGCTTGCGCATCGAGGGCGTCATACGACCAGTCGAACAGCGAACGCAGGTCGGTGTTGCGATCGTCCTCGACCGTCAGGACCTCCAGCCCGCGCTGGCCGGCCAGCTCGTCTCGTAGCGATGACAGCGGCCACTCCGGGTGCCGGGCGGCGTGGTCCGCGGCGAGCCGCAGCGCGAGCGGCAACTGCGCGCACGACTCCACGATCGCCGCCGCCGCTTCCGGCTCGGCCGCCGCCCTCTCCCTGCCGACCTGATCGGTGAACAACTCCAGCCCCTCGACGGGGGAGAGCAAGCCCAGGGTGAGGTGGCGCGCGCCCTCCCGAGCGGAGAGGCCCCGCAGTTTGCGACGGCTGGTCACCACGACCGAACCCCCACCGGGCAGCAACGGCCGCACCTGGGCGCTGTCACGGGCGTTGTCCAGCACGACCAGCACCCGGCGGACCGCGGACTCGGTACGCCAGAGCGCCGCTCGTTCCTCGACGTCGGCCGGGACACGCTCCGGCGGCACCCCCAGCGAACGCAGCAGCACGTCCAACGCCTCCGCCGGATCGACCGGCGCGCTGGGACCGTAACCACGAAGGTCCAGATACAGCTGCCCGTCCGGGAACCGCGGCACGACCCGATGTGCCCAGTGCACGGCCAAAGTCGTCTTCCCGATACCGGCGGCCCCGTCGACGGCGGAGATCACGACCGGTTGACTGCCGCCTTCGTCCACCAGGTGATCCAGCCCCGCCAGCTCGTTCCCCCGCCCGACGAACCCGCGTATGTCACCCGGCAACTGGCGAGGCACCCGCGCCGTGGCCGGCTGATCGGCCACGAGCGCTTCGTCGTCGAGCAGGATCGCTTGGTGCAGATCGGCGACGGCGCACCCCACGTCGAGCCCGAGTTGCTCCCGTACCAGTTCGGAAACCTGGCGATAGGCTTCCAAGGCCTCGGCCCGCCGGCCGGCCCGGTGCAGCGCCAGCATCAGCCTGGCCCACAACGTTTCGCGCAGCGGGTGCCGGGCGGTCAGATCTCGTAGGTCGGCGATCACTTCCTGCCCGCGACCGCGTTCCAGGTCGACGTCCAGCATTCGCTCGCGGGTGGCGAACCACAGCTCGGCGACTTTCGGTCCCGCCTCCGCCCGCAGATCCGGCGACGCGACATCCTCCAACGGATCGCCACGCCACAGCCGGACTGCCGACGCCAGCAACGCGTACTCCCGGCCGGCGTCCCCTTCCCGTGCCGCGGCGGCCGCCGAGTCGACCAGCTCACGCATTTCGAGCAGGTCCAGATCGGCGGCGGCGGCGCGCAGCAGATATCCCCCCTCGGTCGTCTCGATGACGTCGGCTCCGAGGCTGCGCCGCAACCTGCTCACCAGCGTCTGAAGGCCATTGCGCACATCCAGCGGGGACTCCTCACCCCACACATGGCCGATCAGTTTCCACTGCGGGACGACTTGGTTCGCCGAGAACGCCAGCGACGCCAGCAAAACACGCTGTCGGCCACCCACGTCGACCGGCCCGGCGGCCGTCTCGACCTCGAATGGCCCCAGCACCCTGATTCGCACACCCCGAGCCACCGCTTCTCCCCGGAACAAGCCTGGCATCTTCAGTCTCCGTGCACGCCAAAGAAATGTTCACCTGCGTCTGTTCACCAGCACCTTTTCGGGCGATCGGGGAGATTCCGGGAGAACCATCCGGACGGTGCCGGCGGCCAGGCTGCACGTCTGGCCGTCGGCACCCCGAGAACCCGATCACGCCGGACTGCCGAGACCTGGCCCTTGCCAACGTGGTCGTACCACTGCGATCGACCCGTCTGCCGGACGCTCAGGTGGGGGGTTCCTCCTGGAGGGCACGTACCTCGACCCTGCTTCGCAGCGCACGCGATGCCTGCTTGGCCCATTCGATCGCGACGTCGTCGTTCTCGGCCTCGATGATCCAGAAGCCACCGAGGTACTCGTCGGCTTCGGCGAACGGGCCCGGGGTGAGTACGGGGCTGTCTCCGGAGTAGTCCACCGTGGTCGCGCTCGACGGCGGGTGCAGGCCGCCGGCGGTCACGAACGCGCCCGCCTCCTGGACGGCGGTGTTGAACGCGCCGACCGCGGCCATGATCTCCTGCAGCTCCGCGGGGTCCATGCCCTCCATCGTCGGCTCCTCGGCGGAGTCGTGCGGGAGGCTCAGGAAATACTTCGCTATGGTCGTCTCCTCGTCGTTCGTGTCTGTCGAAAACGCTATGTGGGGTATCCCGGTGGCGTATCGGTCATCGTGACCGATGTCCGGTAAGCCGATGACCGGCGTCAGCCGTCAGACGAGGCCGGCCGGTTCGCGCGTTCAGGGGCCGGCTGCGCCGCACTCGATACCTCTCACGCTCCCCTGTGGACTGTCTTCAGGTACCGGTAAGAAAGATTTCGCCAGTGCGGACGCTGGTGAGCGGCGGGCAGAACACGCAGGAAGCCTCACCGATCGCCGTCCACGATCCCGGTTCGCGAAAGACGTCCGGCCCCCCGCCCAGAGGCGTGCAGATCACTGTGGCCTTTTACCCACCTGTACCCGAGTTGCATTGGGCCGTCCAGCCGTTACCGGTTTGCTCGCTCGACAAGAACGGACGCGGGCACGGGCACTCCCGCTTCTGCCAAAAGCACCGCCGGCACGCAGCGCTGCCTCGCAGGCCCCAGCTCGACCGGTGCGTTATTGGCCGTCGCGAAACCCCGCCTAATAAAGCGAACGAAACCGGCACCTACCTCTCCTGACTGCGTACAAGGAATCACCGTAGTGTGGTTCTACCGCTCGATCTGCCACAGCATTCAACAGCCAAGAGCAGATGAATGAATGTGGACCAGTGCCCATTCCGAGCGCGACGTGTAACGTTGGCGGGAAAGGTACGAAATCCTGAACTTGCCGAGGACCAGGTAGTGCGTCAGGCGCACCGCTCGATCATCAGGACACCTCCCGAACGGCATATTCCAGCACGCGTTTCCCGAGCAGGTCCTCGATGGCGTCGAGCAACGTGAGCACGGGCTCGGCGATCGCGTCAGGCTCTTCCCCCGCCAAGGTGCGGGTGCCGATTTCAGCGAAGATCAGCGAGTGGAACCACCCGATCTGACTCGCGACCAGCCGGGGCACCGGATCCCCGGCCGGCGCACCGGTCTCCTCGGCGAGCAGGGCGGCGAGCTCGTCGACATTCTGCACGGCGAGGTCACTCAACCGCGCGGCCAGCGAGGGCGTGGCGAGCATCATCGCCAATACCCGACCGAACCCGGGCGTGAGGCCGACGGTTCGTTCGCGGTCGCGCACCTCTTGCCGCAGATGGACGAGCACCGCGCGCGCGGCCGATCGGCCGACGCCGCGCGCGGCCACGATTCCGGCCAATCGCCGGTGCGACGCCGCTTCTGGCGGCAAGACGAGGTCTTCCTTGGTGTGGAAGTAGTTGTAGACGGTGTTGGGCGAAACCTCGGCCGCCTCCGCGACCTCCGCAATCGTCACCTGATCGAATCCGCGCGCCACGAACAAGGAGATCGCGACGTCGGAAATCCGGCGCAACGTCTGCCGCTTCTTCCGCTCCCTCAGCCCCTCCACCATGACATAAGTCAAGCACACTGCAAACTTTAAGTCGACCCCAAAATTCAGCCGAGGCCCGGCCCGCCTGTCGCAAGTGTCTGGCTACACCAGGCCAACCGGCATTCTCACCGCTGATCAGCCTCGAGTGATTCTCGCGCTCTGCGCCTGCGGGGCGGCTGGTGATGGTCGAGTGGAACTTCGACCGCCTATTACTCCAGCCGCACTTTCGCCACTGAGTGAGGTCGACGTGTGCCTGGACCGGTTCCGCGGCTTCTGGGACCAGCGACTCGATGCCCTGGGCACCGAGTTGGCCCGCAGCAGGCGCGCGTCCCGGACCTCAGGTGTCGACAAGGCCGATTCGCCGGAGAAAAGGAAGACGACATGAAGGACGTGCTTGACGAACTGGCCGCCGCGCGCCGGACGATGGGAACAGCGGCCTTGCCTGCCGGCGACGCTTACACGATGGAGTTGCGGCGTCGCTACGACGCACCGATCGAGGACGTGTGGAACGCCATCACCGACCCCGAGCGGCTGGACCGTTGGCTGAAGTCGGTCACCGGGGACTTCCGCCTAGGGCGTGTCCTGCGGATTTCCTCCATGATTGTGTGTAGATGATTGCGTGGTGAGCTGACGAACAAGGCCTGGGCAACGATCGCGCCGTTGCTGCCTGCGGAGTCGGGGCAGCACTTCCTGCGCGACGGGGCCAGGTCACCTATCGACAGGCTCGCGGAAGCGCGGCGCGCGCTCGCTGTCGAACCACTACTTACTTGGTCGATGTTCGAGGTCATCAGGGCCGATTACAGCGATTGGCAAAGCAGCAATGACCGACCTCATAGATCGCCGACCCGCGACGATGAATCCGCCCCGGCTCCGGCTGTCGTTCCGCCACGCCGGCACGGTAACTCCCATCCTGCTGAATACTTTTCGCTTCCCCACCACTAGAGCGACCACGGAGCAGCCGAGCGAGCTGTCTCAACGCGCGTCTACGTGTCGGCCTGACCGCCGGCGGGGAACAGGATCGGGCTCAGTAAATACTGCGCACGATCGGGAGTGGCCGAGTTGCGCAGGCGCGGAAGGATCGCCGCCCGCAGATCCTCGATCAGGGCCGCGGCCTCCTGATGGGAGAGCCACACCGCGTGTTGCCGATAGCCGACCAGGTCGGCGACCGGATCGGCGTCTTCCCGGTCGACATAGTTGGCGAACTCGGCGAGCAGGGTGACCATGGCCAGGGCGAAGATCTCGCGGTGGTCTTCGGGTGTTGCCGCGGCGACCGCGTCGGCGTCGATGGTCGCGCGCTCCGGGCGCAGGCGGTAGCTCCGCTCCACGGCGCCCCGCACGCGGTGCTCGGCGGCGACCTCGAGAACCCCCGCGGTGGCGAGCAGATCGACGTGCCGGTACACGGTCGCCTTCGACACGTCCGTCAAGCGTGCGCACAGCTGCGCGATCGTTTGGATCCGCCCGCCGGACAGAGCGTGCACGATCCGCAGCCGCACCGGGTGCGCCAGCAGTTCCAGAGAGTCCATGACCCTATGCTCTCACTCGTGATAACGTTCTCAAAGTTGAGAACGTTGGAGTGGAGGACAGTATGGCGTCAAACGAACCGACCAATACGGACCTCGAGGTGTGGCGATCGCCGGACTATGCGGATCCGGCTCTGTTCGACGAACAAGAGGTGACCGTGGGTTCGGGCCCTTTCGCCGTGCAAGGCACGATCGCCCTTCCGCACGGCGAGGGCCCCCATCCGGCGGCCGTGGTACTCGCCGGCGGCGGGCCGTTCGATCGGGACGGCACGGCAGGGCCGAACAAGAACTTGAAGGACATCGCTTGGGGTTTGGCCAGTCGCGGTGTGGCGGTCCTGCGTTTCGACAAGGTCACCTACACGCACCGCGAACAGGTCGCGGCCACACCGGAATTCACGCCGACCGAGGAATACGTTCCCCACGCCGTCGCGGGCATCGAGATCCTGCGCCGGCTGCCGACAGTGAACGCTGATCTCGTTTTCGTGATCGGGCACAGCATGGGCGGCAAGTTCGCGCCGCGGGTGGCCGCCGCCGGAGCCGAGGTGGCCGGTCTTGTCGTTCTCGCCGGGGACACGGTGCCGATGCAATGGTCGATGGTGCGTGTCATCGAACACCTGACGAAGGCCGATCCGGCGACCGCGGCGTTGCTGCCCACCGTCGAAGCGGCCACCGAACACGCGAAACTGGTGGACAGCCCGGATCTTTCACCCGCCACGCCCGCCGCCAAGCTCCCATTCGGGATGCCCGCACCGTATTGGCTGGACATGCGGGCCTACGATCCGGTGGCGGTCGCCGCGACGCTGGATCTGCCCATGCTCTTCCTCCAAGGAGAGCGCGATTACCAGCTGACCATCGACGGCGATCTGGCCGGATGGCGGGCCGGCCTCGCCGGCAAGCCGGATGTCACATTCCGCGTTTACACCGCCGACGACCACATGTTCTTCCCCGGGACCGGACCATCGATGCCCGAGGACTACGCACATCCGCACCACGTGGACCCCGAAGTCATCACCGACATCGCAGACTGGCTCAAGGACCCGCGTTCGAACTGACCGCCGCTGACCCGCACTGCGCGAGACAGAGTCACCTATACCGGTGGCCGGGTAGTTATCCGGTGCGTGTGCCCTGGCCGAGACCGCGCGCGCCACGTGCCGGCCCTCACGAACACCTACGCCATCACCTGCAACCTCGGCGTTGACCGCACGACGCCAGGTACGTCATGCCACCCCTGGCAGATGGTGGTCCGGTGCGGGGTAGCCTCACCGCCCCGCACCCGCGTCCCGGACAAGCGATCGGCGCGCAACCGGTCCCCGCACCACGTGACGACCAAGCCTGAAGCCAGAGCTGACGAAAGGCGACGCTGCCCAACTGGCCTTTGCCCAGATTCTCGCGCCCACGCCCTGGTACTCGGCGCACTCGATAGTGACGCCGGAGCCGGGGTCCGACGTCGCCGAAGGAACCTGTCAGCTGTCCGTTTTCTTCTTCCGCGGTGCGCGTTTGCCGGTCGGTTTCACCGGTACTTCCTCCACCGGTTCCGGTTCCACGTCATCGACCGGCCCGGCGTCATGGAACGCCTCGTAGATCTCGTGCGGGACACGCCCACGGCCGGCGATGGCGTATCCGTTCGCCGACGCCCACGCCCGGACCTGCCGGTTACGCTCACGATCCGTGGACGCCGCAGCACGGCCGTGTTCAGCAGTGGACTGACCCGCAGCGACACGAAGTTTGCGTCCACCCGTGCGGGTTCCCGCTTCGACGTAACGCTCCAGCTCCTCACGCAGCGCCTGCGCGTTCTCGTCGGAGAGATCGATCTCGTACAGCACACCATCGAGCGCGAACGGCACCGTCTGCGTCGCCTCACCGCCATCGAGATCATCGACGATCTGAACACTGACCTTCTGAGCCATTTACACAGCATTCAAAAAATCGAACGACGCCCCTACGCGCCGCCGAACTCCCCGCAGCCTGCGCACCTCATCCGTGTCCCAGTCGCCCAGCGCAGCAACCACTGGAGGCCGTCTGGTGGCAGCTCGACGGCGGCCTGCTCGCCAAGGCCTCCGCGCGAGGAACGTGTTGTGATCACCACTGTCTACTTCGATGAAGGGTGCCAACTCGTCCCCTCATCGCGCGGCATCACCCACGTGCGTCGTTCATGGCTGGTCAAAGAAGGCCGAACCAGCCGGAACAGTTGATCATCAGGGCAAATCTGCGGTGAGCAACCGTAGGCCCTGTTCGAAGAGTTCGGTCAGATCCGTTCCCGTGAGGTGATCTTGACCCTGGGCGAGATGGGAGTATTCGCCGTCCTGGATCGCCTTGTGCAACTGTTCGATGCCGGCGGGCAGATCCGGGCCGGATTGGATCGCCGCTTGCTCCTCGAGGGCATGGCCGGTGACGAAGTGCAGGATCAAGAGCGCGATCCGCATTGCCGCCGCGGCGTCGAGCCCGGTCTCCCGTAGAGCGCCGTTGAGAGCTTCGGCGAATCCCAGGGTGTTCGGTCCGATGGCGTGCGTGCCCGCGTACACCCGCGCTCCGTCGCGATAGGACAAGAGTGCTGTGCGTAGGCTTCTTGCGAGGGCCCATACCCGTTCACGCGGTTGAGCGATTCCTTCGCCCACACCACGGCAGCCGCTGAGCATCGCCTCGGCCATGGCGGTCAGCAATGCCCGCTTGGTGGGGAAATAGCCGTAGAGCGTCCCCACTTGGACGCCGACCGCAGTGGCCAGTTTCCGCATGGTGAGCCCGTCAAGGCCCACTTCCTCGAGTAGCCGCAGTGCGGCGGCGGTGACGTGGTCCCGGTCGGCGGACGGCGGCCGTCCTCGGGTGCGGGGCTGGTGCGCGGTCATGTTCGGGCGAGCCTAGCAGCGTGTTGACAACTTCTCGGTCGCCCAGGACACTGAGCGATATAATGAACGTTGTTCATAAATTAGAGGAGACGACCGTGGATGCCGATGTGGTGATCAGCGGAGCGGGCCCGACGGGCCTGTTGCTCGGCGCCGAACTCGCGCTGGCCGGATTGCGGGTCCGAATACTCGAACGGCAGGAGGCGCGGCACGGGCAGTCCCGCGCCCTCACACTGCATCCCCGCAGCATCGAGATCCTCGACCTGCGCGGTATCGCCGATCGCTTTCTCGCCGTCGGCCATACCGTCCCGAGCTGGCATTTCGCGGGCCTGCCACGAAAACTGGACTTCTCCGTCCTCGACACCCGCCACGGTCACACCCTGTTCCTGGAGCAGGCCCGGACAGAGCGACTGCTCGAAGATCGTGCACGGGAACTCGGAGCCGAAATCTCCTATGGGCACGAAGTCGTGTCGCTGACTCAGACCGGCGACGGAGTCGACGTCGTGGGAGTGGGGCCTGACGGGGACTTCAGCCTTCGCGCGGCGTATCTCGTTGGCTGTGATGGTGGCCGCAGCAAGGTCCGGGAGTGCGCCGGCATCGGTTTTCCGGGATCGGACAGCACGATGAGCACCATGCTCGGCGACTTCGCCGTCTCCGACAAGGAGGAGATCGCCGCGGCCGGGCAAGTCCCCGTGCTGATCGCCCCGCTGTCCGGCGGCGTGACCCGCTTCGTGGTCACCAGTCCGGGGCGTATGCGTATCCCGCCGGCGGAACCGGTGACTTTCGAAGAGTTCCGCGAAGCGCTGGTGGAACTGACGGGTACGTCCTTCGGAGTCGCGGAGCCACAGTGGCTGTCGCGCTTCGGCAACGCCACACGGCTGGCCGAGAACTACCGGGCCGGCCGGGTGTTCCTCGCCGGCGACGCGGCGCACATCCATTTTCCCGCAGGCGGGCAGGGCCTCAACACCGGTCTGCAGGACGCGATGAACCTGGGCTGGAAGCTCGCTGCCGAGATCAAGGGCTGGGCCCCGCCGGGTCTGCTCGACACCTACCACGCGGAGCGCTTCCCGGTGGGACAACTGGTCGCCGACAACACCCAGGCCCAGACGTTGCTGCTCGAACTCACCCTGGTACCCGACTACCGGCGTCCGGTGATCGCGCTGCGCGGGCTGCTGGACTCCCTTCTGGACCTCCCCGAGGTCAACGCCCGGCTGGCCGGTCTCGTGTCCGCGCTGGCGACGTCCTACCCGGCACCGGACGACGACCCGCTCGTCGGCACCCGCATGCCCGATCTGTCCCTGTGCTCACCAGGCACGAAAGTCTCGAAACTGGTGCACAGCGGCACATTCGGCTACGTCGACTTCACCGGGGACGGCGCGGCACAGGTCACCGAGGGATGGAAGGACCGGATCGCGGTAGCCACCGGTGACGATCGGGCCTGGGCCGAGGACGTCGGCGAAGTGCTCGTCCGGCCGGACGGCCATATCGCGTGGGTTCGCCGCGAAAACGACCTCCCGGACTCCGCGAGCCGGGAAGCTGGGCTCACGGCCTGGGCTGGAACCCCTGATCGTGCGGCGGTGCGGCGATGACCGATCCCGAGTACCTGACGCCCGCAGGTCTCCACCACGTTCCCGGAGGCTTCACCCCCGTCGTGCTCGTCTCCGGCGCCGACCTCGTCTTCCTGTCCGGACAGGTCGCCTGGGACGAGCAGGGGAACCTGTGCGGAACGGACCATGTGTCCCAGATCCGGCAGATCGCGCGGAACCTCGACACCGCGCTCGCGGCCGTCGGTTGCGGACGCGAGCACATCATCAAGGAAACCGTGTACGTCGTGGACTACCACCCCCAGGTGCTCTCCGGGCTCTTCGCGGTACTGCGCCAAGGGGGGTCCCGGCCTCCGGCGAGCACCCTGGTCGGGGTCGCCGCGCTGTTCGAACCCGGCGTGCTGGTCGAGGTCGACGTCGTCGCGAAGATGGCCACCCGATGAGCCATTACGTCCTAGTGCACGGATCATGGTGTGGCGCCTGGGTGTGGGACCGGATCGCGGCGCGGTGTGTCCGATCAAGGACACACCGCACCCATATCCGCCGACACACTCGATCATTACGGGACAACCTTTAATGTCGCGTACGTCTTTTGCCATGCGTCCGCTGTGGGTTCACGTGGTTCTGGCCAGCCTGAGGAAGTGGCTCGTTCGGGATGTACATGGGCTTTCTCCGGCGCGGACGCCGGCGCGCATTGCGTCGGAACCCCGGCAGAGAAGACACGAGCGCTCTAAGCAGTGATGACGATCAGTAGCGTGACATCCAGGATCGCGCTCACGATCGTCAGCCGAAACGCCACGGGGCTTAGCGGTGCCCGGACCGCGGCCACGGCGGTCGCGGCGGCCAACGCGATCCCCACCCCCGACACCGTCAGCGCGAACACCGTGGAAGTCGTGGCGGGGGCGACGCCGAGGATCACCGACGCGGTGGCCAGTGCCGTGGCCATGACGATCACCCCGTTTCGGGGGCCGAATCGGTGCGGCAGACCGCGTACACCGGTTTCCGCGTCCGCCCGAAGGTCGGGCAGAACGTTCGCGAAGTGGGCGCCGAACCCGATGAGTGCGCCGGTGATCGGTATCCACCACGGCGGCCACGGCTGCCCGGGCAACGCGACGTACGGCGCGACAGGCAGCGCACCGAAAGCGAGCAGATAAGTCGCTCCGGACCAGATCGTGGCTTTGAGCCCGAGGTTGTACGCCCACCCAGCCACGACCACGATCAAGAGCGCCACCGCTGCGGCCGGTCCCAGCAGCGCCGACAGCACGATCGCCGCCATCAGAGAGACCGACGCGGCTCCGGCGATCACCACCGGTGGGACGGTTCCGGCAGCGACCGGCTTGTCCGGCCGCCCGACCGCGCGGTCCCGTGTGGCATCGATCCAATCGTTGGACCAGCCGATCGACAGCTGGCCGGTCAGCACCGCGGCACCGAGCAAACCCACCTTGGCCACGTCGAGCCCGGTACCCACGGCCAGGATCACCGACACCAAGGTCACCGCGAGTCCCGGAACGGGATGGCACGCACCAGCCAGACCCCGCCACAGATGTTGCCGCCGGGATCTGGTGCCCGCGTCGGGTGGAGCGCCGTCCGGTGCGGTCGGTGAACCGGTCATCTGCCGAGTGTAGGCCGAAGCCGTACCGTGACAGAGGTGACGACAATTTCGGCGGTCCATGGAGTCCTTCCGCCGCATCGCTATCCCCAGGCGCAACTGACCGAACTATTCGGCAGACTCTGCCTGCCGGACTCGGCCGCGCGCGCTGTGGCGAACCGGTTCCACACCAGCGCGCGGGTCAGCACCCGTCACCTGGCAATGCCCATCGAAAACTATGAGAACCTCGATAATTTCACCGCGGCGAACGACGCGTTCCTCTCGGTCGCGGTGGACCTGGGCTGCGAGGCCGCGCTCGCCGCTCTCGACGACGCAGGCCTCGCCCCCTCCGATGTGGATCTCGTGGTGTCCACGACGGTGACCGGCATCGCCGTGCCCTCCTTGGACGCCCGCATCGCGTCGCGGATCGGGATGCGGTCAGACGTCAAACGGATCCCGATCGTCGGGCTGGGTTGCCTGGCCGGAGCGGCGGGTATCGCGCGATTACACGACTACCTGCGTGGCTGGCCGACGTCGGTGGCGATGCTGATCTCTGTCGAGCTGTGCTCGCTCACCGTCCAGCGTGGGGACGCCAGTGCCGCCAACATGATCGCGTCCGGACTGTTCGGTGACGGCGCCGCCGCGGTGGTCGCGGTGGGCGACAGGCATCGAGCCGCGAGGACAGGACCGCGGGTTGTGGATTCGGTCAGCCACCTGTATGAGAACTCTGAACGCGCGATGGGATGGGACATCGGCAGCACCGGGTTGAAAGTGGTGCTGGGTGCGGAAGTGCCGGAACTGGTGCACAAGTACCTGGCGGGCGATGTCGAGCACCTGCTGGCCAGGCACGGATTGGACATCGGCGATGTCGCGCGCTGGATCTGTCATCCCGGTGGGCCGAAGGTGATCGAGGCGATCCAGACGGTCCTGGGCTTGGACGAGGACGATCTGGCGATGACATGGAGTTCGCTGGACCGGATCGGGAACCTGTCGTCGGCCTCGGTGCTGCACGTCTTCGCCGACACCGTCGCCGACCGACCGGCGTCCGCCGGTGATTGGGGTGTGGTGATGGCGATGGGCCCGGGTTTCTGCGCCGAGCTGGTGTTGCTGCAATGGTGAGCCAAATCTGGTACACGGTCCTGGTAGGACTGGTCGCGGCGGAACGGCTGGCCGAACTGGTCGTCGCGAAACGCAATCTGGCCTGGAGTCTGGCGCGGGGAGGGCGGGAGACCGGGTTCGGGCACTACCCCTTCATGGTCGTGCTGCACACCGGGCTACTGGCCGGTTGCCTGCTTGAAGTGTGGCTGGCCGGCCGGGTCTTCACGCCGGTGCTGGGCTGGTTGATGCTGGCGTTGGTGCTCGCATCACAGGCGTTGCGATGGTGGTGCATCCGCGCTCTCGGCCGTCAGTGGAACACCCGCATCGTGGTCGTCCCGGGGCTCCCCCGCGTCACCGGCGGCCCCTATCGCCTGTTGCCTCACCCGAACTACGTCGCGGTCGTCGTCGAGGGTTTCGCCCTGCCGCTCGTGCACGGCGCCTGGCTGACGGCCCTCGTGTTCAGTGTGCTGAACGCCGGGCTGCTGACGGTTCGGATCCGCGCCGAGAACCGGGCGCTGAGGTCGGCGCATGCCTGATCATCTGCACGATGTGATCGTGGTCGGCGGTGGTCCCGCCGGGCTCGCCGTCGCACTCGGTTGTGCGCGGGCGGGCATGGACGTCGTGGTGTGCGAAAAGCGCACCGGTGTGATCGACAAGGCGTGTGGGGAAGGGCTCATGCCGGGCGCCGTGCGCGCCTTGGCGGCGCTCGGCATCGATCCGCCGGGATACCCGATCGAGGGCATCACCTACCGGCAGGGAGCGACGGTCGCGCACGCGATGTTCCGCGCCGGCTCTGGCCTGGGCGTACGGCGCACCGCACTCCACGACGCCCTCCGTACCGGAATATACCGACAAGGCGTACCGGTCCTGCCGATGGCGATCACTGAACTCACCCAGCACGATGGGCATGTACGGGCGGGTGAGCTGCGAGCGCGCTATCTGGTCGCCGCCGACGGGCTGCACTCCACGGTCCGCGACCTCGCCGGCCTCGCCAAGACCGGCACCACAAGGTCCGAGGGCAGGCACCGCTGGGGGCTGCGCCGTCACTACGCCCTCGCCCCGTTCTCCAGTGCGGTCGAGGTGACATGGGCGGATCGATCCGAGGCCTACGTGACGCCGGTCGGACCGGGCACGATCGGCGTGGCGATCCTGTCCTCGGTCCGCGCCGGGTTCTCCGAACAACTCACCGCCTTCCCCGACCTCGCGGCACGCCTTTCCGGAGCGGAACCGGTCTCGTCGGTCCGGGGCGCCGGCCCGCTCCGGCAGCGAACCTCAAGCCGGGTCGCCGGTCGTGTCCTGCTCGCCGGGGATGCGGCCGGTTACGTCGACGCCCTCACCGGAGAAGGACTCGCGGTCTCCCTCACCACTGCGGCGGCACTTGTTCGCTGCCTGCGGGCGGACCGGCCCGCCGCCTACGACCACGTCTGGAAGCGGACCTCGCGACGGTCACGCTGGCTGACCGAAACACTGCTGTGGGCGCGCGGACGGCCCGCGTTCGCACCGCGGATCGTGCCGGCTGCCGCCCGTGCCCCTCGGTTGTTCGCCGCCGTCGTCGACCAGCTCGCACGCTGATGCGCGACGTGGCCGAGTGGGACCTGGTGATCGTCGGCGCCGGACCCGCGGGAACGACGGCGGCAATCGCCGCATTGAACGCGAATCCGTCCGCGCGCGTACTCATGCTGGACACCGCCGACTTCCCCCGGGACAAGGTCTGCGGTGACGGGGTCGCACCGCACTCGATGGACGTTCTCGCCGATCTCGGGGTGCCGGTCACCGAACTCGCGGCAGGTACCAGGCCCATCACCACACTCAGCCTCACATCACCACAAGGCCTGCACGCCAAGCGGAATTTCGCGCGGCCCGCCTTCGTCATCCCTCGCGCGCTCTTCGACGCGAGGCTCGTGCAGGCCGCTCAACGGAAGGGCGCGGTACTCCGACGCCATCGTGTCCGCACACTCGTCCAGCAGGACGAGCTGGTCCTCGTCGACGGCACGATCCGCGCCCGGACCGTCATCGGCGCGGACGGTGCGGAATCGGTCGTCCGACGACAATGCGGCGCCGAAAAACCCCGGGCAGGCACCATCGCGATCGCCTTGCGCGGATACACCCACGCGGGTCTCTGGCCGCCCGGTGAACAACGGCTCGTCATGGCCAGCGCGCACTGGCCCGCCTACGCCTGGGTGTTCCCGGCCGGGGACGGCACCGCCAACGTCGGTTACGGCGAACTCATTCGAACCGCACCACCGTCCCGGGCGGATCTGACCGCACGCTTATACGGGCTCCTCCCGGATCTACCGCCAGTTCGGTTACGCGGGCACCGCCTGCCCCTTTCCCCCGGCCGGCCCTGTGTCGCGCGCGGCAGGGTACTGCTGGCGGGCGACGCTGCTTCGCTGATCAATCCACTGACAGGCGAGGGCATCTACTACGCGGTTCTCTCCGGCGCCCTGGCAGGCGCTTCCGCCGCGACATCGGATCCTGCCCGCGCCTACCGCCAGGCTTTGCGGCACCGGCTCGGCAGACATCTGCGGCACACCGACATCCTCGCCCGGCTCGCCCGTACGCCACGGCTGGTCGACGTCGCCACCGCGGCCGCCCGCGACGACCAGCGTGCCTTCGACCGCGTCATCGAGATCGGCCTCGGAGCGGGCACCCTCGATCTCTCACTGATCACGATGTTGCTCACTGCCCTGACGCGGCGTTCTGGCGAAGCGCTCTGATCCGGGTTCCAGTCGACCATGATGATCGCGCCGGTCGGCATCTTCGATGCGCAGGTCCGGCACCTTGGCGAGGTGACCGTTCGCGTTCCGGCGCCATGTCGATGCTTGATTCCCGAGTTCCCGATGGCCGCGCTCGCCACCGCGTTACCCAGCAGGACGAATCCGCCGGACAGCAGCGCGGCGGTCAATCCGCGTCGCACGTACTTGTGCACGGCTTCTCTTTCCTTACCGTCCGTCCAATGTGGAATTGAGTATGGAAAGAGATCGTCAACTGGGATGATCGTTGCCGTACTCGTCCGGCCAAGGGACAACTCGGCGGCCGTCCGGTGGCGCTGGTCGAGAACATCCTCGCCACGCTCGGCGAGCAGACGTCATCGTCGCTGACACCAGCGCAGCGGACAAAATCCTCCTGCGTGTGGCCGAGAGCCTCAAAAACCGTTTTGGCTCAATGGAAATCATCGCCAACGAGGCCGAGGAAATCCTCGATGCGCACCCTCTCGCCCGGGTCCTGATCTGATGACAGGCGAACGAGCCGAAGCTGATCAAGATCTCTGTTCGATTCTGGTTCGTTCTCGAGCTCGTGTTCGGCCGACGCCTGACGATACCTGGGGCCTGGAGCCCTCCAGCTAAGACTGCGCGCGGCCGGACACGACCGGTGGCGGCCCGGATGGGACGCCTTGTCCTGATCATGGACCGTGGAGTCCTTCATCGGGACCGGCGGACCGCACCCGTTCGGGCCACCACCACACCTGTGGTTCAAGGATGTCGCTCGTGGTTCGAGCCCGTCCGCACGACCTACACCTTGCTTCTCGGGAACCTGCAGCTCTGGCACAAGACCGGAGTCGTGCGGATCGCTGGGATCGTGAACGGCTCAATCGGCGGGAAGGCCACAGAGCCTCGTTCGGGCCGAGCGGCACCACGACGTCGCCCTCGTCGACGCCGGGGGCAAGCTGGTGTCCAAGCGTCGCATCGCTGAATCCGCCGACGGCTTCACGGAGCTGATGGCCACGCTGGCCGACGCCGGTGACACCCTCGAGGCCCCGATCCCGGTGGCGATCGAGACCCGCGCGGACTGCCGGTCGCCGCGCTGCGGGGAGACCGGCCGGAAGATCTACGCGATCCACCCGATGGCCGTCGCCCGCTACGTCCGCGCTGTTGCCGGAATCGTGATCGAGGTGCCGGACGCCGACGTCCTTCGGCTGCTGCCGGTCCCTGCGCCGATCGTCGCGGCCGTGACCGTCGAAGTCGACGACTCGACCGGTTGACGCACTACACCCCGTCACCCGATCAGGGAGTCGCCCATTCGGCGGGCAACCTCCTGAGGGTGCATATGCGTGAATGGTCCGCTGCACCACGTGCGCGACAGCGGTCGTGGATTCGGTCCGACAGCGAGGGGATTCGCGGGTGGCGGAACGATGGGTAACGCTCAAGGACGGCCGGAAGGTCCTGATCAAGAGCAAGGCGGGGCCTGCGGCCGCGGCCGTCGCCGCGGCGGTGGTGATCGCCGGCGGCGGGGGAGCGGCGGGACTCGGCGCGTTCGGCGGCGCCTCGAGTCAGGCCGGTGCCGGTGCGGCATCGGAGGCGCTGGCGGGCAACACCGGCGGTGTGGTGGATTCGCTGCCCGGCCGGTCGATGAAGACCAGGCGCGCGGAAGGACGCGAGTCCGCCAAGCGCGGCCGGACCGATGAGGCCCTGAGCCGTCTGCGGCTCAAGAAGCTGAGGCGGGAGGTCGAGCGCGGGACGAACTGCGTCGCGGCGGCCACGGACCGGGTGCGGGAATTCCTGGTCCGGACGCCGTGCACCTCGATGGAGCGGATGCTGCTCGCGGTCGGCGACGGCCAGGGCAACGCCGCGGTGGTCTCCGTGGTCCGGATCGGGTTCAAGAGCAAGAAGGACGCCGACGCGTTCAAGCGCGTGGAGGACGTGCACGGCAGTGGCGACGTCCGGCCGCTCGACGTCGCCGCGGTCCTCGGCATCGCCGGGGTGAAGATGACCGGCCTGCACTACCACGCCCGTCCGGATCGCACCGCGATCGTCGTCGCCGAAGCCGACACCGCGCGCGGCCGCGTCGACCGGGAAACCCTGGACGCGCTCGCCGACGTCGGCACCTACCTGCCGACCACCTGAGCCGAATCGGCCCCGGTCGCCGCGCGGCGACCGAAAGCATGGGTTTGTCAAGGTCGCGGTGGTGGTTCTCCGCCGTCCATCCGGCGGAGCGTGCGCGGTAGACCAGCTGGTCGGAGATCACCGCATTACTTTTCCGGACTTAAATGCTTGCTTTTGCGCCCTCGATCGGAGGCGCTTCTGGGCTCGACGCGCGAGGCCGTACCCCGATCGAGGAGAAAGCAACACTGCGGCTCCCGCCGCCGCTGTCGGCGTGTCGGGCAGCCTCGGATCGCTTTGCCCAGTTCGGGACTCCTCGCGGGCATCTGGTCGGGTCGGGCAGCGTTCCCGACCCGCTGCCCCCTCGTCCAGGTGACGAAGGGGTGCGGACGTCGTGGGTTTCAGCTAAGAAGGAGCGTCCTTTTCCCTGCCCGAAAGCGAGGATGCGATGCGCTCACGCGTGCGTCGATCGGCTGTGTCGATCTCCGCCTTCACCGCTGCGGCGTTTCTCGCCACCACTCCGGCCGCGATCGCCGAGCCTGCACCGGCCCAGCCCGCTTTGCCGCTGCTCGGCCCCCTGTTGGGAACTGTCACGCAGTCCCTCGGAGTGGCACAGTCGGGTGCCGAGATCAGCACGTTGCTGCCGAACGGGCTTCTCGGCGGATAACCGCAAGTGCCGGCGCCGGAGAGGGGGTCGGAGTTTGAGCCGCTCTCCCGCGGCGCCCGTCACCGCTATTCACTGAGTGAGCTATCGACGAGGCGGGCTTCTCGGCGGGGGTTCCGCGGGATGGGTCGGTGCAGTCCTCGGCGACGGCCTTTCCTCGCGGGGTAAGAGTTTCGGATTGAGGATGACGGGAAGGCCTGGGTCGACGAGCTTGGGGCTGTCGCCCGGTGAGGCTGGCCGGCTTCGCGACGGCGGCGTTGAGACTGATCTCCAGCCCTTCGACCTCGCCGAGCCAGCCGTAGGCGCGGGCCTCGGCGATGCGGTCGCGCAGGTTCTGGACGATCTCGGCCAGGCGTTGCTCCTGGCGGGGATCGACCCGCAGGACTGGACAACGGACGCAGGCATCCGCTGCCCGATGCTTCGCACCGAATCCAGCCGGTTGCCGATGCTGCGCGAGCTGGAAGACACCTGACCGAGCGCATCGCTGAAGCCCGGCAACGCACATGGCTGGGTGAGGTCGAAGGGTTCCGCCAGACCCCGATCGAGTTGCGGGAGAAGAAACAGCACGCCGAACGACTCGTCCGCGCCGGAGTCACCGACGTCCCACAGGCGCTCGACCAGCCACGCTCCGCACGCGCGGCCGTCCAGACGGCGGGCAATACCAGGCCCGCCATGTCCCCGAACTCGGTTGCGCCGCCGCCAAGTGCCCGCCATGCTGCCGGCATGGCGCACGGCACCGTCAAGTTCTACAAACTCGAGAAGGGCTGGGGAGCGATCGCATCGCCCGACCTGCCACAAGGCTTCGACGCATGGGTCCACTTCAGCGCGATCGGGATGGACGGCATCCGCGCCCTGGAAGCCGGCGACCAAGTCGAGTTCGACTACGAAGAAGTCCAACAGGACAGCTTCCGCTTCCGCGCGACCCGCGTCCGCAAGCTGTGACTCCGGATCCAAGATCAAATTGACAAGTACAGAGAGCAGCGGGACACGCCCGAGTCGACTACTGGAGTCCCACCGCTACCGACGAACACGCCCCACCGCACCATCGAGGATCCGCCCGCATGATTGTTCACGGTGGCGATCACATTCGGTTCGGTCACCAGGCATTCCTACCACTGGTGGAGCCGACCGACCCGCTGCCATCAGGTGATGGACGTAATGTGACCGCCCACTCCCCTCGCCCGCCGCGACGGGAACCACGCGCTTCGCGCCTGACACGAACCGCAAGTAGTCGACCAACTGCGGGGCAGCAGGTCAGCGAGCATCGGGGACCGGGCCGACGAAGAGTTCCGCGAGGTCCTCGAACCGCACCACGGCCACGGCGCCCACCGCGCCGACGGCGGCAGCGAGGACGGCGGCGACCGGTTCCACACCGTCCACACCGGACAGGGTGCCGGCGCCGAGCGCCGCGACCAGCAGCAGGAGCGCGTTTCGCACGATGTGCCGGGGCGCGAGTACGGTTCGCGCCGGGCCGAAGCAGTGGCACACCGCACCGGTCCGGCGCGTCACCGCGCGCCATACCGCCGCGGTCAGCACGCCGAACACTGCGGCAGCCGACACCAGCCCGGCAGCACCGAGCCACCAGCCCGGTACCGAACCGGCCGCGACCAGCACACCGGCCGGAAGCAGGAGAACGGTGATCGCGAACTCCGCCCCCAGTGTGACCGCGGCGAACAGCCGGGCCCACCGCGCCGGGATCCCGAACGCGGGCACCGACGCCACGAACTCCGCATAGGAGTCCCTTCCCCGCACCTTGCTGACGGCGGACACCAGCAGCGTCAGTCCGCAAAGGACCATCGCGGACACGGCCACGTAACCCATCGCTCACCTCTGCCCGATCGGGCGGAGCACGACGCCGATCAGCGCGTCCGCCGGGATGTAGCCGAGCCGCCGGGAGTCGTTACTGCGCGCGGGATTGTCGCCCAGTACCAGCAGGTTGCCCGCGGGGACGACGTCGTCGGGCACCGGGATCCGCGCCGGGACGGGGTCTCCCGGCACCGCCACGGCACGCTTCACCAGCCGTCCGGCAGTCGGGTCGCCGGGTGCGCCGGGGCCGCCCTGCACCACGACGACCTGCCCGGTGCGTACCCCCGCCAGCCGTGACCGCCGCACCAGCAGCCGATCACCGGCGACGTAGGTGGGTTCCATGCTCACCCCGTGCACCGTCACGACGATCAACCGCCGGCGCATCGTCACGAGCCAGGCGACGGCGGCGACGATCACCGCGGCCACTGCGAGCAGCACGTACATCACTGGGACACCACCTCGTCATAACCCGAAGCCTGCAGGCGGAACAGCCGCGCGTACTCCCCGTCCGAGGCGATCAACTCGTCGTGAGAACCCAGTTCGGCGACCCGGCCCTCGGCGAGTACCGCGATCGCCGACGCGTCGCGGACGGCGCCGAGGCGATGCGAGATCAGCACGCTCGTCGCGCCTTCCCGGTGCCGCCGCAGACTGCTGTGCACTTCGTGCTCGGCCTCCGCGTCCAGTCCGGAACTCGGTTCGTCCAGGATCATCAGATCCCGGCGGTCACGCAGGAACGCCCGCGCCAGCGCGAGTCGCTGCCACTGACCACCCGACAGCAGCACCCCTGTCTCCGGATCCTCCCGGTCGACCTCGTCGAAGAACATCCGCGAGAGAAACGTGTCGTAACCTCGCGGCAAGCCGACCACGATGTCGTGGGCGCCCGCCCGCCGGGCGGCCGCGACGACCCGCTCCCGATCCTCCATCACGGACACGTCGCCGAGTCCGATGTTCTCGGCGGCGCTGAGGTCGTAACACATGTAGTCCTGGAACACCGCGCCGATCTTCGCGCGCAGGTCGTCGACCGGCACGTCCCGCAGATCCACGCCGTCCCAGAGGATGGCGCCGCGATCCGGGTCGTAGAACCGGCACAGCAGCTTGACCACCGTCGACTTCCCGGCACCGTTCAACCCGACCAGGGCCAGCGCGTGCCCGTGCGGGATGGTCAGGTTCACGCCGCGCAGTACCCACGGCTGGTCCTCGGCGTAGCGGAACCAGACGTCACGCAGTTCGATACCCGACCTCAGCGCCGGGATCTGCCGCGGCAAAGCGGGAACAGCGAGATCCGGGCCCTGCGACTCGATTTCGTCGTAGTGGTCGAACAGCAACGTCGAATGGTGCGCGGAAGCCAGCCGGGCGACGAGGCTCTGCAACGCGCCCTGCACCCCGCCGACGGACGCCACGAAGATGGCGATGTCGCCGAGCGAGAGCCTGCCGTGTGCCGCCAGCCACGCGGCCCAGACCAGGCCACCGGCCGAAACTGCCGCCGTCAGCCCGGCCAGCAGGCCCTGCATCCGCGCCTCCCGGCGATCCTGGCCTTCGACGACGGCGTGCGCGGCGGTCAGTTCGACGAGCATTCTCCGCCGGAACAGGTCACCGAGCCCGAGCAGCCGCAGTTCTTTCGCGGCGTCCAGGCTCGCCAGCAGATCCGCGTAGAACACCTCGCGCCGTTCGGTGGGCGCGATCGACCACATGACCCGCGCCCTGGCGCGGCTCAACCGCAGATTCGCGAGCAACGCGGGAATCGCCGCCACCAGCACGATCAGGGCCATCCCCGCGTTGATCACCAGCAGCGTCCCGAGGAATCCGCCCAGCGTGATGGCCGCCTGCACCGAACCGACCCCGTCGTCGACGAGCTGACCGGGACCGCTGCGGCCGGTCTGCTGCGCGAGCCGGAGCTTGTCGCGGAAGCGCGGGTCCTCCATCCTCGCGATCCCGGCCAGCCTGCCCATCGCCCGGTAGAGCCGGTCCATCGTCACCACGGCGACCGCTCGGTCGAGCCGTTGCTTGAGGTATTCGGTGCCGACCGGGAGCAGGCCCACCATCAGCCCGGTGACCGCGAGAGCGACCGCCCACGGGAGCAGTGCCAGCCAGACCTCACCGGCGGCCAAGCCGTCGAGGAGCACCTTGGTGCACCACGCGGTCGCGATCGGGACGGCGCCGCCGAGCAGCGAAAGCACCATGTACAGCGGCGTTCCCACCGGGGCGGCCCGCCGGGTGAGGCGGACCGCCGCCACGAGCAGGCTCAGGACCCGGCGGGCGCCGAGGGAGGTGTTCACAGCGTGGCCGGCACCGGCAGGGCCGACATCTCCCACCCGCTGGCCAGCACGGTCCGGTCGCCGTCGACCAGACAGAGCGCGGGA
This sequence comes from Amycolatopsis sp. QT-25, assembly GCF_029369745.1. Taxonomy (NCBI): domain Bacteria; kingdom Bacillati; phylum Actinomycetota; class Actinomycetes; order Pseudonocardiales; family Pseudonocardiaceae; genus Amycolatopsis; species Amycolatopsis sp. QT-25. The sequence continues at coordinate 4,389,067 of NZ_CP120210.1, forward strand.
TAGCCGGAGGCCCCGAAGGCCTTGTGCACGACGCCACCGTCGGTTTCGAGGATCACTTCGGCGACTTCGCCGAGCCGGACGACCATGTCGGCCGTCTCCTCCTCGCTCCCGGCAGCGATCGCGACCACTTTGCCGTCGAAACGGGTGGCGTACTCGATGAACTGGGGCATCCGCTCCTTGCACGGCTCGCATCCCGGCGAAAAGAAACCGACAAGGGCGCGAGAACCCTCGATGTCCGCATTGGACAGCTCGACGCCACCGACCGTGGCGGCACTGAAGTCGCCGATCGTGGCGCCCGCGGGCAGCGCGATGTCCGGCTCCGCGGCCGCCCGCTGTTGCACGTTCTTCAGGGTCTCGTTCTGCTCGCGCAGCCTCCGGATGATGCCGAAGCTGAGCAGCAGGTCCAGTACGCACAGGAGTCCGACGAGCACGACGGCGACGGTCAGGATGGGCATGGTGTTCTCCAGTGGAGGAAGAGGGTCGGGCGGGGTGCCGCGGGTGGCGGCCGGTGCTCGCGCGCCGGTCGCCACCCGTGGTGTCGATCAGCCTCCGCAGATCCGGTAGGCGTAACAGGCGCCGCAGAACTCCTTGCAAGCAAGGTTCGTCGAGCAGTTACGCCGGAAGTCGCTGCGCTCGCGGCAGTAGCAGTGCCTGTAGTACGAGTCCGGCGGGCAACCGGCACCCACGTCCGCCTTGGTCACGAACACGCTCAGCAGTCTGTCGCTCAGGGATCCCAATGTCTTGCGCATGTTCCGCGCTCCTCACTTCCTCCGCGCCGGGCGGCGTCGGCAGCGCCCAACGTAGGAAAGACCCGTACACGAAGGCGGATAGCGGCGATACACGCGCCCGTGTATCGCTTGTGCCCCAACTAGGGATGAACGTCCGGCAAAGTCGATGATGATAGAACCGCCTGAAGGGGTCTCACGTTTCTGTCTCCAACTCTCGGGGGAGGTGTGAGTGTCGTCGATCGAGTTCAGGGTTCTGGGGAGGCTCGAGGTACACACCGAAGGCGGGACGATCGCGCTGGGATCGGCGAAGCAGCGCAGCCTTCTCGCCGCGCTGCTGCTGCACCCCGGCCGGACCGTCCCGATCCGCAGGCTGATCCAGACGTTGTGGGGGGACGAGCCGCCGCTTTCGGCGGTCGCCAACCTGCGCACCTACGCGAACCGGCTCCGGGGCGTCCTGCCGGGGGAACGCATCTCCGGTCGTGCCTCGGGCTACGAAATCCAGCTATGCCAGGGGGAACTGGATCTCCATGTGTTCGCCGAACGGGCGGGCACCGGCCGCGCGGCCTTCGCGCGTGGTGACCATTCCGCCGCCGTCCGTCATCTCGGTGCGGCACTTTCCGCTTGCCGTGGCGCGGTGCTGGAAGATCTCGCCGACAACGAAGCCCTCGCCGGATCGATCGCGCCGGTCGAGGAGCTCCGGCTGTCGGTCGCGGAGGACCATCTCGACGCCCGGCTCCGGCTCGGGGAGCACCGCGAGGTGATCGCGCCACTGCGGGAATTCGTCGCCGAACATCCGTTGCGGGAACGGCCTTGGGCCCATCTGATGACCGCTCTGTACCGATCCGGTGATCCCGCGGGAGCGCTCGCCGTCTACACCGATTGTCGCCGCGTGCTCGCGGACCGTCTCGGCCTGGAACCGTCACCGGACCTCGCCAGACTGCATCGGGCGGTGCTGGACCGGGATCCGGGCCTCACCGCGGTCTCCCCCGTCGCCGTCACCGCCGGCCAGGCCCGGACCTCGGAAACGGCCGTGCCGCAGGAGCTTCCGGTGCGGTGCCGGTCGTTCGCCGGCCGGGCAGGCGTCGTCGCGCGGCTGACCTCGCTCCTCGTCGGGACGGAACAGTCCGGGCCGAAGGCCGCCGTCGTGCACGGCCCCTGCGGCATCGGCAAGACCGCGCTGGTACTGGAGGTGGCGCACCGGGTCGGCGCGCGGTTCCCTGGCGGGCAGTTGTACGTCGACCTGAGCGTCGACGGTCCGGCTTCCCGGGTTCCGCCGCGGCTGCTGCGCCATCTCGGCGTCGCGACGTCGGACATTCCGTGGACGCCGGACGAGGCGGCCGCGGTGCTGCGTTCGCAGCTCGCCCATCGTGCGGTGCTGCTGGTGCTCGACGGCGCGACCGAGTCCGCCGCGCTCCGTCCGCTGATTCCGGCGAGGGGTCCGTGCGCGGTGCTGATCACCAGCCGCTCGCCGCTGATGCTGGACGGCGCGGAACATGTCGCCCTCGGGCGGCTGTCCGATGAGGACGGTCTGGCGGTGCTCGCCGGATTGGCCGGACGAGCCAAGGTGGACGCCGATCCGGGCGCGGCGGCCGAGATCGTCCGGCACTGCCACGGGATCCCGGCCGCGCTGCGGATCGCGGGCACCATCCTGGCCAACCGGCCGACCCGGCCGTTGTCCTGGCTGGCGCACCGGCTCGCACCCGAGGAAAGCAGGCTGGACGAACTCGGTTTCGGCGGGGAATCCCTGCGGGCGCTGTATTCGTCGGCGTTCCGGCCGATCGCGGCCGGTGAGGATCCGTTGGCCGCGGCCGCGTTCCGCCTGCTCGGCAGGCCGGGTTTCGAGGTGTGCCGCACCGACCAGGCCGCGGCCATTCTCGACGCCTGCCCGATGAAGGCCGAGGCCGCGCTGGATCGCTTGGTCGATCTGGGGCTGGCCGAATGGGGCGAGGAGGACACTTACCGGTTGCCGCCGCTGATGCGCCTGTTCTCGGCCGAACTCGGCGCGCTCGTCCCCGCCCAGCGAACCGCCCTGTCCTGGTGAACCGGTGCCGATCGATGATCTCCAGGTCATCGATCAGCACCCAGTCCGGCGTAGATGAAAAGACGTCGGAAGGTTTACGCGGTCGCGAACAGGACACTCAGAGAAGGGACCGCGTTCAGAACGGAGCGTGGAGTCGGGGTTCTGTCGGTCCAGCAGCGGGCTGACAGAACCCCCCGAAACTCAGTCGGCGAACGCGCGGCCCAGCACCGTCTTGCGAATCTCGGCGAGCACCGCCCCAACAGTGTCGCTGTCCATCGTGTGCGGGGTGCCGCTGCCCGCTGCGACGATGACGTCGGCGACGGTACGCAGTTTGACGTTGGAGTGCTGAGAGACCGTCTTCAACGCCGCGAACGCCTCCTCGGACGAGATGCCGCAGAGCAACCTGATCATGCCCTTCGCCTGCTCGATCACCGGCAGCGTCGCCATGGCGTTCTTCAGCTGGTCCCGCTCCGCCAGCACATTCGACGGCTCTTCCTGCATCGCCCAACCCGCCCTTCACTGACCTGGCCACGCCGGCGCAGATCCCCACGTCGAGATCGGTCAGCAGCCGGAGCGGAACAACCGCCCAAGCCGCCGCGGCCCCGTCGCGTGGCCTCGTGCATCGATTACCACGCTCACCACTCGGTCAAACCGCTCCACAATCGTTGCATACGAGCCGGCAGTGTGGCGGACAGGATTTCCTCTGGTGCGACTTCACGCGCACGCGCAACGAGCTACCTGCGACTTATGCAGGCAGCCGACGTCCGTCGACTGTGCCGCGCCCTCGACGTCGAGTGACCTCACGCCCGCACCCGTCGCGGGCGGTGACCGTCCGGTCAGATAGCGGTTCCTCACCGGTGTCACCGACCCGCGCTACGCCGCCCTGGTCCGTTCGGCCTACCGGCTTCGCCACGAGTGTCGCTGTTCGTTGTTCAGGCGGATGCGGTGAGATCCACGACGACCTTGACGTCGTCTTCTTCGCTGGTGAATGCGTCCGCGGCGTGGGCAAGGGAAACCCGGCGGGTGATCAGCTGTTCGAGCCAGTCAACATCGGCTTTGGCCAAGGATTCGACAGCCTGATGGTAGTGCCGCAGGTTGGCGTTCACCGAGCCGAAAACGGCGTCGTTCTCCAGTACGAGTTCACGGTTGACGGCACCGGCGTCGATGGACAGTGCCTGACCGGCGGACGAGACGCCGGTCAAGCACACGATGCCGTAGGGCGCGGTGTGTCCTATCGCGTCGAACACCAGGCTGCCCGCGCCGGTGGCTTCGATCACCACGTCCGGTTCGAGACCCGCGGCGACCTCGGCGACCGGGTCGTGGTGGTAGGTGGCACCCAACTGCTCGACCAAACCCGGTTTGGGACCGGTGGTCACCCGATCGAGTACGTGCACGTCCAGCCCGCGCTGGACGCCGAGCAGCGCGGCGAGCAGGCCGATCGGCCCGGCACCGGTGACCAAGACCCGCTTGGGCTCGAACCAGGCCCGCTCCCCCACTCGCCAGATCTGTTCCCACGCCTTCGCGACGACGGTCGTCGGTTCCATCAGCGTGGCGACCCGCTCGAGGCCGTCATCGATCTTTACCGCGTACTCCGTCTCGAGTGTCCACAGTTCGCTGCCGTAGCCGTCGAGCTGCTTGATGCCACGTTCGGTGTAGCGGCCGTTACGGCACATGTCGAACTCGCCGGCCGCACAAGCGCCACAGGGCACCGGATCCGGTCGCCGGACCACTCCGACCACCAGGTCGCCCGGAGAAAAGCCACTGCCGGCCGGTGCGGACGAGACTTGCCCGAGGGACTCGTGTCCCAGCACCAGACGCTCGCTGCCCGGTGGTGCCCAGCCGTACTGGCCGAGGGCGATCTCCTTGTCGGTGCCGCAGACTCCGAGGGCCAGACCGCGGACGAGCAGTTCGCCGGGAGCAGGTACCGGATCGGGCACCTCGGACACCTCGAGCGAGTTCGCCTGGCCGGGCACGACGGTCAGCGCTTGCATCAGGAACTCCGTTCGTCACGAGCAGCGGTACACCGGGCGGATACCCGGCACGACACTCTTCGACCCCTCGCGGCGGCGAAACGGTCACGAAATGACCGCCCGGGCGGTGGCGGCCGGCCGGACTCGGCTTCGTGATCTTCGACGACAGCGACACCGCGGGATGCCCGCTGGACGTCCCTGGGGCTGTTCACCCCGGCCGCTACGCCGCCACCTCCCACCGCGGCCGGGGGATGCGCCGCGGTCCCACCCGGCCCGGCACGGGCCGAACGAGTTCGAGGAAGCTCGACGCGACCTGTCGAGTTACGGTCGAGCCGTTCGTCATCCTCTTCGACGGATCGACACCGCCCGAGCTGGAGGACACGTGCTCTACATGCTGCTGATCTACGACTGCGACCGCCCCGAACCCACGGAGCCGGCCTTTCCCGAAGCGCTGGCCAGGGTGAACGCGTTCGCCGACGAGTGCCGTCGCCGCGGCGTGTTCGTCTCCGGGCATCCGCTTCAGGGTGAGCACACCGCCACCACGGTCAGCGTCCGCGACGGCAAGACCTTGATCACCGACGGCCCCTTTCCCGAGACCCACGAACACCTCGGCGGCGCCTACGTCCTCGACTGCCGCGACCTCGACGAGGCACTGGAGCTGGCCGCGCTGTGCCCGATGGCCGAAGTGGGCTCGATCGAAGTCCGTCCGATCGCCGGAGTCCCGGACCTCGACCACCGGCCGGCAGCGGGCGTATGACCCCGGCACCGATCCTGCGGGACGTCTACCGCGAGAACCGGTCCCGGCTGCTCGCCGCCCTGGTCCGCGTCCTCGGCGACTTCGAGCTCGCCGAGGACGCGCTCCAGGACGCCTGTGCGCTCGCCCTGCGGAAATGGGACGCCGCCGTGCCGGACGACCCGGTGGCATGGCTGCTGACCGCGGCCCGCAACTGTGCGATCGACCGGCTCCGCCGGGCCCGCCGGGGCCGGGACAAACTCGCCGAACTCGGACCACGACCGGAAGCGACGACCATGGACTTCGGCGAGGGCACCCTGCGCGATATCGGCGACGAACGGCTCAGCCTCGTCTTCACCTGCTGCCACCCCGCACTGGCCGAAGAAGCCCGTGTCGCGCTGACGCTGCAGGCCGTGGCCGGGATGAGCGCCGGGCAGATCGCCCGCACCTTCCTCGTCGCCGAACCCGCGCTCGCCCAGCGCCTGGTGCGGGCCAAACGCAAGATCCGCGACGCGCGGATCAGCCTCGAAGTCCCCGCCGACCACCTCCTGCCCGAACGACTCCGCGGCGTCCTGGCGGTCATCTACCTGATCTTCACCCACGGCTACACCGCCGACGCGGACCGGCCGGAATTCCGTTCTCTGCACCAGGAAGCTATCCGGCTCGCCAAACTCGTCGCCGCCCTCATGCCCGACGAGCCGGAGGCGCTCGGCCTGGCCGCGTTACTCCTGGTGCAGGACTCGCGCACCGCGACGCGCTACACCGCGAGCGGGGATGTCGTCCTGCTCGCGGGCCAGGACCGCTCGCGGTGGGACCGGGCCGAGATCGCCGAGGGTGTCGGGCTGTTGGATCGAGCTCTGCGTCACGGACGCCCAGGCCCGTATCAGCTGCAGGCCGCCATCGCCGTCTTGCACGCTCAAGCGCCGACGGCCGAGCAGACGGACTGGGCGGGTATCGCCGGTCTCTACGAGCGGCTGCTGGAAATGAACCCGTCCCCCGTCGTCGCCCTGAATCACGCGGTCGCGGTCGCCATGGTCACCACCCCGGCGGACGGCCTCACACTCATCGACGGCATCGAAGGTCTCGACCGCTACCACCTACTCCACGCCGCCCGCGCCGACCTCCTGCGGCGACTCGGCAGGGCCGCCGACGCCGCGGCCGCGTACCGGCGCGCACACGAACTCGCCCTCAAACCCGCCGACCGGCGCTACCTCATGAGCCGGTTGAAAGCCCTCGACACCGCGGAGTCCCGATGAGACTGTCCATCCTCGACCACGGCCATCGTCGCCGCGCGAAACTGTTCTTGGGCCTCACCTCCAGGCGGTCCGGTGTGGCCAGTCCCGACATCGTGAAGATGCTGTTGTACCGTCCCGGCCTCTTCGCCCAGCCTCTGCTGGATCTCACGGCGAACGCGATGCGCGGACCGTCCTACTGGACCGCCGGTGAACGCGAATACCTCGCCATGTCCACCGCGCAGCTGCACCAGTGCCCGTTCTGCGCCGTCACCCACGCCGAACTCACCCGCATCGCCGGCACCGGCGAGATCGACCCGGACGACGCCGGGTCGGCGCGCCCCGAGCTCACCGCCGTCCGCACGTTCCTGGAGGCCGTCAGCCGCGACCCCGGCTCCGTCGACGCCGCTACCGTGACCGAACTGCCTCGGCACGCCGTCGCCGAAGCGCTCCGCGTGAACTTGGTCTGGAACATCGTCAACCGGCTCGCCAACGCCTTCGGCTTCGTCCTCCGTGACGGCCAGCTCGAGACCGGAACCAGGTCCCTGCACCGGTTCGGCTACCGCTTCCCCGGCTTTCTCATCTCCGAGGGCACCAAAACCGACTTCGGTGACACCGGACGAAACCTGCGCCACGCCATCCTGGCAACACCGGGCACCACAGACGAAACCGTCCGTTCGGCGGCTCTGCTCGGCGACGCACTTCCCGAGCCGCTGCAGAGCTACGTGACGAAGGTCCGCGACGCCTCCCACAAGATCACCGACGCCGACATCGACGCACTCAAAGCGGCCGGCTACAGCGAGGACGCGCTCTTCGAAGTGACCGCGGCCGCCGCGGTCGGCGCCGCGCTGCGCAGCTTCGACGCCGGACTCCGCGCGCTCGACGCAAGGAATGCGCCGAGGTGATGTCGAGACGAGACACGGGCGTTCGTCCTCGAGAAACAGACAACCGCCCTGCACCGAAAGGACCGATCATGCCCGGACAGATCAACTGGGTGGAAATCCCCGCTGCCGACACCACCAAGGCCCGCGCCTTCTACCGCGCCCTCTTCAGCTGGGACACCGACGAACTCGGTGACGACTACCACGTGATCACCAACGGGCCCGACGGCGCGATCACCCCAGCAGGTGACGGCTTCACCCAGCCGAGGGTCTACTTCGCCACCGACGACATCGATGCCTCGACCAAACGGCTGCACCGACTCGGCGGCCACAGCGAAGACATCCGCACGGTCCCCGGCGTCGGCCGGATCGCACACTGCCACGACGACCAAGGAACCCCGTTCAGCCTCTACGAACCCGAACCACGAAATTGAATGCCGGTGCGCCGCCCGTCGGTCTACCAGCAGTTCGGGGTGCGTCGTCCAGTGGATTGGGTAGCTCACAGCCGTAACTCACGTGATCAGCGCCGTAACACCCGAGTTACGTCCCTGATCACGCGAGTTACGCCTGTGAGCACGCGAGTTCGTCATTCACGCACACGAGTCGCGCGCGGCGTCACGGTCACGGGCAGGCGAGAACCGGGGCCCGCGGACGGCCACCGCCGTGCTCGGGCGGCAGCGACGCGGGCACTACCCACCCGACAGCGTGTTGCGGATCAGGCTCCAAGTGACCCGCGTCTCGCCGACCACGGCGGCGACCAGGTCAAAGCACGAACAATCTGTGAGCCGGCCCCGCCTTGCCGGGCTCACGCACCGCTGCGGAATCGGTACTGGCTGACCGGTTCCCACGGGCCACCCAGATAGCGCCAGATCGCCAGGCCGGTCACCGGTGCCGTGGTGGGGGTGATCTCGCCTCGCAGGGTCGCGAGGGTGATCGCCGCAGTGGTGGCGCTGACTTTGTTCTGCACGGTGACGTGGGGCTTGAGGGGCTGCCTGTCCTGTGGTGTCAGCCACTGCTGCCATCGGGTTCGCAAGCCACCGTGCACGGCCATCAACCCTGGTGAGTCGATCGCGAGCGCGACCCCGCGGCCCAGTGAACGGACTCCGGTCACCGTCAGAAGGAACCGGCTTGTCTCGCGGGCCAGGCCGGCGCAGTCCGCGCTGACCACGTCCAGGTGTTCGCCAGGAAGAGCGTGGAAAAGCGTGATGTGCGCTCCCACCTGGAGCCGGTCCGGCGGGAACCAGGTACGGCGCAATCGGTCCCAGAAGTCCTGAGTGTCCCGATCGACCGTCGCGGTGACCACCAGTGGTCGCTCGGCCACGTCCGCTGTCCCTTCTGGTGACACCCGCTCGGCGTCCCCGGCTGTGCCTTCGTTCTGTCACGGACGGCGCCTGCGTGCGTCACTTCACGAGGGCCAGGCACTGTTTCTGTCGGTGCCTTGCGGACACTCGTGGAGTGACCATCTCGACGACGCTGCTTTCCCCCTCCCGGATCTACGTGGAGCCCGCCGCCGCGGAGCTGCCACGAGGACGCGAGGTACTCGCCAAATTCCCCGACGCACAAAGAGTCGAGGTCGACAGCCACTGGCGCATCCCCGAACTGCACGGCGACGAGGCCAACGCCCGCCGCTGGGTGCGGATCAAACGCGAGGCGCTGGTCCTGGGGGTGAAGAAGTCCCTCAGCGCCCGCCCGAACGGGCGCTCGGCCCACTTCATCGCCCCGTCCACGGCCAACGGCTGCGCGATGGCCTGCGCCTACTGTTACGTGCCGCGTCGCAAGGGCTACTCGAACCCGATCACGGTGTTCGCGAACATCGAACAGATCACCCGCTACCTGGCCCGTCACGTCACCAGGCAAGGCCCGATGCTCGAACCCGGCCAGATCGACGACCGCGCCTGGGTGTACGACATCGGCGAGAATTCCGACTGCTCGGTGGACGCGTTGGTCAGCGACAACGTGCGAGACCTGGTCCGGTTGTTCCGCGACCTCCCCACCGCGAAAGCCTCCTTCGCGACCAAATACGTCAACCGCGACCTGCTGGACTGGGATCCGCAGGGCCGTACTCGCATACGGTTCTCCCTGATGCCCGAACGCACCGCGAAACTTCTCGACATCCGCACCACCCCCATCGCCGAACGCCTCGCCGCCTTGGACGATTTCCGTACCGCCGGCTACGAAGTGCACGTCAACCTCAGCCCGATCGTCGTGTACGACGGCTGGCTCGACGACTGGCGGTCCCTGCTCCACGCACTCGGAGACGCGACTTCCCCTGACACCCGGGATCAGCTGGCCGCCGAAGTGATCATGCTCACCCACAACCAGCCACTGCACGAGGTCAACCTGCGCTGGCATCCTCGAGCCGAAGACCTCCTCTGGCGCCCTGACCTGCAGGAGACCAAACGCAGCGAAAGCGGCGGGATCAACGTCCGCTACCGAGCGGGACTCAAGCGGGCACTGCTCGACTCCTTCCTCGCGCTGGTCGAGACACACGCGCCCTACCTCCGCGTCCGGTACGCCTTCTGAACGTCTCGACGGCCAGCTTCCCGGGCCGCCCCGGTCCACCTGCAGTGGAACGGGCGACCGGACGGGTCAGCTAGCCATCTGACCTGGTTCCCGTCCGGCATTGCGCCCGGGTCAGTGACCGGCCCAGCCGCCTTGCTGTTCGGCGGCTTCCACATCGGAGTCGGCGGTCGCGGTGTGCGCGAGCGCGGCGACGGTCTCTTCGAGTCCGCGCTGGACTTCCTCGTCGTCGGCGTCCCGGACACTGTGCAGGGTCACCGTGAGACGGCACGCATTGGGGCTGTCGTCCTCGACGGACAGCTCGCCCTGGTAGTCATGGGGCCCCTGGGCGCCCCAGCGCAATGAGCGGTTTCCCTCGTCGACCTTCAACCACGCCTCGCCCTCGACGTGCTCGCCATGGACATCGGCTTCGACATGGACGGCATTTCCGCCCTGTGGTTCGGCCGCGCTCAGCTGCGGGAAATAGCGAGGCAGGTTCCGCGGCTCCCGCAGAAACCTGAACAGGTCGTCGGCGGGCATCTCGATGGTTGCGGTATGGCGATAATCGGTCATGGCCACGCATACCCGGCGTGTCCCCCGCGAAACCTCCGCACGCGGCCATGATGAGTGCTTGGGGAGTGGCGAGCAGGGTTCCGTAAGGCATGGCTGTGATTCGAGGACGCGCCGAGTTCGGTTCCGTTAGGCCGTTGTCGTCGCGGGAAATGGTCAAGCCGAGTGACCGGGCTGGTTCGCGCTCCCAGCCAGGACCAGGAGTGCAAAGCACGGCGACACGCCTGCTTCGCGAACCTGCCGGATCTTCAAGCCCCGGCAAGATCGAAGCGAGTCTTCATAACCTCCCGAATAGATCTTTCTTCTGGCCACTCACGCCTTTCTCCCCGAACATTCCACCTCCCCTGAACCAGTTCTTCTTCTACCGCGGCATCAGGGTGCGTGCCGACTAGATCTTCGTAACGCCGACCCCGTGGTTCAGCGGGGCGAGCAAACAAAATCTCGACATGCCGGACAACCACTGGGACCGCGACCGCCACGGCGTGCCGCGGAACGTCGATCGACAAGTAGTGCTCTCGCGCCGGTCGGTGTCCTCGATCCACGGCGCTCACGGCAGCGTCCGCGGCTGCGGAAGAGACCCAAGGTGTAAGCCGTGGATTTCCGGGGAAAGCCTGACCATGACCGATTTGACGAACGTTCGCGCTGGGATGACCGAGGTGGCCGGGCGAGCGGGCCAGATCGCCGCCATGCGCCGGATGCTGCTCGCTTTCGGCGTCGGTGGAGCGCTGGGCTGCCTGGCCTGGATGGCGATCTGGCTCGCGACCCAGCTCTGAACGACCTTCCGGCGAACCCGCGCCCGCGTCAGGTCGCCGCGGATCGACGCTCGGGTCCCCGCTTCTCCTTTGCTCGAGTTTCAGGCATCGGGCCGTGCCGACTCCTGCTGCCGTCGACCAGGTCTTCGGGTTTGGTGCCATCGGCGATGAGCGCCCCTAGGAGGATCTTCGACGTCGGCGTCTTCGCCACCACTCGGCCAGCGCCACCCCGCTGAACGGGCCCAGCCCGGCGATCCCGTGTATCCAGATGTCCGTGGCGCCGAGAAGATGGTTGATTCCGACAACGCTCAAGTAGCACAGCGCGGCAAGGGCAATGAACCACACGACCGCTCTCCGGCGCCCGCGTGGTGGCTCGACTGAGGAGCTCTCGTTCTGGAAAGTCGGCACGATGTGCAGCATGTACTGCCGGGCGATACGGCGCACCGGTGACGCGTATTCTCGCTACGTTTCCCGTGACTCACGCAGGCGCAGAACGCCGTCATCGGGCAGTGGCCCCGCCTTCGGACGCGGGCAGGGTCCTCCTGCGCTCGGATGTCGTCGTCAGTTCTGGAGTGTGCCTCGCCTCCCAGTGAGCGGGCGAGAGCGACAGCGGCCCTACGCCGACGTCGGCCGAGGTGTGATGTGATCGGTGAGGCCTCCCATCGCGTCACCCTCTCGGCGATGCCATTCGGTCGGTAAAGCCCCCGACCCGCTACCACCGTGGGGTGAGTATCGTGGCAAAACCCACCCCACGACAGGTGACCGGTAAGCGTGCCGGGACGCGGCTGACAGACTGCGGGGGTGATCGTCGGATACGTTCTCGCGCTGCTGGCGGCGCTGGCCTCGGGTAGCGGCTCGGTACTGGAGTCGATCGGGATCCGCCGCGCGGGCGCTTACGGCGGCAGCGCGCTGGACCTGGTCAATCTGCGGCGCCAATGGGTCTACTTCGCGGGCATCGGCGTCGACCTGGTCGGCTTCGCCTGCGCGGCGGCCGCGTTGCAACGGCTGCCACTGTTCCTCGTCCAGTCGGTGCTGGCGTTCAGCGTCGGCGTGACGGCCGCGATCTCCGCGTTCATGGGCACCCGCCTGGCCGCGCCGGGCTGGGCCGCGCTGGGCGTCGGGGCGGTCGGACTGATCTTGCTGGGCTTGTCGGCGCAGCCGGGCCCCGCCAAGGTGCTCCCGTCGGCGTGGCGCTGGGTTCTGCCCGCGATGGCGTTGGTCGTGGGGTCGATCGCCTGGTACTTCAGGCGCTTCGATCGTCCCTGGGTGGCGCAGGTACTCGGCTTCGCGACGGGTGTCGGCTTCAGCGTGGTCGGCGTCTCGGCGCGCACCCTGGACTTACCGTCGTCCGGCTGGGCGATCCTGGTGGAACCGGCCGTGTGGGCGATGCTCCTCAACGGCATGGCCGCGGCGGTCGCGTTCGCCCTCGCCCTGCAGAAAGGCGGGGCGACGGCGGTCAACGCGATCATGTTCACCACGAACACGGCGTTGTCCTCGATCATCGGCCTGGTCTTCCTCGACGACCGCGTCCGTGACGGTTTCACCACCTTCACGGTCGCGGGCCTGATCCTGGCCATGTCAGGCGCCATCGTCACCGCCCACTACGCCACCCAGGCCAAGGAACCCGTCCGTGGGGCTCACCTGAGCTCGTGAGGTAGTCGCGTCGACACGTCGAAGGGTGCGGTTTCCCGCAGGTCCTTGTCCGGTCGACCCCAGGGTCCGCGGATCACGCGTTGCCTAACGTCGTGACCATGCTTCTGCAGACGATCTTGTCCATCATCCTCGCCGTCGGTCCGGCCGTGGCACCGGCCACGCCGGCCATCCCGGCGTTCGAGCTACACGACCGGCTGGCCGGGCTGGTCGCCGACCGTGACATCACGGCCGGGCTGATCCACGTCCGGAACGGCACGAGTGAGTGGTCCGACGCGGTGGGCGTGCGTGACCTGGCATCGAGGACACCGGCCGCGGCCGACGGCCATTTCCGCATCGGGAGTGTCACGAAGACCTTCGCGGCCACAGTGCTCTTGCAGCTGGTCGACGGGAAGAAGCTGTCGCTCGACGACCCGATCGAGCGACACCTGCCAGGTGTCGTGCCCGATGGCGCACGCATCACCGTGCGACAGGTCCTGCAGCACACCAGCGGCCTGCACGACTACATGAGCGAACCGGGTCACTCGACCAACCGCTGGCGCGGCGACGCCCGATTCGACGACTACACGCCACACCAACTGCTGAAGGTGGCGTTCACGAAAGGCCCGGACTTCGATCCGCCGGGCGCGTCCTGGCGTTACTCGAACACCAACTACGTCGTGGCCGGCCTGCTGATCGAGAAGCTCACCGGCCATCCCTACGGCGACGAGGTGACACGCCGGATCTTGCGCCCGCTCAAGCTCACGCACACCAGCGTGCCGGGCCACCGCCCGTCCTTGCCCCGTCCGCACGCCCATGGCTACGAGCCGCTGTCCACGGCCCCGCCCAGCATCGTGGACGCCACGAAGATGGATCCGTCACTGGATTGGGCGGCCGGCGAGATGATCTCCACTACGCGAGACTTGACCACGTTCGTCACAGCTCTGACGAGCGGGGGGCTGACCAGTCAGGAAAGCCTGGCGGAGATGCGGCGGACGCGGGATGCAGATCCGCTCTTTCGCTACGGCCTGGGTTTGCAGCAATTCACGATCCCCTGCGCCCACCGCTCTGAATCCGTATGGGGACACACTGGGCAACTGATCGGTTACCTCACTTTCGCCGTCACCGACGGGAAGGGGAAATCGCTGGTCGTCTCCCTCAATCCCTACGAACAGGACTCACCTGCCGCGGCAGTGGTCTCCCTCGCGGAGGCGACTTTCTGTCGCTGACGATCCCCCGACCCGGAACGGAGGTTCAGCTCCATTCGGCCTACCGGGGACGCGCATTCAGAGCAACCTTCCCGCGCAGGAGGCGGGCCCGGTTTCGCCGTGAAGGGGCTGGGGCATCAGAGCCTCACCTCAACAAGCTGATCAAGGAGTCGGGCAGTGGCTAGCTACAACGTGAAACCGTCCAAACCCTTCGCCGTCTTCGGTGCGCTGGTGGGGGTGGCGATGCTGGTGTTCGTGTTCACCAAGGGGGTCGGGCAGGACAGCGGCTTCCTGTGGTTGTGGGCAGCGGTGTGCGTCGGCATCGTCGGATTCAACCTCTGGGCGGCTTTCTCCAAACAAGGCTCCTCGGAGGTCGTCGAGAAGCGGAACGCCGAGTAAGGACTACGAACACACCGAGGCGAGATGGGCGAGTAGCAGGGTGGTCGTGGTCTCGGCGGCCTGTTCGGGGATGTTGTGCCCGATGCCCTCGAGGATTTCCAGCCGGTACGGTCCCGTGACCCAGTTCCTGGTCGCTTCCACCCCCGAGGGAGCGACCATGGGATCGTCCGTGCTCGCGATGAAGAGCGTCGGTACCGCGACTCGCTGTTCGTGACCGGCGAAGTCGTTGGCCCGGTACCAATTCAGTGCCGCGGTCAGGGCACCCGGCTCGGAAAGCCGCCGGAAGTACTCCGCACACTTCTCCGGCGGAACGCCCGGCAGCTCGGGTGGGCCCGAAGCGAGTATCTCGTTCTCGGGGAGCGGAGCGGGCTGCCGGAAGAAGTCCATGTACTTGGACGCCTCCTGCTGAGCGGGATCGGTCCGCAGGGCCTCGGCGAAGGCACCGACATGCGGCACCGAAACAGCGGTCAGCGACCGTACCCGGTGGGCATGCTTCGCCGCGGCGATCCAGGCCACCGCGGCGCCCCAGTCGTGTCCGACCAGGTCGAACCTGTGCCAGCCGAGTGCGTCGGCCACCGCCCGGACGTCCCCGACGGCATGGTCCAACCGGTAGTTCCCGATCCCGGTGGGCCGTACGTCGGGCGAGTAGCCCCGTTGGTCGGGCGCCACCGCGCGGTAACCGGCGGCGGCGAGAGCGCGCAACTGATGCTCCCATTCGATGCCGAATTCGGGAAAGCCGTGCAGTAACAGCACCTTTCGGCCATGCCGCGGCCCGGCGGCGACAGCGTCGAAAGTGCCGGCGGGGGTGGGGATCCGTAGCCGCGTGATCCGTGACGGCTCAGCGGCGGAAGCCGTACCCGCGCTGCCGAGAGAGGTGGCACCGACGACGGCCGTGGCACCCAGCTTGAGGAAAGTACGGCGAGAGGGAGAGGTCCACATTCCGCCAGCCTGTCGGCCAGGCGGCACGAAGGCCATCGGGTGCGCCCCCGTTGTCTTGCGGGGGCCGACCCCACCTGAAGATGAGCCCGAGGGGGACCGAGGAGCGGATCTCCGGTGGCGCGGGTGCTCAGGCGCCCGGCGGGTTACGTCGCGGTTCGGCAGGCGGATAGGTGTTCACCGGCGGCGCCTCGGCACCCGCGGCCGGGTAGCCGTTCATCGCGCCCGGCTTCGGTCCACGACGGGCCAGACCCGCCAAGCCCAATAGCCCGACCAGGCCCAGAAGACCCCACAGACCGTTGTCCCCGTCGGAATCGTTCCCGGCATTCCTGTCGTTCAGGTCGTTGGGGTCGTTGTCGGCCTGGTGCCATGCCTGCGTCGCGACGGCGGGCCCGGGCATGGCGGACGCCGGAACCGCTCCGGTCAGGGCGATGGCGCCGGAAATCACGAACGCGGAGACGACTTTCGCTCCCCTGTGCCGCATTTGATCATCCTTTCCTTCGATGGCAAACGATCATCGGCCTCTGCATACCCGCGTCGAGGATGTCCACACTCGGGTCGCCTCGAAGTCACCCACACGGATGTCTTACGGGTGAAATGACCGCCCACCGGTCACCCAATGACAATCGGCCACTAGGGAAGCGAGGACGACTATGACGGCGTGGTGGGGTTTGACCGGCCTACTCGGCCTGCTGGGGATCTACGGACTCGTCCGGATCCGGCATCGAGCCGAAGTCCGGGCCGAATCGGGGGCCGCGGACGCCTTCGCCCGGTATCCTGCCGCCCAGGGACCCGCGGTGCCCAACGCCGATACCGCGCACACTCCGCTCATGACCCCGGTGGTCACCCCGGAGATGATCAACGGCCCGCGTCGTTGGCGAGCTTCCCGGCCGAGCCGGGTTCGCGCTCAGACCCGGCCCCCGATGCCCCAGCACGGTCTCACCGGAACGCAGGCCGTCGCGGAGCCGATCGTCGATGCCGGCGCTGTTCCGGCCCAAGCGAGCCCGCCGCTACCGGAGACCCAGCCGGTCGCGGTACCGGAAACCCAGCCGGCGGCGGCATCGGGGACCCGGTCGGCGGCGGCGGAGGCCCAGCCGGTCGCGGTACCGGAAACCCGGCCGGCGGCGGAATCGGAGGCCCAGCCGGTCGTGCTACCGGAGACCCAGCCCGTCGCGGCGGTGCCGGAAACCCGGCCCGTCGCGGTACCGGAGACACAGCCGGCGGCGGTACCCGAAACCCACGGAACCCAGTCCGTCGCGGCGGTACCGGAGCCGCGCCCGATGGAGGAAGGCACGCTTACCGGGGAGCTCGTCGCCGACCGGCCCGATCCCGCGGAAGCCCCCAAGAAGGTGGAAGCCCCCAAGAAGGTGGAAGCCAAAGCGGCAGAGGTACCCGAACCGGCGAAACCCGGGGAAACCACGGACCGGTTCCGGCCGCGCCGTGCCCTCGAAACGGCCGTCCGGAAGGCCAAGGAAACCAAGGGGCTCCTGCGGCGGAACTGACCACAGGATTCGAGGGGGCGCGGGCCGGACCCCCAGCACCGGCCCGCGCCCGGCGGTCGCGGCACTTTTCTCGGCCGCCGAGAGACCTGTACCACCTGACCATCGTGCGGCGGGGACGGGTCCCGCGCATGGGTGCAGGGCCCCCATATTCGGCGTGGCGGGTGACCGATCGCGGGAGAGCCGATCGTCACTCTCCGGGCATCTTCGTGCGTGCGCTGAATGTGGGTGTGCCGCCCCCATGTGCGGTCCGTGCCGAACTGAAAGCATGACTGCCGTGACGCCCCAGCCCACGGCGACGTCCCTGCCGCCGAAGTGGTGGGTGCACGGCCGGACCCCGCGCGAACGCACGGCGATGACCAAGCCCGCATGGGCGGACTTCGCCGAACACGCCGTCACCGCGCTTCTGCCGAAGCGTCCCCCAGTCGGTGACTGGCGTGCCGCGTTCGCCGGGGTCTTCAGGTCGTTCGTCGACGCCGCCACTCGTGCAGCGGTCCCGAATGATCTCGCCGGCGCCGACGTCGAAGCACTCCGCCGGGGTTTCGCGGCCCAACTCGACCAGCATCTGCTCAAACTCTCGATCCGTACGCTCGTGCTGGAACTCCACCGCGCCCGCAAGGCCGGGATCCTTCAGGGCGAGACACCCGAAGAGCGCTTCGCGGACTTCGTACGACAACAGTCCACCCCCGCCGGGCTCGTCCGGCTGTTCAGCGAATACCCGGTCCTGGCCCGGCTCCTGGCCCAGGCCTGCCTCCACGCCGCCGAGGCCCACGCCGAAACACTGGCTCGCTTCTCGGCCGACGCCGCCGCATTGCCCTGCTCGGTGGTGGACGGCGAAGTCGGCACGCTGGTCGAGGTCGCGGGCGGGATCGGCGACTCGCACGCACGCGGGCGTTCGGTCAAACTGCTCCGCTTCTCCAGCGGTGCCAAGGTGATCTACAAACCCCGTCCGCTGATCCTGCACGAACGGTTCACCGACGTCGTCGAGCAGCTCAACAAACGACTGCCCGGCCTCCATCTCCGCACCGCCGACGCACTCCAGCGCGACGGGTACGGCTGGCTCCGGTTCGTCGAGCACCGGCCGTGCGCCGACATCGCCGACGTGGACCGCTTCTACCGCCGTCAGGGCATCCTGCTGGCGCTCCTGCACGCGCTCGACGCCACCGACGTCCATTACGAGAACATCATCGCCTGCGGTGACCAGCCGGTGCTGATCGACATCGAGACGCTGTTCCAGCCGTCGCCCCCCGATCCGCCGGCGGGCGACCCGGCCGCGGTGATGCTGGCGCGGTCGGTGCAGCGCACGCTCCTGCTCCCCCAGTTGTTCGCCGGCGAGCACGGCGCCGTCGACATCTCCGGCCTGGCGGGCCGCGGTGGCAAGCTGCCGACCGACCGGGTCGATTGGGCGGATCCGGGCACCGACCACATGCGGCTGATCCGGGTCCCCGGTGAACTCGCGGGCGGGAACAATCTCCCGCGCCTCGACGGCCGCGATGTCACCCCCGCCGAGCACAGCGCGGCGCTGCTGGCCGGGTTCCGGCTCGGCTACGACGCGATCTCCACCGGACGGGACGAACTCGCCGAGCTTCTCCGGCGCTGCGCCGAGGATCCCATCCGGGTGCTCATCCGGCCGACGAACTTCTATTTCCGCCTGCTCGACGAGACCACGCACCCCGACCTCCTGCGGGACGCCGCCGACCGCGACCACGCGTTCGACCTGCTCGAAGAGGACTCGGCGGACGAGGAGAAACTGCTCCGGCTCGTCCCGCACGAGCGGGCCGACCTGTGGGCGGGTGACGTGCCGATGTTCACCTCGAACCCCGGCTCGACGTCGCTGCTGGATTCGCGCGGTGACAGCATCGACGGAGTGGTCGACCGGGCGTCGCTGGACACCGTGCTGGCCAAGATCGCCGACATGGATCCGCTCGACCAGCGCGACCAGGAATGGCTGATCTCGGCCACCCTCGCGATCAGCACGGCGAGCGAGGACCACCACGGCGGCGGCGAGACCGCGGAAACGGCGGTGCCGAACCAGGCACCCGACCCGGAACGCCTGCTGCTCACCGCGTGCGGGATCGCCGACCACATCGTCGCCAACGCCTTCTCCGACGAGCACCGCTCGAACTGGCTCGGGATCGAACTCGTCGACGACCGCTATTGGACCGTGTTGCCGATGGGGGCGGGACTCGGCGAGGGCTATTGCGGGGTCGCGTTGTTCCTCGCCCAGCTCGCCGAGCTGACCGGGATCGCGCGATACCGCGATCTGGCCGCGTACGCGATCAGCCCGCTCCCCGGCCTTTTCTCCACTCTTCGCGCCGATCCCGGACTGACCGCCGCCGCCGGCTGCGGCGGGCTTCTCGGGCTCGGCGGTGTCGCGTACACGATCGCCCGGCTCAGCACCCTGGTCGGCCTTCCCGCTGGCGACCTCATCGAGCAGGCCGTCGACCTGATGCCCGAAGCCACCCCCGAGACGCCGTCCGGTTTCACGACGGGGCTGGCGGGCGGGGTCGCGTCGATGCGCTCGGTGTATGTCCAAACAGGACTGGAGGCGGCACTGAAGCGGGCGGACCGCTACACCGGGCAGCTACTGGAGCGCGACCGTCCACATGAGACGGGTTTCGCCCGCGGTCCGGCCGGGATCGACTGGGTCCTGCGGGCACACGACCGGTCCGGCGAAGAACCACCCCGAAAGGCGGACGTTCGGGCGGAAAGCACCGGCGGCTGGTGCGAAGGTCTCGCGGGTGCGGCGCTCGGCCAGGCCGCCCACCTGGCGGATCCCGGATACGCCCGTGACCTGGACCGGACGATCAACCGGCTGGCCGACGGGGCACCGCTGAAGGATCTCAGCCTCTGCCACGGCGAATCCGGAGTACTGGAAGTGTTGTGCGTGCTGGCGGAGAACGGGCACACTGGCGCCGCAGCCGCGGTACGCCGCCGTACCGGTCATCTGCTCGCCGCCATCGATCAGCGCGGTGCCCGCTGCGGCACCCCGGGCGCGGTCCCCGCGCCAGGGCTGCTGAACGGTCTGGCGGGGATCGGCTACGGCCTGCTGCGGCTGGGCTTCGGCGACCGGGTCCCGTCCGCGCTGCTGCTCCGCCCCGACCGGCCGCATCCCGCGGCCACCGTTGTCCCGCCGGTAAACCGAGTATGAGGAGAAGAACCGAATGTACGAAAGAGATCTGTCCGCCACCGAAGACGTCCTCGGCGCCGTGAACCTGCCCCGCGCCCTCGAGGTCGGCTCGCGCAACCACGCGCTGGCGGGCAGCAAACCGCGGCTGAGCGCCAACCCGCTCGCCACCCTGTCCACGGACCCCGGTTCGCCGTCCGTCGTCAGCCTTCTCGCCGGCGGTTGGATCTGAGGTTCGCCGAAGCTCACGAAGGCGGGTTCGCGCCGCCCGCCTTCGTGATCGCTTCTCCCCGTGACCGCGGAATCCGCTCGCTATAGTCACGATGGTGGGATTCCGTTCGTCGCGGGTGATCGGTCGCGACGCCGAGCTGAACGAGCTTTCCGAAGCTCTCGATCGCGCCATCGCGGGTCGCGGCGGCGCGATCTTCCTCGTCGGCGAAGGCGGCATCGGCAAATCCCGCCTGGCCATCGAAGCCGCCTCCCGAGCGGTCGCCGCCGACATCCCGGTTCTGCAGGGAAGGGCGGGTTCGATCGGTCCGCTCGTCCCGTTCCGGCCGCTGACCCAGGCACTGTTGTCGCACTTCCGCGGCGGCGGCCCGCCGGCGGCAGCCGAACTCGACCCGTTCATCCCGGTACTCGCCCAGCTCGTTCCCGACTGGAGCCAAGGCGACCGGCCACGGGAATCGGGCTCCCTGCTGGTCCTCGCCGAAGCGGTGTTCCGGCTGCTGGCCGTCACCAGCCGTGACCGCGGGGCGCTCCTGGTCCTCGACGACCTCCAGGACGCCGACGCCGAAACGCTGTTCATCCTCGAATACCTCGTCGACAACCTGCCCGCGGCGCAGACCCTGTTCGTCGGCACGCTCCGCAACGAACCCTCCGACGCCCTCCACCTCGCGACCTCCGGTGCCCAGCGAATGAGCTGCACCGTCGTCGAACTCGGCAGGCTCGGTCTCGCCGACACCCGCGCACTCGCCGCGGCCTGTCTGGACACGGAACCGGGGAACCTTCCGTCGCCCGCGGCGGAACTGTTGTGGCGCAACAGCGCCGGCCTGCCGTTCATCGTGGAGGAACTGCTGCACGGTATGGTGAACGAGGGGCTGCTGGTCGAGGGCCGGGACGGCTGGCGGGTCATCGGCGAACTCCGCGCCCGCGTACCCGCCGCCCTGGTCACCAGTATCGGCGTCCGGATGGAGCAACTCGGCGAGCAGGCGGGCGAACTGCTGTCGGTCGCCGCGGTCATCGGCCGCCGTTTCCCGCTGACGGTGGTGCAGACGGTCACCGGCACCAACGACCGGACGCTGCACAACCACTTGAGCGCCGCGGTCTCGGCGAACCTGGTGACCACCGACGAGACGACGCCGGGCTGGTACGCCTTCCGTCATCCGTTGACCGCGGAAGCGTTGCTGGCACGCCAGTCACCGGCCCGGAAGGCGGCGCTCGCCCGTCAAGCCGCCGACGTGGTCGAGAAGCTGTACCCGGGTTTGCCGGGCGATCTGTGCGCGCTCGTCGCGTCGCTCCGGCTGACCGCGATGGACGAACGGGCCGCGGGCCACCTGTTCGCGCGGACCGGCCGTCGCGCCCTCGACGCCGGTGCCGCGGATTCCGCGGTCACGATGCTCACCAAAGCCGTCGACCTGCTCGCCGGGGCCGACGCGGGTGACCGGGCCGAGGTGCTGGAGACACTGTTGTACGCGCTCGGGCAGACCGGCCAATTCGACCGCGCCGTCGAACTTTCGGCGGGCTTCGGCGAGATCGGCACGCTCGAACGGGCAGCCAAACTGCACACTCAGCTCGCCTGGGCCGCCTACATCGCCGGACGGCACGACGAATGCCTCGGTCAGATCGAACGCGCCCGCGCTCCGCTCGGTTCGGCGATCTCGCCCGCTCAGCGGGCCGCGCTCGACGCCGTCGAAGCGAATCTCTGGCTCGACGTCCCCGGCAAGACCGGCACGGCGGAACGGCTCGCGCGTCAGGCGTGGAAGGTGGCCGAGAAGACCGAACAGCCGTTCGTCGTATGTCAGGCACTGCAGGTGCTCGGCATGCTCGCGCTGTCGCGGGACCTCTCCGAATCCGAGCAGTACATGCAGCTCGCGCGGCGAACCGCGGAGGACAACCACCTGCACCACCTCCGCACCCAGGCGCTGGTCCGGCTCGGCGGGCATCGCGTGCTGATGAACGGTGACGAGCAGACCCTGCTGCTCGCCCGCGCGGACGCCCAGCGGACCGGGTCGATCACCCTGCACTGCGCGGTCGATTCGGTGCGCACCATGCACGCGATCCTGCGCTGCGAGTTCGACACCGCGCACGCACTGCTGGAAGAGAATCTCGCCGTGCTCGGCAGGCTCCGGCTGACCGCGTTGCTCCAGTACGCGCATATGACCAGGGCGATGTCGGCCGGGCACCGCGCCGACCGCCCGGCGATGGAGCGGGCACTCGACGACTTCCGGAAGAGCGGTGGCGAGAACGCGCAGGAGATGGTGCTGAGCATCGGGCTGGCACGGGTCTTCTGTTCGCTGCTCGAGGAGGATTTCGAACGGGCTCGCCGCGAACTCGACCAGGTCATCGAACTGGAGGACCGGCGGCCGAGCCGATTCCACCTCGCCGGACAGCACGGGCTCCGGACGCTCGTCGACACCCTCGGCGGTGCTCGCTGTCCGGAGGCGGGCTCCGCCGTGAGCGGGATGCGATGGAACCGGCAGTTCGTCGAGTTCGCGCACGCCGTCGAGCACGGCAGGCGCGGCGACACGGTGGAAGCCGAACGGTCGGTGGCCGCCGCGCTGGAGACGTCGGTGCCCTATCCCCTCGCCCGGCACCTCGGGCTCCGGCTGATCGCCGAACCGGCCGCCGCCGACGGCTGGGGGGATCCGGCAGGCTGGCTCAACGAGGCCGAGCAGTACTTCCACGGCAGGAACATCCAGGCGGTCGCCGCCGCCTGCCGGAGCCTGCTGCGCAAGCTCGGCGCCCCCGTGCGACAGCGCCGGTCCGGGGTCGACCGGGTCCCCGGTGACCTGCGCGCGTCCGGGGTCACCGTCCGCGAATACGAGGTGCTGGTGCTGCTCGCCGAGCGCATGGGCAACAAGGACATCGGCGCCCGGCTGCACATCTCGCCCCGCACGGTCGAGAAGCACGTCGCGAGCCTGCTCGCCAAGACCGGCCTCGCCGATCGTTCGGCCCTCGCCGAACACGTCGCCGGGCCACGACCTGGCATGCTGTGAACCATGAGCGACCTCACCGTCTACGGCGCCGGCTGGTGCCCCGACGTCGAACGCAGCCGTGCCCTGCTGGACGCGAAAGGCATCGAGTACGACTACATCGACGTCGAAGCGAACACCACCGCCGAGGAAACCGTACGAGCGCTGCAAAACGGTGAACGCCGGATCCCGACCATCGTCTGGCCGGACGGCACCCACCTGGTCGAACCGAGCGACCACGAACTCACCACGCACCTGAACCGATGACCCTTCCGGACGTCCCGGTGGGCACGAGGGTCGTCGTGCGACACCGGATCGAAGGCGGATTCACCGACGCGCTCGGCTACCTGCGCTCCCGTGACGACGCGGAATGCACGGTGGAGACCAAACGCGGGCTCGTGACGATCCCGCTGGCGGACATCGTGCTGGCGAAGACCGTTCCTCCTCCCCCGCGACCGCGTCCTCGCCCGGCCTGATCACTGTTTCGTCCCGGCGCTTCCGGGTAAGTGAGGGAATCCCCTTCAGGAGGTCCCCTTGGCTGCCACAACAGAAGACCCGGACGGTCCCACGGAATTGTCCCGCCGATCGTGGTGGGCGGTGCTCAAACGGACGTTCACCCAGTTCAACCACGACAACATGCTGGACTGGGCGGCCGCCCTCACTTATTACGGCGTCCTCTCGCTCTTCCCCGGGCTGCTGGTCCTCACCGCGATCCTCGGTCTACTCGGCCCGTCCGCGACCCAGAGCCTGATCGACAACGTCGGCCGGATCGCCCCCGGCCAGGGCCGGGACATCCTGGTCGGCGCGATCGAGGAGCTGTCCAAGTCCGGCGGACTGGCCGGAACGGCGGCGATCATCGGCTTCGTGGGCGCGTTGTGGTCGGCGTCCGGCTACATCGGCGCGTTCATGCGTGCGTCCAACGTCATCTACTCGATGCCCGAAGGCCGCCCGATCTGGAAGACCGTGCCCTTGCGGGTCGGACTCACCATCGCCGTCCTGATCGTCCTCGCCCTGTGTGCCGCCGGCGTGGTGGCGACCGGCGGGGTCGCACGCTACCTCGGAGATCTGATCGGCCTCGGTTCGACCGGTGTCCTGGTCTGGGACATCGCGAAATGGCCGGTGATCGCTTTGCTGGCGGGCTTGGCGTTCGCGATGCTCTACTGGGTGAGCCCCAACGTGCGGCAGCCGAAGTTCCGCTGGCTGACGCCGGGCGGGCTCGTGGCCGTGGTGCTCTGGGCCGCCGCCACCGCCGGATTCGCCTTCTACGTGAGCAATTTCGGCTCGTACAACAAGGTCTACGGTTCGCTCGCCGGGGTCATCGTGTTCCTGATCTGGCTGTGGATCTCGAACATCGCCGTCCTCCTCGGCGCCGAGCTGGACGCCGAACTCACGCGGGGCAAGGAGCGTGCCTCCGGACGCCCCGCCGAAAGCGAGCCGTTCCTCCCGCCGCGTGACACCAGGGCGATGGACGACGACGAAGCGGCCGCCGTCGCCGAAGCCGAAGCGAAGGCCGCCGACTGATTCCTTCGGCCGACACCGCACATGTCGAGGGCAAGGCAACCGTGTCCGGACGTCGAAGCCTTGCCTGGCGTGATCGCCACCGGGATCGAGTGCTTTGCGTAGCCTCGCGCCGGGGTCGTGAGGGTGAGGACGGCTAGGGCCAAGAGTGTCTCGGATACCTACTGCATTCGAGCTTCGGCTGATCGCAGATCTGTGAGGGCCTCCTTCCCCGGCTGAAAGCCCGGGAAGGAAGCCCTCACGTACTTCAACAGGGTGTGGGTCGGGTTTCGTCGGCCGTGCCGGTGCGCCTGAGGTACATGAAGGCCCCCTTCCTTGCGCCCAGCGCAAGGAAGGGGGCCTTCATGTACCTCCGTGAGAGAGAACCACGACGGCGGCATAGCGGGTGCGGGGGCGTGATGTTCCTTGTGGATTGTTGAAAGCCACGCAAGGCCCTTCAGCGATTTCGCGCCTGCTTCCGACTTCAGTACGCCAAGTTCGCCTTACCCCTCAATAAGAGGAGCCCTTCCCCGGCAATACTGGGGAAGGGCTCCGTCAGTTCTCTACTAGCTCTTGCTCGACTTCGTGGCCTTCTTCTTCGCGTCCTTGACCTTACCCTTTACCGTCCCGATCGCGTCCTGGATCGGCGCGTAGGTGCCATAGAGCGCGGGGTCGGGCTTCGGAGCGGTGCCGGGGCCGCCGAGGGCCTCGGGCTCCATCAGATACTCGATCCCGTCCTCGCCGAAGCTCCAGCCACCCTTCGCACCGTCCGGGCCGTCGGAGAGATGCCAGATGGTGTTGTTGTGCTCCTGGTTCTCCTCGTCGAACAACGCCGTCGGCGCGATGTCGCTTTCCAGGCCGTCGGCCTTGAGCTCCTCGATCGCGGCGAGCCACTGCTTCTGGTGGACCGTGTCCCGCGCGAGGTTGAACTGCAGCATGGCCTTCACGCCCGGGTCGTCGGTCATGTTGTACAACCTGGCCGTCTGCAACCGGCCCTGCGCCTCGGCCGCGACGTTCGCCCGGAAATCGGCCAGCAGGTTGCCCGACGCCACGACGTAGCGACCGTTCCAGGGATAGCCCTGGCTGTCGCTCGGCGTGGCGCCACCACCGGAGATGATCGCCTGCTGGGGATCCATCCCGCCCAGGATCGCCGCGGTGGCCGGATCCTTCGCGGCCTCGGCCACCGTGGTGGCGGGAGCACCTTCGAGCAGCCGGGCGACCATCGTCGCGAGCATTTCGACGTGACCGATCTCCTCGGTCGCCGTGTCCATGATCAGGTCCTTGTACTTGCCCTCGATGCGGCAATTCCAGCCCTGGAACAGGTACTGCATGGTGACGGTCATTTCACCGTAGGCGCCACCGATGAGCTCCTGCAGCTTGCGCGCGTACAGGGCGTCGGGCTTTTCCGGCTTGGCCTCGAACTGGAGCGATTTGGTATGACGGAACACTGAGAAACCTCCGAAGAATTCAAGAATAAACAGGTACTAGCGCGAGTCGGCGATCGGCGCCTTCGAACTGGAGAGCGGGATGAGCCCGAGGGCGAGCATCCCGACGGCGAGCCCGAGGTGCAGCCAGTTGTCCGCGTTGTTGACCGGCACGAAATTGGCCGCCGAGCCGTGGTCGATCAGCAACCCGTACAGCCAGAGCACGAGGTAGATCACCCCGCCACCGACGAGGAACGCCTTCGCGCCGCTCACCGTCCGGGCCAACAGGATCCCCGCGACGCCGAACGCCAAGTGGACGATGTTGTGCAGAATCGACACCTGGAACACGCCCAGCAGCAACGCGCCGGACTCGTGACCGGCGCCGCTCAGCTGTTCGTAGTTCGTCGTGATGCCGGGGATGAAACCGAGGATGCCGACGAGCAGGAAGACCGCGCCCACGCCGAGGGCGATGAGTTGACGCGGAGCCCGCCGAACCGTGGCCGGCGATGCAGTCATGTTTTCCTCCGATCCAGGTGAATGGGGAACTGTGCGAACATCGTGTCGAGTACCCGGACGAAGGCCGTTCACACCGGAGATCCGGCTTTAGTGATTTCGTGCGAATTCCCGTGTAACCCGGCCGGACGGGGGTAGCCAGCGCGGAGCACGTACGTCACAAGGAGGTCGGAATCGTGGCTGAGGACGCCGCAACGCAGGCCGGGCTCGGCGGCAAGCTCTTCCGTGCCGGATTCCGCGCTCTCGCGGCCCTGCGCGGGGCGCGAGCCTTCCACCCGGATGGGCTACTGCTTACAGGCGAATTTCGCGGCCTGAATTGTGACGACCTCGTCCTGCCGGAGGAGCCGGTGGCCGTCATCGTACGGATGTCCAAAGGGGTGGGTCTTCCGGGACGGGTGCCGGACGCGCTGGGACTGGCGGTGCGGATCCCCTCCATCGACGGTCTTCCCTGGGATCTGACGCTGACCACCTCGGGCACCGGACTGGTCGGCCGCGTTCTGCCGCGGCCGGCGCGGGCCTGGACCACCGGGCGATACAGCACGCTGCTGCCCTATCGCACGGAAGGCGAACTGGTCTGGCTTTCGGCCCGCGCGGAGACGTCACGGCACGCCGAAGCGTCCTTGGACGCCTTGAGGCGCCTGGTGGTGGAAGAGCCGGTGACCTATCTCTTCGAGACCGTCCGCGCGAACGGGCGCCGGAA
Source organism: Amycolatopsis sp. QT-25 (assembly GCF_029369745.1). Taxonomy (NCBI): domain Bacteria; kingdom Bacillati; phylum Actinomycetota; class Actinomycetes; order Pseudonocardiales; family Pseudonocardiaceae; genus Amycolatopsis; species Amycolatopsis sp. QT-25. Next base: position 4,416,575 of record NZ_CP120210.1, read on the forward strand.
GCCTTGTGCGACGCTGACCCTGCACGAGGTGGCCGAAGACTCGGCCCGCCTCGCTTTCGATCCGATGCTGCACCATCCGCGAGGGTGGGAGCCGCGGCCCGGCTGGCTCACCGGGCTTCGCGAGCGGGCCTACGAAGGCAGCCGTGAGGGCCGCTGATCAGCCGGCGAGGGGCTTGTCCAGCACGGCCTTCACGTGGCTGAAGTTGTCGATGGAGTAGCGGCCGTGATAGCGGCCCATCCCGCTCTCGCCCACCCCGCCGAACGGCAACTCCGGCGCCGCGAGGTGGATGATCGCCGCGCCGAACACCAAGCCACCTGAGGACGTCTCCGCCTCGATCCTGCGCTTGGTTTCGGCCGATTCGGTGAAGGCGTACAACGCCAGCGGCTTGTCCCGTTCGTTGACGAACGCCAGCGCCGCGTCGACGTCGGGCACCTCGATGATCGGCAGGATCGGGCCGAAGATCTCGTCACGCATCACCGGGGCATCCGGGGAAACACCGGTGAGCACGGTGGGGGCGATGTACTTCTCGTCGCGGTCGGCCTGACCGCCGACGACCGCGGTTCCGTCGCCCAGCAACGCGGTGAGCCGGTCGTGATGTCGTGTGGAGATGATGCGGCCGTAGGAGTCGCTGGTGGCGGGGTCCTCGCCGAACATCGCTTCGACGGTCGCGGCCAGCTGCTCGGCGAGTTTCGGGCCGGTGTCACCGATCGCGAGGACGTAGTCGGGCGCGACGCAGGTCTGGCCGGCGTTGGCGAACTTGCCGTACGCGAGCCGTTGCGCGGTCACCGCGAGATCCGCGCCCGGCTCGACGATCGCCGGACTCTTCCCGCCCAGTTCCAGCGTGACCGGCGTGAGATGCTTCGCGGCCGCGGCCATGACGATCCGGCCGACCGTCCCGTTCCCGGTGTAGAAGATGATGTCGAACTTCTGCTCCAGCAGCGCCGTCGTCTCCGGGATCGCACCCTCGACGACCCGGACGCCCTCGACGTAGTCCGGCAGATGCTCGGCGATCGCGGCCGACGTGTTCGGGGACAGCTCACTCGGCTTCACGACCGCGCAGTTCCCCGCCGCCAGTGCTCCGACCAGCGGCGCGAGCGCCAGCTGCAGCGGATAGTTCCACGGACCGATGATCAACGCGACCCCGAGCGGTTCACGTACGACGCGGCCGCTCCCCGGCCGCAGCGGATACGGCAGCTCGGCGGGCTCCGGCGCCAGCCAGGAGTCGAGGTGCTCCAGCGTGTGGTCGATCTCATTGCGCACCAGTGCGATCTCCGCGCGCTTCGCTTCGGCGGTGTTCTTGCGCAGATCGGCATAGAGCGCTTCGAGGAACACGTCGGCCCGCTCGGACAGGAGCTTCCGCAGGCCCATGAGCTGCGTTCGGCGCCAATCCATCGGTTTCGTGGCGCCGGAACGGAAGAAGTCACGTAGTTCTTCGACTACGGCGGAGGCATCACTGCTGGTCATGGATCCGAGCCTAGCGACGTCGTGAAGAAGCTGTTCGACGCCGAGCGGTATAGGGCGTTATACACAAGCGACTGAAGAGCGCTTTCCCCGCGAGACATGCGGGGAAAGCGCCTGAGATGTGGGCAAAGTCCCCTTCAGCCCTCCGGCGTCACGGCTAGCTCACCACGTTGCTCGGAGCCGTCCCCGGTGGCGTCACCGCCCCGGTGGCGTCGATGACGTGGGTGATGGCCCCCCTGTGGTTCGGCGAGACCGTCACCATGTTGTGGAACCGGACGCCGGAGCGGTTCGGCACCTCGGGTGCCGGTCAGCGGTCCGGGACGACGTAGAGCGTCGAAGCTTCCCCGCCGTGCATGGCGGCCAGGCTGGTCCGGCAGGCCATGAGCACCTCGCGGTTCGCGGCCGTGTCCGGCGGGACGCCGCAGCCGTCACAGAAGAGCTCGACCGAGCCCGGGAAGGTCTCGTCGACCTCGACGTCCACCGTGCGATCGCAGCGACGGCACCACCGGTGCCCGGTGACGACGAGGATGTGCATCGGATCGGAGATGCATTGGTGCACCCAGCGGCGGTGGACGTAACAGGTCGTCCGGACGTGCGCGCTCAGCCCGTGTTCCTCCGCCACGTCTTCCGCGGCGAGGATCGCGGCCAGCCGTCGGTCGGCGAGCTCGCCGTACCGGTCCCGCCGACGGCCTGGCGGGGACGCGTCCGCCGCCGCGAGCAGCCTGAGATGAGCCTTCGAGGGTGGCGGGGTACGTAGCACCATGTGGGTCTCGACCTTTCGGCGTCCACCGGAAGTCTTATCAGGTCATCCCCGATTTCGCCGGAGTGACACCCGACCGGGTGACAAGCCGCTGGTCGTTTGTACGGCCCTTGTATTCGCGCCGCCCATGCTGACCGGACGACCGAATCCGTTCAGGAGGCAGGAATTGTTGACCAAGGTAGCCGTGCTCGCGACAGCGACCGCGCTCTCCTTCGGCGTGGCCGCACCGGCCGGCGCCGAAGTGGCTGTGACCGCGTTGCCCGCGGCCGGCATGGAAGCGGTGCTGAAGGCCGCGCAGATCGACCCGCGCCGCGCTGACAGCGCAGTGACCCCGGGCGCCAAGGACAGCGTGCTGCTGGTGGAACAGGCGCTGGCAGCCAAGGGACTGCTCGATCAGCAGTATGTCGACGGCCACTTCGGCACGTCGACGATCAACGCGTACTCCAGCTATCAGAAGTCGCTGGGATACACGGGGATCGACGCCTCCGGCCTGCCGGGCAAGACCTCGCTCGAGAAGCTGGGCGAGGGCCGGTACACCGTCACCGCGGTGGTCTCCGCGGGAAGCCGCCTGACCTACCACGGCAAGACGATGAACACCCGGACCAAGGCGATGCTGGTGAAGGCCGAGGCGCTGCTCGGCAGGCAGCTCACCATCACGCAGGGCTCGTACAACCCCGGCGGCGTCGGTGCTTCGGCCGGGACGCACGACGGTGGCGGCGCGCTCGACATCGGCGTCGAGGGCATGTCCTCGGCCACGCGGACCGACGTCGCGCGGAAGCTGCGTCAGGTGGGCTTCGCGGCTTGGGTCCGGACCCCGGCCCAGGGCTTCGCTTACCACATCCACGCCATCGCCCTGTCCGATCCGGACCTGTCCTCCGGTGCGCAGCACCAGGCCGGTGACTACTACCTCGGCTACAACGGCCTCGCCGGCCGCGGTGCCGACGACGGCCCCGCCGTCTCGCCGAAGCTCACTTGGGAGGAGTACCAGCGGGCGTGATCCCGCCGGCCGAAGGTCACCTTCGCCGAGGCCGATCGCCGCGAAGGTGGCCTCGGACTGTCCCGGAACCCCCAGGTAGGCTTCCCCGCGACGGCAAAACCAGCGGGAAGGGAACATCGCGTGGAGGCTCAACCGGTCGGTCAGTGGCTCGACGAGCTGGCTTCGAAGGCCTCGACGCCCGGTGGTGGAGCGGGTGCCGCGATGAACGCCGCGGTCGGTGCCGCCCTGGTCTCCATGGTGTGCAACCTGACCATCGGCAAGCCGAAGTACGCCGAGCACGAGGCCGCCATGACCGAGGCGCTGGGCAAGGCCGAGGACCTCCGCCGCCGCGCGCTCGGGCTCGCCGCCGACGACGCCGCCGCCTTCGACGCCGTCGTCTCGGCCTACAAGCTCCCGAAGGTCACCGACGAGGAGAAGCAGGCCCGCTCGGCCGCGATCCAGGCCGCGCTGGTCGGCGCCGCCGACGTCCCGCTGCGCACCGCCGCCCTCGCCGCCGACGTCATCGACGTCGCCGCCTCGATCCTCGACGGTGCCAACACGAACGTCATCTCCGACATCGCGGTCGCCGCATCGTCCGCCAAATCCGCGCTCGAATCGGGCGTGGTCAACGTCGAGGTCAACCTCGCGTCCATGTCGGACGAGCAACTCCGCGAGCAGACCGAGGCCCGGCTCACCGAATACACCCCCGCCGCCGGCCGCGCCGACGCCCTCATCGCCCAGGTACGCGAAAGGCTCGCCCGATGACGCTGATCGACGGGCGCGCGATCGCCGCCGCCATCACCGCCGAGGTCACCGAGACCGCCGCCGGACTACGCGAATCGGGCACCGTCCCGACGCTGGCCGTGCTCGTGCCGACCGACGACGACGCCACCGCCTGGTACGTGCGCTCGATCGAACGCGCGGCGAAGAAGGTCGGCGTCGGCTGCCGGGTGGTCCAGCTCGAAAAGCCGACCGGCGAGGACGTCACCCGCGAACTCGACAAGCTCTCCGCGGACCCGTCGGTCCACGGCATCATCTGCCAGACCCCGCTGCCCGAAGGCGTGACGCTCGACGACGTCGGCGCGCACATCGATCCGCGCAAGGACGTCGACGGCGCCAACCCGGTCAGTCTCGGCAGGCTCACCGCGGGCCTCCCGACCTACGCTCCCGCCACCGCCGCGGCAGTGCTGGAGATCCTGAAGCGCGAGCAGGTCGCCCTGTCCGGTGCCCAGGTCGCCGTCGTCGGCCGCTCCACCGTGGTCGGCAAACCCGCCGCGCTGCTGCTGCTCGCCGAGAACGCGACGGTCACCGTCTGCCACTCGCGCACCAAGGATCTCGCGTCGGTCACCAAGACCGCCGACGTCCTGGTCGTGGCCGTCGGCCGCGCGCACTTCGTCGGCGCGGACCACGTCAAGCCCGGTGCCGTGGTCATCGACGTCGGCACGAACCCGACGCCTGAAGGCGGGCTCGTCGGCGACGTCGACCAGGCGGCCGTCGAGGAGATCGCGGGATCGATCACGCCGGTCCCCGGCGGTGTCGGCCCGGTCACGACGTCGCTGCTGCTGCGGCATACCGTCACCGCCGCGCAGTCCTGAGCCACCGGAAGCGGCGGCGAGTCCACTGAGGACTCGCCGCCTTTTCCGGTCGGCAACGCTTTCGTACTCGAGCGAGCAGTCAGGGTGTGACGGGGATGTTGGTCAGCCCCCTCACCGCCCTCGACACGGTGTTGGACGCGCGGACGACGTTGGGCCGGTCCGCGCACTTCGACGTCGACGTGATCTTGATGGCGTACTGGCCGACGCCGCCGAGATCGGACTTGTTGTCCCGCCACACGTTCCCGCAGCCATTCGGGAACGACGGGGTGGTGGCGGGGTTGTGCGTCTCGTAGCCGTTCGCGAACGTTCCTGGCGAAGCGAAGGTGCCGGTGTTGCCTTCGATCACGTACCCGGTTCCCTTGACGTCGACCCAGGAATCGGCCGAGTTCTGCCCGGAAACCCCTTGGCCGTCGAAGATATTGCCCCGGATCACGCCGTCCGCGGTGCCCTCCTTGACATCGATGGCCTCCGCGGCGACGTATGGTCCGATGTGATTGCCGAGCACCTGGATCCGGTCACCGCGGTCGACTCCGCCGGAGTTCCCGTGGCATGCCCAGTTCGAGTTCGCCGAGCCGAGGTAGACGCCCTCGCCGTAACCGGCCTGCCCGAGACCGGTGTGGCTGATCGTCGAGTCGCGGATGACGCTGTCGGCCGAGGAACGGCGGAAGTGCACGGCCTCCTCGTCGATCCGGTGCACCCGCACCCCCTCGATCAGCGTGTGGTGCGAGTTGTCGGCGACGATGCCCTTCTTCGACTCCTGCACGGTGAAACCCTTGAGCTGCCAGTACGGTGCGCCGTAGAGCCAGAACCCGTACCCGGAGTCCCAGCCCGCGGCCGGAGCCGGACAGGAGGGCGCCTCCCCGGACGGGCCGTCGTTGATCAGCACCGCGGTCGACGGTCCGGTCACCGTGATCGGCGCGACCGCCGTCCCCGGTGTCGTGCCGACGAACGAACCCCGGTAAATTCCGGCCGCCAGCCGGATGGTCTGGCCGGGGCTCGCCTCCGCCAGCGCGGCCTGCAACTCGGCCGCGGTGCCCACGTCGACGACGTCACCCGCCGGGACCGTGGTGATGGTCGTCGGCGGTTCGCTCGTGGTCGTGGTGGCCGGCACCGTGGTCGTGCTCGGTGCTCCTCCCCCGCACGGGCTGCCGTCGATCGTGCAGGCGGTCGGCAGGCCCGGTCCGGAGGTGGTGAAGCCGAAGCTCGCCGACCCGCCCGGTTCGATCGTGCCGTTGAAACCCGCGTTGGTGACCTTGTAGTGCTGTCCGGTGCGGGTGAGCACCGAACTCCACGACGTGCTGACCGCGGTGCCTGCGGGAAGATCGAATTCGATCGTCCACCGCGTACTGTTCGCGTCCCCCGCGTTGGTCAGCGTGTACTTGCCGCCGTATCCGCTGTTCCAGACCGAACTCTGGGTGAAGGCGGCGGACAGGCTCGGCGCGGCGGCCTCGGCGGTGACGACGGCGCCGAACAGGACCACCGCCGACGCCGTGGCCGCGAGCGCGGCGAGCAGTCGTTTCCTCGTCATTCCGTGCCTCCGCATTTCGTTCCGGCGATCGTGCACGCGACCGGGAGTCCCTGACCGGCGGCGTTGAAGCCGAACGTCGCCGTGCCACCGGGTTTGACGCTTCCGTTGTGGGTCGCGTTCCCGAATCGGTGGTGCTGCCCGGTCTTGGTCAGCACCGAACTCCAAGAACCGGTGACCGTCGTCCCGGCGGGCAGATCGAACTCGACCGCCCACGAGCCCACCGCGTCGGGGCAGCTGTTGGTGACGGTGAAACCGCCGCCGTAACCACCGCCCCACACCGATTTACGAATGAACGCCGCGTTCAGGCACGCACCGGGAGCCGGACTGGTCGTGGTCGTGGTGGAGGGCTGGCTTGTCGGCGAGGACGGCGGAGTCCCGTCGACGGACTTCAGGAACAGCGACGACGTGGCGTCGGTCCTGGTCGCGTCGACCCCGTGTCCACCGGTGTAGTCCCGTTGCTCGTTCTTCGCCCAGTCGGTGATCGGTGTGCCGTTGACGTCGAGGTGCTTGTACGCGGTGCCGTCCCAGCCGAAGACATGGATACGGTGCCGGTCGGCGTAGAAGTCGTTATACGGTCCGTTGTCCGTGAGCTGCTTGGTCATGGCGTTGTTGAAGAACACGTTGCGGTAGCCGGTGGCACCGGACCATTTGACGGCCTTCTTGCCCGCGCCCCACCAGATCGGGAACCAGTTCGAGTCGTCGGGACCGCCTCCGCCCTCTTCACCGCAGTGGGCCCGGCAGTTCCCCGAACGGTGCGCGTACGGGACCTTGACCGTGTTCAGCTCGAAGAGGTTGTTGCGCTCCCAGCCTCCGTGCAGGTTCAGGTCGGAGTCGAACGAGTTGCCGATCACCACGTTGCCCGAGGCGGACCACTGGAAGGTGAAATGCCGCAACAGGGTCGAGGTGTTGCCGGCATAGAGCGAGTCCCAGACCCGGGAGCCGCGGAAGTAGCCGTTGCCGCCCTTGCCCTTGTTCCACGAGCCGTCGAGTTCGTTGTCGACGATCTGGAGGTTCTTGGCCTCCTCGGTGACGATCGGATGCGAACCGGTCATCTCCGCGCGGATACCGCGGACCCAGGAGTTCGCCGCCCACTTGAACACGATCCCGTGCATCTCCGCGGCGGGCGCCATGTTCCCGTAGTTGTTGTTCGCCTCGGCGGGGTTCAGCCCCGGCATGTCCTGGGTGAAGCCGAAATTCTCGAAGCCGACGCCGACCACCGGGTCGACCAGCGGCGCCGCCTTCGAGTCGTAGACGGCGCCGTCGATCGGGGCCGAGCCGTCCGAAGTGGAGTTCACCGGGACGTCGTACTCGAGTGGCTTGTCCAGGGTGATGGTGCGCGCCGTGGGATCGAGCGCGGCGATCGTGAAGATCTGCTGGCGGATGTGCGTGTTCAGCAACGGGAACGTGGTCGGTGTGGCCTGCTGCTGCTCGTAGAACCTCTGCGAGTTGGCCGCCCGGATGTTGACCAGGTTCCCCGCGGCGAACGAGGTCAGGGCACCGCCGCTCCCCAGGTGGACGACCTTGTCCCCCATCCGCGCGGCGAAGGCGGTGTCACCCGGCTTGCCCCGCAGCTTCACCCCGGCCTTCCAATGGACGTTGATCGTGCCCTCGAAGATGTCCTTGCGGTTCGCGGGCGCCGAAGCGTGATCACTCGCGTAGGAGGTGTGCACTCCCCTGGACTGGACGCGGAACAGCCCGCGCCCCGGCCACAGCCAGCCGCCTTTGCCCGCACCCGAGGTCATCCCGTCCTCGTCCCAGTCGGAACCGTCCGGGGTGAGCGAGTCGTAGAGGGTGTTCGTGTCGGGTCTGTAGACGAACCTGGTGACGTCCTTGCCCGCGCCCCGCAGGATCAGGTAGTCGGCGTCGACGTGGATCTCGTGCGTGACGTCGAACCGGCCAGCCGGGAAGGTGATCGTGCTCAGCTTGGTGTAGCCGCCGGACGGCGAGCACGCGCTCTTGATTCCGTCGATCGCCGCCTGGATCCCGGTGGTGTCGTCGGTGCCGTCGTCGGGCTTGACGTTGTACTGGCTCGCCAGTTCCGCCGCGGTGACCTGACAGGTGGCGTTCGGATTCACTTCACCGGAGCTTGGCAGCGCGGCACCACCCCGGTACCCGGCCTTGGACCAGTCGTAGAGCCCGGCGACCGGCGTGCGGCGCTTGGCGGCGCCGACGTCGAGACCGGTCAGCGAACCGGGCCCCGGCGCCGCGTCCGCCGCGTCCGGCGGTACCTGCAGTAACGCGGCGGTGGCGACCACCGCGGCGAACGCCGGGAGGACGGCACGACGAAGAGGACTTTTTCGGGACACCCGAAACCTCCGTGACGGACTGACGGAAGGTGTTGCGGCGTGTACACCCGGACCCCGTCTTTATAGTTCACGTCACTGTCACCCGTCAATGGATGTGAATCAGGTCCATATATGTGAATGCCGCACGATCACTGTTCTCCTGAGCGGAACCGGTCGAGCACACGGCGTTCCCGCTTGGTCGGACGGCCGGCCCCCCGCTCCCGTCGCGCGACCGGCGTGGCGGCTTCGGGCGGCGGCGGGGGTGTCCGGTCGATGAAACAGGTTGCGGCGTCGGCGGCACCGACCCGTTTCTGGATCACCCGGGTCACCTCCAAGATCCGCGTCGTGTCGCTGACGCGTGCACGGACCTCGTCGCCGGCCACGACCGTGGTCGCGGGTTTGGCCGGTTTGCCGTTCACGCGGACATGGCCGCCACGACACGCCGCCGCGGCGTCCGGACGCGTCTTGGTCAGCCGGACGGCCCACAGCCAGCGATCAACTCGAGTGGACTCCACAGCAGTACATAGTGGCCCATTCGCCGTCGCGATGCCCGCGTGCCCGGCCCAAGCACGCGGGAAGAAGCACCACCTTCGTTGCCACCCGACATAGCCACAGGCATAACCTGTTCTAAGACATCAACGGCGAGGAAGATCAAGTGCGCGACGAAATCATACGGAGAAGCGCTTCTGGTCAGTTGTCCCGCCGCCTCTTATAACTGGAACTGGTTCTATCCTTGGGGCCGCGGCTCTCGGGGGACCGTTTACGCGAGAAGTTCGATCGCCGACGCCGCCCGAATCCCGGCGCTCGTCATCGGTTCCGGATACGGCGGCTGCGTCACCGCGCTCCGGCCGGCCGAGTCGAACGCGTCGGTGGTGCGCCATTCGGTCACCGCGTCGATGGACTCCGCCTCGACCTTCACACCGTCGCGTTCGGTCCGCCAGTCCAAGCAGAAGACGCAACCGTTGAGCTGCGCGATCCGCAGCCGGGCCGCCTCGAACTCGCGGAGCCCCAGCGTGGTGTGCGAGTAGACCGCCAGGGAGAGATTCGAGGCCGCGACACCGGTACCGGGCACCATCTCGCCCCACACGTAGCCGATCGGGTCCTTGCCCTCGGGAATGCCGATGCTCATCGCGCGCTCCTTCCGAGCTTGCCGGTCGCCGGTCGCAAGGGGACGTCAAGTGCGTCGTAGAGGCGCGGTTCGGCGTCCACGAGCCAATCGATGGCGCCGACCAGCCTGCCGACCACGGTCGCCTTACCGCCGGCGGACCGGTTCTCGCCCTCGTCGGTGGCCTCGACCGAAGACTTCGATCCTGGGGCGGCCTTCGATGATCACCCCGTGCGCCCCGTCGCCACTGGACGGCATCGGCCAGTCCGGCGCGCACGACGTGTGGATGCGGGTGACGTGCTCGATGACGATGCGCGGCTCGCCGCCCATGATCCCCTGTATCTCGAACCGGAACGCGCCCTGCGTGCCCGCTTCGAACTCGCCCATCGCCCGCGTGGTCACGGTCTTCTCGAGCGGACGGCGATCGAGCGGCTCGCGGGTCTCGTCCAGATCGCCCCCGAGGCCGCGGGCGATCACCGCACCTGCCCGCCCCAGACCCTCGTGGGCACCGGGGGGCCGGCATCGGCGGCTGACAGTCCATCGGCCGGCCCACCCCGACCAGACAGCGGACGGAATCCGGCTGGTCGTAAGTGGTGTAGCCGAAGATCTCCTGGCAGCGAACCGCGTCCACGGTGGTGCCGAGCCCGCTGATCAGCAGCGGCAGGATGTCGTTGCCCCATCCGGATGCGCGTCGACGGCCCGGATAGAGGCGCGACCGACGTTGCCTGTGCCCCACACAACCGTGGAAATCATGAAGTCGAGGTTAACCGAATCCAAGTTCGCTCCCAGTACCGAAACGATCACGAAACCGCAGGTCAGAACGCATTAATCCGCATCATTCGAGTGGGCGACGAAAAGCGTTCCGGCACGTGGAACGGGCCCCGTTTTCTTCGGTGACCGGCAAACCGGGTTGAAGCCCGCTGGCGGCCGTGTGTAATGTGCGCTCTCGTGACGAGCCCCGAGTCGGACAGAACCCCGCCGCCGGTCATCCGGCGGCGAGTCGTCGTGTCCGGCCGTTAGGCGTCGGCCCTCTCGCTTCCCGGTGACCGGAGCGCTGTTCCGTGCGTCCGGCCGGGTTTCTCCCTGTCTCGCGCGCGGCTTCCTCCTGCTCACTTTCTCTCTGGGAGTCGTCCGTTGCCCCTGTTCGTTCATGTCCTCGGCCTTGCCGTCTTCGCGCAAGGCACTTCTGAATTCATGGCTTCCGGTCTCGTTCCGGGAATCGCCGGTGAACTGTCCGTCCCAGTGGGCGCGGCCGCCGCGCTGACGTCCGCCTACGCCGTCGGAATGATCGTCGGCGCCCCGGCCATGGCCGTGCTCAGCGCGCGCTGGCCTCGCCGCCGGGCCTTGGCCGGGTTCCTGACCGCCTTCGTCGTGGTGCACGTCATCGGCGCCGTGACGACGAGCTTTCCGCTGCTGTTCGGCACCCGGGTCGTCGCGGCGGTCGTCAACGCGGGTTTCCTCGCCGTGGCCATGCCTGTCGCGGTCGCTCTGGCGCCACAGGGAAAGCAGGCGCGGGCGACCGCTGTCCTGTTGGCGGGGATCACGCTGTCGTGTGTCGCCGGGGTGCCGGCCGGAGCAGTGCTCGGTGAGTTCGCGGGCTGGCGTTCCGCGTTCTGGGCCGTCGCCGCGTTGTGCCTTCCCGCGCTGGTGTTGGTGTTCCGTTCCGCGCCCGCCGACGCGGCAGACCCGCAGGAAGTCTCGATCAGGCGCGAAGCTCGGGAGTTGAGAAGGCCTCCGGTGCGGCAGACGATGGTCCTTGCCGCTTTGGTCAACGGCGCCACCTTCGCGACTTTCGCCTTCCTGGCGGTCATCGCGACGGATGTCGCCCACCTCTCGGCCGGGGCGGTTTCCGGCCTGCTCGCGGCCTTCGGCGTCGGGGCGTTCCTCGGCGTCACCGTGGCGGGCCGTACGGGCGACGGTGAACTCCGGCGCGGCTTGGTACTCGCGTTGGCCGTCCTGCCGGTGGGTTGGGCGGTGTTGGCGGCGACCGGCGCGCAGCCCGTCGCCTTGTTCGTCCTGACGACCGTCCAAGGTGGACTTTCGTTCGGCTGCGGTTCCGCACTCGTGGCGCGGGTGATGCACGTGACTCCCGGGGCGCCGACGCTCGGTGGTTCGTTCGCGACGGTCGCGCTCAACGCCGGCGCGTTCCTCGGGCCGGTGCTCGCCGGTTTCGTCACGGGGCCGACCGGGGACTATCGGCACGCCATCTGGATCAGCGCGGCGATCGCTCTGGTCCCGCTTCCGGTCGTCCTGCGGAGAAAGGTGCTGATTCGCCCCTGAGCCGCGCGTGCGGGTGGGGCGTCGTGCCACCCGTCCGCGTGCGACGCGGCAAAGAGGTGGCGTTCGCGGTGGAACGCAGGAGGAACAACCGGTGCGGCCGGACGATTTCGAACGCCCACCGCGTCAACGCCGCCACCGCGCCTTCCGCGATTCCCGCACCGCGGAAGGCTGGCAGACCCAGCAGGACAGTTGTGCGGAAGCCTCGAAAAGCGAGAGCGCGCGAAGACCGACCTGCCCGACCGGCCGGTCTTCGCGCGCTTCGACCACCGCCCAGCTCGCGTCCGCTCCGTCGACACGACGGACGTGCCGACGCTGGATGACGGGACAGGCGAAGGCGGCTTCGACGTCCTTCGCGTCGTCAACGCACCACGGTCGCGGCACCAGCCTGTCGCCGACGATCAGGCACGATTGCCGTGGCGATCGGAACGTATCGGCGGACAGGGCGGGCTCGATGAGCAGGGGCACGCGCCCATCATGGCGTGCCGACGGCCTGACCTGGGTAACATCGGCCGGACCATGAAGATGATCACCGTGCCGGCGGGCGAAGTAACGCTTTCGGACCGGCGCACACGGCGGAGCTGGGCGGTCGAGGTCGCCTCGTTCCTGCTCGCCCCGGTTCCGGTCACCCACGAGCCCGGCCGGTTCCCCCTCGTCGACGTCTCGTGGCCGAACGCCCTCCGTATCTGCAACACCTTGTCGGAACGCGAAGGTCTCACTCCCGCTTACGAGCCGGATTCGCCGACCTGGGACCGGTCCGCGAACGGCTACCGCCTCCCCACCGAGGCGGAATGGGAACACGCCTGTCGCGCCGGCACGACCGGTCCTCGCTACGGACCACTCGACGAGATCGCCTGGTACCGCGAGAACTCGGCGGAGTCCGTGCACGAGGTCGGCGGGAAGGTGCCCAACGCGTGGGGCCTGCACGACATGCTGGGCAACGTCTGGGAATGGTGCTGGGACGTGTACGACGCCGAGGTGTACGGCGAGTACCGGGTCCTTCGGGGCGGTGGCTGGTTCGACGAGCACTGGAGCTGCCGGGCTTCGGTGCGGCGTCGTAGTCACCCGACCTTCCGTGTCGACGACGTCGGCTTCCGTCTCGCCCGGTCACTGTGACCCCGCCGACGACCCCGCCGACCGGACGCGATGATCACACGATTGAATGACGCCACGGACACCCGGCCAGGGTGTCGGACCTTGGAGGACACCGTGACCGGAACCGCTCCCCGAGACGTCGAACGCGTTTACTCCACCGCCGACGTCGTCGCGAAACTTCGCCGCCTCGCCGACGCTCTCGAGTCCGAAACCTCGTTCCGCATCCAGATCGCCGGGGAACGGTTCCGGGTCCCCGCCCACGCGCAGTTCTCGATCGAGCACGAGCGCGGCGACGGTGAGGAAGAGGTCGAGTTCCAGCTGAAGTGGAAGATCGAAGAAACCGACTCCGACGACGACACCGAAGGCACCGTCGTCTGATCTTCTGTCCACAAAGGATTGATGCGGGCCCGCGTTTCGCTGGCGGGCCCGCCTCGTCGTTACGGTTCGCCAGTGACCCAACGCTACGACCGGCGCGCTTTCGTTCTCGCATACCTCGCGGCCCAGGCTGAGTATTCGCACGGGTTAGCTGCTCACGCTCTCCGGTCTCGAACTGACCTGGGACGGCGCCTCCGGAACTACCGGCCGACCGCCCTCGCCGCCGCGACCGCCTGCCCGGCATAGGACCGTCCGAAAAGGACGGTGTGGACGAGAAGGGGGAACAGTTGGTGCGCGCCGACCCGGCCGGTCCAGCCGTCGGTGAGCGGAGCGACTTCCTGATAGGCGGCCAGCACCCGGTCGAGCAGCGGACAGCCGAACAACCGCAGCATGGCCAGATCGGTCTCGCGATGACCGCCGTGCGCGGCCGGGTCGATGAGCGAGGCCTCGACGGCACCCCACAGCACGTTGCCGTTCCACAGGTCGCCGTGCAGGCGGGCCGGAGGTTCCGCCGGTCCGGCGACCTCCGGCAGCCGTGCGCAAGCCTGCTCGATGACAGCGGTTTCGTCAGCGTTCAAAGTGCCTTCGTCGACCGCACGGCGGACATAGGGCAGGACACGGTGCTCGGTGTACCACCGCGGCCAGTCCTCCCCTGGCGTGTTCGTCATCGGGGCCAGGCCGATCCACGCGTCGACAGGCCCGTCCGGCGGCGGGGCGCCGAACGCGGGCGCTCCGGCCGCGTGCAACGCCGCGAGCCCCCTGCCCAGCCGCTCCGCCGCGTGATGAGTCGGCCGCCCACCGCCGACCAGCTCCGTGACCAGCCATTCGTCGTCGTGGCCGCGAACCTCCGGCACCCGCACGGCGCCGGGCTCGCCGAGCCATCGCAGTCCCGCCACCTCCGCGGACGTCGCGTTCCGGGCGTGCCCTCGTTTGACGACCACCGTGTCACCGCTGTCCAGCAGCACTTCGGTCACTCCCTTGGCGAGACTCTTCTGCTCTACGACGGCTCGTCCGGTCATCCGCGCGGCAGCCTCGGCAGGCGTCGAAACCAGGGTCATGCCCGCAACCTACCTCCGCCGATCGCGTGAACGCTCGTCGTCCGGAATGCCGGTCCGGAAGAGCCGCGTGCTTTCACTCTTTTCGAGGGGAGAGATCATGCCCCGCGTCCGATTCACGCGCCGTCACGCGGCGGAACGAAGAGCCCGGGTTTCCCGGCCTCCGTCGGGCTGCATCCGGTCAACGCCCGGAACTCACGGACGAGATGCGCCTGGTCGCTGTAGCCGCCCGAATACGCGACCTCCGCCCACGAAAGGGACGGCACCCGGTTCACCAGCGCCAGCACGCGATTGAGCCGGGCGATCCGCCCGATCGTGCGGGGACTCAGTCCGATCTGTTCGCGGAACCGGGCGTTGAGCTGCTGCCTGCTCCAGCCGATCTCGCCGGCGAGGGCGTCGACGCGGACCGGCCCGGCGGACAGCCGGTCCCACGCGTACCGGACAGGTGCCGCCGGCGCCGGACCGTGGGTAAGCCGCCCCGCCAGATGTTCGTCCAGCAGCCGGAACCGCTCCGGCCAGTCCGCGGCCTCGGCCAGTCGCTCGGGCAACGACCCGGCGGGCAGCAGGTCGGCCGTCGCGACCGCCGCGTTCGTCAATTCACGCGATGGGATTCCGAACAACGCGTACGAACCGAGCGGGGTCAGGGTGACGACGATCCCGCGCGAAGCGCCGGCCTGCTCGAGACGCAGCGGCCGGTCCCGCAACCCCAGCACCGGCGAATCCGGGATTTCCGGACCGCGGTCCGGGGCCGCGAAGTCGATCATCCACGTGAGCACGGACAGCGGGGTGACCTGCCAAGAGTTCGAGCCGGAGTCGGGAAGGTCGTGCGCGACATAGCTCGACACGTGGGCGGCGAGCCGGGGATGCGGCCACCGGAGAATCCTCTCGCCGGGCGCGCGAAGCAGATCTTGCCGCGGCACCACGAGAGCCCATCCGCCCATGCCGTCAGCTTACTTTCGTTCAAGACCGGGAAGGCGGCCCTGCCTAACGTTCGGAGCATGAAAAAAATCGGGGGTTTCAGAAATCCGGCGGCCGAGAAGCGCTACTTCGCCGCCTACGACCGCGCGATGGCGGAGTGCCCGGAGCCGCGCCACGTCTTCGACGTCGAGACGCGGCATGGCAGCACGCGGGTCTACCGCTACGGCGGTGGGGGTTCGCCGATCGCCCTCCTGCCGGGGCTGATGGCGACTTCCGCCTGTTACGCGGCACTGCTTCCCGCCTTGGCGGACCGGCACGCGGTCTACGCGATCGACACTCTCGGCGAGGCGGGCAGAAGCGTGCAAAGGCTGCCGTTCAAGGACATCCGCGATCGCGTGAGCGCTCTCGACGACGTTTTCGAAAGTTTGGAGCTGTCTTCGGTGCATCTCGTGGGCGGTTCGACCGGTGGCTGGCATGCGGTCAACCAGGCGATCCACGCGCCCGGCAGGCTGGCGTCCCTCGGCTTGCTGGACGCAACCACCGTTTCGGCACCGTTCGCCCGGAAAGTGTTCCACTACGGTTTGCCCGCGGCAGTACTCGACAACGAGCGCCTGTGGCGGCGTTACGTGAAATGGTCCGCCGGGGAAGACGTCCTCGGCCAGCCCGCCGCCCAGCTGGTGCTGGCGGGAATCCGGTGTTACCGCGCGCGGGTGCCGTTCCAGGTCGTCCCCAGCGAAGCGGCGCTTCGGTCCATCGAAGTCCCCACACTCGCCCTGTTCGGCGGCCGCAGCGTCGTACACGATTCGGCCGCCGCCGCCGCGACACTCGCACGTCTCCTCCCCCATGCCGACGTCGAAATCCTGCCGGACGCCGGGCACTACCTGTATCTCCGTCCGGAAGACCGCGACCTGATCATCGAGCGTGTCCTCGAGTGGGCCGGTCAGGCCGCCCGTGCGCCGGAGTGACGGCGAGCGGCGGCCAGGCTGGCCCGGCACGCGACGATCAGTTTGGCCGAGGCGGCGCTTTCGCCATGGCCGCAGCCAGGGCAGGACATCGTGACGTCGCCGGACAGCTCGTCGACGGAAACGGTCAACGCGGTCGCACACGAACGGCACCAGCGGTGCCGGGTGATCGGGTTGACGTGCAGGGGCGACGCGACGCACTGGTGGATCCAGCGGCCGTGCACGTGACAGGTCAGGCGGTCGTCCGGGGCCAGGCGGCCGACGTCCTCCGCGTCGTCCTCCATCGCCAGCAGCACCGGCAGGGTGCGGCCCACCGGTTCGAGCCGCGTGGCCGAGGTCTGAGTTTTGGTGTTCATCGCTTTCTCCTTCCGGCTCTTGACAGGACGTCGAACGGGGAACGCCAGATACGACACGGCCGAGCGGTCTTCTCGAAGCGGGCTCCCCCTGGCGGGTGAAATGATCTTGGTCGAGCGCAGATCGGCACCCGTCCGGGACTTCGGCGCGTATCTTGCGGATCATGAAGGCCGCACTCATCCGACTGTCCACATCAGACAGTCGCGACCCCGGCCACCTGCTGTTTCCGCCCGCCGGCGGCACGCTCGAGACCTTCGGCCCGCTCGCCGGGGCGGCAGGCGCGGACGTCTGGGGCGTCGAGTATCCCGGACACGGGCATCGGCTCGCGGAGACGCCTGCGTCCTCCCTCGAAGAACTCGCCGCCCTCGTGGCCGACGCGACACCGAAGGTCTGGTTTTCCCGCTCCGTGATCATCGCTTTCGGCATGGGCGCCTTTGTCGCACTGGAAACGGCTCAACGGCTGGGCGTCGCTCCTGGCGCGCTGATCGTCGTGGACGCGTGTGCGCCGCAGCGGCGCTCGCCGGAAAAGACCGCCAAGGCGGGCGCGTCCGCCATCGGCCGGGTGTTCGGGCGCACCGGGCTCACGCCGGTCGCGGGCTATCGCGACTCCCCCGAAAGCTGGGAATACGCCCTGGACCTGCTACTGGGCGACCTCGAGTTGCTGAACGCCTACCGGGGGCCGGCCAGGACACTGCTCTCGTGCCCGATCGCGGCGATACGCGGGACCGACGACGTCGCGTCCGCCTCCGGTGACGACGCGACGGGCGGCTGGCGGGTGTGGACTTCCGGTCCGTTCATCGGCCGTGTCGTCCCCGGCGGGTATCTCGGTGTTCTCGAATCCGGCCGGGAAACCGAGTTCTGGGCCCGGGTCCGCAGGCTGCGAGCGGCCTTCTCCGGCGTCGAACCCGAAGTCGCTTAGTCGGAGGACGTACAACGGTGACGTCGTCCGACGGTCGCCATCCCTTCCTCCACACCCCTGATGTCGTCTCGTACCAGCGTTTCGCCGGAGGAATCAGGATGCTCAGCAGGAGAAGGCCGTCCTCGACGTCGACCGGTTCTAGCGCGCGCCGGTGAGGTGTTCGAGGGCCAGCTGGGACAGGCGGATGAAGCCGTAACCGCGCTCCGCCGCCTTGTCCGGGTCGAACTCCTCGAACGCCGATCGGTCCGCCAGCAGATCCGCCGCCGTCTCGCCGTCGTCGAGGGTCGGCGTCGCCAGCTGCGGGACGAGCGCGGCGTCGAGCGCGGCCCGCACCTCGGGATCGACACGGAACGCACGGGCACGTTCGGCGAGCAGCAGGTAGGCGGCCATGTTGGCCTCGGCGCTGGCCCAGACGCCGTCCATGTTCTCCGTGCGCAGCGGCTTGTAGTCGAAGTGGCGCGGCCCGTCGTAGCCGCCGTGTTCCAGCAGGTCCACCAGGAAGAACGACGACAGCACGTCGCCGTGGCCGAACACGAGGTCCTGGTCGAACCGCGGGCCACGCTGGCCGTTGAGGTCGATGTGGAACAGCTTGCCCTGCCACAGGGCCTGCCCGATGCCGTGGACGATGTTGAGCCCGGCCATCTGCTCGTGCCCGACTTCGGGGTTCACGCCGACGATCTCGTGGTTGTCGAGGGTGGCGATGAACGCGAGCGCGTGCCCGATGGTCGGCAGCAGGATGTCGCCGCGAGGTTCGTTCGGCTTCGGCTCCAGCGCGAGCCGAAGGCCGTAACCCTGGTCGATGACGTACTGGGCGAGGAAGTCGATGCCCTCGCGATAGCGGTCCATCGCCGCTCGGACGTCCTTCGACGCGTCGGTCTCGCTGCCCTCGCGGCCACCCCAGAGCACGAACGTCGACGCGCCCAGTTCGGCGGCGAGGTCGAGGTTCCGCAGCACCTTGCGCAGGGCGTAGCGGCGGACGTCGCGATCGTTGCTGGTCAGGCCGCCGTCCTTGAAGACCGGGTGGCCGAACAGGTTCGTGGTCACCATCGGGACGACGAGTCCGGTCTCGTCGAGCGCGCCTTGGAAGCGCTTCAGCTGCCGCGTGCGCTCCGCGTCGGCCGAGCCGAACGGCACGAGGTCGTCGTCGTGGAAGGTGATCCCCCAGGCGCCGAGGTCCGAGAGACGGTGCACGGCTTCGACCGGATCGAGCGGGGCCCTGCTCGCCGGGCCGAACATGTCGTTCGCCTGCCAGCCCACGGTCCACAACCCGAAGCTGAACTTGTCCTCGCGCGTCGGTGCCGGAACCATCTCGCCTCCACCAATAAGTTCGATGCCTGAACTTATCGACGGACATCCAGCGGGTCAAGGCTTTCGTTCAGGCATCGAACGAATACAATCGCGCGATGATCGGCACGCGTCCGGCGGGACAGCACACCGTGCGGCAGCACAACACCGCCCTCGTCCTCGGCGCGATCGCGGACGGCCCCGGCACTTCGCGGGCAGGCCTTGCCGCCGCCACCGGACTCACGAAGGCCACGGTGTCGATCGTGGTCGATCGCTTGCTCGCGGCCGATCTCGTGGCCGAGGGCGAGCCGGAACGCCGGACAGGCCCCGGCCGGCGCGGCACCGTCGTGTCGCTCTCCCCCACCGGCCCGCACGGACTCGGCGTCGAGATCGGCGTCGACTACCTGGCTTTCTGCCTCGTCGACCTCAACGGCACCGTCCGGGTGGAGGAGGTCCGATACGAGGACAACCGGACCCCCCACGTCTTCCAGCGCGTGTCCGCGTTCCTGCGCGAGGCGCGAAAGCAAGCGGAGGCGCTGGGGGTTCCGGTCGGCGGCGTCGGCATCGCCGTTCCGGGGCTGGTCGAAGCCGGCCTCGTGCGGCTGGCCCCCAACCTGGGCTGGCGCGACGTCGACCTCGCGGACCGGCTCGGGGAGACGGTCACCGTCGCCAACGAAGCCAACTTCGCGGCGCTCGCCGAACTCTGGCACGGCTCGGCGTTGCCGGATTTCGTCCACGTGTCCGGCGAGATCGGGATCGGTGCGGGAATCGTGCTGGGCCGCGCTCTGTTCGAGGGTGTCCGCGGCGCGGGCGGCGAGATCGGCCATCTCCCCGTGGCACCCGACGGCCCGCCGTGTTCCTGCGGCGCGAACGGCTGCCTGGAACGGATGGCCGGCCAGGAGGAGATCCTACGGCTCGCGGGCGCGGAGACGGTCGACGAGCTGGTCTCCGCGCTGGAATCCGGCGACGGCGCGGCCCTTTCCGCGGTCGCCATCGCCGCCGGGCATCTCGGCATCGGACTGTCCACCGTGGTCAATCTGATGGACGTCCCGACGGTGGTGCTGGGCGGGACCTACGCGCGGCTCGAACCGTGGCTGCGTGAGCCACTCCTCGCCGAAGTGGAACGCCGCGTACCGAGTACGGCGTGGTCGCCGGTGCGCGTCATCCGGTCGTCGCTCGGCACGGGAGCCGCCGTACGCGGCGCCGCCGCCTCGGTGATCCGAGGCGTTCTCGCGGATCCGGAGCACTATCTCACGACTCACTGGCCAGCCGATCAGGACGCTCGGGGCCGCTGACCCCGGGCAGCAACGGCTCGATCGCCTGCGCCCGCCGCTCGATGTCGGGCCGCTGGGCACGCCGCGCGTACTCGATGAGGGCTTCGCGGTCGTCTCGCGGAAGCCAACCCTGCTCGCTCCCGGTCTCCAGCCGCACGAGATACCGCACCAGCTCCACGGACTCGGCGCCGAAATCCCGCATGCGGCGTGTCAGCAGTTCCGCCGCGCCGAGGTAACCGTTGTTCCAAGCGTGGACCGCCAGCAACTGCGCCGTCGCCGCCAGGATGTCGCCGAGGTGGAACCCGCCCTCCGCGGCGAGATGCCCGGCGAGCCGGAAACTACGTCTGCCCTCGCCGACCGGCCCCTCCTCGCGAATCGCCGCGAGCAGAGCCCCGAGCTGCCGTGTCAGGTAGTCCTGACCCGCGTCCTCCACCGTCACCGCATTCCTCCACCCGGTCGCCGCGATCGCAGGAAGGTGTCAAGGGGGCGCCTGCCAGATACAGCGAATGCCGAACCGTTATCACCCGAATGGCCTGTGCGCCATCGAACCCGCCTGTATTCGGCGCGAGGCCGGACGGCGTTACACGCCCTCCCGGTACATGAAGGACCCCATCCTTGCGCCCAGATACAGGAAGGGGCCTTCATGTACTTCGGCGTGGCATCACGACGGCTGGACGGAGGTCAACCGCAGCCAGAGGACTGAACGCGTGGGGCGGCGCCCGGCTGCTCCTCGAAGATCAGCCAGGTTCGCGTGGACCGCACGCCGTCCAGTGCTTGCAACCGCTCCAGCACGACGTCCCGCAGTGACGCGTTGTCCGGCGTTCGCACCAGCAGCAGGATGTCGAAGTCGCCGCCGACGAGCGATACGTGTTCCACGAACGGGATCTGCCGCAACTCGGCCGACATCGTGCGCCATGAGGTCTGTTCGACGGTGATCAGGATGTACGCGCTCGTCCCGAGCCCGGCGCGCCGTGGGTCGATCCGGGCACCGAAGCCGGTGATGACGCCTTCGGAGATCAGGCGGTCCAGTCTCGCGTAGGCGTTGGTGCGCGAGATGTGCAGTCGTTCCGCCAGCGCGCGGACGGCGAGCCTGCCGTCGGCGGACAGTTCGGCGAGGATCGCGCGATCGATGTCGTCGAGGGCAAGGACCGTTCGTCCCGGATCCCGGCCGTGAGCCACACCACTACTGGACGGATGGCCGGGCTGAACCGATTCCGGGGACAGTTTGTCGCTCATCTCGCCTGGGCCTTGAACACTCGGACTCCGGAAACCACCATCTCAGCATCATATGTCTGTGAAAGGTGGTGCTGCGCCATGTCGCGGGAGACCTCTGCCGCCGCGTTGCTGCCGTCCGGTGTCCCGGTGCGGTTCCTCGCCGAGGACGGCACACGCGTCGACGAACACGGTCACTACTCCGAGCCGCCGTCCGAGCGGCTCGTCGAGGCCTACCGGCTGATGGTGCTCGGCCGCCGGTTCGACGCGCAGGCGACCGCGCTGACCAAACAGGGCCGTCTCGCGGTCTACCCGTCGAGTGCCGGCCAAGAGGCCTGCCAGGTCGCGAGCGCGCTCGCCCTCACCGACGCCGACTGGCTCTTCCCCACCTACCGCGACTCCGTCGCGCTGGTCGCCCGCGGGCTCGAACCGGGTGAGATCCTGACACTCCTTCGCGGCGACGCGCACTGTGGCTACGATCCCGCCGAGACCCGTGTCGCTCCCCAATGCACGCCGCTGGCCACCCAGACTCTCCACGCGGCCGGGCTCGCCCACGCCATGCAGCGCCGCGGCGAGGACAGCGTGGCCTTCGCGCTCATCGGTGACGGTGCCACCAGCGAAGGCGACTTCCACGAGGCGCTCAACTTCGCGGCCGTGTTCGAGGCTCCCGTGGTGTTCTTCGTGCAGAACAACAGGTTCGCGATCTCGGTGCCGTTCGAGAAGCAAAGCGCCGCCCCCGCGCTGGCCTACAAGGGTGTCGGCTACGGCGTGCGCTCCGAGCAGGTCGACGGCAACGACGCCGTCGCGGTCCTGTCGGTGCTGGAGGACGCCGTCGCGCACGCGCGGTCCGGCGGCGGGCCGGTGCTGGTGGAGGCGCACACCTACCGGATCGACGCGCACACCAACGCCGACGACGCGACCCGCTATCGCGACCGGGCCGAGGTCGAGAGGTGGCGCGCGGCCGACCCGGTCCGCCGTCTCGAAACCTACCTGACCACCGAGAACCTTTTGTCCGCCGACGATGTCGAGCGATTCCGGGCCGAGGCGGAGACGTTCGCCGCGGGAGTGCGCGACACCCTCAACGCCGACGTCGAGCCGGATCCCCTGTCGCTGTTCGAGCACGTGTACGCCGTTCCGACCCGTCAGCTGGCCGCCCAGCGGGCGCTGGTCGCGGCCGAAGTGGAGGCCTGATGACCGAGATCTCGATGGCACAAGCCCTCAACGCCGCCTTGCGTGACGCGGTCAAGGACGACGACCGCGTGCTGATCTTCGGTGAGGACGTCGGCCCGCTCGGCGGGGTGTTCCGGGTGACCGATGGCATCACCGCCGACTTCGGCGAGGAACGCTGTTTCGACACGCCGCTGGCCGAATCCGGCATCGTCGGTTTCGCGGTCGGGATGGCGATGGGCGGGTTCCGTCCGGTGGTCGAGATGCAGTTCGACGCCTTCGCGTACCCCGCGTTCGAGCAGATCACCTCGCATGTCGCGAAACTGCGGAACCGGACCCGCGGCGCGCTGTCGCTGCCGATGGTCATCCGGATCCCCTACGCGGGCGGGATCGGTGGCGTCGAGCACCACTGCGACTCGAGCGAGGCCTACTACACCCACACGCCCGGCCTGCGTGTCGTCACGCCGGGTACTCCCCAGGACGCCTACGACCTCTTGCGCGATTCGATCGACTCACCGGACCCGGTGATCTTCCTCGAACCCAAGTGCCGCTACTGGTCGAAAGAGCCCGTGTCCTTCACCAGGGAAGGCGCGGCGATGGACCGCGCGGTCGTCCGCCGCGCGGGCGAGGACGTCACGCTGATCGCGTACGGCCCGATGGTCGCCACCGCGCTGGAGACCGCGGCGGCGGCGACCGCCGAGGGCTGGGACGTCGAGGTGGTGGACCTCCGGTCGCTGAGCCCGTTCGACGACGAGACCGTCACCGCTTCGGTGCGCCGCACCGGGCGCGCGGTGGTCGTCCACGAGGCGGCCGGGTTCGGCGGCTACGGCGCCGAGGTGGTCGCCAGGGTCACCGAGCAGTGCTTCCACCAGCTGCACGCCCCCGTCCTGCGGGTGACCGGACTCGACATCCCCTATCCGCCACCGAAACTGGAGCGTCATCAGCTTCCGGACGTCGACCGGATCCTGGACACCGTCGCCCGGTTGCAGTGGCACGACGAACCGGTGGTGGCCGGTGCCTGACTTCCTGCTCCCGGACCTCGGTGAGGGGCTGACCGAAGGCACCATCGTCACCTGGCTCGTCGCGGAAGGCGACACCGTCGGCGTCGACCAGCCTGTCGTCGAAGTGGAGACGGCGAAGGCCGCGGTCGAGGTGCCGGTGCCGTTCGCCGGTGTCGTCACCCGCCTCCACGGTGAACCCGGTCAGTCGCTGCCGGTCGGCGCTCCCCTGCTCACCATCGGATCCGGTTTCACCGAACCCGGTGTGACGACGGCGAGCGAAGGCAGCGGCAACGTCCTCATCGGCTACGGCACGACCACCACGACGAGGCGCCGGCGGACGCGCACCGTCGTCGCCGCTCCCGAGAAGCCGTCGAAGACGCCGAGGGTGATCTCGCCGTTCGTCCGCAAGATGGCCGCGGACCACAAGATCGACCTGTCGAAACTGACCGGCAGCGGGCCGGGTGGCATCATCCGGCGCGCCGACGTCGAAGCGGCCCTCGCCGTGCCCGAATCGAGGGACGGCGAGAAGCGGATCCCGCTGACCGGGGTCCGGAAGGCGGTCGCCGACAAGCTGACGACTTCACGACGGCAGATCCCCGAAGCCACGGTCTGGGTCGACGTCGACGCGACCGAACTCGTCACCGCGCGCAAAGCGCTCAACGCTTCGGCACCGGACCGCCCGGTGAGCCTCCTCGGTCTCGTCGCCCGGTTCACCGTCGCGGGCCTGCGGAAGTATCCCGAACTGAACTCACGCGTCGAAGGCGACGAGATCGTCCAGTTGCGGGACATCAACCTCGGCTTCGCCGCGCAGACCGACCGCGGGCTCGTCGTCCCGGTCGTCCGCGACGCGGGCTCACTGTCCACAAGGGAGCTTTCGGCGGCGATCGGCGACCGGACCGCGCAAGCCAGGGAAGGGAAACTCGGTCCTGCCGGCCTCACCGGAGGAACCTTCACGGTGAACAACTACGGGGTGTTCGGCGTCGACGGCTCCGCCGCGATCATCAATCATCCGGAGGCGGCGATCCTCGGCATCGGCCGGATCATCGACCGTGCCTGGGTCGTCGGCGGCGCGCTGGTGGCGAGGAAGATCTGTGAGCTGACCCTGGCGTTCGACCACCGGGTGTGCGACGGCGGGAGCGCCGGCGGATTCCTCCGGTTCGTGGCCGACTGCGTCGAATCACCGGTCACCGCGCTCGGCGATCTCTGAGCGGGTCGTACAACCGACGGTTGTGACCCGCCAACGACCCGTTGTTCGACTTACCCGTCCCGGCTTGCTTTGCTCTCGCGGTGGGTGGGAGATCGCTGGGGCGACGGTTCGGCTGGTTGTGGGCGGCGTACGCGGCGAGCGCGTTCGGAACCAGGTTCGCGTTCGACGCGTTCAGCCTGATCGCGATCACGGCGCTGGGCGCGGGCACGACCGAGGTCTCGTTCCTGGCGGCCGCCGGGCTCGTCGCCGGCGCCGTGGTCGCACTGCCGCTCGGCCCCTGGGTCGAGTTCCGCCGGAAACGGCCGGTGATGATCGCGATGGATCTCGTCCGCTGCACGGCGCTGCTGACCGTCCCGGTGGCCTACGCGGTCGGGTTGCTCGGCTTCGGCCAGCTTCTCGCCGTGTCGGTCGTCGTCGCCGCGGCGGACATCACGTTCTCGGCGGCCGGCGGGGCTTTCCTGAAGACTCTGCTGCCGCCGGAAGATCTGCTGGTCGCGAACGCCCGGTTCGAATCGACGACCTGGACGGCGACCGTGCTCGGCCCGCCGCTCGGCGGTTTCGCCGTCGGCCTGTTCGGACCGGTGATCACGATCGCCGCCGACGCGGTCAGCTACCTGCTTTCGGCACTCGGCATCCGGGCGATCGGCGGTTCGGAACCGCCACCCGCGAGGCGGGAAGGTCCCCGGCTGACCCGTCGCGACCTGTGGGAAGGCTGGCGGTTCATCCTCAGCCACCCGGTGCTGCGGCCCCTGTTCGTCAACACGATCATGGTCAACGGCCTGATCATGGCGACCGCACCGCTGATGGCCGTCCTGATGCTCGGGCAGCTCGGTTTCGCGCCTTGGGAGTACGCGGTGGCGTTCGCCGTGCCCTGCCTCGGCGGGCTGATCGGATCGAGGCTCTCCCGAAGCGTGGTCGCCCGGTACGGCCGGGACAAGGTTCTCTTCGTCGCCGGTTGGCTGCGGGTCTGCTGGCCCGTCGGGCTCGTCTTCGTCCAGCCCGGCGTGCCCGGGCTGATCCTGGTGATCGTCGTCGAGTTCTGCCTGATCACCTGCATCGGCGTGTTCAATCCGGTGCTCGCCACCAGCAGGCTCGAAACGGTGCCCCTCGACCGCGCGGCGCGCACGCTGTCGGCGTGGTCGATCGCCGGCAAACTCACCACCGCGGCCCTGACCGCGCTGTGGGGGCTGCTCGCCGCGTTGACCGGTCCGCGTGCCGCGGTCGGCATCGCCGGGGCGCTCATGCTCGCGACGCCGCTCCTGCTCCCTCGAAACCGTCGGAGGGCTGTGCCAGTATCTGCGCATGTCGATCAAAAGAGTGGTGGCCGACCTCGAGACCAAGTCACTCGAGCAGGCGAAAGCCTTCTACGAACGGGTGCTCGGCTTCGAAGTGGTGATGGATCACGGCTGGATCGTGACCCTGGCCGATCCGGACCGTCCGGAGGTGCAGTTGAGTCTCATGACCCATGACGAGACGGCGCCCGTCGTCCCCGCCGTCTCGATCCAGGTGGACGACGTCGACGCGGCGTACGAGGAGGCGAAGGCGTCCGGTGCCGAGATCGTGCACGCGCTGACCGACGAGCCGTGGGGCGTCCGGCGATTCTTCGTCCGCGATCCCGGTGGCCACGTGGTCAACGTGCTGTCGCATCGCTGAAGTCGTTTCATCAGAATTTCATGACGCCTCCCTAACGTTCGAACACGCACCGTAGTCGAACGGAAGGGACGATGAATGTGAAGAAACTCAGGGGGATCCTGGTGGCGGCCGCGCTGGCCGCCGGGCTGATCGGCGTCACCGCGCCGTCTGCCCAGGCCGACCAGGCGCGGTACTACATCCTCGTCGGCGGCACCTGCGACGGCGCCGCGACCGTCTACGACGACGCCTGGTTGCGGGGCGGGATCCGGAAGGTGGTCCACTACCCGGCAGGGGCAGCCGGAGCACCGAACTGCGACCAGACGCCGATGGACCAAAGCGTCGCGCGCGGGCACGAAGAAGCCCGTCGTGTCGTCCAGAGCTCCTTCGACGAGAACCCCGGCGCGGAATTCACCGTCGTCGGCTACTCGCAGGGCGCGCTGGTCGCCAACCTGGTGCTGAACGACATCGCCGACGGGAGGCTGGCCGTGGACCGGTCACGGTTCAGGGCGAAGATCTTCGCCGACCCGATGCAGCCCGTCGGTCCGCCGGGACGCGGGATCAGCGCGGTGCTCCCGCCGGGCACCGGGGCGCCGTCGCCGTTCGGCGGCTACGTGTCCTTCGGGCCCGGCCGCACCGATTTCGGCGGTATCCCGTTCATCCGCTACTGCATCGAGACCGACGGCGTCTGCCACTTCGACACCATCGAAGCGCCAGGCGGCTACTTCGCCCAGCACCTGTGCTACCAGTGGGCGCGGCCGACCGATCACCGCTCGATCATGGAGGACACCATCGCGGACGGCGTGTACACCAACGGCTCGCACGCGTTGCCGCGGCAGAACTGCCGTCCGCCGTGGCCGGTGGCGTGATCGGCTGAAGACGGCTGCCGCCCGGCGCCCGATCGCCGGGTGACAGCGGTCCAGGTGATGGCCCGCCCACGATGTCGTGGGCGGGCCATCGTCGATCCGTTCGGTGAGGGTGGTGTTGCCCGCGTCGACATGGGCGAGAATGCCCAGACTGCGGACGGTGGGCAGGGGGCGGTGATCTCCGGAGCTCGGACTGCGCGATTCGGGCGAACGCTTTCGCCGTTGCGGGGCGACGGGAGGGAGACGCGAAAAGTCAGGCGTTCGGCAACGGGTCGGTGCCAACCGCGCGGCAGCCACCGGAGACGCGGCCCGGGAACCGGTTTTCCGCGGATTCGGAGGAAACCGGGCGAGGACCGACCAGTTTCCCGCGGCGCCGGTGTCCATCCTTTCGGAGGACACCACAGGAGGAAGGAACCGGGCATGGGGGCGGACGAGCTGCTGAGCTTGGCGAGGACCGGTGACGGCGAGGCGTTCCGAGAACTCGTCGCGCCGCACCGCCGTGAGCTGCAGGTGCACTGCTACCGCATCTTGGGCTCCGTGCAGGACGCCGAGGATCTGCTGCAGGAGACGTTGCTGGCCGCGTGGCGCGGGATCGGCGCGTACGAGGAACGCGCGTCCGTGCGCACCTGGCTCTACCGGATCGCGACCAACCGCTGCCTCAACGCGCTGCGGGCAGGCGACCGCCGCCCGTACGACCACGCGGCCTACCGGCCGGAGGTCCCGTTGCCCGAGCCGTCGCGCCGCCGCCCGGAACCCAGCTGGCTGGAGCCTTACCCCGACGTCCTGCTCGACGGGATCGCCGATCAGATGCCTGGCCCGGAGGCGCGCTACGAGGCCAGGGAGTCGATCTCGCTCGCGTTCCTGGCGGCACTCCAGCAACTTCCGCCGAAGCAGCGGGCCGTGCTGGTGCTCCGGGACGTCCTCGGGTTCCGCCCCGCCGAGGTGGCGGGGATCCTCGACACCACCGAGAACGCCGTGACCAGCGCGCTGAACCGGGCGCGTTCGGCGCTGGCCAGAGAAATGCCGGATGACCGCCGTGAGACCGCTCCCCTGCCGGATTCGCCGCGGGAACGCCGGATCGTCGACGAGTTCGCCCGCGCCTTCGAGGCCGGTGACGTCGAGGCCATCGTGGCGCTGCTGACCGACGACGCGTGGCTGACCATGCCCCCGCTTCCCCTGGAGTACCAGGGTCCGGACGCCGTCGGGCACTTCCTGGCGACCGTCGCGCTCCGCGACGACCGGCGGTACTCGCTGATCCCGACCCGCGCGAACGGTCAACCCGCCTTCGGCTGTTACCTCCGTGATCCGAGGACGCCGATCGGGCACGCGCACGGGGTGCTCGTGCTGGAACTGGCGGGCGACCGGGTCACCGCGGTGACCCGGTTCCTCGACAACTCACTGCTCGCCGCTTTCGGGCTTCCCCGCTCGCTGCGCGGCTGACTCCCGCACTTCCGTGGCCACGCCCCGCCGGGCGCGTGCCCGGTCACGCCCGAAAACACCTCCCGCCGAGGAGAAATCTCGACACCCGAACAGACGTGGGTTCTGGGGCTCGCGTCACTGGCGTCGTTCATGATGGCGCTGGACAGCCAGGTCGTGACGACGGCGCTGGGATCTGACCGCGTCGATCGAGCAACTCGAATGGACCGTCAACGCCTACAACCTCAGCTTCGCCGTCTGGCCGCGCTCCGGGAACTCGGCGTGGCACGGGTGTCGTATGGCCCGCGGTTCTATCGCGCGGCGCTGGAGGGTTTCCGGACGACCATCGGGAAGCTGTAGCCCTGAAGGCCCGGGCCGGGGTGGTCGTGAGTGGCGATTCGGGTCGTCGAGAGGTAGGACGAACTTGGCGTACTGAAGTCGGAGGCAGACGAGAAATCGCCGAAGGGGCCTGGCGTGACTTCAACAGTCCACAAGGGACGTCACGACCCCCAGTGCCCGCTATACCGACGCCGTGGATTTCTCTCGCGGAGGTACTTGAAGGCCTCCTTTCTTGCGCCTAGCGCAGGAAGGAGGCCTTCAGGTACCTCACGGTCGCCCCAGGCGCACCGGCGCAGCCACACCCCTGCCCGAAGTACGTGAAGGCCCGAGATCAGCCCAAGCCGGAATGCGATAGGTACCCAAGACACTCTCGGCCCTGGCGTCCTCACCACTCACGCACCCCCGCACCCGTCACTTGCAGAATGCGGTGTCCACAGTGGCCATGACCGCATTGGCACCCTTCTCCGTGTCGCCGAAGGTGCCCGGCATCGCGGTCACCGCGAGTCCCACGGTGCGGCCGTCTTCCGTTGCCCCACCGCGGGTTTCGAAGCCGTGGATGTCCCCGCCGTGCCCCCAGTACACGCCGCCGCAGCTGAGCGGGTTGCTCATCAGGCCGAGGCCGTATTTCGTTCCCGGGAACAGGGGCGCGTCGACCGTCTTCCGCATTTCGGCCAGCTGAGGGGCGGGCAGCAGCCTGCCTTCGAGCAGTACCCGGAAGAACTTGCCGAGATCACTGGGCGTCGAGATCAGCTGCCCGGCGGCGCCGCCCCAGGACGGGTCCAGCTCGGTCGCGTCGATCACCTTGCCGGTGGCGGCGTTGCCGATGGCGTAACCCTGCGGATGCCGTCCCTGGATGGTCTGATCGCCGACCTGCGGCCAATAGGTGTGCTTCAGACCGGCCTTCTTGATCACGCGTTCGGTGATCTGCTCGTGGAGCGGGCGTCCGGTCACCTTCTCGATCAGCATGCCCGCCAGCAGATAGCCGGTGTTGCTGTACTCCCACTTGGTGCCCGGGGCGAACTTCGCCGGATGACTCAAGGCCGCGGCGAGCAGTTCGTGGTTCGGCACGTACCGGTGCTGCACCTGCTCGAAGTTCTCCAGCCCGAGGTACTCGGTGTAGTTCGGCAACCCGCTGGTGTGCTGCAACAGCTGCCGGACGGTGATCTTGGTGGCGTCGATGCCCTCACCGCGCACGATCCCGGGAAGGTACTTCTCGATCGGCGTGTCCAGCTCCACCTTGCCCTCGGCCACCAGTTGCAGGACGGCGACCGCCGTGAACGTCTTGGTGTTGCTGCCCGCCCGCACGGTGCCGTCCCGTGGCACGGGCACCTGGCGATCGATCCGCGAGGAACCCGCGACCAGCGACGCCGTACGTCTTCCATCGGCCACGTAGGCGAGGGCAGCCGGGAACTTCTCCTGACGCACCAACGAGTCGAGGCCTTTCTGCAGCTCGGGCCCCTTGGCCGGGGCCGCGTCCGCCGCCGTGGTCCACGCGGCGCCCATCAGCCCCGCCACCGTCAGGACCACGACACCCTTGCGTACTGTCATGCGCACTCCTTGCTCGACCGGATCGACGCCTACGATCGTGGTCGAATCGGGTGTGAAGATCAGCAGTGCAGGCTGCCGAATCAGGGGTAGCGCTGGCGCTACCCCTGGTCTTCCGTGAATATTTTTCCACCAGAATTCGTCCCACCATTGTCCGCGCGTCCGGTAGCTGGCTAAGGTCAGTTCGGTAAGTGGACTAGACCACCCGAGGCCGGGAGGCGACGATGCCCCTCGACGAACAGCAGACCTGGGCAATGCTGCGAGAGCTGGACGAACCCGGCCACTGGGAGGTGCCGCACGACTTCGACGGACCGGCCGAACGGGCTCGATTCGAGCGACTGGCCGAACGGTTCGGCCGCCGATTCGGCTGCGTCTGCGCTGTCGAGCGCCACGTCCAGGACGCCAGTCACCTCGGCAGGATCGTGATCCCGGCGAGCGCGACCGCCGCCCGGGACCAGGTGACCGTCACGATCAGCAATTTCGGCGGTCTCGTCGCGGTGACACTGGGAGATCCGGGCAGCTACGACGAAGACGAGGAACGGGAGTTCTTCCCGGCGCCGGTCCGAAGACAGGTGGAAGACGAGCTGGAGGCGCTCGGCTACCTGCCCGTCTCCGAACACCCGTTGTGGACCAAGTACACGGGAATCAGCGGATTCGACGCCCTCTACCCCCCGGACCGGCCGCCGTCGTGGTGGGACCGGTTCTTCGACTACCTCTAGGCGTCGCCCGGCGCGAGCGCGCCGGCGAGTCCCGCCGCGTTCGGCACGCTGACGAGCACCTCGTCGAACGGGAGCCCGGCCACGAGCCGGGGACCCGGTTCGGGCAACGCGACGACGATCGCTACTGGCACGTCGCCGGAATGGTCCACCTGAACCGGAACGACCCCGCGCTCTTGGTGCACCGGCGGGCCGGGACCTACTGACGCTCGATCTCGGACGTCCGGTGAGCCGGGTGCTCGTCGCCGCGATCACGATGTTCGGAGTGCTCCCCGGGCTCGGCATCGGCACGTTGCCCGAGAAGGGCGCCTGATCACAGGGCGTTACCCTGAAGCCATGACGTCGCAGAAAACCCCTCAAACGATGAAGCCCGCGACAGCGGCGAAGAAGCTGGGTGTGTACCTGGAGGCAACCCCGGCGGAGTTCCAGGAGGGGGTCGTCTCCCGCGACGAACTGAACACGCTGCAGGCCGAACCGCCCGAGTGGCTGCGGGAGCTCCGCCGCACGGGGCCGCACCCGCGGCCGGTCATCGCGGCGAAGCTGGGCATCTCCATCAGCGGCCTGGCGCGCGGCGGGATCACCGAGGCCCTCACCACCGAGCAGATCGACGAGATCAAGACCGCCGCCCCGGATTGGCTGAAGCGGGAGCGCGAGACCCACGCCGAGGTCCGCAAGGAAGAGGCGCGGGTCAAGGCCGCCCGTAGCGAAAGCTAGCCCCGGCGGCGGCGCTTGCCGCCCTTGGCCGCTCCGCGCTGTCCAGGCTGCGGTCTCCGGCCGGCGGTCTGCGGGCGCTTGCTCTTCGCCGGCGCCTTCTTTTCCGGTGTCTGCTTCTCCGGGGCCGGCTGCCGACCCCGGGTGCTGTTGACGGTCCGGCCGCGGACGATCCCGATGAACTGTTCCATCAGGTCGGAGGTCTCTTCGTCCGGCCAGGACAACGCGACGCCGGATTCGGGGGTGCCGGAGATCGGACGGTAGGTCAGGTCACGCCGGTGGTGCAGCCGGGCTAGCGACTGCGGGACGACCAGGACCCCGACACCGGCGGCGACCAGCTCGACGGCGTCCGCCGTGGTGGCGGGGCGTTCCAGCGCGGGTTTCCCCGCCGGCCGCTCCCAGTCCAGCGTGTCGTCGAGCGGGTGCAGCACGACGTCGTCGGCGATGTCGTCGACGGAGACCTCGTCCGCGGCGGCGACCAGGTGATCCTTGGGGACGACCACGACGGTCGTCTCGGTGTAGAGCGGGATCGCGTGCAGTCCCTCGCGCTCGATCGGCAGCCTCAGCAGGACGGCGTCCACCTCGCGCTCCCGCACCAGCGTGGCGGCCTCGGCCGCGGTCGTCTGGACGAGCTCGAGCGGGACGTCGGGCGACCGCTCGTTCCAGATCCGGACCCACTTCGAGGGCGTCACGCCGGGGACGTACGCGAGCTTGAAGGAGACGGGTGTGTCCGGGCCGGTCATGGGGGCAAGGTTACCGGGCGTGAGGTGACCGGTCGCAGGCACGCGCGACGCGCACCCCATCGGTCCGTGAAGGACTCCTTGAGGGACTCTGGGTCCCTCAAGGAGTCCTTCACGGGCTTGGCGGGCCGCTCACGACGAGCCTGCCGCGGAGTCCGGGGCGCGGCGGATGGGCAAGGACATGGCGATCGTCGGCTTCGACAACGACGAGGAAAGCGCGTACAGCCTGCCCTCTCTCACGACCATCGCGCCGGACAGGGCGGCGATCGCGCGGACCGCGGCCCATCTGCTGCGGCGGCGTATCGCGGGCGGGAGCGACCTCGAACCGGAAGACGGCCCAACGTCGTTCTCGCTGGAGATCCGGAACAGCACGATCGTCCGACACCGCAACTAGGTGACTAATTGCGGAGTTTCGCGGCGCGTTTCGGGGGATCGCCACCTTCGTCACCTCGTCGCCGGGCTGGTCTACGCGGCGATCGCGGTCATCGGCTTCCCTTGAGGGTGGACGGTCACCCTCCGGTCGATCGGGCCGGCCGCCCTCGGGCTGCTCGCCGCCTTCGGGATCCGCGCCCTTTACCGTCGCGGGCCAGGCTTGGTCTCCCGGACGACGCGGTAGCGCGGATTCGCGCTCACCCGTGACTCGACCTCGCCGGGCAGGCCGTCGAGTGCCGCTTGGATGGCCGCGAGCCTGCCCGCGGTGTCCGACGTCTCCTCGAAATGCCGGTAGTCCGCCTCGCTGGCCCAGCTGACGACGTTGACGACCCGCGTCCCGTCCACGCTCGCGTGGAACCGCGCCGAGACGTAGCCGGGGTGGAACCGGACCCAGCGGTCCTGGATCTCGGCGAAGGCCTCCACCAGCGCCGCCTGGGTCTCCGGTCCGTCCACGGCGTACTCGATGATCGAGTAGAAACCCTTGTCCTCGCTCATATTCGCTCCTCGAAGTTGTTGGTCAACCCAGGTTTCACCCTCGACCTCGGTGGAGATCAAGAGTGATCTGCCCGACACAACGGACATATTGCTCCGGCCGGACCTGGTGGAAAGCGGTCCCCTCGGCAAGGATCGCCCGATGCGCGACAGCAAGACGTTCGACCTGATCGCCCGAGGCGGGCTCATCTGCTACGCGGTCGTGCACCTCCTCGTCGCATGGCTCGCGGCGCAGGTCGCACTCGGCGACAAGGCGAAGGCGGACAAGGCGGGCGCGCTGCAGATGGTGGTCGCCGAGGGCGGCGCGTGGCTGCTCTGGCTGATCGCGGCCGGGCTGGCCGTGCTGGCGTTGTGGCAGCTCAGCGAGGCGATCATCGGCCACCGGCACGTGGAGGCGAGGCGGCGGACGGTGCGCCGGATCGTCAGCGGGATCGAAGTCGTGCTGTACGGTCTCGTGTCCTACAGCGCGGTGAAGATCGCCGTCGCGGGCGCGGACGACGGGCAGGGCTCGTTCGTCGCCGGGCTCCTCGCGAAGTCGTACGGACAGGTTCTGGTCACCTGCGCCGGGGTGGCCGTGGTCGCGGTGGCGGTCTTCCTCGCCCAGCGCGGATTCCGGAAGACCTTCGTTCGCGAGCTCGACTTCGGCGGCGCCTCCCGGTCCGCCCGGACCACGACGATCCGGCTCGGGCAGATCGGCTGGATCGCGCTCTCCGCCGCGTACGGCACCATCGGCGTGCTGACGATCATCGCCGCGGTCACCTTCGACCCGGCCAAGGCGAGCGGCCTCGACGCCGCACTGAAGACGCTCGCCGCCCAGCCGTACGGTGGCCCGATGCTCCTCGTGCTCGCGTCCGGGATCGCCGCGTTCGGCGCGTTCGCGCTGCTGGACGCGCGTTTCCGCAAGATCTGAGCTGCCCGGCGAACCGACCTGTGGCACCGTGTCAGACGTCTGGAGGTCGTGATGGCAGGTGTGGTCGAGCGGATCCGTGAGCGCGGCGAGGACGATCGGCAGACGCGGATCGTCGAAGTGCTGGTGGAGGCCTTCGAAGACCTCATGCACGCGGACGCCGACGCGTTCCGCCGCAAGTTCCGGAAGATGGCGGCCGCCCCGTTCGCCTTCTACCGGGGTTCGGCGTGCCTGTTCTACGCGGACATGGCACACGAGCACGATCCGTGGGCGAACGAGAAGACCGGCCGGGTGTGGATCCAGGGCGATCTGCACGCCGAGAACTTCGGCAGCTACATGGATTCGTCCGGAACGCTGGTGTTCGACGTCAACGATTTCGACGAGGCTTACCTCGGATGCTTCACCTGGGACCTCAAACGGCTGGCCGCCAGTGTCGCACTGCTGGCGTGGAGCAAGGCGATCTCCGACGACGACATCGAGACACTGATCGGCACTTATCTGCGCGCCTACGTCAAGCAGGTCCGCGAGTACGCCGAGCGGCCCGGCGACGAACTCGTCCGGCTCCAGCTCGACAGCACCGAGGGCGTCCTGCACGACATCCTGCTCAGAGCCCGCCTCAAGACCCGGATCGGTCTGCTCGACGAGCTGACCAGCGTGGAGGACTACGACCGCCGGTTCCGGCACGGGCCGGGCGTGCGGGTGCTCGAGCGGGCCGAACACGACGTCGCGACCACGGCGTTCGAGTCCTATCTGGACACGATCCCGGAGCACAAGCGGTTCGGCAGCATCACCTATCGCGTGAAGGACATCGTCGGCCGGACCGGCTTCGGCATCGGCTCGGCCGGGTTGCCCGCGTACAACATCCTCGTCGAAGGCCGGACACAGGCACTCGAAAACGACGTCGTCCTGTCGATGAAACAAGGGAACGTGGCGGCGCCCAGCCGGATCGTGGCCGAGAAGAGCATCCGCGAGTACTTCGCCAACGAGGGGCACCGCACCGCCGTGTCCCAGCGCGCGTTGCAGGCGCACGCCGATCCTTGGCTCGGGTACACGGAGATCGACGGGACGGGGTTTGTCGTCTCGGAGTTGTCGCCCTACGTCGACGACCTGGACTGGTCGGAGCTGACCGAGCCGTCGGAGATGGGGCCGGTGCTCGGCCATCTCGGCCGGGCCACCGCGAAGATGCACTGTGTGTCCGATGCGGACTCCGAGCAGACACTGGTCGATTTCCAGAGCGAAGAGGCCATCGCCGGGGCCATCGGTGATCGCGAGGACGAGTTCGTCCGCGAGCTGACCGAATTCGGGATGGGCTACGCCGAGCAGTCGCGGGAGGATCACCGGTTGTTCGTGGACGCCTTCCGCGGTGGGAAGATCCCCGCCGTCCGGCCCGCCGCGGAGGGCTGACCGGACGGCCAGGGCCCGTTATTCGCGGAGGCCGATCGCCTCGATCGGCTTCGCCCGCAGCGCCACGCGGGTGGCGAGGCCGAGCGAGACCAGCCCGAGCAGGATCGCCCCGGCGATGACCCCGCCGAAGACGGTCACCGTTCCGGACGGCAGCGGCGTTCCGCGCAGGCCGAGGTTCAGCAGCACCAGGGGAATCCCCGCCACCACGGTCCCCAGCAGTGCCGCGACCCCCACCGTGGCCAGTGCTTCGAACCGCATCATCCGGATGACCTGTCGCTTCGTGGTGCCGATCAGCCTCAGGAGCGCGAACTCCCGCGAGCGCTGCGCCGTGCTCATCACCAGCGTGTTGGCCACCGAGATCACGACGTAGCCGAGGATCACGCCGACCGCGACCAGGTTCACGTAGAACTGGGCCTGCTGCTGCCCGCCGTCGGGCGCGGCCACCGCCGACCCCGGCGTCACGACCAGCCCCGGATAACGGTTCGCGAGGTCGTTCAGGGCGGCGGTCACGGTCGCGGAATCCGCGTCGGGCTGCTCCCGCACGAGCACCGAATCGTCCATCCGGTCACCGGTGTGCGCCCTGGCCAGCTCCGCGGGCAGCACGTAGCGACCGAAGGCCTGGTCGCGGGTGTAGGTGGCGACCAGCCGCAGCTTCGCCGGAGCGCCGTCTCCGTGGTAGAACTCGACCTCGTCGCCGATCTTCTTGTCGTACCAGTCGGCTTCCGCTTCGCTCATCGCCACGGTGTTCCCGGTCAGGTCGGTGATCTTGCCCGAGACGATGCCCAGATCCAGATTGCCGCG
This sequence comes from Amycolatopsis sp. QT-25, assembly GCF_029369745.1. Classification (NCBI taxonomy): domain Bacteria; kingdom Bacillati; phylum Actinomycetota; class Actinomycetes; order Pseudonocardiales; family Pseudonocardiaceae; genus Amycolatopsis; species Amycolatopsis sp. QT-25. Next base: position 4,453,384 of record NZ_CP120210.1, read on the forward strand.
CACCTGGTCGCCGTCCAGTCCGTGCGCCGCGTACCGCTCGACGCGCAGGCTTTCCTGCTCCTGCACCGTGTTGATCACCTCGGTGCGCACCACCGGGGTCGCGGCGGCGACCCCGGGGATCCGCCGTGCCGCCTCGGCGACCTCCGGCGAGAGCCCGCCCGTGCCACTGGCGAGCACGTGGTCCGCGGTGGTCGACTCGACCGTCTCCTCCTGCCGCGCGGCGGCCGCGGAGGTCTGGCTGTAGAACATCGTCAGCGCGAACGAGACCGCCAGCATCACCGGCGTCACCGCGGCGGCGAGGCGGCGCGAGTTGGCCTGGTTGTTCGCGGCGGCGAGGTAGCCGCTGATCCGCGACGTCCGGTTGAGCACCGGGGCGATCAGCCTGGTCATGACGGCGACCACCTTCGGGCTGACCACGGCCAGCCCGATCACGATGAGCAGCGACGAACCCCCGGAAGCCGCGAGCCCCGCGTCACCGCGGACGAAGATCGGGACCATCGAACCGCCGAAACCGGCCACCACGAGCGCGAGCCCGACGACGACCCGCACGCGGCCGAGTTCACGCCGTTCCACCGCGGCTTCGCCGAGTGCCTCCACCGGGCGGATCGACGACGGGCGCCGCGAGGCCGACCACGCGGCCAGCCGGGCCGTGCCGAGGCCGAGCACGAACGCGGCGACGAGCGGGATCGGGCTGATCGCCAGTTCGAAGTCGGGCGGGATCACGCCGATGGCCCCGAAGGCGTTCCTCAGCCCGAAGCCCACCGCCACGCCGAGGCCGCTGCCCAACACCCCGGCGACCACCGCGACCAGCATCGTCTCGGCGCCGATGAGCTTGCGGATCTGCTGGGGAGTCGCCGCGACCGCCCGCAGCAACGCGAACTCCCGGCGACGCTGGTTGATGACCAGCGCCAGGGTGCTGGCCACGACGAACACCGCGATGAGGAGCGCGAAGCCACCGAACGAGCCCGCGAGCGCCATCAACAGCATCCGGGTCTGGCTGACGTCGAGGAACTCGACCGTGCTGCGCTCGACCCCGGTCGTCACCGTCACCGTGTCGGTGCCGACCGCTTCGCGGATCCGGTCGGCGAGGTCACCCGGCGTCACACCCGGGTCCGCCAGCACCCCGATCGCGTGCGCCTGGCCGGGTGCTCCGGCGAGTTCGACGGCCTTCTCCGGTGAGAAGAACACCGCGGACTGCCGGCTGAAGCCGTCTCCCGACTTCGGGGCGGCGATCCCCGAGACCCGGAACTCCACCGGGGTCGAGCGGATGGCGACCTTCACGGGCCGCCCGACCGACGCCCCGCCCCGGGCGGCCAGCTCGGCGTCCAGGACCACCTCGTCGGCCCCGGCGGGCGCACGGCCCTCACGCAGCGAGAACGGCGCCAGCGCGGCGGCGTCCCAGTTGTGGCCCAAGGACCGGCCGCCTTCCGGCCCGTTGAGCGCCGTGCCATCGGCCGCCACCACGTTGGCCGGGAAGCTCTGTTCCGTCACCACGCCGCGGACCCCCGGCAGCGCGGAGATCTTCCCGGCGAGCGTCACCGGCACCGAAGCCTGCTCGGCGACCTGCTGGGTCTCGAGCGGACCGGTGCCGGGCGGGTCGACCGCCTGCTTGCCGCCCACGACGACCGCCGCGTCGGCGTACCGCTGGGTCGGGACACCCGCCCGCAGACCGGATTCCATCAGGACACCGCAGCCGGCGACCAGCGCCGTCCCGCAGAGGATCGCGATGAACGCGCCGACGAAGCCGCTCAGGCGGGTCTTGATCGTCTGCCATGCCAAATGCCACATGACGTCACCACTCCCCGAGGTGGGTCATGCGCTCGGCGACCCGTTCGGGTGTCGGCCCCTGAAGGTGGCCCGCCAGCTTGCCGTCGGCGAGGAACAGCACGCCGTGCGCCGCCGAGGCCGCGACCGGGTCGTGGGTGACCATCAGCACTGTCTGCCCCATGCCGTCTACAATGGAGCGAAGTAGATCGAGCACTTGGCGTGCGGTGCGGGTGTCCAGCGCGCCGGTCGGCTCGTCGGCGAGGACGACCTCCGGCCGGGTGACCAGCGCGCGGGCGATCGCGACCCGCTGCTGCTGGCCGCCGGACAGCTCCGACGGGCGGTGTTCGAGCCGCTTCGCGATCCCGACTCCCTCGACGATTTCGCGCAGCCACCGCGGGTCCGGCTTCTTCCCCGCCAGCCGCATCGGCAAGGTGATGTTCTGCACCACGTTCAACGACGGCAACAGGTTGTAGGCCTGGAAGATGAACCCGACGCGGGTCCTCCGCAGCTCGGTGAGCGCTTTCTCGCGCATCCGGCTCAGCTCCGTGTCCCCCAGCAGCACCCGGCCCGAACTCGGCTTGTCCAGCCCTGCCGCGCAGTGCAGGAAGGTGCTCTTGCCCGAACCCGACGGCCCCATCACCGCGGTGAACGTCCCTCTGCGCACCTCGACGGTCACCCCGTTCAACGCCGTGACCGCGCCGTCACCGGATCCGTAGACCTTGCTCACGGATTCCAGCTTCAAGGCGCTCGCGCCCCCTGCATTCATTGCTTCCCCTTAACGGTGGTGATCTGTCTCGTCACAACCTATGGTTGACGAGGGCCGGGATCGACCCCGCACGGGGGAAGACTCCTGGTAGAGCAGGCACCACCATGGGCCGTGGCCGGCAGGGCAATCGCCCAGCCCAGTCAGGTCGAGCCGAGGGGCAACACCGCAATCCATGCGAAACCCATGTCTTTGGAGATGACGAATGGCACGCAAGCCCCTCCCACTCGGTACCCTGAACCGTCACGGGTTGGGGGCCGCTTCCTTTTATGAGGATGATGGTCACTATGTCTAAGCGTTACCCGCCCGAGGCCCGTGAGAAGGCCGTCCGTCTGGCCCTTGACCGCCTCGATGGCTGGACCGCAACGAGCACGAAAACGACCACGCTGGTGTCCAAGGCGCTGAACATGGCGCTGTGGAGACGCGATCACCACGGACACCCAGTCGCGCCAGGACTGATCCACCACTCCGATGCAGGGTCTCGGTACACATCGGTGTCCTTCACCGATTCCCCTGCCCTGCAAGGCTTATCAGCTCCATCGGCTCGGTCGGCGACGCCTACGACAACGCACTGGCAGAATCGATCACCGGGTTGTTCACAACCGAGGTCGTCAACCGGCATGCCCCGTTCATAAACCTGGCCGAGCCCGAGTACGCGGTGATGGAATAGGTCGATTGGTACAACAACTCCCGCCTGGACTACCTCACCCCGACCGAGTACGAGACCACCTATTACGCTCAACACCTGCCACGCCGACCGGCGCTGGTCTGACAACGAAGCCGGTCCCTTACCCGTGACGGTTCAGTTCTCCACTATGCGCAGACGTTGTCCACGGTCGCGGAGGGCGAGTTCCTTCGCTTCAAGAAGGTGACCGCCGACGGCCGGGAGTACGACCGGGCTCCAGCCGCGACGCCACCACGGATCCTTGCGATCTGGATGCCCGGTGGCACTCAGCCGCTGTATGAGTCGTACTCGAAGTATTCGCCGAGGTCGTCGTTCGCCCAGTAGGCGTCCGCCCACCGCCCGCCATGCTCCAGGGAGCCCTCGTACACGTCCTCCAAGCAACTTCCGTTGTCATGGCCGGGTACGGAGAGCCGTTCGTTCCTGCTGTACAGAAACAGCGTGGCGCTCGTGTCGTACTTCGCATCGTCGATCTGCTGCCCACCGAGGACTCCTTCCCAGCAGAGCTGAAAATCCCGGCCGCGTGGAGGTGAACTGCGGATGAAGCAACAGAAGGCGTCCTCGATGAAGCATTCTTCGAGTGGCCCCGCGATCAGGACCGGCTCCTGCAAGTACTCACTCAGCTCTTCGACAAGCCTGGTGAGCCATCGATGCCGCGGATCGCTTTCCTCGGCCATCTGCGATCCTCACTACCAAATTTCGACGCGCCTATAGGCGTGATCCATGAAAACGTGGTCCGAATCGAGCGTGCTTTCCCGAACGATAGACCGCCGACCGCCGCTCGGCCCGCACTTCCTGCACTGCGGACCGAGCGGCGGCAACGCCTCCCCGCGCGAGGCGGTCACGACAGAGGGGCCGTTATGCTACGTACACATGTCCTCTAGGCCACCGGCCCGGATGCTTGATCGGGCGGCAGGTGGAATGTGAACGGACTGGATCTTCCGAACACATTGAAATTCTGCGCAAGCCCGGCACGATGCAGTTCGTTGAGATGAGATGGATGCAACTTCGAGTCCGTATCAGCGGTTTCGAAGTTGTAGTAGTCGTAGATACCGACCTGAACGGTGATATCCCAGCCGCCGTCACTGGTCGGGGTAGCAACACCGCTTATCTGGAAGTCGAACTTGCCGAGCGCGGTATGCCAGTCCGGGTCAGCCCAATCCGTTTCAAACAAATGCCAGTCGGTATTGAAGGCGAATTGCTCACGAACGCCGGGCGGGTAATTCTTGATATGCGACCTGACATACGATTTGGCATACATTTCGACGTCGGCCCGGAATCCGACGATCTCCTTCAGCATCGAGTCCACACTGACACCCCGGTAGTCGTCCCCGGAGTTTTGAAGGAAATGCTTCATCAGCGCTGAAGCATTCGCGCCGAGGACAGCCCTGGCACCCTGGGACATCGCTACCGCTCCAGTCGCAATTCCCCCCAACCATATATTGTCCGACGCACTACGATTCTTCCACTCATCGTAGTCGGCCGGGCCCGATCCGTTCGCATTGGCTCGCTGATGATTCCTTTCAATCGGCGCCGGCGGCGGTGACGGAATGGCAACCATGGGCGACTTACCGGTGGGGTCGGTCAGGATGACCGGATTGTTGTGGGCATAGGTGTAGGCGGCCAGGTTGCGAGCATTGGTGATACCGCCCGCGGCCTTGGAGCCGGACATGAACTCGCCGAGAGCCGGATCCGCGCTCGCCCAAAGCTGCGTTCTCGGGTTGTAATAGCGAGCGCCGTGGTAGTAAAGACCGGTTTCCTCGTCGAGTTCCTTACCGGTGAACTTGTAGGGCGTACCGCTTTCCCCCGCCTTCTCTTCGACCCAGGTCTCCCCGAACGGCATGTACTCGAGGTGCTCGGTGACGTTGCCTTGCCTGTCGGTGACGTAGCCGGACGAGCCGAGGTGGTCGGCGTGGAAGTAGGACTGGGTGTTCTCGGGACCGTCGGCGGCGACGGTCTTGGTGGTGAGGCGGCTGTCGCCGATGAAGATGTGCTTGAACCCGGTCCCGTTACGTTCGCTGTAGCCGCGGTTGGGGTAGAGGGACAGGCCGTCGCCCTGTTTGATGACGCGTTCACCGGCCACGTCGTAGGTGTATCCGACGGTGGCTCCCTGGCAGCCTGCCGGGGTTTGCGGGACCGTCGTGGTGGCGGTGTCCTGGTTGCAGGCGAGGCGGTTCTCCTCGTCCCACACGTACTGGCGGCGTTTGGTCTCGCCCGCCGCGGTGTTCACGGTGTCGGTGAGGTTGCCGTTCGTGTCGTAGGCCTGCGTGATCGGGCCGACCTTGCTGGGTGCGTGCGGTTTTCCACTGCCGTAGTCGTACTTGTAGTCGTAGCTGGTGGCGTCCTGCCCCGCGACGGGCTCGATCGGTCCGGTCGTCAGCGGGCCCAGCGACGCCGGGCTCCCTCCGCCGCCCCCGGCCGGTGACGCCGCGCCCTGCTCGCGGCGGTTGAGCGACGCCGCTTGCGTGGAGGTGCCGGTGATCTCGTGGTGCTGGGTTTTGGTGGTGGTGTTGTGGATGGAGTCGTAGCCCAGCGCCAGGGTGTACTTGTCCTGCTGGTTGTTCTTGGTGGTGTACTGACCGCTGGCGGAGGTGAGCTGGTAGAGGTCGTCGTAGCCGAAGGTCTGGCTGCTCGGACCCCCGATCGTCGGATTCTGTGCCGTGGCATTGGTCAGTTCGGTGATGTTGCCGACCTCGTCGTAGGTGTAGCCGAGGTTCTGGAACTCGGTGGCACCCGGGGTTTTCGACTTCAGCGTGGCGAGCCTGCGGTCGGCCTGGTCGTAGGTGTAGGTCGTGCGCACCCCGTTACCGGCCTGCTGCAGCACCTTCTGGCCGAACTTGTCGTAGTCGAGGCGACCGAGGTAGAGGTAGTCGGTGCCGTTCTTGGCCCCGCTGGCCCGGGTGACCTGGCCGCCGGTGTCGTAGTCGTAGCGGAGGACCTCGCCGTCGGGGTAGGTCATCTGCAGGACACGGTTGAACGCGTCGAAGCGCCATCCGGTGGTGTAACCGCGGTCCGCCTGCCCGGCGATCTTGATGGTGCGGGTTTCCCGGGTGGTCTCACCCAACGGGCCATAGCCGCGGGTGACGGTGCCCGCCGCGTCGCGGATCTCGGTGATCCGGCCGGCGGCGTTATCCGGCGCACCGGGCGCGCCGTGGGTGTAGGTGACGTTGTTGGCCGGGAAGGCCGGGTAACGGACCGCGGTGAGACGGTTGTGGTCGTAGTCGTACTCGACCTGCCTGCCCGTTGCCTTCAAGTTCGCGGTGATCTTCACCGTCGGATTCCCCGCCAGGTCGTAACGCGTTTCGGTGCGGCCCGCGTCGGGGCTGTCGAGCACGGTGCGGCGGCCGAGGGTGTCGTAGTCGGAGCGGGTGGTGTTGTTCTTGTCGTCCACCACGGTGGTGAGCTGCCCCAGCGGGTCGTAGGCGTAGCTGGTCCAGATCACCGGCTGCCCGCCCGCCGGGTTGAACTCCTTGATCGCGGTGGTCTTCTGCCGCAGGTCGGTGTAGCTGCGCTTCTGCTTGCCGTTGCCGTCGGTCGCGGTGGTTTCGAACCGGGTGACACCGGCACGGTCGGGACCGAACCCGTACGCCATGGTGGTCGTGACCTCGTCCGGCTGGACCGTCTTGACCGGACGGTCCAGCGCGTCGAACGAGACGCGAGTCGGGGTCACCGTATCGAAAGCGGCGTTGAACGTGGTGTTGCCGTCGCCCTTGGGCTCGGTCACCGGCTGGTACTGCTCCACCGCACGGCCGAGGAAGTCGAACTCGGCGCGACCGGACACGGTCATGACCTGTTCGGGGGTGTCCCCGGCACTGTCCGCGACCGACGCGTCCTTCTTCGTCTGCAGCACGCGTTTGAGGCCGTCGGAGAAGGTGACGGTGTCGATCGTGTCCTCACGGACACCGGTGGCGTCGCGATCGAGGTGCCGCGTGGTGGCGTAGGGAACGGTGGCTTCGGGGTGATAGTCGAAGTCGATCGTGACCTTCCACGAGCCGATCTCATACGGTCCGGTGACGGTGTCCAGCCGCCCGACGCTGTCGTAACCGCGTAGCACCTGCTGGCCGTTCTGGTCGGTGGTGCGCTCCGGCTGCCCGTACTTAAGGTTGTGCGCCGCACTCGAGCGCAGTCCGAAGCTGTCCACCATAGACTCGATGTGCACGCCGACGACGGTGTCGTAGCCGTAGTCCAGCCGGTACCGCTGGCCGGTCTTGTTGGCCGGTTTGGTCACCGACTTCAGGTTCCCGTCCGGGAAGTACTCCAGATCGACATTCGACGAAACGGTGTCGGTGAGGTATTGGCGGACCTGCCGCACCGTCCCCGTCTTGCAGTCCACTGTGGATTCCCGGTGCCGCGAAACGGCACCGTCGGCGGCGCCGCGCTGCCTCACCAGATTGGCGGTACCGACAATGTTGCGGTCACGGCAAGCCGGGTCGGACGCGCTGTAGCCGTAGGTGGTCTCCACATCGTCGGCCGTGCCCTCGTCGGCGGCGTCGAACGAGCGGATCAGGTTACCGAAATCGTCATAAACCATTTCGGTGTAAGTGGACTTGCCAGGTTTCTCCGCACCTTCGTAGAAGCGTTTGTCCACTCGGGACAGAGCGGCGAACGCACTGCCCGGCGCGGTGTCGCGGAGCTGATAGCTGTTGACGGTTTCAGTGAGCGGCCGCCCGGCGTTGTCGGCGGTCAGGGTGCGGGCGACCAAGCCGGTCGTGTACAGGCTGTCGGTACGGTACTCGTCGGTGGTCGAGCGGTACAGCGCGTCGGCCGCGCCAGGGTCGCGCTGTTCGGTGACGACCTTGCCGAAGCCGCGGAATTCGCGTTCGAGCCGGTCGTATGCGCCCTGTTCGTAGCGGTAGGTGGCGAGCTGGGTGTCGGCTCCGTCTCCGCGATGGCCGTCGGACACAGCGGTGCGGGAGAGCACCCATCGGGATTCGGGCATGGCTTGGGTGTTGCCGGTGCGGGTGTAGTCCAGCTCGACCCGTCCGCCCATCGGACGGGTCATCGCACGGAGCAGGTTCGTCCGGCCGGTCTGGTTGGCCGCGACCATCAGCTCGTTGTCGCGGGTGGATTTGACGTGGTCGGCGAGGCCGTCGCCGTTGACGTCACGCAGGCCGATCTCGGCACGGCCGATGCCGGTGGAGACATTGGCGCCGGGGTTGAACACGAACGTGCCGACCGGAGTGGGGACAGGGAATGTGAAGTAGACGCCCGCGCCGAGAGTGGCGTTCTTGTCCACGGCGATGTCGGCGAAGCTGCCGCGGAACGGAGTGGGAGCGGTGAAGCCGGTGCCGGTGTTGATGGCCACCTTGATCGGATTGGCGCCATCGGTGAAGACGCGGTCGGTGAGACCGTCGCCGTTGACGTCGAGCATGCTCGCGTTGGTGAAAGAGGTGCCGAGTTCGGCGGAGAGACCACCCGCGAAGCCGTAGTTGTCGACGTTGAACCCGAGGTTGACGCCGAGGTTGCGAGTGGAGGCGTCGTTGATCGGTCCCGCTGACCAGGGTTCCCTGGCAGCGAAGCTATAGCCGAGGTTGAGCTGGGCGTCGCCGTTGGCGAAGACCTTGTCCGGAAGGCCGTCACCGTTGATGTCGATGAGGTCGACCCGGGTATCGGACTCACCACCGCCGAGGCTGCCACCGATCCCCAGCGCCGGTTGGACCGGGCCGTTGGTGGCGGTGTTGTTGCTGCTGCCGGCTTCGGGCGCGGCCAGGCCCAGTGCGCTGGCCAGTGTCGCGGCCTCGCTGCCCGCGGAGTACGACACGTTGCCGGACAGGTTGTCGGTTTCGCGGACGTTGCCGCCGAGCGTCCCCCGTCGGGAGCCGAGCGCGCCGTTCATGTCCGTGAACTGGATCTCCTTGGCGCCGACCACATCCGGGAACCGGTCACCGTTGAGGTCGACGTAGTCCACCGACCCGGCGGTGATGCCACCGACGACGGTGCCCCCGAACGGACCAGCGGACAGCGTGCCGGACACCTGACCGGTGACCCCACGGCGCATCACCGTGCGGTCGCCTGCGACATCGGCATCGGTGACCACGTCGATGGTGTCCGCGCCGAGCCGGGAACTGGTGGCCATGGTGGCGGTGAACCAGGACGACTCGTCCTGCGCGGCCCAGCCGCCCTTGGCCGGGTTCGGAGCGAAGATCGCGAGCCGGGGCATGGGGATCCGCGGGTTCGCGGCGAACCCCGCGATGTCGGCTTTCTTGGGTTCCCGGGGAAGGGCGTCCTTGAAGCTCTGGTCGATCGCGAGTTCGGCCTGTTTGATGGGCTGGGTGGCGCGGTCGCGGTTGGCCTGGTAGCCGATCACGCCCCAGCCGCGGTAGGGCTGCGGGAACGCACCCTGCTGAGCGGAGCCGTGCATCGCGCTCGGCGCCGGGCTGAACGTCGGCCATGGGGACGAGAGGTCGTAGGTGACCTTCGCGGACTGTTCGGCGACCAAGCCGAACAGGTTGGGATCCGTTGTGGAGTGGTCGAAATACAGCTCGTCGCCTTCGGTGACCGGGACGACCACGTCGAGGTCCTGGCCGGGCGAGCCGTACTGCCCGTTGACGATGTCGACGACCCGCTTGCCCAGCAGCTGCCCGCCGCGTTTCTTGACGGTGAACGCGATCTTGCTCCCTGCGGTCAAGCCGAAGTCGAGTTTCACGCCCGGCCGGACCCGCAGCTTGCCGGTCTTGGTCACCTTGTAGGTCTGCTGCGGCGTGGTGAGGGTGTCGGCGGGGTACATGTCCACGTCGAACGGCGGGCTGATCACCAGGGTCGGCTGGCCCTTGTCGTCGACCAGCGACTCCACCCCCGGCGCCTCCGTGTAGTGCGCCTTCGGTACCCAGGACACCGCGGAAACGTCGATCGGGGAGTCGGTTCTGATGTGCCATGACATCTTCTCGAACTGGCTGACCGGGAGGCTCATGTCGATCTTGGTGGTCCCGGTCGACGCAGCAGGCAGAACCTTGCGGAGCACCTCCGCCGGAGCGTGCACCCCGTTGCCCTTCGTGATCACCACGGTCACGTCGTCCGAGGTCACCTTGCTCTTGACCACATCGCCGGTCAGCTGAAGCTTGCCGGTCACCGGCACCATCACCTGCGACGAACGGCCGCCGAGCGTGAAGTCCGCCGACGCACGGAACACGGTGCTCGCCAGCCCGTTCACGTCCGTGCCCGCCGCCAGGTCGGTGTAGCTGATCGCCGGATCCCACGCCACCGTGTCGTACTTGCCGTCCAGAATGGACTGCGTGCGAAAGTAGAGCGCGTCGCCCTTCTTCACCGCGATGGCCGACACATTGGCCGGGGTGAACTCGGTGTGGTCGTCCGGGCCGATCCGTTGCGCCCAGAGTTCGGTGTCCTTGGCCTGGATGGTGACCCGCACACCGTCGGCTTTGGTGTACGCGGCGCGCGCGGGCGAGGGGTCCACGGTCAGTTGCACCCGGCCGTCGACGCGGACGGTGCCGTCGAACGGCGCGACCCACCGGCGCACCGAGTCCAGCAGCGGCGAGTTGTCGACCTGCTGGTTGAACTGCGCGGTCTGGTCACCGACGATCTCGCCGGTCACCGCTCCACCGCCGACGGGCACCGGGGTGCGGGTGGAGTCCGCGCTGTAGGCGGGCTGCCCGTTGGCATCCAGGTAGCCGAACAACACGCCACCGTTGTCGACCAGGTCCGTGATGCCGTCACCATTGACGTCGCTGAAGAACCGATCCGACGTGGTCGTGGTCCCCACGAAGTCCAGCTGCGCGGCTACAGCGAGGACGAACGCCTCGACACCGATCGTGCCCGACAACGTCCGCTCGGTCGAGATCCCCGGGAGGTCGCGCAACCTGACCGGCGGGTCACCGAACTTCGGCTCACCCCCCGGAGTGCTCGAATTGGGGCGGTAATACACGTCGTTGTTCTTGCGGAACACCTTGTCCGGCAGGTTGTCACCGTTCACGTCCACCAGCGCCGACAGGCCATCGGACTGGACGGCGTTGAACCCGACCTTCAGCCCGACGCCACCCTGCTTGACCGGCCACCCCTGCACGTTGTAGCCAGCGAACAAGTGCGCACCGAACCCGACGGAAGTGCTCGCCGAGATCGCACTCGCCTCACCTTCACGGATGTTCACGCCCAGATCGTCATCCGGGACCGACCAACCCGCCGCCTTCCCGAACCCGGTGTAGTTGCCGTCCTTGTCCCGGACATCGTCGAAGTAGTCGAACGAGTGGGTGTTGAACAGCTTGTTGTCCTCACCGAACTGAGACACCGACGCCAGCAACGTCTTCGCGAACGCGCCTGCCCGGTAGTTCAGCTCGTAAGCGCGCACCAGCTGGTCGTCCAGCTTGACCTCCACCCGGCGCAGCAGGTCCGCGGTCACCTTCTTGAAGCCGCCCCGGGCATCGATCTGCACATCACCGCGACGGGGTTCGCCCCGGTCCCGGTCACGCAGGAACGTCACCGAGTACTTGCCCTCGACGTCGCCGTGGCCGGTGTAGGTGATCCGCTGCGGATACAGATTGCTGCCCGGCACCGTCGACTTCTCGGTACCGCCGTCGTCCACCCTCGCATACCGGTAACGCATGACATTGTCGTTGGTGTCACGGACTTCGCGGACCGCCCAGGTGGCGATGCTGCCCGCCTTGTCGGCGAGCGTCGTATCGGGTGCCCCGCCGAACACCATGCGGGTGCCCGCCTTGTCGGTGACCTCCCACCAATAGCCCGCCGGTCTGTCCCCGTGCCGGACGATCCGGTCGAACCGGCTCTCCGCCCGGACGTGGAAGACCTTTTCCGCAGTCCGGGCCTGCAGCTCACCCCGATGGGCCACCGGGGTGAGCTGCTCACCGTTCAGCAGATAGGTCTCGGTCTCCAACCCCGCGTCATACCTCGGCACACCCCACCGGGTGTCCACCGTGATGGACGGCAGGGCGACGTCCCACCCCACACCCAGCCAGCCGTTCGCCCCCGAGGAGTTGTAGGCCACCGACAGCTTCGGCTCCAGACCTGCCCGCCCTTGGGGGACTTCCAGCGGGTAGGACAATCGCGCGTCGCCCCGGTTGTTCGCCGACGGCAGTCCGATCAGGTTCACCCCGGCCCCCGGATCGGCCGCCTTGATGTCCTTGATCTGGTTCGGATCGAAGGACGTCCCCTCCGGATGTTCCGGCGCCGCGACTGCTCCATCCGCGCCCGATCCTTGCGCCGCCCAGCGCACCGAAGGCGGTGCCGCGCCCGGGACCGTCACCGCCACCAACGCCAAGATCAGCGCGACCACCACGGCCCGGCGGTGCTGACGAACCGGACGAGTCCATGCGAAGGCAGCCATGCCCCCGACCCCCTTTGGATCGATGAATTAGGCCAAATGGTCCCGTCCGGCGACAATGACCGTCGCGCACGGGATCGAACGGTGATGCGGGAGCGAAGCACGCAGCGGACAACCGTGACCAGATAGCGCATCCGGGCGAGTATCGATCTCGGCGACGGTATCGACCGTCGATGAAATCCCGATGAAACACCACTTCCGTGAACTTCTCTTGCTACGGGTGGGTGTTCCCTTCACCGGGACATACGGGGATCCGGGCCAGTTCCGCCGGGCACGGGCCGGGGTGTACCACGCCGAGCCGCCGTGTCGCGCGGGTCATCGCCACATAGAGATCGTTGTGGCCCAAGGGTCCGGCGGCCATGACCGCCGCCGGGTCGACGATCAGCACCGAGTCGAACTCCACTCCCTTGGCCTCGCCGGGAGTGAGCAGGACGACCGGCTCCGTGAGGTCCGGCGGGACCGTGGCCGGCAGCGCCACCGCGAGCCGATCCCGGTGCACCGGCGGCGCGATCACCGCCAGGCTGCCCTCGTCGTGGCGCGCGACGAGGCGAGCGACGACGTCGGCCAGCTCGGCGGCCGTGGTGCGCGACCGCCACGGCCGCTCCCCGGTCGAGCGGACCGACCGGAGAGGCCGCGACCCCGGGTGACGCGCGCTGAGCAGGTCCTCGGTGGCGGCCATGATCTCCGCCGGGGTGCGGTAGTTGACGGTCAGCCGGGCCAGCCGCCACCGCTAGGGCCTGTTTTCGATGTGCTGACCAGGGATGTTCTTGAGTTGCGTTGTCAGCATGGCGTGTCATAGATCGCATAGACGAGGTCTCCGGTAGACCGATCAACGACCAAGCTGATCCAGAACACCGGAGACCTCGTGTCCAGCCTAGCGGCGACGGGGCGAGCCGACCTGACCGACGCGCAGTGGGCGATCCTGGAGCCGCTGCTGCCCGTCGGTAAGAAACCCGGCCGCCCACCCTTGTGGACCAAACGCCAGCTCTTGGACGGTATCCGCTGGCGGGTTCGTGTCGGTTCCCCGTGGCGTGACGTCCCACCGATGTATGGCTGCCGGCAAACCGTCTATGGCCTTTTCCGGCGCTGGCAGCGTGCTGGTGTGCGGGCGCTGATCTTGGCGGCGCTGCAGACCCGGGCCGACGCCGCCGGGCTGATCACCCGGGAGGTGAGCGTGGATTCCACGATCAACCGGGCGCACCAGCACGCAGCAGGAGCCCGCATCGACAGCGAACTGCAGAAAGAACCGCCAGGTGGTATCGGCGAGCCCGAACCCGCCGACCACGCGTTGGGCCGGTCGCGGGGAGGCTGGACGACCAAGCCGCATCTGGCCACCGAGCAAAACCAGAAACCGTTGTCGTTGCCGGTGACCGCCGGTCAATGTGGTGATTCGCCGCAGTTCGAGGCGGTGCTGGCCAGGGTCCGGGTCGCGCGTGCTGATGGTGGGCGAGCCCGGACCCGGCCGGATCGTGTCCTGGCGGACAAGGCCTACAGTTCCCGCGCGAACCGGGCCTATCTGCGGCGGCGCGGGATCGCGTGCACGATCCCGCAACCCTCTGACCAGGTCCGGCATCGCCGCAACCGCGGCCGGGCTGGTGGCCGGCCACCAGTGTTCGACCCACAGATCCACAAGCAGCGGCATGCGGTCGAGTGCGGCATCAACCGGCTCAAACGCAACCGAAGCGTGGCCACACGATTCGACAAACTCGCCGTCCGCTACGAAGCAACCATCCACATCGCAGCCATCAACGAATGGCTACGCCATTGAAACACGCCCTAGGTCGAACCCATGCGTGTGCTGCTTAACGCCGGAGCCATACCTGGTCACCGTGCCGAGTGGGTAGACGACGACGCCCAGGAGGGCGGTCACCGGAAAATAGCCAATACGTCGTGAGTCGAAACTGAGCCTGGTGTTGTCCCCGAGCAGAAGCAGCTGCCGCGGGGGTACCGTGGCATCGGTGGTCGGGTACACCTGTGGGGGCACGGGGTCGCCGCTGACGGCGGCGACGCGTTTGACCAGCCATGCCGGGTCACCTGGTACCTGCGGATCGGGCATGGCTATCACCGCGACCCGGCCTCTGGTCACGGTGCGGCAGCGGCGCACCAGAAGACGCTGGCCTGGAGGGTACGTAGGTCGCATGCTGTCGCCCTCGACAGTGACCACTATGAAGGTCCTGCGCAGCACCAGCAGCAGTAGCGTAGAGACGAGCACGAACGTCCTCATGGCAGCGCCCCCCGGTAGCCTTCGGCCTGAAGCTGGAACAGTCGTGCGTAGACACCACCACCAGTTCGTAGGCTGTCGTGAGTGCCTTGTTCGACGATGTGACCGTCCGCGAGCACCACGATGTGGTCCGCATCGCGCACAGTCCCGAGACGATGGGAAATCAGAACGCTCGTCGCGCCCGTGCGATAGGTCCGCAGGCTCCGGTGGATCTCGTGCTCAGCGAGAGCATCAAGGCCGGAACTCGGCTCGTCCAGAATGAGCAAGTCCCGGTCACCGCGGAGATACGCGCGCGCGAGCGCGATCCGCTGCCACTGGCCACCGGACAGCAGCACTCCGTCGGTGCCCGTACTCACGTGGCTGGCATCGGCATCAGCCTCCGGGTCGGCAAATGATCTGGACAGCAACGTGCGGTAGCCGCGCGGCAGGGCCTCGATCATCGAGTCGACACCCGCGCGGCCTGCTGCGGAGTGGATGGCGGCATCATCGGCGAGCAGGGCGAGGTCGCCGACACCGATGTTCTCCCCCGCCGTCAATTCGTAGCTCACGTAGTCCTGGAAGACGACACTGAGCCGGGCCCGCAGGTCCTCTGGCCGGAACTCACGGATATCTACACCGTCCCACAGGATACGGCCCCGATCTGGATCGTAGAAGCGACACAACAGCTTCACCAACGTGCTCTTTCCCGCGCCGTTGAGACCGACGAGTGCCGTTGCGGTGCCGTGGCGCAGCACCAGGTTCATCCCGCGAAGCACCCAGTCGGTGTTCTCCCCGTAGCGGAACCAGACATCGCGCACCTCGATACTGTGCCGCAGTCGCGGCAGTGGGCGAGGATCAGGGGCCAGTGGCAAGTCTGGTTCCGCGTCGACAATGGCGAGGTAGTGCCTGTAGACCAGGAGGGCATGGTGCGCGTCGACCAGGCCGCCGACCACGGTGGACAAACCCGCTTGGAGTCCGGCGAGTGCCGCGACGAACGCTGACACGTCGCCGATCGAGAGCTTGCCGGCTACCGCCGCGCCCACTGCCCACCAGAGCCCCGCCCCAGCGGTGGCCGCCGACAGCGCCCCCAGCGTCAGCTGGATGCGTAATTCTCGGCCGTCAAGCCTGCGAGCGGCACTGTCGATCACGCTCAGTTCGCTGAGCATTCGCTTCCGGAAAAGGCTTCCCAGCCCGAGCAGGCGCAGCTCTTTGGCCGCCGGCAAATTCGTGAGCAAGTCGGCGTAGAAGAACTCCTTGCGCTGTCGGGGGCTGAGCTGCCATTCGGTCTGACTGCGGGAACGGGATAGCGTCAGTTCCGCAATCATCGCCGGTACCACGCTGAGCAGCGCGACGAACGCCATCCCGGGATTCACGGCTGACAACACCGCGAGGAATCCCCCGAGGGTAACGCAGGTGCTGACTACCGTGACCGAGCTATTGACCACAGCACCCGGTGCGGAGCCACCCGACAACTGCGCGAGGTGCAGGTGGTCGCGGAACCGGGGGTCCTCCAGTCTGCGGAGTCCGGCGAGCCGATCGGTAGCGACATACAAAGCCGCTTGCGCGGTGCGGCTGAGCTGCCGGTCGAACTGCCCGCGGACGTAGCGCCCGAACAGCGGTATGACCGCGGTCCCCAAACCCGCCAGCACAAGCCCAGCGACAGGCCAGACAAGCTCGTTACCCGCCTGGATCCGGTCGAGGACTGTTTTGAGAAGCACGACCGAGACGACAGGGAATGTGGCCGCTGCGACTGTCGTGACGAGATGCGCGCTCAGCCAGCCCGGCGCGGCACTGACGGTGAACCTCAGCGCACGCGTCAGCCTCCGCAGGCCTCCCTCGGGCGGCTCGGAGGTCACGCGGTGGCCGTGTTCGCCACGTCGGAGACAGCGGCAAGAGCGCTTCCACTGACGTGCAACGCCCCACCGGCGTCCAGCACGGCGAAAGCGGGGAATCCCCGCACGCCGAACGCGGACGTCAGCACGCCACCATCGTCTTCTCGCACGACACGTGCGACCGGCATGAGCGCCTCGACGATCGGCACGGCCGCTGCATCGTCGCTCGACACGACGACCGCCAGCACTTGTCGCCGACCACCCGACCATCCCTCCGCGAAGGCAGTGAAGTCCGGCAGCTGTTCCCGGCAGGATGGGCAGGTCGGCGTGAAGAATCCCACCAGTGTTCGCTTGGTGACGAGATCACGCCCGACCTGGTCACCATCCACAGTGGTAACGGTGAAGTCATCGGTGAATTCGCCCGCGGCGCGCATCACGAGCATCGGTTCACTGCCGACACCGCGCGCAAGCAGTGTCGTGTGCTCCCGCAGTCGCCGGATGACACCGAAGGTGAACAACAGGTTCGTCACTCCGATCAGCCCGACGAGAATCAGGCCAGCGGTGAGGTAGGGCATGTCAGTTCTCCGAAGATGAGCGCCCGACCGTCGGGCTGGTGACGAACAGGTCGACTAGGTTGTCGAGGTGCACAGCGACCAAGCCGCCCAGGGCACCGACGCCGGCGGCAAGCAGGCCGTCGCCGGATGACATCCCCGATGTCCCGACCAAGCCCGCCAGCGCCACCACGATCAGCACGCCATTACGGATCAGGTGCCGGAGACGCAACGGCCGCTCCTCGTCGCCGAAACAGCGGCAGGACCCACCCGTTCCGCGTCGCATCGACAACGCCATCCCCCCGGTGAATCCTGTAAGCAGGACCACGCTGCCCGTCAGGGCGATGGTGCCGACCACCCCTGATCGCCCCATGGCACTGGTGGCTGTTGTGAACATCAGGCAGAGGACGACGACACACTCGGCGGCAGTGACAACGAATGCCACGGGAACCACAAGAGGTTCCGGCAACACGCGCCACTGCCGCAACGACGCGACGAATGCGCGACGGGTGGCGGAACTCCGAGTTCTCGTGATCACCGACGTGCCGAATACGACGGCAAGTAGTGCGGTGGCCCCGATCGGCACGGCGGTCATCGCATGCCTAGCAGAAGCTGCCGGACGAGAAACACGTGCTGCTGCAGGTCGTGGTCTGACAGTTGCAGCTGGTCCAGCACTGCTGAAGCATCCGCATTCCGGTAGCCGGGTTACACGGCATGGACGGGCACGTCCGCACATAGCTGTCACCGCAGGGACACGCCCCCGCTCGAACCTTCGGGAGGACCAGAGTCACCATGCGGTCGGCAAGGGCTGCGAACATCGTGGACATGTATCACTCCTGGGGGGGTCGTCGGATAGAGGGATGGCAATGACGTGTCAGCAGGACGCGAAGCTCAACCATGCTCACCTCGACACATTGCCATGGGGAAAGATGGCTAGCCGCCAGAAACTCGCAGCATCAAGATAAGCAAGCTAGCCGCCAGAATGGCGATTGACCAGTCATTCGCGGCACGCCGGTCCGCTTCAACGGCACCGCAGCACAGCCTGCAGCACGACTGGGTAAACCCCGTTCCCCGCCTCGGACGGAAAGAAAATTATGCAGACCGAGCGACTCAAACACGACCTGACCAGCGGTTATGCCGCGCTTTGCACGATGCGGACGTGTCATCGAGCACGCCCCTATTGGCGTGGCGCACAAGCGGCTGGAGCGATACGCGAAGCAACATTACGCAGATTCGAAATCGCATCACCGCCGGTCTGGCCAGACCGGGACACGAGTTCATATCGCAGTGATACCTCGCCCGGCGCCGTTGTATTCAGGTGCCGGGCTCAAAGCCACCACGCAACTACGGCTGCTCCAGGCTCAACCGCCCACCGCCGAGACCACACCATTTCAAGTGAGATCGTCGCGGCACGCCGGCAGCGCTGCCATCTCCGCACTCCGCGCCGCTGTCCGAACAAGCTTCTGTCCAGCCTGGCAATATTCCCCACAGAGGACGCGGCGGCGCTGCCGGACTCGGGTACCCGCCAGAGGCGGCGACCAGTTCCTCGCTCAGTATCGGATTCCTCCCAGGCCGCTCACCGGTTTCCCGTCCGAGAACCGCTAGTGGATCCGGGCCACCTACACCGGCCGCGGGCGAGAGGGCCGGCACAGGACGGCCGGCTCGTTCGAGCCGACAACACCGCTTCCCTTCGACGGATAGGTTGTATACATTGCATGCATGGACGTTTACGAGGCGGTCCGTCATTTGATCGTGCTGGGCACGTATCCCGCCGGGCAGCCGGTCGCCGAAGTGGAGCTGTGCGAACGGCTCGGCGTCAGCCGCACGCCAGTTCGGGAAGCGTTGCGGCGACTGGAGAGTGACGGCCTGGTGCAGGCCGCGCGGCGCGGTGTCACCGTGGTTGAGCTGGACGCCAAGGCACTGCGGGACGCCTACCTCGTGCGCGCCTGCATGGAGGAGTTGACCGCGGAGTTGGCCGCATGCCGGCAGCGGGACGGTGAGCTGTCTCCAGCGAGCCTTCTCCGGCTCGTCGAACACGCTGATCTGGCTGGTCAAGCCACACAACGCGGAGACCTGGCCGCAGGTGTCCGACACAATCAGGCGTTCCATCAGTGCATCGCGACGCTCGCGGACAACCCGACAGCGTCAGCGGTTCTGGACCGAATCTGGGATCAGATCACCATTTCAACACGAGCCTCGCTGACCTCGCCTGCCAGGCCGGTCCGTGTAGACGACGAGCACCGTTGGTTGATCGAAGCGATCACGGCCGGTGATCCGCAGCAGGCTGCCGCTCACGCCCGTGAACACGTCCTCTCCACGATGTCCGTTCTTACCAAGCAAGGAGAAAAAGCGTGAGCAGGCAACACGACTATCGGGTCACAGTGCGCTGGACCGGCGACACCGGGGCTGGCTACCGCGATTACGAGCGGGGCCATGACGTGGTGGCGGAGGGCAAGCCGGTGTTGAAAGGCAGCGCCGACCCTTCGTTCCGTGGCACGCCCGAGCGGTGGAATCCGGAGGAGTTGCTGGTCGCCTCTCTGTCGGAGTGCCACATGCTCACTTTCCTGGCATTGTGCGCTCAGGCCGGCATCGGGGTGACCGGCTACATCGACGCCGCCAGCGGTGTGATGCGGGAAACGCCAGGCAACGGCGGCCGGTTCACCGAGGTCGTGCTGCGGCCGGTGGTAACCGTCGCCGACGCAGCTGCGATCGAGCGGGCCGAGGGGTTGCACAAGCAGGCGCACGACACGTGCTTCATCGCGAATTCGGTGAACTTTCCAGTCCGCCATGAGCCGACAACAGCGTGTGCCAGGCTGTCGCCGACCACGTCCTGAGTCACGCCATCGCGACGAGCACCTGCCGTGGGCCGGTATAGGCGGCCCGGCCGTGCATCGTGAGCCAGTTGTCGATGACGAGGACGTCACCGGGCTGCCAGCGAACCGGCCGGGCCAGCTCGTGGCAGACGCGGCGGATCCCGTCCAGATCCGCGGGATCGATGGCACTCCCGTCCCCGAACGACGCGTTGATGGGCAGATCGTCCTCTGCGAACACATTCAACATCGCCGCCCGGCTGGATTCGTCCAAATTGGACCAGTGCCACTGGTCGGCCTAGTTGAACCAGACCGGCTCCCCGGTGACCGGATGCGCCGCGACGGCGTTCCGGATATGCGTCACCCGCAACCCCCGTCGGGCTTCCACACGAACTCGGCCCCGCCTTCTCGCAGGAGTCGCATAACCTGTTCGGCGTCTTCCGTCTCGAAGGTGTCCTGCCACGACTTCCCGAACCCGGCACCATCGGGCAGGTTCTGCGTGTACCTGATGGTTCGTGCCAGGAAACAGGTTCTCACCTGCCTGGTCACCTCCTCGAGTAGACGTCGTCCGTCCGCCATGAGGGTTTCCCCGCCGACGGCGGCGGGAACGAGGCAGCAGAACATGAGGTAAGAAGGTGGAGACTTGGTGTAGGACAATTCGTTGTGCAACGTGATGGGGTACTCACTCGGATATTCGGTCGAGGTGTACACCCGGTCGGTCACCCGGCGCCGAGGAGAGTTTCCGTGCACATAGGAGACAAGCTCGGGCATGAAGGCGCGAGCGACGGCGTGGAACCGCGCCGCCGACCCGACCTCGAATCCGCGAAACAACACAGCACCCCGTTCGACGACGAGATCACGCACACCGAGCCGATGCCGATCCAGGTGCTCCATCAGATCGGGCGGCCGGACGTCGTCCGCCAGGATCACGGCCGGGCCAGTCGACGGCATCTGCCCGGCTACGCCACCCCGCCCATTGTCTGCCCTACGTCGGGAAGCGCCGGGTCCACCAGCTCGCCGACCACGATCGCGAACTCGGCATCCCTACTGGACCAAGAACTACCTGACCAGCGTAGACAGGGACAACGTCGCCAACGCCGACGAAGCCCTGCAACAGCGCTACCCCGACTACGACCCGATCTCCACCCTCCCCGAAACCGGCCGGCGATGGGTGGCACGACCAGCCCGCCAGGCGGGTCCCGGAGGGAACGTTCAGGCTCACGTGCGAGCTTGAAGCACCCCCTCCGCCGTACCGGCCGTTCGTGCCGGTCAGGACCGGTTGCCGGAAACGGCCCAGAAATTCCGAGTGGACAGTCAGGCTGCCCGGAAGCCAATCGGAGTGGGTCATTCGAACGGCATGCCTCTCGTCTGCATCCGGACCCATTCGCGTTGCACGCATCACGCGCCTCGGTGATCGGAAGTCGCGATCATCACTCGAAGGACGTGTGCCGTATAGCCCATGGCGGAACTCCAGCCAGCGTCAAGGACATCTGGACACCACCGCGCCGGCCACCCGTTGCCGTGGACCTCTTCCACCTTCATGCCGCGCTGGTGACCACGACCGGCGGCACGACGACCGTCTGGCTTGGTGTCGAACTCGGTGGTCTTGCCACCACTGGAGATTTCGCGGAGATGGTGGCGACACAGGGCGCGCGGCCGCAAGAGGTCCCCGGCGAGTTGAGCACCAGGTGCGTGGATACCGATGTATCGGGGCCGCTACCCGGGGAACACCTCGGGCACCAGGTCCAGTGCTCGTTGCCGCTCCTGCGGATCGCCCGCCGGAGCGGCGATCAAATCGGTCACACCCGCGTCGGCGTACCGGCGCAGTTCGGCGGCCACGGCCTCCTCGTCCCCGGCGACCACCGTGTCCCCCGGTCCGGACAGCCCGCCGCGATCGAGTGCCGCGCGATAGGCGGGCAACTCGTTGACGATGGCGAGGTCACGGGCGAAGTTCTCGCGCACGCCGTCGGGATCGGTGGTGACCGAAACGGGCACCGACATCACCACTCGTGCACCGTCACCGAGCCGCGGCACCAGGTAGTCGGCGACCAGGCGCGGCTGGAGCCACAGGCCGATGGTGCCGTCAGCCAGTTCGCGGGTCACCTCCAGCATGCGCGGGCCGAGCGCGGCGACCAGCACCGGCGGCTCGGGTGCGGTGATCGCCAGTTGCGTGTCGATGGTGAAGAACCGGCCCGAGTACTTGACATGCTCACCACGCAGCAGCGGGCGCAGGACCTCCAGGTACTCACGGGTGTGACGTGCGGGCGCCTCGTAGGGCAGTCCGAACTGGCCGGTCATCACCCATTCGTGGCTGGGGCCAATCCCCAGGGTGAACCTGCCGCCGGTGAGCGCCTGCGCGGTCAGCGCCTCGGTGGCCATCACCACCGGGTGGCGCGGGTAGGTCGGCACCACCGCGGTGCCCAGTTCCGGCGGGGAGTCCGGCATGGCGGCCAGCACGGCGATGGGGTCCCAGCCGCCGGGCTGCTGATTGGTCCACGCGCTGTGGTAACCGCGGGCCTTGGCCTTCGCGGCTTCCGCGGTGAGGTCGGCGGCGGTGAACGCGCCGGAGGTGACGAGGAGTTGTCCGATCCGCATACGCCCAGTCCAGCGTGAAACCCGCGGTCGAGCGAGATCCACTTCGCCCGTGCAGCGATAACATGTGGTGATCGATGGGGAGGGATGATGGAGCTGCGGGCGTTGCGGTACTTCGTCGCGGTCGCCGAGGAACTGCACTTCGGGCGCGCGGCCGAACGGCTGAGGATCGTGCAGCCCGCGGTCAGCCAGCAGGTCGCCCGGCTCGAACGGGAGCTGGGCACGCGGCTGTTCGACCGCACTTCGCGCACGGTCCGGCTGACCGAGTCCGGGCGTCGCGTGCTCGCCGCCGCCAGGGAAACCCTCGCCGCGGCCGAACACGTGCGCGCGGTGGTGCACGAGCCGAGCGACCTCGTGCGGATCGGCACCGCGGCCGGCCTCACCGCCCGGCTCGAACGCGGCATCGATGCGCTGCGCGAGCTGAACCCGGGGTTCGACCTGGTGCTGGTGGACCTTCCGGTGATCGAGCGTGTCCACGCCCTGCGGCGCGGCGAACTGGATCTGGCGCTGGTGCGGGGCCCGGTGTCGGCGCCCGGGGTGCGGGTGCTGCCGGTGTGGTCGGAGCCGCTGCACGCGGTGGTCTCCGCCCGGCACCCGGTCGCGGAGCGCGGCAGCGTCACCGTCGCCGAACTGGCCGATCACGTGCTGCGAGCCCCTTCGGACCCGCCACTGCACGAAGCCGTCACCGCGGCGCTGGGCAGCACTGGCACCCGCTTCGGCCGACCGGTGGGCACCGCACAGGACACCATCGTGGAAGTCGGCTCGGATCCGGGGAGTTGGGCGCTGATGCCCGCCACCGAGGTAGCCGCCATCGGCTCCACGCGCGTCCGCTCTCTGCCGCTGCTCCCGCCGATCACCATCACCGGCAACATCCTCACCCCGGACGACGACATACCACGCCAGTGCACACACGCCATCACGGCCGCCTTCGAAGACGCCTGACCCACTCGCGTCGTCAATGACAACAGCCACCTGAGGAAACAAGTTCGCGTGCTGACAAACGAGAACACCGAGCTGCAGAACAAACTCACTGCGGCACGAGACAACGTCAGGCACGCCGACGAACGCTTCGCCGCTCTCGAAGCCGAGCACGCGGCTACGGTGCTGACCTGATGCACGACCAGGACCACGGCCACTTCCACCCCGTCCGCTTCCACGCTGACGCCGTCTTCGTCGGCATGACCCCATCGACGGTCCTGAGTGGACAACTATGCTCGGCGAGGGGGCCGCGCTGCTCGGCAACGTCGTCAACGCGGCGGACCTGCGGGACGCGGTGGCGCCGCTGCTGAATGATCCGCAGCGGCGCAACGCCATGGCCGAGTGTGCGCTCGGGCTCGGGCGCCGGGACGCCGCTGATCGGCTCGTTGACGACGTCCTCGACGTCGCCGGGGAGCGCTGAGCGCTGGCGCCAGGATTTGTGGTCGCCCGGCACCGACTGCGCACCGGGGTAGCGAGCATGCTGCTGACCGCCGCCGAGGACATGTCACGGAAATGGGGTTGTGTACGACCGGAACTGACCACGACACGCACACGCAATGCCGCCCAGCACTTCCACCGGACGCTCGGCTACCACGAACCTGGGGCCGCTCTGGTTTCTCGACTCCGCGGTACTACTGCCGCTCATCCGTGACCGCCTGGCACCGGGTGGAAAGCTGGTGTTCTCCCATGCTCCCCCGGTTCCCGGAGCCTACGGAATTCATGGAATGTACGGCGCCGCGTTCGCCGAGGAACCCGTATGGATTTTCCGGTGGTCGCTCGAGCCCGACATGTGGTCCGAGCTGTTGCGCCGCAACGGCTTCGGAAACATCCGCACACGCCTCGAGACCGCTCTGAAATCTGGCGAGCCAGCAACGCTTATCGTCGAAGCCGAGCTGCGAGCCGGCTCGGCGAGAGTCGTCGCCGATGGCTGAGGGACATCGGCGTGGCTGAGCCGGCGGTACTGCGTCATGAACTGCTGCGTCGCGCCGAGATAGTCCGGGCCGCCGCCAGAAGCTGGTTCCCCGGTCTCCCACGCCGTAGCAGTGGAAGCGGATGAATGAGGCCGACGCGGACAACACCGACTTTCTGGAGGCTGTCCTCGACCGTCTCGGCTGGTCCGGCACAGACCTGGTGGGCTCGGCGGCCGCGCATGCGGCGTGGTTGATCGCCCAGCACGCTCCCGCCGAGTTTCGTACCCGCTGTGTTCCACTGCTCGCCGCCGCCGTCGACGCCGGGGCCATGCCCGGGCCCGTTTGCGTCGCGAAGGCTTCACACATGGCGCTGACCGGGCCGCTGGGCGCCCGATGTCGTCGGACACGATGGCGGCCATGACGTGTTCGACGTCCGATGACGTCTCCTCGATCGATGTCGTCTGCTACCCCCGATCGTCCAAGACAGGTATTCCACTCTCCGGAGACATGGATACCCCGGCCTCGGGTCAAGGCTATTTGCCGCCGATACCGTTCGCCGACGTCGGCACTCGGATCGGGCGTGTCCTGGAATGCTGGAGTGAATCGCCGGCCGTGAAAATCGAGCTGCGGAAAGAAGATCCGGTGATGGGGCCTATTCTGGCCCCGCCGGAATTCCGTTTCGCCGCCGGTCAGGTGTAGTACCCGGCCAACGGCACACGGGCCTCGTGAGACATAACCGTGAGTTCGGAGGTCCCTCGTCGGGGACGCGAGGCTCCGATCCGCCCAGGACCAGGGCATCCCCACTCCTTTGGGTGCCATCTGCCGTTCTGACCCGACTTCAGCTTCCGTGAACCGATCGGCGCCGCGCCGTCCGAGTTCCGCGCCTCTGCCGCGTCGTTGTAAACCACGCTGCCCAGCACCCATTCCCGACCCTCGTCGTTCGCGGAGCCGGCCCCTGCCCACCGAGGCCGGGGTTGCGGTGACCTCACGTGGGGTGGATCAGGCGGCTTTCATAGGCGAAGATCACGGCCTGGATCCGGTCGCGGAGTTCGAGTTTTTGCAGGATCCGTCCCAGGTGCGACTTCACGGTCGCCTCCGCGAGGTACAGGGTCGCCGCGATTTCGGAGTTGGACAGACCGGCGCCCACTTGGACGAGCACCTCGTGCTCACGAGCGCTGAGCCGGCTCAGCCGCTCGTCGCGTTCGGTGCCACCCTCCGGAATGTGCGGGCGGAACTTCACCAGCAGACGATGGGTGATCCGCGGAGAGATTACCGCGTCGCCCACGGCAATGTGGCGGATCGCGGTGAGCAGTTCCTCGGGCCGGGTGTTCTTCAGCAGGAAACCCGAGGCTCCCGCCTTGAGCCCGGCGAAGGCGTACTCGTCGAGGTCGAAGGTGGTGAGGATCAGCACCCGGGTTCGCGGGCAGCTCCTGACGATCCGCCGGGTCGCCTCGATCCCGTCGGTCCCGGGCATCCGGACGTCCATGAGAACTATGTCGGGACGCAGTTCCCGGGCGAGGCGGATGGCTTGGGCGCCGTCTTCGGCTTCGCCGACCGCCGCCATGTCTGGCTGGGCTTCCAGAACCGTGCTGAAGGCCAAGCGGAGCAGCGCTTCGTCGTCGGCGATCAGGACGCGGATCGTCACGCGGACACCGCCTCGCTGCCGACGAGGAACAGGCGGGTGTGGACGCCCCAGCCACCGTCCGGGAGCGGCCCGGCCCGCAACGTCCCCCCGTAGGCGGCCGCGCGCTCTCGCATGCCGGTGATGCCGTGGCCGGACCGGCCGGCGGCGAGGGATGGCGGGCGGGGTCCAGTGTCGGTGACGTCCACGGTGAGGGACTCGGTCGAGCACTCGATCCGGACCTTCGCCTGAGTGCCGGCGGGGGTGTGCTTGAGGGTGTTGGTCACGGCTTCCTGGACCAGGCGGTAGACGGCCAGTTGCGCGGTGGCGGGTACGTGGGCGTGACCGCCGTGGATGTCGATACGGGTCGGCAGTCCGGCGGCGCACATCTGGTCGGCAAGGGTCGTCAGCTGGGCGATCCCGGGCAACGGGTGGCGCAGCGCGTCCGGCTCGCCGGCGCGCAGAACGCCCAGGGAACGCCGCATGTCGGTCAAGGCCTGCCTGCCCGTCTCGGAGATCCGGAGCATCGCGGTGGTCGCCTTGCCGGGCGACCGGTGCTGTGCGTAGACGGCGGCGTCGGTGAGCGCGACCATGACCGACAGGTTGTGGGTGACGATGTCGTGCATCTCCCGGGTGATCCGGGTCCGCTCTTCGGCGACAGCCACCCGCGCCTGCTGATCGTGGTCCCGCTCCAAGCGCACGGCGCGTTCCTCGACGGCCGCGAGGTAGGCACGGTTGATCCGCACATGCACACCGAGGACACCAACCGCGACGATCATCGCGGTGACCGCGACGAACGGGGTGAGGAACGCGCCGTCGGTGGCCCAGCGCAGGCAAGCCAGCAGCCCCCCGACCTCCAGAACTGCCCCGGCCACCAAGGTATCGCGCAGGCCCGCGCGCACGGCCACCGTGTACAGCGCCACCAGCAGGGCGATGTCCGCCGGTAGCTGGACGTCCAGTAGCCACTGGACCGAGGCCGCGGCCGCCACGGTGGCGAACACCGTACGTGGAGCCCGGTGCCGCCACATCAGGGGCAGCAGGAGAACGACGGTCAAGGTCACGGCCACCGGCAGTTCCCGCAGCGGCCGGGTGGTCACGACGTTGAGCAGGAGCAGCGACGGCAGCAGCGAACTCCGCACCGCCGGCGGCAGCAGGGAAGCTCGGCGCCAGGCGGATTTCGCCAGTTGCACCGGCCAGAAGGCTGTTCTCGCGGAGCGCACCGGGTGATCGTAGGCCGCGGGCACCGCCACGCACATGAGCCCGGCGTCTGACCGCGTCCGGCCGGATTGCGACCTGAGGAGGAGTTCCACTACCTCCTGCGGTCGCAACCGAGCCGTCGATCCACCTACCTTGCTTGCCACTCCCGTCGCACAGCACGTGCTGCGGATTGCGCTCCCGGTAGCCCGTGCTGACGACCCGGGAGCGATGTGGTCGTGCCCACCCGGCAACGACGATGGCCGGGTGACCGAGATCATCACGGGACTGGACCTGTCCCTCCTGGAAATCCTTGCCTTGCTCGGTGCCGTCGCGCTGGTGATGGCGCGCTGGCTTCCGCCGGCCGCCCGCTCCCGTGCCACGACCGCGGCGGGGGCGGTACTCCTGGCGTCCGCGATCACGCTGACCGCGACGGGGATCCGCTGGCAGATGCTGCCGGTACTGGCAGGCGCCGTCCTCGCGGCGCCGTTCGCCTTCTCCTCCTCGTTGCGACGTCGTACCGGCCGGCCGGTACGACGGACCCGCTGGTGGCTCGCTTTGCCGGGATCGATGGCCTGTGCCGGGCTGATCACCGCGGGCGCCGTGGCCGCCTGGGCCTTTCCCGTCCCCGTGTTCCCCGTTCCCTCGGGGGCATTCGCGGTCGGTACCCGCATGCTGCAGTGGACCGACTCGCTCCGCCCCGAGACCTTCACCGCCGATCCGCTCGACCGGCGCACTGTCGTGGTCCAGCTTTGGTACCCCGCCCAGAAGAGTCCCACTAACACACCGCAGGCCCCGTACCTCGGACGCACGGAGGACGAAGCACGCACCGTCTCCGAAGCCCTCGCCCGCGCAACCGGCCTGCCAGGGTTTCTCTTGGACGACATTCCGCGTGCCCGCACCCGTTCGGTCTTCGGCGCCCCGGTCGCCCGTGAAGGAGGACGGTTCCCGATCGTGCTGTTCTCCCCCGGATCCAGCGGAGTTCGCACCCAGAACACGGCGTGGGCAGAGGAGCTGGCCAGCCACGGCTACGTGGTCGCCGCCCTCGACCACCCGTACGACTCCGCCGCCGTCGTCCTCGCCGACGGCCGGACGATCACCACCGAGACCGTCTCCAGCGGCGACCGGGAAAGGGACGAGGAACTCGCGGCCGGCTGGACCGCGGTGCGGGCCGCAGACCTCATCTCCGTCCTCACCCGGCTGGCCGATCTGGACCGGGCTGACGGCGCCGACCCGCTGACCGGACGCCTGGACACCGGCCGGGTCGCCGCGGCCGGTCACTCCCTGGGGGGCGCCGCTGCCTTGCAGGCCGTCCGGCAGGACCGCCGGTTCACGGCCGTCATCGATCTGGACGGCTACCCGCACGGCCCGGTATCGCCCGCCCTGGACCGGCCCGCGCTCGCGCTCACCCAGGCCATCACCCCGGACACCGACCCGCGCTACTTGCCCCGCCTCACCGAGGTGCTCGAGCGCAGTATGGCGACGAGCTATCGGCTCACCATCCCCGGCGCGGCCCACCTCACGTTCACGGACGGACCACTGTACCTGCCGCCGGTGCCGTCGATAGTCGGTTCCCTGGGCCGCACCGAAAGCTCACGTGTCGTCACCGCGGCCACTCTCGCCTTCCTCAACACCGTTCTCCGAGGCGTCTCCACCGACCTGTCCAGCGTGTTCGAGGCCTACGGCGACCTCAACATCCACCACCCGAACACCACCCGATGACCGGCGCCGGTCATCATCCCCGGCCCCGCCGTCGCCGTGCCACCTGACCAGTGGCGCGATGGCCTGGTGATCAGCATCGAGAAGACCAGTGACGTACCTGACCTCGAAGTCTTTCTCCCACAACGAGGCTGGGCACAATGGACTCCCGGGTGAGCACGGTCGACCGGATGCTCGACCGCGGCTGTGGCCTCCTCGATCTGATCGAGTTCCTCCGGGCACGCGAAACGTTTCAGCTGTCTCCGCTGTGAGCTTCCCCCGGTTGTCCGGACACCTCACCTGAGGTGACCGCCGGTCGCCAGGGAGAATGTTCTGGTGCCTGCACCACACCCGCCTGAGTTTCGTCAGCGTGCCGTCGAGCTGGCCCGTCTGGGCGACAAATCGGTCGCCGGGTCCGGGCGTGACGCGCAGGGGCGCGACACCGAGCGCCGCCAGGGTGGAGGCGGTGGCGTCGTCGGCGTCCTCGATGCAGGCGTAGGCGGCGACGGCGTGGTGCCACGGCCCGGCGGCGTCGAGCAGCGCGGTCATCCGGGTGCGCAGGGCTCGTCGCTTGGGCCGGAACCCCACCACGTTTTCCAGGTCGACCAGCACGACCCGATCTGTCGGCAACATGCTCGGATCACTTCCGCTTCGGCTTGCGTTTTTCTTTCCCTGCTTGGGTTTCGCGCCTACCGACGGCGTTCGGCGGCCGCCGATGAGATCCCGCCCGCCATTCAGATACGAGCTGAGCGTGCCCTGCCAGCAGTTCGACAGCTCGTAGGCCAGCCTGGTGCCGTGCTCGCACGCGACGCGACGGAGCGCCAGGTGCTGCAGAGCCGAGCTCGACCGAAATCCGGTGCGGGCACGAGCTGCTCACCTTCACCCAGGGCGACACGCGGGTGTGACCATCGAGTTGGCCGGTTGCTGCCGAGTTGCGGATAGGAGTGCGGGCATGCACTAGCGTGCGTCTGCATGGCTATGGCGGAAGGCGCGTCGGGCGAGGTTAAGCGAATTCAGGTGTACGCCGGGCCGACCGGCTTGCTGCTCGTGCTGTTGTTGTTCCTGGTGCTGCCCATGGCCACGGCGTCGTGTTCGGTGCCTGTGAGCCGTCCGGGGCAAACGGGGGCCATCAATGTGTCGGTGACGGGTGCTGATCTGGTCCTCGGCGATGATCCCGGCTACTCGGCCAGTGGAATTTTCGAGCTGTCTCCCGCGGGGAATGCGGGCATGGCGCGCGAGGCGTCGCCACGGTCCGTGGTGCGAGTGTTCGGCATCGCAACGGTAGTCGTCATGAGTCTTGGTCTGCTGATCGCGCTCATCCAGGTTCGGCGCCTGCGGGCGCTTGTCACGGCGGTGGTCGCGTCGGTGGCGGCCGTGCTGTTGGCGGTCACTGAGTTCGCGCTGGTCAGCCAGTGGGTGTCGCTGGCGGAAGAGACCGCGGAATCCGCGCAATACCTTCCCCAGGCACAGGGCATCGACGTGGTGGGCAGAGCGGACGAAGTGGTCGCCGCCGGGTGGGGCTTCTGGCTGACACTCGCGGGGCTGGCGCTGGTGGCGGGCATCAATGTGTTCCTGCTCGTACGCCCGGGAACCAGGCGACGACCGTCCGGATGACGACGCCCCGGTCGGCTCAACTGGTGTGCCGTTGAGCAACGAAATCCGGCGGAGTGCTCTCCCGGCGCAGCATCGCCCAATCGCGGACGTCGCTCCATGCAGCTGAGCAGGAGCTGGCGGCGTCACGCGACGAGCTGGCGGGCGTCACAGTGTTGATCTTCCTGGCCCCTGATGTCCTGGTCAGGATGGCGCCGCAGTGGTAAGTGGTCTCGCTGTTCGGCTTCACCGGAGTGATCCTGACCGATTTCTGGGCAGGCACTTGAAACGGAGAGCTACCAAGAAATCCAGCACCGTCCGATGAGTGGGGACGATGCTCTCCTCGGAGGTGGTTTGGGCCGCCGGCGGCCCAGGCAAGCCCGCCGAACAGCACCGCGGCGCCCGCCAGGGCCAGTGCCCACTTGGCAGCGCGACGCGACACGTGGCTCACGCATTGGCATGTACCTGTGCGCTGCCATGCCGTCATCCTGCCGAAGCGCCCTCGCGTTAGCGATAGAGCCCACGTTCACGATCGACCGGTCAGCGGCATGAGTGCGCGGTTCGTGGGATCGTTCGCCTCGCGCTGTTTTTTGCGACTCGTGGCTGGTCTACGACGTGACCACAACACCGCCGATGCCGCTACGACCGGCCGGTGAACCCACTAGTTCGACATTCACACCGGATCGGACGGATTCACCGAATACGGCCACGATCGCGTCGGTCACTCCGGACACCAGCCGAGCGACGATGTCCTCCGCGTCCGGCCGGCTGAACGCGGCCTCCTTGATACCGAACAACACACTCGGCGCCGGCGACGGCGCCGGCTTGCCGCCGATGCCCCATCGACTCGCCGGCAGACCGATCAAGCGCACGACCACGATGTCCCGCGCCCAGTCCCCGTACACCGCGACGACCGCGTCAGTCAGTGCCTCGATCAACTCGGCCTCTCGACCGACCAGGTCGTCTTCAAGGACGTGCACGGTCAGATGCGGCATGATGCCCCCAGAATCACATTTGAAGGCAAATAACCTTTGCGAACAAAGGTAGTAGGCGAGGTTGGAGCATGTCAACGCCCGATGCCACGGACGACGCCGTTCGGGAACTGTTGCTGCTGATGCCACGGCTGGTCGGCCGGGTCAAGCGACTGCCGGTGCCCGGGCAGCTGCGGTCGTTCGACCTGGCCCCCAGGCATCTCTCGTTGCTTTCCCTGCTGCTGCTCGACGGTCCGCTGACCGTCTCCCAGCTGGCCGGGAAACTGGACGTCGCCCCGACCACCGTGAGCCTGATCGTGAGTGACCTGAGTCGCAAAGGGGTCCTGGAACGGCGTGAGGACGAGGCCGACCGGCGCCGGCGCATCGTCGACATCAGCCCCGGTAGCCGCCCGGCCATCTCCGAGTGGCTCTCACCCGGTGCGCACGCCTGGCGCCGAGCCCTCTCGCCACTGACACCCGCACAACGACGAACCTTCGTCGACACCCTGCTCGCCTACGAAACCGCCTTCTCCGACGCGTCCGACCGAGCCGCAACAACCGGAGAACCCGCCGACGTCGACCGGATGCTCCCACCAGTCACATGACGAGAACCGCCCCTTCACCACATCGCTGCTCGAGCAAGCAGGACCCCGACTCGATACCAGAAGATGCCACCCGACCACGGAGCGCGTACTCACGTCGGCATGAGGGGACGTTCGCGGGGTTTGACTCACCGGCTTCACCAGCAAGGCGATGTTCGAACGAGGACGTTTGGGCACGGTCATCCGTACACGACTGAGCAAACAACTCAGGACGTCGACAACTGCGACAGCTTGTCTGTTTACCTAACCAGCGGCGGGCATCTCGCCGTCGCGGCCGGCCTGCGGTTGCGGGCGTTCTCGAACCGGAGATTCCGCCGTTGCCCGCTCGTCGGACCGAGCTGCCGATTCCGTTCCCGGTGCCGGAGGGAGTGGCTGAAGGTGGCAAGCCACTTACGACGTGGATCAGCTATGACGCTCTGGCCGAGCCGCACCAGTACTTGCGGCTGGAGTGGCCGGCGTTCACCGACGGATCGGACTGGCGTCCGGGAGGCCGCGAGGGTGCGCTGCTGGTCACCGAAGTCGATTCGCGCGGAGGGCGGGTCAACGGCCGCCGCGTGAGATGGGCGGGGCTCACTCCGGCCGAACGGCGCCGGCTGGTCGCTCCTGGGGCGGCAGCCAACTGCCGTTGCAGTACTGGAAGGACGATGATCACAACCCCGTCCGGCCAAGACTGACGTAGGCCGTCCTGGACGTCGAGGGACGACGTCACGGCAGGCCACTGCTCTCTGACTCCGTCGCGGCGAGGTGCAGGATCGGGTCGAGCAGATCCGGGAAGCGGTCACGCAGCTCGTCGGCGCGGACCCGGATCCGGCGATGCCTGCCGTCCACGGTCATGGTGATCAGCCCCGCCTCGCGCAGGATCCGCCAGTGGTTGGACAGCGTCGACATCGGCACCGCCAAACCGTCGGCGAGAGCGGCGCAGGTCGACTCGGGATCGGCGACGGCCCGCCGTACCAACTCCAGGCGCACCTGATCGCCGAGCGCGTGCAAAACCGGCGCGAGCGTCAATGACTCGCGCGCGGGCTGGGGTAACGGTCGCATGGCTTCACGATACCGTACTATTCGACAATTCGGGATTATCGAACTATCTTGAGGCAATATTCGCGTCTTGCTCGGGAAGGAACGGCGTTGACCACACACGACGATGTGACGAAGGCCGGCTCGGCGGTGCCAGGAGGGAAGCAGGCGAGCGGGGCGGCGTTGCTCACGGTGACCTGTCTGGGGCAGTTCATGGTGCTGCTCGACAGCACCATCGTCGGTGCGGCGTTGCCCGACATGCAGCAGCGGTTACACACCCAGCTGACCGGTCTGCAATGGATCGTCGACGCCTACGTGCTGCTGGTCGCCATGCTGTTGTTGTCCGGCGGCGTCTTCGCCGACCGCCTCGGCCGCAAGCGGGTGTTCCTGGCCGGGGTCGCGGTGTTCACCATCGCGTCCGTGCTGTGCGCTGTCGCGCCCTCGATCGGCTGGCTGATCTCCGGCCGGGTGCTGCAGGGCATCGGGGCCGCGGCACTGAGCCCCGCCTCGCTGGCGCTGCTCGTCGCCGCGTATCCCGTTCCGCAGGAACGAGTAAAGGCGATCGGGCTGTGGGCCGGATTCAGCGGAATCGGCCTTGCCGCCGGGCCGGTGGCAGGCGGCCTGCTGGTGGATGCTTTCGGGTGGCCAGCCATCTTTTTCGTCAATGCGCCCATCGGCGCGGTCCTGTTGCTGGCCGGCCTGCGCATCCTGGGTGAGTCCCGTAACCCCAGCGCACCGACGATCGACACACCTGGAACGGTGCTGTCGGTCCTTGGCGTGGGGGCGCTGACCTACGGGCTGATCGAGGGCGGTTCTCTCGGCTGGACCTCCCCGGTGATCCTCGGCAGCTTCGCCGCCGCTGTGGTGGTGGGCACCGTCTTCGTCGCCGTCGAAGGACGTCGTTCGACGCCGATGCTGCCGTTGCGGCTGTTCCGGCAGCGACTGTTCACGGTGTCCAACACGGCCATGGTCGTGGTGGGATTCGGCTTGATGGGTTCAGCCTTCTTCTTCTCCCAATTCTTCGTTTACGTCCAGGGCAGTTCGATTCTGCGCGCGGGCCTGCAAACCCTGCCGGTCTCTCTCGCCATGGTCGTGGTCAGCCCGTTCGCGGGCCGGCTCGCCGCCAGGTACGGATTCCGGATCGTGGTCACCGTCGGCCTGGCGCTGGCCGGGATAGGGCTGCTGGCGCTGGGCTTCACGCATGCCGGCACCGCCTACGAAAACGTGTGGTGGCGGCTGACCACCGTCGGGATCGGCTTCGCCCTGACCATGTCGCCGCTGACCGGCGCCGCCATCCAGGCGGTCAGCCCGCAGGAGGGGGGCCTCGCCTCGGGCATCAGCAGCACCACCCGGCAGATCGGCGCGGTGCTCGGCGTGGCTGTGCTCGGAGCCATCGTCCGCGCACGGGAATCCGGTGGCGCGTCCTTCGAGGCTGGTCTCACCAGCGCCTTTGTCGCGGCCGGCGCCGTCACCATGGCCTGCGCCGTGTTCACCGGGCTGTGGCTGGTGAAGTCCGAGCCAGGGGAAGGCGCCCGGCCGCGGGCCCAGCCCACCGACTCACCCACGGGCACGACACATTCCTGAGCCGCCCTCCCCGTCCGGGCTCTGGGAGCGCGACAATCGAGAGAGCATTGCCAGGGTCGGCACTACTTCTTAAGCAAATTCTCGCTGGCGGGAGCCAGGGTGCTGCACCCAGACAGCCCAGCGGCTGTCCCCGAGGCCCGAGCGAGACAATCTGCGCCGGATAGAATCTCATCGCGACGTCGCATACGACGTGCGTACGACAAGATTACGAAATCAGTGCAGATACTCAGCCCCACCCGACATGTCGATCTTGAATGACCTGCGGTTTCTCGGTTGTCTCACGGCGACGTCACTCAACATCAGTCTCGAACTCGTGGCATTTCTCGCGCGCGATCGTCTGGTGCGACCGAGTACGTCATGATGAGCCGTCGTGAATCGACGCCGGACGCAGGGTGTTGGGTACGCCGCAGTGGCGGTGGTTCGGCCTGCTCGGCGCCGGAACGCACAAACGCCATGTGCGCTGCGGGAAGTCAGACTTCCATCTCCTCCAGCGACCTCCGGGCGCGGACCGCGGCCACCCGTCACCAAGCGGACCGCGGCCGGGGTGGGCGTAGTCGACGTTGTTCGTCGCCACCGTCACCACCCCTGCCGCCTCCGCCATCGCGGCCAGGGTGTCGTTGTAGGTCGAATCCAGAGGCAGGGAGTGATCGACCAGCTCCACCGCCACGTTGTCCCGCCCGAACTTGTCCACTAGGGACACCAGCTCCGACATCGCCCCAACCTTGTCGCCCGCGGCTTGGGGGCTATCGCCGGTTGTGCCGGGTGATCTCCCGCGCGTAGCTGGTTATGGTGCCGCATCGGTCACGCGGGGTGTGCCGTTGCAAGGCCAAGGTGGATCAGGGACGCGGCCAGGTTGTGACCGCGTCGCCGGTTTGCTCGTCCTCCTCTACGGCCGGACACCGGCCCGGATCGCCGGCCTCACCGTCGACGGCGTCACGCGAGGACACGTTCTGGGCCTGAACACCGGATCGGCGATGGTCTTCATCAGGGCTTCCCGGCGGCCGGGACGTCGTGGCCGCCGGGAAGCTGCAGCAGGTTGGGGGTCGTCGGCGTCGGGTGTTCAGCGTCTAGCGCACCGTCACCTAGTGTCGTGGTGATCTTCACGATCCCCGCCACGGGACCGTTTTGTCAGCGGATGCGCTACGGCAGCGCAGTGCCCGCGCGGGAGCGCAGTATCCGGCGGCGGATCAGGAAAACAGCGAAGGTCGCCGCCCAGGCGGCAAGGCCCAGGAAGAGCTGTGACCGGGTTTCCGCGCCGAGCCCGATCAGCACCAAGATCATCGTGATCGCGACGACGGTCAGGATCGAAAGCCAGGGGAAGAACCACATCTTCAGGGTCAGATCCTTCTCCGGTGTTCGGCGGCGGAGGATGATCTGCGAGATGCACATCAGGAGGTAGACGAAAAGAATCAGGGCGCCGGAGGAGTTCAGCAGAAAGAGGAAGACTGTGTCCGGCGAGATCGCGGCGGCGATGACCGACAGGAACCCGACGAACGTGGAGACCAGGATCGCCCGCGCCGGAACCTTGCGCTTGTTCAGCTTGACCAGCCAGGACGGGGCCTCGTTCCGGCGAGCGAGCACGAACAACATCCTGGACGAGGTGAAGATGGCGGAATTCATGCAGGAGAGCACGGCGACGAGAATGAGGCCGTTCATGACATTCGCCGCGTAGGGGATTCCGAGCACGTTCATCGCGGCGACAAACGGAGATTCGCCTGGCTTGATCGAATTCCAAGGCACAATGACCGCGAGCAGGAAGATGGCTCCAACGTAGAACACGATGAGCCGGTAGATCACGGATTTGGTCGCTTTGCTCACCGAGAAGACCGGGTCCGTGGACTCGGCGGCTGCGATGGTCGCGATCTCTGGGCCCATCATGGCGAACATGACCACGACGATTGCGCTGAACAGCGACGGCACACCGTTCGGCAGGAAGCCGCCGTGGCTGGTGAGGTTGCTGAAGTCGAGCGAATGCCCTGGCCACAGTCCCACAGCGAAGGCCCCGGCAAGTACGATGAACACGGCGATCGCGGCGACCTTGATTCCGGCGAACCAGAATTCGAATTCCCCGAATGACGTGACGGAAACCAGGTTCGAAATCGTCAGGGCGCTCATGAGCACTAGACTGAGCACCCAGAGCGGCAGGTCGATCCAATACTGCACGATCGCCGCGCCGGCGACCGCCTCGAATCCGACGACGATCACCCAGACATACCAGTACAGCCAGCCGGAACAGAAACCTGCCCATTCGCCGAGGGCTTTACGGGAGTAGTCGACGAACGAACCGGTAGACGGGTTCGCCACCGCCATTTCGCCCAGCATGCGCATCGCCAGTACGACGACGAGGCCGGCGAGGAGATACGAGATGAAGGCTGCGGGGCCCGCCGCGGCGATCACCGATCCCGAGCCGACGAACAGGCCGGCGCCGATGATGCCGCCCAACGCAATCATGGTGACGTGCCGGTTGCGCAGGCCCTGCTTGAGACCGTAGTCCGTATTGGTCATCTGTTTGCCCTTTCCTTTCGCGGTGACCACAGCGCCGATGCTGTGGCAACCCCGTGGCACGGGACAGGACACCACGTGGCAGTATCCCAGTCAATATCCCAAGTGAGATCCAAGAAGAGACATCTTGCTGAGTCCTCTGAAAACTGCAGGTCAGCAGGCTTCTGTGCAGCCGGGGCCGCAGCCGGGCTCTGCCTGTGCGGCGCGAGCTGGGCCGGCGTTGTCATCGGCGATGCACTCGGGCGGAGGGTGCCGCAAGGAACCGTGTGAGCAGGCCGTAGACCGCCGCCCCGTCGGGCCATTGGGTTACGATCCGGCCGGTTTTGGCGGACTTGAAGTAGTTGTCGCCGGCTGCCCAGGAGCTTTTCGCCAGCCGGTTCTGCAGCCATTCGTTGAAGGCGATGAAAAACGACTCACGGCATTCGATCGCGGTTCCGCGCTCCTTGACCATTTTTCGCAGTGTGCGCACTGCGAACTTTGCTTGGGACTCGAATCCGTGTACTAGGGCGTAGAAATTCGTGTTCGGTCCGTAGAGCATGAAGAAGTTCGGGAAATTCGGCACCGTGACGCCGAGGAAGGCCCGGGGTTCCCCGTCCCAGTAGTCGCGCAGGGCGAGCCGGTTCCGGCCGATGACGTCGAGGCGGGCCAGATAGTTGCTCGGCTGGAACCCTGTCGCCATGATGACGATGTCGGCTTCGTGTGGTTCGTGGGCGTCGTCGACCACAGCGGTATGCGTCATCGCCTGCGCCGCGCGGGGAATAAGGGTGACGTTGTCGCGGACCAGTGCTTCGAGAAAGCCGCTGGCGTGCACCGGACGGCGTCCCTGGTATGGGATGTCGGGTGTCATCGCGGCGATGAGATCGGGCCGGTCCTTGAGCGTGGCGTGAATGTAGTCGCGACTGATCTGCAGGGAACGCTCGTCTGCCTTCGTGCCAGGACGGATCAGCCGTCCGCCGAACCACAGTTTCTCGCCCTGGTAGAAGGTGCGCAGCCGTTCGAGGAGATGCACCGGCCGAACGGCGAGCGCGGCGCGGCGCTTTCGCGAGTACGGCTCGTTCGCCTTCGGGTCGACCCAGGACGGCTGGCGCTGGAACACCGTCAGGCTCTTCGCGGCCCCGGCTACCGCCGGTACCAGTTGAGCCGCGGTGGACCCGGTGCCGATGATGGCGACATTCTTCCCTGTCAGGTCGACGGCAGGGTCCCACTGTGAGGAGTGGAATATCTTGCCGGTGAAGGAGTCCATCCCGGTCAGCTGCGGGATGCGCGGTTCGTTGAGCATGCCGACGCAGCTGATCACCGCGTTGAAATGGCGTACTTCGCCGTCGCTCGTGCTGACCTGGTACTGCTGCCGATCCTCATCCCACGTCGCCCGGTCGACTTCGGTTCCCAGGCGCAGATGCCGTCCGAGGCCGTGGTCAGCGATCGTCTCGTGGAGGTAGGAACGCAACTCCGCGTGCCCGGCGTAGGGTCGTGACCAGTCGTAGGTCTTGAACGAGTACGAGTACAGATGCGAAGGCGTGTCGACTTCCCCGCCGGGGTAGCGGGTGTGCCACCACGTCCCGCCCGGCCCGGCGGAGCTTTCGTAGATCACGAAGTCGCGGCAGCCGGCTTCACGCAGGTATACGCCGGCGGCGATGCCGGAGAAACCCGCGCCCACCACGGCGACCGAAACGTCACGCAAAGAGACTTGCCTGCTCAAACCACACATATTGTCCTCGAATCGGGAAGAGTGCCGCACTGCTCAAGCGGTCGACAGCATAGAATCCTATTTGGAATATTACGCAGGATACGACGCTGTGCCGCTCAGACGCCGGCTCCATCTGATACTTGGGGCGAGGTGCGAGACCAACGACTACTGGGCGATCCACCCTCCGTCGACACTGAGGCAGTGTCCGGTGATGAAGCTGGCCTCCTCCGAGGCGAGCCAGTGCACCGCGTGCGCGACGTCGTCGAGAGAGGCGAAGCGGCCGGTCGGGGAACTGGCGTAGTACCAGTCCCGCACCGCTGCGCCACGCCGTGCGAACGACGCGTCGAGCATGTCCGATTGGACCGGTCCGGGACTGACCGCGTTCACCCGGATACCGTGGGGCGCGTATTCGATCGCGGCGGTTTTGGTCAGGCCGACGACGCCGTGCTTGGCGGCGGCATACGCGGCGGCGTTGCGGTAACCGATGTGTCCGGCGATCGAAGCGGTGTTGATGATTGCGCCAGTGCCCTGCTGCAGCAGCACCGGGAGTTGATATTTCATGCACAGCCAGACGCCGGTGAGATCGACGTCGAGCGTGTGCTGCCAGGCCTTCAAGTCAAGCTCGTGGGTGTTCGGCCCGGAGCTGGTGACGCCGGCGTTGTTGTGCGCCGCGTCGAGCCTGCCGAACTCCTCGACAGTGGCCGCGACCGCTGCCCGCACGCTCTGTTCATCCCTCACGTCGGCGACCACCTCGATGACGCGTTCGCCCGTGGGATCGGCCTTCTTGCGCGCTGCGTGCAGTCGGTCGGCGTCGAGGTCGACCATCGCCACGCGATAGCCGCCCCGAAGAAACCTCGCCACGACGGCTTCGCCGATGCCGTTGGCCGCCCCGGTGACAAAGGCGGCAGGTGAGGCAGAGGAGGAAGAACCCATGCTGATGCTCCGATCGTGTGCGGCTATGCCCTGCGGAGGCGGGACGGCCGTGATGCGTAGGGTTCCGGCATGCCGCAACCCTCGTAGTACACCAAGTGATATCCTATGAGCGTCCGGGAAGCCACCCAAGGAGCCTTCATGCCGTCGAACCCCGTGCTTGCGGATCGTGCCTACCAGGCACTGCGCGATGCGATCGTGCGCGGCGAATTCCGCCCCAACCAGCGGCTGGTCGAGTCCGAGGTGTGCGAGTCCATCGGAATCGGCCGCACCCCCGTGCGCGGCGCGCTGCAAATGCTCGAGGACCAGGGAATGCTGGTCAAACAGCGACAGAGCTGGACCGTGCGGGAATTCAGCGCCGCGGACATCCGGGACGTTTACGAAACGAGGATGGCACTGGAAGGCTACGCGGCAAGACTGGCCGCGCACCGGGCCGGCGACGCCGAACTCGCAGCGGTCATGGCAGTTCTGGACGAACACGCGCACCTGGAACTGCTCCCCCCGGAGGAACAGGTGACCTTGAACAGCACATTCCACGACGCGATCGCGCGGGCCTCGGGCAACGACCATCTGATTCGGTTGATCGGACGCAACCGACAGTTCTCCTTCGACTTCAACGCGGCCAGGAGATGGTCGATCGAGGACTACCGCGCCGGACACCAAGAACACCGCGACATCGCCGAGGCTCTGCTACGGCGCGACGCCGACGGCGTGGAAGACCTCGTCCGCGAGCACTACCGCGTCGCCATGGAAGCTTTCGTGTCACAGCTAGGCCGACCCTAACGCGCCAGCTAGCCACCGACTCAACGCCGACCGACACGAAGGCTTCGTGCGCGGACATCCTGCAACCGCTGCACACCTACACGGACAACACTCGAGGGCATTCGACAAGTTCGCATATTTCGGCCTGCCAACACCCGGTCAGGGCAACCGGGAACGCCGCATCGGCGCGCTGCTGCTCGGTGCCCACGACACGAAGGCCCGCCTGGTCTACATCGGTGACGTCAGGACTGGCGCCGCCCTTGAGGACCTGGCCACGAAACTCGGGCCGCTGGAACGGAAAACGAGTCCGTTTCCCGCCGGGGAAGCGCCGTTGGAACACCTTCACTCTGGGTTCGAACCCCACCGCGAACGTGGAGACATCCCCGTCTCCATCCCAACGTCAAGAGGCTCGTCAGCCAGATAGTCGCCCTGCTGGATGTCACGGCACGGATCAGCGGCGGATTTGCTCCACTAGGTCGCCCCAACGCTGGGCGTTCATGGCGGCGTCGAAAGCCGGCTGCAGGTCAGGTGTGAGCACCTCGATCATGAGCCGGTTCTCGACCGCTTGGCGAGCCGCTGGCAGTAGCCGAAGCCGATCCACGGCACGCACCGCAGACAGGTGATCCAGTAGCTTCCCTCGAGAGATCCCGGTTGACGACATGGGTCTCGCTGGGAACCCAGGGAATTCCCGGTCGAACGTTTCCAGCGCGCGCAGATAACGCAACACGGGACCGTCCGCGTCGCCGGTGCTCTCGCCGGGCATGAGCACCGGGATTCCCGGTGGGGTGGTGACGACCTGCGTCGCGACGGTACGTCCGGCGATGTCGACGAGGCGCACCGGTTCCGTTCCACCGCGGATGAGGCGTTGGTAGGTCTGCGCCGGGGTGAGCACGGCCGGGGTCGGATGGGTGAACGCCTCGTCGAGCAACGCGGTCAGCTCGCTCTTGCTGAGCTGTGTGTGCATCTGTGCGCAGAGCCCGGACAACGTGAGGTCCTGATACCGGTCGGGATGGGCTTTCACGAGATCCGGCAGGACGTCGGTCCGCACCCCGGACACCGGCGGCCTGACCGCGGTGGAGGAACGCCTGCGCGCGTGGCCATTCGACGTCCGCAGGCCCTCCCCCTATCACCTCGTGGTCCGGGGCGCCCCGCCCGAGCAGATAGGGAGCTTCTGCTTCCAGCAGGGGGTCCGCGTGCACAAGCTGGAGACGAAAAAGACCTCGTTGGAGAACGTCCACATGTCACTCACTGCGGGCGCCGCGGAGTACGCGGCACCGGTGGTCCCCGGCGGTACTGAGGAGGTGCGGGTGTGAGCAGCGCGGCCGTTACCGACCACCCGCGCGGGCCTGCTCGGGACTGTCCGTTCCGAGTGGACGAAACTGCGCACTGTGCCGTCCACCTTCTGGTCTGAGAACCTGTTTGCGCTCCTGTTCATCGCTGAGGCGGTGGTGTCAGGTCCGACGTGCAGTGAAAACTCCGTGCTTGTGTGTCCGCGTGCTCCTAGAATTGGATCTTGTGCTCTCCCGTCCTTCCTTCATCAGTGACGAAGCGATCGCGCATGCCGTCGCTGCGCATTGGATGCCCGAGATTGCCGATGTCAGCTACCTACCGTGGGGTTTCGGCGCGCACCACTGGCGCGCGGCCGATGGTGCTACCACTCTGTTCGTGACGTTGGATCAGTTGGAGCCTCGGCACACCGCCATGTCCCTAGAGGCTGCCTACGCTGGGGCTGCCGCACTGGCCTCCTCTGGTCTGGACGTGGTGTGTGCGCCGGTGCCCACCCGGTCCGGGCGGTTCACCGTCGACGTCGGGGCCGGAGCGCTCAGCGTGACGCCTTGGTTGGAGGGCCGGAGCCCGACCGAGGCGGAGACCCGCGAGCCCCGGCATGTCCGTGAGGTCGTTCTCGCGCTGGCCGCGCTGCATCACGCTGCCCCACCCGACGGCCTGCGGGCTTGGACTCCGCAGGTCGGCCCCGAGTTCGCCGATGAGTTGCGAGCTCGCACCGCCAAGCCCTGGACGAGCGGCCCACTGGCGGAGCAGGCACGGGTCGCCCTTGCCGCACACGACGATGCGATCGAGTGCTGGACGGGCCGCTACCTGGAACTGGCGGAAACAGCATTCTCCCGCCGGGACACATGGGTACCGACACACGGCGAGCCGCACAACGACAACCAGGTCATGACCGCCCACGGGATGAGGCTGGTCGATTGGGAGTCGCTGGCTCTCGCACCGCCCGAACGGGACTACGCCGACCTGCTCGCTGCGGCGGACGACCTCTTGCTCCCCGACCCCGAGATGGTCGAACTGTTCGCGCTGGACTGGCGCCTTTCCGAGATCGCCGAGTACGCGCGCTGGTTCACCGCTCCGCACACCGGTACCGACGACGACCACACCGCCCTGGAAGGGTTGCACGAGGAATTGGCAGGAGGCGTGGAATAAGCCCGCGCTCCCTGCACCACCGAATGGCTACGGCCTCGAGCTTCACCAACTCTGGTGCTCTGCGGCCCCCACTTCGGCGAGCAGGACGCCAAAATGTCTCGTCGGTGAACAGCGTGCGGCTCCAGCCAAGGTGTTGGTGCTGGCTCAGTGGCATCGGGTTGGCCGTGCTGACACGCGGGACCGGTCCCCGTCAGGCTGTGGCATCCTTCCCCGGCGTCACGTCGACGGCACCGCCCTTCCCTCGACGACGAGAAAGGTGGACAAAGTGCGCAGGCTGCGAAGTACCGCATGCGCGATCTGCGTGATCGTAGCCGCCGCCCTCACGACGGCGTGCGGTAGCGCCGAGCCGTCACAAGTGCCCTGCCCCGCCGGCGACCGTGCGTGGGAGACGACTCAGTGGACCGGCGGTGAAACCGTTGTCGGTCGCCAGGCATCCCCCTACGCTGGACCAGGTCCGCACGCCCTGCTGGTGGTCTACGAAGCCGAGCGTGAAAACACCCAGAAAGTCGTGCGGACGCCGGGCGAAGACAGCGACCTCGCACTCCCCGACGGCTGGTCCACCGCGAACACCGGCGCACAACTGGTCCTGTGCCGGTACTTCATCGAGCGCCAGAGCGGTCCTGCCGTCGGCAGTTGTGAATTCCTTGGTTCAGAGGGCGGAAGAGTCACCGCGCCGGCCGTGCCGACCATGTGGGCGTTCCGTCTGTGGGAGGCGAAAACGGCGCGCTTCGTCACCGGTTTCGAACTACCCGGCGAATACGCCCGCTGCCCGCAGCTGAACAGCATCGAGAACGGCCGAGCGAGTGATCTGTTGTCGGTGCCCTCCGACAAGAGGGTGACAGACCGCCTGCGGCCGTGGGTGGAAAAGCTTCTCCCGTGACACCGAAAGCACGAGAACTGCAGTGGCGACAGCGGTCGACGTGCCGAGTGGCCACAGGTCATTGACCTAGTCGAGCTCCGGCCCGCACGGGACTGG
Organism: Amycolatopsis sp. QT-25; assembly: GCF_029369745.1. NCBI lineage: Bacteria > Bacillati > Actinomycetota > Actinomycetes > Pseudonocardiales > Pseudonocardiaceae > Amycolatopsis > Amycolatopsis sp. QT-25. The sequence goes on from NZ_CP120210.1 coordinate 4,497,332, forward strand.
TGATCACGACGAGTGGGTTCGCCGCGCGCTGTGCACACATCCGCCGAAGGGCACTGGGGCCATGAATCAGCCGAAGCACCGCGGTTCCGTACCTCAGGTCGGTGTAACGGATCGACCGCTTAACCTGGCATGCGCGGCACCGTGTCCCGCCCGAAGGCGGCAGGGACTCCGTGAAGATGTTGGCGTGTGGATGAGAGGGACTTCGGCCCGATTTGTCCTACAAGCCGGGGTATACCGTGTGGATTTCGCCGTCGAACAGGCTCCAGTAGAAGGCGTTCATCTTCGCGGCGGCGGGTGCGTGGCGGGTCAGGATCGCGGACGCGACTGGCGGCACGTCGTCCGGGATATGACCGGTGGCGCACTGGAGTACGTACTCGTTGCGGGCGGCCGGGCCGCCGGTGGCCGGCACCGGCACGCCGCAGACGTCAGTGACCAGCCAGTTGACCAGTCGCATGGCGGCATAGCCCTCGTCATGCGTGGCATGACGTTCGGCGAAGTCGCGCTCGGCAGCTGACAGGTCAAAACGTGGCGAGGTAGCCAGCCCGAAGTCGGTGAGATGGATCCGCTCCCCGTCAATGCGCATGTTGCCGAAGTGTCCGTCCATGTGCAGCAGCTGCCGGCTGCGCAGGAACTTCACGATATGCGAGAACTGCCGCTCGACGGTGGCGGCCTTGTCCGCCGGGTTCTCACGCAGCCAGTCCAGTGCCGGGTGCGGGATGTATTCGCAGAACAGCACGAGGCTGCACGATGCGGCGGCCAGCGCTTCGAGACGGGCACGCACGGCCGGACTGCCACCAAGGGCGGCGACAACCGTGTCGATGTCGGCGTGTTCGGCCTCGACCGGGGAACAGCCGGGCAGTACGCGCCAGTGATAGAGCATCGAGAACGCCTGTGTCTCGCCGGCCAGCACGGCGTCGGTGACGATGCTGATGCCTCGGGATCCGCTCGCCACTGAATACCTGGAACAGGCCGAACCGGACGGTCGGCAATGCGTAGATTTCCGCACTCGACCGGCGTCTCCCCCGCGCACAGTCTCCAGCTACGAATACCACGCATTCCTGTTCAGCTCATCAACCTGTTCCCATATCACGTCCAGATCATTCAGCGCCCTTCAAGGGCGGGCTGATGCAATACCTCGCACTTTGATAATCATGTGTATATCGATGCGCGACAGCAGCGGAATTCCGGCGCGGCGACATGGCCCGCTGACCAAGCCCCGTCCGCCCCCGCAACCGGCACCCGCAACGGCTTCGGCGAAGCCAGCTCGGCGATGATCGGCCTGTGCACCGACTTCGACCCGGCCCGCAACGCCGCCCCGCCCTACGCCGCACACCCACCACGGCACTGCCCGGGCAGGCAGCCCGGTCCAGAACCTGAACACGATCAGTTCGACGGCTTCTGACACAGTTCAGCGAGTACTCGCAAGAAGATCACCGCCGTGCTACGCTCCAATTCTCCACCCGAATCGGCCATCTGATTAACCGATGCCTGTGGCGAGGTAAGCCCTCGCGACCGAGAGGAGGGGTCGATGAACAACCGTGAGTACTGATCGTTCCGGCAAGTTCGAATCAAACAACTCTGTTCACGCACTGGGGGTTACACAATGAGAAAATTGATTTTCCTGGCGGTCGCACTGCTGTCGCTCGTGCTGGGGGCGCCGGTGGCCGGCGCCGCCTCCGATAACGGAGCCGGAATCACCTCGGCCAGTGGTTGCCTTGATGCCCACGGCCCAGGCACCTGGAACAAGCACTGTATCGTGGTCGAAGGTTCCGGTCTCGACGTCGCGTCCGTGGAGGGGCACCTCAATGCGACCGTCGCACCTTACTTTCCCGCGGACATCTGCGGGGTCCACGTGAAGGTCTGGGGCACCGAACTGGGTGGCTATTACTTCGAGCGCAGCCAGCCCAACAACGGCTGCGCCCTCGGCACACTCGGCGTGCGGTGGAACCTGAACATGAAGTTCCAGCCCGGTTCCCAGCTCTGCGCGCAGACTTCCTACGCCGGCCGGGTTCCCGGCCCGGTGTGCGTGCAGATCCGATACTGAGCGCGGTCAGGTTCATGACAACCGAACGGCGAGGCCTCCGGTCTCGCCGTTCGGTTGTCGCAGCGTTTCGCGTCGCTGCTGCAGGTCACCACGCAGCGGGTGATGCTGCGGCGAGGGCAGCTGCTGATCGCCGATCAGCGCCGTGTCGCGCACGGCCGCACCGCCCTCGGCTCGCAGGACACGGTCGCGCCACCGGCGCGGCGGCTGTGGTGCCAGGCCAAGGCCCGGTTCGACGCGGGAGCACCGGTGCACCAGGTCCTGCGGCCGCGGAGCGCGGCATCACCGGCCACATGGTCGACGTTGCCCGTAGCGGCCTTGAAACTCGGTATCTGTCAGCTCCGGGTCAAGGGGTGCCGGCGGGCGCCTCGGGGTTCCTGGCCGATGGTTCAATCGGTGTCGGGAGATCCAGTGCGCGGGCGAGGGCTGCGGCGACCGGGGCGGCGTGGCGAGGCAGGTTCTGGGTGGCCCAGTCGGCTACCAGCGCGAGAAAGCCGGCGAGGTCGTACTCGGCTTCGGCGAGGAGGCGCCGGAGATCGATGGCGGGCAACTCGATCACCGGACTTCGTTCTGCTGAGGTGTTGACCGACGGCGACACAGTCCACCCGGACTCGGTCACGGCAACGACACCCATGTCGCCTTCGCCGCCCTTGACGGTACGGGTTCCGCCGACGTTCCAGGTGCCGATGCGGTTCTGGTTCCCGCTCTGCCCGTAGGTGGGCTGGTTGGCGTCGTTCGTGCAGTGACCGGTGGTCAGGAAGTGCTTGCCCCCGCTGCTGTCCGTCGCGGGGAACCCGACCGAGCAATTCCACTCACCCTGCGGCCACCAGGGGTTGCCTGGCCGAACCTCCCCGCTTTGCTGCCGTGGCTCTCTGCCGAACTGCTCCCCCCGGACACCGTCGATCGTCGACACCACCTCGATGAACCGCCGTGTGGCCGTGTTCATCCGCGTCCGATTCACCGTGACCTCGTTGGCGCGCTGATCGATGCGAAGGGTGGTGAACGCGACCTCCGGGGTGACCATTGCGCGAACACGATCTCGCAGCGCCGCCAAAGCGCTCGCGTCACGGGCCACCACGACAGCTTCCGCACCGCTTGCCCGCGCGGTGGCCGCGTCAATCTCACTGGTCACCGCCACGGTAAGCATGCCGCTCGCCGCGTCGAACCAGGTACCTGCCGGATTCAGTGACTCGGGAAGCGCCGCCAGCGCCCGGTGGGCGTGTTCTTGCCACTCAAGGCGCTTGCGCGCAGCCGATTGGCTGATTCCGAGACCTTCCGCGAGGGCGGACGCACCAGGATCGACCGCCTCAGCGGCCGATATCCCACCAGGGATAAAGCCCTTGGCTCGATCTTTTCCTCTGTCGCAAGAGGAATGCTCAACCAAGGGCTTCACTCATGACCAACGAGGGTGTCACCCAGCCGTCCAGACGTTAAAACTCAAGCTAGGGTATGTCTGACAGAGGTATCGGCTGGGGCTGAGATGCTGCGGGTGTGTCGCGTTTTCAGTTGCTTTGACGATAAGTGAGCGTTGATCTATCTGCTTTCCTGGCGATCTGCGGAAGTGGATTCGTCACCAGATGTTCGTTCATCTGGCCTTTTTCGCCCGGCCGAACAAGCGGGAGAGCCGTTTTGTGGCCGGTGCGAGTTCTTCGATCCGCAGCGCGTAGAGCACGCCGAACGCGATCCCCAGCCCGGTCACGCTTTGCAGAATCACCCTGGCGCAGGCGATGATCCGCCCGCCGCCGTCGGGCAGGGACAGCCCGGCGACCACCGCTGCCAGCACCCCGAGCATGCTGGCAGCGACCGACCACAGGATGATCCCGAGCGCCCGCTTGCTGCGCAGGTGCCCGAGGCTTACCCAGAGCCAGACCTGGCCGACGATCGCGCCGATGACGAAGGTCAGCGAGTTGACCAGCATCACCCCGAGCACCACCTGGCTGTCCTCCAGCAGTGCCGGGCACAGGTACAGCAGCGGCACTTTCACCACGGTCATCACGACCATGATCAGGGTCGGCGTCCGAGCGTCCTTCATCGCGTAGAACACACGGAACTGGAGCATGACCAGCGCGTAGGGCAGCAGGCCGAAGGCGGACACCGCGAGAGCCTGCCCGAGCCCGGCGGCGTCCTCGGCGGAGTTCGCGCCGCCGTGGAATACCGCGACGCCCAGCGGCACACCGATCACGGACAACACGGCGGCGATCGGGACCAGCAGCACGGTCGCGATCCGCGAACCGTAGGACAGGTCCGCGACCACTTTGCGGGTGTCGCCGTCGGCGGCGTTGCGGCTAAGCCTGGGCATGATCGCGGTCAGCAGCGAGACGCCGATCACGCCGTAGGGCAACTGGAACAGCAGCCAGGCGTTGGAATAGATCGATATTCCGCCGGGGTCGCCGGTGGCGAGCACGCGGGTGGTGACCGTGACCGCGACCTGGCTGGCCACGACGTAGCCCAAGACCCACAGCGCCAGTCCTCCGAACTCCTTCGTCCTGGCGTCGAGTCCCCAGCGCCACCGGAACCGGAACCCCGAGCGAACCACCGCGGGCACCAGCACACCCGCCTGCACCGCGATGCCAGCGGTCACGCCGATGCCGAGCACCAGCAGCTTCGGCTCCCCCATGCGCACCGGATCGAGGCTGACCTTCCCCGGCATCGCCATGAACACTGCGATCGTCGCGATGACCACCACGTTGTTCGCCACCGGGGCCCAGGCGGCCTGCCCGAACAGGTTTTTCGCGTTGAGGATCGCCGACAGCAGCGCGAATCCCCCGTAAAAGAAGATCTGCGGCAGAATCAGTCGCGCGAAGGCAGTGGTCAGCTCGGCGTTGGCATGGCTGCCTTCGGGGATGTACAAGGAGGTGAACGCGGGCGCCGCGAGTACCGCGACGACAGTGCCGGCCAGCACGACCACCAGCCCGAGTGTCAGCATGCGCTGTGTGTAGGCCTCGCCGCGGTCGTCGTCGTCCTGCGCACGCACCAGCAGCGGCACCACGACACTGGTCAGCACTCCCCCGAAGAGCAGTTCGAAAAGCATGTTCGGCATCGTGTTGGCGATAGTGAACGAGTCGTTCACCGCGCCGGTACCGATCGCCCACACCAGCATGACCTTCCAGAGGAACCCGGTGATCCGGCTCGCCAAGGACGCGATCGCCATCGTGGCGCTAGACTTCGCCAACGATGGCGCGACCGGTACCGCGGTCGTCTCGGGAGCCGGGGCGGGCGGCAGCATCCGCGGCAGCATGCGGGTGGCGAGGTCCTCGTACGGTCGCAACGCGTCCGGATCGGCCACCGGCCACCGCGGACTGGTCGGCAACCCGCCAAGGCGCGGAAGGAACACCGTCGCGTCCGGATCGTCGGGCCTCAATGGTGGTGCCCCGAACGGCATCCCGTTCAGCCCGATTCCGCGGGACCACTGCGGCGCCGGGGAGAACGGCAAGGTGGGGTGCTCGGCCGGTTCCGGCTTTCGATCCGACAAACGTATCCCATCCTCGACGCCGACTCGGCACCATCGTAATCAGGACGCACTGCCCGCCGGCGAAGGCAGGCAGCGCGCAACGGTGTCCCCGCCGTGGTCACCGGGGCGCCTCTCCTATGCAACGGAGGTGATGGATAGCTCGGTGACGCCGGCCTGAGCAAGCACGAAAACGACCACGCTGGTGTCCAAGGCGCTGAACATGGCGCTGTGGAGACGCGATCACCACGGACACCCAGTCGCGCCAGGACTGATCCACCACTCCGATGCAGGGTCTCGGTACACATCGGTGTCCTTCACCGATTCCCCTGCCCTGCAAGGCTTATCAGCTCCATCGGCTCGGTCGGCGACGCCTACGACAACGCACTGGCAGAATCGATCACCGGGTTGTTCACAACCGAGGTCGTCAACCGGCATGCCCCGTTCATAAACCTGGCCGAGCCCGAGTACGCGGTGATGGAATAGGTCGATTGGTACAACAACTCCCGCCTGGACTACCTCACCCCGACCGAGTACGAGACCACCTATTACGCTCAACACCTGCCACGCCGACCGGCGCTGGTCTGACAACGAAGCCGGTCCCTTACCCGTGACGGTTCAGGGTACACTCGTCATCATCTTGTGAGACGGGTTGCGAGCAGCGGACTTTCGCCCAGTTCGGGCACCAGAGCCACGCTGTGCGGCTCGAACCCTGGTGTCCACAAGGACGGTCGGGCAACCTCGGTCGTCCCGGCACGTCCTTGTGATCGTCACCGACCTTGGGAGTCGCCGTGCGGGCGTGGAGTCGCCGCTGGATCGCGCTGGGCGCCGGTGCCGGATGCCTGCTCGCCGGCACAGTGGTCGCAGTCGTCCTCCTGACAGACCACGCAGAGCCGGAACTCGACGAGGACCTCTGGCGAGCGGTCGCTCCAGTCGTGCACGCCGAGCTTCCGGCGAACCGGAAGCACACCTGGCCGGGCTCGCCGGCCGGGCGCTGGTTCTGCGCCGAACGGGCGGTCGAGACCCGGCGCGACGGCAGTGACGTGCGGGTGGGGCTGATTGCGAACTGCTCGGAGTATGTCGGAAGGGACGGCGTACTGGTGCAGAGCAGCGGGCGCAGCGGCGCACTGGTCGTCACGCTCGCGTCCGGTCCAGACGGGTACCGGGTGCGCGACATCGAGGCGCCGGTGGACGGCGCCGGACACGACGAATCGCTACGGCGCATGTTCAGCACGGCCGGGTACGAGGAAGTGCGGCGGTCGGCGAGCCGGGCGGGCCCGGATCCGGCACCCGAGGCGCGGGCGGCGTTGGGGCTGCCCGCGGACGCACCCGTGGTCCTCCGTTAGCCACGTCATACGGTCTGTCCATATTAGACAATAAAAGGTCCGCGAGAGTGCGGACACCATGGAACCCTGACATGACACCCATCCACTATGCCGAGAAGCGATCAAGGTGGCGTTGTCGGACTCGGTATCGGTGACGCCGAGGACAGCCCGATTCCTTTGGCGACCCGCTTCCACTGAACGGGCACTCCCGGAGCGTGGATGCTCAACTAAACGCTGTCTCGTAACTGATCTTGAGGTTTTGCCGGGGATGCCGTGGTCAGCCGGTGAGGATGATGTTGTGCAGGTTGGCGATGCCGGATGCGGTGTCGCCGAGTGTGCTGGCGGCGCGGCGGTAGTCGCGCAGGATGCGGGTGAGCCTGCCCGGGGTGATGCCGGGGTAGGCGGCGCGGGTGGGAACGGGGTCGGTGGCGCTTTCGGTGAGGAGGGTCCACACGTCGTCGAGCGGGGTCCAGGCGAGGTCGCGGGCGAAGTGGATACCGTCGGGGTTGTCGGTGCCCTCGTCGAGGCCGAACTTCGCGATGTAGTGCTCGATGCGCGAGAGCCATTCGGTGGGTGACTCGAACTCGGTGCCGTCGGCGTGGGCGACCAGGGCGTCCAGGCAGGTGATCCAGCCGGGGACGTCGCGACCAGCGGAAAGCTTCGACGAGACCACGGCGGTCAACACCAGCAGGCATCCGTCGGCCTGCGGGAGAATCTCGAAGCGCAGCACGTCGTTCGCCCAGCGGAAAGCGAAGACCTGCGGCGGGTCGGACTCGAGCAGTTCGCCCTCGCCGCCGTCGGCGTCGACCGGGGCGGCGTCCGGGAAGGTGAAGCGCAGGATGCGGCCGTCGATCGTGACTTCGGCCGGGAACCAGTGCTTCATCTCGGCCGGTTCGGTGATCACCCGCCAGACCTTCTCCGGCGAATGCCGCAGCCGGCGCTCGAAGCGCAGCACGGGCTTGCCCTCGATCATCTGCAGTTCCGCATCCACGGGTCAGTCCCCTTCGATCTCGTCGAGTCGGCGTTCGAGCGCGTCCAGGCTCTTCTCCCACATCGCGCGGTAGGGCGCGAGCCAAGCCTCGACCTCCGCCAGCGGGCGCGGGTTGACGCGGTACCAGCGGCGTTGAGCGTCCGTGCGCACCACGACCAGGCCAGCCTCGCGCAGAACCTTGAGGTGCTTCGACACGGTCGGCTGGGTCAGCGTCAGCCGCTCGACGAGGTCGCCGACCGGCTGCTCGCGTTCACGCAGCAGGTCGAGAATCTCCCGGCGACTCGGATCCGCGAGCACGGCGAAGGTAGATGCCATGTCAGCAATATAGCCGAAAGGGCATATGCGTGCTCGGGGTGCCCGTCACGTGAGCTCGACGCGGCGATTCAGTTGTTCACGCGGATGGTGACCTCGACGAGCAGGTCCGCGCCGTCGCCGATTTCGTGGTTGTTCTCGTCAACGATCACCCAGATCCATCACCCCGGAACGCCACGGAAAGCAGCGAGTCCGGCGTGACCGCCGGCCGGTCACCTTGACGATCAAGCTCTGAAAGGTGTCGGCGCCGAACTGTCCGACTCGGCCGTGTCCTGCGGGTCTTCATCGGAGGTGACGGACGATGCAGGACAGGATGATCTCGGAGCGGTGGTAGGCGGCTCGTTTCGCGAACCGTGTCGCCAGGCCCCGGAATTGCCTGAGGCGGTTGAAACATCGCTCGACGACGTTGCGGAGCTTGTAGAGGATCCCAGCCGGGACAGGGATGAACTGCGGGCTGTCGCCACGCTGCCCGCCGGTCAGCACGATCGACAACAACTTCTGCCCCTGCTCACAGCCCAGATCCAGCTTCATGGTTACCCGCCCCGCAACCGGCCCAACGCGTGATCATCCGGTTCAGCGGTGATCCCGCCCGGCAGCTCGGCCTGCAGACTTCCCTTTCCGCGCACCCCCAGCATGCCGATGCGCCCGCGCCACCGTGGAATCCACACTGACATCCCACGTGATACGCCCAACCGCATCGGCCAGCGCCTGCGACCCTGTCAGCATCGCCTGCCGTCATGCCCGACGTGTCACATTCCAGCTTCGTCGCGAAGGGCAGGGGGCCACCCTTCTCGCGTCCGATCCACCATCGCTGAACCTCATGGTGTTTCACCGGGTCGTCCTTTGTCCCGCCGTGGGAAACGGCGGCTACGCTCTTGCGGTGCCGAAGGATTCCATAGACCGCATGGTCGACGAGTGGGCCGCCAGCGACGGCGGGCGAGACGTCAGCGCGCTCCAGGTGGTCGGCCGGTTGTTCCGCAGCGCCGGGCACGGTCAGGCCGCCGTCGTCGACGCGCTCCGCCCGTTCGGCCTGAGCTACGGCGACTTCGACGTCCTGAACACTCTCCGGCGACGCGACGATCCCGGCGGGACGCATCCGCGGGACCTCGCGGAAACCGCGCTGATCACCTCCGGCGCCATGACCGCCCGGCTCGACCGGCTGGAGCGGAGCGGCCTGGTCAAGCGCCGCCCCGACCCCGAAGACCGCCGCGCGGTCCGGATCCGGCTCACCAAGGCCGGGGCGAACCTCGCCGCCAAGGCGCTCGACGCGGTACTGGTCGCCGACGAGGCGATGCTGGCCCCGCTCACCCCGGCGCAACGGCGCACATTGGCCGCGTTGCTGAAGAAGATGCTTCTGCACGCGGAGGCCAGTTGACGTCGGTCAGGCGTTTTCGGCTTCGAACTCCGCCTTGAACGCGGCCGCACGTTCGATCGAATCGACCGGCCACGCGACCAGGCTCACCGGCACCCGGTCACCGACCGCCGCCGCGACAGCGCGAGCCACCCCCAGCGAAGTGCCGCCGCAGATCTCGATCACTTCGGCGCCGTCGTCGACCAGTTTCCGGGCGACCGTGACGGCGGTCCAGGAGTCCGGCACCGACACGGTGGTGGTCTTGCCGCCACCGCGGTGTTCGCGGACCACGCGGTGCCTGGCCGGGTCGGCGCTGGGATGCCCCACGAAGATCGTGGCGGAATCGCGGATCGGGTGCGCGGTGGATGTTCCGAAGCCGAACGCCGCCACACCGACCGCCGCCCGTCCGTCGACGGCGTCGATGACCTGACCGGCCGAGGCCAGATCGAACCCGCGATACAACTCGATGAGCTTGACACCGGCGGCTACCGCTTCCGACGCGACTCGCGCGGCGGCGGCACCGTCCGGAACCCAGGCAAGCAGCGCTTCGGCCTCGCCGAGGTCCTGGACCACGCGATCGTTCTCCGGGTCGGACCCCGGTTCGAGGAACAGAAACAACTCCACGCTCTCGCTCATGACACCCTCCAGTTAGCTTGCCATTGAACTACACGACAGCAAGCATAACCTGTCTCGGGTGGGCGATATTCCGCTCGCCGGTGTCCCCTGAAAGTCCGGGCTCTAGAGCCTGTATCGAAGTTGGCAGGCGGATTGGTTTGAGTTCGCGCTGTCAGGCGTGTTGGTGACCTGGGATAAGTGAGGTCTCCGGTAGTTGGTTCGTCGATCAAGAAGAACCTGAACACCGAGGATCCCGTGACCTACACATGGGGCGTAGACAGCCACGGCCGATGGGGCCGACGACTAGTACTCCAGCCGCAATTCATGATTGATCGCTTGTCTTCGCTGGTAGTGGGCTTGTCGTGTTCGGTGTTGGTGGCGTCGGCGCCAGTGTGACCATGTCCAGGTCGGGCGCGGTGGCGATCAGGTGTGTCAGGAGACGCTTGACCTCTCCCAGCGTGACTGGAATGAGGTCGCTGCCAGGGCTTTTGGGGCGATCGCGGTGGTGACGGCGAGGTAGATATGGGCGAGCGGCAGCTCACAGCTTAAGAGCGTGTCTTACGTGGTGAGCTTTCGGAGTTTCTTGTGGCAGGTGAGGGCGGCTCCGAGGGTAAGGAAGGCGAGGAAGTGTTCGGCTGTGCGTTCGTAGCATCCACCGGAGCCGTGCCACCGCCCTGCGGACGCGGCTCGAACACCGGGATCAACGGCTCAACCAGGTTCCACAGCGCATCCGGAACCAACCGCAACGACAACTGATCAGCCACAGCAACATCATCACTCATCAGCGACAAATCACCACGTAAGACACGCTCTAATACTGCAATGACACTTCGTGATGGCCGCGCCGGCGGTAGTGGCTGGTTCGGGCGCGGGCTTGGCTGGTTCGTCGCCATCGTGACCAGTGCATAGCGTGCTGGATTGTGTGCTGGACCCGCGTGGACCGTAGTTTCCTGGCCTCGGTGAATGGTGGCCGTTCATGACTTTCGTTCCCCCTGTGGGCCGGCATAGCTGTGGATCGGTATGCATTCTGTATGGTCGCGGTTCGCGCCGAGGCGCTACGGCTCGGAGTTCCGGGCTGACGATTCCGCCGGGTCAGTTCGTCTACGAATCGGCTTCGGCAGTGAATCGACAGAGGGATGGAGTCCGACGTGTCCGACGACGACCTCGTACAATTCGACGCTCGGTTCCTCAGTGATCCGGACGCCGCCTACGCGACGCTCCGTGCCGAGAAATCTGTGCACCGTGCGGTCACGCCAGACGGTTCCCTCGTGTGGCTCGTGACGCGGTACGACGACGTCCGAGTAGCGCTCGCGGACTCGCGCCTGTCGCTGACAAACGAAACGCGGGCAACGGGTACAAGGGATTCGCCCTGCCGCCGGAGCTGGACGCGAACCTGCTCAACATGGACGCGCCCGACCACACCCGCTTGCGACCGCTCCTCGGACGCGGATTCACCCGTGCCCGCGTCGAGGGTCTGCGCCTGCGGATCCGTGTGATCACCGACGGCCTGCTCGCCACCCTCCCCGATACCGGCGAGGTGGACTTGATCGAGGCGTTCGCCGCGCCGCTGCCGATCACCGTGATCTGCGAACTGCTCGGGGTGCCCGCCGAGCAGTTCGCCCCAACTTCCGCTCCTGGACCGATCGGATGCTCGCCCCACCAGCGCCGAGGACATTGGCCTCGCGGTGAAATCCCTGTGGCAGTACCTGCTGCGGCTCGCGGAGACGAAACGCGCGGCCCCAGGTGAAGACTTCATCAGCGCGTTGATCGACGAACGCAACGTCGAGGCCCGGATATCGGAACCGGAGCTGATCAGCGCACTGTTCATTGCTTCCCCTTAACGGTGGTGATCTCTCGTGTCCGAACGTACGGCCGCCAAGGGGGTGGAAACGATCCCGCGTGAGGGAAGACTCGGGGTAGCGCAGGCACCACCATGCGGCGTGACGCCGTTGAGGGACCGGTCGCGCCAGGGAGCAAGAATGGTTCGGGAGCCGGATGGAACAACGAACCCGAGGAGCCGCCGAACCGCTCCCGGACGGCGCAACGCTCCCCGGACGTCCGTCGCCGGGCCGGGCTTTGCGGCCGGCGGGCGCTGACGCTGGTGCACGCCGCCGTCCCGGGAGGGGCAGGGCACCACCATGAAGGTGTCCGCACCCGGATGGGAGACTTGTCGGGTGATCACCCGGCTCCGGTCCAGTTGGTCCGCGATCCGGTACCTGGCGATCGGCGCGGCTTCTTCGATGGTCTCCTGGTTCGTGCTCGTCGGCATGCTGTTCGTGCTGCTGATGTGCCCGTTCGGCGTCGGGATCCCGGCAGTGCCGCACGCGCTCAAGCTGATCAGGTACCCGGTCAACTTCGAACGCCGTCGCGCGGCGCGCCTGCTCGACGAGCCCATCCCGGAGCCGTACCGGTCCGGGAACCCGGTGACCGACCCGGCGTCGCGACGGGACCTGGGGTGGCTCGCCTTCCACGCCGCCACCGGTTTCGTCATCGGCATCTTCGCCATCGCCTTGCCGCTCGGCGGGCTCCGTCAGATCGTCGCGGCCATCGTCTGGCCGGCGGTGGACGGCGGAGTGGAAAGCTCGTTCGGCTTCATGGTGACGTCGTGGCCGCTCGCGGCGCTCAGCGCGGTCACCGGCGCCGGCATGATCGCGCTCCTCTTCCTGTACCCCCGCTTGGCCCGGTGGCAGGCGTCCGTCGCGCGCAAGCTGCTCGCACCCGCGCCCGGTGTGGTGCTGACCGACCGCGTCGTCGAACTGGCCGCGTCGCGTGCCGCCGCGCTGGAGGCGCACGGCGCCGAACTCCGGCGGCTGGAACGGGACCTCCACGACGGGACCCAGGCGAGGATCGCCGCGGTGGTACTGCAGCTGGGGATCGCCGATTCGCTGTTCGACAAGGATCCCCAGCGGGCCAGGGAGTTGCTGGGCAAGGCGCAGGACACCGCGACCGGCGCGCTGGCCGAACTACGCAGCGTCGTACGGAGCATCCACCCGCCGCTGCTGACCGATCGCGGCCTCGACGGCGCTGTCAAGGCGCTCGCCGACCGCTGCCCCGTTCCGTGCACAGTGGACGTCCTGAGCGACAGCCGTCGTCCCGCCGCGGTGGAGGCGGCCGCCTACTTCGTCGTCGCCGAGGTGCTGACCAACATCACCAAGCACTCCGGCGCCGAACACGCCTGGATCACCCTCGACGGCACCGCCGACACCCTGCTCATCGAAATCCGCGACGACGGCCACGGCGGCGCCGACGAAGCCGGCGGCTCCGGCCTGTCCGGGATCCGCAAGCGCGCCGAGGCGTTCGACGGGACCTTGCAGTTGTCCAGCCCCGCCGGTGGGCCGACCGTACTGAAAGTGGAGTTGCCATGCGGGTCGTGATCGTCGAGGACGACGCGCTGCTGCGCGAAGGCCTGGTGATGCTGCTCAACACGTCCGGCATCGACGTCGTCGCGGCGGTGGACGATGTGGACGAGTTCCTCGAACTGGTCACCGCCGACCGGCCCGACGCGGTGATCACCGACGTCCGGCTGCCACCGACCCACACCGACGAAGGTCTCCGTGCCGCCGTCAAGGCGCGGAAACTGCATCCCGGACTGCCTGTGCTCGTGCTGTCCGCCCACGTCGAAACCGGTTACGCGGCGGAGCTGCTGGCCGACGGCAAAGGCGCCGTCGGTTATCTGCTCAAGGAGCGGGTGGGGAAGGTCGAGAAGTTCCTGGACGCGCTCGACCGGGTCGTCAAGGGCGGCACGGCGATGGATCCCGAGGTGATCACCCAGCTGATGGCACACCGCCGGGCGACCGATCCCCTCGAAGGGCTGACCGCGCGGGAACGTGAGGTGCTCGGGCTGATGGCGGAGGGCTACAACAACACGACCATCGCCGAACTGCTGGTGGTGAGCGATGGCGCGGTGCACAAGCACATCCGGAACATCTTCGCGAAGCTCGGGTTGCCGGAGGACAGCGGGCATCGGCGGGTTCTGGCGGTGCTCGCCTACCTGGGCGGGAAGGGCTGAGCGCCGGTAGGACTCGTGGGTGATGCGGGGAGGCCTAGCGCTGAAGTACCTGAAGGCCCCCTTCCTTGCGCTAGACGCAACGAAGGGGGCCTTCAGGTACCTGGCAGAAGGTTCGCCAGAACCGTCCTTACCACTCATGGGGCCGGCAAGCGGTACCGCGATGCTCCGCGATGATCTCCGCGTACCGGTGGCCGCTCGCCTTGACCGTGCGGACCTGGGTGTCGTAGTCGACCCGGACCAGCCCGAACCGTTTGCCCAGCCCGCTGTCCCATTCCGGGCCCTTGCCGGAGGTGGTGGCGGCGAGGATCCGGTTGAGCAGATCCGTCCACGGGACGACCTCGAGCTTGATCTTGATCCCGGAGGCCTTCTCGAACTTGTCGAGTTCGGGCCGCAGGACTGCCTTGTCGTTGTCGAGACTGATGCCCTGGTTGGACGCCCCATACACGAGCTCCTGGGGAGCACTGGACGGCGTGTCGCCGCCGCCACACGCCGCCGTGGCGACGGCCGCCAGCGTCAGGACGAGGGCGAGAGCGAGCTTTCCGATTCGCATCGATGGTCCTCGGGGTGAGTGGCCAAGCCGCGTCCGGACCGTGTGATCCGGGACACGTCTTATTTCAGGGCTTGAGTTAAGGCTTGGCCAACTTCGCCGTCAAGACCTGGGCCACCCCTTTCACCCGCCTCGTTCACCAGGAGTTCCCACCTAGGACCGAGGGGCCGCGATCGACGGTGATCATCTTCTCGGGCCTCAGCCGTCGAGACCTTCGTTGAGCCAAGTTTCCGGCCGGGCAGGAGGAAACCGGAAAGTCCTGTTCGCGCCGAAGACGCACCGTACCGACACCGGCGCGGTGCGGGCCCTTTCGAGCGCGAACCCGAGCACCGTCACCTTCCGGCGAGCACGTCGAAGGCTTCGCCGCGGTGAACGGCGAACAGTTCGAGCGCCTTCTCACCGTCACGGGCACGAAGAGCGGACGCCAGCCGTCGATGTTCGGCCGGGATGCTCGCGAGGTAGCCGTCGGAGCTCACGCCGATCCGGGTCAGCAGGAACAGGTACACCTGGGACCGGATCGACTGCCACGCCCCGATGAGCCGTCGATGCCCGGACGCCGCGTAGACCGCGTCGTGGAAGTCGACGTCGCAGCGGACCATCTCGTGCTCGTCGCGTGCCCGGTCCATCCGATCGACGACGTCGTCGATCGCGGCCAGATCCGCGTCCGACGCCTTCGCGACGACGAGCTGAACCGCCAGCCGTTCCAGCGCCGACCGCAGGCTGTCGAGTTCGGCGACGTCCACCTCGGACAGCGTGGTGACGATCGCGCCGCGGTGCCATTCGCTGCGGACCAGCCCCTCACGTTCGAGTTTGAGCAATGCCTCGCGCACCGGACCACGACTGACCCCGAGCGCCACCGAAAGCTCGACCTCGCGCAACTGCGCGCCCGGCGGATAGGCGCCGCCGAAGATGGCGTCCCGAACCCGGTCGGCGACCTCGTCCGCCAGCCCGCGACGACGCGCCGGCACCACCCTGCCGGGTTCGTTCATCCTGATCCCTTTCGCTGGAACGGCCGATCGTAGCGACTTGCCCGCTTGTCTTAATGTTAACATCACGACAACTACCCGTCCGCCGGAAAGGATTTTCCGATGACCGTCCTCGACTCCCCCATCCCGCGCTTCCACCTCGCCATGCCTGTCGACGACCTCGCCGCCGCGCGCACCTTCTACGGCGAAGTCCTCGGCCTCGCGCAAGGCCGCAGCTCCGACACGTGGATCGACTGGAACCTCCATGGCCACCAGTTCGTCACGCACCTCGCGCCGGAGCGGCCGCGACAGATCCACAACCCCGTCGACGGGCACGACGTGCCCGTCCCCCACTTCGGCCTGATCCTCACCGTGCCGGAATTCCGCGAACTGGCGGACCGGTTGCGCGCGGCGAACACGTCGTTCGTCATCGAGCCCTACGTGCGCTTCGAGGGCCAAGCCGGAGAACAGTGGACGATGTTCCTGCTGGATCCGGCGGGCAACGCGCTGGAGTTCAAGGCGTTCACCGACGATGCGCAGGTCTTCGCCGCCTGACCCGCCGGGTCGGTCATAAGGGGCAGGAAATCCGACGTCCTCAAGACACGCGGTCGCCAGTCCTGGGCATGACACGTCTGCCCTTCGACTCATACGAGCCAACTCACTTAATCAATAACCCTCATGTTATTGATTTATGGCGCCTTCCGCGTTGATCGAGGCCTGGTGCCGGGAGAAGCTTGTCCTGTCAGCGAGCCTGCTGCACAAGGAAACCAAGGAGACACCACCATGTTCGACCCCATCCTCCTCCGGGCCGCCGACGCCGAGATCGTCAGCGACGCGCCGGGCAGCGAAATCACCCTGCTGGCCGATTCGGACACCACCGACGGGGGCTTCACCGCGAACCGCGCGACCTTGAAGAGCGGCGTCTTCGGCACCCCGGCCCACTTCCACACTCGCGCGACCGAGTTCTTCTTCGTGCTCGAAGGAGAACTCCAAGTCCTCGTCGAGGAAACCCTGCACACGCTGGAAAAGGGTGACTTCCTCGCCGTGCCGCCGAAGGTGCCGCACGCGTTCGGGCCCGCCGCCGGCTCGGACGCCGACGTTCTGGTGACCTTCACACCGGGCATGGCCCGCTTCGACTACTACCGGCTCCTCGACCGGGTCGCGCGGGGCGAGGCCGACCCGTCGGAGATCGCCGCGTCCTCCAAGCAGTACGACAACCACTACGTCGACAGCCCGATCTGGCGTGCCGCGCGCGGCCAGTGAGCCTCAACCGATGACCGCGGTCGCCTCGATCTCGACGAGATGTTCGGGTACGTCGAGTGCCGCGACACCGATCAGCGTGCCCGGCGGGACAGGGGTGCCACCCAGTGCGACGGCTGTACCGCGTGCCGACGATGGAGGAATCGGGACGTTGAGTGTCCCGATTCCTCCATCGTCGAGAGGGCGTTCCGGATTCATGGGCACGCAACTGAGAATCCGCCAAGGAAGCCCTTCACGGACCACCGAGCCGGCGTGACGTGAGCGGGTCCGTGAGTCCCGAGTCCTACGGCAGCCGGACCACCCGCAGGAAGGCGGGCAACAGCCACGGCCGCGGACCGCTGACGACGATCTTGCGCGCCAATGCGGCACGCGCCTTGCCGACCCGGTGGAACAGCATCAGGTTCAGCGTCGGCGGGTCGAACGAGATCCGCACGTCGACCGGCCCGCCGGGCCGCTCCACCGTGACCTGGCCCCGGTGCAGCACCAGCACGACCGGGGACGTGTACGCCGACCGGAACGCCACGGCGATCCGTCTTTCCCGCGACGGTTCGTCGGTGTCGAGAAGGTGGCCGGTGTCGTGGGACAGCACGCCCACCATGAAGAGGTCGAAAAACAGCGCCGCGTCACCCGGTGGCACCGTCCACGGCAGCTTCAGCGCCTTGGCGATGTCCCAGCCGTGGACATGCAGCTCGTTGACCAGGTGCGCGAGGACTCCCGCCAGCGGCACCTTCGAGTCCCCGAGCCAGTCCAGCGGGGTCGCCGGATCGGCGTCCTCGGTCACCCGCAGCACCTCGTCGATGTCAGCGAGCAGTCCCGCCACCAGGACGCCGATGTCGCGTTCGGGAAAATCCCGTAACACCATGGTGTTCAGCACGGAAACGGTGTCCACGGTGGTCTTTTCGAGCTGACTCTGCCCGCGGGCGGCCAAGAACGGAGTGCTGTCCGGACGCGCCAGTGACGTGTACATCTTCGCGATCGTCGCGACGTGGGCCACTGTGTCGGCCACCGTCCAGTCCGCGGTGACCATCGCGTCCGGATCCGGAACGCGGGCCACCATTTCCGCGAATCGCGCCCCCGTCACCCGATAGGCGCGCCGCACCGACTGCCATCGATCCGTCGTGATCGCTGTGGTCACGAGTCGATTTTACCGGTCAGGACCGGAAATCCTTCCGCTCTCGTGCTGTCCCGGCGCGCAGTGACCGTACTCACTACGGAAATAGACGTGACACGCACCGACCCGCCCAGGCAGACTGAACGGCGAATCAGCCTCGCCTTCGCTGTCACCGTTGCCGTCGCCGAAGGCGGCCAACGCGGACTTGCGCCCTCCCAGGAGCCCTTCACAGATGACCGAGACCCTGCCCGAAACCTCCCACGACCAGGAAAGGGCACCGGCGAAAGCCGGGCTCCTGATCGGGGTCCTGGTCCTGTCCGCGTTCGTGATGATCCTCAACGAGACCATCCTGAGCGTCGCGCTGCGTGACCTGACCGTCGACCTCAAGGTCCCGACCACCACCGTCCAATGGCTGACGAGTGGCTTCCTGCTCACCATGGCGGTCGTCATCCCGACCACCGGGTTCCTGCTCGAACGGTTCACCCCGCGCCAGGTGTTCCTCGCCTCGCTGATCCTGTTCAGCACCGGCACCCTGGTCAGCGCGCTCGCCCCCGGCTTCACGCTCCTGCTGACCGGCCGGGTCATCCAGGCCTGCGGTACCGCGGTGATGCTGCCGCTGCTGATGACCACGGTGATGCGCCTGGTGCCGGTGGAGAAGCGCGGCGCCACGATGGGCACGATCACGATCGTCATCGCGGTCGCCCCTGCCATCGGCCCGACCATCGGTGGTGCCGTGCTCTCCTCGCTCGGCTGGCGCTGGATGTTCTGGATCGTGCTGCCGCTCTCGCTCGCCGCCCTGGTGGTCGGCATGCTGCGGCTGAGGTTGGCGAGCGATACCCGCAAGGTGCCGCTGGACGTGCTGTCGGTGATCCTGTCCGCCATCGGTTTCGGTGGCGTGCTGTACGGCCTGTCGGTGTCCGGCGAGTCCGCGGGAGGGCATCAGCCGGTGCCGCCGTGGGTGCCGATCGCCGTCGGCGCCGTGGCACTCGTGGTGTTCACCTGGCGCCAGCTGCGCCTGCAGAAGGAAGATCGCGCGCTGCTGGACCTGCGCCCGTTCACCCACCGCAGTTTCGTCGTCTCGCTGGTGCTCACGGCGCTGCTGTTCATGTGCCTGCTCGGCGCCGCGGCGATCCTGCTGCCGCTGTACCTGCAGACCGTCCTGCACACCAGCACCTTCGTCAGCGGCCTCGCGGTGCTTCCCGGTGGCCTCGCCCTCGGGTTGCTCGGCCGCCCGGTCGGTGCGCTGTACGACCGCTTTGGCCCGCGGCCCTTGGTCATCCCCGGCGCCGCCGCGATGGCGGTCTCGCTGTGGCTGTTCGCCCTGCTGGGCGCGGGGTCGCCGCTACTCGCGGTCATCGCCATCCACGTTCTCCTGATGTGCGGGCTGGGCCTCATGATGACGCCGCTGATGACCGAATCCCTCGGTTCGCTGCCCGAGCATCTCTATTCACACGGCAGCGCGATCCTCGCCACCCTTCAGCAGCTCGCCGGCGCGCTCGGCACCGCCATGTTCATCGCGGTGGCCACGGCGAGCACGACCACGCCCGGGGCGGCCAGCCCCGACGCCGCGGGCATCCGCACCACGTTCATGGTCGCCGGTTGTATCGGTCTGGCCGCGTTCGCCGGTTCGCTGTTCGTGAAGAAGAGCGCCGGAGCCACCGCGGTGGCCGCGCACCACTGACGCCGGACCCGTTCACCGCGTGCCCGCCGCGGCCTCCACCGGAGGCACGGCGGGCGCGCGGCGTTCGGCCCCCTTCCGGCCGTAGGCGATGGCGGGCTGTTCGACCCAGCGGCGCAGCGCGCAGGCGAACAGCAACGCGACACCGGTGGTCGCCGCGGCCTTGGCGAGCCCGCTGGGCAGCAGCCAGCCCGTGACCCCGGCCGCGCCCGTCTGGGCGAGGTAAAGCGCGTAGGAACGATCGCCGATGAAGGTCAACGGCCTGCTCGAGAGCAGCTTCCGGACCGGACCTGGCGACACGACGGCCACGAGCAGCAGTGCCGAGCCCGCCGCGTAGACCGGGACCACGAACTGCCAGTGCCCGCCGAGTGCCTTCGCCAGCGGGCCGACGGAGAACTGCAGCACGACGAACCCGCACCCGATCGCCGCGGCGACGACAGGCCTGGTCAGCGGCCGGACCAGGGCGAACCCGCGCGGATGGTGCAACGTCATCGCCAGCAGACAGCCGATGACCAGCGAGCAGTAGTGCACCGACAGACTCGCCCAGGTGTGCGCGGGTGCCAGCGGCAGCGCGAACAGCACCACACCGAGGACGACCGAGACGCCCAGCAGCAGGCGCAGCGCCGTCTTCCCGCTCCGCGCGAACGACGTGAGCACCAGCAGCGCGGGCCACACCAGGTAGAACTTCTCCTCCACCCCCAGCGACCACGACGTCGGATAGGGCGTGTTGTAGTCGACGAGTTCGTTGCCGAAGACGAGGTAGTACGGCATGGCGTCGGCGAGCCTGCTGCTCTGATACGTGCCGCCGAGCACCACCGCGAGCGTGGTCAGCGCCAGGAGCAGGAAGTACACCGGCATGATCCGGAAGACCCGGCGAACGAAGAAGCCGCGCAGCGAGATCCGGCCCTCACGGTCTTCTTCCCTCAAGGCCAGTGTCGTGATGAGAAAACCGGACAGCACGAAGAACAGCTGCACGGCGATCCAGCCCTGCAGAGGGTCGGCGACGGGGCCGCCGTAGTGGAAGAACACGACGGCGACGGCGGCGAGCGCGCGCACGCCGGTGAGGCCGGGGAACCACGACGAGGCCAGGTAGTCGGCGTGGCCGAGCGGCCGCCACCAGGAGTGACGCGAGGGAGCGAACATGACCCGAAGGTTCGAGCGTGAACGCTGAACGGAAGCTTAAGGAAACTGAAGACGTCTTCAGCTTCGCGCTTCCGCCGACGGCAGGCGGACGACGAGGCGGGCTCCACCGTCGTGGTCGGCGACCTCGACGGTGCCGCCGTGCGCCCGGGCGATCTCGGCGACGATCGCCAGCCCGAGTCCGGCGCCACCGTCGTCACGCGCACGTCCGTCGTCCAACCGCACGAAGCGGTCGAACACCCGCTCGCGGTCGGCTGCGGGAATGCCGGGACCGTCGTCGGTGACCGTCAGCACCCCGAAACCGTCCACTGTGGACGCCGTCACTTCGACGCCGGTGCGGGTGTGGCGTTGCGCGTT
The DNA here is from genome assembly GCF_029369745.1 of Amycolatopsis sp. QT-25. Taxonomy (NCBI): domain Bacteria; kingdom Bacillati; phylum Actinomycetota; class Actinomycetes; order Pseudonocardiales; family Pseudonocardiaceae; genus Amycolatopsis; species Amycolatopsis sp. QT-25. The sequence goes on from NZ_CP120210.1 coordinate 4,518,482, forward strand.
GTCCACCAGGTTGCGCAGCAACCGTTCCAGCCTGCCGCGGTCACCGAGGACCGTCGGATCCTCCTCGATTTCCGCGCGCACACCCTGCCGTCCGGACAGACAGGATTCGACCACTTCGGACAGTCGCACCGGGGTGAACCGTTCCGGAGCCGCGTTGTCCAGCTTGCCGAGCAGCACGAGATCGCCGACGAGGTCCTGGAGACGGGTGACGTCGAGGAGCGCGTTCCGGCAGGCGTCGCGCCAGTCCAGCCGGTCCGGATGCGCGAGCAGCACCTCCAGCTGGGTCCGCAGGGACGCCAGCGGGGTGCGCAGTTCGTGCGAGGCGTCCGAGGTGAACCGGCTCTGCCGGGTGACCGCGGTGTCCACGCGGGCGAGCATCGTGTTCATCGTTTCCGCGAGCTTCGCGATCTCGTCGGCACTGTCCGGGGCCGGGACCCGGCGGGAGAGATCGTGCGCGCCGATCTCCGCGACCTCCGAGCGGATCGCCTCGACCGGCCGCAGCGACCGGCGTACCGCGAGCCACGCGATCACCCCGATCAGCAGTGCGATCACCGGGACACCGGCCAGCAGCGTCACGCGCACCGAATCGAGCGCCGCCTGTCCGGACTCGTCCACGATGGCCGCGCCGAACACCCGGTACTTACTGTCTCCGCTCGGGATGGCCGCCACGTGCAGCCGGAGTCCGTTCCCCTCTGGATCTTCCCCGAGCGCACTCGCGCAGCCGATGGATTCCTGGCTGGCGAGGTCGACGTCGCCCGGCTTGAGGTCCTGGACACTGTCTCTGTACAAGATGCCCCCGTCCGGGACGATCCCCCCGGATCGCAGGCCGGGACAAGACGCGACCCGCTCGCCGGTCCGGGTGGTCACCTCGTAGATCGAAGCCCGCACGTGGAGCCGCAGATCGGCCGGGGCGGCGCCGGTGTTCAGTACCTGGACGATCGCGGCCGCGCGCTCCCTCGCCACCTGCGCGGCGCCGTTGCCCAGCCGGTTCTGGGCATCGAGCACGAGCCACGCCGAAACGACCGCCAGCGCGATGAGCGACGCCAGGAAAGCGGTCAGCGCGACCCGGAACCGGGTGGTCCGCAAGAATCTAGGCACCGGAGCCCACCACGTGGTAGCCGGCGCCGCGCACCGTCCGGATCGTCTCCACCCCGAACGGCAGATCGATCTTGCGCCGCAGCGCACTCATGTGGACCTCAACCAGGTTCGCCGTCGCTGACGCCGCGAAATCCCAGAGGTTCTCCAGCAGTTCCGCCTTGGTGACCACTTCACCCTGCCGTTTCATGAGATACGCCAGCAGCGCGAACTCCTTGGTGGTCAACGGGATCTCGGCCGCGCCGCGACGGCAGCTGTGACTGGCCTGGTCGAGTTCGAGGTCGCCGAGCCGCAGCGTGCCCGGCCGGATCGCTCCCCCGCGCCGGATCAGCGCCCGCAGCCGGGAGAGCAGGACGCCGTACGAGAACGGCTTCGGAAGGAAGTCGTCGGCGCCGGTGTCCAGCGCCTCGATCTCGTCGTCCTCGCCGTCCTTCGCGGTCAGCATGAGGATCGGGGTGTTGTCGCCTCGTTCGCGGAGCCTCCGGCAGACGCGGTAGCCGTTGAGGCCGGGCAGCATGATGTCGAGGATCATCGCGGCGTAAGGATGCTCGGCGGCATACCAAAGCGCGTCGCGGCCGTTGTGCGCGACGTCCACGGCGTACCCTTCGGCGCTCAGCCCGGCGCGCAGCGATTCGGCCAGCCGCCGCTCGTCTTCCACGAGCAAGATCCTCATCGGCTCACGATCCCATACGGCCGGTCGGCACTTGGTCACCGTGCCGGGCACAATTACCCTCGTACGCGAGGAAATCCGATGTCACCGTCCCGGCATGCCCACCCACCGCGGCCGCGGAGCGCTTCTCATGGCGCTCGCCGCCGTCCTCGTCGCCGGATGTTCCTCCGAGCCCGAGCCGCCGCCGGCCTACCGGCTCAGCGGTGACGCGTGCGGGGCGGTGAATCCGGCGGAATTCGAAGCGCTCACCCGCGCCACGCCGGCCAAGAAGCCGAGCAACCTCGTCGAGAGGCTCGATGGCGGGAACTGCGCGATGGAGTTCGACGGTGCCGGTGGTTACGTCCTGCTGACGACGTTCATCGCCATCCACCCCTCGGGAGAAGCCGCCGCCAAGGCCATGTACGACGATTTCCGGCAAAAGGACGGCGAACGGGTGACGTCCGGTCGCGACCTCAAGGTCATCGACGTCGAAGGTCTCGGCACCGCGGCCTATCTGTACCGGCAGCACGACGACTCGAAGCCGTGGACACCCGGCGAACTCTGGCTCTACAAGTACCTCGTCCGGCACGGCTCGCTGTTCCTCACGGTCACCGGAACCGGCAACGCGCGAGAGGCCGACGGCTGGCCCACCGTGGAGCAGGAAATGCAGGACAAAGTCAAAAAGAGCGCCGAAGAGACCATGAAGGCGCTTAAAGCCTGATCACCGCTGTCCGGGTGAAGGCTTCGTGTCCTGCTCCAGCACCACGGGGTCAATGGTCCGGCCCGGACAGCGGCCGAGCAGGAAGCCGGTGATCCAGGCGAGGTAGGTCTCGACGGTATGGAGGCCTCGCATGCGATGCAGCGAAAGCGCCCTTCAGCCCTCGAGCGCACCGGCCGTCTTCTGCGCGGCACCGGTGATGTTGCGGACCATGCCGCCGAAGACGACGCCGTGGAACGGCGCGATCGCCTTCCAGTACGCGTGCCCGGCGAACCCGTGCGGCTCGAACACCGCCCGCTGCCGGTAGATGGTCTCACCGTCCTCATCGGACTCGACGCCGAGTTCGAGCCAGGCGCGGCCCGGCAGCTTCATCTCGGCTCGCAGCCGCAACATCCGCGGCCGGTCGAGGTATTCGACGCGCCACCAGTCCAGCGCTTCGCCGAGGTGCAGCCGTCGCGGATCCCGCCTCCCGCGCCGCAACCCGACCCCGCCGACGAGCCGGTCCGCCCAGCCACGGACCGACCAGGCCAGCGGGAACGAGTACCAGCCGTGTTCGCCGCCGATGGACTCGATGACGTCCCACAGCGCTTCCGGTGAGGCGTCCGTCCGCTGCTCGCGCTTGTCCTCGTAGACCGTGCCGCCCGCCCACTCCGGGTCACTCGGCAGGGGGTCCGACGGCGCGGTCGAGGCGTCCGACCAGCGGGTCGGCACATCGGCGTTCCGAATCCGGGTCAGTGCCAGTTCGACCGCGTGTTCGTAGTGCGTCAGCCCCGCTTCCGGGTCGGGGATGTGCCCGGCGATCGCGTGGTCGTGACAGACCACTTCGTGCACCAGCGATTCGATCAACGGCACGGCGATCGACTTCGGCACGGGGGTGACCAGGTTGACCCACTGCGCGGAAAACCACGGGGTCAGCACCGGAACAGGCACGACGGCCCGCCGGGGCAAACCCGCGACGACGGCGTAGCGGCGCATCATGTCCAGATAGGTCAGGACGTCGGGGCCGCCGATGTCGAACGCGCCGTTCACTTCGGGCGGCAGGTCGGCGGCGTGCACGAGGTAGTGCAGCACGTCCCGGATCGCGATCGGCTGGATGCGGTTGTGCACCCACCGCGGGGTGATCATCGCGGGGAGGCGTTCGGTCAGGTAGCGCAGCATTTCGAAACTCGCCGAACCCGAGCCGATGATCACCGCGGCCTGCAGGACGACGGCGGGCACCCCGGAGTCCAGCAGGACCTTACCGACTTCGGCCCGGGACGCCAGATGCGGCGACAACTCCTCGTCGTCCGGCACGATGCCGCCCAGGTACACCAGCCGCCGCGCGCCCGCCTTCTTCGCGGCCTCGGCGACCGTCTTCGCCGCTTCGCGGTCGATGTCGACGAAATCCCTCTGCGCCAGAGAATGCACGAGATAGTAGACGACCTCGCCCTCGGCCAGCGCCGTGCTGATCGAGGCCGGATCGGTGACGTCGCCGCGTTCGACCTCGACCCGGTCCCGCCACGGCTCCTCGGCGACCTTCTCCGGCGAGCGAGCCACCACGCGGACCTCGTGACCTGCTTCGAGCAGATGCGGCACCAGCCGCCCGCCCACGTATCCCGTCGCACCGAGCACCACACATCGCATGCCCCGAGTGTTCACGGTGCCAGGCGTGCTCGCACCTCCACGGTCGCGGCGATACTGCTCCGGAGGAACCGCGCGACCGTCCGCCGCTCGTCTTCGCCCAGGTCACGCCACGCGGTAGAGAACCGCTCACCGAGGGGCTGGAAGAACTCGCCGCCGATCTCCCGCGCCTTCTCGTGCATCCGCAGCTCGACCTTGCGCCGGTCGGTCGCGCTGCGGTCCCGGTAGAGGTGCCCCGCCCGCTCCAGCCGATCCAGCACCGACGTCGTCGCCGACGCGCTCAGGTGCAGGGCGCTCGCGAGCCTGCTCGGGCTCATCGGGTCCCCCATCCTGGCCGCGTCCATGATCACCGCGAGGGCGTTGAGGTCGGTCCGGTGCAGGCCGTGGGCCTCGCCGAACATCTCGGCGAACCGGTCCGATTCGACGGTCAGCTGCCGCAGCAGAAGGACGAGCAAGTCGTCCGTGACCTTCTCGGTGTCGTCGGTGTCAGCCACGTCCGAACCCTCCCCTCACACTGCACCGTTCGGGTGACCACTCTACTATTTCGATGGTCGAATTATTCACCCGTCGAAGTAGTACTGCCTCGGGAGCCATCCGCTCATGATCTCCGAAGTCGAACATCCCACTCGCACGCGGTCACGTCTGCGCTGGCTGCTCCCCGCCCTCGTCGCGGTGGCCTGGCTGATCTTCGGGGGATTCAGTGGCCCGTACGCGGGCAAGCTGAGCCAGGTCACGGAGAACGACAGCAGCAGCTTCCTGCCCGCTTCGGCCGAGGCCACCGAAGTCGGTGAACTCCAGAAGCAGTTCTCCAGTGCCGCCGTCATCCCGGCCATCGTCGTCGCGGAGCGGCCGTCGGGCCTGACCGAGGGCGACAAGCGGTTCCTCGCCGATCGGACGGCGAACGCCCGGCTCGTCCCGGCGCCGGGGAGCAACGCGGGCGCACAGGTCGTCGTGCTCCTGGACGCCACGACCGACCCCGGGGACGGGGTCGAGGCGCTGCGGGACGCGCTCGCCCGTGACACACCGGATGGGCTGAAAGTGCTAGTGACCGGGCCGGCCGCGCAGGTCGCCGATCTCAAGGAGGCGTTCGGCGGGATCGACGGGCTGCTGCTCCTGGTCGCGGGCGCGGTGGTCGCGCTCATCCTGATCATCGTCTACCGAAGCCCGCTGCTGCCCCTGCTCGTCCTGTCGTCCGCGGTGTTCGCGCTGGGCACGGCGAGCCTCGCGGTGTACCTGCTCGCGGAGCACGACGTGCTGGCGCTGAACGGGCAGAGCCAGGGCATCCTGTTCATTCTCGTCTTCGGCGCCGCCACCGACTACGCGCTGTTGATGATTTCGCGCTATCGCGAAGAACTCAGGACGACCGAAGACGCCCGCTCCGCGCTCCGCACGGCCTGGCGCTCGACCATCGAGCCGATCGCGGCCTCCGCCGGGACGGTGATCCTCGGCGTCCTCTGCCTGCTGTTCAGTGACCTGAACTCCAACAAGGGACTGGGCCCGGTCGCCGCCATCGGCATCGGCGCGGCCTTCCTGACGACCATCACGTTCCTGCCCGCCGTCCTGGCCCTGTGCGGACGCAACGCCTTCTGGCCGTTCCGGCCGGCGGTGGCCCCGCCGAAGGAAGAAGCCGGCGGGATCTGGGGTCGCGTCGCGGGCTGGATCTCCCGCGCGCCGCGAACGATCTGGCTCGTCACGACCGTCGTCCTCCTCGCGGGCGGCGCGTTCCTCCCGCAACTGAAGGCTTCCGGCACCGCGCAGTCCGACGTCTTCCTCACCCCGGTCGATTCCGTGGCGGGGCAAGAAGTCCTCTCGCGCTACTTCCCCGGCGGCTCCGGCTCTCCGACCGTGCTCATCACCCCCGCCGGACAAGCCAAAGCGGTGACCGACCTCGCGCGGGTCCCCGGTGTTTCGGACGTCCGTCAAAGCGGCGAAGCGGGCGGGCTCGCGAAAATCGACGCGGTACTGACCGATCCGCCCGATTCCGACGCGGCCCTCGCGACGGTCCAACGGATCCGCGAGGCCGTGCACACCGTCGACGGCACCAAGGTCGGCGGGCCGACGGCGACCCTGCTCGACACCAGGGAGACCTCGGAGCACGACCGGCTGCTGATCATCCCGATCGTCCTGGTGGTGATCTTCCTCGTGCTCGCCCTGTTGCTGCGATCGCTGCTCGCGCCGCTGCTGCTGATCGGCACGGTGGTGCTGTCGTTCGCCGCGACGATGGGTGTTTCGGCACTGGTGTTCAACCACGTCTTCGAATTCCCCGGCGCCGACCCCGTCGTCCCGCTGTTCGGCTTCGTCTTCCTCGTGGCACTGGGGATCGACTACAACATCTTCCTGATGACCAGGGTCCGCGAAGAAGCGGGCAGGATCGGCACCAGGGACGGGACGCTGCGCGGCCTGCGTGTCACCGGCGGCGTGATCACGTCCGCGGGTGTCGTGCTCGCCGCGACGTTCGCCGCGTTGGCCGTCCTGCCCATCCTCTTCCTGGCGCAGCTGGCTTTCATCGTCGCGTTCGGCGTTCTGCTCGATACCCTTCTGGTGCGTTCGCTGCTGGTGCCCGCTCTGTCGATGGACCTCGGTCGGAGGATCTGGTGGCCGTCCAAGCCGGCGAGGACCGGCCGGGAATGAACGCGGCGCAGGAACTGCCCTTGGCCTGGTGCCATGAGTGACGAACAGGACGCCATCGACGAGCGGGTCCAGGACGCCGGGGAACGCGGCGACCTGGCCGGACTCCGGCGGCTGGCCGACGGCGGCAGTGCCGACGCGGCGGACCAGCTGATCGAAACGGCGACCGGACTGGGCGCGCTGGACGAGCTGCGGCGACTGGCCGAGCGCGGCAACCGGGATGCCGCGGACCAGCTGGCCGAGCTCACGGAGGAGTAGGCGGTCAGAGGTCGATCGGCTCGACCGTCACTTTCGCCCCAGCACGATCTTTCCCCACTCGGCACCTCCGTGTCGCTCGCCTCGGTTTCCGGGGAGATTCTTGGTCAACGGAGGATTCGGATCTGCCCGCCCCGAAATCGGTGGTCCCTGCCAGCACCCGGTCGAGCCCCGCGGGACCTCGGTTCTAGTCCTGCGAAGGATGCCGCAGCGAGCGGCTCGTCGACGCGCCCAGCACGCGCGACGCCATCCACGCCAGCGCGTCGGCCGTACGCGCCGGAGTGTCCGACGGCTGCATGACGTGGCTCAGCACGGTCCGGACCACGACGTCGATCGCCACGTTCAGCTGCTCCGCGTCCAGCGGTGGACCGTAGGCATGAACGCGACCGCGCAGCATGAGCGTCGCCTCGCTCAGGAGGCTCCCGGCCCGCACCGTCAGCAGTGGCAGCAACTCGGTGTCGGCGCCGTGCGTCGCCGAGACGATGGCTCGCAGCAGGAGGTTGTCGTCGGCGAGTTCGAGGACGCCGCGGACGGCGTCGTGGATCGCCTCGACAAGGTTTTCGGGATGCCCTTCGAAGGCGTCCTGGACGATTGAGAGGAACCGGCCGAGTTCGTGCGAGATCATCGCTTCGGCCAGCTGGTTCTTCGAGCCGAGTTCGTTGTAGACGGTCTGGCGGCTGACGCCGACGATCTCCGCGAGCTTGCTCATCGTCACCGAGGACCAGCCGGAGCGCACGGTCACCTCGATCGCCGCCGCGACGATCGGTCGACGGTACGGACCTCCCGTGACCGGCGCCTCGCTCATGATCGTCATTCTAGGCCGTGCCTTTTCAGGGCGCGCTTTCGGATTTCCGTAGCCGGGACATGGCATCCGCTGCCGGCTCGCCTGTTCGGGACACACTTTCCAAGCCGCTGCTCCCACGACGACCAGCGCCACGATCAGTCCCGCGGCTTCGGGTGACGACCGTGCCGTAGTCGTCCACCTCGAAGAAGCCGGGCGTTATCGCCTCGTATGCCCAGTCACATCTCGCGCGGCGGCCTCGATCTTCATCAGGCTCCGACCTTTCCCGGTGCCACGAAATCGACCTTCTCCCGCACCCCGCAGTCCGGGCAGCACCACGAATCCGGGATCGCCGACCACGGCGTTCCGGCGGGGAAACCTTCACGGGGGTCGCCGAGTTCCTCGTCGTAGACGTAGCCGCAACCGGGGCACGTCCCGCCCTCGGTCGCGTCGCCGTGCGTGTCGGCGGCGACGCGGGACGGCGCGGTGACGCGCGTTCCGTAACGTGCCAAGATCTTGGCGCGTTTCGACGGCTGGATGTTGGCGCGGGAGATGTCACCGTCGAAATGCGCGAGCACGCGTGGATCCATCACTCGCCGCCACACCGGTGGGATCAAGGCCAGCACGATCATCCCGGCGTAGCCCGTCGGCAGGACCGGCGATTCCGCGAAATCGCGCAGCGTCTGGTAGCGGCGGGTCGGGTTGGCGTGGTGGTCGCTGTGCCGTTGCAGGTGGTAGAGCAGGACGTTGGTGGCGATGTTGTTGGAATTCCAGCTGTGACCGGGGTCCACGCGTTCGTAGCGTCGCCGATTCGGCGGGCCGACCTTCCGCCGCCGCATGCCGTAGTGCTCCATGTAGTTCACGACCTCCAGCAGCGAGAAGCCGATCACGGCCTGGATCACCAGGTACGGCAGGATCCCCGGGCCGAGCCACCCGGTCATCGCCGCCCACAGCACCGCCGACATCAGCCAGGCGTTGAGCACGTCGTTGCCGATCCGGAACGGATGCCGGTCGCGCCGGGCGTACCGCTTGCGCTCCAGGCGCCACGCCGATTCCAGGGAGCCGAACACCGTGCGCGGCCAGAACCGGTAGAAGCTTTCCCCCACCCGGCTGCTGGCCGGATCCTCCGGAGTCGCCACCCGGACGTGGTGGCCGCGGTTGTGCTCGATGTAGAAGTGTCCGTAGAAACTCTGTGCCAGTGCGATCTTCGACAGCCAGCGTTCGTGGCGTTCCTTCTTGTGCCCCAGTTCGTGCGCGGTGTTGATGCCGATGCCCCCGATGCAGCCGATCGAGATCGCCAGGCCGACCTTGTCCGCGACGGAGAGATCACCGCGGGCGATCAGCCAGAACGCGACCACGAAACCCGCGTACTGGATGGGCAGGAAGGCGAAGGTGATCCACCGGTAGTAGCGGTCCCGCTCCAGCCGCTCGATCACGTCGTCGGGCGGATTGCTGCGATCGAGCCCCGCGAGCAGGTCGATCAGCGGCACGATCACCAGGATCACGATCGGCCCGAGCCAGAACCACACTCCCCAGCCGGTGGCCGCGTGCAGCCCGATGGCCAGGAACGCGAGCGAGGGGACGACCAAGCCGATCAACCACAGGTATCGCTTGCGGTCGGTCCATCGTTCGGTCGAGCCCGCCGGGATCGTGCCCGTCAGCTGGTTCATCGCACCCTCCTCCGCCGGGCTGGGTTTACAAAACTTTAGGTGATGTACATCAAGTTTGACAAGTAGTCATTATTTGTAAATCCGGCGTTGCTTCGTTCGTTGGGAACTCGGCGATATCTTGCGTTAGTAAAGAAACTTACTTAACTTGAGCTGACACGCCGCGACCCACTTCGTCCGCCCCGAAGGAGCGCGAATGCCCCGATCATCTCGTCGGATCCGACCCGTCGCCGTGGCCGCCGTCGCCGTGGCCCTGCTGGCGCCGCCCGCCACGGCCGCCGCCGCGAGCACCGCGGCGAACAGCCCTTGGCCTGGCGCTTCCGCCGTCACGAACGCCGACGGCTCGAACGTCCTCGGCGGCAACATGAGCGGCTTGTCCTTCGGCGAACCCGGTGTCCTTTGGGCGGTCAAGAACGGTCCCGGCACGCTGTACCGTCTCGTGCGCAACGGCACGAAGTGGCAGCCGGACACCGCCAACGGCTGGTCCTCGGGCAAGGCGCTGCGCTACCGCGACGGCAAGGGTGATCCCGACGCCGAAGCCGTCGTGGCCACCCCGGACGGCGTGGTCGCGGCCACCGAACGCGACGGCGACAACAGCAAGACGAGCGCGCTCAAGGTGCTCCGTTACGACGTTTCCGGCTCGGCCAAGACCCTCACCGCCAAGGCCGAGTGGAATCTGACCGCGGATCTGCCGAAGGTCTCGGCCAACGACGGTCTCGAAGCCGTCTCGTGGATCCCCGACAGCGCCCTCACCGCGAAGGGATTCGTGGACGAGCGCACGAAGGCGCCGTACAACCCGGGCAGCTACCCCGGTCACGGCACCGGCCTCTACCTGGTCGGCCTCGAGAGCAACGGGATGATCTACGCCTACGCGCTGGACCAGGCGGGCGGGAAGTACACCCGCGTCGCGAGTTTCGCGAGCGGTCTCGACTCGATCATGGAACTCGAGTACGAGACTTCGACCGGCAAACTGTGGGCGGTTTGCGACGACAACTGCGGCGGCGCCTCGACGACACTCGCCGTCGGCCCGCAGGGCAAGTTCGCCGTGACCGCCACATACGACCGCCCGGACGGGATGCCGGACCACAACAACGAAGGCTTCACCATCGCGGGCGCCTGTGTTTCGGGAAGCAAGCAGGTGGTCTGGGCCGACGACGGGAACGAAGACGGCCACGCACTTCGCGCCGGCACTCTGTCCTGTAGCTGAACTTTCACTCCATTCCGGCGCGGATCGGAGTGCATCGATTCCTCCCGGCCGGTTCCTGAACTGTTGAGGGGTAAGCAAGGGTGTCGTGTGGGTGACGAGTCCGTGAAGGCCTCCTTGAGGGACTTTATTTGCTTGCCCATGGGAATCCGGCTTTGTCTCGCTGTCGCTGTGGGTGGTGCTGGGCGGTGTGTCGTCCGTTGCTCAAGCACTGGGACCGGAACATCCTCTCGACGATGGAGGAATTGGGACACTCAACGTCCCGATTCCTCCATCGTCGACACCGGTACGCGGTAAGCGGTCAACCCTCATCGTCGGCCTGGTCAGGGGTGGGCAAAGCACGGATCGGTCCGTATTCCTCGCGCCAGGAGCCTTCGCATCGCTTTCGCGGCGGCGGCACCGAAGGAGCAAGGGACCTTTAGTGTCGCTAGCTTTCCTAGCGGTGCTAGCGGAATAGTGGGCGCCGCACAAGTCCGTGAAGGCCTCCTTGAGGGACGCAGGGTCCCTCAAGGAGGCCTTCACGGACTTCACGACCCAACGCTGGCGTCACAGCCGTATACGCGGCGGGCGTCCTCGCCCCGTCCCGACGATGATCGCCGACTCCCCGGACACAAGATCGAAGCCATGACCTGTCTTTCGCACTCATGCGGCAGCCTGCTCCACGGAACCGACGACGAGGCCGCGGGCGGTAGGCTCCGGATCGCGACCAGGAACGACCCGGAGGACCAGTGATCAGCGAAGACCTGCGCGAACGCCGCCACAAGATCATCGAAGAGCACATGGACACCGAGGTGGCCCACGAGTTCGAGCGCACCCTGGACACCTTCAACGGCCATCCGCACTACGAGATCATGGCGACCGGGCAGATCTTCGACGGCGACGAAGAGGTCATGGCGTACTACCGCATGACCCGGACGGCTTTCCCGGACCAGCGGCACGACAACGTGCGGTACCACTTCGCCGACGAGTCGGTCGTCGTCGAATTCGACCTGCTCGGCACCAACCTCGGCGAGTTCTACGGCCGCCCGCCCACCGGCAAGGCGTTCCGGGTGCCGATCATCGCGGTGTTCTTCTTCGACGGGGACCGGATCACCAACGAGCGCGTCTACTTCGACGCCGCCAGCCTGATCACCCAGGCCGGGCACGCCGAACTGCTGACCCTCCTGGCGTCGGGCGAGGTCTGAACAAGCAGCCGGTGATCAGCCGCCGACGTGCGAAAGGCCGAACGCGGTGAGGAAGCCGGCGACCGTGATCAACCCGGTCCACAGCTGCGCGTCTTCGAAGGCCTCGGGGATCATCGTGTCGGCGATCATGGCGAGGATCGCGCCGCCGGCGATCGCCGTGATCACCGCCAGGGTGGCGCCGGAAGCGCCGCCGAGAACGCCGTAGCCGAGCAGGGCCGCCACACCGCTGATCACGGCGATACCACTCCACAGGAGGAAGACGTAGCGCGGACTCCGGCCCGCCCGCTTCATCCCCGCGGCACTGGACAACCCTTCCGGGACGTTGCTGATGAACACGGCGGCCACGGTCACCACGCTGACGCTTCCGCCACCGAGCAGGCTGGTGCCGATCACCATCGATTCGGGGATACCGTCCAGCAGGGCACCGAGCGCGATGGCGGTCCCGGAGCCCGCTTGCTCGGTTTCGGACGGTTGCTGGCCACCGGAGCGTTTACGATGGCGGGCGCCTCGCCGGGCCAGAGCGACGTTGGCGAGAGTATAGATCAGCGCGCCGCCGAGAGCGCCGAGCGCGGTCGGCAGGAAGCCGCCCTTCTCGTGGGCCTCGGCGATCAGTTCGAAGGAGACGGCGGAGATCAGCACGCCGCTGCCGAAGGCCATCACACCCGCCACGGCCTTGCCCGGAATTCGGACGAGGAAGCCCGCCACCGCGCCCAGCAGCAACGCCGACCCGGCCAGCAGGCCCCAGCCGCCCGCGGCGAGTAGTTCCGGCACCCGAGCCTCCTCCTCGTTCGGAAATCCCGGCGTTCAGTCTGTCCGATCCGGTGGCCGGACGCGCGTCAGGAGGATTGCCCCGCAGAACGCGCGGGTACCCGGCCCTCATGGAACAAGAAGGCGTGACACGCGGCACCCGACGGCATCCGCCGCAGGTGGCCGCCCTGATCGTCGGCGTGGCCTTTCTCGTGGTCGGGATCCTCGGCTTCATCCCGGGCATCACCACCGGCTACGACGGGCTGAAATTCGCCGGACACCATTCCGAAGCCCGCTTGTTCGGTGTCTTCGCCGTGTCGATCCTGCACAACCTGGTGCATTTGCTCTTCGGCGTGGTGGGCGTGCTCGCCGCTCGCAAACGCGCCGCCTCCCGTGTCTTCCTCATGGTCGGCGGCGGGCTCTATCTGCTCCTGTGGATCGTCGGTCTGGTGATCCCCCAGAGCAGCCCGGGTAACTTCCTGCCGTTCAACGTCGCCGACAACTGGCTGCATCTCGGCCTCGGCCTCGGCATGGTCGCGCTGGGTCTCCTCACCACGGCGCTCGAACGCAAGGCGGGCGACTACCCGGAGCCCGAACTGCAGCACGAATGAGAAAGTCCGGGCCCGCCGCGGAGGCGACGGGCCCGGACTTTCTCCGGTCAGCGGGTTCACGCGGGACGGAGGGCGCCACTCGCGTGATCGGACGCGGAACACACGGCGGATCCGGTCACGGGTGACGTCCGGCTCGGATCAGTCGTCCCGCGCCAGCAGCTCCCGGACCCGTTCCTGCAGCGCCTCCCGCGGGTACGCGTTCACCTGGGCACCCGCCATCCGCACCGGGTCGCCGAAGAAGAAGTACTCGTACAGCGACTCACGCCCGGCGAAGCTCGAGACCGACGCGTCGAACGCCAGCTTGAACAGTCGCGCGCGGTCCTTGGCGGGCAGCGTGGCCGATTGAAGGTAGGTGTCGATGTCGGGACGGCCTTCGGCCTCGAAGTCCGCTTCCCCCGGCAGAGCCATGAGGCCGGACGCGGAGAACTTGCGGATGATCTCGGTCAGCCGCGGCGAGACCTTCGTGGGATACCAGTTCCGGGCGGCGTTGAGGACTTCCCACTTGGGCAGGAAGACACCGTCTTCGCTCACCTTGCCGTCGGCTTCCGCCGCGCGCAGCACGGCCTTCTCGATCTCGACGTAGGAGATCAGCTCCGACAGGTCCTGCTGGATGTGCTGGAAGCCGCCGATGCCGATCGCGGCGGCGATCTCGCTGGCGAGACCGAGATAGAACTCGGTCTTGGCCAGGGTGCGCGTGACGACCTGATGGGTCATGAGCGCGCCGGCGCCGGTCTCGGAGTACCACGCGTTGCACAGTTCCGGATGCCCCAGCAGGAACACTCGCTCGTTCGGGACGAAGACGTCGTCGAACACCACGACCGCGTCCATCTCCTCGAACCGCGAGGCGAGCGGCTCGTCGAAACGCGAGCGGCCGTGGTCGAGTCCGGCGCGGCAGAAGTACTTCAGCCCGGGCGCGTCGTTCGGGACGGCGAAAGCGTAGGAGTACGGCGCGTCCTCGGGGGTGCCGCGCAGGACGGTCGAGGGGAACACCAGGAGTTCGTCCGCGATCGGCGCGATGGTGGCGAGCATCCGGGCACCGCGGACGACGATGCCGTCCTCCCGTTCCTCGACCACCTTCGCCGACAGATTGCCGCCGCCCTGCTGACTTCCGGACACCGAACGGTTGACCTGCGGCGGGATCAGGGTGTGCGTCGCGAGGAGGTCGTTCTCACGCGCCGTTTCGTAGTACTTCTCGATGCGCTCGCCGAAGACGGGATCCGCCTGGGAGAAGAACTTCTTCGCGGTCGACAGCGCGGTGAGCGACGAGTTCATGTAGTCGCCGGTGCGGCCGAGGAAACCCCCTGCGTACTGCGCCCACACGGAGAAGGCGGCACGGCGCCGCTTGAGGTCCTCCTCGGTGCGCGGCACCAGGAACGAGGTTCCGACGCGCTCCCCCGTCGTCGGTGATTCGTAGGTGAGGACGTCACGGTGCGCCGGGTCGTGCTGGAGGTCGAACAGCTTCGCGTAGGTCAGCGCGTTGTTGCGGAACGCCGGATGCTCGGCGACCTTCGAAGTCACCTTCTCGCCGTCGACGTACAACTCCGGCGTCATCGCGTTGAGCTTGTCGAGATACTGCCGTCCGGTACGGGCTCCCATGTCGTGCTCCTTCTCGAGGGGGACGTCGTTGTCAGAACAGGGATTCGTGGCCTTGCACGGATTCGTGGATGGTCGAGAACTGCCCGTCGACGAAGCCGAGCGCGTCACCGGATCGGTAGTCGAACTCCCGCACCTCGCCGAGGAACAGGGTGTGGTCGCCGCCGTCGTAGGCGGCCCATGACGTGCAGTCGAACCAGCTGAGGACGCCGCCGAGCCGCGGCGCGTGCCCGCCTTCGACCCAGACCGGCGCCCCTTCGGGAGTCGGGCGGCCGGCGAAGTTCATCGCGAGCGCCTCCTGTTCCGCACCGAGGACGTTGACCGCGAAGGGGCGGCCCGTGAGCAGGTCGTGGCTCTTCACGGTCCGCTGGATCGAGACGAGCACCAGCGGCGGATCCATCGAAACCGCGGTGAAGGAGTTCACCGTCAGGCCGTGCCGTTTCACCGTCCCATCGGCCGCGGTGGCGTCGAAGGTCACGACGGCGACACCCGTCGCGAACCGGCCGAGACAGCCTCGGAAGAACTGCGCGGGAGGCCGATAGAGATTCGAGCCCGGCGGAAAGCTGGACTCACGCGACATCGTGACCACTCCAGTTCGATCCTGTTCTATAATCGAACAAACAGTTCAATTATCGAAACGGATCGTATATGATGGCTTCGGACCCCCGCAAGACTTCCAGCACGTCTCAGACGCTCAGCCGAGGCATCCGCGTGCTCGAAGTCCTCGCCGACGCACGAGAAGCACTCAGCGTCGACCAGATCGCCGAAGGCCTCGGCGTCCATCGGTCGATCGCGTACCGGCTCATCCGCACACTCGAGGACCACGGGCTTCTCGTCCGGGAGCACGCGGGAAGATTCGAACTCGGGACGCGGCTGGCCGCGCTCGCGGCGGGGATCAAGCACGACCTGCAGGCCGCCGCGCTGCCCGAACTGACCGCGGTCGCGAACGAACTCGGCATGACGTGTTTCGTGGCGGTGATGGACCGCGAAGAATGCGTGACCCTGGTCAGCGTGGAACCCCGGCACGCCGTCGCGTCCGTCGCGCAGCGCCCGGGGTCCAGGCATCCACTCACCGCGGGCGCACCCGGCCGCGCCATCCTTTCCCAGCTGCCGTCCGAAGACTGGTCCCGGGAAGTACGAGAAACGGCCGCCCGCGGATACGCGGACAGCCAGGGCGAAGTGATCGAGAACCTGAGCTCGGTGGCGGTGCCCCTCCCCCTGCGCGGTCACGATCCGGCGGCACTCGCCGTCGTCCATCTGTCGAGCACACGGGCCCCCGCCGAGCTCGCGGAGCGGCTCAAGGCGGCGGCGAAGGCCGTCCGTGACGCTCTCGGCGGATGAGCGTCACGGACGGACTGCTCACTTCTCGAACGCGGTCACTTACCGAATCGGAGCGGGCTCACCGCCTGCTCGGCTTCGTGGTCCGGTCCGAGCGGGATCCCCGACCGGTCCCGCAGCAGCAAGGTGGCGACGAGGCCGACGACGGTCATCCCCGCCAGGTAAACGGCCACGGACATCGACGTGCCGGTCGCGCCGACCAGGGCGGTCGCGATCGTCGGCGCGAAAGCGCCACCGAGGATCGCACCGAGCGCGTAGGAGATCGAAACACCGGAGAACCGGATCGAGGCGGGGAACAGCTCCGCGTAGAACGCGGCTTGTTGACCGTAGGTGAACCCTAGACCGACACTGAGGATGACCAACCCGAGCGCCAGCAACACGATGTTGCCGCTGTCCACCAACGGAAAGAGCACCGCGACGCCGGCGAGCTGCGCGATCCAGCCCAGTACGTAGGTGCGCCGCCTGCCGATCCGGTCGGACACCGCGCCCGCCGCCCACGTCGAGAGCAACCAGGTCGCCGCCGACGCGGTCACCGCCCACAACACCGGTCCGCGGTCGAGGCCGATCGGCCCCTTCGGGTTGGTCGCGTAGTTCTGGATGTAACCGCCGGTGGTCATGTAGCCGACGGCGTTGTTGCCCGCGAACACCAGCGCGGCCACCAGGACGAGCACGGAGTGCTTGCGGAACAGCTGGATGATCGGGGTCCGGGTCTGCTCGCGGCGTTCGGCGATCTCCCGGAAGACGGGGCTCTCCTCGACCCGGCGCCGCACGTAGTGGCCGACCAGGATCAGCCCGACGCTGAGCAGGAACGGAATCCGCCAGCCCCAGTCGAGGAACGCCTGGCCGGGAACGAGCAGGCTGGTCAGCGCGAGGACACCGGAGGCCAGCAGCAGGCCGAGCGGAACGCCGATCTGCGGCGAGGCACCGAAGAGACCCCTTCGCCGAGGCGGCGCGTGTTCGACGGCCATCAGCACGGCGCCGCCCCATTCACCGCCCGCCGAAACCCCTTGCAGGATCCGCAGCAGGATCAGCAGCACCGGCGCGAGGACCCCGATCTGGTCGAAGGTCGGGAGCACACCGATCAGCGTGGTCGCGGCACCCATCAGGATCAAGGTGAGCACCAAGACCACACGACGGCCGTACTTGTCGCCGAAATGCCCGGCCAGGAAGGCACCGAGCGGACGGAACAGGAAGCTCACGCCCACCGTGGCGAAGGAAACGAGGGTGCTGTTGGCACCGAGACCGGAGAAGAACAGCTTGCCGAACACGAGGCCGGCGGCGGACGCGTAAACGAAGAAGTCGTACCACTCGACCGTGGTGCCGACGACGGTCGCGAAGGCGACCCGGCGCCGATCGGAAGACGGTGGGGCGGTCCGGCCGGGCGTGCGGGCATCCTGCGCTGGATTCGACACCTTGACTCCTTTGACCTGGGCCTGACGCGAGTGGCGGCCCGCTGGGATCCCGGGCGAGGCGAAGGCCACTCGGTGACCACCTTGCCACTGTGGCACAGAATCATATACGTTATTAGATACGAAGCAAGGGTCGAGGGATTCAGGGGAACATGGGCACTCACGAGACATCAGCGCCTTCCGGCCGCGCGTCCGGTCCGCTGGACACCCGGCCGGGCAAGATCATCGCCGTCCATCTCAGCTACGCGTCACGGGCCGCGCAGCGCGGGCGGCGTCCGGCGAACCCGTCGTACTTCTTCAAACCGTCGAGCTCGATCGGCACGTCCGGCGGCACGGTCGAACGTCCAGCCGGGACCGAACTGCTGGCCTTCGAGGGTGAGATCGCGCTGGTCATCGGCACCACGGCCCGGTGGGTCGAACCCGACAAGGCGTGGGAGCACGTCGCCGCGGTCACCGCCGCGAACGACTTCGGTCTCTACGATCTGCGTGCGGCGGACAAGGGCTCCAACGTCCGGTCCAAGGGCGGTGACGGCTACACCCCGCTCGGCCCCGGCCTCATCGACGCACGTGACATCGATCCCTCGTCGCTGCGTATCCGCACCTGGGTGAACGGCGACCTGGTGCAGGAGGACAGCACGGCCGGGCTGCTGTTTCCGTTGCGGCAGTTCGTTTCCGACCTCTCCCAGCACTTCACCCTCGAACCGGGCGACGTCATCCTCACCGGCACTCCCGCCGGTTCGACGGTGGTCTCCCCCGGCGACGTCGTGGTGGTCGAAGTGGACGTACCCGGCACCTCCGCCAGCAGCGGACGGCTGCACACCACCGTCACCCAGGGAATCCGGTCCTTTTCGGACACCGGCGGCCTACCCGAGGTCGACGACAAGCAGCGCGCCGAGGCTTGGGGCACGCCGGTGGAGGAAGCTGCCGGGAAGGACAGTCCCGCGATCGGCGAGGAGCTCCGGGCCAAGCTACTGCGCGCACCTGTCGCCGGCTTGTCCGCCCAGCTGCGCAAGCGGGGCTTGAACAACGTCGCGATCGACGGTGTACGCCCGAATCTGCCCGGCTCGAAGGTCGTCGGCACGGCGAGGACCTTGCGTTTCGTCCCGAACCGCGAAGACCTGTTCAAGTCCCACGGCGGCGGCTACAACGCGCAGAAACGCCTGTTCGACTCGGTCGGCAGCGGCGAGGTGATCGTCATCGAAGCCCGCGGTGACAAGGGTTCCGGAACGCTCGGGGACGTCTTGGCGTTGCGGGCACGCTATCTCGGCGCGGCCGGGGTGATCACCGACGGCGGGGTCCGTGACTTCGAAGCCGTCGCCGCGACCGGGCTCCCGGTGTTCTCCCAGGGCCCGCATCCGGCGGTCCTCGGCCGCAAGCACGTGCCGTGGGACACCGACGTCGCGGTCGCCTGCGGCGGTGCCACCGTGCTGCCCGGCGACATCATCGTCGGGGACGACGACGGCGTGGTCGTCATCCCGCCGGCGCTGGCCGAAGAGGTCGCCGACGCGACACTCGTCCAGGAGGACGAGGACGCCTGGATCGCCGAGCAGGTCGGCCAGGGCCGCCCGATCGAGGGGCTCTTCCCGCTGAACCAGTCGTGGCGGGAAAGGTATGAGGCATGGCAGAAGAAGCAGTGAAGACCACCAGCAAGTCCGAACTCGCCTACGAGTGGCTGCGGGAGCGGATCGCCCGGCACGAGTACGGGCCCGGCTACCGGCTCGTTCTCGCCGAGATCGCCGGCGCGCTCGACATGAGCGTCGTCCCGGTGCGCGAGGCGATCCGGCGGCTGGAGGCCGAACGGCTGGTGACCTTCGAGCGCAACGTCGGCGCGCGCGTGGCGATGGTGGACCAGAACGAGTACGTCCACGCGATGCAGACCCTCGGCGTGGTCGAAGGGGTCGCCACCGCGCTGTCCGCGCCCGGACTGTCCGAAGAGGACATCGCGAAAGCACGCCGGGTGAACGAGCGCATGATCGCGCTGCTGGACCACTTCGACGCGCACGAGTTCACCGCGCTGAACCAGCGGTTCCACTCGCTGCTGTTCGCCTGCTGTCCCAACCCGCAGATCCTCGACCTCGTGCACCAGGGTTGGACGCGGCTGTCCGGACTGCGTGACTCGACCTTCGCGTTCATCCCCGACCGCGCACACCGGTCGGTCGAGGAACACGAAAAGCTTCTCCGGCTGATCTCCGGGAAAGCCGACCCGCTCGACATCGAATTCGCCGCGCGCAATCACCGCTGGGCCACCATGCAGGCCTTTTTGGACGCGCGAGAGCGCGCGAAACGCTGACTGAGGAGGAATCTTGACCAGCACGACTCCCCGGCCGATCCCCGACGGCGTCCCGGAGCGGATCCGGCACTACATCGGCGGCGAACTCACCGACTCGGCCGATGGCGCCGTTTTCGACGTCCTCGACCCGGTGACCAACGAGGTCTACGTCCGCGCCGCCGCCGGAAAGAAGGCCGACATCGACCGCGCCGTCGCCGCCGCGCGGAAGGCGTTCACCGAAGGCCCCTGGCCGAAATTGCTGCCGCGCGAGCGTTCGCGCGTGCTGAACCGCATCGCGGATCTCGTCGAGTCGCGGGACAAGCGGCTCGCGGCACTGGAGAGCTTCGACTCGGGCTTGCCGATTTCACAGGCGCTGGGGCAGGCTCGCCGGGCCGCGGAGAACTTCCGGTTCTTCGCCGACCTGATCGTCGCGCAGGCCGACGACACCTACAAGGTGCCCGGCCGTCAGATCAACTACGTCAACCGCAAGCCGATCGGTGTCGCCGGGCTGATCACGCCGTGGAACACCCCGTTCATGCTGGAATCGTGGAAACTCGCCCCCGCGCTGGCGACCGGCAACACCGTCGTGCTCAAACCCGCCGAGTTCACCCCGCTCTCCGCGTCGCTGTGGGCGGAGATCTTCGAAGAGGCCGGGCTCCCGCAGGGCGTGTTCAACCTCGTCAACGGCTTCGGCGAGGACGCGGGCGACGCGCTGGTGAAGCACCCGGACGTCCCGCTCATCTCCTTCACCGGCGAGAGTGGGACCGGCAGCCTGATCTTCGGGAACGCGGCGCCGTTCCTCAAAGGCTTGTCGATGGAGCTGGGCGGCAAGTCACCCGCCATCGTCTTCGCCGACGCCGATCTGGAGACCGCGATCGACGCGACCATCTTCGGCGTGTTCTCCCTCAACGGCGAACGCTGCACGGCGGGCAGCCGGATCCTGGTCGAGCGCGCGATCTACGACGAGTTCGTCGAGCGGTACGCCGCGCAAGCCGAACGGGTGGTGGTGGGTGACCCGAGCGAGCCCGGGACCGAGGTCGGCGCATTGGTGCATCCCGAGCACTACGAAAAGGTCATGAAGTACATCGAGATCGGGAAGACCGAGGCCAGGCTGGTCGCCGGCGGCGGCCGCCCCGACGGCTTCCCGACCGGGAACTACGTGGCGCCGACGGTGTTCGCCGACGTCGAACCGGACGCCCGGATCTTCCAGGAGGAAATCTTCGGCCCGGTCGTCGCGATCACGCCGTTCGACACCGAGGAAGAGGCGCTCGAACTCGCGAACAACACGAAGTACGGGCTCGCGGCCTACGTCTGGACCAACGACCTCAAGCGGGCGCACAACTTCGCGCAGTCCGTCGAGGCGGGCATGGTGTGGCTCAACTCGAACAACGTCCGTGATCTGCGCACCCCCTTCGGCGGGGTCAAGGCGTCCGGACTGGGGCACGAGGGCGGCTACCGCTCGATCGACTTCTACACCGACCAGCAGGCGGTGCACATCAATCTCGGCGAGGTGCACAACCCCGCCTTCGGCAAGGGCTGACCCCGTTCCCCGTCCACGAAGGATGACGCAATGAAGCCGATCCCCACCCCCAAATCACCGCCGCCGGACGTCCTGCGCTGCGCGTACATGGAACTCGTCGTCACCGACCTGGCGCGGTCACGTGCCTTCTACGCCGACGTCCTCGGACTGACGGTGACCGAAGAGGACGACACCACGGTCAGCCTCCGCACGATCGACGAGTTCATCCATCACAACCTCGTACTGCGCCAGGGCCCGGTCGCCGCGGTCGCGGCGTTCTCCTACCGGGTGCGGTCGCCGGAGGACCTGGACAAGGCCGTCGCGTTCTACACCGAACTGGGCTGCCGGGTGGAACGCAAGGAAAACGGTTTCATCAGGGGCATCGGGGACTCGGTGCGCGTGCAGGACCCGCTCGGCTTCCCGCTCGAGTTCTTCCACGACGTCCAGCACGTCGACCGGCTCAGCTGGCGCTACGACCTGCACGTTCCGGGCGCTCTCGTCCGGCTCGACCACTTCAACCAGGTCACGCCGGACGTCCCGCTCGCGGTCAAGCACATGGAGGACCTCGATTTCCGGGTCACCGAAGACATCCAGGACGACCAGGGCGTCACCTACGCGGCCTGGATGCGCCGCAAGCCGACCGTGCACGACACCGCGATGACCGGTGGCGACGGACCGCGGATGCACCACGTCGCCTTCGCCACCCACGAGAAGCACAACATCCTGTCCATCTGCGACAAACTCGGCTCACTGCGGATGTCGGACCACATCGAACGCGGCCCCGGCAGGCACGGCGTCTCGAACGCATTCTACCTGTACCTGCGCGACCCGGACGGGCACCGCGTCGAGATCTACACGCAGGACTACTACACCGGTGACCCCGACAACCCGGTCGTCACCTGGGACGTGCACGACAATCAGCGCCGCGACTGGTGGGGCACGCCGGTGGTCCCGTCCTGGTACACCGACGCCTCCCTCGTGCTCGACCTCGACGGTAAACCGCAGCCGGTGGCCGCGAGAACCGAGGACAGCGAACTGGAGGTCACCATCGGCGCCGACGGCTTCTCCTACACCCGCAAGGGTGACGACGACGGCGAACTGCCGGCCTGGAAACAGGGCGAGTACAAACTCGGCAACCAGCTCTGAGGCGGGAACATGCTCGAACAGGAAACGATCACCGCGATCGCCGACGAACTGGCGGCCGCGGAGGAGACCCGGAAGACGATCCCGCTGCTGACGGCACGTTATCCGGAAATGACCGTCGAGGACTCCTATGCCGTGCAGAACGAATGGCGGCGGCGGGGCATCGCGGCGGGGCGCCGTCCGGTCGGCCGCAAGATCGGGCTCACGTCGAAGGTCATGCAGGCCGCCACCGGGATCACCGAACCCGATTACGGCGCCATCTTCGCGGACATGGTGTTCGAGAACGGATCCGTGCTCGAACACAGCCGGTTCTCGAACGTGCGCATCGAGGTCGAGCTGGCCTTCGTGCTCCGTGATTCCCTCGCCGGACCGGACACCACGGTGTTCGACGTCCTGCGCGCGACCGAGTACGTCGTGCCCGCACTGGAGATCCTGTCGTCGCGCATCGAAATGGCGGGACGGACCATCGTGGACACGATCAGCGACAACGCCGCCATGGGCGGGATGGTCTACGGCGGCAATCCGGTCGCCGTGGACGCCGTCGACCTGCGGTGGGTTTCCGCGTTGTTGTACCGCAACGAAACCATCGAGGAATCCGGTGTCGCCGCCGCGGTGTTGAACCATCCCGCGAACGGTGTCGCCTGGCTGGCGAACAAACTCGCGCAGCACGGCGACCACCTCGATCCGGGTGACATCGTGCTGGCGGGCTCGTTCACCCGGCCGATGTGGGTGCGTCCCGGCGACACCGTGACCGCCGACTACCGGGACCTGGGGGCGATCACGTGCCGCTTCGTCTAGACACGCCGTTCCGGGAGCGACTGACTGAGCGACCACGGATCGGCATGTGGGTCACGTCGGGCAGCCCGGTCGTCGCGGAGATCTGCGCGGGCTCCGGACTCGACTGGCTGCTCGTCGACACCGAGCACTCCCCCGCCGGGCTCGAAACGGTGCAAGCGTTACTGCAGACGATCGCCGCGTATCCCATCACGCCGATGGTGCGTGCCCCGTCCGGTGACGCCGTCGCGCTGAAGCAGTTGCTCGACCTGGGCGCGCAGAACCTGCTGGTACCCATGGTCGACAGCGCGGAGGAGGCGGAGGCCGTCGTGCGGGCCGTTCGCTATCCGCCGCGAGGCGTGCGCGGCGTCGGCAGTGCTTTGTCGCGGTCGGCGCGCTGGAACCGCGTCGAGGACTACCTCGCGAAGGCCGAGGAGTTCACGTCGCTGTTCGTCCAGATCGAGTCGACGGCAGGTGTCGCGGCCGCCGCCGAGATCGCCGCTGTCGACGGGGTGGACGGGGTCTTCGTCGGCCCATCCGACCTGGCCGCCTCGATTGGGCTGCTCGGAAAGCAGACGCACCCCGACGTCACAGCGGCCGTCTTGCGCACCTTCGAGGCCGTCCGCGCCCAGGGGAAACCGGTGGGGGTCAACGCGTTCGACCCGGCACAGGCTCAGCGTTACCTTGCTGCCGGCGCTTCTTTCGTGCTGGTGGGCGCCGATGTCACCCTGCTCGCTCAAGGCTCGGAGGCGCTCGCGCGACGGCATGCGGATCATTGAGGGGTCGACTCCAGGGAAGCGTTTCCGGAACTCAAGCCGGACACCGGCCTTTATGCCGATCTCGGCCTCATCTGTCCACAAGGACACACCGCCTCCTTCATACGCCCGATTCACGGGCTTTCCTGAGGTCGTAAGTGGTGATGATCGCCCTGACGACGCTGCCACTCACGACACCTCTGCCCGCTAGGCCACCGCCGTTCTCTCGTGAGTACATGAAGGCCTCCTTCCTTGCGCTAGGCGCAAGGAAGGAGGCCTTCATGTACTCGTGGGTCGCCCCAGGCGCACCGGCGTAGCCGACGACCCCTGCGGTGATCGGGTCCCGCAAGGATTCGGCGGCCGGACACGCTTGCCTCACCCCTCGATAACCGGTGCTTCGCCTTGGCGGACTGAATGCGAGTGCCTGGAAGCGTCCGGGTATCCATCGGTAAGGGCGGCGGTGCGTGAAGGCTTCACGGCCATTCACTTCGACCACCCGAAACAATTAGCCGACCGATTGCGAAAGCGGGCTCACGCCACCTCACCCACCCGCGAGCGCTCCGGAAGTCGAGAAGCGGCAACGACACCACCGACAGCCACAAGTCCCACGAACCCGAATACGACCTCGAAAGCCACCACGGGCCTTGCTTCGAGCCCCGCCAGGATCGCGCCGGTCACCGCCACCCCGGCCACCGCGCCCACCTGCCTGACCGTGGTGAACAGACCCGAGGCGCCGCCTGCGGCGCCGGGGTCGACGGAGGCCGTCGCGATCGCGGACAGCGGTGACCACGCCATCGCGTTGGCGGCACCCAGAAGCGCGGCGCCCACCGAGATCCACCAGGGGTTCAGGTCCAACGCCACCACCAGCCCGATGAGGTAGACACGCTCGGGGTCGAAGAGGTCACCCAGTCGGCCGGCGACCAGCAAGGGAACCGAAAACGCGAGCAGGTAGCCCGCCGTCACCCAGAAGAACGCGGCGACGTCCCCGCCCGGATCGGCTTGGATGCTCGGGCTCGCCACCGCGACGATGGTCGTGTCCAGCAGGAGCACGAAGAAGCCGGCGAGCAGGGCCGCGAGTCCGCCCCATCTGGAAGTACCCATAGCGCACAACCCATCCAGGAAAATAACGATCGCGGCCAGGACGAGCGCGGTCTAGGGTGCCGCCATGACCGTTCTTCCGCGCGGCGGCGGCCCCGCCGAGGCCTTGGTGGCCGTCGAGGCGAGCATCGAGGACCGCTGGCGCCGCCTCCTCGAGGAATACGGTGTCACCGCCGGCACGGAAGCGGAGAGCGACCTCGTCGAACTGGTCGTCACCGACACCTCCGTGTTCGAATGGCGAGTCGTCGACGCCGCCTACGACAGGGTGGACTGCACCGACTGTGGCAACGCGCTCGGCGCGGGGCCCACCGGCTGCGGGAAATGCGACCACGCCACCGGTTTCCGGTTCGCCGCGATCGAGACCGACAAGCCCGCGACGCCGCCGGGTACCGAGCACGCGCTCCGCGTCGCCACCGCCGTCGCCCGCACCCGGCACCGCTACGGAGTGCGTGCCCGCTGCGGTTTCGAACTCGGACTCCCGCTTTTTCTCCAGGGGGAACTGCCCGGTACGGCTCAGGCACAAGCGTGCCGGGCGGCCATCGACAAACTGACCGAAGAGGAATGCGAACGCGTGACCTCGTACGACGAGGTCACGCGGCTCAGTAGTCGTCGCGCCCGGTGAACTGCTGCTCCAGCAGCTCCGCGGAACCCGCGACGAGTTCGAGCGGATCGGTGAACTCGTTGATGTCGAGGTTCACCAACGGCAGGGAATGGCGCAGCACCAGGTGTTCTCCCATGACCACCAATCCCCCGACGACGATCGTGTTGCCGATCTCCGTCAGCACGGTCGCGAGGTCGACCTGGTCGACGCGCGCGAACGGCGTCGCGATCTGCACCCAGTCTTCGCGGCGGTCGAAGATCTCCCGCGCGATGACCACGGTTTGGGCCCGCTCTTCGTAGTCGTCGTCGCCGTAGGACAACCGGATGCGGATTTCGTCCGGTTCGTCCTTCACCACCCGATATTGTTGCCGTACGAACGCGACCAGATCGGCCCATTCCGCCATGAATTCAGTCTCCTTCGCAGTCGGAGATCAAGACTAGCGACTACCCGGGCGGGAGAGATCCCGTCCCAGCCCGACATCACCCGGACAGCTCCCCGTGCGGCAGCGCCGCGCCGACAGGAGGCAGGGTCAGCTCGAAGCGCGACGAGTGAGCGACACCGGCAATATCCGCTGCCGGGGTTTGAGCTCCCGGTCGTCCATCAGCGCCAGCAGGGTCTCGACCATCGCGTGGACCTGCTCACGCGGGTCCTGATGCACCGAGGTCAGCGGCGGGTCCATCTCCGGCGCCAAGGTCGCGTTGTCGTCGAAGCTGACGACGGCGACGTCGGCGGGGATTCGCCGTCCGGCGGAATGCAGGGTGCGAAGCGCCCCGAGGGCCATCATGTCGCTGGCCACGAAGACGGCATCGAGGTCCGGGCGCCGCGCGAGCAGGTTCGACATCGCCTTCGCGCCACCGGTCAGGGTGAAGTCGCCTTCCTCGACCAGGTCTTTCGGGTCGAGCCCGGCGTCGAGCAGGGTTTTGCGCCAGCCGGAGAGCCGGTCGATCGCCGCGCTCTGGTCCTGCGGACCGGCGATCGTGGCGATCCGGCGGTGGCCCGCCTCGACCAGATGCGCGACAGCCAGTTTCGCGCCACCCTCGTTGTCGAAGTCGACGACGTGGACACCCCGTTTGAGCCCGGCCGCCTGCCCGCCGTAGACCACCGGGATCCGCAACTGTCGCAACGCCTTGGGCAAGGGGTCGGTGCGATGCGGGGCGAACACCAGCACCCCGTCGACGTGCCCGCCGTCGAGGAACCGGACCGTGCGGTCGAGATCTTCACGGGTGTCGCTGAAGATCAAGACCATCTGACACCCGATGTCGGCGAGTTCGCGGTAGCCCGCACGCATGACGGCGGTGCGGTACGGGTCGTCGAGCAGCCGCGCCTCCGGCTCCGACAGCACGACCGCGACCGCCCCGGTTCGCCTGGTCACCAAAGATCTGGCCGCTTGATTCGGCGAGTAGCCGAGTTCGCGGGCGGCGGCCTGCACCCGCTCGCGAGAGCGCGCGCTGACGTAGCCGTCGTCGTTCAGCGCCCGGGACGCCGTCGACCGGCTGACCCCGGCGGACGCGGCGACGTCTTCCAGCGTCGGCCTGCCGTCTTCCCCTGGTCGAGGCCTCACCCGCGCCACCTTCACCCTTCGACTCCGTCCGGACACCGACAGCTTAGTGTCCGGCGGCCCCGGGTACTGAGAACGCTCCCCCTGGTGGAAACGCTCTCAGTACCGGCCCTTGACACGGCGAAACCTTGCCGACAGACTTTGCGCATCCTGGGAGCGCTCCCATTTCCTGGTCGAGACCCGACGGCGTTCCCTCCCATCGGCAAGGGGTGTGACACGTGAGAAGGATCCGGAACGGCCTGGTACTGACCCTGGGTATCACCATGACGGCGTGCGGACTGACGGCGTGCGGTGGTGACGACGGCGCGACGCCCGCGGCGCCGGACCCGAACGCGAAGGTCGAGCTGTCACTGGCGACGTTCACCGAGTTCGGCTACGAGGCACTCATTCCCGAGTACGAACGGCTGCACCCGAACATCGAGATCATCCACCGCAAGACCGGCCAGGGCGGGCCGTACCACCAGGACCTGATCACGAAGCTGGCGGCGGGCTCCGGCCTCGCCGACGTCACCGCTGTCGAGGAAGGGCATCTGTCGAACGTGCTCGACAAGGGCTCGAAGTTCAACGACCTGCCCGAGATCGGTCCGGCGGAGGCCTCCCCCGGCCGCTGGCTCGGCTGGAAGTACGAAGCGGCGAAGACCAAGGACGGCAAGGTCATCGGCTACGGCACGGACATCGGCCCACTGGCGATGTGTTACCGCAAGGACATGCTCGAGGCGGCGGGGCTCCCGTCCGATCCCGAAGCGGTCAAACCCCTGTTCGCCACCTGGGACAGCTACTTCGCCGCGGGCGACCAATACGTCGCCAAGACCCGCGGGAAGGCGTGGTTCGACTCGGCCGCGCAGAACTTCAACGCCATGGTCAACCAGCTCCCCAGCGGCTACCTCGGCCACGACGACAAGCTCGCGGTGGAATCCAACCAGGGCATCAAGGACGCCTGGACCAAGGTGACCGGCGCCGTCGCGAAAGGACAGTCGGCCAAGCTGACCGCGTTCAGCAACGAGTGGAACTCCGGGTTCAAACAGGGCGCCTTCGCCACGAAGGTCTGTCCCGCTTGGATGCTCGGCGTGATCGAGGAGCACTCCGGCCCGGAGAACGCCGGCAAGTGGGCGGTCACCGCGGCCTTCCCCGGTGGCGGCGGGAACTGGGGCGGTTCGTACCTGACCGTGCCCACGCAGTCGAAGC
Source organism: Amycolatopsis sp. QT-25 (assembly GCF_029369745.1). Taxonomy (NCBI): domain Bacteria; kingdom Bacillati; phylum Actinomycetota; class Actinomycetes; order Pseudonocardiales; family Pseudonocardiaceae; genus Amycolatopsis; species Amycolatopsis sp. QT-25. The sequence continues at coordinate 4,546,883 of NZ_CP120210.1, forward strand.
ATCCGAAGGAGGCGGCCGAACTCGCCGCCTGGCTGACCGCGCCCGAGCAGCAGATCAAGGCGTTCCAGGCGAAGGGCACGTTCCCCAGCCAGGTCAAGGCGCTGGAGGACCCGGCACTGCTGAACGAGACCGACGCCTACTTCGGTGGCGCCGAGATCGGCAGGCTGTTCGCGGAGCAGGCCAAGAAGGTCGCCAAGCCGCAGTACAAGGGCCCCGGTGACGGCCAGATCCAGGAGAACGCGTCGAGCCCCGCTCTGCAGGCCGTCGAACAGGGCAAGTCGGCGGACGAGGGCTGGACGCAACTGCTCGACGCCGCGAAGAAGATCACGCGCTGACCGATGACCGTCGTCGACAAGATCGCGCCGGAGGGCAAGAAAGCCGGGGTGCGCACGTCATCCCGGCCCACCCTCCGCCACCGGCTGAGCCGCTGGGACGTCAAGGTCTCGCCGTACCTTTACATCACCCCGTTCTTCCTCGTCTTCGGGATCGTGGGGCTGTTCCCGCTGCTCTACACGGCGTACGTGTCGCTGTTCAGCTGGGAGGCGGGCGACGACAACCCCGTGTTCATCGGGGTGGACAACTTCAAGGAGTTGTTCGCCGACACGCAGTTCTGGAACGCGCTCGAAAACACCGTCAGCATCTTCCTGCTCTCCAGCGTTCCGCAGCTGATCATCGCGGTGCTCCTGGCCGCGCTGCTGAGCGCCAGGCTCCGCGGGGCGGCAGGCTGGCGCGTCGGCGTCCTGCTCCCCTACGCCGCCGGCCTGGTGGCGCTCGGGATCATCTTCGCCAATCTGTTCGGTCCGAAGTACGGGCTGGTCAACGGCCTGTTGCAGACCATCGGGCTGGACCCGGTCGACTGGCAGGCCGGCCGGTTCAGCAGCCACGTCGCGATCGCGACCATGGTGAACTGGCGGTGGACCGGGTACAACGCGCTGATCGTGCTGGCGGCGATGCAGGCCATCCCGAAGGAACTGCACGAGGCCGCCCTCATCGACGGCGCGGGAGCCGTGCGCCGGTTCTCGAGCATCACGCTGCCCCTGCTGAAACCGACGCTGATCTTCGTCACCATCACCTCGACGATCGGCGGGCTCCAGATCTTCACCGAGCCCAAGCTGTTCGACGCCATGCCGGGATCGAACAACGGCGGCTCGTCCAACCAGTTCCAGACCGTGACGCTGTACCTGTACCAAACAGCCTTCGAGAACTACGAACTCGGCTATGCCTCGGCGATCGCGTGGGTGCTGTTCGTGCTCATCGTGCTGATCGCGCTGGTGAACTTCTTCCTCACCGGCAGGCTCGCGGCGGTGAAGAAGAGATGACCACCCTCCAAAAGGGACTCCAGCGAAGGATGTCGGCGCTGGGCAAACCACGCCGGGCGACCTACGTGGTGCTCGCGATCTTCGTGCTGGGCTCGCTTTTCCCGTTCTACTGGTCTTTCCTGGTGGCCAGCCGGGACAGCGGGATGCTCACCGAGCGGGTCCCGCCCTTCCTGCCCGGCGGGAACTTCTTCGCCAACGCGGCCAGGGTCTTCGACACGGTGCCGTTCTGGAAGGCGCTCGCGAACAGCCTGATCGTCTCCGGCACGGTCACCCTCACCACGGTGCTGTTCTCGGCACTGGCCGGGTTCGCCTTCGCGAAACTGCGGTTCCGCGGCCGGAACGGGTTGTTCGTCTTCATCGTCCTCACCCTCGCCGTGCCGACCCAGCTCGGCATCATCCCGTTGTTCATGGCGATGTCGGAGTTCGGCTGGGCCGGCGGGCTGCACTCGGTGATCTTGCCCAATCTGGTGACCGCGTTCGGCGTCTTCTGGATGCGTCAGTACACAGTGGACGCCGTACCGTACGAACTGATCGAAGCGGCACGGGTCGACGGGTGCAGCATGATCCGGATCTTCTGGAACGTCTGCCTGCCCGCGGTCCGCCCGGCGGCGGCGATCCTGGCGATGTTCACGTTCATGACCTCGTGGAACGACTTCCTCTGGCCGCTCGTCGTGCTCGACGCCGGCAACCCCACCGTCCAGCTGGCACTGGAGAAACTGCAAAGCGGCTACTACGTCGACTATTCGCTGGTGCTGGCCGGGACCACCCTGGCCACCATCCCGATCCTCATCGTCTTCCTCCTCCTCGGCCGCCAGATCGTGGCCGGGATCATGCAAGGTGCCGTGAAAGGGTGACCATGTCCGCACATCCCGACAGTGTCCGGGCGAAGACCGCGCTGCTGTTCCCGCCCGGATTCGTGTGGGGCGCCGCCACCGCGGCTTACCAGGTCGAAGGAGCCACGGCCGCCGACGGCCGGACCGACTCGATCTGGGACGTCTTCGCCCGCCGTCCCGGCGCCGTCGCCGGTGGCGACACCGGCGAACCGGGCGCCGATCATTACCACCGCTATGCCGAAGACGTCGACCTGATGCGTCGACTCGGGCTGGGCGCTTACCGGTTTTCCCTGTCGTGGCCACGGATCAGGCCCGACGGCGGCACACCGAACCCGCGCGGGCTCGCGTTCTACGATCGGCTCGTCGACGAACTCCTCGGAGCCGGGATCGCGCCTTGGGCGACGTTGTACCACTGGGATCTCCCTCAGGCGCTGGAGGACGAGGGAGGCTGGGCCGCACGCGAGACCGCTTTCCGGTTCGCCGACTACGCCGAAACGGTCGTAACGCGCCTTGGCGATCGAGTGGCGCACTGGTCCACCCTCAACGAGCCGTGGTGTGCCGCGATGCTGGGCTACGCGCACGGGATCCACGCACCGGGCAGGCAGGAAACCCGTGCCGCCGTCGCCGCCGCACACCATCTGCTCCTCGGACACGGCCTCGCGATGGACGTCCTGCGGCGGCACGCCCCGGCCGCGTCGTCGGGGATCACGCTGAACCTGTACCCGGTGTCGGCGGTCGATCCGTCGTCCACCGTGGACGTCGAAGCCGCGCGCCGGATCGACGGCCTGCAGAACCGGCTGTTCCTGGACCCGGTGTTGCGGAGCTCGTACCCGGCCGATCTGCGGGCCGACCTGGCTCCGCTCGGCATCGAGGAGCTCGTGCGGGACGGTGATCTCACGACCATCGCCGCCCCGATCGACTGGCTGGGCATCAACTATTACCGCGGTTACCAGGTGGCGGGCACGCCCCGGCCCGGCAGTGCACCGGCGGACGCCGGCTGGCTCGGTGTCCCCGACGTCCATTTCGTCCCCGACGAGGCGGCACCGCGCACCGACTCCGGCTGGGAGGTCCAACCTTCGCGGCTCACCGAATGCCTGCTCCAGGTCCATCGCGAGTATCGGCCGATTCCTCTGTACATCACCGAAAACGGCGCATCCTATCCGGATTCCCTCATCGGCGGCGACATCGCGGACACCGACCGGATCGCCTTCCTCGACTCGCATCTGCGCGCCGCGTACGAGGCGATCGAGGCGGGCGTCGACCTGCGCGGATACTTTTACTGGTCGCTGCTCGACAACTTCGAATGGGCCGAGGGGTACGCCAAGCGGTTCGGCCTCGTACACGTCGACTACGCCACGCAGCGACGGACGCCAAAGCGAAGCGCGCTTTGGTACGCGCGAGCGATCAGCCTCAACGGACTGAGCTGAGCCGTTACGGCGCTCGCGGTCTCGCGCGGGCGCCGTCCGGTTTTGTTATGGTGGACGCGCAGCTGATCAACGAGCATGGAGACCAGACGTGGCAGGTGAAGACGACATCTCCGGGTGAGCCGGAGTTGCCAGGCCACCGGCGCTGACGCCGATGTGGCCGTTTTGTCGTCCCCTCACGCCACGTCCACCGCGGTGCTGCTTCATCGTGCCCGTACTGCTTCGCGAGGTCATTTCCATGTCAGACGCTTTCGTCGTCGTGTCCGCTCTCTCCTTCGCCTGGCCGGATGACACTCCGGTCTTCGACGACCTGTCGTTCACCGTGCCCGGTGGCCGCACCGGGCTGGTCGCACCCAACGGGGCGGGCAAGAGCACGCTGCTCAAGCTCATCGCCGGTGAGCTGCGGCCGGTCTCCGGGACCGTCTCCACGCAAGGGATCCTCGGTTATCTGCCACAGTCGCTGCCGCTCACCGCCGAACTGGACGTGGCCGAGGTGCTCGGGATCGCTCCGCAACTCGCCGCCCTCAGCGCCATCGAGTCCGGCGACGCGAGCGAAGAGCACTTCACCACCATCGGCAACGACTGGGACATCGAAGAGCGCACCCGCGCCCAACTCGACCGGCTCGGCCTCGACGGTCTCGCACTGGACCGGAGCCTGCGCACGTTGAGCGGTGGGCAGATCATCTCCCTCGGCCTGGCCGCGCAGCTGCTGAAACGGCCCGACATCCTGCTGCTGGACGAACCGACCAACAACCTCGACCTCGACGCCCGCCGCAAGCTCTACGGGGTGCTCGAAGATTGGCCGGGCTGCCTGCTGCTGGTGAGCCACGACCGGGAACTGCTCGACCGGATGGACCGTATCGCCGAACTCGACCGCGGCGATCTCCGTTACCACGGCGGGAACTTCACCCAGTACGAAGCGGCGGTCAAGGCCGAGCAGGAGGTCGCCGAGCGCAACGTCCGCAGTGCCGAGCAAGAGGTCAAACGCGAGAAACGGGAAATGCAGCAAGCCCGCGAACGCGCCTCGCGACGCGCGGGCAACGCGGCGCGCAACCTCGGCAACGCGGGCCTGCCGAGAATTTTCGCCGGCACGATGAAACGCGACGCCCAGGAGTCCGCCGGAAAGGCGAACGAGACGCACGCCGCCAGGGTCAACGACGCGAAGAACCGGCTCGACGAGGCCGAACGCTCCCTTCGCGACGATCAGAAGATCGCGCTCATCCTGCCGGGTACCCACGTTCCGGCCGGTCGCACGATGTTCCACGGCGAGCGCATCCAAGTACGCTACGGCGGCCGGAACGTCTTCGCGGGCGACGGGGTCGACCTGACGATCCGCGGCCCCGAACGGATCGCGCTGACCGGCGGAAACGGCACCGGCAAGTCGACGCTCCTGCGGGTCCTCAACGGAGACCTCGCACCCGACGGCGGCGTGGTGAAACGAGCAGAGGGCCGGATCGCGTATCTCTCCCAGCGGCTGGACCTCCTGGACCTCGACCGGACCATCGCCGAGAACTTCGAGACCTTCGCCCCCGGCCTCCCCGAGTCGCAACGGATGACCCTGCTCGCCCGCTTCCTCTTCCGAGGCGCGCGGAGCCGGCTGCCCGTCGACGTGCTCTCCGGAGGCGAACGCCTGCGAGCCACCCTGGCCTGCGTGCTGTTCGCCGAACCCGCGCCTCAGCTGCTCCTGCTGGACGAGCCGACGAACAACCTCGACCTCGTCAGCGTCGGGCAACTGGAGAGCGCGCTGGGTGCGTATCAAGGGGCATTCGTGGTCGTGAGCCACGATGAGCGGTTCCTGACCGGGATCAAGGTGGACCGGCGGGTGCGGTTGACCGACGGGACACTGCTGGAGTCCTGAGGTTTCGCGTCCGGGTCGTGAGCGGCTTCGGTCACTCACGACCCGGGGGAACTTCGGCGCCGATGGTTTCATCGAGACCCACCAAGAAGCGGGCCAGTCCGCCGGCCATCCCCGGATCGACGAGCGCCACCCGCAGTTCTTTGGGAGTGTCAAGCCGGTAAGCGATTTCTCGCGCCGGGATGGCCGACACCGCTTCGGCGAGTTCGTGTCATCGTCCAGGACATGACGTCCGAGTGCACGAAATCAGGTGTTCGCCTCAGCCACGGTCGTGAAGGGTGATCCGGTAGCCATCGGGGTCGGCGAAGGTGAACGTCCGGCCGAAGGGCCCGTCGATCGGCGCGGAGACGATGGGGTGACCGTCGGCGACGAGCGCGTCGTGAATGGCCTGAACGTCGGTCGCGTGGAGCCAGATCGCCGCGCCGATACCGGGCTGCGCGACCGAGGCGAGGTCGGTGCCGGGAACGAGGTCGCGGAGCGCGAACGCGATCGGCTTCGTCTCGAAGACGACGGCGTGCGGAGGTCCGGCCGATGAGCGGACGAGGCCGAGGTACTGCTCGTAGAACGCCTGCGAAGCGGCGAGGTCACGCGTTTGCAGCGAGATGAAGTCTGGGCCGGTGGCGGGCAAGGTGATGCTCCTTTGGTTCATGTCAGCCTTCTGACATTGGCCACCGTATGTCAGTGTATTGACATGCGTCAAGACGAAGTCGGCTTGGACAAGCCGCTCGGCTACCTGCCGAAGGAGAAGTCGAGCGCGCTGCCATGAAGGAGGTGGCGCGGTCGCTCCGGGTGAGCGTGATGCACTACTCCCACCTCGCACTGTCGGCTCAGCGACCGGGCTTGCCGAGGTTCCGAGCGTCCGTGACGCGGCGGTCGATGAACGCTTTCGTTTCAGGCCCCGGAAAGGACCATGCGCCCAGGCCTGCGCGGCACACACCGCGCGTCCGACTGCGGCTTGAAAAGGCGACCGTAGCGATTCAGTCCACCGAGGTCAGAATGCCGACCAGTCCAACTGATCCTGTAACGCGAGATTCCCTTTGCAGGTGGGGCAGGACTTGCCTCCGGGCTTGTCGCGTCGAGTAAGCGTCAGACTCTTCCACAAAAGCCCACCCATCACCCTTCAGTGTTGTTTGCTCGATTTTGATGTCGCTCAAAATTACGAACGCCTGTTCGATTGTTTTGCGGTATTCTTGGGGGTGTCCGAGACTTTTCTTCCCGAGTTGCCGCAGGAGTTGTGGCGTGCCGGCAAGCTGGAGCTCGCCCAGGGTGTGCGGCGGTCCTTGCAGGTGATCAGGATGGCTACCGCCGGGTTGGGGCGGTATCCGGCGGAGATCGAGTCCCGTGGTGTCAAAGACCTGTACGGCTATGGCCGCACGGCGACCTGGTTCGCCGACCTGGCGGGATTGTCGGTCGGTGAGGCGCGGCCGGTGGTGAACCGGGCGATCGCCCTGAACCCGACCCGCGCCCTGGACGGCACGGAGGTTCCGGCCGTTGCCCCGGCGACCGCCGCGGTGGCCGCCGAAGGCATGGTCGCGGACGAACGGATCGAGCAGATCCTGGGATTCTTGGCGAAGCTTCCGGCCGGGACCTCGATGGAGGATCGGGCCAGTGCGGAGAAGATCCTCGCCGACCTCGCCCGCGACGCCGGACCCCGCCAGTTGGCGGACGCCGAAGCGAACCTCCTCGCGTGGCTGGACCCCGACGGCGGCGAACCCAAAGACCCCGAACCTGCTCAGCCGCGCCGGGAAATCACCCTGGAGCGTCGCAGGGACGGGATCTGGAAACTGACCGGTCTCCTCGACGACGAGACCGGGGCCCGCACCGCCGCCGCCCTGGAGGCCTACGCCCAACCACGCCCGGTGGACGAGTTCGGCCAAGCCGACCTACGCATGAAATGCGAACGCCTGGGCGATGCGTGGGCCGACCTCCTGGACCTGGCGATCGCCTGCCCCGACCAACCCGGCACCAACGGCTACCGCACCCTCGTCCACGTCACCATCGGACTCGACGACCTGAAAACCGGCCTCGGCACCGCCTGCCTCGACTACCTCGGGCAAATGACCGCCCGCGAAGCCCGCCTCACCGCCTGTGACTGCCTCAGGCTCCCCGTCGCCATGAACGCCGCCGGTGAACCCCTGGACGTCGGGCGGCTCAAAAGGTTCGTCACCCCCGGCCAGCGACGAGCACTCAACATCCGCGACGGCGGCTGCGCCTTCCCCGGCCGTCATCGGCGGCCGAAGAACTGCCACGCCCACCACATCCACCACTGGGCAGACGGCGGCCCCACCAACCTCCGCAACCTCGTACTACTCTGCGGCTTCCACCACCGGTTGATCCACCACGGCGACTGGCAAGTCCACATGGCCGCCGACGGATCACCGGAATTCACCCCACCCCAATACCGAGATCCACTCCGCAAACCCCGCCGCAACACCCTCCACCACGTCCGACCCCGAGGAACCCGCCCGCCACACCCGACGACGGGCCCCTCGCCATGCCCACAGGTCGAGCGCCCTCTTGACAGCAAATGGGCAGACCATCCCGACCCAAGAGCCGCACCACGGGTTCGCAGCATCGAAGGACTGCCGTGCCGACTTCGGCTGATCTCGTCGTAAGACGACTTCAGGCCTTTGATGCTCGGCTGGCGGCCACGAGCGTGTAAGGGGACTCCTCGTTTCATGCCGTGCTCTGCACCTACATCGAAGACGGCGACGAGATCGGCGGAATGGCAGCGGCTGCACGGCTGTGCAGCGTGCACGAGAAGCCACATCCATTACCGGCAAAGAAAAGGTCCCGCTTCCGCTCAGCGAAGGCTGGGGGTACCTGCGAGCAGAAGCGGGAGTTCGTGGCCGGTACGGTGGGCCGCCTCTCGGCGAAAAGCACGACACAGCTCCGGCCGAACCGGTATTCCATGAAGGCGAAAGGTGAGGCCCGGGGGCACCATCCGTACCGACACCCTTTACAACGCACCACCATCCCAAATGTTCCCCCCAACCAAGCCCCACCGATGTGACCCGCATCAACACACCAATGCCGCAAACACCGACAAAACAAAAAAACCCGCCCCCGCTCAGCGAAGGCCTGGGGGTCGCCTGCGAGCGGAAGCGGGAGCAAAGGCCGGTACGGTGGCCGCCTCTCGGCGAAAAGCACGACACAGCTCCGGCCGAACCGGTATTCCATGAAGGCGAAAGGTGAGGCCCGGGGGCACCATCCGTACCGACACTCTCTACAACGCCTTGCCCCGCGAAACGTTCCCGCCGGAACAGTGACGCGCGTCAACACACAAAAGCAGTAACGCTCAGCAGGGCGGCGGGACCTGGGCGACGAGTTCCTCGGGAGCGGACAGCCGCCAGGCCTCGTAGACCAACTCGGTCAGCTCGTCGGATTCGATGCCGTCGAGGTGGACCACGACCCAGCCGAATCCCCCGGCGGTGAACTGCACCTCGAAGACGTCGGGCCGTTCGGCCACGAGGGCTTCCTGTTCCGAAAGCGTCTGCTTGAGACCGACGGTCTGGGTCCGCGGCCAGTAGTACCCGAACCGCTTCCCGCGCACGCTGAACGACTCCCACTCCCGCGCGTCGGATCGCTCGACGTCTGCGAGCGCCTCCAGCATCCGGTGGAACTCGTCACTCGGCACACTCATCTCGACCCCAAACCCCAGGAACTTCGGCGCGCCCAGTCTAAACAGGCGAACCGGCCCATCGTCCTCAGCGGACGCGTGGAACGGCGGGCTTCCTGACGGTAGATTCGCTCGCGGGAGATCCACTCGAGCCGGGGAGCGGCGAAATGGACCGACTGGTCACGGCGGCGGAGCTGTTCGACGCCATCGGTTCCGCCTACGAGGACGTCTTCGGGCGAGCGCCGGCGGTCGACAGGGCGGTGCGGCACCTGCTGAAGGCGCTGCCGCCGTCGTCGAGGGTGCTCGACATCGGCAGCGGGACCGGCAAGCCGGTGGCCGAGGACCTGTCCTCGGCCGGACATCGGGTGACCGGGCTCGACGTGTCACAGGTGATGATCGCTCTCGCGCGTGAGCAGGTTCCCGCCGCCACCTTCGTCCACGCCGACGTGCGCGAGTGGACTTCACCGCCCGAGTCGTGGGAGGCGGTCTGCGCCTTCTTCCCGTTCCTGCAGATGCCGCGCGAGGACACCGAAGCCGTACTCGCCGACATCGCTCGCTGGCTGGTGCCAGGAGGACTTTTCGCGCTGGTCACCGTGCCGCGGGATGCCGAGAACGTGCCCGCGGAGTTCTTCGGCCGCACGTTCCTCGAGACCAGTTTCGCGCCGGACGATCTCGTCCGGCGGGTCGAGGCGACCGGGCTGGAGGTCACCGCCACCCATTCGGAGATCTTCACCGCGGACGAACCGGGGACACCGCCGGAGGAACACTTCCTGATCACTGCTCGCCGTCCGGAGTGAGCATGCCGGTCATCAGCGTGCTCACCCCGGTCCGCCCGCCGAGTCCGCCGTACTTGCCCGAGGCGCACGAATCCCTAGCCGCGCAGGAACTCCCGCCGGGCTGGAGCTGGGAACGACTGGTGCAGGAGGACGGCGAGGCCGGTCTGCTCGACGGCGTCCTTCCCGCCGACGAGCGAGTGCTGCCCGGCTCGGGTCGCCGGGGTCGCGCGGATGATGGCGTTGTCGCGCTCGCGCGGAGAGCTGATCAAGGCGCTCGACGCGGACGACCTGCCGGGTGCTCGACCACCTCCCGGACGGGACGACGGCGGGCGTCGAGAGCGACCCCGGCGAGGGGCCGATCGAAACGCGGCGCGATCCTCCGGTACCGGCAGCGCAACGGCTACGTGTCTTCGGTGGTGGCCGGGACGTTGTGCATCCGTCGCGACCTGCTACTGAACCTTGGCGGCTGGACGGCGCTGCTCGCGTCGGAGGACACCAGGTCCGCGGCGCACAACGAGGACGGCGAACGGCTCACGCGAAGAAACCTGATCGGGGAACGCGCCGAGGTCATGCCGGCACGTCGACGAGGTCGAGCAGCGCCTTCGCGCACAGATCCCGCGTCTGGTCCCGGGTCAGCCGCCGGTACTTGAGCCAGTCGAGGCAGACCGCGACGACGAAGGCCAGCCAGCCGCGGACGAGCACCCTCAGGGTCTCCGGCGGCTCGCCGTCCGGGCACAGGACCTCGAGGATCCGGCGCCCTTGTTCGGCGAAGTTGTTGTCCAGGACCTCACGGACGCCGTCGACCGCGATGGACGTGCCCGAGTGCAGTGCCCGGTAGCCGTCCTCGTTGGCTTCGACGTAGCGGAGGTACGCGTCGAGCCCGGCCGTCAACTGCTCCTCGACCGGCAGCGTCCGGTCGGACTCGGTCATCTCGAGCAGCCGTTCGCCCTCGGCCCGGATGACCTCGGTGACGAAGTCCCGTTTCGTCGGGAAGTAGTGGTAGAGCAGTCCTCGCGAGACCTCGGCGATGTCCGCGACCTGCTCGATCCACACGTCGTCGTACGGCCGCTCCGCGAACAGGCGGGCGCCGATCCGCAACAGCTGTTCCCGCCGCTCGGCGGTGCTCAGCCTGCTGCGGGGCTTTCCGGAAGCACTCGGCGCCATCCGGACATCGTAGCTACTTGACACGGGTTCAGTACCAGGCCACGCTCACTATTGGATGCCGATTCAACAGCGCTGACCCTGGAGGGGCTCGATGGCCGCCGCTCTCCCCCATCCCCCACGCCGGATCCCGCTGATCGGGGACGTACTCGGCGTGTCGCCGAAGACCCCGGTCCAGGATTCGATGCGGCACGCCGCCGAGCTGGATCCCGTCTTCGAGCGCAAGGTGTTCGGCCGCGGCATCGTGTTCGTCCACGGCGCCGGGATGGTCGCCGACCTCTCCGACGAGAAGCGGTTCGCGAAGCACGTCACGCCCGCGATCTCGAACCTGCGCCCGCTCGGCGGCGACGGGTTGTTCACCGCGCACAACGAAGAGCCGAACTGGCGGCGCGCGCACGAGATCCTCGCGCCCGCGTTCAGCCGCAACGCCATGCAGCACTACCACCCGACGATGCTGGCGATCACCCGCGAACTGCTCGACGCGTGGGACGGGGGCGGTGAGGTCGACGTCGCGGACGACATGACCAAGCTGACGCTGGAGACCATCGGCCGCACGGGTTTCGGTTACAGCTTCTCGTCGTTCGAACGCGCGGAACCGCATCCGTTCGTCGCCGCGATGGTCCGCACGCTACGGCACGCGCAACGGATGGCGCTCCAGCCGCCGGTCATCGGCCCGCTCCTCGGCCGCAAGGCGAATCGGCGCAACGAGGCCGATCTCGCGTTCCTCCACTCCGTCGTCGCCGAGGTCGTCGAGGCGCGCCGGGGCGACACGAGCACCGACGACCTGCTCGGGCTCATGCTGAACACCACGCAGCCGAGCACCGGCGCGGCGCTGGACGAGGACAACATCCGGCACCAGATCATCACCTTCCTCGTGGCCGGGCACGAAACCACGTCCGGCGCGCTGTCGTTCGCGCTGTACTACCTCACCAGGAATCCGGACGTCCTCGCCCGCGCACAGTCCGAAGTGGACAAGGTCTGGGGTGAGAACCCCGATCCCTCCTACGAGGAGGTCGCCAAGCTCCGCTACGTCCGGCGAGTGCTCGACGAGGCGTTGCGGCTGTGGCCGACGGCGCCCGCGTTCGCCCGTCAAGCCCAGGTGGACACCCTCGTCGGCGGCGAGTATCCGATGCGGAAGGGACAGTGGGCACTCGTCCTCATCCCGTCGCTGCACCGTGATCCCGTCTGGGGCGACGATCCCGAGTCGTTCGATCCGGACCGCTTCTCCCCGGAGCGCAACCGGGCCCGTCCCGCGCACGTCTACAAGCCGTTCGGCACCGGCGAGCGGGCCTGCATCGGACGGCAATTCGCCCTGCACGAGGCGACGCTGGTCCTCGGCATGCTGCTGAGCCGGTACGACCTGCGCGGTGACCCGTCCTACCGGTTGAAGGTGCAGGAACTGCTGACCCTGAAGCCGGAGGGTTTCAAGCTGAACGTCTCACTCCGTGACCGGGCGCCGGTGGCCACGACCGCCTGAAGTCTCGGCACCCCGCACCTGACGCCGCCGGTCACGCCGCCGCCCTGAAGACCTTGATCGCGCTGACGGAGGCTTTCACCCACCTCGCGGACCGGGCCGACCCGGTCGGCGACGAGGTCTGGAACGAGGCGGCTCGGCACTACGACGAAACGCGGCTTTCGAGCCTCTCCAGCGCCGCCATCGACACCTGGAACCGGCTCGGCGTCGCCACCCGGCAGATCGCCGTCACCGCCTGAGCGGTCTACCTGGCCTGCCGTAGTTCCACACAGCACTCGGCCGCACCGGGAACGAGGGCCGCTTCCACGTTCCCGGCGCGCACGCCGTTCAGGAAGCCGGCAAGGAAAGCCTGATTGATCCCGCAGACGAGCTCCGGGGCCTCTGCTGCCAAGGACTGGAACGGACAGTTCCGCAGCCGGACGCAGGTCGTGCTGTCACGGCTCGGCTCGAAGCCGTAGCGACGCAGCATCCCTTCGGCCACCGTGAGCGCGCGTTCGACGCCGAGCCTGCCGGGCCGGGTCCGCGCGCGTTCCTCCTCGCCCGCCACGAAACCGCGTTCCCCCGCGACCCGTCGTACGGCGTCCCGCGCGGTCTCGCCGGATCCGTCGGCGAGCACGGCTTCGGCGAGGATGCCGGCCAGGAGCTCGTGCCGCCGGGCGGGAAGCTGCACCTGGATGGTCTCCCCGACGGGTTCGTAGACCTTGGGCCTCCGCCCCACTTTCGGCACCGGGCCCGCCGCGAAGCCGAATTTGAGCAGGCCCGCCACCACGAGCTTGTCGAGATGGAAGGCGGCGAGCTTGCGGGAGATGCCGACCGCGGCCGCCGCCTCGTCCCGCGTGACGGGACGCCGCGCGCGCCGGGCATAGGCGTACATACCGCGGCGGAGGTCGTCGTCGAGTGCCGCCACCGCAGCGATGGCTGGAGCATCGAGGCCGTCCGGGTCGGGCACTGTCACGTCCACCACGGTATCGCCTATCCCAACCGGCGGAACAACTTTCACCGCGGATCTACCATGTAGAATGAGCCGGCGGGTGGTAAAACACCCAAAAGTCTTGGTTGAATACAACTTGGTCGAATACTGGGGATCGCGGTCAGCCTAGGAGGCCTCATGTCCACTCCCGCCTTGCGTGTCGTGCACGAAACCGGGCCGGGGCCGGACCTGGCGGCCGCCGAGGCCGCGGCCACCGATTTCCTCACCGCACTGGGTATTTCCTTGGACTCCGAGAGTCTCCGCGGCACCCCGGGCCGGATGGCGCGCGCGTACGCCGAGCTGTTCACCCCGCGGTCGTTCGACCTCACCACCTTCCCCAACGACGAGAACTACGACGAACTCGTCCTCGCCAGGGGAATCCCGGTCCGATCCGTCTGCGAGCACCATCTGCTGCCGTTCGTCGGGGTCGCGCACGTCGGTTACCTGCCGGGCGAACGGATTCTCGGCCTGTCGAAACTGGCCAGGATCGTCGAGCATTTCGCCTGCCGTCCACAGGTCCAGGAACGGCTCACGAAACAGGTCGCGGACTGGCTCGACGAGCAACTCGAGCCGCGTGGTGTCGGTGTGGTCATCGAGGCGGAGCACTCGTGCATGACCCTTCGCGGCGTGCAGGCCGTCGGTTCGAGCACCGTCACCTCCACTCTCCTCGGCACGCTGCGCGAAGACGCCCGTTCGCGTCAGGAGTTCTTCGCGCTCACCAGGATCAACGGCTGACGGTGGGCTCTTACGCGTAGACCGCGGAGACGACCCAGTACGGCTCCGTCAGCCCGACTTCGACGCCACCGCGCCGACGTAGCGATCGGTGACGCAGCGGAGGCGGGGTTTCACTCACAGCCGAGCGGCGGCCCTCTGGACTGCTTTCCCGTTCGGCCTTGGGAGGGGACCACGAATGGTGCTGGTGCGCGACGTCAATCCGTCGATCCTGCTGATGAACAGGGCGCCGGGCGCGAAACCGGGACCCTACCTGCCCAGGGACATCGACCAGCCGCTCATGGCGGCACTGCTCGACGTGCCGTTCACTCTCGTCACCTACGAAATCAACGCGGGTGCGAGGCGGTCGGCGTTGCAAGCCCTGACCTCGACCTATTCCGGAACGGAGCTGATCGTCGAACCGGAGATCGACGAAATCGTGACGGACGGGTACGACGGCCCGGCGATCATCTGGCTCGACCGGAAGCTGCCGGAAACCCTCGTCCGCGCCCCCGCCGCGGTGGCCGATTGGCTGGAGAAGGATTCCCGGCGGCGAACTGGACGCCGAGTCCGACAGGCTCGAGAAGGCCGTCACCGAACTCGCGCCCGGACTGGATCTCGTGTCGTTCGCCGAGTCCCGGGTCGCGGACTACGTCGAACATCTGGGCGTGGTCTCGTTGCTGCGCAAAGATTTCGAGACGTTCGCGACGATGCTCGCCGAGGTACCCCACGGTTCGGGGAAGATCGAACGGACCGTGCTCTACATCGACGACCTCGACCGCTGCCCGCCCAAGGTCGTCGTGCAGGTGCTGGAGGCCATTCATCTCCTGCTGGCGCTGCCGGTGTTCGTCGTCGTGGTGGGCGTCGACTCCCGCTGGCTCAAGAAGGCCGTCGAGCAGCACTACGAGGAGATGCTCGGCGACGATCCGGAAACCTTCGCCGAGAGCTACCTCGAGAAGATCTTCCAAGTGCCGTTCACGTTGTCCCCCATGGACGATCCAGCGTTCGCGGGGCTCGTGCGCGGGCTCGCCGACACCGAGGTCCAGGTTGCCTCGCCGTCGCCCACGCCCGCCGGACCGGATCGGGCCACCGGTGACCGCTCTCCGGCCGGGGCCGATTCCCCTCCTTGTGCGGAAGCACCGCGACCGTCGTCCGAACAGTCCACAATAGACCTAAGACCTCCTCGGCTGGTGATCTCCACGGCGGAACTGGACTTCCTGCCGACGCTGGCGTCGCTCGTCCGGTCCCCGCGGGCCGCGAAAAGGCTCCTGAACCTGTACCGCCTGCTGCGGGCCCGGTTCGCCGGGGAGGATCTGGCGGAATTCCTCTCCGACGGCGACCGTGAGGCACCGTTTCGCGCGGTGCTGGTCCTGCTCGCGATCCACGTCGGGCATCCGGAGGCCGTCTCGTGGTTCGCGAACCTCGACGGCACGGGCCCCGAGGACAGCGCCCTCGAAATCGTCCGGTCCGTGAACGACCACGAACTGCGGCCGAAGCTCGAACGCGGCCTGGCCGTCGGTTCCTGGCCGACGCTGGCCGCGTCCTATCAACTCTGGCTGCCGCTGGTGAACCGGTTCTCGTTCGCCCGCGACGACTGATCCCGCGAGCGCTCGATGTCGGGTCCCCGGTAGAGCCGCTCGGGAATTTCGGCGAGGGTCGACGGGTGAACCTGCGGGCCGAGTCCGTAGAACTTCTGGAAGCTCATGATCAGCGGCCGCCAGCGCTCGGGGTCGATCCGGTCTTCGGTGCCCGGCATCCGCACGTCGTCGTGGACGTGGACGCGCTGCACGCGGACTTCGAACACGAGGACGCCACCGCGTTGTTCCGGGTCGTCCTCGGCGAGGGGATGGACGGCCTCGACGACGGCCTCCATCGTCACCGGGCATTCCGCGACGCGCGGCGGCCGGACCGTCTCCGAGGTGACCGGGGTGAGCCCGGCGCGGGCGAACTTCTCCGGTTCGTACCGGTATCCGCGTTCGTGCTTGCGGGCCGGGACGGGATCCGAGCCGGTGGTCAGCGCCAACCTGTCGACGGCGGCCGCCAGCGCGTCGGACGGGAGATTCAGCACACATTCACGGTTGCGCAGGAGATTCTGCGCCGTCTTGGCTTTCGCGCCCAATCCGAGCATGCCGCGCCATCCGAGCCAGAACGCGGACGACATCGGGGCCAGATTCGGGACACCAGCCTGGTCGACCGTCGAGAGGAGCACCACGGGGGTGCCGAAGTAGAGGATTCCGGGCTCGATCCGGGTGTGCGCGGCCTCGGCCGCCGACGAGGTAACTGTCACGTTCGTCAGCTTCGCCGTCTCGTGCGCTCGAGGCTGGCATGAATCGGACGTCGCGATCAACACCGACGGCGGACGGCCCGGCGCCCCCACAGCACTTACCCTTTCCGGAATGGTTCCCTTGGCCTGCCGGGAATCCGCGGGCATTCGGAGTATTGCGTTCGGCCGATTGCTGGTAGGTTCGCCGAACTGGAAGGCGGAGCAGACGCCGGCGGCGGCCCGGTCGACACCCGAACGCGCGTGGTGAGGCGAATCGCATGCGAGACGATGTGGTCCAGGCGAGCTCGATCATCGGGCACTCCCCCGGCCAGGTTTGGGAAGTGATCGGCGATCCCGAGTCCTACTCGAGGTTCGTCGCGGAGCTCAGCTGGTGCGAGATCCAGCGGGCCGCCGAACGCGGACGTGGCCCGAGATGCCTCGTCCGGCTGGAACCACGGCCCGGCACGCTCATCGTCGGTGACATCGAGGCACGGGTCTGGCGGCCGGGCGAGCACGTCGTCTGGTGTGGTGTCGAGAACGACGGCAACTGGGTCTCGGTCGAGCTGAAGCAAGCTCCCGGAGGCGGCACCGAACTCACTGCTCAGCTGATGCTCCCGGCGCCGCAGCCGCGACTGGTGTCCGCCGCGTCGTTCGAACGCACCGTCCGCGCGGTGGCCCGGCGCATCGATCTGCACCTGTCCGGGCGGGCGGCGTCGCCCGATGAGGAACCGGCGCACACCAAGGCCACCACACTGCACACGGCGAGCACGCTGATCAAGGCCGGGGTGCTCGCGGCCGCGCGGCCGGACAAGATCGCCCGGCAGCTCACCTCGCTGTCGCAGTGGGGCGCCACCGTCGCCGGCGGCTACACGGCGAACGCCGCCCGTGTGCCCGAGGAAGTCGCGCTGCACGACGAACGCCACGTCCGGACGTTCAAGCAGACGGCGGAGCGGAGCAACCAGCTCGCGAACGCGCTGGCGGCGCGCGGGGTCCGCGCCCGCGACCGGATCGCCCTGCTGTGCCGCAATCACGCCGCGATGGTCGAGTCGCTGATCGCGTGCAGCAAACTCGGCGCGGACGCGATCCTGCTCAACACCGGCCTTTCCGCCGGCGCGGTCGCGGATGTCATCGGCCTGCACCAACCGGTCGCGGTGCTCGCCGACGACGAGTTCTCGCGGATCATCGCCGACATCCCCGGCGACTTCCTGCGGCTGTCCACGTGGCCGGAGACCGAGAACGGCCATCCGACGATCGACCAGCTGATCACCGGGGTGCCCGCCACCAAACGCAAACCGGTGGACCGGATCGGCAGGCTCGTCGTCCTCACGTCGGGCACCACGGGAACCCCCAAAAGCGCACGCCGCCCGACGCCCAAGGGACTCACGACGTCGGCCGCCATGCTGGACCGGATCCCGCTCCGCTCCGGAGACCGCTTCGTGGTGGCCGCGCCGCTGTTCCACAGCTGGGGACTCGCCGGGATGCAGATCGGGATGGCCGTCCGCGCTTCGCTGTCCTTGATCCGCCGGTTCGACGCCGAAGAGATACTGCGGACCATCGCCGAACACCGCTGCGGTGTGCTGTTCGCCGTCCCCATCATGTTGCAGCGCATTCTCGACCTGCCCGAACAGGTCCGCAGCCGCTACGACCTCTCGTCGCTGCGGATCGTCGCCAGCAGCGGATCCGCGCTGCCGGGCACGATCGTCACCGAATTCATGGACACCTTCGGCGACGTGCTCTACAACTTCTACGGCTCCACGGAGGTTTCGTGGGCCAGCATCGCCACACCCGAAGACCTCCGAGCCGCGCCGACCACGGCAGGCCGCTGCCCGCCCGGCACCCGCGTCGCCATCCTCGACGACGACCACAACCGTGTCCCGCCGGGCTGGGAGGGGCAGATCTTCGTCGGCAACGACATGCTCTTCGAGGGCTACACCGACGGCGCCGGCGTGCCGCGCGCCGAAGAGCTGATGGCGACCGGCGACGTCGGCTACCAGGACGCCTCCGGCCGCCTCTTCGTCACCGGCCGGGCGGACGAGATGATCGTGTCCGGCGGGGAGAACGTGTCCCCTCGTCCGGTCGAGGAGGCCATCGTCGCGCTGCCCGGCGTCCACGAAGCGGCCGTGATCGGCGTGCCGGATCGCGAGTTCGGGCAACGCTTCGCCGCGTACATCGTCCCGAAACGCGGCGCCCGGATGAGCGCGGACGACGTCCGCGCGTACATCCACCACCGGCTGGCGCGCTTCGCCGTGCCGCGGGACGTGTACTTCGTGGAGGAACTGCCCCGGAACGCGACCGGGAAGGTGCTCAAGCGGCTGCTGCGGGACGAGACCTGGCCCATCGACCAGTGAGACGGCGTGCGCCAACTCGTATCTCGCGTGCTTGGAGGCGGATCACGCGTGTGTACAGCCGAAAGACCCGGCCCCGGCGTGTTGCGCCTCCAAGCACGCGAGATACGACATCGGCGCTGCCCACCACCAGCGCGCCAGCACCCGCGAAGAACTCTCATCGTCCCCTTCGGACGGTCCAAACCAGCTCCATCGCAGGTCGGGAGTCCCTAGAATCGGCCCATGAGACGGCTGGCCGTGGTGGTCTTCAACGGGGCGTCGCTCGGCGCCATGTCCTTCGCGTTCGGCGTGTTCGAGATGGCTTCCGCCTTCGGGGAGCTGCCCGACCTCGATCTCAAGGTCGTCGGCGGTGAACCGGGGACCGCGCTGCGAGGCGGTGGGCTGACCGTGCCGGTCCCCGAAGACCTCGACACGGTCCGGGACGCGGATCTGGTGCTGGTCCCGAACTGGCGGTCGCCGATGGAGGATCCGCCGGAAACCGCGCTGGAGGCGCTCCGCGCGGCGCACGACCGGGGAGCCCGGGTGGCCGGGTTGTGCAGCGGTGCCTTCGTGCTGGCCGCGGCCGGGCTGCTCGACGGGCGCCCCGCGACCACGCACTGGGCGATGGCACCGCTGCTGGCGGCCCGGTTCCCTGCCGTCCTTCTCGACGAAGCGGTGCTTTACATCGACGACGGCGACATCCTGACCGCGGGCGGCGGCGCGGCGGGGATGGACCTCGGCCTGCACCTGATCCGTTCGTGGTGCGGCGCGGAGGTGGCGAACCGGCTGGCGAAGGGCATGGTCGTCCCACCGCACCGGCCCGGTGGGCAGGCTCAGTACATCGAGTCGCCGATGCCGGAACTCGACGAGGGCGACCCGGTGTCGGAGACGATGGCCTGGGCGCTCACCCGGCTGGACACGGCGCTCCCGGTCGACGAACTGGCCAGGCGGGCGCATATGAGCAGGCGCAACTACGACCGCCGGTTCCGGGAGATCACCGGTGCCGCACCCGGTACCTGGCTCACCCACCAGCGCGTCATCCGCGCTCAGCAGTTGCTCGAATCCACCGATCTCCCGGTCGACGAGATCGCCAGGTACTGCGGGTTCTCCTCGTCCGCCGCCCTTCGCCCGCATTTCCGGCGACAGGTCGGGGTCACGCCGGTGTCCTACCGGGAGACGTTCGGGCCGAGGCCGAGCGTGCCCGAACCCGTCCTGTCCTGACCGGGCTGTCTCAAAACCGACCACGGTTGGCGAAAACACCGCTCACGGCCGGCACCTCGGTCCGGCCACGATCGAGACATGACCGAAGACAGCCGTTCCTTCCTCAACCGCCGGTCCATGCTCACCCTCGGCGCGGGGGCCGCGGCCGCGCTGGTGGCCTCGGGTGGCATCGCCGAGGCCGGCCAGTCCGGCGCTCCCCACGACGCGGCACTCGCCCGGTCCCTGCCCGGCGGGTTCCGCAGCGAGTACGCCCAGGTGGACGGGGTCCGGCTGCACTACGTCGCCGGTGGCCGCGGCGAGCCGCTGATCCTGTTGCCGGGCTGGCCGGAGACGTGGTGGCAGTACCACAAGATCATGCCGGAGCTGGCGAAGCGGTATCGCGTGATCGCCGTCGACCTTCGAGGCATGGGCGGCTCGGGCAAGCCCCAAGGTGGTTACGACAAGAAGACGATGGCCCGCGACATCTTCGGGCTCCTGCGCGGCCTGGGTCTTCGGCAGGCGCATATCGCCGGGCACGACATCGGCGCCATGGTCGCGTTCGCCTTCGCCGCCAACCATCCCGAAGCGACGAAGACCGTCACCCTCATGGACGTCTCGCATCCCGACGAAAGCCTGTACCAGCTCCCGATGCTGGCCCCGCCCGGACAACCGGTGAACGTCTGGTGGTTCGCCTTCAACCAGGTCGCGACGCTGCCCGAACAGCTGCTGACCGGCCGGTCACGCTTTCTCGTCGACTGGATGTTCGACCGGCTGGCGGCCGATCCGGCCTCGATCACGGCGCGGGGTCGGGCCGTCTACGCCGCCGCGTACGACCGTCCGGACGCGATCCGCGCGGGGAACGGCTGGTACCGGGCGTTCGGCACGGACATCGAGGACCAGAAGGCGTACGCGAAGATCGCCGCCCCGATGCTCGGACTGGGCTCGGAGTACAACTACGACCATCTCGCCGCGGTACTGCCGTCGAAGGCGGCCGACGTCCGCGTGCGGAAGATCGCCGGGGCCGGGCACTTCGTCGCGGAGGAGCAGCCACGCGCGGTTATCGACGAGCTACTGGCCTTCCTCGGGTGAGGCACTACCCGGAACGGGTCGACGCCGCGCGCTGAGCCGCTCGGTTCACTCGGTCAGGTGAAAGACGCGGCCACGCGTCATTCTCGCGACCGGGCCCACTCTTCCCTGGTGTGTCGGTACCGGCCGGGCAGCCCCCCGAACGGCCGGTACCGACATGGAAGTCCAGCTCGACCGATCCACCAGCGGGCCTTGTAGATCCACGCGCCGTGCAGCGCCAGCTCGGCGCGTGGAAAGGCCGGCCGGACGGTGTCCGTGCACCACGTGCGCAGGTGACCGTCCTGCACCGAGGCCGTCAGGATCTGCCCGGTCCGAGGGTTCGTCGACACACTTTTCACGTGTGGCCGGTCGATCTCGCCCGCGTCCGCATGACGCCGGGTGAACCCACCGCTCGTCTTCGAGAACTGGTACACGCCCGCTTCCGTGGTCACCCACAGCAGATCCAGCCGGTGCGGGACCGGCTGGAGGTCGTGCCCGCCCTTGCTCGGCACCGGCACGGACCGCTGTCCGGTGAGCACCGGCGCCGCACGGGACCCGCCGACGCTCGACGCGACAAGCGCGTCGGTGCCCAAGGCCCACACCACGTTCCGGCCGGCGTCCCAGACCACGCCGTGCGCCCCCACCAGCCGATACTCGGTGCAGGTCGTCGAACGCTGCCCTTGGGAAGCGGTGTAGACCCGCACCCGGCCACCGGTGCTGGCCGCCACCGCCATGTTCCCGTCCCGCAGCAGTTCGATGCTGTGCGGATTGGCGGGAACGCCGACGTCAGCAGATACTTCTCCCCGTCCGTTCGGCGAGTTTCGCGTCACTCGGGTTGCTCCACGAGCCCATCGGCTCCGCCAGTCCGTTGGCCGCGTTCGGCGCCCACGCCCAGCTCGGCTTCCGGTGCTGCCAGGAGGTGCGGTCGGCGGGAAGGACCAGGATCCGTTCGGACGCCTGCTCGGTGAGGACGACCGAACCGCGATCGCGCCCGCCGCGGATGACGGGCGGGTGACGGCGATCGGAAACGTGGGTGTCGACGAGACGACCCGGAGCGCCCTGGCGCGGTCCCGTCCCGGTCCACGACGAACCGCCACCCGGCTGGTGACGAGCGGGGACGAGGGCCGCCACCGCCCGGTCGACGGCTGTGGGCAACGAGATCTTCGTCATGGTCTCCGGGGGAAACCGGTGATTGATCCACCTTCTTCCGGGGTACCCAGCGACCGCAGCGGTCGCCGGTCACGAACTCCGCGGACTTTCGCCCCCGACTCCCGGAGAGCGGGGACTGAGGACCCTGTGCCGCGAACGGCGGCGGTGAGAGCCTCGATGACCGGAACGGAGCCGACGATGACGGACAAATGGACGATCGACGTGTCCCTGCAGCACGAGCCGAACCGAGTGCGCGCGGAGGCGTTGCTCCGCCTCGAAGACGGTGGCGAGTTCGTCGGTGTCGGACTCGCGGAGGCCGGGTTGAGAAACAGTTCGGCCTCCCAGATCGGCGCCTATCTCGCGGTGACGCGGGCACTCTCGGACCTCACCGCGGAACTGCTCGAGACCGTCGCCTCGGACGTCGCCCGCTCGATCGAGGTCAACGGGGTCCTCAGCGCGCAGTCGGCGAACTGACCCGGATCAGCGCAAGGGGGCGGACCAGTCGACCCTGGTTCCGCCCCCGTCCCGGGCCTCGGCCTGGAACGTCCCGCCCGCCTGTTCCGCACGGTCACGCAGCTCCCGCAGTCCCCCGGCGCTTCCGGTGCCGTCGTCGGTGACCACGATCCGCAGGACGTCGTCCTGCACGGCGACGCTCACCGAAACACCGCTCGCGCGCGCGTGCCGGACGACGTTGCCGACCGACTCCCGCACCACCGCCTCGACGTGTTCGGCCAACGACGGGGGAATCGAGTCGAGCGGTCCGGACAGGCTGATCGTCGGGTGGACCGGTGTTTCTTCGGTGAGTTCGGCGATCGAATCGTGGAGGCGGTGCCGCAGCCGCACTCCCTGCCGCCCCGCCTCGCCGCCGTGGAGATCGAAGATCGCCGTGCGGATCTCGTGCACGATCTCGTGCATCTGGTCGATGCTCTCCCCGATCCGCCGCCGCAGTTCAGGAGTGTCCGCGCGGCGATGGGTGCTCTGCATGGTGAGACCGACCGCGAACAGCCGCTGGATCACGTGGTCGTGCAGTTCCCTGGCGATCCGGTCCCGGTCGGCGAGCACGTCGAGTTCCCTCGCCGTGCGTTGCCGCGCCGCCAGCTGGAGCGCGAGCGCGGCCTGGTCGGCGAACGAGGCCACCACCGGCAGTTGGGCGAGCTCGAACGGGACCGCGCCGGGGTTCCTCGCCGCCATCAGCACCCCGGACGTGCGTTCTCGCGCCCGGAGCGGCACCACGAGCGTCGGGCCCAGGCCGAACCCGCCATCGGCGCCGAGTGCCAGTTCCGGAACGCTGCGAGGGGTCCGGTCCCGGTAGACCGCCCCTGGCACGGAATCGGCGACGCTGATCCGCGCGCCGGTCAGTTCCGCCGCCCGCGCGCCCGCGCACACCGCGATGGTGAGTTCGTCGGACTCGTCCGGGCCGATGTCGAGCCCGCCGGAACCGGGCAGTGCCAGCAGGGTGAGGTCGGAACCGGTCAGTTCCAGTGCCCGCCCGGCGATCAGGTCGAGCGCGTCGGCGGGATCGGTGCCGCCCAACAGCTCCGTGGTCACTTCGCTGGTGGCGGCCTGCCACTGCTGGCGGATCCGTGCCTGCTCGTAGAGGTGGGCGTTCTCGATCGCGATGCCCGCCGCGGCGGCGAGCGCCTGGACGACCACCTCGTCGTCGTCGGTGAAGGCCTCACCGCGTTTTTCGGTGAGGTACAGATTCCCGAACACCTCGTCGCGCACGCGGATCGGCACACCGAGGAACGACCGCATCGGCGGATGGCGTGGCGGGAACCCGGCCGATGCGGGATGCCGCGAAATATCGGCCAGCCGCACCGGTCTCGCCTCCTCGATGACGAAACCCAGCAGCCCGTGCCCTTTCGGGAGATGCCCGATCTGTCGTTCCGTCTCACCGTCGATGCCGAGATAGACGAATTCGGAGAGCGAACCGTCGTCCGCGATCACCCCGAGCGCGCCATAGGTGGCTTCCCCGAGATCGATCGCCGCCCGCACGATCCGGCGGAGCGTCGCGTCCAGCTCCAGCCCCGAAGCGACCGCCAGCACCGCTTCGAGGAGGCCGTCCATCTTGTCGCGTGTGCCGATGAGCCGTTCGATGCGGTCTTGGAGGTCCCGCAGCACTTCGCGGACCCGCAGCTGGGAAAGCGCGCCGGTGATCCGGTCGTCGCTTCCGCCCAGCCGGTCATGAGCCGACATCCTGCTGCGCCTCCGAAGATCGGGACGAGTCGCGGCCGTGGTGACTTTCTCCTCTTTCGGTCCCGCACCGCGGACGGGGACCGTCTCCTCGAGACAACCGTATTACCCGTGGCGCGGCGGCGGGAGAAACCATGACCATACAAGTCACCGGGATCGGGCGCTTGAACTCCGAACAGGTGAATTCCGTGCTCCGGTCGGCCATGCTGGCCCCGTCGACGCACAACACCCAGCCGTGGCTCTTCCGCTGCACCGGGACCGGGATCGAACTCCACGCCGATCCGCGCCGGATCCTCCCGGTCACGGATCCGGACGGTCGCGAACTCGTTCTTTCCTGTGGTGCCGCCCTGTTCACCCTCAGGACGGCGATTCGGGCCTCGGGTTTCCACCCCGCGACGACCCTCGTGCCGAGCCGGACGGATCCCGACCTGCTGGCCGTCGTCCGCCCGCTCGCCGAACGCACGCCGGATCCGAAAATCTCGCGGCTCGCCCGCGCGATCCCGCACCGCCGGACCAACCGGCGGCCGTTCCTGTCCCGTGTCGTCCCGGACGCCACGCTCGCCGTGCTCCGGCACGCGACCGAACTCGAACACTCCTGGATGTCGCGTCTCGACGCCGAACAGTGCCGCCGGCTGCAGGACCTCACCGAACGCGCTCGCCGGGCGCAGTTCACCGACCCCGCGTTCCTCGCCGAACTCGGCCGCTGGACCGGACTGGGCGCGAACACTCGCGACGGCGTCCCGTCCTACGCGACCGAAGGCGCTCCCGCCGACGAAAGCTGGTTGCTCGACGAATTCCGCGGACCGCACAGCAACACGGGGCCGACTCCGCTCGTGGTGATGATCGGCTCGCTGACCGACGACCGGATCGACCGGCTCCAGGCCGGTCAGGCACTGCAACGGGTGCTGCTCACCGCGACCGGGGCCGGCCTCGACGCGTCGTTCATCTCGCCGCCGATCATGGTCCGTGAGGCCCGTGCCGAACTCCGGCGCCTTCTCGGCTGCGGGGTGTGGCCTCAGGTGCTGCTGCGCCTCGGCTACGGCGCGCCGCTGCCGTGGACGCCGCGCCGCTCGCTGGAGGACGTCTTGCTCGACACGCTCATCACCGCCTGAGACGGGGGCTGTCACTGACGCCGTAGTTCCGTGGCGAGCACGGCCGCCTGGGTGCGCCGTTGCATCCCGAGTTTCGTCAGCAACCGGGACACGTAGTTCTTCACGGTCTTCTCCGCGAGGAACATCCGCTCGGCGATCTGCCGGTTGGTCAATCCCTCGCCGATCAGTTCCAGCAGCGTGCGTTCCTGCTCGGAAAGCCCGGCCAGCGGGCCCTTCTTCGCGGCGTCGTCGCGGAACTTCGCCATCAGCGTCGCGGCGGCCCGCGTGTCCAGCAACGACCGGCCGAGGCCGACCTCCTTGACCGCCGCCACCAGGTCCATCCCCCGGATGTCCTTGATGACGTAACCGCTCGCGCCCGCCATGATCGCGTCCAGCATCGCCTGCTCGTCGGTGTAGGAGGTGAGCATCAGGCATTTCAGTCCGGGCATCTTGGAGCGCAGTTCCCGCGCGAGTTCGACGCCGTTGCCGTCCGGCAGCCGCACGTCGAGCACCGCGACGTCCGGCCGCGACGCCGGGATCCTCGCCAGCGCCTGGGAAAAGGTGGCGGCCTGGCCGACCACGCACAGGCCGGTGTCCTCCTCGAGCATGTCCGCGACGCCTCGGCGGACCACCTCGTGATCGTCGACCAGAAACACCCGGAGCATTACGACCTCCACGGTTTCCCCTCCTCGAATGAGAGCGTACGGCGCACGGCCGGTCACTGCGACAGGCCAAAGGGCCTTGTTCGGCGCCCGTTCGGGTGGCCGCCGCCGTCCGGAGGGGGTTCATTTGCATCATTCGAGTCAGGACGTTCTCTTCTTCCCGTGCCGGTCACGCCGCTGCGACGATCACTTCATGTCCGAAAACACGATTTCGACGGCCACGTCGGCCGGCTCGCCCGACCCGGCCGACGACCTCGTGGCCATGCGCGACCGCGTCCGCTTCTACCGGGCCCGCGCCGAGCAACTCCAGTACGCGCTGGATCACCGGGTTCCCATCGAACAAGCGAAGGGAATCCTCGCCGAGCGTTACCAGATCGGCGTCGACGCGGCGTTCGAACTGCTTCGTTCCTTCTGCCGCAACAACAACATGAAGATCCACGACGTCGCCAGGACGCTCATCGAGCAGCCGAGCGAAGGCCATCGCCGAGTGCCTTGCTGAGTCACGCCGAGTTCGGCGGGGGGCCCGCGACCACCACCGGCGCCGCATATCGCGCGGGCACGGATCGCGTGATGAACCGAATGCCGCCCCCCAGACTCCGGGTGCTCGTCGCGGACGACAACCCGGTCATCGGCGACGCGTTGCGCGCGCTCCTGGAATCCGAACCGGACATCGAGGTGGTCGCCGTCGCGCTGGACGCCGGTGCAGCGGTCGCGCTCGCGGAACTGCTGATCCCGGAGGTCGCCGTGCTGGACGTCCGGATCCCCGGCGGGGGCGGCGCGTGGATGGCGCGGGAGATCCGGCGCAGGGTGCCCCGCACCCGGCTGATGGCGTTCTCCGCGCACAGCGACATCCGGTCCATCGCCCAGATGGCGTCCGCGGGCGTCACCGAGTACCTGGTGAAGGGCAGCCCCAACACCGAAATCATCGCGGCCATCCGCCGCCTCTGCGCGAAGAGCCCCAACGGGACCGAGTAGGCCGCGGTTCAGTCCACGAGCCGGCGTTCCATCCGGGTCGGCAGTTCCTCCGCGTTCACGGGTTTGGTGACGTGATCGCTCGCTGTTGTGCTCGGTTCCACCACGAGCACCTGTTGTTCCGCGCCAGCGGCGCCTTCGGTGGCCCCTGTGGGAACCTTGCCACCGGCAGACAGAAGGGGAACGTGCTTCCCGTTCCGAGCGCGCTCTCCGCCCGGATCTCGCCGCCGAACAGATAGGCGACCTCACGACTGATCGACCGGCCGAGCCCGGTGCCGCCGTGTTCACGGCTAATGGTGCCGGGAACGGCTCGTGGTGAATGTCCATCTTGCCGGCCTCGACCTGTTTCGGCGTCAGGTTCTGGATCGTGTTCTGCGCCAGGACCCCGGCAAGGATCAGCAGGGGCCGCCATCTCGTTCATCAGGACGTCGTCCATTTGGGGCAGCCTGATGCTGAAGTCGCCGTCCCGCATGGCTTTCAGACCTTCCAGCAACCGTTGCAGACCCTGCTCGTCTATCACGCCGCCCACCCGCACCGCGGCTCTCGGTTCCGGCATCGGAATGCCTCCTCAGTCGCGATCCAGTGGAATCCAGAAGATCACCGATGTCCCTTCGCCCGGCCCGCTGGAGATCCGGAACCATCCTTGCGCCGCTTCCGCACGTTCCCGCATCGACGCCATGCCGATGTGCTCGCCCGACACCACTTCGCGGGCGTTCTCGACGTCCGGCTTCATCCCGTCGCCGTTGTCGTCGACCTTCGCCAGCAGACCGCCGTCCTGTCCCGTCAGCGAGACCACGACGGAGGTGGCGTTCGCGTGTTTCCGCACGTTGACCAACGCCTCCTGAAGGATCCGGAAGGCGGTGACGACGAGGTCGGGCGGTGGCTGGACCGGCAGCTCGTGCCGCAGCGTGCAGTCGAGTCCCCAGCCGGCGACGACCTCGTCGAGATAGTCGCGGACGGATGCGACCAGGTCGTTGTCGTTCAACGCGGGCGGGCGCAATTGGGCGACGAGGATCCGCAACCGCCGGATCGCCCCTTGGATCGCTTCGTCGAGTCGCCTCAACGCGGGATCCCGTCGTTGTGCGGCGAGCATCTGCACCCGCATGCTCACCGCGATCATCGACTGGATGGAATCGTCGTGAACATCCCACGCGATACGACGACGTTCGGTTTCCTGTGCCCGGACCAAATGCGCGAAAGCCTGTCGCCGTTCGGCCTTTTCCTCCTGTGATTTCCGGCGTTCGGTGAGATCACGGGTGACCTTGCCGAAACCGACGAGGCAGCCCTGTTCGTCCCGCAGTGCGGTGATCACGGTGTTGGCCCAGAACCGTTCACCGTCGCGGCGGACGCGCCAGCCCTCGTCCTCGCGACTTCCCAGCTCAGCGGCGATCAGCAACTCCGAGGTGGGTTTGCCGGTGGCGACGTCGTCCTCGAGGTAGAAAACGGAGAAATGGCGGCCGAGGATCTCCTCCTCCGCATACCCCTTGATCCGTTCCGCCCCCGGATTCCAGCTGATCACGCGGCCGTCGACGTCCAGCAGGTAGATGGCGTAGTCGACGACGCTGTGCATGAACAACTCGAACAGCACAGCGCCGCGGCGATCGGGGGTCCGTTTCGATGGCAGCATGGCCATAGTGCAGCTTGGCACCTGGATACCTCTCCCCGCTACGGCCGTTCGAGGAGGCCATTCTTCCGGGCATGGGCCACCGCTTCGAGTTTCGAATGGGTGCCGGTCTTGACCAGGATCCGCTGCACGTGATTCCGCACGGTATTCCGGGCCAGCCGCAACTCCTCGGCGATCCGATCGGTTCCCGCGCCCTCGGCGATCAGGCGGAGCACCTGCCGCTCCCGCAGGGTCAGCACCGGTCCGAGCCTGCCGGAACCATCGGCGAGCATGGCCAAGGCGCCGCTGAGCAGTTCCGAGTCGATGACCACGTCGCCCGCCGCGACGGTCCGGATCGCGGTGACCAATTCGTCGAGGAGACCGGATTTCAGCAACAACCCGGCCCCGCCGACCTCCAGGATCCGGGCGACGATGGCACTGTTCGCGTCACCGGTCAGCACGAGCACCCTGCTCGACGGCGAGATCGCGCGGAACCGGGCGATCGCCTCGATCCCGTCGCCGTCCGGCAACCGCCGATCGAGCAGGACGATGTCGGGCAGGTGCTCCTCCGCCGCGATGATCCCGCCCGCCAGTGACTCCACCGACGCCACCAGATGGATTCCCGGAAACTCCTCGAAGGCCGCGCCCAGCGCTTCGGCCACCATCTTGTGGTCCTCGACGAGCAGCACCCGGATCGGGGCCGGGGGCTTGGGCTGCGGGAACGTCGGGTTCGGCATGCACCTTCTCCGTCGATCGTGAGCTCGCCGATCCCCGAAACGGAGGCGAGACGCCGGGCGGGCATTCTCCCATCGTCTCCGGCCCGCTCGGCATTTCGAAGCCGACCCGTGACCCGCGGTACCCGTTCGGCGACCGAGAGAGGTCTTTGTGCCCTCGATGGCACGACCTTCGGCGGTGACCGGAACGGCCCCCGGTGCCTCATCGTCGGAGGGGACGCCCACCGGATCGTGAGCGCGGAGAGGGGACCGGGACGTGACCACGAGGATCTGCGAGACCCGCCGCCGTCCCGGCACCCACGCCGGCCTCGGGCGGGCGTCGATCGCCGCCGAGCGCGAGCGGGCACCGAGAGTCGCGGCGAAATCCGAGACGCACGCCTCTCTGCTCGACGAGGTCCTGACCATCATCCGGCATTTCGACGGCGCGGCCTTCGTCAAGCGGTCCCGGTGGAACCCCCGGGACCGGCGCGTCCAACGACTGCGCGGCTGGCTCGGCGGCGCGCCCGGCTGACGGGCACCCCTCACACCGGGTGCCGGCGGCCGATGTCCGGCTCCATCGGCACGATCCGGGTCAGCGAGGAGCGGATCTTCAGTCCCGCCGCCCTGTCCCGGCCGCGGGTCCCCCGCGGGGCGTACGGGTAGAAGGTGCCGCGTTCCCGGCGATAGACCATGGTCAGCTTCGGGTGCCGCATGTCCCTCGACTCGGCGAAGTCGACCGTCGTATGCAGCAACCAGGACGCGAACCCGGCCTGGGCCAGGCTTTCGTTGACGTCGGTGAGGTCGTCGAGCAACCAGCCCAGATCGCCGTTCTCCCGCCAGCAGCGCACGATCGTCCGTCCGTGCGCGTCGTGGATGACCACGTTGCGGCGAACGGTGTCCCCGGCGAGACCGGCGACGATCTCCGCGTCCGTCCCCGCGCCAGGACGGCCCTCCGCGACGAAGCAGACACTCCCCGACCCCGTCGGGGCCAGCCCGTGACCGGACCGCGGCGTCAAGGCCGCGAACCTCAAGTCCGGCAACGGAAGCAGGCTCGGCCGCACCGACCTGCTCCTCGCGAGAAGACTTCCCGACAACGCCATGACCTCACCGCACCTTTCCTCTGCGTGAAGCCTTTCCGACGACGTCGCCGCGCCCTAGGGCCGCACGGTCGCGCATCGTGTGGGACAAGTCCCCGGTTCCGGTGACCAACGGCCCTACCAGCGATCGCCGGTCACTTCACTACGGCTCCGCCCGCAGCCGACACGCGTGATTGGGCGGCCGACACGCGTGATCAAAGGGCCGACACTCAACGACGCCGCAGGGAGAACGGCGGCACCGTGTTCGCCCTCAGCGCGTCCTCGTCCAAAGTGGACTCCCCGATGCCCGCCTTGCCGATCCGCTCCGCGACGAGGGCGCCGGGATCGTCGAGCACGTCGGCCCGGCCGCTCAGGAAAGCCCACTCGTGCTCGTCCGAACCGTAGTAGAGAACGGTCCCGAACGACTCGGTGAACCGGCGCCACGACGCGATCAGCGTCTGGTTGCGCCACAGCGTCGGGCAGCCGGCCTGACAGCCGATCACTCCCCCGTCGGTGAGCAGCGCCGTGCACCGGGCCAGGAAGCCGGCGCCGTACAACCGGTTGTGCTGCGCCTCCGGATCGTCGTTCTCGTCCGGCAGGTCGATCACGACGACGTCGTAGGTGTCCCCGCGCTCTCGGGCTTCGGCGAGGAACTCCCAGCCGTCGCGGTAGTGGACGCGGACCTTCCCCTCCCCTCTCTCGGCACGGCCCAGATCGTCGAGGGTGTAGCCGTAGGGAAGGTGCTCGGCGCAGACCCGCACCGCTTCGGCGTCGATGTCGACGTGGTCGACCAACCCGGCCCCCGCAGCGACCGCCAGCCGGGAAGCGACCCCTTCGCTGGAGCCGATGATCAGCACCCGCTCGACGCGTTCGGCGAGCAGCAGCGACGGGACCATCAGGGCCTCGTGGTAGACGAGCTGGCTCAGTTCGGTGCTCTGCCGTTCGTCGTCGCAGAACAGGGAGATCCCCTGCGCGGTCCGTCCGATGAGGACGTGCTGGAACGCGGTACGGCCCTCGAACAGGACCTCCTCGACGTCCCAGTTCCGGGTGAGCCCGGCGCCCATCGGCTCGACGACCACTCGTTGCGCCATCAGTTCTCTCCTCGTTCCACAGTGGACATCCGGACGGTGCCGGCGCCCAGCAGCTTCGCCAGCAGCGCCACCGCGCGCTCCGGATCCGCCCGGTCCCCGCAGGTGAACACGTCCACGAACACCGAGCCGATCTCCGGATAGGTGTGCACGGACGCGTGCGATTCGGCCAGCAACGCGAGCACAGTGACCCCTTGCGGGGCGAAGGAATGCGACACGACTTCGAAGACCGTCGCCCCCGCCTCGATCACCGCGTCGGCGAGGGTCTTCTTCAGGAGAGAGGCGTCGTCGAGCAGTGACGGCTCGATCCCCTCGAACTCCGCGAGTACGTGGCGGCCGGCGAACCGGCCGACCAGTGGTTCTTCACCCGGCATCGGCGAACCTCCCCACACAATAGGTGCGCAACGGCTCGATCCCGTTGAAGGCGACGGACGAATAGCTGGCGGTGTACGCCCCGGTGCCCGGGATGTCCAACCGGTCACCCGCCTTCAACGACTCCGGCAGCGCGCACGGCGTCCGCTGGTACAGCACGTCGTCACCATCGCAGGTCGGCCCCGCGAGGACCACTGGCCCTTCCGGTCCGTTGACGCCGACGGGCTCCAGCCGATACGCGACGGCTTCGTTCTCGCACTCCGCCATTCCGTTGTACCTGCCGACGTCGAGGTAGACCCAGCGGCGTTCGTCGGCGGCGGCACGGGTGGTCACCAGCACGACTTCGGTCCTGATGAGCCCGGCGTCGGCGACGATCACGCGGCCCGGCTCCAGGAGCAGTTCCGGGCCCGGCAGATGCGCTTCGAGCGCGGTGTGGATCACGCGCGCGTAATCGGTCAGTGACGGCACGGGTTCCCGGTGCTCGGTGGCGAACCCACCGCCGATGTTGAGCCGCTCCAGGTGCACTCCGGCGTCGGCGGCGACCTTGGCCGCGGTCGCGATCCCGATCTCCCAGGCGGCCGGATCCGGCTGCTGCGAACCGACGTGGAACGCGATCCCCGGCCGTAGCCCGGCTTCCACGGCCTGGCGGAGCAGGGCCGTGGCCACCTCCGCGACACAGCCGAACTTGTGGCCGAACGGCGTCACCGAGTCCGGACCGCCGGTCAGCAAGCGGACCGAGACCAGCGAACCGGGCGCGTGCTCGGCCAGATTCGCCAGGTCCCCGGCGGAATCGGTGGTGAATTCACGGACGCCGCGTCGGTGGGCGAAGGCGATGTCCGCCGGTTTCTTGATCGTGTTGCCGTAGGCCAGTTCCGCCGCTCGCGCGCCACGGGACAGGCACAGCTCGATCTCCGCCGTCCCGGCCACGTCGAATCCCGCACCGGCCGACCGCACCGCGTCCAGAACCTCGGGCGCGGGATTCGCCTTGACCGCATACCGGATCAGCGCGTCCGGGAAGGCCACCGAGACCGCGGCGGCACGCTCCGCGACCAGGTCGGTGTCCACCACCAGGCACGGTGTCGGCGGTTCGCGATCCGCCAGGAAGGCACGGATCCGGTTCAGGCTTTCGGTCACACGCCCCAGGGTGTCAAAGACCGATCACCGGTACGGAACCCGGGTCACGCCCGGGCATCACCCGAGGGCTGCTCGGGCAGCTCCACCCCGTGCTCGGCGGCCAGCCGCTCCAGGTTGGCCAGATCGGCGCCGACGGCCGAAGCCCTGTCCTCGTCCGAGGCCTGTTCGGCGAGCTGGACGTCTTCCCTCGCCTGCCGTACCCGGTCCCGCAGATTCACCGCGAACTCGCTCATCCAGCACCCCCGATCTTCCGCACTTGTCTGCTTTCACCCTAGGACCCTCCGATTCGGTCACCGACGTGATCTGTGTCATCACGGGTTCGCTCGAGTCGGAGTGGAGCAGTATGACGGCAAGGGACCGGGTTCCGCGGCTCAGCGGAGCCCGGCTTTTTCACCGGGTTCCGGCGCGGCCGTCCGGCGGCCGATCACCGCGAGCGGGACGAGTGCGCACAGACCGCCCGCGACGGCGACCAGAACGTATCCGCCCAGGCCGAAGAGCTGTCCGGCGAGCAGACTCGCCGCGGCGGACGTCCCCCAGACGAAGGCGTCGACCGTGCCCTGCGCCCTCGTCCGCTGAGCGGGCGGCAGATCGCGGCTGAGCATGCTGCTGCCGCCGACGAACACCAGGTTCCAGCCGTAGCCCAGCAAGAACATCGCGAACGGAATTCCCACGTGATGCGAATCGGGAGCACCGATCGCGGTGACCGCCGCGACGGTGAGCGTGCCGATCCCGCCGAAGATCGCCGCGCGACCACCCCACCGGTCGGCGATCCAGCCCGACAGCGGTGCCAGCGCGAACATCCCGACCAGATGAGCGCTCAGCACCCAGCCGACGACGTCGAGCCCCTGACCGTGCTGGTGCAGCTGGACCGGGGTCATCGTCATCACCGCCACCATGGCCATCTGCGCGCCGACCATCGCCACGAGTGGCCCGAGGATCACCGGATTCCGCACGGACATCCGCTCCCGCCTCGGCACACCTTCCTCCGGGGCGGCGAGACCGCGCGGCAGGGTGGAGACCGCGACCACCGCGATGGCCACGACCATCGCCCCGGCCGCGATCGGACCGGACAGGGCGGGCAATTCGGCGGCTTCGGCCTTCGCCGCGGCCGGCGCGATCAAGGCGGGCCCCGCCACCGCCCCGACGGTTCCCGCCCAGACCATTGTGGACAGCGCGAATCCCTTGCGGTGCTCGGGTGACAGATCCGCGGCCGTGTAGCGCGAGAGCTGGGCCCCGCTGTTGCCGAAGCCGATCAAGGGCATCCCGGCCACCAGCGCGAGCACGGATCCGCCGAGCACACCGGCGAACGAGATCAGCGCACCGGCCACCGCGGCCCCGTACATCAGCACCAGGACGAAGCGCCTGCCGTAACGGGCGGCCAAGGTCCCCGACGACAGCGAACCCGCGGCGGAACCGAGCACCAGTACCGCGTTCGGCAGCCCGCTCCACGCGGCACCGGCGTGCTCGGCAACGATCAACGCCGCCGTGGTGGACAGACCGACGACCGCGGTGCTGAGACAGGCGACACCCATGAAGAGCGCGAACATCGGTTTCATGAGTCGAATCTAGGGATTCCGGGCGCCCCGGCGAATAGGCTGTCGAAGGCCTCGCGGGGGTGCGAGGCGCATCATGAAAGGAATCCGGGCGCGATGACCTTACGATCGGAAAGAGCGCTGGACGACCTCGACTGGCGGCTCGTCGAAACGCTCCAGAGCGACGGGCGGCTCTCGTTCAAGGAACTGGGCCGCCGCGTGAACCTCTCCGCCCCGGCCGTCGCCGAACGGGTCCGGCGGCTGGAGGAGTCGGGCGTCATCACCGGGTACCGCGCCCAGGTCGACGCGCGCCGTGCCGGGTACGACCTCCAGGCGTTCGTCGAAATGCGCTGCTCGCTCGGCAGCTGCCTGCTGCGCACCAGCAAGTCGGACGACTACCCCGAGGTGGTCGAACTGCACCGGCTCAGCGGTGACCGCTGCACCATGCTGAAGGTGCGGGCCGTGTCGCTCGAACATCTCGAAGGCCTGTTCGAACGGCTGGGCAAACACGGCGAGATCAGGTCGTCGGTGGTGCTCTCGACGCAGTACGAGGGCAGGCCGGTCGGCCCGCCGGTCGAGGACTACCTGAAGGCGACCAAGAGCGAGGGCTGGAGCGTCTAGCGGGCAGGGACCGATCAGGAATCGAGAAGCGACGGCGGATCGCGTTCACCTAGCGTGATCACCAATGAGGACGAACGGCTCGAAGCTGGTTAGATCGAGCCGGTGAGGCTGACGGAACGTACTCGCGGCCCACCCGAGGATGGAGAGACGATGCGCAAGACCACCGAGCCGCAACCACCCGAGAAACACCCTGCCGACAGCCACGACCTGATCCGGGTACTCGGTGCGAACGAGAACAACCTCAAGAACGTCGCCGTCGAGCTGCCGAAGCGACGGCTGACGGTGTTCACCGGGGTTTCCGGGTCCGGCAAGAGCTCACTGGTCTTCGACACGATCGCGGCCGAGTCGCAGCGGTTGATCAACGAGACGTACAGCACCTTCGTGCAGGGCTTCATGCCGACGCTGGCCAGGCCCGAGGTCGACGTGCTCGACGGCCTGACCACCGCGATCATCGTCGACCAGCAGCGGATGGGCTCCGACCCTCGCTCCACGGTCGGCACCGCCACCGACGCCTACGCGATGCTGCGCATCCTCTTCAGCCGGATCGGCGAACCGCATATCGGCTCACCGCAGGCGTTCTCCTTCAACGTCGCCTCGATCTCGGGCGCGGGCGCGGTGACCGTCGAGAAGGCCGGACGGACCACGAAGGAGCGCCGCGAGTTCAGCATCACCGGCGGGATGTGCGCCCGCTGCGAAGGCCGGGGCAAGGTCAACGACATCGACCTCACCGCCCTGTACGACGACACCAAATCCCTCAACGAGAACGCGCTGACGATCCCCGGCTTCTCCATGGACGGCTGGTACGGCCGCATCCTCCGCGGCTGCGGCTTCTTCGACCCCGACAAGCCGATCAAGAGGTACACCAAGCGGCAGCTGGACGATCTGCTCTACAAGGAGCCGGTCAAGCTCAAGATCGAGGGCATCAACCTGACCTACTCGGGGCTGATCCCCACCATCCAGAAATCGTTCCTGGCCAAGGACCGCGAGGCGATGCAGCCGCATATCCGCACCTTCGTGGACCGGGCGGTCACGTTCGCCGTCTGTCCCGAATGCGACGGCAGCCGCCTCAGCGAGCTCGCGCGGTCTTCGAAGATCAACCGGATCAACATCGCCGACGCCTGCGAAATGCAGATCAGCGACCTCGCCGACTGGGTCCGCGGGATCGAGGAACCGTCGGTCGCGCCGCTGCTGGAGAAGCTTCAGCACACGCTCGACTCCTTCGTCGACATCGGACTCGGCTATCTTTCCCTCGACCGGTCGTCCGGCACGCTTTCGGGTGGTGAGGCGCAACGCACGAAGATGATCCGGCATCTCGGTTCGTCGCTCACCGACGTCACCTACGTCTTCGACGAACCCACCATCGGGCTGCACCCGCACGACATCCAGCGGATGAACAACCTGCTCAAGCAACTGCGCGACAAGGGCAACACGGTGCTGGTCGTCGAGCACAAGCCGGAGACGATCGCCATCGCCGACCACGTCGTCGACCTCGGCCCCGGCGCGGGCACCGCGGGCGGGACGATCTGTTTCGAGGGCACCGTCGAAGGCCTGCGCGCCGGCGACACCATCACCGGCAGGCACCTCGACGACCGGGCGGCGCTCAAGGACAGCGTCCGCGAGCCCACCGGCAAACTGGAGATCCGCGGCGCCGACCGGCACAACCTCCGGAACGTGGACGTCGACGTCCCGCTCGGTGTCCTCTGTGTCGTCACCGGTGTCGCGGGCTCCGGCAAGAGTTCGCTGATCCACGGCTCGATCCCCGCCGCCGAAGGCGTGGTCTCGGTCGACCAGACACCCATCCGCGGCTCGCGGCGGAGCAACCCGGCCACCTACACCGGCCTGCTCGAACCGATCCGCAAGGCCTTCGCCAAGGCCAACGGCGTGAAACCGGCGCTGTTCAGCGCCAACTCCGAGGGCGCCTGCCCGACCTGCAACGGCGCCGGCGTCATCTACACCGACCTCGGCATCATGGCCGGTACCGCGACCACTTGCGAGGAGTGCGAGGGCAAGCGGTTCCAGGCGTCGGTGCTGGAGTACACCTTCGGTGGCAAGAACATCGGCGAGGCACTCGAAATGCCGGTGTCCGAGGCCGTGAAGTTCTTCGGTGAGGGCGAAGGGCGCATCCCGGCCGCGCACGCGATCCTCGGCAGGCTCGACGACGTCGGGCTCGGCTACCTCAGCCTCGGCCAGCCGCTCACCACGCTCTCCGGCGGAGAACGGCAGCGGCTGAAGCTCGCGACGCACATGGGCGACAAGGGCGGCGTCTACGTCCTCGACGAGCCGACCACCGGGCTGCACCTCGCCGACGTCGAGAACCTGCTCGGCCTGCTCGACCGGCTCGTCGACGCGGGCAAGTCCGTGATCGTCATCGAGCACCACCAGGCCGTCATGGCGCACGCCGACTGGATCATCGACCTCGGCCCGGGCGCCGGCCACGACGGCGGCAAGATCGTCTTCGAGGGCACCCCGGCCGACCTCGTCGCGGCCGCTTCGACGCTCACCGGCGAGCACCTGGCGGCGTACGTCGGCACGTGACCCGCCGGTTCACCGGACTCCTAGTCTTCGGGTTCGAGACCGTCGCGGTCGGCCCACTCGAGCAGGGTGTCGAGCGAGTACGCCGTGTCGTCGATGCCCGCGTGCAAGTCGCCGAGTTCGGCGAAGCGCGCGGGCACGGTGGCGATGGTGCACTCGCGCGGCTCGACGTCGTCGATCTCGTCCCATCTGATCGGGGTCGAGACGACGGCTTCGGGCACGCCGCGGACCGAGTAGGCGCTCGCGATGGTGTGGTCCCTGGCGTTCTGGTTGTAGTCCACGAACAGTTTCGCCGGGTCCCGGTCCTTGCGCCACCAGGTGGTGGTGACCTCGTCGGGCATCCGACGCTCCACCTCGCGGGCGAAGGCGAGCGCCGCCCGGCGAACGTCCTGAAAGCCCCACCGCGGTTCGATCCGGACGTAGACGTGCAGGCCGTGGCCGCCGGAGGTCTTCGGCCAGCCGGTGATGCCGAGTTCGGCCAGGATCTCGTGGACGGTGTGGGCGGCCTTCCGCACGGTCGAGAACGGGCAGTCGGGCATCGGGTCGAGGTCGATCCGCCACTCGTCCGGGCGTTCGGTGTCGGCGCGGCGGGAGTTCCACGGGTGGAACTCGACGGTCGACATCTGCACCGCCCAGATCACGTCGGCGGGATGCGTGACGCACAGTTCGTAGGCGTGCCTGCCGGAGGGGAAGTCGACGCGGACGGTCCGGAGCCAGTCCGGGGCACCGTTCGGCACTCGTTTCTGGTGGACCTTCTCCCCCGAAACCCCGGACGGGAACCGGTGCAGCATGCACGGCCGTTCCCGCAGCGCCCGTACGATCCCGTCGCCGACCGCGAGGTAGTACCGGACGAGGTCGAGCTTCGTCTCGCCCCGCGCGGGGAAGTAGACGCGATCCGGGTTGGAGACGCGCACCGTCCGGTCGCCGACCTCGATTTCCACCGCCGAGCTTTTCGCCATGCAGGCAAACTAACCCGAAAGTTGCCGATCCGCGTCCGCTCGATCAGGAACGGGGCTCGCCGCCCAGCTTTCGCGGAGCCCGTGGCGTGGACCCGACCTCCTCCTCACCGGGATCGACGGCGCCGGGCCCGGTGGATCGTCGCGACCATGACGGCGAACACCGCGCCGAGGAAGGTCACGTCCACCGCCGGGACCCAGCGCACGTCACCGCCTTTGAGCACATACGCCCCGACGGGTCGCGCGGCGAGGACGAAACCACCGCCCTCACCCTCCTTGCCTTGTTCGGTCCCGTGCCCGCCGCCTCCGCCACCGACGACGTTCGCGGCCGGGACGATCACCACGCCGTCCTTCTCCACGGGCTCGCCGTAGACGCGCCGGACGGTGAGGTTGTCACGCAGGACGCCGACGACCTTCTCGAGTCCCATCGAGTTCAGCCTTCCCGAGGCAGCACCGACATCACTTCGGACACCGGCCGCAAATGCTCCTCCAGCAAGCGTGCCGCCTCTTTCACGTCGTGGTCGTCCAGGGCGGCGACCAGCGCCCGGTGTTCCTCGTCGATCACCGTCAACCGTTCCGGGCGTGCCTCCAGCGCCCGGACGGTGACCCGCTGCTGCCGCGAACGCAGGGTGTCGTAGAGCTCGGTCAGGACGGTGTTGCCCGCCGCGTTCACGATGGCACGGTGGAATCGGCGGTCGAATCCCGAAACGGCGAACCAGTCGCTTTCGGCGCCGGCGCTCGCCATCGCTTCGATGAGTTCGGGCAGTTCGGCGGGCGCGCCTGCCCGGTTCGCGCAGAGTGCCGCGATGGCGTGACCTTCGATCAGCCGCCTGCTCTGGTAGACCTCTTCCAGTTCCCTGGCGGTGACCGTGCGCACCTGAGCGCCCTTGCGCGGCAGGAGGCTGATGAACCGCTCGGCGGCCAGCCGGTGGAACGCCTCGCGCACCGGCGTCCTGGACACGCCGACCACGCCGGACACCCACATTTCGTCGAGGAACCGGCCACCTTCCAGCTCGCCCGAGATGATTCCGTCGCGCAGCCACGTGTAGACCCGCTCGCGCGCCGGGCCGCCCCCTTCGGCGGTCACAGTCATCTCGTTCCCCCTCCATACCCTTACTTTCCGCGACCGAGACTACACCTGGACCAGTCAAGTATCCATCATGTATACAAGACTTCCACTGATTGGAAGGGGTTCCATGGTGCACGTCGCGGTGGCGCAGTTCGCGCCCGGCAACGACAAAGAGGCCAACCTCGCGCGCGTCTCCTCCCTCGTCGGCGAAGCGGCCGACCGTGGCGCGCGAGTGGTCGTGCTGCCCGAGTACTCGCTGTTCACCGTACCGACGATGAGCCGCGAATTCGTGACCTCGGCCGAAGAACTCGACGGCCCCTTCGTCACCGGGCTACGCGGTCTCGCGAAGGACCGGCAGATCACCGTCGTCGCAGGCCTCAACGAAGCACTTCCCGGCGGCGACCGGATCTCGAACACCCTCGTCGCGGCCGGTCCCGACGGGTCGGTCGCCGCGCTCTACCGCAAGCTCCACCTGTACGACGCCTTCGGGTTCCGCGAATCGGAACTGGTCCGGCCCGGCGACATCGAAGCCCCGGAGACATTCGAGGTCGACGGGATCACGTTCGGCCTTCAGACCTGTTACGACCTGAGGTTTCCGGAAGTCACCCGCCGTCTGGTCGACGCCGGCGCGGACGCGGTCTTGCTGCCCGCGGAGTGGATGCCCGGCCCGCTCAAGGAGGACCACTGGACCACGCTGGTCCGGGCGCGGGCGATCGAGAACACGATCTACCTCGTCGCGGCGGGGCAGGCCGCGCCCACCGGCTCGGGACACAGCATGATCGTCGACCCGATGGGCGTCGTCGTCGCCTCGCTCGGCGAACGCACGGGAACCGCGGCCGGGGAGCTCTCCGCCGACCGGATCGCCGAGGTACGTGCCAAGAACCCGGCCCTGGAACTGCGCCGGTTCGCCGTGACCCCGAAGTCCTGAGTATCTTCTGGTCCGGAGGTCCGTTCGTGAAGACACGCCCTCGGGCGTGGTGACGTGGCTTCCCTTCGCCTGGGTGCCGGGTGGCCGCCCGGCACCCAGGCTCTCGGCCGGTTCCGAGGCGTGGTACATCGAGGCCTCCTTCCTTGCGCCTAGGTA
This sequence comes from Amycolatopsis sp. QT-25, assembly GCF_029369745.1. Lineage (NCBI taxonomy): Bacteria > Bacillati > Actinomycetota > Actinomycetes > Pseudonocardiales > Pseudonocardiaceae > Amycolatopsis > Amycolatopsis sp. QT-25. The sequence continues at coordinate 4,587,724 of NZ_CP120210.1, forward strand.
CAGGAAGGGGGCCATCATGTACTTCCGACAGCGAACGCGGCGATCACGACCGCTTTCGTTTCACGGCACCAGCAGTCCCCAGTGGACCGCCCACGGTACGAACAGCACCGCTCCGGCCAGCAGCATGCCGACCCGGACTCCCCCGCGGTCCTTCTTCCGCCACCACGAAATCCCCGTCACCACACCGGCGACGACGACACCGATCGCGGCCAGCTGTAAGGCGAGCCAGGGCAACGTCCGTCCGAAAAGGACCGGTCCCGGCGCCATCGCGGCACCCGTGGTCAGGGTGATGTAGTAGCCGAGGAATCCCACTGTGGCGAGCAAACCGGTCGACGCCAGCCAGCGCGCCGGCCCGGCGAGCGGAACTTCCTTGCGACGGCGGAACAACGCCGTCGCCGGGTAGGCCGCGAACGCCAGCAACGCCAGTGCCCACACCCCGGCCTGGAGCCACGGCGTCTCGTACCAGGCGAGGGGTGCCGGCGCGACACTCCGTCTCTCCTGCGGAGGCGGCGGATCGGCGGACGGCTCGTTCCGCACGCCGTTCACCCAGGCTCCGACGAGGTCGAGGTACCCGGGAGCGAAGCCGTCGAGCTTGTCGAAACCATCCGTGGTCCGCCGGAGCCCGTGCTGGGCTTTCGGGAGCACCTTCAGCGTGTACTGCCGGTTTCCCGCCCGTTCCAGGGTTTCCCGGAAGATCCGGACGGCCTCGCCCGGCGGAGTGAGCCGATCCAGTTCACCCCACAGGCCGAGCACCGGCTGCCGCACCTTTTCCAGCACCGGCACCGGGTCGTATCCGGCCTCCGGGAACAAACCGGCACCCGCGAGGGTGCGCATGTTCGTCGACGCCACCATGTCCACCATCGAACCGGTGACCCCGCCGTGCCGCAGATAGGTCTCGAAAGCCCAGGACTGCTGGCGATCGGGCGAAACCCCGTTCGCGCCGACCGTGACCGCGAAAGCGACGTCCTTCGCTTTCGACGCCGCCAGCGGCGCCACCCAGCCGCCCTCGCTCAGGCCCCACACCCCTACGCGGGCGGGATCCACACCCGGCCGCGAGCGCAGCGCCCGCACCGCGGCGAGCGCGTCGTCGGCGAGGACCGCGTAGTCCCGCTCGAACAGCGAATAGCCTTCGGTCCGCTTGTCGTAGATCAGGGTCGCGATCCCCGCCTCGGCGAAGGCTTCCGCCTCGGCGCGGTAGTCGTCCCGGTCGTGTTCGCCGGAGCCGTGCACCATGACGATGCCCGGTGCGAGACCCCCGCGCCCCTCCGGCGCGACCACTGTCCCGTGCAGGGTGACGCCGTGACTGGTGAACGAGACGTCGCCGTTCGGAGCGGTGACGGGTGCCGGTGACGAGACCGCCACGGCGGCCGCGAGCAGCACGGCGATCATCGCCTGCTCACCCGGGCCACCTCGAGCGACGGCGACGCGAGAATGTCCTTCTCGCAGTACCGTTCGGTGACCCACTGGTCGCGCGAGTACCGCTCCGTCCGGTCGCTGTGGTTCACCCGATCGTTCGCGACGATGTGCGGGGTGCCGAATTCGACGCAGCCGGTGGTGGCGTCCGCCCTGGACACCCCGTCCGGCGGTTGCGCGGCGCCGACGGCCGCGACCTTTTTCCAGAGCAGCATGCTGCTCCCCCTTTACGTGTGGAGTCGTTCGTGAAGACACGCCGTCCGGCGTGGTGACGCGCCACCGGTGGTCGAGTGGCCGCTCTCCCACCGGTTTTCACTGCCCCTCCCGCACCTCCCCGCCGGGATCCGGGAACGCCGTCCAGCGCACGAACACCTTCCGCGCGCCCGGGCCGGGTTCCGGCCGCCAGTAGCGGCGCAGCAGGTCCAGGTACTCCTCCCAGAACTGCTTGAGCTCTTCGAGGTCCACGTGGACCGAGCCACGCGAGAACAACAGCGCGTCACCCCATTCGCCCAGTTCACCGCGGCGATCGAGGAAACGCGCCATCTGCTCGAGGTCTTCGGTGAACGCGGCGCGCTGCGCCTCGTCGAACACCGCGCGCATCTCGTCGTTCTGCTCGCTGTGCCGGGGCCAGCGGATGTCACGTTGCCGAGCGCGCCACCAGCGCTCCTTGCCGTGCGCGAGTTCACGCGCCTCCTGGACGAAGTCGTACTTCGCCAGTTCTCGCAGGTGATAGCTGGTCGCGCCCGAACTTTCCCCCAGTTCCTTGGCCAGCTTCGTCGCCGTCGCGGGTCCGCGGCCCAACGCCTCCATGATCCGGCGGCGCAACGGGTGCATCACCGCCTTCAGGACGGCGGCGTCGGCGATCTCTTCGGGTGGCGGCGGGCCGGTCATGCCACCAAGGTAGCCGTGCAAAGGAAATTGTGCAAAGGATTCTTTGCACGCGGTCCGGACTACGCTCGCGGAGCGACCGACGATCCTGCTGACGCTTCCGTGAACTCAGCGTGAAATTGACAACTTCACTACCAAGGTCTTGTGCCGGGCGGACGAAAACTCGGCAGGTTCACGGGTTTTTCGTTGCGTCGTCCCCGAATTTCGGTTGCATCGGATAGTTTTGCCCGAAGTCGACCTAGCGGGAGAGAACATGCCGAAGCACCGCCCTCGACAGACGGACAGGTTGTCCGCCCGGCACCGGACGGCTTTCGCGCTCGCCGGTGGCGCGCTCGCCGTCCTGCCCGCGGTCACCGCGTCGGCGGGACCAGACACCCCGATCGCCGCCCCGAAACCGTCCGTACCGCAGAACCAGGCCGCGGCCTGGCAACCGCCGGCGGGCACGGTCCCGGGGATCGCCGTCGACGGCAGCCTCCCCCAGCCACCCAATCCGGATCCGCTGATCGTTCCCGGCGGCACCGGCAACGTCGGTGGCTCGTTCGCGCCGTCGGGCGCGCTCGGCATCCCCGCCAGCATGATGAAAGCGTACAAGAACGCCGCCGACATCCTGGCGAAGGAACTGCCCGGCTGTCACATCGACTGGGCGTTGATCGCGAGTATCGGCCGCATCGAGTCCAACCACGCGCGCGGCGGTTACGTCGACGCGAAGGGCAACACCCTCGAACCGATCCTCGGCCCGCAGCTCAACGGCGCCGGACCGTTCGCGGCCATCCGGGACACCGACGGCGGCAAGTTCGACGGTGACGCGGTCTGGGACCGCGCCGTCGGCCCGACGCAGTTCATCCCCTCGACGTGGAAGGGCTACGCCTCCGACGGCAACGGCGACGGCGAGTCCAACCCGAACAACATCTACGACGCGACACTCGGTTCCGGCCGCTACCTCTGCTCCGGCGGCGTCGACCTCACCTCCGAGCAGACCCAGCGCGTGGCCGTGTACCGCTACAACCACTCGCTGTCCTATGTGGACACCGTGATCCGCTGGGCGGTCGCCTACCGCGGTGGCGTCGCGACGATGCCGGACAGTCAGGTCCCCGTCGGCGCCCCCGACTCCCAGGACGTCGCCGCCGGCACGCCGGGCGGCCAGGTCCCGGTGCCGACCCTGCCCGGAACTCCCCCGCCCGGTACCACCACACCGCCGCTCCCGCTGCCCGGTACGCCGCCGCCGAGCAGCACCACCCCTCCGAGCAGCAGTTCGCCTTCGAAGCCGAGCAGCACGCCGCCTTCGTCGACGCCTCCCTCGTCGACGCCGCCGTCGAGCACCCCTCCGTCTTCGACGCCTCCGTCCTCCACGCCTCCGCCGTCCAGCACCACGACCACGCCGCCGCCGTCTTCCACCCCGGCCGGGGACACCGGCGAGACGGGCCCGACCAGCACCGGTTCGCCCACCCCGTGACCCACGCGAGTGGTCGCCTGCTTGCCCTCGGCAAGTAGGCGACCACTTGCGGGTGTGGGTGTCCGGAATGTCGTGAACCCGGTCCGCGTTGCCACTTCTCAGAGATCACCAACCGAGAGAAGCGAGACACGGATGTCGTCATTCGTCATGACCGCCGAGGAACGGGAAACCTTTCTGAGCGAGGTCCACATCGGGGTCCTGGCCGTGGAGCGGGAAGGACGGGCACCGTTGGCCGTACCGGTCTGGTACGACTACGAGCCAGGCGGGGAACTCCTGATCTGGATGGACCGCGGTTCGGTCAAGGACAAGGCGATCACGAAGGCGGGCAAGCTCAGCCTGGTCGCGCAGTCGGAGGCGCTGCCGTACAAGTACGTGACGGCCGAGGGTCCGGTCGTCGCGAACGACACGCCGCCGACTCGGGAGCAGGCGCTGAAGATCGCGCGGCGTTACCTGCCCGGCGATGAAGGCACGAAGTACGTCGACGGCGCGCTCAACGACAACTCCGTGCTGGTCCGCGTCCGGCCGGAGAAGTGGCTGAGCAACGACCAGTCCAAGGCCTGATCGCGAGACGGTGTCCCGGCGGCCTCAGGCGTACCGGGACACCGTCGTTCAGCCCGCGATCGGCTCGAACTCGACGACGCTGTCGAGCGCCTTGCCCATCGCGGCGTTCCCTTCGCGGTCGATCACGATCTCCACCAGGACCGGCCGCGACGTCCGCCCGGCCTCCGCGCGCGCCCACTCCAGCGACGCCCGGATCTCCCCCGGCTCGGTGACGCGCGTGCCGGAGCAGCCGTAGGCCTCCATGACCTTCACGTTGTCCGTGCCGATCTTGTCGTAGTGGATGTCGACCTCGAAGTTCATCTCGTAGCCGGTCTCGGCCTGCCGGATGAGCCCGAGGTATTCGTTGTTCAGCATGATCAGCACGAACCCGACGTCGTACTGCGCGGCCACCGCCAGTTCCTCCACCAGGAACTGGAACGAGTAATCCCCGACGACGCCGACGACCTCGGCCTCCGGTCTCGCCTTCTTGACACCGATCGCCGCCGGGATCTCCCAGCCGAGCGGGCCGGCCTGGCCGCACACCTGGTAGTGCCGCGGCTTGTGCGCGCGCTGGAACTGCCCGGACCAGATCTGGTACAGCCCGATGGCGGTGACGAAGTAGGCGTCCTCGCCGTAGAACTCGTTGATCTCCTTGAACACCCGGGGTGCCTTGATCGGTGTGTCCTCGAAGTCCTCGCGCCGGGGCAGCCTCTCCTTGAGTTCGCCGATCCGGCGCGGCCACGCGCGATCCCGCGCCGGAACACGCTCCGACGCCGCCTCGATCAGCGCGTCCAGGAAGGCACCCGTGTCCGACACGATGCCGAGGTCCGGCCCGAAGACCTTGCCCAGCTGGGTCGGTTCGATGTCGACGTGGATGAACTTCCGGTTCCCTCGGTAGACGTCCAAGTCACCGGTGTGCCGGTCGCCGAATCGCGCGCCCAAGGCCAGCACCAGATCCGCTTCGAGGAAGGCCGCGTTCGCCCAGCGCTGCGAGGTCTGGATGCCCGCCATGCCGGCGAAGAGTTCGTGGTCCTCGGGGAAGGTCCCCTTGCCCATCAACGTCACACCGACCGGGACGCCGAGCAGTTCGGCCGCGGTCCGCAGCCGGTCGCTCGCGGCGCCGAGCACCACCCCGCCGCCCGCGAGGATCAGCGGCCGTTCGGCGGCCAGCAGGAGGTCCAGCGCTCGTTCGACCCTGGCCGGTGACGGCGTCGCCTTCGTGACCGGCAGCGGCGAATCGATGCTGGAGTCCCACTCGATCTCCTGGCGCTGGACGTCGATCGGCAGATCGATCAGCACCGGTCCAGGGCGGCCGGATCGCGCGATCCGGAACGCTTCCCGGAACACCCACGGCAGCTGAGCCGCCTCCTTGATCTGCACGGCCCACTTCGTCACCGGCTTGGCGATCTCGACGATGTCGACCGCCTGGAACGCCTCGGTGTGCAGCTTTCTCGAGTCGGCCTGCCCGGTGATGCACAGGATCGGGATCGAGTCGGCCTGCGCGGTGTAGAGCCCGGTGATCATGTTCGTCCCGGCGGGCCCCGAGGTGCCGATCGCGACGCCGACGTTGCCGGTGGTCCGTGCCCAGCCGTCGGCCATATGGGTCGCGCCCTCTTCGTGGCGCACGATCAAATGCTCGATACCGCTGCCCTGCATCGCGTGGTACAGCGGAAGGATCGCGGCGCCGGGGCAGCCGAACGCGGTGTCGACGCCCTCACTGACCAGGACGTCGACAACGGCCTGCATGGCGGGGATTCTGGGCATGCCTCACTCCTTGTTTTCCGCGCCGGACAGCGTTTCGACGACCTTCAGCAGGGCGGAGTGATCGAGCGAGCCGTGCCCCATCGCCCGTCCGGCGGCGACGAGCTGGGCGACCAGCCCGGTGAGCGGCAACGCGACATCGGCCTGCCTGGCGGCGGCGAGCGCGATGCCCATGTCCTTGTGGTGGAGGTCGATCCGGAAGCCCGGCGTGAATTCCCTCGCCACCATGGACTTCCGCTTGAGGTCCAGGATCCGGCTGCCCGCCAGCCCGCCCGCGAGGACGTCCAGCCCGACACCGGCGTCCACCCCCGAAGACTCGAGCAACACGATCGCCTCGGCGATCAGGCCGTACGTCCCGCCGACCACCAGCTGGTTCGCCGCCTTGACGACCTGCCCCGCACCGTGGGGCCCGACATGGACGATCGTCTTGCCGACCGCCTCCAGGATCGGGAGGGCGGCCGCGAAGTCCGCGTCGTCGCCACCGACCATGATGGACAGTGCGGCCAGTTCGGCGCCCGCCTGGCCACCGGAAACGGGCGCGTCCAGCATGCGGAGCTCCCGTTCGCCCGCCCGCTCGGCCACCTCGACGGAGGTCTCCGGCCGGATCGTGCTCATGTCGATCAGCAAGGTGCCCGGTTTCGCCGACTCCAGCACCCCACCCGCCGCCAGCACGACGGCCTCGACCTGCGGGTGGTTCGGGAGCATGGTGATGACGACTTCCGCACCCGACACGGCGTCCGGCACACCGCTCGCGGCCCGGCCGCCCGCGGCTTCCAGCCTCGCGAGCGCGTCGGCGTTCGTGTCGAATCCGCTCACCTCGTGGCCGCCGGCGACGAGATGTCCCGCCATCGGCCCGCCCATGATCCCCAGGCCGATGAATCCCAGCTTGGTCATGCCAATCCCCTCCGTTCGAAAGGCAGCCACGACAACGAATCCGCGCTCGGCCCCTCGGGGCTGTACTCCACGCCGACCTGCCCGCGATAGCCCGCCGTCTGCAGCTTTTCCAGGTATCCCTCGATGTCCAGCGTTCCGGTCCCCGGCTGGTGCCGCCCTGGGGCATCGGCGATCTGCACATGACCGATCCGTCCGGTGTGGACGGTCGTGACCGTGTCGAGGTCGTCACCGTTGACCGCCAGGTGGTACAGGTCGGCCAGCAGCTTCACGTTGTCCCGCCCGAGTTCGTCGAGCACCTTCAGTACGTCGTCCGCGGTCTTGAGCGGATACTTTTCCGTTCCGGACAACGGTTCCAGGACGATCTCCGCGTCGATCCGGGCGGCCGCGTCCGACGCGAGCGCGAGATTCGACAAACCGAGCTCGTCCTGCCCGGCCGGGTCCGCGCCGTCGATCCGGTTGCCGTAGAGCGCGTTGAACCGGCGGCAGCCGAGCCGCTCACCGAGGTCGATCGCCGAGGCGATACCGCGGGCGAACTCGTCCTCGCGCCCGGTCCAGGTGACCAGGCCGCGATCGCCACCCGCCATGTCGCCGGGAAAGAAGTTCAGCCCGGTCACCGCGACGCCCGCCCGACCGACCGACGCCACGAACGCGTCGACCTCGGCGGCGTCCGGCACCGCCGTCTCGAACGGCCACCAGAACTCGACCGCCGTGAAGCCCGCCGCGCGCGCCGCCTCCGCACGGTCAAGCAACGGCAACTCGGTGAAGACCAGCGACAGGTTCAGCACGTAGGGCAGCGCGTGACGCGAACCGGCGAGATCAGCCATCGAAACCTCTATAATTTCGCTATACGGAAATTTTCTTTCGTATATCGAGAATAGCCCGCTCGCCTGTCCTCGGTCAACGGGCGAGACACGGTCGCGGTCCGCCGGAAGGCCACGAAGTGTCAGACCCTCTCGTTAACGTTGTCCGCCATGAACACCACGCCCTTCCGAGCCCGGATCCCGGAGGCCGATCTCGAAGACCTCCGCGCCCGGCTTCGCCGCACCCGCTGGCCCGAAGACGAGACCGTCGACGACTGGTCGCAAGGCGTCCCCTCCGCCTACCTGCGCGAACTGTGCTCGTACTGGGCAGAGGACTACGACTGGCGGGCCGCGGAGTCGCGGCTCAACGCGATCCCCCAGTTCCGGACCGAGATCGACGGCCTCGGCATCCACTTCCTGCACGCCCGCTCCCCCCACCCCGGCGCGCTGCCGCTGGTCCTCACCCATGGCTGGCCCGGTTCGGTCTTCGAGTTCCTCGACGTACTCGGCCCGCTCACCGATCCGGTCGCCCACGGCGGGGACGCGGCGGACGCCTTCCACGTCGTCGTCCCGTCCTTGCCCGGTTACGGTTTCAGCGACAAACCCGCGCGAGCCGGCTGGTCGATCCAGCGCATCGCCGACGCGTGGATCCGCCTCATGGACGGCTTGGGTTATGAGCGCTACGGCGCCCAAGGCGGCGATTGGGGCACCAGCATCACCACCCTCATGGGGCGGACCGCGCCCGAGCGGCTGGCCGGGATCCACCTGAACCCGCCGCTGGCGGCGCCGGACCCGGCGACGTTCGGCGACCTGACCGAATTCGAGCGGAAGTCGCTCGAAGACCTCGAAAGGGCCAAGGCGGACGGTTCGGGTTACGCGATCCAGCAGACGACGAGGCCACAGACGATCGGCTACGCGCTGGCGGACTCGCCGGTCGCGCTGTGCGCGTGGATCGTCGAGAAGTTCCAGGCCTGGACGGATTGCGGCGGCCATCCGGAGAACGCCTTGTCCCGGGACGCGATGCTCGACGACATCACGCTCTACTGGCTCACCGGCACCGGCGCTTCGTCCGCCCGGTTGTACTGGGAGAGTTTCAACGAGGTGTCGAACTGGTTCGCCGAGTCCACTGTGGACAGCATCACCGTGCCGACGGGTTGTTCGATCTTCCCGCGCGAGACCCCACGCCCGTCCCGCCGCTGGGCGGAACGCCGGTTCACCGACATCCGGTACTGGAACGAACTCGAGCGTGGAGGCCACTTCGCGGCCTTCGAACAGCCCGGCGTGTTCACCGACGAGGTGCGGTCGTTCTTCCGGCTCGTCCGGTGACCGATCGCCCCTGACCCGGCGTCAGGCTGTCTGGTAGGAGGCGTCGGTCCGTGAAGGACTCCTTGAGGGACCCAGAGTCCCTCAAGGAGTCCTTCACGGCACAAGCTCGGCCAGCTCGACGCCGTCATCGGTGATCACCAAGGGATATCCATTAGGCGGAGCCATTGTCGTTGGCTATCTTCCGCGGCATGACGATGGACACGCCACCCCAGCGGACGGCCACCCTCGCCGACGCGCCCGCCATCGCGGCGCTGATGCGGACCTCGGTGCTGGAGGTGTTCCCCAGATTCTACGACGAGCGCCAGACCGCGAGCGCGGCCGAGCACGTCGCGCGTCTCGATCCGCGGTTGCTCGAGGACGGCACGTACTTCGTGCACGAGGCGGACGGCGAGATCGTGGCGTGCGGAGGGTGGAGCAGGCGCAACAAGACGCACGCCGGCGCCGGTGAGGCGGCGGACGACGACCGCCCACTCGATCCGGCCACCGAACCCGCGCGGGTCCGCGCGATGTTCGTCCGCGGTGACTGGACCCGGCGTGGGCTCGGACGTGCGATCCTGGAGTCCTGTCGTATCGCGGCGAAGGCCGAGGGGTTCACCTCGCTGACGTTGACCGCGACCTTGCCCGGCGTCCCGCTCTACCTGTCGTTCGGCTTCACCGAAGTCGAACGGGTGACGGTGACGACACCCGACGGCATCGACATCGCGGGCGCCGTGATGGCCAGGGACATCGACGATCCGGATAGCATCGAAAGATGATCCCTGGGGCCACCGCATTCTCGTTCGTCCTGATCTGCCTGCTCGGCGCGATGGCGCCGGGCCCGGATTTCCTGGTGGTGACCCGCAGCGCGATCCTCGGCGGGCGCAAGGCCGGGATCGCCGCCGGACTCGGCATCGCGCTCGGCGTGTTCGTCTGGGTGGTCGCGATCGCACTCGGGGTCGCGGCGATCCTCACCGCGTCCGCGATCGCCTTCACCGTGGTGAAACTGATCGGCGCCGGATATCTGATCTTCCTCGGCGTCAAGGCGTGGCTGGCCGTGCGCCGCGGTGACTACAGCGAACTCAAGGACAGGGTGGCGCCCGTCGTCGCCCCCAAGGAGGCGTTCCGGCAGGGACTGCTCACCAATCTGCTCAACCCGAAGGTCGCGATGTTCTTCCTCGCGCTCATCCCCCAGTTCCTCCCCCATTCGGCCTCGACCGCACAGACCCTGCAGCTGGCCGTGCTGGCCACCACCGTGGCCGTCGTCTGGACCTTCGTCCTGGCGACGCTGGTGGGTTCGCTGCGGAGGTTCTTCGGCTCCGGCCGGGTGCGGCGGGCGATGGACGCGGTGATGGGCACCTTCCTCGTCGGACTCGGGATCCGGGTCGCGGTCCAGAACTGACGAAGGCGCCCATCACCCGACGTCAGAGGGAACGGGCGGCGAGACGTGTGCCTTCGACGCGGGCGGCGATCTTGGCGAACGCGGTGTCCCGCGACGTCGAGGTGTCGTCGGCGAACGGCGAGAATCCGCAGTCGTCACAGGTGCCCAGCCGATCCGGCGAGATGTATCGCGCGGCCTGGAGAACCCTGTCCCGGACCTCCTCGGCGGTTTCGACGCGCGGATCGATCGGATCGGTCACGCCGACGAAGATCCGCTGCTCCGGCCGGGAGTGCTCGGCGATCACCTGCAAGGCACGCTCGGGTTCCGCCTCGCTGGCCAGCTGGACGTAGACGTTGCCCACCTTCAGCCGGAACAGCGTCGGGAGCAGTCCGGCGTAGTCGACGTCGAGACTGTGCGCCGAGTCCTGGTCTCCACCGGGGCAGGTGTGCACACCGATCTTCTTCCGCTCCTCCTCGGAGAACCGGTCCAGCACGGTGTTGTTCAAGTCCACAAAGGACTGCAAGAGTCCACCGGAAGGATCGAGCTTCAGCGACAACCGGCCTTCGGTGAAGTCGAGCTGAACGCTGTCGGCACCAGCGTCGAGACTGCGGCGGATGTCGGTTTCGGCTTCGTCCACCAGGTCGGCGGTGAACCGATCCCGGCCATATCCGGCCAATTCCTCACCGGGATAAACGAGGCTGATCGCCGAAGCCGCGATCACCGCCTGTTTCACCGGCCTGGTCGTGTGTTTCCGGACTTCACGCAGATAGGAGTCGGCGTAGGTCCGATACCGGAACGGCCCGGCGGTGAGCCGTGGAAGCTGACGGGTGTGCCCGTCTGCGAAGGGGATGACGACGCCGTCCGGAGCGAGGGAAGTGAGGCTGGCCAAGGGATAGGTGGCGAAGCTCGGCTTGCTCTGTTCTCCGTCGGTGATGACCGGGGAACCGGTCTCCTCCAGTCGCCTGACGGTGTCCACAAGGGCTTTTTCCCGCAACTCGCCGAGCCCGTCGGTGTCGAGCCTCCCCGCCGCGTGCTCACCGAGCGCTTCGATGAGGTAGCCGGGACGGGGGATGCTGCCGATCGGTTCGGTGGGAATGGTCATCTCTCGCGTCCTCCCAGAGTGAGCAACCGCGGCCGCCGTGGCCACAGGCTCAAAAGCTACCGAGCCCTTCCTGCTTTGACGATCTTTCGACGTGCCCGAACCCTAATGGCGTAACAGATCCACTCATGAAGATCAATATTCGCCGAGCCGTATATGTCGTTATACAAAAACCGGGAAATTCGGCGCTTATCCGGCCCTGCTCCTGGGTATTCCGTGGATGTCGACGGCCGGAGCGCGCCGAAGGAGAAGCCCGATGCTGAGCCACCACGATCGGCAAGAGCTGGAAAAGATCGAGCGCTGGTTCGAGCTGACCGAGCCGGCGTTGGCCGCCCGGCTCCGCTCCGGCAGGCCCGCCCAGCCCCCGCTGCTCCGGCTGGCCGTCCTCCTCGGCCTGGACATCACCGCGGGTCTGCTGATGCTGCTGGGCGTCGTGATGAACAGCCCCGCCCTGTTGCTGATCGGGATGGTCACCGTGACCACAGCGGTGATCGTGCATCTGTCCCGGTTCGGTCGCGACTGATCGTCTTCCCCGCACACCGGTAGGGTTCCGGTCGATACGTCCGGGCACCGAGAGGGAGACGCATGCGGTTCATGATCATCATCAAGGCGGACGAGGATTCCGAAGCCGGGAAGATGCCGCCGATGGAGGCCCTGACCGCCATGGCGAAGTTCAATCAGGACATGCTCGACGCCGGGGTGCTGGTGGGCGGCGAGGGCCTTCAGGAGAGTTCGAAGGGCGCACGGGTCACGATCAACGCGGCCGGGGCCACCGTCACCGACGGCCCCTTCACCGAGACCAAGGAGCTCGTCGGCGGTTACTGGATCGTCGATGTCCCTTCGCGCGCCGAAGCGATCGAGTGGGCGAAGCGCTGTCCCACTCCCCCGCACAGTGACACCGTCCTCGAGATCCGCAAGATCCTGGAAGCCGAGGATTTCGGCGAGAACTTCACGCCGGAGTTGCAGGAGAACGAGCAGCGGATGCGCGACGAGATCGCGGAACGGTCGTAGCACGAGACCTGAGCGGCCCCACAGGGCGCGGCTTAAGCTCGCTTCATGGCCGTCCGGGAGTGGGTGCGCTGGGTTCTTCACGTCGACCTCGACCAGTTCATCGCGGCGGTCGAGGTCGCCCGGCGGCCCGAGCTGCGGGGCAGGCCCGTGGTCGTCGGGGGCGCGGGTGATCCGGCCGAACGGGCCGTGGTGGCGACGGCGTCGTACGAGGCGCGGGCTTTCGGCATCCGGTCCGGAATGCCCTTGCGCACCGCCGCGAAACGCTGCCCCGACGCGATCTTCCTGGCGACGGACGCACCCGCCTACCAAGAGGTGTCCGATCGGGTGATGGCGACGCTCCGGGAGTTCCCCGTGGTCGTCGAAGTGCTCGGCTGGGACGAAGCCTTCCTCGGCGCCGGCACCGAGGATCCCGAAGCACTCGCCGCCGACATCCGGCGAGTGGTGGCCGAGGAGACCGGGCTGTCGTGCTCGGTCGGCATCGGGGACGACAAGCTGCGCGCCAAACTCGCCACCGGCTTCGCCAAACCGGCCGGGATCTTCCGGCTCGTCCAGGACAACTGGTGGGACGTCATGGCCGAGCGGCCGCCGGACGCGCTGTGGGGCATCGGCGCCAAGACCACGAAGAAGCTCGCCGAGGCCGGTTACCGCACCGTGCTGGAACTGGCGGGCGCCGATCCCGCGGACCTCGCCGCCCGGTTCGGCCCGAAGCTCGGCCCGTGGTACCGGCTCCTTGCCGGCGGAATCGGGGACGACGAGGTCACCGCGACGCCGTACGTCGCGCGATCCCGCAGCCGCGAGACGACGTTCCAGCGGAACCTCACCCATCCCGGGATCATGGCCGCGGAGGTCGCCGCGCTGGCGAAACGCGTCTCGCGGGACGTCGTCGACGAAGGCAGGCCCGCCGCTCGGATCGCGGTCAAGGTCCGGTTCGCGCCGTTCCACACCCATGTACACAGCGTGACCCTGCCCGCGCCGACCTCGGATCCCGCCGAAATCGAGAAGGCGGCGCTGGCCGTGCTCGGGATGTTCGACCTCGGCAGACCGGTCCGCCTGCTGGGTGTCCGCGCCGAATTCGCCACGCCCGCGTCACCTTGACAGCGCTCGCGGCGCTTTGCCATTCTGGGTTCCGGGCCGAGAGGCGCTGCGACGGAATTCTTCCGCCACGCTCGGCCCGCTGCGACAGACGTAAGGGCGCCTCCCACCGCGGAGGTGCCTTTCTTTGCGTCGAAACCCTTTTCCGGCCTTCGTCGTCGAGGCCGTGCGCTGAATCCTCGCACTGACACCGCCCTTCCCGCCACCGGCGCGAAGGGCGGTTCCGCCCTGCCTTCCTTCCTGATCGGAGAACCTGTGAGCCCCACCCTGTCCAAGATCAACGGGATCGAATTCGCCGTCGCCGATCTTTCGCTCGCCGAGGCCGGACGCAAGCAGCTGCGCCTCGCCGAGGTCGAGATGCCCGGCTTGATGGCGCTGCGCCGCGAATACGCCGAATCGCAGCCGCTGAAGGGCGCGCGGGTCGCCGGTTCGCTGCACATGACGGTCCAGACCGCCGTGCTGATCGAGACGCTCGTCGCGCTCGGCGCCGAGGTGCGCTGGGTTTCCTGCAACATCTTCTCCACGCAGGACGAGGCCGCCGCGGCCGTCGTCGTCGGCCGGGAGGGCACCGTCGAGCAGCCGTCGGGTTCGCCGGTGTTCGCGTGGAAAGGTGAGACGCTCGCCGAATACTGGTGGTGCACCGACCAGCTCTTCGACTTCGGCGACGGCCGCCTCCCGAACATGATCCTGGACGACGGCGGTGACGCGACCCTGTTGATCCACAAGGGTGTCGAGTTCGAGGCCGCCGGCGCCGTCCCGCAGGCGACCGAGGACGACCCCGAGGAGTACCACCTCGTGCTGGAGACCCTGCGCGAGAGCCTCGGCCGCGACACGAGCCGCTTCACCCGCATCGCCAAGGAGGTCCGCGGGGTCACCGAGGAGACCACCAACGGCGTCAAACGCCTCTACAAGCTCGCCAAGGAAGGCGAGCTGCTCTTCCCGGCGATGAACGTGAACGACTCGGTGACGAAGTCGAAGTTCGACAACAAGTACGGCATCCGCCACTCGCTCATCGACGGTCTCAACCGCGGCACCGACGTGATGATCGCGGGCAAGGTCGCGGTCGTCTGCGGCTACGGCGACGTCGGCAAGGGCGCGGTGGAATCGCTGCGCGGTCAGGGCGCCCGCGTGGTCGTCACCGAGATCGACCCGATCTGCGCGTTGCAGGCGGCGATGGAGGGTCTCGACGTCGTGGAGCTCGACGACGTCGTCGAGCGCGGTGACATCTTCATCACCACCACCGGCAACTTCGACATCATCATGGCCGACCAGATGGCCAGGATGAAGCACAACGCGATCGTCGCGAACGTCGGGCACTTCGACAACGAGATCGACATGGCCGGGCTGGCGAGGATCCCGGGCATCCGGAAGATCGAGATCAAGCCGCAGGTGCACGAGTGGATCTTCCCTGCCGGGGCGGGGGCCGACCGCGAGGCGCACTCGATCATCGTGCTGTCCGAGGGCAGGCTGATGAACCTCGGGAACGCCACCGGCCACCCGAGCTTCGTGATGTCGAACTCCTTCACGAACCAGACGATCGCGCAGATCGAACTGTTCACGAAGCAGGGCGAGTACGCCACCGACGTCCACGTGCTGCCGAAGCACCTCGACGAGAAGGTGGCCCGTCTGCACCTCGACGCGCTGGGCGTCCGGCTGACGAAGCTGACCAAGCGCCAGGCCGAGTACATCGGCGTGGACGTCGAAGGTCCGTACAAGCTGGATCACTACCGGTACTGAGCTCTCGCTCACCAAAGTGGGTGATCACTAGGCCGAATGCGTGAAAACTTCGGCCGGATGGACCCGTTTCCCCTCGCGTGGAGTGGGCATTCCTCAAGTAGCCCCACCCCGGCAGCACCCAGGCCGGGCGACTACGAAGGAGAAGGTGTTCCCGTGATCATTCTCGGCGTCATCCTGATTGTCGTCGGTGTCATCGCCAGTATTCCGGTTTTGTACTCGATCGGGATCGCGCTCGCGGTCATCGGCATCATCCTGGCCGTTCTCGGGAACACCGGGAAGGCCATCGGCGGTCGCGCCCACTGGTTCTGAGCACCGGATCGAACGGTACCGAGCCCCCGGTACCGGCGCTGAAACAGACCGGGCACCCGGCGTTCCCCTCACGCCGGGTGCCCGGTCTGTTTTCGTGCACCACTCGCCGGGTATCCGCTTCGGACGACGAGAAGGAGGCAGAGCCGATGGCAGGAACCGACCCTCGCCCGTTTTTGCGGCAGGCGACCTACCCGTGTGGACGCGACGAACTCCTGAGGGCCGCCTCGGCGGCAGGAGCGGGCGACAACGTCTTGGGCCCCCTAGGGTCGCTGCCTGCGCGTGACTACGCGGACGGGGACAGCGTGTGGGAGGCCGTACGCTCGTACGACGGCGCTCCGATTCACGACACCGCGAAGGAAGCACCGTGACGTGAAGGGGCCCCCCGGCTCCGAGGGGGAGGGAGAGCCGGAGGACCCCCGTCATGATTAACACATTCCCGGCCACGATGTACACGAATGCATACACCTTCGAGTGGCAATCGGTCGTGATCACCCGAAGCGGGCCCCAGTGGTGTATCGGCCGCCGGTCAAGAAGCCCGCAGCAACAGCCGGGCCTCCACCTCCGTGCAGGTACAGCCGCCGTCGACGTCGAAGCACTCGATCGTCAGCGTGTGCCGGGCGAAGTCGAAATCGACGCAGCCGTCCTCGCTGCATTCGGTGAAACCACCGTCGAGGTGCACCACCAGGGTTCCGTGGCAGTGGTCGAGTTCGCCGGCGCAGAACGCGCACTCCATGCTCATGCCGCCTCTCGCGATCAGCTCCTGGATCGCTTCGGAAAAGTTCTCCTCGCTTGCCTTACTACCACCGAGGGACGACAGTTCCCGGGATAAGACGCGGCGTGTCGCGGTGACGCCGGACACAAACGTCCACAAAGGAGAGTCAGGCGCTCTTGGGTGTTCGCTTGCCGGACGCGGGTTTCTTCGCCGCGGTGGTCTTCTTGGCCGTCGAAGGCTTCCTGCTCTTCTTCGCTTCGCTCACGCTGGCCTGCAAGGCTTCCATGAGGTCGACGACGTCGGCCTTCGCACCCACGGCCTTCGGCTTCGTGGTCTCGTTCCCCGAGGCCTTGGCCTCGATCATGGCCTCCAGCGCCTCGCGGTAGGAATCGGTGTACTTCTCCTGCTCGAAGACCGGCTCCGAGAGCGAGTCGATCAGTGAACCCGCCATCGTCAGCTCTTGCGGCCGCACCTGCGGCGGATCGTCGTGCAGGAACCCGAAGTCCGGGACGCGGACCTCGTCGGGCCACAACATCGTCGTCATCGTCAGGACGTCGCTGTGCACCCGCAGGATCGCGAGTGTCTCCCGTTGCCGGATGGCGACCTTCGCGACCGCCACGTGACTCGCCTTCTGCAACGCGTCACGCAGGACCACGTACGGTTTGACGGCGTTCTTCTGCGGTTCGAGGTAGTAGGTCTTGTCGAACTGGATCGGGTCGATGGACTCCAGCGGCACGAACTCGAGCACGTCGATCGCCCGCGACGACGCCAACGGCAGTTCGGACATGTCCTCGTCGGTGAGCACGACCATCTCGCCGTCGGGCAGTTCGTAGCCCTTGGCGATCTCGGCGTAGGGCACTTCCTCGCCGTCGATCGTGCAGAACCGCTTGTACTGGATGCGGCCACCGTCGGACTCGTGCACCTGGCGCAGCGAGACGTTCTTGTTCTCGGTGGCCGCGTAGAGCTGGATCGGGATGCTCACCAGCCCGAAGGACACTGAGCCCTTCCACATCGAACGCATCGCGCCGCACCTCCACCGCCGTCACCGACCGTACTCACGCACGGTGACCACGGTAGCCCGAAACGGCGCAACGCGACAGTCCCACGAACCCGATCGCGGGACCGTCGTGGCCGCGGAATCAGACCTCGGCCAGGTACTTCTCCGCTTTCGCGGGGTCGAGGAGCCAGTGCTGGAAGTCGGTCGGATCGGAGAACCCGTTCGCGAATCGCCGCGCCACGGCGGGCTTCTCCCCCGCCGCGCCGATGATCTGGAGCACGTGCGGGGGCGGCGGCCGCAGCATCGCGTTGGTCCAGGTCGTCACGTGCTGGGCGTACTCCCAGTACTTCTCGAACGACGTGGTCATCCACTCCTCGTCGAACGGCTTGTCCCCGCGATCGAGGATCGAGTCCAGATAGGACGCCGCGCAGTGGCTCGCGTTGTTGGAACCCTGACCGGTGATCGGGTCGTTGGCCACCACGACGTCGGCCATGCCGAGCACCGCGGTCCCCGAGTCGAGTTTGCCGACCGCGTTCCGCACGACCGGCGTGTACCCGCCCGCCAGCGTCGCCTTCGCGTCGGTCAGGACGGCGTTCTTCGAGCGCTCGTACTCCCACGGGAGGAACTGTTTCATCAGCGACAGGATCCGGTCGAGATGCTGCTGCGGCGAGGGCCGGTCGTCCCAGCAGTCGAGCGGGCCGCCGGGGACACCTTCGAAGAACAGGATGTCGCAGTTGCCGCTCAGCGTGTACGCGGGGATCATGAACAGCTCGCCCACGCCGGGGATGATGTTGAACCGCACCGCCGCCGTGTCCGGATGCTCGGGCCGTCGTTCGAGGCCGTGCACATACGCCAGCGAGAGCGCGCGCTGCGGTTCGGTGTACGGCGACCGCTCGGGGATCCGGTCGAACAGCTGGACCAGCTCACCCTTGCCCGCCGCGATGACGACCAGGTCGTACAGCTTCGCCAACGGCGCGAGATCCGAGGTGGTGACGCCGTGGATGACGACCTTGCCGCCGCGGTCCTCCACCAGCTCCAGCCAGGCCGCCATCTTCACCCGCTGATCCACCGACTGCGCGTAGTGCTCCAACGGGCCGAACCAGTCCAGCACGCGGCTGGAATCCGGTCCCGCGATCGAGACGCCGAGCCCCTCGACCTTGACGGTCTCGTCTTCCCACAGGTTCAGCTGGTGGTCCCGCTCGTGCTGCAGGGCGGAGTGGAACATGCACTGGGTCGACATCACCTTGCCGGACCGGATCTCCTCCGGCGTCCGCGCCGACATCACCGTGACGTCGTAGTCGTGGGCCAGCAGGCTCAAAGCCAGCTGCAAACCCGACTGCCCGGCACCGACGATCAGAACCTTGCGCATCCTCGACGTTCCTCCCGGAAAACTGTTCAGCTGAGTGACACGTACGGAGCTGATGGGTCCTCAGCGGAAAACCGTGCTTCGGACCGGCGGCCGGGCCCGGAGACCACCGCGAGAGACAGCGTGTGCGACACCAGTTCCCGCAACGTCGCGACCGCGGACTTCGGGTCTCGGGCGTCGCAGGTGATCAACGGGATGTCCGGGGACAGCGCCAGCGCGTCGCGGACCTCGTCGAGGTCGTGCACCGGCATGCCCTGGAACTGGTTGACCGCGACGACGAACGGCAGCTCGGAGTCGTTCTCGAAGTAGTTGATCGCGGCGAACGACTGGTCGATCCGGCTGGTGTCGACCAGCACGACGGCGCCGAGCGCACCGCGCGAGAGGTCATCCCAGAGGAACCAGAACCGGGCCTGGCCGGGCGTGCCGAACAGGTACAGGAGCAGGTCTTCACGCAGGGTGATCCGGCCGAAGTCCATCGCGACCGTGGTGGTCGATTTGGTCCCGGGCGGCACCAGCTCGTCGACCCCGGCACCGGCCTCGGTCATCCATGCTTCGTTGCTCAGGGGCGGGACCTCGGAGACGGAGCCGACGAACGTCGTCTTGCCGACGCCGAATCCACCGGCGACCACGATCTTGGCGGAGATCGCCAGGAGATCTGTGTCCGATTCGGAACCCGCGACCGCGTTCGCGTCGCCAGGGCGCTCTTTCACGACCTGCTCACGCCCTTCCTGAATGGCGCCCTGACACCCCGGAAGCGGGGCCTGCCGGCCGGGGCGGTTCGAACTGGGTACTCATGCGGCCGACGACCCGAAGGCTCTGCCGCTCCGCCTGTGTCAGACCGGGAGGCGCTTGAGTCCATCGAGGATCCTCTCGAGCACATTCGTATCGTGGTTGTAGGCGTGGGCCGTCGGGTGCACGAAGACGGCGCCTTGGGCGGCGAGGTCGCCGATGAGCACCCGGACCACGCCCAAGGGCAGGTCCAGTCCCACCGAAAGCTCGGCGATCGACGACCGGTCGCGGGACCGCTCGTACAGCGCGCGCGACTCGGGCATCAGCGCCTCGGCCAGCGACGGGTCGTAACGCGGGACCGAGATCAGGGTCTCCACGAGCAGCAGCTGGCTGCTCTTGGTCCGTCCGCCGGTCAGCGCGTACGGCCGGATCCTGCGGCTGCGCATCTTGCCGGGCCGGTCCGGAGAGTGGTCGGTGGACACGGTCATCCCTTCCTTCTCCGGATTCTCAGGCCTGCGGCCGTCGGGCGGTCAGGACCTGCCGGAGTCCCGCTCGCACCTCGGGTGTGAGGGCGTGACCGGCGTTGGTGATGAACTGGGTCATCTCGTAGGCGACGACCTTCATGTCGCAGTCCGGTTCGGTGAGCACCGCCAGCCCGGCCTCGGCGCCGATCCCCATGAACAGGAAGTACCCGCGGGTGAGCCGGATGATGATCTGCTCGCAGTTGCCCTTGCCGAACAGCGCGGCGCTGTTGCCCGCGAGGCTGAGCAGGCCGCTCGCGATGGCGGCGAGCTGCTCGGCGTCGTCACTCGACACCGATTCCGACGCGGTCAACGGGAAACCGTCGACGGACATGATCAGCGCGTGACTGGCGCCGTGCACCTTGCGCACGAAGTCGTCGAGCAGCCACGTGAAATCCGTGGTCGCGTCCTGGGCGGTCACTGGGTGTTTCCTCCGGTCTCACGCTCATGCCGGTCGTCGAGAGCGGCACGCTCGCCGTCGCTGAAGGCATCGAGGTCGGCCAGCAGCGCCTCGTGCCCGCCCGCCGCGTCGGCGGGCGGGATGGTCGGCGGGGCCGGTTCGTCGGGCAAAGTCCTGATACTGCGGGAAACGCGGCGCGGAAGACCGCTGGCCGTGGTGCCGCCGTCGGCGGGCGGCTGGAACGCCGGACGCGGACGCGGACTGGGCTTCCGTTCCGATTCCGGGTCCGCCGAGGGGGCGGGGCGGCGCCTCGGCAGCCCGGTCGGGGTCGCGACGGGGGTAGCCGCGGGTGCCCCGTTGGTGATCCTGGCCTGCGGCAGCACGACGGTCTGCGAACCGGACCACTGCTTCTCGGCCAGTTCCGAGACCACCGGCACCGGCAGCAGCACGGTCGCGACCGTGCCGTGCGGGGTACGGCGGTCGAGTTTGACGGTGATCTCGTGCCGGTCGGCGAGCCTGCCGACGACGGCGAGTCCCATATGCCGCACGGAATCGTCGTCGAGCACCGGACCGGCAGCCAACCGCTCGTTCAGCACCGCGAGCCGTTCGGGCGGCATGCCGATGCCCTCGTCCTCGATGCGGATCAGCACGCTTCCCTGTTCGGTGAGATGCGCGCTGACGCTGACCGGCGAACTCGGCGAAGACTGGTTCGCCGCGTTGTCGAACAGTTCCGCGAGGATCCGGCTGACGTCCTCGGCGGCGAAGCCGACGACACCGAGCGAAACGACGCGGCCGATCGTGATCCGCGAGTAGTGGTCGATCGACGACATCGCGGCCCGCATCACGTCGAGCACGGACGAGATCCCGGCGGTCGTGTCGTCGGCGTCCCGGCCGGCGAGCACGCGCAGGTTCTCGGCGTTGCGCCGCAACCGGGTCGCGAGGTGGTCGAGCCGGTAGAGCTCGGCGAGACGGTCGGAGTTCTCCTCCCCCGCCTCCATCGTCTCCAGCTGGGCCAGCAGCTGGTCGAGCAGGTTGAGGTCGCGCAACGCGACATTGGAGCAGACACCGGCGAGCGCGCCGGCGTCCGGTGCGTCCACGGCGGGCCGCTGTTCCACCGCCGGTTCGACCGGTGGAGCCGACGGAGCGTGCCGGGGCGGTGCGGCGAGGAACTGCGCCGCGGCGACCCTGGAACGGTCCAGAAGAACCCGTGAGCGGTCAAGCAAGCCTCGAGCCCGCGTCACCATGTGCTTCCACTTCTTTCTATTCGCCTACCCGGACCCGTGTCGCACTCCCCAGCACAACGACGGCCATGCAAGCAGAAGTCACTATCCGTGTCCACAGTCGGTCTCCGGTCGACCGCCGGCAGTGACCCGGTCACGAAGGCGTTACGGCTGGTGAGCGCGGCGCGCTAGGCCATTCGGCTGCATCTGGCGTGTTCTACGACACGACCACGACCAGAAAGTGCGGGCCGCGCACCAATTTGCGTGCAACGCAACTTTTGCCTACGCTTCCCGACGTGACCCTCGACCCGACCGCGCCCTTGGGGCTGCGTGAACGCAAGAAGCGCGCCGCCCGTCGCGCCATGAGCGAGGCGGCGTTCAAGCTCGCCGCGGAGAAAGGCGTCGAGCAGGTCCGCGTCGAGGACATCGCCAACGCCGTGGGCGTCTCCCCCCGCACGTTCAACAACTACTTCTCCAGCAAGGAGGAGGCGATCTGCTCGTTCATCGTCGAACAACAGGTACGCGTGCTGGAAGCTCTGCGCGAGAGGCCTCCGGAGGAGTCACTCTGGGCGGCGGTCACCGCGGCAACGCTGGAGACCTACGGCCGTGAAGGCGAACCGACCCGCGACACGGTGGAGGTCGCGCGGTCGATGATCCTGCACCCGTCGGTGCACGGCGAGTTCCTCAAGGCGCACGCCACCGTCGAACGGGTGCTGGCGGAGGGGATCCTGGAGCGGGCGGGGTCGGGCCCGGAAAACGCTTTGAACGCGCGGCTGATGGCGGCCATCGTGGAGTCCGCGGTGAAGACGGCGTTCCTCGACTGGCTGATGAACGAAGGTGCGAAGCCTTTTCTCGAGACGGTCGCGGTCCTGCTTCGCGAGGCCGCCCAAGGCATCCCGTCGCTTACCGAACCCGAACCGGTGAAAAAACCGAAGAAGCAGTAGTACCACCCACCACTGGGGGAGAAACCGTTGTGCTGACCAAGCTGTTGCGCATTCACCTGCGCCCGTACCGGCGAGACCTGTGGCTGATCGTGCTGCTGCAGTTCGTCCAGACCCTCGCCGGGCTCTACCTGCCGACGCTGAACGCCGACATCATCGACGACGGGGTAGTCAAGGGCGACATCGACTTCATCCTCGGCGTCGGCGGCGTCATGCTGCTCGTGTCGCTGGTGCAGATCGCCTGCTCGATCGGCGCGGTCTACTACGGCGCCCGCACCGCGATGGCGGTCGGCCGCGACGTCCGCGGCGCGATCTTCCACCGGGTGCAGGACTTCTCCGCCCGCGAAGTCGGCCAGTTCGGGACACCCTCGCTGATCACCCGCACCACCAACGACGTCCAGCAGGTGCAGATGCTGACGTTGATGGCGTTCACCCTGATGGTGTCCGCGCCGATCATGTGCTTCGGCGGCATCGTCATGGCGTTGAACCAGGACGTCACCCTCTCCTGGCTGCTCGTGCTCGCGGTGCCGATCCTCGGCATCTCGGTCGGGGTCATCATCGCGAAGATGCGGCCGGCGTTCCGGCTGATGCAGGAGCGCATCGACAAGATCAACCAGATCCTGCGCGAGCAGATCATGGGCATCCGCGTGATCCGCGCCTTCGTCAAGGACACCCACGAGCGGCGGCGGTTCACCGAGGCCGACACCGCCCTGCTGGACGTCTCGCTGATCGTCGGCAGGCTCATGGCCCTGATGTTCCCCATCGTGATGCTCGTGATGAACGCCTCCAGTGTCGCCGTGCTGTGGTTCGGCGGGCTGCGCATCGACGACGGCAGCATGCAGATCGGCGCGCTCACCGCGTTCCTGTCGTACCTGATGCAGATCCTGATGGCGGTCATGATGGCCACCTTCATGTTCATGATGGTGCCGCGCGCCGAGGTCAGTGCCGAGCGCATCACCGAGGTGCTCGGCACGCACACCAGCGTCGTCCTCCCGGCGAACCCGATCAGCCCCGGCGAGGTGCACGGGCGACTCGAACTGTCCGATGTGGAATTCCGCTACCCCGGCGCGGAGAAGCCGGTACTGCAAGGGATCTCGCTACTGGCCAGGCCGGGTGAGACCACCGCGATCATCGGCAGCACGGGCAGCGGGAAGACCACCCTGCTCAACCTGATCCCCCGGCTGATGGACGCCACCGACGGCTCGGTGCGCGTCGACGGCGTCGACGTCCGCGAACTGGACGCGACCGTGCTGTCCGACGCCGTCGGGCTGGTGCCGCAGAAGCCGTATCTGTTCGCCGGGACGGTCGCGAGCAACCTTCGCTACGGCAAGGCCGACGCCACCGACGAGGAACTCTGGCACGCGCTGGAGGTGGCCCAGGGCAAGGACTTCGTCGAACGGATGCCCGAGGGACTGAACTCCCCCATCGCCCAGGGCGGGACCAACGTCTCGGGCGGGCAGCGACAGCGGCTCGCGATCGCGCGGATGCTGGTGCGGCGTCCGGAGATCTACCTCTTCGACGACTCCTTCTCCGCGCTCGACTACGCCACCGACGCCGCGCTGCGGCGCGCGCTCGTGGCCGAAACCGCCGAAGCGACCGTGGTCATCGTCGCGCAGCGGGTCAGCACGATCCGCCAAGCCGACCGCATCATCGTGCTCGACGAAGGCCGCGTCGTCGGCAGCGGAACGCACACCGAACTCATGGCCGAGCTCGACACCTATCGGGAGATCGTGCTGTCCCAGCTGACCGAGCAGGAGGCCGCCTGATGAGCGCGCCAGAATCCACAGGAACCACAGCGTCTTCTTCCGCCACCTCCGACGCCCCGGCCGAACCGGTCGGCGAGCGGGCGAGCGCGGCACGGGGCCCCGGCCCCGGCGCCGGTCTCGGCCGTGGCCCCGCCGCCTTCATGGGCGGACAACCCGCCGAGAAGGCCCTGGACTTCAAGGGATCGCTGAACCGGCTGCTGCGCCTGCTGCGACCGCAGCGCGCCATGCTGTACGGCATCCTGATGTTCGGCGTCGTCAGCGTCGCGCTGAGCGTGATCGGCCCGAAGATCCTCGGCATGGCGACGGACCTCGTCTTCGCGGGCGTCGTCGCCAAGGACATGCCGTCGGGGCTCAGCAAGGACCAGGTCATCGCCGGGCTGCGGGCCGAAGGCGACAACACCCTCGCCGACATGTTCTCGGGCATCGACTTCGTCCCGGGCCGGCGCATCGACCTCGACGCCGTCGGCCAGATCCTGCTGTGGGTGCTGCTGCTCTACATCGTGGCGTCGTTCTTCTCGTTGCTGCAGGCCAGGCTGACCACGAACCTGGTCCAGCGGGCGGTGTTCGACCTGCGGGAGCGGATCGAGGAGAAGTTCGCCAGGCTCCCGCTGAGCTACTTCGACCGCCAGCCGCGCGGTGAGGTGCTGAGCCGGGCGACCAACGACATCGACAACCTCGCGCTCTCCCTGCAGCAAACACTGGCGCAGATCGTGTCTTCCCTGCTGATGGTCGTCGGCGTGCTCGCGATGATGTTCGTCATCTCACCGGTACTGGCGTTGGTCGCGCTGCTTTCGGTGCCGGCTTCGGTGCTCGTCGCGGCCAAGATCGGCAAGAAGGCGCAACCGCAGTTCATCAAGCAGTGGTCCACCACCGGGCGGCTCAACGCGCATATCGAGGAGATGTACACCGGGCATTCACTGGTCAAGGTGTTCGGCCGCCGCGAGGAGGCCGAAGAGGTCTTCCGCGAGCACAACGACACGCTCTACGGCGCGAGCTTCAAGGCGCAGTTCATCTCGGGCACCATCCAGCCCGCGATGATGTTCATCGGCAACCTGAGCTACGTGCTGGTGGCCGTGATCGGTGCGCTGCGGGTGGCGTCCGGGACGCTGTCGCTCGGCGACGTCCAGGCCTTCATCCAGTACTCGCGGCAGTTCAGCCAGCCGGTCACGCAGATCGCCAGCATGGCGAACCTGCTGCAGTCCGGGATCGCGTCCGCGGAGCGGGTCTTCGCGTTGCTCGACGCGGACGAGCAGGAACCCGAGCCCGCCGAGCCCGCGCGGGTGGAGAAGCTCCGCGGCCAGGTCGAGTTCGAGCACGTGTCGTTCCGGTACGCCGAGGACACGCCGCTCATCGAAGACCTGTCGCTCACCGTCGAGCCGGGGCACACCGTGGCCATCGTCGGGCCGACCGGCGCGGGGAAGACCACACTGGTCAACCTGCTCATGCGGTTCTACGAGCTCGACGGCGGCCGCATCACCCTCGACGGTGTCGACATCGCCGGGATGGACCGTGAGGATCTGCGGGCCAAGACCGGCATGGTGCTGCAGGACGCGTGGCTGTTCGGCGGCACCATCGCGGAGAACATCGCCTACGGTTCCACGGGCGCCACGCAGGAGGAGATCGTGGCGGCGGCCAAGGCGACCCACGTCGACCGGTTCGTCCGGACCCTTCCCGACGGCTACGACACGGTGATCGACGACGAGGGCGGCACGGTCAGCACCGGTGAGAAACAGCTGATCACCGTCGCGCGGGCGTTCCTGGCGAAACCCGCGATCCTCATCCTCGACGAGGCCACCAGCTCGGTCGACACCCGCACCGAGGTGCTGATCCAGCGGGCGATGAACTCGCTGCGCGAGGGCCGGACGAGTTTCGTCATCGCGCACCGGCTCTCCACGATCCGCGACGCGGACGTGATCCTGGTGATGGAAAACGGCTCGATCGTCGAACAGGGCGATCACGAAACGCTGCTGCTCACCGGGGGCGCGTACTCGCGGCTCTACGCCGCGCAGTTCGCGGAGGCGCTGGCCGAAACCGAGTGAGCCGACTCGGCACGAAGGCCCCTTTTCCTGCTTCCACCGTGGGAAAAGGGGCCTTCATCGCACAGGAAGACCGTGAACGGCGCTAGGCTTGCGTGACCCGACCCGGAAAGGGGTGCGCTGGCCGACCATGGCGGAGAAACTCGGCGACTACCGCCGTAAGCGCAGACCGGGGCGGACACCCGAACCCCTTCCCGATCGCGATGGGGAGACCGGGGCCGACGATCTCTTCGTCATCCAGGAACACCACGCGAGCAGCCTGCACTGGGACATCCGGCTCGAACGAGGCGGAGTGCTGGTCTCGTGGGCGGTGCCGAAAGGCCTGCCGATGTCGCCCGATCTCGAACGGCTCGCCGTGCACACCGAAGACCACCCGATGGAATACCTGACCTTCGAAGGCGAGATACCCGCCGGCGAATACGGTGGCGGCACCATGACGATCTGGGACACCGGCCGGTACGAAACGCTGCACTTCAACGACTACAAGGTCGAGGTCGTCTTCCACGGCGAACGGGCACGCGGGAAATACCTGTTCCTCAATGTGAAGAAGGACGGCAGGGAGCGCGGCTGGCTGCTCAAACGGCTCGACCCCGCCGACCCGGGCCGCGCGGAACTCCCTTCCTTCCTCGCCCCGATGCTGACCAGACCGGGCCGTCTCCCCTCGACCGCCGAGGACGCGGAATGGGCCTACGAATTCGACTGGTCCGGGCGGCGGACCTTGATCCGCGTGGCCGGGGGGCGGATCACCGCGTACGACGATTCGGGCGACGACGTCACCGGCTTGTACCCCGAATTCCGCGGGCTCGGCGAGCAACTCGGTACCACGGAGGCTTTTCTCGACGGGGAAATCGTCGTCTTCGACGGCGGGAAACCCAGTCCGGACGGGCTCGGGCACCGCGCGCGTGCGACGAAGGCTTCCGCGAAACGGCTCACTTCGCGCTTTCCGGCGTTCTACCTGGTGAACGACCTGCTGCATCTGGAAGGCAGTTCCTGCGTCGACTCGCCGTATGTCCAACGGCGGGAACTTCTCGACGAACTCGGGCTCGCCGGACCGCATTGGCAGGTCACCCGGTACTACCGCGGAGACGGTGGCGCGGTCGCGCGAGCGGCCCGCGAACACGGGCTGGCCGGCATCGTGGCCAAACTGGCCCGCTCCGCGTATCACCCGGGAAGGCGTACCGGGGAATGGCTTTCCATCACCGCGACCAGGGTCCAGCAAGTGGTGCTGGGCGGCTGGCGGCCGGGTGGCGGCAGCCGGGCGGGCACGTTCAGTTCGCTGCTGCTCGGCGTGCCGCACGAGGACGGCCTGCGGTACATCGGGAACGTCGGCGTCGGCTTCGCGGCCGACGAATTGGAGGAGCTGTCCCGGCGGCTGATCCGCTTGGAACGCAAGACATCCCCGTTCCACTCCGTCCCGGACAAACAGGCGCGGGACGCGCGCTGGTCCCGGCCGGTCGTCGTCGGCGAGGTCGTCTTCGGCGGCTGGACCGACGCCGGCTGCCTGCGCAATCCGCGGTGGCGTGGCCTGCTGCCGGACGTCAGCGCCGAAGAGGTCGAATTCGACGGGGCCTAAGCCTTAACGACATACCGGATGTCGAGATCGGCTCCGACCCCGCTGACGTCCAGGATCCCTGACACCAACGGGGTCTTCACGATCACCGAGAACCGGAGCGCCACGGCGTCGGCATCCTCCCCGACCGCGGTGAGGACGAGGGGCCAACCCGGGTTACCTCAGTTGAGCCATTTCGGGCGAAAACCTTGACTCAGCTCTTGCCATTCCCCGGCGAAGCGCCGGTGCGCGGCCTCGGCGGAGACGACGGAACGTCCGTACAGGAGGCCAAAGGTGAAAGCGTTTTCGTTCTCGGCGTAGGCGCGGAGACCGAGAAGCCGCAGCGTCTCCCTGGTGACCACGACGTCGTGATGCGTGCCGAGCGTGGTTTGCACCGCCTTGACGTTCTTCTGCCAGTTCTGCAGCTTCTTGCCGCTCACCGGCAGGAGCGCGTCCGCCGCGTACCGGGCGCGCTTGGCCTTCTTGCGCACCTCGTGCAACGCGATGTCCTGCTCCGCGCCGCTTTCGAGTTCATTCGCCGCGGCGACGGCCTCGCGCAGTTTCCGGTCCGTACGCGCGACAGCCTTGCGCAGTTCCTTCTTCCCTCCCTTGATCTTCCGCGGTTTACCGACGAGCTTTTCCAGTGCGCGCAACAGCTCCGTGTACCGCTTGCTGTCGAGCGCGCGAACGGCCCGCGCCTTCCCTTCTTCGGCCTCGCGCGCGAAATGCCTGGTCATCAGCTGCTCGACAGGGCCGAGCACCACTTCGGCCGGGAGGGCCTCGACCTCGTCGTGCAGGCGTTCGGCCATCACCTCGGTATCCCGCGCCGGCCCGAGCTCACCGCCGAGCCAGCGGAGTTCGGCGGCGAGCCCGTTCGCGACGTCGGCGTCGAAGGAATGCCGGAACGTCCGCAACGCGCTGCGCAGCCGCCTGCTGGCGACCCGCATCTGGTGCACCGCGTCCTCGGTGTCCCGGCGGACCCCGATGTCGTTGCGGCGCAGCGCGTCCAGCTGCTCGGCGAGATAGTCCGCCAGCACCGACCCGGACGCTCCCCGCGCCGAAGGCACGAATTCGTCGGTCAGCCGCCGGAGCTTCGACGGCCACCTCGACCGCTCCGCGCCGGCGCTCACGACGGCCTGGTCCAAACTGTCGAGCACGGCGGGATCGGCGCCGGGCGAGAGCTCGATCTCGAGTTCCCGCCAGCGGTCGAGATGCGCCTTGTCCCCGCCCGCCTCACCGGTGACGACGTCGTCGGTCAACGTCGCGAGCTCGCGCCCTTCGGCGTCGAGCAAGGCGTACGACGTACGCTCGGTACGCAGATGGGCGGCCTGGACGAGTTTCGCGCCGAGGGTGTGGGCCCGCACCAGCTTCGCCAGCGCGCCGGGCACCTTGTCCGGCTTGCCCGACAGCGGGAGGCGGAGTTCCTCGCGCCTGTCCTCGCTGACGGGGAGTTTCAGGTGCCAGCCCTCGTCACTTCCGCCGAGCCTCCGCCGCAGCGTGATACCCGCCTGCGCGAGCCGGAAGTCGGGAGTGTCGAAGTACGTGGCGTCGAGGACGTCGACCCTGGGATCGGCCTGGTTCGTCACGGGACCGACCGGGACCAGCGGTGGGATGGGCCGGTCGGCCGCCAGGTCGTACTTCCGCTCGATCTCCGCCTCGGCGACCGGGGCACCGCCCTGCGTCTTCGTCACCACGAACTCCTTCTTCTCGGCTACCGGAAGGATTACCCCGGGAAGGGGCGGTGGGAAACCTCGCCGGAGGTCACTCTTCCATCCGGTCGTACCGGTCCGCCCATTCGGCGAGCAGCTGACGTGATCGTTCCTCGGTCAAGGTGTCGCTCTCCACTCGCGCGACAAGTGAATAGTACGCCTCGACCGCCACCCGATCGTCGATGAATACCCCGGCCGCATAGGAATCCGTGTACACCACCGCCGGATGCTCCGTGAATTCCATGATGGTGAAAGAATTCTCGATCGTTCTGCTCACCTCGTTGCTTTCCGGGACGATACGAATGGAGCAATAGGGCAGGTTCGCCGACAGGACGAGGTGGAGCAGTTGCTCGTGCATGATCCGGGGACCGCCGACGACCGACCGCAGCGCGCGCTCGTGGACGTAGAACCGGCACTTCGGCGGCCGATCCCGACGCAGTACCCGCTGCCGGTCCATCCGCGCGTTCACGACCTTGTCCAGTTGCGCTTGATCGCGGTTCCCGATCAGCTCGAAGGCGGTGCGGGCGTACGGTTCGATCTGCAGGAGCCCTGGCAGGGTCAACGACTCGTAGCGCACCAGGGTGTGCGCGAGATTCTCTTGGATGGCCAGGGATTTCATCGGATCGACGAGCTCGTCGAAGTACGGCCGCACCCAGTACAGGTCTCCGCCGGGCTGCGTCAGCTCCAGCAGCAGGTCGCGCTCGGGCTCCGCCTCGCCACAGGTCGCGAGATACAGCGCCGCGTCCACCACGGACAGCTCACGCAGCCCTTGTTCCCACCTCGTGACCTTGCTCTGCAACCAGCCGTTACGGCGGCTGACGTCGGCTCCGCTGAAGTGCCTGCGCTGCCGGAACGCCCTCATGCGGTGGCCCAGTTCCCGGGTCCGCGCCGTCGAATCCTTCTCAACCATGCGGGCCAAAGTAGGGCCGAACTCCGGCCGCGCGGTGATTGCCACGCGGTAATTCACCTCAACTGCTGATAACTTGCGCTCGCGCATTTCTGCGAAGTGCCCCTTCGCAAGCGAAGCGCCTTCGCGCGCGAAGGGTTCTTAAGTTTATATCGAAAGAAGGGAATGGGTGCGAGTTATTCGGAAGTGGATTTGTTGCGACACGGCAGGCGGCCGCGCGGCAGTGGCTGGCAGCGGTCCGTGAAGGCCTCCTTGAGGGACCCAGGGTCCCTCAAGGAGGCCTTCACGGATCATGAACCCGAACGGCACCTGTGTCGAGGTGGAGTCGGGGCGGCCCGGCTCGCGGGCGGACGATGCGGGAACCGGGACGTTGATCGAGGTCGAGGCGAACTCACCCGCCGACCGCGGGATCAACCCGGCTCCACCACGTCCGGCACCTGACAGCGCGTTGAAGCTTCACGACCAAGGTCCAGCGAAAACACGATCAAAGTCTCAACCGCGTCATCAACGATACGCTTGAACCCCATGAGTCAAGACATCCGAGACTTCGTGACCCCTTCCTGCGACCTGCTCGCCCTGGGCGAGCCGACGCACGCGACCCCGGTCTTCGCCGACGTCCGCAACGAGCTGTTCGCCCAGCTCGTCGACCGTGGCTTCCGCTCGATCGCCCTCGAAACGGATCGGGTGGCCGCGCTCGTGGCGAACGACTTCGTCCGGGACGGCACCGGATCCCTCGACCTCGCGATGAGCGAGGGCTTCTCACACGTCTTCGGTGGTGTGGCGGCGAACAGGCGACTGATCGCGTGGCTGCGCGAGTACAACGAGAACCGGCCTCCCGAGGAGCGGCTTTCGTTCCACGGCTTCGACACCCAGACCGAGAACACCTCCGCGCCCAGCCCCCGGCGCTACCTCGAACACGCCCGCGATTTCCTGCAGTTCGACGTGGACATCGCGGGCCCGGCCGGTGACGACGAGCGCTGGAGCCGCACCGAAGCCGTCCTGGACGCGGCTTCGTCACCAGGCGCGACGGCCGACGCCTACCGGCTGCGGGCGATCGCGGCCGAGTTGCTCGGTTTGCTTCGCGCGCGGAAACCGGAGCCGGTCACGGACGACTGGTCACGGGCCGAGGTACACCTCATGGCGGGTATCGATCTGCTGCGCTACCACCGGCAATGCGCCGAACCTCTCGAGCCGCACGAGCGGTACGCGCCCCTTGCCGCCACCAGGGACGCCATCATGGCGCGCAATCTGCTGGACATCCGCGCGGCCGAAGCCGGTCGCGGCAGGACGCTGGTCTTCGCCCACAATCTCCATCTGCGCCGCCAGTCGAGCACGATGCGCGTGGCGGGGACGGAGACGCACTGGTTCCCCGCCGGGGCGCTGGTGGCGCCGTTGCTCGGTGATCGCTACACCTTCGTCGCGACCAGCCTCGGCCGAAGCGAGGACATCGCGCTTCGAGAGCCGGAACCCGACACCTACGAAGGCTTCCTTCAGAAACACGTCACCACGGCTTGGGGCCTGCTTCCCGCCGTCGACGTACCGTCGGCGAGCGTCCGGACCGATCCCACTCCACGACAGGGCTACTTTCCGCTCGATCAAGGGATTCTCGGCGACGCGGACGTGATCCTGCACGTCCGCGGCAGCTAGCCGTCGAACCGGGTGACGCCTCCTGCCCTCGGAAGGCGTCACCCGGCCGCGAGTACGCGCCGCCACCCCCAGTCCCGCGATTTCGGGACGGCGCGAAGTCCGCTCACCTGAGCCGGAGTCAACACGCCGTCGCCATAACTTCGCCAAACGCCGTTGGCGGTGCTCCCCCGCCGGACTAGGCCGGAGTCACCCTGGAGCGGATCTTCGCCAAGGCTTCACGAGCCCGATCCCGCTGGCGTCCACTCCTGTCCACGGCGGAAAGGCCCTGGAGCGCACGCAGCTCCCACACCGGGAATCCCAGCTCCCGGAACAACCCCGCCGCGGTGCGAAGCCCTTCGGCGGCTTCGGCCACGACGCCTTCGTCAGTCCGCAGACGCCCGAAGCTCAGTAAGGCATATCCGCCGCCGCGCCGATCGCCGAGCTCGCGGAACGTACTCATCGCGAGTCCCAGATGGTCTGCGGCCCGGCCGTGCTCACCCGCCAGCCGCAGGGATTCGCCGAAGCTTCGATGCGTGTAGGCGGCGGCGTGCCGGTGCCCGACGTCCTCGAACAGCTCCAGTGACCGCGAAAGACATCGTTCGCTCTCCCCCGCGTCACCGGCTTTCGCGTGGAGATCCCCGAAACTGCGGAGGACGTGCGCCTCCCAGTGGCGTTCGCGCGAGCTACGGGTGCCGATGAGGGCACTCGTCAACAACTCGCCGGCCTCGTCCACGCGGCCGGTCCGTCGCAGGACGTCGGCGTACCGTTTGGCGGACCGGTCGTGTTGCCGCCCGTCCTCGCAATGGAGCGACAGCAGCAGGCTCGCTTCGAAGCATTCCTTCGCCCGGCGGAAGTCGCCGAGGTCGTCCCACAACGAGCCGAACTGGGCCGAGGCCATCGCCTGCCCGGCGAGATCGCCGCAGTCCCGCAACAGCTCCATCGCCTCCCGCAGCGCGTGGACCGCCGAACCGGCCCGGCCGGAGTCCGCGTCGACGTCGGCGAGCGCGACGAGTGCGGCACCGGTACCCCGTTGCTCACCCGCGGCGCGGAATCTGGCTTCGGCCAGCGAGAAACAGGTCCTTGCCCGGGCCAGGTCCCCCGCGTCGGCGTGGGCATGTCCCAGCTTCAGGAGTTTCCGTGCCTCCGCGGGAAGATCGAGGCGATCGCGCACGATGCCGAAGCCGACCCAGGCCGGGGAACCGCCGTTCCGCGGTCCGACGAGATCGCTGTAGGCGTCGGCGAGCCGCGTGGTCAGCTCGGTCCAGCCGTACTTCTTCGCGGTCCGGACGGCGAGCGCCAGGTTCGCGCTTTCGGTGACCCGCCAACTGATCGGGCCGGCCGCGACGCGATCCGAAACCGCCGCCGGGGCATCGTCTCGCCGAGGCGGCGGATACGCGGCACCGAGCGCGGCGGCAGCGTGTTCGGCCAACGCCGCCATGACCGTCAGCGCGCGCTCGAGGGCCGCCGGATCGGGCGGCTCGCGGAGGGTGAGCCGCTCGAGATCCGGCAGCCGGTACCGAAGGAAGCCGGACCGGTCCGGCTCGGCGTGGAGCAGGTGGTCGTCCACCAGTTCGTCGAGCAGCTCGGCCGCTTCGCGGGCCGAACAGCCCAGCATGGCCGCCGCGAACCAGTCCGCGATCTCGGTGGCACCGGGGAAACCGAGCAGCCGCAAGGAATCGCGCTGTCGTGGCGAAAGCTCGGCCAGGGCTTCGGCGAGCACCGGGCGGACGGCCAGGTCACCGGCGGAGAGTTCGTCGAGGCGCAGGTGCTCGTTCTCCAGGCGGGTCGCGAACTCGGCGACGCTCAGCCTCGGCCGCAGCAGCAGCTTCGTTCCCGCCGCCCGCACCGCCAGCGCGAGGCCGTCACAGCAGGCCACCACCCGGCGGACGGCGTCGGGTTCGGCGGACAACCGGGTCTCTCCGGCGATCGCGCCGAGCAGTGTCCGCGCTTCCGCGTAGGACAGCGCGCCGACCTCGACCGGTCTGGCGCCGACGAGCCCGGCCAGCCTTCGCCGCGTCGTGACGATCGTCGCGCAGCCGGGACCGCTCGGCAGCAGCGGCCGTGCCTCCGCCTCGGACCGGCAGTTCTCGAGGATCACCAGCAGCCGCCGGCCCGCGGTGTGGCTCCGCCACGACGACATCAGTCCGGCCCGGTCGGCGGGGAGTTCCGTTTCCGCGAGGCCGAGCGCGCGCAGGAGCCCGGTGAGCACGTCACCGGGCTCGCGCAGGTCGGCGACCAGCTGACCATCGGGGAACCGCTTGCGTACCCGCCACGCGGCTTGGACGGCCAGCGCGCTCTTCCCCGCTCCCGCCCGCCCATGCAGCACGACCGGCGCGGGACTTCGCAGCGCACGGACCACGTCCGCCAATTCCGTTGCTCTTCCGGTGAAATCCGGCGTCGCGGGCGGTAGCCGGCACGGCGCCCCGCCCGCCGACCACCCGGTTCCGGCGATCCGCCGGTGGACCGCGAGCAGCTCCTCCCCCGGTGAAACACCGGCGTGCTCCCACAGCGTGTGACGGCACCGGTCGAGGACGGCCAGCGCCGCGTCCCGCCGCCCGAGCCCGTGCAACGCCTCGGCCAGCCACCCGGCGAGGCGTTCGTCGGCGGGCCGGACGGCCAGCTCGGGTCCCAGCCGGTCGGCGACGGCCTTGTGATCACCGGCCGCCAGCTCCAGCTCGACGAGTTTGCCCAGCACCGAGCTCCGCTGTTCCTCCAGCCACATCCGGTGCGCCTCCACCAGCGGGCCCGCCGGAACGTCGGCGAACGCCCGGCCACGCCACCACCCGAGTGCCCGTTCGAGCAGCACTTTGCGCTCGTCGCCGGTCGCCCTCGCGGCCGCGGCCGTCAACTCGGAGAAATCGGTGACGTCCAGCTCGCCTTCCGACACCGTCAGCCGGTAACCGCCCCGGCCGGACCGCAGCCGCTGCCGGACGTCGTCCGCCGGCACACCGGGCGACAACGCCTTGCGCAGTTTGGAAACCGCCATCTGCACGACCGCGGCGGCACTCGAGGGCGGTCCCTGCGGCCAGAGTTCGTCCACCAGGGTGTCCCGGTGGACGAACTCGTTCGGCCGGGTCAGGAGCACGGCGAGCACCCGACGGGGCTGAGCCGCCGACGGCAGCGGAACCGAGGCCGCGAGCGGGCCGAGCACCTGGAACTTCACAAATCACCTATCACCTGTACGGATGACCCGAATGTAACCCGGTGCTGTACCCGAATCGGTGATTTCTCACCCGGATGGCCGCCCCCTCACCTTCCCGTGTGCGCGAGCAGCCGGTCCCGCAAGGCGGGTTCCTCCGCGAGTGCTTCGTTCACCGTGTGTTCCAGCAGGGGCTTGAGGTCACCGTAGGGCCGCTTGGACCAGTCCAGCGGGCCCTGCGGCGGCTCCGGGTCGTACTCGATGACGAACTGGATCGTCCGCGCCGTCTCGGCCCCGGCGAGCCGCTCGACCAGGTGCAGCGCGAGGTCGATCCCCGCCGACACCCCGGCGGCGGTGATCACGTTCCCGTCCTCGACCCAGCGTCCGGCGACCGGTTCCGCCCCGAACGCGCCCAGCAGTTCGCGGAACATCCAGTGCGTCGCGGCGCGACGGCCCTCCAGCAGACCGGCCTGCCCCAGCAGCAGCGATCCCGTGCACACCGAGGTCACGAGTTCCGCGTTCGCCCCGGCTTCCCGCAGATACCCGATCAGCTTCTCGTCGGCGAGTGCCTTCAGCGTCGGGGCGGCGCCACCGGGCACGAGCAACGCGTACGGCGAGGGGACCTCGTCGTAGGTGTGGGTCGCCACCAGCTTCAGCGGGTTGTCGGTGGTGACCGGGTCCTTCGTCTCGCCGACCACGACCGTCCGGTACTCCTGCGCGGTGCTCGCCATCCCGTCCAGCACGGTCAGCGGCCCGACCAGGTCGAGCGGGGTCATCCCCGGGTACGCCACGAACGCGATCGTCTTCTCGTCGTCTGTCATGGGACCAAGGTGTCGCAGGCGCGGGGCCGCGGCGGGCCGGATGTCCGGATTCCTGCGAACAACGTCCGACGGCCGGACACTCCTGCTAGCGTTCGCTCATGCCGAGTTCACCCAGACGAGTGCTGATCGTCGGCTACAGCAACGCAGAGTTGCTCGACATCGCCGGTCCCTCCGACGTCCTGGACGCCGCGACCAAACTCGGCGGCAAGCCGGGGTACGAAATCATGCTCGCCGGCGTCGACGGCCGGGGCATCCGCTGCGAGTCCGGGCTCACGCTGCAGGCACAGCACCGGCTCGACCAGGTGACCGGCGAACTGGACACGCTGATCGTCGCGGGCGGCACCGGGCACGAGGCGGCCGCCGCCGACGCGCGGGTCGTGACCCACGTCCGCAGGCTCGCGCAGCAGAGCCGTCGGGTCGCGTCGGTGTGCACCGGCGCCACCGTGCTCGCCGCGTGCGGGCTGCTCAACGGCCGCCGCGCCACCACCCACTGGCGGTTCGCCAACCGGCTCGCGACGAACTATCCGCAGGTGAACGTGGATCCGGTGCCGCTGTACGTGCGCGACGGCAACGTCTACACGGCGGCGGGCGTCACCAGCGGGATCGACCTGACCCTCGCGTTCGTCGAGGAGGACCACGGCCCCAGCCTCGCCAGGGAGGTCGCCCGCATGCTGGTGACCTATCTGCAGCGGCCGGGCAATCAGGCGCAGGTGAGCATGTTCCTGTCCGGCCCGCCGCCCGAGAACCGGCTGGTCCGTGACATCACCGCGTACGTCGCCGAGCATCTCGCGGGCGATCTGGGCACCACCGTCCTCGCCGAACGGGCCGGGATCAGCACCCGGCAGCTGACCAGGTTGTTCGACGCCCACCTCAGCACCACGCCCAGCAGGTACGTACGCGCGGCGAGGACCGAAAGCGCGGCGAAATTGTTGTGCGGCACCGAACTTCCGCTGACGTCGATCGCGAGGCGATGCGGGTTCGGCTCGACCGAGACGCTCCGCCAGGCCTTCCTCGATCACTTCGACACCCCGCCGTCGGCCTACCGCCGTGTCCATCTTCGGCAGGCGTTCGGCTAGGCCGTGTGCGGCACGCGGCGCGCACTGTGGAGGATGTGCGGGTGAACCGCCGCGACCTCTCCGACGACGACACGGGCCCGATTCGCCGGGTTACGGACACCCCGTCCGATCGTTCGCCCGGAACGCCCCGTTCGCCGCGCCGCACGCCGCCGCCGCCCGAGGGCACGCGGCGTCCCCGCCCCCCGGCCCAGCGGCCCCGGCCGGCCGAATCGGGCAGACGTCGCGCCCCCGAACCGAAGCCCGAGCCGGTCGGCCACGGGCACTCGCACGGCCACGGACCGGCGGCGCCCGCCTCTCGCCAGGTCCGGCTGCTGCTGATGTGGCTGCTGATCCCGCTCGCCGTCGCGACCGTCGTCGGCATGATCCTGCTCTACCCGTGGGGCAAGGAGCCGGCGAAAAGCGCCTTCCCCCAGGGAGTTCCGGTGAACGCCACGATCACCGGAACGGTCACCGGTCCGTGTCTCGCCGAGGGACAGGTCCAGGTCGGCGAGCCGCCGCCGGACGCGAAACCGTGTCTCACCAGCGAACTGACGATGACCGATGGCCCCGGGGCCGGGAAGTCGCTGAAGCTGACCCTGCCGATCGAGCCGAGCACCCCGCGGTTCGCCGCCGGTGACGAAGTGGTGTTGTCCTACAACGGCGGCGACGTCGCGGACCCCGCGTCGTTCCAGATCGTCGACTTCCAGCGGGGCATCCCGCTGCTGCTGCTCGCCGGGTTGTTCGCGCTCGCGGTGATCGTGCTGGGCCGCTGGCAGGGGCTCGCCGCGCTGGTCGCGCTCGGGCTGAGCTTCCTGGTGCTGGCGCTGTTCGTGCTGCCGTCCATCCTCGCCGGGGAAAGTCCGCTGCTGGTGGCGATCGCGGGCGCGGGCGCGATCATGTTCGCCGCGCTGTACCTGACGCACGGGCTGTCCGCGAGAACATCGGTGGCGGTGCTGGGCACCTTGGTGAGCCTGGTCCTGATCGGCGTCCTGTCGGCGATCTTCTCGGCCGCGGCCGCGCTGACCGGGCTGGACGACAGCACTTCGCAGCTGATCGGTTCGCTCGGGCACGGGATCGACGCGCGGGGGCTGCTGCTGGCGGGTGTCGTGATCGGCGCGCTCGGCGTGCTGGACGACGTCACGGTGACGCAGACGAGCGCGGTGTGGGAACTTCGGCGAGCGAACCCGTCGCTCGGCTGGCGCGAGCTCTACGGCGCGGGCCTGCGGATCGGTCGTGACCACGTCGGCTCGGCGGTCAACACCCTCGTGATGGCCTACGCCGGGGCGGCGCTGCCGGTATTGCTGT
Source organism: Amycolatopsis sp. QT-25 (assembly GCF_029369745.1). Classification (NCBI taxonomy): domain Bacteria; kingdom Bacillati; phylum Actinomycetota; class Actinomycetes; order Pseudonocardiales; family Pseudonocardiaceae; genus Amycolatopsis; species Amycolatopsis sp. QT-25. The sequence continues at coordinate 4,626,203 of NZ_CP120210.1, forward strand.
ACACGTCGCTTTCCGGCGTCGGACTCGGCTCGGTCCTCGGCGCGGAGAACATCGCGCAGGAGATCGTGCGGACACTGGCCGGGAGCGTCGGGATCGTCGCGGCGGTCCCGGTGACCACCGTGCTGGCCGCCCTGATCGCCTCACGGGAGCCACAAGAGTCCCTGTAGTCACCGCCGTCCCGAGGCCATGCGCCCCCATGACTTCCGGACAAGCGACCCGACGAGACCCACCACTCAGTCCAGCGTCGCCACGAACCGGCTCACCGCTTCCATCGCGAACCGCTGGATGTACTTCCCGCTGGGCGCCGCCGAGGCGAGCCGGTAGAGCGGCCGTTCCGCCGCCGCGTCCCCGCGCGCCTCCGACTTCAGCTGCGCCACCAGCAGTTCCGAGAACACCAGGCCGTTCGCCTCGGTGTTGTTCAGCAGCGCGTTCGCCAGCTTGCGCAGTTGCAGGATGCCCAGCTCCCGGCCGCCCGCGCCGGAGTACACGGCCATGTCGACCTTCGCGACCTTGCGGCGTTTGCCCGCGTTCACCAGCAGGCTGACCGTCCGGGTGCCGCGCACGTCGCTGATCACCAGGTCGAGGCGCTCGGCCGCGGTGAGATCGATCCGCCGCACCCCCCAGGTCCGCACGATGAGCGTCCCGCCTTCGAGCCAGACTCGGCGGCGCAGGTTGTAGAACATGACGTAGAGCAGCGGTACCGCGATCACTCCGGCGACCACGAGCCCGGCGAGCTCACCCCCGATCAGTCCGGCGATCCCGCCGAACGCGGCCGCGAAGATCACGACACCGGCGATGCTGGAACAGCCGCGCCTGCGACGCAGTTCCGGGTCGTCGTGGAACAGCGGGAGACGTTCGGGGGTCTCCGGGATCCCGGTCGGCTCCGCCATCACACGCCCCTCCCGGCGAGGAACGGGTTGCCCGCCCGCTCCTGCCCGATCGTGGTGGCCGGACCGTGCCCCGGCAGGACCACGGTGTCGTCGGGCAACGTCATCACCTTGGCGCCGAGTGACCGCACGAGTTCGTCGCCCTCGCCGGAGGACCGGCCGATCGAACCGGCGAACAGGCTGTCCCCGGTGAGCGCGATGCGGCCACCCTCGGCGGAAGTCAGCCCGAAGACCACCGAACCGGCGGTGTGCCCCGGGGTGCGGGACACCGTGATCTCCAGTCCGGCCAGCCTGAGCGGGCCATCGGCGAGTGGCACGATCCCGTCCTTCCGTTCCCCGGCGTCCCGACCGAGCAGTGGCCGGTCCGCCTCGTGCAGATGGAGAGGTATCCCGTGGAGCGCGCCGACCTCGGCCGCCGAAGCGACGTGATCCGGATGGCCGTGGGTGGCGAGCATCGCGACCGGCGTCAGGCCGTGCGCGGCGAGCGCGGCCTCGATCGGCTCGGCGACGTCCTCACCGGGATCGACGATCACGCACTCACCGCCGCCGCCAGGGGCGAGCAGGTAGCAGTTGGCTTCGAGGGGGCCTGCCGGAAAACCGACGACCAGCACGAAACGCCTCCTCAGAACTTCCGTCGAACGGGTGACAGGATGGTCCTGATCACGATCAAGTAAGCCTAGCGGCCCCTGTACGGGGGTCTCACAGCCTGTGCCCATAGACTTCCCCCACCTCAGACGTGTGAACATCGAGTGGAAACCGGGAGGGCGGGTGCCGACCAACCAGCAGCGCCGCGAAGCCGCGAAGCGCAAGCTCGAGCGACAGATCGTGCGACGGGCCGAAAAGGCCAAGCGGCGCAGGATCGTCGGCTCGGTGGCGGTCGTCGGTGTCGTCGCCATCGTGGCGGGCGCGGTGTGGTGGATCGTCAGCAGTAACAGTGGTGACGATGCCGCCTCCGACGCTTCCCCGAGCTCGGCTCCTCCGACCCCCGAGGTCACCATCCCCACGGAGCGCGCTCCGCTGCCGAAGCGGCCGACGCCGCTGGCGAACCCGGTGGCCTGCGATTACAAGGACGACTCCGCCAAGCCGGCTTCGAAGAAGGTGAACAAGCCGGAAGGCAAGGACGTCTCTTCGAACGGCACGGTGAACGTCGTGCTGAAGAGCACCGCGGGCGACATCCCGCTGACGCTGGACCGGGCACTCGCCCCGTGCGCCGTGCAGAGCTTCATCAGCCTTTCGCAGCAGGGCTACTTCACCGACTCCAAGTGCCACCGGCTCGGCACCTCCGGCCTGCAGATGCTGCAGTGCGGCGACCCCGAGGCCAGCGGCATGGGCGGCCCGGGCTACACCATGCCGGACGAGGCGTTCAAGGAGATCAAGTACGGCCGCGGCATCCTCGCGATGGCGAAGACGCAGCAGCCGAACTCCGGTGGAAGCCAGTTCTTCATGGTCTACGGCGAGGCCGAACTGCCCGCCGAGTACTCGGTCTTCGGCAGCATCTCCGACGAAGGCCTGAAGGTGCTCGACAAGGTCGCCAAGGCGGGCGCGAACACGCAGGCCGGCAACGGCGACGGCACCGGCCCGCCCAACACCGAGGTCAAGTTCACCGGCGTCACGGTCAACGCCTGACGTGAAACCGGAGCTCACGGCGCGCCCGCCCGGTCGGAAGACCGGGCGGGCGCGTTGGGCCATGGCCATTTCACCGCGATACCGTGAATTCTCGTACTCCTCGATGAAAGCGGACCTCAGCGGTAGGTGAACTTCGGCGGCCGCCGCGCCAGGAACGCGGCCACGCCCTCGGCGTAGTCCTCGCCGTGCAAGGCACCGAGCCGGATCTCGTCCACTTCGGCGTCCGATTCCTCTTGTCCCGCAACGATCTTCTCGATGATCCGGTTCATCCCGCGCACCGACGCCTGCGAGCGCGAAGCCAGCGTTTCGACGAACTTCGCCGTCGAGGCCGCCAGTTCACCGACGGGGAACACGTCGTTGAGCAACCCGATTTCCCGTGCCCTCCGCGCGTCGACGAGTTCGCCCGAGAGCAGGAAGTACTTCGCGTGCGCGGGGCCGACCAAGGAGACCAGCTGCCGTGTCGAAGCGAAGTGGTAGACGATCCCGAGCTTCGCCGGCGTGATGCCGAAGCGTGCCCCCTCGGCGGCGAACCGGAAGTCACAGGCGACCGAGATCTGACAACCGCCGCCGATGCAGTTCCCCTTGATCATCGCCACCGTCGGCTTCCGTGACGCGGTCAGCGCCGCCACGGCACCATCGACGGCCTTGTCGTAGGTCTCGGCCGCCTCGGCGGTGGACCGCAGGTCCCGGAATTCGCTGATGTCCGCGCCCGCCGAGAAATGCGCGCCCGCGCCGGTCAGCACGAGGACCTTGATCGCCGGATCCGCGTCCACCCGCGCCACCACGTCCGGGATCGCCGACCACATCCCGTAGGTGATCGCGTTCATCTTTTCCGGCCTGGTGAACGTCAGCCGCGCGACCTCGCCGTCGCGGGTGACCTCGAACCCGTCAGTCATCTTCCGAACCTAACCGGATGACACGGACGATCACGAAGCCGAAGTGACCCGATACACGTCGTAAACGCCCTCCACGCCCCGGACCACCTTCAGCACGTGGCCGAGGTGCTTCGGGTCGCCCATCTCGAACGAGAACCGGCTGACCGCGACCCGGTCGCGTGACGTCGTCACCGACGCGGACAGGATGTTGACCTTCTCGTCCGCGAGCACCTTGGTGACGTCCGAGAGCAGCCGGTGCCGGTCCAGCGCCTCGACCTGGATCGCGACCAGGAACACCGAAGACGCCGAAGGCGCCCATTCCACCTCGACCAGCCGTTCGGGCTGCGCGGTCAGGTCGTCGGCGTTGGTGCAATCCGTTCGGTGCACGCTGACACCGCCGCCGCGGGTGACGAAACCGAGGATCTCGTCGCCGGGCACCGGCGTGCAGCAACGGGCGAGTTTGGCCCAGACGTCGCTGGCACCCTTCACCACGACACCGACGTCGTTCGAGCCGCGGCGGCGGGTGACGGTGGACGGCGTCGCGCGCTCGGCGAGCTCCTCCTCCGCCTCGTCGACGCCGCCGATGAGCGCGACCAGACGCTGCACGACGTGCTTCGCGCTGGTGTGCCCCTCGCCGACGGCGGCGTAGAGCGAGCTGATGTCGGGATGCCGGAGTTCGGTGGCGACCGCGCCCATCGACTCGGCGGAGACCAGCCGCTGGATCGGGAGGCCGACCTTGCGGACCTCCTTGGTGATGGCCTCCTTGCCGCCTTCGATCGCCTCGTCGCGGCGTTCCTTGGCGAACCACTGCCGGATCTTCGCGCGGGCCTTGGGCGAGCCGGCGAACTGAAGCCAGTCACGGCTCGGCCCCGCCGTTTCGGCCTTCGAGGTGAAGATCTCGATGACCTCGCCGTTCTCCAGCTTGCGTTCGAGCGCGACGAGCCTGCCGTTGACGCGGGCGCCGATGCAGCGGTGCCCGACCTCGGTGTGCACGGCGTAGGCGAAGTCGACCGGCGTCGAATCGACCGGCAGCGTGATCACGTCACCCTTGGGCGTGAACACGAAGATCTCGCGCGACGCGAGCTCGTAGCGCAGTGACTCGAGGAAGTCGCCCGGGTCCGCGGCTTCACGCTGCCAGTCGAGGAGCTGGCGCATCCACGCCATCTCGTCGACGTCCACGGCGTTCCCGTTGTGGGTGCCCTTGGTCTCCTTGTACCGCCAGTGCGCGGCGATGCCGTACTCGGCGGTGCGGTGCATCTCGTAGGTGCGGATCTGGACTTCCAGCGGTTTGCCGTCCGGCCCGATCACCGTGGTGTGCAACGACTGGTAGACGCCGAACCGCGGCTGCGCGATGTAGTCCTTGAACCGGCCGGGGACCGGCTGCCACAGCGCGTGGACGACACCCATCGCGGCGTAGCAGTCGCGGACGTCCTCGACCAGGATCCGCACGCCCACCAGGTCGTGGATGTCGTCCAGGTCGCGCCCGCGGACGATCATCTTCTGGTGGATCGAGTAGTAGTGCTTCGGCCTGCCCTCGACCTTGGCGGTGATCCGCGAGCCTTCGAGGTTGCCGGTCAGTTCGGTGATCACCGAACGCAGGTACGTGTCGCGCGAAGGCGCGCGATCGGCGACCAGGCGGACGATCTCGTCGTACTTCTTCGGCTGCAGGATGGCGAACGCCAGATCCTCCAGCTCCCATTTGACCGTCGCCATGCCGAGCCGGTGCGCCAGCGGGGCGAGGACCTCGAGAGTTTCGCGCGCCTTGCGGGCCTGCTTCTCGGGCGGCAGGAAGCGCATCGTGCGCATGTTGTGCAGCCGGTCGGCCAGCTTGATGACCAGGACGCGCGGATCCCGCGCCATCGCGATGACCATCTTGCGGATGGTTTCGGCCTCGGCCGCCGTGCCGAGCTTGACCTTGTCCAATTTGGTGACGCCGTCGACGAGCTCGCCGACCTTCTCGCCGAAGTCCGCTTTCAGGCTCTCCAGCGAGTAGCCGGTGTCTTCGACGGTGTCGTGCAGCAGCGCGGCGACCAGCGTCGTGGTGTCCATGCCGAGTTCGGCGAGGATGGTCGCGACCGCGAGCGGATGCGTGATGTACGGGTCGCCGGACTTGCGCCGCTGCTCCCGATGGAGTTCTTCGGCGACGTCGTAGGCGCGCTGGAGCTGCGCGAGATCGGCGTTCGGATGCAGCTCGCGGTGGATGACGGCGAGCGGTTCGAGTACCTGCTTGACCGGCGCGGCGCGCTGCGCGGTGATCCGCCGGGCGAGCCGGGCACGGACGCGGCGCGTCGCGGACGGTGTCGGCGCGGCCCCCTGTCGCGTCGCACCGTTCTGCTCGGTGCCGTCCTTCGAGGACACCGCGGCATCGAGCTCTTGGCTCACCCGCACCTCCTGCGCTTCGTGCGGCCTTCGGACGTCAAGCGTAGCCGCTCCGCCTCGCGGCACACGGGGGATGCCCGCTCAACACACCCGGAGAGCCTCCACACGACGCCCGTCGAGCACGGAACGACCGCTGAGCGCGGCGAGTTCCATGACCACCGAAACCCCGGTGACCTGCGCCTTCGCCTCCTCCAGCAGTTCGCAGGTGGCCGCGACCGTGCCGCCGGTGGCGAGCACGTCGTCGAGGACCGCGACACGCTGACCGGGCGCGACGACACCTTCGGGGAGTTCGACGGCCGCGGTGCCGTACTCCAGCTTGTACCCGACCCGGCCCGCGACACGCGGCAGCTTGCCGGGCTTGCGAATCAAGGCGACACCGAGACCGCGGGAGTAGCCGACGGCGGCGGCGAGCAGGAACCCGCGCGCTTCCACTCCTGCCAGCAGGTCGGCGTCGGGATCGACGGTGGCGGCCAGCGCGTCGATGACGGCCTTGAAGCCCGCCGCGTCGGCGAACAGCGGACTCAGGTCCCGGAACAGCACGCCGGGTTCCGGGAAGTCCGGCACCTCGGCGATCAGGTCGAGTGCGTTGTCCAGCTCCATGTACTTCCCTGCTCTCGAACTCGCCTGTGTTCGTGACCGGTCGCTATGAAGGGACCTTTCCTTGCAAATTTTGCAAGGAAAGGTCCCTTCATAGCGCTTGAAAGCCGGTTCTACCGCTTGCGCTTGCCCGACGGACGGCCCTTGTGGGCCTTTTGGTTCCGGGCGGGGACACTCGCCGCGGCGGCGTACGCCTTCTCCTTGCGGAGCTCGGCGGCCAGGGAGTCCTCGTCGGCCGGGTCGAAGTCGTCATCGCGTTCGGCGGCGGCCTTGCGGGCCTGGTTCGCGCGTCGCGAGGCGACCCGATCGGCCTGCTGCCGGTACTTCGGGTCACGCATCTTGAAGTCGACCAGCAGCGGGGTCGCCAGCGCGACCGACGACAGCACGCCGACCACGGTGCCGGTGAGCTGCACGAGCGCGAGCTCCTGCAGGGTGCCGGAACCGAGCAGGAGGTAGCCGATCACCAGCAGCCCGAGGATCGGCAGCGCCGCGATCAACGAGGTGTTGAACGAACGCATCAGCGTCTGGTTCAACGCCAGGTTCGCCGCTTCCGCGTAGGTCCGGCGGGTCAGGCCGAGCAGGCCGCGGGTGTTCTCGCGGACCTTGTCGAACACCACCACCGTGTCGTACAGCGAGAACCCGAGGATGGTCAGCAGACCGATCACCGTCGCCGGCGTGACCTCGAAACCGATCAGCGAGTACACACCCGCCGTCACCACGATGTCGTTCAGCAGGGTGACCAGTGCCGCGGCCGCCATCCGGGGGTCGAAGTACAACGCCAGGAACAACGTGACCGCCAGCAGGAAGACCCCGAGCGCGATCAGCGCCTGCCGAGAGATCTCCCCGCCCCAGGACGCGCTCACCGCGCTGTCACTGATCGCCTGGACGCTGGGCTGGCCGGAGGTCCCGATGGGGCCCAGTTCCTGGAACAGGGCCTGCTTCACCTTGGCGACCTGGGCCGAGTCCAAGGTGTCCGACCGGAGCTGAATGGTGGACGAGACGCCGCTGCCGACCTTCTGTGCCTCGTCGGCGGGCTTGCCCAGCGCGGAGGCGAAGACCTCTTTGGCCCGCTCTTCGGTGATCTGCCCGCTCTTGCCGTTGGCGGGCATCTGAATCTGGGTGCCGCCTTCGAAGTCGATGCCGAAGTTGAACCCCTTGATCCCCATCGACGCGATGCACACCAGTACAAGCGCACCGAAGAAGAGATACCAGCGCTTGCGGGCGCCGACGACGTTGAAGACGCCGCTGCCCACGTACAGGCGGTGGAAGACGCTCTCGTGCTTGTTCTCGGTGGTGTTCTTCTCGTCGACCACGGTCACGCCTCCTTGACGTTCGGGCGACCGGTGGCGGGACGGGCCGCCTTGCGCTCCGAGCCCAGCTGCTGCACGGCGCCGAGGCCGAGGTTCTTGGGATTGGACAGGAACTTCGACTTCGACCGGGAGACCATCGCGACCAGCGGATGCGTCACGAGGTAGACCACGACGAGGTCGAGCACCGTCGACATGCCGAGGGTGAACGCGAAGCCCTTCACGTCACCGACGGCCAGCAGGTAGAGGACCGCCGCGGCGAGGAAGCTGACCGCGTCCGCCGCGAGAATCGTGCGCTGGGCCCGAGACCAGCCGCGCGGGACCGCGGATCGGAAGGATCTGCCTTCGCGGATTTCGTCCTTCAACCGTTCGAAGTAGATGACGAACGAGTCCGCGGTGATACCGATCGCGATGATCAGGCCCGCCACGCCCGCGAGGTCGAGGGTGTACCCGATCCACCGCCCCAGCAGCACCAGGACGCCGTACACGATCGCGAACGACAAACCGAGCGACAGAATCGTCAGCAGGCCGAGCAGCCGGTAATAGAACATGCAGTAGACGAACACGGCCAGCAGGCCGATACCGCCGGCGAGGAGGCCCGCCTGCAGCGACGCGAGACCCAGCGTCGCGGACACCGTGGTCGCGTCCGAGGACTCGAACGACAGCGGCAGCGAACCGTACTTCAGCACATCCGCCAGGTCCTTCGCCTCGGTCTGGCTGAATCGGCCGGTGATCTGCGTCTGACCGCCGAGGATCGCGGCCTGGATGGTCGGCGCGGAGACGACCTGCGTGTCGAGGACGAACGCGGCCTGCTTCTGGACGTTCTTCGAAGTGAAGTCGCCCCAGATCCGGGAACCTTCACCCTTGAAGTTCAGGTTGACGACCCACTGGGAGTTCTGGGTGTCGTAACCGGAAGAGGCGTCGGAGATCTCGGTTCCGGGGAGGAACTCCGGCTCCAGCAAGTACTTCATGGTGTTCTTGTCACCGCAGGCGACCAACGGTTTGTCGGTGAGGTCGTTACCGACCAGCGGGTCCGAGATCTTGGGGTCGCAGTTGAGCGCCGCGAAGGCCTTTTCGACCGCGGCGGCCTGCTTCGCCTGGTCCGTCGACAACAGATCGGGGTTCTGCCGGAGGCTCCGGGCCTCCTCGATCTCCTTCTTGGTCTTCTCGTCCGCGTTCTCGTCCGGTTGCTGCTGCGGCGGCGCGCCGACGGCGCCACCGCCGCCGTTGGCCGGGCTGCTCGGCGGAGCGCTCGCGCCGGGGGCACCCGACGACGTGGGCGGCGCCGAAGCGGGCGGGGCCGACGGCTGCGGGACCGGGGTCACCGGCTGCGACGTCACGACCTTCCGGAAGCCCAGCTTCGCGGTCTTGCCCAGGGACTTGGCCTGGTCGCCCTGCTCACCGGGGACGGTGATGACGACGTTGCTGCCGTCGAGGATGACCTCGGTGCCGCTGACGCCGATTCCGTTGACCCGGCGCTCGATGATCGAGCGGGCCTGTTCGAGGGACTCTCGCGGGGGGTCGCCGCCGTCGGGATTACGGGCGGTGAGGGTGACCCTCGTGCCGCCCTGCAGATCGATACCGAGCTTCGGCGTCGGCTTGCCGCTACCGGTGAAGAACACCAGGGCGTACAGCGCCACCACGATCAGGGCGAAGAAGGCGAGATAGCGTCCCGGGCGGAGATGCCCGGCCGGTGCGGCCACTGTGCTTCGGTCTCCTCGGACGGACTGGGTGTTCCCCAATGGACTTGGCTGTTCACGCACCGGACGGGAGTCCGGTGGTACCGCGAACCTGCCCCGACGACGGCGCCCGGTGAACGGGCACGACTATGACGGCGGACACGCACGCAGCACCGAGACACTACTCGGTGCTGCGTGAGCCCGGCGTTGGCCCCGCACCTACGAAAGTCTGGTGTCGGGGATGGCCTTACAACCGCTACTTCTTGCCGTGCTCCAGCGGAGGAGCGATCTGCGCGCCCGACTTCTCCTCGACGCGCTCGTCGTCCTTCGACTCGACGACCGGCTTCTCGACGACGGCTTCGTCGTCGATCGCGTCAGCGTCGTCTACGTCGGTCTCGACGACCGGCTCGACCTTCTCGCGGACGGCCTGACGCAGCCAGGTGGTCACGACACCGGGGGCGATCTCGAGGTCGATCGTGGTGTCGGCGGAAGCGTCGGCGACAGAGGCGTAGAGACCGGAGGTGGTCATCACCCGGTCACCGGGAGCCAGGCTCGAGAGCAGCTCCTGCTGCGCTGCCGCCGCCTTCTTCTGCTTACGGGTGCCCATGACGAGCGGAATCGCCACAACGAGCATCAGGAGCAGCGGCAGCAATAACTGGTTCATGATTCTCCATTTCGAGCGGACGCCGCGCGGTGCGCTGTTTTGTCCGGTTTGGCGGGGTGTGCTCTCTCCGAGTGTGCCAGGCGCCAGCGGAAACTCCACCACCACCCGTCGTCTCCACGGGCCCCTGGCCGCGTGGACGGCCCGGTCAGTCCTGGTCGAACAGGTTCGGTCCGCCCTGCTCGCCACGAGTGGCACCGGCCGGGGCCGGCAGGCCGAGGTGTTCCCAGGCGGCCGCTGTGGCGACCCGGCCGCGAGGAGTGCGGGCGAGCATACCGGCGCGGACCAGGTAAGGCTCACACACCTCTTCGACGGTGGTCGGTTCTTCCCCCACCGCGACGGCCAGGGTGGACACGCCGACCGGGCCGCCGCCGAAGGAGCGGACCAGCGCGGTCAGCACCGCGCGGTCGAGCCTGTCGAGACCGAGTTCGTCGACGTCGTAGACCTTCAGCGCGGCACGCGCGATCTTGCGCGTGACCTTGCCGTCGGCCCGGACCTCGGCGTAGTCGCGCACCCGGCGCAGGAGCCGGTTCGCGATACGAGGTGTGCCGCGGGAGCGCCGGGCGATCTCCGCGCAGCCGTCCCGGTCGATGTCGATGTCGAGGATCGTGGCGGCGCGGCGGGCGACGAGTTCCAGTTCGCTGTCGCTGTAGAACTCCATCTGCCCGGTGAAACCGAACCGGTCGCGCAGCGGGCCGGTCAGCGAACCGGACCTGGTCGTGGCTCCGACCAGGGTGAACGGCGCGATTTCCAGCGGGATGCTGGTGGCGCCGGGCCCCTTGCCGACGACGACGTCGACGCGGAAGTCCTCCATCGCGAGGTACAGCATCTCCTCGGCGGGGCGGGCGATGCGATGGATCTCGTCGATGAACAGGACGTCACCGGGCGCCAGGTTGGACAGCATCGCGGCCAGATCGCCCGCGCGTTCCAGCGCCGGTCCGGAGGTGATCCGGATGGCGGCGTCGAGTTCGGCGGCGACGATCATCGCCATACTCGTCTTGCCCAGTCCCGGCGGGCCGGAGAGCAGGACGTGATCCGGCGGGACCCCCCGGCGGCGCGCGCTTTCCAGAACGAGTTCGAGCTGTTCGCGCACCCGCGGCTGGCCGACGAACTCGTCCAGCTTGCGGGGGCGCAGCGTGGTCTCGACCTCGCGTTCGCCGGTCTGCGGCAACGCCGAAAGCGTCTCGTCGTCGGCGTCGAAATCCGTCACGGCTTCATAGTCCATGTGGCGCCGCTACCGCTTCCGCCCGAGGCCTGCCAACGCGGCGCGCAACACGGAAGCCGTCGTGTGGCCTTCGCCTTCGCCGAGCACCTTGTCGACGGCCAGTTCGGCCTGCTTGGCCGGGAAGCCGAGGCCGGCGAGCGCTTCGACGACCTCCCCTCGCAGCGCGCCGGGTGCGACCACCGCCGGTGTGCCGTCGGTCGGGCCGGCGAGCGCGGTGACCTTGTCGCGCAGTTCGAGGGTGAGCCGCTCGGCGCCCTTGCGGCCGATGCCGGGCACCTGGGTGAGCACGGTGATGTTGCCTTCGACCAGCGCGGAGCGCAGTTTGTCGGGATCGAGGACGGCCAGTGTGGCGAGCGCGAGGCGTGGCCCGATCCCGGAGACCGTCTGCAGCAGGCCGAACAGTTCGCGGGCGTCGGCGTCGGCGAAGCCGAACAGCGTCAAGGAATCCTCGCGGACCACGAGCGCGGTGTGCAGCCTCGCCTCCTCGCCGCGGCGCAGCGTCGCGAGGGTGGCGGGTGTGGCCTGCACGGCGAAGCCCACTCCCCCGACCTCGATCACGACGTGGTCGAGACCGATGGAGAGGATTTCACCGCGTACCGAGGAGATCATCGAGCCGCTCCCTGCGTTTTGGCTTGTCTGGCCGCGGCGGCGAGCCTGGCCTTGTGGTTCTTGGCGATCTCGGCGGCCCTGGCCTCGGCTTCGGCGAGCCGGACACGCATCGGTTCGCGCCACAGATGGCAGATGGCGAGCGCGAGCGCGTCCGCGGCGTCCGCCGGATGCGGTTTGACCTCGAGGCCGAGCAGCCGCATGACCATACCGGTGACCTGCGCCTTGTCCGCGCGGCCGGAGCCCGTGACGGCGGCCTTGACCTCACTCGGGGTGTGGAACACGACGGGCAGCCCCCGTTTGGCCGCGGCGAGCGCGACGACCCCGCCCGCCTGCGCGGTGCCCATCGCGGTGCGCACGTTGTGCTGCGCGAAAACGCGTTCCACCGCGATGGCGTCGGGCTGGTAGCGATCCATCCACCGCTCCGCGGCGTCGGAGATCCCCAGCAGGCGCACGGACAGCTCGGCGTCCGGCGGGGTGCGCACGACGTCCACGGCCACGGCGCGGACGGTGCGGCCCGTGCCGCCGTCGACCACTCCGAGCCCACACCTGGTCAAACCGGGGTCGACCCCGAGTACCCGCACGCGTTTCCCTCCGCCGCTCCAGCGAACATCAGTTCGAGGCTGAGGCTACCCGGAGCCGTGGGCGGGCAGGATGAGGACATGCCGAGCTTCGACGAGTTCACCGCTCATCTGGATCTCCAGCCGCTGCCCGTGGAAGGTGGCCGCTGGTCTCAGAGCTGGCGCGACGAAACCGCTTCCGCCATCTATTACCTGCTCGTTCCCCCGGAAACCTCGGCGCCGCACCGGCTGGACCGGCTGGAGATCTACGCCCACCATGCCGGAGCACCGGTGCGGATGCTGCTGCTGTTCCCGGACGGGCGGATCTCGCGGCCGGTGCTGGGGCCGGACGTCGCGGCCGGTCAGCGGCCGCAGGTGGGGGTGCCCGCCGGGGTCTGGCAGGCGTCGGTGAGCACCGGCGAGTGGAGCCTGGCCGGGACGGTGGTGGTGCCGCCCTACACGGACGACTGCGTCGAGTTTCGCTCCGCGGCGGCACTGGCCGCTGAATGGCCGGAGGCGACGGAGGATCTGGCGCCGTGGCTGGAGCTCGAGTGAGCCTGGGACTTGTGCGCCCTTGCCCGAGGTACATGAAGGCCCCTTCCTTGCGCCTAGCGCCGTGAAGGGGGCTTTCCTGTACTTCGGCCGTTTCCGTGAAGGCCTCCTTGAGGGACTCTGGGTCTCTTAAGGAGGCCTTCACGGATTTACGAACAGCACGCTCAGCAGCGGCTCAAGGACCGTCGACGCCCGGCGTCCAGCTCTCCGGGTCACCGGATTCGGTCAGCACCGGCTGGTATCGCGCGAAGCCCTCGGGCGCGTCCGGATGCCACGGGAAGTGCCCGTCCGGCGTGGCGACGATCATTTGCAGCGCCGGGAAATCCCCGTCCGGGTAGATCAGGAACGCGCTCCCGAAGTATTCGGGATAGTGCCCCTTCGCGACCCGTTCGAAGACCACCGGCGCGCCCTCGAAGAAATCGTCGTAGCGCCTGCCGACCTCGAAGATCTCACCGGCGGCCGCGCGGTCGACGTAGGCGTCGAGCAGGACGGGGCCCATGTGCTCGGGCAGTCCGATCACGACCGCTTCCGCGACGTTGTGCAACGCCCAGGCGCACGCGGTGAAGCAGAAGGCCGTTTCCTCCTCGTCGCCCTCGACCGCGACGACCGCGTTCCCTCTCGCCCTCGCCTGCGACTCGATCCACTGGAGGAGATCGGTTTCTTCGGCGGTGAGGGCGTCGGCTTCAGAGGTCGTCACGCGCGACATTGTGCCCCACGCGAGCGCTCACACCTAGTCCCGGGACCGATTCCCGCGGTACGACGGGAAAACCGATCAGCCGACCTCGGCCACGACCTCGTCCGACACACGGAATCCGACGCAGCGCGAACAACCGTCAACCAACCTCGGCCATGACCTCGTCTGATACGTCGAAGTTCGCGTACACGTTCTGCACGTCGTCACAATCCTCGAGCGCGTCGATGAGCTTGAAGACCTTCTTTGCGCCTTCGACGTCCAGCGGGACGCTGACCGACGGCAGAAATGTGAGGTCCGCGGACTCGTACTCGAAACCGGCCTCCTGCAAAGCTTTCCGGACCGGGACGAGGTCGGTGGCCTCGGCGACGATCTCGAAGTTCTCGTCGAGGTCGTTCACCTCTTCCGCGCCCGCGTCGAGCACGGCCATGAGGACGTCGTCCTCGCCGGCGTCACCTTTGGGCATGATCACGACGCCCTTGCGGTTGAACATGTAGGCGACCGAACCCGGGTCGGCGAGCGAGCCGTTGTTCCGGGTGAGCGCGGTCCGCACCTCCATGGCGGCACGGTTCTTGTTGTCGGTGAGGCATTCGATCAGCACGGCCACACCGTTCGGGCCGTAGCCTTCGTAGGTGATGGTCTGCCAGTCGGCGCCACCGGCCTCTTCACCGGCGCCGCGTTTGCGGGCGCGCTCGATGTTGTCCTGCGGGACCGAGTTCTTCTTGGCCTTCTGGATGGCGTCGTAGAGCGTCGGGTTGCCGTCCGGGTCGCCACCGCCGGTCCGGGCCGCCACCTCGATGTTCTTGATCAACCTGGCGAAGAGCTTGCCGCGCTTCGCGTCCAGGTTGGCCTTCTTGTGCTTCGTGGTGGCCCACTTGGAGTGGCCGCTCATCTCTCCTCCATCTACTCCCGTGCCCGCCGCTGAGCACAGTGTCGGTTTTGCTTAAGCCTGCCGCACGAGGTCGACGAACAGCCTGTGCACACGTTCGTCCCCGGTGAGTTCGGGGTGGAACGACGTGGCGAGTACCGCCCCCTGCCGGACCGCGACGATCCTAGCGGCCGCGTCGTGGAAGCCCGGCATTTCGGGGACACTGGCGAGTACCTCGACCCCGTCGCCCGCCTTTTCGACCCACGGGGCACGGATGAACACGGCGTGCACCGGTCCGCCGCCGACGCCGGTGAAGTCGAGGTCGGCTTCGAAGGAGTCCACCTGCCGCCCGAACGCGTTGCGCCGGACGACGACGTCGAGTCCGCCGAGTTGCCGCTGGTCAGGCCGCCCGTCGAGGGCTTGGCGGGCGAGCAGGATCATCCCGGCGCAGGAGCCGAACGCGGGCATGCCGTCCGCGATGCGCTCGCGCAGCGGCTCCAGCAGTTCGAAGGTTTCCAGCAGCCTCGACATGGTCGTCGATTCGCCGCCCGGCAGCACCAGACCGTCCACTTCGGACAGTTCGTTCGCGCGGCGGACCGGCAGCGCTCGCGCGCCGGCGCGTTCCACCATCGCCGCGTGCTCACGCACGTCGCCCTGCAGTGCGAGCACGCCGACCACCGGCCGTGCCCCCGTCGCGATCGCCACCCGACCTCCCGAAAGACCTTCCCCCCAGCTTAGGCGCCCCAGGGAACGGCCAGGTCAGGGGACCCCGGCCAGCCGCAGCAGGGCGGCGGTCGCGGCGGCCGCCACGACGACCAGCGCGAACGGCGCCTTGCGCCAGGCGAGCACACCGCCGACCAGGACCCCGGCGGGGCGGGCGTATCCGGCGAACTCGTGGCCTTCGGTGAGCGCGGCGACCGCGACCAGCGCGGCCAGCAGCACGACGGCCGAACGCGCCATCAGTTTTTCGGCCTTGGGCGACACGGTGAACCGCGCCTTCAGCACCGGCCCGGCGAATCGGAAGGCGAAGGTCCCGGCAGCGAGCACGCCGCCGGCGATGATCAGGTCCAGCGGGTCCATCAGTGCACTCCCTCGGGTTCGCGATCGGCGGGTTCCTTCGCGGCCACCCCGGCCAGCACGCCGACCAGTGCGAGCAACACCGGCAGCCCGGCGGGCAGGAACGGCGTCGTGCCCAGCGCGACGGCCACGCCGACGAGCACCGGCAGCCGGGCGGCACGATCACGCAGCGACGGCAGGACCAGCGCGAGCAGGACGGCCGGGAAGGCCGCGTCGAGGCCGAAGGCGTCGGTGTCGCTGATCGCGGTCCCGGCGTACGCCCCGGCGAGAACGCCGACGTTCCAGCACACGAACAACCCGATCCCGCACACCCAGTACGCCGCCCGGCGCCGCTGTTCGTCGCGCTGGGCCAGCGCGAACGCGACCGATTCGTCGATCATCAAATGACTGCCCACGATCCTCGACGACCACCGCTCGCCGAGGACGTCGCCGATCGCGAAGCCGAACGGCAGATGCCGCGCGTTGGCGAGCAGACCCGCCGCCACGGCCGCCACCGGGCTGCCGCCGGCGGCGATGATGCCGACGAACATGAACTGCGAGGCGCCTGCGAAGACCAGCACCGAAAGCAGCATCGGCGCCCAGATCGGGAAGCCGGAGCCCACCGCGATCGCACCGTAGGAGATGCCGACAATGGTGTCGGCGAGGCAGACCAGCCCGATGTCACGGAGAAGATCGCGCCCCAGGACACGAGTGGTTGTTCGCCATATCGAACGCATAGCGTCATACAATGAACGAACCCCCCGTGTTCGTCAAGGCGAACACATCGACCGATGGAGCGAACGCATGTCCCCGACCGCGTCCGACGGCGCCCCACTGGACGTCATCGCCACGTCCCTGCGCCGGGAACGCGCCCGCACCGGGTTGTCCCTCACCGAGGTCGCCAGACGCGCCGGCATCGCCAAGTCCACGCTCTCCCAACTGGAGTCCGGGGCCGGCAACCCGAGCGTCGAGACGATCTGGGCGTTGTGCGTCGCGCTCGATGTGCCCTTCTCCCGGGTGGTCGAGCCCGAACGCCCCCGTGTGCAGGTCATCCGGTCGGGCAGCGGGCCGACGGTGTTCGCCGAACACGCCGACTACGCGTGCACACTGCTCAGTTCCTGTCCGCCCGGCGCCCGGCGCGACGTCTACCTGATTCGCGCCGAGCCCGGAAAGCCGCGGCTTTCGGATCCGCACATGAGCGGCATCGTCGAGCACATGATCCTCAGCGCCGGGCGGGCCAGGGTCGGGCCGCAGGACGATCCGGTGGAACTGCTGCCCGGTGACTACATCTGCTATCCCGGCGACATCCCGCACATCTTCGAGGCGCTCGAACCGGGTACGTACGGCGTGGAGATCGCGGAGTACACCTGATCAAGCGGGCTCCTCGGCCTTCTCTTCGGTGACATCGGCCAGTTTCCAGCCGCCTTTCCGCCTCAGCACCAGGAGGTAGTACGCGATCGAAAGCAGGGTGACGCAGGCGGTGACGATCAGGCTCGGCCGTCCCACCGCCGGGTCGAGCAGGTTCTGGTAGACGACGAACGCCAGCACGGCCAGCGCCAGCACCGGCGCGACCGGGAACCACGGCATCCGGTACTCGGCGTGCGCGGTGGCGCCGGTGCGCCTGCCGACGATCGCGCCGAGACACAGCGCCGCGTAGACCGCCACGATCGACGTGCTCGTCACCACCAGCAGCAGTTTCGGGTCGACGAAACAGAGCAGCGCGGCGACCAGGCCGGTACCGACGGTGGCCACCCACGGCGTCCCGAACTTCGGATGCACGGCGGACAGCGCGCGGTTGACCGGCGACGGCCAGGCGCGGTCACGGCCACTGCTGAACAACATCCGCGAGCTGATCAGCACGATCGCCAGCACCGCGTTGATGATCGCGAGCGCGACGGCCAAGCCCAGCACCGTGTCGAGGGTTCCCCCGCCGCGCGAATCGATGAAATAGGACAACATGTTCCCCGAGGCGAACAGCGCGTTCAGATCGGGCGCGCCGAGCAGGACGGCGGTCACCGGGATCAGTTCCGCGAGCACCGTGATCCCGAGCGCCAGCAGGATCGCGCGGGCGATCCCCCGGGAGGCGTCCTGCGTCTCCTCGCCGAAGTACACCGCCGAGCCGTAGCCGTTGTAGGCGAAGATCGCGACCGAGGTGGCGATCGCGATGGCACCGACCGTGGCCGGGCCGCCGTCCGAGGCGACCGGATGCGCGAGCAGATCGGTGAACGACCGCGCCGGGTTCAGCAGTCCGAGCGCGCTGACCACGATCAGCGCGAGGATCTCGATCGCCAGGAAGATTCCGGTGACCCAGGCGTTGAGCTTGATGTCGAACACCCCGACGACGGCCGCGACCACGCACGTCACGGCGGCGATCACCGCACCGGGCACCCCGGGCATGAGCGCGCCGAGATAGGTGCCGACGCCGAGCGCGATCACCGCGACGATGAGCACCTGCGTGATGATCATCAGGCCGAGGACGGCGAAGCCCGGCAACCTGCCGAGCGTCCGGGTGACTATCGCGTACTCGCCGCCCGCCAGCGGGAACGCCGACGCGAGTTCGGCGTAGACGAAGGCCATGAACACCCCGACGACCGCGGCGGCCACGAAGCTGTAGAAGGCGCCCGTCCCGGCCCCGGAGATCACCCCCGGCGCGATGATGAAGACCGACGAGGCGGGACTGATCGCGGACAGTGTGATGAGCAGCGTGCCGAGCGTGCGCAGACCGCGGCGCAGGGTGGGAGTGGACACGGCCGACCTCCTACAAGGTGGGTTCCTTGAATCTCCTTCGAAGAACTGTTGAGCACGCATCAAAGGCCCTTCACGATGTAACGTCAAGAGTTGATCGCGCTCGGCGCTTGCGTTTTGCGAACAAGATTCGAAGAATGAGTGGATGGCGAGACCGAGCAAGGCAGCGGAGCGACGTGCCGAACTGATCGAGGTGGCCAGGCGGGCGGTCCTCGAACGCGGCGTGCTGAACCTGCGGCTGAGGGACGTCGCCGAGGGCGCCGGCCTGTCGTCGGGTTCGGTCCTGTACTACTTCCCCACCCTCACCGGCCTGCTCCAGGAGGTGCAGCGGGAGGCGGTGGGGCGGTTCTGTTCGGCACGGGAACGGGCCGCGAGCACGAAGACGACCCCGTCCGGGCGCCTGTCGGCGATGATCCGCAGCGGACTGCCCACCGGACCCGGCGACGAACTCTGCGTACTGCTCTACGAACTCGGCACGATCGCCCGCCGCGATCCCGTATACGCCGCCCGGCACATCACGCTCTACGAACAGCAGGTCCGGATCTACACCGGCATCCTCGAAGCGGGTGCCGCCACCGGTGAGTTCATCCTGACCGCCGACGCGGTGTCGATCGCGCGGAACCTCGTCGCCCTGGAAGACGGCTACGGCCTGCACCTCACCCAGGCCGTGCCGACGCTGGAGACCGCGACCGCCGAAGCGATGTTGCTTTCCTATGCCCGCACAGCCACTTCGAACCCTTTGGAGGACCGTCCATGACCCGCGCCCGTGACCTGGGTGTCCCGCTGCCCGGCAGGACCGGTGAGCACAACGCGCTCACCGACGTTCCCGGCGTCGAAATCGGCTTCACGACGCTCGTCGAGGGCGACTCCGTGCGGACCGGCGTCACCGCCGTCCTGCCGCGCGGCCGCGAGGATTTCGCCGTGCCGTGCGCGGCCGGGACGTACGCCCTCAACGGCAACGGCGAGATGACCGGAACCGCGTGGCTGGCCGAGACCGGGTCGCTGACCCTGCCGGTGCTGATCACCTCCACGCACGCCGTCGGCGCTTGCCACCGCGGTGTGATCGACTGGGTGGTGCGCGAGCGGCCGGACGTGGCCGCCGAATGGCTGCTGCCGGTGGTCGCCGAGACCTGGGACGGTTACCTGAACGACAGCACCGCGCCGACCATCCACGGTGGACACGCCGTCGCGGCGATCGACGCCGCGCGAAGCGGCCCGGTCGGCGAAGGATCCGTCGGCGGCGGCACCGGGATGACCTGTTACGGCTTCAAGGGCGGCACGGGAACGGCCTCCCGCCTCGTGTCCTATGGGGACGACGAGTACACCGTGGGCGTGCTGGTACAGGCCAACTTCGGCTCACGCCGGGAATTCACCGTCGCGGGCGAGCACGTCGGGGCGGAACTCGGCGCCGACAACCCGATGGAGGAGGACTGGGCGGCACCGTCGGGCGCGGGGTCGGTGATCGTGATCGTGGGCACCGACGCTCCGCTGCTCCCCGGTCAGTGCACGTCACTCGCCCGCCGCGTCCCGCTCGGCCTGGCCCGCACCGGCACCGCCGGCTCGCACTTCTCCGGTGACCTCTTCCTCGCGTTCAGCACGGCGAACCCGGGGGCGCTCACCAGCCGGTTCCCGCGGACGGAGGAAGCCGAGTACGAAAGCCTGCGCTTCGTTCCTTGGGGCAGGCTCGATCCGTTCTTCGAAGCCGTGGTGCAGGCGACCGAGGAGGCGGTGCTCAACGCGCTGTTCGCGAACGAGGAGATGACCGGCCATCGCGGTCACCGGGTTCCGGCGTTGCCGACGGCGCGCTGGCACCGGGGCTAGGTCCCGATCAGAGCCAGTCCGCCTCGATGCCGCGAGCACGCAGCGTCTCCAGCGCCTCGTCCTTGCCCGTGTAGAACAGTGTCATCGACTTGAGGTGGGGGAAGTGTTCGACGTCGGCGAACTCGTCGACGTCGAACAGCCCGTCCTCGCCGTCCCAGTTCGGCGCGATCTCGAGGTAGATCTCGTTGCCGCCGTCCATGTCGATCTTGGTGATCTTCTCCGCGAGCTCGACGGGGACCTCGAGCGCCTCGAAGTACGCCAGGGCCTCGGGTACCGCCTCGACACTTCCGCCGTCGTAGGTGAAGCCCTGCTCGGCGGCGTACTCCCGCAGGCTGAAGCCCGGCAGGAGTTCTTGGTCGTACATCAACTCCTGGACGACCGCGAGCTTGAAGTTGCGGTCGGTGAACTGGATGGTTCGGCTCATGCCCGAAGTCTAGGAGCGATCACCGTCCGGGCGGCCGGGATCCGGCGAAGTGGCCGTCCGATGTCACCATCGAGTTTCTCTTCGAAGGCGACCCCCGATCCGGCTATGATCGACTGGTGGTGCGATTCCACGGTGTGGCCGTACAGCCGGCCGGTTCCGCCGAGGGGGTGGAACGACCCGGTGCGATTCCGGGGCCAGGCGGTGAGACCCCGCGTTCCCCGTGTCCGGCCGTCGCCGGACTTCGTGGGGTTCGACCGTCAAACGGGGTGTGGATCGATGTTCACTGGGCGAATCGGCGAGCTGGGTGCCGTCGAAGAGATCAAGGGCGACGTGCTGCGGGTGCGGGCGCCGAAGAGTGCGGACCGCGTCCGCGATGGCGGATCGGCGTGCGTCAACGGGGTACGGCTCACCGTGCGACCGGTCGAGGGCGTATTGGAGGCGGCGCTCTCCGCGGAAACCCGTCGCCGGTCGACGTTCGACGCGCTCGCGGCCGGGGACGCCGTCAACGTCGAGACGCCCCTTCAGGTCGGCGATCCGCTGGACGGCCACCTGGTCCAGGGTTACGTCGACGCCGTCGGCAAGGTGATCCGGATCGACGACGAAGGCGACTCCCGCCGGATTTGGCTCCGGCCGCCGCCGCGTCTGCTGGACCGGCTGCTCGCGAAGTCCCCGATCGCCCTCGACGGTGTCAGCGTGACCATCGCCGAGGTCCTGCGTGACCGGATTTCGGTGGTGCTGCTCCCGGTGACCCGCTCGGCCACCACACTCGGCGACTTGACGGCCGGAGACCGGGTGAACCTGGAACTCGACCTGGTCGGCCGCTTGGTGGAGAAGGCGCCCCCTTCGGCGGTGGGAAAGGCGTTGCCCCAGCTGCCGTGGGCCGGTCACGTCGATGGACGCGCCGGCGTGGAGAAGGTGGTGCGCCGGCTCGCCGCCGGTGGCGGTGTCGTCGTGTGGGACCCGGAAACCGAGGGCGAGGGCGACGTGATCTTCGCCGGCGCCCGGCTCCGCCCGGAGTCGTTCACCTTCCTGCTGACCCAGGTCTGCGGCTTCCCGGCGGTGCCGTGCGCGCCGGAAGTGTTGCGGCGCCTCGAGATCGCGCCGATGCCCGGTGAAGGCGACCGGCAGGGAACGGCGTGGTCGATCCCGGTCGACCTGGCCTCGGGAACGGGCACCGGCGTATCCGCCGCCGAACGTGCCGCCACCGTGCGGAAGCTGGCCGATCCGGACGCGACGGCCAAGGACTTCCTCCGTCCCGGACACGTGTTCCCGCTCGCCGCCCGGCCGGGTCTGCTCGCCGAGCGGGCCGGGCACACGGAGGCGACGGTCGCGTTGTGCACCGCCGCCGGCCTGCCCCCGATCGGCGTGTGCTGCGAAGTGATGAACCCCGACGGCACGATGGCAGGCAGCGCCGACCTCGAAGTCGCGGCGCTGTGCTGGGGAATGCCCGTGGTGGATTTGGCCGACCTGAAAGCGTGGCTCTGATGACCGCACTGACCCTCGAAGACGCCCGGAAGGGTCTCGCTTCGCAACCGTTCAGCGTTCTGCTCAAAGCCAGGGTGGCCGCATTCGGAAACGGTGCCGCGACCCTGGAACTCGACATCCGCGAAGACCTGTTGCAGCAGAACGGGTATCTCCACGGCGGCGTACTCGCCTACGCCGCGGACAACGCGATCACCTTCGCGGCCGGGACGAGGCTGGGTCCGGCCATTCTCACCAGCGGGTTCAGCATCGACTATCTGCGGCCCGCCAAGGGAATCCGGCTCGTGGCGGAGGCTCGGGTCCTGCACAGCGGCCGACGGCAGGCCACCTGCCGCTGCGATCTCCTCGTGCTCGGCGACGACGGAACCACGACGCTCAGCGCCGCGGCACAAGGAAGTGTGCTGACCCGGAACGGTCCCACCTCCTGACTCACCCGGGACGGCCCGGCGCTCGTCGAGGAGCGCCGGGCCGTCCCGGGTCGGAGTCGAGATGGCTTACCAGCCGCGCTCGGACAGACGGTGGGGTTCGGGCACGTCGTCGACGTTGATCCCGACCATCGCTTCACCGAGGCCGCGCGAAACCTTCGCGATGACGTCCGGGTCGTCGTGGAAGGTGGTGGCCTTGACGATCGCCTCGGCGCGCTGCGCCGGGTTGCCGGACTTGAAGATGCCGGAGCCGACGAACACGCCTTCGGCACCGAGCTGCATCATCATCGCGGCGTCGGCCGGGGTCGCGATGCCGCCCGCGGTGAACAGCACGACGGGGAGCTTGCCCTTCTCCGCGACCTCCTTGACAAGGTCGTACGGGGCCTGAAGTTCCTTCGCCGCGACGTAAAGCTCGTCCTCGGGCAGCGAGGAAAGGCGGCGCAGCTCCGCGCGGATCTTGCGCATGTGCGTGGTCGCGTTCGAGACGTCGCCGGTGCCGGCCTCGCCCTTGGAGCGGATCATCGCCGCGCCCTCGTTGATGCGGCGCAGCGCCTCGCCGAGGTTGGTCGCACCACAGACGAAGGGCACGGTGAAGGCCCACTTGTCGATGTGGTTCTCGTAGTCGGCGGGAGTCAGCACCTCCGACTCGTCGATGTAGTCGACGCCGAGCGACTGAAGCAGCTGAGCTTCGACGAAGTGGCCGATGCGGGCCTTCGCCATGACGGGGATCGAGACGGCCTCGATGATGCCGTCGATCAGGTCCGGGTCGCTCATCCGGGCCACACCGCCCTGCGCCCGGATGTCCGCGGGGACCCGCTCGAGCGCCATCACCGCGACGGCGCCGGCGTCCTCGGCGATCTTCGCCTGCTCGGCGGTGACCACGTCCATGATCACACCGCCCTTGAGCATCTCCGCCATCCCGCGCTTGACCCGGGCGGTGCCGGTGAGCGAGGTGGTGGCCGTGTTCGTGGAGTCGTCAGACACTGCTGGACCTTTCGGAAAGCGCACGAGGTGGGATGACGCCTTCCAGCGTAGGCCGCTTTTGGCCCTCTGAAGCAGGCCAGTTCGCGGCGATTTCAGCAGTCCACTGGGTGATCCGGGCCGCACCTACGCCCGCAATTCGGCACCTGGTTGCGGTAGTTCGACGTCGAACTACCGCAACCAGGTGCCGAATTGCGGGGTTCAGCGGGCCAGGCCCTGTTCGAAGGCGAAGAGGCCGTCCGGGTCGTACTTCCGCGCCACCCGCCGCAGCCGCGGGAGGCTGTCGCCGTAGTACGCCTTCGCCCAGTCCGGCATCTCCGGATCGATGTAGTTGACGTACCCGGCCTGCCCGTACTCCCGGCCGAGTTCGTCGCGGACCAGGCCGATCGACCGGCGCGCGTACGCCTCGCCGCCCTCCAGGCCACGGGTGATCTGGATGCTGCCCAGCGCCGATCGGTGCGGGAAGCACGAGTCGCTCGACGGCACCCGCGCGATCGCGCCCCCGTACGCGTCCACGATCGAATACAGCTTCGGATCACTCGTCAGCAACGACGCCAGCGCGCCGGGGTCGGGTACCGGATGGGTCAGCATCCTCGATGTGGCCACGTACTCACCGCGCTGGGCGACCGCGGCGGGGAACTCTGCCTCCTGGGCGAAGGCCCGCATCGTGGCCAGGTGGCCCTGCTCGGTCACCTCGCGTTCGGTCGGCTGGGTGCCGACGCGGCGGACCAGCTCGTCCAGCAGCGGGTTCACCCGCGCGGCGGAGCCCACGAAGCAGCCACCGCAGTTCGCGGCCGTCGCGCCGAGACCCATCCCGGACCACAGTTCGTCCGGCATCGCGGGCTGCCACTCCTGCCAGGCCGCGACCAGCGCGGCCAGCACGGCGGGCGGGAAGGTCAAGGTGAAGTTCGTCAGCGTCCTGGCCGCCGCCGTGCGGAAGGTGAACGACGTGACGATGCCGAAGTTGCCGCCACCACCTCCGCGCAACGCCCACAGCAGGTCCGGTGCGGTCTCCGCCGACACCAGGCGCAGTTTCCCGTCAGCGCCGACGAACCGCACGGATTCCACGTTGTCGCAGGTGAGACCGTATTCGCGGGCCAGCACGCCGATTCCGCCGCCGAGGGTCAGGCCCGCGATGCCGACCTGAGGACAACTGCCGGCGGGCAGGGCGCGGCCCGCCGCCGCCAGTGCCTCGTATACCTGGCCGAGCCGCGCGCCCGCGCCGATCGCCGCCCGGCCGCCGGGCAGGATCTCGACCGCGTTCAGCCGCGACAGGTCGACGACGAGCCCTCTGTCCACAAGGGAATAGCCGGCGTAACTGTGCCCGCCGGAACGGGCCGCGAGCGGAATCCGCTGCCTGGCCGCGAAATCGACGCAACGCCGGACGTCGTCCTCGGTCGCGCAGACCACCACACCGGCAGGCAGCCGATGGTCGTAGAGGCTGAAGAACCCGAGCCGCGCTTCGTCATAGCCGGGGTCGCCGGGCCGGAACAGCCCACCCGTCAGCCGGGCGCGCAGCCGTTCCCACGGACCACCGCCCCCGGAAATCGCCGCGGGCGCCGCCGCGAGCACCGGAACCGCGCCTGCCAGCCGCAACACCGTTCGCCTGTCGAGCTCCATCGCTCATCCCCACCGTCGGATCCGCCTCCGGGTGTCCGCCATCGAGCATAACGGCGCGTCGACATTCGGGGGGTCCCTCGCCGGTCACCTTGCCGCGACGCCCGGCGCGGGTGTGTGATCGAGGACACACCTGACACGCGGCATCATGTGGTGAGGAGACCGGCATGGCCGACAAACAGAACAAGAACGGAGACTCCGGGGCCGCCGTCGCTGTGGACGACCCGGCGAAAGTCCGCAACGTCGTCTTGGTCGGCCCCTCCGGATCAGGCAAGACGACCCTCACCGAAGCGCTGCTCGCCGCCTCCGGCACGGTGACACGGGCAGGCTCGGTCACCGACGGCACCACGGTGTGCGACCACGACCCCGCCGCGGTCCGGCAGCAGCGGTCGGTCGGCCTTTCGGTCGCGCCGGTGCTGCACCGGGGCCACAAGATCAACCTCATCGACACCCCCGGGTACGCCGATTTCGTCGGCGAACTGCGGGCCGGACTCCGCGCCGCCGACGCGGCACTGTTCGTGGTCTGCGCGGCGGAAGGCGTCGACGCGGCCACGATCGCGGTCTGGGAGGAGTGCGCGGCCGTCGGGATGCCGAGAGCGGTGGTCGTCTCCCGGCTCGACCATCACCGCGCCGACCCCGAAGGGGAGATCGCGGCTTGCCAGGAGGCATTCGGCGCCGGCGTCCTACCGCTCTACCTTCCCGCTCGCGATGGGCTCGTCGGACTCATCACGCGCCGCTACTTCGACTATGCGAACGGCTTCCCACCCGAGGCCGGAGAGCCGGACGAGGCCGATCTCGCCCGGATGACCGAGGCCCGCAACGAACTGATCGAAGGGGTCATCGCCGAGAGCGAGGACGAGTCCCTGATGGACCGCTACCTCTCCGGCGAGGAGATCGCCGAGGACACGCTGATCGCCGACCTCGAGACCGCCGTCGCCCGGGGGTCCTTCCACCCGGTGATCCCGGTGTGCGCGACGACGGGGGTCGGGCTGGCCGAGGTCCTCGACGGGATCGTGCGTGCCTTCCCGTCACCGCTGGAGCACGTCCCGCCGGAGGTCACCTCGCCCACCGGTGAACCGCACGCCGGTCTCCGCGCCGATCCCGACGGTCCCCTGGCCGCGGAGGTGGTGCGGACCGCCGTCGACTCCTACGTCGGCAGGGTGTCGCTGGTGCGGGTGTTCTCCGGGACGCTGAGACCGGAACGGCCGGTGCACGTCTCGGGCCACGGTCTCGCCGAACGCGGCCACGAGGATCACGACGCCGACGAACGCGTCGCGCATCTGTATTCACCGCTCGGGGCGAACCTGCGCGAGGTCCCGTACTGCGTCGCCGGCGACCTCTGCGCGCTCACCAAGGTCGGCTCGGCGGAAACGGGCGACACCGTCTCCTCGCCCGAAGACCCGCTGATCATGAAACCGTGGGCGATGCCGGAACCGCTGCTGCCGGTCGCCGTCGTCGCGAAGACGCGCAGTGACGAGGACACCCTGGCGCGCAACCTTTCCCGGCTCGTCGCGGGTGACCCGACGCTCCGGCTGGACCGCAACGCCGAAACCAGCCAGCTCGTGCTGTGGTGCATGGGCGAGGCACATGCCGACGTCGTGCTGTCACGGCTGCGCGCAGGAGGCGCCGACGTGGACACCGAACCCGTCCGCATCAGCCTGCGGTCGACCTTCGCCGGGCCGGGCCGCGGGCACGGAAGGCACGTCAAACAGTCCGGCGGCCACGGCCAGTTCGCCGTCTGCGACATCGAAGTCCAACCACTGCCGAGGGGTTCGGGTTTCGAGTTCGTGGACAAGGTCGTCGGCGGCTCGGTGCCCCACCAGTTCATCCCGAGTGTCGAGAAGGGAGTCCGCGCCCAGGCACAGCGAGGGATCGTCGACGGCCATCCGCTGATCGACATCCGGGTGACCCTCGTCGACGGCAAGGCGCACAGCGTCGACTCCTCGGACGCCGCGTTCCAGACGGCGGGCGCGCTGGCACTGAAGGAGGCCGCCGCGGTGGCCAGGATAGCGCTGCTGGAACCGCTCGAAGAGGTGGCCGTGCGGCTACCGGACGAGCATCTGGGCACCGTGCTGGGTGATCTCTCGTCCCGGCGCGGACGCGTACTCGGCACCGAATCGGGGGACGGCGGCCGTACGGTCGTCCGCGCCGAGGTGCCCGCGGTCGAACTCCTGCGCTACGCCGTCGACCTGCGTTCGCTGACCTCGGGCACGGCGACGTTCACCCGCAAGCACGCCCGGTTCGAGCCGATGCCGGAAGGGGCGGTGGCCTAGAAAGCCCGCAATTCGTCATCTACTTGCGGTGGTTGCGCGTGCAGGTATCGCAAGTAGGTGACCAATCGCGGGGTGGCGGGAACTCGAAGCCGCCGGGGCGGCAGCCGAGTTCCGGCACCGTCGTGACGGCCACCGGGGTCGCGGACACAGCCACCGGCGACCGCTCGCTCACGGCTTCCTCTTCCTACAGCTCGGGCTCGGCGATCTCGAAGTATTCCGGAAGCCGGGCCGTCCCGGCGAGACCGAAATACCGGACCTTTCGCCGTCGCCTCAAGTGCAGGGTGTCCCGGACGGCGTCGTTGTGCACGCGCCGCGCGATGACGACCCGGTGTTCGGCGTCGGTGAGCTCCTCGGCCAGCGGCGGTGGCAGGGTCGCCCGATCGACTCGTGCCAGTCGCAACGTCAGGTCGCTTTCCTCGGCTTCGCGATCCTGCCTTCGCGCCCGCTCGGCACGCTCGGCCCCCACGCGCAGCTCCTCGTCGCCCAGGATCGCGGCGGCCGCCCTGGCGACGACGGCGCGCCGCGCGAGGGCCGCGTCGAGCGCCGCCCAGCCCGCGTCCGTACGGACGTGCAGCCGGTCCAGCCGGTTCGCCGTCGCGAGCAGGAACAGCCCGCCCAGCACCACGATCGCGGCCACCAGACCGCCGATCCACACCCAGGACGTCATCGGCTGAACTCGCGTTCACCCGCGCCGACCCGGCGGGGATCGGCGGCGATCGCCGTCTCGTACACGCGCAGGACCTGAGTGGTGACCACGGACCAGTCGAACATCGCGACCCGCTCCCCCGCGGCCGCCGCCAGCGACGCCCGGCGTGCCGGATCCGCGAGCAGCTCACGCAGGCCGCCGGCCAGCGCCGCCGCGTCGCCGGTCTCGGTCAGCATCCCGGCCTTGCCGTCGTCGAGCACCCGGCGGAACGAGTCCAGGCCACTCGCCAGCACGGGGGTCCCCGCCGCCATCGCCTCGGTGAGGATCATCCCGAAGCTCTCGCCGCCCGTGTTCGGCGCGCAGTAGACGTCGACGCTGCGCAGCGCCCGCGCCTTCGTCTCGTCGTCGACCTGGCCCAGCAGGTCGACATGCGGCGCGAGCTCCGGCCCGGCCTCGCGCCGGAGCTGATCGGCGTCGCCGCGGCCGACGACCAGCAACCGCAACTCCTCGAACTCCGGCAGCAGCAGCCGCAACGCCTCCAGCAGCACCCCCATCCCCTTGCGGGGCTCGGTGTACCGCCCGACGAACCCGACCGTGCCACCCGCTCGCGGATAGCCGTCGAGCGGCAGCGCCCTGGAGAAGAAGTCGACGTCGACGCCGTTGGGCACCTCGACCGCGTCCCCGCCGGCGTGTTCGACCTGGACCCGGCGGGCCAGCGCCGACACCGCGATCCGCGCGGTGATCTTCTCCAGCAGCGGCCGCAGCACCGGCTGGAACGCCGCCAGCGTGCGCGAACGCGTCGTCGCGGTGTGGAAGGTCGCCACGATCGGGCCGTCCGCGACCTTCAGCGCCAGCAGCGAAAGGCTCGGCGCGGCGGGCTCGTGCAGGTGCAGGACGTCGAAGTCGCCGTCGCGGATCCACCGCCGCACCCTGGAGTAGGACACCGGGCCGAACTGCAGTCGTGCGACGGAGCCGTTGTACGGGATGCCGAGCGCCTTGCCCGCGGGGACGACGAAGTCGGGGACGTCGGAGTCCTCGTCCGCCGGGGCGAGGACCGAGACCTGGTGCCCGCGCGCCAGCAGTGCCTTCGCCAGATCGATGACGTGCCCCTGCACGCCACCCGGCACGTCGAACGAATAGGGGCAGACGATCCCGATCTTCATGACCCTCGCCTGAGCCATCGGCTCAGCTCGCTTCGCCGAGTTCGGCCTGTTCCCCGGCTTCGAGATCGGAGAGCCAGAACTTCTGCATCATGTGCCAGTCGGCCGGATGCGCGGCGATGTCGCCGGCGAAGATGTCCGCCAGCGCCTGGGTGGCCGCCGGGACCTCGGACCGGTTCGTGACCCTGATCCGCGGATGCAACCGGATCTGCCAGCCGTCCTCGGTGAACCAGCAGCCGGCCGGGATCAGCGCGGCACCGGTGGTGGCGGCCAGCCGGGCAGGCCCGCCCGGCATCCGGGTCTGCTCGCCGAAGAACTTGACGGGGACGCCGGACTTCGTCAGGTCCCGGTCGCCCACCAGGCAGATCGCCTTGTTCTCGCGCAGTCGCTTGAGCAGCACGCGCATCGCGGAGCTGTCACCGGTCAGCGGCACGATCTCGAAGCCGAGCGACTCCCGGTAGGACACGAACCGCTGGTACAGCGATTCGGGTTTCAGCCGCTCCGCGACCGTGGTGAAACCGCCGAGGTAGTCCGCGAGCCAGACGCCCGCCGCGTCCCAGTTCCCGCTGTGCGGCAGCGCCATCACCGCGCCGTTGCCCTCGGCGAGGGCGGCGTCGAGGTTCTCCACGCCGGTGATCGACTGGGCGACCTTGCGGCTGACCTCATTGTGGTCCATCGAGGGCAGCCGGAACATCTCGTGCCAATAGCGCGCGTACGACCGCATCGCGCGTCGGGTCAGTTCGTCGAGTTCGACCCCGTCGGCCTGCGGTACCACCCTGGCGAGATTGCGCCGCAGCTGGCGAACGCCGCCGCCGTCCCGCCGGACGGCGAGGTCGGCGCCCAGTCCGAAGGTCACCGCGCCCGCCGACTCCGGCAGCCAGCGCGCGAGCCGCCAGCCCGCCGCGTAGCCGAAGTCGCTGAGCCGCTGGGAGAACCCGCTCATGCCCCGCCCTCCGCGGCGGGTGGCCCGGCCGCCTTGGCGGCCCTCGCCGCCTTGGCCACCGCGGCGGTCCGCTGCAGCAGGGTGATCACCGAAAGCACCGCGAGCAACCAGAGCGTGATGTCCACGGTGTACGGAACGCCCAGCCCGTGCAGCCCGGTTCCCACGAGGGCGATGATCAGCCGTTCCGCGCGCTCGACGAGCCCGCCGTCTGCCTCCAGCCCGGAAGCCTCGGCACGGGCCTTGACGTAGGAGATGACCTGCGCGAGCACCAGGCAGATCAGCGCGGCGGCCGCGGCCGGGCGGTTGTCGTCGTGGACGAAGCACCACCAGGCGATCGCGGCGAACAACGCGCCGTCGACCAGTCTGTCGCAGGTGGCGTCGAGGACGGCCCCGAACGCCGTGCCGTACCCGCGGGCGCGGGCCATCGCGCCGTCGAGCAGGTCCAGCATCGCGAAGCCCCAGACGGTGAAGGTGCCCCACAGCAGCATGTCGTTGGGGAAGAACGCGAGCGCGCACAACACCGCCCCGGCCGTGCCGATGACGGTCATCGCGTTCGGGGTCAGACCGGCACGTACGAGCACCTTCCCCATGGGGTCGGTGACGCGGGAAACGGAGGCGCGCGCGAAAATGTTGAGCATCGGTTCTTCAGGTGCACCTAAGCAGCAGGGTCGGATGGCTGCCCGAAGCCTATCCACCCGCACCGACACTCGTCGCCGTGCCCGCCCTGGAGCGGCTCCCGGTCAGTCCGCTTCGGCCAGTTCGGCAGGCTCCTCGAGGTCCGCGAGCGTCTCTTCCCGCAACGCCAGTTCCGCCTCCGCGGCGGCACATTTCGGCGACAACCGCTCCAGCACGGCGGCGCTGATCTCACCGAGCGCCGTCACCTGTTCGGGGGTCAGCGGGTCGAAAAGGCTCTCGCGGACGGCCTCGACGTGCCCGGGCGCGGCCTCCTCGAGCGCGGCGAAACCGGCGGGGGTGAGCACCGCCCAGGAGCCGCGTTTGTCGGTGGGACAGGACTCACGGCGCACCCAGCCGTTCGCCTCGAGCCGCGCGACCGCGTGCGAAAGCCTGCTGCGCGACGCCTTGCGCGCGTCGGCGAGCTCGCTCATCCGCAGCCGCCTGTCCGGTGCCTCGGAAAGGGCGACGAGCACTTCGTAGTAGGTGTGGGGCATGCCCGCCTCGTGCTGAAGCTGGCCCTCCAGATGCGCTTGCAGCATCCGCGTGGCCGCGGAGAAGTCGCGCCAGACTTTTTGCTCCTCGTCGGAGAGCCATCGGGGTTCGGACATGCCACCATTCTACCCCTGGTTGAACGCTCAACCAAATTGCGCTACAGTCCTCGTTGAGCGCTCAACCAGCTGAGGGTTCACCACAGACGCACTCAGACTTTTGGAGATCGACTTTCATGACCACCACCGAGATCCCCGGCTACGTCGCAGGCAAGTGGACGATCGACACCGCCCACTCCGACATCGCCTACACCGTGAAGCACCTCGGCCTGGCGAAGTCCCGTGGCAACTTCACCGCCTTCACCGGCGAGGTCGTCACCGCCGAAAACATCCTCGACTCCTCGGTCACCGTCGAGATCGATGCCTCTTCGGTCGCCAGCGGTGTCGACGGGCGTGACACGCACCTCAAGTCCGAGGACTTCTTCCACGTCGACGAGCACCCGGTCATCACCTTCCGCTCGACCGGCATCCGCGAGGACGGCGGCGACTACGTCATCGACGGCGAGCTCACCTGGCGCGGCAAGACCGTCCCGGTCTCACTGGAGGCCGAATTCAACGGCATCGGCACCAACCCGGCCAACGACAACGCCACCACCCTCGGCGTCTCGGCCGGCGCCACCGTGAACCGCCGCGACTTCGGCATCGGCCCGGAGGGCAACGCCTTCCTGTCCGAGAAGGTCAAGATCGACATCGAGCTCCAGGCCGCGCTCAACGCCTGAGCCCTGCTCTCCGAGGTACGCGAAGGCTCCTTGAGGGACTCGGAGATGTCACGACCCGCTCAGAGCCCAGGCCTGGAGCTGTTGAGAGGCAAGGCGCGAAGGTGGCGTGATGGATTCGGCGCCGGGAGCGTGCTCGCCGAAGAAATCGGGACAGTCTCTACTGTCCACAGGGGACTTTCCAGGTCAAGATGCCCGATTTCGCAGCTTCGCGCGGGGGTCGCGCTGAAGGGCCTGGCGTGGCTTCAAAAGTCCGTGAAGTACATGAAGGTCCCCTTCCTTGCGCTAGGCGCAAGGAAGGGGACCTTCATGTACTTCACGTCCGCCCCCGGCGCACCGGCACAGCCGGCGAAACCCGATCTCACCCTGCCGAAATACGTGACGGCCCCCTTCATTCCCTTCAGCGTAGGGAAGAAGCCTTCACAGACCTACGGTCAGCGCAAGCCGCAATCCAGCAGGCACTCAAGGCACTCTTGACCCTAACCGTCCTCACTACCAACGACCCCGCGTAGCGATGCCCAATGAACATCAAACGGACATTCAGTCACCAGGAACTGTCCCCTGTGGACACTCAGGACGCGGACCGACCCCAGCACGAAAACTGCCCAGACGTCCGGAGCTACCAGGCATCCGCCAGCAACTGCCGCGTCTCCCCCAGCAACTGCGGCAACACCTTCGTCTGCCCGATCACCGGCATGAAGTTCGCGTCCCCGCCCCATCTCGGCACCACGTGCTGGTGCAGATGCGCGGCGATTCCCGCGCCGGCGATCACGCCCTGGTTCATCCCGATGTTGAACCCGTGCGCCGAGGACACCTCGCGGATCACCCGCATCGCGCGCTGGGTGAACTCCGCCACCTCGACGGTCTCTTCCGCCGTCAGGTCCGTGTAGTCCGCGACATGGCGGTACGGCACGGCCATCAGGTGGCCGGGGTTGTACGGGTACAGGTTCAGCACCGCGTACACCGTCTTTCCGCGAGCGAGGATCAGCGCGTCCTCGTCACTCTTCCCGGGGAGACGGCAGAACGGGCAGCCCTCGTCGGGTTTCTTCGACCCCTGCACGTAGGCGAGCCGGTGCGGGGTCCACAGGCGTTGCAACGCGTCGTGGACCCCCACACCGTCCTGTCCGACGACTTCAGGGCCATCGGAGCCCGTCACCGGAGGACCGCCTCCAAGCCCGCCACGGTCGGCGAGGAGTTCTCCCGGCGCTGGACCCAGCCGGTGATCGCCTCGACCGCGTCGGCCACCGGGACACCGTTGATCTGGCCACCGTCGCGGAACCGGAACGACACCGCGCCCGCCTCGACGTCCTTCGCACCCGCCAGGAGCATGAAGGGCACCTTCTGCGTGGTGTGGGTGCGGATCTTCTTCTGCATCCGGTCGTCGCTCGCGTCGACGCTGGCCCGGATCCCTTTCGCCCGCAACGCCTTCTCGACGCCGCGCAGATGCTCGACCTGGTCCTCGGTGATCGGGATGCCGACCACCTGGACGGGCGAAAGCCACGCCGGGAACGCGCCCGCGTAGTGCTCGGTCAGCACGCCGAAGAACCGCTCGATCGAACCGAACAGCGCGCGGTGGATCATCACCGGGCGCTGACGGCTGCCGTCACCCGCGGTGTACTCCAGTTCGAACTTCTCGGGCAGCATGAAGTCCAGCTGGATGGTCGACATCTGCCAGGTGCGACCCAGAGCGTCCTTCGCCTGCACGGAGATCTTCGGCCCGTAGAACGCGGCGCCACCCGGGTCCGGCACGAGCTCCAGCCCGGAGTCCACGGCTGCCGTGCGCAGCACCTCGGTCGCCTCGGCCCAGACCTCTTCGGACCCGATGTACTTCTCTTCGTTCCGGGTGGACAGTTCGAGGTAGAAATCGTCGAGACCGTAATCGCGCAACAGGTTCAGCACGAAGTCCAAAAGGGACTTCAGTTCACCGGGGACCTGCTCGAGGGTGCAGAAGATGTGCGCGTCGTCCTGCGTCATACCGCGGACCCGGGTCAGGCCGTGGATCACGCCGGACTTCTCGTAGCGGTACACGGAGCCGAACTCGAACATCCGCAGCGGCAGTTCGCGGTAGGAACGCCCGCGCGACCGGAAGATCAGGTCGTGGAACGGGCAGTTCATCGGCTTGAGGTAGTAGTCCTGGCCGGGCTTGCGGACCGAACCGTCCTCGTTGTGCTCGGCGTCGAGGTGCATCGCCGGGTACATGCCGTCGCGGTACCAGTCGAGGTGACCGGAGGTCTCGAAGAGCGCGCCCTTGGTGATGTGCGGCGAGTAGACGAAGTCGTACCCGGCTTCGACGTGCCGCTGACGCGAGTAGTTCTCCATCTCCTGCCGGATGATCCCGCCCTTGGGGTGGAACACCGGCAGCCCCGAACCGATCTCGTCGGGGAAGGAGAACAGGTCCAGCTCGACACCGAGCTTGCGGTGGTCGCGCCGCTCGGCCTCGGCGAGGCGCTCCAGGTAGACGTCCTGCGCTTCGGCGGATTCCCAAGCGGTGCCGTAGATCCGCTGCAGCTGCGGGTTCTTGTCGTCACCGCGCCAGTACGCGGCGGCGACGCGCGTGAGCTTGAACGCCGGGATGAACTTCGTGGTCGGCACGTGCG
This sequence comes from Amycolatopsis sp. QT-25, assembly GCF_029369745.1. Classification (NCBI taxonomy): domain Bacteria; kingdom Bacillati; phylum Actinomycetota; class Actinomycetes; order Pseudonocardiales; family Pseudonocardiaceae; genus Amycolatopsis; species Amycolatopsis sp. QT-25. Next base: position 4,660,825 of record NZ_CP120210.1, read on the forward strand.
GGCCGCGGCAGAGGTCGCTCCACACGCGCTCCTTGGTGCGCGGATCGAGGTTGTCGTAGATGGTCAGCTCCCCGCCGCCGACCTCCATCACCTCGGAGGTGTCCACTGTGGAGTCCTCGGACTTGAGGTCCACCAGTTCCAGCTTGAACGGCTCGTCGGCCAGTTCCTTCTTGGCCTCGTCGACCGAGTCGAAGACGCGGCGGGAGAACTGCTGCGCGCCCTTCACGATCTGCTTCATGCGCTTCTCGAGCGCCTGCAGGTCTTCCGGGGTGAACGGGGTATCGACGGCGAAGTCGTAGTAGAAGCCGTCCTTGACCGGCGGCCCGATGCCGAGCTTGGCCTGCGGGAACTGCTGCTGCACCGCCTGGGCGAGCACGTGGGCGGCCGAGTGACGGATGACGCTGCGGCCGTCCTCGGTGTGGGCGGCGACGGCCTCGACCTCGACCTCGGACTCCGGTGCCCAGGAGAGATCGCGGAGATTCCCCTCGGCGTCGCGCACGACGACGATCGTGTCCGGCCCCTTGGTCGGCAGCCCGGCTTCGCGGACCGCGGTGCCCGCCGTAGTGCCCGCCGGTACCACCACGCGCGGGGCGGTTGCGGCTGCTACTGACGACGGCTGGGACACGATGGACTCCTCGCGGTGATAGCGGATGGTTCCCGTGATGTTAGTCGTCAGGCACGGCGCGGCTCACGCGCGTTACCCCAAACAGCACGAAGGCCTCCTTCCCATCGGAAGAAGGCCTTCGCGTATCGCCGGACGAGGTCAGACGGTCTCGACGACCTCGTCGAAGTCCAGCCGCGGCAGGCGGTCGAACCAGGGGTTGTCACCCGGCTTGCCGACGTTGATCACGACGAGGGACTTCCACGGCTTGCCCGCGAAGAACTCCTTGTCGATGCCCTCGGCGTCGAAGCCGGTCATCGGGCCGGCGGCCAGCCCGGCGGCGCGGACACCGATGATGAAGTAGCCGACCTGCAGCAGCGCGTTGAGCTTCGCGGTCTCGACGCGGCCCGCCTCCTCGGCGAACAGGTCCTTCGCGCCCGGGAAGTGCGGGAAGGTGCGCGGCAGGTTCTCGTGGAACTCGGTGTCGGCGGCCAGCACGACGGTCACGGGCGCGGCCTCGGTCTTGGCGCGGTTGCCCTCGGCCATCAGTGGGGCGAGCCGCTTCTTGCCCTCTTCGGAGCGGATCACCAGGGCGCGCAGCGGCTGGTTGTTCATCGACGTCGGAGCCCATTTGACCAGCTCGTAGATCGCGCGGATCTGCTCGTCGGTCACCGGCTCGTCGCTGAAGTTGTTCGCGGTGCGGGCCTCGCGGAACAACAGGTCCTGAACGTCCTGCGGGAGATTCAAGGCTTCGGTCGGCTCAACGCTGGTGGTCATGGGTGACTCTTTCCTTCCGTACGCGTCCTGTTACTCGCCTCAACCTAGTTGAGCGCTGAACTATTTCTCGTTCAACTATTGCCGAGTGTGGGTCCGATCACAGAAACGCGTCAGTAGGCTCCTCGCCCCTGCACGACGGCACGGAAAGTCTTCCAGAGGATCACCAGGTCGAGGGCGAGAGACCAGTCCTCGACGTACCGCAGATCCAGCCGGATGCTCTCGGCCCAGCTGAGGTCGCTGCGGCCACTGACCTGCCAGAGCCCGGTCAGCCCCGGTTTGACCAGGAGCCGGCGGCGCGCGTCGGGGGCGTACTTCGCGGTCTCTTCCGGGAGCGGCGGCCGTGGGCCGACGAGGGACATCCGCCCGCCCACGACGTTGAACAACTGCGGTAGTTCGTCGAGCGAGTACCGGCGAAGCAGGCCGCCGACCCGCGTGATCCGCGGATCCTTGCGCATCTTGAACAGTGGGCCCGCGCCTTCGTTGCCCGCCTGGAGGTCCTGTTTGAGCTTGTCCGCGTTCGTGACCATCGTGCGGAACTTCAGCATGGTGAAGGTGTGGCCGTCGCGGCCGACGCGCCGCTGCCGATAGATCACCGGCCCGCGATCGTCGAGTTTGATCGCGACCGCGATGACCAGCAGCAGCGGGGAAACCAGGGTGAGGAGCAGGGCGGAGCCGAACCGGTCGAGCGCTTCCTTGACCAGGCGGCGGCCGCCGGTGAACATCGGCGCGGTGACCCGCAGCAGGGGCATCCCGAGCACACCGGAGACGTTCAACCGGGGACCGGCGACCTCCATCAGCACCGGCGCGACCACCATCTCGGCGGACGTCCCTTCGAGGTCCCAGGCGAGCCGCTGCAGGCGTTTCGGGTTCCAGTGCTGATCGGCGGTCACGGCGACCACCCGGTAGCCGCCGCGGCGGACATGGCCCGCGAGGTCGTCGAGCTTCCCGACGACCGGGACACCCCCCACCTCGCCACTCCCCCGCTCCGCGCCGGCACCGGAGTACGTGCAGACGGCTTCGACCCGCCAGCCGACATGCGGATCGGCCTTGGTGCGGGCGATCAGATCGGCGACCGTGTCGGGGCTTCCCGCCGCGAGCACCGGCAGCAGGCATTCACCGAGCCGTCTGCGCCGGTGCAGCACCTGTCTCAACGCGTACCGCTGCAGGAACATGAAGACCGAGATCATCGGGACGACGATGAAGACCCAGGGCTGCACGGCGAGCGCACCGAAGAGCAGGCCGCCCAGCGCGACGAGGACCGCCGTGGTCACCAGGCCCCGGCCGAGCGTCCGATACTCCTCCGCGCCTTCGCCCAGCACGCGCGGGCTCCAGGCGCGACAGACCGACAATCCGAAAAGGAACGCCGCGGCGGTACCGAGCGCGTGCATGTCGTGCGGATCCGATCGATCGATCAAGAAGGCACTCATCACGATGAGCACGAAGGCGGTGAAAACGTCACTACCGACGACCCAGGCGCGGTAGCGCGATTCCCAAGCCGCGTACGGCGGCCGCGCCGACGTGGTGTCGACAGCGGCGGCAGCGCCCGCACCTCGCCGAGGGGCGGGCGGGATCGACTGAAGGTCGATGTGCTGCGGCGTCCCGTTGACGGTGGACGACGGCCGCACCGACTCTTCCATCAGACCTCCCGGAGTGGGGATTCCCGAACGCCGGATCAACACGCTGAGTAAATGAGAACGATTTCGAAGAGTGATCGATTCTCGAGGTCCCTCAGCGGCCGATGGGGCGACACACGCCAAGGTATCGGCCACTCTCCGGCCATCGTTACAAGGGTTTCCAGCCACACCCTGCGCGGGCATCCGGCAAAAGACTGCCTTGTTGATAACAAGATGATGACGATGCGTAATAGACCGTATCCGCCGGACAACTACTCAAAGTAGTCACGAATTCCCGGCCTTCGCGGCCACTTGGAGCACCGCGTCCCCGATCGGCCGAACAGCTCGGAAAACTCCATTTTGGACGGTCTCGGCAAGTCGATCCCCCGCCGGTCCATTGTGGATTTCACCGGCCCGGAGGACCGGCGCCCGCCGGTCGCGTTCACCGGGCGCGGACCTACCTTGTCAATCGGTCACCGGAGTGGCGTTTCGTCACATCACGTCAGCATCACGACGGCCCCGTCGCCGGAGCTGGACGGGTGAACCGCCCGGCCGTGCCCCACGTCACGTTCCCTATGGTCTGAACCTTTCGTCGGCCATCAAGTGCCGAGGATCACAAAAGTGACACGGCAACCGGATGATGCGACATCTTCGCGACGTGACACGAGGTTCTCGACGAATGTCCACACCGGCCGGAACGGCGGGCTCCGTGGATCTTCGAACCAGCGGCACCCTGCGACCCTCACCGCACCCCGTGGATTCAGCCGCGTCCGCCGGGATTTCCGCGACGGCAGAAGTACCGTCCCCATACAACCCGCGTCCGACCTGGGGATCGAATGCCGCCGGACGGCTCACCACGAAACGGCCCGGAAATGAATCAAGGCCCCGGACCGATGGTCCAGGGCCTTCATCCGGTGGGCGATACTGGGATCGAACCAGTGACCTCTTCGGTGTGAACGAAGCGCTCTCCCGCTGAGCTAATCGCCCGCTCGCGGTGTCCGGCAGACTTTACCCCACGACTTTAGGGGGCCTGCAAACGGGTGGTTCCCGCCGACCACCCTCCGTTCACCAGCAAATACGGAGCGAACAACCACGAGCTAGCCGGGGTTGTCCCGGCTAGGGGGCGCCCGCGATGCGTTCCGACATTCATGCGACGGTGCTATCGCGCGACGACTAAACCACGCAGTATGTACAGGTGGGCTGCCTGCAGGGCGCATGGATGGCTGCGCGTCGCGCGGGTGATGATGGGGTGACGGAGGATGGAACCGGGGTCCGATGACCCCGTCCGGGTGATCTGCGGCAAAACCGCGTTCCGATCAGCCGGCCGATGCGTCACATCATCGCCACTCGGTTCGACCGGGCCGGGAAGGAGACGAAGGGTAGGACGATGCGCAACGATCACGTGACTCTCCGCTCGACGGCGGTGTTCGACCTCCTGGCGCCGCGGACGCCCGCGGTCCCCGTCAAGGTGGAACTGCGATACGACACTCGCGACCCGTACGCGGTCGTGGCCGCCTTCCGCACCGGCCGGGCCGGCTGGGTCGAGTGGGTCTACGCACGCGACCTCCTCGCGGACGGCCTCCTGGCCGACGCGGGCGACGGCGACGTACGCATCCGCCCCTCCGTCGAAGACCCCGAGTCCGTCCTCATCGAACTGAACTCGCCCTCCGGACACGCCATGTTCGAGGCGTCCGCTCAGGAACTGGCCGACTTCCTCGACCGGACCTACGACGTCGTGCTCCCGGGCAACGAGCACCTGTGGGTGGACGTCGACGACGCCCTGACCCACCTGATCCCCAACGATATGGCCTGATGACGTGCTTGCGAACAGCAAGTGGCACCCCGGTTGCAGGGACGATTTCGGGGTTCGATAGTGTTCACACACACCACGGCGACGGGGTGAGAGACAGAACCGCGAGGGTCTGACCTCCCATCCAGACCGAGGATGTGCGGATGTAGCGCAGCTGGTAGCGCATCACCTTGCCAAGGTGAGGGTCGCGGGTTCGAATCCCGTCATCCGCTCGGAAGGCCTTCTCGGGCCTGACACGGTGGAGTGGCCGAGAGGCGAGGCAACGGCCTGCAAAGCCGTGTACACGGGTTCGAATCCCGTCTCCACCTCGCGCGATTAGCTCAGCGGGAGAGCGCTTCCCTGACACGGAAGAGGTCACTGGTTCAATCCCAGTATCGCGCACCATCTGTTTTCGCAGGTCAGAAGCCCTGCCCCTCCTCGGAGGGGCGGGGCTTCAGTCGTAAAAAGGCGATAAATCGGCGTAGGAGTCCGCGCCCACCACCGCGCTGTCCCCGGACCGCAGCTCCGCCGCGAGATGGGAGAACACGCACACCTCCAGATGCCGGCGCGCCACCATCCCCCGGCTTGTGCTTGTCCCGCAAGACTTGTGGCGTGAAATTCTCCACCTGGGTTCGCACCGTCACCGTCGTGCTGTCCCGCTCCATGTGCAGCACGCCGGGAATCCACTCGGCGCGCCGGTCCCGCGTCTCCCACCCGAAATCGAGTGCGTCGAGCACGTCCCGGTCCGCGCTCGGCAAGAAGTGGAAACGTGATGACCGCGGCTGCGTCGACGTCCCTCTCACTTCCCCCGCACTGACCGAACTCGAGATCGCCCAGCAACTGCCCCACGCTCGGGCTGTCGATCGGCGACAAACGCCCGCACGTCAAGGGTGAGATCCGCGAAGACCTCCTATGGTGAGCGAGGGCCACACCGCGGTGCGCCAGCTGCGGCACCCGTCCCGCAGCGCCTGGTGCTCGACCACGAGATCGCGCGACGCACGATTCTGCCTCTACCACGGGTCCTCGGTGACATGGTGTGCACTGCCCAGCGCGGCTGGTGGCAACGCCGCAGCGATCTCGGCATGTTTTCGGCTCGGATCTCGCCGATGGATCCCGGAAACAGGCCGGAACGATGGTTCAACTCAGTGCAGGAATGGACGGTTCGACATCACCGTGTGCACAACCGGTCCAATGCGGACTGGCTCTCATCGTCCGCGGCGCGGTAGCTCACCAACAGCTGGTCCGGATCTTGAAGTGGCGTCAGCGTTTCGAAATGCACCGCGAGCTCGCCGACGTCAGGATGCCGTATCACCTTGCGGCCGCGACCGTTGACCTTGACGTCTCGCCCGGCCCACAATCGCGCGAATTCCTCGTCACGGCACCGCAGGCCAGCGCCCGCCCACGCCTGATCCAGGCCACCGGCGGGCAAGCCGGTTCCCATCCCCCGGTCAGGCAACGTCGCGTCGACGATGCGGTCGTCGTCGCCGACGACGGCGGTGAGTGGCATGGTGGTCAGCGAGGCCGGGTGGCCGCGGACAGTGGGCATTCCGCGTTCATGGCCGAAGACTACTTCCGCCTTCCACGAACCCGTGACCCCATGTTGCCGGCAACGGAGGTCAGCAGCCGTCCTCACCACTCACGAGGCGAGAAGCGCCCGGGTCCGCGCTTGCTCTTCGGGCGTTCCGACCGGCATCAGGATCAGTTCCGTCGCACCGGCCTCTTCGAGTTCACGGATCCGTGCCCGGACGAACTCCTCGTCGCCGGCGATCACTGTTCCGCCGGGACCGTCGACCCGGTCCCGGGTGAAGATCGCTTGGTACGCCGGGATCTTCGCCGCCATGCCGTAGGTCTCGGCAACCCAGTTCCGTGGCCCGTCGGGGTCGTCGGTGACGGAGATCAGCTGCCCGGTGACGATGCGCGGTGCTGCGCGCCCGGCGTCCGACGCCGCTTTCGTCAGCGTCGGGACGATGTACTCCGCCAGCGAGCGCGGTCCGGCCCAGGTCGACGCCACGCCGTCGGAGTGGGCGCCGGTGACCTTCAGCGACAGCGGGCTCATCGCGCCGACGAGGACCGACGGTGGCTCGGCGCCGGGTGCCTCGACGGTGCCGACGGCGGTCAGCGTTTCGCCGTGCACGTCGGCTTTTTCGTGCCGCAGCAACGGGTCGAGTGCCTGCAGGTACTCGCGAAGATGCCGGACCGGACGGTCGAAGGAATAGCCGTACTGGCCTTCGATGATCGGCCGGTGGCTCAGCCCGACACCGAGCGAGACCGGCACTTCGGTGGCGGCTTGCAGCGTCAAAGCCTGTGCTGCCAAGGAAATCGGATGCCGTGAGTAGGTGGGGACCACCGAGGTGCCCAGCGCGAGACCGGGGGCGGCCGTGCTCAGCGCCGTCAACGCGGTGAGCGCGTCCCAGCCGCCTCGTTGCGCGAGCCAGATCGAATCGTAGCCGAGCCGCGCGGCTTCTTTCGCTTGCGTGACGACGTCGCCGAAAGGGACACCGATTTCGTCGAGGAGGATTCCGGTCCGCATACGCGGCTCCCGTCAGTAAGCGCGCCGGAGGTTGGCGCGGTCGATTTCCGCGGTCGCGCGGAAGAGGGCGATGGCGCCCGGTGCCGCCGCGCGCACCTTCGCGGCGGGCGGAGTGGCCGTCGGCTGGAAGGCATGGGCGACGGTGTCGGCCAGCAGGTCGGCGGCGGCCTCGGGATCCGCGGCCGAGGCGAGCAGGAAACCGTGCAGGACGGCCTGATACGCCGTCGCCAGGTCTTCGACCTTGAGGTCGGTGCGGATCAGGCCGTGCTCGGCTTGCAGTTTCAGGTAGTCCAGAAACGCCTCGTGGTGCCGGGGATCCTGGCTGTCGTGGAGCTTCGCCGCGAGCTTGCCCAGCACGCCGGAGTCGGCGAGGTACGGGGCGTGGAGCAGGGGCCTGCGCACGACGTTGAGGAATTGGGTGCGGGTCATCCGGTGCAGCAACGTGAGCTCCGGCTCGTCTTCGATCGCCTGCGCCAGGTTTTCAATGGATTGCGCCGCTTCGCGCAGCATCACCGCGAGGAACAGCTGTTCGCGTGTTTTCCAGTGCAGGTAAAGGGTTCCCTTGCCTACGTCGGCGTGCTCGGCGACGTCTTCCACGGTCACCCGGCGGTAACCGTGGCGCAGGAGCAGCTCCGCGGCCGCGTCGAGAATGCGTTCCGCGCGTTTCTGCCTGTCCTCGGTCACGCGGCCAGTATATGACTGATTTTGAAATCTGGTCAAGCATTGCGGCGACGGAGCTTGGTCATGGTGGCCACGCCCAGCAGCGGTGCCGACGCCCGCCAGCCGACTGCGTCGTCGAGTACCGGAAGGCCTGGATGGTCAGCGCGCTTGACCAGGAGACCGATCACCGTCTGCGCCGTAAGCGCGATGCCGACGTAGCGGGATCCGCGACTCGGTAACCACCGACCCGGATCACCAACCGCAACGCCGTGGCCGCCCATCGGCACGAGTGGGCGCTGCTGGTTCGGTTGTGCCACGGCGCCCGGCTGCAGGGTCTCGCTGCACATCGCATGTCGATCTTGAGCGATCTGCGCATTCTCAGCTGGGGGACCGCGCGGGCCGTTCCGTCCGTATGCCCGGAGGTCCTCATTGCGGCAGAAGAGTGTGTTGCGGTGTTCCTGGTGGTGACGGTGATCCCGTGCCGTCGCTGAGTTGGTAGACAGGTGGGGTGAACAACTTCTACCACCTGTGCTTCGTGGTCCGGGACATCCAGAGCGCGACCGAGGACCTCACGCGCACCCTGGGGGTGACCTGGAGTCCGGTCCGTGGCGGCAAGCTCGGGGACTGGGAGTACAGCATCGTCTTCTCCGTCGAGGGGCCACCGTTCTTCGAAGTGATCCAAGGCGCCGCCGGCAGTCCCTGGGACGCGACCGCCGGGGCTCGCTTCGACCACATCGGCTACTGGTCCAGGGACGTCATGACGGACAAACAGCGCCTGCAGGCGCGGGGCGCACCGATCGAGTTCGACTCCTGCCCCTACGGTCGGTCCTTCACCTACCACCGCCTCGACAGCATCGGAGCACGAGTTGAACTGGTCGACATCGCGGCACAAGACGGATTTCTCGCCACCTGGGCCCCGGAGGGGACGACGATGCCGGTACTTGACCTCGACGACCCGACCACCGACCTGTGACGGTCACGCCGAACCCGGACATCGGCACGAGCGGACATTCGCCGAGATGCGCGACCTGCGCCATGACAGGACCTTTGGCGAGGAGTGGCCGCGCTCGTTGATCCAGTGGCGCGGCGTCGCCAGGGTCGACAACTGTCACGGCGAGCCCGATTGGGCGATAATGAGACGTGACCGATGGGGTGGAACGAGCGCGGCACCGGCTTCCTGTTCTCAAGTGGTGGTGGGTAGTGGCCGCTGCTGCCACCGCCATTCTGCTGACAGGCGGGACGATCTGGTTGTTGCTGGTCGTCCTGGGCAGGCAAGCGAGCACCGAGCAGGCAAAAGCCCAGCTGGAGGCGATCCGTACCGCGCTGACCGTCGGCGTGGGAACCGGTGGGGCGTTCGCTCTGTGGATGGCCGCCCGCAGACAGCGGTCCACAGAGATTCAGCTGCACGAGAGCGCTAGAGCTGCGGAGGCCACTGAACTCGACTCGCGTGAGCGGCGGCTGACGGACCTCTACGTCCAAGCGGTGGAACAAATCGGGTCTGACAAGGCGCCGGTCCGACTCGGCGGACTCTACGCACTCGAACGGCTGGCGCGGGATGACGTCGGACGCCGCGCGGTTGTGATCAACGTGCTCTGTTCCTACCTGCGGATGCCGTATCTCGTACCGGAGCAGCTCAAGGGCGGGCGATACCGGCTTCCTGCTGCTTCCGATGTGCGGCAGCACGAGGAGTGGCAGGTCCGGATCACCGCGCAGCGCCTTCTCGCCGACCTGCTCCGGGATCGACCGTACGACCTGGATCTCCGTGGGGCGATCCTGATCGACTTCGACCTCACGGGTTGCGCGATCGGCAAGGCGCTCTTTCACGACGCCCAGTTCATCTCCACGCCGACGTTCATGGACGCGACGTTCCATGACGAGGCGTGGTTCTTCGACACGTCATTCGACATCGTCGTCCGAATGGAAGGCGTGACCTTTCGCGACCGGGCCATCTTCACCCGCTGCGAATTCCGCAAACTTTGCCTACGGGATGCCACATTCGCCGGCGGCGCATACTTTACCCAGTCGAAGTTCGCCGGCAAGGCGGACATGACACAGACGACATTCAAGTCAGGCATCGAGTTCGAAGACTGCGTACTCGACATGGACCGCTACACAGCCGAAGAGATGCAGAAGCGTGGCTGGGAGCCACCCGAGATCGATCTCACCGGCGCCACGGCGGATGTGCCATCGCTCAATGAGCCGGCGAAGTTACCCTCGGGCTGGCAACTGCGGGGATCAGCCATCGTCCGCGCGGCCACACTTGAGCCGAAGTCCGGTGTACGACGGTGAATGAGACGCCACAAGTCGCCGATGCGGCTGCCGCTGTGGCTCAACCTGATACTCGGTGTCGGTGCCGCGGTCCTCTGTCACGGACCCGCAAAAAGCCGGGGGCGCCGATGGGGGTGCAGCAATTGTTTCTCGTGTGCCTGTCCTTCGCAGGCAGTGGTGCCGGTTTTTCCGGAAATGGAAGAAATCAGAGGTGGCCCGACATCGACATGTCCGGTGCCTGACGCATGATGGAGGCCATCGCATCGATCATGGTTCAGCGGAGATCCGGCAGCATCATCAAGGTGTCCTCGACCGCGGGCACGGTCGGCTATCGGCACTTCGGGAGTTATTTCGCAGCCAAGCACGACGTGATCGGGCTGTCCGGGGCGGTCACCTTGGACCACGCCCCACTGCGGGTGAAGCCCTCTGCCCCGGCTCGGTGCCAGACGCTCCGCTGGTGGACGGCCGGATGCTCGGCGCGATCGCCTAGACCTCGGAAACAATTACACGGTAGCCGGCTCTGAAAGGCGGGGAACGCTCCGCTGCGCCCACGCCATGACCGCCACGGTGCCGACGATCCCCAGCGCGCTTGCCGAGCCGAGCACCCACGGCAGACCCGCCAAGGCCACACTGGCCAGACCCAGCGAGTTCGCCAGCACCCGCATCAGCCCCAGCATCGACATCGGGACGGTGTACTCCGTCGCGGGCGCCTCCGGTCGCGCCAGGGCCATCGACACCGTCGACACCCACGTCAGCTTCGCCCCGTACACGGCCGCTAGGAGGACGAGCACTCCGGCGGCGAACACCGCACCGCCCGTGCCGGCCCTGCCCAGTCCGGACGCGACCGGGAACAGCAACACGGTGCCGACGACGCCTGCGGCGCCCGCCCACAACGGGAAGCGGCGCCTTCCCAGTCGGGTGACCAGCCACCCTGCCGCGAGCGCGGCGACGACCTGCGCCGAAGTGGCCACTGTGTACTGGACGAGCCCGATCTTCTCCACCGACCACCCGTGATCGAGCAGGATCGCCGTCTGCGGGGCGTAGGCCACCCAGTCGCCCAGCACGAACACCGGCACGACCAGCAGCGTGAACAACCCGGTTCTCGCCTGTCGGAAGAACCGCCACAGCGAGGACCACCCTTCCAGTCCGCGCACGGTGGGCGGACCGGCGGGCTCGCGCAGCGTCAGCAGCACCGAAAGCGGCGCCAGGAACACCGCCGCCAACGTGATCAGCGTGGGTCCCCAGCCGATCCACGAATACAGCAGCAGCGCGCCGCCGGAGCCGATGATGATCGACAGGCTGCCGGTGGCCACCTGCACCCCGTTGGCGATCCCGTGCTCCTCCGGCGGTATCAGCCGCACCGCGAGCCCGTTGATCGCCGTGTCGTTGACCGACGACACGAACAACACGACCGACATCAGCGTCAGCATGAGCGCCATGTTCTCGATCGGGTCCACCATCGCGAGCGCGAGCAGGACCGCGACGATGATCACCTGAGTGCAGATCAACCAGCCGCGGTAGTGACCCAGCCGCGCGAACCCGTACTGGTCGACCACCGGCCCGACCATGAACCGGCAGAAGTACAGAATGCCGAGCAGATTGATCAGCGCCAGATCCTGCACGCTGGTGCCGCGGTCGAGCAGCAGTGTGCCCAACCCGGCGAAGAAGAACGAGTAGCCGATGTCCGAGACCAGCGACAGCGCGCCGATGGTCGTCAACCGCCCAGCCCGTGACTGCATTACCGGCACCAACCTTGACTCAGCGACTGACTGATGGTCAGTCACCGTATCGCAGTTAGCGGAAGGGCAATGCTAGGGTCTCTTCACCCCAGGACAGCCCGATCGGCGCGCGGCTCCGCCCGCCTGCGGCGAAGGAGGCGACGTGGCCCGCACCAAACCGGGCGAGCAGCGCAGGGCCGAACTGCTCGACTCGGCCGAAGCGGTCGTGCTGCGCAGTGGCATCGACGCGCTCACCGTGGACGAGGTCGCCCTTGGCGCCGGTGTCGCAAAGGGGACGTTCTACCTCCACTTCGCCAACAAGGAGGAGCTCCTCGGCGCCTTGCGCGACCGGTACGTCACCCGATTGGTGGAGCGCCAGGATCGCGCGGTCCGTGACGCGCACGGCTTCGAGCGTGTCGAGCGCTGGATCCGTGCCGGCATCGACGAATACCTGAACGACGTGCGGTTGCACGACGTCCTCTTTCACTACCCGGCCAGGGTGGACCCGGTGCCCAATACCGCCGTCGACGCGCTGCGCGACGCGCTGGTCGCTTCCGGCTTCGGCCTCCCCGACCCCGAGGCCACCGCGGTCGTGCTCTACCACGTGATGCACGGCGTGGCCGACCGCATCGCGCACATCCCGGCCGACCGCGAGCGGCTGCTGGCGGAGATCACCCGGATCTGCAGGCTCCTGCTCGGAGCAGCCGCGGCGGGCTGAGCCCGCCACGCACCCCCGCCGAAGACGCCGCGCCCCACGCACGGCGGTCTTTTCGTGCCCGTTGCGTACACCGATTCCCGCAGCCGTACAGGAGCCCTTGGCCCGCACTGGCAATCAGGTTACCCTTCCTTTAAATGACTGACGGTCAGTCAACTGTCTGCATCCGACGGAGAAGGGCCTATGACGACCACGGACACCAAGCCCGAGCGGGCGCGGCCCACTCCGCCCACCACAACATCACCCGGGGAGCCGTCCGCCGGACTCCTGCCCGCGCGCCCCGCTGCCGCCCTGCTACGCCCGGTCCGCGCGCACCTCGTCGCCTGCGGCGTGCTCTCGGCCCTGGGCGCCGCGGCTGGTGCCGCCCCCTACATCGCGATCGCCGAGATCGCCCGCGTCATGCTCAGCACCCCCACTGCCGCCGCGGCCGCGCCCATCGCCTGGACCTGGGTGGGCATCGGCGTGGTCGGCGCGTTGCTGCGACTGGTGCTGCTCGGCGCCTCGTCCTACGTCGGCCACTACGCCGATGCCAAGCTCCTGCATGAGATCCGCACCCGGGTCGTGGACAAGCTCGGGGTGCTGCCGCTGGGCTGGATCCGGGCCAAGGGCTCCGGCTCGGTCAAGAAGACGATGACCGACGACCTGGAAGAGATGCACCACCTCATCGCGCACGCGCTCGGAGAACTGATCGGCGGCGTCACCGCGCTCACGGTGAGCTTCGCTTACCTGCTCGTGACCGACTGGCGGATGACGCTGATCACTGCCGTCGTGCCGGTCCTTATGGTGCTGTCCTACCTGGTCGCGATGCGTTCGATGACCGAGCACGTCGGCAACCTCATCACCGCGGAGACGCGGATCAGTGCCGCGAGCGTCGAATACGCCGACGGCATCACCGTGGTGAAGACCTTCGGCGGAGGTGGGCGCATCCTCACCCGGTTCGCCACCGCTGTCGCCGAGCACACCAAGGCGCTGCGCACGTGGGTGCTGGAAACCCGGTACAGCACCGGTTTGGCACACCTGTTCGGCTCCGAGGTCACCGTGCTCGCCGTCGTCCTCGCCGTCGGAGTGTGGTTCGTCGCGGGCGGTGCGCTGACCGCCGCCGACCTGCTGCCGTTCCTCGTCGTCGGCGTTGGCCTGCCCACCCCGCTGACCCCGATCACCCGCGGCGCGCAGGGCTTGCGCAAGGCGCGCATGGCCGCGGGCGACATCGGCGCGCTGCTCGGCCGCCCGCCGCTGCCCGAGCCCGAGGCCCCGCAGATGCCCGACGGGCATCGGGTCGAGCTGGACCGGGTGACCTTCAGCTACGACGGCAAGACCGACGCCGTGCACGACGTCACCGCTACCTTCGAGCCCGGTACCGTCACCGCGCTCGTCGGCCCGTCCGGAGCGGGCAAGAGCACGCTCGCCTCGCTGCTGCCGCGGTTCGCCGACGTGACCGGTGGGGCCGTGCGCATCGGCGGCGTGGACGTGCGCGACATGGCCTCGGAGCAGTTGCTGGCGTCGATGGCGTTGGTGTTCCAGGACGTCATCCTGCTGCGCGACACCATCACCGACAACATCCGGGTCGGCCGCCCCGGGGCCACCGACGAGCAGGTGCGCGCCGCCGCTCGGGCCGCGCGCGTGGACGAGGTGGTCGAGCGGTTGCCGCACGGCTACGACACCGTCCTCGACGGTGCCGGCGGCGGCCTCTCCGGCGGCGAGCGGCAGCGGCTGACCATCGCCCGCGCCCTTCTCGCCGACGCGCCGATCGTGGTGCTGGACGAAGCCACCGCCGCGCTCGACCCGGACAGTGAGGCCGCCGTACAGGACGCGCTGGCCACGCTGATCGAGGGCCGCACGGTCGTCGTCATCGCCCACCGCCTGCACACCGTCGCCACCGCCGACCGGATCGTCGTGCTCGACGGCGGCCGCGTCGTGGAGACCGGCGACCACCCCACCCTGCTCGCCCACGACGGCCTCTACCGCCGCATGTGGGCCGCCCAGCAGAACGGAGACCACTCGTGATCGGCCGCCTGCACCGGCTCCACCCGCACCCGTCCGACCTGGCCAAGGTCATCGGCGTGCACGGCGCGATGGCGATCCTGCAAGGGCTCGTCCTCGCGTTGCTCGTTCCCGTCCTGCGCGCGCTGCTCCAGCCGGAGCCCGACATCGACGCAGCCCTGCCGTGGCTGCTGCCGGGTGCGGCAGGGGTGACCGTCTACTGGGTGCTCAAGGCGGTCTCCACCCCGATCGATTTCGCCGTCAGCATGCGGATCGCCGCCCAGGTACGCAACCGGCTGATGGCGCACGTGACCAAGTTGCCGCTGGGCTGGTTCACCTCCAGCGCCAAGGCCAAGCTCTCGCGCACCATCACCACCTCGGCCGGGGCGGTGGCGCACCTCGGCGTCACCTTCGGCCCACCCGCCATCAGCGGCGCGCTGGTCCCGCTCACCGTCGTCGCGGTGATGTTCTTCGTGGACTGGCGGCTCGCTCTGCTGCTGCTCCTGGTTTTGCCTGCGGCCTTCCTGGCGCTGCGCCGCTCCGGTCGTATCGTCGCCGAAGTCGACCGCGACCTGGAGAAGGCCGCGGTCGAGATCGCGCGCCGGGCGATCGAGCTGGGCCAAGCGCAGCCGGTGCTGCGCGCCGCCGGGCTGGGCCGAGTGGGCAGCGGACGGATGCGCGCCGCCCTGGACGAGCACCGCGCCGGCTACCGCCGCGGACTGCGCCGCACCGTGTTCCCGAACCTGTCCTACACCGGCGTCATCATGCTCGGGTTCACCGCGGTCCTGATCATGGGGACGCATTTCCTGCTCCGCGGCCAGCTCCCGGTCGCCGACGCGGTGGCCCTGCTCGTGCTCGCCGTTCGGTTCCTGGAGCCGCTGGGCACGCTGACCGAGCTGATGGGCGTGTTGCACGCGATGGACAACGCGACTACGCGCGTGCAGGACATCCTCGCCGAGGAGCCGCTGCCCGACTCGGCGAACCCGATATCGGAAAAGCGTGACGCGGGCATCGAATTCGCCGGGGTCACCTACTCCTACGGCCCCGAGGGCAGGCCCGCGCTGTCGGACGTGTCCTTCCGCTGCGCGCCGGGCACGACGACCGCGCTGGTCGGCCCTTCCGGCTCGGGCAAGACGACGGTCACCCGGCTCGTCGCCCGCTTCTTCGACCCGGACCAGGGCTCGGTTCGCGTCGGCGGCATCGATGTCCGCGACCTCGACCCGGCCGCGCTGCTGGACGACATCGCCATCGTCTTCCAGGACGTCTACCTGTTCGACACGACCATCGAAGACAACCTCCGCCTGGCCCGCCCCGGCGCCACGGACGACGAACTGCACGCCGCGGCCCACGCCGCCCGCCTGGACGAGGTCGTCGATCGCCTGCCGCAGGGCTGGTCCACCCGGGTGGGCGAGGGCGGCGCGCGGCTCTCCGGCGGCGAGCGGCAGCGGGTCTCCATCGCCCGTGCCTTCCTCAAGCAGGCCAGGATCGTGCTGCTGGACGAGGCGGGCTCAGCCCTCGACCCGGAGAACGAAGCCATGGTCAGCGAAGCCATCGCCAACCTGACCACCGACCCCGGCCGCACGGTCATCGTCATCGCCCACCGTCCGGCCACCCTGGCCACGGCCGACGCGGTGGTCGCCCTCGACGCGGGCCGAGTGGTCGAGCAAGGCACCCCTGCCCAGCTCCGCGAGACCGGGGGAATGTTCGCCCGTGTGTACACCCAGTACGAGAACGCCCGCGGCTGGCACATCGCCGGCACGACGACGGGCGCTGACTGACCCCCGGTCCCGTACCGCCTCTCAGGGAACGCGGCAGCAACGAAGACCCCGAGCCGGATCATGCGCGAGTCCCGCCCGAGAGCGTCGGCATCCCCGCCGTGGCGTCCTTGTCCTCACAGTGTTTCCGGCACCGCTGACAGAGGTGTAGGGGCCCGGGCGGGCGACCTTCTTGGTTCGCACGGCGTTCGCGGACTCGACGCTGATGACGAGAGTCGCTCACTCCAGGCATATCGGCATTTGGCCACCATCGTCGGAGGGGGCGCAAGTCAGACCTCGACGGCGGACGTCTTCTGGAGCGTCGCCACCTGCGAGCATCGGGTGGCGACCACACGGTCATCGAGGGTGGATCGAGCCAAGGTGATGCGCTGGGGCGGGAACAAGTCGATGGACCGACTTCGAGAATTTCGCGCTCGCATGTCTCGTTAAGATCGCCGAGGGGTGACACGTGATCGGGAAGGGACTGGGCGATGTCGGAAACCATCTCGGCCATGCGCTTTCGGCCATCGCCGCCGCTGGCCTGGCCGTGGTCGCCGCGTCGCGCGGTGCACGGTGCCGGCGGAACCGGGGTGCTTCCAGGAGACGATGCCGCGCAGCGGCGGGCTATGCGATGGGCGGCGCGCAGACGACTGACGCTCATCGGTCTGCTGGTGGTGTCCCTGCTCGGCGTGGCTGTGTTGACCCTCGCTGTCGACTGGGATTCGCTCACGTGGTTTGGGGGCGTGTACTCCCAGGTCTTCGAGGTCGCCGCCGTCTTGTGGTGGTTGGTCATCGCCTTGACCGTGCGGGAGCGGATTCGTCGCCGGAGGGAACCGTGCTCACCGATCGAGTACACGCACGGCCTGCCCGTGCCAGCCGAACTCTACGAAGATCTCTGGAGTTACAGCTACGAGGTCCACCGGCTGGCCGAAGAGATGGCCCGACCCGCAGAATTGATGCGCTATCGGCGTGAGTGGCGTCGATATGTGCGCGCGCAGTACGACCTCTACGGACAGGCGTACTTCGCCGCCGGTCGCAAAGCTCGTGCCTGCTGGTCGGGTGGTGACGCCGAAGGCTGGCGCGCCCACGTGGCCACCATGATCGAGTTGGCGGGAAACCTGTCCGGGCTCCTCCTGGCAGACGACTGAGACCGCACCGGACGGTGGTTCGGGTCGCTCCTGTCGTTCAGGCGTGAGATCCGCCGGAATCGCTGGCAGGTTCCCGAAACGTGTCGCCGCCAGCACCTCACGCTGCTGGACCCGGCCGGGGCCTCCGGCGGTGCTCATCAGCGGAATGCACGCTGAGACATGGTCAGGTCGTGGTGTTTCCCGGTGGCCGCCAGCCGGCCCACTGGGTCGCGTCCACAGCCTGGATGAACAACTCCGTGCACTCTGGTAAGGCCAGCGGAGCACCGGGTTTCATATCACCGAGGAAATGCACGATTCCGACATCGTCGAGGGCTCGCTCGGCGTAGTGATTCCAGCCCGAGGGCAGCGCCGTCCAGCGATGCTGGAGTACGACATTGAAGCCGTACTGATCGTGCTGGTTCCACCGGTTCTGGATGAGCAGCCGGTGGCGATTCTCCTGACATTGCCGCATGACCTGCTCACCGATGTTCTCGGCCCGCCAGCGCGCCAGGTCGATCACCATCACGCCGGCATTGAAATATGGCGCGTCGGGATCGAGTCCGATCTCCTGCCAGTGACTGATGGCATCGCTTATCACCGACACCAGATCACCCACGGCGGCGATCGGGTTCCCGTTGAGCGGCCAGCTCCACAGCGGCCTGAGGTCCTTCAGGATCACCGTGTCGGAGTCGATGTAGACGGCCCGCTCGACCGTTTCGGGATAGATCCTCGCGAGGAGACAGCGAAAATAGTGCGGGTCAAGAATCAGCGGTTCCGGCTCGACCCCCCAGCGCCGGTAATTGTCCGGATGCATCGACACCCACCGTACGGTGATTCCGTCGATGACGGCTTCGAGGCGAGCTTGGTCTGCGGCTGATACCCCCGCATGCATGATGGTGAGCTCGAGTTCGGTGTCCGGGTCTCGGCACGCGGCAAGCGACCAAGCCATGGCCGCCGCATATGGCAGGTATGCCTCGTCCGTCGCGGTCGCGATGTGGACGACGGATTCTGCGAGGTGATCGCCGCCGTCTCGTCGAGCTTCCTGTCGAGCTTGCGTCACCATCGGCCTTCCTGATCTGCTGAGGTCGGACCAGGACGATCTTCCACACTTTTCGGCAACGGAGCAACAGACGATCCCGGAGACCGCGGGCATCCAGGCTCCGCTGGGGGCCGCCGCGGCCGACCGGTCGGCGATGGAGCTCGCGATCTGCAACGCCAGTACGCGCCGGCATTCCCGCGATCGGGATACTCAGTCCCGGCAACTTCGAGCAATCACTCTCCAAGCGGTTGCCTGAACCCTCGTAAGCCTCTGTCCACCATTCGGAGTGAACCTCCATTCCCCACAGGAAGCGACTCTCCGCGCCCAGCGCCAGCAGATGAAGACGTCGACCCTAGCCTCGCCTGGTGGAGCAGCTAATTCAGGTCTGTTTCCGCGCCACGAGCCGGTCCCACAATTCGAAGTTGTGCAGTTTCGCCCGGTCGACCTTGCCGATCCTGTACAAGTCCAGCCCCTGTACGTAGTGAGTGGCCGCGGTCACGGGATGCCACGGCGGGAGCCCGTGCCTATTCGGGTCGCCGGCCGAAGCGAACCGTGACCAGTAGTCGATCATCCGGTCCCCCAGTCGTCGTTGAGCCGCCGTCAACGGGCGATCGTCATACGGAAACTCGAACAGGTACTTCAGCTCGGACGCGTGCCCGGCCAACGGCTGGACACCGGCGGGAAACTCGAGAATCGGCGGTGCCGTGCGGTCCAGGAATTCATAGGCGTAGACCGGCACCGTTGCCGAGAACCGTCGTTCACTCGCCTGCTGGGCCCAGGCCCAGTCCAGATCACTCATGACCGCACCGATGGCCTGTGCCGCCGTGCCGTGCGCGGCGACGGGGTACTCGGTGGCCACCACCGCAGCCTTGTCACCGAAATGGGTGTCCAACGCCTTCCGGTAACCCGCCTCGGTGAGTCCGGGGAACATCGACGGCGAGAACAGGGTTCCTTCGTCCCTGGTGACGCCGGTCAAAAACGGCACGCGCTGAAAACGTCCTGCGGGCACGGCGACTGCGGGATCCTCCGGAAGCACGGCGTTGCCATAGGCCGGCAGGGGCAGGACCGGCGCGGCCAGCAGATCCGCCACCGGCACCTGCCTCAGGCAGTCCAATGTCGTGCAGCCGAACCGGGTCGCCAGGTTCTGGCCGTGTCCCTGCTGCCACTCCGGCGGCACGAAGTACGGCACGTCGAGCAACGGCCGGACACCCTTGCCGGCGAAGGCATCCGATACGCACGGTGTGCTCTGTCCGATGGCTCGCTGAAACAGCCCAGCCGACCCTGGGGACGCGAGCAGGCCACAGACCGAATGGGCGCCGCCCGACTCACCCGCGACCGTCACGTTCCCCGGGTCGCCACCGAAAGCGGCGATGTTGCGCTTGACCCACCGCAACGCGGCCTGCTGATCTTCGAGGCCGAACGCGCCACCGTCGGCGAGACCGGGGAAGCCCAGGAACCCGAGGTTCCCCAGCCGGTAGTTCACCGTCACGACGACCAGATCGCCACGTTCCGCGAGCCGCGACGGATCGTAATCGCCACCGGCACCGGACACCAGTCCACCGCCGTGCACCCACACCAGCACCGGCGCCCTCCACACGCGCTTCTTCGCCACCACATTCAGGTACAGGCAGTCCTCGGTGTCACTGGCCGGCCTGTTGGGCAACGCGGCTTGCGGACAGCGATCAGCCGGTCGGGTCGCGTCACGCACACCATCCCACCGCCCCGGCGCGACCGGCGCGTGCCAGCGCAACTCACCGACCGGCGGGGCCGCGTAGGGCACACCTCGATGAATCCGGAGACCGCCGGTCACCTCACCCCGCACCAACCCGGACTCGATTCGCACCACACCGCCCGGCGCGGCCACCGCAGGTGCTGTTCCCACCACGAGTCCCACGACAACGAACAGGGCCCCCAGATATCGCCTCATGCAGTCCACGGTGGCCATCCGGACGCGACTTGGCATCAACCGATCAGTTGATTTCGGACCCTTTTTCTCGCCGTGGCGGCACTCCGGCGTACGGCGAAGCGTTCGCGGACGGGAAAGAAAAGACGTGGGGCCGGTCGAACACGAACCGGCCGACCGCGGCGAATTTCCAGTCAGGGTGATGGTCATGGGCCACGACGCCTACCACGGCAGTCATGGCGGCCCCAGGGCCGGGCCGGCAGTAATATCCATCCGGTGCTCCCAGGACGTCACCCACGCTGGTTCGGCGCCGACGCGCCCGGCGACGTCCAGCAGCGCTGCACCATGCGCCGGATTGAGCAAGGCTCGTCGCACCGCGCTTCTCCACCACCGCGACAGCACCACAGATACTCGACATGGCATGAACGTCCACCCAGATTTCCTCCTGGATGTGACGACAATTACCATGCGCCGTCCCCCTGAAGATGGCAAATGAGATACTACGCAAACCGGCCGAATAGAAACACAGGACGACCTGTGCGGTGTCGCAATTCTCGGCACACCCGGGGACCAATAGCCGGATTTTCACCGATGCACGGATCGCCGCCGACTTTTCGATCTGCCGAACCGGATTCGACGGCCGGACCGACCGAGATGTCGCTGCGGTTCCCGAGTAACGGCACGTTTCTCGGGCTGCTTTCGCCGATGTTCGACATCGGCACGGAGCTGTAGTACCGCTCGGCGCGTGAACGCGGTGCACGCTGGCCAGGCTGGTACATGTGGCGCACCACCTTGCTGTTCTTCGAAGAAGTCGTCCACTGCACACTGATCCTCGAACTCGACGTGCTGATGTATTACGCCGCCGTATCCGTCGCGATGATCGGATTTCTCGCCCTCTCGCGGTACTACCGCGGTTCGCCGCTCACGATCGATGGCAGCGGACCGAGCACGACCAGTCGGTCTGCCGCTGTCACCCATCAGGCATCGATGTCAGGAGCCGGGCCAGGAAGAGTCGCATCCGGATTTCTTCCACGTCTGCCGTGACCATTTCCGTTGCTGCACGCACGTGCTGATCATCGAGGACGGCGCCGTAGAGCCTCAGGGCAGGTGGTATCGCTTGCGCGATGCCTTGTCGTGGCTTCGCGTGAGCAGCACTGCGCCGATGAGGGCGGTGGCGCCGGTGATGGCCAGCGCTACCATGCCCGCCACCTGCCATCCGTCGGGCAGGTACAG
Organism: Amycolatopsis sp. QT-25; assembly: GCF_029369745.1. Classification (NCBI taxonomy): domain Bacteria; kingdom Bacillati; phylum Actinomycetota; class Actinomycetes; order Pseudonocardiales; family Pseudonocardiaceae; genus Amycolatopsis; species Amycolatopsis sp. QT-25. The sequence continues at coordinate 4,682,532 of NZ_CP120210.1, forward strand.
CGCGGCGAACCACGTCGGCTCGCGGATTCCCACGCGTGACAGCACAAACGCGACCACGGCCTGGACGACCAACAGCACCGCCCCAAGCAGGTACAGCGCCCACGCGGCGAACGCCTTCCCTGCGGACATCGACACTTCGGATACCGTGTCGGCAGGGGACACAGGGGACATAGGGGATCTGGATCGTGTACCGCTACGCATCGTCAGCAGTAGTTCGGTGCCGGTGTCCCGCAACCGCCGTTCGGCGAGTTCGCCGAACCACCAGGCCGCCCCCGCACCCAGCGCCACGCCCATCGGAACGCCCACCCAGCTCAAGAAGACACTTCCGGTGAGCCAGCCGAGCAGCGGGAGCAGGGCGGCCAGGGCGGCCACGAGCACGGTGAGGGGCAGCATCACCCAGGTGATCAAGCCGCCGGTGCCGTCTCCGCCGACGGTTCCGCGCGCCCGTTTCTTCGGATCGGGCCGCGGCACGAGTGCGAACACCGATACCAGTACCGCCAGCCCTGCCCCTGCCCCGAGCGCGGCGGGCAACAGCGAAAGCGCCCACGGCCACGCCCAGCCCAAGCCGCTGAGTGGGACACCGAGCGCGGTGGCCACGATCGCCACGGGCGCGATGAGCAGCAACCAGGCCAGCTGCCGACCGCGCACATCGGCGCGTTCGGCGCCCCCCACCATCAGCGTGAACCACAACGCGGTGCCATCGTTGCCGTAGAGCTGCGCGGAACCGGCGGTGGCGAGCAAGGCGACGATCACCCCCGTCGCGGCCAGGTAGCCGCGTTCACCGGCGAGCAGCGGCACCAGGGTCACCGCCAGCGCGAAGAACACCGCGAAAGCCAGGTAGAGCGTGCGATCGAGGTCTCGGATCCAAGTACGCAGCTCCTTGGCCGCGACCGCACCGAGGCGGGTCGCGGGCAGCAGGCGCGCCAGGTCCCAGCGGCCCCCGACGTCGTGCCCGCCGGCCGTGCTCAGCTCGGTGGTACGCCGAGCGATCAGCCGGGACCAGCGCGCACCGAGCACCGCGATCAGCGCCACCAGACCGGCGAGCGGCAGGATCGCGAGCACCGGCTCATCCCTGCCCGCCGCGTCGACCGCGACGAGTCCCCAGCTCGACGGCAGCACGCGGAGCACCTTGGACAGCGACGGTGCGAACCCACCGAGCCCGGAGAACGCGGGAAGCAACAACCAGAACTGGGCGACGAAGGCACCGACCACGGCCCATGGCAAAGCGGCCACCACGGCTCGTGCCGTGGAGGTGAGCTGCGCGCTCGTCAGTTCGGTGAGCACTTTGGACGCCAGCACCACGGCGATCACCTGCAACGGCATGGCGAACACCGCGACGACAACGGAGAACGTTGTGCTCGCGTGCACAACGACCACGCTATGCGCGGCGAGGGTGACCAGCGGCCCCATACCAACCAGCGAAGCGGAGAACAGACCGAAAGCGAGGCGCCTCGACCCGATCGGCAAAGCGGCGAAGTACTCCGGGCGCAGCTCGCCTTCGCCACCGCCGAGGAACACCGGCCCGAACAGCCAGCCCAGTGCCCAGCCCGCCAGTGCCAGGCAGAGCAGATCCAGGCGGACCTCCGGCGGCGCGCTCAGCGCCAGCCATACCGTGCCCACCGCGGCGGCCAGTCCCGCCACCGCGCCGAGCGCGGTGGTCACCGCACGCATCCCGGTCAGTGAGCCGGTCAGCAGTGCCACTTTCATCCGCAGCAGGACGGGCACGGTCGAGGTCAGGTCGACAGCCATGCCAGCCCGTCCTGCCCGCCGGTGCTCGCACCGGCCAGTTCGATGAACCTGGCCTCCAGGCTCCGACCCTCGCGCACCTCGGCCAGCGTGCCCGCGGCCGCGACGCGCCCCCTGGCGATGATGCCCACGTGCGAACAGAGCTGCTCCACCAGCACCATCACGTGGCTGGAAAGGATCACCGAGCCCCCACCGGCGACGAACCGCTCCAGGATCGTGCGGATCGTCGCGGCGGACACCGGGTCGACGGCCTCGAACGGCTCGTCGAGCACCAGGAGCTTCGGCGCGTGCAGCAACGCGGCGGCCAAGCTGATCTTCTTCCGCATGCCGGTGGAGTATTCGAGAACCGACGTCCTGCTCGAATCGAGTTCGAGCACCGCGAGCAGCTCGTCCGCCCGCCGCCCCACCATCTCCTCGCCGAGCCCGCGCAACAGTCCCAGATAGGTCAGGAACTCCCGGCCGGTGAGGCGCTCCGGCAGTGCCAGCCCGTCGGGCAGCACACCGACGAGTTTCTTGGCATCCAGCGGATCGCGCCATACGTCGTGGCCGAACACGCGAGCGGTGCCCTCATCGGGCCGCAGCAGGCCGACCGCCATCAGCAGCGAGGTCGTCTTGCCCGCCCCATTCGGCCCGACCAGGCCGTAGAACGAGCCGGCAGGCACCGTCAAATCCACCCCGTCCACCGCCCGGTGCACACCGAAGACCTTGACCAAGCCAGACAGCTCCAACGCCGCGGTCATCGCGCCGTCGCCCGCTCGAACAGGGCCACCAGATCGCGGGCATAGGCCGCCAAGTCCAGGTCGGGCACGGCGGTGAGCTGCGGGCCGATCGCGTCGATCGCCGCGCGGATGGTCATCGCCGTCGTTCGCGTGTCGAACTCACCGAAGTGGCCGTCCGCCTGACCCCGGTTCAGAATGTTCCGCAGCGGCGCCAAACTCGTCTCGTAGACCGAAGCGTCGCCGCGGAGCTTGGACTCACCGTTCTCGTCGGTGAACCCGACCGCGATCGCGACCAGCACCTTCACGTCGTCACGGTGCTCTGCGACGTAACCGACGTTGGCCTCGATGTAGGCCCGCAGTTCCTCCGGTGGCGTCGGCCGCTCGGGCATCCGGGCGGCCATGTACTCGGCACCGCGCTGCAGCACGGTGATCACCACCTCCCCGATCAGGACCACCGGAGACGTCGCTTCGCCGGTGGGTGAGCCTGATCATCGAGCGCACCACCACCTACCAGTGACTTGCGGCCATATTCGCGGACGGAGCTGGCGACAAAGCCTTCGCACTTCACGTGACCTGCGCTCGGATGACGGCGATCAGGACCGGCTGGTCACCCGTGCGGTCGACGTGGGTGTCGTGCGCTCTGATTTGACCGGCGCGGACGTCTTCGCCCTGATGAACACCGGACCATGGATGTGAGGACACTCATCCGCCGGGCAGGCAGGCCGCCTGGCCGGCTACGTCATCGATGGAATACTGGAAGTCCGTCCAAGATCGTGAACCCCTCGCTCCCCTTCCGTACGCCATCAGGAGCCTGCCCTGCTTTGAGCAAGGCGAACAGATGACGGGACGCGTCGAGAAGGTCACTACGCAGGTCGTCGGTCCGGCCCTGGGCCGCGTTCGTGAAGGCGGCCCGCAGATAATGAAGGATCACCGGATCCTCCGCAGCAAGCAGTCGCTCCAGGCTGATCGCCGTGCCAGCGAGTCGTTGCATTAATCTCCGCACGTCGGCCGGATCGGACGCGACGGTGAGCACCACCACAAGTTCTTGCAGTTGCTTGTGCAGGAGCGGAAAACCGTCCAATGTCGACTTGCCGTCGAGCCGGTTCATTGCGTCGCACCTCCGGACCGCAGTTCTCGGACGATACGTACGACGAGGGGACGGTGGTCGAATCTCCGGCTCGTGACGGGAAAGACGTCCAGGTCGGCCGGAACGCGCACCCGTCGAACAAGAACGGAGTGCCCCGCTCGACTACTTGAGGACAATTCCATAAGAAAGCTTCACCTAGGTAGTTCGCGATACAGTCGTCGACCGTGATGGCGCCGAGCGCGCTTCGGCCGAGACAGGTCACCGTGTAGCAGCCTGTTCGCCTGGGCACCTCGCGCCAGCGGATGCGTCGAGTCAACACCCTTTGCGCCGCCGAGGCATGGATGAAGCGGCGATTCGGTCATGACTCTTCGACGGAGATCTATAACCGGCCGCGCATTGATTTACCTCCGCCGCGGCCATGACCTGGTCGAACCGTGCTTGATGCGGCACGAGCATGGTTCGCCCAGGTGGGACAGTGCAGTCGAGCTTCGCAGGCGTGGTCAGTCATCCGGTACCCGTGACGGAAGTCGGCCCGGCGGGTTTCTCACCGCTACTGGCTCGGGCCGGCTCGACCGGGTCGCCGTTCTCGTTGTGGGCGTACTGGCATCGTCGGTGGGCCGGCCGCGAGCATCGCTGCGGACGATGCGGGCATCGTGACGGCCGGTTCGATGGCGACTGCGCTCTGGCGCCGAGTTCCGTTGTCAACGGTGATGACGCCGGAGCCCACCGTCGACCGAGGCAAAAGTTGGATATTATTCGTGACGCTGCGCAGACTGGGGAGTGCGGATATCACCGGCGTGCGTAGTCAATTGAGTTGCGCCGATGTCGGCCGGCCGTTGGAGTATCCTGCGGTCATGACAGGTGATGTCGGGGATCGATCGACTCCGACCGTGCATCAATTACGAATGTTTCTCGTGCTCGCCGAAGAGCTGCATTTCGGTCGGGCCGCGGCACGGTTGTACATGAGTCAGCCCGCGTTGAGCCGCCAGCTGAGTGCGCTGGAACGACATCTCGGTGTCGAGCTGGTCGCCCGTACGAGCCGATCGACTGTGATCACGGCAGCCGGTCTGGCTATCCTGCCGGACGCTCGCATGGTGGTTCACGCGATGCGCAGACTACAGCGATTGGCCGGGGAACACACCCGCGGCCTGGCTGGCCGGGTGGTGATCGGCACGGTAGGCGCCGAGGCGGCGATGACGCATACCGTGGTGATTCTCGATGAAGTGCGCAGACGTCACCCCGCCCTCGAACTCGACGTCCGACTGCTGGGCCTGGGTGAGCAGTATCTGAGTCTGAGCACCGGCGAAGCGGATCTGGTGTTCTGCCGCCCGCCCGTCGCGGAGGACATTCGGACGCTTCACCTCAACAGTGAGCCTCGAGTCGTCTGTGTGGCGGCGGACGATCCGCTGGCTGCCAAGGACAGTGTGCGGCTCGCCGATCTGGACCACCGCGTCGTGGCGTCGTTCCCGCCTGAATGTCCCAGGGTCTGGCGGGACTTCTGGGCAGCGGACCCACGCCCGAGCGGAGTGCCCGTCCGGTATGGGCCCGTCGTCTCCGACGTCGAGTCCCTGTTCGCGCTGATCGCCCGGGGTGGAACGATCGGATTTCAACCCTCGGCCGCTCGGCACCTCTTTCCCCGCCCAGGAATCAAGTATCTCGACGTTGTCGACCTGAAGCCGTGCACCTCCGCGCTGGCCTGGCATGACACGGCAGAGAACCGTCCGGCCGTCACCGCGATTCGCCAGGCCGCGCTCGCCGTCTGGCAGCCGGAATGACCTACTACCGAACCCATTGGACCGGACGCCGCAACCCAGGCATCCGAAACGCGAGCCTCACCATCCGCTGCCCACCGACGTTGCCGCTACCTCTACGTCACCACCCGTTTCGCGCTTACCCATGACCCCGGCGAAGACCTTCACCCCCTCCCCACCAGTGCGGTCCTGGGGTGAAGCCAGAAACGAAGCAAGCGGGCGATAGCGTCATTGCCCGCAAGTCCGGCTACAGGCAAGGTAAGAGAATGTCCTTGGCCACAATCTGGTGCGTATCGAGATCGACGGTGGTGGCCTGAGGGTCAACTTCGTTAGAGCTTCCCTGACATAACAGCCGCTTCTTCGGCCATTTCCACCTTTACGGTGGCGGGCTGGACCAGAACACCCAGACTGACAATTGGGGGCATCCGCCCAGCTACACGCTGCCCGTCAACCGCGACCTGCCCAATCGCTCCGTTGTCTGTGCGAAATGCTGGTCACACGCCAACGGTCGTCTCGACCTGGTTGGCCGTGCATGCGGGGAAATCAAATTCTAGTCTGCTCCAGCCGGACTCGTTGATGTCGCTGGTGTGCTGTCCGTAGACAGGTGTCGCCACCAGTTGTTCATGGTCGGTTGTCTGGACCAACCGTGATCATCCGGTGGCCGCCGGCCCCAGCGTGAAGCCTGATTGATGGGTGGCGATGTCCGAGGAGACGATCAGCCGGGTCGAACCCCGCCAACGAGCACGAACACCGCTGCCCGGGTTGCCGTGGGATCTGCCGTACAAGAATTGCTGGATCAACTCCGAACAAGTCGGCGACGACACCTCGCACGACTCGACTGGCGGTCAATCGAACTTGCTGGCCAGTGGGGACGCCCTCTCTTCCGACTGGTTCGACCAGTCGACGCGGGCAGCACTTCAGTCACCGGCTGACGAGACCACGGCTGGCCGGATTTGTCTCCAGCGGTTCATCGGTCACCACTACCGTCGACCCCATCAACGGCATCCTCACGAAATACGGCGGTGACGGACCGAAGAGCGCCTTCTGGTCAGGTCCTGGAAACCCCCCTTTCCCCGATAGCGGCGATGGGGACATCCGGGGCGACACCGATACCGTTCTTTGCGGCTGTCTACAGCCCGCTCGACACCACTGCGGTATGATCCATTCGGCAACGTGCGGGGCTCGTACTCGACGGATACCTGGTCTCGGCTGCCCGCGATCAGGAAGAACCACGGTCGCCCAGCTGGCGGACCTTGTTCGCGAGGCCGGTAGTCAGGCCGCTGAGCAGACGCAGGTGGCCAAGGAGCCTCGGACAAGGCCGTCGAGTCGGTCGGACTCGTCAAGGACGCCAGAGAAAGCGGCGGCGAGGAGGCAGTGGCGTCTTTACTCCCCGCCGATATCCCCGACGCGACTATCGAGAGAAGCCCTTCAGTCGGTACAGGTTGAGATGCAGCGGACAGCGATGGCAGTACTCATCTCGTTCCCCGGACCGGAAATCATGCCGGTGATCAGCTTGTCCAGATCTTCCCGCACTCCACAGCCGGAGAACGGCGGAATGTCGAAACCGCTCTTGAGCGTGGTAGGTGGCGCCGTGTCCTGCAATCCGACCAGGCCTTTGATCTTGATGATCATCGGGCTTTGCGTCTTGCAGTTCGTTCCGACATCGAGTACTTTGCCGTCAACCTTGGTCTCGCTGAGTCGGATTGTGAGCCGCAGAGTCAAGTCTACGATCACCGAAAAGTACTTTTTGCCGTCGGAGAACGGACGCGAAGCCACCTCACCGGCATCCCCCGCCTCTTTCAACAGTGAACCACCCTGATCCCCTTCGGCGAGCAACTCCACAGTACTGGTCACCGGCATGAACCCGAACGTCACGAAATATGCATTCACGGTCTTTGGCAGCGCCATCGAGCCCGTCAGGGTTTTCTTCGCCGCGTCGATCGTGCTGTCGTAACGCCCTTCTCCGGTAATCAAGTTCGAGCGAAGCTTCGCGATGCGCGAAACCGTGTTACGAACATAGTGTGACGCCGTCAGGCCGGCGGAGGCGGCATCCACGAGGTCAGGCACCATCGGCGCATCAGCACTGGAGCGGGTAGGTGCGGCGGATGCAGAACTCAACGATACAACCCCGAGGGCAAGCATCACAACGACAGCCAGCCAACGGGAGCCGCGTCGCGTCGCCAGGAACATGGCCACCGTCCTTGGTCGGCTTGACAAGATGAGAGAACGAACCGGTGTACGCCGCAACAGGAACTTACTCGGCAGAACTTCTGCAATGCAAGCATCCCGGGAACCATTAGGCCTGCTGCTCCGACTCGCCATCACGATTACGATCGCCGTTCGGCGATTCACTATGGGACCTGGCATGCGCATGACAAGTGCTGCACGTGTGACGCCGCGGCCGCGGGGCACGGATTCCGTCCATGGTCGTTGGATACACGAACGCGTATCAGCCTGGATACGAGTTATCGACAGAACATTCACGAAGTTCCTGCTGAACCACTACGATATACGACAGACTGTCGAATGGCGCGTTTACCGCATGATCCACAGGTTGCGCCCGACTACGATCAGGAGGAAGTGGACCACATCCCGCGGATTCACAGTGACTTGTGCCTATGTCATGCCAACTTCGCGAGGTCCGAGGAAAATCGTGAGATGCCCCCGGGGGCTGACCGCAGATTGCGCATACTACCCGAAGAATTCGTGTGGAGGCGCCGGCGAACGGGCCGGATGCGGATGATCTGCACGACACGGTTGTGTAGCGACCCACCGAACTTAGCCTTGGCATGCCTCGGCCTCTGTTTCTCCAAGCGGCTTGGCGAGCGGCGGCCTCCCAAAGCCGGCGGCAGTTCCGGGACCGGTCGTGCCGACGGTCTGCGTCTCCGCCGAAGAGGCGATTCAACCGACGTCAGTATAGAGGTTTGCGAAACATTGTCTGTTATTCAACCCCTAAGAGCGTCGCTTGAGTCTGGTTTCAAGTCACGAGTCTGCTCGCTCTCGCCCGAAACGGAAAGGCGGAGGTAGCCGACTCGCACTGTCTCCGGACCTGTCAGTGAGCCGTCGCTCGTGTACAACCCTGTCCGACGTGTCAAGGATGTCCGGTTGGAGCCAGCCCCTGGCGTTCGTCCCGTAGCCGGGCTATCAGGTCCAGCTCGGCGAGAACAGTGGAGTGCCGTTGTGCATGGCCGCCTCGCCGGAACCACACTTCGACCTCAAGAAGAAGCTTCTCAGCTGAGGCCAGGTCCCCCGTGCGGAGACAGACTTGCCCCAGTCCGGTCATCGCGATGGCTTCCGCGGGCTTGAAACTATGGTCTGCGGCGAGCTTCCTCGCCGCCTCAAAATGCTGCCGGGCGACGGCATAGTCCTGCCGGGTCAGCGCTAACTTGCCGAGGCCGGAATGCCGGTCTGCGGCTTCTGCCCACATACCAAGCTCGTCGGCCAGCGCGAGGCCGTCGCGGTGTAACCGTTCGGCGGCGACATGGTTGCCACCGTACTCGGCTAGTACAGCGCGAGGGTAGATGGTGAGGAGCTCACCACCACGGTCGCCCAGCCTGCGAAATCCTGCGAGTGCCTCCTCGGCGGCGACGGCCGCCGAGGTCCGGTCTCCTCGGAGGATGGCGTGGTGAGCGCGCAGGCTCGCGCACGCGGCCATGCCCCAGGCATGCCCGAGCGACCGAAAGCCCGCGGAGGACTTCTGCACCAGGTCCTCGCTGACTTCGACGTCGCCCGCATGAAGCAGTACGTAGCCAAGGAACCACTGCGCCATCGACAGTCCGGTCGAATCACCCACGTCGTCGAATGCCGCTAGGGCAGCTCTGGTATGAGCTGCCCGGTCAGGTTCAGTGTCGAGCAAAACGGTGATGCCTGCCTCCCAGCACTTCACCCGCGCGTACAGCGTCTGTGATGCGGCGCCTGGAGTGGCCAGTGCCCGCCTGGCCCAGCGGGCAGCCTGCTGAACCCTGCCCCGCAATAGCAGGTACCACGTGAGTGCATCCACCAGCCGCAGCGCGATGTCCGCCGCGCTGTCGTCGGCAGTGGCCTCCAAAGCCGAATGGAAGTTGCCGGAATCGACATCAAGGCGTTCGAGGCTCGAGCGCTGCCGCAGGCCGAACAACCCAGGTGTGAGCTCTTCGGCCAAGCCCACATAGTACCGAGCATGCTTGCCACGGAGCGTGTCCGTCTCCTTGGCTTCCGTCAAACGCGTACGTGCGTAGGCCGCGATCGTCACCAGCAATCCGTATCGGCTGCTTTCGCTGACGACGACCATCGAGCGGTCGACCAACCTCGCCAAGATCGCCGCCACATCACGACGATCGATGGTCTCATCAGAACAAATCTCCTCCACCGCTTCCAGGCTGCCACCGTCCAGGACGGCGAGTCGTCGCAAGACGATTCGCTCCGGCTCAGTCAGCAGCTCCCAGCTCCAGTCGAGCAAGGCGGGCAGGGTGCGCTGCCGGGCGGGAGCGCCGTGATTGCCACCGGACAGCAGATGGAACCGATCGTCCAGCCGCGCTACGAGCTCAGGGAGCCCTAACGCCCTCATCCTGGCCGCGGCCAGCTCCAAGGCAAGGGGAAGACCGTCCAGTGACCGGACGAGGTCGGTCACCTCGTCGGCGTTCGAGGAGTCCACCGTGAAGGTGGGGCGACCTTCGACGGCACGGATCGAGAACAGGCGGACCGCGCTGGACTGCCGCACTTCGTCAACTTCGGCACCGACTTCTGGCAGATCCAGCGGAGTCACCGGCTGAAGAATCTCGCCCGGTATGCCCAGGGGTTCTCGGCCTGTCGCCAGCACCTTCAGGCCGGGCGCCGCGGCAAGAAGGGTCCGCACCAGCCCTGCGACGGGTTCGGTCACATGCTCGCAATTGTCGAGCAACAACAGCACCGACCGGTCCCGCAAGAACACGGAAAGCCGTTCGAGGTGCGCAGTCGGCGCCGCTGGAGGCAGTCCCCCGAGCATGGTGTTTTCACGGAGACCGAGCACCCTCATCACAGCTTCGGCGATTTCGTCACCAGACCGAGTTCCAGCAAGCTCCACCAGCCACGTTCCATCGGAAAACGCGTCAGCCAAGAGGTCCGCGACAGCGAAACCCAAGCGTGTCTTTCCCACGCCTCCGGGCCCGGTGAGGGTTACGAGCCGCGCGTTGCAGACCACATCGGCGACGTCAGTGATCATCCGTTCTCGGCCGATCAACGCGGTGAGCTGCGCCGGCAACTTCGTCCGCCGGCGAGAGGGTGGCGTGTCCAGGGTGGGGTCCCTGGTCAAGATCGCATGCTGGAGGGCGATCAACTCCGGACTGGGATCGAGACCGTGTTCCTCGGCCAAGACACGGCGAAAGGCGTCATAGCTCGCCAGTGCATCACTTGGACGTCCGTCGCGGTATAGGGCACGGACATGCGCCGCTCGGAGTCGTTCCCGATGCGGATACCGGTGTACCCACCCTGCCAACTCGGCAACCAGCCCGCTGTGCTCACCGAGAACGAGCCTGGTCTCGACCAGTTCCTCGACGGCCAGCAGCCTCAACTGCGCCAAGCGCTCCGCTGCCGGCTGCGCGAACGCCTCATCGGCGAACTCCATCAGGGCATCACCTCGCCACAGAGCGAGCCCTTCAGAAAGCAAATGCCCCCGCGGGAGCGGGTCATGGGTACTCCGCGCCTCGCTGAGCAACTGCTGGAAGCGAATGGCGTCGACCGTGTCGGCAGGCGTGTCCAGCCGGTATCCCGCACCGGTCAGCTCGACCGCAGAGGACCCCAAAAGGCGACGGAGTCGGGAAACCCTGACTTGTAAGGCATTCGTCGGATGCGCGGGCAGTGAATCCGGCCAGAGGTCAGCGATCAAGCGCTCGACGGGAACCGCGACGCCCTCGTTCACCAACAGTACGGCCAGTAGCGACCGTAAGTCAGCACCCTGAGGCGTGACAGGGACCCCATCCTCCTGCCACACCGTCAACGGTCCCAGCACACCGAAACGCACTAGCCCACAGTACTGAGCGGCGGAGGCGCGCGCTGGAAAGTTCGTCGGAAACCTCCAGACAACAGCAGAGGTGCACTCTCGACGCGATCACCCCGCGGCGTGGCCTACAGGCAGCGGTTCCCACTCGGCCATAGGCGCAGTCATGAGGAGTACGAGCCTCCTGTTGTCGAGCAGTCCATCCTACTATCGTCAGGGTACCTACGTAGAGCCGTGATTGCGTCCTTGCCAATAACGCTTCACGAAGACGACTGGTGCCAAGCGCCCAACTCGGCCTGCCGGGCTTGAAGTAACTCGGTGATCCACCTTGCGGGAAGGGTTGGGTAGGCCCCTCGCCCGGTATGGTGAGCGTTTCAGTCATGCCAATCACCGGAGAACAAGAAGGAGGGACCACTTTTCGGCTGTTGATGCTCAGCCCTCGCTCCCCCAAGGGCAAATCCGGTCAGCACGCACTACCGAGGCATGGTCACCATGCTATGAGCCACCTCCCGCACAGCCGCCGCCATCTCCTGGTGGTCAGCGGGCACACGACCGAAAAACCCCTTGTCATAACCGTCATATTGAACGCGAATCACTCTGCTTCCGACCTGGACGACGGCAATGGCGGTCGCGAGATCAGAGCGCTGCCATAAGCCCTGGACCCCTCCCCCTCCCGATACCGTGAAGGGCTGAGATCCAGCCAATATTCGGACCTCTACTGTATATTCTTGGTCCGCAGCCGCCTTATGAATATAATCGCGCACTTTTATGGACAAAGCGCGATAACCGACCCCATTCGCCCCTTTGAGGGTATCGTAGTCACAATAAATTAGGCGGACATCTTCACCGCGCAGCGTACTAGACTCCGTCGGGTTCGTGACGTGGAGACGATCGAGCTGCTCGCCTGAAAGTCGACACTCGGGAATGACCGAGATATTCTTGGCTTCACTGCCGACCGGAACAAGAAGGTCGAAAATACGGAAGACTGCAAAAAAGACAAAGATCAGCAGCACAATTACGGAAACAATAATGGCGAAGACAAACCCGGCACGACGTCTCGCCATTGGTCGATGGTACACGAAACCTTTCCAAACGTCCGAGGTCGTCGTTCCCTCAAGGGACCACACTCGTCAATCAAAGATTATCGATCCCTGTTCCACAGCATACCTCCCCGCGAGACAACTCGGCCAGGTGCACCGAAAACGCAGATCCCCTCCGAGGTTTCCCCATGACGGCGACTCGATGAACCACCGCAACCTGTACGAACAAGGTCCACCGAGGGCCACTGCAGCCTCGCTTCAGGTGGTCATCCATACACCCTGCCCGAGCAGGGATCATCGTTCAAGAGCGGAGCGATGCAGAAAGTTGCCAATTGATACCCGACCAGGTATCGAACTCTTTGATTGACGACAACCGGCGCTTCTTCTCACCACGCGTTGCGCGCGACGCCTAGTCAAAGTTCAACGAAGTCACAGTTACGCGAAATCCATACTCCTGCAGCAGATCTACAGTAGAATCAGCAAATGATATCCGCCGGACAACTTGCGCCGTTCGCCGCACTGACGTTTCTTATGGTGATCATACCCGGGCCGAGCGTATTGTTTACCATCAGCCGCGCGCTCACCGCCGGCCGGCGCGACGCACTCCTCACCGTCGCCGGTAACGCAGCGGGGGTCTATACCCAGGTGGCGGCAGTAGCCTTCGGTCTCGGAACAATCGTGAGTAATTCGGCCGCGGTTTTTACCGCTGTCAAGCTGGCCGGTGCGCTCTACCTGATTTACCTGGGCGTTCAGGCACTGCGAAAACGCCGCAAGCTGACCGAGGTTTTCGCGTCGGAAGTACGCGCTGCCCCGGGACATACTCTCTCGGTGTTGCGCGACGGTTTTGTACTCGGATTCGCCAATCCGAAGTCGATCGTGTTCCTGGCCGCGATCCTGCCACAGTTCGTCGACACGCAGGCCGGGACCACGTCCACGCAAATGCTGTTGCTAGGCATCTGCCTGCCGATCATCGCACTCATCTGTGACAGCACCTGGGCGTTCATCGCCAGCCAAGCCCGGACCTGGTTCGCCCGCTCGCCCAGGCGCCTGGAACTGCTCGGCGGCACGAGCGGTCTAACGATGATCGGCCTGGGCGCTTCTCTTGCCTTGAGCGAACGTCAAAATTGAACCTCACCCCTGGAGCAGTGTACAGCCACTTCCGAAATCGGAAATCCCAAACGCCGCCTTCGTTTTCCTGCTTCAGCCGAGACGAGACGGAGCATCAGCACTCTCGAATAGACGTGTCCCCGCCGCCGACCAAATCCTTGTGATTCGATCACCCTCGATGTCCAGCTGATCGATTCCGCTCTTACCGACACGATCAGCGTCATGAACGGCACGCCAGCGAGCGCTTACCTGTCCGGTAGCGAGGTCAACGATTGGCGTGCCCTCCACTGTGAAGACAAGCCCAGGACGTGCTCCGCGCCAGGATCGAATGAAGGCGAGTACCTCATCGGGTCCGCGCAGCGCGTCCGCTCCGGGAATCTCAGCGGCGAAGTACACCCGAAAGCCAGGCGCGAGAATTTCGTGAGCGAGGCCATATTCACCGCTCCAGAGAGCGGCCCACTGGTCGATGAGTCGGCCACCGGTTGCCCTGACGCCAGCTGGATCGAGGTTTTCGCTGTTCATGACAGGTCCTTTCGGGCTGACCCTTCGATGTCCACTGCCGTGGTCGTACGCGAGCCGAAACAGTGATGCGGTACTACCCACGTTGCCTTCAAGCCCGGACCAGACGAAGCCGGGCGACAGAACTTTCGCTGCGCGAGGCATGTTCCCTTCGTCGCTCCAGAAGCACAATGGCTCGGCCGATGCATATCGACGCGACACCGATGCGGCTTGAGGTATCGTCGCTGGTTCGCGCTCGAGCTTGCCCGGTCTCCGATCGGCATGCCTCCTGATCAACCTGCCGGGTGCGCTTCGCTGTGAACCCGTGCCCGACCAGATGCGCCAGGCCCTCTGCGCGGCCGTCAACCGTGTCGCGGCTAAGTCCAAGCACATGCTCGATGTCTTCGACAGTTGTGACACCAGCGCGCCGGACAGCCGTACTTGTCGCTTCCTTCACAGACCAGAAAGTCACGGCGTTGCCAGAGGCGGCACAGGTATTGCCCCCGGCGGCCCGAGCACACCCGATCGCACCCACCCTCCGATGGAGAGGGGCGCCTCCGCTGGAAAGCGGGACGAAAGCATCCGGACAGCGGCCTCGGGCAGCCTTGGTCTGATCGACCGCCGGACGAAGGAGGGCTCACGGATATGGAACGCAGGAACGGGCTGTTCACAAGGCTCTTGCCGTTGGCGATAGCCATGTTCGCCGTCGGCACCGACGGCTTCGTCATAGCTGGTCTACTCCCCCAGATCGCCGCGGATCTCGAAGTCAGCGTCACAGCGGCGGGCCAGCTAGTCACCGGGTTCGCTCTGGCACTCGCCATATCCGCGCCAGTTCTCGGGGCGGTCACCAGCGAATTGGATCGCCGCCGAGTGCTGGTGCTGGCGCTGGCGATCTTCATCCTGGGCAACGTGCTCACCGCAGTCGGCCCCGACTATACGACCGTGCTGAGTGCCCGGGTTCTGACCGCGATGGGCGCGGGTCTCATCGGCGCCGCCGCCTTCAGCGCCGCAGCGGCCATCGCACCCGAAGAGCACCGCGGAAAGGCACTCGCCACCGTCATGGGCGGCCTCACCTTGGCCATCGCTTTCGGCTTACCGGCAGGTACCCTCATCGGCGCGGCCGAATGGCGCATCACCTTGTGGGCGGTAGCCGGACTCGGCCTTGTCGCCGGAGTCGGCGTCATCGTCGCACTGCCGCCCATCAATTTGCCCTCTGACCCTCTCCGCGCACGGTTGGCACCTTTGGCGAAACCTCGGATCCTCGGCACCCTTGCCGTTACCATCCTTTCCCTGGCGGGTACGCATGTGCTCTACACCTACATCGGCCCAGCCATGACGGCGGCCACCGATGGTTCGAGCGGTACGCTCACGGCACTCCTGCTGTCATGGGGAGTGGGCAACATGGTGGGGAACCTGCTGGCCGGACGCCTCGCGGACCGGTATCCACCCCGGCAGGTCGTCACCGCTGGACTAGGCGCGGCCACAATCTGGCTCGGCGTGAGCCCGCTACTGACGAGCAATTCACCGCTGGCGATCGGCTGGGCGTTGGTGTGGGGAATCTTCGTATCCCTGCCCGTCGTGCCGCAGCAGAGCCGGCTCGTCGCACAGGCGCCGAGTTCGTCGGCCATCCTGCTCGGCTTGAACAACTCGGCGATCTATGTCGGTGTCGCTCTCGGCGGCGCGCTGGGCGGCTTGAGCCAGTACCAGCTCGCGCCCGATCTCCTAGGCCTGGCAGCGGCGGCAGTAACGGGTCTGGGTTTCCTCCTCGATCTGCTCTCCCGACGAAAGCTCCCACCCCCCACTCGGCGGCCCAGCTGTACGAGGATCGAGGATCGCCCTTCGGCCCGCTGACCCGCTGACTCGGTCAAGCCGCGACGAAATATCGGTCGATATGGCCCAACGTCTGCGCTGGAGCATGTTTGGTTGTTCTTCAGGTGGGCAGATGGCGACGGGCCGTCGACGTCGCCGGGGAAGTTGCCGGTGTACTTCCCGTACCGGGCAGGGATGCTCTCATCAGGGTTCGAGACGAAAGCATGAAACGCGCGCGATGGGCGGCGTTGCGGAAGAACCCGGACAACCTCACCGATCATCGGTGTCACAAACTTGCCTGGATCGCCAAGACCAACCCCGGCTTTATCGCGCCTACCTACTCAAAGATGGCCTTCGGCACCTCTTCGCCGTGGGCGGCCAGGCTGGAAAAGAAGCGCTGCAACGCTGGCTGGCCTGGGCGGCACGCTGCCGGATGCCCGAGTTGAGATTCTCGGAGCGAACCCGGAACGGGGATGGGCAGCGCGGGTGCTTGTGCCGGCGATCACCGCGTCATCCGAGCTTGCGCTTACCGCAATCTCCACCACTCGTGAAGACAGCGCACAAGCCGCGCGCACGCGATTCGGCGCACAACTTGCCTTCACCGATGCCCGCAGGCTCGCGACGCATCCCGACGTCGACCTCGTGGTCGTCACCGTAAAGGTGCCCGCCACATCGAGTTGGTCACCGCCCCGCTCCAGGTTGGCAAACACGTGTACTGCGAATGGCCACTGACCACTACAGCGACGGTGTCACCGTCGCCGAACCAGCTCAAAGCGGGATCCCCGGGGTAGCGCCCACTCGGCCAGCGCACGCCATCCTCCAGCAGGCCCGCATAGCTGCCGGCAAGGTCAGAGTTCCCCTCGCGTCGCGCAAAGGGTAGCTCAGCTTTGCCAACCAGGTCGGGCAGAGGTACGCCGTTCAGGTGCGGCACGAGTGTCGGGAACACGCCGACGCCGACGAGGTCGCACTCACCCAGCTCGAGCTCCCCCTCGACGTGGCAGGGCGCCTTCGTCGAGGAAGTGCCGGGTTTCATCGCGGTCCACGCCGCCCCTGCGCAACCACTCTCCCGTTGAAGCGGATCGAACGCGTCGACTTCTTCATGGTCAACGTCCGTTTTTACCCTGATGCCCGAAGCTTCGCCAAGCGAATCTGGCAGCCGTCACGTATGGCTTGCGGGGCGCCGCACTCTTCGAGCAGGGTAACGAAATTTCCCGAGCCGCCTGGGGTACACATGTGAGCGCATATCGAAGCAGGATGTCCCTCTGGCCGAACCCTCCAACCGCCGACAAGTGGCAGGCCCGGCAGGCCGATCATCCCCAAACGTGGGGAGTGGCGGCATCTACGTAGTTTCCACGATGTGACCCTCTCCGCTTTCCAGGCAATATTGGCATGATCACCGGCGAAACCATGCCGGGCCACAGAGGAGCCCAAGGAGGTCCGGGAACCGCCATGCGCCGACCCCGCTCACTTTCTGGTTCGTCGATACAAGAAGGCACCCCGCATGCGAAACGATCCATATCGATATTCGTCATGACCTTGGCCTTGATTGCATCGGCCGCTCCCGCGCTTGCTGTGGCCGCGAGCGTCGGCACCGACGTCTACGCGGCGCCGGGTCCCCATTCCACGGTGAAGCTGCACGGCGGCCCCGATCACACCTTCCACTACCCCGCCGACCTCAGCGCAGGCACCCGCTACCCGATCCTGCTCTGGGGCAACGGGACCGGTGCGACCCCGGAAGCCTACGAATCCCTGTTGCAGCACCTCGCCTCCTGGGGTGTCGTGATCGCCGCCGCGAACACCGAGACCTCGGGATCCGGTTCGGAAATGCTCGCGGGCGGCCGGTTTCTCATCGGGGAGAACACACGCCCTGCAAGTCCGTTCCATGACGCCATCGATCCGGTCAAAGTCGGCGCCAGCGGCCGTTCACAGGGCGGTGGCGGCACGATCGCGGCCGGCTCAGACCCGCTGGTGACCGTGACCGCACCGGTCCAGCCCGGACCACAAGGCGACGTCCGGGCGTTGCGTGGACCGAGCCTGTTCGTGGCCGGGCAAACCGACACCACCGTCCCATCGTTCTATGTCCGAGCCCGGTACCACCACGCGGATGACGCCGCCGCCGTCTTCGCCGAGCTGCGAAACTCCAACCACTACTTCTCCGATGGCGGCGGAAAACGCCTCAAAGGCGTGCTTGCCGCATGGTTCCGCTACTGGCTCGTCGACGACCAGCGCGCGGCCGCCCTGTTCTTCGGCCCACGGTCATCCTGCGGCCTTTGCGGCGAAAAAGACTCCTGGTCGGCCGTCGAGCGGAACGACAAGGCACGACAGATCACGTGACAGGCTCCGAGCGCACCTGGAACACCGCGCCGATACCGGCCGTCGTCCGTACGACCTGGCCGATGGTCACCCGATGGCGCTGGGTGTCACCCCTTCGACTCTGGGGTGGCCCCTCCTCCACCTCGGACGAAGTCCACCTCGTGGTCGTCGATCCACTCCGGGAACGCGCGTCGGGCCGGAGTGTCCGTCTCAGCGAACTGACCGATCCCGATGAAGCCGCACAGATCTACGCGAGATTGTGGATTCACTTCATCAGCGAGGAAAGCAGTGCCGGAACAGCCGCTTCACCGGTACGCGTCCCAGGCCGTCCCACAACATCCCGATAGTCGCGGCGGCGACCGCGCAATGGCGGAAAGGCGGAGGCTTGTGTTCGTGGCAGCATGCGCCTGGCGTCGGTTGCGCAACCGACAACGAATACCGCCCTCGCCCCCGATTGTTGTCGGCTGTCAAAGGTGCAAAGTTGGCGTTGCCGACCGTTTGCCGGTGTCGTCGATATTTTCAGGATACGAAAATCGGAAAGGGTAAGCATGCCTGTTTTCGCGCGTCGCAAACTCGCCACCACCGCCACGGCCGTGATGCTCGCCGCCGGTGCGCTGGTCGTGCTCCAGCCGGGCGCCTCAGCGTGGGCGGACACACCGCAGGGCGCGAATGGGTGGACGGGCACCTATCCCGGCGCCGACTGGCAGCGCGCCGACGCCGCCGCCGAGGGCTTCGACCCCGCCAAACTCGCCGAAATCGCCTCGGCCGCCCAAGCCGACGGCACGAACTGCATGGTCGTCATCCGCCACGGCCGCCTCGTCGGCGAGTGGTACTGGAACGGCACCAACGCCGACTCGGCCCAAGAGGTCTTCTCGGTCACCAAGTCGGTCACCAGCACCCTGGTCGGCATCGCCCAGTCCCGCTGGAAACTCAATGTCGATGACAAGGCCGCCAAGTACATCCCGGCCTGGGCGGGCACCCCAGCTTCCCAGGTCAAGGTGAAGAACCTACTCGGCAACAACTCCGGCAGGCACTGGGACGCGGTCACCGATTACGTCACCCTCCCCACCGCGGACGACCGCACCGCCTTGGGCGCCTCCCTCCCGCAGGAGCACCGACCCGGTGACGTCTGGGCATACAACAACGCCGCCATCCAGACCCTGGACGACGTGCTGAGCAAGTCCACCGGCGTCGAACCGGCGGACTACGCCGACAAGAACCTGTTCGCCCCCATAGGTATGCGTGACACCCGCCTGACCAGGGACCCGTCGGGCAACACCAACATGTTCTTCGGCATGCAGTCCACCTGCGAGGACCTGGCCCGGTTCGGCCACCTGTTCCTCGAAGACGGACGGTGGAACCTCCGGCAGATCGTGTCCAGCCGCTGGGTGCACGAGGCCACCGGCAAACCGTCCCAGCCCATCACCTCGTCTTACGGCTACCTGTGGTGGCTCAACCACCTCGGCGCCGTCGCCAACGCCCTGGTCCCGATGACCCGCGAAGACAGCGCCAACGCGCCCCGCGAGCGCATGGTGTCGAACGCGCCCGCGGATATGTACTGGGCCATCGGTCTCGGCGGCCAGGTCGTCCAGGTGGATCCCGGCTCCGACACCGTGGTCGTCCGCCTCGGTCCGATGAACCTGACCAACAAGAACTGGCCTGCGACGAGTGCCCGGGTGGTCACCGAGGCTCTGGTTGGTCGCTGATTCAGCCTGGTCGTGCTGTCTGCTCGATGGGGTGGAGCGG
This sequence comes from Amycolatopsis sp. QT-25, assembly GCF_029369745.1. Taxonomy (NCBI): domain Bacteria; kingdom Bacillati; phylum Actinomycetota; class Actinomycetes; order Pseudonocardiales; family Pseudonocardiaceae; genus Amycolatopsis; species Amycolatopsis sp. QT-25. The sequence continues at coordinate 4,702,301 of NZ_CP120210.1, forward strand.
CTTCTTCGGGACCCCTCCGCAGGAAGATCGCCGTGTGAAAGAGGGTGGAGAGCCTCCGGTCTCACACGCGCGGCCAGCTTGGTGATCTCCCTTTTCTTCGAAGCAACCGCCCCACCCCATCGAGCACTTATGAACAGCTACGGGTCAGCCTGCCGGACAGCTGACCCCCGACGACATCACCTCGATCGTGAAAACCGAAGAATTCAGCGGGACCACTTCAACAGCCACGTCCCCTGCTGAATGAGCTTCGAGCCAGCAATACCCCCATCGCCTGTTTCCTGAGCCTGAGGAAGCCGCGACACGCCCGAGTGTCAAGCAGTGGGGTGGATTCGGGCTCCTGGGGCACGACCGCCACGTCGGGCAGTGTCTTGAGCAGAAGATCACACACCTCACCGCGCATCGGGTACTCGGCCGTGGCGAACAGGTCGGAGCCGTGTAGGCTGAATCGCGTAAGTTCGCGGCCCCAGAGCGAGCTCGGCCGCGGTCATCTCGACACCGTCCACCGTTGTCGGCACTGGTCGGCGCCCCCTGCGCCGAAGACACTCTCAAAGCCCGCGAATCGCCGTGGAACGAGCCCTTTCACCGTGGTCGACGGCGGTCTCGATGTGGTGCAGGAAGAGAATGGCCGCGATGATCGCGGCGGCCCGGCGCGGGCAGCGATATCCGATGTGCGAGGACGTCGTACATCTCGCGCACGAAGCGCTGGAGTTCGGCGCGACGGCTGTTTCCTTGGCGACCTGAGTGGACTTCTGCCGACCTGGTCACGCAAGCCGGGCTGAACTCGTGTACATATGCCAGCGGTCGCCGGTGCGGCACCGCTGGTCCAAGCCGGGCCGGCGGTCGCAGTGGACTCGTTCGGCGGGGTGTCCCAGCGGTGAATCACGTGGTGAACGCCGCCATCCTTCCCGGAGTGCTGATCTGCCCGCATCGGCATGGCATCGCTCCAAGACCGTTCGCGGAAAGGAACGACCGGATGCTGACCGTGCGCGGCATTTCCTATCTCGTCGGCGAAATTCCGGTGGACATTGTCCGTCGCGACCTGACTGCGATTCGAGACGACCTGCACTGCACCGCGGTGATGTCCATCGGCGCCGACGTCGACCAGCTGATCGCGGTCGCCGGCCAAGCGCTTGACCTCGGCCTGGACGTGTACATCCGGCCCAACGCGACGGAGCTGCGGCCGCCTGAGCTACTCGCGCACCTGACACGGACCGCGGCGTCCGCCGAACAGCTGCGGATCCGCTACCCGGGAAAAGTAACCCTGCTGGTCGGCAGCGAGTTTTCGCACACCGCCCGGGGTATCGTTCCCGGCTTCCGCTCCTACCTGCGCTTGCGGCTCATTCTGCGAGCACGCACGCTGCTCCGGCACCGCATCGACCGTCGGCTGGACGCCCTACTCGCGAAAGCGGCGGAAACCGCCCGCGACGTATTCCACGGGCCGGTCACCTACGCTGCGGCTGGCTGGGAATCGGTGGACTGGTCCCGATTCGACCTGGTCGGGGTCAGCCTCTACCGGTCCGGGACCGATCACACGAGCTATGAACGGCGGGTCCGCGCGCTGGTCGGCGAATCGGCCAAACCGGTGGTGATCACCGAGTTCGGCTGCGGCGCCTTTACCGGGGCGGACGTCCGCGGGCCCGGCTCCTTCCAGATCGTCAACTGGTACGCCCGCCCGCCGCGGATCATGGACGCACATCCGCGCGACGAGAACACCCAGGCCCGCTACCTCACCGAGCTGATCGACCTTTACGACCAGACGGGCGTGCACGGCGCCTTCGTCTTCACTTTCAGCATGCCCGATTTCGCTCATCACGATGATCCGGCGCTCGACTTGGACCGAGCCGGATTCGGCATCGTCACAGTGACAGCCGACCACCCGGCACAATGGCGGCCTAAAGCGGCGTTCCGCGCTGTCGCCCATCGCTACGGCGGCAGATAGGCCAACTCTGATCGTCGTGAATCCTGCTCCGATCGCCCGGCAGCACGCCCTCGAGAACGCCGTCCGACCTTGCCGTCGGCCCACCGGCGGCGCGTTTCGGGCCGGCCCGTCGGCTGGGAATTCCTCGGAACCACCGCAACAACAGCTGCGGCAGGCGGAGTCTGAAAGGTGTGGAGTCCACACAACGAACCTTCGACGAGTTTTCCCGCAAGCAGCTTCCGGGCCTGGTCCGGTTCGCCGCGGTCCTGACGGGCGATCGCGATCTCGCACAGGATCTCGTCCAGGACGCGCTGGTGCGCGCACATCGGCACTGGCCACGGGTCGTCTCGGCCGACCGGCCTGATCTCTATCTGCGACGGATGGTCGTCAACGGCCACCTGTCCTGGCGGAAGCGCTGGTACCAGCGCTCCGTCCGGCTGACAGCCGACTACGCGGGCACCGAACCGGCGTCCGGGGACCCGGCTGCCGCCGTGGCCGACCGCGACCAGCTCGACCTGCTGCTCAGGAAACTGACCCCTGCCCAGCAGGTCGCGATCGTCCTGCGTTTCTACGAAGACCGCGACGACACCGAGATCGCCGAAGCGATGGGGTGCGCGGCCGGGACGGTGCGCAGTCATATTTCGCGTGGCCTCGCGGCCCTCCGGCTTCGCCTCGAATCCGACCTTACGGAGGTATCTGAACCATGACCGACCTCGACCTGCTCCGAAAGACCCTGCGAGAGCGCGAGAACCTGGCCCCCGACCCAGAAACGATGCTGATCAGGACACACTCGACCCTACGACGACGCGTGGCAGTGCGGCGCGCGACTGCGTTCGCCTCCGCTGCGACCGCCACCACCGGTGTCCTGATCGCCGGCGGGCTGCTGACGATGGAAGGGGACCGACCACCCGTCGCCATGACGCCGGCGGCATCGGCCGTCGCCCCGGTGAAGGCGGTCGATCCGGCGCAGTCCTTGCCGTTCACCGTCGGCCGCCTGCCTGGTGGATTCGTGCTGGACTCTTGGACACTCGATCCCGGCGAGGTCTCGGCGCAGTATGCGGGCAAAGGAAATTTCGAGACGATCACAGTCCGGGTCCGGACCGAGGACCCCGCCACGGCGACCGGGGGCGAATCCCGTGACGTCAACGGGATCCCCGCGGTGCTGCGGACAGTCGACGAGCGATCCGGTTTCAAGGAACTGAGTTGGCAGCTCTCCCCCGGTAAGTGGGCCGCCATCGGCGGCGCGTCGAGTCGCATCACAGTGCGGACACTGCAGGAGGTCGCCGAGTCCGTCACCGCACGACCGAGCCCGGTGACCGCGATACTGAAGAACATCACGGTACCCCCGCTACTGAAGGTGTACTCCGCCCAAGGAGGAAGGGCCGGCAGTGCGGAATCGTTCCGCTTCTGCCCCGACGGCTCCGCCACCGACGACCCCGCCTGTGTCCTCGTCGGCGTCCAAACCGGGACCGCGCCTGCCAGCTGGCAAGTGATCGGGCCTGGCACGGTGAACAATGTCGAGAACACGCCGTTGAAGCCATCTGACGGGCTTCTGCTCACCGACGACGGCCGCGTCGTGATTCGGCAGATCGACGCCAGGCACTGGATTTCGGTAACCTCGGATAGCACGGCCACAGGCACTCTCGAAGAGATCGCGCGAAGCGGCGTAGCCAGGTAAACCGGGTTCCCCGGATCCTCAGCTGATCCAGGTATTTCCTCGAAGCAGATGATTGTGGCGGCGAGGGTGAGGAATGCGCAGAAGTGGTTGGCGTAGCGGTCGTATCGGGTGGTGAGCTGGCGGTAGCCGAAGAGCCAGGCGGTGATGCCTTGATCGCAGATCCATTTTCGCAGGCCGGCGTGGTCTTACGCCTTGTCGGCGGGCAGTTTCCCGGCTGTTCGGCGACGCGGTCCCCATCGGGATCTGCTCGCCGGGACAGCCATCACCAGTGGCTTGAGCGCGGAGGAGCCCTGGGTATCGGCCGCGGACACCGCCACCCGTAAGAAGAAGTTCTGTCCGATCGGGCAGAACGTGGATCTTCGAGTCGCTCTTGCCGCGGTCGACCGGGCTCGGCTCGGTCGTCAATTTCCCTTTGCAGGGCCCTTCGCAGCGATGTGGGGGTAGTTTTGCCCAGGTATGGCAGAAGGACACGTCGTTGCTGGGTCTGGGTTTCCGGGCTGTCGAGGAACAGAAACTGGGTAGACGAGCACGACGTGCCCGCTGCCAGCGGTATGGGGTCGGCTGCTGGTTGTGAACACAAGACCGGCACCGCACCGTCCTATCCGGTACGGCACCGTGATCCCAGGTCTCGCGTCCTCCGCAGCCTTTGGCTTCATCGCACGTTGTTCCGTCGCAAGTGCTCGCACAGCACCGAATACACTACATCACTTCTTGATTATCACCAAGAAACGTGTTCATCGAAGCTGAGGACAATGCGAAGTGCCGTCCGGAAATACCGTTCAAGCTGATAGAAGCTCGCCGGGTCAGACGCCCTCGACGGCCCCTGGCGGAAGGAAGTCCACACCATACTGGCTCGCCACACTCAACCCCTCTTCCATGCTCATGGTCTTGTCCAGCTTGTCGAACAAGGAAGCCAGCTGACCGGCAGGGCTGACCCAGAACAACGCTCGAGTCGGCACATCGCCACGGTTGTAATAGGCATGCGGAAGATTTCTGGGCATCCGCACGGTGTCACCCGGGCCGGCTGTCTCCCACTTCCCGTCGATGTAGAGGGTGAAGACCCCGTCCAGAACGTAAATGTGCTCATCTTGCCGCGGATGCACGTGCGGTGGCACCCCGGTGCCAGGAGGATCGAACGTCTCGAACGCGAAACTCGATTCGCTGGCTGACTTCATCGTGTAGGTATGGCCGAACACGTTCCATACCCTCGACCCCAGGGCCTCGTTCGCGGGGGTGATCCCTTTCGGCAGCGGGCCGAGCACGATCTCTTCGTCTGACATGACACCTCCTGATGAACCTACCCGCCCACTATGCATGGCCCACGCCACGTTGCCAATAAATTCCGCCTGCATGAAGCCGGCACGTCCGAAACGGACCGGATACGTGACGCGATCCCCTGTCCACAGGAGTCCTCATCCCGCAAGACCACGAGAGCGTCCTCGCTGCCAGGCGGACCGCACTCCTGCCGAATAGCGCAAGGATCTGGCGCCCGACGGCATCCGGGTCTCCAGCTCCGCGAGTTCCCGACAGGCCATTGCTTAGCGTCCACACACTGTGGCCGACGTACTGCTGCTCGTCGCGAGAGCCGATACTGCGGTACAGGCCTTCGGCGTTGCGGACATCGGACATGCCACGTTCGCCTTCGGACAATGCGGCGTGGAGGACTACCGCGGAGCGGCAGACGATGGCCGTTCACCGGTGCCGAGATCCACCGTGGTGGAAGCGGACGTGGGGCGAGGGTCGGCCCGGCTGGAGAAGTTGATCGTTCAGTCCTGACCTCGAGGTCGTGTATCGGCCGGCGCTGGCCATTCGGTGGTGCTCAGCCGGCGGTCCGGCGTCGGTCGTGTCCGGCGGTGGTCACGAGGCCGAGGCCCGCGTCCTCGGGCGTGTACGTGTCCCTGAACCCGAAAGCGCTGGGCGATGGGCCGTGCGCGCGCAAATGTCGTAGCCGCTCGACCGCCTCTTCGACGGTGGGCACGTGGCCGACCGGGATCCACCACATCACCTGGAACGCCGTCTTCGGCAGCTCGAACCACTCAGCGCGGCGCCGGAGCACATCCAGATGGCCGCTGCGGTAGACGTAGTCCCACAGGCTGTCGCGACTCTCCCAGACCGACATGTTCACGATGACGTCCGCGCCGAGGGTGGTCCGGATCGCGGTGGCGTCGTTGCTCTCTTCGTCGACCAGTCGCCACACGAATCCGGGCGACCGGTCGGCGACGTCGTTCAGGGTGTCCAGCATCGACGTGAACCCGTGCGTGCGCGGGTCGTCCAGTGGGTGCTTCAGGGTGCCCACGTTGAGCTGGGCGAGGTGGTGTGCGGCCATGTCACCCACCTCACCACTCTCGCCCTTCTATGTCAATCTTCGTTACTTTTAGAACTCTCGACGGTGACGCAGCATCTCCCGAGCTGCGGATCCATCCGGGCCCGCAGTCCTTCGGCGTCCTCGATGAGACCTTCCAATAACGCCAGGTTCATGCCGCAGATCAGCGCGGGATGCCGCTCCGAGAGGACATGGAACGGGCAGTTGGCCAGGCGAAGGACGGCACCGTCCGCGTCCGTGCGCGGCTCGTAGCCGCGCACCGACAGAACGGCCCGCACCGCGTCGAGGTCCTCGATCGGTCCGGCGGTGGCCCGCGCGGCTCGTCCTTCCCGCACAGCGGCGGCCCGCAGCTCGACATCCAGCCGGGCGCCGTCCGCCACCACGGCCAGCAGGTCGGCGGCAGTGCGGTAGTCCCGGGCGGGGACCGAGACGAGATGTTCGGCGCCGGACCGACGGTAGAGCTTGGCCGGCCGCCCGGCGCCCGGGCCAGAACGCCCGGTGAGTCGCCGGCTCTCGGTGGCGAGCAGCCCGGCGTCGACGAGCTTGTCGAGATGGAACGCGGCGAGCGTGCGGCCGATCCCGGCACCCTCGGCCGCCTCGTTCCGGCTCACCTCGTGGTCCTGGGCGACCACGTACTCGTACAGCTGCCGCCGGACGGGGTCCCGCAGCACGACGATCGCCTCGATGTCCTCCATCCCACCATTCTAAGAACAACGCAGGCTTCCGTTAGACACCCGTCGCGACGAGCCTTGCCGACGTCGTTCCCCGCGACGGTCGCACGATGATGCTGAGCCGGCACCTTCGACAACGAACAGTGACCACCCCTGCCGTACGCACATCGGCATGTGCGGACGTTGCAGTTGACGCTTCCGGATCGGCTTGAGTGGAAGATGCGGGAACACCGGCGGCACCACCGCGAGGCAGGCAGTCCCCCGTCACCTGGTCGCGATGGTGCCCCTCGTCGACCGCGGCGAAATCACCGTCGACATCTCCGAGCGCCACCCTCCATCGCAGAAGTGAAGCAGGCGACATCTGCGGCAAGATCATCATCCGACCGGGAGCAGGGTCCGAGTGAGGGCAAACAAACCGCGGGCGATCGCGTCGAAGTCGTGGTCGGCCATGCCGATTCACCGGGCCTCCACGAAGGCACTGCGCGAGTCCGCAGGTGGTTGTCCGATGAGCCTGATGACGGGTGAGATACCTGCCATGACGGGCTTGCCGGCCCTCTGCAATCGATCGACCTGTACGGCGGTGTCCGCATCGCGGTGCCACCGCCCCATCGTCGACAACGGCAAGCCGGCCCTGGCTCGCCCATGAGCGATTGAGCTGCTCGATGAAGTCACAGTGTGCTCCTCCGGCGGCGTCGAGTTCTTCAGGCTCGGGTTCAGGCCTGATTCCTCGCTTGCCATTGGCAAGTCGGCGGGGAGCTACCTGGCCGCGCGTGGTCACCGAACGTCGCCTGCCTACCGCCTCGTAGTGCTTCCTCTGCGGTTGATCGTGGCAGCGATCGCTACCCCGCCCCTCATCGCGTTGGCGACGCTAGCGCGAGAGCTTCCATCTCTCTCCAGCTAGCGCTAACCAGCTGTTCCTTCGGAAAAATAGGGGCTGGCCCCTTCGGGGACCGGCCCCGTTCCGCGAGCTCACACGTCGAACAGTGTCCTCCATGTCAGCAACGCGGACGGACGCAGTATCGCACGAAAGCAAAAAAGTTCCCCAGAATCGAGCCGAGGATCTTCGGCTCGGTATCGACACTGCCGATACCCCCTGACCTGATCATTCTCGCCCGGCGCCGACCGGAGAAGCCGTCGTGGTGCTCGCTCACTGTATCCATGGTTGATCACCGATCGATCCACTTGATCGCCGGTCGGGAAATGTCCCGGAGAACTGCGGACCTCGAATGCGGGCGACGGCCCGACAGCCGGGGGGCGTGCTGGCCATGCTTATCGTCATCGTCGGCGCGGTGACCAAGGTTTACTCGTGAACCAGTAACCCGGCGGACTGTCGCGGACGGGGATGTAGACCGGTCCGCCGTTGCGGCATCATGCCGTTGCGCTACGAAATGGCTAGCGGAATCCAGACGCCACTCACGGCCGGCTCATATCAACGAAGCAATCGCCGCTCGGCTCTAGCTGCCCTCACGCCATCGCGTCACTGCCCTCTGGCAGAGGTCCAAGGCGAATAAGCCGAAATTTTCACCAAGAGTCTCCATGCTGCCGCGATCGGGCACCCCGGGATTCCAAACTCGGACAGGAGACTCAGCGACCTCGTCCACCTGTGAAGAATCGAGGACGACCAAGCCGCCCATGCCGTCGGACATCACCACAATGAGATCGGCAGGCATACCGTACTGATCGCGAGCACTCAAGGTCTCCATAACCGACCCCAGCAACTCTTTCCCCAATGCAGGAGTCCGATAAACGCCAAAGAACTCTTCTCCGGCAATATCCCAGGTGCCAAATTCTTCAATCAAGCGACGACAGGACGGCGGAAACGGAATACCGAGCACACGCTCCGCAGTCGCTACTGTCAGTTCATCGCAACCCTCTGCATGGTTCGCCAAGTCCGGATTGGCGCGCACCAAATCAATCAGCCGCTCACTCGCTTCGACAGCGCTCATCCGGCAAAACCCCCTGCTCGATCCCACCAATACAACTCTTCCCAGGTGTTGAAGGCATTCCGATCAATGCCAGAGGGAATCTTAGCACCCGCTTCCCAAGGCAACTCATTGCAGTGCTCGAAGTGTATCAAATGCGTCACCGGCGATGGCGCCATCGTGCACCTGAATAACATGATGAAGATTTAGAGCCTCTATCATCAAGACCCATCGGCGCTGGCTCCTGCCACATTCGTTCGAGGTTCGTTCGCTCAAACCTGTCCACAGGCGAACGCTGACACCGCAAGCTCTCCTATGGAGTGCCGGCCAGTGTCGACATCATGCGCTGGACGCCAAGACGCTGATCCAGTCCGGTTCGCAAACCATCGTGGACATCGCCACCGATCCGCTGGGCTGGCTGATCGGGCAGGGATCGAGTTTCCTCCTCAACGTCGTCCAGCCGGTGCAGGACATGCCGGTCAACTTCGACCTGGTCGCCGACGAGCCCCTCGCCGACCAGCAAGCGAACGCAGTGGGCGGCACTCCAGCGCATCTCGACCTCCACTCGGCGGTAAAACGTCAGCCGGCTTGGGTGACTTGCGGGTTTGCCGGATTCCGGTCGGCGAGGGCGAGGATTTCCTCGAAGCTTTCTCGCACGCAGGTGACGAAGGTGTCCGGCGCGGTGAACGCCCCGGTGTCCAGCGCCAGACCGAGATGGCAGGTATCGAGATAGGTGACCAGTGCGACGCTCGCGGCTCCCCTGAGCAGTGGGGCGAACGGCGTGACCGCGACGACTTCCGCCCCGGCGAGGTAGCCCTGGATCGGCACGCCGGGGAAGTTCGTCGCCATCAGGTCGTTGCCCCGGAACATCTCGGCGAACACGGATCGCACCACTGGGCCCGGTAGCGGGGTGATCGGCCTGCTGAGCAGGTCGAGCCCGCGCAGCACAGGGCCGGTGCGCATCGTGGCGACCCGGTCGCGTACCTCGGCGATGCGTTCGGCGGGGCCGAGGTTCTCCAGCGAAATGCCCAGCCGGGTACTGGCCAGCCGGTTTCCGGCAGGCAGGTCGTGCTGGTGACGCACGCTGATCGGTATCACCAGCGGCACCGCCGCCAGGCGCAATCCGAATTCGTGGTGGTATCGCTGGAATCCGCCGGCCAACCCGGCCACGAAGGTGTCGTTCAGCGAGCCGCCGGCGGCCTTGCCTGCCAATCTGAGCTGAGTGAGGGGGAACTCGAGTGCGTCGAACTGCGCCGACCGGCTGCGCTGCTGGAGCAGCGGCGAGGCCGGTACCGGGGGCAGCAGCATCGTCCGCGCGAATGAGTCCGCGGCGTGGAGCAGCCGCCGGATCGACGGAACGCGCCGCTGGGAGGCCTGAGGCCAGCGGGCTTTGCGGAGGCGGCCGGCGGCGTGCCCTACCGCCGAGGGCAGCCGGGCGGCTTGCCTGCCCAGACGCCCGGCCAGCAGCACCGCACCGGACGCTGGCCGGGATCGGCGTAGTGAAGCCGCAAACCTCCTCGGAGCCGCGTCCCTGCTGGTGACCGGCTCGGTCCGGGAGGCGGTGACGACGGCGGTGGGCGCGGGTGGCGCTCTCGGAGAGGCCCTGATCGCCATCAAGGACCAACCGGACAGAACTGCGGAATGGCTGTCGGAGGTCTTGCACATCTCGCAACCGGGCACCGCCCACCTCGTCCGGCGGCTCATCGATCAGGGATGGGTCACGCGGCCCGACCGAGGCCGCGCCAGACCTCTGCGGCTGACCCCGGCAGGTGAGCGGCAAGCGGCTTCGGCCCTGGCCGGCCGGAAGGCGGTGCTGGACCGGTTTGTCGGGCGGCTGTCCGAGGAGCAATGCGGGCAGCTGATCGCGATCACAGGCGCCTTACTGAGCACGGAGGCCCGCAGCGAGAGCCTTCTGGCCGAGCTGTGCCGGCTGTGCGATCGGGCGAGCTGCCCGGCCTGCCCGGTGCACGAAGGTTGGCAACGAAACTGCAGTGGATGAGTCGCGCCAGGCTGTCCGGATTGCCCGCCACCGACGTCGACCCGGACCCGGCCAGGCACACCGCCTCCCCGAGGTCGAGGGACACCTGGTCCCGCTCCCCCGGCCTGCCCGCGAAACCGCCGCCGGACTTCGTGCTCGACCCGATCAATCCGCCGAGACCAGCAGCTCCGAAACCTGTGGTGCCGCCTCGACCACCCGGCGGCAAGACTTGCGCCCGTCCCGGCCAAGCGCCCGGCGCTATGGGTGGTGGTGAGAAGGTGTTCCATGAGGTGATGGAACTGCTCGACCTCGGCTGGTGACCAGTCTCCGGTGAGTTCAGCGAAGGTCTTTCCTGTTACTTGCCAGCAGCCTCGACAAGGGCGGCTCCGCGTCGGCGCCGATCGGGTTTCGTGAGACCTGATGGCAGCCAAAGCTCATCGATGTGTTCCTTGAACCAGGTTCAGGGGTAGAGCGCGCCGCTCCAAGCATGCGGTCTCTCGTTCGGCCAGAGGTTATCCCCGTCGGGCAGTGTGGTGCGAAAGCCACTTCGCGATACGAGACGTCACAATCTGCAACGCCGCGAAAGTGGCTCTCGCACCATCGCGAGTCCCGCGCCGAAACGTCACGGTCTGCCCGGTTTCACCAGAGCGCGGCGATGGCCGGCCCGAAGGCCGCCCCCAAAAGGTAGGTGAGGTTGAACAAGCCCATCCCCGCCGCGCGGTGCGAGCCGGCGGCGTCTCCGGCTCGCACGGCGTAGACACCCTGTCCCGAAGCCGCCGCGAGCGATGCCAGTGCCTGCGCGATCAGCAGCGCGGCTGGGGAAGCACTCACTCCCGCGAGCGTCAGCGCGAGAACGGCGAGTGCCGGGAACAGCACCGCCACCGCCCGGAACGGGGTCTTCGCCGTCGCCGCGATGACCACATAGGACACCAGCCCACCGAACAGCAGCGGCCACAGGATCGCGAGCCCGACCTCTCCGCTGGTCCACCCGGACTCCGCGGTCAACCGCGGCGGCAGCATGTACATCAACCCGAAGTTGACCACCGCCAGCGCGAACGCGAGCCCGGCGGCGGTCAGGAAGACCGGCGTCCGCAGGAGCGCGGCGGGCACGAACCCGTCCGGCCGCGCTCGCAGGTGCCCGGCCAGCAGGACCGCGATGACGACGACCGCGATTCCCGCGGGCAGCCAGTAATGCGGCACGAACACGAGCGCGGTGACCAGCGCGGTCACCAGGACCGCACCGATCGGGTCGAACCTCGCCGGTACGGCCGGTGTCCTGGGGGCCGACCGCAGCGCGGCAGGCACGGCGAGCAGGCTGAGCGCGGGCAATGCCAGCGCGAATCGCCAGCCGAGCGCGTCGCCGATCAGGTCACCGACCAACGGCGACGCCGAGCCGACCACCGCCAGTGACGAGGTGACGAGGCCCATCGCGCGCGCCGACCCGGCGAGGGTCATGCCCATCGTGGTGAAGCCTGCGGTGCCCAGCCCTTGCAGCGCGCTGCCGGCGATCAGTACCGGCAACCACGGCACGGTCGCCACCGCGACCGCGCCCGCCAGCACCAGCGCGGCACAGGCGAGCAACGCGGTCCGGGCGCCTCGATGACTCTGCAACCCGGCGAGCAGCGGGGTACCGACGGCGATCCCCCAGCCGAACGCCGTCACGATCCACGTCACCGCGCCGATTCCGGTGCCGAACGCCGCCGCGGCGTCGGGCAGGATCAGCGAGGGCCCGGCGATCCCGAACGACAGCGGACCGGCCAGCAAAGCCAGCCATGGCCCTGAGATCCGGGCGCGCACCGGCGCGGTCATCGCTCGGCCAAGGTGGGGTAGTCGGTGTAGCCGCGGTGGTCGCCGCCGTAGAAGCTCGTGGGATCGGCGGCGGTGAACGGGCCACCGGCGGCGATCCGGGCGGGCAGGTCCGGATTGGCCAGCCACAGCTGGCCGAGGCTGATCGCGTCGGCGACGTCGTCCCGCAGGGCGTCCACGCCGTCCGCCGCGGTCGCCGGTTCCTCGCCCGCCGGGTGCGGGTTGAGGATGAGCGTGCCCGGCCACTCGGCGCGAATGAGCTTGGTGACGTCCCGCGTGCCGAACTCCGAGATGTGCACGTAAGCCAGTCCAACCGGGACCAGTGCGCGGATGAGTGCCGGGTACAGGGTTTCGGTGTCGCTCTCCCGCGTGCCGTTGAGGGTCGAGCCGGGAGACAGCCGGATGCCGGTGCGTTCCGGGCCGATGGCGTCGCCTATGGCCCGCGCCACCTCGACCGCGAACCGGATCCGGTTCTCGATCGGGCCGCCGTAGACATCCGTGCGCCGGTTGGTGTTGCCGGCGAGGAACTGGTGGATCAGGTAGCCGCTGGCACCGTGCAGTTCGACACCGTCGAATCCGGCCTCCCGCGCCAGCCGGGCGGAGGCGACGAAATCCTCCACGGATCGGGCGATGTCCGCCAGGGTCATCTCCCGCGGTTCGGGGTGATCGAGCAGGCCGTCCGGGGTGTACAGCTGTTCGCCGGACGGGATCGCCGACGGCGCGAGCGGCAGGCTGCCGTCCGGGTAGAGGGACGGGTGCCCGATGCGGCCGGAGTGCATCAGCTGGACGAAGATCCGCCCGCCCCGCGCGTGCACGGCATCGGTGACCACGCGCCACGCGGTGGCCTGCTCCGGCGTGTGCAGTCCCGGAGTGTCGATGTAGCCCTGGCCGATGACGCAGGGTTGCGTGCCTTCCGTGATGATCAGCCCGGCCCCGGCCCGCTGTGCGTAGTATTCGGCGGTCAGGTCGGTAACCAGGCCGCCCTTCGCGCGGCTACGCGTCATCGGAGCCATGACCAGGCGGTTCGGCAAGGACAGGGTGCCCGCGGTGAGCGGGGTCAGCAACATGTTCATGCGCTGAAGCTTGATCCGTTCCCGCCTTCGGCGAATCGGTAAGGTTTCCGTACCGGGTACTGGGATTCGACCTACGTACCTCACGCACGGTCACGGAGGCGGGTGTGCTGTACGGCAGAGCGGGCGAGCAGGCGGCCATCGAAGCGCTGCTCGCGGCGGCTCGCGATGGCCGAAGCGGCTCACTGGTGGTGCGCGGCGAAGCGGGTATCGGGAAGTCCGCGCTGCTGGACTGGGCCGCCGAAGCCGCCGACGGGCTGCGTGTGCTGTCGGTGACCGGAATCGAGGCCGAAGCCGATCTGGCGTTCGGCGGGCTGGTGCAACTGCTGTGGCCGATCCAGGACCGGCTCACCACGTTGCCCGCCCCGCAGGCGGAGGCGTTGCGCGCGGTACTGGACTCGGGCCGGACCGGCGGACAGGACCGGTTCGTATCCGGGCTCGCCGTGCTCACCCTCCTCGCCGACGTCGCCGAAGACGGTCCGGTGCTGTGCCTGATCGACGACGCACAGTGGCTGGACCGCACGACCGCCGACGCGTTGCTGTTCGCCGCCCGGCGGCTGGCCGCGGACCGGGTCGCGATGCTGTTCGGCGCGAGGGACACCGGTTTCCCCGCTCCGGATCTGCCGGAACTGCGCCCGGCCCGGCTCGACGCGGCGGACGCCAGGCGACTGCTCGCCGAACGCGGGCTGGCACCTCCGTCGCCGTCGCAGGTCTTCGAGGAATCGGCGGGCAATCCGCTGGCGCTGCTCGAATTCGCCGCCGCGCAACAGGAACCCCACGTCGCCGCCGGGCCGCTGCCGGTCGCCGACCGCGTGCTGGCGGGCTTCCGCGCGCAGATCAGCGCGCTGCCGTCGCGGACCCGGCTGATGATGCTCATCGCGGCAGCCGAGGGACGCGGGCATCTGCCGACGCTGCTCGGTGCCGCAGAGGCGCTGGGAGTCGATCTCACCGACCTGGAGCCCGCCGAAACCGCGCGGCTTCTGGACGTCACTCCGACGACGGTCACTTTCCGGCATCCGCTGATCGGCACGGCCGCCTACCAGGGTGCCGTGCTCGCGCGCCGGGTCACGGTGCACCAAGCGCTCGCCGAGTCCACTTCGGACGCCGACTGCCGGGTCCGGCATCTCGCCGCGGCCACCACCGCTCCCGACGAGCGGATCGCCGCCGAGATCGAACGCTCGGCCGAACGCGCGCGGGCCCGGACGGCGTTCACCGCCGCTGCCGGCTTGTATCGGCAGGCAGCTCAGCTCACCGTGGAAACCGGTGCACAAGCGGCACGGTTGAGGAAGGCAGCGGAACTGGCTTTCGCCGCCGGGCACGGGCAACTGGCCGCGGAACTGGTCCGGCAGGCGGAGCCGGTGACCGACGACACCAAGGCGCGCGCCGGTTTGGCGCAGGTGCGGGCTGTTGTGGAGTTCGAACGGGGAGACTGCCGTGCGGCCGCGCGTCTGCTGGTCGAGCACGCCCAGTCCGCCGAACCGGCCGACGCGGTGGCGATGGCGCGCACCGGCGCCCGGTACGCCTGGTTCTCCGGCGACCGGGAAGCCGTGCACGCCGCGAACGACGCGCTGAACGGTACCGACCCGCTGATCCGGGGCATGGCGGCATTGGTGACCGACGACTTCGCGGCCGGGTTGCCCCTGCTGGCCGAGTTCGTCAAGCGGGCACCGAACTCCGACCCAGCCCGGACATACAGCGCGATGATCCTCGGCGACGACACGGCGACCAGGGAGCTCGCGTCCGCCGAGGTGGCTCGCTGCCGTCGCGACGGGCTGATCGGCGTCCTCCCTCAAGTGCTGCAAGACCTCGCGGGGGCACAGGTTTCGGCCGGGCTGCACCGGGACGCCGCCGCGTCGGTGGCCGAAGCGGTACGGATCTCTCGTGACACCGGCTCGCACCGGCGGCTGCCCCGGCTGGACGCCGTGATGGCGCGGGTGGCGGCGATCGAAGGTGACGAGCGGCGCTGCCAGGAGCTGTCGGAGATGACGCCGGATGCCGGTGGCGCGGCGAGCGTGGCCGCACTCGCGCTGCTCGACCTCGGCCTCGGCCGTTACAAGTCCACTTTGGATCGGATGGCAACCGTACGGCGCGGCCCGCTCGGTTACACGACGGTCGTCCTCATGGCGGCCGCCGACGAGTTGGAGGCAGCGGTGCGCCTGGGCGATCCGGGCCGGGCCGAAACCCCGTTCCAGCGATTCGAAGCGTGGGCGACGGCAGGCGGGCAGCCGTGGGCGGAGGCCGTCGCCGCGCGATGTCGCGCCATGCTGGGCGATGACGAGTCGCAGTACCTGCGCGCGCTGGACTTGCACTCGACCGGTGAGCGGCCCTTCGAGCGTGCGCGTACGGAACTGCTCTACGGCGAATGGCTACGTCGAGCCAAACGCCGCAGCGACGCCCGCGTCCCGTTACGCTCGGCGATGAAAATCTTCTCGCGGCTGCACGCGAAACCCTGGACCGAGCGCGCCTCGATCGAACTCGAGGCCACCGGCGACTCCGGCCCAGCGACCGAACCCGCCGCCGCGAACCCGCTGGATCGCCTTACCCCGCAAGAACTGCAGGTGGTCCGGCTCGCTGCGGACGGTGGTACGAGCCGGGAAATCGCCGCGCAGCTGTTCCTCAGCCCGCGAACGGTCGAGCACCACCTGTACCGGGCTTTCCCGAAACTCGGCGTGCGATCCCGACGAGAGCTGGCTCGCTTGGACCTCCGCCAAGTGCAGTGAACCGCGCGGCTCGGGCTCCCACTTGTCGCCTTCTCCCCCGGATCACGGCAGCACCGTGCCGTTCCCGTCGTCGATCCGAGAACTCGACGTGAAGCCGGCCGCCCGGAAGCGGGGCGATCGTCGCTGCGGGCAGCCAAACCGATGCATCCTTGCCCGCCCTGAACACGGCCGCCGCTGTGCTGACCGAAACCGGAAAATCGAGGTCAGGTACCAGCTTCAGCGCATGCGGGCCGAACAACGACCCGCGCTGTGCGTACCCAGCGGCTCGGCCGCGGGCGGCCAGCTCACCGAGACGCACCGGGTTCTCCGTTGATCGCCAACGCGAGTCGGGTTCGGCGGATCGGCCGGTAGGCGATCGAGTCATGATTTCCGTCGGCCCAGTGTTCGAGAGCGTCTCCCGCTGACTCGACCGCCGTAGGAGCGCCGACAAGGTGCTCTCCTTTGTGGTCGGCTCCGCATCGACACGCGACGTCGACAATGGCAGGCACAGTAAGACGTGGTCCGAGGTCGCGGCTGTAAGACCCAGGGCCCAGAGGCAGCGGACATGATCGGTCCCCGGTCCGACGCGCGCGGGTGTCCCGCTGGAATTGACTGTCGGGCAACGTGATCGCACCGGACGGGAAGAAGACCTGATGCTCAAGTTCGACCAGCTCACCAAGCGACGAGGAGCGGCGACGATCCTCTCCGACGTCAGTTTCGAAGCGCGCCCTGGGAGGGTGACCGGATTTCTCGGGCCCAACGGCGCCGGGAAGTCGTCCACCCTGCGGATCCTGCTCGGACTCGACCGTCCGACCTCGGGAACCGCGCTGCTCGACGGCGTCCCCTTCGCCGAGTTGCGAGATCCCCTGCGCAAGGTCGGTGCCGTACTGGACGGCTCGGGGGCGCATCGTGCGCGCACCGGACGGGCGCATCTGAAGTGGATCGCCGCGGCGGGCGGTATCCCTCGTGGCAGGGTGGACGAGGTCTTGGCGGAGGTCGGCTTGTCCGAGGCGGCGGGCAAACGCGTCGGTGGTTACTCGCTCGGGATGGGGCGACGGCTGGCCTTGGCGGCGGCGCTGCTCGGCGATCCTGAGGTGCTGGTCCTCGACGAACCGGTCAACGGCCTCGATCCGGAAGGGATCCGCTGGATCCGGGGTTTCCTCCGCGAGCGTGCCGGGGACGGGCGCACCGTCCTGTTGTCGAGCCATCTCATGGGAGAACTGTCCGAGACGGTCGACGACGTCGTGGTCATCAACGGCGGCAGGATCGTCGCACAGGGAACGCTCGCCGAAGTCGTCGGCGAACACCGGAACCTGGAGAACGCCTTCTTCGCGCTCACGGCGGGGGCCGTGCGATGAGGGCTTATCGGGGCGAACTGCGCAAGCTCGTCTCCCTGCCGTCGGTCTGGGCCGCGGTCGCGGTCGGCGTACTGGTCCCGGCCACCCTCACGGTCCTCAACGCGAAGTCGGCGGTCGCGGCCGGTCGCGGCGGCCACGCGGACATCGGGTTCCAGGAACTCGCGTTCGGCGTGGTGGGGGCGGTGGTCCTGGGTGTCGTCGCGGTGAGCAGCGAGTACACCACCGAGGGGGAGAACGCCGGTGGCGGCCGTCAGATCACCACGAGCCTCACGGCCGTGCCGTCGCGGCGGCGGTTGCTGGTCGCGAAGCTGACGGCGGTGATCACCGCGATCGCCACCCTGGCGGCGGTCTCCTCGGCCATCACCTTGATGACGGTCGAAGCACTGTTGGGTGAGGGAGCCGGCGTCAGTGGCCTCGGACGCCTGCCCGGAGTCGTCCTCTACTGGGTACTGACGGCACTGCTCGCGTCCGGCCTGACTTTGCTGACGCGTAACGGAATACTGCCGCTCACCGTGCTGATCCTGAACACGTCGGTGGTCACGGTCACCTACCTGCTCGCGAAACTCACGCCGCTGGCCGTGTTCTTCCCCGACCTGGCCGGGATCCGGATGTTCGTCGAGCGAGTGGATTTGCCCGTCCGACTCGCCCCGGTCACCGGCGGCCTGGTGATGACGGCCTGGGTCGCGGCGTTGCTCGCCGCGGGTTTCCTGGTCTTCCGCGGGAGGGACGCATGACGAGCGGCCGGGCGATCCGCGCCGAGACACTCAAACTACTCAGCCTGCCGGCGACGTACTGCACCGTGCTGGGCACGATCGGCGTTGCGGCGGTCCTCGCGATCGCGTTCTCACGGCAGGGCGTCTCACCCGTCGGCTATCCGCAGGCGGGGTTCATCGTCCTCGGCGTCATCGCTGCGACGTCGGAGTACCGCGATGGCCAGATTTACCTGACCCTCATCGCCATGCCACGCCGGATCGTCCAACATCTGGCCAAACTGGGCGCCCTGCTGATCGTGAGTGTCCCCACGGCCACCTTCACCGTGCTGGTCGGCGTCCAAGTGGCCGGCGGACCGTGGCCCGACGCGGTGGGAGCGAGTGTCCATCTCGTACTGACCTCTGTGCTGTCCGCCGCCGTCGCGACGGTCTTGCGGCGGAGTGTTCCGGCGGTGGCCGGGTTGCTCGGGTACTACTTCATCGTGGGCCCGCTTCTCCGGGATCGGGTCACGTTCGCGGCATACCTGCCGGACGCCGCAAATCACGACCTCGCCGCGTTCGGCGATGCGATCATCGTGCTGGGGTGGGTGCTCGTCGCGGTGGCATTCTCCGCGACCATGTTCCACCGGCGGGACGCTTGATCGCGTGCCTCAGCTTCGCGGAACCACCAGGCCCCGGTCGTACGCCGTGATCACCAGCTGAGCGCGGTCCCGGGCGGACAGCTTGCTCAACAATCGGCTGATGTGCGTCTTCACCGTCTTGACGGAGATGGTCAACGTCTCGGCGATCTCGGTGTTGGACAACCCGCGGCCGACGAAGGTGAGGATCTCGATCTCACGCTGGGTCAGCCCGGCGGGCGGGCGCGGGCTCCGGTGCGGCGGCGCCGCGACGTAATGCTCGATCAACCGGGTGAGGATGGCGGGCGCGAACAGGGATTCGCCGGCTCGCGTCCGGCGGACGGCGGCGATGAGCTCGTCGGGTTCGGTGTCCTTGAGCAGAAAACCGCTCGCCCCCGCGCGAAGCGCACCGTAGACGTACTCGTCCAGTTCGAACATGCTCAGCACGAGGATCCTGCACCCGGCCAGGTCGGGGCAGGTGCTGATCTCCTTGGTGGCCACGATGCCGTCCAGGCCGGGCATGCGGATGTCCATCAGCACGACGTCCGGGCTCAGCCGCCGCGCCATCTCCACCGCTTGCGGCCCGTCCTCGGCCTGTCCGACGACGACCATGTCCGGCGAGGCGCCGATGATGATCGCCAGGCTGTGCCTCAGCAGGCGTTGGTCGTCGGCGAGCAGGACTCGGATCGGTGGCTGTTCGGGATTCGTCACCATGCTCCGTCGGGTAGTCGTGCGGTGAGCCGGAATCCGGTCCCGGCCGGTGCCGCGCGCAGGTCGCCGCCGAGCACCTCGGCGCGTTCTCGAAGTCCTGCCAGGCCGTGGCCTGCACCACGGGTGGGGGACCAGGCACCTCGCGGCCCGTCGTCCTCGACGGTCACGACGAGCGCGTCGCTGTCACGCCGTACGTCGATGTGAGTGACCGTCGGTCCGGCGTACCGCGCGGTGTTCGCGACGGCTTCGCGGACGATCTCACAGATTGTCGCCTGCACCCCAGGAGAAACTTCCCCGAGTTCGCCGACGGCCAGCCGCGGCGTCAGCCCCAGCGACCGGGCGTCCTCGACGATGGCCGGAAGATCCGACAGCTTCCGCACGGGCCGCAACGGCGCGTCGTACTCGGCAGGGTCGCGAAGCACGGCCAGCATACGTCGGAGTTCGATGACCGCGTCCCGGCTCGCTTGTTCGATGTCAACGAGCGCCTGCTCGTGTTCCGCCTCCCGGACGTCTCCTCGGACCCGTCTCGCCGCACTGGCTCGCAGGGTGATCACGCCGAGGCCGTGGGAAACGATGTCGTGGAGTTCCCGGGCGATCCGGAGCCGCTCATGGTGCGTGGCGTGCTCCGCCGCCCAACCGGTGAGGCGTGCTTCGTAGTCGAGGCGCCGCTTGCGCGCGCGAACCAGCGTCCACGTCGTCACTCCGATGGCCGTGGCCACGACGAGAACCGGCACTGCAACCGCGCCAGGCCCGTTCGCACCGACAGCCAGCAACACGACCGCGGCTACGACCAGTACCGCGGAGGCGGCCAGCCACGCACGCGATCGCCATTCGGGGCGGTCCGGTGGTGTCATCGCCGGCCATCGTATTACCCGGCGGGTGCGGCCGTGATCACTTCTCGCGGAAGCAGCTCGCGGCCATCAGGCGGCGTGTGCCGGCGGCACGAGTCGGCTACTGGATCTCCTCCAGCGGAACACACTGGATCGACTCGACTCGGATCGTCGGTTATCGAGAACACGCCGGTCGGCTGGAGCAGTTGCGCTCCGATCAATGCGGTTCGGCGTCGTCGAGCGCTGTTGCAACCGACGTCGTGCTCCAGGATCGCTCCAGGAAAATCAGGGTGAGAGTTCGGGGTAGTCGCTTTGATCGCTACTCGGAGTTTCTGGTCGTTTCCTCGTGCAGGTAGGCGACGAGGTCACCGTCCCACTCCGGGTATCGGCCGGTGGCTCGCGCCAGTTCCCAGCCGTGTACTACCAGCTCGCCCACCATCATGCCGCCGCCGACCAGTTCGGCGGGCAACTCCGTCGGCCCTCCCATGTGAGCGGCCCCATCCACGCGTCAGGCTCGCCTCTGGCCGGACATCCCTATGCCCGCCGGAAGAGTGACCAGGTCGATCCCGGTGTCCCACCCCGGGCATGACGTCCGCCTCGCCGCGATATTCGCCGGAACTGCTGCCGAGCTTCGCCGCGTACCACGTAACGATCGTGCTTTCACCTCCCGTCGAAACACACGTCGGGCGGTGTGCTGGGCGTACTACCGCCAGCTGATCGTCTACTGGGCTCGTCCGGCGTGGCGGGCACGGGCTTCTTAGGCGGCGCGAACCCGCTTGACATTGCCACTGGTGTCAAGGATCCAAGATGCCCTGTATGAGCTCCGACCTGCAGGACTGGAACAGCCGGATCATCGCCGAGTTCCGGGCGAACGCCGGGTTCATCCGATGGAGTACCGACGAAGACCTCGCCATGGGACGCCCCATTCCCCCACTGCTCCCGGGATTCGACCCGCATCAGAGCGTCCCGATCATTCTTCTCACCCACACTGGCGCCACTACCGGTCGCACACGCACCAACCCACTCGTATACCAGGCCGTGAGCGAGACGTTCGCCGTCTTCGCCACCTACGGCGGTAGCCCACACCCACCAAGCTGGTACCGCAACATCACCACGAATCCACGTGCGACCGTCGAGGTCGGCACCGAAACGACACCCACGCGAGCCCGGCTCACCTCCGGAACAGAACGCGACCGCATCTGGGCCCGGCAGGTGCAGCTCATGGCCACTTTCGCCGACTTCCAAGCAGCAGCCGGCCGGCAGATCCCCGTCGTCGTCCTCACCCCCGACCGTGACACGCACCCGAGCCCCCGCCCCGGTCACCCAAGTAGCCAGGAGCAGTCACAATGAAGGCATGGTCTCCACCGCCAGCCACCACGAGGGGCTACGTATCGGCCAGCTGTCGCGTGCCACCGGCGCCAGCACTCGCTCTCTGCGCCACTACGAGCAACGCGGCCTGATCAACGCGCACCGCGATCACAACGGCTACCGCCGCTACGACGCCAGCGTCATTCAGGTGGTCCACAACGTGCGCCGACTGCTCAGCGCGGGTCTGTCCATCGACGACATCCACCAGTTCGGATCCTGCGTCCGTGCACTCGACCTCGACGCGTCCCCTTGTGTCTCGGCCCTCGAGATCTACCAGCAACGCCTCCGAACCCTCGACGCCAGAATCACCGCCCTCAACCACTTACGCGCCAACCTCGCCGAGCAGACCGACCAACTTCGATACGCACTACAACCCCAACACCGCGGCGGGCACGGCAATCGACTCCTGAACGAATCCACGCCGGCTTGAGCGGCACCGACGGCTCCCGCGCGTGCACGCGAATCGACGCTCGGTTCGTGCCTGCCAGGCAACCGGAAACGAGTCGAGCAGCTTATGCGCGAGACCGATCCAGGACCTTCTCGCCAGGGCCACTGGATCGCATCATGTGCGAACCACCGTCTCCGGACGCGTCACCGCGCCGAAGAGAGCCGGCAACACGCCATCCGCAGCGGCGAGTCGCGTAACAGAAAGTGTTCGACCGCGTAGCGGATGCCACGTCCGATGCCGCGCAGGGCGGCGGAGCGAAGCTGCTGCTCCGACTCTTGCCCGGAACGCGACCGCTACATCGGCCATCACCGTTCCCCGCGTCCGAGTCGCTATCGGCAGAGACACCCTCCCGCCGGCCGCACGAGCGGGTCCGCGGCAACGTGAAGTGTCGGCAACATCATCCAGACGGCCCGGTCCGACGCGGCAGCGGTGTCCTCGGTGTCCGCGTACAGGACAATGTGCTCAGCAGGTGCGAGTGAATGTGCTCAGGTGGTGAGGCTGCGGACCGGCGGGGTCGGTGTGGTGTCTTGGCGTTGCTGCCACGTGGCCTTGGTGATGTCGTACTCGACTTCGCCTTGCTCCGCGCCGGATACCGCGTCGTCGTTGGCTCCGGCAGAGGGGAACGCTCGAACGAAGGAGAGCCCTGCGGCAGCCATGGTTGCCCGTGAGGCGGTGTTGACGGCCAGGGTCTGGGCGAAGATGCGGTTGAGCCCTAGGTCGGTGAAGCCGTAGCGGATGAGTTCTTTCGCGCCCTCGCTGGCGTATCCGCGACGCCACCGGTGACGTAACAGCCGGTAACCCAGGTCGGCTTCCCCTGCGATGTCGGGCTGGTCCGGCCCATGCGGCGGTTGCAGAATCCACCAACCCACGAAGCCATCCTCGGCGAATCCGACCCAGAAGCCCAGGCCGGGCACCTTCCGTGCGGCGGCGCGCCGACGGTGATGTGCACGCTCGGTCTCGGCGCGGGTGCGGGCTCGGCCGGTAAGGTAGCGCATCACCTCGGGATCGGAATCCAGCTCGATTTCCAACTCGAGGTGCTCCTCGGTCAGCGGCACGAGGGTCAGCCGCCGGGTACGCAACGTAGGCTGGGTCACCTGATGATCTTCGCAGCCTGGGCAAGCGAATAACCGGCAGCTAGGGATCAGTGGGAGCCCGACGACTGAGCACGTACACACTTGAGCACTCAGATCAGCACACCGACATCAGGCGACACGCCCGGGAACACCGTTCCGAATCGGTGTCAGTCATCGTCTGTGAGCAGCGAGCGGATCAGGGGCGTGATCGTTCGATCAAGATCATTTCAGCGCTCGCTCCTGCGACCGGAGCTGTCTCGATGCGACAGGCTGCTCGAGATCCGCGACAACCTCAGGAGAGCCCGGTGAAATGGTCGTGGTCGAGCCCGACGCCGATGGTCCTCCGGCTCGCGCGGTCGTCCCCGCCGTAGGGCGACCCACGAGGTAGCCGATCGCGCGGCCGGGCGTGGTACTGGACCTGCCCGGTGTCACGTTCTGCTCGACCATCGAGATCAGCGCGTTGCGCACCTTCCACTCTCACCCCGCTGCCGCGTGCACACAGCCGCTGCTTGTCCCAAGTTCCCCAGTACGGCGTCCCCTGGACCTCGTGGGACTGCCGGACATCTTCACCGTGCACCCTGCCCACACCTCCGCGCTCAATGCCGCGACGACCACGACCCGCATCGGCCCCCGCTGCCTCGCAAGGCGGTCGCGGGCATGCGGCCGGCCGCCCGCCAGTGACCTGGTTAGTCGGCATCCGGCGCGTAGCGCAACAACGCAGGCACACTCGCCGAACGTGACCAGCACGCCCCCGCGGCCTACCGCGCAATCTTCTTGCCGCCCACGGGAGACCACCACGCCGTATCAGAAGTCGGAGGCGGCGACCGCTCGGCCTTCTGGGTCGAGTACGCGGAATCCGCCGGCGTTCGAGCGCAGGACGGAGCTGTTGAGATTGCAGTGCATTTCCACAGCACCAGTCCCGATGAATTCGCCCGCGTCTGTCTGCGCGCCGTTCCCGTCCACGATCACTACTCGGTAGCGTTCGCCCGTCTCGAACCCGGTCGCGGTCAGCTTGATCTCGACACCCCAGGTGTGCGGCACCAGCCCGGCGGAGGCGTGGATCGCCGTCGTTGCCGATCTCACCCGGACCGCTTCGAAAGGGCCCGGCGACGGCACATCGGGATGGACGACCCAGCCGATACCGACACCGCAGACCACCGCGATCACCGCGGCCGCGACCCAGCGCGGCGGCTGCCACCGGCGACGGGGCAGCCCCGCCCGGACCCGGCGCACGACGGCGTCCCCCAGGTCAGGCGGGACGGTCACCTGCTCGTGGTCACCGACATGCGACATGTCGACCAGACCCAAGGCGAGTACGACCGGCCCCAGTTCCCGTAGCTTCGACCGGCAGTCCGCGCATCCGGACAGATGTGCGTCGATCCTGAGCCGTTCGTGCTCGTCCAACTGGTCGAGCGCGTAGGCACCCAGAGTTTCGCGCAGGGCGCGGTGATCGTCGGGTTTCACAGCTCGACCCCCATTTCCTCCATCGCGACGCGCAGCGCCCGCAACCCGTAGAAGAGCCTGGTACGCAGTGTGCCGACCGGGATACCCAACTCAGCCGCGACCTCCGCGTACGGCCTGCCCCTCAGGTGAGTCTCGACCAGGCACACCCGATGTTCCAGGCTGATCCGCCGCAACGCCTCCTCCACCAGCCAGGTCGTCACCTGCCTTTCTGCGAACCCCGCCTCCATCGGTTCCTCGGCCAGTCCGAACCTGCTCGCCGGGCGGACCGACCGGCGGCGTATTTCGTCGACGATCACGTTCCTCGCGATCGCGAACAGCCACACTCGCAGGCTCGCCACCTCGGGGTCGAACCTTTCGGCCGCCCGCCATGCCCGCAGGAACACCTCCTGCACCACGTCCTGGGCCGCGCCGTCGTCGTTCAGCTGTCGCATCGCGAACCGGTACAGCTCCGGTCCGTGCGCGTTGTACACCGCACGAAGAGCGTGTTCCTCGGTCAGGCCGAGGCCGCCACTGGCCGATCTACCCATCCCGCGTCCCTCCTACCGGACTGTGTTCGGAGCGGACGGGGTGAACGTTCACCGGATCACGGATTTTTCCCGGAATCGGTGAACGCGGGAGAGGTCCCGGCCGTATGCACCGGCCGTCAACATTTTCGACGAACAGGAGCTGACCATGCGCACAACCATCCGCGCGCTGGTGATCGGAGGCGTGGCACTCACCCTCATGGCGGGCGGCACCGTGGCTTCCGCCTCACCATCCCGGAACGACGACTGCGGCGTCCTCGTCTTGAGCGACAACGGCGTTTTGAGCAGACATCACTGCGACCGCCCGCTACTCGCCACTTCTTCGAAGAAGATCTCCGGGCTGGCCAAAGGCGATCGCCTGATCGGCCTGGACACCCGTCCCGCCACCGGCGGGCTCTATTCACTTGCCGCCTCGGGTCAGCTGTACCGGATCGACGCCAAGACGGCGAAGGCCATCGCGGTCGGCACGCGAAACGCGTTGAGCGGAAAAGCGATCGGCTTCGACTTCAACCCGGTCGTCGACCGGATCAGGGTCGTCTCCGACAACGGCCTCAACCTTCGGCTGCACCCCGACACCGGCGCGATCGCCGGCACCGACACCCCATTGACCTACCCAGGCCGGGCACAGACCCCCCGCGTTGCCGCGTCCGGTTACACCAACAGCGTCGCCGGGGCGACATCGACGGCGCTGTACGGGCTCGACTCCGGTCAAGGCACCTTGGTCAAGCAGGGCAGCCTGCCCGGCGAGACCCCGGTCGTCTCCCCCAACACCGGTCAGCTCACCGCGATCGGCAAGCTCGGACTGAACATCAGTTCCGTGAACGGCTTCGACATCACAGGCGTCGCGAAAGCCGGCACATACGACGCCCGCGACTACAAGGCCGTCGCAGCGGTCCGGGCACACGGAGTCCCGCTGCTGGTCCGGATCGACCTCACCACGGGTCGCGCCCACGTCGTTTCCCTGCTGCTGACGCGGCCGGTCGGCTTGGCCCTGACCAACTGATTTCCCGGCGGATGGGCGATCCCCTGCTCGGGATCGCCCCTCCGCCGAGTTCGCGTCAAAGGTGCTCAAAAGTGCCGACCAACCCGCTTTCGAAACGTTCACCAACGATCGCCTTCTCGCGCGTTTGCCACTTGACCGGCCGGGGTGAGGCCGGTGTGCGCAAGGTGATCGACTTCGTCGGGCGGGCCGCGGAGACAGCGGTCGAACTCGTCGTGTTTCCCGAAACCTTCCTGCCGGGATACCCATTCTGGCTCACGCGGTCCGGTGACACGGGACTCGACGACCCCAAGCAGGAGTTGGCCTATGCGGCATACCAGGAGGCCGCGATCGAGCTGACCGACCCCGTGGCAGGGGTATGTGGCGGCCACCGAAAGCTCGTACCCACCTTCGAGGAACGGCCGGTGTGGGGCAACGGGCACGGCCCGCGAGTGCACCAGGTCGGCGGGCTGTGCCGCTGGGAGCACCGGATGCCGTTGGCGCGGCATGTCCTCTACGCGCAAGTCCCCGACCTGCACGTGTCGATGTGGCCGGGATCCACGAGACTGACCTGCGACATCACCCTGCCCTGGCAGGGTCGAACGTACTCACTCGCGGCCGGCGCGCTGATCAACTACGCGGACTTTGCCCGCCAGCTTTCCCCTTACGGGACGAGATCCTGGCGGCCAGTCAGAGTTCCCCCTACGACGGTGGATCCGCGATCGCCGGGCCGACCGGCCGATGGGTCGTCGAACCCGTCAAGGACGAGGAATGGCTCGTCATCGCGCTGAACATGCCGAGGTGACCACGGCAGCGGCCGGGCAGCAGGGCCCGCGGTCGCGGCCGATCCCGCGGTGTGCCCCGGGCCGCGGGAGCCTTCGATCCGCGTCGGCGAGTTGCTCACTCACTGGTGTTGAGGTGCGCGGAAGCCGTTTCCGGTGTCGCGGGGCGGGCACACCACTGTCACGTGGTTGATCAGGCTGCGGATCGGTTGTCAGGAAAGGAGAAGTGCGATGAACGAGGAACAGACGATTCCGGTGTACGAGCCGCCGGCTCTGGTGGAACTGGGCGAGTTCAGTGAGGACACTCTCGGTTTCGGCCGCCACATAATCGACGCGATCGGATTTATGCACTGACGAGGGTGACGTGATGTCCGGGCAGTGGTGGTTGGTGTTGCCGGACGCGCCTCGGATCCGGTCGTGGTCACGAGTGGCTGAGGTGATGGCCGGGTGTGAGTCCGTGCCGCATGCCTCGGGACGGCCGTGGCTGCTGGGTACGTGGGCACCCGGCCAACTCACCGTGGCCCGGACCGGTACGACGGTGGTGGCGGTGATCGGCACTTCGCCGATCACCGCCTCCCGGCTGGCCGGCCTGGCCGCGCGCGTGCGCCGGGTGGAGGATGTGGACGGTGTGCTGCGGGCAGCGCCCGGGAGCGCGCACGTCCTGGTCTCCGCCGCGGGTGTGGTGCGTGCGCAGGGCACGGTGAGCGCGCTGAGGCAGGTGTTCCACACCCGCGTGGGCGGGCAGATCATGGCCGCGGATCGTGCTGATGTGCTGGCCAGGATGAGCGGCGCCGGTGTGGATGAGGACATGCTGGCCACGCGGGTGGTGTGCCGGGGGATGGCGCTGCCGCCGCCGCTGGCGCAGCGGCCGCTGTGGCGGGGTGTGCACGCGGTGGCGCCGGATCACTACCTGCGCATCGACCCCGACGGCACCAGCGCGCGCCCGGTGCGCCGGTGGAGCCCGCCCGATCCCGGCCTGTCGCTGGCCGAGGGCGCACTCCGGCTGCGCCAGGCCCTGTCCGAAGCGGTGGCCGCCCGCCGGCCCGACCGCGGGCGATGGGGCAGTGATCTGTCCGGCGGCTTGGACTCCACCACCCTGAGTTTCCTCGCCGCCCGTACCCGGCCCGCCGATGATGGGGCCGGGCTGGTGACTTACCGATGGGGTGAAGCCGAAGCCGGCAACGACGACGCGATCTTCGCCTCTTCCGCCGCGGCCGCACTGCCTCACGCCCAGCACGTGGTGACACCCCAGCACGAGCTGCCCGCGCTGTTCACCGACCCCCAGCACCCCGGTGACCTGGAAAGCCCGTATCCGTTCGCCCGGACCCTGGCGCGTATCGCCCACACCGCCGCCATCCTGGCCGGGCACGGGGTACGGACCCACCTGGCCGGACACGGCGGAGACGAGCTGTTCCACGAAACCCCGGCCTACGTGCACGACCTGCTGCGCACCGATCGGTGTCAGGCGCTGCGGCACCTGCGCGGGTTCCGGGCGCTGGGCCGCTGGCCGTGGCCGGCGACCCTCGCCGCCTTGGCCGACCCGTGCGGCCTGGACGCGTGGTGGCGCGCCCAGGCGGACCAGCTCACCCAACCCGCGCCTTCGCCCTACGCCCCGGCACCGCTGTCGTGGGGACCGCCGCTGCGCGCCCCGGCCTGGGCCACCCCCGCCGCGATCGCCACCGCCCGCGCGGTGCTGCGGGACACCGCCGAGCACGCCCATCCCCTCGCCCGGCGACGCGGCCAGCACGCCACCCTCGCGATCCTCGGCACCAGCGGCCCCGCCTACCGGCAGCTGGCCAGGGTGTTCGCCGCCGCCGGGGTGCGGCTGGAGATGCCTTACTTCGACGACACCGTCATCGACATCACCCTGGCCGTGCGTCCCGAGCAACGCCGTATGCCGTGGCGGTACCGGCCACTGCAGGCCGAATCGATGCGCGGGATCGTGCCACCGGAGATCACCGGCCGGTCCACCAAGGGCGAGTTCGGCCAGGACGTGCGCGACGGGCTGGCCGCCAACACCGCCGCGATACTGGAGGTCTTCACCGACTCCGCCCTCGCCACCGCCGGCCTGATCGATCCCGCCCGGCTGCGTGATCGCCTGCTGGCCCCCCACGCCGACAACACCACCGTCATCGCCCTGGAAGACCTGCTCGGCTGCGAAACCTGGCTGCGCACCACCACACCCACCACGGTCACCCCCCGCGGAGCACGGCTCCGCCACGGGAACCGGTGAGAACAGGAGCACCGATGACCCTGTCCCTGCGCCCTGACGTGGCCACCACCGACACCGACCACGGCAGCGTGCTGCTCGACGAACGCAGCGGCCGCTACTTCCAGCTCAACACCACCGGCACCCACGTCCTGCACGCCCTGCTCGCCGGCGACGATCCCGAGCAGATCGCCACCGGCCTCGCCGAGCACCACCACCTGCCCGCCGCACGGGCGCGCGCCGACGTCGACGCCATCATCGAGCAGCTGCGCACAGCGAACCTGGTGGTGACCCGGTGAGTGTCCCGGTCACCCTCGAACAGCGGGTCCACCTGCCCTGGCGCCAGCGCGCCCTGGCCATGCTGGCCGTCACCGCCGCCCGCCCCCTCGCCCGGCTGCGACCCCGCCGGCTGCGCACAGTCCTGCAACACGCGCGGCGCGGCGCCCGCCCGGCGACGGCCGCGGAGGCGACCGCGGCCCGGGCCGCCGTGGTGACGGTCAGCCTGCGCTGCGCCGGGAAAGGTTGCCTGCAACGCTCCATCGCCGCCGCCCTGCTCTGCCGCGCCCACGGCAGCTGGCCCACCTGGTGCACCGGCGTCCGCACCCACCCCTTCACCGCCCACGCCTGGATCGAAGTCGACGGCCAGCCCATCGGCGAACCACACCCCGCCGGCCACCACCGAACGCTGCTCGCCATCCCACCCCGGCACAAACACCGCAACCCTTCTTCGCCCGCCGAACTCCGGCCCGAAGAACCCTTCGCGACCTAAACGGCGCACCGGAACCTCGCGCCCCGGAACGATCTCCTGCAACCTCAGCGTTATGCACCGCGTCGGCCTCGCCACCAACAGCCGCGATGGATGCTACGTGAAGCCAGGTGTTCAACCACGGGAAGAGGCGAGGGCGGTCGTCTGGCCGGCCTGGAGGACTGCCGGATCGAAGCCATCACGTCGATCTTCGCCGCGACCCTTGGCATCCGGTGATGGCGGCGGCCGGATCCGCCTGATCAACCGGAACTCATCGCCTGCCGCCACAGGCGCGTGATCCCGGCGCGGATTCGCTCTTCGCCGAGCTCCGGCAGCAACGCGGTCACGTGCTCGGCCGCCATCGGCGCGAGCAGGGCGTGCGCGGCGTGCTCCGGGTCGGACGTGCCGTCGAGCAGGATCGCCACGTGCCGATGCCAGAAGCGGTAGGCGCCGATGCGGTAACGCGCCCCCGGCGCCGCGGTCTCCGACATCCGCACCAGCGGCAAATGCTTGAACAAGTAATCGAGGTAGGCATCGGCGAAGGCCACGAGCCGTTCCGACGGTGGGGCGCCGGGGCCCAGCGAAGGCGGTCCCTGCAGGACTCCTTCCTGGAGCACGCGTTCCCTGGTATCCAACAACGACGCGGCCAGTCCCGCCTTGTCGCCGAAGCGGCGGAACAGCGTCCCCTTGCCCACACCCGCGGCCGCCGCCACCTGGTCCATCGATACCGCGTCGACGCCGTGCTCGGCGAACAGCGACGCGGCCGCGTCCAGGATGGCGGCCCGGTTGCGGGCGGCGTCCGCGCGCTCCTTGGGCGGCGGCGTGCGCAGGAGTTCCAACGGGGTTGCGTAAGCGGACTTCGGTCCGTTATGGTCACGAGGCACATGCGGACTATAGTCCGATTAACTGGAGGTAGCGACATGACCGCACTCATCACCCGTGACGAGCTGAAGGCCGCAATCGACGCGAAGACCGTGACGGTGGTCGACGCCCTGGGTGGCGAGTACTACGCCAAGCAGCATCTGCCCGGCGCTGTTCCCCTCGTCCTCGCCGACGTCGACGCGCAGGCCGCCACCGTGCTGCCCGATCGCGGCGCCGCGATCGTCACCTACTGCTCGAACCCCGCCTGCCCCAACAGCGGGCAGGTCGCCGACCGGCTCACCGCGCTCGGCTACACCGACGTCCGCAAGTACCGGGAAGGCATCGAGGACTGGGCCGACGCGGGCCTCCCCCTCGAACAGGGCTGACCTTGAGCCGGCGAGGTCGTGAGTGTTTCGGGTCGTTGAAAACGACCCGAAACACTCACGACCTCAACTGCGGTCAGGACTCCCTTCGTCGCCGTCCGGCCAGGAGCAGGAGGGCGCCGATGGCCGGCATCCCCAATGCCAGCACCGTCATTGTCTTCACCGGCGAACCGGTGACGGCCAGACCGGGCGGACGCGGGGTGGTCGGCGGCCGCGGGTTCGGCTTCTCCGGTGTCGGCGGCTCAGGCGGCACCCGGGTGTCGGTGCCGCAATCCGGGTTCGCCGAGCCGGGCGGGCAGTCGACGCCCGGCGTGTCGGACGTGACGACGTTGCGGAGCCGGTGGTCACCGCGTGCCTCGTCCTCAACCGACACGCCCATCCATGGATTCGCGGGCCAGTTCAGACGGCCCGCCAACCGCCGCAGCCCCAGCGACCGCTTCGTCGGCATCTGATACGTGTGTCGAGGGGTGTCCACGATGACCGCGACCGGGCGCTGACGTTCCTCACGACGACGACGGTCCGCCTCGATAGCGTTCTCAGCGAGGTCTGGGATGCGAGCCCCTTGGCGGCTCAGCGACGAGAAGCCGCCTCTCCGTGAACTCCCCGAAAAGGCGGCTTCTCGCGCTTGTGGAGCTAAATGGGCTCGAGTTCGCCCGCTACTCGCTGTGACTTGGCTCGATAGTGAAGGCCGAGGCCAAAGCCGGTGATCAGCATGACGAGGCCGAGGCAGGTCATGGCGATGACCACGGGCCACTGGAGATGCCGGGGCAGATGCAGCGCCAGAAACCAGGACGGCGTGATCTGGCCGGTGGTCAGCATGAGCGCGGGCACGATGCCCTGGGCGGCCAGAGGCACCCAGCACAGGATCAGGCTGGCGACGACGTAGACACGCTGGCCCTTCGGAGCCAGGTGGAGGCCGAGTTTCTCCAGGTGCGGTTCGGGCTTGCGCAGGGAAGACCTCTCCGGTTTCCAGGCCAGGGCCGGTCGCTTCCGTTGGGGCGAGACACCGGTACGCAGATACAGGAGTAACTCCGGTGCGCTCGATTCGAGCTTGGCCGCGGCCCAGCGTCCCAATGACCAGGCCAGGAAGGCGCCGCCGGCCACGCCCGCGACCGGCCCCGCCCAGACCGGTCCCAGCCGCGCCGCAAGATAGCCGGGGACGGCGGTCGCCATGCTGAGGATCAGCACCAACAGGACCTGCGCGAAGTCGGTACCGTTCTCCAGCAGGTTGCCGCCCCGGAGGTGCGGATCGGTCATGGGTACCGGCCTCAGCACCGACACCAGCACGGTCACGCCCGCACCGCCGCCCAGCAGCGCGGGGAGCATCGTGGCCAGCCAGGGCCAAAGGTCGTATTCGCCGGTCAAGACGACCATCGCGATGGTCAGGGTGAGTGCCGCCGGCGCGGTGACCAGCAACCAGGCGAGCTGGCGGCCGCGTACATCGTGGCGGGCGGAACCGGGGATCGCCAGCTTGCCCCACAGCTCGGTGCCGTCCTCGCCATAGAGGTTCGCGGAGATCGCCGCGACCCACAGCGCGAACACCAGCCCGGTCCACGGCAGGAAGATCGACGCGCCGACGGCCAGTGGCAACAGGCAGAACACCAGCGCGTAGCACAGGGCGAAAACCAAGTAATGAAAGCGAAGCAGGTCTCGGGACCAGGTGCGCAGTTCCCGGGCGACGACCGCTGTCACCGGGCCCCTGGCCCAGTCGCCGGAGGACATCCGGACCGGACGTCCGCTCGCGCGACGGGTGGCCAGCCGTCGCTTCAACAGACCGGCCCAGCCGTACCAGCAGAGCAATCCGAGTGCCGCCAGCCCCGCGAGGGCGGCGGCCACGGTCGGCCAATCCCCCTGCGCGGCGGCGTGCACGGCCAGCAGTCCCCAGCCTGAGGGCAATGCCGTCAACCACGCGGAGAACGAATCCGGGAAGCCGGTGCGCAAAGCGGTCTGTGCCAGCGGCGAGAGCACCCAGCTCGAATGCAGTCCGGCCAAGATCGCGGCGCTGACGAGAGCGGCGAGCGCCGCACCCACCTTGGAGCGCATGACGTGGCCGAGTACCGCGGTGATCAATCGTGAGGCCAGCACGCACACCGACAACTGGAGGACGACCGCGAGCACGCCGACCACCGTGGCCGCTGCGCCAAGCCCTGTCTTGACCGACGCAACCACCAGCGCGGAGAAGGCGACGAGCGTGATCAGCGGGGCCACGCCGACGAACGACGCCGCCGCCAACCCGGCCGCCAGACGGCGTGGTGTCAACGGCAACAGCGAGAACTGTTCGGGACGCAACGTCTCGTCACCACCGCCGAAAACTGCCGGGCCCAGCAGCCACCCCGCCGTCCAGAGCGCGAATCCTGCTCCCAGCACATCGAAACGCAGCGACGCGACCGGGTAGTCGCGTCCGGCGAGCAAGATCAGGCCCGCCGCGAGCGTCAGCCCGGCCACGGCGCCCGTGACCAGTCGGCCGGCGCGCTCGCCGTTCAGGGAATTCCGCAGCACGGCCAGTTTCATCCGGATCAGGAGAACAGCCATGTCAGCTCCCCCGTCTCGGGGGCCTGGCCGCCGACCAGGTCCACGAACCGCTCTTCCAGGCTTCGGCCCGATCTCACGGTCTCCAGTGGGCCCGAGGCCACGACCCGGCCGGAGGCGATCACCGCCACGTGGTCGCACAACTGCTCGACGACGGCCATCACGTGGCTGGAGAACACCACGGAACCGCCATCGCGGACGAACCGCCGCAAGATGACCTTGATGGTGGCGGCCGAGGCGGGATCGACGGCCTCCAGCGGTTCATCCAGCACCAGCAACTTCGGCGCGTGCAGCAGTGCGGTGGCCAGGGCGATCTTCTTCCGCATGCCCGTCGAGTACTCCATCACCAGGGTGCGCCCGGTATCGGCCAGCTCCAGGATCTCCAGCAACTCGCCCGATCGCCGCTCGACCTCGGCCGGCTCCATACCGCGCAGCAGTCCGGTGAAACGCAGCAGTTCGCGGCCGGTCAGCCGTTCGGGCATGGACAGCCCGTCGGGCAGCACGCCGATGAGTTCCTTGGCCCGTGCGGGGTCGGACCAGACGTCGATGCCGAATATCCGGGAGTGCCCGCTGTCGGGACGCAGCAGTCCCACTGCCATCGACAACGACGTCGTCTTGCCTGCACCGTTGGGACCGATCAGGCCGAAGAAGGATCCTCGGGGCACTTCCAGATCGATGTGGTCGACCGCAGGCCTGTCGCCGAAGGTCTTGGTCAGCCCGGCGAGCCGAAGCGCCGGAGCTGTACCCGATGACTCCATGAAATTCCTCCAGTTGCGGAACGGCACGTGTCGTGCCGCTTCAGGAGCGAGCATGCTGGAGTACGAGGGCAAAGTCAATACGGCACGTGCCGTTCCACTATGCTGGCGAAATGGCCGACAAACGCGGCAGTCGTGTCGCCGACCGGACCGACGCCATCATGCGGACCACGCTGGAACTCGGGCAGGAGGTGGGATACGCCAAACTCAGCATCGAGGCGGTCGCGGCGCGCGCCGGAGCCGGCAAACACACGATCTATCGTCGCTGGCCGTCCAAGGGCGCTTTGTTCCTCGACTCCCTGCTGTCGCTGAACGAGCCCGAACTGAACTATCCGGACACCGGCGACATCGAAGCCGACCTGCGCGAGCAGATCTACGCGGCCGTCGACCTGCTGGGCAAACCGCCGCTGGGGCCGCTGTATCAGGCTTTACTGGTCGAGGCCCAGCAGGACCCTCAAGTTGCGGAGGCGTTGAACGAACGTTTCATCGGCCCGCAAGAGGAGAAGACGATCGCTCGTTTGCGGAAGGCTCGCGACCAGGGGCAACTGGCCGGCGACTTCGACCTGAGCCTGGCGATGGCACTCCTGTCCGGCCCCTTCTATTTCCAGGTGTTGATCACCCGGAAACCGCTGACGCGCGAATACGTCGACCGCGTGATCGAGGCGGTCTTCGCCGGGATGGGACCGAAGGCCCCGACGACTACCGGTGGCTAGGCACTGCCGCCACTGGTGGCCGGGCTCCTGTGGTCGACCGGATGGCCTGGTGGGCGCTCGCGGACCTAGTCGAGGTTCAACGTTCTTCGTATAGCGCGTCCAGCACCGTGACACCGGGTCGGCCGATCGATGAGAAAGAGCCGCAGTCCGGGTGACCTGAACAGGCACGGCGAGTGATCGTGCGATTACCGTCATGAGATCATGGGAACGCTCAGCGCCGAGCACATCCCGCTTCCCGCACGTACTGTGAAAGGGGCCTGACGAGTGATCAAGTTCAGTAAAGGTCGCGACGGCACCGGCGCCCGGCGCCTCACCTTCAGCCTTCCTGCGGATACACCACCCGGGCGCGTGAGTGTCGTCGGTGACTTCAACAACTGGACCCCCGGCCGGCACCTGCTCGCGCCTCGGTCGAACGGCCGCCGCTCAGCCTCGGTCGAACTCGCCCCCGGGACCACGGTCCATTTCCGGTACCTCGCCGAAGACGGGCACTGGTTCGACGACCCCGACCTGCCCGAACGGGCCGAGGGCAACTGTGTCTGCACCGCACCCTGACCTGCCACCCGGCGGTTCGCCAGGATGTGGAAAAGGCCGTCGTGGCCAGGCACCACCAGACTGCCATGCCGCCGCCGCTGGCCGGCTACGTCGAGGGCGGAACCGGCGCGGAGCCGGTCGGGGGTGCCGGGAGGTTCGGCGCCGACGAGGTGAGGGCTGGCGTGGCGTTTCCACTCCTCGCTCGGTGAGGCACATCGATCGGTGTCTCATCGCGTGAGGGCGCTCGCCTTCCTCCTGGGTGGGCTTATGGCCGGTCCGGCGCTGCTTACCTCGTGCTGGTTCGCACCGTCGCGGTCCAGGTGGCTTCGCGACCGGGCGTGCGCTCGCCGAGCGCGATCCGGGCGCACGTGCGGCCCTGGTCGCGCAGGTTCTGGGTGATCGTGGTGAGACCTTGGCGTTCGGCCTCCGGATCGTCGTCCCAGCCGGCCACCGCGACGTCCTCCGGCACGCACCACCCTCGGTGCTGGGCGGCGTCGAGCACGGCGAAGGCGAGTTGGTCACTCATGGCGAGCACTGCGTCCGCTTCGCCGGAGTCGAGGAGTGCCCCTGCCATGGCTGCGGCGTGGTCGCGGTCGTTGCGGGCCACGACAGCAACCGGCAGGCGCCGCGAATCGATGCCCGCTTCCCGGCAGTGATCGTAGATTCCGAGCAAGCGTTCGCGGGTGACGGGGAATTCGACCCGCTCGGCGTCCGGCCCGGTCTCCAGCCGTGGTCGGCGGTCACGGTCGAAGGGAAAGCTCAGCACAGCCGGGCGGCGGGCTCCGGCGAAGGTGTGCGCGGCCAGTTCACGGGCGGAAGCGCGGTTGTCGATGCCGACCACTTGGGCGCCGTCCACCGCGGGACCGCCGTGGACGGCGACGGGCTTGCCGAGCCCTTTCACCACCGCGAGCACGGGATCGGCCTCGACGGTGGTCCAAACGATGTAACCGTCCACGGACGCCGACCGCACCCGGTCGGCGTCGAAGGCCGACCCCGTGGTCGGGATGAGGTTCAGCCCGGTTCCGCGTTCCCGGCAGACTTCAGCGACACCGGTCAGGAACCGGCGGGCCTGCGGATCCTCGAAGGCGTAGGCCAGGTGCTCGCCGAGCACCACGCCGATCACGCCATTGTGACGGCGGCGCAGCGACCGCGCGGTCGGGTGGGGACCCTGATACCCCAGGTCGGCGGCAGCTTCCCGGACCCGGCGCAGGGTGTCCGGCGCGACCCGGTCCGGCTGGTTGTAGCAGTACGAGACGGTCATCGGTGAAACACCGCAGCGGCGCGCCACCTCGGCCATGGTGACCCGGGCCGCTCCAGGGGTGGACATGACCCCACTGTATCTGTGTATCGTTACACAATGCCAGCTGAGCGGACGGTGCGGACGAAAGCGGCGCTCGGGGTGCTCAGTGCCGCCTGCTTCGTTTCGGTGACGTCGGAAAACCTGCCGGTGGCGCTGCTACCTCGGCTCGCGTCGGGGCTCGGGGTCTCCGGATCGGCCATCGGCCTGCTGCTGACCGGGTATGCGCTGGTGGTCGCCGTTTCCGTGGTGCCGCTGGTCGCGCTGACCTCTCGGTGGGATCGCCGGGCGGCCGCACTGGGCACC
The DNA here is from genome assembly GCF_029369745.1 of Amycolatopsis sp. QT-25. NCBI lineage: Bacteria > Bacillati > Actinomycetota > Actinomycetes > Pseudonocardiales > Pseudonocardiaceae > Amycolatopsis > Amycolatopsis sp. QT-25. The sequence continues at coordinate 4,739,559 of NZ_CP120210.1, forward strand.
ATCGCGGCGATCGCGGTGTCCAACGTGCTTCTGGCCGTCGCGCCCGATTACACCGTCGCCGTGTTGGCCAGGGTTGTTTCCGCTGTGGGCCACGGGGTGTTCTGGTCGGTGGTCGCGCCGATGGCCGCGCGGCTGCTCGGACCCGAGCGAAGCGGCCGGGCTACCGCGGTCGTCTTCGCCGGCAACTCACTGGCGTTCCTTCTCGGGTTGCCGCTGAGTTCGTGGCTCGGCGCGCTGATCGGCTGGCGAGCGACCGTGCTCGCCGTGGCGGGCGGCGCGGTGTTGTCGGCGGTGTTGATCCGGCTCACGATCGACCCGCAGCCCCCGGAGCGGTCGGCGCGGCGGCCGGGGCCGCGATCGGTCTGGCACGTGGCGACCGACCGGTCGCTCGTCCCGATCAATGTGACCACGCTCGTCCTGGTGTCGGGCCACTTCGCGGCGTTCACCTACATCACCGAGATCATTGCCGAGTACGTGCACCTCACCGGCTCCGCGACCGCGAGCCTGCTCTTCGCGCACGGGGTCGCCGGGGTGCTCGGGCTGGTGCTCATCGGCGGGCAGGTGGACCGGCGGCCACGGGGCACGGCGCTGCTCGTCACCGGCGGGATCGCCGCCTGCATGCTCCTGCTGTTCGTGGCCGGTTCCAGTGCGCTCGCGGGATTCGCGGTGGTGCTGTGGGCCGCGCCGGCGGGAGGGATGGCCGTGGTGCTGCAGTCTGCGGTCCTGCGCGTGGTCGGCGACACCGCCGGCCAGGCGGATCTGGCATCCGCGGTCTACATCGTCGCCTTCCAGATCGGCATCGCGCTGGGTGCCGGGATCGGCGGTGTCTCGCTCGACCACGGCAGGCTGCCCGCCGCGGTGATCACCGCGGCGGCGGGCGGCCTGCTCGCCGCCGTCGTCGTCCGCCGGTCCACCGCCTTCGACCGACGAGGAGAGTCATGACCCGCCCCTGGTGGCAGGACGCTGTTTTCTATCAGATCTATCCGCGCAGTTTCGCCGATTCCGACGGTGACGGGATCGGTGATCTGCCCGGCATCGTCGAGCGGCTCCCGTATCTCCGATCGCTGGGCGTCGACGCACTGTGGATTTCGCCGTTCTTCCGGTCGCCCATGGCCGACTTCGGTTATGACATCAGCGATCACTTCGCGGTCGACCCGATCTTCGGCACGGACGCCGACGCGACGGCGCTGATCACCGCCGCCCACACTCACGACTTGCGCGTCCTCGTCGACGTCGTGCTCCCCCACACCAGTGATCAGCACCCGTGGTTCCGCGCTGCGCTCACTTCGCGCACCGCGGACGAGCGGGCTTACTACGTCTGGCGCGACGGGCCGACACCCGGCAAGCCGGACGGCGGCCCGCCGAACAACTGGGCCGCCGGTTTCCCGCCGGGCAGTTCGGCGTGGACCTGGCACCCCGGCACCGCCCAGTGGTACCTGCATTCCCACCTGCCGCAGGAACCCGATCTCGATTGGACCAACCCGTCCGTGCGGGCGGCACAGCTCGAGGTGCTGCGCTACTGGCTGGATCGTGGCGTCGACGGACTGAGGCTCGACTCGATCAACCGCCTCGGCAAGGACCCCGCCTATCGTGACAACGTCGACGGCCTGCCCTCACGCCAGCAGGACTGGCCGGTACTGCACGACTATCTGCGCGAGGTCCGCGCGCTCGTCGACAAGTATCCCGGCGCGGTCGTGATCGGTGAGGTCTGGGAATTCGACCAGAGCCGCCTCATGCCCTACCTCGCCCCGGACGAACTGCATCTCGCCCACAACTTCGTGTTCGGCCGAGTGTCTTTCGACGCCGGTGAAATCCGGCGGACGGTCGAAGAATTCCAAGTGCTGGCCGACCCGGCCACCTGGCCCGCCTGGTTCCTTGGCAACCACGACGAGCCCCGGATCGTCAGCCGCTGGTCGGTACCCGGCGACGACGAGCAAAAGCGTCAGGCGCGCGGACGCCTCGCCGCCGTGTTGCTGCTTACCCTGCGCGGCACGCCGTTCCTCTACCAAGGCGAAGAACTCGGCCTCCCCGACACCGGACTGCCGCCCGGTGTGGGGAAGGACCGCAACGGACGCGACCCGCAGCGCACCCCGATGCCTTGGCTCCCGCCGTCCACGGCCGGTCCCGGCGCCGGGTTCAGCGCCGGCGAACCCTGGTTGCCGATCGGCGCCACCGCCGAACAACTGAACGTCGCCACCGAACTCCAGGACCGCAGTTCCATGCTGCACCTCTATCGTGACCTGCTGGCACTGCGTCGATCCCGGCCCTCTCTTCGCTCCGGCAGCCAAGTGTTCCTCGATACGTCACCGGGCGTACTGGCATATCTCCGCGTTGAAGACAACGAACGCACGCTCGTGCTCCTGAATTTCGCCGAACAGGCTTGTACACCTTTTCCGGGAACTACGCTGAACCCGCTCAGCGGGATCATCCTCGACGAAGCGGGCCAATGCCTGGCGAACAGCTCTCCGGCCGCCGAGGCGGAACCTGGTGGCGATCGCGCTTGAAACTCGTCTCAGTTGGCGAGCTTCTTGTAGCAGGTGAAGGCGGCGCCCGCATCCGGTCAGCCAGGCGATCGTGCGCTGGATGCCCAACGGTGCCGACCGGATTCGACGCCCTTGCGGGCGACGCGGATCGTGATGCCTCGGTCCCGGACCCAGTCCCGCAGTTCGGTGGTCGCGTATGCGAGGACCATGCGGTTTGAGGAACGACCGGAGGGGGAAACGTGAGAAAATGTCGAGTCCCGTGGAGGAACAGGCCGTCCCGTCGGAACACCAGCGCCGGCGCAGACGCTGGGTAGCGGAGCACGCTGGAGTGATGACCGTTGCCTCGGCCGCGGTTTTCGGCGCGATGGGTGTGTTGTACGGCTCCTGGACAGACGCTGAGGTCAGTTGGTTGAACCCGGCGGTGGCAGGTGTCATCGGAGTGGTGCTCGGCGGGTTGCTCGGTTTCGGCGCGTCCACGGAAGCTCGGGAGTCGCAGCCGAAGGGCGTGCGCCGAGTGGTGGTCGTCGTCGGAGCGGTGCTTTGTGCCGCGGTGGTCCTGGGTATGTGATACCTCCGCCACCAGACGCTTTACTGAGGGTTAAGACGAAGGTGACGTGTCGGGTGGCGAACGTGGCGTTCGCAACCCTCGCGGGCGGCTCCCGACACCTGCTGCCGCAAGGGTTTCTACTCGAAGAGCACCATGTCCAGCGCGCATCCTTTGTGGACAGTAGGCCGGGGTGACCGCCCGTGACATGTCGACGAACTCCGTGGCTGGACCGAGCCGGTGAAACCGTCCGAGGGCAGGGAAAGAACGGACCCGCTGACATTCAGGCGCATCCGGAGGACGTCCCAGCACGCTGGGGTTCAGCACGAAGAGCTGAAGGGAACTTTCACCGCGTGACATGCGGTGAAAGTTCCCTTCACCACGTCAGACGCGGCGAAGGTCCCCTTCGGCTCCCTTGAGACTGGACGACGGAGCGGATCGCCGATATCGGCGGGCGAGCACCACGCAGGTACCGCTGAGCAGGGCGAGCGCGGTGATCCAGTAGCTGGGCGCGAGGGTGGATCCGGTGGCCGCGATCAGCAGGGTGATGGCCAGCGGGGTGACGCCGCCGAAGAGGATGACGCCGAGGTTGTAGCTGATCGACAGCCCCGTTCCCCGGCCGCTGACCGGGAACATTTCGGCCATGGCCGCGGGCAGCGGCCCGGCGTACCAGGCTTTGACCAGGCCCATCAGCGCCAAGGCCGCCACCAGGGTGACCATCGCCGGTGCGGCGCGGATGAGCAGGAACAGCGGAAGGGCGATGAGCGCGATCACGGCGGCGGCCGCGGTGAGCATCCGGGTCCTCCCGATCTTGTCGGAGAGATGACCGGCCACGGGCGTGAGCACGGTGAGGACGACACCGGTCACGAAGGTCGCGGTGAAACTCGTCGACGGGGACATGCCGAGGTGCCGGATGGCGAACGTCGGCATGTAGGTGATCAGGTAGGAGAACCCCGTCGAGACCGCGATCATGCCCATGACCAGCAGCACCCGTGTCTTGTGGTGCCGCATGAGGTGCACCAGTGGGCGCGGCGGCGCGGAGTCCGGTTTGGCGTGTGCGGCGATGAACTCCGGCGAGTCGCGCAGCCGGGTACGGATGTAGTAGCCGGCCGGGCCGAGGAGCAGGGCGACCGCGAACGGTATCCGCCATCCCCACGTGTCGAACTGCGCCGGGCTCAGGAACCCGCTCGTGGTCGCGAGCAAGCCGGTCGCGAGCAGGACCGCGAACGCCTGGCTGGCGGTTTGCCAGCTCCCCATGAAGCCACGCCGCCCGGCGTGACTCTCGACGAGCAGTGCGGTGGCGGAGCCGAACTCACCGCCCGCGGAGAAACCTTGGAGCACCAGCGCGAGGAGCATCCCGATCGGCGCGAGCACGCCGATCTTCTGGTAGTCGGGCAGGACCACGATCAGCAAAGAGCCGAGGGTCATCAGCCGGATGGCCACGGTCAAGGCCGCCAGCCGTCCGGCCCGGTCGGCGTAGACACCGAGCACCACCGCGCCGATCGGCCGGACCAGGTAGGCGGCCACCGCCGTACCCAGTGCCAACATCAACGAGGTCACCGGATCGGCCGAGGGAAAGAACTGCCGCGCGATGACGTCGGCGACCAGTGCGTAGGCGGTGAAGCTCAGCCATTCCAGCATGTTCCCCGTCGAGGCCGCCGCGACGAGGCGCACTGTCGCGTTCATCGTCGGCCGATGCTGGAGAGGACACTGGCCGCGGTCACGATGCCCTGGTGGAACCGATGGAGTTCGAGGTTCTCGTTCGGCGCGTGGTTACGCTCGTCGACATTCGCCAGCGCGATGCCGTAGCAGGGCAGGGCCAGCCCATCGGTGAGCGCCGCGATCGGCAGGCTGCCGCCCATCGCCGGGACCGCCAAGGCCTGCTTCCCGTGTGCCTCGGTCACCCCACGCAGCACGAGGTCGGCATAAGGCGCGTCCGGCAACGTGCGGGACGCCTCCATGGTCGCCCCGAACCGCAGCTCGGCGTGTGGCAGATGCTTGCCGATGTGTGCGCGGACAGCGTCGATGACCGTCTCCGTCCGCTGGCCACCGGCCAGCCGCATATCGCATCGGGCGACCGCGACCGACGGGACGACCGTCCGGTGCTCGTCGTTGTCCATGCAGGTCAACGAGTTGATGCTGAACGTCGGCAGCGCGAGTCGTTCGTTGACGTCCCGGCCGCGACCGGTGTCCATCCGGTCCAGTCCCGCTTCCGCCAGCATCGCGGCCGGGTCGATCGGCAGTGCCCGCACCGCGTCGAGTTCGGCGTCGGTCAAGGGCGTCACGCCCGCGTCGTGACCGTCGATGGTCACCTGGCCGTCGGGTCCGCGCATCGTCGACAGCAGCCAGATCAGCTCCCAGGCGGGATTGGGCGCGACATTGCCCCAGTTTCCCGAATGCAGCGGGCTTTTCGCGCCGCGCACGGTGATCTCGAAGGCCACGACGCCACGCACGCCGAGCGCGACCGTCGGCTCGTAACTGTCATGCACCGGACCGTCGCTCCACACCGCCAGATCGGCGGCCAAGTCCTCTCGCATCGCCGCCAGCGTGCCGGTCAGATGCGGGCTGCCGATCTCCTCCTCACCGTCGAGCACCACGGTCACCGAGCACGGCGGTCCCCCGTGGATGTCGCGCAGTGCCCGGAGAGCGAGGAGCTGAGCGAGGTGCTGGCCTTTGTTGTCACCGGTGCCGCGCCCGTACATCCGGCCCGCACGGACACTCGCCTCGAACGGCGGACTGTGCCATTCCTCCAGCGGTCCCGCCGGCTGGACGTCGTAATGCCCGTAGATCACCACATGCGGACTGCCCACCGGACCCGCCGCGTGCCCGACGACCAGCGGCCAGCCGCCGGTTTCCACGACCCGTGAGCTGAGCCCGCTGCGTTCCAGCAACTCCCGCGCGTACGGCGTGGCCCGTTCCATGCCCTCGCCCGTGGCACTCACGCTGGGCACCGCGATCCAGTCCGCGAGCTCTTGCTCGTGCCGCAGCCGGTGCCGCCGCGCGTATTCCCTGACCGAGTCCACGTCGACTCCCATCGATTTCATCGAGTGAAATTGATTTTGAGTATGAGAATCGATTACCGTCCTGTCAATGGCCGGACAGATCGAGCCCCCAGCCGCGACGCCGGAAGAACTGCGCGCGCTCTCCCACCCGCTGAGCTGGCGCATCCTGCGGTTGTGCCTGAACACGGCATGGACCAACCAGCAACTCGCCGAACGCCTCGACGTCGCACCGGCCACCTTGCTGCGCCGGCTGCGGGTACTGACTTCAACGGGATTCCTCGTGGCCGAGGAGCCACGGCGAGGACCCAAAGGCGCGTGGGAACATCCCTACCGGGCGACCAAGAAGACCTGGCGTCTCAACCTCGAGCCGGGGAGCGACCTTCACCTCACGGCCAAGGTCGACCTCGCCATCCTGGACGCACACCGGTCGGAAATCAGCGAGAACGACCCTTCGGTCCCCCAGCACACCCGCCGGGCGGTTCTGCGGCTGGATCCCCGCGACCAAGCGGAGCTGAACAGCAGGGTCGACGCGCTCCTCGACGAGTTCGCCGGGCGAGAGAAACCGGACCAGGCACCCATCGCCATCCTGTGGAACGCCGTCGAACGCCACGAACCTCCCGGACAGCCGTGACGGTCACGCCGAAGGCGCTCGGGTAGCCCCGCTGAAACTACGCGCCGCCGATTACACCTTGCCGGACTCGGCACCGTGTGGACTTGACGGGCCAGGTGTCGCGGGTGGCGGGAGCAAGCGGTTGCGAGTTGTCTGCCGAGATGACCGAACGTGGCGTAGGTCAGCTTCTCCCGTGAAGGGCTTCTTCCAGATGCCTACGGCGATGAGCCCGGGGTCGCAGGCCCGGGAAGCCGGTTATGCACCGGTTGCTCCCGGACCTCCAGCGGCCCGGCAACCGCCGTCCTCTTCCACTGTCTGCCCCGCCCGCCGGGACGAACACGGTCTGGCTCGGTGGTACTCGATGGGGCGTCGAGCTCGGCTGCCGCCGAGTAGCCGAAGCGACCGAGGCGTGATTCGCCGCGAAACACGGGTTTCACCTCGTCCCGAACTTTCTCCGAAACACGCGGCTGTCGGCACCAGGCCGATGATGGCTGCTGAATCGCTTGTGCAACGCTTCACCGATGTGCCCTGGCCAATGCGCATCCAGACCTGTTCCGAGCCACGCGGAGACTCGTGCTTACGACGCGCTTTCGCTTGCACTTTCGGGGGATTTCTCAGTGGCCGGCTCCAGACCCGCCCGGGTGCCTTCGACGCTCAACGTGAGCCTGAAGCCGAGCAGGAGCAGGACGTGCAACAGATAGAGCCAGAGGACCAGGGCCGACACCACTCCCACCGCCGCCAGCCCGCCGAACGGGATACTCCAGTCCAACGGGATGGCCAGGAAGAGAAGAAAGCCGTGGAAGAACCCGGTGAGGATCGACGCGACGGCCAGCGAGCCGAGCAGCAACGGCCCGCGGCGCGCCGTGCGCGGGGCACTGCCGACGAACACGATGCCGGTCACCAAGGCGATGAGCAGCCAGTCGATGTGAAAGGACAGCGTGATGCCCCAGAAGGTCGACCAGCCGCCGCCGGTGTAGAGATCGGCCACGAGGTCGGCGGTGGCGAGCGGCACGACGGCCAGGGTCGGGCTGAGCAGCAGGACCGGGACGAACATCAGCCGGCCCCGCCAGCCGACGAAGGCGCCAGGCGCCCGCCCGGCGACCTGCACGAGTCCCCGGTAGAGGCCTTCCCCGTAGAACGTGGCGGGCAACAGGGTCACCAGGAAGGCACCCCACGGGGTGTTCAGCGCGGCGTTGGCGAGAGCGGTCAACGCGACACCCGGTCGCTGGTCGGGCGGGAGCGCGTCGGCCCATCGGGACACGCCGTGGTGGACGAACTCGGGCGATCCGAGGAAAGCCGCCCCGCGCAAAGCGACCAAGGCCAGCGGAACGACGGCAAGCACGGCGAAGAACGTCACACCGGCCGCCCAGAGGGACAGATCGCGGCCGCGCAGGGATCGGGCGGTGTCGCGGAGCACGACGGTGACCCGGCGGCGCACGGTGACACCGCTCATGACAGGGCGTCTTCGGAAGGCGGGATCTCCGGCTGGTCCAGGCTGCACGACCACGACGTCTCCGGCAGCCCGCTCGCGGTCGGGTGGCTGCGCGGTGTGCAGGTTCTCGCCCGCCCGGTGCTCGGCGTCCCTCCGGACGTGCTCACCGGGGTGGGGGTCCTGTGCGCGGCGGCCGCGGTGCCGACGGCGTCCGCGGGCGGCTGGTGGCTGTGGCTCGCGCTGGTGCTCCTGGTGGCCACCGGCGTGTTCGACGGTTTGGACGGCGCCGTCGCGCTGCTCACCGGCAAGGCCCGGCCTGCCGGGGCCGTCCTGGACGCGGTCGCCGACCGGATCACCGAACTGTGCTTCACCGCGGTGCTTTTCGTTCTCGGCGCGCCGTCGACCTGGTGCGCCGGTCTCGCGATTTCCTTCTTGCTGCACGAATATCTTCGAGTGCGGGCCCAGGCCGCCGGGATGCGCGGCGCCGGCGCGATCACGGTCGCGGAACGTCCGACGAGGCTGATCGTCGCCGCGGTGGCGGTGACCGGCTCGGCGCTGGCACCGGCGGGAGCGCCTTGGTCCGGATGGCCTTGGGCGCCGACCTGCGCCGTGGTCTGGGCGGTTCTGTCAGTCATGGGGCTGGTGCACCTTTCGATCGGCACGGCGCGAGCGCTGCCCGCCCGCCGGGCCGACCAGTCCGGCGGTGATCGCGGCTGACATCGCCACCAGCGGCAGTCCGCCGCCGGGGTGGGCCGAGCCGCTCGCGAGGTAGAGCCCGGGGACGGGACCGCTGTTGGCGGGGCGGAGCAGGGCGGCGCGGGAGCCGTTGGAGGACGAGCCGTAGATCGAGCCGCCCGGCGCACCGACCTCACGTTCGAGGTCCGCGGGGGTGCGGATTTCTCTCCACAGTAACCGGTCCCGGACGTCGTGGCCGCGCTCGGCCAGGATGTCGAGCACTCGGTCGGCGTAAGCCTCAGCCAGTCCCGGTGCCGTCCAGTCCACTCCGGACACCGGGTCGTGGCGGGGAGCGTTCACGAGCACGAACCAGGATTCACCGTCTGGTGGGTGCAGTTCGGGATCGTCCGGGGCGCAGACGTAGACGGTGGGGTCGGGCACGGGCCGTGGTGCTCTTCCGAAGATCGCGTCGAACTCGGCGTCGTAGTCGGCGGGGAACAAGACCCGGTGATGACTGGGGTTCGGCGTCTTGCCGCGTAGGGCGAGCAGAAGCACGAATCCGGCCAGCGAAGGTGGTACGCGCCGGAGCGCGCGGCGTGGTCCGCGAGCACGCGGGTCGTCGAGCAGATCACCGTAGAGCCTTGCGGCGTCCGCGTTGCACACCACGATCGGTGCGGCCAGTCGTTCGCCGTCTGCCAGCCGCACACCGCGCACCCCGTCCGGGCCGGTTTCGACGGCGGTGACTTCGGTGTCTGTGCGGATCTGGACGCCGAGGGCGGAAACGCGGCTCAGCAGGGCTTCACCGAGGCGGCGGAGCCCGCCGCGGACGTGCCAGCTGCCGAACTCCTGTTCCACGAACGGAACGACACTCATGACGGCGGGCAGCCTGCGCGGGTCCGAGCCGGTGTAGGTGGCGTAGCGGTCTAGCAGCATGCGCGCTCTGGGGTCGCTGAGGCGACGTCGTCCCATACTCCGCAGGGTGCGCCACGGAGCGATCGCGAGCAGGTCTTTGACGCTGGTGGAGTACCGGATCAAGTCACGAGTCCCGTTCAGCGGGTGCTGGAGTACCTGTTCGCCGACGAGCGACCAGAGATACCCCGCTTCCGCCATCAGACGTGCCCACTCGGCTCCCGCCCCATCGCCCAGCGCGTCGTCCAGAGCCGCCGGCACGGCGTCGCGATCATGCGGCATGGTCAGCTCGGTTCCGTCGGCGAAGCGGTACTGACATGCGGGATCGACCGGTTCGATTTCGATGAGCGAGTCGAGATCGGCGCCCGTGGCCGCGAACAGGTCGCGGTAGACCGACGGTAACGTCAGCAACGAGGGCCCGGTGTCGAAGGTGAACCCGTCCCGGCTGAAGGTGCCCAGCTTGCCACCACACCGCGAAGAACGTTCGAGCACGGTCACCGCGTGCCCGCCCGCCGCGAGCCTGGCCGCGGCCGCCAGCCCGCCCATGCCTGCTCCGATGATCACGACGTCGCTCATGGTGCCTCCCGGCGCAGGACACGGTTCTTCCACATCAGCCGTCCGGTGCGGCGGGCCCACCAGGACCGGCCGATGAGACCGACCAGGGCGAGGACCGACACCGGATGCACGAGGCTGTCGGGCCAGACGCGGCCCCGGGTGCGGCGGGCCGCCACGGTCCGGCCGGCGACTCCTGCCAGGTATCCGAGCAGTCCGGCTTTCGAGCCGGTCAAGGCGGCCGCCGCGGGCAGCACCCACACCGTCAGCAATCCGGCGCAGATCGCGAGGGCACCGGGAACCGAAGCGGTGGCCGACCAGAGCGACTTGGTGTAGCCGTCGCGCAGATCCGGCCAGTTCGTGTACATCGTGCACTCGGCGATCCGGCTGCCGTCCGCGACCACCCCACGGCCACCCGCGTTCTTGACCGCTCGCATCAGCGCGATGTCGTCCAGCACCTCGTGCCCGACAGCGGCGAATCCGCCGCATTCGCGCAGCATCGCCGCGTCGATGATCAGGAATTGACCGTTCGCCGCGGTGAGAGACGGTCGCGGTGATCTTTCCGCGAGCCGCAGCGGGAGCAAGGTCAACCACGACCACTGCAACAGCGGCTGCACCAGACGGGCGCCGGCACTGTCGGCGCGTTGCCTCGGGAACGGTGAGACGGCGTCGAGCGACGCGCCGCGCAGCAGCGAAACCGCTGACGCCACCGCGTCCGGGGCGAGTACGACGTCCGCGTCGACACACACCAGGACGCTTCCTCGGGCCCGGGTGGCGAGCTGGTGGCAGGCGTACGGCTTGCCGACCATGTCCGGTGGCGGCTCGATCCCGGTGAAGACCTTGACGCGCGGGTCACCTCCCGCGACCCGCCGGACCACCTCGGCCGTCCCGTCGGAGGAGCAGTCGTCGAGTACGAGTATCTCGACGTCGTCGAGTCCGCTTTGCGCCATCAGCGAGCGCAGTGTCGGCGCGACCCGCAGGGCTTCGTCACGGAGCGGAAGCAAGATGGACACCGGCTCCCGGCAGCGAGCCGGTTGTTTCGGCGGCTCCCGGACGATGCGCGCGTTGTAGGCCGCGTGGACGGAGGCCGTCACGGCGGCCACCGCGGCGGTGCGCACGATCACTCGGGAACGCGTGCCCACAGCAGCCCCCGTCCCAGCCGGATCGCGAACGGCACGGCGATCGCTCCCATCAGCAGTCCGCCCACCACGGCGACCCAGGGCCTGCCGAAGAAGGCGAAATGCGCCCATACCGACGAGAACCAGGTCCAGAGGTACAGCGCGGGAGCGGGACCCGCGGCGAGCCCGGTGACACGGTCCCGCTCGAGTGGGATCAGCCGATGCAAAGCGGTTTGGACGATGAGCGCGACGAGCAGCCAGCCCGCGAAGTTGGTCAGCGGAATGCCCTCCACACCGGGAAGCGACGGCGTGGGCGAAAACCAGGTCCAGTAGCCCTCGTCCACCATCTGAGGGTCGAGGAAGACGTCCCAGACGGCGAGGGCGGCCGCCGACACCGCGACGACGAACACCGGCCGCCTGGCCAATGCCCGGCCCACCAGGAAAGCGGGCCACGCCATCATCAGCCAGGCCAGCGGAATGAGCATCGGGACACCGGCTATCCGCCAGCCGAGCGACGCCGTGTACCGGTAGTGCCCGAACGGCAATCCGGTATGCAAACCGACGACCTCGGCGAGCAGGCCGCCGCCACCGGCGATCACGGCGAGCACCACGGCGGCTTTCGCCCCCGCACGCGTCCAGGCATCGGCGAGTGAGGCGGCCGCGAAACAGAGCACGGTCAGCACGGTCAGCGGGGTGCGCGCTCCGGCGTTGGTGACCGAGTAGAGAATCTGGCAGAGCACGGTTCCCGCGGCGCAGATCCACGCGGCCAAAGCACCGGGTCGAGACGACGAACGTGAGAATGCGGCGGCCCGCGTAACCATCACGACGACACGATAGACCGCTCGGTGCGGACAGGAAGAGCGGTATCCGCTGACGCGCCGAAAAAACAAGGAACTGCTGCGAAAAAAGCAGGAGCGGCGAGGAAAAGAATGCAGAACGAAATGCCCGGCGGCGCCACGTCGGCCGGGAGGGAACCGGTCGGTGCCGGGCACCACCGAGCATCCAAGACCCGATCCCGGAGGGCCGGGTTCCGAACGGCGGCGGGGAGCCGTCCACCGTTCCCCCAGACGGGACTGTTCGATTCGTCACCGATCCAGGTTTGACCCCGAGAGTGCCGGGTAGCCGCGTATATCCCGGTCAGGCAAGCGGCACCCCCAGGTTGCGGGGTGGTCCCCGGATCCAGTAGACAAGGTACACCAGCCGTGAAACGGTTGTGCATCGAATCACCGAATGGTGGAGGGGGCAGTCGGATGACGTCGACCGTGGCGGCGGAAGTGGTGCCGTCGGGCGAGGAGACGGCTACCTGGTTGGATGCCTTACGGGAGCGCTGCCTCGCCGAAGCGCACGGTTTCGTCGAGGCGCGGTCGATCGAAAACTTCGCCGGTCACACCGAGGGTGAACTCGCCAGAACTGTCATCCCCCAGTTCGTCGCGAGCGGCAAGTTCCTCCGCCCGACGTTCGCTTATGTCGGCTGGCGTTGCGGCAGGCCGGAATCGGAAGACGCCTTGCGAGCCGCGTCCAGTCTGGAATTGCTGCACTGTTTCGCGCTGGCGCAGGACGACGTCATGGACGGCTCGCCACTACGCCGGGGACGTCCCTCCCTGCACACCCGGTTCGCCCGGTGGCACACCGAGCAGGGGTGGGGTGGATCCGCTGATCGGTTCGGCGAGTCCGCCGCCACGCTGTTCGGCGATCTCTTCCTGGTCTGGTCGGAGCGGATGCTGAGGGAATGCGGCCTCGACGCGACGACACTGGCACGCTGCTGGCCGCGCTACGACCGGATGCGCGCGGAGCTCGCCGTCGGGCAGCTCGCCGATCTGGTGAACGACGCGCGCTCGCTCCCGAGCTGGGAAGCCTTGCTCGACGTCCTGCGCCGGAAGTCCGGCAACTACACCGTCCGCAGGCCGCTCGAGTTCGGTGCCGCGCTGGCAGCTTGCGGACCGGACGTCCTGACCGCACTCGCCGAGTACGGCGGTCTGGTGGGTGAGGCGTTCCAGTTCACAGACGATCTGCTCGGCGTGTTCGGCGATCCGCTGGTCACCGGCAAACCCGCCGGCCAGGATCTGCGCGACCGCAAGGCTTCCAGCGTCGTCGTGCTCGCCGCCGAGATGGCCGATCGGCGCCAGCGGGCCGAAATCGCCGAACTGCTCGCACTGACGACAGTGGACGACGACGCCGTGGCCCGGTGGCGCGCGCTGATCAGCGCGGCCGGCGCCCGCGAACGACTCAGCGAACTCATCCGAGAACGCGCGGAAAAGGCCCAAGCGGCGCTGGACCCCACCGTGTTCCCCCGGCACGCCGCGGACGCGCTGGCCGTTCTGGCCACCAGATGCGCGGAGCGCGATCGATGAAGCCGGCTGCTCCGGCGACCCGCCGGCTGCCTACGGGCCCGGCGGCGCGAGGAGGCACGATGAACGCCCTGGCGCGAGGCGGTCTGCCGCCTGGGCGCGAGCACTCCGGCCATGACGTTCGCCGCGCCCGCCGGGTCCGGTACGCCGTGTGCGCGGGAGGTGACCATCCCACTGGGAGAGTCACCACCGGCGACGCGGCGCTCTGTCGCCATCCACGCCGCAGCGTCCTCGAGTCCGGCGGAATAGGATCACTCGCCCAGCGCGTGACCGACGCCGCTTTCGCCGACGTCCACGAAACGACCGTCCCCGGACGGCGGCGGGACATCGTGCACACCGTCGTCGGCACCGCCCCGGAGGAGACCCAGTGACCACACCCCTCGGTATCGATCCCCGCCTTGTCACCCTTCCGGCGTCACGCGGCCTTGCCGACGCCGGGCAACTCGGCAAGCGTCCCACCGTGGCGGTGATCGGCGGCGGCATAGCCGGCCTCACCGCGGCGACCGGACTGGCCGAACGCGGTGTCGACGTCACCGTCTTCGAACGCGAAAACCACCTCGGTGGCCGGGTGGGCGGCTGGCGGGAACAGTTGTCCGACGGCAGCACGGCGACCATGAGCCGAGGCTTCCACGCCTTCTTCCGCCAGTACTACAACCTGCGCGCATTGCTGACCCGCACCGATCCTCATCTGGACCGGCTCACCCCGTTGTCCGACTACCCGCTCCTCGACGCGCACGGCCGCACCGACACCTTCGCCGGGCTCCCGCGCACGCCACCATGGAACGCGCTGGGCTTCGCTCTGCGCAGCCCGACTTTCACCCCCGGGGACCTCCTGCGGATCAGCGGACGCAATGCCTTGCCGCTGGCGACGGTCAGTGTGCCCGAGACCTATCACCGGCTCGACCACACCGACGCCTCGTCCTTCCTGGAAGCGATCAACTTCCCGGCGGCCGCGCAGCACCTCGCGTTCGAGGTGTTCTCCCGCAGCTTCTTCGCCGATCCGCACCAGCTGTCGGCCGCGGAGCTGGCGACCATGTTCCATCTGTACTTCCTCGGCTCCAGCGAAGGCCTCGTCTTCGACGTGCCGACCGAACCGTTCCCTCAGGCTCTCTGGGATCCGCTGGCGAGCTATCTGGACGGCCGCCGCGTCGAAATCCGCACCGGTGAAACAGTCACCGCTCTCGGCCGGACGGCCGGCGCCTTCGAAGTCGAGACGGGCGGCGAGACCTTGCCGTTCGACGGAGTCGTGCTCGCTTGTGACGTCACCGGGCTACGGGACATCATCGCGGCCTCGCCGCAGCTCGGAACCGAAGCCTGGCGACGCGGGATCGGCGAACTGCGCACCGCACCGCCGTTCCTGGTCCGGCGGCTCTGGCTGGATCGCCCCGTCGAGTCCCGGCGCCCGCCATTCCTCGGCACCGGCAGCGTCCCGCCGCTGGACAACATCAGCCTGCTCGACCGGTACGAGGGAGAAGCCAAACGCTGGGCCGCGCGCACCGGCGGATCGGTGGTCGAACTGCACGCCTACGCCGCCACCACGCAAGACCACAGCGGTTTGGAGAAAGCGCTGGAAGAACGTCTCCACGAGATCTACCCGGAGACCCGCGCCGCCCGGACCGTCGGAGAGATCACCTTGTGGCGCGAAGACTGCCCGCTGTTCGGGGTCGGTGACTTCGCCCGCCGCCCCACGATCACGACGCCTGAGCCGGCTCTGGTGCTGGCCGGGGACGGCATCCGCATCGACCTGCCGGTCGCCCTGATGGAACGCGCGGCGGCCACCGGCTGGGCCGCGGCGAACGCGCTCCTCGAAAACTGGGGCCTCGCCGGGCATCCGATCCGTTCGGTCCCCAACCACGGCCGGATCGGACTGTTGAATCGGCTGGCCGCGTCGAAGTCGTTCAGCGGTGCGCGGGCATGACCGAGGAACGCGTCGTCTACGTCACCGAAGACGGGACCCCGACCGGTGAGACCGCGCCCAAACTCGCCGCGCACCATGCGGAAACCCGGCTTCATCTCGCTTTTTCCTGTTATCTCACCCGAAAATCGGACGATGCGCTATTGGTCACCCGTCGAGCACTCGTCAAGAAGGTGTGGCCTGGCGTGTGGACCAACAGCGTGTGCGGTCACCCGGCGCCAGGCGAGACGCTCGAATCCGCCGTCGTCCGCCGGGCCGCCCAAGAATTGGGGTTGCTGAACCTGGCCGATCTCCGCTGTGTCCTTCCCTCCTATCGCTACCGGACCCCGCCCTTCAACGGCGTCGTGGAGAACGAGTTCTGCCCGGTGTTCACCGCACGGGTGGACGTGGACCCCGAACCCGACCCCGCGGAGGTCGAAGAGTGGCGCTGGATCAGCTGGGACACCTACCGCGAGATGATCGGCGACCCGTCGTCGAACCTGAGCTACTGGGCCAAGGACCAGTTCCACCACCTGGATCCCTTGATCGCCGTCAAAACCGACGCCGTTCCCTTTCCTGTGCCACCACGTCGGTGAGGTCCGACAGCCTGCCCAGGCCGTTGAGGGGCTGACGCATCCGCGGGTTCCCTCGCAGGCGTTCGGCGTTGCGATCGAGGAAGGCCCAATATCCGGCGGTGAACGGGCACGCCGTTTCACCGACGCGTTTCTTCGGGTCGAAGACGCAGCCTCCGCAGTGGTCACTCATCCGATTGATGTACGCGCCGCCTGCCGCGTAGGGCTTCGTCGCGACGACGCCACCGTCGGCGTACTGGCTCATCCCGATGACGTTCGCCGGCATCACCCACGGGAAGCCGTCGACGAAGGCGGTGGCGAACCAGCCGGTCAGTTCCGCCGGATCGTAACCGCGCTGAAGCGCGTGGTTGCCCAGCACCATCAATCGTTCGATGTGATGGGCGTAGCCGCGGTCGCGGACCCCGGCCATCGCGGTACGAAGACAGGCCGCCTCCACCTGATCGGCGTCCAGCTCGCGCCACCATCGAGGTAACTTCGTCCGTGCCTGCAACTCGTTTCGACGCGGGTAATCCGGTCCGAGGTGCCAGTACAGATGCCACACCCATTCGCGCCAGCCGAGTATCTGGCGGACGAATCCCTCGACGCCGGCCAGTGGCGCTGTACCGTCGCGGTACCGTTCCTCGGCTTTCCGGACGACGTCGAGCGGGTCGAGGAGACCGAGATTGAGGGGCACCGACAGGAGGGCGTGCGACATCGCCCAGTCCGCGTGAAGCATCGCGTCCTGGTGTGGGCCGAAAGTGGGCAGCCGCAGGTCCAGGAAGCGGCGCAGAGCACTGGTGGCTTCGCTGCGGCTGACAGCGAACTGACGCGGGCCATCGACGCCGACGGGATGGATCGCCCCGTCCCGTTCCGCCTGATCCAGATCGGCCCGGACACGTTCGTCGATCACGTCTTCACGAGGAAGCCACGGAGGAGGGACCGGCAGGGTCGAGCGGCCCGGCGGCGGACGGCGGTTTTCGTGGTCGTAGTTCCACTTCCCGCCCGCCGGATGACCGTCCAGATCGAGCAGCACCCCGAAGCGGCGGCGCTGGTCGCGGTAGAAGTCCTCCATGAGAAACCGGTGCCGCCCGGCCGCCCACGACGCGAACTCCTGTCTGGACAGGACGAAGCCCGGTGTGGGCATGACCTCCGCCACGACACCCTCGTCATGGAGCCGCCGGACCAACGCGTCGGCGGCATGCGAGCCCGGCTCGTGCACGACGACCGGCTTGCCGAAGCGGCGCAGGCCTTCGGTGTAGGTAGGCGCGTCGACGATTCTGGCCCGACCGCCCAAATCGGCGGCCAGCCTCCGCATCCCGGTTTCGATCAAATGCAACTTCTGCCGATGGAACCGGCGGCGCCCGAACGCCGCGGCGGACCGGATCAGCAGAACTTCACGGTCGCGGTGTTCGGGCGTGCTGTGGAAATGCGGTCCGAGCTGGTCGCTGAACAACCACAAGGCATGGGGTGCGTTCATCCGGTGCCCGACTATTCACTTCTCGCGGGTATCGCCGGTCACCGGCCGCGCGTCCGGCTCGTCCGGGGTGCGGGAGGCCGGTGGCCCGGTGGCGTGGACATCGCGCTCGCCGTTCACATCTTCTCCAGTGCCTCGGGCTTGTGCACCGCCTCGCCACCGCTCTTGGAGCTGCGCACCAGATACTGCGGTTCGTCAGCGGACGCGCGGACGGTACGGCCTGCCGCTTCGGTATCGGCGGTGATCTCCTTCACCACCTCGCCTTCGGCCTCCCCGCCATGACTTTGCCAACGCACCTTGTCACCCTGGTGAAAGCGCTTGGTCATGGTCGCTCCTTGCCTGAGGGATTCGATCGGCTTTTCGCCGGGAAGTCGTCAACCACCTCGACCGTCCAGCCGTCGACCAACGGACAATGGTGTATCGCTTGATCGACCACACCTTGGCGACGTTCCGCCGGTACACCGGGTAACGAGACCGACAGCCGGGCATCGACGCTGTAACCCTGTGCGGTGTCGTGGATCAGCTTGGCCTCCGCCCGTACCGCACTGTCGTCGGTGTCGAATCCCCCGGTGGACGCGGCCAGGACGACCGCCTGATGCAGGCAGGTCGCCAGCGCCGCGGCGTACAGCCGCTCCGGATTCCAGCTTCGACCAGCGCTTTCCCCGTCACCCACCAAGGACAAGGTTTCCGGCTCGACACCGGCTACCCGGACCTGACCGCCCTGGGATACCGCCTCGGCATGTTCGATTTCCATTCCCACCGTCCTTGAATCGTCTGTGCAACGATTCAGCGATACCCGGCATGTCGGGGCTTAATCACTTTTCGCGGATCAGCCCCCCGGAGGGGGATCTTCCCGCGAGTGCGTGTGTCACCGAACTGGTCGACACTCACCAGGGACACCGGAAGCTCGCCGAATGAGTCCACTGGCGAGATACCGCGCTCGGCGCTTCGACATCGGCGGTGGCGCTCATGGTGGGCTCTTCGTCATCGACAGGGCCTGCCGGCGACTCCCCCGCCGACGAGTCCGGCACCGACGATCACGACGTCGGTTTCGCGCAGAGCCGCGGCGCCGTTCGCCCGGCCGCCCACGAACTGGGTGACTCCGATCAGGCCGAGGATCGCGGCGGGGCCCAGAATCGTGGTGGACACGACCGCCAGGGTGAGCGGGAGCGTGTAGACGGCGACGATGCCGAGGCTCGCTTCGGCAAGCAGGACGACCGCCCAGAGCAAGGTGAGCCGCCGGTGCAGGACACGGAAGCCTTCGCTGTGGTCGAAACGCCGGTCGAACGCGTCCGGGCTGCCCGACAGATCTCGGCGTATCCGCGCGATGCTCGGGCGCCTCCAGCCGAGCGAGACGGCCATCACCACCCCGATGACAGCCGTGGTCGCCAGATCCTTGGCCAGTTCGAGACGAGGATCACCGGCCACCACGGCGACCGCGATCCCCACCCCGAAGCGAACCAGCACCAGCACCCCCAGGACGGTGATCTCCTGGGTTCGCAGCGAGGTCGCCACCAGAACCACCAGAGATGCGGAGGCGGCGCCGACCAGCGCCCAGACCGGGGCGACGCCACAGGTCAGGAGTCCGAAGTAGACAGCCAGGGGCAGCATGACGTTCTCTCCCACGGCGAGCAGGAACCTGCGATTCACCGCGAGCCCGCTCCGGCGTCGGCCATTCTGCGCAGGAGGAAATTCAACTCGACGACTTCGCCCGTCGTGAGGCCGAGAGCCGCGGGCCGGTTGCACGCCCGGACCGCGGGCGCGACCTGGGTGAGCGCGGTGGTGCCTCGCGACGTCAAGCGCAAAGGTGTGCGCCTCCCCCGGCCGCGAGGGCTCGCGCGAATCAGAAGATCGCGTTCGATCAGGGCTACGACCACTTCGCCGATGCTCTGTGGCCGGACCAGCACCCGCTTCGCCAACTCCGATTGCGTCAGACCCGGTACGGCGGCCAGGTGGGCGAGGACGCCGAATTGAACCGGCGAGAGGCGCTGGGCGGCGAAGATCCGAGTGAACTCCCGCGCGACGGCGCGGTAGGCCTGCTGCAAGGCCCACCCTGTCGATTCCCCGGGATTCCCGGAGTTCCCTGTCATCGCGTCCGGCACCGCCTCAAAGTATCAGGTACCTTCCACACTCGCAGTGATCGTCAACCGAAGGATGAGTGATGAAGGTCGTCGTGATCGGTGCCGGAATCGGCGGCTTGGTGCTCGCGCACGGTCTGCGCGCCGCGGGGGTGGAGGTCACGGTGTTCGAACGGGACAGAGCACCTGCCGATACCGGCGGCTACCGGCTGCATCTGGATGCGGAAGCCTGCGAGATCCTCGACCGGCGTTTGCCGCCCGCGGTGTGTCGGGCGCTCCGTGCCAGCGCCGCGGATCCTGCGAGCTTCACGCGGTTTTCGGTGTGGGACCACCGCTTGCGGCCCCTGCTCCATTTCCCGCGACGACCGACGCCGTCCGCTCTGCTGATCGGCCGTATCCCGTTGCGCACCCTGCTTTGCGAGGGCCTGCACGAGACGGTGCGCTTCGGCCGCGAGTTCACTCGATCGAGTGTTTCCGCCGACGGGAAGGTGACCGCGTACTTCGCGAAGGGAGCTCCCGTTCAAGGCGACCTGCTGATCGGCGCGGACGGTGCCCGGTCACGGGTGGCGCCGGCGCTCGCCGGCCGTCCCACGGCTCACCCGCTGACCGCCCGCGGAGTGGCCGGACGGACGCCGCTCACGACCGCGGTCCGGAGACTTCTGCCTCCGGCGATCACCTGCGGCCCGGGGTTCGCCATCGGACCGGGCGGCACCGGCATGTTCCTTTCCGCTCATACGCCCGGCACGGAGGTGGAGCAGAGCGACATCGCACCGGTCCTCGAATCGCCCTATCTGCTCTGGGGGATCACGACGACCGAACCCGAAACCGGCGAAGAACACCCGCTCGAGGACGCGCAGGCCTTGCTGCACCGATGGTCGCCCGCCGCGCGGGCTCTCCTGGACCTCGCGGATCCGGCATCGGGCACTTCGTTCCCGTACTTCGCGGCCGACCCCACGAAGGGCCTGATGCCGTGGCCCGCCGGTCGGGTGACCGCGTTGGGAGACGCGGTGCACGCGATGCCGCCGACCGGTGGACGCGGAGCCGCCACGGCCGTCCGCGACGCCGACCTGCTCACCGAACGGATCATCGACGTGCACCGCGGCGTCACGCCGGTGAACACCGCGATGGCCCGCTATCAGGGCGGGGTCGAGGGCTACGCACATGAGGCACTGCGCGAGTCGCTGCAACCCCTGATCTGGCAGAGACGGCTCCGGCATCCGCTGGCTTATCACGTGGCGCGCCCAGCCTTGAAGGTCACCGGAGCGGCCATTCGCCTTCGTTCGGCACTGGCAGGCTCAGCCCTCCGGGACCGAGGCGGCGAGCCGGTCGTTGGCCAGCGTGAGCAGGTCCCGCGCACGGCCGAGTTCCGCGATCGCGCCGTCGGGGACGATCACCCCGTACCGGTTTTTCAGCAGGGCCTCGGTCTGTAGCAGTGCGAGCGAGTCGTAGCCCAGGCTGTCGAGTTCCGCATCCAGGAAGGTGTCGAGATCGAGAGCGGCGTCCACCTCTCCACCCGCTTCGACCATCACTTCGCGCAGTTGTTCACCGGTCATCATCGTGTGCTCCTTCTCGTTTTCGGTCAGACAGGGGTGACGACGAGGGCGGAGTTGAATCCGCCCTGACCACGGGCCAGCACCAGCGCGGCGCGTACCACGGCCTGACGCGGCTCTCCGATGACGAGGTCCAGGCCGTACTCCGGCGCGGCCGCGGTCACGTGGACGGTCGGCGGGACCAGCTCGTCGCGCAGGCCCAGCAGCGCGGTCGCGACATCGAGCGCCGCACCACCGGAGGACAGACGGCCGGTCATCGTCTTCGGCGCCGTGACCGGCACGCCGCGTCGTCCGAAGACCGTCTCGATGGCGTCGGCCTCCTGAGCGTCCAATTCGGGTACTCCGGCCGCGTCGGCGTAGACGACGCCGACGTCGGAAGGGACGAGTCCGGCATCGTCGAGCGCGCCGCGAATGGCCGCGGTCAGACCCGGGTGGCCGGGTAGGTCGAAGGTGGCGCGATAACCGGCGATCCGCCCATAAGCGGTCGCACCGCGAGCCTCCGCGACGGTTTCGTCTTCGACGACGAGCAACGCACCGCCCTCCCCTGCCACGGAACCACTCGCGTCCGCGGCGAACGGCAGGTAGGCGCGCTCGGGCCGGTCTCGGGTGGTCATCCGGCCGGATTTCAGCTGCGCCACCCACCCCCAGGGGCACAGTGACGCGTCGATCGCTCCCGAAACCACCAGCTCGCCACCGCGACGCAGCAGGCGCCTGGCCTGGCCGAGCACGTCCAGGCCACCGGCCTGTTCGGTGACCAGCACGCCACTCGCGCCGCGCATACCGTGCCGGATGGAGATCTGCCCGGTGTTCACCGCGTAGAACCACGCGAACGACTGGTAGGCGCTCACCTGCTCCGGCCCGTCGGCCCAGAGCCGCTGGAGCTCGCGCTGACCGAATTCGAATCCGCCGGACGAACTCGCCGTCGCGACGCTCATCGCATACTCCGGTCGCTCCGCCGGGGTGACGCCGGCATCGGCCAGTGCCCAGTCCGCCGCGACGAGCGCCAGCCGCGTCATCCGATCGGTCTGCGGGAGCAGGCGCTGGGGCAGGAGTTCGCCGGGATCGAAGTCGACCTCGCCCGCCAGCTTGCCCGGATAGGTGCCGACGTCGAAGCGGGTCACCGGTCCGATCCCGCTGCGACCGTCGAGCGTGGCCTTCCAGAACTCTTCGGTCCCGGCGCCGTTGGGTGCCACCACGCCCAGTCCGGTGACGACGGCCCCGGTCATCGGCCCAGCGATCCGGGTTCGGCGAGTACGACGGCGCTCTGGAAGCCGCCGAACCCGCTGCCGACACTGAGAACGACGCGGACCTCGGCGTCGCGAGCGGTGAGCGGCACGTAGTCGAGGTCGCACGCGGGGTCGGCCTGGCGCAGGTTGGCCGTCGGCGGGATCACTCCGCGGTCGATCGCGAGCGCCGACGCGGCCAGTTCGATCGAGCCGATCGCGCCGAGGGAGTGCCCGACCATGGATTTGATCGAACTCATCGGCGTGTGGCGTGCGTGCCGGCCCAGGCTGGTCTTCACCGCCGCCGTCTCGTGGACGTCGTTCTGCCGGGTGCCGGAGCCATGCGCGTTGACGTAGTCCACCCGCTCCGGAGCGACCTTGGCCTCCGCGAGGGCCGCGTCGATCGCGGCGGACATCTCGCGGCCGTCCGGCCGTAGACCGGTCATGTGGAAAGCGTTGCAGCGTGCCGCGTAACCGCCGATCTCGGCGTAGACCCGCGCTCCGCGCCGCCGGGCGGCACCGAGTTCTTCGAGGATGAACATCGCGGCTCCTTCACCGAGCACGAATCCGTCGCGCGTCCGGTCGAACGGACGGGACGCGGACTCCGGTTCGCCGTTGCGTGCCGTGGTCGCCTTGATCGCGTCGAAGCAGGCGACCGTGATGGGGGAGATCGGCGCGTCCGTCGCACCGGCGAGCATCACGTCGGCGGAGCCTTCCGCGATGAGCCCGGCGGCGTGACCCACGGCATCCAAGCCGGAGGTGCACCCGGCCGAGAGCAGGGCCACCGGGCCCCCGATGCCGAACCGGCGAGCGACCTCGGCGGATATCGAACTCGGGACGAAGTAGTCGAAGAGGTGATCGACCGCCTTCTCCGCGTCGACCTCCCAGCGTTTCCCCAGCTCGCTGACGACCGCGTATTCGCGGTCCAGTCCCATGGTGCAGCCGACCGCGCTGCCGATCGTCACACCCCACCGGCGCGCGTTCTCTCCGGGCCTCAGCCCACCGTCCGAAACCGCTTCGCCCGCGGCGATCACCGCGAGTTGCGTGCTGCGGTCGAGCCGGACGGCTTCGTCCGGATCGAAACCGTGCTCGGCCGGATCGAAGTCGCATTCGGCGGCCACCCGGGAGCGGAACGGCGCCGGGTCGAAGAAGCTGATGGTCCGGGTCGCGGTCCGGCCCGCGGTGATCAAGTCCCAGAACGCGGCCGTACCCACCCCGCCGGGGGCGATCACACCCATCCCGGTGATGGCGACACGTCGAAGCACGGTTTCCTCCCTCTCGGCGATCGTCACGCCGTACGCGCGGCGCGGCCGCAGGCCAAAGCTTGCAAGCACGGCAACAGGCTCCGTGCTTGGACGTCGACGTAATGGCTGTGCCGCAACAAACTCGTCAGCTGGTCGACGGTCATCCAGTGGAAGCCTGGCCGTTCGAGCACGTCGTCGACTTCGAGCACGACATAGCGCGTGCGTGTGTGGTGGAACCTGCCACCTTCCTCGGACATCACGGTGTCGAACCGGAAAGCCGAGGGATCGGCACCGGACACGACGTCGAGGAACGGCGGCTTCGCGAGTTCGGGCAGGCGTTCATACGTCGAGGGCGTGCACTGCACTGTCGGCGCGAGTTCGACGGTGTCGAGGAATCCGGGTTCGCGACGCAACTGGACGAGGACGTGCAGCACGCCATCGAGGACGGTGACGAGAAAGCACACCAGGCCGACACCGCGGGCGGCGAACATCGGCTGGGACCACTCCCCCACCTCGCGTCCGTCGGCCTTGACGTCGACACCGATCACGTCGAAGAAGGCGCCGCTCTCATGCGTGATCGCCCCGTCACGGCGATGCCAAGCGGGCAGCCCGGCGAGAGGCACCCGCTCGGCCTTGATCGCGGCTTCGGCTCGGGCCGCGGTGACCGCTCCCAGTATCTCGCCGAGGTGATGCACCCCGCCGTGCGTTCCGGCCAGCGACCGGACGAGGGCACCGGTGAAGTCATCGGCGAAGCCGTCCAGGCCGTGCAGTAAACCGGAACCGTGGAACGGTAAACAGGACAGGACGGTGCGCGCGTCCATGTTGACCAGATCCTCGACAGCCAGCGCCGCATGGATCTCGGCGAGCGTGCACCACCGAAATCCCTCCAGTACCTCGATTCCGGGATCCACCTCGACGACCATGTTGCGGTTTCGCTTGCGGAGAAACCACGAACCCTGTTCGGACTGCAGAACGTCGACGAGCACACGATCCACCTCTGCGTCCACGAAGTACCGGAGGTAGGGCACGGACCGGCCACCGTGGGCTCGGGTGAAGTTGCTTCGTGTCGCTTGGACGGTGGGGGAAAGCTGGTGCCCGCGCGGGTTTCCCGGCTCGGCCTTCGCCTGCATCAGAAAGCGTTGCACACCGTCCACACACGCCGCGAGGATTCCGAGAACACCGATCTCGAACTGGCAGATGATCGGCTGTCGCCAATGCCCGACACCTCCGCCTTCGACGCGTACGTCGAGGCCTTCCACGGTGAAGAACCGTCCGGTTCGGTGACGGATCACCTGTTCGTCGTGCCAGTCACGAAGATCGGCGAGATCGGCGCGGCTCACGGTCATCGTCGAATCGCGATCGCGCTCGGCGAGCCAGTGACGCAGCGCTTCCGCGCCCGCCGGCGCGGAGGTCGTGGCCGAGCCCACCAGGATCGCCGGGAGGCCGCGGTCGCCGGAGACCAGGCTGTCGGAACGGCCGTCGAGGGTGGACGGCCGGCTCACGTGCCCGCCCACCTGTCCACAAAGGACGATTTCGGCATGGGAACTCCTCCACTGGTCGGATCTTCTGGAGGAAAGCCTGCCCGGTGCGGCTCGACGAAGACTGTAGATTTCTCGGACGTCCCGGTCGAGCGGGCGCCGGGTCACACCCGGGAGCGCAGTGCCCTGACGCTGAATGTTCCGAACACCGCGGCGAAAGCCGCCGACCAGAGGACGGTGGCCGTCAAGGGACCACCGACCGGCCCGCCGGACAACAGGGCGCGCAGGGTGTCGTTGACCTGCGTCACGGGATTGACCGATACCCACGACCGCAACCACGGTGGCATGGTGTCGAGCGGAACGAGCGCGTTGCTCGTGAAGGTCAGCGGCAGCACGACCACGAAGCCGAAGACCTGGACTTTCTCCGGGTCACGTGCGAGCACGCCGAGCCAGACCGGCAGCCAAGCGAACGCGACGGTGAACATCGTCAGCACCGCGAAGGCGCCGAGCAACGAAGCAAGGCCGGTGGTGAGGCGGAAACCGAGAACGACTCCGACGATCAGCAGAACGATCAACGACCACAGCTGGCGGACGACATCGGCGAGCACCCGGCCCGCCAGGGGCGCGCCTCTGGCGATCGGCAGGCTACGGAACCTGTCGAACAAGCCTTGCTTCAGATCGGCGGACAAGCCGATGGCGGCGTAGATGGACAGGAAGAGCGCGTTCTGCACGATCAGGCCGCCGAGCGCGAACTGGAGGTAATCGTGCGGGGTGCCGCCGATCGCGCCGCCGAAGACATAGGTGAAAAGCAGTGTGAACATGACCGGCTGCACCGAGAGGTCGAGCAGTTCGGCGGGTTTGTGCTTGATCTGGAGGATGCTGCGCCAGGCGAAGGTGACCGATTGGCGAACGGCCGCGGACACCGGGACACGACGCGGCCAGCTCGTTTCGGGGCCGGTGGCCGTCGTCATCGGGTCACCACCGGGTCGTCCGGTGCGGCTGGGGCCGCACCGGTGATGGTGAGAAAGACCTCGTCCAGCGTCGAGCGGCGCAGGGCGAGTTCGCTGACCGGGATTCCCCGTTCGTCGAGACGCCGGACCACGACCGGGAGCAGCGTGTCGTCTTCGGCCGTCATCACCAGGGCGCCGTCCTCTTCGGTCACCGGATGCCCCAGACTCACGAGCACCTGACGTGCCGCGGCCAGCCGCCTCGCGTCGCGGGGACGGATCACCAGGGTCGAGATTCCCAGTCTCGACTTGAGATGCTCGGGGGTGCCACTCGCGACGACGACCCCCTTGTCGATCACGACCACGTCGTCGGCCAGGCGGTCGGCCTCCTCGATGTATTGCGTGGTGAGCAGGACCGTGGTTCCCTCGCCGATCAGTTCGCGGACCACCTGCCACAATTCTCCGCGGCTGGCGGGGTCCAGTCCCGTGGTCGGTTCGTCGAGGTACAGCACCCGTGGCCTGCCGACCAGGCTCGCCGCGAGATCCAGCCGCCGGCGCATTCCCCCGGAATATCCTCCGGCCATCCGTCCGCCCGCTTCGCCCAGACCGAATCGGGCGAGCAGGGCGTTCCCGCGGCCGCGGGCCTCGGTCCGCGACATGCCGAGCAGCTTTCCGATCAGCACGAGGTTTTCCAAGCCGGTGAGTTTTTCGTCGACTCCCGCGTACTGCCCGGTCACGCCGATCATCCGGCGGACCCGGTACGCGTCGGCGACGACGTCGAACCCTTCGACCACCGCCGTTCCGGCGTCCGGCCGGATCAGCGTACTGAGAATCCTGACCACAGTGGTCTTGCCGGCGCCATTGGGTCCGAGAAGGCCCAGGACCGTGCCACGGCGTGCCGCGAACGCGACGCCGTCGAGCGCGGGTGTGGAGCCGAACCGTTTCGCCAGGCCGTCGACCTCGATCGCCGTCTGCATGGCCTCACTATGACACCAAACCGACGAAGTGTCAGGTTCCTTCTACTTCGCTCGGGCGCGGCTCGAGCCGGACTCGAGTCTCACCCCTCCGGATCGACCGGGCTACGGCGACCTCGCCACTGTGTCCACCCCACCAGGGCCACAATGGCCAAAGCGGCCATCGTCTGCGACAGGAACGCCGCGACGTTCAACGGCAGCAGATAGATCACCCCGATACGCGCCGTCGCCTCACCGAGCAGGCCGATCCCCCAGACCCACGTCATCTTCCGGTTGAGCCGCCGAAAGTCGGCCGACCTCTTCCATTGCCTGCCGAACGCGGCCTTCCGCGGCGACAGACTCCTCCGGATGAAGTAGATGGCGGGTTTGGCCAGTACCAGGCTGGCCAGCACGCCGAGGCCCACGGCGGCGGTGACGAGCGAGTCCTTGGCCAGGACGAACCTGGCGTCTCCGGTGATGAGCGCCGCCAGCACACCCAGGAAGAACCGCACCGTCAAAAGGATGGAGAGCGCGCCGAGCTGCCGCTCCCGTATCCAGATGACCACCGCCCGCAGGAAGGCGATCCCGCCCGCCGCCGCCAGCGCCGCCGCTTCGTGCACGCCGAACAGCAGCAGAACCACATAGCAGGCGAAGGGCAAAGCGACATCCAGCAGCAGAGTCCAGGCGATGGTCCGCCACGACGAGGAAGAACCTCTCTTCGGATCCTGCTGCCGTTCCCGGTCTTGCTCGACCGCGTGAGCCATCGAATTCACCCTTCGCCCAGCCAGTGTCAGGGTCCGGATACCCCGTGCCGCGGACTTTGACTCCCTCGCGGTGGAAAAAGGGAGCGCGTCACTCAGCCGCAGCGAATCTGCCGCACGGGACCGACGCGCGGCGTCTCCCGCCACCTCGGCCCATGCAGAGCGAGCTGCAGCGCGTCGTCCAGACAGGGCGAGGGGTCGATGCCGAGCTCGGAGCGCAACAGGGACCGGACCGCGCGATATGCCGTGATCGCTTCTTGCCGCCGTCCGCTCATCGACAGGGCGCGGACGAGCTGGGCGTGAAAGTTCTCGTGGAACGGGTGCATGTGGACGAGCCGCTTCAATTCGGCCACCAGCTCACGGTAGTGCCCGGTGCTCATCCGCGCTTCGATGAGCAGTTCGGTGGCACAGATCTTCAGCTCGTCGAGCTGGGTGACATAACCGGTCAGCACGGTCCCGCAGACGACGTCCGCCAAAGCCGGGCCCCGCCAGAGCCTCAAGGCGCTCTCCAGCAGGTCGGCGGCGACTTCGGGCTCCGCCTCGAGACATCGCGCCGCCTGCTCGATTTTCGTCTGGAACTCGACGACGTCGATCGAACCGTCCGGCACGTTGAGCATGTACCCCAACGGCCTGGTCACGATCGTGGTCCGTCGCGACGGGCCCTCGAGTCTTCGCCGCAATTGGTAGACGTAGGTCTGCAGCGTGGTGTGCATGCTGGCCGGGGGCCTGCCGCCCCAGAGTTCGTCGGACAGGTCTCCCACATAGGTCACTTTGTTCGCATTGAGCAGGAGCATCGCGAGCACCTGCCGCTGCTTCGGCGCCGACGGGATCCCCCCGCGTTCACCAGATCGTATTTCCATGCCTCCGAGTAATGTGAAATCCACCCCGCACCTCTCATTTCCCCCGCGTCGTCAAGCCTCCAGGGGTCGCATATAGGAGACTGAGACGCTTCACCGTGAATGCCCTTCCCCCTGGGCGAATTCATGCTAGTCGGGACATAAGGAACCTGATAGGTCGAAACTGGGATGTGATGTAAGTCACATATCTGCCTCTTGGCAATCGACTGCTCATATGAGCGCTACGCAACGGTTTACGTGACAGTATGCAACGTTTTTCGAGCAGATACTTCGCACCGTGGCGGTTTCGTCACCACGTGGAACCTCGCCACGCTTCTCGTGCCGGCTGCCTCTCCGCGAACAGTCCCTCACGCTCGGAAATGGCCGCGGGGCTGAACCGGCTCTTCACCACAGCCCGTGGCCCGCCCGACAGGCCGCCGGCCAATCGGATCCTCCTCGAAGAATGAGCAGCCACCGGACGCCGAGGCCCGAAAGCTTCATCCTCACTCGCGTGCCGGTCAGCGGGAAATTCGACCGGGCGCACGTCAAGTGTCTCGCGCGATTTCCGAGGTGCCTGTCTGCTTCTTCTTCGACTGTGCACATTCGCCGGCCAGACGCAGATCTCCTGTTCTTGATCGCCCTGCGCGACGCCGATGCCCGCACCGCTACGGGGACCATCGACGTTACCCGTTCCGACGCGCCGGTGGCTTGCCGAGACCGTCGACGGTCTTCTGAACGCGCTGTCCGGCTCCGAAGCCTTCGAGAAGCGACCGAACCGAGCGACGCCGAACTGCGGCTTCAGCGGAACTGATCCCCGTCGTCGAGCGATCGTCGAGATTTTCGAGGGGTTCTCGAGGACACGTGAACAAGCTCCCCGGCAACCGATCACTCCAGGGGGTAGCGACATGTCTCAATGCCGGGTCTGCGGCGCGTCCGTGACACTCTTCCTCGACCTCGGAAACCAGCCGCTGTCCGATGTCTTCCCGGCAGGAACGCCCGGCTCCGAGGCCGACGAATTCTTCTACCGGCTGCGCGTGGGCGCGTGCACCGGCTGCGCGATGGTGCAGTTGCTGGAAGAAGTTCCCCGTGAGCGGATGTTCGGTGATCATTACCCCTATCGGTCGTCCGGCTCAGCGGTGATGCGCCGGCATTTCACCGCACTCGCGAAGCGGTTGCTCGCGCTCGAACTGTCCGGCCGGGACGACCCGTTCGTGGTGGAACTCGGGTGCAACGACGGGGTCATGTTGCGAACCCTTGCCAGGGCCCAGATCCGGCATCTCGGAGTGGAACCGTCCGTACGCATCAGCCAGACCGCCGTGGAGTGCGGCGTGCAGGTGCTCAACGCGTACTTCGACCAGGAGACGGCGGTGAGGATCAGCGCCGAGCACGGACCCGCCGACGTGATCTACGCGGCGAACACCCTGTGCCACATTCCCTATGTCACGTCGGTTCTCGACGGTGTCGCCGAGTTGCTGACCGATGACGGCGTGTTCGTGTTCGAAGATCCCTATCTCGGTGACATCGTCGCGTCGACGTCGTTCGATCAGATCTACGATGAACACTTCTTCCTTTTCAGCGCCACCACCGTGGCCCGGCTTGCCGAGCGGCACGGGCTGGCCCTCGTCGATGTCGAGCGTCTTCCGGTCCACGGCGGGGAGCTCCGCTATACCCTGGCGCGCGCCGGCAAGCGGCGTGCCGGCGGAGCGGTGGCGGAACTCGTCGCGGAAGAGGCGGCTCGCGGACTGCACACCCCGGAAGCGCTGTCGGTGTTCGCGACCGCGGTCCGGCGCAACGCGCACGACCTCGTCGAGCTGCTGAGCCGGCTGCGTGGCGAGGGCCGGACGATCGCCGCCTACGGCGCGACCGCGAAGAGCGCGACGGTCACGAACTACTGCAACATCGGTCCTGAGCTCGTCTCGGTCGTCTACGACACCACTCCGGAAAAGCAGGGCCGAGTCACCCCGGGCACCCACATCCCCGTGACCCCGGCGGCGGAATTCGCCGACCCTTATCCGGATTACGCGGTGTTGTTCGCTTGGAACCACGCGGCCGAGATCATGACCAAGGAAACCGGGTTCACCGATCACGGCGGCCGCTGGATCACCTACGTGCCCGAGGTCCGGGTGCTCTGATGGAATCGTTCGAGGCCGACCCCGCCGACCGGCCCGGAACACGCCGTGAGCTGACCGTGGCCGGTGCCTGGACCTTCACCCCGATGGTCCACCGAGACCATCGGGGTGCGTTCTGTTCGCCTTACGAACAAGGCGAGCACGAGACGGCCGTCGGGCGGAGGCTGTTCCCGCTCGCCCAGGTGTCCGTCAGCCGTTCCCTGGCAGGAGTGGTGCGTGGCATCCATTTCACCCGGACACCGCCCGGCGTCGCGAAGTACGTGCACTGTTCCCACGGAAGCGTTGTCGACTACGTCGTCGACCTCCGCGTCGGATCGCCGACCTTCGGCGCCTGGGACGCGGTGCGGCTCGACGCCGAACGCGGGCGAACCGTCTATCTCCCGGTCGGGGTCGGCCACGCCTTCGCCGCGCTCACCGCGGAGGCATCGATGACCTACCTGCTCTCCGGCGGTTACGTACCGGAGAACGAGCTGGCCTTGACGATCCGCGATCCACGGATCGGGTTGCGGCTTCCCGGCTTCCTCTCGCGCGAGTCCCCGGTGCTGTCCGAACGGGACCGCGACGCCCCGACGGCCGACCGGCTCCTCGCCGACGGCCTGCTGCCGGAATTCCGGACCTGTACCGCGCTCGAAGCGGCCCTCGGTGGCCGTCCGGCACCTGCTGAGGAGACCGCATGACGATCCGCGTTTGGGACTACCTGAAAGAGTACGACGCCGAACGAGAGGACATCCTCGGCGCGGTCGACACCGTGTTCGGGTCGGGCCGGCTCGTCTTCGGCCCGAGTGTCGACGGCTTCGAACGGGAGTTCGCGGCCTACCACGACGTCCGCCACTGCGTCGGTGTGGACAACGGGACCAACGCGATCAAACTCGGTCTCGAGGCGCTCGGCGTCGGTGCGGGTGACGAGGTCATCACGGTGTCCAACACGGCCGCCCCGACGGTGGTGGCCATCGAAGGGACCGGCGCCGTCGCCCGCTTCGTCGATGTCCGAGCGGACGACCACCTGATGGACACGACACTGGTGGAGTCCGCGATCACCGAACGGACCCGCGCGATCGTCCCGGTCCACCTCTACGGCCAGTGCGTGGACATGACCGCTGTCGGCGAGATCGCCGCGCGGCACGGTGTGCGTGTGCTCGAAGACTGCGCGCAGGCACACGGAGCACGCCGGAAGGGCGCACTCGCGGGGGCGATGGGTGAGGCGGCCGCGTTTTCGTTCTACCCCACCAAAGTCCTCGGTGCCTACGGGGACGGGGGCGCGACGATCACCAACGACGACGACGTCGCCCGCGCTCTGCGGCGCCTGCGCTACTACGGCATGGAAGGCCGGTACTACGTGGTGCAGACGCCGGGGCACAACTCCCGGCTCGACGCGGTCCAGGCGGAGATCCTGCGCCGCAAACTCCGGCGACTCGATCAGTACGTCACCGCACGACGGGAGATCGCCCGGCGTTACGCCGAAGGCCTGGCGGACACCGAACTGGCCCTGCCCCTGGTCACCGACGGCAACGAACACGTCTACTACCTCTACGTCGTCCGGCACCCGCGCCGGGACGACATTCTCGGCGGTCTGGCGGCCGAAGGCATCGAACTGAACGTCAGCTACCGCTGGCCCGTCCACACCATGACCGGCTTCGCGCATCTCGGCTATCAGGCGGGCGATCTCCCCGTGACCGAGAAGCTTGCCGACGAGATCTTCTCCCTGCCGATGTACGCCTCTCTCGACAAGCGCCGCCAAGACGACGTCATCGCCGCGCTCCGGCGGATCCTGGGCGCCCGATGACCCGCGACGATCCGCTGATCGTGGTGCTGGGCGGCACCGGATACCTCGGTTCGTCGTTGGTGTCACGGCTGGCGGCGCTCGGTGTGCGGACGCGGGCGGTGGGACGGCGACAGGCGTGGCGGACCCTGCCGCTCATCGAGCACGTGCGGGCCGACGTGACCTGTAAGACCGACCTGGCGGCCGTCGTGCGGGAGGCCGACGCCGTGGTCCACCTCGTGGCCCTGCTGAGCGGCGGCCGGTCGTGGCGCGTGGCCGAGGACGACCCCGAAGGTCACCGCGTCACCGTGCAGCCGATGTACGACCTGCTGGACATCACCGGCGCGGACCGCCGCGCACCGCTGCCGATCGTGACCGCGGGGACCACCACCATCGCGGGGTGCCCGGACCGTGCCCGGCTCGACGGCACCGAACCCGACCGGCCCGGCACGGCTTACGACCGGCACAAGCAAGCCGTCGAGCGCGCTTTGCTCACGGCCACGGAATCCGGTGTGGCGCTCGGAGTCCCGCTACGGCTGCCCACCGTGTACGGCGCCGGCGCCGGTTCACCGGGCTCGGGCGTCGTGTCGGCCATGGCCGCCCGAGCGGTCGCGGGCCTGCCGCTGACGATGTGGCACGACGGCTCGGTGCTACGCGATCTGGTGCACGTCAGCGACGTCGCGAGTGCGCTTTGGCTCGCCGTGCGGCACGCTGCCGCACTCGGCGGACGCACCTGGCTGATCGGCTCCGGTGACGCCATCCCGCTCGGTGACGTCCTGCGGATGATCGCCGCCGCCACCACCCGATGGACGCGAGACGCCCCGGTTCCGGTGGTCCGCGTGGACCCGCCGGAGTACGCGACTCCCGCCGACTTCTGCGACGTCGAGGTCGATCCCGGCCCCTTCACCGCGATCACCGGATGGCGCGCCACCGTCCGGCTGGAGGACGGGGTGGACGCTGTCGTCCGCGCCACGCTGGCCGAAACCGATCGGTACCGCGACGCCCGGAAACCACTGCCCACAAACAGAATCTCACCGTCCTAGGAGGACATATGAGCCGATCCACCCACCTCGTTCGCATCCGCTCGGCGGACGTACCGGGCAGCCGCCGTCAGGGCGGGCACATCCGTGCCCTTCTCACACCGGCCTCCGCCGGCACGCGAGCGGGTTTCCTGGCCGAAGCGGTACTCGAACCCGGTGAAACCGTGAGCGAGCACTACCACCCTTGGTCCGACGAACACCTGCTCGTCGTCGAAGGCGCCGTGACCTTGGAGATCGATGGCGGCACCGTCGAACTGACCACCGGTGACGCCGGCTTCGTCCGGCGTGGAGCGCGGCACACGATGCGCCAGCACGGAGACGAACGTGCGCGCGTCGTGCTCTTCCTCGGCCCGCTCGCGCCGGACCCGGCCGACGGCCACGTCGACACCGTTCCCGTCCCGCACCCGGACGACCCGCCTCCCGTCGTCGGCGGACCGTCTTGACCACACCACGAGCAAAGGGAGAGATCGTGCCGGCCAGAACCGACAATCGCGTCGTCATCGACGCGCCCTTCGAGACCGTCTGGGACTTGACCAACGACGTCGCGTCCTGGCCGTCCCTTTTCACCGAGTACGCGTCGGCGGAGATCCTCGCGGAGAACCCGGACTCCGTGCGATTCCGGCTCACGACGGTCCCCGATCCTGACGGGTCGGTCTGGAGCTGGGTGTCCGAACGGTTCCCGGACAAGGAGAACCGCAGCGTCACCGCACACCGGATAGAGACCGGGCCGTTCGACTACCTGCGCTTGCGCTGGGACTACCGCGAGGTCGCCGGCGGCGTCGAACTGCGCTGGCGCCAGGAGTTCCAGGTCCGGCCCGGTTCGCCCTTCGACGACGCCGCGATGACCGAGCGGCTCAACCGCACTTCGGGAGAACAGATGCAGCACATCAAAGCCGTGATCGAGTCACGGGTCACCTCGGGCGGACACGCATGAGCGCCGTCGCCGACGTCGCCGCCGGTCCCGGCGGCGCCTCCACCCATCGGGACCGGCTGGCCATTCTCACCTGCGGGCTGCGGCTCGCCCACGTCATCGGCGCGCTCACGGAGTTGCGGGTCGCCGACGCGCTGGCCGACGGCCCGCGGCACGTGGCCGACCTCGCCGAAAGATGCGGCGCGAACGCCGACGCGCTGCACCGGGTGCTGCGGATGGCGGCTTCGTTCGGGGTGTTCACCGAAACCGATCCCGGCGTGTTCGCGCGCACAGCACTCTCAGAGCCCACTCGAGCCGATGTCCCCTACAGCCTGTGGCCGCTGATCGTTTACGGCCGCAAGAAATTCTTCACCGAGCCGTACGGAGCGCTGGTGCATACGCTGCGCACCGGCGAGCCTGCCACCGAACCGGTACTGGGCACCGATTTCTGGGGTTACCTGCGCGATCATCCCGACGACGAGCAGTTCTTCGACTCCATGATGACCGAACTCGGCCGCTGGGAGACCGACCGGCATCTCGCGATGATCCGGCCGGAACGGTTCGTCCGGATCGCCGACCTCGGCGGCGGTCATGGACATTTCCTGGCGGCCGCGCTGCGCCACGCGCCGGGCGCACGCGGCGTCCTCGTCGACCGCCCGACCGTACTCTCCGACGCCGGGCCGGTACTCGACGCCGAAGGAGTCACCGACCGGGTCGAACTCCGTCCCGGTGATTTCTTCGACACACCTCTCCCCGCCGACGCCGACGCGTACTTCCTCAAGGCCGTCCTGCACAACTGGCCCGACGATCGGACCGAAGCACTGCTGCGCCGGGTGCGCGAGACGATCGGTGACCGCGGGACCCCGCTCTTCGTCGTCGAGCAGGTCATCGCTCCCGGCAACGATTTCGACCACGGCAAAGTGCTCGACATCGACATGCTGGTCCTCTTCGGCGGCCGGGAACGCACGCTCGAGCAATGGCACGAACTGTTCGCGGCCACCGGCTTCCGGCTGGCGAACGATCCTGGTGCCGGACGCTGGACCGTCTTGCACGCGGAGCCGGCATGACCACCGAAACGCGGCCGGAATCGCCGGCCTATCCGTTCGCCGCTCGCGACGGTGTCGACCCGGACCCCGGTTACGCCGACGCGCGGATGGCGGGAGCGCCGGTGCCGGTGTTCCTCGGCGGCGGTCGCTGGGCGTGGCTGGCGACCACCATGGCCGACGTGAGAACCGTCCACACCGATCCCCGGTTCTCCCGAGCCGCGGCCGCGGGATCGGCGAACGCGCCGTCCGCCGGGCTCTCTCCACCCGCCGGTTCGCTGCTCGCCCTCGACCCGCCCGACCACACCCGCATGCGCGGCCTCGTGGCCGGGGCGTTCTCCGCCCGCCGGATGGCCCAGCTTCGTCCGAAGGTCGCCGAACGGGCCCGCGGTCTGCTGGCCGCCCGCGCCGGTGACGACCCCGCCGATCTCGTCGCCGGATATGCGCGCCCGCTGTCGGCCGGGGTGATCGGTGCCCTGCTCGGCGTTCCGGAAAGCGATCACGAACGGTTCTTCGCGTGGGCGCAGGCTTTCCTGTCCACGGCGCCCGGGTCCGCGCCCGAGATCGGCCGTGCGCGCGGCGAACTGGCGGCCTATTTCGGTGAACTGCTGGGGCGCCGGGCTCGCAGCCCCGAGCACGATCTCCTCTCCCATCTGGCCGCACAGGACGCCGATCCGCGGGAACTCGTCCTGCTGGCGATGGCGATCCTCGTCGCCGGTCACGAGACGACCAGCAACCACCTGGCGAGCTCGCTCATGCTCCTGCTCTCCGATCCCGGCACGACCTCGGAACTCCGGGGAGATCCGGAAGGTGTCGGCCAAGCGGTGGAAGAGCTGTTGCGCGCCGTCTCCCTTGGCTCGGTCGGCGGGTTCCCGCGGAGGACGACCGAATCCGTCGTGTTGTCCGGTGTCACGATCGAGGCCGGCGACCTGGTCATCCCGGCGCTCAACGCCGCCAACCGCGACCCCGCCGCGTTCCCGCAGCCCGACGACCTCGACTTCGCCCGATTCGCCAAGGTCCCGCCCACCCATGTCGCGTTCGGCGCCGGACCGCACTTCTGCCTCGGCGCCGCGCTGGCCAGGATCGAACTGGCCGAAGGTGTGTCCGCCGTGCTCGACCACTACCCCGAAGCCGAACTCGCCACCCCCGCGGCCGAGCTCGCCTGGACTCGCGACTCCCTGGTCCGCGGGCTGGTCTCGCTGCCGGTCCGGCTCGGCCCGGCCACGTCGTCTCCCTCCGCGGAGACCGGAAAGGAGAACCAGTGCACCGCGCCCTGATGGTTCGCCGGTGGAACCCGGCCGACCGCGAACGCATCACCGAACTGTTCGCCGAACACGATCGCACCGCCCTGCCCGCGCAGATCGGCGCGACCCGCCGGACGCTGTTCGGCTTCCACGACCTCTACTTCCATCTGATCGAAGGCGAGGACGGGTTCCAGCAACGCCTCTACACCGCCGTGCGCGATCAGCGCTTCAAGACCATCGACGGTGAACTGGCGAAACTGCTGCTGCCCTATCGCACCGACGAACCGTCGATGGCACAGGCACAAGCGGAGGCCTTCTACGACTGGCGGCGGCCGCTATGACCACTTCCCGCGTCCGGACCGGCGTCTTCCGCGTCCTGCTCGAGATCGACATCGGTGACACCGCCCCGGCCGACTTCTTCGCCGTGTGGCGCCGCATGGCCGAGACCGCCGCGCGGGCACCCGGCATCCTCGCCCAGTCCCTCAACGCCGACACCCGCCGCGACGGCCGTTACTTCGTCGTCAGCGAATGGCGTACGACGGAGGACTTCACCGCGTTCTCCGCCGGCGCCGATCACGAGCGGCTGGCGACCTCGCTCAAGGCGCTCGGCCGCACGGTGTCGATGACCGGCATGACCCAGGTCCTCACCAGCCCACCCGTCTCCGCCGTTTCGGAGGTCCGACCATGACCACACTGGAATCCACCTCCGTCACCCGTGAACGGCTCTATCGGATGATGCGGGTGTACAAGGAGACCAGCTTGTTGCGCGCCGCGCTGCGGGTCGGCGTGTTCGACGCGCTCGGCGACGGCCACGGCACCCCTGCCGCGATCGCCACGGCGACCGGTGCCGACCCGCGGGGTATCCGCTTGCTGCTCAACGCGCTCGTCGCCCTCGGGCTGGTCCACCGTCATCAGGACGGCCGGTTCACCCTCGACCGAGGTGGCTTTTCGCTCCTGGTCGGCTCGAGCCCGGACTTCTACGGCGGGATGGTCGACGTCGTCGCCAGTGACGAGGAGTGGGACGCGATGCGCGACCTCGCCGCCGCGGTCCGGAACGGCGGCTCCGTCCGCGACGTGAACGCCGAAACGCCGGGCTACCACTACTGGGAGACCTTCGCACGATCGGTCGGGCCGGTGACGGTGCCGACGGCGGGCCTGCTCGCCGAACTGCTCGAGCCGTGGTCGGCGACCCGGTCCGGCACGCGCGTTCTCGACCTCGCCTGCGGGCACGGCATTTACGGGTTCACGCTCGTCAGGCGCCTGCCCGGAGCGACGGTGACCTGCGTCGACTGGCCGAACGTCCTGGAGATCACCCGGCAGCATGCCCGGGAACAAGGTCTCGACAGCCAGGCGCGGTTCGTCTCCGGTGACATGTTCGAACTCGACCTCGGCCCGGAACACGATCTCGTCCTGGTCACCAACGTGCTGCATCATTTCTCCGAAGCACGCGCGACCGAACTGCTCTCGCGTGCCACGGCCCAGCTCGCCCCGGGCGGACGCATCGGTGTCGTCGGGTTCGTCGCGGGTGACGACCCCGCGCGGGATCCCGAACCGCATCTGTTCTCCGTGCTGATGCTCGCTTGGACCAACGCCGGTGAGGTGCACACCACAGCGGCGCACGAACGCATGTACGCGGCGGCGGGCCTGCGGATCGAAGCGACCCGCCGGGTACCCGGCCTTCCGTTCCACGTGACCGTGCTGGGGAGGTCGTCGTGATCCGGGTCCTCGCGCTCACCTCTTCCGGCCTCGGTCACCTGTTCCCGATGGTGCCGAGCCTTTGGGCCGCCCGGTGCGCCGGCGCGACGGTCCTGGTCGGCGCGACCGGCCCCGCGGTAGCCGGTTCGGTCGGCGCGGGGATTCCCGCCGTGGACCTGTTCCCGGACGGCATGGACGAGTTGTCGGCGATCCGGGCCTCGTTCCTCCGGCGGATGCCGGGGGCGGCGGAAGGTGAGCGATTCGCCTTGGCGATGCGGCTGTTCGCCGCGCTGTCGGATCGTGTCGCCGACGCCGCGGTGGCGCTGGGCCGCGCCTGGCGGCCGGATGTCGTGCTGCACACCGCGTTGCAACCCGCCGGGCCCTTGGTCGCCGCGGTACTCGGCGTCCCCGCCGTCGAACACGGGTTCCAGCTCACCGGGGTGGCCAGGACCCAAAGCCTCATGGAGCCGCATCTCGCGCAAGCGTGCGAACGCCACGGAGTGCCCGGGTTGCGAGACGTCGACGAAGCGCTCGACGTCTGCCCGCCGAGCATGTTCCCGGGCGGCCCGACCGGGCTCGCGCTCGGCTACCGCCCCTATGGCGGCGCACGGGCACTCGACCCGGCCGAGTTCACCGAACGGCCCGGGCGCCGCCGTGCGCTGGTCACCCTCGGCACCATGGCCGACCACGGTGAACTCGCCCCCCTGCTGCTCCGGACACTGGCCAAGCACGACCTGGACGTGCTGGTGGCCGGGGAGCTGCCGGTCGGCACCGATCCGGACTCGGTACTCGCGCACGGCTGGTTGCCCCTGGAAACGGTGCTGCCCGGCTGTGACGTGCTGGTCCACCACGGAGGCGCGGGGTCGACCTTGGCCGCGCTCTCCCGCGGTGTCCCCCAGGTGATCGTGTCCAGGGACGCCGACCACGCGTTCAACGGCGAGGCGATCACCCGGCGCGGCGCCGGGGTCTTCGCCGTCCCGGACGGCGGGGACACGGCCGTACTCGACGAGGCGCTCGACCACGTACTGCACGATCCGCGTCCGTCGAAGGCCGCGCGCGAAGTCGCCGAGGAGATCGCGGGCCTGCCCGGTCCCGAACAGGTCGTCCCCGACCTGCTGACGGAACTCACGACCGCACGACGAAGGGAGTACGCATGAGCACCGTCCCCGAAGAACCGGCGCTCGAAACCGGTCTCGAGTTGCTCGACGAGCCGACCCTCGCTCGTGTCGTCACGCACGGCCATCGGGCACCCCGCAGCGGCTGGCTCGGTGTCGGCGCACTGATCGCCGAGTCGCTGTCGCTTCGCGACCACCGGATCCCCGCGACCGCCACGGTCGCCTTCGGCTCCGGCACGAGATCCGAAGGTCCGCAATGGACCAGCGACGTCCCGGTTCCCGCGGGTGGTTTCGCGGTTCTCGCCGGCCGGACCGACGACGGGCACAGCACGTGGACCGCTTACCTCGCCGACGACCTCGTCACGGCGCCGGTGGCGCTCACCCCGGCGATGGACGTCTGGGGCGGTCACCTCCTCCTCGTGCGCGACGGCGCACGGCCGCTGGCCACGGTCGTCGACACCGTCGTGGTGCGGCCCGGCCTGCTTTCCTTGCCCCCCGGCCTGCTGGCCATCGCCGCGGCGGGCGCACACGCGCTGGGTGTCGCCGCGCGCTTCCGTGACGCGTTCCTGCGCAAGGCCGCGCGCAGCGCGCGTGGCTGGGCCGCGGTGAAGACGATCGACGATCCGATGGTCCTGTCCATCCTGCTGACCGCCGAGGAACTGCTGGACGGCGCGGCGGCGCTGCTGAACGCCCGCGTCCGCGCGCTCATCGGAGATCCGGACCCCGGTCCGGGCGCATGGGCGCGGCTGGTGCTCGCCGGGATCGGCGCGCTCGACGCGGCGTGCGCGGCGACGACGAAGGTCATGACCGTGACCGGAGCGAGCGCGCTCTACGACGGCAACCCGATGCAGGAGTCGTTCGCGCACCTGGCCGCGCTGAGCGCACACCCGTTGTTCGACCGGCCCGTCCGGCTGCTCAACCAGCGGGCCGCGCTCGAACCGGACCTGGACCGCCTGTTCACCGACGATTCGGGGGAAGCCCGATGACAGTCACCGAGACCGGTGCGCGGCACACGAGCACCCCCGAATCGCTCATGACCGAGGCCCGCAGGCTGGCCGCCGGACTACGCCTGGGAGCGGCGGCGACGGAAGAGGCGCGAACGCCCGACCGGCACACGGTGGAAAAACTTCGTGAAGCCGGGCTGTTCTCCCTGACCCTGCCGAAGATCCTGGGCGGCGCCGAAACCGATCCGTGCACCGTGATGTCGGTGATCGAAGAGATCTCGTGGGCCGATCCGTCGGTCGGCTGGACCCTGCTGATCGGGCAGTCGGCGGGCTTCCTGGGATGGGGGTCCCTCGATCTCGGTCGCAAGGTGGTGGCGGACCGAGCCGATCCCCTCATCGCCTGTGCGCTCGCACCGATGGGCGAAGGCACGATCCTGCCCGCGTCCGAAGTGGAGGGGGACAACGGACCGGTCTACCGGCTCGACGGCCGATGGGCGATCAACTCCGGCTGCCGGCACGCCGACTGGTTCATCGCCGCGTTCGCGAAAAAGGAGGCGGGCGTGGACTCGCCGCAATGGGGCGAGGACGTCGTGCGCTTCGCCGTACTGCCGGCGAGCGAAGTCGAGGTGCTGGACACGTGGCACGTCCTGGGCCTTCGCGGTTCCGGCAGTGACGACGTGGAGATCCGGGGGGTCGAGGTGCCGCACTCGATGACCTTCAGTCCCTTCTTCGAACCGGGCGAACACGACGGACCGCTCTACCGGTTGTCCTACTTCGCCTTCCTCATGATGATGATGGGCGGATTCTCCGTCGGTCTCGCCCGGCGCGCGATCGACGAGGTCCGGGAGCTGGCCGGGCGTGGTGCGGGGCCCGATCTCGCCGACACCGACACCCAGGTGGAGTTCTGGCGGCTGGACAACGACCGGCTCGCCGCGCGATGCCTGCTCCACGCGGGCGCGGCCCGGGTGTGGGAAGAGGTCGCGGCCACCGGCGCCGCGTCGCCGGAAGCCCGTGCCCGGTTCGCCGGCGCCGTGCAGCATTCACAGCGGGTGGCGGAACGCGTCGTCGACGGCGCCTGCCGGCTCACCGGGGCGGCGGGCCTGCGCGACGAACACGCTCTGCAGCGACTGTGGCGAGACGTCCACGCGGCGGGGGCACATCTGGCGTTCGGGCTCGTCACCGAACGGCGCATGGCCAGGGTCGCCTATCTGGGCGACCATTCCATGCAGTACATGATCTGACGGCTCATTCGCCGTCCGTCTTGCCGGTGAAGGTCCGCAGCACCGTGCGGATCCCGCCGGCCGACTTGAGCCCGAACTTGCCGAGCCGGAAGGACACCGGCCCGTCGAGTCGTTGCGCCCACTGCAGATTCGCCACCGAGGCCTCGATCGCCTTCCGGCCGCGCTCCAGCATGGCGGCTTCGTAGGCGGCGAGGGCGGGCACGGGACGGCCGAGTCCTTGATCGCAGAGGACCAAGGTCTCGGTCAGCGCGGCCGCGTCACACAGGGCCGTACTCGCCCCGATCCCGCCGGTCGGTGGCATCACGTGGACGGCATCACCCAGGAGGGTGACAGTCGGCTGTGTCTGCCACGGTGAAACCTCGGGAGCGACCCAGAACGTCAGCGGCGACAACGTCTCCGGATCGGCCGCGGCGACCAGGTCCACGGCGGCCGGGTTCCAGCCATCGAGCATCTTCCGGGCCGCCTCGTGCAGATCGCCACCGTCGCGCGGGTCCAGGGGCCATTCGGCCACCGGCGCTCCCACGGACCAGAGCACGTAGGCGGAGTCGGGTTCGCGGGGCCCGCCATCCACCGGGAGGTCGGGCCTGCTCCGGCCGGACGGATCGTGGCCGGAGAA
The DNA here is from genome assembly GCF_029369745.1 of Amycolatopsis sp. QT-25. Taxonomy (NCBI): domain Bacteria; kingdom Bacillati; phylum Actinomycetota; class Actinomycetes; order Pseudonocardiales; family Pseudonocardiaceae; genus Amycolatopsis; species Amycolatopsis sp. QT-25. The sequence continues at coordinate 4,781,978 of NZ_CP120210.1, forward strand.
GAACATGTTGTGCCCGTCCGGCCCGATCGCGAAGCCGGCACCGTCGATCATCGCCGCCGGAACGCCGATCGATTCGGCGGTTTCGAGCGGCGTGGTTCCGGCGACGCACACGACGTCCCACGGCTCCGGTTCGGCCTCGGGCAGCAACTGCCGCCGCACCGCCGACGCCCGGCCGTCCGCGCCGACCAGCAACGTGCCCTCGTCGGTCTCTCCGGTGGAGAGCTCGACGGCCACCCGGTTGCCCGGCAACGAGCGATACCGCTCGACCGCGCTGCCCCAGCGCACGACGTCGTCGAGCCCCCGCAGCAGCAGGTCGCGCAGCGGACGGCGACCGATCAGCGTGTCATCGTCCACCAGCAGCGCGGGATCGGCCGTCGTAGGGGAAACGAGCAGCTCCTCCAGGTTCTCGTCGAGGATGCGGAACGCGTCCAGCGGCCGCGACGCACTGTCCAGGATCGCCAGGTAAGTCTCCAAAGGGAGGCAGGCGTGCAACGCGCGGTTGGCCGCACCGGTCAGGTGCAGTCGGTAACCGGACCACCGTTCGTGCGGCGTGGCATCGCGTTCGTGCACCGTCACCGCGATTCCGTGGCGGCGCAGGCCGTGGGCCAGGCACAGGCCGCCGATTCCGGCACCGGCGATGATCACGTGACTGCGTTCGGACACCGCTACCACCTCGAAGCATAAGGTTCCTTATGGATTTGGGCTAGGATATCGTCATGCGGTGCCCAACGCAGATCAGCCGGTCCACCCCGGCAAGCCTCCGGTGTGGACGGACGACGACATCGAGGAACTGGCGGGGTGGAACATCATCCGCGCCTATCTCGCGTTCGTTCCGGAGATGTCCCGTGCGCTCGCCCCGGTCGGCATCTCCCCCGCTCAATTCGGGATCCTCGTCCAGGTCGACAACAGTCCCGGCATCGCGCAAGGCGCACTGGCACGCCGATGCCTGGTGAGCCCGCAGAGCATGGGCGAGGCCCTGCCCCCGCTGGAGGCGCTCGGCCTGATCGCGCGCGGCGAGCGCCCGGGCCGCGGTCACCCGATTCCGGTGTACATCACCGAGGCGGGCCGCAAGTTGGTGAAGAAGTCGACGAAGGCGGTCCTGGCGGTCAACACCCCGGAGGCGATGGGTCTCGACGCGGACGAGCAGCGGACACTGAGGCGGTTGCTGCAGAAGGTGGTCGGCACACTCGTGCCCTGATCCTGCTGGCGGCCTGCCTCGCGCAGTTCGTCACGGTGCTCGACGTCTCCGTGGTCAACGTGGCCCTGCCCGCCATCCAAGACGGACTCGGTTTCGAAGCCGGGGAACTGCCCTGGGTGGCCAACGGCTACAGCCTCGCCTTCGGCGGCTTCCTGCTCCTCGGCGGCCGCTGCGCCGATCTGTACGGCAGGCGACGTGTCTTCCTGGCCGGCGTCGCCCTGTTCGGCGGCGCGAGCCTGCTGGCGGGAGTGGCGACCAGCCCCGCCCTGCTGGTCGTGGCCCGGGTCGTGCAAGGACTCGGCGGCGCGGCCCTGTCCCCCGCGACGCTGGCGATCGTCACCGGCACCTTCACCGACGACCGCGCACGACGTGGCGCGCTGGGTACGTGGTCCGCCGTCGGCGCGGTCGGCGGCGCCGCCGGCGGGATCCTCGGCGGTGCCCTGGTCCAGTGGGCGGACTGGCGGTGGATCTTCCTGATCAACGTGCCGATCGCGGTGGCCATCGGCGCCCTCGCGTTCAAGCTCCTGTCGCGAGATCACCGGGCGGCTCGCCAACGGCTGGACGTCGGCGGGGCGATATCGGCCACCGGTGGCCTGATCGCCTTGGTCTACGGGACCACCGTGCTGCAAGACGGCGACTACGGCAACCCGTTGACCTATACCCCCTTCGCCGTGGCGATCGTCTTGTTCGCGACGTTCGCCGTCATCGAGCGGCGAGTCCGCGATCCCCTGCTCCCGCCCGGGTTTCTCACGAAACGGCCGGGACTGACGGTCAACCTCGTCATGGCCGCGCTCGGCTGCGTCGCCTTCGCGACCTGGTACCTCGGAGCTCTTTTCCTGCAGCGGATCCTCGGGCTCGGCGCGTGGCATGCCGGGCTGGCGCTGCTGCCGCAGGCGGCGTGCATCGTCGTCGGCGCGAGACTGGCGAGCCGGGTGCCGTCCCGGATCCCGCCGGAACGGATCGTGTCGGCCGGTACCGCGGCCGTGGTCGCCGGGCTCGCCTGGTTCTCCTTCCTCGACGCGACGTCGGCCGTGACCGGGGTCGTCCTGCCGGGGATGCTGGTCACCTTCGGGCTGGGACTCTCGTTCGGGCCACTCGCGGGATTGGCGACGGCGACCACCGGAAAGCAGGACACCGGACTGGCCGCCGGCCTGCTCAGCACGTTCCGGCAGATCGGCGCCGCCCTGGGTCTCGCGCTCCTGGTCTGGATGGCCGCCGCCCGCACGACGGCCCTTGCCGGCACCGGGATTCCGGCACTGGAAGCCGAAGCCGCGGGGTTCGCACGGGCCTTCCTCGTCGCGGCGGCACCGGCGGTCGTGGCGACGGTCCTCGCCCTGTCGATCCGGTCCGATCGGCACACCGGGTAGCGGACCGCGCGCAGTGCCGCAAGGCGCTTGCCACTAGTATCAGGATCCTGCTACTTTTCGCTCAGGGGCCAGGCGATCTTCGCCCGGCACGCCGGGCGGGAGGATGACCATGGCACTGATCGCCGGCGACACGGCCGTCACCGAGGTCGACGTGGAAAAGTGGCTGGAAGACCTGCGCGATCGCAGCCGGACGGCGGCATTGCGCTTCGTCCGCGACCGCTGCGCCGAACTGTTCACCGGCCGCACCGAAGGCGGACTCGCCGTCACCGCCCTCCCGTCCTATGTGGCCGGTGGGAAGTTCCTGCGATCCGCCTTCGCCCAGGTCGGCTGGTGCTGTGGCCGCCGCACGGATTCCGAGGCCGCGTCGCTCGCGGGCGCGAGCCTGGAACTGTTGCACTGCTTCGCGCTGGCCCAGGACGACGTCATGGACAACTCCCCGCTGCGCCGCGGAACACCGGCGTTGCACACCCAGTTCACCCGCTGGCACCATCAGCAAGGCTGGGCCGGATCACCCGTCCGCTTCGGAGAATCGGCGGCGGTGCTTTCCGGCGACCTGTTCCTGGTCTGGTCGGAGCAGCTGTTGCGGGAATCCGGCCTGGGCACCGACGAGCTGGCTCGCGGTTGGCCGGTCTACGACGTCATGCGCGCCGAACTGGCTGTCGGGCAGCTCGGCGATCTGGTCAACGATGCCCGACAGGCACCGAACTGGGCCTCGGTACTCGACGTGCTCAGGCGCAAATCCGGCAACTACACCGTCCGGCGGCCGCTGGAGTTCGGGGCAGCGCTCGCCGGCTGCGCTCCCGGCGTACTCGCCCGGCTTGGCACCTTCGGCACGCACATCGGCGAAGCGTTCCAGTTCCGCGACGATCTGCTCGGCGTCTACGGCGATCCGGCGATCACCGGCAAACCCGTCGGCGACGACCTTCGCGAACACAAGGCCACCAGTGTCGTCGTCCTCGCCAGGGAACTCGGCTCCCCGCGGCAGCGCAAGGAACTCGCCGAGCTCGACCGGCTCGATCCCATCGGCGACGACGCCGTCCATCGCTGGCAGACGGTGATCGAAGCGACCGGCGCGCGCGAACATCTCGAAGGCCTGATCACCGCCAGGGTCACGTCCGCACACGAAATCCTCGACCACATGGTCATCCCTCCGCGGCCACGGAGGGCACTGTCCTTGCTCGCCCTTCGCTGCACCGCCCGATCCCACTGACCTGGAAGGCAGCCGATGACCAGAGCGGAACTCGACGCCGCCGGCATCACCGACCTCCGGCTGCGCGCCGCCTACGCGCGATGCCGACGGCTCAACGCAGAACACGGCAGGACGTACTTTCTCGCGACACGGCTGCTGGCCCCGGCTCAGCGTCCCGCCGTGCACGCCCTCTACGGTTTCGCTCGCTGGATGGACGACGTCGTCGACGAACCCGGGCCGGACACGACTCTCGAACGCACCGCCGCGGCGCTCGATGCCATCGAACACACCGTCCTCGACGGTCTGCGAACAGGAAAGAGCGACGATCCCCTGTTGTCGGCCGTGATCGACACCGCCACCCGTTACGACATTCCCGTCCGGCACTTCGAAGCCTTCATGGCGTCGATGAAGATGGATCTGACGATCGAGGGCTATGCCGACCGATCCGCGCTGAACGTCTACGTCCACGGTTCCGCCGAGGTGATCGGCCTGCAGGTCATGCCGGTGCTGAGCACCGTGGCGCCGCCGGAGGAGGCCGCGCCGCGAGCGGCCGCGCTGGGAAGAGCGTTCCAGCTGACCAATTTCCTGCGCGACGTCGCCGACGACGTCCACCGCGGTCGCATGTACCTGCCCGCGGACGAACTGGCCGCCTTCGACGTGGACAGGGAGCTGCTGACCTGGTGCACCGAGCACCGGACGCTGGAACCACGGGTGAAACGAGCACTCGCCGACCAGATCGCGACCACACGACAGGTCTACCGGCAGGCGAAGCCAGGGATCGCGATGCTTCATCCCGTTTCTCGCCCCTGCGTCAGCACGGCGCTGAACCTGTACTCCGGGATCCTGGATCGCATCGAAGACGCGGACCACGACGTTTTCCTCCGTCGCGTGCGGGTGCCCCGCCACCGCAAGATAGCCGTCGCCATTCCCGCGCTCTCCCGAGCACGCCGTGCCCGGCGTCGACACGCGACGCCGACGGCCCGGCAACCCGAGGCACGAGCTCGACTGTGATCCGCACACCGGGAACGCGGTGGGGCGCCCTGGCCTGACCTTCAGTCGGCCTGCATCCGTTCGGCGGCGATACGCAGCGCGTCGGCGAGATCGTTGACCCAGCGCGCGTCGTCGACGTGCAGCCCCTCCCAGCCCGGACCGGCGGCGACGACCTCCAAGCCGCGGCGCTGCAGACGCTGGCACAACAGGTCGTCGACGGTGTTGGCGGACATCGCCCACAGTACGATCAGCTTCGGGTCGAGTTTCGACGCCATCCCGACCATGGTCTCCGCCGGCACCATCTGACCGAGATAGACCGCGGGTATGCCGACCTCGACCAACGAGGCACGCAGCACCTCGACCGGCAGGCTGTGCCTCTCGTCCGGACAGCAGCCGATGAGCACTCCCCGTTCGGAAGGTGCCGTAACGAATCGTGCGACGTAACGCTGAAGCGCCAACGACACTTCGGTGGTGAGCGCCCATTCCGATTCGAAGCACACGTCACCCCGGAGCCACCGGCCGCCGAGGTTGCGCAGGATCGGCAAGAGCACGTCGGTCCACATCGCTGCCGCACCGAGCGCGTCGAGGGTCTCGTCCAGCAACGCCGCGATGGAGACGAACTCGAGGTCTTCCGCGGCGCGCTCGAGTTCACCGACCCGCCGGTCGATCGAGACCTCGGGGAGCGCTTCCTCTCGTCCGGAGAACGCGGCCGCCGCGGCCTCCCTGGCGCGAACGCCCCGGTCGATCAGCCGCTGCATGTACTGCAACCGGCGAACGTCCGCGTCGGAATACCGGCGATGCCGTCCGCCCGCTCGCGCGGTGGGCCCGACACCGTATCGAGAAGCCCAGGTCCGAAGCGTGACCGGCGAGACACCCAGCACCTCGGCGACCTTGCCGGGAGCCCACGATCCGGCGGTTCCGGAGTCACCGTCCCCCGTCAGCCGGTCGACACTCATGCGGCACCACGTTCCCCCGGCTCGGGGCGATCCACGGCGCGCTCGGCCACGCGCGAGCTCGAGCCCACTGTGGACAGCTGCAATCCGGTCATGCCCGCTCCTACGAATACGGCGTCCGATAGTAGTCAGACACCCACCTCGACCGCGTATGACGTCATCCAGGGCGACAAGTACCCCCGAAGATCGCGTCATAGTGGGCGCGGCGCGGCTTCGCGTGGTACCCAGCGGTTCAGTTTACGAGTTCACCCGACGTGTGTGCACGAACACCGTCCGCAGGGCCGCCGCGAGCGTGTCGATCACCGGTCCCACATTGCCGCTGAGCGGATACCACCCGGGGCCGGTGGCGCGGGCGGGAACCTTCAAGCGGCGGAGTTCGGACAGCAGCGGCGTGTCCGCGGTGTACGGCGTCATCGACCACAGCAGCACGAGCACCGGTTCCCGGCGCACAGCGGTCCGGATCACCACTTCCGCCGGGACCATCTCACCGAGGAACACCACGGGCACCCGGGCTTCGCGCAGCACGGCGTTGAGCACCTGCAGCGGGAGGGAATGCCGCTCGGCACGACAGCAGGCCAGCACCACCGGAGCACCTTCGAGTGAGTCGACCGGACGCGGGGTGTTCCGCTCGAGCGCGGCCGCGATCGCGCCGACGAGTGCCCACTCCGCCTCGTACGCGACGTCCCCGTCCCGCCGGCGCTCACCCTGGCGGCGCAATACCGGCGCGAGTACGTCGTCCCAGGCGGAGATCGGGCCGTGAGCGGCCAAAAGCCGATCGAGCAGGTTCGCGAGCGACGCGAGATCCACTTTCGCCGCCGCGTCGTCGATCTCGTCCGCCCGACGCCGCGCCTCCGCCACGGTCACCTCATCGGCGAGAACCAATCTGGCGGCCTCTCCGGCGCGCATGCCCTGATTGACCAGCGCGGTCATCCGGCGCAACCGTTGCAGATCGCGAGGACCGTACAACCGTTGACCACCGCCCGAACGGCGGGCGGGTCCGAGCCCGTGGCGGTTGTCCCAGGTTCGCAGGACGACCGGCGGCACACCGAGAAGAACCGCGAGCTGTCCCGTCGTCCACCAGGATCGCCGGTCGGCCACCCTCAGTATCGGATCCGTCGTCACTTTCCCACCATCGACTGGCCTGGCCGTGGCCGCTCCCCCGCCCAGCCGCGTCCTCCGCTTCGCGGCATACGGCCCCATGATGGCCGAAGCGAATCGCTCGCGCAACGCTTCGGGATGCCTGGCCGAACGACCTGAAGGTGTACTTCGTTCGACCCGGACGACCAGCATCTCTCCATACGCTTCCGCATCGATTTTGGGGAAACCACCAGGTGACATCGTCGACCCGCGGCCGGGTGACAAGCCCACAGCATCGACCGGAGCGCTGCCTGCCTCGACGGTGTCGGCTTACGACCCATTCGAGTGAATCGTTTCCGCGACGATTTTTCGGCCTCTGCGGGTTTTGCCGCCTTTCCGGCGGGTAGACCTCAGACATGCCCCGCCGATGAAGAAGAGGCCCCCGTGAACGCCATCAGCGCCACCGCGAGAGTCGAGGCACCGTCATACGCGGTGTCTCCTCAGTGGACCCGGTTCGACGCCACCACGCTGGAGCAGGACGCTGAGGGCCGCATCGCCTGGTCGGAGACGGCTGGATCCTGTCACTGCGGGACGACGCTGTTTCGGATCGGCCTGGAGTCGTTCGTACGCGGGTCAGTGCGCACTGACCGGTGCGGGCTTCCCGGGGGAACCGCTACCCGATCACCGGACGGCTCGACGGAACGGCCCGGAGAGGGAGCCGATCGAGTGAGCCCGATATGCCACCAGCGCCTCGCCGCCTGCGTTCGTAGTCCGTAGGCACGGCGAGGAATACGGCGGCCGGACAGCCGGCCGCCGCGCCCGGGGCCGGATGCCGCAGGAGAGGGCCATCTGGACTGCGGTATCCGGCCCCGCCGGTGTTCTCTCCATCCGAACTACGCGGCAGCCGCAAGCAGCCGGCCACCGGCGAAGGAGGTTCGATGCGCATCACCCGCGGCCGTGACGCCGACCCGTTCGCGGTGCTGGCCGATCTCGGCGCACGGCGGATCAATTACGACCGCGGTGAAGTCGCTCGGCCCGACTGGAACTTCGACCGGCATCGCCATGTCCTGGGGTTCGAGGAACCGGGCCCGCCGACCGAGTCCGGGCTGTGGTCGCGGGCGCGGGCGTTGGTCCGTGACTATGAATTCACCCCTCCCGAATTGATCAACGCCCACTACCGGTCCGGCACCGACCTCGCCGAGCGAAATATGCTGCTGGAGGGCCGTTTTCTCGGCCTGCGGTTCCTGATGGGCGTTCGCATCACCGCTCTGCTCGACGAGCGCGGCGAAGAGCGGACGGCATGGGGATGGAGCTACGACACCCTGGACGGGCACCTCGAGCGCGGCCGGGTGGACTACGCCGTGGTCAAGCACCACTCGACCGGTGAGGTCGAGTTCACCGCGACCAGCTATTCGCAAGTCAGCCCGGCCCTTCATCCCGTGCTGCGGATGGGCTGGGCGGTGTTCGGACGGCGCACCCAGCTTCGGTTCTACCGCCGCATCGGCGAACGTCTGGAAGACCTGCTGCGCTACCCGGCCGACGCGGTGACCGTCCCCCGCCGCAGACCCGTCGCGCGGGGGTGGAATCTCACGATCATCGACGCCGCTTCGGGATGAAACCCGTACGTCCGGACAACTTCTTGAGGAGAAACGATGCGCATCGCCATCACCGGCGCCTCCGGCAATGTCGGCACCGGGTTACTGCGGGCCTTGTCCGCCGACACCGAGGACCACGACATCGTCGGCATCTGCCGCCGCCCCCCGATCTCGGCACCACCGTATGACCGCGTCACCTGGCATCCGATCGACCTCGGCGCGGATACGGCTCACGATCAACTGCGCACGGCATTCGACAAGGCGGACGCCGTGGTCCATCTGGCCTGGGCGTTCCAGCCAGTGCGTGATGGCGAACAACTGCACCGAACCAACTACAAAGGAACCCGCGCCGTCCTGGACGCGGCGCACTCCGCGGGCGTCACACACCTCGTCCACGGGTCCTCGATCGGCGCCTACGCACCCGGCGCCACCGAACCGGTCGACGAAACGTGGGCCACCACCGGCATCCCCACTTCGCGCTACGGCACCGGGAAAGCCGAAGCCGAGCGCATGGTGGAACGCTTCACCGCCGAGCACCCGGAGATCACCGTGTCCAGTGTGCGGCCCACCTTGGTCACCCAGAGTGGCGCGGCAGCGAGTTTCCGCGCGCTCTTCTTCGACCCCATCGTGCCGGAGTGGCTGCTCGGTCTCCTGAGTTCCGGTCGCTTTCCCGTCCTTCCCCTTCCCGCGCACTTTCGAGTCCAATTGGTTCACGCGGACGATCTCGGCGACGCGATCGTCCGGATTCTCCGGCGACGCGCGCCAGGAGCGTTCAACATCGCCGCCGACACGGTCACCATCGAGGATCTCGCCGCCGTGGCGGAAAGCCGCGCCCTGCCGGTTCCTTCTCGACTGCTGCGCGGCCTGGTCGCGGTGCTGTGGCGGATGCGGCTGCTGCGTTTGTCTCCGGGATGGTACGACGTGGGCACCGAATCACCCTTGGTCGAGACGACACGGGCGCGCGAGACGCTCGGCTGGGTTCCACAGAGGACAAGCTCGGACGCGGCACGGGACCAACTCCGCGGCTTGGCAGGAACCGAAGCACTGCCCAGCCCGGCGCTGCGCCGGGACCGATTCCTCACCGAACCGTACCGGCGATTCGGGCGCAGCTGAGCCGGTGAGCAAACCGGCCATCACAGGCGTCGATGCGCGTCCGTTTCACCACGGGCCGACGGGGTACCACCTATCCAGCACACATTTCACCACAGCAAGGTGGGTACTTCCCACGACCAAGTCGTCCCGGTCGAAAACCGGGGCCGTGGCCGGGGTCGCGGCAAGGAACTCACCGTGCCGGCGGCGGGCTCGACCGGATGCGGCGGCTCACCGGCCGTCTTGGAATGTTGTACGGCACGCACTACTCGACGGAAGGCCGTGATCGCGATGACAGCGCCTGGTCCTGAACCTGAGGACGCACCTGGCCTCGAGGCGGGTGGCTCCGTCACGCCCGGCGACACCCCGCCCGACGCGGGGCAGACGTCCGGTCTGTCACACCCCCAGCCGATGCCTTCGCGGGCCGGGCTGATCATCACACTGATCATGATCGGGTTCGTGGTGGTCGGCATCGCAGGCTTCTTCATCGTCCGGGCGCTGGAGCTCTTTTGACCTTCACGAGGTGACCCGAAGAGGGCCGTCCGCCACCGTTGCCGTGGAGTGAATCAGTGACGGCGACGACCGTAAGCCGCGCAAGCAAGCGGCCGCGCCGCCGGTGTCGGCCTACTCCGTGTGCGGCAGGCCTGGTGCTCGCCAAATGCCGTTCCTGATCCAAGGTCGATGCCACGTAGCGCGAGTTGATCATGCGACCTTGCTTCCTGTCGTTGCCGACACGACCTGGGCGGCGTGTCTGAGCGAGCCTTCTCCGCGTGCTCCGCGGTGGCGCGGCTGTGACTGGCGTGAGGTAAGGACAGGGCGAACGTGTCCTGTCGCACGGTTGTCTCGTTGATTACATGGAAGGTTTTCCGGGACGCGAGCCGGACACAGACCGATCTCGGCCTGAACTGTCCACAAAGGAATCATCCCCTCCCTTTGATGCCCGATTTGAGTCATTCGCCAGGGTTTGTGAGGGACAATGAGCGTTCTGTGGAAAAGTAAGTCGAACCTGTCGTGTCGCGGGGCGCGCGGTCGCTCCGCGCAGCCGGCTTGGTGGTCGTGAAGGCCTCCAACACGACACATTCGCCTCACCCCGCACTAGAACACGAATCGCCACTCGAATCCCCTATAGTCCCGAAACGACTCGGAATACCTCCGGACTCGACACTGGGACGCCCGCGCCGGACTCACCGCCGAGCTGCTCCGCACCGCCGTCGTCCTCGCTCAGCGTGACCCTGTGCGGTAACTCCGCACCGACCGGTCGCGTCACCCCGTGACCACGCCGCTGCGATGCACAGGCCCGGCGGTCGGAGCGGCGATCAGATCGACGCCGGGTGGCATCCACCCATGCAAAGCAGCTTTGCCGTCACGATGGGTGGTGATCAGCCGGGCGTCGCGACGAAATGTCAGATCATTCGGCCTGCCGATCGGACCACGTGGTCGTGCCCCGATGCCGTCGCCTCATCCCGGCGTGCCCGGACCACGACGACGGAAACCGCGGCCGTACTGTCCACACGCCGGCGAATCCGCATCGAATTCGATCAGCGAGGGAAGTGTCGTCCAAGTCCACGAATTCTCGTGACACGGCGCAGGATAGTGGTCGGCCAAGGCCCCGTATTGGAAAAATGTCAGATCGACGCCAGATGTGAGAATCAGGGACACCCGGCCCGTCGCTCCCGTGGGCTGACCGGGTGATGTTGCCTCGATCGCCTGGAACACGAGCGTTTCGGCTGCGTAGCGTCCGCAAGGTGTTTGGACGCCAGGGGGCGTCGTCCGGGGCGAGCATCACAGAGAGGCCACTTCATTCCATGGATTCAAGACGCTTTCATCGATGGCGGCTGCGCGGAATCTTCGCGATCGCGGGCGCGGTCGTCCTGGCGGCGAGCGGAATCACCGCCCCGGCGAGCGCCCTCACACAGTTCACCGCGAAACCACCGCGTCCAGCCGTGAATCAGGCATGGCATCCCGGCTCCGCGGTCGACCGGACACCTGACGGCGGCTCACCACCCGCGAGCGATTGGACGTCTCGCGCGTCCCGGCTCCGAGCCGACAAACAGGCATCCGGGCTGGCCTCCTGCGGCGACCGGACGGGAATTCGCCCGTTCTATCCATTCGAGCGGTTCAAGGTCAGCGACCGGATGGAGATCCTGGTCAACCTCTCCAGCGGGAACCTGGTGGTCACCCAGGACGACTTCACCCTCAACGGCACCGGCCTCAACCTGGCGGTCAGCCATGTCTACAACAACCTGGTGCCGAATCGTGGCTCGTTCGGGCTCGGCACGACAATGTCGGTCGGCGCCGACGTCGGCCTGGAACTTTCCGGCAACAACGTGATCCTGCACGGCCCCAGCAACTACTGTGCCACCTATGTGCCGAAGTCCGGCGGCGGGTACACCACACCGAACGGGATGAACGCTCAGCTGCGCAAGGAAAGCGACGGCACCTTCACGCTGACCTTCGACTCCTCGGAAGAGAAATGGCGGTTCACCGCCCAGGGCTGGCTGACCTCACAAGCCGACCGCAACGGCAACGCCAACGGCTACACCTATCACCCCAACGGAACGCTCGCGTCGATCACGGACTCGCAGGGACGGGTCACCACGGTAGCGAGCGACACCCAAGGCCTGGTGAAACGGATCATCGACCCGACCGGTGCCGACGTGGGAACCTACGAGTACGACGGACAAGGCCAATTGGTGTCCTTTGCCGACCGTAACGGGCACACGGTCACACTCGAATGGGACGCGGCCTCCAACCTGGTGTCGATCACCGACCCGTCCGGTAACTTCTACCGCTTCGCCTACGACGGCGCCGACCGGGTCACCAAGGTTTCGGTTCCCCACAGCGCCAAGTCCTTGGACACGACTTTCGACTACCAGAGCGGCCGAACCGTGGCACGGGACCCGAAGGGCAACGCGACCACTTATCACTTCGACACTGAGGGCCGCCAGGTGAAGGCCGTCGACGCGCTCGGGCATGAGCAGTCGCGGTCCTGGAGCGCCAACAGCGACGTCCAGTCCACGACCGACAGCATGGGCAACAGCGGCAAGCGCCTCTACGACCCGCTCAACAACCTCGTCGGCACCGAACTGCCGACCGGCGCGAAGAACACCATCGGCTACACCGACGTCGCGCACGCACACTCCCCCACGTCACTGAAAGACCCGGCAGGGCGGGAACTCGTCCACGAGTACGACGGACCCGGCAACCTGACGAAGGTCCGCTCGGCCGGTGGGCTGACCGCCGAGCTGGACGTGCGCACCTACAACTATCCGAAAGGCACACTCGCCACGGCGAAGGACGGCAACGGCAACATCACGAGTTACGGCTACGACGCGGCCGGAAACCTGACGTCGGTGACGGAACCCGCGCCGTTGGGAGCCACCGGCTATCACTACGACGCGCTTTCGCGGATCGTGCAGGTCACCGACGGTCGCGGGCGCAAGATCGGCTACGACTACGACAAGTTCGACCGCGTCGTACGGGTCACCGACGACTCCGACGGCGACAAGACCTTGCTCGAGATCTGGTACGACCACCAGGGCAACGTGATCTGGAAGATCGCGCCGACCTGGAACATCTACTACTCCTGGGACCGATACCCCGTTGGTAACCAAGTCAAGACCGCCGAACGGACCGAAGGAACCGGTAACGAGCACGTCACCTACGACTACGACGAAGCGGGCAACCTCGACAACGTGTGGACCAGCGAAACCGGTCAGCCACTGCTGTTCTACTACGACGCCGCGAACCGCCTCGTCAAGATGACCGATCCCGGTGTCCAGGACACCACGTTCACCTACGACGACGCCGACCGCCGCACCGCGATCCAGTGGCCGGGAGCGGGGACCCAGACGATCACCTATGACAACTCCGGCCGCCAGACCGGCATCACGGTGAAGAACACCGCGAACACCGAAACGTTCAAGGCGACGTACAGCTACATCACCTCCGGTGGCGCGGACAGCGACCAGCTTCAGTCGAAGACGATCGCGGGAGTCACCACGCCCTACGGCTACGATCCGCTTCGGCGGATGACCCAAGCCGGCCCGGAAACATACGGCTACGACCTGGCGAGCAACCTGACGAACCTGGCGGGAACCCCGTTCACCGTCAACGCGGCCAATCAGCCCACCCAAGCCGGGAACTCCGTCAACGGCTTCGACGGCGCGGGTAACCTCACCGGCCGCACCAATCCGGCCGAAACCTACACCTACAGCCCGACCAACCAGCTCGTGCGGGCGAGTTCCGGTGCCACCGAGACCTATCGGGCCGCCTACGACGGCATCGACCAGACCCAGCCGCGGTCCATCACCGAGAAGACCGGCGCGACCACCAGCACACACGTCTTCGGGCAGACCGCCCTTGGCCCGATGTGGGTCAAGGAAAACGGCTCGACCACCACGTACAGCCGTGATCCCGGAGGCAGCGTGATCACGGTCCGGACCGGCACCGGCGCTCGTTACAACGCCATCACCGACTACCAGGGCACGGTCCTCGGTCTGGTCGACACCACGGGGGCCGTCACCGCGAACTACACCTACACCCCCTACGGTGCCTCGAGCACCAGCGGCGTCGCCGCGTCCGCGAACAAGCTGCGCTACCTCGGGCAATACCAGACACAGCGCGGCGAACTTCTGCTCGGCTACCGGAACTACAAGCCCGACTGGGGGCGCTTCACTCAGCCGGACCCCACCCGTCAGGAGCGAAACGCCTACAACTACGCGACCTGCGATCCGATCAACAACAGCGACGCCACCGGAGCGCTGTCGATCAAGAATATCGCCAAGAAGGTCTGGGGCGGCGTCAAGAAGCTCAAGGACGGGCCTTTCTGCTACATCGACCGTGCACTGGAAGACACGGACGATTCACTCAAAGACGAGTTCAAAGACCTCACCGAATGCTTCCTGAAATAAGGGCCGTGCAACGACTGGAGGAACCGTGTTCAGGACCACATCGTGGCGTACTCGATTTGCAACAGTTCTCGCGGCATTGACGACGACCGCGGTACTCTTCCCGGCGGCTCCGGCATCGGCGGACGTCGGAGCCGTGAAAGCCAGGCAAATCCAGGAGCGGGTCGACCGGTATCTGGCGGCAATCCCCGACAGCCGCCAAGTGGCACCGGGAAGGCTCGCCATCCCCGGCGGCGAACTGACGGTCGGGGACACGGAACGCCAGGCATGCCGACACGGTTGGCTGTGCACCTGGAAGTACGACAACGGCTTCGACAAGATCAACTACTATCGCTGTGGGACATATCCGCTCCCCAACTGGGTCGGCCGCGGCGGCTTTGAGAACAGTCAGACCGACAACACCTACACCGCGTTCAAAAGGGCCGACGGCTCCGTCGTACGAGCCTCCTACGCCTACGATTTCTATGACGACATGGACTGGACCCCCGTCTGGCACGTGTTGGTCTGTTGACCGTTGCCCCGGGCTGCCACGAACTCCCGAACGTTGATCGCGTTCGGGAGTTCGACAGCTCGTATCGGCGCGATGGGCCTGGAGGCCGGTGCTGCCTTCGCACTGCCCGGAAATGACCGATGAGCGGACTCGGCAACGGCGATACTGTGCACGGAGACGGAACGTGCGGTCGTCGCCCGCGGCATCGCGGGAGGACAGGGGGAACCGAGGTGCGGGACAACGCTGCGACGACCTCAGCCGGCCAGTCATGGCACACCCGGCGCCCGAACCGGCGATTGGGTCGCTGGGTCAATTTCTATCTGGCCTATCGGCGCACGACCGGTGTCTCGATGGTCCGCACGGTGGCCGCGCTGAACTCGATCCTCGTCATCATCGACCTGGCACCGGGAATCCGGCGTGCACGGCTGGATTCCCCCTTCACGGCGATCTCGCCGGTCACGGGGATGACCGGTGGTCCGATCTCGTACGAAAGACTCGGACACGAAGAGGGAGTCATCGTCGAGCTGACCCCTCTCGGTGCGCGGGCGCTGTTCGGTATCCCGCTGAGTGAACTCGGAACCGCCAGGGTGGGCATGGCGGACCTCTTGGGCGAAGACGCCCGTCGGCTCACGGAACGGTTGTGGGAGACGGAGACCGTCGAGGGCCGGTTTCGTATCCTGGATCGCTGGTTGGCGAAGAGACTCCTGGACGGCCCCATGCTGTCCAAGGCGCTCGAGGGCAGCTGGCGAAGTCTGACTCTGTCGCAGGGCAACGTCAGAATCACCGAACTGGCGAACCGGGCGGGAGTGAGCAGGCAGCACCTGGCCACCGGCTTCCACCGGGAGATCGGACTGTCGCCCAAGACGGTCGCGCGCGTCGCACGCTGCCACTCGGCGATCAGGCTCATCACCGGCAGGAACCCGCCTCCCTTGTCCACCGTCGCCCAACTTTGCGGCTACACCGATCAGGCACATCTGAACCGGGACTTCCGCCTTCTCGTCGATACGACGCCGACCGGTCTCCTTCGATCGGGCGACTCCTGCACCGACCTTTTCCTGGGCAGCGAGATAGCGCTGCGCCCCCGGCAGCGGACCGGTACGCCGCTGGAATCGGGGCTGCCGCTCTCCTGAGTGACCGCGGAGGTCACAGATCGCCGACCGTCGCGCGGGGGGTTGCCCACCAGCCGAGTAGCGCCCGAGATCCCGTCGTGTGCTCTGTTCTGTTCACGTACGCTGATCGCCAGTAGTCGCGCCTGACGGCGGGCCGGTCGAAACCCGGACTCCGGGCGCGCAGTGTCGTGGGTGAGCTGCCGAGCGAACGGCCCGTGGTCGATGTCCACTCCATGAACGCGCCATGTGTCCGAAGATGGGTTCATGTATCCGGAAATCGAACCCACCGTGTCGGGCCACTTGGACACCGGTGACGGCAACCTTGTGTACTGGGAGGAATGCGGGAACCCCGACGGCAAACCTGTGGTGTTCCTGCACGGCGGCCCCGGCGGCGGCTGCTCACCGTCGCACCGCCGGCTGTTCGACCCGGCCGCCTATCGGATCGTCCTGTTCGACCAGCGCGGGTGCGGGCGGTCACTGCCGCACGCGTCGGCGTCGGGCGATCTTTCGTCGAACACGACCTGGCATCTCGTCGACGACATGGAACGCCTGCGGGAGTCGCTGGACATCCCGCGGTGGCAGGTGTTCGGCGGGTCCTGGGGGTCGACGCTGGCGTTGGCGTACGCCGAAAAGCACCCGGAACGGGTAACGGAGTTGGTGCTGCGCGGGGTTTTCACACTGCGTTCGTCCGAAGTGGACTGGTATTACCGGGGTGGCGCGGCGAACGTCTTCCCGGACCTGTGGGAGAAGTTCACGGCGCCGATCGCCGGGCTCGACGGCGATCCCGTCGAACTGTACGCGAAGCTGCTCGCCGACCCCGACCCCGCGGTGCACGGGCCCGCCGCCGTCGCGTGGAGTACCTGGGAGGGCGCGACGGGGACCCTGCTCCCCCGGCCGGAACTGGTGGCGGATTTCGCCGTACCCGAGTACGCGCTGGCGTTCGCGCGCATCGAGAACCACTATTTCGTGCACAACGGATGGCTCGAAGAGGGCCAGCTGATCCGGGACGCCGGTGTCTTGACCCACATTCCGGGCGTGATCGTGCAGGGGCGGTACGACGTTGCCACCCCCGTGGTCTCCGCGTGGGATCTGCACAAGGCATGGCCGGAGGCTGACCTGGTGATCGTGCCGGACGCCGGGCACGTGTACGACGAGCCCGGCGTCCTGGCCGCGTTGCTGGAGGCAACGGACCGGTTCCGTGGCCGGCCCGGATAGGGACGGGTATGGTGCACGGCCGGCCACCCGGTGCGGGGCGCTCACCGAATTCCCGCACGTCGACGGCGAGGACGGTCCACACGGCCGAAGCCTTCACCCGCACCGAACACTGGATCGATTGCACCGGCCGTACGCGCCACCGGCACCTCGACGACGGAGGCGTGGTCCGCCCACCACACGTGTTGTCGTCTGCCTTCACAGCGAAACCCGAGCTTCCGCATCCGGAGTCCGTACGGCAGAGCCGGGACGGATCACGTCATCATGGGCACTTCGAGCGTGGCTGCCAGCAGGCTCCGGGTGTAGGGGTGCGCCGGTTTCGTGAGTACGGATTCGGTCGTGCCCGACTCCACGACCCGCCCCTGACTGAGTACCACGACATTGTCCGTGATGCTTCGGACCACTGCCAGGTCGTGGGTCACGAAGATCATGGACAAGCCTTCGCTCAGCAGCGAACGCAGCAGTTCCACGACGGACGCCTGTACCGACACGTCGAGCGCGGACGTCACCTCGTCGCAGATGAGGAGTTTCGGCTCGCACACCAAGGCACGGGCGATCGCGACACGCTGGCGTTGCCCTCCGGACAGTTCGGCCGGATGGTGCCCGGCGAACCGCGCCGGTATCTCGACTCGTTCGAGTGCTTCACGCACCCGCTGTCTCGCCTCGCGCTTGGTCGTGCCGAAATAGTGCTGGAGCGGCACGGCCAGGCTGTTTTCCACGCTGCGACGGGGGCTGAGCGAACCATAGGGGTTCTGGAAGACGTACTGGAGCTCGCGGCGGGTTTCCTTCGTTCGTTTCCCCGCCGCGGCGGGGATCGGGCGGCCTTCGAACGTCAGCGTGCCTC